>CAVUNN010000001.1:0-1132199 GCA_963742895.1 Terriglobia bacterium
AACCACGCCGCAATCTGCTGGCGATCAGATTCTGCCGAACCGAAGCGGGTGGCAAACTGTTCCGGTGTGAGCCACGAACTATAGTTGGGAGATAGGCGGTCATGCTGCTCGGCGATGAATTGCTGCAGCGCCTTCTCGGTCGCGGCGTCTCGCTTCAGCACCAGAATCATTCGTTTCATGGGCAAATCGGGACGTGCCGCTCCTCGATCATTCGCAGCCTTCGCCAGCGGGTGGCGATTGCCGCTTAAGACTACGCGCGACCGTTCGTCAATCGATCCAATGCGGTCCTGCGGACGTGAGATTGTCTGAGCGTGTACGGCGTCGACCGCAGTTAGAACTGTGAAGACAAGAATGGCGACCGCCAAGTGGCGTTTCATGGAATTGCAATCCTTGAAATCCTGAATTCCCGGAGCAGGGCTTTATACTGCAATTTTGAGAGGATCGAGAGACTATTTATCCAAAGCTCGAAATACCGGAATATTCCGGGAAGGCCTTAACAGTAGTGTGAAGAGTGCGGTGGGCTATAGGCGTCCGCGTACGTGGCTGCCTTCGGCTCGACTGAGGCCAGAACGCGATCACAGTTTCGTCACGATCAAGACTGCGCCGACAATCGCGATCGCATCTTCGATCAGCGCGGCCGGAAGATCCTTGCCGAATGCCTTTCCCAGCCGAGTTCTGAATTCGGATCCGCCCAATGTACCCGCGACTGCACCGATCGCGCCGGCGACCAGTCCAGCAAAGGTAGATTGACGCGCTGCCCCCAAAGCCGCTCCCGACAGCGCACCGGTCAGCACCCGTACGATGAATTGCGGCGGGACTTTCCGGCTCGGAGTTTTCGGCAGCTTATCGTTGATGAGTTCGCCGATGGCGGCCACGCTCAGAACATAACGAGTAATGGCGTGACTCCAGAAATGCAGCGGGGTGCCCTCCAGATGCAGAGTGCCGAGTCCGGCAGCCCAACTGACTACTGTGGGAGCCATCATCGCCCGCAGGCCGGCAATCACACCGATCAGAAATGCTGCCAGAACAACATTCATATCTTCATCTCGCTTTCTTTTTCTTCATCTCGCTTTCTTTTTAGAGATAGAGGTAGAGAGGGAGCAGTTTATTTGGCCAGACATCAACAATCAATGACGACATCTTCGCGCGGCCGCGAGCAACAGATCAGCAAGTTGCCAGGAGCAGGCATCTCGAGCGGTTCGGGCTGGTAGCTGACCGATCCGCTGATCAGGCCGCTTTCGCAGGTATGGCAGACACCGGTCCGGCACGACCATCGGACCGAGACGTCGCACGCTTCAGCCAGTTCAAGCAAGCTCCCGAACTTGGGATCCCATGCCACCGTGATTCCGCTGCGCGCAAACGCGACCGATGGGCCGGGTCCCGGTGGGCCTTCCGGCAAATGCGGAGTGTGGCGAACCTCCGCCATACCCGGCGTTGTGGATTCGAGCGCACCAAAGATTTCCATATGCACTTGCGCTGAGGACACTCCCCACTTTCCCAGGCCGTCCCGCATGCCCTGCAGGAAGGAAGTCGGACCACAAAGGTAGAAGTCACCATTGCGAGGCACACCAAGCTTGTCGAGCACAGCCACGCTAAGGCGGCCAGGAGCATCGAAGTCCACACCTTCGTGGTCCTCCGGACCTGGCCGGCTGTACTGGATTTGGCTGTGCCCAAGCGCTAGTTGTTGTAGGAGAGCCCGCGATTCTTTTGCAAAAGGATGATCCTCGCGATTGCGCGCACCGTATATCCACCAGACTTGCCGCTGCGAGGTCTCCGCCACGAGAGCATGGAGCATGGCCAGTACCGGTGTGGCGCCAACCCCGGCGCTGAGCAGGACGACGGGACCGTGACCAGGGCGCAGGGTAAAGCTGCCGCGCGGCGCGCTGACATCCAACACATCCCCGACACGCACAAGGTTATGCAGGAACGCGCTTCCAACGCCATTTTCTTCCAGCTTCACACTGATCCTGAAGTGATCGGCTCCCGGCAGATCAGACAAGGAATAGCTGCGAAGCAGTCGCGGGGCTGCCGGATTTACAGGCAAGCGCAAGACAATGAATTGCCCCGGCAGCGGAGCAACCAGTGGCTGTCCGTCAGTGGGCACAAGCACGAAAGAGGAAATCGTTTCGCTCTCGCGCTCAATGCGAGAGACCTTCATCGGCTTGAATCCGGGCCATGCGGGCGGTGGCTCCTGTTCCGCGAGGCCGGGGTTCCCTTCAGCGGCTCCTGTGCTTGATTCTTGCTGAAGCATTGTCTCGAAAGATGACTGCCAACCCTTACTGAGTGCCGGAATCCGAAGCGCACGCTCAAGCTCTTCGCGAGAATGATGGCCGGACAAGTAGAGGAGCGCATCGACGTCCGCGACGGTAATGTGTTCGGGGCCATCGGCGACCTTCACAATTTCGTCACCGGCTCCGACTTCCCCCTCTTGCACGACGCGGAAATAAAATCCCGGCCTGTGATGTGCCACGAGAAGAGCCGGCATGCGAGGCTCGTTCATGCGAATGCCAACCCGGTAGCAGGTTACGCGTGGCTGCGTCACCTCAAACATCGCGCCACCGATGCGATAGCGGTCTCCGATGCAGACTTCATTGTCGAGAAGACCTTCGACAGTGAAATTTTCTCCGAACTGCCCGTAGGTGAAATCGGTGCGGCCAAGTTGTTGCTCCCAGTAGTGGTAGGAATCCATCTGGTAGACGAACACCGCCCGGTGCTCTCCACCGTGACCGATCAGATCTGCTTGCTCATCGCCATCGATATTGAGCTTGCGGACCATTCGCGGTCCCTGGACCGGAAGTTTCCAAACCGATGTTCGGACGGCTTTTCCGTTCCATTTCACCTCGCGAGGACGCCCGACATTTACCGACAGGAGCCGTGCCAATCGTCCCCCTTTCATGGGCGGTCATGTTATCCCCACAACCTCAAGCGGAGCGGAAGTCATGGCTTTCTTTCGGGTCCGCAATGAGGTCGAGAAGACGCGCTCGACGCCACATTCCACTGATGATTGGGAGCTACCTTGGGAGGCAAAAATTCCACTGAATTCCGCGCGTGAGTCAGTTGCAGAACGCTCGCGACAAGTCGGCCATCGCCAAAAAAGATGGTTAAGCGGCCTGCTCGCGCCAAACCTCCAGTGTTTGAATTTCAAGCACAGTGATAAATCGTATGAACCCACATCGGCATTCCGCACGAATCACATCTGCCGTGTTGGGTGCAGGATCGCAGGAGCGAAGCACGGGGACACGCGCACCGCACAAAGGACACGTAAAGCCCACAGAGACAATCGCGCTCGACACGAATGCGTCCTCCTAAGTTAACTGCTGCTGGAAATTCCAGCCCCCTAGATGATGTGGCCGCCAGAATGGGTTGAGATAAACACACTGCCAGCTAAAACGCGTTCGATCGCTACGAGCAAATCGGCTCGCAGCCTGCTCTTGAATACATAACCGCAGGCGCCCGTCTCCAGCGCTGCCGCCACGTAATCCGCTTCCTGGTGCATACTGAGAAAAATGATTTTTGTGCAACACCCGGCCTGTCGTAACTCGAGCGCCGCATGCATTCCGTCCAGCTTCGGCATGGCGATGTCGAGCAACAGAAGGTCGGGATTCAGCCTGGTCGCTTCCTCCACCGCGGTTCGTCCATCGCTCACGGCCGCAACAATGTCAAACAGCGGCGACAGCAGCCCCGAGACTCGCCGCAGCATATCCGGATGGTCATCCGCGAGCACTATGCGACGGCGTGCCTCGTTCTTTTGTAAATACTTCGGGGATGCCGAAAGCTGTGCCATAACCGAATCTTCATTCCTCTCGCGACCCAACGCTACTGGCAATAGGCTCAGATTGTTGACTGAGCGTTTAGGAACTGTCACTTCAGGAACCGCTTATCGCAGGAACTATTCTTTAGCACCTTCGATTGCCGCATTGTACGAGCCATCTCGGACCCGGTATTCTGATTGATCAGAGAACGACGGCCGACCTGCCAACAAGTCTGCATCACCGATTCGGCCGGCGGTTCCAACTAATTCCAATGCTCTTCTAGGGCGAAAAGTTATACTCGAGTGCTCCTGCCCGAAACTGTCAGTTCTGACAGTTGGGTTGTGGCGGAAGAGCGACTACAAGATTCCCGGGTAGTTCTGGGCGGGCAGCGGTAAGTTTCAGATTCGACAAGGTTAGTACGTTTTGCCATTGAAAAAATGGCCCGGGCAGCGTCTACACTGATATAGGCTCAATCTTGTTTAGGGGAGGTCAGCCATGGCGAGGGCTAGGATACTAGTGGCTGACGATCATACTTTAATTGTCGACGCATTTAAAAAGCTGCTGGAGCCTGAATTCGAGGTTGTCGCTACAGTCTCGGATGGACGCGCACTCCTGCGAACGGCTTATGAATCGAAACCTGATGTCGCGATCATTGACCTGGGAATGCCTTTGCTCAATGGAGCGGATGCCGGTCAGGAACTGAAAAAGCTGCTGCCCCAGATAAAGCTGCTGGTCGTCACCATGAGTGAAGACTATGAATTGGCCGCGCATGCCATGAAGCATTGGGCATCTGGGTTTCTGCTGAAAAAGTCCGCTGGCACGGAATTGATTAAAGCAATCCGCGAGATACTGAAGGGCAACTCGTACGTAACCCCGCGAGTAGCCCAGCGGCTTTTGGAAGAATTTGTGCGTGATCCGCGCCCCGACCGCTCACGGCATCTTACGCCTCGTCAGCGGGAGATATTGCAGTTACTGGCGGAAGGACGCACCATGAAAGAAGTCGCCGCAATTCTAAACGTGGCGACGCGCACGGTGGCATTTCACAAGTACCGGATCATGGAGGAGTTTGGGCTAAAGACGAATTCCGACCTCGTGAAACTTGCCATCAAGGAACACATCATCAGCGCGCCGTGACATCCGCCGTCGCTGGTACGCCGAAATGCTACGGATTCTTGACGCAACGGAAGCCCAGGTGATTCGTGCCGGTGCTGACCTCGCCTTTGCCACGCGTTCCCACGATGTAGCGCGAACAATATTGATCGGTGCAGAGGAACGAGCCTCCGCGATGAACTTTCTTGCGCTCTGTCGGTTCGGCCGGATCGTACGAGGAGTCGGGTCCCTTGGGATTGCGCACAACTCCGCCTGCTGCTGCTAGCTGCTGGTAGTAGTCGGGACGGTACCAGTCGCTCGTCCACTGCCAGACATTCCCTGCCATGTCGTAAAGCCCATAATTGTTGGCGGGATAATGCGCGACGGGAGCGATCCCGATGAAGCCGTCGGCGCCTGTGTCCTTGGTCGGAAAGTGCCCCTGATGCGTATTTGCCATCCATTTCCCGTTGGGACGAAATTCATCTCCCCACACGAAAGGCTTGCCGGCCAAGCCACCGCGAGCCGCGAACTCCCACTCCGCTTCCGTCGGCAAGCGCTTACCCGCCCACTTCGCGTATGCCTCGGCATCCTCGTAAGCCACCTGCACAACCGGGTAGTTGTCTTTCCCCTTGATGTCGCTGCCAGGACCAAGGGGGTGACGCCAGTTTGCTCCGGGGATGTAACTCCACCACTGTAGATGGTCGCTCAGCGATACGTCATGATCGGGCGGTGAAAACACCACTGATCCCGCGATCAGGTTCTCCGGGGGCGCTCCCGGGAAGTCCGCCGCGTTCGGCTTACGTTCGGCGACCGTGATGTAACCTGTCTCCCTCACGAACTTCGCGAATTCAGCATTGGTGACGTCAGTCTTGTCCATGAAGAATCCGTCGACATAAACACGGTGGATCGGGCGCGCGTCGATTGTAGCTTTCATTCCCACTTCGTCCATGTCGGGCGGATCGTTTGCGCCCATGGAGAATTCGCCTCCGGGAATCCAGACCATTTCTGCGGGAGAAGCCTGAGGGCTCCGGGCGGAGTTCGCAACCGTCGGCGCAAATAGCGTTGGCGAAGGCGCGGGATTCGCGCGCGCCACGGCAATTCGATGGGAGCTGAGGACTCCCCACGCGATCGCACAGGCGACGATTCCGGATGCCAACAGGACAAGCCATCCATACCTGAATGAGTGTTGGCGTTGCGCCCGTTGGCGAGATCTCTTCTTGTGGCGCATGAGGGAAGCTCGGGCATGCGCACGAGCACAGCCGCTATGGTTGTCCGCGGTTGGACGGCCTGCCACTGTCAAGATTGACAGTGGAATGGAACGGCCAAAGATCAGGAGCGCCGGTTACGCCACTTTTGCGACCATCGAAAAACGCTCGATCGGCACCTCCGCGATCACTTCAGTGCCGCTCTCCGGAACTGAGTTGATGCGGAGCGTCCCGCCGACCATTCTAAGCCGCTCTTGCATGGTCATAAGACCGAGGCCCGAACTGGGCGCAGCAACATCGAAACCTGTCCCAAAATCCGTGACGTGCATACATAGCGTTTGCTCTCCACTGACGATTCTGACGTCGATGCGCGATGAACGGCTGTGTTTCACTGCATTCTTTAGCGCTTCTTGCGCGATTCGATAGAAGCAGAGCGACACCATTTCAGGGAGATCTCGCGGGACACTCTGGGCATTCAATTCGATGGGAATGTTGTGTCGCGAGGAAAATTGCTGGCAGAGTTCCTGCATAGCGGCTTGTAGCCCGAGGTGCTGTAGCTTGCTGGAATGCAATCGGTGCGAGAGGTTGTGAACGTCAGTGGAAAGTTCATCGAGCTGCGCCATTACCCGTCGCAGCATGGAATGGTCGGAAGCTCGTTGAAATGGAATTTCGCCTTGCCACGCATCGATATCCATCATGAGGAGCGCAAGACGCTGGCTGATGTCGTCGTGGAGTTCACGCGCGATCCTCTGCCGTTCCACCTCCTGGCTCTGAATCAGGCGGGTAGTCAGCTGCCGGAGTTCGGTATTCAATTCGTTCAGTTCGGCAGTCGTTCTTTTTGCCGCGCTGATATCCTCGACAGTGGCTACTACAATAGGTTGTCGCCCATCTGAGCTTCTCAGCATGGTGACGTTCACACGCCCCCAGATACCGCTCCCATCCTTTTTTGTATAACGCTTCTCCAGGCGATACGTATCGGCGAGACCTGCGCGCAGCTCTTGAAATTGATGGTAATCGTTCCCTTCTGCGTCAGCTTCGGAGAATTGGCAGCAATTCATACCGACGATCTCATTCATCTCATATCCAAGAATCGAACACAGAGCAGGATTGGCGAAGAGGATCTTTCCATCCACGTTTTCGATCGCGATTCCAATTGGCGCCTCTTCAAATAAGTAGCGGAATCTCTTTTCGCTCTCTTCTTCGGCCTGCTGAGCTCGTTTACGCATCAGCGCGCCTGCAAAGATATTCCCGAGCACCGAAAGACGCTCGACCAACACGTTAGGCCACGAGACCTCATCCGATAGACGGACAAGCGTCAATACGCCCTGAAGTCCCATCCCTGAGCCACAGGGAACAAAGGCGGCGGCTTTAATCGATTTGTTTGCGAGATAATCTCTCTCGCTCTGAGCCTCTGACGGAAGTTGATCGAGGCTGCTGAGCACGACTGGTTCATCGTGCAGCAGCGTCTGTGTCACCCACGGAAGTTCAGGGCCGGTATAAAACGAAGATGGAAGGCCCATGTCGACGTGAGCGGAATAGACTTGCGCAGCGGAACCGGAGTCGAATACAAACCACGACGCCATATCGATCTCTTCAGACTCGACGATCGCGCGCAGTCCTTCTTCGATTTCAAAGTCGACTCGCGCTGCTGGACAGGCGGAGAGCCTTGCCGAGCACCTGGAGATTGCAGCTTCGATCGCGAATCTCCGGTCCAGCAACGTACGGATTCGTGTAGCCCGCTTTCTCGCGGCGATCAGCACCGTGATGAGTGCCGTCTCGATCGCGAAGAAGAAAATCGCCCCGGTTACGTAGAGATGCGAGGGTCTGCCGGTTGCGGAGCCGGTCAAAAAGGTTCGCGCTGTTGCCGACACCGAGACAGCGAACAGCGGAGTCCAAATAGCTCCATGCAAGTCGTGAAGAAAATCCATACGCTATCTTGCCCCTGGATTCTGATTGGCCCCAGCAATTTGGAAATAGTAGCCCACTCTGCGCTGAAGTCAACAAACACACGGTTCTTGTTCTGAATTTCAGGGCCAGAGATGAACAGAAACCCTGGCCAGCAGCGTTTCTCGAGGTTCCCCACTGCCACTTCCTATGTTAACCGCGCCACGCGTTGCGCCCGCAGATTACTTCAGAACGCCTCAATTTTTGGAATTCCAATCGCCCGATCGACAGTTCCGCAGCAAACGCCAGCCCTGAACTGAGCTGCTTCAAAAACTCCAACCAAGGCTGCTGCTGATGCCTAATTCATTTTTCTTCGAGTTTAAGAGTGGCCTGCTGTCGAAGTTGTTCCAGAAAGAAAGGTCGTAGTGGAAGCTGTTGGTGAGCTTTATGCTCAGCGTATTCATGCTGGAATGGACAGCCGCGAGCCCAGGTAAGCCACTCCTTATGCTCATACACCACACCAACGCTGACCGTGAGTACGCTTACGATCGCCAGTCAAAGGTTGGAAAACTCGACAAGGCCCTCGATGAAGCGAACGCTAAGGGATGGATCGTGGTGGATATGAAGCGTGACTGGAAAGTCATCTTCCCTCCAGTACCACGCTGACTCAAGACCACTCAGATTCGAGATGAAGATCCGGGCTTGTGCCGGATATTGTCGGCACGCTCAGGCGTGAAACTGTCAAATCTGACAGGTTCGCATTCTTCACTCTTCAAAGATGCTGCTGTCGCGCCTGATGCGAAGCGCCCGAGAATGACATTGCCCCGTCCACGCACTCTGGTGTCTTCACAATTTGCGCATGCGCATCCAAGTATCGGCGGAGTTATGTGAGGTGGGCAGATCAGGAGCTCACCCGAAGGTTGGCTCTTCGGAGATGCATTGCAGCCAACGGGCAGGTGCCGTATGGCTCCTTTTAGGAAGCAACGATCCAATCGCAGCGACAATAGCAGCCGTATTGAGCGCGAACATCATGATTGGTATCGCTCCATTGTCAAGAACGCACCGGAAATCCTTGCCCTGCTAAACGCCGAAGGCAGCATCGTGTATGCGAATCCATACGTAGGAAGAGTGCTGGGTTACCGCAACGATGAACTCGTGGGGCACAACATTTTCGAATTTGTTCATCCTGATGATGCATCCCGTGCTGCTCTGGAGTACGAGGAAACGGTCCAGCACGAAGGGGAGCGTGTTCCCTCGGTGCTGCGGCTGCGAGACTCCTCGGGGCACTGGATCCCATTCGAGATCGTCGCGAACAGCCGTTTACAGGATCCAGAAACTCGGGCGGTAGTCTTTACCGCGCGTGACCTTCGCTTTCGCAAGGAAATCGAGGCCGCGATCCTCCGCTCGAATGCTGATGTCGACGCAGAAACCGCCAAACGGACCACCCAGCTTGCCAAGATCAACGCCGCTCTCCGCATTGAGAACCAGGCGCGACTCCAGGCTGAGAATCGGTTGCAACACACCGTGTCGCTCCTGAATGCCACACTGGATTCAACCGCGGATGGAATCCTGGTTGTGTCGAACGAGGGCAAGGTCACCAGCTGCAATAAGAAATTCATCGAGATGTGGCATTTGGGTTGCGATTCGTCGATTGGCAAAGAGGACGAAGCCGTTCTGGAGCGAGTGATCGATCAGCTTCAAAGTCCTAGTGATTTCCTGGAAAAAGTACGATCGTTGTACACGGATCCCGCCGCAACCAGTTTCGATGTCTTGTATTTCAAGGACGGCCGCATCTTTGAGCGCTACTCGCAACCACAACGCATCAACGACAAGATCATGGGGCGTGTCTGGAGCTTTCGCGATGTCACTCGCGCGAGAAATCTGGAACTGGAGCTTAGACAATCTCAGAAGATGGAGGCGGTTGGCAGGCTGGCCGGAGGTGTCGCTCACGATTTCAACAATCTGCTAATGCTGATCTCTGGTTATGTCACGCAGTTGATGGAAAATCCCTCGCTCGCGGAGGACTACGGTACCTGCGAACAGATACTGGCGACAACGAGGCGAGCCGCTTCCTTGACCAAGCAGCTTCTCGCATTCAGCCGTAAGCAGCCGGACGCGGCGACTACCGCCGATCTGAATCTGATCTTGTTGAATCTGGAGCCTCTGCTTCGCCGCCTGCTCTCCGATCAAATTCAGCTTGAAGTTTCGGCGGCACCCAATCCGCAACCGATCTACGCCGATGTATCCCAAATCGAGATGATGATCATGAACCTCGCCGTCAACGCACAGGACGCGATGCCTGAGGGCGGCCAGCTCTCGATTGCAACCACAAACCGAACGTTGTCTTCACGCGACGATCAGGGAAATGAGACCGTCAAGGAATTTGCGATCCTCGAAGTGCGCGATACGGGCCACGGTATGACACCCGAGGTGAAGGCGCGGATCTTCGAGCCATTCTTCACCACCAAGCAGCTCGGAAGAGGAACTGGCCTGGGGCTGTCAACCGTGCTGGGAATTGCGGAACGCGCTGGAGGACGGATCGACGTGCAGAGTGAACCCAATCGTGGAGCCACTTTTCGCATCTTCTTGCCGAAAACTAAAGCTGCTCCGGCGGAAGAAGTCCAAACATCTGCTTCAGCTCCGGGCGGCGGTACTGAAACCATACTGCTCGCTGAAGACGAGTCCGGAATACGCGCCATGACGCGAGCGTACCTGGAAGCGCTCGGATACCGTGTAATCGAAGCCGTCGACGGAGCGGAAGCGATCCGGCGTTCGATGGAATACGCAGGCCCTATCCACTTGATTCTCACTGACCTTCTAATGCCCGGAATGCGTGGAGACTCCGCAGTCAGAGCGATTCGCTCGCACCGCCCCGAAGTAAAGGCGATCTTCATGTCAGGGTATACGGATCAGGACGTGGCCGGAGATCCTGCGGCGATCTTAAATAAGCCTTTCGAGTTTCCCGAGCTTGGCCGCCGATTGCGTTCGATCTTGGACTCTGATTCGACCAGATCCGCCAAGAAGGCTGAGCCCAACCATCTCGATCCTGCCGCCGACTGAAGCTCTGGAGGATTGAATAAAGATGTGCTGTACTTTGGATGGTTGAGTCTCGTCTAGATCCGAAGGAGATGTGGTGAGATTTTCAGGCAAGTTAATCATCGTGACTGGCGGAACCGGTGGTCTGGGACGAGCCGTCAGCCTGGCATTTCTGCAGGAAGGCGCGCGCGTTGCGGTTACTTACCGCGATCCAGCGGAATTCGACGCATTGAAGAGGTCTGCCGGATCGAATGTGTCTTCGCTCTTGGGAGAGGCTATCGATGTGACCGATGAAGCCGCCGTCCGGCGCTTTGTCGATGGCACACTTGCCAGTGGCGGCCAAATCGATGCGCTGGTAAATGCCGTGGGTGGCTATGCAGGCGGAATCAAGCTTTGGGAACTCGATCCGCAAACGTTTGAGAAGATGCTCTCGTTGAACTTGCGCTCTGGCTACACCCTGGCACGGGTTGTAATTCCGGCGATGCTCAAACGAAAAGAGGGCGCCATCGTGAACGTTTCTGCGCGCGCTGCCTTCGATCATGCCGCGGGCGCCTCCGCTTACGCGGCCTCCAAAGCAGCTGCCCTGGCAATGATGGACTCTCTCGCAGAAGACGTGCGCGGCACAGGAGTCCGTGTGAATACGATCCTCCCAAGCATCATCGACACGGAACCGAACCGACGGGCGATGCCCAAAGCCGATTTTGGCAAGTGGCCGAAGCCGGAAGAGATCGCGCGGGTCATTTTGTTCCTGTGCAGCGACGATGCACGGGTGATTCACGGCGCGGCGATCCCGGTTTACGGTCAGAGTTAAAGTCCGCATGCGCCGAGTGCAGTGCCGAGCGTGGGACTCGCGGCGGATACTCAACCGTGATTCCCCGGAAGGCAAGTGGGTTTTGCGCAAAGCACGCGCTTCGTCCTCGCTATTCTCTCCGGATAATTACTTGAGGCCTGCCACTCAGCATCACATCTAATTCCGATGTCGATTCGGAGAAGACGTTATGTCAGCAGATTTTCTGGAACGAGTGCAAAGGAATCAGGCGAGACTAACCTCTGAATTGAAATCGCAGTACGACTTCATTGTTTGCGGCTCCGGTTCATCCGGTTCCGTCATCGCGCGCCGCATCGCTGAAAATCCTGATGTCAGCGTTCTGCTGCTTGAAGCAGGAGGCAGCGATGATTTGCCGGCGGTGACAGAAGCCAATCAATGGCCATTCAACATCGGGAGCGAACGAGATTGGAGCTTCCATAGTCAACCTAACCCGCGCGTGAATGGCCGCTCGATTCCTTTTTCCATGGGCAAGGTCCTCGGTGGAGGCTCCAGCATTAACGTAATGGTGTGGGCTCGCGGACACAAAAATGACTGGGATCTCTGTGCCGCGGAGGCGGACGACCCGGCATGGAACTACGAGTCGGTGCTGAACATCTACCGCCGAATCGAGGACTGGCATGGCTCGCCTGACCCGAAGTACCGCGGAACGGGAGGACCTGTCTTCGTTGAACCAGCGCCCGATCCTAATCCGCTTGCTCCTGCCACGGTTGAAGGAGCACGTTCGGTCGGAATCCCAACATTCGAGAATCCCAATGGTCGCATGATGGAGGTTGATGGGGGTGCTTCTATCACGGATGTTCGAGCGAGAAATGGGAAACGACAATCCGTATTTCGGTCATACATTTTTCCCTACATGGATCGACCCAATCTGACAGTTCTGTCGCAAGCATTGGTCACTCGGATTACCTTTGAGGGAAAGCAAGCCACGGGAGTGGAGATTTCTAACGGAGGGAAAACGCATTCAATTCGCGCGGGACTAGAAGTAGTGCTTTCGCTCGGCGCTATTAATACGCCGAAAGTGATGATGCAGTCCGGCATCGGCGACCAGTCCGAATTGCAGCAGTTGGGCATTCCCGTCGTACAGCACCTGCCGGGGGTGGGTCAGAATTTCCAGGACCACCTTGCTTTCGATTGTGTCTGGGAGTATCGCGACGCGCTGCCTCCGCGCAACACGATGTCTGAGGCGATCTTCTTCTGGAAGAGCGAGTCGCAACTAGATTCACCGGACCTGTTTGCATGTGAGGCTGAAGTTCCGAAGTCGACCGAAGAGAATGCAAAGCGATTTGGTTTGCCGACAGCAGGATGGACGTTGTTTGGAGCTGTCGCACACCCGAAGAGCAGAGGCCAACTGCATCTGACCGGTCGTGACCCGCAAGATCCCATCCGAATCGAAGCAAATACTCTGGCATCCCCAGAGGACATGAAGGCCGCTATTGCCGGCGTGGAGCTCTGCCGTGAGATTGGCAACTCTGCTCCGCTACGTTCATTTGTAAAACGGGAAGTTATGCCAGGAAATCTGAAGGGCGCCGAACTAGAACACTTTGTTCGAGATGCAGCCACGAGCTACTGGCACGAGACCTGTACGGCCAAAATGGGGCGAGACGAGATGTCCGTCGTCGACGGCAAACTCAATGTGTATGGAGTCAATAATCTTCGTGTGGCAGATGGCTCGATCCTGCCGCGTATAACAACCGGAAATACTATGGCTGCTTGCGTCATCATCGGCGAGCGCGCAGCAGAGATCCTCCGGGATAGGCATCGTTTTTGAGATAAGCCTCGGTCAGCTATCGACGCCTATTTAGCCTCGTCCGCGTGACCGATTCCACTGTAGCCATATTGCAGAGTTCATGATGCCTAAAACTCTGAGCAAAGAGCTATGAATACACAGACTGAGGAGCCAACGCCAGCCTCTATCTGGCAGGCCTTGGCTGGAAGCCCGATCACAGATGAATTCCTCGAGTGGCCCCCCGATCTATTCGCCCTCACAGACATGATCCTCGGGCGTTCAGAGGTGTATCGCTTCATATTGTCGCCGACCGTCAATATGGAGTGGCCACCGCGCCGCTTTTCGAACTGGTCCGACGCGGTCCAGGAAACAAGCCGGCAATGGAGCGTCTGGATTGAGGACCGGCAATGCGCGTTCCCTGACCTTCTAGCCGAGGAGTGGAGCGCTTTCTGCGAGGGCGCCGGGATGCCGTTTGACGATTTGGCGGAAGGGCGCGACTGGCGAATGTGTGAAGCGCTGTTGACCCTTCATGCAATTGCCGATGAAGCGTGTGCTGGACTTGGTGTCGCGCTCGACAAGTCTGACGGAAGAGCATGCTTGTATCGCGCTCATGGCCGCGAGTTGCTGGCAAGGACCGGATCGCTCGCTCGTATCCCGACACACTTCCTGCGGGTGCTGCCCAAGGTTCGAACGCCGCCCAACGGAACGTCATTGCGCTCATTCTCACGCTACGCCTGCGTACATAGCGCAGGTGTAGAAGCTTGCTGGTACAACGTGCCTGTCCGTCGTATTGGGACGGAGCCGCGAGCCAGACACGCGAACTTGCTGCTGCTGCCGTGGCCCCTGCGTGTGCGAGAGTCCGACTTTCATCCGGTGCAGGGCTCAGTACAGCGGCTCGCCAAAGAGCCGTTCGGCCTTTTCGAGTTCGCTCCTTCGGAACGCCTCGATCTAGATCTGGTGAGCCGTGTAATTGTGTCTGCTAATGACGAGGTGGACAGGGTTGATGTCGTGATTCTACCGGAGAGCGCTGTCGACGAGCGCGATCTGAACGATCTCGAAACGCTCTTGGAGCACCACGGCGTTAGTACACTCATCACCGGGGTCCGCCAGCGCTCCGAAGGGGGGAGGTTACCTTGCAACTGGGTGCACTCCAGCTTTAGCCCGAGACTTGAAAAAGCTGGATCGCCCAGCTCAGTCAGCGAACAATGGTTTCGCATCCGTCAGAATAAACACCATCGATGGTCGCTCGATGAAGCCCAGATTTATCAATACCACCTGGGCGGCGCCCTTCATCCCCACGTCCGCTGGTGGGAGGCGATGGAGGTTCCACGCCGCGCCGTCCGATTTATCGAACTAGGCGATGAGCTCACCATGGTTTCTCTCGTTTGCGAGGACTTGGCCCAGATAGACGAGGTGGCGGATATTATCCGATGCGTCGGGCCTACAGTCGTCATCACGCCCTTACTCGATGGTCCGCAACTCAGTTCGCGCTGGGCGGCACGATACGCCAGCGTGTTAGCCGATGACCCTGGCTCCGCCGTCCTGACGCTGACTTCTTTCGGGATGGTGGAGCGCAGTCGACCTCAGGGGCGGAATTCGTCTCCGGTGATCGCGCTGTGGAAGGACCCGGTTCGCGGGATCCGCGAGATTCCACTCGAGGCTGGCGCCCACGGAGTCCTCCTCACCGTTTGCGGCGATCGTGCGACCCGGCATGCCGCCGACGGGCGAGTGCCCGTTGACAACGCCACCGAATATTTTGACGTGGCCGTCCACCAGGTCCGAGCCGTTAGTTCGAGCTCACCGAATTTCCAATTCACAAAGCCAATTCCGTGTCTGCTGGACGTCGATGATTTGACCGTTCTCACGGGCTGGGCACAGGCGCTGACGGAGGCCCTGGCCTACACTCCCGAGCGGGTAGAGAGGTTGCTAGGAGATGGACAGCCAGGCGCTCGATGGCGCTCTGCGCTTGCCATGTCAGAGCCATCTCAGCAGCTCTCAGAAGCGCTCCACTACTTAGGTCGGGGACTCCGAGAGAGCACCTCCCCGGGACGTGCACCATCCTTTGACGCAGTGCTCACCTGGTGTCGGGAAGAAAGACAGGGCGAAGAGGGACTCGCTAGGCTAGCTCGTCGAGTGCTGCGATCCGCGCTGGAACAACTACGAACTCGACAGATTACCGAAATTTGATGACGGCGAAATGGACCTGTTACCAGTCGACCGGTAGTTGGAAGCAGAGTGGTTCCGGCAAAAACGCTTTCTGGTCATCAACTCCAAGCGTTCAGAACCCACCCATTGTGCCTGTCTAGAAGGGCCTGCTCCACTGGTAAGGTGAGTTCTTCTCAATCAATGCAGTGCCGGCTTTTGGCGGTCGCCGTGATGGAAAGCCTGCTGGTTGTGACTTTTGAACAATGGTGGTCTGAGCGAGACTGCTCAAAACGCGAGTTTCGATTGAAGAAGAGAGCGACCGTCGGTTAGTGTCGATCCGAGGAATTGAATGAAAGCGATCGCTGTGCTACTGGTTGTGCTACTGCTGGCGAACTGTGGCTGGGCGGAGGAGATACTGGTTGCAGCTGCCGCGGATCTGAACCAAGTGCTACCGGTGATCGCCGAACGATTCGAGCGTGAATCCGGAAACCGGGTAAAGCTCTCGTTTGGTTCTTCGGGAAATTTCTTTGCGCAGATTCAGAATGGCGCGCCGTTCGACGTTTTCTTTTCCGCGGACATCGATTTTCCCAAACGACTGGAAGCAGCCGGTGTGACGGAACCGGGATCGTTATATGAGTACGCGGTGGGAAAGATTGTTTTGTGGGTGCCGAACGGATCTGGTGTCGACATAGGCCGGGGGATGCCGGTTCTGCTCGATCCGCAAGTGCGAAAGATCGCGATTGCGAATCCGGTACACGCGCCCTATGGCAAGGCAGCGATGGCAGCGCTTCAACACGATGATTTATATGAACGCGTGAAAGATAAGCTGGTGCTGGGGGAGAATATTTCTCAGACTTTCGAGTTGGTGCACACAGGCAATGCCGATGTCGGTATTGTGGCGCTATCGTTAGCGATGGCGCCGAAAGCAAAGGATGCAGGAAGATTCTTTGTGATTCCAACAACCTCCTACCCTGCCATCAGGCAGGGAGCGGTAATCATCAAAGCTTCGCAACATAAAGATACTGCCAAGTCTTTCCTCGAGTTTCTGAAACGCCCGGAAATTGTGGCGCTGTTCGAGCAATACGATTTCCAAGTGCCAGTGAATAAGTGAGTGGAATGGACGACGGAGGAACGTCAGTTCCTCGCTGTACTCTTTTTTTTCTATCTGCAGCGAAAGCTTTCGTTTCCGAAAATGATCCGTCCAACGGTCTGGCTCTTCAACAACTGGTCTGGTTTCTAACAAAACTGATGATCTAAGGGTTCATTTCTTGACGCCGATCGTGAACTTTCAAAGTCTTATCGTTCTCAGTGCACAACAAGGCTAAGGGTGGCTGTGTGTTTCAAAGTGCTTCCTCCCACAGGCGATGTCGCAGTAATCGTTAATGCGTATGTGCCAGCTGATGTGCCTAGAGAATTGTTGCTGCCATTGTTGTTCGTTCCTCCTCCGCATCCAAGTATGGTCAAAGCAACGCAAACAATCGAGATCGAACTGATCGCTAGAGCTGTGGTGCGCTTCCTGATTCGCACGAACGCTGCGAAGAGGATGAACATGATCATGGCGTACAACCAAGCCATATAGCCAAATCCCGCACCCGACGGCAGGTTTGCAGTCGTCTGGTTTCCAACGACAGCAGCTGTGGTTTTAACACTCACGGTCACGGTTGAGGATGACGTGCCGTCCAACTGCATCGAAGTCGGGGAAATGCTGCAAGTCGACTGAGCCGGGGCACCTGAGCAACTGAAAGAGACTGTCTGGTTAAAGCCGCCAAGTGGTGCAATGCTTAGGGCGTATGTTGCCGACTGCCCTGCACTTATTGTGGCGTTCCCTGATGCCGCAGTGATAGTGAAGTCTTCCCCCGAACCCGAAAGCGCGATGTTCTGTGGGCTACCATAGCCATTGGAGGTAATAACCAATTGTCCGGTCTTGTTTCCAGACGCCTTCGGGCCGAAGAACACGCCGATGCTGCACGAGTCTGAAGGAGACAGGCTGCCCGAGCACCCGTTGGTTGCGGCGAAGTCTGCAGTGGTGCTGGTCACGTTTGCAATGGTGAGGGGAGCGTTGCCGGTATTCGTGACGGTGATGTTCTGCGGAAGACTGGACGTGCCTACGAATTGACTTCCGAAGCTCAAACTGGATAGAGAAAAGCTGGCTATCGGCGTTGCAGGAGTACTGCCGCTGAGTGGCGCGGTTTGCGGACTGCCGGGTGCATTGTCGGTGATAGTGAGAGTTCCGCTTGTGTTTCCAGGCGCCGCCGGAGTGAACGTCACATTGATGGTACAACTGGCATTTACGGCAAGAGTCGCAGGGCAATCATTCGTCTGAGCGAAGCTGGTTGAAGCCGAGATCGAGGAAACGGAGAGCGTGGCACTTCCGGCATTCGTCAACGTGATCACTTCCGCTGAACTGGTTGTGTTCAAAGTCTGAGCTGCAAAGCTAAGACTCAATGGCGAAAGCGACGCAATCGGCATCGCACCCTGCAAGAAAACGACCGGGTTCTTGGTGCCCGAGGAATCCTGAATCCAACCAAGAAAATCAGGATGCCCATCGTCGTTGAAATCACCCTGAATTATTAGATAAGGATTTGGAGAGGGGATGCCGGAGTATGTGCCGAACGCAAAAGTAGGATAGAGAGCCGAATCGAACGTGCCATCGCCTTTTCCGATGATGAGCGCGGGGGGTTGGAAGCCGGTTGTTGTGATTATCGAGGTTGTCAGAACGTCGGCGAAGCCATTCCCGCTGAAATCGTCGACCGCGAAAGTGGGACCGACGCATTGAGAACTCGACGTATTGCACGTGCCCGGGGCATAGATCGACGTAGGTGCCTGGAACGTGCCATCTCCCTTTCCGAGCAACGCGAAGAACTGGATCGTCGAATTTTCGGTGGAGACTAAAAGGTCGGGCGTGCCATCACCGTTTAAATCTGCAATCGTCGTCTGGTATACGGGATTACTCACGATAACCGACTGTGCTGGCTGAAAGGTCCCGTCGCCGTTTCCCTGAAAGGTTGCAATTGTGTTTCCGCCCGCATAGGTCAGAACAATGTCTAAGTTACCGTCCGCATTGAAATCGGTTGTCCGCAATTCACTAGCGTAGCCAGCTAGTCCGGCATAGCTCGTCTCGGTTTGGAAGGTTCCGTCACCATTTCCTAACGAAATCGAGAAGCCGGAGTCGTTGGACCAGGCAAGATCAAGTTTGCCGTCGCGATTGAAATCTCCTACTGCGACATCTGACACAGAGTTCGTTGAAGTTCTGCCGATGCCGGAGAGAGGAGTTGCAGAAAAAGTTCCATCACCGTTACCCAGGTAAAGAGTTACGGAACTTTGATCCTCCATGGGAAAGTAGTTCGCCACGACAAGATCCAACTTGCCGTCGTTGTTGAAGTCTCCGGTGGCGATGCGGACGCTGTTGTATTGAAGTCCTGCAATTTGCTTTGGAGCTTTGAAAGTTCCATCCCCATTCCCAAGACTAATGTCGATTTCCCGGTCGTATGCGGCAGAGACGACCGATTGTTCTGTCACGAGGTCCAGGACTCCGTCCCCGTTGAAATCGCCGACAGCTGCTGTGTCTACGATCCCTAATAAGGATGGATCCGGCACCGGGAACGAAGTGGCCGGTTGGGCCGTGAAAGAAACATTTGCGACGGGCTGTGCAACGTGAAAATACGCCGGGTTCGATACTCCTCCGCCGGGAACTGGATTTGCGATTGTAATAGCAGCAGTAGTGGCCGCGCTGATGTCAGAAGCCGGTATGGCCGCCGTCAAAAGAGATCCGCTTATAAAAGTAGTTGGACGATCGCTTCCGTTCCATTGCACTACAGAGTTGGACACGAATCCGGCTCCAGATACCTTAAGGGTGAATGCAGGTCCGCCGGGCGTCGTGCTGGCAGGGTTAAGCATTGGATTCGCGAACGGGATGGGGTTCGGTGTTTGTCCGAAAGCAGAAAGCGAAGCTGCTATCAAGAGAGCTGCAATGAGCGAAAGGACAGTGCTATTTTTACTCACTTTCGATCCACCTACTCTGGCGGGAAAAATTATTGCACGGTTGGATTTCTCAACTCGATTTATTTACTGCGAGTCGCATTTTTTGGAAATCCCGAAGTGGGAGCAGCAGAAAAGCTGCAAGGGCGTTCGAAAGGGTTGAAGGCCGTCCCAAAATCACAAGGTGGGTTTACGCATGTGCGCGTGGTTTGTCTCTCGCGGTCAGGAAGAAGACTGTCTTGCGGGTCGTCGTTGTAGCGGCCGAAAAGCCGCGGTACAGACACGGCGACGGTGAACGCGTTGGAGATGCAGGAACATGCTGCGCGCGTGACATATGAGCATGGGTCATATTTGAGAACGTTCGCGACGTGTGCAGGCCGAAGAAATAAATGTGCGGTCATTCATGTCGCAGGCCACTCTTGAGCTGTCGGCGCAATAGTGTGCTCAATCATTTCTTGCCGGCGCGCGTCGAGCTAGGCGTGAGGTCGCTGGTCCGAGCGGTGCCTTTTGAAGTGGAGAGAGTTGATCGATCACGTTTGCTATAATCGAACTGCGGAAAAGATGTTCCTGCGCGAGCGTTTAGGCGCGTCCGCACAGTCGGGGAGTGGCTCAGCCTGGTAGAGCACCTGGTTCGGGACCAGGGGGTCGGAGGTTCAAATCCTCTCTCCCCGACCATTCTTTCGTTTTCACTCTTTCAAAGATCTTGTCGAAGGGATATCTGTAAGTAGGGTAGACACTTAGCTTTTCGCATTTAGCAATCGATCAGAGTTTCGAGATGCTTCAAAGACAAGGTCGCCTGATTCAGGCCTGTGACGCCCTCGCTGTAGTATTCGCCAGCAACCGCTCCACCTCTTTGCTGAATTCCGGCATTCCGAGCGGCTTTTCCAGCAGAAGATTCGCTCCCGCATCCAAGGCGACCCGCAGTGCCTCGGAACTTACGTTCCCGGTGAACAGGATTACCGGCGCCTTGCTGTATTTCTGGCGAAATCTGATGATTACTTCCCGGCTGGCGAAATTCGGCAGAGAATCCACCACCAGCAGATCGAACTCATGTTCGTCGATGAGTTGAATTGCGGTCGCGGCGTCCAGCGAACAAGACGTAAGGTATCCCACCGAAGCAAGGTAGCGAGATAAAAGCTCCGTTACTCGGGCGTCGTCGTCAACGATCAACAACCGCCTGCCCACGTCTTGCCTCCTCCCGGTACTGTGAACTCTAGACCTATTCGACGTTTTGGCGGAACTTTCGTTGCACAGAAAAGGGTTACTTTCCAGTTTCGCCCAATGCCTTGGCCTTCCCACATCCGCGCGCCAGGCGCTCCAAAACCTGCTACGACCAGCTTAGAATTTGCATCAGTATAGTGACGAGTTCATCCTGTTCTTGAGTCCTCGAACGCTTTCATGACATTGCCTGCAAGCTCCACCTGGTACAAAGACGCCATCATCTACGAAGTCCACGTGCGCGCTTTTTTCGACAGCGTGACCGACGGAATCGGCGACTTCGGAGGCCTTACCCAGAAACTTCCCTACCTGGAAGATCTGGGCGTGACCGCCATATGGCTCCTGCCATTCTGCCCGTCTCCTCTTAAAGACGATGGCTACGATATCTCCGATTACACCAACGTCCATCCTTCTTATGGCACGCTGAAGGATTTCCAGAAATTTCTTCGGGAAGCACACGCGCGCGGAATTCGTGTGATCACGGAACTTGTGCTGAACCACACGTCTGACCAGCACGTTTGGTTTCAGCGTTCGCGACATGCACCACCGGGCAGCCCGTGGCGCAATTTTTATGTTTGGAGCGACACGCCTGACAAATACTGCGACGCGCGCATCATCTTTAAGGACTTCGAAACCTCGAACTGGAGCTGGGATCCGATTGCCAAGGCGTACTATTGGCATCGCTTTTATTCGCATCAGCCCGATTTGAACTGGGCCAATCCTGAAGTCCGCAAAGCTATGTTCTCGGCTGTCGATTTCTGGTTCGACATGGGTGTGGACGGCCTGCGCCTGGACGCGGTCCCCTATTTGTTCGAACGCGAAGGAACCACCTCCGAAAACCTGCCGGAAACTCACGCCGCGCTCCGTGACCTTCGCAAGCACGTTGACGAAAAATATCGTGATCGAATGTTGCTCGCTGAAGCGAACCAGTGGCCCGATGATGCCGTCGCCTATTTCGGCGAGGGCGACGAATGCCACATGGCGTTTCACTTTCCGATCATGCCGCGCCTTTTCATGGCTCTGCGCATGGAGGACCGCGCTCCTATCACGGAAATCCTGCGCTTGACCCCACCGATCCCGGAGAACTGCCAGTGGGCCATGTTTTTGCGGAACCACGATGAGCTAACCCTGGAGATGGTTACCGACGAAGAGCGTGACTATATGTACCGTTCTTACGCGCACGATCGCGAGATGCGTATCAATCTCGGAATCCGCCGGCGCCTCGCTCCGTTGCTGGAAAACGATCGCCGCCGCATCGAACTCATGAACGCCCTCCTGCTCTCGCTTCCCGGAACCCCGGTCGTTTATTACGGCGACGAAATTGGCATGGGCGACAACATCTATTTAGGCGATCGCAACGGCGTACGTACTCCGATGCAGTGGAGTCCCGATCGCAATGCCGGCTTTTCGCGTGCGAATCCCCAGAAGCTTTATCTGCCCGTCAATATCGATCCGGAATATCACTACGAAGCGATCAACGTCGAGACGCAACAGAACAACTCACACTCGCTCCTCTGGTACATGAAGCGAATGATCGCGCAACGCAAGCAGCACCCGTCTTTTGGTCGCGGCACTTTCGAACTCCTCTTCCCCAACAATCGCAAAGTGCTGGCCTTCGTGCGACAGTTTGACGACGAGAAGATACTCGTAGTCGCCAATCTTTCTCGATTTACCCAATTTGCAGAGCTCGATTTAGCCAAGCACGCCGGCTCTATCCCCACAGAGATCTTCGGACGCACCCGCTTCCCTGCCATCGGCGACGAGCCTTACACACTTTCACTGGGACCGCACGCATTCCAATGGTTCCACCTGCAGCCTGAGGAGCCGAGCGAGGAAACGCTGGCGGTACCTGGCACCGACCGTTTGCCTGTTATCACTGTGGAAGCGAGCAATTTCTTCTCCCAGAGTACGCGCCGCGCACTCTCGCGCATTTTTGCTCGCGTTTTGCGCACCCGCACCTGGTTCCCGAAGAGCCGCACTATCAGGCAGGTCACCACTGACGAGGTAATTCCGCTACCCAACACCACCGCGAACATTCTCCTGATCCATGTCGATTTCAGCGACGGCGATCCAGAAAGCTATGTCGCACCTTTGTCGCTGGAGACTGGCGAAAATGCCGAGGCCGTACTCCATGACCGTCCCCAGAATGTTCTTTGCCGGATCGAAGGACTTCCTGAAACGCCCGCAATTCTTTATGGTGCCATCTTCGACCGAGATTTCAGCGATGCCCTGCTGAAAGCCGTCGTTCGGCGCCGGCGCATCAAGGGTGAGCACGGAGAACTGCTCGGCAGTCACACACGCGCGTTCCGCAAGGCTTGGAGCGCCATCCGTTCGCCTCTCGAACCGCAGGCGACTACCATCGGGCGCGATACATTTATCAAACTAGGCGAAGACTTCACCCTGAAGCTCTATCGCAAGGTGGAACCGGGGATCAATCCCGATCGCGAGATTGGCGAGTTTCTCGTCAATAACACCAATTTTCAGAATGCTCTGCTAGCGTTGGGAGCCATCGAATATCGCCGTGTCATCGACGAAACTCCCGAAGTCACAACTTTGGCGATACTGAACAACTATGTTCCCAATGCTGCCAATGCCTGGAGCTACACTCTCGACCACCTGGGCCTGTACTTCGAACGAGCACTTGCGATTGGCGAGAATGATCCGCGCCTGAAAGACCTGGTCACGGGCACACCGCTGAGCTTGTTGAACACTCCAATCCCTCCGATAATGGCCGAGCTGCTCGGAGGACATGGCGAGAGCCCCGAGTTGCTGGGCCAGCGCACCGCGGAATTGCATCTCGCACTCAGCAGCCGCCCCGACATTTCCGACTTCGCGCCAGAACCATTCACCGAGTTCTACCGGCTCGGCATCTTTCACGGAATGATCGCGCAGATGAGTCGCGCTCTTGACGCCTTACGCGCAGATGTGGGCGCTCTTCCTGCAATCGCTCAACCGGAAGCGCGTGCAGTGCTCGAGCGGGAATCCGTTCTCCGCGCCCGCATGCTGGTCCTTCGCGACACGCGTATTGCCTGCACTCGTATTCGCCATCATGGCGATTACCACCTCGGCAACGTGCTCTATACCGGCAGAGATTTCCTTGTTCAGAATTTCGAGGGTGATACCAGCAAGCCGATGAGCGAGCGCCGCATTAAGCGCTCCGCCTTTCGCGATGTGGCCTGCATGATTCGCTCTTTCCACTATGTCTCTCACGCAGTGCTGTTCAACCATGTACCCGGAATCGTCTCCGGGAGAGAGGGACATCCACAACTGGAACGATGGGCAAAGGCCTGGTATCAGTGGGTCAGCGCTCTCTTCTTGCGTGGATATCTCAGGGCCGCAGGCAGTGCGAGCTTTATTCCCGCCACTCCTCAGGAAATCGCCGCCCTCCTGCAAGCCTACACTCTGGAGAAAGCGCTCATCGAAGTTGATTACGAACTGGAGCACCGTCCAGATTGGATTCGTATCCCATTAAATGGAATCCTCGACGAACTGCAGTGAGGCGCCAGAAGGTCGGCAAAAGAAACGGGCAGCCCTGGTTGAGGCTGCCCGATTCCGTATCTACTGGCTTTGTAGCTACCAGCTCCAGCCGAAAAGATCGCTCATCACCTTTGACCCGCTGTCGCAAGCGTGATTCAAGCATGGCAGACCGAAGCCTGCTTCGATGGACTTGAGCAATGAGAAGTGCGTGTAGAACTGGCTGCTCTGCACTCCGTGAGGTCCACGGTTGGTATCGACGATCAGCACCACCTGATTCGTGTTCGGAATGGCACTGTAGTCGTTTTCATCCCAGACCACCACGATCGCATTATTGCCATCGCGCCATGCCGGAGATTTCTTGATCGCCGTGACCAGTCGTTGCAGCGTTACATCGCCCTGGTAAATCAGCGCCGGATTGAGACCCGCCTGCGAACCATCGTCGCTAGGATCATAGTTGCAGAACAGTCCGGCATAAGGCTGTCCGGCATTGGAACTGCCTTGTCCATGCTGGTCGTCACACTGGTTTGGCACGATGAACGAGAACGACGGCACATGCCCTGAACCCAGATCCGTGTACAGAGCTTCGAATCCAACAGTGTTCTTCAAGCTGTTGTGCGAATCCTGTCCTTCCTGCACGTTCCGGAAGTAAGCGAACGGGTTGTGCTTCACCGCATACAGGTTCACGATGTTGCTGTTGGTAAGCGCCGGAGTCAGTTGCGGATTGACCTTGGTGAAGTCAGTCAGATTGGTAAAGAATCCATCGGAATAATTCACCCCGTAAAGACTGCCCAGAGGAATGCTCTCCTGGTAACTCTTCCAGGAGCGGCCTTTCTCTGCGAGTTGATCGGCAATTGTCTTTCCTGCGATGTTATTGCTGGCCGGGATCGACTTCACTCCATCAATTTCGACAACTGGCGCCTGCGCCGTTCCTTCATTTGAAGGATCGAGAACCGGGGTTGCCGCGTCCGTTCCCGTACCCCAGATCGGGCAGATATTCGGGAATGACGAAGTATCCAGTGAGACCGTGTCCGCAACGATATTCGGCGAGCAGCTGGTATTGCCCCAATCTGGAGCATGATCGTTGAGCACACCAAAATTCGATCCGCCCACAACCTCCAGGTAATTGGTCAAGCTCGGGTGCGCCACTGCGAAATAGTTGGTCGCGAGATTCGCGGATTTCGCCCATTGATTGGTAAAAGGCGCGTTCGGATTGTTGATGATCTGGCTGTACCCATGATTTTCCATCATGATGAGGAATACGTGGTCTAGCCGCGGGAAATCTTTGTCTTTTGCGTCGTGGTCTTCTCCAGCAAACGCTGCGCACGTCAAAGCAGCAGCCAACACGACCAGAATCGCAATCTGTCGCTTCATGTTATTCACCTTTTAAGGGAAAGTGCATTTCGGGTCCGCCCCCATCCTCGGTGACGGATCGAACTCTGGATTGACGCTAGTGGGCTCTGGTTACTGATGGGTTAAAACTTCAATAAGATTTGATGAACTCTGGACGTGATTGGACTTCGCGGGCGGGTGACCCATTCAAGCCTTCTTTTGGCTTGAGTGGGACAGTTGATTGTCATGACGAGCGTAGCGAGGCATCTGCAGTTTCTGTGCCTTTGTTGCTAACGAGACTTCCGAACGTCGCTATTCCCTGCCGACTCAACCCGCGCAGGCGGTTTCTTCATCGCGATCGCGTGGCTTGCCACTTCCACATGGCAGCTCGGACAAAGCACCATCTCGCACTCCGAGCAATATTCGCCCGGATCGTTGCACAGCACTGCGGACTCACCAGTTGGATCGTAGCCGACGAGCTTCGTGTTCTCGCAATTCTCTTTGGCGGTCATGCGTTTTCACTCGCCGTTTTTCGCGAACGCTTTCCGTTTCCGCTCGCAGTTTTCTTCGCAGGAGCTGCTGTGGCTTCTTCGGTCACCGATTGCGCCGGCTTCTTCTTCATCTGATCCAGGCTCTGCTTCAGCGCGTCCATAATATTAATGACGGGCGCGCGATGCTCCACCGTAGTGGGCTGCACCACTTGCTTGCCTCGCACCTTGGCTTCGATCAGCGACTTGATATTGTCCCGATACGTATCGTGATACTTAGCCGGCTCGAACGGCGCGGCCAGCGAGTTGATCAGCATCGTCGCCAGTTCCAGCTCTTTGTCCTTAATCAGGCTGGTGTCCGTGCGGAATTCATCCACCGCGCGCACTTCGTCGGTGTAGTACATCGTGTGCAGGAAGATTCCTTTTGAGCCCGGCCGCAGAACGACCACGTGCTCGCGATTGTGCATGGAGACCTTTGCGATCGCCGCGTAGCCCGACTTGCGCAGCGCTTCGAACATCAGCGCGTACGGAGTCTCCCCACCTTCGTCCGGCGCAACATAATAAGAGGCGTCCAAGTAGACCGGATCGACCTCCTGCATCTTCACGAATTCCAGGATCTGCATGGTGCGCGAAGTCTCAGGCGCAACCGCCTTGATCTCTTCTTCGTCGACCACCACGTACTTGCCCTTCTCGTACTCGTAGCCTTTCACCAGTTCTTCGCGAGGCACAGGCTTATCCTCGAGCTGGCAGAAGAGCACTTGCTTCACGCGCGAGTTATCGCTCTTGTGCAGCTGGTTGAAACTGATGCTTTCACCGCGCGCCGCACTGAACAGGCGCACCGGCAACGAAACCAGGCCAAACGTAAGATGGCCCTTCCAGACAGTACTCGCCATGAGCAATCACCCCAATAGACTGCGGAGGCAGGTAGAATAGCCAGCAATTCCGCATGTTTCAACTTCCAGCAGCTCTGAGGATTGTAGGTTTTGACAGATTCTCATGCGGCACCACAATTAGTAGCACCGGCGCGGAGTCGCACCCTTTATCTTGAATGCTTTGTGTGAGGTTTGCGTTTGAGGGTGCCCCATCGCTGCCATCTTTTGGCAGAGGTGGGAAGAGCCAAAAGTCGCGCACTACGCCGCCGGCTTTTTCTCTTCCGGCTTCTCCACATCCTTCCCGTTCACTGAAACAATCGGACGCGGAATCTTTGTGTCGCGTTCATCGAGAGGTTGTTCGGGTGGCGCAGGATCATCTTCATCTCCTGCCACAACGATCGGCGTTTCAGATTCCGGATCCGGCGACTCCGATCCTTTCGGCCCCGCAATCGACTCCAGAAATTCTTGCTTGCGTTCCTCATCAGCCGAAGCTGCCGCGGAACTGCTCCGTCGTTCCCGATCGTTCGCGAGTTGTGTGTGCCGGCTCTGAGTCACCATCTTTGCCCTCGGAAAATTAGATGCCGCCTCCCGTGCCTTATGCCGTTCGCATGCAGAGTAGTCTGCGAATTCGCTTCCGCAATGCTGACCGTCGACGTAATCTCTTCTGTTGCGGCTTGGTGCTGGGGAGACTCGGACCAGGTCGGCGTCCATGCTGCCCTTCAAACTGGTTTACAGCGAACGCTACATCCTTCCCATCGGCGAACACGTCTTTCCCGCCGAAAAATACCGTCACATTCATGACCGGCTACTGATGTCGCACGTCGCCGAACCGGCCGACTTCCTCGAACCCAAGCCCGCCGAAGATCGCGACATTCTCCGCGTGCACACCAGCGAGTACGTCTACAAATTGCAGAACGGCACGCTCTCAGCAAAAGAAGAATTGCTGATGGAGATTCCGTACTCCTACGAACTCGTAGACGCGTTCTGGCTCGCCGCAGGTGGATCCATCCTCGCCGCCGAATGTGCTCTGCGCGATGGAGTCGCATTCAACATCGGTGGCGGCTTTCATCACGCCTTCCCCAACCACGGCGAAGGCTTCTGCATGATCCACGATGTTGCCGTCGCGATCCGCTGCATGCAGAAGGACAAAAAAATCCAGCGCGCCATGACCATCGATTGCGACGTGCACCAGGGCAACGGTACCGCCTACATTTTCGCGCCGCAACGCAGCGAGCCCGGAGAGATCGCTTCGCGCACCCAGGTGAATATCCCGTCCCTCGGCACTCTCACCACCAGCGAAGTTCCCGCGGAAGATGTCTTTACCATCTCCCTTCATCAGGAAAACAACTATCCACACTGGAAGCCGCCTTCTTCGATCGACGTGAACCTGCCCGATCATTGCAAGGACGAAGACTACCTCTCCTGGCTCGACCGGGCGCTCACCTCCGGACTCAATCAGTTCCAGCCCGATCTGCTCTGCTACGTCGCGGGAGCCGATCCCTATCGCGAAGATCAGCTCGGCGGGTTGGATCTAACCATACAAGGCCTGAAGAGGCGCGATGAATTCGTCTTCCGCACCGCGCGCGAAAAAAATATTCCCGTGATGGTGGCCTATGCCGGTGGCTACGCCCGCAATGTCGAAGACACTGTGACTATCCACTCCAACACAGTCGCCGCTGCCAAAGAAATCTACTCGACGATATAGGCCAACTGAGGGTGCCCCATCTCTGCCCTCTTTGGCAGAGGTGGGATAGCGAGTGTGGCGCGGGCGCCCTCGCCCGCGTTCTTGACTTTCAATTACCCGATTATCAATTACCCGATTACCAATTCTTTTCACTTTCATTTACCCTATTTCACCTATGAGCACGAATCCCACACCGCTAGTTGGCATCCTCATGGGCAGCAAGAATGATCTGGAGATCATGTCTGGCGCTGCCGAAGTCTTCAAAGAACTGGGCATTCCTTACGAAGTGCGCGCGCTCTCCGCGCATCGCACGCCCGACCAGACTCTCGAATATGCCGCCACGGCTGAAGGCCGCGGTATCGAAGTCCTCATCGCCGGCGCCGGTGGCGCTGCCCACCTTCCGGGCGTATTGGCCGCGAAGACCACCATTCCTGTTCTGGGCGTTCCCATCGCCGCCACAAGTCTCGGTGGACTTGACGCCCTGCTCGCCATCGTGCAGATGCCCAAGGGCGTTCCCGTAGGAACCTTTGCGATCGGCAAAGCCGGAGCCGCCAACGCTGCTCTCTTCGCCGCTGCGATCATCGCCAAGAAGAAACCGGAGATCGGCCAGAAGCTGAAAGAATGGCGCGCCGCCCGCGCCGCAGAAGTCCTGAAAAACAGCGTACTCACCGCGTAAGGATTCTGCGGCCTTGCGATTCTGTGGCCTCGCGATTCTGCGGCCTAACGATTGTGTGGCCTCGCGATTGTGCGGCCTTGCGATTGTGTGGCGCGGACTCCGCGCTCGATTCGTGGAAGAAGCTCGATTCGTGGAAGAGCGGCCCTTGAGGGCCGCGTTCCCATAAGAAACGAGGGGCTTTAGCCCCGGTTTCTCTGCGCCCTCTGTGTCCTACGCGCTGAAACCCCAGCATTTATAATGTCCTTGTGTTTGAGAATCTAAGCGAAAAACTAAATCGCGCCTTCAAGAACCTGCGTGGACAGGGCAAGATCACCGAAGAAAACATCGGCGAAGCCCTGCGGGAAATCCGCCTCGCCCTACTCGAGGCCGATGTCAACGTCAAGGTCGTCAAAGACCTCATCGACCACATCCGCGAGAAGGCCCTCGGCGCCGAGGTGATGACCGCCCTCACGCCCGCCGAGCAGATCGTGAAAATCGTTCGCGACGAACTCGTCGGACTCCTCGGCAAGGACACTGCCAAGTTCAAGTTCGCCTCGCAGCCGCCCACGATTGTTCTGATGGCCGGACTGCAGGGTTCCGGCAAAACGACCACTTCCGGCAAGCTCGCGAACTGGCTAAAGAAGGGCGGACACCGCCCCATGCTCGTGTCCGTCGACGTCTACCGTCCGGCCGCGCGCGATCAGCTCAAAGTTGTCGCCGATGCGGTGAAGGCGCCGATCTATGTTGGCGATCTCGAAAAAGCAGACACCGAAAATGTTCTTCGCCTCGCCAAGGAAGCGCGCCGCGAAGCGGTCATCAGCGGATGCGACATCCTCATCGTCGACACCGCCGGCCGTCTGCACATCGATGATCAGCTGATGGAAGAAATGCAGGGACTGAAGTCGCTGCTCAACCCTCAGGAGATCATGTTCGTCGCCGACTCCATGACCGGCCAGGACGCGGTCAAGTCCGCCGACGAGTTCCACAAAAAGCTCTCGCTCACCGGCGTCGTCCTCACCAAGATGGACGGTGACGCACGCGGTGGCGCGGCGCTCTCCATTCGTCACGTCACCGGCCAGCCCATCAAGTTCATCGGCATCGGCGAAAAGTATGACGCCATCGAACCCTTCCATCCCGACCGCATCGTCTCGCGCATCCTCGGCATGGGCGACATCCTCTCGCTCATCGAAAAAGCTGAGGCGACCGTCGACAAGAAGAAAGCCGAAGAGTTCACCAAGAAAGCGCTCGCCGGCGACGGCTTCAGCCTGGAAGATTTCCGCGAGCAATTGCGCCAGGTCAAAAAGATGGGGTCGTTCCAGAGCATCCTCGGCATGCTTCCGCGTATCGGGCCGTTCGCCAACATGCAGAAGATGGCCGACCATGTCGACGAAAAGCAGATCAATCGCGTGGAGGCGATCATCAACTCCATGACCTCGCATGAGCGCGATCATCACGAGGTGATCAACGGCAGCCGCCGCAAGCGCATCGCCCGCGGCTCAGGAACCACCGTTCAGGAAGTGAACAATCTTCTACGCCAGTACGCGCAGATGAAGAAGATGTTTAAGGACATGGGCAAGGCCAGCTTCGCCCGCAAACTCGCCGGCATGAAAATGCCGGGAATGTAGTGTGGTTTGATTGTGTGGCGCGGACGATCTTGCCCGCGTTTAGCAAAATGATGTGGGGCAACTGCCCTCGGCTGCCGTCACTCCCCTACTTCGCCGCTTCATCATCGCTCTGCATCATCGTCATCATGATCATTCCGTCTTTGTTCGCGGTCATGCTGAAGTCTAATGCGGGACTCGTGCTCCCCAGTAACCGCTTCGCCAACGAGATTTGCGCGAATGCTCTCACCTCATCGTCTGTCACTTCTTTGAGCAATGTCATCGGCTTTCCGGGATCTAATTTGTAGCTGTCATCCACGAGGTTTCTCCACGCATTCGTCGAGACCCAATATGCTTTCGGCGCCAGGTTGGGGTCATCCGCGTCTGTCTCCTGCTTGAGCAGCTCTGTCGCGGTTTTTGTGCCTAGCTCGATCGTCTTCTCCGCATTTTCCTTGTCTCCGAGCTCCTCGTAGAGACTAGCTACGTCCGTAACAACCGGCATCTGCTCCCGAAGCGGAATCTTTGGCAATAATTCCAACGCTTTCGCCAACGCTATTCCTGCCGCCGTGCTGTTCTTCTTTGTATTCGCGCGTGCAATTTCCATGTATGCCATCACCGCCATAGGCGGGCGCAAGCCTGCGGCATTTGCCAATGCATCATTCGGATGATCGCCCGCATCTTTCATGAGCGCATCCATCTTTTGCTCTTCAATAACTTGCATCGGCGGCGCGTCGCCACCTCCGCTATTCCCGATCCGAATTCCCGTCGTATCAGGCCGTCCATTCTTGCTAAGAGAATTCATCCCATCCGGATATTTGGACGCGAACGTAGTCACATCTTCGCTTTCTTTCAGCAGGCGCTTCGCTTTTTCAGCATCGATCTGCTCCAGCGTTGGCAGCACCGCAAACAACTGCATGTCATAGCTCGATTTGAATTGCACGGCCCCTTTTTCGAATCCCAGACTGATGCTTACATCCGAATTTTTCTCATCTGCTTTCTTCGCCTGTGACAGTACCTCGTCGATGGCGGTCGCCACACTCTCGTTTGGTACCTTGCCGTACGCCTTCGCGATCAAACTGGCGAAATCCGTCGAACCCGACAAGTCCGTGTGCTCGTGATTCTGATAACTCGTAAGCGAAGCCAGGAACAACTGCCGAATCTGGTCTGGATGCGTGGCGCCGAGCTTCTCCATCACGTCGTTTACGATCCCGTACGGCATCTCGGCCTCGACTCCCAATTGCATAAGCACAGGCACTGGACGATCAAGATTTTTGTTCTTTTCGTAGTACGGCAGCAAGAGCTGCAATGCGGCGGTGCGTGTGATCGGATCCGTTTGGTCGATCAGTGCATCCACACGCTCTGGCGCAAGAGAAACAAACTGGTTCAGCACTTGCTGCTGTAGTTGTTGTGTCACCGCTTGATTCAGGCGCTTTATTCGGCGAGTCCAGCTGCAACGTTTGCAAGCTGTCGTATGCCTGTTGCAGTAGGTCGATGGCTTTCTTCTTATCGCTCGTCTGATAAACGCGGGCGATTTGCGTGTAGGCCACAATCCGCGAAGGCGCCTCGAATCCACCCGCTGCGCCTTCGGCCGATTCCAGCAGATTCAGCCCTCGCTTCTGCTGTTCCGTGAGTTTGGGTTTTGCGGCTGGAGCCATTACGCTTGGTTTTGCGGTTCCATCGGTTTTCGCAGTCTGGACACTTGTTTTCTGCCCGACCAGCAACGTAGAAGTTGCCAACAGGATCACAGCAAAGGGAGCTCGGCGCATTTAGCCTCCACACGCGAAGCGATGGGTCCCCGGAATTGTACCTGCACACGCTCGTAGAACGAGAGAAAATGTCGCGCTTGCAATATTTTGGAAACAGAACGAAACATGCGCTTTGAAGGGTGCGGCTGCAGCCGCGCCGTGCCGGTCGTGAACCTCGGGGTTTAGCCCCGGAGGTCTCATGAACACTCCCTTACGAGAACATCAACTCTTTCGCCCTCTGCGTCGCCTTCACTACCGCTTTGATCAGCGTCACGCGCAGCTTGCCTTCTTCCAGTTCCATGATGCCGTCGATCGTGCATCCGGCCGGCGTAGTAACGGCATCTTTCAGCAGCGCCGGATGATCTCCGGTCTCCAGCACCATACGCGCGGCGCCCAGCGTAGTCTGCGCCGCAAGTAATGTTGCCAGATCGCGCGGTAATCCTACCTTCACTCCCGCTTCTGCCAGCGATTCCAGGATGATGTAGATATACGCGGGCCCACTCGCCGAAAGCGCTGTGACCGCATCCATATGCTTTTCGTCGACGACAATGGTCTTTCCCACTGTCTCGAACAGCCTTCGTGCCGTTTCCATTTGCGCCGGCTTCACCGATTGCCCCGCGGCCAATCCCGCAATTCCCGCACCCAGGATTGACGGCGTATTCGGCATGGCGCGAATCACCGGCACCCGCGCAGCCAGTCGCGCCTCAATAAATGACGTTGGCACCGATGCCGCGATCGAGATCACCACCTTATCCGGCGTAACCTGCTCCTTGATCTCGTCCAGCACATCGCCTACCGTCTGCGGCTTCACGCACACCAATACAACATCCGCGTGCTTCACCGCTTCACGGTTGTCGGTCCCGATCCGCACGCCGAGGTCCGCGCTGCGGCTTGCCACTTTTTCTTTATGAGACACCGTCGCCCAGATCGCACTCGGGCTGGCGAGCTTGTGCTTCAAGAATCCCTGCACCAGGATTCCGCCCATCTTCCCCGCACCCAGCACAGCCAGCTTATGTTTTGCAGATTTGTCCGCCACGGAGTTCTCCCGTCTGCCTTTGCTTGTCAGAGTAGCTCCCAGTCTACATTGTGAGATCACATAATCGAATCTGTCGCGAAGAACTGGCTGGCGGAATTCTCTATCCCACCGGCGAACTATTGAAAGAGGTCGAGCAGGCTTCCATCGAACGGGATTGGTATGAAGGTGAGGATCAGCAGCACCAGCGCTAGCACGGCTAGCCACTTGCGTCCCGCGCTCAGTCCCGGCCACATCGGAACTTGCGGATGTCGCAAGCCGGTGAGCGCGAGAAGAACCGCCCACAGCAGCCATCCTACCCACAAGCGTACTGCCAGCGGAATCAGGATCCCAATCGTCAGCCACGACACATACTTGTGGGCCTTGGGAGAAATGGAATACACGATATGGCCGCCGTCGAGTTGCCCGCCAGGAAGCAGGTTCAGGGCTGTCGCGAACATTCCTACCCATGCCGCAATCGCCATCGGATGCATGTGCACGGCGTCGAGCGGCACGCGCGTCGGCGATCCGAAATTCATCACGTAGTGCACTACGTGAAAGATCAGCGGATATCCAAACACGATGTCATTCGGACGCGAAGTCGCGGCAGTTGCGGGGGAAATCAGCAGCGCCGCAAACAGCACGATCACCGCAACTACAAATCCGGCGATCGGACCAGCAATCCCAATATCGAACAGCGCCTCTCGTGACCGGATCGGCGATCGTATCCGTATGAACGCTCCCAGCGTTCCGATCAGTGTCGGCGCCGGAATGAAATACGGCAGAGTGGCTTGCACCCCATAGCGCACACAATAAAGATAGTGCCCCAACTCGTGCGCCACCAGGATCAGCATCAGCGTCGCGGCGAAGGGCACTCCCAGCAGAATCCGCGAGGGATGTTCGCCGATCCACTTCACCGGAAACATCGCCGACCATGTCGCGTCTTCCGGCAGCGAGAATGCCGGACGATCCTCCAGGAAATTGTTCTGCAGCCGCGCGCCCACAACCAGAGTTGTGAAAATGGTAAGCACCAGCAGCACGATGTGCAGCCAATATCGCCGGCGCACTTGTGAAACTACGAACACGTCGACAGGGATCGGCCGTTCGTAGTAGCTGGGCACAGATGGGGTGGAATCAGACATCCCGATTCTTTTGATGCAACTGCGGACAATTTCTAGATGCTATAGGGCCGGATCGCGATAGGTGTGCAGTGGATTGGAAGCGGTTCCGAACAGCGCGCCATCGCAGCCCACTGGCGGCGCCGGAACCAGCCTGCACAAAGTTAGTCGATGGACTGCAGCTCTTTTCCGGGCTTGAAGCGAACGGCCTTCCCCGGCGGAATGCTGACTTCAGCCCCGGTCCGCGGATTCCGCCCAATGCCTGTCTTGCGCGGGCGTACGTTGAACACGCCAAATCCGCGCAATTCAATGCGGTCGCCGTTGGCCAGTGCTTTCTTCATGCTTTCGAAGACGGTTTCCACCGCCATCTCCGCCTTGGTTTTGGTGATCCCGGTTTTCGTCACCACTTCGTTGATGATATCCAGCTTGATCACAAGCGTCTCCAGCCGAACAGTTTGGCCGCTTCTGCGAATCGAAAATTCCCTGCTCATCCCCGGCCCGCTCGGGCCAGTTTTTCACAGGCTACGCAGCTATACTGTAAGCTGCTGATAATAAAGGTCGCAAGTGGCATTGTCAATGCGGGCTTTACTCCGTAAGATGACTCTCGACTCGCACTGCAACATCCCGCACCAATGCCCCAGCCGCAATAAGGTGCTCCCGAGGCAGATCAGGGCCTCAATCGGTGAGTTCTGCCGTCTTCATTCCGGCAGTCAAAAGGAGAGCTATGGCTATCAAGAGTGACCGCTGGATCCGCAAAATGGCGCTCGAGCACGACATGATTAACCCCTTCTCCGAGAAGCAGGTACGGCAACACGTGGTCTCCTACGGCCTGTCTTCCTACGGATATGATTTGCGGGTTGCAGACGAGTTCAAAATCTTCACCAACGTCAACAGCACCATCGTTGACCCGAAGAAATTCGACGAGCGCTCCTTTGTGACCATCACCGCCGATTGCGCCATCGTCCCCCCGAACTCGTTCGCTCTGGCCCGGTCGGTCGAGTACTTCAAGATTCCGCGCAACGTCCTCACCCTCTGTGTCGGAAAATCCACTTACGCCCGGTGCGGAATTATCGTGAACGTCACCCCGTTCGAACCGGAATGGGAGGGCTTCGTCACCCTCGAGATCTCGAACACCACACCCCTTCCAGCAAAGATTTACGCCAACGAAGGCCTTTGCCAGATCCTGTTCTTCGAGTCTGACGAAGTCTGTGAAGTCAGCTACAAAGATCGTGCCGGCAAATACCAGTCGCAAACCGGCATTGTGTTGCCGAAGGTGTAGGACGGATATGTTGGACAGGCAATCGTGCCTGTCCAGTCATTAGTCGATTGTCGTTGGACGTTAGGCTCGCGCGAAGGTACCCCTCGGTTTGCTACCGACTACCGACCAACGACTAACGACCAGCTACCAGCTACCAGCTACCCGATTAAGCAACACCGTCGATAGCGCCATCTGATACTGTCCTCTCAATGACTCACGCCCAATTAGTCCAGGTCGCTACCGCATGGCTTCGCCGCTACGGATGCGGCATCGTGCTCAGTGAGCAGGCCTGCTGCACCGGGGAAATGCCTGACGCCATCGGATGGAAAAAGCGCTGCCGCTCTGTCGTCGTCGAGTGCAAGATTTCTCGTTCTGATTTCCACGCCGACAAGCACAAACTCTGGCGTGCCGATCCCAAAATCGCACTAGGATGCGAGCGCTTCTATCTCGCGCCGCGCGGCGTTCTCGAAGCCGCCGACCTGCCACAGCACTGGGGACTACTCGAATATCACGCGCGCAAAGTTGAGCTGCTGGTCGCTCCCAACAAGCGCAGTCAACGCACGCCCGAAGGCTTGATGAACGAGATGAATCTTCTGCTCTCCAGCCTGCGCCGCGTAGAAGTACGCATCGAGCCTCAGTCGATTACCGATTTTCTGAAATGGAAGAACCGCCTCATCGAGTACAACGGCGGCATCGCGCCGGAAGACTTGGCGGTTCAGGAAGTGAACGATTATTTGGAGGCTGCGGATTTTGTGGTGGATTAGGCGGGTATCCGAATTGTGCTTCCTCGGAGGTTCTTGTGTGATCTTCAAAGTGCCAAGCCCGATATTACAACTCATTGCCGGACTAGCGTTTTTTTTCACCGGACTCTTGGTATATGACAGACATAAAGATTCCTGGTCGCTTGGTTTGATAATACTTGGAGCAGTTATCTTAACGATAGCCGGAATAAGATTCACCCGGAAGCTGGAATAAAATCACCCAAATCGCACGTCACGAGTAATGAAGTTTCGATACGCATCGAGAGCCGGAGTCTCGTCAGGGACGACACAGCTTTACGCTTTCAATTGCCACAAACACGAAGGGCGAACGCCCATGCGTCCGCCTCTCGAATCCTTTTAACGACCAGCTACCAGCTACGCGCGGCCACTGAGCCACAAGTCACCGCTCGCCCTACTTGTCTTCCGACTCCTTATACATGTACTTGATCGCCTTCTTATAGATCAGCAGATTCGATGAACCGCTGCGATTTAGCTTCAGGCAGATTCGGTCGTACCACTCGATCGTTCCATGAACTTCTTCGCCGTCACGCAGCACCACCACCATCGGCGTTTGCGATTGGATCTGCTTCTGATAGTAAAAATTTTCTGCGTGTGTCTGTTCCGGCGGCGCGGTTCGTTTCCCGTTGCTCGGCCGCTCTCGACGTTCTGGAGGGGGACCTTCCGAACGCGTTTCTCCGCGTCCCAGGGATGGTCTGATCAATTTCCGACTGGTGAACGGTTCGGGCTCTGGTGCCCGTCCCACTGCTGTTGTATCGAGTCCGTCTTTCATGCTGAGTGCCTGTGCCCCCCGCGGGAAATTTGACTGCGCGGAAGCATCCACAAGACCTGACTGCGGGATTATCGCGCGAGCGTTGTGGCTACCGTATCACAGCTATTCGGTCGTCGCAATGCCACGCGACACAATGGATGAAATCAGGAAATCACAGGACTGAAAGGGCAATTGCTGGTCACGCGGACTGTCGTTCCATGGCCGCCGCGAAGGCGTCCAGCGAAAGCGACCGCAGCACATTTCGCCGCATCCCCGACTCCACCTCGCCCAGCCGCACCGACGCCGCCGCGATCCACTCGAAATCCACGGCAGCAGCCAGCTTCGCGATTTCTGCGCTGATGTCGCTATTGCGGACTAATGCCCGCGTACCCGATTTCACATACAACATGTCTTCCAGCAACGAGTACATCGCCCGCAACAGCTGATCGGTTTTCGCTTTTCCTTCTGCTCCGGCTCGATATCCCTCGGTCGTGCGAAACAGCTCAGTGTGATCTTGTGCATTCAACGCCGAATTCAGCAGGATCAAAGCATCTTTGCGTGCAGCCGTATATGTTTCCAGATCGAACGACAGCGCTTTCCCCACCGCCCCGCCGGACAGTCTTGCCACCAGCGCTCTCGTCGGCGCAGGCCAGTCAGAGCGCCGCGTCGCCAGCAACGACTCAAGCTCATGCGGTTGCAACGGAGCTAGTTGCAACGTGATGCACCGCGAGCGAATCGTAGGCAGGAACTCCCCTGGATTCGTTGTTAGCAGAAAGAGCGTGGCATACTCCGGCGGCTCTTCGAGCACTTTCAGCAGCGAGTTCGCCGCTTCTTTCATCATCGCCGAAGTCGTAAAGATGAAGATCGAGTGCTTTCCCATACGCGGCCGCTTATAGATGTTCGCGATCACATGCCGCACCTGGTCCACCTTGATCATCATCTGCGGCGGATCCGGCGGAATCACCAGCACGTCCGGATGCGTCTGCAGAAAAATCCGTGTCTCTTTTTTGTCGACCTCGCGCAATCCCTCGCGCGCTTCTACCGCTTCTTCAAACTTGGTTGCGAAATCGTCAGCCGCGGCAATCTCCAGGCAATTGCTGCACGCGCCACAAAAATCCGGCAATGGCCCCTGCGGCGGATTCAGGCAATTCATCGCCTTCGCAATCATCTGCGCCAGCAAATACTTCCCCGAACCTTCCGGCCCGGAAAGAATTACGCCGTGCGGAAAACGATCGCGCGCCAGCATCTCCCGCACGCGCTCTACCGTCTCTTGATTGCCAATGAAATCGTCGAATGGCATTGGGGTTTACTTCGCACTTCTCACTTCTGACTTCGTCAATTTCCGCCTGACGTGTTCCACAATCTCCCGGTGCACTGTATCTCCATCCCGGCGGGCATCAACCATGAACACGCGATTCGGTTCGCGCCGGGCAATCTCCAGGTACGCCCGGTGAACTCGCTCGAAAAATGCGGTGTTCTCGCTCTCAAATCGATTCTCGTCTTCGGAGCCGCCACCATTCGCCGCCAGCTGATTTCGTTTCCGCGCTCTGGCCACGCTGGCTTTGACCTCGGAGTCCATCAGGATCGTTATCTCCGGATTCAGCCCACCGCACACGATCTGGTGAAGGTCGAGCACCGCTTCGCTTCCTAGCTGACGTCCTCCTCCCTGGTACGCTTCCGACGAATCTGTGTACCGGTCGCAGAGCACGATTTTTCCGCCCCTCACGGCCGGAAGAATCACTTCGCGAAGCAATTGCGCGCGCGACGCAAACATCAGCGCCAGCTCCGCCATCGGTGCTAGCCCTTGCGTCCGCGAATTCAGCAGAAGGCCACGTATCTGCTCCCCGATCTGCGTGCCGCCGGGCTCGCGCGTCACCACAACCTCGTGGCCATCAGCCCGCAAAACAGCAGCCAGACGCTCCGTCTGCGTACTCTTGCCGCAGCCATCCAGGCCTTCGAAAGTGATGAACATGCCTCGCATTTGCGCCGACCAGCAAAAATCATAACATTCGCAATTCACAGCCTTTCGCTAAAGAATTGCTTTTCCTTCGCCGATGAAAACACTGCTGCCGCAACCAAGGTGATAACAATGCCCTTATTTAGTTGGAACGATTCCTACAGCGTGAGTGTTCAACAGTTCGACGATCAACATAAAGTGCTCTTTAATCTAATCAACGAGCTCCACGAGGCCATGTCTCAGGGCAAGGGTCGCGACAAGATCGGTCAGACGCTCAACACTCTGATCAGCTACACCCGCGGTCATTTCAGCGCCGAAGAAGCTGCCCTGCGCAAGGCCAGTTATCCGAATTACGCCGCACACAAAAAAGAGCACGACGCCTTGACCACCAGAGTGCTCGAATTCGAGAACACATATCGGGCCGGAACCTCGAACGTGACTGTCGAGCTTATGGGGTTCCTCCGCGACTGGCTTACCGACCACATTCTCAAAAATGACAAACAGTACGCCCCTTATCTGAAACACTGATCGCACATCCGCGGCTCGCTTCTTGGCCACGCGGCAGCTCCTCTTCAGAACTGCCGCCGTTTTTATTAATACGATTCAATCCGGCAGTTTCTCGCTTTTTTCCCTTCGTATCTTTTAATATGGCTGGAAGCTCGTGAGGACGCCCACAACCAGATGAGATCGCTCGCCCTTCGCTCTTTCTTTCTCGCCTTCTTGTTTACAACCGCACTTTTCGCGCAGAACGCTCCTGCGCCACGTTTTCCCGGCGAGATCACCGTCGCGGTCGACGCCAGCGAAGCGCCCGGCCGGCTGTTTCATTCGCGCTTGACGATCCCGGTGCAGCCCGGGCCGCTCACCTTGTTTTATCCGGAATGGATTCCCGGTGAGCACGGGCCCACCGGTCCCATTGCCGATCTCACCGGTCTTAAGTTCTTCGCCAACGGCCAGCTCCTTCGATGGCGCCGCGATGACGTCAACATGTACGCCATCCACGTCGATGTCCCCGCGGGCGTGAACACCCTCGAAGCCACCCTCGACTACACCTCGCCCATCGAGCAGGAAACCGGATTCAGCGAGGGTTCCACCGCCAGCGCACAACTCGCGCTCGTCAGTTGGAACTGGACATTGCTTTATCCCGCCAACTACCCCGCCGATCAGATCACCTACCGTGCGAGCCTGAAGTTGCCCGCCGGATGGAAATACGGAACCGCGCTGCCCATCGCTCTTGAGTCCGGAGATACGATCCAGTTCAAGCCGGCGTCGCTCTATACGCTCATCGACTCTCCCGTGATCAGCGGGCATTACTTCCGCCTGGTGCGCCTCACTTCGCCGGCCGCAACTCCGACCGCCGAGATGGACATTGCTGCCGACAGCGAAGCCGCGCTCCAGATGTCGCCGGATCTCGAGAACTCCTACAAACATTTAGTGGCCGAAGCCACTACCCTCTTCGGAGCCACTCACTATCGCGACTACCACTTCCTCTACTCGCTTAGCGATCACGTCGCGCATTTCGGACTCGAGCATCACGAGTCCGACGACAGCCGCACCTACGAACGCACCCTGATCAACTATGACCAGGAGCGCCTGGAAGCGGGTCTGCTCCCGCATGAATACGTGCACTCCTGGAATGGAAAATATCGTCGTCCCGCCGGACTCACTACGCCTGCCTACGACACTCCCATGAAGGGCGAGTTGCTCTGGGTCTACGAAGGGCTCACCAACTACCTCGGAGAAGTGCTCACGGCGCGTAGCGGTCTGCTTAATCCGGAACAGTGGCGCGAAGATCTCGCGAACTCCTCCGCGGAACTCGACATAGAGTCCGGCCGCACTTGGCGCCCCCTGATCGATACTGCGATCGCCGCGCAGATTCTCTACGACGCGCCAACCTCGTGGTCCAACTGGCGCCGCAGCGTCGACTACTACGACGAAGGCACCATGCTGTGGCTCTGGGTTGACGTTGTCATTCGTCAGCAGACGCACGGTGCGAAATCGATCGATGACTTCTGCAAGCTCTTCTATGGTCCACCTAGCCTGCCTCTCAACCAGGTTCCCGGTACCAAGCCCTACACCTTCGACGATGTCGTAAACGCGTTGAACCAGGTCACACCCTACGACTGGCGCAAATTCTTCAACGAAATTCTTTGGACAACAGCGCCGCACGCGCCCGTTGGAGGAATTGAAGGAAGCGGCTGGCACATCGTCTATACGGACGTGAAGCCTGACGGAATTCGTGCTCACGAAGAAGTGCGTCGCGAAATCAATGCCCGGTTCTCACTCGGCCTTCTGCTCAACGAGACCGGCGTCGTGCAGGACGCCAACCTGCTGATGCCTGCTGCCAAAGCCGGTGTCCTGCCTGGAATGCAGATCATTGCCGTCAACGGTCGCGCGTTCACTGGTGACGCACTTCGTGACGCTCTGCGCGCCGGAAAAACCAGCAAGGAGCCACTCGAGTTGATCGTGAAGAACGCTGATTACTTCAAGACCATTCGCATCGACTATCACGGCGGAGAACGCTATCCACATCTCGAGCGTAACTCACAGCCTGATCTGCTGAGCGACATCCTGAAGCCGCACGCAACACACTAGCAGGAAGGATGTTCGGGTGCCCGCATCTCATCCGCACTCTTCACGGCTGTCATCCCGAGCGAGGGCCTGCCCTTGGGAAGTGAGTTAGTTCTCCGCACGCAGCGCTTCGATCGGTTCCAGGCGCGATGCTTTGAATGCCGGCCAGAATCCACTGATGATCCCCACGAGCGCAAGAATGACGAACGATGTCGTCATCACGTTCAGAGATGCGCGCAGGAAGATGTCGCCGTCATGATTCAGCGTCTTGTAGAACTCGCTATATAGAGGTAGCGGCGGAATGACGACGGTGAGCAGCCACGATCCGACCATGCCGGCAACGCCGCCGATGAACGTCAACACGAGCGCTTCGACAAGGAACTGACTCAGTATGTTGCGCTGGCGCGCGCCGAGGGCTTTGAGCAGTCCGATCTCGCGCGTGCGCTCGCTGACGCTGACCAGCATGATGTTCATCACGCCGACGCCACCGACTCCGAGCGTGAGCGCACCGATGATTCCCATCATCACCTGAAGCCCGATCGAAAATGCACGCAACATTTTGCCGGTATCCACGGTGTCCCACTCAGGCGTGGCTTTCTCGTCGTTTGCTTCGAAATGATGCCGGCGCGCGATAACGCGGCGCGCGGCAGCAAGCGCTTCCGTGTGCAACTCCTGCGTGATCGGCTGGATGATGATCATATTGGGATCACGCTCGTTCTTCAGTTCGTTGTAAACCTGGAACGGAATGAAGGCCTGCTCGTTGTCGGGACCCTGATACATCGAGTCCTGAATTTTGATGTTGAGCACGCCGATGACCTCGAAGCTCTGGCCTTGCACGAGCACGGACTGTCCGACAGCGGGAGCGCCCTGGAAGAGACGCTTGGCAGCGGCGTTTCCGAGGATCACGACGCGGCGGCGATTGGTGAAGTCGGAGTCTTCGAAGTAGTGGCCGTCTTCAAAATCCATGAGCCTTCGCATTTCGCCGTAAGGCGGCTCAACGCCACGCGTCGTGAGCGAGACGACGCGCGTGCCGGTTTTATAGCCGAAGTCGCTGCATGACTCGGCGCTGACGGCGCGAATGATGGGCACTTCGGCGCGGATAGCTTCCACATCTTCGTATTCGAAGTGAACGGGACGACCGGCGCGCTGCCCTCCGGCTTGCATGCTGGTCTGGCCGGGCCAGATCACGATGACGTTGTTGCCGATGTTGCCGACGGCGCTCACAACGCCGTTGCCAAGTCCCTGTCCAAACGCGAGCAGTAGCACAACCGAAACCACGCCCCAGGAGATCCCGAGCATCGTGAGTGCCGAGCGCATGCGGTTGCGATGCAACGCCGTCCAACTCTGTAGGATCAGTTCTCTTAAGCGCATCGTGCTCCTCGACTCACTCGTAATGCAGACACTGGATCGGTTCCAGTTCGGCGGCGCGGCGCGCTGGATACATTCCCGCGCTGATGGTGATCAGAGACAGCGTCAACAGTGACCCGACAATAGCGACCGGAGAAATCACCGGCTTGGGCACAATGTCAGGCAGCGGCGCGGCATTCATCAGCACGCAAATGCCAACACCGAGGCAGTAGCCGATGAGTCCGCTGAGCGCCGTGATCACGATGGATTCGGCGAAAAACTGGTTCAGGATGTCGACCTTGGTGGCGCCAATGGCTTTCATGATGCCGATCTCGCGCGTACGCTCGGTTACCGCGACCAGCATGATGTTCATCACACCGATGCCGCCGAGCGCGAGCGTGGTAATCGCGACGCAACCGAAGAAAATAGTGATCACGCTGAAGATTCGCGCCAGGACTTTGGAAAATTCCATCGTGTCCCAGATAAAGAGCGCATCTTTATCGTCAGGCTCGAAGTGATGCAGGCGTCCGAGGACGCGGCGAACCTGCGCGACGGCTTCGTCGTGCGTGTTGGGGTCGCCGACTTCCATGACCAAATCGGAGATGTAGCCCTTGGTGATGATTTCGCCCTTGGCAGGCGGGGGAGGAAAGTCGCGCGCCATCGCCGAGTACGGCACGTAAAGCATGTCATTGTCGGGACCGCTGTAGTTGGAGTTCTGCTTCTTCTCGGCGAGCACGCCGACCACGGTGTACGGATAGCGCGCGATGATCAGCGTAGCGCCGACCGCGGCCTGTCCGGGATAAAGCTGACGAGCGGCGTTCCAGCCGAGAAGGACCACGCGATTGGAGTCGCGCTCATCATCGTCAGTCATCAAGCGGCCTTCCGAGAGGATGAGCGAGCGGAAGTCCTGAAATGACGGCCAAACGCCTGAGATCTGGCGTGCAGCGGAATTGTATTGGCTGACTTCGGGAACGCTGCGCTGCAATTCGGGGCTGACGGTCTTCACCAGGTAGCACTCGCTTCTGATCAGGCGTGCGTCATCGATGGTCAGCGTGATGCGGCGTCCGGCGGCGAGACCTCCGGCCTGCGCGCTTGTGCGGCCTCCCCATATGATGACGAGATCTTTGCCGAGCGTCTCCATGCGTTTTTTTTGGTCTTTGCTGAAGCCCATGCCGAGACCAACGAGGATGATGACCGACGCGATGCCCCAGACAATCCCGAACATAGTGAGGAACGAGCGCATCTTGTGAGCGCGAAGGGTGGCGATGGTCTGCTTCGAGATTTCGCGGAGATTCATGAGCGCGCTCTTTTCCGAGTGTTAGACGTATGTCTCAGTCAAAGGTACGGGAAAAAGATGGGGAAGGTTCCACAAAGCATGGGACGAAATTGGGAAGAATTGTAGATTGAAGATTTTAGATTGAAGATTGAGTCTGAATGCAGATCCCTCCGCCTCGCAATGCTCGGCGTCGTGATGACAAACTCCAAACCCATCCAAGTGAAACCAGAATCCCCAGCCAAGCTAAAAGATGGCTACGGTGGGGCACCCGTAGAGCATTCCTGATGTCGATTGTTGTGCGCAGTTTAAAAGTTGAGCTAAAGTGATCATCCGAATACTGGCTATGCCTGCGCGCACGCCAGCCACAGCTATACTGAAGGAGCATGGTTTCACCTTCTTTGATCAATGGACTGGGCTTTGCGGCGGCAGCGCTGACGACACTCTCGTTTGTTCCGCAGGTTCTAAAGATTCGGCGGCAGGGCGGCAGGGATCTGTCGTACCCGATGCTGGTGGTTTTCTGGACCGGAGTGATGTTGTGGCTGGTGTACGGGCTTTTGACGAAGTCCCCGGCCATCATTGCGGCAAATCTCGCGACAGGTTTTCTGGTCATGTTGGCCGTCCTTCTGAAGGCGGTGGTGAAGACACCGGCGGCGAGTTCGAATCGCAGCCGCAGGTCGCGACTGCGGATCGCGATCGACATGGATGAGGTGATGGCTGACAGCCTCTCGCGCCATTTGCAGCTGTATAACGATGAGTTCGGGACCGCTCTCTGCAAAGAGGATCTGCAAGGCAGGCCGCTGCATCTGGCCGTACCTGACGCGCATCGCAGTAAGGATCGACGAGATCGCGCTCTCCGATGGCTTCTTCTGGGATCTGGATGTGATGCCCGGCTGCCAGGAGGTGATCCGCGAGCTGACCGAGCGGTATGACGTGTTCATCGTGACCGCAGCGATGGAGTTCCCGAACTCGTTCTTGCCGAAACATGCGTGGCTTCAGGAACACTTTCCATTTCTCGACATAAGAAACGTGGTGTACTGCGGCGATAAGAGCATCGTGGACGCCGACATCATGATCGACGACCGCATCCGAAACCTGGAGCAGTTCGCGGGAATGCAGATCCTGTTTACGGCGCCGCACAATATGAATGAGAAGCGGTTCCTCCGCGTGAACAACTGGGAAGAAGTGCGGGCAGTGTTGCTCGGCGATGCGTCCCGCGCCGGTCAACCGATCAGCTCTTCGCAACTGGCCGGAGCTTCCACGGCTTCGGTGTAGAATTTCGCTATCGCAGTGCCTTCGAAGATCAAATCCGAAAATGGAAAGCAGCTTTCGAAATCGGCGCTGAAGCTGCGCCTGTTGAAGCGGCTGAAGTGCACCACCCGCTTTGAGCGCGAGCTTTGGGAGAGCGGAGCGCAGCTGGTGGCCGGCGTGGATGAAGTCGGCCGAGGTGCGCTGTTCGGGCCGGTAGTCGCAGGCGCGGTGATTCTCGATCCCAAGTACCGCATCAAGGGATTGCGCGATTCGAAGCTGTTGCCGGCGAACCGTCGCGAGATCCTCGCCGAGCGAATCAAGCAGCACTGCATCGCCTGGTCGGTGGCGGCGGTGGACGTGGCCCGCATTGATCAGCTCAACATTTATCACGCGACGCGATTGGCGATGACGGAGGCGGTGCAGGCGCTTGCTTCCGCGCCGGATTGTCTGCTGATCGATGCGATGAAGCTGGCGCTCGAGTGCCGGCAGAAATCGATCATTCATGGAGACGCGCTTTCCGCGTCGATCGCGGCAGCCTCGATTGTGGCGAAGGTGGAGCGCGATCGCATGATCACCACGTGGGATCCGGTGTTCCCGGCGTACAAGCTGGCCTCTAATAAAGGATACCGCTCGCCCGCGCACATTGCCGCGTTGCGCGAGTTTGGTCCATCGCCGTTGCATCGGCAGTCGTTCGCTCCGGTGTGGAATTCGGCACATCCGCAGGAGGTGCTGGAGTTCATGCTGGAAGAGACTGCGGACCAAAGATGACTTCACGGATAGGCGCGATCGCGTTGCCCTGCGACGCGCTAGAACAAATCCACGTGAAATTTCGAGAGCCGCTCGCCTGTCGGCGAGAAGACTTCGAGCACGATGCGGTCGTCTATCGGAATACGACCGAGATTAAAGCGAATGCGATAAATGCGTTCGTCGTAGGAGACGTCCGCAGGCATTCCTATTGCTTCCACCGAAACTGGACGCACGATTCGCCACTCTACGCCATGAAACACTTTCATCCGGAAACGCAGATGCAACAGGTAGTCGTTCATCGGGATCGCGCTGGCGATGGTGAAGGGCTGATTCTCGAGCAGTTTTTCGCGCGCACTGGCAGTGATACGAAACTGCAATTCTTCCGGATAGACACGGACCGGCTGTCCGCTGGCATCGTAGAGGTGGCTGCGATCTTTGACCGTGACCTTCTGCCAACCGTCAAACTTCGGGCTTTCTACGGTTCCGAGCAGGTAAAAGCAAATCCCTGAAGAACGTACCTTGAAGCTCTCCCACCCAAGTGGCACACGCGCCTGATAACGAATGACGCCGTCGAGGGGCGACGGCAGCCCGCGATCGTCTGCCGAATGCAGCGCGACGCCGTTGAAGGCGACGACCAACGCCAGCACCGGCGGCGCGAAGCGCACTACGTTTCGGAAGAGGGCGAACATGACGTGTCTAGCTCAACAAACGGAGGGAGGAGCGTGCTTGTTATAGGACGCGAGTCGAAAACTCCGAGTTGGCATCGAACTCGCGAAGGGAGCGGATTTCAGCTCTCAAGGTAAACTGGAATGAACAGGAGAGACATGTTCCGATTCCTTTGTGTTACCGCGCATCCGGATGACGAAGTGGGAGGTTTCGGAGGATCGCTGCGGCTATACGCTTCGCGCGGAGTAGAGGTCAGCGTGATTTGCCTGACAGCAGGAACTGCGGCCAGCAATCGTGGAGGCGCAGCTTCCGATGCGGAACTCGCGGCAATGCGTCGCAAGGAATTTGCTACCGCGTGCGAGATGCTGCAGGTGAGTCGTGGGGAAGTTTGGGACTTTCCCGACGGAGCTCTCGACCGCGTGAACTTTTACGACGCAGTGGGCCGCCTCACGCGTCGCGTGCGGGAATTGAAACCACACGTAATCCTGACCCTGGGCACGGAAGGAGCCGTCACCGCGCATCCGGATCACTCGATGGCTTCCTTGTTCGCGACCATGGCCTTTCACTGGGCTGGCAGGACAAATCGTTTTCTGGAGCATGCCGCCGACGCGCTCGCTCCTCATCGCACGCAAAAGCTCTACTACGCGACAGCCAATTTCACGCTACCAGACCGGCAGCCAGTCGCGATGCCACCAACCACCACCATCATCGATATTGGCGATTGCCTGGAAGTGAAGATTGCCGCGTTTCGAGCGCATACCAGCCAGAATCCGTTATTGCCGCGTTTCGAAAAAGCGATGCGCGAGCGGGCATGGCAGGAACGATTTCACCTGGCCGCATGCTCGGAGTTCCGCGCGATCGACCGGATCGAAACGGATCTGCTCGAGGGAGTTGTCGAGTAGCGCGATCACCAGGGTTGAGGCATCGTGCAGGCTTGAGCCCTCCTGACGAGCTCTATTACCATAGATGTTGCTATGGCCTTTCCCATCAAAGTCTGCGCAATCTGTTCGGAGGAGTTCGAACTCAAGCCCGATAAGCCTGGTTTTGCCAACCACTGTCCGGAGTGCACCGCCGCCCAGGCAGAGGACGCGGCGAACAAGCGTCCCAGCGCCGCCGATCCCCTCAAGAGTGACAAGAGCGCGAACGCGGCTCGCCGTGAAGCAATGCGCAACCTTCTTTACCGCAAAGACAGTTGAAGTTTGTGTGGCGCGGACTCCCTCGCCCGCGTGTGCGACAAGCAGTCGTGCCGATACGAATAATGGCCGCCCATCTGGGACGGTTTATGGTTACGCCCATCCGTTTTTTGGCTGGGAATGGGTCTGTTTCCTTTTTATCTAGGACAGACGATCTCGGCCCTCACCTCCCGCCACCGAACTATCGTGAAACGTCGCGGTCATGGTGAGCGCAGCGAATCCATCTATGTATTTAGTCAACGATTCTCGACTGAAAGACTGATCGACTGACAGACCGATGGACTCGAAGAAAGCCTACCCGCGCAGAACTGCCGCTCACTTCACGCCCTTACTCGCGTCCCACGAGCCCTGCTCTTTGCGGACGAAGACAATCTCTCCGATGTGATACGCGTTATGCGCTCCGACGTGCGCAATCATAGACGCATTCTTCTTCAGCTTTTCCTCGTCCGCCGATTGCACCGCCTGCTCCCATTCGGTCAGCACCTGGTCCAACTCCTTCACCGTCGCGGCCCACTGCTTCGGATCGAAATTGGTGAAAGTGGCATCGTTGTTGCCATCGAACTTGGGTTTTTCACCTTTGAACTGCGCCAGCGCATAGCGGTCCCAGAACAATAAGTGATAGGTCAATTGCCCGACGGAATGATTCCCTTTGCTGTCAGTCCAGCTGGCCTGTTCCGCCGTGACTCCATCCACGGCCACATTCACCGGCACAAACCAGTCTTTCTTGTTATGTGTCGTTTGCAGTTGTTCCAGCAATACAGAGCGTAGATCGGTGGGCTTCGGCGCCTGGGCAACAGCAGTCGCCTCGAAAAAGAGCAGAAACAGCGTCGTGATTAATTTCATAATCCAGTTGGACGTCGCGGTCGTAAGTTGGTCATTCGTTTTAGCCAACCTTCGACGCCGATTTGGGACGGGCCCGGCTGCAGTCCGCAACCGAAGCATGCCGGACCTTCGGGTCATGGTGAGCGCAGCGAATCCATCTATGCATTTCCTCCTAACTCACCACTCCGGAAGATTCGTGGAACATTTCGTGTCGCAACGAAGTCTGAATGACCATGGCGATCTCGGCGAGTCGCTCCGCTTTCGTGCGGACAATAGCGTTCCCTCGCTGCGCTCGGGAGGACAGGTGAAGAGTGGTGGTGGGGCTGTGTCGCCGAGTGCGCCGTCCTCGACCCGAGGGTATGCGAGCACCGCCAGCGTTCCAGTCCTGAGCGCAGCGAAGGTCCTGTCATACCGAACGCAGTGAGGTATCCCTACTACGACCACGAAATCTCACATGGCCAGCTTCCATCCAGACGATAGGGTTCCCTCGCTGCGCTCGGGAGGACAGGTGAAGAGTGATGGTGGACATCGGGCTGTTTTACCGGGTGCGCAGTCCTCGATCTGAGCGTAAGCGAGTATCGCGAGCGTTCCGATCCTGAGCGAAGCAAAGGATCCTGTCATACCGAACGAACTGAGGTATCCCTATCGGGACCACGGAACTTCACATCGAGGTCCTTGCTCAGATCGCGCCAAGCAGGGTTCACGCTCTCAATCAGCGCTACCTTCTTCGAACGTCTCCAGCTTTTGATCTGCTTCTCGCGACGGATCGCGTCCCGCACATAGCGAAAGAACTCGAAGTACAAAAGCCGGTCACAGTGATAGCGCGCAGTGAACTCCGATCCTTCACCTGACTGGTGCTCTGTTGAACGCCCGAGCAGATCGTTCGTCACTCCGGCGTAGAGTGTGCCCGAAATGCTTCCCACGATGTAAACCCAGTAGTGGTGCTCGCGCATGCGATCCCACGAGAACATGCACCGGCAGCGGAGTTCAGTGATCGCACGCACGCAACTGTGGTCGGGATAGGGTTCCCTCGCTCCCGCTCGGGAGGACAGGTCAAGAGTGGCGGTGGCCCTGAAACAGTGGTTGCGCGGCGAGCACTCCTCGATCCGAGCGTGCTCGAGAGAGAAGGCACACTCTAATCCTGAGCGTAAGCGAAGGACCTGTCATACCGAGCGTAGCGAGGTATCCCTAGTACGAAATCCCTCGTGGCCAGCTTTCATCCAGACGATAGCGTTCCCTCGCTGCGCTCGGGAGGACAGGTCAAGAGTGGTGGTGGCCCAGCAGAACCATGGCTTGGCGCCCCAGGTTCGCCGCTGACGCAACTTGTTTTGGAATTGCCCGTCTATTCCAGTCAGAGTGTCTCGCGATTGCCTCGGGACGCAGGAGGTTGTTGTCCATGCGCGATTTCACACTTATGTACGCATTTATGCTCATGCTCGGAATGGCTGGTGCTGCCGCATCTCAGGACAATGGGGCACAGCAGCCTTCAGCGCGTCAGCAGCTTCAACGTGTCCATACGCCGGAATCGATCGACCAGAAACTTGCTCAATTGACGAAAGATCTGGAGTTGACTCCGGAACAACAGCAACAGATCCGCCCTCTGCTTCAGGAACACCACGATAAGATTCAGGCGGCTCTGCTCGACAAAAATCCGACAGCTTCGCGGCAGGCGCTAGCTCCGCAGATTCACGCTATCAGCGACGAAACACACCACCAGATTCATGCTCTTCTTACCGATCACCAGAAGGAGTTGGAAAAGGCGATGGTGCAACACGAGCATCATGGTGGACCCAACAGTCAGTCCGCTCCGCCTGCCAGCGAACCGTGAGGCTCAAACTTGCCGGGATTGGTGTTTTATCTTGAGCGAGGCGAAGGATCTGTCATACCGAACGCAGCGAGGTATCCCTACTTATCCACCGAAGCCGACTCTCCCATGTCGCTTCTTTTGCGAGGTGACAGGCAGGATTGCCTGTCCTACATGAGCGACAGGCAAGGTTAGCTGCCCCACGCTATTTCCGCCCTACTCCCACACAGGAATTCCACAGAAATTTGCCGTTGCACCATTAATGTTGAATTGACCCAGCCCTGCTTTATTAATACAGTCGCAACAGTCGTTCTACAAAGCTTCATCCAGCCAAGTTATTGCGGACACTGGACTTAGAACCGCAGCTTCACAGGAAATTTCAGCATGCAAAAAGCTGTTACCCGAAGAGTCACGGAATCGCGCGCGTTAAGTATATGTACTACAATATGTAGTACATGGGTCTTGACACACCCAACATACAGGCGTAATTTCAGCATCCCAAGCACACGAAGCATCCTTCCGGAAGCGCCATTTTTCATCCGGAAGTCGTGAGCCAGGGGCAGGCCAACCACCTGCCGGGGGGATGGGTAGTCGGGACGGACTCAGGCCCGCCGTAGCTCCCAAAACCATTTTGCAAGCGCCGCTTTTGTCAGGTACCTCTCCGCGGCTGGACGGACGCGAATACGCGCCGCGCGGAGCAGGCAGGCTTCAACCCGTTTCGGACCTGTCGAGGAGATTCGAGAAGATGTCGGAAGTTAAAACCACCACCACCGTTTCCACCGACTCCGCAGTTAGCGCCGCTGCGCCTAAAGTCGACAAGAAGAAGTCCCCTGGCCTCACCTTCCGCCGTTATTTCTCGAAAGCCGGCGTTTCTCCCTACGAAACCGTAGAGTGGGAAATGCGCACCGCTCAGATCACCGACTCCAAAGGCAACGTGATCTTCGAGCAGAAGAATGTCGAGTCGCCCAAAGACTGGTCGATGACCGCCACCAACATCGTGGCCAGCAAATATCTGCATGGCACGCTGGATACGCCGGAGCGCGAATCCGGTGTGCGCGCGCTAATCACTCGCGTCGCTGAGACCATCCGCGACTGGGGCATGACGGGCGGCTACTTCCGCTCGGCTGACGACGCCGCTATCTTCCACGACGAGCTCGCGCACATCCTGCTGCACCAGATGGCTGCCTTCAACTCGCCCGTTTGGTTCAACGTGGGATGCGACCGCATCGAGCCCAACTCCGACGGCCAGAACTGGCACTGGAACCCCGCCGCGCAGCGTGTCGAGTTCACCAAGACCGGCTACAAGCATCCGCAGTGCTCGGCCTGCTTCATCAACTCCGTGCACGATTCGCTCGACTCCATCCTCACGCTGGCGAAGACCGAAGGCATGCTCTTCAAGTGGGGATCCGGTACCGGCACCAACCTGTCTCCGCTGCGCTCCTCGACAGAAGGTCTCAGCGGCGGTGGCACGGCCAGCGGTCCGCTCAGCTTCATGAAGGGATTCGACGCCTTCGCCGGCGTCATCAAGTCCGGCGGCAAGACGCGTCGCGCTGCCAAGATGGTCATCCTCAACGTCGACCATCCCGACATCATCGACTTCATCGAGTGCAAGTCGAAGGAAGAAGCCAAGGCCTGGGCGCTCGCCGGAGCCGGTTACGACTCCAGCGGTCCCGACTCGGAAGCCTACAGCTCCGTCTTCTTCCAGAACGCCAACAACTCGGTGCGCGTGAACGATGAGTTCATGGTCGCCGTCGAGCGCAACGATACCTTCCAGACCAAAGCCGTCAAAGGCGGCCGCCCGATGCAGACCTTCTACGCGAAAGAGCTGCTCAACAAGCTCTCTGACGCGACCTGGCGCTGCGGCGATCCCGGCATGCAGTTCGACACCACCATCAATCGGTGGCACACGTCGAAGAACACGGCGCGCATCAACGCCTCGAATCCCTGCTCCGAGTACATGTTCCTCGACGACTCGGCCTGCAACCTGGCGTCGCTCAATCTGATGAAGTTCGCCTCCCCCAACGGTACTTTCGACGTCGAGAGCTATCGCTACGCCGTCGACGTGCTCATCACCGCGCAGGAAATCCTGGTCGACTTCGCCGGTTATCCGACCGAATCGATCATGACCAACTCGCATGACTATCGTCCCCTCGGACTCGGTTACGCCAACCTGGGAGCGTTGCTCATGGCCGCCGGTTTGCCCTACGACTCCGACGCCGGACGCGACTACGCTGCCTGCGTCACCGCCATCATGTGCGGCGAAGCCTACAAGCAGTCGTCGATCATCGCCGAGCAGTGCCCGCCGCTTGCGCCCGCTTCCCAGTTCCTGAAGGAGCGCATCTCCGTCACCGGAGGCGCCTGCCCGGGCTTCTACTACAATCGCGAGCCGTTCCTCGACGTCATTCGCATGCACCGCGCCTCGGTGAACAACATCAACGCGAAGAACGTTCCCACCGCGGTGATTGACGCCGCCAAGGCCACTTGGGACGAAGCGCTCTCTCACGGCGAGAAGCACGGATATCGCAACTCGCAGGTAACGGTGCTCGCGCCCACCGGCACCATCGGCTTCATGATGGACTGCGACACAACCGGCATCGAGCCTGACCTCGCGCTCATCAAGTACAAGAAGCTGGTCGGCGGCGGCATGATCAAGATCGTGAACAACACGGTCCCGGCCGCGCTCTTCAAACTCGGCTACACCAGCGACCAGACCAACGCCATCGTCAGCTACATCGACGCCACTGGCACCATCGAAGGCGCGCCGCACGTCAAGGAAGAGCATCTGCCTGTGTTCGATTGCTCCTTCAAGCCCGCGAAGGGCACGCGCTCCATCGCCTACATGGGACATCTGAAGATGATGGCCGCCACGCAGCCCTTCATCTCCGGCGCCATCTCCAAGACCGTCAACCTGCCCGAGAATGCATCGGTCGACGATATTGCCGATGCCTACATGCAGGCCTGGCGTCTCGGACTGAAGGCCGTCGCCATCTATCGCGATGGATGCAAGAAGGCGCAGCCGCTCTCCGCTGCCGGAACGAAAACTGCCGAATCCACCAAGGATGACGTGGCGCAGCCGGCCGCAGCCGCGAAACCCACTGGTCCCGTCGATCAGGCTGATGCCGATCATCCGCCCAGTGCGGTTCGTCACCGCCTCCACCAGGAGCGCGCATCGATCACGCACAAGTTCTCCATCGGAGGCCACGAAGGCTACATCACCGTGGGCATGTATCCCGGCGGAGAGCCCGGCGAGATCTTCATCACCATGGCGAAAGAAGGATCCACCGTCAGCGGACTCATGGACTCCTTCGCGCTCGCCATCTCCATCGCCTTGCAGCACGGCGTGCCCTTGAAGCTGTTGTGCGACAAGTTCGCGCACACGCGCTTCGAGCCCAGCGGCTGGACCAACAACTCCGACATCGGCTATGCCAAGTCGATCATGGACTACATCTTCCGCTGGCTGCAGTTGCGCTTCGTCGAAGGCCGTCAGGGAGAGCTGTTCGAGGGTCTGCGTCCGAAGCCGATCGCCGCAATCAACGCGGTCGAAGAAGCTCCGGCCGTCGCTCCGCCAGCGACTACCGATAAACGTCCAGCAGCCGGTGGCAAGTATCACGCCAGCGATGCGCTGAAAGAGTTGGTGGACATGGGCGATGCGCCCAGTTGCCACGTCTGCGGCGCCATCATGACGCGTAACGGCAGTTGCTACCGTTGCATGTCCTGCGGATCAACCAGCGGTTGCAGTTAGAAAGCTCTGTGGACGGAACATTAGTATGAGTTCCGGACCGGAGGTGAGAAAAGCTCAGCGAAAGCTGAGCTTTTTCGTTTTGGGGGATATTTTGGTTAGATTTTTGGCGGGAATTATTCAGATGGGATGGAGCCCGCTCGCCCTCGAGCGGGCAGCGCAGCCGAGGTCGGCTGCGCCACGCATGTTGTCGACGATTACGATTGCGGTGTGATGGAGGATTCGGGTTCGGCGGTAGGTTCGGTGCTTACGCCGAGTCTTTCGAGGAGAATTTGCGCCAGGGATGGACAGCGCTCCTCTTCTTCCTCGGGTTCGGGAGGAAAGAGTTCGCGCTCGCGACCCATGTTGGCAGAGGCGAGTTGTAGTCCGTAGAGGATGATGCCTGCGGTTTTGGTATCGATGTGCTTATTGAGGAGCCGCGAGATCACGTTCATGACCGCTAACTGTATGGAGGCAGCATTCTCGAGTACGGGAAAAGCGCAGGGCTGCTCGGGGGAGCGGCCGATTTTCTCGAGAACGTTGAAATGAAAATGGCAGAAGCGCTGTTCGCGCATGACTGCGAGTTGGCACTGCTCGCCTCCGGCTTTGATGTGAGCGCACTGGGGCGCTCCAAAGGTCGGCGGTTTAGTTGAATTTGTTCCGGTTTGTGACATTCGTTCCTTTCTTGTTGGGGACCCCCTCCCCTCCCTTAGCGGAAAACAAAGGGGTTGCAAGGGCAATAATATACTTGACTAACCAAACGGAAGTTGCTAATATTTGCTCATGGACGGCAAAGAGCAGAAACCAAAGACATTGCAGGAAGCGATGCAATACTTCTCGACGAACAGGTCTGCATTGATACCGTTGCCGAGCTGCGCTGGCCGGATGGCGTTGTACTGCCCGAACTGCGAGGGAAAGGCGCACTATTACCTGGCACGCAGAAGCGTTGGAAGTGCAAAGAGTGCTCAAGCCAGTTCTCTGTAAAGCTCGGAACGATTTTTGAGGATTCGCCCATCTGGCCTTGACAAGTGGCTTGTCGCTCTTTGGATGCTCGCGAATTGCAAGAACGGCGTTAGCTCTTACGAGGTGGGCCGGATCTTGGAATAACTCAAAAGTCCGCATGGTTCATGCTTCATCGTTTGCGCTATGCACTTGCGAATCGCGGATTCGTTATCAAGTCCAAGATTGGAGATGGCGGCAAAGGTAGCGGCGCTGTCGAAGTAGATGAGACTTTCATCGGCGGCAAAGCGAAGAACATGCACAAGAGCCGTCGCCAAGCGATCAATAAGACTCGTAGCGAGGTCGCTTACTCTGACCACCAATTCCCCGGCAAGACTGTCGTAATGGGAATGCTTGACCGTGAACTTCGACAGGTACGCGCAAGCGTTGTTCCAAACGTGAAGCGCGAAACCCTGCAATCCGAAATCCTGAAAGAAGTCCGATTCGGAAGCAAGGTCTATACCGATAGCGCAGTTGCTTATGACAAGCTGCATCATCGCTTCGTGCATGACGTTGTGGACCATGTTTCGACTTACGTGCGCGGGAATGTCCATACCAACGGAATCGAGAACTTCTGGAGTCTGCTCAAAAGAACTCTGAGCGGAACCTATGTGGCCGTTGAGCCTTTTCATTTGGGGAAGTATGTTGATGAGCAGGTATTTCGATTCAATAATCGTGGATCTAAAGAGACCAAGGTCACCGATGCTGACCGCTTCGATTTGGCGTTATCGCAGATTGGCGGGAAGCGCCTTACCTTTGCCGAGGTGACTGGCAAGGTGGGAGAAACGAAGTTCTAATCCCTATCGTCGGAAACGTGGTCGGAAAAAGAAGCCTTTCTAGGCTTCTTTTCTTTTTTCTCTTCTTCGAGCTTGGCCTTCATCTCAGAATGTGGAACGGACAACACCTGCTTCAACGCCGAGATAAAAGTGCCAAATTCCGACTTATTCGTAGTAGGCATTATGCTGCCAGCACCTCTACCAGCTGCTGTGCCTGTTCAGGGTAGGAGACGCTAATTGAGTAATCGCCCAACCTCTGAATATCGGACGACCGAATAGCTGGAGATTCGGAGTTGTAGACGGTGACGAATTTACGCTGTGATTGATAGCCGGAAGTTTTCAAATCGTGCCACTTGGCGAAAATTTCATTCGCCGACGAGTGCGCGGCTGGCTCATTCATCGCCGCCAAGACCAGCACAAATGAACGCTGTACCTCAAAGTCCAACTTGATGTCGCTTCCGTATGGCCCACGCACTTTGGCATCGGGCTTTGGGTGGAGACCAGAAGCCTCAAGGAAATCCTCGACATCATCTCTGAAGGGATTGGCGCTTCTTAAGCGCTGATGCGTTGCAAAATCAGAGACACGAACACACGCTTGAGACAGTCTAAAAACAGCATCGCTAATATCGGCTATTTGGTCCCGATCGAGGAAGATTCGAAATACCCCATTTTCGAATTTGACCCCAAGTTCTGCACAAATGTCCGCCAGGACTTGCCTGCGGCGATCGGTGGATTCCATTTTCACCTGTGCGTTCTCTAAATAAAGTCCGGTCATACCGAAATCGGAGAGAACGTAATCCTCAAACAGGGATTCCCCGTGCCCCAAAAAAATGTCAATATTCGAGCCATTTGGATACACAAACGGGGTTGAAAGGCGAAGAGCCCCATTGCGCACAACATCGCATTCTTGCACCAGCGAAATGCTGTGCGCGATGCGTTCGAGATTTGCGCAATCCAGTCTCATCTGCACTGAACTTCTGGCTCGAAGAACTCACCCGTGTGGGCGATATTACCCTCAACGCACAGTTTGTTCCATGCCTCTTTTGCAGTCAAGCCCTGAAGGTCATCGCGACCAATGGCCTTGGGAAGCTGCCTTCTAACACACTCTCTGTTTTCAATGAGATGCTGATGGAATCGGCCCGTGTCGCCATGTCTATGGAAACCTAAACAGTAACGCGTTACTGCTCCAACACCAACAAGAGTTACGTTGTACGTCACGGCCCTCAGGATGCAGTGATATTGGCCGTTCAGCAATACGCGATCATGGTCGGTACCAAATATCTCTACGCTTCCAAACTCGAAGACATGATCCAAGCTCGGATGAGGCATGAATGAAATGTCTTCATTTACGCACTTATCTGCCTTCCAAAATGCCTCGAATTCAATCCGATCCATGTCGCACGCATCATACCACTCACTTCTTATGCCATTTCCGGAATCAGAAATAGGCACAAATTTGCCTCGCATTCAGAGGTTCTGAGCATATAATTCGCACGCTGTCGGCAGGTAATCGTCGGCCCTCCGCTAGGGCGTTTCTTTCTAGCTAGTCACCGATCCGGCCGCCTCCTAGAGGCGAGACAATTAGGTTCTCCCTTCTAGGGGGCGAGTCCGCAGTAGGTTGACTCGTCTTAGAAAGGAGACCCTATGCAGGAATGTCCGAAAGGATATAAGGAAGTAATCTGCCGCTACGTTAGGCGTAATGGCAAGATTATCTACCCCAAGAACGGCAAGTTCTTCCGCTTCTTCGTCAAGGAGAAGTAGTTGAGTGAACCGTAGCCTCCGACAGCAATCCCAAAAGGAGGGCCTTGAATGGCAGAATACAAGTATGCTCAGTACCTATCTCAGTCAAACAATACAGCATACGATCAGACCTATAACCCCGGAGTAATAACTACGTATTCCGGAGTTTATCGCTGTACGAAGTGCGGACACGAAATCACACATGTATCTGGGCGTGCTCTTCCACCACAGAATCACCATACGCATACTGTCTCCCAAGGGGCCATTGTGTGGCAGCTGGCTGTGGCCCATGGCAAGATTGGATAGGCGTAATAGATACTAGCGTTTCGTCGGTCTCCGTCCTCCCCCACACCACCGGAGCAATATCGCCAATGATTCTGGCAACAGAAGCCAACTTAGAAGCTTCAACATTCTGCTGCATGAAGCGGAGAACGGCCACCAACTGAGGATCTGCAAATAGTTCTTGCCCTGTCACGGTTCACCTACTTTAACGTTAAAGTACTTGGTTAGTCAAGTATATTATTGCCGTTGCAAGCAGCGGCGCGGCAGATAGCGCAGCCGCAAGCACTTACACGTTCATAGCGGAAAACAAACGACTTACGTCGGAAGTCGATCAGTTTCTCAGCCGATCGGTCTGTCAGCAAAAGCAAAAAGCTCGGAAAGAGGCGGTGATTGCCTCAATTCCGAGCTTCTATATCCAGCATAGCAGATTTTGAGGGGAAACATGCCACGCGGAAGTCTCGTGTTGCGAGCGACTTACGCAATTAGGGGGCTTGACAAGATTCGCTGGTGGACACGGTGTGTGACATTCGAACGTAGAGGTGTGATGAGTGGACCGACGAGAACATTTCTGATCCCAGGTTAGCGTCCAACCGAGGGACGCGAACCCTTCGGCTTCGCTCAGGACAGGCCTGGGGCACCAGGCAATGAATTACGACGAGGAGCTTGCTTTCTGTTGAACAGTTTTCTTCTTTGCCCTAAGCAGTAACCTGATCACCGCATGGTAGGTGGCAAGGTAGAAATGAAACATCCATGGATACCAGATCGTGGAGTCGTAGTTTTGCTTCTGTTTCGGATTGTGATGTCGAATTCCAAAATTGTTGGCGATATCGAAAAGAGCAGATTCATCTTTACTATCTAGTACCCGCTCCAACCGCTTTGTCTTCTTTAGCCATTCGAAGACGTCGACGAGTTCTCGGATAGCTTCCTTTCGTTCCGTCATCGAAAGCTGACGGTTTCGCCACTTCGAGATTGCACCACGCACTTTGCTGTCCACATTGGATTCGTCGTAAGCAGGAATGTCCGCGTCCAAGATGTGCTGTAGGCCATGCTCACCCATAGCAAGTATTTTTCCATCATCACTCAGCTGAAAGCCTGTTTTGTAGTTGGTGAGGAACAGATTTGCGTGTTCGCGGAACTCACTCTTTCCTGTTTCTTCATCGTAGCCATCGTACCCGTAATAGTTGTATCCGGAATCCGATGTCATCTGAGTCCACTCTCCCGGCTTAGAAATGTGATCGTAGAGAAACTCCAGAGTGTCAAAAATATTGTCCTCTGTTCTTTCGATGTCGACCCAGTTCTCAATCGGGAATGGCTGGAAGCTCAACACAACGGCTGCTTTGTAATGGATATCAGCGGGAACGGAGCTCCCATCAATGCCAGCCTTCTCTTTGAAATAGTCCTTGGACCTAAAGAGCAGGTAAAGAGCTTTTAGTTTCCTATACAGCTCATCAAGTGTGAGGCTCGTCCGCTTAGTTCGTGAACTGTAGTAGCGACGCGTAAGGTAAGAGTCTCCAGCCCAGAAATAAATAAGTGAGAATCTGATTGTAGCTGTGTCTTTTAGAGCAATACAACATTGTCAGAGCACAAATGTTCTAGCGGTGATCATTTTTCATCTTCTAGATTCTCGAGGAGCGATTCAACGGCAGACTCGACTCCCAGAGCGGCACGTCTTGCATTCGTGTAGGTTTCGTCCAGTAACGAGTAAGCATTTGTATCGTTAGTAGACAAACCTCGTAGCGTCACGTTGGAGAATTCTTCGAGAACTTTGTCGTTGCCACCAAGAATCTGCACAACGTAGTCGGGTTGATCGGGATAATCCGGATCATTTCGAAGGCCAATGGTTACCGCAAAATCGCCGAGCTTTGTTCGGAACGCCTTGTCGTCATAGAAGGACGCGGTCCATTCGAGCTTGCGCTCCATTGTCTTTTTGTGGAGTCGCACAAGCAGGTCCAGGAATTTCTTCTCAAGCATGGTTACCGTCCTAAAGAATCTTTAAGCGACACGAGCACTTCCGAAACAGCATCTATGTGAGACCCTACGATCTCATTGAGTTTAGCGGGATTCGGAGGAGCATTCCCATTTGCTAATGCACGTTCGACCCGCGTTTCAATCGCCTTGAATTCATCTGCAACTTTTCTAAGCACGATCAGCTCATCTTCCGGCATCTCGGAGTTTGCAGATCGAACGGCGACTAGCTTTTGACGCAGTGCCGAATACCTATCGGGCAGCAGTTGCCAGACACCAGCACGATGTAACCTGCGGATCTCTTCCATCATTCCAAGGGCTGCTGATATGTCAGCTATCGCATCGGAATATAGCAACAGTGATTTGGTTTGAACGGCGGCATCCCTTGCGCTTTGCGCGGCGGTCTTTGAGCGATACACGCCGATGATAGTTATTGCGAAGCCAAGCAGCGTGGCTGCAAGGCCCATAATACTTGCCAAGCCTCCCCACAGCGTTGACCATGTGATAAGTCGGTCGACCATCAACAGTCCTGCCGCAAGACGCAAGTCCCCTTGATCTGATGTCTACAAGTGCAAAGGATAGCAAAAACATACAGAGCTTTTGGAACAAATACATCTCTGTTCGGCGCCGAGGGCCCATCTCGCCCGCCTTTGGCGAGGTGGGACTCGAATCCCCCTGCGCCCTCCCCGTCCTCTGCGGTCAATTCGTTTAGTCGTTTGCAGCTCGATTTGGTAAGCGCCGCCGCCCGGCAGTGGATATAATCGCGCGCACGAAATAACGGAGAGGATCGCCATGGGAACTGTAGTGCCTTTATCGGATGCGTCGCGACGGCCCAGACATTTCCCTGTCGTAACGGCCTTGATCGTATTGATCAATGTCTGCGTATTTGTAACGGAACTCATGCGTGGGGACGCGTTTGTCTTGCAATGGGCCGCTGTTCCCGCACAGATCGTCGGCGGTCATCACTGGATCACCATTCTCACTGCTATGTTCCTGCATGGCAGTTGGTCGCACATCATCGGCAACATGGTGTTCTTGTGGGCATTCGGCCCGGAAGTCGAAGACGCCATGAATCCGGCGCGCTACGCTGCCTTCTATCTTGCCGGTGGATTCGTGGCGATGCTGGCGCAAGTTCTGGCGAGTCCCAGTTCCACTGTGCCGAACCTGGGCGCAAGCGGCGCGATCGCGGCCGTGATGGGTGCGTTCCTGGTGATCTATCCTCGCGATCGGATGCGTTCACTGCTGGTCATATTTATTTTCGTGCGCATAACCGTCATCCCGGCTGCGCTTTTGATCGTAGTCTGGTTCCTGATGCAGCTCATCAATGCGGGCGCAGTAGCGAATGTTCAGACGGGCGGCGTCGCTTACCTGGCGCACGTAGGTGGTTTCATTTTCGGAGCTGTGACCGCCAGATGGTTGGCAGACCCCCAGCGAATTGCAGACCAACAATTGAGCGCCTGAGTGCGCGGAGGCGAAACATGAGAAATGTAATCTTCGCAATCAACATTACCCTGGATGGCTGCTGCGACCACACCAAATTCAATCCTGATGAAGAAACGCTTGAGTATTTTACGCACCTCACGCGCGAGGCTGACACATTCCTCTACGGGCGTAAAACTTATCAATTGATGGTTCCTTATTGGCCCGATGTGGCGAAAAACCTTCCGGGCAGACAAAAGCAGACATCGAATTTGCCCAGGCATTTGACGCCGTCAACAAAATTATCGTCTTCTCACGATCATTAGACAGCCCTGGCACTGAAGATGGAAAAGGCGAGAATTGTTCGTACGGACCTTCGCGACGAAATACTTAAATTGAAACAGGAACAAGGCAAAAATATTTTGACCGGTGGTGTGACCATTCCTTCACAACTTGTAGAGCTTGGTCTGATTGATGAATATCATTTTGTGGTTCACCCGATAGTTTTAGGAGAAGGGAGACGGTTGTTTGACGGTGTCAGCCTGCCGGAGAGATTGCAATTGAAACTTGTTGAGTCAACGATTTTTAAGTCAGGATGCGTTGCGCTTCGTTACTTGAAACAGTAACGCTGGGGCGGGTTCCCCCAAGAGAAGCCGGCGCTGACGCCCCGGGCTATGCTGTGTCGCCGCTGCCGCGGCTGGGCGGACAGGAGTGTCCGCCCCACACAAACGAGCGCGCTAGTCTTTGCGCGGCATGGCGCCCGCGAGCAGAAGAACGGTGCCGCAGAACATCAGCGTGTCCGCGAAGTAGTTCAGGCCCTTGTCGAGACTGGCGCGCTCCACGATCGCGATGGGCACGTAGACGACAATCTCCACGAAGAGCACGGTCAAGCCGACCCACGTCGCAGCGGCGCGGGTCTTTTTGCCGATCAGCAACAGCGTGCCTCCGATGGCGTAACCCACGGCCGCCACGTAGGTCCAGATGGCGTGTCCGAATATCCACGTGGGAGTGAGTGGTTCCAACGGGACGCCGGGAACGTGATCGCCGTGCATGAATTGCTGGATGCTGTAAACCAGCACGGGAACAGCGACGAAGTAGCGCGCGATCGTCGCAAAGACGCGCGAGCCGCGCTCGCGCCCCTTGCCGCTGAGGCTGGCGGCCAGCGCCAGCGGACCACCGCAGAAGGCCAGTTCCCGCATCATGAGCGCCAGCGCAAACCTGTTTTGCGGATTCCGTGCCCAACCCGGTGCGTCCATCAGCACGACAAAAAGAAAAAACGTTAAGGCCAGTAACGTCGCCGCGAGACGTGCCTGAATCTTCGTTACCAGGCTCAGCCCAGCCGCGATAAAACAGGTTCCAACGAAGTATGTCCAAAACATGTGCCAGGGAATAAACGCGGGAACGATCGACACGATCTCCCTGGTCAACGTGAAATGTTCGGTGCCGAAGGCCGCAATTGGTGCGGCGTAGAAGAGCGGTCCGAAGAGAATGAGCTTGTCGAGTCCTCGCGACTTCTGCCAATCACCGCGAAGAAACATCGTGACCAGACCGATTGCGAACACCGTCCAAAAGACGAGATACGACCAGATCACTGTGCTGGGAATTGCGACGAAAGCCAAGACCGCCGGCGAATTCATTACGCTCACGACGATTCCTTTCCGCCCCGGTTGCGCGCCCCAGCGCAAGATCCTGTCCGTGGAGTGTAATCAGATATCACAAAGCAAGGAAGGCAGCAAGAAATAGCTGGCGCGACGATGACATCGGGCACTCTGAACCGCGCTACTATGTAATTGGTGAAGGCAGCATTCCAACATGCAGGCACACTGTTTCTTGCCATGCTGATGCTCCTGTTCGGCGCGATCTATGGCCGCAGCGGATATGCGCTGATTGGAGAATGGGCGGCGATCTCGCCCGCTCTCGCAGCGTGCGCAGTACTCTTCGTTATCTGCGGAGCGGTGATGGTGGCCTGCGGACTATGGCTGCTGATGAAGAAGAGCGGCAGCGCTCGACCGCTCTGGATTGGCGGAGCGGCCACCGCACTATGCGGGATCGTTATCCTCGCTGGCGTTCTATCGAATGTGATTCCCTGCGCCGGTCCGAGCTGATTCCGGCATCATATGGCCTCCGGCGGAGGCCTTCTTCTCGGCGGGGCACTGGCGTGGGTCAACGCGCGCGTTTAAATTTTTTCTTACCACATCATCACCAGCCACTTCATTCCCCTGGTTTTGACCAACTTGCTTCCGCGCAAAAAGAATAAGGCAGCCACTTGGGCTGCCTTAACTCTCTGGATGATTGCGGATTAACTATTGATCGCTACGGAATTGAACAGCGACAACTTCTGTGGTGAACGAATTTGCGGGCTCGAACTTCCACTTCTTTACCGCTTCGTCCGCCGCTGACACCAGAACTGGATGTCCGCCGATTGGTTTCACCGACTTCACCTTGCCTTCTGGCGTAATCGTTACTTCCAGTTTAACCGTGCCGCTTACGTTCATCTTCCTGGCGAGTTCCGGATAAGAAGGAGAAACACGAAGGGTTGCTTTTCGTTGACCCTCTTCCTGCGCTTGCAATGCTGGCACGGCGAGCAGCGTGGACAGTATTGCCGAGCCGAGGAGGAAGGCTGGCAGTATTTTTCGCATACGGCCACGAGAATAGGCCGGGAATGATTCCCGCACCAGATTACCTAGGTCATGAGCACCGTCGTAAGTGCTGAAGAAAACCGGTTTGCCCATAGATCACTGCAAAAGCAATTGCTAGTCGATCGGCTTGCCACGGGCATCGAAAGCAGGCGTCGGATGGGCAGCCTTGGGGACGAGCTCGAAGGAGCGCAACCGAGCCTTGTGGCGCAAGTATTGGCAAACACTGGCTGATCCAGCGGCCTCGATAGCGCGCCGTGCCGAGCCGTTGTGACATTGCGTGACCAGCGACTCCTCTAATGCAAGGTCGCACTGCCCGGAGCGCGCATCGTGGATCGCGTAACTCATCATGCACGCGCGACCGCCGCGCTCGAGACAATCGGGATGGCCTTTCCAGTCCGGTGTGCAGACCGCACAAGTGGGATAAGGCGAATATTGCTCGCCGCAATCGACATGGCCCTGATCGCGAATCGACCAATCGAGATGGATCTGCCAGTCCGGAGCCTGCTGTCCCGCCATGGTACAAGCGCAAAAAACGACGAAAAGAATCCGCATCCAGTCTTAGAAGCCGCTGGTTGCACGTAAGAGCTCGCGAGCACGAAGAAACAGCGGGCGAAGCACTCGCGTCTAACTTGAAGGATCGATCTTGAAGGATTGATGTGGAGGCAACTATGCGTTTCGCAGTGGTGGCGCTTTGTTTACTGGCAGGAAGTTGTCTGTGCGCTCAAGAAACTCTGCCGGGGCAGGACTTGGTCGGCTCCGACCGTGCCTTGCATCGCGGCGATACGGGCGCGCAGATCGTGACAAGCCCGGATGCGAACACGCAGATCGGCGGCTATGCCGGTGACACCAGCGGCGTCGTCACTGTGCCGGGGATCCAAACGACGGGAACGGACAGCCGCACGAATCTGCAGAATGCGTCCGAAGCTGGACAGAGCAGTGAGGCCGGAGCTATGGCAAGCCGCCACGCAACAGCTGAAATTCTTGCGCAGCAACACGGCGCCGGAGCCGACAATGGATCTGTCTGGAATGCGAACACAGTTCGCAGGAGCAACCTGGTGGGGGTGACTGGGGGCGAGTCACAAAAGCAAGCCGCGGGTGGAACGAAGCAGTAGGCCGACGTTCAGGAATCGGAGACGGCGGTATCGTTTGCACCGGCGAGCAAACGTATGCGTCGGTCTTCCGTCTCCATATGATGGAGAAGCAGCTTCGAAATGTTCGCGCCGCAGTCCTGCAATTCGCGTAAGCCGGCGCGCAAGTCGTTGCTGTCGTGAATCTGGTTCAGCATCTGAAAAAATTTGGTTAGCCCGGCGTTGAGCATACGGTGCTGCTGGCGCATGAGTTCCGCAAAGCGAGCTTCCTCAGGCCCGACGCGCTCCATGGCGCTAAGAATTGTGCGCTCCTCATGGAGCATATGAGTGGTAACGTCGGACAACAGCGGACGCAGATGTTCAGCTACCTCGCGTAACGAGCGAAGATTTGCGATGGCTTCCGAATAGGCCGCCAGGGAATCCAGGGCGGCGCGCAAGCTCTCAACTTCCAGGCGCAGCGTCTCGTGCTCACGATGATTGATTTTTGAATCGGTTGGAATTGTGGATTGCGACATCGTCACCTCTGTGCAGGGGGCCCAAACTGCTCCAGGGATGGCAGCTGCGATTGCGGCGATCCTTCACATTATCGTGTGACAAATAGCTTCCCACGACAGTGACTGCAGTCACAGGCAGAGGTGAAGCTGTTTTGATGCGGGCAAAGTGCCCAAAACAGATCAGCGGAACCAGAGTGACCAGACGACGTCTACGAGCGTGTGAGTGGTGGCGGAAGAAAGCAGGCGGCGGCGATCGCGCCAGGCGAGTCCGTAGAAGATTCCGGCGACTGTGGCCATTAGCACGTAGCGCCAGTTGAAAGGAAGTGGCTTGTTGAAATGCGAGAGTCCGAAGACGATGGACGCGATGACCAGTGCGCGGCGCGCTCCATAGCGAGCCTCCAGCATGTTTTGCAAAAGTCCGCGAAAGAAGAGTTCTTCAGGGATTGCGACAAAGAACAACGTAACCAGCAGCGCGGATGCGACGGTACCGGCAGAAGGAACGCGGCGATAGAAAGCAATGAAGTGCAGCAGGAACCCCAGGGGCAATGCGATACACGCATACAGAGCCCAATTGCGCACTCCAACGGCAAAATCACGAAGGCGGGGCGAGAAATCGTAACCGACGCCATTCAGTCGCCGCACAACCAGGTACGCGTAGAGCGCGGCATCAAGCAGCAGGAATTTCGAAAATGCGCTCAGCCCGGAATGGGGGAATGCCCCGGGTAAGAGGCGAAACTCCACGGGGAATCCCACGAGGCAGAGCGCGATCACGTCCTGCCATGCGATGGCTGCTGTCTTTGGGCCGACGAACTCGAACAGGCACGCGAGGCCAATGGAAATTCCGGGCAGGAGCAATCCGTAAGACCAGCGAAACTCAGACCGCGGCAGACTGAAAATCAGGTATGGAACAACCAGCAGACCGGGGAGAAGAACGCGAACGGCGCGGTTACGAATCGACGCGAGGAGTTTGGCCAGTCCGAAACCGAAGCACCAATAAGGTGCGAGAAGCAGAGCGAAAGCCGCGAACGTAGACGGCAGGTGCCCGCCGATTCTCTGTTCGATTTGAAAATGGCGGCCAGCGAACCAGAAGCAAAAGAGGATTGCGCAGAACGAGAGCAGAGCCGCGATCAGTCGATTGCGCGATGAGCCAGACTTGACAGAGATGGTATTGGCCGAATGGGTTTGCACGCGATCTTCGCCTGATGTCCCCTCAATAATAAAGCCCGGCCGCATGGACCGGGCTCATCGGGTCGTGGCTAGCCGATCACGGCAGCGAGTAATAGCACGGCAATCCAGTTTGCTCTGGCGGATTCGTTGAGTTCAAGTTCGGCGATGTCCAGTCGAAGAACTCGGTCAAATCCGGCTGTGCCGCATCGCGCGCGGTGAGCGAAGGGAGAACGCCAGTAGTCGGATCGGGCGTCAAGAAGCGCGTTTCAATCAGCTTCAGGATCGCGGTGAAATCGGCGTTGGTGTGGGAAACATAACCGGGCTTGGTGAAGGGAGAGATCACCAGGTTCGGAACGCGAAAACCGGTGGTATCGAACTTTCCCTGTGGGTCGCCCGACTCGAGGATCGGATTCTTATTGTCTGGGGGCGGCATCGAAACCGGCGGCACGTGATCATACATGCCACCACCTTCGTCGAATACTTCGATGAAGATGGAATCCTGCCACGAAGGACTATTCATCAAAGCGACCACCTGGTCGCGGACGAACTTGGCGCCCACATCGACCTGATCCAAAGGATGCTCATCGTGCCCGGCGTCGGGTTCAATCATTGCCACCTGCGGCAACGTGCCGTTTTGCGCGTCGGTTGCAAACTGGCTGAGTGGAACGAAATTCGAGAGATACTTGCTACCGAATGTGTAGAAGTAACTCATATACGTTCCGTTCAGAGTGTTCTTACGGTAGGTCAGATCAGAGATGTAAACCCTCCAGGTGATGTTATTCGCCTGCAGCAGCTGGAAGATATTCTCCCGGTTATCCAAGTACATCGGCGGATGCGGATCGTTGCTGGCTGCCCCCGGAAAAGCGTAGCCGTTCGACGTTGCTGCAAGCAGGTACATGCGGTTCGGTTGCGTTCGAGTGAGTGCACCACTGAACATGCGATCGGAAAGCCCAAAGGTAGTAGCAGCCCAATAATAGAAAGGAAGATCATTGGCGGTGTAGAACCCCATGGCACGCGCCCCAGCCACGTCGCTCTCCATGGTGTGTGCCGCAAAGCCTCCGGCCATGGCGGCAAAGCCGTTCATGGGAGGTGTCGTGCCCCAGTTGGCTTCATTCGGCGCATGTAGGTTTACATCGTCGTGCGCTTCTTGCCATGAAGAGCTCAGGTCCTCAATGCAGCCGCTCTTCATGTGATAAGGAGAGAGATGCCCAGGCGAAGTTCCCTGCCAGGTTTCGACCCAAATCGAACATCTGGAACCCAACTTCGCATCGGATTTGCAGTCCGGAGGGAAACCGTCGACGTCGGCGGGCAGACCCTGAGCAACACGGTACTCATTAAGAAATCCAAAGTAGTGGTCGAAGCTGCGATTCTCCTGCATTTCGAAGATGATGTGATTCACCGATGTTTGCAGCGAACCCGTTACAACCTGAACCGTCAGAGCCTGAGTGACCGGGGCAGCCAATGACGTTCCCGATGCAACGAGTGTATAGGTCGTGGTCGAGCCCGGATTAATGGTCTGGCTCCCGCTGGCTGCGACGGGCGCGCCATTGAGAGTGACGGTGGTTGCGTTCTGCGAAGACCAGGTGAGCGTGCCAGTACCGCCGACCACGATAGTTGCTGGATTCGCCGCCAACGTTGCGGTAGGCGGGAACGCGATGCTGACGCTGGCGGTTGATTGTGATGGCGTGGTTCCGCTGACACCGGTGGCCACCAGCGTATAAGTGGTGTCTTGCGTCGGAGTCACGGTTTGTGTCCCGGTGGCCGGGACCGCAGTTCCATCCAACGTTACTGCCGTGGCGTTTTGTGTTGTCCACGTCAGCGTCGCCGATTGGCCCGCAAGCACAGTGGGGGCATTGGTGCTCAGGTTCGCGACCGGAGCAGGAGGCCCAGTAACAGTAATAGTGCTGGCAGATTGTGCTGGCGATGTGCCGGTTGCTCCCGTCGCGACTAGCGTGTACGTCGTGGTCGTTAGAGGATTCACTTGCATCGATCCGGTGGCGGTTACCGGATTTCCATTCAAAGTAACGGTCGTGGCGTTTTGCGTTTGCCAGGTGAGCGTGGCAGTTTGTCCAGACTTTATGCTCGTCATGTCTGACGTCAGCGTAGCCGACGGCGCTGGTACAGGAACAGCTCTTAAGCCGCCACAACTTGTAAGCGTAGTGATCAAAAAGACGATAAAGGCAATTGCGATCTGTATAACGAGGCGTTTCCGCATGGCCAGATCAACCTCCGAGAGGTCTAAGTGGCGAATTGGATGAAGCTGGAGAAAGTGTCTGTTGGCCCGGAACATGCGTGCTAAGTAGATTTTTCCCGCAGCTCTGAAATGCGGTCACAACCCGTAACAAACTGCAACTGATACTTCTTTTCAGCTACTCACCGCGAGTCATGATTCGTATTAAGGTGCGACGCGAGCGGGATTCAAGATGAAGTGATTAGCTGGATGAGTTCAAACTTTGCACACCGGCGGGTGGCTGAGAGTCCTCGCGACGCGAGGAGGTTGCAGCCGAGCTCGGCTGCGCCACGCAAGTTGTGGATGGTTACTGTTGGGCGGGTTGCTGCGGACGGTCGCTGGGAGGAGGAGGCTCGACGGTACCCGTAGCAGAGTTACTCAGTTGGGAGTGCCCGGAATCGTCGACGACGGGGCAGACTTGAACATCCACGGAAAGCCGCTGGCCCGCCTGTCCTTTATATACGCCCCGAACGGGAGCGACGTCGCCGTAGTCGCGTCCATAAGCGACGCGGACGTGACGCATTCCGACCGGCGCACCCAGCGTAGGGTCGACGCCGAACCAGTCCTCCCCGGGAATGAGGTATTCAGCCCAGGCGTGCGACGCTTGGCCGCCGATTACCTGCTCCAGCTTCGATTGCGGCTCGGCAGCATCGCTGGGCACCATGTATCCAGAAACATAGCGCGCGGGAATGCCGCGGGCGCGCAGAACTCCAAGAGCCACGTGAGCGAAATCCTGGCACACGCCTGCCGAAAGCGACAAGGCATCGCGAATCGAGGAGTGTACGTGGGTGGCGCCCTTCACATAACTGAATCGCTGATGGATGAGATCTGAAACAGCCTTGGCAAAGCCGTGGATGGACCCGTCGGACTGGCTCTCCGCTTCCCTGCCCAAAACGAGCAGCTCAGGAAGCGTGGGAACATAGGCCGTGGGAGTAAGGAAGTCGTAGTAGTCGTCGGCAATGTTCGGGAAATTGGCCTGCAATTCGGCGACTGAAGTATGCGACGGTTCGGCCGTGCTCTCGTGCGCCAGGACTACGGACTCGGCTTCGATCTTCAAGTGCCGGTGTTCGGAAAGCACATTGAACTGGTGCACCCAGTTGCCGTAAGCGTCGTGATAGGCGGTCACACGGGTCGCGGGAGAAGTCGAGAGCCGAAAGGAGAGACAGCTCTGGCGATCGTCGTGAAGCGGACGCAGGCGCACTTCGTTGTAGCTCTCCGAGACCGGCCCGTCGTACTGAAATTCAGTGACATGAACGAAGTGATATCGGTTCAAGCGACCGCTCCATAATAGAAGTACTTGCGTTCGATATCGGTTCCAATCAGGCGGAACATGCGCAGCAGTTCGTGCAAATACGAATGCAGGCCGCGCTTGAAGATTTCGTCGATGCGATCATAGCGCAATCCCTCGAGCAACTTGCCCGTCATGCGTTCGGCTTCGGTGGCATACGATCCCGGCCCGGTGCCGCTGATTGCGCGGAGACCACCTTGCACTTCAGTTGCGCTGAAGCGAATCGAGCGCGGGTGTTGCGGATGCAGGATCAGCATCTCGGCGACGCGCTCGGGCTCGATCGGCGAATGATGCTGGCGGTGATAAGCCTCGTAGGCACCTACGGATTTGAGGACCGCCATCCACTGATGGTTGTCGGCGACGTTGGCCATCGATGTGGTGTCCAGCAGGTTCTGATATTGGACGTCGACAAGGCGCGCGGTCATCTCGGCGCGTTCGAGCGACCAGCCCACGCGCAGGAACTGCCATCCTTCATCGTGAGGAAGCGTGGCGTCGGTTACGCCGTGAAAGCGGTGACTGCCAAATTTAATGGCATCGCAAAAGCGGTGCGGCCCGGCGGCGATCTCCTCTTCCGGATTGAAGCGATTCAACATGAAGTAGAGGCCGTTGATGTCTTCCCACATCTCACGGGAGATGCGGTCGCGAATGGTGCGCGCGTTCTCGCGAGCCTTGGCGATGCATTGCACGATGGAGTTGGGATTGTCCTGGCGAAAGGCGAGAAACTCGAAGACGGTATGCGCGTTGGCTTCTTCGTAGGTGTCGCGGAAGCGCTTCTCTTCTCCGGCCATGATCACCAGAGGCTCCCAGCGCAGGCGATAGGTCTGCTGCGATTGCTCGAGCAGCATGTGATAGTTCACGTCGAGAATGCGCGCGGTGTCCTCGGCACGCTCAATGTAGCGAGCGAGCCAGAATAGCGAATCTGCAATGCGCGATAGCATCTCTCAGTTTTCTCCGCGAAGAACCCATGTATCTTTGCTGCCGCCACCCTGCGAGGAATTCACCACCAGCGATCCGGGCTTGAGCGCGACGCGAGTGAGGCCGCCAGGGACGATCGTCACTTTTTCGCCGTCGTAGAGACAGTAAGGGCGAAGGTCGACGTGGCGGGCGCCCATGCGCTGCGTGGCCGGATCGTACGACGGAACGCGCGAAAGTCCGATCACCGGCTGAGCAATGTAGTTCCGAGGATCAGCCTTGATGCGTTCGCGAAACGTCTGGATCGTCGCTCGATCGGACGCCGGCCCGATCAACATGCCATAGCCGCCCGATTCACCGACCGCCTTCACAACCAACTCTGGCAGATGATCGAGCACATAGCTGAGATCATCGGGCTGCGAACAAAGATGGGTATCCACGCTCTTCAGGATCGGGTCTTCGCCGAGATAGTACTTGATGAACTTGGGAACGTAGGCATAGACGGCCTTATCGTCAGCCACGCCGTTTCCGACAGCATTCGCCAAGGCCACGTTGCCGGCACGATAGGCCCCCATCAATCCGGGCACGCCAAGCATGGAGTCTTCACGAAATACCAAGGCGTCGAGAAATTCGTCGTCCACGCGGCGATAGATCACGTCCACGCGCTTGAGTCCGCGGATCGTCTTCATATAAACGATGCAGCCGTCGACGACGAGATCGCGGCCCTCGACCAACTCGACGCCCATCTGCTGGGCGAGGAAGCTGTGCTCGAAATAAGCGCTGTTGTAAATGCCGGGCGTGAGCAGAACCGTCTGCGTATCGGTGGTGCCGCGAGGAGAGAGGCTGCGCAAAATCCGGGAGAGCTCCGCCGGATAGTGATTGATCGGCAAGACTTCGTACGCCTGAAACGCGTCGGGAAAAGTGCGCGTCATCACGATGCGGTTCTCGAGCACATAGGAGATCCCGCTCGGCGTCCGCACGTTATCTTCAAGAATGAGAAACTCGCCCGTCTTCGAGTCGCGAATCAGATCGATTCCGCAGATATGCGTGTAGATGCCGTGGGGAACGTCGACGCCGATCATCTCGCGATGAAAGTGGCGGCAGGAATAGATGAGTGAGCGAGGAATCTCGCGATCATGCAGAATACGCTGTGGACCGTAGATATCCTGTAAAAAGAGGTTGAGTGCGATCACACGTTGGGCAAGTCCGCGCTCAATACGGCGCCACTCCGAGTTCGGGAGGATGCGCGGGATCAGATCGAATGGAAAAAGGCGCTCGGTGCCACGGCCATCGCTATAGACCGTGAAGGTAATCCCCTGGAGCAAAAACGATAGATCAGCGAGATGGCGGCGCTCTTCGAATTGCGTGGGCGCGACAGCCGCCAGCTTCTGAAAGATTTTCTGGTAATGCGCGCGCGGGTACCCACGCCGGGAGAACATCTCATCGTAGAAATTTCCCGGATCGTATCCATCGAACAGAAGAGGACTCAGGGCCTCCGACGGCACGCTCGCCATCGGGAGACTATAGCAGCGGGGCACGGGAGCAGGCTCAATGTAAGAATTAATGACTTGGATAAGGAATTTGTATAGGGTAGCCGTGAGACAACGGTGGTCTGAGTCCGAGTCATGGTTCGCGAAACAAATCCGTGTGCTGTTGCGGAGGGTGTGGTCGGTCGGTAGTGAAATCCAACGAGACTTCCGACGGGCGGCTTCGCTCTTCAGCTTCGCAACCGGCATCATTTTCTTCTAGTGCTGCTGTCCACCGCTTCTGCCCAGGATCTTGCTTGTACAAGTTGCCATGGTCCGGATGCGAAACGAATTGCGAGCCCCGATTGCAGTAGTTGCCATGTGGGTACCGCTCTCCACGCCAAGGGCGTGCTCCGATTTTCCAGCGCATTCGACGAGAGCGGTAATCTGCGGCACGCCAGTGACGGTACGTTTGCCGTTAACGCCGGCAAGACGTACGAGACCTCCGTTGGACATGGAGGCCTGAAGTGCGCGGCGTGCCATGGCGATCCTCACACGCAGCACAGACGCGTTGGCTGGGATTGCAATCAGTGCCACAAGGTGGAGATGCCGAAGCCAGAAGGCCCGCACGGGATGCACCTGGCCGGGGACAACTGGATTCATCGCATGGACTGCGGGTCGATGAAATTGGCGCTGCCACATGCGTTGCGTGTCACGGCACAGACGGACATGGAACCGTGCTGTCGCAAGTCTTTGCCGATCGCAGCTTCAACACAAAATTCGGCAGGAAGAAGTTCGCGAAGGGGACGGCCGTGGGCTGCTACTCCTGCCACAGCGAAAGCAAAATTCCGTAAGCGTTCGCAACCCCCTAATTTCGCGCGCGAATGTGCTGGCAATCGTGTGCTCCGGCCCGGAATGGAACTCCAATTAAACGAAAGTAACTGGCGGCCACTGGATCTGATTGAAGCTGTGTCGCGGCGAGATCAACATGGGCTTTGCTCATTTGTCGGCCAACCCTCCCCTGCTTCATCCATAACCTCCTCCTGGCTTGGGTTTTCGGGAGGCACTTCGCCTGATCCTTATGAGAGTGAAATCAGTACCGGGGATTCTGCTGCTTTGTTTATTCCCCACGCTGGGAGCCGGCCAGTCGCCTCCGACGCATGCTTATTCGCTGCCCACGTACGTGCGCAAGTTTCAGTCGGATCGCGATGCGAATCGGCCCACGCGGCTGGACAGCTTCGCTTTCAAAGTCTCGGGGTATCCGTCCACTGAAGACGCGGTGGTCGACGCTGACGACGCGCTCGAAGTCGAGCCGCTGAAATATCCGCGCAAGATTGTTGTGGATGCGCCCCACGTTGTGCGCTCTGCCCGATCGGAAGCTCCTCGTCTGTCGCTCAGCTCATTTCCTGACGCAGTTACCGAGCACCTGCGATCGCATACATTGTTTATGGCGCGTCCGAGCAGTGTGGTTACAGATTCCGACGGTCGCGTCCTAGTGACGGATCCAAGTGCTCAGGCCGTCCATGTATTCGATCCGAAGGGCAGCCGATATTTTCGGATCCAGGGTGGAGAAAACCGGCGGCTTCGGGCGCCTTGGGGCATCGCCGTTGATAGCGAGCACAACATTTACGTCACCGACGTTGAGCTCGGGATGATTGTGGTTTACGACCGGAATGGGCGGTTCCAACGGTACATAGGGAAACGCGACAATGGAGAGGGCGGCTACTTCGATCGGCCCAGCGGCATTGCGATCGATCCGAAGAGCGGCCGCATTTTTCTGCTCGACACTACACGGCACATGTTAGTCGTGCTCGACCACGACGGTAATATTGTGCGCCGGTTTGGCAGACCTGATCTGGACGTGATCGAACTGCGTGCGCGTGATGGCGGAGAAACCGCGACAGGCAAGCTCCAGTTTCCCACCGACATCGTCATCCGCGGCGGCGAAGTCTTTGTGCTTGGAGCTTCCAAAATAACGATCCTCGATCTCGAAGGTCATCTGCAAAGAGAAATTCCGCTGATGTCAGGCGGCTACTACGGAGGACCTGACGGATTGGCCGTGGACGCCTTCGGCAACATCTTTATAAGCGATCCAGCCGCCGGAGCGATTCGCGCTTACGATCGCAACGGAGACGGCTTATATTCATTCGGCCAGCCCGGTTCGAAGCACGGTGAATTTCATTTTCCGCGCGGACTCTGGATCGACGAAAACAATCAGATTTACGTTGCGGATTCCAAAAACGGGCGCGTGCAAGTATTTCAGTTGCATCCGCAAACATCACAAACGCACTGAATACTGCCCGTTATTCCCTGTTGCCGCGGCAACTGAATTTCTCCCGCCACGCGGTTACTGAAGTTTGGTGCTCTCTCCTGAAGCACAGGCACCGACAGCCGATGTTAGGCACATGTCGACGCTCTATGTCCGCTCTCAGTCGCGCCCGAACAACAGCCTCCGGTTTATTCGCATCCACCCTGGGATGGATTTTTGCACGTTGTTGCTGGTTTTAAGTTGCTTGCCCTGGACCGCGCGGGCAGCAGATCCGGCATCCCCTGACATCCACGCCGACGTCAATGAAGTGCAGTTGGAAATGGTTGCGACGGATGCTGCGGGTCACCCCATGCCGAATCTGGCGCCGCGGATCTCAAGGTGATAGAAGATGGCGCGCCTGTAAAGCAGTTCGGGTGACCAGCGCACATAATCTGCCGCTGTCTGCAACCGTGATCTACGACACCAGCGAATCGAACCAGAAGTCCTGGCGGCAGATGGAGAAGCCGGTCCTGCGTTCGTGCAGTCGAATATCCGAGACAAGATCAATTTTGGGTTGCGGCTTTCGACAGCAAACTACAATTCAAGAGCGAGATCCAGAAATCCGATCAGCTGACACCGTGCTCTGGAGGCAAAGCGCGGAAACTTCCATGCGACCGCATTTAATGACGCTCTGCTGGAGGCACTTCACGATCAGCCTGTCGAAGCGAAACCGCGTCGCGCCGCTATGATCGTTTTCTCCGATGGAGAGGATAACTACAGCATTCACTCAGCTCCAGATGTGATCGCAGCGGCGCAGCAGGCAAAAGTCGCGGTGTATACCATACATCGCAAAAATAGCCGCGCTTGGGGCAATGGCGGTAGCGTACTCCACGCGATCGCAGTGGGAACGGGTGGGCGAGATTTCACGGTGACCAATACTCGCGACCTGGAAAGGGTGCTGGCAACGATCGGAAACGAACTTCGATCCGGTTACGTTTTGTACTATCGCGCGCGTCCGAGTCGCACGGGAAACGAATTCCGAAGTGTCAGCGTACGATCCAGTCGCAGCAAACACATCCGCATACAAGTGCAAAATGCATATTACATTCCGGTGGACTCTCGAGGCGGAGCCCAATAGTAAGTGTGCCGGGCGACGAATTCGTCGGTATTCCTGAACCTCTCCCCTGTGATTTAGCTCACAGAGGGCTGTGCCGACTCCTGCGACCATAGGTCAGCTGATTTTCGCTGTTTGCATGGACAGGAGTCGTACGATGTCGAACGAAACGAGCAGTACTGCCAAGGGCCTGAGCACAGCCTCCTATGTGATTGCTGTTATCTGCCTGGGCCTCGGAATTTGCATTGGATATCTGGTTCGCGGCGGATCGTCCTCGCAACCGGCGTCGACAACCGCCGGGACAACCCAAGTCGCTCCGACCGCGATGGGCGCAACGCAGCAGCCCACTCCCGACCAGATGAAGCAGATGGCAGACAAACAGGCGGAACCGCTGCTGGCGAGCCTTAAACAGAATCCCAACGATCCCGAAACACTCTACAAGATTGGCAACATTTATTACGACACACGCCAGTTCCCCGAAGCCGTGAAGTATTACGAAGAGTCGTTGAAACTAAAGCCGGACGACCGATGTGCGCACGGATATGGCGACGGCTTATTACTTCATGGGCGATCCCGACCATGCCATCACCGAGTTCGACGAAGTGCTGAAGCAGAACCCCAAACATGCGAATGCTCTTTTCGATGAGGGCATGGTGAAGTGGGAGGGTAAAGGCGACATCACGGGCGCCATCGTTGCGTGGAAGAAGTTGTTGGCCGGCAATCCGGACTATCCCAAGCGGGAGCAGGTGGAAAATCTGATTGCCAAGGCCGAAGCGCACACGAAGATGGCACCTGGCACAAAGACGAACAAGCCGGCACAAGTTGAATAGATCTTTGCACGAGTTTTTTGGCGCTACTTCCTTGGCTTCCCTACCCGCTGCGCGGTCGCGAACATTTTCGCCACCGTGTCCAAATCTTTCGGCTGGACTTTGCCGGCCGGAATGCGCATGTGCGTGAGGTCTTCCAGCTTCAGCAACAGATCGACCAGCGCCATTGAGTCGATCAGCCCCGAAGAAACCAGGCGGGTATTTTCGTCGGTCACGCCCGGCTTGCGGATGAGCCGCGCGATGTGTTCAATCATTTGCTGAGTTTCCTCGGTCATGCGGCTCCTCAGTTCATCCTAAGATCAAACCCAAGTTCGGGATGCTCGCGCAAAGCTTCTCGCGAGTGGCGGAACGCGCAGCCTTCCCGGCCGTGCTCTTGACGATCCACTCGGCGGCTTCAGGAAAATCGTACGAATCGCCACGCCCAGCCCGCGACGAGCTGCGCGAATTTCGCTCGATCTCGGCGGCGCTCGCGAGAAGTTCTTCGTGCTCGACTTCCGCCACCACCACGATCTCTTCCGTCCCAGATCGGGATTGTACACGCCCATCGCGATCACGCGGCCGTCGTGAACGGCGGGATGGGCACTGACGATCTCCTCGATGTCCTGAGGATAAATATTTTCGCCGCCGATAATCAGCAGGTCTTTTTTTCGGCCGACCACATAGAGTTCGCCCCCGAGACAGAAAGCCCAGATCGCCGGTGTGGTACCAGCCGTCGACGATCGCCTGAGCGGTCAGGTCGGGACGGTTGTAGTAGCCGTCGAACAGACAGTCGCTTTGACCAGAATCTCGCCGACATGCCTTCCCCGAGGATAGCGCCAGAGTCCGAGACAATGCGAACTTCTTGCCCCGGCAGCAATCGGCCCGACGAGAGTAAACGAACCGCACCGGGGGTTCCCTTCGCGACCGGAACGATCTGATGGGCGCCGCGGAATTGCTGACCATCCGCCCAGATGCGCGCCGGATCCGTGGGCAGTTCTCCGAGTCGTCTCCGATTGGGTGACGGCAAATACGTTCTCGGCCATGGCGTACGACGAGTGCAGCGCGCTGGCTCTTCAATCCAGCGGGCGCAAAGGCCGTCTGGAACTCGAGCATGCTGCTGGCGCGGACCGGCTCGGAACAATTGATCAGGGCGCGAATCGACGAAAGATCGTACTGCGCCCATCGGCTCTGCGGCGTGCGCCGGGGCACGAACTGAAACGCAAAATTCGGCAGCCACGCCAGCGTGCATTTGTACTCGGCGATGATCTGCAGCATGGTTTCCGGGTGCATGACCCAGTCGAGCGGCGATTGCATTACCACGGGAACGTGCAACGCCATGGGCAGCATGAAGCACGCGATCAGCCCCATGTCGTGATACAGCGGCAGCCAGCTGTAAATGTGGTCGGTGGACGCATCGATCTTCAGCGCTCGCGCGAGGTGGCCGAGTTGGCGCAGCACGGCCGCGTGGGTCAGGGCCACTCCTTTCTGCAGCCCGGTCGTTCCCGCCGAATGCTGAATGAACGCCACGCTGTCGGCAGGAAGCCGAGGCGTTTCAATCTCTGGTTCTCGGTCACCAACTCTGCCGGAATTCCCGCGCGCAGCAGCTTCGCTTCCGCCTCAAGGGCGACATGGCCCAGCATGTCGTCAGGAAATTCTTCGTCAATCACAACGGCCTTGGCGCTTAGGTTTGCAGTGACGCCAGCCAGCCGGAACGGTATTTGGCGGGCTCGATCTTGAAGTTGGGATAGGCGAGGAACGTGGGCGCCGCGCCCAGCATCATCGCTCCGGCGAACGTGGTCATCGCGGGAATGCCCTGCGGCATGATGATCACCACGCGGTCGCCGACGGTCACACCATGTTTTCTCAGCACTGCGGCCTGGCCGCGGGCGCGACGGCGAAACTCGCCGAAAGTGACTGTCGCGCGCTCGTCTTCGTCGATCCATGCAGTAATGAACGGGCGGTCGGCGGGAGCGGCATCGAGCGCTTCGATGAGGTTGCGGAATCGTGCACTGACACCAGACATTCAATGCATTCGATCCCATCGACTGTTTTCTGTAACTGGCAATCGGACCTTTATTCTTGTTCGCTGTCTCTCGGCGGGGTCGCTAGACCGTGACCGTTCGACTTGCAGGCAAGGAGGAATGTTGTTTCAAGGCCTCGCACTACTGTCTGCTGTTCCTGCTTTGTGCTGTGGTCCTCGCCAAAGTCCGCTCGCGAAGCGTGCGCCAAGCGTGTGCTGCTTGCCAGCTACGCCCTCTATCTCACGTGGGGACCTGGTTCGCGGCCGTGCTTCTTACTTCCACGGTGGTGAACTTCCTGGTTGGACAATGCTGCTTCGCCGCGCCTTCTGCCATCCTGTCTCTCGGCATTCTCTTGAACCTGGCTCTGCTGGGCACTTTCAAATATCTTCCGGAAGTTGCGCTCACATTCCGCTCTCATCGTTGCAGAGGTTCGCGCATCTGGCGCTGCCCCTGGGACTGTCGTTCTGGACGTTTCAGGCCATGAGTTACCTGTTTGATCTTTATCGCGAAGAGGAACTCGACCCATCGTTTTTCGAGTTTGCCCTGTACATGGTTTTCTTCCCGGTGACCATCTCGGGCCCGATCTGCCGCATGCCCGACATGCTGCCGCAATTTCGCTCCGAAGAACCCAAGGGTTGGGACAACATCGGGCATGGCTTCCGCGCGCATCGCTACCGGCGTGCTCATGGTGCAACTGGCCAAACTGCTGGGGCAAGGAATCCTCGGCGGGGACGGGATTAATTCCGGTTTCGACCGCGTTACGCACTGGAGCGGCCCGGACGTGTGGTGCCTGGCTTTGGGATACGGATTGCAACTCTTCCTCGATTTCGCGGGATATTCGCACATCGCCATCGGCGCCGCGAAAGCGCTGGGGTTTACCGTGCCTGAAAACTTCGCTCGTCCGTTTCAGTCGACCAATGCGTCGATCTTCTGGACACGCTGGCACATGTCGCTGTCGTTCTGGATTCGCGACTACATTTTCCTTCCGCTGGCTACGTTGCGCCGGGAAGTTTGGTGGCGCAATCTCGCATTAGTGATATCGATGGTTCTGTTCGGATTGTGGCACAAGCCAGTTGCTGTTTCTGGCTGTGGGGCTGTTATCACGGAGTGCTCCTGGTTTTGCACCGGCAAGTGCAGCAAGTGGAGACAAGTTCAACTGGAATCCGCCCGAGAGCGTATGGAACTCGCTCTCATGGCTCGCGACCATGGCGCTCATCAACCTGGGATGGATTTTGTTCCGCGCCAATTCAGTGACGCAGGCGGCTCAGATGTTCTCGGCCATCGTGTCGCCGCGCAATTATGCCTCGCATTTTCTGAGTGGGAGCCTGTATTTCCTGGTGGCGCTCTGGGTGCGGGTTACGTGCTGTTCTCATGATGGCGGGATGCTTGAACCGCATCGGGGCGGCGAAGGCCGCAGACGGTCCGGCCCTCTGGCTCTGGTGGCGCGCTGGCGCTGGTATTGGATTCCGCCGCTTTACGCGCTGGTGATGCTCTTCGTGTGGATGTTGAGTCTGGGTCAGGATGCTAGCGCTGCGCAGTTGATGTATCGCGGCTTCTGAGCGAAACGGATTCCAGTTACTCAATCTGCATTCCATCCGGCCGAAAACCGGAAAGCCATCCCAGGGCGGGCCATCGCAACTGCTGTGCCGCGGCCGCGCGGTTGTATTGAAAAAGGAACATGCCATAGCTGTAACGAGCATGCGGTCTTCCGGGCTGCGTATCGCCCACTCATACTGCGCCGCCGTATCGTTCGGGTCTCAGCCTGCGTTCTGCTGCATCAAGCGCAACACTTGATCGGAGTGGTTCAGCTGATTGGTGAATGGGCTTTTTGCAGGCGCTGCAACATTTCCGTGCGATGCGAAAACGGTCGTGGCCGGTGAAGGCCAGCAGTCGCTCGCACTCGATTTCGGAAGGAACGTCTGGCTTCCGTCTGTGTGCCGTCGCCGCGAAGCTCTCTCGCGATCTGCAGGAACATGGCGCGCGCCAGCAGGTAATTCCCTAGGGCGTCAGGTGGACATGTTCATAGACCAGTTCGCTGCCGATGATTCCGTTCGGGCTGGCTTTGGAAAACACTGCGTCGGCGTCGACCAGATCCGACCCCGGAAAGGATGACGCCACGGAGCGATTGATGTCGTTGATTTTGCTATCGGCGCGAAAACGCAGCGTATCGAGATCGCGGGCCCGAAGAAAATGCTCCTGGCGGCCTCGTAATCTCCCAGCATCCAAGGCTGCGCGCCATGCGGAATTCGAGTTCGGCGTACTGGTCGTCAATCTTGGTCGCTGCCTGGTAGGCTTGCAGCGCTTCAGCGTAAGACGGGCGCTTTCCAGTTCCGTCGCCCTGTTGCACCAGCGCCGTCCAGGAACGCAATTCATCCCGCTCCAAATCCTCGCGATGCTGAGAGGCGAACGGCGCGCAGTCTTTCAGATTCGTAGCGACCGTGGCTGACGATGACCCTGGCGCCCGAACTGCGGGCGACCGCGACGGTGTCGCGCAGATTGGCCTCAAAGTTCGCGTACGCATACTTCATGAGACGGGGAACTCTCGCGGACCTGCTTGTCGAGAAACATCTCCATCCCGCCCCATTCCCGCTTTTGCGTTCCGATCTTGGTAACAAGCTGGCCGATGCGCGTGGAACGCACGAAGATGCTGGTCGCGGATGACCGGCAGACTCATGCCCGACGAGGTCAGCGCCGTCCCGGGGCCATACGGTCCCACGACTTCGTTGTTGCCCGAGTAGATGATGAACAGGTCCGGACGCTGATCCGCCAGCCCCTTCGCGATCGGCAGCACGCACATGCGAGTTGATGGCCACGCTGCCGGTATTCACGACTTCAAACTTCGTCGGCCGGATAGCGCTGCCGCAACATCACTTCCAGATAGCGACTGAAAGCGTAGGCGGGATCGGGATCGCCCATGGCCGCCGACTCACCGAGCACGAAAATTCGGTAGGTCCCTGCGGCTTGTGCAGGGATGGAATAGAGCTGCGGCGTTTGCTCATCCCGGCGGGAAAAAAGGGCGCGGGAAAAAACAGGTTGTAGCATGAAGCGGGCGAGCCTTGCACCGTGCAAGGAACCAATAGTTCCGTGCTGTTATCCGACGCCCCCGATTCTCAAGCCCAGATTCGATCATTCCAAGAATCAGAAGGGGAACAAAAAGCGCTGGCTACCAGGCAGGGCAGGAGGCCCGGTGAGGACGGGCATGACTTCAATTTTTTCATGAGATCAGCGTCATAAGGTCAGCATTCAATGTCGCCACGTCTGTTTCGTCCCTCACTTGCCGCGTCCACCGTTGATCTAACTTCCGAGGTCTTGCCTGCTTAGTTCCCGGTTTTACGTTCAGATGCTGGTTCGCCTGGGCAATTAACTGTTTGTACGCGATCTCGCTGCGGATAGTCGGGATTCGTGTCCAGCAGGTGCTGCCAGGCTGCGATGGCGCCCTTCATATCCATTTTGTCCTGCCACTTGACCATGCCTTCGTTGAAGAGCGCGTTGGCATGTTTGCTATCGACCTTGAGCACTTCGTCGTACTCGCTGATGGCGCGATCGGGCTGACCGATTAAGTGATACGCCGTGCCCAGGTCCGTGCGCACGTCGGTAGCGTTGGGATTGATTTTCAGCGATCGCTCGTAATACGCGACTGCGTCGGGGTACTGTTGGGCGTCATAGTATAAGTTGCCGATTTTGTAGAGCAGTTCCGCATTGTTGGGTTCACTCTTGAGCTGCGCCAACAGCGGCTGCGGCCTGCGTGTCAGCCATCTGCCGCAGCTGCTCCGGAGTAAGGGACTGCGGGGCACGCCAGCTCGCGGCATGGCGCCCTCTCCCATGCCAGCGGGGATTGGTGGCGCCTGGTTCGCCTGGCTTGCGGCAATGGCTGGGTGGGTCGAAGCAGAACCACGGACGATGTACCCTGCAGCTACTCCTATGACCAGGCAGAGAACCGATATCACGTAAGCCTGGGAACTGGTCCAATTCCCGGAAATGCGAGCTTTACTGTCGAGCCATCGTCCTCAATCTCCAATCGAAAATTCTCAGCTCTGCTTTTTCATGCACGGCCCACTCGACTCAACTCCGCTCTACATTGCGGGCTTGTCTGTCCTCGTGCCGGGGGCGATATTCAGATGTTGTTTTGCCTGCGCAATCATCTGCTCGACCTGGGCGCGTTTCAGGATCGTTGGGATTCACCTTGAGCAAGTTCTGCCACGCGGCGATTGCCGCTTTCGGATCCGATTTACCGTGCCACTCAAACATGCCGAGGTTAAATAAAAGCCTGGAGTCCTTGGGATCCAATTTGATCGCTCTATGTAGCGTCTCGATGGCTTTGTCGATGTCGCCCAACGAATACTGGACGAACGACAACTCATTCAGCGTTTCTGGCGAAGGCTTCAGAGAGGCCGATTGCTCATAGTACGGTGCGGCGCTTTGAAACTGCTGCGCAGCGAGATACGACCGGCCAATCTTGGCGAGCAGTTCGGGGTCTTTTGGATGCTGCTGCAACTCCACGAGCAAGGGAGCGACCTGCTTGTCAGCCATGCGCTTCATGTCCTCGGGACTGGGCATGCCGCCCTTCATTCCTGATGGTGCAGGCTGCGATTTGGCGACGGCAGGAGGCGCGCTGTGATTGGCATCCGCGGGTGCGTGGACCAGATAGCCGAGTCCGAATCCCATGATCAGGCAAATCCCTGCCATGACGCAGGTTTGCGCGTTGCTCCAGAACTTGGGCTGACGCTCGTTCGTTTCCATTCGATCTCCTTATTGCCTGCTGAGCCGATCAGGACTTGCAAGAGCCCGTTGCGATGCCAGCGCCGGGTTCACCTTAGGATGGAACAATGCATGTGCGTTGCCAAAGACAGATGGGACCATACGCGGAGTAACTGTTTCAAAATAAGGAAGTTACATCGCTTGGGATTAGGAGCAAAGGACGATTTCGGCGGACTATCAGACAAGAAAAAACGCTGTGACGCGTGATTTCACGCAATCGAATGTCGTTGGTCGTAACAGTCGTCGGCGTTCCGGTTTAACGAACGACTCGCTTTTGCACCGCGGCCGCAGCTGCGCCCGCTAATGTATGCGCGTGGCTGTGACAAGTCAGGCTGCAGGAATTGCTGGCCCGGTTGTACGAAATCGGCGTGGTGCCGTTCGGTGCGACCACGTTAATATCGAAATTGACCATCCGTTCGCCCGAGATGTTGGCCGACGCCCCACCCATACCATGCGAAGTGTGACAAGTTGAGCAGGAGAAGCCATCGTTGATGTGGCGGGCGTGCTCGAGTGAAACTGGTGTTGGAGACGATCTGGTTCAGGTCGTGGCATTTGCGCGCACAACGAGTAAGGACCACTGGCCGCAGGATCCAGCACTGGATTGGGGAATAGATTCTGGATTGCCGTTCCCGGCCCACCTGCGGGCGCCGGAGCCACCTGACTGAACTCGTAGCGCCGTTCCAAAACGTGCAGGTACTTGTGACCCGTGCGGACCGTTCGGCCCAGTGCCGCCGAATTCGCGATTATCGTCGCTATTGTGACAGTCAGTGCAGAGAATCTGAGTGCCCATGGCTCGACCCTGCGTGCGCCCGTCCAGATTCAACATGATTGCTCAGCAGGCTGGGTTGCGCCATGGCGCTGCTGCGATTGTGCATTACCGGATGGCTCGAAGTGGACGTAGCACTGAACTGCGGAATGATATTCAGCGGATCGGGCGCGGCGACGGCCCACGTCGGTAAGTATCCGAAAACTGCCTGCGACTGCTTCCCGCTGCTGGTGCCGTGGCAACGCAAACAGTTCTCATACTGGTTGACCGCCGGATTCAACACAGTCATTCCGTCAGTGGCACTGATGCCAATAACGCCATTCTGCGAAACTCGCATCACGGGAGGCAAGGGCGACGCAAATGAGGTCGACCGCTTGAGATGCATGTGGGCTGTGGCAGTCTACACAAGTGGCATGCCGGTTGTTGTTCAGTAAGCGCCGCTTCGTTCGTATCGTGCGTATTAGTTCCCAACGGGTAGGGATGCGCAATCTTCGCAAACTCCGCGTACACGTTGGGAATGGCCGGCGAGAGATGTTGGTCCCGCCGGCGTGGCAGGTGATGCAGTTCTGCGTTGCCGAATCCATGTTGTTAACGGAGGGAACCGGCCCGCGCAGCAAGCGCGCTCCAGCCAGCGAGTTGTGCGGCATGTGGCAGGAGATGCAAGCATTCTGCGCCACCATTCGCGTAACTGCCCAGCATGGGCCCGTTTGCGATCTTGTTGCTGGCTGTGCGCGTGGATGCTCGTCAGACCACTGCGACAGAGGATTATTCTGTCCGCTGACAGTTCGCGCGATCCACTTCATGGCAAGAGAGGCAGAGCTGTCCGTTCGAACTGTCGCGCACCAGGAAGTTTTGCGAAACCTGATCGATCGCCTGCACGTGCGGCGAATGGCAACTGGTGCACTCGACGTTATTGTTGACCAGTTTCACCGCCTTGAGCGGGTCGACGGTGGTGTGGGTAGCGGCCAGCGATGGCACCAGGTCGGGAGCATCTGCTAATGGCAACTTGAGGCTGAACGGATGCGATCCCTGCAGTCCAGAACCAAATACATCTGTCGAAGTCATGTTGCCGGTCATGGTGAGCGTGCCGTAAGGTTGCGTCTGTCCGACCGCGACGGTTCCGTCATGACAACTCAAACAGAGGCTACTGGCATCCCCCAGGCCGTAGGCTGTTGCGCAGAATTGTGCAAAGTGGTGCTCGATATAGGATGCGTAGGTTTGTACAGAGAGCGTCTGGCTCCAGAGCGCAGCATTTGGCGTTGCGATTCCCGAGTGGGGGGCGTGGCAATAGAGGCACGCGTCCGAGCCCGCCTTTCACCGGGCCCGTGCCACTGGCCGAGAGATTATGAGCGCCCAGTACATCCTGCCCATTATTCTGAGCGTGGGCCATGAGCCCCAGCATGAGTATCGAGACCAGCCACAGTCGTTCTCATCGCGGTTCTCCCGCGGCTTGCTTTGGCAAGCCGTAGTAATCGGAAGACCTGCGACGCGGCGGTTATACGAGTCAACGACGAAGACGCGATCGTCGTGATCCACGAACAATCCGGCCGGCAATTGAAACTCTCCTGGGCGGGTACCACGGCTGCCGAAGTAATAGAGCAGCCTGTCCCTGATTGATCGAAAACCTGCACTACTCCCCACAATCCATCCACCACGTAAAGGTGTCCCTCAGAGTCGAGGGCGATTCCTTTCGGCCGGAACATCGAGCCCGAGCTAATCACCAATCTGTCCGACTGAAGTACTGGAACGCGCCCGAGCGATCAAGAAATTGCACGCGGAAGTTCATCGCATCCACGACGAAGAGGTTCTGATCGTGAATCAGCACTTCTGTGGGAACGTTGAATTCGCCACCGCCGGTTCCCTGGTGACCGATTGTCTGTAAAACGTTGCCCTTCATGTCGAGCATGAAGACCTTATTACGCAGCGTATCGGTGACGTAAATCCGGTCGGCAGCGGAATCGACTGCAATTCCCGTGGGCCGCTTGAAGAAGCCTTCTCCGCCTTTGAGGCTGCCGATGGTTCGGCGGAATTTTCCGCTGGCGTCGAAGACGAAAATCTTGCCTGCCTCGGAGTCAGTTACATAAAAATTGTCCTGCGCATCGACGGCAATGCACTGGGGCGAGCGCATGGGATCTTTGTCTTTATCTCTGCGCTCGATGAATTTGTACTTATGCTGTTCCAGGTCGAAGATGTGAATGCCATTGGCGCCTGGGTCAGTAACGATAGCTCTCCCGCGCGAATCCACGGCAATGCTGTAGGGACGTACCAGCTGCGGATGTTCCGGCTGTCCGATCAGCACATCCAGAACCTTGGTGAAGAATCCTGGTTTCTTCTCCATCTCCTTTTCTGAGCTGAAGCTGCGCTCGTAATGCAGCTTGCGGCCGCCCTGGAGAAGCAAGTCCGGAGGAGGCGGTTCTTCGACTTTCTCCCTGCATACTTTCGCACTCCAACCCGGCGACGCGAGGAGCAAGAGTATCCCTGCGCACATTACGCTCGCACGCAAGAATTTCCTCTGTTCGAAGCTCAGAAGAAGTTGAACCATCGTGAGATCCCAATATAGTACGACGTGACGGCCACGGGAGCAGTGCCCACTGTGCCTACATTCTGGTGAAGGCGCGTGTAGCCGCCGTTGATGTAGATCTTCCTTAATCGGTACTGTCCAATGACGTTATAGAGCTGGCTGCCTGTGGAGGTGCTGATCAGTGGGTCGACAGTACTACCTTTACTGTCGGCATATCCCAGACTCAGGGTGAGCCGTCGCATAAAGACGGCGCTTGCGTTTCCGCCAACCGCTTTGGAGTTGTAAACCATGACGGAACCCGGTGCGAACAATTCGGGCGGGAGGCCGGCCGGCACCGCGACCAGCCCGGTCGGGGTGAAGAAGGCCGCTCCATCGGACTTCGAGTAGAAACCGTTCACGCTATAGAGTCGCCAGGTTAGAGAGCCGGAAACACGTTCCGAACTGTTCGAGGTGTCGGGTTGATTGGTAATACCGCTGTGCGATCCGCCGTATCCGGCGGAAAAATAGGTGCGGTTCGCCAGACGGCGTCTTGCGTTCGCGACCCAGCTGTACGATGAAGTCGTGTACACCAGGATGAGGGTCTGAACGTTCTGTGAGTAACTGAAGTTTGCACTCACGTCCCAGTTGGCAATCTTGCGATCGAAATTCAGATTGCCTACGAATCCCAGGCCGTTGTTGCCCTCCTGGTTTGCAGAATCGAACACCGCAAGCGAAAACGACAGCGACCCTAAAAATCTTTTGTTGAGATTATAGTTTGCGCTGCCGCCGTAGGTGGTGGAGCTATAGCTCTTGCCTTGGAATTCCTGCCGCTGGTGGTTGACATTGCCGTGCAGAGTAAGATTGGACAAAAGCTGGTAATAGGCGTCGGCACCAACCAGAAAGTTGTTGAAGCTGCTGACGGTGGCTGGGTTGAGGGCTGTTCCGCTGTTCAGTATCGGCTCGGGAATGCTGCCTAACAGACTGTCGTTGTAGTTTGCATCGACGGCGACACTCAGCTTTTTCGCCGGGCGGGAAACTGACAAGCCCGTTCAGCGTTTGTACATATTCTGAGTTCGTGGTGTCGGACGGGTACCGTGATAATCGTATCCGTAGCTTGAGCGACTCCATCCAAGACTGGCTGAGCCTGACATTGGAAGAGCATGTTGCGCGTTGAACTGCAAGGTGTCGCTGGACGTGTTGCTCTCTACCGGCTCGGGGGATCCATCGAGCAGTTGCGAATAGTTGGCATCGATATTCCGGTGAGTGTAGCCTCCCGACAACCGGAAGCCTGACACGAAATACGTCGACAGCAGCATTAGAGTGCGATCAGCCTGGCTATTCTGTTCCTGGCTTCCGTAGATCGACGAGGTTCCGCTGCCAACTGCATAGCTCGCCGTGAGCGTTGGCATATCAGGTAGCAATTCGCTCCAACTCACTCCAAAGTTCTGGTTGTCGCCATGTTCGGCCAATCCGACAGATGACGCGGGAATGCCAAACTCTCCCGAATCGTTGACGCCCTTGGCATAGAAAACCGAACCAGGAAAATGACTGCCACTGAACAAGTTCACGCCACCACTTACGCCGCTGCTGTTAGTCAGGGAACCGAACACAGAATTCGATTGTGTCCGATCGTAGTACGGCTGGACATTAAAGGTAATGAAATTCGGGTTGTAATAGCTGCCACGCAGGTTAGCATCACCCGAAAGTCCCATGCTGTGTGCGGAAGCACCCTCGTTCATTTCTCCGTTATAGGTATAGCCAAGATTGCCGCTTAGATTCATCTGCCAGTTGTCACCGACTTGCAGTTGTGCATCGGAAGGCAGAACCGCTAACAAAACGCCCACCACCAACCAGCACGTTTTGTGAACCCGCATAACCCGCATCACCCACCTGATCCCTGCCACACGCGCGGGCGCCAAAGAGTTATCCAACGTGGTGGCAATGCAAATCACAAAACCTCGATCTTGGCCGTCTTCCTAACGCCGTGTTCAGATCGGCTCGCAAGCTGCTCGTTCTTCTCTTTCTGCAAATCTTTCATCAATTGAACTTTTACTTCGGCAAAGGGCTGCGTGCCCGCCGGAGTATGGGCGTTCAGGCGAAACATCGTGTAGTCATTGCCTAACTGGATGAGATCGCTCACTTGTCCCGGCTTCATGGCGCGCGCCGCCTGTACTACCGGCGGTGGCAGCTTCCCGCCTCCACCAGCTTGCGGTCGCCCATGTTCACGTGCCAGTCGTCGTCCGAGAACTTTTCCGCCAGCAAGCCAAATTCCTTGTAGCTTTTGCTCGCTTTGGCCTGTTTCCACGCATCCTCAGCGTGCTTGCGGGCTTCTTTCGCGCATCCGGATTGGCATCTCCCGGAGGAATGATTGAAATCGTCTGCAGGCTGAACAGCTCGCCGTGTTGGAACTTCTTCGCATTCCGGCTGTAGTAATCCCGGGCTTCGACTTCGGAAACCGCCGCCTTATCGGTAACATCGCTCTTCAGCAATTCCTCAATCAGCAGCGAGCGCCGAATCTTTTCCCGCATCAGTTGCGGCGACCCGTGGACTTCAATCTCCATCACCTTCTGGAACTCTTCGTCGCTGGCGAACTGCTGGCGGAAGCGCGCTTCCGACTCCTTCATGCGCTGGGGAGCGACCGTCATCTTGCGCCGCAGCGCTTCCTGGTACACCAGCTCTTCGAAGACCATCATTTGCATTGCGCCCTTGCGCATTTCCGGTTCCATGCCTTTGGGGATGCCGTCATGGGTCTTCTCATAAGGGAAAATCATTTGAATCTCGCGGGCCAAATCGCGGTCCGTCAGCACCGCGCCGTTCACTCGCACCACCGGCTTGGCCGGGCCCGCAAGTTCGCCGGACCGCTGAGCCGCGCTGCTGGCTGCGTGGCTGCTGCCAGGGTGGGCGCATGAGAAGCCACCACCTGAGCGCCGCACGTCAAGGCCAGCGACAGCAGAGCCGCTCCGGTCATCATCGCGTTCTTGCGCTGCTTCTTCATTTTCCTTTCTCCGCTCAGGTTTTGAAATCGGAGGAGAGGACACCCCCTCCCTCCGTTTTGTGGCCGATTAGAACTGCGTCGCAACGTTCATGACTCCATTCGCTCTCGTTCGACTCGCCAGTGTGGCATTGGCGGCAGAACTGTGTGGTGGAGGCAGCCATCGTCGGGCGTTGTTGCCAGCGCCGGGGTTATAGGGGGCGTTCACGAAGAAGTAGGTCGGATAGGATCCACCCGCGACCTTCGCGCCGGTCTGTTTCCCTCTGGGGGCCGTGTAGATATACATCACATGCTGGTTGTGGCAGGTGGTGCAGGTCATGAAAGCCGTGGAAGGATCGGTACAGCCATTGGGCATTGCAAAGCCCCACTCCCACGCCGAGCCCGCGATTGCCGGAAAGCCATAGTTGGCGGCAAATTGGGCATAGGCCGTGCCGGGTCGCTACGATGGTGTTGATCGCATTGCCGGCCATCGTGATGGTCAGGGGATCGGTAGCTTTGGCCGGCGAGCTGACCAGACGAAGGGCGCCCAACGTAGCGGCGGTTCCCACCGGGTGATCGTTGCCGTATCCGGAGATAGTTGCCGTTGCCGCTGTCATTGCCCAGCAGCGTCGGGATGTCGTGCGGGCCATAAACACCCGTTGGCAACAGGTTGTTCGCCTGCTCCCACGAATTTCCCGGCATCATCTGCCCTTTGGCAACCACGCCGTCGTGGCAGGCCAGGCACATCATGATTCCGCGTAGTTCATCGATGTTGGTGCTATAGGCTGCGGCTTGCCCTGGGTTGGCAGATTTTCCACATAGCCGCCATCGGTTGCGAACGTCAGGCTCAGGCCGAACAGTGGAGCTACATCCTGGCCGAACAGCGCGTTGCTGCCAGACTGAGTATCCGTGCATTTCGCGCCGGTACGGCGTCGCCGCCGCCACCCGCCGCGCCGCTGTGCGGAGCATGGCAGCCCGCGCAACCGCGGCCGCCGTTGTTGTGAGCGCCCAGAACATCGATTCCGGTGAAGCCCGGTTCCCGATGGTGTACGGGGTCTGCGCCACTGCCAAGCCGGCAGCGATCAGAACTACGAACATGACGAAGAAAAGCTTTTTCATAAAAACGCACAACCTCCTGTTTGTAACAGCTGTTACATCTACCTCTACTGCTATCAATGCGGAGCCGCTATGAGGCCGGCCCCTTTTCTGGCCGTCCGCGGACGTCCAAAACTCTATTGCGGCTTCTGGGCCGCCGAACTCTCCGCCGCCGCGGCGTCTAACTATCTTTCGCCGCGCCTGCTTTGTTCTTTTCTTCTTCCGCCTCCCTGCGCGCCAGTTCTTCCCCCGCTTCGTCGTCGGTGAAGTAGCGGAACATCTGCACTCGCCCCGGATACTGTTCCCTAGTAAAAATCCGGTTGTTCTTGTCGATATAAAGTCCGGCTAGCGACTGGAACCTGCCGGTCAACCTGCCGTGCGTGCCCATCCCGATGAGCAACACGCCTTCCTGCGTGAAACACTGAACGCGGTCCTGCATGCGTCGGCGACCCAGACATGGCCGTCGACATCGACCGCGACTCCCTTAGGACGAAACAGGGTCCCGGGCCGGTCACCGGCCTTGCCAAAGGTGCGGATGAAGTTGCCGTCGGCGTCGAAAACCTCGATCCGATTGTTGAAGGTCGCTGACGAACAGCGTGCTGTCCTATCCAGGGCCACATTCGTCGGCATCGCGAACTGACCCGGTTCCGTTAGCGTGTGCTCCTTACCCGGGGTGCCGATCTGCCGATGAGATTCAGTTTGTCGGCGTCATAGACCAGCACTAGATCCTGGGCCGGTCGGCCATATAAGGAAATCCGTTCTGGTTATCAACGCCATCCCGCCCGGATCGAGAACACCGTCGGTGATCTAGCCTTCCACCTTGTGGTTCTTGTCGAGTACCAAAATGCGGTGAGCTTGGTGTCGGAGACGAACAGGCGGTCGGAGTCATCGATGGCCAGGCCGATGATGTCGCCGAAGCGCGCCTGCACTCCGTTCTTGATCATCTTCAGATCTTTGGTTTCCGCATTGAAGATGAAGACGGCTCCAACTTTGCCGTCGGCCACGTAAATGTCACCCTTCGAGTCGACCGTAATACCGTAAGGAGTCCAAAGTGCGAACAGCGGCTTTTCGGCCCGTTGCTGCTGGTCACTCTCGGCACCAGCCATGCGATCCATCCAGCTGCTTTTTTTGTTTGCGGACGGAGGCACATACTTCTCGCAGCAGAAATAGTTCAGATACTTGATACGCGTAACGGCGGGAGGGTTCGGCCACACGATCTTCGAGTAGTCCAGCATTTCGAGGATGTTGGGCTGCTTCGGCTCGGAGGCGTCTTTCTTCTTCTTGTTGCCGGCATAGAGCAAGGCGGATTGGCAGGGTCAGCACCATCACGAGACCGGCGATCGCGGCCACTAACTTCATCGCTTTCGAGATCGTTCTCTCCATGTCGACTCCTACTTCGTCAAACTCGTATGGCACTCGTGCAGAACGCCATGTTGTTGGCCTGGTCCTTCACCAGCAGATCCGGCTTTGCCGAAGAGTGTGGCTGGTGACAGGACAGGCAGTTGACCGGTTTCAAGACCTTGTTTACGTTCGACGGATCCATCACGTCACTGACCGGGTGCTGGTCGACGGGGTGTCCGGGCCGTATTTGATGGGCAGTATCGTCACCTTTCGGAAGTAGTTCTCCGGCAGTTTCACTTTTCCGTCGAAGATAGTTACCAGTGCCTCTCCGTCCACTTTCTTCGGGTCTGAATCGGGACCGTGACACTCGAGACAGAGCTTGTTGGTGCTGCTCGCCCGCAGCAGGTGTTCGTTGTCTCCGCCGTGAGGCTCGTGGCAAGTCGCGCAACCTGTCTGAACGCCGGCTGGTGCAGGTGCGCCTTCTTCATCTGGTCGGACTGATCGCTATGGCACGCCAGGCACGCTTGCACGGGATCGGGTTGCAGGAAGCCTGGCGTCTTTCCGGCGTGCGGGTTGTGGCAGGAAGTGCAATCGCCCTGCGCGCCCGGATGCTGCACCTTCGCGTTTTCGATCTTCTCGGCCTGATCCCCGTGGCAGGTCACGCAGAGCGCTCGCGTGTCGGCGTTGGTCAGCACGACCTTGCCGTCCTTCGGAGCGGCGTGGCAGCTGTCGCACATCTTGTTTTCGAAAGGATTGTGCACGAATGCCTGCATCAGCTTCGGCTTCGCAGACTGGTGCGGGTCGTGGCACTGCATGCAGTTTGCGTTGCCGAACGGTTGGCCCTTATGCGCTTTGCAAGGCGGCGTCTTTCGCGTCGTGGCACTCGAGGCACAGCGCGGGCGGAGCCTTGGTCAGGTGCGCATCGAACTCAATCTTGCCGCGCTCGCCGTTCTTATGCGTCACGTGGCAGGTCTCGCAGCCCATGTCCAGCGCCGCGTGGCGGCTGCCGTCTTTGGGAACGTTCACGCCGTTGTTGTGGCAGGAGAGGCAGAGGTTCTCGTCCTTGGTCGCGCCGCGGTCGGCTTCAGCAGTTGGTTCGGATTGTCAGAACTGTGCGGGTCGTGGCACTTGATGCAGTCCCGAACCGCCGGCGGATGCACCTGTCCGTGCTCGGCGGCATTCTTGTCGTCGTGACAGCTGAGGCACAGCGCCTGCGTAGTCGTGGTGATCAGCTTTACGCGCGTGATGTCGTTGTTAACGCGAATTTCGTGGCAACTCATACATCCCATGTGGATGGCGGAGTGAACTGGGCGCCTTTGCCTTTGTCTTCGTGGCACTCGAGGCACTTTGCGGAGTCGGTCTTAGGATCGAGCGGGACCGGGTGCTGCGCTGCCCTCGCGGGCAGGGTCATCATCCCTAACGCCAGCATCAGCATGGCTACAGGCATTTTGGGGAACTTCTTCACTCGAAACCTCCAGCCACTTGCATGTGCATTCCTGGAACCTTCTGTGGCAAACCGCTTCGCTCATTGCAGCGGACAACGTAAGTGGCTGAATTCCAAGATGTTGCCGAGAGCTCGCGAGCGCGAAGCGAGGCTCTGTTTGGACCATTTTGACTTGCTGAATGGGCGTTCTCCCACAGGTTCTGTGGTGAAATCCCGCAGCGCACATTTGTGTATGTAAACAAACTCATCACTCCGACTCGCACCGATTCTGCATCGGGGTCCTCAGCGAGCTTGCTTGCGGCCCGCTGGGGTGCAGCGCCGGCGCAAGCTATGCAGGGATTCGTCTGGCCTGGGAGGGCTGTTGCGGAGATATCAAACCGCTTCTCGGGTCGAAGCAGGTATGACCCAAGTCACAATTCAGAGTGACTGACACCAGCCTGAGACGAATACTCCGTCAGCGCATACGAATAGCTAGTAGGCGACTTTTGCATGTGGCGAAATTCATCGATCCGACGGCATGTATGGGCGTCGTCTCGGGGCCCGATTTTCCTGCGTGCTTGTCATCACTCGGCTGGGTGATATGGCCCAAATCCGAGGTAGGAAAGTTCTTGCCGTTCATCTAAACAGCTGATTCCGAACAATTTCGCTAAACACCATCTTTGGAATGGCGGTTGCACTTTTGCCTCGGGGAAGGAAGCGCGATGGCAACTGATTCACCCAATTTTGGCCGGAAGCTTTATAAAACGCTGGCCTCTGTCCGTACCGGAATCCTCTTCATTCTGATCGTTGGCGTCTTTGCCGCTCTCGGCACGGTGATTCTGCAACGGCCTGCAACCGATCCCGACGTTCTGCAGCGTGCCTATTCGCCGCAAACGCTTGCGTTGCTCGATCGCCTGGGACTGACCGACGTCTACCACACGTGGTGGTTTATCACGCTACTCGCGCTGGTCAGCACCAGCATCGTCTTTGCTTCCCTGGAGCGCTGGCCGAATGCGTGGCGCTTTTACGCTCGTCCTTATACCTATCCTGAGCCGCACTTCCGCCTCGGCCTGCAGCACAAAACAGAGATTCCTATTACCAGCGAAGAACAGGGAGTGAACGCTGCGCGCTCCGCATTCCACAAGGTCGGCATTCACTCGAAAGATGTCGAGACTCATAAGCCCTCTGCGCTTTTCGCCGAGCGCCATCGTTTCGCCGTAATGGCGGTATACGTGATTCATGCTTCCCTGCTCCTCATCTTCATTGGCGGGATGATCAATGGCGTATTCGGATACCGCGGATATCTGCAATTGGTGAAAGGGGAAACCAAGAACGTTCTCGAAATGCGTGACCGCGCCGATCGTGTCGACCTGAAGACAATTCCTTTCAGCGTCCGCTGTGACGACACCGGACAGGAAAACTATGCCGACGGCAGTCCGAAAAAATGGTGGTCGAAGCTCACCGTTGTAGAGAACGGACGCGATGTCGAAAGCAAAGAAATCGTGGTCAACGATCCGCTGATTTACGGTGGACTTCGTTTCTACCAGGCGAGTTACGGAGAGAGCGGCAGCCTGGAATCATTGACGCTGATCGTGAAACAAGCAGCCGCGCCGGATAAAGAAATCGTATTGAGCGGAGCAACGCCCTCGCAACTCGATGCCGCAACGAGCGTCCGCGTGGAGCAGTTCATTCCCGACTTCTATATGCAGGACAACGAAGTGCACATGAAGTCGAAAGATCCGGTGAATCCCGCAATTCAACTAGCCGTGAACCAGGCGGGCAAAGATTCCCTCGTCTGGGTATTTCCAGGACAGCCACAGATGGGCGATCAGACGCCCTTCACCTTCGAATTGAAAGACGGCAAGCTCGCGCATTTCACCGGGCTCGAAGTCTCGCATGAGCCTGGCCAATGGGCGGTGTGGGCCGGTTGCGTGCTTATGGGATGCGGCTTGCTGGTCGCGTTTTACATGGTTCATATGCGGTTCTGGGCTGTTCCCGTCACCAAGTCGAATGGCGAACTGGTGCTGTGGGTAGGCGGAGCGTTCAACAAGAATCGCGATCGTTTTGAAGAGTTCTATTCGCAAGTAATCGACGCTATCCGGGACGAGTTGAAGACAGGTGGTTCGGGATCCGCGGATGCAGAAAAAGAAGAGACGCTAGCCGGCACGTCAACCCGGTAGTGGAGGCAAGAAGAATGGCTCAAGCAACATTGCAAGCGAAGACCCAGCCCGAAGTGGAAGCTCAGCCCACGTCAGGAAATGCACTCCTGGTGTTTGTAGCATTGGGGATGGCATTCCTGCTTATCGTGGCGTTGCTGGGAGTGGCAAAGTCAGGCAATTTATTCAGTGAAAGCAATCTGCTGTACGTCGCTTTAATCTTTTATGCGGGCGCCGCTGCTCTCTACATGGGTTTTGGAGTAACCGGAACCGAGCGCTACGTGAAGTTCGCCTCGATAGCGACCATAATCGGACTGGTTGCAAACACGCTAGCGGCTGGTCATCGCTGGGATGAAGCTGGCCATCCACCATTCGCTAGCCTCTACGAAATGTTGCTGAGTTTCGTCTGGACCGTCGCGCTGCTGACGTTGATCCTGGAGCGCAAATACAAAGTCAAAATCATCGGATCAATCACCATGCCACTGGCAGTGGTTGGCGTCATTCTGATGCAGCTGCTGCCGTCGGAAGTGCGTCCGCTGGTACCGGCACTGCAATCCACGTGGCTGCATGTTCACGTCACGCTGGCGATGCTCGCCTACGCTGCGTGCGCGATGAGTTTCGCGCTCGCCATGATGTTCCTGATCAAGGACAACATGAAGACGGAGACATTCCTGGCTGCGACCAGCGCAATGGTAACCGCGATTTACATTTCCATGATGATTCGCTTCGAGCGGTGGGGCGGATTCAGCGTCATCGCCTGGAACCCGCAGGACAAGCAGGAAGTATTTCTCAGTCGCGGAGTTCGTCTTTCCTGACAATTCCCGACCTCGGCTGGATTTTTGTCATTGCCCTGATCGCGGCGGCCGCGCCCGTAGCTTTGTACGGTCTCTCCAAGCTTCGCAAAGACGATTCGCTGATGGGATTCGCAAACCAGGCAATCTTCGTTTCGATCCTGCTACAGGCAGTCGCACTCGGCGCGTTCATCTTCAAAGTGAAGACTGCATGTTTACTTCGCCTGATGCGGACGTAGTTTCGTCAGCGATCTCGCGGCGAGTCCCTTTATCCTTGCGGGCCTCATCGCTGGCATCATGATGTCGCTGCTTTATCTCTTATTGCTGTGGCGCCGGCCGGACCTGGAAAAGCTGCTTCCAACCTCGGATTCGCTCGATAAGCTCATTTACAAGACAATCGGCATCGGCTTCCCGCTATTGACTCTGATGATTGCGGCAGGCGCCTATCGGGCAAACCGCACGTGGGGCTCGTACTGGAGTTGGGATCCGAAGGAGACGTGGGCCGCTATCACCTGGCTGGTATATGCCGGATATCTGCACATGCGCATTACTCGCGGCTGGCGTGGCTGGCGTGCCGCTTATTTCGCAATCCTCGGGTTCGCAGTGGTCATGTTCACGTTTTTCGGCGTGACCATCTGCTGCCTGGGTTACATGCGTACGCTTAAGTTTTTAGAAGCTCAGGCAGACCTCCTGAGGAGGGCGGGACTCAATGGTCGGGTCCCGCCAGCAAGACCAAATTCCAATCGGTCCTGGTCAAGCGGAATGGAACAGGAAGAGTTGAATAGCATGGCCTCCACATCAGCTTCGGTCGACATGCCCGACTTGCGGATTTCCTCCGTAAAACACCGCAAGCACGTCCGATTGAACTGGCAGACCAAGACGCTAATCCCAGTAGCGGCGGCCTTTCTCAACGGTGTTCTGGTGTTCCTGTTCGCCACGCTCACCCTACTTCCACACGAGCGCCAGAAAGTCCTACTGGTAGCAGCTGCTGGCGCAGTAGTCATCTGCGGTATCCTGTTAATCACGCTTGCGGTGGTGGTGCGGCGTCCAATGCTGGAGTTGCAGGACAAAATCCAACGAGTTGCGGATGGCGATCTAAGCGTGCAGGTTGGGTTCAGCGATCGCAATGACGATATCGGTGACCTGGGCCGCAACTTCAACAACATGGTACAGCAACTGCCGAGAGCCGACAGGAGATCGAACACCTGCGCCGCACACAGATGTCGCGCGCCGAACACATGGCTACCCTGGGAGAACTGGCTGCCGGATTGGCGCACGAGATTCGTAATCCGCTGGCCAGCATCGCCGGCGTCATGCAAATCGTTTGGCGCGATCTGCCGCCCTACAGCCCCGCTTGCGATGTCGTGAAAGACGTGCAGGAAGAGGTAATGCGCATCAACCGCATCGTTTCCGATCTGCTGGAGACGGCGCGTCCACGTCCGGCTCAGTATCAACTCGCGGAACTGAACACGACCGTAGAGCATGCTGTCATGTTCGCGCGCCAGCACGTCCTGTCAAAGCCGATTGAGATCGAATTCCAGAAAGCGCCGGAACTTAGCTTGATTGAGCATGATCCCCGTCAACTCCACCAGGTGCTTCTAAACCTGCTGCTTAATGCCATTCAAGCGCTCGATGGCGCCGGCCGCGTCTCGGTTGTGCTCGCCCAGTCGGACGAGAACACGGTTTCAGTCTCCATCAGCGACACCGGATTGGGAATTGCTCCGGAAAACCTAACCAATATCTTCCGTCCTTTCTTCACAACTAAGGGCCACGGTACCGGATTGGGACTCCCCTTGGCGCGCCGTATCGTCGAAGATCACGGCGGTAAGCTGGAGGTAACTAGTGACCTTGGTCATGGCAGTACGTTTACGTTAGTACTGCCATTCCGGCGCCCCCAGCCTGAAATGGCAGCAAGCGCCTGACTTCCGTAGTAATCTAGGGAGGGATGCCTCTCGAAAAAGTCTTAGTAGTCGACGACGAAAAACTCGTCCGTTGGTCGCTGCGCCAAAAGTGCCAGGAGTGGGGTTATCAAGTCATGGAAGCCCCCGACGGCGGCACTGGTATCCGCGTAGCACAAGCTGAAAGTCCCGACGTCGTCCTGCTGGACGTACGTCTCCCCGATATCGGCGGCCTGGAAGTCCTGAAAAACATCCGTGAAAACAACTCCGCACGCGCGGTGATCATGATCACCGCTGACCCGCAATTAGAGGATGTCAAGCAGGCGATCAAGCTGGGCGCTTACGACTTCATCGGGAAACCCCTGGACTTCGACGAACTCGGCGTCACCGTAAAGAACGCCCTTGAGGCCAACCGCCTTCGCACCGAAGTCGAAACGCTACGCGGCGAGGTCAAGCGCCGCACTGGCGTGCATGAGGTCATCGCCGAATCCAAGAAGATGCAGGACGTGATGGGCTTCGTGAACAAGGTAGCGGCGAGCGAGGCAAGCACCATCCTCATTCAAGGCGAAAGCGGCACCGGTAAGGACCTTATCGCGAAAGGCATTCACTACGGCAGCTCCCGCCAGGAAAAGCCGTTTGTCGCAGTGAACTGCTCTGCCATCCCGGAAACGCTGATGGAAGCCGAACTGTTCGGACACGAACGCGGCGCCTTCACCGATGCGAAGGCCATGAAAAAGGGCCTGTTTGAAGTCGCCGATGGGGGAACGCTCTTCCTCGATGAAATCGGCGAACTTTCTCCGCTGCTCCAGGCCAAGATGCTGCGGGTGCTGGAAGACCAGGTGATCCGGCGCGTGGGCGGGATCCGCGACATGCAGGTTAATATTCGCGTGATCGCTGCGTCGAACCGTGACCTGGAAAAAATGGTGCAGGAAGGAACCTTCCGCCAGGACCTTTTCTATCGTCTGGCGATCATCTCCATCTTCCTGCCGCCTTTGCGAGAGCGCCGCGAAGACATCCTGCCGATGGTGGACTTTTTCATCGAGCGTTATAACAAGAAGTTTCGCAAGACCGTCCGCGGCATCACGGAAGAAACGCGCAAGCTCCTGCTCGCTCACAACTGGCCGGGCAACGTCCGCGAGCTGAAGAACGCAATCGAGCGCGCGATGATCCTGGAAGAAGAACAGTTTCTGCGCCCGACGTATATGCCATTCGCAGTCGGACATCAGCACGCAGGGTTGACTGCTTTTGAAAAGATCTCCGGCCCGTCTGATGGCCAATTGCTACCGAATGGCCGCTCTTTGCCGCCGCTTACCATCCCGGAAGGCGGAACCTCGCTGGAAGAGGTAGAACGCGCATTGGTTGAAATGGCAATGCGCCAGGCGAATAGCAATCAGACTCACGCCGCAAAGCTGCTGGACATCAGCCGCGACGCTTTACGCTACAAGCTGAAGAAGTACGGACTGATGCGCGCCGAGGACGAATCCACCGACGAAGCCAGCGAAGCGCAAAGAGCGGGATGAGGCAAGCACCGTTACTATCGGTGGGATACCCGCAATGTGTCACTTGATTTTCGCCTCCGAACTGCTATTCTTCAGGGCCAATCTGTGAGGGACACCAAGCGCCATGTTTAATGCATCTGTCATCTGTGTGGAATCGGCCAAGGATCGAGTCATCGAAGTCGTGCAGCACAAACAACCACGGCCGACCGAGCTTCTAGATGCCCTTGTTCCCGAATTCTCCTATCAAGAGATCCAAGATGCGCTTTCTGATCTCTTGGTCGCAGGCTTCCTTGAACTTAATTCTGACAGACACCTTCAGATTGCGCGTAAATAGGACTCCAAGGATGAGGGATGTCGGACGACCCCGCTCTAACTACGCGTGTCTTTTCTGAAAAGGTTTCTCAAGGCGATGACAGGTCTGATTTTCAACGTGATCGCGACATAGTTCTATATACTTCAGCCCTCCAGCGACTTTCGGGAATAACTCAGGTCACCTCTCCGGACACGGGCCATGTCTTTCACAATCGTCTAACGCATACATTGCAAGTCGCGCAGGTTGGAAGAAGGTTAGCTGAGAAGCTACACCTCAGACAACCTGAGCTCACGCATTCCTATGGCGGCATAAGCCCGGACGTAGTGGAAGCGGCTTGTTTAGCGCATGACTTGGGCCACCCACCATTTGGTCATATTGCAGAGGAGGTTCTAAACAAGCTCGCCGGAGAGACGATCGAGGGCTTTGAAGGCAATGCTCAAAGTTTTCGCATAGTGTGCGAGCTAGCGTTCAGATCTCCCGAGTTCGCAGGATTAAACCTTACAAAGGCAACGCTGCGCGCGATTTTGAAATATCCCTGGAGTTACCGAAAGCGGCCAACATCGTACCGAAAGAAATGGGGCGCCTATTCTTCAGAGGAGCCTTCGTTTACGCACGCCACAGGAGACAACGACGGAGGACCGGTTGCTCGATGCGCCGAGGCGGAAATCATGGATTGGGCTGACGATCTCACTTACGCCGTACATGACGTCGAGGATTTCTACAGAGCCGGGCTAATACCAATCCATTTGCTGAGACCTTCTAGGCCAGGTAATCCATCCAGCTCTGAACGTGATCGCTTCTTAGAATATGTCTTTGAGAAGAAGGTTCATATTGAAGAATTGTCAGATCTATCGCAAAAGGATTTAGATCAGATTCTTGGCGAATTGATGTTTGCATATTTCACAATTGATGGCGCGTACGAGGGAACGAGGGATCAGAGATCACGACTACGTTCATTCACAAGCAATCTTGTTGGCCGGTACATTAACGGTTTGCAGTTAACAGAAACTTCCTCTGCCAGCCATACGGTTCACGTGAACCCAAATCTTCGACAAGAGATCGCTCTTCTAAAGCAACTTACGTGGTTCTATGTGATCGAGGCGCCCTCGCTGGCTATCAAGCAGCACGCTCAGAAACAGGTCATTCGTTACCTTTTTGGTGTATTCGCGCAGGAAACTCGCAAATATCCAAGCAAGCTTCTGCCTCCTTATTATCGGGAGAGGCTAAGAGATGCACTAAATGAAAAAGCTAACGGCTCGGTGATTCGAAGGATTGTGGTTGACCTGGTTTCTGGTATGACCGAAACACAAGCGCTGGCCCTCTATCAGAGACTGAACGGTATAGTGACCGGATCTACGTTAGAAAAGATCTTGCTTTAGAATTCATCGGTAATGACCTGACAGCCGGGCCATAGATTACGGCTTACAAACATCCCCTTTAATCCGAAATTCCTGCACGCGCCGATTTCCCGTATCCGCCACGCACAGGCATCCTGACTCGATCCAGAGTCCTTTGGGCGCGCTAAACTCGCCAGCTTTCTCGCCGGTCTGCCCGAAGCGGTAAAGCGAATGCCCATCCGGACCGAAAACTTCGACCTGCCCGATGCTGGGATCAGTGACGTAAAGATTGTCAGATCGGTCGATCGCCAAGCCAGATTGTGCGTCCGCGTCGACTGCCGGCGCCTCGCGCCTGAAACGCCCCTGAAGATCGAAGACTTGCAGACGTGAGTTTCCGGCGTCGAGCACGACCACTTCATCGCCACTTACCGCCACCTGCACCGGACGCCGAAATTCTCCCGGTCCTCTTCCACCACCACGTTTACCGATGCGCGCCAGTACTTTGCCCCGATTATCGAGGATGATGACCATATCCCGCGCCACATCGCAGACGTACAGATGACCGCTTCGCCGGTGAATCGCTATTCCGCGCGGCTCCTCGAAGTAAGATTCGTTGCCGTGCGTCTTCATCAGTTCGCGGCTGAATTTCCCTCGCGCGTCGAACACCAGCACGCTGCGCGAACTTCTTGTCGGTCACATACACGTTTCCCAGTTGATCTGCCGCGATGCCTACTGGCGACTGCATGCGATCTCCGGCTTGCAAAAGCGAATATTTTCCGCGACCGAAATCGAAGACATGGACTGCGTTCGAGTCAGCGTCTAAGACGAACACTCGTTTTTCCGGGTCGGCGGCGATTGCTCTCGGGCTCTTCAGCACATCGGTCGCTTGGGTTTCATCCTTCGTACCAGCCACAATATCCAGCGTTTTGTCCACGACGGGATGAGCCCGTCTTACATCTTGCGCGGAAGAGAATTGACGAACGAAGGTGAGAGGATCGGGAACTTGCTTCGGTATCGCTTGTGCGAACGCAGAAGTTTCACAGCAGAAAGCTACAAACAATACGGCGGTGCACCAGCAGCACTGCATACAGCATCTCGATGATAGCAGCGATGCAGATTCCGTGTTTATCGCTGATCAACAAACACTCAGGTTCAAAATGACACGCGCCGCTGGAAGATTTCCCCACCGTGTGCAAGAACTTGCGCACATCCTACTGTGAGTTGCTTCACAAGTGATTGGTTTCAGGTACTCTCCTCCGGCATTCCGATTGCATCTTTTATGGTCATGAGAATTAGCATGACCCTCACGCGCCGCAATGGGCAGCTCGTGGCTTTAGGACGAAATGAAGCTGTACGAATTCTCCTGGCGAGATCGGATCAGGAAATGCGCCCACACTTTCAGTCGCATTCCGAGCAAAGCTTCTTTGTTCGCTTGATGCGTCTCTTCGTGGCGCTGGCACAAACGGCATTTCCTTTGCATCGTTAGCGCGCTCAATCTCTGGAAAAAGCAAGCCCGGCAGAATATCTGCCGGGCTTTTTGTACATGCAGGAAGAGTAATTTAAATCGAGCTTACTTTGGAAGTTCGAGCTTCTGTCGTTGTTGCGGGGCAGCAGCAGTCGTGGTGGTACCTGTTGCGCCATTCTGATTCCCTGTGGTCGACGCTAACTCGGATTGACGGTATTTTGGTTCGCTGACATAACCGTGCACGTGGTCTTTCGTGACCTTATTGATGACTAGCTCGACCGGACGTCCGCCTTCCGCAGCATAGAAGACGACAGGCTGCAATAGATTTACATGCTTCTGCGTCAGCTTCGCGTCATCTACCATCAGCTCCAGATCGGCGTACTGGTTCTTGGTATTGGCTTTCTTCAGACGAATGCCCACCGGTCCCTGCGACGAAAACTGCTTCGACTTGTCCAGATCGAATTCGTAATATTTGCGCTCGCCTTTGCGCTCCAATGCAACCAGTTCCTCATGAGTCGAGGCGATCGAACCGGAAAGTTCTGTGCGGGTTCCAGCGAGATCTTGCCGCGTTGCGTCGATCGCCTTCTGTTGCTCGTCGAGCTTCGCCTGGAACTGCTTCCATCGAGGATCGTCGTGCCGAACTGCCGCATGCGCGCTCTTGTGATTCGTTTTGGCGGCGACTGCGGGATGCGCCGCCGACTGCTTCTCCGCGACGGCTGCCTGTTGCTCCGCCTGCGCTTCGGTCAGTTGGTTCAACCGCGAGTTCAGTGCGTCCATCTGGTTGCGAGTCTGGTCCAGCGTTGTGGAGATCTGAGCATTTTGCGCGCTCAACTGCGATGAAACGCCATGCTCGTGCCAGGCATATCCGAGGGATGCGATCACCAGGAGCAACGAGGCGATGATCCCCACATGAGAGGGTCGTACAGGAAGTTCTTGAGACATAGTCGACTCCGGGAGAAACTCTATCTTCGTTATAGGGCAACTCACATGCCAGAGCAGATGGTTTGTAAGTCACTGATTTGCCTAGGTAAGTACCTGTAGGACGATGATCGCGCCACGTAGGGCTTTCCCTCGAATAGGAAGAATTTACGGGGCGCCCTTCAGCGCCGTTAAACGATCGAGATGCTGGCGCGTCTTAGATGCTGTGATGCAGTCCAACGAGAAAGGCTTCGACCTGATGAAGATCGCCCTGTGCTTGCTGTGCCTGCTATTCGTTCGAGTTTCGGCAAGTGCCCAAGCTGCAGCAGACGCGACCCATCCAGCTAAAAATAAGGAGTGGTCCACCACACAACCGGCGGACGCAGGTCTTTCGGCAGAGGCGCTGAGCAAGATGGAGGCTGCGATTCGCTCGGGCGAGTTGAAGAAGATCAGCAGCGTCCTGATCGCCCGCCACGGCAAGCTTGTCTATGAAAACTACTTCAATGGATCGAGCGCCGACGCGCTGCAGGACACGAGATCGGCAACCAAATCCATCACCGATATGCTCGTTGGGATCGCGATCGACAGGAAAGTCCTAACCGGAGTCAGTGCCCCGATTCTTCCGTTCTTTCCCGACAAGCAACCACTCGAAAATCCTGATCCGCGAAAATCCAAAATCACGATTGAAGATTTCCTGACGATGAGTTCCCTGCTTGAGTGCGACGATTGGAACAATTTCTCGCGCGGCAACGAAGAGCGCATGTACGTGATCGAAGACTGGGTGAAGTTCACGCTCGGTCTGCCCATCAAAGGATTTGCACCCTGGGCCACCAAGCCTCAGGATTCTCCCTACGGCCGCAGCTTCAGTTATTGCACCGCCGGAGCGAGTACCTTGGGCGCTGTCTTGGAGCGCGCAACGAAGATGCCAGTGCCGGATTTCGCACGCGCAAATCTGTTTGGACCATTGGGCATTGAGAAAACTGACTGGAAATTCTCTCCGCTCGGAACTGCACAAACCGGCGGAGGCCTCGGACTTCGCAGTCGCGATCTGCTGAAACTCGCGCAGTTGTACCTGAACGCCGGCACCTGGAATGGCAAACGGATCGTGTCCGAAGCGTGGGTGAAGACCTCAACGCAACCGCATGTTCAGATCGATGACAACACCAAGTACGGCTATTTCTGGTGGCTGAAAGACTTCAAGTCCGGAGAGAAGAGTTTTCCTGCCTTCTACATGTCGGGCAACGGCGGCAACAAAGTTTTGGTGTTCCCGGCGCAAGACATGGCCGTCGTCATCACCAGCACGAACTACAACACCCGCGGCATGCACGAGCAAACAGACAAGATTCTGACTGACTTTGTCCTATCGGCGCTTCAATGATATCTGCCCACTGTGCGCTGGAGTTATCATCCATGTGCGCGTCGAAGACCGCGCATCGATAATGACTCGACTAAAACTTTTTACTTTTGCTCTTTTGCTACTCGGCACTGCTACAACCTTGTTCGCGCAACGCCAGCGCTGGACGGTTGAACAAGCCAACACGTGGTATCAGCAACAACCGTGGCTTGCAGGCAGCAACTTCATTCCGGAAAATGCAATCAACCAGCTGGAGATGTGGCAGTCCGCGACGTTCGATCCAAAGGAGATCGACAAGGAACTAGGTTGGGCCGAGGCGATCGGCATGAATACCATGCGCGTCTTCCTCCACGACCTGCTGTGGCAACAGGATGCCGACGGATTCAAGCAGCGGCTGGACCAATTTCTCGCGATCTGCGCGCGCCACCACATCCGCCCAATTCTCGTTTTGTTTGACTCGTGCTGGGACCCGCGTCCGAAACTTGGCACCCAGCACCGCCCAATTCCCGGCGTGCACAATTCGGGCTGGGTGCAGAGTCCCGGAGTTCGCGCATTGCGCGATCCTTCGCAGTATCCCCGGTTGAAAGCTTACGTCGTCGGCGTTGTCGGTGCTTTCGCGAACGATCGGCGTGTCCTCGCGTGGGATGTCTGGAACGAACCCGATAACGCCTATGCTTCCTCACGCAAGGAGCTTCCCAACAAAGTTGCGCTGGTTGCGGCGCTACTACCGCAGGTGTTCGAGTGGGCGCGTTCCGTCAATCCTTCACAGCCTCTCACCAGCGGAGTTTGGGAGGGAAATCCTGCCGAGTGGGGCGACGCGACCAAGTGGACTCCCGTCCAGCGCACGCAACTCGAACAATCCGACGTGATCTCGTTCCACAATTACAGCTGGCCCGAGGACTTCGAAGCGCATCTGATCGCTCTTCAAGGGCTGCATCGTCCGATTCTCTGCACGGAGTACATGGCTCGCTCCGCCGGAAGCACGTTTGACACGATTCTTCCGATTGCGAAGAAATACAAGGTGGCCGCGATCAACTGGGGACTGGTTGCAGGCAAGACTCAAACCATCTACCCGTGGGAATCGTGGCAGCATCCCTACGTTCATACTCAACCGCCAGTCTGGTTCCACGACATTTTCAAAGCGGATGGCACTCCCTATCGAGAGCACGAAACGCAGCTCATCCGTGAACTGACGAGCGAATCCAACCAGCAGAAGGCGCAGGCGTCACAATGATCTCTATGAATCCGATTGGGCACGTCGTTAGCCCTTACAAAGACCCCAAGGACGTCCCTCGCGGCCTGGGTGCGAAACACGAAACCGAAGGCGTGCTCGAAATCGCACCGGAGTTCGAGATCGGCCTCGCTGACATCGAAGGCTTTTCTCATCTTTATGTCATCTGGGCTTTCGATCGCTCCACGGGATACGAACTCACCGCGACACCTCCAACCGACAATCGTCCTCACGGCGTGTTTGCCACGAGATCGCCGTTTAGACCCAACCCGATCGGCTTGACCGTGGTCGCTCTTCTGCGCCGCGAGGGCGCTCGGCTACACGTGCGTGGCATCGACATGCTCGACGGCACGCCAATTCTAGATATCAAGCCCTATCTCTCGAACGTGTCCGAAGAGAAGTTGCGGCGTGGCTGGCTGGCGGAGGCGGAAGCACGCACCAAGAAGTGATTCGGCGCGTTTCCTTGCTGGAACTCCGGCTACTAAAGCGCCCCAGTCCCTGGCGGACCAACCCACGTGATCGCTGTCACGCGAACGGTCCGTAATATCACAGACCGTATTTCGATCGTCCGGCCTAACGCCCACCGAGAAATTTTCAAAACTGTTGAATAATTCAGCACCAATCTCGATCACCTCTGGAAAACGCCCTGTCGATGGGGCTTTCGAGGCGCTGCATCGCACTCTACCCTGCTCTATCGCGCCCGAACCTATAGAGTCTTTCGCCTACCTCACGCGTATCAACTCGGCGCCGCAGGCAGCTACTCACATTGAACCGTGATTTCTGTCACGGCCAATCGTTAATCACAATGAGATAAACATCTCCGCCCGCCAGGTCCGAACACTCGTTCACCGGCGTGGGCCGACCCCAGGTTTCGTAACGCCGCGTGCCAAGGCGCTTATTAACGTTAAGGAACTCATTCATGTCCAAGCCCGACTTCCCTGAGAAGCAAACAATCGGAAACAGCCTGAAAAATGCCGGAGTTTCACGCCGCGATTTCCTTTCCTTCTGCGGCGTACTCATGGTTGCCGCTCCTGTGGGCCTCACCCTAACACAGAAAGCCTCCGCCACGGCCATCGCGAACGCCATCGGTCAGGCGAAAAAGCCGTCCGTCATCTGGTTGCATTTCCAGGACTGCACCGGCTGCTCAGAAACGTTGTTGCGAACCTCGCGTCCCGACGTTGCCAGCCTGATCCTGAACGTCATCTCGCTCGACTACCACGAAACGTTGATGGCGGCTTCCGGCTACCAGGCCGAGAAGTCGTTGCGCGACGCGGTCGAGCAGAATGCCGGCAAATTCATCCTCGTCTGCGAAGGATCGGTTCCGACAAAAGATCAAGGCGTCTACATGAAGCTGGCGGGACGTCCGGCGCTCGAAGTTTTGAAAGACGTGGGATCCAAGGCAGCAGCCGTCGTCGCGATGGGTTCTTGCGCGTCGTGGGGTGGTGTTCCTTCCGCCGATCCGAATCCAACAGGCGCCGTGGGTGTCGATCAGATCATTACCGACAAGCCGGTGGTTACGCTTCCCGGCTGCCCGCCGAATCCTTACAACCTGCTGGGCACGGTCCTCGAATACGCCACCATGGGCAAGTTGCCGGCGCTCGATCAGTTCAATCGTCCGAAGTTCGCTTACGACCGCCTGATTCACGACCACTGCCCGCGTCGCGCGCACTTCGATGCCGGCCGCTTCGCAAAAGAGTTCGGCGACGACGGCCACCGCATCGGCTGGTGCCTGTATAAGCTGGGCTGCAAAGGTCCGGCCACGCATGCCGCTTGCTCTACGCAACCGTTTAACGAGACTCCCGACGTGTGGCCGATCGGTATCGGTGCTCCTTGCGCAGGCTGCACTGAGAAAGCCGTCGGCTTCCGCATTCCGATCTTCCAGACCGTCGACATCCAGCGCGTTACGCCGCCAGAGCAACTTCCCCTGGTGCACATGCCCATCGGATCGGCAAGCACGGTGGCTGCCGGCCTTGCTGGCTTGATTGCGGGCGGAATCGGCGGCGCGGCTTACATGGCCGCCAGCCGGCTACCGGGCGGTAAGGATAAGAATCCACCGCCACCCGCACCTTCGTCCGACGACACAGCCGATTCCACTCTGCAGGATGTGGGAGGCAAATAGCGATGGCACTCTCGCGACGCGATGTAATCAAGAAATTCGCTGTGGGAAGCGCGGCAGCAGCAGCCGTAGGCACCACTTCTCTTGTCACGCTTTCCGGCGTAGCACATTCGGAGGAGCCCGCTCCCGTGGCTCCTAAGAATGCGGTTGGCATGCTCTACGACACGACGCGCTGCATCGGATGCCAGTCGTGCGTGGTTGCCTGCGCAGAAGCCAATAATCTGTTGCCGGAAGCGATGAAACTCGGCGACGGCGTGCACCTTACGGCCAGCGACCTGAATTCCTTCACCAAGAACATCATCAAGCTCTATAAGCCAGTCGACGGAAAGGAATACTCCTTCGTAAAGCAGCAGTGCATGCAGTGCGTCGACCCGACTTGCGTCGCGGGGTGCATGTTCAAAGGTCTACAGAAGGATAAGAATACCGGCGTAATCACGTGGAACTCAAAGGTCTGCGTCGGCTGCCGTTATTGCGAAATCTCCTGCCCGTTCCATATTCCGAAATTTCAGTGGCAGGGATTCAATCCAAAGATCGTCAAATGCGAGCTTTGCAAGGAGCGGCTCGCCAAGGGCGATCAGCCTGCTTGCACGTCAGTATGCCCGACGCATGCGGTTATTTTCGGCAAGCGCGACGATCTGCTGATCGAAGCCAAGACACGCATCAAGAATCATCCTGGCAAATATCACGAGGACCACGTTTACGGCGAGATCGAAGGCGGCGGCACGCAGGTGCTTTATCTCTCGCATGTGGCTTTCGAAAACATAGGACTTCCCAAACTCGAGTCCGAGTCCGTTCCCCGCGAATACTTGAAGTGGCAAAAACGCGTGTATAGCTACCTCGCGGTTCCTGCCGTGCTCTATGCGTCGATGGTGGGGGTCATCAACGGCAACTGGAAGAAGCACCAGGAACATATGAAGGAAGACGAAGAGAAAACTGGTTTGAGGGCGCAGTTATGAACATCGAACGTTGGGATCGTTGCGTGCCCGTATTCAACGTGCCGCTGCTGACCAAGCCCTTCAAGCTGATTTGCGCATTGGGGGCACTGGCGCTCGGACTCGTTACCTATCGCGAGCTTTCCGGACTCGGCCCGGCCAGCGGCATGAATGACGCGTACGCATGGGGCATCTGGAAGACCTTCAACATCATGGTGCTCACCGGACTCGGCTCCGGCGGCTTCTCGATCGGCATCGCTGCGTGGATCTTCCGGCGCCATCGCCTGCATGTGGTGATGCGCACCGCGCTGCTCACCAGCTTTCTCGCCTATGCGTCTGGCTTGATGCTGCTCGGCGTCGACGTTGGCCGCCCATGGAACTTCTACTGGGTCTTCACGCCATGGCGCTGGAACCTGCACTCGCCGCTGCTGGAAGTTGCGGTCTGCATGCCGACCTACGCCATGTTTCCGCTGCTTCTGGAGAATGTCCCGCCTGTTCTCGACTGGTTTCACAAGCATCGCCCGCAATTCCGGGAACTGATTCACAAGGCCGAGTCGGTCATGCACAAGTTCTATCCCTTTGTCGTTGGACTCGCCTACATTTTGCCGGCGATGCACCAGTCTTCGCTAGGCGCACTCATGCTGCTCGGCGGCAACCGCGTCCACGGACTGTGGCAGACTCCCCTACTCCCCCTGCTTTATGTCTGGGCCGCAGCGTTCATGGGCTTCGCCTGCGTAGCCGGAACACTACTGTTCTGCTCGCTGGTTTGGGATCGTCCGTTCGATGTTGACGTGCTCAGCGAGATGAACCGCATCACCGCGTGGATTATCGGCAGCTGGATGTTCGTGCGCATCTTCGACATCATCATCGAAGGCAAGATTGGGCTGGCGTTCCAGATGAACATTTACGCCGGTCTTTTCTGGATCGAAATGCTGTTCCTCGGCGTTGCCCTCGTGATGCTGGTCGACTCCGCCAAGTACAAAGACGCGCGACTCATGTTCCACGCGCACCTGGTCGCAGCCGTGGGCGGCATGCTGTATCGATTCAATCCCACGACATTGGCATTTCAACCTAAGCCCGGAGCGTTTTACTTCCCGTCTGCGATCGAGTTGCTGATTTCCGTCGGATTCGTTTCGCTCGCGGTCGCAGCATTCGTTTGGGCAGTAAAAAACCTGGCGATTTTGCCGGCGCCGAATTACAGCTGGCAGCAGATGGAAGCGCGTGAAGAAGACGCGCGGTCGGGCTCGGCCTTGACTCCAGAGTACGCATTAACCGATTCAAACATTCTTTTATAGAGCGTTCACAATGACGAAGCGCATCACCATTGACCCAATCACCAGAATCGAAGGACATCTCCGCATCGACGTGGAAATTGACGACGGCGCGGTTGCGAATTCATGGGCGTCGTGCACCATGTGGCGCGGCATCGAGCGCATTCTCCAGGGACGCGATCCTCGCGAAGCCTGGCTCTTCACGCAGCGTTTCTGCGGCGTCTGCACCACCGTGCACGCCATCGCGAGCGTGCGCGCGGTGGAAGACTCGCTCAAACTGGAGATTCCTGCCAACGCGCAATACATCCGCAACCTGATCCTGATCAATCACGGATTGCACGATCACATCGTGCACTTCTACCAGCTTTCCGCGCTCGATTGGGTCGACGTGCTGGAGGTGCCGAAGGCTGATCCGGCGAAGACCGCCTCGCTCGCCGAAAGCATTTCGCCGTGGACCGGTAACTCCAAAGAGCAGATGAAGTTCGCGCAGGACAAGGTGAAGGGTGTCGCTGCCAGCGGTCAGCTCGGCATCTTCGCGAATGGCTATTGGGGCCATCCGGCGATGCGTCTCTCTCCCGACGTCAACCTGCTTGCCTTCTCGCATTACCTGCAGGCTCTCGACTATCAACGCAAGGCTAACCAGGTTGTCGGCATGCTGGGCGCGAAGACTCCGCACATACAGAACCTCACCGTCGGTGGCGTAGCCAACGCTATCAATCTCGACAGCCAGGCAGCGCTGAACATGAATCGCCTGGAAGCGATCAAGGTGTTGATGAGCGAAGTCACCACCTTCGTCCAGCAGGTTTACTTTGTCGACGCATGCGCCATCGCGGCGATGTACGCGGATTGGTTCAACTACGGTTCCGGCGTGAAGAACTATCTCGCCGTTCCCGATCTCCCGCTCGATGCCAAGGGCACTATGTTCGATCTGCCGGGCGGCTACATCCTCGACGGAAACATTCGCGGTGTACACAAGTTCAGCAGCGCCTCCGATGCTCCGTTCCGCGATGGCGTGACCGAAGATGTTGCGCACGCGTATTACGAAGGCAAGACCAACCTGCATCCGTGGAAGGGCGAAACCATTCCCGACTTCACAGATTGGCAAGCTGACAAAAAATACACATGGGTCAAGGCTCCGCGATTCCAGGGACATCCGATGCAAGTGGGTCCGCTGTCGCAAATCCTGATCGGTTATGCGCAGGGCGATCCGCTGACGCGCAAGTGGACGGACGCTGCGCTCGCAACCATCTCCAGCGTCTCCGGCAAGCAGGTCACGGTCGACATGTTGCAGTCCACTATGGGACGACATGCTGCCCGGGCAATTCGCGCCGCGATGCTCGCCGATCTCGCGCAAAAGCACTGGCAACTGCTCGTCGACAATATCTCGAAGGGCGATACGTCTGTGCACAATCCGCCCAGCTTCCCGAGTGGCGAAGTGCTCGGCGTTGGTACGCATGAAGCACCGCGCGGAACGCTGTCGCACTGGGTTGTCGTCGACAATGGCAAAATCAAGAACTACCAAGCCGTGGTTCCGTCAACATGGAATGCCAGCCCACGCGACAATGCCGGCAATCATGGACCGTACGAAGCTTCGCTGCTCCGCAACCCGATTGCGGATCCGGAGCGGCCGCTGGAAGTGTTACGCACCGTGCACTCGTTCGATCCATGCATGGCGTGTGCGTGTCACACGTTCGATCCATCCGGCAAGCAGATCGCGAAGGTGAAGGTCCTGTGAAGAGTGTTTCCAACGTCGCGATCATTGGAATAGGCAACATCTTATTGGGCGACGACGGGGTCGGGCCGTACGTAGTTCGCACGCTCGAAGCGAGCTATGAGTTCGATCCCAACGTGCAGGTTCTCGACGTGGGCACTCCGGCGCTCGACTTCATCGACAATCTCGTGGGCATGGACGCCGTGATTCTTATAGACTCCGTGGAAAACGACGAGCCCGCAGGAACGATCACTCTCTACCGCAAAGAAGATATCCTGCGCCACGGCATTTCCGTTCGCATGGACCCGCACTCCCCGGCGCTCGGAGAATCGCTACTGACTGCCGATCTGATGGGCATCTGCCCGAAAGAACTGTTGCTGGTAGGGATCACAGGGCGAACGTACGATGCGGGCTGCGAACTCAGTCCCGAAGTTCAAAACGCAGTCGACGTCGCCATCGACGTAGTGCGCGCGGAGTTGCGGCGGCTAGGTGTACCGTGTTCCCTCGCAACGAATCAGGCAGAGCCGGACATTTGGTGGGCACCTACGCAGGCGACCGCAACTTCCGTTCATTAGATGCCATTACGAGTGTCATCTTAAGCCTCTACTTCAACCCACTCACCACATATAGATCCGCCAGCGAACGGTTAACCAGGTATGCGTAATGCTTGCCGTCCCCGCTGATAACCGGAATCGATGCGCCGGGCGCGCCCGTCCAGTCCGGCGGGCCAAGGCTCTTCCACAACGTTCGCTTTCCGGTGGCAAGATCGAACAGGTAGACGCGACGCGGACGCGCCTCGTCAGCCCGGCATAGATAGAGTTGTCCGGCGTCGCCGCTCCACGCAACCACGATGTCATCATTGTTAAGGCCAGCAATAGGCGTGGGATCGCCACCTTCAACCGGCCACTTCATCCACGTGCCTTTCGACTTGACGACAACGAATTTCCCATCCGGTGACAGGGTTCTCCCGACCACGCCTTCCGGCGTGATCGGCTTAGTGGCACCGCTGTCGAGATCAAGCAGAAAGACGCGGGCGGCGTGACCACTTTCGCGTCCTAAGAAGACAACGCGCTTGCCATCCGGTAGGAAACGCGCGGCGATATGATCGATCTGGTCGTGAGTGACAGTGCGTGCCTCGCCCGCGCCGGTAGGCTCGAGCACGAATTGTAAAGGCGACTTCGTGGTGGTCGTGAGCACCCAGCGATTATCCGGCGAAAAAGCGACTCCTAGACCATGACCGAGTGCGACAGCAGGCGAACCGTCCGTTGGCCGCACGTAAACTGTGTAGTCCGGACCTCCGCCCTCGCCTTCTTCCTCGAAGAGGACGTACTTGCCGTCGGTGGACATCGCACGCAGGAGCGACCAGTCCAGCCAATCGAGCTTGCGTTCCGTTGCCTGGCCTTCTTCTCCGCCATAGATTTCAAAATGCCATGCCTGTTTCTTCAGCAGTACTTTGCCATCGGCTCTCACGTCCTGCAGTTCGACATCGGCCGGCATGCTTGCCAGACGCCGCACCTTGCCGCTCAAGGTCACCGCATACATATTGTGAATCTCGCCCGGACTTGCAGTGAACCAGATCTCATCCCCATGCGGTGACCATGCCAGTCCTTGCAGACTCGCCCAGTTCTCCGACAGCACGGTCTTTTTTCCATCCATATCCACGACGGCGACGGCGCCGCGATCGTCTCCGCCGGAATTGCCGTGATCGTAAAACGCAATGTGTTTTCCATCAGGCGAAATGCGCGGAGCGCTGACCCAGTTCGAACCTTCGAGAAGCACCTTCCCCACAGGAAACTCAAGGCGCCATAAATCTTTTTCTGGTGCGAAGCGCACAATAGCCATCTGCTTGCCGTCCGCGGACCAATCGATGTCCTGGACATTCTCGATGATGGGACGCGGCGCGCCACCCGCGGTGGGCACGATCGAAAGCAGGCCGCGACGTGCGAATCCTCCCATGCCAATCGTGTTCGTGCGAATCGCCATCTCGCCCGCCGAGGAAATGCCCAACAGCTCCGCATTCGCGAAGCCCATCGGCCGCTCGCCCAGGCTGTCGGTACGGCCGGTGTAGATGTCGCTGGGCGCTCCTTCCCAGGAAGCGGAGTAGATCACGGTCTGGCCGTCAGGGCCGAAACGCGCGTTGCCGATCGATCCTCGCCGGAAAGTAATTGGCTTGTAGCTCGGGAAGTCGCCGCGTGTGCTGTTGGCCCCAGCCCACCAGGCGAGCACGGAAGCTGCGAAGAGGCCGATTATGCCAACGGCGGCAAAGGTCATACGGCGGCGTGGGCGAGACCAACCTACTGAGCCGGTTGCGGCAGCCTGCTGTGAACTCGAGGAAATGCTGGAGAGCGCCTCGAGATTGAAGGCAATATCCCGCGCGGATTGAAATCGCTCGTCGGGATTCTTCTCGAGACAATGCCGCACGATGCGTTCGATCGCCGGCGATATGGCGCGATTCGTTTCCGTCAGTTCCGGCGGATCGTCTTTCAGGATCGCGCTCATGGTATCGGCAGCCGTCTCTCCTCGGAACGCACGCTTGCCGGAGAGCATCTCGTACAGGATTGCGCCGAAGCTGAAAATGTCGCAGCGATGATCGGTTTCCTGGCCGCGCACCTGCTCCGGCGACATGTAGCCCACGGTGCCGAGCACCACGCCCGGACTGGTGGCGCCCCCGGTTGGAGCAAACGTTTGCTGATCGCCAATGCCGTGCTCGATGAGCTTGGCCAGGCCGAAGTCCAGGATCTTTACGCGGCCATCTTTCGTAATGAAGATGTTCTCGGGCTTCAGGTCGCGATGAACGATGCGCTTGTCGTGTGCGGCCGCCAGGCCGCGCGCGATCTGTGCAGCATACTCAACGGCCTTTCGCTGGGGAAGCGGCCCCGTGCGAAGACGATCGCGCAGCGTTTCGCCCTCAAGCAACTCGCTGACGATATACGGCGCCCCGTTCGGCTGCGTGCCCAGATCGTAGATCGCCATGATGTTCGGATCGTTCAGCGCGGCGGCGGCGCGTGCTTCCTGCTCGAAGCGGCGCAGGCGTTCTGCATCGGCTGCGAATTGAGCAGGAAGAATCTTGATTGCGACGTCACGTCCAAGGCGAGAATCGCGCGCGCGATAGACTTCGCCCATGCCACCGGCTCCGATAGAGCCGACGATTGAGTAGGGACCCAGGGAAGTTCCAGGAGCTGCCATCAGGGATTCGTGTTCCTATGTGTGAAGCGCATAGTAAATGAAATGAATGCGGGATGACTATAAGCAGCAAGAATCTGTTTACGCAGTTGTGTTGCTTGTAGATGCTCGCCGATGGCTTCCAGCTGAGACACTTCGTCGCGGCACAAAGCTAGGGCCACGCTAGACACTCGTCGACGGCTTTGTTTCGCGGTCTATCCGCGGGGTTTCGGTGCTATCCATGTTTTTTCGCATGCCTGTCACACGCTCCCGACCTTCCGGAGATCCCTCCACCAGGGTCTCTATGCTGCGCATCCATTCAGGCAAGTTCATTTGCAGTCGGAACTCGTGCAGATATGGCTGAATCTTCGCGTATAGGAAATACATTTCCTGGCACGTGTCGTAGACCAATCTTTCATTCAACGGGCCGTCCAGAACAAAAGCGGCCACCATGTCCCAATATCCGTAGACTTGCAGCACGTACCCCGAATCCTGCGTACCGGCGTTGACAATAGCAACTAATTCGTCTGTGGACTTCGGGGCAAATTTGCCACCAACGAACCGGCGCGCTTCTCTCATCAACGCCTCGCGGCGGAGATCGTAAAGTCTGAGGACTACGTCTATGTCTTGATAGCTCGCTTTTGCTCCGGTCACCGGCGCCTCCAATGAAAGACGCTGTCTGTACCGAGAATATCTCCAGATACCGGATTCCGAAAGCGTTCTTTCCCTCTCCACATTGACTTGCCCCACCTCTCCACCTAAGATTCCGTGCATCTGTTAGGGAACATCCTCTTCTTCGCAAATTCACCGTTTCCAAGGAGATCGCAATGACTCGCGCGCTTGCGCTTTTGGCCGTAGTTTTCTGCGTACTGTCTCTCATCGCACAAGCTCCGGCTCCGCTTAAGCCCGGGCCCGAACACAAAAATCTCGACTACTTCAACGGCAACTGGTGTCTTGACCGGCGACTTCAAGCCCGGCCCATGGGGCCCCGGCGGCAAGATGACCGAAACCGAGCAGAACAAGTGGATGGATGGCGGTTTCTTCCTCCTCTCACATATTGATTTCAACGGCGGCAATGGGCAACGGCACCGGCATCAGCGTGATGGGCTACGACCCCAACACGAAGATGTACACCTACGACGAATACAACAGCATGGGCGAAGCCGAACACGCCGCGGGCACCTTCGACGGCACCACCTGGACATGGCTCAGCGACGAAAACATGGGCGGTCAAAAGATGAAGGGCCGATTCACCATCAAAGAGATTTCGCCTACCTCTTACACGTTTAAGTTCGAGATGGCGCCGGCTGGAGGCGACTTCGCCACCATCATGGACGGCAAGGCAACGAAGTCGAAATCGTAGTTGTTGGAACCAATGTCTAATACTAAGGAGAAATCTATGCCGAAGTTTGTGATCGAACGCGAAATCCCCGGTGCAGGAAAGCTCTCGCCACAGGAGTTGCAGGCTGTGTCGCAGAAGTCTTGTTCTGTGCTGCGTGAGCTGGGACCGCAAATTCAATGGCTGCACAGCTACGTCACCGACAACAAGATTTATTGCGTTTATATCGCGCCCGACGAGCAGACCGTTCGTGAGCACGCCAGTCGCGGAGGCTTCCCCGCAAACAGCGTGTCGCAAGTTCGCACCATCATCGATCCGACAACGAGTGAGTAGCGCGGACCGGAGACCAGTCCGAAAAACGGCTGTAATATTTCGCCTCCTCGCATCGTCTTCCTTTCGTACCTACGTGCGAGGGCCGAAGTATGTCTGCTTTCCGCTGGATCTTGATCCTGTGTTTCTCTATCTCTCCTCTGTTCGCGACTGAGGGACCACAAGCTGCACTGACGGCAGATCAGATCATGGCACGCGTCGCTGCAAATCAGGACCAGTCGGTAGAGTTGCGCAAGAACTACGTCTACAAGCAGCACGTTCACGTGGTTACGCATAAGACGAATGGCAGGCTCATGCGGGACGAGACCGCGGAGTACGACGTCCTGCCCACACCAGATGGCGCGACCAAGAAACTGGAGACGCTTACCGGCCGCTATCTTCACAAGGGCAAGTACCAGGATTTTCAGGGCGAGCCACGCCCCGACGCCGACACGATCGACGCAGAGCTGGTTCGCTCTTTCCGCGATGACCTAACGGGAAATAGCGCAGAGTCGAAATCACAGCAGGAGCATGGCGTGCACGTGGACCTCGACGAAGACTCCCACACCAAAGACGGCATCGGCGGCGGATCTTTTCCCGCTGAGCACTGAGCAGCAGAAGAAGTATTCATTCCACCTGCTAGGGGAGCAGACATTCCAGGGACGCAGCGCGTATCACATCGGCTTCGGACCGAAAGATAAGAACGATATTGATTGGGCGGGTGAAGCGTACATCGATAAAGCAGAGTTTCAGCCAATCCTGGTCTTCACCAAACTCTCGCGCCGGATTCCGTTTGCAGTCAGAACCTTCCTCGGGACCGATCTTCCGGGCATAGGTTTCAGCGTGCAATACAAGCGTCAGGAAGATGGCGTGTGGTTTCCGTCCAGCTTTGGAACAGAATTTCGCCTGAAGGTACTCTACTTTCTGAATCGCGACATCTCTGTCTCACTCGACAATCGCGACTTCAAGCGCACGCATGTCGATTCGAAGATCGAGTATGCCGGACCAGTACAGTAGGGACGTTTCCCGTTTCGCGTTTCGCGAAATTTATCGGCCAACCGATGTCCGCTCTCGTGTGACATGTGGTCGCCGCTTCGCTCTCCAGGACCCGAGGGGCAGGAGTATCCGTCCCACAGCTTCTTTCGTATTTTCGTGAAACGTGAACCACGAAACGTGAAACGGCTTTTAGAATTTCTGGAACGCCTTTGAGAACTCCCAGTCTTTCTGAGCCACACCACTGCATGTGGGCGACACTGTACCCACGCAGCTCCCGCTATCCCTGCCCACAGACCAGAACGACAGCAGCGCTACATCGCTGTGTGCACTGGCAAACTTCAGAACAGTCTGCGCATCGGCGAGCGAAAATGTCTCACCCGGAGAGTCGTTCATGCCGATCATCGGAGTAATTCCGATGTTCGTCTTCAACCCGATCGAATTCACCTGCGCAAGCGTTCCATTCACGGCGCTGATCGCATTCGTGGCCATGCCGCCGGCGTCGACCGAGTTCCCGTAGTCCATGGTCATCAGGTTCACCACGTGCACGGGAGTCCTATAAGTCACAGCGCTTTTCAGCAGCGTAATCCCGCTCGGAATTAAGCCGCTGGGAAACACCGGCAGTGTGTACGAGATTCGCAGCCCCGGATTCGCTGCCACCAACCTGGTCAGCGCCTGGCTGCGGCGATCGTTTGATGCCTGGTTCTCGATGGCGTCTCCCTCGACGTCGAGATCAATCTGCTTCACCTTATATTTGTCGACTACCGCCTGGTACGCGGCTTGCAAGCTCGCAACATCGGAACAGGTGACTCCCAGTTCCTGACCAGCCTGCCCACCGAACGCAATGATCACGTCGCCACCTGCCTTGCGGAGATCGGCAATCTGGCCTGCGATCGCCTTATCCATCGCGACGGGAAGGTTGCCGCCCCACGCCGGAACACAGCCTCCGCCGGAAACAATAAAGGCTAGCGTGAAATATTTCGTTCCGGAGGCGGCATGAATCTGCTCCAGTGTGCTGGTCGCCTTGGCCAGATCGATGTAGGGCGCGAACACTCGTGCCGGCAGGCTTACTTCTGTGCCTTTTTGTTTTTTCGGCGCGGCGTAAACAGAGGAAAGCAAAATCAGGATGGTAAAGAATATTGCAATGGCACGTCGACGCATGATGGCTCCTCGGCCTGAACCAGGGTTCCTTGGCACAGTTCGGGCGGTGGCCGGATTATACAGAGCAGGCGCGGCCAAAGAATGTGATCAGAACCAGCGAACAAATTGTGTACAGCCATCCGCTATGAATCCGACCGGTCATTGACGCTTCGCGGATCGCAAGCGAACATGATCCCGGTCTCCACCAAAATGAAATCCATTAGCGAACTCGATCAGGCAGTCACAAAAATGCTTGCAGCCTATTCTGACAATGATTGGTTTCTGCACCAGCATTGGCCTATTCACGGTCGTCGAATTTGTCGGCTCGCTGGCGATCTCGTGGAGCGATTTCCGGGTAGAGGCGCCAATCTGCTCGATGTTGATGTTGTTTTAACGGCTACTTTAGAGCCAGTCGAATCGATGAGCGAGATGATACCCCTAGGGTTGAGAGCTTTTTGTTAGCCACTCTCTTAGGATTTCGAGCAACCGGGTCCGATGCACACAAACTCCCAGAGATAGAGGCTTTGTTTGCCGCCAACCATATCCGCTTCCTTCAGGCGAACTTGAATCCAGCCTCTTACTTTTTCCAGCACCGCATCTAACACCTTCGATGCGGTTGCGATGGGAGAGATTCTTGAACACGTACTCAATCATCCCGTCGGCCATACTACAGGAGATAGGTCGAATCATGAAGCCGGGCGGATTGCATTTGCTAACCACGCCTGATCCTAGCAACATCATGAATGCTGTCGGAGTGCTTCTCGACCGATCTACTCTCTGGGGAACCGATAAGTTCGCAAGTCTACCCAAGATGGATGGCGCAGGAGTGATCTGTGAAGCCGACATACATTACCGGGAGTACCGGGCATCCGAACTGGCCCAAATGGTTACGGAAAGCGGGTTCCGTATCTTGAAAATGAAATGTATCCCCTTCGGCGAGGCGCCCGGTGAAGGTAGTCTCAAAACACTGATGAAAAGAGCACCGGGTCTGAGGAAACTCACTACCCACCGTCTATTGGCTGGCACTCACTACGTTGTCGCTGAAAGGCCTTGAAACCGTCTCTCGCTACCTTGCCCCGATCCTCACCACCAACCCATCTTCGTTCGGCGTGACCTCCACCTCGCGCAGGCTAGTGATCGTTCCATCGGCATGCGATAAATCGTTTACTGCATATGTCCCTGGAATCCCGATCACGCGCATCCCTGCGGCGCTCGCGGCCCGTATACCTGTCGGAGCGTCTTCGAAAACCAGGCAGTCCTGCGGAAGCACTCCCAGAAGCGAAGCGCCTTTCAGGTATGGCTCCGGATCAGGCTTCCCTTTCGTGACCTCATCGGCGGGGACCATGCGCAATGGGACCGGCAGCCCCACTGCCCGCAGCCGGGCAGTCGCCAGCGCGCGCGTGCCCGACGTCACCACGCCCCAACGATTTGGCGGCAGCTTCGAAACAAGTTCCGCAGCGCCTGCGCCAGCCTTCAATCCAGCGGTATCTTCGATCTCCGCCTGCTCCATGCCCGCGGCTTCGGCCGCGTGATCACCGTCCGGCAGCGCAATCGCCACCGTTTCTATCGTGCGATGTCCGTGCGCCACGTGAATAACATGAGCGGGATCGAGACCGTGCTTCTGCGCCCAGATAGTCCACTGTTTCTCGACTACAGCGATCGAGTCGACCAGTACTCCGTCGAGATCAAATAGGATAGCGGCGCAATGGAATTGCATGAAGTCTCTCAGTAAGTCAGTCTATCAGCCTGTCAGCTCATTCAAAACTGAACACCAAAAGGCTGATCGACTGAGAGACTAGAAAAACAACCCGTTGGAAGATCCAGAGTATTCATTGTGCAGCGCCAAAGGACGGATTCGAAGATGGCAACGTCATATCCTTGTTAATGCGAACCAGATCAGTCAACCGAAGCTGACAGGAAAGACATGGACCGAACGAAGCTTCCCTAGAAGCCCGGTTTGCAGTAATAATCGTAAGCCATTTGCTAGCCAACCAGTCATGACCCAGATGTCACGATGAACTCACCACAATCTCGCGCCCAGAGAGAATTCCAGCCCGATACAACTGCGGATACCAACGCGGAAGCGAGTTTGCGCAAGCGTTGGACATATTTGCTGCCCATTATTTTCGTCACATACAGCCTTGCGTATTTAGACCGGGCAAACTTCGGATTTGGTGCAGCAGCCGGGCTGGCAAGCACGCTGCACATTACCGGGCAGGATACATCCCTCCTCGCGGGGTTATTTTTCCTCGGCTATTTCATGTTCCAGGTCCCAGGTGCGGTCCTGGTCAGAAAATACAGTGTGCGCCGCGTGGTATTCGCGACCCTGATTCTGTGGGGAACTTTTGCAACCTTTACCGGCGTGATTCGGCAGTTCTGGGTTCTCGCGCTCGATAGGTTTCTTCTCGGTGTGGCGGAAAGCCTGGTGTTCCCCGTCATGCTCCATCTATTGACGCAATGGTTCACTCGGGCTGAGCGTTCGCGCGCCAACGCCATCTTAATGCTCGGCAATCCGGTGACTCTCCTCCTGATGTCGCCGCTCACTGGTTACCTCATCCAGAAACTGGGCTGGCAAACGACGTTTGTCGCGGAAGGCCTTCCCTCGATTCTATGGGCCGTGGTTTGGATCATCGTCGTTCGAGATCGTCCATCTGATGCAAAATGGCTGGACCCGCGAGCGGCGGAAAAACTGGAAGACCAATTGACACGGGAGCAGGTTGATCTGGCTCCAATCGGAGTGGCGTATAAAGCATTCCTTCGCCCGGACGTGCTTCTACTTGCGGCTCAGTATTTCTGCTGGAGTTTGGGCGTTTACGGATTCGTCCTCTGGTTGCCGACGATCGTGCGCAAAGGCGCGGAACTTTCGATGGCAAGGACGGGCTTGCTTTCGGCACTGCCCTATCTGGCTGCGATCGTGCTGATGCTCATCGTCTCGCATATCTCCGACAAAACCCAGAAACGCCGTTCTCTGGTTTGGCCATTATTAATGATGGCCGGGATTGCCCTGACCGGCTCGTTCTTCCTGGCCGAGCGCAGCTTCACTCTCACCTTTGCCTGCCTTGTCATTTGCGGTGCGGGCATCTATGGGCCGTATGGTCCGTTCTTCGCCATCATTCCCGAGCGGCTACCTCGCAATGTCACCGCGGAGGTGCTCGCCTTCGTCAATAGTGCTGGCGCACTGGGAGGACTTTTCGGAAGCTACCTGGTGGGTTTGTTGCAGGCAACCACTGGAAATGCCCGAGCCGGTTACTTGTTGATGTCCTTTTCGCTCATCTTTTCCGCGATACTGATGCTGTTCCTGCGAGATGCCGGGACGGCTCGCCGCACTGCGAGTTCTTAACAACAAACACCATGAGCGACCACACAGGATCGATTTCCGCAAGGCAGGTATTTGAAAGCGATGCATCGCTGCTCAGTGATATATCCACGCACGCAAAAGGACCGGAAGGCTCGCTGCCCATTGCTGCGGAAATGTTGTTAACGGAACCGTCGGGGAATCTCTTCGGCCTGAGCCAGAATGCAGGTATGGGGTGGGAGGTGTCACGGGTGCTCGACCCCGAGTTCTTGATTCTGAGCACGCACGGAGGAGTGAGGGCACCCGATGGAACTCCCATTGCTCTCGGGTTTCACACCGGACATTGGGAAGTCGGACTGCTTGTAGCCGAGGCCGCACGCGAGTTGCGCAGCCATCGGGCGATTCCTTTTGCGGGCGCTTGCACCGATCCATGCGACGGCCGCACGCAAGGGACGGCTGGGATGCTCGACTCCCTGCCATATCGCAACGATGCGGCCATCGTGCTGCGGCGGCTGATGCGATCACTCCCCACACGCAAGGGTGTCATCGGCGTTGCTACATGCGATAAGGGTCTGCCCGCGATGATGATGGCGCTTGCGTCGTCCGGTTCTTTGCCGAGTATCCTCGTACCGGGCGGAGCCACTCTGCTGCCGGAAAACGGAGAAGACGCAGGCAAAGTCCAGACCATCGGAGCACGATATGCACAAGATCAGATCACACTCGAGTACGCAGCCGAGGTCGGATGTCGCGCTTGTGCAACTCCCGGGGGCGGTTGCCAGTTCCTCGGTACAGCCGCAACTTCACAGGTCGTAGCCGAAGCGCTGGGCCTTTCGTTAACTCACTCTGCGCTGGCGCCTTCGGGTCAGGCCGTTTGGCTCGATGCGGCGGCGCGCTCGGCTCGCGCGATCTTGCGAATGACTCAACTTGGAATAGGCACGGCTGACATTTTGACCAATGCCGCAATCCGCAACGCCATGGTGGTGCACGCCGCATTCGGAGGGTCGACGAATCTACTGTTACATGTGCCCGCGATCGCGCATGCCGCCGGATTGTCCCGTCCTTCCGCCGCAGATTGGGCCGCGGTCAATCGCGCTGTTCCACGGTTGGTAGACGCGCTGCCAAATGGGCCAAACAATTTCGCAACCGTTCAGGTGTTTCTTGCTGGCGCGGTGCCGGAAGTGATGCTCCATCTGCGAACCGCGGGCCTGCTCGACTGCAACGTGCGCACCGTTACCGGAGCAAGTTTGGATGAGAATCTCAACTGGTGGGAGCAGAGCGAGCGGCGTCGCGAGTTGAAGAAGAGGTTAGGCGAGCTTGACTCGATCGACGCGCGCCAGGTGGTCCTCTCACCTGACGCCGCCCGAGCTAGTGGTTTGACTCCGACCATCTGCTTCCCGGTCGGCAATCTCGCGCCCGAGGGAAGCGTGATCAAAAGCACGGCCATCGATCCTTCGTTGATCAACGGACATAACACCTATCGCCACACAGGGCCGGCACGCGTTTTCGTCACCGAGCGTGCCGCTATCGATGCGATCAAGCGGGGGACTATTTCCAGCGGCGACGTTATTGTATTGATTTGCGGTGGACCGGCCGGCGCCGGCATGCAGGAGATTTACCAGATCACCTCCGCGCTGAAGGCACTTCCATTTTGTAAGCACGTAGCCGTACTGACCGATGCACGGTTCAGTGGTGTTTCGACAGGAGCCTGTGTCGGACACATTTCTCCAGAAGCACTCGCTGGCGGGCCGATAGGACGTGTGCGGGATGGTGACACGATAGAAATTGTGGTTGATCGCAACGTGTTGCAGGGCACTATCAATCTGGTCGGCGAAGGAGACGAAGCTTTTCCCGCCGAAGAAGGCGGCCGGCGTCTCGCCCAACGTTCGCCCAGGCATGATCTCAGGCCTCATCCCGATCTTCCCGACGACACCAGGTTGTGGGCGGCATTGGTCCAGGCATCCGGAGGCGTATGGGGAGGATGTGTTTATGATGTGCATGCGATTCTCGAACAACTCGAGCGAGGCGCCGCAACACAGAAGCGCGACTAGCTGTTTCTCCTGAATCGAAAAGAAGAGGCTTGGCAGCGTGAAACTCTACCGCACTACCAAAGGCGCATTCGTTGAGGAGAACGACCGATTCTATCTCGTGTCCGCGTTGCCTTCACCCCACGATTGGGACGAACTGCTTTGCGATCCTGACCTGCACGGCCGTGCTCGATCGGCGATTCGCAACGGCGCGCCGACCGGTTTTGATCCTGTTACCATTCTTGCCCCGGTCGTCAGCCAGGAGGTGTGGGCAGCAGGCGTCACCTATTTCTCCAGCCGGCGAGCACGAATGGAAGAGAGCAAAGACGCCGGCGGCGGAGATTTTTACGATCGCGTCTACGCAGCGGAACGTCCCGAACTGTTTTTTAAAGCGACCGGTCGCCGGGTCGTTGGGCACGGCAATCCGGTGCGGATCCGATCTGACGCAAAGTGGTCGGTCCCCGAGCCAGAGTTAACTCTTTTTGTGAATCCGCAGGGCGTGATCGCCGGTTACACGATCGGCAATGATATGAGCTCGCGCGATATCGAAGGAGAGAATCCTCTCTACTTGCCGCAAGCGAAAGTTTATGACGGCAGCTGCGCCATCGGTCCCTGCATTCTGCTTTCGCCTGCGCCATCCCGCGAGACAAGGATCCAGTTGGAAATCTCGCGCAATGGGAAGGTGGCATTCACGGGCAGCACGTCTCTGGTTGAGCTCAAGCGCGAGTTGACGGAGTTGGCGAAGTTCCTGTTTCGCGACAGTAGTTTTCCGGACGGGGTCTTCCTGATGACCGGAACAGGTATCGTTCCCGGCGACGACTTCACGCTCGCCAGCGGTGACGCAATCCGCATCCGAATCGACGGAATAGGCACCTTGGAAAACTTTGTCGGATGACTTGGACGTTAGCCGTCTTGTCCGCCTCGCGTCCACTCACCGTTTACCAATCGCAGGATGCCAAGAGAGTTCGATCGCTGTAACTCTGGCGGAAGCGCTGCATCGGGGAAATCCTGATAGCAAATCGGCCGCACGAATCGAAACATGGCTTGTGTGCCAACCGAGGTTGAGCGGCCGTCCGAGGTAGCAGGGAATGGACCTCCGTGAACCATCGCGTGGCAGACTTCGACGCCTGTAGGAAAGCCATTGAAGAGGATGCGGCCAACCTTCGTTTCCAGCACGCGAATAAGTTCTTGGGCTTTCGCAAGATCCTCTTCGGTGCCGTGAATCGTGGCCGTCAGATGCCCGTGCATTTCCTGCGCTGCTCTCAAAAGGTCGTGCTCCCGACCATAGCGCACGAGCAGTGTTGTCGGCCCGAAGACTTCCTCGCCGAGATCCGGATGATTTAGAAATTCCTCGAGCGAGATGCCGAAGATCGTTGGCAGACCCGCAGCACAATTCTGTTCGACCGCGGCATCGCTGCGGGTAATCAATTCCGCTTTTCCGTCGGCCACTCTCTGCTCGATAGACTTGTTGTACTTGCCCGCAATACCGTGCGTCAGCATGCCATGTGCGCCGAGTTTACTGACGCCGCTCCGCAGAGCGTCGACAAATTCAGTACTGTGATCCTGCGGAACAAATACCATACCCGGCTTCGTGCAGAATTGACCGGAACCGAGCGTGAATGATCCTTGAAGTCCTTGTGCAATTTGCGAGCTCCGCTCCCGCAAAGCCCCCGGCAGAACAAACAGAGGATTCGTACTACCCATCTCAGCAAAACAGGGGATCGGCTCTGGTCTCCCGGAAGCCAGACGCATCAATGCCTGTCCGCCAGTGGCGGATCCCGTGAAGGCAATTGCCTTGATGAGAGGATGCTTCGCCAGCGAGATACCCACCTCGATTCCTGCGTCGAAAAGAAGAGAGAACACTCCGGCGGGCAGCCCACTTTCCTTGATCGCCTCCTGCACCGCTTGTCCGACTAATTCGCTCGTTCCCGGATGTGCGGGGTGGGCTTTGACAATCACGGGATTTCCGGCCGCTAGAGCCGACACCGTGTCGCCTCCTGCCACCGAAAATGCGAGTGGAAAATTACTTGCGCCAAAGACCGCGACAGGTCCGAGCGGGCGGAACATGGACCGCACATCTGGACGCGGTATGGGCTTTCGGGCGCGATCAGCCTCGTCGATCCGGGCGTTCACCCACGAGCCCTCTTCCAGTACATCGGCAAAGAGTTTCAACTGGCCGGTGGTCCGTGCAAGTTCTCCCTGCAACCGTGGCAAGGGCAGCCCAGTTTCCAGATTAGCTCGCTCTATGATGGAACTGCCGCGCTCAGCAAGTTTCTCGGCAATCATGCGCAGCAACGCAGCACGCCGCTTACCGGAGAGCCCGGAAAATACTCCGAAGGCGCTTGCCGCAGAGTCAGCCGCATCTTCGATATCTGTGTCGGTAGCCGAGTAATAGAACGGGTCCAGCGGAGAACCATTGGCGGGATTAATCCCGCGAAATTCCGCCCCGCGCCGCTCCGGCATTCGCCCTGCAACCAGGGAAACTCCCGACAGCCCGAGCCCGTGAATCGTCATTAAGTCACCCTCGGCTTCGAATGATATAGATTTTTGGCGGGTTCAGTCGCATGACACCGGCATAATAATTGCGATTCCTTTGATCGCGGAGGATCGCCTTGCAGTTCGAGCTTCCCTATCGATGTACAATCCGCAACCTTCCCCATATCATAATGGCGCGTTTCCGTTCACATCGATAATAGGAGCTGCGTCCGCATGTCTTATCCGCGCATTCGTGTGGTATTGCGTAGTGTCGCTTGCTTAGCTGTCCTCTGTGTTCTCGTACTCTCAGTATCTGCGCAACAGGCTACATCCGAATTGCCGTACATGAATCCGGCGCTACCGATGGCACAGCGCGTGAAGGATCTCATCGGTCGCATGACTTTAGAAGAGAAGGTCGCGCAAATGCAGGACCACTCGCCGGCAATCCCGCGCCTGGGTGTGCCGAAGTATGACTGGTGGAATGAGGGTTTGCACGGAGTCGCTTTTGCCGGCTACGCGACGAATTTTCCGCAAGTGATCGGCATGGCTGCCACCTGGGACACGGACATGGTGCACACGATGGCGCAGACCATCTCCACCGAGGCGCGTGCCAAGTACAACGAGGCCATGCGCAACGATGATCATGAGATGTTTTTCGGTCTCACGTTCTGGGCTCCGAACATCAACATCTTTCGTGATCCCCGGTGGGGACGCGGCCAGGAGACCTACGGTGAAGACCCGTTTCTCACCGGGCGAATGGCAGTGGCCTTTGTCACCGGCATGCAGGGCCAGGATTCCAAATATCTGAAAGTAGTTTCCACTCCTAAACACTATGCCGTGCACAGCGGACCAGAGCCTTTACGCCATGGTTTCAATGTGGATGTCTCACCACATGATCTTGAAGATACTTATCTTCCGGCATTTCGGGCCGCGGTGAGTGAGGCGCATGCTCAGTCGGTGATGTGCGCCTACAACGCGATAGACGGTGCGCCCGCATGTGCTAACGCGATGCTTCTGCGCGAACACTTGCGCAATGCCTGGCGCTTCAATGGATATGTGGTCAGCGATTGCGCTGCCGTTGCCGATGTCAATACAGGCCATCATTATGCGGCCGACATGGCGCATGCGGCTGCGGCCGCAGTGAAGGCCGGTACCGATCTCGAGTGCGGCTACGGTGAGGGGAAAGCCTTCCCTGCCCTCACGCAGGCTGTCCAGCAACATCTCATCACTGAGGCCGATCTGGACACCGCGCTCACGCGTCTTTTCCGCGCACGTTTTCAGCTGGGCATGTTCGATCCACCTTCCAGCTTCGTCTATGGCCGAATTCCTTTCAGCGAGGTCAACTCACCTGAGCATCGACAGCTCTCGCTAAAAGCAGCCCGGGAATCAATGGTTCTGCTGAAGAATGCGGATCACGTGCTTCCTTTAAAGTCAGGAATTTCGAGCATTGCGGTGGTCGGACCTACAGCTGAGTTAGTTCAATCTTTACAAGGCAATTACAACGGACCGCCGCCTTCGCCCGTTTATCCGCTCGAGGGAATTGAAAAGCGATTTTCCTCCGCGCATGTTGCCTATGCTCAAGGATCCAGTCTGGTGGAAGGGCTGGCCATGCCGATCGAGCACACTGCGCTTCATCCAGCCAGTGGTTCCGGCGACGGCCTCACCGGCGAATACTTTAACAACCAGGATCTGAGCGGCACACCGGTGCTTACGCGGACTGACCGGAACGTCAATTTCAACTGGGATAAAGTTGTGCCTGTCTCCGGTCTGCAGCGCAACAATTACTCGGTCCGCTGGAATGGCAACTTCGTTCCGCCTGCGCCAGGCGACTACAAACTCGGCGTTCGCGTCAATTACTGTTATGCGTGTGAAAACGCGGAAGGATTCCGGCTCTACCTGGACGACAAATTGCTCGTCTCCAGTGCCAAGAACGAGAAGACTCCCGAACGAGGCACGGTCATCGATGCCGCCGTCCATTTCACGGACACGCAGCCCCATCCCATTCGTCTGGAATACCTGCACGGCACGGGAAGCGCTGGCATCGACCTGACCTGGCAGGCGCCGGCAGCTGTGCTGCGCGAGGAAGCGGTTCGCGCTGCGCAGCAGGCGGATGTGATCATCGCGACCGTGGGTCTTTCGCCATCACTGGAAGGCGAAGAGATGCCGGTCAAACTCAAGGGCTTCAGCGGCGGTGATCGCACCAGCATTGATCTGCCGGCAGCGCAGGAGGATCTTTTGAAAGCGCTCGCTACCACCGGTAAACCGTTAGTCGTGATCTTGCAGAACGGGAGTGCTCTGGCAGTTAACTGGGCACAGGAACACGCAAACGCGATTCTTGAAGCCTGGTATCCGGGAGAAGAAGGTGGAACCGCGATCGCCGAAACGCTGGCAGGCGACAATAACCCCGCTGGACGTCTTCCTCTAACGTTCTACTCTTCGCTCAGTCAGGTCCCAGGCTTTGAAGAGTACTCGATGAAGGGGCGCACCTACCGTTACTTTGATGGCAAGCCGCTGTACGGCTTCGGGTACGGTCTCAGCTACACGACTTTCACGTACAACGATTTGAAGGTCCCATCCGCAATCGCGGCCGGCAAGCCGCTGATGGTAGCCGGCGTCATCAAGAACACTGGTACAACAGCGGGCGATGAAGTTGTGGAAGTCTATCTCACACAACCGAAATCGGCCGAGACGCCACTTCGGATTCTTGCTGGATTCAAACGCATCCATTTGGAGCCAGGTCAGTCGACGAATGTCAGCCTCACGGTTGATCCACGCTCGTTAGGCCAAGTGGATGACAAGGGGAATCGAGTCGTAGTCCCGGGTGAATATGTCGTATCACTAGGCGGTTTGCAACCGGAGGAGTCCTCGTCGGTTCAGACCAGCAAATTCAAGGTGACAGGAAGAGCAGTAGTACCGAAGTAAATGTTTCGGAAAATACGAAGGGCACTCTCTCTCAATGAAAGAGTGCCCTTGTCCTCTTACTTTGAGTACGACCAGCCGCAAAATCATCGAAGCCTCGTGGTTCATAACCGACTTGTAATCTTGTGTCTCTTCTCTCTTAGGTTCTGCTAATCAATCTTTCGCGAGCGCGGTCGTTCGCATGCTTAGTAATTGACGCACGACCGATCAGACAGAAGAGGCCTGTGATGGATCCAGATATTCTGCGGGACTATCTGGCGGAATCGCGAGAGTTACTGGAAAGAGCTCAAGCGGATACGCTGCGGCTTGAAAAAGAGCCTGAAAACGGGGAAATCCTCGCGTCTTTGTTCCGCGCCTTTCATACCGTCAAGGGCGGGGCCAGCTTTCTGGAAGCGGATAACCTGGTGACCTGGGCGCATCAACTGGAAACGCTGCTCGAAAACCTTCGTTCTCGTGTGCTGCCTGTCACCTCTGATCGGATCGACGGAATTCTCAGAGGATCAGACGTAATTCAGGAGATGCTACAACAGATGGCGGAAGCCATCCCTCCTACCCCCGGCCCCAGCGATTTGGGAACTCTAATCCGACAGTTGGCCGCAACTGACGGTGCAAACTCCAGTCCTTCTAGTGCAAAAGCGCCCCAAGACGGCGCTACGGAACAGAGCCAGTCGACTGCCGATATCACCCTTGAAAGTGAACCTCAAGACCTGTCCTCTTCGCCCGAGGGCACCGCACCAGCAAGCCGCGCCGCTAAGCCTGAACAGATTTCGGAGATTGACGGAGTTGCCGGCCGGGTCGAGGCAGGATCGGCCCCCCGTTCGCAGCTCTCGGTGGCGCCAGCGAATCCGAGAACCAGCAAAGGTGCGGATAACCCGGAAAACTCCCTTCGTATTGACGCTCAACGTCTGGATGCGGTGATGAACCAGGTCGGCGAACTGGTTCTGTTACGTAATCGTCTGGCGTCTGCCGTGGGATCGTTAAGCAAAGAGAGTGAAGATATGAGCCGTATTGCGCGCGAAATGAACTTGACCGTGAATGACATCCAGAGCACGGTGATGCGCCTGCGCATGCAGCCCTGCAAAAGGCTTTTCCAGCAGCTCCCGCGGGTTGTGCGCGACATCTCGCGGCAATTGGGCAAGGATGTTCGCCTCGAAGTCTTTGGGGAAGATGTTGAGATCGACAAAACCGTTGTCGATGCACTCTCCGGACCGCTCACTCACCTGATCCGCAACAGCATGGATCATGGCATTGAATTGCCTGCCGTACGCTCTGCCGCGAACAAGCCATGCACAGCGCTGGTGCGCGTCGGCGCGGTTCATCTAGGGGACAAAGTTCGTATCGAGGTTTCCGACGACGGGCAAGGAATTGACCGGCGATTCGTGACGCAAAAGGCAATCGACAAAGGCATTCTGACTACGGAACAGGCCTCGCACTTGTCGGAACAGGAGGCCCTGGAATTGATCTTTCGTCCCGGATTTTCGACGAAAGAGTCTGCATCGAATCTCTCCGGGCGCGGCGTCGGCATGGACGTGGTAAGGGAAACTACGCACAAACTGCGCGGCCGCCTGTCGATCGACACCCGACCAGGCAAGGGCACGAGCATAGCAATGGAGTTTCCTCTGACCATGGCAGTGCTCCCGGTGCTATATCTGCGCTTACGACAAGACACGTATGCCCTTCCGATCGCTTCGATCGATAGTCTGATCGATCTCGAAGAGAACCGCGTCCACCGTCTGGCCGGAAACGTGACTTATCGCGTCGACGGAACGCAAACCGTGCCGTTAGTCGATCTGGGAGCGATCCTGCAAAAACGTCCGCTACGCGTCGGAAGCGAAAGCGTGGAAGGTGTGCTCACCGAACGCGGACTGTTCATCGTGTCCGAGGTACTTGGGAACGAAGACTCCGTGATCAAGCCTATCGATTTTCTCAACGGACAGAATCTGTATCAGGGCGCGACCATTTCGGGCCGTGGCAACGTGGTTCTGATCCTGGATGCGGGCGCGCTGAGTGCTGCAGCGCCGACGGGCATCGAAGGGAGCTGCTGATGGACATCTCTCGGGTCATGAGTGTCATGGACGCGTCGCACCGCACGCGGCGAACGATTGAGACTTCGCTGCGAGAGATCGATCGTCGCGCCCTGAATGCGATGGTGCTGGTAAAGCGGCATGGGAACAAACTGGCTGGTTATGGAGTGGTGGCGGAAGCATTCCGTGAGCAAGCGTCGAACCTGAAGGAAGCCGCATTTCCGCTACAGCACGCTATTGATCCGCTTGTTCGCGCGCACATGCGCATCTTGCAACAGCGTCGTTTTATGCAGATGTATCGCCGCACCGTGGAAGAGATGCGCGGGAGTAAAACAGCAATCGGCCTCTCTGCCGGGTCTGAAGGAAATTGGGAACGCACGATCGCCGCTTCGGAGGCTGAGGCTCTCGGTGTTCTCCGGCAATTGGTGGAAACAGTCATCCGGCTGCAAGAAGGTATTACCGAGCAGGAATACGTAGTGACGAACGGGCGAATTGAAGCCGCACTGTCCGAAGACAGTGGTGCTCCGCTGATGCGCGTCTCACATGAAATGGGTGTAGCCGTAGCCAAAGTGCGAGATGCAATCTGGAAGTATCGAGGTGAACTGGAGGAGGTATTGAATGAAAGCAGCGCCAGTATTTGAATCCGGCACGCACCGCTGGTGGATTCTGTACGACCAGGAAGAGCGGCGCGTCATCGATTCGAATGTCTACGTCGTGGAATGTAACGGCCGCAGTGCCGTACTGGATCCGGGCGGCTATGAGATCTTTCCTCAGGTGCTTGCCGCTTTGGCCACGGTGGTGCAACCCTCCTCTGTGCACGATGCCTTCGTATCGCACCAGGATCCTGACATTGCATCAAGTCTGCCGTTATGGAACGCCTGCAATGTGGAACTGAAGTGGCATATACCGCAGCTTTGGGAAGGTTTCATCCGGCACTATGGAGCACTCGAAGCCAAGTTTCTCAGTGTTCCGGATGAAGGCGGGAGCATGATGGTTGGCGGTCGCAAGCTGGAGATAATTCCTGCCCATTATCTGCATGCGTCGGCGAATTTCCACGTCTACGATCCGGAAGCCAAAGTTCTGTTTTCCGGCGACGTGGGAGCAGCGCTGCTGCCCAACGGACACGATATGTGGGTTGGACGGCAGGGAATAGACCCGAGTAGGGCTTTTGACGAACACATCCAACATGCCAAGTTTTTTCATCAACGCTGGATGCCTTCGAATGCTGCGAAAAAAGAATGGATTGATCGTGTGCGCCAGCTCGACATCGATTTCCTCTGCCCGCAACATGGTCCGATCTACGCAGGCGAAAACGTACAACGCTTTTTGAACTGGTTCGACGGGCTGACCGTCGGAACCGCGCTCTCTCACTAAAAGGAGATCTGAACATGGCCACCAACATCACCGGATCGAACCTGCCACGGAATCCAGCGATTCTCGCGGGTGTTGCAACTTCCGTGAAGACATCCGCCAAGGAGGCACGCCGCCCAAGTAATACGAAGTCGATGGCGTCGAAACCGCGCGGTAAGTTGTCCCGTAGAGCCGGCAGTCTGCATCCGGAGAAGCAAGTACTCCTGGAGAATGCGCGCTATCTTCTGGAGTCACTTTCCAGCCTGGAAATGTTGTGCGATGCAGACGATAAGATGGAGAACCCGATTATCTACATGAATCGTGCCGCGATCGATTGCATGAAGTTCAATCACAAGCGGCTGAATCCTCTGCTTCGCGGTGCGGACGTTCGTGAAGCCCTGGGCAACTCCATCCACCAATTTCACAAAGATCCTGAACGGATTCGGAATATCTTCCGCACAATGATGTCAGGCGCCATTGGAGAACACCGCACTGAACTCACACTGGGCGGTGTCACCTTCAATCTGAGCTTCACGCCGGTTCGCAACGCGGAAGGTAATGTACTCGCGATTCACGCTTCCTGGCGGGATGTTAGCGACGCGAAACTGGCCGAGCAAGTTATTGCTGAGATGGGCAAAGGTTCGTCGGAGAATGCCTCCTCCTTAATGGTGGTGGCAACCGAGACCGATCGCGCCATGAAAGATGTTGGCGGTACACTGAACGGCCTAGCTCACTCCGTATCAGATAGTTGCAAGGCCTCGCAAGGGCTGATCACGCAGGTTGGAGCCATCGGCAGGATTGCGCAATCCATCCGGGAGATCGCGTATCAGACGAATCTTCTTGCATTGAATGCCGCCATCGAGGCAGCGCGTGCCGGCGAGCACGGACGCGGATTCGCGGTGGTAGCGGACGAAGTTCGGAACCTCTCGAAGCGCGTGCAGAAGGCCACGGAAGAAGTGCAGAGCAATATCACCGACATCGAGGGTTCGGCCCGGGCGATCGGAGAAGCCAGTCATTCGGCGGAACAGACCGCGCACGCAGCCGAATCGGTGACGATGTCGCTGGGTCAACGCGTGCGCTCGCTCCACGATATGGTCGCCCTGATGAATATCGAGTCGGCCAACAACGAGCACAAAATGCTGCTACGGACCGTCATGGCGGAGGTCATGCAAGTCGATCAGACTATGACTGCGGCTCAAGAAAGCAACGATGAATCGTGCACTTTCCGCCGCTGGTACGAGGGAGTGGGACGCGAACTTCTGGGAGATTTACCCGCATTCCAGGAGGCAGAATCCTCTCACAATGCGATTCACCTCACGGTGAGAACAGTTAGAGAAGCTCTTAGGTCGGGCCGTCATGAGGAAGCACTTCAGCAAGGCATGGAATTGTCACGTCACCTGCAGGAGATGACGACGAAACTGGATGCGATGACGTCCGCCATCACGAACAAGGAAGTCCGCCATGAATGACGTCATGCAAGAAGTTGACGAGCGTTCGAAACTAGCGGGCACGAACAAATTCGAACTCCTGATCTTTCGTTTGGGCGAAGACAAGAATTCACACTCTTTGGAGAGTTTCGGTATCAACGTGTTCAAGGTTCGCGAAGCTCTCATCATGCCGGCCATCACTCCCATGCCCGGAGCGCCGAAACACGTGCTCGGCGTCGCAAACATACGGGGACAGATTATTCCGGTCATCGATCTTCCTTCGGTCGTGGGTTGCACGGCCGAAGCGCGGAACATTCTGCTGGTTACGGAATATGAGCGTTCGGTACAGGGTTTTGCAGTACAAGAGGTTGAAGAGATCGTTCGATTGGAATGGGGACGCGTAGTCTCGGCGGAGAGAGCCGCGGTGGGAAGCCTCGTAACCAGCTTGGCCCGGCTTGGTGAAACCGAGGAGGAGACCCGTCTGGCGCTGATCCTCGATGTGGAGAACATTCTCCGTGAGGCGTTGCCTTCGCGATTCAAGACGGGCGAAGAGATGTCGACCACGTCGTTCGGCTTCCCTAAAGGCACAACCGTTTTGTATGCGGACGACTCCACCGTTGCTCGTTCTCAGATCGAAAACGTGCTGACGCGCCTTGGTGTCGGATACATCAGCACGAAGACCGGCAGCGAAGCTTGGGAACGGCTGAGAGCGCTGGCACGGGAAGCTCGGAATGCCAACGTTCCTCTTCATCAGAAAGTCGCTTTGGTGCTGACCGACCTGGAGATGCCAGAGATGGATGGATTTACACTCACTAAGAAGATCAAAGAAGACGATACGCTCAAGCAACTTCCGGTGGTAATCCACTCTTCACTCTCGGGCTCGGCGAATGAGTCTCACGCCCAAAGCGTGGGAGCCAACGGGTATGTGGCCAAGTTCGTGCCTGACGAACTCGCGCGTGAGATCAGCAAGGCACTCGTGCCCGCGCAGCCGTGAAACGAAAACTCTTTTCTAAGACTGGCAGCACGAAAGTAGGCCAGCAAGGAGATGCTCATTGATCGGATGGAACGATTCGTTCGCACTGGGAGTGCCACTTATCGATGCGCAGCACAAGCAGCTGTTCACAATTATCAGCGAATTGAATGACGCGATGCTGCGACGACAGGGGAATGCGGTGCTTGGCACAACTCTCGATAAGCTGTTGGATTACACTGCAAAGCACTTCAGTGCGGAAGAGCAGATGCTCGTGAGCAAAGGCTATTTCGCTCTAGCACAACACAAGCGCATTCATGAACACTTCAAATCGATGATTAAGAAGTACAGCGACGACTTTAAAGCAGTTTCCATCAGCGTGAATGTGCAACTGATGAACCTGCTGCAAGACTGGCTCGTTCACCATATCCAGGGAACCGATATGGAATACGTCCGGGCACTGGATGGTAAGTTGTAATGGAAGTATGTTAGCGGGTTGCGAGCTTGCTTGGGCGGATCGCTTCGTGAGGGACGATTCCCTTGCCTTCCAGAATCGAATAGCTGGAGTCCACCTTCAATCCTTTGCCAGGGATCTTTTCGATTGCGCCTGATGGCCAGCGAATCTCTACCGAATCGACAGCGACAGACGATCCCAATCCAAAGTGCAGACGAAGATCGTGTTGCGATAGATAGCTTCCGCCGCTGCGTACTTCGTTCACCTGGGTCATTTTGCCAGAGATTACGGTAACCTTGGCTCCAATCGCCAGACGATTGCTCTTCGTGCCCTGGAGTTCAAGGCCGATCCAGTGATTTCCAGCAAGCCCGTGGTTGCGCAGAATCTCCGGCTGACCATCAAGATCCTCGATCACCAAATCAACATTTCCGTCGTTGAACAGGTCGCCGGCAGCAAGGCCACGAAGAACCCGATTCTGCTGGATATCGGGCCCAGCCTGTTTGCTGGCATCGCAGAAGGTGCCATCCCCCTGGTTGATAGAGAGGATCGATGGCTCCTTGTATTTCGCGCCCGAAGCAAGTTGGTCAGCCTGTGGATAGACGTGGCCGCTGACGGCGATCAGATCGAGCCATGTGTCATTATCGATATCAAAAAACGCTGTGCCCCACTTTACCCACGGAAGCGATGCCACCGCCAGCCCCGAGGGAAATGTCACGTCGCGAAAGTTTCCATCGCCGTCGTTGCGATACAACGTGTCGTACTGATCCGCAAAATTCGTAATGAAGATAGAAAAACGGCCGCTGTGCGTGTAGTCGCCAATGGCTACGCCCATGGTGCCCTGCATGGAACCGTCGTCGGTGAGAGCAGTGCCCGACTCCATTCCCATCTCGCTAAACTTGCCCTTGCCCTCGTTCTTATAGAGGAAATTCGGAGTGGCATCGTTAGCGACAAATATGTCGGGCCGCCCCGTGCCATCGAAGTCGGACCACATCACACCCAGGCCGTAATAGCCGTTGGGATCGTCCACACCCGCAGCCTTGCTCACGTCGCTAAACGTACCGTCGCCGTTGTTGTGGAACAATGCATCGCCTGCGCCCGGCATGCCCCGCGGCCCGCATTGCACGTCTAGTCCGCGATACTTGCAGGTAGGCGTCTTTCCAAAACCCGGCAAATCGTTCAGGTGGAAGTCGAGATAGTTGGTCACCATCAGATCGACGTAGCCGTCGCCATCGTAATCGGCAAAGGCTGCGCCCGTAGACCAGCGCCCGTCCGCCACCTTCGCCTGCGCGGTCACGTCGGTAAATGTTCCATCGCCATTATTGCGATAGAGGACATTGCCTCCGAGGCAGGTGAGGTAGAGGTCGGGCCATCCGTCGTTGTTGTAATCGCCAACCGCACCACCCATGCCAAAGCATGCCGAATTGATTCCCGACTTCGCGGTCACGTCGGTAAACGTTCCATCGTGATTGTTGTGATAAAGCGCGCCCGGCGCAGGCTGGTGCTTTAGTTCCTGATCGACGCTGGGATTATTGGTGAAATAAATGTCGGGCCAGCCGTCGCGGTCGTAGTCAATAAGTACAACTCCGCCGCCCATGGATTCGACAATAAACTTCTTCTCGGGAACGTTGGTATGACGAAAGCGGATGCCCGCCTTCTCAGCGATGTCTTCGAGTTGCGGAATCTTACGTCCAGAACAGGCGAGGCTTTTTGCGCTCGGTGGCACAACGGAAGGCGCATGCCCCTCCTGGGCTGAGGAGGCTGCGCCCAGACAGAAAATCAACCAGACAGCCACCAGGGATCGGCGAAAACTCACGCTGTCAGTATAGCTGGTGATCTTCGCAAACCGGCACCGGAGGCTAGTTCGGAATCGTGATCGACGGATCCTCCTCCTTGGCCTTCTGGTAGCAGATTTGCGCCTTGGAACCCTCGCCGAGTTCGGCGTAGAGCTGGCCAGCGGCGACGAGGATGGGCGGCGGGATCGGGTTCGCGGTGAGCTTTTCCAGAACGTCGGTCGCGCGTTGCTTGTTGTTCGTTCGTGCCAGCGAGGTTGCCCAGGCATACGCCATGAATGGGTCCCCCATGGGCGCATCGCCTAAGCGATCGAAAACAGCGACGGCATCGGGGTAGCTCTTGATTGAATAAAGAGCAAGCGCAAGCATTCCCTGTGCGCGCTGATCTTGCGGATTCTGTCCGACGTAGACTTTCAGCGCGCGAGCACTCTCGGCGTAATTCTTCTGCAGGAACGCAGCGCGTCCAATATTACGCATCAGGTTAGGCGTCTCAGGATCCCAACGCTCCGCCTCCTGAAAGTCGGCCAGTGCCGGCTCATATTGCTTCTGGCGCGCTTGGGAAGTACCAAGATCGTTGTAGGCATTCCCGAGGATGGCGCGCAGCTGTTTCTCGGCATCCGCGAGTTGGGTTTTCTGCTCGGCGCTCAGCTTGGCGGCTGCCAGAGTGTCGGCATCGACGGGCGCAGCCGCGTTCGTCACCGGCGGCAACGGGGTGCTCGGCGCGGATGTATCTGCCGGAGTGCTGTTCCCGGCAGCCTCGCTGTTCGCGAGCGCCTGCTGCTGACGCCCCGCAACCAACAGCTTTGTCTCGATCTCCTTCGATCGCTCGACGTACTTCGTTCCCTCAGCCTTATCTCCCTTCGTGATCAAAATTCGCCCAAGGGTGAAATAGGCGCGTCGGATCTGAAAGTTGTTTCGTCCTTCGTCTTTTCCGGTCAACTCGATGGACTTGCGGAGAAACTGTTCGGCGGCGGCGTTATCGCCTCGACCATAGGCGTTGAGCCCCATATAAAGGTAGGGCTCGGGCCAGTCGGGGCGGGCGGCCGCAGCAACCTTCAGATAGCGATCCGACTCCGCGTAATTCTTTTCGTTCGAGGTGATATACCCCATGAAGTAGTTGCCGAAAAAGTCGGTGGGATTCTGCTGGACCTCAGCCAGGAACTCTGTGCGCGACTGCGGCGTCGCCTCCCAGCCGTTTTTGGTCAGGTAGAACAATCCCAGATAGTAGTGCCCACGCGATTCCTTCGCGTTCAGCGCAATGGCTTTCTTGTACTCGGCCTCGGCATCGTCCGGAAAGCCAACCCGTTCGTATGCGCGTCCAGCCATGACGTGGACCGCGGCCTTGTTGGCCGACGAGTCTTCGAGCTGAGTAAAAATACCTGCGGCCTTTTCTTTCTCGTGCAGTTGCAGCAAAGCGGTTGCCATGCTGTACGCGACTTCCATGTCAGGCTGCAAACTCAGCGATTTGCTCAACGAGTCGACGGCCTGGCGGTAATCCTTCTTCAGGATCCAGAGCTTGCCCTGCAGATTCCAGTAGACAGCATTCTTCGGATCCGCTTTCAGCAGAATCTCGCTTTGCTTCAGGCCTTCATCGGGCCGGGACGCGCGGAAGTAGGCAAGCGCCAATGAATAACGGGTCTCGTCCGTAGGCTCAAGTTCGAGGGAGCGCTTATAAAGCTCGATGGCGGCTGGATAGGCGTCCACCAGGTTGCGCAAATCTCCCATTTCCTTGAGTCCGATGGCGATCACACGTTTATTCGCGGCGGCAATCGCTTCGGGATCACCTGCCTGCTGCGCGGAGGACGCCTCCTGCAATCGGGACTGAAGCTCTGTGGCGGCGCTCGCCTGTGGGGTGGGCGACTGGGCAAGCGTGGTCGGCGAAGAAGCAAGAACCAGGGCAAAGGCCGCTGAACACAGGTATGCAGGATAAGAACGGCGTCGCAAAGGGCTAAAAATCACGCCAATAAGATAACTCTTTGCCATGGGGGATGTCTGTGAAATCAGGAATCAGAGTGCCGGGGACGGGTTATCATTTTGCAGGGTGTGGGGAACGGAACCAGATCTGAAAAGAAGTTCTGAACGGGTGTCGAGATTGCGACGCCTGTCCGTCGTATGGATGTAGGGCAGAGACCGGCCCGACAGGAGACTAGTACATGCGTTACATGATGCTGATCTATACGCAAGAAGCCCAGGGTGCGATGACCGATGAGGAAATCGAAGATGTGAAGCAGAGACACCGGGCGGTGATCGAGGAAACGGCCAAGGCAGGTATCTTCCGCGGGGCCGAACCTTTGCAGCCAACCAGCACAGCAACCACGCTCCGCGTCCAGGACGGGCAGGTACTCGCGACCGACGGACCCTTTGCCGAGACCAAGGAACAACTTGCCGGCTACTATATTCTCGACTGCAAGGATCTGGACGAAGCCATCTACTGGGGCAGCAAGATTCCCACGCTCTGCGGCGGCCGCAAAGGGAGCCTGGAGATTCGGCCGATCCAGGAGATGACTTCCCGCGCGATTGCTGAGTTAGCAGAAAAGGAACTCACCACAGGCTAGCGTGGCGGATGCGCAGAAAACCGTCGAGGCAGTCTTCCGGGAGGAATCCGGGCGGATTATCGCCTCGCTGATTCGCATGTGCGGATCATTCGACCTGGCGGAAGAAGCCATGCAGGAAGCCTTCGCCTCGGCGCTTACAACCTGGCCGCAGCGAGGTATGCCGTCGAACCCTGCCGCGTGGATTACGACTGCTGCGCAGCGGAAGATCATCGATCAGGTGCGCCGCCGGCAGACGCGCACCGAAAAAGAAGATGCACTCGTTTATGAAACCAAAACTTCCACCGAGCAAGAGTCCATCGACGATCCGATGCCAGAGTATCCCGACGACCGCCTGCGTCTGATCTTCACCTGTTGCCATCCGGCATTGAATCAGCAGGCACAGGTGGCTCTTACTCTTCGCACACTCGGCGGATTAACCACGCCTGAGATTGCGCGAGCTTTCCTGACGCCGGAGCCGACACTCGCACAGCGGGTCGTGCGCGCGAAGGCAAAAATCCGTGAAGCTCGCATCCCCTACGAAGTTCCACCGCTGCAGAAGCTAGCCGAACGCTTGAGCTCGGTGCAGGCGGTCATCTATCTCATCTTCAATGAAGGCTACTCGGCGACCGCGGGCGAAAACCTGATCCGTCGCGAACTCTGCGCGGAAGCGATTCGTCTGGCGCGGATCCTCGTACAGCTCATGCCTGACAATCCGGAGAATATTGGCCTGCTCGCGCTGATGCTGTTGCACGATTCCCGCAAACTGGCGCGGACGAATGCTGCCAGTGATCTGGTCACCCTCGAGGAGCAGGATCGGTCCTTGTGGGATCGCGACGAAATTGTTGAGGGCCTGGCGTTGATAGACCGCGCTTTGCGAATGCGCCCTACCGGACCATACCAGTTGCAGGCAGCGATTGTCGCCGTCCATGCTGAGGCGAAGAGTACCGACGAAACCGATTGGCGCCAGATTGAGGCGCTTTACCAGGAACTGCTGCGCCTTCACCCTTCGCCGGTGATCGCCCTCAATCACGCCGTTGCGGTTGCCATGAGTCGTGGCTACGAAAAGGGACTAGCGCAACTGGACGAGATCGCGAAACAAGGACGGCTCGGAGACTACTACCTCCTGGAAGCCGCCCGTGCCGATCTACTCCGCCGCCTCGAGCGCTTCGCGCCTGCCGCCGAGGCCTACAAACGCGCGTTACAGCTGGTTAGTAATCCTGTGGAAGAACGCTATCTACGGCGTCGTCTCGATGAGATTGGTTCGTCCACTCCTGCGAGTTAGAATTCAGCTGCCACTCTCGCCGTTCGTGGCAAGGACTGGTTCGCCATACCGTGGCGAGAAAAGCCAGCCAAACAAATTGTCGGTTTCCATATAAACACAGGAGCGCCTCATGCGGATCGCATGTGCGTTATGGTTTGTCCTTCTCTCCGGCTTGGTGATGGCCCAGAACACGATGAAGACAGTGGCAGAACGATTGGGATATCCGGCAGATTCGCGACTGCTGGTGATTCATGCCGATGATTTCGGCATGTCGCATTCCGTGAACCAGGCGACAATGCAGGCTCTCGAAAAGCATTGGGTCACCTCCGCCAGTATCATGGTTCCCTGCCCTTGGTTCCCGGAGGTCGCCCAGTGGGCCAAGTCGCATCACGACGCAGATCTCGGAATCCACCTCACATTAAATAGCGAATGGAGCAGCTATCGCTGGCCGGGACTGACAACGTCTCCAGGCTCAAGCCTGCTCGATGCACAAGGTTATCTTCCAGCGACCATCCCTGAAGTTTTGGATAAGGCTAAGGCCGCGGATGTGCAAACTGAGGCGCGCGCACAAGTGGAGCGGGCGCGAGAAGCGGGCATCACGTTATCGCATCTCGATACGCACATGGGAACGATCGTCAGCTCTCCGCAATTTTTTAATGTCTACATCGGACTTGGCCGCAGCTATGGTCTTCCCGTCCTGTTGGAACAGCGGCCAGACTTCATGGGCGTGGAGTTCCCTCGCGAGGGAATCGTAACCGACAAAGTTCTGATGATGCTGCCCGGGCCTTCCAAAGAGCAGTGGCTCGGAGCCTACGAGAAGATGCTGGCCTCCCTTCCGCCGGGTTCGTATCAGCTGATCGTTCATCTTGGATTCGACAATGACGAATTGCGCGCAGCAACGGCGGGTCATCCGGATTATGGGGCTGCGTGGCGCCAAAGAGACTTCGACTTGGTCAGCAGCCCGGAGTTTCAGCGCTTCCTCAAAGATCAGAAATTCGTGCTGGTTTCATGGGGCCAGCTGGCGAAGGCATTGCCCGGAAACTGGCCTCAGTAGCGGATTTTCGGCGGCATCGGAAATCGGGATAGGGAGGCACCCTTTCCGCCAAGGGTTGTAGCACTTCTGGGCTGGAAGTCGTACTCGTCATTGTGAGAAGCTTTCCCCGTCGTTAGCCGGCTGAAATGGCACTCGGAGGAATTCGTGTTCCTGCGCATGCTGCTTTATTGTGCTCTTTGCGGTCTGTTCCTCTCCTGGGGTGGCCACAACGGTGGCGGCCATCTGATGGGCTGGTGGTGGCTCCAGGGAATAGTGCTGACTGCAGGTGTCTTCCCGATCGTGCACTTCGGTCCTGCCAACTTCCTGCGACGGCTCGCCGCGATTTGGATGGTTCTAGTTCTCGTCAGCGGCTTCTCGACCTGGCTTGAGGGCCGAGTCTACTTACCTCTGGCTGACTGGAATCAGTCGCATGCACTGATGGCTGGTCTTCTTCTCTATACGATCGTCGCGGTCGTAATCGCCGGACTTGCTGGTCTGTTCGAACTTGTCGCTCCGGATGGCGAATCGCCAGTAACCCGAGATGCTGATGGCATCGTATTAGTGATGCTCGCCGGCGGTGTTGTTTACCTCGTCTGCCATTGGGTGTTTGGTGCGCTCTTCTTTCGTTACTCTACGCACTCGTTCTACAGCTCTGTGCTGGAACTGAAGGTCGGTATGGAAGGCGCGAGCAGCTTGGGAGCTCGCCTCCATGTTATCGAGTTTGGCCGTGGCGCCCTGATGGCGTTAGCTGTCGTACCAGCAATTGCGATCATGCGAGTCGATCGCATAAAGGCAGCCATCCTCGCTGGAAGTGTTTTATGGATTGCCGGTGGACTGGCGTTGCAGATTGCGCCGAACCCGATTATCCCGCAACATCTGCGCTGGCTCTACACCTGGCAGATTCTGCTGCAGAACTTCCCGGTTGGGTTCATCACGGCGTGGATCATGCGCAAGACTGCAGAGCCTGCTGCCGAAGAGCCACAAGTTCAAGCTGCATCCACGACGGCGTAGTTGAAGGAGCCCACTCGAAGGCGAGTGGGCTCCACTGTTTCTACGCTGTGGTCGCCGCCGGCTTCGCGACCGTATCGCTGTAGTTATTGATCGCTTCCAGCGTCTTCATGTGGTCATACCAAGTGAATTTCAGGATCAGCGAGGTTACCGCGACGATGCCGAATGCGATCGCCGCATGCCGCAGGTGCCAGGTCACGATGTAAATAGGCAACGCTACCAGGCACACCTGCCATACGATTCCGACTACGATGTTGAACATGTCGCGGAAGAAATCTTTGTTGCGCTCGAAATTCGGCTCTTCGGCACGAACCTTGGCGAGGATCGGTCCCCAGAAGCCCCACGGGCGCACACGCCGGTAGAAGTCCTTCAGCACTTCTTCATCTTCCGGCTTGGTAAGTAGCGTTCCCAACAGACATCCGATCAGCGAGATCCCCAGCACCACCGGGAAGATAAGCGCCACGTCCACGTTGCCTTTGAATCCGCTAAGGTCGAGGATCTTCGGGAGCGCCTTCGGCATGATCAGCGATCCGGCGATTCCGGTCACCATTCCCCAGAAATAGCCGTATCCGTTGAATCGCCACCAGTACCACTTCAACACGTTCGACGCGGTGTAGCCGCCCCATAGACCCGAGACGATCCACAGCACTACCGAATTGACCGACGCAACGTACCAGCCAATCAGCACGCCGATAAGCACCACCACGAACGACGCTAGGTAGCTCAGCCGAACGTAGGTGCGCGGGCTGGCGTTGGGATTTATGAACCGTTTATAGATGTCGTTCACAAAATATGGTGGCGCTGCATTCACTGTCGCAGCAAAGTTCGACATGAATGCCGCCAGTAGTCCGGCGATCAGGAAGCCCAGCAGTCCGGCGGGAACGAATTTTCCGAGCGCATAGGGAAGCACGAGCTCGAAGTCCATGTGCGCGCCCATACCGCGAATGTTTTCGCTGAAGAAGACGATCGCCAGGACGGTAAGTCCGGTGATGAGGAAGTAGCGCGGGAAAGTCAGCACCACGTTCACCCAGCTGCTCATCATGGAGGCTTCGCGCGGATTCTTCGCCGACAGGATGCGTTGCATGTCGTAGTTGGGCGCCGGGCCGGCCATGCTGATCAAGATGCCCTTGAAGGCGAGCATCATCACGAAGAAGCCGAAGAGCCCATAACCGTCTTCCGCAATCTTCGTTGTGGCTGCAGGAAGCATCTGTGACCAGTTAAGCCCAAGATGCCAACCGAAGAAGATATTGTCCCAGCCGGCGGGCACGAAGCGCGCCAAGGTTCCCGGCGCGACTTTCGTCATCGCAATGATGCCCACCGCAAACGACGCGATCGACAGGATGCAGAACTGGATCACCTCGGTAAGCACCACGCTGATCATGCCGCCCTTGATCACGTAAATCGCGGTGATCGCAATCAATATCACTGCGTACTGGTTCGGAGTGAAATGCCACGGAAGGAAGGTGGCCGCAAACTTGCCAATGCCTTTGAAGCCGTAACTGAAGAAGCCGATGATGCTGACGAACGCGTAGACCACAACAATCAGGTGTGAGAGTTGCGCGCCGCGTCCGGTACCGAAGCGCGTTTTGATCCACTCGGCGCCGGTCATCACGTTCGATCGCCTGAGCCAGGTCGACAGATACACCATCAGGAAGATCTGGTTGAAAGTCGGCCACAGCCACGGGATCCAGACGCTCTTCAGTCCGTAAATAAACATCCAGTAGACCAGCAACATGGTGCCGCTGATGTCGAACATGCCCGATGCATTTGAAATGCCGAGTACATACCACGGCATGGCGTTGCCGCCCAAGAAGTAGGCCTGCATGTCACGCGAGGCGCGGTGCGAAACCCAGTAGCCAATGAACACGGACGAGCAGAGATAGGCGATGATGATGGCAATGTCGATGGTATGTAGATGCACGCGTATACCTCGGTCTGAACATGAGCGCCGGTTCCTGCAAAGCTTGGCACGCTCCGAGACGGCGCGAAATCAGAACTGGCTCAGAGGATCGCTCACTATACACCAGAACTCGCGCAAAAAAGCGAGTACTCAAATCACGTCGAACAGGTTGCGGAGCGCCGAATTGTGCGGCTCCGGCGCATGTTTCGCCCTGCGCGAAACTAATGGCGCTCGTAAAACGTTTTGCGAGTTCCTGGAAAACGAAGACGTGGCGCCGCCGACCTCGGCTGCGTCCTTGAACCCTCCGACTCGCGCTGACTACTTATTTCAGTTCCCCCGCCAACACGAACACCAGCATTGCCTGCCAGTTGATGGCGATTTCGTTGCTCGCATACGACGCCTGCTCATCTGCATACACTTTTGCGGGCGGCGTATCAGCCGGCAGCTTCTTCAACACGTCGTCCTGCTTACCAGCGTTCGGCCCTCCCGAGAGCAGCCCCGGCCAGGGCTCTTGATTGTTGTCTGCGCCGCTCGGCCGATGATGCGGATGCCTATACGGATTGGCGCCCAACTGCGTCACCCACGAGAGCGAAAATGTGTTTCGTCCCAGAAGATAATGGAGATTATCGAGCGCCGTATTCGTGAACGCCGGATTCGGCGAAAACGTATTCGCGACGAGGAGTTGCATGCCGTAGTTCGCCGCAACGCCATTCGATCCCCACACGTAGTCTTTCGTCAGTAAGCTGACGTGATAAGAGTTTTTCGCCGTTTCCTCCACCACCTGCTGTGCTGCTGCCGTCGTCAACTGCTTGATCTCCGCCACCGCTTTCGTACCGGCTCCCTTACGCGTCGATAGCGCATAGGTCCACAGTCCCATCGGCGCTACCTGCTTCCATGACTCGACGTCCGGTTTGCGTAGCAGATCGGTGAAGCTCTTGTAGTTCGACAAAAAATACTGGTTGTAGGCGGGCTCTCCGGTAGTACGCCAGAGTTCGGCCGCAGCCCATAGCCGTTCGTCGCTGCAATTGTTGTCGCCATATTCTCCAGTGCTCACGCCCGGAGGATTCTTGAACGTGACATTCGGATTTTGCTCCGCCCACTCCCACGCCTTCTTTGCCGCCGCCAGGTTTTGCGCCGCAAATTTCTTGTCGAACGGCGCATAGGCGCGCGCAGCAATCGCCGCCACAGCCGCCAGATCGGCCGTCGCGCAGGTGCTCTTGAACGGAGCGCTGCCGGTGCCAATCACTTCGCTTGGCAATGTATCGTCCTGCGGCATCACGAAGTCGCTGAAATGCGTGCTGGTCTGCTTATGCCAGACGCCGCCATCATCGTCTTGCATCTTCAACATCCATTCCAGGTTGAAGCGTGCTTCGTTGAGGATGTCAGGCGTGCCGTTGCCGCTCTCCGGGATGTTGAGCTTCACGTTGCCAACTTTCGCCGGGAAACATCTCGTAAGCCCACAATACCGATCCCGTCGAGATACCTGAGTTCACGACGTACCGTCCGTAATCGCCAGCATCGTGCCATCCGCCAATGTTTGGGCGCGGTCCTTGCTTCCCGGAAGACTCGTGAAACTCGCCATTAAGATGACATGCAGAATGTTTGTAGGCGGCAAACTCAGGACCCATATCCACCGCCGTGCCGCAGCGCTGTCCGTAGAAGCCGCGCATCGCAAGATAAAAAGCGCGACTGTAGACATCCGGGCCGATCGCAAACGGCCAGCTGCGTCCCACACCCGCGATCTCGAGATAATAGTTCCCTGCTGTTTTTAACGATGTGAAGTCTGCGGCCTGCACTGTATCGCCAGTGTCTTGATCTTTAGCTGGGACCGATAGCTTGCCTTGCAGCACTGTTGCCCCATCGCCCACACGCTTGACCACGAAGCTGCTGCCCGGCGCGCTCACCAGCGCAACTTTCGGACTGGATGACAAATACCCGGCTTGGTCGACTTTGATCGCCGTGGTCGGCGCCTGCGCAGGACACAGCACAGACAGCAAGGAACTGATAAAGAGGCAAAGAAGAGCACGCTTCATTCATCCCTCTCGCAACAACTAGATTGCTCAGATAAGTACAAACATTTGTAAAGCCTGAGCAGCTGATTGTCTTGTGATTTTCGGCTCTGGCCGCGATAAATCACTTCCCATTTCTGCAAACGTGTTAGTAAATCGATTAGTTCAAAATGCCTGTGTTTTCGGTGCTTTAGCGCACAGGTTGAGCCGAGTCACTCTTGTATAATCGCGCCGTCATTCGTTCCACAACTGTGACTGGTCGTGTCAAGGACTGCCCGCGCGGCAGGAGCGACAGTCGCCAATTTCGTGCCAGGGAGTCCTCATGCAATACGGGCATTTCGACGACGTAAATCGCGAGTACGTAATCACGCAGCCGGATACTCCGCTGCCGTGGATCAACTATCTGGGATGCCAGGCTTACTTCGGACTCATCTCCAATACCGCGGGTGGATACTCATTTTATCGTGACGCGAGGCTTCGTCGAATCAGCCGCTATCGCTATAACAACGTCCCCTACGATTTCGGCGGGCGTTATATCTACGTGCGCGACAACCAGAGCAGCGAGTTCTGGTCGCCCTCGTGGCAGCCCACGCGCAATCAGGTCGAGAAATATAGCTGCCGACACGGCATGGGCTACAGCATTATCGGCTCGGAATACAAAAGCATCGAAGCACGCACTCGCTATTTCGTTCCGCTCGATGAGAATCTGGAAATCTGGCAGCTGACTGTGACCAATCACCGGCAGACTCCGGCGTCGCTCTCGATCTTTTCCAGCATCGAATTCTGCCTGTGGGACGCGCAGGACGACAGCACCAACTTCCAGCGCAATTTCAGCATTGGGCAAGTGGAGATCGAAGACGGCGTCATCTACCACAAGACCGAATATCGCGAGCGTCGCGATCACTTTGCCTACTTCGCCTGCTCCGCGAAGCTGGCCGGTTTCGATACGCAGCGCGAATCGTTTGTCGGCCCCTACCGCGGCTGGGACAAACCAGCCGTGGTCGAGCGTGGAGAGTCGGCGAATTCCGTCGCATACGGTTGGGCGCCAATCGGGTCGCACCATGTGAAACTCGACCTGAAGCCGGGCGAGTCGCAGCAGATCATTTTTGTGCTCGGCTATCACGAGAATCCGGTCGCAGAGAAGTTCGATCCGCCCGATTCCCAGACCGTAAACAAGAAGACGGTAAAACCGGTCATCGCGAAATATCTGAAGGCCGCTCAAGTTGACGCCGCTTTCGACCGCCTGCGCGCCTACTGGGATGAACTGCTCAGCATCTGCCAGGTTGAGACGCCCGACATTCATACGAATCGCATGGTCAACATCTGGAACGCGTACCAGTGCATGGCGACGTTCAACATGTCGCGCTCGGCGTCGTTCTACGAGTCCGGCATCGGCCGCGGGTTGGGCTTCCGCGATTCCAACCAGGACCTGCTGGGCTTCGTGCACATGGTTCCATCGCGCGCGCGGGAGCGCATCCTCGATCTCGCCTCGACGCAACTGCCGACAGGCGGCGCCTATCACCAATATCAGCCGCTCACGAAACGCGGGAACAATGACGTCGGCGGCAATTTCAACGACGATCCGCACTGGCTGATCATCGGCGTCTCTGCCTATATCAAGGAGACCGGTGATTGGAGCATCCTCGACGAACCCGTGCCTTACGACAATGAGCCCGGCTCCGAGAAGCCGCTCTACGAGCACCTGCAGCGCAGCTTCCAATACACGCTTGATCGTCTTGGGCCGCATGGTCTGCCGCTGATCGGCCGCGCCGACTGGAATGATTGCCTGAACCTGAACTGCTTCTCCGATACACCCGGCCAATCGTTCCAGACCACTACGAACAAAGAAGGCAAGACTGCGGAGTCTGTGTTTATCGCTGGCCTCTTCGTTCTCGCCGGACAAGAGTTGGCGGCGATTGCCGAGCATCGCTGCCATAAGGATGAAGCGAAACGTTATCGCGCCGAAGCAAAGAAGATGGACGAGACCATCCATCAACATGGTTGGGACGGCGAGTGGTTCATACGCGCCTACGACGATTTCGGCAAGAAGGTCGGCTCCAGCGACTGTGCCGAAGGGAAAATCTTCATCGAGCCGCAGGGCTTCTGCGTGCTCGCCGGAGTTGGCCTGGAAGACGGGCTGGCGAAGAAGGCGCTCGACTCCACTCGCAAGCACCTGGCGACCAAACACGGCATTGTTCTGCAGCAGCCGGCATACTCGCGCTATTACCTGCATCTCGGCGAAATTTCTTCCTACCCGCCTGGATACAAAGAGAACGCCGGGATCTTCTGCCACAACAATCCGTGGGTGATGATTGCCGAAGCGAAAGTTGGCAATGGCGACAATGCCCACGACTACTACTCGCGCATCAACCCCTCCGCGCGCGAGGCGATCAGCGATCTGCACCGCTGCGAGCCCTACGTTTATTCGCAAATGATCGCCGGTAAAGATGCACCGACTCACGGCGAAGCCAAAAACTCCTGGCTGACGGGCACGGCGGCGTGGAACTACTACGCCATCGTTCAGCAGATCCTGGGCATTCAAACCTCACTCGATGGACTGCAGATTGCGCCGGTGATTCCGACCTCATGGAAGGGCTTCAAGGCCATCCGCAAGTATCGTGGCGTGACCTATAAAATCGAGATCGAGCGCCTGGGCACGGGGAACGCAATCACCCTGATCGTTGACGGCAAAAAAGTGGAAGGCAACACCGTTCCCATCCCGGTGAACGGCACCAAAGAGATCAGTGTCAGAGGAATTCTGAGCTAGGAGATTGCTTTGTACGTAGCGAATCAACAGCGGTACGACTCGATGCAGTACCGGCGCTGCGGCCGAAGTGGCGTGCAGCTGCCCGCAATTTCCCTGGGGCTCTGGCACAACTTCGGTGGAGTGGACATCTACGAGAATGGCCGCGCAATCGTGCTACGCGCGTTCGATCTGGGCATCACTCAGATCGATCTCGCGAACAATTACGGTCCACCGCCGGGCTCAGCTGAAGAAACGGTCGGGAAGATTCTGAAGCATGACCTCGGCTCTTATCGCGACGAACTGATCATCACTACCAAGGCCGGATACGACATGTGGCCCGGTCCGTACGGCGAGTGGGGATCGCGCAAATACCTGATCGCTAGCCTCAACCAGAGCCTGAAGCGTATGCGACTGGACTACGTCGACATCTTCTATTCCCATCGACCTGACCCGAAGACACCGCTGGAAGAGACGATGAGCGCGCTGGATTTTGCCGTGCGCTCGGGCAAGGCTCTGTACGCTGGCATTTCTAACTACAACGCGGAGCAGACGCGCGAGGCCGTTCGCATCTTGCGCGAATTAGGCACGCCTTGCCTGATCCACCAGCCCAGCTACTCCATGTTCCGGCGCGACCTCGAACGCGGTGTCCTCGACGTGCTTGGCGACGAAGGCGTGGGATGCATCGCCTTTAGCCCCTTAGCACAGGGCTTGCTAACCGATCGCTATCTCGACGGCATTCCGGCTGGTTCACGCGCATCGAAGCCGCACGGCTTTCTGAAGGCCAAAGATGTGGATGAGCATCGCGTCGGGCAGGTGCGCGAGTTGCAGTCGATTGCAAAGAAACGCGGCCAGACGTTGGCACAACTGGCGATCGCATGGGTGCTTCGTGACGAGCGCATGACGAGTGCTCTGATTGGGGCCAGCCGCGTGGAACAGTTAGAGCAGAATGTCGCGGCAATCAACAACCTGAAGTTTTCAGCGGAAGAGTTAACGCAGATGGATCAGATCCTGGCGTGTTAGGCGAGTATCTGGTCCCTGCCGGGTACCAGATCTCCGCCGGTTACCCGGTCCTTGCGAAACAAGGGCCGGTTTACCTTACTGCTTCGGTTTCCCTGGCAAAATCTGCTCGCGCGCCACGATTCCCTTACCCTCGAGCACCGAATAAAATTTGTCAACTTCCAGGTTCTTCATCGTGTCCACGGTGCCGGAAGGCCAGTCGATCTCGACGGAATCGATCTTCGTCGCCGACCCAAGCCCAAAGTGCTGGCGTAAATCGCTTTGCGACAAGTAGCTTGCCCCGCTCAGCACTTGTGAGGTCTGGGTCATCCCGCCGGCGGTGATTTTGACCCTGGCGTTGATTCCCAGCCGATTCGTTTTCGTCCCTGCTAGTTCAAAACTTACCCAATGGCGTCCTGGAATGCCCTTATTTCGCAGGATCATCGGCGGTCCATCCAGGTCTTCGACAACAACGTCGACATTGCCGTCATTGAAGAGGTCCCCGATCGCAACTCCTCGCGAGACCCGCTTCTCCTGTAACGCTGGACCGGCTTGCTGACTGGCGTCACAGAATGTGCCGTTGCCCTGATTGATGTTGAGAACCTTCGGCTGCTGATAACCAGCTCCCGGCAGGCCTCCCATCTGCGGATATACCTGCCCGGATACGAAAATCAAATCCAGCCAGCCATCGTTATCGACATCGAAAAACGCGTCTCCCCACTTTACCCATGGAAGCGACGGAAGTGCTGCGCCCGACTTGTACGAGACGTCGTGAAAATCGTAATTCCCGTCGTTCCGATACAGCGTCGAGTATTCGTCTGCGAAATTGGTCACGTAAATCGATGGTCGGCCCGAGTGGTCATAATCGCCGATCGCGACGCCCATCGACCCCTGCTCAGAACCGTCTTCACTGACGGCGGTTCCCGACTCCAGCCCAGCTTCGCTGAACTTCCCTTTGCCTTGACTTTGATACAGGAAATTCGGACCGGAGTCGTTAGCGACGTAGAGATCAGGACGTCCCGTGTTGTTGAGATCGACAAAGACTGAACCCAACCCGTAAAAGCCATCGGGATCATCTGTCCCCGTGGCCTTCGAAACATTGGTGAACGTGCCGTCGCCATTGTTGTGAAACAGCGAATCACCGGCGCCTCGGAGCCCGCGTGGACCACATTGCACATCGCGGCCACGATATTTGCAGGTCGGGACCTGTCCGAAGCCGGGCAGATCGTTCAACTTGAAATCGACATAGTTCGAAACGAACAGATCCACATACCCGTCGTTGTCGTAATCGCCAAAAGTCGCACCTGTGGAATAGCGCCCGTCAGCGACTCCGGCTTTCGCGGTCACATCGGTGAAAGTCCCGTCTCCATTGTTGCGATAGAGGACGTTGCCGCCAAGACTGGTAATGTAAATGTCAGGCCAGCCGTCGTTGTTATAGTCGCCGACAGCACCGCCATTGGCGTATCCGGGCGTGGCAATGCCCGCCTTTTCGGTCACATCCGTAAACGTTCCATCGTGGTTGTTGTGATACAAGGCGCCGCGCGCCTTTTCACCCTTCAGCGCACCCGCTACGCTTGGAGCATTTGTGAAGTAGATGTCGAGCCAGCCGTCCCGGTCGTAATCGAGCAACAGTACCCCGCCTGACATCGACTCAACGATGTATCTCTTCTCGGGATCGTAAAAGTGCTGAAAGCTAATGCCCGCGCTTTTCGTGGCGTCCACAAGTTGAGGGATCGCGCGACCCTCGCAGACCATGCTCTTAACACCCTTTGGCGGTGGAGGAGGTACAGAGTGGCCGCCTTGACCAAACGCAGGCACGAGCGATCCGGACAGAAAAAGCAGGATGAGGGTTCTAGAGAATGCTTTGCGCATCGATATCAGTTAGGACCGGAGCCGTCTGCTTTCTTCGAGTTCTCTTCCAGGCGTCGGACTGATGACTCTCGTTTATCCGCTTTGATCTGCTTGTAGATCGCTAGTTCGCGATCGGCATCTTCTCGCCTGTCCTCCTTACGATAAGCCATCTGGAGCTGATAATGCACGTAATCCAGGTTGGGCGAAAGCCGTGCCGCAGCTTCCAGGTAAGAAATCGCGTCATTGGTCTGGCCTCCGTCCAGAAGAGCCTTGCCGAGTTGATAATTTGCGCCTGCGTGGTTGGGAGCCTGGTTGAGGACGGCCTTGAGATGGCCGATCGCTTCGTCTGTCTTCGACTGCCGCAACAGAACATAGGCCAGGCTGTATTCGTTCTCGATATCACCTGGGGATAGGGCCATCTCCGCACGAAACTCATTCACCGCGTCATCGTACTTTTCAAGTCTTGTGTACGCGCTTCCCGCGAGAAAGTGCGCGTGTTGTAGTTGCGGATCGATCTGCAGGGCTTTGTGACACGCAGCGGCAGCCTGCGGATAGTAGCCCATTTCGTTCCAGGCTCGCGCGATCAGAAGCAGCGTATCCGTTGACGATTGTTGTGCCTGAAGTTTTTCCAGGATATTGGAGGCCGGTTGATACTGATTCGTCTTGATGAGGGAGATCGCCCAGGCGTATGCAATGCGCGGATCACGAAATGCGTTCTCTCCCATCGGAGTGAAGGCCTGCGCAGCCTCTGCAAACGAATTCGTGTTGAACAGAGCCATCCCCAGCATTGCTCGCAGCGAGAGATCCTGCGGTTCGGCGGACGCTGCAACGCCTAATGCACCAGCGGCCTCGGGATAATCTTCCTGCCGGAATGCTGCAATTCCGAGATTCCTCATCAATCCGGGCGTTTGCGGATCCCATGATCTGGCTTCTTTGAACAACTCCGTGGCCACGGCATAGTTTTTCTGCCTCGCCTCGGAGGTTCCCCAGTCATTGAAACTGACCCCAAGGATGGCGCGCAGCTGTTTTTCACGTGCTTTGATCGCCTCCTGCTCGACGGCGGTCAGTTTGGAGGTCGCTTGCGCAACCGTATCCGGCGCAGACTCGCCAGAGGCCCCTTCCATGCGAGGAGCAACGATTCCTGGCAGATCTCCTCCTGGCGCATCTCCGCCACCCATTCCCGCAGTCGTAGCTGCCTGGCTCCCAACCTGTTTCTCCACCTGTTTCATATACAAGGCGAAGAGCTGTTTGGAGTGTTCCAGTTGCTTCTGACCCTCTTCCTTGTTTCCATCCGTGATGGAAAGCCTTCCTAGAATGATGTACGCCTTGCGTATCTGGTAGTTGTTCCGCGCTTCGTCTTTGCCCGTCAGCGCAACCGCCTCGGTCAGGTATTGCTTGGCCAGATCGTACTGCTTGTTTTGATAAGCGTTGGAACCCAGAAAGACCCATGGATCAGGCGAGGTCGGGTCTGCTTCGGTGGCAATTCTCAAGTGCTTATCCGCGTCTTCGAACTTACCCTCCTTGGATTCGATAGCCCCTAGATACTGATTCGCCAGATAGTCCCTGGGGTCGAGACGAATTGCCTCTTGCAACTCGCTTATAGCCTCCTGCGTAGGTTCCCAGGTATCGCGCTCGAGAATCGTCAGCGCCAGAAAGAGATGGACATGCGGGAGCTTGGAATCCAACTCGATAGCGCGCCTGAACTCGCGTATGGCATCATCGCGATAGCCGTGATCGCGGTAGCCACCTGCAAAAACCATGTGCCAGATGGCGCGATCTCCATACTGGCTAAGCATCTTCTGAAATACCTGCTCTGCTTTGTCTTTCTGCTTCAGCTGCAGATAGGCATTGGCGAGCGCAAATTCCGTGTCGGGGTCGGTTTTCGACTCCAGAGCTTTCGTGAATGCCAGGATCGCGTGCTCAGTGTCGTCCTTCTGGACAGCAGCCTTACCCTTCGCGAACCATGCCGCGGCGTCCTTCGGATTGGTTTGCAGGACCATATCGGTTTCGGCGATGGCTTCGTCCGGCTTTTCGGAGACCAGATAAACCATCGCCAACCTCAATCGCACACTCACAACATCTTCCAGCGTTAACGAACGTTTGTAATGGGTAATTGCGTCTTCGTATCGGCGCTGCGCAATCTCGAGCGCGGCCATTTCACTCAGCGCCATGGCTGCGAGCTTCTGACTGGCACTCTCCACCTCGGCGGGAGACCCTTTTTGCGCCGCGACACGCTCGGCGTCGTATAGCTTCTGGAGTTGCTCAACCGGCGTAGTTTGAGGCTTGGAAGCGCCAGATCGCTGCGACGCAGCCTGCCCCTGGTGCTCCACCGCAAGCAGTTGTACTGGGATTAGGCCTAACACGCAAAAGAGAAGCGCTGCGCCCAGATGAACGCCGCGAGAACGAAAAATGTGCTGTTCTGGAGGGCGGCAATGCGCGCTTGAGATAAGTCTGGACACAATCGGAGCCGGGCTTTCAACAGGCCAAAAAACAGAACGGCAGAACCTGATTCTATCAGGTCCTGCCGTCGGTTGTAGGTTATGTAACGAAACCAGTTTGGCTAGAACGTAATGTGCAAGCCGTACTGAATTTCGCGACCAGCATTGCCAACTACCGTCGTCGCCTGGCCAAAGTTATTGGTCAACTGTTGAGAGGAGATGACGTTATTGGCTGGGCTGCAAGGTGCGTACTTGCCACCGTAGGACGGACCGCAGTTAACATTGGTGAATGTGCTGCCGCCGTTTACGCTGCCGATGCCATCTGCACGGAAGTTAGCATGGTTGAACGCGTTGAACAGGTCGATACGGAACTGCATTCTGACTCGCTCAGTCAGCTTGAAGTTCTTATCGATTGACAGGTCGGTGTCCAACAAGCTCGGTCCGTGGCAGTAGCCGCGAGGCTCCATATTCGGACTGATGGTTCCGAGTTGATAACCGACCAGCGTAAACGCATTCGGGTTAAAGAGTTGATCGCCCTTGCTTTCAGCGCAACTCTGTCCAGCCACTACCAGCGGTCGCTGCGCCTGGTTGTAACCGGTGTTAAAGAGCGAATTCACTGTACTTGCGAAGGCCATATTGCAATTCGCTATGCCCACGCAATTGGGCACCAAATTACCTGATGCCTCACCTACTCCATTCTGATACGCAGTAATGGAGTTACCACTGGCTTCCGTGGTGATCAGACCCAGTTCCCATCCTCCGAACGCTCCCTTAACCATCTTGCTTGCCTGATTGAGATCGGGCAAATAATAGTTAAAGTTCGCTGTCAGAATGTGAGGGCGGTTGATCGCGGAATTACCACGATCCAATGACGGATTCCCAGAATACATGTAGCTCTGGTATCCCAGACCACCTGAGGAGTCGTCCATGATCACGTTCGCGATCGAGTGTGACCAGGTGTAAGCCGCGGTCAACTGCGATCTCTTGTAACGCGTCTTGAACAATGCCTGTAGTGAATGGTATGTGGCATCGCCTTGGTGGGTCCACCATGCCAGGGCGCTGTTGTAGTTGTTGTAAGCGAAATACCCGGCACTCTGTGCCTGGGCAGCCGTCATAAAGGTCGACTGGTTCCAGTTCTGCGGAGCAATCGAGTTCAGGTCGTAGCTCGTGGTCTGATGATACGCATGGTTACCAACGTAGCCGAGTTCGAGAGTTGTGTCTCGTGCCAGGCTGCGCTGAATACTTACGTTCCACTGCCACGATTCCGGAACAGTGTCAGCCGGATCCATACCACCGGCCGGTGCTGCACCGCCTCCGGCAGGAAGTGGGACAGCAGCATCCAGAGTACGCGCGAATCGTTTGAGTCACAGCGAATGGAGCATTGGCCACCAGCGTGTAACGGCTTACGCGTTCGCGCTGGAAGAAGCGGCCAGCGCCAATTCGGACTGCCGTGTTGCCATCACCCCAGGGATCCCACGCGATACCAACACGCGGAGAGAAGAGATGGTTGTTGTTGTTGACCAGAGCGCGTCCCGGACCAGGAGTTCCGGAGGAGAAATTGGTTCCAAACTGCGCATTGGCTGCGCCGCAAGGATCCTTTCCAGACACGACCCACAATCCGTTGCAGGCATCTGATGCCGGCAATGCGGGATTGTAGAGACTGGGCTGGAAGTTCGTGATCTGGTCGTTCGGCTGGAAAGGCGCATCCAGCAGGTCCCAACGCAGGCCGAGGTCCAACGTTAAGCGCGGAGTTACCTTCCAGTTATCCGCGATGTACAGAGCGTCATCATGCCAACGCAGCTGTGCACGAACGTTCGTCGAGGTCTCGGCGTACCCGGTCCAGATTGCTCCGGGAATGAGCAGGTTTGCTAGGTCGTTTCCGGTCGCAGTGTTCGTCGCCCAACCAGCGGTACCAAAGGTGGCGCGTTCAGAACTGGAAGTGCTAGTGTCTTCGTCTTTGCCATTCCAGCTGATCTGGCCGCCAAACTTGATCGTGTGTCTTCCGATGACCTTGGAAGCGTCATCTTTTGCGACATACAGGTCAAGCTGGTTCTGCCATGGAGCAATCGACCAATAGTTCTGGTTGCTGCCGTAGCCACCAATGCCACCCCAGAGTGTCGGGATTCCGGCGGGGTCGCGCTTGATGGACTGCGGATACTCCGTCGGGATCGCGGAACTGATGGCGTTCAACAGGGCTGTGCCGGTCAAACGGCCGTTGTTATCGCCCGTGCCACCTGGAGTGATGGTGATGCGGTTGTTGGAATAGGTGAATTCAGCATCGTTCACCATGGTGGTTCCGATGGTCCGGGTCCACTTGCCCACAAGACTCTTGGAGGGTTGAATCCAGTTATCGTTCAAAGCTGGGAATGAATCCTCACCCCAGTAGCCAGCGTTGTAAGCATCATTCGACCAGCTGTCCTGGGTGAAGCGTCCCATAATCGTGTTGTTCTTGCTGAGGTTATAGTCAACACGAACGTTCTCCTGGCGCCACTTCAAAGGCGTAGCCAACGAAGAAGACCAGTTGTGGCCCTGGGCATCGAGTGCCTGGTTCGGCAGAGGATACTTTTGGATCATTAACAAGCCAGCCGCATCTGGATTCGCAATCTTCAGCGGGTTACCGGCGGCCTGTAAGGCTACTGGAATAGTTGGTGTCGCCTCACCGCAGCTAACTCCCTGCGAAAAGTCGCCGAGAGCTTCGGCAGCGGTTGGAACACAAGCCGACTTCGTGATTCCGCGAATTTCGTGGTTCCACTCCTGGCTCCAGAAGAAGAACAACTTGTTCTTGATGATCGGACCACCAACAGAGTAGCCCCAGTCATTGCGGTTTACTTTGTCTTTGCCGTCGTGGGGAAGCGTAATCCCCTGCGCGGCCGCGTTAGCCGTGCGTTGCGCCGCAAAGTACGTGCGGGCATCCAGCGACGTGTTACGGCCGCTATACAGAACGCTGCCATGCCAGTCGTTGCTTCCGCTGCGGGTAACGATATTGATAACTGCACCAGCAGCTCCGCCATACTCAGCGCCGTAGCTGTTGCGCAGCATCTTGAATTCCGCGATCGACTCGATCGAAGGATAGATCAGAATCGTGCGGTTCGAACCGACGTCATTGTTATTGGCGCCGTCCACCAGGTAGAGGTTGTTCGTGGTTTGGTTTCCGTTGACCGAGAAGTCAACGCCGCCCTGCAGACCTTTGTTCTTGCTGTCGAAGTTGTTCGCCGCGGAAACGCCAGGCGCCAACTGCGTCAACTGAACGAAGCTGCGTCCATTCAGAGGCAGTTCACGAACCTGCTGTCCTTCGACGGTCTCGCCGAGGGACGCATTGTCCGTCTGCACCTGGATAGCATTGGCTTCAACGTCGACGTGCTCGGTCGCGCTACCGACTTGCAACTTAACGTCAGCAGTCGTCGTGGTGGCCGCGTGTACTTCTACCGCGTTGGTGACCGACTCTTTGAAGTTCGGAGCCTTCACCGTCAGTTGATATGTTCCCGTCGGCAAGGCTTCAAATCTGTAATCGCCGCCGGAACTTGTATTCATTGTGCGCGTAGTGCCAGTCGCGGTATTCGTGATAGTCACTGGGACATTTGCTGCTACAGCCCCAGTTTGATCTGTCACTGTACCTGCGACGATGCCCGTGGTCACCTGAGCGTATGCAGGTAACATCAGGCAAGCTACGCAGAGAATCAGCGAAACGATATAGCGTCTCATCGGGTCTCCTGCTTCATCTTTCTTCTGCCGATCTTTTGGCTTCTTCACTACTTTTTTTACTTATTGATTGAAGCTCACTGCAGACCGGGATTCGCAGTGCCCTGTTGAGGAGTTCTTCGGGGTGTTGGTTTACCCCTTCCCCAAGCCTGAACGTATAGTGCGATACACGTGTTCTTCGACACTTAGTATTTTTGTACTATACGGCTCGGTTTGTACAACTACTCTGGCGTACATGTCAAGAAATTCTGCGGAGGGGTATCCCTGCGAATCTCTTTGTGGGGACGGCAGTTGGCCGATTTCTGACATCCACTTTCCAGTCCCTCGGTCGCCGCAAGTGACTAGTACTTTCTAATTAGCTGATTTTTCAACAGCTTCCCCGTTTGCAAACCAAGCATTGGAGAGACAATGCGGGGATGATCAACCACAACACATCCCCCGCCTCTAATTAGTTATCGCCAAGTCAACGTCGTGACCGATTTGGGAAGAAGCTCTACCACTGTGCCCTTTGCGCCGTCGCTCAGGGCGACATTCCTTAACTCCCCGGAATTGGTCACCACAACGACATTTCCCCCATCCGGATTGGAAAACGCCACGTGTGAAACCCCAGCTATATCGCCCGACGACTCAATTCGAATCGCGCCCTGACGCACGGTTCGCGAATAGTGCGCGAATGCCCAGTACTGGCCGCTGCGCGTTACTTTTTTCGTCTGCGAATTCACGGTCACAACTCCCCCGCACGGAAACGGTCCAATATTCGGCTTACCGACCTCATCCAGCACTAGGTTCCACGCGATGATGCAGCGTCCATAGTTGCGCAGCACGCCGGTGAACGTATTGCTCCACTTCACCCAATCCGTCTCGTAGTCGGGAGCCGTGTAGTCCGGGCCACCTTCGGTCCAGTACATTTCCGCGTCGGGATGAACCGCCAGCACCTTCTGCATCCACTCGGGTTTTCCGAGATATCCATGCCATGCGATTGATTTCGTGTACTTCTGCACATTCGGGTCGTCCAATTCGCAGATTGCGCGCCCCCACAAGTTGTAATTGTGATCGATCAGCCAGATCTTCGTATTCAAACCAGCCTTCTCGATCGACGGGCCCAGATCCTCTCCGACGAATTGCACTTCGATCTCCTGCGGCCATGAGCACGCAGGCATCTTGCCGTCCTGATCGGTGTCGACTTCATTCTGCGAGCTGACGGCATTCACCACCACGCCTTCGCCTTGGTATGCCTGCAGGAACTTCACCATGTACTGTGCATACACGCCAAGATGGCTCCGCGAGATCGTTCCTCCCAGCAGCGTGTTCTTGGTGGACTTCATCCATCCTGGAGGACTCCAGGGTGTGCCTAGTAAGAAGAGTTCGGGATTAAATTGTCTCGCGCTGCGCAGCGTTGGCAGGATGTACTCGCGATCATGTTCGATGGAAAAGCGCTTCAGCTCAGGATCTGGATCGCCATCATCATAGCTATACGCGTTGCGGGAATAATCGCTCGATCCGATACAAACGCGGCCAACGCTGAGTCCCATCTGCGATGGATCAAACAGCTCATGCAGCAGCTCTTCGCGCGCTGCTTGCGGCATCTGGTGAACGTTCCAACATGCTGCATCGGTGAACGCACCACCGAAGCCGAGAATCGGCTGGTACTTCTTGCTCGCATCAACAGTGATGGCCTCGCCAGTCCCAGGACCTGCGCTCCATCCAATTTTTGGCTGCTCGGCGTACCGTTTTGCTTCATTAGTGACGAAGACTTGCAGGTCTGAACCGCCGGAGCTTGTCTGGGCCGCGAAGGCCTTGGTGGGAAGTGCTTCCGATATGGATGCCAGGGCCGCTGTGGCTCCGGCAATCTGTAGAAATTCACGACGAGTACGAGATGACATGTTCTCCCTTCTGAAAAGGAAAATGGCAAAGCAGTGTACCGCACCAGTGCCGAAACATCTGTATCAGCGAGGATTCTTCTTGGGGAGAAAGATCGTGGCCCAAATACCGGGAAAATTAATTGGGACTGTTAACTAACGTCTTGGGACCAACGTCGTCCAAGTAACAGGCAGACGAAAAGGGCCTCAAACAGGAGTAAAGGTTATGCTGAGCAATGACAATCGCAATCGAATCTTCGGGGCCTCCCTGGTATTTGCCGGTGTCGTCGGCCTGATCGCACCGCCTCTTCCCGCCGCGCGCATGTGCCCCACTGAACTGCTCAGCAAGGCCGGGATACGCGTCAGCTATATCGCGCCTCCTGCACCGCCGCGTGCACCTCGCGCGCCCCGAGTAAGAGTTATCAACGCCCACGCACTGAAGCTTGCTCTGCCGACGCTCTAGTCACGCATGGCAACTCTGGTTCTGATCGCTCCCACTCGAATTGACCACCCTGAATAGCCGCAGCGATAATGGAGTGGCCTGGTAATCCGCTCAGCGGTGGTGAAAAGTGACCGAACCGAAATCGAAAGAATCCTGGGAAAACTTCAGCGAACGCATGGGTCGCGAGATCGGCAAAGCAGCCGGCGAGGCCGAGAAAGAAGCCGAACGGCTGATCGACTACATCAACTCCGACGTCGTTCCGGCTGTTCGCACCCACTCCACTCGTGCATTACGAGTCGCTGCCCAAAAGATGGCGGAGTTCGCCGATTACCTCGACGACCAGAGGAAAAAATCCTGACGCGCGCCCGGGCCCTTGTCGCGGTTCTGGGTATTCTGATTCTGCTGGCTGGCTGTGGCGGACGCAAAACAACCACCATCAAGCTTCCCCCACCGCCGCCCATCGCGACCACATCCTCCACTGAGACGACAAAGGTAGAGCCACCCAGTAAGCCCTCCACGGAATTAGAAGGCGAGTTCGGACCCGACACCAAGCCTTTGCTCACCCAAACCGGCATGGCGAGCTGGTATGGGCCTCCCTATCACAACCGGCGCAGCGCGAATGGCGAAGTCTTCGATATGAACCAGCTCACCGCGGCGCACCTGACGTTCCCGATGAACTCGATCGTCCGGGTCACCAACCTGAAGACGCACCATTCGACGGTCGTCCGCATCACCGACCGAGGCCCCTTTGTTCCCGATCGCGTGATCGACCTTTCGGCCGCAGCAGCGAAAGCCGTCGACGTCTGGCGTCCCGGCACGGCCCCTGTCCGGCTTGATCTATTGAAGACTCCGAATGATCTCGGCATTCCTGGCCGCTGGTGTGTGCAGATTGGCGCCATCAAAGACGAAAAGGAAGCGCTGCACCTGAAAGAAAAACTCATCCGTCGTTATCGCACCGCGCAGGTGCTGGAGTTCCGCAGCCCCGTGGGAGATTACTGGGTTCGAGTGCGGGTTGCTGAAGACGACAAGCGTCGCGCCGAAGAGGTCGCCCACGATAATTCCGCTCCTGAAGGCAATGTCTTCCTGGTGCGTTTAGACTGATCTGGCACCGGTACCTCGCCGGCGTCGGAGATCGAAATGGCTGACTGCCTCTTCTGTCGCATCATTCGCGGCGAAATCCCCTCGAAGAAAGTTTATGAAGACGATCGCGTTTATGCTTTCGAAGACATCAACCCTCAGGCGCCTACTCACTTCCTGATCGTTCCCAAAGAACACATCGCGGGACTGGACGAAGCGACGGCCGGCCATGCCGAGATTATCGGTTATTTAAATTTGGCGGCAGCAAAGCTAGCGGAGCATCGCAATCTGAAGAATGGATATCGGACTGTGCTCAACGTGGGTCCGGATGCCGGACAGAGTGTCTTCCACATTCACCTGCATCTCCTCGGCGGACGGCACATGACTTGGCCTCCCGGCTAGTTCTCCGGGAGCGGCCGGCCGCAGCATCCACCACTACATCGACACCTTATTTCGAAACTAGATCCCGATTGGCGACCCACTCGCCGACATCGGAAGTAAAGCTTCGCTTTCGACCTCCACTCGCCGGTATCTACCCGTCATTCACCGAAAAGTACAGGCGACGCCCTCCGATCAAACGCTAATCTCGCGATGTTCGAAATCATAGAGCTGGAGATTCAGATGTTCGCGAGAAAACAGAAGGCCGCAATACTCGATATCGGCGCAGGAACCACGCTGATCATCGTCGGAATCATTGGTGTGCTTGCTAGACTTGGTGTCTTCGAGAACAACCAGCTTCCGCATTGGTCGGCGGTCGAGCATTGGTGGCCGTTGCTGGTAATCATCGCGGGGCTGATCATGTGGCTTTCGGACATGGAAGAGGTTCAGAAGACGAGGCCGTCGCGTCAGAAGCTGGAGATCCCTTATGGCGATTGAACAACGCAGCAGAGCTACGCTGATCTCGGGCCTTGTGGCCATCGCGGTCGGGGGCCTGTTTCTGCTCGATACCTCTGGGTACATTCATATCGGCAATCTCTGGCGCTTTTGGCCGCTGATCCTCGTCTTTCTTGGCCTGAAAGGACTCATCGAGCCGGGCTACAGATATGGCCGCGGTAGCAAAATCGGCGCCGGCATCATGCTGTTATGGGGGGTGATACTACTGGCTGCCAGCCTCGGATATCTCGGCTGGGGAAACATGTGGCCCTGGTTCCTGATCGGCTTAGGAGCGCTGCTCATCTGGGAATATATGCGTCCGCAACCTGCTCCGCTCCCGCTCTCTTCGGGAGTGCTCAACCCTGAGAGCGTATTCTCTTCGATCGAGAAGGTGATCAACGATCAACAATTCAAGCAGGGCACCGCGTCTGCCATCTTCGGAAGCGTGGAATTGGACTTCACGCAAGCCAACATCGAAGGAGACACGGCCGTTCTCGAAGCGAATGCGGTCTTCGGTTCCGTCGAAATTCGCGTGCCGATGAACTGGAATGTCATCGTCGAGGCCAATGCGGTGTTCGGTGCTTGTGAGAACCAAACCCGAGCGCCTCTTCCTAACTCACCGCTCAAGACCCTCATCATTCGAGGCGGGGCGATATTCGGTAGCGTAGAAATACGGAACTGATCTGACCCATGCACCCGATCCTCAGTCGCCCGCGCCAGATCTTGCTGTACGTCGTGCTATGGATTCCGCTCACCGCCTTGCTTCTCTATTTGTTGCGCGCTGAAGGCTTGTCCATACAGGAAGGCGCCATACTTCTGTGCGTGCTGGCGCCGGTGTATTCGCTGATGTGCCTGCTGGCGTGGTATCCGTGTCGGGCCACTCCCCTGCAACGAGCTGGAGTTGTTCGCATCGTGGCTACACACTCGGTGGCCGCTGTTCTTATGAGCGGGACCTGGATGCTGCTCGGAATGCTGTATGTCTCTGCGCTTGTCTTGCTCCAGCCGTTCCGTAGTCTCGGAAGTCATGCAAATCTCTACCGCCTGATCTTTGTGATCGGTGTACTGCTTTACCTGTTCTGGGTCGCGTCGTTTTATGTCCTGCTCGCCATGGAAGCGTCGCGCGAATCCGAACTCCGGGCAACAGAAGCGCGTGTGCAGGCGCGAGATTCGGAGCTACGCGCTCTGAAAGCTCAGATCAATCCGCACTTCATCTTTAACAGCCTGCACTCAATCAGTGCACTCACCAGTGTGGACGCAGCCAAGGCGCGCGAGATGTGCATCACCTTGGCCGATTTCCTCCGCGCAACGCTGGGCATGGGCGAAAAATCGCTTATTCCTTTGAGCGAGGAACTCGATCTTGTGCACCGCTATCTGACGGTCGAGAAGATTCGCTTTGGTGCAAGGCTTTCGACAGAAGAAGCCATCGATGAAACCTCGCTGACATGCCTGATCCCTCCCTTGACCTTGCAGCCACTGATTGAAAATGCCATCGTGCACGGAGTGGCTCATCTGCCGGAGGGCGCCTGCATCCATCTCAAGTGCAATGTGACAGACGATCGCGTACTGATCCTCATCGAGAATAACTTCGATCCCGAATTCAAATCGAAAAAACGGAGCGGCATTGGCTTGGCCAACGTGCGAGAACGAATTGAGACTCGTTACGGTAGCGCGGCTAGTTTCCTGGCAACCGCGAACGACGATCGTTTTAGGGTAACGATTAGCCTCCCTGCCGAGAGGAATTCAGCATGAGCGAACAACAGAAAGTCCGCGCCGTCATCGTTGACGATGAAGAACTCGCGCGCCAGGTATTACGCGAACTGCTCGTGCCGCATCCCGAAATCGAAGTTGTCGCCGAGTGTGCCAACGGCTTCGAAGCGGTAAAGGCGATTACGGAATTAAAGCCCGACCTCCTGTTTCTGGATATCCAGATGCCGAAGCTCGATGGATTCGAAGTGCTTGAACTCGCGGGCAGCAATATGGCGATTGTATTCACAACTGCTTATGACGAATATGCGCTCAAGGCCTTTGAGGTACACGCCGTCGATTACTTGCTGAAACCGTTTGGAGCGGAGCGTTTCGAAAAAGCATTGCAGCACGTGCGAGAGCGAACGGACCGTTCTGAGTCGGTTGTCGCGCAGTTGGCCCAGGCGGCACGCGCGCCGGGAGAGCATCTCGATCGTCTGGTAGTACGGGATGGTACACGCGTCCACATCATCCCTACCCCCAAACTCGATTACGTGGAAGCGCAGGATGATTATGTCGCTCTGGTCAGCGACGGTCACAAATACCTGAAGCAACAAACCATCGCCAGCCTCGAAGCGGCGCTGGATCCGCACGATTTCTTGCGAATCCATCGGTCTTACATCGTAAATTTGGAACGCGTATCGAAAATCGAACCTTATGGCAAGGACAGCAAACTAGTGATTCTGACCGACGACACCCGCCTGCCGGTCAGTCGAGCCGGTTATGAGCGGTTGAAGATAGTGCTGGACCGGCTCTCGCCGTAACGAAATGGCGGAACTGGACAGGCGCTGACCGAAAAAACCTGTTCTCTACGGTGCCACCGCGGGCAGCGCCACCTTCTCCTTAATTCCCGATCCTTCCACCACCGTGTAGATCGCGTCCGCCCCCACATCCTTCAGTTCTTCTTCTTTCCCATTCGGCCAGCGGATCACCACCTTGCTCATCGTGGCATCTTTTCCGAGTCCAAAATGCAGACGTAAGTCGCTTTGCGAGATATAGCTGGAGCCTGACTTCACCTCACGCAATTGTTGCCCACTCGCCGTCTGGATCGTCACTCGGGCTCCAATCGCGGCGCGATTGCTGACTGTCCCCACTAGCTTGAATAGCACGCGATGGTTTGAGTTCTTCGTGTCGTTGATGAAAACCGTCGGCGGCTGATTCTGATTGAACACCACCGCATCGATGTTCCCATCATTATTGATGTCACCGAAAGCAATGCCGCGTCGCGATTGCGGCGGATCATCATTCAAGCCGGACGCATCTGCCATCTCGTCGAACGTGCTCTTGCCCGTATTCCTAAACAGCAGCAACGGTTCTTTGTATCCGGGTTCGCCCGGCAGCTTATCGATGTCGGTGTAGATATGGCCGGCTGCAACCATAATGTCCTGCCAGCCGTCGTTATCCAGATCTACGAAACCTGTGCCCCACTTTACCCAGCGGAACGATGGCTGCCCGGTCTTCGCCGGCCAAGTCACATCCTCGAACTCGCCTTTGCCATTTCCTTTATGCAACTCGATCGGCTGATAGGCAAAACTCGTCACCGTGATATCGAGATTGCCATCGTTATTGAAGTCGCCAAAATCAACGCCCATCGATCCCAGCGGCTGACCTTCAGCGCTTACTGCTGCGCCCGCGAGCAGCGCCGTGTCCTCGAACGTCCCGTCGTGGTTATTGTGATAGAGATAGTTCGGCTCGGTATCGTTCGCGACGTACAGATCGGGCCAGCCGTCATTGTCGTAGTCGCCCCAGATCGCGCCCAGCCCGATGTGCGTTGCCGGATCACTCACACCCGCCTTCTGGCTGACATCTTCAAAGGTACCGTTTCCCCGGTTATGAAATAGAAAGTCCGATTCGCCGTGCATGCCCCATGGCGCTTCCACCATCAGGCCTTTGTAATTCGTCTTGATCTCGTTGAGCTTGTCGACTTCTGTGTGGATATAGCGCGACACGAACAGATCGACTTTGCCGTCGCGATCGTAATCCGCCCATGCCGATCCCGTACTGAATCCGCCTACGCCCACCCCCGCTTTGTCCGTCACGTCTTCGAACTTGCAGTTGCCCAGGTTGTGATACAGCGCGTTCCCGCCGTAGCCGGTCACGTAGATATCCAGCAGCCCGTCGTTGTCATAGTCGGCGACGGAAATTCCCATGCCCCAGCCTTTGCGGGTCAGCCCTGCCTGCTTGGTGATGTCCTTGAACTTGAGTCCGTCTTCCTGGTGATAAAGCGTGATCAGCGGGTCTCCGCCGGAGTTGCGGTAATGGTCAATTGTGGAGTCGTTCACTACGGCTATGTCGAGTCTGCCATCGTTGTCGCAGTCGAACAGGGCGACGCCTCCGCTCATCTGCTGCACAATATATTTCTTTTCTGAAATCTCCGCTCCCGGCACCGGCAAACCGAGTTGGCGATTCGCACTGTGGAAGTGAATAGCCGGGTTCTGTCCAATTGCGGGGGTGAGCAGTGACAAGGAAATGGCTAAGATGGCAGCAAAGCGCATAATTGAAGATCGACCGTGGCCTGTCTCCGATTCTACCTGAGAAACTCACGACAGCTGCCCGGCTTGACTTCACTTCTCGCGGCAACTTACTCTCAAGCTTAACTTCATAGGGCTGTTTCTTTTGACCACGTCTTTCAAACTGTCTTTCTCAAAGCCATCCGTCGGATTCATCGCCCTCTTCCTTCTATCGACATTCTTGAACGTCTCCTGCTTGTTAGAAGCTCAGACAAAACCGCCCGCAAACGCGTCTATCGAAACCTTGATTCGCGAAGGCAAACTGGAGCAGGCGGATCACGATCTCCAGGCCACTCTACGCAAGAATCCAAACGACGTCCACGCACTCACCTTGCTGGGATCGGTACGCAGAAAGCAAGGCCAGTACAAACAGGCGGAAGATCTGTGGGTGAAAGCTGCGCAAGCTGATTCGAAAACGCTGGAGCCGGTTGAGGACCTGGCGAAGCTCTATGCTGAAGAAGATCGCTTCGACGATGCCGTTCCACTCTATGAAGCCCTTCTAAGCTCCTCGCCTCATAGTGCGAAATTCCAGGCAGAACTCGCGGATCTCTATCAGAAGCAGGGTCGTTACCAGAAGTCTCTGGATCTCGCGGAGAGCGTTCCCGCCAAATCCCGCCCGGATCATCTGCTGGTTGTCATCGTTGCCGACTACATCGGCCTCAAGCGCAGTACAGAATTGCAAAAGCTGTGGATGATGTGGTTCGCCGTGCTCCCACCAATCCCGACGTCGTTCCCCAACTCGCAAACGTTCTGTTGGATCATGGCATGACCGCAGATGCCGGCGAGCTCCTTCGCATGGCCGCGAAACATGAGCGCGCTACCGCAGGCGCCCTTGCGGCACTGGCAAAGATGCAGATGATGAACAATCAGACTGACGCCGCACAGGCTTCGGTGAATACGGCACTTCAGCTCGATCCAAAATCTCGCGATGCGCTCATTATTGCCGCGCGGTTGGCGGGAGCGAAGGGAGATTGGAAGTCAGCGACCTCCTATCTCCAGCGCGCGCAAAAGACCGGACCACCTACTCCGGATTTGCTGCAGAACCTGGTATTCGCCTGCATGCGCGACAACGATCTGATTGCCGCGCACAATGCCGCACTCGACTTGCTTGATATCCAGCCCGATTCTCCCGACGCAGCCCTCACCATGTGCGCTGTGCTCATCCGCGCCTCACATTGGGGAGACGCCGATCCACTGTTGGACAAGGTCCTATCAGTTCGTCCCGGAGATAAGAGAGCGCTCGTCGGAAAGGGTGTTGTCGATTACAACATGGGCAGAATCGATGATGCTCAAAAACATCTCATCGCGTCCATGGGAGATGCCGCAGCCGATCCAGAAGCCAACTACTATCTCGGCCTCATCGCGAAACAGAAGGGCGACTTCCCTGCTGCCGCGAACTATATGGAACTCTCTCTGAAGGGCGCTCCAGGGAACGTGGACGCCATGACCACGCTTGGGCAGATTTACCTGGCGTTAGGAGACGCGGACAAGGCGAAACCGCTGCTGGAACAGGCGGTCAGTAAACATCCCAAAGACTCGCAAACCCATTATCAGCTCGCCCTTGCCTACAAAAAGCTCGGGTTCACCGATAAAGCCCGCGAGCAAATGGCGCTCTTCCAGCAACTCACTGTCCGGGAAGGTGCGAAACAGCCGGTCGGACAAGTGATGAAAGAGCCTAAATAGCAGACTTCATGCCGCGCGCTGCAGTTCCTGCAAGTGATCCTCGGCTCGGCTGAAGCAATAGTCCGAATCCTCACTCACTGGGCTTTCGAAAATCTGCTTCTCTTCCCCATGTACCATTTTGCGAATGACGTAGCGAAATCCTGTGCGGACTCGCGAATTGGGATCGATAAAATCAACAACTTCTGCGACGTATGGCTCTCGCGTGATCTTCATTGGCCACCTCTAAAAGACGATTGGATTTGATTGCTCAACGCCGCTTTTGGTTGTTTTTGCTACAGCCTGTGTGCAGTCATGCCTCCTACGGTGCCCCGCCTTTGAACGGCCAGCATGCTCTCGACGCCCTTCCGCCTTGTAGAATCTTCCCGCGACCATGACATCGAATCTCACGCGCCGAACCTTCGTGTCTTCACTAGCAGCTCTTGCGATCGCGCGCTTTGTGCCACGCGCATTCGGCCAAACCACCCACATGAGCGCCAAGGAACTAGCCGATGCTGCGCGGGCCGAGGTTGCGCACGAAGGAGACGCGCCCGATCAAGCTCCCCCGCCGGCTCATCTCTCGACTTCGCTGAAGCCGTCCGCGGTGAGGAAAGCCATGCAGAAGGTTGCCGACTGGGAACTCGTTCGCTCTCAGCCCTACTTCAACCAGGACTGGACCTACGCGGCTCTCTACACCGGCTTCATGGCAGCCTCCGTTGCCACTGAAAACAGTGCCTATCGTGATGCCATGCTCTCGATGAGCAACAACTTCGATTGGAAACTGGGGCCGCGCGTCGAACACGCCGACGATCAGTGCATTGGCCAGACCTACCTCCAGCTCGATTCTCAGTATCGTGACTCGAAAATGATTGCCCCCCTCCGCACGCAGTTCGACTCCATCCTCGCGCTGCCCGTTGCTCCCGACGACAAGCTTCCCTGGTGGTGGTGCGATGCGTTATTCATGGCGCCGCCGGTCTGGACCGGACTGGCTCGCGCCACGGGTGAGCGCAAGTATCTAGACTTTGTGAATCGCGAGTGGTGGCGCACCTCGGCCCGTCTTTACGACCCTGAGCAACACCTTTTCTATCGCGACGCGAGTTTCTTTGCCCTGCGAGAAGCGAACGGGAAAAAGGTTTTCTGGTCGCGCGGCAATGGCTGGGTCATGGCTGGGCTGGTTCGCGTTCTGGAAACGATGCCGGCGAACGATCCGGACCGCAGTCGCTATCTCGGGCAGTTCAAGGAGATGTGCGCAGCGATTCTCGCACTGCAAGGAAACGACGGTCTCTGGCGCTCCGGATTGCTCGATCCAGCGTCGTACGCGCTGCCCGAAGTCTCGGGCTCATCCTTTTTTACGTACGCAATGGCATGGGGCGTAAACAGCGGCATCCTGGATCGAAAGACGTATCAAGCGGCAGTCGCCCGCGCATGGAAGGGACTGCTGCAGCACGTCTACGAAGACGGGCGCCTCGGAGCGATCCAGCAGGTGGGAGTTGGGCCCGCGCACTTCAAGCCGACTTCTTCGTATGTCTATGGTGTGGGCGCGTTCCTGCTCGCCGGATCGGAAGTGATCAAGCTCCGCAATAATTGATTCAGCCCGCCGTGGACAGGGCGACGACAGGGCGACGACAGGTCGCCGCCAGTTTGTGCCGGAGCGCCCGATTAAGATCGCGATGCGATCAGTCTGCTTCGGCAGCCGTTCCGTGACGCCGCAGCAGCGACGGCAGATTCTGCGAGAACGCGGAGCGCGGCAGCACCATATCGCAACCCGCTTCCTGCGCCTTCATCTTCAACTCGCCCTGCACATGCGAGACGAAACCGATGATCGCCGTTCCCTTTTTCAATTCTTTTTTCAGTTTGGGGATGATCGTCAGCGGCTTGGCGTTGATGTTGTTCAGGTCGATGATGATGAGCGAGGGTTTCTCATCCCCATTATTTTTCACGCGATCGAGAATGTCTTTGTCCGTCTTCACGAACTCGACTTTGACGTTGAGCTTGCGCGCTACTTCCTGGATCTTCGCCAGGAAAAACAGGTCATCGACGAAAGCAAAAATCTTCGGCGCCGCATTCTCATCCTTGTGAACCACTGGTTCGATATCCGGATGTATGTAAGGAGTTGCGACTGCCGGGCCGCGTCCGCGGGATCGGCCGCCCGAAAAATCCTGCTGGCCATTGCGATAGCTATGATCCATGGGACGGGTGAAGACTTGGTTTTGCTGGTTATTGCGGCTGTTGTTATGACCGGGCCCGGAATGTCCCGGCCGGCCGGGCGCACCCCTGCGTCCACGGCGCCGCCTCCCTTTCCCCCCAGAGGAACCGGAGGGATTGTTCGGTCCAATATTCATATTTTTCTCTTTGCTGTAGTTACCGCTGTCGCGGTGAAATCCTTGTACCTACCATGTCCATGAACACGCAGCTTCGCGCTCGTTGCAGCGTGGGCAGACTGCGTTCTGGGACTCTGTTCTCTTCTGATATTCTGTTCTCGACCGCCTAGCGCCTGGATGTTCGCGCTCGAATCGCCAGAACGGGAGTAGCAACGGAAGACATCCGTGATGTTACCCGCCAGCCTTGTGGAAGTGCAAGATGAAAACGACTTTCAATCCGCAGGCTTTTCTGGCAGGTCTCTCGCCCGGGAACTAGGGGACTCTTTACCGCCCCACCCCTTGATTATACCTCACCTCGACCAGCGCCCCGGCTTCGACCTTCGCCGGTTTAGATGCAAACACCGGCAGGCGCGAACTAATCATTTATCCGCGACGACCGGCTTATCGGGAAGAAAAACACTCAGCGTTGCGTGGCAATCTTTTTGACTGTCGAGCAGCACCATGTTGCTTCGCCCTTGATAGTCAGCCGTGAACTGCAGCACATCTCGAGGCCGCTCCGGAAGCCCAGCAAAGCGAGCTTTGCCGTCCACATTGGTGCCTACTTCCAGATCCAACTTCTTCACGCCGGCAAATCCAGAGCGGATTCGTGTGCTGATGCTTGCCTTGTAAATCGCATGATGCCCGGAATCCATCACCGTGATGTCTGCCGTGCACGATCCCATGGCGGCATCGATCACGGGGACCTCATTGGTGCCAGCCTGAGCACCAGCGGATACTCCCGCCGCTATCAACAGAATCAAAAATATTCTTGTTCTCATCGGAATTTCACGAAATTAGAGCGACCGCCTCAATCGCAGCTGCCATCGCTGCTGATCGGGCCGCCCGCAACGTTGCACTTCGAACCGCCCCCGTTGGAGCCGCCTCCATGCGCTGCCACCAGGGCGATGATAGCTGCTCCTCCGCCTCCCGCTGCATAGTAAGCCGCTTTCGGAACTCCGCCCGTCTTCAGGTAAGCAAGTGGTTTGCGGCGCGATTCGTCCAACTCGACGGTCTGCCCCTTTACCGCAGCCACATCGTTCGGTCCGCCAGTTACATTGATGCTTCCTTCAAGGACTGTCGCGTACCCGCGCAGATCGTGCCACGTTACTTCGTATTTCGTCTGCGAAGTGGTCGGTGTGATCGTGAAGTGATGAACGTTCGTTGCCATGGAACTCTTAGTGTCAACCGTCGCGCTGCCGGCAAGTAGGGTGATTGCGTGCGCGTCATATTCTGCTTCGGACTCGCTGCCCATGGTCACAGCGTCGCTTCCGTTGTTCAGATGGACAACCGATTTCGCGGGGATACGCAGCTTATCCCCAGGCAGGACTTCCTGTGCCAGAGCCGGATATCCGTTCACGGTGACTCCAGGACCTGCATAAAGCATGGCTGCTCCGCCGGCCGCAAACAGCTGGCAACACAGCAGACCCACGGCTCCTGCTACCTGGAATGCACGGAACACACGTCACCCTGATGGAGGCCACATACCTCCAGTTCAATGCTAGGGTGCTATTCACTGGAAGGTCAACGGTACTGGAGCCTGAGAGTAACCCAGTTGATAACTTAGATTGTGGTAAAGATCCATCCGGAAGCGGCATGTGTGAATCGACGGGCGCGCTCCGGTTTCAATTACCCAATCACCAAATCAACCAATTTCCCAATTAGAAATCACCCGATTACCAATTTTTCTTACGCCGCCCTCTCATCTTCCTTCAGTCTCTCTTCGCCGGAATCCGTCAGCCCTGCATTCGCGGTGATATTCAGCCCCAGCAACCGAAACCACTTCGACTCGGGCTCGTCTTTGAAGCCCATGAAATCGGGCAAGGTTGCTGCCATCGCCGCCAGCCCCATGTCGATCCGCAAATGTGTGGGCAGATCGATCACCTTGGCCACACCTCCGGGAAAATCCGTCATGAGCGTTGTCCCAAGTTCCGCCGAACCGCACATCAGAGAACCCAGCGCAGCCCTCTTGTTCCGGCGCCAGAAAGCCGCCGACATGACAAAGAAAGCTCCTATCGTGATGTAGTCGATGATGGCGTGAGCCGAGGGCGAGATGATGCTCGGCATCCGGTTCGTCGCAGCAGCCACTCCGCGTTGCAGCAGGGCCATGGTGATCCTCCGCGTGAAAAGATGCGGCCCGGTTACAGAAGGTGGCTGTCTACGAAACGGTCGCGGATTTCTTTCTTGCCAAAGCGCGTTGCAAGGTTTGATCGAGCGCCGCTTTGGCCTTCTGATAGTCGGCTTGCGAAATGCTTCCCTGCTGAAGCTCCACTTCCAATTGGAACAGCTCTTCTTTCAGCGCATCGAGAATCATCTGCGAGCGATCCGCCGGCGCGGCGGAGGGGGGGACCGCTACCGCTGCGGTCACCACTCGTTTCGGCGCGATATCAACTTCGTCACTGATCTCGTCTACTTCGGCCACCCCTCCAGGCGCGCTCTTCGATCGTGAAACGGCCAGGTACCCCCCGCCCGCCAGAACGACTCCCAGCGCCCCGAGGATTATCCAACGATACTTAGACAGCGGATCGGGAGTGTCGATTGGACGTCCCAAACCTCCGCCCGGACGATTGTCAGGCGCCGCGCCGCCGCCCTGCATTCCGACTTGTCCATTCGGCGCTGGCGCTTGTTCGGTTTCATCCTTCAACAAACCTGTGCCCTTCACGCGGAAGCTGAGATCGCTTCCCGCCTTCGCCTGCGTCGACACTTCCACCCGAGCATCGCCGCCCTGAGGATCGTTCATTAGCGAGAACGCCGACGGATTCTTAGGCTCGAAGCTCATCGACTTCGGCATCATCACCACGAAGTGCTGCATGTCGCTGAAGATTTTCGGCGTGAACGTCAGCTCTCCGCGATACGGCAGATGATAGGCAATCTGGAAACGCGTCTCGCCCGGCCGCAGCGGAAATGCGAAGTAATAAATCCCCTTCTGTTTGTCGTCGGGCACCGGCATTGAACTAACCGGCATTCCGTTCGGCGCCTGCGCTACCGCTTCGTCGATCTGCGCACCTTCTGGCAAGCTGAAGGCATAGCCGCGATCGGTATTGAGCGTGCGCGGTGGAGTCGAATCGTTCTTCACGGCGAGCAGTTGCATCACCTGCAATGCTCCACTGTCGCTCTGCACGCGCATGACGCTCACGGCCGTGCCGACCGGTAGATTCTTGGCAACGTCATATACGGTAATATCCACGGTGCTCACATTGGGTCCCACCGGTCCGCTCTGCGGAAAATAGTTCACGCCATCATGCGTGACGCGCACCAGGTGCGGCGTTCCGTTGCTCTCAAAGCTGAACGAGAATTTCCCTTGCGCATCGGTCTTACTGCGGGCCGCTTCCTGCATGCCTTGCGAGAGCGACACCAATGCGACGTCATCGCCAACAGCTGGTTTGCCGATGGTCGCATTCGTGACCGTACCACCCAAAGTTGCGGCCGACGCCGTCATGCTCGCGGCGAGCAACAAAACAGCCGCCAATGTGTACCGTGCTTTCAATGAGAACTCCAATCCAGTGTCGGGTGCCCGGTCCTTTCCTTCCGTTGGAAAGGGCCGGAGATCGATCTTTGTTCCTTCAGGAATCTATGACTTGCTCGTAGCACCCTTTTCCAGTCGCTCGATTTCCGCGAGCACACCGGCGGCTTCTTCTTCGAGCGAGGCTCGCATGCCCTGATAGTCAGCCTCGGGAAACTTCCCAGCCTTGAATTCGAAATTCAGGTCGCGAAGATTGTCGTAGACCGTTTCTTTTCGTTCGCGCAGGAACGCCAGTCGCGTCTTCTCCGTCGACGCCTCCAGATGTTGGGCGGGAGCAAAAACAAAAACTACCACGCCCAGTGTCAACAGCACGCACGCCAGTCCTAGCATCATCGGCTATAGCTCCGTTTCCTGGCGCGCACGTGTACGAAAACTGTCCAGCTGCGCGGGCGTAGCTTGCGATTGCACAGCCGGAGCCACGCGATACTTCCACTTTCGCGCCAACACGGCGGTCAGCCAAATTCCACCCAGCAGCACTGCTCCCGGCATGATCCACGCGACTAAGTCGAAGCCCTTCTTGGTAGGCGCCGCGAGCACTGTGTTGCCGTACTTGTCCGCGAACTGCTGCAGGATGGAATCATCACTGCCACCTTTGTCGATAGCGGCGGCCAGTTCCTTGCGCATCGTCTCCGAATATGCGCAGCCCACGTGATTACATTCCAGCAGTACTTGCGAGCAGCCGCATGGACACATCAGCCGATGTCCCAGGTTGTTGAAGCGCGCATCCTTGCCCGCTCCCAGCAGCGCAACGCTCGCCACCACGATCATCGCCATCTGTAACCAATGCTTCGCAGCCAGTCGCGGCATCAACTCCCCACTCCCACCGGTTGTCCGGGCTTGCCGGAGACCAGTTCCGCCGCGCGAACGGGCGCTCGTACTGCCACTCGTGCGGCCGCCATGTTCGGGATCAACGCTACGATCGTGCCGATAATCAGGATGTGCACGCCAATCCATATCCACAACACCAGTGGATTCAAGTGCGCCTTGATGATGGGATTACCCGTGTCCTGATTAATCCCGCTATACACCAGGTAGAGATCTTCTTTCAGCGTCGTATGCAGAGCCACCATGCTCTGCGGTTGCTGGCTTGCCTTGAAGAATCGGCGCTCCGGATACATCGTAGTAAGCGGCTTCCCGTTCTTGCTCACATCGACGATAGCCCATTCGCTGCTGTAATTCGCGTTATCGTCCTGCGTGTTCGAACGCATCGTCAGCGTGTATGGGCCGATGGACATACTCTGGCCATTCGTCAGTTCGCGCTCGATATCCTGATTGAACGCCGAGCCCGCGAAGCCGATCATGATTACGATCACGCCGAAGTGCACAATGTATCCGCCGTAACGGCGCGTATTCCGTCGCGTGAGTTGCACCATCGACGCGAGCAGGTTCTGCCCCGTGTGGCGTCCTATGACCCGTCCGCCGCGCACAAACTCAGAAATCACGGTCGTCGCCACGATCACCGAAAGCACGATCGTCATCAGCGAATAGAATTCCGACTGTTCCGTCCACGGCTTCACATAGCCGATCGCCACTAACAGCGCGCCTACTGCAAGTCCTGTCAGCACCGGAATGCGGAAGTTGCGCTTCAGGCTCTCCATCGAAGTCTTGCGCCATGCCAGCAGCGGTCCAACACCGGTCAGCAACAACAACAGCAGTGCTACCGGAATATTCACGCGATTGAAGAATGGCGGCCCAACCGTGACTTTGGTTCCCTGCACCCACTCCGACAGCACCGGAAACAGCGTTCCCCACAGCACCGTGAAACACGCAACCAGCAGTAGCAGGTTGTTGAACAGGAAACTTGATTCCCGCGAGACCAGCGACTCCAGTCGATTCTCGCTGCGCAGATGGTCGCGGTTCTTCAGGAACCAGTACAGGCAGACCGCCATCGTCAGCGCCAGGAAGCTCACGAACCAAGTGCCGATCGACGATTGCGCGAACGCGTGCACCGAACTGACCACGCCCGAGCGCGTCAGGAACGTACCGAAGATTGCCAGCATGAACGTGGAGAAGATCAGCCACACGTTCCACACTTTCAGCATGCCGCGCTTTTCCTGCATCATCACCGAGTGCAGGAACGCCGTGCCGGTCAGCCATGGCATCAGCGACGCGTTCTCCACCGGATCCCATCCCCAGTACCCGCCCCAGCCCAGCACCGAGTAGGCCCAATGCGCGCCCAGGAAAATGCCGACGGTCAGGAATCCCCAGGTCACCATCGTCCAGCGCCGCGTAATGTGAATCCACTTCTCGCCCGGATACTTCATGATCAGCGCTGCCAGCGCGAAAGCAAACGGCACCGTGAATCCCACGTATCCGAGATAAAGCATCGGAGGATGGATCACCATCTCCGGATACTGCAGCAGCGGATTCAGTCCATTGCCGTCTGGCGGTAGATTACCGATCGTCATCGCAAACGGATTTGCGGCAAAGTTCACCAGTAATAAGAAGAAGACCTGTACGGCGGAAATCACCACCGAGGCGTACGCCACCAGTCGCGTATCGACTTTGTGCCGTAGCCTGAGCACCAGTCCGTAGGTGGAGAGCAGCAGCGTCCAGAACAGAAGCGAACCTTCCTGCCCGGACCAGAGCACGGCAAACTTGTACGGAATTGGCAGGTCGCGATTGCTGTGGTGCAGGATGTAGGAAATGGAGAAGTCGTTCTGGAATGCAGCCGTCACCAGCACCACTGCCGCCAGCGCGACAGCCCCGAAGACCGCGATCCCGGCACGCCGGGCGGTTTCGCCCAGCCTGTCGTAAGCATTACCTTTTCTTGCTAAGGCAACAATACCGGCGACGAACGCATATGCACCCAGCGCAAGCGCCAGAATGAGCGAGTAACTACCTAGTTCTGCCATGAAAGGAGCGGCCCACCACCACTGGCCGTTATTTTTTCAGAATCCCACCACACCCGCAACTTTGTACCAATTCGGAAAGCGCGCCCATCCCGGATCAGCGCTCGTCTGCTAAAGCCGATTTTCTTCTAAAGCGCAGTCCAAAGCACGTTACGGTTTGTTCACAGGCCCGCGTGCCATCCTACGCCAATCTCGAGCTTCTTGCCCGGATTGAGAGTTGACGGGCCAACAGATCGGAGGCGAGTTGTGAAATCGATACTCGTGATTGAAGGGGACGCAATGGTACGCCGCTTCCTGCGCGCTGCTCTGGAGGCTTCGCATTATTCCGTAGTTGAAGCTGCCAACGATGTCGAAGGCCTCGCGATGGCCGCCGGTCAGGACATTGGCGCGATCGTCCTTGATTGCATGGGAACTCAGGCTGCCGGCCTACGGACACTTAAGAAGCTGCGCAGCAATCCTCGGACGCACGCTATTCCAGTGATTGCGATGAGCGGATTGGGACAGTACGGTTACGATTTACCGCTTTGGGCAAATGCTTGCCTGGTGAAGCCATTTCGGCCCAGCCAGCTCATTCGAAAAATACAGGCACTTCCAGCGCAGATCCAGCAGATGTTGCTTCCAGAACCGGAACCGGCGCCGGAGTTACGAGCCGCTGTGCTGTGATTTCGCCAGCAACTCGCGCACCAGTGCGATCAGTTGCGGTGGAGGCAATGGTTTAGCGCGAAAAACGATATCCATGCCCTGATATTCGTCTTCGGCCTCGGGCATCCCGCTGATCACCATCACCGGAATCTCGGGTTTTACATCGCGCAAAGCACGCACGAAGATCACGCCGCTGCATCCCGGCATGATGTGATCGGTCACCACTACTCCGATGGTTGGCCCGACCTGGCTCTTCAGCAGAGCAAGGGCACTCTCCGCTGTCGTCGCTACATACACTTCCATGCCAGCGTCGCGCAAAACGGCTTCGCGCACCCGCAACTGCAAAGGATCATCGTCGATGAGCAGAATGCGCGACAAATCCGGTGGTAAGACTCCCCAGTTTCTTAGAAGCGCCGGGCGAAATTCCGGCGCCAGACTTCAATCACGCAGTGCGAGCTCCGTTGACCGAAACGAGTTCGGTTTCCGCCTGTAGCCAGTCTTCCATGGCGGATCCATACGGATGTCCTCGGTGCTCCCACAACTGGTATGCGCGGACTCGAATTGCTTCTTCCATCTCAGTTACTTGAATACTTTTCCCTTGGGTCCCTTGGGGCGTCAGCACTGCGATATTTGTCTTCGGCTCAGCCGTCTTTTTTCGGCGGGTGGTTTCTGACGAAGCTGCACGTGGACGCTTTGGTGTCGCCATTACTGATTTACTCCTGAATATGATTTCCCGGACAACCCATCGGATCGCTCCATGTTGTTGTCCAGCTAATAACTATATCGCGTTTGTATGTGGATTTCTGACCAACTCGCGATTAAAAAAATGTTTTACGGGCATTCGCATTTCAATAGGGAACTCGATGCCCAGACATGGCATTGATGTTCCCAATCTTCTCTGCCGCATAAAGAAAAACGGGCATCACCCCGGAGGAGGTGATACCCGTGTCAAAGAAACAACTCTCTCTTACGGCAAGTAATAGCGGAACGACGTGAAGAACATGTTCTCGTTGGTTGTGGGTGAACCTCCCACACCTTGCCACGTCATGCGCTTCACATACGAGTACTGCGGTCCGAACTGAATTCTGCCCTTGTCGCCGTTGTACACCTTGTACCAGAAACCACCCGAACCCTCGAACATAGCGCGGGTGTTCACCGTGCAGCCTCCTGCCGAGCCTGGTGCGAATCCTCCGGAGCCCGGTACGACTTCCACGAAGCAACCGGTTGCGAGCAGCGACTGCACTCCATAGCCCACCAACTTACCCGCTGCATTCGGATTCGAGATGCGTCCTGCGTACTCTTCGCCTCCGTTGAAGTAGACGTCCCACTTCTTGGTGTGGAATTCCAGGGTCGCCAAACCTTGGTAGCTGCGGATCAAGGCCGGAGTTCCATCAGGATGCACGGTCACATCCGACAAACCAGACGTTCCGTAACGGCCAATTCCGTTTCCACCCAGGAAGTGCAAGCCGAAGTCCACAGTTTTGTGCGCTGAGAAGCGGGCATTCGCGCCGATTCCACCACCGGTTGCGTTGCTATTGAAAGCACCTGCCGCGGATGGAGTGGCGAGCGTCGCACCCGGATAGACGCGATCGCGTTCGTTCGAGACGATGCCGAATATTTCGTAGTGACCGATGCCGGGTTCAAACGCAGCCTTCACAACGAAGTCAGGCAGGTAGTTTGCAGAGTAGTTGGCGTTGAAAGCGTTGTACAAGCCGCCGGCATTTCCTGGCGCTCCAAAGAAGAAGTTAGTTGGCGCATTCGCAGCTGCGAATGTAACCTGCGGATTTTCGATCGAGGCGCCGAGCCAGAACTTGTTATTGAAGTTCTTGGTGACGCGGAAGCCGTACTGACGCGCCCAACTGAAGCCGACCGTGTACTGCGGGTCGATCGTCATCGGCAACGCTTCGGTGCGGTTATCCAGGCCCTTCTTGGTTTCTGTCACCAAGCTCCACATTTGGCCGCCGGTAAATGTCCAGCCGTTGTGAAGAGCGGCTTGTCCCCACAGTTGCCGCATGCGGTTCGTATAGCTGTTGCTCTCGTTGTTGTTCGATGTGACGCCGGCTGACAGCCAGTCCATTTCGTAGTAGCCGGTCAGGTTCGCGCTCTTCAATTTCCCTTGAACCAGGAATGAGAGCCTTGACTGGCGGCCAGATCCGAAGAACTCAGAGGTGTTGTATTGTCCGGCGCCGGGGAATGGGATCGCGCTGAACGGCGTATTGATATCCGCAAAAAGCGCATGTTGGCGATACACAGTTTCACCCGCCAGGAAGGCTCCCGGTGTAATCGTGACTCCCTTGTAGTGAATTGCCAGCGGACTCTCGACTCCGGCAATGCGCTTCTGCGTTTCCTGCATCTCCAGGGCCGCAGCCGTGCTGTTCGCCTTCAGGTCGCTTACATCCTTCTCCATCGTGGCGGCGCCTTCACTGGCTTTTGCGCTTGCCGCAGCGGCTTCATCAGCCTTCGCCTGGGCGGCTGTAGCTGAGCTCTGGATCTGGTTCAGTTGCTGCTGGGTCTGCTGGATCGCCTGATCGCGTTGCGATACCTGCTGCTTGAGTTCTTCGATTTGGCGTTGCTGCGCTGCCAACGCGTCCTTCATCTGTTGAATCTCGGCCGAGACCGAGGAAGAACTCGTAGCTTTGCGTTTGGTGGTGGTTTTGGAAGTCGCTTGCGGACTGGCAGGATCTGCCGCGAATGCACTCATCGATATCAGCATCGAGAGCGCTAGAGCTGTAGTTCGTTTCATTGCCTCTCCTGAAACAATTGAAATCGTTGGGCTTCTAAAATGTCCCGGTTGTGTGACAGACGTAAGTTGCTTCGAGCGAATCCTAGAGAAGTTTTGTTAACAAACGATGAATGGCTAATGAATATGCCGTGAACACCTGTTTCGAACCGCAACATGGGTAGAAAACGGACGGTTCTGAACAGCGCAATTGCTCGATTCGAGTCTCACAAGAACATATCTAGTTACGATTCGAACTGTGAAAATTATTTCACAATGGGCTAAACGACTGTTCGCATCCCACCGTAGTTGCACTCTCTGCATCGATTCATATCGTAACGGGAGGAACTCATGTCACATTCGCACATTCGCTCCATCGGACTCTTGCTCCTTGCCAGTTCAGTTTTTTTCAGTTGCACTTCGAAAAAAAGCGAAAACGGTCCAACGCCGGTTGGCGCCACGCAGGGGGGCGAGATTCTCGCTGCCGGAAGCACGTTCGTCTATCCGGTAATGAGTCGATGGATCAGCGATTATCACCACCAGCATTCGAACGTGGAGATCAACTATCAGTCGATCGGCAGCGGCGGCGGCATCCAGCAGCTTAAGAAAGGTCTCGTCGGTTTTGCCGCCAGCGACATGGCCCTTTCCGATGACCAGCTCAAAGAGATTCCGCAGCCTGTCATTCAAATCGCCGAGAGTGCCGGACCAGTCTGCATTACCTACAATCTGCCGGAATTGAAACAGCCGCTCAAACTGAGCGACGCAACCCTGGCGGGAATCTTTTTGGGCACCATCAAGAACTGGCAAGACCCTAAGCTTAAGAAAGACAATGCAGGCGTGACTCTCCCCAAACTCCCCATCGTTGTTGCTCACCGTGCTGATGGGAGCGGCACCACCAATATCTTCACTACTTATCTTTCAGCTGTCAGTCCGGAGTGGAAGGAAAAAGTCGGACAGGGACTCTCGGTGAACTGGCCGGTTGGCATCGGCGCAAAAGGCAGCGAGGGCGTTACCGGCGTGGTGAAGCAGACTCCCGGCGGCATTGGCTACGTCGAACTGACCTATGCCACCACCAATAACCTGCCGGTCGCGTTGATCAAGAACCGTGAAGGCCAATGGGTGAAGCCGACGCCCGAAGGAACTTCAGCGGCGATTGACGCTTTCAAAGAGCAACTCGATCATGATATCCGCACGCCCATCGTCGATCCTCCGGCCTCCGCTAAAGATGCGTATCCGATCAGTGGACTGACGTTCCTCATCATCCCGGCTGACGGCCAGAACAAGCAGCAGCGTTCTGACATTAAAGGCTTCGTCGAATACATCATCAGTCCAGAAGGACAACAATCGGCGCAGTCTCTGAACTATGCTCCCATACCGGATTCACTGAAGCAGACTAATTTGAAACTGCTCGGCCAGATGAAAGCCGATGGCCAGCCTCTGCAGTGAGCAGAGGAACTCGTCTGCAAAAAATGGAAAGAATGCTGGAGGAAGTTGCCCGGACCCTTACGGCCCGGGCTTCCAGGTGAATTAGAACTGGCCTTCCGCGAGCGCAGTCAGCACCCGGTTCGAGTCCGTTTCGACCAGCAGGAAATGCGTCTGATCGATCGGGTAAAGAACCAGCGTTGAAGTGGTGAACAGCGCCGAGGAAGTAGTCAGCGACATCGTTACCCTGCCAGTTTGATCGACAAGGTACGATCCGCTCACTGGCGTGCTGGGAACCAGGTTGTTGTTCAGGTTCAGATCAAGCGTGCCCGTGATCGCGCTGCCGCCGTTCAAAATCAACTGGCCCGATCCGGCTTCGAATCCGCTGCCATTCACGAAACTGACCCCAGAGAGACGGGTCGCGAAGTTTCCACCGAGCGAAGCGCCGTTGACCACAAACGTTTGTTGCGCATAAGCGGTGCCCGCCGCAATCAAGGTGTCCGTCTCTTCGATGTAGAGATTTTTGCTGTCTGCCGGATACACCACGAAGCTGTAGGTCTTTCCACCGCCGGTCATCGTAACCACGCTGCGCCCGGTTGTTGCGTCACTCACGGTATACGTGCCCGTCACCGCCACATTACTCAGCGCGTTGCCGTTCAGGTTGGAATCGAGCGTACCGCTGACGGCACCCGCGCCATCAAGCGCGAATTGCGCTCCGAACGTTCCAGGGCCGCTCGCCGTGGATCCTAGAATCGCCGTAGCGAATTGTCCCTTCACGTTCGCAACTGAGAACGGTCCCGTTGCCTGCTTTGCGAATTGTCCGGAAGACGCTCGTGCGGCGCTCTGCTCGAGCAGCTTGAGAGTCGTTCCGTCCACCATGTAATACGTGAACGTCTGTGCGCCGAAAGAACTCGAGAGCGTCAGCGTTCCGCGTCCCGTGGTTGCTGAGGGCGTGACGTACGTGCCCGTAACCGCCAGCGAAGCCTGCGGTCCACCCGATGTATTCACATCCTGCAGTCCCGAAGGAATATTTCCCGCGCCATCCGCCGTAACCGCTCCGATCTGCGCCAATGCTGATCCACTCGCGCTCGTAATCGGCGATGACAGCAGCAAGGCGTAGTTGCCCGTAATCGCCGCAGCGCTGAATTGCGTCGGATCTTGCAAGTCAAGCGTCCCCACCATGGTGCCACTGGTCGTGTCGCTCGTCACCGCGAACAGACGGTTATGGCTCTCGACAACGAACTGCCATGTGCTGCTGGTGCCGTTCGAGGTCTGAATCGTCGCAGTGCCGCGGCCATCCGTGCCCAGATGATAGGTTCCACCGGTAATCGTCGTGCTGGTTACCCCACCGTTGGCGATGTCTTCGGCTCCGCCGGGGGTAATGTTCCCCGACCCGTCCAGACTGATGCTTCCCACCGCTGCAACCGGAACCAATCCGTTTTCGCCCGAGAAGTTAAATGCGTACTGTCCGGCCAGCGAGCCGTTCGAATACTGTATGGTAATTGCCGCAAAACCAGGATTGGCGCTGTTATCCTTGGTCGTCGCGGTTACCGTAACGGTGCCGCCCGGAGGCGGGGCGAGCGGCGCGTTGTAGACGCCGTTAGAATCGATCGTTCCGCAATCGCCGCTGAACGTCGCTTTGCAGGAAATCTTCCAGGTCACGGTGACCGGTGCTGAATTCACCGAAGCCGCGAACGTCTCTTGCCCGCCCGACGGCAGAATCACGGGATTCGGCGATACGGTTACGTACTGTGCGCTGGCTGTGGCGTTCGGGGTCAACGTCACAGACGCCGTTCCAGATTTTGTCGTGTCCGCCTGCGAGGTCGCGGTAATCGTCTCCGTCACGGTTGAGGTGACGGTCGCCGGGGCGGTGTAAGTACCGCTGGCGGTAATCGTTCCGTAGGTAGTGTTACCGTTCGCGATCCCATTGACGAGCCACGTCACCGCGGTGTTCGACGTATTGGTTACACTCGCCGTAAAGGAAGTCGTCTGGGAAGCGCTCAGCGTCGCCGTCGTAGGCGTAACCGTGACGGTGATAGTATTGCTGCTGGAGTTACCGCCTCCGCATCCGGCTAGAAAAAGGGTGGAGATCATCAACAGCATCGCGGCCACGGTGACCGTTGATGCTCGAAGAATTCTGCGAGGCGACACGCGAGATCGGCTCCCGCTAATTCCGGCGAACCTGCTTACAACGTGGTTGGTAAGAAATAATTGCAAGTGCGATATCTGGAGCTGCACTTCTCCCCCATGACACAAGAACTGGCTGGATCCGAGGATCAACAGCTCATCACCGTATACAAACTGTTAAATTGCTCAGGAGCGGTCGACACTGGGCTCAGAACCTTGAACTTAACACGGGAACTCACGTTGGGTTGTGCCAGCTCGCGTGATTTTTCCAGGAGCGCTCTATTATAGCGCGGTCGATTATAGCGGTTCCGGCCTCAAACCGCACTTCGCGCCGCTGGCTTGGCGGTCCGGCGCTTTCTATGCCGTTGTAATCTTTGCGCACGTAATGGACGTCAATCCGGCTGAAGAGTTTACATCGTCATTTTTAAAAACTATTGTTTCAACGTTGTGTTTACAATCGTTCAAAGTACAACGCAGGAGTTTAAATGAGCGTTCGAGCTCGTTCTTCGTACATGCTTGGGTTGAAGAATCTCGTATCGGTTCCGATGCGCAAAGTTAGCTTTTCATTCTTATTGTTGACTGCAGTTTTACTGCAAGCGTGCGGCGGAGGGTCTTCCAGTACGGCTACGGTCGCTTCGATCACCGTATCGCCGACTTCTGGTTCGGTAAGCGTAAATGGCAGTCAAACATTCACGGCGACCGCCCTCGATTCCAACGGTCAAACCGTAACCGGCCAGACTTTCACCTGGGCGAGCAGTAATACCGCCATAGCTACTATCACCTCAGCGGGAGTGGCAACCGGTGTCGCTGCTGGCAGTTCTCAGATCACGGCGTCCGATGCAGGTATTACCAGTACTGCAGCGACCCTGACGGTGAATCCGGCGATCGCAAGCGTTACGCTCTCGCCTCTCAGCGCCACGATTAAGGTCGGTCAGACTCAGCAATTTACGGCTACGGCCACCGATGCCAGTGGGAATCCCGTAACTCAGGCGCAGTTCACGTGGCACAACACGTTCGGTGGTGTCGCCAGCATCGACGCGAACGGACTCGCAACCGGACTGGCTCCAGGCACGGTGATGATTACTGCAAGCGCGAGCGGAATGACCAGTCAGGTAGCCACACTGACCGTAACGCAGTAGCCGGCGCATGTGCTTGTGTATCCCGCGTCGCAGTCTGCGGTGTTTTTGTGTGGCCGTTCAAGCCTCGGTGCGAACGCAGCCGGGTTCGCGCATCCATCGATGTCACGACGCACGCCGGTTCGCGGCCATGGCTGTAATACAGGAGATCTTGTGAAGCAATTGGCTGTGGCCATTGTGATTATTCTCGCCGCACTGGCGACGGGTTGTGGCGGAGGAAGCGTCTCGGTCTCGATTTCGCCTACCACTGCTACGGTTCCGCCCGGAGCGACGCAGCAGTTTACGGCAAACGTCAGCAACGCCAGCGATTCCACGGTGACGTGGCAAGTGGATAGCGTGGTCGGTGGTAACGCCACCGACGGCACTATCTCCACCAGCGGCCTGTATACCGCTCCCACGACAATTCCGGGTTCCGGTGCGGTCACGATTACGGCCGTTCCCGCGGCCGATACCACCAAGACCGCGTCCGCTACCGTCACCGTTGCCAACCCTGTGTCTGTATCACCTGGAAACGTCCTCGTGGCCGTGACTGCAACGCAACAGTTCACCGCGACCGTCAACATCAGCAACAACACCAACACCAGCGTGACTTGGCAGGTGAACGGTGTTGCCGGTGGCAATTCAACGTATGGCACGATTGGCACTGGTGGACTCTACACCGCACCGAGCACAGTCCCCGCCAATGCGACCGTGACTATCACCGCAATTTCGGAAGCGGATAGCAGCAAGACCGGCACGGCGACTCTGCAGATTACGGCGCCGACTCTCGTCATCTCGCCCACCGGGGTATCGCTCACTGCCGGTTCTCAGCAAGTATTTGCCGCAACTTCGTTGCAGCAGCCAGTGAAACCGGCTTGGAGCGTCACTTGCGCCAGCCAGACGGCGAGTGATTGCGGAACCATCAACTCCGACGGCGTTTATAACGCGCCTCTCGCGCCACCTCCGGGAGGAACGGTCGTCGTGACAGCAAGCATGCCGAATGGCAGTGCACTTCCCGCAAACACCACCGTCACGATCCAGATTTCTCCTGCCCTCCTCGCCGGCACTTACGTTTTCGGCGTCGCGAGTGACGCAGTAACCGGTTTCTCGGCTGAAGCAGGCGTGATTACCTTCGATGGCGTCGGCAACATCCTCGGCGGCTCACTTGATCAGAGCGGAACCGGCGCTGGCCCAATCACCATCACCGGCGGAACCTATCAGGTTGGCACTGACGGACGCGGATCGGCTCTCCTTGAAACCAGTCAAGGTGGGATTGCCTGGCAGTTCTCGGTAGCCACTCACGCAAAAACTTTTCTTGCGCGGCTAACCGCAAACGGTGTCGCCGCAATGGGCACGATGGAACTCCAGCAGCCCTCCGCGACCACCGCGATTAAGGGCGGATACGCCTTGAACCTCACCGGCGTCACCACTGCCAGTCCTGCAAGCCCGTTCATGATGGCCGGCAGTGTCACTACCGACGGAACCGCTACCATCACCCGCGCTGTCGTCGACGCCGCCACCAATTCAGGCGTGAGTTCGAACCTGACTGGCACGGGCAGCTACACCGCGCCTTCCAGCACTGGTCGTGGCACGATCAATTTCTCCACCACGCTGGGAACCCAGACTTTCACTTATTACCAGGTCGACAGCACCCACGTGCAATTGGTTGAGACCGATGGCGTCCAACTGGCTGGAGGCGAGTTGTATCAGCAGGCAGCTGGACCTTTCTCTGCATCCAGCTTCAATGAAAAATTGGCTTTCACGGTGAGTGGCTTCAAGTCCGGAGCCGTCTACGCAATCGGCGGACTGTTCACCCTGAACGGCAGTTCGGGAATCACCAACCGTCTCATCGATGGAGTCAGTCAGACAGTCTTCGACACCAACGGCTCCTATCTTGTCACAGATACGGCCTCAGGCCGCACCACTGCAACTTGGACGATCGGCAATGGAACCGCTTCGCAGTTTGTCCTATATCCAAGAAGCAATGGCGGCTTTGTGATGCTGGAAACCGATGGCGGCAACATTGCTGAGGGCCTGGCGCTGCAGCAAACGCTCACTTCGCCAAGCGTGTTTTCACTGGCCGGCAACTTGGCATTGGGGATGACGGGCTACGAGGCAACGGCTACTACTCCGGAAGTCCTCACCGGCAATCTCGTGATCACGCACCTGGGAGCGCTCTCAGGAATTCTGGACACCGCCGACAGCACCGGCGTCACTGTCAGAGATATCTTGCAGATTGGCGCTTTCTCCGTGGCTCTCGATACAGGACGCGGCACCGCCACCATTCTGTCCTCTTCTCCGGTTCTCGCAAACGGCACCGTCATTATCTATATCCTCGACACGAACAACGCGCTGTTGTTCGAGTCTGATGGAGACCGCATTCTGACAGGTACGATTACTCGTCAATTCTGACCTGCATCTCGCGTAACGAAACGTAACCCCGGTGCGTAAGAACATCGGGGTTTTCAGTTCGTCCCATCTTAATTTTCGGCTTCATCCCGCAAATAATTTGTACGTCGTGTCACGAGAGTTGCCGCCTTCCATATTGTGCAAATCCTGTGCTGCAGGATTCTATTTGCTGTCAGATGGTTATTGCCCTGCATCGAGGAACAAGTATTCGGTTTGAAGGGCAATCGCCGAGTTCGGGGACAAGGCGTTCTGCTGCAGGACTTCCACTTTCTGTACGGTGCTCTCAATCTCCTCTTTTCAAGTGATTGAAATCAGGCAATCGCCTTAGGTATCAGCAACGGCTCCAAATTTGCATTACGCCGAATGGCTAAAAACCAATGCAGAGTTGGTCTTTGTCCGAACTATCGGCCGAACTGTTATCCCGTGTCCGGAGCTTTTGCGATGAGCTGCGGCAGGAGCGACGTTTGGTTTGGCCCCGGGAGAAATAGTCTATGCGTTTTCGCTCATGCCTTCTGTTCACCTTGCTAATCATCGTCATTGCTTTTGCCATCGTGATTCCCTATGCGTCGGCGCAGAGCCTGACGCAAGGCGGTCTCCGCGGCACCGTCACTGATCCCAGCGGTGCTGTGATCCCCAATGCGAATGTCGAGCTGAAAGACCTCAGCAATGGCGCAACCCAGACACGCAAAACTTCCGGCACTGGTGCGTATAACTTCGCGCTTCTTCCCCCCGGAACGTACAGCCTCACCTACAGTGCTCCGAATTACGTGACCACTACCCGCAACGTGCAGGTCACCATCGGTCAAGTCTCGACCCAGGACGTGAAGTTGGGAGTGCAATCGGCAAGCCAAACCGTGACCGTAACTGCAGAAGGCGGAGTGCTGCAAACCAACACGCCCGATCTGACCACGACCATGTCGAACGAGCAGATCCAATATGTACCGAATGGTGGCGGCGATTTGAGCTACATCGCGCAGACTGCGCCGGGGTCGGTCATGAACAGCCAGGCAGGCTATGGGAATTTCTCCAGCAATGGCGTGCCTGCAAATGCCAACAATTTCACCTACAACAGCATGCCGGAAAACGATCCGTTCCTCAGCCTCAACAACTCCGGTGCGACGAATATTCTGCTCGGTCAGAATGATATCAACGAAACCAGCGTCGTCAGCAATGGATATTCCGGCGAGTATTCAATGCCGGGAGCGAATGTAAATTACGTGAGTAAAAGCGGAACGAATCAGTTTCACGGGAACGCTATTTGGCGTTGGAATGGCAGCTACGTCAACGCAAACAACTACTTCAACAAACAAAACGTTCCGGTGACACCGCGGCCCTTCGTCAACGACAACATGTGGCAGGCCTCATTTGGCGGACCCATCAGGAAAGACAAAACCTTCTTCTTTGTCGACACCGAAGGTCTCTACCTTCTCATACCAGTGGCCACGAGCGTGAATGTTCCGACTGCGGGATTTCAATCAGCGGTGCTCTCGAATATAGCGACCGCACAGCCCACCGCGCTCCCTCTGTACCAGAGCATGTTCAACATTTACAACCATGCTCCCGGCTCAAACACCGCCACTAACACCCTGCAGAATGGTGGATGCGCCGACTTCACCGGTACTCTGGGGTTCGGCGCCGGCAACCCCTGCGCCCTGCACTACAACTCGACCGTGACCGGAAACACGCATGAATGGCTGGTAACCGGACGTCTCGACCAGAACTTTGGCCCCAATGACAGGGCCTTCATCCACTTCCGCACCGATCACGGAGTACAAGCTACGTATACCGATCCGCTGACTCCGCTCTTCAACGTCACCAGTGACCAACCTCAGTACGAAGGTCAACTGCAGTGGGTGCATAACTTCGGCGTAAGCACGACAAATTCGTTCAATGCCACCGGTCAGTGGTACAGCGCGTTATTCAAGAACCCTCAACAGGATGCTGCCCTTGCTGTTCAGCCTGCTCAAATCTCATTTAGCGGGAACACCCTGTACAACTTGGGTGAGGGCTATCAGTTGCCTTTCGGAACGCCTCAAGGTCGTGATGTCACCCAATGGGGCTTCGTGGACGACGTGAACCACGTAAGAGGGAACCACTCGATTAAGGCTGGAATTAACTTTGCACGGTATGACATTTCAACACACGGCCCGGGAATAGGAACGTTGCCGCTCGTAGGAAGCGAAACGCTGACGGATTTCTTTAATGGTCTTGGCACCACCTACACCCAGTCATTCCCCACTCGGCTCGAACAGCCGATTAATCTCTACGACCTCGGCTTCTACGGCCAGGACACCTGGCGCGTTAAAAGCAATCTGAGTCTGACTTTCGCGGTTCGCGCTGATCGCTACTCCAATCCGAATTGCACCACCAACTGTTTTAGCCGCTTCAACAATAATTTCCTCGACGTCGCCCACGACGTCAACCTCCCCTACAATCAAACCATCGCTTCGGGACAGAGTCTCGCTCTGCCGGATTATCATCCCTGGCAAATTCAACCGCGCTTTGGTTTCAACCTCAGTCCTTTCGGAACGGGGGCAAACCTGGTGATCAGCGGCGGGTTCGGCCTGTTTGCTGCAATCTTGCCAGCCGCGTTTACCGACAGTTTCCCCGGATTGATCAACAATCTCCCGAATGACCCCTCGTTCACGATTTCGGGATTGCCATTCTCCCCTGCAACGCCTGGGAACGCGGGAGCGGCTGCGGCGGGTGGGGCTGCTGCATTTACCAATGGGTTTAACAACGGTGCAAACTTCGCTGCCTTGAACTCAGCAGTAACCGCTGCCACCGGGACACCCTTCAGCGTGCCAAATTTCTTCAACGCCGCAAGCGGCATCCATCCCCCCAGATTCCAGGAGTGGAACCTGCAAGTCGAAAAGGGTTTCGGTAACAACACGGCGTTGACCCTCAGATATGTTGGGAATCACGGTATCTGGGAAACGATTAACAATACCGGCCAGAACGCCTATTGCGGTCCGACAGCAGCCATCACCGCTCCGGCTGGAACCGCAGACTGCTTCTCAACCCTTGGGATTACCTCCTTCACCGGTCTTCCAACTTCGCCGATCGATCCGCGGTTCCTGACGGTGACCGAAATCTCTTCGGGTTACAATTCGAACTACAACGGTCTGACCGCATCCTTCCTGCGGCGCTTCTCCTCGTTCCAGTTCCAGTTCAACTACACCTGGAGTCACGCGCTGGATTTTGCTTCCAACTCCGGTCAAGCGAGTACGCCGTTTAACGCTCTCTCGAACGCGAGCATTACCAATCCCCAGAATCCATTCAACGTGCGCCAGAACATGTACGGCAATGCGGATTACGACGTCCGCCACTATTTCAGCGCCAATTACGTCTACACGACTCCAAAGAGTCTGCTGAGCAACAGGTGGGGTAGGTGGCTCGGTGACTGGACGGTTGCCGGAACAATCTTCGCCCACACTGGCACTCCGTTCACTGCCGTGGACACCGGAACCGGAGGTGCTCTTGCCGCGTTCGGATATGGTGGTACAAATCTGTTCGGCGGTATTTTCGCTAATCAAACGGGAACTATAGTGAACAATAGCTGCGGTTCTCAGTTCGCGAACGCAGCCACAAATGGAGCATGCCCGGTCCTTACTGATAACTTCGCCGCATCCCCATCCGGATTTGGCAACCAGCAGCGAAACCAGGTGCGTGGGCCCAACTTCTTCGACACGGACCTCTCGATCTTTAAAAATTTCAAGATTAAAGAGCGAATGCAATTCACCGTCGGCGCTACGGCCTACAACCTCTTCAACCATCCGAACTTCGATCAACCGATCGGGGATGTTGCCTCTTCCCAGTTCGGCTCGATCGTGACGACCGTCAGTCCTCCAACCTCCATCTACGGCTCTTTCCTTGGCGCAGACGCCTCACCACGCGTTCTGCAATCGCAAATCAAGCTGAGCTTCTGAAGTACTTGGCTAATGATTCGGCGCGGACTTCGGTCCGCGCCTTTTTTCATCTCCGATAAACCACGCCATCTTTCATCACAAAGCTCACGCGCCTCACCACGCCGATATCCTTCGTAGGATCACCCGGCACGGCGATCACATCCGCAAAATATCCCGGCTTTAACGCACCGATCTGCCCATCCCATCCCAACAGCTTTGCGCCATTTATAAGGTCCGCCTGCAACACCGCCACGGGATTCATTCCATACTCCACCATCAGTTCGAACTCGCGCGCCTGCGTTCCATGCGGAAACGGGCCCACATCCGACCCAACGGCCATCGGCACTCCCGCCGCCAACTGCTTCTTAAATTCCTGCGCGTGCAGCGCTTGCAAATCTCGCTCGCGCTTCGCCGCACCTGGCGTTTCCGCATGATCGGCGAAGTACTCCGCAATCGCGAAGGTCGGGACCGCGGGAATTTTCTTCTCTCGCATCAGCTTCATCGTTTCATCGCTGAGTTGATACGCATGGTCGACCGATTCCACCCCCGCCTGCACCGCGTAGAGCGTGCCAGGTTCGCCCGTCGCATGAACCGCAACGCGTCTGCCCGTTCGCGCCGTCTCCTCAACCGCCGCCGCCAGTTGCGCTTCGGTGTACTGATACGGGGTCGAGAGCCGCCCGTTCACCAGCCTGTCTTTTCCCGTCTCATAAATCTTGATGAAGTCTGCGCCCTCCTTCACCTGGCCGCGAATCGCTTCCACCAGTTGCTCAGCGTTGTTGGCGTAGTTCGCATTCGAAAGCACATGCTGCGCCGGATTGAAGTTGTTCGCGTCTTCGTGACCGCCAAGAATGTCGATAGCGTTCCCGCTGATCCGCAGCCGTGGCCCGGGGATCTGCCCGGAATTAATTGCATCGCGAACCGCTGTATCTGCCGATCCCGCGCCTTCGGTGCCCATGTCACGTTCGGCGGTGAAGCCCGCCATCAAATCCGCCCTCGCCGTCAGCGTCGCGATGATCGTGCGCTGCGGCACCGATTCTTCTACGGTCTGCAAGTCCTCGGCTCCCGGATGCAGGAACAAATGTACGTGCGCATCGATCAGGCCCGGCATCAACGTCGTATCGCCCAGATCGATGACTTCGGCTCCGGCGGGATGCGCAACGCTCGTGCCAGCGGCAACGATGCGCTCGCCTTCGACGAGCACTTCACCGGGCGCGACAATCTTTCCACCCTCGACGTCCAGCAGTCGCGCTGCGTGTAAAACGATGACGTGCGGCTGTGTTTGCGCACTCAACCCACAGGTCAGCAGAGACAGAAAAAGAATCGCGAACAATTCTGGCTTTCTCATAGCGCAGAAATGCTAGCAGAAGAAACAAAGAATGGAGCTGGGAATCAGGGAACGGGCGTTGCCGGTGCGCAGCGCGTCGAATACACATCATTCGTGATTTGCGCCGTGGCGGCGCTGGTTCCGGATCTGGAGGAGCCGTCCATGTCGCGCGCTCGGTCCTGCTCAGCGCTTTGCGAATCTGGATGATCGCGTCCGTTAATCATCACATCGAGAGTGGGACTCGCGCAGGCCTGCTCTGCCGCATCTCTCACCTTCGCCATCTGCGCGCGCACCACCTCTTGCGGAGTTGTGTCGACCTCGCAGTATGGAAACACGCTGGTGAAAACGTACGCGGTCCTGCCATCCTTGCAGTCAAAGCTGATTCGTTCCCAGGTGTAAACCTGCTTGGGCCGCGCGGCCGGAGCCTGCGAAAGCGCATTCCCCGCCGCGAACACGCACAACACCAGGATTCCGTGTCTCAGGTTCACAACAGATTGGATGCTTCTTCTGGCGCAGTGTGTCGCTACAAATTTCCCACAATGCGGGCTTTGAGCGATTCATACTCGGAGTCTGTAATCAGGCCTTTCTCGAACATTTCCTTCGCCTGTTCGAGTCGCGTCGCGGCGCCATCACTGCTTGACGCGTTCGCGCCACCACCCGCCCCTGCGGCCGCTCCTAGCTGAATGCCTCCGGACTTCGCTCGCAGCTCTTCCAGTTCGCGGATTCGCCGCTTCTCTCTCCATGCTTGCTCTTGCGCCTGGCAGATTCGATACACCGCCTCCGCCTGCTCTTTGCGCAGCCCAGGGAAACTGAGGACTCTTGTTTGACCGGCAACCGCCAGGTCAGGGCTCGACAACGCCACAATGGTCAGATCGGCGCCAAAAACCCGCACTTTGATCTCGACATCTTTAATGTCCTGCCAGCGAACCGTCTCCGGATTGAATCCTCCGAACAGTCCTCGTGACATCCCAATGAAGCGCCCGGAAGTGGCGCAGACCAGCGTACGACGATGGAACAGAGCAAACAATCTCCGCTGAACCGCATAGGCCTCGATCGACTCGCCAGGAACCAGGAGCGACGCAAACTCCGCAATCGCCTTCTGCACCCGAGCGTCTTCGCCCACTCCAGGATTACTTTTGGGCGCGTCTGACATGCTTTCCTCCACTCACTTCGGACGCAGTCTAGGCATGCTCATGCCGTTTGTCAAAGGAGTACTCAGACCAAACCAGATCGGCACTTGTGTTGTCCCAATGCCGGCCGGTGCCCGGGCAACAGCGCCCGCCGCTACTCGTAGCGCAGTGCCTCAATCGGATCGAGTCGGGACGCGCGTATCGCAGGAATCATTCCGCTGACCAGTCCCACCACGGCCAGGATGCCCGTGGAAACCAGTACGCTGACTGGTGAAATGATGAGTCGAATGTCGCCGGCCTCTCCGTGTTGGGCGAGCGCGCTATAGAAGGTGAGGTTTCCCATCGAGATCGAAATGACATAGGCGAACACGATGCCTAACAGCCCGCCCATGAAGGTAATCGCCAGTGCTTCGGACAAGAACTGCACGAGGATGTCGAAGCGGCGTGCCCCCAGCGCCTTCTCCACTCCGATCTCGCGCGTTCGCTGGGTAACGCTCACCAGCATGATGTTCATGAGCCCCACGCCGCCGATACCCAGAGTCAGAGTGCCAATGAAAGCCAGCATCACTTGCAGAGCCATCGTGATGATGCGGAATTGCGAAAGCTGCTCCATCATGCTGAACACAAACAGCGCCCGCTTATCGTCGGAACGGAAATTGTGTTGGAGTGCCAGCGTGCTGCGAACCGCTTTCTCGACGCCTCCATAGTTGTAGCCGAGAAAATCCAGCCAGATCATGTCGATATAGTATGTACTGCGAAAGTCGCTCATGGCTGGAAGAGGGATATAGACGACTCGGTTGATACTGTTCTCCGTGCCTTCCTGGGGTCTGGCCTTGAGCACACCAATCACTTCGTAGGGAATACCACTGATACGAATCTTTTCGCCGAGCGGGAAGCGCCCGGAAAATAGCTTATCTTTCGACTCCGAACCCAGCACGCACACACGTGCCCGCAACTGCATATCTTCCGCACTGTAGAAACGGCCAACTTCCATCTGCAGGTTCTGAATTTCCTCCAGATTGGGATTGCCACCGTGTATGTCCCAGGTATAAGAACGCCCCTCGTAGCTGACTGGCCCGTTGTAAAACGACTCGGGAGTTATGCGCGTCACTTCCGGCACATTTACCACCACGCGATCGATGTCATCGGTGGTCAAACGGATACTGGTACCGGCCTTGTTTCCTCCCGCCTGCATCGACGTGCGCCCGCCCGCGATGCCCATCGCTTGCATGCTCGCGTAGCTTCTGAATATGTTGACGATGGCCGTCGAGAAACCCGTGCCATAAGCCAGCAACAGCACCACGGTTGCGATTCCCCACGCCATACCCAACATCGTCAGGGCAGTTCGCCTGCGGTTGTGCTTGAGCGATACGTACGCTTCCGAGATGACATCTTTCGCCTGGCTCATTCCTTACTCCTGACGAAGGGCTTCCACCGGTTGCAGCAGCGCCGCCCGTCGCGCCGGATAAAGTCCAGCGACAATGCCGGCCAGGGCAAGGCTTACGATGGCGAGTGCTGCAGTCGCTGGGTAGATATGGGGCAGTTCGAATCCATCCATCGGCGGCACCAGGCCGAAAAGTAATGTGGCAACATAAGCCGCGGCCACGCCAATGCCCCCACTGATTCCGGTAAGCATCAGTCCTTCCATAAAGAACTGCAGCAGGATGCTGCGATTGGTAGCACCCAAAGCTTTCCGAAGGCCGATCTCGCGGGTGCGCTCCGTCACCGATATCAGCATGATGTTGATCACTCCGATTGCGCCCAGGCCGAGCGTCACCAGACCGACAGCTCCCAGAAACGTATCCATTGCATCGGAAATTTTGCCGACCATCTCCGCGCTTTCGATAGAGTCCCAATCGTCAAACGCATCCGGCGTCTCGGGATCGAAGTTATGGTTCCTTGCAACGATGGCGCGGACGGCTTTCTTGGCTTCCGCGTGTCGCTCTCGCGTAATCGGCTGGTACGCTACATACTTGAGCGCCTTCGCATTCCCGTCGCCCTGTATCGGAAAATAGATACCCATCGTGGTGTACGGCATGAGCAGGCGCATGTTCTGGTCGTTGTTGTTCCCATGACCGATCTTCTGCATCGTCCCAATCACCTGGAACGGTATCCCATTGATGAGCAGCGTACTGCCTACCGCCGGATGGCCCGGGAACAATATGTGCACGAATTCGTTTCCGATCACGCAGACATTGTGGCGCTGGCGTTCGTCGTCCCAATTCAGAGAGCGCCCCTGGTCGATCGGCTGGTAGCGAATACCAGTGAACTGCGGTTCGGCGCCGTCCACGTAACCATTGCTGCTGCCGTACTCGCTTACCAGGCGCAGGTCCCCACGGTATATGACCGGCGTGGCATTACGGACAAAAGCCGAGTTGCGAATGTCCAGGTAGTCCTGGTAGTTCAGGTAATACTGGCGAGACGAAAGCTGGCTGCCGCCAACCGCCGGCACCCGCCCATTGAAAATCTGCAGATAGTCTTCGCCAAAGCTTTCCATGTTCTTGGCTGTCCCGGCGCGAAAGCCCTCGCCCAGTCCAACCAGCAGCAGCAGCGAGCCCACGCCCCAGGCAATTCCAAACATGGTCAGGAACGAGCGGAGTTTATGCGCCCACATGGCGCGTAAAACCTGGCCGAAGTTGTCGCCAAATCGCCTCATGATTCAAGCTACGAACAATAGACGGACAAAGTTCCTACTTATCTCCAGGTTCGCGCGCGACTTGTACCGTTTTTGCATGCTCTGGTCCCTGATTACCGAAATATCACGCTTTCACCGACGCACTCATGAGTTTCGCCTCCCAGCAAGCGGTTTGCGTCACAATCAATTTCCTGTTTTGGACTGCGCGAACGACTTTCGCGGCTCGGAAGTTAAGCAAAGGAGCTTGCACAGAAGCAAATATGGACTGCATCAAGACGTTGCTATTTCCACCATCTACGAAACATCATCGAGCACGGGAGATCGGGATTTCCCTGCTTTCTCTTCCAGTTGCGCCCAGCGCTCATACAGTGCGTCCATCTCTGCTTGCGCCGCCACCCGTTCAGCATCCACGGCTAAGAGCCTTGGACCATCGCTCGCGATCGCCGGATCTTCCAACTCCGCCTGTTTGCTTTGCAGCACTCTTTCCGCATCGGCAATGCGCTGCTCGATTCCGGCGTACTCCCTCGCCTCGAGATACGAGAGTTTCTTTTTGGACTCCGCCGCAGTCCCGGCCGAAGGTGGCTGCGTCGAACGGCGTGCTTTTCCCGTTGCGCTTGCGTTCGGCTTGCCACGTTTCCCATTGCGAATAGTCCGCAAAGCTTTCTGCACTGCCCTGCCCATCCAGCCCCAACACTATCGTCGATACGCGATCGAGCATGTAGCGGTCATGGGTCACCAGCAGCAGCGAGCCGCGAAATTCCAGCAGGCTTTCTTCCAGAATTTCCAGCGTGGGAATGTCGAGGTCATTCGTCGGCTCATCCAGCAGCAGGACGTCGGCAGGCTGCAGCATCAGCTGAGCAATCAGTACGCGCGCTCGTTCGCCTCCCGAAAGCCGCCCCACCGGTTGATCGAGCTGTTCGCCAGTGAAGAGGAACTTCGCAGCCCAGGAGGCAACGTGAATCACGCGATCCTGGTAGACAACCGAATCCGCCTCTGGAGCCAGCGCTCTACGCAGAGTGGTATTCATATCGAGCTGCCGGCTCTGGTCGAAATATACGATGCGCAACTTGTCGGCCCTGCGGATTTCGCCAGCGGCGGGCGTCCATTCTCCAAGCAGCAGGCGCAGTAGACTCGTCTTTCCGCTTCCGTTCGGTCCGACCAGGCCGACCCGCATCCCCGCTGTGATGACGAAGTTCAGCCCTTCAAACAGCGTACGATCCGCTATCTCGCAAGTGACGTTCTGAACTTCGATCAGGCGTTTCGTCTTTCGATCCGTCGCCGAAAAATCAATTTGCGCGGTCGCACTTCGAGTTCTGGCATTCAGGTCCGCCAGGTCGCTCATCAGTTCGCCGGCTTTATCGATCCGGGCCTTGGACTTTCGAGTACGTGCTTTCGCGCCCCGCCGCAACCACTCGATCTCCGAATGAACCAGATTCTCCAGCGCTTCCTGGCGCTTAGCCTGTGCGTGCAGAAACTCTTCTTTCTTCTCCAGGAAGGCGCTGTAATTTCCGCGTACGCGCAGCACTCCATCGGGATACACCCGGCTCAGCTCAGCCATGTCGGTCGCCACGTTCTCCAGAAAGTAGCGGTCATGGCTCACCACGACGCAAGCGAATGCCGCTTCCTCGAGCAGCGCTTCGAGCCACTCAATACCGGCGAGGTCCAGATGATTAGTCGGCTCATCCAGCAGTAATATGTCGGGCGCCTGCACCAGCGCCTCCACAATCGCCAGCCGCTTCTGCCAGCCTCCCGATAACGCCGCCGCTTCCGCTCCTAGATCTTCAAAGCCTGCGCGTCCCAGCGTCTCAAAATGCGTGCTACGTTCCGAGCCATTTGTCGTCGACCTCTGCAATGCCCTCTCCACTACAGATCGCACCGTATCGCCCGGCTTGAATCTGGAATCCTGCTCCACGTAGACGTTCCGAACACGCTTCCGAATCGACAGATCTCCACTGTCCGGCTCTTCCATCCCCGCCAGAATCCGCAGCAACGTAGATTTCCCAGAACCATTCGGGCCAATCAGCCCAATGCGATCTCCCTCGGAGATCGTGAAAGAGACGTCCTGGAACAGAGGCTTCGCTCCAAAGGCTTTCGAAATGCTTTGTGCGTTAATGATCGGTGGCAACGGGCTGGAATCCCTTCTAGTCCTCTAAAAGGTTATCAGGAAATGCGGAGGTATCTGGCGGGTAGCCGATCAAGCCCTCTTCCGGCTTGAGCAGGTCGGTCGCGGCTCTCTACTGGAAGTCACCCAAGATCATCCTGAGGCGAAACCTGCTCAGCTAGCTAGCGCCCAGCCCAGGTACGCGTACGCCTCTTCCATCGACTTCACGACGTGTACGTTCGGGCGATTTCCGTCAGCGTAGAACTGAAACATCCGAGTGACGCCGTAGATGTGACCTTGCGGCGCAACAATGACGCGCACGATTTCTTCCGGGAGGGCTGACGGAGCCCGTGCAATGAACCGGACTACCTCATTGGAAATCTCAAAGCCGGTCACACCCGATAGGTCGACGAGAATCACATCGGGTATTTGGGATTCGAGAAGTCTTCTTACCTCGGCGGTTAGTTCCAGTAAGGTCTGCTCGGTGACAACTCCGCTCATCGAAGCGCGAAGTACTTTGTTCCCTGCGCCAAACGCAATCACGAACGCCACGGCCAACTCCTCAGGGAACAAGAAAACGAGGGGGAAAAAGCCTTTTGGTAGCGCTACCGGGAATCGAACCCGGGTTTGAAGATTGAGAATCTTCCGTCCTAACCCCTAGACGATAGCGCCACTGGAACCACGCAGAACACCGCGGACAACTCGGATTATAACAAAATAGACACCCAATTCCGGCACGCTCCCGCTTGTTGCCGAGCCACCCACGCGATCATTCCCGAGGATCATTGCCCGCCCGAATCACAGGTGAAAAATCCCGGCTTCCTACGTGCGATTTAGACAATCTTTTTACAACTTTCGTCTGTAGCCCGGGCTAGAATTTGCGCAGTGGGGCGCATCTCTCTGTTCTTCTAGTCATTCTCAGCATCCCGGCTCAGCATGCAACAAAGGCGCATCTCCAGGAGGTTTCCGATGCGTTCTCTGGGTTCCCGACTGTTCGTGTTTGTGGCAGCGCTTATCGCCTGCCTGCTCGTCGCTACTGTCCCGCGGCTCAGCGCGCAGGATCCCGCTCCCGCCGTTACCGCGCGTCTCATCGATCCCGATGCGGGGATGCTGACCATCTCCAAGCGCGTCGATGAGGTAAGCCTGCTGTTCACCGTTACCGACTCCAAGGGACGATTCGTCACCAACCTGAACGCTTCCGATCTCCAGGTCTTCGACAACCGCCTGCCGCCGGAGAGCATTCGCCTTTTTCAGAAGGAAAGCGATCTGCCTCTGCGCGTCGGACTGGTCGTCGATCTCAGCGAGTCGATCACCCAGCGTTTTAAGTTCGAGAAGAAGGCCGCGGCGACTTTCCTGAAAAAGTCGTTGCGCCCCGCCACCGATCAGGCCTTTGTGGTTGGATTTAACGAACGGGTTCAACTGGCACAGGACTTCACGAACGACACCGCTGTGCTCGGGTCATCCGTCCAGAAGTTGCACGCCGGGGGAAATACATCACTTTACGATGCGATTGTATTCGCCTGCCGCAAACTGCAGGAGCAGCCCCGCGACCGCATCGTGCGAAAGGTCCTTATCCTGATCACCGACGGGCAGGATACAGCCAGCAAAAGCATCCTCGCCGACGCGCAGCAAGCCGCCGCCCGCGCGGAGACGGCGATCTTCGCTCTCAGCACCAACGATCTCGCTCACGATGAGTATCCCCGCGGCGAAGCTGTCCTCGAGTTGCTGACCAGATATACCGGCGGGCAGATTCTACGCGCGCGCGAATCGGACGAACTCTCCCACGCCTTTGCGCAGGTTGAAGATGCGTTGCGCGGTCAATACTCTCTCGCCTACAAACCGGCGAACTTCGCGCCCGATGGCAGCTATCGCACTATTGAACTGCGCTCTCCAAAGGCGAAACTGCGCATCCAATGTCGGCGCGGTTATTTCGCTCCCCGCGAGGGACAGTAAGCTCGGATCGAGATACCTTGTGGATTAAAAGAGGCTCGCGGGGGCCACATCTTACGCCTCTTTCGCGTAGGGTGGGATTCCACAAGCGCCGCGACTGAAACTTTTAAAAACTTCCCCCTAAAAACTTCGGCGCCCACTCCTTAGCCTGATTGGCCCAAGAGTAAGCGCCTCACAATTACCAGATCTCAAATTACCCAATCGCCAATCCCACTAGACCGGCAGCAGCTCCGGCGCTCGCGGCAGCTCCTTCGCGGGCTCCGGTTCATTCAGATGCATTTTCTTCTCATTCTTATGATCCGGTCTCTGCATGTCGATCGTCCCATGGAAATAAGCGCCCTCTTCAATGCTTAGCCGGCGAGTGACAATGTCGCCATTAACCGAGCCACCACTACGGATCTCCAGGCGCTCGCTCACTTGCAGATTGCCATTTACTGCGCCGCGCACCACTACTTCAGCCGCGTTGATCGTGGCTTTGACTTTGCCGCTCGGCCCAATGCCCACGTAGCAGCCGCCGACATTCACGGTGCCTTCCACCGTTCCTTCGATCAGCAACGGCTCAGTTCCTGAAATCTCACCTTTAATAATAAGGTTCTTGCCAATCACGGCGTTGGGTGTGTTGATCGAGGCTTTCGGCCCGTCTTCCGGCCGGAACGTTTGTGGCTTGGTGTTTGCAGCGGCGGAGCCATCAACTGGCTCGGGTTTCCACATGAGCGTCTCCTCCCGTTGGGATTGGTGCCCTTTGTACAGGGACTTGCGCGTAGTGGCGAGATGACGGAGAAACATGGCCAAGTAGACGATGCAGCCTCAGTTAATAACTCCGGGCTGCATCTTCTACTTCGGCGCAATGAGCAGAATCTTGAGGTACACCCACCGGCGATCCTCGCTTCTGCGGCGTCATCATCGAATGCGACCGAAGCTTGACGCGGCGCCCTCACCCGCCCACTCCACGACTCACGACTCTTTTGCCTGTCATCACGAGCTCGCGCGGCGAGCGAGGGAACTGCATTTCCGCCTTCGACTTGACTTCTGCTACTGCTTCGTCTCCAGCGGGTGCTGCGCCTGCTCGTAGAACTCATTCTGCAACTTCAGACTGGTCTGGTCCGCCTTAATTACCTTGATTGTCGCGGCAATCGCATCCACCCAGTTCTTCATCGTGTACTCGCCCAGTTCCTTCGATGCCAACGACCCATCCCCGGAATAATGGTTCGGGAACCGCGCGTACCACCAGATCCCCGTATACACGCCTTCTGGCAGCGCACTCAGCCGTGCCTGGTCAGCCCCCGACTGCTCCTTCGCACGATCCATATGCACCAGATTCGGAGCCGCCACCATCATCGTCGACGTCTCCGTCTGACCGGCGTGCATGTCGAGTTTGTCCTTGGCGTTAACCGCAGGTCCCGGGCCACCCGACCGCCGTATGCTGATCGGAAGTACATACACAACGTAGTCCCGCTTCGACGCCATCTGCGACTGCGCGAATAACGGCAGCAGGCTGTCGTTACCGCCGTGACCATTCACAATTGCAATCTTCTTGCAGCCATTTCGCGCCATCTCGGCCACCGTCTCCTGCAGCAGCTGAAGCTGTAATTGCAGGCTGTAGGCCAGCGTTCCGGGCTGGTGCCGCGCTTCGAAAATCTGGCCAAAGTAATAGGGCGGAAAAATGACTGCATACTCCTGCTTGGCCGCCTGTTCGCTCGCATAGCGCACGTCAATGAGATCGGTCCCTAGCGGCAATTGCGGACCATGCTTCTCGATAATCCCAAACGGCAGCATGCACGTGCCCTGCGCCTTCTGGATCGCCTGGATGAAATCGGGGCCAGTCAGTTCCTCCCATTTTGCTGGTAACACCGACTGCGCAAATAATGATGTGCTGGAAAGAATCAGGACGAAAATAGCGACTATGGCGGCCTTTGACCTGTGCATATGCCTCCTGGATTTCATGAACGTACACTTTCGGCTCGGAATTGTAGTCGATCGCCTCTGACATCGCCTGTGCCGTTGTGAAACACGGTTACCTTTGGTTCGGAAATTCCATCTCTGGTTAACAGGATTACCGCTCTAATCCAGTATCATGACTTGCCATGAGCAAGCCTAAGGTGCTGGTCTCTCTCACGACCAATGACAACGACTATCAGCTGGAACAAGCCGCGTCGGCCGAAGAAGCCGCCAAGCGCGCCGGTGTCGAGGTCCAGATCATTTACGCCGAGAATGATGCCATCAATCAGAGCCAGCAATTGCTCAAAGCCATTCAGTCTCCCGCCGGAACACGTCCTGATGCCGTCGTATTCGAGCCGGTCGGCACCGGATTGCCCCAGGTTGCCAAAGCTGCCGTTGCCGCCGGAATCGGCTGGGTAGTCCTGAACCGCGAAGTCGACTACCTGAACGAATTGCGCCGTACTGCGAAAGCTCCGGTTTTCGGACTCACCACCGACCATACCGAGGTCGGACGAATCCAAGGTCGCCAGATGGGTGCCCTGCTGCCACAAGGTGGCTCAGTGCTCTACATTCAGGGTCCCTCGGGAAGCGATGCTGCGCAACAACGCACCAACGGCATGTATGAAACCAAGCCCGACAATGTGCAGGTTCGCGCCATGAAGGCGCAATGGACGGAAGCCAGCGCCTACCAGGCTGTAAGTTCCTGGCTGCGCCTTTCGACTTCGCGCGACGTCACTTTCGGTGTCATCTCCGCGCAGGACGATTCCATGGCTGCCGGCGCCCGCAAGGCGTTTCAGGAACAGATCGCCGGGCCCAATCGCGACAAGTGGCTCGCCTTGCCATTCATCGGATGCGACGGCATGCCGGACACCGGACAACTCTGGGTTCGTCAAGGATCGCTTGCCGCAACTGTCATCGTTCCGGCGAACGCCGGTCAGGCGGTTGAGATGCTCGCCAACGCGCTCACCAAGGGCACGCAGCCGCCGGAGCGCACCTTAACGGTTCCGCGCTCGTATCCAGCGGTCGAAGCGCTTTCCCGAAAAGCTGTGAAGGTTTAGTACCAGCTAATCAAAGGTAGGGAGCGTCGCCGCAGTGCGCCACCGCCGAGGTGATCGCCGCCCGTTGCGAGGCGCTCAACGTAACAAACTCAAATCCATACTCGAATCCCTGCGAGCGGCGCACTTTTGCGGCCACGCGCAGTTTAGGCGCTCCTGCTTCCAGCGTCAGATCCAGATTCACCTGTTCGCCTTCGCGCAATTCCACAGGGATGTACGCCCCCATTCCGCTCTCGCTCAGATCGCGCGACCATCCACGGAAAGAAACCTCCTTCCCGTAACGCTGGACAATACCGCTGAATTCGATACGAAATTCGAAACGCCCGGAAATTCTCTTTGGGTCCACCATGTGTAGCGTCTTCGAACCTGCCGGGTCTTGGGAGGTGAATCGCCAGCGGTTCGCTCTTCTCGTGTTAACTTGTTATACCATTACATCTGGGCGAGTTCTTAGCTTAAGATTCTGCTAAGATTGCGAGTTCTTAGGAATCGCCCTTCTTCCCGATTCTAGATAGTCTCAACATTGAAACTCACTTCTACTCGGGTTTGCGACTGGAAAGTTCACTTCCGGACTCACAGCGATTACGATGAAACGTTTTAATATGCGGAGGTACGCCCCTAATGGACCGGAAATACCGCCAGCACGGCTACATGGATAAAGAAAAGGAGAAGGTGGAGAAATCCAAAGGACAGGCTCCATCTCGTCCTAGATCCGAAACCTTCGGTCCGCGCGCTCTCAATATGCCGGCTGCACGTTCCGTCTCCCGCTGCGCCGAGTGCGGCAACGTTCTCCAGGATCTCGCCGCGCACCCCGACCGCTGCCCAAAATGCGGATTCACCCTGCACTCCTGCAAGCAATGCACGCACTTCGATCCCAGCAGCCGTTTTGAATGCCGCCAGCCTGTCCCCGAGCGCATCTCGCCCAAGGATGTAGCCAATACTTGCACCTTCTACTCGATTCGAGTGATGGTCGAACGGGAAACCACCAGCAGCGGAAATGTCAGCAGCCCCGCGCCCAGCAATTCCGGCGGAAACAGCCGCCTCGACAATGCCCGCCGTGCCTTCGATAATTTGTTCAAGAAGTAGTCTGCGGAAATCTTTATCCGGTCGCGCGAACTGAATAAGCCTGGGACGTAAGCGGTACTCGCGCTCGAATCGTTGTCCCTTGCTCGATCTCGGACTCGATCGAAAGTTCTCCATTCACCAGCTTCAGGCGTTCCTGCATGCTGGTTAATCCGATTCCACGCCCGCGCATCGCCGCCTCCGTATCGAAGCCCAGTCCGGAATCGTGAACGTCGAGAACAATCGCGTCGCCCGCTTCGCGGAACTCCACTTTGAAATGACGCACCCCGCTGTGCTTGACCGCATTGTGCAAAGCCTCCTGCAGGATGCGGAAAAGACATAAAGAAATTTCTGTCGGTATGCTCCGCAAAATATCGTCGTGATGAAAGTCAATCTCGACCTTTTGTTTTGCAGCCAGTTCCCTGCAGAAGCCTCGCATCGCCGCAATCGGCCCTAGAATTTTGAGTTTCGACGAATACAGCTCGTGCGACAAATCGTGCACGTCCTCCGATATCGAAGAAGTCTGCGCGCACAATTCGTCAACGCACCGGGCTATCTCTTCCGAGCCAGCATTGCTCTGCTTGAGTTGCTGCAGATCCACCTCGAGCAACGCCAACCGTTGGCCGATATCGTCATGCAGTTCTCTTGCGATTCGTTCCCGCTCTGCTTCTTGCGCGCCGATCAGTCTCTGGCTCAAAGTCGAGAGGGCTTCCTCCCCAAGCCTCCGCTCGGTGATGTCCGCAACGATCCCGATCGAGCGCAACAGCTTCCCATTGCTATCGAAGAAGCTGCGCGCGGTCTTTTCCAGCCAGATCACCGATCCATCAGGACGAATCACGCGGTACCGGACTCGGCCGATCGGGCTTTCTGGAGTGCACGCAGCCCTAACCGCAGCAACCTCCGCCCGGTCATCCGGGTGCACCGTATCCAACATGTTTTTGCAGGTCACGATACTCGGGGCTGCCGACAGGCCGAGAATATCGGCGAACTTTCCTGATCGTACGATTACATCCGACGCTACGTCCCATTCGTAGGCATACATCCTGCCGGCCTCGACAGCCAGACGCAATCGTTCTTCACTCTCGCGCAATGCCACTTCCACCTGCTTGCGCCCGGTGATGTCCACGATCATGCCCTTAATCCCTGTCAGCTTGCCCGCAGCATCGAAGAAGGCACGACTTAATCTCTCTACCCATATCGTGCCGCGCTCGGGATGAATCATCCGATAGCTGATTCGAAGCTCCGGTTTCTCCGGTGTCAGCGCGCCTATCACTCTCATTACGGCTTCCCGATCATCCGGGTGGATCTTAGACAATACCTGTTGTCCGGTAACGTGGGCTGCTTCATCTACATTGAGAACATGCGCGCATTCTCCCGATCGCACCAGTACATCGGTAGCCGCATCCCACTCATAGGCGAACGCCATTCCTGCCCGCGCTGCCAGGCGAAATCGTTCCTCGCTCCTTCGCACCACGTCGTCCACCCGCTTCTGATCGGTCGTATCCACACACGATCCGATGTATCCCGCGAAAGAACCATCGCTCTTGAATCTCGGAACTCCGGTATCGAACACCCAACGGTATTCTCCGTCGTGACGTCGAAGCCGGTACTCCATCTTGAATTCTTCTCGCCGGTCAAAGGCTTGTTCGTAAGTAGTCAAGCAGCGCTGCAAATCGTCTGCATGGACTCCGTCTGCCCATCCATTTCCAAGCTCGGATTCGAGCGATTTTCCGGTAAAGTCCAGCCAGCGCCGATTGAAGTACGTGCAGAGCTTGCTGGTGTCTGACATCCAGACCAGCACCGGCGCAGTATTCGCGACCAATTTGAGGAATTCTTCGCTCTCAGGCATGCTCTTGTACTCAGAATCTATTTCTGGGGTGCCATCTTTCGGAGACCATGCAGAACTCACAGAGCCCTCCTGGGCAGAGGCTTCCTTGAAGTTAGCGATTCATCGCGCCAATCGCTCTTCGCTTTAGCGCGGTAGAACAATTTCTTACTGAGGGCCCTTAGACGAGGTGGTGTAATCCCGGTGCTCTGCCCCACTCGAGACAGCGCCATTTTACACGGATTTCGAATGTTAAAAGCTTCACAAATCTTCCTAATCCCCGGCAGATAAGCCCGCCTTCACAAAGCGGCCTTCGGCCGCGGGAAATGGGCTTTCGTTGTCGAAGAAAAAATGCTGCTAACTCATATATACATGCGTGTTCAGCTCCAATTCCTTAACTACAGTTTGCGAATACTTCCTTCACCGACTGCGCCGTGATGGTGTTGTACCCGACGCCGGTCGTGGATCCGGAGTTGTACAGGCCGTTCGTTGTCGCACCCGATTCTTTCTGCCCAACTGGACCGGTGACTTCCACCGTGTGGCCGAGTTTGTGCTTAAGGTCCTCAATGTCCCCGCCGACAATGCGGTATTGCCGGACCGGCGCGCCCCCCAGCAGAACATAGGTGTTCCCCGTCTTGGATAAGCATCCTCGAACCGTTTCGACCGCCGGCGCAGGCGAGTTCCCGGTGTTCTGCGCAGCTGAATTGCCCGTGCCTGTGCTCTGCCCGATCACGACTCCCGATGCAAGCAGTAGAACAACATTCAAAGCGGCGACTCTCATAGCTTGACTCCTGTGCCATTGAGATGCGACCGCCAGCGATTGGCTCGCAGACAGAGCAGCCATTAGAGCAGCCATTGAACTCTGGCGAAAATCGGAATCCACAATTTGCATGACTGGTAAATCGTGTCCAGAGCCTTTGGAAATTCATTTGCTGGCTCGAAATTCGTTCCGCAGGAGTTCCGGAACTTCCGCTGGTAGCAGCGGGTTTTTAGTGGCGCGGGCGCCCTCGCCGCGGCTTTTCTCTTCGCAAACTCAGGTGGGCAGCCAATGAGGTCAGATGCATGCCTTCGGCTGCCCTCCGTCGTAAACTTCTCCCATGCCAGCCGAACTCGTTCTCGGCGTCATCTCTGACACGCACGGCCTGCTCCGCCCAGAAGCTGTCGAAGCCCTGCGCGGCTCCGATTTCATCCTCCACGCCGGCGACGTCGGCTCCGCCGAAATTCTCGCCGAGCTCCGACGCATTGCACCAGTGAAGGCTGTTCGCGGAAATATCGACTCCAGCCCCTGGTGCGAGACTCTTCCGCTGACAGAAGTGATTGAAGCGGGCGGGCTCTCACTGTACATGCTGCATGATCTGAAACAGCTCGACCTGAATCCCGCTGCCGCCGGATTCGCCGCCGTCATCTGCGGCCACTCCCACGCGCCCATAAACGACTCGCGAAACGGTGTGCTCTTCTTCAATCCGGCCAGCGCCGGACCGCGCCGCTTTAAACTTCCCATCTGTGTCGGGAAACTCCGCATCCGCGACGGCAGCCTCTCCGGCGAAATCATCGAACTTCATCTCCACGGGTAACGCGGTGGCGCGGACGCTCTCGCCCGCGACCGCTGCCTTGCCACTGACTTTCGGTTGGTTGCTCCCCATTGTCACGACGGTACCGTGACGAATGTGTGTTACTTGAACATGTACAAGTCCTCATAAAGCACTGGAATTAGTCCCACGATCCGGCGCACACTCGCCACCAACGAAGCATCTTTGGGGGTGAGGTAATGCGTGTTCCATTTCTGATTCCATTGCAGGCACTCGCAGGCCTGCTCGCGTTTGCGCCACTAGTCGCGGCGCAGTCGTATTCGGTCATTTCGGTCAGCAATCCCGGCACCATCACCGGTACTGTGAAATGGGCCGGATCGCGACCCAAAGCCATGTCTGTGCCAATCACCAAGGATCAGTCCGTTTGCGATCCGAACTCTGCCAAGATTCGCAATCTAGAGCGCCTGGAAGTCGGGGAAGATGGTGGCGTCGCTAACACCGTCGTGTACCTGGCAAACATCACCCAAGGCAAGCCGATGGATCTGCCCCTGGCGCGGCGCTCTCTAAATCAGCAGCACTGCCGCTATGAGCCTCACATCTCGCTGGTGCCGCAAGGGGCTGAGTTCAACATGAATAGCAGTGACCCGATCCTGCACAATCTACATATGACGGGAGCTGCGACCTACAACAAGGCTTTCGTTACTCCCGATCGACCGATATCAGAGACCATGCAGGACGCCGGTGAGGTTCATTTGGAGTGCTACGCGGGTCACACGTGGATGAACGCCGAAATTCTGGTGGTTCGTCACCCCTACTATGCAGTCACCGACGAACACGGCAAATTCACTCTCACCGGGGTACCTCCAGGGGAGTACCAGATCGTAGCCTGGCACGAAGGATGGCATATCGCGGGACGAGACTCGAAGTTCGATGTGTTTTCGCAAGTGCGGTACCAGCACCTGGTATTCAGCGAACCGGTGACTTGGACAAAGAAAGTGTCCGTGGGACCGAACGAAGAGGTAGCTGTGAATTTCGAGATATCGGAGCGGTCCACAACCACGGCAGTCGCCTCAAACTAGAGGTATTACGCCTCGGTGCCCGGTGCCGGGTTTCGCCAGTGCCCCAGGTTCGCCTTCTTTTGGCTAACCGTCAGGATGCGGTCTCGGCTGGATAGTTGAAAAACAGCTGATTACCATCTGGATCATCGACCACCAGGAGCCGGTAGCCCCAGGAGCCCTCCTTCACCTTAACGTCCTTGGCCTCGAGTTCCGCGCGCAACTCGTCCACCGCGGCGCTTGCGGCCTCCGGTGTCGCGGGCTCGACGTTCAGAGAAATGAACATCAGCCCCTTGCCGATCTTCTCCGGCCACGTTTTAGCCAGGATAAGCGCGCAGCCCTGTCGATCCACCTGTGCGACATACGCTCTGCCGTCCGCGTCTTCGTAGCGCCAGCGACACGTGAAGCCGAGCCTGTCAACGTAAAAGCGGAGCGAGGCCTCAACGTCGGTCACGTGTAGGACGGGACGCGCGAACCAGTCTGTCATGCACCTATCTATCCTCGATGAAATGAGAGGGCAAATCCTCGGAATGAACGTATATGGCTCGCAGTATCGCACAGGGTGATCAACTGTCGATCAGCCGATTACACTCAGCCGGTAGTCGCAGTGCGATTTGAGCGTGCCACGGACAAACAGGAGTTCCGCTTAGCCACTCATGCGCATTCCGCAGTCAAGCTCTGATCCGAACCCTACCCAGCCCAAGGATCCGACAAACGTCCGCCTAACGCGACCAGGTCGCCCGATATGCCCGTTCGCGCTTTTTGCCGGAGCAGCCCGACATCACATCTATAATTCGTAGTTTCCTGTTGAATGTTATCCGCTGTTCGGACGGGGCGTTGGCGCGGCAATTGATGTTGACTTCGCCATCGAACCGCGGAATGGTCAGTCTTACAGCGCCCGCCAGACGGGCGAGGAGGTTGGAATGTCTCAAGGGGCACCGGTCGGCGTTAAATCCGGCGGTTACAAGAGGATCGTGTACGTCATCTGCGCGGTGGCCGCACTGGGCGGGTTGCTATTCGGGCTTGACCAAGGATTCATTGCGAACTCACTCGCAACGATTCAGCAGCACTACCGGTTCGGCGTGCAGGGCGGAGAGCACTTCTCGGCCATCCTCGCTACCGGCGGCATTATCGGTGCGTTGCTCTCCGGTATCTTCGCGCGTTTCCTTGGACGTAAGCGAAGCCTGCTCCTGGCTGGGTTCATCTTCACTTCAGCGTCGGCTTTCTCGGCGATGCTTCCGCCGCTGCCGGTGCTCTCGGCCTGCCGCTTCGCCCTCGGCTTCGCCGTCGGGGTCGCGTCCTTCGTTGTGCCCCTTTACCTCGCCGAAACCGCCCCAGCGTCGATTCGTGGCTCCATGGGTACGCTCTTTCAACTGATGATCACCATTGGCATTTTCCTGATCTCCCTGACCAACGTGTTCATCGCCCGAGCCTTCATAAACCCTGCTACCTCTCTGCCGCTCATGTTTCTGACCATCACGCTGTTCGCGGCCCTGATGTTCTTCGGCGGCTTCATGCTCCCCGAGAGCCCGCGCTGGCTGATGCTCAAGGGACGGAAAGACCAGTCGATCGCCGTCCTTCGACGGACGCTGAACACGCAGCAGGAGATCGACAACGAGATTGAGGAGATCGAGCAGGCTCTGCACGGCCCCCAGGGTGCCGGTATCGGGATCGTCCGGCGCGGCTACTTTTTCAAGGTGCTCGTGGTGGGCGTGCTGCTCCAGGTTTTCCAGCAACTCGTTGGCATCAACATGATGATCTATTACTCGCCAACGATCTTCGGCTACGCGGGCATGAAAGGCTTGGTCGCGGCCATGACCGTTCCGACGGTGAACATGCTCTTCACCTTCCCCGCAATCCACCTTGTCGAGAAGTGGGGACGCAAGAAGCTGCTTTACCTGGGTGCGGTGACGATGCTCATCACCATGATCGCCGCCGGTGTCGCTTTCCGGGCGATTGGCTCTGTAACCAGCCCTGCGATGATCTCCGGCGTCCCGAAGACCGTGCTGCTTGTCTCCGTAATCCTCTACATCTTCGGTTTTGCGGTTTCGTGGGGACCGGTCGTGTGGCTCGTCTGCTCGGAGATCTTCCCGCTCGAGGGCCGCGAGGTCGGGATGACGATCACCACCATGGTCAACTGGACCTTCGCGGGTCTGGTAATGGCCAATGCCCTCTCATTTATGCAGGCGCACGGGAACGCGTCGATCTTCTACGTGTTCGCCGGGTTCTGCGTGCTCGCTGTTGTGTTCGTCGCTCTGTTCGTGCCCGAGACGAAGGGGATCACACTTGAGGAGATGGAGTTCAATCTCAAGAATGGCGTCCGACTGCGCGATTTGGGCAAGCGCAATGCTAGTTCTATGTTCAAGAAAAACGCAGCTGGGTAACGTGCTGCGGGCAGATTAATCCTGACTTGTCGGACCGTCGTGAAGCTACCCATCCGAGCGCCAGCGAGGATCGTGTGGCGCGGGCGCCCTCGCCCGCGTTCGCTTCTGTAAGACAGGTGAGAGAGGCGCGCGAAAGAGCTTCAGCATCGGATACCGAATGCCGCCCCCCGTTTCAATCTCGTCCAGATTGTGCGTGATAGGGCGATTTCTCGACACCTATCAAATTTCAGAAAGTTTTTTCAGGTATAGCTACCTAGAGTGGGATCTGCTCATCGGAGCAACTATGCGCGCGGCGCATTTCACGTCGAGCGGAAGCCGGAACTCACGGGGCACGTATTTGCAGTGAGCACTGTATCGGAGTTGGATTCGCCAATGAACAGCGTACAAATCGAACAGAAGAGCTATGAGATGCCCCCGCGAGAGGGGATCAGCATCGCGCAATTTCTCACCGTCGCCGATATCGAGCGATCGGCTCGCTACTACGAAAAGGTCTTCGGTGCTCGTATTCTGAGCCTGGGTGACGGCAACGCGCCTGGGTACCTTCAGCTTGCGAATATCTGGATGATTCTAAACGTTGGGGGCGGGCCGACCCCGGATAAACCGACGGTAACGCTCAGCGTCCCCGACCCGAATCACATCAACAGCTTTATGAATTTCCGCGTTGCGGATATTCAAGCGTGCTACGAATTGTGGAAAAGTCGAGGAGCCGAGTTCATCACGGAACCGATACCCAAGTATGGTGAGATACGCTGCTACATCCGCGATCCCGACGGTTATATCATCGAAGTCGGACAGAGCACCAACCTCAAGTACGGTTAACGCTCGGCACGGATCAGGGGCGAATTAGACGCTTACGGATGTTCGCTCCGGCAAGCCAATTGCATCGGTCTGCCACGCTGCCCAGTGACCTCCGCCATGTCAAGTACGAGGCAAGCCGCCCCCGTTCAATCACGTCCAGATTGTGAGTGGTAAGCCGATTTATCGCTGTGTATCACAGTCGCTCAGAGTCCTCTGTCAATTCGACTGGCTGCGAACTTCCCGATTGCTTCCTCGATGCACGCGGCTGCATGTTCAGCAAACTGACCAACTTGGCTTTGTGCGTAACTCCTGACAGCGGCCATCAGACCGATGTTGCCCTCTTGAATCAAGTCAACTGTGGGAATACCACTAGACGAGTGCCTTTCTACGATTCTGACAACCAACGAAAGGTGAGTCTCGATCAATCGCCTCGCAGCGTTCTGCTGCTGCTCATGCCAAGCACTCGACGACCGTAACTCGCGAAATAGCTTCGTCTCTTCTTCCGCGCTCAAAGGCTTAACGTTCGCTGCCTCGCGGCGGTACGCCGCGACAGGATCGTCAGGACTGTAATCTTCCAGACGTTTGGTGACTCCGCGTACGGGATAGATGTCGATAACGTAGATTACCACTCCGTATTCCACCGTATTCCACCTTCGTTTCGATACTGTCAAGCCCCCATTTTTCCCCAAAGCTCTGCAACTATCTCATTCCACGATAGAAATAAACTTGGCGAAAGTGTCCAGTAGGTCCCCCAAGAATTGCTACTCTTGATTAGAAGATCATTTGTAGGAAAGTCTTTCTAACAATGAGCAACTGACAACTAGCAACTGACCCTTTACTTTCAATATTTTGACTACTAACTCTTTTGTTTTGCGGCAACTGGCAGAACCTTCGCCCGATCGCATTCATTACGCGAGACTTACGAACCGAGAGGGGGAGGGGTACCCCAAATGTTGTGGGGTCCACCAGTGAACTTCCCGATTCGGAAGTGCGTAGACAACTACACCGGCCAGGAGGATTCCTCGATGATTGAAGCTCCCACAGACCCCGCGCTACCGAAATGGCTCCCGCTCATCGTCGTTCCCGGTGCCTTGCTTTTGGCGGCAGGAGCAATCATCGCTTTAGTGAATCCCGCGATGCTCGCTTCTCCAGGAATCGCCATCAATGGCGCCGTCCACGTCTACGCCGGATATCTGGTGGCGCGTAACCTGGCTTTGGCTCTGCTGCTTATTTTGACGTTGAGCATGCGCGCGCGGCGTTCCTTGAGCACTCTCATGGTCCTCACCGCCGTCATCCAAGTCTTCGACGCGGTGATGGATGCCGCGGAGGGCCGTTGGCCCTTGATCCCAGGGATCCTCTTATTCGCGATCCTGTTTTTTTTCGGCGCTGCTCGGGTTAACGGTTATCCGTTTTGGACCGCCGCAGCGTGGCGTGATGCCAGATGACTACTTTGGCTTCCCAACTGTCGCAGCTACCGCCGAGCCTTCGCGCACGAACACCGGCAAGACGCTAAGCGGCGCCGCGTAGCCACGATGCCAGCCGCCATGCAGACCGCCTGCACCGTTGATGTCGCGCCACTCGCCTTCGGGCAGATAGACGTCGCGTGAGACCGCGCCCGCTACCACCACCGGCGCAACTACCACATCGTTGCCCAGCATGAATTCGTCAGTCAGTTCATACGTGTTCGGATCGGCAGGCGCTGTGTACCACAGCGGCGCCATGATCGGCTCGCCCGTGGTCCGCGCGCGCTGCGCCAGTTCGTAGATATAGGGCGTGAACTTCACATGTAGCTCCGCAGCTTCGCGACACAGGCGAACCGTTTCGTCGTCGAAGTGCCACGGCCCCACCGAGAACTGCAGCAACGGCATCAGTGCCGACGCCTGCGCCCAGCGGATCATCAGCTCTTTGTCGATTTTGTCGGTCCCATACTGATTGCCGCCCACCATGTCCGGCATCACGTACGGATAGCCACGCATGGAAACGTTCAGCGCCTCGGGAATGATGGCCGCCAGTCCATTTCCGCGGCCCCAGATCGATTGCTTGTCGATCAACCGCTGCACGATTCCCAGCGGCTGCGAGTACACGCCGACACGCGCTTCGTTATATGGAAAGTGCGCTGCCGCTTCGCGGTTGTAAACGTCCGCATACTGCGCAGCCGTGATGTCGACGTGCGTCTTCAAATCGCGCGGCACAAGATTCACATCGCCGCCATCGAACTTGAAGCCGTCGAAGCCGTACTTGCTCTGCAACTCAGCCAACCGGGCACGATACGCAGTCGCCGCCGCCGGATTGGTGAAGTCCCAGACCGCGCCAATTCCCTGCCACCACCGGATCAGCCCCGCATCGCCTGTGCGACCTGCGATCAGATCCCCCGAGTGCCGCAACTGCACATAGCTTTCAGAATCGACATTTACGAAAGGATGAACCCACAACGTGACCTTGAATCCCATACCGTGCAACTCATCCACCATTGCCTTGGGATCGGGAAACTTCCCGCCGTCGAACTGCATGTCGCCATAGCCGCTCTCCCACTTGTCGTCGATCTCAATGAAGCCCGCCGGAATCTTCGCGTCGCGAATGGCGCGCGCGAACTCCAGCACCTTCAGTTGCGAAACCTCGGTCTTATATTCGACCCAGGTCGTGAAAATCGGCTGCCGGAAATAATCCTCCGGCGGCGTCGCTTGCGGATATCCGACCTCGCGTACGATCCGCTGCACCACATCTTTAATGTCGCTGCCGATCAGGATGTCGTAGGCGAGTTCAGAAGCCTGTGGCATTTCGACGAATAGCATCCCGTCGGGCTTGTCGCCGGCCATGGCGTTAAAGCTATAGCGGAAATCCAGCGGCGTTCGCACCCAGATCGCTGTGCCCTTGGTGTTGTACCAGGCAGGCGTTCCCTGCGTGGATCCATCCGCGAAGAATCCGTTCTTCACGATGTGTGCGTTGTTCAGCGGAAATACTTGCGGATCGCTCCAGCCTTGGAAGCCGCCACCGAACCACAGTCCGGAGGGACCGATTCGATAACGAAGGCTTGGGATCAACTGTCCACCAGAGTTCAGCGCCCACGTCTTCACGTGAATCACGTTCGCTTCCGGCGTTAGTTCCACGCGGACCAAAGCATCGTCATTCAGATCGGTGCGATAGAGCAGTACCAGCGTTCCGCCATCCATGTGGCACGACTTCACGCTCGTAGCGTTGTAAACCGCTCCGTTCGTCCGGAACGACAAGTTCGACTGCGCATCGTGCGGCTGCGCGCTTTGCAGCACGATGTCGCCGTTGCGCTGGATCGTCAGCCCAAAACCGGTTTTTGTGATGCGTATCTGATATCCCTGGCCGTGGAGGACATACTCTTGATGAGTCTCCGTCAGTTCGAACGACGGTTCTTTTGGTTGCTGCGCGAAACCCGCAACCAAAGCCACCGACAGCAGGCACGCCACCACCGAGACACCTCGACCCACACCGCCTTGCATCGCAAGAATACGGCGAATCACCCGGGAACCCATAGCTTCTCCTTGCGCAACTTCGATTGCGCGGAGTATATGTGTTCCTGGCTGGCCCGATAAGTCGCAGAATAGGTGCCACTTACAGAATCGGATTGCGATCATGACCGCTCAAGGGCCATACGAAATCCAGAGTGTTTCAGGTACAATGAAAGCTCAGGGGCCCCAGCAAGCTCGTTTTGGATCGATGGGACAACCAATCCCAAACCAGAGTCAGAAGCGAGGAAAGGCTCCGCACGCCTTAAACGACAGGAATTATTTGCGTCAACTTAAACGATTTGCGTTCGTCGGACTACTCAACACCGTAGTCGACCTTGCAGTGCTGAACATTTTGATCTTCGCCACCGGGCGGGGTCACAATGGCGGTTTCTATTTCACTGTCTTCAAGATGATGTCATTCGTGGCCGCCGCCGCCAACAGCTACATCCTGAATGCTCGCTGGACCTTTGAACTCAAGAACGAACGCAATCCGCTGGAAGTCGTCCGCTTTCTCGGATCGAGTGGTGTGGGATTCATCATCAACGTCACCGTCGCCTCATATGTCGCGCTGTACGGTGCGCCGACTGCGGAGCTCCGGCACTTCTGGCCATCGATCGCCGCTATTACCGGAACCGGCGTCGGGCTGGCCTGGAACTTCGTCGCCTATAAATGGATCGTATTCATCCCTACCGGACAAAAGCCTCTCTCGCTCTTTCACGGGCACGATGAACTCGGCGACGAGCAACACGAAATTCCCGCACGCTACGAAGTTGGCCGTTAGCCGAACTCAGCCGTAATCAAGAAAACCAGCATTGCGCAGGATTCGCCGCACCTTCTTGGGCGAAACTGAAAGCCGCTCTGCAACGCGCGAGATTTTTTTCCCTTCGCGCGCCCAGACTTTAGGGATCACGATCTCGGCAAATTCTTCGGCGACCTGCTGAAACGTCTTGTCGCCGACCATTCCTTCGGACCATGCTCGCAGCGTGTCATCGATTCCCGAAGCGCGAAGTACGCGTGACTTCAGCAGCAGCATTTCTTCCCAAACGTGATCGCGGTCCTCTGGGCTCAGCAGGTCGGTGGCAGCGCCCACGCAGCGCTTCGCCTCCTCCCAATCCTGGAAGAAGTCATTCGCCGCAGTCGCTCCGCGTGAAAGATGCGACTCCGCAATCAGCGACCGGTTCTGAGTCTGCTGCGCCAGCGTGATCGCCTCATCCGAATATTGGCGCGCGGCACTCGCGTGGACCGCCGCATCGGCATCCTCGCCCAACTGTTCGTCGACATGCGCATTCTCCGTCGCCGCCTGCAGAATACGTGCACGAGCCATCAGGATGTGATCGTTCTTATCGTGCGCGAGTTGATAAGCACGAAACGCCTCGCCTGCCGCAACATCGATCTCACCACCATCGAGATGCAAGTATCCGGTGTTCACCAGCACCGAACCCGTTCCGCCGTAATGTTGATGCAACGCGTAGATCTCACCGGCGCGTTGCAGATCCTGCAGCGCTAGCTGGCAAAGTTCGTTGAAGCGCTGCTGATAACCGTCGACGCGAACCGCAGCAGCTCTCCGTCCAGACTGGCGCGCGCGTGCATCAATGCGCTTACGCAGATGCAACGCCACTAGTCGCCGCACATAGGCCGCATTGACCAGTGCGCGAGCCAGGTTGCGATGATTCGGATCTCGATGACCATACGTCTTCACCGCGCGATCGAAATGCTCGAGCGCTTCGGCGAATTTGCCGACCTGCCGCACAATACGTCCGCGCGCGGATTCGATATTGCCGAGCGAGAGCCAGTCATCGGTCTTCGCTAGCTGACGTTCAGCTTGGTCAAGTAGGCGGAGCGCTTGCTCGGATTGTCCCTTCTGGAAGAGCAGCCAACTCTCCTGAATGCGGATAACGGCTGCCAGCTTTGGCGCGCCGATCTCTTCCATCAACTCGCGACCAGTGACAATATCGGTCCGGGCCGCGTCATACTCTCCCTTCTTGCGATGCGAGCGTCCCTTCCAGAAATGAGCGATCGCGATCAGGCGCTTATCCCCCAATTCCTCTCTCGCGTTCAGGACGAAGTCGAGCAGGCGAATAGCAGAGTCGGATTCTTCCAGAACTATCGCGCAAAACGCTTCTGCCATGCGTAAGAGCAGAAACTCAAGGAACGGCATCCTCCGGCGGCCACCTTCGGGGAATTTGGCGAGTGCCTCTTCCACCAGCTTCGCATTGCCGTAGCCCAAGTCCACCCATTGCGCGATGGAGAGTACCAGAGCAGAAGCATTGGGTTGTTCAGGAGTGAATCCATGCAGCAGCGCCTTATGTTGATCGAGCAGCGAGAAGCCAAGGGAAATTCGGCGCTCGATCAGCGCATCGATCAATGCCTGATTGAGCTGGTGAACCGACAGTAGCCGCTTAGGCATAGCGCTGATTCTAAGCCGCTGGTCCAAATTGGTCGAGTAGCGGCTATTTTCGTTCTTAAGTAGATGCGCCAGTCTAGCCAAATCGCGTCTATCGCCTGCTTTGTGCAGTTTCGCTATATCCTGTCACTCACCTCTCCGCGACGGTCCAATTGCCCACCCGCCCGATTCGGACTACCGCTCATTGCTCCGCTCCCGAATCTGGCTTCTAATTAGGGCCAGTTCGAATACGGAGAAGACGATGAATCAGCAACCAACCAACCACAACCATCACTGGAACACGGCTCGTTGGGAAGGTATTACTCGCACTTATACGCCGGAAGATGTCGCCCGCCTTAGTGGCACCGTACGCATCGAGCACACGCTGGCGCGTAACGGCGCTGAAAAATTATGGCGGCTTCTGCAAAACGAATCGTATGTGGCTGCCCTGGGAGCGCTCACCGGCAATCAGGCAGTGGAGATGGCGCAAGCCGGATTGAAGGCGATTTACCTTAGTGGCTGGCAGGTTGCCGCGGACGCAAACCTCTCTGGGCAGATGTATCCCGACCAGAGTCTCTATCCGGTGAACAGCGTTCCAACGGTGGTTCGAAACTTGAACAATGCTCTGCTGCGCGCCGATCAGATCTCGCACAGCGAAGGCCGCGACGGAATCGACTGGATGCTGCCTATCGTTGCGGACGCCGAAGCTGGATTTGGCGGCTCACTCAATGCATTCGAACTGATGAAGAACATGATTGAGGCAGGAGCCGCCGGTGTTCACTTTGAAGACCAGCTTTCTTCCGCGAAGAAGTGCGGGCACCTCGGCGGCAAAGTTCTGGTGCCAACCCAGGAAGCGATCCAGAAACTAGTCGCAGCGCGGTTGGCGGCGGACACCCTCGGTGTTCCCACGATTCTCATCGCGCGCACCGACGCGAATTCCGCCGGCCTCATCACCAGCGATTGCGATCCTGGCGACCGTCCGTTCCTGACAGGCGAGCGCACTGTTGAGGGTTTCTTCCGTATGCGCGGCGGACTCGATGCCGCAATTGCGCGCGGCCTTGCCTACGCTCCGTATGCCGATCTGCTTTGGTGGGAGACCTCTGAACCCAACATGGTCGAAGCGCGCCGGTTTGCCGATGCCATTCACCAGCAGTTCCCGGGCAAGATGCTGGCTTATAACTGCTCTCCGTCCTTCCATTGGAAAGCAAAGCTGAACGATGACGACATTGCTAACTTCCAGCGCGAACTCGGCAAGATGGACTACCGATTCCAATTCGTGACTTTGGCCGGCTTCCACGCGCTCAATCTGTCTATGTTTGAGCTGGCACGCGACTACGCTCGCCGGGGTATGACGGCTTACTGCCAACTGCAGCAGCGTGAGTTTGAAATGACAGAACATGGCTATGGTGGTGTAAAGCATCAACGCTTTGTGGGCACTGGCTACTTTGACGCGGTGGCAACCACCATCGCAGCCGGCGAAACGTCCACCTGTGCTCTTCCGGGCTCCACCGAGGCCGAGCAGTTTGAAAGCAAGCAGGACCAGCAGGATGAGATTGCCGCGCTCGCCATGGCTCTAGCGAAGACGCGAGATGGAGTATCATCCCCCGCCGGTCTGGCTGACATCTAACCAGGTGCGCGCAGCGAGGAAATCCAGATGAGTTCAATGACGCAAGTCCCAACTAGCGAGCGCACTAGTCTCGAGCAGCAGGTGCTTACCCCGGCTGCCATCGAATTTCTCCAGCAGCTTCATCGGCGATTTGAACCCACGCGGCAAGGATTGCTGCAGGCGCGCCGCAAGCGCCAGGAGCAACTCGATCGCGGCGAGCAACCTGATTTCCTCGAGAGCACACGCGAGATCCGCGAGCGCGAGTGGCGCGTTGCTCCCATTCCCGCCGATCTGCAGGACCGCCGAGTGGAGATCACCGGCCCTACCGATCGCAAGATGCTGATCAACGCGCTGAACTCCGGCGCGAATGTCTACATGGCGGATTTCGAGGATTCGAATACGCCCACGTGGAGCAACTGCCTGGAAGGTCAGCAAAACCTGCGTGACGCGGTCGCCGAGACAATTGAGTTCGTTTCCCCGGAGGGGAAGGAATACCGGATCAAGCCGAATCCCGCAGTGTTGTTCGTTCGCCCTCGCGGCTGGCATTTAAACGAAAAACATTTCAAGGTCGACGGCGCCCCAATCTCGGCATCGCTCTTTGACTTCGGATTGTTCTTCTTCCACAACGCCAAAGCGCTGGTAAAGAAAGGCACTGGGCCTTATTTCTATCTCCCCAAGATCGAAGCTCATCCTGAAGCGCAGCTGTGGAATGACGTTTTCGTGTTTGCGCAGGAGTATGTCGGCCTGCCGAAAGGAACCATCCGCGCAACCGTGCTGATTGAAACCATCACCGCGGCATTCGAGATGGACGAGATTCTCTATGAACTGCGCGACCATTCCGCCGGACTCAATTGCGGACGCTGGGACTACATTTTCAGTTTCATCAAAAAATTCCGTAACCACGCAGATCACGTGTTGCCCGATCGCAGCGTGGTCACGATGGAACAGCCGTTCCTGCGATCCTATGTCGAACTTCTGATCCACACCTGCCACCGCCGCGGCATTCACGCCATGGGCGGAATGGCCGCGCAAATTCCCCTCCGCAACAATCCCGAGGCAAACGAAGCGGCAATGGAACGGGTTCGCCAGGACAAGCTGCGTGAAGTTCGCGCCGGGCACGATGGCACGTGGGTCGCGCATCCGGGATTGGTGCCGATAGCACGCGAAATCTTCGACGAGTACATGAAGACGCCGAACCAGATTCACCCTCCGAAGGAAGCGCGGTCGCGAATCACCGCAGCCAATTTGCTCGAAATCCCGCATGGCGCTATCACCGAGAAAGGACTGCGCCGGAATATCGACGTTGCTCTGCAATACCTGCAGGCGTGGCTTGGCGGATTAGGTTGCGTTCCGATTTACGATTTGATGGAAGATGCTGCTACAGCAGAAATCTGCCGCGCTCAAACCTGGCAATGGCTTCGCTACGGTGCGCACTTCGATGACGGACGCCAGATCACGACCGATCTGTTCGAGCGAATGCTGAACGAAGTAGTCGCGGACGTGGGCAGGCGCACCGCCGGAAGCGGGCAAGCGCCAGCCAATCTGCAAAAGGCCGCTGACTTGTTGCGGCAAATGTCGGAAGGCGATTTTGAAGAATTCCTCACCTCCGTCGCCTACGAATATCTCCCCTAAGTTGTTCCCGGACGGCTCGTCAGCTCGGTAATCCGTATCTTTGCGGAACCGAGTTGACGAACTGATAGCTCTTCTTTCACAGACATTGAACAACATTAGCTTGCGCTCGCTTCATCCTTAATAGCGAAAGCGAGATTCGATGAACGCAAGACTGAACGCTCCACGCATGTTTGGCTTTCTGCTGCTATTGGTGGCGGTAGTTGGCACGGCCGCAGGGCAACTGGCACCGTCCACGCAAGTGGCGGCGCGCATGGTGGTCACAGCGGTAGCTTCCAAGGGTTCAGACGTGCCGGCGATCTCACGAGACGACGTCATGGTCCGCGAGGGTAAAGATCGCGATAAAGTCCTGGATTGGGTTGCAGCAGCGGGCGATCATGCCGGGCTCGAATTTTTCCTGATGATCGACGACTCGACGGGCGAGAACGTGGGCTCGCAGTTAGAGGATCTGCGGAGATTCATCATGGCGCAACCGGCTACAACCAAGGTTGGCGTCGCGTATATGCAAAATGGGACCGCGCAAGTCCTGCAGGCGCCTACTGTCGATCACCAGCAAGCAGCGAAGACACTGCGTCTGCCCACCGGAGTACCCGGCGTGAATGCCAGTCCCTACTTCTCGCTTTCCGATCTAATCAAGAGATGGCCGTCATCCCCCAACCGTCGCGAAGTGCTGATGATTACCAGCGGCGTAGATGCTTACTGGAGCAACGGGCCCCAGGATCCTTACGTCGACAGCGCCATTGCAGACGCACAGCGCGCCGGTGTCATCGTGTTCTCGATCTACAATCCCAGCGCCGGGCGCTTTGGTCGAAGTTACTATCGGGGTTGGTATGGCCAGCTGTTTCTTTCTGAAGTTTCAGAGAGAACCGGAGGCGAGTCCTACTACAACAATTTTTCCGGACCTGCGGTTTCGTTCTCGCCTTACCTGAACCAGCTCTCCGAAAGACTGCTTCATCAGTACTGGTTGGCGTTTGCACCGAAGCCGCGAAAGAAAGCCGGCCTGCAACCGGTTAAAGTGATGACAGAAGTTCCGAACGCGGAGTTGGTCGCGGCCGATAGAGCATGGGTGCCGGCGACGCCCGGAGCGCCGGAATAGAGGTCGCGAAGCTAAGCGGTCGCAGGCCTCGCCGACTCACATCTTCTTCCAGATCACGTCCTCATTATTGCGGCGGTCGATGATGGCATCGACTCTGCCGTTTTCATCGCGGCGGAAAACGAAACGGCCCTCCACTCCGGCGCGGAAGAAAATGTCGGCGGCTTCCACGGTCAACAACTCGCGCTTGCGCCCCGTTCTTTGCGAATATAGCTCGTTCGCCTCGACCGAGACGGTTCTGGTGATCCCGGGCGCAAGCTGATAAGTTCCCACGTAGTCGCCAAGCTTGCTGGCGTCTACTTTTCCGGGCGCGGGATCTTCGTAGTAGCGAAGCGCCTGGCCCGCCACGATTTGCCACTGGCCGCTGCGCAGCATCCACGTGTCGGTTCCGTGATAGCGCGCCGTCATATTCTGACCGTAAACCGTTTCGGTTTCGTCAAGATCGTAGCTCAGGATGGCGGTCTGACCGAGAATGCGGCTCTTCGCTCTTACGACCTTGATCGTTCCCGAATACCCAGTCGGAAGCGGGGTGACATCGGCGACGAGCGCAGCCTTGTCCATGGCGCGGCCCTTCTCGTCGAAGTACATCGCGTCCTCCGCGACATACTCCTTCCACGGCTTCTGATTTCCAATCGCGACCGCGTCAAACAGCTCCTGCGTCCTGCGCACGAGTTCTTCTTGCGTAATGGCCGGGCTAGCGGAGGAGGACGGTGCCGCGGTCTGCGGCGCAAGCAACAGAACAGCGAGAAAGATAGACCACATAGGCATCGGGGACCTCGGGCCGATTCTATCGCTCCAGCACGGCATGACCGTACTTGATGATCATCGAATTCGCGGCAGTCGTCCCTGGCAACCGTCTATCTGCTCCCACGGCGTGTCAGCCCTGCCACGGACATGTTTCGTGACAATTTGCGCAAGTGCTTGCGAATCAATTGCTCGGATCTATGGCGCGAGCCTTGCACCTCCACAAGCGCCCCAAGGAGGCGCATATGAAATCTAGCAAGACGAACAGCGAAATCACCCAACATAATCGCCGCGCACTTTTGTTGCTCGGCACAATCGCCACAGTGTTAGCTGCGGTAGCGTGCACCAATAAACCAAAGCCGTCTACGAACTCGGAAAAGCTTGTCGGCGCGATGGTGCGCCCAGCGGCGATGGAGACCAGCACGACCGCGGTCCTGAAACCCGCTTCGGCAGAGGTCACCGAAAAAGCTTCTCCAGCGGAAAAGCCGGCGGCGAAGCCGATCACCTTCAAGAGCCGTGACTACGGCGTTTCGTTCGTCTATCCCTGGCAGTACACGTTTCTCAATGCAAAATCGGTAGCCAAGGGTGATGAATCTTTGCGTCCGAAGCCGGATGGCAGCGACAGTCAGTTCACGCTCGCGCGGATCGAAATTCCCAAGGGATTCTACGCCGACACGGACCTGAAGAACGCATACTTCACACTCAGCCTGAATCAGGACATCGCCGAGCAGGATTGCGTAGCTTCGGTCAGTCCGGACAAGAATGGTGAAGTCCGGAACGAGTCGATCAACGGAGTGAACTTCCGCTGGATGGAGATGGAGAACGGCGGTCGTGGCCGCGCCAGCAAGATTCGGAATTACGTCAGCTTCGCCAACGACACCTGCTACGAGGTGGAGATGGGCGTAAATACCGAGAGCGACGGCATTTCGCGGGAGGTCGATCCCGATCAGGTAATGCGGCGCCTGAACGCGATCCTGAAGACGGTTCGTGATCCAATCGTCGAGCGACAAAACGGCCGCGCCGCAACTGAAGAGCTCTGCGGAACCGAAACCGCCGGTTCCACAGAATTGACCCGCGTCATCCCTGGGCGCAGCCAGCCGCCGGTTGCGCCCAGCTTCAGCCAGCCCACGGAAGATATCGTCTCTCCTCAGCTATCCGCTACAATTGAGCTACTCCGAATGAGTTCGATGCGGGCTCTTATCACTCTCAATATGTGGGGGATTTTTGCATGATTTTTGTGTCTTCGTTGCGACGTTGGATGTCGGCGGTTGTTCTGGTGGCGATCGCACCTGCGATCTACGCTCAAACTTCAGCAGGTGACCCGGATGTTTCTGGCAAGTTCACAGCGCCAACCGCGTCCTACGACTACATCAAGCGCGACGTCATGATCCCCATGCGCGACGGCGTAAAGCTTTACACCGTCATCGTGATCCCTAAAGGCGCGAAGAACGCGCCCATTATCCTGACGCGCACTCCCTATAACGCCGCTAAGCGCGCAGAGCGCTCGCGCTCCCCGCATATGCTTGACATTCTTCCGCAGGGCGACGAAGTCTTCGTTCGCGACGGCTATATCCGCGTGTTTCAGGACATTCGCGGCAAATATGGATCGGAAGGCGAGTATTTCATGACTCGCTTCCTGCGGGGGCCGTTCAACACGAGCACCACGGACGAGTCTACCGATGCCTACGACACGATCGACTGGCTGGTGAAGAACGTTCCCGAGTCGAACGGCAGGGTCGGCATGCTCGGCAGCTCATACGAGGGCTTCACGGTTGTGGAAGCACTGGTCAATCCGCATCCGGCGTTGAAGGTAGCTGCGCCGATGAGCCCCATGGTCGATGGATGGATGGGCGACGACTGGTTCCACTTCGGCGCGTTCCGCCAAACTAACTTTGATTACTTCACGGATCAAACGACGGTTCGTGGCGAAGGCCATCCGATCCCCCGCGAAGGTTACGACGACTACACCAACTATCTTCGGGCAGGATCTGCGGGCGATTTCGCAAAAGCTGCGGGCCTGGACCAGTTGCCCTGGTGGCGCAAGACGGCTGAACATCCTGCATACGATGCGTTCTGGCAGGCGCAGGCTCTCGACCGCGTGATGGCCGCGCAGCCGCTGAAGGTTCCGACCATGTGGATTCAGGGACTCTGGGACCAGGAAGACATGTGGGGCGCCATTCACAGCTACCAGGTGGTTGAGCCGAAAGATACGGCCAACAACATGAATTTCCTGGTGATGGGCCCATGGCGCCACAGTGGAGTGAACTACGACGGTTCCTCGCTTGGCCCGCTGAAGTGGGATGGCGATACCGCGCTGCAATTCCGGCGTGACGTGCTCAAGCCTTTCTTCGATCAATATCTGAAGGATGGCGCGCCTAATGCGAATACTCCACCGGTCTTCATCTACAACACCGGCGCGAATCATTGGGACCGGCTGAAATCGTGGCCACTGGCGTGTCCGGATTGCGCCACGAAATCGAAGCCGCTGTATCTGACGAGCGGCTTTGGATTGTCGTTCACCGCGCCGGCTGAGAAGAACTCTTCGTCGTCTGCCTATGACGAATATGTTTCCGATCCGCAGAAGCCCGTGCCTTATATTCCGCGACCAGTCGACGCAGCGGATCACAATGCGTGGACGCGATGGCTGGTCGACGATCAGCGCTTTGTCGATGGCCGTCCTGACGTTCTGTCCTACACGACCTCGACGCTCACCGAACCGGTGCGCATCAGCGGCACGCCCGTCGTCAACCTCGTCGCATCCACCAGCGGGACCGACAGTGACTGGGTGGTGAAGCTGATCGACGTTTATCCCGACCAGGTGCCAAGCCAAAAGGAAATGGGCGGCTACCAGCTTGCTGTTGCGATGGACATCTTCCGCGGACGTTATCGCGAGAGCTTTGAAACGGCAAAGCCAATCGCCGCGAATACTCCGCTGACCTACAAGTTCATCCTGCCGACTACGAATCACGTTTTCCAGCCGGGACACAGAATCATGGTGCAGGTGCAATCGAGTTGGTTCCCGCTCTACGATCGCAATCCGCAGACGTTCGTTCCCAACATGTTCTTCGCAAAACCGGGAGACTATGTCAAGGCAACGCAGCGGATCTATCACGCCGACGGTGCGGCGAGCTTCATCGATCTGCCCGTGGTTCCGGTGCAACAGCAATCGTTCTCTCCAGTCGCAGAGAGGTGACGAGCGTCCTGTCGCCTGTTCGCGTTCAGAAAGTAAGATAAGAGAGCAGAGGCAAGCAGGGCCTGGGACTGAACCGCATATGCGTTTCTGTCCCAACGTCCCAAAGTCAAATCCACTCTGCCGGACGAATCACAACCGGGCTGATGCGCGAATTCCTCCAGCTGTTACGCTTGAATCGCAACTACCGTTACACCTGGATGGGGCAGGTAGTAAGCGAAATCGGCGACAACTTTAATAACATCGCTGTCTTCGCGCTTGCGATGGCATTGACGCATTCCGGCCTGGTGGTCACCGGCATCATGCTGGCGCGTGCAATTCCCGCCGTAACCGTCGGACCGCTTGCCGGAGTGCTGCTCGATCGCTTCGACCGGCAACGCATCATGATTGCCAGTGACCTGGTGCGCGCAGTTGTGGCCCTCGGTTTCATCCTCGCGCTCACTCGCGAGCGCACGTGGCTGCTCTATCTGTTCAGCGCGCTTCTGATGCTCGCTTCGCCGTTCTTTACCGCAGGCCGCTCGGCGATTCTCCCGACAATCACCAGCGACTCCGAGCTTCACACCGCCAACTCCCTCACGCAAACGACGCAATGGACTACCTTGACCGTCGGCACTTTTCTCGGCGCGACCATCATTGCTATCGGCTACAAGTGGGCTTTCTTCTTCAACGCGCTCTCTTTCGTATTCTCGGCGTGGGCGATCTGGAATCTGAAAGCGCCAAAAGGCAAAGGGTTCCGCGCCGAACGCAAGAGCCTGACCGAAACAGAAGTCGTCAGGCCGTGGCACGAATATCGCGAAGGACTGCGGTACATGCGATCCGTTCCGCTGGTGATGGGCATCGTTCTACTCGCAGTGGGCTGGGCGACCGGCGGGGGCGCAGCTCAGATTCTTTTCACGCTATTCGGCGAGGTCGTCTTCAACGCCGGAGCTGCAGGAATCAGCATGATCTGGGGATGCGCGGGCCTTGGCTTGCTGCTCGGTGGAATCCTGGGAAACTGGCTGGGCAAGCGTCTCTCGTATAAAGGTTACAAGCTCACCGTATTCATCGACTACATCATCCACGGAAGCGCGTACGTTCTGTTCAGCCGTATGCCGCGGCTCGATCTCGCATTGATATTCATCGGCCTCTCTCGCATCACGATGGCCCTGAATTCCGTGATGAATTATTCCTACCTGTTGCGTACGGTCGAGAACCGGTACCGCGGCCGCGTCTTCGCCACCATGGAGGCACTCACTTGGTCGATGATGATGATCTCCATGATGGGCGCCGGAATCGCATCCACGCATTACAGTCCGCGAACCATCGGCACCATTGCCGGATTATTAAGCTCCACGACTGCGATCTTCTGGGGATGGGCGAACTGGACGGGACGTCTGCCAAAACCGGAGAGCCTCGGAATCGAACTGCACGAAATCGAAGTGCACGGCGATCCGGTGACGTAGCAAGCATAACCTAGACCGCATAGGTCGAGACCGGGCCCAAACACGACAACCAGACTAGAGGTCAGGATTTCGGATTTTCAAACGGCGCTACTTGGACGAACTAGGTTTTTCGTCGCACTAGCAGCCACGCTATTGCCGAAATCGCGGCGAAGATCCCAACAACGCCTGCGGCGTGTTTCATCGAACGATGCTGAGACGCGTCTCGCCGATCTTCCTGTGCCTGTTCGGGACGTCTCAGATGTCCGCCACTGGGACCTTCTTTCAGCGCCAGTTGCATTACTTCGGCAAGGTGTAACGCGCGCCGGGGAGTCTCTTGTGCAATTTGTTCTCTGCAACTGAAGCCATCCGCGATAACCAGAGTGGAGAGACCTGCCGTGCGTACGGCAGGAAGCAAGACACGTTCTCCGCACTTGATGGAAACGTCATATTTCTCAGCCTCGTAGCCAAAAGAGCCAGCCATGCCACAGCAGCCGGAAGCAAGCGTTTCGAAATCGAGGCCCATCTGTTTCATCACTGCTTCCTCATCGTGGAACCGCATAATGGCTTTGTGATGACAATGCCCCTGCACGATCGCCTTCCGCTTCAATCTGGGCAACTCCGTGCCATTCAGATTGCGCATGACAAATTCCGAGAGCGTGAAGGTATGCTCCATCAGACGATGGGCGCGAGCGGATTCAGGCATCAGTCCATTCACTTCGTCGCGGAACACCGAACAGCAACTCGGTTCCAGAACGACCAACGATGCGCCGGCGTCGATCTCGGGGATCACAGCGTCCAGTGTCGATGTCAAATACGATTTCGCTCGATCTAGAAATCCATAGTCATAAAGAGGCCGTCCGCAACAGAGGTGCTGCATCGGCACGCGCACCTGAAAACCGAGATGCTCCAGCACCTCAACGGCGGCCTGCGCCGTCTCAGGAAAGAAATAGTTGTTGAATGTGTCAGCCCAGAGAATCACCGGTGGTTTTCCAATGTTGCGCACGGGGCGCTCGCGGAACCACTTCTTAAATGTCTTCGGCGCGAAAGCTGGAATCTGACGAGCCAGAGGAATTCCCGCCATTTTTTTGGCGAGGCTCCTTGCGAGTGGCAGTTGCGTAAACAAGTTCACAAACCCGGGAGCAACGGATGCCATGCGCGCCCATTGATCAATGAGACCAAAAGCATAAGCGTAGCGAGGACGCAGTCGCCCCTTCCAGTAGTGAGAGAGAAACTCTGCCTTGTATGTGGCCATGTCGACGTTGACGGGACAATCTCCCTTGCAACCTTTGCATGCGAGGCACAGATCGAGAGCCTCTTTCACGCTCTGGTCGCGCCAGCCGTCGCGCAAGACATCACCGTGCAGCATCTCCCACAAATGGTGAGCCCGGCCACGCGTTGTATGCTGCTCTTCGTGTGTGACCATAAAGCTCGGACACATCGTGTCGTCCTCAGCCTTGGTCCCGCTTTTCCGGCGGCATTTACCAATTCCCACGCATCGCAACGCTGCATGCGAGAAACTGCCATGATCCTCCGGCCACTGGAAGTGCGTTGCGGGCTCCCAGGGACGATAGTTCGCGCCTAACCTGAGATTCTCATCGATGCGATTCGGCTCTACGATCTTGCCTGGATTCATCTTCCAGTCAGGGTCCCAAATTGACTTGAATTCCCGGAAGGCCGGCATCAATTCCCCAAACATTTTGTAGAGGAACTCGGCTCGTGCCTGACCGTCACCGTGTTCACCGCTGAGGCTGCCACCATATCTCACGCAAAGATCTGTGGCTTCTTCCATGAACGACCGCCACTTCCTGATACCGGCGGCGCTCACTAGGTCGAAATCAACACGGCAGTGAACACAACCTTGTCCGAAGTGTCCATAGAGTGCCGGATTGTAATCGTACTTGTCGTATAAAGACCGAAGCTCTCGCAGATAATCGCCGAGCCGTGCCGGTGCGACAGCGGAGTCCTCCCAGCCAGGCCACGTATCGTGCTCACCAGGAACAAAGGCCGTCGCACCTAGTGCAGACTCGCGCACCTCCCAAATGTGTTGCATCTCTTCAGAGTCGGTGACCAGCCGCATGCTGGGAGCGTTGTGCTTAGTCTTCAACTTGTCCATGACCTGGTGGGCAAGATCGAGCGCATCCTGTTTCTTGTCCGCGCCAAATTCGGCCATCAGCCAGCCCTTTCCGTCTGGCAACATCGACAGGTACTTGCGATGCGGACCGCCTTTCTTGTCAATGTTTTCGTAAAGCCTGTGATCAAAGCCCTCGAGCGCGGTTGGTTGGTAGGGATCGATCTCCATGACGTGGTCGGCAGCCTCGAAAACATCGTTGTAGCCGAGGATAAGAATCACGCGTTCGGCCTTCGCATCAATCAGGCGGCACTTGGCTTCAAGGATCGTCACCAAGGTTCCTTCGCTTCCCACCAGCGAGCGCGCAACATTCAAACGGCCGTCTTCACCAGGAAGCAGTTGGTCAAGGTTGTAACCTGAGACGCGTCGCGGAATTGGAGGATACTTTGCGGTGATGAGAGGGCCATAGTGCTGTCGGAGAGATTTTAGGTAACGATAAATGTCCGCAACTCTTCCACGGGACTTGATTTCCCGATCTAAGTCAGCCTCCGTCATCCAGCCAACGCGCATTCGGGTACCGTCGTAGAGAAGCACTTCAAGCTCCTCAACGTTGTTGTCTGTCTTCCCAGACATTTGAGCGTGCGCGCCGCATGAGTTGTTACCAATCATTCCTCCAAATGTGCAGTGATTATGCGTCGCGGGGTCTGGTCCCCAGTTAAGGCGGTTGCCTGTTTCCCGCATCACACGATGGCGCAATTCGTCGCAAGTGGTTCCAGGCAGGACTCTGGCCCATCGTTCGTGCGCATTGATTTCCAGTACTCCATGTAAGTATTTCGTCCAGTCGATTACGACTGCGACGTTGCAGCACTGCCCCGCCAGACTCGTTCCACCTCCGCGAGACAACACAGGCACGCCGAACTTGCGGCACGCTGCGACCGTATGCACGACATCTTCTTTGGACTTCGGAATCACAACGCCGATCGGGACCTGCCGGTAGTTGGAAGCGTCCACTGCATACATCGACTTGCTGCCGGCATCGAAACGGACCTCACCCTCAATACTGTTCCGCAGTTCCGCTTGCAAACCCAGAACATTGACGTCGATTCCGACATTCGCCGATCCGAGGGGCTTCGTCGGTTCTTTCGGCAAGATCACAGGGAGTTTCACTGCAGACATTTCGTCTCCTTTATGCGGCGAATCGCCGGACATCGGCGAGCTTGAGTTCCAAGCCGTTTCCAGGTCTCGAGAGGTCAGGGCGCAGTTCGCCCTTCACAGGTTTAAGAAAGCCATCAAAAAATTTTGATTCAATACGAACGTGATCATGAAAATATTCCAGATTTTTGAAACAAGGTACCGCACAAGCGACATGCGCATGCAGGGAAGGAGCAGTGTGACCGGAAAGAGGCACATTGTGGGCCTGGCAAAGCGCAGCAACTTGCAAAAATCCAGTCACACCGCCGCAGCGTGTGATGTCGGCCTGCTGCACATCAACCGACCCGGCAGCCATCATTCTTCGAAAATAGAAAATGTCGTAGCCGTATTCGCCGGCGGCAATTTGCATTCCGGCAGGAGCGCGATCGCGAATCAATCGCAATCCATCCAGGTCATCAGAAGAGACCGGCTCCTCGAACCAGTGCACGCCATAATCCTGAAAACGCTCTGCCTGACTAAGGGCCTGCTTCCGGCTGTAGGCCCCATTTGCGTCTACATAGAGATCAGCTTCTGGCCCGATCGCCTCGCGCGCTACCTTCACCCGCTGGAGATCTTTTTGCGCGTCACGACCAACCTTCATTTTTACGGCAGTAATTTTGTTTTCTACCCAGCCTGCTAATTGCGAAGCCAGCTGCGAGTCGGAGTACGAAGTAAATCCGCCGCTACCGTAGATTCGAGCTCCGGCGCGAATGGGGCCGAGTAAGGTGACAAGGGGAATTCGCAACAAGCGGGCTTTCAGGTCCCATAGAGCGCAATCGACAGCAGAGATTCCCATCGAGCACAGCCCTGGCCGCCCCAGGTTCCTGATCCTTTTCCACATCTGTTCATACGCGGCTGTCGGACACATTGCGTCAAGGCCGACAACAATAGGAATGAGCGCGTCACGTATCAGGGCAGCTACTGCGGTGCTTGCATACGTGTAGCCGATGCCGGTGGAGTCTCCACTGGTCGCTTCAACCACGACTAGTGTTGTCCTATCCCATTCCAGAGTCCCGTCGGACTCAGGGAAATCGGTGGGAATAATGTAGCTCGATACGGTGATTCGATGGATTTGACTTTCTTTCGCACCAAAATTCATCGTGACTCATCCGGACCGGCTCTCACGTGCTCTCCGAGGATCATTCAACTAGGATGTACGGGAAAAGCGCATGGTTCGCTCTTCATTTGAAAACACGAGCTACACATCGTTTCAGGATGTATTCAGGTCCAAGGACGCGGCGAATTCGCGCGGTGATTCGTCATGAGCGAGCAAACGGCGCTCTGTCAATCTGGCATCTATTAGGTAATGAGCGAAATATCCACTCCACATACAGCATCGGACAAGATGAACGAGATGATGATATGAGCCGACAGAGAAATCACGCACGCAAAGAAGTAGTCGTCGTCACAGGAGCGTCGGCGGGCGTCGGCCGTGCCACAGTTCGCGAGTTCGCGCGTCAGGGAGTTTCAATCGGATTGTTGGCTCGCGGCCTTGATGGCTTGGAGGGCGCACGCCGCGAAGTGGAGTCTCAAGGAGGCAGAGCACTTGTGATTCCCACCGATGTGGCTGATGCTGGTCAGGTCGAAGCGGCAGCAGCCAAGGTGGAAGCCGAACTGGGACCGATCGACATTTGGATTAATGACGCGATGACATCTGTTTTTTCGCCCATCAAACAGATGACAGCCGACGAGTTCAAGCGTGTCACCGAAGTTACGTATCTTGGATATGTGCATGGCTCACTATCAGCACTGAAGCGGATGTTGCCTCGCAATCGCGGTGTCATCGTACATGTCGGGTCGGCTTTGGCTTACCGCAGTATTCCGCTCCAGGCCGCATATTGCGCTGCGAAGCACGCCGTCTTGGGTTTCCATGCTGCCCTGCGCACGGAACTTCTTCACGACAGAAGCGCAGTGCGCACCACGATGGTCCAAATGCCGGCTCTCAACACGCCCCAGTTTGGCTGGGTAAGAAATAAGTTACCGCGCAAAGCTCAACCCGTTCCCCCGATCTATCAACCTGAAGTGGCCGCGCGAATCATCTACTACGCGGCACACCATGCCGACCGGCGCGAGTACTTCGCAGGCTGGTCTACCGTCAAGGCGATTCTAGGCAACAAACTTGTTCCATCGTTAGGCGATCGATACTTGGCGAAAATGGGCTACGACGCCCAGCAATATGATGGCGCCAATGACAATCGCCGGGATAACCTCTGGAATCCCGTTCCCGGCGATCATGGCGCTCACGGAGCCTTCGACGACCGATCCCGCAGCTTCAGTCTCGAGTCATGGGCTGAAAGCCATCCCTTACAATTCGCGGCCGCGGGTCTAAGCGCGTTTGCTACGTTCTTTGAAGTGTACAGATCGCTGTCACGACAAATCAGCCATGGCCAGCACGCTTCTAAAAGAGAAGCGCGTAAGGCGGCATGAAAGCCCGTCTTGTGGAGATGAATCGAGATAGTCTTTTACTACGCAGTGGTCCACAACTCAGACAGGAACAGCGCCTTGTGCGCCTTCATCCACGCGAGGACAGTTTCGAGGTAAGCCAGGGCCGCACGGTATTATCTACTGCTCTCGACGGCTTCGTTCCTCAAAACACCGCTCGCGGCCTGTACGTTCATCAAACGCGTCTAATCTCGCATTACGAGTGGCTGATCAACGGGTCCGAACCACTTCCTGTTGCCATGTCGAATGTCGAGCAGCATTCTTGGCTCGGCTACTACATCCGCTCAGCGCCGGATCCAGATTCCCCCTACAAAGACACTGGCAGCGGAGAGATGACCGCCGCCTCCGAGTGGTCGATCGAACTCCGACTCTCGCGGTCTGTTTCTTTTGGCATGCATGAGGACGTTGACGTCACGAACTTCACGGAAAAAAAGGCCGATCTGCTGCTGCAACTAAATCTTGACGCTGACTTTGCCGATCAGGAAGAGGCAACCGGTACCCGCAGGCAGTTTGGAGAAATTAAGAAATCGTGGCGAAGGAATGACGACGGAAACTGGGAGCTGTGCTTCGACTATGTTGCTCGTCACCACTATGCGCACCAGGGCGATGTTGGTGACGCGAGAATTCATCGATCACTGCGGGTAGAGGTTGTTGCCCCAGGATCAACCCCTGAATATTCAGGAAAAAACATTCATTTCCAGTTATCTCTCAAACCACTTCAGTCCTGGCACACTTGCATCCTCCTCCATCCTCAAATCGAAGACGAACCGACTTTTCCACTTTATCCGTGTTATGCGTTCTCTCCGACAAACCATCGGTTCGACATCAACCGCCAGAAGTTTTTTGAGGGAGCGACCAGGTTCAGCGTGCCGGGAGCTACCGATCTGTCTTCAGTTGTTGTCGGTGCCCTCGAGCAGGCCAAATCCGACCTCGCTGCTCTTCGACTGCATGATCTCGACTACAACGAATGTGCGTGGCTACCGGCTGCGGGGATTCCTATTTATGTCGCCTTGTTCGGTCGCGACACTCTAACCGCTTCGTGGGAATCCGCACTGCTTTCTCCCGACATGATGCAAGGGACTCTACCTGTTATTGCAAAGTTCCAGGGTCGAACCGTGGATGACTGGCGGGATGAGCAACCCGGCCGCATGCTGCACGAAGCTCACACAGGTCCACTCGCCAAGCTCGGCTTTAATCCTCGGGCGCGATACTACGGTTCAGCAACGACATCCGGCTTTTACCCGGTCGTCCTTGCCGAGCTTTGGCACTGGTCAGGCGATAAGGATCTCATTCGCCCCCTGATTGAACCTGCTCTCGATGGCCTGCGCTGGAAAGATCAGTGGGCTGACCTTGACGGTGACGGATTTTACGAATACCTCACGCGCTCGACGCAAGGAGTGAAGAACCAGGGCTGGAAGGATTCCCCAGATGCCATCGTTTACGCCGATGGAACCGAAGTAGAACCGCCGATTGCTACGTGCGAGGAACAGGCGTTCGTGTACGTGGCAAAACGGCACATGGCTGAGATTCTTTGGTGGTTTGACCGGAAAGAAGAAGCCAGGCAGTTGTATCACGAAGCGACTAAACTAAAAGAGCACTTCAACGAGGCGTTCTGGATGGAGGACGAAGGTTTTTATGCGATGGGACTCGACGCGCAGAAGCGCCAAATTACTTCTATTGCGTCGAATCCAGGTCTCTGCCTGGCATGCGGAATCGTGGATGACAAATTAGCGAGACGCACCGCAGACCGCTTGCTCGCTGAAGACATGTTCAGTGGATGGGGCGTGCGCACCCTCTCATCCCGACATCTGGCATTCAACCCATTCAGCTACCATCGTGGAAGCGTATGGCCGGTTGAGCAAGGTCCATTTGCTATAGGCTTCATGCGATTCGGCCTGCATCAGCATCTGGAGACGCTATCCCGCGGAATGTTCGAAGCCGCCTCCCTCTTTGATTTTCAGCGACTGCCAGAGGTGCTTTCGGGCCACCAGCGCGACGAGCGCCACCCATTTCCCGGCATGTATCCGAAAACAAATTGGCCTCAAGCCTGGTCATCCTCTGCAATCTTTATCTTGCTCCAGGCAATTCTTGGTTTGTATCCATACGCCGCACTGCATGCACTGTTCGTGGATCCGCACCTTCCCGAATGGCTTCCCGACGTCACATTGACCAACCTGCACGTGGGCAAAGCCGTAGTTGCCCTACGCTTCTATCGCGAAAAGGACGGAAATAGCAGCTACGAGATTTTGGACGAGCGCGGGACTATTCACGTCATTCGCCAACCAAGCCCCTGGTCCTTGACCTCTGGTCCGATTGAGCGCCTTACAGACGCGCTCACAAGCTTGCTGCCTGGGAAATGAACTTCAATACAAGAGACGGGGCGCCCTTGCGACAGGCCGACATCGTCCAATATCCCCCTAGTTTTGCTGAGCAGCCATGCACAGCATTGCTGTTGGTGTCCGAAAGCTCATCGCGCTCTGAGTCCCGTCCAGTCGTGAATCCCAGGTGAGCGGTATTGCTCAGACAACTTCATGACATCCCGGTACTGTGGGAATTGCCTTATGCACCGCGAGTGGGCGCAAGAACTAAAGATGCGCGGTGCAAGGCAGAAGAAAAGGGTGAGAGTTTGAAGAAACTATTGTTGTTCGTTGCATTACTCAGTTTTGCCAACCTGGGCTGGGCGGATTCAAACCGGGAATCATCAACCGATCGGCTGGATAATGCCGGCAAAGTGCTCAACGAGATCATGGCCGCGCCGGATAACGGCATCCCGGAGGAAGTGCTGGAACATGCGAAGTGCATCGCGGTAGTACCGCACATGATTAAGGGTGGCTTTGTCTTTGGCGCCGAGAATGGCAGAGGCGTAGCGACATGTCGCACTGCGACTGGATGGAGCGCACCAGCGTTCTTCGCCATCACTGGCGGTAGCTGGGGATTGCAGATCGGCGTCGAGGGCGTGGATTTGGTCATGATTATCCAGAATGACAAAGGTATGCAGCAATTGCTGGCGAGCAAGTTCCAACTCGGTGCGGATGCCTCGGCGGCAGCCGGACCGGTCGGAAGACATGCTTCGGCCGACACCAATTGGAAACTGGAAACCGAGATTCTGACCTACTCGCGCGCCAAGGGCGCTTTTGCCGGGCTCACCTTGAGCGGGGCTTCCGTGCGTCAGGACGAAGATTCCATGCAGGCCATTTACGGGCACAACGTCACGACTCGGTCAGTACTGCTGGGGCAAGTAGCAACACCAGCGTCGGCCGAACCGTTCCTGAAGGCAGTCAGGGGCGCAAAGGCGCAGGCCATAGCAGAAGCTAAAAAAGAGTAGCTGTTTAATAAGCGCGTTCGCACCCGAGAGGAATATCGGTTCTCGGGTGCCAACGGCGCTGAGACAACACATGCCTCCTTGTCAGATTACGACACATCACCAATCGCAGCAGAGTGAGCTATGTAGCTCAGACACGGAGAGTCGCATATGTCATTCTGTACTCCTGAGTGTGTGGAACAAAGCGGCGATTAGTGATTCGTAAGTCCCTTTCTTAAGTTCGAGCCCGCTGATCAAGCAAGACGATCAATCCATCCAATTGGAATTCTTATTCGTGTCCCTGCCGCTAGACGTGGCGGAGGATCACGACACGGCCTTATCTCGAACAGGAAATTCAGGGCAACACCTCCACTAGGACGAGGAGGGTTAGCCAAGAAGGAGCGGCAAAGATCATGCCTCTGATTCAAGTTCTCGAAGTACTGGTTGTAGTGGGAGTCCTGCTGTGGCTGGTGAATCGCTTCATCCCAATGCAGGGAACCATCAAGTCAATTCTGAACGGCGTCGTCGTGATTGCCGTAGTTCTGTGGATTCTCAACATTTTCGGACTGTTTCATTCGCTTGCCAGGATCCACGTTGGTAGTTGACGGACAGCGGCGAAGGGCCGCAGCTACGCGAATGCAAAAGAAGGCAGCAAGACGTAACCCAGCAGACATTAGTTATAGGGAGACAAATTGAAAATTAAGCTGTTGTTAGCAGCAGTAATCGCATTGAGCTTGAGCGTACTAGCGCAGACGAATGCTCAAACCACGACCACTCTTGAACCGCTGGCGCCAACGCCGACATTCCACGTCACTGTGGTCAGTCGCAGTGTGCAAGCGGTCAATTACCAGCATCGCAGCGGAGCTACGAAGCTGAACTTTGCGGGAACAGATCTCATGCCTGCCGCCCACGGGCAAGCGAAGGTGGAAAGCAAGAAAGGCTACCTCGAGATCCAGGTGGAATTCGCGAACTTTGACCGGCCAACGGCGTTTGGCGGTGAATATCTCACCTACGTTCTGTGGGCAATTTCGCCGGAAGGCCGTGCACAGAACCTCGGCGAAATATTGGTGGGTGACAACCATCGCAGCAAACTCGACGTAACCACGGATCTGCAGGCATTCGCTTTGGTCGTCACCGCGGAGCCTTATTATGCGGTGCGTGAACCGAGCAACGTCGTGGTGCTGGAAAACATCGTTCGCGCCGACACGAAGGGAACAACCGAGGCACTCAGCGCCAAACATGACTTCCTTGAACGTGGCGGCTACATACCCACCGGCTACAAATTTGATCCCGTGGTTCTGAATGCAAAGTTGCCGTTGGAGTTCTTTGAAGCGCGAAACGCAGTCCGCATCGCTCAATCAGAAGGAGCTGAGCAGTATGCCAGCGCCAGTTATCGGCACTCGGTTGAGCTAATGAACAATACCGATGAACTAGCGACAAAAAATCACATCGATCGAAAACCACTGATCGCTGTCGCCCGCGAGACGGTTCAAACCGCTGAAGATTCCCGCGCAATCGCAGTGAAGAAGATTGACGAACAGCGCCTGGCAAGTGAACTTCAGGCTGCGGCAGACGCACAGGCGAAAGCGCAAGATCAGGCCAATGACGCGATCCGGCAGAAGGAAAAGGCGCAATCCGATATGGCTGCAAGTCAAGCGGCGATGGCCTCAAACCAAGCAGCATCAGCCGCGGCGGTTAGTGCGGCTCAGGCCGATGCCGATCAATCCCGGTTAGCCGCGCAGCAAGCGCAGCAGAGCGCACAACAGTCGGAAAACGACAAAACAGCCATGCGCGCTCGGCTCTCCGAACAGTTGAACACGATCCTTCAGACTCGCGACAGCGCACGCGGACTCATTGTCAGCATGTCTGATGTGTTGTTCGACACCGGAAGATATTCCTTGAAGCCGGGCGCACGGGAGAAGCTGGCAAAAGTTGCTGGAATTCTGCTCGCATACCCTGGCCTCAACATCGCAGTCGGTGGCTATACGGACAATGTGGGCAACGACAAAATGAATCAGACACTGTCCGAAAGCCGCGCAAGCGCAGTACGTGACTATCTGGTGGAACAAGGTGTGGCGGCGGATGCTGTCAGCGCGAGAGGTTTCGGCGATACCCTGCCGGTAGCCTCCAACAATAACTCTGCGGGCCGGCAGCAGAACCGAAGAGTCGAGCTTCTCGTATCCGGGGACGCCATCGGCAACCCGGCTAACGCGACAACCGGGAGCTTGCAGTAAGCAGTCAATAACGAGCACTGATTGAGGTATCACGTATGAAAGTAATTGGAATTACGACCGCCGCCGTTTTGTCTTTGATTCTTGGAATCGCTGCTTCTGCCAATGGGCAGGAGCAGCAGGGCGAAAAGCAGGATCACAACAATCAGCAAGAGCATGCCCAGCAGGGCAAGCCCGAACAACAACATGCGCAACAGCAGCAACAGCACCAGAATCAGAAAAAGCAGCCACAGCATGCCCAGCAGCAACCGCAACCGAACGAGAACAAACAATCAGCTCAGCACCAGCAACAGACACAGGATCCAGCAACAGCAGCAACAATCACAGCAGGCTGAACAGCAACAGCAAAAGCAGAATCAAGACAACAGCGCGCCCAGCAACAACAGCGCGCCCCAGCAACAGCCTCAGCACACTCAGCAGCACCAGCGCGTCGAACAGAGCGCATGGCAACAGCATCGCTCAGGAAACTGGCAGTCAGACCACCGCTCATGGCAACAGCGTGGTGGCTATCACGGCTACCGCATCCCCGATGACCGGTTCCGCGGATCTTTCGGGCCAGATCATGGCTTCCGAATTTACGGCCAGCCATTCCAGGTCGTGGGCGGATATCCCCGGTTCCAATACGGTGGCTATTGGTTCAGCGTTGTTGATCCGTGGCCGAACTATTGGGCGAATAACTGGTACGACACCGACGACGTTTATGTCACTTACGTCGACAACGGATACTACCTGTACAACACCAGGTACCCGTCCGTTGGGATTGCGATCAGCATCTCGCTGTAACCGCGTGAATCGCGTGCAGCCTCGCAAGGGGCTGCATGCGAAGGTAAATCCTCCTTTAGGAAAGAAGGCGTGAAACATGCTCGGAACTATATTGATCGTGATTTTGATCTTGGCATTGTGTGGTACGTTGCCACGGTGGTCGCACAGCAGAAGCTGGGGCTACTACCCCAGTGGAGGACTGGGGCTGGTCCTGTTGATCGTCGTCATTCTGCTGGTTCTCGGCCGGATCTGAACCATGCGTGATCCACTCACATCTACGGGCGCCATACTTCAATGTTGGCGCCTGTTTTTTGTTCGTGCGATCGCCGTCGTTTTTGTAGTGCTCATGTGCACTGGGGTGCTGTCCGCATACTCGGTTCTGACCCACGAAGAGATCGTCGATCTGCTTTGGACGGATGAAATCCAACCCCTCCTGCTGAAGCGATATCCGGGACTCTCGCAAGATCAGATCCGGGAAGCTCATGCCTATGCCTATGGAGGCGCCGTCATACAGGATCTCGGCTACTACCCTTTCGGCAGTAAGGAATTCAGTGACCTGGTGCATTACGTACGAAGTGGAGACTTCGTTCATGAACTGCTTCTGGAAAGCCAGGACGTCGATGAGTATGCCTTTGCGCTCGGAGCCTTATCGCACTATGCGGCGGACATCGCCGGCCATCCGGCCGTGAACGAATCCGTCGCGATCGAGTATCCGAAGCTACGGGCGAAATATGGCAAATCAGTTCGCTACGCCCAGGACAAGACAGCGCATTTGAAAACTGAGTTTGGGTTCGACACGGTGCAGGTGGCGAAGAATCGTTACGCCTCTCAGCAATATCACGATTTCATCGGATTCCAGGTATCCAAACCTTTGTTGGAGCGCGTCTTTCTGGTTGTGTATGGAGTGGAGTTGAAAGACGTGCTTACCCACGAGGATATGGCAGTCGGTTCTTATCGCTTCGCCGTCAGCCGGTTGATCCCGCAAATGACCCAAGTCGCACTGCAGACTCACAAGAAGGAACTGATGCGCGAAACGCCTGATTTTGCGAAAAAGAAGTTCCTGTACCGTCTTTCGCGCTCTGACTATGAGAAGCAGTGGGGGAAGGATTACGTGAAACCGGGTTTCGGTACGCGCCTCCTATCAACATTCCTGAGATACATGCCGAAGGTCGGACCGTTTAAGGGGCTGGCATTCAATCATCCAACTCCGCAAACGGAAGACCTGTACATCAAGAGCATCAACACTACTGTCGATCAATATCGCTCGTTCCTTAAAGCAGTGCGTACTGATTCGATCATCCTCCCAAATTGCGATCTTGATAGCGGTAAGGAAACCAAAGCATCTGAATACTCACTGGCTGATGATGCCTACGCAAAGCTGCTGGCGCAGTTGTCAGACCGGAAGTTCGATCGAGCGACCCCGGAACTGCGCGCGAACATATTGGAGTTTTATTCCGATCTCTCGTTGCCGATCGAGACGAAGAGGGATCAGGTTCGGTGGGAAGGTGTGCTTGCGTCGCTTGACCAGTTAAAAACTATTTCACCGGGGCCGACTGTCGCGGTCAGCCCTGCACAGTAGAGCCGGAATGCCGGCGAATGTGAAAGATATCCAATGAGACCCGCCCCCCGGCTAAAAGATGATTTCATTTTGAATGAAAAAGATTACCAGGTCTGCAAGAGTTGGCTTGACGAAGCAAACGCGGAAACGATCCTACATCCCTTGGGAAACCGTGAACTCGAAGAGCAAAGACAGCACATTAAGAGCTTAATCGCGGAGTATGAGCAAAACTGGCTAAACCGACGCACGAACGGCTGAGAGTCCGCAATTACTGCTTTTCCGGAACAATCATCTTCCTGAAGAATTCGGATGCCCAGTTGTTGTGCTTCTGGCTCAGATGAACGTCTAGCTCGGTGAACGTCGGCAGTACGGCATTGCAGAACGGGCAAGGAGCCGGCTTCGGGGTCATCGCTGTGCAATAAGCCTTCGCTCTCAACATAGCGACGACCATAGCAGAGATATCAGAGTTATATCGGTTCGCCTGAGATGTTGCTCAGTGTCAGCGTGACTTGACAACGGCGCAATCGCCAGGAACTGCCGTTCTACTTTGTGGCTACGGGCGACTTGCCACACTCCAGGCAGGCGGCTTTTGAACTCGACGTGATCATCCCGCAGAATGGGCACATCCTTAATCCGCTGGTTGCCGGCGCTGTTAGTCTGCGCACGCTCCAGTAGATAGTAAAAGCGAAGAACAGCGTAATCGCTGACCACAGGACAATGACATTCGTGCTGATAATAGCCATGAACTTTTCCTTCCTGCGAAATCGTAAGGCGAAACTGTCCGAGAGAGTGACTTATCCGGCCGTGTTCGAAGCTCTCAAATTGCGCCTGTGAGCAGCCCGCTTTGCTTTCACTTTGGCGAGTTCGCGTGCTGGTAACGATGAGCGGCGATTCTGCGGAGCCTTCCTGGAGACTTCGCTGATTGTTGGCTTTGTCGTCACAGGCTTGACTGCGTCAACAGCTGCTGCGACAGGGGCGCCTGTCGCAACCGCGCTGCTGGTATTTGGAATAGCGGGTGTGCCCGTCGCTATTGTGGAGCTTCCGTTTGCTTTTTCGTTTGCCACTGTTGATCTCCTTTGTGTCGCGTCCGAGGCATAAAGGCGGAAGTCGCTCCTCACCAAATGCGCCGCGCTAGAAATAGGGTAGGCGGTACATCGATAGAAAATCTGGTCAATCTTGACCACTATGGCAGCCAGGGAGAACCATTTTTTGTGGCCTTCATTCCGGAAAGGTGAGTCTCTCTGACGTGGAAGTCATCTAATTCCGCAGTTAGCTAAACTCGCCACGATTTGGGAAGTCAATCATCTCGAGTCCCACCCTTATTGATTGCTGCGCATATCGAACATGAGCCAAGCCTATGATCGAACGACTGAGCTAATCAGAGTGCTATCCCTTCTGAATCAGCTGGATGGCCGCACTATGTGCGATCCCAAACATCGTGAAAAAATCTACTGCGGGGGCGAGGACAGCCGACTCGAAATCAGGCAGGAGCTGGTACAACTCGCCGCTCCACTCGCTTCACCCGCGTGACTCCTGGCGACGTTCCACATGGCCGTTCTCATCAAGCCAACTCAACAAGGCTCGAACGCTTGTCTGGGCAAGAGCTATGCAGGAATCGGCAGCACCGTAGTAGACGCGAATCGTGTCTCCGTCCTCCGCCATCGTGAATCCACAAGGAAACACGACATCGTGAACGTCGCCGCCTCTCTCGTAATCAGCTTCCGGTCCAAATATCCAGGAGTCGCCTCGCAACAAACACTTTTCCGGATTGTCGATATCGAAAAGGGCCAATCCCAGGCGGTAAAGTGACCCGGAAGGCGTTTGACGAACGCCATGGTAAAGAACCAGCCAACCACGAGACGTTTCGATCGGTGGGCAGGACAGACCAATCTTATTGGCATCCCACCACGCTCCGCGACGCGCTTCGAGCATGATCCTGTGACCACCCCAGTGACGCAAGTCGGGAGAATAGGAAATCCATATGTGCGCCCCGAGCGTTGTCATCGGCCGGTGAATCATCGCCCACAGTCCATCGATCCTGTGAGGAAGCAAAGCGGCATCTTTGTCGTCGGGCGACATAACGACACCATATCTCTCGAACGTTCGGAAGTCTTTCGTTAATGCCAGGGAGACTCCGGGCCCACCGCGAGAGTACGAAGTGTACGCGATCGCATATTGGCTCAACTCGGGAACATAGGTCAGGCGCGGATCTTCGATGCCCCAGATTTCTTCTGGATACTTGTCCGGAGCCGCCATGAGCGTAGGCTCCGGATCGATCTTCCATCCGCCGATCCCGTCGGCTGAGCGTGCAGCGCACAGATGCGAGAGTCCGCGGCGATCTTCAATTCGGCACAACAACAGCGTAGTTCCATCTTCCAGCAGCGTCGCTCCCGCGTTGAAGACGCTGTTGATGCGATACGGCCAGTCCTGGCTGGTCAAGATGGGATTGGAAGGATGACGGAGAAGCAACGGCGCTGTTTCGACGATTTCCAGACTAACGGGGTTCACGGCAGACTCCTGGCAATTCGGTTTCGCACAATTTGGTTTGATCAAACGATGGAAGCGACGTGGCGTGTGAGTACGGGAATTTCCGTATCTTCCTCTAGTAACCGCATTTCGAGAGATGCCATCAGGAAGGCTATGCTGGACTCCGCACCCTCGTTCTCATTGACGCGATCGGGATGAAGTCCATCTCGGCATCCTCCCGTGCTTGCGTCGTACAGAACGACTTGCAAATCGTTGTCGCCCAGGAACCAGTTAAACGCTATCCACGCTTCTCGACGCCAGTGTTCATCGCCGGTCACATGGAAGGCCTGCAGGCACGCGGAAACTGCAGCTCCCGCTTCCACAGGTTGCTGGTCGAAACGAGCCTTTTCGCTTCCTTTGCGATAAAACCCCTGGGATCCGATAGGAACAAAATGGCCGTTCTTCTCACACCGCTGTACCTCGACCAGCCAATTCAGGCTTTCGAGGCCGACGGAGATCATCTCATTGTTTCCGCTTCTCGATCCGGCCAGCAACAACGCCTGCGGCAATCTGCCATTCGAGTACGCAAGAACATCTTCAAACCAGTTCCAGCCGGGTGACTGATTTCCGCGATAGGCGTCCAGCAGGCGCTGGCTCAAGACATCTCTCGTTTTCAGAGCCGCTCGGTCACCTGGAAAGCAGTTCAGGTATTCCTGCATGCCTAGCAGAGAAAAGGCGCATGCCCTGGGACTATGAAACTTGAGTACCGCGGGCACTGAAGATTCGAAGAGACGTCCTGCGGTTCCTCTGAGCGCCGAATCCTTCGATCGTCCGAGCACGGTGCCGAGAGCCCAGAGAGAACGTCCGTGGCTGTCTTCCGATCCTATGTCCTCCTGCCAGGCACGCTCGTAGCTCAGAAAATTCCTGAAGCGGCCGGTGGAAGCATTAAATGCATGCCACAAGAACGCAATATATCGCGACGAGAGCCTTGCGGTTTCCGATACAGAAGCAGCTCCGAGCTGTTCCAGCATCACGCTGGCAATCAAAGCCCTCGCATTGTCGTCCGTCGCATAACCTTCGTGATAATTCGGTACGGAGAACACGGCATGCTGCAATAGACCTGTGTGGTCGGTCATCCGCTCCAGATGTTCCAGGTTGATGGCAGGCAGCGTGTCCAGTGTTCTTTCCATGACCCGCCCCGAGTAGACGGCCCGCGGACTCTGTCTCCGGTCGGTGCGCGCCCGCACAAATGAACGCATGTACGACTGCGCCACTTTCTTCCAAACCATATCGCGACCGTAGAGATAGGCGCGCTTTCGCATTGCGTGACGGGCAGCTTCGTCATCCAGTAACTCGCCTACGGTAGTCCCGATCGCAGCGCTGTCGCCAAAAGGAACCAGGGCGCCTCTTCCTTCAGCAAGGAGTTCGGTGGCGTGCCAATAGGGGGTGGAGATGATTGCCTTGCCCGCTCCTACCGCGTACGCCAGCGTGCCCGACACTGCCTGCGCCTCGTGCAGGTAAGGGGTAATGTAGATGTCAGCCGACCCGACAAACTGCACCATCTCTTCCGGAGTGACAAACCGGTTGTGGAATACGACATTGCGTTCCACTCCCAGCTTTCTCGCGAGAGCCTGCAACTCAAGACGGTAACGATCCCCTTCGCGTCTTTTGAGGCGAGGATGGGTTGCACCAGCAACCACGTACATTACATTCGGGTGTTGCGAAACAATGCTGGGGAGGGCCTGAATCACAGTCTCTATGCCCTTATTCGGCGATAGTAACCCGAAAGTAAGCAACACCGACTTCCCTTCGGTTTCGAAGGCGTCCTTGAAATAGTTCGGATCTCCAAATGGGAGATCGGGAACGCCGTGAGGGATGACGTCAATCTTGTCGCATGGGACACTGAAGACATCTTGCAGCACCTGGGAAGACTGCGCGCTCATTACAATGAGGCGATCTGACAGCGCGACAATCTCATCCATCACACTCCGCTGATTCGAGTCTGGCTTTCGCAGCACCGTGTGCAGAGTCGTAACCACGGGCATCTGCACGCCTCGAAGCAGCCGCAAAACGTGGCTACCGGCGGGACCTCCGTAGATTCCGTACTCATGTTGCAGGCATACCAGATCGACATTACTGAAATTCAGGAAGTCAGCCGCTTGTTGGTAGGAAGCAATATCCCCTTCGTTGAGCTCGAACCGTACGCGCGGTGGATAGTTGTAACGGGATTCGGGATCGTTCACCGGAACAGCCAACAGGCGCTCAGAGCCAAACTCGGCAGCAACCGCGTCGCATAAGTCGGTGGTAAAGGTCGCGATGCCGCACTGGCGAGGCAGATAATTGCCAACGACTGCGATTCTGCTCGGAAGGGCGCCACCGCTTTTGAAGCGCAGCGGAGTGGCAAACTTCTCCTCTATGAGCAGCGGCAACACCTTTAGTCGCGCAAATGGACCGCTCGTCGAGCCAATTCCTTCCGCGGGCTTCGCCGAACTCTCGCTTATCAAACTATTTCGCTCACGCTGCATTCAATCATCTTTCAATGTTGCTCTTATGTGGGCAACGCTCCCGTCAATAGGTTCGCGTCAAAGTTTCTTTCAGACCGCGCCTGTCTTCCCAACCCAGAAGGAACACCTTCCGATCGCTGCCCAGTCTCCATTTTGAAGGGAGGCAATCGTAAAGACTGAGCAATATTGCACTGTTTCAGCGTTGCAAATCGTGCATGCTGCATATGGAACTGCGGCAGCAATAAACGGTGAACATAAGAGCTCTCCAAGCTTCCTTTGTTTCGCAATTTTTTTCGAAAACGGAGTCGCAGGTATGGCCAACGCTGACGAGACCAGGGTTACGCATCTCGGAGTCACCTACTCAACCACGACGCTTGGTCGTCAACCTGGTAGGCCGCTGGAGACCTGTCCCGATTGTCAGGGAAGTGGTGAGCTATACACACGCAAGTGCAGGAACTGCAACGGACGCGGTTTGGTCGGGGGCCTTACAACATCAAAGCCCGACGCCCAAAGATGAGGAACCCGTGATAACGAAGAAGAATGGTGCCAGCAAGAGTTCCGACAAGAGGACGCTCTCACAGGTCAAGAACGAGATGGCCAAGCCGCGCTTCACGGCGTCGGCACGGGTCCCGATCACCAGTCAAAACGCACCTTTCGTTCAGAAAAGTTCTCTGAAGCAAAGACCAGCAAAGGTTTTCCAATTACGAGAAACCGGCGTAATCGCAGCCAATCGCGCTATTCTGAAAGAAGTTGAGCGCCTGACGGGAATGAGTCAACGTCTTAAGTTATTAGCGGACGAGCATTCCTCCGCGGCCAAGGCGCTTCTTCCCATCTCCGCCAGCATTCTGGGAATTGCCACGGTATTAAAAGTCCTGGTGATCTCAAAAGCCAGTGCACCACCGGTCTAAGCGCTACCAAATCACTAGGGCATTCCAGCGAGTCCACGCGTCCAACGATGCTAGAATCTACGCATTAGGATTCTGGGGACTCCTAAGTGATCCCGTCCAACTTCTTCTTCTTTTATGGCTACTCCTAAAACTTCGATGTTCGATCCTGCTGGCTTTTTAGCCGAGGCCGGCATTGGACGAAAAATCGTCGAATTCAGGAACAAGCAGACGATCTTCTCGCAGGGAGATGCGGCCGATTCTGTCTTCTACATCCAGAAAGGCAGAGTCAGACTCAGCGTGCTTTCGGCGCGCGGCAAAGAGGCCACGCTGGCGTTACTCAACCCCGGTGAATTCCTCGGTGAAGATGCGATTCCAGCGCCGAATACGCTCAGGGTAGCGACGGCTACTACGATAACTCCGTGCACGCTCCTCAACATCGGAAGAAAAGAGATGGTTCGCGTCATCCATGACGAGCACGCATTCTCGGACGTCTTCGTCAGCTTCCTGCTTGCACGGACGATGCGAATTCAGGAAGATCTAGTCGATCAACTTTTCAATTCCAGCGAAAAGCGTCTTGCGCGCGTTCTTCTGCTGCTTGCGCAGTTCGGCAAGGCTGGTAAGCCCACGACTACCATTCCGAGGATTAGCCAGGAAGCACTGGCTGAAATGATCGGTACCACGCGATCACGCGTGAGCTTTTTCATGAACCGCTTCCGCAAACTCGGATTCATTCAGTACAACGGCGATATCCAGGTACACCCTTCTCTGTTGAACATCATCCTACACGACTAGAACTGCGCAAGCGCGCTCTCTCTCTTACGACACTACACGCCCTTGTACGGTTCATAAGGCACTTCAGGTACTGAGGAGTTCTTTGCGTACGGTTTGTATGGGCGCTCAGACGAGGCCGGCTTATCAGAGTAAGGTCGATACGGGAGCTCAGGAAGCGGCGGCAGTTCTGCGTGTTCCGCTGGAGACGATGCCGCCGGATCTGACGGCCGTGGTTCGGGAGACTCGTTTGTGTCGTTAGGCAAGTGGGTCAAGACGTATGCCTCCTACTAAACGACATTACGTTTTTTTCCACCGAAGCGATGTTCACAATTGCTCACTTCGGAGCCCGGACGCGTGGATCTGTGACAAGCTACTGCGCAGCTCGGAACTCCAAATCTGCTCCGCGGCCCTCGTCCGGCAATTCGACCGCAACGCTCTCGCGAGTGCTGTCGACAGAAGGAGGATCGGAATACTGCCTCCCGCTTACCAGGACATCTGCTTTGGGAGAGTTCCAGCCGTAGACTTCCACGCGCAACTGCTTCCACCAGGCGTGATAAGTACCTGTGTGCTCGCCGATGTGAACTCGTACCCCGGATGCAGTTTTCTCACACGTAAACTGCATGCGCAAATAGTCGCCGTGCGCATAAGCCAGCGAGCTCCCGTCGTCTAGATATAAGCTGCCGTTACAGTCTTTCCCCGGAAAGACACGAAGGGTCAGCGCGCCCTGAGGAGTCTCGGTCGTGCTTTGAGTGAGCGGCTGAATCGGCAGAATCGCGCCAGCCCTAACAAACACGGGTAGCTGATCGAGCTCTGGGTGAACCGTGACGCGCCCATCGTTGGCTCCGTTATCTGCGCCGGACTGCGACACAGGTTTTCCTGTCCAGTAGTCGTACCAATCCACAGCAGGCAGCTTCACCTCGTACGGAAAGGACCTCTCTGGGAACGGAGCCGGAGCGACTAGAATATCCGGGCCAAACAGGAACTGATTGCCTGCGTCGATGTCGAACGGATGGCCATCTTCTGTCGCCTTCGGAAACTCCAGGAACATGGGCCGCAGCATGGGAACGCCAGTGCGCGACATCTCCTCAGCAATGGAGTAGATATAGGGCATCAATCGATACCGCTCTTCTACAAATCGGCGGCGAATGTCTTCCTGCGCAGCGCCGTGAACCCATGGCTCCTGATCGGCCGTTCCCTTCTCCGTATGATCGCGATCGATCGGCTGAAAGGCGCCAACCTCAAACCATTTTGTGAGCAGCTCCGGCGTCGGAGTCCCGATGAAGCCCCCGACGTCGGCGCCACTCAAGCCAAAACCGCTCAGGCCGAGATTGAGAAGCATCGGCGTGGTAAGCCGAAGATGATTCCACGTACTGCTGTTGTCACCAGTCCAGGTCGCCGCGTAGCGTTGACCGCCGGCGTAAGTCGCGCGCGTCAACACAAATGGACGTTGATTAGGCTGAAGCTTCAACAATCCCTCATAAGTCGCGCGGGAGTTTTCCATCCCGTAAACGTTGTGTATTTCGAGATGGGTTGCGGTTCTCTTTTCGAAACCTGGCTCGTCGATGCGGTGTTGCACGTCATCGGGCATGGTTCCGCCGGGAACCTTGAAGATCGACGGCTCGTTCATATCGTTCCAGAAGCCAGCCACTCCATCGTGGACGAATTGGCCATACAAGCTCCCCCACCACTCTCGGCTCTGGTGACGCGTGAAGTCTGGAAACACCGAAGGGCCGGGCCACACCACTCCCACGTAGGTCGAGCCATCAGGATTCTTTACGAACTGATCGCCCCTAATTCCGCTGACATATGGCGCGTAGGTGCCATCGTGAACGTCCGCGATGTGTAGGTCGGTAATGGCGACGACATGCAGATTCTGCTTCTTCAGATCGCTCACCATTTGTGAGAAATGCGGGAAGGTCTGCGTATCGATGGTGAAAGGACGATGCTGCTGCTGAAAATCAATATCCAGATAGATGGCGTCGGCGGGGATATGATCCTGGCGAAGCCGCGCCGCAATCTCACGGACTTGTGTTTCCGTTTCGTAACTGTATCGTGATTGCTGATAGCCGAAAGTCCAGAGCGGCGGCAACGGCGGCGTGCCGGTAAGCCAGGCATATGCCGTCAAAACCTTTTTCGGCTCGGGACCATAAATAAGGTAATAGTCGATGGGGCCGTGCTCCGCGCCGAACGAATAGACGCCGGGAGATTGTTTGCCGAAGTCAAAGCTACTGCGCCAGGTATTGTCCAGCAGAACTCCGCAGGCTCTCCCTTGCCGGAATGTCAGGAAAAATGGAATGCTCTTATAAATGGGATCGGTGGATTCCTGGAAGGAATAGATATCGCTATTCCAGAGCGTGAACGCCTGGTTACGGCGGTCGAGCGGTCCCACTTTGTCGCCCAGCCCAAAGTAGTGTTCATCGTCAGGCATGCGCTTGTAGATGCGAAATGCGTTTCCGTGAAACTCCACCGGCCAGCCGAACGCATCTTCCTGCAGAACGTTTCCAGCTGAGATCCAGGACTTTCAGCCGTGAATCCGAAAGGCGGAACTGAACTCGGAGGGAGTGAGTAGTAAACCCGACCGTATCTGCAGAGCGTTCGGTTTTCACCTCAACCCGATGCGTTCGCGCGTCGTTCAATACTGCCCAGGAAGCGTCTTCCGGCAGCTCTCCGCTGATACCGACTCGCACGCGCAGTACATCATCACGCAAAGCTACAACCTGAATGATTGCGGTGCCGCTGTGCAACTCAATGCCATTGGGAATGGAACGGCTCTGCGAGATTGATAGAAGAAATAACGGCTTCGGCCCAACGGCAATGGCGCCCTTTGCGATACTTTTCTGCTGGCCCCATGCAGTGACTGCAAACAGAATGAAGATCGAAAAACAAAGTACTCCTGAGGGTACCCACGTGAGCCGTTTGATGGCGAATCTCCTTCTATGATTGCGATTGCGGTCGTTCCCATCTCGACAACCGCGACAGGAAACACAGGATGATTCCATCCGAATGCCTACCCTGCCCTACTTGTTACAACGAAGCCTGCGGGATTTGGACGTCGCGAGACCCGTGAGGTGGAACTTTCGACTCGGCGGAGAGTGTGCTTAGCACTCTCCGCCCCAGTCGTCCGGGAATTTCCACTCGGGTCCCGCAGTCCCTATTTCGTCAGCTTAGTGCCGCTGCCGAATTACCAGTAGAACTTCGCGCCGATCTGAACATCGCGAGGAGCCAAAGTATTCGAGATCTTTCCGAAGTTCGGATCCTCAAAGTTCTGATTCGGTGCATAGAAGTTCGGGTGATTGAATGCGTTATACATTTCCGCACGGAACTGCAGCCGCTTGCTCTCGCCGGCGAACCTCCAGTACTTCTGGATCGCAAGATCCCAGTCCTGGTAGCCGGGGGAGCGCAGGTTCGAGAGATACCGTGCCGAATTGCCATAGGTGAAGAGAGGAGCATCCTGGAACGCTGCATGGTTAATCCAGTTGCTGATCGTCTGATTGGCAGGAACGGGATTGCCAATGACATTGCAGCGGCCTACTGCTCCGCCCAACGACTGGCTATTATCCGAGCACACGATGGAAAGCGGGAAGCCGCTCTTGAAGCTGGTCACTCCAGCAAGCTGCCAGCCGCCAAGAATCGCATTCACCGGACCGTTCCACCCGCCACCGAACGCCTTGCCGTGTCCAACCGGCAATTCGTAGATGTAGTTGACAACCAGGCTGTTGGGAATGTCATTTCCATCGACTGACTTCTCGGCAGCCAGATTATTGAAGTTACGAACTGCGTTCGATCCCACAAAGGCCCATCCGGAAGCGCCGTTCACGTTATCGATAAACTTCGAGAACGTGTACGAAGCCTGCAGGCTGAGTCCTGACTTCCAGCGATGCGAGTAAGTGGCCTGCAAGGCGTCATAAAGCGAGAAGCCTACCGGCGCATTCACTTCGTACACGCTGCAATATTGTGGGAACGGCTTCAACAACTGCCCCTGGATAATGGTTGGATCAGCCAGTCCGCAGCCGCTCGAGGTGATGTGGCCATAGAACGGATTCGGCACCAGATTGTATTCGGCCTGACCTAAAGAAGTGTGCTCGGCATCCGACAACTGGTTGCGTTGTACACCCGAGGCAAGCATGTGAACACCATGGTTGCCAACGTAGGATAGGTCCAACAGATCGTTCTGCGATAAAGAATACTGCACGCCGAACATCCACTGCTGCACATATGGGACTCTGCGATCCGGATAGGTCGCAGTCGTTCCATAACCAACGTCCTGCAAGCCGCCATTGCCGGAGCCGTTGGCGGTAAGCATTCCATTGGGGAAGGCGTTGCTGAGAACGTTTTCAGGTACGACACCGTTCGGCTGTTCTCCGACCCAAGGCGTCGATTGCGAGAAGCCCTGGTTCGGCCCCGCACCTGGATAGCTGGGAATATAGAACAATCCGTATCCAGCGCGGACGACCACTTTGTTGAGGGCCTGGTAAGCGAAGCCAATACGCGGAGCAAAGTTGTCGTGCGGTGTGTTGTACAGCCCACGGTTGCTGCCGTTGTTGTATACATCGGCGCCGAGCACCTGGAATCCCACCGATGAACTGATCGGATTCACAGCCGTAGGATCGAAGTAGACCTGATCATTATGTCTCTCGACCGGTGCGGTTTGGATTTCGTAGCGAAGACCGAGGTTTACCGTCAACTTACTGGTGAGCTTCCAGTCATCCTGCAAATACCAGCCCAGATAGTGCTTCGAACTGGCGGGCCATGCGTTGTATCCGGTCTGACCATTTCCTACTCCAAGCAGGAAGCTGGCCATGCCAGCTCCGGTTCCGCTAGTCACAGCTTGTGGATTTGGACCGGCAGTCATCGCAGTCGGGAAGTTGAAGGTGGTCGTGAAATCGTGGCCGCCATTCAATTGATTGAGAACATCCATGAAGCCGAAACTCAGCGAATGCTTGCCATGAATCTTCGCAAAGTCAACCGATGCGGTACCGATGTTTCGTGGAACCGCATATTCATCGAGACCATTTCCTGCTCCAGGACCGAGGCTCAGCACAGAATCAGGCTTCACCAGCGGGAATAGGGGAGAAATGTTGTCGATGAACGAGGGCAATCCGAGAGTTGACGCCTTGAAACCATAGCCCTGCACTTGCGACTGCTCGACCCACCGGTTCAATCCGAGGTTAATACTCATATCGAACGTCGGACTGAACACATGGTTCAAGCCGCCATTAATGCTCCAGCGGTTGTTGGGATCTACAACTCCCGGACCGCCCGGATCATTGGCGCCATAGTATTCCGGCGAATTCGTCTTAGTTTCCCACTTCTGCGACCAACGCACATTCAAACGGGTGTTATCGGTGAAGTTGTGATCGACCCGTATCGAATATTCGTTGGAATGGAAGGGGGAGGCTGCGCTTTGTGAATAGTTGAAGTTCGGGTTGTTCGAGTTCGGCGACGGCCAGTACTGCAACATATTATTGGAGACGCTGTCGAACATGGTGCCCGGAATTTTGTTTCCCGCGAATGGATCGCGGATCCATCCGGTTGAATTCGCCACCAGACCAGTAGTCGGATCAACCTGTCCGGCGGTGATCTGACGTGTAGTGAACGGGTTGTAGATAGCGCCGGCGAGAATCGGGCGACCCAGCGCGTCCACGCCGGTGGCTGCACCGAGTTGCGACGAGAAGTCGCCGCTTTTCATGGCGTCCGTCGGTACCGTTCCGGTTGGGTTGGCAGGCGTGCTGGAACGCTGGCCTTCATAACTTACGAAGAAGAAGGTCTTATTCTTCTGCTCATAGAGATGAGGGATTTCCAGCGGTCCGCCAAAGGCTCCACCGAACTGATGACGATTAAAGTCGGGCTTCTTGTCGGCGAAGTAATACTGAGCGTCCATCGCGCTATTGCGATAGAACTCGTAGCCGTCACCGTGGAACGCGCTGCTGCCTGACTTCGTGACCACGTTGACGATGTTGCCGCTGCTCCAACCATACTGTGCGGTGAAGGCGTTCGTCTGGATCTTGAATTCCTGGACGTTGTCGACCGATGGAATGAAGACCAGCCCGCCCCAGTCGGAACCCGTATCCCAGGTTCCATCCAGAAGAATGGCGCTCGTTCCGAAGAACGTGCCACCGAAATTCAGGAAGGAGACATCCTGGTCAGCGGTTCCAGAAAGACCGTTGCCGCCGACTACCTGGTATTCCGAGCTGTTGTTGACCGATGAGTTCAACAGCGACATGTTGTAAACATTGCGCAGGTTGAGAGGAAGTTCAACGATCTGTCGTGACGTGATATCGGATCCGATGTTTGGATTCTCGGCGTTCACCAATGCCGCTGAGGCTTCTACGACGACCTGCTCTTTGGCGCCGCTGATCTTGAGCACAATCGCCTGCTGAGCGGCTTGCCCGGCGACCAGTTCAATGCCAGTCTGCTTGTAGGTCTGGAAGTTGGGAGAGTCCACCTGCAAGCTGTAACCAGCTGCTGGTGGAAGTAGGCTAAAGGTGTACATCCCGGAATCGCTGGTGGTAAACGTTCGCGTGATGCCTCGTTCTGTGTTGGTAAGGGTCACCTTCGCGCCGGAGACTTGGGCTCCGGAAGAATCGGTGACACTTCCAGTCAGGGTCGCGGTGAATGCCTGGCTTTGCGCTGATAGGTCCGCGGGCAAAAGCATCAGAACGACGGCAATTCCGATCGCCATGAGAACGCAGGATCGAAGTAGTTGCTTAGTCGCCATTGTGTGTATTACGCCTCCAAAGCGTATCGAGGTACAGGTTTCCTTGGCTCCGAATATTCGCGGCAGGCTCGGCTCCAAGGAGTGTTTCCGGGAAAATCAGCCTGGACTTCCCGCAGCTGGCTTCCTATTTCAGGACCTTCCTCGATCCCGTCGCCCGTCTGCCTCTCACAACATAGAGGTACTTGCGGGCGCTCTCTGTGACCGATGGACTGCGGCGAGTCGCCGGGAAGCAGGTTCTCTGCCGCGTCAGGTTATAAGTGAATCGTTTGACTAGCTGTAAGGTACTTACGGAAAAGGAAGCAGTTAAAAGGCCCTATTGGCTTGCATCCTGCTTGTTTGTCTCATGCAATCGGCGCTGTGCGGTGCTTCTCCAGGTGTCTTTCCGGCAGGTAAAGAGCACTCTTAGCACGAAAAGAATTGAGCTGTGGCAAGTCTTCTCAGTACTCTATGGGCAGTTTTGAGATGACCATTGTCACTGTAACCTGTGACGTGCAAAATGGCCGTCAGTCCTCTTTTTTCAGTAGAATTCGGGTCCTGCCAGGGAGATGGTTTGAATGCAGTCTGAGTGGATTCCAAAAACGGAACAGGACAAACAGGCGATTCGAGAGCAATTAGACAAGCTCCTGGCTAATCCACATTTTCATAACAGCAAACGCTACCCTAGTTTCTTGAAGTTCGTTGTAACGCAATCCATCGAAGGTCAAAGTGGGAGCCTGAAGGAGCGCACTGTAGGCATCGAAGTCTTCGGGTGCACCCCTGACTATGACACGACTAGTAACCCTATCGTTCGCGTCACCGCCGCCGAAGTCCGCAAGCGCATCGCGCAGTACTATCAGGACCCAGGACACGAACAAGAACTGAGACTACTGTTGCCTTCAGGGGGTTATGCGCCGCAGTTTTACTGGCCCACCACCGATCTGCCGCATGAAGCTACCGAACCGGTTCACGAAGTTCGCGCGGGAACCAGCCCATCACCGGAAATACAGGCACCCGTGGGACCTCCGGCGGTCGTAACGCCCGGGCAAAGTCTCTTTTCGCTCCGGTTTGTTGCCATTGCGGTCCTGGCGACCGTGCTTCTGGGAGCCTTCATTCTCTGGCAGATGTATCACGACCCGGCAATTGACCAGTTCTGGCGTCCATTCGTGAAATCAGACGAGCCAATTCTGTTTTGCATCGCCGACCAGCGGCAGTTTTCTACTATTACCCTGCGCGACGCAGCCGATCCCCTGCATGAAAATACCCTGCACGACGAAATGGTGACCGTCATCATCGACGACATCAGCCCCCTGGTGAACCTGGCGGGAATGCTGCAGGTGCGCGGGAAGGAATATCAGGTAAAGGGCGAAGCTGCCACGACTCTCACCGATCTGCGCAGGGGACCCAGCGTCTTCATTGGAGCTTTCGACAATAACTGGACCTTGCGCCTTACCTCACCTCTTCGCTTCCATTTCGCAAATACCCCGGACATGAGCCAGTTGTGGATCGAAGACCGTGAGAAGCCGGCAGACCGCACCTGGCTGCTTGACCGAACCGTACAGCAGAAGGGAACCTACAAGGACTATGCCATCGTGGCGCGCTTCGTAGATCCCAATACGGATCGACTGGCTCTGGTAGTTGCGGGTATCGCGCGAGGAGGAACGGTTGCCGCGGGAGAATTCCTGGTCGATCCCCGGCACATGAACGATCTTCTGCACCAGGCACCGAAAGGTGCCTTCAAGAAAAATATTGAAATCGTTCTGGAAACCCAGGTGATCGATAACCGGTCCGGTCCGCCTCGCGTCGCAGCTGTTTACGTCTGGTAGGTTCCTTCGCGGTCTCTCTCTAGACGCTGGAAATCGTTTGGGGCTTCCTGACAACTCGTCTTCATTCGTTTCGACTGAACCGCAAATAGCAGAACAAACAAATAGCAGGCTATCGGCAGCGCAAAGCTGCTGTTGAGGCTCGCGCGATGCGCGAGAATACTCTGCGCGAGTGGAATGATGGCTCCGCCCACGGTTGCAGTCATCAGCAAACCTGAGCCGTCGCTGGTAAGCGGCCCGAGGCCAGAAATGCCTAACGCAAACACGCACGGGAACATGATTGAGCTAAGAAATCCAGCAGCGATCATGGCCCACATCGCAGTGTGAGATGAAGTAAGGATCGAAACCAGAATCGATATGGCCGCTCCGGCGGCACACACTGCCAGTACGTGCCGGGTCTGAATTCGCCATAAGATCGCCCAGCCGATGAAGAGTCCAGAGGTCGCTACTAATCCATAGGCGGTTGCCAGTTCCGCAATCGTTAGCCCCATTGGATGGCCGATCTTGAGCTGAGTCAGGTAATTCACCAGCACCGAACCGATGGACGCCTCCGCGCCGACGCAGGCGAACACCGCCAATGCCCCCAAGAGCACGTTCCGATTTCTCCACAGCGAGTTGCTTTCTCTGCTGCTCGGCCGACGGTGCGAAAAAGCAAAATCAGGCAAACGGGAGCTGCCAAAGATGGCGGCCAATGCCAACAATGTAATTCCCATCAGAACGTAGGGCAGTTTCACCGATTCGGCCTGTGCGACGCGATAGTAGCGTAACGCTTCCTGGGAGAGATTGTTCAACTCCATCTGACTGACCGGAGTCGCACTCAAAACCAAAATGCTTCCGAACTGCGGAGCCATGACAGCTCCCAGCAGCTTGAAGGCGTGCACAAGACTGAGACGGCTGGAGGCCGTTGAGGGAGAGCCAAGCATCGCAACGTATGGGTTCGTCGCCACTTGCAGGACCGTTATTCCTATGCCCAACACGATGAGTGCCGCAAAGAAAAGCACGGTGGAGTGCACGCCGGCAGAGGGCACGAACAAGAGCGCTCCCAGAGACATGGTGAGCAGACCCGCAACCATCGTCTTCTGGTATCCAACGCGATCTACAAATCGTGCTGCAGGAATGGAGAAGAGTGGGATCCAGAAGAAAGAGGACTGCACGATCAGGACAACCGGGTAACTGAGATTAAAGATCGACCGCAGGTGCGGGATAAGAATGTCATTCAGGCAGATCAAGAAGCCCAAGGTGAAAAAGAGGACAGCAATGATCACCAGCGGACGTCCGTAACTCTCCTGCGGGGAGGACACCGCGATCTCGTAGTTTTGTGTACTGGCTGACGCCATAAAGAGTTTTACCTTGCTGCGGCTAGGCACGAATCCTTGGATCAAGATTCGCGCCGATTCTTATTGCGCCGCTGCTTCCACCTTCTGCCCTTGTAATTCGCGAAAGCTTTGCATTTCCTTGCCGGCTTGTTCAGCCTTACCCGTCTTTCGATAGAGCCCTGCCAAACTGAAGTGCGCCTGACCGGCAAGCGAACTGTTCTTTTCGATTTCGACGACGTGACTCCACGCCTTCTCCGCGGTTTCGGTATCGCCACTGGCAAAAGCCGCTTTGCCAAGCGCGTACAGCGTCTCTGACATGTCGGGACGCAACTCATCCGAGCGCTTCAGTTCGGCCGCGGCTTCCGCCGACTTCCCCTGCTGGAGCAAAGCGTCGCCGAGGCGATACGCGACTTCCCCGTTGCCAGGCTGTTGCTTCGCTTCGATTGAAAACTGTTCTGCCGCCTTGGCCCACTGCCCGCCGTCCCCATAGATCTGCCCCAACTCCATGTGCAAACCAGGCAAATCGGGCGCAAGCGCGAGCGCCTGCTGATACTCTTTTTCCGCCTGAGGCAGTTGTTTCACGATGAAGTAGTTCTGTCCCATTAACTGATGGGCGCGCGCCGATCCGGGAAAGCGGGCAGCCAGTGCGCTGATGGAAGAATTCGATAGCATCTGGCTCGCACGGCTGAGATAGAAAAGCAAATCGGGATCATTCGGATTGCGCTCCAGCGCCAGTTGCAGATTCTTCACTGCTTCTGAAGGTTGTTCGGCTTGAATCTGTGCAATCCCCAACGCGCCATATTCATGCACACGATCCAGATGCGGGATGGCTTCCGCCGCATAGCCCTGTACCAGCAACGCATAACCCAGCAACTGATGTGCAGGAGCCAAGTCGGCATCAAGTTCAAGCGCGCGCTTCAACGGCGCGATCGCCTGCTGGTACTCGTGCTCCTGTATGTAAGCTCCACCGAGGCGAACATAGCCGGCCGGCGCATCCGGAGCGAGTTCTGTCACGGTTCGAAATTCAGTAACTGCTGCTTCGACACGACCTTGCTTCTGCGCCTCAAGTCCGGCTTCCAGATGCTTCTGCGTGTTTGCAGAGGGCGTCGCGGCAACCAGTTGCGGCAACAGACTGAGAATTAACAAAACATGAATCATGGGCGCACCGGCTCGACTACTTTCAGAAATTGATTCGCATGAATATCGTTCAGGACCTCATGAATCCCCGAGGGCCACGTGATCTCAACGTTTGCGCTCTCGGCCGCACCCAGACCAAAGTGCAGCCGCTTATCGCTGGAAGACAGATAACTCCCGGACGCCGTCGCAAAACGCGTTTGCCCATTCACTTGCACGCGCGCGCCATATCCATCTCGATTACTGCGCGTGCCTTGTAACGTAATCACCAGCCAGTGTTGCGTGCCCCCGTTGTTGATGTACGCCTGCGGATGCGAACCCAGCACCGTGGTGACTACATCCATCCAACCGTCGTTGTTCAGATCTCCAAAAGCTGCACCACGTCCGGCAATCGGCGTCGACGTGCCGGGATCAGCGCGTTCGAACCGGCCATTATGATTTAGGGCCAGCAGCGGCGGCTCTAGATAACGGAACGCGGGAGAGAGCTGATCGACAGTGTCGATGACGTGACCTTGGATAATGAAAATATCTTTCCAGCCATCATTGTCGAAGTCCTCAAGCCCAATTCCCCAACCGGAGACATTGCCGGACAGCGTACCGAAGCCGGCTTCCAGGCTCCGGTCGGTGAACATGCCTTGGCCTTCGTTATGAAAAACTCCATACACCAGAGGGGGGAGGACGGTCATTACCAGATCAGGACGGCCATCATTGTCATAGTCCTGAAAAACAACTCCCATGCCCGCCATTAGCTTGCCGTCGCCGGTCAAAGCCACACCACTGTCGAGTCCGCAGTCAGAAAATGTCCCGTCCCCGTTGTTGTGTAGCAGTCGGTGATCCACGACGTCATTGGTGACGAAAATGTCGGTATAACCGTCGCCGTCATAGTCGGCAAAAGCCACACCCAGGCCGTGCCCTTTTAGCGCCGCAATTCCGGACTTAACGCTCACGTCTTCGAAGGTGCCGTCACCACGATTGTGATAGAGGATGTTGCTGATCGCTGGAAACTCTCCCGGCGGGCAGTAGCTCTGGATATCGCCGCCGCAGGATTTGCTGCGCTCGAAGTTCCAGTCCAGGTAGCGAACTACAAACAGGTCGAGCTTGCCGTCGTTGTCAAAATCGAAGAATCCCGCAGACTCCGACCAACCGCCTCCCGCCACGCCAGCCTGTGCAGTCACATCGGTGAAAGTTCCGTTGCCATTGTTGTGGTAGAGCACGTTGTGGCCGAAACTGGTGACGAATATGTCCGGGTAGCCGTCGTTGTCGTAATCGCCCACGGCGACACCCATCCCATAATTGCCGTCGCCGGCATTGGCGAGACCAGCTTCCTGGGTTACGTCGGTGAAGGTGCCGTCGGGATTCTGGCGGTAGAGACGATTCCAATACTTCGGATCCGAGCGGTCGAAATTTCCCGAGTTGGGCGTCGAGGCGGTGATCTTGCCTCCGTTCACCAGAAAAATATCGAGAAGTCCGTCGTTGTTGTAGTCGAGCAGCGCGACACCGCCGGGCATGGTCTCGATCAAATGCTTTTTGGAGGTAGGAGAGTTTCGCAGCACAAAGTCCAGCCCCTTAGGGGACTCCAACCGAAACACCGGTTGCGGACTCGAGGCTCCCAGGAGCACGAAGAGCAGCGGGAGGAGACCTGTGTAGCGGGCGATTCTCACGGCGGACGCCCCTTTGCCCCATATCCGGAAAGGAGAGGCCATCCATCTTCTATATACAGTCCGCATCTACGCTCCGGGTTCCCAAACTACTTATAGGGTGGTGGGAAGGGGAGCCGTAAGTTCTTTACGGTAAAAGGAGGATGGAGAGAGTCAGCGGCTAATCTGCCGTTGGGTATCCGCTTGAATCAAAGAAGGAAGAGAGCATTCAGGCGCGAATCTCCAGCAGCATAACTTTCGGGTAAAGAGGCTAGGTTAAGACCGAAAAACTTAGCCCAGTTCGCACCAAATACGCTAGCCGCTAGGATTTGGAACCAAAGAAAAGTGAGAGCGGCCTTGGTGAATGCTGAGACTTCTAAGTAATTATTTTCAAGGCGCAAGAGATGGGGTGCCTGATTTTACGATTTTGAAACATCTGACGACCCTGAGAGCGTTCCTTGAGTCGGTTTGGTCCAATAGCTCAGACTATGGGCGGTAGGGCAGTCCAGTGAAGCCTGTACATCTTCAAGATCGGTAGTTCGTAAGGGGTACAGTGTACGTTTTGTCTACATCTAGAGTTCGAGGAATGTCTTCCTGATAGTCGGGTGTCACGTGTGAAAGCAGAGGTCAGTCAACCCCAGAGGGAGGGCCTATGCAGGGGCCTTGGGAGGGTGCTATTGCTTGAAAGATTGAGAGATTAACAGCGAGTATCTCTTTCAATATGCAGATAACAATAGGTTTACGACTGCTGTGCATCACCAGTGATGGGATACGATTGGAAATGCTTACTAGTGCTCTTGAATAGAGCAGCTGCCATCTCAGCGGCTGCCGTCCTAGCTCTCTGTTCAGCTTCGCGGCGCTTGCAGCCCTCGCTCAATGTCTCCCAGAAGAGGTGCTCCGGGTTCAGGCAATTACGAAAGCGGCAAATGATGGGCGTGCGGTGACTTGCAATCATGAACTCGCCGTCCTCGTTGTGATAGTCGTAGGGCTTGCCTGTGGCGCAGCAGAGAACCAACCGCGAAGTCACCCGCGACTTATGCAATACACTCGTGACGCCGTAGCCATTGCTGTTCGTCTTGGGATAGAGCCAGCAGTCGCCCTTCTTCCTGCTGTCCCCGATTGCCTTGATAGCTCGGGCAACCATCTCACACCTTAAATTATGAGCGGCAACGGCATCATCCTCGCCAAACCTCTCTATGAATGCTTCGATACTCAAGATTCCCTCTGCCCTTTAATTAGCTTTCTCTTAGTGTGGACACGTTCGCAAGGTGATAGAACTTCCACGCAACCGGCGCCTGTCCTCATCGTACCTTGTCGCCCTACCATGCTTCCGTAGACTGTATCCCTTAGACACAACCGCCTGAGAGTATCCCAATGCCGTACGAGTGGAGACTCGTATGCCGGTGAAACAGACGAGCACCTGATGTCGAGCGCGGTGTCTCAAAAGTCCTCTCGCACGTCACACGGCAAGTGACTGATTCTGCTCAGTCGCTTTTTACGATTTGGACTGTCGCAAATGTTATAAGTTTTGATCCACTGTCAAGAACTCCATCCGGCTCGTGTTTTCATCGCTTTACGATTCGATTCTGACTATTGGCTAAGAATCGAGTGCTAGTGTGCAGGGCATGACAACCAACCCAAACTCAAAAGCGGCGGTCTACGTTCGCATCTCAACAGACGATCAGAACACAGCGATGCAGAACGATGAACTTCCAGCCTACTGTGCAGCACGTGGCTGGGCGATCACGGAGATTTACACAGACACCATGAGCGGAGCCAAGGACCGCAGGCCAGCACTAGACCGCCTCATGGCAGACGCACGGCGTAAGAAATTTGATGTGGTCGTGGTATGGCGCTTTGATCGCTTCGCACGCTCCACCAGTCACCTGCTACGCGCGCTGGAAGAGTTCAATGTGTTGGGCATCGACTTCGTGATCTCTGAAGGAATCCGTTGATACGTCTACGCCTATGGGGAAGATGGTATTCACGGTACTCGCGGCGGTGCGCAGAGTTGGAACGCAGCGTGACGTCGTGAAAGATGCAATGGCAGGACGCAAGGCCGCGAAGCGCCGTGGTGTGCGCTTTGGTCGGCCTACCTCTGATGTGGATGTGGCAAAGGTGGAGAAGCTACGCGCGGATGGTGCGTCGTGGCGTGATGTAGCGGAGCAGATGGGAGCGTCGAAGGACACGCTGAGGCGGGCAGTGGAGAGGGGATGACATCACTAAGCTATCTCACTCTGGTAGAGTTTGTGGGAACGCCTGATGGGATAACAAAGTCACACGGCAGGACGAGTGGACGAGCGTAAGATGATGCGCCATGAGGCTCCTTACTGTATGCGTGCTAGTCCTGATCTTCACGTCGGTAGCAGCATCCCAATGTATCGCCAAGCCGGACCCGAAATCCAACCCGGAACTGAAGAAGCTGTGTGATGATGACCAGAAGGCGCGAACGGGGATAGATTTTCGAAAAGTTGATTGGGTCATTGTCGGCAAACAAGATGAGGAGCGTCGTTCCTCGGTGCGGAAGATCATCGACGCTGACCAGTTGCACACGGCAGACGACTACTTCGAGGCTGCGCTAGTGTTCCAACACGGTCTAAAACCCGAGGATTTTCTCCTAGCGCACACGTTGGCGGTAATCGCAACGGCGAAGGGACATTCTGAAGGCACGTCTCTCGCCGCGAAATCGCTGGACCGTTATCTTCAATCCGTCAAGCAGCCGCAAATTTATGGCACGCAGTTTTCCTCATCAAAAATTAACTTGCCAGTGACGCAGGAGCCGTTTAACCTCTCGCTGATCACTGATGCTCTCAGGAAGCAACTGCAGGTGAGGTCGTTGGCGGAGCAACGGAAGCAGATGCAGGAACTAAACAGAACAGCGGGGGACTAAAATTTCGTTGCATTTTGGTGTCGGCGAGAACTCATGTGACTCTGAAAACAAAACCAGTGCTTCTTGCGATCACAATCGTAGCGGCTCTCGCGCGGTGCGCCGCCCCCAAACCAAATGCCGTCTATGGAAATTCCCGTCCCGAGAGTTATGGGTTTTCGTGGTCGCAGACTTTTTCCGATTGTCAGAACAAAACTACGTTTCTTGTGTTCTATGCCTTCAACATGAGTAAAGTGGTGATGTAAATTGTGTGCGGGTCCGCGGACTGATTGATTCGCACTCGGGCCGGTTACAGGAGCTGCTATGCGAAAAGTATTGCGGCTGTTTCTACTTATTGCTTTTGCCACTTCCGCCTTTCCAGAAAATCTTACTTACGTTCGCATCGACCAACCTGTCGTAGAAAGCCGTCTGAAGCTAACTCCCGTGGATCAGGCTGCTCGCCTGACCATGCTGCGCAATCAATTCGTCAAGGCGGGCTGCATCGCGGACCACATCACCGAGCAACCAGTTTCCGGCCAGAGTGAGCCGAACTTGATCTGTACGATTCCGGGCACCGAGCCTGGGTCTATCGTAATAGCGGCGAGGTCCGACTTCACGTCCAAGCGCGACGAAGCGAAGGTTGACTGGGCAACACTGACAATGTTGCCGTTATTAGCAGAGTCGCTCTATGGAGCCGTCCATCGATACAGTCTGGTGTTTGTCGCCTTCAGTGGACACGGGAATCTCTCTGGGTCAGAGACTTACCTGAAGGCGCTTTCTGAGCAGGAGAGAAAATCGATCCGAGCGATGATCGATCTGGAGCAACTGGGCCGCACGCCGCCGACCTATGCCTTCGCCACCGTACAAAGTGAATCGGGAATTTCGCATATCGGATATAGGCCAGTCGCAAACACAATTAGTCACGAAGATACGCTGATGAGCCGTCTACTGCCGGTTGCGGCGAATACGCTCAAACTCTCAGAAGCGCCCGAACAGAACAGCGAGCAACTGGTCACTGACGCGCAGAACTTCGAGCGAGCGGGAGCGTTGGCGCTCACCATTACATCGCCAGCCTATGCCAAAATCGTCCGCTCGGGTAACACCGAAGTGAGCATGGCGCGGACGGAACTCGATCCCAAGGTTTACTACCAGACCTACAACCTGCTGTGTGTGTACACGCTGTACCTCGATCGCGGCATCGCGCCGCCGAGATCGAAACCCTCGACAGAAGTGGCTGGTTCGACCTCACCGGCTACGCGAAATGCGACCTCGGCTACCCCCGAACCTGCCGTCACATTGGCGGCTTCTTCCGCTGCGCAAACGGCTCCCACGGCGGTGCCTCCGACAGCTCTGGCGACCGCGAACACCAGTGCGGGCGCGACTCCTGCAGCACCATCGGCAAGGCAGAATGTCGACCCTTCCGCGCCGACGTTTCGCTCGACTACGAGACTGGTGCAGGTGGATGTCGTAGTTACCGATAAAGCTGGAACTCCGCTCACGGGGTTGAAGGCGTCCGACTTTACTGTTTTTCAAGATGGCAAGTCGCAACCGGTGCGGGCTTTCGAGGCGCACGTTCCGCTGACGAGTGAGTCATCCACGAATGGGCACAGAGCATCGACAATGCCGCCGAACACCTATTCGAATCTTCCCATCGAGACACAGGATCAGAGCTGGACGATTGTTTTATACGACATCCTAAACACCCCAACACAGAATCAGCAGAACGCGCGACAGCAACTAATAAAGTTGCTCAAGTCGCTGCCGTCGGGGAAGCCGGTGGCATTGTTTCTGCTGGCACAGCGGTTGGAGATGTTGCGAGGGTTCTCAACCGACCCAAACAATCTGGTTGCTGCCGCCGAGAAGCTGAATCCGACCACATCGGAGCTGTTAACAACGGAGGGCGAACGCGAGAGCACGATCGGACATACGGCCTATGCTGCAGCCATGTCTACGCCGGGGCAGGTGGGTCAAAACGCTACTTCACTCAAGGCCGGTAACGTTCAGCGGCAATTGCAGGGCTACTACGACATGGAAACCCTGCGCGCGCGGCAGCGAATCCTGTTCACTCTGGACGCTATGAAAGCCATGGCACGGAGCGTGTCGGGATATCCGGGGCGGAAGAATCTGATTTGGCTGTCCGGGAGCTTTCCGATCCGCATCGAGCCGTCCCAAGCTGCCTTGGACCCCTTTCGTAGTGTCGAAAGCTATTTCGGAAAACGCAATCGAGACCAGCACTCTATTAACTGAATCGCGCGTTGCTGTGTATCCGGTTGACATCAGGGGCGTGCAAACGACCGGCGTGGACATGACCGTCTCTTCGACCGATGCGACTGAGTCGTTCGTAGGGCCGCAAGTACTAACTGCGGGTGGGACTTCCCAAGGCATTGCGGCAACTAACAATGACGCAATGGCGAGCTTACTGCACGAGCAGTCGATTACTCTTTTCGATGAACGCGAAACAATGAAAGATACCGCCTACCAGACGGGCGGCCATGCATTCTTCACGAACGATTTTGCTGCCTCTATGAAGAAGGCGATGGAGGATGGCTCAACTTACTACACCATCGCCTACAGGCCGCCAGAGCAACGAGAAAAGTGCGGACCCTTACCATCACATTGAAGTGAAGTTGGATCAGCTCAACGCAAACCTCAGCTACCGGCGCGGATACTACTCCTCCCCACGGCAGACGGCGACAGCCGCACAGGGAACAGCCGCGCTGCAAGGGGCATTGCAGACGGGAATGCCTCCGGCGACGATGCTGTATGTGCGGGCGTCCATACAGCCGCCAAAGGCGAACGAGAAGACGAGTGAAGATCAACTACCTTATCAGCCCGAATAATGTGACCTTCGCCGATACGACCGACAACAAGAAGCACGTTATGGTTGATTGCATGGCTATCGCGTTCGACAAAGATGGCAAAGAAGTGGCGCATGCCTCCGATACGCTGGACGGTAAGATTCCGGTACCTGCTTACGACGCGATGATGAACCAAGGATTACCGGCGAAGCAGGAAATGGAACTCAAGCCTGGGACCTACAATCTGCGTCTTGGTGTGATGGATCGTGCGACGCAGCAGATCGGAACGGTAGATGTGCCGTTGGAAATACCGGAGAGAATGGCAGCGAAGTAGAAAGATTCTGCTTCGAGTCACTCTGAAGTGGCTTACGAACACAATCGGCGCTTGCCGTGCGCTGCCGTAGACACGAATTTTCCAATGAATCGCCGCGCATAGAACCCCAAAATCGAGAGCATTCTCGTGTAGACGTGACATGCCGAAAATGGAACATTTGCCCTCGAAACACCAACCGATTTCTGCACTAATGTGTCCAATATAAATGCTTTGTTATGATTAAGATACAAGGCATTGCTTGGAAGCCTAAGTCTAGCCTCATGGGTTCGAATCTGTTGAGTTCGGAGGATTCTCGGAGCAGCTAAGACGGGCCGCTCGGACCCCTCGGACGGTTTCCGACTGATTTGGGGTCCGAGGGCACGGAAGTGTTTCTCGAATAGGTGGTAATGCTCAGCCGCTTGCGTGTGACAGCACGATACACTCCAGCTATGCCTGAACCCAAGAAGAGCGGTGCAGTCTGCTACGTCCGAGTGTCCAGCGAAGATCAGCAAAAAGAGAACGCGCTAAACGTGCCTCAGCAAACGAAGAAAGTACAGGATTGGTGCGAGTCCAATCACATTCGGGTTCTTGAGACTTTCACCGATATTGAATCAGGTAGGAGTGCGGACGATAGACCGCAACTGCAAGCTCTGCTGAGGTTCTGCGCTCGTGAGCCAGTCACACACTGCGTTGTTGCGGATACCAGCAGACTGGCACGTAATGTCGTTGACGCCGGCAAGCTCGTGGAAATGCTCTCTAAGATGAAAGTGAAGTTCGTATCTGTAGATGAGCCACAACTTGACGGGTCTGCTGCTGGCAAGCTGTCCTTAAATATCCTTTCATCAATGCATCAATTCACGTCTGACAGCCTGTCGGAACGCACTACCTACCGAATGCACGCGGCTATGAAGGATGGCCGGTGGATGTGCGTGGCTCCACTCGGGTATCGGAACGAGTCGCGCTCTGGCGTGCGTGTGATCGTGCCTGATGAGAAAGCACCTCTCATACGTCACGGGTTTGAATTGATGGTATCGGGGTCTTACACGAGCAGCGGAAGCCTTATGCTCGTCACTGCTCTGGGGCTAATGAGCGACAGTGGCAAGCCACTCAGCCGACAAACATGGTCGCACGTTCTGCGTAATGAAGTTTACGCAGGCTGGGTAGTCTCCAAGAAACACGGCATTCGTGCTCGTGCAGTGTTTGAGCCTCTGGTCAGCCAAGAGACTTTCGACAAGGTGCAAGTGGTATTGAAAGGGAAGCGTCCAGTTCAGGTGCCGCGCAAGAAGCAAAATGAGTCCTTCCCCTTGAAGGGGACGGTGCGGTGCGGCTCCTGTGGGAAGCTGATGACTGCCGGATTCTCGACCGGCAGAAACAAACGAAGCTATGGGTATTACCAGTGCTGGGCAAAGGACTGCATGAAGCGTGTCATTGTCGGCTCACATAAAATTGAGGCTGATTTCGTGAACCTGCTGACCATGGCCGAAGGCAGTTTAGAGCTGCTAGACCAATTGCCGTCGATCCAAGAAAACCTGTGGCGCAACCGAAACGAGCGTCTTACTGGCGAGCTGAAGACCATCCAGCGGCGAGTGAAAGAGAAAAGGACTTTGAAACAAAAGTTGGTCCTTCTTTTTGCTTCAGACAAGCTGACTGAACTTGATTTCAATATGGCAGCTGTCGAAATTGAGAAGGAGATTCAACAGCTCGAATCCCTCGAAAGAGCAAAGCAGGCTGAGGTTTTGGACTTGGAGACGTTAAGGAGACAAGATGAAATGTCCCTTCGTCATCTTGTCAACCTGTGGAAGCCAGCAAGTCACACACTCAAGCAAGAGTTGCAAGCAGCGATGTTCCCACAGGGATTGCTTTACTCACGTGAAAGAGGCTTCTTCGAAACAGGTAACACGCACTTACATGAGGAGATTCAGCGACTTCTGGACTCTCTGGAAGAAGAGTTCTCGTCTGTAAAAGATGGGGTGCCTGGTGGGATTCGAACCCACGTCATCCGGAGCCACAGTCCGGCGTTCCACCGCTGAACTACAGGCACCATCTGGTGAGGATTGGACTCGAGATCGCTAGTGCTTCCGCGAGCGGGCCACTACTCGCTGGCAAACGGGAGCTCTGCCTGCCAGTACATTGATTATAGCAATCTGGCTCCGGCCATGTCAGGCGGAAAGGATCGCCCTTCGCGGATCACCCTCTCGAATTCTATCGCCCTTCATTCGCACAAAAAAAGATCCGCCTCGCGGCGGATCTCAGTTACACATGCGTTCCAGAGATTATGCGCGTCCCACTCCCACATACTGGTAGCCCATGGAGCGGAGGCGTCCAGGATCGAGAAGGTTTTTCGTATCGATAATGATGGGGCGCTTGAGCAGACGTTTTATTTTCTCGAAGTCGAGCGCGCGGAACTCCGGCCAGCCGGTGCCCACAACCAGCGCGTCCGAGCCTTCAGCCGCAGCATACGGCGACGTGCAGCAGCGGATTCCGTCGAGCTCCGAGTTCCCTTCCGCAACCGCGACTGGATCGTAAGCGCGAACATGCACACCCTGCGTCATCAGGTTCTTCGCCAGCAACAACGACGTCGATCCAGCGATGTAGTTGGTATTGGGCTTGAAAGCCAGCCCAAGAATTCCCATCTCTTTACCCTTGATGTTGTCGACCAGCGCCGTGATCTTGTCGACGATGCGATCAGGCAACGAGCGATTCACCTCGCGCGCTGCGCTCAGGATGCGCAGCGAAATACCATTGCCATTGGCGAGACTCGCAAGCGAATCCATTTCCGTTTCGGCGAACGGTCCAGCAAAAACTGATCCCGGTTGCAGGCAGCGCGGACCAATCTTCTTATCCAGCCCAAGTGCCAGCGCCAGATCCATGGCATCGGCCTTCACGCGTTCGCTCAAGCTGGCGATCTCGTTGATGAACGCAATCTTGGTTGCGACGAACGCCGTTGAGGCTTCCCGCACCAGTTCCGCCGTTTCGTGATTCGTAACAATCACCGGCACTCCGCGCATCACCAGCGGACGATACGTCTGCTTCAGCGCCATCACTGCGTCGCTGGAATTTGTTCCCAGCAGAATGCGATCGGGCCAGTTAAAATCTTCCACCGCGCAACCGTTGGTGAGGAACATGGGCTGCGAGACAATCGTGATCGCTAGTCCAGCTTCCTTGATCCGTTTTTCAATGCGCGCGCACGTTCCCACTGGAACCGGGCTGCTCACTACGATGATCGTTCGCGGACGCGCCATCTGCGCCAACCGCAACGCCAGGTCTTCGACCTGCACATGCGTGTCTTCCGCCAGGAAAATCACACTCGACTTGGCTGTGGCCGCGGCGACTTCCGTCGAATACATCAGCCGGCCGGCGCGCATGTTACGGCGCAACACTTCTTCCAGATTCTTTTCGTAGAAGCCCAGCTTGCCTTGCGCCACTTCTTTCAGTCGCGCGCTGTCTTCATCAAAGCAGGTGACCGGCAATCCAAAATCAGCGAGGCATGCGGAAATGATCGTCCCCAGATAGCCGGAGCCATACACTGCGGTGTGCATACAATTTCCTTTCGGCCAGCGAGGGCCAGCAGGCAAGCACTATTGGGGGAGGGCTTTACGCCTGCTTCAGAAGGTAAGTTGTAGCGTTTTCAACAGTTCATCCGCAATCCGAAATCAGGCCATGTCCAGTAGTTTGGAGGTAATCCAGACGCTAACGGCAGGAAGCAGCGATTATGGCAAAGGAGTAATCAGCGGGCGGGTTAAAGGGTCAGTGCAACTTACTTGATCCCGACTGAAGCCAAGCGTCTTCCCAGCGGAATTGGCGCTAAATCAGTCCAGCGCTCTTCGGCAGCTTCGCGAACGAATGTCAGTTCCTCGATACACACTCGCCGCGTCCCTTTGAACGTCTGCCAGCGTTCGCGAGCCACGTTTTCCGCCACTTGCGCCGCGTCCATGGTATCCAGCTTGGCAATAGTAAGGTGCGGCATATACGGCCAGCTCTCTTCCGCCCAGAGCGACGCGCGGTTCATCTGATCGTGCAATTCCCGCATTCGATACGCGGCATGCGCCACCCGTATGAAAATCGTCGGCGTGATCGGCATGAACGTTTCCACCTCACCCATTTCAATGACAAACGGATTCGCGCCCTGGCAAACCAGCTCTACCTGTTCACGTGCCTGTTGTTCCGATCCGCGCAAACAGCGTGGCGGCAGGATCGTGATATGTGCGGGGAGATGAGCGTGCGGCGGATGGAGTTCGCTACGCAAGTTCTCGACAAACTCGCCCAGGGTATTTCGGATGTAAGCCACTAACGCGTAGCGCGGACTCTGCATGCAGTAGGCAATTATAGACTTCCCGACCCTCGATGTTGTAATGCGAACCACGGGAGCACACGAATGACTCTCGTGGCACCTGCCCCGTAACCGTGCAACCCTCGATTGACTCCCGTGTTCCAGCGCACTAACATGCAACGCGACTGGAGTACCTGCGATGCGCCCATGTTGTCGTTTCCGCCGGGTTCTTTGTGCTGTGCCGCTGTTTGCGTTGCTGACCGGAGTAGCGCTGTCCCAGACCAACGCTCCACCTAAAAACGCTACCCCTAAATATGATGTTTCGACTGAAACCAAGATGAACGGCATTGTCGAGGAACTGAAGTTCCTTCCGCCTTCAGGAGCAAAGCCGCAGGCGCGGTTGCTGATGAAGTCAGGTACCGACGACGTGGAAGTCTATCTTTGCCCGAAGTCGTTTCTCGACGACATGGGCGTGACCTTCAAAAAGGGTGACGAGATCCAGGTAACTGGGTCCAAGGTGAAACTAGACGGCGCCGAACTGACACTCGCGCGCGAAGTCTCCAAGGGCGAAGACAAGCTGATCTTGCGCTTCGATAACGGCAAGCCAGTGTGGTGAATTTGCTTGTGTGGCGCGGACATTCCTGTCCGCGTGGTGTTACGTTTTTTCTGCTTGTGTGGCGCGGACATTCCTGTCCGCGTGGTTTACGTTTTTTCTGCTTGTGTGGCGCGGACATTCCTGTCCGCGTGGTTTACGTTTTTCTGGTTGTGTGGCACGGACATTCCTGTCCGCGTGGTTTACGTTTTTTCTGCTTGTGTGGCGCGGACATTCCTGTCCGCGTGGTTTACGTTTTTCTGCTTGTGTGGCACGGACATTCCTGTCCGCGTGGTTTAGGTTTTTCCTGATCCCTCAAGCAGCTCTCTCCAGTCGGACGGGCCGCAGCCGACCCCGGCTGCGCGAACCTGATCCCGCCAAGCTGCTCCATTTCCCTGTGTTAAGATTTTTGTGACCCCTCGTAGCAGTTCTCTCCACACAGTCGGGGCGTAGCGCAGCCTGGTAGCGCACCTGCCTTGGGCGCAGGGGGTCGGAGGTTCGAATCCTCTCGCCCCGACCATTCCTTGGCCAGTTTCCTCGCGTGGCTAACCTGTCGCAGCCAACTTGCGAATCATCACTGTTCCACCGCCTCAACTTGAGTTACGCTGCGTTGTACCCATGAAGCTTCGTCTTGCAATTTTCCTCTTCCTGATTGTCGCGTGTAACAAAGCGCTACCGTGTACTTGTATGGGGCCGCTCGAGGCCAAGAGCATGCGCGAAGTTGCCGAGTGGTACCAACATCAACCGGATGTTGGCTTGATCTTTGAAGGCGAAGTTGTGAAGCAGGAACTACGGAACGGTTCCATTGGTGGGCCATCGACTGCGATGTCGATGACAGGCGCAGGGCGTTATCGAGAAGTGTCGTTTGACGAAGTCCAAATTCTGCGCGGAACTAAAGCTGACCATCTCTCGGTTTTGACGGGGCTTGGAACGGGCGATTGCGGATACCCTTTCCAAACGGGTGAACGGTATTTGGTTTTCGCAAGCAAGGGCCCAAATGGATCATGGTTCACGAGCATCTGTAGCGGTACGAATACGATTGAAGACTCCGGGGCCGCTTTACGCTTGCTAAGGAATGAGAAACCTAACTCCGACGATCTACTGTCGCCGCGGGAGTACGAGAAGCAATACATCGAGACGATTCTGCCGAAGAGAACGGGTACCATCTGTGGGCGCGTATTGAAGCCCGACGGTAGTCCTCTCAAAGGTGCCGGCGTTCAGCTTTGGGAAGTCCGATCTGATGATCTTCCACCTCGCGGCGCGGAAGACCCGAACACTACTCTGCAGGACGGGCATTTCTGCATCGAGCACGCGGAGCCCGGAGCATACCTGCTCACCGCAGAAAGCGAATACGTTGGCGACGCTCGCTACATGGGATTTTATCCGGGTGTCTTTTCGCAACCAGAGGCCACGCGGGTGGAAATCAAGCCTGGTGTTCGCTCGCCGGATGTCACATTCCACACATTTCTTGAACCGCTCTACACGATACGCATTCGTGTCGTGAGCTCTGATGGTACTCAGCTTTCTTGGAAGAACGGGTGCGGTGTGTCAGTAGATAGCGTGTACCGTGACCCACTTTCCTATCACATAAGTCACACGCTAGAGGATGACGGCAGCTATACGTTCGGTTACATCCCAATCGGCAACTACATTGTCTCAACCTTCTTCGAGCCCGATTTTGACGGCGACCGTCCCAAGCCTTTTCCGGAATCGGCGAAGTGGAAATCGGCACAGAAAGAAGTCGTCGTTAAGGGCGACACCGACGTTGTGATCCAGATGGAGCCTGCGAGCCCCAAATAAGGTATCAGCCGGGCCCGCGTCAATCTAGGCCGGGGGGCGTTGTCGGAAGCGCAATTTGTTCAGGTTGCGCTGCCTCTGGTAACGCAGGCGGGGAGTTCAGGTCTCGCCATAGTTCCATCGCGCCCGCCGTGCGGGCGGCTACGTGCCTTCGCAGAGCTTTTTCAAGAGCAAAGTTGTACGGCTGTGGAAGTTGCAACGCCAATTGCCTTGGCGCGCCAGCGAGGATTTCTTCGTCGGTGAATCTAATCTCAGCACCATTCAGCAAGTGCAAGAGCAACAGGCCGCAGTGATAGATGTCTATTCTGTAGTCCATCGGTCCGAACTCTTTTGTGTCTAGAACTTCGCGTGGAATCATCCACTGTGCTCTTGTATTGGTCGCATCTATTTCGCTAAACAGTTTCGCAATTCCTAGGTCTCCAAGTTTGAAATGTAAGGCACCTGCTTCGTTTACGCGAACCTCATCCCGTGCAAAAGCTGCGAAGACGTTATTGAGGTGAATGTCCTGATGCACATATCCGCTAAGGTGGATGTAGTGGACTGCTTGCAGCAAGCAACGGGCAACCGGCCTAATCCAGAACGTACCATCAAAGCCATCTACTTCGGTAAATAGCCGTGACAGCGGGCCGTAACACAGTTCCGTCTCAATGTAGACAGTCTCGCCTACGTGGAAAGCGTCGAAAACGTATGTGATATGTGGGTGACGCAAGAGAACCAACTTTGCGAACTCTTCTTGCGCTGCCGCCGCAATGACACCGTAAGGAGCTGTCCCCTTCAACACCTTGACTGCTAGCTTGTTGTGCCACACATCCTCACAGCTGTACACAAGGCCAAAAAAACCTTCGCCAATTTTTTCACCCATCGTGTAGGTGTTGTGAGTAAGCTCGCTTGTGAACGTCTCGCCCGGGCTTGGGGGGATCACCAAAGCGGCAGGAGGTGTTGCCGACGCCGACGCTGTGGCGGGTTGGGACATGGCCGCATCATACATTTACTTTCGCTTTTTGTCCGCCTCATCTTGGCAATAAACTAACCCGCTCATGCACGCCCGCAGGCCCGCCGTTCCCAAATCGGCGTAACGGCGTGTCATCTCCAGTGACGAATGCCTGAGCACGCTGACGAATGGTAATCTGTCTGCCGTGCCGTCACAGATAGAGGTAGAGACACGCTTCGTTTTGCAACGGGATGAGTTCGTCAAAGCCCATAGGCTCGCCGTCCGCAATCTGTCGAAGGAGATAAGATGGGCTGGACGGGTACAATTTGGACTTCTGTTCGCCTTGTGGTTGATGGGGTTGGCATACCGGCCAGGAGGCGAACTGTCGCCTGTGTCTCTTGTCGTTGTGCTCCTAGTCACTCTCGTCTTCGTAAGTAGCCTAATTGCTCAGCGAGCCACCACAAACCTTCAATTTGCTCGCATGGCCGGAACCGAGATTTGGTACAAGTTTGACGAAACGGGCTTCCGGTGCGGAATGCCGAACGGGGAGTCTCGCGTGGACTGGCCCGGAATTTCCAATGTTATTGAGACGGACACATTGTTCGTCATTATGGAAACTGGCGTTCTGTTTTACACCATACCGAAGCGAGCGTTTGCCGCTGATGCGGTTAGCTCCTTACAGCAGTTGATGACTGAAAAAGTACCTGCATACGATCCGAAACGTCTGTCCTGACCGGCCGCACGCGCCCAAGGCTAAGGCCGGGTGCCCCACCCTCGACCCTTCCTTTTGGTCGTGGGTGGGAGAAACCAACTCCGCAAACGCCCGCCGGTCTGACTGAACCATTTCTGCATTCGAAGCACCCCTCGCCCCAAACTCCATCCGAAAACTTGTCAAGTCCCGCTTCCCGCCATTTTCCTGCCAACTACCTCATTCCACGATAGAAATAAATTCACCGAAAGTGTCCAGTAGGTCCCCCCAGAATTGCTACTCTTGATTAGAAGATCATTTGTAGGAAAGTCTTTCTAACAATGAGCAACTGACAACTAGCAACTGACCCTTTACTTTCAATATTTTGACTACTAACCCTTTTGTTTTGCGGCAACTGGCAGAACCTTCGCCCGATCGCAATCATTACGCGAGACTTACGAGACAAGACCGGGAGGGGGTACCCCATGGGACTTCCCGATTGAGGAAAAAAGGCGCGCCGCGGATCGACGAATCGCCGCCTAACCCACCTTACCGCGTTTTGTTTTCCGCCAACGCCTTCTGAATCGACTTCTCCGCCAGGGACGCCATGATCTTGTACCCAGCATCAGTCGGGTGCAGCCCATCGTCTGACAGATCGCGCTTCAGCATGCCTCGCTCGTCGACTAGGGCGCTGAAGTAATCAAGATAGACGTAGCGGTTCTTGTCGCAATAGTTCTTAAGCCACGTGTTCAGCGCCAGGATTCGATCGCGCGGACGCAGTGCAAAAGACTCCGAAGCATCGTGCGTGTAGTTGTGCACCGGCAGCAAGGACGCAAACACGACCCTGATGTTGTGCGCACGCGCCAGTTCGGCCATCGAAGCGTAGTTGGCCTCAATGTCCTCGTTCAAGGTGCGTCCGGTGACGCCGGCGATGTCGTTGGTGCCCGCGAGCACCACGATCACTTTGGGATGCAGTTCAATTACGTCCTGGCGGAAACGCACCAGCATCTCGGGCGTGGTCTGCCCATCGATGCCGCGGTTGATGTAAGGCTTACCAGGAAAATAGTCGGCTAACTTCCAGTAGTCAGTGATGGAGTCGCCAAGAAATATCACCCGGTTTTCGTTCGGTGCCGGCTGCGCGAGCGCGGCATTGGCCTCTCGATAGCGTGCGAGTTGCCCGAAATCGTCCGTGTAGATCGAAACGCGCGACGCCCGATATTGATCCAACCCGGCGAAGCCGCTGGAAGGGATTGCAGGAGCGGGTTCTTGGGCCACTGCTGGAAAGGAGAGAAGAATTGCAAATAGCGTTTGCGTGATGGTGCGGACGACCGGCGGCAGGTTCATGTTCTCCTTAGGAAAGCACCGGACGATAATATCCAATATTTGTAATCATGGCTCCCGACGGGATTGCATCGATCTGGTGGCCGCGAGCATCACCGAATGCGACCGCGAATCCTGTCGCACTCTTTACGCTCTAGCTTCGCGCCAAACATCGAGGGACTGTACGTCGGCGATATAAATAGGGCGGCAATATCCGCAGTGGCACTCAGAAACTATTGGCTCGCTCGGAGTTCGCTTTGCTTCGCTAGAACGCAGGACGACAACGCGCCGCGTACAGATCGGGCACTTGTAGCCCACGGAGACAATCTCAGACGACATGCCTCTTTATAGCCTTTTCGGGGATTGCATTGTGCCGGCCTCTGTTTGCGAATTGTTAAATTTCGGTCTCTTCAGACTGCATGGCGAGAGTAAGAGCAGCGCAATCTTGCGGCGTCAATCAGCGAGTGCCTTTGTAGTCGACAAACAGTTCCGGAAACTGTTTCTTCAGCGCTTCGATCTTCGGGCGATCGCAGACTTCGATGTATGGATTCTCGGGATGATTAAGCGCGTAATCCTGGTGATAGTCTTCCGCCCGATAGAAACCCTTGAGCGGCGTCACCTGAGTAACGATCGGCTTCGGGAAGCTCTTTGCGGCGTCCAGTTGGGCAATATACGCGTCCGCGATTCGTTTCTGTTCGTCGTTCGCATAGAAGATCGCAGAGCGATAGGAGCTGCCGACATCCGGCCCTTGGCGGTTGAGTTGTGTTGGGTCGTGCGCAACGGAGAAGAAGATCCGCAGCAGCTGTCCATAAGTGATTTTGGACGGATCGTACTCCACTTCGACAGATTCCGCGTGCCCTGTCGTTTCGGTCGTCACCTGATCGTAAGTTGCGGTCGACGCGGCTCCCCCTGCATAACCCACCGTGGTGTGGAGAACGCCTTTTACTCGCTCGAAGACCGCCTGAGTTCCCCAGAAACAGCCGCCCGCGAATACAGCTGTTTGTTTTGCCGGAGTTGCCGCGAGGGCGACGTCTGCCGTGGCTGGAGGAATCGGCATCTTCGGTGCCGCACTTGCCGTACAGGCAAGAAGACAAATCGCGTATCCCGCGATCAGGAAAACACGAACTTGACGCGCGATCATAAGCAAACACCTCGATCCTGCTGCCTATGAGACGCTCTCGCCGAAGAATAGTTACAGAACTTGCTGGCAGGAGAAAACACAGCGCCCACACACGTGGCGTCGGGGGAAGGAGTTGGATCCTTCGCCCCGGCCAGATGTAGGATGAACAGCTTTGCAGGAAGGTTTAGTGACCGCTCTTCGCTGCGCCGCCAAACGTAAGGTCCGCTGTCTTCAGGCGCAGTCCGCTTAGCACTAGGGTAGACCCTTCGGTCGCCGTCATGACGGTTACCTGCGCGTTCGACTTCGCAGATACTGTCGCTGGTATCGTCGCCACAGTTGTTTTGCCCTGTGCGAACGTAACCTGGCCAGCATCCGTCCACGACACCTTGTACTCGCCGGCAGGTAGAATGGTTGATCCGACCGTTACCTTCTCATGAATGTTGACCGTTGCTGAATTCTTGCCAGCTGCAAATACAGTGGTTGCGACGGCCAGCATTAACGTAAGTAGAAGTGCGAACTTTTTCATCTGATCTCCTTGCTGTTGCTGGCACGTTTATTGCGCCAGTCCACAATAAGATTTCAGCATGAACAAGGCTCGGTCACACTTAAGAATTGTTAATTGATGAAACGGCGTTGGCAGTTACGCTGCCCTGATTCGCGTCAAGAGACTCGCGCGTAACGGGAAGCGTGATCTCCACGCTCAGTCCCGGATCGGAATTCCGTGCCAAAATGGTACCGTTGTGCAACTGAACCGCTCGCTTCGCGATAGACAGCCCCAAGCCAACTCCTCCGGTTTCCGAATCCCGGGCCTCTTCCACGCGAAAGAATGGATCGAAAATCTTGTCCAGAAAAGCCTCGGGAATGCCGGATCCGTAATCTCGCACGGTAATACTGGCGGTGTGGTCTTTCTCCTTTAGGACGATATCGATCTTCGCTTTCGGTGGAGAATAGCGCACCGCGTTACGCAGCACATTCTCCACGGCGCGACGCAGCAATTCGCGGTCGCCCATAACTTTCGTAGTCAGTTTTCCTTCGACATTCACGGCGCAACCGCGCGCCTCCACTTCGATGCAGGCATCGCGTACTGTCTCGCTGATGACGCCGTTCATGCACACAATTTCCGACTTGCGGCAGGCAGGATCGCCTTCCACCCTGGTCATTTCCACTAGTTCAGATACGAGCGTAGTCAACCGGTCAATGTCACGCTTGACGCGATCGAGCGCGGCGTCCCGATCACTCGCGGTTCTCGCCAGCTTGACCGAGAAATTCAACCGCGCCAATGGTGATCGCAGCTCATGAGAAATGTCTTCGAGCAACCTGTGTTCGCTGAGCACCAGTTTTTCCAGTCGCTCAGCCATACTGTTGAATGAACGCCCCAGGGTTCCAATCTCGTCTCGACGTTCCGTTTCCACGCGTGCGGATAAGTTTCCTCGTCCGAATTCTTCGATGGTCGCGGTGATTTGCCGGATGGGCACAACAACATTTACCGCCGCCAGCCAACAGAGAACGGCGGTGGCGCCAACCACCAGCAGGTAATAGCGGTAATAAGGCGCGTTTCGAGGCTGCACGGCGGAAACAACAACGAACCAATAGCGGCCATCGGCTGACCGATGCATTATCAGCGACTTTCCATTTACATGTCCGCGCCACTTGGTGAGAGGAGCTTTCGGGACCAGTGCCGAACGGTCTTCTCCAGTAACAATATCTTTTCCATTCGCATCGAGAAGATAATGCGACCCGCCAAACACCGAATCCAGCCGGTGCATATAGGCGACTACGGCGGCGGGACCTCCGGTCTCCAGCATCTCGCGCGCATCTTGCACTTCCACCTCGTCCATGGCGTCGAACACGGGAGTGAAATACTTTTGTTCGATGGCGTGGGAGATGCCCAGGAAGACCAGAACGGACAGCGCCAGAATGATCGCCATCGCCAGCAGAATTCCCAGGTAAAGAGATCTCATGCGGTTCGCCTAGTGGCTTCTCGTGAACACATATCCTACGCCACGGATCGTCTGGATATAGTTCCCACCGTCCTCGAGTTTCTTGCGCAGATGGCTGATATGAACATCCAGCGAGCGATCGTATGGCGTCGCTTCACGATCGAGAATTGCCGCGGTGATTTCGTCGCGCGCGAGAATCCGGCCCGCCGACCGCACCAATAGATCGAGGATGTCAAACTCCACCGACGTCAGGTCGATCAGCTTACTTCCCTTCCACACTTCTCGCGTTTGAGAGTTGATCTGAATCTCGCCTGCGATCTGAGCAGATCCCTCCATCGCGAGCTTTCCGGATCGCCTGAGCACGGCCCGAACTCTCGCCAGCAATTCATCCGGATCAAACGGCTTCGGCAGATAATCGTCGGCTCCGCCCTCTAACCCTTGTATTCGATCTTGCGGGCCGGTTCTCGCGGTCAGCATGATTACCGGCACATCGCGCCGACGACGAAGCTGATGCAGGACGGTGAATCCGTTAATGGTGGGCAACATTACGTCGAGGATCACCAAGTCGTAATGATCATCCACGGCGTGGGTCAGGCCATCGCGCCCGTTGTGTACCGTTTCCAGGCGATAGCCATTCTCGCCAAAGAACTCCTTCATCATGTTGCATAGCTCGGCGTCGTCATCCACCAGGAGGAGAGTCAATTTTTCGGAGTTATCAGCCAGAGCCATAGGGGTCGAGTGCCAGACTTGATCTTCCACCACACAAGCGAGAAGGTCAAAGGCCTGCGAGAGGCTTAAGAAAATTTAAGGCGACCAGGACCTATATCGGCAATTGGGCTGAGCACCAGATGTGCGAACACCAACGCTAGTCGGTAATGATGGTTTTCCTCTTACGAAGGACAATGCCGGACTGATCGAACGACACCGCACAGCTGGAACCGGGTTCCTCTATCAGCCAGCTATCCTTCTTTCGCTCGTCGTCTCGCAGCGGAAGACTCCGAGTTTGCGCAAGTTTCGAGACGTCCTCTTTGTTCATCCCCGGTGTAATGTCGAGGCAAATTGAACGAGCGGTAGTATCGAGATGTTGCGTCAATTCGTTTGAATCGTCGTTCGTCGTCTGCCCCGGCAAAGCTGGGGTGTCCGAAATCTTCCGTCGCCAGAGTTCGCGTCCATCATCAGTGATTGCGCGAATGTATGTGCCATCAGGACAGGTTTCCTGCACATACACATCCGGGCCGCCGGTACTAGGCACTGCTGGAATGATTTTTGTCGTTTTGCACCCGGGCAATTCAGTCACGGACCATTTAACCGATCCGGTAGGTAGTTGTGTCCCGGAACGAATCTCGATGTTTGCTTCAGCGATATCGCCACCAGCTGAGGCGGTCAGAATCACACGCGACGCTGTTTGGTTCGCCTGCAGCATCGCCTCATCTCCGCCGCCGAGCAGTGTTGCCGCCTGTTCCGGTGTAACACTCCAACGCACATCGTGCAACATGCGTCCGTCTCGATCTACTGCTCGAAACGTGTGCGTCTCACCAATGACCATCGTCACCTTGGAAGGTACAACCAGAACCACAGGAATGTTCTGCGCGGTCACACTGCCTGAGGTGATCGAAAAAACGAGTAGTCCGAACACAAGGGTAAAACTGCCGAAATTCATCTGAACTCCTCAGTTCTGCTTACTTTCCAGCGTATTCCGATGCCATGAGTGACAAAAGTTACTTTAGAAACCAGACGTACTACGGGCGCAAAAATCCTGCATACATCTTGCCCCCACTCCCATCTAGATACCTCTTGGAGGACCGCAATGGACAGACTGAAGGGAAAACGCGCTCTTATCACCGGAGGCACCACCGGGATTGGCTTGGAAACAGCCCGCCAGTTTGTGAAGGAAGGCGCCCGCGTCGTTGTTACCGGCACTAACCCCAAAACGTTGGACGCCGCACGCAAGGAACTGCCGGAGGATGTACTGGTGATCGCGTCCGATGCCAGTGATGTTTCCGCCCAGAAGCCGCTCGCACAGAAAGTCCGCGAAGCTTTTGGCGGCCTAGACATTCTGTTCGTGAATGCCGGCATCGTGGACATGCGGCCGCTCGAGAAGTGGGACGAGGCCGGATTCGACCGTTCCTTTGCCATCAATCTCAAAGGCGCATTCTTCCTCATCCAGGCGCTGCTGCCGGTGTTCGCTAATCCTGCGTCAATCGTGCTGAACGGATCCGTGAATGCCCACATCGGCATGCCCAATACCACGGTTTATTCGGCTACGAAAGCGGCGATGATTTCGCTGGCGCGCACGCTGTCCGGAGAGCTGATCTCACGCGGGATTCGTGTCAACGTCGTCAGCCCCGGCCCGATCTCGACTCCTCTCTATAGCAAGCTTGGATTCTCCGAAACCGACCTAAAGTCAGTAGCCGCTTCCATCCAGGGTCAGGTTCCAGCAGGACGCTTTGGAAATCCCAGCGAGATCGCCAGTGCAGTCGTCTTTCTGGCTTCTGACGAAGCTGCGTTTACCGTGGGGAGCGAACTACTCATCGAGGGTGGGATGAGCAATCTGTGATTGGTTCGAAGTCTCGCGAGCGCAAAACTATTTTGCTGCCTGTTTTGCCTCGATTACCAGGGGGACGTCGATAGTACCGACTCGGCCGGCGAGCCGGTCCATCACTCCTAACCTGAGTTGATAGGAGCCTGGAGGAAGCGTCATGGGCTGATGGAACTGCATGCCGTTGCGGAATAAGGTTTGCAACTGCTCCGGAGAGAGCGACGGGCTGAAAGTTTCCGAGAAGCTGCCACACTTCTTCCCATTGCTATCCCACGCCACCGCGATGAACTGAATTTCCGGACGCTGCTGCTTGTTTGCTGTGGGGCTATAAGTCAGATCGCGCGCGTCGAGCAGCATATCGATGGCAACCGGTTTATCCGATTCTTCTGGAGCCACAACCCGCGCTTTCATGATCAATTGAGTCGACAGTGGCACCTCACGTTGCATCGCAAAAGCCGCCACGCTATTCGGATCTTCTTTCGTACTCAGCGGGTCCAGCACTGCATAGTATCCATTCCGATAGAGCGCCTTCACCTTCGGTCGAGCTGTCTTCACCGTGATCTTGCGAAAATTTCCATTCCAATTGTTGTTCGACGGCCGATAAGCCAGCGTGTAGTAGCTCGATCCAGTATCCATCGCATCTGCGATCGCATGATCCAGATCGTTTATGCCGGTATACGCATGTCCGCCGGTGATCTGGGCTACGTTCTGCATCGTTTCCACCAGCGTTCGGTTTTCCTCGTCGAGACCTGCCGTAGTCTCGTAAGCCTGGTTTCGCGAAATCTCGCTGTCGCGAGTCTGTCCGTCAGGTTGCATCGACAGGACACCTCGCACATCGACCGGATACACCGCTATACGCGTGGCAGCCAGCAGCGCAGACACTCTCTGCAGCCGATCACCATTTGATAACGAATCGAATGGGAAGCCGCCGGAGATCCAGATCAGATTCTTGCGACCCGGTACCACTGCCAGAGCGCGCGCTAATTGTGTCAGCGCATCCAGCGTATCGTGCGAGCGCATATCCAACTTACCCTGATAGTCATCGTTCAGGAATCGCACCATCGCCACATACGCTCTGGGATTCTTTTTCAGTCCCGACTCAGCCAGTTCGCCAATGGTCGCCGACAGCTCCCGGTTGTTGCTGTAAACCGGATGCGGTTTGGTAGAGAGTTGCTCCGCTGCAGCAATCAAGGTATCTGTGTCATCGGTGAAGCCCTGCACCATTCGCAGTTGCGAGCCTAGCGTGTACAACGCCACTCTCTTTCCACGCGGCAGCTTCTTCAGGAAGCTGACCATTTCGTTTCTGGCGTAGGTGAGGTCTTGGCGGCTGCTGTTCAGCGTATCCAGAAGCAGGACTGTCAATGCACCCGTATCGCTGCGCACTGCGTAGTTGGTGTATTCGTTCTTAAGAAGGTTTACAGCAGGTGGCGCTGACTTCGGAGACGCCTCAGGTCTCCTCTCGTCGAAGGCCACGACAGTCTGTGGCTTACCGTCCTCCAGGACCGTGAAGTCTTGCGTCTTCAGGCCGTGCACGACGTGGCCGGCATTATCTGTAATAACGACGTCGACCACGACTAGGCGCGCATCGGAGCGGAATACCTGGTTTGATTTAGGTTGCCCATCTTCTTCGGATTGCGCACTCAGCAGCAGGCCTACAAAGAAGAAGAACGCGAAAACGACGACTTTCTTCCTGATGTACATGGTTGCGCCGTTAAATTCCGAGTGGCCCCGTGGTCAATATATATCGACCCACCGGCAGAAAGAACCCCGCGGAAGTGGTCAACTCTCGAAGTAATCGCAGTATTTCAATCAGGCTATTGTGGAATCAGGTGTGCTCTTTGCACGGCAGGCGCCGTGATTTCAATCGGACCCGTACGGCGCATGTGTTCCCAATCGTACTCGTACTCGGCGCCGCAACGAATGCAGACCTGGTAGGCGCGCCCATCGGCAGATTTACGGGGCCACAAAAACTGGTGGGAACAGCGATGCAGTAGACGATCAAGAAAACGGGCCATCTCGTCCCCCAATGTGACACCATGGTGCATCCTGTGAGACCGCCTGGGAAGTGCCCGCCGAGGTTCGCAGTTTTGACTCTCAGCGTGGCGGCAGAAACCAGGGTTCCCGAATCCAGCAGTCCTACGCCTTCCGGTGCCAAAACAGCTATAGTTTCTCAAGTGGTAAATAGTTCATAATCAGTGCACTCAAGACAGCGGCAGTGCGTCGAACGCGGCCACTTCGGGACTCGAAACCGGAGTTCCGGCAGGGTGAGTTGATGCTAGACACGAAACAACTCAAGAACGTCGGCCTGCGCTTCGCAAGAACGTTTCAGATGGCGATACGCACGGCGGTGCTGTTTTCCGCTGAGCATCCCAACGTGCAACGTCCCGTGCAGCAGAGCTTCGATCTGCTGAATGGCCTGATGAAAGAAGCAGGCCGCTTCACCGTTGGATTTGTCGACAACCAGATTGTCCTGAACAACCTGCTTACTACCGACCCTTCACTCGATCAATTGAATAAAGAATTCCTGAAGCGCGGAATCGCTGCCGTAACTTTCGAGCCAGGATTGACCATGGCGCGGTATCGAAAGCTGATCGGCTTAGTCTCCGCATCTTCGAAGATAATCGACGAAGCCGGCGGCCTGCGCTCTTACATCGAGCAGAACGAAGTTGAGGGCACGAGAATCCTGCTGGCTGCGAAGAATCAAAAGAAAAACGAGCAGGGCGACACCATTCTCGAGACTAATTCAGAGGCGTACATCCTCTCTAAACAAATGGAGGAGGACCCCGGCAGTCGCGACTTCATGGACTCCGTAGACGCGCTGCTTGAATCGGCCTGCCTCGACCCTTCCGCTCGTAACGCCATTCTGTCCGGCATGTCGGGATTCAAGGAGCAGGGCTACGGTGTCCCCATCCCCATGCCCAACCTGGTAGTCGCTAAAGACGGCGAGGCCGATGCGTCTTCAGGGACTGGCGGTCCGGGAGAAGGCCCAGGCGGCGGGGGCACTGGCACTGGAGAAGGCGGGAGTGGCACCGGTACCGGAGCGCCGGGCTCGGCGGGAGCAGCAGGTTCGGGGCCGGGCGGCGGTGGTGGGTTCGGTCCAGGTGGCCCCGGCGGCGGAATGGGCGGCCCAGCCAACGGCGGCGGTCCAGGATTTGGAGGCGGCGGGGGCGGCGAAGGTGGCATGGGCTACGGATCCGGTGGCCTAGGCTTGGGCGTTGGATATGGAACCGGGAGCGGCTCCGGCGGTGGTGAAGGCTCTGGAGCGGGATCTGGCGGGGGCAAAGGCGGAAGCGTCATGTTCGGCGCCAGCATGTCGAAGAGCGCAAACCCCGGCTACTACACCTTCATGGAATTGATGGAGAACTCCGTGCAGCGTTCGTTGCTCGAAGATAGCGGCAATCCGGCCAAGTCCTATACCTCATTGGCACGGATTCTGCAGAGCATGGGCGTCGACAAGATTCTTGCTTCCTTCCCCGCTGAGCGCCAAAAGGAACTCGCCAGCGCTTCGCCGGAACAAGTCGCGGCGGAATACGTGGAAGACACCGCACTACAGTGGGCCGGCAAGCAATTGAAGTCAGAAGAAGGCGGCCAGAAGCTCGAAGTGGAAGACGAAGTCCTGCGCGTACTGGCACGCACGCTGCAAGCGACACAGACCGCCGATCGCCTGTCGCAGAAACTCGTCAAGTTCATACAGGATTTTGCGGTCCCGCCGCACATGCAGGAAAAGATCCAGTCTGAGTTGCGCTGGACCGCCCTGGATCTCAAGACCAAGCACACCCAGCTCCTGGCCATTGCGCACTACAACCAGGGGCAGTTTCGTCGCCTGCTGGAATTCGTAAAGGAGTGCGTTCGCACCCGGCAGGTGGAACGCGCAGGCACGCTGGTGAACCACTATTTCGAATTTCTCGACGCGGAGAAGCCCGAAATCCTGACGGAAGATTTCAGCCGTGCCCCTGAACTGATCCGCTGCGTTCCCGTCGGTCAGATTGACTTCGTTCCGAAAGCAATCGAACGGCTCGGCCGCACGTTGATGCGCGACGATCTTTCCGAATTTACTCACTTCCAGGTGGCTACCACTCTGACGGTTCTATCGCAGTCCATCGCAACTTATGAAGATTTTGACAATGTCATACAGATCGGCAGCCTGTTAGAGCGTTCGGAAAAACGTGATCCCGACAAGCACCGGCGCTGTTGTCGCGTGGGCATCAGCAGGCTAGTTCCAGTCAATGCGAACGAAAGACTCGTTGAGTTGTTCCTCGCCAACCGCGCCGATTCCGCCTGGACGAAAAAATCAGTCACGCTTCTCAGCTATGGAACCCCAGCAAGCGTGAACAACGTCTTCTCGCATTTGATTCTGGAAGGCGACGCTAAAAACCGGCTCGCACTAGTTCGACTGAGCTCACAACTGGGGCCCTCCGCAATTGAAGCGGCTCGCAAGTTCCTCAATGATGATCGCTGGTATGTCGTGCGCAATATGTGCACCGTGCTGAGCGACTTGAAGGACCCGGCGCTTGCCGCGCACATCGCTCCAGCTCTGCAGCACGCGGATGCTCGTGTTCAACGCGCCGCGCTGACCGCCCTCATCAGGAACCGCAGTGAGGGACGCGCGCCAGTGCTCGCCGACGCACTGCCGAAGCTCGCGCCCGACCTGCTTGACGAGGCGACCGACGAGCTGATGTTCTTGAAAGATCCGAATACTGTACCCGCAATCGGAAAATTCATTGTCATCGGGAAAAGCAGCGTCGCGATGTTGAGAAAGGCCGTCCAGATTCTTGCATTGATGCCGGGAGATGCAACCCTCGAGCAGTTCTCGAATATCCTGCTGGCAGGAACGCTCGACCCAGAACTGCGGCGCACGGCCCTTAAACAGCTCTCTGCCGCCAAAACAGAACAATCAATCGAAGCGATGAAGAAGCTGGCAGAATCCACCGATCGTCTCGCCGCCGAAGCGCGCGCCAGTATTCCGACGAAGAATTAGTGGTGCCCCATATCTGCCCTCTTTTGGCAGATGTGGGTGAGAATCAGATCCTTCCTGCCAGCATGTCGTCGCACAATCGCTTCACGCCAGCAGTAATAATCTGCAGAAAGCGTTCGCCCTTGTCGGCACTTGCACTACGCGGATCGCCATGTCCCCCATGTCTGCTCGTCTCAGCAAACGTTTTGTAAACCGCCACCGCCGGCGAACTCAGCATTTCATTGCGGCCGAACTCCGACTCAGAGAGCGTCATCCCATCTGGCTCAGCTTTAGAAAGGTCAACCAATTTGGGAGCAATATTAAGGAGGATCGATGTTTCCAGCTCGCAGGCATGTCCCATTCCTCCAAACTCGGTTTCACGTGCCTGCCAGAGTTCTTTATTGACCAGATCCCAATACGTTGCGCCCACAATCAGCGCATCCGGATAGCTGTGGCCGATAGACTGGATGGTGTAACCAAGAGTCGCACGATTTCCACCATGGCTATTAAGGATGAGCAGCTTGCGGAAGCCATGCTTCATCACCGATGCGACGACGTCCTGCAGCAGACGGCTCATCGTCTCCACCGAAATGCTGATCGTCCCAGCAAAATCCATGTGATGACTGCTGCATCCCAGCCAGAGCGGCGGCAAGCACAAGAGCGTGCGCGGCAGTTCGCGCTCGACCCGGCGCTCAATTTCCGAGCCGATCAGATAATCCGTGGAGACCGGCAGATGCGCGCTGTGCTGTTCGAGCGCGCTGATGCAGGCAACCGCAATCACCTTCTCGCGATCGAGCGCATCAACCTCCGGCCACTTCATTTCCTCGAGAAACATCGCTCTCCTCGCAAGCGCTCAGGCTTCAATCTCGCAATGATCGGTTCGGTAATGCTCGACAGCCGCAGGATCGAGTTCCACTCCCAGTCCTGCTCCCTGTGGGACCGCAGCCTTTCCGTCCTTGATCTCAAGAGGCTTTTTCAGTAAATCGTGTTCGCGGATGAGTCGCCCGAAAACATCGCTCGGCATCGTGCCCAATGCTGATGCCGCTACTTTATGCACATAGCTCGCTTCGAGGATCCCAAAGTCGAGTTCGCTGCCATGCGAATAGGGGATCGCGAACACGTCAGCCATTGCAGTCAGCCGTCGAAACGCGAAGATGCCGCCATTGAAGTGGAAGTAGTCATTGCAATCGAGCTTTGCCGCGCGCGCCGCATCCTGTGGCATTTGCCCCATTTCGATGTACGGCAACGAAACATGCATGGAGAGTGGAACATGGATCTTGCTGCGCAAGTAGCGCCAGCCATCGTAATTCCAGCGTGGAATCGGATCCTCGAGATAGAGCACATTGCCGATCTCTTCCAGTTCGCGTGCAATACGTTCCGCATTCGCTGGGATCTCAAAGCGTTCGTTTGGATCCAGCACAACCCAGAAATCTTCCCCGCACGCCTCTTTGATTTCGCGGCACCAATCGGCTACCGGATCCGTCACCGTGCACTTGAATTTGATGCACTCGTAGCCGGCCGCTTTCGCTTCTTTCGCTTTTCGAGCCGCGTCCTCGGTCGTTCGATGCCCGGTCCACGCGGCCACTCGTATCTTGTCGCGATACTTACCGCCAAGCAATTGATACAGAGGAATATTGTGGCTCTTAGCCAGCGCATCGGTCAGCGCGCATTCGTAACCGTCGTAAACGCGTCCCGCCGGAAGTGGCAGCGCCTGCAGATTAAACTTGCTGAGGTCTGCGCCAACCAGTTCCTTTGCGGCAGCCCGCATTAATTCACGTGGAATTCCACGATACGATTCGCCTAGTCCAACGATGCCGTTATCGAACTCGACCTGGATCATCGTCTTCGGCACCGAATCGAACTGTTGCGTCCAGCCCTGCTTGCCGCCGACCGGCAGCTTGTGAAGCGCGTAATCGACTTCCGGACTGTTGATGCTGTCCGCGCGCGCGCGAATCTGCACCTCGTCGAGCACAATTCGGCGAACGATCACAGGAACCTTCCGTTCATAGCAACTCACTTATAAGAGTTCAGGGTAGCGGCTGGCAAGATTGGTAGCTACGCAGCACGATTGCGCATACTGCTTTTATAGTATTGTGCGCGACCTGGGCTTGGCAGTACTTTGCTAATCGGTCTCCGATTTGTCCTGAGTCCAACGCGATTCAGGCTACTGCCTCTTTGAAACGGATTGTTGAAGTGACGCTCTTCGGCGGTCCGTTTCTTCTCTTCCTTCGCGGTAATCAACAGACAGCAAATCGGTAGAGTTACAGAAATACATGGCGTGGATAGCTTGCGCTACCTGATATCGGCGGGATCAGAACTTATGCAGTTCGGCGCGAAATACCAGCTTCAGCTTGCGGCAGCTTTTTCATCTTAATTAACGCCCGGCAATCGAGTGTGCCGATCAGTTCGTCGCTCAACTGCATCACTGGAGAGTAACAATTCTGGGCAAGTTCGCTGATGATCTGCAGTTCGCCCGGCTTCAGAACAACCGCCGGCAGTTCGCTGAAATGTCGAAACATCCATAGCAGCCGAAGTCGCTGCCGCATCTGCGGTCTCAAGTAATACGGACCCTCTTCTGTGACTACCCTGACCACTCCGCGATACAGCCGTCCAATGGACATATCGCTGCGTTCCTTAAAAGATGTGATGGGGACAGCCTTGGCCGCTCAGGGGAGAGAAGAAAAAGAATGATACAGATGCACTAGGGGATGTGCAAACAAGTCACAATTCGTGACCGTCTCCAAGTTCCTGAAAAAAGAGGCGGCTTCGAGCCGCCCCGGAGGAATTACTTGGATGAGACCATTCTTTCGGCTCATCTGCATATTCTTCTTACGAGCGAACGCTGCCCAGATTACGAAGGTATGGCGTACTGTCGGAAGCGCCCGGCAATCGTGCGAAAGAATGTAATTCTTGAGTTAACAGAGAGCCGGCTGGTGCGATTCCGGCTCGGCCATATAGGCGCGTACCGCCTCCGAGAGCTGTGCCCGGAACACCTCGTTCATCGTTCGCAAATCCTGGAACAGGGTGCTCAGGTCCACCCGCATTAGGTTGCGCTCAGCGTAAACCAGCACCACCTTCTCCAGCGCGTGTAACTCGTCCACCATGCTGGAGGCACGATAACCCTCCGCGCGGCGCCGCTCCCCATGAGCTGCCGCCGGCTCCAGATCAGCATCCGGACGGCTCTCAGGCCCACGCTGCAGATTGCGGATCACGGCATCCAATACTTCCGCAAACGACTCGATAGTACCGCTCCCCGCTAAATCCGCGCTGACCAGCCAGTCGTGCAGAATAGCTTGCCGATTCTCTTTAATCAGATCTACCAGACGCAACAGCGGAGCCTGCTGCCGAAGAATGGGACTCGCCAGCTTTTCCCGGATCTTGCTGATCAGGGAAGCTACGTCGGCAGGCTTTACTAAGTAGTCATCGACCTGGCTTTGTATCGCCCGCAGGGCGCTCTCGAACGCTGGATATCCAGTAAGAATAATCGTTGTCGCGGACGGCTGGATCCGCCGCATCGCGCTCACAACCGTGAACCCATCCCCCGGCTCACCTATGTTCAGGTCCGAAAGCAGCACCTCGAAATTTTCGGTGCTGATGATCTTCAACGCTTCCGCTACAGTGGCCGCAACCGCAACTTCGAACCCATGCTGGCGCAGGATCTCGGGCAACGTCAGCCGAATATTTGGGTCATCATCGACAAAAAGAATTTTCGGTCCCACCTTCGTTTCCTTGCACTGGGGGTTGCCCAGGAGACGGCAGCTTACGAACCACAATCAAACTGACGAATGTTGATCTAGCAAGACCTTTGCCATCTCGGAACTTGTTATCTCTCAACAGCTCGGATGCAACTCACCTGCCTCGGAGTTGGGTAATTCTTGCCCTTGTCCGTGACATTGCAGTCACTGGACTGCCGGACAACCCTCCTGCGCGTATCTGGACGGCGGCTCTCGTAATCTCGCAAGAGCACACGCCAGCTGCGATTCTTTCTCGCCATGGCTCATTTTCCCCAACCGCACCGCAGTGTGCGGGCTCCCCGGGTACGAGTCCCGAACAGCGAGTCGGTCAATTTCTCGCTGGAAGGCAAACGCGTACCGGCGGTCCTGCACGAGATTTCAACTACCGGCGGACTTGCCCAATTCAGTGGCACAGTTCGCGAAGGCACCCTGGCAGAACTTCATATGCGATCGAAATCCGGCCCCATCAGCGGGCTCGTAGAGCTGATGCGTCCTGTCACTCGATCCTCCAGCAAGTTGCAGCCTTTTCGCTTCGTTGCCCTCGGTGACGAAGACCACGATCGTCTCGCCGGAGTTCTCCGGCAGATGATCGATCAGGGATACGGCGCCTAACCCCACACAGGCGCCGCCTCCCTCACATCGACTGTTGTGGCGCGCCCGCGGCTTTCGTCTCTTTGAGGCAAGGCTTGCGGGCGCTCTCTTTTTGCAGACTATTTTTTTGCAGACTATTTGTCAGGTGGCCCATTCAAGCCCTCTTCTGGCTTGAGTGGGGCAGTTGATCGCAGCGCTTCTCTATTACAAAAGCTCGGAATCGTATTGTCGAAACAGTTCGCTGAGCTTTGGCCGGCTCCGGTCGGTCATCGCGTGTATCGCCTGAATCAGTTCGTAGATTTTCGGCGTCATGATCAGCAGGTACCGGCACCTGCCTTCCCCCGGATTCCAGTACGTATGCGGCGTGCCACGCGGAACCAGCACAGCACTGCCCTCTCGGGCCTCGACCTCCTCATCGCCCCTGCGTATCCTCAACACGCCTTCGAGCACATACCACGCTTCGTCGTCATGATGATGAATGTGCGGAGGAGCGATCAGGAACGGAGCGCCTGTATGACCGCCCGGATCCTCCCATTCGGCAATCACAAAGGAATCTCCCAGCCTCCCAAGAACCTGTCCCGCAAGCGGCGACGCAAGGATCGACGAACTCATAGGCAAAGCAATCTAAACTTTTGCCTCAGTAGCTGCAATAGTCCGGGGATGGCGTGGGTGGGCAGCAACGAAGCCCATACGTCACTGACTTCGCCGGGCGATCCAGATTACATTAACAATTCGTTAACAATTCGTTCGGAGCTTCGCGCTGGCACTTGGCTGGCGCTGACATGCGGATTGGGAGGAAAGCATGTCGCGAGTCACCGGCAAAATTATCGGTCTAGTTGCCCTCTCGCTATTCTGCCTGGTCCCTGCCTTCGCGCAGCAGGCCCTTTTGCCGGAATCGGTTCCGCCTAAGTTCAATGTCGATACGGTTTTCGCTGAGCACGTCCGCGCCCTGGTAATTCCTTTAACCCAACCCGCTATTGGGCGCTACGCAACGGGCAAGCAAGTCCTCGATCGACTGACCCAGCAACTTCCCCCGAATGGTAAGAAGTTTTCTTGGGACCTTCGCATCGCCAAGGATGCGGGCAACGTGTTCTCCTCGCCCGACGGAACCATCTTCGTCGATGAAGGGTTGGCTCAGTTCCTCGGCTCTCATCCTGGTCTTTGGGCTGCCGCCCTCGCTCACGAGATGGCCCATGTCACTCGACGAGACTGGGCTCGTCGTTACCTGTTTCAGAAGTCGTTGCAGCAATCCGTATCGGCGCAAATCGTGGTCGGCTCTCCCGGCGCCGCCGCCAGTTCATGGACGGACCCAAACGCTTCCAGCAATGTCCTCGGTGCTTTCTGCCGGAACCAGGAACTCGAAGCTGATGCGGAGGGTCTTATGCTCATGGCCCGCGCTGGATTTCACCCGAATTTTATGCCCGCCCTGTACCACTTGCTCGAGGGTCAACCACAGCAATCAAACGCCGAGTTGTTGGGTTGTTCGCATCCGCTCTGGGACGAGCGCGACGAGAAGCTAAGAACCCACACTGCCGCGGCAGCAGAAGAATTTAGTCGCTTGTGGCCCGCGCCCTATGCCTCCCCCGGAGGCAATCCTCCGGTGGTCGTTTACGCCGATTTATCCTCCGTCCACCACAATTCAAATGGCGAACTGGAATTGCGGGCTCTGCTCCATTGCGAAAATATCTACGGCGCCGTGAAGGTGACCTTGCACCTGACAACCACCGGTTCCAGCTTCGTCCGCGAACTACATACGGACACGGGGTGCACCTCGAACAGAACCGTTCTGACGTTCACCGTGCTCGGTTCTGACCTCTTAGAATTCCACTCGCCATTACAAGCTCTGTTTACGGTCGTCGATAACCGAGGAGACCTCGTCACCCGTTGGCTCGCGCCGAAACCCATCCGATAGCTCCTCGTCTGCAATGGGACTGATGTCTGTGATGTCATTTCGCTACATTTGCGGCGCGGTCGTTCCATCCGACCATTTAGGAACCGGGATCAGGAACACAGTAATGGGTTCAGGAGCACCTTGAAACTGCCCGCTGAAGATGATCGGCGACCCGGGCTTATCTGCGCCCCAGGACGCAGCATCGGCCAGAGGAGCGTAGATCATCAGGTGACACATGTTGTGACTGCCGGCCTCCGTCAGGTACGCCTTCTTCGACATCATGTAGCTCATCGCGCCACCTTCGAGGCTAGGTAGCTCTTTTCGGCTCGTCGCAGTCTTCAGAGCCTCCATGATTTGTGCTTTCGACTGTCCGGCTAATACCAGGTTCGTCCTTTTGATGGTGAGGGGGAACACGGATCGCGCTGCCGCAGGGTTGAAGCAGATCGGACCGCGCAATTTGGGATTCCAAAAGTCGGCGCTGTCGAAGGGCGACATCCAGCCGCGTTCGACAACACAGACGAAACCGTTAGTGCCTTTCACTGCGAGCTCATATCCATGCGGACCCAGTGACTTGGATCTCAGCTTGGCCGGAAATGGACTCTGGAGCTGCGCTTCGTGCCAGAGCGATCTCGGCGCCGCGATCCATGAGGTACTGATTCAGCGGGGCCATGCTCGGATACGTCGCAGGACGATCCTGCGCTTCCATTGGCCGCCCGGCGGCGAACACAAGAATGAGCACCGACATTGCTAGCCCAGTCGTCGTGCGAGTATTTTGCTTCATTGGTTTTTATTCTCCTGGCGTATTTCTGGAGACGAATATAGGTTGATATCAATATAATTGCGTTATGTCAACGGATAAGAGCCCAGCCTATGAGACGACTCTCCTCGTCCGCGACTCTTGCCTGTGTCTTCACGTCCAGCGAGCGGCACGGGCGCTGGCACGCCGCTTCGATGACGCGTTCCGCCCATTGGGCCTGACAAACGGTCAATTCTCCCTGATGATGTCGTTGAACCGCCCGGAAGCGCCTTCGATGGCGGCAGTGGCGTCATTGCTCGCCATGGATCGAACCACTTTGACGGCCGCTCTCAAGCCTCTCGAGCGCCGCGGCCTGCTCGAAATTACGGCGGACCCGACCGACCGCCGCGCCCGCCTGATGAGACTGACGACCCAAGGGACGCAGATTGCTTGCCCGCGCCACCCCGATTTGGAAGAGTACGCACGCCGCGATTGAGGAGCTCCTTACTGCTCGCCAGATTGATGCTCGCGGACCCGACCGCCTCCGGAAGGATCTACGCGCGCTTTCTTCGTGATCCCACATTTGCGCCCGGTGCCGGTGCCCCAGGTTCCGCATCCTTCTTTTGGACGCTAACCTGGGCTAACAAAACTCCCTCTCCCGACAAGCCGTTTAATCGCGACCAGCGATTCCCCTTTCCGAGCGAAGAGAGGATCCTGTCATGCCGAGCGAAGCGAGGTATCCCTATCGCACCACGAGCGATTGCCTCTATGAATTTCTTGTCAAGCCCCTCGAATCACGAAAATCTCCTCAACCTCTTCATTCCATTCCAGAAATAAACTTCGCCAAAGTGTCCAGTAGGTCCCACCAAATTTGTCACAATAGAAATGGAATAAAGATGGGGAACAAAAACCGATCTGAGGACGGACACATGGGGGTGCCCCACTCGTGCGAAGCAACGAGTGGGGAGGGCACATCGCCCGCATCCGACGGATATCCGTCGCATCATCCGACGGACGATCCGATACCATCCGACGGACAAATCTTTCGTCCGACGGATAAGGTCTTTGTTTTGTTCGAAAGGCTGTTACACCCCTCCCCCCCCATCGGATCCGAGGAAAATGGGCCAGTGGCTGTCAGTCACAACTCCATCGACATACAGAGTGAGAATCTCCGTCATCGCCAGGTATCATCATTTCCGCGCTTTTAAAGTTGCTCTTACTGACAGAACGTGTTAACGATTGTCGTATATCCATTCGGTGTCGATATATCGACCGCGTTCCGAAGATTGAGATCAGTAGCCGATCATTGTTCGTCGCTGGACCAGAATGGTTCTTCAGGTCCGCACCATGATGCAAAGCGATCACGATGGGATTGTCGTATTGCGTGTAATAAACCCTGAATCGCTTCTGAGGAAAATCCGATTTCAACTTCATCGTCCACATCCGCGCCATCTTTCTACCTATTTCACACGCCAACACGAAGTCAGGATGCGAAAATCGTAGGTCTCTTCCACGAGGTCGAGTTCTTCCGATATATTTTCACGTCGCGAAAATGTTGCACTGTTCCGAAACTCATCGAATACGTGCGTATGGTTGACGAAGCACTCAGTCTCGGTTCGGCCCTCGCTCAAAAGCTTCACCGTGCCGCCTCCGCATTGAAACCCTGCGAAGATGCATCCTTCCACCTCAACGAAATCTGGCCAAAGGACTTCGAGTAAGTGCGACAGAGTGCGAACAGAAACACGTTTCTGAATCCTGATCTCGGAGGCGGTCATACGAGGAGATTACAAGGCGACTCCAAAACTGTCGATTCCACTGACCCTCAAGCCACGCCCCTCGTGCTACCCCCCAAATCCCTCACCCGTCCCCCTGCCCTATATAATGTTTAAGAGAGACCTGTCTCCGCAGCGCCTAACATTCTCATTGGCTTAACCATGTGACTGGACCGGCCTGACCTTCCCGGTTTGCGGCCGACGCCCGTCTCCCCGTAAAAAGATTGCAGAGGAATGCTTGAACAAGGGAATTCGCAACATCGCCATTATTGCCCACGTAGACCACGGTAAAACCACGCTGGTGGACGCCATGCTCCGCCAGAGCGGCGTCTTTCGCGCCAACCAGGAACTCGTCGACCGCGTCATGGACTCCAACGATCTGGAGCGCGAACGCGGCATCACCATCCTGGCCAAGAACACGGCTGTCCATTACCACGACTACAAGATCAACATCGTGGACACGCCGGGTCACAGTGACTTTGGCGGTGAGGTCGAACGCGCCCTGAAAATGGTGGATGGCGTAATGCTGCTGGTGGACGCCTCCGAAGGCCCGCTTCCCCAGACGCGTTATGTATTGAGCAAGGCCCTGGAAGCCAAGCTTCCTCCGATCCTCGTGATCAACAAGATCGACCGGCCCGATGCACGCGCGCAAGAAGTTCTGAACGAAGTCTACGACCTGTTCATCGATCTCGACGCTCACGAAGATCAGCTCGACTTCCCGGTTCTCTATACCAACGCGAAGCAAGGTACCGCCACCACTGATCTGAAGGACACGGGCGAGAATCTGCAACCGCTGTTTGAAGCGATCGTGAAGACCACCCCTGCACCGCGCGGAGACGTCGACGGTCCACTGCAGATCCTGGTCGCGAATCTCGATTACAGCGACTATCTCGGACGACTGGCCATCGCGCGCGTTTTCAATGGCACGCTCCACAACGGCGACGAAGCCTCGATTGCCAAGCTGGACAAGTCGTTCCACAAAGTGAAGATCACGAAGCTATTCTCGTTCGACGGGCTGAAGCGCATCGATATCGATCAGACCGAGCTCGGCGACATCGTTGCCGTTGCCGGCGTAGAAGGCATCACGATTGGCGAGACCATCACCAACGTCGAGAACCCTTCTCCACTGCCGCACATTGCGATCGACGAGCCTACGATTGCGATGCTGTTCACGGTGAACACCTCTCCTTTCGCAGGACGCGAAGGCCAGTACGTCACATCGCGCAATCTGCGTGATCGCCTCGACAAGGAACTGTTGACCAACGTCTCCATCACTGTGCAGGAAACCGAGAGCACCGACTCATTCAAGGTGATGGGACGCGGCGAACTGCAGCTCTCCATCCTGCTTGAGATGATGCGCCGCGAAAGTTTTGAACTTGCTGTCGGCAAGCCCGAGATCGTCACCAAGCGTATCGACGGCAAGCTGATGGAACCGGTGGAAATGCTTACTGTCGACATTCCGCAGGAGTTCGTCGGCGTCGTGATGGAAAAGCTTGGGATGCGCAAAGCCGAGATGCGTAACATGCACGATCACGGTTACGGACGCGTGCGCCTCGAATTCCGCGTGCCGAGTCGGGGCCTCATCGGACTTCGCAGCGAAATGCTTACGGACACGCGCGGAACCATCGTCATGAACTCACTGTTCGACGGCTACACCGAGTGGCAGGGCGAGATTCCGCACCGGCTCACCGGCGCGCTCGTCGCCGATCGCAATGGCGCAACCACCGCGTACGCTCTCTATAACCTGCAGGAACGCGGGGAACTCTTCATCGGACCTGGCGTCGACGTCTACGAGGGAATGATTGTCGGCGAGAACTCACGCGACAACGATCTCGACGTGAACGCCGTCCGCGAAAAGAAGCTCACCAACATGCGTTCTTCCACAGCCGACGACGCCATTCGCCTGGTTCCCTTCCGCACGCTAAATCTTGAACAGGCAATCGAGTTCATCGCCGACGACGAACTCGTAGAAGTCACGCCAAAGTCGCTGCGCTTGCGCAAGAAGATCCTGCAAGCGAACCGCCGCCCGCGAAAGAATGCGGTACCGGTGGCAGCGGAAGAATAGAAGATCCATTCACCACAGAGACACAGAGTCACCGAGAGAAACTAATCAATTGTTTTCTCTGTGTCTCCGTGCCTCTGTAGTGAAAAGGCTTTTGATTTTCCGCGAACGCCACGCGATCCGCCAGCGCGAAGTTTGCCAGCCCGCACATCGCAATCGCCACGACATTGGCAATGAAGTACGGGATCCTGAGCTGACCTACGAAAAGTCGCATCAGCAGCAGGTTTCCAACGATCGAAACCAATCCGTTGGTTAAGTGAAAAGCCGCAAGGCCTTCGAAGCCGTCCGCGCCAACCACTCAGCGCACGGTCCGGCCACGTGTACCGTTCGTGCCAGACGAAGTTGTGCAGAACGGAAATCTCCACGGCCAAAGCCGTCGCCAACAGATAATTCATATGCAAGGCGCTCTTCAGCAATACCAGTGTGCCCAGCTGCACTGCGGTTCCGAACGCGCCTACGACATTGAACTTCAGCCAACGCCGGACGCTCACAGTGGCTCCTGTCGGTAGAGCGTGACGGTGTGCCGAATCGCAGCGATCGCGAACATTAATCCCATGCCAACCACGGCGCACACGCCACCGATGTCGAACAGACGATAAACGCGGTCTCCCAAATGCGCCCACGGTCCGCGCAGAGAATAGCGCCAGATTCCCGATCGCAAGAATGATGCGAATCTCCGTCGGCCCGAAGATCCAGTGCGACATCTGGAACTTGCTCAACGTATACGTCGCCAGATACGTCTCGACCGAAAGCATCAGGAACGCCACCAGCATCGCCATCGCAACGAGCGGATGCATATAGCCCGACACGGCGAGTCCAGCACAAAGAAACAGCGATCCGAGACTGTCGAGCACGTGATCGACATAAAACCCGTAGCGCGGACGCTGCTGATCTCGATGACGCGCCAGCGTGCCATCGAGACTGTCACCAAACCAGTTCACCGCCAGGAAGAAGATAGCCAGCAGCAATCCCCACCGATTCCATCGCGCCAACAAGTACGAGCAGCCGACCAGCAGTTGCCCACCTGCACCAGTACCGGTCAGGTGATCGGAATTCATCCACGCCGGGATGCGTTCCGCCAGCCAGGTCAACACCTTCTTTTCCGCCACGGCAACAAAGTTCCCTTGTACGCGCGGTGCGGACTTGAATCCCAATGCGTTGCGCCGAGCTTCTGGCGGCAGCACCGGCGCTCCGCCGCAATCTGAATAGCCATCGTCGATATTGATCAGTTTGAAATCCGCATTCATAGGGCCTCCAATGAACGCGAGTTTCGTCGGCACATCCGAAAGCCGCAATGCACTGCACCTCAATTCGGTGATTTCGTGATCTCATTTGAGAAGCCTTGCTGAATCAGCAATTTGCAGACTCTGCTCATCCCGTACTGGACTGGCTTTTCGCCCTGGAAAGGAAGAGAATGACGCGTTGCGGTCGCGTCCAGCGGAGAAAAACATGCCCATTAAGACGATCATTGAGCCGTTCCGTATCAAGAGCGTTGAGCCGATCCGCTGGACCACTCGCGAGCAGCGCGAACATCTACTGCGCGCCGCTCACTACAACCTCTTTCTCCTCCCTGCAGGTGACGTCCTCATCGATCTGCTGACCGACTCCGGCACGGGCGCCATGTCGACGCACCAGTGGGCCGCGGTCATGGAAGGCGACGAAAGCTACGCAGGGAGCCCCAGCTTTGACCGCTTTCGCGATTCAATCCAGGACATCTTCGGCTACAAGCATGTGATCCCGGCGCACCAGGGCCGTGCCGCCGAGCGCATCCTCTTTAGCTGCACTTGCAAGAAGGGCGACGTCGTCCCCAACAACACGCATTTCGACACCACGCGCGCGAATGTGGAATTCGTCGGCGCCGAAGCCGTCGATCTCCCTTGCGCCGAAACCAGGCAGCCCGGTGTGAGCAAGCCCTTCAAAGGCAACATGTACGTGAACGCCCTTGAAGAATTGATCGCCCGGGTGGGACGCGAGCGCGTTCCGCTGGTGATGCTGACGATCACCAACAACTCCGGCGGCGGCCAGCCGGTTTCGATGGAGAACGCGCGAGCCGTCAGCGCGGTGTGCCGTAAGCACAAGATCCCGCTTTACTTTGACGCCTGCCGCTTCGCCGAGAACTCGTACTTCATCAAGCTGCGCGAACCGGGCTTCGCTGATCGCACTCCCAAGCAGATCGCGCAGGAGATGTTCCGTCTCGGCGATGGCTGCACTATGTCCGCGAAAAAGGACGGCATGGCCAACATCGGCGGCTTCCTCTGCACGAACGACGATCTGCTGGCTCAGCAGGAAAAGAACCTGCTCATCTTGACCGAGGGCTATCCCACGTACGGCGGCCTCGCTGGACGTGATCTCGAAGCAATTGCCGTTGGCGTGCAGGAGGCGCTCGACGAAGACTATCTTCGCTACCGCATCGCCTCGACCGGATACCTCGGCAATCACATCGCAGAGCACGGCGTCCCCATCGTGCAGCCGCCGGGCGGCCACGCCATCTACCTTGATTCGCGCGCCTTTCTGCCGCACATCCCTGCGGACCAATTCCCTGGTGTCGCGCTAGCCAATGAGCTCTATCTTGAAGGGGGAATCCGCTCCGTCGAAATTGGTGCGCTGATGTTTGGCGCCAATGCCAAGTTAGACCTCGTCCGTTTGGCCATTCCGCGCCGCGTCTACACGCAAAGCCATGTCGATTACGTGATTGAGGTCATCCTCGAAGTGTGGAACCGCCGGGAGCAGATTCGCGGCATGCGCCTGACCTATGAAGCGCCATTCTTGCGGCATTTCACGGCGCGACTGGAACCCGTCGCAGACGGCGCCTCCCAAGAGCGCGCAACCGAAAAAGTGGGAGCGAAAAGCTAAGCGGCCGATCGATTCCGTACAATACTGCACAATGTCTTCCGCACAGCCGCAAACCACGCGCCCCTTCATCCACGAAGATTTTCTTCTCAGCACTCGCAGCGCTCGCGAGTTGTATCACACGTACGCCGCCGCGCAGCCGATTCTCGACTACCACTGCCATCTTTCGGCGCGCGACATCGCGGGTAATCGCCGCTTCAACAATCTCTATGAAATCTGGCTGGAGGGCGATCACTACAAGTGGCGTGCAATGCGTGCCAATGGCATCGCCGAAGATTACTGCACGGGCAGCGCCGATCCGTATGACAAATTTCTCGCCTGGGCACGCACGGTTCCCTACACCATCGCCAATCCGCTGTATCACTGGACTCATCTCGAGCTGAAGCGTTACTTCGGAATGGATGAGTTATTGAACGAACAGACCGCACCGGCGATCTGGGAACGCGCCAACGCGATGCTCGCCACCGAAGCGCTGACTGCGCAAGCGATTCTGAAGAAGTTCGACGTCAAAGTAGTTTGCACTACGGATGATCCGACAGATGATCTGGCCGATCACCAACGCGTCGCTCAGGCAGACCTCGGCTTCCGCGTGTATCCCACATTTCGTCCGGACAAAGCCCTTCGCGTCGACGATCCCGAAAGCTTCAACGACTGGACAGACAAACTCGAGAAGCGTAGTAACACCGAGATTCGCGGCTTTGAAGATTTCCTGCGTGCTCTGCGGAGCCGCCATCACAGCTTTGAACGAATGGGCGCACGCCTCTCCGATCACGGACTGGAGCATTGCTACGCTACCTTCTGCTCGGAGGCGGTTGCATCGGGCATCTTCGACAAAGTGCGTTCAGGGCGCGCCGCTTCTTCGGAAGAGCACGCGCAGTTTGCGTCCTACCTGATGCTGTTCTTCGGACACCTCGACGCCGAAAAAAACTGGACGAAGCAACTGCATCTAGGCGCCCGGCGTAACGCCAACACACGCGCGCTCGAAACCCTCGGCCCGGATACGGGCTTTGATTCAATCGGCGACTGGCCGCAGATCAACGACCTTGGCCATTACTTGGATCGATTGGCGCAGGAGAACGCGCTTCCCCGCACGATCGTCTACAACCTGAATCCTGCGGACAATTACGCTATCGCCACCATGTGCGGGAACTTCCAGGATGGATCGACTCCCGGCAAAATTCAGTTTGGCAGCGGCTGGTGGTTCCTCGATCAGAAACAGGGGATCGAATGGCAGTTGCAGGCTCTGGCGAATACGGGACTACTATCGCGCTTCGTTGGCATGGTCACCGATTCACGTTCGTTCATGTCATTTCCGCGCCACGAATATTTCCGCCGGGTTCTTTGCAACTGGCTAGGTGGCCTGATGGAATCGGGCGAACTGCCGCACAACATGGATCTGGTAGGAACAACCGTCGCGAACATCTGTTTCCACAACGCCGCGACCTACTTCGGGATGGACCTTCCCCGCCGAAAATAAAAAACCGGGAGTCGAAGCTCCCGGCCGAGTAAACGAGTCAGCAATCTTATCGCGGTATGTCGAACTTGATGCGGAAGGTCGTCTCCATATCAATCGGCTTTCCATCCACCTTGTACGGCTGATATTTCCACTGCCGTACTGCATCGATGGCGGCGCCCGAAAGCAGCGGGTTGCCGCTGACTGCCTTCAGTTGGTCGACGTCCCCTTCCTTCGTGATCCGACCCTTCAGCACGACTTCGCCAGAGAGTGCATAGGAACGCGCCGCGGAAGGATATTTCGGGCTCACGCGGTGGATGAGCACGCCTTGCGTAACTCCCGTTGATCGTTGTGCGGCCAGTTGCGGCGCCGAGGTCGACACCGGAATATCAGTAGGCGGAGCTACACCACCTGTCGGCATCGTAATCGACGGCGCAGCCATGGGTGCTGGCGCTTCCGTTGTCGTGCGCTTCGCCGCAGCCAGGACTATTGGCTCCGGCTCAGGCGCCTGTTTCGGCGCTTCGCTCTGCTTTGTTTCTTTCTCTGCAGGTTTTGATTCAGGTGCGCTCGTCTTTTTCGCAGGTTCGCTGACCGCAGAGTTGGAAGCACCTGACGGCTTAGTCGCCGGCAACGGTGTCGCCGTTACCGTCATGCTGGTGTTTGGATCAGCAGCAGGCGTAACCGGAGCAGGAGCGACCTGAGCTTCGACTACTGGCTTCGGGGGGGCGCTCGAACGGTGGACGAAGTAGATAACACCGCCGATCACGCTGATTACGGCCAGCGCAGCCACTGCAATCATCGGGACTTTGGAAGCAGGCGGCTCAGGAGTTTGCCCCCACGTCAAATCGGCTCGTTCGACGGCTCTCTTCGGCACAAACGGCGCTCCGACCGGCTCGGCCAGAGACACGACTTCCATTTCCGATGATTTGTCGGTTGTTTTCTTGCTTGGTTCCGGCTTCTTCGATGTGACAACACTCTCCGTCACGGGAAGCGGCTTGCTCTCAAGAGGCTTAGTTGTCGGCGGCTTCTCGGAAGGCGGTTTCGTCGAGAAGGAATCGGTTTTTCTGCTGCCGTTGCTTGTCTCAAAAGCAGCCGACCTCTTCTGATCCAGCGGCTTGCTTTCGAATGCAGGCGCTTTCGTCTCGGCCTTAAGATCCGGCTTGGCCGGTCCTCCGATCTTCAGATCGGAAATGAATCGATCGACCAGGTGATCCAACTCATCTTGTGCGAAGAGGGCACTCTCGTTGGCATCCGCGCTCGCCCGCGTTGCCGCGGCGAGAGCCTCCGCCTGAAGAGCACTGCCATCCGCCGCGTCTCCAAGGGCGAGCACACCTGCCACTTCCACAAGCTGTTCAAGTTTGCGAATGGATTCAGCGGAGAAATTCTTGGCGCGTGAAGAAAACATTTCCAGCACGACGGTGAAATTCTTATCGCCTTTGTTTGGGAAGGCAGGCGCGAGCACGGCTGACCGCATATTCAAATCGCGGCAGACGAATGGATCCACACGCGGGTCAGTATCCGTGTCGACCACGTGCACGGTATTGCGAGTCCGTATGCACTCGCTGGTCAGCTTGGAATCAGGGTTGATCACAGTCCCGACTTCGGGAGCGTCGCCGAGTGTCGCACGACAGACCATGTTTTCCGGAGGACCAATCGCAAGAGCCGCGCCGGTAGATCCGGTCAACTCCGCCGCTCGTTCTACGATGAGTGCGAGTGCGGAATCCAGGTAAAGCTTGCTCGCTTTGATCTCGCTGATCAGGTGCCAGAATTCGTTATTGTCGCGTGGGGCCGATTCGGCCTTGGTTGGGGCTTCAGCGGGCACAGCGGCGGGAACAGGTTCGGGGCCGGCGAGTGTGTCGATCCAGGCTCTCAGACGAAGGCGCGCGGGCTCCGACATACGCAGGAAACGCAATCCCATGCGCTTGTCAACGGTCCTCCACACCACTTGTGCTTCGGTGCGGATGTGCCCGCCGTCAGGAATATCGAAGTCGACCGTGATTTTCCCGCCCGGCTGAATCGGGATCTGCGACTGCGACGCCATCCCCGTCTCACTGATATCGAGGATCCGGCCTTCGCCAGCGGGTCCGAGTTTCGCTCGCACCACCATCGAATCAGCCAACGTGACGCGCCGGGCGATGCGATAACTCGCTCCGCCCGTCTGATCGTCCGAAAGACCCTGTGTCACACTCGTTGCCATCTTGTTTCCTCTTCGCTAAAGATCCACGAGACTACCTGTGGTGCTCATGGGAACCGGCGTCCCGAGGCAGTGCTTACGCCCACCGGTTCGCGGCTCGCAGCGCTCGACGGACTGGAAGAACCACCCTCGCCGTCAAGCAAGCGGGCGGCCGCGCGCAGCACTTCAATGTCGCGCTGCAATTGTTCGATCTGCTGTTCCTTCTCCCTCAATACTTCATGAATATTTTTCATTCGATCAGCTCACTAATATGGAGTTGCCGGGACTTGTTACTGATGGGGCGTAGTCTACTTCGTTCTTTAGCGGATTTCGTGATTACCAAAGTGTTCCCAGCCTCGAAAGCACATGTACTTCCGCGTATTGAAGACAGGGCGACAGGCCCGAATCAGGCTGCAGTGAAACCGTGAAACACCGGCAAAACAGGCAGGAGTTCGGGAGTAGTCGGTATGAGATCAGCCAGCGTGCGATGGTGTTCTAAGCAAGGCACGAAGGTTACTTTCTAGAGCCCACACTGCAAGAAAAGGGGTGTGCTTCTTCAAGCACACCCTCATCAGCGGACAAAATTCGCGGTTTAGTAGCGGTAATCGTGATTCAGGTCGCGATAGTCATTCCGGATGTCTCTCCGGTCCTGGTGAACATCGCGGTAGTCGTAACGCAGGTCGCGACGATCATTTCGAATCTCCGATTGATCGCGTTGCGCAGCGCGCCAGTTTCCGCGACGCTCGTCTTTCGCGAGCTTGTTGTAGTCATGATTCAGGTCGCGCTGGTCATGCTTGATGTCACGATAGTCGTTCTTCAGGTCTTTCTTCTCGTGATGAGTGTCCCGGTAATCCCACCTGTCGCCGGCAAACGCACTGGTTGTGATCCCGAGTCCAAACATCAACAACATCACCACAGCAGCCTTGTGTCGCATCCGGTCCCTCCCGTAGCTTGCGATCTCTTTTCGAAGCGGCTATTGGGTGAAACACGGAAGGCCGGTACAAAGTTGCGAGACGGGTAAATCGCTGAGAAACCGCGACTATTCCGGCAAAACCTCGATGGCGGTAACCGTGGCGTAGTCTTTGATCGGCACAAACTCGAGCACGAGTTTTCCTTGTGCATTGGGTTCGAGGCCAGTAACGGTGCGAATCAGCGGACGGTTCTCGCCCACTTCCTTGAAGATGTCGAGGTCACGCACGATCGTCTTGCCGTTGCAATAGACGCTGAAGACGCGTGCTCCCACCCCGGCATTCGGATCATGTGGCGGCCCGAAATACTTGTCGCGATTATTTGGGCCGAAGCGGCGTTCAATGAAGTGCAGCGTGATGCTGTATTTTCCGGGTGGGACCGGAATCGCATAGGAGAAGTTGCCCCAGCGCTCGCCTTCGTACAGTTCCGAATCGTCGGTGCCCACAACTGAATCTTCGCGGGAAAATATCTGCCCGCCTTTAAAGTACTCGTCCGGACTCCACCAGTGGCTGTCATTCGAGTAGTACGCGCTGTCGCGAGTAAGAATTCGTACCGGACGGATATGCCCGCTCGCACCCGGCAAGATTTCAATCGCCGACAACATACCTCGTCCGCCCTGCACAGAAGAGAAGTTCAGATGCAGTTTGCCATCGTTCGCCGGAGAAATGTCGGTGAAGACCTTTACATCTGCGGTGCGACTTCCGCCCGCATCGGCGATCACGTCAAAGTTGCTGAGGATCGGCTTTCCGTTCGCCGTGACAGAAATCACGCGGCTGCCTTCGCCTCCACCACCGATGTCCTCTGCCCCGTAGTACGTCTCCGCAAAGTGCAGTCGCAGCTCATATGTCCCCGGCTTCAGGGGAATGTCATAGGTGAAATCTCCCTGGCGGCTGTTGCGATAGATATCGGCATCCTGCGTACGCCAGATCACGCGCGTGAAACTATGCACGGCCGTGCCGCCGGCAAAGCTCGTGTCGGCACTCCAAGTTTTGCCGGAGCGATCCACGTAGCTTCGCGGGCTTCCCGCCAGGATCCGAATCTCGTCTCCTACTGGAAGTCCAACCGGGCCTTCGGGCGGAAGTTCGGTCCGATGCACGGTCGTGATGGCTGACCGTTTTTGTTGTCGCACAAGATAAGTGATCGCTGTCCCCACCAGCACGAGTGTGACGATCGCAAGCACCAGCCACAACGGACGCCGGGTGAGTTTCGTCGCTCCCCCTGGTTGGGGCAACGCCGGAACCACCACCGGCGCAGGTACAGTCTTCTCTTCGAATTGGGGGACGTATTGCCCGACGGGAATACAGATCTGGACGCGGTGCGTTGCACCTTCCGCCGCGTAATACTCCGCCAGGCGCTTGCGCAGACGGTTCGCCTGCACGCGCACGATCGAGTCCACATCCTGATCGAACGAGTCGCGACGGCCGAAGACGTCGACGGCGATCGAATATTCCTTGATCTGGCCGCTTTCGCCGGCAAAGGTCTTCTCGCACAAATAGGAAAGAAGATGAGCCAGGGTGGGTGCACGCGAAAAGAGTTCGGACCGGAGAACGGCTTCCAGTTCCGCCCTCTGTAGCTCCAGGGAAATATTTTCCGCAGCCTTTGACGCCATGGTGCCCCCGCAACCCTGATCCTACCCCAGGTGTATACGCTAATAGACACCGGCTGTTCAGTGACAGCCTGTATTTAACCGTCTACACGCTGGGTTCACTTACATGTAACGGCCATGTAACGGTCGACTAAGGCTCCCTCGTACACTTTTTCTGCCCCGCAACCTGCTGATTCCTAAGTCGTTGCAGCGTTGACCGTTATCCCTCTCGGGCAACCGTTCCAGTAGCCGCCGAGTAGCCCTTATAGCGTTCCGCTGCGGCCGGATTTACGCGATAACTGTGCCAGTACGGAGGCTACTCCCCCCATCGGGTTAGCCAATAAGTGAGCCCGATGGAAAGCAGCCCAAAAGGGAGGTCGATTATGAAAAGACTAGTTGAACTAATGATGACAGCGGTGATCCTGACCGGATTGGTTCCGATTTGCGCCGTAGCTGAGCCGGATACGCAACCAGCGGCCACTACGGGCTCCGAGATCATGACGGCATCGGAAATGGAAGCCAAGGGTGACTCACTGCGTAAGCAGAAGGAATTCCCCCAGGCGATGCAGTACTACCGCGCGGCCCTGCGAAAAGAACCTACTAATGCGGTCCTTTATAACAAGCTCGGTATGGCCGAGTTACAGGCTGGAAACCGTAAGGCGGCCCAGGGACATTTCGATAAGGCCTCGAAGCTCGATCCGAACTTCGCCGACGCCGTGAACAATCTCGGTGTGATTGCCTTCATTCAGAAGAAGAACGATAAGGCGATCAAGTACTTCAAGAAGGCTCTTGCGCTGAGTGAGACTCGGGCTACGTTCCACGTGAATCTGGGCGCAGCCTGGTTCAACGAAGAACAATGGGACCGTGCGACCACGGAGTTCTCACGCGCCGTCGAGCTCGATCCTTTGATCTTCAGCCAAAGCACCCGGTCTGGCGTGCTTGGTCAGATCCTGCCGGAAGAGCGCGCTCGCTATGACTTCATGCTTGCCAAGATGTTTGCCAAGCGCGGCGACATAGAGCATTGCCTCACATACCTGAAGAAGGCCAAGGAGGAGGGCTACAACGATATGAGCAGCGTCTATAAGGACGAAGGCTTCGCCAAGATTTGGCAGGACGTTCGACTTGCGGAGGTGGTACCAACACCAGCGAGGTGACTCAGACCTTATGGTGTAACTCCGAGAGGGGCGCGAGATGCCGCGCCCCTTCTAATTTTCCTCAGTTAGCGCCGGTACCACCAACTCCCGCAAACTGCACCTTCAGCGTTTTGATCTCGTATGGTTTCGTGTGAATTGTAGTGCTGCCGTTCTGAATTACAAGTGCGCCGGTAGCACGCTCCATCAAATCAGTTTCAGAAGCGGACTTGGCGCCCGGAGGAAGCTGCACGGTCACATCACCCTCCTTGCCCGCCCACTCGTAGAAACGTAGCACCATGCCGTCGTTATCCTCGGCATTCTTCACCGCAGTGAGAACCACATTATCCGCTCGGAGTTGCAGGAACGAGTGCTGCGTCGGCAATGTCCCTGCATGATGCGATACCTGCATCGCCGACAACCCGTAGTTCAACTCGTACCCACGCCGGATCGTTTGCGCATCGCGCCAGCCTCCGGCATGAGGATAAAGCGAGTATGTAAACGCGTGATGCCCCTCGTCCGCGTGGGGATCGGGCCACTCCGGCGAGCGCAGCAGCGATAGTCTCAGCACGTTGCCCTTCACGTCGTATCCATACTTGCAGTTGTTCAACAGGCTGAAGCCGTTCTTCGCGTCGGCCAGATCAGCCCAGCGCAGCGCCGGCACTTCAAACTTCGCTTTCTCCGCCGGAGTATTGCGTGTCGTAGGACGCTGAATGCTGCCGTAGGGGATTTCAAACGTCGCCCGCTCGCTGTGCGCGCTAAGCGGGAAAGCCACCTTCAGCAGGATGTGCTTCTCGTGCCAGTCGGCCTGCATGTTGACGTCGACGCGGGGCACGCCCGCGTACATCGTGATGTCCTGTATGAAGCTGGAATTCTGGAAATGCTGCTTCACGCGCAGTACGGCCCGCATCGGCCCGTTCTCGATCAGTTTTACCTCGTCTGCTTTCATCAGATCGGTGCGCTGATTCTCGAAATCGGCGTCGATGTTCCACGCGTCCCATTTCTTCGGCTTATCGACAAATGCCTGTAACAGGTTGCCGCAGATGTGATCCTTGGGACCGCCCGAGTCGGTCTCTGCCGGGGCAAGTGCTTCCGCGTTCGTCCGCTTGTCGAACAGGCTGGTCATACAGCCGGTTTCCGGATCGACCTTCACGCGAATGAACTCGTTCTCCAGGGAATCGGCGGACGCTTTCACCGGATGCAAGATCGGAGTGGACCTCGTCGCCGCGCGCACAAAATACGTCTGATATCCAAACTCTGGTGTGCTCGCCAACAGCAAAAAGCGCGCCCGGTGCGTTTGTGGATCGACAGATAGCAGTTGCGCCTGCGCCGGTTTGCCGGCGGCATCCACAACCTCCATCTGCTTCGCCGGTGCCGGAAGCTGTGCCTCGGTCTCAATCACCTCCGTCTGCGGCCACGAAAGGGAATTGAAAACCACCACGGGCACGCCAGATCCCTGCGTATTGATGCGCGCCGTGATCTCTCCCAGCGCGCCCTGAGTGATCTCGGTCGCAGAGAGATTCACGTCTTCCAGATTGCGTTTGGCGTCGAGATAGTTCACCGCAATGCCCGACCCCGGCATGATGTCGTGGAAGTGATCGAAAAGCAGGCGCTTCCAGTCGCGGTTCAGTTCGTCCTGCGGATAGGGGCGTCCATACAGCATCGCCACCGACGAAAACTTCTCGGCATTGAGCATCGCTTCTTCGTTGCGCCGGATGCGTCGCTTCGTCTGCGCCTGCGTGGTAAACACCCCGCGGTGATATTCGAAGTACAACTCATCCTTCCAGGTCGGCACAGTCATACTCGGCAGCTTTTTTTGCAGATCGTCGAAGAAACCTTGTGCCGTTCCAAATTCAAATCTCGGATAAACGACGCCCGGCGACATCAACTGCGCCGCGTTGTCGAGCATCGTCCGGGTCGGCCCGCCGCCATGATCGCCAACCCCGTAGAGGTGCATCGTCTCCGGTACAATCGCAACATTCTGACCGTAAATAGCCGGCGCCCACTGCGCCAGGTCTGTCGCAATGTGGGCGCCTTCAATACCTTCCGCATAGTCATGGGGGAAATACGTCAGAAGACGGCTGCCATCGGGCGCCTCCCACCAGAACATCTTGTATGGGAAATAAGTGAATTCGTGCGCCCATATCAGCTTTTGCGTCACGAAGTAATCCATCCCTGATTTCTTGTAGATCTGCGGTAGTTGCCAGTTGTAACCGAACGAATCGGGATTCCACCCAATCTTGATATCCACGCCGAACTTCTTCTGGAAATATCGCTTTCCGACCAAGATCTGCCGCACCAGCGATTCACCGGCCGGCATATTCAGATCCGGCTCAACCCACATACCGCCGACGACCTCCCAGCGACCCTCCTTTACGCGCTGCTCGATTTCGTGGAACATGGCCGGATACTTCTCTTCGATCCACTCGTAAGTGCGCGCCGATGACATCGTGAACTTGAAGTCCGGATATTCGCGCATCAGGTCGAGAACGCTCTGAAATGTGTTGCGCACGACCTCGACCGTTTCCGTCCACGACCACAACCAAGCCATGTCGATATGCGAATTGCCAATTGCTCGGATCGTGAACTGTTGCAGCCACGGCCGCAGCACTTCGAGTTTCGTTTGTGACGCACGCAGCGAGTTGTCGAATCCCGTCTGGTCGCCATGGTCGAGCGCGGAAAGATCAATCGCCTCGACGGCAGTCTTCAACTGCGCTTCCCGTACACGCCGGCCCTCGCCATAGGCGGCAATCATGGGTTGTGCAGCGAGAATCTGCATGCGCAGCAGGCCTGGATCGGGCCGATTTGCAGCCGGTTCGAGCAGCAACTGGCTGCGAACGATCCGGGTTGGCAGCATATCCCCATCCACGCGAACCGCGATCACGAACTTCTGTCCAGCCTGCGCATTTTCTGTCAGCAGGATCGGTTGCTGCTCATCTTCATCTCCGTGATAGACAAGCGATCCGTTCGAGAAGACCGAGAGCACCAGCGGGCCATCGCTCCCAATGTTCAGATCAAGCCGTATGCGCCCGCCCTGCACCGCGTAGCCGTTGAATTTCTCCGGGATGGTGATCGTCTGCCGCAGCACGCGGGAGCCGGTCGTCCATTTCTCATCCACCTTAATCGGCGCCCACGATTCATCGTTGACCGCAGGATCTTCCGGATGCGGCAGATCGGTATGGAATCGCCAATCGGTCACTGGCAATACCGTCAGCGAAGCCAGTCGGTCGAGAACAGGTTTATAGGGATCTGGCCCTGGAGTTGGCGCTTGAGCGAAGCAAAAAGTGGAAAGAAAAGTTACAAGAAGTACATTGATCCAGAATCGAGAAGCCCGAAAGAGCACGATTAATTCTCCGATACACAAACAGTGTCAAGATCGAAAGCTAGCCAGTGTATACCTCGAAGTCATAATTTGGACCGTTTCGTTCCCGCCGTGGAAATCTCGAATCCTTTATTGCTGAATTTGATTGACAAACCGCTTTAGTAGGGCAGAATTTCAGACCGCACGAAGTCAGGGCCCGCAGCGTGTCTTCCAGGACCATGGGCTTTTTCCACCCTCGGCTTCGATCATCCAAGGAGAACGTCATGTCAGCAAATAAGCTCTCGCGGCGCGCCCTGATCCAAGTGGGTCTGGGAGCGGCGGCTACCACCGGATTGGTCTCAGTAGCAGGAGTTGGCACAGCCAAGGCAGATTGGGGCGACGGTCCTCAATTCGACGCAGACAAATTTCGCAGCTCGATCGACAACGCCTACAACTTTCTGGAAACCATGATGGACGCCTACGCCACAGGTTCAACCGTGCGTCTCTCGCAAAGCTATGCCGATCAGATCGGCCTGGAGTCCTCTGCTTACGTTTATGACAATGCCCTCGCCATCATGGCGTACTTGCTGCGAGGCCGCGGTGGGGACATCTCTCGTGCGCGCACATTAGGCGATGGCCTGCTCTACGCGCAAACTCACGATCCGAATTTTACCGATGGCCGCGTTCGCCAGGCTTATTTCGTCAATGCGCCAGATGGTAACGGCGCTTATGTCCAGCTGGCAGGCAATCCTTTTTGGTTCACGGGAAGTGCTGTAGGTGATATGGCATGGAGCGGCATGGCGCTGGCGCAGTTATACCGCGCAACCGGCGAGACGAAATACCTGGGAACGGCGAATACGGGCGCGATCGGCCTGGGCAATTTCATCCAGACTAACTTTTACGACACTCGCGGTCCCGGCGGTTACAACTTTGGATACGACAACTCGTGGCCGCCCGAACCTGCTCACTTACAAATCCACCGAGCACAACATCGATTGCTTCGCCTTCTTCGACATGCTGGCGCGGCTGACCGGCAAAGCCGGATGGTTGGCGAACGCCCAGCACGCTCTGGCCTTCGTGAAGGCGCTCTATAACACTACGGGCGGATTCTTCTGGACCGGCACCGGGCCGGACGGCGCATCCTTCAGCACCGATCCCACCTCCAACATCCCCGAGGATTGCCAGACCTGGTCCTATCTCGCGATGCTCGACAAGAACTATCAAGTGTCGATCGACTGGGCGAAGACGAATCTCGCGGTCACCGATTCGCCCCAGGCCTATAACTCGGTCCTCACAGGTAACGTCCGGTTTAATGGAGTCAGCTACGCAACCGCGCCGCTGCGCCCGGGACTCGTTCCGGTTGGTAGCCCCACCTATTGCGTCATTGCGCAATCGGATCCGTACTCGCCCAATCCCGATCCGAGTTCTGTCTGGCTGGAAGGTTCCGGACATCTGGCGGCGGCCCTGCTCACCCGCCAACTATCCGAGAAGAAGGACCTGGACGGATTCCACGGCGACATCAACACCGCGTTCGGATTGCTGGACCAGATCCGCAGCGCACAGGACCTGCTTGGTAGTGGTCAAACCGTGGGCGGTAAGGCACTGGTAGACGGCCAGGGCGTGCAGGCTTCCACCGGATTCCTGAACACCGGCTTCGGTTTCTCCTACAAGCCGTTCAAGCACATTGGAGCGACCAGTTGGTATGTGATTGCCGCGCAATCCGGCAACCCGTTCAAGCTGGGTCTGGGAACACGTTGGTAGATATCCGTGTATGACGGTGGCCCATTCAAGCCGTTCCTTTGGCTTGAGTGAGGCAGTTCTCGGGTAGAAAGATTGACCCCAGGTTCGCACCTTTTCGGTGTCTACCTGGGGTCATTGTTCTGTGTGCTGAAATGCCGATGGCTGACTACTAGCCTTTCGCCGGTCCCGTCGACTTCCGTACCGCCAACTCCGGTTCCACCAGGATTTCATCGGGAAACTCGGTCGCGCCTTGTATGCGATCCAGTAAAGCTCGAGCCGCGGTAGCACCCATCGCTTCCAGTGGCTGTCGAACTGTCGTCAGCGCCGGATTCTGAAATGCCGCGAGCGGAATATCGTCGAAGCCCACCACAGACACATCTTCCGGCACGCGCAATCCTGCTTCCCGCAGCGAATGAATGGCGCCGATCGCCGAGACGTCGTTGAACGCAAACAATGCCGTAAACGGATGGCCTCGCTTCAATAGCTGATCGATCATGGGAATTCCCAGTTGCGGCGAGACCGTGTCTTCCAGCAGCTCCACGCAGAGCTCAGGCGGCATGTTCACTTTCAACTCGCGTGCTGCACGGCAGATCGAATCCCACCGCACTTCCGTATCCGAGCTGAAGCTCTGTCCCTTCATGAAAGCGATGTTCTTGTGCCCGAGTTCAACCAGGTGTCGCAAGGCCAGTTCGGCCGCACGACGATGGTCGAGCACAACATTGGTCACGCCGGCGAGCTTCTGGTGCCCGGAAACCGTGACCACCGGAACTCCGATCCTCTCGTTGAGTACGGTGTCGATCATGATGAAGCCTTCCACTGACCGCTCCATCAGCATGCTCGGATATTGATCGATCAGGTCGGGCCGCCGGTGATGGCTCGCCATGAAGTAGAAGTAGCCGGCATCGAGCAGGTAATTCTCAATGCCGCGAATCACCATGGTGGAGTAGCCCTCGCGCGCTTCCGGCACCAGGACTCCAACCGTAAATGTCTTCTTGCTGCGAAGTGATCGGGCGAAGAAATTTGGTTTGTAGTTGAGCTTGCGCGCGGCTTCGAATATCCGATCCTGCGTCGCCTTCGGAATGGACTGCGCCCGTGGAGACTTATTGATGACCAGCGAAATGGTGGCGGGAGAGAGTTGCAGGTGCGCCGCTAACGACTTCAGGCTTACGCTCTTCTGCTCGCCCTCATCCGACTCCCTCTTTTTTGGCATGGATTAGTGTCCCACAGGAGCGCACCAGCTTCAAACCCGGAACTTCTCAATCAGAACTGCGTTTACTACTCGCGGAATCATGGTTTCTAAGCGTACGGCGATCCTGCTGGAAAAGCGGAGTTCCATTTTGGCAGCAAAAGGTGCGTATGAACGTTTCGTCACCTTGAGAACAGCGCTCTTTCATGTTTCATCCGTAAGCTCAACATAATTCTAAATTCCTGAACAAAGTGGGAACCCATTTGCCGCTCTCAGCGATCACGGAGAATTCTCTCGCGCTCTACGGTGAGTACGTCAATCCGCAGTGGGTAAGGCTGCTGGATGTTCTGCAGATGAATGTGCGTTACGAGCGCTGCTCGGGCATCGAGCTAATCACGTCGGATGGCACACGCATCCTCGACTTCCTCTCCGGCTATTGCGTGCACAACACTGGGCACAATCATCCCGCGATTTTGTCTGCGCTGAAGGACGAACTGGATCGCTCCGGCCCTGCGATGCTGCAGAGCCATGTTCCTGAACTCGCCGGCGAACTTGCGTCGGAGCTTTGTCGCCTGGCGGGCGGCGATTTGAAGAAAGTATTCTTCTGCAGTTCGGGGAGCGAGGGCGTGGAAGCAGCCATCAAGTTCTCGCGCGCGCACACCGGGCGCAATGGCCTGCTCTACGCGAAAGGTGCGTTCCACGGCCTCACTTGCGGGGCCCTCTCGCTCATGGACAATACATTCTGGACCGATGGTTTCGGGCCATTGCTGCAGAATACCGAGGCAGTTCCCTTCGACGACATCGAGAAACTCGCCGCGAAATTGGCCACCCGCGAATTTGCCGCGTTCATCGTGGAACCGATCCAGTCTGAGGGCGGCATTCGTGTTCCCGCTCCCGAGTACCTCTCGGAAGCACAACGCCTGTGCCAGCGCTACGGGACTCTACTGGTCCTCGACGAGGTGCAAACCGGGATGTATCGTACTGGGACCTTCCTCGCCGCTCACCACTTTAACATCCAAGCAGATATCGTAATTTTGGCCAAAGCCCTCAGCGGCGGCGTCATCCCCTGCGGCGCCGTGCTGATGAAACAGCAGATCTATGACTCGGTTTACAGTTCGGTGAAACGTGCCATCGTCCACACTTCCACCTTCAGCGAGAATGGGCTGGCGATGCGCGCGGGGCTCGCGACGCTGGAAGTCTTGCAGAACGAGAAGCTCGGTGACCGCGCCGCAGAACTGGGCGAATATCTGCGGGCGCGCCTGACGGAACAACTCTCACGGTTTGATATGGTGGAGCGCGTGATTGGCGCCGGTCTGCTTTGCGGCATTGAATTCAAGGCTCCCAGAAAACTGAGTTTGCGTGTACCCTTCGAGGCGTTTCAGCGGATGCACCCGGGAATGTTTGGACAGGTGCTGGTCATGCGGCTCTTCCGGGATCACAATATCCTTACCCAGATTTGCGGGAACAATTTCATGGTGCTCAAAGTCGCTCCACCCTTGGTTGTCAGCCACGAGCAGTTGGAGCGATTTGTGTCCGCCATCGACGATGTCGTGGAGCGTGCGCATTCGTCCGCTGCGTTCTGGAGCGAGCCCCTGGGCATGGCTCGCCGAGTCCTGACGTCCTGATGTCTGTGCAGCTTTATCTCTGACGGCCGAGTGCGAGGAGAAACGTGCGACTACTGGTAGTGGAGGACGATAGCGGTATCCAGCAGTTTCTAAAGCGTGCGCTGTTGGAAGCGGGTTACCAGGTGGACGTTGCTCATGATGCATCCGCAGCCGAGGCCGTGGCGCTCGAAGCTGTACACGACGCCTTCATTATCGACTTGGGACTTCCAGACATGGACGGTCTCGACCTGATCGCCCGCTGCCGCGCCCAGGGCATCAGCGCCCCCGTTCTCATCCTTTCCGCGCGCCGTTCTGTCGATGAACGCGTTCGTGGATTGGAGCAGGGCGGCGACGACTATCTCACCAAGCCTTTCGCCCTCGCCGAGTTGCTCGCGCGCTTGCGCAACCTATTGCGGCGTGCCGCTCCGCCCCAGACCGATTCCACCACCAAACTCATCGTCGGCGACCTGCAACTGGATCTCATCCGCCGTGATGCTCGCCGCGGCGATCGCACGCTCCAACTCACGCCGCAAGAGTTCTCTTTGCTTGAGTATCTCTGCCGGAATGCCGGCCGTGTCGTGACCCGCACCATGATTCTGGATCACGTGTGGCGCATGAGGATCGATCCGCAAACGAATGTGGTGGACGTGCACATTTATCGTCTCCGCAGTAAAGTGGATTCTGAATCGGCGCGCCCTTTGATCCACACCATCCGCGGAGTCGGGTATGTTCTCAAAGATAGCTAGCACACTACGCTCGACGGCGGCATGGCGCATGTCGGCAAAGACCACGGTGGCCTTCGCCGTTGGCAGCGCCATCGCCTTCGGCATCATGTATTCCATGGCGGCCGGCGAAATCCAGCAGCGTAGCGACGCCTGGCTGAGCGGCGAAGCGGACGTACTCGCCGACATCTCCATCAACACCCCCCGCGACGCCCTGAGTGACCGTATCGTGGAAGAAGTCGCCGAACTTGCCAGCCACGAAGTTCCTGGTGAACTGAACAGCAAAGGCCAGCACGTAAACACGGTATTCTTCGTTCTCACCGGCAACGACACGCCGCCGATCTTCGTGGGACCTGGTTCCAAAGATGATTTTCTGAAAGCTCTAGGCGAACTTCAGTTTCAACCCGGCGTTCCGGCCTCGCTCAACGTTGCCGGATGGACGAAACCATTTCGCGTTGTTTATCACCCACGCGGCAGCGATGGCGGAACGTATCTGGGGTTCGCTGACATTGCAGCCGAGCGCATGCTGCACCGCCTCACCAGTGGATTCGTTCTTGTCTGGTGGGGCATGGTGGTTCTGGGCTTCCTCATTTCGTTCGGAGGCGCTTATCGAACGCTGATGCGCGTGGAACGCATTACCGAGAGGGTGGATCACATTGGCAGCGACGATCTCAGCAGCCGGCTGCCGGTCTCCAATAGCTCCGATGAAATTGCCCGCCTGTCGGCAACTTTCAACCGCATGCTCGATCGTATCGAAGCTTCCGTGAACCAGCTTCGGCTGATCACGGACTCTGTGGCGCACGACATGAAAAGCCCAGTTACTTCGATTCGCGGCAGCCTCGAAATCGCGCTCTCGGATAGCAAAGATGGTAGATGGCGCGATTCCGTGGAGAATGCGATCGAATCGCTCGACAGACTCCTGCGGATGCTCAACACCACGCTTGACCTGGCGGAAGCGCAAGCCGGTGCTCTGAAACTGCAGAAGGAGACGGTGAGCCTTAGCGACCTGATCCAGCAGCTCGCGGATTTGTATCACCCGGCAATGGCCGAGCATGACCAGGAACTGTCGTTGCATCTGGAACCGCAAGTCATGGTGGAAGCCGATGTGGCTCTGCTCAACCGCGTCATCGTCAATTTGCTCGACAACGAACTTACGCATCTGCCCGCCGGATCACGAGTTGTAATCAGCGTGCGTGCCGCCGCCAACAATGCTGAAGTCTTGATTCAAGACAATGGGCCGGGCTTCCCTGCCGAACTGCGCGGTCGTATCTTCGAGCGTTTCGTTAAGGGAGCACATTCCAAGGGTCACGGCCTCGGATTAGCTTTTGTAAATGCCGTTGCTCGATCCCATGGCGGAACCGTCACGATTGCGGATGTCCCCGAAGGCGGCGCGAAGATCTCGCTGAAACTGCCTCTGGCTCCGGTTCTGGCGGTGTGAATCTCACTTCAAAGTTCCATGGGTGTCGATCTCGATGGTTACTTCTTTAGCGACGCGCAGGATGAATGTGCTCGGGTCTTTCAGCCCCCACGCCACATAAGGCACCGCAAACTGCGCCGTTGCGCTGACTTCTTTGCCGTTGATCTGAACGGGGATCACCATCGTTAAATCGTGATCCGATCCATGCAGCCGGAAAACTCCTTGCACTTGAATCTGCGAAGCACCCTGGCTGGGAACACTGCCGATCACTTTTTTCGGATAGAAAACGATGTCGTGGTACTGCTCGGTCTGCAATATCTCCTTATTCATTTTCTTGTCGCGGCCGTCGGTACCACTATTACCGCTCGCGGCATCCACGATAATCGCGCCGCTGGCAACTCCGGTCGCCGGATCGAAGTTGATGACACCGCTCCTCATCTGAAAAATCCCGTGCACGGTGTGTGCTGTGGCTCCGAGAACGTAGTGGATCTGCGTTTTTGCCGGATCAAGCTCCAGCGTTCGCTGCTGCGCCGTCAAGTTTGCCGCCGCCAGCGACTGCATGAGCAGGACGCCGGCGGTAATCACTCGTCCAAATCGAACCATCATTCGCGTATCCCGTTTGTCTAACATTCCGTCACGCACTCATCAGCCCCCAACCGAACGCAAGCGCACCGTGCAATCCAAACTGCGCAGGAGAAAGCGCGCCGGTATGAATCGCGAGCAGGCGGGAAAACACACCAGGTTCGGACGAGAAAGCGTGTAAGACGCGACGCCGGATTGATGGGTGGCCGTCCATCAACAGCAGCAATCGCGCCATCGCGCGTGGCAGTCGCATGATCTTTCGATGGGCGGACTCGTAGTCGCCCAGATCGTCATTCTTGATGGCTCTAACGAACGCGTTCGCCTGACGAAATGCCGTCGAAAGCCCTTCACCTGTGATCGCGTCGACCGACCCTGAAGCTTCGCCCAACACCGCAACACGGCCTTTGTGAACCGATGCCAGACTCGCCGTCGACGTAATTGCGCCCTGCTCCCGCGTTACCGGTGCGCAATCGCGCAGGCGTTCCTCGATCTGCGGGAACTCCCGGAGAGCCTGTCGAAGGCGCATCTTTGGATTGGTAGTGATCAAGGCGACGCAAATTTCGTCTTCCGCCGTAGGCGTGATGTAAAGCTGGCCGCAATTCGCCCAATGTACTTCAACGCACTTCGACCATGGCGCAACCCGAAAGTGCCGGCGAAAGCCGTACCGGCGTCCGAGTAAGCGGACGGAATCCAGTCCGATCGTTCTTCTTAATCGCGAGTTCTGCCCGTCAGCGCACACCAGCCAGCGGTAGCGAATCTGTTGTGAGCCAACCTGCGCGCTCAGTCCCGTTACATGGTCGACAGAGACGCCCCACTCCATGGAAACGCCCTCTTCGGCAGCGCGTTCCAGCAATGCTCGATGCAAAGTAGTGCGGCGGATGCCAAGGCCGTTTCGGGGCCCAAAAAATGCAGTCACCTCGTGGCCTTCGCCCACAAAGCGAATACCTTCAAATGGGACAGCGGATGTCGACTCCAGATGAATTCCCATCTCGTGGAGAGCGGCCAGGCCGTCCGGCATGATGCCTTCACCACAAGGCTTGTCGATAGGAGGAATTGCGCGATCTACAACGGTGACGCCGAACCCTTCACGCGCCGCGGCGATTGCCGTCGCCAGCCCGGATGGTCCACCGCCTGCGATCAATATCTCGGTGTGACGGATGCCTTAGCTCCTTTTCCTGGTTAACCCCTAACGGTAATACTTCAAGCTACATACTGATTCGCCAGTTCCCGCGTAGTTGCAAACGAAATGTAATCGCGGGCTACGGCGTTTCTTCTAACCCTGCATTCTTACCGTCCCTGTACCCTACCGGAACGGCGTAACAGCTTCCTTTCCTGAGCGTGACGAATCATTCATCTCTCAACTGCAGCTCCCGTTCTGACATTTGTTTTAACTGCGAAATAGCTCTCGGATGTCATGACATGGTCGCTACATCGTTAGATTTTGCGGATTGCCCCGCGGGAAGGACCCGGACCTTAGTTACGCAACGGGTGTTTGCACGATTGAAAATTCGGCCACATTGATTGACACTAGTTCGAGTCTCGCAAGATCCTCATCGTTTCCAATGCCGTTCGTACGTGCGATTCCGGTAGTTTGCTCGGCAGTCTTGCTCATCTGCTCCGCGTCAGCCCAACAGATGCCCGCAACGACGCCGCAGTCCGCCAGTGCGCCGGTGGCCCTCGGAGACGTTCAAGCCAGCCCAGCGGGAAGCGGTGTTGAGATTCGAATTCCCTCGCATGGCGTGACCCCGCACAAGATGCTGATGAAGGATCCGGACCGGATCGTGCTTGATTTCCGCGGCGCCCAATTTGGCAGTGGCAACCAGCGGGTCGCAGTCAACCAGGCTGGCGTTCTGCAGGTTCGCATCTCGCAATTCCAGACCGACCCTCCGATTGCACGCGTCGTGATCGACCTCAGCAAGCCTTTACCTTCCCGGATTGAGACGGTTGGCGATGGCATCGTGCTGCACGTTGGCGCAAGTTCAACCAGCGCGGCAGTCGCAGTTTCGAAGCCCCCCGTTGCGCCGCCCTCAGTACCAGCCTCGGTCGAAAAGCCTTCGGCAGCGAAGCCTACGATTGCAAAGGCGCCGCGCCCAACACCAACTCCACCGATTTCTCAGCCGTCGGCTGCAAAGGTTCCGAGTCTCACATCAACTCCGCCGCCTTCGCAGAACACCGTCGTCGAGGGACTCTCCGTTCACCCGGGCAAAGGTGAGTTGACCTTTTCCGTGAAGTTGAGTCAGGCCGTCACGCCGAAGCTGTGGAGCGAGCGTGAGCCCGATCGCATTGTGATGGATTTTCCTGGAACTCTTCCTGGCAGCACGTCGCGACGAATTACGGTTGGCGACGGATCCGTACAAACGGTTCGACTATCGCTCTACCAGGAAAATCCTCCGGTCACGCGCATTGTTTTTGATGTCGCCAGCGGAACCCACAAACCGGAGTTGGAAGCCAATGGCAACGAGCTGATGGTCAAGTTCCAGACGAATGGACCTTCGGCCCCGCCGCCGCAAACTGCGTCAGCGCCCAAGTCGGTGCCCAAGTCGGAATCACCCTCGCCGAGTATCGCTGCCAGCAAGACCTCCGCAACGATTCATCGCGCTGACGTCCAGGCAGCATCGCGCCCACCGGTTGTAGCGCGGGCGTCGGCGATGCAACACACCGCGCCAATCTCCTCGGCTAAAGAAGCCGCGCCACACGCAGCCGCTAACAATATGTACGGACCGCATCCGCCGGACATTCGCTTCGCCAACGGACTGCTTTCCATCGAGGCGAACAATTCGGTGCTGACCGACATTCTGTTCGAAGTTGGCGCGAAGACCGGCGCTGAGATCCAAATGCCGCCGTGGAGCGACGCAGGTCGCGAACGTGTCGTGGCCAAACTGGGTCCTGGAAATCCGCGTGATGTGATCGCGGCTCTCTTGCACGGATCTTCGTTCAACTACGTGATCGTCGAATCGCCACAGGGATTACAGCAGCTGATTCTGACTCCGAAAACGGACTGGCTTGGTCCACAAGGCGGAGACCAGCCTGGGCCGCAGGGGGGAGTTCAGCCTCCTACTGCCGAAGCACCTCCCGCCGAAGCTCCACCGGCGCCTGAAGGTACGCCACTACCGCCGGATAACCCGCAGCCCTGAGCCTCACCCCGTCTTCAACTAGCTCTGAAATCTTAGCGTGCCGAATACCGCGGGAACATGGAATTGCGGCTGCGGAGTGTGTGTGGCCTGCCAGGCGAGATAGGCGCGGCTCGGATCTTTCCCTTCCGCCCGAAAGAAATTCGTGCGCCACGATTTCGCGGGATCGAAGTTCAGCGTGAGCGAGCGCATGGGGATCGCAAGTTGAGCGCTCCACATCCTGCGTATCTCGTCAATCCTCGACGTACTTCGTAGTCCGCTCTTCAAATCACGCCGCGGCGCTTCCGATATTTGCAGGTCAACCCATAGTCCATTCGGACTGACTTCAAACTCTTTGTAATTGCGTGAGCCGAAATCGTCAGGCTGCAGGAAGGCCTCGGCCACATCTCGATCCCATAGCCCATCGCGCCGCCCATCCGGATCGGAATCGTCAAAAACCCATAGTTCGCAATAGCGACAGTCGAAACGGAGAAACAAAGTTTCGGGCGACCAAAGAATGCGCACTTCTGTCGTGCGCTCGGGATCAGCGTGCTTTCCTTGCCAGTCCGCGCAGAAGGAAACGGAAGACGCCGCGTCCCAATCTTCTACACCGGGAAAACCCGAAGCCACCAGAGGCCGAGACACAGGCCATGCAGTCGCCTGCGCCGTCGAAACGTTTTCGAAAGCTGCTGACTCAGACGCCTGTCGTATTCGTGTGGATGAAGTATCGGATGCCATGTTCTGTTTGTGCGCGATTCGACTACAGGTACCACTTTCAGGGACCGCATGCCAAGTTGCGCAGGACGTCGCAAGTTGGATACGCGAACGGTGCGGAGAAAAAGAAAAGCCCGCGGTCACCCGCGGGCTGAAGGTTGCGCAGCGACTAGAACGTTAATACGTTCGAGGCGACAGGTCCTGATGGAACGATAGGTTGTCGATATCCTGCAAGCGCGGAGTACCTGGCGGCAGCTTGGTGGGACTCAGGAAATCTGTGTCGAAGGAGTAGTCTCGGGCTGGCGCCCCATATACGCATGCAGTTCCGTTGTTATTGCAGGTCTGGCCATAGAGTCCGTTTCCATAGCGTGCGTAGTACATACTCACTAGCGAGCCGCGATAATGGGAGGTTACATTGCCCCAGTTCTCCAGGTAGCGGATGAAATTATGCACACCGCCATCCGTTCCATAGTCAGCGGCTGGAGCCCAACTTGGTACGTAAAACGGCTTATTTTTCCCTGAGGCCATCGCGACCCGGAAATACGTGTCAACCGCAGCGGTGCGCTGGGACGGTAGCGATAATGGGTACAGCAACGAATATCGATCATCGAAGGAATTTGAAAGCAGCGTCACCGCGTCGGCGATGACCGCCGCCGGTGAGTGCGTGTACGTCGTCGAGCCCCAATTGTTGCCCTTTGTACTGTCCGCGTTGTAATTGCCCTGGAGGTACACAGGCTGTTCGCTGGCAATCGTGATCCCAATCGGATTGCCGTTCCCGTCAACCGGGAGGTGATTCGAACTTCCATTTACGATTTTTAAGGCATGTCGCGTACCCGTGATGATGTTGGACTGCCCTATCTGCGCGCAGTTCTGAACACGAACTGCGGGACTATCAATGTAGTCGGTGGTCGAACCCGTAAGAGTACCGAACGATCCGGTTGCGAGGCTTGTTGGCCATTTCAGATTCGTAGTAGTCACATAGTGAGTGGTGTCGATCCACTCGTTAGCAAACCCAAGTCCACCGGCCGTCGTGCCGAACCCGTTACCGAGATTGAATCTGCCGTGCGAAGCAATGAGCGTGTCTCCGCCCCAGTTGACCGCAAACGTCGTGCCGTTGATATCCTCGCCGGCCTCTGCTCCGCCCATCGCCAGTGGACCATTCGAGGCAGTGGACAACGGCCCAGTCTCGGTTCCGTTGGCAGTCTCCATTCCGTGTGGACTCCAGATGGTATTCTGAGAGTCTACGATCGGTTCGTAACCGTATTCGCCATCGAGATCAGCTCCGGCGCCTGCCGCCAATCTTGTTTGCATGCCGCGACGATCTGAGAAGTAAACGATGTAGCCGTTCTGGGATTGTGTATCCACGCTGGGACCATGCGAGTTCGCAGCAGGAATTGTCCCTAGCAACCAGCGGCGCAGGTTGCCCATATCCAATTCGACCGTATTCATCAGGCCGCCGGCGGCGCAACTGTTAGCCTGAGGAGTGGTTCCATGGGCAAACTCGCCCTCTCGCGGATCGTACATATTGATCGGGAACCAACCAAACTGCGAATTGTTCGCAGCGGCAAACTTCGTGTACGCCCAAGGCTCGGTGATTTGCGTCCAGTAACTAGCGTTCGCCGGAAGCGTCGGAGTCTTACTCGACGGGCACGCCCCTGTACCGCCAGTCTTCGTGCAGGCGAAGTACTGAGCTGTGGTAGTGCTCGGGGTGCTGCTGGTGAGCGGCGTCGTATTGTAAGTGACTACCTGATTCGTGTTGTAACTGGCGCCCGAAACGTAAGGGCCAACATAGCCGTAGCTAGCGCTCACATCCGGCGGCAGCGGGTTAGGTCGCTTTTGAAATATCAGAATCGCATTGGGATGAATTGTATTGGCTCCGGCGCTGTTCGGATTCGTTGTATCGGTATTCGGACTTGCCGCACCGCGAGCGAAGCCTTCCTGCAGCCATTCCTGGGTCACATTATGATAGTTGCCAGTGCTGTCCCTGTACTCTACTCGTAGCCATCCGCTAACCAGGGGCCAGGTAACAGCAGAAGCACCAGAGCCATTTTGGGTGGAAGCAGTGGTGTTACCCGGCTTGAACCACCCCGGATCCGGATCGTTGGGACCTAAACAGGTGAGCGTTGTATAAGCACAGGCGGTCGGCGGGGGATTGTACGTCGGCCGGGTCGCCTGGGCCAGATAGTTCGGCTGCGTACCAGCCGCCGCAGTGGCCCCATCCACCGTGAAACTTGCGCCAGCCAAGTTGATGTCGCCAGCCTGAGCTCCACCGGGCAGGTCCGCCTGGTTGTCGTTCAACAAGATCCGAATTTCCGCCATGCTGTATTCGCGTGACGTTGACGCCGGATCAGGACCATTTTGCGGTGGCCGTTTGATGATTTCCCAGGGAGCTAAGCCTGAACTTCCCACGAAGGGAAGGTTCAGTTTGCTAATCCCGTCCCACCTCGACTGAAGCATGCCGCCGAAAGTCTGACTGGTGCCATTTGTTCCCTTCCAGCTTGGACTTTCGCTTCCATTCCCTGTGTAAGGGTTCCCCGAGGCGAGGCTGCTCATGGACTGAGTAACATTTTTGCACGTCGAACTTGTTGCGGTAGGAGGCTGCGTTCCGCCGTCGCAACCACCAGTCGTTGTCGGAACCAGGACAAGGTTCGTACGAGGTGTGGCATCGCCATCATTGACCAGCACTGTTCTAACCACGTCACCGGCAGTCGCCATCTTGGCATGAAAAGACAATGGTCCGTTCTGGGCCGCCAGGAACAAGTTCCCATTCGTGAAGACTCTGCCGTTGAAATCGAAGAAGGGACCTGGGAAAAAGCTCAGGTCCGAATCAGAGAACACGCCGAACTGGAAGACCGGGATAAGGACAACTTCGGAGCTGCGCGTGATATGAACCTCAGCTCCGCTTGAGGTTCTTACTGCCACAGCATTCATCACTATCGGGATCGTCTGCGCATACAATCCGGAATTCTGTCCAGAGGTGATCGTCGTGGTGTTCGCCAGTGGTTTAGCAGGATTACCACCGTCCGACGTAGCGGAAACCGTGTACGTGGGAAAAGTAACGCCCGGAATCGTCGGCATATTGGCAGCCGACCCCAGGTTCGAGATGTCCGCCAGCCCAGGTGCCATCATGCTCGTGTAAAGGCTGCCGACGTCTGCTGTCATCTTCTCCATCGCTGCTTCCGCAGCATACCGGGCAAGGTTCTGCTCCTGATCAGCGCCGCTGATCTTCTGCTCGGTATTTACCGAATACATCAATGCAACCGAGAGTGCAGAAACAAGCAGCATCAGCAGCAAGGCCGCGACCAACGAAAAACCCCGGCTGGATGAACGTGCTTTTCGCAACATGTATTCCCCCACTTTGCTCGACTCAGCTCTAGCGATCAGTCATACCGATTGGTAAAACTCAAATCTCTTGGACTCACGGAACTTGAGACCCAAGTCGTGTCGTAATTCCCAAATGAATTCTTGTATTGCGAACGAATCTGCAAGGCGATATTAATTTTTCGAATCTGGGTCGGGTCCGTAACTGTCGGCGCCGCCCCCCCAATCCCGGTTGAGGCGAATTGCCAGACACCCGTGACCGTGTTGTACATGTCATAGGTGAGCTGGAGGTTCTGAACGTAATCGGTAACCTCAGTCGGCTGGGCGTCGCCGTTCACCTGCCTCATCAGAACCGGGATGTCATCGGCCGTTCCCAGAACTCCATCCGCGCCGGGCGTATTCTGCACAAAGTAGGTAACGATTTTTACCCGCGAGGCTGCCGTAGATGCCGGATAGAGTGGGGCTCCGCCTTTGAGAGCGGCTACGTTTGCGGCTGTAGCTGTCGTCTGATTCAGGTGGAGAGTATCGCTGCCCAGACTCAATACTCCTCCGTTTCCAACGGCGGTGACGCTAGCAAGTGCATACCCGTTGGGGTTCCAGATCATCAAAACGTCGCCAACTTTTGAACCGTAGAGCGTGTCCTGGTAGTTCCGCATGACTCCGTTCGGGTCAGCGAAACTCGCGGTTGTAATCGTGATCTGGTCTCCGACAGAAGAAATGGTCGCACTGGGCGGGTTGGTGGCATTGTTCGTGACCACCGTCTGACCGGTCGGAGGCCAGGTATTGTCCACGTAAATGACCGTTATCGTGTCACTGGTGCCGTTCAAGGAGTTCTTGTCATACGGCATGATCGGCGTTGCCTGGTTGTTTAGGTAGGTCGATGTGTTGCAACCAGCACAGCCGAAAACAGCCATCACGGCTCCGGTTTGCGGTACTCCGATTCCTGCCTGCTGATAGTCAACCGCCGCTACCGAGATGTCCTGCATCATGAAATTAAGCGCAGCGCGCCCGTTTTGTTCCATCTCGGCTTTCGACATCGTCGAACCGCTGCTGCTGGAGGCCTGCTGGAACAGCATGAACCCAGCCCCGATGACCACCAAGCCAACCGCCATAGCGACGAGCGCTTCCAGCAATGAATAACCGTTTTGGAACTTTCCTCTTAGCCGGCTTAGTCGAACATTCATCACACCATCCCTCACCGATACGTCGAGATATACGTCAGCTGGCTATAAGTCTTGGTAGTGCCAAAAACTGGATACTGAATGCTGACTGTAAGCTGGCGAACATTCGGATTCGGACTGACTCCGTCCGCCAAATAGACCGGTTGGATCAGGATCTGACGCTGCAGAGTGGAGAGGGGATTCCCAGCAGCATCCGTCTGCAAGCCGCTGGTGTCATCGTCCGTGGTTCCCGGCACGCCGTCGAGACCTGGCTTATACATTTGGGTGTAGCCGTTAACAAAGACCGCGCTGGCACTCGCACCGACATTCTGTATTGCACTGAAACTTATTGCGCCGGCGTTGCGGGCGGCGAAAATCGATTCCACGATCTGCTGTGCCTGGTCACGTGCCTGAGTGTCCAGCTTGGATGTCGTCGCAGTCTTTACTGCCACTCCAAAGAATGCCAACAACGACACCAATGCAATCGTTACGACGGCAGCCGCGAGAACGGCTTCGACTAACGAAAACCCTGCTTGTGTCTTCCGCTTTCTTAGTTCCATCCGGTTGCAACTCCACTCTTGACGGCGACTCGCCACGTCCGTACGCGCGCCGTCGCTCCGAGTAAGGTGACGGCTCTCTGCGAACCGAGATTGTTTGTCTGCGCAATATAAACCGCGCCATTGTTCAGACTGCCGGCATCGTCAATCGCTGAGCCGTTAGGCTCAAAGCGGATTTTCAGTGAATTACCGGCCGCCCCGTTCTGATCAAAATCGATAACGTTCCCAGCCGGCTTGAAATTGTCAGGCGTATTGGGCAAACCAGCATAGATATAGAACTGCACATCGGGCGGAAGAGGCACCGTGACGGGGATAAAGCCTGTGATGTTCGGTGCAGTAGTCACGATTGTGCCCGTGGGACTGAACGTAACAATGACTTCGCCCCGATCCGCGATTGCGCTCGCTCGCGCCGCCCGAAGCTGTGTCTGAACCAACGCTCCCGCGGCATCCATATGCGCCGATCTCAGAGCTGGCATCACCTCGAACACGGCCATGCCGCACACGACCGTTATGATTCCAACGGTCACCAGCAGTTCCAACAGGCTGAATCCGCGTTCTGTATCTCTTTTCTTCATACTTCTCGTCTGTCCCCAACTCATCGCGAACATGCGGAAATATCCGAATGCGGCTAATTCCGCGAAACGATTCATTAGCGTTGCTGAGACTACTGGGGGAGGAGCACGCCTTCAAATTACTCCGGTACACCTGGAGGTAACGGTACTTGCGTCACATCCGTGGGGAAGGACAATTGCTATTCGAAAGGATTACTGCCAAATGACATCTTCGTACCGAATCATTGTTCAATCAGGAAACCGACTCACTTCACAGGCAAGGCTATTGGACACCTGGCACGTAACCAACGTAACTAAAGTCTCTGAGACCTTTGGCGAGTCCATCTCGGAACTGCATCTCGCCCATGCCCCGCGCATCTCGCTCGGATCGCGAATCTCGCTCAGTCGCCCCGCTCAACGCTGCGATAAATCACAAATTGGTGGGTACCCGTGAACTCTCGCAGCGATGAATTCTCCAGCCACGCCCGGTGCTCCGGGTTGTGGTAGACGAAGTACACATCTCGCGGCCGCGCCTTCAACGATCTTTCCAGGTTCGCCAGCAGAGCCCGCATTCCCAGCTCCGGTAGCGGATTGAACAGATAAAGCACCATCGGATCTTCCGGCAATACAAACTCGCGCGCATCCACGCACTGTGACTCGATCGCAAACGACTTCTGGTCCTCATTCTTGTATTTGCGAATATTTTCCTGCGCGATCCTGTGCAACTCTGGCAGCAGTTCGACTCCAATGATCCGCCGGAACGGATAATCAGACGCCATCAGCAACGTTCTGCCTTTCCCCGATCCGATGTCGATAAACGTAAAGTCACGATAGTTAATCGGCAGTGACGACAGCATCTCGCGAAACACGGCTGGTTCCGTCGGCTGATAAAGCGACCCTGCCAGCGTCCCGATCAGCCTGGCACGCGTCGATACCGCCGCTTCCGTGGTATTCACCCGATGCTCCCAGTCATAATCGATATCTCCGTAGCGAAGCCGCTCGCGCTCGGGCGTGGACTCGCGCAGGAACTCGAACATCTCTTTTCCGAATTGACGCAGGCTCCCCATCGTCCCGAACTTCGGATGTCGCTCGGCCCACCAATCTCGCAGTGCTTGCAATAATGTGTACGAAGGCTTGTCGCTCGGAATCATGGTCTGCATAGTAAGTTTTGCATATTAAATGTGGGACTTGTGCAGCGGCCGCGCTCTTTCAGTCTGAAGCCGCATCCCACGAATCGCCCCATTCGGCTTTGCGTGCGCGGCGATAGTCTTCCTTTTGCGACTTCGTCACCGTCATCTGCACAAGTCCTGAGCCGGTGCAGAGTCTGAGCTGCACATGCCCGCTGTGCTTCTGCGGATGCCGCAGGATTCGCGCCATTGCTCGCGCCGATGCATTGCGACTGGCGACCACATACGAGAACTTCTCGTCTTCGTATCCCAATGCGCCTGACTTGAATCGCCGGTGATCGGAGGTCCTCTCCAACCGCTGCGAGAAGTGACACCAATCGCTCTCGTCTTCCATCGGGCATGCGGACTCATGCGGACACGGCGCGAGTAGGTGCGCGCCCAATCCGAGCAGTTGTGTCCGCGCATCCAGAATCGTTCGGAAGTCGACCGGCGTACCCGGACCAATCACGACGAGCATCTGCTTCGTACGTGACCATGCAAACTCAATCGCGGATCGACGCTGTTGCAGCGCCAGTTCTCCCAATGCATACGAGATCACGACCAGGTCTGCCTCACCCGCCGTGTTCTCGCCGAGATCGGACGGCAGCCACACAGCATCGCGCACAGCTCGCATTGGACTGCTCTGGGCTAAACGGCGTCCCGCTTCCAATATCTTTCGATCCCGATCGACCAACCCAAAGCTTTCGATCGACGGGAAGACCTCCGCTGCCGCCCACATCGCCGTTCCCGGACCCGCACCCAGATCCAGCACTGAACTTGGTTGCCACTCGGATGTGAGGGCCGCGATTTCCTGGAACACGCACCAATTCGCCGCAAACGTCGCTGGCATCCGTACTTGCAGATACGCTCCCAGCTTTGCCGCTGAATTGATCACCGGACCGCCGGTGCTTCCTTGCTTGTAGGACTCTGTCAACTCACCTACCGCAAGCGTCAGATCGCGATGCGGAATTGCTTCCGTTTCGATCTCGATCGCTGCCCTAAGCTCTTCCGGGAGTCGCATCGCTCAAGTCTAATCTTTGGCGCAAACCTCGCGTCTATGCCAGATGAAGTTCAGGGAAAAACCTCGTACACTAATTTCAACTGTGGAGAGTTGCGGCGCTCGCGCTGGCAACTGGCAAGCTGCTTGTCCTTAATCGAAGACCGCGTTCTCACGACCGGGCGGGTTCACGTCCGCGGCACTCGCGGACTGCGGCCGGCGCTCATCTTGCTGTTGGTTTGGCTGGCTTGCGCCGCTTACGAAGGCGCGCTGCTGAAACGTGGTTGGGTGCCACACGACGACGGTACATTCGCCTCCAGCGCGCAGCGCGTACTACAAGGCGAAATGCCGCACCGTGATTTCGACGAACTCTACACCGGTGGCCTAACCTACCTGAATGCTGCTGCCTTCCGCGTGTCGGGTGCGAACTTTGCCACTCTGCGCTGGATGCTGTTCCTGTTCTTCCTCGCCTGGGTGCCTGCCGTCTTCTATATAGCCTCTCGATTGGTTCCCCCGCTCGCAGCTGGACTGATCACATGTTTGGCGGTCGCAGCCAGCGTGCCTGTTTATTCGGCTCCGGTGCCCTCGTGGTACAACCTGTTCTTCGCGACCTTCGGCACCGCCGCTGTGCTTCGCTTCCTGGAGAGTCGCAACCGTTGGTGGCTCGCTATCGCGGGACTCTGCGCAGGACTCTCCTTCCTCGCCAAGATTTCGGGACTGTACTTTCTCGCCGCCATCTTTCTCTTCGTCATCTTCCTGGAGCAGACGGAATCGCAGTCGTCAGCACCTCGCCGCAGCGCTGCGGCCTATTCCATCTTTATCGCCGCTGGCCTGCTGGCATTTGTGCTCGTGCTGTTCAAGACGGTCGCTAGCTCCAATCCCGCCTATGTCGCTCACTTCATTCTTCCGGGCGTTTCGGTTGCTCTTTACCTGCTCTGGAGCCAATTCAACTACTCGCGCGGACCCAGCCGTAATCGCTTCCGACGCATGGCTGGACTCCTCCTGCCCGTTCTTGCAGGATTCATTGTCCCCGTCATCGCCTTTCTGGTTGCGTATGCACGCGCCGGCGCGCTCCACAGCTTTCTCGTGGGAGTCTTTGTCGCGCCCACCAAACGTTTCAGCTTCGCCGCGCTTCATCCTACGCATCTGCGCGCCATGAACCTGATCGCAACCGCAGCCTTCGGTACGCTCCTTTATCTCGCGAGCAAGCCCCGGACCTTTTCGCGACGGCAGCAAATCATTCTCGTTTGCGTTCTGTCCGGACTGCTCGTCGCCTCCGGGCCTGTGCGGCCAATCTACAGCTTTATCTGGTCGTCTATGGTGCTGCTGGTTCCAGTCACCGCAGTCATTGCTGTGATCACCCTGGCCTACGCTACGGACTTGGATGTGCAGAAGCGTCAACGGCTGTTCTTGCTGATCTCCGTTCTCGCGCTTACCTCCCTCATCCAGTTCCCTTTCGCCGCGCCCGTCTACTTCTGCTATGTCACGCCGCTGATCCTCCTCGCAGTCGTCGCACTTAGCTCGCTGCGCCCTTCGCGCAATGATTTTGTCTTCGCCGCCATCCTGATCTTCTATCTCGCGTTCTGGATTTTTCGCGCCACTCCCGGCTTCATCTATAACCTCGGGTTGCGTTATGCGCCCAATCAGCAGACTGCGACATTCGCTCTGCCGCGCGGCGGCGCTTTGCGCGTCGATCCTCAACTTGCAGACGAATATGCTCAACTGATCCCGCTCATCCAGAAACACGCGACTGGCAATTACATCTACGCAGGGCCGGACGCACCCGAAGTGTACTTCCTGGCTGGAAAACGAAATCCGACGCGCACGCTGTTCGACTTCCTCGATCAGGACACAGTCCATCGCAACCAGAACATCCTCAACGCGATCTCTCGCAATCAAGTTAACGTGATCGTAGTTCGTGAGCAGCCGTATTTCTCCCGGCCTTTGAGCCCGCAACTCATGCAGGCGCTCGCTATGCAATTCCCGAACGTTCAAATGATCGGCGAATTCCAGGTAAGGTGGCGCCAGTGAGCTTAAAAGAGCGCGTCCTCGAAAACCCGCTTATATTCCGGCTCGTCCAGGCGCCTTTCACGCGCAAGAAATTTGCTCCTGTGCTGGCACATAATGATTTGCGTACGATCCACCGCGTTCTTGACGTGGGCTGCGGACCGGGCACCAATACGGCGCTCTTCGCCGACGTTGACTACACCGGCATGGATATCAATCCCGCGTACATTCGTCAGGCACAACGTCGCTTTCGAAGAAACTTTGTTGTAGCCGATGTAACCAGGTACCGCGTCAGCTCTGCCGAGCGTTATGACTTCATCTTCGTGAACAGCCTTCTTCATCATCTTCCCGACGACGCCGTTTACAATCTGCTGCAACATCTCTCTACTCTCCTCACCACCGATGGCCGCATTCACATTCTCGAACTGGTATTGCCGGAGCAACCTTTTCTTGCGCGCAAGATGGCGCAATGGGATCGTGGAAGGTACGCCCGTCCTCTGGCCCAATGGGAATTGCTTTTCCGATCAGCCTTCCAGACGACACTATTCGAACCCTATCCGGTCCGCGTCGCTGGACTGGAAGCACTCAGCATGGTCTACTTCAAAGGTTGTCCGGCTGTTTCTGCGGCGTAGCCACGGCAGAATGCGACACCTTCCATGCCACAATCTGCGCCACTTCAGAGTAGCGATCTCTTCCCCTCCGGACGTCATCGAAGTTAACAAACCGTTTTCGCTATACACAAATCTGTGTGCGACCGGCATCGCGGCGATTGGCCTACTTACCATCGCAGCGCGATAGACCCAAGAGGAGGACCGATGTTTAGTCTCAAAAGTTCTATGGCAACCCTGGCTTCGTTCCTGATTTTCGGATGTGTGCTCCCAATCACCAGCAGTGCACAAACAGCAGGTAGCAGTCAGAGTGCCTCCAGCTCAACCCACAGCACCCTCAGCGCGTCTGACCAGAAATTCATGAAACAGGCAGCCCAGGGCGGCGCTGCCGAAGTCGAACTTGGCCAACTGGCGCAACAGAAGGCTGAGAGTCCCGACGTTAAGGCCTTCGGCCAGCGCATGGTCAATGACCACACCAAGGCGAACGATCAGTTAAAGCAGGTCGCCAGCGAGAAGGGTGTGACACTCCCTTCACAGCCCGACGCCAAAGATAGTGCGGAGAAAGCGCGTCTCGAGAAGATGTCGGGAGCGCAGTTCGACAAGGCTTACATGAACTACATGGTGGCCGACCATAAAAAGGACGTTGCCGATTTTCAGAAAGAAGCCTCCCACGCCAATGATCCTGACGTGAAGAACTTCGCCCAAACTACCTTGCCGACCCTGCAAAGCCATTTGCAAGAGGCAGAGAGTATTGCACCCAAGCAGAGTGCTGCTGCCGCCAAAGCCAGCACCACGGCCAGCAATAGCAATCCGCAGTAGCCTCTTTCCAAGCCTAATCTGGGGACCCGTTCTCCGAGGACGGGTCTTCTTTTTGTAAGCGGCGGTGCGTCAAGGCCGGGTCATTTGGAGTTTCGCACTCCCACACATCGACGGGTTGATGACGCGCTTTCCGAAAGAGATAAATCAGAGCCGCCGGGAAATGCAAAAGTCCGAATGTAATAATTCCCGCAGGGACTATCTGTGGCCATGCCCGACCGATGAGCGTCGCGTCCTTCGTTTTCTCCCAAAACGTTACCGCCAAAGTCAAACCAAGCGTTAAGGCTAGAAAACCGAGGAGTCCGGTCGCGAACCATTCAAACGGAGTTTTGTACTTGATTTCGTCATAACTCCACAACCAGATACCCCGTTTTTCCGGCAACACTTCAAGCTTCCGAGTCATGATTTGATCCAGGCGCATTGTAACGTGAGCTGCCCTCCTCCATAAGCAATCCTTGCTAATTAGTTTCTCTTATATAAGCAAAACAAATAATTTGATTGACGCTGGTCGAAGCCCTCGACTACTCTCCTTCCAAGCTTTTATGCGTCCTTTCTTCAACTTTCAGTCAGATTTTCGGCGCCGCTCCCCGCTGGGACCGCTAGTCGCCGTACTCGTGCGCCTTAGCGAGGCGCGCTCGAACTGACTGCGGATGACCAGGACGTAACAACCAGTTTCACAGGCCATCATCCGCTACCGGCGATGATGGCTTTTTCGCATATATAGGGATTTTCCCCAGGGAGCAGCAATGAGCACTGAAGGCAAGAGGCACAGTGGCGGAATCACCGATGGACCCAGCCGCGCTCCGGCCCGCGCCATGTTGAAGTCGATTGGATTTACCGACGAAGATCTGCGCAAGCCCATCGTCGGCGTCGCCAACACCTGGATCGAAATCGGCCCGTGCAACTATCACCTGCGTGAACTCGCCGCAGCCGTAAAAGAAGGCATTCGCGAAGCCGGCGGCACGCCCATGGAGTTCAACACCGTCTCCATCTCCGACGGCATCACCATGGGCAGCGAAGGCATGAAGGCCTCGCTGGTCAGCCGCGAAGTCATCGCCGACTCTATCGAACTCGTCGCGCGCGGCAATCTTTTCGACGGCGTCATTGCCCTATCAGGATGCGACAAGACCATCCCCGGCACCATCATGGCGCTCGCCCGGCTCAATATTCCCGGACTCATGCTCTACGGCGGTTCCATCGCCCCCGGCAAATTTCAAGGCCACGACGTCTCCATTCAGGACGTATTCGAAGCCGTCGGCGCACACGGCCGCGGCAAGATGACCGATGCTGAACTCTGCGACATTGAAGATCACGCCTGCCCTGGCGCCGGTGCCTGTGGTGGCCAGTTCACCGCCAATACCATGTCGACCGTTGGCGAATTCCTCGGCATCTCGCCCATGGGCTTTAACGGCGTTCCTGCTGTCGATGCCAACAAACTCGACGTCGCCCGCCAAGCCGGACGCATGGTGATGGAGCTCGTTCGCCGCAATACGCAACCCAAACAGATCATCACTCGTGACGCCATCGAAAACGCCATCGCCAGCGTGGCTGCCAGTGGCGGATCCACCAACGCCGTCCTGCACCTGCTCGCCATCGCGCATGAAGTCGGCGTCGATCTCGACATCGACGACTTCGACAAGATCTGCGCACGCACGCCTCTACTCTGCGAATTGAAGCCGGGTGGGCGCTTCATGGCCACCGACATGCACAATGCGGGCGGAATCCCGCTGCTCGCGCAGCGTCTGAAGCAGGGCAATTACCTGCACAGCGACGCACTCACGGTTTCGCTGAAAACCATCGGCGAAGAAGCTGACAGGGCGAGGGAAACTCCCAACCAGGAAGTCATCCGCCCGCTCAGCAACCCTATTAAGAAGAGCGGCGGCCTCGTCATCCTGAAAGGCAATCTCGCACCCGAAGGCTGTGTGATCAAGCTCGTGGGCCACGACACCACGCATCATCGTGGCCCGGCTCGTGTCTTCGATTGCGAAGAAGATGCCTTCGCCGCCGTGCAGAGCAACAAAATCAAACCCAACGACGTGGTCGTGATCCGCTACGAGGGACCTCGCGGTGGACCCGGCATGCGTGAGATGCTTGCGGTTACCGCCGCCATCAACGGCGCAGGATTGGGCGATTCCGTCGCGCTTATTACGGATGGCCGCTTCTCCGGCGCGACCCACGGATTCACCACCGGCCACGTTGCTCCTGAAGCTGCGCGCGGCGGACCGATCGCAGCCATCCGCGAAGGCGACATCATCGAGATCGATGTTCCCTCGCGCCGCCTCTCCGTCGAACTCACGACGCAAGAAATTCGCGCTCGCATGAAGACGTGGCGCCCGCCGGCGTTGAAATATCCCACCGGCGTGTTCGGAAAATATGCGCGCATGGTGTCGTCAGCCTCTCGCGGGGCGGTCACCAGCGATTGGGGCACTGCGGAATTCATGCGCAACGAACAGCAGGATGCGCTCGACAGTATTGCTTCGGCCCAGGCCGAAACCGAAGAAGTAGGAAGGTGCGTAAAGTAATGATGAAAACCGGCGCGGAAATCGTCTGGGAATGCCTGAAGCGTGAAGGCGTCAAGACCGTATTCGGTTATCCAGGTGGCGCGATCCTGCCCACCTACGACGCTCTCACGAAATACGACATCCACCACGTCCTCGTTCGTCACGAACAGGGCGCCACGCACATGGCCGATGGCTATGCGCGCGCGGGCGGCGGCGTCGGTGTTGCCATCGCCACCTCCGGTCCCGGCGCCACCAACATGGTCACCGGCCTCGCCACCGCGATGATGGATTCATCCCCCATCGTCTGCATCACCGGCCAGGTGGGCAGCAAGCTCATCGGCACCGATGCATTCCAGGAGTGCGACATCACTGGCGTCACCATGCCCGTGACCAAGCACAACTATCTCGTCACCAGCGCCAACGACGTTGCGCGCACCATTCGCGAAGCGTTCTACATCGCGAAATCTGGACGCCCCGGCCCGGTGCTCATCGATATCACCAAGGATGCGCAGCAAGGCTCGACGCGCTTTGAATATGACGAGACTCCGATTCAGTTGCCCGGCTACCGTCCCGATCTTTCGCCCGCCGAAAAAGAATGCCTGCACGCGATTTCGCTGATCAAGCATGCGAAGCGTCCGGTGATTCTCGCCGGGCACGGCATCATTCTTTCCGGCGCCACCGATCTCGTTCGCCAGTTCGCCGAGAAGACGCACATCCCCATGGCGATCACGCTGCTCGGCTTGGGCGGCATCCCAGCATCGCATCCGCTGAATCTTGGCATGATGGGCATGCACGGCGAAGCCTGGGTGAACAAAGCGATCCAGGAAGCCGATCTGCTGCTCGCCTTCGGCATGCGCTTCGACGATCGCGTCACCGGCAATCTCAAGACCTACGCCCCCAACGCCAAGAAGGTTCACATCGACATCGATCCTTCCGAGATCAACAAGAACGTGAAGGTTGACGTCGCACTCGTTGGCGATCTCAAGGAAGTTCTCGAGGATCTGCTGCCGCGCGTCGAAGCGAATGATCGCTCCGAATGGAACAGCTACATTCGCGAGCTCAAGGGCGACTCCGCCGTACGCGATATCCAGAACCTGCCCGACAGCGGTCATCTCTACGCCGCGCACGTCATCAACGATCTGTGGCGTGAAACCAAGGGCCGCGCTCTCGTCGTCACCGACGTGGGCCAGCACCAGATGTGGGAAGCGCAGTATTACCATCACGACGAGCCGCGCTCGCTCATCACCTCGGGCGGTCTCGGCACCATGGGCTTCGCTCTGCCTGCCGCTATTGGCGCGAAATTCGCGCGTCCTGACGCGGAAGTTTGGGTCGTAGTCGGCGATGGCGGCTTCCAGATGACCATGTGCGAGCTCGCCACCATCGCGCAGGAAAAGATCGACGTGAAAATCGCGATCATCAACAACGGATTCTTGGGCATGGTCCGCCAGTGGCAGGAGTTCTTCTACGAGAAGCGCTACGCCGCCACGCCGCTCGTCAATCCGGATTTCGTGAAGCTCGCCGAAGCCTTCGGGATTCGCGCCATGCGCGTAGACCAGCGCCACGACGTAATTACCAGCGTCGAATCAGCCCGCAAACATCCTGGGCCGGTGCTCATCGATTTCCGCGTCGAGCAGGAAGATTCGGTTTATCCCATGGTTCCCGCTGGAGCCGATTTGCATGCCATGATTCGCCGTCCGTCGCCGATCTACGAAACCGGCGAGGACGAATAGGGGTCAGAATGCTGAATACCTTTGCCGTATATGTTGAGAACAAGCCGGGCGTTTTGACGCGTGTTGCGTCGCTGTTCCGCCGCCGCGCCTACAACATCGAGTCGCTCACCGTCGGCCACACCGAAAAGCTAGGCGTCTCGCGCATGACCATCGTCGTCGATACCGACGAGTCCGGCGCGCGCCGTCTCGAGGCGCATCTCTATAAGCTCGTGAACGTGCTGCTCGTGGAAAGCATCACCGAGAGCGCGTCTGTCGCACGCGATCTCGCGCTCATCAAAGTTGGCGCGAAGGCTGACCAGCGTTCACAGGTTCTGCAACTCGCGCAGGTATTTCGCGCACGCGTGGTCGACGTCGCCATCGAGTCGATTATCCTCGAAATCACCGGCACCGAAGACAAAATCGATGGGCTGCTCGAAGTGCTCGCGCCTTATGGGATCCTGGAGATGGTTCGCACCGGACGTGTCGCTATGGCTCGCGGCATCAAAGGCAATACACCGGCAATCGTGACCGCGAACGGCAGCAAAGTCGCGGCCGTGTACGAAGAAGAGCAGGGCGTCTCGTACTCGGTGTAGCTCGCGCAACCACTGATTTTTGTTTGTCATCACGAGCGAGCGCAGCTCGCGAGGGATCTGCAGTTGGGAAAGTTTGGGTGGGATAGGAATCGGTGGCCCATTCAAGCCTTCTTTTGGCTTGAGTGGGGCAGTTAGCTTTTTGTCATCACCAGCGCTTTTCGCGCGATGGATCTGCAGTTGTTTTGCTGTCATTCCGAGCCGCAGGCGAGGAAACCCTATCGCCCGGCAAGCTTTGTAAGTTCAAGTTTCATTTCGCACTACTAAGGAGAAGATTCACCATGGCCAAGATTTTCCGCGACAACGATGCGGACCTCGCCCTCATTCAGGCCAAGAAGGTCGCCATCATCGGATACGGATCGCAAGGACACGCGCACGCTCTCAACCTGAAAGACAGCGGCGTCAACGTGCAAATCGGACTCACTATGTCCAGCAAGTCGCGCGCTAAGGCTCAAGGCGCGGGACTCACCGTGACCTCGCCTGCCGAAGCCGCCGCGTGGGCCGACGTGATCATGATCCTCGTCCCCGACACCACCCAGCCCGAGGTTTACAAAAACGACATCGCGCCCAACCTCAAGCCCGGCAAGATGCTGATGTTCGCCCACGGCTTCAACATCCGCTTCGGCACCATCACTCCTCCGAAGGACGTCGACGTCACCATGGTCGCGCCCAAGGCGCCGGGCCATCGCGTGCGCGAAGTCTTCCGCGAAGGCGGAGGCACTCCCGGACTCGTCGCCATCGAGCAGGACGCAACCGGCAAAGCTCTTCCTCTTGCGCTCTCTTACGCCAAAGGCATCGGCTGCACCCGCGCAGGCACATTGCAAACAACGTTCGCTGAAGAAACCGAGACCGATCTGTTCGGTGAGCAAGCCGTGCTCTGCGGCGGCGCTAGCGCGCTCGTCAAAGCCGGATTCCAGACGCTCGTTGACGCCGGTTACCAGCCCGAGATCGCTTACTTCGAGTGCCTGCATGAGCTCAAGCTCATCGTCGATCTCATGTACCAGGGCGGACTGAACTATATGCGCTACTCGGTCAGCGACACCGCCGAATATGGCGACTACACGGGCGGTCCGCGCGTGATCAACGACAACGTTCGCAAAGAGATGAAGAAGATGTTGACCGAGATTCAAGATGGCACTTTCGCCAAGAACTGGATCTCCGAGAACAAGAATGGCCGTCCGTGGTTCACGAAGACCCGCCACGACGAGCAAACGTCACTTCTGGAAAAAGTGGGCGCCTCGTTGCGCGAGATGATGCCATTCCTCAAGGCGGTGAAGGTTACGCCGGAATCGGACCAGGCAGCAGTAGCGAGTAAGTGATTAGTGGTTAGTGGTTAGTCGTTAGTCGTTGGCGGTTAGTGGTGGCCCATTCAAGTCGAGGCGGTTAGCGGGCGTTGAGCCCGCTGCCGAGATCCTGAGCGAGGTCGAAGGACCTTCTTTTGGCTTGAGTGGGTCTTTTGTTCTTTTCACCACAGAGGCACAGAGGATTCGGGTCACGACAAATCGGGTGCCCGGTCCTTTCCTGCTTTTGGAAAGGGCCGGAATTCAGATCTCACCACAGAGGCACAGAGCTCACCGAGAAACTTTTTTGGTTGTCATCACGAGCGAGCGCAGCTCGCGAGGGATCTGCATTTGTAAGCCTCAGGCCATTCCGAAAAGGTCGTCAGAGTCCCGCTCCGAATCGGCAGATGTATGCTCCGACCATGAAGAAACTAGCCAATGCGATGTACACTCCGGACTTTTCTTTTGATCGCAGTCCGAGCAATATTGCGATTGCTAACGAGACAGCAATCAGGAAAAGCACGATTGTCGGCAACAGGAGTAACGTGCTGACGTGAGAGAGCCCAGACGCAAAAGCGCATTGTGCTATAAACGCAATTATCGCCACAGTTGCTCGCTGATCAGCAGCGCCCCTTTCACGTCGATGATGCCAGTATATTGCGAAGCCGAAGCACACGAATCCGCCCGCAGCGAAGAAAAGAAAGAGTAGCGGAAGGAGAATTTGCCGATCAAACACTAGAAGTCCTCTCCGAGAACTGGATTGTTGCAGAGCTAGGCCCCAAAACCAAGTTACTGTCGCTATCACTTTGAGATAAACAATCCAGAAGAGAACTATCAGTTCCTTGTCGCCTTCCGCATTAATTCCAGATGTCTCTGCTCATGTCCTGCCGTGATATACGCCAGCGCGCGCACACTCACATCGGCGTTGCTGGCTTTCCCGACGCGCAGCGCCGCCTCGGGACTCACGCTCTTGAAGAACGCAATCGTCGCCTTTCGTAGCGCCTCATATTCCGCGGCCAAATCGTCCAGCTTGCGCTCATTCGCGTGGCCCTCGCGGACATAATCATCCTGTTCGAATCCGGGAAGCGGCGTCTGATCCCCGCGCGAGAAGCGCAGCGCACGATACGTGAACACGCGCTCGCCATCGCAAAGGTGGCCGATTACCTGCTTGACACTCCACTTGCCCGGCGCAGGCGGTCTCTCCGCTTGCTCTTCTGACAAAGTTTTCAGGAACGTCTGCATCTCGTGCGACTGCCGCTCGAGCACTTCGATCACATTCCCATCGGGCACTCGCGCCACGTAATCGGCATACCAGTCGCTATATTCATTGCGTTCAGGCCTGGTCAGCATGAATCCTCCCGCGGATCAGAAATTCTGCCACCTATTATCGTAAGCTACCCGCAATGTTTTAGGATATGCGGTCGCGCTTGTGGGGGACCAATTGCGCGCCAACGATCCTTACGGAGTTTCTGTGAAAACCATACTGACTTGCACAGCCTTTTTCTGCTTGCTTGCCACGGCCTTTGCCGCCGATGCCGCTCCAGCGCCACCACCCGCGCCTGCGCAGGACGGCACCCTGCCCGCGCTCACTTCCATCGCCGGCCAGGCGACGCTCAACAATCACGCCATCGACTATCTGGAAGAGCTCAGTGATTACATCGGCGGTCGCGTCACCGGCTCCCCGCAGGCAAACGAGGCGATCAAGTGGGGCATGGCGAAGATGCAAGCCATTGGCCTCAGCAACGTGCATGCGGAAAAATGGCAAATCTCGCATGGCTGGACTCGTGGCTCCGCCAGCGCCAGCCTCGTCGATCCCATCCAGCGCCAGCTGACCATCTCTTCTCTTGGCTGGGTCGGTTCCACTCCGAAGGGCGGCGTGCAGGCTCAAGTTGTTGCCGTCGATAGCACGCAACTCGAACGCGAAGCCAAGGAGAACTCCGGCAATTGGGCCGGCAAGGTTCTGCTCATGCGATCCAAGACCGAGCTTTCGCGCGAGGAGCGCTCGAAGATGTTCGGGAAATTCGGCCCGTTCCTGAAGGCGGCCTATGCGGCTCATGCCGTCGCCGTAATCGGCGGACAAGGCGGCTCCAAATCCCGCGGCATGAATCTGACGCACACCGGCGCGCTTGGCTTCGACACCTATTACGACATTCCTGTCGTCAGCATGACCGCCGAAGATTCGGAACAACTGGGGCGCTTCCTCGATCAGAACAAGACGGTTCGTATCAAGATCGACGTGCAGAACACTGTGACCAGCGGTCCGATTGACTCCGCCAACGTAGTCGGCGACATTCCCGGCACGGAGCATCCGGAGCAGGTCGTTGTCATCGGTGGCCATCTCGATTCATGGGATCTGGCAGAAGGCGCCACCGACGACGGCGTCGGCGTTGCCACCACGCTCGGCGCCGCCGAAGCCATCATGAAATCTGGATTCCGCCCCAAGCGCACCATGCGCTTCGTTCTGTTCACCGGAGAAGAACAAGGCCTGCTCGGCTCGCTGGCCTACGTGAAGATGCACAAGTCGGAGATGACGAACCATGTTGCGGCTGTCATCCTCGATAACGGACAGGGCCCTGTAGTCGGCCTGCAGCTCGGCGGACGCGACGATCTCATTCCCGCCGCGCAGCAGTTCGCTACCTCCATACAGGCTTTCGGCAAAGTGAAGACCGACGACGCGGTTGAGTTCGGCACCGACGCCGGACCGTTTATCCTCGCCGGGCTTCCGGGCATCAATCTCGACCAGGATTCTCCCGACTACAAATACACGCACCACTCGCAAGTCGACACGTTCGACAAAGTCGAACCGGACCTTCTGCTTCGCGACACTGCCGTCATGGCGCTCACCAGTTTCTGGATCGCGGATCGTCCCGAGCGGCTGGCGTCTCCGTGGCCCGAGGTGCAAACCGCGCGCATGCTGGTGAAGAAGCATGCCGACGCAGAGTTGAAAGCCTTTGGCCTGTGGACCTTTGGCGATCTCGGCAAAGAAGAAGAGAAGAAGCCTGCCGCTGGCGCGACACAGTAGGCTCTGTCAACACGGAGACACGGAGTCACGCACGGATCGGACAAGACGAATCGGGTGCCCGGTCCTTTCGTGTTTTGGAAAGGGCCGGAAATCGATTTCACCACAGAGTCACAGAGGTCACTGAGAAAGCTTTTTTTGTCATCACGAGGGGACGTAGTCCGCGAGGGATCCGGCATTTGTAGCGCCGCAGCCTCAAGCTCGCTATAACAGCAAACTCAAAATGCAGATCCCTCGCGCAAGAACGCGCTCGTGATGACAAAACAAAATCCGACCCGCATCTAGCTGAGAGCTGAACGACTGAGAGACGACGTTACTTATCCGGCACAAACATATACCGTCCGCCTTCGCGCTCGGCATACGCTTCCACTTCTTTCAGGAACGCTCGTGCTGCATGCGACAGGCTCGCATTCTTCCGATACACAAGCCGCAACTTGCGGTCCGCCGCAACTTCCGGCACAGGAATATGCACCAGCTCCCCACGCGCAATCTCGCCTTCCACACAAATTGCCGGGATCAACGCCACGCCGTTCCCCATCGCCACGAATTTCTTGATCGCCTCAATCGTCGGCATTTCCACATCCATGTGGAGCGGCACTTTGCGCTTCTGAAACGTCTCCAGCACCTTGGCGCGCAGCGGAGAAGGCACATGGTGCGCGACAAAATACTCGGCACCCAGCTGCTTGATGCTCACCTCTGACGACCCCGCCAGCGGATGCGTCGGCGGCACCACGAACGCCAGCTCATCCCGATACACCACAATCGACTTCAGCAGCGGATCCTCCGGACGGAAGCTGACCACGCCAAACTCCACGCTATGGTTGAGCAGTTCGTCCGGGATGCGGCTGGCCAACGCACGTAGGATGCTCACCTTGATCATCGGCGCGTGCCGCCGGTATTCGTTCAGGATCGGCAGCAGGTACAGGCACGTGTACTCATTCGCCGCGACGCTGAGCTTGCCTTTGTTCATCTGCCGCAGTTCTTCCATTGCGGTCAGCGCCTCGCCGCGCATGTTCAGCAGCTTCTCGGCATAATCGTGGAGCACGCGTCCGGCGTCGGTAAGAATGCCCTCGCGCGACGAGCGATCGAACAGTGCCTCCCCCAATTCATCTTCCAGCTTGCGAATAGTCTGGCTGATGGCCGGCTGAGTCCGGTAGAGCTTTTTGGCCGCCCGCGAAAAGCTGCCTTCCCGCGCCACGGTCAGAAACGTCTCCATCTGAAACAGGTCCACGCCGCCTCCTTATGGATTACAGCTTCTCTCAAAGATGTACTTATAGCATAATCTCTCCTTATGCTCTAGTAATAACTATAAACTTGCTTTATCGATCCGCCTCGCCGACCCTGTACTGTACCGGTCTGGCCCACAGACTTGGGAAAGGAGCCGCTCGATGGAACGTTCCCGCATTACGGTCTTCGACACCACGCTACGCGATGGCGAACAGTCACCAGGTTGCAGCATGAATCTTGACGAAAAGCTACGTATGGCGAGGCAGCTCGACCGACTCGGTGTGGACGTCATTGAAGCTGGCTTCCCCATAGCTTCCCAAGGGGATTTCGACGCCGTAGAGGCAATCGCGCAGGAGATTCGCCGCCCCATCATCGCCGGACTGGCTCGCGCCACGCATCACGATATCGAGCGCGCCTGGGGTGCGGTTCGTCATGCCGCGCGTCCGCGCATTCACGTGTTCCTGGCCACCTCCGATATCCATCTTCACTACAAGTTGAAGATGAATCGCGACCAGTGCATCCGGCAGGCCGTTGAGCAGATCCAGTTCGCGCATTCGCTTTGCGCTGATGTCGAGTTCTCGCCCGAAGACGCTACCCGCACCGAGCTGGAGTTCCTGTGCTCGGTGGTCGAGGCAGTCGTCGAAGCCGGCGCGACCACGGTAAACATCCCCGACACCGTCGGCTACACCGTTCCCAACGAGATGCGCAGCATCATCCAGGCTGTCACTTCGCGTATCAACGCTTGCAGCCGCGAGGCCGTCGTTTCCGTGCACTGCCACAACGACCTTGGATTAGCCGTGGCTAACTCCATCGCAGCTCTCGAGGGCGGTGCTCGCCAGATCGAATGCACCATCAACGGCATCGGCGAGCGCGCAGGCAATGCTTCGCTCGAAGAATTCGTGATGGCGCTGCGCGTACGTCCCGACGTGATGCCCTACGACGTCGCAATCAACAGCGAAGAGCTGTATCCGACGAGCCGTCTGCTTACTGAAATCACGCACGTTCCAGTGCAGCCGAACAAGGCCATTGTCGGACGCAACGCTTTCGCGCACGAGGCCGGCATTCATCAGGACGGCGTCATCAAGAATCCGCTGACCTACGAGATCATGACGCCCAAGTCCGTCGGCGTCCCCGAAAACAAGTTGGTTCTCGGCAAGCACTCCGGACGCCACGCGCTCGGCCTGCGCTGCTCCGAGTTAGGTTACAAGTTTGAGCGCCGCGATCTCGATCTCATCTACAAACGGTTTGTTGCACTGGCGGACCAGATCAAGCTCGTGGAAGACCGGCACCTGCTCGCGATCATCCACGAGGAGTTCCCCGGCACTCCCATGGGTGCAGCAATCGGCACCGCCGACGTCGTCGCCCGCTCCGCCGGAATGGCATAAAGGTTGTCATTATGAGCATTTGCCCTTTGTCATCACGAGCGAGCGCAGCTCGCGAGGGATCTGCATTTGGTTTCTGTCATTCCGAGCCGCAGGCGAGGAAACCCTATCTGCAAGAAAGTGTTTGAATAGGACAGCGGAGGTTATCGGTTGTCTCCAAGCATGAAGCTCAAGATCACGGTCCTGCCCGGCGACGGCATCGGTCCCGAAGTCACTCGGGAAGCGGTACGCGTTCTCCGCTGTGTGGCGGACCTGAATAATTACGAGTTCGAATTCACCGAGCGCGCGATTGGCGGCGTGGCCATCGATCAGTTTGGAACACCGCTGCCCGCAGAGACCATCGAGAGCTGCCTGAACAGCAACGCTGTTCTGCTGGGCGCCGTGGGATCGCCGAAATACGATCATCTTCCGCCCGAAAAGCGCGTCGAAGCCGGCCTGCTCGGCTTGCGCAAGGCGCTCAAAGGATTCGCTAATCTTCGTCCTGCGATCGTTTATCCGGGTATCGCCGATTGTTCTCCGTTGAAAGAAGAGATCGTTCGCGGTGCCGACATCATGTTCGTGCGCGAGTTGCTCGGCGGCCTGTACTTCGGCGAGCCGCGCGGATTCGTTGGCGCGAATCGCGAAGCGGCCTTCAACACCATGCGCTATTCGGTAGAAGAGATCGAGCGCGTCGGACGCGTTGCTTTTGAACTCGCTCGCAAGCGCCGCAAGAAAGTGACGTCAGTCGATAAGGCCAACGTCCTCGAAACTTCGCAGCTCTGGCGTCAGGTCGTGACATTACTCGGCAAAGAGTATCCCGACGTGAAACTCGAACACACCTACGTTGACGCCTGTGCCATGCGCCTCGTAACCGCGCCCACCAGCTTCGATGTGGTGCTCACCGAAAACCTGTTCGGCGACATTCTTTCCGATGAAGCCGGCGTCCTCAGCGGCTCGCTGGGCACACTTGCTTCGGCAACGATTGGCGGCGATGTCGATCTGTACGAGCCCGTGCACGGTTCCGCGCCTGATATCGCCGGAAAGAACATTGCGAACCCGATTGGGGCGATTGCCTCGGCGGCGATGCTGCTGCGCCACACCGCCAAGCTCGAACAGGACGCGCGAGACATTGAGCAGGCAATCGTGAAAGTCATCGATTCCGGATACCGCACGAAGGACCTGGCGCGCGAAGGCAAATTTGAAGTCAGCACCACGGAAATGGGTAAGCTTGTCGAACAGGCACTGGCCGAAGTCGTCGATAACCGGCGCGCTTATCACGCGGTATAGTTTTTGGTTTGTGTTTTGTCATCACGAGCGGACGTAAGTCCGCGAGGGATCTGCAGTTGTTGCTGAGCAAGCCATAGGGCTGTCTCGCTTCGCTCGCAATGACAGAAAGAGTCCGCGTAGCGGACGTTTGATGGTAGCCCAGGACGAAGTCCTGGGGCCGCAATTCATAATCACCAAGTCCGCGCAGCGGACGTTTGCAACCGGAGTTCTTTCATACTCGATGTCAAAACCACGCACCTTATTTGAGAAAGTCTGGGACGAGCACGTGATTTGCGTGCCCACCGACCAGCCGCCGCTGATTTACATCGACCTGCACCTCGTGCACGAAGTCACATCGCCGCAAGCCTTTGATGGACTGCGCGTCGCCGGTCGCAAGGTTCGTCGTCCCGAGCGCACTATCGCTACGGTCGATCACAACAATCCGACGACGCCGCTCGCGCTCACCATCCTTGAGCCTATCTCCGAAAAGCAGATGGAGACGCTGCGCAAGAACTGTCGCGAGTTCGGCATTCGCCTCTTCGACATGGGATCGGAAGAGCGCGGCATCGTGCACGTGATTGGCCCCGAGCTTGGATTCACCCAGCCCGGCCTGACCATCGTCTGTGGCGACAGCCACACCAGCACGCACGGGGCGTTCGGCGCATTGGCCTTCGGAATCGGCACATCGGAAGTCGAGCACGTTCTTGCCACACAGTGCCTGCCGCAGCAGAAGCCGCGCACCATGCAGATCGACGTAAAAGGCAAGCTGCCGGCCGGCGTAAGCGCGAAAGATCTCGCGCTCGGCATTATCGGCAAAATCGGCACCGACGGCGGCACCGGACACGTGCTCGAATTCACCGGCGAAGCCATCCGCGCGCTGTCGATGGAAGGCCGCATGACGCTCTGCAATATGAGCATCGAGGCCGGTGCACGCGCAGGCATGATCGCGCCGGACGAAACCACCTTCGCGTATCTCCAGGGGCGGCCCAATGCTCCGAACGGCGAGGCTTGGGACAAAGCTCTCGCGCACTGGAAGACGCTGCACACCGATCCCGGCGCGCACTACGATCGCATCGTCGAAATCGACGCCAGCAGCTTCGCCCCTTACGTCACCTGGGGAACAAATCCCGGCATGGTGGTTCCAGTGACCGGTGAAGTGCCCGACCCGACCTTCGCCACCAGCGACGCCGATCGTCGCGCCGCCGAACGCGCACTCGAGTACATGGCGCTTTCGCCGCGTACGCCGATTCAGGCGATCAAAATCGATCGCGTGTTCATCGGATCCTGCACCAACTCGCGCCTCGAAGATCTGCGCGCGGCCGCCAGGGTGATCAAGGGCTATCACGTGGACTCGCAGGTGCAGGCGATGGTGGTTCCGGGCTCGCAGAAAATAAAAGCAGAAGCTGAAAAAGAAGGACTGCACGAGATCTTCACCGAGGCCGGTTTCGAGTGGCGCGAGTCAGGATGCTCCATGTGCCTCGCCATGAATCCCGACGTGCTGCAACCGGGCGAGCGTTGCGCATCCACCAGCAATCGCAATTTCGAAGGCCGCCAGGGCCGTGATGGACGCACGCACCTTGTCAGTCCCGCAATGGCCGCTGCCGCCGCCGTCACCGGCCACTTCACCGACGTCCGCCACTGGGAGTACCGCTAATGGAACCGTTTCGTCGGCACACCGGAATCGTCGTCCCGCTCGATCGCGTGAACGTCGATACCGACCAGATCATTCCCAAGCAGTTCCTGAAGCGCATCGAACGCACCGGCTTCGGCCAGTTCCTCTTCAACGATTGGCGCTTTAAGCCCGACGGAAAACCGAACCCGGAGTTCATTCTGAACGCACCCCGATACAAAGCCGCAAGCATTCTTCTGGCGGCAAAGAATTTCGGCTGCGGATCCTCCCGCGAACACGCTCCGTGGGCGCTGGGCGACTACGGATTCCGTGCCGTCATCGCTCCCTCGTTTGCCGATATATTTTCCAACAACTGCGGGAAGAATGGCCTGCTCACGGTCGTGCTCACCGAGTCGGAAGTAAATAAGCTGATGAAGCGCGCCAAGGAGGCCGAGGGCTATCAGCTCACCATCGATCTCGAACTCAAGCAGGTCTATGACGAAAAGGGCTTCTCAGCCGCTTTTGAGATCGACGAGTTCCGCCGACGCTGTTTGCTCGACGGCCTCGACGACATCGGACTCACGCTACGCCATGAGGCGCAGATCACCGCATACGAGCAGCGGCGCCAGCCGTAATCAGACTCGATCTATCATCTCGAGCGACTGGCCGCCCCCCTGTGTTTCCCGATCCGCTGTTGGATCGCGCGGCCAGGAGTCGAGAAACCTCGCGTTGTCCTGAGACAGGCGATCCTGCCTGTTTCACGTGGGTAGAGCCCTTCCCCTAATCTCAAGATATTGAAAACAGAAGACTTAGCAATGGGATATTTCGTAAAATCCTGAAAACACTAAGCCCAAAAGCGGAAAATCCTCAAAACAAACAAGTTGTCAGTTGCTCGTTGTCACTTGTAAGAGAGTTAGAAGAACGGATGACTTCCGGTCTTGCTGCTTTACCCTCTACACATTGTAGGAAATTCGGATGGACCTCCTAGACACTTTCGCGAAGTTTATATTTTCCGTGTTGTGAACGGCTTAGATCTGTTTTGGAGAGGTAGAGGGGCTTGCCAGCCGGTTGGCCGGATCGTGACTCCAGATCCCGATGGCCCGTTTACCCCTCGAAAGCTGACCCCGACGACGCTTGTCACAGAACGGGTATAAAATGAAATCCGTTTCGGGCAGCGGGGCGCTCTGCCGGAGTTACTGCCATGGGTAAACGTTCCTTTCTGAAAGTTCTCTGCGCGGTGGTGGTTTCGCTGGCGCTCGGTTTGACGACTGAACCTCTTCTTGCACAGCGCGGTGGCCATGGAGGCGGTGGTTTCCACGGCGGCGGTGGTGGCTTCCACGGTGGAGGCGGCGGTGGTATCCACGGCGGTGGAGGCTACAGCGGGTTCCACGGTGGCTCTGCCTATGGCGGCAGTTATCGTGGTTCGACTGGATTTCATAGTGTGAGTCACGGCCCGGTTTACGGCGGCTATCGTAGCTCCAGCGCCGGATTTTACGGCGGGCGCAGCTACGGCTGGGGCTATGGCGGCGGACGCGGTTGGGGCTACCCGGGTGGCTGGGGCGGATGGGGTTATCCCGGCTTCGGCTGGGGAGGCTGGGGCATCGGACTCAGCTTCAACTTTGGCGGCTTCTGGTCACCGGGATATGCCTATCCGTATCCCTACGCCTACGCGCCCCCAGTGGTGGTTGCTCCCCCTTGCTACTACTATGCCTCTCCCTGCTATGCTCCGTCGGGCTATTTGGCGGCCGACCCAGGTTCGTATAACCAAGGTGCGTACGGCATAGACAGCCAGGATTATCAGGAAAATCAGAACAACTACCCGACTGGGTACTCGAATACGGATTACGCGAATCCCCAGTCGAGGAACTACGCTGGACCGACCAGCCAGCAACTCGCCGAGTCAGCTGTCCGGCGAGTTCCGGAAGCTCGCCCCGAAGTTCGGAACGCAATCCGAGCTCTGAGCGGGATGCCGCCAGCGGCTCGTGAGCGCGAACTGGCGACAGGTCTGTACGCGAGTTTCTCGTCGGAAGAACGCCAGGTGGTAAGAGCAGCGGTCTTCACACCGGCGCCAAATCGAAATTCCGAAAGGGTGATTCGTACAGCGGTCCAGTCGCCTGCGCAGCAGCATCGCCGCGAAGTGCAGAACGCGATCCGCACGTTGCAAACGATGCCGCCTGCGGCGCGCCAGCGTCAGATCAATTCGGGCGTCTATAGCAGTTTTTCGCCGAGCGAGCGTGCGATGCTCAAGACGGTGTCTGCTGTTCAGACATCGGCGAGGGTCGCGCAGCCCGGAATGTAGTCCGCGAGCACATGTCATTTCGAGCGGAGGACGGGGCTTTGCTCCGTCCGAAGTCGAGAGACTTTGCGTTTGATTTTTGATTTTGCGTGTTTCGCGCCATCACCTTAGCCCGCTTTCAACGTCGCCACTGGATTTACCAGCAGCTCATTCAACGTGGCATGGAAAGGCGTCAGCAGTTCCATGCCGCTTTCGCTAACCGCAACCATATCGCAATGACGCACGCCGAGTTCGCCGTCGATGTAGATTGCAGGCTCGACGTTGAATGTCATTCCTATCTCAAGCGTCTCGTCTGATTTCGGATGAAGCATTGGGCGTGCATTCGCCGAAATCGCATTGAAACCAACACCATGTCCAATGGAGTGCGGGCAGCGGTCATCGAAGCCACGTGATTTCAAAACATCGCGGGCTGCGCGATCGACGTCAGCAGCCTTCGCGCCCGGCCTGATTTCAGCCAGCGCTGCTGCGCGCGCCGCGAACACTGCTTCATAGACATTGCGCAATGATGCATCGATCTCGCCGAGAACGTAGGTGCGTGTGATGTCGGTCCAATAGCCATCGACATAAGAGTTCGCGTGGATTAACACGGATTCTCGCGTACGTACTCTTCGCAACCCAGTGGTTGCGAATGCGCCTGCGGCTTTGGCAGCGTTCGGACCAGACATGCACCAGGCAAATCCGTCGGCGCGCTCGACGCCTTCGTGTCTCAGTCCAAACTCGCTGAAGCCCGACCGAAACCACGATCCAATCTCCGCCTCAGTTTGAGTCTCCGCCAGCAAATCGCGTCCGCGATTGAACGCTTCGCCTGCAACCGTGCAGGCAAGCCGAATGCATTCGACTTCACACGCCGTCTTGACCCCGCGCAAGCCGCTCAGCATGCGGTCTGCAGGACGCAGCGGCGCCGAAGGCACCACCTCGTGCAAAATGGCGACGACGCTTCCCTGAAACAGATACATGCCCGAATAGTAAGCAGGTTCGGCAGCGGCCTCGAATTCGTATCCCAAGTCAGCGCATTGCAGTTTCAGATCGTGGAGCGCCTTGCGCAGCGGCTCGCGAATGGCATCTGCAGGATTCGATAACCGGTCGAGCGATTCGGGCTGATAGGTCCTTACCTCAACCGCCCAGCCCTTCGCAGCAAGCTCAGACTCGTCTTCTGGAACGATCAGCAGCAATCCACCGTCGCGATGAGCAATCGCCGCGCTCATGCCTACAACAGGTCTATATCCGCTCAGCATCAGGACGTTGCTGGGAAGCGTGCAAACCACGCCTGCAAGCTGGTTCTGCGTGAGGGCGGCTCGAATGCGCTCGATGCGTTCTCGACTATCCCGGAGTTGTTCACGATCGAGCATAAGATAAGTAACCGTTCTGCAAAGCATCGCCAAAGTAAAAAGCCGCCGGCTTCTGCCCGGCGGCCTGGTCTCTCGAACGGAATGCCGTCAATGTCCCGGCGTTCCCGTGACTCCGCGGGTCAGATAATCGGTAAGGCTGAGCACAAATAGGATGCTCAGCCAGAAGAAGCCGGCAAACAAAACCACGGCGGTGATTTTGTAGTCCTCATAGCGCAGGTGCATAAAGAACAGCAGCACCAGCAAAGCCTTCGCGGCGGCGATGGCCAGCGCGATCACGGTACTCCAATCGCCAAGGTTCACCCGCGACAGCACGGCGGTGAGCACCATCAGCGACATCAGGGCGACCCAGACGATGAAGTACGTTTTGCGAGGGATGATGTGTTCTTTCATAGATTATGCGTGTTTATGTGCAATCAAGTAGAGCAATGGGTAAAGGAAGATCCACACCAAATCGACGAAGTGCCAATACAAACCGGAAACGTGCACCGGATTGTGGTACTCCGACGTGTAGCGTCCTCTCCAGGCAAAGAATGCGATGAACGACAGCAGCACCATGCCGATGATCACGTGCAGCGCGTGCAGTCCGGTCATCACGAAATAGATGAAGAAGAAGAGTTGAGCAGCGTTGACGTCGTCTCCGCGCAACGTGCTCGTGTCCATGTGCCAGAACGGCCCCGGGAACGATCCTTCCACCCAGTGATTGTGATACTCGACGCCCTTGATTCCAAGGAAGCCCAACCCCATCAGGACAGTGATGATGAGTAGTATGGCGGTGATCTTGGTGTGTCCCAGTTGGGCTGCGTGGACGGAGAGCGCTACCGTCAAGCTGCTGCACAACAGGATCACAGTATTGAAGGTGCCGAGCCAGAACTCCATGTGCTCGCTGCCGAACTCGAATGCACCCGGATGGAGGAGCCGGTAAACCAGGTACGCCGTGAACAGTCCCCCGAAGAACATGATTTCCGTCACCAGGAATAGCCACATTCCCAGGTTGGAGGACTCACGCTGCTGCTCCATGTCCTTGAAATGGTGTTGCAGCGAGTGTTGGGCGACGACTTCAGTGCTACTTGCCAACGGGGACCTCCTGCGGCAACTCGTCGTAGTTATAGGCTTCCCACGTCACGACGGGAGTCTCTTCGAAGTTGAAGGTTGGGGGCGGAGAAGCGGTGGTCCACTCCAGTCCAGCAGCCTCCCACGGATTCGGTCCCGCCATCTCACCGTAACGCAATGACCAGAGGAGATAAATCAGCGGCAACAAATAGCCAAGCGCGAGGATGGAAGCTCCGGCGGTCGAAAGCACATTCAGCACTTGAAACTCGGGAGCGTATGCGTGATACCGGCGCGGCATTCCAAGATACCCGAGAATGAATTGCGGCAGGAACGTCAGATTGAATCCAGCAAATACCAGTCCCGCGGCGATTCTGCCCCAGGCTTCGGGATACATGCGTCCAGTGATCTTCGGCCACCAGAAGTGAATTCCGGCAAGATAAGCCATCACTGCGCCGCCCACCATGATGAAGTGGAAATGCGCGACTACGAAGTACGTGTCGGTAACGTGGACATCAATACCAAGGCTCGAGAGGAACAAGCCCGTCATTCCGCCCATCGTGAACAGGCCGATAAATCCGAACGCATACAGCATCGGCGTGTAGAGATAGATGCGGCCCTTGAACATGGTCGCAGTCCAGTTAAAGACCTTGATGGCCGAGGGTACGGCTACGAAGTAGCTCAAGAGCGAGAAAATCAGCGCAGCATACACCGAGATTCCGGCGACGAACATGTGATGCGCCCAGACGAGGAATCCCAGCACGGCAATGGCAATGGAGGCGAGCGCGACGAAGTTGTAACCGAAGATGCGCTTGCGCGAGAAGCAGGTGATCACTTCTGACATTACCGCCATGCTCGGCAAAATCATGATGTAGACGGCAGGATGCGAGTAGAACCAGAACAGGTGCTGGAACAGAACGGGATCGCCGCCGACCTTGGGATCGAAAATTCCAATGTGAAAAATCCGCTCGAGAGCGACCAGCGCGAGCGTGATCGCCAATACCGGCGTTCCTAAAACCTGAATGACCGAGGTTGCGTAGTGACTCCAGCAGAACAGCGGCAGGCGCGTCCAGGTCATTCCCGGAGCACGCATGCGATGCAAGGTCACAATGAAATTCAGGCCGGTGAGAATCGACGAGAATCCGTTGACGAACACCGCGAGGCCCGCAACCACGACGTTGGTATTCGAATACGTTGTGCTGAACGGCGGGTAGAATGTCCAGCCGGTATCCACGCCACCGTTCAGGATCACGTACAACATCATGCCCGCAGACACGGTGTAGATGTACCAGCTGAGCAGGTTGATGCGCGGGAACGCCAGGTCCTTTGCGCCGATCATCATCGGGATCAGGAAGTTCCCGAGCACCGCCGGAATCGATGGGATCAGGAAGAAGAAGACCATCACGATTCCATGCATGCTGAACATCTTGTTGTACGTGTCCGACGTCATTAGATCGCCGGCCGGCGTAAGCAGTTCCAGGCGGATCATGGTGGCGAAGAAGCCGCCGATGAAGAACATGAACGTGATCGATATCAGATACAGGAGCGCAATGCGCTTATGATCCGTGGTCAGCAGCCAGGACTTCAGCCCATAGCCTGCATTCAGATAATTCTCGCGCTCGGTTGTCGTTGCCGCTGTAGCCATAATTACTGCACCTATTTCGTTCCCGACGTGGCAGCACGGCCCGGGACGGCCGGCCGGTTGCTCACCGGTTCGCGTTGTTCGGGTTGCGCCAATGATTTGACGTAGGCGATTAATGAGAGCAATTGTTCTTCGCTAACGATGCCCTGGAACGTCGGCATAATCGGCTGGAATCCAGCGACCACCTTCGCTCCCGGACTCAAGATCGATTCGCGCACGTAGTTGTCGTCGGCAGCCACGGTGCGACCGTCATCCAGCAATACGGGCTTGCCAAAAACGCCTACAAGATTCGGCCCACGGCCTTGCGTGTCCGAACGATGGCAGTTCGAGCAACCAAGCTCCTGGAAGAGCTTCTGACCCGTCGAAGCCATAGTGCCTTCGCCGGTGCCGCCCATCAGCCAGGTCTCGTATGCCGCGGGCTCCATCACCACCACTTCGCCGATCATGCCGGAGTGCTGCGTGCCGCAATACTCAGCACAGAACAGGTGATACGTTCCCGGACGAATCGCATGGAACCATGTGCTCGTATAACGTCCTGGCAGCACGTCCTGCTTGATGCGGAATGCAGGAACGAAAAAGCTGTGGATCACGTCCTGGGAAATCATGGTCATGCGCACGTCGCGGCCCACGGGGACATGCAGAGTATTGATTTCGCGAACGCCTTCGGGATGCTGGAACTTCCACATCCATTGCTTGCCCACGGCATAGATCTCCATGGAGTTCGCTGGGGGCCTCGACTCGTTCACATAAATGAGAGCTCCCCAGACAAACATCACCATGAAGATGCCAAACGGAATCAGCGACCAAGTGGCTTCGAGAACGTACGAGCCTTCAATCTGCGTGGCCGGCCGGTCATCGCCCGGCTTAGCGCGATAACGGATCGCGAACCAAATGAGCAGTGCGAATACCAGGAGCGTGAAGAACCCTGTAGTCGCTAGCAAGAAGATGAACAGCCAGTCCACGTTGGCGGCGCCCGACGACGCCTGCACCGGCCATAGCGGCAGATCGTGGGAAAACATGCTAAGCCTTTCCTCCCCGGTCCGATCCGCTCTTCTGGCTCTGGGGCTCCAAGCGGAACATGACGATCAAGAAACCTCCAAGAATAACAATCGTAATTACACCTGCCACCTGAAGCACTCGCGATACGACAGCACCGTATTTCCCGGTGCGCGGGTCATAGTGGTAGCAATAGAGCAGTACCTGGTCGACTACATTTCCAATCTTGTTCTGCGACGATTGCACCAGCGCGAGGCGAAGATCCTTGGGCGCGTATTCCACGCCGTAGAGATACTGCGCGATCTTCCCTTCCGGCGTGATCACCATGATCGCCGCCGCGTGCGCGAATTGCTTGGTGTCTTCATCCCACGCGTACTTGAAACCAACTGCTTCCGTCAGCGCTTGTATGGACGACTGCTCTCCCGTCAGGAAATGCCATCCTTGATCAGCCCCCGGACGCCCATAGCGGGTGATCATGGTTCGCTTCTTCGCTGCGGCAAGCGTAGGTCCTTCCCGCGGATCAAAGCTCACGGTGACCACTTCGTAGTCTTTGCCAATGTCGAACTTCAAAGTTGAGAAGACGCTCGACATACCGTTCATCACTTCACCGCAGAGCATGGGGCATTCGTAATAAACCATGCTGAGAACGACAGGCCGTTTGCCGAAGTAGTCGCCCAGTTTCACCAGCTTGCCGGTGTCATCACGGAAAACCAGGTCGAGCGGGAGCTGGTGATTCAACTTCTGTTCAATCCCGACGCGCTTCAGGATGGTTGGCGGGGGCTGCGTGGTACCGCTGGTCGCAGCGCCCGTCATTCCCTGTCCGTACGCGAATGTAGCCGCCAACGCGAACCCGATTGCGATCGCTACACAACGCGGCTTGAAACTGCTCGATTTCACTTCTTGTTCCTTTCTACTGCCGGGCCCTTTGCTGCTCCGAGCTTAGTGATTCACCAGCGATCCAGCACCGCCGCCTTCACCGGGAATCGTTCCGTTGCCATCACCGAATTTCGCGACTGGCTGGACACCTTGCTCCTGCCGCACGGGAAGACCTTTTTGCGCTACCTGTTCGATCGCCGTCTGAATCGGAACTCGAACCACGCCATTGTTCTGATCGACCCAGCCATAGCTGTTCAGGATCTCTTCGTTTTCGGCCTTCAGCTTGTTCATGTCGGCCACGTCATCCACTTGCAGCGCAGGCTTGGGGAAACGCAGTGCTGGATCGCCACCCGGCAACTGGACGGGCTGCGTATAGAGTTGCGACGTCCCCGCGGTGGGAACATTGTTCTCGACCGTCATCTTGTTGTAGAAGCGCAGCATGCCCCACACCAGCAACTCAATCAATATGCCGGAGATCGCAAGCACGATGAGGAACACCACGATTCCGCGCGCGCCCAGGTCGCGCGACTCGTAGTTGATTCCCGGATTCATCGGTTGGCCGCTACCGTGATTACTCATACTGTTGTTCCTCTAACTGGCCTAACGTGACAGGCAGACGCGAATCGTACAGAGTCAGAATCGGACGGCTCATGTAGTTGCGACAGAAAAACACCAGCCACAACGACGCCATGAAGATCGGAACCACAGCATCCAGCCAGCTGTAGTGAAAGTAGGAATGGAACTGCGGCTCGATCTGCCAGAACAACTCGAAATAGCGCATGAACAGCAGCAGTACGGCGACCCAAACGAGCTTGCGAACGTTCTTCTTCAGACTTTGTGAAAGCAGGATCGAGAACGGAACCGCAAAATGGAATAGCCACAGAAACGCGAATCCGTATTGCCAGCCGCCGTGGAGCCGCGGCAGATACCAGCGAATTTCTTCCGGCATGTTGCCGGCCCAGATAATCAGCCACTGCGAGAAGCTGAGATAGGCCCAGAGCATGACAAACGCAAAGGTCAGCTTGCCGATATCGTGGAAAAACTTGCGGTTCATCAGCGCCGCCATCGGCTGATATTCCACCAGGAATCGGCCCAGCACGATGCAAAGGCCGAAGGCCAGCAGAGCCTGGCCGACGATCTGAATCAGCGAGTAGACGGTGGAGGGCCAGCCCGGGATCATCGACATGAACCAGTCGATGGTGGCGAACGTGGCAGTGTAGAAGTAAACGACCATGCCCGCACCGCTTACGCCGGCGAACAACCGTCCCATGAACTTCGAGGGCGGATTATCGAGCCGCGTAGACCAGCGACTCAGAAAGATGACGAGGATCCCCCATACAACGAAATAGAGCACTGCGCGAAAAATGAAGAGCCGCAGGTTGAGATAGTTTTGGCTCAGTTCGCGCATCATGCCTTCATGCATATTTTCCGGATGCATCCACGCGTAGAGAACCTTGGCCCCGATCGCCACCGGAATGAAATACAAGGCAACCAGCCAGAGATTCTTCATCGCGGCTTCAAGGATGCGCCGGATCGGCATTCCCCACTGGCCGCCGCTGAGATACCACAACATCAGAACAGCAAGTGGACCCGTGGTTAGACCCCAGCTGTAAGCGAATCCTAGTAACCACGAATGAAAAGCTTCGTTAGGCTCGATGATGAATCCGATGATCGTTCCGATACCGGCCAGTACTGCTACAACCAGAGCTCTGCTCTGCACCGTGCGGATAAACGCAGGGGCCTTCGTCTCCAGGGTTTCCACCGTAACGTTGGTGCTCACGGCTGTTTCCTCTCTATTCCTTGTTCACCCGGCGGCGGGGTTGCGCCACTTCCCGGAGTGCCGGAAACCGGATTGGTCACGGCAGGAATCTGCTGCCCCGCGGGAACACTGGCCCGGGTGGAACGCTGACTCAATTGCAAGGCGCGGATATAGGCGGCGATCTTCCAACGATCGGTTGGCGTCACTTGCGCGGCGTAGTCCGGCATAGCTCCGAATCCATTGGTCATCACGTCATAAAAATGACCCAATGGAGCATTCAGCAGCTTTGGATCGTGGAACGATGGAGGCCTGCGATATCCGCGCTGCACGATCATTCCATTACCATCGCCGACACGTGAGTGGCAGGGGCTGCAATAGATGTTGAAACGTTGCTCGCCGCGTTCCAGAGCTTCCTTCGTAGCGGGGAATGGCAACTCATCGCCGGGCTTACCCGGCGCGACCATGCCGGTGTAGTAGTACGAATCCTCGCGTGCTTCGCCGCGCGCGACCGTGCCTGGAATCAATGGACGCGACGCTCTTCCGTCTTCGAAGAAGTCGCTCTGCCGCAATGGTTTCACCTTGGGCTGCACCTGCATATCAAGACGAAAGCCGCAGCCGAAGAGCACCAGTGTGCCGCTCAGCAACAGGCAACCGCTCAATACTCGCTTAAGGAGATGCGCGCTAATAGGGCACCTCCGTTACTGTGCGAGGTCCGAGCTGCGCAAGAAAATTCTTGGTGCCATTCATGTCGAAATTCGGATCGGCAGATTCAATGCATAGGAAGAAGCGATCGCGCGACGCCGCTGCAAACTCCGGCACATTGAATACCGGGTGATAAGGCATCGGTAACCCATTCAGCGCCAGCATCCCGAATCCGGCCGAGAGTCCGCCGAAAAGAATGGTCAATTCGAACGTGACGATAATGAACGAGGGCCAGGAATGAAATGGCTTGCCGGCAACATTCAACGGATACGCGATCACGTTGATCCAGTACTGCAGCACGTAAGCCGTCAGCAATCCTAGTATTCCGCCAACCAGGCAAACCAGGGCGACGGCATCTTTGTGGAATCCGATCGCTTCACTGAGTCCCTTCACCGGAAACGGACTGTAAGCATCCATCTTGCGATAGCCGGCCTCATGGGCGCGGGTAGCCGCGACCACGACATCCGTCGGCGTTTCGAACTCCGCCATCAGTCCATAGACCCGAGGCTCGCTCATTGCGACTCCGCCTCCCTTAAAGCATCCGCCTTCACATGGGCAGAAGGCAGTAAATCGCGCATTTCAAAAATCGAGATCATAGGTAACACGCGGATAAACAAGGCAAATGCCAGGAAGAAGAAGCCCAGCGTGCCAAAGAATGTGATGTAGTCCCATCGCGTCGGAATGTAGATTCCCCAACTGGAGACCAGGAAGTCGTGCGTAAGACTGATGACGACGATTACGAATCGCTCCAGCCACATCGCGATCAGCACAATCACGGATACCAGGAAAAGAAGGACGGGCTTCGTTCTCACCTTCTTGATCCAGAGAACATTCACAAAACCAACGTTGATGGCAATCAGTATCCAGTAGAAAAGTGCGTAGTAACCATGCTGCCGCCAGAAGAACTGCGACTTTTCATAGACGTTCGGGCTATACCAGGCAAAGAAGGCCTCCATGACATAGCCGTAACCGACAATCAGACCGGTACCGAGCATCAGCTTGGCGCAGTTTTCCAGATGCCAGTCGGTGATCATGTCTTTCAGGTTGTAGATCGAGCGGATCGGAATCGCCAGCACCAGCACCATCGCGAATCCCGAGTAGATGGCTCCGGCAACGAAGTACGGTGGGAAGAACGTGCTATGCCATCCTGGGACGATGCCAATGGTGAAGTCGAAGCTCACCACGGTATGCACCGAGAGGACCAGCGGCGTTGCGAGACCGCCAAGGAGCAAGTATGCCTTCTCGTAACGGTGCCAATGCCGAGCCGAACCACGCCACCCGAGCGCCAGCATGCCGTAAATCATCTTGGCGAAAACGTTGTGCGCCTTATCGCGCATCGTGGCGAGATCGGGAACCAGGCCGATGTACCAGTACACCAGCGATATCGTGAAATAAGTCGAGACCGCGAATACGTCCCACACCAGCGGACTGCGGAACTGCGGCCAGTAATTCATCGTGTTCGGGTACGGGAACAACCAGTAGGCAAGCCATGGACGGCCCATGTGCAGGACCGGGAACATGCCGGCGCACATAACCGCGAACAGCGTCATCGCCTCCGCGAAACGGTTGATCGAGTTTCGCCACGACTGCCGTAGCAGCAACAGAATCGCTGAAATCAGGGTTCCGGCGTGACCGATACCGACCCACCAAACGAAATTGACGATGGCGAATCCCCAACCGATCGGGATGTTCACACCCCAGATGCCAACGCCCTGGTAAAACAGGTATGTCACCGCCATACCGAGGCCGCCGACCAGGAGAGCCCCGATCCCGACTACCGCGAACCAGAGGAGCGGTGTTTGCGTCGTCAGCACAATGGAGCTGATCTTGTCCGTGATCGTCCCAAAGGTATGCCCCTGGGTAATTAGCGGCGTGTTGACGGGCGCCTGGAGTTCCTGTGTGTTTCTCTCGTCCATTACAGATTCTGCTCCGGCTGGGTTTCAGGTAATTCGGGGTTCGGATTCAGAACTGCCGCCAGGTACGTGGTCCGCGGCCGCGTATTGATCTCTTCCAGAACTCCGTAGTCGCGCTGATTTTTCTTCAGCTGCGCCACACGACTCTTGGGATCATTGATGTCGCCGAACACGATTGCATTGGTCGGGCAAGTCTGCTGACATGCGGTCAGAATCTCGCCATCCGTCACTTTGCGATCCTGCTCTTCCGCCCGGATTCGTCCCTGTGTGATGCGCTGCACGCAGTAGGTGCACTTTTCCATTACGCCACGACTGCGGATACTCACGTCAGGGTTGCGCATCATCTTGTACTGCGGCGTATTCCAATCCTGGAATAGCAGGAAGTTGAAGCGACGCACCTTGTAAGGGCAGTTGTTCGAGCAATAGCGGGTACCCACGCAGCGGTTGTAGATCATGTCGTTCAGACCTTCGCTGCTGTGCACCGTAGCGCCCACCGGACAAACGATCTCGCAGGGCGCGTTCTCGCACTGCATACAAGGCAGGGGCTGGAAGTACATGCGGGGATTCGACGGATCGCCCTGGTAGTAGCCGTCGATGCGAATCCAGTGCATGTGCCGGCCACGTAGCGTCTGCTCCTTGCCGACGACTGCGATGTTGTTCTCCGCCTGGCACGCAATCATGCAGGCATTGCAACCGACGCAGCTATTCAGGTCGATCGTCATGCCCCACGCGTAGGTCGGATATTCGAACGGCGGGACGAGTGTTTCTTCCTTCGTGGGAGCTTCAGTCTCGCGATGCGCGAAATCCGGCTCTTCTTTGTAGGTCGCCAGAGTTGCCGCGCGTACTTGATTACGCCCTTCGATGTTCTGATAGCCCTGCGTTGAAGCTAGCAGGTAAGTTTCGCCGGTCTTCGTCGGCTTCAGATCGCCCGCGTAGTACGGCTCGTCGCTAAACCAGAGGGAGTATGCGTTGGAGCCACGACCTGTTCCAGTCTGACCGGAACGCAGCCGCCCGTAGCCACAGAACATTGCGATCACATCGTCCGGCTGACCTGGCTGGACCCATACGGCCACCGTCAACTTGCGTCCGCGATGATCCAACTGAATCACATCGGCGTCCTGGCCGGCTTTAATTCCGAGCTTCTTCGCGGTATTCGGACTCACCCACGCCGGAGCATCCCACGTGAGCTTCGTCAGGGGCTTCGGCAATTCCTGCAACCAGCCATTGTTCGAGAAGCGCCCGTCGTAAATATGCGGATCGCGACGGATGGTGAGCTCGTACCCTTGCACCACTGGAGTCGGTGTTCCGAAATCACGCCGCGCCTGCACCGTCTTCGGATTGAATTCCGTGCCGGCGATAAATCCGTCGTGCACCGCGCGCCGCCAGAACGCTTCGAAATCGACACCATGGAACTGCGTCTGCCAGAAGGCGCGCACCAGGTCGTAGCTCGAAACATCCGGCTGACCATTCAGCACGGTGAGTATTTCGTGCGCGCTGTGCCCGCCATAGAGCGGCGAGATCAGCGGCTGAACGATGCTCACCGCGCCATTCGCTGCGCGAGCATCGCTCCACTCTTCCAGAAAATGTGTTCCGGCAACCACCCAGTCGCAGGCCACTGCGGTCTCGTTCGAGTACATCCCCTGGTAGACCTTCAGCGGCACGCGCGAAAGAATGGCAGCAAAATCGGTGTCGACGGGAACGGTGTAAACCGGATTGCCGCCAAGAATCAGCAGGAACTCAACCGTTCCAGCGTTGATGTCGCTGACTAACTCCTTCAACGACGCGTTCTCGTTGACCCAGTTGCCGGCAATAGGATCGGTATAAACGACCGTGTTGCCTACCGCGCCGATGGCTTCGTTGATCGCATGCGCCAGCGCGTGCACGACTCCGGGCTGATCTTCACCCGGGATCACGACGGCCGATCCGTGATGCGATTGAAGCTCCTTAGCAATGGCGGCGAACATTTGTTGATGCTCGCTGCGGATATTCCCACCGGCGCTTACACCTAACTGCGTCGCCAATGCGCGTGCGTACTGCTCAACTTCAGATGGCCTCACTCCAACGCGATGATCGGCCTTAAATCCAGTCGGCGTCGGCACGCTCTCAATGGCGTACATGCGACTCATTGGCTTGGTCGCCGTCGGCTCTCGGCGCGAAGCCCAATCCGAGGCATACATCGTGAATCCCGGATAGCCGTTGAACAGGAAGTCGGCGTCGAGCGTCACGATTACATCCGCGTTCTGCAGCTGATAACGCGCTTCAACCGGCTGTCCGAAAGCCATCTGCGCGCCCTGCAAGGCGCCATCGCGATTGACGGGCTCCCACTGATGCCACTTCATCTTGGGGAATTTTTGCTGCAGCGTTCGCAGTTGCGCCGCCATCGTCGGCGAAGAAACCGTCGGCGTGAGGATTCGCAATCCCGCGCCGCCGCTGGCTTTCTGCGTCGCCAGTGGGCCCTGCATCGCGCCAATAAAAGATGGCCACGAGCGGATTTGCCCCAGGTATTCGTTGGTCTGCAAGCGATCGGGATCGTAGAGCTGCAGCAGCAGGCCCTGCGAGTAGATGTCGCTCGCGCCACGACTGACCGGATGCTCGGGATTACCCTCGACCTTCGTCGGACGGCCTTCATAGCTGCGCACCAGCAGCGGCAATCCGTAAGCACCGAGCGTCGCAGCCGTCGCATAGAACATCGGCCGGCCCGGAACCAGTTCTTCCGGCTGGCGAACGTACGGGACGATCGCCTGGGTCGGCATCTTCGTGCAGCCGCTCAGCCCTGCCAGCGCCAGCGAAGCGCTCATCAGTTGCAGGAATCCTCGGCGGGAAACGTCGTCGCCGATCCATTCACTCGCCTGGCGAGGAAACTCCCGGTGAAGCATATCCTCGAACTCCGGAGTGCTTGCCAGTTCTTCCAGGCTGCGCCAGTACTGCGGCCCTCGCGCCGCGCTCAATTTTTCCTGGACATCCTTCAACTCCAGCCGCTTACCGCTGGAGTTTGGATCGTCCGTGTTGATCTGTATGAGTTCCATCGTCTCCGTCTTATCGAACCGCCGGATTACCGGTGGCAAGTGCTGCAACTCATGATGTCGTACGGTGTACGCAGGTGATATTTATCCTTCAGGTAGTTGCCGAGCCCAGCCTGATCGGTAAATGTCTTCCCGTCCATAGCCAGCGGCTTTTCCGAACTCGGCTGTTCGTAGCGCATGTTGAAGACCTCGGACCGTGGGCGCAAATACTTCTCCGGCGCGCGATGGCAGTTCAAACAGAACTCCATCTGCAAGGTGTTGGCGGCGTACATCAGGGGCATACGATCGACCGGACCATGACAGTCGTTGCAACCGACGCCCTTGTTGATATGTATGCTGTGATCGAAATAAACGTAATCTGGCACCGCATTTACGCGCGTCCACACCAGCGAACGTCCTGAACGGAAGCTCTCGCGCACCGGCTCCAGCATGGGCGCGTTCGTCCAGATCTGCGCGTGGCAGTTCATGCAGGTCTTGGTCGGGGGGATCCCCGCAAAATTCGAGGTTTCCACCGAAGTGTGGCAGTAACGGCAGTCGATTCCCAGGCCGCCAACGTGGTGTTGGTGGCTGAAAGGGACCGGCTGCACCCGGGTCACGCCGCGCCAGCTGTAATACGGAGACCGCTGCAGCTCCGCCGCGGCAAACAACAGTCCCGATACCAGCACTACCGACAAAATAATCGTGATACGAGAAATTGAATTTGTGCTGCGATGGAAGATCTGGGGCATTTCCTAAGCCAATCCTGTCGGGAGCCGGAAGAAAATTCGACCTGCTCCACCCTCCTGTACCGTTTCAGCTACGTTCAAAATCACAGCCGTGTGTGATCATCATCACGGAAACGGGTGATTGTAACAGGTCCACCGCTCAATTTGCGCGCATGATTTTTGGAAAAACTTCGCGCGCTGTCCCGAGTTGGAACACATCGCGAATTCACGCACTCTGCGCAGCTTTTCAGCGTGCAAGATTTTTGCATTCTCACCGGGACAGTCAGCTGTTTTCTCTGTGCGATTACCTTCAGGAACAAATTTGACGCTGTGGAGAACTGCGTTTTCGAGGCAAGCATCTTAAATGACAGAAACGCCCGGCAACGAATCAGAGTGTTAACGATCCGTGAGTTTCCAGCGTGCTGGCGAGGTAGAGCTCACGCGCGCAGCCCGGAAAAGTTTCGTCAAACGAATCCAAGGAGTAAGCATGACCGCTTCCGATGTGCTCGTCGAAATACTGATCGACTGGGGTGTGGAATACGTATTTGGTCTTCCCGGCGACGGGATCAACGGCGTGATCGAGTCGCTGCGCACACATAAGGACAAAATCAGATTCATCCAGGTGAGACACGAGGAAGCAGCTGCATTCATGGCTTGCGGATACGCCAAGGTGACAGGAAAACTTGGCGTTTGCCTGGCGACCTCTGGTCCGGGCGCGATTCACCTGCTCAATGGACTTTATGACGCAAAAATGGATGGTCAGCCGGTACTCGCAATCACCGGCATGCAGTTCAGCGATCTGATTGGTACGCACACACAACAAGACGTAGAGGTCGATAAACTTTTCATGGACGTGGCGCAGTACGACGAACGAGTGATGAATGCCGCGCACATGGAAAATGTGGCGGAGCTCGCCTGCCGCACCGCACTCTCGTACCACTGCGTAACGCACCTCACAATCCCCGTCGACGTGCAGGATGAGAGCTTGCGATCTTCAGAACGCTCGAAGCGCAATGTCCCCCATCACGCAATGTCTGAGGTGATTGGAAGCTATGTTCCCGTTCCCGCCGAAAAAGACCTTCGCCGTGCTGCGGAGGTCCTGAATGCTGGAAAGAAGGTTTTTATTCTCGCCGGACGCGGGGCATTGCATGCGACCGACGAACTGGAGCAGGTGGCCGAGGCGCTCGGCGCGCCGATCGCAAAGCCGCTGCTCGGCAAAGCAGCCGTTCCGGACGACAGCCCATACACCACTGGTCCCATTGGATTGCTCGGCACCCGGCCCTCGCAGGACGCCGCGGAGGAATGCGACACACTGCTGATGGTGGGCACATCTTTTCCTTACATCGAATATTTTCCAAAACCCGGCAAGGCACGGGGTATACAGATCGATCGCGATCCCACGCGAATCGCGCTGCGGTTTCCAGTGGAAGTAGGCCTGGTCGGTGACAGCAAGAAGACTCTTCAGGCGTTACTGCCGCACCTCCGCAAGAAAGAAGACCGCAGCTTTTTGAAGAAAGCGCAGGATGGCATGAAGGATTGGTGGGAGTGGATGGACAAACTGGCGAGCAGTTCCGACACGCCGATGAAGCCGCAGGTAGTAGCCGCCGAATTGGGCAAACGCCTGCGCGACGATGCCATCACCACTTGCGACAGCGGTACGATCGCAACTTGGTGGGCGCGCCACATTCCGGCGCGACGCGGGCAGATTCACACGCTCTCCGGAAATCTGGCGACCATGGCCCCGGGCCTGCCTTACGCGATTGGGGCCCAGATCGCCTATCCGGATCGGCAGGTGGTCGCCTTCGTTGGCGATGGAGGATTCAGCATGCTGATGGCCGACTTTGTAACAGCCGTGAAATATCAGCTGCCGATCAAAGTCGTGATCATCAAGAACAACTACCTCGGCCAGATCAAGTGGGAACAGATGATCTTCCTCGGGAATCCGGAGTACGGAGTCGACCTCCAGCCCATCGACTTTGCCGCTTTCGCGCATGCCTGTGGCGGCGTGGGATTTCATTTGGACCATCCGAAGAAAGCGGGGAGCACAGTTGAGCAATTTCTCAATGCGCCCGGCCCGGCAATTCTGGAAGCAGTGGTCGATCCGAACACTGCGCCGTTGCCCGGAAAAGTAAAGGCAGAGCAGGCGTTGAAGTTCGCTGAATCGATTGCGCGGGGCGAGCCCGACGCAACGGACATCATCAAGGATGCATTCAAGGACAAGGTCAGAGAGTTGATTTAAGAAAAACCTGGCCACGGATTCCACGGATCATGCCGATCTTAGAACCCAGAATCCGTGTAATCTGTGGCTCATTCATTTCAGCGCTACTCTCGCATTCACCAGGTCGTCTTCCAGATCGACCTTGATCCCAAATCCCAGGCGTGTGCAAATCGCGCGCATCTCGCGGTTGATTCCCAGCATGGTGGAGTGGACGTACTTCAATTTCTCTTCTTTCGCAATCAGCATGAGCCGCCGCACCAGTTCCGTTCCCAGCCCCTGGTGCTGGAAGTCGTCGCGGATCAGCACGGCGACTTCGGCATCTTCACGGCCGTGCAATTTGCTGAGGCGTCCCACTCCAATCACCGAAACGCCTCTCTCAGGATCGTTGTACTCGGCCACCAGCGCCATTTCACGGTCGTAGTCGATAAAGCAAATTCGCGTGAGACGCTCGTGTGAGATGCGTTGCGTGAATTTCAGCGGCTGGAAATAACGAAGGTAAACCGTTCGGTCGGAAAGCCGGGAGTGAAACTCGATCATCAGCGGCTCATCTTCCGGACGTATTGGCCGAATGGTGACTTCCGCGCCATTCTTCATGGTCCACTTCTCGACATGCTGAGCTGGATAGGGCCGTATCGCGGGACGCGGCAATTGCTCCTCATCCATTTCGCGATTATGGAGGACGATGCGGGCATCGAGCGCCATTATTGCCTCGGCCGACGCGAGCAGCGGATTGATATCCAATTCTCTGATCCACGGCTGCTCGACCACAAGATTGCTGAAGCGCACCAGCAGGTCGTCGATCAGTCCCAGGTTCAGTCCCGAAACTTCCGCAGCCTCTTCCAGCGCTTTGAACACGCGCGTCTGCTCCATCATGCGCCGCGCCAGGGTAGTATTTAGAGGCGGCAATGCGAGCGCGCGATCCTTGAAGATCTCCACCATGCGTCCGCCTGCTCCGAAAAGCAGTACCGGACCAAATTGCGGATCGATGCTGCTGCCCAGAATCAGCTCAATTCCATCGAGTGCGACCATTGGCTGCACCGAAACGCCCTCGAAGTGGCCTTCCCCGGCACGATTCCGCACCGACGCTTCAATCGCCTGGAACGCTTTCTTTACTGCTTTCGCGTCCGACAGATTCAACCGCACCCCGCCAACTTTCGACTTGTGCGTAATTGTCGACGAATGCAGCTTCAGCACTACCGGGTATCCGAGTTCGTGCGCGCACTTCGCAGCTTCTTCCGCAGTTTTCGCGGTGCGTGTTTCGACCACTGGAATCCCATACGCCGCGAGCACCTGCTTCGACTCGGTTTCCGTCAGCAAGGTCCGGCCCGCCTCACGAATGGACTTCAGCAGCCGTTCAGCCTCAAGCCTGTTTGGAGCCGTTTCCGCATCGGGCCGCAGCACTGGAGTCTCATACAGCCCCTTCAGGTTGTAGCTGTACCTCCACATATAGGTGAAGGCGCGTGCGGCGGTATCCGGAAACTGAAATGTTGGAATGCCGGCGCGGTTCAGAATCTCGTTGGCCGCAGCAACTTCGGCTCCGCCCATAAAGCAGGAGAGCACCGGCTTTCCCGTCGAGTGCGCGTAAGGCTTCAGCAAGTCGGCTGTGTGTGTTGGCTGGGTGATTCCCTGCGGAGCAGTCAGCACCAGCACTCCATCGCAATTGGCGTCCTTGGCTGCGACCTCCAGCGCCTTCGCGTAGCGGTCGGGAGTTGCGTCCCCAAGAATGTCGATTGGATTGCCATGGCTCCAATGCGGCGGAAGAAATGTATTCAGCGCGTCAAGGCTTTCAGGGGCGAATTCGGCCAGTTTCCCTCCGTTGCTCACGAGCCCGTCGGTGGCGAGCACGCCCGGACCACCGGCGTTGGTTACGATTGCCAGTCGTGGGCCACGCGGACGCGGCTGCTTCGACAGCACCTCCGCCATGTAGAAGATGTCAGCAATGTTGTTTACGCGCAGCACGCCCGAGCGCCGGAACGCCGCCTCCAGAACTTCGTCGCTGCCGCTGAGGGCGCCGGTATGCGATGCCGCGGCCTTCGCCGCCTCTGCGGAGCGGCCCGCCTTGATCACGATGATTGGCTTGGTCAGCGAAACTTCTCTTGCGGCGGACAAAAACGAGCGCGCATCGCCGATCGTCTCCATGTAGATCACGATGCTTTGCGTCCGCGGATCATTCCCCAGATAGTCGATCAGGTCGCCCCAGCCAACATCGAGCATTGATCCGACGGAAACGAAGGCGCTGAAGCCGACCATTTCGTGGAGGCTCCAGTCGAGGATGGCAGTGCAAAGCGCGCCACTCTGGCTGATGAAGGCTACATTGCCCGGGCGCGCGATCTGTTGCGAAAACGTGCAGTTCAGGCCGGTGACCGGGTTCATCACGCCCAGACAGTTTGGGCCGATGACGCGTAGCGCGCTTCCTTTTAGCCGCGTCAGGATCTCCTGTTCGAGTGCCGCGCCCTCAGGTCCATACTCACGGAAGCCGGCGGAGATCACGATGGCGGCTCGGACTCCGGCTTCTACACATTCCGTGATGATGCCCGGCACGGTCGATGCCGGGGTGACGATTACGGCGAGATCGACTTTTTCCGGGACCTCCGCCACATTCGGATAGGCCTTGATCCCGAGTACGCTCTGACGATCCTTACTCACCGGAAAAACAGTGCCGCCAAAAGGACTGCTCAGCAGAGCCCACAGCACGCGGCGTCCGACGCTCCCCTGACGCTCGGTGGCGCCGATGACCGCTACACATTTGGGCGCGAAGACTACGTCCAGCGGTTGGCGCTCCTGGCGCAACACATCGTGCGCGGGATCTGGCTGGCGGTTGTTTGGAAACAAGCTTGGCTCCGGGCTTCATTCGAACCTCGTAGATCGGTCGCAGCAACTGTTGGCTGCGCTAAGTCTAGTAGCTCGGCAAGCGCGCAGTCACCGTGCTTTGGAGCTTATTTCATTCCGCGTGGCCCTCTGGCTGTGCCCTCCGTCACCACTGTTCGTTGAATGGCAAGGTTTTGGCCAATGTCTGCGCCCGGAAGGATACATTCTGTTCCAGAAACATTAAGTTTCTCCGGCTATCACCGGAACCGATCATCCGAAATGCTAAAATAGGCCCTTCGCGCACCACTACACGAACGACGGACGCACGCTTGGACTCGACAACCTCTTCCAATCGCGAGATCACTTACGCCGAAGCTGGCGTCGACATTGAACGCTCGAATCGGGCAAAACAGCGTATTAAGTACCTCGCGCACAGAACTTTCAACAAAAGCGTCCTCAGCGATATCGGCGGTTTTGGCGGACTCTTTTCAGTCGACAAGAAGAAGTTTAAGGACCCGGTCCTGGTCTCCAGCGTCGATGGCGTTGGCACCAAGCTGAAAATTGCTTTCGAGATGGACCTTCATCAAACCGTAGGCGCCGATCTCGTCAATCACTGCGTGAATGACATTGCGGTGCAGGGCGCGGCTCCCTTGTTCTTCATGGATTATTTCGCGACCGGAAAGCTGCAGCCCGAAATCGCCGAGAAGGTGATCAGCGGCATCGCCGATGCCTGCAAACATAACGGCTGCGCGCTGATCGGCGGCGAGACTGCCGAAATGCCTGGCTTCTATCCCGGAGGCGAATACGATCTCGCGGGATTCATCGTTGGTGCCGTCGATCGTGACAAGATCATCACTGGCAAAGACGTTGTCCCTGGCGACATTCTGGTTGGCCTGCCCTCCAATGGCCTGCACACGAACGGATACTCACTCGCCCGCAAGCTGCTGTTCGAAGTGTCGCATTACTCGCCGGAAACCTACGTCAACGAATTGAAGAACAAAGTTGGCAACGAATTGATGCGCACGCACAAGAGCTACTGGCCAGTGATCAAGCGACTGCTCGAGGCCGAAGCCGTTACTGCGATGGCACACATTACCGGCGGCGGCATCACTGAAAACCTGCCACGCGTGTTGCCGAAAACGATGTCTGCGCAGGTGCAGCTCGGAAGCTGGCCCGTCCTTCCCATCTTCAGCCACCTGCAGAAGCTTGGGAATATTTCCGAGTCAGAGATGCTGCGCACCTTCAACATGGGTATCGGCATGATCCTGGTGGTGCCGACAAAGAAGTTCAAGCGCGTGCAATCCGTGCTCGAGCGCATCGGCGAAAAGGGATACACCATCGGCCGCATCGTGAAGGGCGAGCGCAAGGTCCTCTATAGCTAAATTGGTGGCGCGGGCGCCGTCGCCCGCGAAATCATTTCCCCGTGACTCCAGCCCCTTCCGGGTGGAACAATATTCCTTCTTATGAAGCAGCTTGGCATTCTTCTTTCCGGACGTGGTTCAAACTTCGCTGCCATCGCGGAAAACATCAATAAAGGACTGATCCCCGCGCGCATTGCGATCGTCATCTCCAATCGCGCTGAAGCACCGGGCATCGAACACGCCCGCAAGCTCGGACTGAACGCCCTGGTGATCCCCTCAAAAGGCAAGGTTCGCGAGCAGCACGACGCGGAAGTGATCGCCGCCCTGCAACAGGCCAACGTCGATCTCATCTGCCTCGCTGGATACATGCGCCTGCTGTCACCGGCGTTCGTTCGTGCCTTTCCGCATCGGATCCTCAACATTCATCCTTCGCTGCTGCCCGCATTCCCGGGCCTCGATGCGCAGAAGCAGGCATTCGAGCATGGCGCAAAAATTTCCGGATGCACCGTGCACTTCGTCGATGAATTCCTCGACCATGGCGCCATCATCGTGCAGCACGCCGTCCCGTGCTCGATACCGACGACGATCACACGCTCGCTGCACGCATTCTCGAGCACGAACATCTCGCCTACACCGAGGCCATCAATCTTGTGCTCTCGGGTGATTTCGAAATCGCCGATCGCCGCGTGATCCGCAAGAGTTCGTTGATTAGCTAGCACGCTCGCTGAGTTCGTGTGGCGCGGACACTTCCTTCGACTTCGCTCAGGACAGGCCTGTCCGCGCTGTTTTCCTGCATCATTTGCGGCCTCTGTGGTTGAATGTTCCTGCATGCTCAAAGTGAAATTGCTCTCCTCGCGCCGCCAAAGCTCCCACTATTGCGCATCCCGGTGAAGACCTCGGCTATGACATCTATTCGGCCGAAACGGTGACGATCGCGCCGCGCGGCTCGCATATTGTTTCCACCCAAATCTCCATTGAATTCGATCCGATCGACGGACGCCCCGTGGGCGCATTGATCCGTGATAAGTCCTCAATGGCAGCACGGCGCGTGATCTGTACCGCAGGCGTCATCGACGCCGGCTATCGCGGCGAGATTCGTATCGTGATGGAAAACCTGGGCGACCAACCGGCCGAGATTCACGCTGGCGACAAGATCGCCAATCTAGTCCCCTATCCGGTGCTGACGAGCCCGGTGCAGGTCGTGGAAGAACTGGCGGAATCGAATCGCAACGCCTGCGGTTTTGGATCGTCGGGCGCGCGCTGATTCGTCCGCATACCTCCTCGGCTACGAAGACGGCCAATTCGTTCTTCCGCGCCTTTCAGCGGTGGGAAGGAACGTCGCCGGAGCAGTGGAGAGCGACACATGTGATTCCGGCGATATGCGAGTCAGTCTAGGGCCGGGTCGGCGAAGTCCCCTAGCTGCCAGATTAAGTCCTCAACATTCCCAAGCCTTCCCTCTCCGTGTAAAATCGAGTGTTTGCAGCGTAAGCCGTGGGTCTTCCGGGGAATGTCCGGCGGGATCACCGAAATTGCTTGCGCCTGCCGAACCGGTTAGCGCCTCGCTCGCGCATTGCGGGTAAGAGAGCCCGCACCACACAAGCGGTCCAAGATTCCGTAGTCGATAGCTCAGAAGGAGAACTCAGTATGGCGATTCCAGCCACCCAGCTGCGTCCGGGGATGGTGATCAAGCACAACAACGATCTGCATTCGGTGTTCAGCGTGGAACACCGCACTCCCGGCAATCTGCGCGCGTTCATACAGGCCAAGCTGCGCAACCTGCGCACGGGTGCGATGTTCGAACACCGGTTCCGCTCGGCGGACGCGATCGACAAGATTACGGTGGACGAAGAGAAGATGGAGTATCTCTACAACGACGGCGACAGCTACTACTTCATGAATACCGAGAATTACGAGCAGATGCATCTCGGCAGAGACATTCTCGGTGATGCGGTCCACTACCTGATCCCGAACCTGAACATCAAGGTCGAGTTCTTCGACGGTAAGGCCGTAGGGGTGGAGCTGCCTCAGACGGTAGAGCTCACGGTAGTGGAGACTGAGCCGGGACTGAAGAGCGCAACCGCCAGCAGCGTGACGAAACCCGCCAAGACTGAGACTGGGCTAGTAGTGCAGGTGCCACCGTTTATCAATGAAGGCGAGAAGATCAAGGTGGATACGTCTGAGGGGGCGTATCTGTCCAGGGCGTAGTTAGTGGGTAGTGGCTAGTGATTAGTTTGCGTAGCCGGGTACTGCTGGGTGCGGCGGATCCAGTAACGCAAGGTCCTTCGACTCGGAGCGCATCTGTATCGCGCTCCTCGCTCAGAATGACAGCAGAAAAGAACAAGACGGAGGCGAGGCAATTCCTGGTGCGCGGACGCGTGCAGGGCGTTGGGTTCCGTTGGTTCGTAGAGCGCGAGGCGCAGATGCTCGGCATTCGCGGCTGGGTGCGTAACAACCTGGACGGCGCGGTCGAGGTGCTTGCCATCGGCACGCGCGAGCAGTTGTTGGCGCTCAGAAGAAAATTGCAGGAGGGGCCGAGAGCGGCACGCGTGGACGATGTAGAAGAGTTCGAGGCAACAGCAGCAACGGATGTGAAGACATTCCGAATCGAAGGAGCATGGTAGCCCAATGGCCGGAGCTGGGAAGGCGCAAGTGAAAGAAGAATTCGATGGGAACGCTCTTAAGAAACTGATTCGAGGCGTACCGGATTTCCCGAAGAAGGGAATTCTGTTTTATGACATCACCACGCTGCTAAAGGACAAAGTCGGTTTTGCCAAGCTGATCGATGCTCTCTCCGAACGATTCATCGGGCGGCAGGTGGACCTCGTCCTGGGGATCGAAGCGCGCGGGTTCATTTTTGGTCCGGCGCTCGCGTACCGCTTCAATGCGGGGTTTGTTCCGGTGCGCAAGCCCGGCAAGCTTCCTGCCGAAACGGCGCGCATCACGTACGCGCTTGAATATGGTCAGGACACGCTGGAGATGCATAAGGACGCGATCAAGCCGGGACAGAACGTGATCATCGTCGACGACCTGCTGGCGACGGGCGGAACGGCCGTTGCGACCGTGAACCTGGTCGAAAATATGGGCGGAAAAGTGGCGAGTTTGGCATTCATCGTCGAACTCGACTTCCTGAAGGGACGCGACCGGCTGAAAAACTACGACATAGTGAGCTTGCTGCATTACAGCGAGTAGTTTAGTTTCGCGGTTTAAGGACGTTTCGCGTTTCACGAAAACCCGCAATCTGCGATAGAGTTTGGCCTTGGGCGATACTGGCTCAAGGCTATTTTCTTGGTTTCGGCACGAAATAATCGAGTCACGGCAATCGCCTCGCTGGCGAGAAAGTCGCTGGCAGGAACTCTTCTGCTCGCTGCGTCTTTGTTTGCGCAAAACCCTTCCTCTCCTGACGTTGAACCAAAGCCATCTGTCGAAATCGACCTGCGCCAGTTTGGTTATTTGCACCCCGTAGCGGAGCGCGACGAATGGAGCTACGACTCGCTCTCGGATCCGCTGCTGTTTCTGGATTCCGATCATCTGGCGGCGTCGTTCCTGGTCGCGAATCCCAAGCCTGGACTCTCCGAGCGGGCGAATCCATTTGGCAGCCCGGTACTGTTTCATACCGCGGACATTGACCTGGCGACCGGCAAAGCTGCCTGGGCACGCTCATGGGGCAACGACAGTACTTCAGAAGCGTTGCTGCTATTGGATGGCGGCAAACTGCTGGTGCAGTCGGGTTACGTGCTCTCGGTGCTGGGGAGTGACTTGACCCCACTGGTCTCGCGCCGCCTGGAGTATGCCGGCGATACCCTGGCGCAACCGTTCATTTCCACCACTGGGCGCACGCTCTATCTGGTACAACCGACGAACCCGGAGAGCACGATCGCGATTATGGATCCGGATCACCTTCGGGTGTTGAAGGAATACGCGGTGCCCCGAGTGGTGACCTTCAGCGCATCGGACGAATACATCGCCTATTCGGTGGAAGAAGGATACTTCGGAAACATGAGCATGCGCATACAGTCGCTTGAGGGCGAAGGTCCTCAGCTCTCCTTTGCGCACGGCAACTGTTACGGGTACAGCCCAACGTTTCTCTCTTCCAACACGCTGGTGGTGAGCGGTGGGTGTCCGAACTTCACGTTCATTGACCTGGGCAAACAGGAGATGTGGCAGCAGAAGCTGCCGAAGGCCTCCGGGACAGAACTGCGCGCCGCGCGCAACGCAAATCGTTTTGCGTTCGAACTGGTGGAGCATCACGCCGACCGGCCATCGACTCCGCTGGAGGTCGACGTCTTCGACCTGGACAAGCGCAAGACCGTGTTCACGCTGAAGGTGAGCAAAGCCGGACAACGGTTCTCGTTTGCGCTCTCGCCAGACGGAAAGAAATTAGCCGTGCTGCAAAGCCCGATGGTGAGTGTGTATACGCTGCCGGAGTAGAAGTCGGAGGTGACTCTTTGTTGGCTCTAAGTTGTCGCGAGGAATGTCAGGTTGAGATAGCTGGTGTTATGGCAATTTATCGCCATCTATCAAAAGACTCCGCCGAAACATGCCTCACGAACAAGACTGTACGACTTAAGTTGTCGCGTCCGGGGTTAATTTCCTTTGATCTGAACCGGTACACTGGGCCCCTGGTCGTAATCCAAGCAGAGATTCTTGCTTAGAGTCGCCGAAGCACTAGCCGTCAGCAATGTTTCGTCTCGATAGATTGAAGTCTGTGCGTTCATGTGGCTCACCGGATCGTGAGCGGCGAGCCGTTTCGCGTCATCCTCAAGTGTGATTCTCCCTATACCAACAATCCGCACCCTCTCACTGGGATCGAGTCTTAACATGCTACCGGGATGATCGTTATCTCCGTATACGGTAACCGTGCCGCCCGTACTGGTACTCCAGTTCGCTCCGGCGAGCCACAGTTCAACAGTCATTCTGTTGTACGTCATTTTCTGTCCGGGATCGGCGGGTTGAAGAGCAGCGAGGTCGGGAGACACTGGAACTTCGATTGGCGTCGAACCGACATTTTCGATCTGGACTTGGAAATTCGGCCGATCTCCGCTTCGGAACGCAAAGCCATCAATCGACAACAAAGTGGTTCGCAGTCTCCCGACAGTCGACGTTGCCGAACGGCACGCGTCAATCAGTTTGATCACGCCATCCGGCGAACCGCTTGCACCCGAACCTGTGGCGGCGGGTCGTCGAAGCTCCCATCGCATGGGACTTGTGAGGTCCACAAAGCCTACTTCTTGCGCCGACGATTTGAGCGCAGTTATACCGAGTGCTATCACGCCACAGACAAGCAGCCTGAAACGTTCTCTGAAGTTCATGGTGCAACCCCAGCCTGATCCGAAAGATAGTACCTCAGATTGGACACAGAACCGCGACTTGGGGAAATAGGTGTCGTGAACGGAGAATACCACTCTCTATCTAAACCTGAGATACGGAGTGGTATGGCGATTTCCCAACATCAAACGCTGCATTCATCAGTTCTCGTGTGGCACTCTTGCCCTAGTCTTTTGCGAACGCCCACTCCGAACGTCGGTGATGCCGGGATTTCTCTGGTCTCCCGAAAACTCCGGCACCCACGTGTCTTTCCTGCCCGTAAACGGATCAATTGGGAGTTGTTTCAGATAGCCACCTTCAACAAGATCACTGAGTGATTGCCGGCGCTTTTGATGGTCAATCGTGTATTGCTTGATCTCGAACCGCAGTATTGACAAGTCGTCCAGCAGAACCCTCTCACGCGGATCAGTGCTAGTGAACCCAATCACTGACAAAAGAAACAAGCTAATGGCCGGTCGCGAGCCCATTTCGAGCCTCCGAATGTCAGAAGGTTGCCGGGAACATATCTTGCGTGGCTGAGGATAAGTTTCGTGAACGGAAGTTGTCAGTCTCGGTAGATGGTGGTATAGCGATTAATCGTCAAGTGCTGCCCCAAGCTACAATTCTCGGCGTGACTAAAGAACGTTGGGCTCAGATAGGAATCACGACTGAATTTCTTATCGTCGTCAGGACGCTAGGTGAGTTCTTCCGGCTCAGGCACGCCCATGGCGCGAACTTCTCTACCGCAGTAGCTTCGCTCTATGTTGGCGGCGCTTTGATCGCGGCTTGCTCCTGCTGGGCGGGCGTGACCTTCTACTTCTTTCGACGTTATACGCTGTCCGCCTGGATCTCGCTAGCGACCGTAGCCATTCTGTTGGTGTACAAAATTGTTGTGATCGGCTGGTAATTTGAACTCGCTCTGACGATTGAGCCGGTCCCGTTCAATTGAGCGTAATCGGAACGGCTGATGAGCAGAAGAAACATGAGTTGTGTCACGGCTACACTCTTCGCGTCATTCTACGGCGGCGCTATTCGCTTATTTCTAGATGCGCGTCCTTCGGCAAGTAGCTCTTCCGACGGAACCAATCTTCCATCGACGATTGCAGACGATCGAGAGGGACATTGCGGCCGATCTCCATCTGACCGTCGGCGACTGGAAGAGTGTCGTCGAAGATGGGATCGTTGGTGAAGTTGCGCATGGAGAAACTGTCGAGCCACTTCAGCGGACAGGGATGGCGCTGGGAGCCTTCGACAAACTCGACTCGAATCTTACGGGAGAACATAGAGCCATTTCACCACAGAGGACGCGGAGGAACGCAGAGGATCAAAGGGCCGTTCCTGGGAAGTCCAAACCTTAGTGCGCTGCGGCGAGTTGGGCCTGGTGCTCTTTCTGCACTGCGTCGAGATGCTCGAGAGTTCCGGTAACGCTGAGCGCGTACATCTCGCGGCCGCCGTCTTCGCCGGATTCGATCGCCCATTTCAGGTAGTGGCCGGCGATCTCGACTGCCAGCGGATCGGTAATGACCTTGCCGGTACGCTTGTTGTACTCGACCCACGCGGGGTGCGGCAGAGCGATCCACACGGGACGTCCGTTCGCCAGGAACTTTATGTCAATGGCATCCGCGTGACGCGTAGCAATGGCAACGATGAGTGCCTGATAGATGCAGTGGACCTCTTCACCAGTCCAGCGGTCGTGAACGCGAAAGTCTCCGTACATAGGGAACTATGAATATAGCGGAGGCAGCAAAGGTAGGGCAAATTGAGTCATTGTGTGATTGGGTCATTGCGCGATTGAACCTCGCGCGACAGTTTCACTGGCCCAACGACCCAATGGCTAATTGACTCAATCATTCAAGCCATTGGCCTCCTGCTAAAATTGACCTGTGGGTCGATCCGCCGTCAAAACCAGTTCTAGCCGCAAGAAAACCGCTGTCAGCAAACCTGAAATTCTGAAAGCCGAGAGTTTTGCGCGCATTCCCTGGATGTTGCACGGGTTCAGCACGCGCACGGGCGGCGTATCGAAGGTATACGGCGGTAAGAGCCTGAATCTGGGGATCACCGAGCAGGACACGCGCGAAGCGGTTGAGCGCAACCGCGAGATTTTTCTCAAAGCACTCGGCGCGACCAATGGATCCGCGACGAAGGGTTCGAAGGCCTGGCCTACGGTGCCGATGCATCAGATTCATTCCGCGATCATTCATCGCGTTGAACATGTACCCGAAAAGATGTTGAAAGGCGACGGGCTGATCACGAACGTTCCCGGCACGCTGCTCACGGTGCGCACCGCGGATTGTGTTCCCGTTCTCATTGCAGATCGGAAGAAACGCGCCGTTGGAGCTTTCCACGCGGGTTGGCGCGGTACTCTGGCGCGGATCGTGGAGAAGGGCGTTGGCGAGATGCGGCGTCAGTTTGGGAGCGATCCCGCGGATATGGTTGCTGCGATTGGGCCGTGTATTCACGCCTGCTGCTATGAGGTTAGCGACGAGTTTCCAGACAAGTTCCGCGCCCAGTTCGAATACTCGGATTCATTGTTCGAGGAAGTGTTCGATTCCAACTCGCTGCACCTGAAGTATCCGCTCCTCTTTTTGAATCAACGCGCTCCTGGACATGGCGATGCCGCCAGCAAACTGCACTTGAATCTGGTGGAGGCGAATCGGAGACAACTGCTGGACGCCGACGTACCGGAGAAGAACATATGGGCTTCCGATCTGTGTACATCGTGCCGGACGGATCTGCTGTTCTCTCACCGGGCCGAGTTCGGGCAAACCGGACGAATGATGGCTGCGATAGGGATCAAACTCTAAAGACCTCATGTGCTCCAAACGAAAGAGGCCCGGACCTTAGTCCACACCTTCACATTTTTGGGTTCTGAAATTACGCGGGCGATGAGCCGCCGCTCGGCGGAGGCGCGGAAGCTTCAGAAGCCACGGAGTTTACAACGTCCTTCAACTCCTTGCTGGGCTTGAAAAACGGAATTTTCTTCGCAGGTACGTCGACGCGATCGCCAGTTTTTGGATTGCGTCCCACGCGCGGCTTACGTTGACGGGTGCGGAAGCTGCCGAAGCCGCGGATTTCTATCTTGTCGCCCGTCCGTAAAGATTTCACGATGCTGTCGAAGATAGTTTCGACAATGATTTCACTGTCTTTGCGAGTCAACTCCGCGAGCCGGGAAACTTCTTCGATCAGATCCGCCTTGGTCATAACGCCTCGCTTCTGTGCTTAGTCATTCCACTGCCGGACGACCTAAGTCTCAGGTTTACAAGTATTTATACCGTAATTGTGGGTTGCTGGACAAATTATTGTTGGCGCGAAGCTGCGGTAATTATTCAGCCAGAGACCCAGGCGCGCGGTGTCGGTCCAGGAGCCAGGGGCCCCGACCAGCTTGGGAGGGTGCCTTCAAGTGCTGTTAATTCAATAAGATGGAGAAGGACGCCCGGGCTAGGCGGTTCAGCGCCTGAGTTCTCAGCTTTCTCGTACCCGGTGGAGAAAACCTCTATCGCTGAGGCTGCTCCGAAGAGCGCCCTACTTCCACAAGTAGTAGAAGCCGATATTGTTCTGCATCAGGCGCGCGGTGTCGGGCAGGAACTCGGAGACATCGCCGAAAAGCAGGTCCAGAACAGATTTCTTTTCCTTCTCATAGCGGACGAGAGTGGGTTCACCCTTGATGCCGACCGAAGTCGCGGTGTCTTTTACGGCGGTTTCGAAGTCGCCGATCGAGTCCACCAGGTTCATCGACTTCGCTTCCTGGCCGGTCCATACGCGCCCGTCAGCGATGGATTTGATCTTGTCGTCTTTCACGCCGCGGCCGTCGGCGACACTGTGCACGAATTGGCCAAGCATGTTGTCGGCCATGCCCTGCAGGTACTGCTGCTCGGCAGGAGTGATGTCGCGTGCAGGATTGCCGGTATCTTTGAATTCGCCGGTCTTGATGACAATGTTCTTCAGCTTCGCCCACTTGATCAGATCGGCGTAGTTGTACCACTCCATGATCACGCCGATGCTGCCGACGATGCTCGCGTTATTCGCGTAAATCTTGTTCGTCCCGGAGGCGACGTAATATGCGCCACTGGCGCCCACAGTTTCAATGTCAGCTACGATGCGCTTTTTCTTCTGATCGCGTATGCGCCGGACTTCCCGGTAGATTTCCTCCGAAGCGGCAGCGCCTCCGCCGGGCGAATCGATGTGCAGGATGATTGCCTTCACGCTGCTGTCATCAGAGAACTGCTTGAGCGCTTTGACCGTGTCTTTCGGCGTCAGAATTACTCCGTCGAGATCGACAACGGCGATCTTGCCGAAACCACCGGCGCGCATGACTTCGGTCGAATCCTGATTGCTGCGAACGGAATAGTAGACGAGGGTGAAGACGGCGAGCAGGAAGAGGAAGAACACGCCTCCGCCGACTACGACCCAGAGCCACACGCGCGAACGACCATCATTTGCCATAGGAAAAACACAGTGTAGCACCGCTCGGCAGCCGTCTACAGCGCTGTTCCTGCGGGGACGATGACGCGGAGTGCGTGGGGACGAACGGCAATTTCCACCGGAGTCTCGCAGACATATTCGCCGTCGGCAAAGAGGGCGGTGGGACGTTCGGTTTCGAGGATGAAGTGCTCTCTGCGATCCATTGAGACGTAAGGGAGCTTTGTGTGCTTGCCCCAGTAGACGATGGAGAACAGTCCCAGCAATTTGAGCTTACCGAGGCGGCGAACGAAACAGAGATCAAGCAGTCCATCGGTCATGCTGGCTTGAGGAGCGATGCGCAGCCCGTGTCCATAACGAGGAGTGTTGGCGAAGCAGGTGAGCATGGCCGGCTCGGAGTGCAGGGCGTTTCCACCTTGATCGCGGACCGTAATTTGTTGCGCGCGAAACCGCAGCAGCGTCGGAATCAGCGACAGAATATAACCGCCGTGTGCGCGCAGGAACTGCGGTAAATGGTTCGCGAGTGCGTTGGTCGCCGAATCAAGCCCGAGATAAGCAGAGCAGCAGAAAAAGTGCCGGCAGTTAGAAGAACGTGCCTTGATCGTCCCAACATCAATGGTGGCAACGTTCTCAGCGCCGGCGCAGAAAGCCTGCCACGCTCGCAAAGCTGCCCGCCGTGAGTGAATGGCGAGAGAGGAAGCGAAGTCATTGGCGCTACCCGTGGGAACCACAAGTAGCGGAAGCTTCCATTCGACAATGTTCGCAAGGTGACGATGAACGGTGCCATCACCACCGAAGATGACAACCACGTCGGCGCTGGGAAAGTCGTCCGTCCACGCGATGGACTTGTCTGCTTTAAATGGACGCAGATGAGACTGAGTTACATGCGGAGCGACGATGGCAGTGGCGCGCAAGCGGGAGCAGGGTACTGCATCCGCAGACAAAGATCACTGCAGAAATAATCTGACTCGTGCTTGACTGTCATGTTGAGCGAGGGCGTATGCCCGAGTCGAAACAGCCCGCATAGGCTCGCAGTTAGCGATAGTTTAGAGGTACTTCGGCCATGGATTACCAGTTCTGGGTTTACATCGTCGGCAGTTCTTCGGGAACACTCTACATCGGGTTCACCAATGACATCGAGCGCCGAATTTTCGAGCATAAAAGCGGCGAGTTTGAAGGATTCGCCGCCACGTATGGTTGCAATCGCCTGCTCTATTACGAGAAGGTCGACAACGTTTTCAGAGCCATTGCACGGGAGAAACAACTGAAGGGCTGGCGACGTGAGAAGAAGATCAAGCTGATTGAATCAATGAATCCGCGCTGGCAAGATCTGGCGGAAACGTGGGGAGCGAAAATGCTGTTCGCGAATCAGCCGATTCGAGATCAAAAATCTTAGCCTGTCATGTTGAGCGAGGGCGTATGCCCGAGTCGAAACATGACAGGCTAAAAATCACGAGATTGAGACTTTTTTGATCTGACGTCCAACTCGCACGGTCAACTCCGCCGGGGGTTTCACCGGAAGGAATAACTCTGACTTCACCTCACCGCCGATCCGCACCGAGTTCGCTTTGATCTTCCGAACCGCATCACTCACCGAACTCGCCAGGCCCGACTTCGCCAGCAGTTTGTCGAGTTTCACGCGCGATCCGTCATTCGCTGCGACGATCTCGGCGTAGGCCACGGACACGTGCTCCACGTTCTCCGGCACTTCGTCCCGCTGGAACTGTTTCGCCCAATCCACTTCGGCACGAGCCGCGGCGTCCGCGGAATGGAAGTCCGCTATGATGCGCACCGCAAGCTGCTTTTTGTACTGCATCGGATTCACCGCTCCGCTCCCAGCTTTGTCTTTCATTTCCTGAATACCGGCGGTGGTTACGTCGGTGAGCAGTTCGTAGTAGCGCCACATCAATTCATCGGAGATCGACATCACTTTGCCGTACATCTCCAGCGGCGATTCGGTGATGCCGATGTAATTACCGTAAGACTTCGACATCTTCTGCACGCCGTCGGTGCCTTCGAGCAGCGGCATGGTGAGCACGACTTGCGATGGCTGGTTGTAGTCCCGTTGTAGTTCGCGTCCGACGAGCAGGTTGAATCTCTGATCGGTGCCGCCAAGTTCGACGTCAGCTTCGAGTGCGACTGAATCGTAGCCTTGCGCCATCGGGTACAACAGTTCGTGCACCGAAATTGGTTTTTCTTCCTGGAAGCGCTTGTGAAAGTCCTCGCGCTCGAGCATTTGCGACACGGTGAACTTTGCCGCCAGGCGAATCAGTCCTTCAAAACCGAGCGGGAACAGCCAGTCACTATTGAAACGGACTTCAGTCTTATCACGATCCAATATTTTGAAGACCTGCTCTTTGTAGGTCTCGGCATTGGCATTCAGTTCTTCGAGCGAAAGCGGCGGACGCGTGGCATTGCGGCCCGTGGGATCGCCGATCAGTCCGGTCGCGGATCCGATCAGAAAAATGACCTGGTGCCCCATGTCCTGAAAATGTTTGAGCTTGCGGATGAGCACGGTGTGGCCGAGGTGCAGATCGGGGGCGGTCGGATCGAAACCGGCTTTCACGCGCAGCGGTTTCCCCGAGGCGCGCGATTTCTCCAGCTTCTCGCGTAATTCGGATTCGCGAATGATTTCCGCCGAGCCTTTGCGAATGTAGGCGAGTTGCTCGTCAACTGGTGCGAATGAGGACATTGCTTTGATTATAACGAGAGTTCGCGCGCGCGGTCTCGTTCAACTCCAGCGCCGAATGCGACAGATATTGCCGCACCAGTTCGCGACGAGCTTATTCCATGACTCTGGAGAAAATCTCCAACGCGGGCCGGCCTCAGAAGTCTCTCCCGCGAGAAACGGCATGAACTTTACTTCGCCGGCTGTGGCGCATGCGCATCGAGAAACTCATAGCGCGGGCGCAGTGTATCGGGAGCCGCGTGGCTGCCCGTGCCAACCAAGTGCATCACCTGGTAGTGATCCGGATTGTCGTACTTCGGCCACTCCGGCAGCCCCGTGCCGTTCGGATTGCCTGACTTCACGAAGTTTGCCCAGTACGATGACATCGCGTCAGACACTTTGAAGTCGTCCTCGGTCCAGGGCACTCCTTCTTGTGACTTCAGCGTCCCGAAGACATATTCGATTTCCCCTGCGTGCTTCGATCCCATCTCACTTGCCGGAATCGGCCCCATCATTGCCCCTGGCTTTGTTTTCGGCACCTGCTCGAAGTGATATTCGTAAACCGGCACGCCCGTTTTGCTTTGCGTGTCGATCCACTTCCACGTGGAGAAGGCGATGAAGTCGTCGCTTGAAAGTTGCTCTGCCGATTGCAACGCTTCCGCGTCGGTCGTAGCCGGATAGAGCTTCAAGAACTGCTTCGACTGATCGCCAAATCGCGTCTGCGCCTGCTCCGCGAAGCTCTTTGCGGTGGGCTTCTGCGGCGAAAACAAAATCATTATCTTGCCCTCGTCAGCATTCCACCCCGCAAGCAGTGGAACATGGGCCTGCTCGCCTTTCGCATAGATCGCTCGCGGATCCTCAGGGAAGTAATGCCCGTCGATGATCGGACCAAATCCGAAGCCGCGATTCTGTTTGGCTGCCGCCTGTAGGACATCGTCGGCTCGCTTGGCGCGCATCTCCGCGAGTGTTTTCGCTCCCATGGAATCAGCAAAGGTGACCCCAGACTTCTCGGCCTCCGCGAGCGACTTCAACTGAAGTCCGCCTGTCGTGGTGTTGGGAAAAAATGCGCCGCTCTCTCCCATCGCCTTCTGAAACAGATTTTTGGACAACGGCGATGCCATCAGCGCGCTCACCGAAAACGATCCCGCCGATTCGCCTGCAATGGTGATGTTTTTCGGATCGCCACCAAACGCAGCGATATTTTTCACGACCCACTCGAGCGCAGCTACCTGGTCCAACAATCCGTAATTCCCCGATGCGTGATTCGGCGATTCCTTGGTCAACTCCGGGTGTGCAAAAAATCCAAACGACCCTAGGCGGTAATTGGGATTCACAACGATGATGCCCTTTTTCGCCAGCGTCTCGCCGTCATAGCGCGGTTCCGAAGCGCTGCCTGCGACGAATCCTCCACCGTAAAACCAAACCAGCACCGGCAGCTTCGAACTCGCGGCCTTTGCCGGAATCCATATGTCCAGGTTCAGGCAGTCTTCGCTCGGCTGCGCATCCCGGAAATAAATGTCGCCGAATACATTGGTCTGCAGGCAAGCGGGTCCGAACTTGTCGGCAGCTCGCACGCCCTCCCACTTGAGCGCCGGGTGCGGCGCCGTCCATCGCAGATCACCAACCGGCGGCGCAGCAAACGGCACTCCCTTGAACATGCGGACGGTGCCATCCGCATTGGCAGTTCCCTGTAGCTTTCCAGTGGAAACCGTGACTTGGTCCGTCGCGGCGTTGGACAAAATCGACAACGCACAGATGAGCATGATCGCCGCTGCCAGCTGGGCAGCGCGCACAAAGGATCGCATTTGTTCTCCTTGGACACGGGAAGACCAGGCGTTGGTTCTGGTCAGAAACGCTTGGTCTGCTTAGAAAGCCTTGCAAGAATCCACGAGCGCGGACAAAATCTCAAGTCCCGTACCGTCAAGAGGCGACCGAGTCAGCAAATCTCCTTTAAACTGAATGGGATGTTCATTTAGCCCCGCGCTTACCAAAGCACGTCCTGTACGTTGCGAGGAGCGCGGGATTCGCCGGGAAGGCCAATCGCGAGGGATAAGATGGCGCACACAAAGACACTGAGCCCTCCGGAAACGGAAGCAAAGAGCACCCCCTTCAACCCGGCATACTCACAAGCCATCCAAGAGCAGCTCGTACGTATCCTCGCGCACCCGGCATTTCGCAACAGCAAGCGTTATCCCAGCTTTTTGCGTTACGTGGTCGAACTCGCGCTCAAAGGTCAGACCGAGAATCTCAAGGAACGCACGATCGGCATTGACGTTTTTGAGCGCAATCCCGATTACGACACCAACATCGATCACGTTGTCCGCACCACCGCCGGCGAGATTCGCAAGCGGATCGCACAGTATTACCACGAGCCCGGGCACGAATCCGAGCTGCGTATCTCCTTGCCCTCGGGGTCGTACGTGCCGGAGTTTCAATGGCCTTCCCCCCCGATCGCAGCCTCAAGTCGCGATGATCGAACACAATCGAACCGGCTACGCCGCGTTTCCTTAATCGTTGCCGTGATCTCCTTCGCCCTTGTGACAGGTGGTATTTTTTGGACTCGGTACCACGCCAGGGAGACTGCTCTCGACCAGTTTTGGAATCCGGTTCTCGGCTCCTCGAACACGGTGCTCCTTTGCCTGGGCATCCCGCCAGGAGTGCAACAGGGCTCCTCTCTTGATCCCGGAAATGTCACTCTGGGTGCGGCGCATCAGAATATGGCTGGAACGATCGGGCTCGGAGATGCCATCACTCTCGCGCGGGTGACTTCCCTTCTGGGTTCGCGAGGCAAAGCTTTCACTGTCCGCAGCGAACTCAACAGCACGCTCGACGACCTGCGCACCGGTCCAGCGATCCTGATCGGCGGCTTCAACAACGAATGGACCATGCGTCTCACCCGCGACTTGCGATTCGGTTTCGACCGGGATCCGAACAGCCTCGTTTTTCGCATACGCGATAAGCAAGATGCGTCCGCGAACTGGTCGCTGGACATGTCCATGCCGGTCAATGGTCAAACGGCGGACTATGCACTGATCTCACGCGTGTACGACACGACGACCGGGCGTACAGTGGTTGTGGCGGCCGGTATCGGAGCAATCGGAACGATGGCAGCCGGCGAGTTCCTGACCGATCCACAATATTTCGAGCAGCTGGCGCGACAAGCTCCGCGCGATTGGGAGCACAAGAATGTTCAGGTCGTGATCACCGCGCAAGTCATCAACGGCCACGCGGGGCCACCACACATCTCTGCTACCTGCTTCTGGTAATGCCAGCAGTCTGAGACGGTGATTTGTACCCATCCGTGAGGGTCTTCAGAAACGCGACGATCGCATCTTCTTCTTGATCGCTCAGCTTTAGATTTCCCAACTGCCTCTTGTTGATGTTGGTTGCATTCTCCGGCGCAGGCCAGCAGGTGATTTTTTGTCCCCGATCACCCGCCTTACATCGTGGAAGCACGTCGCGAGTGTTGTAGAAATGCACCACCTCTTTCAAGCTCTTGAAATAGCCATTGTGCATGTAAGCCTTCACGAAATCAGGACGCGGGCGCATATCAACGTTCCGCAACGTTGCCACCTGAAACTTCCCATCAAACTTCGGAGCCAGTGCGATCCACTGGGAATCTGGATTCAATTGCCCGCTCAAGCTCTTCAGCCTGCGCAGAAATCCGCCCACACCTGGATCGATGTACGCGGCTTCGACTGGATTCGGCGTATATCCAGCAGCGTTTGGCTGCTCGAAATAGAACTGCAGCCCCGGGTTCCGCGGCACTCCCAGATTGCTCGCCGTGAAATCCGTAAAGAGCGGCTCCTCACCTGGACCTCCGTCACGGTGGCATTCGTTGCATCGTGCCTTGCCCCGAAACAATGCGTAGCCCAGCTTCTCCTGTGCTGTGAATTGTTCTTTTCCCGCCTGCACGTAGTCATACTTCGACGTGAACGGATTTACCTCCGGCGATGATTCATATGCCGAGACTGCCAGTCCGAAGCCGTCATAAACATGATCCGTGCGCGCCCGATCGGCAGCATTCAGGTGCACCGGATACTGATCATCGGCTGGCGGCGGCGCCGGAGTGGCACAAACTTTCTCCACGTTCGCAGGCCACTGAATCGCGAAGAGATCGGTGCCCCACACCTTCTCGAACAGCCTCCGATATGACGATTGCGAGAGCCGATATGCAAGGCACGCCGAATCCGGCAGTCCCATTTCTACTGGATTCGTAGGCGGCCCTTGCGCTTGCTCTGCGCTGGGATCCTGGAGACGGTACCCGCTTGCGCGCATGTCCCAAAAATTCCCGCCGACGAAATCACCTTGTAGCGCGTTGTAATGAAGTACGGGAGCGAAGGTCGCGTACATGTAGCTCTGCGGCTTGCGTTGGCTGAAACGCGTTCGCACCGAGCCCGGATACGCAACCGTCGTCTGATTCAGCGATGCGATGGGTCCAGTAAATCCGGTCTCGGGCGTATGACAAAAACTGCATGCCTCGTTCTTGTTCACCGACAAGTTTTTATCGAAGAGCAACAGCTTCCCCAGCGTGCGGATCTGTCCTTCGCGATCGAGCGTGGTGCGATCCATCTGTTGCAATGTGTCTGCTTCTATGCGATCGAGATCAGCGACGACCCGCGCCACATCTTGGTCGAACGCTGGCGGCATTTGTCCGGGCGGAACTCTCAGCTGTTCGGCGGCTGGTCCGGGCTCACCTTGGGAAACGAGCGCACAAGCCGCTATCAGCAAGCCAGCGAGACTCTGCATTATCCAGGAATCGAACACGCATTCCTCCCGTTTCCGAGTTGGATTTCGTTCGTTCTACCTTGATCGCTCTCATTTTTGAGTAGCCGTTTCGCCTCAGGGCTTTCTCACGCAGGACATCATTCTTCGATGTCGCGCCATCCCTAATAACGGAAGCCGGACCAGAGCCCCACCGGATTCGAAAACGCGAGGAGGAGACTTCGATGGCACAGAATCAGCAGTGTCAAACTCACAACGCGCACTCTCATCAGCATGGCCCCGGCTGTGGGCATACCGCGATTCAGCACGAGGGACACACGGACTATCTCCACGACGGGCACTTGCACCATCTTCACGAGGGGCATGTGGACGAGCACGTGATTCCCATCAACTCGGGAAATCCGGCATCCGCAGCTCCGAACCACAATTGTGGCGGCCATGAACAAGGCCATAAACATGGAACCGGTTGCGGCCACGAGGCCGTGCCGCACGGCGACCACGTCGACTACCTGGTCAACGGGCACTTGCATCACGCCGAAGGCGGTAACTGTCAGGATCATGGAGCGGTCAACGCGAAAGTCGCCTGAGTTGCAGCTGCTTGGAGATATTCGGGTCGCCGCAGGATTACTCGGAAATACGGCCGGACCTCGAAATCTAACTCCTGGACTAGGCGCATCCAAATACACTGTCTAAGAACGGTACTGCGCAGGAGGATCAATGACCGACTACGAACGCTTTGGCGACTACTCCCCGCAATCGGAACACGAAAACCATTTTGGCTTCGGCCTCATGTTTCTCTTCATCGGACTAGGCATTGGTGCGATCACCGCATTGCTCTTCTCGCCAAAGTCCGGAAAGCACATCCGGCGCAGAATCCGCCGCCACTACGAAGACGCTCGCGACGCCATCGACGATATCAGCGACCAGGCAGAGCATTATGTGCACAAAGGAAAGCGTGGTTGGGGAAAAGCCAGGGATACCGTCTCGCCAGTCACTCGCGTATTCAGCCGCGATTAAGGCTAAGTGCGATCAAGACTAAGAAAGGTGCGGCAGTTCTAATCCGCGCTGGAAAGCAAAAGGCCGAACTCTTCGTTCGGCCTTTCGTAAAACTTGAAATGTGAACCGTCAGTACAGCCGGAAGTTCACTTCTACGTTGATCTGTACTGCCACTGGCTGACCGTTCTTGCGCGCAGGATCGAACTTCCACTGGCGCACGGCTTCGATCGCCTTCTCGTCTAATCCCAGTCCCAGGGTCCGTTGCACGCGAATATCACGCGGACGCCCATCTGGACCGACTACAACCCACAGAACTACCGTTCCCTGGTACTTGGCTTTGCGTGCCTCTTCCGAATATTCCGGATCCGGCGAGAACAGAACGCGCGGAGCGCTTACACCGCCGCCAACACGGTATGCGCCTCCACCGATACCGCCGCCATATCCCGGACCAACGCCCGGTCCTGATCCCGAACCCACGCCGCCGCCTTCACCGCTGCCGATGCCACCACCTGCTCCAGTTCCATTCGAGGGCGGCCCCAGCACCTTGGACATGGGATCGCCCATAGTTCCCAGCGATGGCAACTTAATCTCTGGCGGAACTACGACTGTAGGTTCCACCGCAAGCTTGGGATGATCGTTGCGCAAGACCACTGCCGGAGGCGTGATCTGCTCCAGGGATCTCTTGGGAAGCGCACCTTTGGTCGCGGCCAGTTTGTCGCGATCACCACCGCCACCACCGCCACCCGCTTGAGTTTTCGCAGGAGGAAGAACGTAGGGACTGATGTCGGTAACGGTTCCCTGTATCTGTACCTTGATCTCGTCTTTATGCGACCAGACCCACGTGCTGGCCCAAATCAGGAACGCAAGCAAGACGGATTGCAACGCAAACGATGCAGCGAAACTTCTAGACTGAACGCTATACGACGCATCTCCCGCGCCAAACAACGTCTGAACATCGGGCTCGCCGGTCAATTTTGCCTTTCGCTTCGCGATTGGCTTCCGGGCTGGTGGAGGTGTTACTACAGGGGTGGACATGGTTCTTGCTGTGAGTATAGACGGTAATTTAAATGAAAGGTTCCGAAAAAGTTAGTACCTCTCGGTTAAGACCAGTTACGCCCCCGTTACTAGCTGCGTTACAGCAACAGCCGCCGCAAAAGCAACAAACCTTGGCTACTTACATTCCGGTTACGAGGGTGACATACCATCCGACTTGCCCTGTAGGATGCCGGCTCCCGTTTTGGGTGGCCAGAGATGTCGTCTCTCAGTGAAAAATTGCCGCGAAGAATGCTCCCACTTTGCCGAAGAATCCCCTCTTCGCGACATGCTCCTTCTTTGGACTGGGCGCGGAGGCTTTGGCGGCAGTTTCCTCGGGTGGCGGGGGAGGCGGCAGCACCACTCGCCCCGGCAGCACTGGTCCATGTGTCAGGCGAAGTCGCGCCACCCCGATCACAACCTCCTGGGCCGGATCCCCTGCCTGGTAGATGAAAGGCACCGCCGCTTCCAGATGCTGCTCCGCCACGGGTTTCATCGGAACCGGGGCGGGATCTGCTTTCTTCTCTTCGGTAGGTTTGAGTGCATCCCTGGGTGCTTCTATCGCTGCTCGTTCAACAGGCGGAGGCACCGGGCAACCGCACTCCGGCAGCGCGGTGTGATCAGGATCGGCTAATTTCCCATTATGGAAAAGAACCTCTTCGCTGGGCTTCACCTGATACGTCCCATCGCCATTCAGCTCAGAAACGATCAGCGAAGCCGTATTGCCCGTGAGAGCGCGCACAGCCAGATTCCCGCGATCGTCAGCCTTGATCGCAAAATTGAATGTCCCCGGCCCCGCCAGGAAAATCCGAAAATCCGGCGTCATGATCGTATCGGCTGACGAGGCCAAAGTGTAATGTGCCTCGATCGACCCAGTGCTCATGCCGATCATCACTTCGCGCCCGCTGCTGGAAGACGTCAGTGTCACCGACGTAGCCGGACAGATCCGCAGGTCTCCACCGCGCGCCAATCGAAAGACAGCAGGAGCGTCGCCCGCGGTCACCGACGAACCACTTACAACCTTTGTTCCTGTTCCCGCAAGCAGGACCGAGCCGCGCACGCTTGCGTCGGAAGCAAAGAGCTCTCCGACCACATTGTTGTTCTGCGCGCGCGCCATTACGCTGGCGCCGAGAATTCCGGCGGCCACGATCCATGAGCAAACCTTCATGTTGTTACAGGATAACCCGTCCGCAGCAGTTCTGTTTCGTGCAGCAGTCTTTTCACCAGCTATTCATGCTGTCTACGAAGATGCTGTGCCAACGAACGGCTGGAACGATTTTGCGGATTGGTTATTGATGGCTGCTGAAGAATGGCCCTAAGATTCGGCGAGAAATTCGTAGCGCTCGATCACCGCGGCGATCCCGATGCGTCCCGGCGTCTGCGGCTCCACGCGCACTACGCGGCCTTTGCAATGCACCTTGATGCTTTCCGTCAAAGTGATCTCAGGAGGCAACGTAAGCGTAAACTCGATCGGCGTTCCTTCCGCCAGCGGGGTATCTACGTAGAACGATATTCCTCGCGCGCTTACGTCGCGTGTCTGTGCTTCTTTCTCACCACCATCAGGAAATTTCACGGTGAGCGGAAGCCGCAAGGCAAACCGCCGCGTCGCCCGCTGCTCCTGCTGAGGCTCGATACCCATCTGGTTCTCCGTGGAAGAGCCACTTAGGATTGCCCGAACGCATGAGGGCTGTCAACAGATTAACTGCACAACTTTCGAACATTCTTTTACCGTTACTTTTTGGTAAATAGACAATTGCAGGCTTGTGAACTCCGGGCTGGCTGATCAAAGCGACAGGAAATTCTTCAGCATCTTGCGGCCTTCCGTGGTCAGAACGCTTTCCGGATGGAACTGGACACCCTCGATCGGCTCCGTCCGATGCCGCAGACCCATGATCACCCGCGTGCCGTCGGCCTCGTTGGTCCACGCACTTACTTCCAACTCTTTGGGAAGCGTCTTTTCCGCAACGATCAGCGAGTGATATCGGGTGGCCTGCATCGGCGAAGCCACGTTCTTGAACAGCGTCCGTCCATCATGCTCGACCTTGCTGACCTTCCCGTGCATCAGCGTCTTCGCCCGCACCACGTCGCCACCGAAAGCCGCGCCCAGCGCCTGATGACCCAGGCAAACGCCCAGCACCGGTACTTTCCCAGTGAAGTGCTTGATCAAATCGATGCTGATTCCGGCTTCCTGCGGCGTGCACGGTCCGGGCGAAACCACGATGCGCTCCGGACGCATGTCGTCCAGTTCGTCGACCGTAATCTGATCATTGCGGCGCACCTGCACTTCCTGCCCCATCTCGCCCAGATATTGGACCAGGTTGTAAGTAAACGAATCGTAGTTGTCTAAGACGAAAATCATAAGAGCCAGTGATTAGTAGTTAGTTGTTAGTGATTAGATTCTCGCGTGATAGCTGTTAGCAATCCATTGAGTATTCGTCCAACCTCATTGCAGGATTCCAGCACCTCACCAGCTTCGGTTGAAGAGATGTAATTAAGTCTGTTGGCGATGTGGATTTGTGTCTTCACCTCGGCCAAAGAGCCGCGCGCATGTCCGAGAAACTGCTTGAATTCGCCCGTAGAAAGTCTACCTTGCCCCTCAGCGATATTGCTGGGGATTGAGATTGCTGCTCTCCTTATCTGACTGGTTAAACCATATACCTCCTCTTTTGGAAAATGCTGGCTTAGCCGATAAACAGTCGTCACAAGGTCGACTGACTTTTGCCATGCCACCAACTCGGTATAGGATTTAATCGCCACGCCGCCCCCGGTTTTGCTAATCACTAACCACTAACCACTTGTTACAATCCGCTGCGCGCCGCTTCCACCGCCCTCAAGACCGCACCCGCTTTGTTCTGGCACTCCTCATGCTCCGTCGCCGGATCCGAGTCCGCTACGATTCCCGCTCCCGCCTGCAGATACGCCTTCTTTCCGTCCATCAATAAAGTTCGTATTGCGATACAAGAGTCCAGATTCCCCGCAAAATCCGCATAGAGAACGGAGCCTCCATACGTGCCGCGGCGCAGCGGTTCCAGTTCCTCGATGATCTCCATCGCGCGCACTTTCGGCGCGCCGGTTAGGGTTCCCGCCGGGAAGCATGCGGCGAACGCATCCAGCGCGTCGAGATCTTTTCTCAGCTCTCCTTCGATTGCCGAGACAATGTGCATCACATGCGAATAACGTTCCACAAACATCAGGTCGCGCACCTTCACCGTGCCGTATTCACTCACGCGACCTATGTCGTTGCGGCCAAGATCGACAAGCATCACATGTTCGGCAAGTTCTTTTTCGTCAGCGCGTAAATCCTGCTCATGCTGGCGATCTTCCGCTTCGTCTCGTCCACGCGGACGCGTTCCCGCGATTGGCCGATACTCCAGTTTGCGGCCGGTCACGCGCACCAGCATCTCCGGTGACGACCCCAATACCTGGTTCTTCCCAAAGCTCAGGAAGTACATATACGGAGACGGATTCACCGTGCGCAGCGCGCGATAAATCGTGAACGGATCAGCCTTCGGCTCGAAGTCCATGCGCTGCGAAAGCACCACCTGGAAAATATCCCCCGCTGCGATGTATTCCTTCCCATCCTCCACGGCCTTCATGTACTGCTTCCGGCTGGTGTGCGTCTTGATCTTCAGTTTGCCCGCATGGCGCTTGGTCTTCGTTTGCGCGGGCTTCAGTCCTGCCTTCAGCCGTTTCTCGATCGCCTCAATGTCCCGTAGCGCGCGCGCATACGCCTGCTTCGGCTTTTCCCGTGAGACGTCGGCCGAGGCAATGATGTGAATCTGGTGACGCACATGATCGAACGCCAGCAGGCGATCGAAAAACATCAGCGCGCAATCGGGAACGTTGAGATCATCTTTTGCCGTCTCGGGCAGGCGTTCGAATTGCCGCACCATGTCGTACGCAAAGAAACCCACGGCGCCACCCGTGAAAGGAGGCAGTCCCGGGACTTGCGCCGGCTTATGCTGGCGCAGCAGTTCCCGAATCACCGCGATTGGCTCTGACTTGCGCCGTTCCGTTTTCTTCCCGCGCACAATCTCGACCTTGCCGCTGCGGGCAATGATGCGCATATAAGGACGCGCCCCTAGAAACGTGTACCGCCCGACCTTCTCTCCACCCTCGACCGATTCGAGCAGAAAAGAATAAGGTTCACCGGCGGCAAACATCAGAAAGGCGGAGACGGGAGTCAGCAGGTCGGCGCTGATCGATTTCGCGACCGGCACCAGTGTGGCATCGCGCGCAAGGCGCTCAAATTCCTTGAAATCTGGACGTAGCATTCAGGGTTCCGCGAAAACGTCGATTATAGCTGGCGGCATCTTCAGCTAGAGTGTCGGAACGCTGTCAGTCTTACTTCCGACTATAACAATAAATGCGGCCGCGTCGACCAAAAGAGTCACAGTCAGGAGCACAGCTATCAGTATCCAGTTTGGGCGGAAGATCCTCTGCTGAAGAATGAACGCCAATGAAAGAACATTGAGAAATGTGTACACGATTGTCGACACACCAACGAGGAACCTTCCCCCTCTTTTGTGCTTCCAAATCAGAATCGAGCCCATGACGAGCGCAAAGGATGGCATTAATTCTGAAATTGCGTGTGGGAACTCATAAGGCAGGTTTCCTGTATGAATCTCTCTAAAAACAACTCTCATCGTCTGGAGAAACCAGGTACATCCTGTTGCAATAAGCAATCCGGCAGCGATCTTGAGACTCATCCGATTCATTTGGAACGAGTTTACCCAACACAAACCCCCGCTCCGCATGCCCCCCAAACTTTAGTACCCAGGTCCTAGCACTCTCGTGGGACGAATTACCCCCCTATCTGTCATATACTTCCGCAATTCACCGGTATTTGTGCAGATAAGGAGTCTGGTGGAGGCTCCGGCTAGTCGCATTGGCCGGTACCCAGCCAGCAAACTCGATGCATGTGAAATTCTGGGGAGTTCGCGGTTCTACGCCTACTCCTCAAAAAGAGAATCTTCGGTACGGCGGCAACACCTCCTGCGTCGAGGTACGCATCGCCGGCAGTCTGTTCGTTTTCGACTGCGGTACCGGATTCCGCATTCTCGGCAAGCATCTCTCCCAGCTCTCGCACGCGACCCAAACGCCCATCCAGGCGCACGTTTTCATCTCGCACTTCCACTGGGACCATATCCAGGGCATTCCTTTCTTCCGCCCGCTTTACGAGAATCACGGCAACACTTTCTACTTCCATTCCTCCAGCCGCAATCGCAGCCTGCAGAACGCGATTGAAGGCCAGATGGCCGATCCCTATTTCCCCGTGGACATGAGCGAGATGGCCGCGAAGCGCCAGTTCTTCGGCATCGAAGAAGGCCAGATGGAATTCGATCACTGCACCCTGCAAACGAAGTGGCTCCATCATCCGCAGGGCTGCCTCGGATTTCGCATCGAGACTCCGGAAGGCGTGCTGCGTCTACGCCACTGATAACGAGCCCGGTCACGATCTGTTTGACAAGAACGTGCGCAAGCTCGCCGAAGGCGCCGACGTACTTATCTACGACGCACAGTATCTTCCCGAAGAGTACGAAGCGACTCGTCGCGGTTGGGGACACAGCCACTGGCGCGAAGCCGTCAGCGTTGCCATGGAAAGCGGTGCCAAGCAGCTCGTCCTCTTCCATCACGATCCCGACCACACCGACGCCTGCATCGATTCCATCGTGAAGCACGCAGCCGAGTATTTCCCCAGCGTGCGCGCCGCCTACGAAGGCCTGGAAATCCAGCTCTAGCCCAGCAATCTACAACTTGAGCCTTCGACGTTCTTCGGTTTTCTGCCACGGGAGCGCGTTTGCATCTATCGGCGAATGCGGACAGAATGGTACAGGCGCCTTTGCTGTTCCCCGATATGCCCCGATCCCTCAAAGCGTATTCGTTATCCGTCGGCTTCGTAGCGATCGCGTTTTTCCTGAACCGTACGCTGCATTCGATCACCGTGGCGCCGCCCTTCGCGACCTTCCTTTGGGCTGTAATCCTCTCCGCCTGGTTCGCCGGCACGGGTCCAGCAATCTTCTCGATGCTTGCTTCGACAATTCTTGTCGACTATTACCTTTTCCCTCCGCTCCATCAGCTTTCGGTCGCGCCCGCCGATCTCTTGCGCATGGGGCTCTTCCTGGCAACCTCTTCCATCATCACTCTGCTGGCCAGCCGCGAAAGACGCCAATCGCGAAAGCTCACCTCCATCCTCGACGGCATGTCCGACGCGTTCCTGGTCTATGACAGCGACTGGCGTTGCATCCGGGCTAACCGTCGCGCGGGCGAACTCCTCGGACGTGATCCGGCGGGAAGCATCCTTTGGGAGGCAGCGCCCGAAACCCGAGACTCCGTCGTTTGGGACAACCTTCATCGAGTGATGCAGGAACGACACCCGCTCAGTTACGAACACTATTACGCTCCGCTGAAAGCATGGCTCCAGGCCGATTGCTTCCCGGCTGAAGAAGGCATTTCAGTCTTCTTACGCGATATCACCAAGCGCAAGGAAGCGGAGGAAGCGATCCGCTCCAGCGAAGCCCGCTATCGTTTCCTCGCCGAATCGATGTCGCAATACGTCTGGACCACCGATGAAAAGGGTCAGGTCGACTACGCGAACCAGCACTTCTTGAACTTCACCGGTCAGACGTTTGCGGAAATACAGGCTGGTAAGACGGCGGAACTAATCCATCCTGAAGATCGCGCGCGCGTCCTGGCAGTCGTAGGAGAGAGCCTGGTGTTAGGAAAGCCCTACGAGCTTGAATATCGCGCTCGCCGCAACTCTGACGGTACCTATCGCTGGTTTCTCACCCGTTGCGAACTCTTTGCCGATCCGGAAGGAAAGGTACGATGGCTTGGCACTGGCATCGATATCACCGAGCGCAAGAAAGCTGCCGACATCATCCATGAGAATCGCCGGCAGATGCGCATGGTCCTCGATGCCGCGCATGTGGGCGCCTGGGTCTGGGATCTGAACACGAATGAGGTCGTCGATCTTGGTAATAGTAGCGAGATTCTTGGTGTGCCCAAGTTGGATACGATCGAAGTATTCATGAACTCGTTGCATCCTGAGGACATCGAACGCACAAAAGCGAATATCGCCAATGCGCTCGAAACCGGTCGCTACGATGCTGAGTACCGCGTCGTTCGCGGTAATACCGAGATTCGCTGGGTGCGTGCCTTGGGATCTGTGCTCAATGACGAGGAAAATCGGCCGACACAGATGGCCGGCGTGAATTTCGATATCACCGAAAAGAAGCGCATCGAACAAGCGCTGCTCAAGTCCGAGAAACTGGCCGCAGTGGGCCGGCTCGCTGCTTCCGTCTCGCACGAAATCAACAATCCCCTGGAATCCGTTACGAACCTGCTCTTCCTGATCGAGCGCGAAAAGGACGAGGCGCGGCAGCGCGAGTACATCAAAATCGCCCAACAGGAACTCGCGCGCGTCACTGAAATCGCCAAGCAAACGCTCCGCTTCCATCGCCAGCCTTCGCACCGCTCCACAGCCAGCGCCGGGGAACTTACCGACTCAGTCCTGATGTTGTTCCGCGGACGCATCGCGCAAGCTGGAGTGAACGTGACAACGGAGTACGCCCCCGGCGATACGTTTCTGTGCTATGCCAGCGAAGTACGTCAGGTGATTGCAAATCTCGTCAGCAATGCACTGGACGCTAGCCTCACCGGAGGTAAGATTCGCATCCGTACGAAGGTGATTACCTCGCCCACCCTCGGCCGCTCTATTCAGGTAACGGTCGCGGATAATGGGCGGGGCATGAATGCAGCCACGCAGAAGCTGATCTATGAGCCTTTCTTCACAACCAAAGAATCGACGGGGACCGGCCTGGGGCTCTGGGTTTCATTGGAGATTGCGCGCAAACATAATGGCGTCATCCGCGTGCGCAGCTCAACCGATCCGAAAAATAATGGGACTGTGTTTACGGTCTTGTTCCCGATACAAACGGATGCCGCCTCCTTAAGTTCAACCGCCGCCGACTGACCACAAATGACGTGGGGAGTGGCGCGGGCGCCCTCGCCCGCGTGATTCCGCCTCTGCCGCAAAACTCTTCCGCTACCAGCTACCGTACCGACCTTACTGCAGCGCGTACAAATTCCCATCCGTGCTTCCCACGTACAGCACTCCATCCGCCACCACCGGTGAAGATAGGATCGCTCCCACGCTCATCAGCTTGTCGTAACCAACCATCAGATCGTCGTAGAAAAAGCTTGAGAACACTGCTTCGTAGTTTGGTGTGCCGTCTGGCTTCGTGTACTTCGGACCAATCTGCTTTGAGCCTTCCGTCTGGAACATCCACGCTTGTTTCTGGCTGGTCAGGTCGACTGCGAACAGCTTGCCCTCATCCGACCCGATATACAGCATGTTCCCCACCAGCGCTGGCGACGAAAACATTGGCCACTTGTTCGAGCTGAATATCTGAGGTCCCGTTCCCGTCTTCGCATCCAGAACGTAAAGTGCTCCTGAGTCCGAGGTCGAGAAATACACTTTGCCGTCGCGCACTGCTGGCGACCCAATCACCCACGATCCTTTATTGTTGAACGCCCATTTCTTCTGACCCGTTTTCGCGTCCACTGCATACAGGTTCGAATCACGGCATCCGAAATAGACGACTCCATCCGCCACTGCTGCCGATGACTGGATCCCAACCTGGTTGTGAATCTCCGGATCCTCACCTGTCTTGAATCGCCACACTTCTTTGCCCGACTTCGCATCGATCGCATAGAAGTAGCTATCCCAGCTTCCGACGAACAGTCTGCCATCGGCGATCGCCGGCGACGCATGTACCACATCGCCTGTCTGGAACTTCCATTTCAGCGTGCCCGTTTTCGCATCGAGCGCGTAGACGTTCCCGTCGCCGCTACCGAAATAGACCGCTCCTTCCCAAACCACGGGCGACGACAGATAACAGTCATAAGGATCAGGCATGATCTCCGCCGCAGGGACCGCACCGTGCAGATGCTTACCCGCAAAGCGCCGCTCACCGGCCGTATCGAATTTCCACCTCTGCTGACCCGTCGTGGTATCCACCGCGTAGAAGCTGCCATCGTAGCTGCCGAAATACGCCATGCCATCCGCTACTGCCGGCGATGACACCACCCGGCTCTTCGTCTGGAACTTCCACTTCAGCGCGCCTGTGCTGCGATTCACTGCGTAGAAATTATTATCAAGACTGCCGAAATAAACCGTGTCCTTCACCACGGCAGGCGACGACGCGATCTGCCCGCCGGCCTGAAACTTCCATTGAAGTTGATTAAATTTCGTAAGCGGCTGCGTTTCGTAAACGCCGGTATGCTGTGGATTGCCGCGAAACATCCACGCATCCTGCGCCATCGCCGCACCGCATAGCAGGAGAATGATTAGTAAGCGAGAGATTTTCATTTGTGTAGGTTAGACGAGCGCCTGGGACGAATGTCATTCTCTTGCCGCTCGACTGGTAGCGGTTTCTTTTCATCTCGTCCCAAAATCGAACTCGTGCGGCACCCTCAAACTCAACCTGTCTTTTCGAGCGACTGGCCGCAGCGTGTTTCACGATCCGGTTTTGGATCGCGCGGCCAGAAGTCGAGAAACCTTGCGTTTTGCAGTCGCCTCGACGCGTCCGTGGCGCGGGCGCCGTCGCCCGCGTACGAACCGCGCTGCCAGCTACCAGCTACCCATCTCCATCGCCTGGCTCATCTCCCACAATCCGCCTTTCATCCACTATTCCCGCCTTCCGTCACTGAGCGCGTGCCCTTACATCCCATATCCTCCACACTGCCTGCAGGAGGACGTACTCATGATCACCTTAAGAACCGTAGTTCAAATTCTCGGCATCATCCCATTTCTGGCCGCCAGCCTTATGGCACAAACCTGGTCTCTCCCGCAGGATACTTCCGTAAAAGACAACGCCCCACGCACCTATCGGTTCGTTGTTGACTACAACACCGCCAACACGCAGGGCCAGATCGTCCGTCGCGAACGTGTTACCGGCGAATACACTCGTGGCCTACCCGAAGGCAACGTCACGTGGAAGAACGTAACTGATGTTGCCGTAAACAGCGCAACCGATCCTTTTCCCGCGGCTACCAAGCTGGACTACATGGAAGGCTTTCGCTATCACAACAATCTAGGCGACACCATGAAGCCCGACTTCTTCAAGGCCTTTCCGCCCACCGCCGTCATGGAGCGCAATCTCGTTTGGGACACCGGCATGTTCGAACTCTTCGGTCAGGAGCAGTTCGCTCACGTCAAGCTGAACGAACCGTTCCACTACATCACCAACCAGAACACGAATATGCCTGGCGTCGGCAATTTCAAGAACAGCGACGTTGTGCTCGTCTGGACCGGCCGTTCACAAAGGAATGGACAGGACTGCGCCGTCATCGAGTATCGTGCTTTCTTCAATCCGCTCGACATCTCCAACGGAGGCTTGCTCTTGAAAGGCCGCAGCAATTACTGGGGGCTGATTTGGGTTTCGCTCGCCACCAGGCAGATCGAATACGCTACGCTCTACGAGGATGTCCTTGGCGAACTGACTCTGCCCGGCCAGCCCATGCAGGTTATGGATGTCGTCCGCACGGGCACTTTTGAACCAATAACAAAGTAGGCAAATATGGCTCGCATCGAGCGCAGATGGGCATTTTCGCTGGTTCTCATCAACCTGACGGTGCTGTTTGTGGTGGCTTTCAGGTGATGGTGAACCAGTCTCGGCGGGAAAGAGTTGCTGGCACATGCTGGTCTACGCGCTGATCTTCGCGAATACGGCCGGTATTCCCGCCGTTGCTCTTCTCCCCTTCTGTGCTGGATAGTGTCCTCCAGCATAAATGGCCAGTCGTTGCCTATTCTTGGTTCCGAGCTTCGTTCTGTTTACAGCCGCCGGCTGCCTTGTGGCGCAAAACGTGATGATCTCGCTTCACCGTGGCTTCGCGGCAGACGTTCTGGCGCGATTATTACTTTGCCCTTCGTTTCGCCATACTTTTTTCAGTTAGTCTTTGGCCTCGGGCGGCTTCTTTTATGGGTCCTTGCGCGAGCGCCTGCGCGATACAGAACTAAAACTCCACGAGAAAGAAGTTGCCGAAGAGCGCACGCGCAAGTTGGAAGCCGAAGCGCGTCTTCGCTGGCTCGAATCTCGCATCCATCCACACTTCCTCTTCAACACGCTCAACTCCATCAGTTCGCTCATACCGAACGATCCCGTGCGCGCGGAACAGATGGTTGGACGTCTGGCCGCCCTGCTTCGCGCTTCGCTCGACAGCACCAGCCAATCCCTGATCCCGCTCGAGCAGGAGTTGGCGATGGTGTCCAATTATCTCGATATCGAAAAGGCGCGCTTCGGATCCAAGCTTCAAGGAGCAGTTGAGATTCCTCCTGAATTGAAGGACGCAAAGGTACCTCCGTTAGCGATACAGTCGCTCGTCGAAAATGCGGTGAAATATGGAATCACGCCGCAAAAAGGGAGCGGAGATTTACTGGTGCGTGCCTTCTCGCAAAATGGCGATCTGCATGTCGAAGTCTCCGACAGCGGCCCCGGATTCGAACTGGCCGCCGTGCCTGCCGGACATGGCCTCGATAATCTTGTGGGACGCCTCGATGCCATCTTCGGTGACCGCGCGCGGTTGAACGTCACACGCCGTGAAGGCCGCTGCGTTGTACAAATGATCTTGCCACGCTCATGAAACTGCGCGCCTATCTCGTCGACGACGAACCGCTCGCCCTCGAGCGCCTGCGCCGTCTGCTCGCTCAATCGGATCGCGTTGAGGTCGTCGGCAGCACCACCGAACCGGAAGAAGCCATCGCCGCGCTCACCTCCAACCCAGTCGACCTGCTCTTTCTCGACATCCAGATGCCGCGCCTGAACGGCTTTGAAGTCCTCTCGCGCTTGCCCGTTCAGCCACTGGTGATTTTCACCACCGCTTACGATCAATACGCGCTCAAGGCCTTCGCGGTAAATTCCGTCGACTACCTGCTGAAGCCAATCGACCCCGAGCAACTCGAGCGCGCGCTCAACAAAATCGACAGTCTGCGCGGCAGTGGCCCCGCATCGCATCCAGACTTGCAAGCCCTCATCACTTCACTTGCCGATTCCCTGCGCAAACAGCAACCCGAGTATCTCGACCGCATCGCTTCGCGCCTCGGCGAGCGTCTCTGGTTCATCGATCTCGCGCGCGTCACGCACTTCTACGCCGAAGACAAGCTCACCTACGCAGTCTCAGAGGGCAAAGCCTATTGCGTCGACCACACGATTGCCGATCTCGAAGGGAAACTTGATCCGAAGAAGTTCCTGCGCATCCATCGCAGTACGCTGGTTAACGTCGCGTGGATCAAAGAAGTGGCTGTGCTTCCCGGCGGCGGATTAAACGTCCGCCTGCGCGACGCGAAGGAAACCGACCTGACCGTCGCACGCGACCGCGCCCGCGAATTCAAGTCCCGCCTCGGCTGCTGAATCGGCTTGTGTGGCGCGGACATTCCTGTCCGCGTAGTTTTGCCCCGACAGTAGTGCGTGGCGCAGCCGACCTCGGCTGCGTTTTGCTACCGCACCGCCACCTTCTGCGGCATCAAATTCCACCCTCGAATCGCCACCTGCGCCGCTCCCGACGCCGCCGACGCCGGATACTCGATATCAATTTCCTTCGACTCGCCCGGCAGCAACGACACATAGTTATCGCTGTAATACGCCGGCAGAATGCGCGCGCCACTCGCGTTCAGAAGTGTCAGCTTGTTTTCTAGCGCGACGTCATTGCCCGTGTTCTTCAATTGCACACGGACATGCACCGTCTGTTCTGACTTCGACGAAGTCGCATTGGCCGTCACCGTCGCTGCCGCCAACCGATTCAACTGCCGGTACTGCGAGTTCGTTCCGCCCAGCCAGTACAAGTTGTCCGAGACTAACTGCCCGCTGGCATTCCGCAGCTCCAGCTTCACGATCACCATGTCAGTCTTGGTGTAGGGCGCCAGTTCCAACTGGAAAGCATTCGCCTCCGCATCCGCCGCCAGATCCTTCTTCTCTTCGCGATGCAGCAGCAGCTTGTTATCCAGCGAATAGACATTCGCGGTCACCGTCAATCCCGCCTGCGCCGCATTCGTCGTGTTCACCACATCGACGTTGTTGTTCGAAAGATCCAGCTGCACGTGGACCGGCTCGCACGCCTTCTTCGTCCCGTAGAACGAGGCCTGTGTATCGTAATCCGAGCTGAAGATCTGCCACATCGTGCTTGGCCAAGCCGGCTGCGTCATCCACAGCAGGCGTCCGCTGTTCGGAGCCCACAGGTGCGCGTTCATCCCTTCGAAGATCGCGCGGTGCTGCACGTAATTCAGCATCTGCGCCTTCCGCTCAAAATCTTCGAGACTCGTCGGCGCGCCAAACTCCGACTGGATCTGCGCCATGAACGGCGTAACCTCGCCATTCCCGCTCTGGTGCCAGTCGTGATACGCCCAGTCATCGCTGATCGGCCACTGATCCTGCTCGGGGATCCAAGCCTCGAACGACTCCAGTGTCGACATCGACGGCGTTCCCGTCTCCACCGAGAACCCGCGGTTCAGGATGGTGTAATACGACTGCGGATCCATGTATCGATACGGTCCGCTACCCTGTAAGTTCACCCGATTTGAGCTCGGCGAGTAGTACCGCGTTCCATCCAGCGTGCGCGTCAACTCATCTAGTCCAAGGTTGATCGCCGGTTGCGGAACACCTTCATTGCGTCCGCACCACACCACAATCGACGGATGATTCCGAAACCGCAAGATGACATCGCGCGCGTTCTTCAGAAACAGCGCCGGATCTTCCGCCTCGATGTTGTAATTCTCCGTCGCCTCCCAGAAATCGTTCCACACCAGTTGCCCGTATTCATCTGCAAGATCGTAGAACGTTTCCTCCGTATTCTGCCCCTGCCAATTGCGGATGATGTTCAGGTTCGCATCGTGATGCAGGCGGAAGTAAGGCTCCAGTTTCTCGCGTGACACGCGTTTGCGCGAATCGTCCATGCCCCAATTCCCGCCACGGCACGCGATTTTCACGCCATTAACCTTGATCACCAGGTAAGGCGCCGCCTCGGGATCGGTCCCCGGCTTCAGCGCTGCAGAAGACTGCTGGCCCGGCACGATCGATGCCACCCACCACTTGAAGTACTCCTTGTATTCCTCCGGAAGTCCGGCCGGCATCGGATCCTTCGACGGCGTCTCGATCATCCCCGCATGCGTGACGTTCACCACGCGCTCGATTCAGCTCACGCGCCTTCGTCGGGGAAAACTCCACGCGCCGCAGATGACCAGTCTCATCGAACAAACTCAGCTCGTATGTGATCTCGCGTATGCCGAATCGCACATGCTTCATGTCCGCATGTGTTTCCGTTTTCGGCAAACGTCAGATTCAGCGTGTAGAGTTCCTGCTTGCCGTATCCGTTCGGCCACCACAGCCGTGGATTCCGTACCGTCAATTGCGAGAATTCTGCGGGCGTCAGTTTCACCGCGCTCCCACCCGGAGCCACCGTCACATTCTTCGTGACCGTCGTCTGATCGAACGATGCTGTCAGCGTTCCGCTCACCGGCGCATCGCCGCTGTTCTCCAGCGGAACCGTGATTTCTACATCGGCTTTGCTCGTGTCCGGCAGCGGCAACGACGTCACCACCTGCGCGTCGCCGATCTTCACCGAACCCGTTGCCTTCAGCACCACCTTCTGCCAGAGGCCGCTGTCACGATCGCGAATCGCGGGAATCCAGTCCCAGCCTTCGGTGGCAACAAACGTCGGCCCATCCAGGCACATGATGCCGCCATTCTCGCCCGGTCCGCCTTTGATCGACTGTTCATGCGGAATCCCCGGATGCGGCTGGCGGCGAAATCCGGACCGCCAGCACATTCGTCTGCCCGGCTTTCACCACGTTGGTGACATCGAATACCCCACGAATGAACGCGCCAGTAATCGTGCCCAACTCCTGCCCATTCAGCCAGACGTCAGCTTTGTAATTGATCCCTTCGAACGTGAGCGTCAGCCGCTGTCCATTTCCGGTCTTCGGCCCCTTGAACTCTGTGCGGTACCAGTAGTCCTGCTTGTTCAGGCTCTCGGGGATGGCGAGATTGTTGAGTCCATAATCCGGATCGGGATACACGCCGCGATCGATCATCGTGGTCAGCACCGTTCCCGGAACCGTGGCGATCATCCAATCGCGCGGGCTGAACCCGGGCTGTGCAATCTGTGCCGCGTCCGCCGTCACCTTCGGTGCTTCCTTCAGCATCCAGCCATTGATCGTCCATTCGTTCTTCGCGGTCTCCTGCAAAATCGGCAACGGCGGCGCTTTTACAGCAACTGGCTTCGAAAATGGCGCCTTGCTGCGCGGCATCGTCGACGGATCCTGGGGCGCACGATATCCCGCCTGCCCACGCGTCTGCACACCCCACGATTTTGATCCCTGTTCGAAGAGCGCTAGCGCAAAGTCTTCTGGCTTGTCATTCAACTGCTTGATCTCCGCTGCGCTCAGGGCATTGCGTAATAGCGTTAGTCCGGCGATCTTTCCGCCGAAGTGTTGCCACACCAGTGATGGCTCGTGCTGCGATGAAAACGAAGTCGGAGGACCCGAAGAAGCTGCCGGACCAAACGGCGAAAATGGCAGTGGCGGAGGAACCATGGGCGGCGCCATCGTCAGCACCGGACTCACGCTCCCCAACTCGAGCTTTCCTGCCGCGATCTGCGCTCCGTCGCTAAACAAATGAAAGTCGCTGCCATCGAATGTCGCCGCAATCAGATGCCATTTGCCCGTGGCCAGCGTCGCCGCGCCTGCCAAAGTATTGTCCTTGCCCATCCACAGCGAAAGCTTCGCGCCATCGTATGCGAGGTACCGCGGGTACTCCTCGCCGGGATCTCCCACGCCCGCAACCAGAGTGATCGCAGTCGGCTGCTCCTCCATCCGCACCCACGCGTACAGTGACCACGGCGCATCCGCCTGGAGGACCGTATCCTCTTTCACCAGCGACTTCGTTAGACCATCACCATCCGGCAAAAATACCGCGTTGTACGGACCGTAGTACGGCGGATTATTCGTGACAGGTGTCTGCGCCTGTGACATCAGGCTCAGAATGAAAATTGAGATGAATGAACCGAAGAGAAGAGCGCGCCGCACAGCAGCTATCTGCTGAATCATGAAGCTCCTTGGGAGTATGAAAAGATGCTCTGCATTCGCGCATGACGGACTGCAGTCATTCGCGCGCAACATCATACAAGCTGTGAATTCGGAAGACGAATCTGGAGGGAAGCTTAGGAGGGGACCGGGTGTGGATTACGGGCGAGCCAAACCATCCTTCGGCTAGGGGTCTGTACTACTGCACCGTCACTGTGACCGTCGCCGTGGTTTGCCCATACTGATTCGTCGAATCGAGGGTATAGGTCGTAGTCGCACTGGGTGAGACCGTCACGCTAGTCCCGCGGACCGCGCCCAGTTGAGGCGAAATGATCACGTACTCGCCATTCGCCACCGACCAATTCAGTGTCACCTGCGATCCCGCGCTCACCGTTGTTGACGAAGCCGTAAAGCTGTTGATCGTGGGCGCTGCGCCTTGCGGCACATTTGCGCTGGTGTAGATCGGAGTCATCTGCACCACTTCGAAATTTCCTGCCGTAACATTTCCCAGGTTATGCAGGTCGCTATTGTCCCAACGTGAATCAGGCGCGCCGCTGATGTACATCGAGCTGCCGTTATCTGCCATGATGATCCCGTACTTCTTCATCGCGTTCAGGATTATCTGGTTCGCCGCCGAATACCCCGACACATCGAAGCTCGCCTTCAGCCGCATGCGCATCCCCATCGGAGCCGCATTCGCATTGCTCGTCGTGGCGGCCCAGTGCGACGCTGGAGGCACAAACGCTGCGCGACTATTCTGCAGCGTGAAACGGATCGCGTGCTGAATCTGTCCCGCGGCCACTTCGTCATAGCGCACTAGCCCGGGGAAGATCGGTAATCCCGCGGCGTCGGCCGACGTCCAAGTCCACGGTCGCTGTTCGTTGCTCAGCAGGTCCCACACCGCCGCTGATCCGACGTTCCAGCTGCCGTCTGTGTTCGGATAAGAACTGTATAGCTCGTACAGAAAACAATTCCCGCTGTCGAGCACCAGCACATGACGGTCGCCATTGCCCGGATTTGGATAGCCTTCAATCAGCGCGCTCGAAGGAATCGGCATCGGCCCCGGATCGCTTTCGTCCGAATATTGCGCGGCGATATTTACGCCCGCCTGAGTTCCATCCACGATCACATACGGAATGCCGATGTTGGACGCGTTATACAAGCCCGATCCAAAATCAACATGCAGCCCGGTCGTCGACCCGATGTAGTTGATGATTGCCGTCGAATTCGCATCGACCGCAGACTGTGAGATATCGGTATTCCACGGGCTGTCCGTCGCGAATGGACGAAAGCCGTTCAGGCTGGAAAGCTGCCCTGTCGACATCGTGGCGCATGCACTGGGTGTCTGGGGTGGGGCAGGTGTAGGTGTAGGCGTCGGCGTTGGAACGGGCGTAGGTGTCGGTGTCGGCACCGTTCCCGGCGGATTGCCGGAATTGCCTCCGGCTGTCGTTCCGCCACCACATGCTGTCCAAATGAGAAGTGCGACAAATAATATGGGAAGAGCTAGCTTGCGATTCACGTCCACCTCGCCAGCCCAATGATCGCACTAGCTCAAAAAGTCACGAACATCGACAGGTCAATGGCAAACTGCGAATCCGTACATGTACCGCGAAGGACGTTATCAAATGGTGAGAGTGCGCCCGCTAGCCTCGAACAGCCGTTTTTGGTGAAACGTGAAACTCGAAACGTGAAACGGCCTTACTGCTGTTTCTTGCTCGCTGCTGCCGCTGCTGCCACCGAACCGCCTCGCGGTTCAGACAGCACTACGTCTTGTTGAGTCAATTCCGCGTAGAAGTTCATCTTCTCGCCAACGATGATCGCCTCTTGTTGCCAGGCCATGTACGTTTCCTTCTGGATGCGAATAAGGCAACTACCCTTCTCTACCGGAACTAATGCCGGGGTGTGGCCTACGAGAACATTATTGAGGTAGATCTCTGCGCCAGCCGGATTTGACCTCACATCCAGCACCGTCTGCCCATCACTCGCCTTCACTGGAGGCGGCGAATCCTGCGGTGTGCTCGCAGCGGCCACGGCCACTCCTGCACCGTTGCCCTGCTTCACTACTCTCATCCGGAATTCCCGGCCCGCAGCATCGCGAACCATCAGGTCATCGTGATCGAATATGAACTTGACTGCCGCGCCCACCTCCAGCTTCGGAGGCTTCTCCCGCGGACTGTCGCGCTGCAGCACATACGTCACCTCGCCTGCGCTCAATACCAGCCGGCAAGTGAGTCGAGTCTGTGTCCCATCATCCCATGTCGACGGAGTTGTCCACTCCCGCGAATCGAAGCTCAGCACTTTTCCTGTCTGCCAGCCCGTATGTGTTTCGGCGAAATGCGTTAAGAATGCAAACAGCTATGAAAACAAGCAACCACCACCGCTTCATGTTTACCTCGCAGAACTTTACCTCGCAAAACGAGCTTCGATTTTATGGGCGATTCGCGTGAGTTGCTCGGAAGAAGTTACCGGAGAGGTGACCTTGGTAATGCCGAAGAGGAGCCGAAACGGGAACATGAAGAGGGAGCCGAAAACACCACGCCCCGGGCACACACAACAGTATGTGCGCGGGGCGAAGTTTCCAATCGTGAGCCGAAAATTACTGGACGGTGGTTCGGGTATCCAGTTCCTTCAGGCGGGCAGCTTTGCCGCGCAGGCCGCGTAGATAATACAGCTTTGCGCGCCGCACTTTCGCCGAACGAACCACTTCCACTTTATCCACCACTTTGGAGTGAATCGGAAAGATGCGCTCCACGCCCTGGCCAAAGCTGATCTTGCGCACGGTGAAGCTCGGCTGCAGACCAGCGGTCTTCTTGATCACGACGCCTTCAAACGCCTGCAGGCGTTCTTTCTCGCCTTCCTTGATCTTCACTTGAACGCGAACGGTATCGCCCGGCTTGAAGGCCGGCACATCGCTGCGCTGCGCCTTCGCCAGCAATTTCTGGATAATCGGTGATGACGACATATTCTTTTCCTTCCAATCGAATGTCTGCCGGGGATTTCGCCCAGCGCCGCACAGATCGAATCTGCGCTCAAATCTTTTATTTCCGCTCGCGCTCCATCTGCGCCAGCAACTTCTTGTCTTCCGAGCTCAACTCCACCCGCTCCAGCAGATCGGGCCGGTTGTGCAATGTCTTCGCCAGCGCTTTCTGCCGGCGCCATCGGCGAATCTGTTCGTGGTTGCCGGAAACCACTTCTTCCGGAACCGTCATCCCGCGATACTCTGCCGGACGCGTGTAGTGCGGGTAATCCAGCAGCCCACCCGATCCGCACGTCGAATTCGGAAGCTCCGGATCCAGTTTCGCCACCGCTTCGGTGAACGACTCCTGCTTGGACGACGCCTCGTTGCCCAGCGCTCCGGGCACCAGTCGCGTGACCGCATCGATGATCAGCGCCGCTCCCAGCTCTCCGCCACTCAGCACGAAGTTCCCGACGGAAACTTCGCGATCTGCCAGATGCTCCGCCACGCGCTCATCCACGCCTTCGTAGCGTCCGCAGATCAGAACGACTTGATCGAGAGCAGCCAACTCGGTTGCCATCGCCTGATCGAAGGTCTGTCCCTGCGGAGACAGCAGGATCACTGTCTGTTTCGCCTGGCCGCTCACGCGCTGTTCGCGCGACGCGACTCCCAACGACTCCACGCATTCAAAGATCGGTTCCGGCTTGAGCACCATGCCCTCGCCGCCGCCAAATGGGCGGTCATCTACCGTGCGGTGCTTGTCTTTCGTAAACGACCGCAGGTCGTGAATCCCGACTCCAACCAGACCAGTTTCCCGCGCCCGCCGCACGATTCCGTAATCCAGCGGCCCGCGAAAGAAATCCGGAAAGATCGTCAGAATCTCGAAATTCATCTCGTTAGCCGCTCGTCGTTGGTCGTTGGCAAAACCGGCGAACGACTACCGACCATCGACTAACGACTCGTCTGCTTCTTCTCTTCCGCCGTCAAAGGCGCGTTGATCTCCAGCATCCCCTCGGGCAGCAACAACTCTATCCGTTTATGCTCGACATCAACGCGCTTCACGAATTCCGTCGCGTACGGAATCAACAATTCCTGGCGGCCCTCGCCGATCACCAGCAGCGCAGCTTCTCCGGCTCCGAACTGCACCGCCCGCAGCGGACCTAACTCCCGCTCGCGTTCTGATCCGGCTACCTTCGCAACAACCATGCAGCCCACTAGATCGGAAATGTAATTCGCGCCTTCTTCCAACTTGGCGCGCTCACTCGCCGGAATCTGTATCTCGCTGCCGATCAGCCCTTCTGCATCGCTGATCGAATCCACGCCCGCAAATTTCAGGACAATGCGTCCCTTGTGCGGCCAGAATCCTTCCAGTTCCATCTCTCGCCGCTCGCCTTGCGCGTTCAACGCGAACACCCGATGCCGTTCGGCGAAGCGTTCGGGAAAATCGCTGAACAGATCGGCGGCCACTTCTCCGTGGCGCCCTTGCGTCTTCGCAACCCGCGCCAGTGTGACGAAATCACCACTACCCTCGGGTGCCCCATCTCTGCCCTCTTTTGGCAGAGGTGGGATTCCACTGAACTTGTTCTTCAACGCGCCTACTCGATCACGTCCAACGTATAGCGGTGATCCAGTTTCTCGCTCACCGCCGCTACCAGCGCGCGAATCGCACGCACTGTGCGCCCCGAACGCCCGATTATCTTGCCCACGCTTTGCGGTGAAACGCGCAACTCCAGCACCGTCTCGCCATCCTCGTCGAAGCTCTCTACCGAGACTTCTTCCGGATCGCTTACCAGCGCCTTCGCAATCTGCTCCACCAACGCTTTCGGATCAGCCTTGGCCGCAATCGCCGACGGTTCGCTCATTTGCGCGTTCTCCTCGGTGCATGAGTAAATCTGATCGGGTGGCCCGTTCAAGCCTTCTTTTGGCTTGAGTGGGGTTTGACTTTCAATCACCCGATTACTCAATCACCAAATCACCCAATTTCCTACGCCGCTGTCGTCGCCGCCGGAGCTTTCTCGATCAACTTCTTCACGCGATCCGACACCTGCGCGCCCTTGCTCACCCAATAGTCAATCCGATCGCGCACCAGGTTCACGGTCCCCGGCGTCGTCCGCGGATTGTACTGGCCCACAATCTCAATGGCGCGGCCATTACGCGCGCGTTCTTTTTCAATTACGACCACACGATAATAAGGTTGCTTGCGCGCACCTACGCGCGCTAGTCGAATCATTAACACGTTAACTGATTCCTTTTCTGTGAGTTGTACGGCGGTTCAAGCGAGGCGCCTGAACCTGTCCGCTCGGATGAGATCTCATCCCCGACATGACGGGACGATCAGAACAATCCGGGACACACCAAAGCCGTCAGGCTTCAGGGTGCAAACCGTTATTATCGCGTAAGTTGCCTGATTTGAGCAAGAGCGGTTTGAACTACACACTTCTCACCGCACTGGTGAGGCCTAGAGCGCCACAGCGAATCGGCCACTCTGCGTCTGTTGGCGATTGTATCCATGTATCCATGCAGATCCGTCATCAGTGATCTCTTCGAGTAAGCGGAAACTGCAACTCGGCCCGCGAGCGACCTCAAAGGGTGGTCGCTCGCAGACCAGATCTAAAGATGCCGCCTTATTTGTACGTGGCGTTCGTGCGCGCCAGGTAGTCCCGATGAGCGGAGGATTCCACCATCGAACCGAACGCCGGACCGCCGAGCGGGTTGGACTTCAATGCCTGACTTATCGCCGCATTAACCTTGTCCAGACCGTCTGGATTCACAGTGATGTAAACAATTATGAATGTGCCCGGCGCGTCAGTGTGGATGGCTTCCGTATCGATTTCATACTCATGAAGCGTACCGTCGGCCATCAACTTTTCCATCAGCGGAACCACCAGACCCTTGCTGAGCGTATCCACCGCATCGTCTGGAGCATCGGCCTTCAATTTGTAAGACGATACATGGGTGTAGCCATCCTTCCACGATCCGGGATGCCAGTTGTAGTACCGGCTGACATAAACGCTATCCCAGTGTTTCGTCGCACTTGCCAGGACTGGAGATGCGGCAGTACCCGTCTTATAGAACTGGTCCAGCACGTTGATCAAGCCAGCCAGTGACATCGCCGACCACCAATCGTCATGGGTCGCGCCGTCGGCCTCGTGGACTAAATTCACATCGGTCCCGTATGCCATGATCGTGCCATTGGCGATCGCCTGGTCCAGAATCTTCTGATCGGCCGCGTTTGCCTTCTCCATCTCTCCCCACTGCGCGCGCGGAATACTCCAGTTCGAAACATACGAGTACATTGGAGGTTTCTCCTTCACCTCTGATGTCTGCGCGCTTGCCTGCAATGCCCACATCCCAAATACACACAGCCCTGCGAAGATTCCCCACACTTTTCTGTTCATGCTTGTCCACCCTCCAAGATTTGAATGAAGCCGTTGTGGTGCCCGCGATTTGATTTGAAAATGGCGCGAACCGACAGGGAGTCAAGGCACCAGAAGAGATTGTTTCTTAAGTGCGTGAAATATAGGGACAGCATCCGATGCTGTCAAACATTATCCAAACTGGGCTGCAGTAGCAGGTTTTCAGATGCCTAAATCCTGCGGAGTTCCAAGAGATTGCTGTCTGCGTTCGGGATATCGACGTTTCGCGGTGTATAGGACAGGGCGATCCCGCCTGCCCATCGATCTCACTTGCTCGCCGCCACCGCCGTTTCCTTGTGTCGCGCCCCACACGTCTGCTTGCACCTTCACCGGAAACTTCTCGCGCGTCTTCACCGGGATGGAGCAATAAGGAAGCTTTCCCTCCCGTAATCGTCTTCCCACGGCATCTGCCTTGCCCTCTTCCCGAAATCCGCACAAAGCGTGGCCCATTTCGTGAGTGACGGCGAAATCGACGAGCTGCGGCAATGGAAGTTCAAAGTTTCGCATCAGCTCCTGTGTTCGAATCGCATTTTTCTCCACCAGCATCGACTCGTCAATCAACGTCAAACGGTCATCGATCGCTGTGTAGGCAGGCGACGCCGAATCCAGGCCCAGATCCTTCCACCGATCGGACCTCACCAGTACCCATGTCCATGCGCCGAGTTGACCGACGGGATACGCCTGCATATGCGTCTTCAGAATCTCAACTTCGCTCTTGCACTCGCTCACCTCGAACTCGGTTGTCACAAAGGAAAGTCTGCGTGATCCAGCTGCCAGCGGGATAGGTGCGCAATACCGAGTTCGCTTGCGCGAAACTCGACGTTGGCAAGGTCAGAAGAACAGTAAAGATCAACGGTACGTGTGGCAAGTTTTGTCGAAACAGACGAGGCGAGCTTCATTCGCATCCGTCCTGCAGGTCCGCTTATTTACGGCTCTTTTTCGCGCCAAAACTATTTATGGAAAGAATGATTGCTACTGAAAATGAGACCCGAAGTGAAGTGTTTCATCGCCCTTGTGCCGCGCAGCATAGCCATTCTTTGTACGCCTGTCAACGAAATCCGACTGCTCTCTGCTACAATCCCCCAACCAAATCCAACCCACTGTACCCATCGAGGCCTCATGACGACCAAGCGCGCCGCTTCAGGGGACCAGTATTTCTACTTCATCATGTCGCTGCTAATCACCGCCATCGTGATCTACGGCTTCAGCCATACGGTTAACGACAATCTCTTGCATCCTGACATACCGCGTCCCTGGATCCTTTGGCTCCACGGAAGTCTCTTTTTCGGCTGGCTGTTTTTCTTTGTTCTGCAGTCCACGCTGGTGCGAACCCATAACGTGCGTATTCATCGCACGCTTGGCTGGTTCGGTGTCGCATGGGCCAGCGCTATGGTTGTTGTTGGAGTTAATACTGGGATCACCATGACCCGCTACAACATCCTTCACCATCGCTTCGACGACTCGCTGCAGTTTCTGGCGATTCCTCTGTCCGACATGTTGATATTCGGCGCCGTATTCGCCCTCGCCATCTACTTCCGAACGAAGCCCGAATATCATCGGCGGCTCATGCTGATCAGCTGTTGCCTGCTGACCGACGCCGCGTTCGGGCGCTTCCCGATCCACGCTTTCTCCGATCATTGGTTCTACGCCGGCGTGGATCTGCTGCTGCTGATTGCCATTGTGCGCGACCTGATCGTCACCCGGACGGTTCATCCCGTTTACCGTTACGCGCTCCCGGTTCTCATCGTCGCGCAAAGCACCACGATGTACGCATATCTGGCGGCGCCTCCGGGGTGGGTGAACATCGCCAACGCAGTCTTGCGCTGATCCCCGCTCCGTGAAACAAACCGCGCGCTTAATCGTTGGGAGTTCGCGATTGTAGCGATCCAGTCGCCCATTGTGCGTCCGGATTCCTGATCACCACGCCCCATGACCTCGGTCACTGTCCGGATGTGTTCCCGTACGTATCGTCTTCCCAAGATCGGGCCAGCTCAGTATTAGAAATCTCACCCTCGAGGACAGGAAAGACATGAGTTCCTTGCGACGCAGAGTTCTACTCTCACTGACCATGGAGGACAGCGTTTACCAACGGGCAGAGGCACAGGCTGCGAAAGCCGCCGCTCGCAAGCATGGCTTCGACGTGGAATTGATTTTTGCCAAAGGCGATGCCATTGCGCAAAGTGACCAACTGCTGCGAGTTATTCAGTCTCCGGACAATCGGCCGGATGCGATCATGTTGGAACCCGTCGGCACCGGCATGATCCGCGTCGCCCAGGAAGCAGCCAAGGTCGGCATTGGCTGGGTTGTCGTGAATCGCGAAGTGGACTACGTTCCTGAACTTCGCCGAACGTCCCGCACGCCGGTATTCGCTGTCACCACCAATCATGTTGAGACTGGCCGAATTCAGGGTCGCCAGCTGAACGCTCTCCTTCCTAACGGTGGCTTCGTCCTTTATCTTCAGGGACCCACCAGCCACCCCGTCGTCGAAAAGCGCCATCAGGGAGTGCTCGAAACCAAGCGCCAGGAAATCGAACTCCGCGCTCTGAACGGGCAGTGGCAAGAATCCGTTGCCTGTGATGTGGTCAGTTCCTGGTTGCGGCTGCCCACGTCTCGCGGTCTTCGATCCCTGGTGGTGGCTGCCCAGAACGATTTCATGGCAATGGGCGCACGCAAGGCATTCAGCCAGGTGACGAAACGGCCTGCATCCAAGACTCCGGTAGTCCGCTACGTCGGATGTGATGGCCTTGAGGAACAGGGCCACCGTTGGGTTCAGGCGGGATTATTGGACGGCACTGTCTGTTGCCCTTCGCTCACCGCACTGGCCATGGATCTTCTCGCCAAGGAACTACGACACGGCGTCGCTCCCCAGCCGCTCACTTTAGCGGATCCCGTGTCCTATCCTCCTCTGGAGCGGTTGCAAGCTTGTTAATTTAGCGCCTGGCAAACGCCGATCCGTTAACCGCAAATTTCACGCTGTTGTCACTGCAACATTGCGTTTTTTGCGCTAGTCTGCGCGCGAGTTGCGAAGGGACTCCTCCGCACAGAGACCCCCTTTCCCAATCTCTCAACCGAAGCAAATCGATGAATGCCATCGCGCAAAACGAACCGTCAGTCCCCCCTTCGGTAGCGAGAACCGCGCTCTCTCGACTCACACACGCATGGCAGAGAATCGCTCACTCCGAAGTCGGCAGTCTCCTGCTGCTTGCCGCCCTCAGCATCCTTCTGCACACCCTCACTAATGGCCGCTACGGCTTCCATCGCGACGAACTTGCCTCGCTCGACGACGGACGCAACCTCGCATGGGGATACGTCGCCTACCCGCCACTCACTCCGCTTTCTGGCGCGAGTTGCATTCACGATCTTCGGCCCATCTCTCATCGGCATGCGCTTGTCCGCGACCCTGGCGCTCAGCGCCGTCATCGTGCTAACCGGACTGATGGCTCGCGAACTGGGCGGCAGTCGATTCGCGCAGATCACTGCTGCCGTCGCAGCCGCCATCTCTCCCGTCGCGCTGTTTCACGGCTCCGTTCTCATGTACACGAGCTTCGATTATCTCTGGTGGGTCTTAACCGCCTATCTCGTCGTTCGTCTGCTCAAGTCGGAAGACTCCCGCTGGTGGATCGCCATAGGAGCCGTAATTGGCGCTGGTCTGATGACCAAGTACACCATGGCTTTCTTCGCCGTTGGCGTACTCGTCGGCGTTCTCTTCACTGGCGCGCGTCGGCATCTTCGCAGCAGGTGGTTCTGGTGCGGCATCGCCATCTGCGTCTTGATCTTCCTGCCCAACCTCGTATGGCAAGTTCACCACGACTTCGCCACCCTGCAATTTCTCAAGAGCATTCATGCGCGCGACGTCGGCCTTGGCCGCGCCGATGGTTTCGTCAACAAACAGTTCTGGAGCAACACCGCCGTCATGAGCGTGCTCCTGTGGCTGGCAGGTCTGTATTCCCTGTTCTTCACAGCCGCCGGGAAGCGTTATCGCATGCTCGGGTGGATGTTCGTCGTTCCATTCCTCGCTTTATTACTCGCGCGCGGACGCGAATACTATCTCGCTCCCGCTTATCCCATGCTCATCGCTGCGGGCGCGGTTTGGATCGAGCATTGGATGCATGCCGGCTCTCCGGCACGCCAAGCGTGGGCCCGTGCAACCACGTGGCAGTCGCTTCTGATCAATGGCTCAATTGTCATTCTCATTGTGTTGCGAATACCGTCGCCCGCTTCTGGCTGGTGGAACTTCTGCGACAACCTAAACGGCGGTAACTTCAGCGAAGAGTTCGGCTGGAAGGAAATGACCGAGACCGTCGCCGGGATTCGCAACTCTCTGTCCGCTACCGACCGCGCACAACTGGGGGTTCTTGCAGGTGACGCCGGTGAGGCCGGCGCACTCAATCTCTACGGACCGGCTTATGGATTACCCCGCGCGATCAGCGGATCGAACTCGCACTGGCTTCGTGGATTCGGCGATCCGCCTCCTCAGACGGTGATCACAGTCGGATTTTCACGCGATCTCGCCCAGAGTTTCGAATCGTGCACCTTAGCCGGCCACTTGAGCAATGCCTACGGCATCAGGAACGCGGCCATCGGCGACTACACCGACGTATTCGTCTGCCGAAATCTTCGCCAGCCTTGGCCCGAATTCTGGAAAGGCTTCCGATGGTTCGGATAAAGCTGATTACCTAATATGGTGTCTTGCTTTTTTGTCATCACGAGCGCAGCGAGGGATCCGCATTCTCGCGAAACCGAGACTATGAGCGCGGTCTGGAATTGCTTCTCAGTCCGTCTGCGACTTTCGATGTGCCTGCAACTCTCGAATATAGCGAACAATCTGCCGTAGTTCGGAGTCAGCTAAACCCAGTCGCTGAAATGAGTGTGCGTACGCTTGATGTCCGTTCCCGTAGGCGATTGTGTTGTAGAGCTGCTCATCTGTCAGAGATGCAATCCGTTTTGATCGTAGGTCTGGAACTTGGCCCAAGGCTGGCGTCTTGCGGCCGCTTCCATCAGACCCGTGACAGGATACACAGTGGTGAACATAGACCTGGGGGGCTTCGGTGGCGAACCCGCTGATCGTTAGGCACGAAATGAGCGCGACAGTTTCGAGCATGCCACGAATCGTCATGCGAGATTACTCCACATTTCGAGTACTTCGACGTAATTCGTGACTTTCCTGTTCAGATCAAGGATGTGAAGGTGTTCGCTTGGTGACATAAGTTCTCCAAGGAAACAGCATTCTTTCCAAAGGAGAACCGGCGCGCTGTGACAGGTGTCACTAACAGCATCAAACCGCCGTAACCGTGACGTAGATTTTCGGTAATGAAGAAGCTTTCGGCCTGTGCCCTGCGTTGGTGGCGCGGGCACCCTCGCCCGCGAGCAAATCGTGTCAAGACCTCGGAATCTTCGAAATCCCCCCAAGCAAGTCATTCCGCAGCAGAAATAAAGTTCTCGAAAGTGTCTAGTAGTGCCCCTCGAATTTGTCACAATTAAAGATGGCAGTGAAGTCGCTGGATTCTTGGGTTTTGCTTTTTCTGACAACTGACAACTAGCAACTGACAACTGTCGGCCTTCGGTCGACCGCTAAGTCCTTTGTTATGCGGGACACCGGGCGAGGGGGTACCTCATGGGACCTCCCGTTTCGGGAAAGAGAAGCCGGGGAACTCTCTCTCATAATTCCGACCTACCAAACAGGCGCACAACCGGGAGCAAGAACTTCCGTCAATATGTTGTGTTATCCACTACATCGCGTACGAAGTTTCGGATTTCAAAACCCATGTCAAAAGTTCGCTCCCATGCCGCCTTCATCGCTGCGGTCCTGTTCCTCGTAGTCGCCCAGCTGCAAAGTCAAGACGAGCCTCAACTCCACACCAGGCAAACGCCCCCGACGGAAGCACAGCCGGCCCCCACTTTCTCCGCTAACGTGAAGGTGGTCAATCTGCTCGCCACCGTTCGCGACAAGCACGGCGCCGTGGTCAGCAATCTTGGCAAAGACGATTTCAAGCTGGAAGAAGACGGTCGTGCGCAGACCATCAAGTACTTCACGCGTGACACTGATCTCCCGCTCACCATCGGGTTGCTGGTCGACACCAGTTTGAGTCAGCGCCGCGTGATCGATCAGGAGCGATCTGCCAGCTTCAAGTTTCTACAGGACGTGCTGCGCGATACCAAGGACAACGCCTTCGTCATCCACTTTGATCACGAGACCGAACTCTTGCAGGACCTAACCGATTCGCGCGACAAGCTGTCAGCCGCGCTCGACGAACTCAAAACGCCGGATCCTCAATATCAGCGGACCAACGCACCCGATCCCGGCCAGGGACACCAGCGCTATGCTGGCACCGTTCTTTACGACGCCGTCTTCCTCAGTTCCGACGAAGTGCTGAAGAAGCAGCAGGGCCGCAAAGCTGTCATCATCCTCTCCGACGGCGTCGACACCGGCAGCAAGGTCAGCCTCGATCGCGCCATCGAAACCGCGCAACGCTCCGATACGCTCGTCTACTCCATCCTCTTCTCCGACAAAGACGCCTATAACAATGGCTTCGGTGGCCCGCGCATGGGTGGCGGCGGAGGACCGTGGGGTGGACATCGCGGCGGTATGGGTGGTGGCGGTTATCCCGGCGGTGGCTATCCGGGTGGCGGTGGCGGTTACCCCGGGGGCGGAGGTGGACGCTACCCGCAGCAGCAGTCCCACCCCGACGGCAAAAAAGTCCTGCAGCGCCTTGCGCAGGAAACCGGCGGACGCTTCTTCGAGGTTTCTAAAAAAGAACCCATCGACGACATTTACAAGCAGATCTCAGAGGAACTGCGCAACCAGTACAGCATCGGCTACACGCCGGATCGCGCGTCCACTTCGGGCGGCGACTATCACCGCATCCATCTCACCACCACGCAGAAAGATGATTCAGTCCAGACTCGCGAGGGCTACTACTCGGATTAGAGGAGACACTGTCTCTATTCCTTCCGCTGTCATCTTGAGCGAGGGCGAATGCCCGAGTCGAAAGAGCCCTGCGAAGTCCAAGCCCCGTTCGATTCTCGATGCGCTCTTCGACCGAGTTCGCGAGCGCCGCCGTACATCCGCCGGTTTCTGAACTCGTGGAGATCACTTAAGAATCAGGACATGCACCGGCGTACTCAGAATTAAGGTAAATATTCGATTTTTCCGTAGTCAGTGTTAAGGTACTCTCCCTTCCAAGCAAGACAAAGCAAGCGCGCCCCTCCGAAAACGGCGGTTTTAACCGCAAAATTCGGCGTCTGCACCTGAAAAACAGGAGAATGCATTTGCACAGGGACCTGCGTTGCCTGGCACTTTTCGTATTCATATCTTCATTCATTGCTTGTGGCGGACTTGACCACGTCGGGCACAAAGCAGGCTTGCGGCGGTAACTCCGGCCGCTAATCCGACGCCGACCACGCCAACAACTCCAACAACCACGACTGATCCAACTCCGACGCCGGCGCCCACTCCCACGCCGACACCAACCCCAACTCCTACTCCAACACCGACCCCAACTCCCACGCCGACCCCTACCGATCCGCCAGTGAACAGCATTGTCGTCAGCAATATTCAAAAAATGAGCGGCTGGACGGGATGCGGCTCCTGCGCAGGTCCCGGTGGTGTAGGCGCGAGCGTTCCTTATTCGATGACGCAGAACATCACGAATCCTTCGATGAGCGGAGCCTCGGCGCAGTTCTGGCTAGGCGGCACCAGCGCGACGCCCTATTCCAATCATCTTTGGTTCAACCGCCTCACCGGAAGCGCAACCGCAACGCACTTTATTCTCGATTTTTATCTTTACATCACCAACGTGGCCGTCGCGCAGGGACTCGAGTTCGACGTCTTCTACTCGCGCGACGGTAAGAAAAACTACTTCCTTACCGAATGTGATTCGCGCGGCAAGTACGCAGGAACCTGGCAGATTTCCAACGCCACGATTGACACCTGGCAACACACTGGAAAACCCTGCAAATTAAAGCAGAGCGCGTGGAATCACATCACCTTGGAGTTCTACCGCACGCCGACGGCGATGACGCACTTCGTTTCTGCCACGCTAAATGGCGACTTGCAGACCTTCAACGCGGAGTATCCGCCGGAAGACGTGAACTCCCTCGAGATGAATCCCGCTGTGCAAATGGACGGCGATGAGAAACAGGACAACTTCTCGATCTGGGTCGACAAGATGACCCTGACTTACTGGTAAAGATTTCTCCTCTGGGTTCCCCACTCGTTCTCACCTGGCGAGTGGGGATTTTTTTATCCGTAGCTCCCAACCTGTAACATGTTCTCGGCGTGTCTGCTCAACCTCAGTTCTGCGACGTCGCGGTTCCAGTACCGCTCGACATCGTTTTCACCTACCGCGTAAACGGACACGTTCCCGTAGTCGGCGGACGCGTACTCGTACCCTTCCGCGAAAAGCGTCTTCCCGGAATCGTTGTTGAGCTGCATGATCGCGAGCCGAAGGTCGCAACGAAAAACGTTCTCCAAGTCCTCGATTCCGCGCCCGTACTCGACCCGACCCTGCTCCAACTCGGACGCTGGATTGCGCAGTACTACATTGCACCCATCGGCGAAGTGTTCCGCACGATGCTTCCGCTCGGAGCGGAAGTGAAACGCGCGCGCGTGTACCGCATCGCCGACGCCGGACTTGAAGCGCTGCATCAGACGGCCACTCGCGGATCTTCACTGCGCTCGCGCAAGAGTCCCGAAGAGCAAATGGAAGAGATGACCGTGCTCAGTTATCTTGCCGATCGCGAAGATGTGATGGAACAGACTCTGCGCGCGGCCACCAAAGCTGGACGACGTCTTCTGGCTTCGCTCGTCGCAAAGAAATGGGTTTCGCGGGAAGACGTTTCAGCGGTGCGCGACGCGCGACGAACCGTCGAGTTTGTTGTGTTAGGCGAGATTTCCGGCAAAATGAACGCAGGTCAGCAGAAGATTGTCGAAGCACTCCAGGCGAGCGGCGGTCGTGCACTGACGGAAACGCTGCGCGAACTAGGCCTCTCGCGCAGTTCGCTGGAAACGCTACGTAAACGAAATATCGTCCAGATGATCGAAGAGGCCGCCTATTTTCATGTCTCGCGGCTGACATCGCGCCATGTGCTTGCCGATCTCACCTTCAATCCAGCGCAGGCCGCCGCACTCTCGCACATCGAATCCGCTGCGTTGAGCCAACAGTTCTCCGTCTCGCTGTTGCACGGCGTCACTGGATCGGGAAAAACGGCGGTGTATCTGGCGGCAATGCAGTCAGTGATGGCCGCCGGAAAATCGGCCATCATGCTCGTTCCCGAAATCGGACTCACTCCCGCTGCGGCCGCACATCTGCATGAAACGTTCGGTTCCGAAGTCGCCATTCTTCACTCGGCGCTCTCCGATGACGAGCGCGCGGAGCAGTGGCATCGCATACGGCGTGGTGATGCGCGCGTAGTGGTCGGAACGCGTTCGGCAGTCTTTGCTCCGGTCAGCGATCTTGCCCTGATCGTCGTGGATGAAGAACATGACCTCTCCTATAAGCAGGAGGAAACGCCGCGCTACCATGCTCGCGACGTTGCTGTGATGCGCGCGAAGCTCTCGAATGCCGCGATTGTACTTGGCTCGGCGACTCCATCATTGGAGTCGTTCCATAATGCCGGACGCAAATACCGACTGATCGAGATGCCGGATCGGGTACAGGATCGGCCGCTGCCCGAAGTCGAGATCATCGACATGCGCGAGGAATTTCGGGAGACCGGACAGGAACCAGTCGTATCGCGCAAACTCGCCGAGGAAATCAAAGATCGTCTCGAGCGCCAAGAGCAGGTGATGGTCCTGTTGAATCGTCGTGGCTACGCTCCGGTCGTTCTCTGCCGTACCTGTGGTGAAACGATGCAGTGCCAGAATTGCGACATCGCTCTCACTCACCACAAAGAAGCGCGTAAGATGCAGTGCCATTACTGCGGCTTCATAGCGCGTGTGCCGGAGAAATGTCCGAAGTGCGGCAGTGAGTATGTCTATTTCCTGGGTACAGGATCGGAGAAGCTGGAAGAGTTGTTGCACGGCATGTTTCCAACCGCGCGCATTGCCCGGCTCGATCGTGACACGGTGCGAGGGCGCGACGATTTCGAGAGAGTTCTGCAGGCGCTCAACGCCGGCGAACTCGACATGGTAGTTGGCACACAAATGATCGCCAAAGGACATGACATTCACGGCGTGACACTAGTCGGAGTAGTCGGAGCCGACATGGCATTGAAGTTCCCCGACTTCCGAGCCGCCGAGCGAACCTTCCAGTTGCTGACTCAAGTTGCAGGCCGCGCCGGCCGCGGGAGCACGCCAGGGAAAGTTGTCCTGCAGACATTTTTCCCGGATCACTATGCGGTGCAATTTGCGGCAAAGCATGATTACCACGGCTTCGCCGAGAAAGAACTTCGCTTCCGCAACTGGATGAAGTATCCGCCATTCAGCTCGGTAGCAAATCTTCTGGTTCGCAGCGATCGTCTCGATGACGCATTGACCTACGCAGGTGTGATCGGCGAATGGTTCCGAAGGGAAGAGCCGCCAGGTATCAAAATTCTCGGACCGGCCCCCGCGCCAGTCCTCCGCTTAAAGCGTGAGTACCGCTATCACTTTGTATTGAAGGCCGCCAGCCGCGAAAAGTTGAACGCCGGATTACGAGCGATGCTTGCCCATGTCGCTGAAAAGAAGATTCCGCGCACAAACATCATCGTCGACGTGGACGCGCAGTCACTCATGTAGGCCGCAGGCCCCTTCCCGATGCTAAACTCGGAGCAAGCTTTTAGTGGGGAGTGCGCATGAAATGGCGCGGCATTTCAGAAACAGACTCGGAACAATCTGCAGGCACGCTGCGAGAAGAACTCGCCGAGCGCAAGCGACTAATGGAGCTTTACGTTCCGGCGGACACTCGCGCTGTCAACGAGCGTGCGACGGAAGCGCTGCGGAACTCTGGGATCGCAGAGCGGGCGCTCAAAGTGAATGAACAGGCGCCTGCATTCACGCTGCTGGATCACAACGGAAAGCCGGTTAGTTCAGCTACGCTCCTGGCGAAGGGTCCGCTGGTGATCGCGTTCTTGCGCGGGCGCTGGTGCCCATTTTGCTGCGGAGAGGCAGAGGCCCTGAATCGAATGCTTCCTGAGTTTGAATATGCCGGTGCTTCGCTGGTCGCGATCTCGCCGCAATCGGTAAAGCAGGCGTACTTCATGCACGACCAGCACAAGTTGCAGTTTCCGCTCCTCGTCGATGAAGGCAACAAGGTCGCGAGGCAGTTCGGAATTGTTTATCGTGTTCCCGACTACCAGGAGAAGCTATTCTCCAGCGTGTTCATCAATCTGCCGCACATTAACGGGGATCAGAGCTGGGAGCTGCCGCTGCCTGCAACGTATGTAATCGGCCGCGATGGAAAGGTGCAACACGCGTGGATTAATGTCGATTACACAGAGCGAGCCGAACCCGGCCAGGTGCTTCGCTTCATTCGGAATGGGGTAGCTGGTAGCTAGTAGCCTACGTTCGCAACCAGCTACCGACCACCAACTACCCAGTGTAAGACGTCGTCACTTCTTACCAGTACTTCAGCGACATTTTGTCGACATAGATCGAGTAGTTATCCTGTTTCTCGTCGCCGTCCATCTGAACGGCAGTGTTCATCTCAAATGAATTCACCTTTTCCGGCGGATATTCCACGTTGAAGTTCACAGTATTGCCGTTCATCGTCGCGGAAACGAAATGAGTCATGCCCGAAGGCGTGCGATAGAACTGCAGCGTAACGTGATTCCAGGAATTCGCATTCACCTTGCAGGGATAGCCGGTGTGTTGCCATTGATCGATGGTGGCATTCGAGACCTGCCATGTTCCGGCATATTTCCCACGAGAGTCGCATTCGGTGAGGAAGTAATTCTTCAGGCCGTCGCGCGAGTAGAAAACGTCGAACTCCAGTCCCTGGGCAACGCCCGGATTAGTGATGTAAAAGTAGAAGTCGTAGGTGAAGTGAGTTGCGGTCTCGCTGCCGGGAAGGCGCTTAAACCAGAGTGCATTCGAATAAGGCGTCTTGCTAGTTCCACCCAGCCAGAATTGAGCGGCCTTGCTGTCCATCGACGGATTCTTGATTCCCTGATTCATGCCGTAAGACACAGTAGCGCCCTTGCCGCCGGGTCCAGCGCACGAACCGCACGATTCCCAACCGCCGAACGTCTGAATGTCAGAGACAAGCGTAGCAGCGGCTGAAGCCGGGGCAGAAGCCGCCGTCGAACTTACATTCACTGTGATCACCTGCTGAAAATAATGGTCCTGGTTGTCCCAAGCTTTCATGTAAACCGAGTGGCTCCCTGACGAAAGCGTCAGAGTGGTATCAAGATGATTGGCATTAATCTTATACATATCTTTGCTATCGATGTTGATGGTCATCGAAGCAATAGGGCTATAAGGAGAGCTGGCCGAAGCAACGAAATGAACCGTAGGCGATGAAGTTGCGCCATTCAAAGGAGCAGTGGTAACTACGTCGGCAAACGATATAGAGGCAGCAAGCGTTATCAGGAAGGCGAAGCAAAATATTTTTTTCGACAATGATCTACTCCTGGTTCAGGTTAAGACGACGAAGGTGCGGCAGAACGCATCCACCGGCTTCGCAAAAGGGCGCGCAATGAATGAAGGCAGAGTAGCCGTGTATCTACTCTGGATCAAAAGGAAAATAGCCCTAAAAGGTATGTACCTTAGAAAGAGCTAAGTAGCAGAACGTAGTACCTGGCTTGGTTTGTACGCAGACGTAACTTTTCGTTACAAAAACGAGTCCTTAGTCTTTGCGGGGAAGCTCGAGTCCGAGAGATGCCATCACTTTTTGCAGATCCTTCCACGTCTCCGCCTTCTGCCTCGGATCGCGCAATAAATACGCCGGATGATATGTCACGAATAGTGTCGTTCCGCGAAAATCGTATGAGCGCTGGCGGAGATTGTTCATCGAGTCGGCAACGCCGAGCAGCGTCTTGGCCGCAACTGCGCCAAGAGCAACAATTGCCTTAGGCCTGATTACTTCAATCTGCTTAAGCAGGAACGGCGAGCACGTATCGCATTCGTCCTTCTCTGGAGTGCGATTTCCTGGCGGACGGCACTTCACGATGTTGGCTATATAGACCTGCTCGCGCTTCAGTCCCATCGCTTCAATCATCTTGTTCAGCAACTGTCCGGCACGTCCCACGAATGGTTCGCCCTGCTCGTCTTCATCAGCACCCGGCCCCTCTCCGACGAACATCAGCTCGGCATGCGGATTTCCGACTCCGAAGACGATCTGTTTGCGACCCTGTTTGTGCAGACGGCAGCGCGTGCAGTCGCCAAGGTCTTCGCGAATCTCGCGAAGAGCAGTGATGGGATCGCTTTGTATTTGTGTTTCTGTTTTTCGTTTAGGAATAATGATTGTCTCTTCCGAGTATTCAGTGATCACCACTGCTGACGAATCGACTTCCACTGCGCCGCTTCCGCGACGATAGAAATCGTAGATTCCCATATCGCGGTAATAGCGAATCCGCGACGCCACAGCTTTTTTGGTTTCAGGATCGAGGCTACGCGCCATAGGCAGGAGTTATTTTCAGCCAGCTTGGAAGTGGTGAATCGCTATGATCTCACCTTTGCGGGACGCTGCTCGCGAATTTTGCGCACCGTATCGAGAATTTTCTGGGCGACATCCCACTTGGTGGAAGCCGGAACATCCACCACTTCCGTGGGCGTGATGATGGTGACGGCATTGCGGTCGGAGTCAAAACCAACGCCGGGTTGCGAAACGTCGTTAGCGACAATCGCGTCGAGTCCCTTGGCCAGGAGCTTCTGGCGCGCATTCTCCAGCACGTTTTCTGTTTCTGCAGCGAAACCGATCACCAGCTGTCCCTGTTTTCGATCGCCCAGTTCGGCGGCGATGTCGGGAGTCGGAACCAGTTCGAGTGCGAACTCCGCGTGGCGCTTCATCTTCTGAGCGGCAACGCGCTTGGGTCGATAGTCAGCAACCGCGGCCGCTTTGATGACTACCGTCGCCTCACCGCGACGCGCCATCACCGCATCATGCATTTCGGCTGCGGTTTCGACGCCGACGACTTCGACGCCTGTGGGCGGCAGCAATACGACTGGCCCGGAGACGAGGATGACCTTCGCGCCGCGCCGCACTGCCGCGTCCGCCAGCGCATAGCCCATCTTGCCGCTGGAACGATTCGTGAGGTAGCGTACCGGATCAATGGGCTCGCGCGTGGGGCCAGCGGTAATCAGCACGGTCTCGCCGGAAAGATCCTGCCCAACGTTCAACGTTCGCAGCACCGCGTCTACGATCGCTTCATTGGCTGCCAGCCTGCCTGCGCCCGTCATTCCGCATGCCAGGTAGCCTGAGTCCGGATCAACGATCGTCACCCCGCGCTTGCGCAGAATTTCCAGATTCGCTTGTGTCCCCGGATGCGCCCACATATTCACATTCATCGCGGGAGCCACAATCACCGGAGCTTTCGTCGCGAGGTAAAGCGTGGTGAGGAAGTCGTCGGCGAGTCCATGCGCGAATTTCGCGAGGATGTCGGCGGTCGCAGGCGCCACGAGAAGAGCATCGATCCCCTGAGCGACGCTAATGTGCTCCACGGCGGAATCGACGTTCGGCTGCTCACCACCGGATTCGAAGAGGCCTGTGATGACCTTCTCGCCGGAGAGCGCAGCGAACGTCAGCGGTCGCACGAACTCTTGCGCGGCTCGCGTCATCACGACCTGCACGCGGACACCGCGGTCCTGCAGCAGACGAACGATCTCTGCCGCCTTGTACGCCGCGATGCCACCGCTAACGCCGAGTGCGATTTTCATATGGTTGCGCTGCCCTTCCACCTGCCTGTCCTGCGAATGAGCTCTCAGGTTCCAGGCGGGGGGAGTCGCCTGCCACATATTAGACGCGAGAAGAGGCTCAGCCGACTCCGAGCCTCTAAAGCGGATAGATCTAGCTGGCCGCGCCCTTTTCGAAGAACTCGGTCGCCTGCTCCGTCGCGGTCTTTTCCGGCTTGATGATCATCCACCTGATCTTTCCGGCGCGGATCTCTTCCTGCGCGACTTTGCAAGGCTTGCGAGTGTTCGTCTCAATTACCGGACGGGCTCCGGACTGCAATTGGCGCGCGCGTCGCGCGGCCACAAGAATATACCGGTAATTACTGTCAAAACCTTCAATCAACTTCATGAGCCATCACCTGAAAGAAACGGGAAAAAAGTTTATCCACGAATACGTTGTTCGCGGCTAATTCGGCACCGCCGAAAGTCCAAACGAAGCCAGTATCTGCTGAGCCCGATCCTGCACGTTGGCACGACGGCACTCATTTGCTTTGGCCTGAACCACGGAATCAGCGCTGCTTTCGCCGGGATTACGCTGAAGGGCTCGCTCGGCCTGTACAATCGCCTTCAACTTGTCCACGGACTGGTTGAAGTCGTCGTTCACTAAAATATAGTCATAACCGGGATAATTCTCAATCTCGCGGCCTGCCTCGGCCAGGCGACGGTTGATGACCTCACTGTCCGTCATCTGTTCCGCGGTGCTGCGCGCGCGCAAACGCCGCTCCAGTTCATCCCGCGATGGCGGCAAAATAAAGATGCTTTTTGAGTCCTTAAGGCGCTCTTTGACCTGTTTGGCCCCCTGCACGTCGATATCGAGAACCAGGTCTTTGCCGCGTTTTCTCGCGTCTTCGAGGAATTTCCTCGCGGTTCCGTAGTAGTTCCCGAAGACATCGGCGTACTCCAGGAACTCATGGTTGGCGATCATCTTTTCGAACTGATCGCGTGAGACGAAAAAGTACTCCCGCCCCGTCTGCTCGCTGCCGCGCGGTTTGCGGGTCGTGTAGGAGACCGAAAACTCCAGGTCAGGCACGTATTTCAGGAGTTCATTGGTGAGCGAGGTCTTCCCTGAGCCCGATGGCGCCGAAATGATGAATACGATTCCGCTCATTCGACGTTTTGTACCTGTTCCCGAAGTTTTTCCAACTCAGCCTTCATCGCCAGGCCGTGCTCGGTGATCTTCAACGCTTCGCCCGAAACGCCGGACGTCTTCGACAGCAGCGTGTTGGCTTCGCGCCCCATTTCCTGAAGCAGGAAGTCCATCTTCTTCCCCGCTTCTTTGCCGCCAGCGATCAAATCGAGAAAGTGCTGGATGTGCGTCTGCATTCGCACAACCTCTTCCGAGATGTCGCTGCGCTCGGCCATCACAGCAGCTTCCTGCATGATGCGCTCAGGCGCTACCTGTGCTCCGGTCAGCTCCTGCAAACGCCCTTGCAGCTTTTCCATGTAGGCCTGCAGGACGACCGATCGTGCCTTGTCGATCTCGGCGGTTGCAGTCTTCAACTTTTCGATGCGCTCGCGCAGTTCGCGTTCAATCGCCTTGCCTTCGTCTCCACGCATCTGATCGAGGCGGCTGATGGCTTCGTCGAGCTTCGACAGGGCCAGCTTCTCGAAGGTTTCATCTTCCACACCAGATCCGCCCTCAAGGGCACCCGGTAGCTTCAGGATGGCGTTCAGATCAGGTTCCGAGCTTACGCCGAACTCATCGGCTGCAGCCCGAAAGGCCGCCAGGTATCCGCCCACGAGCTGCCGGTTCAAAGAGACGCCGTCGTCGCCACCGCGCTCGAACGAGAGCGTTAACTCGACGTGACCGCGTGCGATGCGATCTTTGAGCAGACGCCTCATCTTCATCTCCAGACCGTCGGTTTCCGACGGCATACGCATGTGGAGATCGAGAAAGCGATGGTTGACCGATTTCAGGGAAAGCGTAAATCCCAGGTGATCGTTCACCTGTGCCTTCACCTGCGCGAAGCCCGTCATGGAGCGAATGGACATGATTAAGTTATGAGTCACTCGTTGCTAATTGTCAGCTACAACCGTCACTTTCGGTGACTCAAAGTCCGCGAATTGCAGCTCATAGAGCCGCCGATAAGTTCCCAACCGGTTCATCAGATCTTCGTGCGTGCCCGAATCCGCAATCGAGCCACCTTCGAGCACAACGATACGATCGGCGCGCCGCACCGTTGAGAGCCGATGGGCGATCACTATTACCGTACGCCCTGTCATCAGATTTTGCAGTGCTGACTGAACCAGGGCTTCAGACTCGGAGTCCAGCGCCGAAGTCGCTTCGTCGAGGATCAGTACGGGAGCATTTTTCAGGATCGCGCGCGCGATGGCGATACGTTGTTTCTGACCGCCGGAAAGCCGAATGCCCTTTTCGCCGATGACCGTGTCATAGCCTTCCGGCAACTCGCGAATAAATCCATCAGCCAGCGCAGCCACGGCTGCTTCGACCACCTTTGCCTGCGGCACGTGCGGCTGCCCGTAAGCAATATTGTTGCGAACCGTATCGTTGAACAGGATCGTGTCCTGTGTAACCACGGCAATCTGCGCGCGTAAGGAAGCGAGCGTCACATCGCGCACGTCATACCCGTCAATCGCAATCCGTCCGCCGGTTACATCGAAGAAGCGAGGGATCAGATGAGCGAGCGTGCTCTTGCCGGCGCCGCTCGATCCTACGATCGCAACCACCTCGCCGCGCTTCACTTCCAGCGAGATTTCGTGCAGCACCTCGCGCGCGTTTTCTTCGTCGTTGTAGCAGAAGCTCACATTCTCGAATCTGACGGAATCATGAAAAGCGGGCAGAGGCTTGGCTTTAGGCTTTTCCTTTACAACATCATCCTGATCCATGAAGTTAAAGATGGAAGTAGATGCGCCTAACGCCTGCTGAAAATTGTTATTGAAGAGCGCAAATTTACGGACCGGCTCGTACAGTTTGAATACTGCGAAGAGGAACGCAACGAAGGTACCTGCTGTGAAGAGGCCCGTCTTAATGTAGTCGCGGCCCAGCAATAAGAGCATCGCCATGGCGATCGCGCCGAAGGTATCCATGAGCGGCGAACTGAGTGCTGCTACACGAACCGAGCGCATGTTCGCCCGGAAGAGCCGTCTGGCGGCGCCACGGAAGCGGATTGCCTCCCACACTTCCATCCCGAAAGCCTTGACGATGCGATTGCCGGTGATGGTCTCGTGCAGAATATTCTGGATTTCGCTCAGCTTGTCCTGACCATGCCGGGTTGTCGAGCGCACACGCCGCCCAATCCTTCTCGCCGACATCAGGATCACAGGAACAAACAGCAGCAACACCCATGCTGCGCGATGTCCAAGCACAATCACGGCAGCAGCCATGAATATCAACGTGAAAAATTGCTGCAAGAATTCCGCCAGCACTTGCGACATCGCGAACTGGATTTTCTCGATGTCGTTGATCAATGCGGAAAGCAGCATCGCCGTGGGGTGTTTCTGGAAGAACGCCGACGACCTGCGCAGGATGCTGTTGTACAGCCGATCGCGTAGGTCAGTGATCATGCCGAATCCTGCGTAATTCACCAGGTAAGTGCCGGCATAATCAAAAAGGCCCTTCAGTATGGTGCTGACCACCAAGGCGAAGGCAACAATCGTCCACGCATTCTTAAAATGCTGCGGAACGAATTGCTGCAGGAGCACGGTGTGATTGCTAAAAGGAAGCGTGAATAAGATTATGTCTTTGGACTGCGAAGCCGGATGCAAAACGCGATCGAGCATCGGGCCGATCAGCACGATACGGAAGGCTTCCAGCAAGCCCACGCCGGCCATCAGCACCACGGACACCAGCACCTGCGCCCAATACGGTGCTACGTAGCGCAGCAATCGTCCTAGTTGGCGCATGCTGGATGGCTCCCGCGCTGGCGGAACATACAAGGGACTAAGCTGGGCCCGCCGTCGCGATGCAAGAAGATACCCCGAATCCGGGGCAAAATGAAATGTAGAGGCAACAAACCCTTATTTTAATTGGTAATTGAGTGATTTGGTCATTTGGTGATCGAAAACTTCGGGCAGTCAGCAATTTGGCTGGATTTCGAGTGTTTTGCCTTCAATTACCCAATGATTAAATGGCTCAATTTACTCAATTATTTTGGGCTGTCCCGGTGCACGGTTTTCGCCGCGTAGCCTGCTTTACGCAGGCGCTTGGCCAGTTCTTCGGTAATCATCACGGAGCGGTGCTGGCCGCCCGTACAACCGATCCCGATCGTCAGATAGCTCTTACCCTCTTTTACGTAATGTGGCAGCAGGAAGGTAAGCAGGTCCGAGATACGGTTCAGCGACTCCTGAGTCTGTGGAAACGAACGTATGTACTTCGCCACCTTTGGATGGCGCCCGGTAAGAGGCCGGAACTCGGGAATGAAATGCGGATTCGGCAGAAAGCGGACGTCGAATACGAGATCAGCGTCCTCGGGCACGCCTTCGCGAAACCCAAAGCTCACTACCGAAACCATGATGTTGTTCTGCTTCGACTCCTGCCGGAAGCGTTCATTGATGAACGATCGCAGTTCGTGCACGTTGAACTTCGAAGTATCGATGAGCTCGTCGGCGAGTGACGATATTGGCCGTAGGCGCTTGCGTTCGGCTTTCACCGATGCGCGAACCGGCGCATGCGAGCCCATCGGATGCGGGCGGCGCGTCTCGCTATAACGCCGCATCAGGACTTCGTCATTGGCCTCGAGATACAGCACTTTCGCGGGAACGATTTTCTTTACGGCCTTCAGGATCACGGGCAGCTTGTCGAGCCGTGCTCCTTCGCGAACGTCTACGACCAGGGCGGCACGATGTGTCTCCGGCGATTGGCTCACCAGCTCGGCGAAGCTGGGAATCAGATCGACCGGCATATTGTCGACGCAGTAATAGCCGAGATCTTCGAAGACCTTGAGCACAGACGCCTTGCCGGACCCACTCATGCCGGTAATGATTACCAGCTCCGTTCCAGCATGCGGCTTGCGAACCTGGACGGGCTCATGCGTGAGGTCGGGCTTCGGCGCTTTGCGCCGGCGTGCTTTTAGTGCAGGTTTGCCAGAGGCCATCCTGCGCGCATCCTATCGCAGTCTGGCCTCGGACGGAAAGTTTTGCTGGTGAGCCCTACTTCCCTATCGATTGATCCGAAATCTCCAGCGGCACATCGACCGTTCCGATCTGTTGCGTGGCGTGATCCATCACCCCGAGCCTCAGATTGTAGCTGCCGGGCTTGAGTTCAATCTCCTGATTCGCTGGCAGTCCCTGCTTCATGACGGCGTCGTAGGCAGCCTGGGGAATTGCGCCGTCCAAAGTATCGGAGGCATGCGCCACTTCTTTGCCGTCTTTATCGAAAGCAACGACCATGCAGTCGACCACTACGTGCTTCTTGTTTTCCGGCAGATCGCTGAAAGTAACGTTGTTGGGGCTGATGATGTAGTTGATTTTGACCGTCTTCTGCTTGCCGTTTGGAGGCTCGACCGACGCGGTGAGATACAACATCGTCGCGGGAGGCATTCCCGGCTGCAGCGCGTTTTGTAATGCAGCTGTGCCTTCTGCCGTCGTCAGCTTCTGCGGAGACGAGTAGTAACCGCGCCGGTAGCTGAGGTTCGCGTTAGGCTGATTCAGCTTCACCTCAATATGATGGTAAGGATCACTCTTTTCTTTCTGGTCCGGTGGGGTGAAAGCGATGGTGTAATATCTGGAACCGTCGTCCATGGCTTTCTTCATGGCAGCGCCAAAATCGTTGGTGAAGAATGCATGGCCCCCTGTCTCATACGCCGCTTCCGTCATGGTTTCGCGCTCGTTTGAACGCGTAATCGACTGCTCACGTAGAAGACCCGTCATTGCGTCGTTTGTGTTTGACGCAACCCCTTGAGCTGTGCCGGGTGCCGTAAGAGGTTGAGGTCCTACAAATGACTGGGTCGCATCTGTCGAAGAAACTGTCATGTCCACGCCCGTTGTCTGCAACCCCCTTATGTCAATCGGGTAGACGGCAACGCGAGACTCGGTAAGGAGAGTGCTGGCTTGCGTGACGTTTGCCAGATAGTCCTTGCTGTTGCGAAAAGGGTCTAGGGCGGCTTGCGAAGGCTCCAAACGAATAGGAAAGCTGCCCGAGAGCCAAATCAAATTCTTGCGTCCCGGGTATCCCGACACAGAACGTGCCATAGCTTTCAGAGCATCCAGCGTGAATAAAACACGCTGCTGGGCACGCAGGGCTTCCATATCGTAGTAGCCCTGCAATTGTCTCTGCACTGCACCTGACTTGAGCACGGTAGCGTTCTGGCCCCCAGGACCTGGAGTAGACATAGCGGCAGCGTAAGCTGTATGTCCGATGGCACTCTCACGTTCGCCCTCGGTAGTCAGCAGTGCAGAGCCATTCGGATTCAGTTTTTCCGCCGCAGCCACCAAGGTCTTGGGATCGCTCGAGAACCCCTCCAGCATCTCCAAACGCTGTGTAAGCAGGAACAGCGCCACCGGCCTCCCCTGAGGCAGCGACTTCAGAAGCGCTATCAACTGCTTTCGCGCATCTTGCTGGTTCTGTGTCGGAGTGTTTAGCACGTCATACAACACGATCGTCCAGCTCTGGTCCTGGATGGAGTCGGGCAAATTCGTGTAGCTGTTCGGAGGGAGAGCTGGCACGACACGCGTCTTCCGTGCTTCCGGCGTCAGGACATGCACCTCGAAGGCTCGCACCGGTTGCGGCTTGCCATCCTGGAAAACCGCAAAGTCCTCTTGCTTCAGACCCGTAATCGGATTTCCGGCCTTGTCCGTGACTACCACGTCCACCTGCACCAGTCGTGTGGTGGAGCGAAACGTCGGCGTGGGGGTCTCTGGATTCTGCGGCGGGAGAGGTGCGCTCGCGCTCGTCGTAGACGCGGCTGCCGGGGTTGACGGCGGCAGCAGAGGTTTCACAGCAGCTCCAGCCAGTGCTGGAGTCGGGCTAGGCGCGACTGCAGCTGGGATCGCAGACTGGGCAGTCGCCGCTGGCGGAGTCCGCGGGCGTAACCGCTGAAGCGTGCGCGACGTTCGTCGAGGGCTGCGCCTTCGGCGGCGCGATTCCACGGTCGAGGTAGAGCGTGTACACGCACAGCAAGTTGTAGGTCTGGTAGTAAACCTTGGGATCGAGTTCGGTGCGCGCCATGCTGACTTCAGTGTTTCCGGGGCGAACTATCTTGGTGTAAGCAGGCGACGTGATGGTCAGCGCGAGTGTTCCCGCCCGCTCGAAGTTCTGCGCGTCGGTAACGAGCTGTTCGCGATTCTGGTGAGCGTACTCGGTATTCTTCAACGTGATGGCCGCGAGAGGCAGCAGTTTGCTCATCGGCGTGTCGTCGTGCGTGATCTGCTTGGTCGGCCCCAGCGGCGTTAGACCGGACGCCGCCTGTACCGTCGCAAACGAGAAGGTCGCGGGCGTGCGGCCGATCTGGTCGAGATCAATCATCGCGCGAATGGCTTTGCGCTCATCCTCCGACAAGCTCTTGAGATACGCAGCGGAGCCGGCGAGGTCCTTGTGTCCGGTGAATGCGACGAACACGAGGCTGTAGCGGTGCGGCGTCAGCACCAGTGACTCGGCCAGCAGGGGCAACGTCGTAAGAGTCGCCCAATCTACCTTCAACTCATCACCCTTCGACTGATAGTCGGAGCGCGCGCCGATGACGATGGAGCCGGGCTCGGTGCCGGGAAGCGTACAGATCAGGTTTGGCTGATCCTGGCCGGGCACATGCTGTTCCTTGATCTGATCGGCGGTGCATCCGGCCTTGAGGAACTGGTTGCGCAGCATCGTCAGCCGCGCGGCCTGATCGACTGGTTTGAGCGCGAGACGGCCCTCAACGATGGGCTCGTCGACACGAACGTAAGTAAGATTGGCGGCAAAAGAGCAGGTCGTAAGAGCTAGCACTGCGAACAGCTGCAAAACTCTCCGCATAGCAGATCCTTTGGCGCGCGCTGAGACAGAACTTCAGCGAGGCACCCTTGGCGATTCCACTACTCTACTGGTTTCCAACCCAAGCCCGGCAGGAAAGTTGATCTTGTTCGGGAAACGATGGGAGACGGGAAAGGAGTGGTTCCCGAATCGGATGTTTCCTTAAAACAACAATGGACACCACCGACTCCGGCGAGACTCGCGCTCAGGCAGTGGCAATTTCCATGTCGTCGAGGAATGGGGAGGCAGCATACTCGATATGTAAGACTCGCCTGGAACCACTTGCCTTCGACTTCGAGGATGCATGGAGGAGCAATGGGCTCATGACGAGAACTCCACCAGTCTCGACATGACACTCCACTGGAGAAACGTGCGACGCGAGTTCATCGATGGCTTCGCCGGTAAGAACACCCAATCTGTGGGTTGCAGGCAACACCCGCAACGGTCCGTTGGCCTCGAGACAATCGTCGAAATGTAGTCGCAAGGCGACCACCTGCTCCAGTGCGTTAGCAGGAGCTTGTGCGTACAAGACGCCTTCTTTCGTCGACCACGGTCCCCATCCCGCTTTGTCTTGCCTGCGCTGTATTGGGAGAGCCCTGTCTTGATGCCACGCCACCAGCCAATTTACTTCTGGTGACTTATCGAATAGAGTTGCGCGAAATGGGAACGCGTCCGCGCCCAATATTCTGACTGCAATTTCCATCAATCGGGGATCGCGTGCCAATCGGCTTGCCGGCGGGCATTGAAGCATATTGCGCAACCCGGCTCGGGCGCCATCAGTCCTCATCTCCCTGATCGCGAGCAAGACATCCGATAGTCCGGATGGCGGAATAACATTCGGAATAACCGTAAAGCCTGATTCCAGAATTTCCTGTAGCCAGGCGTCTTCGGACGTACCGATTGCGTCATGTTCTTTCATTCTTTGATCGGCATTCTATTGTCGCCGCCCTCTCAAACCCAACTGCAGATCCCTCCGCCTCGCGCTGCGAGGCGTCGTGATGACAACAAATAAAGACGTTCTCACAGCGGCCAACCGAGGTTTTCTCGGATCCGATGGGAGGGGGGGAGGGTCTCGATGACTTTGGCGGGAAACAAAGGACTTATCCGTCGGACAAAACATTTATCCGTCGGATGCTTTGGGACCGTCCGTCGGATGATCCGTCGCATATCCGTCGGATGCGATCAGTGGATGCTTCCTCGGTTGGTCTTCATTCATCACCTGCTTCTATTGTGACAAATTCGAGGGGACCTACTGGACACTTTGGCCCAATTTATTTCTATCGTGGAATGAGATAGTTGGGGAGACTTTTCAGATTTTGGGGGCTTGACAAGAAGTTAGCAGAGGCGAGGGCTCGTGGTGCGATAGGGATGCCTCGCACTGCGCTCGGCATGACAGGATCCTCGCTTCGCTCGGAAAGGAATTGCCGGCGGGATTGAACGGTTCGCCCGGATCAACTGCAGGTCCCTCGCGACCTGCGGCCGCTCGTGATGACAACAAATGAGCTTAGGTTTGCGGCACGGCGCCTTTCAAACCAAATGCGGATCCCTCGCGGCCTGCGGCCGCTCGTGATGACAACCAAAGAGCAGCTCTCCGTGCCTCCGTGCATCCGTGTCTCCGTGGTGACAAGCCTCTGAAAGCAAAATGGGCACAGCCTCTCGACTGTGCCCACTGATTTTCTGACAACTGACAACTAGCAACTGACAACTGTTTCTACGGCGCTTCGATCAGCTCCATCTTGCCGTCTTTCTTGCGGTGCAGGACTTTCACTCGTCCCTCGGCATCGCGGAAGACGAACACTTCGCGATCGCGGAATTCCGCTTCTTTCACCGCTTCTTCGAGCGTCATGGGACGCAGAGCCACCGAGTCGGTTGAGGTCACCACGTGTGCCTCGGTGATGCGCGACGCGGCCGGGAAGGTGTGCACGACCACAGGGATCGCCGTTGTAGTGTTGGTTCCCACGGCCATGCGCATTTCCGGCAATGGCGCTTCTCCTACCCATTTTTTCTTGGCCTGACGCTTGATGTTGCGGGTGCGCGCGCGGTGTTTCACAATCTGGCGCTCGATCTTGTCCAGTGCCTCGCCAACGGCCAGGTTCATCTCCGTTGACTCGGCCAATCCAACCACGGGATGGATGCGCCCAGCCACGGTGATCTCCGCCTTACAGCGGTGCTTTTCCACCGAAAGAATTACTTTCGATTCGAAATTATCTCCAAGAATGCGGGTGAGTTTTTTAAGGCCGATTTCGACCTGTTTGCGGATGTCAGGAGTGATTTCACATTGCCTGCCGGTGTATTCCACGTTCATCGAACGTCCCCCTTCAAAACGGACCCTCGAACCGTCTATCGGCCGAAAGGCCCCGTGGGTTTACCACCAACCACCCGCTGTTCCGGGTGGTACTGCCTGTCCGGCCCGCTTGCCTACTGCTGGCCAGCCAGGACAAACTCAGTGCGGCGTTCTCAACACTCTGCGTAGGTAGGACGGGAGCGACTTATCCATCCGAATCCCCGCGCGCAATTACGACTTCTTGACTCGCCGTTGATGCGTGCTGGGAATCTTCATATCCTCCCGGTACTTCGCGACCGTGCGGCGAGTGACCTGGATACCCTGCGACTGAAGGATGCGGGTGATCTGCTCGTCCGTTAACGGCCTGGTGGGATCTTCTTCGTCGATCAACTTCTTGACGCGGCGTTTCAGGATCAGCAGCGACGTGTTGCCGCCCTCTGGTCCCTGGACGCTTTCACTGAAGAAATAACGCAGCTCGAAAACGCCTTGCGCAGTGTGCGCATATTTGTTGGCGACGGCGCGGCTCACCGTGGAAGGATGGACTCCGATTTCTTCCGCCACTTCTTTAATCATCATCGGCTTCAACTGGTCGATGCCGTGATCCAGGAAATCCCGCTGTCTCGCCACAATCGAGTAACAGACCTTGAGGATGGTCTGCTTTCGCTGCTCAATATTCTTGATCAGCTGAATAGCTGATTTATACCTCTCTTTGACGTAGGAACGCACGTCTTTTTCTGCGGCGTCCCGATTCATTAAGCGTTTGTAACTTGTATTTAATCTGAGCTGGGGTACGTCGTCATCATTCAGCAGGACCAGGTATTCGTCGCCCTGCTTCACAAATGCGACATCCGGCTCGATCAGCCGCGTTTCTTCGATGTTATAGCGGCGTCCGGGACGCGGATCGAGAGTACGGACGTAATCCATTGCCGCGTCGACAGCTTCGATGGGGCGGCCAATGGCCTTCGCGACTTCTCTCAACTGCTTGTTCTGGATAAGCCTCAAATGGTCGGAGACGATGGCGATCGCATCGGCCAGAATCTCCATGGTGCCGTTTCCGTTGCCTTGCTGCGTCTTCACTCGCTGGTGATAGTTGAGTTGTTCGAGCAGGCATCCACGCAGATCGTAGCAAGCAACTCCAACCGGGTCCATCTGGCGGATCAGTCTGAGTGCATCCTGCAAATCCTGGAGCGTAAAGAGCGCGACAAAAGTAGATTCGGCTGGCGCCGCCACGGGTTCTGCAGCTGGCATGGGCGGCGGCGCAACTGGGGCAGGAATCTCAGGCTCGGGCATGTGCTCGGCGACGGCGACCGCGTGACCACCGTCGAACTCGGCTTCCAGATCGCTATGCGCGGCCGCGTTGACCATCGGCTGAAAGTCAGGCAATCCCAACTCAGCACCGGCACGTTCGGCTGATTCGCCGTCATCCACCATCATTGGGGGAGGAGCGGGAGCTTCCGCCGATTTCCGCGATGGTGAAGCTTGCAAGAGAGCGAGGGGCGCATTCGGGTTTGCCTGCGTCATCAGCTCGTCTTCGGTCGCGGTGAGATAGCCTTCTTCGTTCAGATTGCCGATGACGAGTTCGGCGGCCATGCGCACGCCTTCGCTCACCGGGCTTGCACCCAGCTGCCACATCAGGTGATCGGTAAGAGTGCTTGGCTTGGAGAGGAAGTTTTCGAAGGAGGGCTTTTCAATGGATTCGATTTCGGAGTTGGTGCGGTATCCCGGATCGAGGTATTCCTGGAAAAACGAGCCGAAGTCGATTTCCTCGAAGGGATCTTCCTTCTTGGTGAAATCGGGATTGGTCTCTTCGGCAGTTGTTGCCTGGGCCTGCCGGTCGCGCTCTTCTTCGTTACGCGACACATCGTCGATCAAGGGTACGGTCGGATCCAGTTCCTCGAGGACCGGGTTCTCGACCATCTCGGCGTTGATCATGTCCTTGAGCTCAATCTTATTGAGAGCCAGAACGCTGACCATCTGCACCAGACCCGGTGTGAGGATCTGTTTCTGGCTGACCTTAAGACTGAGCTTGTGTTGAAGAAGTACCATTGTGACCCGTTGCCCCTAACCTTCCGACGCGCGAGCAACCCGGGAATTGCGGCGCAAGATGCCGCTCTTATCGCTTAAACCAGCGAGAAGCTTTCCCCTAGATAGACGCGCTTCACTTCCGGATCGTTGCCGAGCTCCTCAGGTGTTCCTGCCCGGAAGATCCGTCCTTCGTTAATGATGTATGCACGGTTGGTGACCGAAAGGGTCTCCCGTACGTTGTGATCTGTGATTAAAACTCCAATTCCACTGTTCTTGAGATCGAAGATTATCTTCTGCAGGTCCAACACTGCAATCGGGTCGATGCCCGAGAAGGGCTCATCCAAAAGTATAAAAGTGGGCGATATGCACAACGCTCGCCCGATCTCCACCCTGCGCCGCTCGCCGCCCGACAGAGCGTACCCACGATTTTTCCGGATATGACCCAGACCAAGCTGCTCGATCAGGGTCTCCATGCGTTCCCGGCGCTCATGCCAGGAGAGCCGCTGGGCTTCCAGAACGGCGAGAATATTCTCCTCGACCGTTAATTTCCGGAACACTGAAGGCTCCTGCGGAAGGTAACTGATCCCGTGATTTCGGGCCCGCAGATACATGGGAACGTCGGTGATATCGGTCTTATCGATCAAAATCCTTCCCGTATCGGGAGGCGTGAGACCGACAATCATGTAGAAGGATGTTGTCTTACCGGCTCCGTTGGGACCGAGTAATCCGACCACCTCACCCTGATTTACATGCAGACTTACCCCGTTTACTACCCGGCGGCCACGGTAACTCTTACCGATTTCGTCCGTTGCCAATGTCTGCATCTACTTGATAACTCTCGCTTTTGTGACAGTTGGGGAGGTGTTTCCCCCTTCCACGAGCACCCTATCATCGTGACTGTAGAAAGTCAACGAATCGCCGGTAACTTGACCGTGTTCGGCATCAAAAATGCTAGGCGGTCCGCCGGTCAGCTTGAATTTGCTGTCGGCAGCGGTGTAAACGAGCTTGTCTCCAGTGCCGCGGCGGTTAGGTTGCTGTAACACGATATTTCCCTGACAGACGATGCGGTCGAGCTGGCTCGCTTGAGTTGGCTGCGCGGCAGCTTTTTGGTTCTGATCTCTCGGCTTTAGGAAGACATCGACCGTGTCGCCTGTCATGGTGCCGTCGACGCTACGCAAAATCACTCCACCATCGAACCTGGCGCGGCGCTGCGCATCGACGTAGGTAAGACGCGCGGCAGTCACATTCACCGGAGTTGCCTTGCCATTCTCCCCCGGCTTCAGGAACACGGTGGAGACTCGCTGTCCGTCGCTCCCCTGCGCGACCATCGAACGCTTGTCGCGATCAAAGTCGATGACCGGAGCTTCGACGATGTTCGCGCCCTGCCAAAGTCTCGCCCCTCCGCTATAGTGCGCGGTGCCGGTGGCGCGTTTCGCGATCATCTGGGCCGCGGTCACGTGGATCGGCTCAGCGGTGGCCAGCATGGCTCCGTTTGGCTGCTCCTTCAATTCCGAATAAGTGGTCTTTACCTGGCCGTCGCCAGTCGCATCGCCGGTCTTGCGATTAATGCGCATGCGGTCGGCGGTCGAGGTCATCCCCTGGTCGACAATTCGTGGGTCGCCGGTGAGGACCAGCAGTTCGTCAGTGGGACTGTAGCTGGCGCGCTCGGCCCAGGCTTCGCGAGAGCCGCTGGGCTGCGGCTCGTTAAAGTGGAAGTCGCCCTCCTGCACAATGCTGCCGAGACCACCTGCGGGATTCATCGCGACGGTTAGATTGGCGCTGGTGGTCGTTCGCTGTGGCTGGCCTGGGGTTTCGGACACCATCTTCGAATTCGGAGATCCGAAGAGAGTGTCCAGTTTGCCTTGCTGGTTGAAGCGAGCGATGAACTTGTCAGCGGTGATGGTCGTGGTGGAATGGGCGGTGGCGTCTTCAGGATTCTTGGCAGACGCAACGCTGGCTCTTAGCCGAGGCGAACTCGGTGTGAGCTGCGCTTGATTTCGACGTAGTAGGGTTTGGCGCCGGCAGCAATCGAATCTTTCCGGCCCCGATTGTCTCGGCCCGTTCTAAGCCGTGCCCATCAGGGCGGGCGAAGAAGTCGACGGCGTTGGCGGTCAACTCGGTTGTTTGCCCGTCGGCACGTTCAGGTATCTGAACCAGCCTGACGTTTTCCAGCGCGTGTACTCGGCGGAGAGAGTTATTCGGCCCGAAATCCATCAACACGCGCTGTGCAGAGCCCTGCGCATTGTGATCGCCCTGGGCATCAACGATGACACCGCCCGTCATCACTGCCGATTTCACCTGGCTCTTGGCATCGAGGAGGATCTCGGCATGCGGAGCTTGCACGTTCGCCTGCGACTTGCCGTGAGTGTCGGCGACGACATGACCATCAGCCGTCACTTGCTCCACGGTGTTGTCGGCGCGCAGGAGCGTGGTGATCTCATCTGCGGTAACCGTTGTGTCGGAATTGCGCAATCGGGCTTCGCGCAATACCACGCGATTCGGATTCTTGGTAATCACCCCGTGCTTGGCTTCGAGCGTCTGCTTTTGTGGACCCGAACCTTCCAGGTGAATGTCGGATCCGAGGGTCAACGTAGCGGCCTTCGAATCGTAAGTCGCGCCAATAGCGGTGCCACTTACTTGCGGTATGCGGAACTCGATCAGCTGGCTGGTGCTCGCGATCCCGCTGTTGCGGTTGAAGACCAGCCCGCTCGTCTTGAGGTGGATGGGATTCTTCAACTCCGAAGGGGGAGTCAAGTCTGGCCTGACAAGGCCCTCGGTGTTCCCTTCCAGATCGATATGAACTTCGCCGGCTGCGGTGATGTCACCGGATTTCGGGTCATATTCGAATTGCGACCCGTAGATCTGGTCGAAACGGTTCGACTCGCGCCCATACACAACGATGTTTACGTCGTGCAGTTCGGCCCGGCCGCTTTTGTACTGGATCTCCTTCGAAGCTTTGACGGTGAAGAGCGTTCGTCCGCCTTCCGACTTGGAGATGGAGAAGCTGTCAGCGCTCTGCTGAACATCCACTCCCAACTTGTCGGGCAAAGTTCTGAGGACGTTCCGCACGCGATAGCGACCGTAGGTATAGAACCCGGCCAGCACGATCATGAGAAGGATCGCGGCGGAAACAATCCACGCCCTGAGCCGGCGGATAGTGACAGGCATTCTGTTGTTATCTTACGCGAATCGCATCTACGAGCGTGCCGGGCCTTGAGCGGGAAATTCTGGCGCTCATGCGCGGCGGGCACGCGTGGAGTGAGCCCGTTATTCGGACTTCACTGTCCAATTGATTCCGCCGTCGGGTGAACTCCAGGTCTCGCCCGCGCTGGTTCGGAAGGTCACATTCTTCGGGGCGGCGAGTTGAATCTTCTCAACGGTTCCGCGCGGCGAGTGGCCATCCACAGTGGGCGCCAACTTCCTCCACGTGAGCCCGTTGTTCAGCGAAGACCACAGGGCCCCGTCATCTCCGCCGGCCCAAACCGTCGCGCCGACTGATGCCACGGCCTTGAATTTCGAAGGATGCTCGCCAAGCGCCGTTCGCCAGTTCTGGCCGAAGTCGGTCGATTGTTGCAATTCACCGGAGCCGCTCACGCGCCACAGGGTTCCCGCGGACTTCAAATCCAAAGACTTTTGCAAGGTCTGGAGCGACGCCGGATCGTTCGGAAGCGGAGTCGCCATTGGCCCGACTCGTACCTGCGATGCTGAGTCGCGTGTCGCGCCGGACGCATTCCCATTGGTTTGCGATTCTGCCACCTGATCGGCTGGCGCCAACTCCGCTGCGGCTTGACGACTGTAAGTCATGGTGATCGGAGGAGCTTGTGGTGCACTCTTCACCGGCGCGAGAGCCACATCGTTGCTAGAAACTGGATGCGCGGATGGCAATGCTCTCTCCGTCTTCGCCGCTGCTCCAGCAGAAGCAGCCAACAGAGGACTTCCCACTGCCTGGTTGGATGGCAGTTTGGCGGCTTGTAGCTGACCGGCCTCCCGCGCGAGGAGCACTGGCGTGTCCTTCTGATCTGTGGCGTTGCCAGTGGGCGACTGTTTCTTCTCCGTCGGGAATCTGTCTACAGCTACTTCGTTGACGGCGGCGCCCGCAAGTTCATCACGCTCTTTCGGCGATGCTGCTTTGGACTTGGGGAACGCGTCGGACTTCGGAGCGTTATCTGACCGGAGAGCAGATGCCAGGGGCGCGGTCTCTTTGTCAGTCGCGGACGCAACGGCTCTCTCTTCGTTCTTCCCTTGCGGAGTAGACGCGGGCGGCAGTTCGTTTTGTTGCTGCACAATGGCGGGATTCGCTTCGCTTCCTGCGGGAATTTCCTGCCGCGTAACTTCCTTGCGATTCAGCCAGACTGCACTCAGCACCACAGCGGCTGTGGCCGCAGCCGCGGTCCAGCGTAGCGGTCGCAAAGACCAGAAAGAGCGGCCCGGTCTTCGATCAACCTGCTTCGGCGCTGCAACCAGCTCTGGTTCTGCGACGGCGGCTCCAGCCAGCGCCGCAACCTCACGGCAATCCGTGCAGCGAGCAAGATGCGCAAGCACCTGATCGCGCTCACGGACGGGTAGCGCCTGCTCAGCAAATGCGGTCAGCAGATCAGCATCCGGATGCACGACCTCTGCCCCGAGCTGTTCGTTCTGCAATCTTCGCTGCGCGATTTTTGGTATCTCCGCCAACGTCTTTGTCCCTGCGTCTTTGTCCCTGCGTCCCTGCCGAGGAATTCACCCGAGGCCGTCTGCCCAGCCCCGGATTTCCTTGCCGAAATTCACTAGCCCGGTGTCGTCTCTCTATTGAACGGTGCAGCCGGCTTTTCTTGCGCCAGCCGATCCCGCACATTAACCTGGAGATCCCGCACGTCGGTTTCAAGAGCTTCTTCTGCTTGCCGGTGGCTCATGCCGCGCTTCGCCAGGCTTTCGAACAGCGCCTGCCTCAACCGTTTGGTGATGCGCTCGAGCTTGCGACTGGCAGTCGATTCATGGAATCCCAGCATGCGTCCGATCTCTGCCAGTTTGCGTTTATCCAGATAATAAGCTGCCAGGATTGTGCGATCTTCAGCCGCCATGTCGCGGAAGACCTCGTCGAGAGCTTCGTTCAGGCGAGCATCCACCGGGATCTGCGGTTCCTGCCGTGGCGCCTCGAAGCTAACGCCGTCTTCTTCCTTTTCTTCCAAGCTGACCAGACGCTTCTGCGTGCGATAGCGATTCACGAACTCTTGCGCCAGCACCGTCCGCAACCAGCCGTCCAGCGATCCGCGCCCGGTATACGAGGCCAGCTTTGAAGCCCGCACGCCTTCGCGCTCGTTCAGTCCATAAAGTTCGGCATAGATGGAATCGGCCAGCTCGCGGCCGCGCGAATCGTCTCCGGAGATCGCCCGTCCTGCGTCGTAGAGCTTCTCGCGAAAGCGGGTAAGGAACACATCCCACGCCTTCTCCTGACCTGCGGCGCACGCCCTGGCCAGCGCAAGATCGGCAACGCGCAGAGTCTGGTAAAGCTCACGCGCGTGTTCTACTCCGGCATCGGCGGGCAAATACTTTTCGCCGATCTGCACCAGGATCTGGTGGAAGTCTTCGCGGGCAAGCCCCAACGCTTCCGCACCGCTGGTACGCAGAAGGTCGGCAAACTGGAGGTCCAACGCGGAAATCCATTGCCGACGTGGCGCGACTTGGGCGCTACCGCTCATGCGATTGGTGGGATCGTACATCTTCCCTTGCAAGAAGGGCAGTCCCCAACGTTCTCCTCACGTAAGTAGAGTTCTCCCGCCCGATCGAGGGCATTGCAGGGGTGTCATCGCCATCGCCCGAGATCCCAAAGGAACGCATATGAAAACCGAGTTGATGCTCTGCCTTGCAGGTATGTTGTTCTTCGCATCCGCAGTTCCAGCCGGACAGATCGAGCACCGCTACAAGGTGCTCTCCCCGATCTCGCACGGCAACCTCACCATCTTTCCCGTGGTTGCGTCGTCTACCCACGATACTAGCGAATTCCTCACCTTGGACGAAGGCATTCGCTCGGGCGAGGTGGTAGTAACAGAATCGGGGAATGTAGCTCCGCTCATTCGCCGTCGCGGACCGTATCCTCCCCCGCAGAGCGGCGCCCAGGTCAACACGCTGGTGCTGATCAATAACTCCAAACGGCCGCTTTTGTTGCTGGCCGGAGAGATCGTCACCGGCGGCAAACAGGACCGCGTGATCGGCAAAGATCGTATCGTTCCCGCGGAAAGCGATCCCATCGATCTTGGCGTCTTCTGCGTCGAGCCGGGACGCTGGGTGGCGCGTAGCGACAAGTTTGGAACCACCATTGGACTCGCGCAACCGAGTGTCCGTGCGAAAGCGATGGTGGACAAGGATCAGCAGAAGGTTTGGGACCAGGTAGCAGAAGCGCGAGGCGCACTGGTTGCGGCAGCGCCTCCGCCCTTGGGCGGCCCGGGAACGACGGCCGTAAACGGCAGACCCACGACTTCGTACGCCGCAACTGTCGAGAACGAAGAAGTCAAAAAGCAACTCGACGAAGTAGTCGTCCCGATGCAACAGAGCTATACGCAACTGATCCATCAGCTGCGCGACCGCAACGCTGTTGGCGTGGTCGTCGCGGTGAACGGCGAAATCATATGGGCCGACATCTTCGCTAGTCCTTCGCTGCTGGAGAAGTATTGGTCGAAACTTGTCCGCTCTTATGCCGCCGAAGCTATGGTCGAGCGCGCCAACGGTAAGCACGTCAGGGAAGCAGCCGCTGCGGCGTTCCTCGAAAATCTTCAGGGCACTCACGAAGTGGTAGACACCGAGGCTGGCATTTTCCGGCAGGCGGAAATCAGTGGCTCGAATTTCAAGGTGTTTCAGCTGACCTCGCTGCTGCCGAATACCGGATTCGATGTGCATGTCGCGAAGATGACCACTTCCGATGCGCCGTACACGATGGGACGCGTGCGGATCGAGTAGGCGATAGGTATCAGAGACAGTCGTAACCCCGGCTGCTCTGTGCCAGGTAGACGGTGCGGGATTCATCGTCTATGCGGTGGGGTGGGTCCGGTCGCCCTGGCCGGATCCACCGCAAACCGTATACGGTTGAGGAAATCCTGGCAATTCCACACTCCTGTATCCGTCCGTTGTTCTTGTCGAGACAACAAACGCATCTGCAAATTGGTCACATAGAATCTTTCGATTTCCCTCAGGTAAACCACTGGCGTATTAAATAGTCAATAAGCGTGCCGGGTACTTCAGGGGGACAAATGAACGCTGAGTTTGCCTTCCGGCTCCTGCTTGGTGCGCTTTCACTCGCGGGCTGTGGGCTGTTCTTCATCTTCTTTTTTCTCTTTGGTGACGAACGTGACGTCGATCCGATCTATCGCTCCGAAACGAGCGCTGTAAGCGAGTGCGAACAGCGTCTTGACGTCGCATAGCTAGCGTCAATCTTGCGCGTTGTGCGGCCGTCGCTGTCCAGACAGCGCACCGGCATCTCAGCCTGGATGTACAATCACCAGCCATGTCCGACCTAGCCGCCAAAACTTGCGTTCCTTGCCGCGGAGGAGTTCCACCGCTCGCTGGCGATCAGCTGCACACACTAGAGCAGGAAGTTCCAGGGTGGCAGGTGGTCAATGGCCATCACCTGAAGCGTGCGTTTACCTTCCCTGATTTCCGCGCCGCCCTGGCGTTCGTGAATCGCGTTGGCGAGATCGCCGAAGAACAGGGACATCATCCCGATATTTTTCTGGCTTGGGGAAAAGCGGAGATTACCACCTGGACTCACAAGATCGACGGCCTGACCGAGAGCGACTTTATCCTGGCGGCGAAGATCGATCAGCTTCCGCGGTAAAAATGGCTGGTCTGCGAAATGTCCAAGCGAAAGCCGGCGAGACGCCGCGCTACATGGCGTGGCCGTTGCCCTTGGCTTTCTCGCGCACCTTGATGGTGCGCTTCAGTTGCGGAATGAGCGCGTTGTAGTACTCAATCATCGCGGTCACGCGCTGCTCTTCCGACCGCATACCCAGCAGCGTCTGCTTGAAATCTAAGTCGAGCGGCAAACTTCCGGCCAGCTGAAACGATAGTTGCGGGTCGTCCAATTCGACCTCCGGCGATTCGCCACCAGATACTCCCACCAGTTCCTTGTGCAGATCGACTAGTTTGTCGAGCTCTGCTTTGGCAGCGGCTCCGGGGTCATCTTCGAAGAAGGTTACCTCGGCTCTCAGGAAGGTTCGCTCCTGGTCGAGGCGCGCGATCTCGAAACGCTTCTGTCCCTGGGTGACGATGTCCATGCGGCCATCATCGTACTTTTTCGTGACTTCCAGGACTTCCGCCGTGCACCCGACCTCGGCAATGGAGTTGTTATTCAGCAGCCGCACCAGTCCGAACTGGTCGTTCTGCGACATGACCTCCGCGATCATTTCCTTGTACCGCGGTTCGAAAATGTGCAGTGGAAGCGGAGCGCCCGGCAGCAGTACCAGCTCCAGCGGAAATAATGGGATCAACTGGCTCACTGTCCGATTTTACGATACTGATAGAATCGTTCCAATTTTCGAAGCTTTCACGGGGCACTGGCATCTGATCACAGAAGACCGTAGGCTATCCTGCCACATTGCTGACTGATTTCCATGTCGTTCTGATCTCGACCTATGACCTTGGCCATCAGCCATTTGGCCTGGCTTCGCCTGCTGCCTGGTTGCGCGAGCGCGGAGCGACTGTGGATCAGCTAGACCTCTCGCAGGAAGCTTTGGGCAAGCACGAAGATGTTGTGAGTCGGGCCGACCTGATCGCGCTTCATCTGCCGATGCACACGGCGACGCGAATCGCGGCGCATGCTGTGCCGCGCCTGCGGCAACTGAATCCCGGCGCGCATCTTTGCGCCTATGGTCTTTACGCACCGCTGAATTCCGACCATCTCCACGCGCTCGGCGTGCACACTATTATCGGCGGCGAGTTTGAAGGGCGCCTGCTTGCCCTTGCCGAAGGCTTGCATGGTGATTCCGAACCTCAGGCGGGACTGCAGATTTCGCACGACAGGCTGACGTTTCTCACGCCGAGCCGCAGCGGACTGCCCGACCTAGCCAAGTACTCGAAACTCGTATTGCCGAACGGCGAGCAGCAGCTTGCCGGATACACCGAGGCCAGCCGCGGGTGCAAACACCTGTGCCGGCATTGCCCAATAGTCCCGATTTACGAAGGGAAATTTCGCGTGGTGCAACGCGATGTTGTGCTGGCCGACATTCGCCAGCAGGTTGAGGCCGGCGCCCAGCACGTTACGTTCGGCGATCCCGACTTCTTTAATGGGCCAACGCACGCCATCGAACTGGTAAAGGCATTGCATCGCGAATTTCCGAAGCTGACCTACGACGCTACGATCAAAGTCGAGCACTTACTCCAGCAGGCCGAGCTTTTGCCGACCCTGCGCGACACCGGTTGCGCATTCGTGGTGAGTGCCGTCGAGTCGCTTGATGACCACGTTCTGCAGCTGCTCGATAAGGGCCACACGCGTGCCGACTTCATAAAAGTGGTGAAGCTCTTCCGCGATCTCGGACTGGCATTGAGTCCGACTTTTGTGGCGTTCCATCCATGGATGTCGCTCGCCAATTACGAAGAGTTCCTGATGGCGATGGCCGAACTGGAGCTGATCGAAAATGTGCAGCCCATTCAACTTGCTATTCGCCTGCTGATCCCATCGTGCTCGCGACTGCTGCAACTGCGAGAAATGCAAGAGATCATCGGACCATTCGATCAAGCATCGCTCAGTTATCCGTGGAAACACTCGGACCCGCGGGTCGATTCTTTGCAGCGCGAACTCGAACGCACCATACAATTTTCGGTCAAACTGGAATATGATCGCTCTACGATCTTTGAATACGCGTGGCATTTGTTGCAACAGGCTAAAGGGTCTGACGACGAGGTGCTTCCCAAGTTACCGGCATTGGCCGCACGGGCTACCATCCCATATCTGACCGAGCCCTGGTATTGTTGAGCGGAACCCACCACGGGCCAGTTGGCCCCATTCTGAAAATGGCACGACGCCAGATCATATGCATGACACGCCGCATGCGCGACGAAGATCCGGACCGCCACATCTCGCACGTTGGGATCGGTGACGACCAGGGCTGGTCGCGCGTATTGATGGTGGAAGAGATTCTGATGCAGTTGCAATCTGCGGACGGTGATCGCTATTTCGTTCGCGGGCGTGACGGCTGGGAAGCCGACGTTCGCGTCGGTAAGTGCCCGTTCTGCACGCAACAACATCAGTTCTTGAGTTCCACTCCCGACCTGATGGGGAAAGATAAGTTGCTATTACTGCCGCAATGCGGAGAGTAGAGCGGCTGTATCTTTAGTCCTTAGTCCTTCTTCTCTTCCTTCTTCTCGATCGCAACGTCTGCTTTCTCCGGCGCCGTCTTCGGCGCATCGCCTTCCAGATATTGCACGATCACCGAGATCCTACGGTTCGCCGGATCTTCCGGATCCTTCTTATTCCGCAAGCTTTGATCGGCATAGCCGCGAACCTGCGCAATCTGATGCTCCCCTAATCCGCCTGCCCGTAGAATCCGTCGCGCTGCGTTCGCGCGGTCCACTGACAGCTCCCAATTCGTGTACGCGTCGGTGCCGTAGGGCTTCGAGTCAGTGTGGCCTTCGATCGAAACACGATTCGGCAATTTCCCGATCTCCTGAGCCAGCGCGTTCAGCAACTCCTTGCCATCTGGACTGGGATTCGCGTTCCCGATATCGAAGAACGTTCCTTTCGCAGTTTCCAGAAGTTCAATGCGCAGGCCTTCTGCGGTGATCGTCATCTCGATCTGCTTGCTCAGCTTTTCAAAGTTCGAGACCTTGCGAATCTTGGCTTGCAATTCTTCTTTCAACTTGTTGACGTTCTGCTTGGTAAGCGCGAAGTTCTCGCCCGATCCCTGCATGTTCGAGCCCACTAGCTTGGATGAGCCCGAGGGATCCTTGAAATATCCTCCGATTGCCTCCTGCACCTGTTTGCTGGTATTCAGCAGCCACAACACGATGAACAGCGCCATCATCGCGGTCACGAAATCGGCGTACGCGACTTTCCACGCGCCTCCATGGTGGCCGCCGTGTCCACTCTTTTTCTTGATAATGATTCGTGGTGCCAAGTGCGGGGCCTCTCCCGTTTACGACGCGGCCGGTGCAGCCGCAGCCGCGGCAGCGCCGCCTTTGCAGGCAGTTTCCAGCTCCTGAAAACTCGGACGAACACGCTGCGGAATCGCCCTTCGCGCAAACTCCAACGCCTGGATTGGAGCGTTGCCCTTCACGAACGAGATCAGCAGCACTCGCAATACCTGGTGATACGCATTCTCCTCATCGGCCTCCTTCGCCATGTTTGCCGCCACCGGTCCAACGAACCCGTAGCACAGCAGGATGCCCAGGAAGGTTCCCACCAGCGCGGCCGCCACCTTGCGTCCGATTTCCTCGGGCGGCCCACCCAGCGCGCCCATGGTAATCACCACACCCAGCACTGCCGCCACAATCCCGAGCCCCGGCAGCGAATCGGCCATCGTGCTGAGCGCGGCGATCGGCTGGCTGGCTTCGTGATGCGATACTTCCATGTCCATCTCAATCATCTGGTCCAGATCGAAGGGATCCACGTTTCCGGTAATCGCCATGCGCATGGTGTCGCAGACGAAATCGCGTGTGTGATGATCCTTGAGAAAATTCGGGTACTTCTGAAAAATGGGGCTCTTGTCCGGACCTTCGATGTCTCCCTCTAAGGCAAGTAGACCCTCGCGGCGCGCTTTGTTCAGCAATTCGTAGCAAAGCTTCATGCTGTCGAGATAGAGCTGCGTGTTATAGCGCGACGGCTTCAGAGCTCCGAGCACGCCACTGACGATCTTCTTCAGCACATGCATGGGATTGGCAATCAGCACGGTGCCCATGGCTGCGCCGCCGATGATCAACAGCTCCGCCGGCTGAATCAGAACCTTGATGTTCCCATGCTCCATCAGGTATCCGCCAGCGACCGCGCCCAATACCACAAGGATTCCGATTATGATGAACATCCGCGACTCTCCCCTGGGCTGTCATCATTTTTGTGTTCTTGCTCCAGTCTCTTCATCAGCTCCTCGGGTGACTCGTCCGGACGCACGAACGAACTCGCCACCTTCACTTCCAGGTTTACGCGGTCTCCCCACCACATCAGGCCGCAAGTCTGTGCCAGACATTGAAGTTTTTCGGGAAACTGCCGCGCAAACTCTTCGCTGCAATACGGCACCAGCAGCAGCATCCGGTGCTCCGTCCAGCAACCCAGGTAATGCGGGACCGTCAGCACGCCGCGAACCGTCTGCACCGTTGCGCGAAGTGCTGTCTCCGCGAGCTCGACGCCGCGATTCTTTCGCATATTATTGAGGTGTTGCACTTCGATGAGAAATACCGCGAGACGCGACGTGGACTGTGAAAGTGAAAGCTGTAGCTGCTCAGTGGTCGCCAGGACAGATGGAATTTTCAATTGCGGATCGAGTCGCGCTGCAGTTTCTGTGATCCAGCACAGTCCCTCAGGGCTGTTGTTCTCTTCGACAAACAGCTCGGCGATGGCCACGATGGCGCCATGCGCATCCAGCATCGGCAAAGCGAGAATTCTTACGGGGATGCGCTGCCCTTCTTTGTGCCGCAAGTAGAGATGTTCCTCGGCGGGCTTTCCATCTCGTAGCGTGAACGTAAAGGGACAACCGTCGCTCGCGCACAGCGCGCCGCCTTGAGGGCCGCAGTGCACGAGCAAGTCGTCGGCGCAGCAACGTCCCACGACCTCTTGCGGGTGATAGCCCGTAATGCGCTCGGCCGCTTCGTTCCAGTAGAGAATCGTTCTCTCCGGATCGACTACATAGAATCCAAAGGGAAACTTATCTGCCAGGCCGCGCAGAATCGCAGGATTGTCGAAGGCGGAAGCCAAGGCGTTCCTCAGCTATTTAGTCGGCAGAATGAGGCGGGAACTTCAACTCTGTGGAGATTGCGGAGAGAGGCAATCAGGGATTTGGGGATTGGCAATCCGGTCCGAAAGAAAGAAAAAGCGCGGACACGTATTAGCCATGTCCGCGCCACACACTCGTTCTAGAACTATGCTTCGTCTTCGCGCAGCTTCGCGATCACGCTGAAATCCTCCAGCGTGGTTACGTCGCCCTTTACATCGCCGTTCGTTGCCAGTTCGCGCAGCAAGCGCCGCATGATCTTTCCGCTGCGCGTCTTCGGGAGCACATCGCTGAAGCGAATGTCGTCCGGACGAGCAAGCGCGCCGATTTCCTTCACCACCCAGTCGCGCAATTCCTTCTTCAGTTCGTCGGACGGCATATTGCCGTGTTCGAGCGTGACAAACGCCGAGATCGCCTGCCCTTTAATCTCATCGGGACGGCCGACGCAGGCAGCTTCCGCCACCTTCGGGTGCGCCACCAACGCCGACTCCACTTCCATCGTCGACAATCGGTGCCCAGAAACATTGATCACGTCATCGACGCGGCCCATGATCCAGTAATAGCCTTCTTTGTCACGGCGAGCGCCATCGCCGGTGAAGTACGAACCGGGAATCTGCGACCAGTACTGGCTCTTGTAGCGCTCCGGATCGCCCCAAATCGTTCGCAGCATGGACGGCCACGGCTTGCGAATCACCAGATATCCGCCAGAGCCTTCCGGCACCGGCTTGCCGTCGAGCGTTACCACTTCGGGCACCACGCCAAAGAACGGCTTAGTCGCCGAACCCGGTTTGGTCGCGATCGCGCCCGGAATTGGCGAGATCATGATGGCGCCGGTTTCCGTCTGCCACCATGTATCTACGATCGGGCAGCGGTCGTGGCCTATCGTCTCGCGATACCACATCCATGCTTCAGGATTGATAGGCTCGCCTACGGTGCCCAGTAACCGCAACGAATCCATCTTGTGCTTGTTGGGCCAACTATCGCCCCACTTGATGAATGTGCGGATCGCCGTCGGCGCCGTATAGAACACCGTCACTTTGTGGCGGTCGATGATGCTCCAGAAGCGGTCGGGCTCAGGGAAGTTAGGCGCACCTTCGTACATCACCACCGTCGCGCCGTTCTGCAGCGGACCGTAGACGATGTAGCTGTGTCCGGTGACCCAGCCGATGTCGGCGGTGCACCAGTAGATGTCGTCTTCGCGGAGGTCGAAAACAATCTTCGTCGTCAGGTACGTTCCCACGGAGTATCCGGCGGTAGTGTGCACCACGCCCTTCGGCTTGCCCGTCGTTCCCGACGTATAAAGGATGTAGAGCGGATGTTCGGCGTCGAGTGGCTCGGCTTCGTGCTGATCGGAAGCCTTGGCCATCAAGTCGTGCCACCAGTGATCGCGGCCTGATTTCATCTCGACCGCACTACCTGTGCGTTTGTAGACAATCACGTGCTTAATGCTGGGCGTGTTAACGACGGCTTCGTCGACTGTTGCCTTGAGCTTTACTTCACTGCCACGGCGATGCGAGCCGTCCTGCGTGATGACGGCAACGGCTTGCGCGTCGTTGATACGATCGACGAGTGAATTGGCCGAGAATCCGCCGAAGATGATCGAATGCGGAGCGCCGATACGCGCGCAGGCCAGCATCGCGATAGGCAATTCCGGCGTCATGCCCATATAAATGGCGATGCGATCGCCCTTCCTGACACCGAGGCCCAGCAACACATTAGAGAACTTCTTTACTTCGGTGAGCAGTTGCGCGTAAGTGAGCGTGCGGAGGTCACCCGGCTCGCCTTCCCACAACAGAGCAGTCTTATTCGCGCGTCCACTCTGCACGTGGCGGTCGAGACAGTTGTAGGCAAGGTTGATCTGCCCGCCCTCGAACCACTTCGCCCAGGGAGCGTTCCATTCGAGAACCTTGTCCCATGGCTTGAACCAGTGCAGCTCATTGGCGACCTCGCCCCAGAACTTCTCTGGCTGCTCGACCGATTCCTTATAAAGACGCTCGTACTCTTCCAGGCTCTTGATGTGAGCCTTTTTCTGGAACTCTGCGGAAGGTTCGAACTTGCGCTGCTCCTGCAGAGTCGAATCAATGCTGGTGTCTTGCGGATTGATTGCAGTGTCCTGTGCCATCTATTCCTCGCGAATCGATAAGAATCGTATTGCGATTAACTATTGTTCCATGGTCGAAATGTCGCCCGGATCAATGCCCTGCTCCTTCGCCTTCAGGAACCGGCGCAGAATCTTTCCGGATCTCGTCTTCGGCAGCGCGGCCACGAACTCAATTGCCGCCGGTGTGGCGATCGGGCCAAGTTCGCGGCGTACGTGTTCGATCAGTTGCGTCGCCAGTTGCTCGGATGCAACATGGTCGGAACGCACGGTCACAAACGCCTTGATGGCTTCGCCCTTGAGCACGTCGGGAATTCCGATCGCCGCCGCTTCGGCGACCGCAGGATGCGATACCAGAGCGCTTTCCACTTCGGCTGTTCCGATCCGGTGACCAGCTACATTGAGCACGTCGTCAACGCGTCCAAGAACTGTTATATAGCCGTCACGATCCTTCACCGCCACATCGCCAGTAGCATAACACCCGGGAATCTTCTGCCACTCTCGTTCGTAGCGCTCGGGATCGCCCCACACCGTGCGCATCATATTCGGAAAAGGCTTCTTCAAAACAAGACGTCCGCCGACGCCTGCCGGTACCGGCTGTCCGTCCTCATCGACTACGTCAACGTCAGCGCCAGGCAGGGCAATTCCGCATTTGCCGGGACGCATCGCCAATGTGCACGGTGTGCCGATCGCGGGAGCGCCGAGTTCCGTCTGCCACCAGTTATCCGTCACGTAGCCCCAGCGGCCGTCTCCGGCGAGGTGCGTCTGCGCCCAGCGCCAGGCTTCCGGATTCAGGGGCTCGCCCGCGCACGCAATGTAGTGCAAGCTGGAGAGATTATGCTTCGCCGGGTAGCTCTCACCATATTTCATGAACATGCGCAGAGCCGTGGGTGCCGTGAACATTTTCGTGACGCCATACTTCTCTACGATGTCCCATGCTGCGTCCGGCGTCGGATAGTCGATCGCGCCCTCGCGGAACATTGTTGTCACGCCTGCGCATAGCGGCCCATAAACAATGTAAGAGTGGCCGACGATCCAGCCGATATCGGACGTGCACCAGAAAACATCCTGATCGTTTACGTCGTAAAAATTCTCTAGGTGATACGTGGTGCCGACCATGTATCCGCCGTGCACGTGGACGACACCCTTCGGCTTCCCTGTGCTTCCCGATGTATAGAGGATGAAGAGCGGATCTTCGGAGTCCATCTGTTCGGCTGGACACTCGTCCGGAAAGTTGAGCAGTTGCTGGAAATCGATCTCATTGCTGCGGAGTTCGGTTTTCGCGCGGCGGAAGACCACGACTTTCTCGACGAACTGGAGGCCATCGACCGCCTCATCGGCAATGCTCTTGAGCTGCACGATTTTTCCACGGCGATATCCCACATCTCCGGTAATCACGACACGCGCCTTCGCATCCGTAATACGCTCGCGCAGCGCTGTGTGCCCCAGTCCGGCGTAGACGACAGAATGAATGGCGCCGATTCGCGCACACGCCAACATCGAGACCACGCCTTCTATGGTCAAAGGCATATAGATGATGACGCGGTCGCCTTTCTTCACTCCCAGCGACTTCAGCCCATTGGCGAAGCGGCAAACGGTCCGATAAAGCTGGCCATAAGTAATGATGCGTTCGGTCCCATCTTCACCGAGCCAGATATAAGCCACGCGGTTGCGTTTGTCGGAAGCGGCGTGGCGATCCAATGCATTGACCGTGATGTTCGTGCGCCCGCGGGTAAACCACTGATGATGCACGCCATCGAACTCCATCACTTTTTCCCATGGTGCGCTCCACTCAAAGTGACGTGCGTAATCGGTCCAGAAGGCTTCGGGATATTCCACGGAACGACGGTGTTCCTCGACCCATTCCTGCTGCTTGGCGCAAGCGGCAACCACCTGTGGCGCTGGGTATTCGTCGGTTAGCTGCGATAAGTTAGATATGTTTTCAGCGACGTCATGCGCGGCACTGCTCATAAAGAACTCCCGGATGAAACTTACATATGACTCCCGTAGAATTAAGACCCTGCGCGAAAAGGAAACTCAGGGCAGCAGATCGTTATCCGCTGCCCTGACATTTAATGAGCGAGCGCCTTTTCTGATCCGATCCCCGTGTTGGCCCGTACTTGCAATTCGGTGAACTTGTGCTCCGCGAGCGGTTCACGCCCACCGAGGAAAGTCCCGACGATTGCCCCCAGGAAACCCAGTGGAACGCTGAGGATTCCAGGATTCTCGAGCGGGAACAGTGGTTTGTGCTGAATGAGATGGCGTGCTGAGGCCGCTGTGGTCGCCGTATCGATGCCCATAAAGCTGGGACTTATGACGATCAGCACGATAGACGCGAGCAGTCCGATCCCCAGTCCGCCAACGGCTCCCCAGGTATTGAAGCGCTTCCAGAAAATCGAAAGCACGATCACCGGCAGGTTCGCCGAGGCCGCCACCGCAAAGGCCAGTGCTACCAGGAATGCCACGTTCGCCGTGGGACCGAGAGCAATCGCGATGCTAATCGCGATGGCGCCCACGAAGAAAGCGGCAATGCGTGACACCAGCACTTCTTCACCCGGCTTGCGCTCAGTGCCCTTATGGATGACATTCGTCCAGAAGTCATGCGCGAAAGAGGTCGAAGCGCTGATCGTCAGTCCAGCCACAACCGCCAGGATGGTTGCGAAAGCAATCGCGCAGATGAACGCGAAGAATACGTTTCCGGCGAGGGCTTGCGCGAGCAAGGGTGCGCTCATGTTGTTGCCGCCATTCTTGGAAATGAAGTCGCGGCCGACGATGGTAGCCGCGCCAAATCCCAGGAAAGTGGTCATGATGTAGAAGGTGCCGATCAGCACCATGGCCCATACGACGCTGATGCGGGCCGTCTTGGCATCAGGCACGGTGTAAAACCGGACAAGGATGTGTGGCAGGCCAGCCGTCCCGAAGATCAACGCGATTCCGAGGGAAATCAGATCGAGTGCCCCGGTAGGCGGCTTGAATCGCAATCCTGGCTGCAGAAAGTCCTTAGTCACCTGCTGCCCATTCACCGTATACGTTACGTGCTGGACGGCGTTGAAGAAGTTGCTGAGACTGAATCCAAAGTGCGCCAATACCAGGATGCTGAGCAGGATGGTGCCGGTCATCAGCAGAATAGCCTTGATGATCTGAACCCAGGTGGTAGCCAGCATGCCGCCGAACACGACGTAGATGATCATCAGGATGCCAACACCGATCACCGCCGTGTGGAAGGTGATACCCGACCCCTTCAGTAGCAGACTGACAAGGGCTCCGGCGCCCACCATCTGCGCGATCATGTAGAACGTGCTTACGACCAGCGTGCTGAGTGACGCCATCGCGCGCACCGGGCGGGGCTTCAGGCGATACGCCAGCACATCCGCCATGGTGTACTTGCCGGCGTTGCGCAACGGTTCGGCGACCACCAGCAACACGGTGAGGTAGGCAACCAGCCATCCCACGGAGTACATAAATCCGTCGTAGCCGAAGAACGCAATCAAGCCTGCGATGCCAAGGAAGGACGCCGCGCTCATGTAATCGCCGGCTACGGCAACCCCATTTTGCCATGCAGAGATTCGGCGACTGGCAGCGAAGTACGCCCCCGCACCGCTCGAGCGACGCGCCGCCCAGTAGGTAATCACCAGCGTCACAGCGATGAAGGAAAGAAACAGACCGAGTGTCAGATTCATCGCTTACCTGCCTTTGCCGAGTTATCCAGGTGGTTGATAATTCGAGCGCCGAAGTCGTCGAACTTACGCGCCTGTCGCACGTAAAGGAACGCGATCAACCACGCGACGAAAAACTGCGAGAGGGCAAAGAGATAAGCCAGGTTCACGGGGCCAATGCGCTTGTCCATGAACTGCGGGAAATAGCCCACCGAGATAGGCAGGAGAAAGTAATACACGACGAAAGTGACTACCGCCGGCACGACAAACTCAACTTTCGCCAGCAGCAGTAGTTTGAATTCATCCATTGCGGCGACCCGATCCCATACATCGGGGTCGCCAGCGCTCGAGGCAACGCCGGTAGGATTCACTGCCACCGGACGCGCATTCTGCTCAGCCATTGGAACCTCCTCCTCCATGTTCGAAGACGAGCCGCGCCGCCTCAGGCGCAATCACGTCGTTTGTAACTGTCATTCTTGTGCAGTGAAACCGGTGATTCCGCCCAGCCAGTGCACAAGACGACCGCCTCAGCACGCCCGACAATTCGTCTCGGCTTGGAAAACCTGGTGGAACCCTCCTAGGAGTCCTGGATGTAGATCCGGGACCCTGGATTTTCGTACCTGGGATGAGGCCTAAACAAATATGAAAGCAGAGGGCTACGTAAAGGACCGAAGGCGGGGTGGACTCGTGTGCCGCGCAGCTTCGCACAACCCGGGAATCCGGGCACGTCACCATCACAGGTGATCCGACGACGCGTTGCGGAGGACAGGAGCGGAGGCCGCGTCTCATGCGGAGCGAAACTCTTGGAGCTGCGTGCGCAGAGCGGCAGACCGGATTCCAGCCGCCATTGCTCCATTTGCACGCCTCCTTGCCGGCACGGTTCGTAAAGCCACCCCGGCTATCATTCGGTGAGGCGCATTCTTTGCCCTGGCACCCACATATGTCTGTGAGCAGCATCACACACCCCTGGTGATGCACAGAAATCCAACCGCCTTGGTCCTCGCGCCCGCAAAGAAATCGTTTCCCGGCACGCTCCCCAAAGTGCGGCACATCTTAGCAGAAGTTCAGGTCACGCGCAGGACTGGAGATTATTAACAGTTGATTAACGCATTCGAGCCAGGGATTTAGAGACCGGGACCGCCCAAGGTCCGGCGCGCCGATCAGTACTCGAACGGCAGCGCATATTTTCGGAGCTCCTGGGGTTTATACCTGCTGGCGCAAGTACATGCTCTTGCCCCACGATGAAGTTCAATTCTGACTTACAGGAATCGGCAATGAAGCATCGCTTTGCTTTTGCATTTACCGCGGCTCTGGTCCTCTTCTCAGTGGGATCGATTTCCGCTCAGCAAGTCCGCACTGCGGATTTCAACAGCTCCCGCTCGAGTGCTCATGTCGAGCACGTAAAGAAGCATCACAAGCACAAGCATCATCACCACAACATGAATCGAACGTAAGGGACGAGGCTTCCGGTTTAGCACTTTCAGCCGGTAAACCACAACCAGATCGTTCCCAACAGCAAGGTGCAGATCGTGACCGGCACACCGGCCCGCAGATACTGGCGGAAACTGATCTGCACCTTCGCTTTTGCCTGTTCCACCACAATGATGTTGGCGATCGATCCGGTTATGGTCAGATTCCCGGCGAGCGTGCTCGCCATGCTCAAAATTAACCAGCCGCTATGCGGGTCCTGAAATCCGGGGATCAGTGATTTCAACAACATCACGGCAGGGACATTGCTCACCACATTGGAGAAAATCGCGGTCACGCCAGCCAGTACCGCGGGGTTCTGCAGATTCCAATGCCGGGCGACATCGAAAAGCAGGCGGGTAACGCCGACCTGCTCGGCGCCTGCAACGATGATGAACAGTCCTACAAAAAAGACGAGCAGCCCCCAGTCGACTTCTTCGTAAAGGTGCCGCGGTTCCATGGTCCGGGTCATCAGCAACAGGGCCGCTCCGACGGCTGCAACCAAGGGTGGCGGGAATCCGATCAGGAAACCCGCAAGGACTCCCAATACAACGACTGCCGGCTTGACCCACTGATCATGCAGTGAGCTACCGACGCTGGAATCTTGTTGGCTTATCGTTTCGCGCTCCACGTGAGCGTCGCGAAACAACGACCGGAGGATTGCCCAATCTATAAAGAGGCCTGCGACCGCTACTGGTCCCAAGTGCGCCAGAAAACTTCGATAGCTGATGCCGGAGTACGACCCAATGAGGATGTTCTGAGGATTGCCGGTGATGGTTGCGACGCTCCCGATGTTCGACGCGGTGGCAACCGCCAGCAGGTAGGGCAAAGGGTCGAGGCGCATGCGATCGGTAAGGGTCAGGACGATCGGGACCATCACCAGGCAGATGATGTCATTCACAAAAAACGCCGAGAGAACGCCCGTAGTGAAAATAATTGCGGGCAGCAGGTGTTTCGAGCCCAGCCGCGAGATTACGAAAAACGCAATCGCATCGAAGGCGCCGGCCAGTCGGAGATCGCCGACGATCAGCATCATCGCGAAGAGCATCACGATGGTCGCAAAGTCCACGGCGCGAATGGCTTCTCCGCCATTGACGATGCGGAAGGCAATCATGAGCACTGCGCCGATGATCGCGGCGCCAGGGCGATCGATCTTCGTGCCGGGAAATTTGCCAAGCGCGAATACCACATAGCTGGCCAGGAAAATGGCCACGCCCGCGGCAACGCGCGCTTCGGTCATCTCATGAGCATTCAGCACTTGCACGCTGAGGATGTGGAATGCGTTGGGCATTCGTTCGAACATCGTAGCACTCACGCGCGAATAGCTCTTTCGTCCAAAAGAAAAGGCGTGCCGCATGGCACGCCTTAAGAAGATTCATTTGAAACTGACGCTACAGTGGTTTCATGGGCAACAGGGCAGCGCTGTTCTGTGGAAGTTCTGCACGTTTAGGCCGCACTGGTTGCGACCGCAGGCGGCGCTTCATTTCGGCATCATTCAGCACTGAGTCCAGGACCACCCCATATTTTGAAGCCGTCTGTGCGCGCGTGAGGTTTTGCAGAACGTACGACCTCCCATTGGCTCCCAGCCGGCCACGCAATTCGCTGTCCCGGTAGAGAGTGACGATTGCCTTGGCCAGTTCCTCGGCATTTTCGGGAGCAACGCAAATACCCGCTTTGGCTTCCTGCAATATTTCCGCAGCCTGGCCTTCCACGCCGAGAATAACCGCACGCCCGCAAGACATGAACTCGAGCATCTTGGTAGGAATGACGGTCTTGAACACTTCTGCCCTCTTCAGAGGTGTCAGACAGACGTCCGAGGCCCGAATGAATGCGGGCACGGATTCGCGTGGTTGCGCGGGCAGCACACTTAAGTTCTTCAGCCCGCGGCGACTGGCTTCCTCCTCGACCTTCGGTTTTTCCGCACCGTCTCCGATCAGCAGCACGTGCGCGCCCGGGCATGTGGAACGAATCAATTGGGCGGCATCAAGAACCGTTTCCAGGCCATGCGCCATGCCGATGGTTCCTATGTATGAGATTATGAATTTTCCCTCCAGCGCAAAGGGACGGCGAATATCGGTAGGGCCGCTCGGGGAAAACAGGTCCGTCTCGACTCCATTTTGGACGACATCAATCTTGCCTGCCGGGACACCCCAGTGCTCGACTAACTGCTCGCGAAATGCCGGCGTCACCACCACAATCTGATTGCAACGCTTGTACAGGAACTTCGCAACTGTTCCGACACCGCGGTACAAGCGCCCGGTCGAATTCTGCGCTCCGACCGCGCACATTGATTCCGGCCACAGGTCGCGAATCTCGAGCACGAATGGAACTCCGAAGAAGCGCGCCAGGAACCAACCGCTTAACCCGACCAGCAGCTGTGGCGAAGTTGCGATCACGACTTCGGGGGCATCCAGAAACAATCCGGCCGCGCACGCGGAAAGCAGAAAGGACACGTAGCAGATCACCCGTTTCCATTTCTCCGCGTTTGCCAGCGGCCATAACCAGGTGCGCACTACGTCCACATTGCCGACGTGTTCGCGACAATGCAGTCGGCGAAAGCGCTTGCGGTATTTTGGATCGACAATTCCGGTGGGATGGTTCGGAAAACCGGTTAGCACCGTTACTCGGTCCCCATTCTTAGCCCAATGCTTTGCTAATTCGGAAACCCGGGCGGCTGGCGCACATTTTTCTGGAGGAAAATATTGGGAGACATACAGGATTTTCACGGTGGCGTCCCTGAGCGGCTTTGGATTGAGGGAGTCGGCTGCTGCTCAGTAGTAGAGAAGCTTGAATGCGCATTTATGCAGGAAAGCGTAACCACGCTTTAATGCGTTGCGTTGATATCCACTCCATTTGTGCGCGAAACTTGCGAACGTTCGATTCCCGGTGAGATGGCCCATCACTTCGAGTTGCGCGATGTGCAGGCGATGATAAAACGGGCTGGCAAGCATCTTCATACGCGTGCCGGATTGCTCGTAGAGCGACCAGAAACCAGTATCGAAATCGGACAAGCGCGCGGCCGCTGAGGTCGCAACCTGACGGAAGAGTGCGAGCGCCCTCTCATCTCCCGTCGCCAGCCAGTAATCGTAGAGTCCCCAACTCGCCCACAAGCAGCCGTTCAGGATGTGCGTCGGCGGGTCGACGATGTATTCCTCGATCCACACATGCTCACCCGTTCCGGCCAGCATCCCGCCTGATTCGACGGGCGTACTCAGTGCTCCAAAGGCACGGTGTGCCGCGTCCAGATAGTATTCGTCGCGTGTTTCACAATAAGCACGAACCAGCAACGAAATCCCCTGGCCCTGCGCAAGTCCCGAGCACCACGGCGCCTTCAGCCGTGACCGGTATTCCCAGTCGAAATGGTGATTCCAGACGAATTGACCGGCTTGAGTGCGCTCCAGATTGCGAACTAACCAACCTGCAGCGATCAAGAAGCGGTCGCGATTCTCGGCTTGGCCAGTGCGGCGATAGAGCGTGTGGTGCCCGAGTCCATGCTGCGCGATGGCGATCGGGTTGTACTGCCATCCAATTGCGCCACGATAATTCAACTTTGGGATTCCGCAGAGGTCGACGTGCGGATAGTTCGCCTTGGCGATGAACGGCATGTAGTACTCGCCGAGTTCCGACCGGGAAATGTTGCGACAAGCCTGCGGCTGGTCGTGCCAGAAGTTCAGCTGGCTGGCTCCTCCCATCATGTAGGCCGAGAAGATGCGACGGTAGTAGTGCGACCGCGATGGCTCGATCAGTTCCATTTCGCCGATGAAGCCGTGGCCAGCGAATGCTCATCATGCGACTGTGCGGTAAGGCTGGCTACAAGTTCCAAGAATCGTCGCGTCCACAACTCCGATTCGAACCGTCGCGCCGCCCGCAAAGCGCCCTCACGAAGGTTCTGCAACTCAGCGGGAAATCGAATAACGTACTGCATCGCGGCAGCAAGCTGCAGAGGGTTGCAGGGCTCTACCAGAATCCCGTTCTCATCAGTGACAATTTCCGGAATCGCCTGCCAGCGCGTAGCAATCACTGGCATCCCTGCGGCGAACGCTTCCAAAATGACTCCTGGATACCCTTCCCCAGAGTAGTGAGTAGGGAGTAATAAGGCATCGTATTGCGATAGTGTATGCGCGACGTGATCGGCAGCAATCTTGCCGCAATAGCGGACATTCCCGACGAACTCCCCGGCTTCGATGCCATCCTGTAAAGGACCGTAGACATCCACGCTTGCGGAGTTCCCCAAGATCTCGGCCGCCACGAAGATGTCCCGAACGCCTTTCGAGGGTTTTACATGCCCCACGAAAATGAAGCGGCGAACTCCATACGCGCTTTGTGGCCGATTAACACGGGCAAGCGGACGGCTGTTTGAGTACCACTCCACCCGACAGCCGCGGGAACGAAAGTACCGCTCTGCGATTCGCGTCTCTACCAGCAACAAAGGACAGCGCCGCAACATCCAGTCAAGCAAGCGCCGTTCTCCAGCGCGCATTTTGGAATGCTTCACGGACGCATCTCCGAACAATCGGAGTACCCATGGGCGACCAGTTGCAAGACAAAGTGCCCATATAAGCACGGCATAGAGCGCTGCGCGCATGCTGGAGACATGGAGTGAAACGACATCGCTCCTCCACACTGAGGCAATGATGCGAGAGCTAATTGAAAGCAGGCTCCAAACGCAGCTCACCATCGATGTGGAAGCGGAAGTGTCCACGACTTGGACTGCAACGTCGGACTGCGCCCTCAGCTCGGTTAACAGCTGCCGGAACAAAATCGTCGCCCCGCCCGGCGGCCCGGATGATGGGCCGATCATCAGAATCCGTGTCATCTATTCGCTAAGGACTTTTTCGTACTGTTTGATTACTGCTTCCAGGCTGAATCGTCCCCAGAATGCCTGCCCGGGAAGTTCGCGCGCCGGCGGTGACCCGGCTGTCTGGGCCATCGCGCGCGCCAGTGCAGTCGGGGTCTCTTCCTCTATCAGCGTGAGATTGCCAACCGTCTCGGCAATCTCGCGAATGCCACCTGGGCACGCGATCGCGAGAACCGGAAGCCCTAGCGACAGTGCTTCGAGCACGACATTAGGCAATCCTTCAAATTCTGAGGCCATCACCAACGCATCCGAAGCTGCGATCCATGACGTTGGATCGTCTTGGTAGCCAACGAATTGCACGGAATCTCGAAGACCTTTGGAATCCACCAGACTTTCCAGTGATCGCCGGCGAGGCCCCTCGCCAACGATCGTCAGAGTCGCGCTCGCGCAGTATTCGCTCGTCACAATTGCGAACGCCTGGATCACAAGGTCGAATCGCTTTTCGGGAGCAAGGCGCCCAACCGCAAGGAATCGTGGTGCGTCGACTCGATTCACACTGGGCGCGTCATAGCGGGACCGCGCCACAGGATTGAACAGCACTCGCACCTTCGCCGGTTGCACGCCGCACCTGCCAGTCACGTCGGCAAGCATCGCCTTCGATTGGCAGATCACCTGATCCGCCTGACGCTGGCTCCACGCGAATGCCTTTCGCTCCCAGCGATTCTGTCGCGCGGAACCCGCACCTGGCATCGTTCCCTGTCTCACGATTACGCGGGTTCCTCGCGGACCGAGTTTTGCGACTAACGTTGCCAGTACCGCTGACGGGCCGCCCGCGGCCAATACGATTTGGGGACGCACTTGCCATATCAGTTTCAGCAGCCCAAGCCCTGCATACCGAATATGTCGCAGCCCCAATTCGTGAACTGTTACATGCGCCGGCAGAGTCGTGCTCTTGTCCGTATCGGTGCGAGTCAGGCTGGCGAAGTGGACTTCGAGGCGTTCGGGATCCAGATTGCTGGCAATGGTGGCGAGCACTTTCTCTGAGCCCCCGGCGACCATTCGCGGGACAACAATCAGCAGTTTGCGGCGCGTGTTCAGTTCTGGAGCGCTAATTTCTCCACCTCGTCGCGCTCGATGTGCCCTCGCCAGCCCGCTGCGGGGCGAAAATGGAATGTCGGTTCAGGCGCGAGTGGATCCAATCCATCGAACTCAGCTTGATTCGAATGCACCCGCACATCGGCCGGAGCGAAATTCACCAGAGGAAACTCACTGACCTCGTATCCCCGAAACACAGCTGGAATCTTGCGGTAATCAAATCCCATCATCCCCGCCGCCACAGTATCGATCGCGACCGGCGAGAACCCGCCCAGCATCATTCCGCAGACTTTTGCACTCGGTTCAAGAGGACCCTCACCTTCACCGGCGATGATGCCATCCACCAGATGCAGACAATGTCGCTGCACGTCCGGGCGTACGATTCCTTCCCGGTCCGCATACAGCAACACCCGGTTCAGATCGAGCACAGTCCGCCACAGCGTGTCATTGCCGTACCAGCTGCCTTCCGTGAACGGATCGGGAGCCAGACGTTTGGCTGCGGCGCCCGCAGCGACCGACAACTTCCCCCATGCTCGTCGCAACTCCGGCCGCGATTGAAGCGCTTGTTCCGCCAACCGCGCTGAAAGGCGTTTGGACGCGCTCGCGTGGAGATACTCGTCCCCACGTTCCTTTGCGGCGCCGCACCGGTGATGCGGCAGCCAGTCCTTATGACCGTTGATGCCCACTACGTTCTTCAAGGCCGCAGTCAGCCCGGCTTTCCTGTGCGTCTTCAGCTTTGAGATCGAAATCACGCAGTCGGCTTGCAGAATGGAGCCCGATACCAGGTATTCATTCTTATGTTGGTTGTGGTGCTGCCCGAGCGCGTCCGCGTCATAGCAGGTAATGCGATACCTGTCGCTTGCCTCGCTCACCGCAGCCAACATGCTTGCTTGGGCAAGATCAACGACCAGGTATCCACGCGGATCTCCGTCATGCTCGTCGACGCGAATAACCCGACCATGATCGGTGACTGCTCGCACGCGGCGGAAGTCGACAACCTCGATGTCGACGCCATACCTCACTCGGGCGTCATGTGCAATTTCGTGGAGGCCGTTCCGCTCGCAGATCTTATCGAAGTCCGCCATCTGCAGTGGCGCGTCGCCGATCACGATCCGGCCGCTACCTTGCAAGGCCAGACAAACGTAGTCAACGACGGCGCGAATCACTGACCCATGAGTGATTAATGAGGCTAGGTTACCGCGGCGCAGGTGACGATCCATTACCAGGTTTGGCTTGATCGCCACTACTTGTCCGGGTGAAATAAGCTCACTGACGGGATTCCAGCTCACACGCCCGTACCGCTCATCATCCAGTCGCAAAAGGTGAAACGTTTCGCGGACGGCATCATAAGCCGGATTCGGGGTACCGTTTCCCGACAACGGCCCGTCATACTCCGGATATCGAAGCTGAGGGTGGTACGGTGAATCGGTTGCGTAGCTCCATGCGCGTGGATCGTAGTGGAGAGCAACTTCGTGTGACCCGACGCTTCGACTCATTGCAGGGAACTCTCCAGCTCAGAAATCGTGAACCGTTGTTTGCCGGACAGTGAAGGGGCAATTGCAGGCGGGAATTCGATGCTCAGTTTTGCGTCGCTTCCCAATGCCTTCTTCGTTTCGGCGAGAATGCGATCGAGATCGTCGGATCTGAATTCCGGCGTTCTGACGATGCGCAGTACGAAATCCGTTCTGCTCTTCTGCACAAATTGAAATTGACGGACGCTCTTCAATCCATAGAAGGCATGCGTGAAATACTCGCCGTGCACCTGGCGTCCGCTTGGCGACTGGATAAAGTCCGAGATTCTCCCAACCACCGTTTTCAGCATAGGACCGGGGCGGCCGCACGGGCACTCTCCCTTGCCCATGACTGCCAAATCGCCGATCTCGTAACGAATGAGCGGCATTACGAAATTGTTCAACGAAGTGACGAGCACTCGGCCGGGCCGCCCGACTACTGGTGCGCCCGTGAGCGCATCGACAACTTCAACCACGTGATCGAGCGGATGAAGATGCAACCCGCTGCGGTGCAGGCACTCGCTGCCGATGCAACCAACCTCTCGGCTTCCATAGCGGTCGAATACGGGGACGCGGAAAAGGCTTTGGATCACGCGCCTTTGATCCTCGCTGAGCGATTCCGCGGAAGAGATGACGGCTGTCAACGGATAGGCGGGCCTTCGTCCCAACTCGATCAGATACTCGGCGTAGAGCGCCAGTGCACTTGCGTATCCAATAAGGACGTGGGGACGATAGCCCTGCAGTTCGCGGTGAAACTGGTCCATCGCGGCGCCTCCCATTGCAAATGCGTCGTAGATTCTTACTCTGCGAGCTCTCATGAGAAATCGCGACTTCAATGATTGAAAGCGCCCGCGATCTTTCGGAGATCCCCAAAGCATCGCGACGCGATCGCCGAATCTCCAACCTTGCATGGAGTCACTGATCCAGGCGGTCGCCAGGAGTTCGTCGCGGTATGCCTGATCCTGCCAGATGCTGACTGGGGTTCCAGTCGACCCGCCGCTGCTGTTCTCAACAACGCGTTCAGCGGGCCAGTTCTGCGCCCGCAAATCTTCGTGGCTCAATTGCAAGTCTTCGCGCCTGAGAACCGGAACGTAAGGAAGCAGATCGGCCGTTACATCGATTGCATTTCCGAAACCGGATAAGCGTAGCCGTTCGCGGTAGAAGGGTACGTGTGCAGCCGCATGTTGCAGAATTTCCGTGAGTCTGTGGCGTTGGATGTCCAGCAGTTCATCGCTGCTTCGCCCGAGCATTAGCATCTTGTTACGATATACGTTCAGAAGTCGCCGAGATCCGCGCCCCATTAGCAGGCATTGCAGTCTCATGGCAACTTTCGAATGTCTCCTATCAGTTGGAGAATTCATAATCCGCTGTTATCTCTTCTTCCGTAAATTGGAGATCGAATCCGTGTGCGTTTACTCGCGCAGCCACCGAAATAAGCGCGATCAGTAACCATGTGGCCTTTTGTGTCTCCCAGGTCGCGGCCAGCACCCCGACGAACCAGGTCGAAGCGACGGCGACCCACATCAGTCGAACGCTGCCTTCTAAACTCAACACCGCTCGCGCTGTTTTCTGCAGGATCGCCGCGAATAACAGGAATCCCACGATGCCCAATTCCACTAGGACGGATACGAACGTGTTGTGCGCAACGAAGCCTTCGCCAAGTTGCCTGTCGGATATCTGCAGATAAGCCCCTTCACCAACTCCGAGCACCGGACGAGCTGCGAATTCCTTCAGTCCAGCCGCCCAGATCGCGGTTCGCTGGTTCAGATCTCCCGAATCAACTTGCGCCGAAATTGTTGAGATTCGTGTCCAAGACGTCTCGGGCACGTACGCGACCAAGCACCAAGCGCAAACTGCAAGCGCCGCAACCAGCATCAAGCGCCTGGACCAGCGTAATCGGCGCAAACCGAGTGCCGACATGCCAAACGCAGCACAGCAAGCAAGCACGCCGGTGCGTGATCCGCTCAACGCAATCGCGACTGGGGCGGCAATCGCGTATGCCAGTAAGAGAAGTTTCGTCCACAGCGCGCGCATACGGACTGATCAGGAAGCACGCCATGGGAATCGCGAGTGCCAGTGTGAGCGCTGCATCGTTGGGATTGAAACCAGCTGCGGTGTAGCGCAGATCTTGATTTGCAGTGCCGGCGGCAAAGCGCGCGAATGTCGCAATCACACTGATGGCCGATCCGGCCACGTATGCGCACAGCAGACCACAAATCTGTCCGTCATCGCTCACCACTTCGGTTATGAGCCAGAACATCGCGACCAGTTCGAAAATCGTCAAAGCTTTAACGAGCGTGGTATTGGGATCCGGGCTCCAACCGGCAGACAAGAGCGCGTACATGCCGAAAGCTCCGACGAGGAGCAGCATCCTTGTTGGCCTCCGCAATTGCCCCGACGATACACAGCGGAGTATCGCGACGAGGAACGCCAGAATCCCAACTAACTGGCTCACTGTTCCGACGGCTTCCAGCGAAAGGCTGTTCTGCCACGGAACGGTGAACACGAATACCCAGAGCATCAGGAATGCCAATCGGTGCATGGAATTCGGTGCTCCTAGACCACTTTGCACAGAGGAGCTGCAACGGGCTGTGCTGGTTTGTGGTCGTGAGCTGGTTTGTGAACGTGAGGCAACTCGTGCTCGTGACGCAGGCTCCGGGTGAGTTCGCGCAAGGCTTTCGCGATCTCAGCTTTGTTTTCCTGGCAGGCCATCAGTTCGTAGAGCTCAGAACTTGCGCGGATCATTCGGCAGTCGGCTGATGCCATTGGCAGCGAGGGGGCGCTGCTGCGGTGCCAAACCAGTGGCTCCGCGAGATACGAGATCCGGCCCATACCGTTCGCTACGAAGAATACCGCGCCGTCGTGCGAGAGAATGCTGCAACCAAACTCTTGTGCAAATTCCGCGTGTGGAGAAGGCCATCGATGCAGAACCTCGCGCAAAACGGAACGCCGGAAAACCATCGCACACCCTGGAAGCCAGGCGAGTTCAGGTTCCGGCTGCAGGCGTTCCAGAACCAGAGAAGAACGGGTGCGGGGAATGCGGCCGTCTGACTCCTGGAGGCGCTCGTCAGTGGCAACAAATTGATGTACCACCAGGCACACGTCCGGGCGTGCAAGCTCGGTTGCACAAAGCGCAAGTTTGTCTTTGCGCCATACGTCATATTGCGCGCAGAACGCGATCGCGTCGCCGCCGCACGCGCTCGCGGCTCTCAGGGAGTTTTCGGTGAACCCTAGCGGCCCGGAATTGAAACAGAATTTGACAGGAAATGGCGCCCGTCGTGAGAAGTTAGCGACGATGGCCATCGTTTCGTCGGTCGAGCTGTCATCAGACACGATCAGCTCGTACGGAGTGTGGGTTTGCAGAAGCAGGCTCTCGAGTTGCTCCTGCAGGAAACGTGCACCGTTACAAGTAGCTAGAGCGATAGAAATGCGCATGAAGGTACTCCGTTAGACAAATATGAAAGGAACATCGGGGAATTTAGAGAGCGTCACCAACACTGGGCTGCAACAGTCGAAATGCACTGCGCGGACTGGGCAAAGCATTTCGAGCAAACATCGCCGTCCACATGAGGCCTAATCCAAGAACCAACAGGGCAAGCGCGCCCCGGATACGTAATGCGTCACCCGCGAATCTCACCAGCACCGCGGAGAGCAACATGATCGAGAATCCTGCCAGAAGCGGCGCGAAGGTACGGCGCAGCAATCCGGAGGCATTCAGCAATAGGCTGGCGTCCACGATCACGCGCAGTACCCAGACAATCGCTGCTCCTTGCACACCGCCATACTTGAGCCCAATCCACAAGGCGAACAGAAACGGAATGAATTCAATGGCGTGAAACTTTGCCACCAGATCAGGCCGGCCGTGAGCTTGCAGTTCTGCCGACGGAATCCACGACAGACTGTTCACCCATATGCCAACGAGCAGCAATTCGCCGATGTGCGAAGAGCGGGCAGCCAGTTCAGGACCAATCCATGCCCGAAAGAAGGGATCGACGGCGGGGATCGTGATCGAAATTGCGCACGTCAGCACTGCGGTGAGCGCCAACTGCGACCGTCGCGCCAACTGCCGACGTTCCGTCTCGGTCTGCATCGAAAACCGGGGGAACAGAACTCGCGAGAGGCTCGCCGGTACCATCGAGAATTTCGTCGCGAAGTTGCAGGGCACGGTGTAGTACGTGACCGCCTGGGCTCCGCGCATGGCACCCACCAGCAGGCGATCCATGGTCGCCATTAAGGGTGTAAGCAAGCCCGACACGGTGATCCAACTGCCGAAGGAAAATAGTTCCCGGCTCTTGCGCCAGTTGAGCTGGGGCACTCCCGTAAGCGGGATCACTTTTCGGCACACGAAAAGCAGCGGCAGACTTGAGACCAGTCGCGCCAGCACGGCGGCGCCTACAAGCCATTTCAGGTTCGGCCCATGCCAATAGGCAACAGCCAACGGAAACAACTGAAAAGCGGCCGCACTTAAGACCTGCAGCGAATTCACAACCAGAAACTGCTCTCGCCCCTCCAGCGCTCCGACCATTACGGACAAGTTCGTCGCCACCGGAACCGCCGCGGCTAGCCATGGCAAGGCTGAGAACAGCTCCGGGCGCAAAGCCGCTGGGATATTCAGCCATGCACCGAGGAAGCCGCGTGCAACCGCCCAAAGCACAAATCCTCCAACAATGCCGAAGGTGCTGTTGATCAGCAGGGCCGTCCAAAACACCGACGCTCTCTCGTGATCGCCGGCCATCTTCAACTGGGCAATGCTGCGCGAAGTTGCTCGGCCCAGCCCCATGTCGAAGATCGCGAAATAGCTGAGCAGCAGCCAAACCATGGCCAGCACGCCAAAGCGGACATCACCGATCAAACGCAGGTATCGCGGGATCGTGAACAGCGTGAGCAACAATGGCAGAATCGCGCCCACCATATTGATCGCCGTATTCCTAGAGATCCGCCCTCGACTCATCGCCTTAGTACCTGCCGTAAATCGCAACTCCGACCGCTGCCTGGACCCCGGCCTCGAGCCCACGCTTCATCGCGCTCTTTGCCGCACTCGACGGAATGAACACGATGTCGCCGTCATATAGCGGAACATCGGCGGCCTTCGAACCGAGCATGGCACTCAGATTGATAGGCACTTCCGATCTGCCCTGCGGCGTTGTCCGGATCAACTTCGCCGACTTCAAGGCTGCCGTGCGATTCGCGCCTTGGGCGAGCGCCACGGCCTGCAGCACCGAGAGCTGATCGTCCTGATCCATCGGGAAACCGCCGGGACGCGCTACGTCGCCGACCACGTAGACCACCCCAGCGCGCTCAACCAGTACCGTGTCTCCGGAAAGAATTTCCGGATTGTCGCGCGCTTCGCCTTTGGATCTCAGCGCGACTCTTTGCGTTGCGGTCGACCCGTGCCGAGTGATATCGACCATGCTCCCGGCCAGCGGAGTTGTGCCCTCCGCCATCGAGAGATAGTCAAGCAGTCGATGTGATCCGAAAGATGGGTAAATACCCGGCTTCTTCACTTCGCCCAAGACCGACACGCCTTGTGTCGCGAATTCCGCCACGAACACACTCACCTGCGGATTGCGAACGTAGCCGCCGTCTTCGAGCTTCTGCGCGATCGTGTGCTCTACTTGGTCTGTTCGGCTGTCCTGAACGGCGAGTTCACCAATCAGTGGCAGTGAAATCGAACCAGCATTGCTGACGCGGAATCTGCCACTAAGCTCGGGAACATCAAATACATTGATCTCCAGGAGATCGCCGCCTGAAACCTGCAACACGGATCTTCCCGCGTCTCCCGCTGCGTTCGCGCTCGACGCAATCGCCAGGAAGAGTGCGAGCCACACTGCCAGCGTAACCAGGCGCTGCGCTCTCAGCATTTCGCCTCCTGGTGATAGTGCGACACTTTGTCTGACGAGTGCCCGTAATACTCGGTATAGGCCAGCGACTTCGGAGCAAGGTCATTCACAACTACGCCGGCGATCTTGGCGTTCACGCGCCGCAAAAGTTCGACGGTGCGCTTCAGCGACTGGCTCCCCGTCTGACCTGATCGCGCCACCAGCACGACGCAATCCGCCATCGTTGCCAGAACCACCGCATCCGTGACCGCCAAGACTGGCGGCGTGTCGATGACAATGTGGTGATACTGCTCACGCCACTGGTTCAGCAAAGTCTGCATCGTGTCCGACGCCAGTAGTTCCGCCGGATTGGGCGGTCGCTGCCCTGCCGTGATCACCTCGAGGGTCGGCAACGTCGGCAGTGGAATCGCGGACGGGGCGTCACTCGTGCTTCCGGAAAGACAGGCACTCAGTCCGACCGGGCTCTTGATCCCAAGATAGCCGTGAAGAGTGGGCCGTCGCATGTCTGCGTCGATCAACAAGACTTTGCGCCCCGCCTGCGCCAGCACCGTGGCGCAGTTTGTGGAGGTAACGCTTTTCCCTTCCTGCGGAAGCGAGCTGGTAACGACAATGATTTTGGGAGGCGCTCCCGGCGACGACAACAGCAACGAAGTGCGCAGTGCGCGAAACGCTTCTGCAAATTGCGAACTCGGACGCTCCAGGATTGCCGGTCCCGCGTGTTTCACTTCTCCGCTGATTGCGTCGTCTTCGGGGATGCGCGGAATCATTCCCAGCGAAGGCATCTCACAGTAGAACTCCACGTCCTCCGGCGTCCGAATCGATCCATCCAGATGTTCGCGCAGAATGGATGCGAACAGTCCGGAAACCAGGCCACCTGCTCCACCCAGCGCGAGATACAGCGCAATCCGCGGCTCCGCTGGCTCTGCTGGAACGCTTGCAGGATCCACGATATTCACATTGCTGGATTTCAATCCCGCAACGATCCCTGCTTCTTTCAGCTTCTTCAGCAGGTCTTCGTATAGATCGCGACTCGAATCCACGTCGCGCTTCAGCATGGCGAACTGCATCGCGTCGCCATTCATTTTGTAGGCTTGCTGCATTTGCCGATCGACGGCGGCTGCGAGGAGTTCTTCCCCTTTCAGCGAAGCGATGTATTCGCCCTTTAGTTGCTGCCCAACGAGTTTCACTTCCTGTTGGATCGCGGCGTCCACGTCCGCCAATTGCGCACGTGCCTGGATCACTCGTGGATACTGCGGTCCATACTTCGCATTCAGCTGTGCCAACTGCCCGCGCAGTTCTGCTTGCTGTTTGCGCAGCGAACTCAGCACGCTCTCCGGATCGATACTCGCGACGAGTTGCGGATCGTTGCTGAGCGAAAAACGGTACTTCGCCTCGCGCAAGATGCGGTCGCCCTGTGCAGCCGAGAGCTGCTCGTTCAACTGATCCAGTTTCGACATCACCACGTTGTTGACTTCGTCCGTACCCAGCAGTCCGGTCTGCTTCTGATAATCTGCGAGCTTGGCCTGCGATTCCTCCGCTCGGCGTTTGAGATCGTCGAGCTGTTGCATCAGCCAGTCCGAGGCTTGGATCGTGGCTTCATACTTCGTCTTGAACCGGCGCTCGATGTACGCGCTCGATAGCGCGTTCACAACTCGGGCCGCAAGTTGCGGATCACCACTGCGAAAACGGATCTCTACGATCTCAGTCTTAGGGATGAGACTGACGTCCAAGTTTTTGTGAAAGCGATCCAGTAGCCTGGCGCGCAATTCGGGGCTGGCCTCGTCAATATCCTTCGGCGCAGTTTCTACCAGCGATCCTTGAAAAAGCCGACGCCCCGCAAAGCTTCGATTCGAATAGAGGCGCTCCTGCTTGATTACCGTCCATGCCAGCGTGTCGCTCTGCAAGATACGCATCTGCGTTTGCAACCGAGTTGTCGGGTCCAGCCCGGTTAGTGGTTGCAACTGTTCCAGGCCAAGGGCATCAGAATCGTCAAAGTCTAAAAACAGCCGGGCCGTGGCATCGAAGCGCTTGGGAACCAGCAGAATCGTGATTGCCGCGAGGACCAACGCTCCCACGAAAAAGCTCGCCAAGGTCCACTTGCGGCGGCGCAGGGTTCGGCCTATCTCAAGCAGCGATATTTCCTGATCACCGGACCCGCGACCGCGATCGGCGCTGGTAATACGAACCGCTCGGGTCACTCCTTGATTGCCGGTAATCAACGCGTTTTCAGATTTCGTTTTCATGCGACGTCTACCACCCGCTTTCACAGCTTCGCCCCGTCACTTACATCTGGGACTGGTGACCTGCCCGCGTAAACGACAACGCCCGCTCACGGTAGCCTTCCTTTTTCAGGAATCGCTTGCTGACCGCTTGCGGGACGTCCGCTTTTCGTTTTGGTGAACTGTATGTCTGGCGAGAAAAGTGCTCAGTGACGAAGATTACGAGGAGAGCATAAAAACGGAAGATGGGATTCCCATAAGGGATTCGTTAAGCAAGTGTCGGGCCACGATCTATCGCCCGCGAAGAGCAGGCGTTCTCAGCTGCCAGACGATTGAATTGCTTCGATGAGGCGATCAATATCTTCGAGCGAATTGTAAAAATGGCAGCACACCCGCACTCCGCCGACTCTCGCAGAATAGCGCACCGAGACGACGATCTTCTTCGCCTCTAAAGCCTTCGCCAACTTTTGGTTACGATCTACTGATCCGAGGTCGAACGCTACAATGCCGGCCCGATGGGAACGATCGACTTCCGTCACGATCCGCACTCCGATATGCCCCAGCTCAGCCAATAAACGATCCGTGAGGGTATGCACCTGCTCGGCGACCGCTTCTTTGCCGAGCTCGCAAGTCAGTCCCAAAGACGCGCCCAGCGCCGCTGCTCCGCCGAAATTCGTAGTGCCGCCAACCTCGTATCTGCGGGCTTCCTCGAGGAATTTGTATTCGCGCACTGCCTCAGCCTCAGGCGATTCCAGGTAGGCTCCCCAGCCGCCCCCGGGTGGAACCGTCCCCATCAGCCCGGCAGTTAGCGGATTCAACCGCGGCATGGTCTCCCGATTCACGTAGAGGAATCCCATGCCGAAAGGCGAGTTCAACCACTTGTGCCCACCGCACGCGATGAAGTCTGCCGGCGTGGCCTTCACATCCAGTGGAATTGCCCCGAGCTGCTGAATCGCATCCACTACTAGAAAGATCCCGTGTTCGCGGCAGACCTTGCTCATCGCGGCAAGATCGCAGCGATAGCCGCTGGTCCACTGCACACTACTGATGGCAATAACTTTTGTGCGTGGCGTAATCCTCGCCGCGAAATCTTCTACCCGCACTTCGCCGTTGCGGTTCGGGACAACATCGATCTCGACGCCCACGGTCTGCTGCTTCTGCATCCAGGGCAGCGCGACCGCCGGATACTCCATATCGCACAGGAGCACGCGATCGCCCTTAGCAAGCGGAATGGCATCGGCGGCGATCGTCATTCCTCGCGTCGTGCTCTCCGCCAGCGCGATCTCGCTTTCCTCGGCATTGATCAGCCACGCCGCATTGTGCCGCGCGGTCTTCAACATCGCGTCGAATTCGCCCCATATCTGCCCGGAATTCGCATCCACCTGCGCGGACGCAATCGCGATCATGCGCTCCACGGCCTTAATGGCTCGTTGCGGTGCAAGACTTAGCGCCCCAGCGTTGAGGTACGTCTTGCCATTAAGGCCGGGAAATTCTCTACGAATGAATTCGGATGGAATCATGCGATTGCAGTTACGATCGGGTGAGCTCGGCTTTACGCCCCTGGTGATACTCGGACAAGATGGCATTCGCCGACACGATGGTGGCCAGCGCCTCGCAGAACTGTTCCAGATCTTTGCCGGGAATTGCCATGTAGAGTTCGTCGTCGCCGATTCCCGTATATGTGCGGTTGCCAATGCAGCCGGTGCTCGCCGTAACTCCGCCGGCCATCGCTGCCGGAATCGCCATGCAGGTTGGACGTCCCAGTGCCTGCAATTGCGCCGAAATCCCCGCGCGCATCGCCGCTTCGGTTCCGAGCATGAGCTTGGCAGGCTTTGCGGCAACGATCACGACATCGGGCGTGGTCTTCGTGTCGCTTAGCGGCGTGTAGACGATCTTCTTCGGATGGAATGGCACCTGTGGGATTTTCGCTACTTCTTCCATGCGGATGTAGCCGATCTCGCTCATGAATCCGAGCTTCTCGCCCAGTTCTTTTTGCTTTGATTCGGGAAGCTGAATGTTGTGGGTGTGCGCGCCAATCACACAATTCTGGTGGTCGCTCTGCTCCGTGTAAAAGCTACGGCCTTCCGCAGCCAGCCGCCAGTAGCTGCATCCGGAGGGCTGCAAGCCCTCGAATTTGGGAACGCTCGCAGCCTCGTCGACGAAAGCTACCGCTATTGGACGCCGGTTCAATCCCAGCGAGTGCGTCAACTGCTGCTCAATCTTCTTGTAGTCTGCCATCATCATCCCTCGAAAAACATGTTACAGGATGGCCGAGAGTGTATGCGACCTCGACTAGCCCCAAACTTTTTTGTTCCTGTCATGTTGAGCGAGCGGAAGTGAACCGGCTACGATCCCACCTTGGCGTGCGACATCGCCGCCGTGCGCTCCAGTTTGTCCCAGTTGAAGGCGCGTCCTTCCATCGCTCGCTTCAGCGTCTTAAACAACACCACCGAGAACAGCTGGCGGTACGCGAATCGCTGCAGCCAGACGTGTGCCAGCAGCCACGCGTCTTCCTTCGAGTTCTGGTCGCGGCGTTCGAGCAGGAAGGCGATCGTGGAGGCGATGAAGTCGATGACCAGGAACATGGCGAAGAACACGATCAGCTTCATCAGGCTTGCCGGATTCGCCGTTTCCGGATGGAAGTGTTTGTCGAGAGCGTACGTGAGCAAGCCGAAGAGGAACATCAGGTCGATAAATGGTGACACTACCGGCAGCAGAATCTGGAAGATGATGATGTTGGGCAGCGCCACCCAGCCCAGCGTGCCTTTGCGCGCGAAGGCTCCGCGATGTTTCACCACTGCCTGCAGGATTCCAAAGGACCAGCGGAAGCGCTGCCGCATCAATCCGCGCGGGCCGCTCGGTGCTTCCGTCCAGGCCAGCGCGCGATCTTCGTAGATCACACGATACCCATTTTCGAGCAGCGCCATCGTCAGATCGGCGTCTTCGGCAACTGTATCGACCTTATACAGGCCGGCGTCTCGTACTGCTGAGGTGCGCCATGCGCCGATCGCTCCCGGCACCACGCTGACGGCGCCCAAGGCATCCAGCGCACGACGTTCGAAGTTCTGGCTGGTGATGTATTCCAGCGCTTGCCAGCGCGTCCACAGGTTCACGCGATTGCCAACCTTCGCGTTACCCGCCACGGCGCCAATGCGCGAATCGAGGAAGTGCGGCACTAATCGGGAAATCGCGTCGCGAGCAATCACCGTATCGGCGTCGATCCCGACGAATATCTCTTCGTTTACGAACTCCAGCGCATAGTTCAGCGCATCGGCCTTGCCGGAGTTTGGCTTGGTTAGCACCGTCACTTTGCCGGACGCAATCTCGCCGCGGAAGGCCTCCTGCGCCACCTGTAGCGTACGGTCTTTCGATCCGTCGTCGACCACGATGATGCGCAACTTAGGATAGTGCGACATCAACGCCGCGCGCACCGTCCGCTCGATTACCTTCTCTTCGTTGTAGGCCGGAATCAGCACGGCGACAGCCGGAGTGAACTCTATATTTTCAGTCTTGCGCTCCTGGTGCCCTCGCCAGAACCGATCCCAAATCGCCAGCGCGCCCACGCCGAACAACCGGAGGGTCATCAGGATGTCGCCGACGTAGAACACGAGCACGATGGCCGCCATCAGCAGCCCGAATAGTTCGAACCCAACTCGATCGATGCGTGCGCTCCAGCGCTCATTCGCCGAGAGCCGCGGCATTACATCGGCTTCGGATTTCCCCAAGAGTTGCGCAACGGTGACGAACTCATAGCCTTGCGCGCGCAGCTGATCGATGATCATGGGGATGGCTTTCGCCGTCTGGCTGCGATCGCCGCCGCCATCATGCAGCAGGATGATGCTGCCGTGATTGGCCTGGTCGAGTACGTGCTGTGTGATCTGCTCTGCGGTGTAGTGCGGGTTATCTTTCCAGTCGTTGGGGTCGATCTTGTCGCCAATCGTGATCAGCCCCATATCCTGCGAAATTTCGAGCGGCTTCACCTGGTCCGCTGTATCCGGTTCCTGATCGATCGAGTACGGAGGCCGAAACAGCAGCGTCTTGAACCCGTAGCGGCTAGCGAACAGCATCTCCGTCAGGTTCAGCTCCACTTTCATGTAACGCTTGGAAATCGCGCTGATGTCCGGATGCGTGAAGCTGTGATTGCCGATCTCGTGCCCTTCGCGATAAATCCGGTCGGCGACGCCCGGATATTTTTCCACCTGCACGCCAATCAGGAAGAACGTGCCCTTTACTCCGCGCGACTTCAGCGCGTCCAGGATCTTCGGCGTCCATTGGGGATCCGGCCCATCGTCAAACGTAAGCGCAACCTTTTTGTCTCGCGCCCCGTACTGATCGATCTCATACGGAACCGGGTACTGCGTGATCTCTTCGTCCGTTACCAGCCCAGTGCTGGCGTCGACCGTCACGTCGCGTTCTCCGGGCGCGGGACGCTTCGCAATCTGCAGGACCTCGCCTTTGCCTTCCATGTCGACGTCTTGACCAGGCAGGAGGCTCTTTAACTTCTCGGGAGCATTTGGCTCCTGCGGCAGATCCCATATTGCCCACAGTGACCGGTCTTCCGATCCCAGGCGCCACAATGCAAAGGTCTGGATTCCGAGAGCTTTCGCTGCCCGCATCTGGTTCAGCACCGTGACGCCATCCATGAACCAGAGCTCATGGCGGTGATTGTTGTCATCCAGATAAGCAAAATGCGGATTCAGGCTGTCCGAATCGAAATCGATGGTGGCATCCGCATCGGTGGCCGAGAGCCATGCCTCCTGCACCGAAACGGAAACGGCGTCTGGCTTCTTCCTCGTGCCTCGCCTGTCAGGCATCAGCCAGTCGTAGCCGTAGCTGCCTACTCCGCAAATAAGCTTATCGCGCGGAATGATCTTCAGCTTCTGGATCAGGTTGTTGGTGAACCACTGCTGAGAAGCGATTGGTCCCGGATCGCCCTCCGCGTAGTGCTCGTCGTAGTTCATCAGCACGAGACCGTCAGAATTCGCTGCCAGGAAGGCGTAATCGTAGTCCGGGTCGGTCGCGGGCACGCTGATGTGCAGCTTCAGTCCGCGCTGTTGAAAGTCCTGATGAATCTCTTGTATTAACGCCTTGTAGCCATCCTGGGCGCCCGTTGGAAAGCCCTCGAAATCCAGGTTGATGCCCTTGTACTTGTTATCGCTCGCGAGGAACGTCAGCAGCTGCTGGCGGAAGTTGGCACGCGCCTCCGGGCTGTTCATCATGTCGCCGATATTCGCCAGCCACTCCCCGCCGTTCTTGGTTGGGTCGAAGTTGTTGATCAGCGGCAGAACTTCCGTGTCCGCTTTCTCAAAGCGGAGTAGTTGCATTACCTTCTCATCGACCGGCTGCACCTTCCCGCCCTGGAGCACGGGGTAGAGCTTGTTCTCCGGACTCACCGCCTGGATGTTGCCATCAGGTGTAACCACGTGCAGCCATTCGGGATAGAGAATGTCGATCTGGCGCAGGTACTCGCGGAGCGAAGCAAAGCTGCCCGCATCCCATGTCACATAGAACGCGGCTCGAATGCCTTCGTCGGAGTTCAACACCACTTGCGAAGCCGGCTTCGTCGTCTTCCGGCGTCCGGCAGCGGGAACTATCTTCGTGTGGTGGGGCTCTTTTTCCTTTAAGGCGTGGTACGCCTTCTTCTGTTCGGGTAAAAGCAACGACGGCAGGCTTGAGCCCTTCAGTAGGGTGATGACAAAGAAAACAAGCAACAGCGTCAGTAGAAGGACGCAAACATCCACAACCCGCCGGAACCTTCTCCAGCGCTTGCGTTGTGGATCGTAAAAAACAGGTTTAACCATGAATGATTGCGGTTCCGAAGCCCTCGGCGAGCTCGACTTGGGCCGGCTGGGGCGAGACTTCCATCCTAGTTTCGGCACTCACCTGCGTCAAACCAGAGTGCTTACTATCCAGTGATATACATTTAATAGGAAAATAACCAACTTAATGCAGAAATCCTGCCCAGCGAGCGTTGACGCAGCCGCTCCCAACTTCATACGGCGTCATTGGCGATTCTTCCTTCTATTTAGTGTAATCGCATTTGCCTTTCGATTGTGGTTCCTGTTCCGCTTCCGCATGCTCACCGCGGATAGCTTCGTCTACGGTGATATCGCCCGGAACTGGCTCGAATCGGGAATCTACGCGATAAGCGGTGCAAACGGCCCCGATCCGACCTACATTCGGATGCCCGGGTACCCTGCGTTTCTGGCCGCCATCTGGAAAATCGTCGGCCTGGAGCACTACACCGCCGTCCTGATCGTGCAGATTTTCATCGACGTCGGCACCTGCTTCCTGATCGCCGACCTGGCGCGCAGGATGTTGCGGTTGCCAGGCACGACCCTTCGGGTGCCCCATCCTAGCCCTCCTTTGGCTAGGGTGGGTGAAATCGATTTGTCATCACGAGCGAACGCAGTGAGCGAGGGATCTGCAGTCCAACCCAAAAAAAATCGGGTGCCCCATCCTAGCCCTCCTTTGGCTAGGGTGGGTGAAAATGACTTGTCATCACGAGCGAGCGCAGTGAGCGAGGGATCTGCATTTCGAGCCGCCGACCGCGCTCCGCTCATCGCCTTCGCCCTCGCTGCCGTATGTCCCTTCTTCGCCAGCTACTCTTCTGCCGCGCTCACCGAATGCCTCGCCATTTTCTTCGCGGCACTTACTTTCGACCTTGCGCTCGCGGCTCTCGAACGACCTGAGTCCAAACAGCTCTGGATCGCCTGCGGACTCGCACTCGCCGCCGGAATCTTCCTGCGCCCTGACGGCGGAATGCTTCTGGCAGCGATCGGGCTTTTCCTGATCTGGAAATTCATTCGGACGCACCAGACTCAGCTGATCGCCGGACTGGTCCTGATCAGCTTGTTCTCGCTGGCGCCTCTCGTTCCCTGGACGATCCGCAACTGGAGGCTTTATCACCTGTTCCAGCCGCTCACGCCGGTCAATGCCAATGCGCCCGATGAATTCGTCGCCTATGGATTCCAGCGCTGGCTTCGCACCTGGGTGGCCGATTACTCGTCGATGGAAGATATCTGGTTCAACGTTCCCTTCACCGAAATCGATATCTCGAATGTTCCTCCACGCGCGTTTGATTCCGCCCAACAGCGCGAGCAGACCGAACAGCTATTCGAGGAGTACAACAACGGCGCAAAGGTGATCACGCCGCAACTTGATTTTCAGTTTGCCCAACTCGCCAACCAGCGCATTCGCGATTCCCGCTTTCGCTACTACGTCTGGCTGCCCGCCTTGCGGTTAGCTGATATCTGGCTTCGACCGCGCACCGAGATGCTTCCCATTGATGTCCATTGGTGGCGCTACTGGGACGACCCGCACGACTTCACTCTGGCGCTCTTATTAGCCTTGATCAACGCGTTTTATCTGATCGCCGCCGTGATCGGCGCAATTCGTTGGCGGGGATGCTTGCAAGGCTTGGGGATCATCTTGTTGTTCGTCGTGATGCGATCTGTATTTCTGATGTATCTGCCGAACCCGGAGCCGCGGTATGTACTCGAATGCTATCCGGCCATCATCGCTCTCGCCGGATGGGGGCTCAGTCCGCGAAGACAAGCAGATGTGGCGCGGGCGCCCTCGCCCGCGTGATTAACGACTCACCACGAAAGGTGGGTGCCCCATCCTAGCCCTCTTTTGGCTAGGGTGGGATCTACCAACCCTCTATTCTGAGCGCAGCGAGGATTTTTTTCGATCTGGCACGACGAAGAGCAGAGGAACTCACTCCAGTGAATCGTGGAAAGACCTACTGCATTCTTAGCGGCGAATCCGTCATGCGGAACTGGGTTCGAAAATGTTCGGAGAGTAGCTGTATCGCTTCTTTGTTCTGGACAGGGTCAGACTGTGCCAGGTACTTCATCGCTTCTACCAGCAGGCGCTGGCCTTCGACGTAACGAGGATCGGTGCTGCGTTCCCGCTTGCGCCGGCCCGGATCGGGTGTTACCGGAATCGTAAAAACTTTACCCATTACTCACCTGCGTCTTCAAAACTACTCAGCAGTTGGGACGCCCCACGCGCCTCCAATGGTTGCACAAGTATAGTCGCGCTCAGGCGCTGCTGCTAGAGAATCCCTGGGTACCCTGTTTTTTACCAGAACTTAGCCATTGCGCTTTAGCTTAAAAACATCGTCCGGTAGCTTCGGGTTGAGCTTGATATTGGTATATTTCGATAACTTGTAGTCGCCGTCGGGCGCAAATAGCTGCTGCTGCACCGACACCCCGCGAGCCGGATCAATCCATAGCACGATTTTATTGAACATGTTTTTCGCGCTGGTGGACTTCGGCGTCAATTCCAATTTCGCGGCATTCACTCCCTGGACCTGTTCCGTCCCTGCATAGTGAACGTCGAACGATTTCAGCATTTCGTGGCCGCCGCCCCCAAAGCCCAGCACCAGGAAGCTCTGGACGTCCGCGTTGTTCTTGCCGGCGTCATACCCCTGCACCTGCTTGGTATTCGGGTTGTAGATCTGTACCTTGCCGTTTTTGTAGAGAATGTAGTTGTCGACCGGATCGCTCTTCGACTTTCTAACCTCCGCTGACATCTCTACCCCGTTTCCCTGCTTGCGGTAATAAATAGTGCCGACCTTCAGATCGTGATCGCTCACCACGGCGGTATAGGTATCCCATTCGAAATCGGCCTGCGCAGACTTGAAGGTAGCCGCCGTCGCGTCCATCCGATTCAGGACTTGCTCCAGAGCCGTGTTGTTATTTTGTGGAGCGCTCTGCGCGAAAGCAAAGTTCGCGCACGGGAATGCGTACGACACAATCGCCAGGGCACCAATAAGAGCGGCGAGCGAACACCGGATCAGCTGCCATTTCAGATCCTGACAGCTCTTAACGTTCAACATGCACCTTATATACCGTCACTCGTCCTTTGGCGTCTTTCACCGTGTCCCACTTCGTGATCTCCACTTCGCCGGCAATCGGTTCGATCACGCGAGTCAAATCTTCTCGAACCATTTCGTCGTTAGCCCCGGCACGGACCGCGGCCGCATCGATTTCATAGATGAATCCCGATGCGCCTTCCGGCTGCACCACCACTTCCGTTTGATGCGGCGTGCGCTGGACCGGTTTGTCTTTGAAGAACGAGCGCGGTGTCAGGAAGATGAACAGCAGGATCAACGTGACCATCACGTCGTAGTGGAAGCCGGCGCGCTTGTGCGTCCAGAAGATGTAGCTTTTAATCGTGTTCCACATAGGCTGGTCACTGAAAGTCTAGCAGGACGAGGACGGAATCTGAAATCGCAGGCGTCAGAATGTTCAGGTCATTGATTAGCCGGTGACAAACGGAAGCGCCTATGACCGCAACCATGGGGGTGATCACAAGTAACTATCGCCATCGCTTCTGGCAAAGTAAACTCTTATCACTTTCATCGGAAATCCTATGCGCCTGCTGCGACTGCAAGACGTCGAGATTGGCAGCAAAGACCGCGTATTTCGGCACGCGCCTCTGCGGGCCCTGATCGTCTGGCTTGCTGGGCTCGCTGCCTCCATCGCTCTGTTCTACAACGGATACGCGGGAAAGTGGTCACCCGGCTATCTCTTCGGCGCGTTTCTGCTACTGTTCGTGCTTTTGACTCGCAGGTTCGTCACGGCGCGGTTCCACCCATCAAATTGGCTCGTCCGCATGAATGAAACAGGAATTTACGTGCAGTATCGTTCTTATCTCAATTACGAGTTTCCAGCGGAGGATCCTTCGGTCACCTTTCTTTCTCTCGGCGAGATCGCATCGGCCCGCCTGGTAAAAGAGCGCGTCACTACCCCCGATCCGGCAAGACCCGGCACCTCACAAACCCAATACCTGCGCTATGTCGATCTTGAGTTATCCGGCGATACCGCGCCACTTGCGAACGCACTGCAGGCTGAGCGTGGGGAAGAGGCTCCGTTGAAAAAGCGTTGGTACGGTGGCACCAGTTCCACTCTCTACCGGGATTATCCCGCCACGATGACCGCGCCGAATACGATTCGCATACATTGGAACGTCGTGCCCGGCACACACAGATTCCTTGACGCGCTGCGCCCCTATACCGTCATTAAAGACCCGATTTCTTTAAGGCAAGACTTCACGCAGACGAAATCTCTCAGCCGCGAAGAGCAGGAGAAGCAACTTCGGGAACTGGTTGCCCGCGGCGAGAACATGAGCGCGGTCGCCGCCGCCAGCAAGATCTACCGCTGCAGCTTGGGAGAAGCAAAACGGATCGTGGATTCTCTGCGCGAGAATCGAGAAAAGGTTCCGCAGTAGCGTAGTTGCCGGTTCGTTCGCCCGATCTTACTTCTCCCTTCGCTCGATTCGCTCCACGCCCATATACGGCCTCAGCGCCTCCGGGATCACCACGCTGCCGTCTTCCTGCTGATAATTCTCCAGGATCGCCAGCCACGTACGTCCCACAGCCAACCCGCTGCCATTAAGGGTATGCACGAAATCCGTGCCTTTCTTCCCTTCGGGCCGGTAGCGGATATTCGCTCGCCGCGCCTGGAATGCTTCGAAATTCGAGCAGGAAGAAATCTCGCGAAACAAGTGCTGGCCGGGCAGCCAGACTTCGAGATCGTAGGTCTTCGCGGAAGTAAATCCCATGTCGCCGGTAGAGAGCGCCATCACCCGGTAGGGCAGTCCTAGCTTTTGTAGTACTTCCTCAGCGTTGCGCGTCAGCTTCTCATGCTGCTCATAGGAATCTTCGGGACGCGTAAACTTCACCAGCTCCACCTTCTGAAACTGGTGTTGGCGGATGATGCCGCGCACGTCTTTCCCGTACGATCCCGCCTCACTGCGGAAGCAGGGCGTGTAGGCCACTAGCGAAATCGGCAGCTGCACTGCGTCCAGTATCTCGTCACGATACAAATTGGTGACCGGCACTTCCGCCGTAGGAATCAGGTAAAGATTCTTATCCCCATGCGGCACCTTGAACAGATCGGCCTCGAACTTCGGCAACTGACCCGTGCCATACATCGAATCCGCATTCACCAGGAAAGGCGGCAGCACCTCGGTGTATCCGTGCTCCTTCGTGTGCAGGTCGAGCATGAAGTTCGCCAGCGCACGTTCCAACTTGGCGCCCATGTCCCAATAGACCGCAAAGCGGCCGCCGGTGATCTTCACCGCGCGCTCGAGATCCAGAATTCCAAGCTGTTCGCCTAACTCCCAATGCGGCTTCGCAGTGAAGCTGAATTCACGCGGAGTTCCCCAGCGCCGCACTTCCTTGTTATCGGCTTCCGTTCGCCCAACAGGCACCGACTCGTGCGGCAAGTTTGGAATGCTGTTCAGAATTTCGCGCAGCTCTGCATCCGCAGCTTCCGCTGCCTTCTCGCGCTCTTCAATCTGCCCGCGCAGGTTCTTGGTCTCTTCAATCTGCGCGCTAGCATCCTGCTTGTTCTTCTTCAGCTTGGCGATTTCATCCGACGCGTGATTGCGCTGGGCTTTTAAATTCTCGGATTCGGTGATCGCCGCGCGCCGCCGCGTGTCGATCTCGCGGAAATTACTTTAGCAGCTCATTGGGATCCATGCCGCGTTGCCGCAGCTTTTCTTCCACCACTTCCAGATGATCACGAACAAAATTCAGATCGAGCATAGAAACAACTAATGTATCGGAAACAGGCCAGCTTTTGAAATGTTCGCTTGTAGAAATGCCGTCGTCTGCTTCTAAAGATGGCCATAGAAGCGCGATTACCACCGTAACTCGCGCTTTGCCGCCGGGTACGTAAAGATGGTTTCGAACCTCGGCGCATCCTTCCCGCTGCTCCGATCAGATTCCAACCTACATCTTGAAGGAGCTTGCTATGGCTTTTGCCGAGACCGCATCGGAGTCTCTCTACACCCGCGTCGATTCACTCAACGAGCATGAACTGGACGCCCTTCCGCACGGAGCGATTCAACTCGATTCCGTAGGTACGGTACTGAAATTCAATCTTTACGAATCCAAGCTGTCACACTTGCCGAAGCAGAGCGTCATCGGCAAGAACTTTTTCACGCAAGTCGCGCCCTGCACCGATGTGAAAGAGTTCCGCGGCCGATTCATCCGCGGCGTGAAGGAAAAGAATCTGCACGAGAAATTTCGTTACCACTTCGCGTTCAAGCAGAAGCCACGCGACGTTACCGTCACGCTCTACTACAGCCAGCGAAACGATACAGTCTGGGTGTTCGTGCAGCCAATCGAAGGCTAGACGACAGCGCTTATCGGGGAATCGGAAAATCGAACGCATCTCTGGAGTTGCTGTAGATCCAAGATTCTTCGGTTTTCCGGTTTCCAGATTCTTTGGTTCCGTCGTTTCTCCGTGCCTCTGTGCCTCCGTGGTGAAAGTCTTTACCGCACGACCTCATAGGCACGAACGGCCTCGTCGTCCGCTGACCGCCGAACTTCGCGTCCCATTTCCCAGGGACGCGAGCTTCACAAGACGGGCACCTACCCTGAGGCGTCACGTGGTAGCAGACGACGCAATACCCGCAGCGCTCGATCAACAGTTCGTGGCATCTGCAACAATACGTGTTCTCTCGGTTTCCTACCTGATTCGGCAGATTGCCGACGTACACGAACTTCAATCCGGATTCGTGCCCGATATCCGCTGCACGCAGTAATGTCTCGACCGGCGTGTTCCCGCAGTCCGTCATCTTGTAGTCTTCATGGAACGCCGTCACATGCCACGGAATCTCAGGCGAGACGCTGGCGATGAACTCCGCCATCTGCCGCAACTCATGGCTGGAATCGTTGAAGTGGGGAATGACCAGGGTGACAATCTCCACCCAGAAATCCATCTGCTTCAGCCGTCGAATCGTGTCGAGAATCGGTTGCAACCGTCCGCCCAGCTTGCGATAGTGCTGATCGTCGAAGCTCTTCAGATCAACCTTATATAGATCCACCCACGGGCGCAGGAACTCCAACACTTGCGGCGTGCCATTTCCATTCGACACGAACCCCGTTGCCAGCCCCGCTGCACGTGCTTCTTTGAAGACCGCGACGGCCCACTCGCTTGTGATCAGCGGCTCGTTGTAGGTGCTCACCACCACACGCGCACCCTGTCGCACCGCAGCCTGCGCCAACTGCTCGGGCGTCGCCTGGATCGGAGGACTCATCGCCTCCGGATCGCGCAGCGCCTGTGACGTAACCCAGTTCTGGCAATACGAGCAATGCAGATCGCACCCGAGCATGCCAAAGCTGAACGCGAGCGCCCCCGGATACGCATGAAAAAACGGCTTCTTCTCGATGGGATCGCATTGCACGCCCCCGACATATCCCCATGGCACATACAGGTGTCCGCCGCGGTTGTAGCGCACCTTGCAAACGCCCGACTGGCCATCGGGAATCGGGCACTCGTGCCCGCAGGAATAGCAGCGAACGCGGTTCTTGTCGTCGAGCTTCTCGACCAGTTCCGGCGCCGCTTCACGTACATTTTGATCGAGGATCTGCTTCAGGGAGGACATAACGCCTGTCATAATATTCTAGTCCTCTATGCAAGGTAAGTGCCTCTGCCTGCTCTGCGAATGAATTCTTCGTTGACACGTTGCTTCGCCCACCGCTATTCTGTCTTTTCACAATGATCACGTTGACCTATCGCCATCATCATCACCACCACGCGGCGAGCGTGTCGGCGGAGGTCTGCTACTAGCGAAGAGCAAAGTAGAACAAGATCCAGAGCCCGCTGACCAAAAATCAGCGGGCTTTTTGTTTTCAGGGAAAAACGAATGAATATCGATTTCGACAAAATGCAGGGCCTCGTCCCCGCCATCGTTCAGGACGCCGACAACGGCGACATCCTTATGCTCGGCTTCGTCAATGCCGAATCGCTCCAGCGCACCTTCTCCACTGGGTTCGTTACTTTTTACTCGCGCACCCGCCAGAAGCTCTGGATGAAGGGCGAGACCAGCGGCAATCGGCTGCGCGTCGTCTCCGCCTCTACCGACTGCGACCAGGACGCTCTCCTCTTTCGCGTGCGCGTCCAAGGCGACGGCGTCGTCTGTCACGAAGGCACGCGCTCCTGCTTCACGCGCGAGCTGCCGCTCACGGAGGCCAAATAATGGCCAACAAGATTCGTCTCGGCATCCCCAAAGGCTCGCTTCAGGACGCCACTGTCGCGCTGTTCGCCCAAGCCGGCTGGAAGATTTATGTCAGCGGCCGTTCCTACTTCCCCTCTGCCGACGACCCCGAAATCGAATGCATGCTCATCCGCGCGCAGGAAATGGCGCGCTATGTCGCGCAGGGCGTCATCGACGTTGGCCTCACCGGCATGGACTGGGTCGTCGAGAGCGGACTCGAAGTCGACGCCATCGCCGATCTCGTCTACGCCAAGCAGAGCCGCGGCAAAGTTCGCTGGGTGCTCGCCGTTCCCGAAGATTCGCGTTTCCAGCGCGCCGAGGACCTCGATGGCTGCGTTGTCGCCACCGAACTCGTGAACGCGACCAAGAAGTATTTCGCAGGGAAGAACATCAATGTTCAGGTCGACTTCTCCTGGGGCGCCACCGAGGTGAAGCCGCCAGTGCTCGCCGACGCGATCGTCGAAGTCACTGAGACCGGATCGTCTCTGCGCGCTAATCGTCTGCGCATCATCGACACCGTGATGGAGTCCTATACTCAGGTCATCGCCAACAAGAAGTCGATGCAGGATTCGTGGAAGTGCGAGAAGATCCAGAACCTCGCACTGATGCTGTGCGGCGCCATCGCCGCCCAGGGCCGCGTCGGCCTCATGCTCAACGTGAAGAAAGAAGACCTGGCCGGGGTGATCGCCGTGCTGCCCGCCCTGAAGCGCCCGACGATCTCCGAACTCGCTGCCGACAATGGCGAGCAGTGGGTCGCCGTTAATACGATCATCGAAGAGACCACCGCGCGCGATATCATCCCCCGCTTGAAAGCGGCCAAGGCCCAGGGCATCGTCGAATATCCGCTGAACAAGGTGGTGATGTAGTGGCCGGCGTACGGACAGTCCGAGGCCGCGCAATTGCGCGCGAGGTCGCAAAGCTCGCCAACAGACGTCTGCTCTTCTCCGCGGAGACAGAACGAGCCGTTGCCGGCATTTTGAAAGACGTTCGCGCCAAGGGCGATGCAGCAGTTCGCCGCTATGCAGAGAAATGGGACGGCCTCGAACCACAGCAATCGCTTCGCGTCAGTGAAAAAGAACTCTCCGCCGCCCTCGCTTCCATTCCGCCGAATCTGCGCCATGCGCTCGAAACCGCCGCGCACAACATCCGCAAATTCGCTGAATGGCAAAAGCCGCAGGAGTTCACGCGCGAAATTCAGCCCGGCCTGCAGGTCGGACAGATCATTCGCCCTCTCGATTCCGTTGGCTGTTACGTCCCGGGCGGCCGTTACCCACTGCCCTCATCCCTGTTGATGACCGTCATTCCCGCGCAGGTCGCGGGTGTCCAACGCATCGCCGTTTGCTCGCCGAGTCCCGCAGCGGAAACGCTGGCGGCCGCTGCGCTGCTCGGCGTGACGGAGTTCTACCGCATCGGCGGAGCCCAGGCCATCGCCGCACTCGCCTATGGCACCAAGTCAATCGCTCCGGTCGTGAAGATCGTGGGCCCCGGCAATCGTTTCGTCACTACCGCCAAGAAGCTCGTCTCCTTCGATTGCGCGATCGACATGCTGGCCGGTCCCACCGAAGCCATTGTCGTTGCCGAAGATGGGGAGCCTGCCTTCTGGGCCTCGGATCTGGTCGCGCAAGCCGAGCATGATCCCGATACCAGTGTCGTTTTCATCACCAGCAGCAGCGCGCTTGCGAAAGATGTTGCCGCCGAACTCAAGACCCGCGCGAAGATCAACAAAATCGCTCGCGAATCTCTCAACCGTAACGGCCTGATCTTCGTGACCAGTTCTCCGGCGGAATCAATCTCCGTTGCTAACACCATTGCCTCCGAGCACATCACGCTTTCGCGCGATCAACTCGACTCACTTACCAGCGCGGGATCCATTTTCCTCGGTCCCTACTCGCCGCAGTCGCTGGGCGACTATGCTGCCGGCCCTAACCACGTTCTTCCTACCGGAGGCGTTGCGCGTTTCCGTGGTGGCCTCAGCGTCCTCGACTATCTGAAGATCATCACTGTGCAGGAAGTTTCGCGCGAAGCCCTCGTGCGCATCGCGCCCATCGTCACTACGCTCGCCGAAGCCGAGGGACTCAGCGCGCATGCGGAATCCGTCCGCGTGAGGTGTACCCGTGCTTGAACCACGTCCAGCCGTGCTCGGCATGAAGTCGTACCGCTCGCCATCGGCGGGTCTCACCGGGCTCAATCTCAACATGAACGAGAATACCGCCGGATGCTCGCCACGCGTCTATCGCAAGCTGGCCAGCCTCACCGCGGAAGAGGTCTCGCGTTATCCGCATCGCGATCATTGTGAGGAAATCGTCGCCCGTTTTCTCGGCGTTGCGCCCGATCAGGTTGTGCTCACGAATGGTGTCGACGAAGGCCTGCACCTCGTCTGCGAAACCTATCTGCGCGAAGAAGATGAGGCAATTCTTGTCGTCCCCACGTTCGGCATGTACGCAATTTATATTCAGGCAACCGGCGCGAAGATCATCACCGTGCCTATGCACGAAGACTTCTCGTTTCCGATTGACGAGATCATCGCGCGCATCACGCCGCGCACACGCCTGATTGCCCTCGCCAATCCCAACAATCCCAGCGGCACCGTCGCTGAGTCCCGCGATTTGCTTCGGTTGGTCGAAAGCGCTCCCAATGCCGCTGTTCTGATCGATGAAGCCTATTTCGAGTTCTACGGGCAGAGTATTCTGGCCGGAATATCGAAATACGATAATTTATTTATCGCGCGCACTTTTTCGAAAGCCTACGGTCTTGCTGGACTTCGCGTCGGCGTGCTCATTGGCCGTGCTAACCAGATGGAAATGGTCCGCCGCGTCAGTTCGCCCTACAACGTGAATGCCGCCGCCCTCGCCGCGCTTCCCGTGGCGCTAAGCGATCAGGCTTACGTCGCCGACTATCTGCGCCAGGTAATCGAAGGCCGCCTACGCGTGCAGCAGTTCTTCGGGGAAAACGGCCTGCACCACTGGCCCAGTCACGCCAACTTTGTTCTCGCGCGCATCGGCCCGAAATATCGCGAGTTCATTCAGTCCCTTCAGCAGCGCGGCATTCTGGTTCGCGACCGCAACTCCGACCCCGGCTGTGCCGGTTGCGTGCGCATCACCATCGGCACGCGCGAGCACACGGATCAACTACTCGCCGCCCTCACTTCGGCAATCGCAGAGCTCGGCATAACAAGAACAGGAGAGCCCATCAGCGTTCCTCCGCGTTAATCAGCGGCCAATCCTATGCGCAAAGCTCAACTCACTCGCCACACTACCGAGACGCAAATCGATCTGGCGCTCACCATCGAAGGCTCGGGCAAGTACCAGGTCTCCACCGGAATTCGTTTTTTCGATCATATGCTCGAGTTGTTCACGCGGCACGGCGGCTTCGATCTCAAGCTCAACTGCAAGGGCGACCTAGACGTCGATCAGCACCATACCGTCGAAGACGTCGGCATCGCGCTCGGCGAGGCATTCGATCGCGCGCTCGGCGACAAGAAGGGCATCAATCGCGCCGGCTACTTTCTTATGCCGATGGACGAGACGCTGGGCATTGCCGCTATCGACCTCAGCGGGCGCACCGCTGTTGTCGTCGATGCCAAAGTTCGAACGCGTCTCGTTGGCGATCTGCAATCCGAACTTGTCTACGATTTCTTCGACGGATTCGCTCGCGGCGCGCGCGCCAACGTCCATCTCAAGACGATGTACGGCCGCTCCAATCATCACAAAATCGAAGCGCTGTTCAAAGCCTTCGCGCGGGCGTTGCGCGTTGCCTGTGCCCGCGACAAGCAACTCGCAAAAATGCTTCCCAGTACCAAGGGACTCTTATGATCACCCTCGTCGACTATCACGCGGGTAATCTCGCTTCAGTCGGCAAGGCCTTCGAGTATCTCGGTTGCGAAGTTCAGGTGACTGAAGATCCCGAGGTCGTGCGCGGTTCGCGTCATATCGTTGTCCCCGGAGTAGGCCATTTTGGCGCGACACTGCTGTTGGAAAAGAGCGGTCTACGTCAGGCGGTGTGTAATGCGCTCGACCGCGAAGCGCTCTTTCTCGGCATCTGCGTCGGCATGCAATGGATGTTCCAGGGCAGCACCGAAGCCGACGGTGTACCCGGCCTCTCGCTCTTTCCGGCTATGATTGAGAAGTTCCCGAGCGAGGTGAAATCACCACATGTCGGCTGGAACCAGATCGAGATCACGCCCGGCTCGCGGCTCCTCAAGGATGTACCCGATCAGGCCTTCGTCTATTACACGCACTCCTATCGTGCTCCGATCGTTCCAGCCACAGTTGCGAAAACAAATTACGGCGCCGAATTCAGCGGTGTGGTCGAGCGCGGCAACGTCTTCGGCGTGCAGTTTCATCCCGAAAAGTCCGGACCTGCCGGACTCGCCATCCTGAAGAACTTTGCGGAGATGGCATGAGAGATTTTGGTCCTATAGGCGATTTCACCAATGCAGGCTTTACCGTGAACGACGGGAGGCCGTCTCGGTGCTGACCAAGCGCATCATCGCCTGTCTCGACTGCGATGCCGGACGCGTCGTTAAAGGCGTGAAGTTCGTGAACATTCGCGATGCCGGCGATCCCGCAGAACTGGCTGCCTTGCACGCCGCCAACGGTGCTGACGAAATCGTCCTGCTCGATATCACTGCGACGCACGAAAAGCGCAAGACCCTGGTCGAGACGGTCCGCCGCACCGCGCGCCAACTGTTCGTGCCATTCACGGTCGGTGGGGGCATCCGTTCACTCGACGATGCCAGCGCGATCTTCGATGCCGGCGCCGACAAGATCACCATCAACTCCGCCGCGGTCGCCGATCCATCCCTGATCACCTGCATCGCCGAGCGCTTCGGCTCGCAGGCGGTAATCATCGCTATCGACGCCCGGCGAACATCTTCAGGTTCTGTCATTCCGAGCGATCGGGCGAATCATTCTCGATCCGAGTCGAGGGACCTCGCGTTTCCCGCCGAGGTGTACGTTTCCGGCGGACGCAAGCCGACCGCGCACAACGTTCTCGACTGGGCGCGTGAAGCGGAATCTCGCGGGGCAGGCGAGTTCATGCTGACTTCGATGGACCGCGATGGCACTCGCGCCGGCTTCGACTGCGAATTGACTGCAGCTATCGCCGGCGTTGTCTCGATTCCAGTGATCGCTTCCGGCGGCGCTGGATCGCCGGATCACTTTGTGGACGTGTTTCGTGAAGGTCGTGCCGACGCAGCCCTGGCCGCGTCGATCTTCCATTTTGGACTGGAATCCATTGGCGATTTAAAACAACATCTCCAGCGCGCGGGCGTGCCGATGCGCTGGCCGGTGTAGCGCCGTTTCACGTTTCGTGTTTCACGTTCCACGAAACCGATTTTGCTTTTCATGAAACGTGAAACGAGAAACGGTTTTGACTGGCTACTGACTACTGAACTATGCTGATTCCTTCCATCGACCTCATGGGCGGCAAAATCGTCCAGTTGGTACAGGGCGAGAAGAAAGCCCTCGACTTTGACGACTTCGACTACTGGACCGAGCGCTTCGCGAAGTACCCGCTCGTCCAACTCATCGACCTCGACGCCGCCATCGGCACCGGCAGCAACCGCGAACTGATCGCCCGTTTTCTCGCAAAACTGCCCTGCCAGGTCGGCGGTGGCATTCGTTCGCTCGCCGCCGCCCGGGAAGCCCTCGCGCTCGGAGCCCATCGCGTCATCATCGGCTCCGCGCTTTTCAAAGACGGCCACATCCAGCGTGACTTCGCCGACGAACTCGCCCGCGAACTTGGCCCTGACCGCCTGACCTTCGGTGTCGACACCAAGCAGGGCCGCGTTGCCATTCACGGTTGGCGTACCCTCACCGAATTCACGGCGCCCGACGCGATGCGCGCTCTCAACGACTTCTGCGGCGCTTTCCTCTATACCAACGTGGATACCGAAGGGCTGCTCCAGGGATTTCCGCAACAGGTCGTTCCCGATCTGCTCGCCGCTACCACGCGCAAGCTCATCGTTGCGGGCGGCATCACTAAGGAAGAAGAGATCGACCAACTTGACCGACTCGGCGTGGACGCCATTGCCGGAATGGCCATCTACACTGGCCGTCTGGAAGCCTGAAACCGGGTCTGCCCCTGTCCTGCCAGACGCACAAAAGTAACTGGATTGAGCAACTCTGCTTCGGATACCGTGTTTGCAAGTAATAGGCCTACGTCTGGACGGATTCGATGTTCCATCGCATTGCCAACATCAAACTGGCGATTGTGGTACTGATCTGCGTACTGTGCCTCTTCTTTTTCCCGGCTGCACGCGGGTCCTTCTCCGCAACTCACGGCCCTGTAACCGGTGGCCGTTCCCGGCTCTACGCTTTTCTGTTGTACTGCTCCATCCGTCTTGGTAGCCATTTCCGTCTGCTTCAACTTCGGGTGCAGCTCAAGAACTTTTTCGCAGCACTGACTGATTCATTAGCCCTGCTGGAACTCTTCCCTCGCGCGCTCGCCTTCGATCTGCGCTGTTAATCGCCGTTCCCCAAAATTCATGGAACCGTACCCGACTCAACCGCCGCCCGCGCGGCAATGCTACTTCGTCTCGGAGGATGTATGAAATCGTCGCTGAAATTCGCCGTCACCTTATCTCTCCTTGCGGCAATCCTTCTACTCGGCGCCTGCGCCAAAAAGAAAGTCGTTGCCAAAACTCCACCGCCACCTCCGCCAGCAACACCCACAGCCACGCTGACAGCCAGCCAGTCGTCCATCGAAAAGGGCCAGTCCGTCACACTCTCGTGGAACACAACCAATGCCGCGGACATCTACATTGACGGCCTCGGCCTGGTCACCGCCTCGGGCAACCGAGCTGTAAGCCCCGCTGACTCCACCACCTATCATCTGATCGCTAAAGGGGCAGGCGGAAGCGCGGAAGCCTCGGCTCGCGTGACTGTCACTGTTCCGCCCGCTCCCGTCGCGCAGGTGGGTCCGAGCATTAAGGACCTCTTCGCCCAAAATGTGAAGGACATTTACTTCGACTACGACAAGTACGACATCCGTTCTTCGGACCAGCAGATCGCAGAAGCCAATGCGAAGTTCTTCGCTGCACATCCTGACCTGAAGATCGTGATTGAAGGTCATTGCGACGAGCGTGGTTCGGAGGAATACAACCTCGCCCTGGGCGACAATCGCGCCAATGCGACCAAGACTTTGCTCGACAAGCTTGGCATCGGAGCCGATCGTCTGAAGGTGATCAGCTATGGCAAAGAGAAGCCATTCTGCAACGACAATAGCGACTCCTGCTATCAGATGAACCGGCGCGCTCACTTCGCGATTGCCGAATAGCGTTGGTGGCGCGGGCGCCCCCGCCCGCGTTCTTGGTGGGTTATTCCACCATGCTTAGGGTGCCCGGTCCTTTGCCTCTTTTGCAAAGGGCCGGAAGCCCACAGCCAGCATCTTCGGTACACTACTCACACCAATGAAACTTCGCCTCGCAGCTCTCCCGCTGATCGTTCTCCTCGCCTGCACTCTTCTTTCCGCGTCCGCTTACAATGCGCAGCCCAAACTTGTCGTCGTCATCATCATTGACCAGTTTCGTGGCGACTATCTCGATCGCGCCCACGATCAGCTTGGTCCCGATGGCTTCCGCCTGTTCACCGATCGTGGCGCCTACTTCGCCAGTTGTAATTACAGCTATGCGAATACGCGCACAGCACCCGGTCATGCGACGCTGTTTACCGGCGCCTACAGCAATGGCCACGGCATTCTCGCCAACGAATGGTGGGATCCGGCGAAGAAGAAGATGATCACCTCCGTCGAAGATGACACGACGCGACTCGTCGGCATTTCTGGCTCGGAGTCTGGCGCCTCGCCTCGCAACCTCCAGGCTGACACCATCGGCGATGAACTCAAGCTCGCCACTCAGGGCAAAGCGCGCGTCTTCGCCATTTCGTTGAAAGATCGGTCCGCGGTTCTTCCCGGCGGCTTCAGCGCAAATGGGGCCTACTGGATCGATCACACGACTGGTGCGTGGATCACCTCGACCTACTACATGAACTCGCTGCCCGCGTGGGTACAGCAGTTTAATGCCTCAGGGCAAGCTGACAAATACTGGAACCGCGATTGGAAGGACAGCGCCGGGCAGGTTCTTCGCAACACCAATAAGCCGTCCGAAAAAGCTGATTTCTACGGGACCGTAGGCAGCACGCCTTTCGCCAACGACTACCAATTTGACTTCGCTCGCTCACTGATCACCAACGAAAAGCTCGGCCAGGGAACAGCTACCGATCTGCTCATCATCAGCCTGTCGGCAAACGATATTCTAGGCCATCAAGTCGGACCGGACTCACCGCAGATCGAAGCCATGGCACTGGCTCTTGATCATCAGCTCTCGGAGTTCTTCGCCTTTCTGGGAAAACAAATCGGACTCGGCAACGTTTGGCTCGCACTCTCGGCAGATCATGGTGTTTCGCCCATGCCTGCTGTTGCAGCCGGCTTCCGTTTGCCCGCTGCGAATCTTGACGAGCGGCAGCTCAGCAATCAAGCTGAACGAAATTCTTTCAGCGCGATTCGGTCCGGGAAAGTATGTACCCAACAGCGGCCTCTCCTGGCCGGTTCTCTTCCTTGATGAAAATGCTTTCGCGGCTGCGAAGGTCAACGAGGCCGAAGCCGAGCAGGCTGCGGGAGAAGCCCTGAAACAAATTGGCATGCGCTCCTACTTCACGCGCACGCAGCTCGCCGATTTTCATGTCCCGCCCGACGAGCTTGGCCGCAAGTACCTGCACAGCTATTCCGGCGTGCCGAGTTGGTACGTTCTTGGCATTGCTCCACCTTATTATGTCGGAATCCGCAGCGGCACTGATCACGCTTCGCCCTACAATTACGATACGCATGTGCCGCTGGCGTTCTTCGGACTGCCCTTCCAGCCCGGCATTTATCGCACTCATTCGGAGCCCGTCGATCTCGCCGTAACGCTCGCGTCACTGCTGGGAATCAATGCTCCGAACAGCGCTGTGGGGCGCGTACTCACCGAAGGCCTGCGTACTCCTCCCGATCTTTCTGCTCGTCGTGGCATTATGGTTCCAGCGGATACGAACAAGGAGCCCAAACATTGAGCGAGACCGCAACCACTCCCGCCAAACCACATCGCGGTGCACAACCCAAGCCTGACCTGCGCGTGCGCCTCGCGGGTATTCCACTGACGAATCCAGTCATTGCCGCCAGCGGCACCTTCGGTTACGGCATCGAGTTCGAAGATATCGTCTCGCTCGAAAAACTCGGCGGCTTCGTCGTCAAGGGACTTTCGCGCGAGCCTATGGCCGGCAATCCGCCGCCGCGATTGTTTGAAACTGCAGCGGGTATGTTGAACTCCATCGGCCTGCAGAACATCGGCGCTGAGGCGTTCATCAACGATAAGCTGCCGCACCTGCGCAAGATCAAGGGACCCGCGGTGATCGCGAACGTCTTCGGCTACACCCGCGAGGACTATCGCGACGTCATCACCATCCTCAACGAAGGCGAAGGCATCGCCGCGTACGAACTCAACGTCTCCTGCCCCAACACTAAGGCCGGTGGCATCGTCTTTGGAACTGATCCCATGATGCTCGAGGAAGTCGTCTCCACGGTAAAACCCGTCTGCCAGCGCCCGCTGATCGTGAAGCTCTCGCCCAACGTGACCAGCATCGCGAAGATGGCGAAAGCCGCGGAAAATGCCGGCGCAGACGCTATTTCACTGGTGAACACCTTCGGCGCCATGGCCATCGATCCGGAAACGCGTCGTCCGCGGATTGCCACCATCACCGGGGGGCTCTCCGGTCCCGCAATCAAGCCCATCGCGCTGCGCATGGTTTACGAAGCCGCACACGCCGTGAACATTCCTGTGATCGGCATGGGTGGAATCAGCACGGCAACCGATATCGTCGAGTTCATGCTCGCCGGAGCTGCTGCCATCCAGGTGGGAACGCTGAATTACTGGGATCCGTGTGCAACTGAGAAGTTAGTCCAAGGATTGGAGAGCTGGGCGTTTGAGCATCGCATCGAGCGCATCACCGAACTCACCGGCGGGTTAAAGACGGACTAGCTACTCTGGCCGGATCAGGTTCGCGGAGCGGATGTATACTCTCCGGACGCCTATGCAGCCCGTCTCCATCGAACAGTTTTTTCTGGGGTGCCTCGCACACGCTTCCTACCTGATTTCATCGGAAGGCATAGCTGCGGTCATCGATCCACAGCGGGACGTCGACATCTATCTCGAAGCCGCTCGCGAGAAGGGTCTAAAGATCGAGCACATCATCGAGACGCACCTTCACGCCGATTTCGTCTCCGGACACAATGAACTCGCAGCCCGCACCGGAGCTCGCATCTATCTCGGCCAAGGTTCCGGAGCGAAGTTCCCGCATGTAGCGGTGAAGAGCGGCGATTCGATCCAGTTCGGTAACTGCCGTTTCGATTTTGTTTCGACGCCGGGCCATACGTTAGAAAGCGTTTGCGTCACGATGACAGATCTCTCTGATCCATCGCGTCCGAAATCTGTTTTCACTGGTGACACTCTCTTTGTCGGCGATGTCGGCCGTCCCGATCTTTCCGGCGATTACACACCGCAGCAACTCGCCGCGATGCTCTTTCAGAGCCTTCACGAAAAGCTCCTGCGTATGCCCGACGAGACTGCGATCTACCCTGCTCACGGAGCCGGATCTCTTTGCGGCCGCCAAATGGGATCCGAGCGCTCGTCGACCATAGGCAAGGAACGCCGCACAAACTACGCGCTTCAGGCTACGAGTTCCGAAGACTTCGTTCGCCTGCTTACAGATAGTCTTCCACCTCGGCCTGAATATTTCGGTCGAGACGTAGAACTCAACCGTCAAGGCGCAGCGGCTCTCGACCAACTTCCGCCCCCAGCGCCGATAGCTCCTGCCGAGGTGCTCCGATTGCAATCAGAGGGCGCTGTCATTCTCGATACGCGGCCGCTCATGGAGTTTGCCGTCGCGCATGTTCCGGGCTCGATCCACATTGCGCTCTCGGGACAATATGCGTCGTGGGCTGCGCGTATTTTTGGTTTGGATAAGCGCATCATTCTGGTTGGGGAGGATGCGGATCACCTGCGCGAATCGCAGTTACGTCTGGCTCGTGTGGGAATCGAGAAAGCCGACGCCTACCTGCAAAACGGAATCTCAGGCTGGGTTCAAAGCGGATACGCGCTCGACTACATCCCGCAAATTTCAGTGCTGGAGTTCGCTGACCTGCGCGAACAGGAAAAAGACGGGATCGCGGTGCTCGATGTACGCGAGGCTGGCGAAGTCACGTCCGGCGCAATCGATCATTCGGTGCGAATTCCTCTTGGACAGCTCACGGCTCGAACTCACGAACTCGATCGCGACAAGTTGCTAGTGGTGCATTGCAAGGGCGGATATCGCAGTTCTATCGCTACCAGCATTCTGCGTCGCGACGGATTTCGCAACGTCGCCAACCTTACCGGCGGCTTCGATGCCTGGCATGCCGCGGCCTTGTCCAGCGCAAGCTTGTAGGAGCATTACTCGCGCTCCATTTCCTCCGCCATCGCCAGCATCTTCGTTACGCTATTCCAGTTTCGTCCGGTGCACGTCACCTTTAAGATCTTCTCGGCTTTGATCCACTGGAATTTCGGCCGCGCAAGTCCGTTCGGGTAGTAGATAAAAATCTCGCGACCAACCAGGTGCAGTTCCTCAGGCGCTGTATCTATTTCCAGCAGCTTCCCGCACGCGTCCGCAGCAGGAGTCGCTCCCAAAAACGTCACCAGCAATTTGCTCGGATCAACGTTCTTCCGCGCTGCAAATGGATTCTTCGCCACGGCCGTTCGGAGTTCTTCCGTTGTTCTGAGAATTAGATCTGGCCGGAAGCCAAACTTCTTCTCGATCCCATCTTGAATCCGCGAGCTTAGCTTTGCTTCGTCTCGTTCCTTCGTTTTGAACAACACATTACCGCTCTGAACGAAGGTTCGCGGCTCCTGCAGTTTCAGCGACTCGTACACGGCTCGCAGCTCTTCCATCTTCATCCGGTTGTGCGGCCCCAGATTCACGCCGCGCAGCATGGAAATCATCACGCCCATAGGAGCGGCAGTATACCCGCTCTTTCAAGCAACAAAAAAGGCGCTGTCGCCAGCGCCTTGAAATTCAAATTACAGAATCAGATTAGCGTGCCATTCCTCCACCATGGCCACCAGCGAATCCGCCACCATGGAATCCGCCGCTTCCACCATGAAAACCGCCGCCCATCACACGGAAGCCGCCGACGTGCGGTGCGGCCCCGACCGGTCCACGTGCGAGCGGACGAACCCCAGCACGTGGCGCATACACATGACCCGCGCCTCGATAGTTATAGAACCCTGGCCCTGTCCGATATACCCCTGGGTAAAAGCCTCCGTAGAATCCCGGATAGCCATACGCGTACAGATATGCCGGTGAATAAAATCCCCAGCCAAACGGGCTGTAGAGCACTCCCGCTCCTGGCAGGAACGTATACCCCGCGAAGAACGGATCCCAATACCATCCTGGACCGTACCAGCCGTTGTTGTAATAGATCTGCGCGGCGTTCACGTTCGCCTGTGCCAGATACTGAGAGCGCAGACTGCTCCAGCGATACAAGTCCGCCGTTTCGTAGTTGTTCTTGTCGAAGCCGGTCGCCTTCAGCTTGCCGTTTTCCGGTGCCAGGGCCAACTCATGTCCGCCTTTCACCTTCACTTGCCGCTCGCCCGCCTGTACCTCTGCCTGTCCCTTGAACACGCGAACTACGCCAGGATTATTCTCGAACTCATACAGGCCGGTTTTCTGCAGAGTGGCGGTGGCACCTCCATTCACGATTCGTATGTCATTCTGCTTGTACAGTTCGTCTACTTCGACGATTGCCTCACCATGATTCAACGCGACTTCCGTGTTGGTGATGCTCGGAGAAACGAGCTGTGCAGAAGAATCGCTTCCCAGGCGCAAGTACACGCCAGGAGTCAACAGCACCTCTGCCTTTCCGTTATCTGTAGTAATGCTTTGGCCGGCCTCCAGAGTTGTCGAACCGACCGACTTGGGAGTCACTCCCTCATGATCGATGGAGACATTGCCCTCTACGTAATTCAGTGTTCCTGGTAGCGCTGGATTTGCGTCGGCAAGGGCCGGCACAGATAGAGCCGCTGCCAGGAAGAAGCCTGCAAACCATGTTCTCATCCTAGACAGCTGCATGACTCTTCTTTGACCTCAATTCATTGGATGAAGCAGAGAGCGTTTCGTCGCAGCCGTAACTATCTCGCAGGACGAGACTTAACAAGACTTTACAATGTCAGACTCAGAGAATCGCCGTGGGCAATTCAGAATGATGGGGGCCACTAATCACATGGGCAGCCGAGCGGCTGCCCAGAGTAGAAGAGCTTTCTTGCTTGACCACTAGCCACTGATCACTAACCGCTGCTCACACTCTCATCTTCTTGTACGACTCGAGACACACCTTTGCCGACTCCATCTCGCCCAGCCGGCTGCCTTCCTGCTCCATCAGGTAGTACTCCGCCCCGCCGACGCTTTCGGCAGCAGCAAAGATCTCCGGCCACTTGCCGATACCTTCGCCGAACAGAACCTGGTAGCCCTTCTCCGGCGACCAATCCTTCAGGTGCAGTGAACGTATGCGCCCGGGGTTCGACTTGATCCATGCCACCGGATCCACTCCGTCCGACAAACAAGTGCCCACGTCCAGCTGCAGCATGATGTCGTGATGCGTGTTCGCAGCCAGGACTTGCATCGGCATCTTGCCGTCAAGCTTGTTTGAACTCCGGCTGATGATTGTGATAACCCGAGTGCATCCCGGCCGTCTTCAGCTGATCGTCGGCGGCATTCAGCAGATCGGCCACTTGCTTCCAGCCGTCGAGGTTTGAAATCTCGGGCACGCTTGCCACGTACTACATACTTGCTTCCGAGAATTCCGTTGATGTCGCGCGTGCGCGCAATCTTGTCCGGCTTCAGGTAGTCCGACTTCGTTGTGCGTCGAGAAGCAGCGGATGCCCAGATCGTCGAGCAGCTTGCGCATGTCCTTCGCTTGCGCATCGGTCCACTGGTAGTAAGGTGCGTAGAACTCCAGGCCCTGGTAGCCCATCTGCGCCACACCGCGAACCGTGCCCTGAGCATCTTGTTTCAGCGGATCGCGAACCGAATACATCTCCAGGCCAATTGGGATTGACGATTTCTTGCCGAACGCCCGCGTCGACCAGGCAAAGGGAAGCATCGCGGAAAGAGCTAAAAAGGCACGCCGAGTAAAGGAATTGGTAGACATGCCCAGCATCCTAGTCCAGAACGCCTTGCCTTTGCAGCAGATTTTCCGTTGGCGCGGGAATCCGCGTCTCGTTTTGGCTCTCGCAGTACTTTCGTCACATCGTGGCCGTTCGCGATGCCCGCCATTTGCTAAACTTAACTTCACGCTGTTACGGCGATGGAGTTCGCCATAACCGCCCGGCCTCGGGCCGGTGCTGATAACTCCTACCAATATCAATTGGCATTCTGGCGCAAGCCAGTTGTCCGCGCTTCAACTCGCGGAGGGAGAAAGAACTCCATGCAAGCCGTTCTCTGGATATCCCTGGGTGCAATCCTCGGCGCCAACGCCCGCTACTTTCTGAGTCGCTGGGTCGCCCGTACGCTTTCGCCCAATTTCCCTTATGGCACGCTCGTCATCAACATCACTGGCAGCTTCATTCTTGCCTTCTTCCTGGTCTGGACCACCGAGCGCGTCCTTGCAGATCCACGCTGGCGTCTCCTGGTTGCGATCGGTTTCTGCGGTGCCTACACCACATTTTCAAGCTATGCGTTCGAGACCATGGCGTACTTCCAGCAAGGGCAATGGCTGCAGTTCAGCCTGAATGTGGTGCTCAGCAACATCTTTTGCCTGGCAGCCGTATTAGCTGGCGGTGCGCTCGCCCGCGCACTGTAAAACCAGGCATCTCGCGCAACTCAGCTCACTTCACAGGAGTCACCAATGGAGTACAATTCGCGCCCGGGGACCTTGCCCATGGCTGTTCAAGTCACGATGTATCTGAATGAAGCCGACCGTTGGCATCACCGCCCGTTGCACATCGAATTGTTGAACTATCTTCGCAAGGAGAATGTCGCCGGAGCCGGTGTCTATCACGCTGTCGCGGGGTTCACGGGGCGCCAGGCAGTGCATGCTTCACACTTGGTCGATGCCGGCGGACAGTTGCCGGTCGTGCTCACCTTTATCGATACGGATGAGCACATTCAACGTGTGCTTCCGACCCTGCGCGAGATGGCGCCGCATCGACTGATCGTCCGCGAGAATGTTCTGATCGAACAGGGGCTCGAGTAGTCCGGACTGGACAGCTTTTCTGCTTCGGCGCCAGGCGTTCTCGCATCTGTTTGAATAGGTTGTCATGCGACTCAGGAGCACGCCATGAACGGCACGCAGTCAGGCAGTTTCCGTTTCGCCCGCATCGCCGGAATCGATCTCCGCCTGCACTACACCTGGATTGTTATCGCCATCCTCATCGTCATTTCGCTAGTCGCACAGTTCCGTTACACGAACGCAAACTGGTCGACAGTTACCGTTTGGATTTCCGCCATCATTACCGGCCTGCTCTTTTTTGCCGGACTAATCCTGCATGAACTCTCCCACGCTGTTGTGGCCCGGTCCCGCGGATTACCCGTGAACCGCATCACCTTGTTTCTTCTTGGCGGAGTCGCGCAAATCGAGCGCGAGCCCGAATCTGCATCCACCGAATTTCTGATGGCCATCGCTGGCCCGTTGATGAGCGTGCTCTTCGGCCTTCTCTGTCTCGCCATTGCCCATTACGCTTTCGGCTGGGAGCCATGGACGCTCGCGCATACTCCCGGCGCTGCGATCTTCGAATGGCTCGGCTATATCAATTTCATGCTCGCCGCCTTCAATATGATTCCAGGCTTCCCGCTGGATGGCGGCCGCGTGCTGCGCTCGATCATCTGGTGGATGACGGGCAGTGCTGATCGCGCCACCCGCATCGCCGCCGGCATCGGTCAGATCGTCGGATGGCTCTTCATCATCTATAGCTTCTTCCGTCTCTTCACCGGACAAGGCATTGGCGCCATCTGGCTCGCCATCATCGGATGGTTCTTGATACAGGCTGCCGGCAACTCGCTCGCTGCCCGCCGAAGCCAGTCCGCACTTACCGGACTGAAAGTCTCCGACGCCATGTCGCGCGACTGCGTAACCGTTCCCAGCAATATCTCCCTGCAGGACTTCGTCGATATGTACCTGCTCCGCACCGGCGAGCGCTGCTTCGTTGTTCAGGACCAAGGCTACCTCGTCGGAATGATTACCCCGCATAGCGTGCGCCAGGTCCCACGTGAGGATTGGACGCGAACCAGCGTTCGCGCTGCCATGATGCCTCTTGCAAAACTGCACACACTCACACCCGATCTGCCTCTGTTTCAGGCCCTCGAGCAAATGACCCGTGAGGACATCAACCAGATGCCGGTGGTCTCGAATGGCAATCTACTTGGCGTTCTGAGCCGCGGAAATCTGCTCCAGATCATCCGCAACCGCACGGAACTGAACGCCAGCTGATTCTGCATTCCTGAGAGCAAAAGCCCTCCAGCAAACCTGCATCTAACCACGAATGCCGCAAGCGCGCCCGAAAGAGGTCGAGCTCAAATCCACACGGCGCTCCGCTTCGGAGATCCTGGAAACCGTTGCGCGAAACGGCCGCGAAGAACTTGAACGCTCTACCCATGCTCTGGCTTTTTCGGGATTCGCCGGCGGCTTCGCCATGGGTCTCACCGGACTTTCCGTCGCCGTCGTTCGCGCGGCGCTCGGTCACGATCCGGCATCCGAGTTCATCGCCCAGCTCTTTTATCCCATGGGATTCATTGCTGTCGTCATCGGACGCGCCCAGCTCTTTACGGAAAACACGTTGTATCCCGTTGTGCTCGTCTTCGATAACCCGCGCTGGATTCGCGACACGCTTCGTCTCTGGTCGGTGGTCTTCGTCTGCAATGTTTTGGGAGCTTTGGTCTTTGCGCTGATCGTGGAGCGCACCTCCGCGCTCAATCCCAAAGCCGCGCAGGAACTCGTCGATTTGGGCACCAGCGCGATATCCGGTAATGCGAGCTTCTTTTTCTGGAGCGGCATCATTGGCGGCTGGCTTATTGCTCTGGTTGCGTGGATGGTCTCTGCCAGTCACTTCACGATTGGCCAGATCGCCGTGGTCTGGCTGCTCACTTTCATCGTTGGCGTCGGCGGGTTCTCCCACTGCATCGCCACCAGTGGTGAAATCCTATCTGCCGTTGTGACCGGAAATCTCACCGCCGGCATGTACTTCCACTGGCTCTTGTTCGCGACGCTCGGCAACATCGTCGGAGGCGTCACCATTGTGACTCTTCTTAACTATGGCCAAGTCCACGCTGGAGAACACGAATGACCGCGCTCTCCCCAACCATGAAATTTCAGGAGACCCTATGCGCACTCATCACGAGGAATGCGGTGTGAATCGCAATGTCCGCCGCATCGCAAAAGCAGCCGCGATCGGGGCCACTGGTGTCGCAGCCGGAGTCACCATCGGCGCTGCTGCCGCGGGAGTACTAGGCTGGAAGCTGTTTCGCTCTGCCACGCGCCCCGAAGACTGGAAGCGGTAAAGTCGTAGTGATCACCGGCGGCTCGCGCGGACTCGGACTCGCTCTCGCCCAGGAAGCGGCGCGTCACGGAGCGCGTCTCGCGATCTGCGCCCGTGATCAACAGGAACTCGAAGCCGCTCGCAGGCAGATCGGCATCCACGCGGAAGTTGGAACCTATGTTTGCGACGTCACCAACTACGACGAGGTGGTTAGCTGGATCAACTCCGTCCGTTCTGCGTTCGGTCAGATCGACGTCCTCATCAACAACGCTGGTCAGATCAGCGTGGGTCCGCTGGAATCGCAAACGCTTACCGATTTCCAGGAAGCGCTCGACGTCATGTACTGGGGCGTGGTCTATCCCACACTCGCGGTCCTCCCGCATATGAAGTCCCGCAGCGCTGGATCGATCGCCAACATCGCATCCATCGGGGGAAAGGTCTCCATCCCTCATCTGCTGCCGTATTGCTCGGCCAAATTCGCGGCCGTTGGCTTTTCCGAAGGACTGCACGCCGAACTCGCAAAGTCCGGCATCCACGTCACCACCGTCGTTCCTGGACTGATGCGCACTGGATCGCACCTGAATGCGTTCTTCAAAGGCGATCACCGCAGAGAGTTCACCTGGTTTGCGCTCGGCGCAACGTTGCCCCTGGTTTCCATCAGCGCCGAAAGCGCAGCGCGCAGAATCGTCAGCGCCATCCGTCATCATCGCGCTGAACTAGTCATCTCTCCACAGGCGAAGGCGCTCGGGCTGCTTCACGGAGTCGCGCCCGGGCTCACGTGCGAGATGATGGGCATCGTGAACCGCGTCCTGCCTGCATCGCAAGGCGATCCCAGCGTCCGCTACACCGGCAGCGAGAGTGAGACTGCCGTCACACGCTCCTTCGCTACGCAACTCGGGCGTCGCGCGGCGCGCAACTTGAATCAGGGACCGGCCACGCAAGTCTCGTAAATCGGATATGTCACGATACAACCCGCCTTCTCTCCTCGCGCTCCCATGAACCGATGCTGCGCAGGAGTGTATCTCTCATCATCGGGTTCCTGTTCCTCCTCGGCCTCTGGATGATGTACACCAGCAGTCCGCGGCTTGCGGAGCTCTACGTGGGCTTCGGCGTCGCCGCACTCGGTGTGCTTGGGAGCTGCCTGATTCGCGGTTCCGGACTTGCTGCGTTCCGCCCCCGCCCTCGCTGGATCGCTCTTGCATTCCTGGAACCCTGGTACGTCATCGTCGGCTCCTATCGTCTGGCAGTAAGCCTCATCCGTGCTCTGCTGCATCGACCTTCACTCGCGCGCTTTCACGCCATCCCTTTTGACACTGGAGGCGACGATCCGGAATCCTCCACCCGTCGCACACTGACCATTGCTTATCTCACTATTCCCCCGGACTCAGTTGTGGTCGGAATCGATCGTCACGTGAACGAACTGTTGCTGCATGAGATCCAGCCCTCACCACTTCCGCTGATCGCTCGCGAACTGGGAGCGCAGGAATGAATCCCTGGCTGCTGGCTTCCATCGTCCTCGCGTTCTGTCTGATCCCTTGCGGAATCGCGACATTTCGCGGATCTCCCATGGACCGCCTGCTGGGATTGGAAATGGGGGGAGTGATTGTCAGCATGTTCTTCATCACGTTCTCTGAGGCGCTGGGCAATCCGAACTTTTATGATCTCGCACTCGCCTCTGCACTCATGGCTTTCGGTGGCGGCCTGGTCTTTGCGCGTTTCCTGGAGCGCTGGCTATGACCGCAATTTCCATTTTGCTCGGTATCTGTGTCGTCGTTTGTGCGATCTGCTGTCTTGCGCTCGCGCTGTTCCGGGATTTCTACGTTCGCCTGCACTATCTTGCTCCGGTAACTACCGTTGCCTTCGTGCCGCTGCTGATTGCCGTCGTCATTCGCGAAGGTGCCGGGCAGGCTGCGATGAAGAGCATTCTGGTTTTCGCTGCACTGCTCCTGATCAATGCAGTCCTTACACATGCCACCGCGCGAGCCGACCGTGTTCGGAAATTGGGCCACTGGACAGCCGATCCCAACGAGCAGATTCCTGGTTCCTCCGTTCCGAGGAGTTGACATGCAGCTTCTCCACATCGTCATCCTCTCTCTGGTTGGAATTTGCGGCACCGCTGTCGTGCTCACCCGCGATCCGCGCAGTCAGGTCATCGGTCTCAGCTTCTTCGGACTCGTGCTCGCTTGCATGTTCTTCGTCTTCCAGGCGCCCGATGTAGCGTTGTCCCAAATCGTGATTGGAGCCGTGGCTCTGCCGCTGATGTTCATGCTCACCATGGCAAAGGTTCGCCGCAACACCGAAGAACAGGCCGCGCGCAAACGCCAGCAGGAACGCCAAAGGAGGCAACGTCGCATGAACCGGCGCTTTCGGCGATATTTCTTCCTCATCTCCTGTGCTGCGTTCCTCGGGCTCTTTGTCTGGGGGCTGCATGATCTGCCGCCGTTCGGAAACTATCGCGGCCCTTATGGCGACATCCTCAACAGCGTCGCCGTTTACGAGCGCCACGTCACCGATGTCGTCACTGCCGTAAATTTCGATTATCGCGGCTTTGACACGCTCGGCGAAGAATCCATCCTCTTCATGTCTGTCATCGGCACCGCTCTTCTGTTGCGGCCCCAGAAAGAAGAGACCGAAGCTCCTGATGAAGCAGAAAAGCGATTGCGGCACAGCATCGACGAAAGCGAGCGCCGCCGCGCGCCTGCAGCCAGTGACGCGGTCCGTGTCCTGACCCTCGCGCTCACCGGACCGTTGATCGTCTTCGGCTGGTACGTGATCACCCACGGTCAGCTAACGCCTGGCGGAGGTTTTCAGGGTGGGGTGATCCTCGCAACGCCTCCGCTGCTCGTTTATATCGCGGGAGAACTGGAGACATTCAAGCGCATTACTCGGCAGGAATTCGTGGAAGCCATAGAGGCCGCCGGCATCTTCGGTTTCGTCGTAATCGGCTCACTCGGACTCTTGGCCCGCGGTGCTTTCATGCAGAACGTGCTACCACTCGGCGAGACCGGCTCCATTCTCTCCGGTGGCACGATTCCCCTCCTCAACATCGCCACGGGACTCGCGGTCTCGGGCGGATTCGTGCAGCTGATCTACGTCTTTCTCGAGCAAACCCTCGAGGTCAAGCTGCGCCTACGGAAAGCGAAATGAGTTTGTTCCCGTATCTCGTGGCGGCCTGGCTTTTTTGCATTGGGCTCTATGGAGTGGTCACCAGCCGAAACTTCATTCATCTGGTGATGTGTCTTGCAGTCGTGCAGTCTTCCACTTACGTGCTGCTGCTCAGCATTGGTTATCGCATCGGAGGTTTGCCGCCCGTCTTTGCCGGCGTGCCCGTCGGAACTCCAGCGGTCGATCCAGTCGTCCAGGCACTCATGCTGACCGATGTTGTGGTCGAGGCCACCGTGATCGCCTTGCTGTTGTCGCTTGCCGTGCAGGTTCACAAAGGAACCGGCACGCTGAATCCAGACCACCTCCGCGAACTTCAGGGTTAAGCATGCCTCTCGCGAACGCCATCAGCGCTCAACTCCCGGCACTCCCGTTCGCTGTTCCACTCGGCACCGCCGCGGTTCTCGCCGCGTTTAATAAGTTCATGCCGCGCCGACTCGCCGACGCGCTCGCCATTCTCGCCACTGTCATCACCTTCAGCGTATCGACGCTTTTCTTCTCCACGCTGTTCGCACCGAGCCTTTTGTCTACTGGTTTGGCGGATGGACGCCTCGCTCCGGCGCCGCAATCGGCGTCTGCTTCGTGATCGATCCCATCAGTTGTGCACTGGCGATGCTCGTGTCTGTTCTGGTCCTTGCTGCCTTCGTCTTTTCCCTGCGTTACTTCGATTCTGTCGGCACACTCTTTCACGTCCTGATGCTCGGCTTTCTCGGCGCAATGTCGGGCTTCTGCTTCAGTGGCGATCTGTTCAACCTTTTTGTCTTCTTCGAACTGATGAGCGCCTCCGCATTCGCTCTGTGCGGCTATAAGAACGAAGAACCCACGGCCCAGCAGGGAGCTCTGAACTTTGCTGTCACTAACACCATTGGAGCGTTCCTCATTCTTTGCGGTATCGCCATGCTTTACGCGCGCACCGGCGCACTCAACATGGCGCAAATCGGACGCGCACTCGCGCAGCAATCCGACGCGCTCGTCATCACTGCTTTCGTATTTATCCTGGTGGGCTTCTACGTGAAGGCCGCGATCTTCCCGTTTCACTTCTGGCTCGCCGACGCCCACGCCGTCGCTCCTACCCCCGTTTGTATTCTCTTCAGTGGCGTCATGGTGGAGCTTGGAATCTATGCTGTCGCGCGCATTTATTGGGCGGTCGTGGCTGGACCTTTCACCGGGCATCACTCCGCGCTTATGTCTCTGCTGCTGGTCGTCGGCACGATCACCTCGGTTTTAGGAGCAATCATGTCTTTCGGCCAGCGCCATCTGAAGCGCATGCTGGCCTTTTCCACCATAAGCCATACCGGACTAATTCTGATTGGCTTTGCGCTGCTGGACCCGCATGCACTTGCCGGAGTCGCGCTGTATGTCGCCGGGCACGGATTAGTGAAATCTTCGCTCTTCATCGGAGCCGGTATTCTGCTGCATCGCTACGGCACTGTAGACGAACTGGAACTTCGCGGGCGCGCCCGGCGCCATCACTTTGCGGGATTCGTCTTTTTCCTCGGCGCTATGGGACTCGCTGGTGTTCCACCCAATCTCACATTCCTCGGCGAACATTCCATTAACCACGCCGCAACTCTCCTCCATCAAGATTGGATTCACGTGGTCTTTGCGTTCTCAGGCGCGCTCACCTCTGCCGCCATTTTTCGTGTGTTCGGGCGCGTTTACCTCGGGCTAGGAAGTAAGGCGGCGATCACTCCCGGAAAACACATTCCTGAAGACCGCGAGACCGCGGGTCCGCATCGCCGTATTCCAGCGGTCATGATCTTTCCCGCATTTTTGCTGGTCACGGCCGCTCTGGCATTGACGTTGACGCCGAATCTCCAGCACGCATCTTTAACTGCGGCTCACACCATGGCCGGTACCTACGCTTACCAGGCGCGAGTGCTCGATGCGAAACACATTCCCAACGATGCTGCGCCGGAAACCAACTCTCCCCTGAAGCCCACTCTGATTTCGTCTTTGTCTTCCATGACAGCTGGATTGTTGCTCGCTGGATGGGCGCTTTCGCCGGCATGGCCCAGGCGCAACCGTGCCATTGCGCCCGTTCAGGCATGTATGCGCGGTCTTCGTTCTCTTCATAGTGGTCACGTGGGAGACTATGTTGCGTTTCTGACTTTCGGCGCGGCCGCTTTCGGCATCATTCTTGCATTGCTCATTCATCGTTTCGGAATGTAGTTGGCTCTGCCCTAAGCAACGTCCCATGCATCCCTCGCAACTACTTATTCAAATGCAATTTGTCCAAGGAGAATCATTATGGCTTCACGCGCACAAAGCAGAGTAACCACGGATCACGAAGAGATCCGCCAGTGGGCCGAAGAGCGCGGTGCTGAACCTGCCTGCGTGCGCGGTACTGGCGACGAAGGCGATATTGGTATGCTTCGCCTTGAATTCCCGGGCGCCCCCGGTGCCCGCGACGAATCCTTGCAACCAATCTCGTGGGACGATTGGTTCGGCAAATTCGATGAGCGCGGACTTGCGCTTCTCTTTCAGGATCAGACCGCCCGCGGGGAAAGTAGCAACTTCAATAAGATTATCTCGCGCGAAACCGCCGACGCTCGCGAAGAAGGCGACACAAAAAGCAATCGCCGTAGCTCCGGGCGTAGGAAAGGCACTGGCAAACGATTGGCAGTAGCTGCTGCCGCAGGTCGCGTGGGCTCGAGGGCACGCCGGAAATCTACAAAGTCTGCTTCGAAGCAAGCGAGTTCTGGAACTCGCGCCGCATCCGGTCGCAAGAAAACGACGAAGGCTGCTTCGGGCACAAGAAGCGCCGGCCGCAAGACGTCGACTCGCGCAACCGCTTCCAAAAAGAGTTCAAGCACGCGCAAGACTACCGCCGCAAAACGTGCAGCTAACGTTCGATCTATCTCCAGCGCCCGAGGAAGCTCGCGTTCTGGCCGGAGCGCTTCAGCTCGTGGACGGCGTGGAGGGAGGTCACCTCGCGCCGCATAATCGATCGGCGTACGACGTAAGGCGAAGGGCGTAAACTCGGGACATTCGCTTTGCATCTAACCCTCATGTCTGTTCTTCTTAGAACTGATCCGGAACCTCCGCAGCCGCCAACCCAGACTCCTCCAGCTCCCGTGGAGGAGCCTCCGGATAAGCCAGAAAGTGAGCCCGGCTCGCCGGTGCATGAACCGGACCCGCGTGAGCCGAAGCGGTGGGCGCAAGTCTCAAGTCCTTCGAGACCTTTCATTTTGCCCAGCACGAAAAGTTTTGCTAGGCGATTATCGCCCTGCTAAAACGAGTTTGCCTTCCAAATCCGATTTTCTGCACATTTAAACTTCTATTCGCTACAGTAAAAGCAAGGAGAGGGTGGGACCGCTGACTCGTGTTCTTTTCTCTTCGAGATACAAGATCATCTCAGGTAGTGCCTGCATAAAGTTCGGCGAGCACCTGTAACGGACTCGGCTTTCATTCGTCTCACAGCTAGAGGGGTTTACAGCGTTCTGCATGTCCCCAGGGACATGCTTGCCGGCAATCTGGGCACGGCAGAAGCCGCGGGAGGCCGCACGCCTTGGCGCGCGGATGGTTTCTTGCCGTGCCCTGCTGTCTTCGGCGCTGTCCTCGATTATTTGTGAGGTCATCATGCCCGAACTCGATCCTGTGACTTTCCTGATTGCTACCGAACTACTTGCCGATTGCGACACGGGTTCGTCTCACCGGCAAGCGGCCTTGACTCGTCCCCACACGATCAACTCGCCCACTCTGATTCTCCTTGCCCAAGGCGGCGAAAACGAGCCCGGCTGCAGTGACTCCTTAGAAGATCTCTGCCTTCGTGCGCAACGTCATTTCGGCGCTGACTCGGTTTGCATCGCATACCTGCATTCGGATTCGCCGTCGCTATCTGACGTCGTCGAAGACCTGCTCTCACGCCGCATTCATTCTGTTCGCGTTCTGCCGCTGTTTTTTTCGGAAGCCGAACTGGCCGCTGGCGACATCGCTCTCGAGCTGCACGATCTTCAGGAGAAGTACGCCGCGCTCGAGATTGAGCTGCTTCCCGCTATCGGCGAAGACGCTCGTTTCCAGCGGCTACTCTGGCAGATGGTTCGCGAGCGCGCACTCCCGTACTGGTTGGCCAAGACTTCGTGACACGGAGCCGGATTGACTCTTAGGCAACTCGCCGAGAATACGCGCGTCACCATTCGTCGCTCCGGCGAGCCGCCCCCTGAGGGCACCTGCGTTGTCTACTGGATGCAACGCTCACAACGTGCCCTCGACAATCCCGCGCTCGACATCGCTGTTGAAGCCGGCAATGTTCTTGGCAAACCCGTTGTCGTGTTCTTTGCGCCGGTGCCGTTCTATCCGCACGCAAACCTGCGTCACTACAGCTTTCTTGCCCAAGCCATACCCGATACTGGCGCGCGCCTCGCTAAACGCAATATCGGATTCGTACTTCGCCGCTATCCCGATCACAGCCTGCTGCGCTTTTGCGACGCAGTAAAGCCAGCGCTTGTCGTTGGCGACGAGAATCCTCTGCGTGAAACCGAGCACTGGCGCCAGCTTGCCACCCGTAAGCTGCGCGTGCCGCTGTGGACCGTCGACTCCGACGTCGTCATCCCCGGCAAGCTGCTGAACAAACGCTTCACAGCCGCGCGCTTTATCCGGCCCGCAATTCAGGCGCAACTGGACAAGTTTCTCGTCCCCAGCAGGAACCCCAAGGCGAAGCACGTATGGATCCCGCCGAAGCACCTGAACTCGCTTCCGTCCGACTTCGACATCCTGCGCGATTGGCCCCTCGATCGTTCCATTTCCCCGGTGACCAATTTTCGCGGAGGCACCACCGAAGCTCTGCGCCTGCTCAATCAATTCCTCTCCGGCCCGCTTCGTCACTACGACACGCAGCGCAATCATCCTGAGATTGACGGCACCAGTTCGCTTTCGCCTTACCTGCACTTCGGGCACATCAGTCCGATCACCATCGCGCTCGCAGTCAAAGAATCCAGCGCACCTGCCTCCGACAAGCAGGCCTATCTCGATCAGCTCATCACCTGGCGCGAACTGGCCATCAACTTCGTTCGCTCTAATCCCGAGTACGACAACTTTGAATGTGCCGAGCCATGGGCTCAGAAGACGCTCGCCGAGCACATCACCGATCGCCGTCCATTTCTCTACACTCGCTCCGAACTAGAAAACGCGCAGACACACGATGAACTTTGGAACGCCGCGCAGCGTCAGATGCTCGAAAAAGGCTGGATGCACAATTACATGCGCATGTACTGGGCAAAGAAGATCCTGGAGTGGTCAGCGAATCCGCATCAGGCGTGGGAAACCGCGGTCTACCTCAACGACAAGTACTTCCTCGACGGACGCGATCCCAACGGCTATCTCGGAATCGCGTGGTCCATCGCCGGCAAAATGGACCGTCCCTGGTTCCCGCGCCCTGTTTTCGGCCTCATCCGCTACATGTCACACGACAGCGCTGTGAAGAAATTCGACGCCCGCCGTTATATCAGCCAACAAACACAATTGCGCTTTACCGGGACCGATTAGCTGCTTCGCTTCGCTTCGCTTGACACTGCGGCTGGCCACAACCACAATAGCCATGCATCACGGTTATTCCTCCCGAGTTCGAGCCCAGTCCGCGTTCTGTTCCCAGGAGGTCTTTCCCTATGGCAGCCGACCCTGTCATCCCTGCCCCCGAGTTGCAGTTCGAGACTGAAACCTCAGCGTCGGAGATAACTTTTCATTTCACGGGCAGAATCGTCTCCTCCACAGCGTCAATACTCCGGGATGAAGTACGGAAGGTAATTCCGGAGAAGAAGGCGATCGTTCTCGACTTGTCCAAAGTTAGCTACATGGACAGCGCGGGCCTGGGCACGCTTGTCGGCGTTTGGGTTTCCGCAAAAAACGAAGGATGCGATCTAAAGCTCGTCAACCTGACGGATCGCATGAAGGAATTGCTCCGGTTGACCAATCTGGACAAGCTATTCGCGACCTCAGGATTCCCGGATACTCCGAGTTTCTAAGGATGCCGCTGCCTTCAGCATCGCTGGAATCAGCGCTTTACCGCGTGCACATTTTCATTGACCCTCAGTGCACAGCGGGCCTAGCTTGAGTCATCCGGATTTCTAACGAGGTGGTTATGGCAGGCATTTCTCCAGCAGATTGTGTCGCTCCCGCCTTCAACCTGATGCAAAAACGTTTGTTCCGGCCATTCCGCTTCGGCTATTGGTCGCGTATCGCCGTGCTCGGTGTTTTGACTGGCGAACTTTCGACCAGCGGCAACGGAGGCGGCGGGCAGCACAGCACTGCCGCTTACGGGAATGCGGTTCCTGGACACGGATTCGATCCGGCGTGGATTGCCCAGCACTGGAATCTGATCCTCGGTGTGATCGGAGCCATATTCGTCTTAGGCCTGGTGTTCTTCTACGTAGGCAGCGTATTGCGCTTCGTACTTTATGAAGCAGTGCTGCGCGACAAGGCAAGTTTCCACGAGGGTTTTGCGCGCTGGCGCGAACAGGGATCCGAATATTTCTCATTCCGTCTGATGCTGGTGATCCCCTACGTCGCGCTTGCGGTTTACCTGGTAGGCCTGCCTCTGCTCAAAGTCCTCAAAGAGGGAGGCGGTGGCGCGGAAATCGTAACCGCGGTTGCGCAACTGGCCGGCGCGGTGCTGTTCGTTGTACTCCTCGGCCTATTGCTGCTCGTCGTGATGGTTTTTACCAAGGACTTCGTGGTCCCGCAAATGATGTTTGAGCGCGTTACCTGCACAGAAGGTTGGGGACGCCTCTGGACCCGCATCAGGTCCGAGCCAATGAACTATGCCGGATACGTCTTGCTCAAGATTGTTCTGGCAATCGCCGCACTTGATGGCATTTGTAATCTTAATGGTCATTTTGGCGCTGATCGTGGCCATCCCGGCAGCAATCGCGATCGCGGCGGGCGTCGTGGTCTTCAAGGCCGCTGCCGCGAATATTCTTGCAATTGCGATCGGAATCGCACTTGCATCCGTGATTGTGGTGCCCGTGATCATTTATTGCGTGGGATTCGTCGGCGCTCCTATCACGGTCTTTTTCCCGGCATATTCCATGCACTTTTTCGCGAGCCGCTACCAGCCGCTCTACGAGGAACTCTACCGGCAACCGTTACCTGGACAAGCCTCGTAGCTCGCACTCGATTCGTGTGTCCGAGGATCAAGAAGAGGTTTCGCCGCTCAGTCGACGCAGAGACTCCGTGGACGGAACGAAGTAGTACGCGCCGCTAAGAGGTTTCGTATAGCGCGTGAGTGCGTCTCGCACACCAGTTGTCAGCCCCGCCATGCTCTCCAGCATCGTCGACAGACGCCGCTGATCGGCGCTGAACCCGACGAACATCGTCCCATGATTGGTCACGGTACCGTATGGCATGTTCCGCCTGAAGATTTTGCCGAACCGATCCTGATCGGTGCTCGCGACGTGCGAATCTGGCGACTTGTTCTCGCACTCCACGCTGTCGAGCTTTTTCCGTCCGATCACGCGCTCCTGAGCCTCTACTGAAAGCGACTCCCATTCAGCCGCATTGTGAACCCACTTCTGCAGCAGCAGAACGGTTCCCCCAGCACCCGGCTGGCCTTGTTCAATAAGCGTCTCGTCGGGCGCATCGATCAGGCTGGGATTTTCCGATCCGTCGATGAAGCCAGTCAAATCGCGATCATGGCGATAGGGCCAGCTCGACGTCTCGTCGGCAACCGAGGCGAGGACTTCGAGCGCAGCGATCGCGTTTCGCGCCACTTCGAAGACCACATCGTAGGCGCTTCCGGAGATCCACAGCACCGCATCGTGTTGCGTCGCCGGCATCACGAATCCCTCAATGCCCGCCAAGTCCTTGTTGAAGCCTGCGACGTCGGCCGGCGCGTCGTCAGGGACGGTTTGACGCCACAACTCAGGCCGAAATCCCACCACCAGATTGACGCCACCCATCGTGGTGCGCGGCTCACGCAGTGATGAGATCGCTTGCACGAGATCCTGCGCGTTCCGTCCGCTTAAGACATCGAATTCCAGATACGCATGCGATGCGGTTCCGAGAGCGAATATGCCGCTTTGGGGATTTGTCATACGGAAAGATTCGCGTGGGTTCTTTTCCATTGCCATCCAAACCTGCCAAATATGAGGATTGAACCCAAATCTATCACGTGCTCAGAACAAGTGATCCATTCGAGCGCACACACTCGCTACTGTTGTAAATCGCAACGCTTCTTCATCTTCTCTGTAATCTTTTTGTAATTCTGCTGTCCGCGCTGCTATTGCTCACAGCGCCCACCCATCCCGCGTGCTTACGATGAGGCTTCAACTCCGCAGGAGGCAGCTAAACAGCAGTTATGGAAACCCATCCCAAAGGCACGAATGCCCGTATTCTCTTGAGTTCCGTGTTCGGTCCTTATGCGCAAGACGACGAGTTTGGCAGCCGTTCCATCAACCCCATGGAGCTGTACTACAACCAGGTGACGCGCATGCAGGGCGCATTCTCGCCGCGTCTCTTCCATCGCTCCTGGGGCATCATGATGATCCAGGAGAATATCTCCGCGCCCTGTACCGTGCTCGATTTCCCTACCCGCGAAGCCTTCGCGCGCGAGATCACCGAGCAGCAGTACGACGTCGTCGGGATCTCTTCCATCATCGTGAATGTCGGCAAAGTGCGCGAGATGTGCCGCATCGTCCGCAAGCTGTCGCCACACTCGAAGATCGTTATCGGCGGCCACGTCGCTGCCATCCCAGGCGTTGACCACATGATCGATGCCGATCACATCGTCAAAGGCGAAGGCATCGCCTGGATGCGCTCATATCTTGGCGAGGATGCCAGCGCTCCCATTCGCCATCCGCGCATCACCTCAGGTTTTGATTTCCGCGTCATGGGACGCAAGCTCCACGAGAAGCCCGAAGACATTGCTGTCACCATCATTCCGTCCGTGGGCTGTCCCATGGGTTGCAACTTCTGTACCACCTCCGCCTTCTTCGGCGGCAAAGGCAAGTCCGTCAATTTCTTCGCGACCGGCCAGGAACTTTTCGACATCATGTGCGAGATGGAAGCCAAGACCAACACGCGCTTCTTCTTCATCATGGACGAAAACTTCCTGCTCCAGCGTCCACGCGCTATGGAACTGCTCGCGCTGATGAAGGCGCACAACAAGAGTTGGGGATTTTACGTTTTCGCGTCCGCGAATGCGATTCGCAAGTACACGGTAGAAGAGCTCGTAGAACTGGGCGTCGCGTGGATATGGATGGGCCTGGAGTCGCGCAAGAGCCATTACGACAAGCTGAACGGTACCGACACCGTACAACTCGTGCGCGAACTGCGCGAGCACGGCATCAAGGCTCTGGGATCAACCATCATCGGACTCGAACACCACACGCCCGACAACATCCGCGAAGAAGTCGAGCAGGCCATCGCCCACGATACTGAGTTTCACCAGTTCATGCTCTACACGCCTGTCCCCGGCACTCCCTTATATAAGGAGATGTCTGAGCAGGGACGCCTCCTGCCTGGCGATCTCGCCGACATTCACGGTCAGTTCAAATTTAACTTCCGCCACGCCGCCATCGGGCGCGACGATTCCAAGCGCTTTCTCGACTGGGCCTTCTTGCGCGATTTTGAACTCAACGGACCCAGCATCTATCGCATCTGCCGGACTACGCTGCAAGGATGGCGCAAGTACAGGAATCATCCCGACGCTCGCATTCGCGAACGATACGAGCGCGAAGCCCAGGAATTGCGCAAGTCCTATGGACCCGCGCTCTGGGCCATGGAGCACCAGCTCCGCAAAACCAACGTGGAAGTCAGCCGCCGTGTCCGAGATCTTCGCCGCGAACTCGAAGCTGAATTCGGATCCTTCACCCGCTGGATCACGCGCATCGGCGGACCGATTATGCTGTGGAGCACCCGTCGCGAAGAACGCCGACTGGCCCAAGGCAAAGTCTATGAGCCGCCAACGTTCATCGAACGCCATAACTGGGCCGGCGCTTCGTAGCAGCTGAAACGCAAGTCCAGAGCGTTGTGCCCCAGGTTCCGCGTCCTTCTTTTGGACGCTAACCTGGGGCAGTCACCCATCCCTTCTACAACTCACAACGCTCGCAGGAAATTCAGCAAATCCTGTTTCTGCGAGGCACTCAACCCATTGAACAGGCGCACCACTCCGTTCGCCTCCGAACCATTGCTGGAATGCGCGGCAATTGCCTGCGACAGGTCCGACGTACGTCCGTCATGCAGGAAGAACAGTCGTTGTCCCACTCCCCACAGCGGCGCAGTTCGGAACTGATCTGGCCCTGCCGCTCCTTGCGTCACCCCATCAGACAATCCCGATCCCATATGGTGCACTGCAAAATCGGAGTACGGGTGATAGGTGACATTCGACATTCCGGTGAACGGCGATTTCCCAGTCGTGAGCGACGTCGTATGGCACAGTGCGCACCCAACAGTCGTAAACAGGTTTGCACCGTTTTGTGCCGACGCGGTGAACGTCGCTGGTGTTGGCGGTGCCGACAGCCTCATTGCAATTGAAAAATTGATCAGGTCCGAGGCAAATTCACTACCTACACCACTCGATGATCCACCAACCGCGAGTTGGAAGCGATCTTCCGGAGTAGCATTCAGTTGGCATCCAGCCACGTCGCTGCGTTCATTCGGAAACTCCTCATTAGTCACGCCCTGTTCCACGTTGTAGGCCTCTCCTGAAAACACCTCCAAGGACTTGTTCTGCGCCTTCCATCCAAATCGCGTTACCGTTCCATCGTTGCCCGATGTATTTAACACTCCGCCGATTCCCATCGCCGACTTGATCCTTTGCGATTGTGCCAGGTTCGCCCGTAGTGTTGCGTCAGGGGTATCTTCAACGAATCCCAGGCCGAACGTTGGTGTTGGAATGCGAAAGATGATGTTGCGATTCGCTATCTGCGCCGCAAAGTTCGGCTGCGCAAGATTGCAGCCCTGGGCGTCCGTTCGCCCGGTGATCGTGTACAACCCGTGTACGCCGCCGTCTGCGGAGCCATCGGGGCTGCGCACGAATCGCGCTTCCCGCACCGGACCGTTCGCGGTGATGAACGACGGCACCGTGTTGTGTGCGCCATCCAGCGTTGCCAGTGCCACTTGCGGGTTCTGTTGCGGAATCTGTGGGCTGTTCACTCCCGGACTGCTGCCGCCCATGGTCGGTTGCACATGACACATTGCACAGCTGTTTCCGTTGAAAGTTGGTCCCAGACCGCTGCCCGATTCGCCACTGATGCCTCCCGACACTGAATCCACTTCGGCGAAGACCGCTTGCGCGCTGTTGAACGCGGCTTGTTCCGTTGGGTTCAGTGATGGATATGCGCCGCCTGCCGCCGCCGGGCCACCGCGCGGACCTGGATCTCGTTGCGCCATCGCAGTTCCACAAATCATGAGCGCGACCATAACCACTTGGGCTACGCACGCCAACCGATGTGTCTTATTTTTTGAATTCAAGGCTCCACTCCTTTTTCAGGATTGGGCACACGTGCACTGTTCGCTTCGCCGGCGCTGACGATTCGATCAAGAGACGAGTTGCAATCCTGGTTGCGCTCCGAAGCCGTGGAAATTGGGTTCAGAGACTTCCGCTATTAGTGGCGCCCCAAGTGTCGTGGCCGTATGAGGGGTGAACGGCCACTCTGGTTTGCCTGCAATCTACGTTCAGCTGCTCTCAAACGCAATCAGGAAGGCTGGATGTTTCTTGCTATCTGTTGATGGAAGTTGCTGCTACTTACCCCGCGCGGCGTCGCCGCTCGCGAATCTGCGATGGACTCACACCCCAGTGCCGTTTGCATTCCCGGCTGAAATGACTGGGATCCGCAAAACCTGCTTCCGCAGCGATTTCCTTGATGCTCAGAAACGAATTTTGCAGAAGATGTTCCGCGCGCCGCATGCGTATTCGCACCATGAATTGTTTTGGCGTAAAGGTGGTTTCCGCTTTGAAGAGATGAATGAAGCGCCACCGCGAAAGGTGGACTTTGCTTGCGATTTCGCGGACTGGCAGATTCTCGCCAGGCTCCTGGCGCATGATCTCGATTGCTGCTTCGATCCTTCGGTCCATTTCCAACACTTCTCCTCCGTGCGGGTTTGGAGAGGAAGTTGCGCGCAACAGCGGCTGCGTGGAGGGTCCCGAAGTCTTTGCGCGAGAGGTACCACACGCCCCAATTGCTTTGATCATACCAATCTTCGCGGCCAGTGCGCCTCTTTCTCGACCATGGCCGCTTGTACGATGTGCCCTTAGACATCCGCCGACCTAAACCGCGGTGCATTGCCCTAAGCGGTGCATTGCCCGGAACTCCCGTGATTGCAGGTGAACCCGTTTCAGTGTATTTTCAATACACGCAGTCTGGGGATGTCATGCGTCTTGTCGCAAGAAGAGTGGGTTGGCTTTGCTTATTGCTGACCATTTGGTTGGCGGTAGCAACTGTCGTCCACTACCACGCGAATGCGGCTGAGTCCGCAACTTGCACCGTCTGCGTCGCTTCTCATTCGTCTACTACTCCCGCTCGATATGTTGCGCCGAAGGCAGTATTCTTTTTTGTATCTGTCGTTCGGGTAAAGCCCCTTTCTGCCAAGCAGCGTCTCTTCGCCTTCGCGCTCAGCGTGCGCCCGCCTCCAGCGATCTAGTTCTCGGTCGAACCAGTCTTTTGTTGTCTGATTCGCACTACAACTAGATATTTCGTTGGAGGAATTCATGCTGGCTTCTTACTCGAAGTCGCTTCATGCGGCTTTTTGGGTGCTATTTTTCTTGGCGTTCGGTTTGAACGCTGTGGCGCAGTCTGGCGGTAGTTCAACCTCGGTAACCGGCACTGTGGTGGATCCGACCGGAGCTGTCGTTCCCAATGCAACAGTCGAGATCCATAATCCCGTCAGCCAGTTTGAACGGAATGCGACCACCGACAAGTCGGGCAAATTCACCATCCCCAATGTGCCTTTCAATAATTACCACTTGAGCGTGAGGGGAACGGGATTTGCGCCCTACGCGCAAGACATAGATGTGCGCTCCGTAGTTCCGGTCAATGTGCCCGTTCATTTAGCCCTCGAGGCATCCTCGACCAATGTGACCGTCGAGGCGTCCTCTGCAGACTTGCTCGAGAACACGCCGACTTTCCACACTGACGTCGACCGCGACCTGTTCCAGAAGCTCCCGCTGGAAAGCGCCTCTTCGTCGGTGAGTTCCCTGGTAACACTCGCGACACCCGGAATCGCCGCCGATTCCAATGGCCTCTTCCACGGCATGGGTGATCACGCGTCGAACTCCTTTTCCGTCGACGGGCAGCCGATTACCGATCAGCAGAGCAAAGTCTTCTCGAATCAGATCCCCGTTGATTCGATTGAATCCTTAGAGGTGATCCCCGGCGCTCCGTCAGCTGAATACGGTGATAAAACCAGTGTCATCATCAACGTCACCACTCGCTCTGGCCAGGGAGTAACGACCCCAACCGGCAGCATCACCGGTTCCTATGGCAGCTTCGGTACCTCCACCGCCGATTTGACTCTTGCATACGGTGGCAAGAACTGGGGTAATTTCCTCGCCGTGAACGGCCTGAATTCAGGGCGCTTTCTCGATCCTCCCGAATTTACGGTCATGCACGACAAAGGAAACGAGGTAAACATTTTCGATCGTCTGGATTTTCAGCTTTCCAGCATCGATTCGCTGCACTTCAACCTCGGTTTTACGCGTTCCTGGTTCCAGACACCCAATTCCTTCGACATGCAAAACGCGACCGCGTGGAACGGCTTGGTCGTCGATAACGGCGGCTTGGGGCCGAATGGGATTCCTGTTGGACCGACTGATCAACGCTCGCAGATTAAGACTTTCAACATCGCGCCATCGTGGACTCGACTGATCAACAATTCGACCGTCTTCACTCTGGGCGCCTACGTACGTCGTGACCAATACAACTATTATCCCAGCGCGAATCCATTTGCTGATTTCGCGCCGGACCTCCAGTCACAAACGGTTACCCAGGATCGTAACCTGACCAACGCTGGGTTGCGTTCGGATGTTTCCTACGTGAGAGGTATTCACAACATAAAGGCCGGAGCAACCTACGAACAGACCTTCCTGAACGAGAATGACGGCGTCGGCGTCGTCGATCCCACCTTTCTCGCTTCGTTGACCGACGCGAATGGAAACCCGTGCGTGGGCGCCAATGGCGCAGCGATTGCGGCGCCCTGCACAACGCTTGCGCCCTTCGATTTGACTACGGGCGGGACTCTCTACAACTTTCACGGTCACACCGACGTAAAGGAACTCGCCCTCTACGTTCAGGATGCGATCACATACAAGAACTGGTCGTTAAACCTAGGCATTCGTGGAGATCTCTACAACGGCCTCAGCACAGATCGGCTAGCTGAGCCGCGTTTGGGAGTCTCGTACAACATCAAGCGAACCAATACGGTTCTTCGAGCTTCTTACGCGCGGACCATGGAAACTCCTTTCAACGAAAACCTGGTGCTCTCCAGCATCGGGTGCTCCAATCCGGTACTGAACCCGCTGCTAGCCTGCTCTTCCTTCGACCTGACCCCACTCACTCCTGGACATCGCAACGAGTTCCACGTCGGATTCCAGCAGGCATTTGGACGTTATGTGGTGGCTTCTGCCGAATATGTATGGAAGTACACGACTAACGCTTACGACTTCAGTGTGCTGGGTAGCACTCCCATTACCTTTCCGATCCAGTGGGACAAGTCGAAGATCCCCGGTGTGGCGGGCCGCGTGAACCTGGCTAACTACCACGGCTTAAGCGCGTTCATGGTGTTCTCCAGCGTCGCAGCGCGCTTCTTCGAACCCCAACTGGGAGGCGCCGGCGCAACGCCGTCCGCCCCGGGCGGAGTCTTCCGCATCGATCACGACGAGAAGTTCAACCAGACGACACACCTGCAATACCAGCCCAAGGCTCGTTTACCCTGGATTGGTTTCAATTGGCGATATGACAGCGGACTCGTTGCCGGGCCTGTTCCCTGCGCCGGTGGCAATTGCGCTAACGGACCCAACGGCAGTGACACGGTTGTCGATGCTTCCAGCCTCACTCCAGACCAGCAGTTCCAAGCCGGTCTGTTCTGCGGTCCTGTCCATGCGACGCCGACCATGCCGATCAGCCCGACGAGCTTGTGCCCTGCTTCTCAGTACGGATCAACGTTGATCTCGATCCCGGCTCCTGGGACCGAAAACGACGATCACAATCCACCACGCGTTGCTCCACGTAATCTCTTCGACTTGGCAGTGGGAGACGACAACCTCTTCCACAGCGACAAATACAAGTGGAGCGCGCAGTTCACCGTCGTAAATCTGACCAACAAGTATGCGCTCTACAACTTCCTGTCGACCTTCAGTGGCACGCACTATGTCACGCCGCGGGCATATACGGCTACTTTAGGTTTCCATTTCTAGATCGATAACCAAGGCGAGAGGACACGTAATGAAGACGCGTCCTCTCGCTTCATCGATGCGAGGAACACGTGACGATTCTTGCCTGAGCGTCAATGCGCAATCGGCACATTACGATAAAGGAAAAACGACGGCAGCTTCGAAGGAAACGCCTTTTCGAGTTGCTGCTGTTCTTGTTGTTGTTAGCGATCGTGATTGCTGCGGGCATCTACCTTGGGCTTAACTTTCGTGACTGAAGGATCCGATATCCTGCCGCCATCGCTTCACGCCAGCCCGCAGCTGTCAACGGCATGGGTCACAGGCGTCATTCCCGACGTGGCAACCCTGCCTTGAATTGGCCTATTTCCAAGCATATACTCGGCGATTTGGCGCAATCAGTATCGGAGCAGGCGTTGGAACGCGCCAAGAACGAAGTTCCCCGCCTATCGGAGCAGCTCTTATGAGTATTGAAACACCCCCACTCCCCCTTGAGCAGGAGACCAATCCGTGGATGGCACAAGCGGCGCGGTTCGACATCGCCGCTCGTAAGCTAAACCTCGACGAAGGTCTATGGAAGGTTCTCCGCTATCCCAACCGGGAGATCATCGTTCATATCCCTGTACAACTCGATAACGGCAAGCTGGAGGTTTATACCGGCTACCGTGTCCAACATTCCATTGCTCGCGGACCCGCCAAGGGCGGCATCCGCTATAGCCCTGACGTTACCCTCGACGAAGTTCGCGCACTCGCCAGCTGGATGACGTGGAAGTGCGCCGTCGTCAACATTCCATTTGGCGGAGCCAAGGGCGGCATCATTTGCGATCCGAAGAAAATGTCGCGCGGCGAACTCGAGCGCATGACACGCCGTTACACCGCCGAGCTGTTCGAATTCATCGGGCCGGAAAAAGACGTTCCCGCCCCCGACATGAACACCAACGAGCAGACCATGGCGTGGATCATGGATACCTACTCCATGCACATGCGCCAGACGGTTACCGCCGTCGTCACCGGCAAGCCGGAAAATATGGGCGGATCCAAAGGCCGTCGCGAAGCCACTGGACGTGGCGTCATGGTCGTTACCGATGAAGCCCTGAAGCGCCTGAACCTGCAGCGCGAGAGCACCCGCGTCATCGTCCAGGGATTCGGCAATGTCGGCTCCAATGCCGCTCGTCTCATGCACAATGCCGGATACAAGATTATCGGCCTGGCGGAATACGATGGCGGTCTTTACAACAAGAACGGCATCGACATTAACGCCTTGGTCGAGCATCGCGCCAAGGCCGGCACCATCAACGGCTTTAAGGGCGCCGAGCCTGCCGATCCACACGAGCTTCTCATCTCGGAGTGCGACGTTCTCGTACCTGCAGCTACTGAAAACGTTATCACCACCCGCAATGCCGACAAGATCAAGGCGCGCATTCTCGTTGAAGGCGCAAACGGTCCGACGACGGCTGCAGCCGACGAGATCCTCGCCGATAAGAAGATCTTCGTCATCCCCGACATTCTCGCCAACGCGGGCGGCGTTACCACGTCGTACTTCGAGTGGGTGCAGGATCGTCAGGGCTACTTCTGGCAGGAGTCGGTGGTGAACCAGCAACTTGATCACATTATGCGATCGTCGTTCGATGCCGTTGTCGCCTACGCACAGCAGCACAGCGTAAACAATCGCATCGCGGCGTACATGGTCGCGATCGACCGCGTCCAGGCAGTCATCCGCCAGCGCGGCATTTACGCCTGAGGCTGTTCGAGGATTCGTATCTGAGTAAGGAATGGCTAGGGTGCCCCACTCAAGCTGCTTTTGCTTGGGTGGGGTATTTGTTTTTGTCATCACGAGCGTCGCTTTATCATCACGACGCCGAGCGTCGCGAGGCGGAGGGATTTACAGTAGCTTCCTTGTCCGCGCGCTTCCTAGAACTGCAACTCCGCGCCGCCGCCTAATCCTTGCCCCACTTCATTCTGCGTAAACACCGGTGCACTGATTTTTCCGGTCGAATCGTGCGGCATCACATAAATCGCGGACGGCGTCGTGCCTATGCTGTCGATCACATACACAAACGAATCGTCCACAACCATGCCACCCGGGAAATGTCCCGATGGCAGCGACTGCACCTGCAGTTGACTCAGCGCACCGCTTGACTGGTCGAACGAATACACCACCAATGCCTCAGGTTCCTCATTCTCTATGCTCGATTCCAGCACGCAAAGAAAGCTGTTGGTCGAATCGAATGCGAACGCCACAGGCGGCAGCGATGCGACTGTGCCCTGGTTGATTGTGGTGTAGGACTTCACCGGCGTCAGAGTCTGCTGCGTGTAATCAACGCTGTAGACGGTCACCTGTGAAGTCGACGAGGTGCTGGTGTTGTTCACCGTCCATGCCACAAAATACTTGCCGGTGTTGTCGAACGCAAACGAGAGCAAGCCGGATTGGTCCGTCACATTATTCTGATGCATCATCTTTCCAGTGTTCGACAGCGCTCCGCTGTTGGGGTCGCGATCGAGCAACAGGAAATCCGGCGGACCCGTGCAGTCGGTTCCCTTCGGCGGACAATTGTCGACCATCACGAACGCGAGCTGCCCCGTCGGACTGATCGTGAGCGCCTGAATGAACGCCGTGGCCAGATTCGTCGCCGTTCCGAGATACGAAAGTGAGCCGTCGGAATTGATCTGGAACGATGCAATGTCGTTCTGATAAACCGCGTACAAGTTGTGCTGCGATGAATCGGTGACCAGGCCGCGCATCTGTTCATCCCCATTCTGCGCGCCCGCATCGATCTGCGTGTAGTTGCCTAACTGTCCTGTGGCCGGATCGACTGCATAGGCTCGGATCACCGGCGCTGCCAAGTTAGGCGGCCCATACCCGAGATAGACGAATCCCTTCACGGCCGCGACCGGCCCGGCTTGCGAAAAAGAGTTTTGCGAGGTACCAAACAGAACGGGAGCGCCCGGAACTTCCGTCATCGCGCCGGTCGTTGGATCAACTTTGAATCCGTCGACCCCGCCCTGATTGCCGCCGATACCGACGTAGAGATAGTGATTTCCGGTGCTGCTGGGCGTGGGAGTGCCGCCTGAACCACCCGATCCCGATCCGCCTGACCCGGAGCCGCCGGATGGTGTGCCGCCCGATCCCGATCCCCCAGAACCTGTGCCAGTCCCCGAACTAGGGGGCGTTCCGGATCCGCCCGGCGGAGTCGTTGGGGTTGTGGGAGCGGAATTATTGGCGGCGCTGGTCGATCCTCCGCAGGCACTTAACACGATCGCAAGCGCGATAGCGATCGCGAACAGACTGATACAGAGCACGCAACGACGCGAACGCATGGGATGCATACAGCCCTCGGTTAATTAGCAGGCGTACTGTGACCTTTGATGATGCGGGCTGTTATTGCTGTTCGCCGGAGCTGCACAAAAAATTGAGAATAGAAGGAAGGATTCCTCACCGCGGAGACACAGAGATACGGAAAAGGCTTCTTCTTCTCTGATGACGAGCGAACAGCGATACCTCGCGGAGGTCCATGAAGACGGCGACATTGGCGATTGTAATGTGTTCAGCGGCGGTAGCGTTTGGATCGCCCTTTGACCCGTTTGTCGCCGTGCTTTTCCCAGGCTCGCTTGCCGCCAAACCGTTGTTTTCTCGCCGAAGCCTCGTTTCCATCTGAGCCAGGGTCGTTCAATATCTCAGGTGCAGGTAATCGTTCTCTACGGGAGCGCACCAGCATCGCAGCAAGTTCTTCAGCGCTTCGCTGTGCAAGAAGCAGTCGGCCCGCGGCCAGATCCTCTTCCGCCGGAGCTTCCGCCATCGTAATAATTTCGCGCACGAGCATCTCCTCATCGCGTGCGCGAATAGCATCGGCAGAAGGAGCAGGCGACCAGGTGGCTTTGATCTTCGCCCCCTCCAGCAATCGCTCCACCGCTCGGCGGCGCGGCGCGGGTACCAGCATGACGGAAAGTCCTTTGCGGCCTGCGCGTCCCGTGCGACCGCTGCGGTGCAGCAGCGCCTCCCGATTCTGTGGCAAATCGGCGTGGATCACCAACCCGAGATCGGGCATATCGAGTCCCCGTGCAGCGACATCAGTCGCGACGCACACGCGCGCACGGCCATCACGCAATGCCTGCAGCGCGTTTGTCCGCTCGTGTTGTTTCAGTTCGCCGGAGAGTGCAACCGCAGAGAACCCGCGTTCCTGCAGATTGGCGTGCAGGTGACGTACCGCTTCGCGGGTTGAGCAGAACACAAGCGCGCCTTGCGCATCGAAATATCGCAGCGAGTTCACCACCGCGTGCTCACTATCCCGGGGGCGAATGGGAAACGCCCGGTACTCGATATCGCGATGTGGCTCATTCTCCCGCGAAAGGGCGAGACGAAGCGCATTGCGCTGATAACGTTTAGCAAGACCTAATATGCCTTTCGGCAGCGTTGCCGAAAACAGCATCGTCTGGCGATCCGATGGCGTGGCATCCAGCAGCGCCTCGAGTTCCTCACGAAAACCGAGGTCAAGCATCTCATCGGCCTCGTCGAGCACCACAGATCGGATTTGTGACAGGTCTAAATGTTTCTGATCGAGGTGGTCGGCCAGCCGGCCCGGTGTACCAACTACGATGTGGGCACCCTGGGCGAGCAGGCGTTGTTCTCGGCGGATATCCATCCCGCCGACGGAAGACACCACGCGCGCGCCGGTGTTCGCGAACAACCACTCCAGCTCACGTTGAACCTGTAACGCCAATTCGCGAGTAGGCGCAACCACCAGTGCCAATGGCTGCTGCGCTCGAGGGAATCGCTCTGCGTCGCCCAGCAGGATGGCGCCCAGCGCGAGGCCATAGGCTACGGTCTTCCCCGAGCCCGTCTGGGCTGACACCAGCAGATCGCGATTTGCCGCGTCCGGTCGAAGGACTGCTCGTTGCACCGGTGTGGGATCGACGTAGTTTCGTGCTGTCAGCGCACTAAGCAGACTTGGATGGGTACCAGAGAACGCCATAAATTCTGCTCCATACCGCGGATAGGGCTAGCCTTGCGGGAAGCTGCAAAAAGAACCCTGCGAAACAATACTACGGGAAGGAAAGGGAATCGCGGGGCGAGCGAAGGGATGTTCCATTACCGGGCGTGATGCCATCGGCTCAAAATGTTGTGCTGCTCGAGGCACCTACTCTCTCCTGCTACAATCACCGCACTCTCTTGCTGTAGGTGGGGAACTGAATGTTCAAGTCAGCGCTTTGTCGAGCCGTGCTCGCCATTGCCGTAATCAGCCAGGCCGCTTTTGCCCAACCAAAATCTGAACCGGTCACCGTAGTCAAAGCCGCGCGTCTTCTCGACGTTCGCTCCGGGCAGATGCAGTCAAATCCCGTGATCGTGATCGAAGGCGATCGTGTTCGCGCGATCTCCGGCGCGGTGCCTGCAGGTGCGCACGTCATCGACCTCGGCGACGTCACGCTGCTTCCGGGATTGATTGACTGCCACGCGCATATTCTCGGCAATCCCAAAGACCAGTCGCCAACGGCGGGCCTGCGAACCTCATCCGCGGAAGGCGCTCTCTGGGGATATCACAACCTGCAGATATGGATCGCGCACGGTTTCACTTCTTTGCGGGATGCAGGCGAAACCGATCTTGGCTATGGTCAGCTGGCGCTGCGTAACCTGATCAACAAAGGAATCATTCAGGGTCCGCGCATCGTTTCAGCCGGGAATTTTCTTTCGCTGAATGGCGGCCACGGCGATGCGGATGTTCTCGCTCCCGATCAGGCGATGCCGCGACGGCCAAACATTGCCGACAACGTCGAAGAGGTTGGACCCGCGGTTCGTCGCGACATCAAGTACGGTGCCGACTGGATCAAGATGATGGCCACCGGCGGTGTGATGGACCCGCTGAGCGACTACAACGTGGAAGAGCTCAGCGAGGCACAGATGGCCGCTGCGGTCGAGATCGCGCATCGTGCGCACAAGAAAGTGATGGCGCACGCCGAGGGCACCGCGGGAATCAAGGCCGCGGCGCTCGCCGGAGTCGACACCATCGAGCACGGCACCATCATGGACGACGAAGCCGCCAGCATCATGGAGCAGAAAGGCATATGGCTGGTGCCCACGCTCTATACCTTCCAGCACGGAGTTGAGGTGGGAGCTTCACTCGGCGCCGATGCAGCGACAGTGCGGAAGGGCGAGGAGATCCTGAAATTCCAGCAGGCATCGTTCGATATCGCCCGCAAGCATCACCTGAAAATCGCATACGGCGTGGACGACGATCCCGATTACGTCAGCAAGGAATTCTTCTCGTTGGTGAAGGCCGGCATGAGCCCGCTGGAGGCAATCCAGGCCGCTACGGTGCGCGCTTCGGAACTGTTAGGGCTGAGCGATCAGGTTGGCACAGTTGAGCCGGGCAAGTTCGCCGACATCGTTGCGGTGAAGGGCGATCCGACGGCAAATATGGCGGCTATTGAAAATGTGGTGTTCGTGATGAAGGGTGGGAAGGTGATGGTGGGAAGCAAATAAGCTCTCAGCCGTCAGCACTCAGCATTTAGTCCAAGTCTGTTTGCTTTGTACTTAAGCTTGAGTGGATAGAGAACGTCGACTGACTGAATGCTGACGGCTGAGTGCTGACAGCTGCTTTCAGTACGGTGAGAACGTGATCGTCTTCGATTTGTTCTCCACCCACATGCGCGCTTTCTTTTCTTTGCGATCGTTCACGGTGACCACTACCACTACGCCGCTGCCACCATCTTTCGGAGTCGCGGAACCGTCGATGTGAAAGCTGTGGATCAGGCCCCACTCGCCGCCCGGTCCCCAGTCCTGATAAAAATCGCCGAAGGTGTAGTTGGGATTCTGCGGATGCTGCTTCCAGTTCGGATCAGCCTGCCAGAGAGCGTAGGCCTTTTCGTAGTCTTTATTCTGGAGAGCGGTGAAGAATTTCTGCACCACGCGCTCTTCGGGATAATTGCGATAGAGCCACGCCACCGTAGCGATGATCAGGACGAATACCACAACTCCCGCGATGATGAAGTTGCGCCGCCGCGCCCGGCGCGGATCGTAAGTTGGAGCTTCAAAGAGAGTCATGTCTCACGTACCCGAAAGAACTGAACAGCATAGCACCTGAGAGAATTTGGTTATTGAGTGATTGGGTAAATCGGTGATTGGCATACCAACGTGCCCCCATCTGCTCTTAGACACCATATCCGCAAAAAGAAAAGCCGCGCCCGAAAGCGCGGCTCACTTCGAAGTGAATCTGGCTACTGCTTCAACGCTTCCAGACGATTATTCGCCAGGGTCGATGCTGCCGAATTCGGATCGTCTTTCTTGATCTGTTCGTACAACTCGCGCGCCTTTGCCGGATCCTTGGCCGTGTATACCTGCGCCATGGCCATGCGCGCTGTCGACTGGTTCACGGTATTCGTCGGCTTATCGATCAGCTTTTTATAGATGTCGATCGCCTGTTGCTCGCGCCCGGTGCTGGCATACAGATTCGCGAGTGCTAAATTCGCGAGGGAGGCGAGGTCCTTGCCACCGGCGTCCGCGGCTTTCTGCAAAGTAGCTTCGCCGGCGGAATTGTTTCCCGCTTCCACCTGGGTCACTCCCACCATGTAGAGAGCAACCTTGCCCGGATCGGTGTGGGAGAAGGAATCGGCCACCGTCTGGAATTTCGGACGCGCAGCGTTGGCGCGCTCGGCAACAGAGGTGAAGGACTCCTCGCCAGGCTGAGCCGGCATATTGGCTGGCCGGATTGGAGCCGTGTATGTCCGCATGGCCTGGTTCAGTTGAACCGCGGCCTGCTGGCCCTGATGCTGTATGTAAAAATAACCACCAAGAACGATGGCCAGCGCGACCACCGCGGCAACGGTGACCATGATGACCTGCTTCTGATGCTCGAGCGCCCAGGAATAGGTCTCGGCGGTGGTGGAGGCAAACTTATCTTGTTTGAGTTGATGGCGTTCGGTACTGCGCAATGGGTGGTCCTAACTATTTGGAATGAAGACCACTTAGTGTAACAAGCGGCTTTCGGCGAGGTCAAACGGAGGGATTCGTGAACCGCCGAACGGGCAAACTCGACTGCAGCAGGTGGATGCCGCCGGACCGTCTAGACGTAATCCACCGCCACCAGCGTCAGATCATCGTGCTGATCTTCATTTTCATGCCGGCCGCACCACTGATCGATTCTGGCCAAAAGGGCATCGCAGAATTCCTGGGCCGGTAGATGCTCGTTCGTTTCCAGAAAGTTCAGAAGGCGCTCGTTCCCGAACTCCTCGCCCTGGGGATTTGGCGCCTCCAGGATTCCGTCCGTGTAAAGCACGCAGCGGTCGCCCGGTTCAAAATTTGAGGTCACGGCCGTGTACGCGCAGCCGGGGAATGCGCCCAGAAACAAGCCGTTCTCTTCGATCGCCACCGCCTTCTTCTCGCGCGTGCGCCAAACCAGCAGCGGCGGATGGCCGGCGCCTGCGTATGCGAGTTGATTCTTTTTCACGTCGAGATAAACATACCCGGCGGTTACGAATTGTCCCTGCACATTTCCGCAGAGAATGGAATTCATTCCGCCCAAAACTTCTGCCGGCCGTTCTACCCGTTCAGCTTGCGCGCGAATGGCAATCTTCACCATCGAAGCCGAAAGCGCAGCCGGAACGCCGTGGCCCGCGACGTCGGCAATCAGGACTCCGAGTCCGGTGTTGTCGGATTGCAAAAAATCGTAAAAGTCACCAGCCACCGACGAGACAGGCACGTACCTGGTCGCAATCCGCAGACCAGCGATTGTTGCCTCGTGGTCGGGCAGCAATCCAGATTGGATCTGGCGCGCGATCTCCAGTTCCTTGTGGATCGCCGCCAGCCGTTCTTCCTTCTGCACCGATTGTGCCGCGGCTACGTAGCCCAGGCAGCAGAGCAGGAAGACGAAACCCAGGTATTCAATCCTGCGGTTTCCGTTAATCAACCCGAGCGTCACCAGGTTCGTGTAGACGACAAAGCCAAGGAACACCGCGAATCCAAGCCGCAGGACCCACAGTTCTCGCGACGCTTTTTTCACCGAAATGAAAAAGAGCAGCATCGCTGGGAGGGTCAGCAGCACCATGATGCTGTTCACCTTGTCGGTAATACCAGCGCCGCGGTCCAGCAGGTGCGCAGCAATGTAGATGAGTCCTTCTAGTATCTCTATAGCAACAGCCCACAGGACCAGCTTCTTCCATTTCGGCGGAACAATTTCCGCAAAGAAAAGCCCCAAGGGCACCGGGATCAGCCCGGTGATGATCCAATCCGTGACTGTGAACGCTTGTGCAAGGCCGGGAAACATCGTCCGGAGGGTCTTCGCCGTGACCAGCAGTCGGGCACCATACATGCCAGCCGCCAGTCCGAAATAGAGCAGGGTAAAATCGCGCCTTTTGGCGCGCGGAATGAATAACAGGCATGCTGCGAGACCGCTCGCGAGCACCAGAAGTCCCAGTGCCAGCTGCAGCGCGTCGTCCCGAAGTATCTGTATGGAAAGGGCAGGATCCATCAGCCGGTACTATATCAACCGGAGTGTCAGCAGGCATCGATTCTGTCGAACTGCTTGCGATCGTTGCAACACGTTGCACACTTACAATCGTCAGGCCTCTCGACAAGCGTTTTTCCCTCAATTACCCTCCTTTGGTCGTAGGGACCTGCTCAAAAATGTGCAACCGGGAACGCCTCTCGCGGACTCCAACCCGGTAAGCGTCACCTCTTCCAGCTTACGAGCGCTCTGTACGCTCTATAGGGTGTCCTATGAAGAAAGTTCTTATCGGTTTAGGTATCGTTGTCGTCGTTGTGGTGGCTGCTCTCGCCATCATTCCTCATTTCCTTGATCTCAACAGCTACCGCAGCCAGATACAGGCAAAGCTGCAGCAGGCCTTGGGACGTCCGGTCGATTTCAAGGACATCAGTGCTTCGTTCCTGCCGCCTTCGGTGAAAGTGAGCAACGTCTCGGTAGGAGAAGATCCGCGTTTCGGTCCGGGACCGTTTGCTACGATCCAGCAACTCGACGTGAGCGTGAAGCTGATTCCGCTGTTGAGCAAAGATGTCGAAATCCAGTCCCTCACTCTCGAACGCCCGCAGATCCAAGTCGTGCGAAATAAGCAGGGCGAGTGGAATTACGCCAGTCTGGGTAAGACTCAGACACCGAGTCAGCCTGCGTCTGCCAAGAGTCAGAGCCAGTTCTCGCTCTCGCACTTGACGATAAACAACGGCAAAGTTGGATTTCTCGATCAACAGGCCAACACTCACGCTGTTTACGACAATATCGACGCCACTCTGAACGACTTTGCACCCGGGAAGACATTCGATCTGGACGCGGCCATCCGCATCGGAGGCAAATCCGATCAGCGTATCGAAGTAAATGGAAACGCCGGACCCATTCCCGAGGGGAATAACGCCGCCCTCATGCCCTTCGACGGCAACATCACGCTGACCAACGTTCCGATCGCCGAATTGCAGGCCGTTGCGCAGAGTTCGGCCCTGCAAGGTGTGAACGGAATCGCTTCCGGAAAGCTCGCGGCTAAGAATGAAAAGGGCGTAATCGCCACGAACGGCACACTGAAGTTGGATCAGGCGAACGTGCGCGGCGTCAATATCGGCTATCCGATTACGCTCGATCTCAAGGCCCAGGACGACACCAATAACGGCGCAGTGCAAATCGAAAATGGAACACTCAAGTTGGGTACAACCCCGGTTTCGATAACCGGCACTATGAACACGAAGGCAACTCCCTCGCAGGTCAACCTGAATCTTGCCGCTTCGAATGTGTCGATCGCCGAAGTGGTGCGCCTGGCCTCCTCGTTCGGTGTGGGACTGGCTCCGGGAACCACTGCCGCCGGCCAACTCACGGCGAATATCCATGCCGACGGTGCGGTTGATCGCCCAGCATTAAACGGAAACCTCACGGGTACGAATCTGCAACTCACCTCCGGGCAGATGAGCGAGCCGGTCAAGATTCCCAGCCTGCAGGTGGCGATGACGCCAACAACGATCCATACCAATCAGTTCACGCCGAGTGCAGGGGATGCATCCGTGAACATGCAGCTGACGCTGAACAATTACACCTCCGATAATCCCAATATTCAGTTCGACATCAGCGGGAACAAACTGAACCTGAACTATCTGCAGCGGCTGATTTCGTCACCGCCGCCACCGCAGCAGCAACAGAAGCGAGCTGAAGGCTGGTCATTGATTCCACGAGCGAACGCTGCTCCAACGGCTCCCGCTTCGAACGACAGCATTCTTCAGCGCGCGACTGGCAACGGAAACATCAATGTCGGCACGCTCACTTACGACAACCTGGTGCTGACGAATGTGCAGTCGAAAGTTACGATCAATCGCGGCGTGATCACGGCATCGCCGCTCACCGCGAATCTCTACACCGGAACAGAAACGGGTGCCGTCACTATTGATACGCGCACCAATCCGAGCACCATCTCGATGGACACCAAGCTGCAACATGTGGATGCGAACGGCTTGCTGTCGTCCGTTAGTTCGGCGAAGAACATGCTCTATGGATTACTCGCGTCGAACGCGAATGCGCGATTCCAGGCCGCGAGCGCTGAAGATATCACTCGCACATTGAACGGGACCCTCAGCATCAATCTGACCAATGGAAAGTTCACCAAACTCGACATCATGAATCAGCTTGCTTCGGTTGGGAAATTTCTGAACGCGAATGCAACGGCGAATAAGGGATTCACCGATATACAGTCCGTGACCGGCACTTTCAATGTAGTAAACGGCGTTGCCCAGACCAACGATCTGAAAGCGGTGCTCTCGGGCGCGACGCTCGCTTCGCAAGGCACCATCAACCTGGTGAATAACACCGTGAACATGAAGGCCAACGCGGTGCTCTCGAAGGAGATGAGTGGCTCAGTCGGCGGTAACGGCATCGGCGGACTCATGGAGACGGCGCTCGCCAATAAGAATGGCGAGCTGGTGATTCCGGTGCTGATCACCGGCAGCCTGGATTCGCCGCACGTGGCGCCCGACATGCAGGCGGTCGCAGACATGAAGATGAAAAACATGATTCCCAGCCTGGCGAATCCGGCGCAATTAACTCACGGTGGAGTGTCGGGAGTGATCGGGGCGCTTACGGGACAGCAGCAACAGCCTGCGGGCAATCAGAAGCAGAATTCGAATCAGCAGCAAAATCAGCCGCAGAACCAACTGAACAATGCATTGAATTCCATACTTGGCGGCAAGAAGCCGAAATAGATTAGCGTGGGCAGCTTAGACGTCGTCCAGGACGAGGCCCTTGCTGCCCACCGCCTGCTATTTCGCCGCTACTTGCGCGTTGACCACTAGCGGTGCGTCCAGCGTTCCAATACGCTGCGAGGTCCGATCCATTACGCCGAAGCGCAAGTTATAGCGACCGGGCGGAAGATCCAGTTCCTGCTGCGCGGGTAAGCCGCGGCTCATCACCTGCTCATACTGCGCAGGGCCAATGGTAGCGTCGAGAGTATCGGAGGCGTGCGCCGCCACAATTCCTTTCGCGTTGTAAGCAACTACCATGCAATCCACCAGCGCATGTTTTCCCTTGTTCTGCATGTCTGTAAATGTCACGCCGTTCGGATTGATGTTGTACAACACGCGCACCATCTTGTGGGTGGCGTCGGGAGGAAGAACCGCCGCGGTCACGTACAGCGCCGTCGACTGCGGTGTGCCCGGATTCATTGCGCCTTGCAGCGCCGCCAAGCCCGCCGCTTGCTCTGTCTTCGCCGGAGGCTCGGTGTAGTAGCCCTTCCGGTAAGAAAGTCTGACATCCGGTTCGCCCAGCTTCACTTCAATGCGGTGATAGGTCATCCGCTCGTCTTTTTCAGGAGTGTAGGCGACTGTGTAGTAAGTAGACCCATTGTCGAGACTGCGGGCAATCGCGGCGTTCAGGTCATTGCCGTTCACGAAGGCATGACCACCGGTCTGATCGGCGATATCGCGCATCGCGTCGAATTCGTTTGAGTTCCGCTGCCGATTGCGTCGTTGAGCAGTCCGCCCATCGGATCGGGGCTTGAAGGATTATTCAGCGCCATCGCGCCTGGCTGCGAGAAACTCGCGCCTTCGGCGTTGCCCGTGCTGATATCCATTCCACGCGTAGTCATCCCACGCACGTCGACTGGATACACCGCAATTCGTGCCTGCAGCAACTTGCGTCGAGACGTTGATAAATGACTTGGTATAGTCGCTGGCAGTGTCTGCCATTCATCGCTCATTAAAGTTGGAATCGGCATCAAGTCTGATCGGGAATGCCTCCGACAGCCAGATCAGGTTCTTGCGCCCGGGATATCCAGAAACCGTTCGCGTGAGTGTCTGGAATGCATCCAGCGTGTAGTTCACCCGTTCATCCAGTTGAACGCCTGCGTGTTCCGCAATGCCCTGTTCACGGTTCTGCATTTGTTCGTGCGCTGCGTCGGCAACTGTCCCTCCCGAGACGCCACCCGGACCTCCCGAGTGTCCTTCCATTCGAGATCCGGCAGCCGCTTCAACGCCGCCGATGTCTTGTTGACGCTGGGCTTCGGTGGTGATCAGCGGTGATTGTTCCGGACGAATCGCCTTCGGCTGCCTTCACCAGATCCGCAGGTTCATCGGTGAATCCTTCCAGCATCTCCAGGTGACGCGAGGTGAGTTCGAATAACGCTACGGGCCGCCCTCTCGGCAAGCTATTCAGAAGCTTCGTCAATTGATCACGGACAATCTGCTGATCCTTCGTTTCGGTATTCAACAGGTCGACCATGATGATGTTCCAGCTGCTATCGGACGCATCCCGCGGCAGATTGGTGTAGGTGTTGGGAGGAAGAAGCGGCGCGGAGGCTTTGGTGACTTTCGGCTCAGCGCGTGGGACGTGTGCTTCGAATACCTTCAGTTGCTGCGGCTTTCCATCTTGCAAGACGGTGAAATCGCCAGGCTTCAGCCCGGTTACTGGTTGTCCTTTGCTGTCGGTGACCACAACGTCAACTTGCACCAGGCGGGTCGTTGTGCGAATCAGAGGCGCGCCATTGGCACCCGGCGCGGCCGGCATCGATGCGGTAATTACGTTTTCGGCATTGCCCGCACCGCGCTCGAAGCTGTTGGCACTCGGAGAGCGCGTGGGAGCAGTCGGAGTAGCTGCAGCGGCTGTGGTGGCCGGTTGAGTGGCCGCCGGAGCCTTGTTTTCCGCTACCACCGTTCCCGTCTGAGGGGCTTCCGCGGGACCGAGCGCCCGGTCCACGACCAGCGTGTACAGGCAGAGAAGATTGTACGTATCGTAGTACGATTTTTGATCCAGAGCGTTCGCCGCGGTCGCCGCCGAAGTGACCGTCAGAGCCAGGATGTAGGCGCCATCGAACGCCTGCGCATCGGTAAGCGACGCTTCTTTCAGTTCTGCCGGATTGTTCTGCTTGATTGCTCGTGCCGAAGCCGGCAACAGCTTGCTGAGCACATTGTCGCGCGGAGCCTGATTTTCGTCTCCCGACAGATTCGTAACTCGCTCGGTGCCTGCTGGACTCTTGAACTGGGGGAGGGAGTACATTGCGGGACCGCGGCCGATCTGGTTCAAGTCGACCATCGCGCGAATTCCTACGCGCTGCGCATCGCTCAACTGCTGCAGGTAATAGCCAGAACCCGTCGCACGATCGTTCCCACTGAAAGCCACAAAAATGAACGTGTAGCGATGGGGTACGCCTCGGAACGATTCGATCATCAGGGGAAGCATGCTGACTGTTGCCCAATCCACCCGGGCGGCCTCCCCGCTGGAGGAGTAATCGTAATTTGCTCCGACGACAATCGCTCCCTGCTCCAGTCCGGGCAGGATGCAGATCAGGTTCGGTAATTGCTGCCCGGGTACCGACTGTTCCTTCAGTTGCTTTTCCTCGCAGCCTGCAGCTGAAAATTGACTTTTTAGCATCGCAAGTCGAGCGTTCGCATCTTGCGGAGAGAGCTGCGTGCGGCTCTCGACAACCCCGGAATCTACACGGGAATAACTGAGACTGTCCGCAACGACAAAAGTGGACGAGACGATCACAACAACAACCAGGAACATCCGCGATAACCGGATCATGGCTGACCTCTATTCTGAAGATGGACAGATTACCACGGGCAAGACTGGCTGGCTGAATCGACAGCCACCCACAACAACCCACTTGCCAACCATATCTCTCGCAAGAGTGGGAATTGTCATGACCCTGTCGCAAAACGGGAATTAGGCGAATTGATGGGCCTACGGTTCTTTCGAACTCAGAAGCTCCTACAATGCGCTCGAAGTGAGCCCCTGGCTACCGCTTTTCTCGCAACAACTGCATCAGCTTTTCTGGATGGATAGGTTTGGCAACGACGTCGAACTGATGTCCCCTGAGGCGGGCGTCATTGAGCAGGTCGGCTGAATTGGCATGGCCGGAGAAGAGCAGGATTCGCGTCGCAGCGCTCATCTTACGAATCGAAATTGCCAGCTCTACCCCATTCATGAAGGGCATGAGCACGTCGGCCAGCAGATAGTCTGGAGAAAAGCGGTGCGCAATTTGCAGCGCCTGTTTGCCGCTGTAAGCACCCATAGCGTTGAAACCATTACGCTTGAGGATCTCCGTAATCGTGTCCGCGACGAGCTTTTCGTCGTCCACTACCAGCACTTTCGGCAGGCTCTTTTGCGGAGTTGGCGCGCGTTGTTCGTCATCCAACGGAGTTCCCGGGCCGACCCCGGAATCATTGGCCGAAAGCATGCCGGGAATAATGGCGAGCATTGCTATTGCCTCGCGACCGGAATGCAACTGCTGTCGCGATTCGAACTATCGGTGAGCTCCGCTTCCCATTGATTCATGAATGGCAGAAAAACTGTGAATCTCGTCCCACGGTTTACGCCTTCCGCACTGCTGATGACATTCACCTTCCCGCCATGGTTATCCAGGAACTGCTTCACGACCCATAGGCCCAGGCCGGTCCCGACATTCTTCTTCGTCGTGAAGAACGGTTCGAATAGATGTGTCAGGTTCGTTTCCGTGATACCCGAGCCCTGGTCTTGTACGACCAGGAGAATTCCATCCGCGTCATCGACTGACGTTTCCTGCACCTCGATGCGGAGACATCCGCCATCCGGCATTGCGTCGATCGAATTCGCAACCAGGTTCGAGATGATCTGTATCATCTCTCCCTTTCGGGCAGTCAAGCTGCGCACCGCTCCGAAGTGGGTTTCAACGTGAATCGCATGCGAACGAAACCTCGATTGGTAAACGGTAAGCACATCGCTTACCAGTTCGTGCAGGACTACCGGCACCGGCATTGCAGTCTCTCGATAGAATCCTAGCGTCTGCCGGGCGATCAACGAGACTCTTTCAATCTCTTTTTCCGCGGTCAGCAGGTATCCCTTGACCGACTCGTGTAGCGATGGAGAATTCCGCGCCAGGAAGATAAGGTTCACTACCGCTTCCAGAGGATTGTTAATCTCGTGCGCAATCGTGGCTGCCATCCGCCCGGTCGCGGCCAGTTTCTCCGATTGAATGAGCGCCATCTCAATCTTTTTGTTCTGCGTGATATCGCGGGCAATTTTCGATATGCCCACCACGCGGCCCCGGTCGTCTTTCAGGGGCGAGATGGTGAGAGAGACGAGGATGCGCTCGCCATTCTTCGTCATGCGCTCCGTCTCATAGTGCTCGATGCGTTCCGACGCCCTGATGCGCTCGAGGATGAACGGCTCTTGATAGTGCAATTCAGTGGGAATGATCTTCCGGATCGATTGCCCGATCATCTCCTCCGGCTGGTATCCGAACAAGCGCGTCGCGCCCTGATTCCAGGTAGTCACAATGCCATTCAAATCTTTGCTGATGATTGCATCGTCTGACGATTCGACGATCGAAGCCAGCCGCTGGCGCGTTCGCTCACTCTCGTTTTGGCCGGTGACATCGCGGACTACCTTCGATCCGCCAATCACACGTCCTTGAGATCGCGGATCGGTGAGGTAGTCAACGATACATTTAGGCGCTGGCCGTCCTTCCGAACGCGGACCGTTCGCAGATGATCGATTTTTTCGCCAGCCCGAAGTTTCCGAAGGATCTCGTCTTCTTGAGGCTTTAACTCTTCGGGGAACAGAGTGAGCACGGGCTTTCCAATCATTTCCGCCGCCGAATACCCAAACATCTGAGTTGCAGCACGGTTCCAGCTTGTGATGACACCATTCAGGTCCTTGCTGATGATGGCATCGTCACAAGATTCGACGATCGCGGACAGAAGATTCGGGAGGCTCTCGCCCGGTATTCCCGGGAGAGAAACATTTTGATCGTCTTTTTTCAACATTACCCCGCAGGCACACTATGCAGTCGGTTTCATCCCACTGAAACGAGTGATCACAAATTTTGTCTTTGATTGAAACAATACATGAGCAGATGCGTGGCGGTGGAATCAGGGTTGCTCGCGCACACCTCCTTTCGCACATTCATCCTTGCGATTCCTTGGTGGGCGTCCGGATCCCACCTATTGCTCGACTCCGTCGTCCTTCCACTTGTATCCGCAGGCATCACAGCTCCAGTTGAACTGCGCATCGTTGCTCTCCGTGGCAGTCTCGTCAAGGCTTAGGAAGACGATCTCGTCGGAGTGACACTTCGGGCAGCGTGCAATGTACTCGAGATTTTCGTCCGCCGCCTCGCTTGGAGCGATATCGCGCAGGATGGCATGCGCACGCCCGCTGTCCAGCTCTCGAACACGTATGTCGACACCGCGTTCGAAGCTACCCCGGAAGTCTTCGACGCTCTCCACATTCTCGGGTCCAAGAAACGAGGGAAGACCATTGTTGCTCAGCGCTTGCTTTACCTGCTTCGCTTCTTCGCGGTCGAATACCTGTTGCACGCTGACCAGGTTCAAGTCGTTTGGATCCGGAATGAAGTTCCCTTGCACATCCGGCTCCGGTTCCGGCGCCTTCCGCATTTCGAGCTTCAGACCTCGTCGCGCGATCTCTGCCGCGAGAGCCTGCTGCGCAACGTCGGTCAGTTCATATGCATCGTGAGCGACTATTTCAAGTTCCTCATCGCTCTTTTGCAGGTAGAGCTCTTTCAGTCTGCGCCACTCTTCCGCCCGGTCGATAGTCTCCATGGTTTCGAGATGATACTTTCCGGCTGCCACCCCGGCAACGAGATTGCACCGGTAACATTAGCTCACAATTCACAATTGCTGCTCACACGTGCGCAAATGAGTGCCGCAATTTCCTCACGCCATCGTTGGAATTGGCCCTGCGAGGGACATCCTCGCCCTCGTCATCGCATCTGACCAAACATCCCACTCAAGGCGAATAACTATGAATGAATTCGAAAGGCAATTCTCGCGAACCAACACTCGCGTCAGCAACCGTTCGAGCTCGATCCCGAGATGGGGCGCGCTGCTGGGCGGAGGAACTCTCGCCGTTCTCGGTCTTGCTCGCCGGTCGAAATCGGGTATTGCGATGGCCGCTGCCGGTGGCCTGCTTGCCTACGCCGGGACTCGCACGAATGGTGCGACGCAACCCGCATCCGCTTATACCAGCGTCATTCTCAACACCACACCGGAAGAGGCATACCGCTTCTGGCGCGACTTCGAAAGCATGCCGCTCTTCATGCGTCACCTTGAATCCGTAACCAAAATTGGCGATCGTACCTACCGTTTTATCGCTCGTGGTCCGATGGGAAACAAGATTCGCTGGGATGCCGAGATCGTGGCGGATCGACCGAACGAGTCCATAGCCTGGCGTTCACTTCCAGGTTCGGATGTGGAAGTAGATGGCGCCGTGGAATTTCGTCGCGCTTCGGGCGACCGCGGGACGATAGTCAGAGCCAGAATCGAATATACGCCTGCTCACGGGGGCGGGGCATCTGCTGTGCGCTTCCTGAACAAATCCGTGCGCTTCATTTTGCGGCAGGATCTGCGCCGCGCCAAAGCTTTGATCGAGACTGGCGAAATTCCAACTACCGAAGGGCAATCCCACGGCCCGCGAAGCGCCCTGACTGGCGTGCTCCGCGCGGCAGATCCATCCAAACCGCCTCGCGGCGAATACAGCTTCAGAGAACTCATTGAAGCCAGAAGGAGCGTGTCATGAAGGCAGTCTGTTGGATGGGCAAAGAAAAGATGAGCGTCGAAAATGTTCCCGATCCCAAAGTCCTGAATCCGCGCGACGCCATTGTTCGAATCACCAGCACCGCAATTTGCGGTTCCGACCTGCATCTCTATGGCGGCTTCATCCCGACCATGGAGCAGGGCGACATCATGGGCCACGAATTTATGGGAGAGGTGGTCGAAGTAGGGCCGGGAGTGGATCGCAACAAGCTAAAAGTTGGCGATCGCGTGGTCGTGCCATTCACGATTGCGTGCGGGAACTGTTTCTTCTGCAAGAGGCAGCTCTGGTCGTGTTGCGATAATTCCAATCCTAACTACTGGGTTGCAGAAGAGATGATGGGTTATTCGCCCTCCGGTCTCTTTGGCTACACGCACATGCTGGGCGGATATGCCGGCGGACAGGCGCAGTACGCCCGAGTTCCTTATGCCGACGTGGGTCCACTGAAAATCCCGTCCGGTATTCCCGACGACAAAGTGCTCTTCTTGTCCGACATTTTCCCGACTGGGTATTTCGGCGCGGTGAATGCCGACATCAAGGGCGGCGACACCGTCGCTGTCTGGGGATGCGGCCCGGTTGGCCAGTTTGCGATCCGCAGCGCTTTCATGCTCGGCGCGGAGCGCGTCATTGCCATCGATCGCTTTGACTATCGTCTGAATATGGCCGAACAGGGCGGAGCCGAAACCATCAACTACGAGCAGGTCGACGACGTAGTCCAGACGATTAAGGAGATGACCGGCAATATCGGTCCGGACTCCTGCATCGATGCGGTCGGAATGGAAGCGCACGATACAGGTTTCATGTACAAGGTGGATCGCACCAAGCAGGCCATCATGGCCGAGAACGATCGTCCCATCGTGTTACGACAGGCCATCCAGGCATGCCGCAAAGGTGGAACCGTTTCCGTTCCCGGCGTATACAGCGGATTCGACGACAAGATTCCCATGGGCGCTTTCATGAACAAGGCTCTGTCTATGAAGACCGGCCAGACTCACATGATGCGCTTCATGAAACCTCTGCTGGATCGCGTGGAAGCCGGTGAGATCGACCCGAGCTTCGTGATCACTCACCGCGTGCCGATCGACGATGCACCTGAGATGTACAAGGTGTTCCGCGATAAACAGGATCACTGCACCAAAGTCGTGCTCGATCCCTGGGCGAACGCGGCCGCAGCGTAGCGAGATCTACGCAGTGCACAACTTAGCTATGTGGGCAGCTGCACGTTCGGCTGCCCTGTCTTACATACACGAAACATAAGCACACAAAAGGAGCATTTCAATGGCAAATCAGGATATTCAAGGATTGAGAGTCGCAATCATCGCTACGGACGGAGTGGAACAGGTCGAACTGCTCAAACCGCGCGAAGCGCTCGATCAGGCCGGGGCCAAAACGACCGTCATTTCTCCCAAGGACGACAAAATTCGTGGGTGGAACTTTACGGATTGGGGCGTCGACATCAAGGTGGACCTTCCCCTCAAGCGCGCGCGCCCCGAAGACTTCGACGCTCTGCACATCCCTGGAGGGGTGATCAATCCCGACAAGCTTCGTATGATTCCGGAAGCTGTTAACTTCGTGAAAGCCTTCTTCGATGCCGGCAAGCCGGTGGGAGCGATTTGCCACGGGCCGTGGTTGGTGATTGAAGCGGGCGCGGCGCGCGGGCGCCGCATGGCGTCCTGGCCTTCGCTCAAAACCGATGTGCGCAATGCCGGCGCCGACTGGCGTGACGAGCCCGTGGTGAATGACGGCAACCTGGTAACCAGCCGCAATCCCGACGACATTCCGCAATACAATCGCGGGATCATTGAGCTGTACAGCAAGATGCGCGACAAAGTGAAGCAGCCAGCCGCGTAAACAACTGACGCGGGGATGCAGCGGTGGCGCGGGCGCCCTCGCCCGCGCATTATCCTCCTTCTCTCGTGCCCAATGGAGCCGGCCGTTCCTGCCCTAACTACCTTTTCTTAGATCAAGCAGATCGAACGCAACCGACGCGTGCTCGTCAAAGAGCAGCGTATCTTCGACGCCTTCTTCGTCGTGCCCTACTCGCGGCACAACTATGCATGCGGTCGCCATGGCGGCAATCAGGATGGCGGTTCCGACCAGACTCTGGAGAACCCAATGTTCCAGGTGCGAGACAAACGAGACGAATGCAAAGAATCCCATGACATAGAAGAGGGACAGAAGAACCGACGACTGTCCAAACTGAGGAAACGAGCAGGTAAACGGGATCTTGCGAAAGTCGCGGAGCAGGATCTGCGTGAGAAGAAGCGAGCAGAGCGCAACGACGAGCGCGTGAACTATCCCGACTCTCCCTCCCCAAAGATACCCATACACCGGCAAGACAACCGCGATGATCCACGGAAGCACGAAAGTCAACATCACTCGCTGAGCCAAAGCTAAACATTCTTTTGTAGTGTCGTGGATATGAAGACGAAATACCCAGTTCGCGCGCAGGTCCGTGGGAATCTCAAATGCGAATCGAAGTCCCAGGATCACGCAATAGCTCAATGCGAGCGGAATGGCGAGAAGGTCGGATGAGATTTCGCCGCTCAATTCAATCCTGCCTCCGCTTAAAGACGTGAACAGGAACTGGCAAGCGAGAACGATACCTAACCCGAAGAACGCGCCGAGCACAAGGCCGTGCTGTTCGCTCCGCAGCAATGTCTTCATCGCAAAACGATAGGCTGCACGTTGAAACGGCGTCCTCAAGAAGGTCCGATCGGCGATTCGAAAAAACCAGATACAGCTGTTGCAATCCGCCACCGCTGACACGTCTGTAGTCTCGGGGATGCGCACGAAGTGCCGGCGATAGCTGAGCGCATAAATTGAGAATCCGAAGATCACGACGATGAGCACTGAGAAGAGGGCGCTGTGTCCCATGACTGGCAAACGACGCAGTTGCTCTTCCACGGAGCAATTGGCACAGTCCAAGAAACCAAACGGGTGGAAGGAATCGCACAGAGGTGCGCGGCAATGACCCCAGCATCGCAGGAACTGTAAAACTCGTGGAAAGCATCGCTACAAGACATGCGAGAAGAGAGGCGCGCAGGTAGAACGAAATCCTGCGGAACAACCCATAGGGCACGACGATCATGAGCGCTCCCACGATCGCGAACACAGTACAGAAACTAAAAACGCTGGCGAGTACCACCACAAACGCATGTACGCCGACAAAGTGAAGGAAGAAGGAGAATGTATTTTCCGACGCGCTGACGACCAACGGGAACAACACCGCGGATGCTGCGTTTACATCCACTGCAAGCAGCAAAGCCAGTACCAGGATCGCCGCGAGGTTCGCGAGGAAGATGCTTCGCAACGAGATCGGGAGCGGCACCAGATTCGCGTAATCGCGCCGGTCGGGGAAAATGCTGTCCCACCGCCAGACGGCTACTGCGCCAGTCACGACCATCGAAAGTACGATAAAGAAGTATTCATCCGGCAGAGCGCCTGCGAGCGGGTCCAGTTCGTTCTGACCATGCATCCATTGCAGCAGCGTCGAGTATTTCTCCAGCAGAAATAGCGAATAGAAAGCGCCTGGCAGTGCGAGCAAAGCGAGGATTAAGCCGATCCCAAGATCGAGTTCGCTGTCTTCCGAGCCTCCACTCCCTCGAAAGACGCGCGCAAGGAAGAGCCGCACCAGCAGAGCGAATGGGCGCGAACGAGTACCGGGCCCCGGAGCGGCAACCGCGCCAGTCACTGTCCCTCCATGGCGGAGATGACGTCCCGCGCAATCTGGTTTGTATCAACCTCTTCGACCATGTGCACGAAAGCTTGCTCGAGGGAAGAATGCTCTACGTTCTGGCGGATCGCTTCAGGTGTGTCGTATGCGAGGACATTACCCTTCCTTAAGATCAGCACATGCGAGCAAACCTGCTCCACTACCTCAAGCACATGCGAGCAGTAGAAAACCGCCCTGCCGTGTTCCCCCAACTCCTTGATCAGGTTCTTCAGAACTAGCGCAGTAGTCACGTCCAGTCCGGACATCGGCTCATCGAAGATCAGCAGTTTCGGATCGTCCATCAGCGCAGCGATCAGGAGGATGCGTTGCCGCATGCCCTTGGAATAAGAAGCGATGGAGGCGTGCCGATGTGCGTCGAGTGAAAACAGGTGCAGAAGCGAATCCATTTTCTTATCGAGACAAGGCCGGGGAATTCCTCGCAGTAGTCCAACCATCTCCAGGTATTCATGTCCGCTGAGATAGGGATAGAGGTTGGGCTCCTCGGGAACGTATCCAAGAAGCTTGCGAAATCCGGCGAGATCCTGATGAATGTCTTCGCCGTTGAACAGTACTTTTCCGTGACTAGGCTCCAGCAAGCCGATCAGCATCTTCACCGTCGTGCTTTTTCCGGATCCGTTTGGGCCCAGGCACCCGAGAACCTGCCCCGGGGCCAGCGTGAAAGAGACCTCTTTCACCGCGACGACAGACGCGTACGATTTGGTTAGTCCATGGGCTTCCAACATAACGTCTGACTCGGAAAGCTGTCCCCACGATTGCTTGGACACCGAGTTCAGCAGGAAAGTTCCTTCCAGGACGGGTAATCCTGCGTCTCGTCTGACGTCTACTCGAGCTACTCGTTACCCCTGTTGTTGTTGCTGTCTCTAGACTCCTTCGTCCCACCTGTGTTCTATTCAGAGCGTGAACTCGGGATCCAGCGGTCGCTTTGACGGAATTGATGTGCTGCGCGGCATATCGATCATTGCCGTGGTCTTGCACCACATCAATACGCATATGGGTGCGATGATGTCGTCCTCGCGAAAGCGCACTTCCGCGCCAGGTCGCGGCAACGCTCTTCTCGAATGGCGCCAACGGCGTCACCGTTTTCTTCGCAATTTCTGGATTCCTGATCACCACCATGGCCATCCGGCGTTGGGGCGCGCTCAGCCAGGTGCGCATCGCCGATTTCTATCGACTGCGTTTCGCCCGAATTGTACCGCTGCTTGTTCTGCTGCTGGTGATTCTCTGCGTGCTTGATCTGGCGCACGTTCCCGGCTTCGTCATCAAGGCGCATACCAGTCTGCCGCGAGCGCTTCTGGCGGCGGCCACATTTCATATCAACTGGCTCGAATCGCAGCGCGGATACCTTCCACCCAATTGGGACGTTCTCTGGTCGCTCTCAGTGGAAGAAGTGTTCTATCTTTTCTTCCCGCTGATCTGTGTTCTGACGCGCGCTCGTGCACCGCTGATTGCCTTGTTGATGGCGTTCGTGGCCGTGGGCCCGTTCGCGCGCACTGTTCTGACTCGCAACGAACTTTGGGCTGACTACGGCTATCTTTCCTGCATGGACGCCATCGCTCTCGGCTGCCTGGCCGCGATGATTGCGGCAAGCGTGCGCTTTCGTCCCGCAACACTCCGCGCTCTGCAAATCATCGGTGCCGCTCTGGTGCTGCTGATCATGACGGCACGCCCGCTGGTTCGAGCAATGCACATCTATCAACTCGGACTCGACGTGACCTGTCTCGCCCTCGGCACTTGCTCTCTTGCAAATCGCGATCACACAACGCAACCGCACCGGAAGTGTGGCCACGGCGCCCATCCGCTGGTTTGGCCGCAACAGCTACGAGGTCTATCTCACGCACGGTTTCGTCGTCGTTTGGGGCATTCAGATCTTTACCGCGGCTGCCGTACGAGTGATCTGGACACCCATCTTCTATGTGGGCCTGTTAATATTGGCCGGCTTGCTCGGCGCTGTCGTCGCGAGGTTCTATTCGGAGCCCCTGAATCGGCGATTGCGTCGCAGTTCCGTAGCCAGACGAGCGAGAGGACGCCGGAGGCTACCGGAGCGTCCGCACGTTAGACGACTCCGACGGAGTTGCCCATGTTCAGGCTGGTATTTGCTCAGGCGGCGAATGCGTTCAATGCGAAAATGTCGACGGCCTGGCAGCGATTCACCATCGCTGTTGACAAGTACAAGTGGGTCACCTACTCCACATTCGTGCTGATCCTCATTCTCTTCATTCTGTTGTTGCCGCGGGCGTGCAACTATCCGTGATGCCGTAACCGGTGCAGTTCTCAGCGCGCCCGATCCTCAATCATCTTCGCCGAAATAGCCGCGCTTGCCACCGACAGGCCTGCGCAAATCAGCGCGATCGTCCGAAATCCAAATACAAACGCCTCCCGCACCGACTCTCGGATCACACTCGCTGTGCCGCGATCCACGTTCGCGGGCACTGGTAATCCCGCCAGCTTATTTTCATTCGCCTGGATCTCATGCACCACTTCCGCGGGAAGAGACAGTCCTTGCAGCTTGGAATTCAACCGCGAACTAAAAGCTCCGACCATCACGATTCCCAGCACCGCAATCGCTAGCACGCCTGCAACGCGGGACACGGCATTGTTGATTCCCGACGCGGTTCCTACACGGTCGCGATCAACGGAATTCATCACCACCGTAGTCAGTGGTGCGACTGTGACCGCAAGCCCTAGCCCCAGAATGATGATCGGCGGGAAGAATGTCTTCCAGTATGTTCCACTCACGCCAGGCAGCGCGAAGAGCAGGAACCCAAGCCCGACAATCAGTGGACCGATGATCAACGGGCGGCGCGGCCCATAGCGCGCGACCAGGCCCCCAGACCAGCGCGAGAGAAGGAACACCAGCAAAATCATCGGCAGCATGGCGGCGCCGGCCATGGTTGCCGGATAGCCGTGTACCTGGATCAACATCATTGGAAACAGAAAGAAGAAGACGCCAATTCCGGCGTAGAGAAGCAGCGTCAACAGATTTGCGCCAGTGAAGTTTCGCGACGCGAACAGCTGCAGTGGCAGCATCGGCGACGCTTCTTTCCGCTCGATGACGACCAACAACGCGAGTGCAACCGCGCCAAGCAAAAGGCTTCCAACCACGTATGGGCTTTTCCAGCCCAGGTCAGTGGACTCGATGAACCCATATACCAGGCCTGCCAATCCCGTGGTCACGAGCACAGCGCCGAGCCAGTCCACTCTTCCTGCGGTCCGGCTGCGGCTCTCGGGAACGTGCCACAGCGAGATGACAATCACCGCAGCAGCGATGGGAATGTTGATGAAGAATGCCCAGCGCCACGAAGCATGCTCCACCAGCCAGCCGCCGATCACAGGCCCCGCAGCCGTGGTGATCGCCGTCGATCCGGACCATGTGCCGATTGCCTGCCCGCGGCTCTTTTCGTCGAAAGATGCGCTGATGATGGCCAGGCTCCCGGGAATCAGCAGCGCAGCGCCTAAGCCTTGAACGCTTCGGGCGGCAATCAGTTGTCCAACCGTCGCTGCGAATCCGCAGGCCGCCGAAGACAGCGCGAAGATCGCCACTCCCGCGACGAAAACCACTCGCCGTCCGAATAGATCGCCTAGCGATCCGCCTACTAGGATGAGAGCCGCCAACAGAAGCCCGTAAGCTTCGACCACCCACTGCACGTCGACCACATTTGCGTGGAAGCTCGCCTGGATCGCGGGCAGCGCGACGTTGACCACTGTGCTGTCGATGAAGGCGAGGCTCGATCCGAGAATCGTGGCCGCCAATATCCATTTTCGGCTTTGGGGTTTACACGGAGCAGCCGCCGCGCCCGACCGCAGGATTGCTTCATCGCAGGGTGGTCGCATCGAACCCGTGGCATCACCTCAGTTCATGTTGTGCTACATCGAACTGTAGCCACTTTTAGATGCGCGAGAGAACGGCTCGCCTCACGTTATTGGCGCCCGCAGGTTCTTTGAAGTCGACGATGCTTTCAAAACAATGCTGACTTTTACGTGGCCCACCCAAAATAGACGCCGACCACCCCGAACGTGTCGATGAAGCCGTGCGCCAGAATGCACGCCCACAGATTTCGTCCCGACAACACGTAGGTAGCGCCAAGAATTAGTCCCGCCACTCCGGAGTCCACCATCCCTGACGGGCCCTTGTAATAGTGTCCATATCCGAAGAGCACGGACGACACGAGCACGGCGATCCAATAGGCGGCTTGCGTGCGGCGTCCCAGGTCGGCGGCTCTGTTCAGCAGGTACCCACGGTATGAAATCTCTTCGCCGAAGGCAGCGAAGGTCCAGACGATTGCCAGGTATTCAAGTGCAACTTTGAAATCATGTGTCGCTGCAGCGGCTCCCTTCGGAGCAATGGCCGGCGGCCAGAAGTGAGCCGTCCACGGATCAACAACAAAATTTCCGAGCACGATTCGCAACGCGGCCGCCGCTAACGCAAGCAATAGTGTGTTGCGCCACGAGGCAGGGCGCGTCAAGCCCATCGCGGTCCAGCTACCGTCGCGCAAGCGAAACGAAATCAACGCGAGCACAAAGAGGATCGGGACTTCGTTCGGCACGATACGGTAAACGTTGTGCCCAATCACGATGAAAGCGCCCAGAGCCAGTTCTGCTGCGCTTAACCAGCGCGGTCGCGCGTCCCTCGGCTGGCTCGAAATTGGCTCGGTAGCAGTTCCCATTCAGATCTGTGCTCGGTCAGGTTCCATCATCCGTAGTATCGAAACTGCTTCCAGAATTCCGGCCAGCTTTTACGCGGACCACCGCAGACGAAAATATCAGGATGATCCCTGGTTTCCTCGTTCTGCACACCATAACGGTTCCACGTGTGCGCCACCAGGCGGCAGGAGTTGAAGTGTTCATCCACAAATTCTTGTGAGAGTCCGATCACGATTAGCGTCTCAGGCGGTGGATCACCGTAGCCGCGCTGCCAGAAGGAATTTATCCCGCTGATGGCGTTCGGCAAACCGTATTGCGGACCGTACAAGTTCACTGCCCCGGCTTCGCCGTAATTTCCGGCGAGCACTCCCAATCGTGCACGGTCTTCGGGAGGCAGCGAGTCACGAATTTGCGCAACGGTCTGTACCAGCTCCGGCCAGCCGATCTCTTCGACAAAATCGCCATTGATCTTGCTCGCGAACTTCCACCAGTTGGAGTTCACCGCGCCAAGAGGCAGCGTGATTGCCGACACGAGAGCAATGTCAGCCAGCAGCGCCGCCCACACCAGGCCGCGAACCGCATTCGCCCATCCGCGCTTCATCGACGTCAGCAACCGTTCGCCCCAAACACCGCCACCTGCATACAACATCGGATAGGCAGCGGCGAGATAGTAGCTCCGGCCCTTGGCGATCGTGAACAGCACGAGCGGGACGATGTACATCCAGCCCACAGTGCGGAAGCGCTTGCCTGCGGGCGCGATGAGATAAAAGTAGAGTCCAGCCAGCACCAGCGGCAGCCCCAGCAACGTCAGATTCAGCTGCTCAGGCAGAAAGTTTTTTGTCCTTCCAATGCGGATGTCGCGCGCGTGTATGTGCTTCAGGAAGTCGAGTGAGATGAACCCATGCTGCGCCTGCCAGATTATGTTCGGCAGAAAAATCAGGAGCGCCGTCGCCACTCCGTACCAGAACCATCTGCTTCGGAAGTAGCGCCGCGCATCGGTCAACACCATCCCCGCGAGCAGGCCTGCAACCAGAAATACGATGCTGTATTTCGACATCAATCCGAAGCCGATGGAAGCGCCAATCGCGATCCACCATCTCGGGTCCCCCGTTCGCAGCAAAAGTATGACGAAGTACGCCATCAGCATCCACGCCAGCGCGTCGAAGGAAACGTACTGCATCAGCGCGCCACCGCCGAGGCAGAAAGGAACGGCAGCTGCGGCTGCTACCAGCTGTGCTCCGCGTCGACCGCCCAGCTCGCGAGCCATCAGTCCGGTGAGCACCACTCCAAGCGCTTGCGCCAGTGCTGCGAAAAATCGAAAGCCCGCAAGCGACGTCCCAAAAAGTATCAGCGAAAGTCGTCCAAAAAATGGCGTCACCGGCGGATACGCGACGTATCCCCAGGCGAGATGGCGGGCGTCTTCGAGCGTCGCGAGTTCGTCGCGATGAAAACCAAACTGCCGCCCTGTAATGACGTGGACGACCACCGTGGCCAACGCGAGATAGATCAGCCAGGCTGTATCGCTGAGCCAGACAGAGGACGGTGTTCCGACCTCATCACGCGACAACGTGCTGCTTCGGACTTCCGCTTGTGAGCTCATTCGGCAACCTTTGCCGTAGTACGTCGAGGGATACTCGTAAGTTCAGACGAACGCAGAGAGAGAGGCGCTGGCCTCACTTTGTGGACGCGGTCTCCTCCACCGGTGCCGACATCCCACCGATGATCTGCCAAACATCATTGGTCCGCATCCATGTGTGAGTGATTCGGGATTTGCCCGGCTTTGGTGTTTGACCCTTTGCGACCCACGCCGCTGTAATCCAATAATGCGTCACCACGAGGTTGTCGCCGAAGGCATGACTCGCCGCGGGTTCCAGCTTGAATTCCAGCTCTTCTCCCTTCGCTTTATGCCCCATGAACCAATCGGTAATGTTGGCTTTGCGAACGGGAGCGGCTGACGATTGCGGCCACCCTACAAAATCGGAATGCCATAGAGCGCTATAACGCTCCACGTCGAAGTTCTTCACGTCCTCCCAATACGCGTGCTCAAGTTTCCACACAGCCTGTTCCTGGGGAGATTGGCATTGAGCAATCATGGCGGACAAGACGAGGATCGCAACCCAGCCCCAACGTGGTTTCAAGCGCGCCTCCAACTGTGGGCGGCATTATACGGTGAGGAATATCGACTGCCTCTCGACAAAAGGAAAAGCCGCCGACTTTCGCCGGCGGCTCAAAACTTTCAGACTTCGCACTACATCGCTGCCTGTTCCAGTTGGCCTTTTTCCAGCTTCTCCTGGCATTCAATGCAGTAGCGCGTCCACGGCACTGCTTCCAGTCGCTTCAGGTTGATCTCGTTTCCGCAGGCGATACATTCGGCATAGGTACCTTCGCGCATGCGAGCCAACGCGGAGTCGACCATCCCGAGCAATTGGCGCTCGTTGGTGCTTTGGGTGAATAAAAACTCTTTGGTGTATGAGCTGGCGGCGCGGTCGGCGATGTCTTGCGCTACATCCTCGCCCTGGTTTCGTCCATCCTGTTCGCGGTTTGACACCTGGCGGCGAAGCTCCTGTTGCCGCTCTTCCAGCCGTTTTTTGAGTTGTTCTAACTTCTTCTTATCCATTGACTTGTTCGCTCACTGGCACTTCACCGTGCCGTCCGTATAACCCGCACGGCTGGCGCAAAAGAGGGAATCATACGCTGCTCCCTAAGGTGCGTCAATTTCCGGCATGGTTGGAAGCGCAACAACCTTGGATGCACCGATACCCCGGTTCGTTACAGACAGGAACATCTCCGGAAAAAGAAAAAGCGGCCCGTCGTCGGACCGCCATAAAGAGGCAAAAGGAGGGGAAACTCAAAGGGTAGGCGATGCAAGACGCCTTCCGCCCATTCGGCGGATCGGCGGAAAGGGACAAGTACACATCTCAGGAAGAGGGTTGCTTCATTTCAAATGGCCTCTTTTGTTATCGTCCCCAACTGCACTCTCAGCGCCAAATTGCCCTCATTGCCCTTGTGGATTGTGCCGGAATTCAGCCAACATCTTCATAACTCTCACGTTAGTTTCTCGATTGTCACGATTGAGGCATCTCGCTGCGACGTATAACTTCGTCCCACCACTGCAAGAGGCTGGCCAGCTTGTGTATTCAGGTACCAACCCTAGGCACTCTGCTGCTTATTCTGCGTCTGCGTTTGCTGCTCGATTATCTTTAGCTTGTTCAGCAGAGCTTTGTAGCTGATCTTCAAAATCTTCGCCGCTTGTCTGCGATTCCAACGCGTTTGTGCCAACACGCGCTCAATCGCTTCACGCTCCGCCTGCATCGCCGCCCGCCTGCCAATCTCCAGTAGGGATGGCAATTCCATTTCACCATTTCCTGTCTCGGCGATTGGGACGACCGGCACCGCAACCGCGGTCTTCGCTACACCGTCTCCCGGCCTGCTGTCGTCGCTGGGCTTAAGACCCCAGATCGGGCTGGATCCGCTCATCGACGAGACGATGGGCTTATGCGTCGAGAGCTCACGGATGATCTGCGACTCTTTTCCCACGATTACGTATCGCTTGACGAGGTTTTCCAGCTCGCGAATGTTGCCCGGCCAGCTGTATTCCATCATCCGCCCGATGGCGTAATCGCTGAATGGTGGCGGATTCTTGCCGTAGAACTCGCTGTACTTGCGCAGGAAGAATTCCAGGAAGACGGGAATTTCCTCGCGCCGCTCGCGGAGCGGTGGAATGTGTATGGTGACGACGTTCAACCGGTAAAACAGGTCTTCCCGGAACAGCCCTTCCTCGACAGCCCGCTCCAGCGGCTTGTTCGTGGCAGCCAGAACGCGCACATCCACGGCGATATCCCGCTTGCCGCCAAGTCGGGCGAACTCCCCATCCTGGAGCACATGCAGCAGCTTGGCCTGCAGCGACGGATGCATCTCGCTGATTTCATCCAGAAACAGCGTGCCCTGATTCGCCAGGTCGAATTTTCCCAACTTCTGCCGCGTCGCGCCGGTAAATGCACCGGGCTCGTATCCAAACAGTTCGCTTTCCAGCAACTCGTGTGGAATGGCCGCGCAGTTCACCTTCACGAATGGTTTTTCATGGCGCAGAGAGTGGCCATATACCATGCGCGCCACCACTTCTTTTCCGGTGCCGCTCTCGCCGCGGATCAGCACCGTGGCATTCGTGTCTGCCACCTGCTCGATCGTCTGTTTCACTTCTTCCATCTTCGGACTGGTGCCGAACAGCATGCTGAAATCGCTTTGCCGGCGTACCTGGTCGCGGAGTTGGGTCACTTCCGAAACCAGCCGCTGCTTATCCAGCACGCGCGTGATGCGAAGTTCCAGGTCCTTTGGTTCGAAGGGCTTGGCGACGTAGTCGTCGGCGCCCAACTTCGAAGCCCGGAAGATCAGATCCGGATTACTCTGTCCAGACACCACGATCACCGACAAGTCCGGCTTGATCTGCTTCAGCCGTTCCAGAGTTTCCAGTCCATCCATGCCGGTCATCGCCATGTCGAGGAGCACCAGCGCAGGATCGTAGACCCGGAACACACGGATCGCCTCTTCGCCGCTGGAGGCGGTGCTTACATCGAAGTTCTGCCGTACGAGATAGCCGCTCAGGAACCGCGACATGCTCGGGTCGTCGTCCACGATCAGCACTCGAGTCTTAGAGGACGGCATCAAAAGCTCCCTGGGAAGTCCTCGGCCCGCGGACTGCCCGATACTTTTTTGGCAATACTTCGTTCCGTACTAGCGGCGCGGCTTTGACATTGAGGCGCGAATATGCCTGAACACAAATCGTTCGCAATGAGATGCGAGCTTTCCAGATATTCTACCCCGATTCTCTCTTTGAGCATCCAGATGGCAAATGTTATTCCTAAGTTGCCTCTCGGACTATGCTGGTACCGCTTCTTGTACCGCCATTTGCAACGCTCCCGCAGGAAGTCGGAAGCGGAATATGCTGCCCCGGCCCACTTCACTGTTGACCGAAATCTCACCCGCGTGCGCTTCTACGATCCGTTTAGCGATCGCCAGTCCGAGCCCCGAACCGTCTCGGTCCCGAGGCTGGTCAGGCCGCCTGATCCGGGCAAATTCGGTGAAGATCTCCGACTGCTGATCTTGGGGAATGCCGATCCCCGTGTCACCGACGGCCACCTCGATGGAATCGCGACCCGCTTCTTCCACCCGGACCCAAACCGAACCGCCCGCGTCCGTGAACTTCAGCGCGTTTGCCACCAGGTTGATGATTACCTGCTCCACTCGTTCGCCATCAATCTCGACCGGTCGAAGGCTGGTGGGAACCTGCAAGCCCAGGTGAATCCCCTTCTGCTGCGCTTCTGTCTGAAATAGCGTCACCACCCGGCCCGCCATTCGGACTAGATCGCAGGGAGCCAGCCTCAATTCCATCTTTCCCGCTTCGATCCGGTGGATGTCCAGCATCGAGTTCACCAGGTGAATCAGGCGCCGGCAGGAATGCATGGCCTCGGAAAGCATCTCCTGTTCATCCTCTGAGAGACGCGGCTTCGCGCTCTCCGCCAGCATCGAGTCATAGCCTAGAATCAGCGTCAACGGCGTGCGCAGCTCATGCGTCGCCATGCGCAAGAAACGCGACTTCAATTCATCCAGATCGCGCAGCTTCTGATTCGCATCCTGCAGTTGCGCGTTATTGGTTTTCAGTTCCCTGAACAGCCGGCTGTTGTTGACTGCCAATGCTGCCTGAGCCGCCAGCGCTTCCATGAAGCGGCGCGTCGATGCGTGGAATTCGAAGGGCGAGCTCCCGTTATGCGCCAGCAGCACGCATACCAATTCGTCTTTGCAGCGGCCGGGCACCAGAGCCGCCGATCTGACCTCGTGTGCTTCGGCCCAGTCCCTCACTGCGGCTGTTTCTTCCGAAGTAACGATTGCTCCCGCCTTCAGCTTCTCTTGCACTGTCGGATCATCTAGAACTTCCGCCAGTGCCCCATCATCCGCCTCCACGCAAGTTAGGCATGCATGCTCGAGTCGCAGCACGCGCTGTGTCGCCTCGGCGATTTCTGCCCCGATCGCGCGCTCATCGAGCGTGCCGCTCAGGCTACGCCCGATCTTGTAGAGCGTGTCGATCTCCGACAGCTGCCGTCGCTCCAGCCCGCGCTTTACGGCATGCTTCAGTTCGGGCACTTCCATCGGTTTCAGCAGGTAGTCGTACGCCCCTAGCTGCACCGCTTCCAGCGCCGACGGGAGCGACCCGTAGCCCGTCATCATCATGGTTACCGTATTGGGGGACGACTTCCTCGCTTCGGCCAGTACTGCCAGGCCGTCTACCTCGGGCATTTTGAGGTCGGTAAGCACCAGGTCATAGTGCCGCGCGCGTATCGCCTCGATGGCTGGCTTGCCATCATCGGCAATATCTACTTCAAAGCCGTCTTCCTGAAGAATGGCCTGGATCGTCGTGAGAACGTTCTTCTCATCATCCACTACCAGGATTCTCGCTTTTGGTATCGGCATGGGAAAAGGGGATGCGCACCTGCCCCTATCGGGTGCTACTCTGCTCACAGTTTGGATGCACGATTGCCGTTCTGAGTAGATTTTCGTGACTGCTTTTGTAGGTACTAGTCGGTCAGTCTCTCAGTCCATTAGCCTTACAATCCCGTAGCACGCAGCCCGCTTCCCTTAGAAACTGAATAACTGAAAGACTGATCGACTAAACAAAAAAAATCCGGCCCCGAAGGACCGGATCACATGAAGACTTTCAATTTTCCATCTCTGCCTGCTTTCGGCAGACGTGAGATCCCGAAACTAGCTATTTCCTGCGCTTTTCAATTTAACGGGCATGAAGTGATAGGGAGGCCACGGCCCACTCAGTGCGATCTGGCAGTCTTTCAGTTGCCGCGCCGCCGCGACATACCGGTTCTGATACTTCTCTACCGACGCGTTATCGATCAAGTGAGCGATATCGATCAGCAGTCCGCCCGCTTCCACCTTCTTGCAGCTCACTTCTTCGTCCAGTGGGTTGAACAGCCGGTGTACCTGCACTGAAAGAGACTTCGCCTTCGATTGCCGGTCCCGTTGAAGCGCCGCTCTTTCCCGGATCTGTGTCAGGTAAGCGCCCCCAATAGTTGCCGCTATGGCATGAATCGTCTCTTTCGCTACGCCATCGCGGACCACCAGTTTCAGGTGCATTTCGGCTTTTCCACGCAGGTGATTCACGCTGTCCATCAACGCCTTGCGGTTGGTTCGCACGGCGCGACGAATCGCTTCTTCTGTCTGAAATACGGTCCCAAACCGGAAAGGCAGAACCGTGCTCGTACGGAAACACTCGCCGACCACACGAGCATGATCCAGGGCGGCTTTCTGATCTAGCGTACCCTCTGTGTAATTGCTGACAATCACCGCAAAATCACCGCTTGGGTACCCAAAAACCTGAGTTCCGGCGATGCCAGTGATGCTGGGAATAGAAAACGGGCGACGAGCGCGAGTTCCGTTAAGGAATGCCTTCTGCTCGGCAATACAATACGCGTACCACGCCATGTGGAGCTCTCCGGGTGTGACCGAGCTGATTCCTTCAGCTTCGGCGAGTGGAAATCAAGGGGCCTACCTCGATTACGGAAAGAAAAGGCTAGGTACTAACAGGAGCTGCTTAGGGCAAACTGCCCAGCAATCATCCTAGCTCAAGCGTTCATGCAACCGCAACAGGATTGATGCATTCCGTTCCCAATTCAAACGTTTTAATTGGGCTCCCGATTGCAAGCCGCTTCTCTCCTCAACTGCCCAAATCGTGATGCAAGGCTGAGCAGCTCAGGTTGTTCAACTCGGAAAGAAAGTCTTTCACTTCAGCAGTCTGTCAGTCTCTCCGTCAAAACGACCGCCACTCTCTGGGCCGGAACCTTAGCTAATGCCGCCACGCTCAAGAACTGACCGACTGAAAGACTGACGGACTGACGAACTGAACGACTGATCGACTCCCACCGTTACGATCTCTCCCCATTAGGAACCGAGCTGCCCAATCTCATCCATCCGCGTACTCAGGTGGAGAACCTAACCTTCCTTGCATCCAACCAAGGCGAGAAATGTCGTGTCACGTAGGGCCTCAGGTAGGCAGCCTTGGACAGCCTGTTTTCGCGGAGTCCCAGCTTTTCGCAGATTTTTCGTGTCGATGGCAGGCAGTTTGCTTGTTCCCAGTGGGACCTATCCCCACCGTATCCCGCGGCGGGCGTGATGCGGCCTTAAATGAACACGAGCAAAGTTTCTTCGATGTCATTCGAACCCGAGCTCCAGGAGTCTTGCCCGCCCGAACAGTTTGTGGTGCCGGTGTTCTCGGAGATTCCTGAACGCACCATCCAACGGCGTTGGCACGAGATCAATACCGTCTTGCGGTTAAGCATGCTCAGCGGACTTCCCATGCAACTGGAGACCGCTTTCAACATGCTTTGCGACTTTTCTTCCGAAATCGTTCCCTATGAGAAGTCGGTCATCTACTTCTGGGACGAAACCACGGAGCAGGTCGGTCTACGCGTTACTCGCGGCGAAGTTGACCCGCGCGTCGCCACACTTCCCCACGGAAACATCTTCAATTTCTGGGTCACCAAGTTTGGACGGCCACTTCTCATCCACCAGCGACAGAACACCCAGGCCGACTCGCTGCTGCGCTCCATGGACGCAGCCTCGGCGCTCGTCCTGCCTCTTCTGGTGAGCAATCGCACGCTCGGCTCCATGCAACTGTTTTCCAGCTCTCGTGATGCTTTCAAACCAGAAGACGCACAAATACTGTGGACACTGGTCTTGGTCGCCGAATCCCTGCTCACCCGTGAACACGCCAACGAAGGCCTGTTGACCTTCGCCTTTACTGACTATCTTACCGGCCTCAAGACGCGCGGCTACTTTGAGCAGCAACTTGAACTGGAAATCAAGCGTTGCGAGCGCAAGAAAACCCGGCTCGCACTCATCATGGTCGACATCGATTTCTTCAAGCAGCTCAACGACCGTTACGGACACCATGTTGGCGACCAGGTGCTGCGCGATGTGGCCGCCCTGCTCACCAAGGACATGCGCGAGGTCGATACCGTCGCCCGTTATGGAGGCGAGGAGTTTGTAATCATCCTGCCGGAGACCACTGGCCCTGGGGCAGTTCGCGTCGCACAACGTCTGCGGCACAGCGTCGAACAGGCACGCTTCTTCGCCGGTGGTCCGGGAACGATCGAACACCTCACCATCAGTCTGGGCGTCGCCATCTACGAAAGCGATACCCGCTTCAAACGCGATCTCATCGAATTCGCCGACACCGCGCTGTACGAAGCCAAATCCCAAGGCCGCAACCAGGTCGTCATGTATTCCGATCTCACGCTTGAGCAGCGCAAGAAGGTCGGCTGAGTCACACGTCCCTCAGTCTTTCAGCTTAGTCGATCAGTGTTCAGCCCGATGAGCATCAGCAGGTAGCAGCGTCTCTCTACTCCATTGTTTGTACGCCACTCCTCTGAGAGTTCTGACAGGCTGAGAGACTGAGCGACTGAGCGACTGAAAGACTGAGTGACTGATCCTCTAAGAGCCTCACGTTGCCCCGGTCGCAAATAATTCTCTCAAAGAAACGTAAAGCTTTGTAACCCCAGTAATCGTTCTCGTTTCTTTTTCATCCAATCTTCCAACAGCTTTTGGTGGGGACCTGTTACACAGAACTTCACCCAGGGGATTCGTGGAACGACGCCTCGAACTCGATGCAGCGCGTGGGCTCATGCTCGTATGGATCACTCTGACCCATTTGCCCACTGTGGCAAGCACTTACGTCAATCAGCCATTCGGGTTCTTCTCTGCGGCCGAAGGCTTTATCTTCCTCTCTGCTCTATTCACCGGACGGATTTACTCCCGCATCGCTGCTCGCGAAGGCCTCGGCGCGATGAATCGCAAACTCGGTATGCGGACCTTACGCCTCTACGCGCACCATGCGTTGTTGCTGGCGCTCACATTTCTGATTGCGGTTCCGATTGCCGAGCGCGGGAATCGTCCCGGGCTGCACAATCTGCTCGATTTTTATTTTGCCGTCGGTCCAGTTCGCTCCATCGTCGACGGAGCCCTGCTGGTTTACCGTCCGCCATTGCTCGACATTCTGCCGATGTACATCATCTTCCTGTTGCTGACACCGGTCGTTCTGATGGTCGCGGCCCGGGTTGGCTGGAAGTACGTCCTCGGCGGCAGCTCGGTGCTCTGGTTGCTAGCGCAATTCGGACTTCGTCAAAGCGCCTATAACGTCGTCGCGCAGTTCGGCGTCACCATTCCGCTCAACCAGATGGGTTCGTTCGATCTGTGGGCCTGGCAGTTTCTCTGGATGCTGGGATTATGCTTCGGCGTGGGTTGGGCGAAGGGCAATCTGCGAATCGAGCCTTGGGCACGCAAACTCACCATCCCCGCGCTGGTGGTTGTTCCGGCGGTCCTGGTACTGCGCTACATGGTCGGCCGCGGGGTCGAACTCGGCGGGCTCGAGATCAACTTCGATAAGTGGCATCTCGGAGTGGTGCGGCTCATTGACTTCTCCGCATTTGCCGTTCTGCTCGTTCGCTTGCAGCCCGTCATGAAATTCCTCGCCGTGAGGCCGTTGGTGATGCTCGGCCAGGCATCCCTGCAGGTGTTCTGCGCCCATCTATTCTTCTGCTTCTTCGGATTGACGATGATGGGCAGCGCCTCCATGGTGAGCGGATGGCGACAAGTCCTGCTGCTCGCGTTGACGTTCTCGGCATTGCTGTTCACCGCTAAGATTTTCGCCAAACAGCCGAAGACCGCGCCGCGAGCAATGAGCACTGCGCCTCTGGCCTCGGAAGCTCGCGTCCTGATGAACTGAAAAACTGCACAACTGAAAACCCGAAATTCAGATTCATCCTGCAACAACATTCGCCTGCTACTCTCCTCGCACCTGTGGGGATCCCTTCCCGAATCCTAAAAACGAAAATGAGGAAAGCGCATGCGCAAGATATCAGCCTGTTCACTGCTCTTGGCGAGCCTATTGGTCCTGGCGGCTTTTCAATCAGCATCGGCCTCTGACCGCGATGATCGAGACGACCATCGCATCAAGCATGTTTTCGTAATCGTTCTTGAAAACGAAGGCTACGACGTTACCTTTGGACCGAATTCTAAAGCTCCCTACCTGTCCAAGACTCTGCCTGCACAAGGCGTGTTATTGCCCCAGTACTATGGCACCGGCCATTTTAGCCTTGATAATTACATCGCCATGATCAGCGGTCAGGCGGCTGACAACGAAACCCGCAACGACTGCCAGACTTACGCCGACTTCGCGCTTACCGGAATGACCGCTGACGGACAGGCGATTGGGAGCGGTTGCGTGTATCCCGCTTCGATCAAAACACTTCCTGACCAGCTCAACGCGGTCGGTAAGACCTGGCGCGCATATATGGGAGACATGGGGAACGATCTGAGCCGTGAAGCCTCCACTTGCGGTCACCCCACGCTGAACACGCTCGACCTCACCCAGTCCGCGGAAGCTCCGTCCGCTTCCGTTCCGCAAGGCGATCAGTACGCCACTCGCCACAATCCGTTCATGTATTTTCATTCCATCATCGATTCGCCCGTTTGCAACAGCAATGTCGTGAACCTGAATCAGCTTTCTGCCGACCTGAAGTCGGAATCGCATACGCCGAATTTTGTCTTCATTACTCCCAATCTGTGCGACGACGGCCACGATGCTCCTTGCGTGAATGGCCAGCCGGGTGGACTCGTCTCAGCCGATGCTTTCCTCCAGAAGTGGGTGCCGATAATTACTTCTTCGCAGGCGTATCAGCGTGATGGACTGCTGATCATTACCTTCGACGAAGGTGGGCTCACCATCAAAGCGAGTGCATCAGGCGTGACGATTTCGGCTCCTGGAATGTCCTGCTGCAACCAACAGCCCGGTCCCAATCTCGGCGCGTTTCCGCAGACCAGCGCCCTTGGGCCCTACACTCTGAGCATTCAGAGCTTCGGCGGCGACCAAACCGGAGCCGTGTTGCTATCGCCATTCCTCAAGCCCGGAACCGTCTCTAATAATTTCTTCAACCACTATTCGTTGTTGAAGACCTTGGAAGACATCTTCGACACCGACGGATATCTCGGATATGCGGGACAGCCCGGATTGCTGGGATTCTTCGGCTTCGTCTCCTCGGATCTAGACCTGCGCGGATCCGGTGATTCCGGACGGTGCGAAACGCATTAAGGAAGTAGACGATGTTGCTTGATGGAGCCCACTCGCCCTCGAGTGGGCTTTCTTGTTTGTCATCACGAGCGCAGCGAGGGATCTGCAGTTGTTGGTAGTACGGGCGCCGTCGCACGTGACTGATCAACTGAAAGACTGATCGACTCTTGACTTACTTCTTCGCCGTCTTCTTCTTCGCGGGAGCAGCCTTCTTCACCGCAGCCGCTTTCTTGGCGGGCACCGCCTTCTTCTCAACAGGCGCAGCTTTCTTCTCAGCAGGCGCAACGTGTACCGGCCGCTCTTCTTTCGGCTCCGCGGTCTGGCGTGCTTTCAGTTCTGACACAACCACGTACTGCATCTCTGCCACGGGCGCAGGCTTTCCCGTCCAGATCTCGAATTGCCGCGCACCCTGTTGCACGAACATCTCTACGCCGCTGATCACCGCCAGTCCCTTTTCGCGCGCCATGCGCAGCAATCGGGTCTCGACTGGGTTGTAGACCATGTCCATTACCAGCCGTGCATTCAATTCCTTTTCGTTTAAGCAGCGACCCGTTTCCGCCCATGCCGACCGGCGTCGCGTTGATGATCACATCGAAGGTCATCTTCTTCAGATCGTCGCGCTTGATCGCCTTCGCCTGCGCCTGTCGCGCCAGTTTCTGCGCCGTCGCCGGAGTGCGATTCAGGATGAAAACTTCCGCGCCACGTTCTTTCAAACCAAAAACCGCCGCCCGCGCCGCGCCACCCGCGCCGAGCACCAATATCTTCGCGCCCTTCGGATGAATCCGTTGCTCGATCGGCCTGACCACGCCGGCAACATCGGTGTTGAATCCGTACAGTTTGCCGTCCTGTCCGCGGATCACCGTATTGCACGCGCCGATTCTCTGGCACAGGGGCTCGCAATTATCCAGGTGCTCGAGGATCGCTTCCTTATACGGCATGGTGATGCTCACGCCGTGCAGTGGAATCCCGTGGATGCAGCTCACCAGGTCTTCTATCTTCTTCGCGTGCAGTGGCAGATATACCGAGTTCAGATTCTCGCGCCGGAAAGCTGCATTCATCATCGCCGGTGAGAGCGAATGCTGGATCGGGTCGCCCGCCACTCCATAGATCTTTGTCGCTGCGTCAACCTGATCAATGCGATAGACGTCACGCAGCGTCTTGGCGGCAATCTGACCCGGAGCAGTTTCTTCCCCCGGAGTCGCCGCGGCAAACGTGAACACGCTGCCGGCGCGCACACCAATCACCCGGCTGATGATCCCTTGCTCCCCCATGCACACGCCGACAAGCGAATGTTGCGAGCTCTGCTCCTCCAGGAAAGCGCATCATCACCACGTTGTCCGAGAGGCTGGTCGCGGTCGTCACGACCTTATAAATGTCGGACGGGAAAGCCTTCATCGGCTCGAAGGTCTCGTTCAGCTTCTTGGTAGACCGGAAGTCGTGGTAGGAGAGTACGAGTCCCGCTTTTGTCTCTCAGCTTCTGGATCTCGGCTGCTTTCAGTGCCTGAGCGCTCTGCAGGTCCAGGTCAACATATTGGCATCCGGCCTCAGCGGCTTTAGTCAGGACCTCGACCTGCGACGCCAGTGATCCCTTGAATTTTCCCCCATTGGCCACCCTGCGGCAGGTCGCAATCGCCTGAACATAGGTATGCTGGGAGAGGAAAGCCTTCAGCTTCGGCAGCCCCTGCATCGGGGTTGCTAAGGTAGTCTAACCTGAACTCCAGAAAGGGGTTATCGTGCGCGATCGCCTCGGCCTTCTCCACCATCTCCTGGGGGTTGGAACCGAAAATGACGACGCACACCCGTGGAAGTCGCTGCGGGAAGGGCCGCGGCAGGTAAGTTGAACTGTCAGAAGTCATTGCAGGCCGTAAACCGCGCCATATTACAGATGCACAGCAACATATGCAATCAGGTACATAAAAGTAACTGAACTTTCGTGACAGTTCCGTACCGTTTAGGTAACTACAACTACCCCCAATTGCCTGTATCCTTGCGTTCGTTCCAGTCACTCGCCCATTTCGGCGGGTTACTAACATGGCAGCAGGGGTGAACCCCTTCTGCTGCTCGCCCGGCCCGAGCCGGAAACCTGGAGCCAGTCAAATGAAGAAGATTTTTTTAGCAGTCATGCTTTTCGGAGCCCTGGCCGTCTCGGCCCAGCAAACGCCGGTGGCGCAGACATTTACAACAAGCCACGTTCGCACCCCTGAACCGGCGAGCTATGCCGACCTCAACTGTGCCGGCTTTGTCACTCGGGAAGCAATCCCGAAAAATAATATCGTCGTTGGCGGTTTCGACACGCCCAGCGAAGTTCTGTACGCGCAGAAGGAAACCGTATTCCTCTCCGGTGGCGGCTACGAAGAAGGCAAGAACTACGCCGTTGTCCGCGAACTCAAGGATTTGAACGAATACGAGTTATTCCCTGGTCAGTTCAAGGCCATCAAGGTCATGGGTCAGCCCTACGCCGATATCGGGCACGTCAAAGTTACGCACATTCGTGGCAGCGTCGCTGTTGCGCAAATCGAATTCAGTTGCGAGAACATGACGATGGGCGACATCGTGATCCCGATGACCGAGAGGCCGGAAGTCATGCTTCCGCCTCCTTCGTCGACCCGCTTTCCGGCTCCGGGAACCAGCGACCTCACCGCTCGCATCGTCCTCGCACGCGAGTTCGACAGTCAGATCGGTTACCGCAATGCCGTCTATATCAATGCCGGTTCCGGTCAGGGCGTAAAGGTGGGAGACCACTTCCGCGCGATGCGCAGCTACGATCCGAAGCGGATTGATCCGGTCGATGCCGTTTCTTACAACTACAACGACATTTACGACGATACCCAGAAGAACTTCAAGCCGACGTTCCCGCTGTTCAACCACCACAGCCAGGAGGCTCAATTGCCTTCAAAGATGGTCGGCGAACTGGTGGTCGTCAGCGTGACGCCAACCAGCTCTACGCTGCTCGTCAGCAATGCCTTAGAGACGATTGATCTGGGCGACATGGTCGAGCGCGTCAAGGCCCAGTAGAGAAGTGAGAAGTTCGCAAGTCAGAAGCAAGATGTCCAAGGCGTCAGGTTTGCCTTTCACTTCTTACTTCTGACTTTTTACTTTTGACTTGAGAAGATTTCCGCGGTAAACGCCTGCATCGTCGCACCACGCTCCCACGCATCGGCCGGTAAGCCCGCTTTCATGCAAGTCTGCGCCAGAAAGGTCTCGCGGTCCCAACCACGTTCTACGGGGACCTGTGGCAGCAATAAACCGCGGCGCCCGCCGAACGTCACCACTAATCCGTGCTTGCCGACCTCCACATCTTCCGGATCGATCGGTTGCAACGGCGACAGCACGCTGATCTCATATTCCAGCTTCGGCAGCTCGCCCATCGTGACCGGGGCGAAGCGCGTATCGTTGGTTGCCGCGGCGACCGCCGTTTCGGCGACGGTTCGATAAAGCGAGTAGTTGGGGAAAACGTATCCGACACAGCCGCGCAACTCGCCACCGATCGTCAGCGTGGTGAAGGCTCCGCGACGCTCCGCCAAGTGCTCGCTGGGAGAAGTCGTATCAACCGTCTTGCCCTCGAGCGCAGATGCAATCGCATTGCGCGCGAGTGTGAGCAGGGACCGGCGCTCTTCCGCAGAAAACTCGTTCTTTTCCGAAGAGGGTTGAGAATCGAGATTAGGTTGGAGCGACATCGCGTTTTCGGCGGCGGCTCAGGATGAAAGCGCGACGGCGCTGGCTCCTGACCACTTGCCGGTCAATTTTCCGCCAGAACGCCCAGAAATAATCAATCGCCGAGGCCAGCGATAGTACCACCATGAACCAGATCGCCATTTGCGCGACCAGTTTCACGGAGAACACAAACTTGCCGTTGAAGAACAACCACTCATCCCAGCGATGATTCAGAATCGCAGCTACGACGGAGACGATCTGTACCACCATCTTCGATTTGCCCAGGTCGCTGGCTTCGATCGTGAAGCCCTGCGACGCAGCAATCGATCGCAAACCGCTGACCAGGAATTCGCGCCCGATGATAATGACAGCCATCCACGCCGGCACGATGTGCGGATTAATCTGCACCAGCGTGATGTAGGCCGCCGCGATCATCAGCTTGTCGGCCAATGGATCGAGCAGAATTCCCATGGTGGTGATCTGTCCGCGCCGCCGCGCTAGGTAGCCGTCAATGCCATCCGTAATCGACGCGGCGATGAACACAGCACACGCCAGCAACTCCTGCTCACCGTGGGCACCGACGATGCGCTTCGTCGTGAGCAGCCACATAAATATGGGTATGCTGAAGATCCTCGTCAGCGTGATGTAGTTCGGGAGATTCACAAAAACAAAACGGCGGGACGTTCGTTCACGTCCAGTGCCGCATTATTACTCACGGATAGATTTGATGGCAACGCAAGCCATCACACTTCACGCAGTCGCTCTCTTTTGACGGTTACATGACGGCCGTACAAACGTGGGTCCGCCACCACTCACGTGGGGCAGCCAACCTCGGCTGCCATCTCTGTTAGCCTCCCTTTTCCAACCCCTCTCAAATCTTGTCAGGACCCTCAATCTGACCAAACCTCTGCAAGTGCCTGATTCTCCGGCAGAAATAATCCTCGGGAAAGCGTCTAGGAGGTCCCATGCAATTAGTCACAATGAAAGTAGGTTCGGGATTCGGAAGGTTCCCCCGGTTTTCGGGTTTCCGGCTTTTCCGATTCCTCGGTTTTCCGGCTTCTCTGCCTACTGACTACTAATTACTGGCTACTGTAGTTAACTCCTTTGTTTTATCGGATCACTCGGACTAAGTGTTGTGTTTTGTAGGGACTGACTTATCCCATGCCTCCAAGCCCTTTTCTTTAAGTCGAGGCTCCCATCCCTGTCCCTCTCACAGGAGGCGGTTAATGATTCGAAGGAGCCGCTCACCCTCGAGCGGGAAGCGCAGCCGGGTCGGCTACACCACGCGAGTCGTGGTAAACGCGGGCGGACAGAAATGTCCGCCCCACACAAACTCAGACCGGGACCTGTGGGATCTGCTCAGGCCCACTCGAGGGCGAGTGGACTCCATTAATTCTGAGGACCGGCCAGCGTTAGTCTCCGACAACTCCTGCCGTCTCGGCCCGTGTTTCCGGGGCTGCTGCGGTCTGGGCGAGCGCAGTTTCTTTCACTGCCCCGTAGCGTCGATCGCGGCGGGAGTACTCATCGAGAGCCTCGGCAAGATGCTCCTTCTTGAAGTCGGGCCACAGGACGGGCGTGAAATACAGCTCGGCGTAGGCGCATTCCCAAAGCATGAAGTCGCTGAGGCGCAATTCGCCGCTGGTGCGGATGAGCAGGTCCACATCCTTCACCTGGTCGCGATTGAGGGCGCTGAGCAGGGACTGGAAACGCTCGCGATCGAGTTCGAAACCGCCGTCGGCGTCAGCATCCGAATTCATCCTACGCTGAGCCTGGCGCGCGGCCTCGACGATGCTGTCGCGCGAGGAGTAGTCGAGAGCAACGCGCAAGTGCAAGCGCTTCTCGTGGCGCGTGACCTCTTCGGAATGCTCGATCTCCTTGACCAGCCATTGCGGGAGACGGTCGCGGCGTCCGATGACGCTGAGGCGCACGCCGTCTTTCAGGCAGCGTCCCATCTCCCAGCGGAGATAACGGTGGAACAGGCGCATGAGTGCCGAAACTTCCATCACCGGGCGCTGCCAGTTGTCGGAGGAAAACGCGAACACCGTAAGCGTGCCGATTCCCAGCTCGCGCGCAGCATCGGTGACGCGGCGGACCGCATGGGCTCCGGCGCGATGTCCGGCGATGCGCGGCAGTCCGCGCTTCTTCGCCCAACGGCCATTGCCGTCCATGATGATGGCCACGTGCAGGCGGCGATCCAGCTCTGAATTTTGCGAGTTTCCCTGTTCCATTTCCGTCGGTGAAGAATCCATCTAGGTGGTTGCCCCTATTCCTGTAGTGAACTTTGCAAGGCAAAGCATGCAGACAAATTTTTTTTACTGCCGCGTTTTCTTGATCAGCTCTTCCATGCGGTTGAGATATTGCTCGAGCGCGCGCCGACCGACGGCGGTGAGGCGGTACTCGGTCTTGGGCATGCGTCCTTCGAAATACTTTTCGCAGCGGATGTAGCTTGCCTCTTCGAGCTTGCGCGCATGCACGCTCAGATTTCCGTCAGTGGTGTTGAGCACTTTCTTGAGCTCGTTGAAGGTAAGCGTCTCGTTCACTGCCAGCGCGCTGACGATTCCCAGCCGGATGCGCTCGTGGATGAGGGAATCGAAGTCGGGCCACTGGCCGTGATCAGATTGTTGCTCCGGCCTGACACGAGGTTCGCGCCCAGCCGAATCGATCTGCCGCTGCGCCTTTGCCCGCGATACCGGTTCCTGCCTAGCCACCGTGCCTCCTTGCAATCATCGTCCCGAACACAACGTGTAGGACGCCAAATCCCAGAACCATCCACCAGATCGCCCACGACGCGGGAGTTACCAGCGCGAGCACGCCGAGGACGATGAAACAGCTGCCCATCGCGGGAACGATGCGGACGGAAAACGATCCGCCGCTGACCACCGAGGTTCCGTAGAGCAGAAGCCACATCCCTGGAATCGCGTTGACCGCGCCGGCGCGAAAGAGCACGGCGGTCAGGATGACGGCGACGACAATCGGGGGAAAGAAACTTAGCGCGAACTTGCGTCCGGGACCCGAGAACAACGGGATTCCGGCGCGACGCGCCTTGCGCCGCATGGTCCACATCGCGACGGAGAAGGCGAGTACGGCGTCGATGAGCCAGACGGCCATCCAGCGTCCGAAGCTTGGTTGCACAAGCGCGACGAGCGCCGCGAGCAGCGCCGTAATGCCCATCGCCGCAGTTCCCCAGCCCGGCACAGCCGTGAAGGAGCTGGAGTTTTCCATGGTGCGGCGAATGTACTGCAGGTCCTCCATCATGCTGGAGGGCTCGCTCGAGGGGGAGTCGACGACGATGGGAACGCGTCGGACTCGGCATCGGCGAGAGCTTTGCATGCGGGGCAGAATACCGTTCCGGCCTCGGGCAGTCAAGTACTTTGTGGCGCAAAGTTTAACGGCAGGTTACTACCTGCTGCCCGACGTTACCTTCGTACATTGCCCATGAGGACGGGTCCGCCTACAGTGCTGTCAAGAGGCTGGCAGGTTCCTGGCATCCGTGTCTGGATGCTGCGCTCCTGATCCAAGAAGAGGGATATGAAACGCAAGGGGCTACGCAGATTTGCCGAAGTGAACAAGGAATGGTGGCTAGTCCTTTCCCTGTTCCTGATAGCCGCCGTGCTGGACAGCATGGCGACGCGCAACCAGATGATGTTGTGCCTGTACGTGCTGCCTACAATGTTTTCCGCGTACTTCTTCGGGCGACGGCATGCGATCCACACGGCATTCGCCAGCATCTTTCTGGTCGTCCTGAGCTGGACGCTGAAGTCACTGCTGTTTCACGGCAGTACCACGGAACTGCTCGAACATAACTGGTATGACCTGATTGTCTGGGGAACGGTGCTGGTGGCGCTGGCGTACTCGATGGGCACGCTGTTTCGCGAATTGCGTGAGATGTATGAAGGCATGCTGCTGATCCTGGGACACCTGGTGTCGCGCGGGACGGATACACAGAAGCGCGCGCGTCAGCTTGCGTGGCTGGCTACGGCGATTGGACGCGAAGCGGGATTGTCGATGGAACGACTGGTGGATATACAGTCGGCTGCACTGCTTCAGGAAATCGGGACAATGGAAATCAGCCGCGAAGTGCTGGCCAAGGCCGGGCGCTTGACGACTGCGGAACGCGACGTCCTGCCCGAGCGAGCGACGAAGGCTGAACGTACGCAGCGCGAAGGGCTGCACTCGCTGGAGCGTGTGATTCCGATCATGCTAGCGGCTAATAATGATGTGGACTACTACGCGGCCAGCAAGTCGGGAGCTTCATTGGAATCGCGAGTCATGGCGATTGCCAACGAGTACAACAATTTGATTAGCGATGCGGAAAACCGGAGCGCGCTCTCTCCGCACGTCGCCCGCAGCATCATCTTGCGCGCTGCGGGTACGCGCTACAGTTTCGACGTGGTGAACGCGTTTGTGGCGGCATTCGATTCCGGCAGCTTGAACTGGACTGGCCGCGAACTGCCGACTGCTAACGATTCCGCGCACGATAGCTACGAGCGGAAATTCGGCAAGCCCGGAGCGGAAGAAGAGACCAGCATCCGTCGCTCGCTCACGCTGGCGTAGTCGAGATGCGTCGTCCGGCGGAACTCAGGCTCTAGCCGCAGCGCCACGGACGAAGTGCAGAATCAGGGAGATGACTGCCAGGATCAGCAGCAGGTGAATCAGTCCACCGGCCACGTGAAACACTCCCCAGCCGAGAATCCACGCCACTAACAGAACTACGAACAGAATTGTCCAAATGCTCATTGCTCCTCCTTTTGTGCAAGCACCGTGTTAGAGGGATTCACTTACGCCCGGGTTGCACCCCGGCTCACATTGCGCGAATAGAATGAAGCGATGATCAGTATTGGCAAGCTGCTGCTGATTTTCGGCGGAGTCCTCTTCTTGCTGGGCCTGATTGTGCTGCTGGCGGCAAGGTTAAACTTACCTCTGGGACGTCTGCCGGGCGACGTTGTCTTTCGAGGCAAGAACAGTGTCTTTTATTTTCCGCTGGCAACTTCGATCGTGCTGAGCATCTTGCTCTCGCTGATCTTCTACTTGATTGGCCGCTTTCGCTAGCTCGCATTACACTGGATTCGATGTCCCTGAGCGAACAATTGGGCTTTACCTTCCAGGCCACCCGGCGCATATGGACCGTGCGCGATTTGATGTCCGACTTGCGGACGCGCGTCGAACGCGAATACACGGACGTGTGGGTGGAAGGCGAGATTTCGAATTTCCGTCCTGCAGATTCAGGTCATCTTTATTTCACGCTCAAGGATGACGGTGCCCAGATCCGCATTGTTATGTTTCGCTCGCAAGCACGGCTGCTGCGCTTCAAGCCGGAGAATGGCTTGCAGATTGTCGCTCGCGGGCGGGTCACGATCTATGAACCACGCGGCGAGATGCAACTCTCGGCCGAGTACCTGGAACCTAAGGGCGCTGGAGCGCTGCAGATTGCTTTCGAGCAGCTGAAAGCCAAGCTGGCGGCCGAGGGACTGTTCGATCAAGCGCGCAAAAAAGCGATCCCGGCACTCCCACGGCGCATCGGGATTGTGACATCGCCGCGCGGCGCTGCTATCCAGGACATCCTGAATATCCTGCGGCGGCGGCACGAGTCGGTGAACGTGCTGATCTTTCCTGCGCAGGTGCAGGGCGAAGCGGCTGCTGCGGAGGTTGGATCCGGCGTGCGTTTCTTCAATCGCGCGAACAATGTTGATGTAATCCTGGTCGCGCGTGGTGGCGGGTCGCTGGAGGATCTGGCGGCGTTCAATGATGAGACGCTCGCGCGCACCGTAGCCGGATCGCGAATTCCGGTGATCTCGGCAGTGGGTCACGAGACGGATTTCACCATCGTTGACTTTGTTTCCGACCTGCGTGCGCCGACACCTTCGGCGGCTGCCGAACTGGTGATTCGTTCTCGCCAGGAGCTGGAGGACCAGGTTGAAAATCTGAGGCGGCGACTCTCGCGCGCTACCCGTTACCAGCTACTTCATGCCAAGCAGCTGCTGACCGAACTTTCGCAGCACGGGGCGTTTGCCAGGATGCGAGACGCGATCTCTCGGCGCCAGCAGCGCACGGATGAACTGGTGTACCGGCTTCGAGAAGCGCTGAACGTTCAACTCCGCATACGGCATCGCCGTCTGGACGTGGCTTCGGCGCGTGTTCGCCATCACGATCTGCGCACCCGGCTGGGATTCATCCGCAAGCAGTTGGAGACGCGGTCCGGTACGCTCGCGTCCACGATTCGGGCCCAGTTGCGGCAGCGGCATGCTCGCCTGGATCAGCTTGCGGCGCAGTTGAATGCGCTCTCTCCTACCAATATTCTTGAGCGTGGATATGCGTTGGTTTTCGACTCCGCCGGAAACCTGGTGAAGAACGCAGATCAGGTACACGCGGGAGAAGAGATTTCCGCTCGGCTGGCACACGGTTCGGTGAAGGCCCGCGTCAACGAAGTGGAAAGCTAAAGTCTGGTTACTATCTATTTCGCCACATAACTGTGCGTAAAAAATCCGTAAAAAACTGTCTCTACGTTATTGCTCCAGCAGCTCTGGATTTCGATAGCGAATCATCCGGCATTGCGATAAATAACTAAGGATCCGACCTGTTCACACGGGAGCGGTTTCGGCTGCGGCGGTTCAATGACCCAATCACCCAATCGCGGAATGGCCCGATAAGCTATGCCAGCTAACGCCGACAGGTTTCTGCTCGAACTCTTCGCGATTTTTGTCTGGGCAAAAGTCTTCGGAGAGGTGTTCGAGCAGTTCTCGTTACCAGGAGTTCTGGGCGAGATCCTGGCCGGTGTGTTTCTCGGACCACACGCCACTCGCCTGGTGATCCCCAGCGAATCGGTGGGATCGCTGGCGGAGGTCGGCGCGATCTTCCTCCTGTTCACGGTGGGTCTGGAAACCAGACCGATGGAGCTGATTCGAGTCGGGCGCACCTCGATCAGGGTGGCCGTGGCGGGAATCGTCGCTCCATTTGTGCTCGGTTTCGGCTACCTGATGTTACGGGGCGAGCCCAGACATGAGTCCATCTTCGTTGCCGCTGCCATGATCGCCACCAGCGTGGGCATCACCGCGCGCGTGCTCAGCGACCTGGACGCGCTGAATACGCGCTCGGCCAAGATCATCCTCGGCGCGGCGGTATTTGACGACATTCTCGGGATGGTCGTGCTGACGATTGTTACCGGCGTGGCGTCCGGCGGGAAAGTACAGTGGCTGCACATTGGCGTTCTGATCGCTGAAGCGCTGAGCTTCGCGTTCTTCATGATCTTTATAGGCCCACGGATTGTACGCGGTATGCGGCCGGGCCTGGAGCGTATGTCTACGCACGACGCACCTTTGATCCTGGCACTCGCGATTTGTTTAGGATTATCGGTTGCGGCAACCAAGATCGGAATGGCTGCGATTATTGGTGCCTTTTTCGCAGGACTCGTTTTTGCCGACTACGCCCCGGAGTGGGGGCTCGCGCCACGTGCTCACGCGATCAACGAATTTCTTGCCCCATTCTTCTTCTTCATTATGGGATCGCGCCTCGATCTTGGAATGTTCAATCGCGAAGTGTTGATCGATGCTGCCGTCATCTCGGTTTTGGCGATCATCTCGAAGGTGGTGGGCTGCGGACTCCCGGTACTTTCCGAAGGGCCCCGCGCCGCGCTGCAAGTGGGCATCGGCATGACGCCTCGAGGCGAGGTTGCGCTGATCGTCGCGCTCATCGGCTTGCAGATGAATGTTATCTCCCAGCAGGCGTATGCGGTGGTAATCATCATGACCGCCGTAACGACGTTGTTCGCTCCACTCGTACTACGATATCTGTTCCGTGATGAACCGACGGACTCGACGCCTGCGCCGATGGACACGGAGGAAGTGGAACGCAGTCGTCTGGGCTGAACGGCGAAAGGTAAGCCTGTGATCTTCCCACTCGTTGCTTCGCACGAGTGGGGACCCGCTGCGGAGCGGATTTATGCCTGGTCTTCAGCCGATCAGTCACCTGAAGGAAGCAACTCAGCAAAGTCATCGACCGTGGGTTCCTGTGCGCGACGGTTTATGCCGAGCCGTGCTGCTTCGATTGACTGCTCAAGTGCTAGATTTGCGTCCGTCGAGCAAAACGCGGGAGCGTTCCCCGAATCCTTTTGTACATGGTTCCATATCATGTCGCACCCCATGCGTCATTAGACGGCGAGTTTTGCGCGGGCACAACGGTGGGTAGTCCGCGATTACTGGTCGCCCGAATCGGACTGCGCGGTCGCGAGCCGGAGTGCGGAGCCGATTGACTAAGGGGGCAAGAGCGAAGATGAAGGTAAGCCTGTAATCTTCCCACTCGTTGCTTCGCACGAGTGGGGCACCCGGCCTTCTATTCCTTAGCCGCCAAGCGCACACTCCACACTCGTGCATGAGCATAGACAAGGACATCACTGATCCTGTCGAAGAACAACGTCGAGTTATCCAACCACCTCAGGCTGTACGTTGTGTCTTCTGAGGATTGCGTTGCGCGCGAAGGCTTGCCTCCAGCACTGGGAATCACCCATACCGTGGCCCCACCCCAAAATGTTAGATCGGGACGTGCTCTCGTCGGACGAGGCGTGAAGCTCACATATGCAATGTACTTTCCGTCTGGCGACGGAACCGGTAGTCCTGAATTTTCGGTCTCCGCAACCTTGTCTTTGTGACTTCCATCCGGAGTTGCTACGTAAAGGATGTTGCTTGACAGGTACGTAAGGTGAGAGCTGTCGCTGAACCAAGGATTCCAGCTCGGCTTGATGTAGTCCCAGTCAGAAGAGGGATGTATCGTGACCTCTCCGAAATCCGACCAGCTCTTCTTTTGCACATCGAACACCAACAGACGAAAACCATTTCCTGGAATTGTGCCGGCTATTGCAAGGTAGCGCCCATCAGGAGATGAAACAATTAAATCGCTCGTGGGGAGACCGGCGTCATATTCACCGATCGGCCCATGTAATGTTTGCAGCAAGGTCTTTGAGGGGCGACGGTCGATCCAGACAAACCTCTGTAAACGATCGACAAACGCTACTCGCTCCGCCTTCGCAAACGTGCTCGTCCTCATTTCAGCGATATCCGGCATGGTCGCTTGTTGACGCCAACCGTCAAGGGTGGCAAGCCCAAAACGCCAGTCGCGGTAACAAACAAACGCGGAACCGTCAGGGAGCCACTCTCCCAAGAACGAGTCGATTTTCCCACGCCCTACGATCTTTCCATCTGGGGTGGCGACCTGCACTGCGGATTCCAAATTGCCACGACCGAAGCCACCCATTCCGTGCTCTCTATTCCAACCAGTCTGAACATACGCGACGAATTTTCCGTCTGGGCTTGGAACAGGATTGTAGGCGTTCGCATCCGAAAACAGAGCTTCTCGTTGAGCTACCGACGTTTGCACCATCAGGCACAACAAGATCGCACTCGGTAGTAGTCGACGAAACTGCATGGGCCGAAGTATAGGACTAGTTCATCCTTCGGGGAGAGGAAATCCGTTTCCGTTACAAACGGCTCACCGGCACCGCCGTGGCGCAAAGCCCGCACTTCGTCATCTTCAAACCACCACCTGCCCCACTCCGCACTTCCGGTGAAACAACCTATTGGAGCGGGAATCCGCTCTGCTGTACACTCACCCGTTTGCCACCTCATTCCTCCCAGGAGTGTCATGCGACTCAAACTGTGTTGCTCTCTTCTACTGCTAACTTCTCTTGCCTTTGCGCAAAACGCTCCGAGTCCAAATAAAGCTCTGGCTTCTCCCGTGGCTCCGCGCATTCCCAGCTTCGACAAATTAGCGATGGATACGTCCGTCGATCCGTGTGTCGACTTTTACAAGTACGCTTGCGGGGGATGGATGGCGAAGAATCCGATCCCCGGAGACCAGGCGCGCTGGGGACGTTTCGACGAATTGCAGGAGCGCAACTACGACACCCTGCATGCCATCCTCGAAAAAGCTGCGGTGGTCAGTGCCAAGCGCGACGCGGTGATGCAGAAGATTGGCGACAACTATGCCGCCTGCATGGACGAGACGCACATCAACGCACTAGGCGCGAAGCCGATCGAGCCACAAATGCAGCGCATCGCGGCGATCAAGACGCGGCAGGACCTGATCAGCACGATTGCGTATTTGCATTCGCAGGGTGTGAGCGGACTGTTTGGATTCGGGCCGTCGCCCAATCTGCACGATGCCACGCAGATGATCGCGAACGTCGATCAGGGCGGTCTGGGATTGCCGGATCGCGATTACTACTTGAAGAGCGATCCCAAGTCGGTGGAGACGCGCGAGCACTACATCGCTCACGTACAGAAGATGTTTGAGTTGCTGGGCGACAAGCCCGAAGCCGCTGCCGCTCAGGCGAAAGCCGTTCTGCAAATCGAGACCGAGTTGGCCCAGTCGTCGATGGATCGTGCCGAGCGCCGCAATCCCGCGAAGCGCGACCATGCGATGACTCTGGTGGAACTGAACCAGCTTGCGCCCAATTTTCAATTCACGCAGTACTTCACGGATAGCGGCGCGCCTAAGTTTGAGTCGCTGAACGTGGTTAACCCGGAGTTCTTCAAGCAGGTGAGTCCGAAACTCGACTCCATTCCGATTTCCGATTGGAAGACTTACTTGCGCTGGCACCTGCTGCGCACCACGGCGCCTGCGCTCTCCGATCCTTTCGTTCAGGAAGATTTTGCTTTCGAACGCAAGTATCTGAATGGCCAGAAAGAAATCCAGGTTCGTTGGAAACGTTGTGTCATCCGGACAGATCGGCAAATTGGCGAAGCGCTTGGCCAGCCCTACGTCGACGAAACCTTTGGCGTGGAAGGCAAGCAGCGCACGTTGAAAATGGTGAATGCCATCGAAACGGCTGCTGGAGAGGACTTCCAGGGCCTCTCCTGGATGACCGACACGACGAAGAAGCAGGCGGACATCAAGCTGAAGGCAATCCGCAATAACATTGGCTATCCCGACAAGTGGCGTAATTATACGAAGCTCAGCATCAAGCGCGATGACGCGCTCGGCAATTACTTGCGCGCAAGCGCCTTCGAAGAGAACCGCCAACTGAACAAGATTGGCAAGGCGGTTGATCGCTCGGAATGGTCGATGTCGCCACCGACGGTGAACGCCTACTATCGTCCTCCGATGAACGACATCAACTTCCCGGCCGGCATTTTGCAGCCGCCGTTTTATGACAACAACATTGATGATGCAGTGAACTATGGCGGCATCGGCGCTGTGATTGGACATGAGCTAACGCACGGGTTCGACGATCAGGGCAGCCAGTTCGATGCGGTCGGCAATTTCCATTCCTGGTGGACGCCGGAAGATCGCGCCGAATTCGACAAGCGCACGCAGTGCATCGCTGACCAGTATCACGGCTACGTCGCAGTGGACGACCTTCACCTGAACGGCAAGCTCACGCTGGGCGAAAACACCGCAGATAACGGCGGCGTGCGCATCTCCTACCTGGCGCTGCAGAACACGCTAAAGGAAAAGGGCGGTGATCCGAAGCCGATCGATGGCTTTACGCCGGAACAGCGCTTCTTCCTCGCTTTTGGCCAGATCTGGTGCCAGAACGTTACGCCAGAAAACTCACGCTTACGCGCGATAACGGATCCGCATTCGCCCGGACAGTATCGCGTGAACGGCGTCGTCTCGAACTCGACGGAATTCCAGAAAGCGTTCGGCTGTAAAGCCGGACAACCGATGGTGAGAGACAACGCCTGCCACGTCTGGTGAGGCGATTTGATTGTCTGAACCCAGGTTGGCGCCGAAAAGGATAGCGCGAACCTGGGGCAGCAGTTCGGCTGCCCTTTCTTTCTGCTGAACCCTCAGTTTGATTTCTGCCAGGCAAAAAAATTGGGGAGCCCGAAGGCTCCCCTGTAATCATTCAACCTAGTCGTCCTCTGTTAGAAGGAGTACTTCAGAACCAACTGCATGGTGCGCGGCTGGTTCGAGAAGAACTGGTTCGGCTGGTTGAACAGCGGCGATTGTGGCCGCAGGTCGTTGACTTCGTTTCCGGTGTACCCGATCGAGTTGATCTGGTTCAGAGAACCCGGAACATATTGAGCGTGATTGAACACGTTCAGCGCCTGCGCTTGGAACTCAACCGCCTGACGCTCGGTGATGTTCAACCGCTTCACAATCGTCATGTCCCAGTTATTGGTGTGCGGCAACGCCAGCGTGTTGCGGCCTACTGTTCCCATTGCACCAAGCTGCGCCTGGATGTACTGCGCGTTGGGATTGTTCGCCAAGTACGCAACCGTCTGACCAGCCGCGTTCGTCAGTGCGGTCACGCCCGAACCCGTACCCGGTACACCGGCCGGATTGAAGATTGCGCGGTCACCGGCAGCATCGCCATTCAGATTGGAATCAACTCCATTCTGAACGGTAGCGTATTCCGGAGACTGGAAGGTGTACACAGGAGCGAATTCCCAGTTGCCAACGATGTTCTTCTGGAACCAACCGGCGTTCTTGAAGAAAGGCAGATCATAGATCACCTGCGCCGTAAAGCGATGGCGGCGATCCAATGCAGAGGTGCTCATATCGCACGAGAAGCACTGGAAGTCCTGCGGACGGCGTGGTGTCAAGACGGTCGAAAATACATCTGCCGTCGAGTTGTCTTCCGCGTGGCTCCAGGTGTAGGCCAACTGGAATTGCAGCCCATTGTTGAAGTTGCGCGTAAGTTGTGTCTGCAAGCCGTGATAGATCGACTGGCCGTAGGGTTCGAAAGCAGTGATAGCTGATCCGTCAAAACCGGCAGCGGCATACGCAGGAACGTAGCCAGCGTCCGACTCGTAAACGGAATTAGCCATCAGACTGTCCAGGGTGTTTGGTAGCGCATTTAGAGCCGCTTGACCCGGGTTTTGGAGGTAAGTCGGCAGGGCATTGCTTGGGGTTACAGCAGCCAGCATGTTCAGGTGCGTCTGAACTGGCAAGTGGATGCCACGGGTTCCGACGTAGCGAACTTCCGCCACATATTTCTGCCCGAAGCTGTGTTGAATGCCAAGATTCCAGGTTTCCGAATAAGGCAATCTCTGGTTGGGAATAAAGGATGCAGTGTTTACTCTCGCATCCGCAGCAGACGAGAACTGGAACGGCTGAGAGGGTAATCCACCGTTCGCCAGGAACGCTGTCGGGTTCCAGGCGCAACCTCCGCCTTGCTGTACCGTGGTATCGCAGGTAGCGGAGAGTTGGGGCGGAAGCGACAGAATTCCGAGGTTGTCATACAGAACATCGTTGGCCATGGCGAAGCCGCCACGAACCGAAGTCGTTCCCTTCCCGGTCGGATCCCAGGCAAATCCAACTCGTGGCATGAAGTTTTTCTTCTGCGCGGTCGGAGTACCGAAGTTGATCAGGCCCGGAACGCTCGAGATCGAATTCAGATTCTGCAAAGAACCAGCTTCCGGAACCTGCGTGAACTCATAGCGCAAACCAAGATCCACTGAAAGATTCGGCAGTACTCGCCAGCTATCAGTGGCAAATGCGTAGAACGCCTTCTGGTTGCCATAGAATGTGGTATCGCCCGTCGAACGCTCGCCGAAAACATCTGGTGCTCCGTCTGTCGCAAACAGCGCCAGGCTGGAGTACTCGTAGTCACCGCGAACGCGCTGCGTGAACTGCTGTGGGCTGATCACATCGCGGACTTCCGCACCGAACTTCAGGTTGTGCTTGCCCTTTACCCAACTGAGATTGTCCACCACTTGATAGGTGTTCTGCACCGTACCCTGCGGAGCGTTCGGATCAGGCCCCACATCGACGCTATTCAGATCGTCGAAGGTGAGGTTCGGGAACATTGCCAGGCCCGGAAACTGAATGTCTGGGACAGTGAAGACCTGCGCAAAGCGGTTGAAGCCCAGACGGAACTCGTTGCTGACGCTTGGCGAGAAGGTATGGTACTCGCTTAGCGTGAACAGGTGAAACCGAACCGGCAACGTAGTAAAGAAGGTCGGAATCTGCGCACCCGTGTCAGATTCATCCTGTCTTTCGTAAATGTAGCGGCCACGCAGCTGATCCTTCGATGAGATATTGAAGTCGATCGCGTTCGTCGTGGTCAAAATATTGGTGTAGCTGGGTCCATTAAAGCCAACGTCACCGATCGGAATTGTCCCCGTCGTGCATCCTGGGGTCGCACAGATAGGTGTTAGGGTCGGATCAGCAGCAGCTGCTGCCGGCAGGTACTTTTGCAAGGTTTGCAGGTTGGTCGAGTTCGGATACAGCGCGCTCAGAGTGGCATAACCGGAAGCGGTCGGCGCGAACCCCGTAGATGCCGATCCGACCAACCCCTGTGGTTCGTACTGGAAGTTGCTGAAGAAGAACAGCTTGTTCTTGATGATCGGCCCACCAATTTGTCCGCCAAAGCGATTGTCATCAAAACGGGGATTTGTGATAGGCGTACCTGGTGTCGCTCTCTGCGACGCAGCTACCAGCGAATCCTCTGCGTTCAGATTGCGGTTTTGGAAGTACTCATAGAGTCTTCCGTGGAAGGAGTTGGTTCCGCTCTTGATCGTCTGATTGAACTGTCCGCCTGAGGAGTGGCCAAACTCGGCAGAGAAGTTGTTCTGCAGAACAGTAAAGTTGTCGACAGCGTCGTTCGGAACCGTTACCAACGGGCCAGTAACTGATTTATCGTTATTGTCCACGCCTTCGACCGTGTAGTTATTGTTCCGTGGACGCTGACCGGAAATTGACGGTCCAGTTCCTGCGCCAACTCCGCCGCTGGACGCCACGCCGGCGTTCAACAGCGAGAGGTTCAGTACGCCTAGACCAACGGCAGCGGTCGGAAGATCCTGCGTCTGCTTGCTTTCAAAAGTATTGGAGATGTTCGCCGTCGTTGTATCCACCGAGGCAGCCTGTTCGCTTACTTCGACGGTCGTGGTTGAACTCGTCGGGGTCGCGATGACGTTGGCGGTCACCGTGTGATTGAGCTGGACTTCGACATCAGCGATCGTACCAGCCAATCCGCCGCCCGAGCCTTTCACTGAATAATGGCCGGCAGGCAGGTTTACGAAATGGTATTCGCCGCCTGTGTTCGTTTTTACGGTGGTCTTAAATCCGGTGCCCAGGTTTGTTGCCTCGACTGAAGCATCGGACACAACCGCTCCGGAGTTGTCCTTCACCGTTCCCACGACATCTCCGCTGATCGCCTGGCCAAACGCAAAAACTGGCACCAGCAATAGCAGCGAGAGCACGGAGACGATCTTTGTAAATCTAAGCAATCTCATGCTGACTCTCCTGAAAAAGACATTTGCAAAACATCCCCAACCTCTGCCGACGTATCGAACTGGATTGTGGGTGGTGACGCACTTTGATAAGTGCCGATTACGGCTTGAGCGACTAAAGCATTCTTGGCTTTCATCGCTTCTCGTGCCGCAAGAGGTCTGAATCGATAGTTTTGGATATCACGCACATCGGGAGCTCGAAGCTCCAATAGCTGAGAAATATCCCTTGAGCGTCGACGCTCATCCCCAAGCCAAACCTGTGTATCCCGCAATTCCTATTGCAAAGCGGAATCCAAAGTACATCTGCTAATTTTTCAGCGACTTACACCAGAATTTCTGGATGTGGATACGAAAGCTGGAAGGTGAGTAGTTGCAGCCCGAAGCTCGATTTTGAGAGCTAAGGCTCAATCTCGTGTATTTAAATTTCAGATTTGTAGGCTGATAGTAGCGGGAGAGGATCGGACGCGATGTTCCATATTTTGGATATTTTGGAACGTTGGAGGCGAATCATCGCGTCCTCTGTGGTTTTCAGCAGTTCAATCCGCGGCGAACGTTTCCGTTCCGACCCACGAGTCAGCGATTGCACTGAGATTTTTCTTGTAGGTCCGGGAGACCGTGAACTCTTCCCCGCCAGTGAGCCGGAGTAGATATTCTCCCGTCAGGCACGGCTGGATTTCTTCCACGTACGCAACGTTAATGAGCGCGGAACGGTGAATGCGGATGAAGCCATAGAAGCTGAGTTTTTCCGCCAGTGTGGAGATTGACTCGCGCACCAGGTGAGAACCCGTCGGCTGCTGTAACAGCACATAGTTCCCCTCTGCTTTTGCCGCCATCACTTCGCTGGGATCAATAAAGATGATCTTGCCCTTCGCCTTGATCGCGATCTTCTTCGAAGGACGCATGGCTTTCCCGATATCGGGCATTGCACTTACCAATTTTGCAGCGCGCTCTGCTTCGTTCCGGCGTGCGGCCACGTTCAGCGCTTCGTGAATGCGTTCTTCCGAGAACGGTTTGAGTACGTAGTCGACGGCATGTTTTTCGAAAGCAGCCACAGCGTGTTGGCTATAGGCGGTTACAAAAATGACCGCCGGCATAGGTAGGTTGCGCTTCATCAAAGCATCGAGCATCTCGATTCCAGATGTCTCGGGCATCTCGATGTCGAGCAGGAGCAGGTCGAAAGGCTCTTCCTGCAAACGATCGAGAGCTGCGATCGCGTCATCGGCGGTCTCTACCGCCTCCACATCTTTCCTGGTTGATATGATGTTAACGAGAGCATTTCTTGCAAGCGGTTCGTCGTCCACGATCAATACACGCATTGGTACCTTCTCTTCCTAAATCAAGGCGCTAGACACCTGGTCTTTACTCGCAACTGGTGGCGAACCAAGCACAGGCAGAAGCACCGTCGCAGTGGCGAGTTTTCGATCTTCCGTTAGTTCGAACGAAAATCTCGCTTCTCCTGAATACAGATAACGCAAACGCGCCCGCGTATTCTGCAGTCCTGTTCCTGTTCCCCCCTGGCGTTTGCCGCCCACAGTGTTTCGAACCCGAAGTTCTAAAAATGGTTCCGCAAGTTTGCACGAGATTTCTACCGATCCGCCCTCCCGCGCAACTGCCACCCCATGCAAAATCGCATTCTCGATCAAAGGCTGAAGAATCAGCTCGGGCACCAGAAGCTGCTGGATATCCTGCGCAAGCTCCCAGTGCACTTCCAGTCGGCACCCCAGTCGCATCTTCTCCAATTCGAGATAAGATTCGGCAAACTTGATTTCCTTTTCCAGTGGAATCAGCTCAACTGTCTGGTATTCGAGCGTGGTGCGCAGCAACGAAGAAAGCCTGAGGATCATGACCTTCGCGCGCCGGCCATCCGTCTCGATCAACGTTGAAATGCTGTGGAGCGTATTAAACAGAAAATGAGGATGCAACTGGCTCTTCAAGACCTGCAACTCGCTGGCTGCCAGAGCCTGTTGCAACTCTAATCCTTCCACTTCTTGCTGGTGCGCCCGTTCGAAGTACTCGTAGGCTTGCGCTGCAACCGTGATCCCAACATAAGTCCACGCCTGAGTCGCAAAGCGGTATGTAATCTCTATCAGGCTGTGAAACGAGCGCGGTTCGAATTGGTGCATAACTGCATTCCATGGAGGGAGCAACACCCACCGTATACACGCAAATGCGACCAGGAAAGGAGCAAAGCCGAGAAAGTACGCAGCGATTCGTCTCGCAGCCCGATCCTTAGTAATAGGATAACGATGTCCGAGCAGGAAAATGGGTGGCGTCAAGATGGCAAATGTGAGACACCACGCCACGTCCATCATTAGATTTTGTGTGAAGTGAGGGGATTGGCGTCCCTGCTCCACGACGCGGACATGGTGCTCAGTCGCCAGCATCGGAGCGAAGCCCAACCAGAACACCAGCGACCAGAGATAAGCGCGCGCTACTCTACGAACTCGGGGCAAAATACGGCTCCCACTGAGGATTTTAGCCGTTTTCGTGATCTCTGGATTCGGCCGTTACAAAAATACAAATTAACGCCGTAGAACCACGGGATATTGCTCTCATTATTGCTCATGTTTCAAAGATCTACTACGCTTTCGACGTTGCCGCCTCGGATACGGAGAATATCGATGAAGAAGGCCAATCGAGTCGTTTCGAGCATCTTCGCCCTACTCGCGTCCCTTGCGGCGGCTAGCTCGACCTGGGCTGCTCCCCAGCAAAGCGCTCCAGCAGCCGTTAACGCCGACAAGCCATTCACAGCGGAATACTGTTACAAGGCGCAGTGGGGATATGCCGACGAATTTATCGCCCTCTTTAAGAAGAATCACTATCCCGTGCTGAAGAAACAGATGGAGCTTGGCAGAATCCTGAAGGTCACGGCCAGCACTCCGCGCTATCATGCGACCGAGGATGGCCGCTGGGACTATCGCGTCACGATTGTATTCAAAAATGCTGCCATCGCGAACGATGATTTCGATAGCGAGGCCTTACTCAAACAGCTATTCCCTGACCAGGCGACGTAAAAACGCGAAGAGCAGCGACGGTTCAAGATACTGGAGGCGCATTGGGATGTCCCGATCAAAGATGTTGACCTCGACAAGCCATGAGCATGGTTCTCGAATGAGTTCGTTCGCGGGTTGGAGCACAGCCGCACGCTCTGCCACATTCTGGGCGCTGCTGGTTCTCGTCTTGAACGCAGCGGCGCGTCGCAAAACACCGCAGCCCCAAGTTCTCAGGGCCGCCCGAAGGCTCTTCAAGCTGCCGGCTGTCTCACTGATTGCACTCCGCGCTTCGGCATAGTCTCTGCCTTCGGAAATGAGGCCGAATTGCTGGTGGCAAAAACGGCCAATCGGCGCGAGTACGGGATCAATGGCAACATGTTCACCACCGGAGTGCTCGAGGGAAATCCGGTAGTGATCGTCTTGACCGGGCAGAGCATTGAAAACGCCAGTATGCTTACACAGCTCCTCATCGATCACTTCGAGGTTCATCATCTGCTGCTAAGCGGCATTGCCGGGGGACTGACTGACGCAAATCATATTGGCGACGTTGTAGTTCCGGATAAGTGGTCGCTTCCTCTCGAGGGTTACTGGAACGGGAGCAGCGAATTACCCGCTCCTTGCGGTAAAGCGGGGGATCTTTCATGTGTCGGCGAGAAGCTCGCCAATGTTCACGAGCGCACCGCATTCCGATTACCAGGCTAAGACGCCAGGTCGGACCGGTGGGTACCGGACTCTTCATGCGCGACACTTTCGTGATGACCTCGACCACCGCTCCGCAAGGAGAGTTCAAGTTTGATTACGCGGTGGACGCGGAAATGCTGGAGATCGCGCGCACCATCAGGCCGGAACTCGACCGGTGTGGCCCTAAGAACAAGTCTCTCTGTGTTTCCTCGCAACCTCTGCTGGTTATTGGAGGGCGCGGCGTTACGATTTCGACTTTCCTTGCCAACAGCAATTATCGCAAATATCTCTCGCAAAAACTGGCGGCGGTCTCAGTCGACATGGAAACCGCTGCCTTCGCTCACGTAGCGTACGCGAACGGTATTCCCTTCCTCGCGTTTCGCGCACTCTCAGATCAAGCTGGCGGAGCCGACTATAAAGAGGTAGGCGCTTTCTTTGGCAGCGGCCTGGCAGAAAGTAACGAATCGCGTGTGACGCTGGCGTTCCTGCAAGCGTGGTCGAAGGTGCATCCGAACCACATGCCTCATTCCCGCCACTAGAACTTACATTCCACTCACCTGAATAATATTCGCGCATGGCGTTCCGGGAGAGAATGTCGCCGACACCAGCTGGTTCATGGGAAATTGATTGCGCTGATCGCCGCAGAATGTGAAATCATTCCCGACTCCACCATTGATGAGCGTCACGACCGTGACCAGCACATTGCCGTCGATCACGGTGATCTGGACAATACTAACCGTGCCGATGAACACCGTTGAACTCCCGGGATGCGAAAACGCCGAGACAAACACCTGGCCACAACTCGTCAGAAAGAGAGAAGCAAGAAGTAGCGAAAGCAGACAGAAACGCAGCATAGTCAGCCGCGAGCGGGAGGAAATGCCCCTGAAATTAGACCGCCGTCCTTAGCGGATGTCAACGCGAAGTCCGGCCTGTTCCGGAATGGTGCGCTCGATTTTGCCGCAGAACATTCTTAGGCTGAAATCCAGCTTCAACTCGCTAAAATCAGCTTCAAACAGAGCTGCGCGCCAGGGAACATCGCGGCTGAGGAAACTATATGAGCCGGATTCACGATCGCTGTGCGACGTTTGCCATCGTAGTATTCCTCGTCGTTATTGCCGCGTGTGGTGGCGGAGGTTCGAGTAGCCCGGCGCCTTCACCGACTCCAGTTCCTCAGCCGGTGCAACCTCCTGCGCTGACCGGAACTCCCGATCAGAATGCCAATGCCTTGATCGCCATCATGACCACGGACGAGAAAATTCAGCTTGTCCACGGTACCGGATACACCGGCGGGCCGCAACTACGCGGCGCGGCTGGTTACGTTCCCGGCATTGCCCATCTCAACATCCCTGACCTTTATCTTGCGGACGGAAGCATGGGTGTCGGAAACAGCGTTGGCCAGGCAACAGCGCTCCCGTCTTCTATCGCAAGCGCAGCCAGTTGGGATCCGAGTGAGGCTTACAAGTACGGCCAGGTGATCGGCGTCCGAGTCGAAAGCGCTCGGAATGAATGTGAACCTCGGCGGCAACGTGAACCTGATCGGCCGTGAACCGCGCGATGGACGCACCTTCGAGACAGCAGGCGAAGATCCCGTGCTCGCGGGCAGAATGAAGGCGCAGCACCTGAAGGCGATCCAGGACCAGAATGTAATCGCGGGAATCAAGCACTTTGCGCTGAACGATCAGGAAACGTCGCGCTTCACCGCCGACGTCGAGATCGACGAGCGCGGCGCTCGCGAAAGCGATCTGCTGGCCTTTGAGATCGGCGTAAAAGATTCCGGCGTGCAGTCGGTGATGTGCTCCTACAACCTGATCGGCGGAACCTATGCTTGCGAAAACTCGCATCTGCTTACCGACATTCTGAAAAACGAATGGGGATTCCAGGGCTTCGTCATGTCTGACTGGGACGGGACTCACAGTACGGTAAAGGCAGCGACCGCGGGACTCGATCAGGAGCAACCAGGAACGGGCTACTTCGAAGGCGTGAAAGACGAAGGCATCAAGCAGGCAATCCAGGATGGCCACATGCAGCCTTCGGTGCTCGACAACATGGTGCATCGCATCCTGCGCGCCATGTTCACCGTCGGGGCGTACCAGCATCCCACGCAAGTCACCAGCATCGACGCCGCCACAGACGCTGCCATCGCGCAGGAGATGGAGGAGCAAGGCGCAGTGCTGTTGAAGAACGCCGGCGGCCAGCTTCCGCTGAGCAAGAGTGTGAAGGCGATCGCCGTTATTGGATCGCATGCCGATATTGCCGTGCTCTCCGGTGGCGGGTCGGCACAAGTTACGCCGGTTGGCGGAGCTGCGATCAGCAGTCCTGCTCCTTGCCCGCCCTGCTGGGGGTACGTCGTCTGGGATCCATCGTCACCACTGAAAGCGATCCAGGCCAAGGTCCCAGCAGCGACGGTGAAGTTCGACGATGGCACGAGCACCACATCAGCAGCTGCTCTCGCTGCAGCCTCAGATATTGCCATTGTCTTCGTCAGCCAGTGGGAGAGCGAGGGTATGGACCTTGCCGACCTCAACTTCTCCAACAATCAGGACGCACTGGTCTCGGCGGTAGCAGCCGCGAATCCACATACTGTGGTCGTAGTCGAAAGCGGCGGCGCGCAAGTAATGCCGTGGCTGGCGAATGTCGGAGCGGTGCTGGAAGCTTGGTATCCGGGACAACATGGCGGCGAAGCAATTGCGAATCTATTGTTCGGAGACGTGAATCCTTCCGGCAAGCTTCCCATTACATTCCCGGCGAGCGTGAACGACCTGCCTCATCCCACCATCGCCGCCCCGCCTGCGAACTCGACCGCGCCTTTCCCTGTTACCTACGACGAGAGCTTCCTGGTGGGATATAAGTACTACGACGCGAAATCCATCACGCCTCTGTTTCCGTTCGGCTATGGCCTCTCCTATACAACCTTCTCTCTCACCAACCCGCAGCTCACGCCGTCATCGCCTGTGACCAATGGCTTCAGTGTGTCTGTCGATGTAAATAATACCGGCGCTGTTGCTGGCGCCGAAGTGGTCCAGGTCTATCTCGGCCTCCCCGTGAGCACCGGAGAACCACCGAAGCGTCTCGTCGGATGGCAGAAAGTCAGCGTGCCGCCGGGGCAAACGCAAAACGTGACCGTTCAGATCGACGCAAGCTCTTCCGCGCACCCTCTTTCTTATTGGGACAGCACAGCAGGCGCATGGCAGATCGCGAACGGCGACTACACCGTTTATGTTGGCAATTCGTCAGCCAACGTGGTGACGGTAGGCATGTTCCATGTGGGGCCATGAGGCACGCCCGCTTCAGAGCCACAGCATTCCGAGCTAACGTGCAGCTGCTGAGCTACGGCCTGCGTTAGCCCACGCCATTAATCCCGGAACAAACGGCGTCCACAGATCGGGATGGCTGGGACGCACGCGAATCGTGAATCCATGCAGACCGCTCTCGGTCGGCGTGGCCTCGCCCTCATACAGATAGTCCCCGCCGCTATTCGATTCCGGACGCATTGCGATTGCCCGGCCCTCCATGATTTCTCCCCGAGTGTCGATGCGCCCAAGATAGAGTTCGACCTCAACATCCTGCGGCTGCAACGCACCTAGTTGGACGTGAGCGCGGACCCGCACGCGCGAAACGGCCAGGCTGCCCGAAGGTGCTTCCTCGATTCTTCCAATCGCCACGTTGCGCCATTCATTCCGAATGCGTTGCACGGCTGCAGCCAGCGCACGACCTCGCGCCGCATTGTTTTCGGCAAGAGCGCGAAAGTGCTCATGGTTCGGAATGTAGTAACGCTCCACGTAATTGCTGACCATACGGTGTGTATTTACGAAGTGGCAAAGCGAGCTGATGCTCGTCTTCATGCGGTCGACCCACTTGCGGGGGATGCGATCGCCGCCGCGGTCGTAGAATGTCGGAATAACGTCGCGCTCCAGCAGGTTGTAGAGCGCATCGGCTTCCACCTGGTCCTGGTAATTCAGATCCTGGTAACCCTCGCCTTTGCCAATCGCCCAGCCGATCTTGTGTGAATTTGCGGGATCGTTCCACACCTCATCCCACCAGCCATCGAGCGTACTCAGATTCAGCACACCGTTGGCGGCAGCTTTCATGCCGCTGGTTCCGCTGGCTTCGTTCGGACGAAGAGGCGTATTCAGCCACACATCCACTCCCTGCACCAGGGAGCGGGCGATCGCCATATCGTAGTCTTCCAGAAAAACGATGCGTCGCCCTAATTCAGGATCGCGACTCGCCTCCGTGATGTGCTGAATGAGTTGCTTGCCTGCATCGTCCTGCGGATGCGCTTTGCCTGCGAAGATCAGCTGTACCGGACGCGCCTTGTCGGCGAGAATGCGGCGTAACCGGTCCATATCTCGAAATATCAGCGTCGCCCTCTTGTAGGTTGCGAAACGCCGCGCGAATCCTATGGTCAGCGCATCGGGATCGAGCACTTCATCAGCAGCTTCGATCTCCCCCTGAGGCGCGCCACGGCGGAGACGTTGATCGCGCACACGGCGTCGCGCCAAGCCGACTACTCTTTCGCGGCGACGTTCATGGGTTCGCCACAATTCTTCGGCGGGAATGGAATGCGCGCCGCTCCACACTTCGCCGTTGGCAGGCTCTTCACGCCAGTTCGGGCCCAGGTAGCGGTCGTACAGCTGGTTGAGCTCCAGCGAGATCCAGCTGCGAAAATGCACTCCATTGGTTATATGGCCGATGGGAATCTCATCTACTGGAACGCTCGGCCAAAGCGACTGCCACATCTGCCGGCTGACTTCTCCATGCAACTTGCTTACCCCATTGGACCGCGATGCCAGCCGCAACGCCAGCACAGTCATGCAGAATTCGCCGATACCCTCCGCTCGTCCAAGGTTCAGGAAGTCAGGTTGTGAGAGTCCAAGCTGGCGTGCCGTTTCGCCGAAGTAGCGATTCATCAGCTCATCGGAGAAATAATCGTGGCCAGCCTTCACCGGAGTATGCGTCGTGAACACCAGGCTTGCTGCGGCAAGTTCGCGCGCCTCGGCGAACGTCATTCCGTACCTTCCCATTAAATTCTGGACGTGCTCCAGGGCGAGAAACGCCGAGTGGCCTTCGTTCATGTGATAAACGCTGGGCGATAGCCCCAGCGCTTTGAGTGCGCGATAGCCGCCAATCCCCAGCAGAATCTCCTGCCGAATACGCATTTCGCGATCGCCGCCATAGAGCTGATCGGTAATGTCGCGATCTTCTGTGCGGGAGTTCTGCTCGAAATTCGTATCCAACAGATACAGGGGAATGCGTCCAACCTGCACGCGCCATACTTGCGCGTACACCGGATGTCCGGCCAGGTTCACATCCACTACCACCGGCTTGCCATCATTTCCGGAGACGAGCGTCAGCGGCAAATTGTGAAAGTCGTTGTCTTCGTATGCTTCCTGCTGCCAACCTGACTGGCTCAGGTATTGGCGGAAATATCCCTGCTGATAGAGCAGTCCCACTCCGACCAGCGGCACACCCAGATCGCTGGCCGACTTCAGATGATCGCCCGCGAGAATCCCCAGGCCACCCGCAAAAATGGAGAGACACTCGGTCAGTCCAAACTCAGCGGAGAAATATGCGATCAGCGGCTGGTCGGGTTTGTTCGTCCAAGTTTTATGGAACCAGGTCCCTTCATGGTCCATGTAGGGCTCGAGGTTCGCGACGACGCGACGCATGTGTGCAAGGAAAGCATCGTCCTTTGCAGCCGACTCCAGCTTGCGCTGTTCGATGGAGCCAAGCAGGCGAACGGGATTGTGTCCCGACGTCTCCCACAGGTCGCGATCCAACCGGCGAAACAGCTCGATCGTATCGTGGCTCCAACACCAGCGCAGGTTGTAAGCCAGCGTGAGAAGCGGTTCAATCTCGGAGGGAAGCTGAGGAATGATGCTGAATGTTTGAACTGGACGCATAAGAAAGCCTTACTCAACTATCTTGCGCTTTCTATGCCCCTCCGGAGCAGTCGTCAAGTTAAGCGTCAGTCAATTCATTTACCGTTTCGGGAGAGTTCCAGGAACGGCAACTCGCAAACGCTGAGCCGCAACACTATACGAAAGTTTAAGTACACCTGATGTCCGCTCACGGAATGCGCTTGGCTTCTCGAAGACGCTCGATCGCAATCTGCACTTCGTCGCTTGTGACCTGATGAAACCAGTTTGTGATTTCGTCGGCCGTCGGCCTAGACAATTGCGGATGATGAAGTTGATGAATAAGGCAGCCGACGACTTCGCCAACCACCTGCATGTACTCGGAGTTTTGCTGGCGCGTGCGCTGCATGAATTGGCCCGAAAAGCGAAGTGAAAGTAATGTACAAGATGCGAATCAACGCCCTGGTTGCCGTCTACCGCAAAAAGAAAGTTTGCAAATCGATAAACAAGGCAGCTGCGGAGTGCTGCAGTCACAATGGTGTCTGGTATCGGGTTCACGCGGTTGATGAGCTGTTTAGCTGACCTCGTCAAAATCGGCTCCAGTAGCCTAGTTTGGTTGGTACTCGCTGGTCACCCTTGTGCGACTCAATCGATCGATCTTCTCATCCTGCGTGAAAGCGCCGCGGCAGTTTTGATCACTATCCGCTTGTGCCCGCTGCAGCGGTCGACTACTATTCCGTCCCGCAATGAATCGAAACAGATCACAAATATTTATCGCCTTAGTCATCTTTCTTGTCTCCATCGCCGGAGCTCAAGCTGCATCGGATCCGGCCGTCACGATCGAGAAGCCGAAAGCCCGCACCACTACGGGCGGCTTCCGCCGAATTGTGAGTGACGGCACCTTGTCTGCAGTCTGGGGTCCGAGTTCTCTGCCAACTCTCGCCTTTACGATCGGCCCCGGGTCCGCGATGGCCGACGCCATGCACGCCAATAAGGGCCGCTACTCTGGTCCTGGCAAGTACCCGAATGTCATCATTGCCGTTTATCTCGGAAAAACTGCTCTGGACGACACTTACGCCGCCTTGGCACCGTAATTCTTAATGCGGATGGTCATACCGGAAGCTTCATCCTGAACAACGGCTCGGCCTGAGGCCATTTCGATCGCGGGATTCCGCCTAAGGCATGAGTTCGTCAGTCGCCCTTAACACCTGCCGTAATACTATCCGGATTCTCTGCTCATCGACGAAACGTTCTTCCACTCCCGCTCACTAAATAGGTTGTCGGGCGTGTGCCCAATTTCGCGATGAAATTCGCGCTGAATAAACCTGGTGCGGGGTTGGAGCTTCCGGCATAGAATCTGGGGCATCGGCGTGTCACACCGTTTCCGTAACAGTTGAAATCACCGCGTTGGGAGATTCATTCATGAACATCCGGAATGTGTTGCTCCTGGGGCTCTGTTCGCTCATTCCTGGCGCCCTTTTCGCCGACTTTCAATATGACGAGATGACCCAGGTCACCGGCGGCTCCATCGTCAGCATCGCGAAATTCGCAAGCCACTTCAGCAAGGATGCGCGCAGTATCACCGATCCAGTCAATTCCACAATTCTTGTGAAGGGTAACCGCATGGCGCGGATCAGCCCCGAGTCGACCGAGATCATCGATCTCGACAACGAAACCATCACCCAGATTTATCCAGATAAGAAGACCTACACGGTCGTCACCTTCCAGGAAATGAAACAGGCAATGGAAGAGGCGATGAAGAAAGCCCAGCAGCAGCAGGCGTCCAAAGAGCCCGCGCCCCCGACAACGAACAACACTCCGCCGCCGGAAATGAAGTTCGACGTCAAGGTGACGAATACCGGCGCAAGCAAGGACGTGGCCGGACTCGCTGCCAAAGAATCCATCCTTAAAATGACCATGCAGGCGAAGGACCGCCAGAGTGGTCAGACCGGAAGCATCGCCATGGCGAATGACATGTGGATGGCGCCTGAAATTCCCGGCTACGAAGAAGTACGCGAGTTCAACAAGCGGTTTGCAATCAAGATGGGCGAGATGATGGCGGGCACGCTGCCGAGTTTCAAGTCAGCTATGCCGGCCATGCAGCCGGGCATGATGTCGGGAATGTCGGACATGGTAAAGGAAATGTCGAAGCTGCAAGGCGTTCCGGTTTCTCAGACGATGCGTATGGGAACCACTGTTGACGGAACTCCTCTGCCCGCGGCTTCAGAAGCGCCGTTGCCGAAATCGAATGGGCCGAGTGCCGGAGATGTGGCCGGTCAGGCGGCGACCAACGCTACCAAGGCCGCAGCCAACGACGCGGCTTCGACTACGGAGAATAAAGCTGCCAGCCACATGGGAAGCTTTGGCAGTGTCGCCACCAGCCTGGGCGGATTTGGCGGCTTCCACAAGAAGAAGAAAGATCCTGCACAAGATCAACAGCAGCAGGCACAATCCGGGCAGGCAGGTGCTGGCGCCGCGAATCAGAACTTCGCAGTACTGATGGAATCAACGACGCAGATGACAAAGTATTCATCGGCGTCCGTGGATTCGGCGCGTTTCGGAGTTCCGGCCGGCTACGCCCGGGTTCAGGCAGACATCCAGAAGAAGCAGCAACAGTAGATTCGAAGCTTGAGGGCAGGTCCGCCGCCTGCCCTTTCATTTCGCGTGGAGAGCGCTAAACCGCACTGGATCTGATCAGCGCCATCATCTGTTCGTACTCATATACCCTCTTTCCCACTCTGTCCGTCGCCGCCGCCGACACCATCGACCGTGCAACATCCTGGGCTTCGATAGCACGGTACTTTCGCAAGCCACCAATCAGCATAGGCAAGACCAGCCTCATGAACACGATTCCCGCCCGCTCTCCCGCGCGCCTCTCCTCGCGTGGGCCCAACAGCATGCTCGGCCGGAAAATGTGGATTGCCTGGAACGGCAAGACAGAAATCGCATCCTCCAGCTCTCCTTTTGTTCGGAGGTAGGAATTCTTGGACTTAGCGTTCGCGCCAACCGACGAAACCAGCAGAAATTGCTTCGCGTTACGAGCCAAGGCCTTGTTCGCAAGTGAAAGTGGAAAATCCAGGTCGATGTGTCGAAAGGCTTCTTGCGAGCCAGCCTTCTTGATTGTGGTGCCGAGCGCGCAGAACACATCGTCGGCGGCCGGCAGTTCCATGGCCGCCAGTTGATCAAAGTTCACGACTCGCTGATCGACCTTTGGATTCTCGTTATGTACCGTTCGGCGGGTAAGTACCACGACCCTCGCATACCGCTCCGAGGCAATCAGTTGCTCGAGCACGAATCCGCCAACGAGTCCGGTTGCCCCGGCAAGCCAGGCAGTGCGACCTTTGCTTTCTCAAGCTGTCTCTCCTTTGCCGAAAGTGTAGCTCTTTCGGCACCTCCGGTGTCTTTATGCGCAGATGTCCACGGTTTTGGCCACCCTGCGCCGGATTATTGCTTCTAATGTTCCTGCCGCACCGTGCGCGCGGCGAAGTTCCCTCCTTTCTCGACGGTGAGACTGTCCATGAAGCTGGTTCGCATTGTCAGTGAAACTCCCTCCGATGCTGCTGATTTGATTTTCTTTCTCCAAAGTCACGGTTTCGTCATACAGACCGGTGAAGTCTCCGATCCAAACCATCCACTCCCCGATTTTGAAATCGACTTGCGCGTGCTTCCTGTTGATGAGGCTCTTCACCTCGCACGTGAGATGGCGTCTGGAGGAGTCGACGTCCTCATCGGGCCGGGAGTGTTTGAAGCGGAGCCCCTGGTGGAGGAGCAGCGTTTTGTCGAGGCAGAGACGGAGCCGTTCGTGGAAGCACGGCTCGCTGCGGAGCCAGAACCGCTGGTGCAAGCGCAAGCGTTTATTGATGTCCCGCCCTTCCTGGAACCAGCGCTTCTTGTGCCAGCAGAGCCTGAGACTTTCGCGGAACCTTTTGTCGAAGCACAGGCCTTTGCCGAAGCACCGCCATTTGTTGCACCCGAGCCTCTCGTGCAGGCAGAAACTTTTACCGAGGCGCAGCCCGAACTAGTAGCCGCTCCGACCCAAGCAGAGCACGAGATACCGGACGAGGAATTCGCCGTTCACGAATTTACGGTTGAGGAAGTCACGCCTCCTGCTGAAGAGCGACCTGCGCAACCGGCAGTGGAACGAGATCCAGTAATCGCGTCGAAGCGTTTGCGCGAAAGCATCGGTCAGGCACTAGCCGAGGCGAGGCTTACCGCCCGCGAATGCCTGGCACTGTGCTCTGCCGAGTTGCTGAACGGCTCCGAACATGCGCGCGAATGGTTGGCTCAAGCCCGCGTTCTGATAGTTCGTAAGCGTGCGCTCGTTGAGACCCGCGCGCTCCGCGCTCGCGCCCTCGTCGAGAATCGACTGCGTTTCGACTCGGCGTCGCAGAATGCCTGGATTCGCAGCGCTTTTGCCGGAGCAGGTCTCATGATCGTGCTGCTTGCTCTGATGCTCTGGAAAGACCAGCGTCTCGCGCCCGCCGCCAGCGGCTCTCTCCCCGATTCCAGCGCCGCCTCCGTCTTGAAACCCGCGCCATCAGGAACACGCACTATCGAAACCGGAACGTCAGCTCCGGTTACCGCAGGTTTGCATCGCCGCCTGTCATCTGAAAGAGCTGACCTCGTCGATGACAGAGAAGTCATTATCCGGCATTTTGGGCGGCCAACTCCGAAGAGGGCAGCTGTTATAGATGCGAAGTCGGGAATCAAACACATCTCAGATATGAACTAGCATGTTGCAGTCACCGGAGGCGATTCCGTGGGACGCATTGTCGTTTTCGATCAACACACAAAAGAGAAGCTACCGCAGGATCTTGGGCGCGGTCGCCGAGTTCAGCTTCGGCCTTTCCTCTCAAGACACTCTGGAATACCTCAGCCCGGTCTTTGAAACCGATCGCGAAGCTCTACTCGTGATCCCGTCAACAATCGAAGGATGCGTCTGCGCAGTTCATCTTCGGCCTGTGCCTAAGCCCGAAGTATACTTCAAAGAACCATCTCGCCCGCTCGAGCCAGAGTATGAAGCCACAGGATTTCTCGGACTGTCTGACAACGTCTACGCCGTTGAGCCCAAACCCCGGCGCCGTTGGTGGCATTGGCTTTGGTCGTGACCTTCTGATTCCAGCAACAAGCGCGCAGCAACTTCGCCACCCATTTCGGGTTTCGTTAACCAACCGGTTAATTAGGGGCTAACCCGGTTGGGAAGAGGGTTAGTGATGGTAAAGAAGAGGCGGTACACGTGTGTCTTGCTGATTCTGCTGGCGAGCGCCACTCTCAGCCTTTCAGCGGCAACTACATCGGATAGCGATATGCAAGTGAAGATCGCCGGTGAGTTACAGAAGAAAACGCAATTCAACAACGTACAAAGCAAGGTAGAGAACGGAACCGTAACCCTCACGGGCACGGTAAGGAGCTACCAGCAGAAAGTCGATCTGGAAAAGAAAGTCGCGAAGCTCGACAAAAAGGCCAAGCTGAACGATCTGGTGACGGTGAACACCGAAACCGTGCCCGACATTAAGCTCCAGGCAAAACTACAGCAGGAGATGGTCGACGATCGCATCGGGTATGACGCCGTCTTCGATTACCTGACAGCAAACGTCAGAGATGGTGTAGCAACCATCACCGGTGAAGTGCGACTTCCGGTTGATAAGCAGATCGCGCTCGCGACGGTGAACAACACTGAAGGAGTGAAGGGCGTAGTCGATGAGATCAGGGTCTCGCCAGCCTCCTTCAGCGACGATCGCATTCGCTTCGGTGAACTGCGCGCCATCTACGGCGACTCCATACTCGGCCGCTATGGCACTGATCCCAAACGGCCCATCCGTATCATCGTCGACAATGGGCACGTGATGCTAGATGGCTGGGTCCAGTCAACTATGGATCGCACGATCGCTGGAATCCGCGCAAACCAGGTGTTCGGCGCGTTCAGCGTGAAAAACAACCTGACTGTGAACAGAGGCTAGCAACAGTCAGTTCGGAAAGACTTGAGGCACAGCCGAACACATCGACTGTGCCTTTTTCTTGGCGATATCGGTAGAAAGGCTCACAGCAGCTGGCACCTTTGAAATTTATTCGCATACTAATCTTTGCGAGATACCTCGTGTTCGCCTACATTGTTCGGACGCTAGTTTAAATTTCCTCTTGACAGAAAATGGAAAGTCATGGCATCTTCGGAATGAGTAGGAGAAACGCCCCGTTGAAATACACAATGCACATCTCGGTGCTTAGGCAGTGGCTGCCGAACTTTCGGTAGCGATTGCATACGGGCGACGTCTGCTGATTATCGCTGACTTCCTCGGCGCTACTTCCTGCGCACAATCGCACAACCTGAACGCTAGGGTAGCGAAGATAGCGATTACTTCGACTTCAATCGACCACGTTCCGCAATAGAATTGTTCTGCCAGCTGAATTTCGGTCGGTGGCGTAGACAAGGTTACTTCGACTCGTGATCGGGAGGACGCAGGTTAGAGATCCTGCAGGGTCCATATTGGGGGCCTGTAGCTCAGTGGATAGAGCACCGAAACGTACTTGATCGCTTGTTCCCCGATCGATCTTTCAACGCGCAGACAGGAATGTCCGCGCAATACGACACCGGCTCGCGCCGGTTAGAAAGAGAATATATTGCAGTTCTCGATCCGCAATGGCGCGCTGCAGAGCGGGGATTCGTTGTGCAAGACCTGTTTATGGGTCCACATGCAGACCGGCTTTCGCGAAAGCGAAGAGCTGATGCATTGCAGCTACGACCGGCTCCGGCTGATTCCCTTCCCGGTGAAGACGTGCACGGATTATCGCAATCGCACGACACAAGTCGGGACCAGATGGAAGAACATGGCATTGCCGATCGAGCGCAAGTCGACAAAGCCAGTCCGCGGCTTTGGCACTGAACAGCCGCAAGAGACAGGATCAAGAGTTAATCCCCGCCCGCAGCGCTGCTGCCCGGGGGGATCGAACTGAACCCTGCCGGTGGCGAAGGACAACGGTTACTTCAGGGAGAGCGCCGCGTTCGCGCGGAGGTCGCTGGTTCGATGCCAGCCGTGCACATCGCACGTAGCTCAGTGTCACAACCGTCGTCGCATATTCCCCGGCACAGATTTCTTCGTGGCGCACGCAACCAGGTGTTTCCCGGAGTTCCCGCCAGGCCCGGTACCGGGCTTGGCGATCATGAAAGGAGGCTGAACATGGCCCGCTTGAATGTAACGAAGTTGAATGAGCTGATTGGCTGGAGCCGTCCGCGCACGCATGAGGGCGCGCCCGCGCGGCAGCATCAGCGCGGAGCAGGCAGCTGCGGCGCTCGCGTGCTGGCCTGCATGCTGTGGGAGAACGAGTTCTACGAGGACGGCGTGGAGATCGCCGGCCGCATCGCAGAACTGGTGCCGAAGGTCGATGCGGAGAAGGTTGCGGCGCTGGCCGTGGAGGCGCGCGACGCAGATGAAGCTGCGTCATGCGCCGCTGCTGCTGGTACGCGAGATGGCGCGGCACGCGACGCATCGCGCGCTGGTGGCGGAGACGCTGGCGCGCGTGATCCAGCGTGCCGACGAGCTTGCCGAGTTCGTCGCCATCTACTGGAAGGACGGGCGCGCGCCGCTCTCGGCGCAGGTGAAGAAGGGACTGGCCGCGGCTTTCCGCGAAGTTCGACGAGTACGCGCTGGCGAAGTACGACCGCGCCGGTGCCGGTGAAGCTGCGCGACGTGCTGTTCCTCTGCGCACGCGAAGCCGCGCGACGAAGCGCAGGCCGCGCTGTGGAAGCGGCTGGTCGAGGGCGAGCTCGCCGACGCCCGACACCTGGGAGGTTGCACTCTCCGGTCGGGCGCCAGACAAGCGCGAGGCGTGGGACGCGTTTGCTCGGCGAGCGCAAGCTGGGCGCCTGGCCTGCTGCGCAACCTGCGCAACATGAAGCGAGGCCGGCGTGAACGAGGAGCTCGTGCTGCGCGCACTGCGCGATCATGAAGACGGATCGCGTGCTGCCGTTTCGCTTCATCGCTGCCGCGCGTCATGCGCCGCAGTGGGAAGCAGGAGCTGGAGACGGCGATGCTGCCGTGCGGTCGAGCGGACGCGGAGGAAAGCTGAAGGGCAAGACCGTGCTGCTGGTGGACGTGTCGGGCTCGATGGTCGCTCGGCTTTCGCGCCGTTCGGAGATGCTGCGTACCGATGCAGCGTACGGACTGGCAGTGCTGCTGCGCGAGATCGGCGAGAAGCGTGCAGCGTCTACAGCTTCTCGGACGCCTGGTCGAAGCGATTCCGGCGCGGCGCGGGTTTGCCTGCGCGATGCCATCGAGCGTGAGCCAGCCGCACGACGGCACCTACCTCGGCAAGGCGCTCGGAGCTGAATTGAGCAGTGAGCTGTACGATCGGCCTGATCGTCATTACCGACGAGCAGGCGCACGACTCGGTGCCGAGCGCCAAGCAGCAAGGCTCGTGATCAACGTGGCCAGCTATAAGCACGGTGTCGGCTACGGGCGCTGGACCCACATTGATCGCTGGCGAATCCGTCATCGTGTACGTCCGCGCACTCGAGAGCCACGAGCCGGCGCCGAGCGCTTGATTCGCGGCTGGGGAGAACCTGCCCCAGTCGCGGTCAATTCCTTTTGTTGCTTCTTCGTTAGCTTCGCAAAGACGAGCTCGTATGACTCGCGTATGAGCGCACGAATCTCGTCCGCGCGAAGTGCATTCAAATCTTCGAATGCAACCCACATCGCCCTCGCCATGTACGGAGCGGGAATGATTCCCGGAGTTTCCGTGAGCTCGGCGAACTTCTCAGGAGTGCATTTGAAAGCGAGGTGTGTTTGAGCAGACGGCTCGAGAGCAACGACGGCGAACATCTTGCCGCCAATTTTGAACACCAGATCGTCGCCCCACTGGACAGTCTCCGTGGCGTGCGGCAGCGAAAGACAATGCTCGCGAAGCCAGTCGATGTTCATGCCTACCTCAGAATTCGAATAACTATACGGAATATTGGGCGATGGTTTCTGTAATAATCAGGGAATGAGTGAAGAAGCCGCCAAGACGAAGACGTGCCGCGCGTGTAACGGAACCGGCAAGATCAATGAGCAGAAGAATGCGGCAAAGCGCCGATCTGATTTGATGAATCCAGTCGCTTTCTCCGGTGCTGGTCGTAAGCCCTGCCCGAAGTGCGGAGGCACGGGTAAGATCTAGACTGCAAACTCAAGCGTGCAGTCCACCGATTCTGTCAGGCAACTGATTCCATCAGTTCTGCAGCATATGCGCGTCGAATTTCTTCTGGGAGGATGGGATTCTGCTCAAGTTGGGGAAATTCGTCGTAAGTATTCGACTTGCAACAATCGGCCGATTTCTCGCTTCTAATCCGGCCCACTGTTTGAAAAAGAACGGCACTCGCGCGGCGCGACACTGCTCACGAAGCGACAGCACCCACTCCTTTCTCATCGGGCGCGCACCCGGGCCGCTTTCGCCTCCCACGATTACCCACGAAATGTCTTTCAAGTCGACGTGGTGCAAGTCTTCCAACAATGGCTCGATTGAAAGAAATTTTACGGGCGCTGATGTGGAGCGCAAGCACTGGATTCTAGGCTTCCCATGCTTTCGATTTTCGACGCTGACACCCCACCATATGTTTCGCGATGTGGAAGCGAATCGCAATTCCCCAGAAAGCAAACTGCTAAGACGCTCAGCCCTTTTTGTTAGCACTTGAAAGGTGTGCCATCGAGCAAGCGCCATAACTCTGGCGACAGTCGCGATGTATTCGTCAGGAACCTTTTCATGAAAGAGGTCGCTCATTGAATTCACGAAGATCATTCGCGGGGTCTTCCAGAGAAGCGGCTCCGCGAGCTTTTCGGGGATGAGTTTGAGGTCAAAACCTTGCTCGAACGGATGCCCTTTTACACCTCTGAACCTCTCCGCAAAACGCTCTGCATAACAGTTCTTACATCCGGGGCTGATCTTCGAACAACCGCGGACAGGATTCCACGTGGCGTTTGTCCATTCGATCTTCGTTCCAAGTGACATGGCGTAAATCCTAGAACAACGAAGTTTGATCGGTTGAGTACTTTAGCACCTGATCCCAGAAGTCATAAGCGCGTGGGCTCCGAGAGAACAGCGCCAAATGATAGAGAGGCAAGTTCTTGTCATCCGACCGGACCTCCTTCATGCTGTAGAGAGGCGGTGGAATGTATCCGAGCGTCTCCATTTGTTTTGCAAATTCGGCAGCGAGGAACTTAGGAAACGCCGTCCCTTTTCGCTCTTCTACTGCCCAATTTGTTCGCCAGGAGGTCGTCCCTAGGAACTCATCCACCTTGCGTGAGTCATTGCTTACATATGTCCTGTAGTTTCGATTCGCGTCCATGTGGAGCGCAGAAGGACCGGGAACCCAGTTATAGAGATTTGACAACTAGCAACTGCCAACTTAGCTAAGGTCGAAGGGATCAACGAAGCACAGCCCCAGAGCAGTGTGGTCTCTAGATCCACTGGGAATTTCCTTGGAGATTGCGTCAATCTTGGCATTGCAATCTCCCGGAATGAAAGTGGCTCGGATATTCGGAAAGAGCCGCTCAACTCTCTTTCGTAATGCGGCTAAACACTCATCGTCCCTCTCGCAGAGAACGTATTTGTCGAAGGGATCAGTGACACCCATCGCCAGTAGAGGTGAGGCCAGAAGTATCTTGCCGCTGTTGCGTACCTGGCTATAACCGGCTCCAGCATATAAGTCGATATAAATGCGCTCGTCCCACTTATTTTTCATTCCGGTCGAGAACAAAGAAGCATACAGACTGACCAATCTGTATTTCGTCTCTGCCCAAGAGCCTACTTCAGGACAGGCTAGACCATCCCATTCTCCAAGCTGAACTTCAGTTGACACAATTCCTCCCGGAGACAGCTCTTCAATTTATATGGCGAATAGAAATCGAAAGCAAGAAGGAGGACCCTACATGACATCGTGTGCCAACGGGGCTCGTAAAACTCAGATCCGGGCATCTACCCTTGCTTCGCCTCTCCCAGCACTACCTTCACATCCAGCTTTTGTTTGCCGCGGAAGATGTTCACGGCTACGGTGTCGCCGGCACGATGATTGTTCATCACCCGCGACAGATCCTGCATGTCTTCTACGCGCTGTCCGTCGATGCCGACGATCAGATCGCCGCCAACCAGGATCGGAGTATTACCAAGTAGCGCACGCTGATTTCCGCCATGCAGTCCGGCTTTTGCCGCTGCACCTCCGGGCACAACCTGCACGATCAGCACTCCGTAATCAGCTGCCAGCCCAAGTTGATCGGCTAGTTCGGGACCGATGGGCAGCCCCTGTATGCCGAACGAAGGACGCCGCACGCGGCCCTCTGTCACCAGATCGTTGAGCACGGCTTTGGCACTGTTGATGGGAATCGCAAAACCGATACCGGCGCTCTGTTCGGCGCCACCGGTGGCGATCATCGAGTTGATGCCGATCACTTCGGCGCGCGAGTTCAGCAGCGGACCACCAGAGTTGCCCGGATTAATCGCCGCATCCGTCTGGATGGCTTCGTCGATGGTGTTGCCATTCGGCCCGCCGACCGGGCGGATCGAACTGATGATGCCGCGCGTCATCGTGCCCGCAAGTCCAAACGGATTGCCGATGGCAAACACTTTCTGTCCGACGCTGAGATTGCGCGAGTCGCCTAGCGTTGCAGGCACCAAGTCAGGGGCGCTGATCTGGATGACCGCGAGATCGTGACTCTGATCTGTGCCAATCACCTTCGCCGGGTAGTTGCGCTTGTTGTGCAGCGTGACTTCGATGTTCTCGGCGCCCTGGATCACGTGGAAGTTCGTGAGGATGTGTCCCTCTTTGTCGAGAATGAATCCCGATCCCTGGCCTTCCTGTGGCACCACGCCATAGAAGAAGTTGAAGCTCACGGCGCGTGAGCGGATATTTACCACCGAGGGAATCGCCTTCTTATAGACGCTGACGTTGATCTGCTCTTCCGGGTCAAGCGTCTCCGGCCCCGAGGCCTGCGTCAGTTCCAGCTTCGTGGGTTCCGAAAAAGGCGATTTCAGGCTGGCCGGATGTTGCGTGGTGTAAAAGTAAAATCCGCCAACCAGGACGAGGGCAAAAATTAGTGGTCGTAACATTCTCTTCATTGCAGTGGTTTTTTCCGCGACCCACATCGACCAAAGAAAAGGAGATATGGGGCACCAACTACTTAGAAATTGTACTGCGCCGAGCGAGGCTCCTGCTCGTCTTTACCGCACGGCCGCCAACGCCGATATCTCGCCCCAAACTACGGCCACCTGCTGCCCGGTCTGCGAGAGAGACCCAGAATTATCGATAACGTAATCGGCGGCGCGCACTTTTTCTTCGTCCGATAGCTGCGCCTTCATGCGCCGCTCGACTTCCGAACGCGCGGCACGGTAGGCGGCAAATCATGCCGGGCCGCGAAGCGCTCCACCTTCTGATCCAGAGTGCAGGTGACGGTGATCAGTTTGTCGAAGCGATCTTCGGCGTGCGCTTCCAGAATAAGGGCAGCCTCCACGATCGCGATGCCTCTTGGATTTTCCTCGAGAACCAGGCGCATCCATTCGTCTTCGGCGGCAATCACCGCGGGATGAACAATGGCGTTGAGTTCAGGAATGCGGCCGCAGCCAAAGGCAGCGTCGGCCAGCTTGGGTCGACTGATCGTTCCATCTTCATCCAGGATGCCGTCGCCAAACGCCTGCACGATCTGCGGCGTATACCGGCGCGTCTTTCTGCATCAGCACGTGAGCGATTTTATCGGCTTGGATTATGTGCGCGCCGTGGTGAGCGAACATCTCGCCTACAGTAGATTTGCCACACGCGACACCGCCGGTGAGTCCGACTTTCAGTGCCATTCGTTCAGGCCTGGCGCATCGCAGTCTCGCGCAGGCGTTCGCCGCGCCGCAGTTTCATCGCCTTCAGCGTGTTGGACATCAGCATGGCGATCGTCAGCGGACCGACTCCGCCAGGAACCGGAGTGATGGCGCCCGCGATCTCGACCACCGCCGGATCGACGTCACCGATCAGCACGGAGCCATTTTTCGCGAAGGCCGCTTCGCGCTTTGCATCGCCGTGGAAGAAGCGCTCGAACTCAGCGCGGTCGGTGATCTTGTTCATGCCCACATCAATCACCGTCGCGCCCGGCTTCACATAGTCGCGGGTGATCATACCGGTGCGGCCGATGGCTGCAACCAGGATGTCGGCGCGGCGGCAGATGCCCGGCAGATCGTGGCTCTTCGAGTGGCAGATCGTCACCGTGGCGTGGGCGTTGGTCAATAGCATCGCCATCGGTTTACCCACAATGTCGCTACGTCCGACCACCACGGCATCCGCGCCGCTCACTGAAATCCCGCTACGGTGGAGGATTTCCATAACACCCGACGGCGTGCAGGGCACCAGTCCCGGACGCTGAGTTGAGAGAAATCCCACATTCATCGGGTGAAATCCATCAACATCTTTCGCCGGATCGACCGCCATCAGCACTTTCTTCGCGTCAACCTGCGAAGGCAGAGGCAATTGCACGAGGATGCCGTCGATCTCGTCGCGCGAATTCAGGCTTTCCACCAAGTCGAGCAGTTCCTCGGTCGAAGCATGCTCGGAAGGAGTATGTTTCTCGCTATAAACTCCAAGCGCTTCGCATGCCTTCACCTTGCTGCGAACATAGACCTCCGACGCAGGATTGTGTCCCACCAAAACCACGGCCAATCCCGGGCGAGCTCCGGAGCCTGCTAGCCCGCGGATCTCCTCAGCAACTTCATTCTTAATGTCGGCAGAGATGCGATTTCCATCCAGAATGACAGCAGACATCGAGCTTCCTTGCTTTCAGTGAATTACGAACCTGAAATTCTATCTTACGCTCAGGGTCGGGATGATCCGCTACCGCGAACGGGTATAGAATCACGGCGTTATGTTGGATCGCGATCTCGTTGCCATGCTTGCCTGCCCCGCCTGTAAAACTCCCTTGGCGTACGACGAGGACCGCGACGTTCTCAAGTGCGGACACTGTCACCGCGTGTATCCGGTTCGCGACGGAATTCCGATTCTTTTGATCGATGAAGCGATTGTAGAAGCTTAGGCTGCGTCGCTTTTGACACAAAGAACTGAGACACGATTCTCGTTTTCGCCTCTCTGAATACATATTTTTGTCTGTAACCTACCGTAATCCGTGCATTCCGTTCATCCCATCGGAAACCAGAGTTCCGCAACTCTTTCAAACGCAGGGGGTTTGCATGAGCACACGAATTCTGGCGCTGTCAGCCTTGGTTCGGCATAAGAATTGCTGTAACGAAAAGCAAGTCTGAGCAGTCTAATAGGTAAAGGCAGTTAAGCCAGTGGGGTCGGAGGTGATCCGAGTGATGGCTGAAAAATTCACAATCGCGGAAGTTTCTGCCCTAAGGAACGAACTGATGCAGCGGATGCTGGATACATCGGAAACCGCTGAGCTGCTCCAGATGTTCCTGATGGGGCGTGGTTATGGGGTCTCTCAGGAAGCGGCGCTCGACGCCGCCAGCCGCATGGGAGCGGCAGGCTGCTCTCTTGCTGTCATTCAAAAAGAATTGGAAGGTGTGGCCCTGGTTCAATAAACCCAGATCACATCCAATGCAGGTTCAGAAGCCGGGCGCAACAAGCCCGGCTTTTCTGCTTCAGGCGGGAGAAAATTACTCGTACCTGAGACTCTCGACTGGATCCAGCTGTGCTGCCCTCGTCGCTGGCACCGTCCCAAAGATCACGCCTACCACTGTCGAAACCAGAATTGCGATAATCGCCGACAATCCTGAAATCGGTATGCGGAAAGCGGTAAACCAGCGCACCGACAGTGGCAGCGCGAGTCCAATGATGATGCCCAGGATGCCACCTGAAAGCGAGATGAACATGGCCTCCGCCATGAATTGAAGCCGGATTTCGCGGTTGGTTGCTCCCAGCGCCTTGCGAACGCCGATTTCGCGAATGCGAGACGTCACCGTGGCCAGCATGATGTTCATGATCCCCACGCCGCTAACTATCAAGGTCACCATGGCGACCAGCAGCAGCACCAAAGTCAGGGCATTGGCCGATTTTGCGGCCACATCCAGCAACTCGGATAGGTTGTCCACGCGGTACACCGCATCTGCCCGATGACGCGCCTGGATCACGCGACGGATCTGTTGTGTCGCTTGTGGCACATCGGAAGCATCGCCCAATGAGAAATAGATTTGGTTCACTGACTCGTTGCCGGTGAAATACTGCGCGACCGTGTAGGGGATCAGCAATGTCTCGTCCGCGATGCCGGACTGCCCAAAAGTCTCCACTCGCTCGCGGAACGTTCCGATGATCGTGAACGGCAGTCCGTTTAACTGGATTCGGCGTCCGATGGACTCTTCGGCACTGCCAAACTGTTTGATCGCGAACGTCTCCGTAGCGACAGCAACTTTGTTCCTCGCCTGGGTGTCGTCCTCGTCGAGGAAGCGTCCTGTGGGGACGTCCAAATTGCGCACCTGCAGGTACTCGGGAGAAACCCCGAGGATGAGTACGTCACGCTCCTTACCATTGCCCACGGGGATGCGATCGTGTAACTCCACCATAGGCGACGACGCGCGAATGCCTGGCACTTGCTCGCGGATCGCGCGCATGTCATTCAGGCTGAGCAGGTCCTGTTGAGCGATAGTGTTTTCCGCCTGGTTCCCAGTTCCCTCCTGGGTGATGTACACCATGTTCGCGCCGATCGCCTGGATCTGGTTCAGGATGTACTGCTTCCCCGTCATTCCGATCGTGACCACGAGGATCAGCGACGCATTGCCGATCACCATGCCGAGCGCGGTCAGGGCGAAACGAATCTTGTTGCTGCAGAAAGTGTCGTAAGCGAAGCGGGCGATTTCGCCGAAGTCGAGCGCGTGCTTGTGCTCGGGCGAAGGAAACGGCGGAAGATTCCTTGCCGGCGCCGGAGTTGTGGTGCTCACTGCCACGATTCTTCAATGGTATATGTGGCGCGGACGGACGGCAAAGTTGCGAGCTCGCCGCCAAAGCTTTGAATTTCCGCTTGTCCATGTACCTTCGATCACTGCTTTTCACAACAAACCGAGCTACTCTGAGCAGAGTTCCTGAAAAAGCGAGAATCGGCCATGAAGTCTTTTGGATACCTCTGCGCAATCTTTCTTTTTAGCTTGTCCACGGCATTTGCCGGCGATCAGAAACTGATTGCCCTGACCTTCGACGATGGACCGCGTCCCTACATTCTTTATGGATACAGCGCGCCCGGCGTGAAAACCGTCCCGAGCCTGCTGGATCTGCTCGACAAGAATCATGCGAAGGCGACGTTCTTCGTGATGGGCTGGCGTTTGTTGCCGAATACCTACGGCGAGCGCCACGAATATCGCACCGACAAGACTTGTCTCGACGCCGCCCATGAAGTCGTTCGCCGCGGACATGAGATTGAGAATCACACCTTCAGCCACGTACAGCTGAAACAGTTTGAGCAGAGGAAAGGCGAGGCCGCCGCCATCGCTGATGTCGATCACGGCGCGCAACTGATCAAAGCTGTTACCGGATCGCAGCCCCACTATCTTCGCCCGCCGGACTGGATCATGCCGGCCGACCTGGAAAAAGACCTGCAACATCGTGGCTGGACCGTGCTGACCATCTCCTCGGAGATGCCCGTCGCATTGCGAGATATTAATTCGCTCGACTATCTGTGCGCAGGCAAAGTCACCCAGTGCCCCAAGCCTTCGCTGGAAGCGTCGGTACTGAAGACGATCGAGGCGCGCGAAAAGAAAGGCATCACCACACATCTGATCGCCTTCCACGAGCTCTCGACCACTGTCGCAGCTTTGGAAGTGCTACTACCGGAGCTGCGTGCTCGCGGATACCAGTTCGTGACGTTACAGGACTACATGAATCGCGTAGGCGGCAAGCTGGCACCAGCAACGATTAAGGGGCAGCCGTAAAGGGGCGACTCGAAACGCGAATCGCGCTACTGACGAATTTGCCTTCCGGTACGTTATCATTCGCCTACGGAATGACCCATGTCTGGACGCTTAATTAGTCTTCTTGGAAGAGCACTGGTTCCTTTCGCTGTCTTTCTCGTGTTTGCATTAGCGCGTCGGTATATGCCGGCGATAGCACCGTCGTCCGAAATCGCGATCCCTAAAGAAGATTTCTCCGCAAGATTTCGAAGTGCGCAATGGATCGTCACCATCAGCATGGTTGTAATCGGCATTGCTTTTGCTTGGTCCACGCATGCTTTGCTGGTTTGGTTGAACCATTCCTACTCCATCTCGCTCAGTTCAGAGGGGTTCCGGCTCTGGGAGCAACCAGCAATCTGGTGGTTTTTCCCCGGATTTGGCGCGGCGACCCTCTGTTGGGAGTTGACACTTCGGCTGTGGTCGACTTTCGGCAACCGCGACGAGGCCAGCCTATACAACTGGTGGAGCAACCGTCGCACTGGCTTCGATGCCACTAAGCTTCTGCGTTGGATGGCCTTAGTTATCACTTTGCCGATTGGGATTTTGACCGTCCTTGCCATTCCCATGCATTCAACACTTCGCGCAAACGACATCATTGAGTGCGGCTATGCTTTCTCTGCATGTAGGACCTACAGGTACGTTGACGCGATGAATATGACGCAAATCGATGGGTTTCGTGATCGCGACGGCAAACTATTGCCGAGAGCGGGTATTGTGATTGAGTTCAAGGACGGGCGCCGCTGGTCTTCTGCGAAGTGGGGAGACTTTCACAAAACTGTTGATCCCAATTTGACGGAGTTCCTCAAAACAAAGGTAAGGATCCCGCTGGAGTATGCGGCAACCGAAACCGATCTCAACCGCAACGTTCGAGATGTTCAGCGATAACTCATTTCCGCATGATGCCCACATCGACAATCTAGGGCGTCGTCCTCACTGCCAAACACATCGGAGCACGCTATAATCCACCGCGATGAATTCCGCTCTCCTCAAAAAATCTGCCCTGCTTCTGGCCATCGCCGCGCCGCTTTGCATCGTTGCTTCGCTTCGAGCGGTGGCGGCCGAGCCTGCCGCGTCCACGGTTCTCGTCGACGTCATTCCCACGACGACAAAGAAGAATGTGGATTCCAAAGCGCTCCTCACGGGACTGAAGCAAGAGGATTTTCGCGTCCTCGACAACGGAAAGGAAGTGCCCATCCAGAGTTTCAAGACCGGAGCGACGCGCGGCACTCGTCCGATTTCCCTGTGGCTCATCGTGCAGTGTCCGGAAGCGCTTCCGCCGGATTGGCATTCGGAGTTCATGCGCGGCAAGACGCAGCTGCTCAAGCCTGCCCTGGCAAGTCTCGATAAAGAGGACGTAGTTGGCGTTGCGCATTGGTGCGATGACGGCTCCGCTTCTGTCGATTTCGTGCCCGCGCACGATGCCGACGCGGCTCTGGCCGCTCTTGATAAGGTGCTCGGCCAGAAAGCGATGGATTTTAACTGGGTCAAAGACCGCCCGGGCGAACTCGCCATGCAGAAGATGCTTGAGTTAGTCGTCGACAACGCGCAACGCACCAAGCCAAGCCGCTTGCCGGTCTTCCTCTTTCTTTATGGCGATCATTGTGGAGTTTACGAGCACGAAGCGGAGCGAAGCCTGCAGAGAGTCCTTGAGACCTCCGGCGTCGTCTTCGGCATCAGCGATGGAGGATGGCGTTTCAACCCTGACCTGCTGTTTGCCAACCATCAGATCAACTTCGTGGTTCATTACTACAGCGAGCAAACCGGTGGTGAATATTACACGGCCACCAATGCTAGCTTATTTCCCGCGGCGCTCGACTTCATTCTCATGCAACTTCATTTTAGATACACACTCGGATTTACACCGCCGACGCTCGACGGCAATCGACATACGCTGAAGGTCGAATTCACCAAGGATGCACGTGCCCGATTTCAAGGCGTAGATCTGAAATTCCGCCAAACCTATGTACCGATAGCCGCGCCATAGGCCTGCACTAAAAGCTGTGCTGCCTGCCGTCGGCTCTTCGCGTCCCGCCGACGCTGTCCTTTCGTCATCACTACAAGCGCCCGCCGCCGGAGTATTTTCGACAGCATCATGCGTCGAATACTCTTCACCGTTTTCGCAGCGTCTATCCTCTCCGCCTGTTCTCATGCGCAGTTGCAGCTCGATCAGCTTTGGAAGAAAGCGTCAAAAAGCCCGACGGCCGCGACTCTCAGCGATGATCGCATTACTGCCGGGCTCAAAGAGGCTCTGACTATCAGCACGCGCAGCGCGGTCGCGTCTACCGGCCAGCCTGACGGCTTTTTAAAGAACGCTGCGATCAAGATCGTGATTCCGCCTAAGCTGCACACATTCGATAAAGGCATGCGCATGATCGGCAAGGGTGCCGAAATGGATGAACTCGAGATCGGCATGAACCGTGCTGCAGAAGAGGCTGCTCCTGAAGCAAAGAAGATCTTTCTCGATGCTCTCTCGCGGATGACTTTCGACGACGCGCGACGCATTCTGTCGGAAGGTGATACGGCTGCGACCGAGTACTTCAAGCAACAGACCTCGGCCGAACTGGCGACCGCATTTCAGCCCATCGTGCACAGCAAGCTGGAGACCGTGGGCGTGGTCAAGCAGTACGACCGACTCATGCGCGATCCCCTGGCTAGTTCCCTGCTGGGCCGGAATTCCTTCGATCTCGACGACTATGTCGTCAGCAAATCGCTTGATGGACTCTTCTACATGCTGGCCGAAGAAGAACGGAAGATCCGCAAAGATCCGGCGGAGCAGACGACAGCATTACTGCGCGACGTCTTCGGAAGAAAGCTGCAGTCGGCGCGGTAAAGTTTTCTTCAGCCACCGCACTAACTCTGCCCCTTGTCATTACGAGCGCGTTCACGCGCGCGGGATCTGCAGTTGATTTGGTGGCGCGGGTGCCCTCGCCCGCGAATCTTGTCAAGAGCCCCAATTCCTCGAATTCATCGCAATCGCTTCATTCCACGGCAAAAATAAACTTCGGGAAAGTGTCCAGTAGGTCCCATCCAATTTGTCACAATAGAGGTGGCGCTCGAGTTCGGGACGTCTTTGTTTTTGCTTTCGTCTAATCACTGACAACTGACTACTGACTGCTGTCGGCCTCCGGCCGACCTAACTCCTTTGTTTTATCGGATCAATCGGACTAAGTGCTTTGTTTTGTAGGGACGAGCCTTATCCCATGCCTCTAAGTCCTTTACAATGCGGGACGAGGGGAGAGGGAGTACCCCATGGGATTGCCCAATTCGGGACAGCTAAACGAGGATGCGCTAACGGTCAACCTGAAGATTGTTGTGTCGTTTGCTGATCGCGGGCGGGCGCCTGCGCCACCAAATCAACTGCAGATCCCTCACGAGCTACGCTCGTTCGTGATGACAAGACTCTGACTTCTGACTTCTGACTTCTGACTTCGTTCTCACTTGAGATCGCGGTTGACTGTGTCTGGCGAGAATGCCGGCAGGCAGACTGCAATGTATTCGGCGCCGCCTTTTTTGGGTGTTGAATAGCGTACCCATTCTCCGGGGTGAGCGATGATCGCCTGCCCTGCGGCAACATCAAGCGAGCCATCCTTGTGTTCGACGCGAAGAACGCCTTTCAGCACGATGGTGAACTCTTTGAATTTCGGCGTTTGCCCCGGCTCCAGCCAGCCCTCGGGACTCTTCATGTGAGCAACGCTGACCCCGGTGGTCCCGGTGCTGACCTGGCCCACGTATTCGTCGATTACTTTCGGAAGATTGCCGCTAGCCTGTATGCGGGTTGGCGCAGTAATGAGAGTCGGTGCCATCGGGGCGGTCACCTCGTTGGAATCAAAATCGCGGAGCGGCGCGTTTCCCATCATATGCCGAGTTGCCGCGGCCTCATGGCACAAAATAGCGGGTCCTCGGGGCTCTCTTGATTCCCGGTAACGGTTTGCTTACTAGCTCAAAGGAGGAGCCGGCTCGTGTGCATCCAATCGCGAGTAGCACGGCAGCTATAATCGTCCGCGGATGCGACGGGAGGTCTGGTGAACCGTTTCGTTACGCGAGCATTACTGATTGGAATTGTTGCGCTCGGGCTATGTGCTGCTGCCCAGGCTCAGCACGGAGAAATCGGTTTCTACGGCGACTATCTTCGCTTCCCGCCGGCAAGTCTGGGAGGCCCGGGCCTCAAGGTACTGGTGGCGCTTGGCCGCCACGTGGCACTCGAAGGTGAGGGCTCGTATTACTTCAATCGCACGTTCGACGATGTAGCGGTCGATCCTACGACCGGTGCAACCAGCGTGATCCATGCGCGTATGCATGCGACCAATTGGCTGGGTGGCTTGAGCTTTAGTAAACCATCGCCGCGAATCAGGCCGTTCATCACGATGAAGATGGGCCTGTTGACCATCAACCCGAGTTCGCTGCCGGCACCGTTGGTAAGCACGAACGCGATTCTGAACGAGATTCGCTCAAGCCATGGGAACTTCGCCATCTTTCCGGGCGGTGGAGTCGAGGCTTACAGCGGGAAGTGGGGATTCCGCCTCGACATAGGCGACGAGATCTATTTCAGTAACGGCGCGAATAGTAATCTGAGGATCACGTTCGGACCGAACTACGTCTTCTGAGGATCTAATCCGACCAGGTCGTCGGTCGTCGCTCCCAGCGGTGTGCCCGCAATTTCTCGATGATTCCGGACGAGAGCGCTCCCTTGTCGCTGGTTCCCAGATTCGCCGCCACGTGGTTTGGTTTGCGCATGCCCGGAATGGTGGTGCTGACGCGCCGATCCGAGAGAATGAAACGCAGTGCCAGTTCCGGCAATGAAATCCCTTGCGGCACATCTTTCTTCAGCTTCTCGACGCGATCGACGGTAGGTGCAAGATTCTCTGGTCCGAAGTAAAGCGTGCGCCAATCGTCTTTAGGAAACTTCGTCTCTTTGCTCATGTTGCCGATGAGGCTGCCTTCGTCGAACGGCACACGTGCGATGACGCCGATGTTCAATTCTTCGCACACGGGGAAAAGTTTGTCTTCAGGATTCTGGTCGAAGATGTTGTAGATCACTTGCACCGCGTCGACGCGACCGGTGCGGAGAGCCTTGATACCGTTCTCAGGTTCCCAGCGGTTGATGCTGAGGCCGAAGGAGTGAATCAGCTTCTTGCTTTTGAGTTCGTCGACGGTGTCGAGGAATTCCTGCTCCGTCGACCACTCGTCGTTCCAAACGTGAAATTGGAGGACATCAATGGTGTCCTGTTGCAGGGCTTTGCGGATCTGCTCGGTGTAGTTGAAGACGTGTTCGCGGGGGAAGACTGCATCGTAGGTGTACTCCGGCCGAGATGGCCACTGGCCATTCATCGGTGGAATCTTCGAAGCGGCGTAAAGACGCTTCCCTGGATTCAGCTTGATCAGCTTTCCGAGAAACGTATCGCTCTTGCCATCGCCGTAGGCCCAGGCGGTGTCAAAAAAGTTGCAGCCCAGGTCGACCGACTTTTGCAGCGCTTCCATGGACTGCCGGTCCTCGGAGCCGCTCCAGCCGCTCATCCCCCAAAGTCCGTGGCCAATTTCGCTGACTTCAAATCCAGTTCTGCCCAGTCTTCGATATCGCATGAGTACCTTCCTCCCGCCTGGAACGACAACCAGGAACCTGCGCGGTTTACCTATTTCGGAGAGCCGCGAGCTACAACCCTCAAATTAACATATTGATAACAAAACAGAGCACTTAGCTCCCTAACATGTACATTTAATATTGCTCCCTACTACCGGAGCGCGCCGCAGTCCGATATCATCAACTTATCCAACCCCGACCGGCCCAAGCTAACAATCCGCAGCCGGGTATGGAGTCCTCTTAAGTTATATGGCATCGAAAGCAGGTACGTCACTGTCTCGCAAGCGCGACGGGGCTGTTGAACTGGAAGTTGTGGAGCATCCACTCACCAGTTCAGTTGATTCTCTAAGCGACACCAGCCTCTTCGTCAATCGAGAACTGAGCCTGCTCTCTTTTCAGCGCCGGGTTCTGGAAGAGGCGCAGGATCCTACCAACCCTTTGCTCGAGCGCGTGAAGTTTCTTTCCATCCTCGGCTCGAACCTGGATGAATTCTTCATGGTGCGGGTCGCTGGCCTGATGCGCCAGGTGGAATCGGGCACCGGCGACACCGGCCCCGACGGCATGGATGCTGCCACCCAACTGGATGCCATCCGCACCGAGGTCGCGTCGCTTATGGCGGCGGCCAGTAAGAGTTTTCAGCGGCAGTTGACTCCCGCGCTGGAGAAGTCAGGCATTCACATCCTGCAGTACTCGCAACTGGGAAAACAGCAGCAGATGCGGGCGGATAAATATTTTCTTGAGACAGTATTCCCGGTGCTTACGCCGCTGGCGCTCGATCCCGCACGACCGTTTCCACATATCTCAAATCTGAGCCTGAATCTTGCTGTCTTGATCAGGGATAAAAAGGGCGATGACCGATTTGCGCGCGTGAAGATCCCCGACACGCTGCCGCAGCTTATTCCAGTCGATCGCAAGACCAAAAAATCAGCAAGCGGCAAGGATCAGTATTTCATCTGGCTGGAAGACCTGATCGCTGCGAACCTGCGATCGCTTTTCCCCGGCATGGACATCCTCGATTCGCACCCGTTCCACGTGACGCGCGACGCCGATATCGAGATCCAGGAGCTGGAAGCCGGCGATCTTCTGGAGACCACGGAGGAAGGGCTGCGGCAAAGGAAGTTTGGCGATGTAGTGCGCCTGCGCGTAGGCGTCGGCATGCCTTCGCTGTTGCTCAAGATCCTGCTCAACAATCTGGAAGTGGACCGCAAGAATGTTTTGCGAATGAAAGGCCACTTGGCGCTCAGCCGGCTGAAGTACATTGCGGCAATCGATCGTCCGGAGCTGAAAGATCCGCCTTTTGTTCCCGCGATACCCCACGCGTTGGATCCTGAAGGCGAAGAGGAAGACCTATTTGCGGTGCTGCGCCGGCGGGACGTGCTGCTGCATCATCCGTTCGATTCGTTCCAGCCAGTCATCAACCTGTTGGACAAATCGGCGGTTGATCCATCTGTCCTCGCAATCAAGATGACGCTCTACCGGGTGGGCCGCAACTCGCCCGTTGTTAATGCGCTCCTGGAAGCCATGGAATCGGACAAGCAGGTCGCGGCCGTGGTGGAATTGAAAGCGCGCTTCGACGAGGAAAGCAACATCGAGTGGGCGCGAGCGATGGAACGTCAGGGCGTGCACGTGGTCTACGGACTGCTTGGCTTGAAGGTGCATTCCAAAGTTGCGCTGGTCGTCCGCAAAGAAGGCGACAGCATCCAGCGCTTTGTCCACCTGGGCACCGGTAATTACAACGCCGTCACGGCGCACTTATACACGGACATCGGCCTGTTCACTTCGGATGAAGAGATTGGCGCCGACGTTACCGACCTCTTCAACTATCTGACGGGGTACTCGGCGAAGCAGGACTATCGCAAGTTGCTGGTGGCGCCTATCAATTTGCGGCAGCGCATTGCGGATCTGATTCGCCGTGAGATCGAGCACCAGAAGCAGCATGGTAACGGTCACATCATCCTGAAGATGAATGCGCTGGTCGACAGCGACACGATCCGCCTGCTTTACCAGGCATCGCAGGCGGGGGTGAAAGTCGATCTGCTGATCCGCGGCATCTGCTGCCTGCGGCCGCAAGTGCCCGGAGTGAGCGACAACATCCGGGTGATCAGCATTGTCGGCCGCTTCCTCGAACACAGCCGCATCTATTACTTCCACAACAATGGCGAAGAAGAGATTTTCGTCGGCAGCGCCGATCTGATGCCGCGCAATCTCAACCGGCGAGTGGAAGTCCTGTTCCCGATTGAAGATCGGCGGTTGGTCCGGCATCTGCGCGACCGCGTGATTGAGATTTACCTGGCTGACAATGTGAAGGCACGCATCATGCAGGCGGATGGAATTTATGTTCGCAAGACGCGAGAGCCGGGCGAAGAAGCCATCAACTCACAGGAAGTGCTGTTGCGGCGGCGAACCACCAACGGGCGCGGATAGCGGAGCGGAGCCTGCGAATCTAAGCAGAAGAGCGCGCTTGACTCCTGCGAGCTGATGCAGGTTGTTCTGAGTCGATCAGCGGCTTAGGCGCTTCAGGCCGAACAACCACCGGCACTCCGGAGGTTTCTTCGAGCAGATACCGAGCAGCGGCAACTCTCTCCGGGTCTTTCGATTCCACCTCAAGACCTTCCGCGTGGACGAGCAGATATCCCCCGTGTTTGCTGACGCGTAAGCGGCGAACCTTGCCATCATGTTTCCGATCGAGCGCGTCGGCGAGCCGCAAAATTCCGGAGAGCCGTCGAGTTGTTACCTGACCTGCTTGGGAGAGGGCGCGAAACTGCCGTTGCGTGGCGGGGAGGGCGCCTCGATGAAAGCGCGCGACCAGAGCCATGATCGCCAAGTCTTCCGGCTTCCATCCAAACGGCAGATTGATTTTCTGGATCATGCGGCGCGCCGCCTTGTGATGTGACTCTTTGCCCTTCGCGCGTCCCACTTCGTGCGTGATAGCCGCCGCTTTCAGCAATGTTCGGAAACGATCGCCATCAGGCGCGAGAACGCCGCTGCGAACCAATCCGTCGTGAAGTTGCAGACTCAGCGTGGTCACGCGCTGGGCGTGCTGGAAGTCAGGATCGCGAAAAGATGCCCACACGCGGAATCGGGCGAGAATGACACGATCGACGTCAGGCCCCTGCGGAAGTTGCGAGCGCCAGACATCCCACAGCGAGCCGCGGCCCACCATCTTGGCGCGATAGCGATCGACGCGGACTTTGCGGGCGTCAGTGATTTTCTTATGCCAGGCTGCGCGCTGCTCGCCAGTGGCGAAAGCCTGAATGCGAATCGCCGTGTCCCACAGCACGTCGAGATCGTGGACTTCTCCCAGGTCGTCCTGGAGGTACTTGAGATCTTTGCTCCATGCGGCATGCAACGACGGCAGGAAATTCTCTACCAGGTAGCGCAGCTTCTTGATGCCGATCCGTAGCCGGTGCAGCGCAACCTTGCTTCGGCCTCGCAGCGCAGTGCGGTGGAGTTCGCGCGCCTCGGCCCAGCGCTCCAGCGCCATTTCCTGGAAAACTTCGCTTCCAGGACGAAGGCGAGCAGCGCTTCTCGGCAGCGATATGGCCCATTGTTTCCACTCGGCAGCGTCGAAAGCAGACAGAGCTTCCGCGGCGTGCACCTTATGAAGCGCTTCTTGTTCGCGACAGTACGCGAGCAGCTTTTGGGTGGCGGGATCATCGGAGGAGCCGAGCTTCTCGATCCACTCCATCAGCACCTGAACGTCGCGCAATGTGCCGAGAGCGGCAAAAACGGCTTTGCCGGCCTTGCGCATCTTCTTCCAGTCAGGATTTGGATCGACTGCCTGAAAGCCCTCACCCAGAGAACGGCAGCGGCGGATGGCGACCCGCAGATCGTGGACCGGGTCGGGAGCGAAGTCAGCGCGCGCCTTCTCGGCTTCTACCAATACCTCGTGCATCCAGTGAGCGAGGCCGAATTTCCGCTCCTCAGTTTTTTGGACAGGCGCAGCCGCCGCATTAACTGCCATTGAGGGTCCCCACGCTGATAGTAGTAGCTGCGGCTGTTCACCGCAATCGGAGGAGTGTCTGAGGAGAAGATCAGGAGAAACTTGGGGCTGCGAGTCGAGTCCACGGAGTGCCGGGCACGGGAATAGCCAGCATCTCCACGGCGCGATCCACTACACGGGCAAACTCCAGCGCATATTTTTCCGAGCGGCGCTTGGCCAGCTTGCGCTTCGCCTCTTCCACGGAAAACCAGGTTGGATTGCGGTACGACTCTTCCGGCGTAGACAGCTGCCGCACCAGCATCAGGTAGGCAGCCACCAGGTGTTCCACGTCGCCTTTGTCATGACGGTAACAATCGAAGTGATGGTCGGAGATCCATCCCTTCACCCCGGCTTCTTCGAACGCCTCCAACGCAGCAGACTCCGACGCTCCGAGATGAGGCTCGATATTCCCCTTGGGAAATGTCCATTTGCCTGACGCGGTGTTTACCAGCAGGAACTCCAGCTCAGAACCTGTCCTGCGATAGCAAACGGCGGCTACTTTGGAAGGCGCGATGACCGGAAAACTGCTGCGGAACAGGGCCGTTGCAAGACTCATTTCAATGGGCTCCCAGACCGGGGTTCGGAATAACTCGTGCCGCGACCTTGCACAATTTCCGCGGCACTCTCACCTTACCTTCATTTGGAGGCAAATCGCAATGGTTCGGGTCACGTGGTAACTACCTTTTAAACATAATTTCACACACCATTAACGTAACGGGATCAAGAAAAAACGCGAAGTTACTTCGGTGCGTTACGGCAGACACGTGTGCGCCGCGGAAACGGTCCTTGACCGGGAAACGTGCAACTGCCCTTGATGGGAAAACGCCTCGGCGGTTCGTCTCGAGGGGTGCAGCACAGGCCCACTCCGCGGGAAAGAACCCGCGAGCTGGGGTCGAAAAGCGTGAGCCGGAAATCGCAACTTTCGAGTTGGCGCTGCGATCACTCTCCCGGATGCTGCGCCATGTAAGGCGAGCAACACGGTTCTTGCTTGGGCTTGAACTCCATGGCTTCGATGCGGGTGTCGTCGGGATCGTAAAGGTTCAGCTGCCATTTGCCGTCGCGGCCTAGTTGCGGCTTCGAATCGCCCGACCAGCCATTCGCCTTCACGCGATCGAACGCAGCATTGATATTGGTAACGCCGATCGCCATGTGATTCATAACTCCAATGGTCCGATGCGACGCGTCGGGACCGATGTTAAGCATGTACTCGAGCCAGTCCGTGCCATCGGGAACCTGAATGGAGACCCAGTCCGTCTTGTTGTCCTTCATTCCACCATGCCAATAGGATCTGAATCCGAGCAGATCCTTATAGAATCGATCTTCCGCCGCCTGATCGTGCACGATAAAACCGACGTGGATCATGTGCTTGCCCACTGCCTGGCTCTTATCCTGCGCGGCTTTCTCGCTGTGCTGCTTGCCATACTGAACGAAACGCACGCGATGATCTTCGGGGTCGACAACTTCGAAGGAGCGATCGCCATCAGCATTCTTCTCGACCTTCGTCGGGACACGCATGTCGTTGGCCGCCAGGTATGCACGCAGTGCTTCGGCGTCGGTGGTGATGAACGCGATGCTCGCGAGACGCGGCTCGGTCGGATTCGCGGCCTTCATGACGGATATATATTGCTGATCGTTCACGCGGAAGCGTAGCGAGTTGGCGCCGGTGTCCTGGACCGGAAAGCCCATTTCATCGGCGTAGAAGTGTTTACTTGCAGCGAGATTGTCGGTACGGAGATCGATCTCCGCAACGCCGGTGATTTTGGGCCGTTGGACCTGGTGATCGCGCGCAAAAACAACTGTCGTTGTCATCAAACAAAAGGACAGTGCTAAGGAAAGATTCCGCTTAAGATTCACAGTTTCACCCAACTCCTTGTCTCCGATGATTTCTCGACCGCATCCATCACTTGCTGAACTCTCACGCCGTCCTCGAAGTTCGCATGAAAGTCCGATCCGCTGGCGAGTGCCTGCAGAAAATCCGCAAGCGTCGCGATAAATGTATGCTCGTAACCGATGATGTGTCCCGACGGCCAGAAATTCGCAGCGTATGGATGCCCCGGACCGGTGACCATCAGATCAGTCCATCCCTGCTGATCGGCCGGCAGTGTGGCATTGTAATAGAGAAGATGATTCAGTTCCTCCAGATTGAAAGCCAGCGCGCCTTTCGATCCGTGGATCTCAAAGCGATTGCGATTTTTCATGCCGATGGCGAAACGCGTCGCCTCGAAGGTGCCGATGCCGCCATTGGCGAAACGTCCAGTGAAGATCGCAGCATCGTCCACCTCACGTCCGGCCGCGAAGGTATGGACTAGCGCATTCAGCTCGCTGAGCGGACCATTCAAAAAGTGCGCCAGGTCGACAATATGCGTCAGCAGATCGCCCATCGCGCCTGAACCGGCGTCCGCCTTGTTGAAACGCCATACGCCGATGCGCGCCGGATCGGCGCCCCAGCTTTGCAGGTAGGCAGCCCGGTAGTGATAGACCTGCCCAATCTTCCCTTCGTCGATGAGTTGCTTAGCCAGAGCAATCGCCGGGACGCGCCGATAGTTGAACCACACCAGGTTGGGAACACTCTTCGCGGCTTGGGCCATCTGCGCAGCCTGCGCGCCATTCATGGCCAGAGGCTTCTCGCACCAGATGATCTTTCCAGCTTTCGCGGCGGCGATGGCGATCTCGGCGTGGAGCGAATTCGGCGTGCCGATGTCGATGACGTCGATGTCCTTGCGATCGATTACGGCGTGCCAGTCGTTCGCGGTTTCGTCCCATCCCCAGCGAGTCGCCATCTCCTGAACCGCTTGCTGATTGCGACCGCAGATCACTTTGCGCTTAAGCGTGAAGGGCGTATCGAAAAAATGTCCGACCTGGTGAAAGGCATTGGAATGCGCGCGGCCCATGAAGCCGTGGCCGATCATGGCAATGTTCAACGTTCGCGTAGTCATCAAGCTCCGATTTTTACACGGATTTGCTAGACAGCCTTAATCGTCCTGCTGCTCTCATCCAAATATACCGTCTGCTTGCGGAAGTACGCCTCGTTGGCCATGTGGCAGGCGGCGGCCGCGTGATGCCCGAAGACGACGTCCTGCGGCGGCGTCTTGCGCGAACGCACACACTCGAAGAACGTCCAGAGGTGCGGAGCCACGTCGTCGGTTGAATCCGTGCCGCGATACACGATGTTCTCATTCACCAATTCGTGGCCGAGCGGCGCATCGTGTTCCTCGTGCCACTTTTTTGTGTACTCGTCCCGCATTGTTTTGGGGAAACTGATGGAATAGTAGCTGGGCGCGTGGTCGAGACCAGTCTGCGGAATATGCGTGATGGTCCCACCGGAAACTTCGAGAATGCCCTTTGACCCCAGGATGCGGATCGCCTCCGCGGTCTCCGTTCCCAGCGTCAGCCGGACATACGCCGGCGTCTCGCCGTAATTGAACAGCGCTGCGTGAAGGTCCGGCATATTGCGGCCATCCTTCCAGCGATAAATACCGCCAATCGCGGTGGCTCTCGTTGGCGCCTGGTTGAGGCCGGTGATGAACTGCATGCCGCTGATGAGATGCACCATCAGATCGCCGGCAACTCCGGTGCCATATTCTTTCCAGCAGCGCCAGCGCGCGAACGCCTCGGGATCGAAAGTCTTCTTCGGAGTGTCGCCGAGCCATGTGTTCCAGTCGAGATTGGCGGGTGACAAATCGAGCGGCGGCGGATACTCCCATGCGCCGGAAGGGTCGTTGCGCCCCTGGTACAGTTCAATCAATAGCAGGTCGCCTACCGCGCCCGATTGGTACAACTCTCGCGCTTTGGCATAGACCGCCGAACTCGTGCGCTGCGATCCGACCTGCATGATGCGGCCAGTCTTCTTCACCGCGTCGACCATCGCGTAGCCATCGGCAATGTTGTGCGACATCGGCTTCTCGCAATAGACGTCTTTGCCGGCACTGACTGCTTCCACAACAAGCTTGCGGTGCCAGAAGTCGGGAACGGCGATGATCAGCGCGTCGATATTCTTGTTGTCGAGAAGCTCCTGGTAGCGCCGCGTGGTGGGTACGTTTGGTCCAGCAATTTCTTTTGCCAGAGTATGCCGGCCATCGTAAAGATCACAGGCAGCCACGCACTCCACGCCGGGCAGCGTGACAGCGGCTTTCAACAGTCCCTGTCCCTGCATGCCTACGCCGATGATGCCAAAGCGAATGCGGTCATTCGGGCCAACATTCGTTGGGAGAGCGAAAGCGGGAGTTTCCAGTAAAACTGAACGCGTGGCGATCAGGCTTCCGGCTACTCCTGCTGCCTGAAGAAATTTTCTGCGGGAGAAATCACTATTCATGATGAGTGCTCCGTGATGCTTCGGAATGAGGCCTGCAGATCCCCCGCGGACTGACGTCCGCTCCCGATGACAAACACTGCGTTACTTCTGCAGCGGCTTCCACGCCACTTCCTTGAAAAACACAATGTCGTTGTCGCTGTGGTTCTGCAGTCCAATGTAGCCTTCGTTCGGACGACGACCGCGTTCGGGCTCGAACTTGAACTTCTTGTCCGGCACCGGCTGACCTTCGGTGTAGTCGGTGACCTTCACGCCATTGAGCATGACGATTGTGCGCGGGCCATCGAGCGTGATCTCCATGGTGTTCCACTCCGGCCCCGCCTTGCCCGGCTTTGCCAAAGGCTTGGTGAGCGAGTAGAGCGTGCCGGTGACATGGTAGTCGTCTTCGTCCGATCTCTCCGGATGATTATCGATCTGCACCTCGTAACCGTAGTTGACTGGCATCCACTCCTCGCGCGGCTCAATCGGAATGCGGATAAAAACGCCGGAATTATCGTTCTCGTCGCGCATTCGGTAGACGACACGAAGCGTGCCGTTGGCGAACTTCTGCCCAGTCCAGTAGAGCAACCCATGCCACCGTGCGTTTTGATCAGACCGTCTTCGACGGTCATGCCGCCGGGACCGACGTGCTTCCATCCCGTAAGGTCTTTGCCATTGAAGAGTTGCTTCCAGCCAGTTGATTGCGCAAACGCGAACGAGAAGCCGAGCAGCTAGGAACCAAAATAAGACCAGCTTTGAACGCATGGGCCTCGCCAGACAACAAAGATTGATCGTGCTGAGAGAAGCCAAGCATGATGCCGCGAGAAGGACTGGGTTGGCAAGTTAAGAAGTATTTCGCGGGTGAAAAACAGGATCAGCCACAGATTGCACGGATGAACACGGATGTCTCTGAAATGAACATCCGTGAAAATCAGTGCGATCCGTGGCTTGATTTTCGAACTCTACTTCGCCGAGAAATCGAGCGGCTTGTCGTATCCGGTCATCTCCAGATATCCCGCACCGGAGATTGATGACGACCCGCGCTCGCCAGAGATGTCGACGGCTCCCTCCCAGTAGCTGGGACTCAATCTCGTTTTGCCGGCCAGTTCCTGCGCTTGCATAGGAGTTCGTATCTGGAGATCCAGAGCCAGTGCAGGAATCGTGACGCGCCACGCTATGGGATAGCGCGCTCCTGACGTCGGGCTCGTCCAGTTTTCGTCGAGCGCCTGCATGGTGAAATCGCGCGCGCCGAGAAGTGTCGTGTGTCCCTCGGCGTCGATGAAGGTTCCGGAGCTGTAAGGGTCGGCCGTGCCGTCCCCGTGTCGCAAGCGGTAGAGCATCAACTCGGTATTGTCGTTGAGCTGAATGCTGAGCCAGTCCCATCCAACTTCATCTGGCGCGAGCGAGTCGGTGGAGAACTCGTGGTCCATCCACGAAGTGCCCTGGACGTCGTACGACGTGCCTCCAACCTCGACGGCGCCGGTTGTGATCAATCGCGTGAGGGAGATGTAGTGCGAAGCGTGCCCTGCCCCGGCGCCCTTCTGGCTCACGCCGTTGCGACCGTGAATAACAGGCGGCTTGTCTGACCTGAGCGTCAGTCGAATGCTGAAGTCGTCGGCGATTGCCTGCAGTTGCTGTACGCCATTTACCCATTGCGCTTGCCAGTTACCATTCCACACGCGTTCGGCCTGCTGGCTGATTCCGGCAATTCCGGGGCCTGCGCGATTCACACGCTCGGTGTAATAGAACTTTTGCGGGCCGAGATCGCTGATCGCGAAGTGCGCGAGATACAAGTCCTGCACACCCCAGTCCACGTTGCGCAGCGGCTCGCGACTTGTGCCCTGGCGGAAAAATGTGAGCTCGAATCCGAAGCGGTGGCCGTCAGCGGATTTCAGATTGCCGGTGTAGTACCACCACTCGGTGCGATAGTCCGGGTGACTGAAGTGATCGCGCGGGAACTCGTACTGGAATCCGGGAAGCGCCTGCTTGTATTGCGCTGCGGCGCACACGGCAAGCGCCAGCCAGATGAAGAAGTAGCGCGCGCTATTCTTCATGCACTACCTCGATGGGGTTCAGGCGCGTGGCGATGCGGGCGGGATATAAGCCGGCCAACACCGTTGCCAGGTAAACGACGGTGAGAGCAGCGGCCAGAACTGCGACCGGCCAGTGAAACTGGATCGTCCATCCGAACGATTGTTTGTTGACCACATAGACCAACACGAGCGAGAGCACGAATCCCAGCGCCAAGCCGGCAAGGTTTGACAACAATCCAAGCACTCCCGCTTCTACGAGGATCATCTTTCTTATCTGACCCGTGGAAGCCCCGAGGAAGCGCAGCAGTCCCAGTTCGCGGCGCCGGTCGATGACGAGCGCCAGCAAGGCTCCGGCGATTCCCATCACGGCCACCATGATCGCCACCGCCTCCAGCGCATAAGTAATCGCGAACGTTTGATCGAAGATGCGCACCGCCTCCTTGCGAATGTCGCGATTGGAGAAGATGAGAACGTCGTGATTTGCCGAGACCTGCTCGATCTGGTGGCGCACTGTCTCGAGATCGGCGCCGGGGTTCAGATAAACGGCTAAGATTCGTGGGGGCAGGATCGGGCAGATAGCGAAGCATCGTGGAACGATCCAGTATCACGAAGCCGCTCTCGCTCGCGTAATCGTAGAAAATGTCAATCACGCGAAATGAGACGTCGCGCTCGCCGAGAGGCAGAGTCAGCGTGTCCCCGGTCTTCACATGATGCTTGTTCGCAAAGGGTTCACTCACAATGGCGGTGTGATCCTGCTCCAATTCGCGCACAACATCGATGGCTGGCCGCCCGGATACGAATCCGGAGGTGCGGTAATAGCGGGATGTCTCTGTTTCAGCGGAAGCGAGCGTGGCAGGCATTCCCTGGTAGCTGATGTCATAGGAGCGAAACCGGTCGACCGCTTCGACGCCCGGCAGTCTCTCGATGCGATTCGTGAGATCGATCGAGATGGTGGGATGCTTATCGATTCCTGGATTGCCCGCTGGGCGAAGATAAAGATCGGCGGGCAACTGGCTATCCATCCACACAACCACAGTCTGGCGAAAGCTGCCGACCATGATTCCCACAGACGTCATCATGGCAATTGCGGTCGAGAGTGCACCCACCAGCACCGCGGTTCGCCGCAGCGATCCCACCAGGCTGCGCGAAGCTAGCAGAGCCTCGACGCCAAGCACACTGCGCAAGACTCGCGTACCAGCAAGCAAGATCAGTTCGACGATGGCAGGCATGGCCATTGCCGAAGCGCCAATAAAGAGGATCGCCGACAGGTACCCGAAGAGCGGTTTTCCTGCGATGGCTGGAGCTTTCGCCGCCAGCGTTCCCGCGCATCCAAGGGCCACGGCAATCCAAAGATCGCGCCACTTGTGCACCCGAGCCACGTATTCGCGCTGGCCGCGCGCCATGGCTTCGACCGGCGATACCTGCGCCGCTTCGCGTGCCGGCGAGAACGCTGACAGCACTGCCACACCGACTCCGATCAGCAACGCCAATCCCACGAGCCACCAGGTTATGGCGATCGATCCAGGACGACTGCTCACGTAGAGCGCGTTCACGGTTGTGCTCAGCAGTTTCACGGCGCCGATGGCCAACAGGCGTCCGAGCGGCAACGCGAGTAGCGCACCAGCGACGCCAAAGAAAGCGGCTTCGCCGAGAAATGCCCCGAGCACGGTCCCACGACTCGCGCCGAGCGCGCGTACCACGCCGATCTCGGGTCGCCGCCGCACCACCGAAACCGAGATCGTGTTGTAGATGAGAAATGCGCCCACCACCAGCGCGACATAGCTCAATATGCGCAGATTCCAGCGGAACGCCGCGAGCATGCGCCGGTTCTCCTCGGTTCCGCTTCCTTGCGGACGCACCTGCACGCCTTCCGGCAAAACCTGCCGTAATCGCTGTTGCCATGTCTCGAGCGATGGCTGATCGGGAACGCGAATCAACACGCGGTCAACGCGACCGGCTCTTCCCAGCTCTCGCTGGGCTTCGGCGATGTCCATGACGGTGACGTTCTCGCCCGCTGAACTTGGAAGCACGCCCCGAACCGTGCACTCACGCGTTTGGTCGTTGATCTGAAGACGAATCTTCCGACCCGCCTCAGCAGCAATACGATGTCCAACCCAAATGCTGTCGCTTACGTCGACGCCCTTCTCAGATTCATCGGCAAGATCAGGTAACTTCCAATCGCCGCTCTCCCGATCTCCCGCCTCGGCGATCAGGTCGAGCCCAACCAGCGGTACGGATTCGCCTGAGTCCGGCAGTACCGCATAGTCCTCAATGCGAGGGCGCACCCGTATTGCGTATGGAAGCGTCGCGAGCTTTCCAACAATGCCGTCGGGAACACCGCCGGTCGCGGTCACTTCGATTTCGGAATCACCCGCGAGAGATTCGACGGATGAGCGAAACGAACCGGCAGCAGCATCGCCCGCCAGTTCAATGGCGATCACGACAGCTACGCCCAATGCGACAGCGAATATCGTGAGCGCAGTACGCATCGGCTCACGAAAGAGCGGTCGCACCATCAGACGATAGAAAAGGAGCAGGCGCATCTTAGCGGCGCGCGACCTCCTCAATATGCCCGTCGCGCAACCGAACTACGGTATCGGCCAGGGAGGCCGCTTCGATACTGTGCGTCGCCATCAACATCGTCGTCTTCTGCTCGGTGGCGATCCGGCGCAGCAATTGCAAGATCACATCCCCGGTCTTCGTGTCGAGATTCCCGGTCGGCTCATCTGCCAGTAGCACCCGCGGCGAATGCACCAGCGCGCGCGCAATGGCCACGCGCTGCATCTGTCCTCCGGAAAGCTGATGCGGCATGCGATCGTCGTAGTCGGCTAGTTCCACCCATTGCAGACGCTCCTGTGCCGACGAACGCGCGCTGTTGCGGCCAGCCAAAAGAAGAGGGAGTTCAATGTTCTCGATCACGCTCAGTGTGGGCAACAGTTGAAACGACTGGAAGATGAATCCAACTTTCTCGCGGCGCAGGCGCGTGAGACCGGAGTCATCCAGCGAAGACGTGGCTACGCCATCCAGCAACACTTGACCCGATGTTGGAAAATCCATCGCCCCAGCCAGATTCAGCAGCGTCGATTTGCCGCAGCCGCTCCGTCCGACCAGCGCGACGAATTCACCCTGCTCAACCTGAAAAGACACTCCCGAGAGTGCACGGATCGGTTGTCCATCGGCGAGATAGTCCTTGTTTACTTCCACAAACGATAAGAGAGGCATGCCCGTACTCAGCGTAGCAGAGGTTTGAAGAGCGGGAGATTCGGCTTCAATCATCAGTAGACCTTCGGGTATTCATGATTCGATGAGTAGTAGTGGCAGAGGTCGCCGCATTTTTCCGCGCTGAGACGCTGGCGCACGCAAATATACTTGTGTTTCTTTGCATGGGGATCAATCGGGGAGATTCACTCGTGAACGGGAAGAAGGCAACTCTCGTTTTTCTTGACATTTACTGCTGGCAGGCGCTTTTGCCCTGACATTTTTTATCGAGCGGCCATTCATCGAACCGGTGGCGTTCGCCATCATCATCGCCGTCGTTTTCGATCCTATCTACGAGCGCATCCTGCAAGAGGTTAAAAGGCCGGGGCTCGCATCGCTCTTGACCATTGTTCTTCTTATTTTGCTCTTCGCGATTCCCTTTGCCGTTATCCTGACGAAAGCCAGCGCACAGGCACTCGATATCGGCCGATATCTCAGTCAAAAAAGCGCGGAGCAAGGTGGGGTCGTTCCTTCTGTAATGAAGCTGGCGGAAAAGCCATTGAGCTTCATGGGGCACTACGTAGATCTATCTTCGATTCGACTGCGCGAGCAAGTCGCCGCTCATCTGAACCAGCTCGGGGTGGCGCTGCTCGGTACGGGCGCCGCGCTGCTCGGAAACTTTGTTGGCCTGATCACCGATTCCGCGATCGCGCTGATTACTGTTTTTTTTCTTTTCCGCGATGGCAAACGGGTCGTCAAGCGAATTTCCGACCTGATGCCGCTCTCGCCCGAGCAGGCACACCGCTTTCTGCACGGCATCAGTGACGCGATTGTCGCCAACGTTTATGGCATGGCTGCGGTCGGCGCGGCCCAAGGTACTTTGACGGCGATTGCCCTCAGGATCTGCTCGATTTCGTCCTCAACCTTGCTTGGCTTGCTCGCGGGTGTTTGTTCGCTCATCCCAATTGTGGGGGCCGGACTCGTATGGGCGCCGGCAGGCGTCTACCTGATGATTACAGGTCATCTGGGAAAAGGCATCTTCGTTCTCATCTGGGGAACTCTGGTCATCAGTTCCGTCGACAATGTCATCCGCCCGCTGGTGATTAAGGGTCGAGTGCAGGTACATCCTCTGCTTTTGTTGTTCGCTTTGATCGGAGGCGCTCAGGCCTTTGGTCTGCTTGGTATCTTCCTGGGACCGGTTTTACTTTCCGTCATCAGCGTCTTGCTGAAAATTCTGTTCGAGGAAACGCGCGGCACTGATTCCGAATCCGCCCGCACGGCCGCACTAAGCGAATAGTTCGGTTTCCCTGCGGTGGTTGCCCGGATGTGAGAGTTCGGACAACATTCCCGCTCAGAACTCATCCAAACACTTGAGGATAGCTGCGACCTGTGGGATCGGTGATACCGATCCGCGTTCCGGGCGATTCGGCCACTCCTTGCAACTCCGGGATCTGGCGACGCGATTGTCTCTTCATTCGATGGCAAAAGGACTTGCGCCCGGCAGGCGTGGCGAGCGCCTGCGATGGCTGCTGGCGGTGCTGCTCTATGCTGGTTCGTGTTGGGCACAGGAAATCCCCACTCCTTCGAACCTGTTGCCGTCGTACGAAGGACAGCAAGTTTCTACCATTGAACTCGCGGGTCGCCCCGACCTGAGCGAAGAAGACGTAAAACGGTTGCAATCGTTAATCAAACAAAAACGCGGCCAGCCCTTTTCGCTCGACGACGTCAATGCCAGCATTGCCGCGCTGAAGAGTTCAGGAGAGGTCGAGGACGTTCGCCTCGATGTCACTCCTGAACCCAATGGAATTCGTGTCAGTTTTGTGTTGCAGCCCGCCTACTACATCGGCATGTACGAGTTTCCCGGAGCGCTCCATGTGTATTCCTATTCGCGTTTGTTACAAATTTCCAATTACCCGATGCAAGGGCCGTATTCTCCGGTTGCAGTCGCGAATGCGCAATCGGCTTTGGCGCAGCATTTTCGAAGAGGCGGATTTTTTCAGTCCACGGTGACAACCTCGCTCGATCTCGACCGCCATAACCACGTTGTCAATGTGATCTTTCCTACCGACCTGAATCGCCGCGCCAACTTTGGCAACTTGATTATTACGGGAACCACACCGGAAGAAGCCGCTCGTCTCGAAAAATCCGTACAAACTCTCATGGCACGAATTAGGCGAGTGGCGATTCGTGAAGGTAAACCCTATTCCTATGGCCGGCTGCAGTCTGCCGAACAGTATTTTCAGAAACAGCTGGCCAGTCGCGGATACCTCTCCGCCCAAATCAAGCTGGATTCGTCGAATTACACCGCAGAAAGCAATCGCGCCGACGTGACTTTTAATGTGACGAAGGGACCCAAGATCAATGTGAAAGTAGTTGGCGCACGTCTTTCGGGAAGGGCGCGGCGACGGCTGATTCCGATATATCAGGAGAACCTGTTCACCGACGAAATGGCGGAGGAAGGCAGACAGAATCTGCTCTCTCACTTCCAATCCAGGGGAGATTTCGACGCAAAAGTGGACTTGAAGGTAGACCGCCAGCCCTCTGTAATTGACGTCCTATACCAGGTCGAAAGCGGTCAGCGCCACAGAGTTGTGAGCGTGGGATTGCGGGGCAATCACGCGATTAGCAGCGACGCCCTGATGCCAAATGTTGCCGTAAAGAAAAAGCGTTTCTGGTTTTCTCGCGGAAGCTTTAGCGATGAACTGGTGCAAACCAGCGTAAACAACATACGCGGCGTTTACCGGAACGCCGGCTTCAGCCAGGTGGCAGTCACATCGGACGTGAAGCGTCCCAACGGCGATGTTGCCGTGACGTTCGACATTTCTGAAGGTCCGCGTGACACGGTCCAATCATTTGCGATGGAAGGAAACACCCTGCCGGTGTCACAACTCGCGCCACACGGGCTGCACATCGGACCCGGCAAACCCTACTCGCCGTTTCTGGTGAATCAGGATCGCAACCAGGTTATCTCGCAGTACCTCTCACGAGGCTATTTGACCGCCACTTTCACTGCGAGTGCTACGCCCAAGTCAAGGAGATCGCGCGATTACGATGTCATTTATCAGATCCATGAGGGACAACAGGTCAAAACCGAAAAAGTTCTGACGCTCGGGCGCCAACAGACGAAGCAGCATATTGTCGATACCACCGTAAAGATACGACCCGGTTATCCCATCAGCGAAGATCAGTTACTCTCAGCCGAGAGCCGTCTCTTCAGCCTTGGCATTTTCGACTGGGCAGAAGTCGACCCGAAGCGCACGGTCATCGATCAGGACAGTGAAGATGTGTTGATCAAATTGCACGAAGCCAAGCGCAACACGATCAATTACGGATTTGGCTTCGAAGTGATCAATCGTGGTGGAAGTGTTCCGGGCGGCACCGTAGCCGTCCCCGGAGTACCTCCGGTTGGAGTGCCATCCTCGTTCGTGACCAGTGAAAGAACGTTCTGGGGACCGCGTGGTTTGATTGATTACACGCGCAAGAATCTGCGTGGAACAGCGGAAAGCATGACCGTCGGCGGCTTCGCTGGCCGGCTCGATCAACGTGCTTACTCGAACTACATCATTCCTTCTTTCCGCGGGAGCAGTTGGTCCGTGAATACCAACGTCCTGTTCGAGCACGATAGCGAAAACCCAGTGTTCACGGACCTCATTCTTCGTTACGCGCTTGAGTTTCGCAAACCGCTCGACGCCAAACGAACCAAGAACGTGTTCCTGCGTTACCAGTTGCAAAGAACCGATATCACTCAACTATTAATCCCAGAGCTTGTTCCCCCTGGCCAGGAAAACGTTCGCCTCTCAACCCTTACCGCCTCCTACATCCGCGACACGCGCGACAACCCTCTCGATGCGCACAAGGGCATTTACCAAAGCTACGAGGCCGGCATCACTCCCACGGCATTGGGTGCCAGTGTGAACTTCTGGCGGCTGCTTGCCCAGACTGCGTATTACAAGAATATTGGTTACGACAACATTATCTGGGCGAATAACATTCGCATAGGAGTGCAGCACGCCTTCGCCGGCAGTATCGTTCCATTGAGTGAGGAATTCTTCACCGGCGGCGGCAGCACGCTCCGCGGGTATCCCCTTAACGGCGCGGGCCCGCAACGCGTGGTTCTGGCTTGCGGCGATCCCAGTGTTCCAAGCACCTGCTCTAACATTCAGGTGCCCACCGGGGGAAACGGGCTCTTCATTCTCAACTCTGAATTTCGTATTCCTGTTTCACGCATCAGGAAGGGCTTTGGCGTCGTTGGCTTCTACGACGGCGGTAACGTCTTCCCTGCTTCGGCGTTCAACGACTTCGCTGCAAACTACTCGAATACCGTCGGCTTTGGATTACGCTACGCGACCCCTGTCGGGCCCATCCGCTTCGATGTTGGCCACAACTTGAATCCGATTCCCGGAATCAAATCAACTCAGATATTCGTGACACTTGGACAGGCGTTCTAGCTCAGAGCTGAATCGCGGGCGGCCTTCCTGATTCATTGCCGGGGGGAGTTTTGAGAGTTAAGAAAATCGCCGCGTATACAGCGGGGATTATCGCTGGCCTGGTCCTCCTGCTGGGTATAAGTGGATATCTGTTACTGCGCAGTACTGCCGTCCACCGATTCACTCTTTCCAGAATCGAAAGGCTTGCCTCGGAGAAACTCGGCAGCCGCGTTGATATCCAAAGCTTCAACCTTCATCTCTCGAACTTGAGTCTTGATCTGAACGGGATCACTATCGACGGGAAGGATCCGAGCCAGCATGGCCCACTCCTCCAGGTAGCTCATCTTGGCGGGAATATCAAAATCATTTCTGTGCTGCATCGTGAATGGGATTTGAACAGCATCACCGTCGATCATCCGGTGGCTCGCGTTTTCGTCGACAAAGCTGGAAACAGCAATATCCCAACTCCGCCGAACCCATCGGGACAGCCGATCAATATTTTCGATCTCGCCGTGCAGCACGCCGTCGTGAACCAAGGCCAGATCTATTACAACGACCAGAGCGTTCCGCTCTATGCCGATCTTCATAGTCTGCATTTCCAGTCGAGCTACTCCTCTTCCGATGGCGGAAGCTATTCCGGCACGCTCGCGTATCGCGATGGCACCCTGCGATATGGCAACTACGCGCCTCTGCCACATAACCTGGACGCGAAGTTCGATGCCACCCGCGATGCGCTGAAGGTAGCGCCTGCCACGCTTAGCGTGGGTCCATCGCAGGTGGAAGTGGTTGCCACTTTGCGGAATTACAGCAATCCGTCGATTCAAGCGAACTATCGCGCGAACCTCGATGGGGAGGAGTTCCGCCGGGAGCTGAAGAATCCAAATATTCCTGCCGGCATGATCCTGCTCACCGGGACGGCTCAATACCAGAATCAACCCAATACGGCGGTTCTCAACTCGCTCGTCCTGGATGGACAGATTAGCAGCACCACTCTGCTCGTGAATGCCTCCGGTTACCACGGAGTCGTTCGCGATCTAAGCGCGCGTTACTCGCTTGCCAACGGAAATGCCACTGTGCAGGATCTGCACGCCAAATTGCTATGCGGAACGTTCGATGGTGCGCTGAACATACGCGATCTCGCCGGAAAAATGCAGTCGCAGTTCGCAGCATCGCTTCGCGATATTTCAGTGGCCGATCTCCAGTCGCTACTTGCAGCCAGCTCACTGCAGGAGATTCGCCTGATTGGGACGACGAATGCCACAGTCAAAGCGTCGTGGAGCGGGTCGATGCAGAATCTGGACGCGACCGCCGATGCGTCACTGCGAACGCAGGCCATCCCGCGGGGAGTCTCAGGAGGCGCTCCCCCTGCCAGCATCCCCCTGGATGCCCTGTTTCACGCTCGGTATTCGGGCAAGAGCAAACAGGTTTCGCTGACGCAAAGCTACATCCGTCTGCCGCAGACGTCGCTCAATTTCAATGGCACGGTCAGCGACCGCTCCAGTCTCCAAATTGCGATGCAGTCCAATGATCTGCACGAATTGGAAATTATCGCCAACGCATTCCGCAGTTCGTCCGCCGAGACGCCTGCACAGCCTCTTGGACTGTTTGGAACAGCGAACTTCACGGGATCACTGCAAGGGAGCACTACGAATCCGAATTTGCAGGGTCAGCTGAGCGCATCGAATCTTCGAATTCACGAGACCTCATGGCAACTGCTGCGCGCGAATGTTCAAGCTAACCCCTCCTCGCTTAGCGTCCAGAAGGGCGAGCTCGAACCAGCACAACAGGGACATATTTCATTTTCGCTGCAGACAGCCTTGCAACGCTGGTCGTTTACTCCAGAGAGCCAGTTCAATGTGAGGCTAGCCGCTTCGCAACTCAATGTTGCTGATTTGGCGCAGCTCGCGAATTCGCCTGTTCACGCCACCGGGACACTGAACGCGAACATCGCAATGCACGGCACGCAACTCAGTCCCTTCGGCCAGGGCACGGTGGTAGTCACGAATGGCCTGGTGGATACCGAACCCTTGCAGGTCGCCACTCTCAGCTTTCAGGGTACGGGGAATGAAATCCACGGAACCCTGGGTGGCCGGCTCTCAGCCGGTTCAGCAACCAGCAAGTTCGTTTACTACCCGCAACAGCAAACCTATAACCTGCTGCTCGAGATCGCGAATCTGCAGTTGGCAAAATTGCACACGCTTCAGCAACATAACCTGAATCTCTCAGGTGCGCTGAACGTCAATGCGAGCGGGAGCGGTTCCATCAAGAATCCGGCTCTCACGCTGACCGCAGAAATCCCCACACTGCAGTTTCAGGAGCAGACGATTCGTGGTCTCAAGCTGCAGGCTGATGTTGCGCAACACCTGGCGACGCTCGACCTGACTTCGCAAGCCGTGAATACGGGCATTCGGGCCCATGGTACCGTCGGACTCACCGGCAATTACCAAGCGGATGTGCGCGTCGACTCAGGCCTGATTCCGCTGGAACCTTTGTTGGATACTTATGCTCCCCAGGCTGGCGACATCACCGGCCAAACCGAAGTGCATGCCACATTGCGTGGCCCTTTGAAACATAGAGCGTCGCTCGAGATGCATGCGCAGCTCCCCGTATTCTCTCTGAGCTATCAGAATTTCGAAATCGCAGCCGTGCATCCGGTGCTGATTGATTACGCTCACGGTATGCTCTCCATCCAACGTTCCGAGATCCGCGGCACTGACACCGACCTGCAGTTTCAGGGGAATATTCCAGTACAATCCACCGAGCCGGCGTCTCTATTATTGCTGGGCACGGTCGACCTGAATATCTTACGTGCGTTCGCACCGGACCTGCGCAGTAGTGGTCAACTTAAGTTCGACGTCAATTCCATCGGGCAGGCGACCAATCCAAATCTCCGGGGCAAGATACAGATTGTGAACGCAAATGTGTCGATGGCTGGGGCCCCGCTCGGCCTGCAAAACGGCAATGGCGTTCTCACCCTGAGTAACAAGCGCATCGACGTCACCAGCTTCCAGGGACAGATGGGCGGCGGCACAGTGACTGCGCGCGGCGGTTTGGTGATCCGTCCGGGAATTATTTTTGATCTCGCCGCAACCGGCAGCGGAATCTCTCTTCTTTACCCACGCGGCGTACGTAGTGCTATCGACGGCGATCTGACTCTGACTGGCAACGCACAAACTGCGATGCTGCGTGGGCAAATCCATGTCGACCGCCTATCGTTTACACCGGATTTCGATGTCTCAACGTTCACGCAGCAGTTCAGCAATCAGGTATCTTCGCCTCCCTCCGTCGGCTTCGCCAACGATGTGCAGCTCCAGATCGTGTTGCAGACGGGCTCGGGATTAAATCTTGTCAGCCGTACGTTGAGTCTTCAGGGAGGAGCGAACTTGCGCGTTCAGGGGACACTAGCTGACCCGGTCGTGCTCGGCCGCGCGGACATTACCGGCGGCGATGTCATCTTCCTTGCGAACCGTTACGTGATCCAGGGCGGCAGCATTGCGTTCGTAAATCCCACACGCACCGAACCGGTCGTGAATATCACCGCGACCACTACCATCGATCAGTACAACATCAATCTGCGACTGGAAGGTCCATCAGACCGTCTGCGAACGACGTACGCGTCTGACCCAGCTTTGCCACCCGTGGACATCATCAACCTGCTGGCATTCGGCAAGACCACGGAGGCACAAGCCGCAAATGCCAATGCTGGCGGTTCGCTCGGGCCGGAGTCGGTACTCGCTTCCGGGATCAGCAGTCAGATCGCCGGCAGAATCCAGCGGCTCGCGGGCATTTCCCAGCTCAGTATCGACCCGGTCCTTGGACCAAACCAGGGAACGCAAGGTGCGCGTATTACCGTTCAGCAGCGCGTGACCAGCAACCTGTTCGTGACCTTTTCTTCAGACGTAACTTCTACGCAGCAGCAGACAATCCAGCTGCAATATCAATTGAATCCGCGATGGTCGGTGAGCACCGACCGCGACCAGAACGGCGGTTTCGGCTTCGACGTACGCGTGCACAAGAGCTTTTGAATTTGAGGAGCGATCTTACCGCTAAACGCTGGGCTTCACGCTGGCCAGGCGATCTTCGTCGGAGTTCTCGACTGCCGACTTCGCCACTCGCAACCGGTTATCGCTGCCGGGATAGCGCCAGTTCACTCGCGGCGGAATCAGCGACATATCGATGCGGTCTTTGTATCGGATCGCGATGTTGACCAGCGAATCCAGAAGCGAGTCGGAGAGGTAATGCGGCTTTAATCCCAGGTCAATCAGCTTGGAGTGCTTGGCGTTGTAGTAATGCTCTTCGGCTTCCACACGTGGATCGGGCAGGTAGTCGATTTCGACGTCGAGATCGAGTTCTTTGCCTGCCGTCTTCACCATCTCAGCCAGTTGCAAAACTGAGAACTGTTCGGTGAACTGATTGTAGACTCGGCATTCGCCGCGGGCCGCCGGATTATGGCAGGCAATCTCGATGCATCGCACCGTGTCGCGTATGTCGAGGAAACCACGCGTCTGCCCGCCTTTGCCATATACGGTCAGCGGATATCCGATCGCGGCCTGGACGCAGAATCGGTTCAGCACGGTGCCGAACACGTCGTCGTAATCGAAGCGATTGATCAGGCCTTCGTGGAGCGCCACCTCATCGGTCATGGTTCCGTAAACCACGCCCTGGTTCAGATCAGTAGCGCGCAAGCCCCAGATGCGACAGGTGAACATCATGTTGTGGCTGTCGTGAACCTTCGAGAGGTGATAAAACGAGCCGGGCTGCTTCGGAAACGGTAGAACATCCTTCCGGCCGTTGTGCTCGATCGAGATGTAGCCTTCTTCGATGTCGATGTTGGGCGTGCCGTACTCGCCCATCGTACCCAACTTGATCAGGTGACAGTCGGGCTGCAGTTCGCGAATCGCAAACAGCAGGTTGAGCGTGCCGACAACATTGTTCACTTGCGTGAACACCGCGTGTTTGCGGTCGATCATGGAATACGGCGCCGAGCGCTGTTCCGCAAAGTGCACCACGGCTTCCGGTTGGAAGTCGCGGAGAAAGGATGCGAGGAAATCGTAGTCGGTGATATCGCCGATAAAAGAGTCGATGACGTTGCCAGAGAGCTGGTTCCAGATGCGCAGACGATCTGCCAACGGCAGGATGGGGGTAAGGGTCTGTGCGCTCAACTCGTGGTCCCATTGGCGGCGGACGAAATTGTCAACGATGGCAACCGAGTGTCCCTTGCCTGACAGGTACAACGCCGTCGCCCATCCGCAATATCCGTCTCCACCTAGTACGGCAATCCTCATGAACCCTTCTCCTCTAGCTCGTTAAATACCGACGGAATCAGCCCCGTCGGCAAAGCCGGAATCGTTCGAATCCAGCGTTTATCAGATGGTCGCAGTCGCGGACCAGATTTAAAAAACCGCCGCCCCCAACGCGTAGCCATGCTCGTCCGTGCGCTTGCCCGTTTCCGGTTGAACTTGCTGTGCCGCGGAAGCCTGCAATGGATGATTCGTAAGTATAATCTTGCCGCCGCTCCTCGCGACCACAATTGGCTCTGCCGGCGCAATCAGCCCCTGGAATCGCGGCAGGTCCGACTGCTGCGCGAATAGGTAATACCGCTCGGGCTTCTGCCATAAATCCTTGAATTGCGCGTCGTTGATGAAGACATTGGGGACACCCGGTGCGTAGGCCCCATAGACAAGGTTGTTGTATATCCCGTTCAGTAGCAACCCGGTGCGGTTCGTATAGAAGAACACCGAGGAGTACGTATAGTAGTGGTGATTAATGATCAGCGTGCCTTGCGGCGAGCGATCCAGGGCCTTCACCAGCGGCCTTGATGAGAGGAACGGATCAAAGGTCACCATGGCCAATCGCGCCGCGTGGAAAAACAGCACCATCATCAGCGTGGCCGCAACGAATGCCAGTTTCTTCGCGCGAATCGTTCCCAGTGCCCCGATCAAAAAGGCAATCCCCGCAATAAGCAGCGGCAAGCGCAGATAGGCGAACGATGCAAGCGTCAGGTCTTCCATGTGTCCGAGCGATAAGGTGTAGACGCTGGGATGCTCGTTGAGGGCCGAGAAGATATCGCCCGGCGCGGGAAGTCCGCGCACCATGAACAGGATAGCCAGAGCCGCGATCGCGCAGATCGCGCAAATTACAGTCAGCACTCGCGTGCCGCGTTTAATCCAGACCCCGCCGTCGGCAATCGCACAACCCAGCAACAACGCCATTGCCGGATAGGCCGGCATGGAGTAGTACTCCTGCGTGGTCGAGAACGTGAAGAAGATCATGATGAAACCGATCCAGCACAGCGCCAGCAGGCGCGTACGACCGGCGCGGTCTACGGGGCGGAATGACAGCTTCGCGATCGCCGGAAGATAGACGCTCCACGGAAATAGCCAGATCAGATGAAACAGCCAGAACCACAATCGCGGCACGGTGTTGTAATCGTGCGGATACCGCAGGTTCAGAAAGCGCAGCAGTTGCTCGTTGATGAAAAAGAACCACAGGAAGCCGTGATATTCGCCAGGTCCGCTGTGCAACGTCCACGCGAAGTAAGGTGGATTGCGAATCGTGGCGAGGATGTGCCATGGTGCCGCAATCAGCAGAAGTACTACCACGCCGCTCACCGGATGCAGCCGCTTCCACGTCTTCGGCGAAAACAATTGCCCAGTCAGGAACAGATAAACGATAGCCGCGCCAACCGGAAATACGATGGCGATCAGGCTCTTGAGCAGCAACCCGGTTCCCAGACTGGCTGCGAAGATGAACGCCCACAAGCTCGGATGCGGCTCTTCCTTATCGATCGCGCGCAGGAATCCCCACATGCCCAGCGCGATAGCGAGCGTGAGCATGACGTCGGGAATCAAAATGCGCGTGAAGAGAAACAGGCCAATACAGGTGCCGATGACCAGGCCCGCATAAAGGCCGGCTTTGCGGCCGAAGGCCCAGATGCCCATCGCCGTCGTGAGGAGCGCCAGCCCAACACAGGAAAGCGCAATGGGAACACGCGCCGCCCAGTCAGACGCGCCAAAAATCTTATAGCTGATCGCGATGATCCAATAGACGAGCGGCGCCTTTTCGAGATAGGCGACGCCGTCCAGACGAGCGGTCGTCCAGTCGCCAGTGCTGAGCATGTTGCGCGCAATCTGCGCCTGCACCGCATCGACATCGTCCATCAGGGATGGAGGAGAAACGATGCAGCCTATATACACCGCGCTTGCTACCAGAAGAACGGCTAGATAGACATGCCAATTCTGGCTGGAACGCGCTGTTCCTCCTGTGAAACGGGGACTGCTTGCACTCCCCACTTTTTCATCCACAGAAACAGCACCATTAAACCCCATAAGTGATATCCAAGATTCGCACGCCTCTCCAGGTGACTGCGAAGGAATCGCTCCACTACGTGTGGCCGGAACAAAGCATGATGTTCGCTTGCACCCTGCGTGAGCGTCTCGACAACCATTGAGCGAAGCGGTCCACGCAGCCACTCATGTGCCGGAATATCAAATCCTACCTTTTTGCGCGTCAGCACAGCAGGAGGAAGTTTCCCCTGCATCAAGTGCTTCAACACGAACTTCTGCCGCGATCCACGAATTTTCAGCGAAGCCGGAAGCGAAGCGGCAAATTCCACGATGCGATGGTCGAGAAATGGCGGCCGGACTTCCACCGCGTGCGCCATGCTCATGCGATCGCTCTTCACCAATATGTCATCGGGTAAATAGTACTTCTGGTCGAAGTAGAGGAAGGGCGCCAGATCGTCTTTGCTGGCCGGCAGCTCGTTTACCTGTTGCAACATGGCATCGAGCGAACCCGGCAGGACCGCGTTCAGCAACACCGTCTTCTGTGTTTCCGAGAATGTCCCGTTCCAGTAAACGTGCGCCTGCTCCGCAGAGAGCAGCGAACCTTCGGCGAAACGCTTCAACTTGTAATCCAGCCCGATCTTTTCGTCGGAAACCGGCCAATGCTTCAGGGCTTCCAGTCCGAATTCAATCATGCCGCGCGGGAATCGCCGCAACATCCGCGATAGGCGGTTGGCACGATAGGTGAGATATCCGCCGAAAAGTTCGTCCGCCCCCTCGCCACTGAGTGCAACCGTGGTTCCGGTCTTGCAGAGCTTGGACAAAAACCACACCGGCAGCGCTCCCGCATCCGCGCTGGGCTCGTCAGAGTAGTACGCGAACTCCTCGATCGCTCCCTGCAGATTCACATCTGGATTCAGATCGAGCTGTTCGTGCTCAGTCCCATACTGCGCGACCACGCGCTTGATGTATTCCGTTTCGTCGAAGCTGCGTCCATGAAAAGAAATGGAATACGTCTTCAATCGGGAAGAGGATGCCTGGGCTGCATAGTGCAGGATGGTCGAAGAATCGACCCCGCCACTGAGCCAGACGCCTAAAGGAACGTCCGAGAGCATGTGCTCCCGCACCGATTGCTTCAGTAGCGAATCCAGCTGCTCTTCCGCTGACTCCAGCGTCCACTGGTTGGACACACCGTACGGCAGCTGCCAATAACAATCTGTCCGAACCGTGCCGTTCTTCCATTCCAGCCAGTGCGCCGGCGGAAGCTTTTCGATGCCATCAATCAGCGTCCACGGCGAAGGCACATAATTCAGTGACAGATAACAATCGAGACCATTCAGGCTGAGATTCCGTTCGATTTCCGGATGGATGAGGATGGTCTTCAGCTCAGATCCGAAGTACAAATCGTGACCGCGTTGCGCGATGTAGAGCGGCTTGATGCCCATGCGATCGCGCGCGAGTACGAGGCGTTTCTTAGACTTCGTCCACAGGGCAACGGCAAACATCCCACGCAGACGCGCGAAGCAGTCTGTATCCCACTCGAGAAATGCATGCAACACAGTCTCGGTGTCGCAATGAGATTCGAACCGGTGCCCTGCGGCTTCCAGTTCTTTTCTTAATTCCAGGTGGTTGTAGATCTCGCCGTTGAAGACGATCGTGGTATCCGCGTCGGGCGTTGTGATCGGCTGATTCCCACCCTCCAGATCGATGATCTTCAGGCGGGCAGCTCCGAGCGAACAGATGTCCGATTGGAACACTCCCTGCTGGTCCGGTCCGCGGTGCTCCAGCGTGGCTACAGCTTTCACAATTCGATCGGTAGCGGGCACCCAATTCTTATGAGTGAACCCGGCTATTCCACACAATTTATTCTTACCTCACAAACGGTTGGCCGATCGTTACGCTGAACCAGCCATGCGGCAGTAATCTTCTATTGTATCTTCAATGCTTGCCGAGGATCACTAAAGCTACGCCAAAGCACACCAGCAAAACGCCCATCCATCGTTGGGTAGTAACCTTTTCACCCAGGAAGAATTTCCCGCCCAGCGTTCCCACTGCGTAGCTGAACGCCGTAACCGGTACTACGAAACTGACGTTTTCGATCGAGAGCACTCCCAGGAGGGAAAAGAATCCGATTGCCATCAGCAGCACACCCAGCCACATCCATCCCACCTGCACCGCTCGCAGGAACGCCCGTCCAATTGCTGCGGGAGTAAAGCTGTGTACTTCTCCAACACTTTTCATGGCGCGCGCGACGCATAGTTCTCCCGCGGTACCGGAGACCATGATCAGAAAAAACAGGACGAATTCGAGGATCACGCGCTGTCCCCCGGAGGCTGAGTAGTGCTATGCGGCGTCTGTCCCACTACGAATACTCCGACGCAGATTACGGCGATGCCAACCCAGCGCAGCGGCGCTACCGGCTCTCCCAATGCGAAGTGCCCGAGCAACGCGACTGTGCCATAGGCTACAGCCGACGCCGGCAGTACCCAGCTGTAATCCGCCCATGAGAGCACCAGCATGTACGCGACGAAAAACAGCAGCATCGAGGCGATTCCCAGCCATATGGTGCCCGAGGTGAACACCTGCTCCGCCACCTGGAACAATTGAGCAGCGCTCCGACCGGTGACCGCGCCCACCGATTTCATTCCTTTGCTCAGCAGCACGTTTCCCACAGGTCCAAAGATCACCATCAGCAGGATAAAGATGTAGGTTTTCAAGCGAGGTCGGGAATGGCTCATCGTCGAGGGCAAACCTGCCCTTCTCGAACGAACTCCACCCTCGAGAACAAGTCCAATCCACCGGCAGAGATAGAATGAAAAGTACGGAGTATCACTGTTCTACTTTACTTGATTCGGCCGAGCAGCCCAAGTCGCAGAACAGTTTGGTTCGAAGCTAGCACACATTCGGGCGGGCGAACTAAAGCCGAAGAATTTTTCTGACGAAAAATGATCAAGAGCGAATCCTTTGAAATCGCGATCGACGCGCTGCGCGCTAACAAGGCCAGGGCGGCGCTCACCATTCTGGGCGTGATCATCGGCAGCGCCTGCATCGTGCTAGTGGTGACGATTTCACTCGTAGGCAAGAGCTATGTGCTTAGGCTGGTCGAGGGAGTCGGTTCGAATCTGATCTACGCCTACTATTCAGGCGATCAGAGCAAACATTCATTGGCGGACGAAATTTCCGTCTCCGACTACGAAACAGCGCACACGCTCCCGCACGTCGCCCAAGTTTCCGGTACCAATGACTTCGGCAGTCAGATCGTCATTATTAATGGACACCAGATCCCCGTCGCCCTGATTGGAGTCACTGACGGCTTCCAGCAGATTCGCAATCTCCTGATCCTCGAAGGCCGCTATTTCGACAGCATCGATATGCAGACGAATGCGAAAGCGGCCGTGATCAGTGAAGGGCTGGCCAAGCGCTTTGACGAGGACATGCTCGGCAAAAATCTCAAGGTCGGCGAGCTCAGCTTCACCATCATTGGCATCTTTCGCGAACGCGTCTCCACCTTCGGTCAATCGGAGATTAGGCCGGAATCTGTGCTGATCCCCTTCCCGCTGATGCGTTTTTATCTTGGCAAGGACTACCTCCGGACGCTGTATGTCCAGGCCGATTCGCCAGACACGGTTCCGGAGGTCACGCAGGAAGTCCGGCAGATGCTGGAGGCCCATCATCGCACCAGCACTGATTACACGGTGGAAAATCTCGCGGCCGTTCTCAGCGCAGCGCGGCGAATTTCGTTCGCGCTTTCTGCGGTGTTGCTGTTACTGAGCGCGATTGCCCTGATCGTCAGCGGCGTGGGGATTATGAACATCATGCTGGTCACGGTCACCGAGCGCACGCGCGAGATTGGGGTTCGCAAAGCAGTGGGCGCGAAGCGCAGCCAGATTCGCTACGAATTTCTTTACGAAGCACTGCTGATCAGCGGGACGGGAGCCATCCTCGGAATTCTGCTGGCGATCGGACTGGTATTTATCATCCAACCCTTGATTCCGCCGCAGTACAGCCTGCACATTCCGCTGCTCGGTCCGTCAATGATCCTGGCATTCCTGGTCTCCTGTCTGACGGGAGTGTTGTTCGGATATTTACCGGCGAATCGGGCGTCGAGATTGCATCCGACCGAATCGCTGCACTACGAGTAACCTAAAACGCCTCAGGCGCAAGCAGTTCGCACGATGCGAACTGCTGAAACTTCAAAACTAGTGGCGTCGCTGGATGTCTTCGGCGCGGGATATATCGTGAGGGAAAAGGTCGGGCGGCACTTTGAAACCCGCCGAAGCCAGCTGATACCTAGCGCACTTTGTTTTGTCGCCCAGGCAATAGGTCTGCTTCATTAGATCGCCTACGCTCGGCATGTTCACCATCTTGCCGGCGAAAAACGGACAGGTCTTCAGTCTCTCGCAATGAGCCATCGCAGCCTCCTCGCGCCGATATTATGAGACTGACGGGATGGCTTTTCTGTGACCCCAACGCTTCAGGTACATGGTTGGTAATATCCGGCGCTTTTAAACTACGCACCAAGCTTCTTCAGCGCGTCTGCCGCCGGAGCATAATCCCCCGCAAGATTCAGCGCGATGCGATACTCAGCGGCAGCTCCCTGCTTGTCTCCCTGCTTTTGCAGGATCATGCCCAACAGGTAATGAGCCTGGAAGATGGGAGCCTCGTCGCTACCACCCACGGCGATGTACTTCCGCAGCAGATTCGCGGCCTCCGGCAAATTTCGTCCCGCATGGTCGTAGATGGTCGCAGCGTTGTAATAAACCGCGTTGGATTTGTTACCGCTCGAAATACCTCTCTGGATCGCCGACTCCATCTGCGGCCAGTGCTCGGTCTGACGATAAAGATTCGCCAGATTCAGCCAGTAGGAACCGTAGTTGTTGCTGGCATGAATTGCCTGCACATATTCGCCTTCGGCAGCGCCGTAATCTTTTTTCTTTTCGTCCAGGCGCGCATATACCCAATGCGCTCGCGCAGGATCGAAAGCCGAAATCTGTTTCGCCTGGTCGATCGCCTTGTCTGTCCCGCCGCCAATCACCGCCGGCGCTTCCATGTAGTACTCCGAAAGATCGGTGCGCGCCGCGACATTCCTGCCATCCAATTCCACCGACTTCTCAAACGACGCTTTCACCTTCTTCGCGAGATTGTACGCAGCGACGAAATTCGAGGAGTCGGCTTTCTCGCCGTATGCGCGACCCAGCCACATCCAGTACTCCGAGTTATTTGGAGCCAGTGCCACGGCACGTTCGCCGTAATCAATCGACTGGTCCCATTTGTTCAGGTGGTAATAGGCTTTCGACAACAAGTGGTGCGCCTCAGCGTCATTCGGGGCCGACTGTATCCGCGTATTCAACAGCCGAATCGCCAGCTCGATTTGTCCTGACGTGATGATGTCAGTAATCGACTGGCCGGGATCCGCCAATGCAGGCGCCGCCATCACGAAACTCAATAGAAGAAGTGCAACAAAACGAAAATATTTTCTGACCGACAAAATTACTTGCATTCGCACCACAATCCTTAAACATACGTTACGACGGCAAACCAATCAGGAGCATCGCACTCGGGTTACTTATTAGATACAAGACATCGGATTTGGCTCCGGAACATCTTCAGCTACAGACGCGGTCTGCCATGTGCTTCAGAATGCAGCCTCAGAGCTGAAAAATGCCGTCAATTCCGACCCGCACCGGACACACTCCCTTCACCAAGTATGGATCTGGCAGACTTCCGCATGCGAGCGAGCACTAGTAAAAACGCGGTCTATGACGCAGTGTTGCGCGCTACAACGAATTCCGGTTGCGCGAGATTTCGGATCGGGAATGGAACGTTTTACCTGGCGGTCGCCGAACGTCACTGATCTGTTCGACGAAGTAGTGCAGAGACACGAGGCGGCAGTTCTCGCTTGCTGGCGAATAGATTTCGCGCTTCGTAGCTGCGCTGCCGGCGGAATTCGTAAATTCGATAGCCAAAAGTTCGCAGTACCTTGTCCGATGTTGCGCCCGGATGACACTCAAAGATGATGTCCGGTGCTGCGTCGCTTCCGAGAACATCCATTCCACCCTGGAAGACCTGATCTTCGGCGCCCTCCACATCTATCTTTATCAGATCGACGCGCTGCAATTTCTGCTCACGAACGAAATCGTCCAGAGTGTGCGCCTGGATCGTAATCGCGACTCCTTCTGCTGATTCGTTCAGGGAAGACAGTCCCTGATTCTCGGGATCATCGACCACGAAGAAAGTCGTCGGTCCTGTGTCGCGGGCCAAAGCCATTCGATGCGGAAATATGTTGAAGCCAGGATTCAGCGCAACGTTCTCTTGCAGGGCTTCGAACAGCTTCGGAACTGGCTCGAACGCATGGACCCTGGCACCACGGGCAGCTGCGACCATTGAGTAGTACCCGATGTTTGCTCCCACATCGAAAAAACACATTCCCGGTCGCAGTAGCGCCTTCAACAATTCTGTTACTGGATATTCCCAGCACTTGTAAACGTAAATACTGGTTCCCATGCCGGTTCGTATGTTGACTCTCATGCGCGCGCCGCGGTCGAGTTGCACCGTCCGAAGCACATCGTTTATGCCGAATTTGCATTGGACGTTGCGCAAAAGAGCAAGCGGAAAACTCCGCCAGAGTTCCGGCTTGGCAGCTGGCGAATTGTTACGGACGGTGAGCAGCGGGAAAAGCGGCATTCAGCGGGCGATTTCCAATCCTGCAACACAGTATCCCATCCCCTTTCGCACAGCGGGTTACCTCTCCCGATTCATCCGCAACTTACTGGGGCCGAAGCACGTGAGACTCTCGGTTAGCACCTCAGTCGAAAAAGCGGATGGCGTTTTGACCAGCTTGTAAGAACCCGTAATAAACGTTTGCTCAATCCCCTTCAGCGATTGAAATTTTCTGGCTTCCGCAGTAAGTTTTCAGGGTCGTCGCGATTGTTCTCCCGCAGTACGCGGCTTTCTGAAGAAGAACCCGGCTCCAACGGAACCACTGGCGGCGGTTCCTCCGGCCTCCGCAAACCTCATCAACCCCAGCGATTCCCCTCAGGAGGTGTACTGTGGCCGTTTCCCCACAGCAATTGCGACCCATCAGCTTGCTCGACAGCATCCGAGCATACTTAACCCCCGAGCTCATTCGCGGCGCCAGCGCTGCTGTCCGCGAACCCGAATCAGCTACCCGAGCGGCTTTGAACACTTCCGTTCCCAGCGTTCTCGCCGGCCTGACTCACCTCTCCTCGTCTTCAGAAGGCGTGAGCAAACTTGGAAATCTCGTGCGCGACGGCGCCTTTGCTCCGGTTGCAGATAACGCTTCCACTCTTTTTGGCGGAGGCACACCAACCACAAACATGATGAGCGCCGGTCAGCAGCTGCTTGGAAACATCTTCGGAGAGAACAGCTCGTCTGTAATCGACATGCTCGCACGCGACAGTGGGATCCGGTCCTCCTCGGCCTCTTCCCTGATGGGGATGACAGCGCCCCTCGTGCTCGGCGTGATCGGGAAGTATGCCTCCAGCCAGGGACTCAATGCCTCCGGCATAGCGGGGCTGTTGCGTGGTCAGAAGGAATCCATCTTTGGCGCGCTTCCTGCGGGAATGTCGCAACTGATCGGACTCAGCGGACCCAGAGCCGTTCCACCGTCAACAAACAATTACCGGGACACATCCACCGCGGTGAGGGACGTTCCAAGGCAAACGTATTCCGCCGCTCCCACCGTGCCTTCCGCAGCTGGTTCAAAGAAATGGATGTGGATCGGACTGATCGCCCTGGCCGCTCTGTTGCTTTGGATGTTTGCGCGCGGCCGTGGACCCAATGGATCGCTCACCAGGCTGTCGCTTCCGAATGGGACGTCCATTTCCGTTCCTGAAGGTTCGCTCAATTACAACCTGGCCAGTTACCTAGGTTCCCAGGCGCAGGATGTTCCGAGATCATTCGTCTTCGATCACCTGAACTTCCAGACCGCTTCCACCGAGCTGACACCGGATTCCGTGCAGAGCGTGGCTGACCTGACCGCAATTCTGAAGGCGTATCCCAACGCACATGTCACTCTGACCGGACACACCGACAACACGGGAGATGTTGACGCGAATCAGAGGCTCTCCGTTGACCGCGCCAATGCCGTAAAAGCAATGCTCGTCTCGGGGGGTGTGCCTTCCGACCGGATCTCGACTATCGGTTACGGTCAATCTCGTCCGATAACCGGCAACGACACCGAGGAAGGGCGGACCAGAAACCGCCGCATTGAACTGACCGTGAACAGCAAGTGAACCTTGCCTAAGCGACAGAGGCGATCACCACGAACCACTTTCAAAAGGAGGAACTCATGGCAGATTTCGATCAACTCAAGCAGAAATACCAACCCGTACTCGACGTCATCCAGAAAGAAGGAGCTCAGATCCAGGGTCTCGGCATGGATGGAAATCAACTCTCGCTAAAGGTAATGGCCAATTCCGAAGCCGGCAAAAATCGAATTTGGGATGCCATCAAGGCTGTGGATCCCAATTACTCGGATTTGAAGCACGACATTCAATTTCACGAGGGACAGCAGACCTACACGGTTCGCCCTGGCGACAACCTATCGAAAATCAGCAAGCAGTTCTATGGCGACGCAAATAAATACATGACGATTGCTAAGGCCAATAACCTGCAGGATCCGGACAAGATCAAGGTCGGGCAGGAACTCATAATTCCCGCCGCCGCTTGATCTAACCAGGGCGCCGCCCCAATGCTGGCGCCCATTCCGCTCCAGCCATCAACAGGAGGAAGTATGTCGTTACTCGATATGTTGAAACAGTACGCGGGCGGGTCCGCTCCCACCAGCGAGGCCGACGTGCATCAACACTTCGACCAGGTCGCGCAGTCGGTTCCGCAGAGCGATATGGCCGGCGCACTCTCGCACGCATTTCGTTCGGACCAGACACCTGCTTTCGGGCAGATGGTCTCCAGCATGTTCAGCCAATCCAATGGTGAGCAAAAAGCAGGAATGTTAAATCACCTGCTGGCATCGGTCGGGCCAGGCGGCTTGGCGCAAATTCCCGGAGGGAGCATGTTGTCCGGATTGCTCTCCGGAGGCAGCAATCAGGTCACACCGCAACAAGCACAGAACATTTCTCCAGAAGCCGTCCAGCAACTGGCTTCGCGCGCCGAACAGACGGATCCTTCAATCATCGAAAAGGCCAGCTCGTTTTATGCGCAGCACCCGACCCTGATCAAGACTTTGGGAGCCGGGGTGATGTCGATCGCCATGGCGAAACTGGCGCGGCGAGACGCCGCTTAGTTCGGCGTAACAGTCCAAGTCGGATGTTCTGCAGTGAAGTGTGTACGTCTCACCGCGAAGGAAATTCACTGAATGTTGAGGTGTCCCTTCCGAAATACAATGTGATAATCCGTGTAAGTATGCGAAAACGCAAGGGACGCGGAGCCGTTCTTAAGGGGCGGACTGCGGCTGTCGTCGAGCCGCAACCTTCGGCTTTCCCGCAACTTGCGCCGGATCATGGCCGAAGGACGCTATTCCTGGGGACCGTCCTTGTCGTCGCTACACTCTTGCTGTACCTCCCGGTCGTCCATCATCAATTCCTCACTGGTTGGGACGACGACCTGTACGTCACCAGTAACCTGCACGTTCGCTCGGGCTTCAATCTGCAGAGCATAGCCTGGGCCTTCAGTACCCTCGATCCCTATTACTGGCACCCTCTCGCCTTGCTGTCACACATCACGGACTATGCATTTTTCGGCCTGAACGCAGGGGCACATCATTACGTCAACGTCGCAATCCAGGCCGTTGATGTCCTGCTTTTATTTCTGCTGTTGCAGCGGGCAACGGGCGCGATTTGGCGCAGTTTTCTGGTAGCAGGGCTGTTCGCGCTCCATCCGATCAATGTGGAGACTGTCGCCTGGGTGGCAGAGAGAAAGAGTCTGCTCAGCGCTTTCTTTTCGCTGTTGACTCTGGCGGCTTATGGCTGGTATGTGCAGCGGCCGGACTGGAAGAGGTATCTGGCGGTTGTTGCCGGATTCTCGTTAGCGTTGATGGCCAAGCCCGCCGCGGTGACGCTCCCGGTGATGTTGCTGCTGGTCGATTACTGGCCCATGGACCGGTTTAAGGAGCTGCCGTTTTTTCAACGACTCAAGCGTCTGTCGCTAGAAAAAGCACCTCTGGCATTGATGAGCCTGGGGATTTCCCGCCTCACGTTCGTTGGGATGCAGGCAAGCGGAAGCGTGATTGGATTTGCGGACTTGCCTGTGCTGGCGCGCATCGAGAATGCGTTGATCTCTTACGTCAGTTACATCGGTGACGTTCTGTGGCCGGCTCGGCTGCTCCCCTTTTATCCTCACCCGGCATACAGGACAACAATTCCTGCGGAACAGGTGTTCGTGTCGGCCCTGATTTTGGTGGCCATCACCGCGCTAGTGTGCTACTTCCATCGCGCCCGGTTCGCGCTCGTGGGATGGCTGTTTTTTGTCGCAACAGCGTTTCCGGCGATCGGATTCGTTCAGGCCGGCATTCAGGGAAGACAAGACCATTTTATTTACATTCCCAGCATTGGGCTATTCGTTCTAATGGTATGGGGGTCAGCTGCGGCGATGGAGGCTGGAGCGATTCCTTATGTTGTCCGCGTGCTCGTTTCACTGAGTGTGCTCGCTGGCTGCGCCGCAGCTACTGCTCACTACCTGACTTACTGGAAAGATGGTGTGACGTTGTTCGGGTACACTCGCACCGTCTACGGGCGGCCGAATTCGTGGCTGGAGCTGCTTTATGGGAACGCATTGCGCGAGGCCGGCCGGAGCGAGGAGGCGTTGCAGCACTACAAGCAGTCCTGCGACCTCTCACCGGAAGATCGTTGTTACTTCTATAGCGCAGAAATTGAGTTTGACCGGCACGAATTTGAGCAGGCGGAAAAGGATTATGTCGTCGCCCTGAAGCTGACGCACAAGAAGGCCATTGCACTTACGTCGTGCAACAAATCCGCCGAGGCTCTCTTATCCGTGGGGAATTCCGCTGCTGCGGAGAGGGCTGTGGAGATGGCGTTAGCGGTCGACCCCGAAGACGCAACTGCCTTGCAGTTGCAGGAACGGATTTCCCGCGCCAGAAGGCAGTGAGGGTGGAAAGAGTGTGATGCCGGGACAAAACCGGCTTGCGCTACCACAACTCTTCAGGTCCTTCTTACAAAGGTGCTCGCCAAACCGGATCTGTTGCAACACATCATCAGGTCGAAAAAGAAGAGGAACCCCACTCCTGAAACGCGGCTATACCAAAGGTGGCGAGTGCGAAAGAAGCAAACAAAAATTTCAAAAGATATGCGGGGAACGTCGAGCTCGAGAACGAAAACCACCTTCGTGATGCTTGCTGCGGTTGCGCTCGTGTTGCCAATATGCTTTTCGTTACTGACCTCCGAGCTGCCGGATGGCCACGACACCTCCGAGTACGTGGTGCGCCAGGTAGAGTTTCACCGCAACATCACCGAAGGGAACCTTTTTCCGCAATGGGCGCCTGATCTGGTTCTCGGCGCCGGCGAGCCCCTGTTTGAATTCAATCCGCCGATGATTTACTACATCGCGGAGTTCTGGTACCTGGTGGGTTTTAATCTCATCCTTGCTATGAACTTGGCGTGTGTCGCATTAGCGGTGGCCTCGGCGATCGGTATGTTTTTATTGGGACGCCTGTACTTCGGTACATGGGGAGGATGGCTAGCGGCAGCGGCCTTCCTTTATGCGCCGTACTTCAGCGTGAACTTGTATGTTCGCGGTGCGCTGGCCGAGTTCGCTGCGTTTCCGTTCTATACATTCGCGTTGTACGGCTTCGGAGCTTACGCACAACGGCGCAAGGGCGGTTACCTGGTACTCGGAGCGATTGCGTACGCGGGTGTGTTGTTCAGCCACAACGCAGCTGCCCTGTTTTTCACGCCGCTGCTCCTCGCCTTCATGTTGTTGACCGCGCGCATGTCGCGTTCCTGGAGCGTACTGGCAAACCAGGCATTCGGCTGGCTGCTGGGATTGGGCTTGGGCGCTTGCGTTTGGCTGCCGTCGCTAGCGGAACGGAAATACGTTTCGCTCGATCGTCTACTCAGAGGCTATCTCCGCTACAGCAATCACTTCGTCTCTCCGCTCCAATTGCTCTATTCGCCGTGGGGATATGGGCTCTCCGGTTCGGGCCATCAAGACGGCCCATCATTTGCCCTGGGCTGGAGTCATTTGCTCTTGGCGGCCTTGGTCTCTGCCGTAGCCGCTAAGTATCGAAAATCGGCGAACTGGGCGTGGCTTTGTTTTTTCGCGGCAGCAACTGCTGTTTTCTGTTTCATGATGACAACTTTCTCCCAATGGATTTGGGATCGGATTTCCTTACTGCAGTATGTGGAGTTCCCGTGGCGGATGCTCGGTCCCGTATGCGTGTGTATAGCGATGCTAATCGCGCCTTTGGGGCAGTTAGTCCAAGTGCTGCCCCGATGGAGGAATGGAATCTGCGCTGGAGCTCTGGCGCTTCTGATTGTTCCCAACATTTGGCACAATCAGCCCAAGAGTTACGCCGCTGTGAACCTCTCCGAGTTGACTCCTGCGAGAATCTCCGCGACCGGCGTGGAACCGACTACGGCATACGAATATCTTCCCCAATGGGTACGACGCCCAATTTACAACCCTCAAGGTTTCCTCATTGTCGCGGGTGATGCCGAGATGCAAATAACCGGTCGTGCCGTCACATCATGGACCGGGAACGTGCGCGCCACACAGCCCTCGGTCGCCGAGCTTTCGATCAACTGGTTCCCTGGCTGGACGGTGTTCTTGGATCATCAAAAAGTGACTGCCGGTCCGGCAGACTCTACCGGCTTGATACGCTTTGAGATTCCGCCGGGAACCTATCGATTCGAAGTCATGTGGAAGCGAACCGCCGCACGCTGGTTAGCACAGTGCATCAGTTGGATCTCCTTTCTTACATTGGCGCTGATAGGTGGATTCGGATTGCGGCGGCACCAGACCCGAAGTAAGGGGATTCTGCTGTCTAAAGCAACCCGCGTGGGTTCCAAAGCCGCGGCTTCATCTTCTGCCCGCACATGAAACAGTCGCCGCAACTATAAGAAAGTAAAAAAGTGTCCGAGTCGTTCGGCTCCTGCTCATCTTTTTACAAAGAATCCTATTGACAATCTATAACGGCAGTCGTTTACTTAACATCGTTAAGTTAACACTGTTAAGTGGAAGAGAGCTGTTATGGGAGTTAAAGAGCGCCGCGAACGAGAGAAGTCTGAAGTACGCGACAAGATCCTCGATGCCGCGCGCGAACTGTTCATCGCCGAGGGCTACGAAGGCGTATCCATGCGCAAAGTGGCCGACAAGATCGAATACACGCCGACCACGATTTACGGCTATTTCGCCGACAAGGAAGACCTCTTCCGGCAATTGTGCCACGAAGATTTCGCCAAGCTTGCCGACGTCTTCCAAGGCGCATCGATTTCGCCGGATCCGGTCGCACGCTTGCGGCAGATCGGAAGGCTATACATCGATTTCGGACTGAAATATCCCAACCATTACAAGTTGATGTTCATGACCCCCCACCCCGGTGTTGAGCCGGACGAGGTGGATAAGGAAGTGATGGGCAATCCGGAAATGGATGCGTACGCATTTCTAAGGCTGACAGTGAAACAGGCGATCGATGCGGGGGTTTTTCTGCCGGAGCAACAGGACGCGGAACTGATTTCCCAAACCTTGTGGGCAGCGGTACACGGAGTAATTTCGCTGCAAATCGCAAAATGCCATGATGCCTGGGTTGAATGGCGCCCAATCGAACAGAGGGCGGAGTTCATCCTCAACTTAACCTTGCAAGGCATGCTGCGCGAGAGGAAATAACCATGCCGCCCCTCGCACAGCGCAATCTGTTTCATGACAAGGTCCGTCTGGCGGTCACGCTCACCGGAATCGTCTTCGCCGTCGTGCTGATCGTGGTCGAACTGGGCCTTTTCGTCGGCTTTACCGTTACCACCTCCAATCTGATCGATAACTCCGGTGCCGATCTCTGGGTCACCTCGAAGCACGTGCCTTACGTCGAGCAAGGCGTTCCGTTCAGCGAGCGCAAGCTCTACCAAGTGCGCGCCATTCCCGGTGTTGCCAAAGCCGAGAAACTGATTACGCGCTGGGTGGAGTGGAAGCGTCCCGATGGCCGCCAGGAATCGGTGCAAGTCGTCGGGCTCAACGTGGACGAGAATCTCGGGCGCCCGTGGAACCTGGTGCAAGGACGCGTCGAAGATCTCAAGCGGCCTGACGCCATCATCATGGACAATATCTACAAGCAGAAACTTGGCGTCGATCATGCCGAGCAGTTGTTCGAGATCAATGGCAAACGCGCTCGCGTAGTCGGGTTTACACAGGGCATTCGCGCCTTCACCACCTCTCCTTACGTCTTCACCACTTTCAAGCGCGCACAGGAATACGCGAACGTCCCTGACGATCAGACCACTTACATCCTGGTGAAACTCGCGCCGGGCGCGAACGTCGAGCAGGTTCGCCACGACATTCTTGATCGCGTGAAAGACGTGGACGTAGTCACCAACCACGAATTCAGCCGCATGACGCAGTTCTACTGGATGTTTACGACCGGCGCAGGTGTTGCGGTGCTGCTGGCGGCGATACTTGGATTGGTGGTCGGCTTTGTCGTGGTGGCACAGACCATTTACGCCACGACCATGGATCATCTGCGCGAGTTCGGCACGCTGAAAGCAATGGGCGCGCCGAATAGCTACGTCTACAAGGTCATCATCAAGCAGGCTGCGATCAGCGCTGTGATCGGCTATTTCCTCGGCATGATCGTGAGCGTGTTCGTGGTGCATGCCAGCCAAAAAGGCGGCGCCGCCATTCTGATGCCCACGCCAATGGCGATTGGCATGTTCTTTCTGACGCTGTTCATGTGTGTTGGAGCAGCGCTGGTTTCCATCAACAAGGTCACGCGGCTCGATCCCGCCATGGTGTTCAAAGGCTAACGGAGAACGAATGCAACCAGCCATTGCAGTTCGCCAGGTAACGAAGAACTACGTTGAAGGCGCCGCAGGAACGCTCGCACTGCGCGGCGTCGATCTCGACGTCCATCGAGGAGAACTCGTCCTGCTGATGGGTCCTTCGGGCAGCGGCAAGACCACACTGCTCTCGATCATGGGCTGCATTCTGACCGTGACCGCCGGGAGCGTGCGCATCGCCGGGAAGGAAATCACCGAGTTGAGCGAAAAGCATCTGCCGGCGATTCGACTGGAACACATCGGATTCGTGTTCCAGGGATTCAATCTCTTCCCTACATTGACCGCCGGTGAAAACGTCGAACTGATGCTCGACCTGAAAGGCGTCTCCAAAAAACAGGCAAAGCAGCGCGCCGGAGAATTGCTCGAGCAAGTCGGATTGTCGGACAAGTACAAGAGCTTCCCTTCCGATCTGAGCGGCGGACAGAAACAGCGCGTAGCGATTGCGCGTGCCCTGGCCGGCGACCCCGAGATCGTGCTCGCCGATGAACCAACCGCTGCACTCGATTCCCACACCGGACGCACGGTCATGGAGATGATGCGCGACTTGGCGCACGAGCGCGGACGCGCCGTGGTGATCGTCACCCACGATGCGCGCGTCCTTGAGTTCGCCGATCGCAGTATTCGCATTGAAGACGGTTTGATCGCAGCACCGAGACCGCCGCAGCCAGAGATTTCCGCCGGAATGCTGACGCAGGCTTTTTCTTTGACGCGCGACTTTAGCGCCTGAGTAATTGGAGTGAGTCGTGAATAAGAAAGTCGTTGTCGTAAGCATCGCTGCTGTTATGGCGCTGACTATTTCCGTCAAGCTGATCACTGCGCGTTCGAAGCCCGCGAATAATCCGGCAGCGGCTTCGGCGAAACAGCAGACTCCGTTGCTGGTTGCAGGTCCTGGCAAGGTCGAGCCGTTCTCGGAAAACATCGAACTCGGCTCCGAATTGAGCGGCAAGATCAAATCCGTAAAAGTCGAAGAAGGCGATATCATTCACCGCGGCCAGGTTCTGGCGGAGTTGCAGAACGACGACTACCGCGCGCAAGTGCTGTCGGCCGAAGCACAAGTCATCGGCAAAGAAGCTACGTTGCGCAAGGTCATCAACGGTGCGCGTCACCAGGAGCGCTCCGAAGCTTTGTCGTCGGTAAGCGAAGCCCAAGCCTCGATGGAAAATTCGAAATCCGAAATGCAGAGACGGCAGAAGACTGTTTGCTGCCGGCGTGATCTCGCGCGAGGAGATGGAGCGTTACACCAGCCAGTACAACGTCGATCAGGCAAAGTACCAGGCGGCGGTCGAACATCACGCGCTGGTCGACGATCATGCTCGCGAAGAAGACAAGGCATTCGCCGAAGCCGATCTGAAGCTGGCGCAAGCGCAACTCGAAGAAGCCAAGGCCCGCTACGAAAAGACATTCATTCGCTCTCCGATCGATGGCACCGTATTGCGCAAGCATCATCGCAACGGCGAGAGCGTTTCGAATTCTTCGACCGTGCCCGATCCGATCCTGACCATCGGTGATCGCAAGGTGCTGCGTGTGCGCATCGACGTCGATGAGACCGAAATTGCCAAGGTGCGCGTGGGCGAAAAAGCCTATGTCACCGCTGATGCCTTCGGTGACCAGAAGTTCTGGGGTAAAGTGGTGCGGGTCGGCGAGCAACTGGGACCGAAGAACATCCGCACCGACCAGCCCACCGAGCGCGTAGACACCAAGATCCTGGAAACTCTGGTCGAACTCGACAGCGCGCAACAGTTGCCAGTTGGCCTGCGGGTCGATGCGTACATCGTGACCGAAGTCGGCGAGATCGCGCAGGCAAGGTAGCGATTCCGGGCAGCCGAGGTCGGCTGCCCCACGTGTTCCGTGGTCACTCTGCAAAGTCTTTCACATGCTGCATTTCTCAACGCGGGCAAGTCGCTGAAAATCAAGCCTGGCATTGGTCCCCGGAATGCAGCTTGGTCGGGCAGTAGCTACATCTCTCCCCCGAGACATTCAGCTTAGAATCCTGTGGGGTGATCTCATGCTGTTTCGGGCGCTCTTGTATGTCAACGTACTGGGTGGACTGTCGGCAGTAGCGGTATGCGCGCTCGCGCCGTTTGCCGATTCGATCAAGAGATTGGTCGACGCCGCTCGCTCCCGTGGCGCAAGTCATTCCATTGCGCAGAACATTTCCAGCCAGACCGCGCGTAGCCTGCCCTGCTAGGCGGGTGTCAGGGATGTCCCCGGTTCGTACCCGCGTCCCAGCAAACAAAGGACTTAGTCCCATCGTCCCGCATAACAAAGGACTTAGCCGAGGGTCAGAGGTAAGAAGTTCGGTGGCGCAGACGAGCAGGTGCACCGGGCGGCTATTTGGCCTGAGAGAGCGATCTATCAACAAGCCTTCTATCAATCAAATCTAGAGCCCGCTATTAATTTTGCCAGTTGGATGTCATTCAGGTCATCGGATACGCTCCAAATCAGCTTGAGGCAGCACCGCGGTTCGGAGCCTTTCCATCATGCGCCGACTTGCGGAGCATCTCATCGTAAGTCTCGAGGTCTGCGAAATCGTGTAGTCAATGTTTGGAGGTCGTATGTCGTACAGAATGCCTATCGCTTTCACGATCCTGATATTGGCGCTTACCGGGTTGAGTTGGGCAGGGGATGGTAACTCCGGTACCGACGATGAGATTGCCGGTGTGAAGGCATTCAACCAGGCGTACACAAAGGCCCAAAAAACTGCTGACGTAAACGCGATGGCGAGTCTCTGGGCGCCAGACGCCATCATGATGCCGGCGGGCGAACCGGCGGTCGTAGGCTCCAGACAGATCCATGCCTGGCTGACCAGGAACCAGCCCGATGCGAATGTCGTGATCAGCAATGATGTTTCCAACTGGAAAGACATCACGGTAACCGGCGACTACGCCTTCCAGTGGGCGCAGACCTTCGTCAATATTCGGTCCAGGACCAACGACGCTGGAGTTCACATGTCTGGAACCGCGCTGCAGGTGCTCAAGAAGCAACCCGATGGCTCGTGGAAGCTGTACCGCTCGTCCTGGAGCTACGAACCAAGGAAGAAAGATAAGTCGGGCCAGTAGACATTGCGGACTGCGTCCGCCCACGCCGCAGAAGAGTCCTGGAAATCCCTTTTCCTGTCGGATTGCCGGCCATCCGTGTTAACGCTTCAGCCGCCTGGATATACCGAGCCCTCAGAATTCTGAGTAACCGCACTGAGAGCAGCGTTCCTCCGCGAGTTCCGTCATGGAGATCAGGATCGACGAAGATATCGGCCTTCTGCTCGCCCATCCCTCGGGCGTATTCGACATGAAATTGGCGGAGGAGATAGTCCACTTCATCGAAGTATGGGAGGTGGTCCGCCAGGAAGGCTTTGATCGATTCTGCGACCTGACGGGCCTGGATGCGATTCGCCTTTCCGCGTCTGAGATAAGACAAATTGCCATGCGCCGGCGCCAGTTCAACCCGAACCACGTCCCGGTAAGAACAGCATTTTTGGCGGACACGCCAATCGCGTTTGCAACGGTCGCAATCTATGAGGATCTTCTGAACTCACCGCGCATTACGGTGCGCTCGTTCCGGAGCATTGCCGACGCCAGTGGATGGCTGCGGGTGGAACCGCGCAAACTTCTAGGGTGAGACAGGTCAGGTGTGCCGACCGCCGCGAGTTGACGGCCACTTCGTCTAGTCCTTCAATACTTTTCCATCTTGCAAGTTGATGCGGACAGTGTTGCCCCAGCGGGTTTTATGAATGAGCTGGAGATCGCGCGGGGCGAAGTCGAAGCTGCCGCCAGCGAACCATTCGGGAGTCTCATCTGTCCAGAGGTAAGTAGGATCAATCTTCCCTGCCGGCCATAGTTCTTCGAGCGCAATGCTCCTGATCAAGACGCCTTTGACTGTCCCGTCCCGCATCCGACTGCCGGATTCACTACCCCGCTGATAAATACGCAACGCTGTGGGAAACGCAGGCCCGGTTGCGAGGAGAATCAGAAAACGCGCATCGTCGGTGACCAGCGGCACTGCGCAGGACATCATCCGATCCGCTTGATTGTTCATGTCCAGGACGACAGCCCAAGGCCAGTCGCCCCAGTAAGTTACCTGCGCGGAGATTTTTTGACGATCATTGATGAAGGTGGCCTTCGACATCACCCTGAATTCAACTCTCAGCGGTTTGCCCGGTCCGGTTGCGGGCCAGTCGACCGTTTCGTGGACGATTACAAGAGCGCTCCCATGCACCGAGTTCACCGCCGCGGGACACAGGAATGGCGCTCCGGCAAACGAGGGCGGAGCACAGGCGAGGATGAGAATTGCTTCCAACAGCCAAGTGTTCGAGCGCATTGATTCTCCTATGGAGGATATTATCGCTGAACGATGATCTCGCGCCTTGCCAAACACAGTGGCAGTTTGAAATGGAGAGTGATAATCTCCGACGTCAACAGCTATCACAGCCACATCGCACAAGCGCGTTATCTGCGTCAGGTCATGAATATCCACTTAGGAGTGAAAGGAAGATGACGTCGGTATCGAATCAATCCTGCTGGCAATATTCAATGCCGTTCGTGCTCTGGGTGATTTGTTTCGTGCCGATGCTCGCTACACTGTGGGGCTGGATGACGGTGTAAAGGGAGCGTAGCAAGCGGCCCATATTCGGTTCCGTTATCGCCCTTGCTTTTTTTACCGTGTGCGCCATCGTGGCTGCTGGGGGCACGATCTATCTGGTGTATTTCGCGTGCGTGCCATCATCGACCCCGTGGACGTCATTGCCCGAATACAGGCTGGATGGCTGGGTCATGCTACTCGCGTTAGCTAGTCTGGTCGCGGGGGGAGTTGCATTAGCGCGACGTAATTCGCGACGTTTATGTATCACAGTTTTGGTGATGTCTGGGTGGCTGTTTATCTTTGCATTCCTGCACGCTTCAACTCTCTGAAGGCGAATAGGGCGCGATAAATCGGCTTATCAAATGTATTTGCTCTTACTGCGATACGGTCTGCTGCGCTGCCGGCTTGACCTGCGGTCCGCCGGGAGCAGATGCCGGATTCGCGCCGGCGCTCGCACTGGTGCCGATGGCGTCACCCGAGAGAACCAGTTCCACGCGTCGATTGCGCTGGCGTCCGTCCGGCGTGTCATTCGCGGCGATAGGCTGGGTCTTGCCGAATCCGCGAGCCGTAACCGTATTCTCCGTCACGCCCTGCTGGACGAAATAGTCACGAACGGCTTCGGCGCGTTGCTCAGAGAGACGCTGGTTGTAGTCGTCGGTACCGACGGCGTCGGTGTGACCTTCGATGGAGATCTTCAGCGTCGGATAAGCGAGCAAAATTCCGGAGACCTTGGCAAGACGCTCACGCGCTTCCGGCTTCAGCTCATATTTGCCGGTCTGGAAGAGCACATCGCCCATGTTGGAGATGAGTCCGCGGGCGCTGTCGTGGGTTTCGAGAACAGCATTGAGCTGCTGCAGCAGGCGGGCTCGGAGATCAGATTTTTCCTGTTCGGCCTGCTGGCGGAGACGATCGGCTTCCTGCGCGGATTGGCGTGCCTTGTCGGCTTCTGCGGCGAGTGCCTGTTGCTGCGCAACGGCGGCGGCACGCGCCTGCTCGGCTTCAGCCTTGGCTTTCGCAGCTTCCGCGGCGGCAACCTGCGCTTCCTGTCGTAAACGTTCCGCTTCTGCGCGCGCAGCCTCAGCTTTGGCACGATCTTCTTCTGCCTGCTGGGCGCGTAGGGATTCCGCCTCGGCCTGAGCTTTGGCTTTGGCTTCACGATCAGAAGCCTCGCGGGCGAGACGATCTGCTTCCTGTTTCTTCAGCGCTATGACGCGCGCGTCTTCCGCGTTCTGCGCCGCGTCGCGGGCGAAACTTTCGATGCCAGCCTTGTTGTTGTGCTTCTGGCGATAAGCGGCCTCGGCCTGTTGCAGAGATTGCTCGGCCTTCGCGAGTACCGGGGCAGCGTACTTGTCGGCGTTAGCGGCACGCGCGATTCTCACCGCGTTGCGGGCTTCGAATAACTCGAGCGGCGTGTTGGGATCGATGCCGAAGATGGCGTTGTCGATGCGCTGGTTGCTGGAAGAGTAGGCATCACGGCCCAACAACTCGTAGCTGAATTCGATCTGTTGCTCGCGGCCGGTGCCGGGTAGAGCGTCGTTCTCGAGAACGACGAGGCTGCTCGGCTGCGTGACGGCGAAATACGGCTCGGCGGTGACGAGCAGTCCGAAGGTCTGCAATTCGGTGGTGGCTTTGAGCTTGCTCGATCCGTGTTCGTCGAGGATGAGCTCGCCGAGATTGTCGGCGCGTCCCTGGGGACTGACTGCCCAGAGAACGTAGGTCAGGTATTCGAGTCCGAAACGCGAAGCTTGATCGAGGGCGCCAACTTTGGCATCGACCTCGACACGTCCATTCTTGCTCTGGATCTTGAGTTCGCCGTAGCCGCGGGGCAAGGAATCGGTGCCGTGCAGATCAAGCTTGGTGGATCCGGCGCGACCAAAGTTAATGGCCTTGGAGGTGCGCGAGACCTTCGCTTGCGTCTGCGTTGCGGATTGCGGCGAGGTCGCGGAGACGGACGTTTGCGCCGCGAGCGTTAGGTTGAAACTCAGGAGCAAGAGTACAAGCAAGAGCTTTTTCATGGCGCGCTTTCACCTGATACCAGGCACAGCTTTGAGCTTGGGCAAACTGGTTCACGCTAATAGTAGGGACAAACGGACACAGGTCGTATGTATCAGGAGTGCTAGACCGGTTGGGGGAGGGAACGGGCAGCACGCAGCAGTTGGACAAAAGGGGGAGTGTGGCGCGGGACCGCTGCGGAACCACATCCACGACCCCACCCAAGCTGAGAGAAGGGCTGGAGGGGACACGCACTGTCCTGTTAGCTAGCAGCTAACCACTGAAAGAATGCCTATTGCTATTTTGCCGTCGTCACCGGGACGAGCATGCCGTTGCGGATAAAGTATTCGCCGTCGCGCCAGCGTACGCTCTTGCGCGCGAAGCTGATGAGCCAGATCACGAAGGCCATCGCGTCCCATACGGGGATGAGCGGCATCTTCTTCCAGAGGCCCTTTTCTTTCAGGCCGTGAATGCCGATCATCCAGACCATGGCCATGCGGATGGCGAAATATCCGCCAAGATAACCGAGCGCGGTCGCGAGGGATGGAGCAACCGCGACGGCTGCAAGCGCCCAAGGCAGGCCGTGCGTGAAGATTAGGCCGAAATGCCCCCAGGGACGCATGTGGCGCATGACGGTGATCCAGCGCAGACGCTTATAGAAGAGGTCGCGCAGAGAAGCGTAGTCGGCGACAGTCAACACGGAGTATGGGAGGAGTTCGACTTCGAATCCTTGTTCGGCGATGAGGCGGCCGACCAGCAGATCGTCGGCAGGCCGATTTTCGATGGACTGATACCCGCCAAACGACGCGAGCTTTTGCCGCGTGGTGGCGATGGTAGGGCCGAGCGCGAACTTCACGCCATCAAGCTGGCGGGCGACGAGTATACCGGCATAAAAATCGGAGACCATGCCCATCGCCTGCAGACGCTGGACGAAGGTCGTCTCCGTCTCGGGGATCGGAACGTAAAAGCAGGTGACGGCGCCAACGTTGGGATCGGCGAGCGGAGCCACGACGCGGCGGAGATAGTCAGGCTCAACGCGCACATCGCTGTCGCTGATGACCAGGACTTCGTTCGCGGCTTCGTCGACGAGGCGCGCGAGTTTGGCAACCTTGTCGTTGGTCGCGATGCGGCCGGAGCCGTAGAGCACGCGAATCTTGCACTGAGGAAAGTCGTAGATGAGCTTCTCGATGACCGGCAATACGGGATCGTCCGTATCGCCCACACAGAAGAGGATTTCGTAGTCGGGATAATCCTGGCGGCAGAAGCTGGCGAAATTTTCGTAGGCGTCGGGATCGAGGCCGCGAATCGGCTTGAGATTGCTGATTGGCGGCGTGAAATTTGGGTCCGAGTGGCTGGGCGTGCGCTGGCGAAAGTAATTCCAGGAGCTGTACAGGGCAAGCAGGTAATAGATGAACGGAATAGCCGCGACCGCTAAAAACAGGTTTATGGCGATGTTAGGAAACATTCGCCCTCGCAAATTGGTTTTTCAAACTTCCCTGTCAACGCCTAAGTGAGTGTTTCCATGTGCTGCCGCCGAGCGGTAAGAAAAGCTCCGGAGGTGACTATCTCTCCAGGACAGCACAAGTGCGTGTAACTGCAACGTTCCAGCATACCAAATACGATGCTCAGGAACGGGAGAAGAGTGGCGGGAGTGCTGGTAAACTAACGAGAATACTCACGCGGAAGGATGTGTGAGTGGTTGAAACAGGCGGTCTTGAAAGCTCACGCGGCTTACCCTTTTTCTTCTTTCTCAGTCGTTTCCAGTTGGACAACTTGGCTCATCTTGGGTGATTTGGGCACACTCGGTTCATGGATGTGTGGCAGATTATGTGGCAGAATTTCAGACGTTTTACGCTGCCAGCGGATATGCTCCTCTAATCTTCCGAGAGCTAAACCAGTTTGACTACAGGTAAGTAGCCAGTAATCCCATTCTGAAATAGTGAGTGATAATCTCCGTTCCCGAAAGTTATCGGCGCTTTGTATTCCCCGCTGAAATAAAAATGCAGTAACTGTCGATTTTCCGTTTCTCCAACGACGATAGGACAAACGAACGATGAGCTAGAGTTCCTGAGCGAACAGGGAACGAGTCATCGGAAACAAGCCACAGGAAACAAGGAGAAAAGTCATGCCACAGTATTTGCTTTGTAACTACCTCCCCGACGACTTCGACCCGTCCACCGTAACCGAAGCGATGATGGAAGAGATCCACGCGCTCAACCGCGAATTGATTGCTGCCGGCGCCAGGAAGTTCGCCTGCGGCATTTCCCCGGCCGCCAACGCGAAGACGGTGCGGAAGCAGCCCGACGGCAGGGTGCTCGTCAGCGACGGACCGTTCACCGAGACCAAGGAGCACATGGGCGGTTTCTGGATTCTCGAAGCCGCCGATCTGGATGAGGCACTTGCATGGGCGAAGAAGGCTGCCATCAGCTGCGATGTGCCCGGCGAAGTGCGCGAGCTTCTTTTCTACCCGGACCCGCAGGGAGCAACGGAATAGTCTCACGCGCCGCGACTTCGGAAGACGCACTGCCTTAAGCATGGGATGAACGAGCCAGCGCGAATCACCGGCGGGTGGCCCACCCTATCGCCCGCTTTTGGCGAAGGGTGGGGTCGGGGTCAGTGGGTCGGGGTCAGTAGGGGGGCTCGTCGAAGTGCGATTCCGAGCGGCAGCGAGGAACCGTCATCCCGAAAGAAGTGAGGGAGCCCTATTCCTCAACGGGTGTCCCATTCAAGGCTTCTTTTGGCTTGAGTGGGGCAGTCCATGCCGTTTGCGCCAGGACACGCGAAAATACCGCTCCCGCTCCGCACCAAACAGAATTCACGTGAAATCCGGTCGTCACTTGCAACCGGATAGCGAGTGATAATCTCCGTTACCAATAGGTATCTGACTTATGCTCTCGGCAGCGCTACACTTTCAGTGGTAGAGACAAGTCTGTGGCTGAGAAAAACATGTTCGACAAGCTTTCCCGACGGGCATTGCAGGTCATATTTCTGACACGCATCAAGGCGGGCCAGCGTGGTGCAGATGCACTGGATGTCGGTGACTTGATTGTTGCGATTGTTGTTGAGGATCAAGACAGGATTGAAGAGTTTCTGCGCATGTCTGAGGGCACAATGGGTCGCGTGGCCGCCTTGCAGCCGCGTACTCCTTTCTTTTCGACAGAGGCAGCGAGTTATGTGCTAACTAATCTAGAAGCCCTGCTCGCGCACTCGACTCCGATTCCAGGCGTCATCGACATGCCTATGACTGCAGACCTCCAGCGTCTGCTTGAACCAGCAGAGAAACTTCGCAATGACTTGCAACACAGTCAAGTCGAACCATTGCATCTTTTAGCCGCCGCCTTTCAAGAACAGTCGAGACCAGAAATAGACCTCCTGATAAAAGCCGGAATCACTGAGGAAAGCGTGTTAGCGAGACTCCGACAGTCGTAAACTCTCGTGAGATCGCCATACCACTCACAATATCAATTTGGGATAGTGAGTGATAATCTCCGTTCCCGACAGTAATCCTTTGTTGCGACCTGCAGGCTTCGTACAATCACATTCATATGAGCTACGACATTCAAGTCTGGTCGGTAAGAGCCATAGATGGGAGCTTTCGTAGGCTCCCCGAAGAATGGGACGAACATAACGGTTTATGGACGCTTCCCTTGAAGAGCTGGCAGCTCATCGTGACCGCTTCCGACAAAGTTCTGCCAGAAGATATTCCGGCGGAAGTAACGAGCTTGCTTGCGGGCGTCGGGTATGTGACTCATCTCAATCTAGAAGGAAAGGCGACGGAGCAATCGTTCAAAATACTGCACTCAACAGCAAAAGAGATAGCGCGATTAACTCATGGCGCAATTCTCGACCCACAGGGGGGTTCGGTTCGACTCCCTTCTGGTGTGAAGCGATATGTCCGGCCCGCAAGGGTCGAAACTTTTGAGTTGCTAGTCTTGTCATGGTGGTTTCTGGATGGCCCGCTGCTCACCACCAGCGGACGCGAGGCCTTTATCGCGTTACTCGACCGACTGCTTCCAGAGGCATTGCCGAAACGATACGGTTTGTATGAACCTCCGCAATACCTATACTCCGAAACAGGAAAGTCTCACCTCCTGCGATTCTTGGATGAGAATCTTCACGACACAGTAGTTTGGTATCCACATCGACCTGTCGCATACGTACACCTCGGACTGCCTCGGCCTTTCGGCCCACACCGACTCGGGTTCCGAGCAAACCATTTATGCGTTGAGGTCGAGCGACAGGCATTAGACCAGCCGGGCTGGAACGTCAATCTGACAACATTCTGGGAAAGAGCCTCCACGATCATTCGTCCGCTGTACGGCGATGTTCGACTCCTCGCGGGTTATAGCTATCATGGAGCGACACTGTCTTCAGGCCGGAACACCGAACAACATCCCGTTAAGGCTTGGTGGTGGGCAGGTATTCCGAAAGACTTGGGGAATGCCGTGGTGCTTGGTGACATCTACCAACAACGCTGGCCAGAATTTCTAAGAGCGGCGCGGCTTGTGGATGGACTAGCCTTCGGCTCCACACTTGACTGGACATCGAAAGATGATTTGGCGAAAGTGGTTGGGCCGCCCCCGCTAGGCCAAATGCAGTTGGACCATTCTTCCGTGCGGGGACCGCGACAATATCCTGTTGATTGGCCCCTTGGTAATGCGTTCGAAGGACGATAGGTGTCGTGAAATCTCGATACCACCAACTATCTCAGGTTGAGACACAAACGAACTAAATTCAGCTAACGTTTTGTTGACGTAGGTTTCCCCCGAAAAAAATTTCGGGACTCCCTGAAAATCACAAAAATTATTTGTATGCCATAGCCTTCATCCCACCGGCAATGGGGACAGCGGTTTCGGGACAGCGGTTTCGGGAACCGCCATTCCACTGCAGCATCTGTCGTCACAAGATCTTATGGACGCTGCCACATGCATGCCACACATTTCGACACCGAGCTGGCCTCCGCAACTAACGTGGCAGTCGACCGGTGGGGGACGCAGCCATTCATTAGCAATGCCGAACGAATCACTAGCAAGTGAACGTGCACGATTGCGCCAATAGAACAACAATTGCGAAGTAAGCTACGGCCTTTTGCTCCTCCGTATGCGGTGGGCGAGGTGACAGTATCAAACACACTGAACCATGGAACGCTCCATCGATCGTTTGTTCGAATCGTTTGTCAAAGGGCATCGAACACTTCTAGTAGGCAGTGCTGTTGTAAGCTTCTGCTTCACCTCTGTTTGCTACAGGCTGTTCCGATCGCATCGACGCTGCGTGAGTGAGGCTCTATCCGATTTACGGGAAGTTCGGCGGTTTCCGCTGTCTTGCCGCGTGTTGCAAACAACTCCCGAATCCTGCGCCTTGTATTTTTACTAGTATTCCGGCACTGCCGTAGCCCTTAACATTTCTCGTGGCAAGATCTGCTCGTGTTTCCTTACAAGCGTTCTCGCGCTACCGGATCCTGGAACAAGTGGGCGCCGGCGGCATGGGTGTGGTCTATAAGTGCGAGGATACCGAACTCGGTCGTTTTGTTGCACTAAAGTTCCTCCCCAAGGATTCAGCTCAGACTCCTGATGCCCTTGAGCGGTTTCGCCGTGAAGCCCGCGGGGCGTCGGCGCTTAACCACCCCAACATTTGCACCATCTATGAAATCGGGAAATACAAAGGGCAGTCGTTCATCGCCATGGAGTACTTGGATGGCATAACGCTTAAGCAGTTGATTACCATGCATCCGCCGGACTTTGAGGTGCTCATTCCGCTAGGAATCGAGATTGCGGATGCGCTCGATGCCGCTCACGCTGAGGGGATTGTTCATCGAGACATTAAACCCGCCAACATCTTCGTGACCAAGCGCGGACACGCCAAGATTCTCGATTTCGGTTTGGCAAAGACCATGCTTCCGGAGCTCCACGCACGCAAGGTTGCGGCGCAGAACACGGCATCCCTCTCGTATGCCCCAGAAGAACATCTGACTAGTCCCGGAACAGCTCTGGGAACAGTGGCTTACATGTCACCTGAGCAGGTACGGGCCAAGGAGTTGGACCAGCGCACGGATCTGTTCTCGTTCGGTATCGTTCTTTACGAGATGGCGACCGGAACCCTGCCCTTTCACGGAGCAAGTTCGGGCGTCATCATGGAAGGTATTCTCAACGGTAATCCGCTTGCTCCAATTCGAATTAATCCCGATGTCCCGGAAGCGCTCCAGGAAGTCATCACCAGGGCGCTAGAGAAAGACCGTAACCTCCGCTATCAGCATGCGGCCGATATGCGCGCGGATCTGCAACGACTCAAGCGAGACTCAGAGACCGGCCGCAAGACCCTCGTGGAGGCAGAATCGGTTGTGAATCCAACCACCAATCGTATCGGCTCGATCGGTAAAACGACGGGACAGGGTTCCTCTTCGCAGCGACGAATCGCGCGACCAGGGCCAGATCTGGGCGAGACTGCCCTTCGCCCACAGCGGGTCCCTAAAATCATTGACTCACTTGCTGTTTTGCCATTCCACAACGTTAGCGGCGACCCTGATAACGAATACTTGAGTGAAGGTCTTACCGCGAGTCTCATCAATAAACTAGCGACGCTACCTAAACTGAGGGTAATGGCGCAGAGCACAGTTTTTCGGTTTAAGGCTCGGGAACTCGACCCTCAGCATGTCGGTCGCGAACTCAACGTGCGCGCAATTCTTACGGGAAGAATGATGCAGCGGGGTGGCTCTTTGGTCATTGGAGCTGAACTAGTCGACGTTGCTACAGGATCTCAACTCTGGGGTGCGCAGTACAATCGTTCGCTAGGCGACATCTTTCTTATTCAAGAAGAGATTTCCAATGAAATCTCAGAGAAATTGCGATTACGGCTGACCCACACCGAAAAGAACCGTCTAACCAAACGACACACCGAGAATGCTGAAGCATATCGGCTTTATCTAAAAGGCCGTCATCACTGGAACAAATGGACCGAGGAAGGCTTTAATAAGGGAATTGACTGCTTCCATGAGGCTGTCGAGAAGGACCCCAGCTATGCCCTGGCCTACTCTGGATTGGCCGATTCCTACGTGCTCTTAGGATGGAACAGCTATTTGCCACCAAAGGAAGCGTTCCCTAAAGCCAAGTCAGCAGCTTTAAAGGCTCTGGAGATCGATGCAAATCTCGCCGAAGCTCACACGTCTCTGGCGGCTGCTCTGTGGCTCTACGATTGGCAATGGGTCGAGGCTCAGACAGAATTCAAACGCAGCCTCAAACTTAGTCCCAGCTATAAGAGTAAGAACAAACCATTGAATCTGGATGAGCTTTCTCGACGGATCATCAAGCCCAGGTTGACAGCCAAGGGAATTGGGTGGAAAGGCTACTATCCCCAGCGTCACGGTATCGCTACCAAGATCAAAGCGACTACCGGGGATACGTTGGCGGCTAGTGGAATGCTGCGTCATTCAGACGTTGCCACTACGGAGCGCAACTATATCCACACCGTTTCGGAGAATACTCGTAAGGCCATGCAAACGATTGAGCGTGAAACTAAAAAAGTAATGGAACGCCGCAAATCAATGTGTGGCAAAAGTGTGGCAACCGAAGTACCTTCCTCCGAAGATGCCGCGTAATTTGCTGTGGGATAATGGGTAAGCCACGCGGAGGGATGTGTGAGTGGTTGAAACAGGCGGTCTTGAAAACCGCTGTGCGGGAAACCGTACCGGGGGTTCGAATCCCTCTCCCTCCGCCATCTACTCTTGGGTATCTGCTTCTCTCTGCCGAAGCGCCCAGAAGTTGTGATAATCCCGCCCAATCCCGCGGTCGTTCCGCGAAGCGAACCGCGGAGAATCTGCGGGCGAGGCTTTCGAGGGATTCGGTGTCGATTCTCTCCGTCCCAACATGTCTAACGGTAATTCAGATTTAGTGCAGTAACTGATCCACGCCGCCAAAAGCCCCACGCCCCTTCGCGGAGGACCCGAGCCGGCAACCGCTGGGTATACATGCCGAATCTTCCACTTCCTAGGTCACTGGACAACGTGCGCTGCGGCACAGATTCCAATATTGAAATGGCGCAGCGTACAGGCCGCATCTTGCATTGCTGAGAGATACTACGAGGCAATTTACGCTGCCTTTATCCACGAGCCTGTCTTGCTCCATCCTCGTACAGGAATTGAATTCGAAGTTGTGTACCTACCAGCGATTTAGATCACCAATAGCGCTTTCCTTCAACATTCCGCGAAGTATCTTGTCACGGAGCGCCGTACTTACTCGTTCCCCGTTATCTTTTTTCGGAGGCTTTCATGCTTCACCTCGATACTGGCAATACCGGTTTCATGATCCTTTGCACCAGCCTTGTCATGCTCATGACACCCGGACTCGCCTTCTTTTACGGCGGCTTGGTGGGACGCAAGAATGTCCTCGCCATCATGATCCAGAGTTTTGTTTCGATGGGCTGGACCACCGTCATCTGGTATCTCTACGGTTATTCTCTCTGCTTCAGCGGCGACTGGCACGGAATCATCGGGAACCTCAACAATGTCTGCCTGCGCGGAGTCAATCTCTCAACTCCTTCCGTCACTAACGACACCATTCCCGCGATGGTCTTCATCGCTTATCAGATGATGTTCGCCATCATCACACCAGCGCTCATTTCGGGAGCCTTCACTAACCGCGTGAGCTTCAAGGCCTACTGTCTTTTCCTGACGGCATGGCTGACCTTCGTTTATTTCCCCTTCGTCCACATGGTGTGGGGCGGAGGCATCCTGCAACGTTGGGGGGTGGAAGATTTCGCCGGCGGGATCGTAGTTCATAACATCGCGGGACTGGCCGCCTTGGCATCCGTGCTTTACGTGGGGCGCCGCAGGGTCCTCGATCGCGGTCCGCACAGCATTCCCCTGGTTGCTTTGGGTACGGGATTACTTTGGTTCGGTTGGTATGGCTTTAACGCCGGCAGCGAAATGCGAGTCGATTCAGTGACTGCGACGGCATTCCTGAATACCGACGTGGCGGCATCGTTCGCCGCTGTTTCCTGGCTGGCCGTGGCATGGATCCGCGAGCGGAAGCCCAAGTTCCTCGGCCTGCTGACTGGCGCTGTGGCGGGGCTCGCGACCATCACGCCCGCCGCCGGATACGTTTCACCAACAACCGCCGTCATCATCGGTGTGGTCTCTGGTGTTGTTTGCTACTTCGCGGTCGAGATGAAGAACAAGCTGCACTGGGACGACGCCCTCGACGTGTGGGGTGTGCACGGAGTCGGCGGCTTCCTGGGCATCCTGATGCTTGGCCTATTCGCCAACAGCGCGTTCAATTCTGCCGGAACCAACGGATTGCTCCATGGAAATCCCAGCTTCTTCGTGAAGCAACTGATTGCCGTGTTGTTCTCGTCGGTGTGGGCGTTCGGTTTCACTTACGCCATGCTCTGCATCATTAATCTGTTCACCCCTGTTAAAGTGACCGGCGCTAGTGAGGAGATTGGCCTGGATGAGTCTATACACGGCGAGCACGCTTACGAAACTCTCGAAGTGGAAGATGTGTTTAACACCGAACATCATCACGACCCGGTCGGACCTTCAGAATAGTCTTGTCTGGCAGGGAAAGAGCTATTGTAACGGGAGAATGAAATAAAACGTGAGGCGCCCACGAACCCGAATAGGATGAAGCACGCCGGTTCCGGGGCATCTCCTCGTCTCAATTTACGAATCGTGACGCGATAGAAGAGGTTTTCTATTGGAGGCATCTGGGTCCAGAAACAAAACCGGGCTCCGGATGGAATAGACTCTAAAAGCTGGGCGGAACGACTGTTTTGATCCTGGGATTTCGCGTTACGGCTCTCGTTTCGCTTACGCCGTCAGTGCCGCTCAGGTTCGAATCCCGCTAACCTCCGCCCTAGAGTCCTTCTCCGCCGAGCGCTGAGAAGGCCGAATATTGCGGCAGCAATCAAGTTACGAACGCCTGACAATGTTATGAAGAATGCCAGGAGCAGAGATTCTCGCCGCAGGCAGAAGCCTGACCAACAAGGAAATTTCGCCTTGCCGGGAGGTGCTGTCCCGATAAACTACTGAGGGGATCGCACAGATGGGCCACGGTGGGGTGCAGGCGGTAGAACTCGTTTTTCTTCTGCTATTGCTGTTCGTGATCGCGTTTGGCGCGCTCGCGCGGCGTTTGCAGATCCCTTACCCAATTGTGCTGGTGATCGCCGGTGCGCTGTTGGGGCTGGTACCCGGCATTCCGAAAATTGCGCTGAATCCAGACACGATCTTTTTCGTAATTCTTCCTCCATTGCTTTATTCGGCGGCATGGACCACGTCGTGGCGCCAGTTCTCGTGCAATATCGTGAACATTCTGGCGCTGGCGATTGGCCTGGTGTTTTTCACGGTGGTAGGCGTCGCCGTAGCAGCGAAGTATCTGTTCGCGGGATTCGACTGGAGAGTCGGATTGGTTCTCGGCGCAGTAATCGCTCCAACCGACGCGATTGCGGCCACTTCGATTGCCGACAAAATCGGCCTGCCCAAGCGGATCGTTGACATCCTGGAGGGCGAGAGCCTGGTGAATGACGCGAGCGGATTGCTGGCGCTCGAATTTGGGCTCGCGATTTTGCTGCGCGGCGAAACGCCCACGCTGATGAGCGGCGTTGCGCGGATGGGTTACCTGATCCTGGCCGGCATCGGAATTGGCCTCGTCATTGGCTGGATCGTTACTTGGATCGAGCAGCGCATCGACGACGCCCCCATCGAAATTGCGCTGAGCATCCTGGTGCCATACGCTGCCTATTTTGCTGCCGATAAGGTGCGCGCGTCTGGCGTGCTGGCTGTCGTGGTCTGCGGACTTTATCTGAGCCGAAAGAGCTCTCGGTTCTTCTCTCCGGGAGTGCGGCTGCGGGCGTGGTCTGTGTGGGAGTCGATTACCTTTATTCTTAATGGGCTGGTTTTCGTACTGATTGGGCTGCAACTTCCCTACGTCCTGGCTGGGATCCAGGGCTATCGCTGGAGCACCCTGTTCCTCTACGGAGCGCTGTTCAGCGGACTAGTAATCGCGCTGAGAATGGTTTGGACATTCCCCGGAGCGCACCTGTCCTATTGGATTCGCAGGCATTTCCTCCATCATCAGGTCAGCCAGCCAACGCTGAAATATATCCTGGTCGTCGGGTGGACCGGAATGCGCGGTGTGATTGCGCTCGCCGCCGCGATTGCACTTCCGCAAGTCATGCGAGACGGCAGTCCGTTTCCCCAACGCAATCTGATTGTGTTTCTGGCGTTCTGCGTGATCCTGGTGACGCTGGTACTGCAGGGGCTGACGCTGCCCTGGGTGGTACGCGTCCTGGGGATCGCAGAAAAGCCCGGTTCAAATTTGGAGGAGGAAAGAGCGCGGCGTGAAGTTCTGGAAGCGGCGCTCGCCTACATGGAAGAGGCGCGCCGGAGCGATGGGCCGGAATCCGATGAAATCTACGACGACCTGATGGGACACTATCAGCAGAAACTCTTCGCACTGACGCGGGCGGGCGAAGAGGAGCCGATCGGCTATCGTCCCGAAGATCACAAGCAGTATTCCAGGATCTCCCGGCAGGTGCTCTCGGCCGAACGAGCGGCGCTGGCGCGCTTGCGCGATCAAGGACGAATCAGCGACGCAGTTCTGCGCACACTGGAATATGAACTCGACCTGCGCGAGGCGGGAACGAAGCACGTGGCATAAGACCCTGGCTGGCAGCAACCAAGGAAATCTCTGGCCTGTAGATCCGGCTCACAAACAGGGACAGCGTCACCGAACCTTGTGATCTGCTTCACTGGTAGTTTGTAATCCCGCTACTACTCTAGATACCCGCGCTTTTCTGGCTGAAATTGCCGGATGAATCGACGGATTTCCACTTATCCCTGATTTGAGGTGCGCATGAAATTCGTGCGTGGACTTCTTTCGAACCAGCCTCTCGCGATTGGCGTTCTTTATTTTCTCGCGTCGTGCTTCTGGATCGTCGCCACCGACAGGATGGTGGAATCGCTCGCCGTCGACCGCAACACAGCTCTTCTTCTAAGCATATTGAAGGGAGTCTTCTTCCTGGCGGTCACTGCCCTATTGCTCTTCTTGACCCTGCGGGAGTTGCACCGGACCAACACGACGTTGCAGGAGAAGGCTCAGGCAGCACTGCGAAAAAGTGAGCTCCACTTTCGCCTGCTGGTGGAGCAAGCCTCAGATGGCATTTTCGTCGCGGACGAAAAAGGCCATTATCTGGACGTAAATTCGGCGGGAGCCGAGATGTTCGGCTATTCGCGAGAAGAAATCCTGAAGCTCTCAATTCCCGACGTTGTGATAGAGGAAGAAGTTCCGAGAGTTCCGACGGAAGTACAGCGCTTGTCTGAGTCAAAACTGGTCATGACGGAGTGGAAGTTCCGGCGAAAAGATGGAACGTCGTTTATCGGCGAACTCTCAGGGCGAAAGCTACCGGATGGACGGTTGCAAGCGATTCTGCGCGATGTTACAGAGCGCAGGCGGGCAGAACACGAGTTGCGCGAAAGTAAGCGCTGGCTGGACGCAGCGATGGAAGCTGCCAATCTCGCCGTGTGGAGCTATGACCTGTTAACCGGTGAGCTGGTGACCAATTCCCGCGGCAGGGAGATTTTGGGTCTTTCCGAACGAGCCAAAGTGACGCTTCCAGATGTGCTCGCTTATGTCGTGCCGGAAGATCGCAAGGCGCTGGAAAATGATTTTTGGCTTCAATCACAGAATCTCGAAATACGGCTCGAATTCCGACTGGCTTCGCCCGCGGGAATTCGCTGGGTTTACGCATGCGGCAAAGGGCGCCGGGATGCATCCGGCCGGCCAGTAGCAACGAGTGGAGTTGTGATCGATATTACCGAGCGAAAACTGGCGGAAGAACAATTAAAGCTCCTTCAGCAAGAGCTACAGCAAGCACAGAAAATGGAGGCCGTCGGCCAACTGGCGGGCGGGGTGGCGCACGACTTCAATAATTTGATGCATGTGGTGATGTCGTATGCCGAACTAGCGAGCTTGCAGCTACAGGCCGAGAGTCCGGTAAAGCGTCATCTGCAGGCGATCCTGGAAGCCGCCAAACGCGCAACCGACGTAACCGGTCAATTGCTGGCCTTCGGGCGCAAGCAGATCCTGAACCCTCGGGTCTTCTGCGTGAATGAATCGGTGATGAACACTTCGAAGATGCTGGGCCGGCTGATCGGCGAAGACATTATTTTGAAAACAGATCTCGACCCCGATCTGGCGAGTACGAAGGCAGATCCCGGGCAGGTGGAACAGATCATCATGAACCTCGCGGTAAATGCGCGAGATGCTATGCCGGAGGGCGGAAAGCTCACTATCAGCACGAAGAATGTGAGCCTCAAGGAGCTATGTTGTTCGATTCCCGCCGGTGATTACGTGCGCTTATCGATGCGGGATTCGGGCTGCGGCATGCCGGATTCGGTGAAGGCGCGCATCTTCGAGCCGTTCTTTACCACCAAGGAACAAGGAAAGGGCACGGGGCTTGGGCTGGCGACGGTATACGGAATCGTGAAACAAAGCGAAGGTTACATCGAGTGCAGCTCTGGGCCGGGGAAAGGCACTCAGTTTGATGTGTACCTTCCCGCTATAAAGCCGATCGCAAACAGTGCGGACGATGAGGAAACGGGGGAAGACTTCACGGCGCACGACGAAACCATTCTGCTGGTGGAAGACGATGACGCGGTTCGCGATTCCGCTAAAGAAATGCTGGAGAGCCTGGGTTTTCGCCTGCTGGTAGCACGAAGTGCGAGCGAGGCCATGCAGATTTCGCGGGAGTACGAAGGTGCGATTCAGCTGGTGCTTACCGATGTCGTGATGCCCGGTATCGGCGGCAGCCGGTTGGCCATCGAACTGCAAAAGGAGAGGCCCGATACCAGGTTCTTGTTCATGTCAGGCTATACGGATGACGCGGTGCTGCGACAGGGCATCCTTCACTCAGCAGCTCCTTTTCTGCAAAAGCCGTTCAGTCTGCGCGGGATCGCAAAGAAGGTGGACCAGGTTTTGAAAGCGCACGCTCAGACAATACCGTCGGCATGAGCAACTGCGCCGAAGGTTTCACGGACAGTTGAATGCGAGCAACTAGAACGCGGCGGCTCCAGCCTCTGCGACGCTCTGATCCTGATCACCCGCTCCGCCACTGACGCCGATCGCGCCAACTACTTTGCCATTCTTCTTGAGCGGAATCCCGCCGGCGAAGATCATGACTCGGCCCTGATTGGAGACATGAATGCCGAAGAATTGCCCGCCGGATTGCGAGTGTGCCGCCAGATCTTTTGTCGCGATATCGAAAGCCCGAGCGGTAAACGCCTTGTTGATGGAAATGTCGATGCTGCCAAGCCAAGCCCCGTCCATGCGCACGTGAGAGACGAGGTTGCCGCCTTCATCGGCGACGGCAATATTCATTGGCTGGCCAATTTCTTTTGCTTTCTTTTCCGCCGCGGCAATCACCCGGCGCGCGTCTTCCAAGGTCATGATCTTCTCCTTACACAACCTTCGATTGCGAGCAGCCCCAATGAGTCGCCCATTATTTCGTCGAGCTAATCGCCGGTTGCAGCCTCGACCAGCGCTTCGGATTGCGCTGCTCCCCAAGGTGGAAGAAGCTTTACCAACACCCAGAGAAACGCGAAGGGCAGCACCGACAAGATAATTGCAGTCAAAAGGCCCTCGCGCGCGACAAAACCCATCTTGTAAGTCGTGTATCCGAGAAAGCTCTTCGAAAACAACTGGCCACCTATCACTACGTTCCAGCGCATGGCGAAGATGCCGATCAGGGTGAGTGCTCCAGCGACTGAATAGACGCGCTTGCGTGTCTTCTCTGAAAGGTGAATCACCTGCGTGATCCCCAGCAGGAGCAGCGGAGTGACAGTCCCGGCAAAAATCTGGATGACGATCTGAGAGAGGTACAGCCGGGTGTGGACCATGAAGTCGAGGCTGCGGAAGGACTCGTCGGCTTCGTAAATGCGATGAATGAGGTCGAGCATCTCCAGCGTAAAGTCAATCACGAACGTGTAAAACAAGTACTGTGCGATCGTATCCACGCAGCGCATATCGATTGTCTTCGCCCGAACCCAGCTCAGCACCATGTACAGCAGCATCACCAGGGCGATGCCTGAGACCATTGCGGAAAACAGAAAGACCACGGGCATCAGCGGTGAGGACCACCACGGGTTCGCCTTCACGGAACCAAAAATGAAGCCCACGTATCCGTGCAACAGGAATGCCGAGGGTATGCCGATGAGAGTAACGATGTAGCCCACACGATCGTCGATTGCCAGCGCGCGTGGGCTTATGTTGTCGGACCCGAGCGTCAGGACTTTATAAACGAGACGCTTATAGCCGGTGGAAGTCTGCGACAAAAGAACGATGTCGCGACGATAATCGAGCCAGATCTCCAGAACCAGGACGCCCATCAGGTACCATAAGTAAACGAAGCCGAACATCGCCATTGCGGATGTGGTGTGGGGCGTCAGGTACATTTCAAACGACCGCTCCGGGTGCCCGAGGTGCAGTTGCAACGGCATGGGTGCGACCAGCAGAAATGCGAGGGCTGTTAGGAGCGCGAGCCGGTACGTTGGCTTTACGGTCTCGACGTGGAAGATGCGCTCGAGCGAGGCCAGAATAAAAGCGCCGGCAACCAGTCCCGTCAGGTACGGATAGAGGACGATCAGCACGCTCCACTGCAACTCCACTTCATTCGGATACATAAATCCATCTACAGGTATCGTCACGCGTTCCTCCTATCGCACCGATCCGTCCAGTCCGGCATAAAACGTTTTCGAACGCGTGGCGAGGTGCGGTTTCAGCACTTGCACGCTATGGGTTCGCAGGAACTCGTGAATCGGATCATTGGGATTCTTGAGATCCGCCAATTGCCGTGTACCCGTTGGGCAAACTTCGCAGCATGCGGTGGTGAGCCCCTTGTTGATCCTGTGATAGCAAAGAGTACATTTTTCGGCGGTATTGGTTTTTGGGTTGAGGAACCGGCAACCATAGGGACATGCCTGAATGCAGTACCGGCAACCCAGGCAATACTTCGAGTCGACGAGTACCACGCCATCCGGGCTGACGAAGGTAGCACCCACGGGGCAGACTTGCGTACACGGCGAGTCGGCGCAGTGATTGCAGAGCTTCGGCACAAAAAAGTTCTTCCCTCCCGAATATTTCGGAGGAGGAAAGCCGTTCTTCCCACCATCGGGAGAATCCACGTCTGGGCTCTCGTCGTTCCACTCCGACACGTGATATCGCTCGACCCATGTGCGGAAGTAGCCGTCGGGGACGCCGTTCTCGTTCTGACAAGCCCGCACACAACTTCCACAGCCAATGCACTTGGTGAGGTCAATCAGCATGCCCCACCAGTGGTCGGTAGCTTTGTAGTTCGGTGATTCTTCGGGAGTGCCAGCCAGGACATACTTCCACGCCACAGCGGCAGCGGGCAGGAGGAAGAGAATTTGTCTGCGTGTGATGTTCATTTCATCCCTCCCGCTGCGATGACCGGACTGTGCGGGGCATGACATGTCTTGCAAGGCGATCCGCCAGAATGCTCGCGCGCATCCACCTGGGGGAACGACGCAGGCTTGGCGATGTTCGCCTGGTGACAACGTGCGCAAATCACGGCCGTGTCCGGTAGAGCCGGATCTACGGAGGCTGGGTCGGCGGCGTGCTTCGCGAGCGGACCATGGCACGATTCGCAATTCACGTGCGCATGTTTTCCCTTGCTCTTGGTGTCGACGACGTCAGAGTGACAATCCTCACAAGCCTGATGGCCCGCATAGTTCACGGGCCGTGCTGCGATCTCAGCTAGTGCGGCGCCACGGTAGTGCCCGAACTGGCCAAATGTTTTTGGGACGAGCAGCGCGCGTACCGTGAGGAACGCGACAATGCCCGCGAGGAAAACGGCGGCTAACCGGAAGAGATGGCCTGAATCTTGAAAGCTCTTCATAGGCCGGTCCGTAAACTCCGTTCTGGAGCGAAATAAGCGCAGTGTCGAATGAACCCGGCACCACGTTCGAACGATCGTTCGAATTTTCTTAGGTAATAACTGAGGTTGTCTCAGCGGACTGTGTTGGCGGTCACAGAGGCGAGTGACGTGAATGGGCAGGCGGTGGAGAGCGCTGAGGGAGAAACAAAAAAAACGGATCGAATCCGCGAGCGCAGAGGGCGCCAGAGATATAGTTCTGGCGCTCTGCGTTCACGGGAAGGAAATTCAGTTAGTCGCGATCGTGATCGTCGTCGTCCAGACCTGTCCCTGGAGTGAATGAGACCCCGCGTAGCACCTCACCGAATCCAGCTTGCCGCAGCGTGAAGAATTTCTCGCCAGCTGCAACGGTTGGATCGGTGTTCTTCAATGAATCAGTAATCGCTACGAGGCGATTGGGATCCGCGCCTACGTCTCCGTTTCCGCTGATGGTGGAGGTAATGGCCCAGATGGTGACGCGACCATCGCGATCGACCTGACCGGTGATATTGCGAAGGCCGTCGGTGGCCGGAGCCCAGGGAAGATTGGTGCCCGGATTATTTCCCTGAGGATAGCCCTTCACGGAATATGCAGTACCAAGCCCGAGACCCGTCTGGAGCGTGTAGGCGAGAGACCAGGTGCTGGTGGCGGAGTTGAATACCCACTTCTGCAGTCCGGCCGTGGTCTGCGCGGCAGCGTGGGTGTAGAGATCCGTGCCACCGGTATACCCATCACCTTCGTCAGCAACGTAAAGCGTGTTCGCGTCGGCAAACCAGATACCAAACGGAGCACCCGGATTCACCGTCGACGGCAGGCTCTTGTTGGGCGTCGAGGGGAAGCCCGCAAGAATGCACATGTTGGTCTGGGTCGTAATGTCCGCGAGCGGAGTGGTGGGCAGGGTCGCACCAGCCGCCGGGACACCAATGCCCTTCGGGCATGCCCCGCCAACTGTGTCGACGAAGTAGACGGTATTCACGCCATTGCCGCCGCTTCCCTTGGAGTAGTAGAGAACGTTGTTGAAGACGGTGAGTCCGCGGAAGTTGTCGTCTTTCCCCACTTTGTCCGCCTTCGCGCCGAGTTGCGTGATGGAGAAGCTGCCAACCGGCGTCGGCAGGCCGGGATTCTGCTGCCATTCCGGAAGATCGGAAGGAGTGATGATCTGCGCGCCTGCTCCGAGCACAACACCGTTCGGCTGAGGATTCGCACCATTCCCCGCATTGCCGGCAGTGTAGAAGAAGTCTGCCCCATTGGTGTTATTCCAGATAGCGGCGCGCCCGTTATTGCCGCTATAGGCGTTGCTTTCGGTGAACTGGAAATTGCCATGGCGATCAACTTGTGCGACCGCGCGATAATTGTTTTCGCCAACCGGATTAGTTGGGTCAACAGCAGCCGGCGTATTCGAATTGGAGACATCGATGGTGTCAATGGGCGCGACGTATCCCATGAAAGTGAGATAGCGGCGGTCGGTGGAAAGGTTGAGAGCCAGCTCCGACTTCGACGAAAAGCTGGTGACCAGTTGATCGCTGGTGCTCTTGATCCCACGCTGGGAGCTATTCGGCACTTCCAGGGTATTGATCAGCGCGCCCCAGGGCGTGATCTGGTCGAGAAAAATTTTGGAGGTGATACCGAAGCTGCCGTCGTAGATATCGTTGTTCCAGACCAGCGGATAGGAACCGTTGTAAGGCGCGCCAGTCGAGGCCGCGCAACCACCCGTGGTGTTCGCGCAATTCGGTGGCAGAATCGTGCCGACTGTGACGTTCGCGGGATTGTTGTCGTACACGCTGCGGCTGACAACTAGATTGCCGGGCCAGAAATTCGTTCCATGTTTATCACGATCTGAGTGAAAGTCCTGTGCGCTGAGAGCGACGCTGGCACCGACGCTGAAAAGCGCCAAGCCTTTGAGAAGCGCGCGCAAGAAATCTGTTTTACTGCTGGTAATCAACATTCTTTGAAATCTCCTCACCGAGAATGAGCTGCGAACTGAGGACCGCAGCCAGGTGAGAAGAAGCTACTTGCAGGGTATTAAGGGAGGATTACAAACGAATCGCGCGTGATGACGGAAGGGGTCGGAGAGCGACACAACCGCAGACAGGATCTGGATTCACGGTGGCTGATCTTGTTGTCTAGGCCCGTTTTCTGTCCAACACACACCTGGTGAACTAGAATTGAGAGCTTCACGCATCATGCACATTCGGGAGTGCTATATGCAGGGCCTGCATCAGCGTGTTGAGAATGAACTGCTGTCCAATATCTTGCCGTTCTGGCTGAAGTACACAATCGACGATCAATATGGCGGGTTTCGCGGACAGATCGCCAACGATCTCACCATCGATCCGCTGGCCGATAAAGGGCTGATCCTGAATGCGCGAATCCTGTGGACGTTTGCGAAGGCGTTCGAGGTCTATGGGGACGAGATTTACCGCGATACGGCGCGGCGCGCGCATGAATACATCTCGCGATATTTTCTCGACCCGCAGTACGGCGGCGTGTACTGGATGCTGGATTACCAGGGCCATCCGGTGGAAACCAAGAAGCGAATCTACGGCCAGGCATTCACGGTTTACTCGCTGGCGGAGTACTATCTCGCCACAAGACATATAGAGGCGCTGGCAACGGCACGAGAGATCTACGAGGCAATCGAAAGCGCCAGCCACGACCCGAAGAATGGCGGCTACTTCGAGACCTATGAGCGCGATTGGACGCTTGCGGGCGAGCAGCGACTGAGCGCCGTCGACATGGACGAGAAGAAGTCCATGAACACGCATCTGCATGTGCTGGAAGCGTACGCGACGCTGCTGAAGGCCTGGGACGATGAGCAATTGCGAAGGCGTTTGCGTGAGCTGATCCGCATCTTTCTTGACCACATCATCGATCGCAAGACTCACCATTTCATCATGTTCTTCGACGAGGATTGGGCGCCGAAGTCTGATCACATTTCCTATGGTCATGACATTGAGGGAAGCTGGCTGCTATGTGAAGCGGCAGAGATTCTCGGCGACGCAGCCCTGCTGCGCGAGGTTCAAGACGAAGCAGTCAAGATGGCGCAAGCTGTCTGCGAGGAGGCGATCGACACCGATGGCGGGCTTTTGTATGAAGCCAATCGTAATGGAGTTATCGATACCGACAAGCATTGGTGGCCACAGGCGGAAGCGGTGGTCGGATTCCTGAATGCGTACGACTTGAGTGGCAAAGAGCATTTTCAGGCAGCCGCCGAGCGATCATGGGATTTCATCGACCAGTACATCGTGGATCACAATCACGGCGAATGGTTCTGGAAGGTTTCGCGGGACCGGGTTCCGAGCAACGATCAGTACAAGGTGGATCAGTGGAAGTGCCCATATCACAACAGCCGAATGTGCTTTGAAGTGATGGCGCGGCTGGATAGCGTCAATTCCGGCGGAAAACATAAAGTCAAAGAGGCAGGAACGACAAAATGAACCAGGCCCAATTTCAAACGAAGGTGCGGCAATTATTCCAAGAGCACGAGAAGCTGATCCGGCGGAAGAATTCACAGCTGAAGAATGGGAACGGCATCTTCGACCGGTATCAACACCCGGTGGTCACCGCCGAGCACACGCCCATTTTCTGGCGTTATGACCTCGATCCGAAGACGAATCCGCACCTGATGGAACGGATGGGAATCAATGCAACCTTTAATGCCGGGGCGATCGAGCACGAGGGGAAGATACTGGTGCTGGCACGCGTCGAGGGCGCGGATCGGAAGTCGTTTCTTGCCGTGACGGAAAGCGCGAACGGCGTCGACAACTTTCGTTTCTGGGATTATCCGATCCTGATGCCGGAGACGAGCGATCCGGATGTGAACGTGTACGACATTCGCGTGGTGCGGCATGAAGACGGATGGATTTACGGCCTGTTCTGTACCGAGCGAAAAGATCCGAAGGCACCGTCGTGGGATACGTCTTCGGCAGTGGCGCAGTGCGGCCTGGCACGAACGAAAGATTTGAAGAAATGGGAGCGGTTGCCGGACCTGAAGACGAAATCTCCGCAGCAACGAAACGTGGTGCTGCATCCGGAGTTTGTGAACGGCAAGTACGCGCTCTACACGCGTCCGCAAGACGAATTCATACAGGCTGGCAAAGGCGGCGGAATCGGCTGGGGGCTGTGCAGTTCGATGCAGAACGCGGTGGTCGAAGAAGAAGTGATCATGGACAACCGCGAGTATCACACCATCAAGGAAGTAAAGAACGGATTGGGACCGGCGCCGATCAAGACGGCGAAAGGCTGGCTGCATCTGGCGCACGGCGTTCGCAATACGGCGGCAGGTCTGCGTTATGTTCTGTACATGTTCTTGTGTGAGTTGGAGCGGCCGCAGGTGATCACGCATCGTCCGGCAGGATACTTCATGGGTCCGCAGGGAGACGAGCGCATCGGCGACGTTTCCAACGTGGTGTTCAGCAATGGCTGGGTGGCGCGGAAGAACGGAGAGGTGTTGATCTACTACGGCTCTTCCGATACGCGACTGCACGTAGCGACGAGCACGGTCGATCGACTGCTGGATTACACACTAAACACGCCGGAAGACCCGCTACGCAGCTATGCGTGCGTCGAGCAGCGGTACGCACTCATTAAGAAGAACCTTCAACTGCTAAAGCCAAAGCAGAAATCGGTTCGGAAAGCGTTGGCAAAGGCCGCGCGACGCGGGGCGCGATAGGATCTGGCAATAGCGCGTTCGTCTTCTCCGGCGCCTGGTGGCAAGTGCGTGCTGCGGAAATGCGCATGGCGGCTTCGAGAATGCCGCCGCGATTTTCGATCGATTTGCACCCGTTGGCCAGAATGGCCGCGACCATCGATGTCCAACCCTCGCGATGATCGCGATCGATCTCCATGCCGTCTGGGCCTGGAGTGGAGGCGAGAAACAGCGGCTTGCCGACAAAAAAGGCTACCAGTTGTTCGGGACTGTCGTGCTTGATCTCGTCGCGGAATTCGGCTGCATGAAACGAGTCATTGCAGATATGCATCAGCACCAGTTTGTAGGCGTTGGGCTGCCACAAGGAGCGGCCTTCACTCAGGCCGCCGGCGCAGACGACATCCAAACCACGATCGCGTAGTGCTTTCGCCCTTAGGCTGCGCGTGCTGGTGGCGGTGTCGACCAGCAGCACCTTGCGCTGAAGAGAAGCGGGTAGTGATGTCGCCTGATTGCGCACTGAAACAGTCCTTTCCGGATGTTCAGACTTCCTGCATCTGATGGCTAGTCGCGGTCGTCGTCATCTGCCGGATGCTTATCTTCGGCCTCGTCGGAACCGACGCGAAACAGGGCTGCCTGCTCTTGTGCGAGGCGCGCTAATTCGTTGGCGTCATCCAGTGGTTCAGCGGGCTTCTCCAGTTTGCGCTGGCTCTTACGTTCCGCCTTGTCACGTTGATGTTGTTGTCTTGCCTGTTCTTTCTGTCGCTTCGTAAAGCTTGTTCGTCCAGCCATTCACCCTCACCTTCGTCTGTACTGCCTGGTTTGCATGTGTCGGAGCTACGGAGCAAAAGAGCTACCAGCGAGGCTCTCTGGGCTGGCGCGCATGACCGCGATAATCGTCGCGTCCACCACCACCGCCGCCTCCGCCAAATCGGCGTCCGCCGCCACCACCACCGTTGCTGGTCTTGGGCTTCGCTTCATTGACCTTCAAAGCTCTTCCACCCAGCTCGGCGCCATCGAGAGCAGCAATCGCCTTATCAGCTTCGGCGGCATTGGTCATTTCGACGAAAGCAAATCCGCGCGAACGCCCTGTGTCACGATCGGTGACCATACTGACCTTATCCACCGCGCCATGAACCTCGAATGCACTGCGAAGCTCGGCTTCCGTTGTGCTGTGCGAAACATTACCTACGTACAAATTCTTCATAGTTCCCTCTTCTGATTTTTCGAAGCTGTTCCCGAGCCGGTTTTCTTGGACTGCGTGGAGGCGCTCAGGAGCTCCCGATTATGTTTCCGGCGCTGGATCTTTTGCTTGCGTTCGCGGTTGAATCTGGACTTGTCGCCGTTGAGACTTGACATTGCCTGGCTCCTGTTTTAGCTGCGCTTACTCGAACCCGTCTGCTTCTCACTTGGGTGGAGCGTAAGAGTTCGCGATCCGTGCCCGTGATTCCCTGCCAAGCGGCCGAGAAAGAGCGGTTTTGGATTTACAGACCGATCAACCGAGATACTGCTCAGGAAGTAATCGATTTGAAATCTGATGACACCCGACGCCCCCTCTGAGTTCCTCAATCGCGAAGGCCAAGGTGCCTGTAGGTGTGTCTTCGAGGTTAAGTAGTCTCTAGTATACGCTGAATCTCAGGGTTGGGCTTGGCTGCACTACGGAGTGAGCAGCGAGAGTCTTGACTTCAGGTGAAGTACGGGCTAACTACAAACGTTGTGTGCTGGTTGCGCCAGCTAGGACTGGACCGACAACATGAGTTCCGAGGAGAGGCTTACCCGGTTTCGTCCGGCTTCCTTACCTTCATAGAGCGCAAGGTCGGCCCGTCGCAGCAACGATTCCGGCACGTCTTCAGGGCGCGACATAGTCAGACCGATAGTCGCGGTGACATAGAGCGGATTCGCGTTCAAGGTGATGGGATGTTCTGAGATGCGAGTGCGAATTCTGTCAGCGATGTGCAGAGCGGCCGCTTGGTCACAATCGGTAACGATGATCAGGAACTCTTCACCACCGTAACGTCCTACATAATCGTGGGCACGGAGGCAGTCCTGCATGCGAGTGCAGGAAGCGACGATTGCGATGTCGCCGGCAGCGTGACCAAACTGGTCGTTGATCGACTTGAAGTGATCAAGATCAATCAGCAGGATCGCAAGACCAATCTCCGATCGAGCCGAGCGAGATAATTCGCGTTCCAAGGCTCGCAAGAATGGCGCTGCGATTCATGGCGCCAGTCATGCCATCGTGAGTCGCGCGATATTCAAGAGCTTCACGCGTCCGGGCTAGTTCGAAGAAGGATTCGCGAACCGTGGCGAGAGTGGTGCGAAGCTTTTTGCTGAGAATCTGCTGGTTCGCGAAAAGCAGGATTGCGAGAGCTACCACCGCGATAAAAGAAATCAGTATCCGGAAATTCCGGACCGGCGCAGGAGCTTGACTGTATTCCAGGCTCCAAATAGCGAGCACGGGGACGGAGAGCATGGCGCAGATCGCGAGCCGGCTGATCCAGGTAGCATGGTGGGCGTCTTCGTCTTCGGTGACCTGCGATTCCTTGCTCGGCGCACAGCCAGGCTCCAGCGAAGCGGCCCAAACCATTGTGGCAATGGCGAGCATGAGCGGGATATCGTGCGGGCTGCCGGTGTAATACTCGCCGCGATCCATCGCCATGTTGATGAATAGCGAACTGATGGTGTAGCCCACGGACGCCAGCAGCAACGCGCCGTACAAGCTTCTCCAGCCGCCGCGGGCGCGATACCAAAGCAAGAGCCAGCCGGCGATCAGGACTAACGATTCGGTGAGGTACAGCACGTTGAAACTCGAGCCGTACTGGGCGCGATCGGGCATGAGGTATTGCCAGGGGATGACCACAAACGAATAGAGGTACATCCACCATACGGCGATCATGGCCAAAGGCAGTCCGACGAGAGAAGGGACTTCGCGGTGCTCGTGTGGAACCGTCGCGAGCGCAGCCATCATCGGCACAAGATGGAGGAAGAGGACGATATCGAGAAATGTGGGCGCGCTGACGTCGACATTGCGGACAAGTTCGAGATAGGGCCACATCGCCGAGCTGAAAAGCCAGAGCGCGGCTCCTGAAGTCATGAGGAGCCAGAATTTGCGAGCGCTGCCACGCGATCCTACGAGATTGCAGGCGAACGCAGCGAGAACAAGACCAACGAGAAGCGGCTGGCCGAGATCAGCAAAAACGGTGAGATGTTCAGAGGGAGAACTGAACGCTGCGATAAAGGAATAGACCACCACCAGAATGGCGGAAGCGGCTACCAGAAAACTCCGATAGTGACTTCGATTCAGCAAAAAAATCCATTTCCCGCAGCCCACTCGGATTGGGAGGATTCATCCGAATTACGCCACTCGCCCGATATGAATGAGGGCATCTTAGCCGAGTTTCGATCTCAAGCAGATGTGACTAAAGTCACATTACCGGGCAGGTGGTAACGTGGATGGCAAATACGAAACGGAATCGACTTCCCGTAAAAGCCAGTTGCAATTTTGTTGGACCATAGAACTTATTCCCCGGCGATGGAATTGACGATGCGGCGGACAAGTTCGCGGTCAGTGACCTGGAACTGATCTTCACGAGATTCCAGTGCGCCTCCAAAAGTCACCTTGGGACGAGCCTGCGTGGAGGTATCCGCGACAGTCTTGAAGGCCGTGAGATGTACTTGCCGACAGCCAGTCTGCCGAACGACGTCTGGGATCGATGCAGGGAGAATTCCGCCACCAGGAAGGATTTCGATTCGGCCATCGGCGTATTCAATAAGACGCCGAATGAAAGGCAGAGCGTCGAGAGCTGAGTCTTCCTGACCGCTAGTCAGGATGCGGGTGAATCCCAGGTCAATGATCTGATCGAGCGCCGCGAATGGGTCAGGGGTTACGTCGAAGGCGCGGTGAAAAACGGTTTGACGCTTACCGGCGCGCTTCAGGATACGGCGGCAACGGTCGACATCGACGGTGCCGTCCGGACGCAGAATGCCGAAGACCAGCCGTCGGCGCCATTCGCAACAGCAAGATCGGCGTCGCGTTCCATGGATGCCATCTCTGCTTCGCTGTAGCAGAATCCGCCGGCACGTGGGCGAATCATCGCCATGACCGGAATCTTCAAGCGTGATTTGGCTTCGAGGATCGTTCCCAGTGAAGGAGTCAGCCCGCCAAGGAAAAGCGCCGAGCAGAGCTCAACGCGATCGGCACCGCCGGCCTCGGCTTCGATTGCATCGTCGATAGAGCCACAGCAGATTTCAATCAACATTGCCTATTCATATCCCGTTGGCATGAATGCACGCTGAACACGCTACCAAAGAAATGCGCGCTGTCGGTTGAAGATTGCAAAGGTGTGGGCAGTGATAGAAGTTATAGACAGGAAGTGGGGCAGGTGCGAGTTTCGTTTCCGACACATCTACTTCCTCTCCATCTCACGGAGTAACTTACCGCGCCAGCAGCACAGAGTCGGACACTACAGACGTGATTTTGGGTGAGCCGGTAGCATGGCTGAAATCAATCTCTTCTGGTTCAGGGAATTTGGACTTCTAAGGTGTGACAACCCTTACTTTCCACAGCAACTCTGAGTATGATGTTGGGGCATTGCTGACGGACCCCAGCCGTCAGTGGATTGCTCCTCTCCATCTGTTTCGTTTGGAAGGAAAACGCAATGCGCGCTTTTCGAGTTGTGATCGTCCTGCTGGCTTTCGGTTCTACGTTTGCCTGGGCAGACCAGCTGTATCAAGTCAGCATCTTTTCCGACTTCACTGCAACCCAGCCGTGTGTCACCAATTGCAATGAAATAGTGGCCGCGAGTTTCCAATGGGTTGAAACGAATAACATCCTCAATAGTTACGTCGTTCCTGGAACGTTCTGGGCGAGTGCCAGCGGATTCCTGGGTCCTCTACTGCAGGCCGATGGCTCGGCCAAAGACGGTTACTTCATTCCAGTGGATGATCTGTACGGGGACGAATTAGACATAAACTTCTCTCCGACCAATCCATTTATGGACCTTTGGTCGTGCGGAATCAGGCCTGCATCAACGCCTATGATCCCCTGCCATCCTTTCATGTCGGCGGATTTTTGATGCCTCAGACCTTCGGATGGAGTGAGGTCAGTACCGTTCCCGAGCCGAGTTCACTTGCGTTGCTCATAGTTCCGGCGATTGGTTTTCTGGGCTGGAAGCGAAAGAACGTCCAGTCAATCCCTTGATCCCGACCTGCTACCGACAAAGGGTCTCTGGACCGTGTTGATAACTCGGTTGCGTGAAGCCAACAAACGGAAGAGAGGCAATGAGTCAGGCGACGTTCGGACGATCACGATACCAATGTCATTAAAGTGAGCTGCTGCAACTCTTTGCAGCTAAGCTGCTCCACTTTGCAAAGGATGCTCTCATGCCGGTTAAAACTCCCTCGGAAATCATCCTAAGCAGCTGAATCTTAAATGAATATTCATTGCATGAATTCTCCCGTTTGGGGATTCGATTGCACAGCTCTTATCAGAGGACCCCGAGATGCGAACGCTCAAGATTGTGGTAGGGCTGAGTTTGTTGTGCTTCTGTACGACCCTGATGCACGCCGGACACATCGGCATGCAAGACCCTCAGATTTGCAGTAACTCTCCGGGTCCCGTGGCTGTGTTCGGCAATACGTTCAGCTTCCAGGCTACGCCAAATGGAACGAGCACGAGTACCGACCCGAATATAAATCCCCAGGGCATACCCCAATATCTCTGCTTCGCAAACTTGTCGGGGGCCACTTGGGATTACATTGTCATCACCCCCGACGCTCCGATCTTAGCCTCGGATGTGTTCTGCGATTCCCAACCGAACAACCTCGGCACAGCGTTTTCTTGTCAGGTAAACGTGAATCAGCAGACGGGTGACGTGAGCAGTATCATCTTCAATGCTTCTCCGGGAGATACCGGAATACCCTACGGCACCAATCTCTTCATTGATCTCAATCCGTGCGGCACTACCGGCGAGAGTTGCGTGGGTAATGGACAAGCAGGGAATGATGCTTGGCCGGCAAACTTTGGCTTCACTGCCTTGGTCCCAGAACCAGCGTCATTGGCGCTGCTGGCAACGGGCTTGCTGGTGACCTTCCGTCGGCGATTGTTGAAATTCAGAGGCTAAACCCCCGGGACTTGCGCCCCGTGCAAAATAGAAGGCCTGATGCGAAAACATCAGGCCTTTTGCTATTTGGGCAAGAGCGCCCGAACATTCGGGATCGCAACGGACATTTAACTCCGCAACGATAGCCGTTTCAAAGGCCGCATGAAGTGAAGACAATTCTGAGGCTTACTTAGCTGCCGGCGGCGTTTTGAGAATCGCCTGAAACTCCGGCTCCTGGAAGGCATTGCTGAACCACGGATCGGCTTTGGCTATATCCAGCGAATAACCCTTTTTGAGCGCGTCTTCGAGCGCGCTTGCTGCTTCTTTTTTCCGCCCAGCGAGATACTGGATCTCGGCGTCGTAATAGGCCAGATCGACGCTGTCGGCGATTTCGCGAGCGCGCCTGATCAGAGTCTGTCCATTCTTGATGTCGCCTTTTTCCGCGTAGTAGATCGCGAGATTGCCCATGACATTCGCATCACGCGGATTGACCTGCAGCTCTTTCGACGCAAGCACGATTGCCTGATCATAGGCTTTCAGCGCTTTGGCTCGATCACCCGCAAACCAGTACCCACTGGCGAGATTGCCGATAACGAACTGGTCCTCCGAGCCTAGGGCAACCGCTTTCTCGTAGTTCTCGACGGCCTCGCCGTATCGATGGAGATAAAAATACAGCGTCGCCAGGTTTGAATACGTGACCGGCGCCGGTTTCAGCGTGAGCGATTTCTTATATGCCTCAACCGCTTCGCTCCAGTTGTTCTGCGTGAAGTAGATGCCGCCCATGTTGGAGTACGCTGGAGCGTTGTTCGGATCCAGCTCGATGACCTTCTTGAACGCCTGCAGAGCTTCATCGTACTGGCCGAACCGATAGTAAGTTGTCCCTAACAGGTTGTAGTTGAACCAGAAATATGGGTTCAGCTCGATCGCCTTCTTATACGCAGCGATTGCTTCGTCCTTCTGACCGGCGGCCCGGTACGTATCGCCCAGTCGCCGATAAGCCTCGTCGGAATTTGGAGCGAGTTTCAAGGCGTCGTGGAGAACAGAAATGGCCTCGGCCGTCTTGCCGCTCGCATTCAGGACACTTCCGAGCGTGTACTGCACTTCCGGAATGCTGTCCGCTCCTTGAATCCGGTTTGCCGCTTGGGCAGCGGCCAGGGCTTGCTGTGCCGCATTCGGATCTTTGCTACTTTTATAAACACGCAAATAGGCATCGGCTAGACCAGCCCAAGCTAAAGCGAAGTTTGGATCGGCCTTGGTGGCCTGATTGTAGTAATCGATGGCTGTCTGGACGTTCTTAGCGTCGAGTTCGCCGCGCGTAAAGGTGTTTCGTCCCTTCAGGTACAACTCATAAGCAGCCGTGTTCTCTGTAGGATGGAAAGCGACCGTCGGTTGCGAAGAGGTGGACAATACCGGTTGCAGCGCGCTGAACATGTTGTCTTCGAGCGTCAGCAGGTCCTGACGTTTGCCGGAGAATGGCTGGAGTGCTTTACCGACCTGTTTTCCCTGGCTATCAAGGAGATTCAGCACAACAAGCACGTCATCACCCGACCCTTGCACGCTTCCCTGCACGACGTAACTCACGCCCAGCATTTTCGCAATCTCGGGGACCGGTTTATCGGCATTGACCTTCTGCACTGCGAATGCGGACGCAACGTTCAGTTCTTTCAGCTGCGAAAGCTTAGAAATGAGAGCTTCGGTAACACCTGTCCCGACATATCCTAATTGGGCTTCGTCGCCGAGGACCTTGATCGGCAACACGGCAACACGTCGCTCAGGCGCCGCTGCGACCTGCTCGCTCGAGGGCTTATGCATGTAGCGATAGCCCACAATTGCCAATCCGCTGCTGATGATCAGAGCTCCGGCGATGACGCCCGCCAGCAGCCGTTTGTTCATCGGCACGTTCACTGCCATCTGCGGCAGACGGATCGACATGCTCGGCGAGAAGCCGGAGGGCGACTGCTGCAACTCAAGATCATTGAGAATCGCGCGCGCGGAAGCGTACCGGCGTGCCGGATCGCGCTCCAGGCACTTCATGACCACCTGATTCAGCCAATCGGGAATGTCCGGATTGGCGGCCTTAGGCTCGGGTGGCGCTTCGTTGGCGCGCTTGTACATCAACTGAAATGTTGACTCAGCCTGGAATGGCACATCGCCAGTCAACATTTCGTACATGATCAGGCCGAGAGCATAGAGATCGGTGCGTCCGTCAACGGGCTTGCACTCGATTTGTTCCGGAGCCATGTAGCGGGGAGTACCCAGCAGCTCCCCAGTCATGGTCATGCCGCCTTCACTCTCGATTGACTTCGCGAGGCCGAAGTCAGAAACGTAAACGTGATCGTCTTTATCGAGCATGATGTTCTGCGGCTTCATGTCTCGATGGACCACGGATTCGCTGTGAGCAGCGTCCAGGGCAGCGCAAAGCTGCTTGGAAATGCTGAGAGTGCGCTCGATGGTGAGCTTACCTTGCGATTGCAGGATGTGGTGGAGGTCGGAGCCATCGACGAAGGCCATCGAAATGAACTTCGTCCCAGCAACATCGCCCAGATCATGAATGCGGAGAATGTTCCGGTGAGAAATCTTGCTGGCCAGCAGCAACTCCTGCTTGAAGCGCTGCATGGCTTCCGGATGAACCATCAATTCGGGGCGAACAAGTTTGAGTGCGACGGTACGGTTCAAATCCAGGTCGTAGGCCTGGTAGACAGCGCCCATGCCTCCCTGGCCGAGAAGCTTTTCGACACGGTAGCGGGGACCAAAATCAACTTCGGAACTGGACTGGGAGCGGGCTCGGCTTGTACCAACGGCGGTTGGAAAATTATTGGAGCCGCCTGCGAAAGACGCACGCGTCGCTCCGTCGGCGTGAGCAGACACCGGCGCCGGACTCGGCGATGAATCCCTCCCACCACCCCACGTGGAGTCGGAATGTGATTCAGGGAGTTGGCTATCGCATTGTGTACAGCGCGTCGCAAGCCCTGGATTGCTCGCTCCGCACTTTGGACACGTCATAGGAAGGCCCACCACCTTCCACCAGGCTGGGATTATGTTGCAGGTGGGGAGGCACCGCAAGCGAAAATCGCCTGGTGAGAGCCAGCGAACATTCCCCCACAGCTGGTGAAGCTGAAGAGAATGTTAGCACTTCAGGCCCAATCTTTCGCGGCTCTTTTTGTTACTTTTCCAAGACTTCGTCCAGGTTCAGACGGTCGCCACTCTGGAGCGTAATCATCTTCTGGAGCGGCTTATAGCCCGGTGCGCTGAGCACGATCTGATAGTTTCCGGGCGGGATTTCGAATTCAGCGGGCGTTCCCCGGTCCATCATGCGGTTGTTGATCGAGATCTGCGCACCCTTCGGGGTGGTCTTGATCTTTACCACTCCGAAATCCTTACTTCCTCCACCGAACAGCTTGCCCAGTTTGTTCGTGCTGCGCACCTCGGTGGCATCACCCATGGGCTTGAGATTAGCTGTAAAGCGGGCGGTCTGACCGGGAGTCGCTTCCAGAGACTGCGAAACCTCAAAATAGCCGAGCCTTTTCAGGTTAATCGTGTGGGAGCCCTTGCCGACGGCGAACTGCGCGGGCGTGACCTTTCCGCTGTCGCGGCCGTCCACATAGATGGAAGCACCAGCAGGATCACTCGTGATCGCGGCCAAAGCCACCAGCTCGGAAAGGTTCATTGAAACCACAGCCCGATTCGAGGCGAGAACCTCGACGTTTTGCGTCTGCGCCGAGAAGCCGGGCTTCGAAACCACAACTGAATGCGATCCGGCGTACACAGTGATCCCAGACGGAGTTACCCAGGCAGGATCGGTCCTGCCGTCGATCTGCACCTGTGCTCCAGTTGGAATCGAGGTGATGGTAATCTCCCCAGTCGCTGGACTCGGAGCTGGAGCGGCAACCTGCTTCACCGTAGTCTTCTTTTTCTTGTCCTTCTTGGAATAGACGACCTCAGGCTCGGAAGGCTGCTGCTGTTCGGCCGCTAACACCTCCGGAGACTGGGCAGGCAGCTGAGCGGGCGCGGCGACTACAGGCTCGGGCTTCGACTGAATAGCGTTCCCTGCCGCGGGCTGAATGACGTCCTCGCGGTTGTGGCCAAATTGAAGTCCAAGCAGAACCGCGATGATCAAGAGCAGCAGCATGGCGCCACCGGCAATCATCTGGTTCTTACGATCGGCCAGATCGAATCCCGCGCTCTTTGCTTTCGCCTTGGGCCTTGGCGAAGGCGTTTGAACTGGCGCGGCGATTGGAGGCGGGCTGACCCGGGGCGCCGAGCGTTCCGGCGCAACCGGTGGAGTGGAAATTCTAATGGTGCTGTCGAGCACCGGCTTGTTTCTCGGCGCCGAAACCACAAGTGGATGAACCACCTTGGTTTCCTGCTTCGGTTGCTGCGCCTCGACAGTGCCGGGAATTGGTTCGGGCGCGACCGCAACGCTGGATTGCGGAGCCGCTGCCGGCTTCGGCGCGAGCGGAATCGGAGTCATCGGAATCGGTGGTACTGATGGCGTGAAGGTTCCGTAGGGTGGCGCCGCCGGAGGCATCGTCGGCCTCGGTGTCATCATGTCGGATGTAACTGGATTCGCCGCATAGGCACTTGCGGGTGCTGCTGGGGGAGGGGCAATCGGTTTGAGCCCGATGGGCGGAGCGAATGTTTCCGGACGAGCTATATTCGGCGGAGCCGACGGCGCTTGCATGTGAGCCGTGTCAACGCCAACCGGTACGCTCGCGGCTCCAAACTGCTTGTAATGCTCGATGTCGTTAATGAGTTCGGCGCCTGTCTGGTAACGCTCGGACGGATTCTTGGCGAGCGCCTTCATGACCACGTGATTGATTCCGGGAGGCACACCGGGAAGAACTTGTGACAAGGGCGGCGGTAACTGCGACAAAATGTTTTTGCAGATTTCTTCCCTGGTCTCGCCAGCTGCGGCTTTTTTGCCGGAGATCAATTCATACAGCATCGCACCCCAGTTGAAGATGTTGGAACGAACGTCCATAGGTGCGCGCTGGATCTGTTCCGGGGCCATGTAGTACAGAAGCTGCGGAATAGTTTTGGGACCGGGCGCTCCAACTTCCACTCCAGAAGGGACGCCATAGTCCATGATCTTGACCGAGCCATCCCATTCGATCATGACGTTGCCGGGCTTTAGATTGCGATGAACGATTTTTTTGCTGGCGGCATGATCGAGCGCGGAGCAGACCTGGCGCGAAATGTCGACGATATCGTTCGTGGACATCTCTTTCTTGCTGAGCATCATGTCGAAAACGCGGATGCCGTCGACGAATTCGAGCACCGCGAAGAACACACCCTTATCTTCCCCGGTTCCCACTACCGCGACGATATTCGGGCTGCTGAGGGCACGTGCTTCTTCCGCTTCGATGCGAAACCGCTTGAGTAATTCCTGGTCGTGGCCTTCGTTCGAATCCAGGCGGAAGGTTTTCAGGGCGACGGTCTGCTTGGTTTTCGGGTCCGTGGCTTTAATGACGGTGCCAACCCGGTACTGGGCTAGTTCGCCGACGACTTCGTAACGTCCAAGGGTCTCTTTACCCATTTCTGCCTCTTAAATTCGTGGCGAAGCCCGAGGAGAGCACCCTGAGGCGCGCACCTTCACTGAGGGAGGAACGTCGAAGATAACCGAAGTTATCCGCATTAGGGCAGGTAACCTTAGAACACAGAGCATTGGACTTTGGTCACGTGCGCGCGAGGGCCGGCAATCGCGATGAGAATTCGCTGGCTGAGGAAAAGCTGCCCTGGATCAAGGGTATTGACAGGTCACAAGCAAAAGCGCAATATACGTCGCATACGACGCGTCGTACACGACATAGTGAGGAGGGCGCGTGAACATCGACTTTGGCGAGGTGATCCGCTGGCTCTGGATCTGCGTAGGCATCTTCTGGGTCGCAGGCTGGTTGGGTTCTAAACCTTCAGCTCGCGCACAAGCGACCGGATCGAGGGCGCTGCAGATGTCGTTCGAACTGGCGGCGTTTTACCTGCTGCTCTACAAGCGGTGGCTGCCCGCGTTTCTGCGCATTCGCGTGCTGCCTCACGCGGCGGCAACCGGGGAAGTGGGAGTCGCGTTGGTTCTGGCGGGAGCCGGCGTCGCGGTATGGGCGCGCCTCTCGCTGGGAACGAATTGGAGCGCACGCGTCACGATCAAACAGCAACACGAACTCATTCGGAGCGGTCCCTATGCGATGGTGCGACACCCGATTTACTCCGGGCTGCTGCTGATGGTGCTGGGCACGGCAGTTGAAATCGGGCAAGTACGGGGCTTCGTGGCACTAGCCCTGGCATTCACGGGATGGTTTTTGAAGTCACGAACCGAAGACGCGTTCATGGAAGAGCACTTTGGGAACGAATATCTGCAATACAAGCAGCAGGTAAAGGGATTGATTCCTGGAATCTTCTGATCGACGCTGGAATAGAAAGAGATCAATGCGAGACGAAGAACTGAATACGCTGGCGCGGGAAATCAGCGAGCACTTGCGCGTGATCCGCCAGATTTTGCGGCGTCCCGTGGAAGCGCAGTTTGCGCGTGGACATTTGACCGGCCCTCAGCAGTTGGTGATGGAAGTTCTGGTCCGATCGCATGGGCTGAGCTTAAAAGAGCTGAGCCAACAAGTAAGTTTGTCGCACAGCACGGTTTCGGGAATCGTGGACCGATTAGAGAAGCGCGGATTTCTGAAGCGCAAGCCGGATCCAAACGATCGGCGCTATACGGTGATCACGCCGTCGAAGGCAGTGGAAGAATTCCTGAAAAGGAAACTGCCGGCGCTCACGATCCATCCTCTGGCGGAATTTCTGGCGCGAGCCAACGCATCCGAGCGCGAAGAGATTGTGCGCGGTGTGCGCGCGCTGCGCAAAGTCGTGGATGGAGCGGCGAAAGAAAATTAGGATTTCGATTCCGAGACAATTGGTGATTTACAGGTCAGTTCACCAACGGATTGCGGCGTCGACCCACACGTACACCATCCAAAGTAAGCCCCCGGACAGTGATCAATTCGGTACTATTGCGGCATGGAACCGGGTATAGATGTGGTACTTTAAACCCGATTTCAGTACGAAAACGTAGAGACGTGGTCCGGAACCCAACGGGATATTTGTCTCTCATATGGAAGTCCAGCGGAGCGACTATAAAACGAGTCGCCGGGCTGAAGCACAATCGGTAAAGGAAAAGACGGAGTAAAGAATGGCTCTCGGTTTTGGCTTCAACAAACAGAAAGTGCTTGCCAGCGCGGAGAAATATGTCCAGCAGGGCAAGCTGACGAATGCCATCGCCGAGTACGAGAAGATTCTCGAGAAGGATCCGAAAGATCTCACTGTCCTGAACACGATTGGCGATCTTTATGCGCGCGATGGAGATGCATCGAAGGCCAGCGAATACTACACGCGCGTGGGCGATTCTTATGCGCAACAGGGATTCACGCTGCGCGCGATCGCGATGTACAAGAAGGTCACGAAGCTCGACCCAAGTTCGCTCGCCATGGTGCAGAAACTGGCTGAGCTTTACACGCAACAGGGTCTGCTGAACGACGCGCGGCAACAGTACCTGATCCTCGCAGACTCCGCACAGAAGAAGAACGATTACGACGGCGCATCTCGCATCTTCGAAAAGATGCTGGAGGGCGATCCGGACAATGCGGCGATCCAGGGAAAGCTGGCGGATATTTACGTTCGGCTAGGGAAAAAAGACAAGGCACGCGATCTTCTGTTTCGGATTGCTACTTCCCTCTCCGAGCGGCGCTCGATGGATGCGGCAACCGATGCGCTGAACCGATTGCTGGCAATCGACCCAACTAACACCGAAGCACTGCTGCTGCGCGGCAAGATTGCCCTCGACGCAGGAGATACCGCTGGCGGCATCAAGTTCCTTGAGCGCGTTCCGACGATTGACTCTTTGCCGCAAGGCTTGCATTCGCTGCTGCGCGCATACCTGAGCCTCGGTAAATATGAAGAGTCGGAGCCGCTGGCGCGCAAGCTGCTTTCGGTTCATAACGACAGTAGCGGGATTCGTGAATACGCGACATCGCTGGTGACATCGGGCAACGCAGAAATCGCGTTGCGGATTTACGACGAGTTTTCGAGCACGCTGCTCGCGGGCGACAGCACGGAAGTGATCCTGGCATTGCAGCCGCTGATTGGGCAGCTGAAAGATCAGCCCGCATCGCTCGAAACACTGCGCAATATTTTCGAGAAGGCCGGCGCATCCAGCAGTGTTCCCGAGATCAACGAGTTGCTCGCGCATGCCTACGTGCAGGCTGGCGAACTGGAAAAGGCACGCGATCTCTATCAGGGACTGGCAGAGGTCGAACCTGGCAATCCGCTTCACATGCAGAACTACCGGCAGGTAATGGTGCGCATGGGGCAGGATGTTGCCGCGCGTCCAACCGAGCCGGAAGAAGGCGATCAGGCGTTTTTCATCGAGGAACTGGCAGAGCAGACTGGTCCATCGCTGCAACAATCCTATGCGCCTGTTCTTGCGGAGAGCATCAATTCCGCACTCACGGAGTCTGAGCTATACGAATCGTATGGCAAGACACAGCAGGCGATCCACCTGCTGGAAAGCGCGCTGGCAAAAGCTCCTGAAGATGTTCGGCTGAACCAACGGCTGGCTTCGATTTACCTGCGCAACAGCCGGCCGGGTGATGCCGCCAGATGCTATCGAGTGCTGAGCCAGATTTTCAGCAAAGTTGGAAAATCGGAAGAGGCTGCCCAATACGCGGAATATGCCGCCCGATGCGGGAGCACCGACACAGCGCATGAAGTTGCGACGCCGCCGGTGGAACATGCTCCAGAAGTAGCAATTGCGCCAGAACCCGTTGCTAAGCAGCCCGTGGCGCAAGCTGCGCCATCGGTCGAGCCTGTAGAAGAAGTCGCGCCTGAGGCGGATATTCCGGCGTTCGAGATTACGCCTCCTTCGCATGCCGATGCCGGTGAGTCGCACGAGATCGATCTCTCAGCGGAGTGGGAAGCGGCTGTTTCCGAGGAGCCAGTGGTTGAGTCCGCTGCGGCCGAAGTGCATCTGCCGCCTGCTCCAGAGCCGGTGCTCGAAGCCAAGCTGCCAGAGCCGGAAGAAGCGCCAGTCTCCGCGGAGGCTCCGCATCCGAGCGTCGTCAGCGACTTGCTGGAAGAGATCAAGTTCTACATTTCGCAATCGATGCTCGACGAAGCACGCGTGGCTTTGGACCGGCTCCGTGAACTTTCGCCAGAGAATGCCGAAATTCCTTCGTTCCAGTCGCACATCGAAGTGCTGGCGGCCGCAGCTTCTGTGGTCGAGGCGGCGAATGCTCCAGCTGAGGAAGTTCCAGAGATACAAGAAGTGCCGGAAGTCGAAGAGATTCGAGTTGAGCCCTCGGCGCTGGATGACAGTCTCATCGAGAACCTGCTCACCGATCACGCGCCCGATGCGGAATTCGAGCTGCCGGTACCTGAGGCCGAGCCGATCGCCGCGCAAACGGCTCCAATTACTGATTTCGAGTTAGACGAACCAGAAGAGCCTGCTGCCGAGAAGTACGTTGAGCCCGAGCACATCCCCGGTATCGTGCACGAGCTGACTCCGATCACGGTAGAGCCGCCGGTTCCGGAACCACGGCCTTCGAAAACGCCCGCGGCTTCGAAAACGCAAACGCCTGCAACGGAATTCAGGATTGAAGCGGAACCGGAGCACCTGCTCGACATCGAAGAAGAGGTTCCGGCGACATCGAGCGAGCCGTTTGAGGAGCTCATGCCGGCGCCCGCTCCCGCTCCTGCGGCTGAAGAAGAGGAAGAAGAGCCCGAGCCGGTTGTGTTGGAGACGGAGGAAGAGCCGGAGCCGATGATTGCGGCGGCTTCGCATCCACAAGACGTGCTCTCCGATTTCGTACTCGACCTCGAGAGTTCGCTTGGGAACGATTTCATGAGCGGCGGCAATGGTAGTTCACCGCTGTCGAGCCCCGGACTTCCAGGATCAGGACCGAGCCTCCCGAGCATCCCAGTAATTCCGACGCCATCAATTCCGACGCACGCGGCGGCTGCGGTTTCGACGATCTCCGAGACATCTGGGGCGGCGACTGCAGTTGCAGCAGCTCCGGAAATCGCGCCCGCGGAAATCGACGAAACCGTGTCTCCGCTTTCCGAGCTGTTCGCGGAATTCAAAGAAGAAGTGGAAGAGGGTTCGTCGGACAAGGAAGATCCGGAGACTCATTACAACCTGGGCGTTGCCTTTAAAGAAATGGGATTGCTCGACGAAGCGATCAGTGAGTTGCAGAAAGTCTGCGCTGCAATCGATCACGGCCAGCCTTTCGGGCAAGTGATTCAGGCGTATACCTGGCTCGCACATTGCTTCGTGGAAAAGGGCATTCCCGAAGCTGGGATCAAATGGTACGAGAAAGCGTTAGTGGTTCCAGGAGATCAGGAAACTCACACTGCCGTAGAATACGAGCTGGCTTGTGCGTGCGAAGCCGCGGGCGATCGCAAGTCGGCATTGCAACACTTCCTGGAAGTGTACGGAAGCAATATCGATTATCGCGACGTTTCGGAGCGCATCAAAACCCTGAAAGCCTGAAATCCCGTAGAATCGGAAGATGGATTCTGCGCGCAAGGGGAAAGAACCGGAATACCCCAGACAGGATGCCGACCCTCTGAACGCCAGTACGCCAATCATTACCCAGCCGTCTGCGGCATCCCCGAATCCGCCCGAGCCAGTGCCGCGGCATATTGTCTGGATCCACCGAATCTCCATGGTGGTTTTCGTGGTGTTCTGCATTGAGTTGGGATTATTCATCGCTGTGCTTCCCTGGATCTCGGTGTGGAATCAGAACAGTTTCGTGCTCACTCATCCGGGATTGCGCGACTTCATCAGCAACAACTTTGTGCGGGGAGCGATTTCCGGGCTCGGGATCCTGGATCTGTGGATTGGAATCTGGGAGGCGGTGCACTACCGCGATCCGGTGGCGATGGAAGAAGAGGCTCAGTGAGCGCTAATTAGAGTTCTGCGGCGATAAGGAATCAAACGAAAAGGGAGCGAAGTTCGCTCCCTTTCTACGTTTTCAGTCTGTCACGACTGAGACTTCTATTTGCCCATCGCAGGTTCGCTATTGAAACGAATGCCCTGCTTCTTTCCCGCGAACTGGATTTCGTACATCGAGCGGGTACCATCGGGATTCATCTTGCTGATGATGCTGTCGTGCTGCGGCGGGTTCTGAACCTCTACCACTTCGCCCGTTGCGGTGGCTACAGTTTTCTTGCCTTGCATTACATTCACCTGGGCGGTGTTGCCGGTGGTGGTATAGGCGAATTTGTAGCTGCCCGGGTTGATAGTGGTTCCGTTGAGCTGGTTCGCGTTATTGAGATTGATCTGCATGTTGGCTGCGAGTGCAAAAGCTGTCGTCAGAACAAATGCGACCAGAACGAGTGCTTTGAGTGTCTTCAAGTGAACATCCTCCTTGGCTTTCATCGCAGACCGCGTCACTCCTGCTCCGCACGCTGGCTTTGCCATGTCTAAACGAAACATAGCGGAATGCGATAGAAACTTGTTAAATGATTGCTAGTGCCGGCCGCAAGCTCCTGGCTGAACCGGCATTGCCTGATATACGCGCCAGAGTACGTCCCACTGCAAATTCTGGCGGTGACCTATGGCACGTCCTCTTGTGCCAACGCACACAATGAGAGACGCATTGGTAACAAGACTGTTAGCAGCGTCGGGACGAAAAGTATGGAAATTGGGTTGCATGTCGATTGAGCTTGTACAGCTGGCACAAAACGCACTTGGCATTTCCCCTGCCAAAAAGCCGCAGTGGAAAATAGATGTGCCTGCCTGATCACTGAATATCGTGGACTCTATTAATAAACGCTCATATGTTCGTTTAAATCAGATGCCCTGTGAGTAGCATTGGACTTTTAAATTGCGGCTTCCGAGTTGTCATCGCGCGGCGACTGAACTGATGTGACAGACGCTCAGACTTTGAGGGCGATCTTCCCGGCGTCGATCTCGAAAGGAAGTTGTCAGAGAGTATCGATTGATCGACGCAAACGGGAGGACGCATCCTTGACACAACTCTCTAATCACTTTTTCAGTTCCAGAATCAGCATGTAAGCATCGGACTTGCCGTCGTTTGACAGGCCATCGAATCTGCCATTGTGCCAGTACGTATCACCGGGTTGAAGGGTGAAAGTCTCCTCGCCCGCATGCGCCTGCAGGGGCGATAGCGCCACGATCAGGTGCTTGCGGTCATCGGCGTGCTGCTGCATTGTGACTTGCGAGCCAAGACGCACTCGGAAGAGCTTGGCCGTATCGGTCTCAAACAACTCAGCCTGCTCGTACTCTCCCTGCGAAGATTTGCCGAACCGAACTTCCTGGCAACTCTGCGCCGCGAGTCCGCAGACCGCGGACTTTGGTGCAAGGCTGGAGGACACCTCGACTGCGATCAACTGCGCCGTGTCACGCGACTTGTTAACCAGTTTATGCTGCCAACCGCCCTGCAGCAGTTGCATTTCACCATCGTCCAGCGACATTTCGAAATTAGTGTTGTATCCAACCGCCGCAATCGTGCTTTTCCCGATGGAGATGAGCAGGTAGTCGCGGGTGGAAGCGCTCACCGAGGCAGAGCTGTCAGCCGGGATGCTGAGTTTTCTCACGGTTACATCTGCGTTGCGCATCTGCACGTTGGTGAAATGGTCTGTTTCTGGAATATTCGGAACGAGTCGATTCGCGCCGCGATGTTGCGCAACGGCAATCGGGCTGGTGGCCAGAACGAGGAATGGAACAAGTACGTGGCGCATGTGCTTTTGCTCGGAAAGGTTTGTAGCACATTCGCCCACAAGACTGCGGGAGTTCCGAGTTTTGTTCCAGATTTGGAAAATGGGGGTGGCGGAAAGATTACTCGCGTCTACACCTTGAGCACGATCTTCCCGTAATTTTTTCTTTCCAGCATCAGACGGAACGCGTCGGCAACCTTGTCGAGGGGCATCACGTGTCCGATCTGGGGACGCAGCTGACCTTCTGCGATCCATGCCGATAGCTGCTCCCATGCCGGCTTCATGTATTCGGAGTGCAAGGAGAGTTGGCTGAGCCAGAGTCCATCGACAGAACAATTTTTCGCGTAAAGCGCGCGGATATCGAACTTGTGCGGCACGCCCGTTGCTGATCCGTAAGCGATCAGGTGCCCGCGAAACTTCAGACAACGCATGCTCTTGCCGGTGTGGTCGCCGCCGAGCATGTCGAACACGGCGTCGATGCCCTCATCCTTCGTTGCTTCACGAATGTGTTCTTCGTAGTCGACGTTCTTATAGTTGATGGGATGCTGCAGTCCCAGACGCTGTGCACGCGCCAGCTTCTCATCGGAAGACGACGTGCCATACATCTCGATGCCGAGCAGTTTTCCGATCTGAACAGCAGCCGTGCCCACGCCTCCGGCTACGGCATGAATCAGCACACTCGCCGGTTTCTTCGGATCTTGCCCGGCGCCTGCGGGCGACCACAATCCGGCCCACCAATAGGCGAAGATCGCAGTGAAGTAGTTGACGGGAAATGCGGCGGCCTCGGGAATCGTCCATCCATCGGGGATGGGCCATACAAAATTCGGGCGCGTGACAATTCGTTCGGCAAAGGCGCCGCCCTGCGTGTAACCCATCACGCGCTCGCCAGTGGCCAGAATGCTACCGGCGAATTCACGTCCAATGACAAACGGGGGCTTGGGTCCACCGGCGTACGAGCCCTGGCTCATCATGATGTCGGCGAAATTGACGCCGCACGCCTCAACATTCACCAGGATCTGATTGTCTTTAGGTTGGGGACCGGGGACGTCCTGCAACTCGAGGACTTCGGGGCCTCCGATTCGAGTGGCAACGATGGCTTTCATATAGCTATCAGCTGTCAGCTGTCAGCACTCAGCGATGAGCCTTTGGGCTGGATGCCTGCTGCGACTTCTGAACTGTAGAGAGTACTCCGGGACTGCCCGAGGATGCTAATGGCTGATAGCTGATAGCTGATAGCTAAAAAAAATAAACCGGCGCGATTCTCCCCCGAGACATGCGCCGGTCACTTAGGAACCGCCTCCCCTGTACGGGAACGGAACCTAACTTGCAGTTCCGCGTTCAAGGAACGGAACTAGAAATTTGTAATTCTATGGCGAACGCCTGCCCCAAGCAGGCTGACGGCCGATAACTAAGCAGCTTTAACATGCGCTGGGAAGGCAATAGGGGTCAACTTGAAACCGTAAGTTGCTGTTGTCAAACCGGATGACCCGGGCAACCCGGGTTGGAAATCGCAGGGACGCCAAAAGAGCACCATTCCGCAACTGTATGAATGGCATCGGTTTTTTGGGCGTGCACCCGGGCGTATCGCGGGTGATATAAACCGGGCTATAGGTGGTACAGCCCTTGAACCTGAGGGCTAGCGGAGGGGAAGAGCTTTCTCCCGGCATCAAACTCCGCTATCGGCCGAAATGTGGTTTCGGCCGAAGGGAGGACCCAATTGGACTTAGTACTTGTACGTATCGTCTTTATATTGCTGGTCGCGGCAGCCTGTTTTGTTCTTCATCCCTTTGGACTTAAGCCTGTTCCTGACCTGCTGGTAGGTTTGGTAATCGGCGTCGCGATCATCGTCTTCGAAACTCGTCTGCGCGCCGTTAGCCTGAAACGCCTGATAGGGGCGGCTATCGGGAGCATTCTTGGAATTGTAGGCGCCTTCCTGTTCAGCAGCGTCATACGGAACAGCATCATGCCAGGCAGCACGCAAAGTTTCCTGATGCTGTCGGTCATGTTGTTCATGGCCTATGTCGGACTCATCGTAGGCGCGAATAAGGGAGACCTGCTGAACCTGTCCGCACTCGGCGGCGTATTCGGCGGCGAGAAACAGAACAAGCGCTCGATGAAGATCCTGGATACCAGCGTCATCATCGATGGGCGCATCGCCGATATCGCTGAAACCGGCTTCCTGGACGGCGTTCTCGTAATCCCGCAATTCGTTTTGCGCGAATTGCAGCTCGTGGCCGACTCCGCCGATCCGCTCAAGCGGAACCGCGGACGTCGCGGACTGGACATCCTGCAACGCATACAGAAGATTGCCATGCTGCAGGTGCAGATCGTGGAAGACGACTATCCCGCGGTACGCGAAGTCGACCTGAAGTTGATTGAGCTGGCGAAGGATTACGAAGCCAAGATCATCACCAACGATTTCAACCTTAATAAGGTCGCGCAACTGCAAGGCGTGGACGTGCTGAACATCAACGAACTGGCGAATGCCCTGAAGCCAATCGTGCTGCCCGGCGAAGCCATGCGCGTCTTCATCCTGAAAGAAGGCAAGGAGTACAACCAGGGTGTCGCCTACCTGGATGACGGGACGATGGTGGTTGTCGACAATGCACGCAAGATGATCGGCAAGACCATCGACGTGGCAGTAACGTCTGTTTTGCAGACCACAGCCGGCAAGATGATCTTCGGCAAGTTCGACGAGCGTGGCGTATCGATGGTGCAGCCGGCGCGTCCGGTGACAGCAGGGTCTGAGCGCAAGGTGGTCAACCAGACGCCTGCTCCGGGGCCGAGTCCGGCGGTGGCAACGGAGCATCAGCCGGAATGATCGGGTTCACCGAAGGCGCGGAGATCGCCCAGGTAGCCGCGCTTTCTTAGAACGATCACAGCTTCCCCCCGGTCGCGAGGGAATTCTGTTACGGTATGGCGCAAAACCGTCCCTTGAGCCTCCATCGTTGCGTCCTTGGCGACCTCCTCGCACATCGCTGAGCCTATTTCGTAGCATCTAGACAAAGGGAAAAAACACCTGCGGTTCCTCCGCGATAACACGCAATGTAATGCCTCTTTACTACTCGATCCCCATCTTTGCAGCCAGCCTTGCATTTGTGGTCGGGGGAAGCGAACTGCTTGCTCGCGTAATGGCCCGCTTAGGGGAGCGATGGTCAATCCCTGAGCAATTCCTCGGATTCCTCACCGCATTGGGTGCAGATTCCCCAGAAATTTCATCGGCTGTAACCGCAATGCTCTCGGGCCAGACGGCGACCGGCGTAGGCGTGGTCTTCGGATCCAACTTGTTCAATCTCGCGGCTCTGTTGGGACTTACGGCGGTGATGGCAGGCAGCATCCGTGTAAGGCGTGAACCTGCGCTGCTCGAGGGAGGTGTAGCAATCCTGGTTGTCAGCGTGGCCGCCGGGCTGACCTTGGGAGCAATCAGCAGCCCAGTCGCGCTAGGGCTCGTTCTATTACTGATGGTGCCCTACGTGGTCCTGCTCGCATTATCGCGCGACTCGCTGCAAAAACTGCCGCTTCCGGAACCTTGGAGGGCATTCGTAGTTTCTGCCGCCAGCGAGGCGCAGGAACATGGCAAGGAGGTGCAACGGACGGACGCCGAAGATCAAGTCCGGCGTGATCGTCGCAATCCCAAGCCCCCCAAAAACAAAGAAAAGATAAGTAAGAAGGATAAGAGCGGACACGGTAAGCTACTGTTCTACGCGCTTGGCAGTCTGGCCATCATCGTCTCAGGCAGCGTCGGGCTGGTACGTTCCGCGACATGGCTGACCGCAGGGTGGCTCCCAAGCAGTCTGCTCGGTACGTTGGTCCTGGCCGGGCTGACTGGAATCCCCAACCTTTACACGGCGGTGCGCCTCGCCAGGCGCCATCGCGGCGCGGCGGTATTCACCGAGGCAATGAATAGCAACAGCCTGAACATTGTGGTCGGCCTGACGATTCCTGCTTTGATTTTTGGCAGTATCTCGCCACATTCCAAGGGTGGCTACCTCGATATCGTGTGGTTGTGGCTGTTGACACTCGGCGTAGTCATCATGCTCGCCGCAAGTAAAGGCCTGAGTCGAAAACAGGGAGCGGCCATTATCGCGGCTTATCTGCTCTTCGTGGCGATTCGGGTTTATTTGTCCTTCTAACGTCACCTGTTTGGACGGATTTGAATTCTTCTTCTTTTACCGCTGCTGCTGCTCGACACGAAATGGCCAGCACCTCGGCAGTCTCTTGGACAACGTCACTACATTTCCCGCCCAAATGTGTTGTAATCATTGCGACTTCATCATTGAGGCCAGTCATGATACGAACGCTGCGAGTGGTCGCAGGTTTTGTGTTGGTGTGCGGCATGCTGCTGACGGCAAACGCTGCCGACAATCCTAAGATGGACGCCTTCGCCAAGTGTGTCTCCAGCAAGGGCGCAAAGATGTACGGCACTTTCTGGTGTCCCCATTGCGCCGAGCAGAAAGAACTGTTTGGGGATTCATTCCAGTACATCAATTACGTTGAGTGCGGCATTCCCGGCTCGCGCCAGATCACCCAGGAATGCAAGCAGCTTGGGCTGAAGCGCACGCCCACGTGGATCTTCGCCGACGGACAGCGCCACGAAGGCAAGATGGAACTGAACGACCTGAGTAAGCAGACGGGGTGCCCGTTGCCATGAAGGACAAACTGGCGCTCGTGATCATAGTGCTCGCGCTCGTCGGCATCGTGCTCTCCGGCGTGTCACTCTACAACCACTACAAGAGCACTCCGACCGACTACTGCGATCTGGGCGATAACTTCAACTGCGACGTCGTGAATCGCAGCATCTATGCGCAGGTAGGAAAAGTGCCCGTAGCGGCAATTGGGCTCGCCGGTTACATCGTGCTGCTGGTGCTGGCGGTGCAGCGGCGCCCGAATCGGACTGCCTCCCTTTTGCTGGTGCTAGCGGCACTCGGCGGCGTTGGCTACTCGTTGTATCTCACCTACGTCGAAAAGTACCTGCTCGCTACGTGGTGCATCATCTGCCTGGGCTCGCTCGCGACGATCTCGCTGATTTTTCTGCTCGGCCTGGTTCGGCACATCCAAAAACCGCAACCCGCGGTGCTGGTGCAAATGCGTTGAGCCGCAGAGGCACACGATTCGTCTTTATGAAAAGATCGGCGTGTTTCTGCGTGAATCTGTGGCGTGATTCATCGCGTATTTGAGGCCCTTTCCGCGGAACTGTATACTACAGACCCTTTACTGCTCAGCATTGCAATAAGGTTGATAGCCGTATGAGAGTCATTGTCATCATTCCTGCCGCGGGCTTAGGCACGCGCATGAGCACCCCGGGCAGTAAACCAACGCATACCTCAAAGCAATTCGCAGAGTTGGGCGGCGTTCCCATCATTGTCCATACGCTTCGTAAGTTCGCCGCCGTGCCGGAAGTGGACGAAATCTACATCGCCATGCGCAAGCCTGAGTCGGAGGCGTTCGAAGCCCGCTTAAAGCAAGAGCATTTCGCCAAGCCCATACACATCGTGGAAGGCGGCGAACACCGGCAGCAGTCAGTCGGCAATGCGCTCGCCGCTCTGAAAGCTGCGAAGGAAGATGTGATCCTGGTGCATGACGCGGTGCGGCCGTTCGTGGACACCGAAACCATCGGGAACGTGATTGAAGCCGCAGAAAAGCGCGGCGCCGCGATTGCAGCCATTCCTGCCTTCGACACGATCAAGCAAGTGGATCGCACTTCGGAGGGCGCGGTCGTGAACGCTACCATACCTCGTGAACACATTGTGCTGGTGCAGACGCCGCAGGGATTTCGTTATCACGTGCTGAAACAGGCGTTCGACGAAGCCGAGCGCGACGGATTCGTGGGCACCGATGAAGCGTCCATCGTGGAGCGCTCTGGGCACGAAGTATCCGTCGTGATGGGAACGCGCCGGAACATCAAGATCACCACGCCAGATGACCTGGAACTGGCAGAGTTCTTTGCGGGGAAAGAGACAAGCCGCTGATAAACGCTGATCACGCAGATAGAAGGGCCCAAGCAATCAGCGTTCTTCTGCGCCGATCAGCGGCTAAGGTTTGAAATGAGAATTGGCTACGGTTGGGATTCGCACGAATTTAAGCCAGGCATTCCGCTGAAAATTGGCGGCGTTACGCTGCCGCACAACCAGGGCCTCGCGGGCCATAGCGACGGCGACGTACTTCTGCATGCATTGACCGACGCGTTGCTCGGCGCCGTGGCCGCTGGCGACATCGGTGGCTATTTCCCGCCCAGTGATCCGCGCTGGAAGGGCGCTGACTCCGCTGTGTTCCTAAAGGAAGCGATCGCGCAGGTGAAGCGCGCAGGATACTCGGTCGTGAATGTCGATTCCACATTGATTCTCGCAACACCGAAAATCGGTCCGCATGCCGTGAAGATCCGCGAGCATGTTGCTGAGCTACTTGGCATCGATGCGGGCGCGGTCAGCGTAAAAGCCAAGACGCCGGAAGGCATGGGAACGGATAATGCGGCGATTGCACACGCGATTGTATTAATAGAAAAAATCTAGCCACGGATCACACGGATTTTCACTGATTTTTTTTAGAGCTTTGAAGGAGTAATCAGGCGAGAAGAAACTCAGAAAACATCCGTTGTATCCGTGAGATCAGTGGCGAGTCTTAGAAATTCGCCGCTTCCTGCTCGCCGCGAACGTAGTTCAACAGCAGTCTCACCAGGATGGGATCAAACTGGGTTCCGCTACCGCGTTCGATTTCCGCAGCTGCGCTTTCAACGCTGCGCGCTGGCGCAAATGGCCGTTCATCCACCATCGCTGCATAGGCATCTGCCACAGCCAGTACTCTTGCAGCCAGAGGAATCTGCTCTCCCCGCAATCCGTCGGGATAGCCAGATCCATCGTAGCGCTCGTGATGATGGCGAACGATCTCAGCGATCTTCGCCGATTTGGGCACGCATTCCACGATTTCCGCCGAAACTACGGAATGCATTTTTACGATGTAGTACTCGTCGTCGGTGAGTGGTCCCTGCTTCGCCAGCAGGCGTTCCGGCATCACCAGTTTGCCCACGTCGTGCACAAGGCCGGCAAATACCAGATCGGCCAATTCCTGCTCGCTCATGCCGAGCTCATGTCCAAGCACTTCAGCGTACCGTGCAACCGAGTGGCCGTGACCGGCAGCGTGTAACTCGCGCGCTTCGGCGGCTCGCGCGAGAACAATGATGGCCTCGCGCATCGGTTCAGGATCGTCCTGCAGTCCGGCGCACATCTTACGCAGGGTCGCCACTAATTCCTCGGCTGATTCCGGCCCCATGGTTTCGCGCTGCAGGAAGCCTTCGATATAAGAAGCGATCAGCTGATGCTGCACTGCCGTGGTCTCGCCCTCGGTAAATTCTTCCGCGGTCGACACGCGATTGCCGCCGGCATGCTTGGAAACGTACATCCCCGCGTCCGAAACTCGGACGATGTCTTCGACGGTGGATCCGTGCAGCGGGAAAGCGGCCACTCCGAAGCTGCCGGTGATGCGGCGCTCGTTGAGCATGGGATCGGTGGCGATCCACAGCCGCAGGCGTTCGGAGAGAATCTGCGCTTGCTCGATACCGGTTTCCGGCATCAGGATAACGAACTCATCGCCACCATATCGCGACACGACGTTTGACTGGCGGCACTTCTGCTCCAGCAATCGGCCGACGCGAGCCAGCACCAGGTCGCCTTCCAGGTGACCCATGGTGTCGTTCACTTCTTTGAACTTGTCGAGGTCGACCATCACGACAGAGAACGGACGTCCGGCTCGGGAAGCGCGTTTCCACTCCGCCTGCACGCTTTCCATGAAGAAGCGACGCGTCTTGATTCCGGTCAGTCCATCCGTGATCGACTGCTGTTGCAGCTTCTGGAATACGAACGCGTTGTGCAGCGCGGTGGCCAGCAAGTCAGCCAGCGTCCGCAGCGTAAGCACTTCCTGCTCGGCAAAGGCGTGCGCGCGGCGGCTCTCCACATTCAAAACGCCAAGAAGAGTTTCGCCGTAGGTAAGCGGCAGGCACAACACAGAACGTGATTCCGGCAGGATTCCCAACAGCGGTCCGTCGCCGACGTCCTGCACGAGCATCGTTTCATTGGTGCGAGCGACTTTCCCGAGAATGCCGGTGCCGAGCGGGATGCGTTTTCCAAGCGCCAGATTTGTAGTTCCGGCTTCCGCTTTGATCTCGATTTCCTTGGTCGCGTAGTCGAGCACGCCTATGCCGATGTGGTCGAGATCGAAGTTCTTCTGGATCTCATAAACGATTTCGCCCAGCATCTGCTCGGCGTCCTGGCTGGAGATCGCGGTCTTCGAGATGTTGTTGAGGAAGATGAGGTAGCGCGCGCGACGCTGCTGTTCTTCAAAGAGTCGCGCATTTTCGACAGCCACTGAAACCTGTCCAGCCGCGGTCTGTAGAAGTTCCACGTCGCGTTCGGTGAAGATAAACTCTTCGCCGTAATGCAGGGCCGCCATCAGGCCGACCGACCGGCCTCCCATGAAGATGGGAACCGCGCAGAACGATTGCGCCCGCTGATCCGGCACGAAGGTGATGCCCAGCTTGGACCGCAATTCTTCGAGATTCGATTTGATGAGCAGCGGCTGCCCGGTTCTGATGACATGCTCGCTGAAGCCGTTGGCAAGCTTCCGGGAATGCTTGGTCGTGTTTTGGCCGTTGCGCACATCGAACTCGAAGAACAACTCGTCGTCACGCTGGAACGCGATGTAGAAGTCGTGCACGTCAACCAGCAATCCGATTTCTTTGTGGATGGCGCGCAACACTTCGTCGGCATTCAAATGTGAGCTGACGACCTGGCCGATTTGCGTGAGCAACTCGTACTCGCGCGTGCGACGCCTGGTCTCCTGCATGGCTACGTGGCTCTCAAGCGTGAGCCCAATCTGCATCGAGATTCCCAACAAAAGGCGCACGTGCGATGGGCCCAGAGAGCGCGCATCGCGTTGCGGCAACAGAATGACGCCGAACTTCCGTTCACGCGTCTGCAGGCTCACGGCCGTCAGGCTGCGGATTGCGTATGCGGACAGAATCGTCCGCAACTTGTCGAAATGGCCGGGCGCTCCCGGTGGCAGCGGCTCCGAAAGATGCGGCAGGTTACGCAAAGTCACCACCCCGCCGCGCCGGTATGCCATGTTGATGAGGTACTCGGTCAGTCCCTGAGCGTGCAGATCGTGGGCAAACTCCTGCGAGAATCCGACGGCTACGTTGGGAAGCGACGACCGCCATTCATCACCGACGAAAATTGCGGCGCGCTGGACGCGCACCAGGCTCATGATCCGGCGAAGGATTTTCTCGAATCCGCCGATCACATCGGTGGCACTCACCAGCCGCGAGTTGTCGACGTCGAGCGTGGAGAAGAAGAGCGAATTCTCCTGCACCGTCCGGCGTTCCTGCTCATAGAGCACCACCACCATCGCCATACCGATCAGCATTTGCGGCAGCGGGCCAAGATAACGATCCATGGCGACTAATCGCCGGGCCCACATGCCTTCAAATTGGCCGGAGACGAGCAGTAAAGACCACGCCAGAAGGGCGCCACCCAAGATCCGGTAGCCGGTCGACTCGCGTAAGCGTCCGACTCTCAAAAAGCTGTACGCGCAATAGGCAAGCAGAAGCGCGATGAGAGTTTCCGTTCGCAGACGTTCCGGCGCGGCCGGCTGGAATACTCCCCCGGGAAAGTGTTGCCACGTACCGTAAGTCGCTACGGCAATGCCGACGACTGCAATGGCAAAGTCATACCAGTGCAAGCGGAAGCGCTGGTCGCTGACGAAGCGTAAGGAGAGGAAGATCGCGAACGCAGTCGCGATCTGCAATATAGTCGCGAGGCAAAAAATCCAGGGTCGCGCGTACGCGCTGTAGATGATTCCCTGCAGTAAGAAGCTTGTGCAGAATGCCGCCCAGCCAGCCTGCCATACGAGGAAGTACGTCGCCCGGCTCTGCTGATACAGATAAGCGAAGATCAGCAATAACAGCAGGGCTGTGATCCCCGGGACGACGATCATGCTGACCAATACGGAATCCATGCAAGAGTCCGCGAACGACTCCAATGGGGGGAGGAGCTCAGTTTACGGCGGCGCTGCTGGTGAGCAGAGGTAGGCGATACGAAGTGGACGCGCGCATCGCAACTTCTAGACCGATCTTCCGGTCGTCCAGCGGGCACAGCACAGTGCTAGGACTATAGGTGGTTGCCCTAACGGAGTCAATGGCTTGCGGCGATTTAGAAGCCTTAGACGAAGCGCTTCAGAACTTCCCAAACTGGCACAGTTGAGGTCTAAGTGGCTGTGCCAGAGGAGCTTGGTGCGGTTCCACCCAGACGCGGGCCTACTTGGCCTTCTTTTCGATCCTGGCCCAGCTATCCTTTAGAGCCACAGTGCGATTGAATACTGGCCTGCCCGGCTTCGAATCGGTATCGACGCAGAAATAGCCGAGACGCTCGAACTGATATCGGCTGCCCGGCGCAGCATCTGCCAGCGAGGGTTCCAGTTTCGCGTTGGCAATTACTTCCAGCGAGTTCGGATTCAGGTTGTCGGTGAAGTTCTGGCCCTCTTCCAACTCCGTGGGATTCTCTTTCGTGAACAGCTTGTCGTAGATGCGCACTTCCGAATCGACAGCATGCTCCGCAGAGACCCAGTGGATCGTCGACTTCACCTTGCGGCCATCGGGAGGAGCGTTGCCGCCGCGCGTCGCCGGATCGTAGGTGCAATGCACCTCGACGACTTCGCCCTGCGCATTTTTCACTACACTCTTCGCAGTGATGAAGTAGCCGTAGCGCAAGCGCACTTCTTTCCCGGGCGAAAGCCGAAAATATTTCGGCGGCGGGACTTCGCGGAAATCGTCCTGCTCGATGTACAGCGTCTTCGAGAATGGAACCTTGCGCGAGCCGGCGTCGGGATCTTCGGGATTGTTCACCGCGTCCATCTGCTCGACCTGCCCATCGGGATAGTTGTCGATCACCACCTTCAGCGGATGCAGCACCGCCATCACCCTCGCAGAGCGGCGATTCAGGTCTTCGCGAACGAAATGCTCCAGCATCTCGAGTTCGACAATGCCATTCGTTCTGGAAACACCTACGGCCCAAACGAAATTGCGAATCGCTTCGGGAGTGTAGCCGCGGCGACGCATACCACCGAGCGTGGGCATGCGCGGGTCGTTCCATCCAGCTCACGCGGCCTTCGTTCACCAGTTGCAGCAGCTTGCGCTTGCTGAGCAGCGTGTAAGTGATCGCGAGCCGATCGAACTCAATCTGCTGCGATGGAAAAATTCCGAGTTGCTCGATGTACCAGTTATAAAGCGGCTGGTGATCGGCGAACTCGAGCGAGCACATCGAGTGCGTAACCTTCTCGATGGAATCCGACTGGCCGTGCGCCCAGTCATAAGTTGGGTAGATGAGCCACTTGTTGCCGGTGCGATGATGCTCAGCGCGCAGAATCCGGTACATGATCGGATCACGCAAGTTCAAGTTCGGTGAGCCCATATCGATCTTGGCGCGCAGCGTACGCGCACCATCGGGAAACTCTCCGTCCTTCATGCGAATGAAAAGATCGAGGTTCTCTTCCACCGAGCGATTGCGATACGGACTTTCCTTCCCCGGCTCCGTGAGCGTTCCGCGATACTCGCGAACTTCATCGGCGTTCAGGTCATCGACATAGGCCTTGCCCGCCTTGATCAGCTGAATCGCCCACTCGTAAATCTGATCGAAATAGTCGGAGGCGTAGTACAAGCCATCCCAGTCGAAGCCGAGCCAGCGGACATCTTCCTGGATGGAATCGACGTACTCGGTATCTTCCTTCTCGGGATTGGTGTCGTCGAAACGCAGGTTGGTCTTGCCGCCGAACTCATCGGCCAATCCGAAGTCAATGCAGATCGCCTTGGCGTGCCCGATGTGCAGGTAACCGTTGGGCTCAGGAGGAAACCGCGTCTGGACGTGCTGGTACTTACCGGATTTGAGGTCTTCGGCAATTCTCTCTTGCAGGAAATTAGCAGGGCGGGACTCAGGAGCCGGATTCAAAGCCTCGGGCTCCACAGATGATTTCGAGCTATTCATAAGCATTCTTACCGCTGGGATTAATCTTTCAGTTTACCTGAGAGAGCGGGCATGGATGCGAGTTGGAGGGGTGACGGCCAGCGATGTGGGGCACATTCGGCCTAGGAAGCGGCGGCAATAACCCGCGAGATGTGCTGCGGCAGCTTCACGGCTATGAAATAGTCGGCTGGGTACAAGTAATCTTCGCCGGACTCGTCGATCACCCGGAGCAGTTGGCGCTTAGAAGCGGCTTGATCCCGAATTACGGGATAGAGCTTTCGCAGTTCCAAAGACGCCGCATGGCGATCATTGCGGACGCAAATCACGAAATTCGCACCTCGCGGCCTAGCCGAGGATACGCTTGATTTTGAACTCTTCTTTGCCGATGCCATGTGCTTGCTTTCCAAATTCAGTGGCTCTTTGTCTAATCGCCGAGTCGGAACTCCGGTTTGATCTCCGCAGACCCAGCCAAGGCAATGCCCTCGGCTCCGTAAGAAGAGCTCACTTCCACTCCAAGCAGCCCTCGTTTGCGAGCGGAAGTAAGGAGGCCTTGCTGCAACTCAGAGGAAGGAGCGTCGTATGCGTCGCTTATGTGGGAGAGTGTAAGGGCCTCAGTCCTAACCACGCCCACATCAAAAATGATATTACCCGCCCGAACGTTCTCGAATTTCATTGCCTCAACTCCACCAAGAATCAATGTGAACCTTTCCTGATCGTTGGTCCTCAAGAAGAGACGCACCTTCTTCTCGCCCTCAGCAAGAATCCCATCAAAAAATCCGTCATGAAAATTAGGGAACTCGTTCATAAACCCCCTGTCGATCGTTATGGCTTTCGAAGTCTCGGCTGCGTTGTCTGGTCCACTCGCTTTGAGAACTTCAGTTCTTCACCTCTCCCTCAAATGGTGACGCCGGCAGCCCTTCTCCGTTGAACAGACTGCAGTTCGGGCTATTCGCCCAACCGTATCGGACCTCTACCGGAACCGCAACCGATGCGCTCGAGACCACGATTGTCTGCCCATCGATCTGCGCTTCTGCGGCCACAAACTTGCCGTCAGATCCAGCAATCTCGAAGCTCGTGGGCGGACCGCCCTTCGACTGCAATCCCGCCGCATGATCAAACCAGACCCGCAGCGAGTGATCTTCGCGCGTGACCTGACGCACCAGCGGTCCTGAATACTCGACCGGCTCACCATATACCGTGGCCCGCGCTGCCAGCGCCAGTCGGTGTCCGACATCCACCTTGTCTCGCGGATGAACGTCATCGGGATTGCCAATGTCGATGGTCACGGCCATCGCCGTGTTGCGCAATTGAAGCGCTCGCAGCTGCGCCTGGCGAATCATGGCCCAATCTTCGGTGGCGTCGGAGGTGAAGCTGGATATTTGCACGTAGAGGAAAGGAAAATCGCCCAACGCCCACTGGTCGCGCCAATCGCGGATCATGGTCTGGAAGAGGCGCTCGTAACTGGGCGCGCGATCGAGCTTGCTGTTGCTTTCACCCTGGTACCAGATGACCCCGCGAATCGCGTAGGGAGTGATTGGCGCAATCATGGCATTGTAGAGTTGCGCTGGTGCCCACGATTGCTGGACTGGGTGCCACGGAAACTTCGGCGGCGTGAGGCCGGCGGCTTTTGCCTTCGCGGTTTCCGCCTGGTGCACTGGTTCGAGCAGAAGGTTCTCGGCTTCAGCGTCCATCATGCGCGCACGCGAAGCGAATATAGGCATCAGCGATGCATCCGCAGTGAGCGCATCCATGCTCGTCCAGGTTTCGGCGACTGTGCCGCCCCAGTTGCTTTCGATAATCCCGACGGGCACTTTCTCTTTTTGGTGAATTTCGCGAGCGAAGTAGTAGGATACCGCCGAAAACTCGGGCACCGAATCCGGCGAGACTTCCGCCCAACTCTGATCGGCTACCGCATCTGTCAGCGGATACTCCGAATAAGCGTGCTTGATGCGCATGATGCGTATGCGCGGGAACTTGGCCGCGGCGATTTCGGCCTGCGCGTTATCGAGTTCGCGCATCTTGAATTCCATGTTCGACTGACCAGAGGCTACCCACACATCGCCGACCAAAACGTTGTGGATCACGATGCGATTTGAACCACTCACGGTCAGCTCGTAAGGACCGCCGGCAGGGGCAGGCGGGAGATACAGCTGCCAGCGACCAAGGTCATCCGCAACCTCCGCTCTGGTTTCGCCGCGAAAGGTGGCCGAGATTTTTTCGGCAGGCGCGGATCGTCCCCAGACGTGAATTGGCAAGTCGCGCTGCAGTAGCATGCCGTCGGAAAAAACTACTGGCAGTGAAACTTCAGCCTGCGCGAGCCGAAAAACTGCGAGCACGATTACGAACAGCCACAGGTTGCGGCGAGTCAATGCGGAGGCCTCCATTGAGAGAAGAGGCATCATCGATGCTCGCGCGCCAATTCGTCAAGGACGCAGCGAAAAGTGCTCCCGGACAGGATAGGATTAGGCAATGGCACGTCAGAAAATATTGCTCTCCTGGAGTGGTGGCAAAGACAGCTCGTGGGCTCTGCACCTGCTGCGGCGGGATCCGTCGGTGGACGTCCTTGCGCTGTTGACAACGTTCAACTCCGAGTTCGATCGCGTCGCCATGCATGCCGTTCGGCGTGAATTGATGGAGCAGCAGGCAGCGGCCGCTGGTCTGCCACTGTGGGCCGTTCCTCTCCCCTGGCCATGCTCCAACGAACAATATGAAAAGTGCATGCGGCAGATGCTGGATCACGCAATCTCCGAGGGAGTGCAAACGGTGGCGTTTGGCGATTTATTTCTCGAGGACATTCGCGCCTATCGTGAGACGCAGATGGCGAAGGTCAATATGACGCCGCTGTTCCCTGTATGGGGAATCAATACCACGGAACTCGCGCACGAGATGATTGCCTCGGGGTTGAAGGCGAGGCTTACGTGCGTCGATCCGCGAAAGCTCGATTCCAGTTTTGCGGGACGCGAATTTGATGAGCAGTTGTTGCGCGATCTTGCCGCCCGGAACCGACCCGTGTGGCGAAAATGGCGAGTTCCACAGCTTTGTCTATGCGGGCCCGATGTTTCGGCGCGAAATTCCAGTTGAAGCGGGAGAGGTCGTCGAGCGAGACGGCTTTGTATTTGCCGATCTGCTTCCCGCGAGAGAAGCCGCGGCGGCGCGCTAGCCGGCTAACGGCGCAAGGCGGCAACAATTTCTGCGATGTCGTGGTCCTGAAATAATCGGATGCCGGCAATTCCCGCCGCGCCCGCCGAAACACAATCACGCGCATTTGCCAGCGTAACTCCACCAAGGGCAAGGATCGGCATGGCCGGAAGCGAATCCAGCCTCGACTTTCTTATCGTGAGTGGCAATGCGTCCGCATGCCTGTCGTAAGCCTTCTAGGCCAACTGCCTGAGTGCTAGTTCCCTGCTTCTCGAAAACCGGAGCGTAGACGACGAAGTCTGCACCATGAGATTCCGCTGAAAGAATTCCGCTTGGCTGTGACAGGAAACGCCGAAAAGAAAGTTGCTAGTTGTTAGTTGATAGTTGTTAGAAACGTGTCGCGCGGGCGAGGGCGCCCCCGCCAGGTCTGTACCGGCTTTTGCCCAGATCGCGCGCGCATCACTTGCCGAGAAGTCGTCTCCGCGAAGATGCACGCCGTCCGCACCGCAGGCCAGTGCCACGTCGAGCCGGGAGTTGATCAGCAGGCGCGTTCCACGTTTCGCATTTCGCGATTCACGAATGATGCCGAGGCTTTCGGCCGCGAGCACGTAGAGTTCTCTTGCACTCAGATCGCGCTCACGCAACTGAATTAGATCGACTCCGGCGCGAGCGGCTTCTTCAATCTTGGCGAGCAATCGATCGCGTTGCTGAGCCGGACTACCTGGAAACTGCCGCCGGTCGGTGATGTAGTAGAGGAGCATGAAGTCACTCAGTCTCTCAGTCTGTCAGTACATCAGTTAACGCAGGAGGGATCAAGCGCCGGACACAACGCGCCGGTCCAACCCTGCGTGCGCAAAGTGATCGAATCAGGTAGGCCTGAATGATGTCAGTGGCAATGCAGATTGTGTGGTTGTTCGTACTGGCGATCCCCGTCGCCTGCGTCGCGTGGACGGTAACCCACGAAGAAGCGTTCCGCGAACCGCGCGATTACTGCACTCGCCAAAGCCGGTACGCGCCGTCAGCGTCGAGACGAAAGTTCTTCTACCTATTCACCTGCGAGTACTGCTTCAGCCACTATGTCGCGGCTTTCTTCCTGATCGTCACCCGGTACAAGCTTCTGTATTCCGATTGGCGCGGATACCTCATCGCCTTCTTCGCCCTGGTGTGGATCGCGAATCAGTATATGAGCGTCTTCGGGCGGCTACGTCTTGACATACATCGCGAGCGCATCGAGATCAAAGGCGTAGAACACGAGGTCAAAGAGAAGATCGAAGAAGCCTCATCGCAAGTGGATCAAGCAGCGTGATCTTTGCCAAGATCGACTTCCTCGCCGACGCGTAGCAGGTAGCTAGTCGCCGGTTTCGGAAGCAGGCGTGGCTACCAGCTACGAGCTACCCAATTTGCAGAAAGCCGCTCCTACGGCCTGGTTTTCGCGATGTCCGGCTCTTTCTCCGGATGCGTTCCAGCCAGGTGATATTCGGTCAACCCAGCGCGCAGATGTTCAAAGGCCGTCTCGGGATCGTCGCACATCTGAAAGAGATTCAAGTCTTGCTCGGCGATCACACCTGCATCTACCAGGGCTTCGAAGTTGATCACCTTCTTCCAGTACTCGCTGCCATACATCACCACCACGATCTTCTTCGCCAGTTTCTCGGTCTGCGCGAGCGTGAGGATTTCAAACAACTCGTCGAACGTTCCAAAGCCGCCTGGAAACACAATCAGCGCCTTCGCCAGGTAAGCGAACCAGAGTTTGCGCATGAAGAAGTAGTGGAACTCGAAATTGAGTTCCGGCGTGATGTAGCGGTTGGGCATCTGCTCGTACGGCAGATTAATGTTCAGGCCTACGGTCTTCCCACCGGCCTCGAACGCGCCGCGATTCGCCGCTTCCATGATGCCGGGCCCGCCGCCCGTCGTGACCACAAAACGATGCCGCTTGGAAGGCAGAGTGCGGGTCCACGTGGTTAACATCGCGGCTAGCTTGCGCGCGTCTTCGTAGTAGCGCGCCATCTCGACTGCCGCATGGGCAGCCTTCAGGTCGCCCGCATCCTGAGGAGCCGGTCGCGCGGAAAACGGCCGCTCCAACTCCTGCAGAGCAACTTCTGCGTCGGAAAGACTATGAAAGCGTGCAGATCCGAAAAACACGATCGTGTCCTGGATTCGTTCCCGCCGGAATCGAGAGAGCGGCTCCAGATACTCGGAAAGAATGCGGAGTACTCGTCCGTCGGGACTATCGAGGAATCGTTTGTTTTCGTAGGCAAGGGGAGAGCGAAATGGAGGTTTTTCCGTCATGGGTACCGAAACAGAATATCGGATGCGAGCACAGACGGGAAATAAGATGACGTTACAAAGCCTGGAAGTGAGTAATCAAGAATTACTCGGGTTGGCACAACTGGGTAGCTAGCAGCTGGTAGCTGAGTCAAATCAATCAAAGCTACTGGCTACCAGCCACCCAACTAACCACTAGCCACTAATCACTTGCCCGTTAGTACTTCGGCACTTTCGGATCGACCTTCTCGGCCCAGGCATTGATGCCACCGGTGAGATTTTTCACCTTGGTGAATCCCGATTGCCGCAGGAAATCAACCGCCTTCGCGCTGCGGCCACCCATCTTGCAGTGGACGACGATCTCGCGGCTCGAATCCAGTTCGTTCACGCGCTTCGGAAGATCGTTCAGCGGAATCAGGTGCCCGCCAAGGTTACAGATCTGATATTCGTGCGGCTCGCGAACATCGAGCAGGAACGGCTCTTTGCCGGCGTCGCGAAGCTGTTTCAATTCTTCCACCGTAATGCTGGGCATCTGTGTTTCCACTGGCTTCTCTTCTCCTCGTATTCCGCAAAATTCGTTGTAGTCGATCAGCGCCTTAATCGTGGGATGAGTTCCGCACGCCGGGCAATCGGGATTCTTGCGCAGCTTCAACTCGCGGAAGCGCATGGCCAGGGCGTCCACTAACAACAATCGTCCGATGAGCGGTTCGCCTGCGCCGAGAATCAGCTTGATCGCTTCCGTCGCCTGCATCACGCCCACGAGACCGGGCAGAATGCCAAGCACTCCGCCTTCCGCGCACGATGGCACCAGGCCCGGCGGTGGCGGCTCAGGATACAGGCAGCGATAGCACGGGCCTTCTTTCGTCGCGAAGATGCTCACCTGTCCTTCGAAGCGGAAGATCGATCCGTAGACGTTGGGCTTGCCAGTGAGCACGCAGGCGTCGTTCACCAGGTAGCGCGTCGGGAAATTGTCGGTCCCATCGACGACAATGTCGAAGTCGCGGAACAGTTCCAGCGCGTTTGCGCTCGAAAGCCTGGTATCGAACTTCACGATGTTGACGTTCGGGTTGATCGCCAGCAGCTTATCGGCAGCGGAATCAAGCTTCTTGCGGCCCACGTCGGCGGTGGTGTGAATGATCTGGCGCTGAAGGTTCGTGAAATCGACAACGTCGAAATCGACCACACCGAGCGTGCCTACACCCGCAGCGGCGAGATAAAGCGCCAGGGGCGATCCCAGTCCACCTGCGCCCACGCAGAGAACTTTCGCAGCCTTCAACTTGAGCTGCCCATCCATGCCCACCTCGGGCATTATCAGGTGGCGCGAATAGCGGAGTACTTCGTCGTTGCTAAGCGCCGCAGCGGAGCGAGTTGTTTCAGTAAGAGTTGCCATAACTTTTCCCGCTTGAGTCATTTGGCCATTGTGTGATTGAGCCATTGAAACCCAAAGTGCCCCTAAACCCGTTCACGCATGACTCGATGACCCAATCACGCAATTACTCAATTCCTCCTCCGGCGATCGACGGCACGATCGACAGCGTGTCCGTCTGCGCAACCGGAGTGTTTTCCTTTTCCATGTAGCGAATGTCTTCGTCGTTCAAATAAACATTAACGAACGCGCGCAACTTGCCGTCTTCGTTATACAGATGCTTCCTTAGATCGGGATGCGAGGTGGTCAGATTCTTCAACGCCTCGCCGACGGTCGCTCCGGGAACATCGACCGCGTCTTTCTTATCAGCATACTGCCGCAACGGAGTAGGGATCAGCACTTTCATCGAGTCTCTCCAATCAATGATGTCTTGAGCGCGCCGGCGGATTCGCCGCGCTTACTTCTCGGGAACTTCCGCCTGCGGCACAGCCGCCTGCGCCGGTGCAGGCACGCCATCTTGTTGAGCGACGGCCACAAACGTGATCGGCTCATCCTCGAATCTCTTTTCTTCTTCGTCGGCACCGCGTAACCAGAACGAGTTCGTGTCGACGGACTTGGCCTTATCCACACGCGTGATCACGTACGAGCAGCCGATCCAGTGCGCTTCGGCGAAATCTGTCTTCGACCACTGCGCCGGACAATCCGGGTGCGAGTGATAGAAGCCAACGATGTCGAGTCCCTGCTCGCGCCCTTGCCGCTGTATGCGCACCAGGTCGCGCGGATCGATGTAAAAGCGATCCTGTGGACGATCCTCACGTGTGTTCTGACAGCGGATCGTAGTGCTCACGATGCGATGATCGCCATCTTCATTCATGGTGCCCAGCAGCACGCCACAACACTCGTGCGGATAGGTATCTTCGCCGTGCCGCCGAATCTCATCGTAATCCGATTGTTTGAATTCAAGCATCGATTCTAAATCCCGCCACCCGCCAGGAGAGTTTCTTCGTCCCAGAATCTCTCACTGAGATATTTATCCGCACCATCCGGCAGCACCATCACGACTACAGCCTTCTGCCCAGCATTGACGGCTTCGCGCGCCACGCGTAACCCGCCAACCACCGCCGCACCGCCGGATATCCCGACCAGCAGGCCTTCTTCTCGCGCCAGTCGCTTCACCATAGCGTGAGCATCTTCCGTAGAAATCCCCAGATCTTCATCCGCCAACTTAGGATCATAAATGCCTGGCACGATAGCTGTCGCCATGTGCTTCGCGCCCTCAATGCCATGGAAGGCGGAATCCGGCTGCAATGAGATGCACCGGATTTTCGGATTGAGTTCCTTCAGCCTGCGACTGGTCCCCACGAAGGTTCCGCTGGTACCGAGCATGGCGACAAAGTGAGTGACACGCTCATCTGTTTGTTCCCAAATCTCGTTGGCTGTCCCGCGATAGTGTGCGCGCCAATTTGCATCGTTCCCATACTGATTGGCGTAGAAGTATTTCTCTGGCGCTGCAGCGTACAACTCTTGTGCCTTGCGCAGCGCGCCGTCAGAGCCTTCGGCCGGATCGGTATAGATAATCTCCACGCCATAAGCTTTCAGAATGCGTTTACGCTCTTCCGACGCATTCTTTGGAACGCAGAGCGTGACTCCGAACCCCTCGGCCGCCCCAATCATGGCGTAAGCGATGCCGGTGTTGCCACTGGTTGAATCCAGCAATCGCTGCCCCGGCTTGAATTGACCCGAGGACCGACCCGTGCGCACGATGCTCGCGGCGGCACGATCTTTGACAGAGCCGCCCGGATTGAACCACTCCGCTTTGGCGAGTAGTTCGATGCCCGGGAGTTCGTGGCTCAATCGTTCCAGCCGCAACAAGGGCGTGTTGCCGATTGTCTCAAGCAGCTTCGACCCAAGCTTTCGTGCGGGCAGAACTATTTCCGTGTTTTTGTGCGTAACGTGCATCTTTTCGGAATTAGCGGAGCGAGCCAGACCCCACGTCCGGCAATGTATCCAGACTACTGAAAACAAGGCCTCAGCGCCAATCTGCTGAGTTTCGAACACTGCTCCGGCAGAATTCAGCCCTCTACTCGCAAATATTCTCTGCTCAATGGATGCCCGCGAACCGGCGCAAGCGTCAAATTCTGCAGCACTTAACTGTGTGGATCAAGACACTTTGACCTGACGTTACCTTAGGGGCCGCACTGACGGCAGTTGCCCAAGTATCCCGCCGTCGGGCCATCATGGTATGGTTTGGTAGAAATTTTCTGAGAAGGTTTACCGATAAATGGGACAGCAGATCGCAACCCGCACTTATGAAGACGCCGTAGCGTGGCTGAAAGATCACGGCTTCGACATCCTGGAAGCGCCTGGCGTGCAGAATCGCGTGTTCGTTAAAAAGTACAATTGTTCCGCGGCGATTGAAGCCACTGCCGATGGCGGCGTGAAGATCTTTGCTTATCCCGGGTTCCTGATCGGCGGCGAAATCGCCAAGCTCATTAATAAGGGATACCAGCAGTTCCTGAAGACCACCAAGACCGAGGTCGCCGCGACGGCCGATCACCTGAAGACGCTTCATCAGTTCACGGAAGAATTGAAGGAGGCGCTCGGCGCAACCAGCCTCTATAACGAATCGCTCGGCACAGTAAGCGAAGAGTACAACTATGATCGCGTGAAGGACCGCGAGGAACCCACCACAGATCGGCCAAAGCGTCCGTGGGAAACCAAGGCTGCCGCGAAGAAAGCAGCACGCGCAAAACAACGCGCCTAACTTGCCTTTTTGAGTTCCGAAATGTGCTCCGGATTTTCCCTGGGAAATGCATCCGGGCGTCCCACGCTGTAGTACATGAATCCGCGCTCCGCCATCATCTCCCGATCGTAAAGATTGCGCCCGTCGATCACGATGGGATATTTCAGTGCCCGTCGCAAGCGCTGCAGGTCGAGAGCGGCAAACTCCTCCCAGTCGCTCAATAGCAGAAGCGCATCGGCATTTTCGGCCGCTTCGTACGCGCTCTCAGCGAAGGTCACTCGCTCCTGCAGCAGTTCGCGACACTTCGACATGGCTGCCGGATCGTAGGCAGCCACCTCGCATCCTTCGCGCAGCAGCAGTTCAATCATCGCGATGGCCGGCGACTCACGTACATCGTCGGTGCCGCCTTTGAATGCCACGCCGAGCACGGCAAGGCGCTTTCCCTTCAGCGTCCACAAAGCATTGCGGACTTTGCGCAGGAAGCGCCGGCATTGCTCTTCGTTAATGCGAATCACTTCGTCCAGCAGGCGAAAATCGTAGCCGCTTTCGCGGGCTACGGCACGAAAGGCCTTCAGATCTTTAGGGAAACAGGAACCGCCGTATCCGATCCCAGGACTGAGGAAGCGGTCGCCAATGCGCGCGTCGCTACCGACCCCTGCGCACACCTGCTCAACGTCGGCGCCAACGGCTTCACAGATATTCGCTACCGCATTGATGAATGAAATCTTCATCGCGAGGAAGGCGTTGGAGGCCTGCTTGATTAATTCAGCACTGCGGGTACTGGTTTCGATCAATTGGGTAGGTATCCGCGCCTGGTCAGGCTCCGGAATCGCGTCCTTCCGGCGCACGTAGGATCCATCGGTGAGTGGCTGGTAGATCTCGCGCAGGAGAGATGCAGCACGCTGGCTATTCACGCCGACCACGATGCGGTCGGGGAAAAGAAAATCAGTGACCGCCGTGCCTTCCCGCAGGAATTCCGGATTTGAGGCGATCTCGAACGAGTTTTCGGGTGCGCCATTCAGAAGCATGATTCGCCGCACCCACTCGCTGGTGCAGACTGGGACGGTACTCTTCTGCACCACCAATTTGTATTCGTTCACCGATCGCGATAGCTCGCGCGCTACTGCTTCCACCGCGGAGAGATCGCAGTCGCCGCTTTCGGTCGCTGGAGTGCCCACAGCAACAAAGATGACTGAACTGCGCTTCACTGCGTCAGCCAGAGAGGAAGTAAACGTCAGTCGAGTTCCGCAATGGCGCGCCAGCAACTCCGGGAGAAAGCGCTCGTGAATCGGCGTTTCGCCACGTTGCAGCGCCTCTATTTTTGCCCGATCGCTATCGACACAGAAGACCTGCTGTCCGAGTTCCGCAAGGCATGCCGAAGCCACCAATCCCACATAGCCAGATCCCACGACCGTAACTTGCATTATCCCCAAGCACCTTTTGGAGTGAGTAGCGCGGAATGTACGCGACTTTTTTGTTGATGCCCTGCTTACTGGGTGAGATGTAAGTGGAACAGGCTAAGTGAAAGAGCTATCGCCAGAAGAGAATCAGCGTGCCATAGGCGGCTTCCTGCATTTATGCTGTGCAGGTTCTCTTTCGTCTTCCTTTTGCAAGGAGCACTCTTATGGCGTCGCCAAGCTTCTACGAAGATCGGCAGGCGATACGTAAGCTGATGGACACCATCAATCAGGCATGGTTGAACGGACCTCTCGATCAGATGGAAGCAACTCTGGGTGAGTGCTTCCACGAAAACATGATCATCAAGGGTCCCGGCTTGCGCGAACTCTGCCGCGGGCGCGTTGCCTGCGCGCGCAGTTATAAGGAATTCGTCGAGCAATCGAAGATCATCGATTGCAAGCTGTCGCCTCCGGAGATCGACGTTTCCGGCAACACAGCCGCCTCCACTCTCTCCTGGACGATGACCTACGAAATGCACGACAAGCGCCGGCGCGAATCCGGAGAAGACTTCTTCGTATTCACTCGTGAAGACGGCCGCTGGTGGGCACACTGGCGCGTGATTCTAGTGACGCGGGAAGAAAAGTAACCGGGCGGTTTCAATCGAGATCTAGCGCTGCCTTTATCGCGACTTCAATCCTATACATCGCCGTCGTTGAGACGGAACCTAAAGCCGGATAAATGACAAATTGCTTTTCGATGGTCGTGGGCTGATCGCACTTAACCCAAGAATCTCGATTCAAGCCGCCTTCACCCGCGTTCAGTTTCGGGCGAAGCGAGAATAGCTTGTGTTCTGACGTTGAAATCGGCAGCACGCAAACATCGAGCGAGTGCGAGTTCAATACGTCGCTCGTGATAATCAGGGCTGGACGTTCTTTATCCAAGTCGATCAGGCAGACATCACCTCGCCTCGGATACCAACCCGCCGGTTTCGTTGCTCGCTTCCACGCTGTCATTCGCGGGTCCAGGTCTTAACAGCTGCTCGCTGGAATGCACGGCGTTCCTCTCGATCATCGGGAGCGATTTCAAAGAACTGCGCCGCTTCGTTTGCCAAGCTGGCTTTCCGTTCCAACTCAAGGGCGCGCTTGAGCAACTGATTTACCCGCTCACTTGCAGATGTATTCCCTTTGGTGCGCTCCACCTCCTCCAGAACATCTCGGTCGAGCGAGAAAGAACGATTCTTACGGGCAGCCGCAGGCATAATAGTTATCCTAGTACAATTAATATTATGAATGTTAGCATACTCTCTGTCAAGGATTCGCCCCTGCCAGCTCCACCACCACGTCGTACAGCACCTTAGGCCCGTGCCTCACCTCTTCCACGCGGATACGCTCGTTGTTTCCGTGCTCGCTGGCACCTTCTTCTTCGGTCGCGGTAAACGGCGAGAATCCGTAACTCACCACGCCTAGCTGCCGGAAGCGCTGGTTCTCCGTGTACCCGCCCGACAATCTTGGCACCACCGGAGCTCCGGGATAATAGTGCGCCATCACCGTACGGATGGAACGGAACAACTCGGTATCCATCGGAGAAGCATTTGCTACCTCGAAACTGTCTTTCAGCGGCGTCACGGTGACATTCGTATCGGCTACGACCTGGCGAATCTTCTCGAGAAACTTATTAGGGTCTTCGCCCGGAAGCAGTCGCACATCCAGATTCGCCCAGGCCTGCGGCGGAATCACGTTCGTCTGCTCCGAGCCGCCCATCATGGTGAGCGAAATGGTGTTGCGGAACAGGAAGTTCAGCGACTCATCCTGACTGATCATCTCCCGAAACCCCGGGTCTTTCATCGCCCGCCTGATGTCGCGGAATTTCGGCGCCAACGAAGGTGGCTGCATGGGCGCCAGTTGCCGCATGAACTCTTCCATCACCGGGATCACTTTGATCTCAGTCTGATAACTCTGCACGCGTGAGAGCGCCTGCACCAGCCGGTTGGGCGCTGATTCGGAATTCGGACGAGATCCGTGTCCCGCCCTGCCGTTCGCGACCACATGCAACCAGAATGGCGATTTTTCTGCCACGTCGAGTCCGATGTACTTCACTTTGTTATCGACGAGCGGATTCTCTCCACCTTCGGTGATCAGGAACCCGGCGTTCTCCAGCAGCTCACGGTGGTTGGCGATCATCCAGTCGGTGCCGCTGTCGTCCACCTCCTCGTCGGAAGTCGCAAGAAAGATGATGTCGCGGTCGAGCGGAACCTTTTCGCGCTTCAACATCGTCATCACCACCAGGTGCGCGAGACCCTCGCTCTTCATGTCCTGAGCGCCGCGGCCGTACATCACTCCATCGACAATCTCGGCGCTGAATGGCGGGACCTTCCACTGTGAAGGGTCGCTGGTGACCACGTCCATATGGCTGAGCATGATGAACGGACGCTTGGGATTAGGCACAGTGGCAGGAAGTCGTGCCCAGATATTTCCGCGCCCCGGGCGATACTCGAATGTCTGGTTCTCGATGCCTTCTTCGTCGAGGATGCGTTTGAAGAACGCCACCGCCTTCGCTTCATTCCCCGGAGGATTGGTGGTGTCGATGCGCAGATACTCCTGCATCCAGTTCACGGCCAGCGTTTCGTACTGATTCAGCCGCTCCGGGGGGATCGCACCCGAGGCCAGTGGGGTTTTCGGATCGGTTTTCGGAACGACGTTCGGAGCCGCCTGTGACCACGCGCCGCAGGTAAAAACGATTACAACTGCCGCCACGGTCAACCACCGCGCCATGAGTCAGCCCGAGGTTGCGAGAAGAATGAAGAAAAGTGCCAGTTTTATTGGGCATTCGGGTTCTCAAAACCGCCGATCGAGCCCGCAAACGGGCTGATAGAAATTACGCGAATTCAGCCTTTCCTACCCATCGAAGCCATCGTATGACTTTCGATGCCACACCACGGCAATTGATACTAAAGGACTTATAGGCCTTCTGTCGCTCTGAAATTTGGCCCTTTGATTGTTAATTACTCCTAACGAGAGCGTCTGCAGCGCCAGAGACTTAGTTCCTCTGGCAGCGCATAAGGACAGGAGCCGCCACCGCGGCATCAGAAGAACGCTCGCCGAACCGGAGGAATTGCAATGAAGATTCAAAGCTTAATGGTGCTACCGCTCGCAGCCACTCTAATGGCGCCCGCTTTCGCGCAGCAAGCTCCCGCAACCAGCAGCCCGAGCCAGCCTGCGGCCACGACCAGCTCGAGTGCAGCAGCAGCCAGTTCTGATCAGAACACCTCGGCCATGCAGCCGCTTGTGCCTGATACCCACGAAGGATTCTGGGGAAAGATGAATCCCTTCGCCCGCAAAAAGTACGTCCAGAAGCAGATGTCCCCCATCCGCGATCGCGTGAACGAGCTGGATGAACTGACGGCTTCGAACACCAAGTCGATCAAGGACGTCGACGCCCGCGCCACGGAAGGTATCCGCCAGGCATCGGCCAAAGCCGATCAGGCTGACCAGCACGCCGTGGATGCCGGCAACCGCGCCCAGCAGGCGCAGATGACCGCGCAGCAAGCCAGCCAGCATCTGCAGACAGTGCAGACGGCTGTCACCAATCTTGACCAGTATCAGCCCTCGACCGACGCCGAGCTTCGCTTCCGTCCCGGCCAGACCGTCCTGAGCACGAAGGCGAAAGAAGCGCTCGATCAGATTGCCGATTCAGTAAAGGATCAGCGCGGCTACATCATCGAAGTGCAGGGATTCGCTCCGGGCGCCAGCCAGGCTTCCATTGCCTCATCGCAGAAGATGGCTGACTCGGTTGTCCGTTACCTGGTTGTCGACCATCAGGTTCCGGTCTATCGCATCTACACCCTCGGAATGGGCAACGCGAAGGTAACGCCTTCTGCGCAGGCCGAACAGACCGATGCCAACGGTAAGGCCGTAAAGCCCTATCGCGGCGCACGCGTCCAGGTCACGGTGCTGAAGAACAGCGGCGTCGAGTCGCTGAACAGCCAGGCTATGGCAACTCCGACTGGCCAACCAGCCGCAACGACACCTCAGGCAGCGCCATCGCAGTCCTCCCCCAATAGTTCGGCGCAGCCTCAGTAGGATCGGGCTCAGCCTGTATCCTCGAATCCCCATCGCGTGACGAGCGCGGTGGGGATTTTAGTTTTTACGCTTAGCACTTCACCGTCACACAGCAAGGTTGGTTGTCATCACGAGGGAGCGCGGCGACCGAGGGATCCGCATTTCGACTAGCTTCTATCGCAGACCACTTCCAGTGCCTCCCTCCGTTTCTCTATGTCTCCGTGGTGAAAAATCCTTCCCGGAGAATCAGGCAAGAACTTCATCCGAATGGGCAATCTCTCAGACAGCAATCCGACTAAACTTCTTCCTGAGGCGAAGCATCATGCAAAAGCGCAATCTTGGAAAAAGTAATCTCGAAGTTTCGGCCATCGGACTCGGCTGCATGGGGATGAGCTTTTCCTACGGTCCTCCCAAAGACAAGCAGGAGATGACCAAACTTCTCCACGCCGCCGTGGATCGCGGCATCACCTTCTTCGACACCGCCGAAGTGTACGGCCCATTCACTAACGAAGAACTCGTCGGAGAAGCCCTCGCACCGTTCCGCGGCAAAGTGGTGATCGCCACCAAGTTCGGCTTCGATCTCAGTGGCAGCGACAATCGTCCGGGAGTTCCCGGCCTGAATAGCCATCCGGATCACATCAAGCAGGCTGTCGAAGGTTCCCTCAAGCGGCTCAAGGTGGAAACGATCGACCTGCTCTATCAGCATCGGGTTGACCCGAACGTGCCCATTGAAGATGTCGCCTGTGCCGTAAAAGAACTGATTCAGGCAGGCAAGGTCCAACATTTCGGAATGTCCGAAGCCGGCGTAAAGACGATTCGTCGCGCACACGCCATTCAGCCGCTGACTGCTCTGCAGAGCGAATACTCGCTGTGGTGGAGAAAGCCGGAGCAGGAAGTGATACCCACTCTCGAGGAACTCGGCATTGGATTTGTCCCGTATAGTCCGCTTGGCAAGGGCTTCCTCACCGGCAAGATTGACGAAAATGCGAAGTTCGACAGCACTGACTTCCGCAGCACGCTCCCTCGCTTTACGCCCGAGGCTCTGAAGGCAAATCAGGCTGTCATTGACTTGCTCAACACAATCGCCGCACGTAAGAAAGCGACTGCTGCTCAAATCGCACTTGCGTGGGTGTTGGCGCAAAAGCCCTGGATGGTTCCAATCCCAGGCACGACGAAGCTACACCGTCTTGAAGAAAACATCGGGGCTCTTTCGATCCAACTGACACCCGAAGACCTTCGCGATATCGATGCCACCACCTCGAAGATCAAGGTGGAAGGAGCTCGCTATCCCGAACGTCTGGAGAAGATGACAGGACTCTGATATGGAAATCAAACGAGCTGGCTCACAACCTTCCGCTAAAGGACCGGCCGATTGGTTCACTGGCGCTGTACGCATCGATCCACTGTTTCAGGCACCAGATCCCGCACTGGTTCAAGGCGCCAGCGTGACGTTTGAACCCGGCGCGCGAACCGCATGGCATACGCATCCGCTCGGGCAGACACTAATCGTGACGTCTGGTCTCGGCCGGGCACAGCGTTGGGGCGGTCCCGTCGAAGAAATCCGTCCCGGCGATGTGGTCTGGTTCTCGCCCGGCGAAAAGCATTGGCACGGCGCCTCGCCAACGACGGCCGTGACGCACATTGCCATCCAGGAAAGAAAGGACGGCAAAGTTGTCGAGTGGATGGAGCACGTCAGCGACGAACAGTACCAGGGCTGAAGGCGACCCCATACATCCCCTGCTTTTGGATGTGTGGGAACGAAATGATGTGTGGAACGAGAATGAAACTTGGGGCGTCCGCCGCCAAGAACATGTCCCTTCCACTGAGTGAAGCGGAGTAGTTTCATGTGCCTCAACTGCGTCCGCGGACCACGATGTCATGGTGACGCTGACTCTGAGCATCGCGAAGGGGAAGCGGAATCCATCTATCTATTTCCCAATCCTGGGAACAGCAAACGTGGAACGCGAAACGTGAAGCGGCTTTTGGGTACAATCCGCTTCAATGTCCGCGAAAAACCGGCTCTACTACGGCGAGAACTTCGACGTGTTGCGCCGTTACGTGAAGGACGAATCCGTCGACCTGATCTATCTCAATCCTTCCCTCACAGTCGAAGTAATGGGATAAATCAGCGGACATTTCTGACGAGAAACGCGTTTCTGGGATCTATGGACCCTCCGCTTCAAAAATCTTCCGCCCTTCCGGCATGACCGTGGCCTTCAAACCGCGTCTGAGGTATTCACCAGGATTAGCCCTGACAACTCGCTTGAACGCCTTACTGAATGCGGCGTCGGACTCGTAACCGACCAATCGAGCGACTTCTGGGAGCTTTTTGTCACGCCGTTCAAGTAGCTGTATCGCCTTCTGCATCCGCCACTCGGTTACGTATTCCAGCGGCGTTTGTCCGAGTAGCTCTTTGAAACGTGCTGCAAATGCGGAGCGAGACATGCCCGCCGCTTCGGCCAGGGATTCGACCGTCCAGGGTGTCTTCACACTGTCGTGAATGGCACTCAGGGCAGCGCCTATTTGAGGATCGAAAATTGCACGAAGCCATCGTTTGTTGCGTTCCGGTCCCGACGCGATATGCGCCCGGAGTACCTGGATAAACAGAACCTCGGCCAGCCGACTCGCGACGACTTCAGATCCCGGCGCCTGTTCTTCCATCTCTGACGCGAGCGCCTGCACTGTGGTGTGAAGAGCAAGCGTGCGTGCCTGATCGGCCTTCATCAAAATGAAGCTCGGCAATAACTGAGTGACCGGCTTCAGGCTGGCGCGATCGAAACTCAAGGATCCACAGACGATTGTCGTCGGTGCGCCACCGCCGCCACAAACAGCGACATTGCCGTTGGCCTTGGCCCCGATCTCGCGGAAGGTCCACCTCGGACGTGTTCGCGGGCTGTCGCGCAAAACAATCGAAGTCCCCTTAGCCAGTAAAAAGCAATCACCCCCGGTGAGGGGAATCGCCTCCGCAATCCCTTCCACACTCAGCCAGCAGTTGCCGCGCGAAAGCATGGCGAAGTGCGCCAAATCTGTGGGTGACATCTTTTTGTCGGAAGGCGTGACTTTTTCTTCGGTCTGGTTTTCCTGTTTTACGCCCCACGGGGCTGTGGCTTCGAGCCTGTGCAGACCGAAAGCGGTTATGTGCATCGTTCTAAAGATGTCTGTTATCGGGTCCAACTTAGACTCTCTCTTTTGGACGAATAGACAAAATATTAGGACTCCCAAGCAGTTCTCGTCCACCGCCAAAGAAATCTACTCTTCAGTACTGAATTCTACACATCTACCGAAGGGAGTAAATATGGGAAAGCTTGAAGGAAAAGTTGCAGTCATCACGGGTGGATCGAGTGGCATGGCGCTGGCGAGCGCCATGCGCTTCGTTGAAGAAGGCGCCTACGTTTTCATCACGGGTAGGAGGCAGGAGCAGCTCGATGAGGCCGTAAAGCTGATCGGTCGGAACGTGACCGGCGTGCGCGGTGACGCGGCTAATCTCGACGACCTCGACCGTCTGTTCGATACGGTCAAGCGGGAAAAGGGCAAGATCGACATCCTGTTCGCGAGCGCTGGCAGGGGCGACGCCTTACCACTGGGCGAGATTACCGAGCAACACTTCGATGCGACCTTCGGCCTGAATACGCGCGGAACTCTGTTTACGGTTCAGAAGGCCTTGCCGCTGTTCAACGATGGCGGATCGATCATCATGACCGGATCCGTTGCTTCGGTGAAGGGTTTTCCTGGTTTCGGCGTGTATGCGGCGAGTAAGGCGGCATTGCGCTCCTTTGCACGCACGTGGCTCAACGAACTGAAGGGCAGGAATATCCGGGTGAACGTGCTGGGCCCGGGGCCGATCGCCACACCGATGCAGGAACAAGTTCTCACCAAGGAGGCGAAGGAGATGTTCGAATCCCTGATCCCGCGGGGAAAGATGGGTCAACCTGAGGAAATCGCGACGGTCGCGCTGTTTCTTGCTTCCGACGATTCGAGCTTCGTGAACGGGGTGGAGTTGAATGTCGACGGCGGCTTCTCCGCCATCTGAAGTCGGCGGTTGGGCTCAATATCAACATGAATCGGAGAAGCACTATGAGCTGTGCGATTGTCGGATTCGGCAAGATAGGGCAGGCAGCAGTAATCAATCTAAGACCGCGCGATTTGGCACGACAAGGATGGTTCCGAAACGTCGGATTAGATCGGACACACTTGATGCAAGGGAAAAGGAGAGATTTCGATGAGCACCGAAAAGAATGTCCAGATTGTGGAGAATTTTCTTGCGGCACTCGGACGCCGCGACAAGCAAGATCTGCTGGCGTTGTCTGCCGAAGATATTGAGTGGATCATTCCGGGCGAGGACTGGCCGCTGGCCGGCACGCACCGCGGGCACGCTGGATTGAATAACTTACTTCAGAAGGCTAACGAAACGGTGGAAACTTCGTACCCAGAACCCCCCGAGTTCATAGCGCAGGGAGACCGGGTTCTGGTCGTCGGCTTCGCTAGGGGGAGAATCAAAGCCACGAATAGGACGTTCGAGGACCATTGGGTCTTCGCCATTACCATCCGAAATGGCAAAGTGACGAACATCCGTGAGTATGTCGACACGCAAGCACTGGCGCGGGCCTCCGAGACGGCCGTGAGCCCCAGGCCCTGACCCATCGCGCTGTTTCGTCTCGGCAATCTGAATCGGCGGATCTCGGTGAGTGCATGATCGCCAATGTACTCTCTGAGTCACGATCAGTAACGATAAGTCGGCTTATCGTCACCGATCGCTGCTGAAGCGCCGGGTTGAGGGCGACGGATGAAGATACTGCCTGGGAGCTGCCCCATTGTCGGTTAAATGCTGCGCTGAAGCCCGCTGCCCCACATCTACTGCCTTTAGCAGCTGTCGGTGGCCTTGTCCTAGTTTCGCGTCCCTCGTTGCGCCCCGTGTCTATTTTAATAGTTAATCATGCTACTTCTTGACATAGCTTTTAGAATAGTATAGAGTGCGTTTGCAGCTGTGGCGCTCACACCCGCCGCAGCTTTTCGTGTCTTAGGGCGACGTATCGTTTCGGGAAAGAGGACGCTAAGTCCTTTGTTATGCCGGAGAGAGCACTTAAGTCCTTTGTCATGCCGGATGTAGAGCCGCACCACCTCGTAACTACCTGTATTTGCAACTACGAGAGGGGAGGGGGTAGGGTTACCTAAAAGTAAATGCCTTTGGATCGTTTTGCAGTCCCCATTAAACTAGCTCCTATGAGTACCATCTGGTTCTCCCCCTATACGTCTCCCATCGGCCAGCTTTTACTGGCGGCCAGCGAACGTGGCCTTTGCGCGCTGGAGTTCGACTTCCAGGGAAAGCGCCTCGCCACGGCCGAAGAGCGTGAGTCGTGGTCTCGTTCCGACGAGCATCTCGAGCCCTGGTGCCGTGAACTCGACGCCTACTTTGCCGGCAAACTTCGCGTCTTCGCTCAGCCGCTCGACCTTCGCGGAACCGACTTTCAACTGCGCTGCTGGAATGCCCTGCTCGCGATTCCGTACGGCGAGACGCGCTCCTACGGGGATCAGGCGCGTACGATCGGCAATCCGCGTGGATTTCGCGCCGTGGGCATGGCGAACCATGACAATCCCATCGCCATCATCGTGCCCTGCCATCGCGTGATCACCAGCGACCACAAGTTAGGCGGGTACGGCGGCGGCCTCGACGTAAAAGAAAAGCTGCTTGAACTGGAAGGCGCAGTCTGGCGCCGTCAGCAGACCATCGAGTTCGCCCATGCCGGCTGAACTGGCGCGCTGCGAGTGGGCGCGCAATCCGCTCTCGATCGATTATCACGACCGCGAATGGGGAACTCCGGTTCACGACGATCGTGTGCTCTTTGAGTTTTTAATTCTCGAAGGCGCGCAGGCCGGCCTGAGCTGGGACACGATCCTGGCGCGCCGCGATGGATATCGGACTGCCTTCAGCAAATTCGATCCTGAACTGGTCGCCCGCTACAACGCGCGCAAGATCGAATCGCTCATGAAAGACGAGCGCATCATTCGCAACCGATTGAAGATCGAATCGACGATCCGCAATGCGAAGGCGTTTCTGAAAGTTCAGGAAGAGTTTGGCAGCTTCGACCAGTATGTTTGGGATTTTGTTGGCGGTAAGCCTCTCGTGAACCGATGGAAGTCGCTGGCGGACATCCCTCCCCACACACACTATTCCGATACCCTTAGTAAAGATCTTGGTAAGCGTGGCTTCAAGTTCGTGGGAACCACCATCTGTTACGCGTTCATGCAAGCCGTCGGGCTGGTGGACGACCACGTCACCACTTGCTTCCGCAAGCCGCAGCTCGCAGCCGCCCGAGCCAGCTCCGCATAAAAAAGGGCGGCCCAAAGCCGCCCGCCATTCGTCATTTCGCTTCGCTGAAATTCGATATCACATCTGCGGCGGATTGGTCGTCGCTCCGCTGGGACTCGTGCTCTGCGGCGTGGTAGTCGAGGGGGCTGTCGCGCCCGTCGTACTTCCGGCAGTCGCGCCGGCATTGCCGCTCATGGAGCCGGTTGCGCTTGAACTTGCGCCACCGCCGGCGACAGTCAGGCCATCCACCACGCTGCGATTACCGGAAAACGATTCGGCGATTCGCCGCGCCATGTCTTTGTCGCGCGAGCTGGGAACCGATCCTGAAAGCTGAACTGCCTGCTCCGTGACAGCCACGTTAATGTTCGCGTTGTTCAAGTCCGGATCGTTCTTATAGGCAGACTTGATATCGCTCTTTACCTGATCCGAACTGATCACGGTTGGTGCTGCGCCTGCAGCCGTCGTTCCCGATGCAGTTGTTCCTGCGCCGCTCGTGCTTCCCGTCGCTGTAGAACTCGGCGCACTATTCATGTTCCCCGTCGTGCTCTCCGCCGATCCGGCCTGGCTGCCTACACTGGAAGGCGCACTGCTGCTGGGGCTGCTGGTGCTCGACTGCGGCTGACTCGCGCTGCTCGTCTGATACGCAACGGTCGTCAGCTGCGGAGGATTCCTGGGCTGAGGCGTTGTTTGCGGCGGAGGAGTTGGTGTCTGATCTGGAGCGGTGCCCGGCGTCGAACTCGGCGGAGGCGTGTTCGGCTGTTCGCTCATGGGAGCATTCTGATCACTCGTTGAGTTCTGATCCGGATGCTTCGTCATCTCCGGATCGGCGTTGCTCCCCACGCTGCCAGGAGAAGTGTTGCTCGGAGCCCGAGTGTTATCGGGAGTGCTCGAGTTAGGCGCATTCTGGCTGGAATCCGGCTGCTGCGGAGTCTGTTGACTGGGATTGCTGCTGGTTCCCTGCGAGGCTGAGCCGCTTGAAGAAGAGGACGCGCTCTGCGGAAAGAAGTTGTTTTGCATACGAGGAGGCACGCCTCCTGGCTGTTGCGGACCCGCAGGCCCCGAGCTGGGACTGCTGGCGCCGGGATTGCCGGGTTCCGGAGTGCCCGCATTTCCGGAGATGCTGCCCGCGTTATTCGGACCATTTCCCTGTTCCGTGGGCTGATTGCCGGACGGATTCCCCATCGAGGTAGCAGCAGCGCTGCTCGTCCCGCCCGGATTTGAGACCGTAATGTTCTCTTTTACTTTCTTCACGCCGGGAACAGAGGACGCGATACGCTTCGCTTCCTTTTTGTCGTTCTTGTTGGGAACCGTTCCGCTCAAAACCACTTTGCCGTTTTCGACCGCAATCTGGACGTTCTGCAAGTCTGGATTTGTAGAGAGCTGATCGTGTACCTGGCGATGTAGGGTCTGATCGTCAGCGGTACTGACGCCTTTCGATGCGCTCGCTTGCCCCGCTCCCGCCATACTCTGGTCGCCGCCGCCGGTACCGGGACTGTCAGGCGATCCGCCAGGGTTGGCTGTGCCTTGCGCGAGCAGAAATCCTGACGTACTCACCGCCAGCGTTAACACAGACACTCTGAGTAGCTGCTTCATGAGATGTTCTCCGAGTTACTGGTTTGAATTGCTGAGACCGATCGCTCCTGGCTGATGAAGAAGGCGAAGGGCGCGCAGGGGCCCGGCCAGAGCAAAACCATTCCATGCAATTAACTGCACGAATCGCACCAAACGACGGAAGGAATGTGCGGATGAGTTCAGCTGATTCGGTTCTTCACCGGCGAGATTCTCCTGTTACTAAAGCTCACAAGCGGCATGTACGTTGCTTGTAATGGCATGCTCAGGGTAGGCATGCCGGTGCACACATAATGAAGTGGCGGACAATCAGCTGTTCTGGAGTTACACACCGGGCGTTACTTTCTTCCCGGTACAGTATCGGTATAGACTTTTATCTGTGGCGGGACACTCTCACGATCACGGCGCCTCCGTCAGCGTGCTTCGAACATCGCTGCTGCTGACCCTCGCTTACATTGTCCTTCTGATCGTGATGGGCGTGCGGTCGCACAGTTTGGCCCTGCTCTCCGAGGCCGGACACAACGTCTCTGATTTCCTGGCAATTCTGTTGTCCCTGGGAGCCGCGTTCCTGCAACGACGCCCGCCCAGTGCGAAGAAGACCTACGGCTATCATCGGGCCGGAGTTCTGGCAGCGTTCATAAACGCCCTGCTGCTCGTTGGCATCGCGTTTTACATCTTTGTGGAAGCGGCCCAGCGTTTGCGACGTCCGCCCGCAGTTGGCGCCGGAACGATGATCTGGGTCGCTGCCATCGGGGTCGCTCTCAACGGCCTCATCAGCATCCTGCTCTATCGCTCGGCACACGATGTGAATACTCGCAGCGTCTTCGTTCACATGCTGGGGGACACACTCTCCACTGCAGCCGTGATTATTGGCGCTTGGACCATCATGGTGACCGGAAGGAACTGGATCGATCCGGCGCTCTCATTCGGCATCGGCGCCATGATCCTGTGGTCGTCGTTCGGCATTATTCGCGAGACCCTGAACATACTTCTGGAAGGCACCCCAAGCGGCATGGAACTGGACCGTGTCACCAGCGAGATTTGCTGCATTGCGGGCGTGAATGACGTGCACGATCTGCACATATGGAGCATCGGCAGCCACATGCACGCGCTCTCCTGTCACATCAGCATTGCCGATATTCCGCCGTCAGCGAGTGAGATGATTCTGCGCGATGTCCAGGAACGGCTGCGCGTGTCGTTCAACATCCAGCACACCACCATCCAATTCGAACATGCAGATTGCGAGATCGCGCATGGCTGCGTCATGCCAGTCGTCGATACCCAGCACGAACACAAACACTAGAAAGTCAGAAGTACGAAGGAAGAAGTCAGAAGTAGATTCGTTTCTGTGGAGCAACCGCCTGGCGGACTGGCCCACTAGCCGGTACCCACTGACTTACTCTCCCGCTACGGTAAGCCCGTCGATCCGCAGCGTGGGTGCGGCTACCGATCCGCGAAATTCCAGATCGCTGCCAATTTCCGAAATGCTGTTGAACATGTCTTTGAGATTGCCGGCGACTGTGATTTCTTCTACCGGGAACGCCATCTGTCCGCCACTGATCCACATGCCGCTCGCGCCGCGCGAGAAATCGCCAGTCACGAGATTCACGCCGAAGCCAAGGAACTCGGTGACGTAGAGTCCTTCTTTCACGTCGCCAATGATTTGCTCGGGCTTACGTTCGCCCGCTTCGAGATAGAAGTTGCCGACGCCGATGCCCGGCGTTCCTGCTAGTCCGCGCGAGGCATTGCCGGTGGTCTTCATGTTCAGCTTTTTCGCCGTATAGGTGTTCAGCAGGTACGACTTCAACACGCCTTTGTCGATCACCACGGTGCGCCGCGACTTCACACCTTCACCATCAAAGGGCGAAGTGCCAAAGCCACCGGGCATGGTGCCGTCATCCACGACAGTCACGTTTTCGCCGGCGACCTGCTCACCGAGCTTGCCTGCTAGAAATGACGCACCACGATAGATCGAATCGCCATTCACCGCCTCAGCCAGGCTGTCGAGCAGCGACCGCGCGACCATTGGATCGAAGATCACAGGCACTTGCGAGGTCTTCACCTTGCGCGCGCCGAGGCGCCGCAGGGTGCGTTGCGCTGCGACCTTACCCACTTCTTCAGGCGAGTCCAACAGCTTGATCGAACGCGCTACCGAGTACCAGAAGTCGCGCTGCATCGCACCGCTTTCGTCTTTCGCAACAGGCACTGCCGAGACAGAACAATACGAGCGCTTGTATTCGCCTACGAAGCCCAGCGAGTTCGCGAGCACTTTGCGTCCATCGGCGGCGTCGAACGATCCGCCTTCGGAGTTCTGAATGCGCGCGTCAGCCGATGTAGCCGCCTTCTCCGCACGGCGCGCATACTCGATGCGCTGCTCGGTCGAAAGCGAATAGACGTCCTGATAGTAGAGATCGAGATCGGTATCAAGTTTTCCGAGTTCGCTCGCCTGCGGCAGCCCGGAGACCGGATCTTCCGATGTGATTCTCGCCAGCGATACTGCCGAGCTCACCAGCTGATCGAGTCCTGCCGGCGAGAAGTCGCTCGTGTAGGTGCTCGCGGCCCGTTGACCGTGGAAGACGCGCACGCCGAGCACTTTCGCGCCCGACTCCTTCAGCGTCTCCACCTGACCTAAACGCACTACCGTAGAAAACTCGTTGCCCTCGCGCGCCACGGCCTCTGCCGCAGTCGCGCCGGCGCGCATGGCGCGATCCACTACTTCCGTTGCTACTTCCTTCAGTTCCATTGATCTCTTTTCGGGGATTACTTTGCGTGAACTGTTTCCGGTTCCGCGTGCTTCGCTTCTTCTTTGAAGCGCTTGTGGCTCTCGACAATGACTGAGCGCGCCGTGGCCGCGTCCTGCCAGCCGAGCATCTGCGTGCGCTTGCCCTCGAGATCTTTATAGATGGCAAAAAAATGTGAGATCTCCCGCATCATGTGCGGATAGATCTGCGTGTAGTTATGCACTTCGCGATAACGAGGATTGTGCTTTGCCACTGCAAGAATCTTCTCGTCCTTGACGCCTTGATCGAGCATCTCCAGCATGCCGATTGGACGCACTTCGATCAGGCAGCCCGGAAAGCTCGGGGTATCGACGAGAATCAGCACGTCAAGCGGATCACCATCGGTGCTAAGCGTCTGCGGAAAAAAGCCGTAGTCTCCGGGATAGTGCACCGGAGAAAACAGGTTTCGATCAAGACGGAAAACATGCAGTTTCTTGTCGTACTCGTACTTGTTGGTTTCGCCGAGCGGAATCTCAATAATCGCGTTCAGGACCTCGGGAACCTGCTCGCCAATCGGAAGATTTAAGTAGTCAGCCATTGTGAAAAGCTAGTCTTTCAGTCTCTCAGTCTTTCGGTATATCAGTACGTCAGTACATCAGTTAAGGCGGCTTGGCCTGAACTGAAATACCAATGTACTGAAATACTTATTACCGCGCGGTGCCGCCCACGGTGATCTTGTCCACCTTGATGGTCGGGATGCCCACACCCACCGGCACTGACTGTCCGTCTTTGCCGCAGGTTCCGACGCCTTCGTCGAGTTGCAGATCGTTGCCCACCATCGACACGCGCGTGAGCACGTCCGGACCATTGCCGATCAGCGTGCAATTCTTCAGAGGCGCGCCAATCTTTCCGTCTTCGATCATGTAGGCTTCCGACGCGGAGAACACGAACTTGCCATTGGTGATGTCCACCTGACCACCGCCAAAATTCGCTGCGAACACACCGCGCTTCACGGACTTGATAATGTCCTCGGGCGAATCCTGCCCTGCAAGCATGTAGGTATTGGTCATGCGCGGCATGGGAATGTGCTCGTAGCTCTCGCGGCGTCCGTTGCCGGTATTCGGAATGCCCATCAGGCGCGACGATAGTTTGTCGCTCAGATATGCCTTCAGGATTCCGTTCTCGATCAGCACCGTCTCGTTGGTGCGATTGCCTTCGTCATCGACATTAAGTGATCCGCGCCGCGATGGCACTGTGCCGTTATCGACCACCGTGCACTTGTCGCTTGCCACGCGCTTGTTGATCAGACCCGTGAATGCCGACGTCCCTTTGCGATTGAAGTCTGCTTCCAGGCCGTGACCAATCGCTTCGTGCAACAGGATGCCAGGCCATCCGGGACCGAGCACCACTTCCATCTCGCCCGCCGGAGCCTCGCGCGCGTCCAGTTGAATGATGGCCTGCCGCGCAGCTTCCGCGGCGAAATGTTCCGGCGTCTTCTCAGTCTTGAAGAAGTCGAGTGCAACGCGGCCGCCGCCACCAGCACTTCCACGCGACGACTGTCCCTGCTCATTCTTGCCGATACACATCACGCTCATGCGCGCCATGGGCTGCGAATCTTCGGCGAAGCTGCCGTCGGAGCCAATCACCAGGATCTGCCGCAGTTCGTCCGCATAACTCACGCGCACTTCGCGAATCCGCGGATCGTGTGCACGCGCCGCGCGATCGCCGCGCATTGCCAGCTCAACTTTTTCTTGAACATCCGTGTCGACCGACGCCAGCGCTACGGGATACAAATCCCGATTGCCGCCTTCTTTTAGGTCCACCGTCGGCGTCTTCGCCGGACCACTGGCAATCAGTGCGGCGGTTTTAGCCGCGCGCTCGATCTTCTCTGGCGCAAGGTCGTCGGTGTAGGCGTAGCCGGTACGCTCGCCCGAGATCACGCGCACACCGCATCCCGCGGAGATGCCGCGTGAGGCGGATTTCACAATCGATTCGTCCACGCTGATGGAAGTGGTCGTGTGGTATTCGAAATAAAGGTCGGCGTAGTCGCCACCCGCCGAAAGAGCGGCTCCGAGGTAGCGTTCGAGCGCATTCTCGGTTAATCCGTAGCGTTGAAAGAAGAAGCTTGAATTCTGCATGATTGTACTGATTGGATGCCCAGCAACCCCCGCCAGACTCTTTGCTTACAAGTGCTTCCGAGCCGTCCACCCCAACTCATTGATTATCCCATAACGACATTCGGGGGCACCGGATCCGCGCTCCGGATTTGCGAATCTCGCCGCTGGCGATTACATTTTCAGGTTCTTTACTTTGCGCTAACCCAGAGTTTGCGCGAACCCAAAGTTTCCGCTAACCCAGCTCGAGGTCTTATGAAACGTCTGCTGATTCTGATCTTTGTGCTTGTTGCCAGTATCGCCTTTTCTCAAACTACTCCCCAGGTGCCCACCGCTGAAAACACCAAGGGACTCGGGTTCGATCTCGACGCGCTCGATCGCACTGCCGATCCCTGCGCTGACTTCTATCAGTTCGCCTGCGGCAATTGGATGAAAAACAATCCTATCCCGCCCGATCAGGCACGCTGGGGAAGCTTTAACGCGCTGGAAGATCGCAACGAAGCGATCCTGCGCAGCATCCTGGAACGATATTCGGCTCCCGATCCCAAGCGCACCGCAAACCAGCAGAAGATTGGTGATTACTACGCTTCCTGCATGGACGAGGCCGCCATCAATAAGAAAGGCATTTCCGTTCTTAAGCCGACGTTTGATCGCATCGACGAACTGCAGAATGCCCAGCAGTTGCCCGAACTGCTCGGATATCTGCACCACAATGGCGTGAACGCAATTTTCAACTTCGACTCCGGCCAGGACTTCAAAGATGCGACGCAGGTAATCGGACAAGCTGACCAGGGTGGGCTGGGGATGCCCGATCGGGACTACTACACCAATACCGACCCCAAATCAGTACAGCTTCGCGCTGACTATGTGAAGCACGTGCAGAAAATGTTCGAACTCGCGGGCGAGCCGTCGGCCAAGGCTGCAGCTGATGCCAAGACGGTCATGGACATCGAAACCGACCTCGCCAAAGGCTCCATGAAGCTCGCCGACCGACGTGATCCCGAGAAGGTCTATCACAAGATGACTCCCGCCGAACTTGAAGCGCTCGCGCCAAAGTTCGCCTGGAATCAGTACTTCGTTTCGGCTGATGTGCCCAACACCAAGGCCATCAATGTGGCTTCGCCCGAATTTTTCAAGACCATGAATGGGTTGCTCGCTACGGTGCCGCTCGACTCGTGGAAGACCTATCTGCGCTGGCAAACCCTGCACGGCACCGCGACGCTTCTTCCCACAGCGTTCGTCGACGAAAACTTCAACTTCTATGGCAAAACACTAACCGGCACTGCCCAATTGAAGCCGCGCTGGAAGCGCTGCGTGGAATATACCGACAATGATCTGGGTTTCGCGCTCGGACAGTTTTACGTGGATGAAACTTTCGGGGCCGAAGGAAAAGAGCGCACCCTGAAAATGGTGCACGCGATTGAAGCCGCACTGCACCAGGACATCGACAGCGTTTCGTGGATGACTCCGGAAACGAAGAAGCAGGCTCTGGCGAAGCTGGAGCTGATCGCCAACAAAATCGGCTATCCCGACAAGTGGCGCGACTATTCCAAGTTGGAGATTGTCCGCGGTGAAGCGATGGGGAATTCACTGCGCGCCAATTCTTTCGATTTCAACCGGCGCATGAACAAAATCGGCAAGCCTGTCGATCGCCACGAATGGGATATGACGCCGCCCACAGTCAACGCCTATTACAACCCGCTGATGAACGACATCAATTTCCCCGCAGGCATTTTGCAGCCGCCGTTCTACGCGAACTCCGTGGATGACGCAATCAACTTCGGCGGCATCGGCGCGGTCATCGGTCACGAACTGACGCACGGATTCGACGATCAAGGCGGCCAATTTGACGGCCATGGCAACCTGCACAACTGGTGGACGCCTCAGGATTACAAGAATTTCCAGGCGCGGGGCCAGTGCATCGCTGATGAATATGGTTCCTTCATCGCGACTGACGATGTGCACCTGAATGGCAAACTCACCGAAGGCGAGAACATCGCCGACAATGGCGGCGTGCGGCTTGCACTCATGGCGTTGTTGCAGATGATTGGCGACAAGCCTCAACAGAAGATCGACGGCTTCACGCCCGAGCAGCGGCTGTTCCTGTCATGGGGACGCATCTGGTGCCAGAATGCGCGGCCACAGGAATTGCGCCATCGCGCCGCTGTCGATCCACACTCGCCGGGGCGCTATCGCGTCAACGGAGTGCTGCGGAATATGCCTGAGTTCCAGAAGGCGTTCAGTTGCAAGTCCGATTCGCCGATGGTGGCGAAGGACGCCTGTCGCGTCTGGTGATGTAAGTTTGGTTTGGGTGGGGCGGACACTCTTGTCCGCCCTTTTTTGCTTTGATTCGACCCGCTCTGGACGATTGTTTATGCCGCCAGCGTTTTGAACTCTTCGTCGGTCAACTTCACCATCGCCGCCGCGACGTCTTCTTCCAGATGCGCGACTGATGAGGTTCCCGGAATCGGCAGCATCATTGGAGATTGCTGCAGCAACCATGCCAGCGCCACCTGCATGGGAGTAGCGCCTTTCGCCTTGGCAATCTGTTTCAACTTCTCGGTTGCGCTTCTGCCTTGCGCCAGCGGTCCCCACGGAATGAATGCGATCTTTTTCTGTTCGCAGAAGTCGACCACGTAATCCCATTCGCGATCGTCGAAGTTGTAGCGATTCTGCACGGAGACAATCGGCGTTAGCTTCAGCGCCCGCTCGATGTGCTCGCGCGTCACATTCGACAGGGCGATCAAACGAATCTTGCCCTGCTCCTTCAATTTCACCAGCGTCTCCAGTGATTTTTCAAACGCGATGCGCGGATCGGGGATATGCAACTGGTACACGTCAATACGATCGAGTTTCAACCGCTTCAAGCTACCTTCCACGGCTTCGCGGAGGTGATCAGGACTGGCATTATGAATCCATTGGTTGGGTCCTACGCGCTCCCAACCGCCCTTGGTCGCGATCACCAGCCCCTCGGGATATGGGTGCAGCGCTTCCGCGATCAGTTCTTCGCTGACATAAGGACCGTACGAATCCGCGGTATCGATGAAGTTGATGTCCAGCTCCACCGCGCGCCGCAGCACGCGGATGGCGCCGTCGTGATCTTTCGGTGGACCCCAAATGCCTTCTCCTGTAATGCGCATGGCGCCATAACCCAGGCGATTGACCGTGAGTTCGCCGCCTAGAGTTATCGTTCCGGCAGCACTCGCTGAAACCTTCTGAGAAGTAACAGTGCTCATTTCCACCTCGTTGTACTTTTGGATGTGCCCATCAAAATACCCGCTGCATTTTCATGGGAGCCGTACGGACGCACGTTGGCATGTTACGACTTCCGCATCGAGCGCGCGTAATATGTTTGCACCCGCTGCCCGCTCTCTTCAATGATTGCGGTGAGAGCGCATCTCAACATGTCCCGAACTCGACTGCCGGTCACGACCGTCACGGTTTTCGCGATTACCGCCGCTGCCACAACGCTGCAATACTTCTTCCCGCTGCTTCCGCTCTTCGAGCGTCAACCGGGCGCGCTGGCGGCACACGAATACTGGCGATTGATTACGCCGATTTTTCTTCACCGCGAGGGCTGGCGGCAGATGGTGTTTGACTTCTCTGCCCTCGCCATCATTGGCGCGATCGTGGAACGCATCTTCGGCGGACGGCGCTGGCTGGTGCTCTATTTTGCTGCGGGCATCACTGGGGAGCTTGCAGGGGTCGCATGGAAGCCGCTGGGCGCCGGGTCGTCGGTCGCGATCTGCGGATTGCTAGGGGCGCTCGCCGCCTGGTTGCTGCGGAACCCCCGACCCATGCAGTCGCGCTTTGGCGGGATGGTAATCCTCGTAGGCGCCGTGATTCTGACCGTCCTGCGAGATCTGCATGGACCGCCGTTGCTGGTAGGAATTGTGCTCGGATGGGCGATGGTGACGAGCGGTGATCCTCCCCTTCTAGCGAAAACGTAACCACCGGATTACACGGATCTTGACGGATTTCTGCCTGGCTTTCCCTTGGCCAAATCCGTGGAGATCCGTATGATCCGTGGCTGTATTTTGCCTTTGCTTGCTTAACCCCTCTTCAGGGTTATCCCGTACTGCTCTCCCGCGGCTCACGTGGTACATTGTTCGGTCTGTTCAGCCACTCTGCGGTTGAATGCCATTGGCCCTATGAAAGATTTCTTCATTCGCGATTGTTCCCAGCACGAGAATGCCACCATTGTTTCCAGCTTCGTGGTGGCCTCCAAACAGATCAAGCCCAAACGCACCGGCGATCTTTACATCGCGCTCACCCTGGCCGACCGCACCGGCCAGATCGAGGCCAAGGTCTGGGACAACGTGCACGAATTCCTGAATTCCTTCGAGCAGGACGATTTCGTCAAGGTCAAGGGTCTGATCAATAAGTTCAATAACAAGTTCCAGCTGACCGTGCACAAACTGCGCAAACTGGAAGAGGCCGAAGTCGATTTCGCCGATTACCTGCCAAAGACCGATAAAGATGTGGACGCGCTCTGGCGTACGGTCGGCGATTTCGTCGAGAGCTTCCAGAACCCTTACTTGAAGTCGCTGATCAAGGCTTTCATGGCCGACCCCGAGATCGCGACCAACTACAAGAACGCGCCTGCGGCAAAGTCGCTACACCACGCGTTCATCGGTGGCCTGCTCGATCACGTGGTTTCGCTCTTCAAGGCTTGCGACCTGACCTCCCGCAACTATCCGCAGGTGAATCGCGATTTGCTGTTGAGCGGCGCGTTCCTGCATGACATCGGCAAGTTGCACGAGCTTTCGTATGCGCGCTCCATCACCTACACGACCAAGGGCCAGTTGCTCGGACACATGATCATCGAACTGGAAATGCTGCAGGCGAAGATCAACCAGGTTCCGGGCTTTCCCGACGAGTTGAAGATCCTGCTCGAGCACATGATCATCAGCCATCACGGGCAGTACGAGTTCGGATCGCCCAAGCTGCCCATGTTCCCCGAGGCGCTGATGCTGCACTATCTCGACGATCTCGACTCCAAGATGGAAAGCATGCGCGCGCAGTTCGAACGTGAAGCCAATAACGGGGATGCTTGGACGGGATACAATCCATCGCTCGCGCGTCCGCTGCTGAACAGCGCAAAATTCCTCGCGAAAAAAGAAGAGCCGCCGAAGCCGGAAGAGCAGCAGCCTGAAGAGGAGCCGAAAGCCGAGGCGGCGACAGCGGCGAAGACCGTGCAGTAGATCAAAACCTAGCCACGGATCACACGGATCTTCATGGATAGATCTGTAGTAAAACACCTGAATTGAAAACTCTTATTCAAATCAGTGAATATCCGTGCGATCCGTGGCCAGTTTTTTCGTGGCTAGACTTTTGCCAGGTCGGCAAGGGTCTTCAAGTTATGCACTTCCAGATCCGGCTTCTCCGCCGCCGCTCGCGTCGCGCCCGATCCGCGCTTCCCTGCTCGACGATTCACCCAGACATTCGCGATCCCCAACTCGCGTGCGGGAACAATGTCGTGATAAATACTCTGGGCGCAATGCAGAACGCGCTCTTTCGGAAGCCCGATGCTTTTGAGCGCGACATGGAAATTGTTCAGCGAGGGCTTGTAACTGCGCGCCTGCTCGGCGGTGATCACGAAATCGAATGGGACTTCAAGCGACTTGGCGGTCCGGGCAAACAGATCATCGTCCGTATTCGAAATGATCGCCAGCTTGTACTTTGATTTCAGCCGACGCAAGGCTTCCACTGTGTCCGGAAACGCCGGCCATTGTGGCACCGAATCCGGCAGCGCATTGAACTCAGCTTCCGTGAGCGGAAACACGATGCGCGCCGCCATCTTCCACATCACGCGCTGCAGAACCTGGCGGTACTTTTTGTAGTCGCCGCTCTCTTCTTCCGACTCCAGAGCCGCGTAGAGTTCCAGTATGCCGTCGTCGCTGAGCTTGCGATGATGCGCTTCCAAAATCGGCCGGATAGCGCTCAGGATCCCAGACTCCCAGTCAATGAGCGTGCCGTAGCAGTCGAAGGTCAGGCACTCGAATTGAGAGAAGTCCAGCATCTCAGCCGGACAGTGTAGCAGGCCACCCGCTCTCGATTTGTTAACCGGCGGACAACATTTCCTTCGGCGAGGCATCTATCCAGACAGAAGCCAGCGATAGACGCGAAGGCTGCTCGGCATCAGTTGTTAGTTCTTTCGGCAACAGATGAATTGAATACGAATGAATCAGGGAAACCTGTGACGATCGAATTCAAACATCAAAGCAAATTGTGACTATCAGTGACTCGGCGCAAGCAGGTTTGTTGATAGCCGTAAATTGCGGAGGTGATGGCCAGACGAAAGTCAGGTCGACGAGCGCTGACGCTGAAGTTGCTGGCTTCTTTTTGCTTCAGAAGCCAGCCACAGATCTCACACGGATAATTCAGATCAGTTAAATCGTCCGATCCGTGGCGCTTTTTTATTGGTTCACTGGAATCTTGATGATCTTCTTCTGGATGGCGTAGGTCACCAGCTGCGCCTTGTTGTGAATGTCGAGCTTGCGCATCAGGTTAAACTTGTGCGCTTCGACGGTCTTCACGCTCAGGCCCAGCAGCACTGCGATCTCCTTCACTGAATTGCCTTCCGCGAGCAGCTTCAGAATCTCGCGTTCACGTGGAGTCAGTGTGGAAATGCGCGGACGCATTTTGGCGTCGCGCACACGCGCACGGAAGTCTTCCACCAACTTACCGAGCACTTGGGAGCTCAGGTACTTACCTCCCTTATACACGTCGCGCACGGCGGTAAGTAGTTGTGGCGTCGGAGTGTCCTTGAGCACATATCCGGCGGCGCCCACTTCCAGGCATTGAACGAGATAGTCCTCATCCTCATACATGGTGAGGAACAGGACCTTTGTCTCAGGCCGGTTCTTACGAATGTGACGGGCAGCTTCGAATGAAGACAGGCCGGGCATACCGATATCCATCAGAACGACATCCGGGCGCAGCTCGCGAGCTTTTTCCACGGCATCGCCGGCGTCGGCGGCTTCACCTACCACTTCGAAATCGGATTCGGTTTCCAGGAGACGGCGAACGCCCTGCCGGAACAACGTATGATCATCGACTAAAACACAACGTATTTTGGGCATAACAATAAAACACCTATTCTTCAACACCGGAGGGCTCGTTCCTCCGAAGGCCGAAATGAAAATTTCGACGTCAGTGGCAAGCTGACTACGATTGCGAAAGGACGCCGGCAGCGACTTTGCGCACCAGAAAAGGCCGCTTAGCCGGTCGCGGCTGATCGAGTGGAGTCGCTCCCTCGCTCGTCACCGGAATCATGATTTCGATTCGTGTCCCTTTATTTTTCCCGGAAACTACCTGCACGCTTCCACCAAGCATGCCAATGCGTTCACGCATGCCCGCCAGGCCAAAGTTCCGGCCGACGACGGGTTTATGGTTACCGAATCCAACTCCATCGTCCTGGATCACCAACTGGACCATGTCGTCCACGCGTGACATCTGTACACTGGCGCTCTTCGCTTTCGCGTGCTTGGCAATGTTATGCAGGGCTTCCTGGACGACGCGATAGATCGTGGTCTCGACTTCTGGAGCGAATCGACCGACGCTATCCGGGATCGCAACCCGCGTTCTGACACCACTGCGTTTGCCCAGGTCCTTGGCTTCCTTGCGAATAGCGGCAACTAGACCTAGTTCCTGGAGTACCAATGGTGAGAGTCTCGCAATGATCCTGCGGATGCCTTCGATTGTTTGGTCGACGACGTTTACTGTTTCTCCGACTTTGCTTCGGACCTCGTCCGAGACCGCTCCGCTGGTCAGCATGCCGAGATACAGCCGGATCACCATGAGCTGCTGGCCGGTGGCATCGTGCAGTTCCCGGCTGATACGCTTGCGTTCTTCTTCCTGGGCACGCAGAAGGTGGGCCGAAAGCTCGGCAATGCGGGCCTCACGCTCGCGCAGAGCGTCGGTAATGCGGGCGCGTTCGATGGCCAGCGCTGAGCGATCCGCAATCGCGCGCAGCAATTCGCGTTCGCTGGGAAGCCATTCATACGGTCTCGGGAAGCCAATGGCGAGAACGCCGATAATTTCCTGTTCGATCTTCAGGGGAACAGCCCAGAGCGCTTTGGCTTTCTGGCGCATCAGTGGATTCAGCAGCCCGTCGGAATGGTCCAGATCCGGCAACATGGCAGGTTCGCCCGTTTGAGCGACGCGTCCCGTAAATCCGCGGCCGAGAGGGATCAGGAATTCAGGATCAATGGGCTCATCGAGGCCAGCCGTTGCCGCAGGGCGAAGCGAATCGCTGCCCGGATCCCGCAGCAGAAGGACTCCGACACTAGCGTCAAAGGTCTGTTTGGAAATCTCCAACACGCGGCATAGCAGGCTGGAGAGGTTTTCTGCCGAGAGTTCCGCTTCCAGAGCCGAAAGCAGGGCTGCCGAAGCATTGCGCTGGGTATCAAAGTACGTTCCGGCAATCGATTCGAATGTGGTGGAGTTGAACGTTTCCAGCGCGGAAATAGCCTCCGCACGCGCCATTGGCGACAGCGGCGCCAGGTAGGGCTCACAAAGCGACTGGTAGATTTCCAGTGCGCGGGCGACAACGCGCGTATCGACATTCAGTTTGGCCAAACGCGTTCCGTAATACCGAAGATTCTCGGCAAACTGGCTGAAGTCGGTCTTACAGCAAATCCCGAGGCCGGTCCCCAGGTTCAATCGTTCCAAGGCAGCCATGGCGCGGCCGTCGAGATCAAGTTCCTCGAACATGCGCGCACGCCAGGCCGTGGTAATCTCCGGAAAATGAGGCTCAAGCACACGCACTAATTCCTGGATACGTGCACGTGCTGAGTCCTTGAGAGGCAGCACTGGAGGCAAGGAGAACTCCTACGAAAAAATCAACGTCTCAGGTGAGAGACTGCTAGCCCAGGCTGGGTCGAATTTCGCTGAGATTCCTGCAAATACTGCTGTCATCGTTTACTACGCAGTAAGCAAAACTAACCTGAACAGTTCTAGATTCTACCCGGTTTTACCTGTATTTACTACCTATGGACCGGGGATGATTACTAATAAATAAACATGGTTTCCAGAGGATTTTCACAGGAGGATGGGCAGGACACGCGCAAACGGCTCCGATCGATTTTGAACGACCTCAGCACCCGGGAATCCAAAATCTGGGTGCAAAAAGCCCGATCAGATACAATCGATCTTTTCAGGTAGCTGACAGGAAACCACTTAGAACTCATGCTTCGATTCTCAACCGCAGGCGAGTCGCACGGAGAAAGCCTGGTAGCCATGCTGTCGGGCCTTCCGGCAGGCTTGCCCATCGATCAGGCATTCATAGACCGGGAACTCTGGCGCCGACAGCAGGGATTTGGCCGCGGCGGCCGCATGAAGATTGAGCGCGACTCCGCACATATCGTGTCCGGCGTGCGCCACGGAAAGACCATTGGGTCGCCGATCGCGATCGTCATTGACAACCGCGATTGGCAGAACTGGCAGGAAATTCTGCCGGTCGAGACAGGCGATCCCGAGAAACACAAGCGGGTGGCTTCGCCGCGCCCAGGACACGCTGATTTGGCCGGCGCGATGAAGTACAACTTTCCCGAAGCGCGGTACGTTTTGGAACGCGCCTCGGCGCGCGAATCAACCTCGCGCGTGGCCATGGGAGCGATTGCCAAGCTGCTGCTGCGGCAACTCGGGATCGAAGTGCTGAGCCATGTGGTCCAAGTCGGCGGTTCGTCGCTGGAGCGCGAAGCCAGCTGGGAAGAGATTGCAGCGCTCTATCCAAAGGAAGAAGTCCTGCTCAATTGCGTGGAGCGCGACGCCGAAGAGCGCATGAAGGGCGAGGTCGATAAGGTTCTGCGCACGGGCGATTCCGTGGGCGGCATCTTCGAAGTGCGTGCGCATAACGTTCCACCCGGATTAGGAACGTACGTGAACTGGGACGAGCGCCTGGATGGATTGCTGGCGTGGGCAGTGATGTCACTGCAAGCCGTGAAGGCCGTGGAGATTGGATATGGAGTCACAGGAGCTGCGTCGCCGGGTTCATCCGTGCATGATGAAATCGGGTATGAAGAGGGAAATGAAGCAGCCGCGCTGACCGGATTTCGCCGTAAGACCAATCGCGCAGGCGGCCTTGAAGGCGGCGTGTCCAACGGCGAAGACATTATCGTGCGCGGATATCTGAAACCAATTTCTACGCTACGCCGACCGTTGGGCTCGGTGGACTTCGCCACGCGCGAACCGGTGAAGGCGGCTTATGAACGCTCGGACGTGTGCGTGGTGCCGGCGGCGGGCGTGGCCGGAGAATCCATGGTTGCGCTCGTGTTAGCGCGTTGCGTTCTGGAAAAATTCGGGGGGGACTCGCTCACCGAATTGTTGCGCAATTTCCACGGATACCAGGAACAATTACGGAGCTTCTAGCAAGACGGACCCATGATCTACCCCATCGTGAAACTCGGTGATCCCGTGCTGGAAAAACCTGCCGAGACGGTCACCGTATTTGACAAAGAGTTGAAGCAGTTAATCGACGACATGTTCGAGTCGATGTATGCGGCCCACGGCATCGGTCTGGCGGCGCCGCAGATCGGGATTGCGCAGCGCATCGCCGTGGTCGATGTAACGTTCAAGGAAGATCCGGACGCGAAGCTCGTTCTGATCAATCCTGAAATTGTTCACATGGAAGGCCGCCAATCGCAGAGTGAAGGCTGCCTCAGCATTCCTGATTTTCGTGAGAACGTCGCCCGCGCGATGCGAGTGACCTTGCGTGCCCAGGACCTCGAGGGCAAGTGGCACGAGCACACGGGAGAAGATTTACTGGCGCGCGCCTTCCAGCACGAGACGGACCACCTGAACGGCAAACTTTATATTCACCGCATCAGCGCATTGAAGCGCGACCTGATCAAACGCAAAGTGCGCAAGCTGGCGAAAGCCGGCGAGTGGTAGAAACTAAGGCTGAGCAAACACCAGCGCGCGACAAGTCTCTTTCCCTTTGCGCCGGTAGCCGTGCGGAACTGACGAATCGAAATAGATCGAATCTCCGGCACACAGCATGTGCTCTTCCTTCGCAATTTGGATGATCAGAATTCCACTGAGTACGAATACCAGTTCCTCACCGGGGCGCTCGTGCATGGTGAGATCTTTCGCCTCCACGGGCTCGAACTCCGCGAGATAAGAATTCACCTTCCGTTCATTCGCAACGAAATCCAGCGACTCGAAAAAATAAGCGGGCTTCTTGGCCTTTCTGGTCTCCGGTAGGCGGATGCGATCTTTCCGGCGCGTGATGGCGCAGAGCGGTTTGCCGTCCGATGAAAAGAACTGCCGCAGCTCAACCTGAAGCGGTCGGCAGACAAGTTCCAGAGTCGTGAGCGTCGGAAAGAGCTTCCCGTTTTCGATCTTCGACAGCATGGCCGCCGAAAGACCTGCCTTCTTTCCCAGTTCCACCAGCGACAGCTTCTTACGCAAACGAAATGCATGCAGCTTGGCGCCGATCGCGTAAGGTTCGAGTCCGTTGATGATGGTCTGATTGAGCGGCATTGCCGGGGCGGAGGAGTTTTCCGTCAGGAAAAACTATCTCAAATCTCCATCTGGAATGCTAGCAGAGCAGGCCGGCGTAGAATCGAAAACATGGATCTGGTTTTCTGCGGTACACCGCAATTCGCAGTGCCTACTCTGCGAGTACTCGCGGAGAAGGGACATAAGATTCACCTGGTTGTTACGCAGCCCGACCGCCCGAGCGGGCGAGGCATGGAATTGAGTCTCCCGCCCGTAAAGCAGTTGGCTCTACAGTTGGGAATGCCGATCATGCAACCGGAGAGGATCAAGAATAACGCTGAGTTTCGCGCGCGACTGGAAGAGATTCGTCCGGAGGCGATCATTGTCGTCGGCTATGGCCGCATCATTCCGCAGTGGATGATCGATCTGCCGCCGCTGGGAAATCTGAATCTGCATGCGTCGCTGTTGCCGAAATATCGTGGCGCCGCACCTATTCAATGGGCAATCGCGAACGGCGAAACAATCACCGGTGTAACTACGATGCGTATCGACGCCGGACTCGACACCGGCGACATTTTGCTGCAACAGGAAATCGTGATCCTTCCCGAAGACACAGCGCTGACGCTTGGGCCGAAGCTGTCTGAAATCGGAGCAGAGCTGATGGCGCAAACACTGGACGGCTTGCGCGAAGGGCGAATCAGCCCGCGCAAACAGGAAGAGCAGCACGCGAGCTTTGCGCCGATCCTGAAGAAAGAAGATGGGCTCATCGACTTCCGACGAAAAGCCACCGACGTCTGGAACCGCATGCGCGGCTTTCAGCCATGGCCGGGCGTTTACACAACCTTCCGCGAAAAGAAGCTGACTCTGATCACGGCACGACCATCTCAAGACGAGGGTCTGCGGTTAGTCGAAGGCGAGATTGCGGTCAGCTCCGGACGGTTGCTGGTGGGCTTTGCCGGGAACACGCATCTTGAGCTGCTTGAAGTCCAGCCCGAAGGCAGGAAACGAATGCCCGCGAAAGATTTCCTGAATGGATATCGTCCCCAGGCAGGAGAGAAACTGGGAACGCCGCAACACCTGACTGAAGTGTAGTTAAGCCAACCTGAAAGGTTCTCTTGATCAGTCCCGCACGAACCGCAGCCTTCGACATCCTGCTCCGCGTGGAGACGCAGAATGCGTACGCATCCGAGCTATTGCATTCCGAGCGTCTGGAAAAACTGTCGCCTGTGGATCGCGGCTTGTGCACAGAGATTGTGCTGGGAACCTTGCGTTGGCGGATGCGGCTGGATGACGCGATCCGCGATCTCTCTTCGCAAAAGCTGGAGAAACTCGATCCCGAGGTGCTGACTGCGCTGCGCCTCGCTGGATACCAGATCGGATTCCTGCAGCGTGTTCCGAGTCATGCCGCCGTCAACGATAGCGTCGATCTCGTAAAGCGCAGCCGCAAAGCATCGGCGGCTCCGTTTGTGAATGCGATCCTGCGCAAGTTGGTTGCAAATCCGGCGGTGCTTGAGCCGGTTCTCGCGCCGGGACCGAAGACTGTCCTTGATCTTTCGCAGCTCTACTCGCATCCGCTGTGGATAGTGGAGCGCTGGGCGATCGAGTATGGAATGGAGCAGGCTGACAGAATCTGCACTTATGATCAGAAACCGCCTGAGACCGCGTTGCACGTGAGCAATGCCGAAGCCGAGCGAGAACTGATGCGCGAGGGACTACAACTGGCTCCGGGACTATTGGTGAGTTCCGCGCGTCGCGTCGTCGCTGGCGATGTCGTGCGCTCGCAGACAGTTCGCAGCGGCCGCGCCTGGATACAAGATGAGGGTTCCCAACTCGTCGCGATGCTGGTAGGAAATGGCGTGTCGATCCTCGATTGCTGCGCCGCGCCTGGTGGTAAAACGGCGATCCTCGCCGAGAGAAATCCTGTGGCGAAGATTCGCGCGACGGAGTTGCACAAACATCGAGCCGAGACGATGCGAGCGCGACTAAGTTCCACAGCGAATGTGGAAGTAGTCCAGCAGGACGTGACTGCAATGACTGACGAAGCTACGTTCGAGCGCGTGCTGGCCGACGTTCCGTGTTCAGGCACTGGAACGCTGGCGCGCAATCCGGAGATTCGCTGGCGGCTGAAGCCCAGCGATCTCGAGGATCTGCATAAGAAGCAGGTAGCGATCTTGAAAGCCGCGATCAGGCAAGCCGGGCGCGGTGGACGCGTTGTCTATTCCAGTTGCTCGCTCGAGCCGGAAGAGAACGTGGCGGTCGTGGACGAAGTACTGCGTTCAGAACCTGCGTTGAGGATCGCGCCGGTTCGCGAAGAGTTGGAACGCCTGCGAGCTTCCGGCGAATTGGTTTGGGCGGAGATCGAGACACTGGTGCAAGGCAACTATCTCCGCACGTTGCCCGGAGTTCATCCATGCGACGGATTCTTTGCGGCGATTGTAGAGAAGAGATAGTTAGTCAGTCTTTCAGTCTCTCAGCTCTCAGAATGCAATCGCCAGACTGACCAGCTGACAGACCGATCGACTGAGAGACTGCTTTATCGAGCTCACTTCCAGCTGAATCACCATGTCGTCGGTAACCTTTTGTCCTGGCGGCGGAGACTGGCGAACCACGACTGAAGGCGAAACGAGATTCGGTATGAGTGTGGGCGGAGTTGCAGGCGGAGCGAACGGTCCGACCAGTTGCGAGGCGCTTGGCGGAGGCGGCGCGACCGCGTTCTTCACCTCGACTTTCAGTCCAGCTTGAGCGATGAGTGCTGAGGCGTCGTCCGTGTGACGACCTACGAGGTTGGGCATCACATACGCTTTTGGTTCCGGCGCGGCGCCGACAAGCAGGCTGATTTTGGGCGACTCAGCTGAGGTTGAGTTGCCGGGCGGAGATTGCGCAACCACCTGATCTTCGGGAACGTCGGGCAGACGCACCGTTGCGACCGTTCCGACTTCGAGACCGCGTTCGTTGAGATTGAGGTCGGCGGCGCGACTGCTCTGTCCAACCACGTTGATGACGGTGGTTCGCTGCGGGCCCAAACTTTGTCCTAAATGTACGCGATAGCCGCGACGCACCCGCGTTCCGGCCGTCGGACTCTGCGAAACGATTCGTCCTTCTGCAATGGATGGGCTGTAAAACTGCCCGTCGACCACAGTAAGCAAGCCATTATTCAGGCAGATACGCTCGGCCTCGGCGGGCGTGAGCTTGGCCAGGTCGGGCACATTAACTTCGCCGCCGTGAATGGCGATGCGCATCGCCGTTAGCGCGGAGACGAGCGCCACAGCAATCAGAACGAGTCCCATGACAACAATGCGAAAGAAAGCCTTCATGCAGCTGGCCTGATTGTAACCTGACATCGTAAAGCGCAGAACGTAGACAATTCGCCCCGCGCCGCTGGATACTGGTGACAACGTGGGAACCACTACCGACAAAACGGAGCTGTTACGCAAATTGCCTTCGGTCGATGCGATCCTGCGCTCACCTGCTCTAGAAGCAGTCGTCGCGCGCGAGGGGCAAACTGTGGTAGCCGACGCAGCGCGCACCGTGCTGGCGCGCATTCGCGAAGAGGTGCTGGCAGGAAGACTGGATGACAACGGCGTGAGGCTCGCGGTGAGCGGACTGGCTGAGGCCGTCGAACGGCAGATGCGAGCAAACCTCGCGTATTCGCTGCGAGCGGTGATCAATGCGACCGGCGTGATTCTGCACACGAACCTGGGGCGCGCGCCTCTGGGAACCGCGGCGCTGGAGCATATTCGCGAAGTTGCAGGGACGTATTCGAACCTGGAGTTCGACGTTGCTGCTGGTGAACGCGGCAAACGCGACGTTCACGTGGATCGCTTGTTTGCGCAATTGCTCGGCGATGCGGGACGCGATGTTTCGACCGTGGTCGTGAACAACAATGCTGCCGCTGTGCTGATTGCGCTGAACACGCTGGCGGAAGGCGGTGAAGTAATCGTCTCGCGTGGCGAACTGGTGGAAATTGGCGGATCGTTCCGCGTGCCCGACGTGATGGCGAAGTCTGGAGCTACACTGCGCGAAGTCGGAACGACGAATCGGACGCGAGCTGCCGACTATGAGAAGGCGATCACCGACAAGACGCGGCTGCTGATGCGCGTGCACCGCTCGAACTTCGAGATGGTCGGTTTCACCGAGCAGCCTTCGCTGGAAGAGCTTGTGGAAGTTGGGCGCAAACACCGAATTCCGGTGCTCGAAGATGTGGGCAGCGGCGCCTTCTTCGATCTGCGCCATGTGAATGTGCACGGCGAGGCGACGATTCTGGATTCGATCCGCGCTGGCGTTGATGTTGTCACATACAGCGGCGACAAGCTGCTGGGCGGACCGCAAGCCGGCGTCATCAGCGGCACGCGCGAGCTGGTGGCGAAGATCCGCAAGAATCCGTTGTTCCGCGCGCTGCGGGTCGACAAGCTCACATACGCGGCGCTCGAGGGCACGATGCTCGCCTACGTGAAGCAGGATTACGAGGCGATTCCGGCAATCCGCATGATGCGAGTATCGACAGAGGAACTTAGAAGTCGTGCGGAAGCGATTCGGGAAAAGGTTGCGGGAGCGCAACTCTCGGCCGAGATTGTGGAGAGCGAATCGGTGATTGGCGGCGGCGCAGCGCCGACCGCAAAGTTGCCAACACAGGCGCTGGCGATCACGTCGCAGACGATGAATGCCGATGAGATTACCGAGCAGTTGCGGCGGAACGATCCGCCAATCGTTGCGCGGGTAGAAGACAACCGGGTGCTGCTCGATTTGCGAACAGTCTTCCCGGAGCAGGACGAACAAGTTGCGCAAGCGCTGCTGACGCTCAAGGTCTAAGATCTGAGATCTGAGGAGAAATGATGGCTTCCCCGAACGAACAAAATTCCAAGACGCAAGATGTCGCGAAACAGGTGGCCGAAGCGCATTCGCTGCTGGTGACGCTGCGCGGACGGTTGGATAAGCATCCGGAGTTGGAAGATGCGATCCGACGCCTGGAAATTGCGCTGGAGCAGTTGACGCTGCAGACCGGCGGAATGCTGTAGGCCCTATGAAGACGCGACATTCGTGCCAAGGCAGGACGTAATCGTGGAATATAAGGCAATTTGGCTTGTATTTTTCTTGCTGCTGTTCTTTCTAGGATGGGCAGCCGCCATGTTCCCGAGAAAAGTAATCCGTGCTCTGAGACGTAACGCGAGCACACCAGAACCGCGATTCGCTTCGATGTTTGCGGTGCTTGGCGTTTTGGTTGCCGTTGTTTCTGTCATCGAGGTTTCCTTCATTATTAGGTTTGGACACATGCTCTGAGTTTCCAGGAATTCTCGGCTCCGTATTTCCGCAACGAGCGCCTCCATCCATGTCCACCATCTACACCATCGGACATTCGACTCGCACATTCGACGAACTGGTCGAGGCGCTTCGGGCGCACGGGATCCAGACGCTCGTCGACATCCGCGCATTCCCGATGTCGCGTCGGCTGCCGCATTTCAATCGCGAAAACTTTGAACTGGAGCTGCCCAAGGCCGAGGTCAACTATGTCTGGGAGCCGCGCCTGGGCGGACGCCGCAAAAAGATGCGCGACGATTCGCCGAACACCGCGCTGCGCAACGACAGCTTCCGCAACTATGCCGATTACATGCTGACAGCCGAATTTCGAACCGCCATCGACGATCTGGTCGCGCGCGCCGAGCGCGAGCGCGTGGCGATCATGTGCGCGGAGCGCGTTTATTTCCAGTGTCATCGCATGCTGGTTTCCGACTGGCTGGCGGCGCATGGACATGAGGTGCTGCATATCGATGCCACCGGTCCGGTAAAGCCGCACCGGCCCCTGGCGGAAGGCCGGCTGAAGGGCGATCAACTGGTCTACGATGGCGGCCAACTGTTCTGAGCGCTTTGTTATCTTTGTAGCGAAGCCTATGAGCGCAATTGACCGAGCTATCGCCGCCAATCGACAATTCACCATCAACTACGATCCCGAGCAGGTTTCTCCGCGTCCCCGGCTGAAACTTGCCATCCTCACCTGCATGGACACGCGCATTTCCTACCGGGCTCTCGGCCTGGAGCCGGGCGATGTGCACATGATCCGCAACGCCGGGGGCATTGTGACCGACGATGCGCTGCGCTCGCTACTGGTGTCACATTATCTGCTCGGCACCGAAGAGATCATGATCATCAATCACACCGACTGTGGCCTGATGAAGGCGAGCGAAGAAGAGCTGCACGCGACCATTGAAGCGAAGGCCGGCGTCTGGCCAAATAGTCCGATTCGTTTTCACGCGTTCAAAGACGTGGAGAAGAACGTCCGTGAGCAGATCAGCAGGCTGAAGTCGCACAATTGGGTGAAGTCGGATCTGACGATTCGTGGCTTCGTTTACCAGGTAGAGGATGGAAAACTGCGCGAGATCGCGACATAGTCTGTTTGACGTTTCACGATATCCCACACATCCAAAGGCAGGCCGTGTGAGCGCTAATTTTCCTAAGAGGTCAGACGCTCTCTAGGGTCCAGACGGCGCTGCCGTAGCTACTTTCGGATTCTTGCTCTTAGTAAGTTTGCGCAGCAGGAATTCCTGGAACAAGGTGGCAGCCATGCGCGAGCCTGTGCTAATGGCGAAATTTTCGAACGTCACTCCCACCCCACGATCTGAAGCGGGATAGTACAGGTTCGTAAGGGCAGAAGCGGCCAAATCGCCACCCAGACTCGAGTAGTTCGGCTGCCGCTTCCCGTTATCTCCCATGCAGGCGAATGGATAAGAGAGTGCGTGGAGAGCACGAGACTTCACGGTCCCCGTGCCCTGGTAGAAGTAGCGCGGATCCTGGTGCAGAAGAGATGGCAGGATCGCCCCGCCAATCATGATGTTAGTGAACCCGTCGAGAGCAGTCGCGCCAAACCGCTTGGCATAGCCCTGAGCCCCCTGACCGTAGTTTGGCTTGTCTCCCGCCTGGTCGGCAGCGGCAAGCACAGCTACGCCAGCGAAGGTAACTGGGTCGTAGGAGACTCTCAGAGCAAGCCTGAACTTCAGCTTGGGAGTGAGCGGCGCGGCGTTTTTATCATAGACAACATAGAAATTGGGAATGATGCCGAAAACGCGCTGCGTCTCCGCTACTTTGACCTGCTCGGTTGCAACCTGTACGGGGTCATAACCCACATTGATTGTGCTCCGCGCCTGCTCGATCCGGAGTTTACTGCCAGCAAGAATCTTGTACTGGCCTGGCGTAAGCGTGAGGACAGGAGACGTCCAGTCTGCAAATCCTTTGGCACTGACAGTGACATGATAGGGAATTCCCGGTTTTACATCTTGAAACTCAAACGCTCCATTGTTGCTCGTCACGACGGTGCGATGATCAGTCGCAGCAGGACCTTGCAGAGCGACCGTGGCGCCGGGAACCGTGTTGTCGTTCACATCGGTTACCGTGCCTACAATCTTTCCGGCCTGCGCGCCTGGCGTATCAACATTCTGCGCAAGCAAAGGACGAGCCGTAAATAACGCAACAGCCGCCAGGGTGAGTAACCGAATCCATAAGGGTCCAACTGGTAATCCAGAGCCCCTGTGAACTGCCCACAGATCCTTTTCACGCAACATCAACACTGCTCGGCCTTCTCGCGATCGGCTTTCACCAGCCGCACTAGGCCAGGGACTCATCTCCCCAGCGAATGACGATGATCCACCGCGCTGCGGTGTGCGAATTGAAAACTCGCGGCGCAATAGGGGAAGGATGATCCGACTCGGTTTAAGGATTCTCATTCGCAAGTAGCACGCCATCTGCACTGTCGAGGCTTCCTGAATAGCTACATCGCTGCGCAGCATCTTTGGAGCGGGTTCACCGCGTACGCGACTCCGCCAACTACTCAGACTCGCTCTACAGAAAGCCACGCCGGAGCAATCAAACACGTCGTAATCAACTTCCAGCGATTAGTCGGCGGAGGTGTACCGCAATCTTCTTATGGCAGCGGAGTTCCTGATGTTGTAAGTTAGCGGCCCAGGAATCGCCATCAGGCGAATGGCTGGAGGTGCTGCCGTGAACGGAAGCAAACGCCCTCTCTCTGTGACCATCATTGCCTGCGTATATATCGCGGTGGGGACCGTCGGATTTGTTTATCACTTCATTGAGTTTCTCCAGAGGAGCGCGTTTCGCTACGACGCCATCTGGATCGAACTGATCGAAGTGCTGGCAATTCTATGTGGTGTGTTCATGCTCAGAGGACACAACTGGGCGCGCTGGGTTGCCGTCGCGTGGATTGCGTTTCATGTGGTCGTGAGCGCGTTTCATTCAGTCCGCGAATTTGGCATCCACCTGCTGTTGTGTGCGGTGATTGCATGGATTGTGTTTCGTCCCGAGTCGGGGCGATATTTCGGCGGCCCGCGTGCCGAAGCCGTTTAAGTCCCGAGTCGCTGTGCCGCTCCTAGGGTGGGATTCCACGACCATCCCCTGACCCAACTAACCACTAATCACTAGCAACTGACCACTGCCTCACAGCACTGGACTGTCATTCCCCAGCATGGTCTGCCGGATCAGCTTAATCGGCGGGAATCCCTGCTTCAGGAATCTGTCGTGAAACTGTTCCAGGTTGAAATTTGCGCCTTCTTTGCGCTGGTAGTCCGCGCGTAGCTTCATGATCTCCAGTTTGCCTAGCGTGTATACCAGGTATGTCGGATCGCTTGTCCCGCGCTTCGTCTCTACTTCCGCGACCGATTTCGGCTGATAGCCCTCTTTCTGGAAGAACTCAATGGCCTGTTCCATAGTCATCTTCCCCGTGTGCATGGAGATGCCCACGATGAAGCGCGCATCGCGCAGCAACGCATCCTGCAACTGGCCGAGCCGCAACTTCGGATCGCCATTGCCATAGCCTTGGTCCAGCATCATCTGCTCGCTGTAGTGCGCCCAGCCTTCGGCATTCGAGCCGCAGCCTATCAGCTTGCGGATTTTTGAAGGCGCCGACGGCACCCACAGGAACTGCACGTAGTGCCCCGGGTAAACTTCGTGGACCGCGACGGCAATCATCGTGTAGCGGTTATCGCCACCCAAGAACGATTCCGTGCGCTCCTTGGACCAGCCTGGCTCCGGCAGCGTCACATTGAAGTACGCTTCCTTCGCGACCTTCTCGTATGGGCCCGGCGTGTCCATGGAGGCGAACGTCAGCGCACGCATGAATGGCGGCGTCTCTTCGACGATCGGCGGCACAGGCGAAGGGATGGTTACGATTTTCTTGTCTACGATGTATTGGCGGAGCCCGCCTAGATCATCCCGGTACGCCTGCAGTAACTGGTCGGCGGGCGGATGGTTCTTCTGCATCTCCGCCAGCAATTGCTGTGGCGTTTTGCGCGGATTGATCTGCTTCGCCGTGCGCTTGAACCACTCTTGATTCCGTCGCAGGTCGTCATAGCCAATCTGCAACAGTCGATCCAGCGGGATGTCAACCATCTCGTCGTACGCCAGCTTTTTCTGATAATTCTCCGCGCCAATGCGGAAGTCGCCCCTGGAAATCGGCAGCAGGTCGCTCTTCAGGAAATCCTGATATTTCTCCAGAGCCGCAATTACGGCGTCGTTGCTTTGCTTGAACTCAGCCAGCAGCTGCGGGTCTTTAACCCCGGTGAACGCCTCAGGCACATCTTTCTGGAAGAAGCTGACAATTCCGGGCAGTTGCTCGATGGCGATTTCTGTATAGACTCGCGGCGGATTGCTTAGGTTCGCGCGCGCGGCGTCGAACACCGACGGCATCAACTTCTCGCGAGCAATCAGCGACCGCAGGCGCTCGTCAGCGGGCGCGAAATTCCGCGACATGATGACGTACGCGCTGTTCGTGATTCCGCTCGAATAGCGGTCGGGATTCTTCTCCCATTGCCGAATGTTCTCCAGATCCAGCAGATTCCCATTCAGCGTGGCCATCAGCAGTTCGTAGTCCTGCTGCGCCTCAAACGGCAATCGCTTCGAGTCGAACGTCTGCAACCGCGTGCGGAAAAACTTGTAGAACGCGATCTCGTCGTCGTACGCGGCCTTCGTCCGCGGCTCGAGTTGCGAGTCGTACTGATGGAATCCAGCCTGGGTGCCGTCCGTCGGACGATATTTGAAGAATCCATCAAAGTAATCATCGACGAGCTTGTTCCAATCGGACATGACGGCACTGTTATCGACGGCAGCCGGCTCCTGGGAACGCATGGTGGATGTCAGCGGAAACAGGACGAGCAAGGCGAGTAGGAAAACGCAGTGTTTCTTCACAGGAAGAAATTAGCACAGCCGAGGAGCTGGATGAAACTATAGGGATGGGATGCAGGAAACCGGAAATCACCTGTTTCAGGTCTGCAACGGTTGCGTGGGGCAGCCGACCTCGGCTGCCCACAGTCGATCACAAACTGGCCGCCTTGCTCTCAATCAATCCCTTCACCCGCTCCACGAACTCACCCGTCGCCACCGTCTCCGTCTTCTCTTTGCCGCGGGTGCGCACGTTCACCTGGTTGGCTTCGGCCTCTTTGTCGCCGACCACCAGCATGAACGGCACCTTCTGCATCGCGTGTTCGCGGATCTTCGCATTCATCTTTTCGTTGCGCGCATCCACGTTCCACACGCACACCCTGCTCTTTCAGCTGATCCGCAACTTTGTTCGCATACTCCACGTGACGCTCGGCAATCGGCACCAGCACAACTTGCATCGGCGACAGCCACACCGGGAAATGAGCCTGCGTAATGCTCGATCAGCACGCCAAAGAAGCGTTCGATGGATCCATACAGCGCGCGATGCACCATCACCGGCTCGTGCCGCTGGCCATCTTCGCCGACATACTCCAATCCAAACCGGGTCGGCAGGTTGAAGTCGAACTGCACGGTCGAGAGCTGCCACAGCCGCCCAATCGCGTCCACCAGCTTGACATCGATCTTCGGGCCGTAGAACGCCGCTTCTCCCGGGATAGTCTTGTACGGAATGCCGCGTCCATTCAGCACTTTCTCCAGGGAGTGTTGCGCCATCTCCCACTGTTCGGCCTTGCCGGTGTAGTGCTTCTGGTCATTCGGATCCCAGGTAGAGAGCTCTACCTGGAATTTCTCAAACCCATACGCGTTCAGCGTGGCTATCGCGAAATCGACGCAACCGCCGATTTCGTCTTCCACCTGGTCGCGCGTGCAGAAGATGTGGGCATCGTCTTGCGTAAAGCCGCGTACGCGCAATAATCCATGCATCACGCCCGAACGCTCGTAGCGATACACCGTTCCCAATTCGCCCAGTCGAACCGGTAAATCGCGATACGACTTAAGCGAATCCTTGTAGATCAAAATATGGAACGGACAATTCATCGGCTTCAGCCGGTATTCGGCATCGTCCAGCTCCATGGTGTCGAACATGTTCTCGGCGTAGAAACCCTCGTGTCCGCTGGTCTGCCACAACTGGCGTCGCGCCACATGCGGCGTGTAGACGAGCGAGTAGCCGCGTTTCAGATACTCGTCGCGCATCCAGTCTTCCATCAGCTTGCGCATGATGCCGCCTTTGGGATGCCAGAAGATCAGCCCCGGCCCCGCCAGCTCCTGGATCGAGAACAAATCGAGCTGTTGACCGAGCACGCGGTGGTCGCGCTTCTTCGCCTCTTCGATCTGGTGCAGATACTCGTCGAGCTCTTTCTTCGAGTAGAACGAAGTCCCATAAATGCGCTGTAGCTGCGGATTCTTCTCATCCCCGAGCCAGTACGCGCCCGCGATGTTCAACAGCTTGAATGCCTTGATCCTTCCGGTCGAAGGAATATGCGGTCCGCGGCAGAAGTCGATGAACTTGCCGGTCTTGTACAGAGACACTGGCTCGCCTTGTCCGGTGAACTGCTCGATGAAGTGGCACTTCATGAAGTCGCCCTCCGACCTTGAAACGATCGAGTGCCTGCTCGCGCGGAATGTACTCACGCGCATACGATTCATCTTTCTGAACGAGCTCCTGCATCTTCTTCTCGATCTTCTCCAGGTCCTCGGGCGTGAACGGCGTCGGACGATAGAAGTCGTAGAAAAACCCGCTCTCGGTCGCTGGACCGTGTCCCAGCTTCGTCTCCGGGAACAGCTCCAGAACCGCTGCTGCCATAAGGTGCGCGGACGAATGCCGGAACACCTGCAGTGCCTCTGGATCTTTTTCGGTTAGGATGCGGAGATCGGCGTCCTGCTCGAGTGGCCGCGTCAGATCGACCAGCTTGCTTTCGTCTTTTTCCGGCGCAGCATGATCGCCATTGCTGGGCGTGACTTTCGCCACCAGCGCAGCCTGCGCCAATCGTGGCGAAATGCCTTTCGCGATGTCGAGCGGAGTGGTGCCTTTAGGAACTTCCTGAACACTGTTGTCGGGGAGCTTTACACGGATTACGTCAGCCATATAAGGACCTGCACGCTTTCTAGAATCTTCGAGTGTAGCGAACGCTGTTTTCGAGGGTCAAACTAAGATGTCAAAACTTGCACTAGGGAAGAGAGGAGCCGCGCCTACGAGTGCGATTCGAGGCGCAGCCGGCGTGTTCGACGGATTTCCGTCGTCAGCATGGCAACAAAGCTGATCACCAGCACCATCGCGGCAAGCGGAACCGCGGCGAAGCGGTACGCCATGGTCATGTCCGGATGCGCGCCGCGCACTGCCGCATAGAGAACGCTGGCAATGATCCCGCACAGCAATCCCACGGCAAACGCCACCAGCGTGAACAGAACAGTCACCACCACCACGCGTAGGGCGATCTCAACTGCAATCCGAAATTTGGATTTCTTTCTTTCCACTTAATTCTTCACCGCAGCCACCACTGGCCGCTGATCGAGACTCTCGTCACGCCTCAGGTATCGCATCGCCAGGACGAAAAATACGACGTACAGCACGCCGCTCACTGGCAGTCCCACCACCCGCAACACGTGCTCCGGATTCACCACCACCGATTGCGTGAAGGTCGTTCCGCGCCGCGCCAGCACCGACATGATCGGGATCGTAAGCATCATCAGGAAGAAGAAAAACGTTGCCGTCCCCACCAGTGCCAGAAACGCGCTTTTGAGTAAGTCCTTCAGCATGGCTGCAAGTTTTATTGTAACGCTGCCGGCATGTTGCGGTCGCATTCCGCCCAGCGGCTCCAGTTCCATGCAGCCGTTTATTTTGGAACAGGCCGCCGTGCATGAATCCTGAAAGGTCTGTTGGGACGCCGTCGTATCTGATAACGTCCACTGTTCTCCACGCACATCTTCTTTTTATGACCAGAACCACCGGCTTATTGATTACCATCTTCTTCTTCCAGCTTGCCTGTGGGGGAGGAGGCGCTGGCGACACTTCTCCCAGGCCGACCAGTCCCAGCCAGTCGTTCGTAGCGCCGCTTCCGTGGACCTATTCACAAGTGTTTTCGAGCACGTCCCCATTTCACACCACGGTGGCGAACCTGAAGGCAAGCGGCACCGTAACCGTGCCGCAAGCAGCAATGGAATCCTTATGGAGCCAGGGCGTGGCCAATCAGGATCTCTCCCCTGCCAGCTGGATGTTTCCGGTATATGTTTCTTCTGCCAGTGATCCGGTCAAGACTTTCACCTGCACAAAGTGGGGCGCCTGTAACGCAAACGGTTTGGCGATCCATGTTCCCAGCGGGGCTTTGCCGGAAGCGCAGTCTGACGGTCACATTGGCATTATCGACACTGCGCTGAACCTTGAGGTGGACGGCTGGCAATGTTCGGTCAGCGCTTCCAACATTGACTGCTCTTGGGGAGGATCCTACAAACTCGGCGGCAGCGGACTCGAAAACACTGGGTCGGGTGCCGTTCATGGTGGCTTCGCTGCCGCACTTTTTGTGATCACCGCGCAGGAACTGGTGAACGGAAAAATCGACCACGCCCTGGGATTGCTGACCAACTGCCTGAACGATCCAACCGTCTACCCTGCGGATCAGAAGAATGGAACCGACCAATCGTGCAGCGGGACCGGACCTCCGTCGTATGGGAATCTCGTCCACCTGTTGTGGACCCCCGCGCAGATTTCAGCCAGTCCTTATTCGGCAGAATGCAAAACGGTTCTTACCGCTCTCTCTTCGTATGGCGCGTATGCATTCGATACGGGGAATGGTGGTCTCGCCCTATTAACCCAACACCAATACAGCTACACGGCCATTGCGCAGCCGGCGAATCCATGGACCAGCAAAATCCTCCCCGATTTGGCCGCTGCCGGAGATGCAAACGGAACATGGTGGAACTCTTGCCTGAACCATCTGAGCGCAAGTGACTTTGAACTTCTACAGATTCCGAGCGGAAGCTACTGACCCTGCGAGCCGGAATCGCCCAATTCCCCCGCCTGCGCTAAAATGTTCGGAATGTCAGGAGTAGCTCAGGTCGTGACTCTCTCTCCATCCGAAGTAGTCCGGCAGGCTCCCGTATCTCAATCCAGTAATGGGATTTGCTACGCCGTCTCTGGCGAAACCAATATCCCCGCCGCCGACCTGGAGCGCATGGTCGCCACCGTGCCCCGGCCGGTTGCTGCTGCGCTTAACCGCAAGGCTTACTATTTCGTCCCGCTCACCGTTGGACAGGGCGACGATACTGTAATCGCCGATCGCTACGACGTAGCTCTGAGCGACAGCGCCGTCTGCCATCGCAATCTCAATCTTGGCGATTCCCAGTGCGTGTTCATCTCCACGCGTCTGATGGACGACAAGTTCTCGCTGGCTTTCGAATTTTTCATCAACGTTGCGCATGCCTTCGTCGAGCAGGCCGGCGTGCCCGCGGAGTTCTCCGATCTCGCCTGGAAGCAGGTTCAGGATCGCCAGCGCGGCGAAACTGGACTCGATGCCTGGGAGTTCCGCAAAGCCGCCGGTAACGGCTTCGGCGACGTCGAAAAGGCGAAGAACGAATACTTCGCAGCGGCGTTTTCCGACGCCATCGCCATCTACATGCTCTCTACGTTTACCGATGTGGATTACTACGACCTGCGGGAGCGCGAATATCCTCTACTCGCGCCCAATGCACTGGCGGAACGTTTGCGGAAAATTGCCGAGCTGCTCCCTGTGAACCAGGGATTCGAATTCAACATCTACTATCGCCGCCGCCCGAACTAACAAATCTCGGATGGCCCATTCAAGCCTTGGCTTGAGTGGGGACAAAGTCAGTCCGCGCTCTTCGGAAGCTGGAAGTCCACTCCGCGCTGATCGTTCACCTGCGCAGTTTTTTCCAGATCCAGGTCAGCTAGTTTGATCTTCTTCGCCGTCGAACCGCCGATGTCGTAGAGCGTGTCGCCCACAATCGCGTAGTTCCGCACTTCCTGCTGATGTCCATCGCGGAACACCAGCACCGTCGGATCAACTGGCGGCTGAGCGGCTGAGGTGATTCCTGTCGGCGCGGGCATTGCAGCGCGTTGCGGCATTGGTCCCATGTACTGACCACTATCGAATACCGTCGACGCTACTCGATTCGGATCATCCATTTGCTGCTGATCCGCAGCCTGCTGCTGTTGACTCGGATCGTAAGTCTGATCGTATCCATTGTCGTAACCGTAGCCGTAATAAGGATACGCGTAAGGGACATACACATAGTTGGTTCGGCGCCGCGATCCCCGCGTGTCGAACTGCTGTCCAAATTGAACTTGGCCAGTCTGGAAATTCACCGTAGGCGTGAACGCCGGATTCGTGCATCCCAACGCCGAAGGCACCAGCCCCGAGTTCGTGCACGCATTCGAGAAGCCATGCGGTCCCAGCGAAGTCACACTCGGTTGCACCGGAGTCACACGTCCACCTTGAACGCCGCGGCCAATCGAGGTCACGCTCGCCGGAACCCCCGGCGCGGGACCTCGTCCCGGCCCATGCGACGTCACCGATGCCGGAACTCCGTGAATCTGGGCGAACAGAGGCAATCCAGCTAAGAGCAGTCCGACAGCGAATCTTGAAATGAGTTTCATGACCCGTACCCCCGAGGCAGAGCCCAACGCATCTTACGCCCGACCTATCTATATAGACACATTTACCTGCCCCAAGTTGCATTTCTGCCGAGCAGCTTAGGTAACGTTACCTTGCAGAATGTAGAACGATGAATTCGAGCTAGCTTGCATTGAACGCGTTTTGTGTGGCGCGGGCGCCCTCGCCCGCGTGTGTTTTTTGTGGGACAGGCGATCTCGCCTGTCCAGTTCGAGCGAAGCCAGAACTGTCTTCCCGAGCGCAGCGAGAGAGCCCTATCCTGACCACCGAATGCGACTTCACATCACCTATCTCCATCCAATCCAACTGTTACACTGAGAACCGGATGATCCTGCCGTTTGTCCGCGATCTTTTTGCGGACGTGGAACGTATCCCTGCTTTTTCGCGTGTTGCCACCCACCTCAAGTCGGCCACGGGGCGTATACGTGTCTCCGGACTGACCCCCACGGCCAAGGCGCTCCTCGCCAGCATGCTGCAAAAAGCCGCTGCGCGCCCGCTCATCCTGATCGTCGAGAACAACCGCGCCGCCGAGGCAATTGTTCCAGTGATCCAGGGATTTGCCGAGATCACCGGCGACCTCTCGCCCGACTCCATCGTGCATCTTCCCGCGTATGACGTGATGCCCTTCGAGAATCTCTCGCCGCACGCCGAAATCCAGGAAGATCGTGCCCGCGCGCTTTGGCGCATCACCACCGGCGAAGCGCGCCTGGTGGTTACGCCGATTAACGCTGCGCTCATGCGACTGCAACCGGCCGAGTTCTACTTCGATCTCGCCCAGGTCTTCCGTCGTGGCGAAACCGTCGACACCGAAAAGCTCACTGCGCACCTGAACACAGTCGGCTACACCAAGACCGACGTCGTCGAGATGCCCGGCGAGTACGCGCTGCGTGGCGGCATCCTCGACGTCTATCCCGCCGACTCCGATCGTCCGCTCCGCGTCGAGCTGTTTGGCGACGAAGTCGATTCCATCCGCAAGTTCGATCCCGGCACGCAGCGTTCCTCCAGCGCCGTCGATGAATGCGTGCTCCTCCCGCTCACCGACACGCCCGTGCGCGAAGAGCTGCTCGCCGTCATTCACACGCGTCTCTCCGGACATCGCGTTATCGGCGACGAAGAAGCGATCGAAGAAGCGATTCGCTCCGGCGGCATCACCGTTTTTCCCGGTTGGGAAATGTATGCGCCCGTCTCGAGCCGTGGCGACAATCTCTTCAGCTTGATGCCGACCGCGGCTGTGCTCCTGGACGAACCCGCCATGACCCGCGACAAAGCTGACCAATGGTGGGAGAAGGTCAACGCCTCGCATGAGCGCAGCGGCGTCGGCAATCTCGTTCGCCCAGAAGATCTCTACCTGCCGCCCGAGGAAGGTTTCGCCGCGATCGAAAAGCTGCTTGGCGCCGATCTCGAACACCTCGGCATCGGTACGGAAGAAGAACAGATCTCGCTATCCACGCAGCCGACCATGCGCTTTCACGGCTCGATTCCCCAGGTCGCCGAGGAAGTGAAGAAGCTCACCGCCGAGAATCAGCGCGTGCTCTTCGCCTGCGGCACCACCGGAGAAGTCGAGCGTCTGGCCGAAGTCTTCACCGAGTATGGCGTGTCGTTTCGCCTCGGCAGTCGCACTCCTCGACCGGGCGAAACCTACATCGACGACGCCGCCTATCTCTCCGGCGAGGAAGTCAGCACCACCATCGTCAAAGCCTTCGTGCCTGAAGGCGTCGCTGTTCCCGATGCGCGGCTCACCATCTTCGGCGCCCGCGATCTCTTCGACGAATCCGAGATCTACGCGCCGCGCCCGGCTCGCGCCAAATCGAAGACCTCCGCCTTCATCTCCGACTTCCGCGATCTCGCCGTCAATGACTACGTTGTCCACGTCGAACACGGCATTGGGCAGTACCAGGGACTGAAGGAAATCCCGCAGTCCGACGGCACCAACGCCGAGTTCATGATCCTCGAGTACGCCGAGGGCGCGCGCCTCTACGTGCCGCTCACTCGCCTCGACCTCGTACAGAAGTACCGCTCCGCCGAAGGTGCAGCGCCGCAACTCAGTCGTCTTGGCACCACTGCATGGGTAAAGACGAAAGCCCGCGTGAAGAAGGCCATGCGCGACATGGCCGAAGAGCTCGTCAAGCTCTACGCGCAGCGCAAAGTGGCTGGCGGTCACGTCTACCCGCCCGACAGCGAGTGGCAGCGCGAGTTCGAGGACTCCTTCGAGTTCACCGAAACCGACGATCAACTCCAGGCTATCACCGACATCAAGAAGGACATGGAGAACGGCACGCCCATGGACCGCCTGCTCTGCGGCGATGTCGGCTACGGCAAAACCGAAGTCTCCATGCGCGCAGCGTTCAAGGCCGTGAACGACAACAAGCAGGTCGCGGTGCTCGCGCCCACCACCGTGCTCGCCTTCCAGCACTTCGAGACCTTCAAGCGGCGCTTCGCGGCGTTTCCCATTCGTATAGAAATGATCAGCCGCTTCCGCACCACCAGGCAGCAGAAGGAAATTGCGGAGAAGGTCGCCAACGGCCAGGTCGACATCATTATCGGCACGCACCGCCTGCTCTCGAAGGACATCAAGTTCACCGATCTCGGCCTCGTGATCGTCGACGAAGAGCAGCGCTTCGGTGTCCGCCATAAAGAGCGTCTAAAGCAACTCCGCAAAGAAGTGGACGTGCTCACGATGTCGGCGACGCCCATTCCGCGCACGCTGCACATGTCGCTCGTGGGACTGCGCGACATGAGCGTCATCGAGACGCCGCCCAAAGATCGTATGGCGATCCAAACCGTGGTGGCCGCCTGGGATGAAAAGCTCATCAAGTCTGCCATCGAGCACGAACTGGAGCGCGGCGGCCAGATCTACTTCGTTCACAATCGCGTAGAGAGCATCTACGAAATCTCCGACAAGATTCGCGAACTGGCACCGAAGGCGCGCATCATCGTCGGCCACGGGCAGATGTCGGAAGGCGAACTGGAAAAGGTGATGCTGGCGTTCATGCGCCACGAGTACGACATTCTCGTCGCCACCACCATCATCGAGAACGGACTCGATATCCCGCTCTGTAACACCATGCTCATCAATCGCGCCGACCGTCATGGCCTGTCAGAGCTTTACCAGCTTCGCGGACGCGTCGGTCGCTCGAATCGCCGAGCTTATGCATATCTTTTAATTCCGCCGGATCGCGAACTCACGCCACTCGCCCGACGCCGCCTGGCTGCCCTTAAAGAATTCTCAGATCTGGGTGCGGGCTTTAAGATCGCCGCGCTCGATCTTGAACTACGGGGCGCCGGCAATCTACTCGGCGGCGAGCAGAGCGGCCATATCGACGCCGTCGGCTTCGAGATGTACACGTCGATGCTCGAGCGCACCGTGCGCGAACTCAAGGGCGAGATCGAACCCGAAGAAGCCGAGACGCAGCTCAACCTTGGACTAAACATTCGCATTCCGCCTGACTACATCCCGGAAGAAAATCAGCGCCTGCGCATGTACAAGCGCGTCGCCGGAGTAGAAAACGAGAAGGCGCTGGCCGATGTCTCCGCCGAACTCACCGACCGTTATGGACCGCCGCCGAATGCAGTGCGTCACCTGCTGGAGTATGCGACGCTGCGCCTGATGTGCCAGAGCCTGGGCGTGGTCGCCATCGATCGGCATCGCGATTCGGTCAGCATCAAGTTCGGCGAGAAGGCGGGCATCAATCCCGAAAAGCTGATGAAGTTCGTCGCGAAAAACAAAGGCACACAGTTCACGCCCGCAGGCGTGCTGAAGTTTTCAGTGACGGCGACCGCTCCAGATCAGGTGCTGGGACGCCTGCGCAATCTTCTAACGGAACTCTCCGCACACCAGATCGCGCCGTACGAAGTGAGTCCCACGGGGCCACCGGCAAGAACCCGCTAGGGTATTACTACTTAGTTACACCACCCCCACCCCCTCTCTCCTCGCAAATAAAGGTACTTACGAGGTAGCGCGGGTGTACATAATGCATTCTGAAGGACTTAAGCCTCTCATAATGCAGAACAAAGGACTTGCACGCTCTCTTCCCGAATTGAAACATCGTGCTAAGACACGAAAAGCTGTGCGAGGACCACAGCTTTCGATAAGACACGACATTACTATGTCTGCAAGATATTGTCAATAAAGTAATATATATCTATAAGAATACACAATGTGCCACGCGTCCTAGGCAAGAAGACTTCTGTGGCCCGCAGTGAAAGTCACGCCGTTGAAGTGGAATGCGACTCGCCGGTGTCAAGGACAAATCCTCCACCTTCTTTTATGCCGCCTACTGTCGCGATAATCTGACCATCGACCGGAATCGGTGTGTCTCCTTTTCCGAATTTCGTGACTCGATGATCCCAAATCCACCTGAAAAGCGCCTCAGCGGCGAAGATGAAAGACTGCAGCTCTCCCGCCTGTAACTCCCTAAAGCTGCCTGAGGCTTTGTCCTTAATCAGTGCGCGTCCCTCGTGTGCTGCCTTGTTCCGGAATCCATATAACACGAGCAAGAGATCGGCCCAGTTGCTTGGCTTTTCAGGCGGGTGAAATGTTCGAGGGTCGGTGAGTCCCAGCGCCACAGAGTGTTTAGACAATTTTGAGCCAAACGTATCCCTTCGATCGTGGCGTGCCTTTGTGTACTCTTTTGCTTCCGGTATGTTCGGACTTGCTTCGGCCAAATCGTCTAGAAGATTTGTCATTCCTATTTCGCATGCAACTCCAAGTTGCACGAGCGCCGAAACCGTATCACCAACCGCAAAACTAGTGAGAGCGTCACAAAACAGAGAGTGTGACACAGGGACAGCTGCTTGCTCCTCGACCGGATATACCAACGCCTCCCATATTTCTCTCTTCAGTGGCTTTACTAGCGTTGTTTGACCGTAATGGGCGTAATTCCTCTGGTAAGTATCCCTGCCTTCAACTCTGAACGTAGATCCTCGATATTGAGCGGCAATGCCAGCTGTTCCGGAGCCAACCCAGTATTGGCGAGTGAGCACCCGAATCCACCTTGCCGCGTGAGCGATCACAGAAAATGCCTCTTTATGGTGTAGCGGGTAGCATTTTGCATTGCGTTCCACCAAGGCTGGAAATGTCGTCACAAACAGATCTGGTGTTTCGTTCCCGTTGCTGACATCCTCTCTGGGAGAAACTTGCTGCGCTAGAGGTTTCAGCAAAAGTATTTCCAGATTGGGTCTTTTCACGTGTAGTGCGGGCCAGATGCTGTCGTCGAATACATTGATCGGGTATGGCAAAAGGAAGTCGAATAACTGCCCTTCTGGTTGCTCCGGTCGTTTGGGACGTTCCAGAGGTGTCGAAATTCTCGGCATACCGTTCCACAAGGGACGCCGTTGGGGATCATCCCCGCGAGCAATTCGTAACAACTCCTCACGTGACAGATTTGCCATTTCAAGTTCCGACTGTGCTTGAAACGACGATTGTACGCGTCATGATGCGGAAAACGCAGAAATGCATGGATGCTTCCGCTTCGCGTCAGCATGACAGGTGGTGTGGGATGTTTTCGTGAAGGTGTATGCAGTCGTTTCGATTGCCACTGGTTTCCACAGAGACATCAGGAAAGGCAGAGGTCATGGTGAGCGGAGCGAATCCATCTATGTATTTCGCAAAATGCATAGATGCTTCCGCTTCGAGTCAGCATGGCGGGTGGTGTGGGATGTTCTACGTGAAGGCGCGAACGGTGTCGCGAAGGCAGGAATTCGCAGAGACTAGATCCCCAGCTCCCGCAGTTTCTCCACCGGCCTTGCCAGCACCGCTTTCTTGCCCTTCACCACCAGCGGACGCTGGATCAGCTCCGGATGCTTCACCATCAGCCGGATCAGTTCGTCGTCACTCAACTTCTTACCCGCGACTTTTTCTTTGTAAACGGCGTCGTTGGTGCGCAGCGCTTCGGAAGGCTTCAATCCGGCGGCGCGCAACAATTGCTTCAGCAGATTCGCGGTCATTGGCTGCTCAAAAAAGTTGATCGCCTCGAACTCAATGCCCTTCCCAGTCAAGACACGCTTGACCTCGCGGCACTTGGTTCACGTCGGACGCTCGTACACTTTCACGGTTTCCGGCATCGTCTCCTGACTCCTGTTGCAGTCGCATCATTTATTCTGAATACCAGCGTATTGCATAAGAGTGCTCGTGAGAAGTGTGCCGCCCCTGACGGGGCTCCGTGGTTTTGTTTCCGTCTACCCAGCGCTCGCGCGCTGGGCTAACGAATTTCGCCGCTCCGCGGCTTGGATCCTAATGACTCAGCTGACCCGATGAACGTCTATCCCACCGGTTCCTCAACTCCGCTGATCGACTTCGCGCACGTCAACGTGCAGCGCGGCGAGCGACTCATCCTGCGCGACTTCAACTTGACGATTCATGCGGGCGAAAACGTAGCTATTGTCGGCCCGAACGGCTGCGGCAAATCGACGCTGCTGAAGACCATCACGCGCGAGATTTATCCGCTGGCGCTCGACGAAACGCGCGCACAGATTCTCGGGCGCGACCGCTGGAACGTGATGGAGTTGAGGCGTCATCTCGGGATTGTTTCCGGCGACCTGCTGGCGCATCCGACGCGCGATCTGACCGGACGCGACCTGGTCGTCTCCGGGTTCTTCAGCAGCATCGGCGTGTGGCCGCACCACATGGTGACTGAGGAAATGCGGCGCAAGTCGGAAGCCGCCATCGAGCGGCTCGGAGTGGCGCATGTCGCCGACCAGTTGATCGACACGATGTCGTCGGGCGAAGCGCGCCGCATCATGATTGCCCGCGCGCTGATTCATGATCCGCAGGCGCTCGTCCTCGACGAGCCCAGCAACAGCCTCGATATAGGCGCCTTGCAGGAACTGCTGGCGACCATGCGGCGGCTGACGCAGTCAGGGACGAACCTGATCCTGGTGACGCATCATTTACCCGAGATCATTCCGGAGATCACGCGCGTGGTGCTGATGCGCGACGGGCAGGTGTTTCGCGACGGCCCGAAGGAAGAAGTGCTCACGCCGGCGGCGCTGTCGGAGCTGTTCTGCATGGACGTCCATCTGCATCGCAATGATGGTTACTTCCATCTGTCCTGGTAAATCGTGACGAACCGCAAACACATTCCGCGCCCGATCGCAGCAGCGACGATCGTTATTGCCGGCAGCATTTGGGGAGCCAGTTTCGCAGCCATGCAGCACGCTTTACGCGGCGGTTTGTCGGTCGGCGCGTTGATCAGCCTGCGCTTCTTGATTGCCGCCGTCGCGCTCGCGGTTCTCGCGTGGTTCATGCATCTGCCGTGGAATCGGCGAGCGGTTATGGAAGGCGTCTGGCTTGGACTGATCCTTACCGCGATCTTCTGGCTGCAAGTGGACGGACTCCGCTACACCACTACGGCAAAGTCGGCGTTCATCACTGGACTTTATGTGATGTTCACTCCGCTGATCGCCACGTTCTGGGGAGAACATGTGCGCTGGCAGCACGCCGCGGGCGCCGCGATCGCGACCGTTGGTTTGTACGCGCTGGTTCACGTTCCCGGCCAGCCTTGGGGCGGCTGGAATCGCGGCGACTTCGAAACGCTCTTGTGCTCTGCGATCTGCGGAGTGCAGATCGTGCTGACCGCGCGCTACAATCGCCGGTCGAATACATGGATTCTGCTAACGGTGCAGGTTGCGGTGGTCGGGATTCTCTCGGCGCTGGTTACGGCTGTTCTGCCCGGAGCTTACGGTTTTCAAGGTGTGGCCGCAGCGCTACGCAAGCCAGACGTTCTCGCGTCAATTGCCTACATCACCGCGCTCGCCACTGTTTTCTGCTTCTGGGCGATGAACGCGATGCAGGCGCATCTGACCTCGACGGAAGCGGCGGTGATGTTCACGTCCGAGCCGGTTGCAGCGGCTGTGATCTCCATCTTCTGGCTACACGAGGCGATGCGTCCGACGCAGCTACTGGGCGGCGCGGTTATCGTGCTGGCGATGCTGTTTTCGGAGATCGTTCCGGCGATCCAGCGGCGCGCCGCAGTCAGCGAGGCGGCGGACTAAAAGCAAAATACGGATCCCTCGCGCGAAGCGCTCGTGATGACAAACCTTTGCCTTTCCGATCTGGGAATGCACGTCGGCAAAGAAAAAAGAAAGTTGATCGTTTTGAGACGAAATGGCCACATACTGTCAGCAGTTTTGGCAGCCTCCTGATGAGGTTCCCAATTGGCCGGACGTTCGCGGGGGAGTGAGCGTCCGGCTTTTTGTTTCTTAAATACGTTTTCACCACAGAGGACGCAGAGGACTCAGAGTTTTTAGAAGCGTCTGATCCCACCCTCCACTCACCGTTGACCGATGTACCATGGAACGGTGCTCGAGCGACTGCTCCAATTCGCAGCAAAGCATCAACTGATCCGCGCTGGCGATCGCGTTGCGGTTGCCGTTTCGGGCGGCGCGGATTCTGTCGCGCTGCTCCGCTTGTTGCTCGATGCGCGAAGCGAGCTGGGCATTGTTCTTGCCGTCGCACACTTCAATCACAAGATTCGCGGTGCCGAAGCCGATGAAGATGAAGCCTTCGTGCGCGCTCTCGCAGAGAAGCATGATCTGACGTTCCACGCAGGCCGCGCCGACACACCGGAATTCGCGCGGGAGCATCATTTGGGACTGGAGGCTGCAGCGCGACAATTGCGCCAGGATTTCTTCCGTCGACTGATTCGGCAAAACAAAGCAAGCAGAGTCGCCACGGCGCACACGCTCGACGATCAGGCTGAAACCGTTCTGCTTCGGCTGATGCGCGGAACGGGGACCAAGGGCCTGGCCGGGATCTATCCTGAGGTCAAGGCCGAAGGCGGAAGCATCATGCGTCCGCTGCTGGGAGTTCGCCGCGCTGAATTGCGCGCCTGGCTCGAATCGCTCGGGCAAGCGTGGCGCGAAGATGCCACCAACGCTGATCTCTCGTTCACGCGAAATCGCGTACGGCATAAGCTGCTGCCGCTGATGGAATCACAATTCGGGTCAGCGTCTCTCGATCGCCTGGCGGAAACCGCGGAGATCGCGCGCGCAGAAGAGCATTACTGGGAGGCGCAGCTACAGCCACTCCTGCAAGAACTGACCGTAGACGGTGAATACCGCTTTTCCATCGACGCGCTGCTCAGGCAGCCGCTTGCGATTCGACGCAGGCTGATTCGAGCGGCCGCGCAGAAGCTGAACGCCAGCCTGGAATTTCAACACGTGGAGCAGGTGCTGGCGTTAGCGCAATCTGGCGAGCGCAAAACCATCTCGCTGCCTAACGGCCTGCGCGCTTCTGCCGACAAGGGAAGCCTGAGCTTGCGCATCGAACACTGCAAAAGCAACGTCCAGGCTTTTTCGTATAAAGTCTCCGTCCCGGGCGAGATCGAAATTGCCGACTTGCAGTGCCGGATTCGCTTTCGTTTGATCCGTGGAAGCCAGGCTCTCGCATCTTGTGATCCCCGGCAGCTTCTCAGGCCTGAACTCACCGGCAGCGAATTGATCATTCGTAACTGGCGCGCCGGCGATCGCTTCTGGCCCTTGCACAGCAAATCTGATAAGAAGATTAAGGAGCTGTTAAAGCCAGATTGCGTCCCTGCTGCCCAACGAGCGCTTTGGCCCGTGGCGGAGCATCAGGGCGAGATTGTGTGGGTTCGCGGACTGCCTGTTTCCCGGAACTTCTGTCTGCGGGATGAACAGTCAGCTGTCGTGGTGGAAGAGCTGCCGTTTGCCGCAGATCGACGCTGATCTTGAACGACTGAATCAGCGACAACGGTTTTTTGAGGGTCATCCTTGGATCAACCAGCAGGCGCACCACCAATTCAAAGAGTGGTCATCAGCGCCGATCAGATACAAAAACGTGTGCGCGACATGGCCCGCCAAATTTCCAGCGACTACGCCGGCCGGAGCTTGTCTGCTGTCGGAATCCTGGAAGACAGCTTTGTTTTTATGTCCGACCTGGTACGGCAGATCGAGGTGCCGGTCACTTGCCAATTCGTGAAGCCCGAGATACGGGAGTTGAAGCAGGGCGAAGTAGTGACTCACGAGATCATGTTCAGCCCGGAAGTCAACGTAAAGGGCATGGATGTTCTTCTGATCGAGACGCTTCTCGTGACAGGGGTTACGGCCGAGTTCCTGGTTAGAACGATTGCGAGCCGCGGAGCTGCGACGGTGAAGACGGCAGCACTTCTTGATCGTCAAACAGCCCGTCGGGTTCCATTGCAGCCGGACTATTTTGGATTTCTGGTCGATGAGACATATATTTTCGGCTACGGACTGGGTACTCCCGAATTGGGAAGGAACTTACCTTTCGTAGCGACGAGTGCGGAGAAGCCTACCCGGATCAGCTGATTTTGCCCGCTGCAGGGGCAATTGTGCTCAGTGGCATCTTTGTCAGCAGGAAAGGGTTACAATCGTGAGGGGCAGAATAACTGGAGTCTGAAAAGAACCAGGGGCATCTAAAGAACAGGGAAAAGTGCAGGTTCTTGGTGTCTTTATATCCAAGGGCAAGGTAGTTAGGAGCAATCAGTGAATTCAACTGTTAAGACAGTCGTCTTTTGGCTGGTAATCGTTTTGTCGGGCGTGCTGCTGTGGCAGGTCGTCAAGGCTGGCGGTTCGAGCTCGAAGGACAAAGAGATCAGTTTTTCCACGTTCTTGGCGGACGTGAACCGGGGCGCAGTTAAAGAAGTCGATATCACCGGAACGGAAGTTCGGGGACATGATACCGATGGCGGTGGGTTCCATACGCAGGTTCCTGCGAACTACCCCGACATGTACAAGGCGCTGACGGACAAGAGCGTCAATATCAAGATTCATGATGCGCAGAGCGGCACGTGGCCAACCTGGCTGCTGAACCTGGCGCCGCTGGTGCTGCTGGGAGCTCTCTGGTTCTTCATGATCCGGCAGATGCAAACTGGCGGAAATAAGGCACTCTCGTTCGGCAAGAGCCGGGCGCGCCTGCTGTCGATGCAGCAGAAGAAAGTTACGTTTAAAGACGTCGCTGGCGTAGACGAAGCCAAGGAAGAGCTGAAGGAAATCATCGAATTCCTGCGCGAGGCGCAGAAGTTCCAGAAACTGGGCGGGCGCATTCCGAAGGGCGTGCTGCTGGTTGGGCCTCCGGGAACCGGCAAAACCCTTCTGGCGCGAGCCGTTGCAGGCGAGGCGAACGTTCCGTTCTTCTCGATCTCCGGTTCCGACTTCGTCGAGATGTTCGTGGGCGTGGGCGCAAGCCGCGTTCGTGACCTGTTCGAGCAGGGCAAGAAGAATGCTCCCTGCATCATCTTCATCGACGAAATCGACGCTGTTGGGCGTCACCGCGGAGCTGGTCTCGGCGGTGGGCACGATGAGCGCGAGCAGACCCTGAACCAGTTGCTCGTCGAGATGGACGGCTTCGAATCGAACGAAGGCGTGATCTTGATCGCCGCCACTAACCGTCCCGACGTCCTCGATCCGGCGTTGCTGCGGCCTGGCCGCTTCGACCGCCGCGTCGTAGTGCCTCGTCCGGACGTGCGCGGCCGCGAAGAGATTCTGCGCGTGCACAGCCGCAAGATTCCATTGGCGGACGACGTTGATCTATCCGTACTCGCCCGCGGTACACCGGGCTTCTCCGGCGCTGATCTGGCGAACCTGATCAACGAAGCCGCGCTGAACGCTGCCCGTCAGAATCGCAAAACGGTGCTGATGTCTGACTGCGAACTGGCAAAGGACAAGGTGCTCATGGGCGCCGAGCGCAAGTCGATGATCCTCTCCGAAGAGGAGAAGAAGGTCACGGCTTTCCACGAGGCTGGTCATGCACTTGTGGCCGTACTGAGCGACCACTCGGATCCGCTGCACAAAGTGACGATCATCCCGCGCGGAATGGCGTTGGGCGTGACCATGCAGCTGCCGATCGACGACAAGCATACGTATACGCGGGATTACCTCAACACCCGGCTCGCCATCATGATGGGTGGACGCCTGGCTGAGGAGCTTTTCCTGAATACGATGACCACCGGCGCCGGCAACGATATCGAGCAGGCCAGCGAACTCGCCCGCAAGATGGTATGCGAGTTCGGCATGAGCGAGTTGGGGCCGATGACGTTTGGTAAGAAAGAAGAGCAGATCTTCCTGGGCCGCGAGATCTCGCAGCATCGCGACTACTCGGAAGATACGGCGATCAAGATCGACATGGAAGTTCGCCGCCTGGTCGATACGGCCTACCAGAGCGCCAAAGGGATTCTCTCCGTCAACCGCGAGGTGCTGACGAAGATTGCCATGGCTCTGCTGGACCGCGAAGTACTGGATGCGAACGAAATCCGCCTGCTCATCGACGGGAAAGAACTTCCCGCCAAGCCGGTTCCAGTCCCGCACGACGACGGTGGCGTACAGCAGGTGCTGAAACCAGCTCCGGATGGCCGCACGGGAATCGTCCCGGGAGAGCGTCCGAGTCCGGCGTAAAAGCAGTGGTTAGTGATTAGTGGTTAGTGATTACAAGGCGGCCTTAAACGGGCCGCCCTTTTTATTTTCCTAACCACTAGCCACTGACAACTAATCACTGCTTTTTATGACAAACGTCAACTGACAATGATCCAGAGCAGCGGTAGAATCTCGCAAATCCCAGAAAGCGTGTCGTGGAGGATAGCAATGGGCAGCTACACCGGCTCCCGCACCAAGCGGTTCGTCTCCGCAGTTCCAACGCCTGGCGAAGGACTCTCGCAGACGTCGCGCATCATCGATACGTTCATCGCCCCCAGCAAGACGTTCACGGATATCAATCGCAGCCCGAGCTGGTGGCTACCTTGGCTGCTGATGTCGGTTATATCGCTGGCGTTCGTCATGGTGGCGGGCCAGAAAGTCGGATTCGAGAAGATTACGAATACGCAAATGCAATCGAACCCCAAGCAAGTGGAGCGAATGGAAAAGCTGCCACCGGATCAGCGCGCCCAGAACATGGCGCTTGCAGTGAAGATCACGCAGGGCATCTCTTACTCGACTCCGCTTTTCATCCTGTTATTTACAGTGATCATTGCCGCAGTGCTGTTGGGCACATTCAACTTCGGAGCGGGTACGCAGATGAAGTTCGGGGCGGCGATGGCGGTCACGATGTATGCTTTTTTGCCAAGCGTCATCAGGACTTTGCTGGCGATTGTGTCTTTGCTCGCTGGGTCTGACCCCGATGCGTTCCGTATCGACAACCCGATCGCGACCAATCCCGGCTTCTTCCTGAGCTCAACCGAGCATCCGGCTCTGTACAAGCTGGCCTCCTCGATTGATGTGTTCACGATCTGGACTCTGGTGCTGATGGTTATCGGGTTCACTTGCATCAGCAAGGCCAAGAAGGGAACCTCGGCCGCCATCGTGGTCGGCTGGTATATCGTCGTAACGCTGATCGGAGTTGGGTTTGCGGCGATGTAGCTTGTGGTTTCGCGTCGGGTGACGATGAACGAAACGTAATCTGCAAGAAAGCGTGGCGTCACCGTTCCACATTAGAGTCAAACCTGTATTTCCCTCCATTCCCTTTGACCGGCAACTCTGGTTGCCGGTCGGTTTTTCTTAGGCGCGATTTGTCGTTCTCCGCGCGGACATTTATTCTTTGGCACCAGGGGTGAGTCGATGAAACTGTCTCTGTGTTGCGCGTGCCTGTTCCTTGGTGCCAGCTTTGCGCTGGCCCAGCAGTCTTCGAATCCGGTCACTGATTCTGTAAAGCTGATCATGCAGCGGCAGGCGAAGAATCTTCCCGCTGCAGTCGACGAAATGCCCGCCGACAAATTTTCGTTCAAACCCACACCGCAACAGGAGCCGTTCGCGCACATCGCGGTGCACGTGACGGAGTCGAACAATAACCTGTGCGCGCAGCTGGGCACGGTTCCCCCGCCTGCGAAAGAAGACCTCAGCGACACCACGCCGAAGGACAAACTTGTCGCGGCGATGAACGCCTCGTTTGATTACTGCGGAAAAGCGCTGGCAGGATTCAGCGATGCCAAACTCGGAGATGAAGCAACGCTCTTCGGCGGACGCAAGGCCACCAAGGCGACAGCCCTGTTCTTCATGGTGGGTGGCTGGTCCGACCATTATGCGCAGGCGGCGATGTATCTGCGCCTGAGCGGGCTGCTGCCGCCAACGGCAAAGCCTGCGAAGTGATGGCGAGCGATTCCGATTCGACGAATCGTTTTTTGGATCGCGTTGAAGATGGGCAGCCGAGGTCGAGGCTGCCCCACGCGTCTTAGTGCGGCCCCAGCTTCCCTCGCAACACCGTCACCGAAGCCTTCGGCAACGTGAACACGGTCTCTGCTCCCGCCTCCACGGTGCTGACTACCGCCGATCCAGCCGGACTGGCGTTGCTCTCCGGTCCCGCAGAGTGCCACACGTACTGTTCGCTGCCAAAGCTGACCACGCGCACTGGTCCGGCGAAATGCTTCTGCCCAGTGCCGTCGTCAATCACCACGCGCACGGAATGGGCATTAGACTGGTCGCGATTCACTGCCATGATCGACCACTCGCCATCCGGGCGCTGAACGGGATATGCGGTGACCAGCGCGTGCCCAGCATCATCCGTTAGATCGACGGTGGCCGGAAAAATCTTGTGTTCCTCCGGACCCTGCTTTACCCACTCCAGGTTGATCAGCTGGCTCGCGAAATACTGTGAGGTGTGGTTGCGTATGTGGAGGTTCTCATCGGCGACGAAGTTGCCGTAAGTTCCCCAGCCGCGGCAGCCGCTGCGTAACGGCTCGGGCTGAATAGGCGAGTGGTAAAACACGTCGCCGCCGGCAGTGAGGAACGCGCCAGCATTGTCGGCGAGCCAGAGGGCGGCAAAAACGTCTGTCATCGCGGCATTCTGTGCCGCCGCAACATTGCTCTCGGTGATCATCATCGGCACATTCGCCGGAAGGCCATCGTCGCGCCAGACTTGCAGAATGTGGCTGACCAGTTGTGGCTCGCGATACAAGTCGGACCAAGTGGTCTCGCACGCGTCGAAGGGATAGTGCTCGAAGGACATGAAGGCCAGATCGCCGATCCGGCCATGTGCTTTTAGATAGTCGACGAAGCGGCCGAGCCAGGAGGTGCGTCCCTGCGCGTCCGGCCAGACTTTGATGTCTTCGTTGACGCCTTCAAATACCGGACCGCCAAGTTTGAGCCCCGGATCGACTTTGTGAATTGCGGTCGCGAACTGGAGGTAGAGCGCGCCATAGTCTTCGGGCAACATGTTCTGGCCGTCAGGCTCCTCGCCCATCTCGATGTACGAGATCGGATAACCACGTTGCTTGACGTAGGCGATCTCGGCGGCGGCATCGTCGGGCGTGCCGTAGAGCATGGCGACGGGGATCATCGCGGGCAGGTGATTGGTGATCCCGCTGGTATAGAACAAATCGAAACCAGTCTGGTCGTGATCGTCGACGAGATCAGCCGCCGAGTGCCACGGATCGATTGACGAAACATAGGTCGCCGTCTGGTTTTGGTCGGGGCGATGCAAGACGAGATCGACGAAATCCCCGTTGCTCGCGTGGTTTCCTGCATAGATCTCGTCGATCGCAAACCCAACACAGTTTCGTGGATCGCTGCTCCCATGCGTGTCGCAAGTGTTCGAGGATTCCGTCATCCATATGCGTAGGAAGCGCGCGCGAACGGGCGCCGACGCCAGCTTCAGATCGGCAGTCCCCCCTTGCGAGCCGGTGACCTTACCAGTCGTGAATTCACTCCACGAACCGTCCAGCGGCTTCACAAACGGATCCGCCGCGCCCGTCCAGTACTGCACTTCGTAACTGCGCGCATAGGGATTCGCCCAGGCAATCCGCATCGCGCTGATCTGCTCGAGCGCGCCAAGATCAATTACTACCCAAGCTGGATGTTGTGCGTCCGGCTCGCCCGAGAATTTCTGGCTGAGATAAGGATTGCTCTTCCAATAGGAGTTCGCGTCGCCATCCGTCAGCCGCGAATAGCCATGCTCGGTGCCACCATTGCGGGTATTGCCACGGTGCGGCAGAGGATATCCGTAAGAGTGTCGCAGAAACTGTGTAGACGCCGCGTTTCCGGTGAAGTACCCGCTTCGGTGGGCGGCATCGCTCCACGTTCCATTCGGATTCCAATGCCACGCTGCAATCTGCAGCTCGGTGTTCTGCCGATAGGTGATCGGTCCCCATCCCGCCGAAAGCGACTCCTTCAGGATTTCGGGCGTGTAGACCTTATCGACCACACCTTTCGGAAGAATGTCGATCGATGTACCCAGCGCGCGATTCGGTATGAATGTGTGCGCATGCACCGGATTGGCATCGACGTGAAGAGTGGCGGGGCTGTTTTGGGCAACGAGCAGTGGTTGAATGAGAACGAAGAGGATCCCGACAAGAATTGGCTTCATGGACGCGATTGTTGGATTTCGCCGAAAGCCTAAACAGCATTGGGCAGAGATGTCCAATTTGATCACGAATGCAGATTTCAGATTGAAGATTTCAGATTCCCCAGCGCACTCGGGAAAATCTGAACTCTTAAATCTGCATTCTTCAATCGCAAGAAGTTCAACCTATTGCAGGCGTGGAAGTTAGCTCGTTTCGGCCACCCTAAGGCCCCGTTCACCGCGTAATAACTGCCGTCCGCGCCTTCTCTGCATCTTTTTAGGTTAACAATCGGTAAACTCTTGCAAGTCAGAATGATGGGGAATTCCAAGGGTCTAAGCCGAAAAGTAAAGGCAATGCATCGCCGCTCGCGCGAGTGGAAGATGATTGCCAAGGCGTTGGTGTCGACGGATCATCCAATCCTGGCGCACCTGATTCCGATGCGCCGCTGCAATCTCGATTGCGCCTACTGCAACGAGTACGACAAGACTTCGAATCCTGTGCCGCTCGAGACCATGTTCCGCCGCGTCGACAAGCTGGGAGAGTTGGGCACCACGATCGTTACCATCAGCGGCGGCGAACCTCTGCTACATCCACAGCTGGATGACATCATCCGGCGTGTGCGCAGCCACGGCATCATCTCGGGGATGATCACCAACGGCTACCTGCTCACCGCCGACCGCATACAGCGGCTGAATCGCGCCGGCCTCGAGCACATGCAGATTTCCATCGACAATGTGAAGCCCGACGACGTTTCCAAAAAGAGCCTGAAGACGCTCGACAAGAAGCTGCAGCTGCTCGCCGAACACGCCGAGTTTCACGTGAATATCAATTCAGTCGTCGGCGGAGGCATTCACGATCCGCACGACGCGATGGTTGTAGGCAATCGCGCCGTGGAGCTGGGTTTCACGTCAACCGTGGGCATCATTCACAACGGTGACGGACAGCTGATGCCTCTGGGCGAAGCCGAGCGCGAGGTCTACCACGCCATGAAGGCGATGGAAAAAGGCAGCTACGCGCGCATCAATGGATTCCAGGACAACATCGCCGCAGGTCGGCCGAATGATTGGCGCTGCCGCGCGGGAAGTCGCTATTTGTATATCTGCGAAGACGGGCTCGTGCACTACTGCTCGCAGCAGCGCGGATATCCTGCCAAGCCGCTGGAGCAATACACCGTCGAAGATATTCGCCGCGAGTATGTGACCGAGAAGGGCTGCGCTCCCCACTGCACCGTGTCATGCGTGCACCAGGTTTCGGTGCTCGATCGGTGGCGTGGTCCGCAGAAGAAAGCTGCAACGCCTTCTCCTGCGGAAGATGGAGAGCTGGTTCAAATTCAGTAGTCAGTAGTCAGTGATTGGGGATTAGTTCGACTTGCTGCTTCTTATCTCTGACGGTGACCTTGCTAGGCCAATAATCACTAGCCACTGCTTTTTGCTAGCGCCAGTGTCCCTCTTTCCAATACCAACCACCGCGATGCTCGACCCAGTGTCCCGGCACCCAGCGTGCACGCGGATGCGGCGCAACGACATAGTGTCCGGGTACCCAGACGTAGGCACGCCCATCGTATTGATGGAATCCCGGCACCCAGACGTAGCCTGGTCCAGGAGCAACGGGGACAAATTCGTGACGCGGGGGTGGCGGCGGTCCTATCCGGACGACGATCTGCGCGCTCGCACTGCCTACCAAAAGTGACACACCAAACAATGCTGCTATGAGCTTGTTTTTCATGAATTCCCTCCACTCCATTAGAACGTGAGTAGCTGGGATTAGTCGCGCTGGCGCGGGAATCCATTGAATCAACAGGACATGTACGGCAGTAGTCAGTAGTCAGAGAGTGTGACCCAAAATGTTACGCTGCAAAACAGCGGAACAACTTGGGCCGACTGAATGCTGAGTGCTGATCGCTAAATTCGCAGCCATGCTGTCGCTGCTCCCACCGTGTAGATCGATCCGGTGATCACCAACAGGCCGCCGGGATTTTTCATGGCCAACTGGAAGCCCTGCTCCATCGCGCGTGAGAAATTTGCTTCGGCCAGGATGTTCGCCCCTGTTCGCGCTCCGGCAGCGATGATTTCCTCAGGCGAGGCTGAGCGCGGATTCTCGACGTGCGTCGCAACGACAGCGTCGGCTATCGGAAACAGGATTTCGGCGATCTCGCCGACCGCCTTGTCGCGCAATACTCCGAACAGCATAGTGATGCGATACTCTGGATAGCGCTCGGACAAAGCCGAGCGTAGCGCCCACGCTCCCGCCGGATTATGTGCGACGTCCATCACGATCTCCGGCGACGTAGCGGTTGCAGGAATGACTTGGAAGCGTCCGGGCCATTCCGTTTCGCGGATGCCACGGTCGATATCGTCGGCAGAGACGCCAATCCCAGCATGATCCAATTGCTCGGCCGCCGCGATCGCCAGCGCGATGTTGCGCAGCTGATGCCGGCCGACAAGCGGCGAATCCACCACAATCTCCTTGCCCATGATGGTCAGCGGATAGCGATTACGCGCGCCAGCGTGCGACTCCCATGCTGTGCCCTCGGTCCCAGGCGAAACCGGAGGCATGTACTGCACCGCGCTGACTGCGGTTGCGTTGCGCTCCAGCACGGCCTTGCCGATCACGTCGTTCGCTTGCGGATGCTGCGGAAGGGTTACCAGCAGTCCGCCAGGGTGGATGATTCCCGCTTTCTCCTGCGCGATCTCGGCGATGGTGTTGCCGAGGAATTTCTGGTGGTCGAGCGAAATATCGGTGATCACCGAAACCAGTGGTTCGACGACATTGGTCGCATCCAGCCGCCCGCCCATGCCGACTTCGAGCACCGTGATCTCAACCTGCTGTTCGTCGAAATAGAGAAACGCCATCGCCGTCAGCATCTCGAAGAAACTGGGGTGCCAGGGCAACGTCCCAGACGCGACCAGTCGTGCGGCGACGGCTTCCACCCGCTCGTGTGCCGCCGCGAACTCCTCATCGCTGATCTGCTGGCCGCCAATGCGAATCCGCTCGTTAATGCTGACCAGGTGGGGAGACGTATAGAGCCCCGCCTTGTGTCCCGCGGCGTGCAGGATCGAGGCCAGGGTCGCGGCGGTCGAGCCCTTGCCGTTGGTCCCGGCAATCAGGACGGAACGAAACTTGTGCTCTGGATCGCCTAACGCCTCCAGCAGCACCCGCATATGGGCCAGGTCGAATTTATGCGAGGGCATTTGCGCCAGTTCGTGGCCCAGGTGATAGAGCTGATCGACAGCCGTTTGGTAGGACATGCAGACGTTCAAAACGGATTATAAATGCTGGCTTTATGCGGTTTAGACGAGCTTTCCTGGCACAACCGGCAAGTCCCGTGTAGGATGGGAGCATGGCGAAAGCAAATTGCGAATGCGGGCACGAGAAGCGCGATCACCGTCCCCCGCAGCTAGGTATGTTTGGCTACGGAGAATGCAAGATCTGCTTATGCGAGTCGTATTCCAAAGTTGGGAAGACTGCTCCGGAACCCGTCCCCGCCAACCTCGTAGAAAACAGCTAAAACTTAATCAAGCCGATTTCGTACCATTCGGCGACATGAATCCGATCGCGCGTGCGATATAGGACTTCAAATCCCGCCGGTGTACGACCGCGTCAAGCATGCCGTGCTGCATCAGGAATTCACTGCGCTGGAAGCCTTCCGGCAATTTCTGACGAATCGTTTGCTCGATCACTCGCGGTCCAGCGAAGCCAATCAGCGCGCCCGGTTCCGCGATGTTCAGGTCACCGAGCATCGCGAATGACGCCGTGACGCCGCCCGTGGTGGGATCGGTAAGCACGGAAATGTAAGGGACCTTTTCGCTATCCATGCGCGCCAGAGCGGCTGAGATTTTCGCCAGCTGCATCAGGCTGATCACGCCTTCCATCATGCGCGCACCGCCCGAGGCCGAAACCACGATCAGAGGAAGGCGTTCGTCGGTAGCTTTTTCGATGGCGCGGGTGATGACCTCGCCTACCACGGTTCCCATGCTCCCGCCGATGAACGCGTACTCCATGGCGCTGATGATCGCCGTATGGCCCTCGATTTTTCCACGTGCATTGATGATCGCGTCGGACAGCCCGGTATCTTTCTGCGCACGTTTCAGGCGGTCGGAATAGGCTTTCAGGTCGACGAATTTCAGGGGATCGGTGGTGGTCAGATTATTGTCTGCTACTTCATAGTCACCGCCGTCGAAGAGCTGTGCCAGACGGGTACGCGCGTCGATGCGGAAGTGACGGCCACAATTCGTGCAGACGTTCAGATTCGCGTCGAGGTCCTTCTTCCAAATGATTTTGTGGCAGTCGTCACACTTGACCCACAAGCCTTCGGTTCGGACTTTCTTCTCGCCCGAGGCGTCAACCGTACTGGATTCGCGTTTAAACCAAGCCATATGAAGTTGTCAGTTGCTAGTTGGCAGTTGCCAGAATCGGTTACCTATCCTCAGTACTCGATCCCTCGCTGCGCCATGATGCCCTTCTGGTACGCGTGTTTGACCTCGCGCATCTCGGTGACCGTGTCGGCAACCTCGACGATTGTCGGATGTGCATTGCGCCCGGTCAAGATCACGTGAACCATTTCGGGCTTTGTCTTTAGTACAGCGACGACTTTCGCCGGATCGAGCATGCCATAGCTGATGGCGTAATTAATCTCGTCCAGGATCACCAGATCCCATTCTCCGCTCGCAATTGCCTTTCCCGCTTCGGACCAGGCCTCTTCCACCATGCGAACATCTTCAGGATCGGTTTCCGCGCCGCCGACTTTCACGAAGCCGCGGCCCATCTGCTTCATCACGAACTTGTCGCCGAATGCCTTCACAGCATCGAGTTCGCCGTAATGCCAGGATCCCTTCAGAAATTGGAGCATCAGGACCCGCAGGCCATTTCCCACGGCGCGCAGCCCCGTACCCATAGCCGCGGTGGTTTTGCCCTTCCCGGGACCGGTATTTACGATAATCAGACCGCGTCGGACGTCGTTCATGCTGAAAAGCGGGTCCGGCGTCCTACAGCAGCTCCGGCCTGCGCTAGACGAAAGTAGAAGTGTATCAGGAGGTCGGGGTGCGAGTCGCCTGTACGCCTGGGTAAGCAGCCTGATGGCTGCGGCGTGGGGACTGGCCGCGATATCCCACGCCGTAAGAATCAGATGACTACTACATTCGCGTCATTGTGAAGGTGCCGGATCCGCTACACCCGGATTGCAGGCCAGCCAGCGTCCATGTGCCGCCGATGGTGTTGTTGTTCAGTGTTCCCTGCATGCTGAGGGTGTTATTCCCGGTGGCGCCGGTCGCGGGGCTCTGAATGTTGAGCGAGAAGCCGCCAGTGACACTGCCGTTGAAGTTGCCACTTGCCGAGAACGCGCCAGTCGCAGTCGCTCCATTGGCGAAACAGCCATTATTGGTCGTAAATGTGACATTGGTTCCCGTAATGCTGTTGTCGCTGTTCGTCGTGAGCGTTGTGGTAAACGCGAGTACCGGAGTATTGCTCTGGTCGAGTAGGGTGGCCGTCCAGTTTCCGTTGACGTTGGTGCTATTGCTGTTCGAACTGCCGCACGCGATGAGCAGTATTGTGCTTGTTAAAAGAATTGTGATCCCGAGTACCTTCATCTGAGTTCCCTTCGGAAGTGGCTGATAGAAAGATGCGCCGCCATTGCAGGGAAGATGTAAGTGCGGGCATGGCACAACTGTGCCCGCTCGGAACTCTGGCCTTGTCGTGACCCTTAGCTAATCATTATCAGTGACTTGCAGCGCCAGTGCTGGTTGCACCGTTGCCCTCGCCCCACAGAGTGAAGTGCGATCGCCGATTCTGTGCCCAGCAACTCTCGTCTGCTTCCGCACACACTGGATACAACTTTTCCGTTAGGGAGAGGATGGTGCCTGACTTGGTGGCCCATTCAGCCTTCTTTTGGCTTGAGTGGGATTCTTGGACCGCCGCAGTTCGGCGACTGTTACTTCAACAAATACATTCCCCACGCGGCGATGGTGCAAATGTCGGGGATGCGGCCGTCGCGCAACATGGCCTCAAACTCCGTGACCGGCACACGGTGCAAGCGCAAATCGTGCTCTTCCGGATCGGGGTCGGTGTCGCCTTGCGTCAGTCCGGCCGCAAGAAAGATGTGCATTTTCTGATTTGCATAGCCATAAGCGACGTAGGTGGTCCCGAGGAACTGCATCTTCTCGGCGATTAGTCCGGTCTCTTCTTTCAGTTCGCCGCGCGCCAGCTCTTCGGGATTGATGTCCTTGGTTTCCCATCCGCCCTGCGGGAATTCAAGCAGACGTTGCTGGACTGTATAGCGAAACTGCTCGACGAGATATACATGATCGCGATCGAGCGGGATGACTATGGCGCAATCTTCCTTGTCCACCACGCCATAGATTCCTTCAGCGCCGTTACTGCGCTGAATGCGATCTTCCCGCACGCGCAGCCATTGATTGCGATAGACCTCGCGGGAAGCAAGCGTCTTGATACTCATCGGCCTCCGTTAGACTAGCTCCGGGTTAACCCTTCAGCAGTTTCTCAAGCCCTGCTTCGTCGATCACGTTTACTCCCAACTCCCGCGCCTTATCTAACTTCGATCCGGGATCGGCGCCCGCAACAACGTAATCCGTCTTCTTGCTGACTGATCCTGATACGCGTCCGCCTGCGTCTTCGATCATCTTCTTCGCCTGGTCGCGGCTCAGATTCGGCAGCGTGCCCGTGAGCACGAACATCTTGCCCGCGAGTTGCGTGCCTCGCTCTCTCTTCTTGCCCTTAAATTGCAGCCCTGCTTCGCGCAAGCGCTTCACCAGGTCGCGATTCTTCGGCTCTTCGAAGAATTCGCGGATACTGAAGCCGATGCGCGGACCGACTTCTTCCACTTCTTGCAATGCTTCCATCGCGGCGGCTTCGTCTTTCAACGTAGCGGCTTCGATGAGGGCATCCATCGATCCAAAATGTTCGGCAAGGAACTGCGCCGTGCGCTCCCCGACGAAGCGCATGCCCAGACCGTAGATCACCCGCTCCAGTGGCAACTTCTTCGAAGCCTCGATCTCACGCAGCACGTTCTGGGCGGACTTTTTGCCCATGCGCTCCAGGGTCAGCAGCTTGGCTTCGTCGAGCTCATAGATATCGGCGACATTGAGCAGCAGCCCTTTGTCGACAAGCTGGTTTACCATGGCGTCGCCCATGCCCTCGATGTTCATCACGCCGCGCGAAGCAAAGTGCAGGATGCTCTCGCGCAGCTTCGCCGGGCAGTTCGCATTGATGCAGCGCCAGTCGGCTTCGCCCTCTTCGCGAACGACGTGGCTGTTGCACTCCGGGCAGCGCTCCGGCATGTGGAACTGCTTGTGCCCGCGCGGATGCTCTTTATCGTCGATGACGCGAACGACCTTGGGAATGACGTCGCCGCCGCGCTCGACCATCACCCAGTCGCCAATCTTGACGCCGAGCCGGTCGATCTCGTCTTCGTTATGCAGCGTGGCGCGAGTCACCGTGGTACCGCCGATAAACACGGGCTTGAGCCATGCAACTGGCGTCAGCTTCCCGGTGCGTCCCACCTGTACGCCGATGTTTTCGATCTGCGTCACGCCCGAGCGTGCCGCCCACTTGTAGGCGATTGCCCAGCGCGGCGCCTTGCCGGTGAAACCCAACTCGTTTTGTAAGCCGATGGAGTTCACCTTGATTACGACACCATCTATCTCATAGCCGAGCGCCTCGCGCTTGCTCTCCCATTCATTGATATAGGCGAGCACGCCTTCAATGTTGCGCAGCGGACGCCAGTTGGGATTGACCTTGAAGCCGGCGGTGGTCAGCGCCTTCAGGGATTCGGAATGCTGATCGAAATACGGTCGCCCATTCACCAGCAGGAAGTACGAATAGAACTCCAGGTTTCGTGATGCCGTGATGCTGGGATCGAGCACGCGCACGGAACCGGCGCCGGCATTGCGGGGATTGGCGTATTTCGGACGGCCCAGGCGCTCCTGCTCCTCATTCATGCGTTCGAACGACTTGCGCGGCATGATCACTTCGCCGCGAACTTCGAAGTCCGCAGGCAGCTTTGCTTTCTTCGTGTTGACGGACAGCGGCACCGACCGGATGGTGCGCACATTGGGCGTCACGTCCTCGCCTACCATCCCGTCGCCACGCGTGATTGCGCGCTGATAGTTCCCAGCCGCGTAGTGCAATGCCATCGACAGGCCGTCGAGCTTCAACTCGCAGACATACTCGACGTTCTTCTGCCCGGTCAGCTCGTGGACACGCCGCTCCCAGTCGCGCAGCTCCTGCTCGTTGTAGGCGTTATCAAGCGAGAGCATGGGTGACGAGTGTGGAACCTTGAGGAATCCCTCGCGCGGCTGCCCGCCGACGCGCTGCGTGGGAGAATCCGGTGTGATCAGCTCGGGATTGGCGGCCTCGAGCTTCTTCAATTCCTGCATCAGGCGGTCGAATTCGGCGTCGCTGATCTCCGGATTGTCGAGAACGTAGTAGCGATTCTCGTGATAGCGAATCTCGTCACGCAGTTTGTCGATTTGTCGCTGAACGTCGGCAGCCGTAACCATTTTTTCGATTATAGCGGCACTCTGGAGCTAGTTGGCTTGCTCCGCCGATCGTTGCCTGCTGGCCGCGAACCCACCCGAAGCGTTATCATCGCGCCGTCTATATGTCAGAACGTTTGCGTGATTTTTTAAGACTGCTCGGAGTCGGTTTTGTCCTCATGGGCATGTTTCTGCTGGGAGCCGCCGGCCTGCTCATCTACCGGCAGAAGGCGATCACCAAAGGATGGCCGAGTACCAGCGGCGAAGTCGTCAGCGGATTCGTCTATAGCGTCGAAAGCAACCGCATCGGTCACCGCGGAACGTTGTACGGCGCGCGCTGGCTGGTGCGCTATCGGGTTGGCGACTCCCTCTACGATTCCACCACCAACGCGGGCTTTGAGATGAAGGATCGCAACGCCATGCAGAAGCTGGTAGACGCAAAACCCGCGGGAACGAAAGTGGAACTTCTCTACAGTCCCGACAACAGCGGGCGCATTGTTCTCGCGCAGAGCATGCTGTCGAAAAATTCGCCGGTGCTCAAGATCATCGAATCGGGAAGCATCTGCTTCGTCGTGGGTCTGCTACTGGTTTTGGTGGGACCACGCATCGGCTCAACTGCGTAATTGAGTCATTGAACCATTGGTGATTGGGTCATTGAGCGATTGGATAAGTTTCGTGATTCTGTCGCAGCAGGCGGTTTTTGGGTTCTACCGATTACCAAATTACTCAATGACTCGATGGTTTAATCGCGCAATCCCTCAGTGTGCGATCAGCTAAACTGTCTTCAGCTAAATTCTTCATGCGCAAGGCTCTCTTACTTCACAACCCGCAATCGGGACGGCAGCGCCATCACCGTCGGCTGGCGACCATCGAAGCCGTGCGCGATGTGTTTCAGCAAAGCGGCGTCGAAGTAGAAATTGCGACCCCCGATTCACCACACGCTGCAGCTCCGCACGTGCGGTCGGCGATTTCTTACGGCATCGATACCGTGATTGCCTGCGGTGGGGATGGAACCGTTCATCAGGCGTTGCAAGCGCTGGCCGGAACGGAAGCTGCTTTGGGCGTAATTCCGATGGGCACCGCCAACGCCCTTGCCAACGATCTGGGCCTCGGGCAGGATCCGCTGCGCGCCGCGCAGCTGACACTGAACAGCCGCGTGCGTCCGGTGCGGCTGGGCAAGTTGAGCTTTCGATCGTCCGCAAACACTGAGGAGAGTCGGTATTTTATCCTGGCCGCGGGCGTGGGCCTGGACGCGGCGATGTTTTATCGGCTGGCGGCCGCTTCGAAGCAACAGCTCGGTGTGATGGGCTACTACGTTGAAGCTCTGCGGCAATGGAGCCGGCAGAAATACCCGTTCTTCGAAGTCGAGTTTCGCGATCTCGAAGGCACAAGTCGCAAAGAGCGCGTCACGCAGGTGCTCGCCGTTCGGCTCAACAACTTCGGAGGCATCATCAAGCGATTGGCGCCGGGCGCGAGCCTCGATCGCTCCGACCTCCAGTTGATTCTGTTCAAGACGAAAAACCGTTTCCGATATTTACGATTTATTGCCAGCCGTTTGTTTGAGCGCGAATGGCACGACCCATACATCGAGCTGGTGCACAGCACCGCCCTCTGCTGCCGAAAACTGGAAGAAGCGAGCGCGGCGGCGTCAATGCGCATTTACACGGAAGCCGACGGCGAGCTTCTGGGGGGATTGCCCGTGGAAATCACCATTGTGCCGGAGTCGGTGAACCTGCTTATGCCGAACTCACGAACGAACTGAAAGAGGCCCGCAACACTTGGAACCTATCACGCACTTTTTGACCGGCGCAGCACTGAGCCGCGCCGGCTTCAATCGCAAGACCGCCCTGGCAACGCTAACCATGACTCTAGCCGCCGAGGCGCCGGACATCGACATCCTCAGCTACTCGAAGGGTTCACTGTTCGAGTTCGCTCATCATCGCGGAATCACCCACAGCTTTGTTGGCGTGCCATTCGTGACCGCGGCTGTGCTGCTGCTCGTTTGGTTCGTCCATCGCATCCGCATGCGTTCCCCGCAACAAGTCTCGGATCGAGTTGAGCGACTGCGAAAATACGGCTATCCAATACAGCCGCGATGGGGACTGCTTTATTTGTTTGGCCTGATCGCGGGTTTTAGCCATCTTCTGCTGGATTACACGAACAGCTACGGGATACGCCTGTTTGAGCCGTTCTCTTATCGCTGGTACGCGTGGGACATTGTCTTCATTTACGAGCCCCTACTCTACGTTGCGCTAATCGGCGGACTCGTGCTTCCCTCGCTGTTCCGGTTGATCAACGAAGAGATTGGAGCCAAGTCCCGCGGGCCTCGTGGACAGGTCGGAGCCATCCTCGCGCTGCTGGGAGTTCTCGCTGTCTGGGGCGTTCGCGATTATCAGCACCGCAAGGCTGTAGCTGCCATGCAGGCGCGTGTTTACCAGAGAGCCGATCCGATTCGCGCGAGCGCCTTTCCCTATCCGCTGAATCCGTTCACCTGGTATGGCGTGGTCGAGACTCGCGACTTCTTCGTGCAGACGCGGGTTGATTCCCTGACTCCCGAAGTCGATCCACACGACAATATGCAGATCCGCTACAAACCCGAGGAGACGCCGGCAAGCCTGGCGGCCAAGTCGTCTTACCTGGGACGCGTTTATCTGGATTGGGCGCGATACCCACTGGTAGAGGTTGAACATTTGTCGGCGCCGCAAAGCGGCTACGTCGCGAATTTTCAAGACTTGCGCTTTACCTATCCCGATACGACCTGGTCGGGGCTGACCGGAACCGTGCAATTGGATGAAAACCTTCGCGTGATCTCCGAACGGTTCGGAGCAGTCACGCATCCCAGAGCTCCAATCATTGATCCAAAACCGTAAGACTGACGCCACTTGACGGGGTACGTCACTGGGCCGCAGAATCAATATCTGTCTTTGAGGTGATCATGCTGGCATATCTGTTCGTTCTGCTTGGAGTTGCCGTTCGCTTCCTGCCGCATCCGTTTGCATTTACACCGGTGGGAGCATCGCTTCTATATTTTGGCGCCAAGGGTCCGCGAAAACAGTGGTGGATTCCCGTGGCTATGCTGGCCGCTTCCGACCTGATCCTGACGCTCTTTGTTTACAAGTATCCGTTTACGCCGGAGCATCTGGTGACCATCGCCTGGTATGCCGGGGCGATTGCACTGGGCACGCTGCTGCGCGACAACTCAAGCGCTCTGCGCGTAATTGGCGGCTCACTGGCACTGGCAGTTTCGTTTTTCCTGATCAGCAACTTCGTTTCATGGGTGGCGTTCTCCGACTTATACCCGCGCAGCCTCGTCGGACTGATGGAGTCGTACACGGCGGGAATTCCGTTCTTCCGCCGCGACGTGATTGGCGACCTGTTCTTCTCCGGCGCGTTCTTCGGACTGCCGGTTGCTGCTGCGTGCGCTGAGTGCCGCGATGCACAAGCACCAGCCCGCAGCATAGTTTTTGTTGGGATTCAGACAGAGCGCCGGTTGCGACCGGCGCTTTTGTTTTGGTGATGAGAGACCAGTTCACTACGGTGAAAACTACTAAGCTTCTGCTTCCGTCTCTTCTGGCTTTCTTTCCGCTCTCGCCCGTTTCGCCTAAACACCAGCACCACCAATACCGCCAGGATCGCCACCACAATGCCGATCGTTACCCCGCGATGATGGCGGAACAAGTCCGTGATCACACTGATAATCTGCGGCCCGAAGTACAAAACCAGGAAACTGAGTATCGAAAAGCGCACTACGCGTCCCAGGAAGATCGCCAGCAAAAATCGGCGAATGTTCATCTCGAATGCAGCCGCCGCGAGAACGAACAGCTTGAACGGCGACGGAGGAGGCAGAATGGCCGGCAACATCAGAGCGAGGAACTCATGATCGTCGAACTTCTGCTTGATTTGTGCAAAGCGCTCGGCGGACATGCGCTTGCGCAGAAGGGTCTCGCCGCCCTCGTACCCGATGCCGTAGATAACCATGCTTCCCAGGGCCGACCCCGCCGAGGCCATCAGGATGTATAGCCAGAAGAGATTACGATGGTAGAGAACATAGCCGGCAACGATGGCGTCCACGGGCATGCCCACCAGAGAGCCATCTACAGCCGCAATGGCGAACACCCCCCACGGGCCAAGCGGCTGCAGGATGTGCCATATCCAACCCGAAAATCTTGCGAAAAATTCCTTAATCGCGTGCAAGGTTCAATTCTAAAGGATGCGTTGCCTCAATTGAGTCATTTGGCCATTGAGTCATTGAGTGATTGAGAATTCTCCCATCCGCGCCGGATTCAATCGTGATTAGCCGATTGACTCAATGACTCAACCGCCCACTGACCCAATCACTCAGTGTTCGGTTCGTCCTTGCAGCAGTTCGAGCGCGTGCGGAATCAATTGCAGAATAGGAAACAGTGACTTCACGGCTCCCTGCGGCTTTCCCGGTAAGTTCACGATCAGCGACGTCCCGCGGGTGCCGCACACTGCTCGGCTCAGAGCTGCAAACGGTGTCTCGCGGATGCTCTTGTAGCGAATGTATTCGGAGATGCCTTCGACCATCCGATCACAAACCGCACGCGTCGCCTCGGGCGTTACATCCCGCGGAGCGACTCCCGTCCCACCCGTCGTGATTACCAGTTGCGCGTTCTCGCACGCGCGGATCAGTGCGGCTTCGATCTGCGGCTGCTCGTCAGGGACAACTTCGGTCAGCACGACCTCATACTTTTGAGTCGTGAGCAGCGCCACTAGTCTCGGTCCGGTCAGATCCTGGCGCTTGCCTTCAAAGCTGGAATCACTAATGGTGAGAACCGCGGCAGTGTAGGCCATCAGCAGAATTGTAATCTGTCGAGCTGGTACCCAAACCTCGTTCGACTCATTGGCCGGGCGGCAGTTTCATGAACCCGATGACGACGGTGTCGTCTTTAACTGCCCAAACGGCTCCCACGAGTTGATAAACGTCCCGAGTCCATCATTCACCAGCTTGTTGCGATCCTCTGGACTCCATGACGAATTCCAGACAATAAAGCCTCCTGGCAATGTCAATGTTTTCTGGTGAGTTGCGATGATGCTGAAGATCACCGTTTCCCACGCGTGAGCCTCAAACTCGCCGTCATTCGTCACTCCATGCTCGCGCAGATCTGCGATGTGTGTGCCGACATGGGTGATCGCTTTCGACAACGCATCTCCCCTGAGACGCTCTGTGTCGAAGGTGCACGTGAAGAGAAGACCGTCCGGTGATTCAGCGTTACCCTTTCCCTCATCGCGCGCCTTGGCCTCGTTGGAAACGCCGAAACCTACGACTACGCCGTTATGCTCGCCTGGTTTTCCGAATGCGGAGGCAGCACGCTCGAGTTGGTCGGCCGCGGGCGTACCACTACCGAAAGCGTGTGCCGTATTGCGAGCCGCCTCAACCGGATCGCCAATATTCTCTGGGCCGGAATCGTCCTTGGCCACCGGAGACTTACTGTAGTCAATTTCCGCGCTGCTGACGTCGGCCACCGACTGCAAGACCAATCGCGCAGGGTACATGTTCATATTTCCGAAGCCGTTGACGGCCGTGAACTTGCCTGTGCCCTCTCGCGTTGCTCCGGCCGTTTTTGACCCGTCGATTCGGCCTGTGAGGGTGGCGGTTACGGTGTACTTCATGCACCCCAGGCATGTGAGGCTCTTGTGCGGAGTGGCGAGAAGCGAATCAAATTGCTTGAAATCCTTGTTCTTGTCGAGCGTCACCGGAGCTCGATTGGGTATCGTTACTGCCGAGCTGTTCTTGTCGAGACGAAGCTGAACCATGGCCACAGGGCCGGACTTGGCTTTCGTCCCTTCGGGATAAGAGAGCCAGATCCCGTTCACAGCCTGCCCGCAACTCGAATCCTTAATCGCGAACTCCTCAAAGCCAGCAATGACTGTCCCTTTCAATCGAACTATTTTGCCGTCGAAAGAAGCGGGATTCCTTAGAACCTCACAAACAGTCGTATCAACCGTCTGCGCATGTGCGGCAACCATAGTGACAAGACACAAGAATAAGAGCAGAGCTCGTTTCATGATTCACCATCAAGGAATGCGCCAAAATCTTAGTCGAGTTGCTGGATCAAAACAAATGGGAAAGGAGATACCGAACCTCAGTCGCCGGTTTCGCCGTCGCGATTGGCTTCGTCAAGCAGTCGCAGACCCTCCATCAGCAGTCCTTGGGTGGACTTGGTGATGGTCTGCTCCGAACTATGCCCGTCGAAATCGATCTGGAAGTTGCCAACGGTCCATGTGAGGACCTTGTACACGGCTTCGTCGCCGCGCAGGTCGCCGTAAGCAGCGTGATTGATCTGGCCTTCGGAAAAGAAAAGCTCGCACTGATCACCGTTGTTGGTGATGCTGAGAGCGCAGGTCTTGCGGCCCATTTCGAGCGACTGCAGCAGGTCGATCACGTTCATCTGCGCCAGGCTGCCACGAAGGACGGTTTCGCCGGGAGCTTCACGCGCCATTTTTTCCAGCGCGATCTTGTCGAGCACGCGCTTGATACGCGCAGTCGCGTCCTTCATGAAGAAGGGTTTCTCGACCAGGTCTTCCACCGAGCCCTGTATGCCGCGCAGTTTTTCGCTGATGTCTGTACGCGTCGCCATCAGAACGAACGGAATCGTCGACGTCGTCGGACGCTGGCGAATGGTTTCCACCAACTGGCGCCCGTCGAGTCCGGGCATCTGGAAATCAGAGACAATGAGGTCCGGCATCTCGTTGACGGCTTTGAGCAGCGCGTCGGCGCCATCCGAGGCAGTCGTAACCGGCGCCAATTCGGCCAGCTCGCGCCGAAGCATGTTCAGCACCATCGGATTATCGTCAACGAGCAGAATCTTGAGATTGCCAGCCATACGGATCAGGAACGCTTGCGCGCGGCGCGGCGATAATCGCCGCTCTTGCCACCGGATTTCTTCTGCAATACCACTTCGCGAATTTCGATACCTTTATCGAGCGCCTTACACATATCGTAAACAGTAAGGGCAGCCACGCTCGCCGCTACGAGCGCTTCCATCTCCACACCAGTTTCAGCGGTTGTAGTTACTCGCGAGGTAATAGCGACGCCATTCTCGCACAGGCGAATATCCACATCAACGTGCGAGAGCGGCAACGGATGGCACATTGGGATTAGCTCCGAAGTGCGCTTCGCGGCCTGAATGCCCGCGATCCGCGCCACTTCCAGCGGGTCGCCCTTGGGATTCTGCGGCAAAGCCTTCAAAACGGCCTTCGACATGATCACTTGTGCCGAGGCTTCCGCCTCACGCTTGGTCGCCTTCTTCTCGGAGACGTCGACCATGGAGGCGCGACCGGAGGAATCGTAATGGGAGAGCTTTTTCATTTCTTCTTTTTGCCAGGTGTCTGATCGGGGACGTCACTGGTGGTGGTCGTTATCGGAGACGGCTGCGCCATTCGGTCGCATCGCAGGTTTCCGTAGGAACTAATTTTTAACCTCCTGCTGAATACGAGCTGTTCTCCGGGTACGATTCTGACGGTTTCGGCAATGGGATCGAATGCATCCGCCATGACGATCACGTCATAGAACCCCGATTGCAAATTCACCACGAACTGCCCAGCTTCATTCGCGGTGACGCTCCGGTCAGGGATGGACTCGTTCTGATCACGGCAAAGGTCGTGATAACGGATGATGACCTTGGCACCTGGGATAACGGCGCCGCTCGGATCTGTCACCGTCCCTCTGAGCCCGGTTGGGGTCTGTGCGAGCACGCATCCTGAAAAAGCCAATAACAATAAACAAGAAACAATGCGATTGGTCTTCATGATCACCACCCTATACCGGCAACACTGAAACCATTTCTCCCGCCGCGAATTTTTCGCGATCTGGCGGAATTACCAGATAACAGTTTGCTCGCGCGGTGGACACCATATCACCAGACCCCTGCCAGCGTACCAGTTCGACTTCAGTATCAGCGAATTCGCCGGAGAGTTGCGCCGGCAAAAAGCGCGTGAGCCCGGTCTTCGTCTTTACGTCTGACTTGAGCCGCGCCTGCAGGAAGCGTAACGGATTCGGTGAGGCACCGGACAAGGCCTCAATCATTGGTCGCCCAAACAGTTCGAAGCAGACCATTGTCGACACCGGATTGCCCGGCAGTCCGAAGAAATAAGTTGCTTTCTCCGCATCCGAAGCAGATGCGCGACCGAACACGATCGGCTTTCCCGGCTGAATCTGCGCGCCCGTGAAGAAGAACTCGGCGTCCAGCTCTGCAAAGATTCGTTCGACCAGGTCGTATTTCCCCATGGAAACGCCACCGGAGAGAAGGAGCAGATCGGCCTCGAGCCCTTGTTCGATCAGTTCGCGCAGAGGTTCGGCACGATCGGGAGCGATTGGGAGCATCAGCGGCATCCCTCCCGCTGCCTGCACCTGCGCGGACAGCGAGTATGTATTGGAATTGCGAATCTGGTTGGGTTCGGGACTCTAGGCGATGTCGATCACCTCATCGCCGGTCGACAGAATCGCGACGCGCGGGCGCCTATAGACAGAGACCGTCGCATTGCCCACCGACGCGGCTAATCCGATCGCGGCAGGTGTCAGTCGCACGCCGCCGGACAATAGCAACTCGCCCTCTTTGCTCTCCGAGCCGCGCGGAACAACATTCTCGCCCGACGTCACTGAGCGCTGTACTCGACTTCGTCGCCAGTCCCGCTGCGTGTACTCGACCATCACGACCGCATCCGTACCCGCAGGCACAGGCGCTCCAGTCATGATCTCGACTGCCTGCTGCGGTCCAACCGTGAAGTCGCGGAATCTCGGAAGCGAAGCTCCGGCGCGAATCTCGCCAATCACCTTGAGCGCTGCAGGCACTTGAGCGAGACATCGGCAGAACGAACCGCAAACCCGTCGCGCGTGGCTCGTGGAAACGGCGGCAGGTCACGATCCGCGCGGATTTCTTCAGCCAGCACGCGTCCCGCAGCGGCGAGCAACTCGATGGTTTCCGCGGGTCCAGGCGCTACTTCCGCGGCGTGCTGCTCCACGATGTGGCGAGCTTGCTCGAACGAGACAATCGCCTGCACGGGCTCGGTGACCATGCCAGCATTCTAGATTAGTCGTCGTTAGTCGGGGGTCGTTAGTCGCTTGTCGTTAGCCGACGAAGGGTAGCAAGTAGCTGGTTGCTCCGAAGTGAATTGAATTCCTCCGTGTCGTCGACCACGGCGATTCCGATCTCTATGTTGTGAGATTGGCTAACGACCAACGACGACCGCCCAACGACCAGCCTAGATTCCCACTGCGTAATCGTCAGATTCCTTCAGCGGTTCTTTGTCGTAAAACCGATACGGATTCCGTCGTCGACGACCCAGGCGAGCCTCGCGCAGTTTGACCCCGCCATAGAGTCCTCCGGCAATGACTGCTCCCGCAAGCGCAACTCCCACCAGCGCCTTGCCAGGATTGAGCGCGATCGGACCGGCGATGCGGCTAGCCGTATCCGCCAGAACTCCAGTCTTCCCGAGTTCTTCGCGGAAATCGTGAATCGCCTTCTTCCCTCCACGCTCGAGCGCGCGATGGCTGTGCAGCATCGCGTAGGTCATGGAAGCACTGGTGTCTTCGCCGTCGCGAACAATGGCACGATCCGTGTTCTGTTCTCGTTCAACCCGCAGCAGCTCTTCCAACGCATCTTCTACGACCTTGGCGCGAGTCCAGAAAGAACGAAATGCCACGCGGCCGGATTTGTCGATCAGGTACGTAGGATTGGGCAGCTTCCCGTATTTCCGGTGGATCTTGCCGTCGAGATCATCCACCACAATCGGGATCTCAACTTCTTCCTCATCTTGAAACAGCCGCGCGGCGCGCGTCTTCTGTTTCATCGAGCGATGTTCCCGCAACTTTTCGCCGGGATGCGCCTCGCGCACGTAGACGAACAAAAACTTCACATCCTCGCGGTCCGCATAGTCCGCGTAAAGATCGTTCAAACCGCCGATGGAAGCTGCCGTAAACGGGCAGGTCGCAGAACCGAATGTCAGGACAACGTTGCTTTTACCTTTGTAGTCGCTCAAACGGACAGTGTCTCCGCCCAGCGTTCGGCCTTTAAAATCGGGCGCTTGGTCGCCGGGCTCGGGACCGTTTCCGAACCCGGTTTTGGCGGCGTCGGAGAGCAGGACGTCGTTAGTAAACGTTTTGTAGTTATAGCGATCTAGGCCAAACATTGCGGGACCTCCCGTACGCCCATCAACCGGTATCCGTTCACCATGAAACAGTATGAAATCCGGCGATCTGCGCTAGGAAGTGCGGCAGAGCACCTCCTGCTTCGATGCCGCGTATTCGGATCTACGTTTGCTTATTGTAGTCTTTTCTATTCAGCCGCGGAGTGAGCCACTACTTGCGCGCTGTCGGCCGGGCATCTAGTCTGGTGCCACGCGCGGAGGCGCGGGGATGATGGCTCTGTCAGTCTGTATTCCTGCACCGGATTTTTCTGTGCCGGGAGTTATCGGCGAGACCCGCACCACGGTTTCGCTCGCCGAACATAAAGGTAAGAAGAACGTCGTACTGGCTTTTTATCCTCTTAACTGGACCCCGGTTTGAAGTAAGCAAATGTCGGCGTACAACCAGAACCTGGACAAGTTCGCCGGCCTCGATGCCCAGGTCATGGGCATGAGTATCGATTCCATCTATAGCCACATTGCGTGGCAGAAGCACGACATAGGATGGTTGAAATTTCCACTCGGAAGCGACTTCTATCCGCACGGAGAGGTCGCCAAGAAGTACGAAGTGTTTCGCTTCAATCCGCCCATAGCAGGAATCAACGAACGGGCGATTTTTATCATCGACAAGCAAGGTGAGATCGTTTTTTCGAACGTGTACGAACTCGGCGAACAACCGCCGCTGGAAGAGCAGTTGGAAGTGTTGGGAAAGCTCAGGTGAAGTCGATATTGAGTCATTGCGCGATTGAGTCATTGCGCCATTGGGTCATTGAAGACAACCCAAATCCACGGGTTTGACTTTCAATCGATAAATGACCTCAATACCTCAATGGCTCAATCTACTTAAGCTTCTCCATCGCGGCATCGATTGTCTGGAAGAGCGTGCCGGTATCCGTTACTTCCGTAAAAGGCTGGGCCGGATTGGTCGTCACAACATATACCGTTGGCGTGTGATTGACCGCAACTAAGGCGACCTTATCTTTATCGGCCTTTATTTCGGCCGCGAATTTTCCCGTCGGATCAATCGCGAAGGGCAGCGTCACTTTGTGCTGTTGGGCGAATTTTTCCGCATAGCCGCGCAGATTCTGTGCCGTGATCGCCGGTTGGTTCTGGTAGATGTAGTCGCGGAAAGCGGCTTCCAGATTGTTGGTCTTCGTCGATTTGCTGCGGAAATAGTGGGCCATCAGCGCCCCCTCATACGACCATTGATGCTGCGGCAACGGGAAGTCATAGATGATGACAGGAATCTTGTATTCCTTCTTCGCCTCGTCCACGACAGGCTGGGTGCGTGAACACTGCGGGCACTCCAGATCCTCGAACACAATGACCGCGATCTTGTTGCCGGCGGGTGGACGCAGAATGGACGCCTTTGTGTCCTGCCCCAATAGCGCGAAGCTGCTTGCCAATACAAGCAGGCACATGAAAAGGAAGTAGTGCAATCGAGAGAACTTGCTCATCGTGAACGTTCCAACCTCGTTCTAACCTGAGTTTCCGGTGCTCCAATAATATCGTGCGACCGCGATTGCTGTCAGATTGAGACGTGAATGCCCGTTCTTCCTCCTGCAAGGGCTACGACCGAGCTCCACCTTCCTAATCAAGCGTTGATCAATAGTGAAACGTATAGCGGATCGTAGCGTAGACCTGCCTTGGATAGTTCCAGTGAAATCCGCCGAAGGTTAGGCTGTTGTCGAGTTCTACCCGACTATTTGCCACATTCAGCGCAGTCACTGACGCCGAAAATCGTTCGCCGAAGTCTTTCCCGACGGTAAGGTCGACGGTAGTGTGTGCCGGCAAATAATCTCCCGGATATGGCTGGCCCGGGAGTCCGTTAGTAAATCCAGAGCCGTAATAGACGTTGGTCGATGCGAAGCTCCGCCACGGCAACGAGACGTTGCCACCGACGTTCAATGTGTTGCGCTGATCGTGGTCGAGTGGATCAAGCTCTGGAAACACGGTGAAGTCCGTCAAACCGCCAGTGATGGTGCCACTGCCCTCAGCAATCTGATTCGAGTATGCGAGGTGAATCCTTCCGCGATGAGCGATCAAAGGAGACCGAAGCGTCAATTCCCAGGCCCGAATCACAGCTTTCGAAACGGTAAGTGGGAAAAAGATGCTGGAGTCACCGATGTTGTTGTGATCAAGAAAATTTGTGGCATTGGTGCGGAAGGTGTCCGTGTCCAGCACCCATCCCCGGAAGGGAATAGCCACGCCGAACTGATACTCCTCATCCCGCTCTCCCGGGAGAGAGACGAAGCCCAGCCCTTGTCCCTGGGTGAAGTCAATGAGCGCCGGGCCCGACACAGTCTCCAGCGGAGGAGCCTGATAGTAATGCCCATAAAAGGCGCGGAAGGTCCAATGCAATCGAGGGACTGTAAACGTTGCTCCGAAGCGTGGACTTATTGACGTTTCGGTCAGCGGAGGCACCGCGGAGCTCGCAGAGAAGTTGCCCGAGGCGAAGCGAGTGGGTCGCATGCCGGCAATCAGCGTCAGCCAGGGTACAGGAGTGAATTTGTCATCCACGAAAAACGTTTGCTGATTAGCCGTCGGATGCTCAGTATCGGCGATTGGCGGGTTGCCACTGCCGTCGTTGAAAATGGCGCCGAAGGTCTGATTGTCCTGCTGATAGAAACTAAGGAAGCCTGCTTGAAGATAGTTTTTCGCAAAATTGGCGGTCACCGTACCTTGGCCACCCACATAGGTTGACCCGCGATTTTGGGTCGTGGCGACTGGCACGTCCAGAGGCGAGCTCGCATAATCACCGCTGTTGTAGTGATAGAACGGCGATACGGTCAGCAGGACCTTCGAGTTGAAAGTGTGGACCCAGGAAAAATTGATTCCCGCATCCGCTTCGTGCTGCCCATCTCGCAGGCCGATACTCTGAAATTGGGGACTAAAGTCATTTTCCGGAATCGCGCCGTTCTCAATGTCGTTGGGATTGGGATCGTAGGGGATTTGAAAATAGTCCTTGCGTAACGAGGTCACCAGGCGAAGCTGGTTAGCCGGGTCAACATTGAAGATGAGCGTGCCAAATCCGCCGTAGCCATTGTTCGCATCATGCACAATTTGCGGAACCGGTGGTTGCAATCCAAGATCGCTGCGATTCCCATTCAGGCTGACGTAATAGGCAAAACGCTGGGTATGGCTTCCGAAACTGAGATCGACGTCGGTCATCCAAAAATTGCCGGCGGAGAGCAGCAACTCGCCCTCGTTGTTGCGTTCGAAACCGGTCCGGGGAACGACATTAAAAATACCGTAGGTGCGGTCGCCGAGCTCCGCCCCATAGCTGCCGCGGTTGACTTCGAGATAATCGATATCATTCGGGTCAATCTGTGGACCAACATTGACAGCAATCGCTGTATTGATCACAGGAACGCCGTCCAGCAGCCACTGGGTTTGGTGCCCGCCGCGAATATGCAGCATGTCATGTGTAATGTAAGCGCCCGGGGTGTAGTCGGTGATCATGGCAAGACTGTTGGTGAGAGAGGCGCCCGGGGTACGCTCGATGTCAGTGCGATCAATCGTCGTAATCGGGGTTGCGGTGTCGGTAGGGATCACGGCCGGAGCTCCCGTGACAGTGACGGTCTCCTTCGCCGCAGCCGGCACAAGTTGATAGTGCAACACTGGCTGGGTACCCGATTCCACAACCACCCTTTGCAATGTTTGAGAGAAGCCAGTGGTGGACACGCCAACTGTGTATTCGCCAAGAGGCAGGCCGAGTAGGACGAATTCTCCGTTGGAATCTGTGGTTACACTCTTCGACCAGTCCGATGTATTGGACTTAACCGTTACCGTTGCACCCTGAATTGGACGGTGTTGAGGATCATGCACGACGCCACGAACGGAGCCGAAGATCGTGGCAAAGGCGACACAACTTAGGAACAGCACACACGCAGCAGAAGTACGAGCTAAACCCATAAACCCTCGCACGGGAAGACGCACCGCTTCCCGAAGCAGAACAGAGTGGTCGCGAACAAATGTTGAGGGCAGGTTTTATACGAGAGGCGGCGCGCGGACCGGGAGCAGGCTCTGAGGAGTGAGCTGAGGAGGCGCATAGCTCTCAGCGAGAGCAACCGGCTGCACCGTAGAAGGAGCGACGAGAAGCTGCGCTAGCCGGAAGCCTACCCGCGCCACGGTGCGGACGCTACGGCAGCAGTCGTGGTTCTGTAGAGATTCGAATTGCTTCTGACTGGAGTCGCTCGAGTGGTGCTTGCGAAAACAGCAGGCATGCGGCGAGACACTACTACCCTGCGCAAGCACCGGCCACAACATCGGCCAGCCGATCACGCAGACCAGCGCAATGGCGTAAAGGCGCCTCATCCCCACGGGAGAGATTATAAGCCGGAGAGCGCCAGAAAGGAGTAGCTCGTTGTTAGTAGCTCGTCAGCAGACTGTCAATCTCTTCGCGAAGAGTCTCTCGGGTTGGTAATCTCGTGATCCCGCCTCGGAAGAAAGAGGGCGTACCGTAGGCGCGCCCTCTTACCAACTGCACCCAGATTTTAGCCTAGCCGCGGTCGTTGTTTATTCGGCCGCAGGCGGGCCAGGTACGGCTTCATACTCATCAGCGTGTTCCACCAACTCAGGTGTTTTTGCCTTTGTGCCGGGCATGATTTCAAAGCGCGGGTCGAAGTCGACCATGGTCGAAGCAAGTTGTTTCAGGACCTCGAGGTTTCCTTCGGCCTTCGCGGTTCCGTCCGCTAGCTGCGCCTTGAGTGTTTTGGCGCCCGTCATCGCCTGTTCCAAATCAGAGCGCTTAATCGTCAGAGTCAGATCGGGCTTCTCGGCAAGAAAGCCCGGCAGGTTCGTCAACGTCGAGTTTTCCATCTCGATCAGGAATTTCTCGCCATTGTCCGGCGTGATCAGGTTGATCGTGAATCGCATGCCCTCGGCTTTGCGGCTATCCATACGGATACCGAGGAAATTCAGGAACAGTTCCGTGTCCATCGCCCGGATGACATCAGGATTCGTTGTGCTGGCAGTCTTACCGTGCGGAATTCCCGACCTGAGCTCGTAAGCTCCCGCAAGATAACTATTACGCAGTCCCGGGTTCTCCTGCTGATATCCGATCTGCTCGAAGATATCCGCTAGCAGCTCCTTGGCGGCCTGGTTCTGCGGTTCGGCCTGCACCAGCTTGTTCACAATTTCCTGCGCCAGAAAGTATTTCCCTTTGTCGTGAAGCTCCCGGCCGCGAGCCAATATCTTCTCGGAGCCTCCCATCATCTCCACATAGAGGGGCGCCGACTCAGACGGCGAAAGCGGAATAAGCGTGGCCGGGTTGCAGTCCCAGAAGCCCAGGTAGAACTGCATGACACCACGACTATTGTGTTGCGGAGAACCGTGATAACCGCGGCAGTGCCACTGATTCTGCAGACTCTTCGGCAGCTCATAAACATTGTGGATTTCATTGATCGTTACGCCCTCATTCGCGTGGTGCAACACCTGGTTGTTCATGTGGGCGTAAAGATCGCGCTGACTGCGGAGCACCTCCTGAATCCTTTCGTTGCCCCAACGCGGCCAGTGATGCGAGGCGAACATCACCTCAGCCTCCAGGCCGAAGCGGTAAAGCGCCTGCGCTATGTACTTCGACCAACGCAGCGAATCGCGGATGGCAGTGCCCCGCAGCGTGTAGATGTTGTGCAGCGTCGAGGTGACGTTCTCCGCCATCCACAGCGCCTTCATGTCGGGAAGATACGTATTCATTTCTGTGGGCGCTTCCGTGTTGGGCGTGTTCTGAAAAACCATCCTTACGCCGTCGACCTCGACCTCCTGAATGTCTTTCTCAATCGTCATGTTCGGCGCAATCAGGCCCACGGCACCCGCCGAGGGGGCTTGCCCCAGTCCCTGACTGACATAACCATATGCGTTGGCAGGGAGCAGCAGTCCGTACTGGTAAAAGAGGCGCCGGTTCATTGCGTTCCCGGCAAAGACATTTTCTGAGATGGTGTAGTCCATGAAGTTGGGCGGGGCGATGACAGTGATCTTCCCAGATCGAACTTCATCTTCGTTGACGATACCGCGAAGGCCACCCCAATGATCGGCGTGGGAGTGCGAGTAGATCACGGCGGTGATGGGAAGACCCTTCCCGACGTGTTCCTGAAACAGCTGCCACGCCGCGCGCGCCGTTTCGGCACTGATCAACGTATCAAAAACAATCCAGCCTCTTTTGCCGCGCACGAACGTCATGTTAGAGAGATCGAAGCCTCGTACCTGATAGATCCCAGGTAAGACCTCGTAGAGTCCGTAGTTATTGTTTAATTTGGCTTGGCGCAGAAGCGAAGGATGAATGCTGTCGAAATTGTCCTGTCTATCAAGGAATTGGAACCGCGCCATATCCCAGGCGACGTTGCCGGCATCGGCCATAATTTGTAGCTTCTTCATTGGGGCGATCAGCCCCTTCTTCTGTTCTTCGATATCTTTCGTGTCAGCGAATGGCAGAGTTGTTCGTGCCTGCCGCAGAACCGCTTGCGTGTATTTTGAAGGTGGCTTGCCTTTGGGGTGGAAGTGATCATTTAGCAAAGTTGTGTCTTTGAGTGCGGCTCTTTGAGTCGACATCGGTTTCTCCTCGTGCGGTTAGGAGCAAATCTCCGCGCCTTATCTCTCTGGATCTTCGGCCCGGTAACTTGTCACCTGTGCCCCGTTAGCTCACTGCGCGCGCGGCGTTCTTGGTACTGACAGTTTTGATAGTTATTGCTGGTTAATTGCGGGTCACACATTGAGAAGTCCAGCGGGGACCGGGCTGGAAGCATGTCACGTCGAAGCGTCGTAGGTCGCCGAGCCTGCCTTGGGATTTTCTCCACGGGAACTATGCGCACCTTCCTTCTTTCAGCGCTGAAATAGCCAGAACAGACCGAGTCCCGCGAGGCCTACAACGACAATTGCGATGGTAACGATGATCCGCAAATCGGGCCGGAAATCTCCTCGATCTATTTGCCGTTTCACGCGCGCGTAGTTCAGAACCGCCAGGATCACCACAGCCATCCCAAAAATGACCATGCCGATTCCGGCGTTTTCAACATTGGCGAAGCTCCAGTAGATGTTGTCGTTCAGAGAAACGATGTGGGATTGGACCAGGAAGATGGTGAAGCGGTTGATGGTAATGCCCAACGTGATAAGTGCAACCGCCGTGCGCACGTAGGCAAGATACGTGCGCTCGTTGGAGAGATGCTGGGCAGTGTTCTGCTTCGCAGTCGGGTCAACCTTTTGCTCCGGGGGGTCGAGATCCTTGGCTGGTGTCGCTTCGGCAACTTTACCGGCGGTTTGCGCGGCCGATAACGGCGGGTCTGCTTGCGAACGGCCAACGAATCTTAGCTTTTCCGGGCTCATCTGCTGCATCCCCGCGTCCTCCTCACGTCAGGGAAGGAGCTTGGCCTTCTTCGCAGCGAACTCCTTCTCAGTCAGCACGCCGGCATCGCGCAGTTCGGCGAGTTTCTTAAGTTGATCTACCACCTCGTCGGTGAGCATTCCCGGTGTGGCCTTTGTGCCCTGCGTGGTCGCTTTCTTTGTCGTGGCAGCGTGCTGACGCGCCGCCACCCGACCCGCCACGGTCTGGGCCGTTCCTGCCACCACGGCGGTCCGGGCCACAGTCCGGGCCAGCCCCACTCGCCTTCCTCTTCGTATCATGACTAAGACTCCCTTCCATCCTGCTAATTACGCGTTTTAGTTCACTGCGAATGCGGCTTTCTTGGAACTGACACTTTTGCTAGTTAGGCGAGTTAATTGCGGGTGCCACATCGAGAGGCGTGAGGGGACCCAAAAATAGGCGGATCGAGGATTTTAGGATTCCTTTGCATCCCCGGTCCCACTCTTGAATCAAAAACCGCTATGAACAAAGCAAACGCAGCAGCTGCCGGCACAGTTACCATTGGAAAAGATCTCACCGTAAACCGTCTCGGGTTCGGAGCCATGCGCCTCACTGGCGAAGGAATCTGGGGAGATCCCAAGGATCCAGCTGAGTGCAAGCGCGTTCTGCAACGCCTTCCCGATCTCGGCGTGAACTTCATCGACACCGCCGACGCCTACGGTCCCGAGGTGAGCGAAAATCTGATCGCCGAGGCGCTGCACCCTTATCCCAAAGGATTGGTGATCGCCACCAAAGGTGGATTGACTCGCCAGGGACCGAATTTGTGGGCTCCCGTCGGACGGGCAGAGTATCTGCGACAACAACTGGAAATGAGCTTGCGCCGCCTGAAGCTGGAACGCATCGACCTTTACCAGCTTCATCGATTTGACCCAAAGGTTCCGGTCGAGGAATCGCTCGGTGAACTGAAGAAGATGCAAGAGGAAGGAAAGATCCGGCACATCGGGATCTCCGAAACCAGCGTGGCGGAAGTCCAGCAGGCCCAGAAGATCGTCAACGTCGTCAGCGTTCAGAACCAGTACAACATCTCCGATCGCCAACACGAAGAAGTCGTGAATTATTGCACCAAGAACAAGATCGTCTTCATTCCGTGGTTCCCACTCGCGGCCGGCGAATTGACGAAATCCGGCAGCGTGCTCGATCGGCTCGCCACTGCCCACAAAGCGACAAAGTCGCAGATCGCAGTTGCCTGGTTGCTGCGACGCTCGCCAGTAATGCTGCCCATTCCCGGCACTTCGCAGGTAAGCCACCTGGAGCAGAACGTCGCCGCCGCGGAGTTAAAACTCGACGAGTCGGAATGGCAGTCGCTGGAACAAGCGGCAGGAAAAGCGGCATAGTCTGATCTTCCTCACAACTCAGCGTGGTTGCACGCCCTTTAGCCTTCTTTCGCGTAAGGGTGGATAGCCCGCGAATCCACACTCTCCGAACAGAAGTTACCTTCCAAAATTTGCCTTCCTATACGTAAGTAATTACAATTGTAATAACGCACAGGGACTGATCTCTATGATCAAGCTGAAGGTTCGCAAATTCGGAAACTCGCTGGGTGTAATTCTCCCCAAAGAAGTCCTGCAACGCCTGAACACCGGTGAAGAGAAGCCATTGTTTTTGCTTGAGGCCGCCGACGGAAGCTATCGTCTGACTCCGTTTGATCCGGAATTTGAGAAGAAGATGACGAAGGCGGAAGACATCATGGAGAGATACAAGAACACTCTGCATGTCCTCGCGAAATGAAAAAGATCGCCTGGCTCGACGAGCGGGATGCGCTAATCATCCACGAGCGGCTTCTCGTACAACATGGCGGACTGAAAGGTTTTCGGGACCTTGCGTCGCTCCAAGCTGCATTGGCGCGTCCTAAACAACATCACTCCTATGCTGAGCACGTCGATGTGGTTGAACTCGCGGCCTTGTATGTCGAAGGGATTGTTCGTAGCCATCCATTCGCGGACGGGAACAAGCGCACTGGATTTGTTCTCGGCATACTCTTCCTCGAATTGAACGGATATCGTTTCACTGCAACCGAAGAAGACGCGGCGCAGGCCGTGATTGCCCTGGCAGCGGGCAAGGCCAGCCACGAGGAATTCACAGCGTTTCTAAGGGCGAACTCGAAACGGAGTTCCGGAAAGTAGAAGAGCTTGCCCCTATCCACCGAATGCGCAGACTGCCGCCACTCTCCCTGTGACCCCCGCCGTTGTTGATGATTTCCCCCATGTGCTAGCATCCTAGGGTTTCGTCGGCTGTCTCCGCCGCACGCATCCTGTCTTCATTCCAGCCAGGGTCTTGATCCCGCCGGTGAAGAGTAAGTCGGGGAAACCATTGCCCGAACGCACTCTCCGTGTGTTCCCGCACTCAAAATTCGCCTGGAGTCGAGGTGACCCGTGAAAGTCTACGAAGGTACAAACGTCCGGAATGTAGCCCTGGTGGGGCACGCGGACGCGGGCAAGACCTCGCTGTCGGCCGCTTTGCTCTTTACCGCTGGAGCGACCCCTCAGCTTGGCCGTGTTGATAATGGAACCGCCCCCACCGAATACGACGAAGAAGAAATTGCCCGCGCCATGTCCATCAGCAACTCGCTTGGGTTCGCTGAATGGAATAACAAAACGAAGATCAACCTGATTGATACGCCCGGCTTTAACATGTTCGTCCACGAAGCCAAGATGGCCATGCCGGCCGTCGAGTCCGTGATCGTGGTGGTTGACGGTGTCCATGGCGTGGAAGTCTGCACGGAAAAAACATGGCAGTACGCCGAAGAATTCGAGATGCCACGAATGGTGGTCGCCGCCCGCATGGATCGCGAACGTGCCGACCCCGATCGCGTGCTGCAATCGGTGCACGAATCCTTCGGGCGCGAAGTGATTCCGGTGCAGATCCCGATCGGGCGCGAAAAGAGCTTCAACGGCATCGTTGATGTAGTGCGCTTGAAAGCCTACACTTATGACATTGGCGGAAGCGGCAAAGGTCGGGAGATTCCGATTCCCAACGATCTCGCCGAGCCTGCCCGCGCAGCGCATGAGGCGATGGTCGAGATCATCGCCGAAGGTAACGATGCGCTGATGGAAGAGTTCTTCGAGAAGGGCACGATTCCCGACGAGCACCTGCTGCCCGGCCTGCGCGAAGCCATCGTGCAACATCGAATTTTCCCGCTGCTCTATACATCGGGATTAGGAAACATCGGCACCGATCGCGTGCTCGAGTTCATCACTGAGTTCATGCCAGCCGCGACCGAACATCCCGAGGTCAAGGGACAGGGAGCGCCCAACAACGGCCAGCCAGCGGTGCATCACGTCGTCGACAATGAGCCGTCTTCCTTGATGGCCTTCAAAACCTTGAACGATCCCTTCACCGGCCGCATCTCGTTTTTCAAGGTCTACTCCGGCGTGACCAGGAACGACGCAACGTTGCAGAACTTCAATCGCAACACGTCGGAAAAGTTCTCGCATCTTTCCGTGCCGCAGGGCAAGAACCTGGTTCCGGTAAACGAGTTGCACGCCGGGGATATCGGCGCCATCGCGAAGTTGCGCGAGACCCTGACTGGCGACACCCTCGGAGATAAAGCCGCGCCCATCACTTACCCCTCCGTTACGCTGCCGGAGCCGGCAATTACCTTTGCGATCGAACCGAAGACGCGCGCCGACGAAGACAAACTCAGCAACGGCATTCATAAGCTGATGGAAGAAGACCCGATGCTGCGCTTCTTCCGCGACGAGCAGACGAAGGAATTTCTCATCGCGGGAACGGGCCAGCAGCACATTGAAGTGATTGTCTCCAAGCTGAAGAAGCGTTATCACACCGAAGTGGTGCTGAAAGCGCCGAAGGTGCCGTATCGCGAAACCATTCGTGGACGCGCCGATGTGCAGGGGCGTCACAAGAAGCAATCCGGCGGTCACGGGCAGTACGGCGATTGCAAGATCAAGATGGAGCCGCTACCGCGCGGTGGCAACTTCGAATTCGTCAACGATATCTTCGGCGGATCCATTCCCAAGAACTTCATTCCCGCCGTGGAAAAGGGCATCGTCGAAGCCGCGCAACGTGGATATCTCGCCGGATTCCCGGTCGTAGATTTCCGGGTCACTCTCTACGACGGTTCGTATCACGACGTCGACTCCAACGAACTATCGTTCAAGACAGCCGGCCGCATCGCCTTCAAAAAAGCCATGGAGCAGGCCAAGCCAACGCTGCTCGAGCCGATCATGAAGGCCGAGATCACCGTGCCCGATGAGTTCGCCGGCAGCATCATGGGCGATCTCAACAGCCGGCGCGGACGCATTCAGGGCATGGACAATAAGGGCGGCAAGACTGTCGTAAAAGCTGAAGTACCCATGGCTGAAATGCTGACCTACGGCGTGGAACTGACCTCCATGACGCAGGGTCGCGGCACCTTCAACATGGAAATGGACCACTACGACATCGTTCCCCAGCTGAATCAGGAGAAGATAGTCGCGGCAGCGAAAGCGGCTCGCGGCGAGCAGGTCGAGGAAGAAGAGTAGATCGCAACTTTGCAGTTTTGTTCGAACGGGCGGCCTGCGGGTCGCCCTGTTTCTTTGGTAACCGCAGATTACCCGTGCTTCTATTAGAAGTGGGGTTGCGGGGCTAGAATGCGCGCATGCGCTTACGTTTTTTAGCAATCATTCTCACGTTAATTCCTGCCATTGCTTTCGCGGAAAGCAAGGGCAATTGTCCGCCATGGCCGTCACAAGCGGTTGAAGTGCCCGAGTTATCGGAGCCTCCGACCCTGCCTCCTCAACCTGGCCTCGAGTATGCTGGAAAGGTTTCAATCGAGGCGACCCTCAGCGACACGGGCTACGTTTGCGCGACTCGGGTACTCTCCGGTCTCAATCAAGAGACAAACGAGGCGGCGGAGAAAATACTTCGAGCAGGGCGATTCGGACTGCTCACTAAACCGGGCCCAATCGTCGTGGTAGTACAGATGTTGTATTGGCGCGACAAAGAGGGGCACCTGTTGCAATTTCAGCACATAACGTCCAACGCGAGGTTTCGGTCGCATTGAATGGACGGCTCGTCCCAGGCGTAGCTCAGTCAGGATTATTGAGATCGAACCAGCGCCGGAGGCGCGCCATTCGTGAGCCCAGGCCGTAAGGCCTGGGTAAGCAGGCGAAATGAGGTCGAGCCCCGGAGGGGCGGCACTCACCCATAAACGTGTGCTGGATCAAACGAGACCCCGTATAGCTTCAACAGCGCGACGAACTCTTCCTCAAAATCTCTCTTCTGATGGTGCTTTTCCTGATTGCGAATGTAATTCTTCAGTATCTGGAGCTGCGATGCTCCTACGCTGAATGCTCCGTAGCCCTCTTGCGACGCGAAAGAGCTCCCATGCTCCCCGAGCCAACGTGATGAATTGGATTTGATTTTGCTAATTGCTTCGGACAGAGATACCGATGCCGGAAGCGCGATGATCAGATGGACATGATTGTTCGTGCCGCCGATAGCCAGTAGGGGTACTTCCTCGTTTTTTGCTATCCCTCTGACGTAGGCCCACAATTTCTCTTGAAGTTCGGAGGGAATAGATTCGCGTCGATCCTTGGTGCTGAAAACACAATGCACAAAATTCGTGCAATAGGAATGTCCCATGTGCCGACCCTCCGGGCCTCGGCCTGTCTTTGAAGTCATCCCAGGCCTTACGGCCTGGGCTTACGAATTCCGCGCCTACGGCGCTTGCACCATTGTGCAACCCGGTCGCCGTCACGAACGCACCTGAGTCGGCCAGAGCCCTTCCCGCCGATTCCGAATGTGGAACGCATTGCATTTCAGAGGCCTGTCATTTCTCCGATTCGCCTGCTGTTTGAGCATTTTCCACGCCCAAACCAACGTAACCCCAAAGTGCATCTAAATGGTGGAAACCGGACACTGGACACTAGACACTAGTCCGGTATGCTCGCAACCGAAATCAACCTCAAGCAGGGCCCTTACCAGGGACATGCTCTCCGAATGAAGGTGTCGCGCTTCGAACAGTTCGAGATCTGGCAGCTCAACGGCAAGGAGTGGGAGATGCTCGCCTACTTCCAGGATCTCGACGTCGCTTCCGCCATGGCGAAGCCGCGCTCCAATCCGATACAGTTGAAGCGCGTGAAGTACGACGAAGGAAAGCTGGTGGAGGAAGAGGTTCTGGCCGAGATGGGCGCGATGCGGGCGACCGAATAATCGCGTTCTTCGCGATGACTCCAGATCGGCAGTCTCCCCGATTGCCTGCCGCCGCGATTCCCGCTACCATCCTCTGCAGTGGCAATGCCCAAGGACAATGTGAATGAGCGCATCGTTTCGGCCGCTCAGGTCGAGGACGACGCGTCTTTTGAACTCAAGCTGCGGCCGCAGCGCCTGCAGGAGTTCATCGGCCAGTCCAAGGTAAAGGAAAACCTGGCGATAGCAATCGAAGCGGCGCGCTCGCGTGGCGAAGCACTCGATCACGTCCTGCTCTACGGCCCGCCGGGACTGGGCAAGACCACGCTGGCCACCATCATCGCCAACGAGCTAGGCGTTCCCTTCCAGCAGACTTCCGGCCCGGCGCTGCAGATCAAGGGCGATCTGACGGCGATCCTCACCAATGTCCGCAACAAGCAGGTGCTCTTCATCGACGAAGTCCACCGCATGCAGATGGCCCTCGAGGAACTGCTCTACTCGGCGCTGGAAGATTACAAGCTCGACATCATCATCGGACAGGGCCCCGCCGCTCGCACCCACACCATCGACGTTGCCCCATTCACGTTCATCGGTGCCACGACGCGGGCGGGACTGCTCTCGGCGCCGCTGCGCTCGCGTTTCGGGATCGTGCTGCGTCTGGAGTTCTACACCCACGAAGATCTGAAGATCATCGTCCAACGCTCCGCGGAAATCCTCGGCGTCGCCGTCGATGATGCTGGCGCAATGGAGATTGCCTCCCGCGCTCGCGGCACACCACGCATTGCCAATCGCCTGCTGCGGCGCGTGCGCGACTATGCCCAGGTGCGCAGCGGTGGGAAGATCGATCTGCCAACCGCGCAGGCTGCGTTAGCGATGCTCGAAGTGGATAAGCACGGCTTCGACGAAATTGATCGCAAGCTGCTGCTCACCATCATTCAGAAATATGAGGGCGGTCCGGTCGGATTGAACACTCTCGCCGCGGTGCTGGCCGAAGAGCCAGACGCGATCGAAGAAATCTACGAGCCATTTCTGATCCAGATTGGATTTCTGAATCGCACGCCACGCGGCCGCACGGTTACGCATTTGGCGTACGAGCATTTCAACATCAAGCCGGGACAGCCGCAGAATCGGCTGTTTTAGTTTTCAGTCTTTCAGTCAGTCAGTTCATCAGTGACTACATAGCCGCGCGTTGTATGGAGGAAACATTGGCGAAATTCGCAAAAATCTTGGCAATGATTGTGCGCGTATTCTTCGTAATCGAACTCGTTCTGGGAGTGCTTCTGGCAGGCGCCCGCCTGCAGTATCTGCCGATGCATATGGGCTTCGGATTCCTCGTCGCCATCTGCCTCGCATTGCTCGCCATCATGGCCTGCATGAAACGCATGTTCGGAATCGGCGTCGCCGGACTGTTCTTCGCGATCCTTCTTCCGATCACCGGAATCAAGCAATTCCCTCTCAAGTTCGGCGCTCAGATTGGGCTGATGCAGATTATCCACGTGGTAGTCGCGCTCGCCGCCGTCGGTTTAGCGGAAGCGTTGCACGCCAGACTTCGCAAGGCTGCTTAAAGATCAACCGTGTCAGAACTTGAAAACTTTCGCCTGCGCGTGTTTCGTGCCGTGGCCGAGCACCTGAGCTTTCGCAAGGCAGCCGAGCATCTTCTGCTCACCCAACCTGCCGTCACGTTACAAATCAAAGCACTGGAAGACTCGCTGGGCGTTCGCCTGTTCGATCGTTCTGCCCGCGGGATTTCGCTCACGGCGCAAGGTAAGTTGCTCCTGCCTTATGCTGAGAAAATGGCGGAATTGGCCGCGCAGGCCGAACGCGAACTTGGAGCGGCAGAGGGAGCGGTTTCCGGCGATCTCTCCATCGGCGTTTCTACCACGATCGCGCAGTACGTTCTTCCCTGGTTGCTGGGCGCTTTTCTGGGTGAGAATGCCCGCGTTCAGATCGCTCTGCATAGCGGAAACACTCGCGACATCGTAGACATGGTGCTGGACGGCAAAGCCTCAGTTGGACTCATCGAAGGACCCGCAGGATCCCGTTCCGTGCGCAGCGAGCCTTTCATGGAAGATGAACTGGTCCCGATCATGCAGCCTCATTTTGCTTTGGAGCGCCTTTCCCACGAGCAACTGCTTGCGAGCACGCTCTTGATGCGCGAGCGCGGCTCGGGTTCACGGCAGGTAGTGGAGATGGCGCTTGCAAAAGCAGGCCTGCGCCTGAAGGCGTTCCGCAATGTCATCGATCTCGATTCCACCGAGGCAATTAAATCTGGCGTGGAAGCGGGACTCGGCGTTGGATTCGTTCCACGTCGCGCAATTTCGAAAGAGTTGGAACTGCATACGTTGAAAGTCGTGACCGTGGCTGGAGTAAAGGCTGAGCGCCAATTCACGCTGGTCTCGCGCACTGGTCCTGAGCCTCAGGGCGCCGCGGGAGCCTTTCGCCGGTTCGTCCTTGAGCGCGGCCGGATTCTCTCCGATACATCCAAAGACAAGTCCCATCGCGGCTTTTCGCGCCGATAAGCGTAGCTAATCGCTCATAGGAATTACTGCTTGGACGGCAACTAGCAGCGGCAGCCAGACTAGTTATGTGAGCAAGAACATCTTTTTTGTCGCAATCATTATTGCGGCCAGCGGACTCATTTCGCCCCCTATCGCTCTTCTTGGCGGCCTGATTTACGGCTTCACTCTCGAACATCCCTTTCACGTTGAAAGCAAACGGCTCTCGAAGTTTCTGCTGCAAGCCTCGGTAGTCGCGCTCGGCTTCAGCATGAATCTGCACGAAGTAGTGCACGCTGGACGCTCGGGCTTTGTGTACACCGCCGCCAGCATCACGCTGGCAATGTCGATCGGCCTCGGCCTCGGATATCTGATTCACGTTGGCAGGAAGCCCGCGTTCCTCATCAGCGCAGGCACGGCGATCTGTGGCGGTAGCGCGATTGCCGCGGTCGGTCCCATCGCCGCCGCGAACGAAGAAGAGATGGCGGTCTCGCTCGGCGCAGTATTCATCCTCAACTCCATCGCGCTGTTTCTCTTTCCGATGGTCGGATATGCCCTGCACTTGAGCCAGGCGCAATTCGGCCTGTGGGCCGCGCTCGCGATTCACGATACGAGTTCCGTGGTCGGCGCAACCGCGCGCTACGGACCAACCGCGCTAGCGATCGGCACCACCATCAAACTGGCACGCGCACTTGTGGATCGTTCCTCTCTCGGCAGTTACGGCCGTCGCACTGAAAAGCAAATCGAAGATCCAGTGGCCGTGGTTCATCGGATTGTTCTGCCTGGCAGCGCTGCTGAACACCTTGCTGCCGACGCTCAATCCGGAATTCGGTGCGCTCGGAAGATTAGGAAAGATCGGCCTCACCGTCACACTTTTCCTGATCGGCACCGGCCTGAATAAAGAGACGCTGAAGCGCGTAGGCGTGCGTCCGCTACTGCAAGGACTGACGCTATGGATCATCGTCGGAGCAACTACGCTGACGTTGATCGTGTTGAACTGGATTCACGTGTGAGAATCAAGACGCTCTCCTATTCTGTCGTCTTGAGCGAGGGCGCAGGCCCGAGTCGAAAGAGCCCGGCTCAGTCGACGCTGCAAAGAGCGGCTGTGGCACTTCAACTACGAATCACCGCAAGAGCGTTTGACCTCTCCTGCCACACCACCGGATACTTGTCGCACCCATGTCCCGAAGAAACAAGGTCCTTCTTGCGCTGGTCGCAGTTCTTCTCGGCATCCAGTTGATTCGTCCGGCGAGAACCAATCCGCCCATTGATCCGCAGCGCGAGTTGGCCGCGCATTCGCAGTTACCGCCGCAAGTCGCCGGCGCGCTCAATCGCAGCTGCAACGACTGCCATTCCTATCGAACTACCTGGCCCTGGTATAGCCAGATCGCGCCCTTCTCCTGGGTCATCACCGATGACGTGAATCAGGGACGGCGCCACGTGAACTTCTCTGACTGGGCGCAATACGATCCCAAGCGCGCCGACCACAAGCTGGACCAGATCTGCGAAGAAGTTCGCGGTAACTGGATGCCGTTAACGTCCTACAAATTGCTGCATCCCGATTCGCGGCTGACTGAACACGAGCGCGCTGAAATTTGTCGCTGGGTAGGAGCCGAACGGGAAAGACTGGCGAAAGCGGACGGAACAAAGCAGACGCCCTGAACTAGTCATCCCAGGCTAGCGTCCAACCGAGGGACGCGAACCTGGGGCACCTTATTTCCGATTACCCGATTATCAATTACCCGACCGCTTCACTCCCGAATCGCCTCTTCCAGCCGTTCATGCAATCGTTCGCTAAAACCTACCGGCAAGTTGAACGTACGGTCATCGGCGACCAGCACCAGGATGTTGCGCGTGGAATCGAGCACGGCGGAGCAATGGCGGCAGTTGGCGAGATGGAGTTCGATCTCCTCGCGAAGCTCGACCGAGACCGTACCATCGATGTAGTCGGAAATCTGTTTCCAGACGTGCCTGCAATTTAGAGCCATGATCCACCCGCTTTGCGACTGAAGAACCCTAGAAATCCAGTACGTCGTGACTTCAACTGCGGCGCCAGAATCTTCTGCATCATCAACCGGGCGCGCATCAGCCTGGTTTTGACCAGTTGTTCGTTGATGCCAAGAGCGCCTGCCGTTTCGGCGATGCTCATTTCCTCGACATCGCGCAACACGAAGACTTCGCGGTAAGTTTCCGGCAAGCTCTCGATGGCATGTGTGAGCAGCTCGCGAACTTCTTTTCTTTCGAGTGCTTCGCTTGGAACTTCGCGCCAATCCGAGATCACCGCCGGAGTAACGTCGCTGCCTTCTTCGACCGGTTCGTCGATGGAATCGAACTCAAGCACCCGTGCATGCCGGAGTCGCCCTCGCGCTTCGTTCAGGGCAATCGTGATCAGCCACGTGCTGAATTTCGCGTCCCCGCGAAAATTCGCCAGGTTCCGGTAAGCCTTTAGCACCGCTTCTTGTGCAACGTCCTCGGCGTCGGCCTCATTCTGCAGTAGAGAGTACGCGGCCAGGTAGACGCTTTTCTCATAAGGCCGGATCAGCTCGTGAAACAACTCACGTTCGCCTGCCAGCACCCGCGCAATGATCCGCGCATCCCGCTCGCGTATGGGATCGACTGGCCTCGTTGATCCTGCAGAAGCCGCCTTTTGTAGAGGTTCCGACATTGTTGTGCCGATTCCGGCAGTCTATCCCAATCCAATTCAGACTCGCGAAGCGTACAAAAGTTACACGACAGCGCAGGCAAACGTCACGCCAAGTATTTCTGCGGAAAAAATGTAACTTCTCCCGCAACCGGCAGTCGTATGTCCCATGAGGATGGAACCCGGCAGCAAGCGCTGGCGCGGTCCGTTCCACGGAAACGATCCCAATTTCAATTGAAAAGGAATCGCACATGACAAAGAAAACTGTGAAGTCTCTCCTGATGACGGCCGCTGTTTCGGGGCTGATGACCGGCGGCGCTGTAACTCTCAACGCCCAAACCGCGCCCAGCTCCAGCCAGAGCTCGGTCAGCAACTCCAGCATTGCCAGCCTGCTGCAAGCAGCCGACAAAGGCAAGCACGCTTGTAAAGGTCAAAACGATTGCAAAGGCCAAGGCGGCTGCAAGAGCAGCGACAATGGTTGCAAGGGCAAGAACTCCTGCAAAGGCAAGGGCGGTTGCGCCACCGACGGCTCGAAGATGCCGGAGTAGTTTCGCGTCTCTGAGGGCCGCGCGCGAGCCCGGCCCTCAAGTTTCATCTTTGCAGAAAAGCTGAGGTTCGAATGCCTGCGAATCGCTTTAATGGGTTTACCGAATACGGAGTAGGAATCGGCCTGCGGATTCCGCACTATCGACACATTCTCGAGCAGAAGCCGGTCGTCGATTGGTTCGAGATCATCTCCGAAAACTACATGATCGATGGCGGCCGTCCGCTCGCCGTGCTCGACCACATTCTCGAGCAGTACCGCGTCGTCCAGCATGGCGTCTCCATGTATTTCGGATCGGCACAGCCGCTGAACCGCGAACATCTGCGACGGCTGAAGAAGTTGGTCCAGCGCACTAAGACTCCTTGGCTCACGGATCACCTGTGCTGGGGAAGTGTCGATGGCCGCTACACTCATGACTTGCTTCCGATTCCCTACACCTGGGAAGCCGTTGAGGCCACAGCCGCGAAGATTCGCGAGGTGCGCGATTTCGTGGAGGTCCCGATCGCCGTCGAGAACGTGAGCAGCTACGCCGAGTTTCATGACTCGGTGATGACCGAGTGGGAGTTCCTGAACGAAGTGGTCGAGCGCGCTGATTGCGGCATTCTGCTCGACGTGAACAACATCTATGTCAGCTCAATGAATCACGACTTCGATCCGCACGTATACGTCGACTCGGTTCCCGCTGAGCGGGTGGCGCAAATCCACATCGCTGGACATTCGCATTACCAGAAGTTCGTGCTGGATACGCACGATCATCCGGTGATAGATCCGGTGTGGAGTCTTTACGACCACGCTATCGAGCGCATTGGTCCTACTGCGACTTTGCTGGAATGGGACGACAAGATTCCCTCTTTCGAAGAGGTTCATCGCGAGGCGCTGAAGGCGATCAAGTATCTGGATAAGGTGCGAGCCCGCAAGCCGCAGCCTGTAACTGCTTCGACGGAACTGGCGGAGGTGCGCGCATGACGCCATTACTCGACCTGCAACGACGCATGGCTTCCGCGGTGATGCAGCCCATCACCAAGACCGATCGCATGGCGCGACGCGATCCGCAGGGACGCTCGAACGCGAAAGAGGCCAAAGAGTTCATCAAGCCGAATAGCCGACTGACGAGCTTCGAGCGCCTGGAGATCTACAACCGGCAATACTGGTTCCGCATTCTCGATTCCTTCGGCGAAGATTTTCCCGGCCTGCGCGCCGTAGTCGGGCGCAAGCGCTTCGACCAGATCGCGCGCGCGTATCTGACTGAGCATCCATCAACCTCGTTTACGCTTCGCAACCTGGGATCACGTCTTCCACAGTGGTTGAACGATCACCGTGAGTTGGCTGCCGATCGTTATGCTCTCGCGGCCGACATGCTCAAGCTGGAGTGGGCGCACATCGAGGCTTTCGATGCCGCCGATCTGCTGCCGTTGAATGCGAACGCGCTCGCGGTGCTTGGCGAAGACCCGCTGCTTGCGCTGCAACCGCATATCTCGCTGGTTGAGGTGCAATATCCGGTCGATGATCTGCTGCTTGCCGTTCGCGAACACGATCGCGAAGAGGAAGAGTCGGGCGGCAACCGCGCTTATCCGATTCGACATTGGGCGAAACCAAGTCGAGGCGTGGCGAAAAACGTTTCGCAAAACGAGGAGACGATCTACATCGCCGTGCATCGCGCCGATTACTCCGTTTGCTATAAGCGGCTGGAACACGAAGCGTATCTGCTGCTCACGGTGCTCAAAGAACGGAAGCCGTTGTCTGAGGCGCTCGAGATCGCATTCGAATCAAGTTCGCTCTCGCCAGAAGAGCAGGCCGCGCACGTGCAGGAATGGTTCGCGCACTGGATGGCGTTAGGCTGGTTCACTGCAACGTATTCCGAGACATCCGCCTCCGCAGGAGGAGCCGCTGAATGAAAGGCATCACACAACTGGCAGGCCGCGGGTACGCGCTTCTGACTACTGTCGGCAACTCGCTGCAATCGCCGTTTCTGCTTGCCGTCCGCCTTTACTGGGGATGGCAGTTCATTCAGACCGGATGGGGCAAACTGCATAACATCCAACATGTGATCGGCTTCTTCACCAGCCTCGGAATACCGGCACCGGCGCTCAACGCATATTTCGTCTCCGGCATGGAGTTCGTCGGCGGCATCCTGCTGATCGTCGGCCTGGGCTCGCGCCTGGTTGGATTAATGCTCGCCTTTGATATGCTCGTCGCGTATCTGGCAGCGGATCAGGAAGCGCTGCGCTCAATCTTCTCCAATCCGGGGAAGTTCTATAACGCCGATCCGTACACCTTCCTATTTGCCAGCCTGATGATCGTCATCTTCGGCCCGGGACGGTTCGCGCTGGACTACGTGCTGTCGCTGGATCGTAGTCCGATCAAGAGCTCCACAGGAGCGCGCGTCGCGGCTTAGGCCGTTGCTTGTCTGCGCAACAGTCTTGTTCCTGAAGATGTGATATCGGCTCCGATTACGGTCAATCCAGCGCAGTAGCATTCGCCATGCTGTCCGCGACCCATCACTCGGCGTGCAGGAGGTCTGAGATCGAGCGCGTAGCTCGGTCCCAGAGATGGCTGCGAGACGGTCCAGCAGCACCCGTCCGAACGTCGGGTCCGTCATGAATGGTTCCTTCACCGGGCTTAATCTTGACGAGAGTGAGGTCGAGCGTCGGCATCAATTTGCGCTTACCCGTAAACGTCCACTCCAGGCTGGCGGGAGAAAAGTCCGAGCTGCTTGTTACTACGCCTTTGGGCAGATATTTATTCGTCGGCGCCGGAAGTTGTGTCAGGTCATTCCCTTCCCAGTACCACGAACGCTGTAGGGAAGTTCTGGGTGTGCTTTGATCGAACAAGCTGGCATAGCGGGACGACGTACTCATCAAGTGGTTCGGCAATGGCGCGGAAACCAACTCTTTCTGTTGCGCCCACCCACAGCACAGAAAAGAAAGTACGACGAGTGCCAGAAACCCGAAACGCATACTGTTGTCCTGCAAACCGTTAGAAGGCTCGGACCCCTTACTTGGTTTCTTTGCAGGAGAAAGAAGCTGCGTTCACGGAGTTCGCCGCCTATCCGGACGACGATGAACTCACACTAAAGGCCTGTTGGGTGATCTGGCACTTGCTCGATTGCCAAATCACCCAATTGGCTGCTAACTAGGCTTTCTTCAGTGCCTGTTTGCGCGCGCGCTTTTCGGCGATCTGGCGCATCTCCGATCCCATGCTGGTTCGGTTCAGACCTACTTGCATCAGCATGGCCATGATGTTGCCGATGATCCAGTAAAGACACAGTCCGGATGACAGGTTCCAGCTGATTACGCCAAGCATCACCGGCATCATCAGGTTCATCACTTTCTGCTGCTGCGGGTCCATTCCGCCTGTCGGCGTCATCTTCTGAGTGATGAAGGTGGTCAGGATAATCAGAATCGGCATGATGTGATATGGATCGGGAGCCGATAGATCCTGCAAATATAGAAAAGACGCGTGCCGCAGCTCGATGGTATTGCCGAGCAGCCGGTAGAACGCGACCAGGAACGGGAACTGGATGAGTAGCGGCAAGCAGCCGCCCGCGGGATTGACGCCCTCGGTCTTCATCAATGCGGCAATTTCCTGGTTCATCTCCTGGCGCCGCGGATCGCGCATCGAATACTTCTTGTACTTGTCCTTGATGGCGTTGATCTGCGGCTGAATCTTCTGCGTCTTCAGCGCCGACTTCATGCTGGTGAGGCGCAACGGCAGCAGCAGGAGGTTGATCACGACCGTCAGGAGAATGATGGCCCATCCCCAATTTGACGTGATGTGGTGATGGGTCCAGCGCAAGGCTGCGAATAGCGGGCGCGAGATGAAGCTGAACCAGCCGAAGTCGATGAGCGGGCGCAGGTCGGTTGTCTCCGTCTGCCCGGCAACAAGGACTGGATGAATGGAAGCCAATACGTCGAGCGCCTTGGGGCCAACGAAAATCCGCTGGTGCGTGTGCCCGTCAAGATTGCCGACTGCGCCACCGAGCACATCGACGGCGACTACATCGTTCGGATCGGGCTTGTCGGGATTCTTCGGAATTCGAATCTGATTGCGCTGTGTTACGAGCGCCGCATTCGAGGGATTGTCGGGCAGGAAAATGGCGGCAAAGTACTGATCGACAGGTCCGGCCCAAGCCAGCGGTCCGGTGATGGTGGCGCCGGTGCTGACTTTCTTGATCGCGAGGCGCTCGATCTTGTTGCCGTTATCGAAATCGATGGTGCTGGCCGCAAAGCTGGCTGCACTGGCTGCATCGCCAAACCCTGAGGGCCACGACGGAAAGGCCTGGACGGCCGATCCGTTTTGAACCACTTCAATATCAGTCTTCACGATGTAGGAGTCGTCGAAGTGGAAGGTCTTGCGGACCGACAGATTGCCTTCCGCGTACTCGAAGGTGACGTCCGTGGGCGACTGTTGGCTGCCCTGCGTGCTGGTTACATAGAGCGCGGAGTTGAGCTTATCCTTCAGTCCCTGGTCGTAGGCGAAGAGCGAAAGCGGATATCCGTACTGCTTGGCAGCAGGAACGTTGACCAAGTCGAGCGGTTGACGCTTCTCATCGGTGAATTTTTTCAGCACCCAAGATTTCACCTGCGCGCCGCGATTGGTGAAGGTGATCCGGTAGAGATCGTTCTCGATCACCGTCTCGGTTTCCGACGCCGCCTGCTTGGTTCCGACCGCCACTGGCGCGGACGGCGCGGGCGCAGCCGCTGCGGGAGCATTCACCGGAGCAGCCGGAGTTACGGCCTGCTGCTGCTGTGCTTGCTGCTGCACAGGCTCAGGCTTCTTCGGACCGTACTTGCTGTAGATGAATTGGAAACCGATGAGGAAGATGAAGGTGAACAGGATGACCAGCATCATTCGGTTGCTGGCGGGTTCTTGGTTAGGGCTGTGATATTCGGGCAAGTCGAACTTCCTTCTCAACAGCGCCGGCTAAGGCGCAGATTGCAATCGTTGACTGCAACAATCAAATTGGGTTGAACCGCTGGTTGCTGCGGTTCGGGGTTAACAGATTCCAAAACTGCCTGAACAGGGATTCCCGGACGGCAATGGCCAGCCGCTTCGGCAGCGATCGCCGCCTCAGTCAAAATGGCCGGGACAACCGGGTCGTATCCACCGCGCGCAAACGGATGGCAACGCAACAACCGCCACGCCGCTTTCAGGCTTCCGCGGATGGCGCCGTAGCGCTCGATAGCCTCGGCAGCGTATTCCGAACAAGTGGGCACGTATCGACAGGCAGGCAGAAACAGCGGCGAGATCAGCCACTTGTACGCTTTCAACAATAAAAGCAAGAACCTGCGCATCATGATTTCCCTGCCGCTGGACTCGCCTTGGCTGCCGCTGACTCCATGTACTTGCGAATCACCTGGAAAGCCCGGGCTACTTCCTGTTCAACATCTACGAATTCGGCCTCGAGAACGTTCTTCTTGGGATTGATGACGACGTCCACTGGCACCGGCAATTCAGCCAGATGCAATCGAGCGGCCTCGCGCAAGCGCCGCTTGATGCGATTGCGCTCGACCGCGCCACCCATCACACGGCCGACAGTGAATCCAACTCGCGGTCCCGCGCCTGATTCTGACGTCGGCAGATAAAAGGCGGTCAACAGTCCTGAAAAATGCCGGCGTCCCGTCTTGTAGACGCGCTGGAAATCGCCATGCTTCAGCAATTTCGAGCTTCGCGGAAAAAGTAAGCGGCGGGTCGGGGACTCGCTGGTGGAGTCTAGAGCCGTGATCACAGGCTTTTTCTTGCTTGCGGCTGAGTTCGGCGTTTCCAGAAGGATTCCAATCACGTAAGCGCCGTTTCAGGTCTGGCGGTCTACTCGCGGTATCCGGGCTTTACGGACACGCGTTTGCGGCCCTTGGCGCGACGGCGCGAAAGAACGGCCTGCCCGCTCTTGGTCTTCATACGACTGCGGAACCCGTGCGTCTTCGAACGACGGCGACGGTTCGGTTGAAACGTACGCTTCGGCATGAAAGCTAGCTGCTCCTGAATCGAAAATTAAGCCTGAGGCAAACCCAAAGTATATAGGAAGGAAGCGGTTAGCGGCAAACTGGAGGGCACTATGGCTGTGAGTCCAACTTGCACGCGCCGGAAACACAATAGCGGTTGCGCGCGAACCAACGGTATCCAAGGTGAAGCAGTCGATTCAGTCCTGGCAGACTGAACAGTGCCCAGAAGGGAGTCATCCACCAGATGCGTCGCGCGACATGCAGATACACATTCGCGCCTGAGACCAACTTTCCCTCCGGCGTGAGCAGGCGAATATCGGCTAGCAACTGTGCGGGATCCATTCCGAGTTTCGCCGCGACCCACGGATCTTGTAGCGCAGCGACTTGGAACCCGTGGCGTCTTAAAGTTGGCGTCCAGAAGCCCGCCCAGCGCGAGCAGAAGCCGCAGGCGCCGTCGTAGAGGACTGTGCCTTGAGGACTGTTGTTCGGGCTGGCCACAAGTATTCAGATTGCTGGAAGCTGCGCGGGGATTCAGCGGTTAGCGGTCTTGCCGGAAATGATCCACTGGCGACGCAACCACTTCGAGCGCTCCGCCGATCTCGTCCAGATTGTCGGTGCCCTTCACGAAAGAACGCGTCCGGCGCTCGTCTCCATCGGGATAAAGAAGGTCGAGCATATCGATCTCGCGCACTTCGTACATGCGCTGTCCGTTGGGATAGCCGTACTCGTCATAAACCATGCCGGTGACGAGCAGCGGGTGTCCCTTCCACAGAAGGATGAACGGGCGACCCTGCCGCAGGCTGGAGATGATGTGTCCCATGTCGGAGGGCGCACCCACCGTGCGCAACGCTGTCAGGTGGAACTTGCTGCCGTCTTCTAGTTGGTAATCGCGTTCGATCAGTGACGCGATCGAGTCAAGATCAACCGGTGCGTCGACGCATACTTCGCCGAGATTCGCCTGCTGCACCCAGTAGGTCTGGGGAAGATCGATCTTCTGGCTTTTCAGGATGGTCTCGACTTCCGCGGCCCAGAGCCAGTTTTCGCAGTTCTGCTTCGGAGTGGAGACTACGAGTCCTTCGACGGTCACCGATCCCTGCGGCAACTGTTGCAGGATATTGGTGCCATTCTTCTTGGCGCGGGACCATTCCGCTGCCGTAAGAAGTGTGAGGGTGACTGCGAGGATGGTCCGGCTTCGGCGCACAGAAGAAGGTTAGCGCAGGGCTACTCCGGGCGGAAGTGCACAAGTGCAGTCATGTGGAGTTACGGGAGTTCAGTGCAGCGACAATGCGTCAGTGAGGAGCGGTCGCTGCTGCCGGCGCCATGCCCTGATCCATTCCCTTCGAGGGCCCGCTCGCCGGAACGGCGCAATCGCAATAGCGAAGCACCGTAACCGCAGCTCCGGAAGATGTGAGATGCAGGATGGTCAGCCGGTCAAACTCATTAGGACCTACTCGGGGTATGGTTCCGCCGCCTAACCGCTGCACGATGTCGGCGACGGTTTCCTGATGCGCGACGATCAGCACGTCGCCCTTCTGCGCCGCCGCCTTCGCCTTCTCGACCAACTCGTCGGGATTGGTTTTAAGGATTGTCTGAATCGTCAGATGCCGTGTTTCGGCTAGCGGTGACGCGGTCTGGCGAGTGCGCTGAATGTTAGACGTGAAGATCGTCTGGATGTTTGCGTCGCCCAGCAGATGCGCGAGGCAGTTCGCACGCCGGTGCCCGGCCGCGTTGAGGAGCGCGTCAGGAGCTGTAGAAGCCTTCTCGGCGTGACGAATGATGAAGATCGTGCCTTGATCGGCCGCGAAACACGCCATCGTGAAAATCAGCAAAAAGATACTGGTGAAGGCAATGCGAAATTTCATCGTGCGCTCCTCGATCAGAAAAGATACACGACCGCGCCGCCCGCAAGTCCACTCGAATGGCAAAAGTCGCATTTTGGGCCGGGGAAGTGATGCGAGTTTACGGTAATCTGACGCGTCGGTTGCAAGTTGTTCTACCATGCAGTGCTGGTGCAGGATAGTGCCGAAACTTTTGTTCAGTATCACGGTCGCAATACTATTCAGTATCTCGTCGCTTCACGCGCAGACAAAGCCTCTCGACAATGCGGACGCAAAGCCTCTTGATGTGACGTACTGTGAATTATCGAGAGATCCTGCCGTCTTCAATCACAAACTTGTGAGATTGACCACGTTTGTGACGCACGGCTTCGAGGACTTCCAACTTGCGGACCCGACTTGCCCGACTCAAGGGTTCTCGGTTTGGGTGATGTATGGTGGAAAGACCGAATCAGGTACGGTCTATTGCTGTCCGGGCGAAGGCGGTCGGAGTACAAGGCGAAAGACCCTGACGGTAGAGGGCGTGCAAATCCCGCTTGTCAACGATCTGAAATTTCAGCAATTCACGCAACTCCTGCGCAAGGAAGGCGATAGCACAGTTCGGATAACAGCGATAGGAAGATTCTTTTCCGGAGAAAAGCAAACCATCGGCGGGGTGACGAGTTGGACCGGTGCTGGACATATGGGTTGCTGTAGCCTTCTGGTCCTCCAGCGCGTCGTGGCGTTTGAACCGCACGCTAGGAGAGACCTCGACTACACCTCTGAGGCTGGATCGTATGAGAACACCGGCTGCGATTCCGGAAGTATCCAGTACCGGAGACTGGAAAGTACGAAGGCCATCGAGGAACAAAAGAGTGCGGATTCAGGTGAAGCAACTTGGCGTTTCAGCGATCCTGAACGCGTCGCTTTAGAGTCTCTTCGGCGTTTCTACCCAAGCCAAGACCCTGTTTTATTGAAAGTCAAAGAGACAGCTTCACGACAAGTCTTTCGATGGAAGAACGATGAGAAGCAAGTAGTTGTGGTCGTAATTCGGCCCTATTGGCTAACTTTCTACGCTGCTTCGAAGTCTGTGGCGTGGGTTGCTACGACAGTCAAAGAAGCTGCGTGTAGCGATTAGTGACTGGCGAAGGTCACACCAATCGCCGTGCCGCTTCAGTTCGCAAACCTCCGGGCGGTTTCATCGCCCTAACGGCTCTTGCCGTTTTTGTAACGTTTAGGCTCTGTGCCTTTTGCGGACGGCCGCCTTTCTTCTTTTGAGCCGTTAGGAAAACTTAAGCTACTGTTCCCTGCTGAGCAGCGGTATTCTCGCCTCGTACGACAGCGCCTTTCGAGCATGGACGTCCCGAGGTGCGTCGCGACAACTTCTGAATCGGTGACGTCCTTCACGCCCCCAGCGTCCAGAAGCTCTGCGCGACACCGATCTCGAAATTGACGGAACCCGATGAAATGAAAATAACTCCTTCGAATCAGTCTGTGGCGTCAGTCGTCAACAGGCTGGCCTCGCATCGCTTGCGAACAAGTGCACTCATATTGGCGATATTTTTTTGTTTGTGCGGGCGGACCTTCGCCTCGACTCCGGCTGCCTCCTGGGCCGGCGTTCTTCGTGACAATGCGGGGACCCCAGTGGTTGGAGCCACCGTTGTCCTTGCCGACATTTCCGGTAAGCCTGCTTATACGGCGAAGACGAAGGTTCGCGGAGATTTCGCGTTTACAGCCATTGCTCCCGCGAAATACGGCGTTTCCGTAGTCACCGAGGGGATCACGTACAAATCGGCGCAGCCCCTTGTCGTCGCCGAAGCCGTCACACTCACCACAACCTTGCAGCTACCGAAGTCCGACACGACCCTTGTTCTGGTACAGGAGCAGAACGCTCCAGTTTCTGAAGGCAGTGGCGGGGAGCACCTGTCGCGAAAAGAAGTGTCGAGCCTGCCGCTCAATTCCCGAGATTTCAGCAAACTACTCTTGTTGGCCGCCGGCACCATGACCGACGCCAACGGTGCAGCGAACTTCACGCAGCAGTTCGCCGTCAACGGTCAACGCGGAACCACCACCGTCTTTGCCATGGACGGAGCGGATAGCACCGATCCTGAGATGGGCGGCGCTACGTTCTCCAACTTCAACGTCGATGCCATCCAGGAAGTGCAATCGAACTCCGGCGTGATGCTTCCGGAGATTGGCCATGGAGCTGCCGGCTATACCAACGTTGTGACACGCTCGGGGACAAATTCGATTCACGGTAGCCTGTTCGAGTTCTTTCGCAACGCGACGCTCGATGCCCGTAACTACTTCGACCACATCGAATTGGGTGGCCGTCGCATACCGCCATTCAACCGCAATGAATTCGGTGGGACGGTTGGGGGACCTGTCGTACTCCCCGGCTACGATGGACGCGACCGCACTTATTTCTTCGGTGAATACCAGGGATTCCGACAGATTCTTGGAACTACGCAGGTCTTCCCCGTCCCCACCGCCGCGGAACGCCAGGGAATCGACACGACTACTTTCGCGGGAGACACGCTCACTATCCCGGTGAATCCGGCGATCAAGCCGGTGCTCGACGCGTACCCGCTGCCCAATGATCCGAGTGGTCCGTACGGCGCGCGCACCTTTGCGACATCGTCCAAGGTTTCAACCGTCACCGATCAGTTTTCCATCCGCGTCGACCATCGCATCTCGGACAAGGCACAACTGTTTGGAAGATTCAGCCTGAATCAGGTCACCGGCCCTGTCACCAATCCTGATCAGACGGCACTCGACCCGAGTTTTGCCATACAGTTCTTCGATCACCAGCGCAGTGCGGGCGTGACCTATGCGCGCACACTCAGTCCGCACCTGTCGCTGCAAACCTCGCTGGGATACATTCGCAGTACACCCTTCTTTCCCGCCGCCAATCACACCCAACCGGCAATTCTCTTCGGCGACGGCTTATTCGAGCCATACGGCGCCCCGGCCGGTTCGATCTATGGCTCGTTTTCCAATCTCTATCAGTGGAAGTTCGATATGACCGGCATCCACGGAAATCACACCATGAAGTGGGGTGCCGAAATCCGCGCGAATCGCGATTCGACGATCTTTGGCACGACTCCGAATGGCGCCTACTCGTTTGGAGGCGGAACCGCATATTCTCCGGTTGCGATCCAATCGGCCAGTGGCACCCACAACATCGCTGTTGGTGACCCACTGCCCGACTCGTTAACCGGCCTTCTCACGGCCACGTCCATACTCTTACAACATCATTCTTGCGGCCGAATTCACGCCGATCGGCAACAAGTTCAATGAAGCAGGAGTTCGTCGGGAAGCGTACAACTTCTATTTCCAGGACGCATGGAAGGCAACGAGCAACTCACTCTCTCCTACGGCTTGCGCTATGAAGTGAACAGTCGCATTCACGAGCAGACGCTGCGCACCTCATTGCCTGAATTCATCGATGCCAATGGAAAGCCCACGTCCTATTCGAATCATCAGGCGAACATGGATTTTGTTGTGAACCCGCAACCGCCTTATGACAAGGACTGGAACGGCTGGGGCCCGCGCTTGGCGCTCGACTATGCGCTTTCCGACCGCACCGTTTTGCATGCCGGGGGAGCGATCACTACCCGCCTGATGAATCTGTGGCAGGAGAATTTTTTAACTGCCTCTATCCCTTACGTGTTCAATCCGTTCTTCACGGCGCAGCCGGGCATTGCGGTTCCATTCCAGAATCAAGTTGTTCTCCAACCACTGCCGCCGGCATACGACACTGCCGGTAACCTGATCTTCCCCAATGGGCGGAGCACGGATGCCAAGCCAAACACGGTGATGGATCTCCAGCGGTATCAGGATGACGTCGCCGCCTCGACCCCAGGCCATCAGGCTCAACTGCCCGCTCTAAGCGCCGTCGCGAGTAATTTCCGTAACGGGGACATCGCGAGCTGGACCTTTTCTGTCGATCATGATTTTGGGGATTTCAAGGCGAGTGCTGCCTATGTAGGTACCGCCGGAATCCATCTTCCGTACGTATTCTTCCCGAACAGTTACACCGGCGCCGATCCTGCCTTTGCGCCGTTCACGAAGTTCGACTCCGCCGGAAATCGCATTGGAGGCCCCAGCGCGATTAACGTCATTGCCAGCGAATCCCATTCGTCCTACAACGCCTTGCAGACCAGCCTGGCAAAGAACTCCGCGCGTTGGGGCACCGGCATCCAGGCCAGCTATACGTATTCCAAAGCTCTCGATGACACCAGCTCGGTGATGGGTGGATCAATCGCGGGAGCAGGTGTCGTGCTGCAAACTTCTTCCCAGGATCCGTGGAATCCGCGTGCAGAAAAAGGACCATCGACCTTCGACGTGACGCACGTCCTCACGGTCAGCTGGATCCAAATGCTGCCGCTCAGTCGAGTGAGTTTCCTGCGTCCGCTCGGACGAACCGCGACCTCGGGATGGCAGTTCCTGAATATCACGACTCTGATGACCGGCTCCCCGTTTACCGTATATTCCGGAGTCCAACAGACAGGAGCAGGCGCGAGTGGCGCCGATCGCCCCGACCTGGTGTCGATGCCAAGCCTTTCGACCAGCGGCTCTGTGCAAGCCGACTATTTCGGACGTGGTGCCGACAACGCCTCGTTCTTCAGTATTCCCATCAATGTGGCTGGCGGCACCGGACCTAACCAGGGTCGATTCGGAACGCTCGGTCGCGATACGTTCCGTGGGCCTGGTTTCCATAATTTCGACGTGGCGCTGATCAAAGACACTCCTTTCGGCCGACGCGGCGGCAGCGAATTTGGAACCTTGGAGTTTCGCGCCGAGTTCTTCAACGTCTTCAACATTGTGAACTTCGGTTTGCCATCCAATGTCCTGCGCGGCAGCGGATTCGGTTACATCAGCAAGACGGCGGGCTCATCGCGGCAGATTCAGTTTTCGCTAAAGGTGATGTTCTGATTGCGTTCGCAGTGCCCTCTCGCATCGGATGGGCGGGCGGAGCTTCGTTTCACTTCGATAACGCTGTCAGCGCTTCCCGGAAGAGCGCGTCGAACTCGCCCGCTACTCCGCCGTTTTTTCCCGCGATCGCAAGTGCGCGCTCCGCTGCCGGACGCTGATAGCCGAGATTCATCAGCGCCGAGAGCACGTCTTCTTCGACCGGCGAAGCAGGAGGAGCACTCGGCGTGGCGCCGAAGTTTTCCAGCTTGTCGCGCAACTCCAGCACCATGCGCTCGGCGGTTTTCTTGCCGATCCCCGGGATGCGGGTGAGCTTGGCAACGTCGTTTCCCTTGATCGCCGCGACCATATCGGGCGCAGCCATGCCGCTCAGAATGGTGATCGCCAGCTTTGGACCGATGCCGCTCACGTTCAGCAGCTTCTCAAACAATTGCTTTTCTTCCGGACGCACGAATCCGAACAACGCAATCTGATCTTCGCGCACGTGCGTGTGGATATGCAGCGCGACTTCGCCTCCGATGCCCGGCAACTCGGAAAATGTCGGAACGCTGATTACGACGTCGTAGCCCACCCCACCAGTCTCGACGATGGCCTGGTTTGGATGCTTGGCGATGAGGCGTCCGCGAAGATGAGCAATCATGTGGAACAAGCATTGTAACCCCAGGTCAGCAGCGCGGAACGTTCAGCAGAACTAGAAATGTGCGTGGCGTTGCACTCGTATGATTCACTTCGCGGAGAAATTCTTCGAGATCCGTAATTGGGGCTTTGCCAACACTGTGCGCCTCACGGCGCGCGGCAGAGCCAACACCGTCGCCGCACTCCACATTCCCGGTTGGAGGTTTCCTCTCTTCCTTCGCAGGCACTATGTCGACCGCGCTGTGCTGTTCCAGGTGGTCCGGCAGCGCCAGTACGATCACGAGATCATTCGTCGCTGCAACCCTCGACTGATCGTGGACGCAGGTGCCCACGTGGGAATCTCGACCGTGTTCTTTGCCAACACGTTTCCGAACGCGCGCATTGTCGCGATTGAGCCGGAGCCGTCGAATTTCGAAATCCTGCAAAGGAACGCCGCCAGTATCCGAACATCGAACCGTTCTGCATGCGGCGCTCTGGCATCGCGAGGACAAGATCGCAATCGCAAACCCTACTGCGCCAACCTGGAGCTTTCAGCTCAGCTCTTCAGAAAGCGGATCTGTTCGGTCGGTTACGCTCGATGCTCTGGTACGCAAATATGGCCGGATCGATTTGCTGAAGCTCGACATCGAAGGCGCCGAGAAGTCGATCTTCTCGTGCGATGTCGAAGGCTGGCTGCCACACGTCCGGGTTCTGTGTGTGGAACTGCACGACCGCCTGATCGACGGATGCACGCAGGCTGTCTATGCACAGCTGCTCAAAAGGAATTTCCAGCGCTATACCAATGGTGAAGTTGATGTAATCTGCCTCAATCCCAACATCGATTCGGCAGTGTCAGCTTAGCGTGACGAAAAACGGAGGACGTGATTTTCGCCGCGTCCAGCTTGCAGAAACGAGCGCCGCGACGAAGCAAGCGTTTTTCGCCACCAGCCGCCATGGCCACCGCGAAATTCCCACGTAGTCGCGATAGCTTCTCCACAGATATCGGCCCAGTTGTCTCCCATGAAAGTGCTTCAGGATGAAATAGAGATTGTCACGATAGTGACAGAAGTGCTGCCGGTACATCCAAAACTCAGAACGGATCACCGATTGTGGCTTTGCCGAGCCACGCGCTCCACCTGACTTTGCTTCCAGGTGCCGCAGGCAGGCAGCGGGTTCAAACACTAGTTTGTAGCCCGCTTCGCGAATGCGAAAAGATACATCACTGTCTTCGCGGAAGGAGAAAGGGGGCCGGAAACCCGGATCGAATCCGCCGATCTCCAACAGCAGATTCCTGACGGAACGACATGTTGCACCCGCGCGCTGTCTCTACAAGGGTCCGGCACCGCATGTTGAAATTCGTATCCATCCAATTCTGCGGCGGGAATATCAGTTGCAGACTCATCCTTCTCATTGGGACCAAGAATTCGCCCCGCCACTCCGCCGACCGAGAGGTCAGAGTAGGCGTTCGCATGCGCATCGAGCAGACCAGGCGACGGAATCACATCGTCATCCACAAACAGAACGATCCGACCGCGCGCGTGCTGGATGGCCGCGTTGCGGGCTCGCACCATGCTTGGCCTGTCCAGATAGAAGAATCGCACCCGGCTCGACGTCTGCGCGCTCTGGCGTCGAACTTCGTCGTCCACCTGCTCGACGATAAGCAATTCATCTTCTGGGGAGAGTAATGGAACGAGCAGGCGTAAAGTTTCCAGGCAGATTGCGGCTCTGCGATACGTCACAATGGCCACCGAGAGTCTCAAGGGCGTGCTCTCGTCATCCGATAGTCAGCTGCCATCGCAGCGATTTTAGTCTTCTGGAACAACCGGGTGGAGTATCTTCACCGGCGCCCGATTTGAGATAGAATTCTCGCCACTCCTGGGACCGTCCTTCATTGGGGGTCAACAATGAAGCGCTTCGTCGCGTCTTTCCTTAACTCTGGTGTTTTCTCTTTGCACCGTCGCGCAAACCCAGCCGCAAGTCACTATCGGACACATCGCAATCGTCGACACACCTGGTATCAGCGAGCATGAGCTGAAAAAAATTGCCAAAGAAGTCGAAGGCAAGACATGCTCGACTACAGACGCAGCCAACTGCATCGAGGACCGGATTCTTGATCAGTTCCAGCAGCGTGGCTATTTCAGGGCTGCCGTCCTAGAGCCACGGCTCAAGCCTTTTCCCAGCGCCGGTACGGTGGAAGCAAATGTTGTCGTCGAACCAGGCGCGCAGTATTTGCTCGCTGAGCTCCAATTCAGATTCAGTGGCCAGCCCGTTCTCTCGAAGGACGATCTCGCGCCGCTCGTAACGATGCACCCGGGAGAGTCTTCGACATCGGCGAGGTACGTCGGACTCTGGAGAACCTGCGCAAGTATTACGTCTCGCGAGGATACTCGAAGGTCGCCATCGTGCCTTAGACCCAAGTGAACGATCAAACGCGCACAGTCACTCTGCTTCTCGACATCCAGCCGGAGAGCTAGTCCAAAGCGGCCTTCGTAAGCTGTTGCAGTTGAGCCATTTATACCGCCTCGGAATCAACGCAAACAGCCCGCCGCATGCGTCGAATTTCGCCCTCCCAAATGGTATAATTGTGGTTGCTCTTCTGGCGCATAAATTCCTGTAAATGCAAGCATTTACGACAATCTAACCGGCTCCTGAGAAAGCCAACCGGTTTACCCGAATTGTGCGCCGAATCTAGAGCTGAATACGTAGTAGCTGACAGCTAATCGCTGAAAGCCGAGAGCTTCTTTTCTATGGCAGACGAACCAAAAGATCCACAACTTCCACTGGGCGGCGACGGACAAGGTCCGGGCGCGGCGAACATCCAGCCGATCAACATTGAAGAGGAGATGCGCCGGTCGTATCTCGACTATTCGATGTCGGTCATCATCGGCCGCGCGCTGCCCGAAATTCGCGACGGGCTCAAGCCCGTGCATCGCCGCATTCTCTACGCCATGCAGGACATGGGCGTGCTCCACAACCGCAAGCACATGAAGTGCGCCGGTGTGGTCGGCGAGTGCTTGAAGAAGTACCACCCGCACGGTGACAGCGCTGTGTACGACGCGTTGGTGCGCCTGGCGCAGCCATGGAGCATGCGCTATCCGCTGATCGACGGTCAGGGCAACTTCGGTTCTGTCGATGGCGATCCGCCCGCGGCCTACCGGTACACCGAGTGCCGCCTGATGTCGATTGCCGAAGAGATGATGGCGGACATCGAGAAGGATACGGTCGATTTCGTCGAGAACTTCGACAACACCACGGCCGAGCCCGTCGTGCTGCCTACACGCTACCCAAACCTGATCGTGAATGGCGCGAACGGTATCGCCGTCGGCATGGCGACTAACATCCCGCCGCACAACCTGACCGAGATCGTCGACGCCACCATCACGCTGGTCAACAATCCCAAGGCTGGCCTCGCCGAAGTGATGCAGTTCGTGCAAGGACCAGATTTCCCCACCGGCGGCTTCATCCACGGTAAGGGCGGAATTGTCGACGCCTACAAGACCGGGCGTGGCCGCTTCATGATGCGCGCCAAGGCCGCGATCGAGAACATCAGCGGTGGACGGCAGGCGATCGTGGTCACGGAAATTCCGTACCAGGTGAACAAGGCGCGCATGGTCGAGCGCATCGCCGAACTCACCAACAACAAAGTGATCGACGACATCAGCGACATTCGCGATGAATCCGATCGCGACGGTATGCGCGTCGTAGTTGAACTGAAACGCGGTGCCGAGCCACAAATCGTGCTCAACCAGCTCTACAAGCACACGCAGATGCAAGAGAGCTTCAGCATGATCTTCCTGGCCGTCGCCAATAACCAGCCAAAAGAAATGGGCCTGGTGCAGGCGATCCGGTACTTCATCGAACACCGCATCGACGTGGTGCGCCGGCGCACGGCGTTCCTGTTGGCGAAAGCGAAAGACCGCGAGCACATTTTGGAAGGCTACCGGCTGGCGCTCGATCACATCGATAACGTGATCGCCATCATCCGTGGCAGCGCCGATCGCGCCAATGCTCGCGAGAACTTGATCGCGTACTTTGCCGGCAAGAAGATCGACATCAACACCACGGGCCGCGCACCGAAGCTCGATCCCGAAAAGCCGTTCACGCTTAAGCAGGCGGACGCGATCCTCGAATTGCAATTGCACCGTTTGACGCGCCTCTCCATAGACGAAATCGTGAAGGAGTTGGAATCGATCAAGGGCGAGATCGCCGAGTACGAATCGATTCTCGGTTCGGAGAAGAAGCTCCGCAACGTGATCGTGAAGGAACTCGAGGAAATCAAGAAGGAATACGGCGACGCGCGCCGCACGCAGATTGTCGACGAGACCACCGAAATTCAGCTCGAAGATCTGATCGTCGACGAGCAGGTGGCGGTCACGGTGAGCCATGCTGGCTACCTGAAGCGCACGCCGATTACGACCTACCGCTCGCAGCGTCGTGGAGGCACCGGGCGCCGTGGCATGAGCACGCGCGAAGAAGATTTCGTCGAGCGTCTCTACATTGCGTCGACGCACGCGTACCTGTTGGTCTTCACCAACACCGGACGCGTGTACTGGCTGAAGGTGTATGAGATCCCCGACGTGGGCGCTGCGGGCAAGGGCAAGCACGTGGGCAACCTGGTTGCATTGCAGCCGGGCGAAACCGTACGCGCGATTCTGCCGGTTCGCGATCTCGAAGAAGAGAACAAGTACATCTTCTTCGTTACGCGCCAGGGCACGGTAAAGAAAACGCCGCTGAAGGACTTCTGCAACGTGATGTCGCGCGGCATCATCGCCATCGGCATCGACAAGGAAGACGAGCTCGTGGGCGCCCAGATCACCGACGGCAATCAGATTCTCTTCCTCGCATCGCACGAAGGCATGGCAATCCGCTTCCACGAGGACGACGTCCGCTCCATGGGACGCGCCTGCATTCGGCGTGCGCGGCATGGATCTCGACAAGGGCGACTACATCGTGGGCATGGCCGTTACGGCGAAAGAGAAGCCCACGCGAAAGCAGGCCGAAAACGGAGGCGCCGTCGCCGACCGCATCCTCAGCGTTACCGAGAATGCTTACGGCAAGCGTACCGACGTGGACGAGTACCGGCTGCAATCGCGCGGTGGCAAAGGCGTGATCAACGTGAAGACCACCAGCCGCAACGGTAAGGTCGTGTCGATCATGCTGGTAACCGAAGACAGCGAAGTGATGATCATCAGCCAGTACGGCAAGATCATCCGCACGGAGACGGAACAGATCCGCGCTGCTGGCCGCTCAACCCAGGGCGTGCGTCTGCTGCATCTGGAAGAAGGCGACCGCGTCGCAGCGGCCGTCGTGATTCCGGCAGAAGAAGCGAATGGGAACGGGGAAACTCCGACGCTGATTCAGTAACGGCAAATTCGGCCACGGATTTCACGGATATTCACTGATCATCTTCTGATCTGTGATCTATCCGTGAGATCCGTGGCTTGTTTTTTGGGATTTGTTGCTCGATGTGGGGCGCACGTCCGCTACAGCTCGTGATGGAACCACGGATGGACTATCACTTCGGCGACGATCAATAGCAGGGCCAAAACTGAAGTCACGAGCTGAATCGTGCGGCGGCGCTGCTGCTGTTTGGTTAGTGGACGAATTCTCCACGCGGCAGCAGGACTCTTGCGCAGACGATCTTCATTCCACAACAGCAGTAGATTGACGACGGCGAACACTCCTCCCACCACCAGGAACGGAATACGAATGCTGTTCCGGTGCCAACCCGTGGCTGGTCCTCCCGCAGCCGCAGCGATCAGGGAAGATGCGCCAACCAGCACGCGGAATCCGCTAAGGCCAACCACCGCGACGCACAGGCTCTCGGCGGCTGCCAGCGCGATGGATCCCCAGCTCAGCAGCGTCGTCGTTAAATTCGATGACGTTGGCTCCGGCAACTCACGAGGATTAGAGCTCTCCACCGGCCGCCGCTTGTAGGCTGGATTTCCCAATGCTTCCCCCCACCTGATGGTAGTAGAAACAGCTTATCGCAGATTCAGAGGAGCTGCACCGGGCTGCGGATTACTGCCGAACGCTGTGGGAGTTGGAGGAAGGCCTCACCGCTGCCGATGAGGCCTGAGGTGTTGGTCGGCGATTATCTCTGATCAAAATCAAAAGGTCGAGTCAGCCAAGGCGCGAAGAGGATGTTAGGACCGCTGACCGTGGCGCATCCCTTTCCGCCACTAGGTCCTTTCGGGCATCCCCACCAGTTCTCGGTCGCGTTCGCGCTTCCGGGGCCAATGTTGTCGACCCCGACCGAATTGTCGTCGAAGTTGTTTAGATGAATGTCGACCTGTGCAGGTGTGTTCACCACTACTTGAAAAGCCTCATGGTCGATTACGTTTTGCGCAATGACCGTGCCGGTTGCCGGTGAGACGCCGAACACATTGATACCCGTGGTGCCAGGCGTTGCCGCGTCTTCAGTATCCGCATGGTTCCCGGAAATGTAATTCCCCACGATCACATTATTCGTAAGGTTCTGCCCGGGCGCGTGGCTGTGCATCGTCAAACCCGGTAGGCCATTGCCAATCAAGCGATTGTGAATGACAACATTCGCGTAATTCTTGGTGCCCGGAATAGAGTCGAAGATTCCGACACCCGCTCCTGCCCCCTCTTCGGCCAGTCCATTCTCATTGGATTCATTGCCGGCGACGGTGTTGCTATAAACACCAAATGGCGCCATTGATCCCGAAATCGACGCAGGGGGATGCGACGCCAGCGTAATGCCACAATCAAATGGATTCTTGATCACTTCGTTTCCGACGATCAGGTTGTGGTGCGTTGCTCCCGTGTCGTCGCTAAGCAGAATGCCACCGGAGTTCTGCGTTACGAAATTGCCCGATACGATCGAACTGGCGACTCCGGAGAGATGAACGCCTTCGCCGCAGTCCTCACCTTCGGCCGTTTCCCAGGCCGGCAATCCGGGGCAAGTCGCCGTACTGACAGAGAGACTCTTGTCATTATCGATGACAGTGTTGCCCCACACATTGACGGAGGAGGCGTTGGCTACCAGGATGCCCTCGAAATTGGCGTTCTCGACGGTGAACCCGGTGACCGTCACATTGCTCAACATCGGGGTGTCGATCCCGTCGACGTAGATACCATTCGCCAAGCCTTTGGCGTTAATGATCGTGTTGTTACGATTCGTGCCAACCAGGTTCAGCGCCTTGCCGATAATCACATCCTCCTTGTAGGTCCCGGGAGAAACCTGAATCGTGTCATTCGGTGCGGCGGCTGTTACTGCAGCAGTGATCGTCGTAAGGCATCCTCCTGTTCCATGAGGGTTCACGCACAAAGTCGCTGCGGATGCATTCGGCAACGTTATCGAGAGGGCGAGTGTAAGGATAATTGTGGCTGGCAGAAAGCGAGAGTCGATCCTCGGCATGTTCAAATCTCCTTCAAAGCTGAAACAGTTGAAGTTCCCTTTCGTTCCGGAAACAAACGATCTAATTGGCGAGGGGCCCGACGGGTTCTGTCCGGAAATTGGTTTCGAGCTGGCGGACGATGGTGAGCTGCTGGATCATCTCAAACCAGCAGCGACGGGTGGGGATAGTAGCACTCAGGCGAGCGCGAGGCAATGTGGGTGGAGCAATTTTAATCTGGTATCGCCGCTTCCTGCTTTCGCGGATCGGCTACACGCGAACGCGAGTAGTACATGTCTTCAATTTCTTTCTGCACGCGCTGGCTGAGCTTGTCCATGTCGCGCGGAGAATACTCTGCTGTAGCGATCGGCTTCCCAATGACGAGTTCCAGTTTGCCCGGCCGGATCTGAAAAGTGTTCATCGGCAAGACTTCGTAAGTCCCGACAATCGCCATGGGGATCACCGGCACACCTGCTTTGATCGCCACGTAAAACGCGCCACTGAGAAATGGCCGAATCTGCCCAGTCTGCGAACGGCCACCTTCGGGGAAGACCATCAGATCCATTCCGCTCTTCACCGTTTCACCGGCACGCGCCAGGCTGCGCAGATTCGAGCGCGCATCTTTGTCGTCCACCGGGATTTGTCCGGAGCGGCTCAGATGCCATCCCATGAACGGATACCGGAACAATTCTTTCTTGGCGAGAATTCGGAAAGGGACCGGCAGGCTCGAGTAGATCAGCGGGATATCGAGCGCGGAAATGTGATTGGCGGCGAAGACCGCTGGCTGTGAACGATCGATGTTCTCCAGCCCGATGACTTCAACCGGGGACAGAATGGTCTTCAGGATCAGCCACGACCACACGCGCGCGAATCCATGCTGGATGCGCCCGCCGCGATCGACGAACGAGGACAGTAGCGAAAGAACTCCCAGCATGACCGTATACAGATAGATCAGCGGATCGAGGAAGAAGATGGAGCGGATCCAACTGAGGCGATCGATCGGTTTTGAAGAATTCGACACGGCTCCTGTACTCAGGTTCGTCATCGCCCAAACTGCAGGCGGCTGGCCAGGCGCTCCGGCAAATTGGCTTCTACAATTTTCTTCTGCGCGCTCGCCAGATCATAAGGCACGCGGAAGAATGTGACTTTCTTCGCTTCGGAATCGAGGAGCGCGAACGCCGCTCGCCAGTCCCCATCGCGAGGCTGGCCTACCGAGCCTGGATTAATCAGATAAACGCCGCCATTCTCCAGCGCCAGTGGCCATTGTTCCACCTTCTCAGGCGAAGTGTATTTCGGGTGCACCGTGATCTGCTGCTTTTCGGTGATCCGGAAACATCCCTGCATGTGCGTGTGACCGAAAAACGTAATCGGAGCTCGCGCGAGCGCCGCGGAGGCAGCAGCATCGTCGGGCAGAAGCAAATATTCATCTTCATCGCGCGGCGAGCCATGAACCATCTGCACATCCGGAAGATCTGGCAGCGAGACTGGGCCGTGCGGCAGATTCTTCAGCCACTCCAGGTTGTCGGGGGAGAGCTGGCGGTTGGTCCAGATCGCCGCCGCCGCCGCTATGTAGTTAAAGCCGCGCACATCTGTCAGCCCGGCGCAGGCGCGGTCATGGTTGCCGCGCACGAACGTATCGCCAAGTCCGCGAGCGCGCTCGATCACTTCGTTCGGGTTCGCTCCATAGCCAACGGTGTCGCCGAGATTGACGACCACGTCGTGGGGCGGAGCCGCCGCCAGGCAGGCTTCCAATGCTTCCAGGTTTGCGTGAATATCACTTAAGAATAGGACGCGCACTTTTCAGGCCAGAGGCAATAATAAACTGTCGCTCGTTTCAAGAGCGAGAACCGTGGCTAAGCGTCGACCTGCTAGCCACGCCGATCGGCAATTTGCCGCCATTTTGCGTCCACCAGCACGGCGGACGTTTCAATTTGGCGTTCAGAAATTGCCCAGTATTTTCTGAGCAAGATCTCCTTCTCATCTGGGCTGACGACCTGAAATCCATGCTTTTCGTAAAAGCGTATCGCCCAGGTGGCATCGGCCCAAGTGCCGATCAAGATGGGTCGCTCGGTCAGTGTTCGTAAGTGTGACAACAACTGGCCTCCGATCCCAAGCTTCTGGCTGGAGCCGCGAACGTAGGCGTGGCGAATGAGAGTTACATCGCCGACCTGCTGAAGTCCCATGACACCAAGTAGTCCTCCGGCTTCGGCATCCTTATAGCCACAGAACATTACGCCGGCATCGAGCTCGTGCTGAAGCTCGTCTCTCGACATGTAGGGTTCAGTCCAGCAATCGGCAGGAATGACTCCTTTGTAAGCGTGAGCTCCATCGTTGACGATGGTCCAAATCTGCTCGAAGTCGTCGTGATCACAGCGGCGGATCATTTTTGTGCGAACCTCGTTTCGGATTACGCGTTGTGCTCAGAGTGTTACGTGGCCTTTACCGGGCAGCGCACCAGGTGTCCGGGAGCGACTTGTATCAGCTCGGGCGCCTCTTCCCCACATTTCGGTATAGCAAAATCGCAGCGTGGCTCGAATCCGCAGGCGTGTTGCAACGTCGGCGAACCGATACTGGGAACACTGCCCTCAATCGTGCGCAAGGGCTCATGCAGATTCGTGCGCAACGTTGGAACCGAGTTCAGCAGCCCCTGTGTGTAAGGGTGCACGGGTCGATGAAAGATATCGCCGGAAGCGCCGATCTCGACCAGTCTCCCCGCGTACATTACCGCAACCCGGTCGGCGACCTTTGAGACCACGGCAAGATCGTGTGAGATAAAGAGCATCGACAATCCGAATTTTTCGCGCAGCTCGGCCAGCAGTTCGAGGATTTGTGCCTGAATGGTCACGTCGAGCGCAGTGGTTGGCTCATCGGCGATCAGCAGTCGCGGGCGATTGACGATAGCCATCGCGATCATCACGCGCTGGCGCATGCCGCCCGAAAGCTGGTGCGGATAATCGCGCGCGCGCTTTTCAGGATCGCGAATCGCGACGGTGGTCAGTGCGTCGATTGTGATTTTCGCTGCCTCGGACTTCGGCATTTTGCGATGGGCGAGCACCGCCTCCGCGATCTGGTCGCCAACGCGCATCACCGGATTCAGCGCAGTCATCGGCTCCTGGAAGATCATTGCGATGGCAGAACCGCGGAGTTCGCGCATGTCATCTTCGGAGGCCTGTAGAAGGTCGCGCCCCTCGAAGCTAATGGTGCCTATAATCCGCGCTTGCGGCGGTAGAAGTCGGAGGATCGCAAGCGAAGTTACGGATTTGCCGGAGCCTGATTCTCCCACCAGTCCCAACGACTCTCCGGCACCGATTTCAAAGCTGAGGTCGCGCACGGCAGAGACGAAATCTGTCCGATCGCCGCTTCGAACTGGAAAAGCGACGTCCAGATTCTGGACCTGCAGCAGCGTGGGAGTCACGAAAGCATGGTAACAGCCCGCGGAGTCGCCTCTTCTTCATGAATCGAGACTCGCGGAAGTCCGCGCCAGACTTGAATTCTCCGTATTTTTTCACATTGGGTTAATTGCGGCCGTGAGCGTTGTTTTGCAAGCTGACCTCATTGATGACAGCCAAAGCCGCGGATTCCGCGGGCTTCTGTATTGCGTCTGAAGGTCTGGTTGCACAAAATCCGGTCATGGGGCTGTGGACGAGCTGCACTCGATTGAAAACACAAGAGATAAAGATGTACTGATTTTCTTGACTCTAAAAATAGTCGGCGTAAATACATACTCGTTCTTTGACAGTTCCTGAGTTTTTGCAGTTGGTGCCAAGAACCGGGGCTGAAGCCAAATCAGATTGAAGGACAACCCGCAAGGGATGAAATTCAGCAGGGTAAGGCGACGGTCTTTAGCGAAGCGCTGGTTGACGAGAACAGGGGACTTAAGCAAAGGCGAGATAGAGTCCCGAGGGGTTGGGCTGGTTTGTCCGGTTGGTGATGAGCCCGGAACCCGAGCTTAGTCGGCTGAATCATACTCGCAAGAGGGGTTCAGAAAAGGCGAGCAAGGGTCTAAAGCGAGTTGCTGGGCGAGACGAACGAGCTTAACCACAAAACCTCGGGACTCTGTGTTTTTGCAGCTGTCGGTCTATCAGCTCTCGGCTTTCAGCCAGAATCCAAATCCCTCAGCCTGAAATCCCTCACACGGTCCCCTGATAAACTCGCCTCATGCCTTTCCGCAGTGCACGTCCGCAATCAGATTTGTTTGCTTCTTCGTCCCAGCCCCAGGCTCCCGCAAACTTGATCACCGCCTACACCGACGGTGGCGCGCGCGGTAATCCTGGACCCTCCGGCTATGGGGTCGTGATCAACGACAGCAGCGGACATAAGATCGCGGGCCTCAACAAATATCTCGGCAAGCAGACAAATAATTTCGCCGAATACTCCGGACTGCTCGCCGCGCTCGAATATGCCGTGCAGCATGGCTACAAGGCGTTGAAGGTCATCAGCGACTCCGAGCTGATGGTGAAGCAGATCAAGGGTCAGTACAAAGTCAGCAATCTGCAACTGAAAGAGCTGCACACGCGCGCGAAAGAACTGATTTCGAAGCTGGACTGGTTTCAGATCCAGCACGTTCTGCGCGGCCACAATGCGGAGGCCGATCGGCTCGCAAATGAGGCTATGGATCAGGCGAGCGGTGGCTTTTCCCGTAGCAGTTCCGCTTCCCCAGCAGTCCCGCCTCGCCCTGCTGAGCTCAAAGGCGTAGTAAAGAACGGAGCAGTTGAGTTGATCGACGGCGAGCTTCCCGAAGGCACTCGCGTCAAAGTGCGGCCGCTGGACTAGTGGTGCCGTCGCAAATCATGGCCGTTGCTCTTTGAGATGCGGCTTTCTCTTCCTTCTCGGATTTGTCTCCTTGCGAAGCTAGAATTCCAGCGTCAGGAACCCTGGAATGCTTCTGCAAGAAATCGCCGACAACTTGCGCCGTCGCCGCAGAAGTTCGGCCTTCACCTCGATTTACAAAAAACGTCTTTGGAGCGGATCCGAGAGTGCCTCGGGCGAAGGATCCGGCCTGCGATTCACGAAATCGATCCGCAGCACGCTGCCGAAGTTGCTCGCCGATCTCCAGGTACAAACGCTGCTGGACGCGCCTTGCGGCGATTTCTGCTGGATGAAGGAAGTTCCGCTTAATCTGAAGCAGTATTTCGGGATCGATATCGTCCGCCCGCTGATCGAGAGAAACATGTCGTTATACGGCACTAGTGAACGCCAGTTCCTGCTTTGTGACCTAGTCAACGACGAATTGCCGCGCGCCGACCTGATCTTGTGCCGGCACCTGCTGATCCATTTGACGTTCGAGGAAGGCCTGCGCGTGCTCAGAAATTTCCAGCGCACGGGAGCGCGCTACCTTTTGATCAGCGATCAGCCGCAAGCGGCGGCCAACAACAAAATTCTGCGCACGGGAAGTTTTCGCCCATTGAATCTCAGACTCCCACCGTTCTCACTGCCCGTTCCAACAGCGTCGCTGGATGACAGCGCGGCGGCCGACGGCTCCGCGATCCTGGCGTTGTATTCGCTGCAGGAACTCAGGTTAGACCTGCAAAGCTGAAGCTACGCGCCGACTGCTTGCGATCCACCGAGCGGCAGGAAATATTGCGTTCCCCGCACCGGTTCGCTGACCTTGCGCAGCAACTCCTGCAAATCTTCGTTGCGATCGACGAAATCGATTTCCGTGGTGTTCACGATCAGCAGATCCGACTGCGTGTAGTGAAAGAAGAAGTGCTCGTAAGCCTTGATGACTTCTTCCAAATAGTCGTCGTTGATCGCGGCCTCGACCGAAGCGCCCTTCTTCTTCAAACGTTTTCGCAGAACTTCGGGCGTTGCTTGCAGGTAGATGACCAGGTCGGGCGTGGGTAGTTGATTGCGGAAGAAATTGTAGTAACGGTTGTAGATGTCCAGTTCAGGATCGGTGAGATTCAGGTACGCGAAGAGCTTGTCTTTCTCGAATATGTAATCGGAGACGACGACTTTTCGCGACGTCGGGCCCACGTCGAGCGCGCGCAACTGCTCGAATCGCTTGATGAGGAACGTAAACTGCGCCTGGAAGGCGGCTCCCTTTTCTCCGTCGTAAAACGAAGGCAGAAAAGCATTGTCTTCTGGCTCCCGCACCAATTGCGCGTGCAGCCGCTCGGCAATAATGCCGGATAGTGTGCTCTTTCCGACACGAATCGGGCCTTCGACCGCAATATAGTGGGGCGCCTCAAAAAGTTTGGCCATCAGATGGGTCCCTGAAGTCTCAACTGGAAGTCGCGGTCAGAATAACGCGATGGGAACGGCGAGGCAATGATGGATTGAGCCATTGGCGATTGCGCCCATTGAGTCATTTGGCCATTGCGTGATTTGGTTACTCGGGTGAGTGGAAGATCGACACCACACCTAGCGACTCAGTCCATCAAAAAATGGCCTATTGACTCAATCACCCAATGATCAATTTCCCTACGCCAGCGCTCCTGCCTCTTCCTTCAACTTTTCCGCCTGATAGTGCGTCGTCAGCGCGTCCACAAATGGCTGCAGCTTGCCGTCCATGACTTCGGTGAGCTGATGCAGCGTCAAACCGATGCGGTGATCGCTGACGCGATTCTGCGGGAAGTTGTAGGTGCGAATCTTCTCGCTGCGATCGCCCGATCCCACCATGGATCGCCGCTCTTTCGAGAGCGCTTCCTGCTGCTTTTCGCGCTCAACTTCGTATAGGCGCGCGCGCAAAACTTTGAACGCCTTTTCGCGATTCTTGATCTGTGATTTTTCATCCTGGCAGCTGACAACCGTATTCGTGGGAAGGTGCGTCAGCCGCACCGCCGAATAGGTGGTATTCACCGACTGGCCGCCCGGTCCGGAAGAGCAGAATGTGTCGATGCGCACATCCTTCGCTTCGATCTTGATGTCGACATCTTCCGCTTCCGGCATGACGGCAACCGTAACAGTCGATGTATGCACACGACCCTGAGTCTCGGTTGCGGGTACGCGCTGCACGCGGTGCACGCCGCCTTCATACTTCAGACGCGAATACGCGCCGTGACCAATCACCGACGCGATCACTTCCTTCAAGCCGCCAACACCCGACTCCGATGTGGAAAGTACTTCTACCTTCCAGCGCTGCGTTTCTGCGTACCGGGTGTACATGCGGAAAAGCTCAGCCGCGAACAACGACGCTTCGTCGCCGCCAGTGCCTGCGCGAATTTCGAGGATGACGTTCTTGTCGTCGTTGGGATCTTTGGGAATGAGCAGCACTTTCAGGTCTTCCTCAACCTTCGCGACGCGCTCCTCGAGTTCGGCCAACTCCTGTTCGGCGTAAGCCTTCATCTCGGCATCGATCTCGCTCTCCAGCATTTCTTTGCTTTCGGCAATGCCGCGGCGCAGATCCTTGAATTCGCGATATTTCTCAACCACCGGAGCAATTTCGCTGTGCGCCTTCGCGGTCTTCTGATATTTCGCTGAGTCGGAGACGATCTCCGGCGACGCCAGGGCGTCCGTCAGCTCCTGGCACTTAGCTTCGATGTGATCCAATTTCTCAAACATAGTTTTAGTCGGTCGTCGTTGGTCGTTGGCCGAATTGCTACATCAGCCGTTCGTCTTTGCTCTTTCGCGCCCTTCGTCAGACAAGGCGTTGATCAGTGCATTCAAGCCGCGAGCAACCTTCTCCAAGGTCGTGTTAATCATCGCAGTTCGGTCAGAAGTCAGATAACCCAACCTGCCTGCCAGATTCAGCTGCGTTTCCAACTCCAGCAACGAGCCTCGTGCGTGAAACAAGAAATGCACGAACTCTCGATCCGACCGGTGCCCCTTGCCTTCCGCAATATTACTTGGGACCGAAACTGCCGCACGTCGCGATTGATTCGCCAAACCATATAACTCATGTCGCGGAAACTTCGCGGTCGCCTCATATACCAATTCCGCCAATTCCATCGACTGCTTCCAAACTCTAAGATCCTTGTACGACCCGCTCATAGTCCCACCAGTCGCCAGTTTTGGCCAACGACGATCGACCAACGACTAACGACCTTTACCTATTTTTCCGGAAAGCACAAGGATGTGAAACACAGGTCGAGGGGGGAGCCCCCTAGGCAAGCACGAGTTCGCCGCCACGCTTGGCTTCGAGTTCCATTGCCTGGTTCAGCGCAACGATTGCGCACTCAACCTGATCGTCGGTCGGATTCTTGGTGGTGATCCGCTGCAGCCACAGTCCAGGCGCAGTCATCAGCGCGAAGAGCGATCCACGATGCTTGGCGGCGAAACGAATGATCTCGTACGAAAGTCCCGCAATCACTGGCAGCAGCGCAATGCGCAGTCCGAAGCGTATCCAGAACAAGCGATCGAGAATGTGCAGGCCGTGTGCGCTGGCCGACGACGCCGCCGTAATCGGGATCACCGTGTATACCAGGATCGAGATCAGCATCACGGTCATCAGGAAGCTGGTGCCGCAACGCGGGTGGAACGTGGAGTACTTCTGTACCGCGTCCGTCTGCATCGGATCGTGCGATTCAAATGCGAAGACCGTTTTATGCTCGGCGCCGTGATACTCGTACACGCGCCGAATGTCCTTCCACAGCGATACGCCCCAAATGAAGAACAGGAAGAGCGCAATACGGATGGCGCCATCTACGAGATTGAACGCCACCTGATGTCCAAAGACCGGCCATGCATGCTTCAGTTCCGTCGCCGCGAGCAGCGGGACGAACTTGTACATAAAGATGAAGAAGCCCAGCGAGAAGAGTACGTTAACCGCCAGCACCCAGTTGCTGATCTGGACCGACTTGCCCTCTTCATTGATCGGAATCTCATCGAGCGCGGCATTCGCCGAATAACGCAGCGCGCGGAAACCCAGTGCCATGGCCTGGCCGAGCGTCGCGACTCCACGAATGATCGGCCACGCCAACCACTTGCGCGTATCCGAAGGACGCTCCAGCGGCTCGCAGTGAGAAATCACTTCGCCATTGCTCTTGCGCACCGCGATACCCCAAGCGTGGGGCGAGCGCATCATTACTCCCTCAAGCACGGCCTGACCACCGACAAGGATGTCCTCGCCGCTCTCCAGTGCCGGGAGCAACTGCAACATCGCGGAAAAACGCAGGAATTGGCGCAACTTCTTCATGAACACCTATATAGATGACTTCCCGGGCTGAGAAGTCTCCTCATTAAGCCTACTGGTGCCGTGAACTAGTGTCAAACGTAAGCAGTTACGGGAGTTATAAGCCGATTTAGCGCTCGATTCCTGCTTGCCGCCGAGCTTTTCCGGAATGTATGCTCCCTTGCGAAGCTCCCGGACTCATTCCCAAATCGTTTATCGAGGTGAATATGATTTCTCGCGTTCGAATCATCCTCGTTTTTGCGGTCGCACTTAGCCTCATTCCAAGCGTCTTTGTGTTTGCGCAATCGAAAGCCGCTACCGTTCAGCCGGAAGCAAAGCTGGTCAAGCTGCTTCCTGCCAGCATTTTTCTGGACGGCGAAAACGTTCCCACACAGAAGCGGAACTCGTCGCTGGTCGAGCTGCAGAACGGCAAGCTCCTGCTAGCCACCCTGGTTGACACTGCCGGGTACTCGTCTTCCTATCAGGACAAGTACATCGGCTCCATCCAATCGCAAGGCGCGTTCACGCTCGGCGGCAAAGACTTTGGCCCAGGCTCGTACGGATTTGGCCGGACGAAAACCACCGAGGGCGACAAGGAAGTTGTGAGCCTCACCGTATACGACATCGGCGGCAACAAGCTGGCTTCAATCCCGATGGGCAAGAACGAGAGTCTGAAGCCCGTGAGGCCACTGCAGATTGCGTCCGACAAAGACGGCGCTCGTTTCTATCTTGGACCCTACTATCTTGAACTTGCCGGGAAGTAAATCTCTAGCAGCCGCGGACTGATGTCGCCGCAGTAGCTCGACATTTTTCCGCGGCTGTATCTCTGCTTCCGCCAATAGCATTAACAAAAATGTCATGATGGAGTAGTACCCTTTGGCGGACGCGCATGCCTCAGTTCGATCACAACCGAATCCTCGAAGCTGTCTCCCAGGAAAATTGGGAACAAGCTGCTGCGGATCTGCAACAACTCGATCCGGCTGAGGTCGCGGAGCTCCTGCAGAAGCTTCCCTTCGAGCAACAACAAGCTCTCTTCGGCCACTTGCCCGTCGACTTTGCCGCCAAAGTAGTCGGCGAATTTCCGTATTACCACCAGTACGTGTTGCTGCACTCGCGCGGACCGGAAGAGATGCGCGCCATCGTCGACAAGATTGATCCCGACGATCGCATGGCCTTCTTCGACGAGCTGCCGGAGGAAGCATGGCAGCACCTGATGGACGAGCTCTCCGGTGCGGGATTGCCACGCCCCGAGCACCTGCGTCCGGCTCCGGTCGCCAAGCCGAAAGCTCCACGCCCTGCCGTCCCAGCCGAGCCGATTATTGAGGCCAAACAGGTACAGAAGTTCTTCGAGCAGCCCGACGGCAATCGCATTGAGGTGATCGCGCCCACCGACCTGACGCTCGAGCCGGAGACCATCATCGCGCTGCTTGGACCTTCCGGTTCCGGCAAGTCAACATTGCTCCGCATGCTGTCCGGGCTGTCGACGCCCTCTTCAGGACAGGTGCTATGGCACGGGAAGCCGCTAGCGGAAGCGCACGCGAATGTGGCAATCGTCTTTCAAAGCTTCGCGCTGTTTCCATGGCTGACGGTGATCGAGAACGTGGAAGCTCCGCTCGCCGCGCGTGCGATGACGAAGGAAGATCGTGAGGGCCGCGCCTTGCGCGCGCTCGATTCTGTCGGTCTGAAGGGATTCGAGAACGCTTATCCCAAGGAATTCTCGGGCGGCATGAAGCAGCGTGTCGGATTTGCCCGCGCTCTCGCCGTCGAGCCGGAAGTGTTGTTCATGGACGAGCCGTTCTCGGCTCTCGACGTTCTTACCGCCGAGAACCTGCGCAGTGAACTGATGGAATTGTGGATGGCGAAGAAAATCCCGACGAAGAGCATTTTCCTCGTCACCCACAATATTGAAGAAGCCGTGTTGCTCGCCGATCGCGTCATCGTGCTCGGTCGCAATCCCGCACGAATCCGCGCGAACTTCCGCGTGAACATTCCACAGCCGCGCGAGCGCAGCGCCGCCGAGTTTACGGTGTATGTCGACTACATCTACAAGGTCATGACGCAGCCGGAAGCGGAGATCGCATTCCCGACTGCGCCCGGCAAGCCGACAAAGCCAAAGTTCCAGATGCTGCCACATGCGCGTCCCGGTGGAATCGCCGGCTTGCTCGAACTGCTCAACGACCGTGGCGGTCGCGAAGACCTCTATCACCTCGCCGAGGAGCTGCGCATGGAAGTCGATGACCTGCTGCCTACGGTTGATGCTGCAGTGCTGCTGGGTTTCGCGACTCTTGAAGAAGGAGACCTGGTGATTACGCCGGAGGGAAAGGTCTTCGGCGAAGCCACTATCCCGGTTCAAAAGGTTCTCTTCCGCGAGGCGGCTCTGCAGCACGTCACCCTGCTGCAGCAGATGAAGCGCGCGCTCGACACCAAGTCCGATCATGCGATGCCGCTTGAGTTTTTCCGCGACATACTCGACGAACACTTCTCCCAGGACGAAGTCGACCAGCAGATTGACACTGCTCTCAACTGGGGACGCTACGCCGAAATCTTCACCTACGATTCCGAAGACGAGCGCCTGATCCTGCACGAAAATGGCGTTGGCGAGCAGACTCGCACGAGCGCAGCCGATGGCCGAGCAAGCTAACACTCGCACCAGCACTCCTCCGTGGGGAATCACTCCCGCCGGTTCTTCGTTCCTGCGCGATCTGCCGATTGTGCTTGCGGGGCTCGCCGTGTTCTACGGCATCATTTCCTTCGCGCACTACGGAATCGGGCCGATGAACACCGAGGCGGAGATCATCCTAGCGCCCGGTGCACTTCCGAAATACGCGCTGTACTCGGTGATCCGAATCGCGGCCGCATACGCGCTTAGCCTGGCGTTCACGCTCGTCTATGGCTACATCGCCGCGTACAACAAGCGCGCCGAGCGGCTGATGATCCCTCTGCTCGACACGCTGCAATCGATCCCGGTGCTCAGTTTTCTCCCGGGCGTGATGGTTGCGATGGTCTCGCTGTTTCCGACGCGGCAGTTAGGCGTTGAGCTTGGTTCCATCCTGCTGATCTTTACCGGCCAGGTCTGGAACATGACATTCAGCTTCTACTCGTCGCTGAAGAATATTCCGCGTGAGATGCGCGAAGCGGCGCGGGTTTACCACTTCAGCTGGTTCCAGCGCTTCGTGCAGATGGAGCTGCCCTACGCCTCGATTGGCCTGATCTGGAATTCCATGATGTCGGTGGCGGGAGGCTGGTTCTTCCTGATGGCATGCGAGATGTTTGTGCTCGGCGATCGCGACCTGCGACTTCCCGGGCTCGGTTCGTATCTGCAGACGGCTGCCAATGACGGCAACACGCGCGCCATTCTGGCCGGCGTCGGCATGATGATCCTGGTCATCGTGCTGATGGATCAGCTGATCTGGCGGCCGGTGATTGCGTGGGCACAGAAGTTTAAAGTTGAACAGGTAGAAGCTGCTGAGACTCCAACTTCTCCAATCCTTGAACTGCTGCGGCGCTCACACCTGTTGTCACTGGCGTCGGAATGGACGACGGGTCCGGCCCGCGAGCGGCTCATGCGGCGCTTCGCGAAAGCACACACCGCTGATCAGGAAACAAAGAAGCGCTCGGGAAGCGGTTGGTATCCAGTCGCGATTATCGCAATCGTCGCATTGCTCTACGGCGTCGTGCGGATGTTCGGCATGATCGCCGGAGTCCAGTGGCCGGAGTGGCGCAGCATCCTGCTGGGCGCGGGCGCTACGTTTCTCCGTGTGGAACTGGTCTTGTTGCTCGCTGCACTGTGGACCGTGCCCGTGGGCATTTATATCGGACTACGCCCGCGTCTGTCGGCCATCGCTCAGCCCATCGCACAGATTGCGGCTTCGGTTCCGGCAACTGCGCTCTTCCCCATCGTGCTGCTGGTTTTGATTCGCCTCGGTGGCGGGCTAGGGATCGGCGCTATCGTTCTGCTGCTGCTGGGAACGCAGTGGTACATCCTCTTCAACGTGATCGCCGGAGCGTCGGCGATCCCTACCGATCTGAAAGAAGTTTGCTCGGTGTTCCGGCTCAGCAAGGCGGAGCGCTGGAGAAGGCTCTTCCTGCCTGCCGTGTTCCCCTACCTCGTGACCGGGTTCGTTACCGCGTCGGGAGGAGCCTGGAATGCCAGCATCGTCGCCGAGTATTTCCACTTCCGAGGAGAAACGATCTCGACGGTTGGACTCGGAGCAGTGATCAGTGACGCAACCAATCGCAGCAACTTTCATGTATTGCTGGCGGCGACCGTGGTGATGGCCGTGATGGTGGTCGCCATCAATCGCATGGTCTGGCGGCCGCTGTACACCCTGGCGTCTACAAAGTACAAACTGGAAGCTTGACCTTCACCGTAGAGAACACAGAGTGCTCAGAGTTTTTTCGTTGCTTCCTCTGCGTCCTCAGCGGTCAAAAACGCGGCTTCTTACTTCACGGCTGGCTCGGGTTGAGCCACGCGATGGCTTACCTTGAACTCCATTTGACGTTTGCCCAGATCGGCGTCGACCACCACATGGTCGCCCTGCAGGATCTCGCCATCGAGAATCCTCATGGCCAGCGGGTCCTGGATCATGCGCTGGATCGCCCGCTTCAACGGACGAGCGCCATACGCAGGATCGTAGCCTTCAGCAAAGATCAGCTCCTTCGCTTTGTCCGTCAGCTCAATGCTGATTTTCCGATCAGCCAGCAGACGCCGCAGGTCTTCGAGCCGCAAGTCGACGATCTTCGCCAACTGCTCTCTGCCGAGAGGATTAAAGATGATGATGTCGTCCACGCGGTTCAGGAACTCCGGCTTGAAGTGCGCCTGTAACGCCTCCATTACCTTCTTGCGCGCCTCGGCCCTGGCGATTCACCTCGTCCTTCTCCGCTGTCCACGTGCCGTTCAAGTTGACTTCTGTCGGCGGCACCAGGTAGGACGATCCGATGTTCGACGTCATGATCAGCACCGTGTTTTTGAAATCCACCGTGCGGCCCTGACCATCGGTCAAGCGGCCATCGTCCATCACCTGTAACAAGATGTTGAACACATCTGGATGCGCCTTCTCGATCTCATCCAGCAGGATCACCGAATATGGCCGGCGACGAACTGCTTCCGTCAGCTGTCCACCCTCTTCGTAGCCCACGTAGCCGGGAGGCGCGCCAATCAGGCGCGACACCGAATGTTTCTCCATGTACTCCGACATGTCGATGCGAATCAGGGCGTGATCATCGTCGAAGAGGAACTCGGCGAGCGCACTCGCCGTTTCGGTTTTGCCTACGCCGGTCGGACCCAGAAAGATGAACGAACCAATCGGCCGCTTCGGATCGCTGAGGCCGGCGCGTGAACGCCTGACGGCATTCGCAACACGCTCCAGCGCTTCGTCTTGCCCAATCACACGATGGCGTAAACGATCCTCCATCTCGATCAGCTTTTTGACTTCGCCCTCGAGCATCTTCGTGACGGGAATCCCGGTCCACTTGGAGACGATGCGCGCGATATCTTCGTCGTCGACTTCTTCCTTCAGCATGCGCGAGCCGCTCGCGCTGTTGTCGATCTGGTTGCTGAGCTTGTCCAGTTCGGCCTGCGTGTTCGGCAGATCGCCATACTGGATTTGCGAAGCCCGGGTGTAATCACCCGTACGCGTGGCATTCTGCTGATCGAGCTTAAGCTGCTCGATCTTCTCCTTCAGCTCGCGTATACGATTGATGCTCGACTTTTCCTGCTCCCAACGCGCACGCAGCGCATTGATCTCCTCGCGCAGCTCCGCCAGTTCTTTCTGAACCGTGGCGAGCCGTTCGCGGGAATTTGGATCGTTCTCGCGCTCTAGCGCCTGCCGTTCGATTTCCAGCTGAGTGGCGTGCCGCTGCATCTCGTCGATCTCCGCGGGAACCGAGCTGATCTGCATGCTGAGGGCTGCGGCAGCTTCATCCACCAGATCAATCGCTTTGTCGGGCAGGAACCGATCGGTAATGTAGCGATGCGAAAGCGTTGCGGCCGCGACAATCGCCGAATCCTTGATGCGCACACCGTGATGAACCTCGTAACGCTCTTTCAATCCGCGAAGGATCGCAATGGTGTCTTCGACCGTCGGCTCGCCTACATAGACAATCTGAAAACGGCGTTCCAGTGCGGCATCTTTCTCAATGTACTTCCGATACTCGTTCAGCGTGGTCGCGCCGATACAACGCAACTCGCCACGTGCTAGTGGTGGCTTCAGCATGTTGGAGGCGTCGATGGCGCCTTCCGCCGCGCCTGCTCCAACCAGCGTGTGTAGCTCGTCGATGAACAGAATGATCTGTCCGTTGGACTCTTCGATCTCTTTCAGCACGGCCTTGAGTCGATCTTCGAACTCGCCGCGATATTTCGCTCCTGCGAGCATCGATCCAAGATCGAGCGCCACGATCCGCTTGTTGCGCAGCACTTCTGGCACGTCTCCAGCGACAATGCGCTGCGCCAGTCCTTCGACGATGGCTGTTTTTCCGACGCCAGGCTCGCCGATCAGTACCGGGTTGTTCTTGGTGCGACGCGCCAGAACCTGCACCACGCGGCGAATCTCCTCCTCGCGGCCAATCACCGGATCGAGTTTCCCGCGACGCGCCTGCTCAGTCAGGTCGCGAGCGTAGCGCTCCAGAGCCTGGTACTTCGCTTCGGGATTCTGGTCGGTCACACGCTGATTCCCGCGAACCGCCGTCAGCGCCTTGAGCACCGCGTCGTAGGTGGCGCCAGCATGGGCGAGAATCGTCTGCGCGGCATTACCCTTCTGTTTCGTCAACGCAAGCAACAGGTGCTCGGTCGAAACGTACTCATCTTTGAAATTGTCGGCTTCTTTGAAAGCTTGATCGAAGACGCTCTGCGCTGCGTTCGAGAGCGTCGGCTGTGCGGCCGATCCGGAAACTTTCGGCAGGCGCTCGATTTCACGCGTGGCTTCCGCCAATACCTGCTGCGGCTGTGCGCCAACGCGCTCCAGCACCGGCACAATGATGCCTTCCTGATCGCCGACCAGCGCCGCGAGCAGATGCACCGGTTGGAGTTCCGGATTGCCGTTCTGCGAGGCAAGCTCGATTGCGCGCTGGATCGCCTCTTGCGTCTTGACTGTGGTCTTATCCCAACGAATTGCCATATTGAACTCTCAGCCACCCTGAAGGGCGGCGATAATGATTTGATTCCTTTTCCTGCTTTGCGTCCAAGAAATTGCGGGAGGCATTGAGCCTCCCGCCGTTCTGACATCTCTGGCATTCCGGCCGGCTTTGGTTATGAAAGTCTGAGAGGCGACTTACGCAGCCTTGCCAGTTCCCTTCGCTTCGATGCTCTTCTGTGGGCCGGCGCTGACGTTCACCTGGATCTGCTTCGGCTTGGCTTCCGCCTTCTTCGCCAGCGTGATCTTCAACACACCATTGTCGTAGTTGGCGTTCACCTTTTCAGCATCGAGGGTAGTCGGTAGCTGGAAGGTGCGGACGAAGCTGCCATATCGGCGCTCAATGCGGTGGAAGTTTTCCTGCTTCTCTTCCTTCTCCAGCTTTCGCTCGCCGCGAACCGTCAGGGTGTTGTTCTCGATGCGTATGTCCAAGTCTTTCTGTTCGACTCCCGGAACTTCCAGCTTCAACGTGATGTTGTGCTCGTCCTCATAGACGTCTACCGGAGGGATGAATGATCCCTGCTCGAGTGCCTCTTCGCGGCCGCCGGAATAGCCAACGTTATCGCGGAAAAGCCGGTCCATACGTTCCTGCAACTGGGTTAGTTCGCGGAAGGGATCCCAACGTGTAATTGACGACATAACTCAAATCCTCCTTTGAATCGCGCCACTGCCTCACCAGTGGCCGTGTTATATTAGTGTGTACACATCATAAAATCTTAGTGTGTTGCTGTCAATGTACTTGGATGCGTGCTCATGGAAAGAGTTTCAGCTTTGTTGGCAATATCTAACTGCCTTGTTTACAGTGATTTGAATCAGGATTGCGGCCGCACCAGAACTGGCGTCAGCAAAGAAGCCGCGTACGAGGTCAACTAAAGAACGCCTAGGCTTGCAGGATCACGCACTTCAAATAGCTGGTCTCCGGCACCGTCAGAAGCACCGGATGATCCTTGGCCTGGCCACGCTTTTCAAGGATGCGCAGGGTGCGCCGAGAGTCAGCCGCTGCCGAGCGCAGGGTGCCGACAAAATCGTCCTCACTCACATGGTGCGAGCAAGTGCACGTTATTAGGATACCGCCGGGACGAAGCATGCGCATTGCGCGCAGATTAATTTCCTTATATCCGCGCAGTGCGGCCGGAAGATCTTTTCGCCCCTTCGCAAACGCCGGTGGATCGAGAACGATGGTGTCGTACTGCCGGCCAGCTCCGGCGTACTCCTTGAGCAAGTCGAAGGCGTTCGCCTCCATCCACTCGATCTCGGGCGCTCCCGGATTCAGCTTCTCGTTCGACTCAGCCGTTTCCAGCGCGGGACGCGAGCTGTCTACTGCAGTTATGCTGCTGCACGCTTTCGCGAGATGGAGCGCAAAGCCGCCTTGATAGGTAAAGACATCGAGCGCTTCGCCGTGAGCATAGCGGGCAGCAGCCGCATAGTTCTCGCGCTGATCGAGAAAAGCGCCGGTTTTCTGGCCGGCACCGGCGTCGTAGTGAAAGCGAACGCCATTCATGGTGAAGATCGTCGATGTCTTTTTGCCATAGAGTGGGTGATTTTCGCGCGGCGGCAATTGCTCTAATTCGCGAATTCGCTCATCGACGCGCTCGACGATCGATTCCGGCCTGATCTCCCCGACAAACGTATCGATCACCAGTTGCCGAATCTGTTCCTGATCCACTGCCTGAGTAAGAAATTGAACCGTCACTACGTCGTTGTAGCGATCTGCGATGATTCCCGGCAGCTGGTCGGCTTCACTGAAGACGAGACGGTAGGCATCGCTGTCGCGAACCAGAGTCCGGCGCAGCTCGATCGCTTTCTTCAGGCGATCGCCGATTAGTGGTATGAGCTGATCTGAATCGACAGGTCCGGAAGAGATCATGCGCAACGCGATTTGCGAGCTGGCGCTGTAGAAGGCCGTGCCCACCAGGTTTCCGCGCTCATCGGCCACACTCACCAGCGAGCCGGGCTGCTCGGCTGCATTCTCAATCACATCACTGCGATAGATCCACACATGTCCATGGCGCAAACGCGCGGCGGCGCGCTGGCTGATCACAACCAGGGCGTTACCGGTTTGAGCTTTTGCGACTGTCGTCAGTGCGATCCTGCCTGGAGTTGGGCTACCTGTTTTTGGACCATCGGTACGCGTGGGCTATTCGGGCTCTCTTTTAAGAACAGCTGATATTCAGCCAAGGCATCCTGCTGCCGGCCCTTCATTTGATACACCTGCCCAGCCACCAGATGAATGTCGGCAAACTGCTCGTGATTCGGCAGTCGATGTGTGCGCAGCGCATCCGCCAAGGCCTTATCGTACTCTTTGTTCATGAATTCGGCGCTGGCCAGAAGCGCAAGCGCATCCGGGATCGACGGATTCACTGACATCACTTTCTGCAGTAGCTTTTCCGACGCCTCGTAGTTGTGGTCCTGAAACTCCATGCGAGCGAGATTCACATATCCAGGCAGGAATCCTTCATCGACACTGATCGATTTGGAAAACATCTCCCGTGCCTTCGCACGATCTCCTTCCTTGATCGCGATGACGCCCAGGTCCGTGTAAGCGCGGGCATATTGCGGATACATTGCCGCTGCTTTTTCGTATCGCTCTTGCGCCTTCTTCAGATCACCCTTGAGGAAAGCATCCGTCCCTTTTTGCAATTCGTCGCGCGCCTTCGGAGGGATATTCATCTCTGCCAGGGAAACCGTGGGTGAGTCTCCAGTTCGATTCGTTGCCTTGTTCGCGTCAGTGCTATCCAGCATGTTCACATTCACGGTTTCAGAATGCGAATGTTCCCATGCGTATATGTAGATACTGTCGGAGGTGGTAGTTTCGATTCCTGGACCAGAGACTCTTAACTTCACAGTAGTGCCGGGCATCACCTGAAATTGTGCGGGACTCTCGCCGGTGACGTGCGCTGCCATAATCGGCGTGCCCTGCGGCGACAGCAATTCAACCTGTACAGGAGTATCCAACGACCGGTCCTGCGTGTTGCGGACGCGAACGCTTAGATCGCACGGGCTCTCGTTCTGGCCTTGACGCTGGCCGACAGAAACAGAGACAAGCGTGAGCAACAGAAGGGAGATTAACGGGGAACGGCGCATCGACTCCTCCTGCAGACCGAAAAGCTACCTGGTAATACCGACTACCGGCCGATTAGTGCTGAGTCGCCTTCATCTGTGCGAGCGTTTTTCGTACTGCAGGAACGCGTAGATCGTTCGGACTCTCCTGCAGGAACGCAATGTATTGATCGATCGCCTGGTCGCGCTCGTTCTCCTCCATGAGGATTTGCGCCGCGAGCAGGTGAACTCCTGAAAAAGGCTCGTGTCCCGGCAAGGAATGGATGTGGCGAACATTGGCCAGCGCTTTGTCGTTCTCTTTATTCATGTACTCGGTGGTAGCCAGCATCGCCAGCGCATCGAGATTGTCGGGAGAGATTGCGAGCGCATTATTCAGCGTATTCTCGGTCTCCCGGTAATTGTGTGCCGCAAACGAGAGTCGCGCGAGATTTACATAGCCCGGAACGAATTTGCTGTCGACAGCAACCGCTTTATTGAACGCTTCTTTCGCCTTTGCCTGCTCACCCAGCTTGATGTAGAGCACGCCCAGGTTGCTATACGCGTTGGCGTATTTTGGATACTCCTCGATCGCCTTATTGAAGCTCTCCTCGGCTTTCTTGTTGTCTCCGGCGGCGAACGCATCGACGCCTTTGTCGAACTCCTTCTGAGCTTTTTCGGGGATCTTCAGCTCTGTTGCAGAGACAGTCGCACCGCTCCCCGCGGGAGCTGCTTTGTCACCACCGTTGGCGTCCATTGCCGGCTTCGCCCGAACCGTCTCGGTGTGGGCCCCTTCCATGTCGAGTATCTCGAACTCGGCTCCTTCGGTCTTCTCGATCCCGTCTCCCTGAACCTCAACGTGATAGTAACCGGCGGGCACCTGGTCGAACTTCGCGCGGCCTCGCTCATCCGTAAAGCTTTCGCCGAAAAGAATCTGTCCGCGCTGATACACGCGTACCTCGATGCTTTTTCCGAGAGCACGCTCATTGGTAAATTCGACATACACAGTAAGCGACGCTCTTGTGGTTATGTTCTTATCGACCTGCGCAAGGCAATGGAAGTTCAGGCTAGCGGTAAGAAGAACGGCAAGTACGACGTTACGCATATCGGCGCCTCCCGCAGGGTGCGATGCGCTACTGGGCGGCGGCGTCTGCCTCTGGGCGGGGGGCGACTTGCCGTGGCTGTTCATTCACAAGGTCAGGCTCGACTGTGGGAACGAAATACAAAATGCGGTTGCAGGAATCGCACATGATGATGCGCTCATTCGTCATCACATCGCTATAGACCTGCGGCCGCAGCTTCACCTGGCAGCCCGAACACATATGGTCTCTAGCTTCCGCTATTGCGCTACCTCGAAATGTCAGAACTCTGTCATAGTGCCGTAAAATGTCTGCGCCCACACCTGAGCGGAATTGTGTGCGCTTGCTGTCCCACTCGGCGAGAACCTTCTCGTCTTCGGTGGTTAGGGCCCTGGCTTCGGCCTTTTCTCTTTCGATTTCCGCCGTATGGGCCTTCAGTTCGCCTTCGGCCCGCTTCAGATCGCGGTCTCTATCGTCGGCATCCAGCATGGTTTCCAGAATCTTGTCTTCGAAACCAGAGATGCCCTTCTCGGCGAACTCGACTTCGGTACCTAATGCGCGGTATTCCTGGTTAGTCTTGACCGCCAGCATCTGGTCCCGGTACTTGGAAATTTTTTGCCGCAGGTTCTGGATTTCACCCTCATACTTGCGACGGTTGGCTTCGTCGGTCTTTAGAGCCGCTTTCGCCGCTTCCAGCTGGCTTTTGGATCCGGCAAGCTTTTCCTCGATCACTGCGACCTTCTTAGGCAAGGCAGCTATTTCGGCTTTCAGGCGGGTTATTTCAGCGTCGGCGTTTTGCAGTTCGATGAGATTTGCTAGGTCGGAGTTCATGAGGGAACTGACAATCAGTTAGCTGAATTTTAGCACGCGCGGCGAGCTCCGGCATTCTTGTTGCACCAGAAATGCTGCAGCCTCTAAGTGGTTTCGCTGATTGAGAGCACGGGTAAGGGTGGCTACGATGTCGGAAATGGTATTCGAAATAGCGCGCTTGATGCTTGGCCTGATGATGGCTTACTTCCATCAGCCGATCGCCGATTTCATTCTTGAACACGAGCGCGTGCTTATCATTGCCTTCCGCGAGCGCGGTATTCCAGTCCCAGTTCTATCTCGCCAGGCTGCCTACAATATCTACTTCAGCCTGGGTATTTTTGTCGTGGCCCTGGAACTGTTTCGCATCTGGATGATGCTCCATCCCTAACCGATCATCATCCAACCAGCACGGCGCCGCCATTCACATTAAAAATCTCGCCGCTGATGAACCCTGCGTGTTCCGTACACAGGAACAGAATCGGAGCCGCGATCTCTTCCGGCTTACCCGCGCGACCCATCGGGATCGTTGCCCGTATTTGTGCTCCAGCCTCCGGCTTGGCGAGCGTTGCTGACGACATATCCGTCTCCACCCAACCCGGTGCGACGCAATTCGTCCGGACGTCGTATTTCAGCAGCTCCGACGAAAGCGACTTGGTCATGCTGATGATCGCGCCCTTCGACGCCGAATAATCGATGTGAAACGCCTCGCCGCGCTGACCGGAAGTCGAGCTGACCAGCACAATATGACCGCCCTTCTTCTTCAACTCCGGCACGGAAAACTTCACTAATCCAAATACAGCGTCCACGTTGATCGCCAGCGTCTGTCGCCAATGCTCGGGCGTCATCTCGTCAACGGTAATGTCTTCTTCCGGCCAGATCCCATGATTCGCCACCAGGATATCCAGCTTGCCGAAGCGATCGACTGCTGCCTGGACCGGCTTGCCGGCTGACTCGACGCCGTTGAGATCGCACTGAACGGCGAAGCACCGATCTGCGCCACACTCTTTCACCAGGCGTTCGGCCGCTGCTTGCGCCTTCTGATAAGTAAAAATGACCTTGGCCCCAGCCGCCGCGAATAGTTTTACCGTGGCCGCTCCAATGCCGCGCGACCCTCCGGAAATCAGCGCAACGCGGCCTTCTACAGACATCAACACGCCCTTTTGCGAGCTCATAACAGCAGCACGCTATCAGAACGGCAGTTGTTTTGCCATTCGAAGGGAGCCCTTGGGAAAAATGAATCTTGTCGGTCGCGCAACTAGCAAAATTGCGAATAGATTACGTGACAGATCTGGCTTATGTTGAACGCGGCTGAGATGGGAGGAATCTAAGAATGAGGCAATTCCAGGCACTACTCACTCTTTTCATATTGGCGTGTTTCGTTTCTGCCGTTCCCTCCGCTTCAGCGCAAAAGGTCAAAGTCACCTACGACAAGAACGAAGACTTCTCGAAGTTTAAAACATACGCGTGGGTCGCAGGAACGCCAGTCGCGTCGCCGCAATGGAACACGCTGATCCGCGACAACATCGATTCCCACCTGAAGGAAAAGGGACTCGCGGAGATCGCCGATCCCAAGTCTGCCGACCTGCTCGTGAACTACCATGCGGCGAGCAATACCGATCTGCAATTAAATCAGGCAACCGATCCGACTTACGCGATGTACGGTGGCGCGCCTCTGCCCGGAGACACGCCCTTCTCCAGCGGGACCATCGCTCCTCCCGTGGCCTTCACTGTGCAAAAGGGAACGCTGGCAGTTCACCTTTTTGATCGTCAGCAGCACAAATTGGTTTGGGTAGGAAAAGCCACGGGAGCCGTCGCCGACACGACAAATAAGAAGTTGAAGCAGGTCGACAAGATCATGACGGAGATGTTCAAGAAATTTCCGGTGAAGGAGTAGGCTTCGGATCCCCATTCTGCGCACCAGCTAGGAAGCTGGTTCCGTCTGCAACCTGGTTTGCAGGTTCGCGAGCAAAGTTATTCCAGCCTCGCCCGCGTGCAAGGTGGAAAACTCATTCCCCAGTTCCATCACCACCATGCGCTCGCACGCCGCCTCAAGCGCCTGCCGGGTTGCGCTCGAACCCGCGAGATTTGGCCCACGGAGCAAGACCGCCGGCCGCATCGCGCGCAGCAGGATCATCGCGTCGGGCAGACTGCTACTGGTATGTACTTCATAGCCGCCGCGTTTCAGTAGCTCGCGCAGGTACGCCAGAACTTCGCTGCTCTGGTCGATACACAAAACCATGGGACCGGAGACGACAGCATCATCTGCCCGTGGGGACCACTGATAGAACGCCGCAATCGCACTCTCTTCGGCTTCGTGGATCTCGAAGAGTTTGTGCAGATTGGTCATCTCCAGCAGCTTCTGAATTATTCCAGGAACATTGCACAACTTAAGATCGCCTTGCGACTTTCGGGTAACGGTTAGCAGCCGTACCATCATGCCCAATCCGCTGCTATCGATGAAATGCACTTCGCCGAGGTGCAGCACGAAACGTGTCTGTCCCGTCGTCTTAGTGACCAACAAAGCGCGCAGAGATTCCGCCGCGCTGCCGGCGACGATTCGGCCACTGCACTGCACCACCGTGACTTTCCCTACCTCGCGTGTCTTGAGTTCCAGCGGCATCTTTCTATCTCCCGCCATTTATGCTCGCGCTTTTACGATGGTGTGCGGGCTCCCCTGTCCGCGCATTAATGCGTCTGCGGGCCCAGTCGTCTGCATTCCCCACACCATCCGCTGAGTCCGGGCAGTATACACCGTGCAATAAGGGGGCACTTTTGGACGTGTCTATCTGAGTAATGGCAACAACCGAGGCGCACAGGTACTCTAATCCGCTAGTCACGATTCATGCGGTATGGGAGGGCATATGTGTAGGTTGGAGATGAATTTGTGTCGACTCAAGCAATCTTTGCTATTGCTGGCACCTGTTGCATTGATTCTTACTTGCATCCCGGCCAGCGCGCAAAGATTCAACTGTTCTTCGAACGGCCAGCGTCAAGAATGCCAGATTCCGGGGAACGGCAACCCGCACGATCTTCGCATGGTGCGCCAGAACAGCCAGCAGCCCTGCATTGAGGGCCGCACCTGGGGTAGACACGGCAATCGAGTCTGGGTAGACCAGGGGTGTCGCGCGGATTTCGTCATCGGTCCCGACAACTATGACAACCGGACTTCTCAGGGTGGACCAGACTACAACCACGACCGTGATCATGACCGCGATCACCAAGGCCCTGGTTGGGACAGGCCACCTGCATACTACTCCGGCAATTTCTCTGACGGTCATAGCCACTGCTCCTCGGGACAGGGGTCGGGGCCGGTCTTCTGTCAAAGCGGCGGAGCTTTCAGCTATGCTAATCCACTGCGCGTGAATAGTGCCTGCGTGCAGAATCGCACGTGGGGAGTCAGTCAATACGGCCTGTGGGTTGCGAATGGCTGCGCGGGTGAATGGGAGATCAAACGGGAGGGAAGTCCTCAAGCGAATTTTCAGGATGGACCGGGTTACGACCACGATCGAGATCATGACCGCGATCACCAGAGCGGCCCTGGCTGGGATCGGCCGCCCGCGTACTATGCAGGCAATTTCTCCGACGGACATAGTCATTGCTCGTCCAGGCAGGGATCGGGACCGGTCTTTTGCCAGAGCAACGGCGCTTTCCGCTATGCCAATCCTCTGCGGATGAATAGTGCATGCGTGCAGAATCGCACTTGGGGCGTTAGTCAGTATGGCTTGTGGGTGGCAAACGGCTGCGAAGGCGAGTGGGAGATTAAACGGTAGTTCGCTGATCTCGTTGTACGGCTCAAGGTTCGGCTCAAGGCGCATTCGCCCGACGGATGCGCCTTTTGCTTTTTGACGCGCATCTTCGCCGCGATCGATTTCAGTTGAAACGTTGTTCGCGGCTCCGTCACTAACTAGTAGTCAAGGGTGATGGAGGGATTTTCCATGAAAGTACTCACCGATTTCGCAGGCCAGAACTGGCTTATCACGCCGGCGGCTCTAGCCGTCGGAGAAAATCCCCCAGCGAGCATCCATGATCAGAGATTCCTGCTCGTCCTATCGGGAGTAGTAATTGCCAACCTTGAGGGAAACAGCAGTTCGCAGTGGCTCCACGAGACACTGTCCTTCCTGCCGGATATGGCGGGACTCCAGGGTTCGGGACCGCTGAATTGGGCGATCGGCCGATACGGCATCCCGAAGCCAGCCGGCCAGAACTTCACCATTGGATTTTCGCTCGAAGAATGGGCGCCATTCGCCTCCCTCAGCTCGATCTTCGACCAGGATCAGTCGATCAACGCCGGCTTTGCCGTAGACGTTTGGCGTCCCACTCACTTTGGCACGGGAACAGATGCGCTTACGCACTTGCCGGTCGGTAACATCTTCACCGGGATCAATGTTGATGTAGCCGTTTGCGATACCGACGCCTGGATTTACAGGGTCGGCTACAACATCACCCTTCTGGGAAAGATCGTATTCCTGACTGTTCCGAAAACGTTGTTCAGTTCGAATTTCGATCCGACCCCAGATGGCGAGCCGCCCTCAACTGTGCAAGCCGTGGGAACCGCCAGAGTTGAGGGCCCGCCCAGAAGCGTGATTGTCGTTGATCCCGCCTTCCCGCACACCGATAAATGGGTGCAGATCAGCCGACCCACAGGTCCTGACATCGCGAGTTTCGTCGGAGTGCTTACGGAAGTCGACGGGGAGGGCGTTTACAACTTTTCCGCGGCAATGGTTATGCCCACCGGAAGTGGTGTGGCATCGATCAGCTTCGAGACCGCTGCCGCTCAGGAATTCCTGCACATCGATTTCATGACGAACAACACCGTACGAATCGACGACAACGGCGCCACCGAGTTCGGTTCGTTTCCACGCGATCAGGTGTTCCTGGTACAGGTAACGCTGAATATCTCTGCTGGCCAGTCCACGGTTCAGGTCGTGCTTTCCGGCGGCGTTGCAACCGGCACTCAGAACTACACAATGCCGCCGCCATTTCAGATCCTCTCACCGCAATTCGGTGAAATCAGGGTCTGGCAGGGCTTCCCGTTCACCGGCGGCTTCGACGCGACCAATATTGTCGTCACGCGCGAACCCTAGCGAGCCGTAAATATCGAGGACCGACGTCGAGCCGGCCAAGCACCGCAGTTACGAAGGAAACGTATCTTCGATCATGTACTTTCGTCTGCGAATGGAGGTGGTAACCGCACTTTGGTCAGGGTTTAGCTCGAGGATTCCGGTGCTACCGTAATGGCATTCAAGGAGAGTTCTCGATGATCAAGGCTCGACCGAAGTCCACGCACGCAGCATCCGGTTCGCAGGGTAAGATTCTTTATTGCGAAGTTGATGGCAATGTTCTCGCGACGCAGTCGAGGATTTTCGAGAAGGCTGGATACACGGTTGAGCGCGCTCATAGCCGGGCAGCCGCGGACCAGGCGCTTCGGAACGGCACCTATGACGTCGTCGTGCTGGGCCACACTCTCACCAAGGAAGACCGCCATCATCTGCCATACATGGCGAAGAAAGCCGGCGGCGATACCCAGGTGATGGTTCTGCACGCGAGCGGAAAACATCCAGCAGTCGATATCGCATTGGATTCCCGCGACGGTGAGCAAGCCATGATTGCCGCTTTGCGTCTGCTGGCGGAGCAAAAGGATCTGGTAGCGATCTGATACTCCAGAAGTCCCCTGTGATCAAGTTCTCACGGCGCATAGATGGAGTCCACATTGTTGTTGAAGCGCCGAGGCAATTTGGGCGAGGATCTCAGGAAGCAGATCGCAGAACGAAGGTTGATGAGTGCAATCGCCTGACTGCAACATTCACGAAGTCCTTTTAGCTGAAAGCTGACGGCTGATTGCTGAAAGCGGGTTTTATTGGTCGGGACGGGCAGATTTGAACTGCTGAAAGTCGCGTTTAAGGGATTTTCATGGGCACGATTGCCGTGGGTCCTGCAATCGCGGGAAACGGCGACGCAGAAAGTGCGCTGAGAGTACCCGAGGAAGAATCGATCCGGAAACCATAAATGATGTTACTCGCTTCAATACCGACATAAAGGAATTGGCCGGTCGCATCGACGGCAGGTCCCATGGCGGTGAAGGCAGTTAAGTAAGGCGATCCTGCCACCGGTGTTAATGCTCCGTCGCCGCCGATCTTGAATCCGTCCACCGCCCCGCTGTTATTACTCACATATACGTAGCCCGAGGGGGACGTCACAATGCCAGTCGGCGAATCCGCTGTAGGAAACGGGGACCCAAGCACGTCAGTAATCGCCCCGGTAGTAGCATCGATCGCCGCTGCTGCCACGCCTCCCGACAAAAGCGGACAATAAAGAAAACGACTTGAACCATCAACGCTGACGAGGGTAGGTTGACCGTTTGCCGGGAGCGTAAAAGGCGAACCCGGCACTGGTATCAGTGAGCCGTCGGATCCAATCTGATATCCGAAGATGCGGCCTCCCGTAAGATCATTTATGTACAGGAACTTGCCGGAAGGCATAATTACAATCGAGCGCAGGTCGGCGTTAGTCTCAGTTCTCACTGCGCCATCTGTCAGATTTCCGGTAGAGCTGTCAATCGAGAACTCTTGGATCTTGGAAGGGCTTTCGACCACGTACACGAATCTGCCCATTGGATCGACACTCATGGAGTTCATCGGCCCGGCCGGCTGCGTTGGATAAAACGGAGACTTCAAATTTTCCGAGAGTTCGATCCCCGGCCCAGTCATCGAAAACACACGGATTCCCGTGGCGCTTGTGTCCTTCAAGAAGAGAAAGTGCTTTAACGGATCGGTCCCAAGGCTGGGGTATGGATCTGTCGATGGAAGGCCGACCGCTGTCGGCGCGCCAAGTCCGCCATCCGCGCCAACAGTTGCGATGGACAAGCCGGAGCGGTTCCCTGATTGCCAAACGTAGTTTCCAGCTGCAGGAGGATTCGAATTAACGGAAGAAACAGTCGTGCCGGACGAACCGCCGCAGCTGATAGTCGCCAGAACAAGGGCGAGAGTGGACGAAGCTGCTGCACGCCTGCGCCATAGCCGTTTAGTCACCTAACTCCTTCTCTGATAAGAAACTTCCTTGTCGAAATGTGCATTATGAGATTCAAGGAGAAATCCGAACAGATAAAAAAACAATGTCTGCACTTCAGAGTGTTAAAACGGGATTGAATAGTAGCGCTGAATAGCCTTCGTCCTGACGAACTCGCATCCCCTCGCACACATCCTAGGCGCATTCGCTGCGCGACTGCGCTCGACCTTAGGTAGGAAAGTGCGGACTGCTGTGGAAAGAAGGAATTTATTGGTCGGGACGGGCAGATTTGAACTGCCGACCCCTCGCACCCCAAGCGAGTGCTCTACCAGGCTGAGCCACGTCCCGACTGCTTTGATTTTACACCAGCGCTTATTGCGAAAACGGAACTGGGCGCGTGCAAGTCATCGAATCCCCCGGCGAGGTGGGAGACTGCGCTAGTCTTCGATACCCAGCTTCTGCCGACCTTCTGGACTGATGCGCTCCGGCGTCCACGGCGGATCCCACACGACATTCACTTTGCAGTTGTTCACGCCTTCCATGCTGAGCAGCGTCTGGCGGATATCGCGGCTGATCTCCGTATGCGAAGGGCAGCCCTGCGCCGTCAACGTCATCTCCACGACGACGTCGCCCTCGTTCTCGACGGTCACGCCGTAGATGAGGCCAAGGTCGACCACGTTCAGAGGAATCTCCGGGTCGTAACAATTGCGCAGTTTTTCCATCAACGCTTCGGAGGTCACCGTTGCCATGGATTCATTGTAAATGAGACGTCTCAGATAGTGCGTAGCTCGGGTAGCTAGTCGCTCTTAGCGGTTGGGGACCCGATCACGTAGCTACTTGATATCAGCTACCCACCGTCGCAAAGTGAACTTTACTCACACGGCTGCGAAGGCGCCTTCAGTGCCGACGTATCCGGGAAGCTGTACGCGTGCTCGAATGCGCTCGACGGAGCCTCGCGCGTAAACCACTGCAGCAGCGCCTGCGTCTGCGGATGATAGGTAAAGCCGTTCAGCGCCACTTCGAATGATGGGTGCGGAAGCACTTCCACCGGATCTCCAGTGGTGATGTGTTCCTGGCATCCGTGCCCGTCCGGCGAGAGCCATCCCGGCGCTGCATTGCTGACGAACGGATCGTTCATCCACTCGGAAATCTCATGGCTCAGCGGGAGCACGTCGGCAATATCGGGATCGCGAAAGATGCCGGAGTCCAGCCAGCTCGCATAGGCAAACGTCTGGATCGAAATCGAGTTGTGGCTGTGCCCCGTTTCATAGGCCGTGTGAAAACCAAGAATGCAGCACTGGCTGGCGTCGCCATTTTCGTAAAGCAGTGTGTTCGATGCGAGCAGAATGGGGAATTCGTCCACCTGCAGCTTCGCCATCTGTGTGATCGTATTGATCTGGGAAGCGAAGAAATTGAAGTCGACTTTGGCGTAGAGGACTCCACTTCCAGACAGATACAGTTTCGCGGCTCCGACAGGAACCTCCAGCACCACCGGTGCGAGGATGCGCGGCAGAGCTAGTTGCGTGTGCCAGTTCGGTCCAGCGTATAAGACGAATTGGGCACGTTGCACCGCGTCGGCAAATTGCACGTCACCAGTTCCGTAGTTGTACGTCGCGAAATTCGGAGATTGCACCACGCGAGCGATCGTCGGCGCGACATCCAGAATCAAGGGCTTGCCTTGCTGGTCGACGTACTCATCGAACTCCAGCGAGATAGGGAGCAGCGCGGTGCGGATCTGGGTCATTCCACCCGCTGCCGGTTTGTTGCCTACGATGGTGTAGGGATAAACGGTTCCATCATGCGAAAAGGCGCTCGACCAGTGCGGGACCGAATTGATTATGAGCTGTGAATATCCGCCCTGAGCCGCTGCCTGCCGAGCCAGCGATGACATGCGGTTGTAGTGAATAAATCGTGGAGCAAGACTGGCAGGAGTTTCCTCGGGGACTGCTTGTTTGGTATCCGCAGGACTGGCACCGATAGCCGTGCCTGTGCCCAAACACAGGACCAGCAGCAATAGCCAGCAGAACCAATTGCGCAAGCGGGTCACCTCGATCATTGCGGCGGTTCGAGCTTCCGCAACAAACCTACTTAGATTCGTCAGGCCAGAGACGAGCAGTCTAAAAGAGGGTACAAGCTCCCGAGCAATAAGAAAAGTCGCGACGTCGCGTTTACCAACAAATCACATTGTCGAGACCAAGGCAGCTCCGGCCCCCGAAACTCGACCGCTGAACGCGGGTATAATAACCCTATGCGCCGCGCGTTCCTATTGGCGTTTCTGCTTCTTGCGCTCGCAGCGGTTCCCGTATTTGCCCAACGTGGCGGCGGAGCTCACGGCGGTGGTGGTGGAGCTCGCGCCGTGGGTGGCGGGCGTCCGATGGCAGCTCCGGCCCGCGGGCCGGGATTTGCTTCTCGCCCAGGTGGAGTGCCAATACGCTCTGCCGGTTTCGCAAACCACGGCCAATTCGGCAACTTCAGCGTCAATCACGTTCGACCTTTCAACAACGGTCGCTTCCATAATGGTTTCCGGCGCAATGTCGTTGTCTGGCCATGGTGGGGATGGGGTTGGGGAGGTTGGGGCTGGGATTCTGATTCCTACAGTAACAACTACGATAACTATCTGCAGCAACAGGCAGCCTATAACCAGCAGCTATCGTTGCAAGGCCAGCTCCAGTACATGCAGCAGCAGCTCGCCGAGATGCGCCATGATCAGGAAGTGCAGCGCGATTACGCGGAGAACCAGTCTGCGGCTGCGCCAACTTCTTCTGCGGCTCCCGCCGAGTCAAAGCCTCACGATGACGGGCCTCCCACGACGCTGGTGTTCCGCGACGGCAAGCGCATGGAAACTCAGAATTACGCAATCGTAGGAAACACGCTGTGGCTGATGGCCGACAACGGCCACATGCAAGAAGGTTCCGCTCTCGGAACTCGATCGCGAAGCGACGCTGAAGTCCAATGAAGATCGCGGCGTCGAATTTCCCGTGCCGCAGCAGCAGTAGTTTCAGATCCGCAACGAAACCATCACGAACGTTTGCGCTTCTTCTTCGGAGCGCGAACCGGCTCCGGTTCCATCACGGCAAAATTGATTTTCTTCATTACCGGATCAATGCGATCGACGATAACTCGAACGGTCTCGCCGAGCGAATAGGTCTTTCGCGTTCGCTGTCCGATGATTTGCCGCGTGTTTTCGTGGAATGTATAGCGGTCGTCGGTGAGTGTCGACAGCGGCACCAGCCCCTCGATGAACAGGTCTTTCAGTTCGACGAAGAATCCGAACTTGGTGACGCTGATGATCAGCCCTTCGAACTCTTCGCCGATACGCTGCGACATGAACTTGACCTTCTTCCACTCCATCAGCTCACGTTCGGCATCGTCGGCGCGGCGCTCGGAAGCGCTCGATTCATCCGCAATTTCGTGAAGGACCGGAAGCGGTATCGGTTCCGAAAGTGCCTCGTGGTCGCCTTCGCGGCCTGCTGATTTTCTGCCGGACTTTTTCGGCGATCCCTTCGCCCACGGCGATGCGTCCTTCTGAAATTTGTCCGCGCGCTTGGACCAGGCCGTTGGCCGCTCGCTGCCCACTGGTGTCCCGCGGCCTACAGGCACCAGGCCATCATGAAACTCCGGCTGTTCGCGCAAAGCATCTTTCAGCAGGCGATGAATGATCAGGTCGGGATAGCGCCGGATCGGCGACGTGAAATGCGTGTAGGTCGGCGCGGCCAACGCGAAGTGCCCGGCGTTCTCCTCGGAGTAGCGCGCCTGCTTCAACGAGCGCAGCATCAGGAATGACAGGATGCGTTCTTCCGGTTTGCCCGCAATTTTCTCTGTCAGCTTCTGGTACATCCGCGGCGTGATGTGCACGTCTTCGGGGATTTCGATCCGCGTCGGCTGGCGTCCCGTCTGATGATGCGAGCGCCGGTCGGACTTCATCTCCATGCGCTTCATTGGTAGCGCGCCCACGCCCAGCGAATATCCGAACGTCGCTGCGATAGTTTCGAAATCGAACACGCGCTTGGGATCCGGCTTCTCGTGTATGCGATAGATCGCGGCGATATGCTTCTTCTCCAGGTAGCTGGCCACGCACTCATTCGCCGAAAGCATGAATTCTTCGATCAGGCGATGAGCGAAATTGCGCTCGGAGCGCGTGATCCCCTGCATCATTCCGTTCTCGTCGAATTCGATTACGGGCTCGGGCAGATCGAAATCGATCGATCCGCGTCGCGCGCGCTTGCGATTGAGGATCGTCGCCAGGTCGCGCATCATCTCGAAAATATGGAGCAAGGGAGCGTAATGTGCTCGCAGCTTAGCATCGCCCTCGAGAATCGCGTTCACGTCGGTGTACGTCATGCGCTCCGTCGAGCGGATCACGCCTTCGCTCAACTCGAATCCAAGCACTTCTCCCTGGTGATCCACTTCCATCACGCACGACATGACCAGCCGGTCCACCTTCGGGCGCAGTGAGCACAGGTCAGTCGAGAGTTCGATCGGCAGCATGGGAATGGCGCGATCGGGGAAATAGACGCTGTTCCCACGCAGGCGCGCTTCGCGGTCGAGCGCCGAATCGTCGGTCACGAATTGCGCAACGTCGGCGATGTGCACCTGCAGCTCGTAATTTCCGTTCGGCAGCATGTGCACGGTCACGGCATCGTCGAAGTCGCGCGCAGTTTCGCCGTCAATCGTCACGATGGGAACATTGCGGAAGTCGCGACGGTGCTGGAGCTCCGGAGCAGGAATCACCGCATCGAACTCCTGCGCTTCTTCCAGGACCTCGACTGGAAAGCGGTGCGGCAAATGATGCTTGCGGATGATGATCTCGACATCAACGCCGAAATCGTCTTCGTAGCCGAGGATCTCCATCACACGGCCCTTGGGATTCTGTGTCGGCGTCGGCCAGTCGGTGATTTCTACATCGACGGCAACGCCTTCGAGATCATCCCATTGGGTGCGTCGATGTGCCTCCGAGCCAACTACGCGATGCGCATCCAGACCAGTGCGCTTATGTCCTTTGGCGCTGGCTTCCGCTTCTTCTTTTTCCGGACGCTCTTCCCCGGTTGGAATGACGATGTCCTGCGTGATCTTCTCGTCGATGGGACTTACGAAGTTGTACTTCCGCCCGTAATGAAAGATTCCGACCACGCTGGGATGGGCGCGGTCGAGCACGCTCGCGATCTTCCCTTCGGCGCGTCCATCGGAACGTACCGGTCCAATATCCACCAGCACGCGATCGCCATGCATGGCGTTTCCGATCGCATGCGGATTCACGTAGATGTCGCCCTGTATGCGCGCGCGAACTTCGTCGCTTTCGGGGATGACAAATCCGTAGCCGTCGCGATGCATGGTGAGGCGTCCGATTACCTGGTTGCGGCTGGCAACAGCGCGCGGAATCTGGTAACGGCCATCCGACTCGCGCAGCTTGCCGCTCTTCACCAGTTCGTTCAGGCGTTCTTCCAGATGACGGCGCTCGGCTCCGTGTGCACGCAATTCGCGCACGAGCTGCTTGAAGCCGGCGTTTTGTTTCGGCTGCTGCTCGATTTTGCGCAGAATGGCAGTGTCGGAAATCATCGTTCTATTGGATGCGCGAGTAACCGCATACCCCAGTCATCTAAAGACACAGTGTACGTCCGGAAACTCCGATCGGGAATCACTCGGAGGGAGAGCTCGACTTTTCGCCCATCAGCCCGTCTATCGTGGTCTTCAGTTGTGAGAACACGCTTACCTTGGAATTCACTCCGATCACGCGCCGCACAATTGCGCCTTCCTCGTCGATCACAACATACGTGGGCATTTTGTTAATTCCATACAGGCTGCCGATGCTGTGATTCGTGTCGAAATACTGCGGCCAGTCCAGCTTGTGTTCGTTCGCGCTGAGAAAGTGTTGCCAGGCCTCATGGTCTTCATCATCGCTGATACTGATGAGCACCAGGCGGTCGGCATACTTCTTGTGCAGTGCGCGAAGGTCTCCCATGGAAGCAATGCACGGCGGACACCACGTCGCCCAGAAATCGAGGACCACGTATTTGCCGGCGAGTTGATCGAGCGAGATGGTCTTCCCGTCAGCCGTCGTGATCTGAAAATCCGGCGCGAAGGTAGCGCGCAGGCGCGTCGGATGCGCCAGAATCTTGCGCGCCCAGTCTGCATTCTCTCCTTTGGGCGCATCGGCGAGATAGGTTTGGATCTCGCGCAGGCCGTCCTTGTCTTTGTATTGGCGCAGCAGTACCAGACCCAGGTTGAAGCGCGCTTCGACTCTCGCCGGAGACAACCTGATAGCTTCGCGGAATTCGTTTTCCGCCAGTTCCAGTTGCTGCGGATCGTCCCCGGCCTGAAGCAGCAGAATCCGTCCCTTCAGATCGTGTGCGCCCGCACGTTCTGCGTTGTCCTTCGCCTGCTGGATTCCGATATCCGCATTTTGCAACGAAGCCGCCGGATTCCCGATACGAAGGTACGCGTTGCTGATTCCGAAATAGCATTTTGCGCAGGATTCGCCGCTGGCGTGCGCTGCCGCGCGGAAAGATTGGATCGCCTCGTCGTAGAGCGAGTGCTCGAACTGTTGCCTGCCGAGACGGTAGAGGTCCTCGGCGCTCTGCTGCGTATGCGCAATGCCGGCGCTCGCCAAAAGAAGGACGAAAGTCGCAAGCAGACGTCTGGTCATATCAAGGCCTGACTCGATTCTCGAAAACTAACATGCCCGAGCCTTGTACTTCAGTGAGGCAGATGAGGCGCCGCCGGAAAAGTCAGCATTTCGCGACTTACTCCGGCGAAGCGGGTTTCCCAATGACGTGGGGCGCGGATGTGAAACATGGAACCAAGAGGCATACCGGCCGAGGAAATCGAGCGGTTCGCGCGACAGTCATTCGAGTTTTTGTGCTGGATTGAAGACCGGGTGGTGTGGCCGCTAGTGATCTCACCATCGCTGTTGCTGGGATTTCTTACCGTCGCCCTGATGCGTCGCGGCCGTAGCAGCGGATTCTGACGTGGCGGTGCAGGTTCCTAGCGTCAACTTTCCTAACCCGTAGTAGGCAGCTTTGATCTAAGCTCCTAGGGCGTTCTGCCGATATTACTACCTAGGCAATACAAGCAATATTTGCAGTGGGTGGAAAATTCTTCGCGACCGGGTTTCGCGAAGGTGTGAAAAAGGGGTTGCGGCGGAGGAATTCACCCTTTAATTTCAAAGAGTCCGGAACTCTTCAACATGTTTCCGGTCTGGCGCGATTTGGAGACGTACGTGCGTCTATAATCGTTTAATCCAGAGCCGAAAGGATTAGAAGTTTTATGTGGAAGCCCACGAATCCCAATTCCCCCACTCCGTCTACACCCGAACCACAACGTCCGGCAGCCCCGGCGCCGACCACAAGCTATGATCCAGCGCCCGCGACCGCGCCCCGAAATGCCACCCTCAACACCACTGACCAGGCCACAATCGGCAAGTCGCTGGTCATCAAGGGTGAAGTAACCGGCTCGGAATCGCTTTACATCGACGGCCGCGTGGAAGGTTCCATCAACCTGCCCGGAAATCGCGTTACGGTTGGCAAGAATGGTGTCGTCAATGCGAACATCAATGCGCGCGAAGTCGTCGTTCTCGGCAAGGTTCGCGGGAACCTCACCGCCAGCGATCGTGTGGACATCCGCACGGAAGGTTCGCTGACCGGCGACGTGGTTGCGCAGCGCATCAGCATTGAAGATGGCGCGTTCTTCAAGGGCGGTATCGATATTCGCAAGCCGGGCCAGAAGGCCAATGGCGAAGCCAAGGAAGCGCCGGCCGAAGCAACTGCTGCGGCTGCTCGCGCGTAGTTTTTAGTACGATTTCTGCCGCGGCGGGTCGCAACAGGTAAGACCCGCTGCGGTGCGTTACCGGATCCGTGGTAGAGCGTATTCTTCAATTATTCTCGTTGTCTTGCCGTCATCGGAATACTTCCCAGCCGTTTACCTCAGCTGCAGCCAAAACTCACTCGTCGAGTGATTGGGAATCAGTAGGCAGCGGCCCAAGCCACTACATCGTGTGTTTGGATTGCGGCAAGAAATTCGCGTACGACTGGCAAAACATGCGCATCATCAGCCGGTAATTACGCTCATTCTGCCTAGGGCACGCCGTGGCCAGCGGGACATTCTGCAAGTCTTCCGGCATCTGGCTGCAACTTGATGTCAAGCCTCAATTCTTCACCCGGTTTCAGCCGAATTGCCTTAGCGGATTGTTGATCAGCCACGCCCGGATAAAACCAACTCTGGTAACCGTCCACCCAAACTTTAAGCATCACGTCCTTGTCGGACGGCACCAGGACACGATACTTGTGAGACACAAGGCCTGTCCCTTCAACGAAGATGTTTGGCTTGTCTTTCCACCTCAGTTCCGCACAGGGATACACCAAACTTCCTGTTGCGGCGTCGGTAACCGTGCCGGTAATAATGCCAGCCTTCGGGCCTAAGCGCAGCGAAACGCCAGCAATAGGACTACTCGCGGTGAGATTCACCTCTGTGGTCATGCCCACCTGAAACGCGTAGGTCAGCTCGGGGTACCCTTCGTCTTCCTTCTTTGCTGAGACCATGAACTTCCCCAGCCACAATTGCGGTATTACGAAATGACCATTTTCATCGGTCTCTGCGTGGGGCAGGATGCCTGAGATACCCCGATCTCCCGGAGTAGCGTAGGCCGTTGCTCCTCGCACAGGGGTGCCATCCTCGTGTGTGACGGTTCCTTCGATTGAACCAATCCGATCTTCATCGGCGCATCGGAGGGCGATGCTGGCAAAAAAGACGAAGAGAATAGCAATTAGGAATTTATTCATAGTGCCCCATACGTGGAATGAACGGAAATCTCTACTTTATCGCCAGCTATCTTTCTCTACTTCTGTGCGGGAGGAGATTCAGTGAACGCGACATCGGAGATGCGCCCTTTGAACAGTATTTCCATTTCTACGCTTCCCACGCCCACGACGCGTTCTCCGTCTGTCACGCGACACCCCAACTGAAAATGACCAACGCGATGTTGGGCAATCATGTTCTCAGCAATGTCTTTCAATGCCTGCTGCCGAGCCTCGTCCGAGAGTTGCAGCGGACGCGCCTCATCGAGTTTGGCGAATAACCTACGTGCCTCCTCATCACGTTCTGCAGACTCAAGCGGTATCTGAACATTGAAAGTAACCCATTCGACTTGCATGACGTAATCAGACCATCCGCCAAATTCGTGCGCCTCTGATGGCACAAGCTTCTTGCTGCCGTCAGGGAAGAGTTCAACAGCCGTTGTCCCGACTTTCAAAGCGGGTCTGTTTTCGCTCGGCTTGTTAGGAAACGGCCTGCCTGAGACTCGGCATGTAATCTCAATACTTCCCAAGTTACTGACCTGAGCCAGTCCCGAGGGAGACACGCTTACGATGCTGGCTTTGGCAAACTCACACAGAGCAGGCTTGTCGGCGGCGAATGCAACAGACGCCAATATTACTTGAGCCAGCAGCAAGTATTTAAAAGCCATTGTTTACTCACCGACGCCAACAGGCTGCAGATACTACACCGGATTTCAGTAGAAGGGGCAAGAATGTCCGCGCCACACAAGGCCATCGGACTCAACCAGGGGCCCAGCGGAGGTTTTATCAAAGGCGAAACCTGAAACCGAAACGCAGCATCAGCGTCGGGTGAATCGCCGCATCAATCCGCCCACCGTCGAGATCCCCATCACCTGCGTTAGACCCAAATAGATCGCGCCGTACGGAATCAGCACCGCTGGTCCGACGAGCAGTGGACGATGGAACGGCAGTACACGCTTGATCCCATAGCCCATCACCGCTGCGATGATCGCCACCAGCCACAGCTTCAGCACCCGCGGGATGGAGTACTCCACCACACCGATCTCGCGATGCAGCGCGCGGCGAAGCAACATGAACTCAACCCATCCCGCGAGGCCCGCGGACAGCGTGAGGCCCGCGACGCCCCAGCGGCCGTTGATCCCCAGCAAACGGGGCAGCGGGAGTGCGAAGAAGTATCCGAGGATAAGCGTGAGAACTACACGCACGACGGCAAAGTTCAGCGGCGTGCGGGTGTCGCGCAGGGCGTAAAACGCCGAGGAGTAGAGGCGGCCCGAGGTGGAAGCGAGTAAGCCGACGGCGGAGCCGGCAATCACCGCCCAAACGTAGGTCACGTCGGTGGCCTTGAATGCGCCGGAACGGAAGATGGTGGCTACGACGACATCGCCAAGAAGGACGAAAGCCACAGCAGAAGGCACGACGAAATAGGCGATCTGCTGCAGGCCGGCTGCGAGGCGCTTGCGCAGGGTAGCGGCAATCTCTTCATTCGTGCCCAGAGCGCTGGACATGGCGGGCAGTTCGGCGGCCGAGACCGACATTCCGAAAAGACTTACCGGCAGAGTAATCAGAGTGAGGGCATAACCGAAGTCGGCGACAGAGCCGGTGGGAAGAAAACTGGCAAGGATACCGTCGATATACGAACTGATTTGAACGACGCCCCGGCTCACGAATACCGGAAAGAAATTGTTGACGACGGTGCGAACGTGAGTGGAACTGGATCGGAAGCGTACTCGCAGCGGCCAGAGGAAGCGCAGCACAGCGGGCATCTGCGCCAGAAACTGGAGCGCGCTGCCGGCCACCGATCCCCAAGCCACAGAAGCCGCCAGGCGCGACTCGGGCTGATGTCCCTTCCATATGAACGTAGCGATGATGGCGAAGTTCCAGAGAACCGGAGCGGTATAGGAGAGCAGAAATTTGCGGTGGCTGTTCAGGATCCCCAGGCACCACGCGGAGAACACCAGCAGTCCGGTGCCGGGAAAAAGGATGCGCACCAACTGAATGGTGAGCTGGCGTTTCTCCCCGTGGAAGCCGGGTGCGATGGCATCGATGAGCCAGGGCGTCGCGACTATTCCAAGCGTGACGAGCACAGTGGTGGTGATGAACAGCAGGCCGAAGATCGCTTCGGCGACTTCAGAGGCTTCCTCGTGGCGGTTCTCGGCATTCAGACGCGCATAAACCGGAATGAATGAGGCGGAGAGCACACCTTCGCCGAAGAGATTCTGCAGGAAGTTGGGAATACGCAACGCCGCGCGGAAGGCGTCGGCGGTCATCGAGGTTCCCAGGTAGTGAGCAAAGACGCGCTCGCGCACCAGGCCCACGATGCGGCTCAGCAGAATGCCGGTGGCGACCGCAATGGCAGATCCGCCAATGCTGGCCCGATGCTGCTTGGATGTGGTTTGCAAAGGTGGATTCTAGCAGCACTCAGCAGTCAGTAATCAGCATTCAGTCGTTACTTGTCAGACCCACGTCTGCCAAAAGAGGGCAGACATGGGGCACCCGCACGTTTCAGGGCCCTGCACTGAATGCTGATCGCTTCTTCTTACTCGTGATTGTAGAAGCGGAAGAACAGTGACTGTTGCGAAACCGTTTCTGCTCTGCCGTGCAGCGATGCCATCTGTGTGCCGCTCAACGGCGTGTATTCGCGAGCAAGCGTCACGTTTTCCTCGAGCTGTGCAATCGAGTCGCAGCCAATGATGATCGTGCTTACCGGCAGCGAGAGCGCGTAGTACACGGCTTCGCGCATGCTCAACGTCCCCGGGGTGTGCGCTTGCACCGCCATCCCTTCCCACGAATGTTTCTGCTGGTCGATCGTAGGCGGCGTCCACGTAGAAAGAAGCCGTCCGCGCGCGGGTACCTTCATGCCGATGATGCCCATCTGCTTCTCCACCGCAAGCGGCAGCAGCTGGTCGCTGAAGCTGTAGTGATATTTGTCGGCGGCATTCACGGCCATCAGAATGGTGTCGAACGGATGGCGGTGCAGCGCGTCCATCAGCGGCTCGGGCCGGTAGTGGCCGGTCACGCCGAGATAGCGCACTACCTTCTGATCGCGCATTTCGAGCAGCGCTTCCATGGCACCGCCTTTGGCGAAGATCTCATCCACGTTCGGCTGGATACCAATGTCATGCAGCTGCCAGAGATCCACGTGATCAGTCTGCAACAACTTCAGTGACTCTTCGATCATGCGCAGCGATCCGTCGCGCGTACGTTCTTTGGTCTTCGTCGCGAGAAACGTTTCGGAGCGGCGCCGCTTCATCACCTGTCCGATATAGCGCTCGCTCCAGCGATCCGGACCACCATAGATCGAAGACGTATCGATGTAGTTGACGCCAAGGTCGAGCGCCTTCTCGACAATGGGCACCGCCACTGCGTCATTGTTCGGACGCTCGAGCGCTGCCTGTCCACCGAGGCTGAAGATGCCAACCTTGTAGCCGGTTTTTCCCAGATTGCGCGTCGGCATGCTGGTAGGAGTTACCGGATTCGCAGGCAGAGCCGGAAGCGCGTGCGCTTTGGTTGGAGCAGCAGCGTGGGCCAGCATCGCTGCTGTGGCTACGCCACCCACTTTCAGGAACTCACGACGATTCTGCTTCGAGATCTTGTCCAGCTTCTCTTCCTTCATCGCTGCCTCCGAAACATGCGGCTCCTGAACGGAAACGGAACCGCATCCCCAGCATTATACGTTCGCCAAAACAATACGGCGCAAGGCCTTAGGCCCGAGCAAACACCTTAGCCCATCTGTCATCCAACCTGTCTAGTTAGAAATAAGTAAATAGGGCAGGTACAAACATGCTTCGGAAGCTTCTCTTGATTGCAGCAGTAGCTGGAGTCTCCGCCTTGCCGCTGGCGGCACAGAACGATGCAAGCCAACAGACGCCGGATTCCTCAACTCAGAACAGCGGCAACTACACCGAACGCGCCGGAAAAGCGCCAACGTTCCGTGTGACCGTGGTTGAACGCACAACTCCGGCCATTAATTACCGCTACAAAGGCGGTTCCACGAAAGTCGATTTCAAAGGCACAAACCTGATGCCGAAGGTAGATGGCGACGCGAAAGTGGAGGGAAAAGATGGTCGTCTGGCGATTGAGGCCGATATACATCACCTCGACCGCGCGCGCACCTTCGGTCCGGAATATCTGACATATGTCCTGTGGGCGATCACCCCAGACGGGCGTGCTACGAACCTCGGTGAAGTGGTTCCTGACGACGATGGCCATGCAAAGATTAAGGTGACCAGCAATCTGCAGAGCTTCGGCATGGTCGTCACCGCCGAGCCATACTACGCAGTCACGCACCCCAGTGACATGATCGTCGCCCAGAATGAGCCGACAGAAAAGACCAAGGGCGGGGTTACTCCGATTGTCGCTCGCTTTGAAGCTTTGCAGAAGGGCGAGTACACCATGGACCTGAAACCGCAGCAGCTGCCCGCAACCGGTGCTGACTTTAAGAAGGTTCCACTGGAATTGTTGCAGGCACGAAATGCGGTCGCGATTGCGAAGTCAGAGGGCGCCGAACAGTATGCTCCCGGTGCTATGCAGAAAGCGCAGGATTCTCTCACGCAGGCTGAGGAATACTACAGCGATAAGAAAGGCAAAACGCCTATCCGCACTGCGTCACGCGCAGCAACACAATCGGCTGAAGATGCTCGCGTGCTCAGCATCCAGAAGAGGAACGATGAGCGTGTAGCCGCCGAACGCCAGGCAGAACGCGATCGCGCTCAGGCAGCACAGCAAAGAGCGCAACAGGAGCAGCAGCGCGCGGAGCAGGCTCGACTGGAAGCGCAGCAGGCTCAGCAGCAGCAACAGGCTGCACAACAAGCCGCAGAAGAAGCTCGGCAGCAGCAGCTCGCTGCACAGCAGGCGACCGAACAGGCTCGCGCGCAGCAGCAAGCACTGGCGCAGCAGGCTGCTGATGCTCGCGCTCAGGCCGATCGCGCCGAACAGGCACGGTTACAGATGGAGCAGCAGGCAGCGCAGCAGCGCGAGAAGCTTCGTCAGCAGCTGAGCCAAGTGCTGCAGACTCGCGAGACCGCGCAGGGACTCGTCGCGAATATGCCTGATGTGCTCTTCGACTTCAACAAAGCCACACTGAAACCGGCAGCGAAGGAGCGACTCGCAAAGGTTGCGGGGATCATCCTCGCGTATCCCGATCTGCAGTTGAAGATCGACGGATATACCGACAGCGTGGGTAGTGAGCAGTACAACCAGCAGCTTTCCGATGAACGTGCGGCCGCGGTTCGCGATTACCTGATCAGCCAGGGCGTTTCCGCGAACAACGTAATCGCACAGGGATTCGGCAAGAACGATCCTATTGCCAGCAACGCTAGCCCCGAGGGTCGTCAGCAGAATCGTCGGGTAGAGATGTTAGTTAGCGGAAATGCGATTGGGGCAAGCGGTTCGACTGGTGCAACTTCGGGAACGCAAGAAGGCGCGATTGCGTCGCCAACCCAGCAGAACAGACCGCAATAAGGAAAGGTCAGAACAGAAAAGATGTGAGAAGAAAAAGGCACGGATGATCTCCGTGCCTTTTGATTTCTAGTGACTTGCGTTTACGCCTTGGCGAGTGGTTCGACCATAATGAACTTGCCCATCGAACCTTTGTCGACGAACTTTACGGTGCCGCTGACTTTCGCGAACAAGGTGTCGTCCTTGCCGCGGCCAACGTTCAGTCCTGCTTTGTAGCGGGTGCCGCGCTGGCGAACGATGATGGAGCCTCCGGGCACGGTCTCTCCGCCGAAGACTTTTACTCCGAGTCGCTGCGCGTTCGAGTCGCGCCCGTTTCGTGAACTTCCTAACCCTTTTTTGTGTGCCATGACAATTCCTTCGTTACCGGGGCGCGCTGCGCCACCTTGATTTCGAACCTATTTCTTTTTGCCCTTTGCAGGCGACTTCTTAACGCTGGTCTTCTTCGCAGCTTTCTTGGCGGCCGCTTTCGGAGCTGCCTTGCGGCCGGACTTCTTCGCCGCCTTGGGAGCAGCTTCCACGCCTTCTTCCGCAGCCGGCTTTTCGACTCGGCGCGGTTTCAGCACGTTCTCGGGAGCTTTAAAGCTCTGTCCGTCGATCGAGATCTCGGTGATCTGGACAGCGGTGAATGGCTGCCGGTGTCCCTGCAGCTTCTTGTACTGCTTCTTGCGCTTGTAGTGGAAAACGAGGATCTTGTCGGCGCGGCCATCGCCGAGCACCTGGCCGATCACGTGAGCTGCGCCGCGGGGGCGCGAAACGTGGCCTTCTTCGGACGAGACTGCCAGAACTTCACTGAACTGAACCTGGTCGTCCTGGGCTGGCGCCAGTTTCTCGACCCGAATCACATCGCCGGGTGCGACGCGATACTGCTTTCCCCCGGTGCGGATGACCGCGTACATAATTCCTCCAAGACAGGCTAAACAAGCACTGCCACGAGCCTAAAGATAACGCTTGCACTCCACGTTGCCAGGACGGCAACGGTTGTCCCTATCGGAATCCCGCGCTCACACTCGCAGCAGGTTGACTAGGATGGGACCTGGCAGTACAGGCAAACCTAGTAATTGTAGCTTGCACAGCAGCTTAGCGTCAACGAGATCAGCGAGGTAGCCCGCATCCCGAACTGGCTCCTGAGGATGCGCTTCCGGTGTGTGGCATTATTCGTTGACCGGAACGCGATCAGGCGCGTTGTCACCAATCGTGCCGATGGCTTCCATGCGGGGTGGATGGCCATTGCTGGGGCTCATCAACTTCATACGTTCACGGATCGCCTCCAGCTTGCGAACGTCGTCCGCTGACAGTTCCTGCGGCGTGCCCAATGTTCTTGCGACCAGCGCGATTTTCGCGAAATGTTCGACCGTCTCCATGCGCATGAAGGCATGCTCGAGGCTCTCGCCGTACGAGACTACGCCATGATTGGCCATCAAGATGGAGCAATGCTCGTGGATCAACGGGCGTAACGACTCCGTGAGCTCCGTCGTGCCGGGCGTCCCATACTTCGCGAGAGGAACTTTCCCTAATGTGAGCACTACTTCGGAGACGAGAGCCTGATCCAGCGCAACTCCGGCGGCGGCAAATCCGGTTGCGGTGGGAGGGTGCGCGTGCACCACGGAATGCACATCCGGACGCATGCTGTAGATCAGCAGGTGCATTCCCAGCTCGCTTGAGACGTTACGGCGGCCGTGCAATTTATGCCCGTGCTGATTGACGATCACCAGATCGTCGCTCGTCATCATGCCTTTGCACATGCACGTAGGCGTGACCAGAATGCGTTCCGCATCAAGCCGGACGGAGATGTTGCCGTCCATGGCAACCACGAATCCGCGATCGTAGAGCGCCTTGCCTACGCGAACGATTTCGTCCCGATGCTCACGTTCCGTTTTCATCATGCTGTAATTCCGGATGCCGGCGCAATTTCCCCGTGGAATGGGAGGGCCAGCTAACGCCTCTTACGATCACAAAGTGACGTTATGGTACTTCACACTGGAGAGCCGGGCAATCGGCTTCCACATGATTTTTAGCGCCTTTGGTAACTTTTTTGTCAGCGAACGCTAATTGCCGCTCGAGCGAATGCGTCTGAGTTATAGACTCTCTTTGCTTGATCTCATGATCCAGGGTGACCCGAATCCGCGGCCCGCAATAAAACTCCCCGAACCCGACGGATTCGTGTCCCGCATCTTCTTGAACCCCGAGGGGCTGCGTTCTGGTTGGGGATTTTCGCTCTATGTCATAGCCGTTCTCTTACTGGTGTGGCTTTCTCAGTCAATTCTGAGGGCAATCTTCGGTCATCCAATCGCCGTAGAAACACCAGGAAGAGTGATCACCGCCGAAACTGCTCTTCTATGCTCTCCCGTGCTCCCGGCGTTAGTCGCTGCCCGTCTTGAAAGGCGACCCTGGGCCGTTTATGGCCTGCCGCTTCGGTAAGCGGAAAGAGGTCGACTTGTGCTCGGCCTTCTCGTCGGATTTGCGGCACTCAGCATTTTCTCATGCTGCTCATTCACCTCTTTCATGGTTTCTACCTGGGCAGCGTCGTAATTCACGGCACAGCTTGGTGAGATTCGCAATTCTTTGGGCAAGTGCGTTTCTGCTGGTCGCCATCGCCGAAGAATTCCTCTTCCGCGGATATTCGCTCTACACGCTGACGAGGAATTGGCTTCTGGCCGGCAGGCAGTTCTTCTATCGCGCTCTCTTTGGCGCCATCCATCTCCTGAATGGCGGAGAAGACTGGATCGGCGCGATTACCGCGGCAGATGCATCGCACTCGTATTCGTTTTCAGCCTGTGGCGCACCGGAAATCTCTGGTTCGCCGTCGGAATGCACGCCTCGTGGGATTGGGCAGAAAGCTTCTTTTACGGCGTTCCCGACAGTGGACAAAAAGCAGCTGGGCACTCTCTTCAATCCGCATTTCAAGGATCAAAGTGGATCACCGGCGGGAGCGTAGGCCCTGAAGGCAGCGTTCTTGTATTTGTGGCGATCGCCCCTATTGTTCCTTGCGATCCACGTGCTCTATCCCAAGCGGCAGTGGCGAGCGGACTAGCTCTACGAACTTCCGATTAGCACGCCCGTCGCGAATACCAGCACTCCGCCCAGACCGACCTGCAGCGCCGCGGACCACGCCGGCGTTTCCATGTATCGGTGGCGGATCCACGAGATCACGCCGAGCTCTATCAGCACGACAACGATCGCCGCGGTTAGAGCCGCGCGAAAATCTGGAATCAGGAATGGCAGCGTATGTCCGATGCCGCCCAGCGCGGTCATCAGGCCGCAGATAGCGCCACGAACCCACGGATGTCCACGGCCGGTGAGGCTGCCGTCATCTGAGAGAGCTTCGGCAAAGCCCATGCTGATGCCTGCGCCGATCGATGCAGCCAGACCGACGACGAACGCGTCCCAAGGTTTGTGCGTGGCGAATGCCGCAGCGAAAACCGGAGCCAGTGTGGAGACTGACCCATCCATCAGCCCTGCCAGACCGGGTTGAACGATTTGCAGGACGAACAAACGCCGACTGGCTTCAGCCTCTTCTCGCGCGCGCCACCCGTCAGCTTTTCTTTCTCTAATTGCTCAGCGCGATCTTCGTGCCCGCGCTCTTCCTGCGCCAGATCATCGAACAAGCGCCGCAGATTCACGTCGTGCGTGCGCGTCGCGGCTCGCTCATAAAAACGCCGGCTCTCCACCTCCATCGTGCTGGCCTGCTTGCGGACTGCATCCAGCCGCAGAGGACCGCCCAGCCATACCGACTTGCGCTCTACGAATCCTTTCACGTCCGTGCGGCGAATCATCGGAATGTGGTCGCCATACTTCTGCTTGTAGAGTTTCATCAGCCGCTGGCGATGCCCGATCTCTTCCTGGCGCATGCCATCGAACACCGCTGCTGACGCCGGAAAATCCTCGCGTAATCCTTCGGCATAATCCGCGTAGGTTCGTTCGTCTTCTTCTTCCAGGGAAATGGCAAGCGCGATGACCTCGCGCTCGGTAAGCGTATCGAAGTTCCGCATGGCGGAAAGATACCAGAAGGTGCCCCACATCTGCCCTGTTTTGGACAGATGTGGGGACCTCGAACCTACCACGTGTAATGCACGGTATATGTCACTACCTGCTCGCCGTCCGGCGGCACCGTCACGTGATACTCCATGCGCTGCGCTTCGGTCTTAACGTGCTCGTGCGACTCGTCCGTGATCTTCCAGTTCAAACCACGATAGAGGCGCTCAGCCACGATAATGGTCACCGGCTCCGACTTGTGATTGCGCACGCGAATCTCGAACGACTCATCGGCCCAGTTGTTACGCGCATCAACCGTGAAGTTTGTGCGCTTGCGTTCGCCCGTCAGATCAAATGAGTTGCCCGTATACACGCGCACCGTCTCGTCTTTCGGCGTGTGATCAATCATGCTCTCGCCCGTGAACTCCAGATGCCCGTCGGTGTCGCGACGGTAGAAACGCAGCTTGCCCTTAGGTAGCGGGATGCCCAGGCTATTCTTCGCCGAGTTCACAAACTCCTGCATGACCCAAACTTTTTTGTTCGACTGTGTGCCCAGTTCGCGATTGGTGCGCATCTGCTCGGGCTGCCAGTAGCGGTACTGATTCCAGTCAATCGCCGCGCCGTCGTAAACATAGAGCCGCTTCGACGCGACATTCATCGCGCGCACGAACTCCACCTGCTTCGTCTCCTGATCGTGCAACGTCGCCGCACGTTGCAGCGTGTACATGTGAAATTCGTCGAAGCTGTGCTCGGTTACTGTGGGCGCCATTCGTCGCGTGCGAGCTCGGCTTTGGCGGCCATGTTATACGGAGCTGAGTTCGGCTCCTGAATCTTATTCACGTCGCCGGCCAGCAGCTTGATGCGTGCATTCTCGAAGCTGCGTCCGCTGGTGTTGGTCATCGTCACCCAGCCAACCAGGTCCATGGTGTCGCCCTTCTCGGGCGCGACCAGGTTGTAGTCGGCCTCCCAGGTCATGCCGCTGGTGATGTACGCGAGCTCCGCATCGAAGTGTCCAGGCTTATCCGTGCGCAGCTGCCAGTTGAGCGTTGGCTTCAGGATCGTGTCGCCAGTCAGCGCGGGAAACAGCGGCTGTCCGGGCAGCCCGAAGCGCAGCACGCCGTCGACTTCAATGATGGGCTGCGAATACGCCGGCTGCTGATATTGGCCATAGCGCACCATCGACGGCACATATCCGCTACGGATGATTTTGCCTTTGATGGTCTCGCTGCGATCGGCGTGTTGCACGAGAAAGTCGATGGTCTTCCCCTCATAGAGCGAGAGCAGCAACTCCTGCGAGACGGGATCGGCGCGATAGTTCTGCTCCAGCACCTGCAACGAGCGCTGTCCGGTGGGATCGCGCAGGATCACCGAATCCGGCTCGAGATGCGATGTGACCTCGGTGAAACTTACGGTGTTCACGCCGGAGGTCAGCTCCAGCGGAATGTATTCGCGCACCAGCGCAAAGTTCCCGTTGTAGATAGTGAGCGCGGGCGCCTGCCGATCTGCCGCCGTCGGGCTTTCTGCCGAGGCGGCGATCGCCGCGAGAGTAGCGCCAAACAAAATGGCGGCTAGGAATTTGGTTAGGCTGCGGCTGGTGAAGCTGGTTCGATACGTCCCCATGATTTTCGTTCTCCTGTACGAGGCTTTCTTGTACGAGACTTCTTCGTACGAGACCGGCAGGGGGAGCCGTCGGTCTAATCAGAGAACGTGACAGGAACCGTGACTTGCAGATAGTGATGGAAATGAGGCGGTGGTTACGAGAGTAAGTTACTCTTCAATACGAGGACCGATAGAAGGAAGATCTCACAGAAAGTCTTTATTTGTCTGCCTTCTTCGACTGAATTGACGTCTGTTGAGCAGACGACGACTCACTTCTGGTGTTAGCAGCAGAACCCTTCTTCCAATCGGGCCAAGTCTGAACTTTGGTAGCGGCCTGATCTACACGTTGCCATAACTTTGTGTTCGTCATTTTAATCTCGAATGTCAGACGTATTTAGATGTTGTTCGGTGATAGTAGTTTGTTCAAGCTGTTCAAAGCAAGTTCTTCCCGGTCAAGGTAAGAGTTCGGTTGCATTTGCAACCTTGGTACCGCAGTTGCTCGTTCCATGGAATAACTTTGCCGTCGACCTTCCTCTCCATTTTGTAACCTGCACCAAGCGAAAGAGAGAAGAGATCGAGATAGCGTCTGGGACCGACACCGATGAATGCCAAAAACGGAATTTTCCCGAGTTCGTCTAGCTTAGTGGTAATCGCGTCCTGGTGAAGCGTTAGAGCTTTACTCTTCGCGTATGGTTCGATGTAAAACACCTCTCGGAAACCAGCAGCGATGATGTGCTTGGTGCAATTGTGGCAGGGGAATGTAGTGACGAACAGAGACGCATCGCGGGTTGATCGTCCATTACGCGCGCAGGCTAGCATGGCCTCCATCTCGGCATGCACTGCTCGCTGGTATTCAGTAATGTCGAAGAACCCAGCTGTCCGCAAAGAGTCAATCAGCTTATTCCGATGAACGTCATCATCCCATTCCTCTCCTAAGGCGCACCGCACAGCGTCTGCTATTTCCGCCTTGGCTCTATCGTTGGGATCTTCTCCTATATCTTTGTCCCGGTGCGCCGGGTCCTCCGGACCGTACAATCCACCTCGGAACTTCGGCACATCGTTCCAGCCGATTGAAAGTAAGTCTCCTCTGTCGCTGACAACCGCAGCTCCTACCTGACGTGAAAGGTCACCCGATGAGAGGGAGGCTGCGTAAGCTGCGTACATTGATCGTTCTTTTAAGTTGGGAGTTTCTGTTGGCGAGCCAAAAACAAGATCGAGAAACCTTCGCAATTCCGTTTTGTGTTCTGCGTCGCGAAGGAAAACGTCTGAAAGATAGAAGGTGTCACGAGTTCTCTGACCCCACTCATCCGCCTCCTTCGCGTCTTTGTCGATTAGAGATTGAATCTCTTTTTCATCGATACCGCGCTCGTCTCGAAGATATCTAATTCTCTCATCTTCGTTTGAAGCGATTCCTATCAGGAAAAACCCCACGCCATAGATTCGCTGTAGAGTCTCGACCTCCTCTGGTCGCTTCAGAGAAACAATTACGTGTGCTGCCCTCCAAGACGGTTTCACGCCTTCGTTCTTTATTCCTGGAATATTCTCAGCTCTATCATCGTGTTTCTCTTCCGTGCGAGCCGCCGCGATGGCACCTGCGGAAACAAGGGCAAGAATATCTTGCTTCTTGGTGGTTTTTCTTATCAAATTGCCGGTTTCTATCTTGCTTTCCATCTCTTTCGCATGGTCCGACGTATTGGCCATCTTTGGCAGCGCCAATTTCTGCAAAACGTCATCGAATTGGGCGCTTAGTTTCACCTCATGCATGAGATAACCAAACTGCGACAGGTAATTGCGAAGCGTGTCTAAGATGGGTCGGTAATCGGTCCCGAGAGGACAGCAAATCCCGAAAACCAGCTCGGCCTCCGGGAAATATCCAAGATAGTCATCTGTTTTGACAGTCATAGTTGGATTGCAATGCAGCAGAGCTATATAACACAGTACGGCGCTAGTTGCTGTGAGATCTACAGACTGTTCAATATTTGGAAAATGTCGCTAACCAGAAGTTGAGCCAACACTCGCCTTCTGTCCCCACCCAAAGCTCTTCGCCGCTCGCCGCAGCGCGAACCAGTAGATCTTAACGCGAGAAAATGCAGTCCAAGTGGCCTTAATTTCAGGCTGTTTTTGAGGTTGTTATGGAGCGTTATCCCGCGATGTGCTCCGAAGCATTTCTCCTGTCCTAAGATAGTGCTCGAGTTTGCGCGTAAGCTCCGCATCGACCTTTGTATTCCACGTCCCCACCGATTCGTTTCCCAGCTCATTCAGCCCAGTGAAAATTCTCGTCCACTGCAGGTCCGTCCCACCGTCCGCGAGTGTGAGCGAAAGCGTGAGGCCAGTGACGACCGCATTCGGAACAAACGTGGTGAACTCAATCCGTGTCGGTGGCTCATAGCGGCTAACGCTCCAGAATGTCCCGCCTGCGTGCGCGGTTTTGAAGATGCAGTTGTCTTCGGCGACGCCAGAGTCGCTATAGATCATTTCGCACTGCCATCCCTCCAGCCACTGGTACTCGCGCACCGGACACAATAGAGGAAAGACGAGATCCGGCGAAAAACTGAGGTGTCCGGTATAGGTAGTGATGGCTCGTTTTGCCTTGAACTGTGGCGGACGTCGCCCCTGTGATTCAGCCGCACCTGCAGCCCGTTCGTCAGCGTCATCACTCGCTAAGCAGCCCACCGCGAAGAAAGCTGGCAATGCTGCTAGGACACCAACACCGGCAACGCTCTGAAAGAATTCTTTTCGATTCACGAGTCCTCCTTGTAAGACTGGTTCAATAACTCATGACTCTAGGCTGAACCCTGTAGCTATAGACAGGTCAAGGGGCTGTCCGTTTTCACTTGGGAACAAAAAGGTGCCAGAACGGAAGTCACCTTGTTAGACGTAGAGCGCGAAGATACCCTAGCGGGACGAGGTATCCTGTGCGAACTTCCCTGTATGTCTATGTTATGGTGCATCTTCCAAGGCAGAGGAATGAGTAGCCACTTACTTGCATAGGACAAAGGAAAGCCTGCCCAAATGAGCAGGCTTTTAACTCAGCGTTGATCGGCGGCTAAGCTTTAGATGTCCAGGTTCTTCACGTCCAGTGCATTGTCTTCGATGAATTTGCGGCGTGCTTCCACGTCTTCGCCCATCAGCGTGGAGAAGATTGTCTCGCACTCCGCTATATCCTCGAGTTTCACCGAGAGCAGCGTGCGCCGCTCCGGATCCATCGTCGTCTCCCACAACTGGCCCGCGCTCATTTCGCCCAGACCCTTGTAGCGCTGCACGGTATAGTCCTTGCGGCCTTCGTTGATGACGAACTCAAAGAGCTCGCGCGCCGTCTGCTTCTCGACCGGCTCCATCTCGTGCTTACGACGCGGCGCAGCTTTGGGAGCCTTCTTCTCCGCCTTGTCCAACGTTTCCTGCTCGTCGTCACTGAGCTCGGCGCGATCGGACTTCGAATCTTCGCGTGCCTTCGGCTCGATCACGAACGGCGGCTGCATGTAGGGTTCGATCTGCTTGTACTTCGCGAGCATCTGACGATACTCGGGCGAGCTCGCCAGCTCCCAGCTGATGACGTGCTCCGCGCCCTGGCTGTTCACGAAAGCCACTTCCCACAGGTTGTGCTCTTCTTCGAAGCGCGCTTCCACTTTCTTGAGGTCGCGCTCTTTCGTGATTTTTTGCAGATCTTTCACCAGCTGTGCAATTTTCGTCGGCGGATCTTTCTTTTCGCCTTCGAAGTCCGCACGCTTTGCCAGATCAATGCGTGGTACCAGGTCGGCGACTTTCTCGTCGCGCAGCCGCTTGGCGACCTTGTCGAAGTAGCCGATGTAGTCGTTCAGCGTGGTCATGAACTTCGCCAGCTGCGCACCTTCCAGCTTCGCGGCGCCCTCGCCATAGCGAACTACAAGCCCTTCGGATGCCCGCTTCACCATCACCTTCACGAACTCGGCATCGTTCTTGATGTACTGCTGCGACTTGCCCTTGCGAATCGAATACAGCGGCGGCTGCGCAATGTACACGTTGTTGCGCTTGATCAGCTCCTGCATGTGGCGGAAGAAAAACGTCAGCAGCAGCGTGCGAATGTGCGACCCATCGACGTCGGCATCGGTCATCAGGATGATTTTGCCGTAACGCAGCTTCGCCGGATCGAAGTCGTCCTTGCCAATGCCCGTGCCCAGCGCCGTGATCATGGCGCGAATTTCTTCGTGGCTGAGCATCTTGTCGTAGCGCGCTTTTTCCACGTTGAGGATCTTGCCCTTCAGCGGCAGGATCGCCTGGAAGCGCCGGTCGCGTCCCTGCTTCGCGGTTCCACCTGCGGACTCGCCCTCGACCAGGTACAGCTCGCAGCGATCGGGTTGACGCTCGGAACAGTCTGCCAGTTTGCCCGGCAGGCCGCCGCCGTCGAGTGCGCCTTTGCGCCGCGTCAGATCGCGAGCCTTGCGTGCAGCTTCGCGCGCGCGTGCCGCGTCGATTGCCTTGTTGATGATCTTGCGCGCGGCCGTCGGATTCTGCTCGAAAAAGGCGCCCAGCTTTTCGTTCACGAACGCCTGCACCACGCCGGCAATGTCGGAATTCAACTTACCCTTGGTCTGGCCTTCGAACTGGGGCTGTGGCAGCTTTACGCTGATCACCGCAACCAGGCCTTCACGAACATCGTCTCCCGATAGATTCTCTTTTACGTCCTTGAACAGCCCGAGCTGCTGGCCGAAGTAGTTGATCGTTCGCGTAAGCGCCGTGCGGAAGCCTGACAGATGCGTGCCGCCATCGACCGTGTTGATGTTGTTCGCGAAGCTGAACACGTTTTCGGAATAGCCGTCGTTGTACTGCACCGCGACATCCAGCGCGACGCCGCTATCGTCCGCGTCTCGCCGCATGTGAATCGGCTTGTCGTAGAGTACGTTCTTACCGCGATTCAGATGCTTCACGAATTCGCCGATGCCGCCGTTGTACTTGAATTCCAGCGTCTTCGCTTCGCCGGTCTTCGAATCGGTGGTGCGCTCATCTGTCAGCGTGATGATCAGTCCTTCATTCAGGAAGGCCAATTCGCGCAGGCGCTGCGCAAGCGTATCGAAGTTGTATTCGGTGACGGTAAAGATTGATTTGTCGGGAACGAAATGGACCTTGGTTCCCGTCTTTTTGGCCGGACCAACTTTCTTCAGCTTGGTGGTCGGCTCACCCGCCGAATACGACTGCTCCCAGGTGTGCCCGTCGCGCTTGATTTCAAGATTCAGTTCTTCGCTGAGCGCGTTCACGCAGCTCACGCCCACGCCGTGCAGTCCGCCCGAGACCTTGTAGGTTGAGCTGTCGAACTTACCGCCGGCGTGCAGCTTCGTCATCACGACTTGCGCTGCTGGAACTTTTTCGTCGTCGATGATCATGTCGTCGACGGGAATTCCGCGGCCGTCGTCAACCACGGTAACGGAGTTGTCGATGTGAATCGTCACATCGACGTGCGTCGCGTAGCCGGCGAGCGCTTCGTCTACGGAGTTGTCCACTACTTCGTACACGAGGTGGTGCAAGCCCATCTCGCCCGTCGAGCCGATGTACATCGCGGGCCGTTTGCGTACGGCCTCCATGCCGCCGAGAACTTTGATCGAGTCGGCGTTATAGGTGCCGGCGTGATCACCATTTCCGTTGGCGGATTTTTCGTTGGACTTAATCTCTTTTGGATCAGCTACTGCCGTTCCGTTACGAGTTTCTTTGGCGGGCATCGAACTCCATTCGTTACAAACACGCGCTCACGCGCGCAAGACTTGACCGGCAAGATGCCGGAAATGCGGTCTCGAACAGGCGGTGAACCGGCCGCCGGAATCGTGGATTCCGGCAACTCGAAAATTGACCTCAAGTGATTGAAATCAAAAACGGTTAGCGCCCATCTGAGCAGTCTCTATTTTAGCACAGAACAGAGCGAAAAATGGACGGGTGTCATGAAGGTAAACTGCGCTGTTTCAGTAGCTTACGGGCGCGCCGGAAGACGCTTGGCGGGGTCCGGACGAATCTTCCTGTGTAGGCGGCATCCGACTGCGTCGCAGCTCAGTTTGGCCCACGCCTCGCTCAGAGTTTTATTCAAGGAATCCGATGCCGTCCAGGTGATGACGTAAGTCACGTCCTAGAGATCGAATTATCGCCTGATGCGGCTAAGATCCTGTACAGCATGACCAAATACCGGATTCTTACTGTAGCCGCGGTGATCCTTGCTGCCGGATGCTCAAGTGCGCAGCAGCAGGACTCGGCCTGCGATACCAAGTCTGATACAAAATCGCTGGGCGAGATCGCCAGTAAGAAGCCCTCAGGGTCGACGACTGCTAAGGTTCGCATCGATGACGACTCGCTCGACAGCGTGATCTCCAAGGTGAAGCAGCCGATCCCCGACATCACGCTCGACGGACTCGATAACTCTGACGAAATTGTCACCGCCATCAACGACTACAAGGCGCACCACTCACCGGAAGAAACTGAAGCAATGCTGAAGGACTGGTGGGATCGGCATGAAACCGCGCTCATCCGGTTCGCGGATGAGAACAAGGCCCTCTCGGATCGGTTACAGGATCAACGCTACTACTACCAGGAGCAGAGCGACTCGGACGACTATCGTAAAGCACAACAACAATATCTGGACCAGCAAAAATCGGCGCAATTGAATCAGCGCTCAATGATGGAGAACGGGATGCGTATTGGTCGCATCCAGCAAACCTTCATGAAAGTTCGAACCGGAATCTCCGTGCGCTGCCATCTGCAGTACGACTGGTTCAAGATTCCCAACGGAAATGGAATCGGCAGCTTCTGATTCACGTCGAATCGCGATCAATCGCGCGAACACCTGGGCCGATTTCCTAAGTACTCACCCGATCTTCACGGAACTAAACCGCAGCGCTTGCTGCCTGCGTTGCCACCACCGACGTGCAGAACGCGCAGCGCTTCGCCGCCAGGGAAATCTCGCTCTGGCATTCCGGGCACTTGCGTGTAGTCGGATCGGCCGGCACCGGAGCCTTCTTCACTCGGTTCACCAGCGCATTGATCGGCAGCACCACGAAGTAGTACACGGCGGCCGCCACCAGCACGAATGAGATCAGGGAATTGATGAAGTCGCCGTAAAGAAACCTGCTGCCATTGATCTCAACTGCGAATGCGGAGAAATCTGGCTTCTTTACCACGGCCGCAATCAGTGGGGTAAGAAGATCTTTTACAAAAGCAGTGACTACCGTGCCAAAAGCCGCGCCCACCACCACGCCGACCGCCAGGTCCACCACATTTCCGCGTAGGAGAAATTGCTTAAAGCCGTTCATACGAGCCCTCCAGAGCTGATGCAGGGCAGGTTACTCATCCAGAGCGGGAAGGTCAACGGGGCAATGAGTGAACTCTGATCCGAAGGATCACACTGTACGTTATCGTTTGAGCTCTCGCTGGTCGTTTGGCACGCGGTCTTTTAGACAGGGCGGACGCGCTACAGAACGGAAACATCTCCAATTGCCTAGGAGAAAACCCGACTATCCTAGTCTGCCAATAAGTCTCATCCACAGACTTCGATTTTATGTGGCTGCAATTACAAGAAACATCAACACAGTCCTCGTGGTTTCCACGATCACAGGCACAGCAGATTTGATTGCAATAGGATTTCGGAAAGCTAAGCTCGATCTTCATTCTCACCTCGGCTACTGGGCCGGTTTACCGCTTGAAAAACTTTTAGCGGTGCGCGAGAATGCAAACGGACTCGCGTACCTCTCTAGGGGCGCGTTTTCTTCCGCCGCTTACCGGGTGCAACCGTTAGGCGGCTTTTCTTTTTCAATGACTTCTTAACACTTTGGCGACCGTGCCGCCAAAAAAATCTTCAGATCCGCATCGGCATGATGATGTACCGGTACTTGAACTCCGCGTCCCCATTCTCTTCCGGACGAAGCTGCCCAGCCGATTGCGCATCCTTGAACTCGAAGCGAACTTCCCCGCCCGTCGCGGCTTTCAGGAAGTCGAGCAGGTATTGCGAGTTAAAGCCGATCACAACCGGATCCGCGGCATACGTCGCTTCAATCTGATCTTCCGACTCGCCCGTCTCCGCCGAAGACGACGACACGGTGATCCCGCCCTTATCCAGCCGCAGCTTGATCGCGCCGGAACGCTCATCGGCGAACTGGGCTACACGCTGAATGGCGGAAGAAATATCCTCGGTGCGCACGGTGACGAACTTGTTGTTGTCGCGCGGCAGCACGGCCTCGAAGTTCGGGAATTGTCCGGTGAGCTGGCGCGAAGTGAGAACGCGTTCGCCAATTCGGAAGAATAGCGTCGACTCGTCTTTCGCGAAGTCGATGGCATCCACATCCGTCGCTCCCAGCAGCGAGTTCAACTCCGCCATCGCTTTCTTGGGAACCAGCGTCCGCATGTCGGAGACGTCAGGAAACGCCTCGTGCGCCTTCTCGATGTGCGCCAGGCGGTGACCGTCGGTCGCCACCATGGTGATGGATTCGGGCTTCAGTACCATCAGCGCGCCGTTCAGCGTATAACGCGACTCTTCGCTGGAGATCGCGAAAATCGTCTTCGCAATCATCGTCCGCAAAACCTGGGCTGGGATCTTAATGACACCGGCGCTTGGAAATATCGGCAGCGCGGGGAAGTTCGACCGCGCCATGCCGACCATCTTTGTGTTGGACCGGCCAGAGCGAATATTTACCCAGTGGTTCTCCAACGCCTTGATGCTGATGTCGCCGTCGGGAAGCAATTTTACGTAGTCATAGAGCTTGCGTGCGGGAATGGTGCAGGCACCCTCTTTTTTAACCTTGGCAGGACAGGAGGTGCGCAGGCCCAGATCGAGATCGGTTGCCGTGATGGAGAGTTTGTCGTCCGCCGCCTCAAATAGGAAATGAGAAAGAATTGGGATAGTGGTCTTGCGTTCGACAACTCCCTGCGTGGCGGTGAGTTCTTTCAGCAGGTCGAACTTACTGACTGTGATCTCCATAAGTCCTCGTCTTCCATTCCGCCCGGCACATTGGCCATTTTGGCCCGAGTGGGCGCCGCCAAGCGGATACTACTGGCCACGGTTCGTGTATGGCCTTTTTTATATATCAAAACAAAAACCAAAGAAACCGCACATCTCACAATCCGTAGTAGATGGCTGCGGAAAAGTGGAAACTTTGGGCAAACAAGCTTAAACCAGTGACTTACCTTTTTCTAACGGCATGTTCAAAAGGGCGCCAGCCTGTTAGCCGGACTGCAAGATTGGACCGCCTGTTCGAGATTCAACCTCGGTATGCACCGTTTCCACAGTCTATCCACATGATTCACGCCAGCGGTTATGAGGCAGGGAGTGGAAAACACATCGCAAACTGCCAACAGTCGCGTTGGCGTAGCTAGTAGCTGGCAGTCGGTAAGAGGAAAAGGTCGTTCGGTGCAGGTCGGCTTGGCTTGCTGGTACCTTTCTTTTTCAGCGGAGGTCGATAGTGTCTTCCGCAATTCCTTTCTGTACCTCGGCCATCATTTCGCTCGTAAAGGGTAGAAAAGCTCGGACATCGCTATCGTCTTCCCAAAAGCCGATCACATGATCTCCGGCACGGGGAGGGGTAACGCCAGAGTCAAAGCTTAGAAATCGTGCCTCATTGCGTTGCTTCAAAGGTGTCGTTGAGCAGCCATAGTCTCGTCGCGTGTCATGAATGACGTTATCTTTTAACGTTTCGAGTACCTTGAAGCTGACCCGTGGTGCGGAATCCATTGCGCTGGTCGGATCAGCAGAACGAACGCGAGTCACCTCAATAAGCCCAACTCGGCATGCATCCCTGCCCAGGCGACGCACAATATCTGGCGCCCACGGTGGTGGTTCTGGCGGCAAATGATCTTCGGAACTGAGATCGCCATATACGTAGCGGCCGGCAGTTGGCATTAAGCTAGCAACGCTAGTGCACGCTCTCAGGGTTCCTCCAATGCAGGAGAGATCGAAATCGAAAGCGTCTCTCATTTCAGCGGTGTTGCCGAAGGGTGTCACACGCGCCCAGAGCGCTTGGCAGATTTCGCACCCACCGGGTCTGCCATATACCAAATTGTTCGTGCCTAAGTTGAGGCGTCGACCTTGGAGTCCAAAACCGCGAACGGTAGCTGCGTCGGCAATCAGGGCATAACCCTCTCGATGAGGCACTATCACATGGAAGCTCTTGCCCAGGACCACTCTATTCCGAACAGTTACAGAAGCGTTAATTTCTGTCCATCGCCCACCGGCGAGATTCCAAGCCACGTTCCAGATGCGCTTCCAGAATTTGTCTGGCGACCTGAGGAGTCCACTCGAATGGGATAGTTCAATCCTGAAATCACAGCGAGAACTGTCACAAGGCCCGCGCCCCAATTGCTGTACGTGGCCGGAATATTCATCTCGAAGCATTTCAGCATCCTGCCAGGTACTCTTACGCAATTCGAGGGTCTGAACTCTGTGCAGCAGGACTTCCCCCTTGTACTGGAAGATCCGGCCTGATGCCCTTACGAAAATCACCCATGCAACCAGCAGCACCAAAACGGCGAGATAAATCCGAATGGCCCACCTATTTGGAAAAGCACGCACTGAAAGCGAACTTGGCAGCGCTGCGGATTTTAAGGACGGTCGGAACCAGACAATGCACACACAGAGCACGAACAAAGCTGAAAGCGTTTCTACGAGGAACCAGAAGCGCCCTTCAGCGTGAGATGCCCAATGCCAGGCGGTTAGCTCGTTTGCGCCAGGAACAGGTAAGGCATCGATCTTTGTTATCTGACGATCCCATCGTCGGTATTCGCATTTGGTGAGGAGCTTGCCGTTCGAATCCCAAAACGAAGAGGGAATAAGGTTCCGCCGCGAACGTGCGACGAAGAGATTCTGCCTCTGTGCTTCAGGGAAAGAGGCTTCGTCTCGGGGAGGAAAGCCAAGATCGTATAAGAAGAGCGAGCTGTGTTGCTCGTCTCTTCCGCCAGTCCACCCCAAGACATAGCCACCGAACATATCCTGCGGGCTGAACCTCAACACTGCCTCGACCCCGCCCTGAAGGAAAAAGCCAAATGCGATTAGCGCGATCGCAGCAATGTCGTTCTTATTAGGAGTTCTCTTTCGGCGCGTGCCGACGAGTAACGGTAGAGCAAGCAGCCCACAAATGACAGCAGCAACTTTGATCCAGATTGCGATCTGGGTAATAAGAGGAAGTTGCAGCATCGAGCCTCGGTTCTATTGGAAACCTATCCTGTTCGACCCCGAACACGGGGAAATAGTTCCCGCAATCAGACGGAGTCACCAACTGGTGGCAGCAAGACCTTCCCTTAATGAAAAAACCCGGTCATCGACCGGGCTGAATGATTGCTGATGATCCCTGAAACTATCCGCCCAACTGCTCGAGCATCTTGTTGAGCAGCCGGTTCAGATCCTTATCCGTCTTGCGCGATTCCTCAATCTTCTCGATCGAGTGCAGAACCGTCGTGTGATGCTTGCCGCCGAATTGGCGCCCGATTTCCGGCAGTGATGCGTCCGTCAGATGCTTTGCCAGGTGCATCGCAATTTGCCGCGGATAGACGATGGCGCGCGAATTGTTCTTCTGCTTGATCTCCTGCGGACGCAGGCCAAACTGCTCCGCCACAGCCTTCTGGATCGCCTCAATCGACACCTTGCGCGTTTGCGAGTCGATGAAGTTCTTCAGCACCTGCTGCGCGTAGGGCAGCGTGATCTCCTGCCCGATGAGCGACGAGTGCGCGATCAGCCGGATCAGTGCGCCTTCCAGCTCGCGAACGTTGGAGCGAATGTTCGAAGCGATGAAGAGCGCAACCTCGGTCGGCAGGATCACCCGCTCCGACTCGCCCTTCTTCATCAGAATGGCGACCTTGGTCTCAAGGTCAGGCGGTTGGATGTCCGCGATCAATCCCCACTCGAAGCGGCTGCGCAGCCGGTCCTCGATCTCCGCCAGCTCTTTCGGCGGACGGTCGCTGGCAATCACGATCTGCTTCATACCTTCGTGCAGAGCATTGAATGTGTGGAAGAACTCTTCCTGCGTGCGTTCCTTCTGCGCCAGGAACTGGATGTCGTCCACCAGCAGCACGTCGACGTTGCGGAACTTGTCGCGGAAGCTGCTCATCTTGTCGTAGCGCAGCGAGTTGATCATCTCGTTGGTGAAACGCTCGCTCGACAGGTAGCAGATGGACTTCTGCGGATCCCGCTTCTTCACCGATGCGCCGATCGCCTGCATCAGGTGCGTCTTGCCCATGCCCACGCCGCCATATAAGAAGAGCGGGTTATAGGCCTTCGAGGGATTCTCGGCTACCGCCTTTGCGGCCGCGGCGGCGAACTGGTTGCCGGCGCCAATAATGAAGTTGTCGAACGTGTACTTCGGATTCAGCTGCGCGGCGCTGTCCCAGTCGAAGCGCGTCTGCCGCGCTTGTCCTGCCTGGAGAGCGGGCGCGGCCGCGGCGGAGAACCCGCCATCGTGACGCACCGGAGTTTTCTGCGGCGCATCATCGCTGGTGATGAACTGGACGTCGCGGAAGTCGAATCCCAGGTTATCGATCGCTTCCTGGATCAGATCACCGTACTTCTCGCCGATATCGCGAAACTCCGTTGTAGGCACGCGGATGAAGATGATGCCATTCTGCAGGTGACTGAAGCGCGTCGGCTTGAGCCAGGTGTCGTAGGAATGACGATTAATTTTCTTTTCCAGGGCGCCGAGTATTTGCACCCAAGGGTCAACGGAAGCGGTCGCGCTTGTAACTGACATTTTTCTTCAAATCCTGCCGGGCGCCTGATGTGTTTGCGCACAATATCAGAGCACGCGGAAAAAATCTCACGACAAAAAGCCTTAGTCGGCCAAAAGCCAACTCGCCCAAGGTAGCTGATGCGCTACCCCGGACTTAAAACCATCTCACCCTAACAACGGGCAGTAACTTTTTGAAACTTGTTGCTAGCCTCGCTTCGAAGCTTGAGTGATACGCAGAAGGCGCCCAGCCAAACCAGAGTGCATGCAACATCTGATGACGATGCTGAAACTTTCGAGGGTAGCCATGCATTGAACTCGGGGCGGAGCGTATTTGTGTAGCTGCATCGCATACTAGCACGAAAAAAAACCACGAGGGAAATTTGAAATCAACAAATCTCGACAACGGATTCACGTTTAGAAATCTAATCGCGCGATCTGTCAAGTGACTGTTTTCTAACTGTCGCGAGTTGTGTGCAGTCTGAAGATCGCAGCAGAGAAGAACTAAAGAGGAGAGCGAAGCGGCGCGATCAATATCCACGCCGCTTCAAGAGAATTAGAGCGCCGAAAACGGCGCCGCATTAAGATTTCCCAAAGCAGACTCGGTTTGAAGAATCGAAGCGATCGCATGCAGAATTGAAGCGATGCGCACCGCGGCAAGAATTTTTTCTTCGCCCACACCTTTGTCGCGCAAAGTTTTTTCATGCGAATCAACACACGCTCCGCATCCGTTGATCGCCGACACCGCCGTGCACCACAGTTCGAAGTCGGCATGATCGACGCCGTGCGTTCGAATCGCGTTCATCCGCAACCGCGCCGGCATCGTTTTGTATTTTTCATTGCTGCTCAGGTGCAGGAAGCGGTAATAGATGTTGTTCATCCCCATCACCGCAGCCGCGCTTTTAGCGGCTTCCAGCGCTTCCGGGGAAAGGTGAGCTCCGGCTTCGGCGATAGCCGCCTGCGTCAGATCGTTGTTCCCGGCTGCGATCGCGCTGGCTGCCACTGTTCCCCACGCCTGCTGTTCGCTCAGATCGCTCTGCTGCCGCACCAGGGTTGAAAAATTAAGTTTCAAGTCCTTCGCATAGGCCGGAAGTACGTCAATCAGTTCATCTAGATTCATAGGTCCCGTCTTTCTGTCATTGAAAGAGTCGTTAGTCGGTGGTCGACGGTCGTTGGCGAAACCAGAAAAATCTGGCCATATTCGCTACCGACTAACGACCAACGACTAACGACATTTACTTACACAGTCAGGGTGGCTTCGCCCTTCTGCCAATTGCATGGGCAGAGCTCGTCCGTCTGCAGTGCGTCGAGCACGCGCAAAACTTCCGCGGGGCTGCGACCGACGGAGAGGTCCGTCACGTAGACGAAGCGAATGATGTTTTCCGGATCCACGACAAACGTCGCGCGCTGTGCAACGCCCGCGGCCGGATCCAGAATCCCAAGTTGCTCGGTGAGTTCCCGTTTGATGTCAGAGAGCATCGGGAATGGAAGATCTTTCAGATCGGCGTGATTGTTCCGCCACGCGTGATGCACGAATTCGGAATCGATGCTGCCACCAAGAAGCTGCGCATCACGATCCAGGAATTCCTTATTCATCTTGCCGAACGCGGCGATCTCGGTCGGGCAGACGAAGGTGAAATCCTTAGGCCAGAAAAAATAAATCTTCCACTTGCCCGCGTAGTCTTCGCTGGTGATCGTTTTGAACGCCTTTTCCAGGTTCTTGTCGGTAGAAACGGTGGCCGTTACGGAATAATTAGGGAACTTCTCTCCAACTCCTAGCATTCTTTCCTTCTCCTCATATTTATAACGTTAGATTTCAGGATGAGTTTGAGACCGAGCGCTGCACTTTGCGCACAGCCCCAGAATTTCAACCGCATATCTCTGCACGCGGAAACCGCTCGGCAAAGATTTGCGCAATTGAACTGGTTCCAGATCCGCGTCATCGATGTCGGTGATCGACTTACACCGGGTGCACACCAGATGATGATGCGCGCGGATGTTGCGATCAACTCGAAGTGAGCCGTGGTGAATACTGACTTCACCAAAGATTCCCGAATCGAGAAATGTGTGGATTGTCTTGTAGACCGTGGCCAACGAGATTGCCGGAATCTTCTTCCGTACCCGTCCGAAAACTTCCTCAGGACTGGGGTGCCCCGGCATCGCCATCAGCGTTTCAAAGATGATCTGACGCTGGTGGGTTACCGCCCAACCATGCTGGTGGCATAGTTCGCGGAACTGCGAAATGGAAACGGCCTTCATTCTGCTGGTTATGAGAATAGATGCCAGTTATTCGTAAAGGATAATAATTATTAAAGATTAAGAATCCGTGGTTTCAAATCGGGATTTCGGAAGCTGTTGCTGCTTTCGGCACATGCGCCTATCTGTCCACTGCCTGTCTACTTTTAACCACACCATAGGTTTGCAACTTCCGGTGTAACCTAGTGTTCGAGCCTTTGTGGCTGTCCGGCCTCCCGACTTTGACCTTGGAACAAACAATCCGGCGCCCCGTCTCGTGCAGCGGTATCGGTCTCCACAGCGGTGCCCCCGTTCAGATGAACATTCTGCCCGCACCCGCCGGTGCCGGCATCGTGTTCCGTCGCACCGATCTCGACGGATTTGAAATCGAAGCCACCAGCCGTAACGTCGCCAAGGTCAGCTATGCCACCAGCTTGATGAAGAAAGGCGTGCTCATCTCTACCACCGAGCACGTTCTCGCGGCGTTCGTCGGCGTCGGTATCGATAACGCGATTGTCGAACTCAACAACCTCGAAACGCCGATCCTTGATGGCAGTGCCCAGCCCTTTGTCGACATGATCTTGAAGGCTGGCATTCGCCAGCAGCGGCGCCCGCGAAAGTATTACCGGATTCGCAAGCCCATCGAACTGTCGGAAGGCGATAAATTCATCGCTGTCTATCCAGGCGAAGGCTATTCCGTTTCTTACGAGATCAACTTCCCTCACCCGCAGATCGGACTGGAGCGCTTCGAAGTCCACCTGAACGATGGCGAGTTCAAGCGTGAGATCGCATCCGCCCGCACCTTTGGATTTCGCGAGGACGAACAGGCCATGCGCAACATGGGCCTGATCCGCGGCGCTTCCATGGATAGCTGCATCGTGCTCACCCGCGAAGGTGTGGTGAACGGACCCTTGCGTTACCAGGATGAATTCGTCCGCCATAAAGTGCTCGACCTCATTGGCGATCTGGCGCTACTCGGACGGCAGATCATCGGACGGGTGGTCGCGCGCAAAGCGGGTCACGCCATGCATACAGCATTAGTCTCACGGCTCCTGCGGGATTCCAGCCTCTGGGAAGAAACTAACGACGAAGTCGCCGCCGACCGCCGCGTAGCCGAACCTGTCGGCGCTGTACAACCTGCCTAGTCTTTTCTGTCTCTGGTTTTCTGCTGTCGTTCCGAGGCGCAGGTGAGGAAGCCCTACCCTCGTGACCGAAGTATCCATATCATTCTCACTGGCGGTCATCGCGAAACATGAAACGTGAAACGCGAAACGTCGCTTACCTCTCCCTCGGCTCCAATCTCGGCAATCGCGAGGCGAACCTGCGAGATGCCATCGCCCGTCTGGACTCGCTCGGAAAAGTCACCGCCGTTTCTTCTTTCTATGAAACCGAGCCCGTTGATTTCCTCGATCAGCCCTGGTTCCTGAACTGCGTTGTGCTCTTGGAAACGGATATTCTGCCGGAAACGCTGTTGCAGCGTCTGCTGGAGATCGAGCGCGCCTTAGGACGCGAGCGCCTGCAACCCAAAGGACCGCGGCTCATTGATATCGATATCCTTCTCTTTGGCGACCAGATAATCCACGAACCTGGCCTGACCATTCCCCATACCGCATTGCACGAGCGGCGCTTCGTTCTCGAGCCTTTGGCGGAGATCGCGCCAGGCGTAGTGCATCCAGTAATAAAGAAGACTGCTCAGGAATTGCTGGCGGGCTTATCCCCAGATCGCCAGGCTGTAAAACAGTTCACGCCAAAAATGAACTAAGCCGCGTTTCTGAGGTACCCTCATAACTGGATCGCCGCAATCTGCCGCGGCTAACCTTCATCAACAATGGCGAATTGTGTAAAGTGCGGTCGCAATCTTTCTTCTTTTACGTTCGGGAAAAAGATCTGCCAGTGGTGCGTCCAACACGAGGCCGCACAACGCGGTGAGCTTCCCGATGACGCTGTCCAACCCGTGATGACCGTGCCCTGGGCGAAGCGCGCTACAAATCAGGCGCTGGTCACGCACGCCCTCGTCGGAATCAATGCTGCCGTTTTCCTGGGGATGGCGCTCGCCGGAATTTCCATCACCAGTCCCACGACCCAACAGCTTGTGCATTGGGGAGCTAACTGGGGTCCGCTTACGCTGAGCGGTGAGTGGTGGCGACTGTTCACCTGCATGTTTCTGCACATTGGCGTGATTCATATCGCGTTCAACATGTGGTGCTTGTGGGATCTTGGAGCGCTCGCAGAATCGCTGTATGGCAACTGGACATTTGCCTCCGTCTACTTGATCTCCGGCGTTGCCGGCAGCGTCGCCAGTGTCGCATGGCATCCGGGGACGGTAAGCGCCGGCGCCTCGGGTGCGATCTTCGGAATCGCGGGAGCCTTGATCGCCTCCTTCTATTTAGGCGAATTCTCGTTACCTCGTGCTGCGATTCAGCCCTCGCTGCGCAGTGTCGTCATGTTCGCCGGATACAACCTGCTCTTCGGTGCTGTTTCCGGCCGCACGGACAATGCCGCGCATATAGGCGGTCTCGTCTGCGGCCTGGCATTGGGAGCGTTGATCGCCAAAGCTGCGCCCGGTCGCGATGATCCATCGCGGCGCATTCTGGTGATCGCGGTAGGGATGGCGATCGTGTTCGGATGTGTCCGCTGGGTGGAAGCAGCGCGCGGCTACGTCGCCCACACGCAGCGTGCCACCGTCCTTCTACAGCAGAACAAAGTGGCTGAGGCGATCACCGAACTTCAAACGGCAGTCCGCCAGAAGCCCGCATACATTCCTGCGCATCTTTATCTGGCGGATGCATATGCGAAGAACTCGCAGGCCGATCAGGCCGAAGTCCAGCTTAAGCAGGTAATCGCACTCGATCCGAAGAATGACGAGGCCTATTACCAGATGGGTCGGCTCTACGCGGACCACAACCGTCTTAATGAAGCGCGCAACGCCTTCAATCAGGTTCTCGCGCTCGACGGCGAGAATGCCGGAACGTATTTCGGACTCGGGTACGTCGCGGCCGCGGAGCACAACCATCCGCTGGCACTCGAGGAATATCGCAAGACCGTGCAACTCGATCCGGAGTTTGAAGGCGCCTATTACAACATGGGACTCTCCTTCACGGAGCTGCATCAGTATGACGATTCGATCGCGGCATTCTCAAAGGAGCGGGAGCTTAGCGGCGACGATGCCGACATCGAATCGCAACTCTCCAAAGCTTATGCGGCAAAGGGCATGAAGGCCGAGGCGGCGGACGCGACGCAAAAGGCAGCAAGCCTGCAGCGTGCAAAGTAGCTAAGGCGCTACTTAGAGGGAAAGAAACTACCACTCGAAACCGAGCGTTGAATCCCCCACCTGCAGGGTCTGGGCGCATAGAACCGGAAGGCAGAGCACCAATCCAAGTGCCGTGATGGCAGCTGCCAATCTTCTCGACACGCGCATTCGGCCTCCTCCAAATCCGTCTAACGCCCTCTGGCAGTCAACACAGTGACTTTTTGTATCCTGTAACGTCCGTCGTGTATCGTATACGATTGTCGTATTGAATTGTATTAACTCGTACAGGTGCGGACATGAGTGATCTCCTTACGCCTCGTCAAGCGGCCACCGTTCTTGGCATCAGCTATCCGACGGTGAAGCAATGGATCTACAAACGCAAACTGCGCACGGCGCAGACCGCCGGCGGCCACTACCGTATTCCGCAGAGCGAGGTCGACAAGTATCTGCCGAAGAAGCTTGGAAAGCCCGGCATTAAGCGCCGCTCCAACTTCCGTCATATCAGCGGACGCAATCAACTGGTCGGGCGAATTGTGGACTTGAAGGTAAGTGGCCTGCTGGCGCAGGTCACCCTCTCGCTCGGCGATCAGCACATCACGTCGATCATCACCGCTGACGCGGTTCGCGAGATGCGCTTGAAGAAGGGTGAGACTGCCGCTGCCCTGATCAAGTCCACCGAAGTCATGATCGTTCGCGTTTAGTCAGCACAAGCCGTTCGGGCCCCACACGTCAACCAGCCAGCCCTTTGCTTGATGCAAAGGCTTTTTCCTGTGAGGTGCTCGTGACTCGAGGATTCTGTTGTCTTCTGCTGATTTCATTGTTAGCTACCGTTGCGTCCGCACAAGTATCGGCGAATTTGACCGGCACTGTCGTCGATCCCAGCGGCTCCGCCGTTACCGACGCTGCCGTCACCGCACAAAGCGTTGAGACTGGCCTGACGCGCGACACCACTACGAATCAATACGGCCGCTATCAACTGCTCGCGCTTCCGGTGGGAACCTATCAGGTTTCCGTTCGCAAGCAGGGCTTCGCCGAAGAAATTCGCACCGGCGTGCGTCTCGTCGTCGGTCAGGATGCGGCCGTCAATGTGCGTTTACGCATTGGCGAAGTCACTCAGCAGATCAAGGTCGCAGGTGACGCAGCGGTCGTCAGCACCAGCACTCAGGATATCTCCGGTCTGGTCGGGGAACGACAGATCAAGGATCTTCCCCTCAATGGCCGCAGCTACGATTTGCTGATGACGCTCAATCCCGGCGTCGTGAACTTTACCTGGGAAAAAACCGGGGGCACCGGCGTTTCGAATTCCACCACCGGCAACAATTTCTCCGTCTCCGGCAATCGTCCGCAGCAAAACATATTCCTGCTGAATGGCGTGGAGTTCACCGGCGCCGCCGAAAACAACATGACGCCCGGCGGGACTAGCGGCCAGTTGCTCGGTGTCGATGCCGTACGCGAGTTCAACGTTCTGCGCGACACGTACGGTGCGGAATACGGCAAGCATCCCGGCGGCCAGGTCATCATTGCGACGCAATCAGGGACCAACCAGCTGCACGGCTCCGTCTACGAATTTCTCCGCAACAACGCGCTCGATGCGCCCAACTTCTTCGATCAGGGATCGGCTCCGCCTTTCCAGCGCAACCAGTTTGGCGCAGCCATCGGCGCGCCGATACAAAAGGACAAGACGTTCATCTTTGCCAACTACGAAGGTCTCCGCCAGCACCTGCATCAGACGTCCGTTGCGTTTGTTCCTGACGCCGGGTCTCGCACTGCCGCCGTTCCCAGCGTTCAACCTTTGCTGAACTTGTGGCCGATCGCTCCGGCAGGTGCGCCAGACTTCAACGGTATCGCCCAGGTTTTCAGCAGCCCATTGCAAACCATCCGCGAAGACTTTGGCACCGCCCGCCTCGATCACATCTTCTCCAGCCGCGATCTGTTGTCTGGCATATACACCATTGACGATGGCGGCGATGTGACCGCGACCATCGCCGACCCTTACAGCACCGACCTCATGAACTTGCGCGAGCAGGTCGCCAGTCTGCAATGGACACACACTTTTTCTCCTAACCTTATTAATATCGCTCGCTTCGGCTACTCGCGCGCCGGATACTTCTTCACCGGCGAACCGACTCCCGGCACCCCTGCCGCTAGCGTTCCCGGATTCGTACTCGGACAACAGGTGGGCGCAGTCGTCGTTGGCGGTAGTGCCGCCTCCAATCCGCAGGCGCAGATCGGTCTCGCCGGCAGCAACAACGGCAGCAATCTCAGTGTCGCTCGCAACATTTATACGATCGAGAATCGCGTAAGCCTGGTCAGGAATCGCCATCAGTTCTCGTTCGGCGTTTGGCTGCAGCCGTTCCAGTCCAACGAAAACATTCATCTCAGCCAGTTCGGACAGGCGACTTTCACCAGCCTGCAAACATTTCTTCAGGGCACTGCCGGCAGCTTCTTGTTCGATCCCATCTCCACTCCGCTGAACTGGCGATCGTTTTTCGCTGCCTGGTACGCGCAGGACGTGATCCGCTTCACTCCATCGCTCACGGTGTCGCTAGGGTTCCGCGCCGAGTCGAGCACCGGATGGAACGAAGCTCACGGTCGCGCCGCGAACTACACATTCACCAACGGCGTCATCTCCAGCCAGCCGGCAGTCTCCGGCTCGCTCTTCATCGAGAACAACGCGAAGTTTCTGCCGCAGCCGCGCATAGGAATCGCCTGGAGCCCGACGGATCCGAAGACCGTGATTCGCGCCAGCTTTGGAATGTTCAACGATCTGCAAGATGCGCTCGGCTACCGCACCGATCAGAACGCGCCCTTCAATCCCACCTACAGCATTCCATCGTTCGCGGTTTCGAAGTTCCCCGTCGATCCTTCAGTGCCGCTGCCCGCGACCGCGAAGTTAGTTCCGGGCGGCATCCAGCCCGACATGAAAACGCCGACGCTCATCTCGTGGTCGTTGCGCGTGCAGCGCGAGCTCTCGCCCAACACTTCGTTGACTCTCGGCTACGTCGGCTCGCACGGATATCACGAGATTGTCGGCCTCGATGCAAACGCTCCGATTGCGACGATCTGTCCGGCGGCGCCTTGCCCAGCGACTTATCCCCCAACGTTTCCTGCAGGAATCGCGGGAACACCCGTTCCCGCTGGAAGCTACTTCTTCCCTGCCGGAGCGCCGCGCGCGAACGCCTCACTCGCCAACACCTGGACCTATTTTTCTATTGGAGATAGCTCCTACAACGCGCTGCAGGTCGACTTCAATCGCCGCCTTGCCCATGGCCTTGCATTGCGCGGCGCGTACACCTGGTCGAAGGATCTCGACGACGGTGATTCTGTGAATGCCACCACCACGGCGAACGAACCAGGCTTGATTTCGAATCCTTACAACATTCGCGCCGACTGGGGCCTTGCCGGTTTCGATGTTCGTCATGTTGGAGTGATCAGCGCTGTTTACGATTTGCCATTTGGGCGCGGGCAGAAGTTCGGCAGCAGCGCAGAAGGAATTCGCAACATGCTGATCAGCGGCTGGTCGACGAACAGCATCGTTACCGTGCAATCCGGATTCCCGTTCACGCCGCAGTTGAGTTACAACCCGTCGAACGACGGTGACACGCGCAACCCCGTTCGGCCATTCATCAATCCGAACTTCAGCGGCTCCATCATTCTCGGAAATCCAACTCAATGGTATAACCCGAACGCATTCCTGGCGCCTCCGGCAACCGGTGGGTTCTTCGGAAATCTCGGACGCAACACGCTGATTGGCCCGGGCCTCGCTACCTGGGACTTTTCTGCGATGAAGAACACGCTGATCTCCGAGCGATGGACCATGCAGTTCCGCGCGGAGATTTTCAATCTGCTCAATCGCGCGAACTTCAACACGCCCAACTTGATCACGTTCACTCCACCCACGGCGGCGAATCCAACGGGCGTTTCCGGCACCGCTGGCGCCATCACCAGCACCTCAACGACATCGCGTCAGGTGCAGTTTGGAATCAAGGTGCTCTGGTAGTGCGAACCGACCGGCGCTAGGCGACGGCTGCACGCACATCCAGGTACTCTCCCATGAGGATCGTGTGGTCGGCATCGCCTTCGTTGTGGGATTCCCACAGCTGTACCAGGTCTTTGCGTAAGCCTTCCTGGGCCTGCGGATCGAGGCGAGCAAATGTCGTTTGCGTCGGCCCGAAGTATTTTCGGAAGTGCTCGACAACGGCGTGCGGTCCGAAGGGGAAGTCGAAGAGCATCGGCCGCTTCGTCGTGGTGACCGTTCCCTTTTTTCCGAGCCTTTGCGCGGCAATCTCCTCAGTGCCCCACTGCACCGGCGGAGCTATTCCCGGCGGAGGCGGCGCGTGTTTCGCCGTCAATGCGAACATCTTCCCCACAAAACCTGCGGGCGTCCAGTTTGCCATTGCAACGAATCCTCCCGGACGACAGACCCGCAACAGCTCCTTAGCGACCAACTCTGGCCGCGGAGCGAACATCGCGCCAAACATGGAGATCACCGCATCGAAGCTGCTGTCCGCCTGCGGTAACTGCTCCACGTCTCCCTCGATGAACTTAATCTTCAATCCCTCCGCCTGCGCGCGTTTGCGAGCCTGCTCCAGTAGATTCGGAGCCAGGTCCAGTCCAGTCACTTCTGCGCCGGTCTTAGCAGCTGGTAGCGACGTGTTGCCCGTACCGCAAGCCACATCCAGAACTTTCATGCCCTGGGTAAGCCCTAGCTGATGAACCCAGCTTTCAGCCTCACGCTCGCTGTGTCGCGCAATCTGTCCGAAATCCCCCGCCATCCACATCCCGCGTAGACGCTGCTTCAGCTCTTGAAAATCTCCAGGCGCACTGGCCATCTCTCACCCCCAAGCAAGTGTAGGACGAGCCGTCGCCTGTCCTGAATCATTCGACGAATATGCGGGAGTTTACGGCACAATAATTCGGCTACCCTCGTCGGGCGCCGCAATCCCTGACTTCTGCTCGGGAAACTGGCTAAAGAGAAAGTCCAGGTAAGCTCGCGACTTGGGACGTCCATTATTCCGTCCGAGCGCGATCCGCAAAATGAACACCAGCGCGCGCAGCACGTCACTATCGCGCAGCGAAGTGAAGCCGAGGTTTTGCTGCTCGATCTTGCGATATTCCTCGATCATCGACCGCAACTCGGCAACAATCGCCTGTTGTGGCAGGCTCGCCGTCGGTGATTCGTACAACAATCCCGACTCGACCAGCGTGTGGTAGCTGCGCGCCATATTCGTCAGCGCGCCGATGGCGTCGCGATCGTTAAGGCTTCGGTCAGCTCGCGCCGCCTTCGCCACGCCAAAGCTTAATCCGAGGATGAGCGGCTCACGCTCGTAGAGAAATCTCTCCGGAATCTCGACATCCAGGAACAGCGAATCGCGGTCGAGATCTTCGATCGCGCGCGGCTTTTCGTTTTGCCGCGCCTGCTGCAGATAAACGCAGTCGCTCGGGCAATCGAGCGTTAGTTCACGCTCCGTTCCGCAGCATACCGGACAGATACGGTCGTGCAGCGCCGGGCAAAAGCGCTTGTCTTTGCGCGTATGACAGATATCGCAGGCCACACCTGATTATTACATCCCTCGCCGCAGAAGCCTCCTTCGCGCTATCCAAAGCGCCACAACCACGGTCATCTTCCCGAACCTCCGGATCGTGCGAGATGCTAACCGTGCGTCTTCAGAGAAAGCCGATCGTGAAGATCTATCGCATTGCTCGCTGGGTGGTCCTCGCAATCCTGCTGATCGTGATCCTGCTCGCGCTCAAGAAGCCGTCGCAACTCGCTGCTCCGCAAGTCCCTGCCGAGTCCTGGAAGCAGCAGGCAGCCGATTTCCAAACCAAGATTAATCAGATGGAGCAAGCGAGCACCGATGGTAATCATGGTGGCGAAGTGCAGCTCTCGTCTTCGGAAGTGAATGCCGCACTCGCTGAATCACTGCGCAACGGTACTCCGGCCCCCGACCTCGGCCAGGTGCCGATTCAAGCGCCGCAGGTCAGCTTCGAAGGCGACCAGGTGCGCGGCATATTTCCTACGCAGATTTATGGTAAGGACGTGTATGTGACCGTAGCCGGGCGGCTCGGATCGCAACATGGCTACGCGACATTCGATCCCACGGAGTTCAAAGTTGGCGACCTGACCGTTCCCGTTTCTCTCGTGAACGGCCCGTTGCAGAAGAAGCTTACCGATCCCGCCAATCGCGAAAAACTGAAGCTGCCAGATTTTATTGCCGACGTTCGCGTCGTCAACAGTCAGCTGGTTGTCACACAGAAATAATCTACTGAGTGCCCGCAGTCGTTTGCGGAATTATCAGGGCATCTGCCGCGACGATCTTGAACGGCGCTCCACTCACCGGAGTCAGCGCTCCCGTCGTCTGATCGATGGACCACACCATCATTTGCCCACCAACGGCGTAGAGAAACTTCCCGTTCGCATCGACGCGTATCTGACCAACCTGGTAAACGGTGAACGTGCTATTCGGCACCTCGCGGATGGCTCCCGTCGCTTGATCCAGCGTAAACGCCTGCACGTTCGCTGGACCACCGTTATAAGCGCCGCTATTCAACACGAAGAAGAATCGATCCTGCGGATCGGCTACCACGCGGCTAGGAGCATTGCCCGCGGTCACCGGCGAACCCGCTAAGGCGGTCAACGTGCCATCTGCATCGACGGTGTAGACGGAAACGCGGCCGGTTTCATATTGGGGAACGAACAGATATTTTCCGTCTGGGCTCACTGAAACAGAGCTGGTGAGAGCACCCGTTGGAAAGGGCGATCCTGGATTTGGGAAGATGACGCCGCCGTTTTGATTGCGCGCCCAGACATTCACGAAGCTCGAGGCTCGTTCCGATTCGTACAAGAACTTATTCGTGGGATGCACAACAACTGTGTACACGGGCCCACCGCCGGAACTCGGCTGAGAGTTGCTCGCAGAAATCTCCGTCCACGTTCCGCTGCTCTGATCGACCGAATACACGTGAATCGATCCGTCATTCAGTCCTCCCACGTAAGCAAATTTCCCGCTTCCATCCACGGCAACCGTGCTCGGACAGCAATCACCATTACTTAGGAATGCAGGGAGCGTATGAAATGTCTGCCCCGGCAGAGCCGTGATGTCGTGCGTGCTTGGGTCGACTCTCACCAGATCCATGTTCGTTCCCGGCGCCTCAAATCCAGTCACATAGAAATTCTGCCGGCTGGAATCCACCGCGATGTTCTGCGCTGCGCGTACTGGAATGGTCGACTCAGTCACCTGCGTGAGCTGCCCGTTCTCCTCGTTGATCTGGTAAACGATAAACGTGCTTTGCTCATTTGCGGCCGGCGCGACCGCATACATGAACTCCGCCCCGGTGTTCACCGAGGGGGTTGACGATGGCGAAGATGTGCCCGTTCCCGGACCCGGTGTGGGAGAAGTGGTTGGCGGGGTTGGCGTGGCCGCAGTTGGTGTGCTGGATGTCGACGCACCGGAGGTGGACGTTACACCACCACAATTGCCTAGCGCAATCATCGATAGCGCGATCAGCAAACCACTGAACAGGCGACCGGCAGCGCAGGTGACGCCCAACAGGTCGGACCCAACACGCTTCCGATTCATAGACAGGTTTGAAGATGGCGCGATTCTCCGGTGCTGTTGGCCTCAGTACCGGCTTTTTCGAGAGCTGGCCAGAGCAGCGGAAAAAGGAGAGGCACAGCTCCGTTTCCCGCTGCTGCTCTGGGATTTCAAAACATCAGCGTAATTATGCGGAAGAGGGCGGAATCTATTCGCCAATAACCCGAAGCAGCAGACCGCTGCCTGAACGAATATCAATCCTCTTGGAGGATTTGAGCACGATGTTGCCGACTGGTTTGGTTCGGCCGAAGTGGCTTACGCTCAGATCGGTGAATCCATAAGCTCCGCACGCCGAAGAGGAGAATAGCCACACTGCTCGCATCGTATTCGCTTCACCTTCGCAGCGCCCTGTGGGGTTTGCGCTCAGTATCGAGAAGATGCTGCCGTCACCAAGCGACTGTCCGACTCGATCCGATCCGATCAAGACGTTTCCGGGTCTACCATAAACTACCTCGCTGTCGCCGATCTGCACGGTATTCCACAGACTCGGCGGCGTGCCGCGGTCTCCGGACGCATTCGTGGGAACCTGGGCATTCTGTACCTCCATCATGCCAGCAATCGCACGCATGGAGGTGCGGATAGGGACTTCCTGCTTTCCAAGCAGCAGCCGATCGAAAGTCAGAGTAACTTCCGTCGGGTTTATCTGAACGATACGCCCCGCGAGATTCTTCCCGCGCGCAATCTTGCCGCCCCCCGGCAAAGGCACATCCTGCATGACGCGAGCCTTGATCGTGTCGCCCGCTTTGCTCTTATCCGAACGAATGGATGTCGACAACATCACCGGGATCGTGATGCCACTCGGCACGCTGGTCTCACCCGCGAGGCAAAGGCCCGCAAGAAGACAGAACAGAGCAGCAAGAAAAATTGTGCTTCGCAACATTTAATCTTTTGAGATGATACTCAGAATCTCTTCGTTGCCGAAAAGCGGAGCGCCCACGACCAATCCAGCAGCACTGCTATAATTTCGCGCGCCGGTCCAGATCACCAGGAGTGAAACATTGATAAAGCGAATTCTTTTCGCGCTCGCATTCACCTGTTTGTTCGTTTTCGCCGCCGTCGCACAGGACCAGACAGCTCCCACCCGCACGATCGTGTATGTAGGACATCTGTTGGATGTGAAGTCAGGCAAAACGCTCGCGAATCAGCAGATCGTGATCGAGGGTGACAAGATCGTAAGCGTCGGACCCTCAGCAGGGCCAGGCGCCAAGGGCGGCTACAACATCATTGATCTCTCGAAGGCTACGGTCCTTCCCGGCATGATCGACGCACACGTTCACCTCACGTTTTCGCCAGATCAGTTCGGATATCAGTCACTTGGAATTTCCATTCCGCGCGAGGCGTTGACCGGAGCCAAGAATGCGAAGATCACGCTGGAAGCTGGATTTACCACAGTTCGCAATGTCGGCGCGGACGGATTCACGGATGTCGCTCTGCGCGATGCCATCAACGCGGGCGACATTCCCGGCCCACGCATGCTGGTAAGCGGTCCGCTGATCGGAATCACGGGCGGCCATTGCGACGACAACCTGCTTCCTTACGAATTCCATCACCAGGCGGACGGGGTAGCCGATGGGGTTGCGGCGGTTCAGCACCAGGTGCGGGAAAACATCAAGTACGGGGCTGACCTGATCAAGATCTGCGCAACCGGCGGAGTTATGTCCAAGGGCGACGATCCCAATGCCTCGCAATACACGCAGGAGGAACTGCGCGCCATTGTTGCCGACGCGCACCGCCTCGGGAGAAAGGTTGCCGCACACGCGCACGGCGCGCAAGGCGTTACATGGGCATCAGAGGCGGGCGTCGACTCTGTGGAGCACGGGCACCTGATGAATGACGAATCCATCGCCACGCTTAAGAAGAACGGCACCTACCTGGTTCCCACGCTCTATCTGCTGGATTGGAACAAAGAGACGATGGCGAAGCGGAACATGCCCGACTACATTCAGAAGAAGATGCAGATGGTCGGCGCGCAGGCTGAGAACAATGCCCGCAAAGCCTTCCAGGCAGGTGTGAAGATCGCGCTCGGAACCGATGCCGCTGTCTATCCACACGGACTCAACGCGCACGAGTTCGAGGTCTACACGCGGTTGGGCATGACGAATCTGCAGGCCATCCAAAGCTCACTGATTAACGGCGCGGATCTGCTCGGCTGGTCCGACAAAGTCGGCACCATCGAACCTGGCAAATGGGCCGACATCATTGCCGTCGACGGCGATCCGCTATCGGACATCAAGACGCTGCAGCACGTTCGCTTCGTGATGAAGGGCGGCACGGTTTATAAGAATGAGTACGCACATTAAGCCAACGACTAACGACCGCGGACTAACGACCGCGGACTAACGACCGCGGACTAACGGCTGGAAAGAAACTGCGCGGGCACGATGGCAAGCTGTGGAATACGTACCCGCGCTGGGTGGGTGTTACAGTTGTTCCTACTCTAGGGTTGGAACACGTCACTTCTAAAAAAATCTGATTTCTGTTCCAAATTTGGAAATCCTCACACCACCAATAAAAAAGGCCAGCTTTTTCAGCCGGCCTTTCCTGCGTGTGCTGCGCGCGAAAACTACTTCTTTGGTGGAGCGATGGATTCCTTCGCCACCTTCGCCACGCGGAATTTCACCACGGTCTTGGCAGGAATCTTAATCGGCTCGCCGGTCTGCGGATTGCGTCCGACGCGAGCTTTGCGGTTCGATTTCACCAGGCGGCCGAGGCCGGGAATGACGAACACGCCATTCTTCTTGGTCTCTTTCAGCGCCGTGTCAGCCAGCGTCTGCAGGAACGCAGCGGCTTGCTTGTTGTTGACTCCCACCTTCTCAGCAAGGTGACGTACGAGTTGTGTCTTGGTCAAACCAGATGCCATGAATCCTCCTTGAGCTAAGTTCGATTGCGACTCAGTGCGGCCATCCTACATCAGTATTTCGTGCATGAGAAGCGTTCGACCCGCATTTTATGCGGGTTTTGTACGCTGTAGACGAAAAAAGCCTGTGGAAATCACGTTTTTTGCGGGTTTTTTAGGAAAATCGTTGCCAGTTACTCTTCCAACTTCTTCGTGAGCAGCTCGTTCACTACTGCCGGACTCGCCTGTCCCTTCGATGCCTTCATCACTTGCCCAACAAAAAAGCCGATGATCGTCTTCTTTCCCGCTTTGTATTGCTCCACTTGTTTGGGATTCGCAGCGATCAATTCGTCGATGATCTTCTCCAGCGCTCCCGTATCCGTCGACTGCTTCGGACTGCCCTCTTCTTCATAGACCACCGGAAAGTCTTTGTTGCGCTCGAATGAGAGATCGTAAAGCTCTTTCAGCATCTTGCTCGAGATCGCGCCCGCTTCCACCAGATCCGCCGAGACTGCCACGCCTTTCATCGATATCGGAGAGTCTTCAATCGCCAGCCCCTTCGCTTTTAGCCGTCCCTGCAACTCGCTCTGCACCAGGTTCGCTACGCGTTTTGGATTCTTCGCGGCTTTCGCAGCTTCTTCAAACTGATCTGCGAAGCTCTTGCTCGCTGTCAGCACTTCCGCGTCGTACGGCGTAATGCCAAATTCCCGCACAAACCGCTCGCGCCGCGCATCCGGAAGCTCGGGCATACTCGCCTCAATCTTTTCCCGCCACCTTGCGTCCACCACCAGCGGCAACAGATCCGGCTCGGGGAAGTAGCGATAATCGTGTGCGCGCTCTTTACTGCGCATGCCGTATGTCCTGCCTTCGTGCGCGTTATAGAGCCGCGTCTCCTGTACTACCTTCCCGCCCGACTCGATCAGCTCAATCTGTCGTTCGATCTCATACTCCAGCGCCTCGCGTATGAAGCGGAATGAATTCACGTTCTTCACTTCCGCTTTCGTCCCAAATTCCTTCTGACCAACCGGGCGCACGCTGACATTCGCGTCGCAACGCAGCGAGCCTTCCTCCATATTGCAATCGCTGACTCCAGTAAAGAGGATGATCTCCTTCAGCTTGGTCAGATACTCATGCGCTTCGTCGGGCGAGCGCATATCCGGTTCGCTGACAATCTCGATCAGCGGCGTGCCACAACGGTTCAGATCGAGATAGGTGCTACTGCCGGAATCGGCGAATCCATCGTGAATGCTCTTGCCGGCGTCCTCTTCCATGTGGACGCGCGTAATCCCAATTTTCTTGGCAGCGCCGCTCGCCCGCGTTCCCCGCTTGAACCTCAATGACTCCAAACTCAGCCAGCGGTTTGTCGTACTGGGAAATCTGGTAGCCCTTCGGCAGATCAGGATAGAAGTAATTCTTCCGAGCGAATATCGACGTCTCGTTGATTCGGCACCCCAGCGCCTTCGATGCCAGCACGGCAAACTCTACCGCCTTGCGATTCAGCACCGGCAGCGCGCCCGGCAGTCCCAAGCACACCGGGCAGACGTTCGTATTCGGCGGATCGCCAAACTTGTTCGAGCATCCACAGAAAATCTTGCTGGCCGTGAGCAGCTGTACGTGGACTTCCAGCCCGATCACCGGCTCGTATTTCGCGCGCACGTCCTTCGGAAGCGCAGTCGTTGTCGCCATATCCTTATAGTTTCCGGTTTTCAGAGGAAAGTTTCAAGAATGGAGCTTGCCGGGAATCAGGCGAATGTCCGCCGCAGCTTGTTTCCAGCGCGATCGAACAGAGAACGAACGCTTTGCAGGCAATCGTCCGCGGCCAGCAGCGCCGCCGACTTCGGACGATGCCGCTGCACAAACGCCTCCAGTTCCTGCAACTGCGCGTCTCCGTGGAGCACCACTTCGGAGTACTCAAACGAATCTTGCCAGAACAGCCATTGCACCGATTCCATCTCGCTCAGTCCCCGCAGCACGGATTTGGGCAAGGAATAGCGCCAATTGTGTATTCGGTGCAGCTTGGAAAGAAATCGCAGCGAGTTCCCGTCAATATCGATCAACCAGCGATGATGCGACAGCCCGGCGATTCCTCGTTCCATGCCGCGGCAGCTCTCCCAAACACGCGACGGAATCTCGATGTACCCTGCTTTGCCAATGCGGATCATCTCCGCGCAGACCCAAAGCGGATCGCGGATGTCTTCCAGGGTATGCGAGCAGGTCACGAAATCGAACTGCTTATCCGCAAATGGATACCGCGTCTTGTCGCAGATATCGCGTTGAATCCAGGTTTCGCGGCTGAAGTGCTCGACCGATCCTCCAATCGGAGGAATGGGATGATTCCGCGCGCACGTGCGGTTGTAGTACCCGCGTGTCTGGTACGACTCCAGATCGAGCACATAATTCGCGCGGTTGAATGGATGTCCCCACCCGCCGATATCCAGCACGACATCGGCGGACCCCAGCCGTTCGAGGATGCGCTGTGAGTTTTGAGCGAGCATGCGACAGGAGAACTATAGTCGGGATCGCCTGCTCTGGGGATTGACCAGCGTGGGACTGGAGATCTCTTCGGTTGGCTAGGCTGCTTTTTGTTCCAGCGGCACGGTTACGCTGAACACCGTCCGCCGCGGATCTTCTTTGGTGGAAGCCGCGAGCTCGCCCCCATAGTGCTGGATGATGTTGCGACTCACCCACAATCCCAATCCTGTGCCCTTTTCGCTTTTCGTCGTAAAGAATGGTTCGAAGATGGTCTGCAGTTGCGCTGTCGGGATCCCCTCTCCCGTGTCCTCGATCCGCACTTCCACCGCCGGTGACTCTTGCAACTTCGTCTTCTTAGTTCCCACCGTCAGCGTTCCGCCCTTCGGCATCGCATCGATCGCATTTGAGACAAGATTGGAGAACACCTGGCGGAACTCACCGGCGATGCCTTTCAGGCAGTCATCCGCCTCGAACTCCCGGTCCACCGTTATATTCTTCGCGACTAGTTTTCCGGCGAAAAGACTCAACACGCTTTCCACTGCGTCCTTCAGACAAACTAATCCAGGCGAAGAACTCCCTCGATAAAAACCGAGCGTCTGGCGCGCGATCTGGGAAACACGGTGCAACTCCTGGCTCGCAATTCGCAGGTACTCGCCTCCGGTCGGCGTCAGGGTCTCGCGCTCCAGCAGGTAGAGCAGATTCATGATCGATTCCAGCGGATTGTTGATCTCGTGGGCGACCGTTGCTGCCATTCGTCCTGAAGCGGCCAGACGCTCCGACTGGATCAACGCAGCTTCTGCCCGTTTCCGTTCCGTCAGGTCTCGCGCTACGCAAGCAAAGAAAGCTGGTTGGGATGAGCTCGGAGATCCGATTACGAACAAGTTGCAGTATGCGGGAATTCGCCCACCGTTCCCGAAGTTCCTTAGACGAAGTTCTCCGCTCCACGTCCCGTGGTTTAGCAGTGCGGGCATCACTGTTTTTTCCAGCTTCTGCTGGTTCTCTTCCGAGAACAGGTCGGTGACGAACATAGCTCCCGGTTCCTGGCCCTTCGCCACGTTCAGCATTCGCTTTCCGGAGCGATTGAGGAAGACGAGTCTCTTATCGCGGTCTGCCAGGCCAATCAGATCGGGGCTGTTCTCCACCAGCGCGATCAACCTTTGGCGCTCTTGCTCTGCCGCTCGTTGATCGCGAATGTCACGCGCTACTGCGGAAAATCCCGTAAGCCTGTTCTGGTCGTGATACACCGGCGAAAGTGTCAGCGCCACATCCACGCGCGCTTCGTTCCTGTTCACCTGCACGGTTTCAAAATGTTGTACTCGCTCCCCCGCGTGAATTCGCGCCAGGATCTGGGAAAGCTCCTCGCTTCTCCCCGCGGGAACCAGTAGCTCAATCGGCTTTCCTATTATCTCTTCGCTGGAATATCCGAAGAGCCGCTCTGCTGCGGGATTCCAGGTGAGTACCCTGCCCCTTACGTCGAAACTGTAGATGGCGTCGGTGCTGTGCTCCACGATGGCAGCAAGCAAAGCCTCCGCTTGTCCCTGCGGCAACTGCAGGAACCCAGCTTTTTCTATGATTTCTCTTGGCTCGGAATGGTTCTTGGCGGCACGAGCCTCGGCACAATCTTTGGTTTCAGGTGGCAACATAGGGAACGGTGTCTTTGATCACTTACCAACGCTTTAATACTTTCCTAGCACTCGTGACTGTGATGCCAGCATTCAGCCCTGCGTTAACTTACAGGCAAGATTAGACTAGATATCCGTACGTCCTCCCAGGCTTTCCAGCAACTTCAGCAACTCAGCTGGATCGTGAGAGTCGATCAGTTCCACGCCACCACAGTCGAAGCGAGCCTTATTGGGAGTAAGGCCGACTACCTTGATCCGTGGATTGCGCTTCTCCACTTCCTTCAGGAACTCTTCGCACGGGACATCTTCGAGAGTCACGTCCACGGCAATTGCGTCCACATTCGGAAAGCGCTCCAGCATGGCGAGTCCTTCTTTCCCGCTGTATGCCGTTAGTACGTTGTGCTTCGCAGTTTCCAGCAACAGCTTTCGTGTGGAGAGACCCTGCGCAGGTTCGCTCTCAACAATCAGGAATGCAAGGCGGTGCGTTGACGCCATGCAACGTGGGATGCCGGAAGCAGAGTTCGTGCTCCCAACCTGCTGCCGAATTCGAGTGACTCACAACCGCATCTCTCTCTTTCTTTCGATTGCTCTCATCCGCTTTCCCGCTAGCACTCTGCTCTGCAGAGTGCTGCCATAAACGCTGTGTTTGCACTAACCAGCGTCATTGCTGCATCTAATCACTCAACAGCTGATCGGCACGAATGTTGACTGCGCGATCTGATCGCGAGTCTTCGTAGTTACCTTCGACCGACCAGCACAAGTGACTTGCACGCCAGAGTGACTCAAGGGAGAATGCGCGCAATTCACGACGGTGCTCATGGCGCCGATGTGGGAGGGGGAATGGTTCCGGAAAGCAATCCACTCAGGAGTTTCTTTTTCGACCTTGTGTCACACCACTTCGCGAGTTCCTTCGAGCTGCGCGATACCGACATGAGCGCTTACATCTCCGATATGCTCACCCAGTTCTGCTACACCGACCAGCTGCACAGAATTCGCAACGTGAACGGCCGGCCACTCGACGATGTTGGCGAGATGCTGCTGGAATCGGATCCGGTTTTCGGACCCGCGCCCAGCTTCGATCGCGAGCGCCAGGTACGCAAGCACATCGGCGACTACACCTTGTTCTTCACGGGGATGTTTCCGGAGAGCATCAATCACCTTCGCCTGCGCCGCAACCGGCTCGAGAACATGATCGACTTCATCAAGGCAGGAAAAGAGAGCTATTACATCGTTTCGAAGTTCGATTGTTTCGAATATCAGAAAGTAGCGCCGCTGTTCCGCAAACTTTCCGAACGCTTCGAAGAATGCGTCGTCGGATTGAACATGGTGAAGAACGAATTGCAGGAGCGCCAGCATCCCATCGTGCACAAGGCGCCCGAGCTGCTGATGTAGGTTGTGGAGAATCCGTGGGTATCGATGCTATGGCATTGGTGGCGCGGGCGCCCTCGCCCGCGCTTTGACCACGCTCAGCCGCGGAGGGGCGACACAGACTCCACCCGATAAAAGCTTAACCCTGCATCTCCCTGCATCAACATTCTGTACCGCTTAACTGTCCCCACGCCGTCTCCCGGATCGAACCTCTTATCATGCTCGGCGATCACCACCCCGCCCGCCTTCATGACGTCCAGTTCCGACAGCGCCCGCAGCACGCCTTCATACTGACCTTCCATCCGGTATGGCGGATCGAAGAAGCAGTACTCATATGGACCATCCAATTGCGGCAGTGCCTTCAATACATCCTGCTCGATCACATCCGCGCCATCGCTGATCTCCAGGCTCTTCAGATTTTCGCGGATCGCCCTCGCTGCCTGCTTCGCCTTCTCGACGAACGTCACCGATCCCGCACCGCGACTCAGCGCTTCGATCCCGACCGCTCCCGTTCCCGCATACAAATCCAGCCACGCCGTTCCTTCGAGCGCGTCCGGTGCGCCTGCCGTCAGCACATTGAACAGCGTTTCCCGCAACCGGTCCGATGTCGGACGAACATCCAGTCCTGCGAGTGCGCGCAACGGCCGGCTGCGGTACTTCCCAGAAATGATGCGCATGCGAAAGTATTCTATTCCGTCCTGCAACCTACTCTGGATAGCCTCCGCTAACTCATCCAGATAGAATGAATGAAGATGGGAAACTGGGCCGCATCGATTCTGCGCAGCTGGTCAATTCCCGTGGGCCGCATCGGCAATGCTCACGTGCGCTTGCATCTGTCTTTCTTCTTTCTGCTCGCGTACGTCTGGATGACCGACGCGAAGCCCCTGGGCAATGCCGTCTATGGCCGCGGCCTCGCGCTGATGGCTCTCATTCTCCTCTCCGTGATCATCCACGAGGTCGCGCACGGACTGATCACGATCCACCGCAAACTTCCCGTTCGGATTCTGGTGCTCATGCCCATTGGCGGCATCGTCCTGGCCGACGACTCTACCGAGCAGGAGCGCGACAGTGGCGGCGACATCGCAGTTGCACTCGCCGGTCCTTTTGCGAATCTTTTTGTCGCGTTCGTTGCGGGCAGTATTGTTCTTGGCCTCATCCCGTCCGCCGCACTTTGGTCCTCTCCACTCGTTTCCAGCGAGAACTTGCTGCGCAGTTTCGTCTGGATCAACTTCGCTCTCTTTGCGCTGAATCTGATGCCTGCGTATCCGCTCGATGGCGGACGCATCCTCCGCGCTCAGCTTGCGCGCCGCACAGACGCCGTTCGCGCCACGCGTCAGGCCGTCAGTCTTGGGCAGATGTTCGCGATCGCCCTCGTCCTGCCCGGCATCATTGTTCCCGACATGTGGAACCGCTGGCTGATGCTGGTGGGTCTCGTTCTCTTTCTCGCCGCACAATTGGAGCAGCGCGCTGTCCTGATGCAATCCGTGCTCGAGAACTTGCGTCTCGAAGACGTGATGCTTACCGATTTCGCCGTGCTCTCACCGGCCGATACGCTCGAAGACGCTCTCAAAAAAGCCGTTCACACCCTTCAAGATGATTTTCCCGTCATCCGCAGCGGCGACCTCGTCGGAGTGGTTTCGCGCCAGCGCATCGTGGATGAGCTTCGCGGTGAAGGTAATGGATACGTGCAGTCCGCCATGGACCGCGCCTTCCAGATCGCACAAAAAGGTGAGTCACTGGCCTCAGCTCTGCGTAAGCTCACAGCGCAACGCCTGACGCTCATCCCCGTCGTCGACGACGGCCGCCTGGTCGGAATCATCACCTTCCAGAACCTGATGCACAGCATGCGCCTGCTCGCCGAATCCCGGCGCCTCAAGCGCTAAAGTTTTGACCGCACAACAGAAATTGCTCCTGCCACCCATTTCTCAGCAGTTTTGATAACATTCTCCGAGTTCGCTCGTCTTACACCGTTTCGGGTGAAATCGAGTCCCAGCACACGCCCTCTCCAGGAGATCCTATGACTAAACACTTAACGGCCCTTCTTCTTGTATTGACCCTGAGTCTCTGCGGCACAGCCGCGCTATCCGAATCCTCCGCGCCTGCGAAAAAGGCCGAAGCACTGCCCACCATCAAGTACGAAAAGTACAAACTCAAGAATGGCCTTGAAGTCATCCTCTCCGAGGATCACCGCCTGCCGCTGGTTGCCGTCGATCTCTGGTACCACGTTGGTCCAGCGAATGAGCGCGAGGGTCGCACCGGATTTGCACACCTCTTCGAACACATGATGTTCGAAGGGTCAAAGCATATTGGCAGCAAGGCGCACTTCCGCTATCTAGAGGGCGCGGGTGCCACGGGAATTAACGGCACCACCAATTTCGATCGCACCAACTATTTCGAAACGGTTCCCTCGAACCAGCTCGATCTCGCCCTCTGGCTCGAGAGCGATCGCATGGGATATCTGCTGGACACACTTGACGGCGAGAAGCTCGCCAATCAGCGCGACGTAGTCCGCAACGAGCGCCGCCAGAGTATCGAGAATCGCCCCTACGGCCTCGCCGAGGAAGACATTTATCACGAGCTCTTCCCCAAGGGTCATCCTTATTATGCTGCCGTCATGGGATCCCACGCCGACATCGAAGCCGCGCAGATCGATGACGTCCGCCACTTCTCCGAGCAGTACTACACGCCGAACAATGCCAGCATCGCGATTGTCGGTGACTTCAATCCAGCCACGGTGAAAGCGCAACTCGAGAAATATTTCGGTTCGATTCCCGCCGGACCAGCAGTCCCCAAGATCGATGTGAAACCTCCCGTCATCACCGCTGAAAAGCGCGTTACCGTCACCGACGACGTTGAGTTACCGCGCGTCTACATGGCTTGGATCACTCCCTCGATCTACACTCCTGGCGACGCCGATGCTGATCTGCTCGCGCACATCCTTGGCGGCGGCAAATCGAGCCGTCTCTATAAGAAGCTTGTCTATGAACAGCAGATTGCGCAGGACGTCGAAGTCGATAACGACAGCGAACTGCTTGGCTCCGTGCTGGATATTCAGGCGACTGCCAAGCCTGGCGTCACGCCCGAACAACTCGAAAAGGCGATCAACGCCGAGCTCGAGGAGATTCGCAAGGACGGTCCTACCGCGGCCGAACTGGAGCGCGCACGTAATTCCATCGAGTCCGACATCATTCGCAAGCTCGAGAATCTCGGTGGCTTCGGCGGCGTCTCCGATCGCCTGAACCAGTACAACCACTATCTTGGAAATCCGGGCTACCTGCCTGAGGACCTGCAGCGCTACAACAAAGCGACCGTCGACTCTGTCCACCAACTTGCTGCGCAGCATCTGCAGGACAATCAGCGTGTCGTCATCTACGCCGTCAAGGGCAAGAAGCAGATTGAGGATGTGCCGAAAACGCCCGAGTCCAAAGAGAAAGTCGCCATCACCGGTCGTATGCCTGACGAGCCTTGGCGCAAGGACGCGCCTAAGCCCGGAGTTCTAGCGAAGTTCACGCTGCCTACTCCACAGAAGATGGAACTGAAAAACGGCCTCACCGTGTTGCTGGTCGAGCGCCACAACCTGCCGGTCATTGCTGCCAACCTGATTGTGCTCGGCGGCGCTGGCGCCAATCCGGTCGATCGACCCGGCCTTGCTGCCTTCACCACATCCATGCTGCAGGAAGGAACCAAGACCCGCCCGGCGCTGACTCTCGCCGATAACATCGATCAGATCGGCGCGGTCATCAGCACTGAGAGTAATTACGACTACTCGTCGGTCAGCATTCGCGGGCTTTCGAACAATGCTGCTCCGACGTTCGACCTGCTTTCCGACATGGCGCTCAACCCGGCCTTCGATCCCAAGGACGTGGATCGCGTCCGCAATCAGCGTGTGACGGAAATTCTTCAGCAGAAAGACAGCCCTCGCATGCTGGTGAGCAAAGCTGCGAACCGGCTCGTCTACGGCGACAAGCATCCTTACGGCTACCTGACCACCGGAACCGAGACTTCCAATAAAGACATGTCGCGTGACGATCTAATATCTTTCTGGAAAACCACCTTCGTTCCCGGCAACTCGGCGCTCGTGCTTGCCGGCGATCTCACACCTGCGCAAGCTCGTTCTCTCGCCGAGAAATACTTCGGCGGATGGACTGGCTCGGACAAGAAGCAGGTGCCTCCGCCGATCGACAACAAGCTCGCCAAGGGACTTGTCATTATGGATAAGCCCGACGCGCCTCAAACCGAAGTTCGCGTCGTTGGTCTGGGTGCGCCCCGCAGCTCTCCCGACTACGTCCCCATCCAGGTGATGAACACCGCTCTCGGCGGACTGTTCTCCAGCCGCATCAATATGAACCTGCGCGAAAAGCACGGCTACACCTATGGCGCCTTCTCACGCTTTGAGTTCCGCCATGAGCCCGGACTCTTCGCCGCAGGTGGTGGCATTCGCGCGAACGTTACCGCACCGGCCGTCAGCGAATTGTTGAAAGAAGTGCAGGCCATTCAGCAGGCGCCGATCTCGCCCGAAGAGCTCACGCTCGCCAAGAACGCGTTCGCGCTCTCTCTGGCGGGCCGATTTGAAACCACTCCGCAGACCGCCCTCATCATGGGTGATCTCTTCGCTTACGATCTGCCGCTCGACTACTACCGCACGCTTCCGGCAAAGATCCAGGCCGTGACTGCGCCGGAAGTCGAAACCATGGCGAAGAAATATCTCGTCCCTGGCAACATGGCCGTGGTCGCGGTTGGCGATCGCACCAAGATCGAACCTGAACTGGTGAAGTTGGACATCGGACCAGTGGAGCACATGGACTACGCCGCCAACCCGATCAAAGCTGACAGTGCCAGCGCAAAATAGAAGTAAGAGTTGCTGCTAAGTGGAAAGGGCAGCCAGTCTTGGCTGCCCTTTTTATTGGAGCACTGTCGGTTAGTGGCGCGGGCGCCCTCGCCCGCGTTTTTCAACCAACTCCTACTGCGGCGCTGCAGTCAGATGTTGAGCGCCAGCCGGGCTGGCGTGGTCGAGATGTTCAGCGCCAGCCGGTCCGGTCTTGTCGACCGGTAGCTTCGCCTTCTCCGTCGCATCGGTCGCAAACAGCATGAAGTGATCGAAATTCTCGCTCCGATGGAATCTTGTCTTCCCGATGTGAACATATAATTCCGCACTCTTTGGAAGCCACAGTTCGGTCGTGTTCTTCCTGAATTGCACCGGACCGTAATTGACGCTGGTGTGCTCGGTCGTCAACCGCACATCCGGGATTCCTTGCACCAGATCGGTTTCCATGTGAATGATCTGGAAGTTGTCCGCGAGGATCCACGCGCGGCCTTTCAGATTCACTGGATAGCCGACTTTGTTCACCACGTAAGATCGGAGGCGGCTGGGCTTCCCGTCAGCCTGTCGGAAGTGCACCAGCCATGCTGCCTGTCCCTGCCACTCGCCCAGACCCTCGCAGCGCATGTCGAAGTCATTGCGGTAAAGGGGGTGAAAGGCAATTGCAAGCGCCGGCAGACCCGTCGTCGTGATCTTGTCCGGCATTTCCAACTCCCCCGCATCACGGAATTCCTGGATGAGCAGCATCCCCTTCGCAGACTCGCTGATCGAAGCGATGTAGTTGTATTGCCGGCTCGCGCGCGTCCGGGGAACTCCCTCCGGCGAAATGTTTTCGTGGACCATGTGTTCAATCGCGGCGAACTGAGAGATGCTTTCCACCAATTCCTTCGATCGGTTCGCCGTTTCATCCAGAAGATTAGCTGGACATTGCACTCCCGCTACCGTCGATGGCTGCTGCGCATCAACATCGGATGGCATCCCGGAATTGCCCGACGCCGTGTCGTCAGCCGTGAGGTCCGGATCACCGATCCCCGCGCCTGCCTTTGCGTCAGTCTGTGCCTGCAGCTGAGAAATCAGTGTTTTTATTTTCGCTGTCACCGGGCTGGGGTGTTCCGCGTCGACATACGCTGTCAGCACCTTCATCGCTTCTTCGCGCTTTCCCAGTCCCGCGAGCGCCTGACCCAAAACAAGCCGAGCCGAAGCGCCCTCGCTGCCGCCTTGATCGACCATCCATTGCGAATTCTCGCGGGCCTTTTCGAATTGGCCCAATTTCAGATACGAATTTGCCAGCACCTTGCGCGCGACTACAGATTGCTCACTGCTCGCCACCACCAGCGCTTCCGCTTCCGCGGCGTGAGCGTAATCACCACGGCGGTAATAGAGTTGTCCGAGCAGGTTTTGCGCCTGCAGATTCTTTGGATCCAATTTCGTCGCAGCCACCAGGTAAGTCAGCTCGTGATCCTCATCCTTCTGTTGCAGGGCCAGATATCCCAGCAGGAAGTTGATGGAGGAACTGGACGGATAACGGTGATTTGCGGACTCCAGGTACTTGCGCGCTTCCGCAAGATTGGAGAGTTCCAGCGCCTGCAACCCCTTCTCCGCGTCTTTGCGCGCCTTCGACGGAAGCTGTCCCGCGTCATTCAGTCGCAGATCGACGGCCGCCGGATCGTGCGACAAAATCACGGTCTCGCTGAAATCGTGGGCAATGTCGGCGACGGTAATCTGAGCGTGCCATCCTACGTAGCCAGCCGCACCAACTTCAGCCATGTACTTTCCAACGGGAACATCGGGAAAGTCTGTCTCTGGGCGGTTCGTGGTTTGAAAGAACACTCTGCCGGTAGCTTGGTTCGTAAGTCTGATCAGCGCCTGCTGTTTCAAAGGCTTCTTGTTTTCATCGAGAATGGTGAGATGAATCTTGACCGATGCCCGATTGTCGATTGGGGCGCCTATATTCTCAGGTCCCAGGCCCTGCGGGATCCCTTGTGCCTGAGAACGCGCACCCGCCATAAGGACAGTTGCCAAAAGCATCAGGATCGCGCCCGAGAGAGGCAATCTACTCATCGCGTAACAGGAAAATGTGTTGAGTGCTTGATCACAATGGGCCGAAGTTGCACGCCGCAGCTGGGTACTCACACTCGGTAGCATAGTACAAGAAGGAGTTGAATGGCACTCTCTACCCACAGACGTGGGAGACGAGCGATCGCCGCCACTTGTAGATCTTCTGGAGTCCGATCGCATCGAGTTGGGCATTTTCAGACGCGGCGAACGGATCCGCTCTCCAGAACGACAAAGAGCAACTCTAGCCGCCGAGCGGCTTCATTTGTAAGCCCAGACCTCCAGGTCTCGGTAACGAAGATCCAAGATCCTTACCGGCTCTGCAAGGGGTGCCCGACCCGTTAGAAACCAGGTTCCGGCGAAATTCGGTAAGAAGTGGATCACAGCATACGAAAAGCAACGGCGAAGCTGCATAAACCTGCCAAAAAATAAGCAGGAAACGTCAAAAGTGGAAAATCACACCGCGAGGACACAAGCCTCGATCCAGCTGTCGCCGTGAATCGGCTGACTGCTAACGACTAACTACTCACAGATGCACCGCTCTCGCCACCGTCATCGCCGGGATCTTGCGCAGATCGGTGAGCACCTCGTCGGGCACGCGCCCATCGACCTGCACAACAGCAACCGCCAGCGCCGGCTCCGAAGCCTGGCCGTTTCCGGCCGCTGCGGCCTTTACCGCATTCTCGCCTCGGCCCAGCGAGAAGTTGGCGATGTTCACCTTGTGCTCGCCGAGGATGCTTCCCACTCGTCCGACCACTCCCGGAACGTCGCGATTGCGGATGTAAAGTAGGTCGTTTTCGAGTGGCGCTTCAATGTCGATGCCCTCGATGCTCAGCAGCCGCGGCAGGCGCCCGTGCAGGACCGTACCCGAAATCGTGTGCTCGCTGCCCTCGCTCTTCAGCGTGATGGTGATGACATCGCCCGCGCCGCTCGCCGGCTTGTCCTTCGTGTATTCGCGAATCTTCACGCCGCGTGAATCGGCAATCGAATTCGCGTTGATCAGGTTCGTGCCCTCGGCGCCGCTGGCGTTCAGCACGCCCATCACGCCGGAGTTGCGGATCAACTGCGTCTTCCATCCCGCCAGACGTCCGGTGTAGCGCAAGTGAATCTCGTTCAGGTTCCCTTCCGTCTCGACGGCCTGTGCGAGGAACGAACCGAGCCGCTCCGCCAGCACCAGGAACGGATGCATGTCGACGTACTCTTCATAGCTGACAGAGGGCACGTTGACGGCATTTTGGATGACGCCGCGCGACAGGTACTCCTTCACCTGCTGTGCAATCTGTATCCCCACGGCTTCCTGTGCTTCTTTTGTCGACCCGGCAATGTGCGGCGTCGCCATCACGTTCTCGAGTCCGAGCAGCGGAGAATCCTTTGGAGGCTCGGGCGCAAACACATCCAGTGCCGCTCCTCCAATGTGGCCAGACTTCAGAGCCTCGGCCAGCGCTGCTTCATTGATCAGCTCGCCGCGCGCGCAGTTGATGATGCGCACGCCTTTCTTCATCTTCGTCAAGGATTCGGCATTGATCATTCCCCGTGTCTGCGGCGTGAGCGCCAGGTGCAGGCTGATATAGTCCGCCGTCGGATAAAGGTCGTCGAGCGTCTTCAACTCCACCTTACGTTCGCGCGCCAGCTCGGTCGAAATGTAGGGATCGTGCCCGACCACCTTCATGCCGAACGCTTGCGCGCGGCTAGCAACTTCGAGACCAATGCGGCCCAGGCCGATCACGCCCAGCGTCTTGCCGCGCAGCTCGGTGCCTTCCAGCGATTTCTTCTCCCACTTGCCGGCTTTCGTCGTTTCATTCGCGCGCGGCAAATGTCGCGCCAGGCACAGCATCATGCCGATCGTCTGTTCTGCGACAGCGACGGCGTTCGCGCCCGGCGTGTTCATTACTGCGATGCCCTTGCGCGTCGCTGCTGGCAGTTCGATGTTGTCCACACCAATTCCTGCGCGGCCAATCACGCGCAGCTTTTGCGCATGCTCCAGCAGTTCCCCATTAACCTTCACCGCTGACCGAACAATCAGCGCATCGGCATCGTTGAGTTCTTCAGCCAGGCGCGTGCCAACCTGGTCAGCCGTCAGCACTGTCCAGCTCGGCTCATCTTTGAAAACGGCAACAGTTGCGGGAGAAACCTTTTCGGCAAGTATGATTTTCATAAGATTCCGTCTTTTGAAGAGACTCACCACGGAGGCACAGAATCACAGACAATGAGTGCCTTGGCTCTCCGTGTCTCCGTGGTGAATGATGATTTACGCCGTTACCAGCGCCGGCTTTTCTGCACGGCTCGCCGCGTACACTTCTTGCGCGGCGCGGACAGCGCTACCGAATTTCACCTTCTCCGGTTGCAGCTCCGCCATGATCTGTTCCAGTGCCGCAATGATCGCAATCGTATCGAGATAGTCGTAATAGCCGAGGTGCGCGATGCGAATCATCTTGCCCTTCATCTCGCCCTGGCCGTTGGCGACTACCGCACCGAACTCATCGCGGAAGCGCTTCACGATGTCGCTCGAATCGATTCCGCCCGGAGCAAGAATCGCACTGACTGCCGCTGCCGGCGCGTGTCGTGCGAACAGCTTCAGGCCCTAGTGCTTCGGCTCCCGCGCGCGTCATGGCCGCTGCGAGCTCAGCGTTGTTTACGAGCACCTCGCGACCCTTCGCCAGATCGCCTTTGCCGGATTCGCGAATGTAGTCGAGTGCCGCTCCGAGGGCCGCGATCAGCGAAGTCGCCGGGGTATAGGCCGACTCACCCTTCGCCGCCGATTTGCGCTCTTTGCGCAGATCGAAGTAGTACTTCGGCTGCTTCGAGGTTTCCATGCGCTTCCACGCCTTTTCACTCACGGCACAGAACGCGAGGCCGGGCGGAATCATGACTGCTTTCTGCGATCCACCAATAATGATGTCCAAGCCCCAGGCATCGACGTCGAAGTGCGTCGTCCCCAGACCGGTGATTGCGTCGACGACCAGCAACGTGTCCGTTCCCTTCAGCAGCTGTGCGATCGCCTTTACGTCGTGCCGCGCGCCTGTCGAAGTTTCCGTTCCCTGCATGTAGACCACGCGCGTGTCAGGCTTCAACGCCGCGCGCACTGCGTCGAGCGAGAATGTCTCGCCGTAAGGCGCGCTTACTTCGTCGATCGTGCAACCATACGCTTTGGCCAGGGCGGTCCAGCGCTCGCCGAACTTTCCGGCGGAGAGCACCAGTACGCGATCGCCCGGCGAAGTCAGGTTCGCGACGGAGGCTTCCATCGCGCCCGTGCCCGACGCAGCCATCAGGATCACATCGTTTTGAGTGCCGACGAAGACCTTCAGGTCGGCGAGAACCCGCTGATACAGTGCCCGAAAGTCAGCGGTACGGTGGTGGACATTCGCAGCCGCCATCGCGAACTGTGCCGCAGGCAGCAGTTGCGTCGGCCCGGGAGTATAAAGACGATTCTTACGAAGCATACGTGATGGTACTACGTTGGCGCGCTCCACCGCATTAAGAGAGCACGTCTATAATTGCAAGTTACGACGTCATAAGCTGCAGTAATCAGTGCTTCGAACCACAGTTCGAGGGCGCGCCTTTTCAGGAGTGAAGATGAGCATCACTGACCAAGTCACAAAAGACATGATCGCTGCAATGAAATCGCGCGAGGAGCTGAAGCTTTCGACGCTTCGCATGATGAAATCTGCGCTTAAGAACAAGGAGATCGACCAGCGCGCTCCGCTGGATGACAAAGAAGCTCTCCAGGTGCTCAGCACCATGATCAAGCAGCGCAAGGATTCGATCGAGCAGTTCACTAAGGGCGGACGCCAGGAACTTGCCGACAAAGAAGCATCCGAAATTACGATCATCGAAGCCTACATGCCGAAGGCGATCGGCGAAGCCGAGATCGTCGCCGCCGTGCGCGCAACCATCGCCGAGATGGGCTCTCCGACAATGAAAGATATGGGCACGGTCATGAAGAACACGATGGCAAAGTTGGCAGGCGCGCGCGTCGACGGCAAAGTCGTGAGCGAAGCAGTGAAGAAAGAGCTCGCTGGGAAATAGTTGCGCAGCGCGCGCCCAATTGATTGCGGAATCCAGTGAAAGCGCCAGGCGATCACCAGCGCCAGGATGATCAGCAGAACGATCCGGCGCACTCGAGCACTCATGCCGTAGCTTCTTTCGGACTACTGTTTTCCCAACGCTTCAAGAATGCGGTCGAAGTCTTCCAGCGATTTGTACTCCAGCACGACTTTCCCTTTGCCTTTGCGGTCGTAGATGCGGGCGCGGACGCCTAACGAGCGCTCCAGTTCACGCTCGGCATCTTTTACATTCGGATCGACAATGCGCTCTTTCTTCTCGGGCTTTGGCGCCGGATGAAGGATATCGTAGACGAGCTTTTCGGTCTGACGGACGGAGAGCGCATCGGCTACGACTTTGCGCGCTGTCGCTTCGATCAGCGTCGGATCCAGTCCCATGAGGGCGCGGGCGTGCCCCATCGTCAAAGCGCTTTGACGCAGGCCCTGCTTGACCCAGTCCGGCAGGCGCAGCAATCGCATGTAATTCGCAACTGTAGTGCGGTCTTTTCCTGTGCGCTGGGCAATTTGTTCCTGGGTGAGTCCACACTTCTGGCTGAGATTCTCGAAGGCCGCAGCCTGCTCTAGAGGATTCAGGTTCTCGCGCTGCAGGTTCTCGATGATGGTGATCTCGATCGCCTGCTCGTCGGAGATCTGGCGCACGATCGCCGGGACGGTGGTCTTTCCTGCGGCCTGCGATGCCAGCAGGCGACGCTGTCCGGCTACGAGTTCGAGCTTGCCTTCCGCGAGCTTTCGGACAAGGATCGGCTGCAGCACACCCTGCACTTTGATTGACTCGGCAAGCTCCTGCAGCGCAACAGGGTCAATGTCGATGCGTGTCTGCGCCGGATTCGGCAAGATGTCGGCGATGACGACATCACGCACGGCCTCGCCAGGAAGCACGGCGGTCGGTCCGGCTTGCACGGGGATGGGGGCTTCGCCGCGTGCGGCGGGAATCAGGGAATTCAATCCGCGGCCTAAAACTCTTTTTTTATCCTGCGTCATGGTCTGCACGTCAGAAGTCCTTTGGAAAATAAAAATATCGTATTACGATACGCTACGCGGAAGCCCGCAGCATCACCCGTCCCATGATTTCTTTGGCCAGCTTGATGTAGGCCTCAGCGCCACGCGAGCGGACGTCATAGAGGAGCGCCGGCTTGCCATGGCTCGGTGCTTCGGCCAGGCGAACGTTGCGCGGGATGGACGTCGCGAACAACCGATCGCCGAAATAGTTCTTCAACTCGTCCGTTACCTGCTGGGCAAGGTTGGTGCGGTCGTCGTACATGGTCAGAACGACGCCTTCGACCGACAGTCCTGGATTGAACGTCTGCTTGATGCGCTCAACCGTATCGAGGAGTTCGCTGATGCCTTCAAGGGCGAAATATTCGGCCTGCATAGGAATGAGGACCGAGTCGGCGGCGACCAGAGCATTCAGCGTGAGCAGATCCAAGGCTGGCGGGCAGTCCAGAACGATGAACTGATAGCGATTGCGCACCCGATCCAACGCATCTTTCAGGCGAAACTCGCGCCGATCGAGGGGGACGAGCTCAATGTTGGCCCCCGTCAGCTCCTTGCTGGACGGAACGATCCAGAGCTGATCAAGTTCGGAGGTGAGCGTAATCTGCTCCAACTGCGCGTCACCCATCAAAATATGGTAAGTGCTGAGGCGCTGCGGATCTTTAGGATAGCCGAGTCCGCTGCTGCTGTTGGACTGAGGATCGCAATCCACTAATAAGGTGGGGACCTCGGCGGCCGCAAACGAAGCAGCCAGGTTGATGGCGGTCGTGGTCTTCCCTACGCCGCCCTTCTGATTCGCGATAGCGATGACACGTCCCATGGTTTTCAGTGGCCCGTTACAGCTTTGCAGAGTATCGAAGTGGCTGGTGAGGCGCAACGATGTATTTGTGTGCAAAAGGTGTGACTCGCGTGGAAGATTGGCGCAATTGTTCCACGTGGAACAATTTAGGAGCCTGTGGATTCGTGGAAAACTCATGGAAGAAAATTGCGGGCGGTGCTCTGGGCAGGGCTTGTCTTTCAAGAAGCGGAATGTTCCACGTGGAACACTCAGCAGGGCGAAGTCGGAGTAAGCCCAAATAATGTTCCACGTGGAACATCCACTCGCTGCTTCGTTTGTTGTAGAATCCGCCCGGCTATGAATGTGAGCCGAAACGAGGCTTAGACCCTATGGCGACCACTACCTCTACTATCCCGAGCACGATGATTTCGGCAGCGTCCAAAGTTGGCGGCAGGCTGGAATCTCTTGACGTATTCCGCGGGCTGACTATTGCAGGCATGATGCTGGTGAATAATGCCGGTGACTGGGATCACATTTATTGGCCCCTGGAACACGCCGAGTGGAACGGATGGACCCCTACAGACCTGATTTTTCCCTTCTTTCTGTTCATTGTGGGCGTTTCCATGGTCTACTCGATCGCAAATCGGCAGAAAAAGGGAGACTCCAGGAGTTCCCTGCTAGGCCATGCGATTCGCCGGGCATTCCTGATCTTCGCTATCGGCTTCCTTCTTAATGGCTTTCCGCACTTCCACCTGGCTACCTGGCGGATACCGGGCGTGCTGCAGCGAATCGCTATTGTGTATCTCATAACTTCAGTGATTGTGCTGTTTACGGGTTGGCGCGGACGTTTGGCAGCTCTGGTGGCTTGCCTTGTGGGCTACTGGGCGATCATGAGCTTTGTCCCAATTCCTGGATACGGAGTCGGAAACCTCACGCCTGAAGGCAATCTGGCCTCCTGGCTGGATCGTCTTACCATGTATAACCACCTTTATATTGAACATGTTAGAGATCCGGAGGGGATACTCAGCACGATACCGTCGATCGGAACTTGCCTCTTGGGAGTCTTTACGGGCGAGTGGCTGCGATCCGCACGAAGTGCAAGTCAGAAAGTGACCGGCATGCTGGCGGCCGGAGTCGTTCTTACGATCGCGGGAAAGCTTTGGGGACACGAGTTCCCTATCAATAAGAACCTCTGGACCAGTTCTTACGTTTTGTTCGCGGGCGGCCTGGCGCTGCTGTTCCTGAGCTTCTGCTATTGGACGGTCGACATCATGGGCTGGAAGTCCTGGGGTAAGCCTTTCCTGATGATGGGAATGAATCCCTTGGCGCTCTATGCCTTGGCCAGCCTGGTGGCCGACATCTCGGTAAACGTGAACCTGAGAGGCGGCGACACCCCCAAGAGCTGGATATACCAGCGCTTATATGAACCGGACGCGAGTCCGCACAATGCGTCGGTGCTTTACGGGCTGACGTATGTAGTTGCATTCTTGATTCTCGGGTGGATTCTTTATCGTCGGAAGATCTTCCTGAAAGTTTGAGAGAGTATCTGGTTTCCGCATTTCGTCCCACTTTAGCCATGCTTTGGAGGAGGGTTGCCCCATTGGCAGTTCGAATCGGCTTCTTCGCGAAGCCGTTGGACCACCTTTACTCTCTTGATTCTGGAATCACGCCATCTGTGGAAAACAGCACCATTCCTGGTGCAACAGAGTTGGGAACTAGTTCCCTAAATGACACTAATCGCCGCGAAATCAATCCAGGGAGCCACTTCAACGTTGCCGGCGGGGCGCAATTCCCACTTATTGGCTCCTGGAGATCGGAATTCCCACTCGTGTCTCACAATTTAGCTCGTTACTAAGTTGATTCCCGCTTTCTCCCAATGAGAATAACGCGCGAAAGCGAGAGTGGCACCTGAATCTCGGTTTGCCACTCGAAGGTAGGGAGCGCCGTGCTAACCGTGGTCACCTGCTCCCTGCCGATAAGCAGACCGATCCAACCTTTGTTAGAGGTGAGCTGAGAGGCTGTGGGGAGGACATCCTGAAAACGCTCGACGGCGCGTAGGGTAACCAGAGTGGCGGAGCCGGGTTCCGCCCCGGCCAGAACCTCTGCCCGCTCAGCAACGACCTCGCAATTGGCTAGCTGCAGATCCCGTATGACCTCTCGCAGGAATGTCGCTTTGCGATGCTGCGCCTCGACCAGACGCATGCGAAGTGAAGGCGCGAGAATCTTGATGGGCAGTCCGGGGAAGCCGGCTCCAGAGCCTATGTCAGTCGCGGATTTCGGTGAAGGCTCTTCCCTGCCCAACAGCTGCTTTGCGGCAAAAAACGATTCGCCGAAATGACGGGTCACGATCTGATCAGGATCGCGCACTGCGGTGAGATTCATGCGCTGGTTCCAACGCATAAGCCGGCCGAGATAAGCCGAGACTTGATCCAACTGGTGAGCCGAGAGGCCATCTGCGCCGAGAAAAGGTACAAGCAGTTCGGCGATGCGGGCGGCATCCATCATGGCGAGAGTAACGGAAATTGTGTCGCGAGGGCTATAGTGATGCTACGCACCGTCGCATTCAGTACAATTAGGCAGCTTACATTTCCGGTTCAGAATAGCCCGACATGACAAACGAACAGACCAACACGCAAAACAACGGCAGCAGTGCGGCACCTGTCTACGTGACACTTACGGGAATTCCACTCACCATCGAGATTGAGTGGCCCTTTCATCCCTCTACTTCGGGGGCGGACTTTGACGTCGTCCATGCGGACCTGAAGCTAGCGGATGGCAGCGATTTGCATGCGCCAGTGGCCGTCAACTTATCGAAGACGGTGAAGGAAGTACTGCCGTCGCTGGAGCGCGAGATAACCGAAGCGCCGGTGATCAATGCGCTGCGCAAGGAAGTCGATCGCAAGCAGATTGAGTTTCTGAAATCAGGCAAACTGGTGCCGGTACATTTTTCGAGCCGGCATTACGACTTCAAGCGCAGTCGCTGGGCGTTCGGCGCGAAGAGCGAAGAAGAAATCACGCAGTTGTTGCTGCGCAAGGCGTATTGGCAGACAAAAGGGAATCACGACAAGGTCTGGATGGCGGATCCGATCGACGCGCTCTATGTAGACGCTGCGCCAAAACATTTGCTCGATCTCGCGAGGGGGATGGCGGGGAAAAAGTTGATCCACCTGGAAGGCGAGTGGGCGACGGCGACCGAGCAGTTGCTGAAGCATGCCGATGGATTTGAGAACGATCTGAAGCACGCGTTGATTGATCTGGAGAAGAAACACGCGTTCGAAAGAGGGTAGCCCGAAACCCAGACGTTTGCGGCCTGACCTGTTCCAATAACCATTTTTCCCGCATCCGAAATCGCCGCTCGTGTTAACACTCATCCCGGTGAGAGTAGTAGCTGATACGCCTCGTGGGTTGAACCTCCAAGTTCCCCAATGCCGGAAAATCCTCCACGGGTTTGCACGTTGTCCTTAATCCCAAAGGAGTATTGAGCCAGCTTTATGCGGTCATTACGATTGGATTCGATTACCAAAACGTGAGGACCACAAAGGAAAGCCACACATGGCGACAATTCTACCTGCGGGGAGCAAAGCTCCGGATTTCACGCTCAACGTTACTCCTGACCAAAAACTATCGCTTCGCGAGATGCAAGGCAGGCCGGTGATCCTGGCGTTCTATCCGGCCGATTGGAGTCCGGTCTGCGGCGACGAGATGACCCTTTTCAACGAAGTGCTGCCGGAGTTCCAGAAGTACGGGGCCGAGGTAGTAGGGATTTCGGTTGACGGCGCATGGTGTCATGCGGCGTACGCCCGGCACAACAACATACATTTTCCGTTGCTCGCGGATTTCGAGCCGAAGGGTGACGTTGCTCGAAAGTACGGAGCCTACCGGGAGGGCGAGGGAGTGTGCGAGCGAGCGTTATTTGTAGTTGATCCGGAAGGGAAAGTTTTCTGGAGTTATCTTTCGCCAATCGCGGTGAACCCCGGCGCAGAGGGCATTCTCCAGGCGTTGGAAGACATGAAGACACAGAGGAGTAGCCATGGCAAAGTTGAGAGTCCCAGTTACGCCCATTGATCATATTCGAGGGCCGGAGAATGCGCCCGTAACTCTGGTTGAGTACGGTGACTACCAATGCCCATACTGTGGAGGCGCGTATCCGATTTTGAAGTCGTTACAGGAAGACTTTGGCGACCAACTTCGATTTGTGTTCCGGCACTTTCCATTAGCGCAGATTCATCCGCTGGCGGAACCCGCTGCGGAAACCGCCGAGTATGCAGGATCAAAGGCGCGATTCTGGGAAATGCACGATGGTCTGTATGAGAATCAGCCGCGCCTGGGAGTACCGCTCTTTTTTGAACTAGTGCAAGAGCTTGGACTTTCGAGCGATGGGCTACGCGGTGCCCTGGAGAATCACGAGTTTCTTCCCAGGATCCGGCGGGATTTTATGGGAGGCGTGAAGAGCGGTGTGAATGGTACTCCGAGCTTCTTTATCAATGGCGTGCGTCACGAGGGCAGTTGGGGGTACGAAGATCTCGCGCAGGCGATCGAAGCGCAGTTGGAATCACGGCGCGTGGCGTAGCGGCGTCCCGGGCAACTGCCAGTCTAGTGGTGTGCGAAACACCAGCGGTCCGTGGGACGGCAGTTGCTGCGATCCGTCAGTTTGCTGAAGTTCGGAGTGGTGCCGATGCTCCCCTGGTTGGACAGCCACGCAGGCGCAGTTCAGGCATTCGCGGCGGTCGCGTCCGTGCTGCTGACTGCAATGCTGGCGTACGTTACATGGCGATATACAAACCTGACGCATAGGATCGCCACGATCACAGAAAAGCAGCTTGCTTCCAGCATTCAGCCGGTGCTTCGCGTGGAGATTGTCGACCGACTGCACGGACAAGCATCCGATGCCGTGGATGTTTCGTCATTTCACCTCTATGTCCGAAATGAAGGAACCACTCCGTTCAAGATCAAGGCAATAACGGCGTTCGTAAAATACAAAAACACTGACATAGTCAGGCACCAGATTGTGAGCGACGAAAACGTCGTGGTCATGCCCAATAATAACGATCAGAGGCAATTGGAACTGGACGTGAGCTCCGATCAAGAATCACCGCAGGATTACCACGTTGCCGTCGGGGTGGATTGCACTGATCTTGCGGGCGTCGCAGATCACTCGTTTATCTACGATGAGCGCGAGGGTCTGAGACATCACTTTGGCTATGTAACTATCGAGTCCACGGAAACGCGTCAGTGCCGAACGCCTGGCGCTTGGCCGCCCGCTGCGTTGATGGAAAGTGCGGAAAGAAAGAACGTGATTCGATTTGGGAATCGATGAAAGCGATGCAACAGTTCGGATTTATCCATTGAAAATGTGAGCGTGGTCACGGTGGTGCCACACGCGTTGCGCAGATGCTGGAACTACTATGGAGCCAACTGCGGACGAAATGGGAGCGTATCTGGCCGAACTTTCTGCGGAGGAACGAAGCCGATTGCGAATTCTGGTGCAGGACGGAAAGATGGAAGACGTCCTGCGATTGATGGATCGATTCGAAACTGAACAGATGGCGATGTACACCATCGTCGGAGAAGGCGCGGCGTAGTAACCGATCTAGCCGCCTTATTTCTTTCTTTGCGGGCGGACAAGAATGTCCGCCCGACACAACTCAACGCCCGATGCTGGCGGTTTCGAAGCGCTTGAAGAAGCTCGTCTCCTTCCAGTGCGGCGGCTGATCGGCGTCGGCGACGTCGAGCGCCAGCCCACGCACCAGGTCCTCGAATTTGGCCGCGGCCTCCAGATCGACCGGCTGATTTAGATCGTCAGACGGTGCATGATACCGCTCCTTAAGCCAATTCTTCTCGATAGCTTCTTGCGGCGATCCCTTTTCGAATCCGACCTTCATCGCAAGCGAAGGCACGCCCTCACGAATAAAGCTGTACTGATCACTGCGGATAAAGATGTTGCGCAGCGGCTCGGGATCGGGCTGCACCGCGACGTTTTCCTTAGCAGCTACCTGGCGGATCATATCGCCGAGGTCGGACTCGTCGAGCCCGTATACGGTAACCACCTTTAAAGGGAAGATGGGGAGGAACATGTCGGTGTTGACATCGGCCACGATGGATTTCGCCGGAACAGTGGGATTCGCGGCGAAGTATCGTGATCCGAGCAGACCTTTTTCCTCCGCAGTGACCCAGACGAAGAGCAGCGAACGGCGCGGCTTCGTCTTCGACTGTGCAAGGTGCGCGGCGATGTCGAGTAGGAGGGCTGAGCCGGAGCCATTGTCCATGGCTCCGTTGTAAAGCTTGTCACCGTTGATAGGTTCCCCGATGCCGATGTGATCGAGATGAGCCGAGAGGACGACGTTTTGCGCCTTCAGCTTGGGATCGGATCCGGGCAGCCGGGCGACGATGTTTTTCGAAGTAACGTCGGTGACGATCACCTTAGCTCGCGCCTGGATCGAAACTGGAAGCACAAAGCGGGGAAGAGGTTTGCGATCCTTGCCGAGAACGGCAATCTCGTCGAAGGTGTGGCCACTGCCGGCAAACAGCTTGTCCGCAGCAGAAGGATTCCATGTGACCGAGAGCTTGATTCCGGCCGCATCGTCAAGCGACTTGTCGGCTAGCTCCATGCTCGGATGAACCCGGGACAAGCGCATGCGGGACCAGGGGATGTCCATCGAGGCGGGATTCGGGATGGAGATGTATCCGACGGCGCCAGTTGCTCGCAGCGTGGCGCTGCGCTGTGCCATCGCCTGATAGTGCGAGGCGAGAGCTGCTGACATTGTCGACGGCGATCCCGCGAGGATGACGACGACCTTACCCTTCACGTCGAGGCCAGCGAAATCGTCATAATTGGCTTCAGGAACACGAAGTCCATAGCCCACGAAAACGAGCGGCGCATCGACCGAGGGCACCAGATCGACGCGAGTACTGAACATGGCATCGTCGCCGAGGATCATCGGTTCGACTTTGCCGTCACGAACCAGGGCTAGACTCGACTGCGATTCGTCGATCTGCTTGCTGCGAAATTTCACTGGCTGATAGAAGCCGTTTACGCCTGCGGGCTGGAGTCCGTCGGCCTTCGCCTGCTCGACCACGTAGGCAGCGGCACGGTCGTAGCCAGCGCTGCCGGTCTCCCGGCCTTCCATGTTGTCATCGGCGAGAACTTTCACGTAGTTCCACCAGGACTGGCCATCGTTGGGTGACTGGGCAAGAGCTGCCACAGCGCAGCAGAAAATCAGGAGCGGGATGAGTTTTCGCATTGGAGCCTCTAGGCGAAACAGTGGAGAATAGTAACAGCACAGCAGGCCCGAGCTGAAGAGGCAAGCGAGAAAGCATGCAACTGAAAGAAGCATTGGCGCAGGCAGTTCAGCATCTGGAAGACGCTTCGGTGGGATCGCCGCGTCTGAATGCGGAGATGCTGCTGATGTTCGTGCTCGGGGTGGGGCGAGCGTATTTGTATGGGCATCCGGAGAGGGAACTATCGTCGCAAGAAGAAGACAGCTACTTCGAGGCGATCGCGGAGCGCGCGAGAGGAGTCCCGGCGCAGTACATCATCGGTCATCAGGAATTCTGGGGATTGGATTTCCTGGTGACACCGGCAGTGTTGATTCCGCGTCCGGAGACGGAACATATCGTAGAGGCTGCGCTCGAACTGGCGCAGGGGATCGAACGGCCCCGAATTGTCGACGTGGGAACAGGGTCGGGGTGCATCGCGTTGGCATTGGCGCACGAGCTGAAAAGAGCGGAGATCGATGCGGTGGATATTTCCGAGGAGGCGCTGGAGATCGCCAAAGCGAATGCAGTTCGCTTGCAACTCGCGGCGCGGGTCAATTTCCGTGAGGGGAATCTGCTGGAGGGATTCGAGGCACCGGAATTCGATCTGGTGGTTTCGAATCCGCCGTATGTGGGAGAGTGCGAGGCGGACAAGGTTCAGGCAGAAGTTAGAAAGTTCGAGCCGCATGTGGCGGTCTTTGGGGGACCACTGGGTACGGAGGTTGTCACGCGATTGTTAGAGCAGGCGCACCGTGCTTTGAAACCCGGTGGACACGTGCTGGTCGAGATTGGATTCTCGCAGTCGGAGAAAGTTCGAGAGATGGCCGCCGCGTTCGACGACGTACACTTCGTGGAAGATCTGCAGGGAATTCCACGAGTGTTGGTGGGAAAAAAGCCGTAAGGCAGTAGTCAGTAGTCAGAACTCAGTAGTCAGTTGAGTAAATAGGGCCGAGTGAGCGCTCCGTAGAAGCTACTTCGCGGCCGGTAATGCCTGCAGCACGCGTACCTTCCAGCGGTTCTCACCGGTCGTCATGACCACAAGATAATTTTGCGTGAACTGATCGGAGTGGACGACCTTATCGCCGTCGAGCATTTGCACTTCGAGGCGAGCGGTGTCGCGAAGCTGCATAGCAGAGCCGTCCTGCGAGTAGAAGACCGCCTGGAGGTTATGGCCGTGATCGATATAGCGAGTGTGCAGGCCCGTCTTCTGCTGCTCGGAGACGCGTTGCTGTAGCTCATCTTGCGCCTGGCCGACGAAATCATTGGCGAGCGCAGCGGAGTTGTTTTCGGAAAGGGCGGCAGTAAGCGACTGCCAGGCACGAGTGTAATCGCGGAGGACGGCCTTCTCGGTGTTGTCTTCCATCTCGCGAGGTGCGACGGACGCCGAGTTCAGCTGAACAACCGGCTCAGCGCCAAACGCAGAGACGCATAGCAGTAGAAAAGCGACAAAGGGAATCAGGCGCGTCATCAGCGACCACTCCAGTGAATTTCGTTCCCAACCACAACACCCGCAGCGACCGAGAGCTGAGCACTTTCGGATTGCGGCAACTGCGCCTGCGCTATGCCTTTCTTGATGCGCGCGTCGACCGTGCTGCGTCCGCTATTGTCCACTTCCGTGAAGGTCACGATGGTTCCGTCTGGAACAGGATTGCCCGCGCAGTCACGAATCGGATCTGTCTCGACGAGAATGCCATTCTTCGCAGGCTGAGCGCGCATCCGCAAGTTGCAGGGGTCGGACGCTGTGACCTGCACGACACGACGGACGTTGTCGTCATTGAGGCTGGCAGTGAACTGGGCTGCGCCGGCCTGGCGTCCAGAATCGAGGATCACGTACGCTACGCCATCCTTGGTGCTCACGGTGCGAGTCTCCGGGCGGCCTTGGGATACTCCGAGATTGAAGTTAACCGCCGTCGGTTGCGTTACGAGATTGTGATTGCTGTCGAAGACGAACGCCGTACCGGAAATAACCTGGCGAGTGCTGGCTGGAACGCGCGAGGGCCGAGCCAGAAAAGCGACATCGGCAGGTTTTGCTGGTGCGACAAAGAACACTCCGGAGTCGCCGTTGCTGAGTGCTGCCGTATATCGCCCGGAGAATTGGAGATCGTTGCCGGTAAGGCGAACGTCATCGCCGAGTTTCACAGGCCGCTTGATGGCAGTGCCGGGGCCGAAGAGATAGAACGTAGCATCGCCGGAGCCGCTAGTCGGAATGCTGACTTCGGCTCCAGCGACTGCGTCCGTTGGCACGCGCAATTCGGCCGCGTCGGCGACGCGAGCGGCAAACAAAAGTGCTGCGATAAGAAATGCAAATTGGATCAGTCGTAGCATGTTCGTTAGCTTTGCTGGCGATTGATGCTGTATTGGTTCACGCTCACGCGATAAGTCTGAACTTTTGACGCGATGTCGTCACGCAGCGCGAGCGAAAAAGGCACTGGAGTCTGCGGCTGCAAAGCGTGGTCGATGTATCCGTCGGATACCCAAATCACGCGCCCCTGATTGTCGTAAAAGGTCGCAAGCACGTGCGGGATGTTCACCGTCTGTCCGCTTTCGTTCGTAAGTTCACCACGAAGGACATGATGTCCACCCGCGTCTTGCTCGAGGCGCTGATGCAAAACGCCGATCGTCGGATCAGCCGACGCGGGCACGAGCAACGAGTTCGGCTGGATGTGCACATTCTTCACTTCGCGCAGTGGGACTTTGGGGAAATCGATGCGGAAAGGCGAGACCTCTTTCGGCAGCAATACATGCGAGATCTTGTCGAAGCTGCTTTCGTCGCCCAGCGTTTCACCGTTCTTGCCGAGCAAAGAAGCGCTGACGGATACGAAACCGGGAACCGTGTCCTCGTTCACCACTTCACCGACGATGACCGTGCCGCCCTCATAGTCAACTGCATTCATGGAGACGATGCGAACGTGGGGAGCTTCCACATTCTGTGCACCCCAATCGTCACCAGCGCCGCGAGTCACTATGTCCCAGCGGAGGAAGTTGACTGGAATTACTTGCGGCGGAACGTTGGGCTGCTTTTGGACCGGCCAGACTACCTTCCAACTGCCGTTCTGGTTCACGACCTGCAGATCGCGGGAGTCGTAGATTCCACCAACGGCCGTGGACCACTGCATGTCGGCACGAACCAGGGCGTCGTTATCCGTCGCGCGAAGAACGCGCGTCCTCACATTGGCGAGACTCGAGAAGGTGCGCAGATCGCCGTTCGCGCCATTTAGATCGGAAATAAAGCTATTGAGATCGGTAGCGTTGGTGTTCGCAACATACGAGTACGCCTGACTCCAATTCCGAGCCTTTACGTTGGCGAGCATTGCCTGCACGGCGCCATCCGGAGTCTTCGGCGTGCCGGCATCGGATCCGCCAGCCGTGAGCGTCCCGATCGCGAGAAAGAGTACGGTAAGAGCGACAGTACCAATAAGAAGGATGCGTGACATTTATCTGGCCTCCCGCAGGACTACGTCAGAGGCTGGGAATTCAATGGGAACCGAAGCACGGCGGCGTTCGGGAATCAGGAACACCGCGAGCAACGCGAGCACAGCAACACTCATGGGCGCGAATCCCCACAAAATGCCTTCCCAGGGTGCGGGCTTGGTCCCGAAGTCCATAGGTTGAGCGGGGGGGACATCATCTTTCACCCAGAGCGTGACCAAGCCTCCGTTGTAGGTTTCAGCGGGACGCCACCCCGCGAAGGCGAGCAGCGGTTCGTAGTAACGGTCGCGTACAAAGATGTATTTCAGGCCGTATTGATTGGCATGCTTCAACATTGCGCGCAACGATTCCATTCCGGCGACGCCAAAATACTTGGCACTGTCGAGCTTCGCCGCGCCGTAGGCGGTCATCTCGGGCAGGAGTCGCGCAGTGTTGTAATCGCCGTCAACAGAGGCGGCTTTCGAATCGATGGAAACCTTGTCGAACAAACTGCCGAAGCCGAGTGTCAGATAACGAAACTTGGTGTGATCGTCGCGATTCAGGAACTCAGATATGGAATGTGTGTCAAAGGGCGTGACCGCAATGGGGTAAAAGGTGATCCAGGCTACACCCATGGCAAATGTTGCGGCGGCGGCGACAGACAAGCCGATCACAGCTTTCATGCGGAAACGTGAAATCAGCATTTCGGCGAGAAGGCCAACGAACGGCAGGGCCATGCAGGTGGAGATAAAGGTGAAGCGCTCGTACGTGAATACGTAATACAAGCGGCCGAACAACAGGTGCGCTACTGGGGTGGTTCCACCCAGACCGATCAACGTCGTGACCCACCAACCGAGGAACAAAGGCTGCAATCGGCGGTCACGCGATCCTCTCAAGAAGATGAAGGGAATCGCCAGGATCATCGCGCCGTACGGGATAACCCAGAAATTTAGCCCATTGTGCAGGTCGAGCAGATAATTGCTTCGGCTGGGATGCGGAATCGGCATCTGCGTGACTGGATTCTTGAAGAACGAAATCCAGAAGGGAAGCAGGACGCCGGCAATGCCGGCGCCGGTGAGAATCCCGAATACTACTGAGCGTGTCAGAATTCCACCAACCGAGGCTTCCGTGCCCTGCGCTTGATCCTCCCGATCGACAATCGCTAACCAGATGACCGGGAACGAAAACATAACGATGGTGATCAGCGTCAAGTGATGAACTGCTGCGGCCGACACCGTGATTAGGAATGCTTTGACCAGGTCGCCTACTCGCGCTTCGCGCAGCCATCGATAGAAATAAGGAATGGCGTTAACGGTGATCGCCGCACCAAGCGTGGTGTTCAACTGGCCTGATTGATAGACAAGCATTGCAAGCGAGCCAAGGAACACGCTCCCGAGCGCAGCATAGCTGGCTGCGGTTTCGTCTACCCACAGACGCGCGAAGCGGTAGATGCCCACGGTCAGCAGCAGCACAGCGATCAGTTGCACGAACATGTAGGCCAGTTGCAGTCCCATCACAAACGAGAACAGAGCGATTAACTGGTGCGCCAGTGGCGGGTACGTGGTCTGGGAAAATCCAGCAAACCATTGAGTGTTCCAGGGATCGAACCAGTGATGCGCGTAATGGTTCGCGAAGAACATATGGACATACGCGTCATACGAGCCGCTGGGCAACTGCATGAGGAGAAGAGGCCCATGCACCGCAAAGGCGATTAGCAAAATGTATGGCAAGGATATGGCGCGATTAGGACTGCCAGGAGAAACCGCAATCACCGATTTGCCTCCGCAAGCATCGATTCGGTGCAAGTAGGATTCCCAAGTCGGCTGCTCGGGTTTTCTGATTTTCGGCAATTCTGTAACAAAAATTCCCCAGACAGAGAAGCTGGATCACGGCGAACCAGCGCCGCTGCGCAATTCCTGCGGCTCCGGAGACGTTTGCACAGGTGAGACGCTGGGGAGAATACGTAACCGCGAGCCACAAAGAAGGGAATAGTGAGTACGACTCTAGACAATGAAGGCACCGGAGTACTCTCGTGCCAAATCCTCAAAATCCAGAATACCCGCTGAAAATCATAAGATTCGGGGTAATCGACGCGAATTATGCAACTTGGAACGCGATTTGCGAAACGTAACTAGCCACAGCTCCTATTCTCGGCGGTCTTGTGAAAAGTTTTCCAGGTTACGTAACGTTCTGTTCCATATTGTTGAGTGCTGCCGCTATCGGTCAGACCTTCGAGGTCGGCGGACAAGAGCAAAACAGCGCGCCGCAAAAGCCGGCCGCGGTCGGAAAGAAAAGCTCGCCTGCATCCGGAGAAATCGGTTGGGGCAGCAGTATTGAAGTTGGACGTATGGCGCGTGCAGCCGACACTGCTCTCGCGAAAGGCGACTACGCCGGCGCGGCCAACTATGCCGATCGCGCCGTCCATGCCGCGCCGCAGGACCCTCAACTCTGGTTCCTGCTTGGATATTCGTCCCGGCTCGCGGGCCGTTACAACGCATCGCTGGATGCATACAAGCGCGGATTGTCGATCAAACCGTCGTCGGTAGAAGGCTTGTCGGGAATGGCGCAGACCTACGCTCGAATGGGTCAGACGGACGAAGCCAAGCGATTACTGATGCAGGTAATCGCTACGAATCCAAAACGCGATAACGATCTGTTGATGGCCGGCGAGCTGTTCATGCAGACGGGCGATGTCCAGCAGGGACTGACGTATCTGCAACGGGCCGAGGCGATGAAGCCGTCCCCACACGCCGAGTTGTTGATGGCTACCGCCTATATGAAGTTGAAGCAACCGGATCGTGCGCGCCAGTTGCTCGAGTCTGCCAAGCGCCGTGCACCGAATGATCCTGACATCTATCGTGCCATCGCGAACTACTACCGTGAAGTTCACGATTACAAAAGCGCAATCGCAACGCTGAAAGCCATCCCCCGGCCCACGCCAGAATTGCTTGCCGACCTTGCCTATAGTTACGAGTTGAACGGCGAGAAGAAAGAATCGGCGGCCACGTATGCCCGAGCTGCGGAAGCCGGCCCGCGTCAAATTGGACTCCAGTTAAGTGCGGCGCAGGCCGAATTGGTGGCAGGCGACCCAGAAAAAACGCGAGAGTTTCTGGCCAAAGCCGAAGCGATCGATCCGAATCACTATCGTCTGCACGCCATCAAGGCATCGCTGGCGAAAAGCGAAAATCGTAATGCTGAGGCGATTGCTGAATATCGAAATGCGATCAGCCGGCTTCCGGCAGACGGCGTGCCTGAGGGCGTCCTCTTTCCGATTCAATTGCGACTGAATCTCGCCGAGCTTTACCGCCAGCAGGGCGACGTAGAGTCGGCAAAGCGTGTTGTCGAAGAAGCCGAGCAGCAGATGCAATCGCTCAATCTTCAAGGCCCGGAAAGAGCTGAATTCCTGCGCGTGCGAGCGGGAATCAAAACCGCTGGAGAGGATTACACCGGTGCGGAAGCAGATCTGCGAGAGGCGCTCACGCTCGATCCTGAAAACACCAACATTTCGCTTGAATATGCCAACCTGCTCTGGAAGGTGAAGAGGAAAGACGAAGCACGCAAGTTATATGCATCGGTGCTGACCACGGATCCGAAGAACCGTTATGCCCTTGAAGGGCTGGGCTATCTCTATCGCGAAGATGGCGATGTAAAGACGTCAGCCGATTACTTCCATAAGCTCGCGGACGCTTATCCCACCGACTACGTTCCCTACCTGGCATTGGGAGATTTGTACGCTGCCGTCAGTCAGTACAAAGAAGCGGATGAAAACTATGTGAAGGCGCATGAACTCGCACCGGATAACGCGACGGTCATTGCCAATGCCACGAACGCTGCGCTTGAGGCGCGCGACACGCCGCTTGCCGCGAAGTGGGTTGGGTACATCACGAGTCCGATGATGGAAGACCCGCGCATCATGCGTGAAGAAGCGCGCTACTTGTTTCACGAAGGCAAGTATCGAGAGTCGGCCCAATTGGCGGCGAAGGCGCTGCAGAAATTACCGGACGACCGCAATGCGTCCGTCTATCTCGCGTATGACTACTACAACCTCGGCCGCTATGACGATACTCTCGCACTGACGACAAAATACGAAAAGATTCTTCCGAAAGAGCCAAATTTCCCGCTACTCAGCGGACACGTGCACAAGCAAACACAATTGCTGAATCAGGCGGTTGACGACTACACGCGGGCGATCGAAAAGGGTCCCACGATCGCTGAGTCGTACATCAACCGCGGATATGTCTTGAACGATTTGCAGAACCCGGAGGCCGCGTCGCAAGACTTCGAGACCGCACTGAAGTTAAGTCCGAACAACGGAGTTGCGCACCTGGGGATGGCGTTTTCAGACCTGCAGCTGCGCAAAAGCAAGTTGGCTCTGGACCAGGTGGATACAGCGGAAAAGCTGATCGGTGAATCGGGTGCAACCCATTTGGTGCGTGCAACCGCCTATCGCCAGGAACGGCTGTTGAGCAAAGCGGAAACCGAATATCGCGCAGCTCTGAAGTACTCGCCACAAGATGTGCGCCTGCAACTGGCGCTGGCCGACACGCTCTACTACATGCGCCATTACAACGACGCGCTTGGCACTTTGAAAGACGCGCTGGCTCTGCAACCGGACGATCCGGTTATTTACGCGCAGATGGCGCAAGCCAGCGCCGAGCTGAAAAATCGCGACGAGACGTTGAAGTATGTGCAGCTGGCGGAAAAAGAAGGCGGCGACCAGGCCAGCGTGTTACTGGCAACTGGTAGCGCGCTGCTGACGCTTGGCGAGAAGGATGCCGCTACTCAACGTTTCACGGAAGCGCTGGATGCGCCCGACAGCGACCGCGTCAGTGTGCGCCTGGCTTTTGCCCGCGTGATGGAGAAGCAGGGGAAGTGGGACGATGCGCGTGAACAGATCAGTCTGGCCTTCGCTGAAGCGCGGATTGGCGAGGCAAATCCGGTCACACCTGACAATCTGATCGAAGCCGGAAACATCTTCCTCGCGATGCACGACTTTGACCTGGCGCAGCGCATGTTTGAGCGCGCCGGCAAAGAGGGCGCTGCGGATGAAGTCGTCGCCGTCGGGTTGGCCAATACCTATCTCGCGGAAGGAAACACCGTCCTCGCTCAGACTGAGCTGGCTCGGCTCGGAAGCCCTGGGGATCTGAACCAGAACTACGACTACCAGATGGCGATGGCGGGGATGTACCGGCAACGGCACGATGATGTGCACGCGCTGGGAGCATTTGCCACAGCAAACATGCTGGGCGGGGAGACGGACGATAGCGTCGAACTGAGTCTCCAAGAAATGGCCGGGTCGGAAGGGCTGCGCATTAATGATCGCCTGAGTCTGGGAACAGACTTATTGCTGACGCCGATATTCCTCGATCCCACCATCTACACGCTGGACGCCGAACTGTTCGGGGCCTCCACAACTGGCGCGCTGCCACCTCCACGGCACCAGTATCAGACGCAGTGGACGAATGGCTTCAAAGTGCACGTTAGTGGTGTGCCCGTAATCAGCGGCTTCGTGCAGGAACGAAACTTTCAGGGACAGTTGTCGCTGCCGAGTCAGTTAGTGATCGTCAATAACAACACGTTCGACACTTCGTTCAATGGCGCATTGAATCCAGTCTTACGCTTTGGCCGGAACACCCTCGTTTTCAATGCCGGACTTGAATACACCATACGCCGCGACAAAGATTCACCGGTACTGATCAACCAGAATCTGTTCCGACAATTTGTTTATATGAGCTCGAACTCCTTCTGGAACTGGGTGTCCATTCAAGGGAATGCCTATCGCGAAGCGGGGCCGTACACGATGCAGAACCTCAATTCACGTGACTTGGGCGCGAACCTCCAATTCACAGTCGGCCGGCCCTGGGGCAAGACCGCTTTTGTAACGGGTTATTCGGTGAGAGACCTGCTTTTCAATCCGCTGATACGTGAATTCTTTACGACATCCACATATGGGGGTATTAGCCGGAAGTTCGGGACGAGAGTAAAGGTAACAGCGCTTGGGGAATACATTCGATCATGGCGCGTACAAGATTCGGAATATGCAATCGCGCAAGCGATGCAACCCGCGGGGCTGTTCGATTTTCGCGTCAACAGAAGCTGGGAAGTCAACGTCAGCGGATCGTGGGGAAGAGGCATGGGATTTGCAACCTATGACAACATCCAGAGCGGATTTCTCATCTCTTACGTAAAGCCGATACGACGCTCTATCGATGATGGAGCCGGTCCGATACCGGTCGATTATCCGCTGCGAATATCCGCCGGATTGCAACTGCAAGATTTTTACAGCTTCGCTGGCCAGAAGCAGGCTATGTACGAGCCAGTATTTCGCCTGACTCTGTTTTAGGCCAGAAGGGATTCATGAAAATCTGTTTGGTAACTGCATTTCCGCCGAGCCGGCGGGGGCTGAACGAATACGGGTATCACATCGCACGGGAGTTGCAGGCGGACTCGCTGCTTAGTGTCACTGTGCTTGGCGATCAAATTGAGCCTGGCAAAGAAGAGCTGCCGGACTTCGAGGTGCAGCGGTGCTGGAAGTTCAACAGCATGGCCAATCCCCTGAAGCTGCTGAAGGCAGTTCGCGAGATCAGGCCCGATGTAGTTTGGTTCAACCTGCTGTTCTCGACGTTTGGGAGTGAGCCCTTGCCTGCATTCAATGGGTTGACGGCACCGGCGCTTACGAGAATGGCGGGTTTCTACACGCACGTAACGCTGCATCACCTTATGGACAACGTCGATCTGTCGCATGCGGGTGTCAGGTCGCAACGTTTATATCGTGCGGCGGGGTCGATGGCGACTCGCATGTTGCTGACGGCGAATTCGGTTTCCGTGCTGCTTCCAGCATATCGGCGAACTCTCATCGAGAAGTATCGCGGTGAAAATGTGCATTTTCGTTCCCACGGAATTCTCTCTGCGCGTCCGGAGTATCCGAACCTTGCACTGCGCGGAAATCCGGAGCATCGGATTCTGGCATTCGGGAAATGGGGAACTTACAAGCGACTGGAGTTGCTGATTGAAGCCTTCAAAATTATCAGCAAGCAGCTCCCGAATGTGCGATTAGTTGTTGCGGGTGAGAACCACCCCACGACTCCGGGATACGTCGAATCAATAGCGGCACAAACCGCAAATAACGATCGCGTAGAGTTCACCGGATACGTAGCAGAGGAGAACTTACAAAACCTATTTTCGACGGCGACTTTGCTCGTGATGCCCTACTCCTCGGCAACGGGAAGCAGTGGCGTCGCACATTTGGCATGCCAGTACGGTGTTCCCATTATTTGCGCCGACATAGACGACTTCCGTGATATGGCCAACGACGAAGGGTTGGCAATTGATTTCTATCACCGCGGCCGGCCGGAACATCTGGCGGAGAAGATTATGGAGCTCGTGCAATCTCCGGAGAGGCAGTACGAGATGGCCGAAGCGAACTTCTATGCAGCGCTCAGGATGACCATGCCGCAGATCATGAGGCGCTATTTGCGTTCGTTCGATGTTCATCAGCGAGCGAAAGCCCTGGAACCTATTTCAAGGTTTCGACGCCTACCGGCGTGGATTCCTTCCCGATCCGCGATTTTTCGAGCTGCCGCACCGAGGTGGTCGCCGTGGATGTAAAAGCAATCTTAATCGTGGCGCCGCCCGCAGAAGACAGACAGGGCTCAAGCGCCGAGCTTGTTGGCGGAATGCCGCTGGCGTTTGCTGACGTTCTCGGCAGGCCAATGCTTTACCGGATCGCCGACCGTCTCGCAAAAAACGGTATTCAGCCAATCGCGGTAATTAGCGAATCGGCGATGAACTCATGGCCGACCGCGATGCCGGGAGACGCGACTGGTGTGCAATGGACACAAGCCAGCGCCGCGAATCTCTGGAGATCCGCCGAGCATGTGTTCACCGAGTTCGCCCAGGCCGGGGCAGACGCTGTGCTTGTCTGGCGTATCGGCGCCTACGCGGAGTTCGACGTCGATGAATTCTTACAATTTCACGTGGACAATCAGTCGCACGTGACCGCAATGGCAGATGCCGATGGAGCGCCCCTCGATATCTGCATGATTGCTGCGTCTCGCAGAAACGATGCTGCCTACGCATTACGCCATCAACTGCACAAGTTCCGCGGTTCGAGTGCAACGTACTATTTCGAAGGGTTTTGCAACCGGCTGCGTGAGAGCCGCGATCTTCGTCAATTGGCAATTGATTCACTGCAACAACTGACTGACATTGAACCCGTAGGCAGCGAGATCCGTCCTGGCGTGTGGTTGGGAAAGGGTGCGCGCGTCCACCGCCGTGCACGCGTCTTAAGCCCGGCATTTATCGGTAGTAAAGCGCGCGTCCGGGCATCGGCCGTGGTCACGCGCTGCACCTCGCTCGAACATCACGCCGTGGTGGATTGCGGCACAGTGGTGGAAGACGTGAGCGTTCTTCCCTACAGCTACCTGGGCGCGGGGCTTGATGTGAGCCACTCCGTGGTCGGATTCCGGCGTCTGTGGAATCTGCCGCGCAGTGTAGAGGTCGAGATTTCGGACGCCAAGCTGGTGGGAATGGCGTCAACGAATGCTCCATTGCGAGCGCTGGCCAGCGCGGCCTCGCTAGTCAGTTTTGTTCCCGCACAAATTCTACGTGGTCTATTTGCGCCTTCGCAGCGCGGATATGCCACATCTTTGCCGGAAGCTATGAACGAACCCTGTTCAGCGCTGAATGCTCCGGCCAGCTTGCAGGCACCCGCGCCGTCGGTGGATGCCGGTGAGTTCCCCGCTAATCTGGTAGCCGCGAGGAGATATGGAAACGAGTAAGCCAGTTATCGTAAAACGCATGCCTGATCGCCTGAATCATAAACAGGCGCGCACGTTTCTTAACGAAGTGCAGCCGTTCCTGAATACCGATCGCCCACAACTGGTTTTCGATTGCTCCCAAATTCGGCAGATGGATGCGGCTGGCGTCGACATGCTGCTACGTTGCATGGCGGAAGTAATGAGACGCGACGGCGAATTGAAGCTCGCGAAGCTATCACCGCAGGCAGCTGTCATTCTGGAGCTTACCCGTACGGACAGATTGTTCGAGATCTTCGAAACGTCCAGCGATGCGGTCAAGAGCTTCCAGCGGTTCCTCCCCGGCGCAATGAAGAATCTTCCGGTCGCCAGCCCAATCTTGATCAAGCGGGCGGAAGAGGAATATTACCCAGAGTCTGACAAGTCAGCCGCTGCATAAAACGGCTGAAAGGCGAAACATGAAACAACAACAGGGGAAGATGAACGTCGATTGCAAGCTGCCGGAGAGGATCCACTTGGACCGAGGTAGGAAGTGGTGATGAAACCGGGAACGCTTGCTCCGGATCCTCCCCGCGTCGGCTGGCGCGACGCCGTGGCGACGCTGCGCTCGGAGCCAGCTCACACTCGCATCCTTGGCGGCAGCATCATCATGCTGCTCGGCTCTGGCCTGGTGAGTGTAGTCAACTTTGGCTACAACGTGGCGGTCGCACGCATGCTGGGTCCGACCGCATTCGGGCACGCGGCAGCCGCGGTGACGCTGCTGATGTTAGTTTCTGCGATCACGCTGTCGTTTCAGTTGGTTTGCGCGAAGCTGGTGGCCAAGACCGAGATCAAGAGCGAGCGCGCCGCTGTGTACTCATCGCTTTTGAAGCAATCGTGGGGAGTTGGTCTGGTGCTGGGTTCCGCGCTGCTGCTCGCCAGTGGTCCGGTAGCGCGCTATTTGAATCTACCGTCGCCGCTGATCGTGGTCTTGCTGGCGTTGGGAATCACCTTCTACATCCCGCTTGGCACCAAGCGTGGTGGTATGCAGGGTGTATGTGACTTCACCAAGCTGAGCTGGAATTACATTCTCGAAGCCAGCGTCAAGTTTTGTGGAGCGTTATGCCTGATCTGGTTGGGCTATGGCGTGAATGGAGCCGTGGCTGCGATCTCCATCTCAGTGGTTCTCGCCTACTTCGTCCCTCCCGTCTCGGGAGAATTGAGGATTGCTTCGGCCGACCGTGTGAAGACTTCGTTCCGTGAAGGGATGCAGGCGATCGTATTCTTCACCGGTCAAGTAGTGATCAACAACATCGACATCCTGCTGGTAAAGCATTTCTTCCCTGCTGATAGTGCTGGGCAATATGCAGCAGTAGCACTGGTTGGACGCGTCATATACTTCGCGTCCTGGTCGGTGGTCAGTGCTATGTTCCCGATTTCCGCAGCAGCGCAGCCCAAAAAAGAAAACGTGTCGGTCCTGGTGGTGCCGATTCTCATCGTGTTGGGAATTGCGATTACGTTCATTGTTGGACTGAGCCTGTTCCCAGATCCCGTGTTGCGTGCGGTTTTCGGAGCTGGATTTCAAGGAGGTGCCCAGCTCGATGGACTCTTGAGCCTCTATGCGGCTGCCACCGGCACATATTCTCTCGGTGTGGTGTTGATGGCGTATGAGATGTCACGACGGATCGCCAATACGGGATGGTTGCAGCTGGCGGTTAGCGGCGCCATCGTTATTGGGATTTATCTTTTTCACAGCAGCCTTCACCAAGTTGTGCTCGTTCAACTCGTATTGATGGTTGGGCTTCTCATGATCGTCTCCATACCCTTTTTCCGCAAAGACCGGCATCCCGTTCTGGAGGAAGCAGCATGAAGAGACTCCGACGCGTCACCGAATCAGAAGTGATCGCGGAATTCCTCAAGAACGAGTTTTACCAGGAAGAATTCCACCGCGATCGGCATCGGTATGAACACCTGGTGCTTGATGCGGACCTTACCAACGAGGAAGACAACTTATTGCGGCGGGTGTTGTTGTTCCGTCGCCGCGGTCACATGTGGCGTGAATTGCCGGTCGACACGCAGTGGTGGGAAGTAGAACTGGAACCCGAAGACCTCGCACTGATTCGCGTATTTCCACGTGCGCACTGGCGCAAAATCGCCAACGGCAGCTTCGCGCTGAACGACATCGTTCATCAGATTCGGTCTCAGAGATTCTCCGGAAGGATAGGGGACTTCATTTCCAAGATCCAGTCGCTGAGTTACCGCCTGCGCTACGACAACGATTGCAGCTCCGTGATCCTGATTGGCCTCGACGAAGAGCACCCGATCACCATCATCGAAGGCAATCACCGTATGACCGCCGGTATGCTCAGCTCACCCGAGACGATTCACAAACGGTTTCGCGTCTTTCTTGGCATGTCGGCGCGCATGTCCGAGGTGTGCTGGTACAACGGTACGCTCGGGAATATTTTGCGGTATTTGAAAAACCGCATGCGGCACGTGTGGGTTGATTCGGACGCCGACCTCATCCGTCCGAAGACCGACGATGCTGCGCCCGCAACCGCTTATGCTCCGAAGACCGTAGCTGCGCGGAAGGCAATGTCGGAGCCGAAGTAGGCTTAAACAGATTTCGATGGAGTACCCGATGAATTACAGATCACCATGGCTAACCCGGTTGATGATTGGAACGATGTCGTTCGCTCTTTGTGGAGTTCCGGAGCTGTTGCAGGCTCAGTCGAACTCACCTCAAACGTCCACAACCCAGAGTGCGACACCGGATCCGAGCCGCGGGCCGCAACAGCCGGCCGGAAACGAACCGGCTGCCCCTCTTCCCGAGGCGCCAAGCGCAAATGCCCCCGAAGCGACTTCACCCAGCACTCCATCGGCTGCGCCCGCGACCAGCTCCTCGCAAAATACGCCAAACACCAGCAGTAGTTCGCAGGACCAGACGCAAGCCCCTGCCGGAGCCGCAGCTGCTCAACGCGCGGAAACCGCAGGCGGCGCAGCTTCGCGGCCGGCTGGAAACGCCATCGCTCCGGCGAAGCAGAGGCAGACGCGATCGTTGTTGATCAAGGTAGGAGCTGTTGCGGCTGCTGGAGCCGCCGCCGGACTCATTTACGGTCTTTCGCGCGGAACCGGATCGTTACCGCCGGGCGCAACCAGGACAACTACTGCGGCGTCAACCGGACACTAAGTAGATAGTTCTAGTAAAGCCGATTGCTCCCACTGCCAGCGAGTGGGAGCCTCGGCATACGTTTGACTGAGCATGCGAAAACTTCTGGCCAGCGAAACAAAGCATCCGATCTTGATCAGTTTCTCCGGGATGGACGGCGCCGGGAAGAGCACACAAATTTCCAATCTGCGCGCATACGCGGAAGACCTCGGATTGCGAGTTACGCAACTGGCGTTCTGGGACGACGTGGTCGTGCTGAAACCCTATCGCGAGGGCTTCGTCCAAAAAGTATTCAAGAGTGAGAAGGGAATCGGTTCACCAGAAAAGCCGGTCGAGCGGCGAGACAAAAATGTTCGTGGCTGGCATTTGAACCTGGTCCGGCACGGGCTCTATTCACTCGACGCCGTGCACTTGCGCAGTATCACAAATCAGGTGCGCAAGAGAGATGCCGATCTGGTGATCATGGATCGATACATCTATGACGAGCTTGCGAATCTGCCGCTAGAGAATCCTGTGACCCGGGCGTATGTGCACGCCGTGATGAAGCTGGTGCCGCACCCGGATGTCAGCTTCGTTCTCGATGCGGATCCAGTGCTGGCGCGAGCCCGTAAACCGGAGTACCCCGTAGAGTTTCTGCACAAGTGCCGTACGTCGTACCTGGAACTGGCCGAGATGCTGGGCAACATAACCGTGGTTCCTGCGCTTGGTCTTGCCGACGCCAGGCACTTCATCGAGGTAGCGTTCCGCGCGCTCATGGAGCGTCGCCGGCGTGCCCGCGCGGCCGCGGGCCTGCGCGCAGCTTAATTTCTCACTCAACCAGCATGCAGTCGCCGTAGGAGTAGAACCGGTAACGCTGCTCGACGGCGTGCCGGTACGCGGAGAGCAAGCGAGCCTGCCCACCGAGTGCGCACACCAGCATCAGCAACGTCGACTTGGGCAGATGGAAGTTGGTGAGCATCCCGCTCACGGCTTTGAATTCGAATCCCGGATAGATAAATAGACCCGTTTCGCCTGAACCTGGCTGAACGGAAGCATCGCTGGTCTGCCGAGCCGCATGTTCTAAAGTGCGCACGCTGGTGGTGCCCACGGCGATCACGCGTCGGTGCTCACGCAGAGCACCGTTGATCTTGCCAGCTGCGTCGTTGGTGATCCGGTACCACTCGCGGTGAAGTTGGTGATCCTCGACGCGCTCTTCATGCACCGGCTGAAACGTTCCGAGTCCAACGTGGAGTGTGAGTTCGGCTGTTTCGACTCCCCGTCGTGCGAGTTGCGCCAGGATTTCTGGCGTGAAGTGCAGACCCGCCGTTGGAGCAGCCACCGACCCGCGCTCGCGTGCGTAGACCGTCTGATATCGTTCGCGGTCACCGGGCTGATCATCACGTCCAATGTAGGGCGGCAGTGGCACGTGCCCGATGCGCTCGATGATGTCGAAGAAGTCCGCTTTGCGACTGAAGCGCAACGTGCGTTCGCCGAATTCGCCGCGGCCGATGACCTCCGCTTCCAACTCGCCTGCTTCGCCAAAATAAAGACGTTCGCCGACGCCGATCTTGCGACCGGGTCGAACCAGGGCCGTCCAGTCATTCGTTTCCGCGTCGGCAACTTGCTTTACCAGCAGCGCTTCTACGCGGCCGAGAAGAAATTCCTTCATGGCTGGATTCTGCGGGCTCAATTGTTGTGCGCGTGCTCCGCTTCGATGACCGTAGAGGCGTGCGGGGAAAACGCGCGTGTTGTTGAAGACGAGCAGGTCGCCCGGATGAAGAAGTTCAGGTAAGTCGCGGAACGACAGATCGCTAAGCTCGCCCGAACGGCGATCGACGTGCAGCATACGCGAAGCCGCGCGGTCGGCTAGAGGCTCCTGCGCTATCAGATCTTCGGGCAAGTAGTAATCGAAGTCAGAGACGAGCACAGTCTATTTTAGCTATTGGGCCATTGGGTCATTGAGTCATTTGGTGATTTGGTAATTGCAATAGCTGCGTGGCCGAAGGTGTCTACGAATGTTTTTCAATTAGCGAATCACCAGGCTCGATCACTCAATGACCGACACTCGATACAACACCGAAGCGTGCGGTCTGAGTGTTACATCCACCGAAGTTACCTTCGGCTTGTTCGAGCCGCTCCAGAGATCGTGCAACCGATAATTTCCCTTCGCGAGGCCCAGATCCTTCCACTCGTAATGAAGTGACTGCTCTGCCTCACTCACATTGAAGACGGCTAGATAGTAGCCGTCTCCGGACTCGGGACGCGCGGTCCACACAATCTCCTTCTCGTTGCTGATGACTGGGCGATTGTCGCGGGAGTGCTGATCGAGGGCGATCACCTCGGGGTTCGTGAGCAGAGATCTTGTCCATTCATCCATCGAGAGCAAATCGCTGCCCATCATTAAAGGCGAACGGAACATCGACCAAAGCGTGATCAATGTAATCTGCTCGTCACGCGTAAACTTCGTATCGCGTACGTCACCTTCGCCCGGACGCGGTCCGAGTCGCCCAATCGGCAGCATATCGGCGTCCGGCCAGTGCCCCGGCGAGTTGAACGATGCCCACTGTGCCGCAGTAGTGAATTGGCCACGAAGTCCTTGTGACCAGGTATGTCCTTCCCACGGTCCCCAGTGATCCCAGAAGTCGTCGGAGATGCGCCACATCTCGGCGTATTTCGAAACCTCGTCCCCCTTATCGCGTGCCGTCGGACCGGGCGAAAGGCTCAGAACGATAGAACGTCCAGTCTTATCGAGCGCAGCGCGCAGCATGCGGATCTCATCCGGCTTATACGGATGGTCGGAAATGCAATCGGCTTTCACGAAATCCACGCCCCAAGTGGCATAGAGCTTCGCGATGGAGTCGTAGTAGGCCTGTCCTGCGGCGTTGTTCTTCACACCGTAGTTGTAGGCGTTCCAGGGACATACGTCAGTCCGATCGGCGGCATCGGCCGCGTGGAAAGGCGAGTCCGCAATCGGCAGGTTTTTCGCCACCGCTTCGCGTGGAATGCCACGAATAATGTGAATACCGAGCTTAAGCCCAAGCGAGTGGACGTAATCGGCGAGCGGCTTGAATCCGGCTGCGTCCACCGTCGAAGGGAACCGTGCCGGCGCCGGAATGAAGCGCCCGTCGTCGGCGAGGGCGAAACGGAAATCCGCAGGATCCACCCCGGGATTCAGGATGTACCAACCCTCGTCGATCACCACATATTGCCACCCGAAGCGTTTCAGGTGTTTCGCCATCCGCTCCGCATTCGCGCGGATTTCTCCCTCATTGACTGTCTGTCCGTAGGAATCCCAGCTGTTCCATCCCATCGGAGGTGTGGGAGCAAGAAGAGCGTCGGCAGCGTGAAGGGGAATCGTCAAAAAGAAAAATGTGATTGCAAGCGGGAGCGCGCGCAGCTTCATAAAAAAGGGTCCAAAGGTACGGATTGGTATCAGCTCACAAATCTACACCTCCCGACATCTCGCCACGCAGAATTTTCCCGGAGAGAAACTGTCACCTTTGTGTCGCCTTAGCGCACTGTTCTGAACGCGGCGCGGCGTGATACAACAACCGTTTGCTGATGCCAGCTTATTTCAGTCGAGAGCGCTTCGGTTTGCCGCAGGCGATTGGCGCCCTGCTGCTGCTGGCGTTCGCCGCACAGTGCGTGTGGTTTTGCGCGAAAGCGCCGTTGTCAGATCGCGAGGTGCAGTACCTGCACCCAGAGGCGGTGCAGTGGATGCATGCCGGAGATGCGGCGTCGATGGTCTCTCCAGCCACGCACACTTTGACTGCGGTGTCGGCCAAGTTGGTCCGGCCAGAGTCCGTGGACACGCTGTTCGGCAGACTCGTTCTGCGCTCACCCTTTCTTCTGATCGCGACAGCGCTCGCCGCGTCACTCTGGTACGTGTCACGACGACTGTTTGGAAACGCCGCTGGTTATACCGCGATGGTTCTCTACGTCTTCTCGCCCTGGGCGGTGATATACGGTGCCACCATTCAACCCGGCGGACCAGCTTCGTGGGCAGTATTCGGAATGGTCTTCACTGGAATTGCCGTGGCGCACACGCTCTACGCTCCGCGCGAAGTCGTTCTGTGGAACTGGAAGCGCATCCTGCTGCTCGGGATTTCAATCGGACTAGCCGTCAGTTCAATTTTTGCGACGATCCTCATCCTGCCGGCAACTGCGTGCTTCGTTCTGTACCTGGCGCCGCATCGGCGTGGAGCAGCGCTGGCGATCCTTGCAGCGGCGTGTGCCGTGGGATCGCTAGTGGCATGGGTTCTCTGCGGCTTCCATCTGCGCGCGCTGCTGCCCGCCCAGGCACATGCAGCATTACAGTTTTCGCCTAAACTGTACGGCACTTGGATCAGCTATTCGCTCGTCGCGCGGTTTCTGGCGGAAATGCCGGCGGTGTTGCTGTTGTTTGTCGTAGCTCTCACTGGCTTCGCAGCTTGGCCGAGAACTCGCTATTTCAGCACGACCGCACCCCTCATCGTTTTCGTGCTGCTGGTGCTATTGGGGATCGGAATGCCCCACCAGGGTGGGATCGACTTCTTCCGGATTGCGCTGCCATTTGCCTACGTGTTCATTGCAGGAGTAATCGCGGATTTGCTGCAAACCAGGTGGTCTGAGCTGATAACGGCGGTCTTGGCCGCCATACTGCTGGCGCATGCAGTTTTCAGCATAGTGGGCTTGGCAAGGATGTAGCTGACCACTTCGGCGCTCGGGTCGGCGATCCAAGCGTCTCCGTCCCGACTGAAAGACCGCCCGTGGTCCACTTCCAGAAGAATCAGCCTAGTTAATAGCCGATGCGTTTCCCGCAGGGTCCGGCTCGCCGGCGCCCCTCGGCAATTAGCTCTTGGTCGAGACCGACGCAACCCCCGCCGTCTCTTCCTTGCCTGACAACAACTGCCGCAGCACATATTGCAGAATCCCGCCGTGCTTGTAATAGAGAACTTCCTGCGGCGTGTCGATACGCAGCGTGCACTTGATTTCTTTTACCGATCCGTCGGACGACTTTGCACGAACGGTGATCACCGTCCCCGGCTTGAAGTTGTTCAGGATCGACTCGAGGCCGGTGATCTCGAAAACTTCTTCGCCGCTCAGCCCAAGCGTATCGGCATCTTCGCCTGACATGAATTGCAGCGGCAGAATCCCCATGCCAACGAGATTCGAACGATGGATGCGCTCGAAGCTCTCGGCGATCACGGCGCGCACTCCCTGCAGCGCGGGGCCCTTGGCCGCCCAGTCGCGCGAGGAACCCGAGCCGTATTCCTTGCCAGCGAGGATGACGAGCGGTACTTTTTCGTCGTGATACTTCACGGCCGCGTCGAAGATCGTCATCTCGGCGCCGTCGGGCAGGTGGCGAGTGTATCCACCCTCGCGATTCGGAACCAGCTTATTGCGTAATCGTGTATTGGCAAACGTGCCGCGCACCATGACCTCGTGATTGCCGCGGCGCGATCCGTAGGAGTTGAAGTCCTTTACGGCGACGCCGTGCTCGATCAGGTATTTGCCCGCTGGACTGTCCGCCTTAATCGACCCGGCCGGCGAGATGTGGTCAGTGGTGATGCTGTGTCCGAACTTCGCGAGCACCCGCGCACCCTTGATGTCCTTCACTGGCGGGATTTGGGTGGTCATGTCATCGAAGTACGGTGCCTTCTTGATGTAGGTGGAACTGTCCTGCCAGGCGAAGGTCTCGCCTTTTGGCACATCGAGGCCGCGCCAGAGCGCGTCACCTTCGAACACTTCCGAATAAGTCTTGCGGTACTGACCAGCATTGATGGCGTGGCGAATCGTGTCTTCCACTTCCTTCTCGGTCGGCCAGATATCGCGCAGATAGACCGGACTGCCATCCTTGCCAATGCCGAGCGGCTCGTTTACTGGATTGAAGTCGATGCGACCGGCGAGCGCGAACGCCACCACCAGCGGCGGCGACATCAGGTAATTCGCGCGAACTTCAGAGTTGATCCGGCCTTCGAAGTTGCGATTGCCAGAGAGAACCGACGCTACGACGAGATCGCTGTCGTTCACGACCTGCGAAACCTCAGTCGGCAGCGGACCGGAATTGCCGATGCAAGTCGTGCATCCGTAGCCGACCAGATTAAAGTGCAGCTTTTCGAGATAGGGCGTCAGACCCGCCGCGTCGTAGTACTCGGTAACCACTTTCGATCCTGGCGCAAGCGACGTCTTCACCCACGGCGGAGTGGACAGTCCGCGTTCCACCGCTTTCTTCGCGAGCAGGCCGGCGGCAATCATCACCGAAGGATTCGAAGTGTTTGTGCAGCTCGTGATGGCGGCGATCACTACGCTTCCGTGATGCAGATTCTTGCGAATCTCGTCGCCGTTGGTGTGCGCAGCCGCTGCCTTCGAACTCGGCTTCATCAGACCGGGCAGCGCCTCCGAAAAGCTCTTGCCCACCGAACCGAGGTACACGCGATCTTGCGGACGCTTCGGTCCCGCGACACTGGGCTCAACCGAACCGAGATCAAGTTGTACGACCTTGGTATAGCTCGCTTCAGGGGAATCGGGCGTGTGGAACATTCCCTGCTCTTTGCAGTAAGCCTCCACCAGAGCAATTTGCTCAGGCGACCGACCGGTGAGCGCCAGGAACTTCAACGTCTCAGCGTCAATGGGGAAGATACCGCAGGTTGCACCATATTCAGGCGCCATGTTGCCGATGGTGGCGCGATCGGCGAGTGGCAAGGTGTGCAGGCCAGGTCCGAAGAATTCGACAAACTTGCCGACCACGCCTTCCTTGCGCAGCATTTCGGTAATCGTGAGCACGAGGTCGGTGGAAGTCGAACCCTCTCGCAGCGAACCGGAAAGGCGCACACCTATTACCTGCGGGATCAGCATGGAAACGGGCTGATTCAACATCGCAGCTTCGGCCTCGATGCCGCCCACCCCCCAGCCAAGTACGCCGAGTCCATTGATCATCGTGGTGTGCGAATCGGTGCCGACGAGCGTGTCGGGGTAGGCCAGCGGATTTCCGGTCGAACCTGCCGCACCGATGAACACCACACGCGCGAGATATTCGAGGTTTACCTGGTGAACGATTCCGGTGTCTGGCGGAACAATGGCGAAGTTCTTGAATCCCGTCTGACCCCAACGCAGGAATGCGTAACGCTCTTTGTTGCGCTGGAATTCGAGTTCGGCATTCAGCAGGAAAGCCTTGGCTGTGCCGAATTCATCCACCTGCACTGAGTGATCGATCACCAACTCTGCAGGCGAGATCGGATTGATCTTCGCGGGATCGCCACCCATCCGTTTCATCGCATCGCGCATTGCAGCGAGGTCGACCACGGCGGGAACGCCGGTGAAATCCTGCATCAACACGCGCGCAGGCGTGAACGCAATTTCCTGCGTGGGGATGCTCGTCGGACTCCATGACGCGAGCGCAAGTATGTCATCGCGGCGAACGTTGCGCCCATCTTCCGTGCGCAGCAGATTCTCGAGCAGGATGCGAAGCGAGAAAGGCAGGTGCGCGGTGCGTGTACCCTTCTTATCCAGAGCATCGATGCGATAAATCTCATACTCGCGATTGCCGACACGGAGAGTGGAACGAGCGCCAAAGCTATTCATGATGTCCTCTTACTAAGTTGGATGAACGCACGACAGTTCTAGATTGGGGAAGCGGACGGTCATGCCGGACCATCCCTATGCAGCCCAACAGCAGAACCCTAACCTAACAGTGTAAAACAGCGGATCGTACTTTAGAAATTGCCGCCAAATGCCTGGTGGAGCAGAAGTCCGTTCAGGAGCACGATCACAGTGGCAGAAAGATACGCGAGCCGGGATCAGCGCGAACGGCAAGGTGAAACTCAATACGATGAGCGGGGTTGATAGCTTTCCATCGTCTTCGCGGCACGATTCAGTGCGTTGGTGAGTTCTCCGATTTGCGTGCGGGTGAGTTCCAGATCGTGGCGATCAATGGCTTCAGTTATTCCCGGCAAAACAGCGGCGGAATAGACCTTCAATTCGGAGGGAGCGAAAATCGCATGCTTGAACCACGGCCGCCGGGGCAGACCGTTACTCAGCAGGAGCGATCGTTCGGTTTGAATGAGCACATGGTTGAGTTGTGCCGCTTTCTTGCCCACTGGTGCCAGCATCGCGAGCGCGTGGCCATCTTGCGTGAAACGGGCCGCAGCGGTTTCGACTTCGGAAAAACTGGGGGACTGTTCGCCGAAAGCGTCCCGACAGCTTCTCTCGGAGTTCTTCAGATCGCTGGTAATTTCGTTGCCGTACGATTCATAGTCGTAGGGCAGGACATCGGCCTCCGCCATGCGCAATATTTCCAGTCCAAAAACGCGCGACAGTTCTTGTGAATAGAGGAAGTCCGTATCACCAAAGCGCCGGAACCAATCGTAGTTGTCGAAGGCGGAGTGATAGACGCCATAATCGCCGGTGGAGCGCACATCCGTTGACGGGATGCCGAGATGATCGATGAACACCGTGTAGTCGGAGCCACTGCCCAGATCGCCGAGAGCGACATCGTAGCCGCCGCTCGTGGCTGGTGAGTTCATGCGACCGGAGCCGCTCCAGTTGTCGTACAACGTACCGCCTTTAGGATTGGGAACGCTTCGCGTCACGTCGCGCACAAAACGTTTCAGGCTGGGAGTCGCCGAGGCGCGGAAGTTTGGTCCGTAGGCGCCCAGGTCCGTGTTGAAATATGCCACCGCATTCTGGAGCTCAGCTTCGTGCTCTTCGGCCCATTCGGTAGAGCCGATCAGGCCTTGCTCTTCGGCATCCCAGCTGGCGATGACCACAGTGCGCTTCGGACGCCATCCAGCTTTCAGCAATTCGCCGATGCCGTGAACCGTCTCCAGCATAGCGATGGTACCGCTGACCGGATCGACCGCGCCGTAGACCCACGCGTCGCGATGGTTGCCCGCAACCACCCATTCCTTTGGATACTGCGTCCCCGGGATTTTGCCGATCACATTCCATATGGGCCGATACGCATACTCCTGCTTCAGGTGCAGTTTCACGCGAACCGGTCCGGGTCCTACGTGATAGGTGAACGGCAGAGCGCCCTGCCAGTCTCTAGGGCTGGCCTTTCCGTCGAGATTCTCGAGAATAGGCTGCGCGTCGTGCGCCGAGAGCGGCGTAACCGGAATGCGCGGGATATCTGGATTCGACTCGGGCGGAACTCGCCTGGAAAGCGGCAAAGAGGGAAGCGATGCAAAGCCAGGAGTCGTGGGATCGCCGGGATGCTCGAATCCATATTCAACCGTTCCGAACTGGATGGCAGTTGAGGGCCGCCACGGGCCATTCGGATACGCATCGCCCTTAAAAAATCCGTCATCCATCGGATCGGAATAGAGAATGACGGCGGCAGCGCCATGTTCCTGCGCCAGGAAAACTTTGGCTCCCCGAAAAATCTCGCCATAACGGATGATCACGATTTTGCCACGCACATCGACGCCCAGCTCATGCAGCTTGTCGAAATCTTCGGGACGGCCGTAGTTGGCGTAGACAATGTCCGCTTCAGCGTCGCCCGAGGGCGAGTACCCGCTGAAGCCCGGCGAGATATGGCCGCGCTCGCGGACGTTGTCACCATCCACCGGTTCAGGCGTCGGCCCGTGCATGTGGACGCTCGCGGGCGCGACGACGTCCACGCTGATTTCGGTGGGGTAATTCATCCAGACGCGATATTCGACGATCGAGGTGTCGAGTCCAGCCTCGCGAAACTTGCGGGCCACGTAATCGGCGGTCTTGCGATCCTGGGGCGAGCCGGCGGGGTGAGGCTCCGCGGCAAGGAACTTCATCTCTTCTTCGGCACGATGAGGATCGGGAATCGCGAGAAAAAGTTTTTCCCAGGACAATTCGGCGGAAGCATTCTCGAATCCCAGCAACGCAGCCGCCGATCCGGAGCTCCGTGCAGCCGCGCTGTATGCGAGGAGAAGAACGATAACCGTGAGCCGCGCGCGTCGAGAAGACATCCGGGAACCGACCTTAGGGCCGAAACGAAGGGGGAATGGTACCAGAGATTTCGATGCAGGGATGTGGTGAAGAACACGCGTCAGCTATAGTTTCGAAGTAGATGAACTATGAAGCGACCCCTCTTGCTCGTGCTCCTCATTGTGGTAGCGTTCGGATTTTTCGCCGGACGTCTGCTGGTCGAGAATGCGCCAGAGAAAGCCGATGCCATCGTGGTGCTGGCCGGAGGAAGCGATGACAGCCGTTATTACAGAGGACTAGAACTGTTGCGAGCTGGTTATGCGCCTCGAATGTATGTCGACGCGCTCGCCGATATCCAGAAATTCGGCCATCGCGAAACCGACTACGCGCAGAAATTCGTTGAGGAGTCCGCCGGACCGGATGTTCCCCGCGTCAAGGTTTGCGGAATTGTGGGTGACTCCACCGTGGCAGAAACGGCCGCGGTTGCTCGTTGTCTCCAGGCAGACGGAGCGCACCGGGTTCTGCTGGTCACGTCGGAGTATCACACGCGCCGTGCGCTCTCGATATTCCGTAAATCCCTGCCTGGTCGCCAGATTTCAGTCGCCGCAGCTCCCGATGTGCGATTCGGCGTGAAGTGGTGGCAGCATCGCGAATGGGCAAAGGTGACGCTGGAAGAATGGGAGAAGCTGTCATTTTGGGAGCTGATCGAGCGCTGGCGAGCCCCGCAACACTAGCTGCGGGTGCGTTGTAACTCGCGATAGGCCTCGCTTTTTGAAATTCCCATTTCCCTGGCGATGCGCTTGAGAGCCGTCTTTTCGTCGACCGCTTCGCTCTGCATCAAGGTCGCAAGCTTCTCACGGATGCTGCTCTTGTTGACTGGAGCCGGCGCCTCACCAGGTTCGGCATGTGCGATCAGCAGCGTGATCTCACCTTTGATTTCGCCCCGCGACTCAGCCTCCGCGAGAACGCGCGCCGCAGTTCCGCGCATGAATTCCTCGTGCAATTTGGTAACCTCGCGCGCAATCACGATGTGGCGCGACGGCCCGAGCACGTCGACGATATCCTTCAGCGTCTCCAGAATTCGATGCGGAGCTTCGTAGAAAATCTGCGTACGCGGCGATTCGCGAATTGCCGCTAATCCTTTGCGACGCTGTCCTGCCTTCGATGGGAGGAATCCTCCAAAGCGAAACGTTTCGCCGGGAAGGCCACTGGCCACGAGCGCCGAGAGAAACGCAGACGCGCCAGGAATCGGAACTACAGGGATGTGGTGCCGTATGGCTAGCGCAATTAGCCGGTATCCGGGATCGGATATCCCCGGCATGCCCGCGTCCGTTACTAGCGCGACGCTCTCGCCCTCTTCCATGCGCACAATCAATTCGGGCGCGCGCGTCATCTCGTTGTGATCGTGATAGCTGATCGTGGGAGTCGAAATCTCGTAGTGGTTCAGCAGCTTCTGCGTCTGGCGCGTGTCTTCGCACGCGATCAGGTTTACCTCGCGCATGATGCGTAGCGCGCGCAGAGTAATGTCTTCCAGATTTCCGATTGGCGTGCCGACCACGTACAACGCGGGCGGGGATTGCGAGTTGTCGGAGCCCGAGGCCATCGACGCGGAGTGTAACACCGATGCTCGTGTTCTGCTCGTTTGCGAGCCGCACGCCGGTGCGGCAGTGTTAATGCCGCTGGCGCAAAAGAGTCATCGAGAAGTATGCGCCGATCCACGATCCCAATGCCGCGAAGCAGACGTACTTCCAGTTTCTCGTGTAGCTGATGACGGCGAACGCGGAGAGCAGGTACCAGATGCTGCTCCAGGTTGCCGCGGGAACTCGTCGTCTCGACGAGACCGCCGCGTTGAACATCACGTACACAGCGTCGGTGGCCGCTGTGGATGCCATGACTCCCAATGCTAACCACGGATCAATTTGCCACACTGCGCGCTTACCTCGGTTCAAGATTTCTAGCCGGCCAGCTTCTCCGGATGGGTCCCTTTTTTGCGTATCGCTCCTGGAGCCATTACCTATGACCCTTAGAGCCACAACAATTTGCATCGAACCTTTTTCTCGCTAAAAACGCACGGCCTCGCGTACCGCCTCCCGCACATCCAACCAATTGCTGTCGCCGATGTTCTGACGGCACGTGAGCCGCTGTGTCATTGAAGTGTCCCGGTGTGCAGAACTTGTGAGCGCCTGCTCACGGTCGCAGTGCATGTCCTCACAGTTCAGTGACCGCCGACTGGTTCAGCCCTACCCAAATCTTACGGAGGAGACGAATGCCTCAGGAACGTGTTGTGAAAGCCGGCGATACCAGCCAGCGCGTGGGAGTCGAGGTAATTCGCGCGCGCGGCGTGGACGTCGAAAAACTCATACAGATGCTGATCGCCAACGCGGGCGCCGAGTTCGCCAGCACCTACTACTACTACACAATTCTGCGCATGCACCTCGCGGGTCATGAAGATTACAAGGAGATCTGCGAGGATGCCCGGCTGGAAGATCGCGCGCATTTCGAATTGATCGTGCCGCGAATCTACGAGCTGGGAGGTGAGCTGCCCAACGATCTGCCCACATTTCACAATCAGGCGGGTTGTCGCGCCGCCAAACTGCCCGATCCGCCCACGGCAGAAAACATCCTGCAACTCCTGCTTGAGTCGGAGCGATGCGCAATTCGCAGTTGGATTGAAATCTGCGACATGACCTTCGGAAAAGATCCGCGTACCTACGATCTGGCTGCGCGCATCCTGAACGAAGAAATTGAGCACGAAGCCTGGTTCATCGAACTGCTCGCTTATGAGCGCGATGGGAAGTCCGTACCGAGCGGCCATTTCCGCCGTGGCGAACCGGGGCACGCTCCCTACAGCAAGAACCGGTCGTTCTATATTGGAAGCTAACGACACCAGCCCCACCCGCGGCTCGCGTCGAGGGTGGGGACCCACCTCCGGTGAACAGCGACCACGAAGGCAAACGACAATTCGATGTGTTGCTGCGAACTCTGACGGGGGATCGGACGATTCAGGTGGCGCAAGATGAGCACATATGGGATGCGGCTTTTCGCCAGGGCCTCATCCTCCCTGCGCTCTGTCATCAGGGATGGTGCCTCACCTGCGCTGGGCGACTCGAAGCCGGAGAAGTGGACCAGAGCGATTCCGTCGGATTCTTCCCCCAAGATAAAGATGCCGGTTTTGTTCTTCTATGCACTGGCCGTCCGTTGTCGGATTTGTGCATCCAGACGCATCAGGCGATGGCCATGCGTCGGCATCGGTTAGCACTGGGACTGCCAGCGCCCTATTCCATCGGGCTGAAGCCTTGAATTGTTTTTTGGATCCGGAATCTCACGACAGACATCAGTACCCGACTGGTGCAAGCAGGAGGTACCCTCCGTGCTAGGCGTCGGCGAAAAATTCCCTCACTTCTCTCTGACCGCGAATGTCGCTGTCCGACAGGAAACGGCATTCATCACGCTTACAGATCAGGATCTTCGCGACTCCTGGAAGCTCTATTTCTTCTGGCCGAAAGACTTTACTGCTCTCGCGTTGACTGAGTTGATGGCTTTCGCAGCCTTGACCTATGAACTCGGGGAACTTCAGGCCCGATGCGTGGGCGCCAGCGTCGAATCTGAATACGCGCACCTCGCCTGGCGTCGGCAAGAGCCAGAGCTCAAAGACTATCCCTTCCCGTTACTGGCCGATACCAAGCGCGAGCTCTGCGGCGAGTTGGGAATTCTGAACGAAAGGGACGGCGTAGCCGAACGGGCCACGTTCATCGTCGACCCGGATGACACGATTCAGTTCGTGTACGTTCTTGGGATGGAAGTTCCTCGCGACACTGGAGAAGTGCTGCGGGTGTTGGCAGACCTACAGGGTGCTAGAAGGCTGTAAAACCACGCGTCCGGGTACGACGGTAACTGGGCCAGCCCTGGAAATAGAGATAGCATTTCGACCTAAGCCGAGTCGTGCGGCGAAGGAGTCGAGATGCGTCATCCTTTGGCAGTGGCAGCTGTAGTTGTTGGATTCGGAGTGTTTGCGACCGGCAGCGTTTTCGCGCAGTCGCTAGGCGACGTCGCGCGTCAGCAGAAACAGAATTCTGCTCAGTCAAACCCGGCGCCAAAGAAGGTCATCACCGAAGACGACTTGCCCATACAGGAAACCATCTCTACGGGCAGCAGCGACTCGAAAGCAACGGACGCCTCGAAAGAAGAAAAGCAGGGCGACTCGACCGCCGACAAACTGAAATCGGCCGACGAATTCAAGGCAGCCATCCAGGCCCAGAAGCAAATGTCGATTCGCTCCAAAAGCAATTGGACGACATGAAAGCCTCGGTGCACTTCGTGGAGGCGAACCGTTACTCCAACGGCGTCGAACATAACGAGCGCCAGATACGGAAGCAGAAGGAAGCGGATCGCATGCAAAAGCAACTGGATGAGGAAAAATCCAGGCTACAGGACATGCAGGAACAGGCTCGCAAGGCCGGCTTTGGCAGCGCCGTCTACGAATAATCAGTACCGAAATCCCAAAGCCTGCGACAGGAACTCAACCAGCGGACTGATCTGCTGGCACGCCTTGGTGAAATCCTTCATGAACTTCGGGCCGCACACCTGCGCTTCCGAAAACTCCACCAGCGCAATAAAGTCTTTACGCTTCAGATCCTCGATCAGCGGATGATCTGCCGCAAATCCGCGCGGCGGACGCGAGAGCAGCGCGCCGTCGAGCGTCAACTTCGCCGCAGCCTTCGTCCATCGCTCCGGATTGGTAACGATCGCCTGCCGGATGCTATTCAGCTGTTTGGACTCTGGCCTCCACGATCCAGCGGCGAGAAAGTACTGGCCAGGCTCGAGGTGAAAGTAAAAGCCCGGTGCGTGTACGTCCTTCTTTTCGGCTGCATGCCGGAATTGAATTCCAATGTGCGTTTTGTAAGGCTGCTTGTTTTCGCTGAAGCGAATATCGCGATAGATGCGGAACAGCGATCCGCCATTCGGACGCGGGTCGGCCACGATCTGCGCACTGATACCGTGCAGCGGCTCTGCGGCGTCCGTGATAAAGCGCAGGCATGGATCGCGCACCACCGATTCAAATCGCGACTTGTTCTTCGCGAACCATTCGCGGCGGTTGTTGCGCTTTAACTGCTTAAGAAAATCGAAGAACTCTGAATTAAAGTACGGGCCCATTTCTCTTCCTAGTTGTGTTTCACAAACTCGTTAGGCTGTATCAGCGGCGAATTGATTCAAAATCAGGGACAGGTGTCCGGGGCTGCAGATGACGCTGCCGCGCAGCTTCAAGGAAGCGCTCGAAAATTGCGCGTGACGAAGGCTCTTCGTCGAATGTGCGCTCCGGATGCCACTGTATGCCGAGAACAAAGTGGTCAGGCGAGGTAGACTCCACGGCTTCAATGACGTCATCGTGCGAGCGAGCTACGATCCGCAGCCCATCTCCCACATTCTCGATTGCCTGATGATGACTGGAATTTACCCAGCCTTCTTCCGACTCCCAGACTGGCGCCAGAATGCTGGCGAGCAGTGAATCTGGCTCCAACTGGACCATGTGCGCACGCTGCACCCCGCGTCCTTGCGAGTGATGATCAACATGCTGAATAAGGGTGCCAGTACGCCACACGTTGAGGGTCTGCACGCCATAACAAATCCCCAGCACGGGCTTGCGCATGTTGTACGCGTCCTGCAACAGCAACTCGTCGGCGTTGTCGCGTTGCGGATCCGCCACGGCTGTCTGGGGGTCGCGAGCGGCGCCATACTTTTCTGGATCGACATCCGCTGGGCTGCCGGGCAGCAGCACACCGTCGCAGGTCATCGCAATTTTGGTGATCTCGGCATTGCTGAGTCCCAGGTCAATCGGCACCGGCTCGCCGCCGGAAATCTCGATCGCGCACAGGTATTGCGGCAGAGCCCGCTGGTTGTACTCGGGCTTTTGGGAATGCGGATAGGGAATTGCGATCCGGGGACGCACTGTTTACCTCATAGATAGTCTACCCCCGTAGACCTCAGAGATATTCACAGCCGGCTTGCGGTCGGAAGCATGCGATTTCGCTTGACGCTCTTCCTTTACGCATACATACTGGTTGGTATGTTGACGGCGACTAAGACACCCAGTAAGCGCGCCAAGGCGGTTCGCCCCCGTGATCCGGAACGCACCCGTCAGCACCTGCTTCAGGCGGCTTTCCAGGAGATGTACAAATCTGGCTATCAGAGCGCCGACCTCGATGCGATTCTTGGGAAAGCCGGCGTAACCAAGGGCGCTCTCTATCACCACTTCGAGAACAAAGAGGCACTGGGTTACGCGGTGATCGAAGAAGTCATCACCGCGATGACGCGGGAGAAATGGCTACGGCCGCTGGAGAACGCACGAAATCCGATCGATGCTCTAATTGGAATCTTCGCGACAGCGCCTCTAAAAATGGAAGATATTCGTGGGGGCTGTCCCCTGAATAATCTTGCGCAGGAGATGTCGTCGCTGCATGAGGGCTTCCGCAAACGAATCGCTAAGGGATTTGCTATCTGGCATGACGCTATCGCAAACGGTCTCCGCGAGGGCCAGAAGGCAAAGCAGGTCCGCGGCGATATTGATCCAGAAGAAACCGCGACCTTTATCATGGCCCTGTATGAAGGCTATGTCTCTCTCTCGAAGAACTCGCACGATCCGAAGCTCATGGCGTCCGGCCATAACAGTTTGATCAGGTACCTGGATTCCTTGCGCGACACGCGAATGCGCAAGTGACTTTTTGTTTTAGCTAGCGTCATACCAACCAGTTGGTTTGTACACCTCGGGCGGGCGTCACGCGAACTCATACGCAGGAGACATCACGATGTGCCCAGAATGCTTCACCACGGCGGCCATGATCTTTGCAGGCGCAACCTCTACCGGAGGCCTCGCGCTCGTCATGAAGAAACTTGGATTTAAGGGCGCCGCTCAAAACGCTGCAAGCCCTGACGAACAGACTAACATTCATGCACAGGAGAACAGCATGTCGGAAGTACTCACCAGCACCGGAATCGCCGACCATAAAATCGTTAGCCCCGAACAGTGGTTGGAACACCGAAAACAGCTTCTTGCCAAAGAGAAGGAATTAACCCGCTTGCGGGACGAGATCAACCGGCAACGACTGGAACTACCCTGGGAAAAAGTCGAAAAGCAGTATGTCTTCGAAAGTCACAAGGGCAAAGAAACCCTCGCCGACCTCTTTGCCGGAAGAAGCCAGCTGATCATCTATCACTTCATGCTCGGTCCTGGATGGCAAGAAGGCTGCGTCGGCTGCTCCTTCCTCGCGGACCACATCGGCGGAGTCCTCGTGCACCTAGAGAATCACGACGTTTCACTGGTCGTTGTCTCCCGCGCTCCTCTCGCGGAAATCGAAGCCTACGAGAAGCGTATGGGATGGCACTTCAAGTGGGTATCGTCGAATGGCAACGATTTTAACTACGACTACCACGTCTCCTTCACGCCCGAGCAAGCTGCAACCGGAAAGGTGTACTACAACTACGACGAGCGCGACTTCGTGAGCGAGGAACTGGCTGGTGCGAGCGCCTTTTACAAAACCGAATCCGGCGAGATCTTTCACACTTACTCGAACTACGCGCGCGGTGGAGAGATGTTCTTGGGCACCTACAACTTTCTCGACATCGCGCCCAAGGGCCGCAACGAGACTGGCCCCCGATTCGATATGGGCGACTGGCTACGACACCATGATCGGTACGGAGCCGGAGGATACGTCGACGCCACAGGTCGATATCACGAAGAAAAATCCGAGTGCTGCCACGGAGAGCAGTCGCATTGAACTTCACAACTCACGTTCGCAATCAGGGCGGCGTCAGGCTGACGCCGTCCGATTTCTCGTCTAGCCGTCCCCTATAATCGCTCGATAGTCATGCGCAACCTTGCCATCACCCTGGCTCTCTTTTTTAGCTTTGGCCTACGTGCACAGACCGTCGACGAGATCATAGCCAAAGCGCTCGCTGCCCGCGGCGGCATCCCGGCGATCAGGGCAATTCATACCGAACGCCTCACCGGCCATATCTCGTTCGCGAAGGCACCTGCAGGGCCATTCCTGGTTGAAATCAAGCGTCCCGGGAAGATGCGCGAGGAGATCGGTTTCGGACAGAAGACGCTTCTGCAAACCACAGATGGCGCATCGGGCTGGAAGCTGATGATCACCAACGGAACTGGCGATCCCGTCGCGCTCACGGCAGGAGAAGTCCGCAACATGGCCGGCGGCGCGGACATCGACGGTCCGCTTCTTGACTACGCCAAGAAGGGCAATAAGGTTGAGCTAATCGGAAAAGAAAACGTCGGAGACAAAGACGCGTACAAGCTGAAAGTCACCGACAAGACCGGCGAAGTCCGATACGACTACATCGATGCTAAATCCTTCCTGGAAATCAAGTGGGAAGGGCAGGTTGAGAACGCAGGCGAGAAGAATACTTTCGCGTCGTACTTCTCCGATTACCGAAAAGTAAATGGAGCAATGTTCGCTTTCACCATCACCTCGGGCACATCCGACCATCCGGATGCGCAGAAGATCGTCTTCGACAAGGTTGAAGTGAACGTCCCTCTCGAGGATCCGCTGTTCGGTAAGCCCGCAGCGCCGCAGCCAGGCAGCTCAGGCCAGGCGCCCGTTTCGCACTAAAATTGACGCCGCAGTCCATGCACCCTAGAATTCAGAGAAGCATCTCATTCAGTAAGCGTCTTCAAAGTGTCGTTTAGACAAGGGAGTTCTCGTGCCGCTGTACGAATACCAGTGCACAAAATGTAAACACGTATTTGAGAAGATCCAGAAGTTTTCGGATCCGCCCGTAACCGAATGCCCTAAGTGTGGGGGCAAGGTCGAGCAACTTCTCTCCGCACCGGCCATCCAGTTCAAAGGAGCTGGTTGGTACGTCACCGACTACGCGAAAAAATCCGGTTCCCCAGCCGGAAACGGCAAGAGTTCGGACGTGAAAGCGTCAGAAAGCAAGTCTTCCGAGTCGAAATCTTCCGAGACTAAATCGGAAACGAAGAAGTCCGAAAACAGTTCCTCGAAGAAAGACTAAACCGCTCACAAATATGTCTGGTCTACGTAACACCAGGACCAACTCTGGTCCGGATACGTCTGCATGATTGCGTGGTGCGTGTCGTTGTAGTGCAGCGTCGCATGTCTTCCCGGAGACGAATCGCAGCATCCCACATGCCCGCATGTCTGGCACTCGCGCAATGCGACCCACCGTTGTCCAGTCTTCAGGCACTCCTCGCAGCCCTGCGGTGTCTTCGGCTTCACATCGGGATTGATCTGATCAGTATGTGCACACTTCGCCATCTTTGCCTCTCTATCCGCCCGGCATTCGGTTCCTAAAGACGTTTCATCCGGATCAAGCTTCAGGCCGCGCGACGCGCTGGGACCTTTGCGCCTTTGCGGCGAGCCTTGGAAAGACCAATCGCGATCGCCTGTTTGCGATTCTTATGTTCGCCGCGCTTCAGATGGCGCATTTCGGTCGCAACCTCCTGCTGAGCCTTTCGACTTGAGCGCTTACGACTGGCTTTCCGGCCGCTACGGCTGGTATTGGCCCGCCCGCTGCGATTGCTGCGGCTGCGTGTGCTCTCATTGCGATTGCTACCGCGTTTCCTTGCAGTCGCACGCGACCTGGTCCGGGTGGAACTCTTGCGCGCCGATGCCGACTTACGCCCAGACCGCGTGCGGGCAGTTGCCCCACGGGTGGACGCTCTGCGTGTACGTGTAGACTTCGTGCCGGCTTTTCTTCCACCGCGACTGGTCGACTTCTTCGTTGCTGCCATTGGTATTCTCTCCTTGTCGTGTTACCGCGTCCGCACTTTCGCGACCGCGTACTCAATGTGAATCAGCCAAGGTGCGTAGGGTTGTGCGCCAACGGTGTACATTCATGTTCACGCGCAGCACGCGTCATCGTGAAATGCGTTTCGCTTGATTGACGAAGGAGATCTCAATTGTTCGTTGGCCATTACGGAGTAAGTTTTGTCGCGAAAGCGCATCGTCGGGAAATTCCGTTGTGGCTTTTATTCATCGCGGTGCAACTGATCGATGTCTTCTGGGCAATTTTCGTATTGATTGGAATAGAGAAAGTACGCATCGTGCCCGGCTATACCGCGTCCAGCCTGCTTGATCTCTATTATTTTCCCTACACGCACAGTCTGCTTGGCGCGGCACTATGGTCGATCGCGTTCGGCGTGATTTGCGTTTTCATCTATCGATGGAATCGTGCGGCGGGTCTGATCCTGGGACTAGCTGTCTTTTCACATTGGGTGCTCGATCTCCTTGTGCATCGGCCTGATCTCGCGCTCTGGGATAGTCAAATGAAAATGGGATTCGGATTGTGGAATTACAAATGGCCGGAGTTCATCCTCGAAGTACTGTTGTTGTTCATCGGCATCTACATCTACATGCGGTCCACACGCCCGAATCGAAATACTGGACGGTATGGCTTCATCGTGTTCGGAATCGTAATGCTCGTAATACAGGCGTCGCAGTTCTTCACGCCTCCACCGCCATCGGGCAGTGCGGTCGCAATTTCCGCGCTGTTCGCTTACATACTGTTTGCCGCGATCGCCGCATGGCTCGAACGTAAACGCGTGCCTGAACCGAAGAGCGTCGCTTCGTCCTGATCAACATTCATGCGCCGACTGGCAGAAATCAGCGAACTCGTTGCCGCAACGACGAAGAAGAACGAAAAGGTTCGCATCGTCGCCGAATACTTCCGCTCGCAATCTGCCGGCGAAGCCGCTATCGCGGCGCTATTCCTTTCAGGCCGCACCTTTCCCGCATACGAAGAAATCACGCTGCAAGTCGGTGGCACCATGCTTTGGCAAGTGCTGCGGGAGATATCGGGCCTGTCGGAGAACGAAATGGCTGCTGCCTACCGGCGTTACGGAGACCTGGGCTCCGCGGCCTTCGACATTTTGCAATCCACCGCCCCTCGACAGAGCACGCTGACACTGGAACAAGTTGAGCGTGAATTTCACCGCATTTCAGAAACGCGTGGCGCGGCGTCCAAAGCCTCGTTCATTCGCCTTTTACTCTCGAAGGCGAGTGCGCTCGAGGCAAAGTACCTGGTGAAGATTATCAGCGGTGATCTTCGCATTGGATTGCGCGAAAGCCTGGTCGAAGAAGCAATCGCCAAAGCCTACGAGGCTGCTTATCCCGACGTGCAGCGCGCCAATATGTTGCTTGGCGATATCGCGGAAACACTTCGCCTTGCCGCCGATCACAAGTTAGCTGATGCGCGCATGCGCATGTTCCATCCTATCGGCTTCATGCTGGCAAGTCCGGTGCAGACGGCGGAAGATGCGTTCATCTACTTCGAGCACGCGCAGGTAGAAGACAAGTACGATGGCATTCGCGCGCAGGCGCACGTTGCGGATGGCGAAGTCCGTCTTTATTCGCGAACGCTCGATGAGATTACGGACGCGTTTCCCGAATTGCCGGATGCGCTCGCCGTTTTTCCCGAAGCCGTGATCCTCGACGGTGAAGTTCTCGCGTGGAGCCTCGAAGAAGGACGCGCGCTTCCGTTCTCCCAACTGCAAAAGCGCCTCGGCCGGAAAAAAGTCACGGCGAGCATGATGCGCGATATTCCCGTCGCCTACGTTGTCTTCGACGTGCTCTATGCCGGCGGCGAACTCACCATCGACAAGACGCTTCGGGAACGCAGTGCCACGCTCGATGCTTTGTTCCTGAAAGCTGCCCAGTTCCCGAGCAGCAGGGCGAAGGCGACGCGCGCGAGAACGCGCACTCCGCAAGGAACTCTGGCATTTGAGCCCGAAGTCATTGCAGAGGCAGGCGTGCCGACGCAGAGCCGCGTGATCCGCGCTCCGTTAACCCGCGCCGATTCCGCCGATCACCTCGCGCTGATCTTCGAAGAAGCCCTCGCACGCGGAAACGAAGGCCTCATGATCAAGGACGTGAATTCCCCGTACGCACCGGGGCGCCGCGGAAGGTCGTGGCTGAAGCTGAAACGTGAACTCGCAACGCTCGACGTGGTCGTCACCGCCGTCGAATACGGCCATGGCAAACGAGCCGCCGTCCTCAGCGATTACACCTTCGCAGTTCGCGCCAGCGAAACAGACGATCGTCTCTTGAACGTTGGTAAGGCCTATTCAGGTCTCACCGACGCCGAAATCACTCAGATGACCGAGTGGTTCCTGGAACATACCATCGATGATCAGGGATTCCGGCGAACGGTGGAACCAAAGATCGCTTTGGAAGTTGCTTTCAACGCAGTGATGAAGTCGGATCGGCACGAGAGTGGCTTCGCGTTACGATTCCCTCGAATCCTGCGACTTCGTCCCGACAAGAATCCAGCTCAGATCGACACTCTTGAACGCGTCGACGAGATCTACCACCGACAGCTACTCTCATTTCCTGCAAAACGCCCTGCTGATTAGACTTCTCCACTCGGTGAACCTGCATCACACAATTTGCGCTGCTTGATATTGCTCAATGGAGTTTCCATGTCGCACTATTCCACTTTGCAGGATTACCAGTTCGATGCCGATGTGAAAGACATTCGAGGCGCGGCATTGTACGGAGCCGATCAGAGCAAGATCGGGAAGATCAAGGATATTGTTTTCGATCACGACAACGGCACGATTCGCTACCTCGTTGCGGACATCGGCCACGACCGTCGCGTGATGCTTGCGCTGAACCACTTATATCGTACCACGATCGATGAGGATTCGTTTGAAACCGATCTGACGACCGCTGAGCTTGACCGTCTTCCAGCTTTCGATCCAAAAGTCCTGGATTCCGACCAGAGCTGGAAAAGCTACGAGCAGCTTCACCGCAGTGCGCTGGAAGAGCGCGACAAGGCTGCGACACGCGAAGAAAAGAAAGACTGGGAAGAAGATCCGGTGATGCATCAGAAAGGCTCAGACCGCATCATCACGCCTGAGGAAGTATCACCTTCCGAATCCAACGTGGTTGAAACGCGGGCGAGCGCGGAAGCCATCCCGGCATCTGAATTGTTCCCCGATCGCCTAACCGATAAGTTCACCAGCACCACTCCCAGCTCGGAAAAGATAACCCTGGTCCCCGAAGAATCCGCGCGTATTGAAAACGCGGCCTACGGAACCGAGACCCTCGGACCGCACTGGGATGCGTTCGAAGAGAATCTGATCGAGCATCTTCCGGAAATAAAAAGTCGCTGCAACGTTTGCGCAGCCGGCCAGCGCAAAGTCGCCTAGCCCGAAGCTGACGCCCGAAAATGAAAATGCCTCTCCTGAAGTGGAGAGGCATTTCTTATTTCGCCGCAATTATTTATGAATGTGATGCCTTGTCGTCTTTCAGCCACTCACGAGTATTCTTCGCATAAATAGCAAGGCAGATGATGTTAGCCGGAATAAGTCCGCTCAGGCCGGATTGATGGGCGATGTAGAGCAGCACAAAACAATTCACGGCTGCCAGTATCCATCCCCACCACAACTGACGACCTACGATGATCATAGAGCTGACTGTAAGAACACTGCTGAACCAATCGAGTTTCACTAGGGGTACCTGCAAAAAGAGCGAGCGTGCCGAGCTAAGGTGCTATCGGCTTCCGCCACGATCATTTTTCAGCAGTTTGCCCCAGAAAGTAAATCCGGCAAAACACCGGGAGGGCAGGCCGTTACTTGACCTACTGTAATCAGGTGAGTGCCCCAGATCACAGCGCACGAAAACGGCCCACTACTCCAGCAGGTCGCCTTTGATGAGTTTTTGCCCGCCCAAGGCTGCATAAAAAGCCCACACCGTTAATGCCAGCACAATCGCAGGAACCAGAAGCGTCGTGGTCGCATACCAACGGGAGAAGTCTGCGGTCACTGGAACGTTTCCCAGGCTATCGGTCACGAAAACTGCAACCGCAAGTGTCACTAAGCCGAAGCGCACGATCGAGAATGCGGCAATACCGTAAATCAGAACCTCCGTCACAATCTCGATTCCAGGATGCTTGCTCCCCAGGACTTTGAGGATCGTCCAGATGGCAACGAAGGCCGCTGCTGCGACCCACTGATTTCGGAACACAATCCGCAGCACCAGGAGCATCGCGAAGAACAGCAGCGTTGCCTGAATCGCACCAGGAACCCGGAACAAGGTTGCTCCTACGGCCATCCGTCCACCCATCAGGTAGTCTGTCGACGGGAAGGAAAACGGCTCGCCGAGGCGCAGGAGCAGTTCGTTGGCGCTCTCGAAAATTACAATCCAGGTTAATCCGAGCAGCACGCCGAACAGGACGTCGCGCCCGACGAGAGGATCTCGGAGTTTGCCGGTCAAAATACGGGTCCACGAAATAATTGTCTGTGGCCAGAACTTCCGGACATATGGCTCAAGTGCCATGTAGAGTGTCCATACCATCCCCGCCATAAACAGGCTGCCGCTCACGGCCAGAATCAGCATTCCGACTGTTCCGACAACGGGCGCGAAATGCTCGTAGCAGACCCATAGCAACATCTGCAGCACGAAGACAACCAGCGCAATTCGGAAGGAGCCCTGCCGATCCCCCTTGCCGCGTCGATAATTCAATCTCGCAAGCAGTCCGGCAGCGGCCAGTAAGAACAGAAAGATGACAATGAAGATGACTTGGCGGGCCTTATCGCCAGGTGCGTAGTGGTAAGGCTGCATGCGATACGGGTGCGTCCAGTCGCCAATTGTGTTGAAGAACACAGGTTTGCCGCGCCACGCTGCAGCCTCGACCCGCAGCGGACGGTTCGAGCCGGGCCATGTGCCCGTCCACGCCGCACGTGTATCGGAATTCGCCAGCGACGACCATTGCGGTTCTGCTGGCTGCAACTTCGAAGGATCCAACCCGGCCAACTCGAACAGCGGAGACCAGTCCACAACCTTCGTTGTCGCTGGCGAGGTATCGAGCTCTGGAGGAATTGCGTGAAATCCGATCAAGTGGCCCTGTGGATCGAGCCATACCGTCATCATGCCCGAGAGTGTCGGTGGTGGATCGTCCGAGCTAATGATGCCAGGCGTGAAATTCAAACGAAAATCCGACGGCACCATATAACGCGGACTCGTCCGGTAGTAGTAAAGGAGCGGGGTTGGGCGCTGCGTGTAGATCTGCGTCCATTGTGCTCGTGGTTTATCGTGATCGCCTGCATAAAGGAGCAAATCGTGATCCTCTAGGAGGTCAGAAGCGTGGTCCACAGTCCGCGGATCGTACCCAAGACGGGAGATGACATCGCGCGCCTTCGCGGAAAGCGCCTCAGGCGGCAATTCCAGAGTCATCTTTTCGAAGGCGTTCGAGGCCATCAGGAGCCAGACACTCACGCCCAGGCCAACAATCGCCAGCGCCAGGAAAATTACCGCGTACAGCGGCTTCATCCCTTCTGTCTGGCCGGCAGCCGCGACCATCTGCGGGGAAGGCGTTTCGCCGGCCGCCAGTGCCGCGGCCAATGGATCTCCGCCGGGCAGCGCTGCCGCAACCGTTAGCACGTTGGGAGGCCGATTGGCCGGTTCCAGTTCCAGGCAGCGCAGGATCACGCGCTCTACCAGCGGATCGATATCCTTCACGATTGTCGACGGACGGCTTACCGCGACGCCCGCATTGCGGGTCTTGATCAGGTCAGCCAGGTTGTCCGCGCTATAAGCGCTCTTGCCGGTGAAGATCTCGTAGAGCACCAGTCCCAGCGAGTAGATGTCGCTTTTCTCAGTGACTTCTTTTCCCGCCAGCTGCTCCGGCGCCATAAATGCCGGTGTTCCGCTCCGGACGTCGGCGCCAGTTATCTGATCGACGAAGGCGGCCAGCCCAAAGTCCATCACCATGACCTGCCCGCGGCCATCGAGCATGATGTTGGCGGGCTTCAAGTCGCGATGCAGTACACCCTTAGCGTGTGCGGCGGCCAGTCCGGCACATAACTGACGTGCGATCTCCAGGCCTTTGTCGCTCGGCAATCGCCCGATCCGGCGCAGCAGGGAAGCCAGATCCTCGCCATCGATGTACTCCATGGTGTAAAAGGTGAAGCCGTCCACTTCGCCAACGTCGTACACACGGCATACGTTCGGATGGGAAATCTTGCGCGAGATTCGCACTTCCGTGCGGAAGCGTTCCAGAAGTTCGGAGTCGGTGCTGGCCTCTTCTGGTAAGAACTTCAGGGCGACCGGCTGGCCCAAGGTGAGATCATCCGCGCGATAGACTTCGCCCATCCCGCCTTTGCCCAGCAGGGAGATGATTCGATAGCGCTCGCTGAGAACGGTCCCGGGCAGGAAACGGCCCTCTCCGTGGACGCTGCTAGGACTCCTGCCAGAGCTGGAAGCTGGGCGCCCCGAACGCGGTCTGGGCGAGGCCGCAATCGTCGCAGCTTCGCTCGAAATCATGGTGGCTACTTCTTCGGAACGGACGGCTGTGCCGCAAGTCGAACAGAATCGGCTTGCTTCCGCGATCTGCGAACCGCATGAATGACATGTAGGCATATTCAGTCCTGCCGCTTGTCTGCTGGAAGTTTACGCGAGAATGCGGGCGAAACGGTAGCCGTGTTACGTCCGGCGAATCAGGAACACCGTCTTGTCGTCGATGCGGTCGGTTTCACCTGTTTCGCGCAGGCGCTCATCCTGTTCCACGGCATATGCAAGAACAGCATTGCAGATATCCTTGGCCGGAAGATTCTTGTGCTCATCGATCACCTTCTGAATGGCAATCCTGTCTTCTTCGTCGCTGCCGTCGTACACGCCATCGGTGTAGAGAAACAGAATGTCGCCGTGACCTATCAGTGTGATCTGGGCCACGTCCGATTCATCCATCTGCCGATTGCGCACCTTCATGGAAAAATATTTGTTCCGGTCCGGATGGTCTTCAGGGATTTCCAGTCCGAGCGCGAGGAACTGCACCATGCTTTCCTCGTTGATGTCCATGAAGCGGCCGAATTTCGCCGAGAAAACCAGCGGTGGCGGATGACCAAAATTCACGAAGCGAAAAATGCCTTCCGGCTGAATCTCGCCATAGACCATGGTGGCGATCTCACGCTTGGTGTTGTCCGTGCGGCCCAGGGCGTTGCGCGCCGTCACCGATTGCGCCAGTCGCAAGTTGATCTTCTCGAAAAGCTCAGTACTGGTCTTGCCCTTCTGGTCGAGCTCCGACAGCATGAACGCATGGAACGTGTCATGAACCGTTGAGGCAATCTTGGCGGCAATCAGGTCGTGGCCCTGCGCGTCCACCAGCAGCACACCCGCGGTGGTGTAAAGCTCGTGCAGATTCTCGGCGATTTCCAGCTGCTCGGAACTTTTTGCTTTGCGATACGCAACGCCATCCGCCGGACTGTAATCCGGCCGCGATTCCATCCACCGCACATGATGATCCACGCCATTTCGCGGACTTACGCCCTCCGGTAATGGATCCAAGCCTTCTTTCGCCAGGCGCAGGGCGCGAGCAATGCGCGCGTCGATGTTGTACCGCTGCTGAAAATTGATGTACTCAAACAGATCCCCGCCTACGCTGGCGGCGGGAATCGAGTTCCCATACATCTCGATGCCCGGCAACTGCGGGATCGCACCCTCCACAGGCATCAGGCGCTTGCGGAGATATTCATCAATGCTGAAATCTAAGGACGGCAGGACCATTTTTTGAGCACGCAGCCGGGGTCACCGGTTAACACAGAACTATACGAGAACGGAACGGTGTAGCGCCATCCTGCGCTGAGGAATCCGGTCATTTTCGAGAGCAGTTTTCCCGTTTCCCAAGGAAGGAATCGATAGAACCCGCTCGACGCAGGCGCGTTGGTCGGATAGACCCGTGACAGCTGACACTGAACCTCGCCACAAACGCTCCGTTGCGCTATCCTCTCGCCCGAGACTTCCAGGCAGCCGAACATGCGCAAAACAATCTGTGTATTTCTCCTACTCGTGTGCTGTATTCCGATTTTGCGCGCAGCCGAACAGTCGGCCACGGCCCAGAGCACGGTGACGCAAATACCGGCGCAGCCAACTGCAGCATCCGGCGCTCCCGCTCAGCGCATCACCGCCTACACCCTCCCGCCAGATCTGTACCGGAAGGCGCGTAACCTGAACCGAATGCGTTTCGGCTATCGCATCTTCAGCATCTTCTACAGCATCTTCGTTCTCTGGCTGGTTCTGCAGACCAAATGGTCCGCGAGATTTCGCGATTGGGCCGAAGCGTCCACCGGAAGGCGTTTCCTCCAGGCGCTCATCTATACGGCGCTATTTGCGCTTACCATGGCAATTCTGCAGCTGCCCTTCGACATTCTTGAGGAATACGTCGGCAAGCTTTACCACATTTCGGTACAGGGATGGCCTTCATGGGCCGCTGACTGGGCCAAAGCTCAAGCACTGCTCATCGTGATTGGCAGCATCCTCGTCTGGATTCTCTGTGCTGTTATTCGACGCAGTCCGCAACGCTGGTGGCTCTATTTCTGGTTGATCTCGCTTCCGATTCTGCTGTTCATCTTTTTCATCTCCCCGTTCGTCATCGATCCGATGTTCAACAAGTTCGAGCCGCTCGCGAGCAAAGATCCGCAGCTTATTCCCTTGCTCCAGCGAGTCACCCGTCGTGCCGGGCAGGAGATTCCAGCCGAGCGCATGTTCTGGATGAAAGCCAGCGACAAGACCAACTTCACGAACGCCTACGTGACGGGCTTCGGCGCCTCCAAGCGCATCGTTATCTGGGACACAACGATCGAGAAGGAAACACCCGACGAAGTTGTTTTCGATTTCGGTCACGAGCTGGGACACTACGTGCTTGGCCATGTCTGGAAAGAATTGGTGTTTACGGCGGTACTCTTCTTCCTGCTCATCTATGCCGGCTACCGCTCCATCGGGTGGCTGCTCGCGCGCTACGGGGCGCGCTGGGGCATCCGCGGACTGGACGATTGGGCTTCCCTTCCGGCGCTTCTTCTAATTCTGACTGTCTTCGGATTTGTCGCCAACGTCGCTGGAAACACCGTAAGCCGCTACTTCGAAAACCAGGCCGATGTCTATGCACTCGAGGTGACGCATGGCATCATGCCCGACCCAGGACAGGCCGCGGCACACGATTTCGAGGTCACCGGAGAAATTGGTCTCGGTGATCCTGAGCCTAATCCGGTGAACGTCTTCCTTTTCTATGACCATCCATCGTACCCGGCTCGAGTGCATCAGTTCGTCACCTACAATCCCTGGGCAGAAGGGAAAGAACCGCAATTCGTGAAGTGAATTGTGAACTCACCCATTGTTGGTGATCTGAATGGCGCGCTCTGGCCGCGCGTCTCGCGAGCATCCCATCGCGCGAGCGTCCACTCCTACTACCCCAGCACTGCACGTTTCTGCCGTGGAGGCCCCATGACATCTGCCTGGGAACTGGGAGGACTATCGAAAGGGGAACTTACCAGGCGCGTTTGGCGGGGCATCAACGATGACGATGTACTCGGACGCGCAGCTCAGCTTGCCTATAACTTCCTGTTCGCAATTTTCCCTGGACTACTTTTCCTCACCGCTCTTCTGGGAATGCTTGCCGGACCCGGTTCACAGTTGCGCGAATCGTTGCTGAAATACCTCGGCACAACCATGCCCAGCGCAGCTTCAGGCCTGGTCGAAAAAACTCTGCAGGAAACTTCGCGCGCCAGCAGCGGCGAAAAACTCGCCTTAGGATTGATCCTCGCTCTATGGTCGGCATCGGCCGGAATGGCCGCGCTCCAGGACACGCTGAATGCAGTCTACGGAGTCAAAGAGGGCCGGCCGCTCTGGAAATCACGCGGACTGGCGATCGTACTTACCATTCTGTGCTCGCTGCTGGTGCTGGTTACCCTCGCCATCATTCTTTACGGAAACCAGGCGGCGAACTTCGTCTCCGCTCACCTGGGACTCGGGCCTGTCATCACGTGGACGTGGAAGATCGTGCAATGGCCCATCGCCTTCTTCTTTCTCACGCTCGTGTTCGCGATCATTTATTACGCCGCGCCCGACGTCGAGCAACGCCACTGGCAATGGATCTCACCTGGGGCTGTGATTGGAATCGTGCTCTGGTTGGCCGTCTCTTTCGGATTTCGCGTCTACCTGCATTTCTTCAACTCTTATAGCGCAACGTATGGAGCGTTGGGAGCCGTAATCATTCTTCTCCTATGGTTCTACATGACCGGAGCCGCGATTCTTGCGGGCGCCGAGGTGAACGTGGAAATTGAAAATGCCGCCGCCAAACGAGGAGAGCCAGAAGCCAAACACAAAGGAGAGAAAAGACCGCAAGCAGCTTAGTCACTTGCCTGCACTCGCGGGCATTGCGCCCTCTGTTGCTACTCCTTCGCGCGATGGTGCGGCAGGGCAGTCGGCATTTCGGACACATTCCACGCCCATGCAGCCAGCAGCGCTGCACCTTCATTGATCTCGCCAGGGATAACCTTGTCGAAGGTATCCGTCTGGCTGTGATGTGCCTCGCCGTAATGGGCTGGCGTCTGCACGCAAAAGTACGCAGGCACGCCCTTGTCGAGAAATGGCTCGTGATCCGATGCGCCGAAATTACGTGTGCTGAGTGGCTGCATGTCGAAAACGCTTTGCAGGGGTCGGTAAATTTCTGTCATCAGCGGCGCCGTCTCGTAGAGATCCTCGAGCGCAATGCTGAAAACTTTCCCCGTGCCGGTATCGAGTACCAGCAATCCATCCATCTTCGGGATCTCCGCCGCATGATCCTGCAGATACAGCTTCGCGCCGTTGCTTCCTTGCTCCTCGCCCGTGAACAGAATGAACGTCAGCGTCCGCTTCGGCTTCCATCCAAGCGATTTCAGGGCGCGCGCTGCTTCCAGCACCGCCATCGCCCCGGTTCCATTGTCGAGCGCTCCCTGGCCCAGATCCCACGAATCAAGATGGCCGCCGATGATCACCCGCTCCTCCGGCTGATCCGTGCCCTTGATTTCCGCAACCGTGATTGACGCGGGTACCGGCCCCGGTGAGAAAGTTCCCGCGAGACTAACCGTCATCTTCACCGGCCCAGTGGCGGCCAGGCGATGAACCAGCAGCGATTCTTCGTGACTCAGGAAAGCCACCGGCGCCTCTGATGGCTGATATTGGCCAAGGCTGGTCATATTGAAAAGATTGTCGGTCTTACCGCTGTCCAGCAGGATTGCAGCAGGCTGCTCAGCGGCAATGGCCCTCAGCAATTCCCGGCGCTGGCGGTATTGATTGATCGCCGCGTCTGACGGTGCCCCACGTTTCTGCCGGACGACCGCATCGTACGCGTTCTCAGGCACCTCATCCTTATCGGGCATCTCCACCGAACGCATCACGACAATCGCACCCTTCAGTTGCCCTTTGTATTTCGCCAGATCCTCGACCGACTTCGCATCGATCGCCAGCACCGCCGCAGTCACCGGACCCGGAGTCGCCTTGCTCCATCCCAACGAACGGATCTGCACTGCGCGCTGGATCGGCGCCACGATTTCCGCGGTATCCGCACCGCGTGTCCACGCATGCGGAATCTCCAGCGTCTCCAGGTGCGCATCGATCCCATAGTCTTTGAAACGCTGCAGCGTCCAGTCACTGGCGCGCTGCATCTGCGGCGATCCTGTCAGCCGCGGACCGATGCTGGTCGTTAGATACTCCAGGTTCTTCATCAGCTCGGAATGAGCTTGCACTTCGTCGTAGATTTTCTGGTCGGCCTGCTGCATTTCCGACCGATAGACGCGTTTGTCTTCGTCGGTTCGTTCAGCTGCGCTTCCGATGATGGGAGTGAGGAGTGAGACTAAAAGAAGAAAGCAGGTAAAAGCCTTACCACGAGACGAGTAGGACAACGTTGCCATACCTCAATAAGAGCGATGAGCCATCATACTGGCCGCGGATTCGGCTTGGCAAAACGCCTATGTTCAGCCGTCACCGCTGCTACAAAGCTGAGTAGTAGAATTATTTCTTGCCTTCAACCTCCAATCAGAAAGTAGCCACTCTCGGCGCTTTGCGCGGACTAGCCGCCCTCGCCGTGTGCTGGTATCACTTCACCTACGGCCAGAGCGCCGCCCTCAAGCACACCGGCAACTACGGGTGGCTCGGCGTCGAAGTCTTCTTCGTCATCTCCGGCTTTATCATTCCGTACAGCCTCTATCAGCGCAGCTACCGCTTCGGCGATTACTGGCGCTTCATGATGAAGCGAATGGCGCGATTGCATCCGCCCTACCTCGCATCGATCCTCATCACCCTATTCATCGCTTATGCCATCTTCGTGGCCTCGCGATTTCACATGCCCGCTCCGGGCTACAGTATTAAGCAGCTGCTGCTGCACTTTTTTTATCTGAACGACTTAGTGGGCCAGCCATGGGTGAACGTCGCCTACTGGACACTGGCGATCGAATTCCAGTGGTACATCTTTGTCGGACTCACCTTCCCGCTCATCGCGCATCGCAATCCGTGGATTCAGACGGGCACGGTCGTCGCGTGGATCACGCTATTCCGCGTCTTCGTCGCCCAGGACAAAATCGTCTTCCATAGCCTGCCAATTTTTCTCGTGGGCGTCTTCATCTTCCAGTATCGCGTCGGTCTCATGGGCGCAGCTCGAACCGTTGCTTGCCTGGGCGTGAATTTCCTGATGATGGAGAAGTTCCACGGGCTGCCCGTCGCCTACACCGCGCTGGCGACAGGCCTGCTGATCGTCACCGTCTCCGTCGACAATCGCGTCCTCAACTGGCTCGGCGAGATCAGTTACTCCGTGTACCTCCTGCACCTGCCCATCGGCGTGGGACTCATCGGCCTGTTGTCGCGCCTGCCGTACTCCGGCTCATATTTGTTCCTGGTCGACTTCGCCGGGCTCGCTGCAACGATAGCCGCAAGTTGGGTGCTCTACCGCTGGGTCGAGGCGCCGTCGCAGGAATGGTCATCGCGCATTCGCTTTGGCCGTGCGCCTTCAAGGGCGCCGCAGATGTCACGCGCCGCAGCCAGCGCCGACTAAGTACTTAGGTAGCGCCGGCGTCCCGCCGGCTGTCTCGAGGGCGTCCTCGCCCTCGGTGGACGCGCCCAGGATGCTTTTCAATCACCCAATTACGAATTACCCAATGACTCAATTTCCCTAGTCCCCGTGGTCCATCTGCTTTTCCACCGACCACACATTCGCGGCATTCTTCTCGAACGGATACACATGCACCATCCATCCGAAGATCACCGGATGAAACTCACCGCCTGCCGCTTTGCATTGTTCTTCCGTAGTAATCGATCCGCGCAGCCCGAACTTCGCATTCTTGCCGAAGTATTCCGATTTTCGTCCTTCGGGTGCCTTGCAGAAGTTCACGTGCTCATGCCACTGCGCGATGCTCAACGGGATCCGTGCGTTCAATTCGTCTTCGCTGAAACTCTTGGGAGCCGTATACATCGCGCCGATCAGTTTGTATCCCCCGTCCGCGGTCTTCTCGTAGAGCAGTGAAGTTGGGTGATCTGGATTGAAGCCGTTTCTCGCCTCGAACGCGTATCGATAGTTCGTGAAGTGATATTGCTTTTGCGGAACATTCGGCAGGAAGATCTGGAATCCGTCATCGAGCGCGACTTTGTAGTCGGTGTATTTCGCCATCGCCTTACGACTGGCGGCGACAACCGCATCGGCACGCTGCTGATCACCCGGTTGCGCTGGCCGCAGCGCCGTCATCTTCATATGCGGGCCCATGTCCATGTGTCCAGACATCGCGGCCACCGCATGATCCATCCCCGGCATGTCAGCCATCCCGTGATGATCCATGTTTTGCATGCCGCCGTTCGAGGCAGGCGCAGCGTCCTGTGCCGACATACTAATGGCAGCCACTAAGACGCCAACTCCCATGACTTTCGCAATCACCGATTTCAGGTTCATCAGCTCCCCCACACGTCTATTTGTAACCCATGACGGGCTGCATAGTTTTTTGGTTAGAGGATGTGATACTATAAACTAGTCAGACTAGTCAATCGATTGAGAGCAGCACATGCCAAAACGAAGCGCACATAAGCGATCACCTAAGTCGAGCTGGCAACTTCAAAGCGCCAAGGCAGAGTTCAGCGAACTGTTTCGCCGAGCACGAACCGAAGGACCTCAGTGGGTCACGCGTCAGGGGAAAGAGGCGGTCGTGGTACTGCCAGCGGAAGAATTCGAACGCCTGCAAGCACGCGCATCTCAACCGCAGAGCCTGGTCGAGTTCTTCGCGAAATCCCCTCTGGCCAAGGTCACCCTCGATCTGGATCGCAAACCGGACTACGGTCGGGATGTTGACCTGTGAGCGGGTTCCTGTTGGACACCAACATTATCTCGGAACTGGTTCGGCGCAGGCCTGAGCCGAAGGTAACTCGATGGGTCGCGGCTACGGATGAAGATTTGTTCCACTTAAGCGTCCTGACGCTCGGCGAGATACGAAAGGGAATCGCATCACTCAAAGACGTTAGCCGACAGGTGGAACTACAAGCCTGGCTCGAGTCCGACCTCATTCTGCGCTTTGCTGGCCGCATTCTATCCGTCGACGGCCCCGTAGCCGACCGGTGGGGCCGACTCACCGCCCACGCCAAGGCACCCCTGCCCGTTATTGATGGCCTGCTGGCCGCGACTGCCTTGCACCACAACCTTACGTTGGTGACCAGAAACACAAAAGATGTGGCGAGAACGGGCGTACCGTTCTTCGACCCTTGGAACGCCTGAGGCTGCCCTCAACTACTTGCTTACGCCCGTGGGACGGGCGAAAGCAGTGGCACTCCCCTTGCTGGCGACGTCAGGTCTAGCAAATCCAAGCTGCTCCAGAACATCCGCAGCAGCCTGCGTGCCTGAAGCAATGCAGTCCGGCACGCCGATCCCCTGGTAGGCATTTCCTGCGAGCGCAAAATGTCGCAGCTGCTTCGACGCAGCTTTGATTCTCTGAACTCGCGCCAGATGTCCCGGCCCATATTGCGCCATTGATCGGTTCCAGCGATAGACGCGCTCAGCACGCGGTTCGGCATCGAGCCCGACAATCTCCTTCAACTCGCGCCGCACTGTCGCCAGGATGTCGGCGTCGCTGAGGCTCAGCACGCTCTCGTCGCGCAGACCTCCGAGGAATGTACGAATGATGCCGCGATCGTCCGGTGCGCGATGCGGGAATTTGTTGTGCACGAACGTGCACGCCAACATGCGCTTGCCTTCGGTCTTGGGAACAAGGAATCCGAATCCAGGCGGTACATCGCGCAAATCCGCTCGATTGTAGATCCCCGTTACTGTTACCGATGAGCTGTAGCTGATTTCCAGCAACTCGTTCGCAAGCGTGGGGGAGGCGCCGGAAATTAACCGTCCCGCTAACTGCGCGGGAGCTGCCAGGACCAGTGCATCGAACGATTCGACTCCGGCGGCGGTTACCAGTCGCCACTGTTCATTGCGCAGAATCGCCGTGATATCGCGGTTCAGATTCACCGAGTCGCGGGGAAGCAAATTCGCCACAGTATCCACCAGTTGCTGCATCCCATTTTTCAGGGAGGAGAACAGCGGCCTCGGTTGCGGACGATGATTCTCGCCGTGCTTCTCCCGCATCATAGCCGCCATCTTTTTGCGCGATGCCAGCATGCCCCGGCTCAGGCTGCCGTACTGCCGTTCCATATCCACGAATCGCGGAAGCACCGCCGCCGCGCTCAGCGAAGCCGCATCGCCGCCATAAACTCCGGCGAGCAGCGGATCCGCCAGTCGCTCCACCATCTCTGCGCCGTAGTGCCTCTCGACCAGTTCGGCCACCGATTCGTCCCGTCCATTCGCCGCCGCTTTCGGCGGTCGGAAATACTCCAGCCCCATACGAATCTTTGTGCCCAGCGAAAACAGTGGCGTGGTGACGGTCGGCAGCAGCTTGGTCGGGACCATGAACATCAGGCCATCCGGAATCGTGACCAGCCGCTCGTTTACCAGGATGTATGTTTTGCGCTCGCTGTCGTTCGATCCGATCAGCTGATCGCCCAAACCAAGCGACCGGCAGAACTCCAGTCCCCAGCTCTTTTCAGTAAGAAACGAATCCGGTCCTGCTTCAATCAGGCAGCCATCGACGTGATCGGTGATCATCACGCCGCCCAGTCGCGGTCCGCGCTCGAAAAGCGCAAACTCGAGCTCCGCACCGTTTCGCCGGGCGCGCTCAAGAATCGTGGCGGCGGCGAGTCCGCTGATCCCAGCTCCGACAATGGCAATGCGCTTCATTTGGGTTTCACGTTTCGCGTTTCACGAATTACTGAGAATCCAACCGCTTTCTCGCCACATCCGCCACGGCCGCAGCAAACGTCGGCGAACCATTCAGCGATTCCGCTCGCCACAATCGCATACCGCGTTCCTCGGCAAACTTCCGGAACGCAATGTCGATGTCGTACAAAATCTCCACGTGGTCGCACACGAAGCCAATCGGCTGAAGAAAGATGCTCGTGTGCCCTTTTTCTTTCAGGCTCAGAATCGTCTCTTCTACCGTAGGACCCAACCATGCTCCGCCCGACATCCCCTGGCTCTGAAACGCGAAGGTCCAGTCTTCATCGGCCAAACTCACCGCCCGAGCAACCAGCGCTGCTGTCTCTCGCGCCTGAGCTTCATACGGATCGCCGTCAGCAATCGTTCGCTGCGGAACACTGTGCGCCGTGAAGATCACCGGCACGTTCGCACCGGCTTCGCGACACGCGCGCTCCCAGCCTTCTTTGAACTTCTCGGCGAACGCGCGAATCAGCAGCGGATTGTCGTGCCACTCCTCTACGAACTCGATATCAAACGGCGCTTCGCCCGACTCGCCCAGTAGCGCTTTCTTATACAGTCCAACGCTCGTTCGCGAATTCTGCGGCGCCAGGCAGATCGCCACCGCTCTCGCCACTCCGTCGCTAGCCATCTGCTTCACTGTGTCAACGATGAACGGCTTCCAGTTGCGCATGCCAATGTAGACGGGGATCCCAAGCTCTCTCCGCACTCCGTCGGCCTGATCCATGGTGTGGCAGGTCAAGGGCGAGCAGCCAATCAGGCCATAGCGATGTTTGATTTCTTCGATGACGGCATTCGGCAGCGGGCGTCCGCCAGTCACATTGCGCAGAAATTCTGGGATTTCCTCGACACGGTCGGGACTGCCATGCGCGATCAGCAGAACGGCCTGTTTCTGAATTGCTTCGCTCAAGCTCTACCTCAGCGCTCCGCTTTCGCTGTGGCCATTGGCCGACGGGAGTGTTCGTGCACCAGTTCGACCAGGTACTTCACATTCTCGACCGGCGTTTCCGGTAAAATTCCGTGCCCTAAATTGAAGATGTGTCCCGGCCTGCCATCCGCTTGCTTCAGCACATCGAGCGCGCGAGCGCGCAGCTCCTTTTGATCTGCGAAGAGTAGCACGGGATCCAAATTTCCCTGAACCGCACCGCGATTGCCCAGCACCCGCCAGCCCTCGTCGAGTGGAATGCGCCAGTCCAGGCCAATCACATCCGCGCCAGTCTCCTGCATTGACGTGAGCAGCGTCGCGCTGTCGGTGCCGAAATAAATGATGGGCACCCCTGCACGCTTCAGCCGCGCAATCAGATCCTTTGTATGCGGCAGAACGTATCGCCGGTAATCCTCTACGCTTAGGCAGCCTACCCAACTGTCGAACACCTGGAACACATCCGCGCCCTGACGAACCTGCTCGGCGGAATATTCCACCAGCACCGCCACCAGCTTCTGCATCAGCTGATCCCAAACTTCAGGCGAGCGATACATCATCTTCTTGGTCTCGATGTAGTGCCGCGAACCGCCGCCTTCGATCATGTAGCTGGCCAGCGTGAACGGTGCGCCGCAGAATCCAATCACCGGCAGCTTGGAGCCAAAGTGTTTCGCCACCAGCGAAACCGATTCGCCCACGTAGGCTAGATCCCCTGCGCGATCGGTGCGCAACGCGGCAACGTCATCCGCCGTGCGCGCCGGCTTTTCGATCACCGGCCCTTCGCCAGCTTCGAAGCGGAAGGGTAGTCCCATTACTTCAAGCGGAAGCAAAAGGTCCGCGAAGATGATCGCCGCGTCTACGCCGAGAATCTCGGCCGCTTCGATCGTGACCTGCGCAGCCAGCTTCGGAGTTTTGCAGATTTCTACCAGCGAATGGTGTTTGCGTACGGCCCGGTATTCGGCCATATAGCGTCCGGCCTGGCGCATCAGCCAGATCGGTGTGAACTCCGTGGATCGGCCCAGGCATGCTTGAACAAAGGTGGATTCGGGGGCTGCCATCTGCTTCCAATGTAGCATTTTCGGCTGCAGCCCCCGCGATGAACAACTCACAAGCACGTGTGACATTGCTCACAGGGCAGCGAGACCCCCGTGCACCCTGCAACTTACAATGATTGGCGTGAATTCCGGTCACAGCCTTGGTTATCGCGGCCGACTTGCACCGTCGCCCACCGGGCTTCTCCATCTCGGTCACGCTGCCACCTTCTGGACTGCCTACCAGCGAGCCCTCGACGCCGACGGAACGCTTGTCCTGCGCAACGAAGACCTCGACCCGCAGCGTTCAAAGCGTGAATACGTTCAGGCTTTTATCGAAGATTTGCATTGGCTCGGAATCTACTGGCAGGAAGGGCCCGACATCGGTGGTTCATTCGGCCCCTATTCGCAAAGCGAACGCCACGGTTTCTATGTCGACGCATGGCGACGGCTACGCGATGGCGGTTACATCTTCCCTTGCACCTGCTCGCGCAAGGATCTGGCTGAATCCGCCAGTGCTCCCCACGACTCTGACGATGAGCCCATCTATTCCGGCCGCTGCCGCCATCGTATTTCAGAGGCGCAGCAGTACGAGACTCCCGCAGGCGCAAATTGGCGCTTTCGTGTTCCTGATGGCGACCAGATCGCGTTCACGGATCTTCATCTCGGCGAGCAGTCCTACAACGCAGGCCACGATTTCGGCGACTTCCTCATCTGGCGCCGTGACGACGTTCCCGCCTACCAACTCGCTGTGGTAGTTGACGATGAAGCCATGCAGATCACCGAAGTCGTGCGTGGCGCCGATCTGCTGCGCTCCACCGCCCGGCAGATCCTGTTGGCACGAGCACTCGGCTACACATCACCCGCCTGGCACCACTGCAATCTGCTGCGCGACGAGCACGGCCAGCGTCTGGCAAAACGCACAGATTCGCTCAGCCTGCGTTACTTACGCGATCAGGGATCAACTCCGGGCGAGGTACGTCTTCGTTTTAGTTCGTAAGCGCTTGCATTCGGGATCTTTAAGCAGCGCGAAACTCGCTCCAGCAGCCTCATCTCGGAGGAGAAGCTCATGGGATTCGCACCACCGTAACAACAGTTTTGCAGCCTCACATTGACGTGTGACATCTGTACCTATACGATGTTCGAGATGTCTAGCCAGCTCCAGATGATGTGTTGTTGTCCGTGCTGCAACGTGTGTTGCATGACGCACATCTCTGGCCAGCGCAGACTTCGAATGTAAGATCAGTTCAATCAAGATTCCGAAGCCCACGTGCCAGAAATTACAGCATGTGGGCTTTTTGTTTTTGCAGCGGTCGTGCAGGAAAAGACAGGACCAATGGCCGAAATCAAGGAAACCAAAGCGCAGAAGGTGGAGCGGCTCAAACGGGAAAAGAATTCCTGGGAGCACATTGACGAAATCCGCTCGTTCGCCCGCAACGGGTTCAGTTCCATCCCGTCCGAATGGCTCGGGACCTACTTCCGTTCCTGGGGGGTCTACACGCAGGGTGACGGCGCCGGAGTCACAGGAGGCGTGGGGGGTGAGGGGAAGTCGACGCCGTTCTTCATGATGCGTATCCGCATCCCCAACGGTCTGCTCACTACTCAGCAGTTGCACACAGTCGCCGACATTTCGGAGAAGTACGCGCGCGGAGTTGCCGATATTACGGTGCGGCAGAACATTCAGCTGCACTGGGTGACGATCAAAGTCGCTGCCGGACGTTCTCGATCATCTCTATCGCGTGGGCCTTACTACCACCGGCGCTTGCGGCGACGTCGCCCGCGCTGTCACGGGCTGCCCGCTTGCTGGTCTCGATGCCGACGAAATCTATGATGCGTCTCCCCTCGCTCTCGAGCTCGATCGTCATTTCGCGGGCAACGCCGAGTTCTACAACCTGCCCCGCAAGTTCAAAATGTCCGTCACCGGCTGCCACGTCTGGTGCTCGTATCCGGAGATCAACGACGTCGGCTTCACCGCCCTCACGCGCAAGCGTCTCAGCGGAGCAGAAACCGGATTCTCCGTTCGCATCGGCGGCGGTCTTTCCACCGAGCCACATCTTGCCGTTCGATTGAATGCGTTTGTCCGGCCCGAACAGGTGCTGCCAGTAGCACGCGGCGTAGCCGAGATTTTTCGTGCCAGCGACGAGCTTCGCCAAAACCGCAAACAAGCTCGACTGAAGTATCTCTTCCTTAAGCACGGATACACTCCCGATAGTTTCCTCGCCGAACTGGAAGAGCGCATCGGTTTCAAGCTCGATCCCGCCGAACACGAAGATCCTCCCGCGGATGTTTATCGCGACCACGTCGGCGTTCACGCTCAGAAGCAGCCTGGACTCTCGTATGTCGGTGCCGCCGTTCTGCGCGGCCGCATTACTCCCGATCAGCTTCGCATCGCGGCCACGCTGGCCGAGCGTTTTGCCGATGGCCACGTCCGCACGACGGTCATGCAGAATTTGCTGCTCGTGAATATTCCCAATCAGCACGCCGATCAGGTCGCGACCGAACTGCAATCCGCCGGACTGCCCGTGGGTGGAACGACGTTTCTGCGCGGAACCGTCGCCTGCACTGGTTCCGAATATTGCAAGCTGGCGCTCACCGAAACCAAGGGCTTCGCGCGCTGGCTCGTTAGCGAATTGGATGAACGTCTGCCCGGATTCGACCAGCAGTTGAAACTGAACATCACCGGATGCCCCAACAGTTGCGGCCAGCATTGGATCGCCGACCTCGGCATCGAAGGCAAGAAAATCAAAGTCGATGGTCGCATGCAAGACGCGTACTACTTCTGCGTCGGCGGCGCGGTCGGCAAGTTCCAATCTATCGCACGTCCGGTCGGCTATCGCTGCCTGGCCACAGAGGTTCCCGACGCAATCGAGCGGCTGCTGAATCAGTTTCAGCTCGTGCGTTTACCGGGCGAAAATTTGCGGCAATTCTTTGCACGCCACAGCAATGATGAGATCCGCGCATTGCTGTCTGGCGAGATCCAGCCTCCTGTAGACCGCGATTTGGCTATCGGTTCCGTGCCGCAAGGGGTGGAAGGCTGATGTCACTGCTTCCCATATTTCTGAAGCTCCGCGGTCGCAGAGTCCTCGTGGTCGGCGGAGGCAATGTCGCCGAGTCGAAGATCGAAAGCCTGTTGCTCTCGGAAGCCGAGGTTCACGTCGTTGCCCCTGAAGTGAACGCCAACGTCTACGAACTCGCCCGTGCTGGAAAGATCGCCTGGCGACAGAAATCTTTCGATCCGGCCGATCTCGACGGTGTCTTTCTCGTGATCGCCGCAACCAACGTGCCCGAAGTCAATCATCTGGTCTATCGCCTCGCCGACGAACACTCGATTCTCTGCAATGCGGTCGACGATCCCGAGCACTGCCACTTCTACTACGGAGCTGTGGTTCGCCGTGGTCCGCTGCAAATCGCGATCTCGACCAACGGCCTAAGTCCCGCATTAGCCCAGCGCTTGCGCCGCGAGCTCGAACAGCACTTTGGTCCGGAATACGAAGCATGGCTCGAATATCTCGGCGCCATGCGCGATCTGATACGCGCATCCACCGCCGATGAGCAATTGCGGAAAGAGCAGCTTCACCAACTCGTGCAGCCGGCCGCATTTGCGGACTTCATCAGTCGCAAGATCACGTCGTCGCCGGAGGGAACCGCTAATGGGCAAGGTCTACCTCGTTGGCAGTGGTCCTGGCGATCCGGAACTCCTTACGCTGAAAGCGGCGCGCATTCTAAAGACCGCTGATATCGTTCTGCACGATTCGCTGGTGAGCGCGGAAGTTCTCTCCCTCGTCTCGCCGCAAGCCGAGCTCATCAATGTCGGCAAGCGTTGCGGCCACAAGCTCCTCACGCAGGACGAGATCAATTCGCTGCTGATTTCGCTCGCCGCCTCGCACGAAATCATTGTGCGCCTTAAAGGCGGCGATCCGTTGATCTTCGGCCGCGCTGGCGAAGAAATCGAAGCGCTGCTCAATTCGGGAACAGAATTTGAAGTTGTTCCCGGTATCACTGCTGCGATCAGCGCCGCTGCAGGAGCTAAAATATCGCTGACCGATCGCCGCGTCGCTTCGCAGGTGCTGTTCACCACGGTGCAGCGCGGCGTGGGCGAGAGCACGGTCGACTGGGGCACGCTCACCGGATCGACTACGCTCGTCATTTACATGCCGCAATCCGACTACGCGCACGTGGCCAGCCTGCTGCGCGAACGCGGATTGCCCGACGACATGCCCTGCGTTCTTGTCTCGAACGCCAGCCGTGAAAACCAGCGAGTCCATCGGACTCGGCTCTCGCAGTTGCCGGAAGTCGATCGTCTGCCCGCACCCACGTTGCTGATCGTAGGACGCGTGGCAGCGCAGGATCAGTCGTTAGTCGCTGGTCATTGGTCGTTCGCGAATGCTCACGAACCAAAGCGCGAACGTCGAACGACCAACGATGAAAGACTGAACTAATTGAGGAGGATGAAGTGAGCTCCAACGATGCCATCGTATCCAAGAAGAATTTTCGTTTGCTCAGTCTTGACGGCTGGGCGGTTGCCCTTGCGCTTGCGGCTGCCCTGCTGGTGCGGCTGGGCGTGGTAAAGCACATTCCCTGGTAGTCAAGAACGAAAGGTGACTCATGGCAACAAACGCCGTAGCCATACCGCGACTGCAATCTGAAAATCCTTTTTTGCAGTTCCTAAAACTGATTCCCGGCATTCTTCTGCTCATCGCCATTGGCTATGCCGGCAAGGTGCTCGAGCAATCGATCGGCCGCTACACCAAGGCGCATCATCTGGTCGTGCCTAACATCGAGTACGTCCTTTGGGCGATTCTCATCGGCCTGGTGATCGCAAATACCGTCGGCGTTCCTCAGATCTTTCGCACCGGCGTTGCCACGTATGAGTTCTGGCTCAAGACCGGCATCGTCCTTCTCGGATCGCGCTTTCTGCTCGGAGATGTGTTGAAGCTTGGCGGCGTCAGTCTCGGCCTGGTCGCGATTGAACTGCTCGTCTCGCTCACGTTCATGACATTCCTTGGCCGCTGGTTCAAGCTGCGTCCGAAGTTGACTTCGTTGCTCGCGGTGGGATCTTCGATATGCGGAGTGTCGGCCATCATCGCTGCGCAAGGCGCAATTGATGCTGACGAGGAAGATTCGTCTTACGCTATTGCGGCGATCCTCGCGCTCGGTGCGCTGGCGTTGTTCACCTTCCCGCTGATCGGCCATGCTCTGCACATGAGCGACAAAGCCTACGGTCTCTGGTCGGGCTTGGCCGTCGACAACACTGCCGAAGCCACAGCGGCCGGCGCGCTTTATTCCGACGCGGCAGCGAAGCTGGCGGTTCTCGCGAAGACCACGCGCAATGCCATGATCGGTTTCGTCGTTCTTGGCTATGCGATCTACTGGGCTACCAAAGGTCAGGCGCGCGAAGTGACGAACAAAGGCGCATTCCTCTGGCAGAAATTTCCAAAGTTCGTGCTCGGATTCCTGCTCATCTCGATCCTTGCCACGTACCAGGTCTTCAGTAAGGATCAACTCGGATCGCTAGCGAACCTTTCGCGCTGGGCTTTTCTTCTGACCTTCGCAGGAGTGGGTCTTCGTACGAATCTGCGCGACATGAAAAAGCAAGGGCTGCGCCCGTTCGCCGTAGGAGCGATCGGCGAAGTCATCATCGCCGTGTTCACACTCGCACTGGTGCTGGGAGCAGAACGCGTACTTCATTTCTGATGACGAATGATTACGGGCTTATGCTTCGCGGCAGTAGCGGGATAGCTGGTGGGTAATCGGCGCCAGATGAAACGCCAGCGAGTTCATGCCGATGTGCGCCAGCGTAAAGCTCAGCGTCGAGACCCCGATGATCACGGCGCCCAGTGCGAGGGTCACGCCCCACGTCGTCTGTACCATCGACACAAAAATCCGGCCACGCTGCGGGAGGGCTGCGCTCTGGGGGTCGGAAGTGATGGCGATGCTCGACATGATTCGTGCCTGCATCCATCTTCAGGGCACGCACCCAATGCGGCAACGGTACAACGGTAACCACAGCACCAAAGTAATGCCGAATCGGCTTTCAATCTTTTCCGGGACGCGATCTGCCGCTGGGGGCGAACATTTCCTAAAGACTTGCGAGCAGAGGTAGATCCCGTAAGTCGTGTGTTTTCAGTGAACAAGGGCAAGCGAGCCAGCAATCTTGGATTCGAAGCTTCGTTAGGAGAGCCGCGGAGCGGCGTCATTCGTAAGTGCAGACGTGAGGTCTGGGTAGGGAATTGAGAGAGTCCTACAAGCCCTGGAAGGGCGGCACACAACTGGCGCGCTGTTCCTTCGGCAGAAACGACGCCGCAAACGAATTCCTCGCCAACTGCGCGAGCTGAGCGTCGCTGAATCCGAACGCCTCCTGCGCAATCTGATATTCGCGGTTCAGCGTTGTCCCAAACATTTCCGGATCGTCGGTGTTCAACGTAACCAAGACGCCTGAATCGAAATAGCGCTTCAGCGGATGATCTTCAATCCGTGCACAACACCCCGTTCGCAGATTGCTGCTTAGGCAAATCTCAACCGCAACTTGTCGCTCCGCCAATTGCTCGACCAACTCGCGGATCCTGAATCGCGGTAAGTCCATGTCCGATCCGCTCAGCATGCAGCAGATTCACAGCCGCACCGATCGATTCCGGCCCTGCGCTCTCGCCCGCATGCACGGTCAGATGCAGTCCATTGTCTTTCGCGTAAGCGTACTGGCGCTCGAACCACTCCGCCGGACCGCGCACTTCGTCTCCGCCAATCCCGACCCCCACGACATTGCGATCGCGATACTTCACGGCTTTTTCGAAGACGCGCTGTGCCGCTTCCGCGCCAAAATGTCGCACCGCATCGAAGATCCACAATAGCGATACGCCGAAATCTTTTTGACCTAGCTCCCGCCCGCGCTCGAGCCCTTCAAAGATCGGATCGAGTTCTTGTCCGCGCCAGTGAATCACTCCGACGGAAACGTAAACTTCCGCATGCTTCACATTCTGCGCGGCCAGCTTCTGCATCAAGCGATAGGTGATCAGCTCATAGTCGTCGGGCGTGCGCAAACGCTGGCTGACGGCCTTGAACGCCATCAGGAATCCAACGAAGTCTTTGTATTGATAGAGCTCGCGAACTTCGGCCTCAGTCAGCTCCTTGCCGCTCTCCGGATCGAAGCCGTACTGATTGCCATCGCCAGGGAGAGGGACATTGTGGCGCCGGCTCAGCTCAACCAGCGTCGGGGGATCGACCGATCCTTCGAGATGCAGGTGCAGCTCAGCTTTCGGGAGTGTTTCGATGAAGGTGAGATCGGACACGCGTCTATTTCACCACACGACTCGCCAAAGGTTTTCCTCTGTGTTCCTTTGTGTCCTCTGTGGTTAATTGGTCTTCGCGAACTCGCTATGCCGTCTGCTGTAGAAGATGTAAATCACCAGTCCCAATACGAGCCAGAGAAAGAAGCGGATCCACGTGATCACCGTGAGGCCGGTCATCAGGCCACCGCAGAGTACCACTGATATCAACGGAAAGAACGGCACCAACGGAACTCTAAAGCCTCGTGGGCGATCCGGTTGCTTACGCCGTAGCAGAATCACGCCAAGTGACACGAGTACGAATGCGAACAGTGTGCCGATATTCGAAAGATCGGCAGCATCGCCAATATCGACCAATCCGGCGGGAATTCCTACGGCGAAGCCTGCAATCCATGTAGACCAGTGCGGTGTCTTGTAGGTTTTATGCACCGCGGAAAACACTTTCGGCAGCAGCCCGTCGCGCGACATCGCGAACCATATGCGCGTCTGACCGTATTGAAAGACGAGCAGTGACGACAGCATTCCCGTCAGTGCACCAATAATGATGATCGACTGGAAAATGGGTCGTGTGCCTAGTGCTTTCAGTGCGTAAGCCACTGGTGCTTCGGCCGCAGCGCCCGAGATGAAGGTGGTGTAGCGCATCATGCCCAGCAGCACCAGCGCCACGCCCACATAAAGAATCGTGCAGACGATCAGCGACATGATGATGCCGAAGGGTATGTCCTTCTGCGGGTTCTTCGCCTCTTCGGCGGCCGTCGAAACCGAATCGAAGCCGATGTAGGTGAAGAAGATGATTGCGCCGCCAGTCACGATTCCAGCAAAGCCCGAGGGCGCAAATGGATGCCAGTTCGCCGGACGCACCAACATGCCGCCAACTACGAGGAACGTCACGATCGCGCCAATCTTGATCGCGACCATGATGTTGTTGGTCTCCGCCGACTCGCGCACGCCGCGTATCAACAGCACCGTCAAGACGAAAACAACAAGGAACGCGGGAATATTGAAGTAAGCTCCTGTCCAGTGGCCGCCCGCCCACACGGAACTCGACCAGTGATCGGGAAGATTGATTCCGAACGCGCTTAATTGTGCCTTCAGATAGCCGCTGAATCCAACCGCAACCGCAACATTGCTGACCGCGTATTCGAGAATCAAGTCCCAGCCGATGATCCACGCAAAGATCTCGCCCAGTGTCGCGTAGGAATATGTATACGCACTGCCTGCAATCGGGATCATCGAGGCTAGCTCCGCATAACAGAGCCCGGCAAAACTGCACGCCGCCGCAACCAGGATGAACGAAATCGCAATCGCCGGCCCTGCTGGGGGCCGCCCATGCATCAGTGCGCCTGAGATGCTTCCATGCTGGATCAGGTTCGCGAACAGATCCAGAACCTGCGCGTGCAGAATCGACGGAATCTCGAAGTGCTCGCCCGCGGCGGCAGTTCCGGTAAGAACGAAAATGCCGGAGCCGATGATCGCCCCAATCCCCAGCGCCGTCAGGCTCCATGGCCCCAGGCTCTTTTTCAGCCGATGCTCGGGATTCTCCGAATCGGAGATGAGCTTGTCGATGGACTTACAGGCGAACACCTGCCTGCCAGAGGTGGTTGTGGATTCTGTCGTAGCGGTTCCGTGTGCCAAGAGTGGCTTCCGATCCAAGCTGGTTTCGTCGCCGTCGCGGGACGTGGTCCTGTTGGGAGGGAATGATAGCACTACTCAATGCTGCCGCGAGGGTCCAATCACCACAGGAGGCGCAGAGCAAATTCTGTAATACGCAATCGGCAAAAGGTAATAGGCAATTTCAAGAGCTTCCGACGAACTGCTCTTTCAATTACCTATCACCTATTGCATGATTACCTATCTGTCTAGCGCTTGCTCTGACCGCGTACCAGCTTCTTCACTTTGCGCTTCGTCGAACCACGGGGAGTAGTACGCTTCGGCTTCGGCGTAGCCTTCTTCCGCGCAGTGCGCTTCGCCTTTTTGCGTTCGTCTTTTGCAAGAGCTTTTGTGTTTGGCATTCTTCTTCCTTTTAATTGCAAGTGAGTGTTACTGCGAATTCAGCAGCTTTCCAGCTGCGCGTACTTTTCCACCAGCTTCTTCAAGCCGAAGCGTGAAAATTGTACCGTAATCTTTGCGTCCTCGCCGTCGCCTTCGCGCTTGTAGACCGTCCCTTCGCCGTACTTGGGATGCTTCACGCGCTGACCCGGACGGAACCCGCGCTTTCCCGTCGGCGCTTCCACTTCAACTTTCGGTCGCGAGAACTTCTTCCCACGCGATGCGAAGAACTCGGCAATATTGTCGATCGAGTTATACGCCGGACCACTGTAGGTAGTCTTCTTCGGCTGCTGATTCCCATAACGCGGCCGCTGATCTTCATCCTCGTACGCATAATGCGTCGATCCGAAATCGTGATCTTCGCCCGACGACCAGCTCGGCGTCGAAGCACGCGTGTCCCGCCGTCCCGGCGATCCGATATCTTCGATCAGCTGCGGCGGAACTTCTTCCAGGAAGCGCGACGGTACACTGGCTTCCGGCATATCGGTTCCATAGCGACGTCGATAGCGTGCGCGACTTAGCACCAGCATATCCATGGCGCGGGTCATGCCCACGTAGCAGAGTCGCCGCTCTTCTTCGACTTCGTCAGGATTGAGAAAAGTCCGCGAGTGCGGGAACAATCCCTCTTCCATTCCGGCCAGCACAACCAGCGGGAACTCCAGACCCTTCGCCGAGTGCAGCGTCATCAGCGTGATCTGCGATCCCGCTTCGTACTGATCGGTGTCACTCACCAGCGCCGCGTGATCGAGAAATTCCTGCAGCGTCTCGCCGCGATCTCGCGAATCCATGGCAGCATTTACCAGTTCGCGCAAGTTGTCGATGCGCGCCAGAGCATCCGGCGTGTCTTCTTCTTCGAGCTGCTTGATGTAACCGGTGCGGTCGTGAAGAAACTTCAGGACTTCGGCCGTCGAACCCGGACGCGAATCCGTGGGTTCGCTGCGTTCTTCAATATCAAGTTCGCTCTGGTCGCTGGCGCTTCCCAGCCACTGCTGGTACGTTCCGTCCAATATCGCTCGCGATCCTTCGATGATGTCGCGGAAGTTCTTTCAGCGCGGCGAGCGCTCTCGCCGGAAGTAGCTGTCCTTTGATCGCCTGCTCAGTTGCATTCCACAGCGAAATACCGGTTTCCACTGCCAGCCGCTCCAGGGTATCGAGCGTGCTCTTGCCGATCCCTCGCGTAGGCGTATTCACCACGCGCATGAAGGCGATCGAGTCATCCGGATTCTGGATCAGCTTCAGATAGCCGATCATGTCCTTGATTTCGGCACGCTCGTAGAATGAGAATCCGCCTACAACCTTGTATTGCAGCTGATAACGTCGCAGTGCCTCTTCAAACAGTCGCGATTGCGAATTCGTACGATACAGAATCGCCGCCCGCGCTTTTTCGTCGCCGTCTGCGCGCGCCTGCGCCATATACTTGCTGATGTAGTCAGCGGCGAAGAGCGCTTCGTTCTCGCCATCCGGCGCTTCGTAGTAGCCGATCTTCGATCCACCCTCGCGCGCCGTCCACAGGTTCTTGCCCTTGCGATGGACGTTGTTCGCCACCACTGCCGACGCCGCTTCCAGAATCGGCTGCGTCGATCGGTAGTTCTGTTCCAGGCGAATGATCTTTGCTTCAGGGAACTCGCGCTCAAAATCCAGAATGTTTTTGATATCCGCGCCCCGCCACGAATAGATCGACTGATCCTCATCGCCCACCGCGCACACGTTGTGATGAACTCCTGCCAGCAGTCGCATCAACTCATACTGCGGACGATTCGTGTCCTGATACTCGTCAACCAGCACGTACTCGAATCGCCGTGCGTAATAGTTACGAACCTGCTCCGAAGTCTTCAGCAGACGCACGGTTTCGAGCAGCAGATCGTCAAAGTCCAGCGCGTTCGCCTTCCGCAGCTCCTGTCGGTAGATCTCATACACATGCGCGATCTGCTCGGTCTTGGGATCGCCCGATTGCAGGTAAATCTCCTGCGGATCGAGCATGTGATTCTTTGCCCACGAAATTCGCGACAGCACATTCCGTGGCGTGAGCTGCTTATCGTCCAACCCGAGCCGGCGGATCGCGGCTTTCACCACCTGCTGCTGATCGGTCTCATCGTAGATCGCGAAATCTTTTCGATAACCAAGCTCGCCGATGCGCATTGCTTCGATATCGCGCCGCAGCACGCGCACGCAGAAGGAATGGAACGTTGCCACCAGCGGCTTGGCAACGCCGAAGCCGCCCACCAGCTCTTCCACGCGCAGTGCCATCTCCTGCGAAGCCTTGTTGGTGAAGGTCACCGCCAGCACAGACTCCGGCCTGACGCCCTTTTCCTGTAGCAGATAGGCGATACGGAACGTAATAACGCGCGTTTTTCCCGAGCCGGCGCCCGCGAGGATGAGCAAAGGCCCGTCGGTACTGACTACCGCTTCGCGCTGCTGGGGATTCAGTTTGTCGAGAAACTGCTGCAATTCGTTTCCTGTTTTGCTTGTTTCACGTTTACGTTCCACGCTCTCCTACGCCCTGAAGCGTCGAAACGTGAAACCTGAAACGCGAAACGAATTAGTGTGGCACGGTCCGGGTTACGCCCGCCCCCGGAGCCTTCGCCGCCGTTCGCAGATCACTGCACACTACGCAGGGGCAGAACTCGCGTAGAAATTCCCACGAGTAAATGCCGTGTTCGTGGCCGTCGTTCCAGGTGAAGCGGATCGCGTACTTGCCCACTCCGGCGGTTTCCACCGGCTTCGGAGCGGCTTTGAACATCGGCAGTGTGCCCGGTTGCGACGGCCGCGGTTGTCCCGGTTCGCGATTCTCGCGCACGCGCTCGTCATTGCACAGCGCGCACGGACACGCGTCGCGCAGGTACTGAAAACTGTAATGACTGTGGTGCCCGTCTTTCCAGTCAATGTCCATACCGGTGCCCGCAGTCACATTGACTTTCACGGACTTGGGAGAGGTCTCCTCAACGGTGGGCATTTATCCAGTATCGCATATCGGATGCGCAGATTTCGGGGGCAATGGTGCCCCATATCGGCCCTCTTTTGGCAGATGTGGGGAATTGAACGGAGCCGCTACTCGATCACTTTGCTGAAGATCACATCGTGCTGGAAACCAACTTCGTATCCCTGCTGGCGCAACACTGTTGCGATCTGCCCCCAATGACGAATGCTGTGGATCGCGCCATGAAGCAGCAGTTTTCGCGGCGTCGCCGTGAACTCGCCCATCGTGAAGCTGTCGTATGTCTGTGGAGTCGCAAGCTGCTCTTCGGTCGCGCTCGCGAGATACTCACGATACTTTTTCCGCGCCAACCGCCCAATGTCGAAGAGCTGTTCGAGGGTGCGCGCCTCGAGCGCCCGATCCGGCGTCATCTCTTCGCCCAGCAGTCGCTCGGCATTTCGTTGGGCCACGCTGAAAATGTGGAACAGCTTGTTGCGGAGCGTGTGCTTCAATTCCACGCGAGCGCTCAAAGCGGGAGCATTGGCGCGAAACCACTCTTCCCAGTGGTTCGCGTCCTCTTCTTCGTAGGCGAACAGGTCGGCAAACGAGACGCCAGGCCCGGTGCTCATGCGTACCCTCTGTTCATTAGACGGGATTATTGTTGATCAGGATTCAGCCGCTCACTTCAGCCCGCGGCTGGCAATGTCCTTGCGGTAGTGCATGCCTTCAAAGCTGATCTTCCCAACCGCGTCATACGCTCGCCACACCGCAGTTTTCAGGTCCACCCCACGCGCGGTTACGCCCAGCACTCTTCCGCCGCTGGTGACGAACACGCCATTCTCTTTCCGGGTGCCCGCATGGAAGACCTTCACGCCTTCAACTCTCTCTGCCTCGTCGATACCCGAGATCACCTTGCCCAACTCCGGCGTATCTGGATAACCGCGTGAGGAAAGTACGACGCAAACCGACGAATCCTCGGACCACTTGAAGTCGCCATCACTGATCCGTCCCTCGGCCGATGCGATGAACGCTCCCAGCAGATCGCTCTCGAGTCGCATCAGGATCGGCTGCGTCTCCGGATCGCCGAATCGGCAGTTGAACTCCAGCACCATCGGACCTCGGGCCGTCATCATCAGCCCGCAATAAAGGATTCCGGTGAACGTCGCGCCCTCTTCGCGCATGGCATTCACCACCGGACGCGCCACATGATTCAGCAGCCATTCGCGCATCTGCGGATCGACAATCTTCGGCGTCGAATACGCGCCCATGCCGCCAGTGTTCGGACCGGTGTCATTGTCGCCGACGCGCTTGTGATCCTGCGCCGCCACCAGCGGCACCACGCGTTCCCCGTCGCTGACCACCAGGAACGAGAGCTCCTCGCCCTCGAGATATTGCTCCAGCACTACGCGCGCGCCCGCTTCGCCCACCATCTTTCCGGCCAGCATCTCGTTGGCGACCGCACTGGCTTCTTCGCGACTCTGCGCAATCACTACGCCTTTGCCCGCTGCGAGCCCATCAGCTTTTACCACGATGGGCGTGCCAAAATGCGGCAGGGCTTCCTTGATCTCTGTCGCCGTGGTGCAGATCGCGAAGTGCGCCGTGGGAATGCGATGGCGTTGCATGAACTCTTTGGCAAAAATCTTGCTCGACTCGAGCCGCGCCGCCGCTGCTGTCGGACCAAAGATCCGGAACCCGCGTCGACGGAACTCGTCGACCACGCCAAGCGCCAGCGGGACCTCGGGTCCCACCACCGTCAGATCAGGTTGAATCCTGCTGGCCGCCTGCACCAGCGCGTCAATGTTCTTGACGTCAACGGGAACGCATTCCGCCTCGTCGCAGATGCCGCCGTTGCCCGGAGCGCAAAAAATCTGCGTCACACGCGGACTCTGGCGCAGCTTCCACACGATGGCGTGTTCACGTCCGCCACTGCCTATCACGAAAACTTTCATTTTTGATCTCGGGAAAAAGGTTAGGGCGCACGATCAGCAATGTCAAACAAACATGTTCGGACAAACAAAAACCCCGAACCTTGCGAGTGCGGGGCTGCGACTAAACCTTGTATCTACTGGTCGTCGTGTTCGTTCAGATCCTGCAGCGATTTCTCCAGCTGTTTGCGCATCTCTTCCATCTGTTTCTGCAGGTCTTTCTGATTCAGCTGCATCGCCCGCTGGGCTTCTCTTTGGGCACGTGCGATATCGCGCTCGATCTCCGGCCGCAAACGCTCCATCTCGGCCTTCACGCGCTCGGAATTCATCTCTTCCATTTCCTTGCGATGCAATTCCATCTCGCGCTTCACTTCTTCCTGGGCGCGCGCTGTTTCCCGCTCAATCTCCGGACGCAGCGCCGCCAACTGCTTGTTGATTTCGCCCATATCCGGCATGGTAAAGGTGCCGCTGGCATCACTGCGCGAGCGCTCCGGAACATTGAAGTTCAGAGTCTGCTCACGGCGATCACGCAGAACCTTCACGCTGACCTTCCCGGTCTGCTGGCGAAGCACGCGGCTCCAATCGGAGACGTTATCCACCGATGAGCTGCCCGCTGCGACAATCACATCGCCTGCCTTGAATCCGGCTGCCTCGGCATTGCTGCCACGATCGACCGAGCGCACCAGTACACCGCGTCCACTCTTCGCACCAAAATACCGTGCAAGCTGCCCGGAGAGCGATTCCACCGTTAAACCATCCCGCCGCTGCATGACGTTGATCACCGGGGGCTCAAGGATGTTCATGTTCATCGGCGGTATCGGTGGAACTGTAAAGTGAAAATCAAACGTGTCTTTCCGGTTCGCCAGCTGTACGGGCACCGTTTGCATCTGCCCATCGCGGCTGATGCCCAGTTTCACGGTTTGCCCTGGAGGCGTCTGGCGGATAAATCTCCTCAAGTCGCTGGAATTGTTTACCGGCTGACCGTTGAACGACAAAATCACATCTTCTTCCCGTAGACCAGCCTTGCCGGCGGGGCTGTCCTGGTCGACCGTTGTGATCTCCACGCCCCGAGCCTGACTCAGCTTCAGACGGCCCATATCATCATGAGTCACATTATTAGGATCGATCCCCAGATACGATCCTGACCGGGCAGGTGCTGCGGGCGCTGCAGGCGCTGCAGGCGCTGCCGGAGCCGCCGGAGCCGCCGGAGCCGCGGGTGTGGCCGGAGCTGGTGGAACGTTCTGCGCTATCTGAACTGCTATTGTTACTGGCGCGGTTGCAGCGACAGGGGCGACTGCCGCTACCGCTGGAACCGGCGCGACGATTGGTTCTGGAGCGACCGCCGTCGTCGGTGCAACTGCCGCCGGAGCAACCGCTTCCTCCGGTGCAACCTGTGCAAGCGCGAAAGCTGCAACAATCAGAATTAAGAAATTTACGAATACTGCTGTCCGCATGATGGTTTCCTTGGGTGAATTCCCTCCAGCTCCACTTACTGTCCGCCCCACGTTCGCGAAGCCAACGTGAGAATCCCCACCCCCGATATCCAGGCCCCCCGGCGAGCCCGCTTTTCGCTCGCCGGGGTAGGGTCACTACTTTCCCGCCTTTCTGAATTCGATATTGCCCAGGTTCGTCACGATCTTCAGCTCCGGGCCTCCGCCATTCAAACTGCCATCGGCGTATACCGTATGTGGACCGTAACCTTCGCCTTCGGATCTCACCTTCAATTCAGGGAAGTCCGAGCGAATCTTGTGCCCCATCGCTGTCTCAATAGTCGCGTGTACCGTGACATGAACGTCGGGCGAAAGATATACAATCACGTCCCCCGTTGAGGTCTCGAGCATCGACGCTCCCGAGCCGTTATTGCCCAGGAACTCCGCCGTGATCGTGCCCGCTCCGGTGGTAGCCTTCGCGCCCTGCATCAACTTCCATAACTCGATGCTTCCGCCGCCGGTCTCCGCATGCACCGGACCCTTGGCTCCAGACAGCCGTATGCTGCCTCCGCCCGTCTCCATTGTGGCGCGATTGGCAACGTCGCTCACCGATATGCTGCCGCCGCCGGTTTCCGCCTTTACGTCCCCGTTGCACTGCCGAATTTCGATACCGCCGCCGCCGGTCTCTGCAGAGACGTAGCCAGCCGATCCAATCGAGATGGACCCGCCACCGGTCGACGCGACCAGCTTGCCCTTCACCGAGGTCACGTTGATCGATCCGCCGCCAGTCTCGAGATGCAGATCATTCCAGGTCGTACCGACGTTGATCGCTCCACCGCCAGTTTCCGCCGTCGCGGGACCACCCAACTGATCGAGCGAAATGGCGCCACCGCCAGTTTGGGTCGAGACGGCTCCAACGATGTTGCGCACGTTCACTGCGCCACCTTCCGTTTCAATCTTCACTGTGCTCAAGTCGCGAGGCACGGTGAAGCTGAAATCGGCATTGAACTTGTGATTGCGGCCTTCGGAATTACCTTCGAACATCGCCATATCGCCGCGTCGAGTAGCCGTGATTTTGAAATGCTCGAAACTGCGGCGGGCATCTTCCTCGGAACCAGTGTAGGAACGCTTTTTGATGACGTATTGAGTCTCGTTCTGAGTGCCGCCCTGCACTTGCACTGAGCCCACATCCGTCTGCACCTTCAGCTGCCTGGCGTCGGCGATAGTGCCCGTCACCTCTTCTACCCAGGCGTTGCCTTCGCGATACATCCGGGATTGTTGCGCCAGCGCGGGAACGGCAGCGGCCAGTGCCGCCAGTACCACAACTGCCGCGAATTGATTGATCGGTTTCAACGTTAGCTCCTAAACTCCCACCAGACTGCTTTTGTTTCCCCTTAACTCGTCCTCTTCCTCGCGATTTCCGCGAAGCCTTGGTTAATCGATCTCCGGCGTCGTGTTCAGCATGTTACGCGACTGCCGCCGGATGAAAGTGTCTTTGTCTTTATCGGCCAGATACTGCAATGCCATGTGCACGCTGCTGTCAGCCTTCACCGGTTGCAGTTCGTGCAGCGCCTCGGCGCGAACGCCCGGATTGCTGTCATGCAGCACGGCTTCAATCATTGCGTCACGCACGGTGACATCGTTCTTCACGTATGGACCCAGCGCTTCCAGTGACTTGATTCGCACCCCGGGGTTCGTATCATATCGAAGCGCCGAAACCAGCGCCTCGCGAATCGCTGCATCATCCGGACGCTGTGTCAGCAGGTCGATCGAATCCTGGCGCAGCCCGGAGTTCGTGTTGTTGCGCGCAGCGTAAAGCAGCAGTTGCTGGATGCGCGCATCGTTCAGATTGCCCTCCACCGTCTGCGGCTGCAGCGAGTCAAACTTGATTTCCACTTTGTTCGAATTCGGATCCTGCGTGATTGTGCGGATACCTGCGATCGACATTGCATCCGGTGCGGTTGCAGCCGTCGCCGGACCGCCACTGATCGGCCGAATTACGCCTGCTCCACTAGAACCGCCATTTCTGCCCATCTGGTACGCCGTCAATCCGCCGCCTGCAAATCCAATCATCAGCAGTACGGCCGCCAGTGCCGGAGAAAACTTCATCTGTCGCAACCACGCCGTCGGATCGAAGAACAGCCGCCTCCATCCGCGCTCCTGCTCCGTAGTCTCCAGGGCCTCCTGCAAACGCATCCGCGACGCGACAAGAAAGCTCGGCGAGGGCTCCAGGCGCGGCAATGCTGACATCTGTCCACGAAATTCCTGCACCGACTTCAGCTCCGTCGCGCAATCCGCGCAGCGCTGTACATGCTGCTCCAACTCGATGCGCGCGTCGTCCGCGAGCTCGTCGTAGCTATAGAGCGTAATGTTCGCCTTGACCCATTCGCAGTTCATACTTACCTCATCTCTGCCAGTGCTTGCCGTAACTTCTGTGTTGCCCGGAACAGCGTGTTCTTCGCCGTCTCTTCCGTCGTATTCAAAATCTCGCCGATGGTGCGCAGCTTCAATCCCTGGTAATGCTTCAGTTCGAACACCATGCGCTCGCGCACCGTCAATTTCTCCAGCGCCGTGCCGATCTTTGTCCCCAACTCGCGCCGCAGAAGGTCACGCTCGGGATGATGTGTCGGCCGCGCATCCGCAACCTGATCGAGCACATTGAACTCTTCGCCATCGGAATCCGTGGTGACCGGCGCATCTTCCTTGCGCACCTGCCGTTTGCGCAGGTGGTCCAGACACAAATTGGTCACGATACGATAAATCCAGGTATAGAAGGAGCACTCGAAGCGGAAGTTCCCAAGACTGCGATACGCCTTCAGGAACGCGTCCTGATAAATGTCCTGCGCGTCGTCGGGCGATCCCGTCAGGTTCATCGCCAGTCGAAGTACGGCCTGATCGTACTGCCGGACCAGTTCTTCGAAAGCGGCACGATCGCCTTGTTGCGCCTGGCGTATCAGCGCTGTGTCGTCGATACGGCCTTGTCGTTGCCCGAGCATCGGTCTCCAGGATGAAGTCGAAGGCTTGTCGTTTGGGATCCGGGACTGAGCACTGCGCTCAGCGACCCGTGTTGCGCCAACCGACAAGGGAAACGCCATTGTCTCGGCCGGCATAATCCCGTTCCACCTCATCCTCTGCCGACGATCTTTTTCGTGCTGAGACCGTCGTGCTCCACTGCGCCTTGTACACGCTTTGTGGGCTGCTTCTTGTACCTGCTTACCGGAAGCTATCTTCTGGCTCGCAAGGACTTAGACGAGGAGTAGCCAAAATCGTTAGCGATTATAGGGAGATGGCGAAGAACGTGCAAAAGCGGGAAGAATTGGGATGAGAGTGCCCTAGATCCGCAGATGTGGGACCCTCGTTGCGCGCATTAAGGAGCGAAACGACACGATCGCGCGAATCTCAGGGCGAAATGCGCGGTCGCATCTCGCCCATGCACTCCATTTCGAGAGCCGATTCGCGGTCTAAGCAATCCGCTTCGTAGCCCGAGCTTCTCTTTCTCTTCGCTCGCTGGCCAGCGCTTCCTCGGCTTCGCGAGTTGTGATCGGCACTTTGGCGCCGCGGATCGCGCCATATGCGCCCGCCGCCAATGCCGCGCCAATCAGCGGCGCCACGATAAACATCCACAATTGGCCGATGGCCCACCCTCCTACAAATAAGGCCGGACCAATGCTCCTGGCCGGATTCACGGAAGTATTCGTGATCGGAATCCCAACCAGGTGGATCAGCGTGAGCACCAATCCAATTGCGATGCCAGCGAAGCCGACCGGAGCCAGTACATCCGTCGATCCCAGCACCGTAAGCACCAGGAACATCGTCAGGACGATTTCAGCCAGGAAGCAAGCGCCCAGGGAGAAGCCGCTCGGAGAGTGCGCGCCATATCCGTTCGCGCCCAGGCCGGCAGCGCTCGCGTCGTAACCGCCCGGCAAGCCCTTGGCTATCGCCAGGATGATGGCCGCTGCGATGATTGCGCCAATGATCTGCGCAATGATGTACCCCACGGCGTCTCGGCCGCTGATCTTGCGTGCGAACAGCACGCCAACCGTCACCGCCGGGTTGATATGACAGCCCGAGATCGGACCAATCGTGTAAACCATCGCCAGCAGCGACAGTCCAAAGGCAAACGCTATGCCGACAAAGCCGATCTTGCTCCCGGCCAGAACGGCGCTTCCCACTCCTCCAAAGACCAATACAAATGTGCCCAGAGCCTCCGCGGTGTACTTGTTCATCCGAGCCTCCTTCAGGGCCAGTTCGAACAGCTTCTTCAGCGATCTTTCATTGAGTTCGGATTGGATGGACCTTAGAAAGGTTTCCCGCAGCAGCGAGAATTCCGCAGCCATTCTTCAGATGTTTCCCCGGTGTTAAAACTCAAGGCGCCGGACGTTCCTCGCCAATTAAGAAACGCGGACATTGCCGATCCCCTCCGCATTTACCCGCTTGTCATCTTTTCCCACTACAATGAGGAGCTTGCGAAAAGCGCGGGGATATGCGCGCTTTATGCAGAACTCTTATGTATTCAAGGTGATTATGCGTTGGATCGGATGGGCAGCAGTTTTAGTGTTCTCGGCGACAGCCATCGCTCAGCAAATTCCGGCGGGAACGGTTATTCCCGTCATGCTCAATACAAGTCTGAATGCCGGTAAAGACGGCGCCGGCAAGAACATCGAAGGCAGGGTAATGCAGGATGTACCGACCCCGCTTGGTTTCACCATCAGCAAGGGGTCGAAGGTCACTGGTCAAGTCGTGAGCGCCGGAAAGTCGGGCGGCTCTGACTCCACCCTCGTTCTTAAGTTCGATTCCATTCAGGATCACGGGCGCACCATTCCGCTGACTGCCGCGGTCCTGGCCGTCGCTTCCATGCAGAGTGTGGCGCAGGCACAATCTCCCATCAGCTCGAATTCCGATACGCAGTCTGCCAGCGCGTGGACAACACGTCAGGTGGGAGGCGATGTCGTCAGCCGTTCCCAGCGCAAAGTTGGCACTTCCGGCGGGCTCACCGGCACCTGGCTCGAAGACAGTTCGGTGTTCATTAAACTCACGCCTAACGTCGACGCCGGATGTCCCGGAGGACCGGGCTACGACCGCCCGCAGGCGGTCTGGATATTCTCCAGCTCGGCTTGCGGCATGTACGATCTAGGGAATGCGCGCATCGAGAGTTCGGGAGCAACACCACCGCTCGGCAACGTTTCGATAAGCTCCGACCGCAACCTTCAAATCCGCGGCGGAAGCGGCTGGCTGCTCATGACCGTTGCCGGGAAGTGAAACGGGTTCGCGCTGAAAGCGTGTTCATTGCTTTATCGGTGTGCTCGCATCCTCTGACGTGCCCGATTCCGTGTGGAAGCCGCCCTTCAGAAAGGTGAACATTCTCTCGTCACGGCCACCTTGCCAGATCCAGGAGGTGTGCTCGCCCATATGCTCGGTAATTCTGTTCGTAAACTGCCGCACTGAGAGGTTCTCGAACGATATCGTCCACGGAGCGGGATATTTGTCATCACCCCCGACCCCCATGTAGCCGATCTGCTGGTTGTGAAGCTCACGGACTGACGGAGTAAGAGCATGATCGGGATCGGTAACGGCCTCGAGCATCACTTTGTCTAGCTCAAGATTGAACAAGTAAGATGAGTCACCAGTTGCCGTGCGCGGGTAGATGTTGATCGTTTCGCCGTCCACAGACCATGTGTAACGCGCGTCGGACTCGCACAACGTGTCGAGTATTTCGCGGACAGACTTGTTCTCCAGATGAAGAGAGAACTGAATTCGGCGATCCCTGGGATCCATGATTTTCTCTCTGATGATTTCCTCGAGCCCTATGTGCCCCCGCACCTTCAAGCTGAGCGCAGAAACGCCGTCAACGAATATGGCATCTTTGAGAGTAAATTCGGGAACCGTTTCGTCGAGCAGTGGGTCGGACTCAGATCCCGGTTCGGCCCTCACCGCCATCCGATTCGACTTCATCACGGAACTTGCGCCCACTACGTCCACTGGCCTGATTGAGAGAACCAGAGCGTCAGGGATGTACGCCCCTTGCGCGACCGCAAGCACCGCAGTCAAAACGAAGACCGACGCAATGTGATGGGCTTTCACGGCTAGATTGCGACGGAAGCTTACTACAAGGAAGGCTGGACGGGCCAAACGCGGTTCCGGCCCTTGCGTCGCAAGGACCGGTCACCCGAATCTAACAACTATCAACTCGCTATTCTGCGGCTTCTTTTCCGACCTGGACCTTGATGGTTCCAGTAACTTCGCGGAAGATGCGGATCGCGACGGGGAATTCTCCGACGGTCTTCAACGGCTCGTCGAGCACGATCTTACGGCGATCGATCTCAAAGCCCTTCTTCTCCAACTCGGCGGCGATGTCGGACGAGGTGACCGAGCCAAATAGCTGATCGTGTTCGCCCGCACGACGCGTGAAGCTGAGCGTGACTCCGCCTAGCTGCTGCGCCAACGCTTCGGCTTCGGACTTATCCTTCTGCGCGCGGCGGACTGACGCAGCTTTCATTTGCTCGATAACGTTCTTGTTGCCGGAGGTCGCTTCAATGGCGAGCTTCTTCGGGAGCAGGAAATTGCGGCCATAGCCTTCGGCCACTTTCACCACATCGCCGCGCGAACCTAACTTCGGCACATCTTCTTTTAGAATGACTTCCATGTCATAACTCCGATCAAAATTGTTCGTGCGCGGGCATACACCCGGCACAGCGGCAGCGGGTTCACCGCGCCACCGAAACTTACCGCGAGCTTCCTGCGAACGGCAGCAGGGCGATGTTGCGCGCGACCTTAATAGCCCGTCCCAGACGGCGTTGGTGCGGCGTGCACACGCCACTCAGGCGCCGGGGCACGATCTTGCCGCTTTCCGCGATGAACTGCGAGAGCAGCCGATAGTCCTTGTAGTCGATGCCATCAATCTTTTCGACGCAGAACTTGCACACTTTCTTGCGACGGAAATATTTGCGTTGTTCGCGACCGGGGCCGCCGCCGGGCCGTCCGCCTGGACGTCCACCACCTTGGCGCGGTTCGCTGGTAGCCGGAGCTCCCGAGCTTTGCTGAGTTGATTCGTCAGCCATGTTTCTCCTTCTTCCTGGCGGTCAATCGACCGCTCAATCTTTCTTTGTAATAGCGGCTGGGCCGCTGAATCCCTTACGCCTGCGCCGGAGTTTCGGCAGCAGCCGATTCTGCCTGCGCGGCAGCAGCTGCTTCCGCAGCCGCGGCGGCGTGCGTTCCTGCACCACGTCGGCGCGAGTCCCGAATCTTCTTCACCTTATCCAGGCGCTTCTGTTCGACGTCGACGCGCACGGTGATGAATTTGATCACCGGCTCGGCAACGCGCAGCCGGCGCTCTAACTCAAACACCAACTCGCCCGGACCTTCGATCACAAACAAAACGTAGATCCCTTCCGAGAACGTGCCCACCGTATATGCGAGGCGCCGCTTTCCCATCTTTTCGACGGTCTTCACTGTGCCCTTCGCATTTGCCACCTGCGTGCTCAGAGTCGACGTGAGCTTCTCCAGGTCTTCATCCGTCATGTCAGGACGGACAATAAACATCAGTTCGTAAGTGCGTTGCATTCTTCAGCTCCAATTCAAACTTGCCGCGCTTTCGCGCTCGTTACTCTGCCTGCTCTTCCGTTTCCGGCCGACGGTTGAAGCGGTTCATCGCCACGTTCACGCCTTCGGTCACAATCACCCGCGCCGCTTCCGCAGCGCTGTCGAGCAGTTCATCCACTAACTTCAGCTCCGATTTCTTCAACTGCCGGAGTACATAGCTCTTGCCATCGCGAATCGGTGTATCTGGCCCAATCCCCAGCCGTATGCGCGTGATCTCCTGGGTATCCATCGCGCCGATTACCGACTTCATCCCGTTGTGTCCTGCCGCGCTTCCGCGCTGCCGGACTCGCAAACTCCCGAACGGCAGATCCAGCTCGTCGTAGATCACGATTAGATCGCTCTCCGGCTGAATCTCGTACTCCGTCGCCAATTCGCGCACCGACAAGCCGCTCAGGTTCATGAACGTCTCGGGTTTCGCCAGTATCACTTCCTGATCCCCGATCCGTCCTTTGCCCGTTACCGCCCGGCAGTGCCGGTTGTCTACCTGCGCTCCCAGTTGCTCGGCCAAACGGTCGATCGTCAGGAAGCCCAGGTTATGCGGCGTGAACTGATACTCGATGCCAGGATTTCCAAGACCAACGATCAGTTTCACGCTTGAACCATCCACCTTCGCGCTCGTCTTGCCGCGAAGGCGAACGACTGTGGCCAACTGTTTCGAGTCGGCCACATGCCGTTACTTCTTTTCCTTCTTCTCGGACTTCTCGGCCTTTTCGCCACCCTCGGCGCCTTCCGTCTCCTGCTTGCCCTTCTTGATAACTTCGGGCTCGGCCGGAGTCGCGGCAGCCGCAGCTTCTGCGCCTTCCACCGGAGTTGCTTCCACGATTTCCTTTACCGACGTGATGTGCGCCACTGGAATGTTCTCGTCCGTCAGGAACTTGATCTTCCCTTCCATGTGCGGCAGATCGGACACACGCAATACCTGCCCGAAGGCGAGGTTGGTCACATCCACGTCGAGGTGAGCCGGAATGTCGCCCGGCAAGCACTCGATTTCCACTTCGCGCAGCAGCTGTTCCAGGATGCCGCCTTCGGTCTTTACGCCCTGCGGAGTGCCCTTCAGCAACACCGGCACTTCCAGCCTCAGCTTCTGATCCATAGCAATGCGCTTCAGATCGATGTGCAGCAGCGATCCCTTGATCGGCTCGTGCTGGTAATCGACGATCATCACTTTGCTGTTTTCGCCGTCGACGCTGAGGTCGAAAATCGTGTTCGCGCCCGAATCCGAAAGCAGGATCTTTTTGATCTGCTTCGGATCGACGGTAATCGACACTGGATCTTTGTGCGCGCCATACATAATGGCGGGGATGACGCCCTTCAGACGCAGACGGCGGGCTTCGTTCTTGCCACGCTCTTTCCGCGGCTGGGCTTTCACATTTAGAGTTTCGTTTGCAGTAGCCATATTCCTTCCAATTCCTTCACTTCAACGCTGAATCGTCAGACAAACAGCTTGCTGACGGATGTCTCTTCGTGAATCGATTTGATCGCGCTGCCAATCAGGCCCGCAATCGATAGAACTTTGACCTTACCTTCCAAATCCCGTTTCGCACGCTCCGTCAGCGGGATCGTGTTCGTTACCACCACTTGCTCGATCGGCGACTGTGCCAGTCGCTCTGTCGCCGGACCCGATAGGACCGCGTGAGTTGCGCACGCCACAATTCGCTTTGCGCCCGCTTCCTTCAACGCCGTCGCCGTCTTCACCAGCGTCCCGGCCGTATCGATGATGTCGTCGAGCACTAGGCAAGTGCGTCCTTGCACATCGCCGATCACGTGCATCACTTCCGTTACATTCATCGCCGTACGACGTTTATCGACGATCGCCAGTGCCGAGTCATTCATCTTCTTCGCGAAGAAGCGCGCGCGTTCCACGCCACCCGCATCCGGCGAAACCACTGTCAGATCCGGCAGATTCTGGTCTTTGAAGTACGAGACCAGCACCGGCGACGCGAACAGGTGATCCACTGGCATATTGAAGAAGCCCTGGATCTGCGGCGCATGCAGATCGACAATCACGGCTCGATCCGCACCAGCTGTCGTCAACAGATCCGCCACCAACTTCGACGAGATCGGCGAACGCGGCTTGTCCTTGCGATCCTGACGCGCATACCCGAAGTACGGGATCACTGGAGTGATGCGCCGCGCCGAAGCGCGCTTGAACGCATCGATAAACAACAGCAGCTCCATGATGTGTTCATCCACCGGATAACATGTCGGCTGGATCATGAACACATCAGCGCCACGCACATTCTCCAGGATCTGCACGTACCGCTCGCCATCCTGAAAACGTTGCGACATCGTCTGCCCCAGGTCCATGCCCAGGTGCTTGCAGACTTCGTGCGCCAGTTCGGGGTTAGCCGTGCCGGAGAAGATCTTGAACTTCTCATCGATACGGCGCTGCGGTTTGCGCTCGCCTTTCGGCTGCGCCTGATCGTCTTTCTTTTCTACCGGAGCAGGAGTTATTGCTGTCGCCATCGCGTCTACCGCCATTGCGGTCTGTTGACCGGGATTGCCTGGTTTGGCTAATTCTGGTGCTACGCTCATCGACATTCCATTTTGCGATTTGGCCATTGCGCCATTGAGTCATTGCAGAACCCATCAATTACTTAATGACTCAATCGCCTAATGACTCAATGACCTTGGCTGGGCGGCTAGGATTCGAACCTAGACAAAGTGCTCCAAAGGCACTTGACCTACCATTAGTCGACCGCCCAAAACCATTGAGTGATTGAGTAATTTGGTGATCGAGTCATTGCAAGTCAGTTTTGAAATGGCTCATTGACTCAATCACCCAATGACTCAATTACGAAATTACCCAATTACCAAATCTCTCCAGTACTCCGCTCTGCCGCGGGTTGTACTCGCGCTCGCCGGAACGCCCTTCGCTTCTAACTTAGCAGCGGCTTTCTCCGCGGCTCCGGCGCTCTCGAACAGCCCATACACTGTCGACCCGGAGCCAGAAAGCGACGCATATTTCGCGCCTTCGCGTTCCAACACACGTTTCACGTCACGTAGTTCGGGATATTGAGGAAATACGACGCGTTCGAAGTCGTTTTCTATCCCGGCACGGACGAGGTCGAGAAGCGGTGTCTCGGCCCGGTCCCCGCTCTTGGCGGGAACACCGGCTGTGGTACCCATCAGCCAGGCAAACACACTGGTACTGAACTCCTCGATTGTACCGGAGGCATTGCCCTGGGTCAATTTTCCTTTCGACTCTCGCTCCGGGTCGAACTTCTCATCCCAGTCCGCAAAGGCTTTCGGCGTGGACACTGCAATCGGTGGCGTTGCAACCACACACGCGATCGATTGCAAATCCGGCAGAGGGAACACCTGTTCGCCCCGCCCGATCCCCAGGATCGTTCCTCCCACTAGAAACAGCGGCAGATCCGACCCAACTTCCCTGGCGATCCCCAACCTCTGCGCCGGTTCCAGTTGCTCCCCAAACTCCTTTTCAAGGGCCAGCATGGTCGCCACTGCATTCGAGGAACCCGCGCCCAATCCACCTTGGACCGGCAGATTCTTTGTAATCGTGATGCTCACCTTGGCGCGTTTCTTCAGCGCCTTCAACACACGTTCCGTCACGCGCCAGCAGGTATTCGTCTCGTCGTCCGGGACTTTGGGGTTCTTACACCGGATCTCGATCCCCATCCCACGGGCGGTCTGCACGCGAATCACGTCATGAAGCGCGATCGTCTGATACACCGTGCGCAATTCGTGAAATCCGTCTTCCCGGCGCGCACCAATGCGCAGACCTATGTTGATCTTGGCGTAGGAACGAATGTTGGTGGGCACGGGAAGATTCTACAGCGAAGCTCTTAGCAACTAGCACGTGACACTCCGCCTTCGGCGCTTTCCGTTCCCGACTTCACCGCTACTGAGTTGAGGGACTAAGTGCTAATTACTAATTGCTAGGTGCGAACGGCTCAAGAGCAACCCGGCGCTCGCTCCTGTGCTCATGTAAAATAACCGTAATTATCCCGAGTTCTGGCAGGATCCTATGAAGAAGTACCTCCTTCCGTTGTTCGCGACCGTTCTCGCCTGTGGGACCGCATTCTGTGCCGACAACACCAACGGCTCTAATGTCGTCATCGTCGAGGAAATCGTCGCCCGCGTGAACAACTCCATCATTACTCACATGGACGTAGAAAAAGCGCGCGAGCAAATGGCGGCTGAGCTGAAGCAACGTGCGGCTAGTTCTGGCAATACTGTTGGCAACGTCGACGCGGAACTTGCAACTCATGAGAAAGATATCCTCAGCGATCTTATCGATTCGCAACTTCTCCTGCAAAAGGGCGACGAACTCGGAATCGATGTCCAGACGGAACTCATCAAGCGCCTCGATGAAATCCGCAAGAGTATGAACCTGCAAAGCATGGAAGACCTTGAAAAAGCCGCACAGGCGCAGGGTATCTCTTACGAAGAATTCAAAGACAACCTCAAGAACGATCTGATTAAGCGCAACGTCATCTCCAAGGAAGTCGTTTCTAAAATCCAGATCACTCCCAAAGAGGCGCAGGACTTTTACGAAGCCCACAAGGCTGAAATGGAGCACCCCGAACAGGTCCACCTCGCGGAAATCCTGATCGCTCCGAAAACCGCGGCCGCCGAGCCCGGCAAGGAAGCTCCTGAGCCAACGCCAGAAGCGCAGCAGGAAGCGCACAAGAAAGCCGACGAGCTGTTGGCGCAATTGAAGGCGGGAGCAAAATTCGACGAACTCGCGAAGAAAAACTCTGAAGGACCAACTGCGGCGCAGGGCGGCGACTTGGGAATGTTCCGCCCAGGAACCATGGCGAAGGAACTCGAGACCATCACGTTCGCCTTGAAATCTGGCGAAGTGAGCAACGTGATCGAAACTAAACAGGGATACGTGATCTTAAAGGTCCTTGATCATCAGCAGGCCGGTATTCCTCCCTACAAAGATGTCGAGAACCAGGTTATGGATCAGCTTTACATGCAGAAAACTGATCCTGCCCTTCGCACCTATCTGACCAAGCTTCGCGAACAGGCGTTTATTGAGATCAAGCCGGGCACGGGGCTTACAGACAGTCACGCCAGCCCCAATGAAAATCAGCCGGTCTATGTCGCCGGCAATGAACAGTCCAAGCAGGACAAGACCACCAAAAAGAAGAAAAAGCTCCTCCTGTTCTAACGTTCTGATGGAGCCCGCTCGCCCTCGAGCGGGCGTAGTTTTCGTAAGCAAAAAACGAAAGGCCCGGCTTCGTTCTCCAGGCCTTTTGTTCGCCGTGCTGTGGAGTCCGACTGGTTGGTCAGCTCCGTTTCAGGCTAACGTCACTGCCGGCACCCACGTCTTGTTGGGACGCGTGGAATTGCCGGAATCTGTTCAAGCTCTCCGCCGACATGTAACGCGACAGAACTTTGGGATCCGTCCTCAGCAGATCCACCAGCACTAGCCCGTCCACAACGTCGGAGAAACTAGGGTCCACGTTGAAGCCCAGCAGTCGCCCACCAAGCTTCAGGTATTGCCGGAACAAAATGGGCACGCCTTTGTGGTCGAGTTCAATGTCGCTGATCGGCTCGGAAACGTCTTCGACCGTTCGCAGCGCACTCGCAATCACGCGAATGTCCGATCTTGGAATGCGCCGCGCGCGGAATGGCATACGCGGCTTGAGGAAGCGCTCCAGTTCGTCTGACTCCGAGCGCGTCTCGAAGTAACGCACCAGCAGTTCGCGCGAGATCGCATGATAGTTATTACTGACGCTCACCGCGCCCAGCAGCACTGCAGTCTCAGGTCGTTGCGCGACATATTCAGCAATGCCCCTCCAGAGAACGAGCAAGGAGGAATACTGCTTCTGGTAGGCCTCGCAGATGAACGACCGCCCCAACTCCAGCGCCGGACCAATACGCCGGAACAGTTCGGGATCGTAGCGAAATAGGGAACTGGTATAGAGGCCTTGCACGCCGTGCTTTGCGAGAATCTCGTCGACGCGGCCAATCCGATACGCGCCCGCCAGTTCCTGGTTGACGTTGCTCCAGAGGAACAGGTGGTCGTAATACGAATCGTAGCTGTCGAGGTCGTACGCGCGCCCGGTGCCTTCGCCGGCAGCGCGGAACGTGACCTCGCGCAGCCGCCCGATCTCCATCAGCAGCGCCGGGATCTGGCTGCTCGTCGCCGTGTAAACGGAGAACTCGCGCGACTCAACCAACTTCTGCGACGGGGGCAGTTGCGCGATCTCGTTTCGCAACACGTCCTTGGCAATCGCGGCCATCACTTCGCGCGGCGGTTCCGGCTTGCGCAGGCGAATCCGGTGCACCTTGGGCGCTGGCTGATTCCGTTCCGCCAACAAATAGGTTCTCCAGCGGAGATACTGCGTAGCAGCTTCCGGCTCTTGCAAGCCTGCAAGCTGTTCCGCCGGAATATCCGATCCAATGCTGATCTCGATTGTCTTCCCGCGCTTGTTCAGCAACTCCTGCGGCAAACGAACGGTGCGCAGCCGCGGATGCACGAATCCCAGCAAGTGAAATGGCAAGCTGTTTTCGCCCTTCACATACACGGGAAGCACAGACGCTCCGCTGGCTCGCGCCAGGCGCGCAGCCGTGTCACTCCATTTCGGATCGATGACACGCTGCGTACGCAAATCCCAGCTGGAAACTTCTCCGGCGGGAAAGATCACCAGCACGCCGCCGTTGCCGAGCCACTCCAGCGACTCGCGGATTCCGCTGCGGTTCTGCAAAGGCGAGCGCCGGTTGCGGAACGGATCGACGAAGATGCAGCCCTGCCGCAGTTCGGGAATGCTCGCCAGCAGGTAGTTCGTCATGACCTTCACGTCCGAACGAACGCGTGCGAGCATGCTTCCGAGGATTGCGCCCTCAATCATTCCGAACGGATGATTCGCGACCACGACCAACGGCCCGGAGCTGGGAATGTTTTTGAGATCCGAGTCGCTGACTTCGCACTCGACCTGCATCTCCTGCAGTACGCCTTGCCATATGCAACTTTGATCGCTGCTCTGCACGCGTGAATACAGTTCCCGCAGCGCCTCGGGGAACAGCAGCTTCTGCATGATGTGATCGGGAAAAGAAAAAAAGCGGGAGAGCCGAATTTGACCAGGTACACGTAAACTGCGCCGTGGTGCCCGCATGATGAGGTTGTACCTTTTCGCTTTTAACAGCGGATGAAGGCTCGGTTAAGAATCAGTGAATAGTTGCCTAACTTGAGTCAGGCAATTGATTCAACACCACTTCTGCCGAACTAAATAACCGGCAGAGGCGTCTTCGAGAAACGTGCAGTGGCGTCAGCCTGCTCGTGCGCGTGATAACTCGAACGCACCAGCGGGCCCGATTCCACATGCCGGAAGCCCAGTTTCAGGGCCTCTTCCTTTAAGAGCTGGAATTCCTCGGGCGTATAGAAACGCTGCAAGGGGAGTTGGTCTTTCGAGGGGCGCAGGTATTGTCCAATGGTAAGTATGTCGACATCGCGCGCAGCCAAGTCCCCGAACACTGCAATCAATTCCGGGATATCTTCGCCTAAGCCGACCATCACGCCGGTCTTGGTGACTGCGTTTCCATCAATCTGTTTCGCGCGCCGCAACAGCTCCAGCGTGCGCTCATAACGCGCACCGGAACGTGCCGCAGGATACATGCGCGGCACAGTTTCGGTGTTGTGATTCAAAACGTCGGGACTCGCGCCCATCACGATGCGCAGGCAGTCTTCACGTCCCTGGAAGTCTGGGATCAGAACTTCCACGCGGCAATCGGGAATCATGCGCTTGATCTCGGTGATCGTGTCCGCAAACACGCGCGCAGCGCCAACATTATCGTCGTCGCGATTCACGCTGGTAACAACCGCATGCTTCAGTCCGAGCGTCGCGACCGCTTCTGCCACGCGCCGCGGCTCGTCGAAGTCGATCGGTTCCATGTGCCCCTTGGGCACCGCGCAAAACCCGCAACGACGCGTGCAGTGATCGCCGAGCAGCATGAACGTCGCAGTCTTATGATTCCAGCACTCGCCGATGTTCGGGCACTGTGCCGACTCGCAAACCGTATGCAGCCCGAGCCCGCGTGCCAGCTTCTTCAGGTCGTGATAGCCCTCGCCCATAGGCGCGCGCGCCTTCAACCACTCGGGCTTCCGCTGGTGCGGACGCGGACTGGTCTCGATCTGGATTAACTGGACTTGGCTGCTCATGTGCTCTTCTCAATTGTACGATGACCGCGGCCCGCCTGACGACTCAGGTACTCACGGATACTCGTTCTTACTTCACATGCAAATACGCGATTACGTCCTCTAATTGCTGCTGGTTCAGAACATCTCCGAAGGCAGGCATCATGGCGCGGCCCATGCGAATCGTATCGCGCACACGATCGTCGTTTACGGGCATTCCGTTGGTCATGTAGCGCTTCTGGTAAAGGCCCACGAGATTCGGTCCGTGCTCGCCATTGCGATGGCATACGGCGCACGTCTGATTGAATATCTGCTGCCCCGCAACCTGTTGTGGGGTGAGGGTTGTCGCGGCTTCAGGTTTGCTGGAGTTGCATCCTGCTGCCGCCATCAGCAGCGCAAGCGCAATACAAACCATCGCGATTGGCACCATTACTTTTGTCATCATCGATGCACTTTAGTGAAAGAACTCGCGGCCGTTACCAGCCGTAGAATGAAAAGAGCAATGCCAGTCGTACTCAAACGCGCTTACGATCCACCATCATCTCACGACGGGGTTCGTGTATTGGTTGATCGTCTCTGGCCTCGCGGAGTCACCAAGGAAGCCGCCAAAATCGACCTCTGGCTGAAGGAAGTGGCGCCGTCGAATGAGTTGCGCAAGTGGTTCCACGAGCGCCCCACGCAATGGCTCGCTTTTCGCAAGAAGTACCTGCAGGAACTCACGAATCCAGAAGCAAACGCCGCACTCGATCAACTCCATCAACTGGCTAAGCGCCGTAAGCCGCTGACTTTGATTTTTTCTGCGAAGAACGAATTACAGAACAATGCGGTGGTCTTGAAAGAGCTGCTGGATGGAATGCGCAAACCGCCGTCTTCGACAGGACCGGGCGGCGCTGCCGTAGGACGCGCTAGGGTCCGCATGGCGCGCCCGAAATAGCCTTAGTGCTTCTTGGCTCCGTACGCAACCACTGTGTTCACGATCTGATCCATCACGTCAGTCGCCCTCCGGTTCTGCAGGTTGTGATTGTTGATCATGATCGAGAACGCTACGCGATCGCCGTTCAAGGTCGTCAGATAGCCTGACAACGTGTTCACGTGCCCCAGCGATCCGGTCTTAGCCTGAACCCTGCCTTGCGCGGGCGAATTCTTCAGGCGATCCGCGAGCGATCCGTCCACGCCGCCTACCGGAAGCGTATCGATGAACTTCGATCCCCAAATCTGCGAGTCGATGTACTTAAGCAAAAGGACGATCGCATGTGGCGTGACCAGGTTTTGCCGTGAGAGCCCGGACCCATCGAAGAACACAAATTGATCCCCGGGTATTCCAGCCTGAGTCAGAAATGCGCGCTCAACTTCCAATCCCGCCTGAACAGTTCCCGCAGTCCCCTTTTCTCGCCCCAGCAGACGCAGCATCAGTTCGGCGTGCAGATTCTGGCTTACCTTATTAATGACTCGCAAATCCTGCGACAGCGGCTGTGATTCGTAGTTGGCGAGGACCAGGGTCATCGGCACTGCTGGAGGTCGTGAAGGCAGGTCGCCGCCTCCACCATTCGCGGGCGCCGAAGCCGTGATGGTAAAAGTCGAAAGGGTCGCCAGTTCCGTGTGCTTTGTTTTCGTCCGGCCATAGATCACAATCCCGCGCTGCTCCAGCATCTGCCGGAATACCTGCGCGGCGAACGCCGCCGGATCTTCAATCGCCAAAGACTCGGTTGCTCCCGGATCGTCCACCGGAATGTTGCCCCACATGCTTAGCTGGCTTCCGCCCGGCTCGCGGGTAATGTAAACCCTCCGCGGACCGGTTCCCGCCGGCGTGGTCATGATGCGATTGTCGACCTGGTAGTACTCCGCATACGGCGTGATATTCACGAACGCGCGATCTCCGGCGTGATCCGCGGGGAGAATGTTCACAAACAGCACGTTGTCATTGATAGTGAGTGCTGATACCGGTGCGCCCCACTCCCACACCATGTCGTCCTGCGCCCAGCCCTCGCCGTAGCGCTCGAACGCAAAGTAGGAATCGTCGCCAATCAAGTCGCCATCAATGAATTTCACGCCGCGCTGGGCTACCTGATCAGCCAATTGCTGCAAAACCTGCATCGGAGGAAGGCTGCGCTCGGTGTGCACGTTGTAAGGCAGATTGCGGCCAGAGATGTTCGGATCGCCGCGTCCCACCAGCACCAGGTCGCCATTCAGGCGGCCGTACTTGTCGACCGTCCCCGCCGTCTCCACCGTCGTCCGGAAGCGATAGTCGGTGCCGATCAAGGCCATCGTCGCGGCGGTAGTGAACAGCTTGGTATTCGACGCCGGAGTAAAAAACTTATCTTCGTTTGAGGAGTAGAGAACCTTCCCGTTGGTCAGCGAGTCAATCTCAATGCCCAAAAATCCGCGTTCAACATCCGGCTGCTCCAAGATTTTGCTGATCGAATCAGCGAGTCCCGACGCGTTCGTCTCGACTTTCGGGCGACTTTTGGCAGGCGCGGAGAGGGCGCAGAGTATCAGCAGAAAACAGACAAACAGGCGTGCGGCATGGGGTGAACCGCGCATAAACGTGCTTGGATTCTAGCACCGTTTTGTGTGCCTTCAGCCTTTCCAGACAGTTACCTTCCGTTACAATCGGCCCATGCGCCCTGTCTTCCAGTGGGCTGTCGGCGAACGCACCATAGAGCTCGGACGCCGCACGCTCGTCATGGGCGTGGTCAACGTTACGCCCGACTCGTTTTCCGACGGTGGCCAGTTTCTCGACCGCGGCCATGCCGTCGAATACGGTCTTCGGTTGCTCGACGAAGGCGCCGACATCCTCGATGTCGGTGGCGAATCCACCCGTCCAGGCGTTAAGGTCGAAACCACGGCGCGAGTTTCGTCGAAGACCGTAGGCAAGCTTGCGCCTGAAAAGGCAGCGGTCGCCGCCGACGAAGAGTTGCGCCGCGTGTTGCCCGTGCTCAGCGAGATAAAACGACTGCGGCCTGACGCTCTCATCTCCGTCGACACTTACAAGGCCACTGTGGCAAGGGCCGCCGTCGAAGCCGGTGCGGAAATTGTCAACGACGTCAGCGGACTGCAGTGGGATCCGGAGATGAAGAAGACTATTGCGGCTCTCTCCTGCGGCTTCGTGCTGATGCACATGCGCGGTACGCCCGAGGAATGGAAGAGCCTTCCGCTTGTTCCTGACATTGTCAGTCTGGTGAAACGCGAACTGCGTGAACGAGTGCAACAGGCCGAACTGGCCGGAATCAAGAAGAAGCGAATCGTCGTCGATCCCGGCATCGGATTCGGCAAGAACCTCGAGCAGAACTATCCTCTGTTGAATCGCCTCAAGGAATTGCAGGATCTCCGCCTGCCACTCCTGGTTGGAACCTCACGCAAATCGTTCATCGCGAAAGCGCTGGAGAAGAATGGCGAGAAGCCTTCACCGCAAAATCGCCTTTATGGCAGCCTGGCCGCGATGGTGATCTCAATTCTGAACGGCGCGCAGATTGTCCGCGTGCACGACGTCCAGCCCGCTGTAGATGCAGTGAGAGTGGCGGACGCAGTGCTCAATTCAAGGTGATTGAGCCATTCAGCGATTTAGCCATTGAGTCATTAGCTAACAGTGAGCCTTTCCTTGGCTCAATGACTCAATCACCCAACGACTCACTAGAAGCTCTTTCTTGAGTCGATCAGTATCGTGACCGGCCCATCGTTCACCAACTCCACTTCCATCATCGCCTGAAACTTTCCGGTCTCGCAGCGCACTCCGGCGGCACGAATCTTCTCTACGAAATATTCATAAAGCCTGCGCGCTTGCTCGGGACGCGCCGCCGCATCAAACGACGGACGCTGCCTCGCCGCATATCGCCATAAAGTGTGAATTGGGAGACGGCGAGAATCGCGCCGCTGACTTCCGTGATCCCCAGATTCATCTTCTCGTCGGCGTCTTCAAATACCCGCATACCAACGATCTTGTCGGCAAGATAATCGGCGTCATCTTCGGTGTCGTCTTGCGCGACTCCAAGCAGCACCAACAGACCCTTCTCGATCTGACCGACAGTCTCGCCGTCGACCTTCACCGAAGCTCGCGTTACTCGCTGGATAACGGCTTTCATAATTACGCCGTGACGGCCGCAAACGCCTCTCTTGCTGCCGCTACCGTCTGTTGCACGTCGTCTTCGGTGTGCGCGGCGCTGAAGAACGCAGCTTCGAATTGCGATGGCGGCAGATACACGCCCGCCTCCAGCATGCCACGATGGAATTTTCCGAACGCCTTGGTGTCGCTCTTCTCGGCCGAATCCCAGTCGGTGACCGGACCTTCCTGGAAGAACCACGTGAACATCGATCCCACGCGGTTGTACGTAAGCGGGATATCGGCCTCATTCGCTGCAGAAGCTACCATGCTCACTAGCGTTCCTGCCAGCCGTTCCATGCGTCCATATATCTCGTTGTTGTCCCGCAGGTAGCAGAGCATCGCCTTGCCCGCGGCCATCGCTAAAGGATTCCCTGACAACGTTCCTGCCTGGTACACCGGCCCAACCGGCGCCACCATATCCATGAACTCCGCCGGACCGGCGTAGGCGCCAACCGGCAGTCCGCCGCCAATCACTTTCCCCAGCGTAACCAGGTCGGGACGCACACTGTAGAGCTCCGTTGCGCCTCCATACGCGACCCGGAATCCGGTCATCACTTCGTCTAGAATGAGCAATGCGCTCTCACGCGCGGTCAGATAACGCAAGCCATCGAGGAATCCCTTCGCCGGGAGGCACGCAACCCATGTTGCCGACGACTGGCTCCACGATCACGCAGGCGATCTGGTCTTTGTAGCGGCGAAATGCCTCTTCCACCACATTCAGATTGTTGTACGGCAGCGCGATCGTGAACTGCACGAACTCCTCGGGAACGCCCGCCGAGCCCGGGATTCCAAGCGTCGCCACGCCTGATCCAGCCTTCACCAGCAACGCATCCGAGTGTCCGTGATAGCAGCCTTCAAACTTGATGATGTATTTGCGATTCGTATATCCGCGGGCCAGCCGGATCGCCGACATCGTTGCTTCCGTGCCCGAATTAACGAAGCGCACCTTCTCGGCAAACGGATACGCATCGAGCACGGCTTCCGCCAGATCAACTTCGCCCGGTGTCGACGCGCCAAAGCTCGTTCCTTTGCGCGCCGCCGCGATCAGTGCCTCCGTTACTTCGGGAACGGCATGGCCGAGAATCTGCGGTCCCCACGAGAGCACGTAGTCGATGTACTCGTTCCCGTCCACGTCCCATATGCGCGAACCCTCTCCGCGTGCGATGAACGGCGGCTCTCCCCCCACGGAGCGAAATGCCCGCACCGGTGAATCCACTCCTCCGGGAATAATCTCTTCAGCTCGCTTCTGCAACTCATGCGACTTTTGGGTCTTGCGTGTCATGATGACCTGCCAGTTAGATTGCGACCAAGAATTCTAGCAGTGCCTGCGAACATAGCCGTGTGAGTTGGGTCACAAGGGGTGGTTGCGTTGATTCTGATTAGCCGGAACTCCTGTGAGACCAGCAGATTCCGGTCTCCTCGTTCGGATTCCTCTCACCTCTGGAAGACGTCGTTCATCTGTATGAAACATGACTGTGAGCTAAATAAGGGCTGCTCTTCGCGTGGGGTTCAGGACTGCCAATTCGACAGAGGTTCAAAAGCTGCGGCGGCTGTTGATCCTGCTTGTGATCGTTCTCTGCTGCGCGACGTCCGTTTACGCCCAGGAGCCGGAAAAGCAAGAGCAGCAGCAGGTCAATGCTCCCGACTCGCACGATCCCGAGACATTCTTTCCCCACCCTGATAAACGATATTGGGTCTCGGGACAAATCAACTTCATATTTCAGACGAACCCGCCCTTTGATGCCGCCTACAGTGGACCACATAGCTTTCGCAATCGATACGAGAAAGCGACCTCGCGCGTAATGACGTTGTTCACCGGCCTGAAGCTGAACGATTCCACCGAACTGCTGGTGGACGTCGAGGAGACCGGCGGCCGCGGGTTAAGCGATGCGCTGGGACTCGCGGGCTTCGTCAACTTGGACGTAGTACGCAACCCCGATATCGGGCAGGCGCCTTACCTGGCGCGCGCCATGTTTCACAAAGTCTTCGCACTGAGCAGGAATAAAGTGGAAGGCGATCGCGGTCCGTTATCGGGCTTCTCGCAGTTGCCCTCGCGGCGAATTGAATTTCGCTTCGGCAAGTTCTCGATGGCGGATTTCTTCGACCTGAACACAGTTGGCACCGACAGCCATTTCCAGTTCATGAACTGGACCATCGACAACAACGGCGCATGGGACTACGCCGCCGACACGCGCGGATACACGGTAGGCGCGATCGTCGCCTACGAGGGTCCCAGTTGGGGATTTCACTTTGCGGAAGCGCTCATGCCCACCGTCGCGAACGGCATCGATCTCCAATGGAACCTTCGCCGCGCTCGCGCCGAAAACTTCGAGTTCATTCTGCATCGCGGGCTTGTGTCAAAGAATGGAGTAGTTCGGCTTCTCGCCTATAACAACACGGCGAACATGGGGATCTATCGTGTTGCGAATCAGAACTTTCTTGCTGGCCTTACGCCGACGCCGCAGATTACGGCCCATCCTCTGCAAGTCACAGGCAAGTACGGTCTTGGCCTCAACTTCGAGCAGGGAGTGAATTCCTGGGTGACCGCATACGGCCGCTTTGGTTGGAACAATGGCAAGACCGAGTCCTATGCCTACACTGAGGTCGATCAGACGGTGCAATTAGGTGTGATGTTTTATGGCAATCGCTGGAAACGCAAAGTCGATCGCGCCGGCATTGCCTTCGTTTCGAACGCCATTAAGCGCGATCACCAGCAATACCTGGCGCTCGGCGGGCTTGGATTTCTACTGGGCGACGGCGGACTGACTTACGGGCGCGAAAACATCTTCGAGAGTTATTACACAGCGCATGTCTGGAAAGGCCTGTATCTCGGGCCGGATGTTCAGCACATCAACAATCCCGGATATAACCAGGTCCGCGGCCCGGTCTTCGTCGGAGGCCTGCGCGCTCACCTGGAATTCTAGGAGCGCTTCCCGCTGACAACTTCGTCGATCTTGGCGCGCAGCTCGTCGTAGGTCATGCGGCCGGGATGGTACATCGCGACACGGCCGGCGCGATCGATCAGCACCAGCGTGGGCGTGGTGCTCGCGCCATAGCGCCGGAAATTCGCGGCACTTACCGGAACCGGCACGTCACGCAAATCCGAGTAGTACTTGTCGCGGACCTGCTCGATGTATTGCATCTCGGCTGCCGGTGGCGCGTCCTGACCCTGGGCGATGGATCCATATAACTGCGTGGGGCCAATCAGTGTCAGTCCCTTACTGGCGTATTCCGACTTCAGTCGCGCCAGGATTGGGACTTCGGCTTTGCAGTCGACGCACCAGTGCGCCCAGAAATACATGAGAACAGGCTTTCCGCGCAGGGAAGCAAGCGTAGGCGGCTTCGCGCCAATGTAGCGCGCCTCATCGAGCGCGGGTGCCAGACTACCTTGCAGCGTAATCAGGTTGAGGTTCTTCTGTATGCGCGGGCCGATGGAAGTCGAGCTATATTTGGCCAGCTGCGCCTTCAAGTATTGCGCGGCGCCAGCTTTGTTCCGATGTTCCGCGAGAACTTGCGCGTGAACTTCAATCGCCGCGCCTAGCGCAGTGGCCAGGTTCTCATTCACGTCGACCGAGCGTCCCGCCAGTTGCTGCGTCGCCAGAGCGTAAGCATTCTTAGCGTACTGATCAGCAGCGTCGTAGTTATTGCGGGCGAGTTCTCCTCGCGCCAGCCACGAAACTGCTTCCGCCAGTTCGGGAGTTTTGCCGCGCTGGCTTTGGTAGCTCTGAACGATCTGAGCAGCCGTCTGGAAATCGCCGCGCGCGATGGAGGTCCGAACCTCGTTCACGAGCTGTGATTGAGCCAGCGCAAGCAGAACCGTCGCCAGCAAAACGATGCTCAAACGTTTAGCAGAAACCCACATACCAGTAGACTAATCGTACCAGTTCAGGCGGCCAGTCGCGATTCTGTGACTCCCACCGTTTCGACTCGTCTTATAAGAAGCCAGGAATGCAGGCAAGCTTTCAATGCGCAGGATGTGGTCAGGAGAATGAAACCGACGTGGACCCATCCGCTGGAAGCAAGCAGTCGTATGTGGAAGACTGCCAGGTCTGTTGCAAACCGAACGTTCTGCGCGTCTGGTGGGACGCGGATTTGTCGGAATTCCTGATCTCCGCCGAATTGGAGTGAGCGAATCATGAAACATATCGGGATCGTCGCCTGCACCGCAGAGGGCGCCGCTCTCTGCTATCGCACCATCTGCACTGAGGGCGAGCAGTTTTTGGGTAAGCACGGGCATCCCGAGATCAGCCTGCACACGCCTCCATTTCAGCTCTACATGGACTGCTTCGCTCGCAACGATTGGCAAGGCGTTGCCGATCTCATGCTCGACTCGGCTCACAAGTTGGCGAGTGCAGGAGCGAACTTCCTGATCTGTCCGGATAACACCATCCATCAGGCGCTGCCGTTGGTGTGCCCCAAGTCGCCCCTGCCGTGGTTGCACATCGCGGAAGTCGTGGCCGAAGAGGCGGTCAGCAAGGGTCACAAGCGCGCGGGATTAACTGGGACGAGGTCGCTTGTTGAAAGTAATGTATATCCAGAAAAACTCACTGAACGCGGAGTGGAATTTCGCCGGCCGACTGAGCCGGAACGCGCCGAGATCGACCGAATCATCTTCGATGAACTGGTACGCGGACAATTCCTGCCTCAATCGCGCGACTACTTCATCCAGGTGATCACGCGGCTGGCGAACGAAGATCACTGCGATGCGGTCATTCTTGGCTGCACCGAGATTCCGATCATCATCACCCCTACGAATTCTCCGCTTCCGACACTCGATTCCACCCGTTTGCTGGCCCGCGCAGCTCTCCGTCACGCCGTGGCCGAGAGTGCTGCAGCCGAAATTCCTCACTAACACCCGCAGATCGCGAACGCGAAAGTCCGCGCCAGCATTGAATTGTCCGCAATTTTTCACATTGGATTCATTGCAGAGGCTGACGTTGTTTTGCAAGCAGACCTTGTTGATGACAGCCAAAGCCGCAGATTCCGCGGGTTTCTGTAACGTAGCCGAGAGGGCGGTTGCACAAAATCCGGTCATGGGCCTGTGGACGAGCTGCACTCGATTGAAAACACAACAGATAAAGATGTACTGATTTTCTTGACTCTAAAAATAGTCGGCGTAAATACATACTCGTTCTTTGACAGTTCCTGAGTTTTTGCAGTTGGTGCCAAGAACCGGGGCTGAAGCCAAGTCAGATTGAAGGACAACCCGCAAGGGATGAAATTCAAGAGGGTAAGGCGACGGCCTTTAGCGAAGCGCTGGTTGACGAGAACAGGGGACTTCAGCAAAGGCGAGATAGAGTCCCGAGGGGTTGGGCTGGTTTGTCCGGTTGGTGATGAGCCCGGAACCCGAGCTTAGTCGGCTGAATCATACTCGCAAGAGGGGTTCAGAGAAGGCGAGCAAGGGTCTAAAGCGAGTTGCTGGGCGAGACGAACGAGCTTAACCACAAAACCTCGGGACTCTGTGTTTTTACGGCTGTCGGTCTATCAGCTCTCGGCTTTCAGCTTATTCAACCTTCAGCGACTTGCTACCAGCTACCCCACATCCCTTTTCATAGCGTGGTTCTGCAATCCGGCGGGTCCCTTCCCTTACGTAAGCACATCTTTTGGCGCCTGAATCACACGATCCGTCATCTACATTTACACTCGGTATTGAAGTGAAATCCGGCAGAATCTAGCGCCGGACCATCAGTCTTGAGTGAAACCCTCAAATTCGTTGCCCAGCACGGGTACGTGCTCCTGTTTTTCTGGGTGCTGGCTGAACAGATCGGGCTGCCCATCCCGGCGTTCCCGATTCTCCTGGCCGCAGGTGCCCTCTCCGGTTCGGGCCAGCTGACGCTCGGGACTAGTCTTGTGCTCGCGGCAATGGCCTCTCTGATTAGCGACAGCGTCTGGTATCAGCTCGGACGTCGCCGCGGAGCTTCCATCCTCGGTTTTCTCTGCAAGATCTCCCTCGAGCCTGACTCCTGCGTGCGCCGCACTGAAGATACGTTCCAGCGCTATGGAGCACGTTCTCTGCTGGTAGCGAAGTTCATTCCCGGCCTGAACACCGCAGCACCGCCGATGGCCGGCGTTACGGGAATGCCGCGCTGGCGCTTCACCTCGTGGTCAGCGCTCGGTGGCCTGCTGTGGTCGGGATCGTTCATCCTGGTCGGATATTTCTTCAGCAGCCAACTGGAGCGGATCGGCTATTTTTCCGAGCGCCTCGGCAACGGCCTGGTGGTCATTTTTGCGCTCGCCTTTACAGCCTATCTCTTGCGCCGATACCAGCAGCGACGAGCGTTCATGCAGCAACTGATGCGCGAACGCATCGAACCGGAGACCGTCCGCGAGATGCTCGACCGCGGAGAGCCCGTCTATATCCTTGACCTCCGCCATGCGCTCGACTTCCTCGCATATCCGCAAACCCTGCCCGGCGCCGTGCGCCTGGACCCGAAGGATCTGGATACACGTGCCGCCGAAATTCCACGTGATCGCGAAGTCGTCCTGTACTGTACTTGACCGCACGAAGCCACTAGCGCCCGTGTGGCGCAGCAACTGCGAAAAAAGGGAATTACGCGCGTACATCCTCTAGCTGGTGGGTTTAATGGCTGGAAAGAGCGCGGGTTTCCGCTGGTCGAAGCCTTTCCAGAAGCGGCAGCCGTCGGCAAAGCTTAATTCTCGAACCCAACAGTATCTCGGATTAGACTGTACGCGATGGGCATAATCCGCCTTCTCACGCTGGCACTCACCATGACAGGCTTTGGCTCCGCTATTTTCGCGCAATCGGTCGGCACATCCACTCGCATCATCCCAGTCGACTACCAGGGCTGGACCAATTCCTACTTCATGAGCAACGGCAAGGTCGAGGCGATCATAGTTCCGGCGATCGCTCGCGTGATGCAGTTCCGCATGACCGGCGACGATACTGGCGTCTTCTGGGCGAACTCCGATCTCTTCGGCAAGCATCCCGACGCGAAGCCGACGTGAAAAAGATGAATGGGAGAATTTTGGCGGCGATAAAACCTGGCCGGCTCCGCAGGAAGATTGGCCGCAGACAATCGGTCGCGGCTGGCCTCCGCCCGTCAGGTTTCGATGCCAAACCGATGGAAGCCAAAATCGAAGGCGACGAGTTGGTGATGACCTCGAAGCCCGACCCCGACTATGGCATTGAAGTCGTCCGGCGCGTGGCGCTGAAAGCAGAAGCCAATGTCATGACGATCACGACGGAATATCGCAAGGTCAGTGGCAATCCAGTAAAGGTCGCGGTTTGGGTGATCACGCAGATGCGCGATCCCCAGCAGATTTTCGCACTGCTGCCGGTGAAGCCGCTATTTCTTGGCGGATACAAACAGCTCATGGGCCCAGCGCCCAAAGACGTACAGGTCGATGGACGTCTGCTCTCGCTCTCGCGCGATCCGAAAGAAGAAATCAATATCGGCACGGACAGCAGCAGCCTGCTGTGGGTGGGCGCCGATTACATCGTGCGCATTGATTCCGAGCGCACGCCGGGAGACTACCCCAGCGGCGGATGCAGCGCTTATCTCTATACCAATCCCGACCGCGCACCTTATGTCGAACTGGAAACTACCGGTCCGGTGCAGACCATGAAGGTAGGCGACACGATCCAGCGCACGAATACATACACAATCGTGCACCGGGGCAATCAGGATGCGGTCACCGAGGCCAGGATGATGCTGGGTGTGAAGTAGGCCGATTCGCCTACTTGCCAATGCAGAAGCTTCCAAAAATCAGATTCAGAATGTCATCCGCAGTCGTCGCTCCCGTAATTTCATCCAGCGCTCTGAGCGATCCATAAAGGTCCAGCAGGATCATCTCGTGTGGAACCTGGCCGCGCGCGGACCCGTCGCTGCATCGAGCGACTTCACCGAGTTTTCGACCAGTCCCGCCTGGCGCATGTTGGTCAGAAAAGCAGCCTCGGGCTGAACGCCAGCGTCGCCGCTGATCTCGCGCAGAATCTCACTGCGAAGTTCCGCCACGCCGTCACCAGTCAGTGCGGAGGTCCTGACGCGCGGAACGCCGTTGCTATCACCGACACCGGCGCTACCTGCCAAGTCCGCCTTGTTCTCGACCACGATCGCCCTTCGCTGCTCGATCTGCTCCAGCAGTGCTTCATCTTCTTCGTGAACGGCTTGCGTCGCGTCGAGAACGAACAGCACCATGTCGGCATCGGCAAGTGCTTCCATCGATTTGCGAATACCAATGCTCTCGGCTTCATCCAGTGCCTTGCGGATGCCGGCAGTGTCCACCAGTTTTACGGGAATGCCGCCAATCGCGACCGTCTCGCTTACCAGATCGCGCGTCGTTCCCGGAGTTGCCGTGACGATTGCGCGCTCGCGTTCAACCAGTCGATTGAACAAACTTGATTTACCGACGTTAGGACGTCCCACGATCGCAAGCGTCAGCCCTTCATGCACCAGCTTGCCGTAAGCAAACGACCGCAACAACTCGTCCAGCCCGGCGCGAATCTCTGCAATATGCTGAAGAATAATTTCCGCCGCGAGCACTGGCACATCGTCTTCAGCGAAGTCGACTCCGGCTTCCATGAGCGCAATCAACTCGATGAGCTTCTGCTTGATCGGTTGCAGGCGATGCGAGAGCGCTCCCTGCAATTGTTGCGCGGCCACGCGCGCCTGGTACAGAGTCTGCGAATCGATCAGATCGCGAACGGCCTCAGCCTGCGTGAGATCGATGCGCCCGTTGAGAAATGCCCGCATCGTGAATTCGCCAGGCTCGGCCAGTCGTGCACCGGCGGCCTGCGCAAGTTCCACGACATGCCGCAGCACCACAGGCGATCCGTGCGCCGCAATTTCCACCAGATCGTCAGTTGTGTACGAGTGCGGCTTCTGGAAAAACGTTACGACGACTTCGTCCACGCGTTCGCCAGTCGCCGGTTCTATCAGCTCACCAAAGACTGCGCGCCCTGCCTCCATTTCACGCGGCAGCCGGAGCATCGGTGCGGCAATCGCGCGCGCCTCCGTACCGGAGAGACGCACAATGCCAATGCCTCCGCGCCCCGGAGGCGTGGAAATAGCGACGATGGTGTCGTCGAGATTCATGCTGCTGGATTATTGTAGTGATCCGCGTATCAGACGGACAGGCGGGATCGTCTGTCCTACACAGGCTATCTTCGCCGGAACGACGGTCGGCTTGGCGCTGCTGCCTTATAGTCCTTCGGGAAGACCACTACTCGGCGCTCCGCCCCCATGCCTTCGCTTTCGGTGCGCAGGTCCTGGAAGTCACGTAACGCGAGATGCACGATGCGCCGTTCGCGTGAAGACATAGCTCCGAAACGATAGGGTCTTCCGGTTTCACGAACTCGCTCGGCGGCAACATTGGCAGCGAGCCGCAATTCTTCCAGCCGCATGGAGCGGTGATTCATGCAGTCGAAGATGAGCTTCTCGTGCTCGTCGTGTTTCAGGTCGAGAGACTCGATCGCCAGCAATTCAACCGCTCGCAGCAGTTCGCCATTGTGTGCCAGAAGTAGACGACTGTCAGAACCGGAGAGGTCGACGAGGATCGAGGGCCGCTCCCAATCGCGGCTGTCGGTAACTGGCGGGTCTATGGTGATCCGGTAACGAAGTCGGAAGTCGCCGTTTTGGATGACTGTTTTAAGGAAGGCCTCGATCTTACGGGCCGCAGCTATTTTGTCGTCGATGGGCATGAGCGCAAGCAACAGTTGTACCAAAAAGAGGGGCCGCTGGGAAACTGGCGCTCCCAGCAGCCAATATTCGGAACTGCCACCACCCGAGCGCCTTCGCTCAGTCTCCGCCGATCCGGAACCGCATCCCTGCTCGGAAATTGGTATGGAGCGCAGGATATCCGGCAGCCTCGTCGTACTTGCGGTCCGTCGCGTTGTACACGTTCGCATAGGCGGTCACGCGACTGTTCACCGCATACCAGCCGCCTAGATCCAGGCGCCCGTATCCAGCAGAGTAGGTGACCGGCGGCTGCAGGCCTTCAAAGTCAGAGTCCGGACGCCGCGTCATCGCCGTAGAGGAGACGTTTGCTCCCCAGCGCTGTCCCAGGTAGGAGATCAGCACGTTACCCGAATGCTTCGGCCGCCGGAGCAGCGGCCTTCCCGGATCCAGCAGCGGGTCGCTGGCAAACGGCTGATCGAGAATCTGCGTCGACAGATACGTGTATCCACCGTCGATGGAAATTCGCGTCCAGGGACGCGCGTGCAATTCCAGTTCGGCTCCATGCGCCAGGGCTTTGTTGACGTTCACGTATTGCGAAACAAACGTCACTGGATCGAAGCTGAACGCAATCTGATCGGTGAAAAGATTATTGAAATATGTTCCCGAGACAGCGTACCGTCCTCGCGATCCAAAGCTTTGGTCGAATCCAGCCTCGAAAGCGCGATTCTGCTCCGGCCTTCAAACCAGGATTCGGCACGATACCGTATCCACCGACGCCAAATGATTCTTCCAGCGTCGGCTCGAGAATTCCCTGCGCATACGAAAAGCGAAGGCGGGTTGCAGCCAGGCGCTCATTTCCCTTACGCACGAGGTAGCTGCGCGGCCACGCGAGGCACGGCCTTGTTGCCGAAACTGCCATTGTGCTCGAAGCGCAATCCGCCGATCAGTGAGAACCTGCCGAGTTGCAACGCTTCCTGTCCGTAAACAGAATGATTCAACCGCAGGCCGTGGCTCAGTGGCAGCGCGGTAAGATCGCCCACAAACCCGTTTTCATCCTCGAAGCGATAACCCACAGTTGTGTGTGCCCAGCTGCGCGGTTGCCAATCACCCTGGTATTCGAGTCCAGCGCGATTCAGGTTCGCGACACTATCGAATGGGTAGTCAATCGGTCCATATAGCGGCGATACGCGCCCCGGATCCATGTACGTGTCCAGGTTAGAGCGCTTGTGGTTGTACTCGAATCCACTCACGCGATGTTGCCAGTGCGACGATGCCTGGATAGTCAACTCAGTGCTGGCGAGAAAGTTGTTCTGGTGTGCAAGTTGATCGCTGTCCGGCGGAATATACGGCTGCCCGTTGAAATTCCAGAACGACTGTACTCCGGTGAAGTTGTTGGAGTGTCGCGCATGAAAGCGCAGCAAAATCTTAGGCGTGATGGCCACACCCAGATTCGCCCCTTGCGACGAGTTGGAGTACGCGTCGTTTACGCCCTGTCCTTGCGTGTTGAATTGATTGGCGAACACGTTGTAGTCGAAGCGCCCGCGTGCTCCGGAGAGCGAAGCGTATCCGTTCGCCGTCGAGAAGTTGCCGCCATCGGCGCCGAATCGAAGCTCCGGAGTATGCGTGCTTCCACTGGCAGTCCACGTCTGGACGACGCTGGTCATCGCGTCGGAGCCGTACAGCGTGCTGTCGGCGCCACGAACCAGTTCGAGACGATTCATCTCCTGCATCGGCACCACGCCGAAGTCGAACGTGCCGCCGTCTTCATTGACCGTCACGCCGTCGATGATCACCTTGTTGTAGCGCGACTCGCCGCCCCGAACGAACAACGACGACAAGCTCCCTGTGCGTCCGTTTTGGCCGATGACGACCCCCGGAAGAAATCGCAAAGCATCCACGGTTGCTGTCGGATTCAAGAGTTGAATTTGCGCTTCATTCAGGCTGGCGGTCTGCGCGCCGCCTTCATCTTCTGGCATCGGCGTTCGCGAAGCACTGACGACCACATTGCGTGTTTCTGCCGAGACCGACAGCTTCACGCTGAGTGCTTCGCCCGGTACTTCGGCGCTAATTGTTTCCGGCGCAAATCCTGGCGCCAGCACCTGCACTTCATATTTCCCCGCAGCGAGATTGGCGAAGATCGCCATGCCCTCGGCCGAGGTGTTCTGCAAACCTGCAGGGGTTTTCGATCCAGACTGATAAACAGTGACACGAGCGCCGCGAATTACGGCGGATTGGGAATCCAGGACTTTGACGTTGAGATCAGCGGCCCACAGACCACTGACGAAGATAAAAAGAGCAACTGCGGTGCGCAACCAGCGCATTCGTCCTCCTTTTCACGCGAAAGGTTGTTGACGTTGGCGATTCGCACCGGTCTCCTGGCTTGCGACATTCAAATCGCGCTTGGCCTTCCCGTGTTTCCACAGTGACCAATCGCTGTCGGAGGCGCGGGCCTCCGGTCGCTTACAGTTGCGCGGCAGCGCGGGATTCTCACCCGCTTCCCAGCTCTTAAATCAGAGCGCGCGAACCGAAGATGGAAAAGAGCATTCCGCCCGATGAACGGACGGACTCAGGAATGACTGTAAATTTCAGCAGGACTGACTGTCAAATGAAAGGAGTGGCCCTTAACTCTGGCGAAAAGCCGATTCGGCCTCTGCTTGCACTTCTTCCAGCGCCGCCTGCATGGTCGCATGCAGTTGCTCGAGCTCTTGCCTTCCCGCGTTCTCCGGCACGTACAGGTACCGTCCAATTCGGACACTCACTCTTGAGAATGGCTTCGGGATAAGCATTCGATCCCACGAATTCAGGACCCACGCTCGTTCTGGCGCGACATAGAAAGCGGCGATCGGAACTCCGGTGTTGCGCGCCAGTAGAACGGGTCCAGGTTTAGCAACGTAGATAGGTCCGAGCGGGCCGTCGATGGTGAAGGCCACCGATCGCCCTTCTTCGATTTCTGTGTGCATGCCAAGCAGCGCGCGAACACCGCCGCGTGTGCTCGATCCCCGGACCGCCCGATATCCGAACAGCTCAATGATGCGCGCGATGTATTCGCCATCGAAGCTGCTGCTCGTCATAACAGCGATCTTTCGGTTACGAAACGCGTAGCACGCCGGAAGAATGCATCGATGCCAGAAGACAAAAATGGTGGGCTGAAAATTGAGATCCGGTGGCCCCCCTTCAGCCAGTGAGACTTGATAGCGCAGAGTCGGGCCGAGAAGCCGAATCAGAAGATAAGCAGACCAGGTGATTGCCGTCAGTTTCAGACGCTCCGTAAAGCTAAAGCCGGGCACGCCGTTCTCGGGGCGCTCCGTCTTATCAGGAGAGGCAATCATTGCGCAGATTGATTCATTGTAAGCCAGCCGCAATAGCTGGCTTGGACGCATCGACGAGTATGCGCGATTAGCCCGCCCCCATAAAGGGCGGGCTCTGCACTAGAACGTGGTTGCGACCGTGAAGCGGAACGTCTTCTTCGGTTCTTTCAACGCATATCCGGGCACGAACGACTGAATCGCGCGCTGATACGTGATGTCGCCCGCGCTTCCGGGCGGGAACATGTTCCTCGTGATCTGGCTTGGCGTGTTGATGAATTCATCCAGGCGCAGCGGATTGTATGCGTAGTAAATGCGGAACGGCGCATTCACGATCGGCATGATGACCTGCAGTTCTAGCCCGGTGGACATTCGCGGCTGGTAATTCGTACCGCTAACGATGTTCACATTCGGACTGAACGTCGTGATCGAGCCGGTGTTGACGCAATTGAAATTCCTATCCAGACTCGCGCAGCCGAACGGGGTGTTATTCAACAAGCTAAGCTGCTGCTGGTTGATCTGCAGCTGAGATGGGCGCAGCACCATGTCGAAACCTGTATCGACAAAGGGAGCCAGGGTAACGGGTCCAGCGATTGGAATCCGGTATTCGAGATTGCCGACGATGCTCGTGTCGCCGCCGGGGAAAATCACGCGATAAACAGGAACCGGAACGTTCCAGGTTCCGCGCCTGGGATTGTTCGGATCCTTTGGAACTCCTGTGCACGGGATACCGCTGTTTGCGATGCACGGATCGTCCGGATTGACGAGAGGCAAACTCGCTGTCTGAACAAAGAACGCAATCGGAGAAACCGACCGGATATCGAATCCGCGCAGATCCGTATCGCCGCCCATATAGAAGCGCTCGAACGGAGGCGCCACTTTCCCGCCGTATCCCGAAAGGAATGAAGCCTGGATTCGGTATCCGAGCACCTGGTGGCCTTCCTTACTATGGCGAAGGCCCTTCATCGGGAAGTATTGCTTGTATTCCACCAACGGACGAACGGCAGCTACGGTTCCGCCCAGACCCGAAATCTGGCTGGCGAATGTAATGCTGTGACCGCCGCTCGGATGCATTCCATTATTGATGTTGCTGAAGCTGAAACTCGGCGTGACCTCGCTGGTCACGATTCCATTCAGCGCATTCGGTCCCTCAACGTTGCTGAAATTCAATTCCTCGAAGTACAAGCGAGAGAAGTTGCTGAACACCTGCAATGTGGTCGTGTTCAGCGTATAGGTGAGTCCAATTCGCTTAAACGACCGTTTGATTGGATAACTCAGCGAAACGTTGAATCCCGTGCTCGTCTGGCTGAAGTTTTGCAGGGTCTGCTCAATCGAATCAGGCAGGTTTAGCTGCTGGTTCGTCGATATAGACAGCTGTTGCGCCTGATTGTAGTTGTACTTGGTATTGAATACCGTGAATCCTGCTTGCAGCGGACGATCGAACAGATATGGCTGCATGAAGCTGAACGACAGATTGCGTTGATACTGTCCGTAAGACAGGTTCACACCCAGTGTTTCGCCCAGACCGAGGAAGTTGTTCGTCTGATAACTCAGGCCGATGAACGAACCCGCCAGTCCGCTGACGCCACCGTTCAATCCGATACTGTTCTTACCTTTCTCTTTCACCTTGAGCGTGATGTCGACTGTGTGGTCCTGGTTATTCGTCTTCAACGTCGAATCCTGCTCGTTCTTCAGGGTTTCGAAATAGCCCAGTTGGTTCAGGCGAAGCAAGCTCAGTTCCCACAGACGTGAGTTGTAGACGTTTCCTTCTTCCAGCACCAGTTCGCGGCGAATCACTTTGTCGCGAGTCGTGGTGTTTCCTGTGAACTCAATGCGCCGAACGTAGAACTGTGCTCCTTCGTCGATATCGACCGTGATGTTGACCAACTTCTTCTGTTCATCGATCGCAGTATCGGGGACGGCGCTGAAGTTGATATAGCCAATCTCGCCGAACGCCTTCCGGATATTTTCCAGGCCTTTACGCATCAGCGAAATGTCGAACACATCTCCGTCTTTGATCGGGAATAACTTGCGCAGGGCGGCTTCGTTCTTAATCACCTTGCTGCCGGTGAACTTGATGCTCCCCAGCCGGTATTGGTCCCCTTCCGCGATCGGAAGCGTGATATCCACTACTTTGCCGTGGCTCACTTTGAACGGCATATACCACGTGATTCCCTTGGTATCGCGTATGTTCGTCTTCGGTTCCTGCACGACCGCCTTGAAGTAGCCCTTCTGTTGCATGGCGTCGCGAACGCGTTCGCTATCTTCTTCCAGCTTGCTGGCGTCGTATGTCTTAGCGAACAGATTCTCCAGGAAGATGCTGTGTGGAATGCCGATCGGCTTCAGGTTCTTCATGGAGGCCCGCAGGTAACGCGCGTTCAGAGCCTTATTGCCTTCAAACTTGATCTTGCCAACCTTGACCTTGGGGCCTTCCTTCACGATGAAGTTAATGCCAACCGACGCGGGAGGAATCTGGCGAACTTCCGTGCGAATCGTCGCGAACTGGCGTCCGTGCTCGGCCAGCAATGCCTTCAGCACTACTTCTGCATGCTTAACCTTGGTAGGATCGAACTGGCTTTCCTGCGTCAGACCGACCTTTTCCTGTTTATAACGATCGAGTACATCGGACTGCGAAACCGAACTCAGACCCTGGTATTGAATGTCGCGGATCGTCGGCTTCTCTTTTACATAGACGTGCAAAATCCAACCCTTGGGGGATGGTTCGCGCTCGATTCGGATGTCCTGAAAATAGCCGGTGTTCCACAGTGAATTGAAGTCGCGCTCAATACTGTTTTGGTCGTAGACGTCACCCGGCTTGGTGAACATTCGAGACTTGATTGTGTCGGTCGGAATACGGCGATTGCCGTGAACATTGATTTCTGCAACCAGTTCCTGCTGAGCTTCGGCAGGGACCGTGAGGCAAGGAAGCAACAGCAGAACGGACAATAATGCAGCGAGGATTCGGCCCAACGTAAAAGCGCGAAGGTAGCCCATAGTAACCAGCAGGCAATCCTTGTGCTGTTGAGAATCGGACGCCGGAATTACCGTTCCGTCCCATTGCAAACGGTTGAAAGAATTAGAAATAGTGCGACCTCTAACCACCCGGGATAAGCGGAATGCTGATTATACGGGCCAGCAGCCTTCGTCGCCAAACCAGAGACCCTGTCTCGCGACTATGATGGCGTTCCAACCCTTCACACCAAATGAAGTTTCGTTTCACTTCGCTGGAGCTGAACCAAGCGCCGCTAATCCAACCCGGCGACTGTGCTCCTCGATATGCTGTAAAACTTCCAGCGCGACCCGCAAAGCAGTGCGTCCTTCTATCAACGAAACCACCGGCGTCGTGCGCGACCGCACTGCACCGAGAAACGATTGCAATTCGGCCTTCAGAGGCTCTTCTGGGATCACCTGCGGTTTCGACATGCTCACACCCGCACCCGCAAGAATCGCCGCACCCGATAGTGGTCCACCTCCGGTGTTTTGCATTCGGGCAAGCGCCTCAACGCCGGCCTGTTCACCGACGCTAAAGACCAGCAGATCCTGACGTGTGTAATCCACAGAAATGTACTGACGCCGCTGGAAGAAGCGGAGTTTACGTACGCGCTCGGTGCTCACCCTGCTGGCCGTAAGATTGGCGACGCAACCGGATTCGAACTCGATGCGAACGTTCGCGATATCAACTTTCGGCGAAAGGATCGGCAATCCTACTGCGCGAATCTCGCGAATCGGCGAATCCACGAAGGAAAGCACAATATCCAGATCGTGAATCATCAGGTCAAGCACAACGTCGACGTCGAGTGCGCGCGGTCCAAACACGCTCAACCTGTGAACTTCAAAAAACATCGGGTGTGTGATCAGCGGATAAGTGGCCCGTACCACGGGATTGAACCGCTCCAGGTGCCCAACCTGCCCGATGCGGTCAGTCTCCTTCGCCACCCGGACCAGTTCATCGGCCTCGGCCAAAGTCGCGGCGATTGGCTTTTCGATCAGAACGTCGAGTCCCGCTTGCATCGCCGCTTTCGCTACTGGCAGGTGTAGCGTAGTGGGAACCGCTACGGAGGCTGCATCGACCGCGCCAGCCTCCAACAAACTGTCGAGTGTTGCGAAGGCTTTGGTTCCGAACTGAGCGGCCAGCGTTCCCGCTCGATTCGAGTCCGTGTCCACGATTCCCACCAACTCGACAGCTGCGCCGGCCGTCTGCAGGTCGTGATACACGCGCGCGTGGTTCTTGCCGAACGCTCCGGCGCCAATCACCGCAACTCGAATTGTTTTGTCGTTCGACACTGCGGGGATCAGGAAACAGCGGCCTTTCGGAGAACGGCGATCTGGCCAGCATGATAAAGCTCGTGCTGCGCCACTCCCACCAGCATGTAGCGGATCGTGTGATCGCGGTTGGCTACCTTTTCGGCGAGGCGCGATTCCGGAAGAGCGATTACCGCGTCATACAACTTCTTTTGCGTATCCTGAAGATCTTGCAGCGCCTTCTGCCAGGCTTCTTCGCTTGCGTCGCGCACCGTGGGCCAGTCCTGCTCGCCGATTAATTCAACGGCCTGCCCATTCAATCTTTGCAGCACTGCTCGCTTCCACGCGGTCAGGTGATTCACGATTTCCCACACGCTATGCGCGTTGTTCACCGGATGAGCACTGGCGACCAGCGAATTGACGGCCGGCAGTAACTCCATCAGCGCAGGTCCATGCCAGGCATCGCCTTCAAAAGCGCGCCGGATCTGATCTGCAATCCGTTCCACTTCCGTCATCTCTTCTCCTCATCTCCCGAAAGGATGGCAATCTGTGCCTTGTCGGCTGCATCAATAATCGCGTCCCCATCGATCAGCAGGCATTTGCCCGGATCGATCGCCAGGCAAGTCGCATTCGCCCGCTGCATCGTTTCGATCGTCTTTACACCGATGACCGGAACATCGAACCGCATATCCTGATTCGGCTTGGCCACCTTCACCACGACCAGGTCGCGCGCCAGCGTCGATGCGTCGCCTTCGTGCGTCAGGCTCTCCATAATATGTCCTGCGCGCTCGATCGTCGCGTCCGTGCCTTCCATCGCTTCCACCGCGACACACGCCGCTCCGGCCACCACAACCGTCTGGCCAATATCGTACTGCGCCAGATGACGTGCGACGTCGCGACCGTATGCAACGTCCTTCGTCTCCTGCTCAGTAGGACGTCGCCGCGTCAGCACGCCTGGCTTCGCCAGCAACGGCTCCAGCAGTTCTGTCGATGAGATCAACGTAATGCCCTCATCCGCGAGAACTTTGGCCACGGCTCCGATCAGCGAATCCGTATTGCGGCTCCCCAGCGAAAGCAGCAGTTTCGCCAGGCGCCAGTCCGGACGGATGCTGGAAAAAATCTGCTTATGCTTGACCTGCCCAGCCATCACCGCGCGCTCAACGCCTTCACGACGAAACGTCTCGATCAGCTTCGACAATTCACCCAGCGACATCCAGTGAACCGCAGCGGCACCAGCCTTCTCGATCTCAGGAAACGTCTCTTCTTTAATAGCGGCAACCACAACTTCCATCCCGCGTCCCTTGGCAGCTTCGAGCACAAGGAAGGGGAAACGTCCGTTGCCGGCTATTAATCCAAGTTTTTCGCTCATCGTGAACTGAATCAGTCGAATCCGTGTAAATCCGTGGCCAAGGTTCTACTTGATGATTCCGCGTTGTGCAGTCTCGATAAACTTGATCAGCAGCTCGACATCTTCACTGCGCTCCGTCTCGCTCTTCAGCTTCTCCAGCGCCTGCGAAGTGTTCAGCTTCGACGCCAGAAGAATCTTGTACGCATGATGCAGTTGCTTGATCCGTTCCTTACTGAACCCGCGTCGCTCCAGTCCAACTTTATTAAAGCTGAAGGCATGCACATCGCGCACGGCGCTGGTCATCGAGAAGGGAAGCACATCCTGCGTAATCGTCGTACCGCCGCCGATATAAGAATGTGCACCTATGCGCACAAACTGGTGCACCGGGCACAGAGCGCCTACCACCGCATACTCTTCGACCGTCACATGTCCGGCGAGCGTGGCAGCGTTCACCAGCATGGCGTGATCGCCGATCTGGCAGTCGTGACCAACATGCGTGTACGCCATGATCAAGATGTGACTGCCGATCTTCGTTGTCCCGCCGCCTTTATTCGTTCCACGATTGATGGTGACGTATTCGCGGATGACATTGTCGTCGCCGATTTCCAGCCGCGTGGGCTCGCCGCGATACGAAATGTCCTGCGGCTCAGTGCCGAGCGCGGCAAAAGGGAAAACCCGATTGTTGTTGCCGATACGGGCAGGACCGTGAATCACCACGTGCGAAATAAGCTCGCAGTTTTCGCCGAGTTCAACACCGGCTCCCACAACACAGTAGGGTCCGACGGAACAGGACGCCGGGACCTTCGCGCCGGCATCCACAATGGCTGTTGGATGGATGGACATGAACTCTTTGCGGCCTGGAGTGCTCACCGCTAGTCTTTATTCCTTATTCCTTCGGCTCAGCCGCAGGAGCAGTTGTTTGAGGCTCGCGATCAACCAGTCGGCAGGTGATCACGGCTTCCGCCACCAGTTTCTCGCCGACGAAAACCTCTCCCTGCATCCGCACCGCCATGCTGCGCCAGGCCAGTACGCTGACCACGATCTTCAGTTGATCGCCGGGGGTTACCGGCCGCCGGAAGCGCGCGCGCTCGATGCCCGTGAACACCATCAACTTGTGGTCGCGATCGGGAATTTCAGTCAGCAGCAGCGCGCCCCCAGCCTGCGCCATGGCTTCTACCATCAGCACGCCGGGCATAATCGGGAAGCCCGGAAAGTGACCCGCAAAAAATGGCTCATTGACGGTTACGTTCTTCAACGCGACAATGCGCTGTTTACGCTGAATTTCGATTACGCGGTCAATCAGCAGGAATGGATAGCGATGCGGCAGGATCTTCTGGATCTCGACGATGTCCAGCGTGGTCTTCACAGCTTCATTCGTGCCGGCACTAGTCAGCGCGGTTTCAGTCATGTGCGTTTTCCAAATCTGGCGCCCGAACCCGCCAAGCCAAGTTCACACCTACGGTCAGAACAGGCAATATCAGGGCAAACGTGAATTATACGAAATCCATCGAGGCCAATGACAAAGGCACGCACTAAACGCGGTTCAACGAGCCGCAAGAAGCTGGGTACCCCATCCAGGTCGACGCGTGTCAAGCACGCGGGTTCCCCACCCTCGCCTTCTGTTGCCGTGAGCGGGATAACACGCTTGGGCAAAGAGAAAGTTGGCGCTGGCAAGCTCAGTGAACTGATCCGATATCTCGAGACTCGCCAGCCCGCCATGATTCAGAGCATCCGCCACATGGTGGAGATGGAATCGCCCAGCCATCACAAAAAGTCTGTCGATCTGCTGGGCGAGCGCCTCGCCGAGGCCTTTCGCGAAATCGGCGGAGAGGTTCACTTTCATCGCGGCGGGAAATTCGGCGCACACCTGCAGGTCGATTTCACCTCTGACTCCACGCGCCCGCCCGTCCTCCTGCTTGGACACTTCGATACCGTGTGGGATCTGGGAACCCTCTCAACCATGCCGTTTCGCGAATCCGATGGACGCCTCTGGGGACCGGGCGTACTCGACATGAAGTCCGGCATCGCGCAGATGATTTTCGCCATCGAGGCACTTCGGCGAGTAGACGGCAAACTATCCAGACCAGTCACCGTGCTGCTGGTGACCGATGAAGAGGTGGGCAGCGAAAGCTCGCGGCCCATTACCGAATCAGCGGCAAAGAAATGTGGCGCCGTGCTGGTGGTCGAACCCTCCTTCGGATTGGAAGGCGCATTGAAGACCGCACGAAAGGGTGTCGGCGATTACACGCTCAAGATCAAAGGCCGCGCAGCTCATGCCGGACTCGATTTCGAAAAGGGTGCCAGCGCCATTCTCGAACTCTCCCGGCAATTGGTCGAAATCGCCAAGTTCACGAATCTGAAACAGGGCATCACCGTAAACGCAGGTGTGATCCGCGGCGGCACTCGCACCAACGTCATCCCCGACGAGGCCGAAGCCGAATTCGATTTGCGCATCGCCGCCGCCACTCAAGCCAAGACGATGGATCGCAAATTCCACGCGCTGCAGCCATTCGATTCACGCTGTGAACTCGAAGTCACCGGCGGGATCAACCGGCCGCCCTTAGAACGCACCGACAAAGTCGTGGGCTTGTTCCGCGCCGCGCAGAAAATCGCCGCCGAAATTGGCTGGCACCTGGACGAAGCTTCCGTCGGCGGCGGCTCCGACGGCAACTTCACGGCCAGCCTCGGAATCCCCACCCTCGACGGCCTTGGTGCCGTCGGCGAAGGCGCTCACGCGCGCAACGAATCGGTGTTGATCTCGGAACTGGTGCGCCGAACCGCCTTGCTCGCCCGATTGATCGAAGAAGTCTAGCTGTAGTGGCGCGGGCGCCCTCGTCCGCGATGGCTCCGATCGGCCATAGTTTCATTCTGCTCTAAGGCTTCAGAAATGCCGAAGTCATGTTGAGCGGAGCTAAACATCTATGCATTAAATCGTGCACTTGCTGTAGTGGCGCGGGCGCCCTCGCCCGCGTTCCTTCCGCTCTACGAAATAATCCCCAGCCTCTTACCCACCGTCTTCAGTACCTCGAGCGCGCGATCCAACTCTTCCCGCGTATGCGTCGCCGTCATGATCGTTCGTATACGCGCCTTGCCTTCCGGCACCGTCGGGAACGCAATTCCGGTCGCCATCACGCCTTCTTTGAACAGCTCGCGCGAGAACTCCATCGCCAGACGTCCTTCGCCGACGATAATCGGAGTGATCGGTGTCTCGCTCGCCGGTGTGTTCTTCCCGCCGATATTGAAGCCCAGGTTCCCGAGTTCCTTCTTGAAGAAGCGCGTGTTCTCCCAGAGCTTTTCGATGCGCTCCGGCTCCTGCTCCAGCACATCGAACGCGGCAATGCACGTTGCCGCCACTGACGGCGGATGCGAAGTCGAGAACAGGAACGGCCTTCCACGGTGATATAGAAACTCAATCAGATCGCGGGATCCGCAAACATATCCGCCCAGCGCGCCGATTGCCTTCGAGAGCGTCCCTACCTGCACGTCCACGCGCCCATGCACCTTGAAGTGATCGATCGTGCCTCGTCCATTTCTTCCCAGCACGCCGGACGCATGCGCGTCGTCTACCATCATGATCGCGCCGTACTTTTCCGCCGCCGCGCACAATCCAGGCAGCGGACCAATATCGCCGTCCATCGAGAACACGCCGTCGGTGATCACCAGTTTCCGTCCCGGCTGATCCTTCACGCTGGCCAGCTGCTCTTCGGCATGCGCCACATCTTTGTGCCGGAATACCAGGATCTTCGCGCGCGACAGCCTTGCGCCGTCAATGATCGACGCATGGTTCAGCTCGTCCGAGATAATGAAATCTTCTTTGCCGAGCAGCGCCGAGACCGTTCCCGCATTTGCCGTGAATCCCGACTGGAACACCACGCACGCTTCCACGTTCTTGAAGCGCGCTATCTTCTCTTCCAGTTCCATGTGCAGCGACATCGTGCCGGCAATCGTGCGCACCGCGCCCGATCCCACGCCATACTTCTTCGTCGCCGCCAGCGCCGCCTCGCGCAGCTTCGGATGCGTCGTCAGCCCCAGGTAATTATTCGACGCCAGGTTGATCACCTTCTTGCCGTCAAACGTGCACTCCGCCGCCTGCTCGTCCTCGAGCACGCGCAGACGAAAGTACGTTCCCTTGGTCTTCAGGTCTTCCAGTTGCTCGTGGAGATAAGAAAGAGGATTAGTGCGAGTGGGAGTAGAAGTCGCCATGAACAAAACCTCCGCCACGGATTTCACGGACCACCACGGATCCTGTGATCCGAAATTCGCAGCACAACCTCAATCATGAACGATCCGCGGGAATCCGTGCAAATCCGTGGCTGGTTTTATTTATTCCCGTTCGGATACAGCAGAATCTTGCTGGCTTCGCCCGTCTTCAGGCGCTCCATACCTTTGTTGAAGTCCTTCATTGCCAGCCGATCCGTAATCACCGGATGCAGATCGAGCTTCCCGGCCTTCAGCAGCGCAGTCATCTGATACCACGTCTGATACATCTTCCGCCCGTTGATGCCCTGAATCGTCGCGCCCTTGAAGATGATGTCATCCGCGAAGTCCAGCGAGATTGGCCGCGAAGGAATGCCCAGCAGCGATATCCGCCCACCGCGTCGCAGGATGTCGAAACCAGTTCGAATCGCGCTCGGATGTCCAGCCATCTCCAGCACCACATCCACGCCGATGCCTTCCGTCGCATCCATCACGATCTGCTTCGCGTCTTCCACGGTCGGATCGATCACGAAGTCGGCCTTCATCTGCTGCGCAATCGCCCGCCGATACTTATTGGTCTCGATCGCGAAAACTTGCGTAGCCCCGCAGGCGCGCGCCACGGCGATCGAGAAAAGTCCAATCGGCCCCGTTCCTGTGATCGCGACCGTCTTTGCCGCGATATCGCCCGCCAGCACCGTGTGCACCGCATTTCCCAGCGGGTCCAGAATCGACGCATATTCCTTCGGAATCGACGGATCCAGCTTCCATATATTCGATTCCGGAATCACCACGTACTCGGCGAATGCGCCATTGGCATCCACGCCGATAATCTTCACGTGCTGGCAGATGTGCGCCTCGCCCGTGCGGCATTGCAGGCACTTGCCACACGCCACGTGCATCTCGGCGGAGACGAAGTCGCCTTCCTTCACCGTGGTCACTTCTTTGCCCACGGCGGCTACATGTCCACAGAATTCGTGTCCAGGAATCAGCGGAGGATGAATACGGTTCTGCGCCCACGGGTCCCAGTTATAAATATGAAGATCGGTGCCGCATACCGAGGCGACGTCAACCTTCACCAGCACATCGCTGAGGCCAAACTCGGGGATCTTAACTTGGCGAATCTCAGCTCCGGGCGCCGGGTTCGGTTTTACCACCGCCAGCATTGTGTCAGCCATACTGAATCCTTGGTTGCCCAACCGGACGGCGCAAATTCGCGCGGCCTTAATAAAAAATTGTGGCGAGGCAAACCTGCGATTCTAGCACGCTCACGCCGGCGGAGCTTGTGGCAGCGGTGGCATGAGGTGGTGTGGCATAACGGGAGCACGACCTGAATCGGCGCGATTTCCAGTTCCATTTCGATCCCGCCAATCCAACCGGCGATCAGGTTGTAGATCAATGCTCCAAGCGCGCCCATCACAAATCCCATCAGCCCGTACATAATTGGCGCGGCAATCGCCATCAGGATGGCGAACACCGGGCCCAGAGCAGTCGGAAAATTTGCGCCTGTCGCAGCTTGTGCTTGTCTGACCGCCATCGACGAAGCCAGCCCAATCACCAGGAAGACAGGAACAATCAGCAGTCCGAGCGCGCCATAAATTAGTCCCATTACCTTCGCAACCGACATCACGCCCACAGATTTAATCCGATGCATCGTGAGAGCTCCTTACAGGATTCACTGGCATGTTGCCTCAGTTCGGCAAGGAGAACAACGTGGCGGCTGTGGTTCGACTCCATTTCACGTTTCGGCGTGAGATGGTTACTGCCGGTACTGGTAGAACGCGAATTCGCGAGGTACATTGCTTTGCGGTACTCCGGATGGCCAAACCGAAACAGCTCACTAAAACTGCGGCGATTGTCGTTTTGCTTGCCGTTAGTGCGTATGTTGCGGCTCAGTCTTCGCCTGCCTCGCGAGCTGATTTCACTCGTCACCTAGTCGCGGCTGCGGTCGAACGCTCGACCGTTCACGTGCGCTACGTCGCAGATTACGTGCGCATACCTTATCCGGGCGGAGACGTTCCCGCGGATACTGGCGTCTGTACCGACGAGATCATTCGGATTTACCGCAAAGTCGGTGTTGACCTCCAGAAGGAGGTCCATGAAGACATCGTCGCGAACGTCCGCGAATATCCGAGAAAGTGGCGCTGGCTTTCGCCACAACCGGATACGAACATCGACCATCGACGCGTTCCTAACTTGATGGTCTTCTTTCGTCGAAAAGGAGAATCACTCCCCATCACAACCGGCGCCGCCGATTACTTGCCCGGCGACATCGTCGCCTGGGATCTTGGAGGTGGGCAGACGCATATTGGCATGGTGGTCGATCGCCAGCCGCTGCTCGCGCGACGTCACATGATCCTGCATAACATCGGCCGCGGACCGCAGATCGAGGATGTGCTCTTTAATTGGAAGATCATCGGACATTATCGGTATTTCGGGCCGACGATGGCCCCCAGCAGTACGGTCTCGGCAAACGCTCACAGCCACCACTAATTCTGAAGTCTTCAATCTGAAATCTTAATTCTGAATTTTTTCTCTGTGCCTCTGTGGTGAAACTACGCTTTCCCCCATCCCCCGCCGCCCGGTGATTCGATCCGTATCCGCTCGCCGCGCCTTAGACGCACACTCCTCTTGCCCGCCAGTTCTTCTGACGCGCCGTTCTCGCGGATCACGATAGATCGCCCGCGCTTTCCCGGCCCGCCTCCACTAAGTCCATATGGCGCGCTCTTGCGGCGATCCGCCAGAAGCGTGACCTCGGCATCGGTCAGCACTTCGATCTCGCGCACCACTCCATCGCCGCCCGCGTGCATTCCACTTCCTCCGCTGCCACGCCGCAGCGAATACTCCGTCACGCGAAATGGATACGCATACTCCAGCGCCTCCACCGGTGTATTCAGCGAGTTCGTCATATGCGTGTGCACGCCCGACACTCCGGGCTTTGTCGGACGGCCGCCCGTCGCGCCCGCAATTGTTTCGTAATACGCGAAAGACTCGCCGGTGTGCGGATCGACCCCGCCTATGGTGAGATTGTTCATCGTTCCGCTCGAAGCTGCGGGAATGCGATCCGGCAGCGCCTGCGCGAGCGCCTTCAGCAGCACGTCGACGATCCGCTGCGAGGTCTCAACGTTTCCTCCAGCAACTGCCGCCGGAGGCCGCGCATTCACCACGCTGCCGCTCGGCGCGATCACCTCGATCGGTCGCATCAGTCCAGCCGTCGCGGGAACATCCTCCGCTAATAAACAACGGAAGACATAAAAGCACGCCGAGTAGGCAATCGCCTCCACGGCATTGATGCTGCCCGCAACCTGCGGAGATGATCCCGTGAAGTCAATAGTCGCGATGTTTGTTCCATCGCTGTGGCGCGGGCGCCCCCGCCCGCGATCTTGTTCGCGAATTTGAATCGAAACCGCAATCCGCACCGGCTCTTCGCTCACACCATCGTCATCCAGAAAATCTTCCGCGGCATAACTTCCCGCCGGAATCTTCGCCAGAAACGCCCGCATCATCTCTTCCGAATATTCCAGCAGATCCGCAGCCGCCTCTCTCACTCGCGCCAGTCCGTAGCGCTCCACCACGTCCCGCAATCGCACTTCACCTGTATGACAAGCCGCAATCTGCGCATTCAGATCGCCTTCACGCTCCACCGGTGTTCGCACATTCGTCAGCAGCAGCGCGAGCACATCGCGGTCGACCTCGCCTGCGCGAATCAGTTTCACCGGAGGAATGCGGAATCCTTCCTGATAGATTTCGCGACAGATCCCCATCGATCCCGGATACGTTCCACCAACATCGGCGTGATGCGCACGCGAGGCCACGTAAAAGTCCGGGTTGCGCTTGCCCCGCGTCTTCAGCGGCCTTCCACGCTTGCCGCCGATGAATACCGGCGCGACCAGCGTGATGTCCGGCAGATGCGTTCCACCCGCAAACGGATCATTCAACATCGCCACATCGCCAGGTCCGAGTTCTAGCTTGGTGATCGCCGCGCGCACCGACATCGGCATCGATCCGAGATGCACCGGCATATGATCGCCCATTGCGATCACCTCGCCCGCACCGTCGAACACCGCGCATGAGTAATCACGACGCTCTTTGATATTCGGCGAGAAAGCGGTACGTCGCAGCGCCGCGCCCATCTCTTCGGCGATGGAGTGAAAAATGTTTTTGAAAATCTCTAGCTCGATGGGATCGCGTTTCTTCACCGTGCTATTTCAACACAGAGGCACAGAGACGCAGAGAACTAAGAACGAAGATTTGAGATTTCAGATTGGAAGCGGCTCCGAGTGGGACTGAGTCGTCGATGGAATCTTAAATCTGAAATCTTCAATCTGACTTTCCTCTGTGTCCTCTGTGGTGAGAATGCTTTTCGTGAAACCTCATAAGCAAAGAATCCGCTCTTCTACAAGATATTTTTCTTGACAACGCTTAACAGTACACCGCAATATCTTGTGTCATACAGGCTGCTCGCCCAATTTGTAGGGCGGGATAAGTAAAAGGGCCCCAAATCCAAAACCTTCAAGGGAGAAGGTTCCAGGAGGTCAATAAACATGGCGACAAAGAAAAAGGCAAAAAAAGCGGCCACAAAGAAAAAGAAGTAACTGCCGCATTAGCGCAGTAGAAGTGGAAGAGGGTTAAGGGGCCTCCCGCGGTGGAGGCCCTTTTTACTGCGCTGGTTCTTTCAATTCCGGTGTTGTTTCTGGGGTGCTGTCCATGCTAGAAATCGCGTAACATTTGTGCAGACAATCTGGCCGGCAGTCGGAAATTAAAAATCCAGATATTTCGAGCAGTCCATGAGTGCAAACCGGAAGTCGAGCACGAACAGGAAGTCCGAAGACGTATTGATTCCTGAAAAGTTGTATTTCCGCATCGGCGAAGTCAGCCGCCTGTGCAAACTACCTGCCTACGTTCTCCGTTTTTGGGAAACCGAATTCCCCCAACTCAGGCCCACCAAGAGCGGCACCGGCCAGCGCATGTATCGCCGCCGCGAAGTCGAACTCGCCCTCCACATCAAAAAGCTTCTTTACGAAGAGGGATTCACCATTGCCGGCGCACGCCAGCAACTCAAGCTGGAAGCGAAGCCCGCCAAGTTGCAATCGGCATTGCCGTTCATTGCGCCTGTCAACAATGATGGACTGAAGCGGGTGCGCGCCCAGTTGCAGGAAATCCTCGCCATGCTCTCGGCCAAGCCGAGTGCGGCGCATTCGAAACCACCGGCGGCAGCGCACAAATAAGGAATTGAAGATCGAAGATTGCAGATTTCAGCTTCTCTAGCGCAGCGGCCTAATCTGCAATCTGAAATCTTAATTCTGAAATCTTTTCGCCGCGATCATTGCCAGGCGTACACGATCTTTCCGCCCACGATCGTCGCCACCACTTTTCCCGTCAGCTTCCATCCGCCAAAGGGCGTGTTGCGGGACTTCGACCGCGTTTGCTTCGCGTCGAACGTCCACTGCTTCTTCGGATCGAAGATCGTGATGTCGCCCGCCGCACCCATGCTCAACTGACCGCGATCACCAAGCGCAAGAATCCGCCCTGGATTTGTCGTCAGCAGCTCTACGATCCTCTTCAGCGGCATTCCGCGCTTCTTGCACAGTTCGCTGATCGCCAGCCCCAGCGCCGTCTCCAGTCCCGTGATCCCGAATGCCGCGCGATCGAACTCCACCATCTTTTCGTGATGCGCATGCGGCGCATGATCCGTGGCAATCGCATCGATCGTACCGTCTTCCAGCGCCACAAGTAGGCCTTCGCGATCTTCCGCCGACCGCAGCGGCGGATTCATCTTGTACCGCGTGTCATATCCAACAACGGCTTCGTCCGTAAGCGAGAAATGATGCGGCGTGACCTCGCACGTCACGTTCACTCCCTCCCGCTTGGCCTTGCGAACTTCCTCCACCGCGGCCGCCGTAGAGATATGCGCAACATGTATATGCCCACCCGTTTTCTTCGCCAATTCGATGTCCCGCCGCACGATTCCGGCCTCGCCCTCCACTGGCATCCCGCGCAATCCCAGGCGAAATGAAACCGGACCGGCATTCATGTGTGCGCCAGAAGTCAGCCGCGTGTCTTCCGCATGCTGGATCACCGGCAGGCCGACTCGCTTGGTCGCTTCCAGCGCCTCACGCATGATGTTGTCTTCGAGAATCGGCTTTCCGTCATCGGTGACCGCGACAGCACCTGCCTTGCGCAACCCGGCGAAATCCGTAAGCTTTTCGCCTTGGCTTCCCATCGTGGCCGCTGCAATCGGGAACACATTGACCACAGCTCCGCGCTCCGGCGACTGCATCCACTCGGTGATCTCCGCAGAATCGTTCACCGGCGATGTGTTGGGCATGGTGCATACCGACGTGAATCCCCCGGCCGCCGCCGCAGCCGTTCCAGTTGCGATCGTTTCTTTGTGCGCCTGTCCCGGCTCGCGCAGATGCACATGTATATCGATGAGCCCAGGAGTTACGATTAGCCCGCGCGCGTCAATCGTTTCTTCCGCACTCTCTTTGAGCTTCGGCCCAATCGCCGCAATCTTCCCATCGCGAATAAGAATGTCCGCGGGCCCATCCAGATGATTCGCCGGATCAATCACATGCCCGCCACGAATTAGCAGCGACGTTGGCCGCTGCAAACCTTCATGCCGCTGATTGTCGCTGATAGACGCTGATTTTTTTTCTTTCATGAGTGCTTCGAAATCTGAACTCTTAAATCCGCAATCTTCAATCTCTCTGTGAACTCTGTGTCTCTGTGGTGAATTAAGCTAGAGCTCTTGCCAAGATCGCCCTTCTCACCGCCACGCCGTTCCGCACTTGATCCCGGATCACCGCCTGTGGTCCATCCGCCACTTCGCTCGTCACTTCCAGTCCGCGTATGATTGGCCCCGGATGCATCACAATCGCATCCTTCTTCGCCGACTTCAGCCGCTCCGGGCGCAGTTGGTAGCGCTCGATGTAATCCCCCAGGCTGAGTTGCAATCCCGCCAGCCGTTCTTTCTGAATGCGCAGCGCCATGATCACATCCGTTCCGCTGAGCGCTTCTTCCAGGCTTCGCGTCACGGTAACTCCCGGCGCCAGCGTCGCAGCAACATCAGGCACCAGTTCGGGAGGCCCGCACAGCACTACCTTCGACCCAAACTTTGTCAGCAGATGCACATCCGACCGCACGACGCGGCTGTGAAAGATGTCGCCGATCATCGCCACGCGCAAGCCTTTCAACGTGCCTTTGTGTTCCAGGATCGTATACGCATCCAGCAATCCCTGGGACGGATGCTCGTGCATCCCATCCCCTGCATTGATCACCGGCACAGGCACATGCCGCGCCAGCAGCTCCGGCGCACCCGACGACGGATGCCGAATCACGATCGCTTCTGCGCCCAGCGAAGTCACGGTATATCCCGTGTCGATCAGCGACTCGCCCTTCTCGATGCTCGAAGCCGACGCTGAGACCAGCGCCGTAGTCGCACCCAGTGACTTCGCCGCAAACTCAAACGATACGCGCGTTCGCGTAGACGACTCATAGAACAGCAGTATTACGCGCTTGCCGCGCAACACAGGCTTCGTCTTGCCGCGCTGCATCTTTCGCGCGTCTTTCAGAATAGAACTGATTTCCTTGGTGGAGAGGGTTTCCAATCCGAGCAGGGAACCACGAACAGGTTGATTCATAAGTTGGTCGGGTGCCCCATCCAAGCCTTCTTTTAGCTTGAGTGGGTCTGAGTCCGGTTACTTCAGCCTACACTTCGCGCTCTACCAGCAGCACTTTTTCCGTCTGATCTGTTTCGTTCAGCCTTACTTCGATGATTTCGCGATCGCTGGTCTGAATATAGCGGCCTACGAACGCGGCTTCGATGGGAAGCTCACGATGGCCGCGATCGATCAGTGTCAACAACTGCACTCGTTGCGGACGTCCATGATCGAACAGCGCATCCAGTGCCGCGCGCGTCGTTCGGCCCGTATACAGGACGTCATCCACCAGGATCACGTGCATGCCTTTGATATCCGCGCCCAGTTCGCCCGGCCGCACTTCCGGCTTCGATCCCACCGTGCTCAGATCATCGCGATACAACGTGATGTCCAGTGTTCCAACTGGAACCGCCTTGTTCTCGATGCGCTCGATCACGCGCGCCAGTCGTTGCGCCAGAGGTACGCCGCGGCGGCGAATGCCCACCAGCACGAGCTTGTCGGTGCCATTATTTTTCTCGATGATCTCGTGAGCCAGGCGAACCAAGGTGCGCTCGATCTCAGACGCAGACATCAACTGCGCCTTCTGGCGCAGGTTCGCGGTCGGGGAGAGTTTCGCAGTCATCTCGCGCATCATAAAAGCTCGTGACAGCCCGCGGCAAGGGCGCTCATCTCTCTTGAGCTCACAACGACATAACCCCCGGCTCAGAGCAAAAAACAAGCCGCCCCGTTTGAGGGCGGCTCGTCAAGTCCATTCCGTCGCAATCGCTATTTCGGAGTCGAAGCGGAAGGTGCTGCCGGCTTCGGATTCGAAGAGGCCGTAGCCGGGTGTGCAGCCGGAGCCGCGATCGGGGAAGTGGCATTGTAAGCCGCTGCCACCTGCTGCGTTACGTCGACGTTGGGCTGTGCCCACAAAATCGGGTTCTGTGGACCCGACACATCGATGATCATGCTGAAGCCGTTTGCCTTCGCGTATTTGTCGAGCGCTTCCATCAGCTTCGTGCCGATCCGATTTACCAGTTCCTGCTGTTGACCCTGGTAGTCGTTCTGCGCATCTTCGGCCTGGCGCTGCAGCGCCTTCTGTTTCGTCTCGATGCTCTTTACCAAGTTGTTACGCGCTTCGTCATTGAGCTTGGAACCCTGGCTGTCCAGCTGCTTTTTCAGGTCTTCCACTTCCTTGTTCAGGCTCTGGAGTTCCTGACGCCTTGGATCGAACTTCTTCTCCAAGCCTTCGATGTCGCGCTTGCCTTCGTTGGTCAACGCGATCGCCTGCTGGATGTTAATGATGCCAATCTTGGATGGACCTGCGGGCGCCATTGACGACGCAGGCGCAGGGGCAGCGGCGGCGGGGGCAGCTGCTGAGTGGGTGGCTGCCGTTTGCGCGAATGCACCTGCGCACAGCAATCCCAGAGGTAGAGCGATACTTGCAATAGTACGTTTCATTGGGTGTGTCGTGGACTCCTTGGAAATCCTTCCGGGAACGCCTCAACTCGCGGCCGAGGTCATTCGCGATTCACGATGAATCACTGTATGCGGAATGGCGCCTCAATTATAGGTGCCCGATCTAAACAGCGTCAAACTGTAGGCCCGCCGCTCGGGACGTTATTAAACCCCAATATCTAAGCGCTTCGTCCCAGTTTCAGATCGGGAACAACGCTAGTCGCAATTGCTAATTCCGCCTAGATCCAGCTACGGATGTCGATGCAGCACTTTCGTCGCGATGTCGGGCCAGAATTCACGGAAGGTGTTCGTCAGCGCGTCTCTTCCCAAGGCGTAGGCATATTTCTGCGCGATTTCGCCCGCTGTTCGGTCCTTGCTGGGATAGTAAGTTGTCGAGATCGCCTGTGCGATGCCTCGTCCGAAAATCTCTGAAGCGTTGAAGGTATTGTGTCCGTGGTAGTTGGGAGTGATAAAAATCCGCGATGCCGCATACGCGCCGCGCTTCACAAACCCGCCATCCCCCATTGCAAAATAGCGGGTGTCCTGATGAAGAAGGGTCGGCAGGGCAAAAATGACAAGGTAATTGCCGTCGGTCTTGTCGACGAAGCCGCGCCAGTAATACTGCCCGTAGCCGCCGATGCCCTTTCCCAGCGCCGGATGCGCGTTCGTAGCCTCGGCGAGTAGAGAAGTGACTCCAACGAAGACGAACGACGAGTAGTCGAAACTGTTCTGCGTTGCAATTTTGAACGCCTGCTTCGGCGTCGGAGGAGGAGGAATCGCTCCGGCACTCACCGCGCGATAGTTGGGCATGATTCCCAGAATTCGCTTCGGTTGCTGCTTGGACGCTGGAATCACCGGCGCTGCGGGTTGGCCAGCCGGGGTAGTGACGTCAGGCGCGCCAGGTTGCGTCGCGGTGGTCGCCGTGGGTTGGTCTACGGCATTGCTCGAACTGGTCGTGGCGGACGCGCCCGTCGCCGGATCTGCCGAAGGAGAAGAAGAACTCTGTTGGGCAACGGCTACACCTGTGCACACCAAGAACATAAATCCTACGAGTAAGCGCAAACACTCCCCCACATTGCGTATATTCACCCCAGCTCTGATTTTACCGGAACACAGGACAAAGCAGTGGAGTCGGGTCTCAGACGATGACAAACCCCGCAACCCTTGGAAGAACCCACAAAGACATTCTGCTGACTTCCTGCAACTCCTACACTCATCCTCAAAAGGAGTCGCTCATGAAGCGTTCCATCGGCGTCACGTTCAGTGCGATTGTTTCTCTGCTTGGATCGGCGCTCACCCTCGGACTCGGCGTACTGGTGATTTTCCTACTCTTCTTTTTTGCCCCAACCCGAGCCAATTTCTCCGGAGTCACGGCAGCGCCCAAAGCGATCTTCGTTATGGGAGCGTTGGTTTATATACTCCCGGCAATCTGGGGCATCATCACCAGTATCGGCTTGTTTTGTTTGAAGAACTGGGCTCGCATCTCCATCATCGTTTTCTCCGTCATCCTCATTCTTATGGGAGCTCTAGTCGGCGTGATTATGCTGATCATGCCGCTGCCCGCTGCTCCCGCCGGGGCAGCAACTCAATCAACGATGACCGGTCTACGTCTGGGCATGGGCGGGTTCTGGTTCGGGATCGCCGGGATCGGCGTCTGGTGGCTGGTCCTCTTTACCCGTCCGAAAGTGAAAGCGCAATTCACGGCTCCAATTCCCGCTTATGCAACAGCTGAAGGTCTTCAGCCTGCTACTCCGCCCCTGATGGGTCAGTCGCCCTCGAGTGCCCGCCCTCTCAGCATTACTATCATCGCCTGGCTGCTGCTGGTTGGGTGCGCATTCTTCCCACTGAATTTCCTGATTCACGCGCCTGCCATCTTCTTCACGAAACTCGTTACCGGCTATGGCGCTGCCGTTTATCTCTTCCTGTATTTGATTGCGAATCTCTCTATCGGAGTCGGCCTGTTGCGCTTGAATCCCACGGCGCGAATCGCGGCGATCGCTTATTACGTCTTGGCCTTTTTCAACATCGGCACTTTTTATTTCGCGCCTGGTGGACGCAACCGTATGCTGGCACTCATCAGCGCCTCGCAGGCCATGTTCCCCTGGATGAAACCGATGCAGGAATCGGGACCGCAATTTGACCTCATGCCGTTCATGATCGTTATGAAGGGAATCGCCTTGCTCGGTATGCTGGTGCCGCTCTATTTCCTGATCACGCGCAAGCAGGCTTTCGCCGTTAAAAAAGAGGCACCAGCAATCTGAAGCTGGATCGCATCGTGCGCACTAGGATCGGGTCCGAATCGCTATTTGACCACCAGCGCTGGCGCCGCTCGCCTTGATGGCACATCGGCAACATGATGTTGGCTGAGGTAATCGGTGACAATCCATGCCGCGCCCGTTATCGCCAGATTTTGCGCGTTGCCGGCCCAGTTGATCAGCTTGTGTGGATCCGCAAAAGGCGCCGGCAACCACACGAGCAATGCGAAGCCAATCAGCATCAGGGTAAGTAATCGAGATGCCAGCAGAGCCGAACGTCCCGAAAGTAATGCGATTGCCGCAAGTGCAAATGCAATCGTGGTGACTACCGCCCAGAACATTTGTCCTGGAGGAATCCACTTCGGAACGAACTGTGCCGTTCCAGAAAGATAAAGGAGCTGCTCGAGTGTGAATGAAATCACGCACACTCCAAAGAATACGTACCCGATGCGAGCCACTCTTGCGTCTTGCTCCGAATCCCTTCCAGCAGCCGTCGCGTAGACGATGAGCGCGCCCGAGACCAGTGAGAATTGCTCGAAGAAGTTGCCCCACCGATCATAAATCCGTGGTGTGGAAATGATGTGCGGTACCCAGAGCAAGGCGAAGGTCAGGTATAGGGCGCCCAGTGCGAGAGCACCGGCTCGTGCGGTTTTGTGCCACTGGATCGCCAAGCCGCCAGCAAGTTCGATTGCTGCCGCGATGTATACGAGAATGTCGCGGTGCGAAACGTTTCCCAGTGCCCGAATCTGCTGCCAGATGTTGAAGTCACGCCACACCAACGTGGTCAAACCGAAACCGATGGCGGCTAATCCGTATACGTGGCGCCCAAGGTAGATTTGCTTCATTTTCATATCGCGCGAATCGATCCGGCAGAGATTGGCAGGTAGCGCTGGCTCGAATCAATATCCACTTAAAGAATTTTTGATATGGCCACTATCGAGTTGGATGTGATCTTCATTCCAACGGCGGGTGCCCGATTCGACCTTCTCTCGCCATCTATACCGGGTCGGGTGGCCCATTCAAGCCTTCCTTTGGCTTGAGTGGGGCGTGAACGGAGTGACCAAAGTTTGGCGCGAGTGTTCAAGTCGCGCGTCCTCGAACCTATAATGGCCAGTTCCTACAACATTCGTGAGGCGATATGAAACAGTTAGCAATCTTTTGTTTCCTGTACATTGCAGGATTGAGCACGTTCTTGATGGCTGCCGAACCGGCGCGCGTATTCATCACTGACAGCCAGTCGTGGGAGACGCGTGGCTCTGCCGGTGGTGCAAATGGCGCCTGGGGCGCTCACGAATCGGGCGGGGCCAGACCTCAAACCGCCGAGATCATCAAGACCTTCGGCGAGCGTTGTCCGCAAGTCAAAGTGAACAACATCCCATCGAAAGCGGACTATGTGGTTGTGCTCGACCACGAAGGTGGCAAGAGTCTGTTGCAGCACAAGAACTAGGTAGCCGTGTTCCAGCGTATTTCGGGAGACTCGATCGTCAGCAAGTCGACGCTCTCGTTGGGCGGGTCAGTACAGGACGCATGCGAAGCAATTACTGCCGACTGGACAGCCAACGCTAGTAAGATCCAGGCCGAACAGACCGCAGAAGACGCCAAAGCAGCACCAGTTGCTACGACTGTCCCGGTGTCAGCCAGTAGTGCTGCTCCGAAGCTGTCGATCTCCTCAACTCCCGTCGGCGCGGACGTTGAGGTGGACGGGAGTTTCATGGGGAATACATCATCCGCGATTGAACTTGCTGCAGGCGATCACATCCTGGTGATCAAGAAGTCCGGATACAAGGCTTGGGAGCGCAAACTGAAGCTCACGGGCGGGAATATCAATATCGCTGCTGAACTGGAAAAGGAAACGGTGAACTAGAGGATCAGGTGGTGGCCCATTCGAGCCTTCTTTTGGCTTGAGTGGGGCTGTGAAGGGGATGGGCTTTGTAATACGCCGGCCAAGCTAGCAGTAGCGCACAGACTGGATCTGTTCTTGGTTTGAGGGATCAGACCTCGGCCGACGGCCGAAAGCTGACAGCCGATAGCTGATGGCTCACGAGTACTTCAACCACTTCACAATCTCCGGCAGCGTTGGGCGCTTGCCGTACATGAGAATCCCCACTCGGTAGATGCGCGAGCACAGCGCCAGAACTCCGTACATCGTGACCAGCAGCAGCGCAACGCAAAGCCCAATTTGCCACATCGGCGGGCGCTCCACCAGCACCCGCACATACATCAGGATCGGCGCAAAGAACGGAACCATCGACATCCACATTGAGAGCGGTGCGTTCGGCTGGCGGATCACGTAGGTCAGCATGATGATCGGCACTACTAAGGGCATCGTCACGAAAAACTGCCACTGCTGCGCTTCCTGTTCCGAGTTCACCATCGCGCCCAGCGCAGCGTACAGCCCGCTATAAAGAAGGAAGCCGGCGAGGAAGAACGGCACCAGTGCGGCCAGCGTTCCCGCCGTTATCCCCAACTGCGGGGCGTTTCCGGAAGCGACTGCTCCTGCGCCTCCGAACATTCCGGCAACTACGCACCAGATCGCAATCTGCGTAAGTCCGGCGGCGCCCACGCCTAAAATTTTCCCGGCCATCAACTCTTTTGGCGTCACGCACGAGAGCATCACCTCCATCACGCGCGAGGTTTTTTCTTCCAGCACCGAGCGCATCACTGACATGCCATAAACGATCAGCGTCAGGTACAGCATCATCGCCAGCAGGAAACTGCTCAGCCATTCCAGGCCGCTGACGGAGCCGCTTTCTTTGCCCTGCTGAATCGGCACAGTCTTGATGTGAACTTCTTTCAGCATCGAATCGACATCAGAAGCTGGCACGCCGCGCGACGACAGTTCATGTTTCATGATGGCGCTGGTGATTGCCGATCGCAGTCCCACGTCCTCGGTGAAGTCGCTGGTCTCGCGTGCGCCGTAGGTTACATCGCGCGACGCGATCGCGTCGTTGGAGAGCCATATGAAGCCGTCAAGCTGCCCGCTGCTGACCTCGGTGCGCAGCTTGGCCCTCTCGTCTTCGCTGGTGTCGCTGACGACGTCAACCGAATATTTCGTTCCAAAACGTGTGCCGTCGCTGAGTTGCGACGCAACTGATTGCGCGATCTCAGCATTGTTGCTGACGACAGCAATATGTTTTGTGCCGGCAGTTTTCATCATCGCCAGCTTGCTCGGCAAAAAGATCATGCCAAACATGAACAGCGGCAACAGAATCGTACTGATGAGGAACGACTTGGTGCGAACGCGCTCGAGATATTCGCGGCGGAGAATCAGTCCGATATTACGCATTGTGATTACTCACCACGTCGATGAAGATTTCTTCCAGCGATGGCTCGACCAGCTCGAACTTGTTCAAGCGCACTCGGCTCATGGCGGCTTGCAGCAAGGCTTGCGGATCTGCCCCCGGCCGCAATTTCAACTCAACATAATTGCCGTAATTATTGAATGACTGCACCAGCTCGGAACTCTGCAGGAACGCGCCATCGCCTTCGTATTCCATCTGCACATTATTCTTGCCGTAACGCGACTTGATACTGCGCAGTTCGCCCTCGAGCACCGATTTCCCGCGATTTACCAGGCATATCGCGTCGCATAGCCGCTCGACCGTGTCCATGCGATGCGTCGAGAACAGAATGGTCTTGCCCGCCTTCTTCAATTCCAGCAACACATCCTTCAGCACGACCGCGTTCGCAGGATCCAAACCAGAGAAGGGCTCGTCCAGGATCAGCAATTCGGGATCATGCAGAACCGACGCGATGAACTGCGCCTTCTGCTGCATGCCCTTCGACAGCTCTTCCACTTTCTTGTCGAACCACTCGCCAAGCTGCAGGCGGTTACACCAGTCGCTTGCGCGTCGCCGTGCTTCCGCGGCCGGCACACCTTGCAACTCCGCCAGCAGCACGAGGTGTTCGCCGAGTTTCATGCGCTTATAAAAGCCGCGTTCTTCCGGTAGATATCCAATGCGCCGCAGATGCTCGCGCTGGAACGGCTGGCCGAAGATACGCACTTCGCCGGAGTCCGGCAACGTGATGCCGATCATCATGCGCAGCGAGCTGGTTTTGCCCGCGCCGTTGGGGCCGAGCAATCCGTAAACGCTGCCTTTCGGAATGTTCAGGGAAAGGTGGTCGACGGCCACAAATTGATCGTAACTCTTCGACACGTCGCAGAGTTCAAGCGCGTAATCTGGCATGCTTAGGGAACGTCAACAGGAGATTAGTTGATCTCGAGATACTCTTCAATCCAGGACTTCACGATCAGGCGCCGCTCGTCCTCGGGATCGAACCTCACGCCGGCGATCGATTCTTGCGGATGCAGCCAGGAGACCACGCCGCGAACCCTGGTACTCGACCGCCCGGGTAATTCCAGCACGGCCTGCACCGAGTCGTTCATCTTGAGTTCGCCGCGATAGCGCAGTGACATGCCGCCGCCGCTGATCTCCACGGTACTGGCCACGACCTGGCTTTCGCCGTTGAATAAGTCGACCTTCGCCACCACCGGAATGCGCACGTAACGCCGAAATTCATTCAGGATTAACAAATGAGTCGCGCGAACGGCGCGTAGAGCCGTCTGGCGCTCAACCGGAGTTTCCATCAGCACGTTGATCCCGAACCTCGAGAACGGCACGGCCTCGCCCACCGACTTGCACACGCCGAACATGATGAGCCGGCGATTTGAGCGCGACGAACGTATCGCCTCAAGCACCGGCGTGACATCGTCGTTCAACGAAATAATGCAGGCGTCGAATTTCTCTTTTTCCATCCGCTCGGCCGCGTTGTGCGTGATCGTAACCGCCTCAATGTTGAACTGGCGCAGACAATCCTGAAGAACATTGCTGACGCTCTCGTCGAGGTTGATAAGCGCCGCTCGTGCAGTTGCCCGTTTATGAGAGTAGTTGGTGGTTGCCGTCACCATGAAGAGTACGTCCGTGGGAAACTGAAAAGCTATTCTGAACTGCCAGCCTGTGGATTGGCAATCTCTACTATGTCGTAGTACCTACGATTCGAAGAAAGTGGTGCAGTGTCCTTGCGGAATGCCCGTCCGGCGCGGACATTCCTGTTCGCGCATGTTGCACGCGACGAATGCTGAGGAGAAAAGGTGTGGCGTGGGCGCCCTCGCCCCCGTCTTCGAAACCTCTGCCCTATTCCGTCCACCTGCGGAAAATCAGGCACCCATTCGTGCCGCCAAAGCCAAATGAATTCGACAGTGCGAAGTCCATCTGAACTTTGCGCGAGTGATTCGGCACATAATCAAGATCGCACTCCGGATCGGGCGTCTCGTAATTGATTGTCGGCGGAAGAATCTGATCGCGTAGCGCCAGCACCGTGATCCCGCCTTCGAGTCCACCGGCGCCGCCGAGCAGGTGCCCGGTCATCGATTTCGTGGAACTCACCGGCGGAATCCTGTCGGCGAACACTCGCTTGATGGCGACCGTTTCCAACTTGTCGCCGATCTCCGTGGAGGTGCCGTGCGCGTTCACATATCCGATATCGCTCGGCTGAATCTTCGCGTCACGAAGAGCGTTCAACATTACGCGATAGGCGCCTTCGTGCTCAGGTGCGGGAGAAGTGATGTGGTATGCGTCGCCGCTCATCCCATAGCCGACAACTTCCGCAAGAATGTTCGCTCCACGGCGCTTGGCAAATTCCAGGTCTTCCAGAATAAGGATGCCGGCGCCTTCGCCGACCACGAACCCATCGCGATCCTTATCCCACGGACGGCTCGCCTTCTCTGGAGCATCGTTGCGCGTGGAAAGCGCGCGCATCGCGGCAAAACCGCCAATGCCCATCGGAGTGATAGCCGCTTCGGAGCCGCCTGCAATCATCACGTCGGCGTCGCAGCGCTGGATAATCTTGAAAGCATCGCCAATGGAATGGGCGCTGGTCGTACAGGCCGTCGCGGTAGCTTCGTTCGGACCCTTGGCGCCGAATCGAATGCTCACCTGACCAGCCGCGAGATTAATGATCGAAGCAGGAATAAAAAAGGGTGATATCTTGCGCGGCCCGCCTTCGATCAGGTTCGTATGCTCGCGCTCGATAATGTCGAATCCGCCGATGCCGGACCCGATATGCACGCCAACGCGGTCAGCGATTTCGTCGGTCACGGAAAGGCCGGCCATCTTCATCGCTTCTTCCGACGCCGCCAGCGCGAAGTGGATGAAGCGTCCCATCTTCTTTACTTCTTTTTTCTCGATGAAGTTCAGCGGGTCGAAGCCCTTAACCTCAGCAGCGATCTGGCAGGCGTGCTGTGAGGTGTCGAAATGAGTGATGCGCGTCACGCCACTTTTGCCGGCGAGAAGGTTTTGCCAGCATTCTCCGGTGGTATTGCCCACTGCCGAAATCAGCCCGATCCCGGTAACGACGACGCGCCTCTGCAATTACTTTCCGCCTTTCGCGTGTTTGCCGATGTAGTCGATGGCGTCTTTTACGGTGCGGATCTTCTCGGCATCTTCGTCGGGGATCTCGATGTCGAAGGCCTCTTCGAATGCCATTACCAGTTCAACCGTGTCGAGCGAATCGGCGCCCAGGTCATCCACGAACGAAGCGTTCGGAGTAACCTCGGCTTCGTCGACGCCCAGTTGCTCAACCACGATTTGTTTTACCTTTTCGTCAGTATCTGCCATCGAAAACTTTCTCCTTCTTTAGAGGCGTAAAGCGGGCACAAGTATGGAGCGGCGGGAGCAACCCGGCTTCCGCGATTCGCGCGTGATTACTGCTTGGCCACCTTGGCGTGCTTGGTGATGTAGTCGACTGCGTTCTGGACCGTGCGGATCTTCTCGGCTTCTTCGTCGGGAATCTCAATGTCGAACGCTTCTTCGAACGCCATGACCAGTTCCACCGTGTCCAGCGAGTCGGCGCCCAGGTCATCCACGAACGAAGCGCTGGCGGTGACCTCGGCTTCGTCTACTCCGAGCTGTTCCACGATGATCTGCTTAACCTTATCTTCAACTGCGGCCATCTGATCGGCGCCTCCTGTCTACATTAAAAGGGCTAGTGTAAATGGGCTGGCAAAGTAGTGTAAAGGATTGCAAACCCTTAAGTATTCGCGGGTGGCCCTCCTACGCCTCTTTTTGCGTAGGCCGGGAAATACCCGCAACATCCTAGCGGCAGGGGATAGCAGGGGTCAAACCTTGATGTGAGATTCCGACCGACGTTCTCAGACACCTGATTGGCTCAAGCCGCTGTCATGTCGAGCGGGGCGTGTCTTTGCGCCCGAGTCGAGAGACCTTGCGTCTTCATTACTATCATTGTGTGGCGCGGACATTCCTGTCCGCGCGCTGCGGGAACTCAGGCGATTGAGGTAGTCATTGAGGGACACCCGGTTTGCCGCGCAGGAGAGCCACCCGTGATTCTTGTCATCACGAGTCGCGCAGCGGCGAGGGCGCTTGTCTGTGCAGGAGCGCCGCCTCTGATTTTTTGTCATCACGAGCCGCGTAGCGGCGAGGGATCTGCATTTCTGGCGGTGGTCCATTCAGTCCTTCTTTTGACTTCAGTGGGAGTAGCTCTTGTGTGGTGCGGACATTCCTGTCCGCGTGCTGCGGGAACTCAGGCGATTGAGTAGTCGTCGAGTGACACCTCCCAATTCTCGGCGCTGCGAACTGAAGAGGGCCACCCGCTTCCTAATCTATCTTGTTACGAAATTAGAACACTTCTCTCCGCCTCACTGATGTGCGGCATTGGCCAGCGTATAATTTCCGGCACGAACAATCATTTTAGCTGCTTTGATAGTTGGCGTTCGAGGTTTCATTAACCGAATGGTTTATGCCAAGGGCCTTCACCCGGGTGCCGTATGGAAGAAAACGGATCTTCAGATCCACACACCAAGAGACGCTGGTTGGGAAGGTGGGCCACACCTTGGTGGAGAGACTCCGTGTGAGGATGCCGCTAGAAAGACATGGGCCGACAAGTTCGTCGCGAAGTGTCGTGAGCTACAGCTTCAAGTAATCGCGATTACGGACCACCACGACTTTTGCTTTATTCCGTACATTCGTGACGCGATTCAACGTGCTGGTACGTCAAGCGAGCTGTGGCTTTTCCCGGGTGTCGAAGTCACGTGCAATGATTCTGCTCAGTGTCTTCTCCTCTTCGATTGCGAATCGGTTCCTGCAGTATGGTTGAGGTTGTTCGGTGGACATTTGCAGAATGTAATCGAAACCCCTGCTACTGCGCCTCAGTGCCCACAGACGGATCTATGCGGGAAGGATTTGGACGACTTCATCGCAAGTGTTGGCCGTGACTCAGTTGTAGCTGGAGCCAGCATAGTTTTACCCCATGCAAGCGACCATGGCCACAAAACGGTTCTCCGCACAGGCTGGCATAACCGTTTCAAGTCTCTTGCAGTTGATGGTGTTTACGTTGAAAAGCCTTTTAGTTCGATTGATAACGTTGCGAAACAAAAAATCTACGGTGAGATCACAGCTTGGGGCAACCGGAGACGCGGGATCGTAGCAACGGGTGACAATCGCCAAGAAGACTTTCGGAACCTCGCGGTGAATCCTTGTTGGATCCGCCTCGGCGAACCCACAACGGAGTCTCTCAGACAGGCCCTTCTCGCAGATGAAGCTCGAATTTGTTATGAGTCCCCCTCAATTCCGGCGCAGCGAATTGTGGAGCTTCGGGTGTCGTCTAGCTTATGCGGTCCGTCTTTCAGAGTGAAGATCAACGATGGATATACAGCTTTCATTGGGGGCCGTGGTTCGGGAAAGACTGCAATACTTGAGTACCTTCGCTTCGGACTCGGGAGAAGCAGTACTGATACTGGCACCGAAGGTGTCATTGGGGAGCGCGAACGAAATCTCATTGCCTCGACCCTGAGTGGCGGAGAGGTTTCCGTAGTACTCGAGCGCGACGGAGTGCAAGAGACCTGGAGAAGGAAAGGCGATGATCCAAATCGGATACTCGTCGAAGTGAGTAACGGCCCTTCTGAAGAGATCACCCTTGAAGAAGCCCAAGAAAGATTTAAGGCACGTGCCTATGCGCAAAAGCAACTTTCGACTTTAGTGACCTCGGGCGCCAACGCCGCCGAGCAGATTACTGGAATTGCTGCTGCCGAATTCGCGGGTGCTCGGCGTGCGCTCGACAAGGAGATCGGCAGCATTCAGCGTGAGATTACGGTGGCTGTTCAGCGGGTGGTTGAGTTTTGGGTAGGTGAAGCCCAGGACAAACAGGTACAGGCGACGGTGGCGGACCTGAAACGACGGCTCGAATCGACACAGAAACGACTGCAGGAATCAGGATTAGATCAGGAGACCGCAAACACCCTCACCCTGGCTCCCCAATATCGCACCGCCTCTAGCTATTTCTCCGGTGCTGCTGAGTCGATACAGGCTGACGCTGCCAGCCTCGAAACAGTTGGGTCCTCGATTCCTTCGTTCGACCCGGCAGACTATCCTCTGCAAATCGAGTTCCCGGAGGTCAGTCGTTTCCGCCGTGCGTTGGATGCGACAAGAGAAGAGATTGGCCGCGTCATTTCTGACGCGGTCCAGAAAATTCGTGACCTGGAGCCTGCAAGAGAATCTGCGGCAGCGGAGTTTGAAACGAGGCTTGGTAAGTTCGAAGAGCAACACACGGCCGCAATTCAACAGCAGTCGCAGCTCAAGGACCTAATAAACGAAAGCCAAAGACTTGAAAAGGAATTGCGAGAATCTGACGGGCGAGCCAGATCATCAGCACAGCGACTCAGAACTTTGTCGGAGGCCCCTGCCACTTTGGGAGTGGCTCGAGACCGCCTTGATGGTGCACTACAGAGGAAGAAAGACATACTCCAAAGCGCGGCGCAAGCAGTTACTCAGAAATCTCAACTGTTGCGAGCCGTAGTCTCAACAGAAGACCTTCCGAGTCAGTACGTTAACTCAGTTCTCTCCATTTGCGAGAACCTGCGCGTCAGGGAACTACAGTCGCGTTGCGAGGAGAGAGTTCAGGCCATCGTTGGGGCCGGAGGTCAAGAGTGGCGCAGGGTTGGAGATAAGCTCATTGAAGTCCTAAAAGCCAAGATTCAGGCAGGTGAGCTTGCACAGGCACCCACCGAGGAAATCAGTGGCAAATTGCAGTCGGAGATTTTCTTTGAGATGACCACGCAGCAGGTTGGAGGCGTTTACAAGCAGCTCGATGCGAATTCCCTGAGCAGGGTCTTGTCAGCTACGAGAGACGATTTCATCTCCTTTGAATACAGAGATAAAGGTGGCTTGATTCCGTTCGCACAGGCTTCTCCCGGTCAGCAGGCAGCCGCGCTTCTTGAGTTACTCCTGAATCAAGAAACGGGCACGTTGATTATCGATCAACCTGAAGACGATCTGGACAACAGAGTCATTATGGATATCGTTCAGGAGTTGCAAAAGGCTAAACGTAAGAGACAACTCGTATTCGCAACGCACAATGCTAATTTTGTGGTGAACGGCGATGCGGACAAGGTAGTTGCCTTAGAGCCTGGAGCTATTTCCTCTAATGGAACACGACACAGTTCCGCTCGAATAGAGATCGAGACGGACGGAGCCATTGAATCGGTCGAGGTCAGGACGGCGATAACCGAGACTGTTGAAGGTGGTCGCGAAGCTTTCGAACTGCGTAGCCGCAAGTATCGATTTCGCAGTTAGGACCGGCGAAGTGTGGCCCTTAGTAGGCACGCCCCACTGCCCAACCCTCGGCCTCGCGCAGATGTTGTCAAGAGCCTCTTAGCCTCATTTTCCCTCCAAGTACATCATTCCACGATAGAAATAAATTCTCCGAAAGTGTCTAGTAGGGCCCCCCGAATTTGTCACAATTAATAGAGGAGGGTGGACATGAGAGTTTTTGCTTTTGCCTTTTTCTGACTTCTGACTTCTGACTTCTGACTTCTGACTTCTGACTTCTGACTTCTGACTTCTGACGGCCTCCGGCCGACCTAAGTCCTTTGTTTCATGACGTTTCGAATCGGGAACTAGCGCAGCTAACTCCTTTGTTTTGCCGGAGAGAGGCCTTAAGTCCTTTGTTATGCCGCATGTACAGACGCACTACCTCGTAAGTGTCTTTGTTTGCAACTATGAGGGGGGAGGGGGTGGAGTGACTTACCAGTAAACTCTGGTGGCCCATTCAAGCCCTCTTTTGGCTTGAGTGGGGTAATCAGAATTTGGGTGCCCACCCTCGATCCTTCTTTTGAGTCGCGGGTAGGCATTTAAACTAATTACTAATTACTAATTACTAATTACTTGCTGTACTCGTCCCTCAGCTCTGTCTGTCGATCTTTGAGCGGGATCTCTTTTCCGGCAATGAAGATATGTTTCACGTCGGTCTTCACGTCCAGCGGATCGCCATTCGAAACCACGACGTTTGCCGTTTTACCCGCTTCCAGTGAGCCGAGCTTATCGGCCACGCCCCAGATCTCCGCGGCATTGATGGTGACCGCCTTGAGTGCTTCGTCGTACGGCAGTCCGAATGCGACTGCGTATCCGGCCGCATACGGCAGGTTGCGCGACTGGTGCGCGTCGTAAGAAGCGAACGCGATTTTCACCCCGCGCTTTTGCAATTCTGCTGGAAGACGATAGACCGTGTCGTAACGCTCATCGTCTTTCGGATCGGTATAAATCGGTCCAACGATCACGGGAACCTTTAGGCTGGCGACGTAGTCGAGCACCGGCTGCGCGTGCGTCAGGTGATTCAAAATGAACTTCAGCTTGAACTCCTGCGCGAGGCCAACTGCGGTTTCGATATCGCTCGGTTCCACGGCTTCGATCACCACCGGCTTCTCGCCGCGCAGATACGGCAGCAGCGCCTCGAGTTTCAGATCGCGCTTCGGCGGCGTGGCTTTCGCGTCGCCAGCGGCTTTCTTTTTGTTGTAATCGTCGAGCTTTTGCTCGTAGTCCTGCGCATCGATGAAGGCCTGCCGCAGTTGTGCGGCCATGCCCATGCGCGTCATCGGATATTTGGCGCTCTCCCAGGTTTCGTTGCGCCGTTGTGTGCCGTCGAAATTAAGCGGCATGGCGATGTCATGACCGATCAGCATCTCTGGCGCTGAGGCTCCCGCAAGTTGAATGAACGCATCCTGCCCCGGTAAAGTGTCCTGGTCTGTAGGCGAGACGACTGCGTTCAGGATTCCGTTATATCTCGTCACCGGAATCAACTCTGACTCCGCATGAAAAGCATCCGTGACGTGCATCTGCGGCATGATCTCATCGCTCATCTCGACGAGATCGTTGGTCATCTTCTCGGCCTCAATCTCGGTGAGACCGAGATGCGTCTCCGAGTCGATCAGTCCCGGATAAACAGTCATCCCAGTAACATCGATCACTTGCGCGCCAGCCGGAATTTTTGCTTCGCCACTCTTGCCGACGGCGGTGATTTTGCCGCTCTCCATCACCAGCACGCCGTTTTCGATCGTTCCGTGCGTGATGGTCAGCAGCTTGCCGCCCGTGAGCGCGATGATCTGCCCAGCAGCCTCGTTTCTAGCCTGATTGCGATGCGTGTGAACGGCCTCGCGCGTCTGCGCACCGCTCAACGTCGCACAGAGAAGAACAGCAGCGATCAAAGTTCGCAGCATTACTGGCCCTCCTTCACCACCGGAATCTCCGGTGCGACTTCGGCGACATTGCCGTAATGCGTGGTTCCAAATCCCGCTCGCGTGCGGTCAAAGAACATTTCGCCGTCGATGAATACCTTCTCCGGAACGCCGTAGCTTGAGAGCGGATAGCCGTCCCAGATCACGAGATCAGCATCTTTGCCCACATCGATCGAGCCCACGCGATTGTCCACGCCGATAATCCACGCGCCGTTCAGTGTGATCATGCGCAGCGCTTCTTCTTCCGTCGCGCCGCCGTAGCGAATGGTCTTTGCCGCCTCCTGATTCAATCGACGGATGTAGTCGTTCGAGTCGCTCTTGATCGCAACAGTCACGCCCTTGCGCATCGACATCACCGCGTTCCACGGAATCGCGTCCCACGCTTCGTACTTGTATCCCCACCAATCGGCGAAGGTCGCAAGCCCCACGTGATTCGCGGCGAGCTGATCGGCAACCTTGTAGGCCTCCAGTCCGTGATGGAACGCGCGCAGGTTGTAGCCGAACTCCTTGGCCATCGCCATCTCGTTCAGCAGTTCATCGGCGCGATAGCAATGGATCTGCACCAGCATATTGCCGCGAAGTACTTCCGCCAGCGCTTCGAGCTTCAGATCCCGCTTCGGCGGCGTTGCGTCCTTGTCGCCTTTCTTCACCTTGTCGTTATAGGCATCCCATTCGCGCATGTAGCCCTGCGCATCCACCAGCGCCTGACGCTGTACAGCGAAATTGCCCATTCGCGTGGAAGGCAACTGGCCTTTGCCACCGAAAACGCGTTTGGGATTCTCGCCGCTTGCGAACTTGATCGACTGCGGCGCGCCCGGAAAAAGCAGCTGGTCGCGGCCAAGCCCGTATTTCGTCTTGATCACCACCGCCTGCCCGCCGATCATGTCGGCCGATCCATGCAGCAGCAGAGCACTGGTCACGCCTCCCGCGAGCGCACGATAGATCGCCTTATCCGTGTAGTCGAAGGCGTCGATCATGCGCATATTCGGAACCACCGGCGATGTCGCTTCGTTGATATCGTCGCGCAGCGCCATGTGCGAGTGCGGATCGATAATTCCGGGAGTGAGGTATTTCCCGCCGGCGTCGATTACGGTCACGCCTGCCGGAGCGCTGACTTTGTCGCCAAAAGCGGCGATTTTGCCGTCCTTTATATAGACGCTGCCATTCGCGATCTTTCCGTGTGTGACGGTGAGCAGCGTGGCGTTCCTAATAAGGACGTCTTTCGGCACCGTGGCAGTGCTGGTCTGCGCGATTGCAGCAGAAACCAGCAGCAAGTGGGCTAAAAGGACGCCCGCAAGCGATCTCATGATCGCAGTACGACAGTTCATATGGTTGACTCCCGTTTCACGGTTGGCATCGGGTGGGAAACGAGATTGTAGGGATCGTGAGCTGCTGCGTCAAACTGAGACAGAAGCCGAGCTTTTTGCAGCAGCCAGCATCTCCGTAATCGTCCGGAACGCGTAGCCCTCGTCTTTGTACCTGCGAATCAAGTCGTCGACGGCCTGCACCGTGTACGAGCGATCCACGCCCATGTGCTTGTGTCCGCCGTCGTGCAGAAGAACAACGTCTCCGCCGCGAACTTGTCGCGTCACTTCGTGCTTGATATCGGCCGCGGAAGTCGCGTTCCAGTCATAACCCGTGACGCTCCACAGCACCGGTGTCATCCTCATCTGCCGGACAGTTCGTAGCACCACAGGTGTTCTTGCTCCCCACGGCGGGCGAAACAGCGGTGCGTGATTTCGCTCGACGGCGTCGTCCAGCGCCTGTTCGCAGGCGGCGATCTCGCTTCGCACCTGCCCCGGAGTCCGAAAGATCAAGTTCGGATGACTGAACGTGTGATTGCCGATTACATGACCTTCGCGCGCCACGGTCGCCGCGATTTCGGGACGCCGTTTCACGTAGCGCCCTATCATGAAAAAACCGGCCTTAACCTGATGTTTCGCAAGCACTTGCAGCAGATGGAACGTATAGGGATCGTTGGGTCCGTCGTCAAAGGTCAGCGCCAGTTCGCGAGTGCCCGGCGTGCTGCCAATAAAGGTCCGACCATAAAGCTGCGACCGCGGCGCCATGGTGTTGTAACCCGCGACGACCAACCCGGCCAGCCCCGCACTTCCGCCAATCGCCCAGCCAATCATTAAGGGAGAATTCTATCCTTCGCGGAAAAATAGAGAAACTCACTCTTGATTTCCGCAAAAACATGCCTATACTTCGAACAAAGATTTCCCCCGAGGACCACCGTCTCAGCCACTAGACGCGAGGATCCCATGAAGTTGAGTACGACCCTTTCCTCTGCGAGCACCACTAAAGCCAGACGTGTGCTGTTGCTCGCCGATCGTTTGCACGCAATTCAGGAACATGTTGATCCGCTCCTGCACTCCGGCTACGAAGTCGATTGCACTTACTCCAGCCGCTGCGCGCTTACCCTCAGCCGAACTCGCACCTACGATCTGATTCTGATTGCGCTTCGCCGCCATCCTGCCGCTTTGCAGGAGCTGTGCCGCGAACTGCGCCAATCGAATCCGACTGCGGCGATTGCGAGCCTGGTCGATCCAACGAAGCCAATTCCGCCGCTCCGCGCACACCAGTTTCTGTGGACACGTGAAGGTGAGGAGTATTTCATGGCGCGAGTGAATGCGCTGGTGGAAGCCTGTTGATCCATAGCCGCTGGGTTTCGAGAGAAAAACGCTGCTGGATCTTTTCGCATGTAAACCAGCATTAAGGCTTCATCGCCACAGCTACAGTAAACTGTGCTTCTAATCGGACGACGCTGCCGTCGTACAGGCGGCGAATCTCCGCCTCGACTTCTCGATCAACTTCTGGCTTCCGTGTCTCAGGGATCTGTTTCAGCAGAGGCGCGAAGGGTACAGTCACGCCCTGAAAGTATTCCCACAGTTCGCGCGGCGTGCCCTCCCAATTCCAGGGCACCGTTTTCAAATCCGACTCCACGTCCACGAAGCCGGCCGCCAAGAGCGCTGAGCGAAGCACGTCAGGATTGCCGAACCGGAACATCGATTCAGCCGCTTGCGGAACCCTCAACTCAGGGACTATCCGGCGCGCGGTTCCAATGGTCTTCTCAAAGTAGGGTTGCGCCGAAGGCCCCCAGGCCGCCGTTGCAAATCGTCCACTCGGACGCAGCACACGCCTGATCTCGCTGAGCGCCTGCGCAACATCGGCGAGGAACATAAGGCCCAACCGGCATGTAACCCGATCGAAGATTGAATCCCCAAAAGGAAGGCGCTGAACGTCAGCTTGCTGAAAGGAAACGTTTGTCGAGTTTTCTTTGCGTAGCGCGCTCGCGCGCCACAGCTAATGGCTCAGCGGAAATATCCACGCCAATCACCTGCCCCGCATTATTCAACTGACTGGCAATGGAAATCGCTGGTTCTCCGCTTCCGCAGGCCACATCGAGGACATTCATTCCAGGCTCAACGGCCGCTTCTCGCACGACTAGCTCGGTCAGCCCACGACCCATCGCGGCGGACTGTTTGCGCCAGCGCTCACCAGCCTGCTTACGCGCGAACGAATTCCAGTCAGGACTGTTGTTCATCATCGACATTATCGCGGATTTGCTCAGGTTCACGGATGCGATTGCTCGTTCGCAGCCGGCACCAGCTGGTACAGAACGTAGTCAGGGACGCGCGTGTCCCAATGATTCGCCAGCTTTGCGGCCGCAACTCCGCCAACGAAGATGATGACGATAACGGCCGCGACCACCCATGCCGGTACGCGTGTCTTCCGTGGCAATTCGAACTGCAACGCGTCTTTAGCGGGGCAGACCGCGACGCATTCGAGGCATCCCGTGCACTCGACGGAGCGGATCGTGACCAGCTTGTCGACCGCCAACGATGACGGGCAGGCTTTCGCGCACTTGCCACAGTCGATGCATGGATCCGCATAGCGCTTGATCTTCGCGGGACTGCCGAGAGAGACCATGCCTAGCAGCGCGCCGTAAGGACACAGATAGCGGCACCACAGGTTCTGCACGAACAGCGACCCAATCACGAGAATCGCGATGACGACCGCAGCGGTCGTTCCCAAGAAGCGAAAGAAGTTCAGCATGCGCACGTCGACGATCAATCCATAAGGACTGCGCTGGAACGCGTCGATATCCAGGGCTGACATGTTGATGACAGCCCAGCCGAAGAATCCGAGAAGCAGATATTTCAGCGAGCGCAGGCCAAGATCGGCCCAACGCGGCAGCTGGAAATTTTGTTTGAGGATCTTCCGGCCAAGCTTCCACAGGTATTCGGACACGGTTCCCACCGGGCACAACCAGCTGCAGAAAGCCTTCCGCAGCAGGAGCGAAATCACCAGAAAGCTGCCCAGCAGAACCAGGCTTGCGGGATGAATCGCCGGCATCGCGCCCGTCACCAGCAGGTATTTCAAGTTCATCAGGCCGGCAATAGGGAGCCAGCCTTCGACGCCCGCCGGACGCGAAACCCCATGCGCGCTTGCGCCAGTCTCGTAGAACCGCACCCAGAAGAAGAACTGAACGCCAATCCAGACGTTCAACAATAAAAATGATAGTTGCGAGGCCAGTCGCAGCCGCTGGGAGTAATCGCGATCGCTCCGCCGTACCAGATTCTTTTTAACCGGAGCTGCGATCGTGCCATCGGGATGGGTAAGCGCCGTAGCCATGAGCTGTCTCGAGCCTACGAGACAGTGTCACCGGTGCCTATGACTTAGATCACACTAAAACTCTGTTCCTCTTGAGTTGCGAGTGGTCCCTCGAACCGGCTCACCCACATCCATGCAGTTCCCGGTGGCATCGGTCGCCATCGATTTAATGACTCCGCTCTCGTCAGAGCAAAAGGTCCGTTGTCCGTGGGTTCCCGGTGCCGTCGGCATGGCCAAAATCGTATAGTGCTGCACGGGTGTTCCGTCACAGGCCACCAGTTCGTACCGATAGCCGAATCTTGTTCCACTCGCCAGCAGCGAATCCAGCCCGGCATCTTTCAGGTCCCCTAATGAGCACGTGAAACCTTCCTGCTGATGATCAGTCGCGTAACTGACTTCGGCCACATTGATGGTCCTGACCGAGCCGATCGCCGACGCTTCATTGGCAGCGACGCGTGCGCGTAAGAGGTTGGGAATGGCGATCGCCGCGATGATGAGAACGAACGGTATCGCCAGGAAGCTCAGATATCCCATGATCAGACCGGCCAGGGCGGCTCCATCTCCGGTCAGTGCGCCCATGCTCCGTCGAATGCGACCGCGCGATTTGTGGCCAAGAATCACTGCCGGGATTCCGGCGAAGATGGAGAACATCACCATGGAAAGAATCCCGAGGATCAGGCTGACAATAGCCATGTCGTCGGTCTTCTGCACAACTTGCGCGCCCATTGCCATCGGGACGGGCGGAACTGACGCAACCGCCGTGCTAGCCGTCGCAGAAGGCGTGTTCGCTGCTCCGCAATTACTGCAGAAACTGCCCGTTACGGGATGACCGCATTGAGTGCAGTACATGAGCGCTCCCAAAAAAGAAGTGAAGGCGGTCAGAACCTAACTGCCTGGTCTGTTCGTGTCAATAACGCAAGGGGCAACTGTGGCCTTGGGCCGCCCATTACGGGATTTTGAACTACCGCACTTGGATCGTCACATTCGCCGTCTCAGTATGGCCGTTCGCATCCTGTGCGGTCACCACGTAGGTAGTGTCCTTGGTGGGAGCCACGTCGACACAGCGGGCGATCGAGGGCCACACATCTCCCGTGGGCTTCGGGTCGATGGTGAGCGTTTTCGCGTTGGAGACGCCATAGCAAAGCTGCGCCGTTCCGCCCTTGGAGACCACTCCCGGATTCGCATAGAGCTGCAGTATCTTGACTCTCCCGGCGCCGTACATATCGTAGATGCGCTTGGCCTCCGCTTGCTCCTTCGCGGCGGACTGCTGCTGCAGCAGACGATTTTCGTGCCAGCGCGCGAATAGAAGACCCATCCCAGATAGAGCAGTGCGACGATGACTGCAAGGCTGGTGTAGGGGAGCATCCTGCGAAGCAGAGGCACGGGTTCTTCGTTCTGGGCCATGGGGTCTTATCGTAAATCAGGAGTCAGGAGTCAGCACTCAGTGGTCAGTCGATCAATCAATCAGTTCCGGATTGATCCAGCGTCGCATCCCAGCCGTCGATTTCGGGGAAGGTCTTGCCAAGAGCCGCTTGTCAGTTCCGCCATCATTGGCATTTCGTCTTTTATCACTTCGTTGCCAGTCAAACTGGGGTACTCTGTTCGGCGGTATCAACACAGTGTCAGGCGGTGCACATTGGTCGGTCCGCGATTTAAACTCTTACTCCTGATTTTCCTGGGCGCTGCTTTTTCGTGGGTGTATGCAGATGTGCAGCCCGTACAGGCATCGTCCCCGGCGACTGGATCGAAACAAGGCGCGACGCCTGTTTTCAAAGCCACGACCCGGCTGGTCATCGTCAACGTCGTCGTGACCGACAAGAGTAGTCATCCTGTGAGAGGCCTGAAGGCGTCGGACTTCAAGCTCTGGGACAGCGGCAAGCCGCAGAGGCTTTCGGCTTTCGAAGTGCACAGTTACGTTCCGCCGAAACAGATCAACCCGATCGTGTTGCCGCCCCATCAGTACACCAACTTCACCACCATCAACAGCACAGCGCAAAGCAGTCCGGCATTGAATGTGGTGCTGTTCGATCTGCTGAATAGTCCCGTGCTCGATCGAGCCATTGCGCGCAAGGAACTGCTGAAGTTCCTGACGAAGTTGCCACCGGGTCATCCGATGGCACTGTATATCCTCGGGAATCGCATTCGCGTTGTACAGGGGTTCACGGAAAGCTCAGATGTGCTGATCGCTGCGGCGAAGCAGTTGCTCGACAACACTGCGCCGGTGCTGGACGAGGCGAAGTTACGCAGCAGCGCAGAGGAGCAGGCGGCCTACGCCGCGCGTATGGATCGCGGAGCCGCTATGGCCGCTCCCCGTTTGGCGCAGGCACTCGCAGAAGAAGACAACTACGATATCAGCCGGCGCGCGGGAGCCACAGTTGACGCCCTGGGGGCGCTGGGGCGCGCGTTGGATGGCTATCCCGGACGCAAGAATGTGCTGTGGCTGTCGGCGAGCTTCCCGCTGTGGCTGAACGCGGATATGTCGTTACCCGATGCGCATCGCCAGGCGCGCGATTATCAGTCGGCAGTGTATGCGCTGGGGCCGATGCTGGCGTCCTCGCAGGTGGCGATTTATCCCATCGATATACACGGCATGTCGACGCTATCGCTCGATGCCAGTTCAACCGGTGAGGGATCAATGGGACCGGGATTCAATCAGGCGCTAGCCGCTGGCCTGAGCCGCAATTGGGATCGGCAGGATGTGATGTCGGACCTGGCGCACGAAACCGGCGGAGAAGCGTTCTTCAACATGAACGATCTCAGCGGGATCATGGCACGCAGCATCGATGCCGGCGGGAATTACTACACGCTGGCCTACGCTCCTGAGGACCGCAACTGGAACGGCAAGTATCGGCCGATCAAAGTGCAGGTGAGCCGCCCGGATGTGAAGCTGACGTACCGTCGCGGATATCTGGCCGTCCCGGAGCAGCAGGTTGTCGCACAAGATGCCCAGGCGATGCTGTCGCATGCGATGCAGGCGGGCATGCCTCCTTCGACGATGCTGATGATGCGCGTGCAGGTGCTGCCGCCGGATCGTGAGCACGAGAAAGTGCGGATCGACTACGCGGTGGATGCGCACGACATTCAGTTTGAAGACACGCCCGATCATCGTAAGCGCGCTTTCGTGGAATTCATCGTCGTAGCGTGGAGCAAAGACAATCATGGAGATGGAAACGCGCTGGGCAGCACCGAGGCTCACGTATTCGCAGGATGAGTACAAAGAATTCTTGAAGACCGGATTCCCGGCGCACCAGGAGCTGAAACTTGGTCCCGGCAATTACGTGTTGCGGCTGGGCGTGATGGACCGCTCGAATCAGAAAATCGGGACGGTGGAAGTGCCGCTGACGATCGCGGCGGAAGAGGCGGGGAAGTGAATAACCGACTGCCCGGCGCTACGCAAAGAATGCGTGAGCGAGGTCGCCTTGTTGCGCGAGCGGACAGAATGAGATGAGCAGACTAATGTTTCAAATTTTGGGTGGATTGACTCTTGGATTTTCCGCAATATTGACTCTCATGGGAGGATTCGCCGTATTGCGCTATCCGCCCCGTTCTCATTGGGAGGTTATTCCGGGAACACTGTTTGTGGGGATTCTCGCTGCAGCGGGACTAGGACTCTTTTACTTAAGGAAGTGGGCTGCCATAGCCTTGTCGGCATTAACGCTCTATCTTGCTTATTGGCCACTTAAGGATGCTTTCCATCCGATTCCTGGTTATGCGAATTGGTTGGGCTTCCCGTTTGCGGCCCTTCTCGCCGTGCCGTCCATTTTGACGGCGACATACTGGCGGGACCTGATTTGGCGACGACAAGGCAGCACGCTGTGAGCTTAACTCACCCCGGCCGCGCCCATCGGGCACGAGAAATCACCTGACGTCGTGATATTTTCGTTTCGGCGACGTCATTACGTGGAGTCGCTATGCTCGCAAATCGTTCGGTACCGCCGTGTACTGTGATTCCGGTGCTTTCTTATCCTGACGTTGGTGCTGCCGCTGACTGGCTTTGCCAAGCTTTCGGCTTCAAGGTCCGGTTGCGGATCGGAAATCACCGAATTCAGATGAAAGCGGGCGATGGATGCTTTGTAATTGGCGAAGGAAACGTACCGGCGGACACGGCGCACTTGGTGATGGTGCGAGTGGAGGACGCAGACAGTCACTGCGTGCGAGCCCGTCAACACGGAGCGCGCATTCTTAAGCCGCCCACGGATCATCCATACGGCGAACGCCAGTACAACGCGTTGGATTTTGCGGGGCATCGCTGGACGTTTACGCAATCGATTGCGGATGTCGCTCCGGAGACGTGGGGCGGCGAATCCGTAGATCTGTGATGGGCCGGCCGGACTGAAGAGAGCCAAGGCATCGTCGATGCTCCACGCTAACGTGGGCTGTCGATTTCGCTCAGGATTTCGCGCAGCGGGCTCACGCCCGCTAAACGCCTCAACCTCGCTCAACATGACAGCAGTCTTATTTTCTTGAATCTCTTCACAACGGATTTTTATCCCGCCGATAGATTTAATTTCTTAGCGCCATTTCAGATTGCAGAAAGAAAAACTATGTATTGGACTGCCGCATCGTCGGACAGGTACTTTGCATCCACTGGTCGCGAGTCGTGTGCAAGGATGGGGCGTGCACGACTTGTTATGGGGGGAAAAGTGAGCCGTCCAAGAAATGAAAAAGAACAGCTCCGGGATTCCCTTACTGTTCGTACTCAGCGCTGCGCTTCTCGCAGCGCCTGTCTGTAGGGCGCAAGCTTCAAGCGATACCACCCAGTCCTCGACGGATCTATCGAAACGCGTCGCGGATCTGGAAAAGCAGTTAAGCGATTTACAGAGCCAGCTCGCGGCGATGAAGCCGAGCGCACCTGCTCCGGCTGCCGCACCGGCGCCAGCAGCCACAGCAGCAGTTGCCAGCACTGCGCCAGCGGACACTACGCCGTCGAAGGTATCCATTGCGAGCCTGCTCGGGCCAACCTCGATCAGCGGCTTTGTCGATGGGTACTACAACTACAACTCAAATCAGCCGGCAGACCGAATCAGCGGCCTGCGAGCCTTCGATACGACATCGAACAGCCTCTCCCTGAACATGGTGGAGCTGATCGTCGATAAGGCTCCGGATGCCGCAGCCTCGCGCCTCGGATATCACATTGGCGTTGGCTTCGGGCAGGGGATGAACATCGTCAACTCCGCCGAACCAGGTGGTCCGGAATTCGATAAGTACCTGAAAGAAGCTTACCTCTCGTACCTCGCTCCGGTGGGCAAAGGCCTGCAGGTCGACTTCGGCAAGTTCGTGACGCCAATGGGCGCCGAAGTGATCGAATCGAAGGATAACTGGAATTATTCGCGTGGCCTGCTGTTCTGGTACGCCATTCCTCTTTATCACTTTGGATTCCGCGCAAAGTACACCTTCAACGACAAGTACGCTTTGACCGGGTTTCTGACGAACGGCTGGAACGATGTGGTGGACAACAATTCCGGCAAGACCTACGGTGCGAGCTTCGGTTGGACTCCGAACAAGAAGTGGGCTGTGACGGAGACCGGTTTATTTGGTCCAGAGCAGGCAAACTACAACAAGACGTGGCGACAAACGTATGACACCGTCGTCGCCTACAACGCGTCCAGCAAGCTGTCGCTGTTGGCAAACTACGACTACGGTCGCGGCGACCGTCCGGTCGATCCACTCACTTTGCTGCCGAGTCCGACCGCGCCGATCGCCTGGTGGAGCGGTATTGCCGGATACGTGAAATACGCCTGGAACGATAAGTACTACTTCTCCACTCGTTATGAGTACTACAACGACCACAGCGGATTCACCACGGGAACGGTGCAGCACGTCAATGAATTCACGACGACGCTGCAACGGTCGATCCACAACAACCTGCTGACCCGGTTGGAATATCGGCGTGACATGTCGGACGAGCCGATCTTCCTGAAGAACACCAGCGGCCTGGTGAAGGACCAGAACACTGTGACTGCAGGGTTGATTTTGACCTTCGACAGTCGAGAAGCGAAGTAGCAGTCCCAACCTCGGGATCACCGCTTAGCGGCGGTGATCCCTCACATTTATCTTCAAGGAGGATTGCGCATGGCGGAAACAGGCGCAGCCGAAATGAAACCCACCTTAGGCCTCACTGGCCTAACGATGAACGCAATGGCGCTCATCGCCCCCGGAGCCTTTTTGTGGCTCACGTTCTACACACAAGCGACCACTGGTGTTACCGGCCCGGCCATGTGGTGCGGCATTCTGCTGGCGCTGCTGCTGTGTCTCGCAACCGCGGTCTGTTATGCGGAAATGGCCAAGCTGTATCCCGGCACCGGCAGCTCCTACTACTTTGCTGAACAATCGTTCTTGAATCACGATTCAGCGTGGCGGTACGCGCGCCTTTCGAAGTTCATCGTGGGATGGGCGTCGCACCTTTACTACTGGATTTACCCGGGAGTGATGGTGGGCGTGATGGGCATCCTGTGCGGATACCTGGTGGGCACACTGTGGCCGAACGTCATGAGCGCGTCGAATCCAGGCACGCTGTTCATGATGCTGGTGGCGATCGTCTTTTCGTTCTTTGTGGCATACATCGCGCACCGCGGCGTGAATGGCTCGACCTCGGTCAACATTGCCATCAATATCATCCAGATCAGCGCGCTGGTTTTGTTCTCGGTGCTGGCGCTCGGATACCGCGCTAACCACCCGCCGGGGAGCATTGCCTTCCAGTTCGATGCAACCTCGGGCGCCGCCTACAGCTATGAATTCGCAACAACAAAAACTGTGGTGAACGGCACGGCGACGGATACGATCGTGCGTGATTCGAATGGGCGTCCGCAACCGCAGCTTGACGCTTCCGGGCAGCCGGTTCCGTATCACATCAGCTATCCAACCACCGACTCGAGTGGCGCTTTCCAAACTCACGCGAGTGCCTTTTCGGTGATCCGCGCACATAACTGGGGCTGGGTCTTCGTCCAGGCGACGGTCGCGATTCTGATCCTGGTCGGATTCGAATCGGTGACGTCGATGGGAGGCGAGGCGAAAAATGCCAAACGGGACGTCCCGATCGCGGTGATCGTTTCACTCCTGGTACAGGGATTGATTTGCTACCTGTTCGAGTATTTTGCAGCAAATTACTTCCTGAATAGCGGATATAGCATGGCGAGCGCGTCCAGTTCGGCGGCGCCAATCGGCGACATGATGGTGGTGGTTGGCGACGCTCTCTTTGGCGCGGGGCGCGGGCGCATCTTCATGCTGGTAGAGGCGTTCACCGTGTTCCTGGCGCTGATCGGCACCACGCTCTCCTGCATGAACACGGGAGCGCGCGTAACGTATGCGATGGGCAAGGATCAAGAGGTGCCGGAGCACTTCGGCATGCTGCACTCGAAGAACCTGACTCCGCATAAGGCGATCTGGACGCTGGCGATCATCTCGGCAATCGTGGGCTGCATCACGGTTTCGATGGTGTTCGGCGATGCCGGCGCACCGGCAGATGCGGCCATCCAGGCATTACCGCACGGCATATTCTCCAGCTTCGGATATAGCACGCATGACAAAATGGCGGCGCTGCCGAATTCGCTGCTGACGATCACGTTGGCATCGAACTTTGGTACGTTCCTTCTATACATGCTGAGTTGCATCATCTGCATCGTTGCGTTCCACAAGCATCCGAAGTTCAACCCGCTCAAGCATCTGTTTATTCCGATCTTCGGACTGCTGGCAAACCTGGCTTGCATGGCGTTCTACGTGATCGGTCCATTTATGGGTTATGGCACCAAGATGGAGCCGTTGCTTGCCTTGGGAATAGCAGCCGTCTGGGGAATTTATGGCGGCATCTATTTCATTCGCGCCAGCAAGAAGATGGGACGGACGACGTTAGTAAGCCGCAGCGCACAAAGCAGCGTGGCGTAGCAGTCAGATAATGGGGTAGCTGGTAGCGGGTAACTGACGCGCAAATGCGGTCAGCGACTTGCTACCAGCTACCGGTTACACCTTGAGCACTCACGCGCAAAGGGGAAGGCATGTTGCCCCGACACTCGACTCATCGCGATGCTGCTAGAATCGCGAATACTTTTCGCAACGAACAGGCATCAATGCTGGACCTTGAGTTCGCGCAGGTTACCGATCCGGGACGGGTCCGCGATCACAACGAGGATTACCTGGATCACTTTGTGCCCGTGGATGGGACGCAGGTGCGCTCGCACGGGTGGCTGTTTGCACTCGCAGATGGCGTAGGCGGACAGGACAAAGGAGAAGTGGCTTCGCGCGTAGCAGTTGATAGTCTGATCGACGGATTCCGTAAGACCACGAATGGCGAGCCGCACACGAGCGTGCTGCCGAAGCTGGTGCAGGAAGCCAATACGCGGGTGATGGAAGCAGGAATGGCCGCTAGTCCGGGCGGGGTAGCGATGGCGACCACGATTGTATGCTGCGCCTTGCGCTACGATCGCGCCGTGATTTCGCATGTAGGCGACTCACGCTGCTATCTCGTGCGCAGGGGACATGCGCACGTGCTGACTCGCGATCATACCGTCAGCAATGAGCAGTTGAAGCTTGGATTACTGACGGCGCGCGAGGCCTCGAAGGCTTCGACGAAACATATTCTGAGCCGATCGCTGGGCAGCGACATGGTGGTGAATGTCGATACGAGCGAACACCAAGTAATGACCGGAGATGTGCTGCTGCTGTGTTCGGACGGACTGCACGGCGCGGTTGAGGCTTCAGAGATTGCGGCGGTGGCAAGTCATGGAACCGACCTGAATACCGCAGCACATAAACTGGTGGCAATTGCCAAGCAAAGGGACGGCAGCGATAATATCAGCCTGCAGGTGATCCGTGTCCGCAGCGTGGAGCGCGTGGGGATGTACAGGGGAAGGCCCTACAAGCTGCGCTGAAGCGGGTCGGCCGCCAAGGAAACGACGACTGATCCGATTCGAAAATGACAGCAATCCATACAGGCGACCAACTCGACCACTATCAGATTGAAGGCGTGGCCGCACGCAGCGGCATGGCCTCGATCTTTCGCGGCATTGATGTTCGTACCGGCCGAAAAGTAGCCATCAAGGTTCCTCATCCGGAGATGGAAGGCGACCCCGTCTTCTTCGATCGCTTTGCGCGCGAGCAGGAGATTGGGCAGAAGCTCGACCATCCGGGCGTGATGAAGGTCTTCGCGGACGACGACCGCAGCAAAGTCTACATGGTGATGGAGTGGGTGGACGGGCGCCTGCTCCGGCAAATCCTGAATGAGACCGGGAAACTTCCGGCAGAGCGAGCCGTTCGCATCGCCACCCGGATTCTCAATGCGCTCGACTACATCCACAAAAATGGCGTGGTGCACCGCGACCTTAAGCCGGAAAACATCATGGTCGATGAGCAGGACAACATCAAGCTCATCGACTTCGGAATCGCCGCGAATGTGGGATCGCGGCGGCTGACCTTCGCGAAACTTTCCCAGACATTGGGTACGCCGGATTACATCTCACCCGAACAAGTTCGCGGCAAGCGCGGTGATGCGCGCAGCGATCTTTACGCAGTGGGCGTGATGCTCTACGAAATGCTGACCGGCAAAGTGCCGTTCACGGGGCCGAATGCGTTCGTCATCATGAATGACCGCCTGCTGAATAATCCGATGCCGCCGCGGGAAATCGATCCCACGATCACGCCGGAATTGCAGGAGATCATTTATCGCGCCATGGAGCGCGATCCGAAGCAGCGGTATGCGTCCGCCCATGAGTTTGCGTGGGATCTGGAACACCAGGACCAGGTGGGCGCGTCTGAGCGGCCGGAGATGAAGGACTGGAGAAAGAAGCGGAAACCGTGGCTGCGCAGAGTGCTCTTCTACGTGATGTTGGCGCTGATTCCGGTGGTGATCTTCGGCCTGCTGCTGTGGGTGGCAAGGCACTAGGGAAGCACATTGTTGCCGCGTTTTTTATTGCTGTCATTCCAAGGCTGTATCGGGTGAATCGCTCCCGATCCGAGCCGAGGGAGCTTGCGGGCCTTAGCATGTGCTGGGATGGCGACAGCGCGTCTTCATTTTCTTGAGCGCAGCGATCGTCTTGTCTGCATTTCCCTTGATCACAGGATCCGTAGTTCTGTCGCGCATTTCAGTTACGTACCGCAAGGCCTGCTCCGGGGTCTGATGCATTGGCTCATTTTCGCAGCGAATTTCCATTTTGTTGCCGTGTTCGAGGGCAGTCATGGGGAGCTGTATTGTAGCACTTGAATCGCTCCCGATCCGAGCCGAGGGAGCTTGCGGGCCTTAGCATGTGCTGGGATGGCGACAGCGCGTCTTCATTTTCTTGAGCGCAGCGATCGTCTTGTCTGCATTTCCCTTGATCACAGGATCCGTAGTTCTGTCGCGCATTTCAGTTACGTACCGCAAGGCCTGCTCCGGGGTCGTGATGCGTTGGCTCATTTTCGCAGCGAATTTCCATTCTTGGTCTACGTCGGCGAGGCGATAAATGAAGATCGTGGCACTCGCATCCCGATTCGGCGGTCGATAGCGTAAGGTCGAATCAATCGTGCCAAACAAATCGGTCGATTTCTCTTGCACCTCAGCCTTGTTGTCACGGGCCCAAGTTTCGCCGACGGCGCCGCCCGTCGATTTTATGAGTATTTCGCCGCTAGCTGGATAAGGCGTTGCGCTTTTGAAGAGGGCTGCTGCTTTCTCGCAACCTTCAGGTGTCAGCAAGCGCCTGTAGACACGAGCTATTCATATCGGAAAACGACTCGTGAGGCTGGCTTAGCGTGAGAGCAGGCGATGAGCAGTGCGGCGGCTAATAACGGTGTGTTTCAGATAAGCGGATGTGACCAGAGTGTTCCGGCTCTGGCATGTCGTTTTAGTGACGTGCGATAGCGCACATATCGAGCTCCCAACCTTCAGGTGTCAGTAGAGCGCCTGTAGACACGAGCTCTTCATATCGGACAACGACTTGTGAGGCTGGCTTACCGTCCGAGCGGGGAACACGCTGTGCGTCGGCTATAACGGCGAGAATGCAGATAAGCGGAACCGCAACCAATAGTGTTCGCCGGGCCCAGAATGTCTTTCTAGAGTCGCGTGGATAGAGGTGCATACGATCAAAGTAGGCGAAGAACCGCGGACAGTCTAGAGTGTGCTTGAAAAGGCGCAAGGTCCCTCGACTCGGATCGGGAATGATTCACCCGATTCTCGCTCGAAATGACAGTAACTGGAATGGAAAAGCGCCAGTCGGGGTCGGCTGCGCAACGCAGGTTGTGGCGCGACTATCGCGGGATGAATTCGTCGGTCGGGATGGCGAATTCGGGATAGCCGTTGGCGCCCAGTTCGTGCAGGTCCATATCCTGGCGTTAGCCTTTTCGGGGTTCTTCGTAGAGTCGTATAAAGAAGTATCGTAAAACGTTAGTTCCAGGTTGAAAATATCCACAACTATATGATATAATTGCGTTTAGTGAAGGGCCGCTCAAAACTCGTGATCGTCGTGCTGTTACTTTTGAGCGTCGCAGTTATCTTTATTTCTCCAGCCGTAGACCTTCAACCCACAGCCCTCCGAGCCCTGCAGTTAGCCAATATGTTCTTTGCTTTTTTGGCGTTGGGTGCGACCGCTGCTGTGTCTACGCTTCTGGAAGTTCCTCTCTCCCGCGTGGCGTCGATCATTGAACGCGATTGGTTCTTAGCACCTAGCCTTAATCTCCTCGACCTGAACTGCGTCCGTCTCTGCTAGTAAGTCTCCTTCCGTGCCTCTTCCTAGCTTGAATCAGGGTTTCCGCCCCGACGGCTAAGACTACCCAAAATCGGTTTCAGCCGATGCAACGGATGGAGAACTCATGCTGCATATGGAAACGCCAGGTATTTCTATGGAGACACAGAAAAAGGTTTCCGATTTCCTGGCAAATGCTTCTCGGACATCCAATCGCGCTCTTTTGATTGATTATGACGGTACTTTGGCTCCTTTCTCGGAAGACCGCGGTAGAGCCGTTCCTTATCCGGGAATTCCGGCTTTACTTGACCGAATTCGCAACCAAGCGAACACACGCGTTGTGGTCGTGACCGGTCGTCGAGCAGTAGAAGTCTCGAAGCTTTTGGGCCTGAAGAAAATCGAGGTTTGGGGTTGCCATGGTCTTTCTCGACTCCATGCCAGTGGCAAATATGAAGTTGCGAAGCTCGACGAGACGTCCCTCAACAGAATCTCTGAGGTGAACGAAAGGCTCAGCCGGCAAGGGCTCTTCCATCTGCTGGAGTTTAAACCTGCAGCGACCGCGGTTCACTGGCGGGGCCTTGACTCTGTTAAGGCCAGGCAAGTTGCTCACAAGGTGCACGCAGTCTGGTCGATGCTGGATAGTCGTGGAGGACTCGACCTTCTGGAGTTTGACGGTGGTTTAAAGATACGTGTGGCATTAAGAAATAAAGGAAACGCTGTGCGCGCCATTGTTGCCGAGATGGGGGATGATCCCGCGATTGCCTACCTTGGCGACGATCAAACCGACGAAGATGCATTCGAAGCATTACGCGGGCGCGGGTTGGGCGTTCTGGTCCGCAGAGAATATCGTCCGACGATTGCCGATGTGTGGATCCAACCTCCGAAGGAGGTTCGGTCGTTCCTTGAGGATTGGGCCATTGCATGTGGGGGTGCGCAATGACCAGCTCCCGACACCGGATTGTTGTGGTCTCCAACCGCTTGCCAGTCACGATTGTGCGCGGGTACGATGGATTTCAAATCGAACCGAGTTCGGGAGGACTCGTTACGGCGCTTCGCCCGTTGCTCAACGATTCTGCCGGTATCTGGATCGGCTGGACGGGTACAGACGAATTGCCAGAGATCGAGAAGGTATTGGAGGACCACTCGCGACAGAGCAACTTTGCGCTCAAACCCGTTTTTATGACAGCGGAGGAGCGCTCGCGTTTTTATTGCGGCTTTTCTAACGAGGTGCTGTGGCCTCTGTTTCATGATCTGCAATCACGCTGCAATTTCGATCCTACGTATTGGGATACACATCTGGCTGTGAACCGGCGATTCGCGGAAAAGATCGCTAGCGAAGCGCAGCACGGTGATTTGATCTGGGTGCATGACTATCACCTGATGTCGGTTGCTTCGAGCCTTCGCCAGTTAGGCGTCGATGAGCGGCTTGCTTACTTCCATCACATTCCATTTCCGAGCCCGGACATTTTCGAAAAGCTACCCTGGCGAGAGGAAATTCTGACCGCATTGCTGGACTTCGATGTTGTCGGATTTCAGACTCTTCGAGACCGGCGAAACTTTGTTGCCTGTCTTCGCCAATTCGTAAAGAAAGCCGACATCAGGACGCACGGCAAACACCTGGTTGTAGACGAACCCGGTCGGAGCACATTTGTAGGGGCCTTCCCGATCAGCATCGATTTTGACGAATTCTCGGAAGGCGCTGCTAAAGTAGGCGTTGCCAATCGGGCAGACGAGATCAGTCGCGGTTTCAGCGGCCGCCACATCGTCCTGGGCGTCGATCGACTCGATTACACGAAAGGCATTCCAGAGAAGCTAGCCGCATTTCGCCATTTTCTCGAGTGTCATCCCGACCTGCACCGAAAAGTCACGTTCGTACAGGTTGTAGTGCCAAGCCGAGAAGACATCCCTAAGTACGGCGAGTTGAAGGCACAGATCCAACGCACTGTAAGTGAGATCAACGGTCGTTACGGAGAGCCTGGTTGGGTGCCCATCCATTACATCCATCGTTCTCTAGAACGGCCCGAACTGTTGGCTTTTTACCGTGCGGCCGGTATAGCCCTGGTGACTCCACTAAAAGATGGCATGAACCTGATCGCGAAAGAATACTGCGCTGCTCGCGTCAACGACGATGGAGTGCTGATCTTGAGTGAGTTTGCGGGAGCGGCCTTCCAACTAAATCGCGGGGCTCTGCTGGTTAATCCCTACCACACGCGCGCAGTAGCGGATGCGATCCGCATTGCCTGCGAAATGCCTTTGGCTCAGCAGAAAAAGCGAATGTCTCGATTAAAGGCGACTGTCCGCCGTGAAAACATCTTTTGGTGGCGCAACTCATTTTGCCGTTACCGTGAAGAAATGATACGGGTCTCCTCAGCGGGCCCTCAATCGGTAGAAAGCGGGCATCGGAGGCGGGGAGCAACTGCCTAGTGTTGCCCACCGGCATGAGACTCGCAAAACGGGTTGTCAGCAAAACATCGTGTAAGGAGCTAAGAAAAATGTTGCGGTTTCTGATGCTTACTGCCTTATTGTGCACATTGGTCAACGGCGGCTTCGCTCAAGCGCCCTCAACGAGTACTGCTGCCTGCGATTTTCAGGATGGCAGGGAGTTGAGCGTTCGCCATAACAGTGATGAAGCAAACCCCGGCAAAACCAAATTACCCGAAGGGCAACTGTGGACACCCGGCGGAGCACCGATGTTTTTGTTCACGGACGTCCCACTCTCGATTGGCAACTCAAACGTTCCGGCAGGAGCCTACAGCGTGTATGTAATTCCGGAGAAGGGGAGCTGGACGTTAGTCTTGAATAAGAAAGTCACGGGCGCCGACAAATACGACCAAGCCCAGGACCTCGCGCGTGTTCCCATGCAAATTGGTCAGCTCAGTGCGCCTGAGAAATTCGCGATAGCCTTTGGACATGTTGCCCCGAAGCAGTGCAATATGCGGATCTACTATGGCAAGACTGGAGCATGGGCGGAGTTCAAGGAAGACTGATTAGCCGATCCGGTTTTGTTGGCATCGATTATCGCGGGATGAATTCGTCGGTGTGGATGGCGAATTCGGGATAGGCGTCGGCGCCCAGTTCGTGCAGGTCCATGCCCTGGCGTTCGCCTTCCCCAGCCACACGTTGCGGGTAGATGCGATCGAGAGCCCAGTTCAATCCGTAGGTCAGCGGGAAAACAAATCCGAGCAAAGTCGCAATGCCGATGACTTGGGCGAGCATCTGGCTGGACTGGTTCCCTGAGACGCGCGCGAAGAGGCCTGCGGCGACCAGTCCCCACAATCCACCAAGGGCATGAACTGAGATTGATCCGCCGGGATCGTCAATGGCGAGGCGAAATTCGAAGGTGTCAATTGCAAAGGGGATGAGGATCCCGGCGATAGCGCCGATCAGGATCGCGATGGCTGGCACGACGAGTGCGCACGAAGCGCTGATGGCTACTAGTCCCGCGATCCAGCCATTGGCGCTGAGAGATGTGTCGGGCTTGCCGAAGCGAATGCGGGTGGTGATAAGGGCTGCGAGCAATCCGGAGAACGCTGCCAACAAGGTGTTGATCACGACCAGCACGAGGCGTCCGGATGAGGCGCCGGCGAAGAGCAACGATCCCGCCGAGTTCAGCGCCAGCCATCCGACAAGCGCGATCAGGCAGCCGACGAGCACGAGCACGGAGTTGTGGCCGGGAATTGCCGCGGGCATTCCGTCATGCGAATATTTGCCGCGACGTGGTCCGATGATCCATGCAATCGAAAGCGCGGTCAGGCCGCCGGTGACCTGAATCGTGCCCGATCCAGCGCAGTCGAGGAACCCTTGACCCATGCCGAGGTGGACGATCTGCGAAAGCCAGCCTCCACCCCAGGCCCAGTGCGCAAAGATTGGATAGGTGATTCCGGCGAACAGTGCTGTGGAAGCGCAGATTGCGCCAAGCCGCCAGCGATCCGAGCCACTGCCGAGAGGGATGATGGCGGCCAATCCCACGGAGAGCATCTGCAGGCAAGCGATAAGCGAAGTGCTATCGCCGTAAGTCAGTCCACGGAAGAAAAGCGGCTCGGCTGCGATCCAACTCCACGCATTGCCGCGGATGACGACAGAGTGTGCGGGTCCTCCAGCGGCGCCTTGCCAGGCAAATCCGAAGATGAGATACACGATTCCTGCGATCCCAAGCACGCATAGAGATGTGAGCATCGTGTGCGCCGCACTGCGCGAGCGGCCGAGACCGGTGTTGATCAGCGCCAACCCCAGCGCCGCTAGCGGAACCAGCGCAATGAGGACAATACAGAGAACGAAGCCCGATTCGGAGAGTGCTGGCGCGGAGGTCACCCGTGTTCGCCTCGCAGAACAAGATGAGAGCGGACCAGGAGTCCCACGCCAATCGCCTCTACGGCGACGCCTGCTGCGATAAATGCTCCGCGCAAAGGCGCCGTGCCCAAAAGGACGACGGTGGCGACAGTCAAGAGCCAGCCTGCTACGAGCATCAGCAAACCTGCAAGCTTCATGGATGAACCTTCGCCTACTACCCACATCTGCCAAACGCGGGCAGATATGGGGCACCAAGAAACGCGCCTGTCGGACGTGAGCGCCAACAATTCTGTGAAATCAAATGAACAGCGCTTGGACGTTCAGCGGTCCAATGGGCACGCGCGAAAAGATGAGAAACCGGCAGCTAGAGGCTAGAACTCGGGGCAGCGCCAGTCCAATCAATGTTTTTTATTTGAGCTAGAAGCGGGAGCGCGGCGCTATACGTCCGTATTAATGGCCGCGATAGAAACTTTGTATTTTTCAAACGCGGGCAGAGTACCTACTATGCATGCAACCGAGAAAGTCCTGCAGCTTGATCAGCTGCTTCTGATGCGGGCCAAGGCTTGGGTCATAAAAAACCCCAACGACCAGCGCTCAGGCCTTGCCCGCTCCAGTTCCTCATCATTTCTTTCTTGCCAGCATCAGTTCCATTCCGCCAATCACCATTCTGCCGGGCATAGGCACTCCGGCAAGTTCTTCGTATCCCGTGTTGCTGAGATTTGAGAACTGCAGATAAGGACGAACCCGTCCATTCGCGCGGGAAGCCGCGAGATCCCAGAGCGGATAGGCATCCTGACCGACACGCTGCGTGACACCGACGCGATTGCGAATGTTTACGGTTTTCTTCACGGTGCCAAGCCAGCTGAACACGGCGTTGTTACTGGGATAGTTGAAAACATATTGCGAGATTAATCCGGGTACTGCCTGCTGATTGGCGTGCAGGTACGTGTACGCAAAATCGAGTTCCTGAAGCCGCGGGAGCCGTAAGCGAACGGCCGTCTCCAGGCCGGTGTAGTTGATCCTGTCGAAATTCGTCGCCTGCCAGGGCTGGTCGAGCGCGTACTTCACATAGTCGATGCCGTCGCGGACGCGACGCTGGAATGCGGTGAGCGACAGCGAAACCTTGCCGCCGTTATTCCATTCAGGACCGCCTTCGAATCCCCAGGCGGACTCAGGCTTCAGCAGAGGATTGCCGAGGTTCGCGGGATCGCTGTAATAAAGGTCGGTGTACGTGGGGAGGCGAAAGCCACGGCTGGCACTCGCGCGGAGGCGCCATCCTTTGCCGAGCCATGCTCCGCCGGCGAGGGTCGGAGCGAACTCAGCGCGGCCGCCACTGAAGAATTCTTCGCGCCCACCGATGGTTGCAGCGAAGCGGTGCAAGGCGCGCAGATCGAGACTGACGTAGCCGGCGGTTCGGTTGCGCGCATGATGGCCCAGGTTATTGCTGTCGATCTTGTCGCCGTCGGCTTCGACGCCATAGGCCAGGGTTGAATTCTTGCCAAGTTCATTGTTCCGTCGGAGGGCGGCTTGCCAGCTCTGGCTCACATGGTTGTTTTCGTAGATGGTGGGATCGTCGCGAAAAAGTACGAACTCGTCGGAGTGACGCCGGTATCCGAACGATGCCGTTGTCTTCTTGCCCAATTGCTGGCTGCCCGAGGCGAACCAGCTCTTGGTGCGTTCCCAGGACGGATACGTGCCGTAAAAGCCCGCGGCGCCGAAGGGACGATCGCTGCCCGCGAGAAGAATGTCGCTATCTCCAAGCACGGTGCGATAGCGCGTTTCGGACGACACCGCGCTGCTGCGGTAATCGCGATCCGGGATGAAGCCGGTGGAGAGATCACGGCTGGCGGCAATCTCTTCCGACCAGCGTTTTCCGACATAGATTCCAAGCAGACGCTGCTGATTGAAGCCAAAGTTTCCCAGGCCCGCGCCGAGGCGGAGCTCCGAACCTTCCGGACGCGTGGTGATGAAGTTCACCGCTCCGGCGATCGCATCCGACCCATAGAAAGTGGACCCGGTGCCGTGGAGCACTTCGATGCGGGAGGTCGCGTCGAGAGGAATGGGGATATCCATATCATGGTGGCTGGATTGCGCGTCGTTGATGCGAAGTCCGTTGAGAAGCACGAGCGCCTGTTCGAAGGTGCTGCCGCGAATGGAGAGATCGGCCTGAACGCCATCGGGTCCGCGCTGCTGGAGATCGATGGAAGCATCTTGATCGAGATAGTCGACGAAAGAGTTATGGAGCAGCGGCGACTGCTGGGTATTGAGCGAAACCACGGAGCGGTTCGACTCTTCCAGGGGGATGGGTTGGAAGGTGCCGGTCACGATTACGGTCTTGGGATCGGACGTGACTTTTGTGTTTAAAGCCGGCGGGGCCTGCTGTCCCAAAGCAAGGCCAGCGAAGAAGATAACCTCCAGTACGAAAATGCGCCGAATCATTCATTCCTTTTTGGGCCAAAACCTGCCACAGGAGAGTGATTTCAGTATCTTACAAACCAGCGAGAAGGTGCCATTCCGGGATTCGCCATGGCCAGGCAGGAGTTGGGAGCGCCGGGAAGCCAATACAGACGGGCAATGTCAAGGCTATATAGCACCGGGCAGGGACCCCAAAAGTAATCTTGTTCTAAATCGATTTAGGTATAACATCGCTGCCACTGGCGAGCTATATAGCGATGAAAAAACTCAAGGTCTTAGCCTCCCTGACCACCCACGATAACGACTACCAGCGCGAGCAAGCCGCGTCGGTAGAAAGCACGGCGCGCAAGCTGGGCGTCGATCTGCAAATCCTTTACGCCAACAATGACGCGATCAACCAGAGCCAGCAGCTCCTGAAATTAATTCAGGGGCCGGCCGACGCGCGGCCGGACGTAATCCTGCTGGAGCCTGTAGGAACGGGCCTGCCGCAGGTTGCGAAAGCGGCGGTGAACGTGGGCATGGGTTGGGTAGTCCTGAATCGTGATGTGGACTACTTCCCCGAATTGCGCAAGACCGCAAAGCTTCCCGTATTCGGACTGAGTTCGGACCACACGGAAGTCGGACGCATTCAAGGGAGGCAATTTGGCATTCTGCTTCAGCCAGGACACTGTGTTCTGTATATCGAGGGTCCGACGGTAAGCGATGCGTGTCGATACCGCACTTCCGGGATGAACAGCACCAAACCTCCAGAGGCGGAGATCAAGACATTGAAGGGGTCCTGGACGGAAACCAGCGCATATAACGCCGTGAGTTCATGGCTGAAGCTTTCTACGTCCCGAAATCTGCCGGTCGGCGTGATCGGCTGTCAGAATGACGCGATGGCGGTGGGCGCACGGAGAGCTTTCCAGGAACTAACCAAGGATGCCGACCGCGATCATTGGCTCAATTTGCCATTCACGGGATGCGATGGACTGCCAGGGACAGGACAATCGTATGTGCGTCGTGGATCTCTGACGGCAACGGTGATTATTCCTGCGCATGCCGGACATGCGCTCGAAACCTTTGTAAAGGCTGCTCAGACCGGCGTTCAACCTCCGGAGCGGACACTTACGGTTCCCGAGTCGTATCCTTCGCTGGAGGAGCTGAAGTCGCATTCAAAAAAAGCAGTCGCGGTGAAAGTCTAAGAGCGATTCCTGATTTGGGCGGAGCAGCGTAAGCCTTCGCCTTTCACGGGCTTTTCCTGCCTGATAAATTCCTTGAATATGCTGTATCAGCTCTTTTAATTGGCGAGGAGCAAACCCCGCCCGCTATCCTCTTTCGTTAACGCTATCAATCTAGCTTTCCTGGGTCCTTAAAATCCCACTCCAAGGAGATCCATGTCAAACGAACTGCGGAATTTTCTGGCGCTCTCATACGAAGAGCTTGAGGAACTTAATCTTCACGCAAAAAAACAACGCCTCGATCGTGTCGACATTCACAAGATTCAGGAAGAACGCCTGAAATACTTGACCGACGAAAAGCGGATCAAGGCCGTCACAGTGATGTTCAGCGACCTGGAAGGCCGCCTGCACATGCTGGACTATGACAAAAAGTTCCTCATCAAGAGCTGGGACAATCTCACGTTTGACGGCTCTTCCATCCGCGGTTTCACCGCACAGCGCGAGAGCGATCTGCGCCTCGGCATCGATTGGAGCGCGTTCTATTGGGGGCCGGCTGACTTCTTTGGACCTGGCAAGGTGATGGTCTTCGGCGAAGTCATCGACAAGGGCGGCGCACCCTACAGCGCGGATATTCGTGGCGTCCTGAAAAGCTATACCGGCGACCTCTTCAAGAAAGAGGGATATACGCTGAATGCTGCCAACGAAATTGAAGGGTTCCTGTTCAAGGGAGCCGACGCGGAGCGCCACTATCACGAGACCGCTAAGTTCGAATACGTGAACACCGGCGGCTACTACCACTCGCTGCCCGGCGATCTGCTGCGCACGTTCATTGACACGACCGCGGAAGTGCAGCGTGCGATGGGTTTCCAGAATGAGAAAGATCACCCGGAAGTTGCGCCGTCGCAGTTCGAAATCAACTACGGCTACGGCGAAGCGGTTGCGGCAGCGGACCAGATTCAGCTCTACAAGCTGATCTGTCGTGAAGTAGCGACGAAAATGGGATTGACCGCTTCGTTCCTGCCGAAGCCAGTTGTCGGGGTAAACGGCAGTGGCATGCATACCAACGTGTCGATCAGCAAGGGCGGCAAGAACCTGTTCTGGGACGCGAAGGGCGAAGAGAAGCTCAGCAAGCTGGGCTACTCCTTCATCGATCGCATTCTTACCCACGGCAATGACATCTGCCTGCTGCTGAACGCGAGCGTCAATGCATATCGCCGGCTTGATCCGCACTTTGAAGCGCCGAACCAGATTAAGGCATCGCCAACCGACCGCGGCTCTATGGTTCGCATTCCGATCGGCAACGAGAAGAGCATGCGCGTGGAAGTTCGCTCCGTGAGTCCGGATGCGAATCCCTATATGGTGTTGCTGACGGTATTCAAGACCGGCATCGACGGCGAGATTGCAAAGATCAAGAATCTCCGCCAGGCCGAGCGCTATTTGCCAGACAACATCTACACCGCGTTGGAGGACTTCCGCAAAGCGGACTGGACGTCAAAGCTTCTCGGCGAAGACGTGAAAGCCCGCTATGCCGACTTAAAGCAGGCTTCGGCCGACCGTTGCCCGCGCCTGCTGGGAACGTTCGTGAAGGCGCCGGAAGTGCAGTATCACCACGACGTCTACAACCAGTTCCTGTGGAACATGTTCTAGAGCGAAACTGCTCTATATTGAACGCCCCGGCCGCAACAGCGGTTGGGGCGTTTTCGTTGGAGGGTGATCGTGCAAGTCCCCAATCTCGCGCCCGCACACACCCTGATGTGACCTGCTTCACTGCGACCAAACAGGTAAGTGATACGCTCCGAATCAGAGCGATGAATATCGCGCGGAAGCGTCCGGTTCCGGCCGCACGGTGGTACGAGCGCGGAGGCACGTGCCATCAGACAGTCCCGGCCTATCTTCTGGCCGAGGCAGAATTTCAGTCATCAGCCGAGATCCGGATACGAATCTGTCCCTGGTGCACCAAAGTGCTGCGAAGGCAGCACAGATTGGAAATAGTTCGCTGCCGTTGTGGATTCGTCTGGGAGTGATCGGCAGGCGAGCAGCCAGGAGACAGTAAAGGACAGGAGCCGTCCCATGGATATCGTTAAGTATCGTTTGAATGAAACCACTGATGTGATCGCGCTGGTTGTGGGTGAACGCACACTCGAAGGTGAGAAACACGCGACATTGGTCTTTGCGAACCCTAGCCGGGCGACGCAGATGACCTCGTCGTTCTGGCGCGAAGCGCTGGTGCGCGTGAAGGACGCACGGCAGGGAAGCGGTGTTGGGGAATGGGTGGAGCAGATCCTGATCAATACCGGCCCGTTGAACGTTCTAGTTCCGGGGATTCCGCACTTCTCAGTAGAGACGATTCAGCCCGCGGTGAAGGAGCCCGTCTCCGTGCATGCGGAGGAATCGGAGCCGCACGCGGATCGGCCGGCGAAGCAGCGATCGGTATAGCGTGATGGGTTAGGTGGTCGTTAGTAAATGCCGTAGCAGAATCACGCGTACGTGAGGCAGATTGTCGGCTGTTTCGAAGCTCGACTGGTGCAAACTCGACTCCTCTGTTATGGCGATTAACTCTTCCTGCCCATACGGAAGAAGGCGAAACCGTCAGTCCCCCAGGAGACCTAAATGTGTCTGTTAGTGCAGGTCGTTTTGCTGTCCGTCGTGATGGCGTCGGTTGTGATGGCAGAGGCCAAGAGCGATTCTGATGCTGCAAGAGAGATACTTTCTCTGGAGAAAGTCGCGATGGAGCGTTGGTGCAAGGGGGATGTTGAAGAATACCTACACAATTCCAGCGACGAGGTGACCTACTTCGATCCATTCACCGCCAAGCGTTTGAACGGCCTTTCGGAGTTGTCTACCCTGTACAGAAGTTTTGCTGGCCAGTTTCACTTTGATAGGTTCGAGTTCGTCGATCCGAAGATCCAGTTCTCGGGCAACGTCGCCGTGCTGACATACAACCTTATCACTGATGTCGGCTCCAAGGAGGAACGCTGGAATGCAACCATGGTCTATCAAAAGACAAGAGGAAAATGGAAGGTAATCCACACGCATATGTCGGTTACTCAGCCGAAGTTTGTGGAGAAGTCGAAGAACTAGCGAGCGTGATGCCCTCTTCACGTGATCGACCACGGATAACGCAGAGCCGGTTCTACTAGCCCGAGAGTCCGCTGAACACTAGGTCTGCTGGGTCGATATCCGCGTTTCTTTCTGCACCTGCAGGAACCGCCGCAATTTTTCAATTGCCGCTTCAACGGTGATCCCGTACTTCGTTCTCAGAGCCTCCGGCTTGCCGTGTTCGATGAATTGATCGGGCCAGCCGATGCGCACAACCGGAGTCGTCAAGCCCAGATTGCTAAGCTCTTCGAGCACCGCGCTTCCAAATCCACCTCGTAAAACGTGGTCTTCCAGCGTGAGGATGACGTCCACACTGCGCGCGTAAAATTCCAGCATCTCCGTATCAATTGGCTTGGTGAAGCGCGCATTAATGACCGCCGCTGAAATGCCTTCAGCTTCGAGCTTGACTGCGACCTCCTGAGCCATGGGAACCATGGCCCCGAGCGCAAAGATCGCGACGCGATCATTCTCCCCATGTTGAAGCAGTTCTGCCTTGCCAATGGTGATCGCGCGCGGGACGTCTTTCACTGGAGTTCCGGGACCGGTTCCGCGCGGATAACGTACCGCGATCGGTCCTTCATACTGCATCGCCGTGAAAAGCATATCGGCGAGTTCGTCTTCATCTTTCGGAACCATATGAACGATGTTCGGAATGCCCCGCAGGTAACTGATGTCGAACAGGCCGTGGTGCGTAGGTCCGTCGTCGCCGGAGAGCGAACCGCGATCCATACAAAAAACGACGGGCAGGTTTTGCAAGCAGACATCGTGCACGATCGGATCAAAGGCGCGCTGCAGGAAGGTTGAGTAAATCGTGCAGAAGGGTTTGAGTCCGCGAGTCGCCATGCCCGCAGCGAACAGAACCGCGTGTTCCTCGGCGATGCCGACGTCGAAGTACCTGTCAGGATGATGCGGGCGGAAGCGATCGAGTCCGGTTCCATTCGGCATCGCGGCAGTGATCGCCACGACCTTCTTGTTCATGTTCGCCAGCTTCACCAGCGTATCGGCAAATACTTCGGAATAGGTGCGGCGGCCGGTTGGGGCGGTCTCGCCCGTCTCTGGATCGTATGGTCCAAGACCATGAAATTTCTTTTGCTTCTGCAAGGCAGGCTCGAAGCCTTTCCCCTTTTGCGTGAGCACGTGCAGCAGCACAGGACGGTCTTGGGTTTTGAGGAATTCGAAAGTCTTGATCAGCGTGGCGATATCATGGCCGTCGATTGGCCCGTAATACTTGAGGCCAAGTTCCTCAAAGATGACGCTGGGCCAGAGGATGCCCTTCGCCACTTCCTCAGCCTTGCGTGCCATTTTCAGCGCCCGTCTGCCGCCGATCCTTTCGACAAAACGACCCGCGCGTTCGTGGAGGTAATCGTATTTCGGACTGGTAACGATCTTGTTCAGATAGCTGGCGATGGCGCCCACATTTTTGTCGATCGACCACTCGTTATCGTTGAGGATAACGAGCATGCGCTTGGTGGATTGCGCGATATTGTTCAGAGCTTCGTAAGTAATCCCACAAGTGAATGCTGCATCTCCGGCTAGCGCAACAACGTATTCCTTCCCGCCAGTCTTATCGCGCGCGACGGCCATGCCAAGTGCAGCGGAAAGCGCGGTACCAGCGTGTCCGGCTCCATAGCAGTCGTGCTCACTTTCCGTGCGCAACATGAAGCCATTCAGTCCACCGGGCGTGCGAATCGTGTGGAACTGCTCGCGACGTCCGGTCAGCAGCTTGTGCACATAGGCCTGGTGGCTCACGTCGAAGACGAAATGGTCAGCCGGCGTATTGAAGACGTAGTGCATGGCGATCGTCAGCTCGACCACGCCGAGATTCGGGCCCAAGTGGCCGCCCGTCTTCGAAAGAACATTGATGAGTTCCTCGCGTATTTCCGCTGCGAGGGTTTCGAGCTGCCGGATAGAAAGCCGTTTTACATCGGCAGGGGAGTGAATGGAATCGAGTAAAAGTGTCATGCGTCAGATTCTGCATAGCAATTCTAGATGATCCTGAGCAGCCGTGCCCGAGCATGATCTGCCGCCGCAAATGACGAGATCTTAATTCTTAGGAATGCTGGTTCCGGTAGTTGCAGGTCATCGCAAGATGCGAGCCATGAGTACGCTTGGCAGCGACCTATTTTTCCAGCAACTTGCGATAGATCTGCGCGGTTTCGCGATCGAAGCACACGAAGAGCACGCGTTCGATGGATCCGCGGTGCCTGCGAGTGTTAGAGACGGCGATTTCGGCTGCAAGATCTTTGGGAAATCCGTAAATGCCGGTGCTGATCGCCGGGAAAGCGATGCTGCGCGCACCGAGTTCTTCTGCAAGTTGGAGAGATCGTGAATAACAGGTGGCCAGGTGCTCCGCCTCCTTGCTATTGCCTCCATGCCAAACGGGTCCGACGGTGTGAATCACGTGCTTCGCCGGAAGCCGGTGGCCTCGTGTCGCTTTCGCATCTCCGGTCGAGCACCCAAGTAGGGTGCGGCACTCTTCCAGGAGCTCCGGTCCAGCAGCACGATGAATCGCGCCGTCTACTCCGCCTCCACCCAGCAGCGAAGTGTTCGCGGCGTTCACGATGACATCGACTTCAAGCCGGGTAATATCGCCTTCTACTACTTCAATCAGCAACTCCGCATTTCCCATTGGAACCGCTTTCCGCTGGCACACCGGCAGATACGAATCGCATCTTTTTCTTTAGAGACAATTTCATGAGCATTCTCGATCGCATCCTGAAGCGAACGCAACGATTCCCGAAGTTCGTCGATCCGCCAACGCACGCTGTGCTCGACTATGTAACCGTTTCCTATTTTATGGTGGTAGCTGGAGTTTTGTGGGGACGTCATCCTCGGGCAGCCGTTTCGGCACTGATCAACGGGGGCATGGTATTGGGTCTTTCCATGCTCACCGATTACCCAGGCGGGCTGAAGAAGATAAGCTTCCATACGCATGGTAAGGGCGACATCATGCAGATGATGACAGCCGCAACTCTACCGGCAATCCTCGGATTTGCGGGTAGCTCAGCGGCAATACCTTTTATGGGACAGGCGCTGAACGAGTTCGGGGTAATCAGTGTTACCGACTTCGACGCACAGCAACGCCGCGGACGCCGGACCCGAGCAGCTTGATAGGACCCTGGAGCACGGGATGGGATTCGAACCCATGTATAACGGCTTTGCAGGCCGCCGCGTTAGCCACTTCGCCACCCGTGCCCATTTTGAACTAGGTTGTTGCAAATCCCCAGCGCCGTCGAAGAGCACGCTCCATGCCGCGGAAGAAGATCGCATCGACCAGCCAACCGAGTGCGATGATTAGCAGCATCACTGCGAACACCTGGCTTATATCGTTCAGATCACGCCCCATCATTAACAGTTGTCCGAGTCCAAGCGTAACGAAGATCATTTCGCCGCTGATGAGCGAACGCCAGGCGAAGGCCCAGCCCTGCTTCAGACCGGAGATCAGGTGAGGCAAGCTGGCGGGCAGCAGAACGTGAATGATGAGTTTCCATCCGCTCGCGCCAAGATTCTGGCCTGCCATGGGATAGATCTTAGGAATGCTGCGCAACCCGGATTCGACAGAAATGGTGATTGCCAATAGAGATCCCATGACGACAACGAACAGGATCGCTTTTTCGGTGAGGCCGAACCAGAGAATCGCGACAGGCAGCCAGCAGATGCTCGGAATACTTTGCAGGCTCACGAGCAAGCGGCCAAGCGTTTCAGAGAGGAAGCGGCTGTAAGCGGTCAGGAATCCCAGCGCGACGCCGAGCACGCAGGAAATCGCGTAACCGATGGCCACACGTTTCATGCTGACGCCAATGCCGATCCAGAAACTGTGATCGGAGAAGCCGGAGCGTAAGGACTCGAAAACCGAGTACGGCGTTGGAAACAAATAGGGCGGCCACAGTTTCAACAGAACGACCAGTTCCCATATGGCGAGAAGCCCAGCGTAAAACGCGATCTGGCGCAGAATCTTACGCATGGCTGTACTCCGCGAGAACTGCTTTGTCGATCTCTGATCGCAATTCGAAAAGAATCTCTTTTGCCTTCAGGGTGACCTCGGGATCTTCCAGTGAGCGCGAGCGCTCTAGTTCAATCGCAAACTCCCGTTTGATTCGGCCGGGGCGATAGCTCATCACGATTACGCGATCTCCCAGTCGAACTGCTTCACGAACATTGTGCGTTACAAAGATGATGGTCTGGCCGGTCTCAGCCCAGATGCGTTCCAACTCGTCGTGCAGTCGATCGCGCGTCTGCGCATCGAGCGCGGTGAAGGGCTCGTCCATGAGCAGAACTCCAGGTTCGAGCGCCAGTGCTCGTGCAAGTGAAACACGTTGCTTCATTCCGCCGGAGAGCTGGTGAATGTAGCTGTTTTCGAACCGCGAGAGGTGCACCAGCTGGATGAAATGCCGCGCACGCTCCTTGCGCTCGTTCCGAGGTACGCCCTTCATCTTTAGTCCGAACTCAACGTTTTCGCGAACATTGAGCCAGGGGAAAAGGCCGAGCTCCTGGAAGATCAGAATCCGATCTGGCCCCGGACCATTTGTCGGTTGCCCGTCGATCAGGATCGAGCCGCCAGTGGGTTGGTCGAGCCCGGCGATGATGTGCAACAGCGTGGACTTGCCGCAGCCGGACGGGCCCACGATGCAGAGGAATTCGCCGCGACGCACTTCGAGATCGATCGGCTGAAGCGCGAGCATGCGCTCACGTCCGTTGACATATTCCTTCGTGATGCCCTGGACTTCAATTTTTCGTTCGCCAATAATCGACGGCGGTATTTCGATGAGTGCGGCCATGTTCGCTCCAGTTGTGCGTTACTGCACCGTTGGCAACTTCTTTTCCCGCAATACTTCGTTGAGCAAGTCGAGGCTATACAGGTTCGACAACTCAGGTTTCTGCTTCAGGAATCCCGCTTGATACGCGCGCTCGGCGGACCCGAGCAGCGACGAGCGGATGGGATCGTATGTGACCTCCAGGCGGCCGAATGCTTCGTCGAGCACTTTGGGGGGAAGCGCACGCCCCGTGTCTTTCTGGATTTGTTGATTAAGGATCGTCTTCGCCTGTGAATTGTTCTTGTTAATCCACTGCGTAAGGTCAACCTGCGCAGTGAGCCATTTCTTCACCAAGTCCGGATGCTGCTTGAGAAAATCTGTGCGCACCACGATCTGGGTGATCACAAAGCGGTGATCGGGCCACAGGGAACGTTCGTCGAGAAATAACTGCGCGCCACCTTCCTGAATGAGACGCGTGGCCCACGGCTCGGGAGCCCAAGATGCATCGAGCTGACCTTTTTGAAAGAGTGTGAGCTGATCGGGATTGGCAAGCGGGATCACTTGCACATCGCCGCCTTTGTCAGTTGATTTCAGTTTGTTTTGCAGGAGCCACGCGCGTAGTGCGACGTCCTGTGTGTTCCCCAGTTGCGGGGACGCCACTTTCTTTCCGTGGAAGTCTTCAGGCTTATGAATGTTCGCGGCTGAGCGAACGACCAAAGCCGTTCCGCCGCTGGCTGAGCCAGCAACCACGCGCACGGCTTCACCTTGTGAGCGGATGTATCCAGTGATGGTGGGATTCGGTCCGACATAAATCAGATCGACCGCGCCGGCGAAGAGAGCTTCAATGGCGGATGGTCCTGCGTTGAACGTCTTCCATTCGAGCTTCACGCTGGGTCCCAATGCTTGTTCGAAACGGCCATTGGCGCGGCCCACGAGAGCCTGGGCATGCGTAATGTTCGGGAAGTATCCTGCGCGTACCGTAACTTGCGCCTGCGATGAGAGCGTCAGCAGAGCGAGTAGGGTGCCGGTCAAAGCGATGCGAATTGTCAATCTTATGCCCTTTCGTTGTTTTCGCTGATTTCGACCGGCTGGAGCGCAGAGCGCAAATAGAAAACCCACCGGCACGGTTGCGACGGTGGGTCCTAGAAGTGCTGAAATGATTGAAACCGATTAGCTCTTCGTTCCTCCACGCGTCGACACACGACGACACCGGCAACAACAACACGCCATGGCCATGGTGGACGCTGGTAAGAACATGGGTTGCATCATAGCGGATGAGGGGGATTGCGGCAACTTGATTGCGGAATCAAAGGTAACACCGACGTGCATGGCGATTCGATCACGGGGCGTGATTGCGCTAAGCTCAATAAATATGCGCATTGCAACGCGATCGACGATTCCTTGATTCGCTGCCATCATTTCGGCGAATGAATATCACCAACGCGCAGTATGCCTCGCAGTACTCATTGTTCGATAACATTCCTCGTTTCGACATCGACACGGGACACCCTAAGTTGGAGTGGATATCCACTTTCGGGCTTCTGCGAGAGCACTAACCGCGCACTCAAGGAACGGAGCAAGCGTGTTAGACTATTAAGATAGCCCGCCGGAGAGGTGGCCGAGTGGCTGAAGGCGGCGGTTTGCTAATCAATCCTGCCCTGTTCGTGCTCACTGAGTTTTACGTATTTTGTTAGAGTTAGCGGCTGTCAGTCGCATTCAAAATAGGCAATTTGCAACGGATAGTGCACCAACTGTGCACCGAGGGATTATTTTTCGCTCAAAAACTTAAGTGCGAAAAACCGTCGGCCACGGCAGTGAATAGTGCACCACATTGTGCACCGAGAGATTGAGCTGTTGGGTGTTCCGTGTGCAGCGGCTGCTTGAGAGCAGTATCGGCGCGGCTTCCGCAGTACCATGAGCCGCTGTTCGGTGCCGACGGCAAATCTTCGCCCTCTACCGCCAAACCTTTTCCAGACTGAGTCTTCAAATTCGAAACGAGGTAGTCACTCCGATGCGTTTGCGCCTTGCGATCTCCCCCATCGGAATAGTTCATGGTAAAACCCTGTCCGAAGCCGCCTGCGCGAAGCCGCTGACGCGGTATCGGTGGAAATACGATTACGCCCCAGATTAACTTCTAAGGATTACGTCGGTAACGAGACTTCCGGCAGCTACTTGGGTTACCTCCCTTGCCACTTCGACCCTAATTCCAACCGTGGGGTAACGTGGAAATGAGAGAGTATGCAGTAGTGATCGTTGTATCTCTGGTCGGCGCCAGTCAGCGTTACTGTAGTGAGTGTCACAGGGTCCCTCACGGTTGGAAGTTGTCGTGCCAAGCGACGCATGGAGATGATCGCTGCTTCACCATCTCGATCCATTTGCCCCAGGAATTATAAGTTGAACCACTCGGCCACTGACGCAAACAATTCGTCCGAGGCCGCCGTCCAATCCAGGAGCAACACCTGCGGTACGTGTCAAGAAGCCACCTCTCGCTGAGCTTCCGTATAAACCTTACGCAAAGAAGTCACCTCTCGCTGACCATACAAGCCTTACGCCAAAAAGCCATCGCTCCCTGTTCTTCCGTATGAGCCTTACAAGGCATGTAGTCACCGGGCGACGATTTTTTGATTACTGATCCGTTTTGACCAGCTTTCAAAAGCCTAAACCTCAATACTGGTGGTGGCGTTCCGTACAAGTCAGCGTGTCGCCAGCGAGCGTGCCAGCCACGTTATGAAGTTGTACGAAACAGATACCGATTTAGAAAGAAACGGACACACGAGCTATCAATGAGAGGAGTCAACAAGTATGGCTATGAAGTTTACCCCACTGCATGACCGCATCCTGGTGCAGCGAATAGAAGAAGTTGGCACCAGCCGAGGCGGGATCATCATCCCGGATTCAGCCAAAGATAAACCACAGGAGGGCGAAGTCATCTCGGTTGGCAAGGGCAAGACCAATGATGACGGCAAGCTGTTTCCTCTCGCGGTAAAAGAAGGCGACCGCATTCTGTTCGACAAGTATTCCGGCAACGAGATCAAGATTGAGGGAGAAGACTTCCTGATCATGAAAGAGGAGGAAGTCCTCGGCGTCATCTCTGGCGCGGCCAAGAAAGAAACCGTAGGAACAAAGACGTAAGTTCGGATGTTGGTTGATTGCGATCGCGTTTCGCTCGTTGCGAGCGGTGACGAACTCTGATTCCTCGACGGTTAAGAGCGTCGGCTCTGGATGACAACAAATCTCACACTTTAGGAGAAGAGAATTATGGCAAAGCAAATCGTACATGGAGAAGAGTCGCGGCAAGCGATCCTGCGCGGCGTCAACCTGCTGGCGAACGCTGTGAAGGTGACCCTCGGTCCCAAGGGCCGTAACGTTGTCATCGACAAGAAATTTGGATCGCCGACGATAACCAAGGATGGCGTCACGGTTGCAAAAGAGATCGAACTGCAGGATGGCCTTGAAAACATGGGCGCACAAATGGTGCGTGAAGTCGCCTCCAAGACCAGCGACGTCGCCGGCGACGGGACCACCACGGCCACCGTCCTAACGCAGGCCATTTATCGCGAGGGCGTCAAGACCGTCGCAGCCGGAGCCAATCCTATGGCGATGAAACGCGGCATCGAAAAAGCCATCACCGTGATTTGCGGAGCAATCGACTCCAAGACCGGCGAGCGCGCCAAAGGCGAACTCGATAAGCTCTCCAAGACCGTCACCGGCGACATGATCGCCCAGGTTGGCAGCATCTCTGCCAACAATGACGACACCATCGGCCACATCATCGCGGAAGCGATGAAGAAGGTCGGCAAGGATGGAGTGATTACCGTGGAAGAGTCGAAGACGCTTGAGACCCAGCTCGAAGTGGTGGAAGGCATGCAGTTCGACCGGGGCTACCTCTCGCCGTACTTCGTCACGGATCCTGAACGCATGGAGGTTGCCTTCGAGAACGCCTATATCCTCATCTATGAAAAGAAGATCAGCTCCATGAAGGACATCCTCCCTCTGCTTGAGGAGATCTCCAAGAGCGGCAAGCCGCTGCTTATCGTCGCAGAGGATATTGAAGGAGAGGCCCTGGCAACTCTAGTCGTCAATAAGCTGCGTGGGACGCTGCAGGTTGCTGCCGTAAAGGCGCCTGGGTTCGGCGATCGCCGCAAGGCCATGTTGCAGGACATCGCAACGCTTACTGGCGGGAAAGCCATTACCGAAGATCTGGGCACCAAGCTCGAGAACGTGAAGGTGGAGGATCTGGGACAGGCCAAGAAGGTCACCATTGACAAGGACAATACCACCATCATCGAAGGTAAAGGCAAGCACGCCGACGTCGAAGGCCGGGTGAAGGAAATTCGCGGCCAAATCGATAAGACAACCAGCGACTACGACCGCGAGAAGCTACAGGAGCGATTGGCGAAGCTGGTCGGTGGTGTTGCCATTATTAAAGTTGGCGCGGCGACCGAGACGGAAATGAAAGAGAAGAAGGCTCGTGTCGAGGACGCGATGCACGCAACCCGCGCGGCGGTTGAAGAAGGCATCGTCCCAGGCGGCGGCGTTGCCCTGGCCCGATGCATCCCCGCTCTTGACGAGCTGAAGCTCGAAGGCGATGAGCAAATCGGTGTGAACATCGTGAAGCGCGCCCTCCAGGAGCCGCTACGCCAGATCGCCGAAAACGCTGGCGAAGAAGGCGCTATCGTCCTAGGCAAGGTCAACGACTCGAAAAACCCTAGTTTCGGCTACAACGCGCTGACCGGCGAGTACCAAGACTTGGTCAAAGCTGGTGTACTCGATCCGACGAAGGTCGTGCGCACAGCGCTGAACAATGCCGGCTCGATTGCGGCGCTGATGCTGACTACCGAAGCTCTTGTGGCTGACATTACGGAAGAGAAAAAAGGCGTTGGCGCTGCCGGTGGCCATGGTGGCATGGGAGACATGTACTGATGCCGATTTGCACGAAATCCAAGCGCTATCGGCCCTGGCATTGGTCTTGGTTTGCCATTTGGCACTCTTGATCCAACGTGAGATGTTCACCCGCATCCAGGTGCGGCCAAGAAGGGAAGTGCAAGCTGTTCGGATGGAGAACTGGGTATGCCGGCGAGCAGCACAGGATGATTGCAATACGCGTTCCTAGGATCTGATCTGTTTTGACCAGTTTTCATGGGCGTCCGCGTGACACACTGTCCTTAAAACCGGAGGCCGTATGCGACGCTTGTGGTTGTTCTTGCTGATCTGTCTGACGATCTCGGTTGTGCCAGTACTCTCGCAGTCTTCCAATCATGACTCGAACCTTTCAAACTGCACGAACGGCTGGGGAACGTGTGATTACTCGACGCTTACACCCTCCGAAGCGGTGGATGTCGCGGCGAGTAAACGTCGTAACAATCTGTCGGAGTGCATGAACGGCCGCCAATCATGTGATCATTCGATGCTTACCGCACCCGAAGCAAGTGCGGTGAGAGCGGCCGAGCATGAAAGCAATTTGTCCGACTGTGAAGAAGGTTGGAGTTCGTGTGACAAATCCAAGCTAAGCACGTCGGAATTGACTGGTGTGGCCGAGGCAGAACATAAGCGTAATCTTTCGCACTGCATGGACGGATGGGCACTGTGCGACCACTCTAAACTTACGCAGCTAGAGGCAAAATCAGTAGCGACGGCCGAACACGAGCGGAACGTCGAGAACTGCAAAAACGCATGGAGCGCGTGCGAGCCATCGATGCTGACGCCCACGGAAGCCGCTGCGAATACTGTTTTCCGCCATCAGCACAACCTGTCCGATTGCATGGAAGACTGGGGTTCCTGCGACGACTCCCATTTCAGTCAGGCAGAGGCGAGCCAAGTGGCGGTCGCGAAGTTCAAGAACAAGATTTCTGCGTGCCGAAATGGCTGGGGATCTTGCGAGGTCACCAAGCTTACTGGAGTGCAAGCAGTCGAAATGGCGGCGGCAGGCCGCCAACACAACTTCTCTAATTGCAAGGACGGCTGGGCGGCTTGTGATCGCTCTCAACTGACGGAACAGGAAACGAGGGAAGTGACAACGGCTGAACACCAACGCAACGTATCCGCATGTGAATACGGGTGGCAGCCTTGTGACCGCTCGAAATTGACGGCTTCGGAAGCAATCAGAGTGAGCGCCGCCGAGGGTCGGAATAAATAACTGACAATGTTTGTCATTACGTATGGTGACGTGACCCAGGAGTGCACATGACCGATCTGCGAGATGACCTCTTCGTTATGGTAAAGCACGAGCACAATCCAGACGCGAAAGTGGAGAGCGATCCCGGCAAGGAAGCGCAAGAAGTGAAGTCGCGCATGGATGACGATGGCAGTCCCATTATTGGCACCGTGCCGGATGCGACTGGCTACTCTGGACCTGAGGAGTAGCAAGACATTTAGTTCGCTGGAAGAAGGCAAATGATGCAAGTTTACTGGGAAAAACTGGGCATTTTGGGACCTGTCTATCGATTACTCGGGGCGGGCCTGAGCAATCACGACATCTCTAAACAACTCAACGTCACAGATTTGGTGATCGACAGTTGCGTGGCTTGGTTGCTGGTTTTCCTAAATTACTCGAACCGTCCCGACCTGGTGGTGAGAGCCGCCAGTTCCGTTGCCCAGGAAACTTGAGAAAAAGGATGACTATCATGATCCGCAAGTGAAGTCGAGCGAACTGGGACCTCGTTCGGAGTCAGAGAAACAAAACGAGCACCCCCACCAGAATCATTGCACCGCCGATAATCAGGAATGCTTGATTCTGGCTAGGCTGCCATCTGATCGCGTCTGTGATGATGTCCAAAATCGCCATGGTTCGCACCCGCTTTATCGCACAATGAGGTTCCGTCCCGCATTCATCGAGGTTCGATGTTTCACAAGCGCGATGGAGCCCCGACGATTTGGCCTTATCGTCTCTAGCGAAGTGATGAATAGAAGCATGAACAAATGGGCGCAAACCGCGTGTCAGCGGAAATGCGATATTACCCAGGTGAACTTCAAGTATTACGTCGGTAACGAGACTTCCGGCAGCTACTTGGGTTATCTCCCTTGCCACTTCGACCCTAATTCCAACCGTGGGGTAACGTGGAAATGAGAAGGTATGCAGTAGTGATCGTCGTATCTCTCGGATTGACCGTTAGCGGCTTTGCCCAGCGCGGCGGTAGCCATGGCAATGTGGTGCTGGTGCTGGTGCTAGTCCTGTGGCCGGCGCTGGAAGCCAAGCAGGGGCATTAGATCCGGCTCGCGGGAACAGCGCAGGATCGTTCGGCTCAACCTCCAGCAACATGTCGAAGCAATCTCCTGACACCGCGCTTACCAAGAGTCCGCAACTCGCCTCGAATCTGGATAAGCTCCTTCCAACTGGAATGACAGCACAGCAGGCTTGCTCGGGATTCAAGAACCTTGGCGAGTGTGTAGCCGCCGTTCACGTATCGAACAACCTCAACATTCCGTTTGCCGACCTGAAATCCAGAATGACCGGAACGAACCCGGAGGCACTCGGTAAGGCGATACAGGATCTGAAACCTGATGCCAATGCTAAGCAGGAGGCAAAGAAGGGACAAAAGCAAGCCCAACAAGACTTGAACCAAACGGCATCGTAAACGCGTCTCGCAACAAATCTAATGGGTGACCTCGCCTCGTCACAGGGACGCGGTCTTTGTTTTTGGCAAGTTCCTGCGTTTCGAGAGAATTTCTTCCAAATATCTTTCTAGCTCGACCCGCTTTTGCGGGGAGAGATTACACGTCAACCAATAGCGTGTGAGTTTCTCGTCCAGATCAAGGATTTCAAGGACTCGCTTCATTGTCGGGGGAAATTATACGATTCGTACTGCGATAGGAATAACTAAAGATTCGAATCGAAAGTAACCATTATTTCGGAGGCCGACTTCTTACGAATCTGAAACAAAAATCGGATTTCCAGCCACAGCCAGGCTTTTTCGCTATTACGCGTCAGTTCTCACGGCTTTGGCCGAATGACGGTTTCCGAGTTACCTTGGCGCCCGGCCGATTTGCAGGTTGTGGATACCTACGTCACTTTCTGAAAACAGGGTTGTTAGGCGAGAGAGAGTCGATTCACGTACCGTTGTTAATGACAGCATCCGAAGGTAACCGTCGCGAACTGATTCGAAATGCGCACACGATGTTGATCCTTCAGAAATTTCCTCTCATGGAGCGAGCATAAAATCTTAGGCCTCCCCGGACGATCAAAGGAGTGTGATCATCGTCACCGTTCGACGGTATGTTAGCGAGAGAAGATGAACCTCGAATCGTAGAGGAGTTTCTGCTATGGTTTCGAAACGGAATGTGCCGCATAAGGGGATTCCTGCAGCTGCATTCAAATCGAGAAGCATTGAAAAACTTGCTTGTCAGGTACCACAAGCTGTTCGCACCGAGCTGGCGCAGCTCGGAAAAGCGTACCGCGCCCAAGTTGGCGAGATCATCTTCCGCAAGGGCCAGCCTAGCAGAGGAGTTTTCCTGATTGTGAGCGGGCGTGTAGTGCTTTCGACGGACGATACTCCAATTCAAATCACACGCATCGGGGAACCGGGTAGCCTCGTCGGTGTGCCAGCCACCATAAACAACCGACCCTATAGCCTCACTGCCGAAGCAATAGAGAAAACAGACCTCATTCACATCGGGATTGCCCAGTTCAGGCACCTTTTGAAAAGCAATTCCGCACTCTGCTATTCCATCGTGTCTATGCTGTCACAAGAAATAAGGTCCCTTCGCCTGCCAGAGATGATTGCACTGAACGTTCGCTGCGCAGGAGACGGAAACATTGCCGCGGTGAACGCGAACTGCAAAGAGCCGGTTCCTCCGCGCAGTTAAGGGATTTAAGCTGGAGGTCGTCATTGGAGCGGCTGGCTGGGGGTCTAGCGTCGCGTCCAGGACTACAGCGTAGATACCATTCTCGAAACGATCCGCCCAATCGTGATTGACCGATGCTCACCAGCCGATCCCTCCAGAAATGTGGGAACTCTCGAATCTGTTCGGACCAGCGATCCTCATCTGCTACTGATCACTGCTCTGTGAACCGATAATCGAAATATGCCAGTCGCCCGATTTATCTGCCTTCGGCACCGAACCTCTTAATCGCCTCCGTGAGAATCGCCCCAGAACGTTGATGTTGTAGTGGATGTGAAAACTCTCTTCGGTAATCTCCGTGAAGGCGCCGAAGCGGAATACGCCGGCGTTGTTGACCAGGACGTCCAGTCTTCCGAACGCGGAATCCACCTCTCTGAATAGGCGCGCGACCATCTGCGGCCTTGGACACGTCGGCTCCCGACCACGACCGCCTCGCCCTGCCGTTGATGATCGTGTGGGCGACACGTTCGGCGCCTCCCCCTATCGGACGAATAGTTCACGCGACGCGCGCGCCCGTTGTGGCCAAGGCTGTTGCAATCCCAGCGCCTATGCCTTTGGATGTGCCCGTCACTATCGCCACTTTGTCTGACAGTTCGCTCATATTCACCATTGTTTTTGTCCAACTCCCAATGCAGTGTGTTTGGCTGTTTTTCTCTGATCGGTGCCGTCGTCACATTTGTCCAGAGGGATGTGCAGGATAACCGTGCCACTCAGCCGCACTGCCATCCTCACCTTTACGCGGGGGCCAATCTTGCTGAGCGCCTTTACTCGGTGCTGCGCGGTGGAAGAGGAGTTCTAGTCTACGCTTCTATTCCGAGCTAAATCGGCGAGATCCGGAATTTAGTCTGGATCTTCATTCGGCATGATCTCGTTCCCATCGCTCTTCCTATTGGCATAGAGAAAGGCTGGGTCGAACAAGGCGATGGTTCCGTCGTTGAAATAAACGAGTAACCCGCCCTTGACAACGTCGGCGCGCAGCACAGTGGCCTTCATGGCCGAAAGTCTACTCTCTCGAATCCCGGTACTCCCGAATATTTCCGAGAGTGAGCAAAATTGCACACCAATGGGCAAGGTCGAATCGTAGCCTTGCAATAGGGGACGATGTTTATGCAGGACATTTTTATCCGGGACGATTTGAACGGCGCCATGAGGTCCCGTATTCTCGAACTTGAATCTCAACGCGCCGGCCTTGAACACGTGCTCACCCTTCCTAATGTCTCCGAAGCCCTAAAGGGTTGGATTAGACCCTATGTGCTTAACATAGAGGTGGATCTGCGAGCGCTCCATCATGGGCTCGATCGCATGTTTTGGATATAGAGACAGGATCCAGAGTAGCCGCTGGCAACCTTGTGAGTTACTTATTCGCGCGCTCGGCGGCTTTCACTCTAACGGCTTCAGACGGCGTCCAATTTCGAGTTATCGCAGGACTCCCAGTCATTCTCACAAGCTGAGACATTGCGCTGGTGATCGAACACGGTCACTTCTCTCACTTGTTGGTCCGTCAATTGTGATTGATTGCAACTCTTCCATCCATCCCGGCAATCAGAAAAGTTGTGTTGCAGCTCAGCAGTCGCCATTTCGGCCGCTTGCGTCCCGCTCAATTTGGAACCGTCACAAGATCCCCAGCCGTTTCGGCACGCAGTAATTCTGTTCTTGAACTTCGCGACCGCCACTTGGCTCGCCTCCGTCTGACTGAGCTTAGAGTCGTCGCAGGAACCCCAGTCTTACATGCATCTGACAGGTTGTGCTGATGGCGGAAAACAGTATTCGCAGCGGCTTCCGTGGGCGTCAGCATCGATGGCTCGCATGGGCTCCAGGCATTTTTGCAATTCGTGATGTTTTGGTCGTGTTCGGCAGCCAGAACCGTCTTTGCTTCTGCATCGGTAACTCTAGAGTGGTCGCACAGTGCCCATCCTTCCATGCAGTGCGAAAGATTACGCTTATGTTCTGCATCGGCCACACCAGTCATTTCCAACTTACTTAGCTTGGATTTGTCACAGGAACTCCAGCCCCCTTCACAGTTAGAGAGGTTTCGTTGTTGCTCCGCCAGTCTTGCTGATTTGGCCTCAGGAATACTGAGCTTAGAGTAATCACACGATTGGTAACCTCGCATGCAGTCCGAAAGCTCGCGGCGATGTTTACTGGCTGCCACATCCGCGGCTTGCGAAGGGGTAAGTGCGGTGTAATCGCATGTCCCCCAACCATGTGTGCAGTTTGAAAGGTTCGAGTCATGATTGGAAGACTGCGAGAGTACTGGCACGACCGAGATCGTCAGACAGATCAGTGAGAGCAGCCACAAGCGTCGCATACGCCTCCGGTTCCGAAGACACTATGTCATTCAGCAACTCATGAAAGCTGATCAAAACAGATCAGGTTCCGGCGAAGCAGAATCATCCTGCGTTTCGCGCAGACAATCCCGTATCCCCTGAGGCTCGCGCTGAGCTAGGCTTCTTGGCCGGAGAAGCCACGTCGATCGAAAAATCTATAACGTACCTGACGGTGTTTGAGCAGAACAAACACGGCGTCTCCTGGATAGTCTGGAGACCTTCGTCGCTCACACTGAGTGGAAACGAACGAAGGCACTCCGCGCAGGTGAGTACAACGAATGGCTTTCCATGCGAGTCTTTGCCATTGCGAGGAATCCACACAGGCGCCGATTCCCGGCGGTGCGCGTTCGATCGCTCAACAGAAGTTTGAATCAGGTGGGCGACCGTTTCCAGGAGCATCTTGGGGTGATGCTGTCCCTTGGGGTAGAACGCGTCCGCAATCACACCACCGGGAACGTCGCTCCCCTGATCATAGGCTCCGCTAATCGCGACAACGGGTATTTGAGGAAAACGGCGACGCACAACTGATAGGAACTCGAAGCCGGACATCTCTGGCATATTCAGGTCAGAGATAATCACATCCGGAGCGGTTCTCTTCAGCTGCAATAACGCATCAAAGCCGTTGTTGGCCGCAACAACCTCGTATCCGGATGCGGTCAGCAACGTCCCCAGAGATTCTCGAATACTGGGTTCGTCATCTACAAGCAGTACCTGGTATTTCGATGGGTTGGACATAATCCTCCTCACCCTAGGCAACTAAATTTCGCCTATCTTCTCAAGACCAGAGTTGCAGGGTATGTTCAAAATTGCTCATGTCGACAAATTTTCCTCACGAGAAACTATCGATCAACGAATTGAATCAATGAGATACAGCTGAGCGAGTAAGGCGCGCCGTTGGGAGGCTTTTTGTGAGAAGAATCGCACGTTTGGGACTTCTTCTCCTGCTCGTACTATGCGTCCCGTCAGTTTTGGCTCCGCAAACCCCTTTCGGACAGGCTGCCAGCCAGACGAAAGTTCCTGATCTGAACGCGATTGTGGCTTCAATGGAGGCAGCCAGTCAGCAGAACCCTGCCAAAGCCCGAGCGTACACGGTAACGCGAACCTACAAGTTGTTCCACGGCGACGAGAGACAGCCTGTTTCACAAACCACCGCTGAAGTCAGCTTTGTTCCGCCCAGCACAAAGAAATATGAAATCAAAAAATCGAGTGGGATTTCGAGAGGGCAACAAATGGTGCGCGACATTCTGGATCTGGAAAGCGTTCCCGCCCAGAGCGCCAGCGACATCAGCCATAACAACTACGATTTTGTTTTTCTTCAGCAGGAAAAGCTCGGCGACGTTCCCACTTACCTTTTAAGAATGATTCCGAAGCGCAAGGAGAAAAATCTACTGAACGGCTTGGTCTGGATTGACATCAGGACGTTCCGCATCCAGCGCATCGAGGGTACACCGACCAAGAAGCCCTCGTGGTGGATCAAAACGCTTTACATCACACTGCAATATACGGACCTGCACGGTCTGTGGCTGCCTACTTATATGAGGGCCGGCGCGACGGTCCGTGTGGCTGGGAGCTACCTCTTGACTGGCGAAGACGTCGCATTGCAGGTTTCTTCCTCCGCCGATACGAACGGCTCGCTGGAATTAGAACGAAACTCTACGTCATGCGCCTGGTCGGGGGTGACTCAATGCTCTCATCAAGTAGAGAAGGAACTGTGGCCCACGATCAAACAGCTGCTGCTGACCATATACAACGACGTTTATGACGAGCACCTCTTTGTATTCGCCGCAGGGCTCTCGTATTACCTGGTCCTCTCAACTTTTCCGCTGCTGATTGCGCTGGCGTTACTGCTGAAGTATGTGCCCATTCCTCATCTGTTCGAAGGTTTTCTGAGCTTAATGGCCCGGCTCGTCCCCGGGAACGGAATGAGTTTGGTGCACAGCATCGTGTCTGATGTCACGAGTCACAAACACGCCCACGTCCTCACGCTCGGGTTAGTGTTCACGGTCTGGACGGCGTCCAGCGGATTTGCCGCGATTATCGACGGGCTTGATGTGGTTTATCGGGTCCGCGAAACTCGCCCGGTCTGGAAGACCAGGCCGCTTGCAATGGCACTGACGCTCGTCTCAGGATCTCTACTACTCTTGGCCTTGGTGTTGATGATTGAAGGAACGCATTTCGGAGTCTGGGCTACAGGCAGGTTCCAACTCAACCCTGCTGCCCTTGCGACGTGGCGTTATCTGCGCTGGGGCATAGCAATTGCCTCTGCCATGTTCGCTGTAGAGCTGCTCTACCATTTTGGCCCTGATTTGAAACAGCGTTTTCGCGATAGCCTTCCCGGAGCAATTATTGCAGTAATGAGCTGGATCGGATTGTCATATCTGTTGGCGAGTTACTTCCGACATTTCGATAGCCTCGATAACACGTATGGACCGCTAGGCGCCGCGATTGGTTTGTATATCTGGTTTTATCTTTCCGGCCTCACCATACTGATAGGTGGAGAGATCAATGTTCTGCTTTGCCAATCACGAACCCGGAGGACATTACGATCGTCGTCCATCGCTGACCCGATCGCCGAAACCCAGATCAACAATCGGAAGGCCGCATAAACCTATCTTCTGAGTTACGCACTAGCTGGCGGTCCGCCTGGAGTTGGCTCTTGTGGTGCTTCTACACACGATCTGAAACTGCGGCGGCTTTGACAGGCCCTCGCAATCCGCATACTGTGAAGAATGAGCGAGTAGTTCCTTCCTCTTTCAGATCCTCTGAACTAAGTCAGTCTGTCTGGAGTACTCCTTCTTAGTCCACTCCAACCCAAGGAGGGTGACCCATGTACAACGCAAACGCAGCTAAGAATCCGAAGCTCAGTGTTCGTGTCGAACGAGGAACTGTTTCAACGATGCCAGCATCGGAGCCGTTTCCATCCCGCGATTCGATCCGTGATCGTGCGTATGAACTTTACGAACGGCGCGGCCGTGAAAATGGTAGAGAACAGCAAGACTGGTTCACGGCCGAACATGAATTGCGTGTCCGGAAATAAACAAGGCGCTTGAAACAAGTCCGCTGGGACGATGCCGGCGGACTCCTGCCAAGAACGTCAGTTCCTTTCTCGCAAGTAAGCGATCCGAGTCGCTTAGCTCTTCTTAACGAATCACCGCCCAGTAATCCTCCGAACCTCTTTCGAATCGTGAATGTCAGGTGAGCGGTATTGCTCAGACACTCTTATGTTCTCCCAATTACTGTGAGAAGTGCCTCATGCGCTCCCAATGTGCATAAATCAAAATTCGTCGTGCAGAGGCAGAAGAAAAAAGGTGTGAAACGTGAAAAGACTTATGTTGTTTGTTGCTTTACTCAGTTTTGCCAGCCTGGGCTGGGCGGACTCAAACCGCGAATCATCAACCGATCGGCTGGACAATGCCGGCAAAGTGCTCAACGAGATCATGGCCGCGCCGGATAACGGCATACCGGAAGAAGTGCTGGAACACGCGAAGTGCATCGCGGTAGTACCGCACATGATTAAGGGTGGCTTCGTATTTGGTGCAGAGAATGGCAGAGGCGTAGCGACATGTCGCACTTTGACCGGATGGAGCGCACCAGCGTTCTTTGCCATCACTGGCGGCAGCTGGGGATTGCAGATTGGCGTCGAGGGCGTGGACCTGGTCATGATTATCCAGAATGACAAAGGCATGCAGCAGTTGCTGGCAAGCAAGTTCCAACTCGGAGCGGATGCCTCGGCGGCGGCAGGACCAGTCGGAAGACATGCTTCTGCCGAAACGAATTGGAAACTCGAAACAGAAATTCTGACTTACTCTCGCGCCAAGGGTGCCTTTGCAGGTCTGGCGTTGAATGGCGCTTCGGTTCGACGGGACGATGATTCCATGCAGGCCATTTACGGGCACCATGTCACCACTCGGTCAGTACTGCTGGGGCAAGTAGCAACACCAGCGTCGGCCGAAGCGTTCCTGAAAGCAGTCAGAGGCGCAAAGGCGCAGGCCATAGCAGAAGCTAAAAAAGAGTAGCTGGTTAATACGCACGTGCGCACCCGAGAAGAATTTCAGTTCTCGGGTGCTAACGACGCGCAGAGAAGGGACCTATTATGCTTTGGACAGTTTTTGCGATCGTGCTGCTGCTGTGGCTTCTGGGCTTCAGTTTTCATATCGCCGCTGGCCTGATCCATCTTCTATTAGTGGCTGCACTGGCGATCTTGATCTTTAACCTGGTGATCGGCCATCGGCACGCGGTGTGAAACACATGATCGATGAATGTGATCCATCGAGATACGAGCCTCAAACTCAATTCATGCAGAGTGAGCTATGTAGCTCAGACACGAAAATCCACATGTGTCATTCTTTGTTCTCCTGAGTGTGTGGACAGAGCGGCGACCGCTGATTCGTAGACTCTTTCTTAGGTCCGGGCCGCCGATCGAAGCAAACCACCAACATCCAGCCAATTGGAATTCTTTATCCGTGTGTATGCCGCGGCACCTCGCGGCGGATCACGATTCGGCCTTGTCTCGAACAGAAACTCAGGGCAACACCTCCAGGCGGATGAGAGGAGTTAGCCCGGAAGAAAAGGAAGGCCAAAGATCATGCCTCTAATTCAAGTTCTCGAAGTACTGGTTGTGGTGGGAATCCTGCTGTGGCTGGTGAATCGCTTCATCCCAATGCAGGGGACCATCAAGTCAATTTTGAACGGCGTCGTCGTGATTGCCGTGGTTCTGTGGATTCTCAACATTTTCGGACTCTTCCATTCGCTCGCGAAGATCCACGTTGGAAGTTGATGGATCGCGGCGAAGTACCCCGCTGCCACGCCGAACGCACAAAGGTAGCAAAACGTAACACAGCACACATTAGTTATAGGGAGACAAATTGAAAATTAAGCTGTTGTTAGCAGCAGTAATCGCACTGAGCTTGAGCGTAGTAGCGCAGACGAATGCTCAAACCGCCACCACTCTTGAACCACTAGCGCCGACGCCGACATTCCACGTTACCGTGGTCAGTCGCAGTGTGCAGGCGGTCAATTACCAGCATCGCAGCGGAGCTACGAAGCTGAACTTTGCGGGTACGAACCTGATGCCGGCAGCGCACGGGCAAGCCAAGGTAGAAAGTAAAAAAGGCTACATCGAAATCCAGGTGGAATTCGCAAACTTCGAGCGGCCCACAACTTTCGGCGCTGAATATCTAACCTACATTCTGTGGGCGATTTCGCCGGAAGGCCGTGCACAGAACCTCGGCGAAATACTGGTGGGCAACAACCATCGCAGCAAGCTCGACGTAACCACGGATCTGCAGGCATTCGCTTTGGTCGTCACCGCGGAACCATATTATGCGGTGCGTGAGCCGAGCAACGTCGTAGTGCTGGAAAACGTCGTTCGTGCCGATACGAAGGGAACAACCGAGGCACTCAGCGCGAAACATGACTTCCTTGAACGTGGCGGCTACATACCCACCGGCTACAAATTTGATCCCGTAGTTCTGAATGCAAAGTTACCGTTGGAATTCTTCGAAGCGCGGAATGCGGTTCGCATCGCTCAATCAGAAGGAGCTGAGCAGTACGCCAGCGCCAGCTATCAGCACTCGGTTGAGTTAATGAACAATACCGATGAACTAGCAACAAAGGTTCACATCGACCGAAAGCCACTAATCGCTGTCGCCCGCGAGACGGTTCAGACCGCTGAAGA
>CAVUNN010000002.1:0-167500 GCA_963742895.1 Terriglobia bacterium
TCGGTATTGTTCATTAACTCAACCGAGTGCTGATAACTGGCGCTGGCGTACTGCTCAGCTCCTTCCGATTGAGCGATGCGGACCGCATTCCGCGCTTCGAAGAATTCCAACGGCAACTTTGCATTCAGAACCACAGGATCGAAGGTGTAGCCGGTTGGGATGTAGCCGCCACGTTCAAGGAAGTCATGTTTGGCGCTGAGTGCCTCGGTTGTTCCCTTCGTATCGGCACGAACGACGTTTTCCAGCACCACGACGTTGCTCGGCTCACGCACCGCATAATAAGGTTCCGCAGTGACGACCAAAGCGAATGCCTGCAGATCCGTGGTTACGTCGAGCTTGCTGCGATGGTTGTTGCCCACCAGTATTTCGCCGAGGTTCTGTGCACGACCTTCCGGCGAAATCGCCGCCAGAATGTAGGTGAGATCTCACCGCCGAAAGTTGTGGGCCGCTCGAAATTGGCGAATTCCACCTCGATCTCGAGGTAGCCTTTCTTGCTTTCCACCTTGGCTTGCCCGCGGGCGGCAGGCATGAGATCCGTTCCCGCAAAGTTCAGTTTCGTAGCCCCGCTGCGATGCTGGTAATTGACCGCTTGCACACTGCGGCTCGCACCGTGACGTGGAATGTCGGCGTCGGCGCCAGTGGTTAAAGAGTGTTGGTGGTTTGAGCATTCGTCTGCGCTACTACGCTCAAGCTCAGTGCGATTGCTGCTGCTAACAACAGCTTAATTTTCAATTTGTCTCCCTGTAACGAATGTCTGCTGTGTTACGTCTTGCTGCCTTTTTGCTTTCCGCGTGGCAACACGACACTTCGCCGCGGTCCATCAACTTCCAACGTGGATCTTGGCAAGCGAATGGAAGAGTCCGAAAATGTTGAGAATCCACAGAACCACGGCAATCACGACGACGCCGTTCAAAATTGACTTGATGGTCCCCTGCATTGGGATGAAGCGATTCACCAGCCACAGCAGGATTCCCACCACAACCAGTACTTCGAGAACTTGAATTAGAGGCATGATCTTTGGCCTTCCTTTTCTTCCGGGCTAACTCCTCTCATCCGCCTGGAGGTGTTGCCCTGAGTTTCTGTTCGAGACAAGGCCGAATCGTGATCCGCCGCGAGGTGCCGCGGCATACACACGGATAAAGAATTCCAATTGGCTGGATGTTGGTGGTTTGCTTCGATCGGCGGCCCGGACCTAAGAAAGAGTCTACGAATCAGCGGTCGCCGCTCTGTCCACACACTCAGGAGAACAAAGAATGACACATGTGGATTTTCGTGTCTGAGCTACATAGCTCACTCTGCATGAATTGAGTTTGAGGCTCGTATCTCGATGGATCACATTCATCGATCATGTGTTTCACACCGCGTGCCGATGGCCGATCACCAGGTTAAAGATCAAGATCGCCAGTGCAGCCACTAATAGAAGATGGATCAGGCCAGCGGCGATATGAAAACTGAAGCCCAGAAGCCACAGCAGCAGCACGATCGCAAAAACTGTCCAAAGCATAATAGGTCCCTTCTCTGCGCGTCGTTAGCACCCGAGAACTGAAATTCTTCTCGGGTGCGCACGTACATATTAACCAGCTACTCTTTTTTAGCTTCTGCTATGGCCTGCGCCTTTGCGCCTCTGACTGCTTTCAGGAACGCTTCGGCCGACGCTGGTGTTGCTACTTGCCCCAGCAGTACTGACCGAGTGGTGACATGGTGCCCGTAAATGGCCTGCATGGAATCATCGTCCCGTCGAACCGAAGCGCCATTCAACGCCAGACCTGCAAAGGCACCCTTGGCGCGAGAGTAAGTCAGAATTTCTGTTTCGAGTTTCCAATTCGTTTCGGCAGAAGCATGTCTTCCGACTGGTCCTGCCGCCGCCGAGGCATCCGCTCCGAGTTGGAACTTGCTTGCCAGCAACTGCTGCATGCCTTTGTCATTCTGGATAATCATGACCAGGTCCACGCCCTCGACGCCAATCTGCAATCCCCAGCTGCCGCCAGTGATGGCAAAGAACGCTGGTGCGCTCCATCCGGTCAAAGTGCGACATGTCGCTACGCCTCTGCCATTCTCTGCACCAAATACGAAGCCACCCTTAATCATGTGCGGTACTACCGCGATGCACTTCGCGTGTTCCAGCACTTCTTCCGGTATGCCGTTATCCGGCGCGGCCATGATCTCGTTGAGCACTTTGCCGGCATTGTCCAGCCGATCGGTTGATGATTCGCGGTTTGAGTCCGCCCAGCCCAGGCTGGCAAAACTGAGTAAAGCAACAAACAACATAAGTCTTTTCACGTTTCACACCTTTTTTCTTCTGCCTCTGCACGACGAATTTTGATTTATGCACATTGGGAGCGCATGAGGCACTTCTCACAGTAATTGGGAGAACATAAGAGTGTCTGAGCAATACCGCTCACCTGACATTCACGATTCGAAAGAGGTTCGGAGGATTACTGGGCGGTGATTCGTTAAGAAGAGCTAAGCGACTCGGATCGCTTACTTGCGAGAAAGGAACTGACGTTCTTGGCAGGAGTCCGCCGGCATCGTCCCAGCGGACTTGTTTCAAGCGCCTTGTTTATTTCCGGACACGCAATTCATGTTCGGCCGTGAACCAGTCTTGCTGTTCTCTACCATTTTCACGGCCGCGCCGTTCGTAAAGTTCATACGCACGATCACGGATCGAATCGCGGGATGGAAACGGCTCCGATGCTGGCATCGTTGAAACAGTTCCTCGTTCGACACGAACACTGAGCTTCGGATTCTTAGCTGCGTTTGCGTTGTACATGGGTCACCCTCCTTGGGTTGGAGTGGACTAAGAAGGAGTACTCCAGACAGACTGACTTAGTTCAGAGGATCTGAAAGAGGAAGGAACTACTCGCTCATTCTTCACAGTATGCGGATTGCGAGGGCCTGTCAAAGCCGCCGCAGTTTCAGATCGTGTGTAGAAGCACCACAAGAGCCAACTCCAGGCGGACCGCCAGCTAGTGCGTAACTCAGAAGATAGGTTTATGCGGCCTTCCGATTGTTGATCTGGGTTTCGGCGATCGGGTCAGCGATGGACGACGATCGTAATGTCCTCCGGGTTCGTGATTGGCAAAGCAGAACATTGATCTCTCCACCTATCAGTATGGTGAGGCCGGAAAGATAAAACCAGATATACAAACCAATCGCGGCGCCTAGCGGTCCATACGTGTTATCGAGGCTATCGAAATGTCGGAAGTAACTCCCTAACAGATATGACAATACGATCCAGGTCATTACAGCAACGACTGCTCCGGGAAGGCTATCGCGAAAACGCTGTTTCAAATCAGGGCCAAAATGGTAGAGCAGCTCTACCGCGAACATGGCAGAGGCAATGGCCAGGCCCCAGCGCAGATAACGCCACGCCGCAAGGGCAGCAGGGTTGAGTTGGAACCTGCCTGTGGCCCAGACTCCGAAGTGCGTCCCTTCAATCATCAACACCAAGGCCAAGAGTAGTAGAGATCCTGAGACGAGCGTCAGTGCCATCGCAAGCGGCCTGGTCTTCCAGACCGGGCGAGTTTCGCGGACCCGATAAACCACATCAAGCCCGTCGATAATCGCGGCAAATCCGCTGGACGCCGTCCAGACCGTGAACACTAACCCGAGCGTGAGGACGTGGGCGTGTTTGTGACTGGTGACATCAGACACGATGCTGTGCACCAAACTCATTCCGTTCCCGGGGACGAGCCGGGCCATTAAGCTCAGAAAACCTTCGAACAGATGAGGAATGGGCACATACTTCAGCAGTAACGCCAGCGCGATCAGCAGCGGAAAAGTTGAGAGGACCAGGTAATACGAGAGCCCTGCGGCGAATACAAAGAGGTGCTCGTCATAAACGTCGTTGTATATGGTTAGCAGCAGCTGTCTGATCGTGGGCCACAGTCCTTCTCTGGTTGATGAGAGCATTGAGTCACCCCCGACCAGGCACATGACTTGAGTTTCGTTGTAATTTCAGCGAAGCGTTCGTAACCGCGGCGGAAGAAACCTGCAATGCGACGTCTTCGCCAGTCAAGAGGTAGCTCCCAGCCACACGGACCCTCGCGCCGGCCCTCATATAAGTAGGCAGCCACAGACCGTGCAGGTCCGTATATTGCAGCGTGATGTAAAGCGTTTTGATCCACCACGAGGGCTTCTTGGTCGGTGAACCTTCGATGCGCTGGATGCGGAACGTCCTGATGTCAATCCAGACCAAGCCGTTCAGTAGATTTTTCTCCTTGCGCTTCGGAATCATTCTCAAAAGGTAAGTGGGAACGTCGCCGAGCTTTTCCTGCTGAAGAAAAACAAAATCGTAGTTGTTATGGCTGATGTCGCTGGCGCTCTGGGCGGGAACGCTTTCCAGATCCAGAATGTCGCGCACCATTTGTTGCCCTCTCGAAATCCCACTCGATTGTTTGATTTCATATTTCTTTGTGCTGGGCGGAACAAAGCTGACTTCAGCGGTGGTTTGTGAAACAGGCTGTCTCTCGTCGCCGTGGAACAACTTGTAGGTTCGCGTTACCGTGTACGCTCGGGCTTTGGCAGGGTTCTGCTGACTGGCTGCCTCCATTGAAGCCACAATCGCGTTCAGATCAGGAACTTTCGTCTGGCTGGCAGCCTGTCCGAAAGGGGTTTGCGGAGCCAAAACTGACGGGACGCATAGTACGAGCAGGAGAAGAAGTCCCAAACGTGCGATTCTTCTCACAAAAAGCCTCCCAACGGCGCGCCTTACTCGCTCAGCTGTATCTCATTGATTCAATTCGTTGATCGATAGTTTCTCGTGAGGAAAATTTGTCGACATGAGCAATTTTGAACATAACCTGCAGCTCTGTACTTGAGAAAATAGGCGAAATTTAGTTGCCACGGGTGAGGAGGTATATGTCCAACCCATCGAAATATCAGGTGCTGCTTGTCGACGACGAACCCAGTGTTCGAGACTCTCTGGGGGCGTTACTGACCGCAGCCGGATACGAAGTTGTTGCGGCCAATAATGGCTTTGATGCGCTGTTGCAGCTGAAGAGAACCTCTCCGGATGTCATTATCTCTGACCTGAATATGCCAGAAATGTCCGGTTTCGAGTTCCTGTCAGTTGTGCGTCGCCGTTTTCCTCAAATACCTGTTGTCGCGATTAGCGGCGCCTATGATCAGGGGAGCGACGTTCCCGGTGGTGTGATTGCGGACGCGTTCTACCCCAAGGGGCAGCATCATCCCAAGATGCTACTGGAGACGGTGGGCGATCTGATTCGAACTTCCGTTGAGCGATCGAACGCGCACCGGCGGGAATCGGCTCCTGTGTGGATTCCTCGCAATGGCAAAGACTCGCATGGAAAGCCGTTCATTGTGCTCACCTGCGCGGAATGCCTTCGTTCTTTTCCGCTCGGTGTGACGGACGAAGGTCTTCAAACCATCCAGGAAACGCCGTGCTTGTTCTGCCCAAGCACGGTCAGGTACGTTATCGATTTTTCGATCGACGTCGCTTCCCCAGCCAAGAAGCCAAGCGCGACAAGGACGACTGGCGACCCAGGTCTGTCGGCGAGAAGCACCGGATGATTGCGGTGCGTTCTTCGAGAATCTGATCTGTTTTGACCAGCTTTCATTCGTGCGCAGGTGACATAGTGGGAGCGAACCGGAGGCCTTATGCGACGCTTGTGGCTGCTCTCACTGATCTATCTGATGATCTCGGTCGTGCCAGTACTCTCGCAGTCTTCCGCCCGCGACTCGAATCTTTCAAATTGCGCGAATGGGTGGGGGACCTGTGATTACACCGCACTTACGCCTTCGCAAGCCACGGATGTGGCAGCCAGTAAACATCGCCGTGCAGTTTCGGACTGCATGAGAGGTTACCAATCGTGCGATTACTCTGAACTCAGTATGGCTGAGGCCAAAAGAAGAAGGGGAGAACAAGAAATATTGATGCAAGGAGGTTGGAGCTGGAAAATAAGTAAGGGTCGGAAACGATGTGTGGCGTGAGAACGAAGTGAATCTTTCACATGTATGGAGGATGGGCGCTGTGCGACACAACTTACGCAGCTAGAGGCAAAATCGGTAACCGCGGCCGAACGCGAGCGGAACGTCGACAACTGCAAGAATGCATGGAGCCCGTGCGAGCCGTCGATGCTGACTCCGACGGAAGCCGCTGCGAATGCAGTGTTCCGCCACCAGCGCAACCTGTCAGATTGCATGGAAGACTGGGGTTCCTGCGACGACTCCCATCTCAGTCAGGCAGAGGCGAGCCAAGTGGCGGTCGCGAAGTTCAAGAACAGAATTACTGCGTGCCGAAATGGCTGGGGATCTTGTGACGGTTCCAAATTGAGCGGGACGCAAGCGGCCGAAATGGCTACTGCCGAGTTGCAACACAACTTTTCTGATTGCAAGGATGGCTGGAAGAGTTGCGATCAATCACAATTGACGGACCAACAAGTGAGAGAAGTGACCGTGTTCGATCACCAGCGCAATGTCTCAGCTTGTGAGAATGACTGGGAGTCCTGCGATAACTCGAAATTGGACGCCGTCTGAAGCCGTTAGAGTGAAAGCCGCCGAGCGCGCGAATAAGTAACTCACAAGGTTGCCAGCGGCTACTCTGGATCCTGTCTCTATATCCAAAACATGCGATCGAGCCCATGATGGAGCGCTCGCAGATCCACCTCTATGTTAAGCACATAGGGTCTAATCCAACCCTTTAGGGCTTCGGAGACATTAGGAAGGGTGAGCACGTGTTCAAGGCCGGCGCGTTGAGATTCAAGTTCGAGAATACGGGACCTCATGGCGCCGTTCAAATCGTCCCGGATAAAAATGTCCTGCATAAACATCGTCCCCTATTGCAAGGCTACGATTCGACCTTGCCCATTGGTGTGCAATTTTGCTCACTCTCGGAAATATTCGGGAGTACCGGGATTCGAGAGAGTAGACTTTCGGCCATGAAGGCCACTGTGCTGCGCGCCGACGTTGTCAAGGGCGGGTTACTCGTTTATTTCAACGACGGAACCATCGCCTTGTTCGACCCAGCCTTTCTCTATGCCAATAGGAAGAGCGATGGGAACGAGATCATGCCGAATGAAGATCCAGACTAAATTCCGGATCTCGCCGATTTAGCTCGGAATAGAAGCGTAGACTGGAACTCCTCTTCCACCGCGCAGCACCGAGTAAAGGCGCTCAGCAAGATTGGCCCCCGCGTAAAGGTGAGGATGGCAGTGCGGCTGAGTGGCACGGTTATCCTGCACATCCCTCTGGACAAATGTGACGACGGCACCGATCAGAGAAAAACAGCCAAACACACTGCATTGGGAGTTGGACAAAAACAATGGTGAATATGAGCGAACTGTCAGACAAAGTGGCGATAGTGACGGGCACATCCAAAGGCATAGGCGCTGGGATTGCAACAGCCTTGGCCACAACGGGCGCGCGCGTCGCGTGAACTATTCGTCCGATAGGGGGAGGCGCCGACCGTGTCGCCCACACGATCATCAACAGCAGGGCGAGGCGGTCGTGGTCGGGAGCCGACGTGTCCAAGGCCGCAGATGGTCGCGCGCCTATTCAGAGAGGTGGATTCCGCGTTCGGAAGACTGGACGTCCTGGTCAACAACGCCGGCGTATTCCGCTTCGGCGCCTTCACGGAGATTACCGAAGAGAGTTTTCACATCCACTACAACATCAACGTTCTGGGGCGATTCTCACGGAGGCGATTAAGAGGTTCGGTGCCGAAGGCAGATAAATCGGGCGACTGGCATATTTCGATTATCGGTTCACAGAGCAGTGATCAGTAGCAGATGAGGATCGCTGGTCCGAACAGATTCGAGAGTTCCCACATTTCTGGAGGGATCGGCTGGTGAGCATCAGTCAATCACGATTGGGCAGATCGTTTCGAGAATGGTATCTTACGCTGTAGTCCTGGACGCGACGCTAGACCCCCAGCCAGCCGCTCCAATGACGACCTCCAGCTTAAATCCCTTAACTGCGCGGAGGAACCGGCTCTTTGCAGTTCGCGTTCACCGCGGCAATGTTTCCGTCTCCTGCGCAGCGAACGTTCAGTGCAATCATCTCTGGCAGGCGAAGGGACCTTATTTCTTGTGACAGCATAGACACGATGGAATAGCAGAGTGCGGAATTGCTTTTCAAAAGGTGCCTGAACTGGGCAATCCCGATGTGAATGAGGTCTGTTTTCTCTATTGCTTCGGCAGTGAGGCTATAGGGTCGGTTGTTTATCGTGGCTGGCACACCGACGAGGCTACCCGGTTCCCCGATGCGTGTGATTTGAATTGGAGTATCGTCCGTCGAAAGCACTACACGCCCGCTCACAATCAGGAAAACTCCTCTGCTAGGCTGGCCCTTGCGGAAGATGATCTCGCCAACTTGGGCGCGGTACGCTTTTCCGAGCTGCGCCAGCTCGGTGCGAACAGCTTGTGGTACCTGACAAGCAAGTTTTTCAATGCTTCTCGATTTGAATGCAGCTGCAGGAATCCCCTTATGCGGCACATTCCGTTTCGAAACCATAGCAGAAACTCCTCTACGATTCGAGGTTCATCTTCTCTCGCTAACATACCGTCGAACGGTGACGATGATCACACTCCTTTGATCGTCCGGGGAGGCCTAAGATTTTATGCTCGCTCCATGAGAGGAAATTTCTGAAGGATCAACATCGTGTGCGCATTTCGAATCAGTTCGCGACGGTTACCTTCGGATGCTGTCATTAACAACGGTACGTGAATCGACTCTCTCTCGCCTAACAACCCTGTTTTCAGAAAGTGACGTAGGTATCCACAACCTGCAAATCGGCCGGGCGCCAAGGTAACTCGGAAACCGTCATTCGGCCAAAGCCGTGAGAACTGACGCGTAATAGCGAAAAAGCCTGGCTGTGGCTGGAAATCCGATTTTTGTTTCAGATTCGTAAGAAGTCGGCCTCCGAAATAATGGTTACTTTCGATTCGAATCTTTAGTTATTCCTATCGCAGTACGAATCGTATAATTTCCCCCGACAATGAAGCGAGTCCTTGAAATCCTTGATCTGGACGAGAAACTCACACGCTATTGGTTGACGTGTAATCTCTCCCCGCAAAAGCGGGTCGAGCTAGAAAGATATTTGGAAGAAATTCTCTCGAAACGCAGGAACTTGCCAAAAACAAAGACCGCGTCCCTGTGACGAGGCGAGGTCACCCATTAGATTTGTTGCGAGACGCGTTTACGATGCCGTTTGGTTCAAGTCTTGTTGGGCTTGCTTTTGTCCCTTCTTTGCCTCCTGCTTAGCATTGGCATCAGGTTTCAGATCCTGTATCGCCTTACCGAGTGCCTCCGGGTTCGTTCCGGTCATTCTGGATTTCAGGTCGGCAAACGGAATGTTGAGGTTGTTCGATACGTGAACGGCGGCTACACACTCGCCAAGGTTCTTGAATCCCGAGCAAGCCTGCTGTGCTGTCATTCCAGTTGGAAGGAGCTTATCCAGATTCGAGGCGAGTTGCGGACTCTTGGTAAGCGCGGTGTCAGGAGATTGCTTCGACATGTTGCTGGAGGTTGAGCCGAACGATCCTGCGCTGTTCCCGCGAGCCGGATCTAATGCCCCTGCTTGGCTTCCAGCGCCGGCCACGGGACTAGCACCAGCACCAGCACCAGCATTGCCATGGCTACCGCCGCGCTGGGCAAAGCCGCTAACGGTCAATCCGAGAGATACGACGATCACTACTGCATACCTTCTCATTTCCACGTTACCCCACGGTTGGAATTAGGGTCGAAGTGGCAAGGGAGATAACCCAAGTAGCTGCCGGAAGTCTCGTTACCGACGTAATACTTGAAGTTCACCTGGGTAATATCGCATTTCCGCCGACACGCGGTTTGCGCCCATTTGTTCATGCTTCTATTCATCACTTCGCTAGAGACGATAAGGCCAAATCGTCGGGGCTCCATCGCGCTTGTGAAACATCGAACCTCGATGAATGCGGGACGGAACCTCATTGTGCGATAAAGCGGGTGCGAACCATGGCGATTTTGGACATCATCACAGACGCGATCAGATGGCAGCCTAGCCAGAATCAAGCATTCCTGATTATCGGCGGTGCAATGATTCTGGTGGGGGTGCTCGTTTTGTTTCTCTGACTCCGAACGAGGTCCCAGTTCGCTCGACTTCACTTGCGGATCATGATAGTCATCCTTTTTCTCAAGTTTCCTGGGCAACGGAACTGGCGGCTCTCACCACCAGGTCGGGACGGTTCGAGTAATTTAGGAAAACCAGCAACCAAGCCACGCAACTGTCGATCACCAAATCTGTGACGTTGAGTTGTTTAGAGATGTCGTGATTGCTCAGGCCCGCCCCGAGTAATCGATAGACAGGTCCCAAAATGCCCAGTTTTTCCCAGTAAACTTGCATCATTTGCCTTCTTCCAGCGAACTAAATGTCTTGCTACTCCTCAGGTCCAGAGTAGCCAGTCGCATCCGGCACGGTGCCAATAATGGGACTGCCATCGTCATCCATGCGCGACTTCACTTCTTGCGCTTCCTTGCCGGGATCGCTCTCCACTTTCGCGTCTGGATTGTGCTCGTGCTTTACCATAACGAAGAGGTCATCTCGCAGATCGGTCATGTGCACTCCTGGGTCACGTCACCATACGTAATGACAAACATTGTCAGTTATTTATTCCGACCCTCGGCGGCGCTCACTCTGATTGCTTCCGAAGCCGTCAATTTCGAGCGGTCACAAGGCTGCCACCCGTATTCACATGCGTATACGTTGCGTTGGTGTTCAGCCGTTGTCACTTCCCTCGTTTCCTGTTCCGTCAGTTGAGAGCGATCACAAGCCGCCCAGCCGTCCTTGCAATTAGAGAAGTTGTGTTGGCGGCCTGCCGCCGCCATTTCGACTGCTTGCACTCCAGTAAGCTTGGTGACCTCGCAAGATCCCCAGCCATTTCGGCACGCAGAAATCTTGTTCTTGAACTTCGCGACCGCCACTTGGCTCGCCTCTGCCTGACTGAAATGGGAGTCGTCGCAGGAACCCCAGTCTTCCATGCAATCGGACAGGTTGCGCTGGTGGCGGGACACTGCATTCGCAGCGGCTTCCGTGGGCGTCAGCATCGATGGCTCGCACGCGCTCCATGCGTTTTTGCAGTTCTCGACGTTCCGCTCGTGTTCGGCCGTCGCTACTGATTTTGCCTCTAGCTGCGTAAGTTTAGAGTGGTCGCACAGTGCCCATCCGTCCATGCAGTGCGAAAGATTACGCTTATGTTCTGCCTCGGCCACACCAGTCAATTCCGACGTGCTTAGCTTGGATTTGTCACACGAACTCCAACCTTCTTCACAGTCGGACAAATTGCTTTCATGCTCGGCCGCTCTCACCGCACTTGCTTCGGGTGCGGTAAGCATCGAATGATCACATGATTGGCGGCCGTTCATGCACTCCGACAGATTGTTACGACGTTTACTCGCCGCGACATCTACCGCTTCGGAGGGTGTAAGCGTCGAGTAATCACACGTTCCCCAGCCGTACGTGCAGTTTGAAAGGTTCGAGTCATGATTGGAAGACTGCGAGAGTACTGGCACAACCGAGATCGTCAGACAGATCAGCAAGAACAACCACAAGCGTCGCATACGGCCTCCGGTTTTAAGGACAGTGTGTCACGCGGACGCCCATGAAAACTGGTCAAAACAGATCAGATCCTAGGAACGCGTATTGCAATCATCCTGTGCTGCTCGCCGGCATACCCAGTTCTCCATCCGAACAGCTTGCACTTCCCTTCTTGGCCGCACCCTGGATGCGGGTGAACATCTCACGTTGGATCAAGAGTGCCAAATGGCAAACCAAGACCAATGCCAGGGCCGATAGCGCTTGGATTTCGTGCAAATCGGCATCAGTACATGTCTCCCATGCCACCATGGCCACCGGCAGCGCCAACGCCTTTTTTCTCTTCCGTAATGTCAGCCACAAGAGCTTCGGTAGTCAGCATCAGCGCCGCAATCGAGCCGGCATTGTTCAGCGCTGTGCGCACGACCTTCGTCGGATCGAGTACACCAGCTTTGACCAAGTCTTGGTACTCGCCGGTCAGCGCGTTGTAACCGAAACTAGGGTTTTTCGAGTCGTTGACCTTGCCTAGGACGATAGCGCCTTCTTCGCCAGCGTTTTCGGCGATCTGGCGTAGCGGCTCCTGGAGGGCGCGCTTCACGATGTTCACACCGATTTGCTCATCGCCTTCGAGCTTCAGCTCGTCAAGAGCGGGGATGCATCGGGCCAGGGCAACGCCGCCGCCTGGGACGATGCCTTCTTCAACCGCCGCGCGGGTTGCGTGCATCGCGTCCTCGACACGAGCCTTCTTCTCTTTCATTTCCGTCTCGGTCGCCGCGCCAACTTTAATAATGGCAACACCACCGACCAGCTTCGCCAATCGCTCCTGTAGCTTCTCGCGGTCGTAGTCGCTGGTTGTCTTATCGATTTGGCCGCGAATTTCCTTCACCCGGCCTTCGACGTCGGCGTGCTTGCCTTTACCTTCGATGATGGTGGTATTGTCCTTGTCAATGGTGACCTTCTTGGCCTGTCCCAGATCCTCCACCTTCACGTTCTCGAGCTTGGTGCCCAGATCTTCGGTAATGGCTTTCCCGCCAGTAAGCGTTGCGATGTCCTGCAACATGGCCTTGCGGCGATCGCCGAACCCAGGCGCCTTTACGGCAGCAACCTGCAGCGTCCCACGCAGCTTATTGACGACTAGAGTTGCCAGGGCCTCTCCTTCAATATCCTCTGCGACGATAAGCAGCGGCTTGCCGCTCTTGGAGATCTCCTCAAGCAGAGGGAGGATGTCCTTCATGGAGCTGATCTTCTTTTCATAGATGAGGATATAGGCGTTCTCGAAGGCAACCTCCATGCGTTCAGGATCCGTGACGAAGTACGGCGAGAGGTAGCCCCGGTCGAACTGCATGCCTTCCACCACTTCGAGCTGGGTCTCAAGCGTCTTCGACTCTTCCACGGTAATCACTCCATCCTTGCCGACCTTCTTCATCGCTTCCGCGATGATGTGGCCGATGGTGTCGTCATTGTTGGCAGAGATGCTGCCAACCTGGGCGATCATGTCGCCGGTGACGGTCTTGGAGAGCTTATCGAGTTCGCCTTTGGCGCGCTCGCCGGTCTTGGAGTCGATTGCTCCGCAAATCACGGTGATGGCTTTTTCGATGCCGCGTTTCATCGCCATAGGATTGGCTCCGGCTGCGACGGTCTTGACGCCCTCGCGATAAATGGCCTGCGTTAGGACGGTGGCCGTGGTGGTCCCGTCGCCGGCGACGTCGCTGGTCTTGGAGGCGACTTCACGCACCATTTGTGCGCCCATGTTTTCAAGGCCATCCTGCAGTTCGATCTCTTTTGCAACCGTGACGCCATCCTTGGTTATCGTCGGCGATCCAAATTTCTTGTCGATGACAACGTTACGGCCCTTGGGACCGAGGGTCACCTTCACAGCGTTCGCCAGCAGGTTGACGCCGCGCAGGATCGCTTGCCGCGACTCTTCTCCATGTACGATTTGCTTTGCCATAATTCTCTTCTCCTAAAGTGTGAGATTTGTTGTCATCCAGAGCCGACGCTCTTAACCGTCGAGGAATCAGAGTTCGTCACCGCTCGCAACGAGCGAAACGCGATCGCAATCAACCAACATCCGAACTTACGTCTTTGTTCCTACGGTTTCTTTCTTGGCCGCGCCAGAGATGACGCCGAGGACTTCCTCCTCTTTCATGATCAGGAAGTCTTCTCCCTCAATCTTGATCTCGTTGCCGGAATACTTGTCGAACAGAATGCGGTCGCCTTCTTTTACCGCGAGAGGAAACAGCTTGCCGTCATCATTGGTCTTGCCCTTGCCAACCGAGATGACTTCGCCCTCCTGTGGTTTATCTTTGGCTGAATCCGGGATGATGATCCCGCCTCGGCTGGTGCCAACTTCTTCTATTCGCTGCACCAGGATGCGGTCATGCAGTGGGGTAAACTTCATAGCCATACTTGTTGACTCCTCTCATTGATAGCTCGTGTGTCCGTTTCTTTCTAAATCGGTATCTGTTTCGTACAACTTCATAACGTGGCTGGCACGCTCGCTGGCGACACGCTGACTTGTACGGAACGCCACCACCAGTATTGAGGTTTAGGCTTTTGAAAGCTGGTCAAAACGGATCAGTAATCAAAAAATCGTCGCCCGGTGACTACATGCCTTGTAAGGCTCATACGGAAGAACAGGGAGCGATGGCTTTTTGGCGTAAGGCTTGTATGGTCAGCGAGAGGTGACTTCTTTGCGTAAGGTTTATACGGAAGCTCAGCGAGAGGTGGCTTCTTGACACGTACCGCAGGTGTTGCTCCTGGATTGGACGGCGGCCTCGGACGAATTGTTTGCGTCAGTGGCCGAGTGGTTCAACTTATAATTCCTGGGGCAAATGGATCGAGATGGTGAAGCAGCGATCATCTCCATGCGGCGCTTGGCACGACAACTTCCAACCGTGAGGGACCCTGTGACACTCACTACAGTAACGCTGACTGGCGCCGACCAGAGATACAACGATCACTACTGCATACTCTCTCATTTCCACGTTACCCCACGGTTGGAATTAGGGTCGAAGTGGCAAGGGAGGTAACCCAAGTAGCTGCCGGAAGTCTCGTTACCGACGTAATCCTTAGAAGTTAATCTGGGGCGTAATCGTATTTCCACCGATACCGCGTCAGCGGCTTCGCGCAGGCGGCTTCGGACAGGGTTTTACCATGAACTATTCCGATGGGGGAGATCGCAAGGCGCAAACGCATCGGAGTGACTACCTCGTTTCGAATTTGAAGACTCAGTCTGGAAAAGGTTTGGCGGTAGAGGGCGAAGATTTGCCGTCGGCACCGAACAGCGGCTCATGGTACTGCGGAAGCCGCGCCGATACTGCTCTCAAGCAGCCGCTGCACACGGAACACCCAACAGCTCAATCTCTCGGTGCACAATGTGGTGCACTATTCACTGCCGTGGCCGACGGTTTTTCGCACTTAAGTTTTTGAGCGAAAAATAATCCCTCGGTGCACAGTTGGTGCACTATCCGTTGCAAATTGCCTATTTTGAATGCGACTGACAGCCGCTAACTCTAACAAAATACGTAAAACTCAGTGAGCACGAACAGGGCAGGATTGATTAGCAAACCGTCGCCTGCCGTTAAATCGCTATCTATGTCTTTCCATCTTTGGCGATGACTTGACTGTAACCAAACTGTAACCGTCGGCGGATAACCAGAGCACTCCCGACCTCACAGAACCGAACCTCACGGAAACACGAAACCTTCTGTATGTATCTGAAAGATAAGCAGAAAGAGCACTTCGCCAGATTAGCACTCGCGACGCCCAGAGTCTTTTGAGTCCGCTGCGTCTGCCAGTTCCGCCATCCCGGCTTGGGTAGGCGACTTCAGTATCGCATAGCTCGACGCCTGCGCCAATCTTGGTCAGCTCGAACCTTGCCTCAATCTGCTGCCGGAGAAGGCGCTGCGGCTGCTTCCCTGATTTCCGCCTCGACTTCCACCGGAAAATTCACCGAGTTCGCGATGAAGCACATGTGGTGCGCTTCGCGGTGGAGCGACATGGCTTTAGCACGATCATCACCGGAGCGGATCGTCACCGCTGGCCGCAGCAGCACTCGCACAAAAGCTCCAGAGCCGTCGGGGCGCTCTTCCATCGTGCCGACCGCTGCATCGCTGTATTCCAGGACCGCTACTTTGTTGACCGCACACAGATGCAGATACCAGAGCATGTGGCAGGAAGAGAGGCTCGCAACAAGAAGCTCCTCCGGGTTGTAGCGCGTAGGGTCGCCGCGAAAACTAGGATCGCTGGACGCAGCGATTTCTGGCTTCCCTTCACATAGGATCGAATGGTCACGGCGGTAGCTTTTGTAGTTGCTGGTTCCTTTGCCGTCGTTGCCGGTCCACTCGAGTTGCAAGTTATAGGTGTGCTGCTTCATCGGCTACTTTTCTCCAGAACTTTCACGCGTCCATGCCTCCGATACGACTCGAGCAGCTTCGACGTTGTCGACGACCATGATCAACTGATTCGCATGATCACTGTAAAGCACTTCAATATTGACGCCAGCCTCCGCCATACGGCGTGAGATCTTGCCCAACTGGCCGGGCTCGTCCTGTCGCAGGCGTTGCACCAAAACCTCGCGCTGTGCCAACACTGTGATTCCGGCAGCTTCAAGCGCGCTGCGCGCAGCCTCTCCATCGGCAAACAAAAAATGCGCCACACCGGCGCCTCTAATAACGAAGACTCCACCACCTTCGATGCTTACTCCAGCGCGTCCCAGGGCTTCGCCCATCTCGGCCAAAGCACCGGGACGATTCGACAGCGCAATCGTCAAGTCGTCCAACGCAATCCTCCCTACACACTGTATATATTTTCGCCCGTTATTCGCCGGATTGTCACCCGATTCGGGAAGGGATTTCTGAAAGACAGATTTATTTGCTTGACGCATGCAAGTAATTCTTCCTAAGCTTGCTCCATGAACAAGAACGGCGCCGAAGGCGTGGTGAAGAAGTGGTGGGACGAACTGGAGCGGCTCGCCCGCATACTCGGGCAGGTGGGCCCCGACGAAGTCTGCTGCGAAGGCCTGAGCCAGCGCCAATGCGCCATCCTGCGCACGCTGGTGGAGCAGGAAGGCGCGCGCATTTCCGATCTCGCAACGAGCTCAGGAATTACTCCCAGCGCGATGACGCGCGTGCTCGAAAAGTTGGAGGCTCGCGGATTGGTGGAACGAGTTCGAGGGGCACAAACGGATGGCCGCGCGGCGATGGTGCGTATCACTGCCGAAGGCCGCCGCACCCGCAAGCAGCTCGATTCGCTGATGCGTGAGCGAACACACCAGATCATCGAGTCAATTCCCGCAAAGAAGCGCGCAGAAATCCTGAGCGCATTGCAAATCCTGAATAGCGCAATTGAATCCGCCGGCTGTTGCGCGCTGAATGCGCCCGTGGCCAAGCTCGTAACCATAAAGGAGACAGAATGAAGAACGAAAGCATTACTGCTGCCGTGGAAGAACACTACGCTGCCGTAGCTCGCGGAGAAACGTCTGGGTGTGGTGGACCAATCGAGGATGTCGCCCGATCCATCGGCTATTCCGACGAAGAGCTGAGGTTGGCAGGGGACGCGAATCTCGGCCTGGGATGCGGCAATCCGCTGGCACTGACGGAAATCGGCCCCGGCATGACAGTACTCGATCTCGGCTCCGGCGCCGGATTCGATGCCTTTCTCGCGTGGAACCGCGTCGGCGCGACTGGGCACGTGATCGGTGTCGACATGACCGACGACATGCTTTCGCTTGCGCGTGAGAATGCGGCAAAACGCGGCGCAACGAATGTGGAGTTCCGCAAAGGATTTATTGAGAAGCTGCCCGTCGAGAGCGAGACCGTCGACTACGTGATCAGCAACTGCGTGATCAATCTTTCCACCGACAAGCCTGCAGTTTTTCGCGAGATTGCACGCGTGCTCAAGCCGGGCGGACGTTTCGCCGTAAGTGACATCGTTCTGCTGAAGCCGCTGCCGGAACCACTTGCTCGCGATATCAGCGCCTACGTGGGATGTATCTCAGGCGCAAGCATGCTGACCGACTACCTGAGCTTGGCGTTAAGTGCAGGTCTTCGCGACTTGGCGATTCCGCGGATCGCGCATGGCGGCGATCTGATGAAGGTGCTCGCGCCGGAGGATATCTGCTCGGGCGGATCTTCCTGTTGCGGATCAACGGTGCAGATCAAATCGATCAAGAACCCCGACGAACTGGTTCGCGAAGCGTCGGCGGCGTTGGCTTCCATCAAGCTGCACGGACGCAAGTAAAGGAATCATCGTGGCTGAGACATATAACGTTCTTTTCTTATGCACCGGAAATTCTGCGCGATCCATACTCGCGGAAGCGATTCTCAACCATCGTGGCCGGGGTCGCTTCACCGCCTACAGTGCCGGCAGCCATCCTGGTGGCAAGGTCAATCCGAACGCATTGCGGCAGTTGGAGCTGAGCCATCTTCCGACTGAAGGACTGCGGAGCAAAAGTTGGGACGAGTTCGCGAACCCTGGAGCGCCAAAGATGAATTTCGTTTTCACGGTTTGCGACAACGCCGCCAAGGAGGTCTGTCCGATCTGGCCGGGACAGCCGCTGACAGCGCACTGGGGTGTTCCTGACCCGGCAGCGGTCGAAGGTTCGATGGCACAAGTGGAACGCGCCTTCCGCGAAGCCTTCGTCACATTAGATCGGCGCATCGGGCTGTTTCTCAGCCTGCCGATGAAGAGCCTTGATGCGCTTGCATTGAAGAAGGAGATCGACCGCATTGGCCACGAATAGCTCTCTTCCAGTTTGCTCACCAAGGCGGCTGAGTTTTCTGGACCGGTATCTTACCGTCTGGATTTTTGCCGCCATGATCATCGGAGTCGGTGCCGGGTGGCTGGCGCCGGGAATCGTGCCCTTCCTGAACCGCTTCAGCATCGGTACCACGTCCATCCCAATCGCCATTGGGCTGATCGTGATGATGTATCCGCCATTTACGAAGGTGCGGTACGACGAACTGCCCGAGGTGTTTCGCAACAAGCGGGTGCTCGGCCTTTCACTGGTGCAGAACTGGGTGGTCGGTCCGATCCTTATGTTCGTCCTCGCGATCGTGTTTCTGCGCGGCTACCCAGAATATATGGCTGGACTGATCATGATCGGACTCGCGCGCTGCATCGCCATGGTAATTGTGTGGAACGAACTGGCAAAGGGCGATACGGAATATGCCGCTGGACTGGTGGCGTTCAATTCGATCTTTCAGGTGCTTGTTTTATTCGCTGTACGCGTGGATCTTCATTACCGTGCTGCCACCGTATTTTGGATTGCGCGGCGCGATGGTAAACATCTCCATCGCTCAAATCGCAAAGAGCGTCTTTATCTACCTGGGAATTCCCTTCTTCGCCGGATTTCTTACGCGCTCGATCCTCACGCGCGTCAAGGGCCGTGCCTGGTATGAGCGCGAATTCGTGCCGCGAGTCAGCCCACTCACTCTGATCGCGCTTCTGTTCACCATCGTGGTGATGTTCTCGCTGAAGGGCGCATACATCATCCGCCTGCCATTGGACGTGCTGCGCATCGCCGTGCCGCTGTTGATTTACTTTGTCGTCATGTTCCTGGTGTCATTTTTCATGGGACGCGGGCTGGGAGCCGACTACTCGAAGACAGCGACGCTCTCGTTCACCGCGGCCTCCAACAATTTCGAACTGGCGATCGCTGTGGCCGTGGCAGTATTTGGGCTGAGTTCGGGAGCCGCGTTTGCGGCAGTGATCGGACCGCTAGTAGAGGTACCGGTGATGATCGGGTTGGTGAATGTCTCGCTGTACTTCCAGCGCAAGTATTATCCGGAAGGACAGACCGCGGCTTTGCCTGTTCTCAATTCAAACTCAGCTACGCACTGAACCAATACTCGGATCACAACTGCTGGCGGGTTTGGTAGATCACTCTCACCCTGGTCTTCAGGGGAGGTTTTGAGCATTGGCAGTGACCGCCATTAAAGAAAGCGCAGTTTTTCATCAGCGAGTAGAGATCGGCGCCAGCCTCGGGTGTGGCTCCTGTCTCGTGCTCACTTTCGACAGTTGATCGTTTCGTCAGTTCCAGCAGCGCTGCCCGTAAAGCGCATTTCGGCAGGATCTCAAGCTGGATTTCCGGAGCTAAGATTGGAGCTGGTTCGTCGGACAAGGGCGCCATTTTCGCCGCTGCTTGCATTCTCACCCACCCGTACAAATGTAAGCAGAGTTCTACGATGGAGACAGGAACGGGTCAATGAAACCACGCATGATTTCTTCGGCCTTCCGTGATGAGCAGCCAACGATAAGAAACGAAAGTAGATACCGTGCTTCATGATTGCAGCTCCAACCCGTTACAATGATCGAGCAGCCCTCCCCCTCACCTGTCTCTCAGGGCTGGAATGGAATCGAAGAACTCTCAGGCGGTAACGTTCGGCGTTTTTCATCTGGATTTCGCGAAAGGGCGACTTTCGAAATTCGGCACGCCTGTCCGACTCAAGCCGCAACCGCTGAAACTTCTTCTCCTGCTTGTAGAGCGCCCGGGTGAAGTAGTTACTCGCGAAGAAATCCAGCAGGAGCTGTGGGGCGACAGCAATACCTTTGTCGATTTCGACCTTGGACTGAACCACTGCGTTCGGCAGATCCGTGCCGTTCTCGGGGATGACGCCGCGGCACCGCGTTACGTCGAGACAGTTCCCCGAAGTGGATACCGGTTCATCGCGCCGGTCACACAAGTTCCCGCACAAGTCGAAGCGTCTTCAGCGCCGGTTCGACCAGCAGACACTCATCAGGATAGTCGCCACCTGAAAGCGCGCCGCGGGGTCGCTGTCTGGACGACGGCAGTGCTTGCAATACTGTTCGTCATCCTTAGTATTGTTGTTATCGCCTCACGAAGCCGAGCTCACGAAGCCAACCTCAGATCGGCTCCGACCCGCATTATGCTGGCCGTGCTTCCCTTCGAGAATCTCACCGGCGACGCGCAGCAGGAATACCTCAGTGACGGCGTTACCGATGAACTAATCATGCACCTCAGCCGTTTCAGTCCCGGCTACCTCGGCGTTATCTCGCGCACGTCATCGATGAAATACAAAGGAGCGGGAAAGGGCGTCGATCAGATCAGCCGCGAGTTGGGGGTCTCCTACCTGCTGGAAGGCAGCATAAAACGCAATGGCAAGAAGCTGCACGTCTCGGCTGAGCTGATACAGGCCAGTGATCAAACTCATCTGTGGGCTGAGAGCTATGACAGCGACGTGACCGGCGAGCAGATCCTTGCGATGGAAGAGGAAGTTGCCTCGAGGATCGCCCGGTCGCTTTCGATCGTGCTGCCGCAAACCCACAGTCGTCGTTCAAGCACGACCAATGCGGCTGCGTATGACGATTACCTGAAAGGCCGCTATTACTGGAATCGGCGCACAGAAGAAGGGTTCAACCAGGCGATCGATTATTTTCAGCAGGCGATCGCGATTGATCCTGCATACGCCGAGCCTTATGCAGGACTGGCCGACTCCTACAACTTGTTTATCGAATATTTCGATCTTGGATCGACGACTGAGTTCGCACGACGCTCCGAGCAAGCTGCGCAGAAAGCGGTCGAACTCGACGACACGCTGGCCGAAGGGCACGCCGCACTGGGCTTTAATCTGTGGCGCTATCGATGGGATTTCTCAGCGGCCGAACGGGAGTTCCGCAAAGCGCTCGATGTGGATCCCAATTACGCCAACGCGCATCACTGGTACGGCCTTTACCTGGCGTCGCGCGGCCGCTTCGCCGAAGGGCGAACCGAACTCTCGCAGGCGCGTGCACTCGATCCTTTGTCGCTGATCATCATGACCAATGCAGGATGGATCGATTATTTCGCACGTGATTCCGACGCCGCGATTACGAAGTATCGAGAAGCGACCAGCATCAGCCCCGATTTCGTTCCGGCCATCGTCAAGCTGTCGTGGGCTTATGAAGAGAAGCAAATGTGGAAAGAGGCAGCCGATGCGCGTGAGCGTTTCTATCGTGCTGCCGGCCATCCCTCAGTATCGGAACAAATTCAGAGCGCGTATGCCGACACAGGCTACCCGGGAGTGCTGAAATTCCTGCTTGCCGAAGCCGTAAAACCCGATCGGAAGCAGTACTACAGCGATTACGAAAACGCCAGAATGAACGCTCTCCTGGGGAATAAAGAGCAGGCATTGGCAAATTTAAAGCAGGCATTCAACAATCGCAGCGGATGGCTGGTATTCCTGGAACAGGAGCCCGCCTTCGATGCACTGAAAGGCGAACCCGAGTTTCAGGATTTGCTTCGGCACATTCAACGGTGAGCTGAACGCGACCCAACGACCAGTGACCTTATTCGCCGGCAGAGCTCTACTTCCCCACCATGACGTTATTGCGGCTTTCCCACAGCGGAGGGCTGGCTCGACTGATTATTTCCCTGGTTCGCTTCGATGTTCACTTCTTTGCCAGCCTTCTTCGCGGCGGCTGTGCCAGTCAGGAAGTCCCATCCTTGCGCTTGCCCTCCGAGCCAAAGCTTCGAAAGATAGTAGTTGTCACCTACCTGTAAAAGTACAAAACGCGTGTGCACCGGTGTTCCTGGGTCGACCCGGGTATCGATGGTGGTTTGCGAAGCCGTGGTCTCAAATTCGGGCTTATCGCTGTTCTCTTTGTAAACCTTAAAAACAGTCGGGTTGTTCTGACCCGCGAGTTCCTCAAAGAGGTACTTTCCGGGTGGGAGCGTCTTATCACCGACGATCACAGGATTGGTGAAATCTACCTTTACCTGCATCTGGTGCGGCTCTAACGTCTGCGCTGAAACAAAAGCTGCGGTTGCCACTACAAGAAATGCTAACAATGCGCCTAACGAGCGCTTATCGATCATCACTCTCCTCCATGTGCCAAAGCTGCGCTTCTGGGATCGAAGTCAAGGAAGCGAAACACGCTTGGGGAAGCCGCAGCCGCGGATGGTTCGCTAGAAAAACAATCTCGACCCAAGTGAATAGGAAGGGCGGCCAGAAGAGGAGGTTGCACCATTCTGCGATGGCATTGACGGTGAGCTGGCGGTTACAAGTCAAGGATAGACAGGAGTCGAAGTGCACGGAAGATTAACCTGAAGTTAATTCCAGGAATCCGGAACAGGACGAGATTTTTCCTGGTTTCCGCAGATTTCCTTGCATAATAGGGACGCAAAAGCTAGATTTTGCCGCTACACACAACTTATTCCGAGCAGACTCCCCCCTGATTCGGGCACGAGGTCGACATTATTCATGCGCACGCCACTGCGTATTGCCACTCTGCTCTTCTGTTTCGTTCTCTTCCTGGCTGCCGTACCGATGATGCACGCGCAGGAGTTCGGTCCCCCTTCTCCCGACGAGCTTAAGATCACCAGTGTCCAAGAACAGCCGGGCGCGGCCGCCGTCGTCCTTTCCCACGAGGAGATTTGCGACGATGACCTGCACTATTGTTCGGTATACAAGCGAATCAAGATCCTGACTGAAGCTGGCATTCAGAAGTACTCAGATGTGTCGCTATATTCCTATCGCGGACGTTCGGTCGCCGAGGTTCGCGCCCGCACCGTTCATGCCGACGGGAAGATCATAGATTTCGAAGGCAAACCGTTCGACAAGATTGTCTATAAGGGACACGGCGCCCGGGTCAACATAAAGAGCTTTTCGGTCCCTGACGTGCAGGTGGGGAGCGTCATTGAATACCGCTACTTCTACCGCTACCCGGACCGTGTGTTCTATGCCCCGCCGCGCTGGGTATTGCAGGAGGGTCTGTTTCAGAAACACGTGCAGTTCCGGTATATCCCCAGTTCGATCGTCTTCGGCTCGTCGAGTCGTACCCTGGTTGACGAGCACGGGACGATCGTGGGGATCGGCTGGGCTGGATCATTGCCTAAGGGAGTAGTGCCCAAAATCGTCGAGTTGCCTAAGACGGAGATCTCGCTGGACGCAGATAACGTCGCGCCGTTCGTCGAAGAAGATCACACGTTGCCGACCCAAATGCTCAAATCCCATCTCCAGATTTATTACCGCACCAATGAGACAGTCGACGGCTGGTGGAAGAACGAAGGCAAGATCTGGAATAAGAGCGTTGAGAAGTTCGTGGGCAAGACTGACGGACTCGCTGACATAGTCAGCAAAGTTACGTCACCCGGCGACACTCCCGAGCAAAAAGTAAAGAAGCTGTATGCCTTTGTGAAGACTCTCGACAATTACACCTACCTGCCCGAGAAAAGCGCACTGGAACAAAAGACATTGGGTTTGCAGCAGAACCGTGGAGCTGCCGATGTAATTCGCCAAAAAGGAGGCGATCGCGACGAAATCACGCGGACTTTCATTGCGCTAGTGAAGACAGCAGGGCTCCCTGCTTATGCAATGCGAGTGGGGGATCGGTCGGACCAGATCTTCGACAAGACGTATCTGAGCACGTACCAGTTCGATGCGGAGATTGCGATTGTTCAGCTTGATGGCAAGGATGTGTTCCTCGATCCCGGAAGCCGGTACGCGCCTTACGGCCTTCTGAACTGGCGCTACACCGGCTGCGGCGGGATGCGCCAGGCCGCGAAGGGAACGGAGTTCACTCAATCGCCACTACCAAGCTACATGCAGGCGCTCACCAAGCGCGTGATTAGGGTCACGTTGAAGGAAGATGGCTCAGCTACCGGCACGATGGCAGTCTTGTTCGCGGGGCAGGAGTCGCTGATCCGCCGCGAGGACGGTTCCAAGACGGACGATGAGGGCCGCAAAAAGCTCATGGAAGACGAGGTACGCAGCTGGTTACCGGGTGGCGCCGAAGTCACTTTGACGAAGGCTCCGCAATGGGACGCGATCGAATCACCCTTGATTGCGGAGTTCAAGGTATCGACGCCGCTGGCTGTCAGCGCCGGACACCGTTGGACGATTCCTGTGAACCTGTTACAGGTGAACGAAACTCCGATGTTCCCGCATGCCGAGCGCGTAAATCATGTGTATCTCAACTATCCTTTCCGGGAAATTGACGATGTTGGCATAACTGTTCCGGCAGGTATGTCGGTAGAAACACTGCCCCAGTCTGAAGAGGTAAAGCTTAACTATGCGCTTTGTACTATGCAGAGGTCGCAGAAGGGGCAGCAAATCCTATCGCAGCGCGACTTTGTTCTCGCCGATATGGCCGTGCCGGTTACCGAATACAAACAACTCAAGGCCTTTTACGACAAGATAAAGTCCGTTGACGAGGAACAGGCTGTTCTCAGGGGGAATGCCAGTGCCAAGGTCAACTAAGCTGCGCTTCGCTGTCCTGGTCTCGTTGCTGGGCCTCTGTCTGGGATCGGCATCCGCTGCTGTTCCCGATTGGCTGAAACAGGCAGCGGCGGAAAAGCTGCCGGTCTATCCTGCCGAGACCAAGGCCGTAGTGCTGGACGATCAGACCGAGGTCACCATCGAGGGGCCTGGGCAGTACGTGGAACATGACCGGCGGATCCTCAAAATCCTTCGGCCAGACGGACGTGACTATGCGCATCTGCGAGTGCATCTGCGACAGCAGGACAAGCTGCTTTCCATTCACGCCTGGAGCATCGACAGCAGCGGTCACGAATTCGAAATAAAGGATAAAGAGTTTGAAGATCTAGCCAATTTGCCAAGCGCGATCCTCTATTCCGACGTACGCTTCAGGCATGCGCGGGCACCCGCCGGCGAGCAGCCAGGCACGATCATTGGATTTGAGTACGAGGTTCGTTACGTGAACTGGCTGAATCAGGTGAGCTGGGTCTATCAAGAACGCATCCCCGTTCTTCGCACCGAGTTCACACTTCAGCTACCTACAGGGTGGGAGTACAAGTCGGCGTGGTCGGGCGGCAAGAATCCCGCTCCGGAGCGAGCGGCAGACAATCGGTGGAAGTGGACGCAATCGGATGTGCCCGCGATTCACGACGACGAAGAGCTGATGCCGCGTCCTTACGGCCTGGAGGCGCGTGGAGAATTTGCCTACTTCGGTCCAAATAGTGGAACAGCGCGGGGCGGCTCATGGGAAAACATCGCAAAGTGGCAAGCGGAACTGGCGGCAGGTCGACGCGCCCCTTCTCCCGAGATTACAGCCAAGGCTCATGAGTTGACAGCGGGCAAGGACGACTTCGACAGCAAGGTCCGCGCAATTACGGATTATGTACAGAGCAACATCCGCTATGTGGGGATTGAGATCGGGATTGGCGGGTATCAGCCTCATCCAGCGGCCGACGTCTTCCGCTACGGATATGGCGATTGTAAGGACAAGGCGACGCTGCTCAGCTCGATGTTGCAGGAGGCGGGAGTACGGTCAGAATATGTGCTCGTAGAAACAGATCGTGGCATCGTGCATCCGGAGCTACCCGCATTGGTGTTTGATCACATGATCGTAGCAATAGAGTTGCCGCGGGATGCGCCGCTTTCGAAATACGAGAGCGTGGTGAAAACGAAATCCGGCATGAAATATCTCCTGTTCGATCCAACCAGCGAGTACACGCCACTCGGAGAGCTACCATCGTACGCCGAGAGCAACTACGTTTTGCTGGTGACGGACGGAAGCGGCGAACTGCTGCACATTCCTACGATCGATCCGGTCGCGAATGTCCTGGAACGCATTGGGAAATTCAAGCTCGCAGTCGATGGAACGCTAGCCGGCGAAGTGGTGGAAGACCGCACCGGATACCATGCGATGCGTGAACGTTTTGCTTTCAAAGCGGCCAATGAACAGCAACGATCAAAGTACGTCGAGAATTTCCTGAATCAATCGCTCAAACAGTTTTCCCTGCAGAATCCACAAATAGAAGGATTGGAAACACGCGGGAAGTTGACCCTGAAGTACGGCTTCACGGCCGCCAGCTACGCCCAGAAGATGGGAGCGTTAATGCTGGTGCGCCCAAGAGTAGTCGGTGAAAAAGATTTGGGATTGGACTTCAGTAAACCGCGCCTGTATCCGGTGGAACTGCACGGCAGCAGCAAGGAAAGCGATACCTACGAAATCGAATTGCCCGACGGCTATACGGTGGATGATATTCCGGACCCGGTGAAGATCGACGTGGGCTTCGCCAGTTATCAGAGCAAAACGGAAATCAAGGGTCAGACGTTGAGCTATCACCGCGAATACGTCGTGCGCTCCGTGGAAATCGATCCCGAGAAGTTTGCGCAACTGAAAGCCTTCGAAGGAAGCATCGGCGCGGACGAGCGCGCAGCGGTGGTGCTGAAGAAAGTGCAGTAGGCCAGGGAGTCAGCCATCAGTAGCCAGTAGTCAGTGATCAGAAGCCCCTCAACGCCAATCGCTTGGCCGAACGCATTTGTCTAGTCATCTTCGTCTGAAGATTCATTCCTTTAAACGCAGGAAATCCCTGGTTCTTCGTTCCAAAGAAAGTTGAACAGTTTCTTTGAGCCGGCGGTCTTCACTTATGAGAGCCGAAGAGCGAACGATGAGTGGTTCGGAGCGGGAAATCTTGGCGGATGCGTTGATGGTGCCAGAGGAACGCGCGGTCAGCGAATCCGTTGAGGAGCTGGTTCACGAGCACGCGCGCATGGTGTTCAGGATTGCGTATTCAGTCCTCCGGCATCATGCCGATGCAGAGGATGTTGCACAAGAAGTGTTTTTGCGGGTACTGCGGCATGGGAGAGAGCTAGACCGCGTTCGGAACCAGAGAGCGTGGGTGGCGAAGATTGCATGGCGGACGGCTGTCGATCGCGCGAAGCGCCGCGAGCAACCGCAGGAAGATGTCGAGGGGGCGATCGAGAGCCTGCGGGGGCATTGCATTGGTGTGGACGACGCATTGGCAGAGCGGCAACGCATGGAACTGCTGCGGACAATGATTGCCACCCTGCCTCGCGATTTGCGGGAGCCACTGGTTCTTTCAACCGTACAGGAGATGTCGAATTCGGATATTGCCGAAGTGCTCGCGATTCCTGAAGCCTCGGTACGAACACGGATGGCGCGAGCGCGGACCATGTTGCGGCAAAAGTTAGAAGCACTTTCAGAAGGACGATCGAGATGAATTCCGAGCAGACAAGACTCGATAAGTTTTTGGACGACGCGCTTAAGAACTACTCCGAGGCGGAGCCGCGTATCGGTTTCGAATCGCGCATCGTCGCGAATCTGCACGTGGCGCCCGCGCGGCCTTGGTGGTACGGGAGAGTGGCGTATGCGTATGCGGCGATCGTGGTGGTCTGTGCGATGTCTTATGGCGTATATCGGCTGGCGAGCAGTGGGCCGGAAATGGCGCCGCCGGCGATTGCAAGTCGAGTGTCCGCTCCGGAAGTGATTCGGAGTAGTCCCCGAACAGTTTCCACAGTCCCAGTTCACGAGCGGGCTCAGAAGCGATTGCAGACTCACAGGGATGAAGAAGAACAGCAGCGAGTCACGCTGGCGTCGGCGCTTCCGGTCCCCATGCCCTTAACGCAACAGGAGAAATTGCTGCTTGCATTCGCGCGAGACAATCCGAAGGAAGCTGTGTCGACCCTGGAGTGGCAGGAGAGAATGCGCGAGCCTGCAGAACAACCAACTGTTTCTGATCGAGGAGAACAACAATGATGCGTGGTCTTAAGGCAGTTGTGGTCGCGCTTTTACTGACGAGTATCGGTTACTGCCAGAGTGAGCAGAAGCCGGCTGCCACCGAATCAAACAAGGCAGCTAGTTCGGAGACTCCTGACACATACCGAGTCAATGTTGTCATTCGCGAAACACAAGATGGAAAACCGGTCTCCTCGCGGAACTACTCTACCCTGGTGCGGGACGGACGCTTTCTCCTGCCATGCACCATCAGGATTGGATCACGGCTCCCTGTGGGCCTCACCAATGGTACTCAGGGAGTTAACTATCTCGACGTGGGCACAAACCTGACCTTTCGCGTTTGGAACATGGAAGGACAGGTAATACTCCGGATGACAGTGGAAGTTAGCAGTATTGCTCCGTCTGATTCAACCGCGAGCGTAAAACCGGAAACCACTGTTGTGCGTCAGTTCCGCACTGACCAGGAAGCCGCCATCCCCCTGGGGAAACCGACCCTGCTCGATAGCGTAGACGATCCCAACAGCAACCATAAATTTCAGATTGAAGTGACAGCAACCAAAGAAAAGATCTAATCAGCTCCTGGTGCGAGTTGGGTAGCGGGTAGCTAATAGCTCAGGTCATCAAAGACCAGCTACGAGCTACTAGCTACCCAAAGCAAAAACCAAACCTACGCGTTCACGCGTTTCATGCCACCTTCGGGATAACGCAATCCCGCAGCGGCTCCCGCAGGAATTGCCTGGTCGATACCCGCCAGGTCCTGCGGCGTGAGTTTCACGTTGATCGCACCGGCGTTTTCCTCTAAATACTTCACGCGCTTTGTGCCCGGGATGGGGATGATGTTCTCACCCTGAGCCAGCAGCCATGCGAGCGCGAGTTGCGCAGGCGTGCAACCCTTCTCGCGGGCGATCTGCTTGACGGTTTCCGCGATCGCCATGTTCTTGCGAAAGTTTTCGTCCTGAAAACGCGGATTCTGGCGGCGCCAGTCGCTGGGGTCGAGATCTTCAGGCTTTTGAATACGCCCCGTCAAGAAGCCGCGGCCGAGCGGGCTATACGGAACAAAGCTGATACCAAGCTCTCGGCAGGTAGGCAGAATCTCTTGCTCGGGATCGCGCGTCCACAGTGAGTACTCGGTTTGCAGCGCCGCGATTGCATGCACTCTCTGCGCGCGACGAATCGTTTTCTCCCCTGCTTCGGACAGCCCAAGGTAGCGCACTTTTCCTTGTGTGATCAGTTTCGCCATGGCACCCACGGTGTCTTCGATAGGCACGTCGAAATCGACGCGGTGCTGGTAGTAGAGATCGATGACATCGACGCCAAGCCGCTTCAGACTGGCATCGCAGGCTTGCGCAACGTACTCGGGCTTGCCGCTGACGCCAACGAAGTTGCCACTGGCATCGCGCACGTTGCCGAATTTCGTCGCCAAGAAAACTTCGTCGCGACGGCCTTTGATGGCGCGGCCGACGAGCTCTTCGTTCTCGCCTCGGCCGTAAACGTCGGCAGTGTCGAGAAAGTTGATGCCCAGATCGAGAGCGCGATGAATCGTGGCGATGGACTCCTGCTCATCGCCGGGCCCGTAAAATTCGGACATACCCATGCAGCCCAGCCCGATGGCAGAAAGCTGCGCCTGAGAGCGGTCGAGTTGACGGTATTCCATCGTGAGTTGCTTCGTAGGATTCATGATGATTCCCTCGCGCGTGGTAACGCGAACGACAGATAAGATGCCACACGAAGCCAGAGCGCTTCAGTGATTCGAGGAACTGTCCTGAACTACCCCACTCAAGCCAAAGGAGCGCTTGAATGGGCCACTACTCTATTCGACGGTTACGGATTTAACCAGGTTGCGCGGGCGGTCGACATCCACTCCGCGCTGCACGGCGATGTGATAGGCCAGCATCTGCAAAGGAACGATTTCGAGAATCGGCGAAAGCAGCTCCGGCGCTTTGGGAACGGTGATGACATGATGCACTGCATCCGCGACTTCGGAGTCACCTTCGGTGGCAATCGCAATTACGCGTCCGCCGGTTTCTTTCACCTCGCGCAGGTTGCTGATGGTCTTCTCAGCGCGCAACACGGATTGCGGATCGCTCAGATCGCGCGTGGCGATACCGACGACGGTAACGTGTTCGTCGATGAGCGCGTAAGGGACCATGTTTGATTTCACCGGCAGGATAGCCTTCTGCGTGGATGTAGGACGTCTCTTTCAACTTGAGCGCACCATCGAGAGCGATGGGATAGTGCACGTTGCGCCCGATGTACAGGAAGTCTTCGATCTTGTAGTACTTCTTCGCAAGGTCGTGGCAAAGATCGTTCTGGTTCAGGACGGTCTCGATTTTGTCGGGGAGAGCGAGAAGTTCGTCCACTAGTCCGGCAACTTTCTGGTCGGAGAGCGTGCCGCGTGTTTCGCCGAGATAAACGGCGAGGAGGTAGAGCGCAACCAGTTGCGCGCCAAAGGCCTTGGTCGACGCAATGCTGATCTCTGGTCCCGCTTGCGTGTGGATCACGGCATCGGCCTCGCGGGCGATGGTGGAATCGAGAACGTTGGTGATAGCCAAGGTGCGGGATCCGCGCGATTGCGCGAGCCGCTGCGCGCCCAACGTGTCGGCAGTCTCCCCTGACTGTGTGATGACGATGGTCAACTCTTCCGGACCGGTGATGGGATTGCCGTACTCGAACTCGCTGGCGTATTCGACGTCGACGGGAATGCCGGCCAATTCCTGGATCATGTGGCGACCGGCGATGCCGGCATGACGACTCGTACCCGAGGCAGCGATGGTGATCTTCTTGAACGTAACAGAGGCGTCGCGCGGAATTCTGCGCGTGACTGCCAGCTCAACCCGCCTGGTCTTCGAGGAGAGATTGTCGGCGATGGTGTCGCGCACAGCCTGAGGCTGCTCGAAGATCTCCTTGATCATGTAGTGCGGGAAGCGGCCTTTATCGGGCATCTAAAACTCCATTCAAAGAACTATATAGCACTTGGATATCGAAAAGGACGGGTGGAGGTCAAGTTTGTTCGCACAGCGGGGTGTGATGCGAAATACCCCACTCAAGCCAACAGATGGCTTGAATGGGGCACCCGAACAGTATTAGGACAGCCGGAACTGCTATGGAGCGCTAGACTCGGCCGGCGAAGATGGTGCGGACGACTTCGCCCTTCGGCGTGAGCACGGCGAAGTCAGCGTCGGCGCCGACGGCGATCTTTCCCTTGCGATCACTTACGCCGATGACGTGCGCGGGATTCAACGTCGCGAGGCGCACCGCATCCTGCAACTTCCAGTCGGCGAACTTCATAACATTGCGAACGGCGCGATCGAGTGTCAGCACGCTTCCGGCAAGAACGCCATCGAGTTCGGCGCGATCGCCTTTCACCTGCACTTCGAAACTGCCGAGCATGTAACGGCCGTCGCCCATGCCGGTTGCGCTGATGCCGTCGGTGACGAGCACAGCGGACTCGATTCCCTTCGCGCGCAGGAACAGGCGCACCATGTCGGGATGGACGTGGATGCCGTCGGCAATGATCTCGGCGGTAAGGCGCGAGTCGGTGAGGACGGTACCGAGAATGCCGGGCTCGCGATGATCAAGCGCGCGCATGGCGTTGAAGGTATGCGTGGCATGGCGCCCGCCGGCGGCGATGCCTGCTTCTGTTTCCTCGCGCGTGGCGTTGGAGTGGCCGAGACTGATGCAGACACCCTTCGCACTCGCGTTTGCGATCATGGCTGGAGCGTTCCTGGTCTCGGGGGCTACGGTCATCACCTTGACGTGACCACGCGCGGCCTTCCAGAACTTCTCGAAGAGCTCGACGGATGGCTCCTGGATGTATTCCGGCGGATGCACACCCTTTTTCGAGTGGCTAATGAACGGACCTTCGAGATGAAGACCGAGCGGGACGGCGCGATCGCTACGATCCCACGAAGGATGTTTTCCTTCGATAGCGTCGGCGAGTTTCTGCAGCGAATCGACGGTGCGATCGACGGCGGCGGTTACGGTGGTCGGGCAATAACTGGTGACGCCATGCTTGGCGAGCGAACGCTCGACGGCGGCGAGCGCGTCGGGCGTTGCTTCCATGATGTCGTGTCCGCCGTTGCCGTGGATGTGAATGTCGATGAAGCCGGGCGCGAGGATTGCGTCGCCGAGATCGGTGATCCGCGCGGTGATGGTGGTCTCAGAGTGCGAGCGCGAGGTGACCTCGAGGATGCGTCCATCTTCGATGGTTACGATCGCATCGTCGATGACTTCGGTCGGAGTAAAAAGCTTGGATGCTAAGAGTACGTTTTTCAAGTCAATAATAAAGCGGCTGAAGGATCAGCTGGCGATTCTAGCAAAGTAGGTTGGTGGTGGTCGAAATTGGCGGACGGGTGGTGGAAACTGCAGATCCTTCGCTCGCTGGCGCGAGCTCGTGATGACAAACAAATCGTGGAGTTTACGTTCTCCACTTCTTATCTTCTTTGAGACTCTCGCGGACGCGGAACGCGGTGATCTTGCGAACAAGATCGAGAGGCAAGGGATCTTCGAGCGGAAACTGGATGGCTGCGTCCGACGTCTTGAATTTTGCAAGATCCTTTGCGAAGGCTTTGACTGCCGAGGGGGTGGGATAGAAGCCAATGTGATGTTTGTATGCGGCGAACGTGACCAGTATCCGACGATAGGAGAAAGCAGGCATTCCCCACTTCAGCCCCTCGGTCGCTCCTGGGGCGGCGGCGCGAATGCACGCAAGCATTTCACGCAGCTTTTTCTGCGCTTCTTTGGGAGCGGCGGCGATGTATTCGTCGATGGTTCCAGGGCGAGCTTTTTTCGTAGCCATCATTCATTGTCCTGTCATACACACGGACGAATGGTACTCGCCAATTTGGACACGGGGCCTCTGGATTGCAAATATTTTTCGTTTTACGAGGGTCCGCCCACTCGTACGAGAATCAGTGCATGCCTGCGCCAGGTCCGGCTTTGTGGCGTGGCGGTTTCATCAGGAAGATCAGAGGCAACACCGCAAGGAACATCATCCCAAGAAGGCGAAAGGCGTGCAGGAACGCGAGAATCGACGCTTGTTGCTGGACCATCCCGAACATCGCGCCATACGCCTGTTTACTGGCCGTGGCGAAGTCCATGCCTTTCGACATGAACATGTTGCGCGCACCCTGGTACATCATCCGCGCCGCTGGATCGTACTGATTGGTGTGCTTGCTCAGCACGTTGATATTGGCCTGGGTCTGGCGGGCGACGATGGTGGTGACGGCGGCAATGCCGATACTACCGCCGATGTTGCGCATCAAGTTGAATAAGCTGGTGGCATTGCCCATCTGTTCCTTGGGAATAGGATCGTGCGTGATGGTAGTGAGCGGCACAAAGAGGAATCCGAGCGACGTTCCCTGCACGAACTGCGGCCAGAAGATGTCCCAATAACCGGCATTCAAATTGATCTTCGAGAGCCACCACATGGAACCTGCGGCCACAGTGAATCCGACTCCCAGTAGTTTCCGCGGCTCTATCTTCGACATCAGAATACCGACGAGCGGCATGGCAAGAAAGGAGCCCAACCCACGCGGAAGCATGGCGAGTCCTGCGTCCAATGCCGAATAGCCAAGTAACGTCTGCAGAAGGATGGGCAACAGGACGGTGCTGCCATAGAGAACGAAACCCATCACCGTCATGAGAAAGACACCGCTGGCGTAGGTTCGATTCTCGAAGACGCGAAGATTCACGATGGGATGGTTGTCGAGCAATTCGTTGATCACGAACCATCCCAGGCCGACGACAGTGATCACGAGGAGGATGACGATGAAGTGCGAGGATAGCCAGTCATCTTCCTGGCCTTTGTCGAGCATGATCTGCAGTGCGGCGATTCCGAGCGCAAGAAGACCGATCCCCCAATAGTCGATTCGTTCAGTTTTTCGCGAAATGTAGTGGGGATCAAAAATGAACAGCGACGACATGATCAGGCCAAGGATGCCGACGGGAAGATTGATGTAGAAGACCCATCGCCAGCTGTAGCTGTCGGTGATCCAACCGCCGAGAACCGGCCCGAGCATGGGAGCGACGACGATGCCGAGTCCCCAGAACGCCATCGCTTTGCCGCGCTTCTCGGGCGGGAACGCTTCGAGCATGATGGCCTGCGAGAGAGGCTGCAGTCCTCCGCCACTTGCGCCCTGCATCACGCGGAAGAGAATCAGCAATGGGAGGCTGGGTGCGAGTCCGCAGAGAAATGAGGAGACGGTGAAGCCAGTGATGGAGGCCATGAGCACGCGTTTGCGGCCGAAATGATTGGCCAGCCACCCGGTCATCGGAAGGATGATCGCGTTGGCGACAAGGTACGAGGTCAAGACCCACGTGGACTCGTCGACACTCGCCGAAAGATTGCCGGCGATGTGCGGCAGGGACACGTTGACTACGGTGGTATCGAGCACCTCCATGAAGGTGCCCAACATCACCGCAATCGCGATAATCCACGGATTGATAACGGGATTTTGCCTGTCGGTTATCGCAGCAGCCGAGCTACTCACCCTGGGGATTCTCCCGCATACCTATTTCAAAATGACAGTTGGCTCGACGGACATACCAGGCCGCAGCCGATGCTCGGGATCTTCTCCCTTGTCGAAGTTGATGCGCACCGGAACGCGCTGCACAACCTTCACGAAGTTGCCAGTAGCGTTCTCTGGGGGCAACAGGCTGAAGCGCGCACCAGTAGCGCCTCCGAAGGTGAACACGTAGCCGTGGTAATCGCGATCGAAGGCATCCACGTGAATAGTGGCGTGCTGGTTGAGTTGCATACCCTTCAACTGCGTTTCCTTGAAGTTCGCGGTCACCCACAAATCTTCGAGATCGACGAGCGAGAATACCGGTTGTCCAGCGGCAATCACTGAACCCGGCTCGACGCTGCGCTTGCTGGTGACGCCGTCGAAGGGCGCGCGAACTGTCGTGTATTCGAGATTGAGTTTCGCCTGGTCCACGGCAGCTTGCCGAGTTTTCACTGCAGCTTCAGCAGCACCGGCACGCGCACGGAATTGCGCAATCTGTTGCGGCGCGATCTGGGCCGCTCGGACGTTGGCCTCGGCTTGCGCGACGTGACTCTCGGCGGTAGCCACGGATGAGCCAGCGGCGTCGAGCGTGGCGCGCGCGGCCTGTTCGGCGGCTACGGCAGCATCGTACTGCTGGTGCGAGATTTCGTCTTTTTCCACCAGTTGCTGATAGCGTTTCAGATCCTGCGAAGCCTTTGTGTAATTCGCCCGAGCCTCTTCCACCTGAGCCTGGGCCGCGGCAACTTCATGCTGTGCAGCATTCAAGGCGGCGTGAGAAACGTCGATGTTGCTGGTCGAGGTGGTGCTGGTGATGGGGACACCAGTCTGCGCCGCGCGCGCAGTTGCGACGGCGTCAGCCAAATCGGCTTCGGCCTTTTCCAGTGCTACCTGGTAGTCCTTGGGATCGAGCTGCACCAGAATTTGCCCGCGACGGACAACAGTATTGTCTTCCACGTAGACATCGATGACGGTACCGGGAACGCGCGCCGAAATTGGACCGATATGGCCGTCGATCTGCGCATCGTCAGTGGATTCACGCACGGCGTAGTAGCGCCAAATGAAGATGACAGCCACTGCGGCCGCGATCAAAAGGAAGATCAAGGCCCACTTGGCACGAGGGTGCTGCCGGAAGTAGCCTTTCGCCTTCGCCGATTTTGACCGGTCTTCTACCTCTTCCGGCCACGGCTCGCGAGGCGCTTCCGTTTCATGATTCATGACAGCTTGTTTCGACTCGTCTGCCACTAGGGTTTACCTCCCAAAAATTCCTTTGTCGCCCGTTCGGCGACGCCTAATGATCTGGCCAAAGCCAGTTTCGCAAGATTGAACTGCAGCGTGCTGCTGATCAAAGTTTCATTGGCGCCCACGACGGATTCCTGCGCCTGGACTACTTCAATATTGTTGGTGACGCCGGCACGGAATCGGTCCTGACCCTCGGTAAGCGTTTCCTGCGCCAAGCCGAGCGTACTGCGCGAGACGTCCACCTGGTCGGCGGTGGCCTTTAGATCCAGGAATGCGGAGCGGACTTCATATTCGATGCGCCCGCGCAAGTCGTCGGCCTCAGCCTGCCGTTGCTTCAGGGCAATCTGCGCTTCCTGAATATCACTGCGGATGCGGCCGCCGGTGAAGATTGGGACCTGGACCGAACCGGTCGCGGTGTAGGTGCCGTGCGACTGGTCGGGATAGTTGCCGATTACGCCGTAATTTCCATCGAAGCGCAGCGACGGCCAGCGCTCGGTTTGCGCCGACTTAACTCGCAGGTCGGCGGCACGCACGGCGGAGAGTGCGCTGGCATAATCCGGACGATTGCGCAGGGCTTCGTCGATTGCAGCTTCGAGCGTGAGCGGCGGAGCTGGAGTGTAAGGGATCTCCTGAGCGAGCGTGAACTCCTGCCCCGTAGGCATGCCGATGGTCCGTGCCAGCTGCAGCTTTTGCTTGTCCAGTTCGTTGCGAGCGGCGACCAGGCGTTGCTGATCGGACTGGAACTCCACCTGTGCTCGTAACACGTCGATGGAGGGAGCGACTCCGGCTTTCTTCTGGTCGATTGCCAGGTTGTAGAGAGTCTGCGCTGTCTCCATTTCGGCCCGCACGGCAATTACGCGCGCCTGCGCAGAGAGCGATTGCAGGTATGCCAGGCCGACAGCAACCACTACCAACTCGCGCGCGTTGCGATAGTTCAGCACAGCAGTATTGGTGGTCTCGGTGCTCGCCTTCAAACTGTTGATGGCGGAAAAATCGAGAACCGGACCGGACATGTTCGCGCGAACGTCGAATACGTTGAACGGGCCAATGATTGAGGGAACCCCAGGAAATATATTAGGGGTAAAACCCAGAGCAGCGAGATTGATCTGCTGCGAGGAGTCGCTGAGTCCAGCGCCAACGCTCGGCAGCAACTTACTCAAAGCATGCAAGCGCTGCGCGCGGGCTGCTAAACTCTCCTGCGAACTTTCGTAGAGGCCCAGGTTGTACTTGAGTCCCCGATCGAGCGCATCCAGCAATGTAAGTGGAATGCTGCCAGGGACCACCTTCCCTTGCGGAATGCTGCCCTGAAACGGATTTTCAGAGCCGAGTGCCGGGAGCGTGGTCATGACCTGTCCCGCTCCGGCAGCGGCAGAGGGGGAGGCTGGAGTGAAGGTGGAGACCGTCTGGGCGAAGAGACGCTCGCCGACGCCACCCAAGCAGAGTGCTACCAACAGACTTCCTTGTACAAGGCCAGATATGCCCAAACCTGTACGCGAATGATTGCGAATCACCTTCTATCCTCTTTACTACGCAATCTGAATACAGTACTCCCTCAGCCACCACCAAGATCTCGAATCAGAGATCCGATTCCCTATGAGAACAGCTATGGGGCTGGAACGATGCTTGCGAACTGCCGGCGGCAGCCAGCTACGCCCAGCTAACCAGCCGAGGACATCCGCAGTGCAAGATGGAACACACACCAATAGATGTAAGTGAATACTTACTTGGACGCGAAAAATTTTGCAAGGACATTTAAACCGGACGTCTGGGTACCGGAGTCACGAACCGATTGTGGGTCGTCAAAACCGGATTTGGGGCGGGAAGCAGACAGAACTTCCCGGTTCTCAATTTGGAAGGGACTCCAGAGTACCTATTCGACGAGCGGGGATTCGAAATTATGCGATCCGATTCCCCCACTCTCGCGCGAAGAATGGGATCGAGCGATGTCAGGCGGCTTCGGCTTTGGGTTTCAACGTGCGTCCCAGAAAATCGCGGATGGTCGTTGCAATCTGCGCATAATGCGTTTCAATCGCGAAGTGTCCAGTATCGAGGAACTGGATTTCGGCATCGGGAATATCTCGCTTGAACGCTTCGGCGCCAGGAGGAAGAAAGAACGGATCGTTCTTGCCCCACACGGCCAGCAATGGAGGCCGCTTGCTGCGGAAGTATGCCTGAAACTTCGGATAAAGTGCGACGTTATTCGCATAATCCAATAAAAGGTTGAGTTGAATTTCCTGGTTTTCAGGCCGCGCCATGAGGGCGGAATCCAGCGTGTATGTCTCCGGCGCAATCAGCGTTTCGTCCGGAACACCATGGACGTACTGCCACTTCACGGAATCTGGTGCGAGGAAGTTTCGCAGAGCTTCGCGATTCGCGGGCGTAGGCTCCTTCCAATATTTCTGGATCGGATTCCAACCTTCACTCAGTCCTTCTTCATAGGCATTGCCATTTTGCGTGATTACGGCGGTGATTCTTTCAGGATGCGCCATTGCCAACCGGAATCCGACAGGAGCACCGTAGTCAAAAACGTAAATTGCAAACTGAGATAAACCGACTACTTCGGTAAATTGAGAGATCACCTGAGCGAGCTGATCGAAGGTGTAACGGAAGTTTTCGGGCGAACTTGAAAATCCAAAGCCGGGAAGATCTGGGGCGATGACGTGATAGCGGTCCGCCAGTTCGTTGATGAGATTGCGAAACATATGCGAGGACGTGGGAAACCCGTGAAGCAAGAGAATTGCGGGGTGATCTTTGGTTCCGGCCTCCCGGTAGAAAATTCGGTGGCCATCGACCACTGCGTGTTTGTAGGTTGTCATGGCGTTCTCCTTGAATCGAAGTAGTGGGCGCAACCAGCCGAGGACAACAAAACCTGCCTGTCTACGGATGATGAGATTCAAGTGACGAACGATCCAGAAGATGTCGCGCAAAATAGTAAGATCGTGCCGTGAGTCATCTTCCCGAGAATGCCGGCATTTGCGCGAACTGCATGCATGCGCGATCTGTGACTTCGGATCGTGGCTCTGTCTTTCTGCTATGCGAACTCTCATTTTCGGACGCGCGCTTTCAGAAATATCCCAAGCTTCCGGTGCGGTCGTGCTCAGGCTACAAAGAGAAGCTTGCGAATGTTCCAACACTCGACTGGAGCACGGGAGCGCTCGCTGAAGGTCTGCGCTGTTACCGGGCTGGCCAGTTCTTCGAAGCGCACGAGCACTGGGAGGCGGTGTGGCTGAAGGCGGCTGAGCCAGACAAGACATTCCTGCAAGGATTAATTCAGACAACGGCGGCGTTCCATCATTGGCAGCGGGGAAATCCGGAGGGGGCGGCGTCGTTGCTGCGGCAAGCATTGCAGAAGCTGGAGCGATTTGACGACCGGACAGGGCAAGCCATTTTGGCGCCACTCTGTGCAGAGATTCGTAAATGGCTGGAAGGAATTGCTACTGCGGAAACATCGGGGTTGCGTTTTCCTGAGATCAAGGTAGGAATTGGAGCATGATTTTGTTCGCTGCTATTGCGTGTGTTCGCCGCTATTGCGCCGGCTGGATCGCAACATAGTCGAGCGGGGCGCGCTCTCCGCCGTCGGGAATACCCTCGATACGAAGTTCATCTCCGGGATGGAGCGTGACTCCCACAATCTGCCGGCGAGTGCTCGGAATCAGCGTCGGGCTTGTTGCTGGGAAGATGCGCGTCGGCGAGCCATTCATCCAATAGTCGGTCGCCGACATAAACGCGAAACTTCGACGCGCCGTTGTTCTGATCAAAATATTCCACGTCGAGATCGTACGTACCCGCGTTCCCTGTGAACCGGAAGCTTGCATCGCAGCTTTGCGATGAGGCGGGACACTGGACTCCTTCTCCACCGGATGCGGCTTCCCACGGAACAACCTCCATTCGCTCATATCCCTGGAGTTGCATGGATTCAGCCTCGACGCGATCAGGATAATGTCCAACGCGTCCTTGCGCGTCAGGAATCCCAGACATCTTTAGGAACCAATTGGTGATGGCGTCGCGCCACACAATGGCGTGTCCTGCCTGGTACTGCAGTTTCGCAAGCACGAATGTATAACGCTCATCGTCGATGCGTCCTTTGAGCGACTGCCACTCGGGAACATACTGCGCGGCGCTTGCGGCTCCCTCGTAATGAGAGTCGTAGATGTGCTGAATGACTGTCTTGCCCAAGTGCAGCTTGTAGGTGTACGGCACGTGATGAAAGAACAGTAGCAGTTCGTCGCGACAGTTCGCCAGCGGCTCGAATTCGTTCTGGACTGCGGGCGAATACTGGCCGATGTACCCAGTTCCGGTAGCGACGGTGCGGTCCATGCCGAGTCCGTTGTGGTCGGCGCGGATCCACTGGCCCCAACCATTGCGCTCGGCTGATTCGATGCCAGGTCCATAATGCGGGCCGAGGATGTTGGTAAGCGTGCCGAGTCCGAGCGGCCCCGTGTAGTTTTCGTAGGTGCGCCATGAATGCAGCTGCATATTGTCGATAGTCGCGACGACTTGCGGATCGTTGCCGAACGTCAGGCGCGTCCATTCATCAGCGATGGTGGCGGCACTTAGATCTGGATTCCACGCGAGACGCCCGAAACCATAGAGATTTGCCATCGCTAACGGACTGCCGAGCCAGTTCGAATCGAGGCCGACGTTGGCGACTCCGGCGAAGCCGCCGGTTGGCCGATGGAATGTTTTCCCGGCGACGATTTCTTTCACTGGCGTATGTCCGCCGTTCACGCGCAGATCGAAATCGAGCACGCTCTTCCACATGGGAGGAATGAAGACCAAATGGCGCTGTTGTCCTAGATACTCCTGCGTGATCTGCAACTCGATGGCTTGGTTCGTCTTCTCCAGACCGCCGAAAAGAGGCGACACCGGCTCACGAACCTGGAAATCGATCGGGCCATTTTTGATCTGAATGATTACGTTGTCGTCGAACTTGCCGTCGAGCGGATGAAAGTTGTCATAGGCGGCCTTGGCGCGATCGTTCTTGAGGTTGGTCCAGTCGAGGTGATGGTTGTAGACGAAGGCGCGATAAAAAATATACCCGCCATGTGGCTTCAGTGCTCGCGCCACTACGTTGGCGGCGTCGGCCGGAGTTCGTCCGTAGGTTGAGGGCCCCAGTTGTCCTTCGGAGTCTGCCTTCAACACGAATCCGCCGAAGTCGGGAATGGCACGATAGATCTGGTCAACCTTTGCTTTCCACCACGCGGCGACCTTGGGATCAAGGGGATCGAACGTGTCGAGTCCGCCGATTAACTTTGGAGCTGGCAAAGTTTACGGAAAGCCCGAGGCGAATGCCCCAAGGGCGAAACTCATCGGCAACACGCGCGAGTTGCGGGATGAAATCATCCGCCAGAACATTCGGGCTGGCGTTCACATTGTTGATCACGCATCCATCAATGCCGATTGAGGCGAGCAGACGAGCGTAGTCACGCGCGCGGGTTAAGTCGCTGCGAACGGCATCCGTTCTCGAAGAATATCGAGCGACCGCCATAGCCGCGCTCGATACTGCCATCGAGGTTATCCCACTGATTGATCCAGCGTAGCGGCACGAACGGACTTTCTGCATGATCGAGATGAGCGACGTTCTGATTGCGTGCGAGCGCGCTGAGCCACGCAAAAGCGCCGTAGAGAACACCGCGATCGGTGAGACCAGTAATAATGATGCAGGGAGCGCCATGGATACGAGCTGTGGTCAGCCAGTAGCCGTCGTTATTCAGTGCGACGGGCGCGTGGAGCGCTGCACCGCTCTTCTTCAGATCCGCCAGAGTGCCAAGCACAATGGTGGGCTGGTTTGGAATTCCATTTACTGCAGTAATCCGGCGGCCCAGCATGCCATGGACGCCGCGTACCAGTTCCGATTGGGCCGATGTCAGCAACGGAGAATCGCCGAGTACCGTGACGGTTTCTGGTAATGAGTTGTACTGCGAACGAGCGGCGTCGCCCAGGGTAGCGTAGCGGAGCCACGCGTCGTAGCCGGTTTCAGCCCCCGCAGCCGGACAGAATGTTATGAGCACAAGCAGGGCTGCACAATATGTCGTTAGGCGAGTGTTCATGTGAGCTTGCGCTACCAGCTGTGCATTGTTCCGTCGAGTTTACGGTTGATAGGAAGATATGCCCGCTGGTAAGGATACTTCCCTGCCAGTTGCTCATTGATATCTACGCCGAGTCCAGGCGCGTCCCCGGGGTGCATGAATCCGTTCTCGAACGAGTATGCGTGCGGGAAGACTTCGTCCGTCTCCTTCGTGTGTGGCATGTACTCCTGAATGCCGAAATTGTGAACGCTCAGATCGAAATGAAGAGCAGCCCCCATGCACACCGGGCTCAAATCAGTGGCACCGTGACAACCGGTGCGAACCTGGTAGAGTTCCGCCAAAGCCGCGATCTTGCGCAGATGCGACACACCTCCGGCGTGAACGACAGTGGCACGGATGTAGTCGATCAACTGCTCCTGGATCAACTGCTGGCAGTCGAAAATGGAATTGAAAACCTCGCCTACCGCAATCGGCGTAGTCGTGTGGCGGCGGATTAGACGAAAACTCTCTTGCAGTTCTGCGGGAGTCGGATCCTCCATCCAGAACAGATGATACGGCTCTAGTTCTCTGCCCACCCGAGCAGCTTCAATCGGAGTGAGTCGGTGGTGAACATCATGCAAGAGATGAATCTCGTTGCCGAATTCCTTTCGCAGACGCGCGAACAGCGTTGGGATGAAGTTCATGTAGGCTTCGGACGACCAGAGATTTTCCGGGGGCGCATTCTTTTCGGCGGGTTCATAGTGACCGGGCCCCGAACCAACTCCATAGGTGCTCGCCAAACCGGGGATTCCGGACTGCGCGCGGATCGCCTTGTAACCGGCTTTCTGATAATTGGCGACGGCTATAACTGTGTCTTCTATATTTGCTCCGCTGGCATGCCCATAAACGAGAACTGCGTCTCGTGATGCGCCGCCAAGTAATTGGTAGAGAGGCGTGTTCAGCGATTTTGCTTTGATGTCCCAGAGCGCCGTATCAACGGCGGCAATCGCCGCCATCGTCACTGGGCCGCGTCGCCAATAAGCACCTTTATAGAGATATTGCCAGATGTCTTCAATGCGGCGCGCATCACGGCCAATGAGGAGCGGCACGATATGGTCGGAAAGGTAGCTGGCGACCGCCAGTTCGCGCCCATTCAGGGTTGCGTCCCCAAGCCCGTAGAGACCGTCTTCGGTGATGATTTTGAGGGTGACGAAATTTCTGCCGGGACAACAGACAATCACTTTTGCGTCGACGATTCTCATAAGCGTGGGCGGCTTGTCTGAATCTTACTCGATTTGTTCGATACCGCAACAAATCTGATTGACACAATTGTTCCAAGCCGCGTCAATTTGATCAGACGCAATGCTACATCTCCTGGGTGAGTAGCCTTGCCCAGTGGACCGCTTCGAGATAGCTGTCGGAAAGGAAGCGGGCAGGAATTTGCCATCTATTCCGAATCTCTTCGCAGCGGTTCCAGTCGGCGGCTTCGTATGCCAGGACAAGTTCAAAGCCATTACGCAGGGAGTTCGGTGTGCCAAGAAGAGCCGCTCGTACGTCTGCCGCGACAGCCACCAGGTCGACCAGCGATTCGACAGAAAGATCGAGGATTGCGTGCATCAGCGACAGGATTCCAAGGATGAAGAGCGTGGAACTGGAGAGGCCCATTTTTGGGGCAAGGGATTCGGCGAACCTGGCGCGAATTAATGCGTTTTCTAACAAGTGCCTCTTATTGGCTCCGGCGCCAGCCCCCAGCGCGCACACCAGCAACATCCACTTGCGGATTTCGACTTCGCCGAGGAGCGCTAGCGCATGCAGCACAGATCGGATTTCATCCTGAAGATAGAACGCTGGTGAATTCAGGAAACGAAGCAGGCGATAACAAAGAGCTGGATCGGACTTAACGATGCTTTCCACTTCCAATAAGTTCAACTGGGGAGAGGCCAGGGTCCGCAGAATACGGGCCTGGTTTGCATCGAGTTTATCGACGCTGGAGGTAGAGAAAATACTCGGCTTGGAAAAGAAGTAACCCTGAAAGAGGGTGAAGCCCACCACTTTCGTCCCTAAGAATTCTTCTTCTGTTTCGACTTTTTCGGCTAACAACTGTCGATGATTGCGAAGATACTTAGCCGCCAGAGCGGGCCACTCTGCTGCCGGGGTTGCACGTACGTCAATCTTGATTACGTCGGCGAGATCAATCAGCGGTTCGTAACCGGGTTGTTCGATGAAATCGTCGAGTGCAATTCGATAGCCTTCCGATTTCAGCTTCCGACATGCTTCGATCAATTGGGGCGTCGGCTGAACCGACTCGAGAATCTCGACTACAGTGACGTGCGGTGGAAAAAGTGTGGGAAGACCATCAAGGATAAGATTCGCGGTGCAATTCAGGAACACGCGATGGCCATCGGAGAGTGTTTCCAATCCCAACAGCACAGCGGTGTCGATAGTTCTCTTCGAGGCAATGTCGGGATCGCCGGGCGGACAACGATTCTCATCGGAATCACGAAACAACAATTCGAATGCGGTGAGAGATCGATTGACGTCGAGAATGGCCTGGCGCGCCACATATTGCATGGGTTTTCGTCTCTAGGGCGAACATCGGGAGAAATCCTGGTAACGATTAGCAAAGGCTGTTGAAAAACAGGCGCGCAAAAGATCAGTCGCGAACCAGAACGGGATTGGCTTGGCCTCAATCTGAAGTTTCGTTCTTCCCCGCCGATGAAATAACAGCGCCACCACGGTGATGCGACGTCACGCTCGCAGACCAGCGAACATAACTAAATGGCCCAATTCAACAAGAACATGAAGCAGTGTGATGGGAAGACCATGACCAGTTGTAGCTGGCACTGCGGACGGGGTGGTCACCTCGTGCAAGGCGGCACCGTCAAGCACGCAAAACCGATGGTTATGATCGTCGACCGAGACGATGAGACCGTGCGGAAGCTCGTGAGTGCGCTAGCCAGTGCAGGGATCGACTCGGTTTCGACGGAGAGGGGCGCGGACCCGATTCAATTTGGCCGGGAAGTTCAACCCAACCTGGTGTTGCTGGATGCAGAGATGGCGCAGGCAAATGGATATCAGTTATGCCACGAGATGCACTTAGGGGCTGACTCGTGGCGTGCGCCAGTCCTACTCATGTCCAGATACGGGGAGCTGCCGAACGATATCAGTTCACTCGAGTGCGGTGCGATCGACTATTTGAATAAGCCGGTGTGTCTGCGCGAGGCGGTCGCTCGAGTACGAACCCATCTGCGACTGCAATATACGCTGGAAAAGCTCGGCGAGATGCATGCCGCGGATCTGCGGCCTCTCGAGGCAGCGCAACAGTCTTGCATGCCGCAGGCAAGCGAGATTCCGGAGGCGCGTTTTCATGTTGCGTTACGCCAGGCGCAATCGGCGGGCGGAGATTTTTACGATGTCATCGACAGAGGTGACCAACAGTTCGATTACATCGTGGCGGACGCCAGCGGACACGACCTCTCTTCTTCTTATTGGACGATGGCATTGAAGACGCTGCTGTTTGAGTATTCGAACCTGCAGTTTTTTCCCGCCGATTCGCTGTACTTGATCAATCGCGCGCTTCGCCGGATTTTGCCGGATGGAGTGTTCTTCACCCTGGTGTACGCGAGTATCAATCGCAAATCCGGGCGCGTTTCTCTGCTGAATGCGGGACATCCTCCGGCAATCCTCGTTCCGAGTGAGCGAACTGGACAAGCCATTGAACAGGCGAGTGATGTGCTCGGCTGCTTCGAGGATGCCAGTTTCGCTCGGATCGAACTGCAGGTGGATCCCGGTGATCGCATTTTTCTTTACTCAGACGGACTTGCCGACAGCGCGACGCGGCAGGGCATGAAACTCGATTCTCTGCTGGCCGCCTTGAACCAAAAGGCAGATCTGGAACAAGTGGTAGAGGAAGTTTTTTCAAGACGCCTGCAGGAATTCCCGGCGAATGACGATGTATTGCTCATGGGCATCGAGATTTAGACGAGGAAGGTCGATATGCACGCAGGAACCGTTATTCCCCGCAGGACCAGCAAGGCCGCTTCTCTGGATGGACGCACTCTGTTCTGCGACGCACCTTCCTACTTCGGAGCAGCGGAGGGAATGTGCATGCTGGTCCGCCATTTTCTTCGCCAGCATGAATTGCCTGAGCTCGCCTTTTCGACGGAGCTGGTAGTGCGAGAGTGTTTGAACAACGCGATCAACCATGGGAATCGACACGATCCGAGAAAGCGTATCCGGTTGTTCGTTGTAGCCGAGAAGAAGGCAGTTCGAGTGACGGTCGAAGACGATGGAGACGGCTTCAACTGGAAGGAATACAGCAAGGCTCGACTTCCCGGCAACACGGAAACTGCCGGCCGTGGACTGGCTGTGGTCGCCAGCTACGCGCGCCATTTCGAGTTCAATCGAAGAGGCAATTTGATCAGAGTGGAGATCGGAACCAAGCATGGGAGGAGAGGAAAGCGATGACTACGAACTACAGGCTGGATCGTACCCAGTCACAATGCAAAGTGACGGTGAGCGGCGCGTTGACCGCAATCGCGATCCCCGAGATCAAAGAGGCGCTAAGAAAAGAAATCCAGCAGCCAACACATGAGCTGGTCTTCGATCTTCGGGATACGACCATGCTGGACTCGAGCGGAATTGGATTGCTGATCGCCACCAGCAATACGCTGGCGCAGAAACAGGGCGTGCTGCGAGTGATTAATCCCAGCCAGGAGATTTTTGAGTTGCTGCGCCACATGCATCTGGTCTCACGGCTGAATGTTCGCCCGGTTTTGGAACAGAGATAGCGTGATGGAAGACGAACTGATTCCCCAGGTGCATGGAATCGACAGCACTGCCGTTCGTGGAATCTATCAGACGGACGGACGTTTACTTGCACTGCTCGATCACGACGCGATTCTCAAGTCCAGCCGGGCAGGACTTCAGCAATGAGCATGCGCGTTTTGGTGGCCGACGATTCCGCACTTTTCCGAAAAGTTATCTCCGACACCTTGAAGTCAATGCCGGAGGTGGAGCTCGTTGGCTCAGTCTCGACGGGAGTGGCGGCAGTCCAGAAAGCCAAGGACCTGTATCCTGACCTGATCACTCTCGACATGGAAATGCCAGGGATGAATGGCCTGGAGGTTCTCGATGCGCTGAAAGCTGAGTCGTTGAACACGAACGTGATTCTGGTGAGCGCCTTGACTCTGCAAGGCGGCGCGTTGACTCTTCAAGCGTTAGCGAAGGGGGCGTTCGACTTCATCACGAAACCCGATACAGGTGATTTTGAGCAGAACCTGAAGCTGATTCACGCGGAGTTGGTACCGCGTATCCGCGCTCTGCGGCAGAGACTCGAAGTACGTGGAATCTTGCGACGTGGCGGAGTATCGCAGGGGGATATACCGACGGTTCTACGCGCCAGACAGAACTTCCCTTCCCGTCCATCGGGCGCACTGGATGCTGCAACCTTGTCTCGGCGAACCGGCCTGGCGAAACCAGAGATCCTGCTGATCGGAGTGTCTACCGGTGGTCCGAACGCTCTTCAGCGCCTGTTTTCAACCTTGCCGTCTAACCTGGGCGTTCCTGTTGCGGTGGTTCAACACATGCCGCCGCTGTTCACGCAAACACTCGCACAAAATATCTCGAATTGTTCCGCGCTCAATGCGTGCGAAGCAGCTGACGGTGACTTGCTAAGTGCAAACCGGATTTACATCGCCCCAGGTGGCAGGCAAATGCAGCTGATTCCTGGACCAAACCGTCAAAAGAAAGTTCAAATCACCGACGACCCTCCAGAAAACAATTGCCGACCGGCGGTGGATTATCTGTTCCGGTCCGTTGCCAAGCATTTCCCGGGTGAGGCGTTAGCAGTGATTTTGACTGGTATGGGCAACGATGGAACGATCGGCTTGCGCCTTCTCAAGCAGCATGGCTGTCGCGTGGTGGCGCAGGATGAAGCAAGTTGCGTGGTGTTCGGCATGCCGAAGGCTGCGATCGAGGCGGGCGTGGTGAATACGGTCCTGCCCATTGATGACATAGCGACTCACATCACCTCCGTCATGAGGGGAGTGACAGTGTGACCACGGCGATCACGTCTGAAGAAGTGGGTATGTGGTCCCGGTTGATCCATGAGAGATGCGGCGTATATCTGGATCAGTCCAAGAGCTACCTGCTGACGTCACGCTTGCAGGAGTTGTTGCACGAGACCAAGTCGGCCGGATTTTCGGATCTGTACTACAAAGTGAAGGCGTCGTCGTCCCTGCAGGGCAGGGTCGTAGATGCAATCACGACGAATGAAACTTCGTTCTTTCGCGACGCAGCGCCGTTCGATTTGTTGAGGCACAAGATCGTCCCTGAATTGATCGATCAGCGAGCAAAGTTGGGCGCGCGTCAGATCCCAGTGCGCATCTGGAGCGCCGCGCGTTCTACGGGACAAGAGGTATATACGATCGCAATCGTCTTGCGGGAGTTGCTCGGGAATGGCAGCGGGTACGATATCCGCATCCTCGGAACCGATATTTCGAACCGGGTGGTGGCCGCCGCCAGCCGGGGCTAATTCAGCAACCTCGAAATCCAGCGCGGAATGGCCACTGAGTTTCAGACGAAGTACTTCACGAAACAGGACGATGGCTGGAAAATTCGCGACCAGATTCGCGCCTCGGCCAGTTTCCGACTCTTGAATTTGCTGCAGCCGTTTAGCTTTCCAGCGCCATTCGACATCGTGTTCTGCCGGAATGTCGCGATTTACTTCAACGAAGAACATCGCACCCAGCTGTTCCGGAATATCCAAAAATGCATGGCAAAAGATGGGGTACTGATTATTGGCAGTACTGAGTCTCTAACGGGATTGTGTCCTGACCTTGAATCGAAGCGTTATCTGCGCAGCGTCTGTTATCAACAGAAAGCCTCTATTCAATGAGCTGGCAAAAAGAGATTGGCGAGGACACAAATCGCTGCAGTTCGAGGGTCCCAAATTAGCATCCGAGTGTTGTGTGTGGCATCATAGACACGTACCGCATGCGTAGCCTCTTATCTTTCGCGCTTCTGATTCTGCTGCTGGCGGCATTCACATTGCCGAGTTTGTGTGTTCCGCTGCCAAATGGAAGCGGCTGCTCGAGCGAAATGAAGGGCACTCCGCACGGAGATCATTGTCCTGCGGCACCGCAACCACGTGCCTGCTGTCAGGTGGACCATGGAACGCCGATGAGCGTTCCGGTCGCAAACCTGTCGGTCTGTTCTGGGCTTGCGTCTAACCTCATTCCCGATGCAGACGATCGCCCGGGCTGTGTTGTCGCCTACTTCCGCGCTGCGAAAAAGTCTACGCCGCCCCCGCTTACTGCATTGCGCATCTGATTCCGCACTCCGTTTAGGTCTTGATTCGCGCCGCACTACCTGTGTGCTCGTGCCGGTGCGTTCCAACACAATTCTCAAACCGGCCAGAGGAGTGGGATGTCTATTCGCGAGCACCTTTGCGTTTTTGTATTCGCCGCAGCGACCGTTCATAGCGGATGGGCGCAGTCGAGTCCAGCCTCCGATCACAACAATTCGGAGGTTCAGGAGCAGAAGTCAACGTCTGACTCGCAAATGTCAGGCATGGATCACCGACAGATGCAGGGCATGAATATGAGCAACGCGCCGGCAACATTCATAGACGAAATTTTGCATCACAGCACGTCCGGAACCAGCGCCGAGCCAAACTCGACGCCGATGCCCATGCTCATGACGAGAAAAGGCCAGTGGATGCTGATGTTCCATGGTGTCGTATTTTTGAATGCGATGCAGCAGAGCGGCCCGCGCGGCGCTGATAAAGTGTTTTCGACGAACTGGTTCATGCCTATGGCGCAGCGGCGGCTCGGTCCCGGAACACTCACCCTGCGAACGATGCTGAGCCTGGAGCCGGCCACTATCACCCAGCGGTATTACCCAGAATTGTTTCAGCAGGGTGAGACGGCGTTTGGGAGGCCGATTGTCGATGGTCAACACCCGCACGATTTCATCATGGAGTTGGCTGCTCTCTACGATGTGAGGTTGGGTGAAAATAGCTTGCTGTCTTTTTATGTGGCGCCGACAGGTGATCCCGCGCTTGGACCGACTGCGTATCCGCACCGGGCCTCTGCGTCGGAGGATCCGATTGCCGCTCTCGGTCATCATTTGGAAGACTCGACGCACATCGCGGCGGATGTGATCACCGCCGGATTCACGTACAAGATTGCGCGAGTGGAAGCGTCCGGGTTCCACGGACGAGAGCCCGACGAATTTCGCTGGGATATCAACTCAGGCAAAATCGATTCATGGTCGGTGCGTGCGACAGTTAACCCAGCTCGCAACTGGAGCGCGCAATATTCGTTCGGACACCTCACGAGCCCAGAGGCACTCCGACCGGGCGAAGATATCGACCGCATGACGGCGTCGGTGATGTACAACCGCCTGTTAGCTCGAGGTAATTGGGCGAGCACGTTGGTTTGGGGACGAAATCGCACCTCCGATGGACTGGCGTGGAACGGTTATCTGGCCGAATCGACATTGCGATTTGCCGAGTTGAATTATGTATGGACCAGGATTGAGAACGTAGATCGCACCAGCGAACTATTACTGCGAAATCAGTTTGAGCCAGCGGACTTTCGGGAAAGCATCATTGGCCGTGTGCAGGCTTATACCGGGGGCTACGAGCGCGACATCAATTTGATCCCACACCTCGCCACCGGCATTGGCGCCCAGTTCACTCTGTACACAACACCGGAAACGCTGCGGGCCAAATATGGCAGCCATCCGGTAGGCGGCGTCGTTTTCTTGCGCATACGCCCATTTGGCGACACGCGATGAGAGACGATCTCACGAGCGTGTTATCAGGATCGCAGCCTGTACCCTGGCCACATAAACGAGGATGTGCTGGAGACCCGGGCGTTCATGATTTTCACAAATGCAACGTGAGTGGGTAAATAGATGCTCTAATCGTTCTGACTGGAGCTGCTGGTGAAAAGGGGGCATATGAGTTGTCGATCGGTAATGCTCTTCTCGGTGCTGGTGATTTCGGTTGTGTATTTCACGGAAACACCGGCGTACGCACAGAAATTCACTTGTGCGTCGAACAATAACCAATATCAAACGTGCCAGATTCCTGGCCGCGGAAACCCGCAAAGCGTGCAGATGATCCGCCAACTAAGCCAGACGCCATGTGTTCAGGGGCGAAGTTGGGGAACGCGCGGCAATCAGGTGTGGGTCGATAAGGGATGCCGTGCCGAATTTGCGATCGGTGGCCCAGGGTATGGTGGTCCAGGTTATGGGGGGCGTCCTCCTTATGGCGGTGATTATCACGGTGGACCGCCCAGGGGAGGACCACCTGCCTACTACTCCGGCAATTTCAGCAATGGACGTAGCAATTGCACGTCGGGATCTGGCGCCGGGCCGGTCTATTGCCAGAGTGGCGGCGCATTTAAATATGCGAATCCGATTCGAGTAAATAACGCCTGCGTACAGAATCGCACCTGGGGCGTTTCACAATACGGACTGTGGGTCGCGAACGGTTGTAGTGGGCAGTGGGAGATCAAGAGGTAATTCAGTCATGTTCACTGGAATCGAGGAACGGCGAGTTGCACGTCGCGAGATGTGTTGCTCGCCGTTGCGCATTACGGGCACATAATACGCATCAAGGAGTTGAGCCGCGAGAGCGTGAGCACGCGATCCTTCCGGCAAGCACTGCGCTTAGCGAGTTTCCTCCTCCAGAAAAATGAGTTCCGGCGCTACTGAAATCGGCCATACGCTCGCCGTCGTTCCAACAGCTCCCAATTGGCGAGGACTGGCTCGAGGGCCGAACAGAGAGACTCAGCAAACACTCAGGCGACTTCAAGTGTGGCTCTCGCCCTTGGGCATCATCCAGAAGTAATTCACGCCTGAATCTCTGTGACAAGATCGCCATAACTATGCCCGCAATACTTATGCGCCCGCTTGGCCAGCGCAGCTGGCTTTGGTGCGGTCAGCAGCTCCGCAACGTGATCAGGTGCGGAGAGCCGTTTTTCCCGTGCAGCAGAGTTTCAAATATTGGAGATTGCAAGCACGCGGATTGACTGGTTCATCTCGCAGGCGGGAGGCAACAGACAAATTCGTTTTCTCGTCTTAGTTGCCAAAATGATTTCACGTCGAAAATTTCTCTCCGTCCTGGGGGCGGGGACGGCTGCTGGTGTTGCCAGTGGATGCGCGGGTTTGACCGCCACCACATCGAGCTCGGTATCGCGCTCTCCGGGATCGCTACAGGCCAACATCGATCACATCATCTTCACCATGCAGGAGAACCGCTCTTTTGACCACTACTTCGGCAGGCTGCCACAATATCGTACAGCTCACGGAATTCCTGGAACTGTCGATGGCTGCCCAGCGAATGCCTCCAACCCGGCGGCCGACGATCCTTCGCAGGTCGTCCTTCCTTATCACCTCAGCACTTCCTGTCATGAAGACCTGAGTCCTTCGTGGAATGAGACTCGGGTGGACTACAACCGGGGTGCTCCCAACAGTTCTCAGGCAACAATGGACGGCTTTGTGCTCAGCGCTGCGAAGTATTCTCGCGAAAATGGCGGGGTTGACGTTCAAGGGCGGCGCGCCATGGGGTTCTACACAGAGGCCGACTTGCCCTTCTACTATGAGCTCGCTTCTCAGTTCGCGATCAGCGATCGCTACTTCTCGTCGTCGGCAGCCGAGACACTATCTAATCGACTATTTCAGCTTGCAGGATCAGCTTTTGGACGCGTGTACCCCGATGTGCCCGAGCCGGAGCAATATAACGAGCCGACAATTTTCGACCTGCTTGAGAAGGCGGGGATTTCCTGGAAGATCTATATGAACGGTGATTTCACCTACTATCAATGGTTCGTGGGCTCCAACATGAATCAATCGAAGATAGTGGGTGCCGACCAATTTTTTACCGATCTGACTTCCGGTGCGCTTCCGGCTGTATCAATGATTGAATCCGGCCCCGCTACCGGATTGGACGAGCATCCCATCAACAACATTCAATCCGGTGCGAAGTACATGAGCACTTTTATTAATGCGCTGTTGTCGAGCGCGGCATGGCCTCGATCGGTTTTTTTGCTTAATTACGACGAAGCGGGAGGATTTTACGATCATGTTCCTCCGCCTGCCGCGACTCCGCCCGACAACATCGCTCCCATACTTAAGCCGGGGGATATTCCTGGAGGCTTCGATCGCTACGGGTTCCGAGTGCCGCTCGTCATGATCTCTCCATGGGCACAAAAGAATTTCGTCTCCCATGTTGTGGCGGATCACACATCGATTCTTAAACTTATCGAGACACGATTCGGTCTCCAGCCACTGACGGCACGGGACGCGGCCGCGCACGACCTTCTCGACATGCTGGACTTTTCGGCCATGTCGTTTGCGACTCCGCCGCCTCTTCCGGTGCAACCCGAGCTGGACGTTTGCGACGCTAGTGACGTGGATTCATGAACCGAGGACGAGAGCGAATGGTCTCACATCTCGAAGGAAACGGCCGCCTGTTGGCTGAAGGAAAAATGCCACTCTCGGTTCGATACTTCCTCGATACGTGGCGAGAGACTATTGCCGCTGGAACTGGTGTCTCCGCCGAAATGCAGCGCAGCGACGGCTTCGTCTGGTGGAACAGCGCAGTTTTTCCAGATTCCTTTGCGGTTCTCGAAACTGAAGATGGTCAACAGCTTCGCGTGAACCTATTCGAGTTCAGAGCTAATCGAGCTCATTTCTGCCGGGTTCGCTGAAAGACCGTTTACGCCAAGCCACCGCTTTTCGGAGAGGTTGCAATTGCCGAATGCTTCCTCTACAACCACCTCAGTTTCTTTGTCCTTCGGTGCTGACATGAGTCCGACTTGCTGACTTGCAAGGTTAAGACTGACCATCACTCGCGGTCACGATGCTCAGAGGTATACTGCTCGCGATGCCCAACCAGCGCTCAGTGTCACTGATGAAGGATCCCTTAACTTGGCTATACCCTCCGATTGAGCCATACAACACTGGCCGGCTCAAGGTTTCATCCGTCCATGAGATTTACTTTGAGGAAAGCGGCAACCCGTCGGGCAAGCCTGTTGTGTTTCTACACGGAGGTCCGGGTGGCGGATCCGATCCCAAACAACGGCGGTTCTTCCATCCCGAAAAGTACCGAATCGTTAATTTCGATCAGCGGGGATGCGGCAAGAGCACACCCTACGCCTCGCTTGAAGCGAACACGACCTGGGATCTCGTCGCCGACATTGAAAAACTCCGCGAGCACCTGGGTATCGAGCGCTGGCAGGTGTTCGGCGGATCTTGGGGATCAACCCTCGCCCTCGCTTATTCCGAGACGCATCCTGATCGCGTTACCGAGCTCGTCCTCCGCGGCATCTTCCTCCTCCGCAAGCAGGAGATCGACTGGTTTTATCAGCGCGGCGCGTCGGTGCTTTATCCGGACGCCTGGGAGCCTTATCTCTCCCACATCCCCGAGACAGAGCGCGGGGATCTGCTTTCGGCGTATCACCGCCGCCTGACCAGCGATGATCCAGCCGTGCGTCTTGCGGCCGCAAAAATATGGAGCGGATGGGAAGGCGCGACTTCGAAGCTCTTTCCTGACGCCGACTTTACCAGCCACTATGAAGAGGATGAGTTCGCGCTCGCTTTTGCCCGCATTGAGGCCCACTACTTCGTAAACAAAGGGTTTCTCGATCCTGACGATCAGTTGCTGCGTAATGCTTCACGGATTCGCCAGATTCCCGGGGTGATCGTCCAAGGTCGTTACGACGTCGTCTGTCCCATGGAGAGCGCATGGGCGCTCTACCGCGCGTGGCCGGAAGCCGAGCTCATCATTACCCCTGATAGCGGTCACAGTGCCTTCGAAGCTCCGAACAGTCGTGCTCTGGTTGCGGCGACCGACAGATTCGCCGGCTAGCGTGACCTCGATGGCATGTCTGCTTGAGCCGAGACACCGAGCGGACCCTAATCGTCAACGAAGCTTCTCGAATCGCACAGCCCCGCATCGCCAAGCAGTATTTCAACGAATGGCCTGAGGGTTGGGCTTACGAAGGGCAGAGCCGGAATCAAGTCTTGGTCTTCCGGTCCCCAACCTGGGTTTGATCGCGCGGACTCAGCGCGAAGAGTATGGGGAACATATACACGGTGGCGATCATAGATTTCTGACATACATTCCTCCATGCTCTTCGTCGCAGTGGGTGTAGTAGCGCTGCGGTTAAGCTGCCGCTTCCTTCCGTCGTTCGAAGAAGGCAAGCAGGTCCGCATTGATCTGTTCGGCGTGGGTGGTCGGCATCCCGTGCGGAAAGTCCTTGTAGGTTATCAGGGTTCCGTTCTTCAACAACTTTGCGGACAACGGCCCGGCGGCGACATAGGGGACGATCTGGTCGTCTTCGCTGTGCATGACCAGCACGGGAACGGTGATCTTCTTGAGATCCTCCGTGAAATCGGTCTGGGAAAAAGCCACAATGCCGTCATAATGTGCCTTGGCGCCTCCCATCATGCCTTGCCGCCACCAATTTTGAATGATGGCCTCCGACGCTTTCGCGCCCGGTCGGTTGTAACCATAGAAAGGCCCGGCCGGCAGGTCCCGATAGAACTGAGAACGATTCGCTGCGAGTTGCGCCTGCAGACCGTCAAATACTTCTTTGGGAAGGCCGAGCGGATTGGCCTGCGTCTTCACCATGAGCGGTGGAACCGCGCTGATCAGCGCCGCCATGGAAACGCGGGTTTCGCCATGACGTCCCAGATAACGCGTCACCTCACCGCCGCCGGTGGAATGGCCGACATGGATGGCGTCTCTCAGGTCGAGATGCGCTGTGAGAGCGGCCAGGTCATCGGCGTAATGGTCCATATCGTGGCCATCGCCGACCTGAGTCGAACGGCCGTGGCCTCGCCGATCGTGGGCGATGACTCGATACCCACGCTGGCCGAAGTACAGCATCTGCGCGTCCCAGTCGTCGGCACTGAGAGGCCACCCGTGACTGAAAACGATAGGCTGGCCGGTGCCCCAGTCCTTGTAGTAGATCTGAGTACCGTCTTTGGTGGTAATAGTGGGCATTGACTTTCTCCTCAGTCGATTTTTAGTCCCGAACAGAACCTAATCATGATCGGCCTCGGGATTCTGAACCACCTCCAATTGGAGAGTATTTTCCCTGTGTTTTTCTATAGGGCGCTGATATTGCCGGTGAGTAACGCCGAAATGGACGGCTTCGTTGATGAACCTGAGCAAAACGTTGGAGTGGGACGAAGGGCAGTTTCCAAACAATATCTAGTGCACTGATCAATTACAATTGTCGGATACTGCGGTCAAGTGGGGCAGCCGTGGCCGTCCAAAGCAAGCTTATTCGCATCCTCAGCGTTGAAGACCATCCGGTTTTTCGCGAGGGACTGAGCACGATCCTGGGGTCACAGCCAGATATGGTTCTGGTTGCGCAGGCCGCGAATGCAGAAGAGGCGATCGCGGAATTTCGCCGTCACCGGCCAGACGTCACCTTAATGGACCTCCGCATTCCCGGCAGCAATGGCACAGACACCCTGATTGCTATTCGGGGCGAGTTTCCCCAGGCTCGCATCATCATGCTAACTACGACCGACAGCGACGGAGAGATACAGCGAGCGCTGCGCGCCGGCGCCTCAGCCTACATACTCAAGAGCATGCCGAAAAATGAATTGCTCGCGGTGATCCGTTCGGTCCACAGCGGCAAAAAGCACGTTCCTGCTGAGGTCGCGGCTCGCCTTGCTGAACATCTGGGTGACGACGACCTTACGGCTCGAGAACTCGAAGTGCTTCGCCTCATTCGAGACGGGTACCGCAACAAACAGATCGCCGATCAACTGACGATTTCTGAGACCACGGTCAATTTTCACATCAAGAACCTGGTTGACAAACTGGGTGCCAATGATCGGACGCATGCAGTAACGATTGCGGTAAGACGGGGATTCCTTCAAATCTGATGCCGCAACAGCCCTGTAGAAAAATACAGGACGCAGCCTGTATGTCCTGATATGCCCAGCAATCTGGAACCGGGTTAAGATGTGGCCTCAGATTTGTGCAACATCTGAGCGTCTCTTTGCGGGTGGTCGTGCAGGATCGTCAAAGATAGACCTGAAGAGCGCCTCGCAGATGTCACTAACCAAGGCGGAGAGGTTGGCCATCCCGCGTTCACTCCCGATCTGCTTATTGTTGTTTTGTGCCGTCTCTTCACTGTGGGCTCTCGATTCCAAAGATCACATCTCGCAGTATGCTCACTCTGCGTGGAGGATTCAGGACGGAGTATTGGGCGGATCGCCGATTGTTATCACGCAAACCGCCGATGGGTTTCTGTGGATAGGGACAAACCTCGGTTTGCAGCGTTTCGATGGCGTCCACTTCACTTCGTGGAGTCCGCCACCGGGTGAGCGGCTGCTTGACCCCCGAATCTTCTCGCTTCGGGCAGCACACGACGGCAGCCTTTGGATCGGTACCGGCTACAGCATCTCCCACTGGCAGAACGGACGATTGATCAACTACCCGAACCTGAGCGGGCGCATTGAATCCATTGTGGAAGACGCAGACGGTGCGGCGTGGCTGGTTCGCACGCAGATCACCGACGGTATGGGTCCCTTGTGCCGAATCAAAGATGATCAGTTGCGATGTTATGGAGCAGCCGACGGAGTTCCGTTCCCGTTGGCGCTCCAACTTGACAAAGGTAATTCGGGAGAACTGTGGATCCGGGGCTATTCGGAGCTGTGTCGCTGGAAAGCAGGATCATCCAGCATTTATTTTGGGAGCGCCTCTCCGCGTCCCGAAACATTCGCTTCTTTGAGAGCAGTTGCGGTTGCGACCGATGCATCTGTGTGGGCTGCTGTCGATCGACCCGGATCCATTCTGCGCTTGGAGCACTTCGAACATGAAAAGTGGACCACCCGTTCGTTTCCCGAGATCGGTATCAATAACTCCGATGTGACAACGCTGTTTGTCGATCGAAATGATGCTCTGTGGATTGGGACAGCCAGCCACGGAATATTTCGCGTGCTCGGCAGCAGCGTCGGTCATTTCGCGCACGTCGATGGTCTCTCGAGCGATGCAGTAGGAGGTTTTTATCAGGATCGTGAAGGCAATATCTGGGTTGTCACCGCCGATGGGATCGACAACTTTCGCGACCTGAAGGTGATCAGCTATTCCGTGCGCGAAGGATTATCTGGAGCGGCCCCGGGCTCCGTGCTAGCCGCGCGCGACGGCACTATTTGGGTTGCCAACGCTCACGCATTGGACCTCGTGCGAGATGGCAAACTCTCGTCGGTTGGCGCCGACCACGCGCTGCCAGGAAAATACCTGACGACAATGTTCGAAGACCACGCTGGACGGATCTGGGTCGGCATCGATAATGGTCTCTGGAATTACAGCCAAGGCGTATTCCGTCCAGTTCGCCGTTCCGATGGCAGTGCCCTGGGAATTGTCTTCGCCATCACCGAAGATATTCAACACAACATTTGGGTCCGGGCTGGACCGAACCTCGACCGCGTATCCGACTTCCGCGTTCAAGAAGAAATTAATTCTCCTCAGATTTCAACGGCCTACACGCTCGCTGCGGATCCACAAGGCGGTGTATTCCTTGGACTTGTTAACGGTGATCTGGTCCATTACCAGAACGGCAAAGCAGAAACATTTCCATCCAACGAGACTGGAAACACCCGCCAGATCCGCGACTTGCTAGCGGAGCCCGATGGTTCTGTATGGGGAACGACTTTGGATGAACTTGCACGCTGGAAAAACGGCGTGCGCAAGAACCTCACCACACGCAATGGACTCCCTTGCGACGGAATTTTTGCCTTAACAAAAGATGACCGAGACACCCTGTGGCTGTATTCGCGATGCGGACTGATCGCGCTTGAAAAATCGCAGCTCGATAATTGGTGGGAGCACCCCGACAGCGTCGTGAAGTTTACGTTGGTTGATGCCTTAGACGGTGTGCAACCGGGGTTGACTCCACTGAAGCCGCAACTCCAGCGATCCCCCGATGGACGCTTATGGTTCGTAAATGGAAATCGGCTGCAAGTGTTCGATCCCAATCATTTCCGGAAAAATACAATTCCCCCGCCGGTACACGTGGACGGGGTAATTGCCGACCGGAAGACCTACTCACCTGAGCAGAATCTGCGGTTGCCATCCCTTACCCGGGATCTGGAAATTGACTACACCGCCCTGAGTTTCGTGGCACCGCTCAAGGTACGCTTTCGCTATATGCTGGAAGGCCGTGATGCGAACTGGCAAGATCCGGGAACTCGGCGTCAGGCTTTTTACAATGATCTCCAGCCAGGATCGTATCGGTTCCGAGTGATTGCGAGCAATAACGACGGTGTCTGGAACGAAGCAGGTGCAACGCTTGGCTTCAGCGTCACTCCGGCGTGGTACCAGACTGTGTCGTTCCGAATTTTGTGTGTAATTTTCGGCCTCTGGTTGGCGTGGGCCCTTTACCGATTCCGGGTAAAGCAGATTGCACGTGCCATCAGCGCAAGGTTCGACGTGCGATTGGCTGAACGCACTCGTATCGCGCGAGAACTTCACGACACTTTCCTGCAGACCATCCAGGGGAGCAAACTCGTTGCCGATGACGCTCTGGAAAACACGGGCGATTCCGCGCGAACGCGACGAGCCCTGGAGCAACTATCCCAGTGGCTTGACTGCGCAATGCAGGAAGGCCGCGCTGCTCTTAATTCCCTGCGTACCTCTACGACTGAGAGAAACGATCTGGCTGAGTCATTGCGGAGAGCAACCCAAAACGGATTTGATCCAGACTCGATGGTGGTGAAGTTTTCAGTCTTCGGCGACGTGAGAGAGATGCACCCGATCGTCCGCGATGAAATCTATCGTATCGGTTATGAAGCAATTCGAAATGCCTACAAGCACTCGGGAGCAAGTCAGTTGGAAGTCGTGCTCAGATACGCGCAGGACCTCGCGGTGAGCGTGAAAGATAATGGAGCTGGAATCGAACAGGCGGTCCTGAATACAGGCAAGGACGGCCACTTTGGATTGCAGGGAATGCGCGAGCGAGCTGCGCGAATCGGTGGAAAGCTAACAGTGAACAGCTCGGCACAATCAGGAACGGAGATCACCGTCGTGGTGCCTGGACAGATCATCTTCAGAAAAGCGCACCCAACTCGCTTTCAGAAGCTAAGAGCCATGTTCCGCCGCACGGGACGAGTCTCTCACCTCGACTAATCCTGCCTCGCTGAATTACGTCAGGAGATATACCTGCAGAAAAATCTAGGCCAGATTCTGTAGTTCTTCATGTTTCTCGCAACCCGAAAGGTCGCTAACCTTGAGGTTATATCAGCGACCGGAGAAATGTATGTACGCAGAACAGACAATCCCCGCGAGGAGTTTTGGTGAAGCCGATCCCGACTTTCTGGTTATGGCGGAAAGGGAATTGGCGGCGTTTGCTCGCGCTGTGAAAGAGCTGTTCGGGCCTGAACAGGAACGGCAGTCAATCGAAGATTGGATGCAGGAGCTGGAATCGATAGACTGGAGTACGCGCGAAGTCATCACAGATTGGCGCGATATATCCATTGCTGCGGCGTTGCGACTTGCTGATCGTGTCTGTCTATTGCGCTGACAGGAGTCTTTTCAGTGGAGTTTTCTTTGAGTCCATTGGCGTGAGCTGATCTCCGGCGTCGCACGCCCTTAGTTTGCTGCAAATGGCTAAGATCGCCCTCTCTCCCCGACCAATGAAGTATTTCGTCCATTCAGTCTGATATGAATGAGATAGAGTAGCTCGATATTTCTGCTTGCACACTGGTCGTCATAGCTAAAGCAGCGGGCGCTCCTCGCCCTTATCTCCAGACAACAGGTAGCTCAATATTCTGCGTTTAGAACTGTCGTCATAACTACAATAGCGGATGCTTCTCATCTTCCTGCTCAAAGCGCTCCGATTCATCCGCGTTATCGCGCCGGGACCCGGCGCAGCTTTGGTCACGTCAAGTACGAATCCCAAGCTTAGGTAATAACCATTGGGTAGCCACAATGTAGATGACGACGAAAGCCAGAAACCACATCGAATCTCGCATGTTGTCTTATCCTCAGTTTTGAATTCCCAACTTACGCAAGAAGGTCATCATCGGGCACCAATTCGTGAATCCTGATTGCAATAAGTTCAGCCCGACGAATGCCGTAAACAGATACCAGTAGGGATTCACCCAGTGTCCCAGTGCCAGCGACAGAAGAATGAAGGTACCCGCAATCGCTCTGAGCGTCCGCTCGATCGTCATATTTTTCTCCTTCAATTCGAAACCTGCTGCGGAAGCTCACATTGCGCTATTTCACAATCCGCGATGTTCTCCGCAGAATGTATATGCTTCTCCGTGGGTCCGAGACGTTTCTGCACCATGTAGTACAGCACCGGCACTGCCATGCGCGAGAGCACCGTCGAGGCAACCTCGCCTGCCATCAGTGAAATCGCCAAACCCTGGAAGATTGGGTCAAAGAGAATCACACTCGCACCCACGACGACCGCTGCCGCGGTCAGCAGCATTGGCCGGAAACGCACGGCGCCTGCATCGACCACAGCTTTCTCGAGTGACATTCCTTGAGCGCGCCGAAGCTCGATGAAATCGACCAGGATGATGGAATTGCGAACGATAATGCCCGCCCCAGCGATGAACCCAATCATCGATGTCGCGGTAAAGAAAGCACCCATCAATGCATGCGCGGGCAGAATGCCAACGAGCGTCAGCGGGATTGGCGCCATGATTACCAGCGGCGTGATGAAAGATTTAAACCACCCGACCACCAGCACATAAATCAGAACGAGTACGGCCGCGAAAGCGAGCCCAAGATCGCGAAATACTTCAACGGTAATGTGCCATTCGCCATCCCACTTGAGGCTCGGCCGGGCGGTTTGTTCGGGCGAGGTTGTCCCGAACAGTTGTTGAACGCCATAGCCCTCCGGCAACTTGATCTTTTTGATCTCATCGCTCATCTTGAGGATCGCGTATGCCGGGCTCTCTTCATCTCCAGCCACATCCCCAGTGACATACACGACCGGCAGCATGTTCTTGCGATAGCGGCTGATGTCGATGGTGCCCTGTTGTAACTGGGTCACTTCACCAAGTGCGATTTGCTGGCCAGTAGCCGTCGGCAGTTTTAGGCTTTCCAGGCTGTCGATGTTCGACCGGTCAGCACGCGCCAACCTCACGACAATGGGCACGTCTTCGCGCGCTTCCGGAACGTGAAGCAGGCCGGCATCCGCCCCACTCAACGCGATGCCGACTGTCTGACTCACATCACCCGCAGCGACACCATGCAGCGCAGCTTTGTCGAGATCTACTTTCAAGTCGTACCTGGTCTGCGGATCCTCAACGTACCAGTCAACGTCAGTGACTCCACGCGTTTGCTGGAAGATCTTCTTCACCTGAGCAGCAACCTGCAGGCGTTGTTGCTCGGTCGGTCCGTAGACTTCCGCAACCAGCGTCTCCAGCACAGGCGGACCGGGTGGAACCTCCGCCACCTTGATGCGAGCGCCAAATGGCTCCGCAATCTTCTGCAGATTGGGCCGCAAGCGCCGCGCAATCTCGTGGCTCTGCGCGCTGCGCTGGTTCCTGGGTAGCAGGTTGACCTGGATGTCGGCGACGTTCGGACCGCTCCGCAGGAAGTAATGTCGAACCAGTCCGTTGAAGTTGTAAGGACCCGAAGTACCCGAGTAGATCTGGTAGTTCACCACTTCGGGTTGTTCGCGCAGGTAGCTGCCGAGGGCTTGGGTTACACGCGTGGTCTGCTCAAGCGTTGTTCCTTCCGGCATGTCGAAAATGACCTGGAACTCGCTCTTGTTGTCGAAGGGCAGCATCTTCACGCGGACAAGTTTGAGCGGGATGAACGCGACTGCGGCGAGTAACAACACGACTACGCCGACAAGGAACAGAGCGCGCCGCTTCGGCTGAGCGATCAGTGGCTCCATCACACGGCGATAGAGATGGGTAGTCCATCCCTCCACGTCATGCTTGCCTGCGGATTCTGTCGCGTAATGTTTCAGAAGACGCAGTGCTGCCCAGGGCGACACAACGAATGCCACGCCGAGGGAGAACAGCATCGCAGCGGACGCACCCACGGGGATCGGCCGCATGTACGGTCCCATCAGACCACGCACGAACGCCATCGGCAGAATGGCGCCGATCACGGCAAACGTCGCCAGGATGGTTGGATTTCCCACTTCGTTTACGGCCTCGACGGCAACATCGGCGAGGTTGCGTCCACGATTCTCCGGCAGGCGGAAATGCCGCACAATGTTTTCGACCACGACAATGGCGTCGTCGACGAGAATGCCGATCGAGAAGATCAGCGCGAACAGCGTTACGCGATTGAGTGTGTATCCATAGAAATAAAAGATCGCGAGTGTGAGCGCCAGGGTGACAGGAATCGCCAGCAGCACCACTCCCGATTCTCGCCAGCCGAGTGCCAGGGCAATCAGCAGAGTCACGGAGAGAGTCGCCAGCAATAGGTGCTTCAGCAGTTCGTCGGATTTTTCCTTCGCCGTCTCGCCGTAATTGCGGGTGACCGTGACGTTCAGGTCTTTCGGGATCAGATATCCGTGTAGCGAATCAACTTTGCCGAGAACCTGCTCGGCAAGTACGCTCGCATTGGTCCCTTTCCGCTTTGCGAGGGTAATCGTAACGGCCGGAAATTCTTCGCCGGGTGCGCCGCTTCCGCGTGCGTTGGCGAACATCACGTAGTCGATTGGCTCCGCCGGGCCATCGACTAGTTTCTCTGCTACATCGCGCAGATAAACAGGACGTCCCTGGTTAACAGCGACCACAATCTGGTTAAGTTCCTCGGGACGCGCAAGAAATCGTCCGGCTTCAACCTGGAACTCGCGATTATCGCTCGCGAAACTGCCTGCAATCTGGCGCGCATTCGCGGATTGGAGTTGATGCACCACCGCGCCGGGAGTGAGACCATAGGCGGCCAATCTCGCCGTGTCAAGAACCACTCGCACCTGCCGCGGCTGTCCTCCGATGATCTTCGTCTCGGAGACATCATTCAGCTGCTTGAGCTTATCCTCAAGCTCGGCCGCAACCTGCCGGAGGCGATAGCCGTCATAGCCTTTGCCCCATAGCGTCAGCGCGAGAATCGGCACGTCGTCAATCGAGCGCACCTTGATGAGCGGCTGTGAAACTCCCGGTGGAATTCGATCCAGATTGGAATAGAGCTTGTTGTACGTCTTTACGATCGCGTCTTCTTCTTTCGTTCCAACGTAGAAGCGCACCACGAGCATGCTCATGCCCGGATGACTGATCGAATAGATGTACTCGACTCCGGGCACTTCGCGCAGCAGCTTCTCCATTGGAATGCTGACGCGCTGCTCCACTTCGCTTGGCGATGCGCCAGGCATCTGCACGAACACATCCAGCATGGGAACCACGATCTGCGGCTCCTCTTCTCGCGGCGTCTGCCAGATACTGAAGGCGCCCACAATCAGGGCGGCAATAATGATCAGCGGCGTGAGCTTCGATTGGATAAAAACGTGCGCCACGGCACCGGCCAGCTGTAGTGCGCCTTTTCGCTTTGTCGTTTCCCTGGAAGCCGCACTCATTGCTTTACTCCTGCGACTTTTCCGCTGAGATCGCGCTGCCCGGGATCGGCCACCAACTCTTCGCCGGGCTCAATTCCGGATAGGACCTCAACGCCGTTATCGCGTGGGCGACCCAGCGTCACGTACCGCAAGTTCACCACCTGGTCGTTTCCAATCACGTAGACCGCTTGTAGTTGTCCGCGGTCGAGCACCGCGGTTCGTGGGATGAACATGCTGCGCCGATTTCCTTTGGCGATGCTGACCCGCCCAAATAAACCCGAACGCAAATTGGGTATGGCTGGGAGGTCGAGCTTCACCACGAAGCTGCGGCTGGCGGAATCGGCCGCTGGAACAATTTGTGCGACCTTGGCCTCGATCGGCTGAGCCGCGACTGCCTCAATCGTGACCGGCGCGGTCATGCCGACATGCACAGCCGCGATGTCCATCTCGTTAACATTCGCTTCGAGGCGGTAGTGGCCCGTGCTTTCCAGAGTGAGCAGAGGCGTACCGGGTGAAGCAAGCCCGCCCGAGTCCACGTGCTTCTCGGTGATCACACCGTCGAATGGGGCGAGCAGCCGCGTGTAGCTCTGCATGGTCTTGGCTTCCGAAAGCGCTGCTCGAGCCTGCGCCTCTACCGGCGTGAGCTGCTTCGAGCTGTGCCTGAGCTCCCGCGTACCGTGCCTTCACTTCATCGAATTCCTGCGGACTCGCGGATTTCTTTTCAAACAGAGTCTGGTAACGCTTCAAGGTCGCTTCGGTAAGCGTGTAGTTCGCGTTGGCCACGGCCATCTCTTTTTCCGCGACTGATGCTGCTGCGGACGCGCGGTCAGTCGCTGCTCGCAGCTGCGCATCATCCAGCACCACCAGAGTCTGCCCCTTGCGAACGCGATCGCCCTCCCGCACATTCACCGCAATCACCGAAGCCAGCACCTGCGCCGAGAGTTGGGCCGACTCGGCCGCTCTGACCGTACCGGTGCTTTCAATGGCGTCGGGAGCGGTTGTCGTTTGTACCTTCACGATAGCCAGATTTGGCAAAGCCTCCCGCTCCGTCGGCGCTTGTTTCTTCTCGCTCGAGCAACCGAGCAGGGTCGAAAGTATTAATGCGGATGCGCCCAAGCAAATAACACGTTTACGATTCATGGTGTCACCAACGATTGCGTGTTCAAGGTTCCCTCCGCCAAATTCAGATTGGCGTAACTCGTCCGGCACTGATACACGGCATTCCAGTAATTCGTTTGCGCTTGCGTCATCGCCTGCTGGATCTGCAGAAGGTCCGTCATTGTCGCCAGCCCCGTGTCGTAACGGTTTCGGCTGATTCGCAAACTCTCTTGCGCCTGCGCCGACGAAGTACGGGCGACATCCACCTGCTGGCACGCGGACTCGAAATCGTAGAAGGCGCGCCGTACTTCCAGGCGCACCTGATTCTCGTAAGCCTGCTGCCCCGCTGCAGCGCGCTCCTGCAATGCCTGCTGTTGCGTTAGGTTGGCGAGCTTCGCGCCACCAGAGAACAGGTCGAGCTTCAGTTCAAGCCCTCCAACCCAGCTGTTTCCACCATTGGTGAACACGTTGTGCGTGTCCGTCTCCCAGGAAGCAAACGCGTTCAGCTTCGGACCAAACGCTGACTTCGCCATACCCACGGATTTTTCCTGTGCCGACTGTTCCGCACGAATCCGTTTCAGGTCCGGACGCGTGCTCAAGGCCGTGCTTTCAATCTTCGGCAATGAGCCGGCCTGTGGTTTTGCTTCCCTGAGTGCCTCGGCAGGCTTGAAGAATCTCTCTGCGGTGAGTCCCAGCGCAATGCCAAGTTCGGCTTGTGCCAGGCTCACGCCATTGCGCGCACGAATCAGATCCTGCTGTCGCGATGCCTCATTTACCTGCGCGCTTAAGAAATCCGATTCCACCACTAAGCCCGGAATCGAATCGGTCCTTCGCTTGTCCTAGAACGGACTCTGCCGCTACGGTCGATTGCTGCGCGACCTCTAGCTGCTTCTCCGCAAAAAGAACGCCGTAGTAAGCCTCGACAGCGCGAAACACCAGCTCCTGATCCGTTCTTTCCAGCTGCGCAACTGATGCCTGTTGCATAAATCGCGTTCGAGATACGTTTTTCCAGCTCCCGAAGGAGTCAAACAGGTTCCACTCTCCGGCGAACCGCGAACTGAAGTTGCTGATCGGAGTGGGCGTGTTCAGCTGGTTGAGTGCAAAGTCAGCGACCGTGAAACGCTGCTGGCGCAACTTGGTGCCGAAGACATAAACGGGATCGTTGCCGCGTGTGGCGCTTTCTGAAAACTCGATGTGCGGCAAGAGCAAGGACTGTGCCTGCTTCACTCCCGCCGTCGCGGCCTTCTGATCCGCGAGTGCGACTTTGCTCAGTGGATTCTTTTCCAGCGCAATCTGGATCGCCTGCTCCAGTGTGATTGGCTCTTCGGTTCCATCCCCGCGAAGCTCGCTTCGGCTGCGCTGGGGACGTTATTCTGCGCCAGCAGTAACCCGGTCCCCTGAAAAAGCGGCGAGAAGGGAAAAAAGAACTACAACTGTCCTTGTGACACGGCGAGCGTTGATGATGGAAGGTCGCATAGAGTGGTCCCCTTGTTGGTTAGCGAACCGCTCCCTGCACCACCATTTTCGACTCGTCTTCAACCTCTACTTCACGGATCTCGAACGTGGTCTCGAACTCCGCCGTCTTATGGATCATGGCGCCGACGCTGCAGTACTTCTCCTCCGACAGGCGGATCGCGTCCTCGACGGCCTTGCGATCGACATCTACGCCCGTCACCACGTGGTGCAGTCGCACCTTTGTGAATACGGCAGGTGGTTGTGGTGCCTGATCGGCCTCCACGCGCACTTCGTAGTCGGTCACGTACATGCGTTTCTTGCGCAGAATGGAGATCACATCGAATGCAGTGCAGCCGGCCAGGCCAGCTGCGATCAGTTCGATGGGCTTCGGCCCGGTGGCCCCGTCCTTGTCGTCGATCAGCAAATGATGGCCGCCGCCGGTGCGCGCCACAAACTGCCTATGATTACTAAGAGGTTGTGTTAAAACTACATTGGCTTCAATCATCGTCCAACTCCTGCGGCCCAAAGGCCGTTTTCAAGCTCCTAACCATGAAATGCACTGCCGGGGCACTTCATTACAAGGGCTGCAGGATTTGTTTTCGATGGACGGCTCCCGATTCGGGAGGAAGATTCAACCGAGGAGCGGCTTTACGGCTGCCGCGCGAGCTTAGATCGCTTCAACGCGACTTCGTACTTCTGCAGAACCACACGTCGGATCGCCGCTGCCGCGTGCCGGTCAAGGGATTCCGACTTGTAACTCTTGATTTCCCGGATGGTCATCTTTAGATCCTGCACGAATGCCTGGCAAGGCACACACCCGGACATGTGCTTCTCCAGTTCCGCACAAAGCGAATCATCCATCTCTTCGTCGAGATAGTCGGAAAGAGCGGCGAACATTTCGCGGCAACTTTGCGGTCGATTTCGGCCATTCTCCTTGCGAGAAGTTTTCCGCGCAGGTCGAGGCGCGTTCATTTCCCTTCCGTTTGCCAGTTCCTTGCGCACGAACAAGCGCGCACGATGCAGGCGCACACGAATCGTGTTCTCGGTGAGCCCGGTAATGTCGGCGACCTCCTCGGTCGGCAGCTCCTCCATGTCATGCAGTACAAGAATCAGCCGGTACTGCGGCGGGATGCGCAGCACTGCTTCCCGCACACTTTCCGCTTCTTCTTCGCGCAAAACTGAACGCTCCGGAGAATCGTTCGCCGACTGCTCCAGCGCCTCCAGTTCCTCGCGATCTGGCATCAACTCGTCAAGCGACAGCATCTGCTTCGGCGCCAATTTTGACTTGCGACGGCGCATCAGGCACGCATTCTTGGCCACGGTGTAGAGCCATGTCGTCAAACCGCTCGGGTCTTCCAGCTTCGGCAGGTGCTCAGTTGCCTTGAAGAGAACTTCCTGGCTGGTGTCCTCCGCATCTTCTCGATGCCCACACACCTTCATGCTGAAAGAAAAGACGGTTTGCTGCAGGAGTTCGAGAATGCGATCCGTGGCGTCCGGGTTGTGGCCGCGAAGAAGATCTATTGCCTCCTGAATTTCCGGCCGCATACAGTTGAAGGTAGCCTACCACGAACAGACCTACACAGAAGCTCCTCAAACGCTCCTCGATTTGGAGCGGATGCCAGCGCGCCGGTGCTGATCCTTGAAAAGGACAACTCTCTTCTCGAGGTGATGGACGGTTCAACGCCGATTTCCACAACTTCCGCCGCAATCATCACACGGTTACCAGCTAGCAACCGGCAACTACTGAATTCCCTGCTGCCGCGCCTGCGCCATCAGTTCCTGCACTTTCTGTTTGTCGGGATAATCTGGATTCGTCTGCAGCAACTGGTTCCACACGGCCACGGCGCCTTTGATGTCGTTCTTGCCCTGCCACTTCACGATGCCCATGTTGAATAACGTCTGCGCATAGTTCGGACGCGCCTTCAATGCGCGATCGAAATCCTTCAGTGCCTGGTCGGGATTGCCGTTGTAGAAATAGGCCGTGCCCAGATCCGTGAGCACGTCCGGGTTCTCCGGACTCAGTTTCACCGACTTCTCGTAATACTCAATCGCCTTGGGATACATCTTTGCATCGTCGTAGAGATTGCCGATCTTCGTCGCAATCGAAGCATCGTTAGGATTTGCCTGCAACTGCGCGATCAGCGGAGCCGCCGTCTTATCGACAGCGTCGGCAGTTTGCGTTCCTAGATTCATTCCCGTTCCAGTCATCGGGAAATTTGCGGGCGACGAACTCGCCGGGGCAGCCGCCTGGCCGCTCGTGTTGCTGGATGTGAACACATCCGACCCGCGCAGCAGATATCCAATCGCGAGACCTGCGACCAGGCAAACCACACCCAGCGTGTACGCCTGGGTCGTGGTCCAAAGACCGGATTTCGTCTGCGGTTGCGGTCGCGTTCTTTGTGAGCTACCCATCCTCTGCTTCTACTCCTAAACGGTGGTGGTAAGCGCGGCCTGCTGCGGCTCTTCCAGGTGGAAGAGCTTCTGAATGGCAGCAGCCAGTTGATCTTGCTCGATCTTTTCTTCCCGCTCTTTCAGCTCTTTTGCCAGCTGGTTGGAGATGCGCTGGGTAATCCGCGTTGTCAGCGAATCGAGCGCCTTCTCTTGCTCGGCGGTAAACGGGCCCGCTTCCGAGCGGAAGCCCTCGAGTTCCTGGTGGCAAATTTCGTCCAACCGTAATCTCAAGGCAACAATTGTCGGAACCACGCGCTCCGCCATCAGCTTACGGCGGAAAAACTTCGCTTCCTGGTTGATGATTTCCTGCGCTGCATTCGCGGCCGTCGCACGGTCCCCAGCATTCCGTTTGACCACGTTTTCCAGATCGTCGATATCGTACAAGAAAATCCCATGCACGTCGCGAACGGCTGGATCGATGTCCCGCGGCACGGCGATATCGATCAGCAACAATTGCCGGCCGTCTCGTTCTCGCCGGATTACTTCTGCCTCGTCGCGGGTGAAGATCGGATGCGGGCATGAAGTCGAGCTGATTACGATGTCCGCTTCCACCAGGTGCTGCCAGCGTTCTTCGAACGGGTAGGCTGTCCCACCAAGCTGCTTCGCCAACTCCTGCGCGTTTTCCAGCGTGCGATTGATCACTCGCACATCAGTCGCGCCATATTTCTTCAGATAGCGGGCAGAAAGTTCGCTCATCTTGCCGGCGCCCATTAGCAGGATCTTGCGCTCGTCGAGTGTGCCAAAAATCTGTTTCGCGAGCTCCACCGCCGCGTAAGGAACCGAAACCGCGCACTGGCCAATCGCAGTCTCGTTGCGGACGCGCTTCGAGACCGAAAGCGATTTTTGCAGAACCGAATCCAGGAACCTTCTGGTAGTGCCCACCTTCTGTGCGAGTGCCCACGCATCTTTCACCTGGGCTACGATCTCCGGTTCTCCGATGATCATCGAATCCAGGCTCGAGGCTACCCGGAAAAAGTGAACGAGCGCGGCCTCGTCCAGCAGGCGGTAGAAGTGTTTCCATTCGCAAAGACGCAGTCCGTACTGGTCGGTAAGAAACTTCAAGATTGAGTTCGCGGCTGCACTGGCGTCCCGCGTCCAGACGATGAATTCTGTCCGGTTGCAGGTGGCAAGTACCATCACTTCTTCAATCGCGACCGAAGCAGAGAGATCGACTAGAGCTTCGTAACGGCGGCTCTCACTGATCCAGAAGCGCTCGCGGATTTCGACCGGAGCCGTTCTGAAATTCACTCCAATTACCATCAACGTGGGTTCCACCGGTCACTCCGTACACAACGGGATATCTCCTACAGAGCACCCTCCCTGCCAAAATTTCGGCAATACTCAGGTCACAGAACTGTTATTGAATCAGCCACTTACGGTTTCGCTGTTCGAAATATGATCCGGCCGGTTGTGCCATATCACGCGTTCGACGTGGATTTTTGCGCTGAATTCAGGGCTCACAGTGTTGAAAAATTACGCAACTTACTGATTCCAAGTGCGAAAGGGCGGCGTACAATGTGGCACCTCAGGTGCCCCTTGTGAACCGATGTAAGTTAAATCCTCTACCTTTTGGAGATCATTCGAATGAAGAAATTCCTTTGTCATGCATTTGCGCTTTCGCTCATGGTCGGTGCGGCTGGCGTGGCTTTTGCCGCTGATTCCGGCGCCGATCTGTACAAAGCAAAGTGCGCCATGTGTCACGGTGCGGATGGAACGAGCAAAATGGCTAACGTTCCTGCGCTCGGCGGCGCTGACGCCCAGGGTAAGTCCGATGCTGACCTGAAAACGATTATCGAGAAGGGCAAAGCCCCCAAGATGCCCGCCTATGCCGGCAAACTGACCGATCCTCAGATTGACGAAGTTGTGAAGTTCATTCGTACCTTGAAAAAGTAGCTTCCTTGTTGCTCAGGGGCGGCATGGTCTCATGCCGCTCTTTTTATCTCCGCAAGGTTTCCCAAATCAGTCTCAACCCGGTGCTAACCACCAGTTCGGCTCGTCGTCACTTCAGGCGTAACTCTGTATACTTTCTGTTTGTGAAGGTTCTCTGTATCCGGACTTTCAGTCCTGACTGTGCTTTCGCGTTGTGCATCGCGCCTTCGTCAGCAACTCACTAATCTCGAGAGGCCCCATGAAGCACCGTGATTCTGTTCCTCCCGTTGCCCTCGAAGATCTCGAATCTCCCGGCGTTTCCCGCCGCGATTTCCTGAAGATCTCCACCATCGCAGCAACCGTCCCCTTGGTCGCCAGCCCGAAAACAGTGATGGCGGCCGGAGAAGAGGTGCCCGTCTATGGACCTGGCAAAGTTCTCATCAGCCTGATGGTGAATGGCCAAAAGCTTACTGCGGACCTCGAACCGCGCGTCACCCTGCTCGACGCTCTGCGCAACAATTTTGCGATTACCGGAGCCAAGCGCGTGTGCGATCGCGGCGAGTGCGGCGCCTGCACCGTACTCATTGACGGTAAAACCGTTTACGCCTGCACCGTTCTCGCGATCGACGCCCAAGGCAAGAAGATCGAGACGGTCGAAAGTCTGTCGCGTGGCGATCAGATTCATCCCGTGCAGCAGTCTTTCGTCGATCACGACGCCCAGCAATGCGGCTTTCTGTACGCCCGGATTCGTTCGTGGCCACCAAGGCTCTGCTCGACAAATATCCCAATCCCACGCCCGAACAGGCGCGCAAGGAACTCGCTGGAAACTTCTGTCGCTGCGGAACCTACGCTGGAATTCGTGGAGTGGTCGAATCTGGAACGAAGGGAGCCTAATCGATGCCTACTTATAAATGGCCTGATGCGAAAGATCGCTCGGTAATCGGCACACGCGTGTCGCGTGTCGATGGACCCGACAAAGTTTCCGGGCGTGCCAAGTACACCTACGATTTCAGCGCCAATGACCTTCTTTATGGGCTGATGGTTCGCTCTCCCTACGCGCATTGCAAGGTGGTCAGCATCGATACCAGCGCCGCTGAAAAGATGCCTGGCGTAAAGGCTGTCAAAGTCGTGCAAGGTCCGGGAACGGAAATTTTCTGGGCTGGAGACGACATTGTTGGCGTTGCGGCTGTTGACGAAGGCACCGCCGAAGACGCCGTCCGCGCCATTAAGGTCGAATATCAGGTTCTGCCTCACATGGTGGACGATTGGTCCGAACCAAAGGGCGCGCAGGAGGATACCGGTCCGCTCAGCCAGGAAGATCTCATCGGAATGTTCGAGAACCAGGTTGATGACGATGACGTGATCGCCCGGGTGAAGCGCGACGGTATCACGTTTCAGCCGAGCGAAGACTTTCTGAATGCGGCCGAGAAAGAGGGCGTCGATAAGAAGGTCACTGCGGCCATTCGCACAGCGAAGATTAAGCCGGCGGTCGAGAAGCCGAAATCCCCATACAAGAAGCAAGCTTCGAAGACACAAGGCGATCCTGCCGCAGCGTTCAAGCAGGCGGCGGTGGTCAGCGAAGGTCTATACGGAATTCCGGTGATCACTCACTGTTGTCTCGAACCGCATGGCGCGGTTGCTGCCTGGGGCGCAGACGATCACATCGAAGTACAGATCTCCACGCAGAACGTCTCCGGTATGGCCGGGCAGATGGCGCAACCGCTCGGCGTGCCCGCCTCCAACATTCACATGCGCCAGCAGAACGTTGGTGGCGGATTTGGCAGCAAGTTCAGTCCTGATCGCTGGAGCATCGTCGCTGCGCAACTCTCCAAGCAAGCTGGCGGCGCACCGGTAAAGATGATGCTTGAACGCCGCGCCGAACTCGAAATCGCCGGTGCACGGCCTTCTGCGTTCGCTCGCGTGAAAGTTGCCGCGAACAAGGACGGCGAAATCGTGGCTTGGCAATCCAATTCCTGGGGAACCGGCGGGCCGGGCGGTGGTGGCATGCCGCCTATCCCGTACATCTTCGACATCCCCAATCAGCGGCTCGAGCACACTCCAGTTGCGACGAACGCTGGCCCAGCACGCGCCTGGCGCGCACCGAATCATCCGCAAGCTGCGGTGCTCACCATGTGCCCGCTCGACGATCTCGCCGCCAAGCTGCGCATGGACCCGATGGCCTTCATCCTCAAGAACATCGACATGGCTGGCCCGCGCGCGAAGAGCTACACCGAGGAATTCGCCAAAGCCGACGAACTCATGGGCTGGAAGAAGCGCTGGCATACGCGCGGCGACAAAACCGCTGGCCCGATCAAGCAGGGACTCGGTCTCTCCATGCACACATGGGGCGGACGCGGTCACGCGAGCAATTGCGATCTCACCGTCTTCCCCGATGGGGCTGTCGAAATCAAGATGGGCACGCAGGATCTCGGCACCGGCACGCGCACCATTATTCTTATGATTGCCGCCGAAACGCTCGGCATTCCCATCAGCCAGATCAACCTGCTGATCGGGGACAGCAAATATCCCGTCTCCGGCGGATCTGGTGGCAGCACCACTGTTGGCGGCGTCACCAGTTCCACGAGGCGCGCTTCGGTCAATGCTCTGACGCAAGTCTTCGCAAAAGCGGCCCCGGTTCTGAGTGCTACGCCCGATCAACTATCGGCAAAGGGCGGCAAAGTATTTGTCACCTCTGATCCGAGCCGCAACCTCTCCTGGAAAGACGCATGTGCACGCATCGGCGCCATGCCGATCACGGTACAAGGTAAGAATCCGAACAAAGAAGAACCACCCGATCTCACCAACAGCGGCGTGGGTGGCGTGCAGATGGCGGACGTTTCCGTCGACATCGAGACTGGCATTGTGCGCGTAAACAAAATGGTCGCCGTGCAGGACTGCGGTCTTGTCATCAACCTGAAGACCGCCGAGAGCCAGTGCAAAGGCGCGCTCATCATGGGCATCAGCTACTCGCTTTACGAAGAGAAGGTACTCGATCCCGTGACGGGCCGAATGCTGAACGCCGACATGGAGCATTACCGTCTGGCCGGTTACGGCGATATCCCCGACCTTGTCGTCCATATGATGACCGGAAAAGGCTACGACGAACGCGGCGTGATCGGACTCGGCGAGCCTCCGGTGATCTCGCCCGGTGCGGCGATTTCGAACGCCGTGGCCAATGCGATTGGCGTCCGCGTGCCCTTTCTGCCGCTCACTCCCGATCGCGTACTGGCCGCACTGAATGAAAAAAGCTCCGCGAGAGGAGAAGCCTGATGCATTCCTTCGAATACACATCTCCAACTTCCAAGGAACAGGTGGTGCAACTGCTCGGCTCCGACTGGTCGCAAGCCTCGGTCTTCGCCGGCGGCACCGACCTGCTCGCGCTGATGAAGGATGACATTGAAACTCCCAAGCGAGTTGTGAATATCAAGTCCGTCGCTGGGCTCGACACCATCAGCTTCGCGCCCCGCGCTGGATTGAAGATCGGCGCCCTCGCGCATCTTTCGCAGATCGCCGACAACGTAGACGTCCAGCGCAACTATCCGATGCTCGCGTGGGCTGTCGACGAAGCTGCCAGCCCGCAGATTCGAAACATGGCCACCATCGGCGGCAATCTTTGCCAGCGCCCGCGCTGCTGGTATTACCGCAGCGGTATGGGACTACTCGCGCTCGATGCGCAAGGCAAATCAATGCTCGTCGCGGGTGACAACCGTCACGCCGCGATCCTCGGCAACGATGGACCAGCGCTCTTCGTCAGCCCCTCCACCATCGCTCCTGCGCTGATCGCCTACGGTGCTACGGTTCGCATCTTCGGACCTAGCGGACCGCGCGAAGTCGCGCTCGAGAAGTTCTACGTGATCCCGAAATCGGCTGCGCAGCGCGAGCACGATCTCAAGCCCAACGAAATCATCACCGACATCCTGCTGCCCGCGCCCGCCGATCTGAAAACCGCACAGTACGAAGTCCGGCAGAAATATTCGTTCGACTGGCCGATGTCGATGGCGTCGGTCGCCCTGAAGTTGAATGGCAGCACGGTCGAATCGGCACGAATTGTTCTGGGCGCGGTCGCCCCAATACCTTGGCTCTCGCAGGAAGCCGCTCACGCAATCGTTGGGAAAGCTATTAACGAAACGACCGCAGCTGCCGCGGGAAAAGCAGCTGTTGCCAGCGCAAAGCCGCTCAGCCGCAACGCTTACAAAATCCAACTGACGCAAGTCGCTGTGAAACGCGCTCTCTTGCAGGCTGCCAAAGGAGGTCAGGCATGATCAACCAACATTGCGATTTGGAACGCTTCGACACCACGAATCCCGACCTCTGCACGGCGTTGCGCTGGAAGGGGCAATTCATCGAGGCAGAACCCGACCCGACGGTGCAGTCCTCGAATGAAGGCCTTTACTGGTGTATGTATACGCAGACGTGCATCGGTCCGGACGGCGAACTTGCGGAACCCGGCAACTGCAACAAAAAAGGACGCGCCTGTCACGGCACCGGCGTCTGCCGTTGATTATTTTTCTGGGCCCAGATTCCGGTGCGCCCGCAATTCACGCTGCCTCGTCGCGTCGTCGTACGCTCTCGTAAGTCTCGCGAAGCCGGCGGCGGTCCGCTTCCAGCGCAAAAATGGATCCAGTGGCAGCAAAGAGCTCCAGGTGCTCGGCCAAAGCTTGCCGCAGCTCGGGGTTACGAACGCGCGCGATCGTCTCGCCGAGGCCACGCAACAGTTCATTCACGACGGAAGGATTGCTGACGACCGCATCCCGAACCGGGCCAAGTACCCGGTTCAACATGCGCCGGAATCCCAAATTGCAGGTCACTACGCGAAGCATTCCCTTCTCATCGCGTCGATACGGCGATGGAATCTTCCTCTCTCCGAGCCGGATGAAGCTGGCGTTCAGTCGCTCAAGTGCGTCGAGGGCCGTGCCAACCGCATTGATGGCAGGGGAAAGAGATCGCACCGCGATCAGGCTCAACTGCTCCAGTCCAAAACTGACATCATCCTGATAGCTTCGTTGCTCGCCTATTCTGATCGCGTGCTTTAGCTCTTTACGGATTTGATCGGCGTTGCCAATCTCACCCAGTACTCGGGCGATTACGGTTCTCTGTGGCACGAACTCTCCGGGCCTCACCATCAATCGCACCACGATGTCGTGGTATGTCGCAATCCGCAGTAATCTATCGGAATCAATCTCGCGCACAAAGCCTTCCCGATCGGTGCAGATCTCCATACCATCTCCTTCGATCAGAGCTGCCTCGATAGCATTCAGCGGTTCCTCGGAGAGCGGCACGCCTTCCCCCAGTTGCTCAGGGAACAGCGTGTCCATCGTTTCGTAAAGATCCTTCGCCACGGCGGCAATCACGTTCTCTGCCTGGATCTCCTGGATCGCATGGTGGATGAAGTACACCAGCACCAACACGGAGAAAATGGCGAGAAAAATTCCTACCGCAACCGCCACGCTTGGAACGAATGTCACATAGCGGCTTTCTACGCGCCGCATCACCACAATGCAGTAGAGGAAAGTTCCAAGCAGCGTTCCCAGCGCGATCTGGTTCCCAACGTCGCGCGCATAGCTCTTCAACACACGCGTGCCGAACTGATTGCTGGCCAGCGTCAAGGCGACAACCGTGACAGAAAAGACGACCCCCGCAACAGTGATCATCGACTCCGAGATAACCGACAGCAGTTCTCGTGCGCCCTCTGGGTCGCGCGTGAAAACCCAGCTCAGATGCTTCACGTAATCGCTCGGCAGCAGCAAATCGATCTCGATCATCAGGTAAGCAAGTCCCACGCAGCCAGCGATTACCAAGGCAGGGACAAACCAGTACGCCGAACGAAGAGAGTTCCACAGGCGCAGTATCTTGATTCGTAGCGCGGTTTCCCTCACCAGCGATAAGAGTCGGAGTACGCGTGTAGAGTTCGCTCGCTTAATCACTCGGCAGCTGATTCATCCAGGCGGGACAACCACGATTTCATTACTTCTATTCTTGAGGCCAATTCCCGAGGAGCTGCTGAACACAGAATCGTCGTAATTCCGACGTCCGCACGACCTTGTTGTCGGAGCAGAGAATCGGGCAGCTGAACTGGCTTTCTGGTTTCTGCTGGGGTTCACCTCTTCGGCATTACTCGCACGGTATGCGGCGAAATAATGCTACGTTCGACTTCTCATGCCCATTGAATGCATTAGAATCCGCGTGGGTTTTGATGTCGCGGTATCCGACCTGCAAAGAGTAAACGTCCGCTCCATAGAAGAAGGTTGCGGAGACATCGTGCTTTATCGGAACGACAATAGACGAGTGCGGCTGTATTGTGATCGCCGATTCTCCGGCAGGAGAAGCTCTCCGGAATCACATCCTTATCATCTTCGAAGGCCTGGTAGTGTCCTGCTACTGCGTTATCGCGGCTTTCGCTTGTGAACGCAAACTCGGACAGACTCGATCTGTAAACCGATAGCGGCTGGCTGTCTTCATTGGTCAACAAAACCTCGAAACGCCAGCGACTTACTATTAATACAGATTTCGGGGTTCGGTATTACCAGCCGTAGTTTGAGCCCGCTCCCCGTGTCCACTGGTTCTGGCCTGGATTGCGCCACCATCGGTACAACGATCAAAGCGAATACAACACCAGTACATAGCTCGAGCGCCGCGACACACCATCTATTCATTTCGCCGCCTGCTCGATTTTCACGTTCGAGAATACTGCTGTCTCCACCGCGTCGGCCTTGTGCGCGCACATCCCAATACCGACATAGACGGGATCATGCAGTACGATCTTCATCGATCCCGACGGCGTCAACTTTCCATCGGCTGATCCGGTATACATCGTGAACTGATCGCCCCGACGTTCGATTCGCAGCCGCGCCGATCCGTGCTCCGGCGAGGTGATGTCCGCTGTTTCGCCACCTTTGGTTTCGCGATACTGCAGCGTAATGTGGCCATCGCCATGGATCGCCACATCAGCATAAGCGGAATCAGGATCGAGGCTTTGCCGTATGATCAGCACTGCTTTCTTCAGCGGAATCGCGCCGCCCTCGGGCGGGAAGCGAACGTCGGCGGTCAGAGTCACGTCGCCGGAGAGGCGAATCCAGCTCATGTGGAAGGCATCGGCCGCGCCCCACATGTCGGCGCCTCCGCCGGTTACGCGATATTCGCCGTTCGAAGAATCGTAAACTGTTGAGCCTTTTTGTGTAGCGCCGATATCAGAAGACCCCTCAAACAGACCGCGAGCGCCTTGCGGTTGCTGTTGCGACGAAGTAAGAACCGAGAAAAGCAGCGGTACCGACAATAAGAAGGATGGAGCAAGCAGCTTCAACATACCCGACACTATAGCCGACCCGTTCGTACAGCGCGACCCTTTGCGTCTAGGCATCAAACTGTACGAGAATAGGACCAGCCTTCGTGGGGGAGGACGCCGTGAAACGTGTCTCTATCGCCGCACTTGTTTTGTTCGCGCTCACATCGATTGCCTTCAGCCAGCAGATTCAGGGTGACTACGTCGAAACGCGCAGTGCCGACGTCTACACCGGCCAGTGCTTTGCCAACGGCGAAGTCAACCTCGTCGGCAACGAAGCAATCATGGGATGGCGCATAGAACACGGTGAGTGGAACGGCGTATCTCTGAACGGATTGGCCGTCGTTGCCGTGGTGCGCGCCAAAGCCACGCTCGGCGATCCCTACGCAGATCCCTACCCCGCCCGATCGGTGATAGTCGTGGATGATCACGCGAATGCGCTTCAACGAAAAGCGCTGATCGCTTTTGCCCATCACATGACCGGCAAGCTCACCGACAGCGTGGAGCGCGTCATATCAGCACCTGTAAGCCTGGAAGTTGTGCGGGAACGTCATGGAACCGCGTTGCTGCGCGCCGGAAACTTCGCCACCGTGCAAACCCGTCCGATCAACGACCACGATCACCTGTGCGGAAACGAAATCACGTTTTATCCACCGCTTACGCAACTTTCGCATTCCATGCCTGCGGTCGCATTGCGTGATGAATACCACGGTCCTGGACTGGGCGAGACCTGGTCGATCAGCGATAAGCGCAGCGCCTTCGTCGGCACCTTCGCAGTCTCAGGAAAACTGGAAATGGCCGCTTCCGGAGAGTGAACTCAGCTCGTTCCCGGCGACTCAGACGGTTTAATCGCGTGCCTGTGCGGCTTGCACTTGCCTCGCGGCATTCCTGTTTCTATGCTTCCGACGTATGCGCCGATATGCAATCGCCCTACTGTCCGTCCTGATCTTCTCGTCCCTATGCTTCGCCAAGATCGAAACTATCGGGCCGCCGACCGCCGGGGTCTTTCCAGGAGCCATCGTGAAAACGTTGGAGCCCAAGGGCTACCGCGTAGCGCTGCCGGACGGAACAGTGATTTGCGAGATTTGGTTTCGCGCGGCGATTGCCACCCAGACTGGCCGGAACGTCGAAGGCGCGAACTATCCCGAGCTGTCGCCGTCCCAATTTGTCGGAGCCGTTAGCTTCCCAAAACAGGTCTCCGACTTCCGTGGTCAGCCCATCAAACCGGGCTCCTATGGTCTACGTTACGAATTGCTCCCCAATGACGGAAATCATATGGGCGTCGCCCCGAACCGCGACTTCCTGCTGCTTACGCCGCTGGCCGATGAAAAAGACCCCTCCGCGCAGCTCAGCTCGGAGCAACTCGTGGCACTCAGCGCAAAGGCGTCCGGGACTTCCCACCCCGGGGTGTTCAGTCTGCTTCCGCCCGATGGGGACACATTCCCGGCTATCTATAAGAACGACGATGGCTACTACGTTTTTGTGGTGAAGCTGAAGACCGCTTCGGGAGAACTCCCTATTGGTCTAGTTGTAAAGGGACAAGCACAATAAAAAGAGTGGGCACTCGGGCGAGCGCCCACCTCCTCATCGGAGCAACGAAGAAGAGAGCTGATAACCGCAGATCTTGTAATAAGGTTCGCGGGTCGCTGCCAGAGCTGCCCGGGAAGGCTTGTTGCCGCTAGACTCTGGCGCGACATCCACGATCTGTTGAAACTATCTCGCGGCTACTTGAGCTTGGACCATTCGCAACTGTCTATTGATTCCTCGATGGTGCCCATGCTGCAAGTTCCGTAAACTGTATCCGCTGCTGTCCTCACATCCGGCGCCAGTCTCGCGAAACTGAACGCCTCCCTCTCACAGCGGTTTTGAAGGGGATCCCCCGCGTGCCAAGGATGAAATATAAATATCGGTTTGTTCGCAGCAAGGGAAATTCAAATTTTCTATGCCCGCGATAAGTGCCCCTGTAAAGTTTCGTAAAGATCTTCAACACCATATGTATAGAAACTCAGCATGCGCACAAACCCGCGAAAACACTGGGCAAAGCTGCGTTCCTTCGAAAATTAATCAGTCTGCTGTTGAACTCTTCAACGGTGCCGCAATTTTCATCAGCTCCCTTTCGACACCACTTCCCCAAACAATAGCTGTCGAATTCACCATTGTTTTCGCGGACTTGCGAAGGTTTTCATCATCTCGAGTTGCGCTGGTCGAGATTTGGCACGGCAGTTGCCTTAGTAAAGGACGGCGAGTGCAGTGAATAAAGAAACGCGCCAGACGGAGACCAAAACAATGACAGTCATACTGGTACTCTCAACTTTCATCCTCTTCTTACTCATCGATCATTTCTTCAGCAAGAAACCAGCAGTAGTGATGGCGACCAAATCAGTTCGCGCCACGAATCTTGCGGTTCCCGAAGCTCGGCTGCAGCCACAACTGGTAAACGGCTTCCGAGTCCCCGAAAACCTTCGTTATCATCCCGGCCACACTTGGGCGCTGAATGAGAGCCCCAGCCTGGTTCGCATCGGCATCGACGACTTCGCCTCCAAGATGATTGGCAAGATTGAGCAGATTGCGCTGCCGCAGCGCGGACAGTGGGTGCGCCAGGGACAGAAGATTTGGAGCGTGATGCGCAACGGCAAGAAAGTCGACATGGTTTCGCCGATCGAAGGCAGCGTAGCCGACATCAACGAAGAAGCGATTCGCAATCCTGAACTGGCGTGCAACGATCCTTACGGCGAAGGCTGGCTGGTGACGGTGCAATCCCCCGATGCTAAGACCAATTTCCGCAACCTGCTGGGTGGCGCACTCGCCCGCTGGTGGACCGAAGAAGCTGCGGGCCGGCTGCAACGCCGCTTCCCGATGGCACTCGGCGCCCTGGCGCAGGATGGTGGCGTAGCCACCCACGATCTCACTCAGCATATCGAAGGCGCGGAGTGGAGCGACGTAGTGCGCGAGTTCTTCCTGACATAGGACAGAAGATCAGAAGGCAGGATCGGAGGTCGCGCCAAACGGGTCGGCCTCCTGATGAGCACTCGCCAGTCCGGCTGTCGCAGCGATGGCGGACCGACTGAAAGATTCCTCGATCTTGAAGATCAGGTAAACTCGGGCGGAGCGAACCAGGATCGCAAGACGAGAGGAAGTGGGACCCGGCGGAATACCAACCGCCGGGCCTTTTTGTTTTTGCACCCGCGTTGCCCTTGACCCTATACCAAGGTGCAAGGTTCATAATGGCGCATGCGCATCGGCGAACTCTCAAAGTGTGCAGGACTCAACATCCAGACCATCCGCTTCTACGAACGCAATCGAGTGTTGCGCGAACCACCACGCACGCCCTCCGGATATCGATCGTATGAATCCGAGCCGATCTCGATCGACTGCTCTTCATCAAACAGTCGCAGAGGCTTGGCTTTACACTGCGCGAAATCCGCCAAATGGTCGAACTGCACTATCGAATCGCCCGCCTGCCCTCAAACGGTGCGAACTCTAAGGAGTGCCGCGCGATGGCCGCGATGACGGAAGAGAAATTGAAAGTCGTCGACGACAAAATCGAGCTGCTCCGAGCCATGCGCCGGGATCTTCGCGGCATGCTGCAACAATTACAGAGCCAGCTTCCTCGATGTCCCGTGGGCATGCCTCCCAAATCACGCAAATAACTTCGCGCCGCGCTTGACTCTATACCAAGGTACGGGCTGCAGACTTGAGCCTGCTCGCTTCGGATCAAGGCGAGTGAGAGGGTCGATATGTCTGAGAATTCCAGTCTGCAGCGTGCGGGTCGCATTTGGATTGGGCTGACCGCAGTCGCAGTTTTGATTTTGATTGCCGTAGTCTTCAGTGCCGCACAGCGCGACCTCAAGATGAGTTCCGGCGCAGCCGCCTCGGGCGCGAGTCAATTTCTAGAAGCCGCACCAGGCACAAAGATGAAAGTTGTGGTCGAGATACAAAAGCCCCAAGGCGACGGAGACTTCGCTGCCCGGCTCCTCGATCGGCGGAGCGACACAGTTTACTACCGCACCTCAACGCCAGTCACCATCCGCTCCGATAGCGCAACACGCTTTGTGATGGGAAAAGCTGCCGACTTGCATGCCGCCGCAGTCGTGCATGTAACCGGCACGGTGGAAGCAGATCACCGGCTGAATGCCGAGCAGATCGTCATCCTCACCGGCTACGTCGAAGTGCACTGAGATGCTCTCCGGCTATTTCGCCATGAGCGCCAGCGGTTGGGCGGCAGTGCCTCTGGTAGGAATTGAGATCCTTCTTCCGTACCTCTTGCGCCGCACTGCGCTGAGCTCGTGGCTCGGGCTGGCCGCTTACTCGCGCCCATATCTCAATCGTATGTGGCCTCACTACTGGATCGGATATCTCTTGCTCACTCTCGGCACAGCGCATGGATGGCTGGCAATGAGTCCCGGACGCATGGCCGGCATAAACCTGGCGGGAGCGTGGTTCGCAACCGCAGCCTGGTTTCTGATGCTGACGCAACTTGTGCTCGGACTCTACCTGCAGGCGCCCGGTCCAAAACGCACATCATTGCGGGCCTGGCATTACTGGGTGATGATGGCGCTGGTAGTCTGCTTGGGGCTGCACATCTGGCTGAACGGATGATGTGAATCTATTCCGCTGGTGGAATACGCCTGCGCCGCCGCTCTGGTTTCGTGGGCATTCAGGAGGCAGAGCGTCTGATAGTCTTCGGGGCAACGTTGCCGGGGAACTCGACTCCATGTTTTGAGTTCCGGATCTCCTCGAGGTTCCAGATTGACTCTTCACCAGTGCGTTCGTCGGCTATTCCGTAGAACATCGCCAGAAGATGCTGGGCCAGCATCTTCGCCGCTTTGCCAGCCTCATCGGGGAAGCGGGTATTAAGGACGAGAGCCAAGATTGCCGAAGGCGCTCTTCCGACCTCCTCATAAACTAATTCTCTTTCGTTCTCGCTGTACTCTTCCACGATGCCCGGATCGAAATGCACCTGCAAACGCCAATCTTCATTTCTGGGGAAGTACCATTCAACAGAATTCATGACGTGACATGGTTCGGCCACTTCATCGAGCGCAGCCATCAGTTCAGAAATCGTTGTGCGGCTGAAGTAGAGAACGATGGTCGGCGGCCGTTGCCTGATGATGAACTTCTGCAATGGGAGCTCCGCTTCGGCGATGCTACTTACAGATTGCGGCGATAACAAGGGATCGCTCCAGAACCATCGGGGTTGCCATCGATTAGTGCAAGGTGCTCAGCGCGTTGAAGTCTGCTGGCGAGCCCTATTCGTACCGCAGCGCTTCCACGGGTTCCATGTTGGCGGCCTTCCATGCGGGCCACATGCCCGACATCACGCCAATCGTCGCCAGAATAACGAACGCGATCATCATTACATTGGTCGATGTGCTGAGAAAGATGTCGCCTTCGTGATTCGTAGTCTTGTAAAGCGCAGAATAAAGCGGCATGGGCGGAATGACGTGCGCCAGGCCCACCGAGACGATCATGCCGATCGCTCCCGCAACGAAAGTGAGCACCAGGGCTTCCACCAGGAACTGAAATGCGATGTCGCGTTTGCGGGCGCCGAGCGCCTTGCGAAGACCAACTTCTCTGGTGCGTTCGGTAACACTCACCAGCATGATGTTCATTACGCCTACTCCGCCCACGCCCAGCGTGAGTGCACCAATCAACCCGAGTATGAGCTTGAGCGCCAGTGAGAACTGGTCCAGTTCCTTCACATTGTCGATGGTGTCCCACTCCGGCGTTGCCTTGTCGTCCTTAGGATCGAAGCTATGCCGTCGCGCCAGCACGTCGCGCACCTGCTGCAAAGCAGCTTTGTGCAACAGGGCAGTCACCGGCTGGAACACGATCATCTCCGGATCGCGCTTATCGTTCAGGTCCTGCATGCTTTCGAACGGTATGAAGACGTTCCAATTGTCGGGACCGTTGTTGGATGAGTCTTGTATCTTCAGCGCCAACAGACCGATCACGTCCCACGTTTGTCCATTGATGGTGACGTGGTCGCCCACCGGATCGCGCGTGCCGAATACTTCCTTCGCGGCATTCGGACCGAAGATCAGCACGTGGCGGTGCTCAGTGAAATCGCTCTCTTCAAAGTAGCGGCCTTCGGCGACGATCAGCTTGCGCATATCACGATACGGATACTGAATGGCTTTCGTGGAAATCGAGCGCACCTTGTCGCCGTACTTGTAGGGAAAATCGTCGTCCCATTCCGCGCTGACCGCGCGCACCAGCGGCGCTTCGTCGCGAATCGCCTGCAGATCTTCGTACTTATAATGAATACGTTTCCCGGCGCGCTGGCCTCCGGCCTGCATGCTGGTCTGGCCTTCCCAAACCATGATCACGTTGTTGCCGATTCCCATGAAGGCATTCACGATGCCCTTGGTCACGCTCTCACCGTAGCCGAGCAGCAGGACGACCGTGGTCAAACCCCACACGATGCCCATCATCGTCAGCACCGAACGCAGACGATTGCGCTGAAGCGAAGTCCAGCTTTGCAGGATGAGTTCCTTCAAGTCCATGCTTATTCCTGCCTCAGGCATTCGATAGGACTGAGAGTCGCCGCCCGTTGCGCCGGGTACATTCCCGCCGCCACAGTAATCAACCCAAGCGTGAGCAATGACGCGATCACCGCTACTGGCGAGACGATCGGATGAGGAACAACATCAGGCAGCGGCAGTTTGTTCACCAGGATGCACAGGCCCAAGCCAATCACCATGCCAATCGATCCGCTGATCATCATCAGCGCCACCGATTCCGCGAAGAACTGATTACGAATGTCGGTGGCGGTTGCGCCCAGCGACTTGCGCACGCCAATCTCACGCGTGCGCTCGGTTACCGCGACGAGCATGATGTTCATCACTCCGATGCCACCAAGCGAGAGCGTCATCAGTGCAACCGCTCCGAAGAACATGGTCATGATGCTGAAGATGTGTTCCACCAGTTCAGAGCCGTCGAGCGTGTCCCATATGAAGAGAGCGTCTTTGTCGTCCGGCTCGAAATGGTGCTGGCGTCCCAGGATTTGGTACACCTGCTTAATTGCCGCTTCATGCTGATTGGGGTCGGCAACCTCGACGACCAGGTTATTGATCCAGCCTTTAAAAACTCCGGGCTTTTCGGGCGGAGGAAAATCACGCGCCATCGACGAATAGGGCACGAACAACTGCGTATTGTCCGGACCGCTACCGTAGCTGCCATTCTGCTTTTTCTTTTCGAGCACGCCGATGACGGTATAAGGCACGCCCGACATGGTCAGCGTTTCCCCAATCGCCGGTTTACCGGGAAATAGCTGATCGCGCGATTCGACGCCCAGCACCACGACGCGCCGGCTTTCGGCCTCATCGTCATCGATCATCAGCCGCCCTTCCTGGACTTTAAGCGAGCGGAAGCGCTGATACTCCGGCCACACGCCGCGTACCGGACGCGATGCCGCATTGTAGCGACTGACTTCGGGCACGCTGCGCCGTAATTCCGGGCTAACAGTTTTGATCAAGAAGCACTGCTCTTTGATGATGTTCGCATCGTCGATCGAAAGACGGATCGGTCGGCCCGCGGCGTACCCTCCAGCCTGCGCGCTGGTGCGGCCTCCCCAAATGATGGCGAGATCCACACCGATGGTCTTCAGCTGCTCTTTTTGATCTTTGTCGAAGCCTTTGCCAAGTCCTACCAGCAAAATAACCGAGGTGATGCCCCATATGATCCCGAACATGGTGAGGAAACTGCGCATCTTGTGGGCCGCGATAGAACTGACGGTCTGGCGCAGCACTTCCCGCAGGTTCAAGGCTTCGTCCTCCACGCTCTTAGACTGGGGGTAGGCGGGACCGTTAGCAAGGTCCCAGCGTGTCCCTTCAAACAACTTCTTGTCATAATTTGACGGCGGTACGGGTCACGGAACTTTTCGTGTCCTTTTCGACAGCTACTCCCGTACAATTCCGTCGTCGAGAATGCTGACCCACGTGAAGACCCCAAGGCAAAACGCCATCGTTGGCAAGACTCTATCATTTGCAAGACTCACACTGTTCGCGGGATTCATGATCCTGCTGACCGGATGCCCTCATCGGCGGTCAGGGCCCGATACGGCTCCGCCTCCTCCACCGGTGTCGACGCTTCGCGCAGGCGGAGCGCGCCACGAGATCCTTATCAGTACCGCGGTTAATCCGGCTCATCTCGACGACACTCAATATACGAACGTTCTCACCACCGAATTTGCAGGCGTCGAACCAGAAAATGCAATGAAGTTCGGGCCGATCCATCCGCGACCGAATATCGATGAGCAACCTTACGATTTCGCTGCTGCCGACCGGCTGGTCGCGTTCGCCGAGCGCCGAGGAATGCGTGTTCGTGGACACACCCTTGTCTGGCACAGGCAGAATCCTGACTGGGTCACGCAGAGCAATTTCGATACGGCGCAGCTCAACTCAATCCTTGAAGACCACATCAAGACGGTGGTCACTCACTTCGGAAACAAGGTCTTTGCCTACGACGTAGTGAACGAGGCTTTCGAGGACGATGGCACTCTGCGCAATACGATCTGGTACAACCAGCCGGGGATTGGCTTCGCGGGTAAGGGGACAAGCTATATTGCGACAGCGTTCGAGTGGGCGCATTCCGCCAATCCGGCAGCGAAACTTTTTTACAATGACTACAACGCTGAGACCGTAAACAAGAAGTCAGATGCCATCTACGCCATGGCACGCGACTTCAAGAATCGCAATGTACCCATCAACGGCATTGGTTTTCAGATGCATGTCACGTTGAAATCCGACACGCCAGAGAATTTGCAGTCATTCGCGGCGAATCTGAAGCGCTTTGCGGATCTCGGCCTGGAGATTCACATCACTGAACTGGATGTGCGGCTGCCATCGGACGATCCCGCAAGCCTGGCAGCGCAGGCAAAGTTCTATGGTGAGATCGTCGACGCTTGCTTGCGCCAGCCCGCCTGCAAAATGATTCAGACCTGGGGCTTCACCGATAAATATTCCTGGGTCCCTGAGGCTTTCCCGAAAGAGGGTTGGGCTCTCCCGTGGGATAGTGCTTATCAGAAAAAGCCGGCCTTCGGCGCCATGCTCGAATCGTTGCAATAAGGCTCGATCACATCGGATCGGTTCTTACGATCGGTTTGTCGTACGTTCCCGTGATCGTCACCGGAATGCGCGCGCCACCGCGATGATTCTTTCTCAGAAAAATGTTGATCGGCTTCAGCAGAAAAGACTTGAAACCCGAAGTCGCGTGAGGAAGGTCCGCCTGCATCAGCAGCAGGCCATGCATGTCGACCTTCTCGGTGATGACATCATAGGTGCCGTGCAGGTGGGCCAGCGCGCCGGGCACTCTGAATTTGAGATCGGTAAAATTCGCAACACCATCGCGTAGCTCTACATGTCCGGCTAAGTTAGAGATGGCGGTCGCTGGATCATCGGTCTGTTTCTCGCCCTGAGCTTCCTGGCTTAACTGATCCATCTTGTGCTGCGTGTCGGCGCTGGTGAGATGACCGTTGTCGATAGTGAAGTCAGACGTGAATTGCACTTTGCGCACGAAGCCGTGCAGTGTTGCCGGTATTTTGGCGGTCGCGTTGAAGGCAACATTTCCAGTAAGCGGCGAAACCGGCGCTTGGATGAATAACATAAGAACATCCTGAATACGTCCCTCTGTGCCATTTAACTTCAAATCACCCGTCTTCCCGCCTTCGCCTTCCACTGTTCCCGTTGATTTCACCCTGGTCTTCCCGAAAGAAGCGTGGGCTTCTTCCAAAGCTACGTCTCCATTGGCTCCGTTCACCAGCGCTCGAAAATCGCCGGTCACATGAACTCTATGTCCGCTGCGCGTCACTCCGAAATCAGGCGCATCGGCAGAACCCTGTAGCTGTATGTGCTGGATGTCCCCGTTGAAATTTCCCCGCGAAGAGACCGAGCCTCGAATGCCTACGAACACCGCCAAATCGGCCCGCTCCAGTGAATAGGACCCCGAGACTGGAGTCTGCCCTGGATCGTCCGATCTCCATCTTCCCAGCTTGCCGGAAACTTCGAGTTCTCCCGGCGGCTCCGGAATCCTCATCTTGACAGCGAATGGCATCTCTTCACGCGTGCCCGGATGCTGCACTACAAGCTCATGAATGTCGAAGTGCAACTGAGGCGTACTCGCCGCCTGGGAGTGAAAAGACAAAATCGAATTCTTCACCCTGATTTCGTCGACAATCGCTTTGGACGGCTTGTCGAAGCTGAACCCTATACCCTGCCCAGGAACCGGTAGATGAACCTCTGCTCCATCAACGAGTATGTCGACGTGTTTTGACCACAAGCGCGTGTAGCTCGAGCGAATCGTTAGCTTCTCAATCCTTACAGCCGATCCGGATTGTGCATTCTGAAGTGGCGTCAACGTCACGCCCTGCATCACGCAACCCGGCGGGAAGTATGTCTTGTGAAGAGATTGAATCACGACCGTGCTGCCAGTCGCGTCACCCAGATCGGATTGAACTTTCTCGCGAGTGAATGGCCAGACGAGCAGCAGAACGATCCAGCCCAGCAATAGAATTGCACCGCAGACACCCGCCGCCCACAGCACTCCGCGTCGTACGCGCCGTTTCGCGATTTTAATCCGCGACTCTTTTGCAACAGACTCAATCATCCAGGTTTTCTTCACTTGACCAACCAGTTGGATGAAGGGAAAACGTAATAGGAAGTCACAGACAGGGCAGAATAAGTGACGATTGAAAACAAAAAGCCCACCTCAGCTACGGCGGGCTCTTCACACTTGGTTGAGGAAGCTCACAAAATAGAACCTCCAGCTCAGTACAACCTGAAGTTAACCTCCACGTTGACCTGCACCGCGACCGGTTGTCCGTTCTTCATCGCCGGCTCGAATCGCCACTTTCGGACTGCTTCGATGGCCTTCTCATCCAGGCCCAAGCCGAGCGTTCGCTGCACGCGTACATCTCGCGTCCGCCCATCTGGGCCGACAATAATCCACAGAACGACAGTTCCCTGGTATTTGGCTTTGCGCGCTTCGTCGGAGTACTCCGGATCTGGCGCATAGAGCACGCGCGGCGCGCTGACTCCACCGCCAACACGGTAGACTCCTCCCCCAATCCCCCCACCATAGCCGGGGCCGACTCCTGGACCGAACCCGCTGCCAATTCCGCCACCGCTGCCACTGCCGATGCCTCCACCAGATCCAGTCCCATTCGATGGCGGACCAAATATCTTCGCCATCGGATCGCCCGTAGTCGGAAATGTCGGCAACTTGATGTCTGGCGGACCAACTACCGTGGGCTCTACCGCAAGCTGCGGATGATCATTGCGCAATACCACCGCCGGCGGAGTAATCTGTTCGCGCGCAAATTTCGGCGCCGCACCTTTCGATGCCGCCAGCTTGTCGCGATCCCCACCGCCTCCGCCGCCTCCGGCTTGATCCTTCGCCGGAGGAAGAACATATGGACTCACATCCGTCACCAACGCAACCACCTGCTGCTTAATCTCCTGCTTGTGAGCGCCAACCCATAGTCCCGACCAGACCACCAGCGCCAGCACTGCGCCATGCAATACCACCGATGCCGCGAAGCTGTAACGATGCACCGGATACGCGTTGTAACCTTCGCCGCACAGTGTCGGAAGAATCGACTCTTCGTTAGACTCACGCGATGCGGCGATCTGCGGTAGCGCCACTCCCATCAAATCCGCCTTCAGCTTCGCCTTAAAATCAGCGCTGGGCATCATCCTTAAATCGGCAGCAACTGCGAGCAGTTCGCCCAGGCTCGTATCAGTCTCGCTGGGCTTATCTGAATCAGCCGGCTGCCACTTCGGATCAGCAATCACCCTGCTGATCCTCTCGTCCAATTGATCGTAAAAACTCGTGCTAGCCATGACGGCTCCTCATGTGCGCTCGCAGCGTGTGCAACGCACGGTACTGCAGCTGTTTCACTGCTCCTTCAGACCTGCGAAGCTCGGCTGCAATTTCACGAACGCTCCGCTGATCCACGAAGCGCCGGCTTATAACCAGGCGCTGATCGGGCGGAAGGCTGTCGACCAGTTGGAACAGCATGGCGCGGCGTTCGATTTCATCGTCGACGCCGATTTCCTCCAGCGCCTCGGATTCGCCTTCATCGCGTTGTCCGTCGCGACCTACCCGGTGCCAGCGATCCGCAATTGCATTGGCTGCAATCCGGTAGAGCCATCCCACAAATGGGACGCCTCGCCATTCATAGCGTCCGATGTTCGCAAGGGCGTGATGAAAAACTTCGGCGGTCAAGTCCTGCGCTTCCTCGCGATTGCCGATACGGCGCGCGACGTACGCATACACCCGCTCGAAATTGTTCTCATAGAGTTCGGCAAAACGCGACGGATCGCGTTGTGCTGCCTCGACCGCCAGCCGCTCATCGGTTGCTGGTTCAACAGCTTTCAAGCCGGTTCTCCGCGGAGCCCATACTCACTTAGCTAAACCTCAGAGACGGCAAAAAGGTTACGCTGCATTCTGCGGTGACACAAACTTTTGGAAATCGAGCCACCGAGCGACATCGAGCATCATCTTAGGAAGGGTGTTCTGGCGCGAGACAAACTTCTCCCGCCCCGCTACAATTGCCGTCCGTCTTAGATGTGGCGCCAGTTACCTCCCGGTGAACCGCCATCTCTACATCGCTAGAAAGATTAACGATAGGAGACTCTCATGAAGCGCTACCTTATAGCCGTTCTGTGCCTGTGTTTTGCGGTTCCCTCATTCGCGCAGAATAAAGAAGACCAGCGGCTGCAGGATTCTTACACCGTCCTGAAGGAGATCCTCGCAACGCCGGACAAGGGAATCCCACGGGATTTGTTGGATAAATCCGAATGCGTGGTCGTGTTTCCTTCGGTGAAGAAAGCCGCATTTGTGGTGGGCGCCAGTTACGGCCGCGGCGTCATCACCTGCCGGTCTGGTCAGGATCTGCGTGGTCCGTGGAGCGCTCCCGCCATGTTCGCCCTGGAAGGCGGCAGCGTCGGCTTCCAGATTGGAGGTCAGGCCACCGACTTCGTGCTCCTGATCATGAATGAGAGCGGTGCGAATTCCGTGATGTCCAGCAAGGTGAAGCTAGGCGCCGATGCTTCGATCGCCGCTGGTCCGGTTGGCCGCACCACCTCGGCGGAAACCGATGTCGTCATGAAGGCTGAGATTCTTTCCTGGTCGCGTGCGCGCGGTGTCTTTGCCGGAATCTCGCTCTCCGGGTCTACCCTGCGCTCCGATGATGGAGCCAATAAGACTGTGTACGGTAAAGAACTCAGCGCCAAGCAAATCGTGCGCGAAGGCCAGGTAAAGCCGACCGAAGCCGCCAAACCGCTATTGGACCTTTTGGATAAAACAACGCCGAAACACACGTAAACCGATTGTGAAATGGGCACGGCCTCAACCGTGCCTTCACTCACTCACTCCGGCAATACCGGCAGCGCCACTGAATTCACCGAACCCACATCGTCACGCAGCTTGAAATAAAGCAGCGTCCCATTCGGGCGAGGCACGCTCAGGGTTGGTCCGGAAGAACCAGCGGGCACCGCCACGTTCCTGGTGAACTCCGCATTCGACGCAACCGAGTCCAGCAAAAACAAATTCGTTCCACTCAACGTGCATTGTCTGTCTGGTGTGTCGGGACAACGCACATCCTTGAATCCTGGGACGCGCACTAAATTCGCCAGCGGTTGCCACTCACCTGCGACGCCATTGGCACTCACCGGACGAAATCGAAGAGCCCCGAACGCCGACGCGCCAAACGCCTTCATCGGATCGAGCGACGCCAGCACCGTCTGCGAATCTTGCATGACGAGCGATCCATCGGTTACGGAAAGCGAAGTGTGAAACGAATCGTCAGGTCCGGCGACTTCGATCTTCTCATCACGCGGGAAAGCCGCCGGAACTTCAGCCTTCAATAGAAATGACAGCCGACCGTTCAGAGGGAGGTCGTCTGCGTTCGTCAAGCGCATGCGAGCCGCCGAGTTTTCCCCGGCAAGCTCGATGTTCTTGCTCACCAGCGTCACCTTCGGCCTCGGAGCCTGCACTGTGGTCTGCAATGCCAGAACTCGCCCATCTTTCAACTCCACTTTCGCAGTCAGATTCTGGTTTGGCTGAAGTGCAGCGGCGGCAGCTGCATCGGCCGTCACCAGTTGCAGGTCATCTTTCTGATCGACGCGTGACAGCGTCGCCGGAGTGAAGTGCAGTCCCTGCATATCCAGGCTGGCGACCTCGTCCAGTCGCGTGCCGCGCAGTTCACCTTGTTTGTCTCCGGCATTGAACGCAAAGTGATCGAGATGCCCCACTTCCGAATAAGCGCGCAACGACAGTTCATCATCCGCCGCCAGCCCAAACTGCTTCATGCTGATCTTCACCGGCCCCGGCGGCACATCCTGCAATGGCAACTTCACTTCCAGCTCATCCGGCTTAATCAACTTCCACACGGCCTTGGCGGTCTTTCCCTTCTGATCTTCGAAACTCACCTCTTCGACGCAGGAAGCTGCCGGAGACTTCAGGTGCAGCGTATCCTCTCGCCCAACGATCAGCGACGCGCTCTCGCTGGCCGGAACCTCCCACTTCGAGGGACGCGAGCTGAACAGATGGTAAGTCGGCCCGGTGAATGACTGGAATCCCCACGATCCACGTAAGCTTCCGGTCACTTCGATATCCAGATTGGCCGCCGCCAGCGTTTTCGCATTCACCAGAAATCCACCTTGTGCCGCATCAGCTTTTAGTGGCAAATCGACCTTGTGCCCGGACTTGTCTTCGAGATGCAAGGTCATATCGCGTGCCATCGACGTCGAAAAAACCAGTGGCGCGCCTTCCGCGGGGAGCACCAGCATCGGCTTGCCCAGGCAGAGCACCTCATTTGGGTCAACTCCGCGCAATGGCGGAAGTTGTGCAGCTTCGATCGGGGGCAAACCCACGACAAGAACCGACTGCGGCTTGCGGAACGAAGGTGGATTATTCAGACGCAGATTGACTTTTTCACCCTTCGGCACAGACAGCGCAGGAATGTATTGATATTGCGGCGAGTGAAACGACTCCATCACACGCACCATATCGACAATCGAGCCGACGTATGGACTGTAAGTCCCGCCACCAGCGAGCTTCGTCGTGCTGATCTGCCCGATCAGATCGGAGTTCGGCCCTGATGTCAGCGCCGCCACCATCGATTGGCTGTGGTCATCGTCCAGCACCAGTTGATCGGTGTTCTGCGTCAGGCACGGCGCCTGTTGTTCGCTGGGCTTGTCGAAACATTGCTGGTCGAGTTTCATGTTCAAGCTGCGTGCCAACATCGTTGAGCGCGCCTGCAACTTCTCGGGATTCACATCGGAAGTCTGTTTGACGGCGCTTAAATAAAAATCAAGCCGCGTTCGATCCAGGCTCGCACGATTGAGGTCCTGCGAGGCGCGCACAAAAGCGCCCGGTTTGGCGCGGACCGCTCCGCGCAGCACACCGTAGCCTCCGCTGGTCTGCGGAGCCAGGAACAACAACGCCTGCTGCGCATCCTGCGGGACAGTAATCACCACTCCCTCTTCCCGCACGTGCTTATCCCACGCTTCGATCCTGAAAAACCAGTTCTCCGGCGGCGGGTTAGTCGATCCACGCAGGAATGCAACTACCAGTTGGTAACGAACCGACTGCTCATCGGGAAAAGTCGGATGAATCCATAGACGGTCGTCCGCCTGAAGATTGGGTACGCTCGCGATGGGAAGTGTCTTCCCATTGCGTGTGACCTTGATCTCCAGTTGCGGACCAACCAGATCGAACGCTGCGGTGTCAGCCATCGCCGCCGTTGCAAACGTAAGTAGAAGAAAGAAAAGGGACCGGATGAACTGGTACCGTGACATCTCTCTATTGTAGGAACTCTGGGGCGATCCGCGCTACCCGGGAGAGTCGTTTTTAACGTGGGGTGTTTACCCGAGAGAGACCAAGGCTCGAAGATCTGATCTGTCCTGGAGATAGGAGTCTCAGAAGCACCTGATTGCTTCACAGAGCATAGCCCGGCACGTAAGTGCCGGGTTCGCATTACCCAGAATAAGCAAGTCCCGGCACAGGGACGACACGAATCTCCGGAATCGCAATTGCACGAAGCCCCGAATCGGTAATCGCGAAAGCAATCTTTTCGTTACGGTTTCGGATCAACCCCTAGCTGACCACGTACACTCGAACAGCATAGCCCGACACGTAAGTGCCGGGTTCGTGCGTTACCAAGTGAGTCCCGTTAGGGACGACACATGTCACATCACACATTCGTCAGCAACCGCATTCACATCGTCTTCGCCACAAAAGATCGTCGGCCGACAATTCCAGACGAACTACTCCACCGCCTGTGGGCCTACATCGCCGGAATCATCAAGAAACTAGGCGCGAAGCCTTATGCGATCGGCGGCACGCGCGATCACGTTCATGTTTTCATCGGTCTGCCCGCGACAACAAATCTTGCGGAAATAGTTCAGAAGATCAAAGCGAACTCGTCGCGCTGGATGCACGAACAGGACAACGCCGCTTCATTCATTTGGCAAGAAGGATATGCTGCGTTTAGCGTAAGCATGTCCCATTCGGAAACAACGATCGGATACATCGACAGTCAGGCGCAGCATCACGAGCGGAAGGACTTCAAGACGGAGATGGATGCCATTCTGGAGAGGCTTGGGATCTCTGCCGTCCCTGCCGGGACTTGAAAAAGAGTGGTCGAATCCTTACCCGGCACTCACGTGCCGGGCTATGCTGTGCATTCATTCCTCTCGTATCTCCATCCAGCTCTGCCTATAAGCCCCACTTATAGGGCAATCACTTTTGGTGATACCAATCACTGGAATTAGTGACTGTTATCACGGCCTTTCCTCACGTCTGGAAACAAACTGTAGCGTAATAGTGCAGACCTTGTGGGGAAGGTTTCCCAAGCGAGGTTCGCCCAGTCCCAAAGACCCTTCTCACGACGACTTGCCATCACTTTCGCATGAGAACGGACTCGGGACACGAGGAGGACGCCATGATGCTCGCATATCGTTTAGTGCGACTGATCGAAACTCACTCCGAAAAATTGGCCGACCGACTCCTGCTCAAAATCCAGGCTTCCGACAAGACCAGTTTGTTCCATAACGTTCCGCGCGAAGACTTTCGCACCGCCGTTTTCGAAATCTATACGCATCTTGGCCAGTGGCTGCTCGGCAAGTCGGAAGCAGACATTGCCCGGCGGTACACGGAGATTGGCAAGCGGCGTTCCTTCCAGGGTGTGCCCCTCAGCCAGTTGATGTGGGCCATCGTTCTCACTCGCGAAAACCTGTGGGAATACCTGAAGCAGGAAGAGAACTTGGATCGTCCTGCAGAAATCTTCGGCGAGTTGGAAATACTGGAGTTGCTGTGGCAGTTCTTCGATCGCGCCATTTACTGGGCAGCGATTGGATATGAGCAGGAAACCGCAGAACTGCGGAAGCAGGGCAAGACCGTCGCGATGAGCAGCAGATAGTCTGGCGCGACGGCCAGGTTGTGGCAGGAGAAGGACGGATTCATGTCAGCTTGGATGCTGGAATACAAGCGCAAACTCATGTCTGCGCGCGATGCGTTGCGCTGCGTCGACTCAGGAATGCGCGTCTACATTCACCCCGGATGCGCCGAACCGGAAGCACTCGTCGAAGCGCTGATGGGCCGGGCGCCTTTCGTTCACGACGTTGAGATCGTCCACCTGCTAACCCTCGGGACCGCGCCGTACGTTGCCCCGGAGATGGAAGGCCATTTCCGCCATAACGCCATGTTCATTGGCGGCAACGTCCGTGACGCGGTAAATGAAGGCCGCGCCGACTATACGCCCGTATACCTGAGCGAAGTCGAGGACCTTTTCGAGACGGGAACCATGCCCATCGACGTGGCGCTGATCCAGGTCTCACCGCCCGACGAGCACGGTTTTTGCAGCCTAGGCCTCGGCGTCGATACCACCATGACTGCCAGCAGGTGCGCGCGCTATACCGTCGCGCAAGTCAATGATCAGATGCCGCGCACCTACGGCGACAGTTTCATCCACGTCAGCCAGATGAACGCCTTCGTCGAAGCATCGCGCCCGCTCTGCGAAATGCCCATGACGCAGGTTACCGATCTGCATCGCGCGATCGCCAAAAACGTCGCCACCCTGATCGAAGACGGCGCTACATTGCAAACCGGCATCGGCGGCATCCCAAACGCTGTGTTGCCCCTGCTCGCAGACCGCAAAGATCTCGGCGTCCACTCTGAACTGGTCAGCGACGGTGTTATTCCGCTGATCGAAGCCGGCGTAATCACCGGGCGCCGCAAAACACTTCTGCCGCGCAAGATCGTGGCTGGTTTCATGCTCGGCACCCGCGAACTCTTCGACTACGTCAACGACAACCCGCTCTTTGAGCTGCGTCCCAACGCCTTTACCAACGATCCTCATCAGATCGCGCGCAACGACAACATGGTCGCCATCAATTCCGCGCTGCAGATCGACATCACCGGCCAGGTCTGCTCCGACTCCATTGGACAAAGCTTCTATAGCGGAATTGGCGGACAAGTTGACTTCCTCCGCGGCGCATCGCGTTCCAAAGGTGGCAAGCCGATCATCGCTTTGCCCTCCACCGCAAAGAAAGGGACCTTGTCACGAATCGTGCCTCAACTTAATCCAGGCGCGGGCGTGGTCACCTCACGCGGACTCATCCGTTACGTAGTCACTGAGTACGGCGTAGCTTACCTCCACGGTAAAACGATCCGCGAGCGCGCCGAAGCGCTGATTCAGGTTGCCCATCCGAATTTTCGTAATGAGCTTTACGACTATTGCGAACGAACCAAGTGGTTGCACCGGCCATCGCTGGCCGCTGCGAGGTGAACAATGGCAGCAAGAGGAAATGTTGAAATCAACCACGACGAATGCAAGGGCTGCGGCCTATGCGTCGAGTCCTGCCCGCCCAAGGTGCTGCGCCTCCAGCCTGAACTGAATCAGTACGGCGTGCACGCCGCCGAGTACATGGGCGATGGCTGCACGGGATGTGGAATTTGCTTCTATTGCTGTCCGGAACCAGGCGCGATCACCGTCTATCGCATGGTGGTCCCGAAGCCCGCTCAGGAGGTGCAGAATGCGTCAACTGTGTAAAGGAAACGTCGCAGTTGTGAAGGGAGCCGTGCTCGCCGGTTGCCGCGCCTACTACGGCTATCCCATCACCCCGGCCAGCGAGATCGCTGAATACGCCGCGCTCCTGCTGCCTGAAGTCGGAGGAACTTTCATCCAGGCGGAAAGCGAAGTTGCCTCCATCAATATGGTTTACGGCGCAGCAGCAGCTGGCGTCCGCGTGATGACGGCCTCTTCTGGTCCAGGTCTCAGCCTGATGCAGGAAGGTATGTCGTACCTCGCCGGCGCTGAGCTTCCCTGCGTAGTCGTCGACGTCATGCGCGCCGGACCCGGTCTCGGAAACATCGCCCCTGAGCAGAGCGACTACTTCTGCGTGGTGAAAGGCGGCGGCCACGGCAATTACAAAAATCTGGTACTTGCCCCTGCATCGGTGCAGGAGATGGCCGACCTGACCATCCTCGCTTTCGAACTGGCGGACCGTTATCGCAATCCTGTAGTCCTCCTCGCCGATGGTTTCGTCGGACAGATGATGGAGCCGCTGGAGATCGCCGAAGTCGACACCGCGATCCCCGAGAAGCCTTGGGCAGTATGCGGCACGGCAGAGACGCGCAAGAACCTGATCAGCTCCATTTATCTCGAGCCTGACGATCTGGAGCGCCACGTACAGAAGCTCGAGGCCAAATATCGGCTCGCACAGCAACTGGAGCCGCGCTATGAGGGCTATCGCACGGACGACGCTGAGATCCTGCTCGTCGGCTACGGCATCATGTCGCGAGTTCTGCGCTCCGCCGTCGATCAGGCCCGTGCGCAGGGGCTGCGAGTTGGACTGTTCCGTCCGATTACGCTGTGGCCGTTCCCATCGCGACCGCTCGTTGACATCGCGAATCAATGCCGCTTCGTACAAGTAGTCGAGATGAGCACCGGCCAGATGGTCGAAGACGTAAAGCTGTCGCTGAATGGACGCGTCCCCGTTGAGTTCTATGGACGCTCCGGCGGCAACGTTCCATCAGTCGACGAAGTACATTCGCAACTGATGGCGAAAGTCAGTGAGTTGGTAGTCAGTGGTCGTTAAAGAGCAGTGGTTCACGGCTAGCGGTTAGTAAGCGACTGAGTGCTGATGCTGATCGCTGAGTGCTGTCCTTTAGGAGGCAGCTTTGGAATACGAAATCATCCATTCGAAATCTACATCGTTTTATGACCGCTTCGAGCGCAAGGCGGAACTGCAACATCAGACGCACTACTGTCCAGGATGCGGTCACGGCATCGCTCATAAATTGATTGCCGACGCGATAGAAGAGCTGGGCGTCAAGGACAACACCATCCTCGTCAGCCCCGTCGGTTGTTCTGTGTTCGCCTACTACTACTTTGACGTGGGCAACGTGCAGGCCGCTCACGGACGCGCCTCGGCTGTGGCAACCGGCATCAAGCGCGCACACCCAGACAAGCTGGTGATTTCCTATCAGGGAGACGGCGACCTTGCCGCCATCGGCACCGCCGAGATCATTCACGCGGCGAATCGCGGCGAGAACATCACCGTCTTCTTCGTAAACAATGCAATTTACGGGATGACTGGAGGCCAGCTCGCTCCCACCACCCTTGTCGGTCAGACAAGCACTACCAGTCCCTGGGGACGCCGCCCGACGAACGAAGGATATCCGCTACACGTTGCGGAACTTTTGTCGTCTCTCGAAGCCCCGGTCTACATCGAGCGGGTCGCGCTTTCCGACAACAAGAACATCATGCGCGCGCGCAAAGCCGTGAAGAAGGCGCTGGAATTGCAAACGCAGGGCGCGGGCTTTTCGCTGGTCGAAATCCTCTCTCCCTGCCCGACCATCTGGAAGAAAGATCCGGTTGAAGCACAGCGCTGGGTTGCCGAGAAGATGATTCCCGCGTTCCCGCTTGGCGTATTTCGCGACCGCAAACCTGAGCCCACGATTATCCCCGTCCCCCACAAAACGGTTGCTGAGGCGCTGGAACTCAACTCGGAAGCAAAGCAAAGCTCAAGCACGCATCGCACTCGTGACTTGAAGATCAACGCCGCCGGCTTCGGCGGACAAGGCACGTTGCTTCTCGGTGTTCTGATCGCCGAAATGGGCATGCGCGAAGGGCTCGAGGTCAGCTGGCTCCCTTCTTACGGCCCCGAGATGCGCAGTGGCAGCGCTCACTGTTATGTCTGCTTGTCGCACGATCGCATCGGCTCGCCGCTTGTTCCGGAACCAGACGTCCTGATTGCGATGAACGAGATTTCCCTTCGTAAGTTTGGACCGCAAGTCGCCGTGGGTGGCACGATCTTCTATAACCGCGAGAGCTTGCCCCTCGACTTCAGCGCTCCAAAAGCGCGCGTCATCTGCATTCCTGCCTCAGAAATTGCTGACCGCTTGGGCAGTGCGAAAGTCGCCAATGTTGTCATGCTGGGAGCGTTGCTCGAGGAAACCGAATGCCTGCCAGTTTCGCAGGCGCTCTCCGTGATTCAGAAGACGGTAAAGAAGTCTGCGCTCATGGAACTGAATCAGAAGGCGCTCGAAGCGGGACGGCAGTTTATCGATCAGCAGGTTCGTGTCGGAGCTGTATCGCAGCCCGATGGGTTTGCCTACTGAAAACTTTTATGCTTAAGAGCCCAGCCTAGGTTGGGATTTTTTCATGCACACGACTGCCGAGTACTCTCAGAATCTACAGGCTGGTATCCCTGTTTTTGTTCCGAAAAAACGACGAGCCGAGCGCGCCGCCAATTGCGGAAAAACCGAGAAGAGCAAAGAAGAGAAGCACCATGGCAAACGTCACCATGATCGCCAGACCCTCGGGAGTCGTCAGTTTCTGTATCAGCTCCTGCGACCTCGGATCGGGATTCGCCGCCCCCGATTTCTCAATCGCCTCCAGCAACATGGTTCGCATCGACCCGCTGCCACGAGTCAGAAGCAGTTGCAGCGACATCATCACCGCGAATATGCCGAATGCAATCACTCCGGCAACGGCTCCGATGCGAGCGCCTACGCCGCGTGTCAGCTCGGTTTGCGGGTTGCGCCGGTGATACAAGGCCACACCAAATGCGCCGCAAGCCAACATCCAGAACAGGTACATCGCGGGTGGGATTACCCAGCTGATTCCAAGCAGCGCTCCGGCCAGTCCCGCTGCGCGCAACGCCTGTGACCAATTCACGGAGGTCGTCGAAGCTGCAACCGGACCGCGGGACAGCGTCACTGGCCCGGCGAACGGCTCTTCATTTTGCGATGGCCTCGGCGGAGGCGCCGGCTCAAGCTCCGAAACCAGCACTCGAATCTGCGGAGCTCCGCATTCCTGGCAGAACGCTGCTCCTTCTTCGATCACCGCACCACATTTATGACATGCTTGATCCACGCAGATTCACACTAACAGCCATCGAGGAAGCGCTGCAACTTCTCTCTTATTCTCACTTTGCCGCCGGCGGCTCCATGCGATCGTGGAACTGCGTCATCAGCTTTTGCCCAGCCTCCACGAGATTGTCGTTGTAAGACCGTTGCTTCATTGCCGATTTCGCCTGTTGAGTGCTCGCCCAGAGAACGATGTGGCTCTTCGCGTCCTGCACGACCATCTTTACGCGATCGCTGCCAATCTCGCGAGTGGTAGTCGTTGTCTGCTCTGGCGTGCCCGATGTCGAAATATGGCTGCCGGTCGAAGTGCTTGGCTTGAGGTCCTCAGGAGATGTCACCTCCACAATCAGATCTGCTTTTTCGGGGGAATCGACCGCAATGAAGCGTGCCCAACCCTCAAACTCCCCATTGATGACGTCAAACGGTATCGAACTCCCACCACCATTTTTTACATAAACTGTCTTAGCATTCATCAGCCGTTGCGATGGACTCACAAACGCTGGCTTGGCAGGAGCTGCCGCGGCTTGATCCTGTGCCAAGGCATCGCATCCTGAGAAAGCTACGAACAACATTGCGAGAAGAATTGCCGACCGAAACAATGTCATATTCCTCCACCGGGCATTTCGAGAATATCCCTCTGTAACAGACTTGCCACAACCGTATGCCCGTATGCAAGAATAGGAATCTGCCACCCGAGGCGCAACCAAATTAGTTGAGCTCGCCTCGCATAAAGCTATGGGCACCGGAATCCTCAAAGCGGCGGTTGCGATTACGCTGGTTGCCTGCGTGGTCGTAATCGTGGTTTCTCCCTTTGTCGACCTTCCCCTCACGGTTCAGAACACGAAGGCGCACGTTACGCTTCACATCGTGCAAACCTCAGTGCTGCTGGATTCGCAACTGCAAGACCGAGTTCTGTCTCCTGCAATCGAGCCTCTTGGCCTCGCAACCGAGACGGACAAACTAGACATTCTGGTTACTTATCGCTGCTAGACGCGCTGCTGACTTCGTCGTCGATTCCCAACTCAGCCAACATCCCAGACCACGAATGAGCCAGGCCATAACCGCTGGCCGGAAAAGTATTCATGGATCGCAAGGACGCAATGAAGGCATGGGGCACCTTGCTTCACGGTCGCAAGCCTCTTCTCTCGATCGAGCTGACCAAAGAGTGTCCGCTGCGCTGTCCCGGATGTTACGCCTATGACCCGCAACACCTCGGCGGCGCCGTCACGTTGCGCCAACTCTCCGACGAAAAGGGCGACCAGCTTGTCCAGCGCGTTCTCGCGATTGTGGATGAACTGCGCCCCCTGCACCTCTCCATCGTTGGCGGCGATCCCATGGTGCGTTATCGGGAGTTGTTGGTCCTTCTGCCTGAGCTGGTGAAACGCGGCATCTACGTGCAACTCGTGACCAGCGCCTTTCGGCAAATCCCCGCCGAGTGGAAGGAGCTGGAGAATTTCAAGCTCGTTGTCTCGATTGACGGCTTGCCCGCGGAACACGACCGCCGACGCGCTCCCGCCACGTACGATCGCATCCTGAAGAATGTAGCTGGCCACAAGATCACCGTGCATTGCACCGTAACCACGGCAATGCTGCAGCGACCCACCTACATCGAGGAGTTTCTGAACTATTGGCAGCAACGTCCCGAAGCCAACCAGATCTGGATGAGCCTCTTCACGCCACAACTCGGCAGCTCCGACGTTGAGATCCTCAGCCCTGCACAACGACAGTACGTCGTCGACGAGTTCCTTCGTTTGCGTCTGCAGATTTCCAAGCTCGACATGAATCCCAGCATGATTCGTGGATTCCTGTCTCCACCCAGTTCACCCGACCAATGTGTCTTTTCGCAGGTGACCGAAACCATTTCGGCGGACCTGAGCACTCGAATCGGGCCATGCCAGTTCGGAGGTACCCCGGACTGCTCTCAGTGTGGTTGTGCCGCGTCGATGGGCCTGCACTCACTTGCGAATCACGCGGTGGCGGGCATAACTCTCAGAAAGATTTTCACGATTTCGAATGCAGTAGGTAAAAGCGTGCGCCAGCTCAGAGCGGCGTGACCAGGAGACGAACATGGCTTTCAGATTTAACCCGATCGCTTGCGGAGAGTGGCTAAGCTCAGGCGGAGAGCTCGAGGCCGCGGGAATGCCCATCGGACGAATTGTGCACGATGCGATTCGTTGCTCTTCCTGCGGGAGCACCTATGCATTGCTTGTGCCATTGTCGTTGCCGGAGCAGGAGCTGCCCGCGAGCCAGCGGCACTTTCAGAGACTCGTGAATGATGCTTGCGGGAACCATTCGCCTATCCTGCAATTGGGCGCGTAGTTCCCGTGCACAAGCCTGACTCGCAACGCTAGATTGTGTCGCCCTTGCCGCCGCGCATTTGTATGTACACCAGCGCGAACTCGCTCCCGGAGCCGTGCGGCTTTACCGACACGATCCTCTGCCGGTCGGGAACCCCCACAGCCAATTCCATTTTGCCCTTCTCCGCGGTGCCGGAGTCATTGCAAGCCATCTCGCGCGGCCCGTCGCTGCCGTGTGATTCCTTCAGTCCTTTCGGACACTCCAGCACGCTGCCATATTTCTTCAGATCGTCGCGATAAAAGCTGATGATTTTATCGGGAGCATCATTGCTCACGTAGCTGGTCGCGATCACGCGTACGCCGAAGTCTCCCACTTGGACATTCACATTCGCGTTGTCATGATCGCCATTGTGATCGTCTGGGCTTTCCTTGAGCTCCGCGCCGGGATACACAGCCAAACCCGTATCCGTGGCTTTGGCGTCGGTGTTCACGTGGATTCCACCGAACGGCGTATTGATATCTACTTTCTTCTTGTTTTCCGCTGTCCTTTGCTCGTGAATGCTACAGCCGAACAGAAATATGCTCAGCATGAGTGCCAGCAAAAACGCGCTATTGAACTTGGCTTCCTGAGAGAACATGAGAATTCGCCCCTCCTATGATCTGCGAACGGCTTAGCCCTTGTCCGCGATCGGCGATGGTTGGAATCGTGACCGGTAAATGTCCATTGATTGGAATCTCCCCGAACAAGGCCTTAACCGCGCTCAGTTCGGAAACGGTCGTATTGGAAAACGTGCACAGGTAATTCTGTATCTCCGGAAAATCCTCCCCAAAGTATGGATTCCCCATGGCGATTACCACTGTCTTCGGGCCTGCAACCTGCAGCATGCGGCGCAGCAAGTTTCCGCTGTCATCGGTGAGTGAAACTGTATTTCGCAAATCTCCACTGGCATTTCTCACCACTTTGCCCGGAATTGGCGCGACATATACGGCCGCAATCACCTTCTCCGCCTGCTGCACTGCCGACACCACTGAGTCCGAAAGTGCCCCCGCAAGATGCGGATCCACGTACATCACCTTCACATCCGGAATGCGCGCGCGCAGGCTGCGCTCAAACGTCCTCCCCGCTTCGGTGCGTATGTCCTCGATGAACAGAACTGCCACCACGCGGTTCGAAATCTGCTCTACCACCGTATACGGATTCACATACCCGTGGGTTCCAACATTCGTGCGCCGCAACGGAAGCACCGGACTGCCTTCTCGCACCAGCGTCACCGCCGCATCGGCGACTCTTCTGTCCTACGGCGATATTCTCCGGGCGCCCAACCTCATGGCCGATTTCGTCGATATCCACCAGCCGCGCCTTATTCAATCCTAAAGACGCTTTAGCCTTCAGAATCTTTAACACCGACTCATCAATTTGCTGTTTCGGGATCTCTCCACTCCGCACGGCTTCCAGAACTCCCCGATAGCCGCTGTCCAGATCTGGCGGGATCAGCAGGATGTCGTTGCCCGCCTTCAACGCTGCCACACACGCCGCGCCCGAGGGATTCGGACTGTTAGCGTAGAGACGCATCAGACCATTCATCTCCAGGCCATCGGTGATGACGATGCCTTTGAAGCCAAGCTTCTCCTTCAACAGGTCGGTGATCACCCGCCGTGACGTCGTCGCAACCAGCGTCGGATCTGGCTCAATCGCCGGGACGGTCACATGCGCCACCATTACGGAATCAACTCCGCCATCAATCGCACGCTTAAATGGGACCAGTTCCATCTTTTCCAGGTGGCTCTCGTCGCCGCTCACGCTCGCCAGCTCCAGATGCGAATCTGTGCCTGTGTCACCATGCCCTGGGAAATGCTTGACCGTAGCCAGCATGCCGCCTTCGTGCGCGCCTTTGATGTACGCATTCACAAAGTCGCTTACCCGGTCCGGATCCTCGCCAAACGAACGCGTGTTGATGATCGGGTTCGCCGGATTGGAATTCACATCGGCAACCGGAAAGAAATTCCAGTGAATTCCCACAGCTCGCGCTTCTTCCGCTGTGATCTTGCCGAACTGCTCTGCCAAGTCCAGCCGCCCGGACGCTCCAAACGCCATTGCATGGGGGAAGACGGAAGCTCCATACATGCGCATCGACAGGCCGCGCTCAAAGTCTGCGGCCGTGATCAGCGGCAGTGCAGAATCGCGCTGCAACTGGTTGATCAGCATTGCAGTCTCGTAAGGCTGATTGCGCAGCAGGAACGGCCCATCGACCGGAACCGTGACAGTGATTCCACCCACGTGATGGTTTCGTAAGTTGTCACGAAGAAACTTGTATTCCGGTCCGTCGAAGTTGGTGAACGTCACCCCGACACGCACCATGAACAACTGCCCAACCTTCTCTTCAAGCGACATCTTCTTCAGCGTCTTCTCGGCCCACTTCTCTCCGGCTTTATCGAGATGAATGGGACCAGGAGCGCCGTACTGATCTTTCTCCGCTGCCAGCGCGAATGAGGTTAGAGAGAGAAAAAGCAGGACTATCGTGACAAAGCGGCCAGAATGCATAGGAAAAGGATAGCAGCTCTCTGGGGTTCGCCACAGCGAGAGAGGGGTTTTAGAGCGTTTGTGTGGCGCGGACATTCCTGTCCGCGCGAGGTGCCTGGCCGGGTGCTCCACACATCCTGTTTCCGGATGTGTGGGATTTCTGTTCCTTCGTGAAACGTGAAACTCGAAACGTGAAACGGGGGCTCTACCCCATTACCACTTCGACCGCATTCACCGAACCTGCTGCCTGCTGCGCAATCGCTCCGCTCACCGGCTTACCATTCAGGCTGACGCTCTTTACGCCCTTCTCGACGCCGCTCGGATTCTTCACGGAAATATTAAACATCGCGCCGCGCCACTGCCGCGTGACTTCGAATTTCTTCCAGTCAGCAGGAATGCACGGGTCCACAACCAGCCCATCGAATCCGAGTTGGATGCCGAGTATCCACCGTGTCGCCGCCGTGTAGTTCCATCCGCCGCTGCCGGTGAGCCACGGATGCCGCGCCCGCCCGAATGCCGTGTGGTCCTTGCCCATCACGAACTGGCAATAGGAATACGGCTCCGCCTCACGAATTTCGATAATGTCGTTCTGGTTGTAGGGCAGCAGCGAGTCATAAAACTTCATCGCTCGTTCGCCGCGCCCGAGTTTGCACTCGGCAATCACCGCCCACGGATTCGGATGGCTGAAGATCGCCGCATTTTCCTTGATTCCTTTGTACACGCGTCCCATGAATCCAATATCATCGTCCGGCTTCGAATACGCGGGCCAGAGCAGGTGAATTCCGTACTTCGAGTAGAGGTGTTGATCGACAGCGTCCATTGCCTTGCGTCCGCGCTCTGGCGACGCCGTGTCCGACACCACGGCCCACGTGTTGCTCTCGATGAACACTTTCCCTTCTTCGTTTTCGTGCGAGCCGACCTTCAGCCCCTTCGCGGTGATCCCGCGCAGGTACCACTCGCCATCCCACAACTCCCGTTCGCATGCCGCGCGAACTTTCTCAGCCATTTCCTTGTACTTCTGTACGTCAGTTTTGCAGCCGAGATGCTCTGCCGCCTCGACGAACGCCCGCAGCGCCCAGTGATGCATGAACGACACCATGGCGCTCTCGCCGCCGCCCAGGTTCAGGCAATCGTTCCAGTCGGCGCGCAGCCCTTTGCAGATTCCCGTCTGCCCCACCTGCTCCGCGGAAAAATCCAGCGCACGCTTCAGATGCTCGTAAACCGTCGCCTCGCCTTCATCAGCGAAAGTGCACTACCTCGTTGAACAGCGCGGTGTCGCCCGTCTCTTTCACGTACTCGCAAATCGACACCACGATCCACAGCGCATCGTCCGAGCACGTGTGCTCCAGTCCATGAATCAGGCTCTTGCGATCTGGCGGATGCGCAATTGTCGGCGACTTGAACGTCGGCGCCTTCTGCTTCTCCGGATCGAACCAGTCCGGATCGAACAGGTGCAGCCCGTATCCTAGGCTGACCTGCGCCTTCAGCAACTCGATGATGCGCTGCCGCACCTTCCCTGGATTCGTGTGCACCACGCTCATGATGTCCTGCGATGTGTCGCGATATCCCAACCCGGTGCGCCCGCCCACCTCGATGAACGACGCGAACCGCGACCACACCACGCAGGTCTCCGCCTGGTAGAGCGTCCACGTGTTCACCATGGTGTCCAGGCCCGCGTGCGGAGTCTTGCATTGGAAGATCGCCAGCTTCTTCTGCCCAGTACTGCTTCAGTTCAGCGAAAGCCTTGTCGACATTCGCCGGCTCCGAGTACTTGCGCTTGATCTCCTTACCCTTGGCGCGATTCCCCACGCCGAGCATGAAAACGATCCGCGCTTCTTCGCCGGGTGCAATCGTCAGCCGCTTCTGCAGCGCGCCGCAATGATTCCCGCCCAGTTCCGTGCTGCCGTGACACTTGCCCTGCTCCACTGCAATCGGATTCGTCTCCGTCCGATAGCTGCCCAGGAACGCATCGCGCATCGTGTCGTAGCTGTCTGGATCGAAGCTCGACGGCGAAGTAGTGGAACGTCCACGGCTCGTAGATAGAAGTCGTACTCGATCACGCCGTCGCCGTAGCTTGTGCCGCTCGCGTACAAGCTCATCTGCAGATTCTGGTTGTCGATCTCGATGTGATGAAACGAGAACTCGCAATATCCGAAACACGCTGATGTCGCGTGGCTTCGTCGCCCGTATTGCGAATCTTCACATCCCACAGTTCGACATCGTCCTCGACCGGGATGAACAACGTCTGCTCGGCCTTCAGATCCTGGTATTCGCAGGAGAACTTCGAATACGAAAGCCCATGCCGGGTCTCGTACTTTCGCCTTCGCCAGATCCTTGCCGACCGGCTGCCACGAGATCGACCAATAATCGCCCGAGTCGTTATCGCGCAGATAAACGTAATGCCCCGGCCGATCCAGCGGCACGCCGTTCGGACGAAAGCGCGTGACGCGTCCATGCTCGGAATTTTTGTAAAACGAATATCCGCCCGCATTGTGCGAGATCACCGTGCACAAATCCTTCACTCCCAGATAATTCGTCCACGAAACCGGCACGTCGACGCGATCAATTACATACTCCCGGTTTTCATTATCAAAATGGCCGTAACGCATGAGGTTCTCCGTATCAAGAAGCGCAGTTATGGATTACGTTGATTCCGTCTGACACCACGAACGTCCGCTGTTGTCATCACGAGCCGCGCAGCGGCGAGGGATCTGCAGTTTCCGCCCTCATTACTATCCTTCAGGTCTGTCATTCCGAGCGAGTGGCCGCTGTTGGTTTTTCGATCCGTGCTTTTTCGGATCGGCGGCCACGAGTCGAGGGACCTTGCGTTTGTCTTCGTGAAACTCGAAACGCGAAACGACTTCTACGCCGTCACGAACTGCCGCAACCACTCGATCAGCTCTTTCGCCTTCTCCGGCGTGTCCGCTTCCACCGACAAACGCAGCAGCGGCTCCGTACCTGAGAATCTGAGCAGCGCCCAGTTATCATTCTCGAGCAGCAGTTTCGTTCCATCGATGTGCGAGATATCGACCACTTTGTATGGTCCGATGTGCGTGCTCGGCGCTTCTTTCAATCGCTTCGGAACCGCGATGCGCATCTCGGGCGTCGCCGCAATGCCTTCTTCCAGCGTGTAGAGTCGCGCCGTAATCGCGTATACACGTTCCAACAGTTCCGAAATCTTCTGCCCCGTGCGCGCCAGCATCTCCACCACCAGCGCGCGATGCAAAGATGCCGTCCTTCCCGAGAATGTGTCCGCGGATCGTCAGCCCGCCCGAACTTTCGCCGCCCAGCAGCGCATTGTGATCCAGCATCCCCGAAACAATGTGCTTGAATCCGACCGGCGTCTCGTAACACTTCTCGCCGAGCGCTTTCGCCATGCGATCCAGCAAATGCGTGGTCGCCAGATTTCGCACCACGCCGCCCTTCTCGCCGCGCACTTCGTGCATGTACCAGTACAGCAGCAGCAGGATGTCGTTGATGGAAATGTACTCGCCCTTTTCATCGACGATCGCGATGCGATCCGCGTCGCCGTCCATCGCCAGGCCTACGTCGTAGCCATCTTCCTGCATCTGCGACGAAAGCAGCCGCAACGCCTCCAGGTTCGGAGCCGGAGATCGCCCGCCAAACAACGGATTATGGCGTTCATGAATGAACGTTACCCGGCAGCGCGCCTCGGTCAGCACCGTGCCCAGCGTCAACTGCCCGACGCCGTACATTGGATCGACAATCACTTTCAGCCCAGCCTTGCGGATCGCGTCCAGGTCAATCAGCTTCTCGACGGCATCAACATAATCATTCGTGAAATCCTGCTTCTTCACGATCCCGGCTTCGAGCGCCAGATCCAACTCCAGCTTGACCACATCATCGGTGCTAAGCGCGTTCGTCTCCGCCTCGATCTGCCGCGTCTCGTGGTCGAGCAGCAGCGACCCATCGCCGTGAAACACCTTCAGCCCATTCCACTCCGGAGGATTGTGGCTCGCCGTAAACGCCAGCCCGTACGCCGAATCCTTAATCGCCGTCGCATAGGTAATCAGCGGCGTCGGCGCATCTTCCGGCAGCAGGATGGTAGGAATGTTGTTGCCCGCGAACACCTCGGCGGCGGCTTCGCCTGCCTGCTTTGACAGGAATCGCCGGTCGTAGCCTACGATCACGCCGCGCTTCTCCTGTCCCTGGCGCGTGATCTCGTTGCACAGCGCCTGACATAGCCGCCGCACATTGTGCATGGTGAAGCCTTCGCCAATAATGGCGCGCCAACCACCGGTGCCAAACGCGACCATGTTCTGCTCTTCCTGTCGCCGCGGCCGGTAGAGCCGCTTTTGCAGAATGAACTCGGCATGCGTCAGATCTTCCGGCGTGTTGATGCCCTGCACTTCATCCTGATCGTAGAGTTGATAGCTCTCCACGCGCAGTCCCGAGCGAATCAGTTCATGCACGCAGTCAGTCAGTCGGTATTCGCCGTCGCGAGGGGAAGGCGTCAACTTTTGCAACGCCGCGGCGAGCGCATCGGCATTGACGACGTACGCGCCAACATTCAGCTCACGAATCTCGCGCACTTTTGCCGACGCCTCACTCGCCTCAATAATGTCGATGATTTGCCCATTCGCATCGCGAATGATGCGCCCATACGGCAGCGGCCGATCCACAATCGCCGTCAGCAGCGTCAGAGATGCTTTACGAAGATTGTGACGATTCAGTAACCCTCGAATCGAAGCCGGCCGAAACAGCGGCGTATCACCATACAGAATCAGAATGTTGCCGTGAAACTCCTTGAGCTTATCCACTGCCTGCAGCACCGCATGTCCTGTGCCCAGCGGATTCGCCTGCTCTACATAGTGAAACTTCCCATCGAGCGCAGCGCGCACATCCTCTTTGCGATAGCCGACGACCACATAAATGTCCTTCGGAGGCACTACCTGCAGCGCGTTCTGCACCACGCAATCCAGGATGCTGCGCTCGCCCAGCGGCTGCAGCACTAGCGGCTGCCCGTCCGCGGTGATCGCTTCTTTGCCAGCAGCAAGAATGATGGCCTTCAATTCAGACGTCGCCGGCGACAATTTCCCGCCAGCTTCTTTGACTTGTGCATCTACGACTGCATGTGACATTGCATCACTCCAAAAGCTATTTCGCGCTCGCCTCGGCGGCCAAGTCTGACTCCGGTATCTGTGCTCCTCCGCGGATCGGAACAAAGCGCGACAGAACCAGCGCAGGCAGCGCAGCGATGATTACCCATATAAAGAAACGTGTATATCCCAACTTCGACTGAATTAACCCGCTCACCGCGCCCGGCAAAATCACGCCCAGGTTCATCAGAGCGTTAGCAAAAGCATAGTGCGCTGTCTGATATTTCCCCGGCGCGATTTCTTGCATCATCAGCAAAATCACGCCGACGAAACCGAATCCATATCCGAACATCTCGACGCTCATGGCCGTCGTTACCAGCACGGGATTAGTCGGCAACGCCACGCTCAGGTACCAATAGGCCAACATCGGCAAATTTAGAATCAGGATCAGCCAGGTTAGCGCCCGCTTCAGCCCCAGCTTCGCGGTGAAATATCCGCCCAGAATGCTGCCCAGGATGAAGGCCGCACTCCCGAACGTGCCGTAGATCGCGCCCACCTTTTGCATCGTGAGTCCGAGCCCGCCCGTCTCGCGCGCTGCGCGCAAGAACAACGGGCCGACCTTAATCACCTGACCTTCACCCGCGCGATATAGAAAGATAAAGAAGAGCAGAAGAATGATATTTCGCTTTTGGAAGAACGTTACTACCACGTCGCCAAACGTCTTCGCCGCCTCGCGAGCAGTATGCGTTGCGCGCTCTTCGCCACCCTTCGGCAGAAATCGGCTGTGATATACCGCAAGTGCTACCAGCAAAAATCCCAGGCCCGCAAACACGCTCATCCACGCGTGCACGTTCGGCGCGGCCACGTTCGCGCGCGTGAAACGTTCACCGAGGAAGCCGATCATCCACAGCAATCCACCCATGGAGAAGATTCGCGCCAGATTATAAAACCCGCCTTGCCATCCGACATACGCCGCCTGCTGCTTCGGAGTCAGGCTCGCGATGTAGATTCCATCCGCTGCGATGTCATGCGTGGCCGAACAGAATCCCAGTACGGCGAAGATCGCGACGGAATAGCGGAAATATCCGGGCATGTTGAGCGACAGAGCCAGCAGCACCAGGCTCAGTCCGCCCACGGCCTCCAGCAACACGACGAAAAACTTCTTCGTCTTGTACATCTCCAGCAGCGGGCTCCATATCGGCTTCAGCGTCCACGGCCACGCCAGCAGGCTGATCACGAGCGTAATCAGCGTGTTCCGCACGCCCATGTCCTGATAGAAGAACAGGGCCATATAATTCACGGCGTAGAACGGCAGCCCTTCCGCGAAATAGACGGTCGGAACCCATGTGGCGGGATGTGACGGACGGGCTTGGCTGACCTCGGCCATGGCTTCCTTTTCTCAGCCTGAGCCCGATTGGAAGGTTTGGAAAAGTGCTATATAGCTCAGGATACCGAAGTCTGAGCTTACTTCAGATGCCATCATGCCTGTCAACTTTAGTTGCGGAGTTCTATCTCACCACAGAGGCACAGAGACACCGAGGAAATCTCAGAAAAAACGCTGCATTGTGTTTGTCATCACCAGCGAGCCTTCCCTGACCCTCACTCTTTGTTTGTCATCACGAACGAGCCTTCCCTGACCCCCACTTTTTGTTTGTCATCACGAGCTCGCGTAGCGAGCGAGGGATCTGCAGTTTTCGCAATCTGAAATCTTCAATCTGCAGTCTTCAATCGTCCTTCAACCAATGTCACCGCATCCGCAATGACTCTGGAATCGTCTCCGAACCCTCGCACCCACTCTATCTCCGGCTCTCTCCGGAACCACGTCATCTGACGCTTCGCATAATTACGATGACCCTGCTGCGCCGCGACGATCGCCTCGTCTCGCGTGACTTCGCCCCGCAGCAACTGCACTGCCTGTTTGTATCCCAGCGATCCCAGCACCGGAGACGCCGGATACTTCTGTAGCAGGCGCTCCGTCTCTTCCACCAGGCCGGACTCAAACATCTTTGCCGCCCTCTCGTTGATGCGCGCATAGAGTTGCTGGCGCTCCGGATCCAACCCAACGCGCAAGATGCGAAATCCACGCAGCGGCTCTCGCCCCTGCTCCCACAACTCGCTCATCCGCGTGCGCGCCGCCAGGCAAACTTCAATCGCTCGTATCAGCTTCGGCTCGTCATTCGCATGGATCTTCTCCGCTGCCGCTCGATCCATTCGCGCCAGCACCCGATGCAGGTGCCCCGGTCCCTTTTTTTTCGTCGCCTCACGCAGCCGCTCCCGCAATTCTTCCGAACGCTTGGGTCCCGGGAACAATCCCTCCAGCAGCGCTCGCAGATACAGACCCGTCCCGCCCACCACAATCGGAAGCCGCCCACGAGTTTTCAGCTCCGCCAACACTTCTCGCCCGCGCCGGGCATAATCACCAGCCGTCATCAACTGCTCGGGCGAGCAGATATCCAGAAGATGATGCGGCACCCGCACGCGTTCTTTCCGCGAAGGCTTGGCAGTGCCGATCTCGAATTCGCGATACACCGCAACCGAATCGCAATTGACGATCTCTCCCCCGAAGCGCTCCCCCAGTGCCAGCGACAGCGCCGTTTTCCCGCTGGCAGTTGGACCGACAATCACCACCAGCAACGGATCAATTTGAGGATTGGGATTCACGTGAGGGCTAACGGAAGTGCCAGTCGAGGAAATGTCCCCAGCGCACGAGGATCATGCCGAGAATCAGCATCGCTACCACCAGCAGGCCCACGGTTTCCGCGCGCAGCACGCGTGCCCGCGCCGCCTTCGTCTTGGCATCGCTTTCCGGCAAGCGATTATTGTATCCCGCGCCATACCCGCATCGCGGTGTAAACTGACCCCGTCCATGTCCGAGGGCTCTCTTCCCGAACCTCACCCCAGCGAGCCAAAAACAGGCTCTCTGCCACTTCGCCGCGCCGCCGTCCCGGCCCGCTATCGATTCGGACTTTACGAAGCTGACCCGCACTCCGGCGAGTTACTTCGCGAAGGCAGGAAGATCAAGTTACAGGAGCAGCCCTTCCAGGTTCTGATCGCACTTCTCGATCGTCCCAACGAAATTGTGACTCGCGAAGAATTGCGCCTGCGCCTCTGGCCGTCGGACACTTTCGTTGACTTCGACCACGGCCTGAATACCGCCATCAACAAACTTCGCGACGCGCTGCGCGACTCGGCGTCCAATCCGCGATTTATTGAAACCCTCGCACGCCGTGGCTATCGTTTCGTCGCTCCTGTTGAAGCCGTCGAGCCTGCTGTTGCGCAGCCAAGTTCGACCGCGCTGCAAACTCTTGTAACGGCCACCGAACCCTCTCTCCCCCACGCCCATCGCGGTACCGTACGCACCCTGTTCGCGCTCTCACAGATCCTGTACCTCTCGATGTACATCGCCGCGCTCGCTCATCTGCGCCAGGTGGACGCGATCTCCGAGCGACTGTTTGCGATCAATGGAACATGGGTGGTCGTCGCCGTAATTGTCACTTGCGCTGTCGGCATTCCCCTGCGACTCTACCTGCTGACCGCGATTGCCTTCGACTATGCCGGCCTAGGCGAGAATTATCAGCGGTTGTTCGCCGTTGAGTTTCTGCTCGACGAACTATGGGCACTGGCTCCGTTTCTGCTCGTACCCAAAATCGGTTTCGGACTGGCCTTTGCGGCAATAGCGACTCTGGTTTATCTGCCATTCTCCCAGCGCACGCTGGTGCGAATGGCCTACTCTGCTCCGCGGAAATAATGGAGGACTCATGGCGACTGGCGCAACTACCGGCCACATCTCTCACTCGATGACTACCACGGCCTTCGAACTCGATGGCTATAAGATCACCCGCAACGCCGGCATCGTGCGCGGCATCATCGTTCGTTCGCGCTCGGTACTGGGCACGCTCGGGGCCAGCCTGCAGACGCTCGTCGGCGGCAACATTACCATCCTCACCGAACTCTGCGAAAAAACGCGCAACGAAGCGTTCGAACTGATGCTCGCCCATGCGCGCGATCTCGGCGCCAACGGCGTCATCGGAGTTCGCTACGACGCCACGGAAATTATGCAAGGCGTGACGGAAGTTCTGTGCTACGGAACAGCCGTAATCGCGGAAAAGATCTAGTCGCTAGTTGTTAGAGATCAGCTTGAACGTCGCTCCCTTACGATTTTGGTAATCGCTGGAGTTGATGTCATGGACGTGCGTAGTAGGCGATAGGGGAAGTTCTGACAACTAGCAACTGCCAACTAACAACTACAGATCCGTCCTCAGCGGCAACGCCTCATCATCCGATTCGTTGGCCATGCGCTTTGTGTCCCCCGAGGCTGCTTCCTCTTGGGGCTCTTCGCCCGGCGCCAGGAACAGATTTCGATCCAGCCCGTGCTGCCGGTTGTAGAGATCGGCATAACGCCCATTCCGCGCGTAAAGCGACTCGTGCGTGCCTCGTTCCACGATGCGTCCGCCCTCGACGACCAGGATCTGATCCGCACGCCGGATCGTCGACAACCTGTGCGCAATCACAAACGTCGTGCGTCCCTGCATCAGGTACTGCAGTCCGTGCTGGATCAGCGCCTCGGACTCGGAATCCAAACTCGAGGTGGCTTCGTCCAGGATCAGTATCGCTGGATCGGCCAAAATTGCCCTCGCGATCGAGACACGTTGCCTCTGCCCACCGGACAGCTTCACACCGCGCTCGCCGATAATCGTGTCGTACTTATCCGGAAACGTCTCCGCGAACTCATCCACGCGGGCAATTGCACACGCCCGCAAAATTTCTTCTTCACTCGCATCGGGCTTCGAGAACGCCACGTTCTCCCGAATCGATCCATCGAACAGGAACGACTCCTGCAGCACCACGCCTAAATGCTGACGATAGGAATCCAGCCGAACCGTCGCCAGATCCACACCGTCGATCAGCACCCTGCCCGAGTTCGGATTGTGAAACGCCGAGATCAGCCCGATGATCGTCGACTTTCCCGATCCCGACGATCCCACCAGCGCCGTCACCGTTCCCGGCTGCGCCACAAACGACACATCGTGCAGCACCGTCTTCGAAGGATCGTACGCAAACCTAACGTCTTCGAAAACGACCTGGCCACGAATCTCGCCGAGCGTAACGGATCGGCGCGGATCTTCATCCTCGGGCTGCTCTCCCAGGACTTCGCGCGTTCGCTCCAGCCCGGCAATTGCCTCGGTGAGCTGCGTTCCCACGCTGGCAATCTGGAAAATCGGCGCCGCCAAATAGCCAAGGAAGGCGGTGTAACTGAAGAAGCTGCCCAGCGTTAATTTCCCGGCCAGAATTAAGTGCGCGCCCATCAGCATTACGATCGCGCCGATCACGCCCATCAGCGCTGCCGCCGAAAGACTCAGCAGCGAGGTCGCCGTCAGCGACTTCAGTACATTATTCAGCAGCCGGTTCACGCCTTCCACGAAAACCGAATGCTCGCGCTGTTCGGCGTGATATCCCTTGATCACGCGCACGCCGCCAAGCGACTCCGTCAGCCGCCCGGTCACCGCTGCATTGATCTTCGCTCGCTCGCGGAAGATCGGCCTGATCACTTTGAACGCGCGTCGCAGGACGAAGATGAACATCAGCAGCAATCCGAACGCGATCGTCGTCATCAGCGCGCTAATGCGAAACAGCAGCACAAACGCGATCACGGCAGTCAGGATTCCACCAGTGAAGTCGATCAGACCGGTACCCAGCAGATTGCGCACGCCTTCCACGTCGCTCATGATGCGCGACACAAGCATGCCCGTCTTGTTGGAATCGTAGTACGCGACCGGCAGCCGGCCGATGTGTTCCTGCACCCGGCTGCGCAGTTCCGTGATCAGCTTTTGCGCGGCTTTCGAAAGCGTCTGCGTCAGCGAGTAAGAAGTAATCGCCTGGATCAGTGTCGCGCTCAGCACCACTCCCACCAGCGGGTAGAGCATGTGTATCTGGCGCTTGTTGATCACATTGTCGATGAGAAACTTTGTAGACGCAGGAAGCACCAGGCCCGACAGCCGGTTGATCACCATCAGCCCGAAGCCCAGCAGCAGCAATCCGCGCCGCGGACGCAGCAGCGGCCATATCTCTGGAAGGGCCTTGAAGCCCTTCGTTTTCCGCCCCGGCGCAACCGCCCCCGGCCCCGATCTCATGCCGATCCCATGCACAATAACTGGTTAGATCATAGCCGAGGCCGAGGGATTCGCGAATCTGGTAGGGTTCACGGCAGAGGGCGCAGACGAGTTCAAAAACTCGGCCACGGATTGTACGGATTTCACCGATCTTTGACTTTCCCCTTCATCGAAATCTGAAACTCTGATCCAATCCGTGCAATCCGTCTAATCCGTGGTTAGCTTCTAGATCTTTGCGTCCTCTGCGGTGATCTACTTCGCTGCCGCTTCTGCCTTCTTCTTTGTGGCCTCTAGATCAATACTGATCGTGATCTCGTCGCCCACCACGGCACCCGCTTCCACCATCTTGTTGTAGTTCAATCCCCAATCGTGCCGGTTGATCTTCGTGGAGATGCTGGCCCCTATGCGCTGGTTACCCCACGGATCTTTCACCTCCGCCGACGGGCCATCCACATCAAGTACTACTTGCTTGGTGACGCCGTGCATGGTCAGGTCGCCCTTCACTTTTATCTGGTTTCCCTCGCGATAGAACTGCGTGCTCTTGAAGGTCATCGTCGGATACTTCGCCACATCGAAGAAGTGATCGCTGCGCAAGTCCGCGTCGCGCATCGGCTGGCGGGTATCCACAGTCGAAACGTCAATGGTCGCGTCCACACTGCTCGAAGCCAGATTACTTGGATCGTAATTAATGGTGCCTGTCACCTTGCTAAACGCGCCCTTCACATTCGAGATCACCAGGTGACGCACGGTGAACTGAGCCGAAGAATGGTTCGGATCAATGGAATATTCCGCGCTAAAGGCAAGCACCGGAACGGCGAGCAAAGCAACGGCCAACAGGATCTTCTTCATTTTGATAATTGTCCTCATTATTTGTACTCAGACGATCTTAGGTTGAAGAGGTAACAGCAAAGTCACAGTTTTGCAAAATTTCTTGCAAAAGATCTACCGCGAACACCTTCCAGAAGGGAACTCTTATGTGGATCCAACTTGTATGGTGTAGCAGTAGTCGCCGAAGAAATTCACATTAAGAGTCTGCTGTTGCTTGGTCGTTATCAAGAGGTCAATCACGAAACTCTCGTATGACGGATTCAGCATCGTGATCTGATACAAGCCTCCGGCTCGGATCGCGAAGTGATACCTTCCGTTCTCGTCAGTAGCACTCCTTGAAATGAGCCGACCGTTTGCGCCTCGGAGTTCTACTCTGGATGCTCTCAGCGCTTTCCCTTCATATGAGAACTGACCCACGATTGTGGAACCCTCAATTTTGGTGGGCGGCGTCGGGAGCATCCAACAAGCAACGGCGAGTTGACTCAGCAGAAGGATGAGTACCGTAGTGGTTATGAGTCGCACGATCTGTTTCACCCTTAACGATAACCGATTGCACCACCTATTTGCTCACGAATGCAAACCAAACGACAACATTCCAACTCCTGCGAGAAACAATGCGAAACCGATGTACGCAAAACGCAGAGCCTTCTTCGGGCGAGGACTATGGGGCAGAACAGCCCTTTGGAGTTGGCGTAGTCGGACGTACGTTCCGAACCACCAAAACAGCGGCTCGAATTTCTGCCCCTCGGGCAAGCGCTCGTTCAGTTCGAATTGCAGTTCCGAGAGCTGAAAGTGACTCGCCATAAAGCAACCAGCACCTGTCGCCATTAGCGCAGCGCCGCTTAAGGTCATCATGATGGACATGGCTGGATTCAACATTACTTGTTGGGAACGTCCCGCAAGCTTGCTGCCCTACTTCTTCTCCGGCATCACCTCGTACACCACGTACGCAAATCGTTTCGAGTCCGGAGACCACGAGTTCACATTGATCGTTCCCTGTCCGCCGAAGAATTCCGTCACCTTCTGGATCGGTCCCGGCTTCGCTCCCACTTCCGCTCCCGGCATCGGCATCATGCGCAACTGCACTTGCAGTTTCGCATCGTGTCCCGGAGTTCCCGGAGGAAACGACAGGAAGACCAGCCATTTCCCGTTGGGTGAAGGATGTGCAAACCAGTCCTCCCACTCGTCGCTCGTGATGCGCTCGGCCTTCGCGTCATCCGGACCCGCGCCGTCGGCGGGGAACCGCCAGATGTCCCAAGTCCCCGAGCGAATCGTATTGATATAGATCCACTTCCCGTCGGGCGAATAATCTGGACCATCGTCGTAGCCCGGGATCGAGGTCAACCGCTCTTCGTCTCCGCCCGCCAGCGGCACGCGGAAGATATTGAAACTGTCATTGCGTTGCCCGACGAACGCCAGCCATTTCCCATCCGGCGACCACCCATGGAAATAGCTCGGCATATTCGGCGTCAACAGTCGCGGATTCGATCCATCCGCATTCGCCACGAATACCTGTGAGCCTCGAGCATCGTTGTAGTCCGCCGAAATCGCAATCAGCTTCCCATCGGGCGACGGTGAATGGTCGTTATTGCAGCGATACGCCGCGTCCAGATTCACCGACTCGGGCTGCGGATGCTTGCCCTTCACCGGCAACCGGTACAGCCGCCCACCCGTATTGATCAGCAGATACTTGCCGTCCGGCGACCAGTTCGGCGCCTCCACCAGGTGATCCACCGTGTACAGCACCTTCGTCGACTTCGACTTGAGATCGTAGATCGTGACCCTGCTCCGCACGTTCGTCGGATTCTGCGTCTCGGGCGTTTCAATCTTCACATTGGAAAACACGGCCGTCTCCAAAACATTCGCATCGTGCGAGCAAACTCCAATCCCAACATATACGGGATCCTCCAGCGTCACCTTCGCCGAGCCACTAGCCTTCAAGATGGTTCCGGGCTTGCCGGTAAACATGGTGAACTCACTGCCGCGGCGCACCAGACGTATGCGTATTGGAGCGTCATCCTTCGACTGCACCTCCATCGTCTCGGCACCCGCAGTGGGACGATACTGCAGCGACGTGAGCCCGCTCCCGTGGCGCGCCACATCGGCGTATGCGGTATTTGCGTCCAGGCTTTGCCGCACCATCAGCACCGCCTTGCGATGCGGATTCACCCCCGCGCCTTCAAACTTCACATCCGCAGTAAGAGTCACATCGCCAGTCATCTTCTTATAGAGGAAGTGAAAGGCATCCACCGCCGCCCAGATATTGGCGCCGCCGCCAGTAACGCGATACTCGCCAGTCGCCGCGTCGTAGGTCGCCGAGCCAGCCTTGGGATTCTCTCCCACATCCGCATGGCCATCGAAAATGCCAATCGGCTGCGACTGCGCACAAACGAAAATGCTGGAACAGATCAGGACAATCAAAGTAAGCAGGCAGGAAACTCTTGTTGTATTCATGATCTTGGACAAGAGTAGCAATATAGATGTTCTGAGCTGCCGTGTGAAGGGACGGTAACTAATATCGTTTTTATAAATCCGGATCTGGTCCGCGCAACTAATGTGGATCTGCCTGCGCATGCGGGCGGAAACACGGCCGCCCTATAATACACATCGCAACACGATTGACGTTAACGGTTCTTCTCTGTGTCTCTGTGGTGAACTGGGTTTATTGCAGGTCTTTGCGATCTGGATTGTAGTAGAAGCGGAAGCGCAGCCCGAGATAAGCTCCGTGAAACTCTCCCGGCAATGGCGGAAACGGATTCGAGGCAGAGATACCGCCCCACGCAGCACGATCCAGCGACACATCCCCAGACGGTCCTTCCAGTTGCATGCCGGCCACGCGCCCATCTTTCAGGATGTAGAAATCAATGGCGACAACACCCTTCTTGAACAGCGGCGAACGAGCCGCTTCGGGGATCAGGTTGTACCAGTTCATCCGCACTGACTCGACCACACGCGCCAGGTAAGGTCCAAAATCGACCCCCTGCGTGTCAGTCAGGATCTCCATGTTGCTCTTGATGTTCCCACCACCGCGCAGCCCCATGCCCATCTGGCCGCCGCCCACAGAGCCTCCTGCACGCGCGGCAGCTGCGGCACGGGCTGCTTGCTCCGTCGAACTTCCCGGAGCCATGGCCGCGGTAAATGGATTGGGCGAAGACGTAGCTTGGCGCTGTGGTGGCAACCCTTCCAACCGCGCTGTCTGGTTTCCCTGATTGCTGGGCTGGGCTTGCGGCGGAGCCTGGCTCGGTTGCTGCGCCTGTTGCTGAGCAGGAGCCGGAGCCTGTGCCTGCGTGGGCTGCTGCGGTGGCGCTTGCGGTCCCGGAGGACCCGGTCGGCGCGTGTCCAGAATTTTCTGCAACTCCTTGCGATCCAGCGTTGGATTCCGCGAGCTGGCGATACGGTCTTTGTCGGAGAGGGTATTGGTCTTTGGTCGCTCCTTCAGCTTCTGCTCGTCCGGAGGCAGCGCAAGAAAGGTCGTGTCTTTCTGGCGCATCAGGTCTTCGGCGGTCAAAACCGTGACCGGCCGGATCCCGAAAATCCGATCGCTATTTACCAGGAAAAGAACGATCGCCAGGTGGACAACAACGGAAATCCAAAACGCCTCGCGTACTCGCGAGCGTCCCAGATCGTCTTGCACCTGCAGCAATATCGCTGGCGCATCCAGATCGACGTAAGTCTCTGAAGAATCAGGTTCAAGCCCTGGATCTTCCCCGGTCATTCGGGAGGGCGGGATTTCCGTTATAGCCATCAGAAATGCTTAGTTAGACGCGCGGGAATCCCCGTTGAGCCACCGAAATTCCGGCGGAGCTGCGCAAACGTCTTTCTACTATTGTCTCATTCCGGAAGCAGACTTGCACCCTGTGAACAGACGAGGGACTGCCCCAATTGGTTACAGCTACCTAGAGAACCCTGGTTAGGGCGAAAAGTGGCGGGAGAACGACAAAGTTGTTCCCGTTCAGCAGTTTAGGGAGTCTGGTTAGGGCGATATCCGTGTCTCGTGGTGAAAGCTACTCTACCCAACCGCTTCCACCTCCACCAACGCCGAATAGAACGTCGCGCTCTCGCCCATATCCGTCAGGCGGTCGGAAGTCAGCACATTAATGTTCACGCCTTGTTCCGAGAGTTTCGCCCAGTCCAGCCGCGCCGCCACAACCTTCGGCTGAATCGCGTCCGTGACATGCGCGACCAGCGAAATCGCCCCTCGATCGTTGTAGACGCGCACAGTCTGCCCCTCGCGGATTCCACGCTCCTGCGCATCTTCCGGATGTATCTCCAACAGTCCCGGGCATTCCATCCTGCGCACAGCGGGCTGATTGCAAAAGCTCGAATTCAGGAAGTTGTCTGCTTTGCGCGCCAATAGTTCGAGCGGGTAGCGGCCATTGTTCTTCGCGTGACGCGATTCAGTGGGAGCCACAAACCTCGCAATCGGGTCGAATCCCTGTACGGCCAACGATTCGCTGTACAGCTCCGCTTTGCCGCTCGGCGTCTTGAAATTACCATTCGCAAACGGCAGGAACGGCTCCTTATCCGATTCTCGATCTGAAGCCACGTTCAGCCGGATCTGCGACTCCCGCTCAAGCCGCTCGCGCGTGATGCCCGCAAGAAACTCGTGATCCGTATCCAGCGCCGTCTCGATCATCTCGTCCACAGAGTCGCGGAAGCATTCATCGTCGAATCCCATGCGCTCTGCCAGCGCGCGAAATGTTTCCACGTTCGACCGGCTCTCGCCTACCGGCGCAATCGCCTGCTGCGAAACTTGCAGATAGTAATGTCCGTACGACGGTTGCAGATCCTTGTTCTCGAAAAACGTCGTCGCGGGCAGAACAAAGTTCGCATAGTCGGTTGTGTCGGTGAGAAACTGCTCGTGCACCACCGTGAACAGATCGTTGCGCCGCAGCTGCTCGACTACCAGGTTGTGATTGGGCGCTACCGCCGCGGGATTCGACCCATACACAAACAGCGCCTTGATCGGCGGATTATCGAGCGTGGCCAGCGCCTTCCCCAACTCCACCATGTTCACCACGCGCGCCGTCCGGCCCAGCGTCTTCTGCATCAGATCGGTGCGCTCCAGATCGCGCTTGTTCAGCGGAAAGGATCCGCTCAACGAAAGCTGCAGCCCACCTCCGACTTCCTTCCACGATCCCGTAAGGCACGGCAGCATGCAGATCGCGCGCGCAGCCGAGCCTCCATTTTCCGAGCGCTGTACCCCGTAGTTCATGCGAATCGCTGCCGGACGCGTCATTGCATATTCCTGCGCCAGCCGCACGATGTCCTGCGCCGAAATTCCGGTCAACCGCGCCACCAGCTCCGGCGGATACTCGTACACGCGATCGCGCAGCTGATCGAAACCTATCGTGTGCCGCGCAACGTAGTCGTGGTCGTACAGATTCTCGTTGATGATCACGTGCATCATGCCCGAGCGCCAGTGCTACGTCCGTCCCCGGATTTATGGGAATGTGCCAGTCCGCGCACTTCGCCGTGCGCGTGCGATAGGGATCGATGACCACCAGCTTGCCACCCGCGCGCCGCGCCTCTTCGATGAACGGCCACAGGTGAACGTTGTTGCCGTGAATATTCGCGCCCCAGGCGATGATCAGCTTCGAGTGCCGGAATTGCTCGGGCTCGGTCCCCATCTTGATGCCGTAAACCGACTTGATCCCGAACTCGCCCGCCGCAGAACAGATGTTGCGATCCAGTTGCGACGCGCCCATCCGGTGAAAGAACCGGCGATCCATCGCGCCGTGGTTCAGCGCCCCGAGCGTGCCGCCATAGGAATAAGGCAGGATGGCTTCGCTGCCGAACTCCGTCGTGATCTGACGAAAGCGCGTCGCGATCTCGTCGAGAGCTTCGTCCCATGTAATGCGTTCGAAGTCGACGAAGTCGCGCGCGCCGTTACCCTTGGCCACGTCCTTCTTGCGGCGAAGTGGATACAGCACCCGGGCAGGCGAATAGACTCGGTCCAGATACTTCGCGACTTTGGCGCACAGAAACCCGCGCGTGACCGGATGTTTCGGATCGCCCTGTATCTTCGTCGCCCGACCATCCTCAATCGTGATCAGCACACCACAGGCATCGGGACAATCGTGCGGACAGGCAGCATGGACTACCGACTTCATCGATTGATTATAAGTTGAGACCCGGCGCGCGCCAGGTATCTCCAATGCGACAATGGCCATCGCATCCGATCTCGGGCCCAAGTGTCGGAAACAATGTAGTCAGGAGTGACGTATGTTCCAGAAATATCGAGAGATTTTCTATGGGGGCGTTATTGGGCTCGGAGCCGCTGGCCTGGACACATTCACCGATGGCGTGAGCCAGGGGAATAGCTTTGCGGACGAAATCGCTGAACATCCGTCGATGATGCTATATCGCGCCATCTTCCTGTTATTTGGCCTCGCGATTGGCTGGCTCGTTTGGAGAAACAGGCGGCGTGAACGTGATTTCCAACGCGTTTTTGCGAGTGCGGAACGGCTCCAGCAGGACTGCAGCAAGCAGGCCCTGCTGATCAATACAAAAATCCAGGTACTCTTGACCCGCGACGACTTTCACCTTACCCCTGAAGCTCAGGAACTGCTGCGCGGCATTTACGAAAGCTCCAAGGAGATCCAAACGTTGGTGCGGGATAAGCTAACCTGAACCGTCGACCTACTCCATGGCGCAATAAAAAGGGGCGACCCGCAGGCCGCCCTCTTCAGCCGAATAAGATACTTCGCTCTACTTCAGCTCCAGCACTTCCTTCTCTTTCATCTTGCTCATCTCTTCCATCTTCTTGATTTCATCGTCGGTGAGCTTCTGAATCTCTTCCAGCGAACGGCGCTCTTCGTCCTCCGTGATCTTCTTGTCCTTGAGCGCCTTCTTGATCGCCTCATTGCCATCGCGGCGGATATTGCGTATCGCGGTGCGATGCTCTTCCAGCAGCTTATGGAGGTGCTTCACCATGTCTTTGCGGCGCTCTTCGGTGAGGGGCGGCACGGGCACGCGGATCATCTTGCCGTCGTTCATCGGATTCAATCCCAGCTCCGAGCTGCGAATCGCTTTCTCGATTCCCGGCAACGACGTCGGATCGAATGGTTGCACCGTGATCAGTTGTGCCTCGGGCGCGTGCACCTGCGCTACCTGGTTCAGCGGCATCATGGACCCGTAGTATTCGATCTGCACATTGTCGAGCATGTGCACCGACGCGCGCCCGGTCCGCACGGCCGCCATTTCGTGACGGAAGGCCTCAACGGCCTTTTCCATTCGGGACTTAAGCTGGCCATACGTCTCTTTCAATGCAGCAACGGCAGCCATGGTTGATTGCGCCATATAGACTCCAGTGTCGAATGAAATGTAAACCGGGGATTATAAATCGTCAGCTCGGGAAAACGAATTTTGGGACAGTCAACACGGTCTCTGTCTGTCAAGTCCGAGCGTGAGCGAGGACTGTCATCCCGAGGTAGCGAAGGACCTTGCGTATGCGCACGAACTCTTACGCACTCACCAGCGATCCCACCTTCTCCCCCAGAACCACGCGCCGGATGTTTCCGTGATTATTCAGGTTAAAGATGATGATCGGCAGATTGTTATCCCTGCATAGGCTGATGGCCGTCGCATCCATCACTTTCAGGCCTTTGCTGAGGACGTCGAGGTAGGAAATGGTCTGGAACATCTTGGCGTCTTTCACCAGCATGGGATCGGCGTCGTAAACGCCATCAACCTTGGTGGCTTTCAAGATGGCGTCGGCCTTGATTTCCATCGCGCGCAGTGAAGCCGCCGTATCCGTCGAGAAATAAGGATTGCCGGTACCGCCGGCGAAGATCACTACGCGGCCCTTTTCCAGATGCCGCATCGCGCGACGTCGGATAAACGGCTCGGCAACCTGATTCATTTCGATCGCCGACTGCACCCGCGTGTGCACACCCTGCTTCTCCAGCGCGTCCTGAAGCGCCAGCGCATTGATCACGGTCGCCAACATGCCCATGTGATCGGCGGAAACGCGATCCATTGTCTTGGCTTGAATCGCCACGCCACGGAAAAAATTCCCACCGCCCACAACGACAGCGATCTGAATTCCCAACCTTTGAACGTCCGCCAACTCCGCAGCCACTTCATGAATGCGCGAAGGATCGACACCAAATCCCTGGTTTGCTGCCAGGGCCTCGCCAGAAAGTTTTAACAGGATGCGCTTGAAGACCGGTTCAGGCACTCAGATTCCTCATGTAATTTCCCTCCAGTGTAGTGGGACGACAGGGCGGAAGCAATGTGGACATGAAAAAAGGGCAGCCCGCAGGCTGCCCTGTCTCTCGCGAACCAAACTACTCTTTGCTCTCTTCTGCCGGCGGTTTAGTCGCGGCGATGGTCACATTATTGTCGCCAACCTTGAAGCGCGCGAAGCGGCGCACGGCGATGTTTTCCCCGAGCTTGCCGATCTTTTGCGCAATCAACTGCGACACCGAGATCGTCTGGTCCTTGATGAAGGGCTGCTCGTAGAGGCAAACCTCTTCGTAGAACTTGCTCATCTTGCCTTCCACGATCTTCTCGATCACAGGCGCTGGCTTCCCGGTAGTAGCAGCCTGTGCGCGATAGATGTCCTTCTCCTTCTCGAAAGCCTCGGGAGTGACATCTTCCTTGCGGATGTATTTCGGATCACTCGCCGCAATGTGCATGGCGACGTCGTGCACCAGTTCTTTGAAGTCGTCGGTGCGAGCCACGAAGTCGCTCTCGCAATTGACCTCAACCAGTACGCCGATCTTGCCTCCAGCATGGATGTAGCTGGCAACCGAACCTTCGCTGGTGGCGCGGGTCGCCTTCTTCGCGGCAACGGATACTCCGCGCTTGCGCAGCAAAACAATCGCCTGCTCGAGATCGCCCTTCGCTTCGGTCAAAGCGCGTTTGCAGTCCATCATGGGCGCGCCGGTCTTGTCGCGAAGATCTTTCACTGCGGCGGCGGAAATATTAACGGTAGAAGTGCTCATTGAATCCTCTCTAACTTTACAGGCGCCTCGTGCCCCTCCGGAAGTCTGCATCCGGGAGTTTTCTTGCAGCCATCATCGGGATCGCTAACGGCGGCGGCTACGACAGGCATACCTTACGACTCGCATGTGAATGCAAGGTTATTAAACTTGAGGGCTGGCTGCGGGTGCCCCACTTATGGTGGGTGGCCCACCCTCTCGCCATCCTTTGGCGAAGGGTGGGGTCAAAGCCAAACTAAACGCTATGCTCGGCGGCGCGAGGTGTCTCTTCGCTCACTTCCGGCTCAGCAGCGACAGCGACCGGCTTGCGACCGCCCAAAAGAACGTCTTCCATCGAGATGTCTTCGCCCGTTGCGGTTGACAGCTTCGGCGGCGCTTCGCCTTCAGCGACTTCTGCCTGAGCTTCCGCAGCGGCGGTCACGCCCGCGGCGATGTCGGCAGTCTGCTTATCGGTCGCAGCCTGTACGCCTTCAACCACGGAGTCCGCGACCTTCGAAGCAAACAGACGGATCGCGCGCAGCGCATCGTCGTTGCCCGGAATCACGTAGTCCACTTCGCTCGGATCGCAGTTCGTATCAACGACCGCAACCACGGGGATGCCCAGCTTGCGGGCTTCGCGGACCGCGATCTGCTCCTTGTTGGAGTCGATCACGAAGATAATGTCCGGCAACCGGTTCATGTTCTTGATTCCGGCCAGGTTCGCCTGCAGGTGCTTGCGCTCGCGTTCGAGCTTGATGACTTCTTTCTTCGGCAGCAGCTCGTAACGGCCATCGGTGGCCATCTCGTCGAGCTCTTTCAGCCGCTTCACCGATTTCTGTACGGTGACCCAGTTCGTGAGCAGGCCGCCCAGCCAGCGGTTGTTCACGTAGAACATGCCACAACGCTGTGCTTCTTCTGCAATCGCATCCTGCGCCTGGCGCTTCGTTCCCACGAAGAGAACTGTCCGGTTTTCGGCGGCGGTGTCACGCACGAAATTGGACGCTTCCTTGAACATCTTCAGCGTCTTCTGCAGGTCGATGATGTAAATGCCATTGCGCTCTCCGAAGATGTATTCCTTCATCTTGGGATTCCAGCGCTTCGTTTGGTGCCCGAAGTGAACTCCAGCTTCGAGCAACTCTTTCATGCTGATGTTAGCCAAACAACCTCCTTAGTGGATTGCATCCTCTGCGGCGTCATCTTGCGATGATCGGAGCGCTCGGGATTACATTTCCCGTCCCGCGAACCCTCGGGAATCCGGGTGCGGGAAGAATTTGGTCCGTATGTTTCCGAACTCCGCCGCCCGGACCATCGGCCGCGAAGAGAAATCGTATGGAGCAACATGGTGCGAACAGCGAGTCGCACCGCGCGAGCGAGGGAGGTCGCCCGCGCCAAATAACTTAACGCTTGCTGAACTGGAACCGCTTGCGGGCGCCCTTCTGACCGTACTTCTTGCGCTCTTTCCCACGCGCGTCGCGCGTCAGAAAACCAGCCGCCTTCAGCTTACCGCGAAGCTCTGGATTGAATTCCAGCAGCGCGCGAGCCGTACCCATCTTTACCGCGCCTGCCTGTCCATCCACTCCGCCGCCATCAACCGTGATCACGGCGTTCAAGCTGCCGGTGGTTTCGGAAAGCACGAGTGCTTCCTTCGCTTCTACGCGCTGGCTGACCGTGACGAAGTACTCGTCAAACGGACGTCCGTTGATCTTGATATCGCCATTGCCCGGGCGGAGGAAAACGCGCGCGATCGCCGACTTGCGCCGTCCGGTACCGTAATATTCAACCTGATCTGCCATTCTTAACCTTCAAATCTTATTGGGTGCCCATCTAGTGGGTGCCCGATCCTTGCGCAGCAAGGACCGGAATTACGCAACTGCTACGGGCTGCTGCGCCTGATGCGGATGCTTGTCGCCGCGATAAACCTTCAACTTTTTGCCCATCGCGCGGCCCAGCTTTGACTTGGGCAGCATGCCCAAAATCGCCTGCTGCACAATCGCTTCCGGCTTCCGGCTCAGCAACTTCACATATTCTTCTTCCCGCAGACCACCGGGATACCCGGTGTAGCGGCGATACATCTTCGACTCGGCCTTCAGGCCCGTGAGCTTCACCTTTTCGGCGTTGAGCACGACCACATGATCGCCGGTGTCGAGGAATGGCGTATAACGGGGGTTATTTTTACCCGACAAAATGCGGGCGACACGCGTCGCCAGGCGACCGAGGGTCTGCCCTGAGGCGTCGATGACGTACCACTTGCGAGCAATTTCCCCCTTGGGGAAATACGTTGACATCAGAACTCTCCCAGAAATTGATTCGTCCAGAAGAACCGCTGAGTTACAGCCCCGTCACAAAAACAAGAGGGGACACTCGGGGCGGACCATTGCGGGACAACGAAACCACAAGCATAGCGTAGGGCAATGCGGAAGTCAACGCGTCAGTTAGTGCGGCCGACAAGCCAGATGCCGCGGATTCGTATCAGCCCGCCTAAGTGCCCAGCCATGCGAAGAAGCCGACACAAAATCTCCACCCTGCTCTGAGTAGGGTCCAACCGGCATCCCGGATCCAAAAAGGAGCGTCACGTCAGACCATGCGGACAGCCCGAACTAGAGCTTCGCCTGGATCGGCAGTCCCCTCGAATCGCGCCACGCAGCCTCAGACCCCACCTCCTCGAAGAAGCGACGATGAATATAGCTTTCGAAACCGGCTCAATTGCAAGTCGTAAATGACTCCAAATATCTTCCGGGCGATACCGTTATTTACCGAACCTCTGGCGCGGTTCCGGGAGGTGTCGTCCTGTGCGTCCTCGAATGGGCGATTCTGTGGCGGGCTGGGAAGACACTCGCATACCCCGCACAACGGCTGATTTAGTGCCCGTGTCGGCGGGTGGTGCCTACCCTTCTCGCCCATTTTGGCGAACCCGACGCCCGAGCACGGCCCGGATCAGAATGTTCGCGTCGAGCACGATCATTTCAGCGCTTCGCGCCTCGGCGATTCCGCAACCGCTTGAACTCTGTTACGAATTCCTCTTCATTTACATCCGCCAGCGCCTCGGAAAGACGGTCTGCTGCGGCCTTGAGTTCAGATAATTCGGCCGACTTGCTGGATCGCTTGCTGCGCGTTGGGACATAAACTCCAACAGTCTCTCCACGGCGGGTCACCGCAACGGGAGTGTCCGACTCAAGAAATGTAGCGATCTTTTCGCGAAACTCACGAACTCCAACTTTGATCGCAGCCATAGCACAACCTCACGACTGTAGTGTACATCTATGTGTACACAAAGACAACTACCCACCAAGGCTAGCCTTCCCGTTCACAACTGCCTTTTTCATTACCTGCATTTCCCGATTACCAATTCTGCGGGTGCCCCACCCTCGCCGTCTTTCGGCGTGGGTGGGAGAGAATCTATCTCCAACCCATCCGCTCTCTCAGCGCCGCGATATGCGCCACGTGATGCCGCCCGTGCCACGCATACATCGCCAGCATCTTTTCCAGATCGATCTTCCCGTGCTCGGGATGGACCAGCGTGCGCTTGTAATCCTGGGGCGTCATACCGTTCAGCAGGATCACCCACCGCCGGTGCAGCGCATCCAGCAGCGTCAACGACATCTCCCGCGGAGCGCTGCGTGAATCGATCAGTTCCGCCCAGCGCGCTTCGTCATAGGTCTTGATCGTCGGCGCGTCTTCCGTCAACGCCCAGCGGAATCGCATGAAGGCGTTCATGTGACTGTCCGGCATGTGATGGATCACCTGCCGCACCGTCCAACCGCCCGGCCGATAGGGTGTATTGAGCTGTTCGCCGGTCAATCCCTCGACCGCCGCACGCAGCTTTGCCGGAGTGTGCGCAATCGTCTCGATGAACTCTTCGCGCCGTTCATCGCTCAGTGGACCTTCGAAATGGAACTTGCCCACCGGATACCGCAGGTCAGGCGTTGGCGCGGCAGAAGCACTGGAAGTAGTCATGGTGTGATTTTAGATTCAGAGTGCAGCGCAAAGCAGCGGAAAATAGATCCAGCGCTGGATCCTAGGAAGCGCCTGCGCACGTCTCCGGCTTCAGGGATGACGGCAATATCCAGCGCAATAAGCGGCACAGCAGGTTTCCACTCTCCGTAGAGCGTGACCGTTTGCCGCCGGGCTGCGCATTCTGTAGCAGTTCGGTCAATTCACCGCCGTACGCATTCAGTCTCGCGCCAGCGACATGCAGGTCGGATAAGAGCGACTGTCCCGGAGAATCGATCTTTATGACGTCGCCCAAATCAATCAGTAACGGCTTACCAGGATATGAGTGCGTCGCTGCCGAAAACCGCTCTCTCACCTCTTCCACGTGTTCGGAAGTCAAAGCGCCTTCCAGCCTGAGCTTGATCACCAGCGGTTCGCGAAATTCTATGATGCGGAGCATGAAGCACCTTCAGCAACGTGCCGATAAACAAGAGATGCCGCGCCCACAGCTTTCGTTACAAATACTCCCGGACGTACTCGTCTTAACGGCTTAGCTTCGAAGCTTGCTTCACGAATCGACCCATCGACTCTGCGACCTTGCCGAGAACCTGCGCCCACTCCTGCAGATGCTGTTCTCCTTTTTTTGTAAGAGCGTAGACACGCCGTGCCGGACCCGGCTCAGCAACATCCCAGCTCGAGCGCACGTATCCGTTCTCTTCAAGCCGCCGCAAGGTGCGATAAAGGATTGCTCGCTCAATCTCAGTATCCGTAAATGCGTACTGTTGCAGATCCGCCGAAAGGCTGTACCCATACGCGTGGCCCTTCTCCTTCAGCATCAGCAGCAGCACTGGCTCGACGAAGCGGTACAAGTGTCCCATCGCACATGTGCAGGGATGGTCATGCCGCTTGCATCCGCTTTGTCGTTTCGAGATCGGCATCGCTCCACTCAACGAATACAGCTCATTAAGAATGACTGCACTGGTGTTCCGAATGGTCACAGGAACTCGGCCCGCTCGCGAGGTTTCCTTCCAGAAACTTAGAAACCAGTACTTTCGGATCTAGATCAGGAACACCGGCAACGATGTGAACCGAGTCGGCCGCCAACAATCGCACGGCGCCCGCTCCTATCCCGGAAGCGAATACCACGTTCACTTCGCGCTCCTTGAGCCATCGCGGAAGCAAGCCATGCACGTGTTCGGGAGCTTTTTCCACCCGTTCTGCAGTAATCGTCTTTTTGTCGACGTCGGCATCCACAAACAGAAACTCTTCCGAATGTCCGAAGTGAGAAGAGAGCCGCCCATTGAAAAGAGGAATTGCAATACGCATAAGAAGTCCTTTAGTAAGTCTGCATCTAGATGTAGATTACATCTATGAGGACTGTCTTGGATAGTGATATCGCCGAAGAACCTCCAATCGCACCGCGATCGATGGCCAGCCTGAATCCCGCCTGTGTGGTCTGCGGCCGAGAAAATCCCAATGGACTGCACATCCACTTTCGCTCCACTCCCGAAGGCGTTCGCGCCGATTGGGCTCCCACCGGCGCATGGCAGAGCTTCGCGGGCGTAATTCACGGCGGCATCATCGCTACTGTGCTCGATGAAGCCATGTCGAAGGCGATCATGTCCAAAGGATGGGAGGCACTAACCGTTGACTTGCGGACGCGATTTCGGCATCGCGTAGAACCAGGTTGTGAGCTTCACATTCTTGGTTGGGTGGTCGATCGCCAGAAGAGAAGGATCCGTACTGAGGCGTCGATTCGCAGTCGCGATGGCCAGGAACAGGCGCACGCGTGGGGAACGTTTCTTTGTCCGCCCAAATCTTGATTCTCAACCGGCCGACCCCGGCTGCGTGTTTTCTTGCTTTGTCCTCACGAGCTCGCGCCGTGAGCAAGGGACCTGCTTTTCCCGCCCCTAACCCGCGCCCTCACTTCCCGTTTCCGGAACTTCTTGTCAATAGCCCAATTCCCACCTTTTGGCCGCAACTCTATCATTCCACGATAGAAATAAATCTCGCCAAAGTGTCCAGTAGGTACCCTCAAATTTGTCACACTAAGAATAGGGCTGGTTGAAACGAAGACAAAGCCTGTCATTTCGAGAGAGGGCGCGAAGAAAGAGCGTGCCCGAGTCGAGTGACCTTGCGTCTTGCGCGGTTCAGGCATGGGCACGAAAGAGTACCCGGGCGCAGGAGAGATCATCCGACGGATATCCGACGCATCATCCGTCGGATGTCCGATGCTTCATCCGTCGGATAAACTTCGCGTCCCACGGATAAATGCTTATTTATCAATGAAAGCAATCGTGACCCCCTCCCCCCTGGGGAATCCGAACAGGATAAGAGGGGAAACGAACCGATCTGTTTCTCACCAGCGCTGGTGAACACTCGGGCGAATGTAGCGCTCGTAGATCGACCGAACCGTTTGCATTTGCTGTTCATTCAGCGGAGGCAGTTCGCTGGCGGCGGAATTGTCCTCAACTTGCCTCGTGTTTTTGCCGCCGGGGATTACGGTAGAGACGCCGTCGAACATCAGGATCCAGCGAAGCGCGAATTGGGCCAGCGTCGCAGACTCCGGCACCTGAGCCTTCAGCTCTTCCACCGCCTTGAGCCCATCCTCGTAAGGCACGCCCGCGAAGGTTTCACCCACGTCGAAGGCTTCGCCGTGGCGATTGAAGTTGCGGTGGTCGTCGGCCGCGAACGTGGAACCGGCAGTAAGTTTGCCCGTCAGTATCCCTGAGGCAAGCGGGACGCGGATAATCGTCGCGACACCGCGGCGTTTGGCTTCCGCCAGAAAATGCTCGGCCGGCCGCTGGCGGAACATGTTGAAAATGATCTGCACCGACTCAACGCCGGGGAAGTCCATCGCTTTGAGCCCCTCCTCCACCCTTTCCACGCTCACGCCATAGTGTTGGACTTTGCCGGACTTCACCAGATCATCCATCGCGTCGAAAATTTCTGGCTGGTAGTAGGCATCGGTCGGTGGACAGTGGAGCTGCACAAGTTCGAGCGAATCGACGCCAAGGTTCTGGAGCGAACGCTCGATGAACGCTGACAGGTTTTGCAGGTTATATCCTGATGCGACATGCGGATTGAGTCGGCGGCCAGCCTTCGTCACAACATGGAAAGGTGTTTTGGTTTCCTTGCGAAGTCTCTGGATGAGACGTTCGGAGCGGCCATCGCCATAAACGTCCGCGGTATCGAAGAAGTTGACGCCGAGGTCCAGAGCTCTCTTCATCGCGGCGATGGACTGCTCGTCGTCGACTGTCCCCCACGAACCGCCCACGGCCCACGCACCGAAGCTCACTTCCGAAATGTTCCAGCCGATACGACCAAATTGTCGATATTTCACGATTTCCTCTTTACGGCGCTGTGGGCAGTTCTACTTAGGCTTCCGGCATGCCTCACTCGGCGTCGCATCGGGTGCTTGAAACTGAAAGACTGATCGACTGAAAGACTAAAACGACTGACCGACTATTCGTACGCCAGCGCTTCGATCGGATCCTTCTGCGCTGCCTTGAACGCTGGATAAATCGCTCCCAGCACCGCTCCCGCCAGCGCAATCACAATCGCATAACCGATCCAATCCGGGTTGATCTCGATGGGCAGCGTGGTGAAGCGCAACTTCAGCGCATGCTTCACCGCGAAGCTGGCGAGAACGCCAACAACAATGCCGAGCACTGCCAGCAGCGAGGTCTCGCGCAGGATCACATTCACGATGTACAGCTTCGACGCGCCCAGCGATTTCAGTATTCCGATTTCGCGCGTGCGCTCCATTACCGCCGTGTACATCGCCTGGAAGATGACGATGAATCCGATCACCACCGCGACGCCAATCACCACCTCGATGAACTGCGAAAGTCCGGGCAAGTTGCCCGCCGTCATCAACGACAGATACTCCGCCATCGAGCGCACGACGTACTGCTGCATCCCTGGCGTGTTGTGAATTTCGTCCTGCACCAGCGAGACGTTCTTGGGATCGTCCAGCTTCACGTAGAAAATGGACGCCTTGCCCTGCGAACCGGTCCATTCCTGCAACGTTTGGATCGGCAGGAACTTGCGAGCGCCCTTGCCGTGCTCGACGATGCCAGCGACCTGGACGTCGTGATTCAGTACGCGCAACGTTTGCCCCACCTTCACATGACTGCCCGCGGCAAAATAGTCGTCCACGATCATCTGGTTCGGCCCCGTGAACGGTCCGCCTGCCAGGAATCTGAAGGGAGTTCCTAGTCGGTTGTAGGAATCGAAGTCGATGCCGTAGATCACCTCTAGCGTACCGGTGGTCGAGAGATTCGTTACCACCGGCGCCACCACCTTCACGTGCGGCAACTTGGCAATCACGTCTCCCACCTTCTCGGGAACCGGAGCGCCGCTGATGCCGGATAAGAACGACGAGCCCGGCGGCTGCACCATCAGGTCCGCGCCGATCCCGACAGTTCGGTTCTTGGCATCGTTCAGCATCCCCAACGAGAGGCCCACGATCACCAGAATCAGCGTGACTTCAACCGCGATCGCAACAATGCTGATCAGCGAACGCACCGGCCGGTGCAGCAGGTTGGCAAGAATCATTTTGTTCATTATGAGTTCTTCGGTACTTCAGTTCTTCAATTCTTGAGTTTTCCAGCGCTATTTCCGTGCATCCCCGCCTTTATTGCCTGACTGGTCCGAGGGATTGTCCAGTTGCACCACCACCACTCCCGGCGGCTGTTCCAACGTGAATTGCGAATCGGAGATCGCCTCGTTCAGCGCAAGCTTCACGATGATCAATCCGATCGAATACTCCTCCTGCGGCCGCCATATATCGATGTCCGACGGAAAGCTAATCCCGTTGTAGTCTTTGTAGGCGCTGTAGCGCACATCGGTCGCAACGTAAGCACGCGTGTCGTAAATGATCTGGTGATGGATCATCAAATCCGAACGATCGAACACCAGCTTACGATCGAGATACCATCCGTCCTTATCTTTACGGATCACGTCTACCACGTATTCCGGCTGCTCGATCAGTTTGTTCTTCGACTTGGGATCGGGCATCGTCTCGCTGGCATTCTCCAGCACCGCGATCTCGTTCTGCGGATCGACGGCGCGCGGAATCAGCGCCTGATAAATCACCTCAGGACGAAGATTCTCCAACGGATTTTTAGACGGCCGCACCACGGTTCCGGAGCCCATAAAGAACTTATTCGTCGGAGGAATCCACAGCTTGAAGTTGTCACCATTGCTGACCATGTCGAACGCGCGATTGCGAACGATCGGCATCAGGCCGATCATGCGCAACTGATTCGGCTGGCGCATCAGGATGTAGCCCCGAATCTCCTTGTACTCGGTGATCTTCCCCTTGATCGACCCGCCCACTGACGCGTCAATGTCCACCGTTGCGTTCAAGGTATGGATCTGGTTCGAGCGCGCGTTCACCATGTCCACGAGTTCCTGAAGAGTTGCGGATCGCAAATTGCTTTGCACCACGCGCTGTGGCACTCGTCTGGAACGGAACAGGCAGCCAGTGGACATCAGGGCCAGCACGAGAGGTAAAGCCAGCCAGAGTTTTTGGGCACGCTTCATTCTTCGAGGGTCAAACCAAATCTCAGTATACAAGCTGAGAAAGAGATGCCGCCGCTACTCAAGTTGTTGCGAGAAGTAAATTCCCAGAGGGTTTATCGCGACGCTGCTACCGCACGACGGTACGCAACTACGTTCTGCGTATGTTCCTCGAGCGTACGTGCGAAACGATGATGGCCGTTGTTGTCACTGACGAAGTAGTAGTAGTCCGATTTTGCCGGCTGCATCGCTGCTTCTAACGACGCTCGTCCCGGATTCGCTATTGGTCCCGGAGGCAGTCCCGAAAACTTGTACGTGTTGTACGGCGACACAGCGTGTAGCTCCGACTGGTAGATTTTGCCGTCGTATTTCCCGTCCAGTAGCGCAGCGTAAATCACCGATGGATCCGCATCCAGCGCGATGCCATGTTCCAATCGGTTCACGTAAACGCTTGCCACCAGCGGGCGTTCGTCAGCAACTCCCGTTTCCTTTTCGACGATGGACGCCAGCGTCACGGTACGATGCACATCCGCCTTCAGTCCAATTGCATGCGCTTCTTCGCGAAAACGTTTCACCATCGCTGACACAATGTCTGTCATCGTCTGCGTGCGCGTGAAGCCATACGTATCCGGAAAAAGATATCCCTCCAGCGATTTCGCATCCGGATCGAGATCGTGGACCAGCGTCACCTGTTGTGTCGCCGCTTTCAGGAAGTCTTCGCGCGAACCAAGCCCTGCGGCTTCGATCGCGGAAGCGACGTCGAACATGTTGTAGCCTTCAGGAATCGTGACGACGTGCTGAAAAATGTCGCCGCTGGCCAGACGCTGATGAATCTCTATGGGATTTGCGGATTCTTCGAACTTATACTCGCCGGCCTTGAGCGTCTTCGGATGGCCGATGTAGTGGTAGAGCAGAAAAGCCCGTGCGCTGCGAATCACGCCCGCCGACTGCAACTCCGCCGCGATGTGCCGCGTCGACCAGCCTGGCCGCAACTGCACATACGTCGTCTGCGACGGACGCGCCGGCAACCATAGTCCCCACGCCAGCCAAAGCGCCGCAACCAGAATGGCAACTACCAGGAGCTTGAAAATCGTACGTAACAATCGGATCCCACTTAGCCTCGAAACTGTCCCTCAGTTTAGATGATGATGAACTCCGGACGTACTGCACGGTCGCCACAACTTGCCTGGAAAAAGTACAGGGCCGATCGTGCAACAGCACGAGTTCAAGCCGGATCCCGATCTTTGTTCTCTCGTTGCATCGCCCGATGATCCAGGAATGATTGCAGAATCAGCACGGCAGCGAGCCTATCCACTGCCCGGGCGCGTTTCTCGATGCTGATGTTCGACTCTCGCAGCACTCGACCTGCCTGGACGGAGGTCAGCCGCTCATCCCAGCGATGCACGGGCAACCCGAACTTCTTCTCCAGGTCTTGAGCGAATGCTTCTACGTGCCCGGTCTGCGCGCTCGCCACGCCGCTCATACGCAGCGGATAACCCACCACAATCTCAGTCACCGTGTATTCGCCGATCACCTTCGCCAGGTACTCGAAGTCGGTCCGCTTGTTCTTACGTTGCAAGGTCTCGATACCTTGGGCGGTGATGCCCAGCAGGTCAGAAACCGCCAGCCCAATGCGCCGAGCGCCTACATCCATGGCCAGCAATCGGCCCGGCAGAACGTCATTCAGGGGAGACACGCGCCGATTATAGGCGTACCCGCAGTTCAGGATTGCATCTCAATACTCGGGGTCTCTTTTCGATGGCGGCAGATCCAGCCGAGTTTCCGCAGCAACCAGATCACGACAGTGCACGCATCGCAGAGATCGCATCCGAGGAACCCGGCCACTCCGTCGCACCGGGATCACAACCTGCTGCTGTAGTCCATGTCGCTGACCAGCGTTCCTCGGCTGCTCAGTGGATCATCGCTGTCGTCGCTCTTCTCGCCGGCCTGTATTTCGGAAAACTTGTTCTGGTTGTCATCCTCGTCTCCGTTCTGCTGGCATTTGTACTGGCTCCTCTCGTGGATTTGCTTTCACGAATACATATCCCGCATTGGGCCGGAGCTCTCATCTCAGTCTTGCTTTTCTGCGCAGCGCTCTATGGACTTGCCAATCTCTCCTACAACAAGGCCGTGTCGTTTATGGAGGAACTGCCCAAATATCGCGGCGAAATCCAGTCGCTCACCTGGAAGCTGCGTCAGAAAGAGCAGATGTTCGAGAAGAACGCCAATCAGGTGCTTCCCACGCCGAAAACACCCGGGGCGAAAACCGTTCAGGTGCAGCAGCAACCAAACTGGACGAGCGCCCTCACCAACAATCTGGGCACAGCCACCGAATTGGCGCTGGCTGCGTCTTTCGTGCCTTTCCTGGCGTATTTCATGCTGAGTTGGCAGGATCACGTCCGCTCGGCCACCATCATGCTTTTCGCCCGCGATGAGCGGTCTACGGCCTACGCCACTCTCGGCGCAATCGTGAAAATGGTGCGAGCCTTTATCGTTGGCAATTTGATCGTGGGTCTCTTGATCAGCGGCGCCAGCACTGTGGTCTTCGGATTCCTGCATCTGCCTTATTTTTATTTTCTCGGATTCATCAGCGGTTTCCTCAGCCTGATCCCTTATCTTGGTCCGCTACTCGCCATCGTTCCCCCGTTTGTATCCGGACTCGGCGTGGTCCACGGCACCGGATTCATCGTTATTCTGCTGACAGTTTTCGGGCTGCATATCTTTGCCATGAATGTGCTTTACCCAAAATTTTTAGGCAGCCGCCTGCAGCTGAATCCGCTGGCCGTGACGTTGGCTTTGCTCTTCTGGGGATGGCTGTGGGGAGCGATGGGCCTGGTGCTGGCGATCCCGATGACCGCCGCCATTAAGATCATCTGCGACCATGTGCCACGTTATCGCTCTGTTGGATTGTGGCTGGGCGAATAGCTCATGGAGGGAACTCCCCTGAAAGCTGAGAGCCGACAGCTGACAGCGGGTTTCTCAGAAGTCGACTGGCGTTTTCACCAGACCCAGCGCCGGCGCTTCACTCTCTGGCATCTCCACCCCGGGAATCGTGGCACTTCCCGTTTCGCGCAATTTTCGGAGAGCCGCTTCGACAATATCTTTCCTCAGTGCAAGGCTCGATTCCAGGAAAGTCATCAACTCACCATCGCCTTCGAGCGAACGCGCCCAGGACGCCCCACCTGCAACCAGCGTGATCTGATACTCAGGAACCTTCCGGTCGTAGGTGCCATCCGCGACTCCGACGGCCACGATATGTGCGTAGCTATCCATACGAAGTGGGATGAGTGGAAAAGGGCGGGGGTTGATTTAAGACCATTAGCTTCTAGCCCCCAGGCGATGAAGCCTGAGAGCTAAATGCTAATCGCTAACAGCTAATTGCTTGATTACGCTACGCCGACGGCTTCTGGAAATCGTAGATGCGATTTCGCGAGTGCCTTCGACATTAGCTCTTCCACGTGAGCCTCTTCCCAGTTCTTGGCCATGGCCACTTCACTGACCAGCAGGTACCGGGCTCGCTCCAGCATTTTCTTTTCGCGGAAGGAGAGTGGTTTGGTTTGTGCGAGAAGGAGAAGACCTTTCAGTACGGCGGCAACTTCCATCAGAGACCCGGTTCGCATTTTGTCGGAATTCTCTTTGAACCGGTATTTCCAATCCGCATTGTTGCTGCATTCGCCGTCGGTCAGGAAGTCTAGAATTTTCTGAATTTCCCCGTTTCGAATCACCGGCCTAAGTCCAACGCTGGCAACGCTGGCGAATGGGACGGTTACGCGAAGGCTGCTCGCTTGGATCTTGAGCAGGTAAAAGCGTTCGACAGAGGCGCCAACCGTTCTGGTTGTGACCTGTTCGATTACGCCGACACCATGGTTCGGATAAACAACCTTGTCACCTACTTGGAAGTGCAGCAGATTTCCATTCATCATGAGGGGCACCCGCTCAGTTGCAGGCTCAAACAGGGGGAAAGCACACCTACTATGATATCGGAGTCCGAGGGGGCAGTCAAATTTGGCCGCATTTTACGAGGCTTCCAGCACTATCGGACCCCTTCCAGTAACCCCCAAAGGTTGCCTGCTAAAGCAGAAATTCTACCGGGCTAAACCATTGGCGAGCCGCAGGTTTATAATCTTTCCTGGTGACGGGGCGCTCCTTTCACCACCAGACGGGTCCCCGGTGCAAGCCTGCCGTTGGCTTGCCGGGTGGAGACGGCTGTCCGAATCCGAGTAGCTCCTAAAACATTGCAGCATCGAGCCGACGGGGGCTGCGGCATGCGCAGCATCTCAGGTCGGCTATGGCCTTTTTCGCCCCAAATTGATTGCCGAGTTTAACTATCGATGCCCGAGCACATTAAGAAAAAGCTAGAAGAAGAGATCCGCGTTCTCGAACATGAGCTGAATCATGAGCTCCCGAAAGAGCTGAAGAAGGCAGTCGCCATGGGTGATCTCAGCGAAAACGCCGAATATCACATGGCTAAACAGCGCCAGGAGTTCGTTCGCGCTCGTCTCGGCCAACTCAAGAAACGTATGGCCGACCTCTCCCTGGTCAACATGGCCAACATCCCAAAGGATAAGGCTGCTCTAGGTTCTACGATTCGGGTGTACGATTCCACCAAGGAAGAAGAGCTCGAGTATAAGTTGGTGACGAGCGAGGAGTCGGACGTGACCAAGGGCCTGATTTCCACTACCTCACCCATCGGGCGGGCGCTGCTTGGCAAGAAGGTCGGCGATACCGCTACCGTGGTCACTCCGGGCGGCAATCGTGAGCTCGAAGTCCTGAAGCTAGTAACCATTCACGACGAGGCATAATGAGCTGGACAGGCGCGGTCGGACGAAGTTGCAGAGTGGTTCTGTACGGGATCGTGCACGGCCTCGCGCTGACGAAGATTTCGCCGAACGTTCTTACCTTTCTCGGACTGGTCATTAACATCGGCGCGGCCGTCCTCTTCGGCTACGCCAATGCCCTGAATCAGCAGCGCATGTTCCTCTACGCCGGACTGGTGATCGTCGGCGCCGGCATCTTCGACATGGTCGACGGGCGCGTTGCCCGCGCAACGAACCAGGTTACGCAGTTTGGCGGATTCTTCGACTCCGTCATCGATCGCTATAGCGACGTCGCACTCTACTTTGGGCTACTCGTCTATTACGCTCGCGCGAATCGCTTCTTCTATGTGGTGCTGACGGCGCTGGTGATGGTCACGTCGCTGATGGTGAGCTACACCCGTGCACGCGCCGAAAACATGATCCCGCAATGCAAGGTCGGATTCATGGAGCGCCCTGAACGCATCGTGCTGGTGATCATCGGAGCGCTCTTCAATCGGATGGCTGCGGTTCTTTGGGTGATTGCTGTCCTCGGAAACATTACGGTAATTCACCGCATTGCGTATACGTATCAGGTTACGGAAAAGAAGCAACTCGGCCTCGGCGAAACCGAGCCCGAACCATCTCAAACCACTCCGCCGCAGACCGAAGTTAGCGTTCGCTAGAAGAACAGCGCCGGCGAGACCCTGAATTTTTCACTGAGTCTCTTGATCTGCTCCTTGTTCAACTCGCGCTTTCCGTTCAAAACCTCGGACGCAATGCTCTCGGTTCCGAAAACATCAACCAGATCCTTCTGTCGAAGACCATTGGCGCGCATCAACTCTCGAACGACTTCGCGCGGCTCGGCAGTCGGAAGCTGGTAGTGCTTGTCTTCATAGTCGGAAATAAGCAGCGTTAGCAGCTCCGCCAGATGCGCTTCCTCCGCAGTTAACTGCTTCTTCGACTCCAGCTGCGACAGGCCGGAGATGTACTGCTCGTTCTGCTTTTCCGAACGAACTACCGTCGGCGCTTTGAACCGCGAAAGGAGATAGCCGGGGCTAATCGCCAGAGCAGTCATGTTTCCATCCTCCTTTGTCGTATTCCGCGTGCGTTAGCACCTGTCGAATAAAAATCTTCTGCGATTTGCAATTCGCAATCTGCGAAGTTGTCAAGCTCGTCCCTCGTTCTCTGCCCACATGGGAGCCCAGCTACCCCGCTAGCCACCAATCACTAACCACTGCAGTATCATGTTCTCTGCTTTGGAACCCAAGGATCCGAATGTCCAATCAACCTGTCCTGCTCGTCCATGGTGGGGCGTGGGCAATTCCTGACGACGCTGTCGATGCCCACTTGAACGGTGTGCGCCATGCCCTCTCCGCCGGATGGCTTCTGCTGCAGCGTGGAGCCTCCGCCATGGAAGCCTGCGAAGCCGCCATCATGGTGATGGAGGACGACGACACCTTCGACGCTGGCCGCGGTAGCTTTCTCAATCGCGACGGGCGCGTTCAACTCGATGCCATGATGATGGACGGCTCAACCCTCCGCGCTGGAGGCGTTGGCTGCGTCGAGCGCATTCGCAATCCCATCTGTGCTGCACGCAAGGTGCTCGAAGAAAGTCCGCACGTGTATCTTGTCGCCGAGGGCGCGGAGCGTTTTGCCCAACTCCACGGCATCCACCTGATTGATAATTCCGAGCTGGTGATCCCCCGCGAAGTGGAACGCCTGAAAGAGGCGAAGCAGACAATGGCGGAAGGTAAGACAGAAGAGATTTTTACTGCTCCGACAATGGCCTCTGACACCGTGGGCGCCGTCGCGCTCGACCAGCAGGGACGCATTGCGGCTGCCACCTCCACCGGTGGCACGCTGAATAAAACTCCCGGACGCGTTGGCGATTCTTCACTCATCGGCTGCGGCTGCTATGCCGACAATGAGAGCGCCGCCGTTTCCACTACCGGATGGGGCGAACCCATGATGAAGCTTGTCATCGCCAAGCACGCGGCCGATCTCGTCCGTCGCGGTACCGATCCGGTACAGGCCACCGCCGAATCGATCGCCTATCTGAAGCAACGTCTCAACGGCCACGGCGGCATGATCCTTCTCGATCCGCAGGGCCGCTACGCTATCTCGCACAACACGCCGCGCATGGCGTGGGCCATCCGAACTTCGAATGATGAAATGTGGGGAATCGACCGGAATTTGTAGGCTGCCGACATCCGCCGGGGCACCAGGATACGTCCTCTTGACGCATCACGGCACCTGGTTCTTGTACCTTTCCCAGTTCTGCAACAGCGCCAAAACCACCACGCTGCCAACGCGATAGTTCGCTTCGAGCGCTGGGAGGTAACCGGGTGAACTTGCCAGATCGTCAAAGAGGTACTTCTCGGGGGCGATACCCAGCGGGGGCATGGTGAAATTACTCGCTGTGCGAAGAATCAGGAGCCGCTTCGCATCCACGCGTCCGAGGCGATCCAGCTCCTGTATCGCCAGCGTGATTCCCTGATCCTCGCAATCAGCGATCGCGAGAGCACCGGTCCCGCGCGTGTAGAGTCGAACCCAGTCTTCCGCCCAGCGCGTCATGATCGCTCCTGCCCAGAAGTGATCTGCTCCCATGCTGTCTCCCTCCAGCACGGCAGGTTTGAGCAGCGCATTGGGAAAATTCTTGAATGGGGCACGGTTCGCGGCCAGTGCTGCACTGTCCGGAATGGGCACTTGCTTTGTCAGTTGGTAAGCCCAATCCACAAGAGAAGGATTGATGGTGTACACGATTCTCCCCACGCCACCGGAACCGTTATCCGAAACGCCTGCGGCGGGCGCTGAATCGACATTCTCGGGAACCTTGCCCGGCTCCGTTGCTCCCAGCGCGACAATTCCGTACGGCCACGAGGCTGGGGTCTCGTTGTGATCGATCTCGAAGGCGGGATCTCCGTCGACAACGCGCCGGATCCAAACCGCACTGCCAACCGTGACCTGAGCAGGAATGGCTCCGCCAATTCCACTGAGCAGAAAATAAGTCTGCCGCAAATCGAATCTCGGATCCATTGCCAGCGCCATCATCTGCACAGCGCATCGCGAGGTCGTGCCGCTGACCATCGCGTACAGACCCTTTCCGTTGGTCAAAATGGGATGATCGATTCCCGGCACCTTGATCTCCTGATCAAGATGCTGACGCTCCACCCAGTACTGCAATTCGCCGGGCACATCGCCTCGATCATTGCCGGTTTCATATGTGGCAATGACAAGAACCTTGGGGCGGATCACATCTGCCGCAGATAAACGCGAGGGCGCGACCGACATCCCCAGAACCACCACGAGCAGCGTGTAACAGCGGAACATTCTTTTGGTCAGGGCTGTCCTCCTCCGTTTAGCAGTGCAATATATCCTTTTCTCCGGGAGTCAATAATGCGGGTCGTTCCGGGTCGCGAGTTAGTTGCTAGCCTTGCATAAGTTCTTTGGCGTCCAACCATGGACCATTGTGGTCGGGGGCTGCGACGACTGATGGAGAATAATCACGATCGAGCGACGCCGTTCGGAGCCAATAGCGGTAAGGTGCATTGATAATCCCATGGGAACGATAACCGGAGGGCCCCCTATGCGGCTGATCTGCATGCGACCATCCGACGTCTCCAGGCATGTTTCGCCGCTCACCGCATACCAGGCCTCTGGGCCGGAGTGGAGGTGTGCGGGCGCCGTCATTCCGGGTGTGAAGTCCGCCTCCATAAACTGCGCCGAGTATTTCTCTCCTGCGATGACTGGAAGCGGTCCAATCTCTGCAATGCGATTTCCGTGGGTCGATCTCCAGTTCTCGTCCTCGATGGTCATCAACCACACTTTGCCGAACGATTCGACAACTATGCCCCGCGGCCCCTTGTCTGCTTGCGCCGCTATGCGTGTTGGATACGTATCGAGATGCCAGAACACTCCTGGTTTTGCGAGTTGACCTACGGGCTGGTCAGCCAGGATCCAGCATCCAATCTCTTGCGTTCGCGCACTCGCCGGCTTGCACCTGTCGCCCAGAACAGCAACACCTTGCGCCGCCAGTTGTGTGCATAGGAGCAGTAGCAGACAAGAAAGGAGCGCGCCGTTCAATCGCACTTGTCGAATCATTTATCTGAACCTCAAATTCATTGGTGGCTGTCAGGAACAGATTGTAATCGGCCAACGTGGATATGCCAGCAGGGAGATGCTCGTAAGGTCAGATTTCAGTCTCTGTCTTTATTGTCGGCAAATAAGAAATGAGAGTTCGTTCCCATCCGTGTTGCCCGTCATGCGGGAAGTACCGCTATCGACTTCTACGCCGCAATGGCACATTTAGCGCGCAGAGGTGAGGCGTCAGGCACTAAAGCCGTGTGGTACTGGATGATAGGTCCCGAATCAATCATCCCCTCCAACTTCGCCAAGGCTGCTGGGAATACTTCTTCCTGGTAGCGGTCCGCATCTGTTTTCCTTCCCCACATCGAAAGTACGGTAACAAGACGCCGTTCCTCTTCAGAAATCAATACCACGTGCTCGACAAAGCCTGGCTGCTTTGTTGCGATGTCCCTCGCGATTTCGTCAACACACTCACAGAATCTCTTAACCTGGAAAGGCTTTACAACGAAGGAAACCATTCGCGCGTACATTTGGTCCACTCCTCTCACATCTTCTGAGATGCTCGACAGATCACGATTGCATGTCTATACAAAGAATTCCATTCCGAAGCGGCCTCAGTCCTCATCCATGGAAGCCACTACTGCGTCATCCCAATAAACTGCGTTTCTTTGAACTTTCCCTTCGCGTCGAAATTCCAGGAGAAGATCGCCGTCCCTTCGTGCGCGCACGCGTGGCATCCGTTGATCAGCGGATAGCCAATCGTGAACTGTAATCCGCCATCCGGACCTGTTTGCGATGTCGGCCAGGTTTTGCCGTCGCGATCGCCCGGCCAGACATCCACTTTCGGATACCGCTCCTTGAGATCCTGGAACTGGAAGCTCTGCTCAAGCCCCTTATGGTCCAGACGTTTCATCTCTTCCACGTTGATAAATTGCGGTTTGCCATTTAACAGCAGCAGTCCGTAATTCGTGTTCGCCCGCAACGGATACGTCACCCAACCTATGTCGACCGGTCCCACGGCGTGAAAACCTGTCAGGATTCCCACATCGCCGCCGTTGCTCTGGAAGAGCGTGCGCGAAAAGCTCACCGCATCATCACTCGCTCCCGACTTCGCCATTTGCATTGATAAAGCAGATACTGAACTCGCCAGCCGGCCCGGCAGCGCAGGCTTTGTGCGCATTGGCCACGAAGTTCGCCGGGATCTTCCACACCGCTCCGTCGGTGATCTTGTCATGTGCATTCTGCGCCAGCGCACTCGCGGCCAGAAGCATCAACACTGATACGAATCCAATACGACCAGCGGACTTCATTCTCACAACAATTGGGGGCATGAAGGACGTCTCCAGGGGAGGGAGCGATCATTCTACCTTGTTCTTGGAGTATCAAAATGGGAACCTCGGCGGCTTTCCACAGCGGCTGTCAATCCCCGCTACCATCGTAGGATTCGTCTTCGCAGACTCCACCCATGCCCATCAGGTCAGTGCCAAGTCTGGTGATTCCTGCTTCTCTGCTCTTGCACTACTCGCCTGACTGATGTACAAACAGCGACCGCATTCCCTTGTAGAAAATCGCTTTGCCTTCGTCTGGGGTGGCGGGGGCGAGAAATTAACCGCAGTTCTAGTTCAGATGGTCAGCCGCTATGGTCCGCGGTCAAACGGGAGACTTCGCGTCTTTGCGTGCCGAGGCTTGTGGGTCAGCGGCTGAAGAGGATGAATGATGAAGCGTGTCTGGAAGCTGTTGTTCCTGATCGTACTCTCTCTCTTGTGCAGCATCGCCGCCTTCGGACAAGGCGCTGCTACCGCAGAACTTCACGTTACCGTTAAGGATTCCAATGGCGCCTTCGTCAAGGACGCCACCGTCACCGTCAGCGATCCAGCCCGTAGTTACGAGCGCAACACTACCACCAGCGTGGAAGGGCAATATCAGTTCCTGCTGTTGCCGCCGGGCACCTACACCGTAACCGTACAGGCTCCGAACTTTGCAAAAACGATCGCTCAGAACGTGAGCGTTACCGTTGGCCAGCGCGCCGAATTGCCGGTCGTGCTGAAAGTTGCCGCAGTCACGGAAACCGTTACCGTCGGCGCAGAAGCCGACCTCGTGGAAACGCAAGCCAGCGCTTCCACCACCACCATCGATCAAACGCGCATCGACAATCTTCCCACTAACGGTCGCAACTACATCAACTTCGCGCTCACTGACTCGCGCATCGCTCGCGATACGGCCCCCAGCATCGGCGCAGCTCCCACGTCCGGCCTGAACTTCGGCGGACAACGTGCCCGCGCCAATCTCGTGAACGTTGATGGCGCGAACGCCGTCGACAATTCAACCAACGGCATCCGTTCCACCGTCTCGCAGGAGGCAGTGCAGGAGTTTCAGATCATCACCAACGGCTATAGCGCCGAATATGGACAGGCGTCCGGCGGCGTGGTGAACATCATCACCAAGTCCGGCAGCAATAACTGGCATGGCGATCTCTATGGGTATCTACGGAATCGCCACATCCAGGCGGTGAATCCGTTCAGCACGTCGTCTGACCCGGCATACACGCGCGTGCAAGCAGGATTTACCTTCAGCGGTCCGATCAAGAAAGATCGCACCTTCTTCTTCCTTTCTTTCGAAACCAATCAGCGCAACGAGACCGGCTTCTCCACCATCGGCCAGAACAACTGGGGATTCGTTCCTTTCGACGCGTCGCAACTTGGTCCCAGCTTCGCGCCGCCTGGGACGTTATGCAGGTTACTCCCGATCAGGCAAACTTCTTCGGACAGATGGGGGCTCTGCTCGCCAATCCCGGGGTCCCGGCGGCAGTGAAGCAACAGCTCGGCGGCTTACTCGGGAAATTACATGGTTCTCGCCGGGGGAAGTTCAGGCATCGCGCTGAATCGCAGCTTGCCGTCCCCTGCAATGGCCGCCCTGATCGCGGCGAACTTCGGCACCACTCCTGGCATGAGCGTTTTCCCCACATCGGGCGCTCCGCTGCCGGCCTCAATGGCCGCCATGAGCAGCCTGATCGGCAATTTTCCCGTCGGCGAAGACACCAACGTCGCTTCTTTGCGTCTCGATCACCGGATCAATGCCAATCAGAATCTCAACTTCCGTTTGGGATTCAGTCCCAGCCAGGTGCATGGCATTCAGGTAAACGCACAGGGCCCGCAGAACTTTGGCCAGAACGCGTGGTCGCGAACCTCATCTCAGAATTTCCATGACTACAGCATCGGCGCGCAGCACACCTGGACTCTCGGCTCCAACAAGGTGAACGAATTCCAGTTCAATTATTCCTGGCGTTCGCTCGGCTACAACTACTCCAGCGGACCTGGAGGCAGTGATGTTGCCGTGAATATGCCGGGCGTTGCGTTCTTCGGACGCGAACCTTTTAGCTACGTCCGCCGTACCGAGCAGCGTTACCAGTTCACCGACAATTTCACGCTCACCAAGGGCAAGCACACATTTAAATACGGAGCTGACGTCAACTTCCTCCCGCTGACGGCTGACTTCACCGTCAACTTCGGAGGCATTTACAACTTCGGTGGAATCACTGCCGGCCAGCTTGGTTTGCCATCGACTGTTAGCATCCCCGGCCTGACCAGCATCAACGTGCCGGATTTCAGTCCGGTTCAGGCCTACGGACTCGGTATCCCCGGAGCTTTCATTCAGGGCGTCGGCGATCCTCACGATCAGTTCCACAACATTGCGTTCGCCGGATTCCTGCAGGACTCCTGGCGCGTTCGCTCCAATCTCACTCTCAACTACGGCGTACGCTACGACGTTGAATTGACTCCGACATTTGCCGCCGTGAATGCCACTTCGCAGGCCGCGGAAAACGCGCTCGGGATCACCGAAGGCATTCCCCGCGACTACAACAACTTTGCTCCGCGTATCGGCTTGGCGTGGGATCCGCACAACGATGGCAAGACCGTTATTCGTGCCTCCTACGGAATGTTTTACGACCATCCGCTGCTCGCTCTTGCTTTCGATTCCGCCGTTGCCGATGGATCGCAGGCGCCGCAAGTCATTCTCTTTCCCGGGAAGCCCCGGCGGCTGCACGCCAACTTTCGGAAATCTGAACGCCACGAATGCATTCCAGGGATTGCTTGGCTGTCTTCCTTCGGCGTTCAACTATCTGCCCAACGAGCAGCGCTTCAACACCACGCCCAATGCTCCTTCGATCTTCGCAGGCCAGAATTACCTGAGCGCAGGAGTGCCGCTATCTCTGCAGCCCTTCGGATTCCCGGTCGGCAAGAATTTTGTTTTCGGATACGCCAACCAGGCGAACCTCGCGATTGAGCACGACTTCGGTCACAACCTGGCGCTCGATCTCGAATACAACTTCAATGGCGGACGCCACCTGAACCGTCCCATCAACGTGAACGCCGTCCGTCCTGACTTGCTCGCGTTGAACTGGCAGATTGCATCCGCTGCCGGCGATCCCGCGGCGCTCGCCTACGGTCCAGTAAACGGACCCGAAGTGGTTGGAACCGTCGCCGCTCCCGGCCAATCGCAAGCCACGCCCTGCGGAGTCGTCACGAATCCTTCCAGCCCGTACGCGGGCAAGGCCTGGGTATCGCCTGCGTTTGTGAGCTTCTTCCGGCCGTCAGGAATCAATCCGTCTTACGTTCCGTTGTTGCAAGCCGCTGCTCCTGCGTGCCTGCAACTCGCTCAACAACTCGTCAGCGCCTACGGATTGGGATTCAACGGAGTCTCCATCCCCTTCAGCGATGAGCCCGCGAATCTCTCCAACGGTTCGTCGGTTTATCACGGACTCACCGTCAACCTGCGCAAGAACTTCAGCAACCACTATCAGTTCCTGGGCTCCTACACCTGGTCGCATGCCATCGACGACAGCACCGACCTCGAGTCGCCGCTCACGCCGCAGAACAATTACAATCCCGCCGGCGATCGTGGCAATTCCAGCTTCGATCAGCGGCACAACTTTGTCTTTAGCGCCGTCTACCAGTCGGGAATCGTTGGGCACTCGGGCTTCAGCCGCATCTGGAACAACATCACTGTTTCGCCTATCTTCCAGGTCGCCTCGGGCCGGCCGTTCAACATCATCACCTACAACGATCGCAACTTCGATCTCTCGCTCAGCACCGATCGCCCCAACGTGGTCCCCGCAAACACTCCGGTGAATTCCTGTGGCGATCCGCTGATCGCCTCCAAGTTCTCGCCCACCGGATTCTTCCAACTCCCCTGCCCCGGTGACGGCCAGTACAACGGCAATCTCGGGCGTAACACTGCTTACAAACCATGGACCTTCTTCAACGACATACGCTTTGCCAAGCAGATCTCGCTGACCGAGCGTCTGAAGATGCAGGGGATCATGGACGTGTTCAACGTCATCAACAGATTCAACGTAGCCGACGTGAACCCGCTGTATACCAATGCCGGACAACCGACAGCCGCATTCGATCCACGCCAGTTCCAGTTCGCGCTGAAACTGAGTTGGTAGTCGCTCTTTGATTTCGTGAATGCCGTTTGATTTGGTGAATGCTGTTTGATTTTGGTGGCGCGGGCGCCCTCGCCCGCGTTTTTTCTCTTGGCACTACCGGATACTTAGCCTCCACCCCGAAATCTTTAATCGAAAATGAATATCGCCACGTTACTCTGGATTTCACAATCTCGATTCCCCCCTTGCGCACCCGCCGGGGATCATCAAAACTAGTTACGTAAGAGTTACGCTCTATCCTCAAAGTGCTGCCGGGAGAGTACCCTGCTCGGGACCGCTCCAGCCCAGGACCGATGAACGATTTGCGCATGTATCAGTTCTTATTCGCCGCCGCGGCCGTAATCGGCACGCTCATGATCTACCTTGCGCTGCGCAAGCGTAAATCCGACGAGCAACTCGAGCGCGAACGCCGCCTCCGTCTCAGCCAGTCCGGACGCATTACCGACGGCACCGTCATCGACGCTCAGGAAATGGCGAGCACCAACGGCAAAGGGAACCCGGTCCAACTGCTCATCTATCACTATGACGTCGCGGGCGTCTCCTACGAGGCCTCGCAGGACATCACGCACCTGCGCCAGTTTGTCGACATCCACACCTGCCGCATCGGCCTACCCACCTCGGTCCGTTACGATCCTCAGAACCCTGGCAACTCCATCGTGATCTCGGAAAGCTGGATCGGCCTCCGCGCCCGATAATCCACCATATTTAGATCGAGCGGCGGGTTCCCGTTCGAGCGTAAGCGAGAACTGTCATCCCGAACGCAGTGAGGGAGCCCTATCGTCCCACAAAACTCCCCTGCGTCCTCCCGAATCCGCCTCCCACAGCCCTTTTTCCGCCGGTGACCAACGTCATTACCACTCCTGTCCCATTTCGACCTAAACTCCGCCCGAATGGACACTCCGGCCCAGAATCCGATGCCTCCCGAACCGCCGCCTCCGGCAGTCCCGGAAGTAATCCAGACGGTGCCGGATACGATCGTCTACGAGCGCAGCAGTCCCGCGAAAGTGCTGCTCCTCGCCGGTCTCGCCGTGGTTGCCGTGGTTCTGCTGGCGGCGCGTTCCGAAGCGTTTCAGAAGGTTTGGGACATCCTCACCGGCCATCAGCTTTCGGCTCAAGGCAAGCCGGTCGCGGCGAGCACGCCGAAGCTTTCCGAACATGTCCGTGAATGGATCGAATCGCAACCGCCTCAGGTACAGGCCGAGGAACTGCTCTCCGACGCCATCAATCACGACGAAGGCGCGACTGACCTGATCATGCAGAAGCTCGATCCGTGGTACGGCCGCATCAAGCTCACGCCCAAGCTCACCGATATTGAGATGACCGCGCTCTATTCCAACGATCTGCGGGTACGGGCTGCGGCCATCGAAGTCACGCTCGTCGCCAACGAATTGCAGAAGACGCCGGACACCGCTTCCCGCCTGATCCAGATGGGCGAAGAGACAGCCTCGAATCGCCCGTATGCCGCCTGGTATCTCGGCATGCTGGCGAATCGTGGCGTCGATACCGACGACATCCACGACCGTCTCGTGGCCTGGTCCCACGATCCCGACGAGCAAACGCGCTTTTGGGCCGTTGAAGGACTGGCGCACATCGGCACCGATAACACCATCGAGACATTTCTCGACGTCTTCCGCAGCGACCCGTCGGACAATGTCCGCGAACGTGCTGGCTGCAGCCTGGCGAAGTCCGGCATGCTCACCCGCGCGCAGCGCATGCAAGCCGTCTCCGGGCTCATCGACCTCTCCGCCGACGAGTCGCTCAACTCCTCGACCCATAGCTGGGTGTTTCAGGCTTTGCGCGAAATCACCGACGAGAACCTGCCCAACGACACCACGCAATGGCGCCTCTGGTACACCCAGCACGGCTCCGAGCGGCTGAGCCAGTTCCAGAAGGCCGACCAGCAGTACGTCCTCGGCAATAGCTAGAACCAGTCCTTAGTTTCCTGTAACATTCTGGCCGCCCGAGCATCTCTTCTTGTAGGGGACAACCGCCTTTACGCCGGTTGTTACAATAATCACGAATGTCCACGACGCCTCTTCCGCTGGCCGCTTTCGTCGCCGGCCTGATCTCTTTCTTATCCCCTTGCGTTCTGCCGCTCGTGCCTGGCTATGTATCGCTGATCTCCGGCGCGAGCCTCGACAACACGCAGGCGCCCGAGCAGCGTCTGCTGGGCCGCGTCATGGCGAACTCGCTGATGTTCATCCTCGGCTTCAGCATCGTCTTTATTGCGCTCGGCGCGGCGGCCACCGGCATCGGTCAACTCACGCATGAGTATTACCGCTATCTCACGCGCATCGCTGGCGTCATCATCATCATCTTCGGGCTGCACCTTACCGGCGTCTGGAAGATCAAAGCCTTCTACGCCGACAAGCGCATGCACAGCGTGAAGGGCAATAGCTCGGCGTGGGGATCATTCCTCGTGGGCTTCGCCTTTGCCTTTGGATGGACACCCTGCATTGGCCCCATTCTCGCGACGATTCTCGCTTTCGCGGCTTCCGAAGACAGCGTGTTCAAAGGCGTGCTCTTGCTGGCCGTTTACTCTGCGGGGCTCGCCGTGCCGTTCCTGTTGACCTCGCTCGGGATCGATCGTTTTCTCGCGTTCTATAGTCGCTTCCGTCGTCATCTGCATACCGTCGAAGTCGTCAGCGGAGTTCTTTTGATCGCTGTTGGAGTCCTCGTACTTACACGTCACCTGACCATTCTGTCGGGCTATCTATCGTTCTTGAATCGCTTTTCGTTGTAGGAGTTTTTTGGTGAATCGCAACACAACAGTCCTCGTCGTCGTAATCTTTGTGGTCGCCAGCATGTTGCTTGCGGGTCACTTCATTTCGCAGCGTCGTGCCGCTGCTCCCGCAGGCGCAGCACTAACCTCGGCCGATCCAGCGGGCAGAGCAGCTCCCGATTTCGAGTTGAAATCCATCGACGGCAAAAGCTATAAGCTCGCTGACTTGCGTGGCAAGGCCGTGCTCCTGAACTTCTGGGCCACCTGGTGCCCGCCCTGCAAGATTGAAATCCCATGGTTCATCGAGCTGCAGAAGCAGTACGCGAATCAGGGACTGGTCGTGGTAGGCGTCGCCATGGACGACGACAGCAACAAGCAGAAGCTGGTGAAGGATTTCGCCGACCAGATGAAGATCGATTACCCGATCCTGCTCGGCAACGATGAGGTCGCCGATCAGTACGGTGGCGTCGACGCGCTGCCCACAACATTCTTTATCGGTCGTGACGGCAAGATCGTTCGCCGCGTCATGGGACTCGTCGGACATAGCGAGTTCGAGGAAGACATTCAAGCCGCATTAAAAGAAGGACAGATCGCGCAGACCGAAACCGTTCCAATGGAGACTGCCCAAGCCAAATGAAGACCAGCCCCCTAAAGCTGATCGTAATTCTTGCGTTCGTTACCGCGACTGCCTCCGCACAACTCGGGACTACCAGATCCACGCGCGTCATCTTCGCGCCGGTGGCGCCGGTCAAACTGCAGCGCGGAAGCTCTGCCAAGCTGGAACTCATGTTTCGCGTGGCCCCCGGCTATCACGTCAACTCCAATAAGCCCAACTCGGAGTTACTGATTCCCACCTCGCTGCACCTCGACATGCCAACGGATATCTCCGTGGCGAAGATCGATTTCCCCGCGGGCGAAGACAAAACCTTCCCGTTCTCTCCCGACGAAAAGCTGAACGTCTACACCGGAGACGTTTCCGTATCAGGACTGCTCAAGACTGGCAAAGACGTCATTCCCGGGAGCTATCGCGTCCACGGATACCTTAAGTATCAGGCTTGCGACGATCGCGCTTGCTATCCGCCGGCGCAGGTTCCCCTCGCGTTCGACGTTCAGGTTCTGAAGGCTCCGAAGCCGGCGCACAAGAATCCTGCACAAAGCCCGCATGTGCACAGCTAGCTTTCTGCAGTTAGTAATTAGCATTTAGCACTTAGCGCATGAAGGTTCGCGCTGGTCCGAGCGAGAGATTGCAAATCGCTCGGGCTACCTGTTGATCAACTCAGTGCTAACTACTAATTACTAACGACTAAGTACTAACTTGCTAATTTCTATCAGCCTCCTTGCTGAATCCTGCGCCCCTCGCGCATGGCAACGCATCCATTCCTTAGCACTCATCGTGAGGAGCCAGAATGGATCTGCAACTTCGAGGACGCCGCGCATTAGTCACCGGATCGACCGCCGGCATCGGTTTCGCTATCGCCGTAGAACTGGCAAAAGAAGGCGCGCAGGTGATCGTGAATGGCCGCACGCGTGAGCGCGTACATCAGGCCATCCACGAGATCCAAGCCCAGGCGATCAACGCCGATCTGAAAGAATTCGCCGGCGATCTCTCCAAGCCGGAAGCCATCGAGCAGTTGATTCACAACTTCCCCGACGTCGACATCCTCATCAACAACCTCGGCATCTTCGAGCCGAAGAATTTCCCCGAGATCAACGATCACGATTGGGAGCGCATGTGGCAGACGAACGTGATGAGCGGCGTGCGCCTCTCCCGTCACTACCTTCCGCGCATGTTGCACGCGAACTGGGGACGCGTCATCTTTATCTCGAGCGAATCGGCCGTGAACATTCCTGTTGAGATGATTCATTACGGCGTCACCAAAACCGCGCAGGTCGCATTGGCGCGCGGCATGGCCGAAATGACTGCAGGCACTGCCGTCACCGTGAACACAGTTCTCGCCGGACCAACCATGTCCGAAGGCGTAACCGAGTGGCTGGATAAAGTCGCGAAATCGCGCAACATAAGCAAACCGGAACTGGAGCGCGAGTTCTTCGCCTCGATGCGTCCTTCGTCGCTGCTCAAACGCTTCGCTACACCTGAAGAGGTCGCGAATATGGTCGTATTTCTTGCCAGTCCGTTGGCATCGGCCACCAATGGAGCCGCGGTGCGCGCCGAAGGCGGGTTATTGCGATCAATCCTGTAAAAAGCAAGCCACGGATCTCACGGATTTAACGGATGGTTTTTATAAATACGAAATTATCTGTGAAATTCTTGGCGGGTCTGCTGTTCGTTCCTCGTAGCAGTTTCCTCGCTCCAGCGACGAATACAGCCTCTTCGTGAGGTGTTTATAAAAGAACAGAATTATCCGTGGAAATCCGTGTAATCCGTGGCTGCTTTTGCCTTGCTATACTCGAACGTTATGCTACGTGTCCGATTCGCACCGTCACCCACCGGCTTTCTCCATGTGGGCAGTGCGCGCACTTTCATCTTTAATTGGCTTTATGCGCGGCGGAATGGCGGCACCATGGTCCTTCGCCTCGACGACACCGACGTTGAGCGCAACACCGAAGCGTCGGTCAACTCCATCTTTGAAGGCCTGCGCTGGCTGGGTCTCAACTGGGACGAAGAATACAAACAGTCCGAGCGCCTCGATCTGCATCGCCGCGTCGCGCAAACTATCTTCGATAAGGGCCACGCCTATCGTGACTTCACGCCTGCGCACGCCGGTGATACCGAGAAATCCGGCGCACAGGGCACGTGGCTCTTCAACGCCGACGCCCGTAACATGTCGAAAGAAGAGAGTGATCGTCGCGCAGCCGCAGGCGAACCGTTCGCCCTTCGCTTCCGCGTCCCGCGCAATGGGGGCGAAGTTCGCTTCAACGATGCCGTCTATGGCGAGCAAGTGAAAGCCACCGCCGACATCGAAGATTTCGCGCTGCTGCGGTCCGACGGCATGCCGACGTATCATCTCGCTTCGTGTGCCGATGACGCCGACCTGCGCATCAGCCACATCATCCGCGGTCAGGATCATCTGTCGAACACCTTCAAGCACATTCTGATCTTCGAAGCCGCTGGATCTGCGCCGCCGCAATTCGCGCACCTTCCGCTGCTGGTCGCGCCCGACGGGACGAAACTGTCGAAGCGCAAACATGGTCCAGTCGTAAGCGTTACGACCTATCGCGACGCCGGTTTCCTGCCCGAAGCGTTCATCAATTTCTTGTCGTTGCTGGGCTGGTCGCCAAAAAACGATCGCGAATTCCTGCCAATCAAAGAACTGACCGAGCTGTTTTCGCTTGAAGGGATCAATCGCGCCAATGCCGTAGTGAATTTCAAAGAGCAGGCCGTAACGCCCGAAGATACGTTCGATCCCAAGGCACTCTGGCTCAATGCCGAGCACATCCGCGCGCTTCCTCTCGAGGAACTACGCGATCGCTTGCTGCCGATTGTTCGCGAAGCTGGATACAACGTCTCTCGGGAGAAACTGCTCGAGGTCACGCGGTTGTTGCGCGAACGCATTCGCCTGTTGCAGGAAGTACTGAGTGTTGGCGATTTCTTCTTTGTCGATCAGCTTCCCGCGTACGACCCTGCGGAACTGATCCCGCAAAAGGGCGACAAAGAGATGGCGCTGAAGGCGCTAACGAAGGCTCGCGAAGTTCTGCCTGGTGTTGAGTTCAAGCACGATCCGCTGGACCAATCGCTTCGCGCCGCCGCGCAGGAGCTCGGTCTCAAAGCTGGTCAGATGTTTCAGCCGATCCGCGTTGCCGTCTGCGGCAAGAAGAACGCGCCGCCGCTGTTCGAAACCCTGGAAGTCTTGGGAAAAGAGAAAACGCTCGAACGCATTGGTCAGGCAATCGAGAAGCTGAACTAAACAAGCCACGGATTTCACAGATGTTCACGGATGAATTTGAAAAAAGAAATATTCGTGAAAATCCGCGTAATCCGTGGCTGAGTTTTATTCATCCGCTACCGGATTACTCAGCGCGCCAATCCCTCCGCAAGTCACTTCCACGACGTCACCTGCGTTCAGCGCGCTGACTCCCGCCGGAGTTCCCGTGGCAATCACATCGCCAGGCAATAGCGTCATCACCGCTGAGATGTACCGAATCACCCGGTCGAGCGGGAATATAAACTCCGTCGTATTTCCCTGCTGCCGCAACTCGCCGTTGACGCGGCACTCGACAGAAACTCCCGCCCACGGATCGATTTCATCAGTCACCAGCGGACCGATTGGGCAAAACGTGTCGAAGCCCTTGGCGCGCGTCCACTGACCGTCTTTCTTCTGCAGATCGCGCGCGGTCACGTCGTTCAGACAGGTATAGCCGTGGATGAACGGACGCACATCTTCGTCGTCAGCAACATGGCGGCAACGCTGTCCGATGATCACGGCCAGTTCGCCTTCATGTTCCACGCGCTCGGAGAGCTTCGGGCGGCGGATCGTCTCGCGAGGCCCGATGATTGCCGACGGCGGCTTCGAGAAGATGAGAACATCCGTGGGAACCTCGTGATTCAGTTCCTTCGCGTGCTCGAGATAGTTTCGTCCCACGCAGATGATTTTCGACGGCCGAACCGGCGCGAGCAGCTCAGCGTCAGAGAACGAGACTGGCGCAATCTTCGACGTCGGCGCGTCTTCATCGGGCAGCTGACCATTTTCGAGGCGGAAGAGGCGCGTAATCGTGTCGACACCAGCGACCGATTCAATGAGGCCGTAAGCGGGACGGCCCTCGTGAACGAACAGGCAATATTTCATGGCATTGAGATGTTAGCGCCTGAGAAGAAGCATCGGAGAAATTTGTGATTCCGAAAGATAATTTGAGTGGTATTCAAAGCCGATTCAGACCGCCACGGACTGCTGGTTCAATGCGGCGGTGAAGAACTGGTCGACGCTGGCGAGGATTTCCGCTGCGGTTTTGGCTTCGTAGACCGCTTTGCGCAGCGCGCTGCCGCCGCGCACGCCATGCGTGAACCACGACGCGAACTGCTTCATCTTTCCCGGAGCATCGCGGAAGCCCTCGTCGATCAGCATCTGGAAATAAGTGCGGATCATGTCATAGCGATCGGCCTCGGTGGGCTGGTCGTAGCGGCCGCTGGCAGTGTATTGCGCAATCTGGCGGAAGATCCACGGATTCGACGCCGCGGTGCGTCCGATCATAACCGCATCGCAACGCGTCTGCGCGACCATCAGAGCAGCATCTTCGGGCGAGCGGATATCGCCATTGCCGATTACCGAAATTTTTACCGCGTCTTTAACGTGCGCGATCCATTCCCAGCGAGCTTCGCCCGCGTAACCTTGTTCGCGAGTCCGGGCGTGCAGCGCGACTGCCTGCAATCCGCAACTTTCCGCGAGTCGCGCAAGCTCGACGCAAACGATTTCGCTGTCATTCCATCCAGCGCGAAATTTCACGGTGAAGGGAATCGTCACAGCCTCACGTACGGTTTCGAAAATTTTGCCGATGAGCGGCAGATCGCGCAACAGACCCGACCCGCCATTGCATTTCACAACTTTTTTTGCCGGGCAGCCCAGGTTCAGGTCGACAGCGTCGAAGCCGAGGTCCTCGATCATCACCGCCGCGTCGCGCAGCACCTCGACGTTGCTGCCGAACAACTGCGCCGAAATCGGATGCTCGTCGGGATAAAAGTGCAGGTAGCGCTTGGCCTTCATGTCGCGCGAGCGAAGGACGCCGTCGGCCGAGGTGAACTCGGTCATGATCAGGCCGCATCCCGACTCTCGCCCAGTAAGCAGATGGTCGTCCGCAGGCCGCAGGTTTACGTTGCGGATGAAGCGCCGAAATACCGTGTCGGTGATTCCGGCCATAGGCGCAAGCACGGTCGCCGGAGCGATGCGCACCGGTCCAATATGGAACGACTCAGGCACACGCGCGCCAGCGGGCGCTTCGGTTGCCGGAGCTGGGCCTTGCCAGTGCTTACGCATACGTCACATTCTACCGAGCGGGAGCAGGATTGTCCCAGCTATCTAAGTTACACAAAACAAAGGGCAGCCGAGTTGGCTGCCCCAAAATCTCCGGCAGGCGGGATCGCCTGTCCTGGTTACTTCTTTGCGGGTTCGTTCTTGGCGTACTTGCGGCGGAAGCGCTCGATACGACCGGCGGTATCCATCAGCTTCTGCTTGCCCGTAAAGAACGGGTGGCAAGCCGAGCAAATTTCCACGTGGATATCCCCGTGGTGGGTGGAGCGGGTCGTAAAGCTATTGCCGCACGCGCAAAGCACGCGGATCTCGTTGTAAGTCGGATGAGTGGCTGCCTTCATGACGCGTAAAACCCTTTCTGCAAAACGTCTATTGTACCGGAAATAGCCTGTTCCGGGCAATGTTCCTCGATCTGTCGTTGAGCTCCCTTTAGATGCCTGGGAGCGCCGAAAGTCGCAAGGGCCCGATCCCGCCCCAGCCTAGGCCGCTTTCTTATGCTCTTCCACGCGCTGATGGAGCAGCTGTTTAGCCTTGTCTAACTCCTTCAAGCGAGCGGCGCTCAGGTTGTGCCCGGCACGATTGACGTAGAAGGTCAGCATGCGCATGCCGGACGCTGGCCCTTTGGGCGAGACCTTCTTCGACGCCAGGGTGCGCGCGATCGTGGCCGCGTCCTTCTTGAACAATCCCTCGGGCGGATGAGTCGCGTCCGACGTGGCTGTCACTTGCGCTGACCAGCGGCGCTTCGTTCCCGCGTTTTGAGACTTCTTGGCGGCTCTCTTGTTTGACTTCGATTTCGTAGGCATGAGTAGTTGGATGGCAAGTACTTCAATCGTGCTTGCCGTGCCTCACGCCGCTTCCTCATTTTTCCCTGCTATGCGTTCGAGCCGCTCTTTCAGCTTCTCTTGCCTTCGTTTTCCGGGGACGTCGCGCGCGCCTTCCAACAAAGCTTCGTGCGCGGCGATGCTGACCGCTTCTTTCGCTCGATCGACTCGCCTGCCGGACGCGTTATAAAGATCGCCCCGTTTGTACTCGTGCAGTTTGTCGTGCTCAACTTTGCCAAACTTCACCAGTCCGGTTCGCGCCACGTCGAGTGGCGAAAGCTCAGGCTTCGGCGGTTCTGGCAGTGGTTTGGACGTGGTCTCGCGACGGTTCTTTCGGGCGCCGTGCTTCTTGGTTCGGATCTGACTTCCCCGTCCCATAGTTCCCCTTCCACAAGGAATTCGATTTCAGTCTGTTTAGACGAAATGGGCCGGTAAAGCGTGGCTCGCTGCGCGATACGCCAAAGGTCTTAGTCGCCTGGGCCTGTCCGCAGTCCCAAGGCAGCGTCCACCAGGGACGTGAAGGTGGCGCACCGGCCCAAAATGGGAAGTCCCAGGGTACCCCTACCCCACCCTGTCCCGCATTCTAAAGGGCTTAGAGCCATGGGACGGGGCCTGTCCCGGCAAACAAAGGACTTAGTCCCATCGTCCCGCATAACAAAGGAGTTAGCTCGTAGTCGATCAGTCCTTCAGTCTCTCAGTCGGAAATATGTCGCCATAAGACCCTATTTCCATTGTGACAAATTGGAGGGGAGATACTGGACACTTTCGCGAAGTTTATTTCTGGGCTGGAATGAAGCAGTTGCGGGGAATTCGGCGAGTTTGGGCTATTGACAAGAAAATTAGGCACCGCTGAAAAACATTTCACCACGGAGACACAGAGAAAAGCACGTTTCACCACAGAGGACACAGAGGACGCAGAGAGATACGTCAGATGTTGGTGCCGGTCTCACGGAATTCGGCGATGATTCCGATTACACCTACGATGTTGTTATTGAATTCGTTCATCTTCTCTGCGGGGATCCAGTATTCCAAATGCTCGCGCCCGGCCAGCTTTTTGAATAGAAAACTTCGCCAGATATTCCGTCCGAACCTCAAACTGCAAGACGTAGCCGACGAATCCTGATTTCGGATCTTTCGTGTTCCAGTCGCGAGCAATCTGCTCCGCATATGACCTGGTGAGAACTGGATAGAAAATGGGCTGCTCAGGCAGGCGCGGCGGGAAAGCAGTGAATCCGGTTTCGCGAATAAGGTCAAGTTCAGTCTGCCCGATTGGACGATAGAGTGTGGTCGTTAAGTCCATTTCAAAGGACCCATTTCACCACAAAGACACAGAGAAAAGCACGATCGATGGTTATCGGCCCCAGCCGGCAGCACGTCTCTTCTGATTCGATCGTTTTCGCTCGAGATATGCAGGAAATATCTGCCAGGCGGTCGCGCCGTCGAGAGGCTTGAAAGGTAGGAGATTGAAAGCGGCGATTGCCAGGCTGAGCATGCCCAACAGTACGAAAACCTCATTGGCAACATCGAACGGCGTATAGCCGACGAATATGATCCAGAGAACCAACGGGATTCCCACGACTGCTTGTGCGAGAACACCACCCCAGGCGATCAGAGCGTGATCGTATCGGCTCCATGGAGTTTGAAAACGAGTGAATCCGAATATCGGGTAAAGCTCAATTGAATAAACTTGGCAATGGCGTCGATGGGCGACGAAGAGATGACCACATTCGTGAATCAGCAGAATACTGAAATAGGCGACAAGTCCAACCAGCGACCGCACCGGATTGCGGATCGCGCCCAGAAGAATGAATGCGGCAATTGCCAGCACTGACCAGTGGACGTAAACGTTCACTCCGTCCACACGAGTAATTCTTGTAAGCCTTTCGAGCTTGAGCTTTCCGATTCGCATGCGCGGCTGTGAGTAGCCGCAACAAGTTTTACGTCATCGGCAGGTTGAGACGCAAGGTTACGATTGGGTCATCTATCCGAGAACAGCTCTGGTCTCAGCTTGTGTGGCGCGGACATTCTTGTCCGCGAAAAGAATCGCACCGTTCCGCGACATATTCGGGGCCTGGGGATGTTCGTCACAGACAGCGGGAATCGCATCCCGTGAGAATTAGTGTCTGTAGCAGCTTTTTGCGCGGACAAGAATGTCCGCGCCACACAAGCAATCCACACAAACCTGAATGCGCGATCATCTCTATAGCTATCGAAGAATGCTGCCGCATTATCAAAAAGCTGGCAGTCCAATCTTCATTACGTTTTGCAAATTACTACGAGAACCGTTTCCTCCGAAGGCACGACATCTGGTGCTCGGATGTTGCGTCGCCGGACACGGCCGTAAGTTTCAACTTCACGCGGCAGTCGTGATGCCAGATCACGTTCATTTGATCTTTACACCGCTTACAGACGCCACTGGATGGCCGTTCAGCCTTCCGGAGATCCTGAAGAGCCTTAAAGGCGCATCAGCACGAGCAGTGAATCGATACACGGGCACCAGTGGTCCAGTCTGGCAGGAAGAATCGTTTGATCATGTATTGAGAAGCGACGAGAGCCTTCACGAAAAAATCGATTACATTCGGCAGAATCCCGTTAGGAAGGGGTTGGTGTCCAGAGCCGAAGACTATTCATGGTTGTGGATAGAGCCTGGGTCTTGATTGGATTTTGATTGTGTGGCGCGGACATTCTTGTCCGCGCGAAAGCACAACAACTTCGCGAACCTCTGGGCGAACGCAGAGTTTTCTATTCGACGTGCAGCGACAGATCCCGAAACTCGGTGGCACTCGAAGCTTTTTGCGCGGACAGGAATGTCCGCGCCACACAATCAAAGCAACCAATATCTTTTGCGAACGATAAAATACGGGCGTGAATACCATCGATTGGCTGCTTGATTCGGATCCGGCCATAGGCTGGCAGGCGATGCGCGATCTAACCGACGCCTCGCCGGCGGCGATCGCCGCGAAACGAGCCCGCGTCCCGCGCGAAGCACTTGGCGCGGAAATTCTCGGGCGCCAGGAGGCGGACGGATCGTGGCGACGCGCCGGTGCTCCTGTCTGGTTATCGACCCTCTTTACGTTTCTCCTGTTGCGCGCAACCGGCGTAGACCGCGCCGAACCCGCGGTCGAGTCCGCGGTGGCGCATCTTGAGGCGAGCTTGCGGTGGAACGATAACGGCTGCTGGGATTTGCGCCCGGCAGAGCTCGGCGGAAACCGTTTCTTCGAGGGCGAAGTAGAGCCGTGCATCAACGGAGGCGTGCTCGCGCTGGGCGGCTACTTCGGACGTCCGACGGAGAGCCTCGCACGCCGTCTCGTCGGCGAGCAATTGGAAGACGGCGGTTGGAACTGCGAGGCGCCGAAGAGCAATCGTTCGTCGTTCCACACCACGATCTGCGTGCTGGAAGGGCTGCTTGAGTATGAGCGAGCGGTCGGGTCGGCGCCGGAGATCGCGGCGGCCAGACGGCGGTGCGAGAAGTATCTGCTCAAGCGCGCACTCTTTCGACGGCTCTCGACGGGCGAGGTCGCAAGTCCGGCGTTCCTCGAACTGGCGTTTCCGCCTCGCTACCATTACGACATTCTCCGTGCGCTCGACTACTTCCGGGCCGCCGGTGTCGAGCCCGACGCGCGCATGAGCGACGCCGTTCGTGTCATTGAGAGCAAGCGGCAGGCTGATGGTCGATGGCTTCTCGATCGCGCATACGACGAGGCGCTGGCGTTGCCGTTTGGCGAATCGGCTGGTGAGCCGAGCCGGTGGAACACGTTGCGGGCACTGCGTGTGCTGCGGTGGTGGGAGGGAAATTCTTTTTCACCACAGAGGCACGGAGAATAGCTTCTTTAAGGCAACTGCAGATCGCTCGCCCGAAGCGCTCTCGTGATGACAAACAAAGAGCTTCCTCTTGCTGCCTCTGTGTCTCGGCACCACTTTTCGCGTACAGTACAATGCCAAACGACTCCTAATGCCGACAGTCCTCAGATCAGGGCCGTACCGGTTTTACTTCTACAGCCATGAGCCGAACGAACCGCCGCATGTTCACGTGGACCGGGACGATCTCTCCGCCAAGTTCTGGCTGGATGCTGTTGCCCTGGCGACGAACTTTGGTTTTAATGCTCGCGAATTGAACACGCTACAATCGATTGTGTGGGAGAATCAGCAGGAGCTCTTGGAGGCTTGGTATGGGTATTTTGGCGATCGCGGCTGATGAACGCGTTGCGGACGTCTGGTTCGATCAGGACAATCTGAGCGTTCGATTGAAAGATGGCCGAACGATTAGTGTCCCGCTCGCCTGGTATCCGAGACTCTTGCAAGCCACTGCTGAGCAACGTCGCAATTGGAAAATCGCCGGCGGCGGCTACGGTATTCATTGGCCAGATATTGATGAGGACATCAGCACTGAGGGATTGTTGCGTGGAGCGCCAGCTCCGCAGGTAGTCAAAAGAAAGTCGCGGCCGAAATCACAGAAGTAGCTCTAATCAGAAGCTTCTAGACCTTGCTTTTCTCCGTGCGCTCTGTGTCTCCGTGGTGAAAAGAATTTTGGGCAGAAAAAGGAAAAGGCCAACCATGTATCCATGATTGGCCTTTATTTATGCCGGCAACGACCTACTCTCCCACACACTTTCGCGTACAGTACAATCGGCCCTGCGGGGCTTAACTTCCGTGTTCGGGATGGGAACGGGTGGTTCCCCCGCGGTAAGATCACCGACAACTTGATCGCGCGCATTTCGCAGCGCGAAACCTTTTTCAGTCTTTCAGTCAATCAGTTCGTCAGTCTCTCAGTGAGAACTGAGGAGCTGAACGACTGACAGACCGATGAACTGATTCAAAGAACAGTGTGGACGATGCCACAACTGAATAGCATTGGATTAACTACTCGGAGGTTGAAGGCTGGTTGGCCTTCACGCCAGGTAAATTTTATGGTCAAGCCGAACGGGCGATTAGTACTGGTAAGCGCAAGGCATTACTGCCCTTATACCTCCAGCCTATCAAACAGGTGGTCTTCCTGTGCCCTTCTTCACCCTTTTGGGTTGGGAGATCTAATCTTGTGGAGTGCTTCCCGCTTATATGCATTCAGCGGTTATCACAACCGAACTTCGCTACCCAGCTGTGCCATTGGCATGACAACTGGAACACAAGAGGTTCGTCCATCCCGGTCCTCTCGTACTAAGGACAGGTCCACTCAAATCTCCTCCGCCCACATCAGATAGGGACCGAACTGTCTCGCGACGTTCTGAACCCAGCTCACGTACCGCTTTAATAGGCGAACAGCCTAACCCTTGGAACCTTCTACAGCTCCAGGATGCGATGAGCCGACATCGAGGTGCCAAACCGGAGCGTCGATATGAACTCTTGGCTCCGATCAGCCTGTTATCCCCGGCGTACCTTTTATCCGTTGAGCGATGGCCCTTCCATACAGAACCACCGGATCACTAAAGCCTACTTTCGTACCTGCTCGTCTTGTTGGACTCGCAGTCAACCACGCTTATGCTTTTGCACTCGACGGCTGATTTCCAAACAGCCTGAGCGTAGCTTCGCGCGCCTCCGTTACAGTTTAGGAGGCGACCGCCCCAGTCAAACTACCCGCCTCACCATGTCCCTCTCCCGGTTAACGGGAGTAGGTTAGAACCACAGAACTCGCAGGGTGGTATCTCACCGTTGGCTCCTCCAAGTCCGAGAACCTGGAATCAAAGCCTCCCACCTATCCTGCGCAGCAAGTGCCATAGTTCATGATGAAGGTATAGTAAAGGTGCACGGGGTCTTTCCGTCTAGATGCGGGTAACCGGCATCTTCACCGGTACTACAAGTTCGCCGAGCCACTCATTAAGACAGTCGTACGATCGTTACGCCATTCGTGCAGGTCGGAACTTACCCGACAAGGAATTTCGCTCAGTTATCTCCCATACCGTTTCCGGTAGGGCTGGACTTTATCTTTCGCAACCTGTGTTCATTTTCGAAGCGATGGCTCGAATTGCTTCGATACCATCCGGCTTCAAGTGTTCCCGATTCTCCATGAGCTGAAGAATCTTTCTGAATTTCAGGAAGTCGAGCTTCTTTTTCGATTTCAGCGAATGCTGTTCGAAGAAGGGCACGATTCTCTGACTCAGATGTTCCAAGCCCCTCACCCGATAAGCCATCCGTTCGCCATGATTGCGGCGAACCACCCCACACCCGAAGAATTGCTTGAGTGCATGGAGCAGCTGAATGTCTCTCTGATGCTGGACTACTGTGAACTCAGGAAGCACCTGAAACCCGGAAGTCATCTCCGAGTGCGGATTGATTCCGACGAAGAAACAACCTTCGCCATCCACAAATCCGACCACCCATTGCGCTTCCAGCCTCTCAGATTGCGGCTGAACGTGAAGTCTCTGAGGGTTCTCCATTTTATCTTCCATTTGGAGCCTTCCCTGCGGATTGTCCCCTTGTCCGTTGGATTTTGACTGCTGCCTGTAGAGACAGCGAGTACCAAACGGCTGTATGAGGAGTTTCCCGCATATAGTTCAGTTTTACTAAGGCTAGCGAATCGTTAACCTTAGGACCGTTATAGTTACGGCCGCCGTTCACCGGGGCTTCAGTTCGAAGCTTCACCTTGCGGTTGACCTCTCCCTTTAACCTTCCGGCACCGGGCAGGCGTCAGCCCCTATACGTCGTTTTCGACTTAGCAGAGACCTGTGTTTTTGTTAAACAGTCGCCGTACGCGTTTCACTGCGGCCCCCTCGGGCTATGAACCCTACCGGGGCGCTCCTTCTCCCGAAGTTACGGAGCCAATTTGCCGAGTTCCTTAACAAGTGTTCTCTCGAGCGCCTTTGGATATTCTCCTCGTCTACCTGTGTCGGTTTGAGGTACGGTTCCCTTTCATTCTCCTTAGAGGTTTTTCTTGGCAGCGTGAACTCAACGGCTTTCCCCCATACGGGGTACTGCTTTGCGTCTCACCGATGACTCCCTGGCGGATTTGCCTACCAGAGACGGCTTACACGCATCGACCCACATAGCCATAGGTGGGCCCGTTTATCCTTCTGCGTCACCCCATCGTCAAACGAACGAAAGAGAGTTCCGGAATATTAACCGGATGTCCATCAGCTACGCCTTTCGGCCTCACCTTAGGAACCGACTGACCCTGAGCGGATTAACCTTCCTCAGGAAACCTTAGACTTTCGGCGCGGAGGGTTCTCACCTCCGTTATCGCTACTTATGCCGGCAGGGTCTCTTCCCAACCGTCGACGTGTGCTCTCGCTCACGCTTCTAGCTGTTGGGAATGCTCTTCTACCACGCATAACTGTTACGTTATGCATCCGCTGCTTCGGTATCCAGCTTGAGCCCCGTTGTATTGTCGGCACCGGACCGCTTGACCAGTGAGCTATTACGCTTTCTTTAAAGGATGGCTGCTTCTAAGCCAACCTCCTGGCTGTCTGGGCGTTCCGACATCCTTTCCCACTTAGCTGGAATTTAGGGACCTTAGCAGGCGATCTGGGCTGTTTCCCTCTCGACAATGAAGCTTAGCCCCCACTGTCTGACTCCCGTGCTGGTTGTTCATGGCATTCGAAGTTTGGTTGGATTCAGTAAGCTGGAAAGCCCCCTAGTCCATTCAGATCTCTACCACCACTGCAAATCACACGAGGCTAGCCCTAAAGCTATTTCGAAGAGAACGAGCTATCACGGAATTTGATTAGCCTTTCACCCCTACCCTCAGCTCATCCGAGCTTTTTTCAACAAACACCGGTTCGGTCCTCCAGTGGGTGTTACCCCACTTTCAACCTG
>CAVUNN010000002.1:172500-672700 GCA_963742895.1 Terriglobia bacterium
GCTGTAGTCGCCGAATGCCAGTTGCGCCAGCGCGGTTCCGCCTTCCTGTCCCGGATACCACGCTTCCATGATCACCGGAACCTGGTCGATCCACTTCGCCATGTCGACGCCGCCTCCGGAGGTAATCACCACAGCCGTCTTTTTATTGGCCGCCGCTACACTCTGGATCAGCTCATCCTGTCCGAAGGGCAACGAGAACGTACGGTCCGATCCTTCGCTCTCCGTGGTCGGATCGAATCCGGCGAGCACGATCGTGGCATCAGCTTTTGCCGCTGTCTGCTTTGCCTCGGGATCGACGAATTCGTCCGCCTTGATCATGCCGAACCCGACGCCGTCCCAGAAATCGTTCTTCACAAACTCCAGCACGATTGTGTGCGGTTTGCCGGCCTCGAACTTAACCGTCTTCTGATCGATGGCCGCTTTCGACGTCTGTAGAATCTGTTTCCCGTCGAGCATCAGCTTGTACGTGCTCTGCTCGCCAAAACGCGCGACGTAGAGATTGTATTCACCGCTCTTCGCGGGCTGGATGGTTCCCGTCCAGCGCGCGCTCATCGCTCCGCTGGTGATCGTGAAGTGGCCCCGAGGGTCGAGTTCGATGTGCTCTTCCGGTCGCGTCACCGCCGGTTTGCCACTCCAATTCGCGTTGGCAAAGTATTCGGCTTTCACACCGCCCCAGTCACCCGCTTTTCGCAGGTAGTCCGTGTTCTCGATGACCTCCTGAATGCGCGGCACACCCTGGCGGTAGTACACCGTCACCTGCGGTCCCAGGTAGCTGCTGATTCCTTCCAGATAGCTGACCGTCGCGAAGGGCGCCACCTGCGCCGAACCTCCGCCCACTGGCACTCCGGGATAGGCATCCGGGCCAATCACCGCGATCGATTTGATCTTTGATTTATCCAGCGGGAACACGCCGCCTTCGTTCTTCAGCAGCACCATGGCTTCACGCGCTGCGGCGAGCGCCACTTGCGAGTTTTGTCCGTTATAGGTCGAGATTGCCAGATCCGTCTGATCACGATCCAGCCAGCCCATTGTGATCGCCAGCCGCAGAATGCGCCGGACTTTGTCGTCGATCACCGCCTGGCTCACTTTGCCCGACTTCACCGCCGGAAGCAGTGTCTCGCGGTTCATGAACTTGCCCGACGGCATTTCCAGGTCGAGCCCGCCATTCGCGGCGGCGACGCCGTCGTAGGTGGCGTCCCAATCGGACATCGCTATGCCCTGGAAGCCCCAATCCTTCTTTAATATCTGGTTATTGAGAAAGTCATTTTGCGTGGCGTGCTGGCCGTTGATCAGGTTGTAGGAATCCATGATCGAGCCTACGTGCGCTTCCTTCACCGCAGCTTCGAACACCGGCAGGTAAATCTCGCGCATGGTGCGCTCGTCGATAATCGAATTCGTATTGTGGCGGTCGTACTCGGAGTTGTTGCCCATGTAGTGCTTGATTGTGGCGCTCACACCCTGCGCCTGCATGCCCTCGATGTAACCTACGGCAATGCGCGAGGCCAGAAACGGATCTTCCCCGAAATATTCGAAGTTGCGCCCATTCATCGGAGCGCGATAGATATTCACGCCCGGTCCGAGCATGAAGTGCACTCCGCGTGCTCGCGCATCGCGCCCGATCCCGGCGCCTACCTGTTGCGCGAGGTCAGGATTCCAGGTCGCCGCCAGCCCAATTCCCGCCGCGTAGGTCGTTGACGGCCCGTAGTTGCGTACGCCGATCGGTCCATCGGACATCTTCAGCTCCGGCACATTCAGGTTCGGAATTGCGCGCACATAAAAGTCGCGTGTGCCGCCGATGTAATCAATCTTCTCCTCGAGCGTCATTTTACTGAGGATCGCATCAACCCGCTTTTCAACTTCGGCGGGAGTCGGCTTGGTTTGGGCGATAAACGGGATAGCAAACAGTAGAAGAGCGCAGACAGCTACGGCACGTCGCATAGTTCGCATGTTCAACCTTGGCAACAAAAATGACGGCAAACGGCAGGAATGCTAAATCGATTCACGCGCGATAGCAACAAAGTCATTGGGCAACTGGACGATTGAGGATCGGATAATCTCAGGATGGGAAGAGAAATCGAGGGCAAGAATTTACCTTGCACCCTGCAGAATCGTTTGCGCTACCAAAACGCACAGCCCGGCGGAGGGCATCCCGTCCTCCCACAGGGAAAAACCAAATGCCCTCACCATTCCGGGTTAACTCAAACCTTGCCGCAAACCGTCAGCACCGGACAAGGCGCGTGCGCGACCACCGCATTCGCCACCGACCACGGAATATGCGCGGAAGCATGAGCTCCCGTCCAACCCGCGGCGTGAATTCCCATCACGATTAGGTCTGCAGCCGTGAGTGTGGCCTGCTTCACGATTTCCTCCGCAGGCATTCCCGTGGCGACGATGATATCCGGCGATGTCGGCAGGAGACCCGGTGGAATCATCCGCGCCAGTCGCTGCTTGCAGTTGTGTTCCATCTCATCATGCAGATAGAACTCCGTCACCATTTCCTCCAGCATCACGTGCAGCATATGCAATTGGGTTCCGCTTTCACGCGCGAACGAAACTGCATACGCGAGTGCATGCTGCGAGCCCGTGGAGAAGTCCGTCGCATACAGGATCGAGCGGAATTGGCCATGAGTGAGCGTCTCAGGATCCACGCTCGGACCAACGGTCATTACCGGGCAGCAAAGCAGCCGCTCTGCTTCTTCGGCCACTGATCCCATCAACAACTTGCGGAAGCCGGTTCTGCCATGCGTTCCCACCACCACGAGATCTATGTGCTCGTCGGAAACGAGCTGGCGTGCGACTGCCAGCACATCCCCTGCTGCGGTAAGTGTTTTTACCTGCAGTCCCGCCAGAGCAGGCGACTTGCGGATGTTCTCCATCGCTTGACCGGTGAGTTCCTGCTCGTGCTCGCATTCCATCGTGGTCGGTACCATCGGATTGGGCAGCATCGGATCGAATGCGATCGTGTGCAGCAAAATAAGTTGGGATTGATGCTGGCGAGCCAGCGACGCGGCGAGTTTTACTGCAGCCTCAGAACAGGCAGAGAAGTCGGTGGTCACCAGTATGTTTTTGAGAGTTACTTCGAGCGCAGGCGTGAGCGGTGCAGTATGGGCAGCACTCATGGGACACCTCCAACAGGCAGGTCAGATCCCTTATCTAGGCCCACGCTAGCACTGGAGATAGACGATTGCAGTGATTGCGGTCACCGAAGCAAGCAATTGGTAAGCGGGTAATTTGGTGATTTAGTAATTGAGCGAAGATCCAGAGTAGTGACAGCATCTTGCAGCTATGTTGCCTTTGTACATTCTCAAACCAGCTGCTATTCGAAACTCACAACTACCCAATGGCTGCGTCCCGCAGAAAGCGCGGCCGCGACTTGGGCTTTGGCGTTTGCCGGAATCCAGGTCACTTCCCCGGGCCGGAGCTTCACTACGTTCGAGCCATTGGTCACTTCCACTTCCTGAAGAGGGACAATCAGGCTAGCCTTCGGCCCGATACCGACGGAACCGCCACTTGCCGCATCGCAGATGTTGGCCTGCACCGCATCGGTGACGAGCATCTGTGTCTCGCAGGATTTGCCTGTGCATCGATCGAAGCACTTGCCCTCCGCCGCCACTCCCGCCCAGCTCGCCCCGCAAACCGATTTCGTACTCGCCTTCTTCACCTCGATCGTCAGATTCACAAACGGCGTATCGCCCGTGTTCGTCACCTTATGCGTCAGTGGACCTTTCGTGAACTTCACGTCGCCATCGTTGAGCTTCATTTGCGTCGGCGCCGCGCCCGCTTTCACCACTTCCACCTGCGACGCTCCGATCATGACGTACACGTAATCGCGATCGTGCTGATGCATCAGCGTCGACTCCTTCGGAGCGAGCACCACGTGGAACACGCGCGTGTACTCATTCTCCAGCACCAGTTGATGATGACCTTCCTCGCCAAGTGGAACGGCCTTCTCCTGCGCGCACACCACTCCCGCCAGAAGGCAGAACAGAGCTGCTGACACGATCGCTTTCATTGCGCGCATTTTATGCCCGGAGTCGCAGGCGAGAAAGCTATCTTCTCTCTTCCGATTACCCGATTCGTCAGCTTCCGAACACTTGCATCCACAGATAAATGATGGTCGCTGCGGCCGCTCCGCCCGTAGCCGCGCCCACCCAGAAGTTCTGCAGACGCGTATTGGTCGTCCGCATCACCCTGCGGTCATTCGAGATGATCAGAATAAAGAGGAAGATCGGTATGGTGAGAATTCCGGCCAGGATCATCGACCAATACAGCGCTTTCACCGGATTCATATGTATGAAGTTCAGCAGCCCCGCAACCAGCATCGCCGCCGAAATCAGCAGGTAGAAGCTCTTGGCCTCCCATGGATGTTCGCTCAACCCATAGCGCCAGCCCATTGCCTGGGCGAGGTCGTAGCACATCGAGGCCACCAGCACCGGGATCGCCACCAGCCCCGATCCGATAATGCCGATGGCGAACAGCACCGGTCCCAGATCGCCGACCACCGGACGCAGCGCCTCGGCCGCCTGTCGCGCCGTCATGTCCGTCGGATGCGCCAGGTGCAGCACGCTCGCCGACGCGATCATCACCGAGAGCGCCAGCATCGCCGTCACCAGCGTTGCGGCGTACGCATCGAAGCGGTGCGGTTCGTGCTCCGGATCGGTGCGCGAACTCGTCTGCCACAGCACGATATACGGCGTGAGGAATGACCCGAACAGCGCGACGATCCCCTGGATCATCTGCGAGTTGGTCCCGAAGTGCGGGGTAAACATGTTGCGGATCAGCTCGCCAATCGGCGGCCCCGTAATGATCGCCGACGCAACATAGATGTAGAGCGGCAACGACACGATCACCAGCGCCAGCGTGATCTTGCGATAGTCGCGGAAGATCAGGATGTACCAAACGCTGAACGCGATCGCCGCCACGAAGTAAAGCCGGTTCACGCCCAGAATGATGGAGAACGCCTCCGACACCGCCATCATGTCGGCAACCACCACGCACAGATTAATAATGATCGTGATCCCGGCGCCGACCAGCGCCAGCGGCTTCCCGTAGCTCTCGCGCACCAGGTCCAGCACGCCGCGCCGCGTCTCTACGCCGATGCGCGCGGTAACCGAAAACAGTGCCCACAGAAACGGAATGCAGAGCACCACAACCCACAGCAGCGAATAGGAATAGGCCGCGCCAATCACAGTCGCGGTCACTACCGCCGAAGGATCGAGGTTCGACGAGCCGCTGACGATTCCCGGTCCGACCTGCCAGAATCTGCGCCAAAGTCCGCTGGCTCCTGAATCACTCTGGTCGATCGGAAACGCCAGGACGCGCCCGCGTCCACGGTCTGCAGGACTGCCTTTTCGCGGTGTGTCACGTTTGAGGAAGTTCACGGGCACGAAGTGGTCTTCAGTTTTGGGTTTCAAGGCGTGGGGCAGACACGTCTATGTATGTAGGACGCGAAACGTAAGCTGCAGGTTGGAAGAGATCCTTCGGCTGCGCTCGGGATCTCGGCAGCGGACTACGCTGCTAAACGCCTCGACTTAGCACGGGCTAAGGCGCAGGTTAAGGCCGGCTTAAGGCCAGCTCAAGGAATGTCCGGAAGCCCGCGCGTCAAGTCGCGCTCGATCTTGCGCTCGTGCCACAAGCGTATCGGACGCGAATACGTGATCGCGCCGAACGCCGCAATCGCCGCCAGCAACAGCGCGCTGCTGATCCAGACCAGCGCGACGGATGCTTTCGTCTGCGCGATGCGGGCAATGATCTCGGCATTGTGCGGCGTCAACACCAGCGCCAGCGCGAGCGTCATCATGCCGAGTCCGGCCAGCAGCCCGGTGATGTTCTTCGCCCACTTGCCTTTCTCGTGATACTCGGCAAAGAGTCCGAAACCGTAGAGAATCAGCCCCGCAATGATGAAGAAATTCGCGCCTGCGGCAATCGCCAGCCTGAGATTCATGACTTGGGCAGATGCAGATGGGCAGCAGCAGGTTGGAAAGCAGTAGTCAGTTGTCAGTAGTCAGTCGTCAGAAGAATCGCGTGGTGGGATTGAAGGATTGTGTGGGGGGGCGGACATTCCATTCGCTCCTAGCGCCTAGGAATGCTGAGATAAAGGCGAACCTTACGCTCAAGCCTGTCTAGTTCTGCAAGAATGGCCACATCAGAAACACCGAATTTTTGCGCAAGGTCTAAGGGAGCGCTGCTGTTTGCATACATCGCTTTCAGCACCTCTCCCTCGCGCGGTGTGAAAGGCGAGGGACGTTTGCCGGATCTGCCCGATAGCCAGAGCTCAAGCTCCTCCGCGGCGCGTTCCCGAAACATAGTCGAGGCCCAAGCCTTAGTATCGTCCGGGGGAAACCGCACCTCCCCAACAATCTCGCTGACGTCGTAAGCTGACAATTCGGATAATTTCTTTAGTTCTGTAGCGATCTGATTGAGCCGCCGTACGGCTTTGGTGGCATAGACATCCACTAGGCTATTAAATTTTTGGCGACGCTGATCACGTTTCCATTGGCTCGTGTAAGAAGTAAAGACTTTCTCCAACTGCTCCGCCATATACAGGAGTACTTCAGTTCGGTCCGTGTATAAGGATTCAAAGGTACTTTTCTCAAAAGGGCCGAGTTCGGACAAGAATCGTTGCAGTATGTCGTCGAGCCTACTCATATTCCAGAGTGCGAACGATATTTCGATCTGATGACCTTGTTTAGCAGAACGCGACAGCGTGGTTACTCCTTCTCGAATACTGCGGGTCAGTTCGTGGGACTTTATGAGGGAGAATTGATCTCGTTTGCTGCAACACTCGCGCAGCGTTTTCTCGGAATTGAAGATAGCCTCAAATGCATTGGGAATCTCGTTCTCTTTGGCGAATGACTCTCGCGGGATTGGACTGTCGGAAAAAAGCCTGAGAATAGCTTCTTGAGCTGTTATAGAAGTGAAGTCATAGACTGCCGTCCGTCTGCTCCAGAAGTCGGGCGCGACTGTCGTAAACAGGTGTATCTGTTCACTGGTCAGCCACATGAGCATCGGCACGGATAGCCGACTCAAGGCATCTCTGCGAAAATTCAGCTTCCCAAATAGTGTCCGAGCGCTTTTCTCAGAGAGTTCCGGGATGCTCTCAATGATGAAACAGTCGATTCTCTTCTCATGAATGCGGTCCGCGAGCCTCGAGACGAAATTTCCGCGCAATTGCGAAGCTTTAGTAAGCTCTAGAGACTTGTCGGCCGCTTTGAGCCTGGCTGCTATCTCGGCCTGCAGTTCTTTTCGTTGCTCACTATCATTGCTGACGCCAAACAGGAATTTGGAGTTTGTACTGTCTCCTAGCTCAAAGGCGAGGTCCGCAATGTGCTTCTCAAACGATTTCACTGGGCAGCCAGCATGTTCTCGATTTGGGGTTGATTGGCTCGATAGAACCATTTGACTGCAGGATTCACATCAATCCAAGAGCTTTGATTCTCACGATACTCAATAAGGACAGTTTTGTAGAAGAGTTCGATCGTCAGCGGATCCGTGAACAGGATCTTTCTTTTCTGAGTTCTCGCAAATGCTCGCGATCCGTTGCCAGAGAGCAGCTCGATCGAAAACGTATCTATATCCGTCTGCTGCATTCTGAAACTCGTTATTCAAAACCTTCGACATGTCACATCCTGGATCCAAGATTGCTCTTTTGCAAACATTTCGAACCAGTCGCATCGCGTCTACGAAAACACCACCACTGAACTTGAGAGCTGCGTCCATCTGTTCAGGAGCTAGCGGATTAAAAGGCATCCTCCGCAAGAAAACATCGCGAAGAAATTCGTAGTTTGCATTTATCGGCTTCCCAGATTCGTCTTCCAGCGCCACTGCTGGAACCCGATAAAAATTGTCATACGGTTGTGATCCGACCTTTGCATAAGTGGAGATTGCGTATGTGATCGGGACCGTGAACACGCACGGACAATCAATCTCGCCTATCAAATGTGCTGCGTGGACAAAGGTGCTCTCTACTGACGATGCATTTTGAACCTTGTCGATGTCATCCACAATGAAAACGACTCGCTTATCTGTCTTGCGCCTTGCGGAATTGAGGACGTTGTTGAACCTGTCCAACAGCTCTCTCTTGTCCTTGACTATCGTTCGAGTCTTCTTAATGTTCGTACTTTTCTTGGAACTGACCCCAGCGCCAGCCTGGACAACGTAGAAGTTCCCTCCAAGGCTAGCTTTTCCGTCGACAGACTCCTCTCTTAGATCAGAGATAGATTCGTCGGCAAACCATTCTTGTATAGGCTTGAGGTTTTTATCCGAAAGTCGCACGTCCTGTGAGGCGACCAGAGCCTGCGCCATCGCGTACATCAAACCTCGGTCAGTGATATTTTCGTAGGCTCCAAACTGAACAAAGATTGGGATGAACTCTTTCGATGCCGCCAGAATCGACTCAAGTCGACGAAGTTGTGTCGTTTTGCCCATTCCTCGCTGCCCCGCAACGAGGACCTTAACGGAATCGGATGGTTGGACGTCCGCTTCAATTAATTCTGGCAGGTTGTCACGCGGAACTATTAGCTCTTCTTTCGGCGCTGTGCTCGGGAGCAATTGTGCAAGTGTTGTCTTCTGATCTCTTGTCATGATTTGGCCATGGTGCTTGCATCTTCATACCATAAACCTCGTGTATGGTCCCATCCTTTCGCTGCATGTTGCGGAACGGTGAACCCGGAAAACACGAAATGCAAGACGTGAAACGCCCCCATCACACCCCCATGTGCGCAATGTCACACACCGTGTCCGTCGCCGAATCTTGTCAAGCCCCTAAATCACGTATCTCACTCGCAACACGAGACTTCCGCGTGGCATGTTTCCCCTCAAAATCTGCTATGCTGGATATAGAAGCTCGGAATTGATCTGTCACAGATCCCTTCCGGGCTTTTGCTCTTTCTGGAAGATGTTTTTGTGCCCCACGTTCGCGAAGCTAACGTGGGCCGGGCCGGTGCTAATCGCATCGGCCTTTGTTTTTGCTCTTTCTGATAACTGACAACTAGCAACTGACAACTGTTTCTAGCCGATAGCTGACGGCCGACCGCCGACCGCCTTCGGCTCTTTGTTTTTCCGACAACCGACAACTGGTGGGCCGCGAAGGATTTGCAGTTGCTTGTGTGGCGCGGACATTCCTGTCCGCGTGCAGAACACAGCGAATCCGGTTTCCCGATACTTACAGAACCGCCGTACTCGACGGAGCGAAGTGATTCATCGTCTTTGCCAGCGAGTCTTCGTTCTCCACGTTCAAGCAGGTCTGGCTACGATCGATCTGGCGCATCAGCCCGCACAGGACTTTGCCCGGGCCAACTTCGACGAACGTCGTGACACCGGCGCCGATCAGCCTGCGCATAGACGCCTCCCATTGAACTGCGCCCGTTACCTGGCGAATCAACGCGTCGCGGGCGCGATCAGGTGAGTCGATAATCTCGGCGTCGACGTTGGTGATCAGCTTGTGCTCCATGGCGTGAAAGGCGAGCGCTCGCAGGTCAGCCTCCAGGCGATCCTGCGCCGGCTTCATCAGCGCGCAATGGAAGGGTGCACTTACTGGGAGAATGACCGCGCGCTTGGCGCCCTTTTGCTTCGCGAGCTCGGCGGCGCGTTCGACCGCGGCTTTGCTGCCGGAGATGACGATCTGGTCGGGTGAATTGATGTTCGCTGGCTGGCAGATCTGTCCCTGCGCGGCTTCGTTGCAGACTTCGCGCACCACATCGAGCTTCATGCCGAGAATCGCAGCCATGGCGCCTTCGCCCACGGGCACGGCTTCCTGCATGTACTTACCGCGATTGCGCACGGTGCGAACGGCGTCGGCAAAATCGAGCGTACCGGCGGCGACGTGCGCCGAATATTCGCCGAGGCTGTGTCCGGCAACGAATGTCGGAACCAGGCCTTTGCTGTTAAGCACACGGAACGCGGCCACAGAAGCGGTAAGAATCGCGGGCTGCGTGATTTCCGTCAGGCGTAGCTGCTCTTCCGGACCTTCAAAGCAAAGTTGCGATAGTTTGTAGCCGAGGGCGGCGTCGGCTTCGTCGAAGGTTTCTTGCGCGACGGGATAGAGTGCGGCGAGATCTCTACCCATGCCGACAGCTTGGGATCCCTGGCCAGGAAAAAGGAATGCAATGTTTTGGGATAAGGACATGTGGTCTTTCATTCGTGCGGATCGGTGGTCCCATTGGTCTGGTGGTTCGAGGCAGTTGACCTTCAATTACCCGATTACCAGATTACCCAATTACCGATTCTTGTTTACGCTTGCGCCGGCGCCATACGGGTCGACGCGATCTCTTCTTCGATCTGCTTGTTGATCTTGCGATCGGCGTACTCGGCGGCCACTCGAATCGCGTTCTTGATAGCGTTCGCGTTCGAGCTGCCATGCCCGATGATGCATGCGCCCTTCACTCCCAGCAGCGGCACGCCGCCGTATTCGGAGTAGTCGAGCCGCTTCTTGAAATCGACGAATGCCTTGCGCGATAGCATCGCGCCCACCTGGCTGCTGATGGTCGCGTTCAGCGACTCTTTCAGCATATGGCGGACAGTCTCCACCAGCCCCTCGGAAATCTTCAGCGCGACATTGCCGACAAATCCGTCGCACACGATCACGTCGACGTTGCCGTTATACAGGTCGCGGCCTTCCACGTTACCCACAAAGTTCAGCGGCAGATTCTTGACCAGCGGATACGCCGCGCGGGTCAGTTCGTTGCCTTTGCCTTCTTCTTCACCGATGGAAAGAATTCCCACGCGCGGGCGATCCACATCGAAGATCTTGCGCATGTAGATTTCGCCCATGATGGCGAACTGCTCGAGGTTCTGCGGCTTGGAGTCGACATTCGCGCCGACGTCGAGCAGTACGGCAGCTGTGCCTTTGGCCGTGGGAAAGACGCTGGCCAGTGCCGGACGGTCGACACCGGGCAACGCGCCCAGGACCATCTTCGCCGTGGCCATCACCGCACCGGTGTTGCCCGCGCTGGTGAAGCCTGCGGCTTTGCCGTCGCGAACCAGGCGAAGGCCGACGCGCATCGACGAGTCCTTCTTGGCCCGGACTGCCTGCGCGGCCTTTTCGTCCATGCCAACGACTTCGCTGGCATGAACAATCTCGATACTCTTCTTGTAAAGGTGCCAGGATGGATGTTCGTGCAACTGGCGGCGCAGCTCGGCGCGGATCACGTCTTCTTTGCCAACCAGAATAACGTGCACATCGTAGCCCCGAACAGCTTGCAGCGCGCCTTCGACCTCTGGTACAGGCGCGCCATCCGATCCCATGGCATCGACCGCTATGACGGTGGGCATTGATCGCTCGTCAGCCCCCTAGCTGAAGTAACCCCGGCCGGGCCGGAGTTGCGGATCGCTTAGCTTGCCTTTTCCTTTACTTCCAGAACTTCCCGTCCCTTGTAGTAACCGCACTTGGGGCAGGCCCGGTGAGGCAACTTCGCCTCGTGACAATTCGGACATTCGGACGTGGACGTCGCCGTCAGATGATCGTGAGCGCGACGCGTGCTGGTACGCCTTTGAGAGTGGCGCCGTTTAGGATTTGCCATGACAATTCGAACCTCTAATTCAGATTTCGCGTTTCTCTCGCGAGAGGGCCCAGCTTCTTAGCTGGACACACAAAACTACTTTCCCGGGCTTCCGGGGATAACTCGTTCTTTACTGACCGAGCTTGTTGCGAAGATCCCCAAGGGCGTGCCAGCGGGGATCGGGATCGCTGCGCGCACAGCCGCAGTCGCCCTGGTTCAGGTTCTGCCCGCAACTGGGGCAGAGTCCCTTGCAATCTTCACGGCAAACCAGCTTCAGCGGGACTGCCAACAATAACTGCTCGCGCAGAACGTCTTCCAGCAGCAGCCCATCCCCCTGGTAATAGCCGATGTCCGCGTCCTCTTTTGCCAGGCTGATTTCTTCGTTCCCGGCATCGGCGCCCTGCGGACGGTAAAGCAGGTCGAACGTCTTCTCAACGTCCTCGTACACCGGATCAAGGCAGCGGGCGCAAGGCAGCTCCAGCTTTGTCGAGAACTCCCCAACCAGGCGTATGTCCTCGATGTTCACCTTATGGCCGCGGCTCTCTTCCACCACGGAAGCCTGAACGTCCGCCTTCAGCGGAGCCGATTGCTTCGCGTCCGGGCCGAGGTCAATCGCGCCGGGCTGCCACTCCTCGTGGAATGACTGCTGATCCTCGTGGAGATGCAGTTCGCGTAAACTTATGAACATCTTAGGGCACACTGCCCCAGCGACGTCTGGCGCTGAGGACGCAATACTCAAGAATAAAGGTCGGCTTACAGTAGTGTCAACCGATGCGGATCCGTGTGGACGAAGGCTCGGAGGCATAACCAGCTCCTGAGTTCGCCCCTAGACTAACCCGACCCGTGTCAATGGCGGAACAACTTGCGGGAAAGGTAACCACGAAAATACATGCGCACCCCATCCTTCGCGACCGTGCGCAGGATGGGGGCACTCTTTTTGCTTCAGTCTCGTACGGCCGTTTAGAGATTCGACTCCGTACCGGTTGCACGTGTTTGTGCTTCGTTGACCGCGGAACGGCCCTGCTTCACCGCCGATTCGGCCTTCTGCCGAATGGTCTCAACCCCGCGTTGCACCCGATCACGGCCCTGTTCGATGCTGTCCCGCGCCGAATCCGCCAAGTCGTTAGCGGTATCGGAAAGGCGGCCGCGCGTTTCGTCGCCGCTCATGGGAGCGAACAGAACGCCCAGTCCAATGCCGACTCCCAGTCCAAAAAGAAATCCCTTCATGCTGCCTCCTGAATTGCTGATGAATTTGTATGGCACCTGCATCACCGCGGCGTGCGCGGCTGGGCGGGCGAAAACTCTCGCAATACTTCTCTCCAGATGCAGCCCTTAACCCGCGCGTTTTCCATGAATTCTGCCCATCGCCGCGAATCAGCGCCGTCCCACGTCGGCACTGATCCCGAGGGCGTGGAACACGATCCAGAAAACAGTCGAGCCGTAACCGTGACTTGTTACACTGTCCGTCATGATCGACGGGTTCGCCACGTCCGCCGGAACCACACGATTTCGCGACCGCTTCCCGCTGCTCGCCAACGCTGGACACTTCCGTCAACCGCAAGCTCCGGGCGTGAATGAACTTTGGCTATCGTCAATCGGACTGGGCACCTACCTCGGCGAGACCGACGCAGCGTCCGACGTTTCCTACACGCAATCCATCCTGCAGGCACTCCGCTCGGGCATCAATGTGCTCGACACCGCTATCAATTACCGGCATCAGCGCTCGGAGCGCAACATCGGATCGGCAATCAAGCAGCTGGTCGAAGCGGGCGAACTGCAGCGTGACGAAGTCCTGGTCTGCACCAAGGCCGGCTACCTGCCGTTTGACAGCGAACTTCCCGCCGACCAGCGCGATTATCTGCGCAAGGAATATGTCGAAACCGGAGTCGCTCCGACCGGCGAGATTGCAGGCGGCATGCACTGCATTGCGCCGAGCTACCTGGGCGATCAGCTCGAGCGCAGCCAGCGCAATACCGGACTGCAAACTCTGGACGTCTTCTATCTCCACAATCCCGAATCGCAATTGGGATACGTGACTCCCGACGCTTTTCGCGACCGCTTGCGCAGTGCGTTCCGCTGGGCGGAAGATGCGGTCGACGATCGCAAGATTCGCTGGTACGGCATCGCTACCTGGAACGGTCTGCGCGTTGCTCCCGGCGATCGCAGCTATATGAACCTGGAGCAGGTGATCGAAACCGCTCATGAGGCTGGCGGGAACGACCATCATTTTCGCTTTGTGCAATTGCCACTCAATCTCGCAATGACCGAGGCTTATGGTCTCGGCAATCAGAGCCTGCGCGGCGAACGCGGATCCGTGTTGTCGCTCGCCGAGCAATATGGAATCGCCGTGATCGCCAGCGCGACGTTGCACCAGGGCCAGCTGACTCGTGGCGTTCCGGATAAGCTAAAAGAAGTGGTCGGATTGCCAACCGATGCCGAGACCGCCATACAGTTCGTGCGCTCGGCTCCTTCGCTCGCCACGGCGCTCGTCGGCATGAGCCGCCCTGATCATGTGCTCGAAAACATTAAAGTAGCCGCCCGGCCTCTGATGACCATCGAAGAATGGGAAGGACTCTTCTCTCCCGCAGAGTCCTGAAATTTTCATTTTCTGAAGGCGCAGTGATGGATCGCCGGTACAAGTACGCCCTTGCCGCCGCGAGCGTAGTTGCGGGTGCCGCCGCGGCCGTTGCTTACTCTACGCGCAAAACCGAGCCTCTCGTCACTGTTCGACAGGTCGATCTGAATCGTTACGCAGGCACATGGTACGAAATCGCGCGCTATCCGAATCGCTTTCAGAAGAAGTGCGGCAGCGATACCAAGGCAACGTATCTGTTACGCGACGACGGCACTGTCGGAGTTCTGAACAGTTGCCGCAAATCCGACGGCACCATCACTTCGAACAAGGGCACCGCAAAGGTGGTTGACGCGGCTACGAACGCGAAGCTGAAAGTTACCTTCTTCTGGCCGTTCTCGGGCGACTATTGGATCCTCGATCTCGCGCCCGACTACAGCCATGCAGTCGTCGGCGAACCCAGCCGCAAATATCTATGGATCTTGAGTCGAACCCCGCAGATGGACGAAGCGACTTATCGCGAGATCACCGAGCGCATACGTTTTCTGGGCTACGATCCCGCGCGCCTGATGAAGACGAAGCAGAGCGCTCGCTCGCAAAGCAAGACCGGTTGAACGGTCGAGTGGCGCGGACGACCTCGGCGGCTCTGCGCGGGACAGGGCTCGGAACTACAATAAGGACAGCGATTTGGGGGCTCATGAAACAGCGTGGTCACAGCTTTCGACTGGAGTTCGATGCTACCAACAAGATCCTTCGTCTTATAGTCGAAGGCGCGGTTACCGACCAGTTGCTGTTGGACGGCTACGTTGCACTCCAGAAAGGCTGCGCGCGCTGCGGTCCCTCTGTTTGCATCGTCGACTACACGGCAGCGACCGACATTGCCGTCTCCACCCCTGGCGTCCGGCAGCTGGCAAACACGAACCCCATCTTTCCGATGGACTGTCTCACGCTCAACGTCGCTCCTCAGAAGTTGATGTACGGACTGGCGCGAATGTTCCAGACCCTCTCCAGCGACTCGCGCCCGAACTTCCGAGTAGTTCAAGCCATGGACGAAGCGCTGGCTCTGATCGGAGTCAAATCGCCGCACTTCTCCCCGCTCGAACTGGACATGAAGCAAGCTGGGTGAAGCAAAAATCAAAAATCTACGGCCTGATCGCCCACGCCAGCCCGTCCGGCTCGCCCCCCACGTCGATGTGGCCCGTTACCTCGAATGTCTTCAGGTCGACTACAACGACGTAGTTGTCGGGGCTACAGGCGATGAAGGCACGACTGCCATCCGGATCCATCAGAATGCCCGCGGCTCCGTGGCCAATTGACACACGCTTGAATTCCTTCCGCGACGCAGCATCGTAGATGACCAGATTGCCGTCGCGCAGACTCGAAATCAGCACCAGCTTTCCATCGGGAGTGAACTTCAGCCGGTTCGCGCCGAAGACCTTCGCGTCCAAGGTGGCTGTCACGGTTCGTGTCTTGAGATCGATCACGGAGAGCGTGCCGTCCTCGGCATTCGCGGTCCACAGCTCGCGTCCATCTGGCGACACGTCAAAGCCCTCGGAGCCTTTGCCAACCGGAATGACCGTCTGATTCCAATCCGTGCGCGGCTGATTCCCTCCCGGCGGTGGAGGAGCAGCCTGAGCCCTGCGCCGCACTCCCGAAGGAGGCGGTCCCATCGGCGGAAGCGTGATCTTCTCCAGGATGCTGACCGTCGCGGAGTTCACATTCGTCGTGTAGACCTGCTTCTCGTCCGCGGTGACGTAAATCATGTGTGTCCGATTCTGGCCGGTGCCCATAATCCAATCGATCTTCGCGGACGCGGGATCGTAACTCGCGACGGCCTTCGCGCCTTCTGCGGTGAACCAGACTTTCCCTCCAACAAAGAAGAGTCCGTGTGGACCATTCAAGGCGCCGGTGTCGATATCGGGCAGTGCCTTTTGCGCGACGAGGTCGATCACCGAGAGAGCATGGTAGCGGCCGCCACCATAGATCGACACATACGCGGTCTTCCCATCGGAAGATGCGATCACCTCGTGCGGGTCCGGACCGACAGGAGCGCGTGCGACGACCTGCAGCGTCTTCGGATCCACAATGGCAAGCGTGTGGTCATGCTTGGAGAGCGCCAGCAGCGACCGGCTCGGCGTCGATTGCGCGACAACTCTGATCGCGGTGAAAAGCGAAATTGCCAACGCGGTGAGGGCAAACAGCATTGCGGGAGTTGTTAATCGCATCATTCTGCTCCAGTGAGTTCGGACGGCAGCCCTCAAGTGTAATCCTGAACGGGTTGGGGGAGCACCAACCCGCGGAAGCGGCCCGGCCATCTCAACTTATGTTCCTTCGCATCGCTTCCTCCAACTACGCTTCTAACTGCAACTTGCCAAGGCGACATAGAGCCGAAAGGAGCCCTCTCATGAAACCTCTTTCTGAACAGCTTCAAGACTTGTCCCAACGCGCCAAGAAAATCGAAGATTCCGCGGCCGCAACCCGCCAGAAGAATCAGGCGGAGCTCCAGCGCCGTCATGATCAACTCAGGTCTGACATTGAATCCACGGGAAAGAAGCTAGAGACCTCTGCGGCAGAGGCCAAGGACAACGTCCGCTCGGGATGGGCCGATATCAAACGACGGATCGACGAGCGCCTCGCGACTGCGAACGCGAAGATCCAGGAGCGCAAAACCGAGCGGGATGTGAACCGGGCTGAAAGCCGTGCACAGGCCGCAGAAGACGACGCGGCAGATGCGATCGCACTGGCGGTGTACGTCCTCGACCAAGCCGAGTACGCGGTGATCAATGCTGCACTCGACCGCGCCGTTGCCGACAGCCTTCGCGCTGCTGCGTGAGGTATGGAAAGCTAGGTGCCCTCGAATTTGCCAGGTGCCCCAGGTTCGCCTTCTTTTGGCTAACCTGGGAATCACCGGCCCACGGTGGCCCAAACCGCGCTCATCACAAAAACTTGTCAAGTCCCCAATCTCCAACAGTTTTCTCGTATCCCGATGAAAACGACGGAAATATAAATCTCGCGAAAGTGTCCGGTAGGTGCCCACGAATTTGCCACAATGGAAGTAGCAGTCCGTCCATTTAACGACTAATGACTGGCGACGGCCAACTCCCTTTGTTTCAATACTTTGACTGCTAAGTCCTTTGGAATGCGGGAGCTGGCAGAACCTCCGCCGCAAACGGCTGGCAATGCAGCACTTAGCCGGCGCAGGGGGGAGGGGTACTCTCCCGGACGTCAATAGCGGGGAGCGATAGGGGGATGAGACTCGCTCGCCGTCCAAGAACTGGGACGGGGACTGAAATACTGACGTACCGGGAGACTGAACGACTGACTGACTGATCGACTACAGCGTCCGCTTGAACAGCGGTGTGGCGATCAGCAACGCGATGGCAGCGAAGGCGCCGAGGAAGAGCATGTCTCCGGAGACCGCGCTCAGGCTCGCGTCTTTCAGCAGCAGTCCTTTGAAGCCGTGCACCGCGTAGCTGAATGGATCGACATACGCGATGCCGCGCAGCCACCATGGAAATGCTCGGATGGGATAGATGGCGCCGCTGGGGAAGAACAGCAGCGTATTCATGACGCCGAACGTGGCGCGCGGCACCAAGGGATCTTCGACGCGCACCATCATCAGGAACATCATCGCGTTCAACGAGATCGCGGTCAGGATGATCATCAGCATCAGGCCGAAGAAGACGTCAGGGCGGAAGGTATTGCCCACGCCGGCGAGCAGCGATCCAATCACGGTGATGACGACTCCGGCGACGACGGCCTTGATGGCGCCCGCGAGGTTGAGTCCGAAGACCAGTTCGGTGCGCGTGATGGGCGTGACCAGGTAGCCTTCGTGAATGCCGCGCGCCTTGTCGTCGATGTAGAGCATGCCGCCGCCGATCATCACCGAGACGAACATCGCCAGCGTGATTGAGCCGGGCAGCAGGTACTTCATGTACTCGATGTAGGGATAGAGCTCGACGGTTTCGAGCGCGATGCTCTGCAGGATGCGCGGCTCGACCACGGGTGCGTTGAGCGCGTCGGTGAGCTCACCCATTTTTTGTTCGAGTGAGGAGCTCATGAAGTTGTCGCTGTTGTCGACGACGAGCGCGAGACGCGGGTGCTCCTGCTCGTAGACGCGTCGCGAGAACTGCGGAGGAATAATGACGGCGCCATCGATTTTGCCGTTGCGCACGTCTTCCATCGCCTGGCGGTCGTTGTCGTAGTAGACAGGCTCGAAGGTGCGAACGTTGGCCTGAACGGAGTCGAAGGCTTCGCGGACCTTGAGCGCCATGGTGCCGTGGTCCTGGTCGACCACGCCGAGCTTGGCGTCGCGGATCTTGCCGCCGAAGGCGTTGCCGAGCACGACCAATTGGACGAGCGGAAACACCGTTGCCACCAGCATCAGCGCCGGGGAGCGCAGGAACTTGCGCAATTCGCGTTCGACAATGGCCCACATTCTCATGGTCTGGTACCTGGCCTGTCCGGCATCATGAAGCTGAACGCCTTTACCTGCTCGTCGCGCAACTGGCGTCCGGTGTAATGGACGAATACGTCGTCCAGCGATGTGCTTTGCACGGTGAGCGACTTCACTTCCACGCCGGCTTTGAGCGCCAGCTCGACCAGCGAGGTGGTGGTGCTCGGGCCGGTGCCGGTCATCACGCGATACATGTTGCTGCTTTCGTTTTGAACACTGTGAACACCGGGAAGACTGTGCAGCTGCGTTTCCCAGTCTGAAGGCGTGTTCGCGAACTGCACCTCGATCACGTTCGATCCAGGCACGGTCTGCTTGAGCGCCATGGGCGTATCGAGTGCGACCAGCTTGCCGTGATCGACGATGGCGATGCGGTCGCAGAGGCGATCGGCTTCGTCCATGTAATGCGTGGTGATCAGCATCGTGAGCTTGCGCTGTTCCTTGATGCGCGTGAGCATCTCCCAGACGGCGACACGCGAGACGGGATCGAGACCGGTAGTCGGCTCGTCGAGGAAGAAAATTTTGGGATGATGCACCAGACCGCGCGCGATTTCGAGACGGCGGCGCATACCGCCGGAGAGAGTCTTCGTCTGCGCACTGCGCCACTTGGTCAGGTCGACGAGTTCGAAGAGCTCGTCCATCGACTGCTCGCGCTCTTTTTTCGGAATGCCGTAGAGCTTGGCGTAGATGCTGAGATTCTCGTCGAGCGTGAGATCGGGATCGCTGGTCATCGCCTGCGGAATGACGCCCAGGCAGCGGCGAACGTCGTCAGCCTGCGTCTTCACGTCGAAGCCCGCGATATGGGCTGTGCCGGCGGTGATCGGGATGAGCGTGGTCATCATACGGATCAGCGTGGACTTCCCTGCACCATTAGGACCGAGCAGCCCGAAAATTTCACCCTCGCCAACGCTGAACGAGATGTCGTCGACGGCAGTGAAGTCGCCATACTTCTTGACGATGTGCGACACTGCGATCGCCGCCGTGCTCGACGTTCCGCCGTTGTTGCCGTTCGGTTTTTGAATTTCAGCGACCATGTGATTCCGCTCTCGGCTCTCGGTTTTCAGCTCTCACTTGTTCTGCGCCACCGGATTCGCCTGCTGCGGGAATCCATGTAGCTCCGGAGCATTGGCCTGCGAAGTGGGCTTCTTCAACACGTCGTTATGAACCAGCACTTCGGCGGTCATTCCGGGCACGAGTTTCTGCAAGCTGTTGTCGACCTGCAGCTTCAATGCGATGGTCTTGATGTCGCGCTTAGTGCGGCTGACGTCGCGCTGCGTGGCGAAGTCGCCTTCGACGGCCTTGAAGATCACGCGTCCCTGCACTTCGCTACCGGAGGGCAAGCGCACGGGGAGAACGTCGCCAATGGCAACTTTCTCGCCATAGGTTTCGGGGACAGCCGCGCGTACCCATGTGTCGTTCAGATCGACGATAGTGACGATCGGCGTGCCGACGTTCACCACTTCACCTTCGCGCGCGGCGCGGACGGAGACGATGCCGCTGACGGGCGCGATCACTTTCGTATACGCGAGACGCGCATCAGCTTCGGCGATCTGCGCTCGCGCGGTGTCTGCCTGTCCGCGCATGGCATCAACGGTGTGAACTGCCGCGGCGGCCTGGTTAACGCGGGCTTCGGTGGAAGCGAGGTCGGACTCGGCCGACTGTACTTGCTCCTTGAGCGAGTCGACACGGGCTTGCGCTTGTTTCAGCGCGGCGACCGCACGGTCGCTATCCTGAGGGGACGCGACACCGGCCTTCGTCAGTTCGACGGTGCGATGAGTGTCGAGTTGCTGGCGATCGAGATCGGCTTGTGCTTCGACGAGCTGGGCTTGCGTCGATTGCACGCGCGACTTCGAGCTGAGCACGTCGTTGGACGTGTAACCCTTGGTGGCGATTTCGGTGTACTGCGATTCTCCGACGCGCGAACGCGAACTCGCCAGCGTGGCTTCCGCCTGGCGCTTCTGCGCCTCGAGTTCCGCGGAGTCGAGGACGGCGATCACGTCACCAGCTTTTACGGTGGTGCCCTCGTCGACAGCCAGTTTCTCGATGCGGCCCTGGATCTTGGCGCTGACGATAACCTGATTCGCGTCGACGGTGCCGACCAGCACCAGACCGTTGTCGCGCTGCGTGGTGGCGAAGTAATAAATGGTCGCGATGGAGAGCAGCACGAGCAACAAAATGCCAAATTTGCTCTTCTTCATTGGGTAACTCCAGTCTGCAACGACTGCACGATGCGAAAGCCGTGCTCGCGATCGGCGAAAAGCGCAGCCGCAACGACATCCAGTACCGCGGCCTTACGCGCGGCAATGTGTTCCGGCGCAAGCGGATCCGCGTCGAGGAAAATGCGTACGACGGGCGCACTAATGAAATAGTGCACACACATGCCGACGATCGAAGGCACGAACTGCACGGGATCGACCGGCCGAAATTCGTGGGAGGCGATGCCCTGCTCGAACGTCCTGACTACTTTTTCGAAGAGTGGCCGAAAATGCCGCGTGACCAGCCTCCTCAAATGGGGGGAGGGATTTCGTCCTGCGCGCATCATCTCCAATTGCACGAGGCGCGGCAGGAAGGGCGACTTCGCGAGATAGTCAAAGTACGCAGAGACATAGCGCACGATCTTCTCGCCGGGGTTCAAGTCGGAGTCCAGAATCGGAAACACCTGTTCACGCAAGCCGGTGAAGGTGAAGTCGAGAACCGCGCCGTACAAACCTTCTTTGTCCTTGAAGTAGTAATAGAGCAGTGCCTTATTGACGCCAGCGGCGTGCGCAATTTCGTCGGTACGAGCGCCGGCGACGCCTTCCTGCGCGAACTCACGAAGGGCAGCTTTAAGGATGGCCTCGCGGCTGTGCTCAGCATTGCGGGAGCGGTGAGCGGGAACGTGTCGAGTTGCGGTGACGGCTCTCATGTTTAATTAACTAGTTAGTTAGTTTAATCAGACTGCGCGAGGATTGCAAGAGCGAAAACAGAAGACGCGAAGTCATTGAGAATGAGGGCTATTGGAGAGACGTGGCGGCGTGCAGGTTCAGTACTGTTCCGAGTTCCAGAGGATTTCCAGATGTTGAGCGGCCTTCTCAACGACACCGGTTGCGGAGAGAAAGCCATCGCCGCTTTGATATATCTGTTCGCCGGCCATGGTCAGAATGGCGTAGGCATAAGTAATCCGCCGCGAATGTAGATGGTGGATTGCGGTGATCTCGGCGAGATGATGTCCCAACCGCATGGTGACGCACGCAGCGGTTGGAGATTGCGGCCGAACTAGTTGCAGCCGATGCGCAGCCTCCGGCCTTTTCTCGGACTGTCGATCCTCGAACGGAATGGGAAGAGTTGCCACGAAAGGTAAGATGTCGATTCTCGTGTAAGGTGGCCAGCGTCAACTCGCGCCACACAGTTTTTGACGATAAATCGAGAGCAGTTGCTTAGGGAGAGGCAAGGCCGGATCGATTGCGCCAACCTCTACGCGCGCTTTGTCTTGATGAAAGCAGCGACGAAGAGAGCACCGAGAAGTAGGTCCACGCAACCAAAAACCAAGTCATTGTTATGCATGCGGTTCTGAAGAACCAGCACGATTACGGCGATCCCATAGCCGAACTTTTCGATCACGGCAGGCACGATCAGCGGACGCAAGCGGATTGGATCGCTGGCGATCACGAAGAACGCGATCTGCCACGCCAATGCTGCGGTTACGAATCCGTAGTAAAAGCCCGGATGGGTGATCGGTGGCGGATCCTGGCGGCCAATCAGGTTGAACATAAAGAAGAGCGGCGTGATTACCAGGATTCCCCAGATGCCTGCGATCCAAAAGACGATTTTTGCGAATTTCACGGAAACGGTCCTCGATATTTAAGTCGCGGATACGTAAGTCGCTTCTTACTCCCGGGTGTAGCGATTGCGCTTCTTGTCCTGATGACGCTCGAAGCCTAACTGAATCAGGCGATCGATCAATTCGGCGTACTTGATCCCCGTGGCTTCCCAAAGTTTGGGATACATGCTGATGGCTGTGAAACCGGGCATGGTGTTGATCTCGTTCACGTAGACCTCGTCGGTATCGGGATCCATGAGGAAATCGACGCGGCCCAAGCCGGAGCAATCGACGGCCTGGAAGGCATCGACGGCGAGCTTCTGTACACGTTTCTGCTGCTTCTTGGATAGCTTGGCGGGGATGACCAGGCGCGAGCCTTCGTCGAGATACTTGGCGGCGTAGTCGTAGAACTCGGTGGAAGGAACGATCTCGCCGGGAACGGATGACTTGGGATTATCGTTGCCGAGGACTGAACATTCGATCTCGCGAGCGCGACGTTTCTTCTTGCCCGAGCCTCCGACGCCTTCTTCGACGACGATCTTGCGATCGAACTTCGCGGCTTCGTACATGGCGCCATCGAGTTCTTCGCGATTGTGGACCTTATTGATTCCGACGGAGCTGCCGAGATTCGCCGGCTTCACGAAGTAGGGATATTTCAGCTTCTTCTCCAGCCGCTTGCGGACTTCGACGGGATCTTTTTCCCACTCGCTGCGCAGCACGGTGACGTGCTTCACGATGGGCAATCCCGCGGCGATAAAGAGACGCTTCATCACGTCTTTGTCCATGCCGGCTGCGGAACCCAGCACGCCTGCGCCAACGTAGGCGATGTCGGCAAGTTCGAGCAGTCCCTGGATGGTGCCGTCTTCACCGAAGGTTCCATGCAACACAGGAAAAATAATGTCGACAGAAATGAGGCGGTCGCCCGCGCGATCGAGCTGACGATTGCTGTCGCTCTCAAACGGAATCAGCGAGCCGCTATCAGACGAAGGCACTGGCGGAACGAGCACCGATTCGCCCTTCGCGAGCACCGCGGCGGACTCGGTGTAATCGGGATCGCCTGCGCGCAGGTTGCGCTCGGAGTCCTTATGCTCCCCGCGCAACAGTTGCTCCGCGTGACCGGACGTCACCCAGCGGCCATCTTTGGTAATGCCGATAGGAACGACGTCATATTTCTTCTTATCGATATTTTTGAGAACCGATGCCGCGGAAAGCAGCGAAACTTCATGCTCGCCACTGCGTCCGCCAAAGAGCACGCCAACTCGAACTTTCTTAGCCATTGCTCCTGAACATAATGCGTCAAGAGGCACCTGCGCAACTGTTCCAGAGTGCCTGGGTTGGAACTATCGACACGGAGGGGGATACGGATAAGTTGTGGAAAATGCGGGGGCAGCTGCACTAGTACCCATGCGGATAGGTACTTAGGTACTCTATCCACTTTCCACCCAAGTTCCGCATCATAAGCATATGGCCCGGACGTTATCGGAAGTGATTCCGCTGTTCCAATGCTCCCACGAGTTTTCGTGGCCACGTCGTCTACCCAGTGGCGATTACTACCAGGTCTGCCTGCGATGTGGCGCCGAATACGGATATGACTGGTCTACCATGCGCCGGACCGAACGCGTTGCGCGCGGAACCGCCGTGCAAAGCCGTGGGAATCTGAATCGCAAGTCGGGATGGAAGCCGCGTGCACGACGACTGGCTGTCGAGATTCCGATGAAATTCCGCATCGACGGAACCACCGAATGGACCGAAGGCGTGGTGCGCAATATCTCGCGCTCGGGCGTGCTCTTCCAGGGAATTTCCGGACTAGAGCACAACACGCGCCTGGAAATGATTTTCGAGATGCCGGAAGAAATCTCCGGTCAGACGGAGAGCCAGGTGCTGTGCCAGGGACGCGTAATCCGCACGATTCCGAGCGGCCGGGAGGATCAACCGCCGTCAGTTGCGGTGGCACTCGCTGGATACGAATTCCTGCACCAACGCAAGCTGCCAAGAAACGCGGAGACCACGGCGTAGGAATTAGCCGCAGATTAACGCGGATTTCGCTGATAATTCAAAATGCATAGTTTCTTCGCAGCGCTCAGGATGACGTTTGCCTGTAGGACGTTTCTGTGGTGAGAGGCGCTCACTTCTGAATCGAAATATCCGGAACCATCAAGTCATGGTGAGCGGAGCGAACCCATCAATGCATTTGTGTTTCGCGAAAAATGCATAGTTAATCAGCGGCCAGACATCTTCTTTCTAAAGAATTTTCTTCCCAAACGCTGACAGCGCTAACTCTACTGCTAGATCTGCCGTGCGGTTGTGCTCGTCGATTACCGGATTCACTTCTACGATCTCAAAGCTGAGCATGCGGGCGTGATCGGCAATGATCTCCATCGCGAGGTGAGCTTCGCGGTAGGTTGCGCCACCGCGCACCGGAGTTCCGACGCCAGGCGCGTCCTCGGGATCAATCCAATCCATGTCGAGCGAGATGTGATAGCCGACGGTTCCGCGTCCTGCCATGCGCAATGCTTCTTCCATGACGGAGCGCATGCCTCGCTCATCGATGTCGCGCATGGTGAAAACTTCGATGCCAGCACGACGGATGTTCTCTTTCTCGTAGCCATCGACGTCGCGAATGCCGACGAGCACGCAATTTTCAGGCGCAACTTTTGGCGAGTAGCCATATATATTCGCGAGTTCGGGCAAACCGAGGCCCATGATCGCGCCGAGAGGCATCCCGTGCACGTTGCCGCTGGGGGATGTGTCGGGCGTGTTGATATCGCTGTGGGCGTCGATCCAGATGAGACCGATGCTTTGGCCCTTTTTGCGGTAAAACTCCGAAACGCCTGAGACTGTTCCCGCGGCCACCGAGTGGTCGCCGCCAATCACCAGCGGCACCTCACCGGCTTCGAGCGTCTTCTGAACCAAGTCGGCTTCTTTGGTGCAGGTCTGGGTAATCTCTTTCAGGTACTTGGCGTTCGAGGCGCCTTCCTTCTTCTGCTCAGCGATAGCAACGGCGACGTTGCCCGCGTCTTCAACGTGATGGCCGATTTCTTCGAGACGCGCTTCGAGACCGGCGACACGGACCGCGGATGGCCCCATGTCGACGCCTCGCCGCGTCTGGCCCAGGTCGAGTGGGACGCCGATTACGCGAATCTTGCGCGGCACCAGTCCTAGTATCTGCTGAGGTGGGTGCGCGACGTTGATTTTTGACTCAGTTGCGTCAGCCATGCAGGTGGTGACGATCCTTTCGTTGTTGCTGCCTTGAGCACAACTGCAGATCTCTAGCTCGCTTCGCTCACTCGTGATGACCAAATCACGGGTACAGGCGATGTAGCGTGCGGGCGAACGGAATCGTTTCGCGCACATGCTCCAAGCCGCAAATCCACGCTACCGCGCGCTCGATGCCCATGCCGAAGCCGCCATGCGGCACGCTGCCGTACTTGCGCAGATCCAGATACCACTTGAAGGCTTCTTCCGGCAACCCATGCTCGTGAATGCGCTTGATTAGCAACTCGTAAGACGACATACGCTGTGAGCCGCCGATTACTTCGCCATACCCTTCCGGCGCGAGCACGTCCACGCACAAGGCCAGTTCCGGACGTTGCGGGTCGGGCTCCATGTAAAACGCCTTTACCACAGCGGGATAGCGATGAATCATTACAGGCCGGTCGAATTGCGAGGAGATGTAAGTTTCGTCGGGCGATCCGAAATCGCCACCCCACTCGAACTTGTTCTCGACGAGGCCCTTGGCATTCGCGTCCTGCAGCATCTTTACAGCTTCGTCGTAGCTGATGCGCGGGAATGGGGCTTTTACGGTTTCCAGCTTCGCGATGTCGCGTCCGATCACTTCGAGATCGGACCGGCGCTTCTCGAGCACACGCTGCACCAGGAAACTGAGCAGGCCCTCGGCCAACTGCATAACATCTTCTAATTGCCCGAAGGCAATTTCCGGTTCGACCATCCAGAACTCGGTTAGGTGGCGGCGCGTCTTCGATTTTTCCGCGCGGAACGTTGGCCCGAAGGAATACACCTTGCCAAGCGCCATCGCCGTGGCTTCGATATAGAGCTGTCCTGATTGCGTCAGGTACGCCTGTTCTTCGAAGTAATCGACGGGAAACAGCGTGGTGGTGCCTTCGCAAGCGGCCGGCGTCAGGATCGGCGGATCAGTCAGCGTGAATCCCTGGTTGTCGAAGAAATCGCGAGCCGCCTTAATGATCTCGGCGCGAATGCGCAGTATCGCGCTCTGCTTGGGCGAGCGAATCCAGAGATGGCGATGTTCCATCAGGAAGTCGACGCCATGCTCTTTGAGCGAGATGGGATACGGATCGTCCTCCGCGACCTTCTGCACTACTTGGATATCGGTAACATCGAGTTCGTAGCCGCCGGGTGCACGTTTATCCGCGCGAACCTTGCCGCGCACGATCACGCTGGATTCTAAAGTTAAGGTTTTGATCGTCTCGAATGTTTCCGGCGAGACTGCGGCCTTGGGAACCACGCCCTGCACGACGCCGCTGCCGTCGCGGAGAATCGGGAACAGCAGCTTGCCGCTCTCGCGGAGGTTGTAGAGCCAGCCTTGGATCGTAACGATTTGGCCGTCGTGCTTCGACAGCTCGGAGATGCGTGAGACCGGAGCTTCTGCGGTTGTGACTTGATTCGTTTCAGTAGCAGACATGGTTTCCTGTCGTTTCGCGTTTCACGTTTCGCGCTTCACGAATGCAATCGATCAGCTGAGAACGTTGCAGGACGAGCGGGTGCTCAAGCCAAGAAAGCTCGATCGTGCAACGTGTAACGAGAAACGCGTTTACGCCTGTACGGCTTGTCCGGCTTCTTCGAGCCTGCGATAAGCAGCGCTCATCCCGGACGGAATATCTTTCACGCCTTCACCGTTAATCTCCATCAACAGCGGTGGAACCTGCGGTGCCGTGCGCAGCAACTGCATCGCTTCCGCCCAGTTGATGGTTCCGTCGCCAGGCCAGAGATGCACGTCGGCATCACCTTTATTGTCGTGCACGTGGGTGGAACGAATATGCGGCTTCAGCGACTCAAAGGCCTCCGCGACGTTGCTCATCATGTGTGCATGGCCGAAATCGAAGCAGATCCCTACATCAGTGAAGTGCGTAATGCTCAGAAATTCCAGCAACCGCTCGGGGGTCGAGAGCTCATTGGGAATATTTTCCAGCAGCACGGTTACGCCGAGTGGCTTTGCAAACGCTTTCAAGTGCTCGACGCAGGTCATGGCCGCATCGAGTTTCTTCTCGTTGAACTCTTCGCCGCCCACGCCGATGTGCTGAACGAGATACTTGAACGGAATCTGCTCGGCGATCTCGATGGCGCGCTTGATCTCGTCCATGGCCTCGATGCGTGGACGCTTGTCGACTTCCGCGATATTCAGCGATGGGCCGCCGCGCTTGCCCCACTCGTAATCCATGGTCAGGGGAGAGTGCACCGAGTTGAGCTTGATCCCGGAGGTACGAAACCAGTTGCCGATTTCCACGATGTGCTGCTTGCGGTTCGCATAATCGAAATGGCCGCGCGCTGCGAAGATCTCGATCGTTTCAGCCCCGGCCTTGACCATGCCGTCCAGGAGTCCGGGATGCAGTCGTTCCCGGACATACACATAAGTGGACATTGCCTTCAACATCGTTCGACTCACCCCGTTTTGCCTGCCGTTCAGCAACGCTCAAGCAATCTTTGAGGCTAGACCAGCCATCGCATCAGAGTCAAATGAAGTTGGGGGTAGTATGTGGCGACGGGAAAAACGGCTCCACCTCTGGTTGGTGTTTGGGCTCCGGGGCGAGAAAAGTGTGTAAAGAAATGGCGCGTAGCTGTTGGTTAATCTCCTTATGCCTCATTATCTCAAGCTGAGATAGGTGGTGGTATTCTCCGTTCCCGACAGCTATGCTCCGTTAGAGTCTGGTAACCCGGTGTTATTGCTGACAAAGCACGTGTTATCGTCATCTCTAGCGTGGACGACAAAGTCGAGCTAAATTCTGCCATCGAGCGCCTGTACGAGGTATTCGGGAAGTATTCCGCACTGGTTCATCCTTCATACTGCCCTCACTGTGTCACCGAAGCCGAAGATGTTGTCTTGCGCACAAAGCCTTTGCGAGAGTTGAGCGCAAACGAACTCCGCAGGTACTCCTTCAAAGCCATCTCCACGTGGGGAACAGTTGAGCAGTTCAAATACCTGCTACCCCGATTATTTCAGCTCGTCATCGAGGACAAGTTCGCTTATAGCCCGGAGATTCTGTTCAAGAAGCCACGCTTAGGTGAGTTCGCTTCGTGGCCCTATCTAGAGAGGAACGCAGTTAACGCATATTGCGACGTTCTGTGGCGTTATGGGCTCACGAAATATCCTTTGCTTGACCATGTTCGCTCGTTCGGGAGTATCGACGATTGTCTGTGTAGCGTTGCTCAGATAGTTGATGACTTGGAGCCAACGCTAAGAATTTGGGACACCGGCACCAAAACAAACACGCTCCATCTAGCTGACTTTGCAGCGGAGAACTCATCGCCTCTTCTTGAGAATCGGAGGCTTTCAAATACGTTCTGGGATGAACGCCCACAGCAGATGAAGCAGGTCGTCGACTGGTTCTTAACGCGAGATTTTGCTGTAGTTTTCGACTTGGTTGAGCTTGGCACAATGCCATATGAGTTTCGCGAGGAACTCGTTCAGGCGGTCAGAAGGCGTTCCGAGTCGAAATAACTGTCGGGAAATCTCGATACCACCAACTATCTCACTCCGAGATACTGAGTGATAATCTCCGTTCCCGACAGTTATCTGAATGTAACCTTGGATAGGGCCTCGATGTTCAAGTTCAACAACCTTCGGCGGCGCGTGTCGCTTCATCGCTCGGACGGCGTGCAGAGCGTTCGTATTGAACGTCAGAACACCCGAGATTTGTACATTTGGGGATTCTGTCTTATCACGTTGATGTTTGTTTTGGCCTTTCGCGCCCTTCTCGGCGCGGCACGACTGCACGCCGATCAGGTGCTTTATATCTCACCGATGTTTGCCCTCGTCGTCCTCGGTTACGTGATTGCAATTGCGATTTGTATATGGGGTGCGTTTGGAGTTGAAGAGATACAGGTCGAGTCGGACGAGTTACGCTGGACGCGCACGGCACTGAAGTGGAGACGCACACGGCATTTTCCGAAGCACGAAATCAGCGACATTCGCGCCATCACTCCATGGCACGGACTCGACAATACAGTTGAGATCACGGTAGGTCGAAAGCAAGAACGAGTTGGGGGAAAGCTGCTACGCGACGAGGCTATCGATCTAGCGCAGTTCTTGCGGAAAGCAGTTGGCTTACACGGATAGGTGGCGGGAAATCTCGATACCACTCTCTATCTCAAGCTGAGATACGGAGTGATAATCTCCGTTATCAACACCTATCGTGTCATGTGATAATCGCTGCCATGTTTACGGAGCTTCAGCAGGAATACCAGAGGTTGAGCGATGACGAGCTATTGCACTTGGCTCACGCACGCTCATCTCTTACTGACGAAGCGAAGGTTGCTCTTGATACTGAAATACGCAGCCGTAACCTAACTGCCGTTGACATAAAGAATCATGCAAGATTTGTACAAAAGAGCGAACTGCGTGAGTCGAGAAGAAGAAGTCGCAAGCCGTTCGGCATTCGGGTCCCCCAGAAATCTGGTGTCGAGATTCTTGTGGCATTCTTTTGGACAGCAGTCGCGGTCTCACTGATCTTACTGGGATACTTCGCACTCCCCGCTCGGTACCGGCTTCCTGCCGACTGGCAAGAGGCCGCCGGATACGCCATGTGCACTTCCGTATTCCTCGCCGCGTGGTTCTTTGGAAATTGGGGACGAAGCTTAGGTTTTTGGATTTCCTTGCTAATCTCATCAACGGCTCACGCGCTAATTGTCCATGCATTGATCGTTCGTATTGGCACGGACATGCTCTGGAGACATCGCGGGAGTGGGAAGGGAACTGTTTTCCTCGGCCTCATACTGTTCTTCGTCGTTTACGGGGGTGGGTGCCTCGTTCGTCGCAAGTTTTATGGCGCACAGACTAGCCCCGAAATCGGTTAAGTGTCGGGAAATCTCGATCTCGCTAGCTATCTCACGGTGAGATAGTTTACGGGAATCTCCGTTACGAACACTTATTCAGAGATGTCGGTTAGCCAAGACGGTCAATCGCAGAGCGTTTGACGCAATGGTAAATGTCGATTCAGGTGACGGCGCTCTCTTGACGTCAACCATATAGTTGCCGGGATTTAAATCATAGATTTTGTTCAGAAGAATTTTGTCGATGACCTTCTCGTGAGGCTTGAGCGTAATTGCGTGCTGACTGTTCTTAATGATGATTGGAGGGACCGTCTGTTTGCCGTGAAGCGCCCGTCCATATGGTGTCATCACAACAGGAGCACCACTCATATTTATGACCGTGACATCATAGGTTAGTTCTCCCGATTCCGTGGCTCTTGACTTGAGTATCGTGAGGTCTTCTCCCGAAATATTCTCCAACGTAACCAGAACCTCGATGGGTGTCCCTACAAGAACCGTGGTCTTCGGTACAGAGATGATGAGAACATACCGGGGTCTGACTATCGGAGTTTGCGCCAGCGCTGCCCAACTCGCAAGAAGCACGAACGAAGTAAATCGCACAGGGCACGTCATGAGCGCATTTTGCCACGGATAGGCGATTACTGTCGGGAAATCTCCTTATCACTCACTATCTCAAGCTGAGATAATAAGTCTCAGTCGTCTCTAAGCCGAAGCACCTGCTCGACTGCATCGTAATCTGCTCGGCAAGTCTGCAGCCGGGGTCTCCGCTCATCTGCCCATTTCCGGATCTGTGCTTTGTCGGCGTCTGTCATCTTCCAACCCATGATCACCCTTGTCAGCTCAAGAGGGTCGAATTTTAGTTTCGGCGGAGAATGGCGCGGTATGAGAATGCGCACTTCCTCTTCGTTGCTCCATTCCTGCTTCTTCCAAAAGAACCAGTAGCCGTTTCGGTGTTCAGCGCTGTCCAGATCGAATTCTATGGTTTCGCCATAACTCACTTCCTTCGCCGATTGAAACACCGGACTAACATTTGCAAATTCAAGGCAGTACCCTGTGTGATTTTCCGCATATTTAGCCCACATGCTTAGACTGTCGGGCCTTTTTGAGAGAGAGTAGATCCTCCAACCATTCAGTTCGATGTTCAAGGAGTCTGCCAACTCTCTCATCAGGAATTCGCTACCGTATCTCCGAATGTTATGGTCGAGCACAAATCCGTGCATCAGCTGTTCATCAATTGGCAGATGTGGATTTCGGCGGAGCACTCCGAATTGACCGTCATACAGAAAATGAAACAACTGATCCTCGGACTTCTTTGCGAGCTTTGGGCGACCATCTATGGGATCGTTTAACTGATCTAGGGTCGGAACGTAAACGCAATGTTCGAGGATGGTCTCTCGGAGCCAGTCTCGCCTGGGGCCACTAAACGGTGAGTATTTGTAAAGATGTGATTGTGTTGCCGCTTTCGGAATCGGCACTGGCGTGGTCATTCGAATTGACAGCCTTGTCCTTGGCTGTTCTTAGTTGCTTACCTTTCCACACAACACGTACGCTGATTCGCCAACAATCCAAGATTTTACAATTTGGAATCCATGATGAATCGCCAAGCTCTCAACCTTGGGCCTTGGTAGCAAGCCATAATACGTGCTGTCTCCGTTCTGGCGAATCACTACCCATCCATCCAAATATGCTTTCGCACCTTCAAAGTTCTGCATTTCACTGAAGTATGTATTTCGATACTGACATACAAAAAGGCACGTGCCAGTCTGCTTTAATCGCTCTCTTAGAGCTTCGAGAACTTTGCTCCGCTCTTTCGCGCTTGGGATTATCGGCAGCACATTGGCACAAAAAATAAGATCATATCTTGTCCTGTCTTCCGCAAACTCGGCAACAGACAATACCCTTGAATGCGGAATCGCTTTTCTCGAGTATTCGCGAATAGTTGTGCCGTTACCTTCGATTAATTGGCAGCGTCTTAGCTGTTCCTCTGAGTCAACCAGAGTCAGCTTGCGAGAGATGTGAGCAAGTTCTAGCGAATACCTGAGCTTGCCGCACCCATAGTCAAGGGAGGAATCAAGACGTGCATGCCTCAGAATCCAATCTCTTAGATATCCACACGCTTGTTTCCTAGGTTTGGCTGAATTCTCCGTTTGGATGCAATGTCCGAGAACGTTATAGTGCACTGAACACCTCTCGGACGGCATCTCTTCTGGATGGTTTGTCTAGTATTTGCTGAATTTCATCACGTGCGTAATCTCTGCACTGTGTTCGGGTCGACTGTAAGAGCCAAATGATTGCGAGGATAAGGGTCGACATCACTAACGCCGCACCGAATTTGTGCCGGACGGCAAGTACGACTCCCGCACCGAAGAGAACAAATGCTGCTTCAACGAGAATCCAGTAGGATGACCACTGATCGAGCGCCATCGTGATAGCGTGTTGTTCAATGCGGTCTGGAGACTCAGGACTGCTCGATGCATATTTGTAAAAGGCTTTTCTCATCAATTCATGTCGTTGTTCGCGCAGTTTCCTTTGTTGCTCCAAAGAGAGGGCCGCTCCAGAGGCGCCAGCCATCGGCAACAAAATGCAATCGATGTCGAATCGCTCCCGAATCCCAAACAGGTCTGACAGTAAATCGTGAAGTTTGTAGTGGCGAGTGAGCCAGGCGAATATCACTGCAACTATGCCAAATGCAAGAGAGATCTGGACGTCGATCTCGGGAAGCTTGAAAGTGGTCTTTACGAGGATTGCGGGTGCCCACGCCGGTAAGCCTCCGAGTAGCGTGTTCACAAAGATCAGTGCTCCTAAGCTGACAACAAAAGTAGCAAATGCAATCTTATTGAGCATACTGCTGTAGCTGGTTGCTGCTTCGAAGGGGTTCAAGCTCATTCTTACTCCATATGTTGCCTGCTTTACTGAAACGAGTCAGCGGGATAGTAGCACGCAATACGAGACATTTTCCGTGATCTAAATTGCCGTTCCGAATTCCGGAATAGCAAAAGTTGAGAACGGACGTGCCTTGTAAATGCAGGGCAGAATGCCGATAGATGAAATGTGGATGGAAATCAACGCCTATCTAGGTTCATCGACTCCAACCAATTTAGCCAAGCAACCCCAATGCATGGGGTGGGGCACTCGAATTGCTTTTCGAAGTTTTGTTGCGTACGGTAGCGACGTCTGAATTGCCATCGCAATTTCCGAAGCTGAAAAGGAACTCAAGCGAGACTGGATTTCTGACAAGTACACTCCGCGGGTGAGCCATGCTGGTTTTTCCGCTGGATTCCAAGCGAGTCGCGCTGCCGCATGTCGCTTTTGAGTTGCTGAGATTCGCGAGTGCGCTTGTTCTGTATGCGACAGCACGCGTCCTTTCTGCGAAGCAATGAGCATGTTCTCTCTTGCGGTGCTACGTCCACAATCTCCGCACAGTGACGTCTTCTTCTTGAGTTCCTTTCCGCACCCCCTGCAAAGCCTCGGCGCATGGGGCTGATGTGTTGGTGCGGGGGCAGGTGAACCGCTAGATTCACGTCGACGGCTCTGGGTCAGATTCGTTGGCAAGGGACGATCACAATTCCATGCCTTAGCCGTTTTCCAGAAAGACTGGGCTGCGAATTCCGCAATCGGTGCAACAGCACGTTGCCACGAAGATGCTGTTTCCGACAAACGAGCAGCAAACCCCGTCATGAGTCGACAGTTTCCATCTTTTTGTTCAAAGAACCATTCTCGTGCCAGTGTCCGAGTCTGAATCCAATTTAAGACATACGCGTCAACTTGCGGCCTGACTGGCTCCATCAGGTCGCACGCAAGACTGTCACGGCTTGCGTCAGCGTGGAGCACTCCCATCCCGGGATCGAGCCCAAGCGTAGCGGCTGCCAGTCGCGACTCGGATTCAAGAATCCCGTAGAGGTAATTCAACATGGCGTTCGCCGGATTCACCGCCAACCGAGGATTACCTGTCAGTGGTGAAAAGCGAGTGCCGAAGCTACGCCAGTGTTCGGGGACTCTCGCCAGAACTTTCGTTGGAAAGTTAACCTGCAAGTCTCGCCATGCAGACCAGTAGGCTCTTGCTGCCTGAGATTCAATTAAGCGTACTGCATCGATTGACTCAGCCTCGCCGATTTCCAAACGAAGGTTGCTTATCGTCGAGCCCACATAAGAGTTCTTCAAGTGTTCTCGTGTGACTTGCTCTTGGCCCAGCAACTTTCGGTGAATTAGCTCACGTGTAATAGACAGTGCGACTCCCGATTGATGGGCGAAGGCTTGAGCACGACGTAATTTCACATCTGAAGATCGGGCGGGTCCCGTCGTCAGTAGCACTTTGCCATCACGATCAAGCATGACAAAAGAGGCGTCTTGATCAGCTAGCCAGCGCAAAGCTGCGAGCGAAACAATGCCGTCGTTCCCAATCATGATGAGTCGTTCGAGTCCGTGTCAGACACGAGGCAAACGGAATCTCCGACGGTCCGGGCCGATGCCGTCCTCGATTTCTAAATGACCCGAGTGCACCCGTATCCGAATGCCGAAACCATACAGGGTAAGCACGCCACTCTTGTTAATTGGTGATTTGCCGTAGACAGGCGATTGCGGTACGGTGACCGAAGCTGCCATCGGAGTCCTATCTCCTATGGTCGTTAGGGTTTGCTGCTTGCTGGTAACAAGCGGCAGACCCGTACTATCTTCTAATAATTGTATGACTTACGAGTCGGAACCGCCACTGGATTCAGGACGCGTAGAGGTCATCCCCAAAGCCGATAGCCCGACACGGTACACATCCGTTACACTCACAATCAGATGGGCCGCAGCACGCCAAACGCCTCCGCATCAACCACCTTCACAGATGCGGTCGAAGCTACCGGCAATTTGTTCAACGAAGCTTTTCTCAAACTCCATTCTTCTGCTGAAATTAGAGGCCTTGCAGCTCACTCCGAAATAAGGAATGTGAGTGTTGCGTCCAAGAGTGCCGTGTTTTTTCGGCATTATCTTCCATTGCGCGAGCAGATGATCTCGCTCCTCTCCGACACGTACCGGCGTTTCCTGAAACTCGCACTGGCTAATTCCAGCCAAATCCGAGTTCGGCCAGAACAATGGGCATGGATTCAGTTGCAGCCTGCAATCCAAGCCGCGCTGCAATGGATTCGCGAGTGGTACATCCTGGCTTGTGAAGGCGAGAACCAAAACATTCGCGTTCTCACTACCATGCAAGTTGTCCAGTCTGGGGAAATCACTTTTCCGATACCGAACAGCGTTCCTGAACTTCAGCCCTGGCTTGCTCCATCATGGTTATTTCAAATCTCTTTCGCGTTGTTCGGTATTGGCATGATGAAGCAAGAACATGTTCCCAAAAGGGAGTCCGAGGAGAGACTGGGGAAATCGCACACTCGCTTGTTATTAAAGGGAGCTAAGCGTGTTTTTCTCTGGGATCTGCAGGGTGTATGCCAAACAATAAGAAATGAAGAAATCGCTGCTGCTGGCTCGGTACTCGGAGAGACATCAACGATCAAAACGAGAGAACCAAATAGACGGCAAGGCTGGGAAGAAAGAGAAAGGCTCTACGAGGTAATTCGGAAGATTCTGGACACCGATCCCGACATTGCAGGAATACAGTTTTCCGCTGAGCTAGATAGGCGACATGCAAAACCCTTGTTTGATTGGCGGACCAGTGGAGAGTGGCGCGATGGCCTTACATGGAAGGAGGCTTGGAGCAATCCTGATCTTAAGAGGAAAATTCGCCGTGTTCGGCAGGAAGCACAAAGAAAGCGTTGACTGCAATCATTCTGGCCTACTCGTATTCTTCGAACCCGCAACATTTAATCCCGTCTGGCTAGTCTTCAAGCCTACTCGCAGTTAAATACAAGTACCCCAATAACACTCTGCTGATACAGCAGTTGAAGCTTCAGCCTACTTACAATTAATACGAGCAGGGGCTTGTGAGCCACTGCAAAATGAATTGAGCTACTCGCAATCTGTCGCGAGCACTTACGAAAGCACTTAGCTGATGCCTAATCTTAGGGCATGCCAAGGAAGCTCAAGATTCGGAAGACGCGTCGGGCTCCCAGGCCATCTGCGCTTTCAACAGCAGAGCTAAAGAGACGCGCAAGTGCTCTCGCTGCGCACTCTGACATGATGCACGATGCCAACCTCAGCGCGTCCCGTGCAACCAAAGAGAACGGCGTTGCTCTTCGTGATCTGTGGAAATTCATACCGAAGGCGTTCAAGAAGGATTCAAGTGGCCGAATTCGCTCGGTTCCCGACCGTTACGTACGGAGATTGGAAATTCCCGGCGTGGATGGCGTTATCGTTGTCAAGGTCAAAGGCTACAAAGCAAAGACAGAAGTAGCTCGATTTCGAAATGATGTTTTCAAATTCCTTGGTGGCGATCGATCCGCCCTTGATAAATGGAAGGGCGTCAGTATTCAAGGCCACAAACTGCTGACCGACCCTGACATTATTCGACATCTAGGCGAGCAAGAGAATCTTCCTCAACATTTTGGAAGTGAACAGCTTATCCCCTACTCCGGCGGTGCACGGTGAAACGCTGTGCAATCTGCGGAAGCACGTTCCAGGTGGAAGCGAACCATCTCGGCGGAAGAAATCATCTCGCGTGGTTCACCATGCCTTTTTGTAGGCAACATCACGACCGATTCCACGTGCTGGTACGTCAAGCAGCAATTGATCTCACTTATACGGACGACTCAATAGAGCGATTCAGGCGAGCCCTATCGGCGATAAAAATCGCTGAGTGGATGTTGCTTGATTGGATGCTGCACGAAAGGTCAAAGCAGAAGATATGATTCGAAACAATATTCCAAATCGAAGTATCCCCGAAACACACGATCTCTTCCTCCGTGCTATTGCCGTACCGGTACCGAAAGAGGAAAACCTCAAGAAGAAGGCAAAAAAGAAGGCACGTTTTGCGGTTGACGAGCCAAAGTGGCCGGAAGAAGTGCTTGCGTTCGATACGGAGAGCCGGACCACCGTAGACCAATCGCTTACATTTGGGGTGTGGCGACGCTGCAAGTTAGTGGAGGAACGGTATGAGCTGTCCGAAGAAGGTGTTTTCTACGCTGACGATCTACCCTCCAAGGAGCTCAAGGTACTTACGAGATACATGGAGACGGCAGTCTCCGACATGACTGGATTTCCTCCGCGATTTCCGATCTATTCACGTTCTCAGTTCATGAGAAGGGTATTTTGGCCTGCACTAAAGAAAAGAGGTGCAATGGTCGTCGGCTTTAACCTTGGTTACGATCTCACGAGAATCGCTTTGGATTGGAAGCAAGGGAACAAAGGTGAGTGGTCGGTGATTCTCGAACAGTACGCAGATGGTAATGAGAATGCCAATTACCCTCGTATCCTGATCACCCCCATCGACAGTAAGAAACAAATCATCAAGCTCTGGACGCCCTGCACGAAGAAGTTGAAGGGAAAAATACCATCGAAGCAATGGAAAGACGGTGGACGCAGGATCCATTTCCTCGATCTTCGGACTCTACTTTGGTCGCTCTACAACAAATCGCATTCCCTCAGAAGTGCCTGCGACAACAAGAGGGGACCTTTCAAGTCGCTGAATTTGCCACAGAAGGATGATCACCAACCGACCGGTGAATTAATCCCGAGCGAAATCGAGCATTGTCGCCAAGATGTTCGGTGTACGGTTGCGCTCTTGAATGCATGTAAACAGGAATTCGATAAACATCCCGACCTCGATCTCAAACCTTGGAATGTTTATTCGCCCGCGAGTTTCGGCAAAGGCACTCTGAAAGCAATGGGAATTATCCGACCCGAGATGAAATTTGAAGTAAACAATGAAACGTTAGGTCCTTGGATGCAAGGCTATTACGGTGGCCGCTCTGAATGCCGAATACGTCACACTGCGGTGCCCGTTGTTCCCGTTGATTTCACATCTGAATATCCCTCTTGTTGCGCCAATTTGGGTTTATTTCGACTACTCACCGCCGAAAAATTGGAATTTGTCGACGACACAGAAAACATTAGGGAGTTTCTATCGAGTGTCACATTGGAAAATTGCTATAAGCGCGAGACATGGAGGGATCTGAATTTCATTGCGCGCCTCATGCCCGACGGCGACATATTACCCATCCGAACGGTGTACGCAGGCGTTTCCCACAATATCGGGAACAATTTCCTGTACCCCAATCCAAATCATTCGCAAGCGGTTTATATCGCTGGTCCTGACCTTGTCGCCGCAGTGCTTCAACAACCTGAACGAGCCCTCAAAGTTGAACAAGCCTTTAGGGTCATGGCCACAGGTATTCAATCGGGGATGAGGCCAATCCGGCTACGCGGCAAGGTGCTAATTGATCCGAACGACATTGCTGTAGATCTGTTTACGAAAATTATTGAGGAGAGGAAACGCAACAAACACGATTCCGACCTTCAGTATTGGCTAAAGATTTTGGCGAATTCCATCTATGGATTTTTCGTGGAACTAATTCCGGAGCATTTTCAAAAGCCCAGGGGCGTGACTGTATTTTCCGGGAATGAAGTATTTTCGGACTTTTCGCGCGTGCTCGAAACACGAGGGAAATGGTTTGCACCCTATCTTGCAACCCTCATCACATCGGCTGGAAGACTTCTGCTCGCGATGTTGGAGGTCGAAGTTTCGGCAGTCGGAGGTACGTATCTTTATTGCGATACCGATAGTCTGGCAATCGTAGCGTCGGAACTTGGTAATTCCCTCAACATTGCCGGTGCGGAAGACAAGCGCATTCTCTCGTTTCATGAAGCCGATCAACTGACTGCAAAATTTCAACAACTAAATCCATACAACAAGGATGACGTGAAGGACCTGCTCAACTTAACTGACGAAAACTATGTTTGCGAATGCTCACATGAGATCAAGACGGAACATGATGAGACAGGTGCTTGCGAAGTGACTAACTGCGAGTGCAAATCACCAAAGAAATCGCGACGCCAACTTTGGGGTATTGCAATCGCCGCTAAAAGATATTCTTTGTTCGTTAAAGAGCTGGACGAGAAAGGAAATTTAATCAACATCAAAATTGTAAATCCCAAAGCTCACGGAGTTGGATTCCTTTATCCACCTAAAGATAATCTGAAAAATTGGAGAAAGGATGCGCCACTCTGGATTTTTGAGATGTGGGACTACATCATTCGAGGTTTTGTGGGATTACCAAGAAAACTACCGACCTGGGCCGCTCTACCCCAGATGATGCGCTTTTCTGTATCCACGTGGAACGTGCTGAAGATGCTGGGTATGTGGAAATGTGCACGACCCCATAACTTTATGTTTATTGTAATGACCTCGAAGAAGTTCTCCTTCGACTTTGATTTTGACAACAAAGCTGATAAAAAGCCGCTAATCATCGTGCCATTTTCGAGCAAGCAATGTGACTGGTCGAATCTTGTCGGAATTGATATTCACAATAAAGACCGACGCGGGGAATTTCGACGTTACCGAATGAACGACCCTAATTTTCATCCACTAACGTACGGTCACATGATTGAAGAATATATCTGGCACCCAGAGGCTAAGAGTTTAGGTCCGGACGGAAATCCCTGCGCAAGCGAAACTCGCGGCTTATTACAACGCGCCCACATTACAGCTGGCAGAATTCGCTATATTGATAAGGAAACATCCTCGATGTGGTCAGAAGGCGACGATCTAAGTGTTATTCCAGATGAGGATCAAATCGGTTTTCGAGTGGTTGAGTATGGGAAGAATCGGAAGGTCGAGCTGCCCGACTTATTAAAACACGAGATCAGGAATATTGGGCTGCGCGAGTTGCGTCGGCGGGGAATCGGACAGCACACAATTGAGAAGGCGTTTAACTCACAGGTACGTGCGTCAACATTGAAGAAGATTCTGAATGCAATCGAGGCCTACAAGAACAATACAAAAAAATTGAAAGAAACACCATCGCACAAACAGAAAACCAGACAACTCTCAACTCCCCAGTCCGCCTAGTACAAACGCATATCGTTTCCCTGGCAGACCGCCTATCATCGACGATGTGCCCGATCATTGGTTCAAAGCGGAGGTTTCGTTTGGGTGTCCACACTGCGGACGAAGGAGCCGCGAGGAGATCATTGCCAATGCTCCCCGACATGATCCTGATATGGTTGCACGCAGCATCCAGAAGGCGATTGCGCCGCTTACATGCCAAGCATGTAAGAAAGTTGCTCCGTCGGGACTCTGCATCGATATTGGTATGAACGATTTGCAGCTTGCCGATGTCGCCAAATTGAATCTTCGTGGCCCGGAAACACCCTATTTCGATTCTGCGAAGCCGTGCCCCTGTGGATTGCGGGGCAAGAAATACGGCAACTGCTGCAAAAACGACGGCGAGCTTTCAATGGGAAATGTCATGCTTCGCGGCACCACTCCCATAACAGTGCCAGGAGCGCGAGTATCGATTCAGTCCAGTACCGTCATGGGTGATACCCGATTCCGCCTGCTCTGGAATAAGGTTTGGCACTTCCCTCAGATCGAAACATTCCACCAATTTCTCGACGCGGTCGCCGTCCATACCTTGGGGCAGGGTTGGTTCGAGGCACAGTCACAACTTCCACCAAAAAACCAGAGCGCCATCGTCAAGTGGCGGAAAGCAATGATGGATTTGCTGCGCAAACCTGGGACAAAGATGACGCGGTCCACAGCGGACATACGCTGACTGGTGAGGCACAAGCATACCAATGTTTTGCTTATGACTTGTATTGGTTGCAGTTAACACACCGCCTGCCAGACCGATTAGTGGAGAGACTGAAAGACTTCAGCGCGTTCCAAGGAGCGCGATACGAGCTGCTTATCGCCGCTGTTTTTACGAGGGCAGGATTCAATATCGAATGGATTGACGACGAGAAGGCTCTAGGTAAGCATCCCGAGTTCATTGCAACTCACAAACGTACCGGGGAGAAGATAGGCGTTGAAACGAAGAGTCGGCGCAGGCCGGGCGCCATGAATTACATCGGAACCGTTTCTCCGGAAACACACCTCAAAGGCGACGTTTGTGATCTCTACGACAAGGCGGTTCGGCAAGCTCCGGGTGATGGCATGCCGTTCCTGATCTTCATTGACTCGAACGTACCGGATACGATGCCGACAGATACTCCGGGCTACTCAAGTGTGGAGGTCGAAACTTTTCCGTGGATGACAGAGATTCGGGATCAGCTCACCGAACGATGGAACCAGAATCCGGAGGCGACACCGGAGTCCGCAGTGGTTATCACAAACTTTGCGTTTTACTACGGCGACGATTCGCGGCCGTCGCCTATCGGCATGTTTGGCATCTTCCCTTCAACACATCCCCAGAATCCACTCACAGACGCGCAAATGGTGGAAGATTTGCACTATTGTCTGCTTTTCTACTCGTCCGTGCCCCGACAAATCTAACGCCGCGATCCAGCCGCCAATTCGTGAACTAGAGGTGGAGCCGTTTTTCCCGTCGCCACATACTACCCGTCAAATGAAGTTCGGGGGCAGAGGTGGTGGGTCCTGTCTGTGCCTTCTCGAGAATCGGAATCTCTTGATGGCCGGAATTAGTGAACGGGAATGCCCATTTGCGACATCTATCCATAAAGAAACGCAGGAATGGCCGACACATCAGATTTGCTGAAGAAATTAACGTCAGAGCTTCCGCCGGACGACCTTCAACGCACGCTTGCTATAGCGAACACGGGCGCTAAGTCGCCTCATATCGGGTTGGCGGGAGACACATATACGATTCTTCTGACAGGAAAGGACACGGCCGGCCGCTTCTGCCTGATTGATATGCACGTGCCGCCGGGCGGCGGGCCACCTCCGCATCGTCACGACTTCGAAGAAACCTTCTCGCTGCTTGAAGGCGAACTCGACGTTACTTTTCGCGGAGCCAAGCAGGTGATACGCGCGGGCGAGACGATCAACATTCCGGGCAATGCGCCGCACCAGTTTCACAATTCATCCTCGCAGCCAGCGCGAATGCTATGCATCTGTTCACCCGCCGGGCAGGAGGAATTCTTTGCGGAGGTGGGCATACCCGTCGCAACCCGTACGACTCCGCCGCCCAAACTTGATAAAGCAGCACAGGCAGAGTTCAGGGCGAAGGCCGTGTCACTGGCTTCGAAGTATCGAACGGAATTCCTCGAACACGCGTGAAAAGGCGCGGTGCACACCGGTGCAGCCGAAGTGGGCTGCTCTGCTGGGTCGCAGCAGTTTTCCAGGATGCCGCGATATTGGATTTAATGTATCAGGGAAAGGTTCGGGGACGCGCTGTGTTAATGATCGGGTGAGCGGTAGACCGGCTCTTCAGAGCTGCGAGAACCGGACCACCCTCTCTTTTATTTGTTCTCGTTATGTTCGGTTTCAATTGCCTTCTTGAATCCGCGAATCCCTTCGCCAATTCCCTTCCCCAGTTCAGGCAGTTTGCTGGATCCGAAGAAAAGCAAAGCGAGCCCAAGAATGATCAGCAGGTGCATCGCTTGAAAGAGACCCTCGAACATTGGAAGCTCCAGGTAATGAAGCAGAAGAGGAGACGCTTGGCCTCCTCCTTCTGGTTATGCAGCCGAATTGATGTTGCCGTTCAAGCCTTCCGGGAAGAAGCCTCCGGAGGTATTGCCACCGGCGTAGACGATCTTCAACACCTGCTGAGGCGTGCGCGGTATTGCCAAGGCGTTCTGGTCGACATTGAAAGGGTGTTGTTGCGTAGGCACTACGTCCACGCTGTCGACAGGTGGCACCGTGAGGCTGCGTAATAAAACCTGTGAGCGGATGGATCCGGAATGCTGCGATTCTGTCGACAGAATTGCAGCAGCAGTCTGCAGATAGGTCTTACTTTGGATGAGTCCGGCCGCACCGAGATAGGCGCTGAGTCCCACGTCCTCGAAGGCGCGCGCTAAGGTCAGGAACTCGTTAACACTGCCGAATCCCAGACCCAGGGCATTCAAATTGATGGCTGGCTTCTTGACCGCACTGGAGCCGAGAGCGCTACGGAGGAGTTTTACATGCTGCTGTTCGTCGAACTTGAGGGCGCTCGCGAGATAGGCGATGGGAGATGCGCCAAAATTCGGCACCATATGTCCTCCAGTGGTAGGGCCTCCCATCGCGGAACTGGGGATCACGCCCTGGTCTGCGATGGAATCATTATTGGAGGCATGGGTGTAGAACTCGGCTTCCAGATACTCCAGATTAAGCGCGAAGTTAAGAATGTCGGTATCCGTAAAGGTGGTGGTTGTCGTGGTCTGTGCGTGAGCGGATTGCAGTGCGCCGCCCAATACCGTGCTGCCAAGCATGGTGGCGCCTGCAACTCCGGCGCCTGTAAGCCCCAGCTTTTTGGCAAAATCGCGGCGCGTGAGAGGACTGCTAATCAAGGATTTGAGAAACTCCCCATTCATGGGTTACTCCAGTGTGGATTGTTCCTTTGCAAAGGTGAATAAGGAGACGTGCGGTAGTGAGCTGATGTTGTACCTTGCGGCGCAATAATCGCGAGAGCAGGGCCATAGACTCTCGGGGATTGCGAATCTTCACCTGCAAGAGAAATGTGGGCAAAAGAATTGCACTGCGGTTAACGGAACGCGCCGATTGGCAGGAGAGTTCGACACTTCCAGTGACACACAGAAGGCGGAGCTTGAGTTCGGACCTCCAGGTCTGAAACATGCCTGGAGTTCGGCCGGAAGAATTAGGCCAAGGCAGTCGACTATCGTTGCACGTAGTGGACGACAGGAGGCGAATCTGCCTTCACGGCCCAGACCAGCGCCACTATCCAGCCGATAAAAGTCCAACCCAGGAAAAGATTCAGCAGAAAGATGCCAAGCGTATCGCGCTTGCTTCGAATGAGCGCAACGATCGACGGCAAGAAATAAAGCACAAATCCGAAGCCGAAGAACGGGAAGAAGAAAACGGATCCAAGCGCCACAATTAACCTCCCGGATGCGTCATGAGTATAGGCTAGCGCAGTTCATGCGTAGCCTCCAAACCCATATACGTAACGCCGCTCGATTTCGTTCCCAAAGTGGCAGACCCGACGACGTCCCTGGGGGACGGATTCTCTTCAGACGACGCTCTTTGCACCTTGCAAGCTTCGTTGGTACTCTCGCTGAATGAACATCATTGCTGTCATTCCGGCGCGAATGGCGTCGACACGCTTGCCCCGCAAGATTCTGCGCGAGATTGCCGGTCGTCCCATGCTGGCGTGGGTCTATGAAGCCACGCGCCGTTGCGCTGGCCTAGACGACGTGATTGTCGCCACGGATTCCGGTGAGATCTTCGCCGTCTGCGAAAGGAATGGCTGGCATGTGCGCATGACCTCACCAGACGCGCGCAGCGGAACCGAACGCGTGCAGGAAGTTTCGAATCAGGTTGCGGCGGATGTGTATGTGAACGTGCAGGGTGACGAGCCGCTTGCGCGACAGGAGCACCTGGATGCGCTGGTCGCGTTGATGCAGGATACGTCGATCCTGGTGGGCACGCTGAAGACGCCAATCCCCGGGGGCAGCGAAGACACTCACAATCCGAATGCGGTGAAAGTGGTGACAGATTCGAAGCATGGGGCTCTCTACTTTTCCCGCGCGACCATTCCGTTCGATCGCGACAAGACCGGCGCAATCCACTATTTCAAGCACCTGGGTTTTTACGCGTATCGAAAGCCGGCGCTGGATCAGTTTGTGAAGTGGCCGGAGTCGTCACTGGAGCGCAGCGAGCGCCTGGAACAGTTACGGTTCCTGGAGAACGGGATCGGGATTTCCGTGGCTGAGACTCCGTACGATACGGTCGGCGTGGACACAGAAGAAGATCTGCAAAGAGTGGAAAAGATCCTTCGCACAAGGTGATCTGACGGCTTCCGTCTGCGCGCAGACAGGAATGTCCGCGCCACACAAACAACACACACAAACACTCCGAGGCTACTAGCTGCTCGGCTGCGGTTGAGCTTTTTGCCAAGCTTGGGCCGCAGCGATCCGTTTCGAAATTGCCGGATGTGAGTGGAAGAACCATTCCACGAAGCGCGACGGCTCTCGTTCGGCCATGTTCTGATCGGCCAGCTTGTTCATCGATGTAATAAATGGAGCGACGTCGGGGATTGCCTCGAGCGCATAGCGGTCGGCCTCACGCTCTTTACTACGCGAATAGGCGTTCATCAGCGGCATCAGCAAGAACGACATTACCGTGGAAGCCAGCACCAGCAGCGGGAGATTGGCAAAGTCGTGCAGGCTCTCGAACATTCCACGCGTATCCACGGCGTAGCGAAGGATCTCGGCGGTGATCCAGAAGCCAAAGAAGCTGACCACCACTTCGACCGCAATTCCCTTCATGATGTGCTTGTGCACGTGATGACCGAGTTCGTGTGCGAGCACCGATTCGATTTCGTCATCAGAATAGTTCTGAAGCAGTGTGTCGGCAAGAATGATGCGGCGAGTAGCGCCGATTCCAGCGAGCGCGGCATTAGCCTTCTTGCTCTTTTCTGAGAGTTCCCATTCATACACTTCGCGCACATGAGTTCCAGCGCGATCGCTTAAGCGCAGCAGGCGCGTGCGGAGCGAGTCGTTCTCCAGCGGCTTGAACTTGTAGAACAGTGGGAAAAGCACAACCGGCGCGATCTGTGCGAAGAAAACGGAAAGCAGGATGAACACGACCCAAGCGATGATCCACCAATGCTGCGGCGAGGTGCGGATCGTCCAGTAGATGAGTTCCACGAGCACCGTGCCGATTATCAGCGTGATCAGCCATGTTTTCACCTGATCCCAAAGCCAGCTGCGAATCCTCTGGTTCGACAGGTTATAGCGATGTTCGAGGCGGAATCCGTAGTAGTCGAGGCCGAAGCCGAGAACCTTGCTGATGGCCAGCAGCATGGTGATGTAGAAGAAAACAGCGAGCGTGTAATGCTGGCCTGCGCTGCGGTAGGCCCAATCGCGTAGCGTACTCGTCCAGTCGGTCGCGAGCAGTAAGACCAGGAAAGCCAGTCCGATCAGGAAATCGGCGATCTCCAGCCAGCGATGAATGCGGTTGTAACGCTGCGTTTCAGGCGAATCGGCTTTCGCGACCATTGGGGAGGCGTCGGTCATGCAATCGTGTGTTTATATCGCAACTGCGCGGTGGAGTCTACCCAGACGCGCTTTACCACCAAGGGCACGAAGGACACAAAGGTCGAAAACCTTAGTGATACTTTGTGTCCTTTGTGGTTTTGAACTACGCAGCGGTCGCCTTCTCGAGAACGAATGCTTCAGCATTGGCAAGAATCTCTTTCACCAAGTCGGGTGACGATGCTTCGCAGTAGAGGCGCATCAGGGGCTCGGTTCCAGAAGCTCGCAAGAGGATCCAGGCTTCGGCGCCACCACCATTGGTCGGGGCATCGAGGAACAACTTCACACCATCGAGATCGGCGCGACGAACAATGTTGTAGCGGCCGAACTCCTGCAACTCAGGCGAGGCGGCGCGGCGGATGGCGCCGTACTTCACTTCGTCAGGAATGCGCAGATCGCGGCGTCCATAGTAGTGAGGGCCGAACTCGCGCTGGAGGTCGGCGACGATCTGGCCAAGCGGCTTGCGTTCGTCGGCCATCACGTTAGTCAGCAGCAGCGAATTCAACATACCATCGCGTTCCGGCAGATGCCGTGGAATGCCGATGCCGCCCGACTCTTCTCCCCCAACCAGAACTTTTTTGCCGGAGAGGACCACGTCGCAGACGTACTTGAATCCGATGCCGTGCTCGATTAGCTCGCGATCGTACTTTTTCGCGATGCGGTCGAGCATGCCAGTGGTGTTGAATGCGCGCGTAACAGCGCCTGGCCATTTCTTGTACTTCAGCAGCCACATGAGCAGAACGGCAAAGCATTTGTGCGCGTCGACAAAGCTGCCATCTTCAGCAACGGCGCCAATGCGATCGGCGTCTCCGTCGGTGCAGAAGCCTGCCGAACAGCCTTCGCGAACCACCATCTCCTGGCAGGCCTTCACGTGCGGCTCGATGGGCTCGGGATTGATGCCGGGAAAGAGCGGATTCAACTCGCTGCGAATCTCTACGACCTTCACGCCGCGGCTTTTGAGAATACCGGCCACGATGCCCCGACCCGCGCCATACATGCAGTCGATACCAATCTTGAAGCCGGCTTTGGCGATGGCATCGAGATCGGCGAACTTCGAAATGGCTTCGATGTAAGGCTGCTTGAAATCTACTTCTTCGATTTTCGCAGTCGTGCCCTTCGGCATCGATCCGGCATGAACCTCGGCTTCGATCTGCTTGATAATGTCGGGCCGCGCCGATCCGCCAAACTTCTCTTTGAACTTCACGCCATTCCAGCTGTACGGATTATGGCTCGACGTGATGACAACGCCTCCGGCGGTGTCCCACTTCTTCACGCAGTAAGAAATCGCGGGCGTGGGGACGTTGTCGTTGGAGAGACGAACGGGAATGCCCGCTTCGGCAATCACTTCGGAGATGGCGCGCGCGAAATCGGCGGAGGCAAAGCGCGTATCGTAGCCGACCAGCAGGCCCTTGCGCGCATCTTCATGCTTCAGAACATATGCGGCGATCGCGCCGCCCACCCGGCGAACATTGTCGAAGGTGTAGTCGTCGGCGATGATGCCACGCCAACCGTCGGTTCCAAACTTGATCTCTTTCGGCATGGTTAGGTCAGCTTGTTCAGCTTCTTCTCATCGAGGTACTTCACAATTTTCCCAACATCCTGCGAATGCTCGCGCGTGGTGATCAGCAGCGCATCGTCGGTTTCAACCACAACCAGGTCGTCGACTCCCACGGCTGCCACGAACTTCTTCGGCGAGTGCACATAATTCCCGGTCGCATTCAGCGTGAAACCTGCGCTCGCATGAATGATGTTGCGATCCGTAGCGTGGCCGGCGCGATGTTCATACAAAGCTGCCCACGATCCGAGATCGTTCCAGCCGTAATTCGCCGGAATACAGAACAGATTAGATGCGCGCTCGCCCTTGGCCGAGCGGGGCTCGAGGATGGCATAGTCCACCGATATGTTTTCGCATTTGGGATAGAACCTGGCGAAGGTCTTTTCGAACGCCCTGGTGCCGTAAGCGTCGGCAATCTTTTGGAGGTGTGGCGCGGTGTCGGGCATGTGCTCGCAAACTGCATTGGCCAGCGTGCGCGCTCCCCAAATGAACATGCCGCTATTCCAGTAATAGTTGCCAGCGGCCGCAAACTCTTCGGCCTTCTCCGCATTGGGCTTTTCGGTGAAGCGGCGCACATGCAAAAACTCGCCGTGGCCGCGGATGCCCGCTTCGATATAGCCGTAGCCGGTCTCCGGGCGATGCGGCTCGATGCCCATGACGACCATGTTCTCGCCTGCGGCGGCGAGCTTTACCGCCTGCTGGACGACGCGGCGAAATTCTTTTTCCTTTGCGATGACGTGATCGGAAGGAAAGAGTCCGAGGACTGCGGTGGGATCGAGTCGTTCGAGAATGAATGCCGCAAGCCCGATAGCGGGTGCGGTGTTGCGGGCTGCGGGTTCGGCGATGATTTGTTTCTTGCTGATCTTCGGCAACTGGCGCGCGATTCCATCGCGAAGATCGCCGTTGGTAATGATCCAGAATCGCTCGGCGGGAGTGAGCGGCAGCAGGCGCGCGACTCGTCTGCTGGATCATGGTGCTGTCGCCGTCGAGGGCTAGCATCTGCTTGGCGCGCTTGCGGCGACTGAGGGGCCAGAAGCGCGTTCCGCGGCCTCCAGCTAAAACAATCGGATAAAAGTTAGTCTTTGTGGCCAAATTGCACTCGTTAGATCACGCGGGCGAGGGCGCTCGCGCCACCAGTTCTGTTTCCGGTTCCGCAAATTTCTTCTCGGGCACCATGCACTTCAGAAATTCCAGCTCCCATTGCGGACGAATCGACGCTTCATGAATGGCGGCGGGAATCACCACGGCTTGTCCCGGAGAAATACTGATTGGCTGCGAACCGGTGCACTCCAGGACACCACTGCCTTTCAGCGGGACAATGCATTGCGCCGCCGACTTTTCAGTTCGCGGCAGATGCCAGTCGCCGGTCTTCAATACGAATTTCTCGACCAGAAAACGCTGCGTTGCGATCAGCGTGTTCTTGCCGCCGTCGTAGTTATGCACGACTTTGCCGGCGCGCGTGTGTTCGCGCGTTGCGGCCAGGCCCTGGTCGACGTGCAACTCGCGCGGACGGCCGTAATCATACAGACGAAATGTGGTGTCGGAGCTCTGCTGCGTTTCCACGAGGATCGACCCTGGCCCGATGGCATGCACGGTGCCTGCGTCGACATAAATCATGTCGCCACGAATGCACGTCGATCCAGTTGAGCAACTGCTCGGCGCGGACTTCGCGAATGGCGCGCTGCAGTTCGTCACGAGTGGTGCCGGGCTTCAGTCCTAATCCAATCTGCGCGCCCGGAGCGGCAGCAAGCACGTACCAGCATTCAGTCTTTCCCCATGGCTGGCCTAGAGTCTGCGCGTGTTCGTCATCCGGGTGGACCTGGACCGAGAGCTTGTCATGCGGAAAGAGGAACTTGATCAGCAGAGGAAATCGGTCAGACTGAGGAGAAGTTTCGCCCACCACGTCGCGTCCGAACTTCGTCGAAATCTCGCCAAGCGATTTGCCGGCCAGCGGACCATTCGCGATCAGGCATTGATCTCCGGTAAGCCACGCTTCGCCAATGGGCTGCTCGCCCGGCGCTTCCGAATAGATTGGAGAAAGATCGCGAGTACCCCAGATACGTTCACTAAAGAAGGGCTTGAGAAGGAATGGATACAAGTCTGACATGAACGGTTGATAGTAAATGGAGCAGCGGTAGTCCCGCCAGCAGCTTGGATGTGAACAGCGGAGTGAAAGGTTTCACCGCAGAGGACGCTGAGGAAAAGCTCAAGGATTACCACAAAGGACACAAAGGGCCACAAAGTATGTAAGAACCTTTGTGAGCCTTCGTGCCCTTGGTGGTTAATCTACGCGATAGAGCCAAAGAACTTCTTCATGCGCTCCAGGCCGCGATCGATCTCTTTTTGCGAGGTCGCGTAGGAGCAACGGATGTGGCTCTTGGTTCCGAAGGCCTCGCCCGGCACCGCGACTACGTGCGCTTCGCGGAGCAGCCGGCTGGCAAGGTCGGCACCCGACTTGATTCCTCCGCGTCCGATGTAGGCGGACACGTTCGGATACGCATAGAACGCGCCTTGCGGCAGGGTGCAAGTAATGCCCGGAATCTCGCGCAAGCCACCGACAATTCGGTCGCGGAGGCGAATGTAGTCCTGGCGCATCTCTTCGACGCAATCCTGCGAACCGCTCAAGGCGGCCACCGCCGCTTTCTGCACGATCGAGGTCGGATTCGAGGTCGACTGGCTCTGCAGCTTCTGCATCGCCGACACGATCGGTGCCGGAGCCGAGCGCGAAACCTTCGCGCCAGCCGGTCATGGCGTATGTCTTCGAGAGTGATCCCACGATCACCAGATGCTCTTTGGCATCCTGCACTTCGCCCGCGGAGAAGCGATGCCCGGTGTAGTCGAGATAGACGTAGCACTCGTCGGACATGACGTAGATGCCGCGCTCGTGCGCCAGGCGGATGATGCTGGTCACGTCTTCGCGGCTCATCACGGCGCCAGACGGATTGTTCGGCGAATTCAGAACGATGAGCCTGGTGCGCGGCGTGATCGCACGCTCGACCATCTCCGCTGTCAGTTTGAAGTTCTGGCTCTCGTCGGTCTCGACGAACACCGGCGCGCCACCAGCGTAGCGCACGATGTCTTTGAACGAAACCCAGTAGGGCACGGGCAGAATCACTTCATCGCCATGATCGACCAGCACAGAGATCGCATTGAAGATGGCATGCTTGCCGCCAGTGGAGGCGATCACTTCCTCGCGCTTGTAGCCGGTGCCGAAGTCTGCAGCGTGGCGCTTGATGATAGCGTCGCGCAGCTCGGCGGTTCCACCAACCGGTGTGTACTTGGAGAAATTCCCCTCGATAGCAGCAATGGCCGCATCTTTGATGTGCCGCGGCGTCTGGAAATGCGGCTCTCCTGCGCCAAAGTCGACGAGGTCGGCGCCGCCCTGGCGCAGCTTGTCCGCTTCCGCCACTACGGCCATGGTTGCGGAAACCTCGATGCGGTTGATTCGTTCCGTCAGCGTAAGTGCGGGGGTACTGGTTGCTGCCATTCTTTTCTCCGTTATCTACTTTGCGTCCAATTTTTTCAGAAGCCGTTCTTCCACGACCTTGGGAACCAGCCCGGTGACCGAGCCGCCGAGCTGCGCGATTTCCTTCACCAGCCGCGAACTCACAAACGAGTAGCTGACGGCCGGCATCATGAACACCGTTTCCAGCTCCGGATAGAGCTTGCGGTTCATTAACGCCATCTGCAGCTCGTACTCGTAGTCGCTAATAGCGCGAATACCACGCAACAGCGCCCGAGCGTTCACGGAGCGCGCATAGTCGACCAGCAGGCCCTCGAAGGTCTCGATGCGAACGTTGTTCCAGGGCGACGTAAGACCCTGAAGCATCTCGATCCGCTCCTGCACCGAAAACAGCGGATTCTTCTCCGGGTTACGCAGGATCGCGACCACAAGCTCGTCAAAAATAAGACTGCCCCTCTGAATGAGGTCGAGGTGGCCGTTCGTGACCGGATCAAACGATCCGGGATAGATCGCGATGACTTGCTTCAATGAGCTTGTTTGCTCCCTGACACACTTGGAACGGATCTATTGCTGCCGCTGCTTCGCCAAGGCACACGTCTATTTGGATTTTAATGGCCGCGCAGCAGACAGGGCAAGAATAGTGAGGTGCGCAAATTTCGCTGGGAGGGATTGGGTTTGGCGATGAGGGCGAGGGCAGCCGGGGTCGGCTGCCCCACGCAAGTTGTGGTTAGCTAAGAGCGCGGACAGGAAGTGTCCGCGCCACACGACTATTTCTTTCCCGCTACGCTCTTCGCTCGCTCGACTTCGGGCGCTGTTGCCGGAGCCGGAGCCGGTTCCTGCTTCTCTTTGAGCAGACCCAGCTTCATGCGGACTTCGCTTTCGATCTTGGCAGCGATGTCCTTATTTTCCTTCAGGAAGTTTTTGGAGTTTTCGCGGCCTTGTCCGATGCGCTCGCCCTTATAGCTGAACCAGGAGCCGGACTTTTCTACAATCTCGTTATTCGCGGCCAGATCGAGCATGTCGCCTTCGCGCGAGATGCCTTCGCCGTACATGATGTCGAATTCAGCCTCGCGGAAAGGCGCGGCAACTTTGTTCTTTACGACCTTCACCCTGGTGCGCGAGCCGACCATCACGTCGCCTTCCTTGATGGCAGCAATGCGGCGAATGTCGATGCGCACGGTGGAATAGAACTTCAGCGCGCGTCCACCGGTCGTGGTTTCGGGATTGCCGAACATGACGCCGATCTTCTCGCGAATCTGGTTGATGAAGATAAGGCAGGTACGCGATTTCGCGACCGTGCCGGTGAGTTTGCGCAGCGCCTGCGACATCAAACGAGCCTGCAGGCCAACGTGGCTGTCGCCCATCTCGCCATCGAGCTCGGCCTTGGGTACCAGGGCAGCGACGGAGTCGACCACGAGCACGTCGATGGCGCCCGAGCGCACGAGCGCCTCAGTGATTTCCAGCGCCTGCTCGCCGTAATCAGGCTGCGAGACCAGCAGGTTATCGACGTCGACGCCCAATTTCTTGGCGTAAGCCGGATCGAGCGCGTGCTCAGCATCGACGAAGGCAGCCATACCGCCAGCTTTTTGCGCTTCCGCAATTACCTGCAAGGCAATGGTGGTCTTGCCGGAGGATTCAGGGCCGAAGATCTCAACCACTCGTCCGCGAGGAAAGCCGCCCACGCCGAGGGCAGCGTCGAAGGAAATCGCGCCCGTAGGAATGACCGAGATCGGCACAATGGCGTCCTTCGTGCCCAGTCGCATGATGGAGCCTTTGCCAAACTGCTTTTCAATTTGCGCGACGGCGAGATCGATCGCCCGTCCGCGTTCTACTGCGATATCGGCCATGAATGCTCTCCTGAGGAAATGGCGCCGTTCTTCTTATATTTGGCGCAATGCGAAAAGTGCGGTGCTCCTCGCATTGTAATTGAGGCGGATTATAAACTGATCCAACCAGATGGGCGAATAAAAAACGAAAGCTGTGCGAAACTGGGAACTACTGCACGCCGAGCCAGCCGAAACACCCAAACCTCTGATTGACGCAGATGAACGTAGGCAGGAACCTTGCTTTATAGTCCCGAAACTGCGCTCCGAATTGCGAAGCCAGTAATCCGTCTTCAACCTGACGCGAATCTCAGTACCAATCACGAATAGCACGGTCGCGATCGTCAGTACCAGTAGGCGCGAAGCAGGCCGTTGCGAGGAAGAAGCAGAAGAAGGACGTGTAAATCGGGTGGCGCACCAGGCATAGACTCCGTCTGAAAGCTCATGGTCGGAACTAGCGCCGCATCGAATCGCATTGCGCCAAGGCGAAAAACCGCGCTCCACACCAGGATGGTTGCGCGCGAACAACATCACGCGAGTGCAACTTTCAGATCGCAGGGGAGCGCTCAAAAATGATTCTGCAAAGGATGGCATAGGCGAGCGCCTGCAGGGCGATCCATCTCGCGTGGGGATTATGCTTTCGCTCGCGTTTTTCAGCGCTAATCTGCGGCTCGACGCTGCTAATCATCATCGCTTCAGCAAATTTACCGGCTCGTTAATATCGCGCACCCTGAACATCTCCGTCAGCCCGGGATAGCGTCGCACGACTTCCTCATACATCGCATAAGCCACGCGACGATACGAAATGTGTCCTTCGGGCTTGCTGCGCAACTCGGAGATGTAGACGGCTTCGGCCAGGTCCATTTTGAACAGAGTGCGCTTGCGATAGGCGAGCGGAATGAGGTATTCGGATTTTTCGTCCGCTGTTTCGCCACCGCCCAGTAGCGATCGCACATGCGCCGAGGCTTCTGCCGCCCGCTGCATCGCCTGCATGTATTCCTCGCCGGCTCCGGCTGCCAGGATTTCTTCCGGAGTATCGAAACGATGTTGCGTGGTGAAGCCCTGCACGATCTGCACGCAGCGGCGGTGACGGTGCATATCGCGGAAGCCGCCAATGTCCATGAGGATGTCGAAGCGAAACTTCTGGCCGGAACAATAGGCGCGCAGCAACTCGTCGTGACGTCCACGCAGCCGAATGCCGAGGTCGATGATCTCGGCGCGGCGCTTATCTCCTAGCCCTTCCACTTTCCGGCGAACCTGGCGGTATGGGTAGTGGCAATGCTCGTAGAGCAAAGTCGTGGCAAGTTCGATTTCCAGCGGCTCATCTTCGAGCAGATCAACCAGCTTTGCTGATTCAATCGCTTCTCCGGCCATTACCTCGGCAGCGGCGGCTGTTAGTTCTCGGCGAGCATCGATCTGGTATGCGTTGGGCTCTGCATACTTCACCAGCGTGGGTGAGACACGAACGTCTTTCAGCAACAGATCGCCGGCCTCGTTGGCCAGCGCCTCGTCTTTTTCGCGCAGACGATTGACGAGATCGCGATACCGGTCCTGATTCAAATTCCACGCGGGCTGGCTGGCCGCGCGCTTCAAGAGTTCGCCGAGGCGTCGGATCTCCTCGTGCGGATCGGACAGCAACCGTGACACCTGCGTCTCCAGGGTGCGCGCGTTCACGATCTCGCCGAGCGATGTATTAGTCGCCAGCGGCAGCAGGTAGCGGGTAATGTCGAAGGCACGCGCGCGCAACGTGCGCTCGTACGCGTCCTGCTTCATGTCTTCGGGCTTGGGCGTGCGACTCGCGAGGAACTGAAACACCGTTTCGGAGAGGGAACGGTAGTGCTGGAAGAGATCGCCAATCGCATCCTGGTAAAGCTCTGCCGCGGCTGCGTTCCCACCAAAGTCGGGCGTGTAGTATCCGCTCTTCTGGAAGTTCTGATAGCGCGTGGAACGCTCTTGACCATCCCAGCGTTGTTCATCGACCAGCGCGATTGCTGCGAGCAGAGAGAGTTTTTCCACGGCCAGAGCCACATGTGCGAGGTCGGCGATGGAGCGATGTCCGTACTGGAAGTAAAAAGTATTTAGAAACTTCTCGGCCTTTTGATCATTTAATTCTTTTAACGACTCTTTCATGGAAAGAGCGGAACGCGAATATTTCGCCATGGCATATGCCTGCACTTCGGGCTCGGCGCCGTAGACAGCGAAAACTTCGGTTTCCGTTTGCGAGGGCTTTGAGTTCACCTGCGAAGTCTGGGCGGGGTTCTCAGACAGAACTGCTTTTTCGGACATGGCGGAATCCTATCTGGTCATTCGGCAGATCGGCAATCCAGCTTTTGTCCCACTAACTGCGGGGTGTATGTAAGCAATTACTTGCTTGATGTGCAACTCGCCAAGATAATTAATAACTGGTTTGTACCTGATGAGCCGTCTGCTTTCCTATCTCTTAGGTTGTACAGCTTTTTTGCTATTTGTGCTGGCTGGATTCGGGCAGGAGTTTACCTCTTCGGACGAGGAGATGCCGGGCCGACCGAGCGTCTCTGCTTCTACCCCGCAAATATCGCAGGAAACGCTCGCCTCCCGACCGCGCCTGAACGCAGACGCGGCGCTCATGACCTATTTGCGCCATGCCTACGACCAGTTGCATACGCTAGCCTCGTTCTCTGACATCACCGTAGTGGACGCTGAACTCCCGCAGAGCTCCCAGCGCGGACGTCTGAAGTTGCGGCGCGTGTTTGCCGCTCCCCGTTCGCTCACCTTCCAGGCGATCGATTTCGCCGGCGACAATTTCATCAAGTCCAACGTGATTGCGCGCCTGCTGCAGTCGGAAGTCGATCACGTCCAGAAGGACGATGGCGCCAAGGTCGCGATCACCGACGCGAATTACAACTTTTCCTTCAAGGGGTCGGAGGCGTTTGATGGCCGAACGCTGTACGTTTACGCCGTAAAGCCCAGCCAGAAACGTCCGGGGCTCTTCAAAGGAAGGATTTACCTCGACCCTCACGACGGCTCGCTGGTGCGCGCTGAAGGAATGCTGGTTAAGTCCCCGTCCTTATTCGTGAAGAAAATCCGCTTCGTGCAGGATTACAACGAAGTCGCGGGGTTCAGCCTGCCCGTGCACATACATTCCGTAGCGGAAACGCGTATCGCGGGACGCGCGATCGTGGATATCATCCATTCCGACTACGATGCCCACTCCGTTAGGGAAGCTCAGACGACAGCCATTGCCCGTTAGCGCCTCTTCGGGACACGATTCGCGGAATCCTTAGAATCTCTGGAGCACCCGGGAACGCGCTGAATTAAAATATGTCTATGGGTCGTATTCCGCCGACCCACGCGCAAAGGAACCAGCATGAGCCTGATCTTATGGCGTTGGCCACAGATGTCGGCGATTTCGGTAATCGACATCCTGCTGGTTACCGTGCTGATCTATCAATTCCTCAGCCTGATTCGCGGAACCCGCGCCGTTCCTGTGCTGGTGGGAGTTGGGGGCCTGGCGCTTGCCTTCTACATTGCTCACATCGTAGAGCTGCGCACGGTGGATTGGGTCGTCGGGACGATTCTGCCCTACGCTATTTTTGCGCTGATCGTCGTCTTCCAGAACGAGATCCGGCATGCGCTGGCGCGACTGGGGCGCAAGATAACGTTCCGGCGGTCTTCGAAGGAAATTGCCGAGGCCTATGACGACATTGTGCTTGCGGCGAACTTGTTCTCGCAAAGCCAGACGGGCGCGCTGATGGTAATCGAGCGCGAAATCGGCCTCCGCACCTACATCGAAAGCGGAGTGCCGCTCGATGCCACTCTTTCTTACGATCTCCTGGCGACGATTTTCCGTCCGAGCGCGCCCTTGCACGATGGCGCTGTGATCATCCAGAAGGAGCGCATCGCCGCAGCTGCATGCTTTTTGCCACTTTCCATGAATCCGGTGCTCTCGACGCAAATGGGAACTCGCCATCGCGCAGGAATCGGTATCACCGAAGAGACGGACGCCATTGCTGTCATCGTCTCAGAAGAGACCGGCGGCATCAGCATCGCCGTTGCCGGCAATATCGAACGCGATATCACCGCGGAGTACCTGCGTGAGCGCTTGAGCGAGCTGCTGCGACGCTACGTTCCGCCTTCCGCGCTGCCGACACCAATCAACCCCGCTGTCGATACCTATGGCGACGGCGCCAGCGCGACGCAGTACGAGCGCTCCGGCGAAAGCCATTATCCGGGAGCGCAATGATGGATTTCCTGCGCAGATACGTTTTTCACAACCTCGGCCTGAAGCTGATTTCGCTGCTGATTGCCGTTTTGCTCTGGACTGCGATTGCGCGACAGCCGGTAGCGGAAATTGCGATCAATGTGCCGATCGAGTTTGTGAACGCGCCGTCGAACCTGGAGATCAGTTCAGAGGCGATTCCGCAAATACAAGTCCGGCTGCGGGGGTACTCGGGTGTACTGCGCGATCTGAAGGCTTCGCAGATCCATGCCAGCATTGATCTTTCCAATGCACGGCCGGGTGAGCGTACGTACGATCTTCCGGCCTCGCGCATTCACGCTCCCAGCGATGTTGAAGTAGAAGAAGTCATCCCCAGCCAGTTCCGTATCAGCTTCGACAACCGCGGCACTCGGACTGTAGAGGTGTCGGCGCGGGTTATCGGCACAACGGCTCCTGGCTACCGCTTGCAGGAAGTTATGGTCGATCCGCCCAATGTCGCCGTGGCTGGACCCGCGCATCGACTGGAGAACCTGCAATCGGTGAATACCGATCCGGTGGATGCCAGCGGTGTAATCGGGCGCGCGACCTTCAGCACACACGCCTATGTTTCCGATCCGATGCTTCACCTGGTTACGCCCTCTACGGTTCACGTCACCGTGGTAACAGCAAAGTAGTTTTCCGCAGCACCGGATTTTGTAAACTGATTGGTACACCTTGGTTATTTCCGAAAGGATTTCTGCGCATGAGAATGTTGTTTGGCACCGATGGCATCCGAGGTGTGGCTGGTGATCCGCCGCTCGATCACAATACCGTGTTTGCGATCGGCGCCGCTTTAGGCCGTTACCTGCGCCAGCATCACGAAGATCTCGAGGTTGTCATCGGACAGGACACGCGCGAATCCAGTGCGTGGATCTGCGACTCCATCACTTCTGGACTGTGCTGGGCTGGCGCCCGCGTAAAACATGCCGGTGTGACTACCACTCCGGGAGTTGCGTTCCTCGCGCGACAGGCATTCTCCTCGGGCGTGGTGATCTCCGCGTCACATAATCCGTGGACCGATAACGGCATTAAGATTTTCAGCCACGACGGCTATAAGCTGCCCGACGAACTGGAAGAACAGATCGAAACCGACATTTTCGATTTGCTGCACGGGCGTGTGCCGGAGTTGAAGTCGATCCCCGCGGCAAATGCCGGTCCTGAACCGGCAATGGCTAACGACCCGGTGCTCTTGCGCCAGTACGTCGAGTGGCTTGCTGCAACCGTGAAGGGCACGAGCTTCCGGGGTGTGCGTGTGCTCGTCGATTGCGCCAACGGTGCCGCTACGCCGGTTGCGCACGAAGTCTTTCGCGCATGCGGCATCGAGGCGGATTTCATCAACGATCAGCCTACTGGACGCAATATCAATGAGAACTGCGGCGCATTGCATCCTGAGGTAGTTGCGAAGGCCGTGGCCACCAGCGGCGGGAAGTACGACCTGGGAGTTACGTTTGATGGCGACGCTGACCGCGCGCTGTTCGCCTGCAAACAAGGGAAAGTGGTCAACGGCGACGCTGTTCTGCTCCTGACTGGCCGCGAGTTGAAAGCCCACGGCAAGTTAGCGCAGGAGACGATTGTCGCAACCACGATGTCGAATATGGGACTGGAGATCGCGCTGCGCAATTCCGGAATTCGCATGCTGCGCGCCGGAGTGGGCGACAAATATGTCCTGGAGCAGATGCAGAAGACTGGCGCAGTGCTCGGCGGCGAACAGTCGGGACACATTATCTTCCGTGATGGCGATGCCACCACCGGAGACGGGCTGCTAACCGCACTGCGCGTGTTGCAGGTGATCCAGAGCAGCGGGAAGTCGTTGGGCGAACTGGTTGCCGACCTGAAAGTCTTTCCGCAAGTGGTAAAGAACATCAAGGTGCGCGAGAAGAAAGCGTTTGATCAAGTGCCCGAAATCAGCAGCGCCATCAAAACCGCCGAAGAACAACTCGCAGGCAATGGGCGCATCGTTGTTCGCTATTCGGGCACCGAGGCTCTGGCGCGTGTGATGGTGGAAGCCGAATCAGAATCGCAGATGAAGCAGTTGACTGAACAGATTGCCGGGGCGATTCAGAAGACACTGGGAGTGTAGGGCGTTTCGGGTTTCACGTTTCGCGAAGTGGTGCTCCTTGCATTCGCACAGGGCGAGTCATAGGGGCCGGCGGCTTCAGCTGCTGATTTCGTGAAACGTGAAACGTTATTTCAGATGCACTGCAGCCTCACTCTGCTTTAACTTTCCGATCCCGCGCTGCTTGAACTTCGGCATCGCGTACTTTGGATTAACGTCGTGGCAACTGCTATCGCAATAGACGCCGCCGACGGCCGTCTGCGGTTCCGGCATGGGAGAGTTAACGGCGAATTCGCGGTCTTCATCCAAAACCCGCTCAACGTCAGCGATCAATCGATCATTCTCTTGCGCGGTAAGCCACTTCTTGTCGATCAGATATTTCTGTAGCCGCGCGATGGGGTCGCGTCGCTGCCAGTAATCCACTAGTTCGCGTGGAACGTACTGCGCAGCGTCATGAATGGCATGGCCTTTCATGCGCATCATCTTGGCTTCGATGTACGTGGGACCTTCGCCACGACGTGCACGCTCGCAGGCTTCGTGAGCCGCGTCGTATACCTGATTTGCGTCGGTGCCGTCGACGATCACTCCGGGAATGCCGTAGGCAATCGCCCGTTCTGCCAGATCTTTGCAGAGGAACTGCTCCGAGTTCGGCGTCGAGTAGGCCCAGATGTTGTTTTCGACGAACAACACCAGTCCGAGTTTCTGGACCGCCGCGAAATTGATTCCTTCATACGTAACACCGGTCGACTGGCCTCCATCGCCTATGTAGGTCATCACCGCAATGTTGCGCCCCTGCAGCCGCGCACCCAGTGCAACACCGGTGAGGACGGGGATCAGGTCTCCCAGCGTAGAGATCGGCGCAACTACATTCTTTTCGTGAATATCGCCGAAGTGCGAGGAAGCGTCCCGTCCCTTGGTCGGCGAACCCGCCTTCGCCATGTACTGCATCATGATGTCACGGGCGGAGAAGCCGCGCACCAGCAGCGATCCCTGATTGCGAATCATCGGACCGAGCCACTCGTCTTTCGTCAGCGCATAGGCCGAGGCGCACGAGCACGCCTCCTGGCCAAGTCCGAAGTAAACGCCGCCGACAACTTTGCCCTGCTTATAGAGATTCTCAAGCGCCGTCTCCATGCGACGGTTCAGCAGCATGTAGCGATAGATTTCGATCGACTGCTGTTTATTGAGATACTTCGAGTCGCGAAGCGGCGGTGCTGGCGCGCTCAGATCGCCGTGCACGACATATCGAGTCTGCTCGCCGTCATGAATCTGCTCGATGTGAAACTCAGGGTGCTCTAGCCGGAAATCGGCGATGGTATAGGTGCGCTGATTGCGATCAGGCTGTCCGTCACCGGCAGAGGCCTTGGACTGAGCTTTGACGGGAACTTTGGAGTTGGCTTTCTTCGGCGCGTGCGAATTACGAGAGTTCCCGTTCTTCTTCGAGGCCATCGCGTGGGAGATTCTAGCGCGTTTTGGATTTCACCGCAGAGGACGCGTGAGTGCGCAGAGGATTGAGAACCAGATTAAGCTAGCCGCGAATCTGTACCGTGAATCCGTCGTAGCTCTTCTGGCTCTTTCATCGGTACGCCGACGGTCCGGCCTAGCAGTGCGTCCAGCGTATCGACCCATAGGATCTGCCGGTCGAAGACCCGTCCGAAGTTGCGCGTGATGGCCTTTGCTACCGAATCCATATCGACCTCCTCACCGAGTTCCCCTGCCAATGACGTCACCGGCTTGTTCTCGATGCCGCACGGCACGATCAGATTAAAATAACTCAGATCGGTATTCACGTTCAGCGCGAAGCCGTGCGATGTAACGGAACGCGAGATATGCACTCCGATGGCGGCAATCTTTGCTTCGGGCTTCGACGGCCAATCCGTCCATACACCAGTCAGGCCAGGAACGCGCCTGGTCGGAATCTTGAAATCCAGGCAGGTGCGGATCAGGACTTCTTCGATTCGCCGGACGTAGTCGACCGCACCCAGATACTTCAGCGTCGAGGTCCCGGCCTTGTTCGGGAATCCGTGTAGATCGAAGATGGGATAGCCGACCAACTGCCCGGGTCCGTGAAATGTTACATCGCCGCCGCGATCGGTTTCGAACAGCTCCACTCCACGGCGGTCGAGTTCTTCGTGCGAGAGGAGAACGTTTTGCCGCTTGGCGTTGCGGCCCAGCGTGATCACGGGCGTGTGCTCCAGCAACAGAAGCACCTCGCCAATTTTGCCTTCTTTGCGCAGATCAACGAGTTGCTGCTGGATGCGGAGCCCAGTGGCGTAATCAAGAACGCCGAGTTGTACGACGGAAATCACGGGAGGGTTAAGCGGAGATTTCAACGTAACGCGAGTAGGTGCGCGATTCGGGGACGGGATAACCAGCGTCGCGCAGACCCTCGAGGTGAAATGCGATGGCCGATTCCATGTTCTGCTCAACCTCGTCTCTGGTGGAACCGGTCGCCACACAACCTTCCAGATCCGGAGAGTAGGCGGAAAATCCCGTATCGGTGGTTTCAACGATTACAAGAAAACGTCTCATTTCTTCAGCCCAGCCTGTTTTAGCACACTATTGAATGTTCCGGGGGCAAGATCCTCGTTCGGCTTGCCGGAAACGGTAACCAGCCCCTTCTTGCTCGGGTGCTTGAACTGACGATGGCTGCCGCACGTGCGGTCCAGAAACCAGCCATCGTCTTCGATCATGCGAATCACGTCTCTGATCTTCAAATGTTCCCGCCGGACTACATGTCGATCGCGAGGCCGTACACGCTCTCCACCGCATCGCGCATGCCCTCCGATAGCGTTGGATGCGAGTGAACGGTGTACATCAGGTCTTCGACTGTGGCTTCCATTTCCATCGCGGCTACGGACTCCGCGATCAACTCCGTCGCATTCGGACCGATGATATGCACCCCGAGAATTTCACCGTATTTCGCGTCGGAAACAACTTTGATGAAGCCTTCATGCGCGCCCACAATCGAGGCCCGCGAGTTCGCCGTGAACGGGAACTTACCGACTTTGATTTCCAATCCCTTTTCACGAGCTTTCGCTTCGGTGTAACCCACGCTGCCGATCTCCGGATGGCAATACGTGCAATTCGGAATGCGCAAGGGATTTAGCGGCTTTGCCGGCTTTCCGGCAATCTTCGCGACGGCCACCATGCCTTCCATCGCGCCGGAGTGTGCCAGTTGCGGATAACCGAACACGATATCGCCGATGGCGTAAATGTTGGGCTCTTCAGTCTGTAACCATTCGTTGACCAGAACAAAACCACGTTCGGTCTGGACTTTCGTCTTCTCCAGTCCCAGATTCTCGGTGCGCGGTCGGCGGCCAATCGCGATCAGAACTTTGTCGGCTTCCAGACGCTGCGTCTTGCCTTCGACTTCAACTTCAACCGCGACGCCGGCCTTTGTCTTTTCCACTTTGCTCACGGCGGCGCTGGTCAGCACATCGATGCCGCGCTTGCGGTAGCTGCGAGCCAGTTCCTTCGAGACTTCCTCGTCTTCAACGGGCACGATGCGCGGAAGCATCTCGACCACAGTCACCTTGGTGCCAAACGAGTTGTAGATCGACGCGAACTCCACGCCTACGGCGCCCGATCCCACAACGATCAGACGATTTGGGAATGTCCTCGAATTGAGAGAATTTCGATGTTCGTCAGAATGCGATCATCCGGCTTCAGCCCGGAGATCATGCGCGCTTCCGATCCGCTCGCCAGCAGCACGTTCTTCGCCTGCACCTGCGATTTCGTGCCGCCATTCTCGACATCAACGGTGACTATGCCATTTTTGGCGGGCCCGGTCAGCTTGCCGTAGCCACGGATAACATCCACCTTGTTCTTCTTCATCAGGAAGTCGAGACCCTTGGTGTGCTTGGTGACGATCTTGTCTTTGCGATCCTGAATCTTCGGCCAATTAAGTTTCGGTGTGCCTAGCCCCTCGATGCCGAACTCGGCGGCATCTTTCAGGTGGTCGTAAATTTCGGCGTTGAACAGCAGCGCCTTGGTCGGGATGCAGCCCACGTGCAGGCAAGTGCCGCCCAGCACAGTGTCTTTCTCGATTAACGCGGTCTTCAGGCCAAATTGCCCGGCGCGAATGGCGGCGGTATATCCGGCCGGACCACTGCCGACAATTGCGACGTCGTAGATCTTGTCTGCCAAAGGATGCTCCCTGCTAATTCGGTTTGAGGAGTACTCAGAACAGAAGATTCTACGACACGGGAAATGGATTCGCGAACGGGCGGGCGCACGCGCCGTCCTGAGATAATCAGGTTGAGGAACATGCCCTTTACGCTCGCTCATCCCGCTGCCGTACTGCCGTTCGCGCGCACGAAGTTGGCGTTTTCGGCGTTAATAGCGGGAGCACTCGCGCCGGACATCGGTTACTTCCTCACATTTTCGTCTGAGCACGCCGAGAGTCATTCGCTGAAGGGCCTCTTCTGGTTCTGTTTGCCCGCCGGTTTTCTACTACTTCTCTTGTTCCAGAAGGTTCTGAAGCGGCCGCTACTGGCACTATTTCCCGCCAGCCATCAGGCGCGACTCTATCCTTATGCGCAAGGCTTTCACTTCAAGCCGGCATCGCGCTTTGCACTCATCTTGCTTTCATTGCTGATTGGAAGCGCGACGCATCTGCTGTGGGATTCCTTTACGCATAAGACCGGTTGGGTCGTGCGACACGTGCCCATGCTGACTGTGTCGACCGTTGCAATCGGCGGCGAGCACATTGCCGTGTACAAGCTGCTGCAGTATGGCAGCAGCATTCTGGGCCTGCTGATACTAGTGTTGGCTTACTTCGAGTGGCTTCGAAAAGCGACTGCAACAGGCGTGGAACACTCAGCTCTTAATTCCCGCAAGAAGCTGCTGATAGCGCTTGCGATGTTTGCTGGCGCGTGTGCAGCCGCGCTGCTGCGCACAGTTCCACCACTGCTCAGTTGGAACACGATTCGATCGAACGTGGTGCAGGGAGGGATTGCCTTTGTCACGGCCTTTGTCATCGAGGCATTCGTGTTTAGCGTGATCTGGCGATTCATCCAACCTGGATCAGAACGCGCCATGAACTGAGTTCAGCTAAGCAGCTTGCTCGCGTCTTTCGCGAAGTAGGTCAAGATGATGCTCGCCCCAGCGCGACGAATCGAAGTCAGCGACTCCATCATGACGCGATCGCGATCGATCCAGCCATTCTTTCCGGCGGCCTCGATCATCGCGTACTCGCCCGACACCTGGTAAGCCGAGATTGGCACCTCGAAGCGCTCATACGCGGCATGGATCACGTCGAGATAAGGCAGCGCCGGTTTCACCATGATCATGTCGGCGCCCTCTTCCAGGTCGAGTTCAATCTCGTGCATCGCCTCGCGGAAGTTCGAGGGATCCATCTGGTAGGAACGCCGGTCGCCAAACTGCGGAGCCGAATCCGCTGCTTCGCGGAACGGACCGTAATAACCGGAAGCGTATTTCGCGGCGTAGGACAGGATGGGAATGTTCTCGAAGCCGGCGGCGTCGAGTCCTTCGCGAATCGCCGCGACGCGGCCATCCATCATGTCGGAAGGGGCGATGATGTCCATGCCAGCGCGGGCCTGCGAGACAGCAGTTTTCGCCAGGATCTCGAGTGAGACGTCGTTTGCGATTTCGTATTCTTCGGCCAGCGCTTTTTCCATGGCTGCTGCAGCGGAGTCGCGCGTCGCAACTACCACGCGCGAACCAGGCTCCGGGATGCTGCACCTTCTTCACGATCCCGCAATGCCCGTGCGACATGTACTCGCAGAGGCAGACGTCGCCGATCACGAGTAGATCTTTTACTTCGCGCTTGATTGCGCGCGTAGCCTTTTGCACGATGCCATCGTCGGCCCATGCTCCGGTCGCGACTTCGTCTTTGGATTCGGGCAGCCCAAACAAGATGACCGCAGGAATGCCCAGCGACTTCACTTCGCGCGCTTCCTTCACCGCTTCGTCGACCGACAGGTTGAAGACGCCCGGCATGGAGCGCACTTCTTTGCGTATGCCCTCGCCTGGGCAAACGAACATCGGGTAAACGAAGTTATCGGGAGTGAGCCGCGTTTCGCGGACAAGGTTGCGGATCGCATCGGTACGGCGCAGGCGCCGCATGCGGGTAACTGGGAAGTTCATGGCACCTAAATTCTAAATCCGAGCTGCCCAGCCCTGCCCTGAATTGCATGTACATGCCGGGTGTGACGGAGATCACAACCGCTTTTCACCACAGAGCGCACAGAGACACAGAGGAATCTCAGATTTAAGATTTAAGATTTCAGACTTAAGAATGGCTCGCGCGCTGGTCGCAACCGACAATCTGAAATCTTAAGTCTTCATTCTTAATTTCTCCCATTCTCCGTGTCTCCGTGATGGATTCAGAGCCTTGCGCTACCATAGACCTATGGCTCCTCTCGACTCACACTAGCGCCCAAGTGCTGGAATTCGGTGCGCTGCGCGACCTGGTTCGCGGCTATGCCTTCTCGCCGCTGGGGCAGGGACGCGTATCCGCGCTCGAGCCCGTCTCCGATCTCGATTGGATCGAAGACCAGCAGCAGATGGCCGCCGAGATTCGCGAATTTCTGCGCGCGGGCGGTCGCTTCGACTTCGCCGGTCTGCTTGATCCGCGCAAGGAACTGAGCCAGGCGCGGATTGAAGGCGCGGCACTCGATCCCACGCAGATTCGCGAGATCCTGCTGGTGGCCGATCGTGCGGACGAATGGAACGCCGTCCTTCGCAATCCGCCGAACGCAATGCGAGGACCGGAAGGCGCCAACTCAGTGTGGCCGGCAATTGCACGACTTTGCTCCGGGCTCGCCGACTTCACCGAGCTGCTGCGGTCGTTTCGCAACAAAATCAACCCTGACGGCACGCTCGACGATCACGCCTCGCCGGACCTGGCGCGCATTCGTCGCGAGATTGAGAAGCAACGTCGCACGATACGCGAATCGCTGAACCGCTACCTGCGCAATCTATCCGAGGGCGGCACGCTGCAGGAAGAACTGGTGACGATTCGCGGCGAGCGGTTCGTCATTCCCGTCAAAGTTGAGCAGAAGCGGCGAGTGCAAGGCGTGGTGCATGGCGTCAGTTCCAGTGGCCAAACGGTGTTCGTGGAGCCGCTCGAAACCATTGAGCAGAACAACGAACTGGTCCGCCTCCTCGAAGACGAACTCGAAGAAGTTCACCGCATTCTGCTGGAGATGACGCGCAAGCTCGGCGAACATGCGCCCGACATTGCGCATGCGACGGATGTGCTCGGAGAATTGGAATTGCAGTTCGCGAAGGCGCGATTTGCGAACGAATACAACTGCGTGCAGGCGAAGTTTGCAACTACCCCACTCAAGCGAAAGGAAGGCTTGAATGGGCTACCCGATGTGCGGATCTCACCCACATTTCTGTTGTTCAACGCCCGTCATCCTCTGCTCGAACGCAATCTCAAACCGAAGGGCATTGCCGTCGTTCCGATCAGCGTGGAGCTTACGGGCGACGAGCGGCAACTGGTGATCACCGGCCCGAACACTGGCGGAAAGACCGTGTCGCTCAAGACCATTGGACTGCTGGCGTTGATGGCGCAGTCAGGCATTCCGGTTCCTGCGGATCGCGCCGAGCTGCCCATGTTCGACGCTGTGCTCGCCGACATTGGCGACTATCAGTCGATTGAGCAGAACCTGTCGACGTTCTCCGCGCACGTCACCAACATCGATTTCATCTCGCGCACTGCTACGCACGATTCGCTGGTTCTGCTTGACGAACTGGGCTCCGCCACAGATCCTGAAGAAGGTGCAGCGCTGGCTGTCGCTATCGCCGATCACTTCCGGGGCGTAGGTGCTGTGTCCGTCATCTCCACACATCACACGTCGTTAAAGGTTTATGGCGCGAATACCCCCGGCGTGCTGAATGCTGCCGTCGGTTTCGATGAGCAGACACTTCAGCCAACCTACGAACTGCGCGTCGGTGTCCCGGGCGCTTCCGCGGGCCTGAACATCGCGCAACGGTTGGGGCTGAATCCGTCAATTGTCGACGCTGCTCGCTCGCGGATCGGAACGCAGACGCAGGACGTCTCCAAGTTCCTCGACCGTCTGCACTCGGAATTGCGAGAGGTCGAGACAGAACGCGCCGATCTGCGCCACAAAGAACAGGAAATCGCGCGCGAACGCGGCCGTCTGGCCGCTGAAGGCGCGAAAGAGCAGCGTGCCAAGCTGAAGGAGATGGAGCAGAAGCTCGATGGCTTGATTCACGATCTCGAATACCGCGTGCGCGAGACAGTGAACGCCATTCAGGATCGTGCTGCGGCTACTAAGCTCTCCAAAGACGCAGAGCGCCGCGTCGCCAAGATGCGCCGTGAATTTCGCGAGCAGTTCGATAACACTATCGTGGCGCACAGCAGCGGTGCCGACCGCGACGATCCCAATGCGCGCCCCGACTTGGTGCAGCACGTCTCCGAGGGCGACACCATTAAGCTGCGCTCGGTAAATCGCACGGCCATCGTTCGCCGCAAGGTTGGCGAGGACCTCTTTGAGGTGGAAGCCGGTGTGATCAAGATGCGCATCCCACGCGCCGATATCGCGCAGGTGGTCGCGCGTGCCGGTGATAATCCGGTGGCAGCGGCCCGCGCCCGCGGTATCAACGTGCAGTTGGATCGCGACGACCTGACGGCGCCCACCGAGATCAACGTCATCGGGCACAACGTCGACGACGCCACGCGCGAGGTGGAAAAGTTCGTCGACCGGGCCTTCCTCGCCGGGATGCCGCAGGTGCGCATCGTTCACGGCAGTGGCATGGGCATTCTACGCAAGGCGCTGCGGTCGTTCTTGCAGAAGCATCCGCACGTAGCCAACGTAACCGAGCCACCGCAGAATGAAGGCGGCGCGGGCGCCACCGTGGTCGACTTGCGCATCTGATCAAAGCGCCTATACTTCTCTCCCGCGATCTGGAGTAAGCCATGAAGCGCCTGATCCTTGCCGTTGTTTTCCTTTCCGCCGCCAGCCTGTGTTTTACGCAAACTCACCCGGCGCACAAAGCCGCGACGAGTTCCGCTGATCAGATCTGGTCGAATCTCGAGGACGGCAATCAACGGTTCGCCACTGGTCACAGCTCACAGCACGACTATGTCGCCCAACGTCAGGCAACTGACAAGAGCCAATCTCCCAAGGTTGCCGTGCTTGCATGCGCCGATAGTCGCGTCTCTCCCGAACTTCTCTTCGATAAGGGCATCGGCGATCTTTTCGTCGTCCGTAATGCCGGCAATAGTCCCGATCCCATCGCCATTGGGAGCATGGAATATGCCGTCGAACATCTCGGCACCACCGTAATCGTTGTGCTCGGTCACCAGAGCTGCGGCGCAGTAACTGCTGCTTGCTCCGGCGAGAAAATGCCGACTGCGAACCTCGAAGCCGTGGTAGCTCCCATCGCTGCCGCGTGCTCGGCACACAAGGGCGATCTGACCGCGGCCATCAAAGATCACGTACACCAGAGCGCGCAGGAACTCGTCTCTCATAGCCCGGTGCTGAAGCATGAAGTCGAAGAAGGCAAAGTAAAGGTGATCGAGGCCTACTACGAGCTGGATACGGGCAAGGTGATAAGGCTGAACTAGGCTTTCGCCCTTGGTGCTTCGGTATGTCGAACCGGTTTTGCTAAGCCCGCAGCGATGACGTCCACAGGTTTCGCACAGGAGCAGGCCAGTTTCCTCTGACATGTCCTAGCGGAAGTGCTCTCTCTGCGGCAAACTAGTTAGTCCATGCCCAGCTCTCTCGATTTCAAAGACCAGCTCAAGCAGCAGGCCGATATCGTCCGCATCATCGGCGAATACGTAAAGCTGCGCAAATCGGGAGCGCAGAATTTCCAGGGACTCTGCCCGTTCCACAAGGAAAAGACTCCATCGTTCTCCGTGCACGCCACCCGCGGATACTTTCACTGCTTCGGCTGCGGCGAGTCCGGCGACGTCTACCAATTTCTGCAGAAGATCGAAGGCATTACTTTCGGCGAAGCGATCCGCGAACTGGCTTCCAAGCTCGGCGTGCCCATGCCGAAGATGCAGTTCGATTCGCCCGCCGAAGCTCGCGAAGCCGCACTGCGCGCGAAACTGCTCGAGATGCATGAGCGTGCCTGCAACTGGTTCCAGGAACAATTGCGGAAGCCGGAAGCGGCGCATGCGCGCGAGTACCTGGCTGGCCGCGGTTTGAATCAGGAGATGATCGCGACGTTTCGCATCGGCTTCGCGCCGGAGTCGGGATTTCTGCTGAGAGACCGGTCTGCGCGGGGAGTTCGACGATGAGTTGCTGAAGGCGAGTGGATTGTTTTCGTGGAAAGACGCGGGCGAGGGCGCCCGCGCCACCGACGAAACAGCCCCACTCAAGCCGAAAGAGGGCTTGAATGGGCCACCCGAGAGAAATGGGCCATCGACGAACGACCAACGACTGTCTCTCTACTCCAAGTTCCGCAATCGGATTACGTTTCCGATCTGCAATGAGGCTGGGCGCGTAATCGCGTTCACCGGGCGCACGCTTTCTGCGGACGAGAAGGCGGGGCCGAAGTATCTGAACTCGCCGGAGACGCCGATCTATTCGAAGTCGCGCGTGCTGTTTAACCTGCATCATGCGAAGGAAGCGATACGTAAACTGGAGTACGCGATCCTGGTGGAAGGACAGATGGACTGCATCTCGGTCTACGCCGCCGGGTTCCACAACGTGATCGCCTCGTCGGGCACGGCCTTTACCGACGCGCAGGCGCGACTGCTCGGACGCTTCAGCCATCGTATCGTCGTGAATTTCGATCCTGACACCGCAGGAGCGGCCGCCGCTGAGCGCTCGCTGACACTGCTGGTTGAAGAAGACTTCGAAATCAAGGTGTTGACGCTCGAAGCCGGGTTCGATCCCGATCTCTTCATTCGCAAGAAAGGCGCACCGACCTATGCCGCGGCTCTCAAAGCCGCTCCGCGCTATTTCGACTACCTGATCGACCGCGCTCGCGCTAAGTTCCCCGTGCGCACGCCCGAAGGCAAGGTGAAAGCGCTGAACTACCTGTTGCCGCACATTCAGCGCGTTCCTAGCCGGATCGCCCGCATGGAGCTCGCGAGCGAAATCTCGCAGAAGATTGGCATCGACTCCGCCGTGCTCAGCCAGGAGTTGAAGAGTGCCGCCACCTCCCGTCAGTCGCAAACGCTAAAGCAGGCGCCAGCCCTGCAGGTCACCGACTCCGAACGCATCCTGATTCGCGCCTTGGCGACGCAGAGGTGAGCTACACGGCGGCCACACGTCGACGCGTGAAGGAGCCGACGAGGAGTTCGACCCGGCCCTCCAAGCCCGCTTCGCTCTGGAACGCGAGCCCTTGCATCACGGTCTTGGCGCAGAGACGCTGATCTCAGCAATCCTGGCGGCTCCGGAAGCTGATCCGACTGCGCTCGAACTCTCCGATACCGACCGTCGCCTTCTGTCCCAATGCCTGCTTCGCGAGGAAGAAGAACTCACGCCGGAGTTGCTGGAGGCGGCCATCGGATCGCTGCGCCGCCGCACCCTGGAGCGTCGCCAGCGCCAGATTCGCGCTGAAATCGTGGAAGCCGAGCGCCGCAACGACTCCGCCTCGCTTTCTCATCTCCTGCGCGAGAAGCTCGAGGTCGATCGTGCGCTCAGCCAATCGCACTCCTCCTGAGTCTCAGGCGTTTGCTACGCCGGGCATTCCCATTCTGGTAAGTCACGGTATTTCAGCCACTTTAAGGCGCAAATCGGCCCAGATTTATTCTCCAAAACCGAAACCAAACACCTGCCGAACCATCTAAACGGATTGCGGCGCACAAGTTCGGCCAAAAAACAAGTCTGAAACCAGAAACGTGGGTTACGAGCAGAGTAGTTGTATGCTAAAATTCGAAGGTTTCCGCCCACGAAGTTCCTGATAAATCCCGCAGAATCAATGTTCGGGAAGACCAGCTTCTCCGAACGGGCGCCGCGAGGGGTATTACCGCTTTGGCTCTTGACGACAAGTACGATATTAAAAAGCTCATCGACGCAGGGAAAGAAAAAGGGTATCTGACCTACAACGAGGTCAACGACCTGATCCCGAATGAAATTCATTCCCCCGACGACCTCGATGATCTTTTAACCACCATTGGCACCCAGGGTATTGATCTTCTCGAGGGGTCCAAGCTGCCTTCTACGGCACTGGACAAGCGCTTTGAAGGCGAACTCGAGGGAGAAGAAGGCGAAGAGGTCGAACTCGACCTGACGCCGGGTGCACTTGAAAAAACCAATGATCCCGTTCGCATGTACCTGCGCGAAATGGGCACCGTTCCACTTCTTACCCGCGAAGGCGAAGTTGAAATCGCAAAGCGCATTGAGCGCGGACAATTAAAAGTCCTGAAGGCGATCTCCCGTTCCGCCATCGTGATTCGTGAAATTCTCGGTCTCGGCGAAGACCTGAAAAAGGGCGTTCGCTCGATCAAGGAAATCGTCACCTTCGATGAGGAAGAAATCACCGAAGAAGTGCTGATGAACCGGTTGAAAGACATTACCGGCAAGATCGACGAGATCGGAAAGCATTACAAGAAAGCCGCCGGGCTCAGCGAAAAGCTGCAGGCTCTGCCCGCTCCCAAACGCAAGACGCCCTCCGGGCGCAAAGTGCGTTGGGCGCTTGGGCGTGAGCTGATCAAGCTCTCGCGCGGCATCCGGAAGCTCGGCTTTACCAACAACGAACGCAAGCGGCTGATTGATCGCGTCAACAAGACCGTCGACACCATGCGCGCTCTCGAGCGCCAGGTGGAGTCGATCGAGCGGCGCGTTGAGCTTACTCGCAACGAAGATCAGAAGAAGGATCTTCGCAAGCAGGCTCGCCAGATTCGTGCCGACATGGAGCACCTGGAAGTCGAAGCCGGGGCTAACTTCCCCGAGCTGAAGCGCACACAGCGCGACATCATCCAGGGCGACATGGACGCCGAGCAGGCGAAGCGCGAGCTCATCGAAGCTAACCTGCGACTCGTTGTTTCGATTGCGAAGAAATACACCAATCGCGGACTGCAGTTCCTCGACCTGATTCAGGAAGGCAACATCGGCCTGATGAAAGCCGTGGACAAGTTCGAATATCGCCGTGGCTACAAGTTCTCCACGTATGCAACGTGGTGGATTCGCCAGGCGATTACGCGCGCGATTGCCGACCAGGCCCGCACCATCCGTATTCCGGTGCACATGATCGAAACGATCAACAAGCTGATCCGCACTTCACGGCAGCTGGTGCAGGAACTCGGACGCGAACCTACGTCGGAAGAAATTGCGAAGCGTATGGACATTCCAGTGGCGAAGGTCCGCAAGGTCCTCAAGATCGCACAGGAACCCATCTCGCTGGAAACGCCGATTGGTGAAGAAGAAGATTCGCACCTTGGCGACTTCATCGAAGACCGCGCTGTGGTCTCGCCGGCTGAAGCCGTGATTAACGTAAACCTGAAAGAGCAAACCGCTCAGGTTCTACGCACGCTGACGCCGCGCGAAGAGAAGGTCATCAAGATGCGCTTCGGATTGGAAGACGGCTCCGAGCACACGCTCGAAGAAGTCGGACAGTCCTTCGCGGTTACCCGCGAACGTATTCGCCAGATCGAAGCAAAGGCGCTGCGCAAGCTGCGTCATCCTTCGCGCTCGCGCAAGCTGCGCGCGTTTTTGGACGGCGTTCGCGACTAAGTCTGTGTAGGACAGGCAATCCTGCCTGTCCCGATTGTGTTTCAAGCCCGGTCAGCAATGGCCGGGCTTTTTTATTTCCTCCAACTGTTTATTAACCTTTCGTTAAAACCGTCGAAATCCTGAATCGGTGCGCGTCGTAGCAGTAATGACGGAAAACGAAAGTTTGCGCTTTCCGCAAGTCGTGAATTGTTGCTTACTAGATAGAACCAAGCGGTGAGGGAATGGAGAGTTAATTTGGCAACGCATGCTGCGCACGTGCACGAAGCTCCCAATCCGAGATTTCGACCTCAGCCGCTCATTGCAGCTGTCTTGCTGGCGATGATGGCCTGGCTTGCATGGGGCGGCGCCCTGCGTGAGTCTGTCACCTTCGATGAAGTGGCTCACGTCGGCGCCGGACTTAGCTATTGGCAGACATTCGATCTTCGCCTGAATGAAGAACACCCGCCGTTAGCGAAACTGCTGGCTGGCTTGCCGCTGGCCTTGAACCACACATACGCCGATTATTCGCATGTCTCATGGACTGCGAGCCGAAGTTTTTTCCCTGCCTACATGGGCCAGTGGATCTTCGGCGAATATATCCTAACCCGATGGAACCCTCCTGCCAAAGTCCTTGCCTTGGCCCGTTTTCCCATGCTGCTGCTCACCCTCGTACTCGGATGGCTCATTTACGTTTATGGGACGCGCATCGGCGGTCCCTGGGGTGGAATTCTTCCGCTGATCGCGTATGCCACGGCGCCGGTCTTCCTCACCTTCGGCCCCTTGGTACTCACGGATCTCGCCATCACTCTTTTTTCGCTCTGGACCTTATGGCGCTTCGCCGAGCTTTGGCAAAATCCCACCCGCAGGAACACGCTGCTTTTTGCGCTGGCTCTCGCGGGAGCACTTTTATCCAAATTCTCCGCGGGAATTTTATTCTTCGCCTTCCTGGGATTCTCGCTGAGCACCCGATGGCGTGCCGTACCCAGTCAGCCTGACGGAAAACAGGAAGCACGACTTTGGCGTCGCGCCCGCTGGCGTCGCACATTCGTTGGCGCCCTGTGGGCGACCGCGATTGTCTATGTGGTTTACTTTGTTTTCTCGTGGCATCAGACCAACCAAGTGCTCTACCTGCTGGGGCGTGGGTCGGCGACCGCTCCTCTGCGCCGACTGCTGATGCCTCCCTGGTTGTACGTGCGCGGCATACTCATGGTTGCGGTCACGGGGAACCGTCCGGCCTTTATTCTCGGACACATTCACCCACACGGGGTCTGGTACTACTTCCCTGTCCTGCTGGTACTGAAGTCGCCGATGGGATTTCTTGCCTTGCTTGTGCTGGCTGGTCTGCTGGCGTTCCGCTGGAGGCGCGTAGAAAAGAATTCAGCCCCGCTGGTCGCGCCCGAGCTTCAGATTCACTGGCGCGTGCTTTGGGTATCTCTCATCGTCTTCAGCGTGCTGTGCATCTTGAGCCATCTCAACGTGAGCTTCCGCCACTTCAGTATTCCGTTGGTCCTGCTGATGCTCTTGCTGGCGCCTCTTCCCCCCATGCTGCAGCGCTTTCGAGTTTCGGCACGGCCAATCGCTGTCGCCGCCGCTGCGCTCTGCGCCGTCTCCGGCCTCAGCATGCTGTTCGTGGCCGTGAGCCACTATCCGTATTACATGCCTTATGTGAATTCGCTCTCGTTCGGACGGCCCGCGTATACGCTGATGAGCGATTCCAATCTCGACTGGAACCAGGCCTTGCCCGATGTAGCCCTGTTCGCGCAGCAACACAATATTCAGAAACTCAAGATTGACGAATACGCGTTTACGGAGAGCTGGGCCGTAGTGCCAGGCTCCGAACTTTGGGACTGCCAGTATCCGGCCGCAGAGGACGCCGGCCACTGGGTAGTGGTTTCCGCTGACATGATCGTCGATTCGCACAACTGCAGGTGGCTGATGCGATACCCGAATCAACCGCTCGGCGGTGGCGCGATGTATGCAGTGCAACTTCCATCCACGATACCCGCGGCGGGTACGCTCGGTGGTCCTCCTGCCGCGAATGAAGCGCACATGATGTTGGGGAATTTTCCACGGGAACCGCGGATGATGTTTCAAGAACTCATGCGCGATCCTGACAAGATGATGGACGTCATGAAGGAAATGCAGAGACAGTGGCAGGAACAGCAGGCGAAAGCGAAGCAGAAGAAGTAATGGGAATTGATAATCGGGAAATCGGGTAAATGGTAATCGGCGGACCTACCTGATTTCTCTGTGCCCTCTGCGTCCTCCGCGGTGAAATGATTCCTCGTTTTCCTCTCCCTTCCACAGCAAACGCGCGAACGTCACAACTTCTGCACAGCCTCGCCCGGCTTTTCACTTGTTCGCAACACCGCGGTAGTTCAAAGTCTCTTCATTCGCGAGTGCAGATGTCCTGAGCGTCTCGCGCGGGTTCAGAGTCAGACTTCAGGCGCTTGCCGTACCCCAGCAAGCCAAAGGCTTGCCGGGGACCCCGGCGCAGGGAAGATGACAAGTCGAAACCCAAGGCGATGCAAATGTTGTTCCGGTGCGCCAGCGCCGAAATAACTTAGCAGTCCTTTTCGAGCGAGGACGGCTGCGGTTCGGCTTCAGGTTCGCTTGAAACCGGCTGGCACAGATTCGTTGCAGCGAGAGCGGTAACGAATTGATTCGCAGCAGCGAAAGCTGACGCGAATCAGAATCCTGCGAATGTCGTGCAAGCGGCCATGGATTTCAGAGATGGAATCAGTGGCAGGCGATAAGCGGCAGATCGATAATCGATGCGCCTCCCGTATCGAGTTGGGATTCACGGCCAGCAGGTGGCGGCTTGAGCCAATCGAATCCGCTAACTGCTATTCACGGCGGGGCATACTCCCAGTCGTGGAAAACGGCAGTCAAATTGGACGCCCAGGATAACTGCCTTAGAGCGCGGCCGTGTGGCTGGCATGGCCGCGCTTAGTTTCTCTAGTCGATCAGTTCCTCAGTCGATCAGTCGTTCAGTCTGTCAGTTGCTCAGTTCGTCAGTTCGTCAGTTCGTCAGTTCGTCAGTTCGTCAGTTCAAGACGAAGTCTCGCAAAGACCATTGCTTTCGCCAATTATTCGCCTCATAATCATCGCAACAAATTCGCTCCGGTATCTCGCAAACGAGTGACCAAAACTTTTAATTTCAACCTAGTTTTGCCTCTGTCGTGCACACCTGTGGCTGACGTATACGTTTATTCAGCTCACAAACAAGCCGACAGCCGATGGCTGACCGACTGATCGACCGAGAGACTGAGAAACTGACTGACTGAGAGACTGTTCGACTGAGAGACTGGGGACCTTGGCTACCACAGATTACAGCAGCGTAGATCGCGGTTTACCTTCGAGCATGGACGCCGAGCGCTCCATACTCGGCGCCATTCTGCTCGACAACAATTCCTATTTCCAGGCCTCGCAGAAGCTGCGCGCTGACGATCTCTCCATCGACTCGCATCGGCGCATCTACGCCCGCATCATCGAGATGATGGAGGCCAACCGCTCGGTCGATATCATCACACTCTCTGAAGAGCTGCGCACGCAGCAGCAACTGGAAGCCGTAGGCGGTGTTGCTTATCTCGCGTCACTAACTGATGGAGTTCCGCCGCGCCCCAACATTGAGCACTACGTCAAGATCGTCAAAGACAAAGCGCTGCTGCGCGGGCTCATCAATCTGTCGAACGTATCAATCTCGCGCGCTCTGGAGCAGTCCGAAGCGGTCGAAAGCATCCTCGGCGAGGCTGAGCAGGGGTTGATGCGTCTCTCCGAAGACGCCATCTCCACCGGTTTCGTTGATGTGAATCAGATCGTGCAGGAGAAGTTCGGCTCGATCGACGCGCTCGTGAATCGAGGTCACGGCGTATCCGGTCTCTCCACGCACTACTCCGATCTCGACGAAAAACTCAACGGCCTGCAGCCTTCGGATCTCATCATCGTTGCCGCGCGTCCTTCCATGGGCAAAACAGCTTTTGCCATGAACATCGCCGAGAACGCAGCCGTGCTCGGCGGTAAGACCGTTGCGATCTTCTCGCTCGAAATGTCGGCTGAATCGCTGCTGCAACGCATGGTGTGCTCGCACGCGCGAGTCGATTCGCATCGCATGCGCACGGGCTTCCTCGATCGCGCCGATCGCCAGCGCGTGATGGAATCCGTCGGACACCTGATGGAAACCAAGCTCTTCATCGACGACACGCCCGGCATCTCGCTGCTACAGATGCGCGCCAAGTCTCGCCGCCTCAAGCAATCTCAAGGCTCATTAGACCTGATCATCATCGACTACCTGCAGCTGATGTCGTCGGACGTGATCGGCAACAAGCGTTACGAGAATCGCAACCAGGAAGTATCGGCTATTTCACGCGGATTGAAACTCCTCGCCAAAGAAATGCATGTCCCGGTGATCGCGCTCTCGCAGTTGAGCCGCGCTCCCGAAGCACGTACGGGTGATCACAAGCCGCAACTCTCCGACCTGCGCGAATCAGGATCGATCGAGCAGGACGCGGATGTCGTCTGCTTCATCTTCCGCCCGGAAGTCTACGAGAAAGACGACACGAAAAAGGCAGAACTCGAAGGCCAGGCGCAGATCGTTATCGCCAAGCAACGTAACGGCCCGACAGGAACCGTCCACATGGTTTTCCTGAAGAAGTACACGCGCTTTGACCAGGCGCAAATGGGCGGCGACAACTTCGACTCCGGCGAATAGCCGATGGTTGGTGGCGCGGGCGTGCCCGCGTTCGATCTCTCTACGACGCCTTCTCCTCCGCCTGTTCGCCAATCTGCACTAGTTCGCCGGTAGTTTCGCCAGATCTCCCATTCCACCGCGGATGAGAGCGCCCTGTTCGCAGCTTCCCCGCCACTTTCCCTATTCCCATCGACGCCTTCACGAAGCTGTCGATCTTGACTGTATGCGCCACTCGAACGGTTTTCAGCCAATGAAGACCACTGCTGATCGCGCATCCGCACTGCGTGCAATCCGGATCGCCGCCGAAAATGCAGGGTTCCACACGCGTGCGCAGATCCGCCGAGAAGTTCGTCGACATCGTCGAAAAGATGCACTCGCTCGGTTTGGTCGGAGGAGCCTGCATGGCCTGTGCAATACCAGTATTCATGAGCAACTTGGGATAATTCGGCTGCAGGCGGCGCAACTCTCCGGCTACGAATTGCCGTTGCTCGGCGCTCAACATTTCCGGAGTTTGCTCTCCCTTTTGCGGAGTGTAAAGACTCGCCCACATGCGTCTGACCTCCGGCCGCGCGTTCCAAAAGGCCAGATACTCCTCCAGATACTCACGCCTCTCCAACATCGACCGGGTAATTGTCCAGTGGACGGCAACCTTGCAACCGCTAATGTTCTTCAGGATGCGCTCATAGGTCGCGGGATGCCGACGCACATCGTGATGCTCCGGCAATCCGTCGACAGAGACCGTAACGCCAACATTGCGGATCGCCATCCACTCGCGCGGGATCGGAATGACGGCGCTGGTCACGACCATGGTGTAGACGTTCATCCCACTCAAGATTGGCAGCAAGCGGCTCAGTTCGCGATGGCGCACGAGCGGCTCGCCGCCCACAAGCGACAAATGTACGGGTCGGTATTGGCGCACCAGATCGACGATTCTCTCAACCAGCTCGTCGCCGCGATAGTCACTCAGGCTGCGAAGATTGACCTCGCCGCCCAGGTGATTTTCTCCGTAGGCATAACATCCCGGACAGTGCAGCGGGCATTCACGTGTAACCTCGATCGACATCATGGGAGTGCTGCCGCCGAGGATGGACTTCCATGCGCTGAGTAGTTCTACAGGGCGTAACCCAGGTTTGCCTTTGGTACGGCTCACAAATACCTGCCTCTCTGCCGTCGAGGGCATGAATCCTCGCTTAGGGTAGATGCAGGCTGCCATGGCTGGTTTTACGCGATGACGAAAGGCTTTTTTCGGAGAGACGGTTCAGCGCCGGGTGTAAGCGTTCTTGCCTAAGCTGCCTGCCAGGATCCACGCGGTTCCGCACATTGCCGTCGCTACAAACATGCTAGTCCATTCGTTGCCGTTATGCGACGCGGCAACCACTCTCGGCAGGTGCAGTGAGAAGACGAAGAGGAAGAACATGAGGCCGAGCATCGCGGTGGCTAATCGGATCAGTATCCCCGAGACCAGCGACAATGCCGTAGCGAAGAACGCCACTCCGATGAAGTAGGCCCAGAAAAGATGCCAGGGCATCCATTGCTGCACCAGCGAGGCCACGAATTGCGCATACATAAAATGTTGCACGCCGACGACTACAAGCAAACTAGCTAAACCGATCCGCACGGCAATCATAAGGCTTTGTTTCAGGTGTCCGCCCGCAGACGAGCTCGCGACCAATGCCCAAGCGCCGCTACAGATCCCAACAATCTCGAAGCCGCTGGTCCATGGTCCCGGGTCATGCAGATTCGCGGCCAGCATCGGCGCGTGTATGAACACGATGCGCACTGCCAATACCGCACCCACGAGCGCCGCCATCAAGCGTACGTTTGTATTCGCCGCGATGCTCACTCCGCCGGCACAAAAGATCGCGCCCGCTATCCACGCCCACAAGAGGCGTCCAGGAAAGAAAGGCGGACCAATCAGGTGAGGATTCGCGGAATGCGCGTAAAACAGGGACTGAATCCCAAAGGCAACAATCGCAACGCCGAAAAAAACACGGCCAATCTTGAAAAGGATATCCGTGTTTGCGAGTTGTCCAGTTTGCTCAGAGGATTGAACGAGTACACGGCTGATTACTGCGGCTTCATTTCCCATAACGCAAATCAAACCTTCACAAGAAACGGAATATTGTCCTCACGGCCACACGTACGAGAGCTTGCGGATGATGTCATCTGCGTTATATGGGTGTAAATATCCACTTAGAGTTCAAAGCGGCGACCACTTCCTGCGGCCTCCGCTACCAACGCGGTTCCTCAGTTTTCCGCCTGAGAATAATTCTGCTCTCGCCCGCTATAATCAATGCAGATCAGTTGATGGGAGGTTCATGCGTCCTATCTGGGCGGAGATTTCGCGCAGCGCACTCCGGCACAACCTGAAAGCAGTTCAACAGCACATCGGTCCCAACGTGACTGTGTGCGCGGTGGTTAAGGCCGACGCCTACGGACATGGGTCCGTCGGCTGCGCGCGCGTGCTCGAAGGCGAGGGCGTCGAGTGGTTTGGCGTCACCGGCACCGAAGAGGGTGTTCGCCTGCGTGATGGAGGCCTTCACGGACGCGTCCTGCTGCTCTCCGGTTTCTGGCAGGGCGAAGCGGAAGAGGTGGTGCACCAGCGCCTGACTCCCGCCGCTTATGACCTCTGGCAAATCACCGCACTGGAAGAAGCTGCCGCGAAAGCCGCGCTGCCGGAACCGTTCCGTTTTCACCTGAAACTCGACACCGGCATGTCGCGTTTGGGGATCAGCATGAGCGATCTGCCCAAAGCCGTTGAACAAATCCGGCAGTCACCACACCTGAAGTTGGAAGGTGTTTTCTCGCACCTGGCCTCAGCCGAGGTGCTTGATTCCGCCGCGATGGCCGAGCAGGAAGCCAACTTCGATCATGCCAGGGAAACGATACTGGCTTCCGGGCTGCAACCCGACTACGTCCATCTGGCGAATACTTCCGGCACCATCGGCCGTCCAGAGGCGCGTTTCAACATGGTGCGTCCGGGCCTTGCACTTTACGGGTACACGTTGCCGTTCATGCGCAATCATGCGCCCGCTACTGTCTTTCCTTACGTCGACTTGAAACCTGCACTCTCCTGGAAGACGCGTATTGTGTCGTTGCGCGACCTACCTTCCGGGCGACCGGTCGGTTATGGTGGAACTTACGTCACCACGCGTCCCACTCGTATTGGCGTATTGCCAGTTGGCTATGCTGACGGACTCAACCGTGCGCTCTCGGGCAAGGGCCGCTTCCATACTCGCGGCTGCCAGGTGCCCATTCTCGGACGCGTTTCCATGGACCTTACCATCGTAGACGTCACGGACATCCCGAACGCCGCCCTGGGCGACGAAGTCTGCCTGATCGGCGGCTTCAACGGTTGCAGTGTCACTGCATGGGATCATGCGAAGCTCGCGCATACCATTCCCTACGAGATCCTGTGCAATATCAGCAAGCGCGTGCTGCGGCAGATGGTGGATTGATCTAGGCCCGCGTAACTGCGGTTCCGCATTTTCCTGCCGGCGGCACGATTTCCCACACCACGGATTCAGCAGATCTATAATCCTGCTGTTTCAGGAGACGATAGATGCTTGCCACTCATCGATTCCGATTCCAGCGTTACGTACTTCTTCCTTTCATCGTCAGCGTGTGCATCGCGACAGTCGCTCAATCCGCCGCAAATCAGTCCTCGGTAAAGCACAATAACTATTTGTCTCGATCTCTTCCTGCCGTCTATCAGCACTGGCTTGACGAGGATGTTCGGTGGATCATCACCGACGAAGAGCGCGGAACGCTTGAGAAGCTCACTACGGATGACGAGCGCACGCACTTCGTCGAGCAGTTCTGGCTTCGTCGAGATCCGACTCCTGGCACTGCCGAAAACGAATTCAAAGAAGAGCATTACCGGCGGATTGCCTACTCAAATGAACATTTTGCCGCGCAAATCATGGGTGCGTTGACCGATCGTGGGCGAATCTACATCCGGTACGGACCGCCTGACGAGATACATGCGCAGACAGAAAACGGCATTCCTAAGCAAATCTGGCAATACAACGCATTCTCTAGCTCGGGATATATCGTCTCTGAAGGGAACTCGCAGCGTGGCAACAACAAAGTTGACTTTGAATTCGTTGACGATTGCCAGTGCAATGAGTATCGGTTGCAAACTCCGGAGCCAAAATAGGACGGCAACTGCTCTTACACTGGACGCGCAAGTAATCTAAGCTTGATTCGATCGAAAGCCTTGCGTGCAGAAAGCTAGACTGACCTTACAATGGTGAGCACGGGAGCCGAACCGAAGCAGGTCCGCAAATCACACCTTCGAAGGCGCCTGTTCTTTTCATTTTTAATCGCCATCATCGTGTTGTTGGCCTATCGCTGGATGGCGGTGCGCGTATTGCCTCCAGTCTCCGGAAATATGCAGCAAGTTTCATCGCAGGATTGGGCGCGCATTGAGATCCCCGAGAATAGCTGCTCTCTGGTTAACAATGTGTGGAACAAAGGCGCCGCGGGCACCGGATTCGAACAGCAAATCTTCTCGGAAGCCCTCGACGGCAACAACGTCTACGGCTGGCGTTGGCGTGCACCGTGGCATTTAGCGCCGCGAGTAGTTTCGCAACCGCAGCTGGTTTGCGGAGATAAGCCGTGGGATGAACCTCTCCATCTCAACTCCCAATTCCCTTTTCGCGCTGGATCAAAGAAGCTGACAGCAAATTTTGACACGCGCCTCCGAGCTACAGGCACTTACAACATGGCGTTCAGCCTGTGGGCGGTGTCGTCGTTGCCGGCGTCCCGAAATGTAATCACGCACGAGATCATGATCTGGACTGCCAATAAGGGCCAGCGCCCTGGCGGGACAAAGCGCAACATCCTTATCGCGGATGGAATTGTTTACGACGTTTACGTGGAGGAGAATCATGCCGACAATTCCGGCAAGAACGCCAATCACTGGACCTATGTGGCATTTGTTCCGGGACAGCCGGTGCTAGCTGCTCATCTCGACGTCAGCTCATTCATCGATTACCTTCTACAGCGCAGAATACTCACCACCAATCATTATTTGACTAGCCTGGAGTTCGGCAACGAGGTTTCAGAAGGCAGCGGTATCGTCGAGATCCGCAAGTTCTCGCTGTCGTTCCAATGAGCCGTTAACTCTCGGCTTGGCAAGACGTCTGTTCTCGGAGCACAATAACGCCTGCCTCGGAGCAACCGATGAAGAGCCTGTTGGATGCCGTTCGCGCCGGCGACATCGATGGGGTGCGCGCCAACTTATCAGCCGATTCGAGTTGTGCACGGTTGAAGGACGAGAACGGCATCTCCGCCGTCCTCCTCGCGGCCTATTACGGCCAGCCGCTCATCGCCAACCTGCTGATTGAGCGCCATCCAGATCTCGATATCTTTGAGGCGAGCGCTACCGGACGGCTGGAACGTGTTCGCAACATATTGGATAAGCAGCCTGACCTCATCAGTGCCTACTCCAATGACGGCTGGACGGCTCTCCACCTTGCCGCCTTCTTCAAGCAACCGCAACTCGTGGCGCTGCTCATCGAGCGCGGGTCTGACATAGCGGCGCGCTCCCGCAACCAGATGGCGAATCTGCCACTGAATGCCGCGGTCGCCTCAGGAAGCTACGAAGCCGCATCAATCTTCATCGAGCACGGTGCCGATGTGAATTCGCGTGGCAGCTCGGCTTCGGTGCCTCTGCATAGCGCCGCCGCTAATGGCGATCTTCGACTGATCGAACTCCTGCTCTCGCATGGCGCCGACGTGAACGCCAAAATGGATTCAGGCGTCACGCCTCTTACGCTCGCGCTTAGAACGCAACCACGAAGACGCTGCGGCGTTACTGCGGTCTAAGGGCGCAAAAGAATAACGCCACCGCGGAGGACGCAGAGACCGCAGAGGAAGATTGGTTCACTCCCTGGAGGTGATCAAGCTTTCCCGTACAACGGGCACACTGTCGTTTCCAATCACCTGTCACAATTTACTCGATCGCCCATTTTTCCCTCCGTCCTCCGCGCCCTCTGCGGTGAGATTTGTTTGTTATCATTTCCTGAGTGCTCCGCAGCTATTCCAAATGGATGTACGAGTGGGAGACGCGTCTCACTACGCGTGACACCAATCGCGTGGTCCGGCCCTTTGACTGGGGGGCTGACTGGACCAGCGGCTGGCCGGGCGTCAATGGCAATTTCGCCCGCGACGGCGCCGCCGCCGAGAAGTTCTTCCACGAACTGAACAACCATCTCGTCGCGCACAGTGACGACTTCTTCGCCTATCGCACGCCTACTGACTTCCGCCTCGAAGAGCGCGAGGTCCAGCGTTTCGGTACCGGCGCGAGCACACTGCAAGAACCGAAGAAGAAGGAAATCGGCACCTTCCTGCGCTTCAGGTCGCCGGTGCATTCGCCGTTTCCGGAAAACAACCTGGTGAACGCGCGCTGGTTTCCTGCCAAAGGCAAGCGCGCGATGATCGTGCTTCCGCAATGGAATGCTGACGCCATCAGTCACAACGCGCTCTGCCAATATCTTCAACTGGTTCGGCGTCGCAGGCCTGCGGCTCAGCATGCCGTATCACGACATTCGTCGGCCCGCGGAACTCGAACGCGCCGACTATGCGGTGTCGGCGAATATTGGACGCACGCTCTCTGCCGCGCGCCAGGGCATCGCCGACATCCGCGCCTCCATCGACTGGCTGGAAACGAAGGGCTACACGGAGTTCGGGATTCTCGGCACCAGCCTCGGGTCTTGCTATGCCTTCATTGCCAGCGCGCACGACTCGCGCCTGAAGGTGAATGCGTTCAACCACGCGTCCACTTACTTCGGCGACGTGGTCTGGACGGGCCAATCCACGCGGCACATCCGCTCGGGCATCGAGGATGTGATCTCGCTCGAATCGCTGCGGCAGTCGTGGCTGGCGATCAGCCCGATGGCGTATTTCGATAAGTACGCGCGCTGGCCCAAGAAGTCGCTGATCGTGTACGCCAAGTACGACCTTACGTTCCTGCCGCAGTTTTCAGAGCAGGTGGTGGAAGAGTTCGAGCGCTGGGACTTGAATCATCGCGTCGCGATCCTTCCCTGCGGCCACTACACGACCGGGGAGACTCCTTACAAATTCATGGATGCGTGGCACATCGGGCGATTTGTGCGCAGCGCGTTTCGATAGTCAACTGCACGCGGACAGGAATGTCCGCGCCACACAACCAAATGTAGATCCCTTGCCGCCTGCGCGGGCACTAACTTTTCCCGTGCAGGCGTTCCATCCACGCGGCCATTGGATCGTGAGGATCGTCCTCGCGCAGGCCGCGAATGACTCCCGCCTGATCTTCAGCACTGCGATTCTGGTTCGCTTTGGCTTTTCCAATTAATCGCATCACTGGAATTTCGATCCCGACGATCGCGCCAAGCTGCTTTTCGATGTAATCGGGCGGAGCATCGCTCACGGCCCAGGGCTGAGGGCGGGGCGACTCGAACTTTTCGGTGAGGCGTGAGACCAGTCCGTGCAGCCACTGAGCATCTTCAATGATGCGCATCGAGCCATAGGCGTGTACGACAACGTAGTTGTAGGTCGGCACCACTTTGCCATGCTCGCGCTTCGCTTCGTACCACGAAGGCGAGATGTAGGCCTGCGGTCCACCAAAGATCACCAGCGCAGGCGTCTGTTCGTCGAAGTCCTTCCAGACAGAGTTTCCACGTGCAACGTGGCAGCGCAACGTCCCGAGGGGGGCAGGCTGCGGATCGTATTCAAAGGGAACGTGATTGGCCGAGAGTCCGGCAGAGGTAAGCGCGACCAGCGTACCGAGCGGGTACAGGCGCATCACTTCCTGCAAGACTTCGGGGCGACTCTCTTCAAAATGAGGAGGGAGATACATCGTGCATTGATAATGGCATGGCGAGTGCCATACGACAATTGCGTCATGGGAAGTACCCCCTCCCCCCTGCAACCGCTAACCTGCCGCAATGCAATAACTTGGCGCGGAGGTTCTGCCAGTTCCCGCATAACAAAGGACTTAGCAGTCAAAATATTGAAAGCAAAGCAGTTGTTGTTGTCAGTTGTCGGTTGTTAGGACAAAAGCAAACCGCGGCATCCAGATACATACCTATTTCCAGAGTAGCAATTTTGAGGGGACCTACTGGACACTTTAGCGAAATTTATTTCTGTCGTGATATGAGGTAGTTGCAGCGAATTTGGGACGGGAAGGATATTGACAAGAAAATTGGACGTTGGAGACAGGTGCCGCCCCTGCCGGGGCTCGTGGATTTCTTTCTTTGCCGACCCAGCGCTTACGCGCTGGGCTTACGAATGTCGCCGCTCCGCGGCTGGAATGTAATAGTCCATCGGTTCTCCCACCCACGGCAGAATAAGGCGAGGGGGGGACTGTGATCTACCGATTCTTCCAAACCGGCTTTCTCTTCTCCAGCACCGCGCGCAGGCCTTCCTGCGCGTCTTCCAGGTCCATCAACTGATTCAGGTAGATGCTTTGCGACTTTTTCATCGCCAGTTCGAGCGGCAATCCCATGGTGGTGCTGATCACCTTCTTGGTCATTTCCAATACGGGCGCGCTGAATTCGCTGATGCGTGCCAGCACTTCTTCGATTGTCTTATCGAGATCCTTTTCGGCGACGACGCGGTTGATGAAGCCGAGGTTATAGCCCTCTTCGGCGGAGATGGCCTGCCCGGTCAGGATCAGCTCGTAGGTCTTTTTCGGCCCGATCAGCTGCGGCAACATGACGGCGGCAAACGGCGGAAACACGCCCATCTTTACTTCCGGCTGCGCGAAGCGCGCGTTGGGCGTGGCGATGATCACGTCGCCGAAGGCCACCAGTTCCGATCCGGCGCCGATGGCGGGTCCATTGACGGCCACAATCAGCGGCTTGGAAATTTCGCTGATCGCCGTGAATACACGCGTGAACGCGTCCAGGGTCTGAAAGACGCGCTCGGGGCGCGAATCCTCGACTGAGATGCCGGCGGAAAACGTCTTCTGCGACGAATCCAGCATGATGCACTTGATGTCTCCGCGGCCGTTCAGGCTCTCAATGGCCTCGGCCAGTTCGGTCATCATCGGCACCGTCAGCACGTTATATTGCGGATGGTTCAGCGTGATTCTCGCGACGAACGTCTGCGTATTGAACTGAATGAACTTGTAGACCTTCTGCGTCTGTGTTTCGGTGCCGGCAGCACTCACGTCGGCCTCCTGGTTCGATTAACTACGATTCGAGTATCTTCCCCGCGCATTATCGGCTGGAACCCCGCCTCGCTCACAATACTTCGGGACGCCTGAGGGTACATGTACGTTGGCGTTGCTGATGCATCGTCCAAAATCGCCCTTTTTTATAGACCATGCCTTGGCGGAGAATTCTCTACGCAACCGTATAAATCACACCGGAGCAAACGAATGAAAGCATTCACGAAATGTTCGGGGATCCTTGCGCTCATCCTGCTGGGAGCGTTCATCACGCCCAGCCTCGTCGCCGAAAACCAGCCGCATATGCGCGCCGCGCTTGAGCATCTGCAGGCCGCGAAGGCAGAACTGGAAGCCGCCGAACACGATAAGGGCGGACATCGCGCACGGGCGCAACAGCTGACCCAGCAAGCGATCGAGGAAGTAAGAGCCGGGATTAGCGTGGGCAATGGGCATGCTCAGCGGCAATCGCCTAATCCGAAGCCGGTTGCATCCGGACAAGCCAGCGGAAAATAGCTATCCAGCAATGGTGTACGGTCCCAGGTTAGCGTCCAAAAGACGGACGCGAGCCTGGGGCACCACGTTATCCTGCGTCCCTCAATCTTCTGTGGTGAAATCCCGCCTCGGCGTAAAATGTTGGCATGAAGATCGCCATTGGGGCGGATCACGCTGGGTTCGAACTCAAGCAGAAAATCAGGGACCATCTCCAAAGCCAGGGATTTGAGGTTCTCGACGAAGGGACGAATTCGCCTGATTCGGTTGACTATCCCGACTACGCGCTCAAAGTAAGCGAAGACGTAACCGGCCACCGTGCTGATCTTGGAATTCTGGTCTGCGGGACCGGCATCGGCATGTCCATCGCCGCGAACAAAGTGCCCGGCATCCGTGCTGCCCGGGCCGTCAGCGAAACCGACGCCCAGCTCAGCCGCGAGCACAACGACGCCAACGTGCTTACCCTGGGCGCTCGCGTCACAGCCAGCGATCTGGCCCAGCGCATTGTGGACGTGTGGCTGAAGACGCCGTTTCTGGCGGGCCGTCACGCGCGGCGGGTGGACAAGATCAGCGAGATCGAGAAGGCGGAAGCTGTCGCGGCAAGTACTCTCAACCCGGGTTAGCGTCCAAAAGCAGGACGTGAACTTGGGCACCCAGCGTTTAGCTGAACGGCCGAACGGGCTGAAAAACTGAAGTACTGATGAACTGATCGACTGATAGACTAAAAAACTGAGAGACCTCCATGACCTCGAACCGCATGTCCCGCCCGCTTTCTGAAGTTGATCCCGACGTAGCCAACGCTATCGCGAATGAAGAACGACGCCAGCACGAGGGCCTCGAGCTGATTGCTTCCGAGAACTTTGTCAGTGAAGCCGTGCTCGAAGCGATGGGCTCGGTCTTCACCAATAAATATGCGGAAGGCTATCCGGGGAAGCGTTATTACGGCGGTTGCGAGTTTGCCGATGTGGTGGAGAATCTTGCGCGCGATCGCGCGAAACAGCTCTTCGGAGCCGAGCACGCCAACGTGCAGCCACACTCCGGATCGACGGCTAACATGGAAGCGCTGGGCGCGGTGCTCAAGCCGGGCGATACGGTCCTCGGCCTGAATCTTGCGCATGGCGGCCATCTCACGCACGGACATCCGCTGAACTTTTCCGGCAAGACCTATCGCATCGTTCCGTATGGGGTCACCAAGGATACCGAAACCATCGACTACGACGAGCTCGAGCAGATTGCCGAGCGCGAGCATCCCAAGCTGATCATCGGCGGCGGGAGCGCCTATGCGCGGATCATCGACTTCGCCCGCATGCGCGCCATTGCTGATAAAGTCGGCGCCCTGTACATGGTCGACATGGCGCACTTCGCCGGACTGGTTGCTGGTGGTGTGCATCCCTCGCCGGTGCCGCACGCACATATCGTTACGACCACGACACACAAGACGCTACGCGGTCCGCGTGCGGGTATGATTCTGAGCCGACAGGACTACGCACAGGCGATCGACAAGACCGTGTTTCCCGGCGACCAGGGCGGACCGCTCGTCCACATCATCGCCGCAAAAGCTGTCTGCTTTCTCGAAGCCATGCAGCCCGACTTCAAAGATTACGCGCGCCAGGTGGTAGCGAACGCCAAAGTTCTGGCAGAAACGCTGCAGACCGAAGGCTACCGCATCATCTCGGGCGGCACCGATACGCACGTCATGCTGGTGGACGTTTTCTCGAAGGGCATGCTGGGCAGCGAAGCCGAAAAGGCGCTGGGCGAAGCGGGCATCACCGTGAACAAGAATGCGATTCCGTTCGATACCAATCCGCCGATGAAACCCAGCGGCATTCGCCTCGGATCTCCGGCGCTAACTACTCGCGGCATGAAGGAAGGTGAGTTCCGTCAGATCGGACGCTGGATCGCCGATGCCCTCGATCATCGCACCGACGCCGCGCAACTCGCGCGCATCCGTCGCCAGGTACACGAACTGGCTGACAATTTCCCGCTCTATGCGGACCGTCGGGCAAGGGCGCTGTCAACGGTCGCAGTGAGCTAAGATCACGATTCACGTGGGGCAGCCTGTCCCGTGCTGCCCCACGCAAGTGTAGCTACCAAGCGCCGCGGCCGACGTCAGCCCGCATTTCCGTCGCACTGTGACACACAGCACCGAAAGCCGCGTCCATAAGTGGTATCCGTGAGGACGTTGGCGCATGGAGCTCACCGCCCTAGCTCGCACGGTACACGACTTCCTCGCTGAATCGCGTGACGCCATCGTGGTGGAAGACGGAACTACGCTCTTCGATTTGCAGACCGCGCGCTATTCCCTTTCCACTGACCACGGCAAATGCGTGCTGCACCTATGGTCGGAAGAGCGGAACTGCGTGCGGCGCGTGCTCGATGCGGAACCGAAAAGTGAGGTACTGAAGCTGTCGGTGCAGCGCCTGGGGCAGCCGCGTCCGAACAAGCTGGAAATCTGTCGCGGGCGCGACCATCGGACACCGTCGGCGAAGAAGTCGCAGCGGATCGCATATCACAGGACGCTGGAACGTGTTCTGCGGCGCGAATACCCCGGGGCGACGATTACGCCACTCACTTCTACTGTGGATCTCGAGCGATCTTTTGGTCCGATCTATGCGCGGGGTGCGATTCACCAGGGGACGTCGGCATGGGCTGTTCTCGGCGTCAACGAACACGAAACGCAAGCGTCGGTCGATGCGTCGCTCACGATTGGGATTTTGTGGCTGGATTATCTGCGGCAGCGCGAAGCTGCACGACGTCACGTTGCCGGGCTGAAGTTGTTTGTCCCGATCAAGCGCTCGGCGATGGTGCGCGAGCGCATGGCACATCTGAACCATGCCGCCGCAAAGTGGGAGCTGTATGAGGTGGACGCGAAGACCTCGACGGTGGAAGCGGTCGATACCGGCGACATCGGCAATATCAGCACGAGGCTTGTTCATTGCCCTGATGCGGGTGCTACGCGCCAGCGGTTCGCGGCGTCGATCGAGCACATTCGCGAGTTGGTGCCGGGAGCTGAAGTGCACGTGCTATCGCCCGCGGAAATTTCGTTCCGGCTATTTGGGCTGGAGTTCGCGCGGGCGCGCGTGGCGTTTGCGGCGGGTTCGTTTCGTCCGGGAGAAGAGATTGTTTTTGGTGTGGGCGCGAACGAGACGGTGCTTGACGGCCAATCAGAAACTTTTTTTCGTGAGATCACGGCGCGCCTGGCTATGTCACGTCACGCGGGAGAGACGCGTGCGTCCGATGCGTTGTGGCGGATGGTGCCTGAGAGATGGTTGGAATCGCTGGTGGTTCGCGGTGTGCACGCGCTCGATCATCGACTGAATTCGGAGTTTGTCTATTCGCAGGTGCCCGCGTTCTCGGCGGCTGATCGGGCGATGATCGACGTGCTGACCTCGACGCACGATGGCCGCCTTGCGGTGATCGAGCTAAAAGCGGACGAAGATATTCACCTGCCGCTGCAAGGGCTGGATTACTGGGCTCGCGTCCGATGGCATCACGCGCGTGGCGAATTTCAGAAGTTCGGTTACTTCCCGGGCGCGGAACTGAGCGAGCAGTCACCGCTGCTATTGCTGGTGGCGCCAGCGTTGCGCATTCATCCGGCGACCGACACACTGCTTCGCTACTTCAGTCCTGATGTCGAGTGGAACCTGATCGCCGTGGACGAACACTGGCGACGGGAAGTGAAGCCGGTTTTCAGGAAGCGAAGTAAGTCTTCGTAATCGGGCGAGTGGCAAATCGAAAGAGGATGCTCGCGTCGCGCGTTCGAGCCGGCAAAAGAGGCCGGCGCGCGGTCGCTCGCCCAGATCCTTCGCTCGCGGTACTGCCGCTCGCTCGAGGATGACAACCACGCTTTAGATTTGCTCGACTTACGACGTCCACATTGCTTAATTTGCGAGCCCTTCTTTGTGCCGGAAGATCCAGTAGTCCTTGGCTGATTCGCTGAGGTCCGGTGCGGCTTTTTCCCCGCGGAAGACGCGGGACAAGCCGCGCACGATTCTCCGCCAGGGCAAGTCGCCCGACTGATCGGCGAAGAATGCCTCACCTGTCTTGCTGGTGCGGTAATACCAGCGCTTGAGAATTGCGAACTGCTCCATGGTATCGAGGACTGTTGCTTTCCCGAATAGTCGGGGCGGCGAGCGCTTCCTGCAGACGTGCTTCCATGGAGTGCATCTTGCCGCTATCGGCCGGTTGGTTCACGAGGAACGGGATCGGCTCGGAGATTCGGCCGGCGTCGATCTGAAACAGCATTACTGAATCCGGGTCTCGGCGGCGGGCTGGATCATCAATCCCTTCATACGATCGATGCGAGCCACGATCTCCGGAACCTGGCCTAGCACTGGCTTCAGCTTTTCGATCTTCGCGTGCAGGGCCGCGGCAGTTTCAAATTCCAGGTCAGCTGAAGCTTTCTCGCGAGCCTGCTCCAGTTCTCTGCGGAGTGATTGCCCGCCGGTGTCGAAGAACTCCTGCACGCGCATGACTTCCGCGGCATACTCTTCGTCCGTGCAGCCTTTGAAACAGGGCGCGAGGCACATCTTCATCTCCGAGTAGACGCATCCCGGAAACTTCGGATCTGGATTCAGTTCCTCAACACAGCGCCGCATCTTGAAAAAATCGAGCGCATCGTTGGCAAACTTCTCTGCCGCGACGCGCGAGGCAAACGGTCCGTAGTATTCGCTGGCATTCTTGCCCAACTTCACGGTCACCGAAGCGCGCGGATACCGGTTTTCCAGATGCAGGTGCACGAGCGGCGCAAACCGCAGCCGCAGGCGATCGACATAGTTCTTGGGGAAGGTCTCGCGTAGCGCTTTATAGAGCACGAGCTGCGATTCGAAATCGGAGCCAGTGGGCGAGTACTCGAGGGTGCGTACGCGGTTGCGCAGGTTCAAACGCCGGGTGGTCTCGCCTTCAGAGCTTAAAAGGCGCGTAAGCCGGCGGCGTAGATTGGCGGTTTTGCTGACGTAAGGCTCGGTTTCCGCTTCTCCTCGAAGCAGAAACACGGCGGGCTTCGCCGGAATGGCGGCGAAGAACTCTCGATCGTGCTCGGGAACGAACTCTGCCTGAAAACGCAGCACGAGGCGATTGTAATTGGTGGGGAGGAGTCGGTCAGTCGGCCGGTCTGTCAGTCGCTCAGTTTTTCAGTACGTCAGTTTTTCAGTACGTCAGTTCGGTGGCACTCTGTTGAAGAAGAAATACATAGTTCCTTCGCTGCGCTCAGGATGACTTCGAGGAGAGGGACGCATTTCGGAACGAGGGACGCATTTCGGAACGGTGGACGTTGGAGAACGCGCCGAAGATGAACTCCAAAGGGCGACAGGTCGACGACTGAATGATCTGGTGACTCAACGAGTCGCGAGTTTACTCAGTCGTCTGGCCGCCTCTTCGAGCATTGCATCTTTTTTGCAGAACGCACTCGCCCTTGGGCGCCGCTGGCGGATGCAGCGTCACAAAGCGCGGCTGCGCTCCGGAGAGAATTGTGTCTGGGCCATAGTTCTCGTAGAACGGCTCGAAGATCACGACTTCGTCGCCGGGATCGGTGACTGCCATTAGTGCCGCGATCATCGCCTCAGTCGATCCGCAGGTGACGGTGATTTCCGTCTCCGGATCAAGTGTCATTCCCTGCGTCTGCTGCATATGGCGGGCGATGCCGTCGCGTAGTTTCTTGGCGCCCCAAGTGATCGCATACTGGTTGATGTCGGCAGCAATTGCCTCTTGCGCCGCGCGCTTGATCACCTCAGGCGCGGAGAAGTCAGGAAATCCCTGAGCAAGATTGACGGCACCGTGCAGCATTGCCTGGCGGGTCATCTCGCGGATCACCGACTCGGAGAAGCGGCTGGCCTTTTCGCTAATTTGTTGGTGGGTCTTAGCGGCGTGGGGCATTTTGCGAGACTAGCACAGGTTGGATTTCACCACGGAGACACGGAGGCACGGAGAAATCAATTAAGAATGAAGAATTCAGATTGAAGATTGTATCCAGTCCGTCTACTAATCGCTGATTCCACTCTGAAATCTGCACTCTGAAATCTTCGATCTTAATTTCTCAGGTCCGTGGTGAGCTAGGTTCTTCCGTTCTGATCTTTGTTGCGGCGGAAGTCTCGCGCCTGGATTTCTATGGTTTTAGTCATTTCTTTCAGGCGCATGCGCATTTGATCGCCGATGCGTTCACCGAGTGTGCGTTCGCGCATTACCGAGCGTGCTTCTTCGAGTGTGCGAGATCGGCCCATGCTCGGCTCCGCGGCTTCGGCCACCGGGCTTGGTTTGTCTGCCAGGCAGGTAGTCACGATGGTGGTCTGCTCGTCTGAATAGCGCTTGTTGAGGATGTATCCGACGGTATCGCGCTGCCATTCGGTCATGGCAGCCGACCCGAGGTCGTCGAGCAGAAGCACGGGGATGTCGAATACCGGCTTCAAGACGTCCAGCTCAGTCGTCTGCACGGCGGGATCGTAGGATTGGCGAATCTGGCGCATCAGCTCACGAAAATCGCAAAAGAGGCAAGGGACCTCTTTGTCGAGCACGAGCTTGCGAAGCACTGAGACCGCCAGGTGCGTCTTCCCTGTCCCAGTGCCACCCACAAACAGCAGACCTTGTCCGGGAAGATGCTCGTCGACAAAGCGCCCGGCGACAAAACGCGCCGAGTTCAGCGATTTGTATTCATGGTCGGACCCGCTCAGATCGGGAAATTCGGTTTGGAAGTTGTCGAAGTCGCAATGCTCGTAGCGGCGCGGGATTTTGGCCGCTTCCAGCAGCGAACTGCCACGCGCGCGCAACCGACATTGGCAGCGGGTCATGCGGCGCTCGGCACCTTCTCCCACCGGCTTCCATCCGGTGTCGTCGCAGAGCAGGCAAGCAGCCGTTTTTGTTTCTGTTTTCATCTTCTAGGTTTCTGTTCTTCTCCATTATCAAGGTGTCATGGTCGCCAGCCCCGGCGCAAGTGGTAGCGGTCGCAAACTTCCGGAGTGAGCTGTGCAAGACTCGTCATTGTCTGTGGAGTGTGTTGGAAAAACGTTCCCGTTCAGTCCAAAAACGCTTACCATCGTCTTAACGCCAGGGGCGCAGGGTTCACTCTCTGCAATTTCCGCATCTAAGTAGCAGGAAAATGGAACGTTGCCTCTGCATTCACGCGCACTTCTACCAGCCTCCACGTGAAAATCCGTGGCTGGAGGCGATCGAGCAACAGGACTCTGCCTACCCTTTTCACGACTGGAACGAACGGATCACCGCCGAGTGCTACGCGGCCAATTCGGCATCGCGCATACTCGATGGCGAAGGCCGCATCGTCAAGATCGTCAACAACTACTCTCGGATCAGTTTTAATTTCGGCCCGACGCTGCTCTCCTGGATGGAAGTGAACAGCCCCGGCGTGTACGCCTCGATTCTGGAGGCTGACCGGTTGTCGCGGGAACGTTTTTCCGGTCACGGCAATGCAGTCGCGCAAGTCTACAACCACATCATTATGCCGCTCGCGAATCGACGCGATAAGGAAACGCAGGTTCGCTGGGGCATTCGCGATTTCGAATCGCGTTTCGGACGCCTCCCGGAAGGCATGTGGCTCTCCGAAACGGCGGCCGACGTGGAGACGCTCGAGGTGCTGGCCGAAAACGGAATCAAGTTCACGATCCTGGCTCCGCATCAGGCGCGGCAGACGCGGCGAACGGGACGCGTATGGAAGAACGTGGAAGGCGGCAAGATCGATCCGAAGATGCCGTACGTGTGCAAGCTACCGTCGGGAAAGCGGATCTCCATCTTCTTTTACGACGGACCGATCTCGCGTGCCGTGGCGTTCGAGCAACTGCTCAGTTCAGGCGAAAACTTCGCCAACCGTCTGATTAGCGGATTCAGCAATCGCGATTACCCGCAACTCATGAACATCGCCACCGATGGCGAAACGTACGGCCACCATCATCCGCATGGAGACATGGCGCTGGCGTATGCGCTTGAATACATCGAGAAGAACAATCTGGCGAACATCACGAACTACGGCGAGTATCTGGCCAAGCATCCGCCGAATCATGAGGCGGAAATCATCGAAAACACGTCGTGGTCGTGCGCGCACGGCATCGAACGGTGGCGCAGCGATTGCGGCTGCAACTCGGGACGGCAGGGTTGGAACCAGCAATGGCGCAAGCCCCTGCGCGAGGCGCTGGACTGGCTGCGCGATGATCTCACCAAGCCCTTTGAAGACCGGGCACGTGAGTTTGTGACCGATCCTTGGGCAGCTCGCAACGACTACATCGAAGTGGTGCTCGATCGCGCGCCGGAGAACGTCGACGGCTTCCTCGCGCGGCATCGCGACGCACGAGCTGAGCGGATCGGGAGCAGGTACGCGCTACTGAAGATGCTCGAAATGGAGCGGCACGAACTGCTGATGTACACGAGCTGCGGCTGGTTCTTCGACGAAATTTCGGGCATTGAGACAGTTCAGGTGCTGCAGTACGCGGCCCGTGCCGTGCAGCTGGCACAGGACCTGTTCGGAGATCATCGCGAGCAGCACTTTGTGGAACATCTCACTCAAGCGCCGTCCAACCTGGATTCGTTCAAGAACGGCGCGCAAGTCTACGAACGATATGTGAAACCCGCGACGGTAAATCTGCTGGGCGTAGGCGCGCACTTTGCCATCAGTTCGTTATTTTTTGGGTTTGCGGATCACCGCGTCATCTACTGTTACGAAGCTGACGTGAAGGATTCGCGGGGGCTCCAGGCGGGGCGGTCGCAACTTGCGCTTGGACGCGTGCTCATTCGCTCGCAGATTACGCGCAACTCCGCCGATCTTACGTTTGCGGTTCTGAACCTTGGAGATAACAACCTGCTGGCCGGGGTGCGGCGCTACCAGGGGGAAGAAGCTTATGAGCGAACTGTCAGCGAAGTTCAGCAGGCTTTCAATCAGTCCGATGTCCCCGAATCGATCCGTACGGTGGACCGCAATTTTGAAGGCACTTCGTATTCGGTGAAGTCGCTGTTCCGCGATGAGCAACGCCGGGTGGTGGAGAACATTCTTGGTCATGTGCTGGAAGAAGCCATCGCGAGCTATCGGCAGATCTACGAGAATCACGCGTCGCTCATGCGCTTCCTGCACGAAATCCGGATGCCGCTGCCGCACGTTATGGTGGTGACCGCCGCTTTCGTGGTCAACGAAGCGCTGCGGCGGCTGATCGTGGAGGGTCCGCTCGATCTCGTTCGCTTCGGCGCGCTTCTGGAGGAGGCTCGCCGGGACAATCTTCAACTCGATGAAGCGCGGCTGGCCTTCGATTTGCGGGAGCGGCTGGAACGGGTAAGCGATGCTCTGGCGGCCAATCCGAGTGACCTTAAACTTCTCTCCGAACTTGACGACGTCATGAAGCTAGTTCGGATGTTGCCGTTCGAGGTGAATCTGTGGAAGGCGCAGAATGTCTATTACGCATTGCTGCGAACACTGTATCCAAGTCAAATGGAACGCACCGATGAGGAAGCGCGAAGCTGGGTGGAACTTTTCCGCGGACTAGGCGATAAGCTGCGCATCGCCGTTACTACCCAGACACCTGCAGTTCCGCCAAGCGAACCGGTCACTGCCTAAAAAGTCGCAACCACAGCCCGATCTCGCCAGCCCCGATTCCCAAAAGGGAATTGGGGCGTGCTTTTTGGGTGCATGATTGCTTGACTTGGCTCTGCTGGCGGTCTAAACAGGCGGCAAGGTGTCTTCCTGAAAGGCAGGCAGTGACATGAACAAAGGGCATTTAGTTGAAAAAATTGCTGCCGATACCGGTATTAGCAAGGCGCAAGCTGCAAATACCATCGAGTCTGTTATCGAAGGTATCTCTTCCGCTCTGAAGAAGGGGGATCGAGTCACTCTCTCCGGCTTCGGAACATTCTCCACCTATCAACGCAAGGCCCGCAATGGCCGTAACCCGCAAACTGGCACCGTCATCAAGATCAACTCTCGCCGGGTTGCGAAGTTCACGGCGGGTGTCGATCTGAAGAAGGCGGTCAACAAGAAGTAACACCATTCGTAATTCTCTTAAGGAATCTCCCTACTCCCCAGGGAGATTTTTCTTCCGGCACGAATTGCTTTTACGATTACCTGATTATCAAATTACCCCTTTCTGCAATCAGACCCCTGTTATCTTTGTTTTGACTCAAGCCATGGATGTCCTGAAAAAACTTTTTGAGCAGCATTTTCATGCGCCTCCGACGCTGGTGCGTTCTTTGCAGGGCGAACTTGGAGGCTCCGGACGCAAAATCATCCGGCTCAGCAATGAATCGGCCACAGCCATCGGCGTGCTTTACGACGTGCGCGAAGAGAACGTTGCGTTCCTGGAGTTCTCCCGACATTTTCGTCGCCACGGTCTGCCGGTGCCAGAGATCTATGGGGACGCGGTGGAACAGGGCGCGTATCTCGAGCAGGACCTCGGCGACGTCACGCTATTTGATTTTCTTTCAGCGAATCGCGACGGAGCGGACATTTCGACTGAAGTTGTAGAGGCGTACCGCAAGGTCGGTGGAAATTTTGCCGCGCTTTCAGATCGAAGCCGGACGGGATCTGAATTACAAAGTCTGCTATCCGCGCGCAAGTTTTGATCGACAGTCAATAGCGTGGGACCTGAATTACTTTAAATACTATTTTCTGCGGCTGGCCGGCGTTCCGTTCAATGAGCAGGCGCTCGAGGACGACTTCGGCCGGCTTACCAAATTTTTGCTCACCGCCCCGCGCGATTACTTTCTGTATCGCGATTTTCAGTCTCGCAACATCATGTTGATGAATGGCGAGCCATGGTTCGTCGACTACCAGGGCGGACGTAAGGGCGCGCTGCAATATGACATCGCGTCGATCCTGTTCGACGCGAAGGCGGACCTGCCGCCCGATTTGCGGCTGCAGTTGCTCGACGACTATCTCAAGGCGCTCGCGCCGATATACCGATCTCTCGCGCGAAACATTCATGCATCATTACTATGCGTTCGTTTATATCCGCGTGATGCAGGCCTTGGGCGCGTACGGATTTCGCGGATTCTACGAGCGCAAGGCGCACTTCCTGGCGAGTGTTCCCTACGCGCTGAAAAATGTCCGCTGGTTATTGCACAACGTGGAGCTGCCCATCGCGCTCCCTACGCTCACCGAGGCGATGCGCAACATGGTGGGATCGGAAAAGCTGCAGAGCATCGCCAACGAACCGGACAAACTATTGGTGCGCGTCGGCAGCTTTTCATTCCATCGTGGATTGCCGAAGGATGAAACCGGACACGGCGGCGGATACATCTTCGACGCGCGCAGCCTGCCGAATCCCGGGCGCGAAGAACGGTTTAAGGCGCTAACGGGAAGGGACGCGCCGGTTGCGGAATATCTGAATCAGCAGGAGAGCGTGCATCAATACCTGGCGCACGTGCTCTCGCTCGTCGATGCCAGCATCGCCAATTATCAGAGCCGCGGGTTCAAGAATCTGAGCGTAGCTTTTGGGTGTACGGGCGGCCAGCACCGCTCTGTCTATCTCGCCGAGCAACTGGCCAAACATCTGCGCACAAAGAACGGAATCGACATTGTCCTAACGCATCGCGAACTGGAGCGCATGGGGCTATGAAAGCGATGGTCCTCGCCGCGGGCCTGGGGACACGTCTGCGTCCGCTTACCGATGATCGTCCGAAGGCGCTGGTTGAAGTTGCCGGACGCACGCTGCTGGAAATCACACTCACACGCCTGCGCAGCTTCGGGATTCACGAAGTCATCGTGAATGTCCATCACTTCGCCGACCGGATGATCGGATACTTGGCCGCGAATGCGAACTTCGGCATGAACATCGCTATCTCGCGTGAAGACGTGCTGCTTGATACCGGCGGTGGACTGAAGAAAGCTGGCTGGTTCTTCGTAAAAGACGACGAGCCGTTCTTATTGCACAACGTAGACGTTGTCAGCACCATCGATATCGGGCGCATGGTGGAATCACATCAGCGCAGCGGAGCATTAGCTACATTGGCCGTGCAGGAGCGGAATAGCTCGCGTTATCTCCTTTTCGATCGCGAAGCAACGCCTATGCGGACGCCGCATAGGAGAGCAGGAGGAGATCGCGCGTGCCTCCGGCCACAAGGACGCGCTTGCGTTCTGCGGAATTCACGTGATCTCGCCGCGAATGCTGTCGATGATGCGAGAAGAAGGGGTCTTCTCGATCATTGAGTCGTACCTGGATCTCGCTGCTCGCGGAGAAACTATCTCGGCGTTCCGCGGCGACGAGTACTACTGGCGCGATCTGGGCAAACCAGAGGAGATCGCCCAGGCTGCGGAAGACTTCAAGCAGAATAAGATGGCGATCTAGCGTCATTTCCGGCCTGATCCGGCACGCATCGCGCTGAGGGCGTATCATGAAGAGAGTGACGATAACAAGCGAACTACCCTCCAAGACCCCGCGAACTGCTTCGAAAGTCAAAGGACCGATCCGCTGTCACAAGTGCCAGCTGAAGTGTCGCGATGCCGAACACTATCTCAGCCACGCTTGCAAGCCTGCGCCGGAACCGGAATGTTCGCCCTTTCCCCGGCCGACGACCGGGTTTAAAGAGGTGCTATGAAGCAATACGTTCGTGCTTACGTGCTGGAATTTCAGGCAGAGCCCTCACGATTTCGCAAATCGATGCGCTATCACTGGATGGTTTCGCTCGCCCAGAATCCCGACGAGATGATTTCCTGGGGATTCGCGGCGACATCCGAATTGGCTGAAATCGCGGCTCACAATGAAGTTAGAGATTTGGAGTCGGGAGCGACCCAGGGCGGGCGCTGCACCATCGCCGTTCGCTAATTAGCTGGCCGTACGTATCACGTTGCGATGTACCTTCGCTGTCTCCCCCTAATGTTGTTCTCTCCGGCTTGCCCTATACAGTCCAGGCCACCTGCCCGGTTAATCCACTAATAGAAAATCAATTCATTGACGGAGTTGGCTAACCGTCCTATCCTCCTCACGCCGACATCTCGGTTGCTCATTGCGCGGCTTCTCAGGAGAGACGAAATGGTCAGATCCGTGGTCGAGATTGTAATCATCGTCATAGTCGTCCTGTTCGCGATTCGCATGTTCATGAAGCGAGGTTCTTAGCGGCCGAGGGACCCGCGTTCCAGAACAGATTCGAGATTCTCGCTTCACCGTCGCCGCCCAGTGCTATATTGCCGCGCATGTTTCGACGCGCGCTTTGTCTGCTCGTTCTCACTGCTGCCGCGTTCGCCCAATCTGATGGACGCGAGGCCGCTCCGCGTTTCAACGCCAAAAGCCTGACTGGCGAGACCTACAACAACTCCACGCTCAAAGGGAAAGTTGTGCTGCTGCAGTTCTGGACCACATGGTGTCCGTATTGTCGCGGCGAACAACCGCTGGTCGATAAGCTCACGCAGGAATTCGGCCCAAAAGGACTGGTGGTTCTGGCGATCGATGTTGGCGAATCGAAGAAGAAGGTGAAGCAATACCTGCAAACGAGCCCACGCGCTTGCCCCGTCATCCTGAACGAAGATACGAACTTACCCGCAATGTTCGCGACGACGCAGTACCCGGTCTATGTCGTGATTGACCGCGACGGGAACATCGGTGGGATTCAGCGCGGTGCTGGAGGCGAGCGTATGCTGCGTGGACTGCTTGGGCGCGGGGGGATAAGCTCTGAAGACCGACTTCGCCCGACCGAAGAAACAGAAGAATAACCGCCCGGCTAAAGCTGCGGCCAAGGCGCAAATCAGCAATTTCCCGCTTGACACTCCGAAACCATATGGTTACATTTATTCGTAACCATATGGTTTCCTTTCAACCCAAGCAACACGATGCTGTTTTCCGGGCGATCGCTGATCCAACGCGCCGGGAGATCCTGGCCTTGCTGCGCAACGGCCGCCAAACCGTGGGGGAGATTGCTGGCAACTTTCGTATGAGCCGCCCAGCGGTCTCCAAGCACCTGCGGGTTCTGCGCAGTGCGGGCCTGGTTATCACCCGGCAGGACGGCACCTCCCGCCATTGCGCTCTAAACGCCAAGCCGCTGCGAACCGTCAACGAATGGTTGCACGATTACGAGGCGTTCTGGAGCGAAACTCTCCACCATCTGAAGAATTACATCGAGGAGAAGAAATGAATTCTGTAGCTGAACGTGAAGACACAATTGTGCAGGAAATCACGATCAAGGGCGCTGCTGAACGGATCTTCGCAGCCCTGCTCGATCCTGCTGAACTGATGGAGTGGTGGCGTGCCACGGGTAAGTTCGAGGTCACGCACGTGGAAACTGATCTGCGCGTGGGCGGCAAATGGCTAATGACCGTCGAGGGTCATTGTGGTCCAAACGGTCGCAGTACTGTGACGGGCGTATATCAAGAGATTGATCCACCACACACACTAGTGTTCACCTGGTCGCGGCCGGAGGAGAACGAACCGGAGTCGACGGTGCGCTGGGATCTCAAAGAGAAGGATGGCGTGACCACAGTTCGCGTGACGCACTCAGGGCTGACAAGCGAAGAGTGGCGTACGCGCAACAGTGGCTGGCCGATTGTGGTTGGGCTGCTGCGGGATTACGTGGAACGAAACAGCTAAACGAGATGTTCGGAGCCCCCAGGTTCACGCGCGAGCAAGGCATGAACCTGGGGCACCGAGCAGTGAAACAAAAACAATTAACCACAAAGGACACGAAGGAACACAAAGAAAAACTACACCCACAGGTGGGAGAAGCAGATCCCACACGTTCGCAAAAGCGGCGACGTGTGGGGCACCCGATCATGCTCGATCTGCGATAATCGAAAATCAACTATGAGCGCTGAAGATCACAAGAAGAACCGCGCTCCGGAGACGCTCTGCGTCCATGCCGGAGAAGAACATCATGGAACGAACGAATCGCTGACCACCGAGATCTCGCAGGGATCGGTGTTCGTGGTCCCCAACACGAACGAGCTGCGCAAGTATGCCGAGGGCGACTCGAAGGCCTATCTTTACTCGCGCTATGCAAATCCGACGGTGGCGGTGGCCGAGCGCAAGATTGCCGCGCTGGAAGGCGCAGAGAGCGCAGTGGTGACGTCGAGCGGAATGGCGGCGATCATGTCGCTGGTGCTCTCGACGTGCCGCACAGGCGACGAGATCGTCTCGATGCTAGACCTCTACGGCGGGACCACACACCTGCTGCAGGACACGCTCTCGAAGTATGGAGTGACCACGCGCTTCGTCCCTTATAACGAGGTATGCAAGATCGAGGACTACTTCACCAAGAAGACGCGGCTGCTGTTCCTGGAGACGCCCACGAATCCGACGCTGCGCTGCGTGGATATTGCCGCGCTGGCGAAGCTGGGCCACCAGAAGCACACGTGCGTGGTGGTGGATAACACGTTTGCCAGTCCGATGCTGCAGCGGCCGCTGGAGCTGGGCGCGGACGTGGTGGTGCACTCGGCGACCAAGCTGCTAGGCGGACATAACGATGTAACTGCGGGAGCGATTGCCGGCTCGGCCGATTGGGTGGAACCGGCGCGCGAAATGATGAAGCAGTCGGGAGGATGTTTGGATCCGCTGGCCGCGTACCTGCTGATCCGCGGCCTGAAGACTCTGGGGATCCGCGTGGAACGGGCGACGGAGAATGCGCAGGAGATTGCGGCGTTTCTGGAGTCGCATCCGAAGGTGTCGCGCGTGTTTTATCCGGGACTCAGGTCGAACCAGAGCCACGAGATCGCGAAGAAGCAGATGTCGGGATTCGGGACGATGCTGTCGTTCGAGCACAAAGGCGGCGGCGAGGGTGCCGAGAAGTTCATCGATTCCCTAAAGCTCTGGTACCTGGCGACGAGTTTGGGCGGGGTGGAGTCGACGGTGTCGTATCCGTTTCTGTCATCGCACGTGGGATTGTCTCCGGAGCAATTGGAGATGTTGGATGTGTCGCCGGCGACGGTGCGGCTGAGCGTGGGGATTGAGAATGTGGCGGATCTGATGGCGGATTTGAGGCAGGCGCTGGAAAGGGGCTAAGCCCAGGTTAGCGTCCAAAAGAGGGACGCGGAACTGGGACGAGGGTAGGGTTTCCTCGGCTGCGCCCTGGAATGAGAGAAAAGCAACTGCGGATCCCTCGCCGCTTCGCGGCTCGTGATGACAAAAGCAAAAAACCTACTACCCCCACTCAAGCCAAAAGAAGGCTTGAATGGGCCACCCGATTTGTGGATTGGAACACCCGATTCGCGGAATGGGGGTACCCGATTCGTGGAATGGGGGTACACGATTCGCCGTAGGAGCCTCGGGGAACAACAGGTCTAGGCCGTTCGCTGCATTGACCCTGAAGTAAACAGGGTAGTACGATTTCAACTCGATCTGAGTTGAACAGGAGCTCAGGCCCGGCGAGCCGCAACGCGGGCCATTTCCCACGCGAATGATGCCAAGTAAGTTAATCTTGCCGCTCACGGCCGCGCTGCTCCTGGCATCGATCGCGTGCGAACCCGACAAAGCTCAAAAGACCTCAGCCAAGCCGCCCGCACAGGCGAATGCTCCGACAGTCAAGAAACAACCGCAACAGCAGGCGCAGAGCTCAGCTCAGAGCGCGCAGCCTGAACAGGCTGCTACCGTGCCGTTGGCTCCGGCGGATCAAGTACAAGACCTGATCGCGCGCGTGGAAAAGGAATACGAGGCGGGGCAGGCGAACTATCACGCCGGTCACCTGGACGCGGCGCGCGAGAATTTCGATCATGCGTTCAACCTGATGGTGGAGTCGAACCTCGACATACGCAATAACCAGCAACTGCAGGACGAGTTCGACAAGCTGGTGGAACGTGTACACGACCTTGAGGCGATCGCGCTGGAGCAGGGAGACGGATTCACGGCGCAGAATGCGGAGCCGGCGCCAATCGATGAAGCGAATGCGGTGACGTTCCCGGTGGATCCGAACGTGAAGGCGAAGGCCGAGGCGGAGATACGGCATACGCAGTCGGATTTACCGCTGATGATGACGGATCAGGTCGCCAGTTACATCAATTACTTTTCGACGCATGGGCGGGCTTCGCTGGAGTCGGCGACGATTCGCAAAGGCCGCTACGAGACGATGATCCGGCGGGTGTTCAAAGAAGAAGGCGTCCCGCAGGATTTGATCTACCTGGCGGAGGCGGAGTCGGGATTCTTGCCGATGGCGCTTTCGCATGCGGGCGCGCGCGGCATGTGGCAGTTCATGGCCAGCCGCTCGGTGGATTACGGCCTGGCACGGAATTGGTGGGTGGACGAGCGGCAGGATCCGGAGAAGTCGACGCGAGCGGCGGCGCGTCACCTGAAAGATTTGTACGCGCAATTCGGCGACTGGTACCTGGCGATGGCGGCGTATAACTCCGGTCCGGGAAACGTGCAGCAGGCGGTACAACGCACTGGGTACGCGGATTTCTGGGAGCTTTATAAGCGCAACGTGCTTCCGGCGGAGACGAAGAATTACGTTCCAATTATTTTGGCGTTCACCATCATCGCGAAGAATCCGGCGCAGTATGGGTTGGATCATCTATCGGTCGACGCGCCGCTGCAGTATGACAAAGTGAAAGTCGATTATCCGATCGATCTGCGACTGGTTGCGGAGTGCGTGGACAGCACGGCCGAGAATATACAGGCACTGAATCCGGCACTGCTTCGCATGACTACTCCGAAGGAAGGCAGCTACGAGCTGAAGCTTCCGGCGGGGACAGCGGATAAGTTCCAGACTGCTATTGCCGCGATCCCGCGAGAGAACCGGGTCTCCTGGCGATTTCACCGGGTGAAGTCGGGCGAGAGCCTGACGGAGATCGCGCGACAGTATCACACGACTGCTGCATCAATTGCCGAAGTGAACGACTTGGCTGAAGACAAGGACCTGCACCAGGACACGAAGCTGATTATTCCGATCAGCGCGCGACGGGCCGCGGAGATGGAAGCTGTCTCCTATTCGAAGCACCCAACGTTGTACAAAGTTCGCAAAGGGGACACCGTGCTTTCGGTGGCGGACGACTTCGGAGTTCCGGCTGAGAAGGTACGGCGGTGGAACCGTCTTCGCGGAAATGCACTAAAAGCAGGGCAACATCTCAGGATCTACCGCTCGGTGACGCATGCCGAGGTCGCACAGTCGGCTTCCAAGGCACATGCGAAGCAAGCTGCATCCCGCCAGGAAGACGACGGTAAGCCTAGCAAATCCAAAGGCTTACACCAGGCGTCGAACAAAACTCCGGGGAAGATCTTGCACAAAGTAAAGCCCGGCGAGACGCTTACCTCGATTGCCGATCACTACAACACCACGGTTGCAGCGTTGCGCAAAGACAATGCCAGAATCGGCGCACACCTGCGTGCGGGCGACGTAGTTGTGGTTCGCGTAGATCCCTGAAGAAAAACACAAGAACAATTCCTCAACCTGAGTTAGGCTAGCGGGAGAAAGCGCATCTCACGGATGAGTTTTCGCGATTGTCCGAGACGAAAATCGCTGTGCTATAATCCGCGCCGATTTTCGGGATGATATTCGTCACCCGTGGTAGTCGTAAACTTTCATACGAGTTCGAGCAGGACCAGGAGGAACGATGAGGTTTGATGACCTGACGCTATATGGCCGTGACGACGAAGCAGATGAGTACGGCGATTCCGACATCTACGACGAGAACATGGAAGAAGACCTCGAGGAGGAAGAAGAAGAGGAGGAGGAACCAGTAAGCGCCGACGATACGGAAGAAGTCTCCGAAGCGCCCGCTGCGGTAGTGGTGGAAGAAGTCGAAATGGTTGCTGCTCCTAAGCCTCCAGCGAAAAAAGCAGCTGCAAAGAAACCTGCAGCTAAACCCGCGGCTAAGAAAGCAGCAGCAGCCAAGAAGCCGGCTGCCAAAAAAGCTGCGGCGAAAAAGAAAGCAGCGAAGAAAGCCGCCAAGAAGAAAAGCGCTGCGAAGAAGGGCGGCTCTCGCCCGGCAGCCAAAAAGGGCGGAGCGAAGAAAAAGGCTGCCAAGAAAGCTGCTCGCAAGGGTGGCGCAAAGAAGAAAGCAGCGAAGAAGGCGCGTCGCCGGTAGTCATTCCAGGTTAGCGTCCAACCCAAGGACGCGGACCGGGCACACGTTCGTTCATCGCGAATGCCCTGACTCAAGACTGATAAGCCGCGGAATTCCGCGGCTTTTCTTTCTTGCGGCTCGCGCGAATGAGTTGGCGACTATTTTTTTCCGCGGACTGTTTCCAGGCAGCGTGTGTAGAGTTGCAGCAGGTGATCGGCGTAATCTTCGGCGCGCACGGGAGTCCCAGTTCCCTGGAAGCCGGCGCCCGGGCCGCTGGTTTTGCCGTAGCCGGTGGTCATAGCAACAAACTTCATTAGATCCAAAGCAACATCTTCATCCCGGCGTGGTCCGCCCGGAGTGCCTGGCAAATCGCTCATAGAAATCCTCCACGATGACTGCGCTCGATAACTGGGATGCGCGTGATATGCGCAACCGTTCGGAAAAAATCATAGCAGACACAAGAACCCAGCACTCAGTGTTCAGCACTCAGCATTCAGACTCTGGACGCAGGTGGAATGCCGCGATGATGCTCAAGGGCCGAGTGCCGACTACTAAGTGCTGAGTGCTATGTCTCGATCGAGACGTGGCACACGCGCCCGACGACGTAGTCCGCTGCACTCTCGCCTTCGGCCATGCGAATGACGTCCACCGGATAATCTGCATTGTGCGGGCGCAGCACGAGATTTTTCTCCGAGAGCTCCACATATTTGATCGTCGCGCCGCCATCCTTGCGGACGGCATACATGTTGCGATCGTTCTTGCGATACGGGCGCAAAGATGTGTAATGGCGATCGATGAGCACCATGGCGCCGGGCATGAGGCGCGGGAACATGCTCATGCCTTCGCGCGCGTCGACTTTGATGAGCACAAATCGACGCCAATCACCGCGGCCAGTAGCGCCATCGGCACGCAGTCTGCGCAAAAAAGATGCTTTGAACTTGAGGACGTCGCGCACGTTCTCCTGCACAACGAGGGGAGAGCCGGCGGCGATGGCGCCATCGACGAGAATGACATTCTCATAGCCATCTTCGGCTTTCTCACGCATGGCGAGCCGTGGCGCCAGTTCGTCGTTCTTGACGAGATCGAAGAGGTTGAAGCCGCGCTTCTTCATCACTAGATCCATGGCCTGAAGACTCAAACCGCGATGGCGATTGAGGAAATTCGATATATGAGCCTGTTGAAACCCGGTTTCGCGAGCCAGTTGAACGCCGGTTAGCTCGCCAGCCTGGATCTGTTTCCAGAGAGCGCTCCGCAGACGCTCTTGTAAGGTGGTGAAATCAATAGACATAGAGTGCACGTTTCCCGTTCTTGAACTGATCAATCAGTTCAGTGATTTTCCATCTTGCCAGCCATTCCATATGGCTATAGCATCCATTCCATTGTATAGCTAATTGCTAACTTTCCAAAGGTGAAGTAATGCTTAGCGGTCATGCCACTTTCGTTCATTCCCAATCAGAGAAGACAACCACGCCGGACGGCGACTTGCGCGATGCCGAACGGCTTTTTCTGCTGTTCCGGGAGAAGGTCCGCAATTGCGAACTGCTCTCGGCGTCAACCATGCAACTGTTACAGGCACTTCGCTTTACGGGCAGACTTACCGTCATCCTGCATAACGGCATGGTGATGAAGTCGGGCTACGAAGAAGGCTATTTTCGCCGTAAAGACGATATGCGGATCTGACCCCTGCCAGCGTTCGCCGCGCTGAACGGAGTCGTAGGCCAGAATCAACAAACTAAATAGCTCAGCCAGGTCATCGTAAGAGAAACGAGCCCTGCCATCCGCCCTTCGAAGCGTTTTTCGAGGAGCGATTGTGCAGGGCTTTCCTTTTTATACGAATTGTTACAGGAGGGAAAGATGCAAGAAGTACAGGGGAGAGTTGAAATGAAATATTGCGAACGCTGCGGCGCATTATGGGTGCGAGCGAGCGGATCTCGGAACGTTTATTGCTGCCGGTGCGAACGGCAGATGCGCGAATTGCCGCTGGCCGGGCACCAGAAGACGGGGATGCGCCGCCATAAAACCGGCTCGAACGAGTTCGGCATGCTTCGGGCCTCGGGCGAACTGAATGCGACAACCTGTGGAGGTGCCTTTTGAACACCGAAAAGTCATCGTTTCGCCCATACGCCCGGGTACGCAGCTTCGACGACCTCGATCCCGACCTTGCAATCTACCGGCAGCGCACCGTTCACTTCCTGCGTCGTTATTTCCAGATGTCTATGGAAGTGGGACGCGTGCCTTCCCTGCTCGGGCGGGAGGTGTTTCGGACGCGCGTGACGTCTTATCGCATGGGGACCTTCGAGGATACGGTCATCTTCGTGCACGACATTGAGCGCTGCCTGGAGAGATTGGATCCAGAGTCGCAGTCGCTGATCGTGCGAATTGTCTTTCAGGACTATACGCAGGAAGAAGCGGCGGGGATCTTCGGTTGCACCTTGCGAACCTTGACGCGCCGCTTTCCGGAAGCGATCGATCGAATGACACAGATTCTGATCGATTGCGGCTTGCTGAAACGGATCGGCAGCATCAAGAGTCGCGGAAGGCTCGAGCCTCAGGACAATTCGAGCTTATACCTGGAAGAGATCGACGCGTGCAGCGAAGACGTGTACCCAATCCCGATGGCAAATACGTCCGCCTGTGCCAGCGCGGAAGTTTAGCCTCCTGCTTGCCCCATTCTTGTCCAATCCGGGCAAGGATGGGGCGTTTTTGTGCTTTCGAAACTTGAATCGCGGCGCGACATTTTTCTTGTCAAGAGGCGATTTTGGCGATTTTCCGCGTAAGTGATTGCTGCAACTCGAAATATAAATTTCCGGAAAGTGTCTAGTAGGTCCCATCAAAATTGCTATTCTGGAATTGAAGCTGAGAAAAACAGAATGAACCGAAACGAGCAGTCGAATCGCAAGACTCGGATAAGTAGTACAAGCACAGAGGACGCCTGCGCGGATGCGGTAGAGAGACTTCTGCAGGCGGTGCCCGAAATCCTGGACGCCATGATTGAGAAGGCCAAGGGTGGAAGCCAACAACACGCGAAGTTCCTGTTTGACTGGGCGAAACTCGATGCTACGTTCAGCAACGAGGAAGAAGAGAGTTCGTGCCCATCGCTGGCGCAGATCCTGCTCGACAGACTCCGGGAGGACACGGGCGAAAGTGCCGCTGCGAGCACAACGGACGTGCTTTAGAATGAATCTTAGGTAATGAGAGCTGAGTTGAAGCACATCCGGTCGGGCCGATCCTTCCCGTGGCCGCGGAAAGAACGTAGCGAGAGAAGGGTTTCGCGAGCACATGGATATTAGCTGGATCACTGACCGCATAGGTGTCGGCGGGGGCATATGGACACCGGAGAAGATGGCGGAAGTAGCGCGCATCGGTATCACCCACATCATCGACATGCAGATAGAGTTCGACGATACGCCGCTGGCAGAACCACATGGCATCCAGGTGCTATGGAATCCGGTGGACGACGACTTTCAGCCGAAGCCGCCCGAGGTTTTTCAGCGTGGCGTGGAATTTGCGCTGGGGGCTCTGGACGATGAAGAAGCGAAGCTCTACATCCACTGCGCAGCTGGAGTGCACCGCGCTCCGATGATGACGCTGGCGGTGCTACGATCACTGGGCTACGAGTTGAATGGCGCGCTGGATCTCCTGGAAGCGCGAAGGAACGTGGTAGACATGGCCGATGTATACGTTCGGTCAGTGGAAGAGTTTATGGAGAAGTACGATTCGGAAGAAGCGGCAAGATAGTTAGTGGTTAGCCCCTGAATGTTGTGCCTTGAATGACCGGCACCGTGTTCAGGGGCTAACTGCCAAGGGCTTGGAGAAATGGGTCAGAGTAAAGCTATGATGAGGACCTTTTGGCGGGCAACCGCCATGCAAAAGTAAGATTGCAATCTGCGTCCGGAGAGACATCCGGGCGCCCAACTCCCAAACAAATTGAACAAGATCTGGCTTGCCTGACAGAGCTGGGGCAGGTGCTAGAAACGCGTCCGCCTGGACTGGGCGGCGCAACGGTATGCGACACGTTGATTCGAACTCTGTTGCGAATTCGCAACAAGGCGGGATTACTTGTTCCGCTGCAGTTGAACGACTCGCAGCAGCAGATTTCGCGTAAGTGGAAGAAGCGCAACATTATTTTGAAGGCGCGGCAGCTTGGGATCACAACCTATGTCGCTGCGCGATATTTTGTGGCGACGATTACGAATCCTGGAACGGTAGTGGTTCAGGTGGCGCATGACCAGCGCTCGGCGGAAGAAATCTTCCGCATGGTGCATCGTTTCCAGGAGAATCTGCCGGAAACGCTTCGCCAAGGGGCGCTGGTCACCTCGCGGTGCAATGTGGGACAGCTAGTGTTTCCGCTGCTTGACAGTCAGTACTGCGTGGCCAGCGCAGCGGATGCGAACGCGGGCCGTGGGCTGACGATAACGCATCTGCACTGCTCCGAGATTGGAAGATGGGGACACACCGGATTGGAGGCGCTGGTTTCGCTGCGGGCCGCGGTTCGTCCTGAGGGCGAGATTGCGTTGGAAAGCACACCGAATGGCGCCGGCGGAATCTTCTACGAAGAGTGGCAGCGTGCAGACGAGACTGGCTATGCAAGACATTTTCTGCCGTGGTGGCTGGAACGTGCGTATCAGCGGAATGTCGGGATCGGAGACCCGACAGAGGAAGAGCGGGCGCTGATGGAACAGTGCGGTCTGGATGAAGGCCAGATCGCTTACAGGCGAGAAATTCGCGCCAACTTTCGCGGGCTCGCGGCTCAGGAATATGCCGAGGATGCGGAGAGCTGCTTCCTAGCGAGCGGCGATTGCGTCTTTGACGTCGACAAGATTCAAGAAAAGTTGCGGGGCTGCGACTCGAACAATGATGGTGGCGCATTCGAGTCGCGCGATGGCGGACGGCTACTGGGCTGGTGGCCGTCCGCCGCCGGGCGTCAGTACATAATTGGCGTCGATCCGGCAGGCGGCGGAAGCATCGGTGATTTTGCCTGTGCACAAGTCATCGACCGCAACGATGGACGACAATGTGCGGAACTGCATGGACACTTCACGCCGGCTGAACTGGCCGCGAGGGTGGCCGAGCTCGGGCACGAGTACGGTGATGCGTTGATTGCAGTCGAGCGGAACAATCATGGACACGCTGTGCTGGCGCATCTGACGGCGGCGAAGTATCCGAACCTGTTCAGCCAGGGAAATCAGTTGGGCTGGCTGACGAGCGTGGCAAGCCGTCCGGGAATGATTGAGCAGTTGGCGATCGTGCTGGCGGGGGACACGGACACGTTGCACAGTCCGCGGCTGCTGCGCGAGTGCCGGAGTTTTGTGCGGCATCCGGATGGTTCTTCGCGAGCTGCTGCCGGCGCACATGACGATTGCGTTATGGCAATGGCAATTGCGCTCGCCGCAAAAGCAGAAGCGAAGCCAGTGGTACCGGCGAAGCGAGAGGCTTACTCGGGATATGTGGAATGACCGGTGCGGAGGGTCACTCGAAGCAGTGACCCTCCACACAGAGCGAATGTGCATGGACGGACGACAATGGCCCGATTCCCCGCAATAGACGGGGTCTTCGGGCCATATCGTTTGCCAGTGAAAGCGGTCCAACACGTACGCAAGATGCGCGGTGGCGCGCAGGCGCATCTGATGCGCGCGTCGGACAATCATCTTTATGTAGTGAAGTTTCAGAACAATCCGCAGCATTTGCGGGTTCTGGCGAATGACTACTTTGCGACCAGGTTGGCGGAGCAGATAGGGCTGCCGGTTCCGGCGGTGGACATCGTCGAGGTCAGCGAATGGCTGGTGGAGTACTCGCCCGGGTTGCGGATTGAGATGGCTGGACAGATTATTCCGTGCCAGCCGGGATTGCAGTTTGGATCGAGGTATGTGATTGATCCGCTGGAAGGGCGAATTTTTGATTACTTGCCGGAGACGTACCTGGCGCGAATTCGCAACATACAGGATTTCGCCGGCGTGCTGGCCCTGGATAAATGGACGTGCAACGCCAATGGACGTCAGGCGGCGTTCTGGAAGAAGAATCGGGATAAGAAGTACCAGGCGACATTCATCGATCAGGGATATTGCTTCAATGCGGGTGAGTGGACGTGGCCGGATTCGCCGCTGCGCGGTGTTTATCTGCGCAACGATGTGTATCTAGGTGTACGCGGGTGGGAGTCATTCGAGCCGTGGCTCACGAACTTGGAGCAGATGAGTTTGGATCGAATATGGGCGTGCCTGGAAGGATTGCCGCCGAGTTGGTATGACAATGATCTGGATGCGCTCGAGAAACTGGTGGAGGATCTGGATCGGCGGCGCGCGCGAGTGCGGATGCTGATCGACGAGTTTCGGAAGTCGACGCGGGAGCCGTTCGTGAATTGGGGCGTAAAGGAAAATCGGTCGAGACAAGTAGAGCTGCTGAACGTGATGCAACCGGGAGAGGCATAGGAAATGGCCGGAGAGTACAAGTGTTTTTATCGCGTACTGCTGTATAGGCCTGATCCGTTCAAGCAGCCCATCAACTTCGGGCTGATTCTCGTCGCGCAGCGCGAGGACGAGAGGCCGCTTTTATTATCGCGTGTCACAAAGAGCTGGGGCAAATTGAAGGCAATCGATCCGGCAGTAGATGCGGAGTTATTGACGGACATTGGCAACGATCTGCCGCGGCTTATATCCCAGTGGGACGACCCACGACAGTTTCTAAACAAGCTCGATACCTATTGTTCTTGCAGTTTCGAACTCGGCGAGGAGCGCGCGTTCATGTCTGCTGATCCAACGGTATCCCTAAGCGAGTTGGGATCACAGCACCTGAGGTATGGCTGGGGAGGGGATTCCCAGACGATCCGCGAGCAAGTACGGAAGCAGATGGAAGCTGCTTTCAAGCAGAATGGCGTCTGGAAATTGATGAAACACGATATCGCGCTGAGCGGGCTAACGGAGGGCAAGGATCCGTTCACGATTGATTGCGGGTATGCACACAAAGAACACTTCAAGTTCTTTCACGCTCTTGCCCTTAGTTCGCAGCCAGACAGCGGATTAGCTCTGGCCAGCAGAATGAGCGATATCATTTCCAGCGTGGCCGCAAGGCACAGTTTGATGACCTGGTTTACGGCCATCGTCGAAGACGATCTTGAGCGTACGGATCCTGAAATTGAATTCGCACTATTAAAGATGGAAAAGTCAGAAATACATTTGGCCGTGGCTGCTGAAATACCGGGCATCGCGGAGCTGGCGAGACTTGAACTTGTAGGCAGTTAAAAACAGGGCCGTGAGTTAGGCCCACGATTCACCGACATAATCCCATGAACATTACAGATTCTTTTCGCGGCGCGATGCGCCGACTGGGCGGACGTGTGTCCGCCTCTGACGTTAACAGCAACACAAAGCGGCGAACGGTGCCGCTGCCGTCGATCCTGAATGCCTACTCGACGCGGACCGATGCAATGCCGAAGCCAACGCCGGCGAATCTGCGACGATTTGCGGAGACGCCAATTGCTCGGAAAGCGATCAATACAATTAAGGATCGCGTGGCCGGCATGGGGTGGGTAATCAAGCCGCGTAAGGGACATGATTTGGCTTCCCTGCCGCAAGGGGCGGAGCGCATTCGAATCCTGACCGACAACTTTGATGCGCCGAATCCCGATGATTCGTTCCGTTCGCTGGCGGAGCAGGTTTTGGAAGACATTATTGTAGGCGGCTTCGGCGCGATCGAGGTCGACGCGACAGACGACAGCGCACGTCCGTTGCTGCTGTGGCCAGTGGATGGAGCGACGATCCGAATGAAGGCTGATTGGGACGGACAGCCGAGCTCGCAGCGATATGTACAGGTGACGGGAAAGTACGGTCCTGAGGGACAGATTACGCTGAACGACGACGAGTTGGTGTACATACGGTTGAATCCGCGGACGCATACGCCGTTCGGGCTGGGACGGCTGGAAGTGGCGTTTGAGACGATCAACGAATTCCTGGGCGCACACCGGTATGCGGCGCGTCTGGCGAGCAACAGCGTGGTGCAGTATGCGCTGTGGCTGCAGGGATTGGATCCGACACAACACGAGCGCCTGATTCGCTGGTGGCAGGATGACATTGAAGGCACCGGGCGCGTGCCGATCCTTTCAGTCGAGAACAAGCCCGAGGTACTGAGATTCGCGGGTGGGACGGATTCCGACTTGCGTCTTGAGTGGCAACAATTCCTGCTACGAGTGATTGCGGATGCGTTCGATTTGCCGCCGATGTTCCTGGGCCTGGAGCAAGACGTGAATCGCTCGACCGCCGGCCAGGTTTCGGGGGACGCATTCCAAACGGCGATCGTGCCCACAGCGCGATTGTTCGCCGAGCATCTGACGCGAGAGGTGATTGGCAAGAAGCTGGGATGGACGGACCTCGAGTTTGTCTTCAGCGATCTCGACGCGACGAATCAGCTGGAGCAGGCTCAATTACAAGAGATCTTGCTGCGAAATGGCGTGTTGACGGTGAATGAAGTGCGCCAGATGCGAGGGCTGCCACCGCTGTAACGAAAGCATTTCACCACAGAGGGCACAAAGGACGCAGAGAGATCTGGTCTGAGCGCCTTTTGTATTTAGAGAACGTATCGCGACAACTCGCGAGCTGCCGGCTCGCCTATGCGCGGACAGGAATGTCCGCGCCACACAAGCAAACAACAACGACAAGGACCTCATGGGACTGCAACTGCAATCGATGGCGATTGAGATGCCGCCAGTTGCGCGGCATCCGAATCGGATTCCTTTCGCAGGCGTGTTGACGCTGATCGACACACCTTCGGACAAAGCTCCCTCGGGCGCGCGCGGGCACCGTGTGCTGCTGACGAAAGCGGCCACGGACCGCGCCCTTCCCTCTCTGCTGGGAATGGCGCTCGATTACGCGCCTTCGCTCGACCGTCACGATGCGCGCAGGAAGGTGGGGATCATCACCAGCGCAGAAGTTCTCCCCGGGCAGGCTGCGGCGATGCAGCGGATCGCGTCGCCGTCGTCGTTATTGCAGATCAGCGGTTACCTATTCGCGAAGGATTTCCCGGAGATTGTGCGCGAGATACGTACGCGGGGACGCGAGGCGCTAGGCATGTCATACGAAATCGCCGACGCGCATATAGACGATCCAAAGGCGAGCATATGGACCGTGTCGGACTTCACGTTTACGGGAGCAGCGATCTTGCGGCGCGAGAAGGCGGCGTATCGGGAGACGTGGATAGAAATCACATAGCCGTCAGCACTCAGCATTCAGTCGCAGCAGTTAGCGATTAGCAGTTAGCACTTCGCGGTTGCATGTTCGTGGTTCTACAAACGCGAATCTTCGAAAGCAAAATGCTAAGTGCCAAATGCCAACGGCTCGGGGGCCGAATGCTGAGTGCTGATTGCTGAATGCCAATCAGGAGAACTAATGGACGAAACACTTGCAACGCAATTTACTGAGAGCCTGGAGCGGCTGAGCGCAGCGGCACAAGCTTTGGAGGGAGCGCTGACGCGCTTCGATTCCCAGCAGGAGGCGCTGACGGCGAAGGTCGAGCGCATCGTGGCGGCGATCGATGAGCGCCTGCCGGAAAACAAACAGCTCGCTGCAAACGACGAGAACTCGCTCGGCGATTTAAAAGAGCGCGTCACCGAACTCGAGCGGGCCAATGCCGACCTGAAAGCTCAGGCAGCACGTTTGGGTCGCAAGACCCTGTCTCCGCTCGTCAGCGGATTGCTGGCGAAGCATGCAGGCGAAGAGGAGTTTCAACCTGCGGCACTCGACAAAGCGCTCGCCGGACTTCCGCCGGATCAGCGGATTGCGGTGAAGGCGGAAATGGCGAGAGCGGGATTGATTTAGTGGTAGCACTGGTTGGGTAGCTTGTAGCTAGTAGCCATCAGCAGTCAGCAGTCAGCACTCAGCATTCAGTCGTACAAACCAGTCGGGGATTGCCGGCCGGTGCTTAGCCCTTGGGTATTCGTGTCACAAAGACGCGAATGCTCAATGGCTGAATGCTGGTTGCGGCTGGTTAACAACGAATTCCTTCACTACGGATATGGAGAACAAATGAAAGCACAGTTTCTTGACTTGCATGCGGCGGCCGATTTTCTCGGGCCAGGCGCAATTGAACTTAACCGTTATCAGTCGGAAATCACCGACATCGTGCGCCGTCGCGGCGTGTTCGGGCAACGCGTTCGCCAGGTTCCGGCGACCGGGCATCCATCTCGCTTCTTCGAGCAGACAGCGATTGCTTCGCCTTCGATGGCGGCTGGGTTTGTCGATCCGCGGAACATTGTGACGACAGTGAACGCGCCGACCCGTGTGGAACGCAGCGTCCCGTTGAAGGCGCTGGTCTCGCAGATCAACTACAACCTGTTTGACGTCGAAGTTGGTTCGCAGCAGAGCCAGTTTGCGTTCCTGCAGGCGAAGGATCTGGCAGACGCCGTCGACGGACTGATGCGCACGCATGACACCGCGCTGTGGCAGGGCAATGACACTTCACTGTCAGCGCCGACCACAACCGAGTATTACGGCGCGGCTGGGCAGATTGCCGCAGGCGGCAATGTTTCGACGATTCACACTACGGACAGCATCGTGGATGGATTGAAGTCGATTGTGGCGCAGATGGTTTCGAACTCTTCGTACGAAGTGCGGCCGAGTGCAATTTATGCAAACCCGGTCCTTCTGGACCTGATCGATCGCGAGATGAAGGCGGACTTCAACGTGGTTCTTTCGACCACCGAAGTGGCTGGCGGCCTGCGGGTGAAGACGCTTTCGACGCAAGCCGGCGAGCTGCCGCTGATTCCGGAATGGACGATCCCTTACACGGGCGTACCGGGTAGCGGAAGCGCGACTCTGCCTGCTTACATCGTGAGCGAAGACATGGTCGAGTACCACTGGCTTACCGATCCCAATCCGCGCGTATTCCAGCTCGGATTGACCGGCAACCTGGCTTCGCAGCTCGTCGTGGTGAAGTTCGGAGCTGTAGTCGTGAAGGGCGCAAGCTACGCGCATTACCAGGTGACGGTGCAGAGATAGTGGTCAGTAGTTAGTGGAGCAGTTAGCAATTAGCAGTTAGCACTTAGTTCCGGACGCATTTGTTGCGCGGTGATGTCCAGGGACCAAATGCTAAGTGCCAATTGCTAACTGCTTTTTGTTTATTTCGGATGAGGCCTTTTGACGAATGAACTACTTAGATAGCTCGGAATACGAGGCGTATGGCCTCGAGGCGACTACGCTGACGTCGTGGGTCGCGGCGGCGTCGGCACTGATCGACGCGCATTGCCGCCGGGGAACGCTTGGCGTTGCGCAGTACACAGAACGCATCCGGATGAGCGGGCGTCATCGGGTGCGCTTGTCGTACTTGCCGCTGGCAACGGTTGCTCCGGCAACTTCACCCGTGACAGTTGCGCGCGGGCGCTATGGAGCTGCGCGCAAAGGCGAGGGCATCGATCTGCTGTCGGAGTTGGCGCAGGTGTTCGCGCTGCCCGGGACGTGGTCAACGCTGGATGTGGCTTCGATTGACTTCGATGGGCAGACGGGCGAACTCACACTTCCTCTGCTGCCGCTCGCGCTTCCCTACGACGAAGTCGAGATTACGTATAACGCTGGGTTCGCGACAGTCCCTGAGCCGCTGAAACATGCATGCGCGCTGATTGTGAAGAATGCGCAGGCTACGCCGGCACTGAATATAAAGCGCCAGAGTATGTCGAAGGCGCACCTCGACTATTTCGCACCGTCGCTGATCGATGACAGCGTCCGCGAGTTGCTCGCGCCTTACATGGCGCAAAAGGTGGCCTGAATATGTCGGACACGATGACGGAGGTGGTCACGCAGAGCGGCGTGATTTGGAAGCGCGCGGCGGAGTCGTTGCTGCGCGCGGTTGGCGGGATGGAGATCCAACTGGTAGTGAGCGGGTCGGCCGCCGGCGACGAGAACGGTCGTGAACTCGGGCTGACCGCAGCCGAATCGAGGCAGTTCGCAATCTCACCGGCGGTCGTTAACTGGCTTGCAACGAAGCCCGGAGAGCGCGCAAGCGCCGAAGTGACGATGGCTGCGGCCTCCTTGAAGGATGCGGTCGAGGCAGTTGGCATGAGCTCCGGGAAGGATCTACTAGAGAGCGCGCTGGCGATCATGATCGACGAGCAGACGCTGCGGATCGTGGCGGTGCAAGCAGGGTCGGCCGGCGGAGCAGATTACCTGTACACAGTGACCGCATTGGTCTGAAAAGATTCGAGGCAAAATGCAATCGGCAAAAGATAGTTTCTATATTGCGCTGCGCGATCGGCTGGCGGCGCTGAATCCGCAGCGCACCGTGGTTGTGGAGGGCGTGACCCGGCCCGCGATCCTGGTCCGCGAAAATGAGCCTGCGGCAGAGCCGAACGATCAGGCAAACGCATTCTATCTGGATTGGGGGGCGGCGCTAGCGCTCGATGATAGCGATACGCCCGTGATGCAGATCGCATGCGAGGTGAAGTACTGGACCTCGGGTTCGAGCGACGGAGCTGGTGATCGCGGACGGCAACTGACAACTCTCGACGAAGAACTGTTGCAAATATGCGATCCGCCGCGTACGGCACTGATGGACTATTCAACTTCGCCTGCGACGGATCTGGGCAGAACCGTGTTTTGGGCGCCTCCTGGGATGAAAGTGAAAGTGGATGAACAAGGACGAGCGCAGCGCACAGCCGAGGTCAACGTGTTCTTCCTGGCGGAGGACTGGCAATGAGCGCGGGCTACGGATTGCGGTCGACGATGCGTCCGGTATCACGACGAGTGCGCGCGTACTTCGCTCCTGTCGTGGCGAGCGCGCCGGTGATTTTCGATCCGGCAAAGTCTGGCGCATTCGATCTGGATTCGCCGCCAGCTGGATGGACCGACCTGGGGCGAGTTGAGAACTTCAAGCGCACGCCGGAGACGAAGATCGTTGCGCTCCATGCGGGCGCGAAGGGCGAGACCTCGGCAGCATACCGTCAGAACCTGGGCGCGCGCGTGGAATTCGAATTCGCCGACTGGGGCAAATTGCAGATGGCGCTCGCAGGCGGTTCGCAACATATGAATGTGCTAGTGGCCGATCCGAATGGCGATGCTATGGGATCGGGAGGAAGCGCACTGACGCCGGTAGCGGTTGCCGCGAACTCAACAGCGCAGGAAATCGTGCTCGGCCCCGGCGCGGTAGATGCGTTTGCCGCAGGAGATATGGTCGCTGTCGATGCGGACTACGCGCAGCAGACCGGTTACGTTGGAACCGGAATTGCTGCGGCATATGTGAACGATCCGCTGGACGTGCTGCGAGATCGCGATTATGTGCGGCGAGTAACGTTCAATGTGGGATCCGTGGCGCAGAAGACAGCGACATCGCTGATCCTGGCACAGCCTTTGCTGGGTGGAGTTCCGCCGACAGGATCGTCGGTGCAAAAGGTGATTGCGTTCGTCGATCGCGAGGGGGGAAGCTTCTTCCAGCAGTGGTCAGCGCTGTTCATAGTAGAGCCCGAGTCGGGCGGACGGATCTGCTTCCACTATCCGCTGCTGAAGACGGCGGCTCCGGCGAGCGAAGGATCCGTTGCGGTACAGGAATCATTTGAGTGCGCGACGCTGCACGCAGCGTTCGAAGCGCAGGCGGTCACGGATCTCAACGACAGCGAACGCGTGGTGTGCTTCCGTAGCTATTTCCCGGCGATGAGCGCCGCGGCTTACTAAAACCATTAACCACAGAGGACACAAAGGAACACGAAGGCTTCTATTGGCTTTGTGATACTTCGTGTCCTTTGTGATTTGCAGTACTTCCGAAAAGAGAAGATGAAACTGACGATTGACAATTTCGATGGCGGTGGCGCGCGCGACTACACGCAATGGATCGACGAAGAGAGCCTGCCGAAGATCGTGCGACGACTGAATGCTCCGTGGAAGATGAGCTGCGCGTTGATCCTGAGCGGATCGAGCTTTGTAGTTCCGTGTGCTGGTGCGCGGGTGACGCTGTGCACCGCGAAGGGACTCGCGCTCTTCACCGGATATCTGGACGGTGTTCCGGAAGAAGAGTACCTGGGATGGAACGAGCGCGGGCCGCAATACCGCCTGGCGGTTTCGGCGAGTAGTGATGATGTGCTGCTTGATCGCAAGATGCTGCAGCCGCGGCCAGCGTTCGTGGATTCCAGCGCGGGCAAGATTCTAGCGTCGCTCGCGAATGATGTCGCACCGGGTCAGTTTAATACTGCGGCGGCGGAAGACGTGGAGGGCGTCGAGAGCTATTTCGCAAGCGTGCGGCACTCGTGGTCAGAGCATACCGCACAACTCGCATTGCTCGCACGTGGATGTTACCGGGTGCAAAGCGGCGAGGTGATTTTCGAACCATTGGGCAAACGGAATTACGTGCTGGATGAAAACGACGCAATGTTTTCGCCCGCGAATCTGAAGATCAACGGGCCATCGAAGACGCTAAATCAGATCACCGCCATCGGACAGGTGGCCGCTGATTGCTACGTAAAGGATTTCTTCGAAGGAGATGGCATGTCGCTGCGCTTCTATCTGTCGGCGACGCCGTTCCTTGGCACATATGGACTGATACTGCAGCAGGAATACAACGCGTGGCCGCTGGATATGCGCTGGTGGACAGTGACGGATCCGAAGAGCGCGATATCGGTGAACGCCGGGCGGCTATGGGCGCAAGGCGGAACGGGCATCGCGGGGCAAACACGCGTGCAATTCGCACAGGAGCTCGAGATTGCCGGCGCGCTTGTTTTGCAGCACGGAGATGTGACGTTCCAGGCTGCGAGTAGTGGCGTGCTCGGCGGATTGTACACGGCTGGCGGTCAGTGCCTGGCTGGATTCCAGATCACCCCTGCGGGAGCACAATCTACGATTCAGGCAATCGTGAACGGAGCAGTGACTGGCTCGCCGATGACGACAGCGGCGGGACATCATTACGCCTTGACGACGCGCTTGTGTGCGACTGAACCGGTGAGACGGCAGCAACGTTTTCATTCGTCCCAACACGTGGGGGGCAATGCGATCGGCGGAGCCGTGGTTACGTCGGATGTGCGTGTGGTGCTGGAGGTGCACGACATCGACAGCAACAACATCGCGACGCAGGTTGCGCCGGCGGTAACGCTGTATGACGGGGTGCTGTCGAATGTTGATCCTACTTGCAGCTACGCGCTGGTAGATTCGTCGAACTTGCAGTGTGCGATTGCGTATACGCGGATTTTGAAGGCGCCGAATGTGATGGTGCGGAGTTGCTTGCCTGGCGCGGGTTATCGCACACGACTGGTGGGCGCGCTCCTCGAAGGCGCGGAGTGCTATCTGAACAGCACCGGAGGCCTGCAGTTCTACTCGCAGAATGTTCCGGCCGCGAACGAGAAGCTCGTTGCCAGCTATCGCACGGGAAAACGCTCGGCAGCGCAAGCGAGTAATAACGCTAGTATTGCCGCGCTGGCTCGAAGCGGCGACGACGGAGTCCGAAGCGCTGCGTTGAGTATCACGGCTCCCGCGGCGCGCATGTCCGACGATTGCACGAACGCAACGCTCGCAATGCTCGAAGACACGACGCAGCAGGCGTGGTCGGGCGAGTACAGTTGCTGGAGCGCATTTCTGCCCGGAGCCGCGAGTGACATACTTCCCGGCGATGCTCTGGAAATCAAAGCACCGTCGCGAAACTGTGATTGTCACGTTATCGTGCACGCGGTGGAGATTGCAGCGTGCGATCTGGCGGGAGACGGAAGTCAATACAAGATCACGTTCGCCAATGAAGCTGCCCAGCCGCTGGCGGTACAAACGACTCCGGCAACGGCGCAAGAGCTATCCGGAATCGACCTGGTGCAACTTGCGAATCCAACCTGGATATTGCCAGCGCTCACACTCGCCGATCTGGTTGATGTGAGTTCGACGACGCTGACGTTCGACATGGGAGTGGATCCACCGCCGGGGGGAGGCTTCGAGGTGCGATACAGCGATTCGGGATGGGATCCGGCGATTGATCGCAATTTGGCGGCGCGCTTCACGACGCGGGTGTTCACGATCCCGAGACTTTCGCGCGTGCAGAGTTATTTCGTGCGCCAGTATGACAATTCGAGCCCGGCGAAGTACTCGAAGTGCTCAGCTCTGATGCACGTGGATTACCCGTTATGACGAACTTCGAGGAAAGAGTCCTGGCAGACCTGTCGGAATTAAAAACAAATATGCGGTGGGTTGTGGGCGACGGAACAAACGGACGCCTGCACGAACTGGAAGGCCGGATTCAGAAACACGAAGCGTTCGTGCAGAAAGCCGGCGGGCTGGGAACACTGATCGCCGGTCTGCTGACGGTGCTGCACATCAGCATCGACTACCTCAAGCTGCACCACACACCGTAGAAGGCATTTTCACAACAGAAGACACAGAGTTCACGGAGAATTTGCGGGGCGTCAGACTGATGCGACCTGCAACGCGCGGACAGGAGTGTCCGCCATAACAGACAAGGAGAGAAGAAATGGGATTTTTACCGAAACTACTGAAGGCATTTGCCTTCATACCTGCCGTTGTTCATGGGATCGAAGCGCTTTTTGGAAGTAAATCGGGAGCTGACAAAAAACAGGCGGCGCTGTCGTTCGTAGGTTCCGCGCTTTCGATCACGGATGCGATTGCCTCGAAAGATATTGTTGATCCCGATCAATTCCAAGGTGGCTTGAGCAAAGTGATCGACGGAGTTGTCGACTGCCTGAACGCCAGCACCTGGGCGAAGCAGAGTTAGTTGCTAGTTGTCAGTTGCTAGTTGTTAGACAAAGAGTTGGCAGCCAGCCATTAGCACTTAGCCTGACGACAGCTTGAGGCTAAGTGACTAAGAGCTGGTTCCCAATTACTTTTTCTAACAACTAACAACTAGCAACTGACAACTGCCTTTACATCAACTCTTCGGTCCAATTTTCCAGATGCTGCGCCACTGAGCGCAGGAACTGGTCTGCGACGGCTCCATCGATGACACGGTGATCGTAGCCGAGCGAGATGTGGCAGATGGATCGAATCGCGATGGAGTCGCCGCCGCTGGAATCGGTCACCACGACTGGCATCTTCTTGATCGAACCAATACCCATGATCGCAACTTGCGGCTGCAGGATGATGGGCAGGCCGAACATCTGGCCGAACTGCCCTGGATTCGTAATGGTGAACGTCCCTCCCTGGACATCGTCAGGCAAAAGTTTCTTGGCGCGTGCGCGATCCCCAAGATCGCTGATAGCGCGCTGCAATCCCAGGAAGCTCTTCTCTTCCGCGTGCTTGATAACTGGCACGATCAATCCCCAATCGAGAGCAACGGCGATCCCAATATTGATTTCGCGATGGTAATTGATGTTGTCGCCTTCGACGGAGGCGTTGACGATCGGGAACTCGCGCAGGGCCTTCACTGCGGCGCGAGCGAAGAAGGTGGTCGGAGTGAGTTTGCTGCCGGTGGTCTGCTCGAATTTGTTCTTCAGTTTGGCGCGCAGGTTCATCACGTGCGTCATATCGATTTCGTAGACGCTGTGCACATGGGCGCTGGTATGTTTCGATTCGACCATGCGCTGAGCGATGATCTTGCGCATGGGAGTCATGAGCACGACTTGGCCGACGAGCGGCGAAGGCGCTGCCGGCGCGGGAGCCTGTTTGGAAGCGGGAGCCGCGGCGGCGGAAGCCGGAGCAGGCGCAGCTTTTGCCCCACCTGACTGAACAAAGCTCAGAATGTCTTCCTTGGTAATACGGCCGCTGAGGCCAGTTCCCTTCACCTGCGCGAGATTGACGTTGTTGTCTTTTGCGATCTTGCGGACGAGCGGTGAAGAACGGATACGACGACCCTCGACGACCGTCTCTTCCTCTTCTTCAGCGGTGGGTGCAGGTGCAGCTGGAGTAGGAGCAGAGGGAGCGCTGACAGACGACTGAGGGGCGGGGGATGGCGCGGCTGCAGCTGCTGCAGGGGCACCAGTTCCGCCGATCACGGCGACGACGGTATTCACGCCGACGGTCTGTCCGGCAGCGACGCGGATCTCGCTGAGCACACCTGCGGCAGGCGCGGGAATTTCGGCATCCACTTTGTCGGTAGAAATCTCGAAGAGCGGTTCGTCACGACGAATCTGATCGCCGACTTGCTTCAGCCACTTGGTGATCGTTCCTTCAACGATGGACTCGCCCATTTGAGGCATCGTGACTTCCGTGCCGGGACCGGAGGCGGCAGGAGCGGCAGGTGCTGGAGCAACAGGTGCGGCAGCGGCTGGCGGCGCAACTGGAGGAGGAGCGGACGGAGAAGGCGGAGTAGCTGCCTTTGCCGGAACTGCAACAGAGGCGCCTGCGCCGTCGGCGTCGATTACGCCGACTACAGTATTCACCTGAACGGTGGCGCCTTCCTTGACTTTCACTTCTTTGAGCACACCACTCGCGGGCGAAGGAATTTCGGCATCCACCTTATCGGTGGAGATTTCGAAGAGCGGCTCGTCGCGCTGGACGGTGTCTCCGGGCTTCTTCAGCCACTTGGTGATGGTGCCTTCAACAACGGATTCCCCCATTTGGGGCATGACGACGTCAGTTGACATGTGTCCTCGTACGGATAGGATCCTAACCCCGGGCAAACACTACATTATAGCGGGAAGTGCTGGGGGCGAGTTGGGTAGCTGGCAGCAAGCAGCTTGAAACGCCGACGGCGCCTGGTGAAGCGCCTCAACTTGAGTTCGGCGAATGTGTTTCGGGCAGCCGGGGTCGGCTGCCCCACGTAAATCGCGGTGATGCATCATGAGGAGAGCCTAGTGGTTATGCGGGTGCTCATGCTGTTCGGCGGCTGGCGGTTGACTGCCCGGAGGCATCACGTGCTGGTTCTGCCCGGCGGCTTCCTGCCAAGCAGCCGTCACGGCGGGTGAAAGCTTGTCTACATTCTTCAGCAGGTGAACAATTCCCCAAGTCGCGTTGTCCGAAAAATGGCCCGACCATGCTGGCATACCGGACATGCGAATACCGTTCTGAATAGTCCAGTAGATCTCGCCGTCAGGATCATCCATGGGATGGCGGATCAGGTTGGGGGCGCGAGGCGAAAGTTTGGGCCCGAAGTTCATGGCCTTGCTGTTCTGGCTGCCATGACACATCGAGCAATGTTCTTCGTACTCCTTGGCGGCGCCGATCAGAACATCGTCGGTGAGCGGAACCGGATTCGGACCTTTGGGCGCGCGCCGTTCAACCGATGCGTCCAGCGACATGAATGCCATGTGGCGCTCCATTTTCCCCGGATTGGGGATGGCGCTGACGTCGAACATTCCAAGTCTTAGATATAAGTAAGCCCCACCGAAGATGGCGATCAAGGTGACAAGCACGCCAAGCACAAATCCGCGCATTCACGCCTCCGAGAAACCCCACAAACGCAAGTGAACGATTGTCGCACGAGAGATGACCAGACGCGCAATGGGAACGGTGAACAATTTGTCATGAAATTGTCGGGCCAGGCGCCTACGGGGCGGCCGCTAATAAGCAGCAAGACGACGAGCTTCGCGGACAAGATCGCTAACTTTGGGCAGGAAAAATTCCTCCAACGGCGGCGAGAACGGGACGGGTGTGTCTTGTGCAGCCAGACGGACGATGGGGCCATCAAGCTCGTCAAAGGCCTCTTCGTTAATAATCGCTTCGATTTCGCCAGCGATGCCGCCGGTCCGCGGATGCTCGTGCAGAACGATGACTTTGTTGTTACGGCGGACCACGTCGGCGATGGCCTGGCGGTCGAGCGGGAGCAGTGTGCGCAGATCGAGGATTTCGAGTTCGATGCCTTCTTTCGCGAGTTCTTCGGCGGCTTCGAGCGCAACGTAGACCATGGCGGCGTAGGTGATCACGCCGATTGTCTTCTTCCCTGTTGCCCCGCGTGCTTTCGATTCTCGAAGCAGGCGGGCTTCGCCGATGGGAACGGTGTAGTCAACGTCAGGGACATCTTCTTTAATGCGGCGATATAGATATTTGTGCTCGAAGAAGATGCAGGGATTATTGTCACGAATGGCGGACTTGATGAGTCCCTTGGCATCGTAGGCGGAAGCCGGACAGATAACCCTCAAGCCGGGCGTGTTGATGAAGTAGGTCTCGGGATTCTGCGAGTGAAATGGGCCGCCATGCACGTTACCGCCACTGGGTCCCCGCAACACGACCGGAGCGGGCGCGCCCCAGCGGTAATGCGACTTGGCGAGCATGTTGGTGATCTGATTGAAAGCGCAGCCAATAAAGTCCATGAACTGGAATTCGGCGACCGGGCGCATGCCGGTGAGCGCTGCACCGAAAGAAGCTCCGACGATGGCCATTTCCGCGATGGGCGTATCGATGATGCGCTCGGGACCGAAGTGATCGACGAAGCCTTCCGTAACTTTGAACGCCCCGCCATAAATGCCGATGTCCTCACCGATGCAGAAGACAGTGGGATCGCGCTCCATTTCTTCCCAGATTCCCTGGCGAATCGCTTCGAGATAAGTTAGTTGGGGCATGAATCAAAAACCTTGGCCACGGATCGCACGGATCAACACTGATTGACACGAGCCGCGAGATTATTCCATATCCCGCCAGTTTTTGCCGACACCAACTTCGACCACCAGCGGCACCCGCAGCGGATGGACGTTTTCCATCTCATGCTTCACTAGCTCGCGGATCGCGTCGACCTCTTCTTCGGGAACTTCGAAGACAAGCTCGTCATGGACCTGCAGCGTCATGCGCGATTTCAGGCCGCGCGCCTGAAGTTCGCGATCGATGCGGATCATCGCGAGTTTAATCAGATCGGCGGCAGTTCCCTGCAACGGCGTGTTTACGGCGGTGCGCTCGGCGAATCCGCGCATGTTGGCATTTTTGCCGTTGATGTCGGGTATGGGGCGCACGCGTCCGAAGAGCGTGAAGACCTTGCCGTCGCGGCGCGCCTGTTCGAGCGTGCTGTCGATGAACCGGCGAACACCACTGTACTTTTCGAAGTAGGCGTCGATGAACTGCTTGGCCTCGCGCGGCTCGATGCCGATCTGCTGGGAGAGTCCAAAGGCTGAGAGGCCGTAGACGATGCCGAAGTTGACGGCCTTGGCGCGGCGACGGTGCTCGGGGTCGATCATGAGCGGCGGCACGCCGAAGACCTGTGACGCAGTGAGTGTGTGAATGTCGTCGCCGCGGCGGAAAGCGTCCACGAGCAATGTGTCTTCGGAGAAGTGTGCTAGCAGGCGCAGCTCGATCTGTGAATAATCAGCAGCAAGAAGGACGCAACCCTCTTCGGCAACGAAGGCGGCGCGAATCTCGCGGCCCAGCTCGGTGCGAATGGGAATGTTCTGCAGGTTCGGATTTCTCGACGAGAGACGGCCAGTGGCAGCGTTGGTCTGATCGAAGGTAGTGTGTAGGCGCCCGGTGTTCTTGCGGCAGAGAACCGGCAGCGCATCGACGTACGTGGACTTTAGCTTCGAGAATTGCCGGTATTCGAGTACCAGGCGCGGGACTTCGTGCTCTGCGGCGAGATTCTCGAGCACTTCGACGGCAGTGGAGATGGTCTTTCCCTTGCCGTATTTCACCGGCTTGGGAAGATTCAGCTGATTGAAAAGCACATCCCCAAGCTGGCGCGGCGAATTGATGTTGAACTTCACTCCGGCTTTGTCGTAGATGTCGCGCGCCTTTTCGTCGACTTGGAGCTGAAGCCGCTGCGACATTTCCGCAAGCACATCGCAATCGATCTTTACGCCAGCGTGCTCCATACGGAAAAGCACCGGCAGGAGCGGAAGATCGATCTGGTCATAAACCTTGGTGAGACCGGACTCTTCCACTTCCTTACGTAGAGCGGCGGTGAGGCGTCCGGTAACGTCTGCGGCTTCGGGCAGCGTGCCGGAAAGCTTAAGGTTGAAGCGGCGCAATGCAACCTCAGGCAGACGATGGCTCGAATAGGTGGGATCGAGCAGATACGAGTACAGCATCGGATCCTGATGGACGCCTTGGACTTCGAGATCACGCTCAGCGAAGACGTGCATCGAGGACTTTAGATCGTGGATGGTCTTCGGGACTTTCGGGTCGGAGAGCAGCTGTTGGAGACGAGAACTGATTGCGCTGGAGTTGAGTTCCGAGCTGAGGGCGTGACCTTCACTCGAGGACAGAGCAAGGGACAAGGAAGTTTTCCCACCTTCGGCAAAAGAGGCCGAAGATGGGGCACCCGGCATCTCACCTGATTCTGAAACTGCCCCACTCAAGCCAGAAGGAGGCTCGAATGGGCCACCCGACATCGATGGGTTGCCGACATAAGTTGCCGAAGTTGAAGTACCGGAAACGTGTCGTCAGTTGCCGGCGCTTCTTCGGCCACAACCAGCTCTTCTTCATCTGTTTCGGGCGCGGCCTGAATGGTCGCATCGAGCGCGATCGCCAGCGGAGCATCGGCAGAAACACTGGACGAGACGCATTGTCGAGATCGGCAACGGACTTGGCCTCGCGATAGTCAACTTTGGTGAGATCGACTCCGGTGACCAGCTCTTTAATTAACGACGTGAACTCGAGCTCCGTGAACAGAGCACGAAGCGCCTCATTATCGGGCTCGGCGGAGCGCATGGAGTCGAGATTAAGTTCGACGGGAACGTGCGTATCAATAGTTACGAGATCGCGACTCCAGAGAATGTTGTCTTTGTTCTGCAGCAGCGATTCGCGGTAAGTCTTCTTCTCGACCTCTGCCGCGTGCTCGAGCAGGTTGTCGAGCGAGCCGAAGCGCTGGATGAGGTCGACGGAACCCTTGTCGCCGATGCCGGGCGCACCGGGGATATTGTCAATGGAATCGCCGCGCAGTGCCATTACGTCGACGACGCGCTCGGGCGGCACACCAAGGATTTCCTCGACTTTGGCACGGTCGCAAATCAGGTTGTCCTTGGGCGGATTCAGCACGCAGACTTTGTCATTCACCAGCTGGAGCATGTCCTTGTCGCTGGAGACGACGAAAACCGGATGCGACTGCTCGGACGCCTGGCGGGCGAGCGTGCCGATCACGTCGTCGGCTTCGAAACGGGGCATCTCGATGATGGGAATGCGGTAAGCCTCGAGCGCACGGCGAATGTAAGGCACCTGCTGCGCGAGATCGGCGGGCATCTCGGAGCGATTCGCCTTGTAACCCTTGTATTCGGTCTCCTGGAAACTTTGGGTCTTGAGGTCGAACTTGCGAACGGAAGTCACGGTAGCCGCCTGATCATCGCGAAAAGTGCGCTCAGGCGTATCGAAAATGGCGGCGAGGTACTCGGGATCGAAATCGTCGCGCAACTTGCGGAGCATGTTGATGAAGACGTAGCTGGCGCTGGTGGGAACGCCCGTCTTCGTGGACATGGGCCGCTGGCGCGCCATCGCATGATAGGCGCGAAAGATGAAGGAAAATGAGTCGATGAGGAAGATGCGCGGGTGGGTGGATTGCTTCCCACCCGTTCGCTTCGCGACGGAGTGGGGCACCCGCGCTCGTGGAGTTCCCATTCTCCACTCTGCGCGAGTCGGGCGGCGCGAATTGAGTGCGGCACCCACTCGTTCGTTCGCGACGGGTGGGGCACCCGGATCGTTTGCGGATTTTTTTCGAGGCGCCAAAGAATAAGTTTAGCAGCCTTCGGCGAGATCGCCGCCCCACACTCCTGTATTAGACGCGAGTGGCGGCGGGCAGGATGCGATTGCGTCCGGCCTGTTTGCCGGCGTAGAGCGCTTCATCGGCGGCACGGACGAGATCGTCGCGAGTGGTTCCATTCTGCGGATAAGAAGCAACGCCACCAGTGACGGTAACTTTGCGCGAGACTCCCGGAAAATGCCAGTTCTCGATCACGTGACGAAGCTTTTCGGCTACGGCGAGCGCGTGGTCTCCGGTGGTCTCGGGAACAATGATGGCGAACTCTTCGCCGCCATACCGGCAGGCAACGTCCGCCTTACGCAATTGGGCAGAGAAGATGGCTGAGACCTGGCGCAGCACTTCGTCTCCCAGCAGGTGCCCAAACTCGTCATTCAGCTTCTTGAACTTGTCGATGTCGAGCATGATGACGGACATCGATCCGTGATAGCGCTGGGCGCGCTCAATCTCTTCCACGATGCGAATTTCAAAAAAACGCCGGTTGAACATGCCAGTAAGCCCGTCAACATAGGCCATCTGGCGCACCTTTTCGAAATAGTGCGCGTTCTGAATCGCGTTGGCCGAAATGTCAGCGACCGATTCCAGAGGAGCGATATCGGCGCGTTCGAAGGCGTTCTTCCGCGAACTCTCGAGCGCAAGCACACCAATCAACTCGCCGAGAGAGACCAGAGGGATGCAAACCTCGGAGCGAGTCTCATGGAAACCAATGACGTAATCGGAAGCGGTGGAGACATCGTTCTCAACGACGGTGGCGCGCGTTTCAATTGCACGCGCCGAAAGGCCCGTATGCGCTGGTATTGCCGCTCCTTCGGGAATGGCCGGAGTCAGGCGTCCATGATGAGCCTTCACGACCAGAGTGTTTTCCTCGCGCAAAAGCACCGAAACGTGATCGACGGGAAACGACTGCAGCAGCAAACTGCAAACTTTATCGAGCAACTCGTCGAGGTCAAGAACCGCGGTCGCCTGCTTGGCGATGTAGTTGATGGCTTCCAGTTGCGCGGCCTTGCGCTGCTCCAGCGAGTAGAGGCGCGCGTTTTGTAGCGCAATCGACGCTTGGGTTGAAAATAGAATCAGCAGGTCGGACGCCTCGGAGTCGAAGAAATCCAGCTGGTCGCTCTGGCAGTCGAGGACGCCGACCACCTCGTCACGGACGATGAGGGGAATAGACAGTTCGGAGCGCGTGCTTTTAATGGCGTCGAGGTAGCGAGGATCCTTGGTGACATCAGGCGCGTAAATTGGGCGCTTGAGCTTGGCGGAGTTTCCGATCAGGCCGTTGCCGAGTTCAATTTGCAGCGGAAGGCTGCTTTCGCCCCAGCCGGCATGGGTGCGAAGATTCAGGGCGCCAGTCTCGTGGTCGACGAGAAATATCGCCACCCGATGCAGGTGAAAATAGTCCTGCACGATCTGAACGATATGGTTGAGTACCTCGTCCAGGTCAAAGGTGGAGATCACCGCCTGACTGGCGTCATAAAGTATGGCTATTTTCTGCATGTTTACGAGACGGCATCCGCCGACAACTGGCGGTCACAGCAAGGGGAGAGCCCTGAGAATACGCGTACTTTCCCTGGGAACTGAAGTGTAGCAAGTCCGACACGGAGGCTCAAGGACCCTTAGTAACGTCGGAGGGTTTTCTCTTTCGCCACAAGAGTTCGATGGCGCCGTAAGCGACGACACACACCCAGAAATCGATGACCAGGCCGAGGTCGAAATGCGGCATCCCGTGCGAGGAAAGACCGGCATGGCGGGCGATGGGCGGCAAAATCGGCATGAGAAGCACGAAGTAAATCGCATTACCAATCAAAACCGCCGCGAGCGACTTGTAGAAATTCTTGGGTAACATCCTTAATTACTTTTGACACCAATTCTGGCAGGTTGGCTGTCTGTTTTTTTAGGGTAATTGGATGCCGGACCGCCACATCCCACACAACCAACAACAGGTTCTGCGGGCATCCCGGCTTCTGCCTATAAGAATGTTAAGCTGCTAGTTTCCATGGCCATGCTGGAGTTGGACAGCCAGGTGCAGTACGTGAAGGGAATCGGCCCGGTGCGAGCCGAGGCCCTGGCTTCTAAAAACATCTCGACGCTCGAAGACCTGCTGTACTACCTGCCTTTCCGCTACGAAGACCGATCGAATCCGCGGCGCATCGTGGATCTGCGTGCGGGGGAGATGGCGACCCTGATCGCTGAGGTACGAACGTCAATACTGTTGCGCACCCGGCGGATGCCCATTTTTGAGATGACCGTGGGCGAGGTGGGCGACAACGCACCGCCGGCGTTTGGGAAGCCGCGAGCCAGCATCAAGTGCATGTGGTTCAACGCTGCCTATCTGAAGGACAGATTCCAAGCGGGCGACATCCTGGCACTCTACGGAAAAGTAGAAGAAGACAAACGCGGGCACGGGTTGCAGATCATGCAGCCGCAGATTGAAGTCCTTGAAAAGGCGGGCGAGGAGAAGGCGGACCCGAAGGAATCGCTGGAGACGGGAAGAATTGTGCCGATTTACGAGGCCATTGGGAAGCTGACCTCACGGTGGTTCCGGCGCGCGGTGCGTACCGGGCTGGAGGTGCTGAATCCGGAGATTGCTGAGGTGCTGCCGACTGCAGTGCGGCAGCGAAACGGGCTCATTGACCGTAAGGACGCGTTCTGGAAGGTGCACTGGCCGGACCCGGATGAAGTGATCAGCAAGCTGCAATCATCGAGAAGCCCGGCACACCTGCGGCTGATCTTTGAAGAGCTTTATTTCCTCGAACTGGGCGTGGAGTTGAAGCGGCGAAGCATGCGCGCGCAAAAAGGCATCGAGTTCCGGCTGGACGACAAAGCTCGCTCCGCGATCAAACGCATCCTTCCGTTCCATCCGACGGCGGCGCAGAAACAAGTATTGCGGGAGATTGCCTCGGATATGGGCGGACCTTTACCAATGCGGCGGCTGCTGCAGGGGGACGTAGGCTCGGGAAAAACGATTGTTGCGTTCCAGGCGGCAATCATTGCGATCGAGAACGGGTACCAGGTGGCGTTGATGGCGCCAACAGAGATCCTGGCATCGCAGCACTTCCTGAATGCGCGGAGGGTACTGGAACACGCGGGATATCGCATCGTGTTGCTGACGGGGTCGCTGGAGCAGGATCGCAAGCGCGCAGTGCGGCGTCACATCGCGGCGGGTGACGCGCAACTGGTGATCGGGACGCATGCGTTGATCCAGGAGACGGTGGAGTTCGACAAACTGGGGCTGGTGATTGTGGATGAGCAGCATCGCTTCGGCGTGATGCAGCGGCTGAAGCTGATGAAGAAAGACACAGCTGAGACCGGCGAACCGGACGTGCTGGTAATGACCGCAACACCGATTCCACGGACGCTGGCGCTCACTCTTTACGGCGAATTGGACGTTAGCGTCATCGATGAGCTACCGCCGGGACGTTCTCCGATTGCGACGAGGCGCGTGTCGGATGACCGGTCCGGCGAGGTATTTGAATTCGTGCGCAAGCAGGTTGCGGCGGGCCACCAGGCGTATGTGGTGTATCCGGTGATCGAAGAGGGTGGCGAAAACGATCTGAAACCGGCGATCAAGATGTATGACGAGATCCGTAAGCGGATTCTGCCGGGACTGCGAATTGGGCTGCTGCACGGGCGCATGCCGGCCGATGACAAAGAAGTGGTGATGAGCCGCTTCAAGCGGGGCGACATCGACGTGCTAGTGTCGACGACCGTGATTGAAGTGGGCGTCGATGTGCCGAATGCGACGGTGATGGTGGTTGAGCACGCGGAACGCTTCGGATTGTCGCAATTGCATCAGTTGCGCGGGCGAATTGGGCGCGGGGCGGCGAAGTCGTACTGCATCCTGATGACGAGCGGCAAGGTCTCAGAAGTGGGCGACCAGCGGCTGGACACGATGGTACGCACACAAGACGGATTCGAGATTGCCGAGATGGATCTGCAACTCCGCGGTCCGGGCGAATTCTTCGGCACGCGGCAGGCGGGTGTACCAAGTTTCCGCGTGGCAAATCTGCTGCGGGATCGCGACATTTTGGAAGCTGCGAAGAAAGAAGCTGCATGGACGCTGAGCGGCGCGAAGGAAGTTCCTGGTGGTGAAGTTAGCCGGGCGCTGGTGCATCTGCGAACAAACTGGCAGAGGCGGTATGGGCTTGTGGAAGTGGGGTAGAGAAAGTGGTTAGTGGTTAGTGGTTAGTTGTCAGTGGTCAGTGATCGCCCCCATCGCGACGGAGGATCGGTTGAGTCGATTCAGGCTTTCGCTCGTTTGCTTAGTTCTGCTTGTTACTACGGCATCGGCACAAAACCTGGTTTTAGGCTTCTTGGAAGACATACCAGAAGACGGCTGCCAGTCACATGCGTTTGGGGTTCGAGTGGCATTTCGTCGCACCGACTTGGGCTGGCAACCTTTCCCGAGTGAGTGCCGAGATCAGAATTGTCTAAAGGCCATTTCCTCACGATATCCCGGTACGGTGGTTTGGACGATTGCATTCGACGGCAAGAACCTCGGCCAAGTAAAAGGGAGAACTCCGAAAGAATACAACTTCTATTCCAGGGTTGGATTGCAAGAAGTCGTTGATTCATCGACCGTACCTGTGATCGGTCAAAGGTCTTCTGAGTTTGCAGGATTTGCAGGGTGCCCTCTGTACCGCGCTCTCGTCGCAAACTCAAAATCATTCTTTCGTGACCCCGAATCTTGGAAACCGTTACAGCCTTCTACCGAAGTCTCTGAGGCACTGCACCGAGGATTCCGAAAGAAGTTCCCTAAACTTTGCGAGTTGGCGAAGGATGAAAGCACTCTGAAGTCCTTTCCATATCGTGATCAGCAAGTGAAAATCGTTAAAAGCTATCGATCGAAGGATGGACGATTACTCGCACGACTACATCTCGCGACAGCAATTGACTGTGAGGACACTGAAGCGGGCGATGAAATCAACGATCCTTGGTTCGCTCTAGACTCGCAAGGGGTAGCTCGGTACTTAGACTCTGGGATGTGGCTGGTCGACGCAGGGGACTACGACAATGACGGGAAGTCCGAACTGGTGTTTTCGATCGATCGTTACAATCGAGGAGGATACGAGATCTTCTACGACGATTTAGCAAAGCACGCAACGTTCGAGTTCAACTATCACTAAAGACGGAGACCGGGAAGCTAACGGCTTGTTCCGGCTGGAAGTTTTTGAGCGGCGGTGCGGACAAGAGGCAGCGGAGGCGGATTGAACGCTTCTGCATCGTGGCCCTTGATCGCAACTTTCATCAGATCCATCCACGCGGGCAGAGCGGCTTCGGCGCCGGTTTCCTTCGGGCCAAGCGTCCTCTTCTCGTCAAACCCGACCCAGACACCGCAGGTCATCGAAGGCGAGAAGCCGACGAACCAGGCGTCGGTGAAGTCGTTGGTTGTGCCGGTTTTTCCTGCGAGCGGATGCTTGATCTTGCTGGCCGCAAAGCCGGTACCATGCTGGATCACCCCTTGCAGCAAGGAGGTCATCACGCGGGCAGTTCGGGCGCTGATCACATCTTCGAATTGCGGGTAGTTGTCTTCGAGTACGCGGCCATTGGCATCTTCCACTTTGCGAATCATGCGCGGAACCGCGCGAACGCCATCGTTTGGAAATGTAGTGAAAGCGCTGGTCTGCTCCATCAAGGTGAGATCAGCGGCGCCAAGCGCGACGGGAAGCACCGGCGGAATCGGCGAGCTGATGCCGAACTTACGCGCATAATCGATCACGGTCTTAATGCCAAGGTCGGATGCAATCTTCAGTGCGGGGATATTGCGCGAGTCGGCCAGCGCATGCCGGATTGTGATATTGCCCTCAAACTTCCCATCGTAATTATGAGGGGTATACGGTCCCGAGGCGGTTGGGAAAGTAATAGGCGTATCCAGGATCATGTCGTCGGGCGTGATCTTATCCTGATCGATCGCAGCCGTATAGACGTACGGCTTGAACGACGATCCCACCTGCCGCTGCGCCTGGGTGGCGCGGTTGAATTTGGAGAGATCAAAGTCGCGCCCCCCGACCATGGCTTTCACGTCGCCGCTGGAATTGTCGATCGCGAGCAGTGCGCCTTGCGCGCCGGAATCCTGTTCGAGCGAGACATGCGCGGTTCCGTCGGGAGACAACGAAAGCACTTTGACGTAGACGATGTCGCCGCGGGCAAGAATCTCGTTACACGATTTGTGTTTGGTCCAGGCATAGTCGGCGGGAAGTAAGCTCGCCCAGTGCTTTCCGAACTTTACGTCCGCGTGCGTTCCATACACGGTCGTAACCAGCGCGTGAACGTAGCTGCCTTCGTGGACCGGAGTATCCCAGTCAGGATGCTCGTACTTGGAGATGTCAGCGGCTTCGGCGTTCACGTTTGGCAACGATGCTTTCCATCCATGGCGGCGCTCGTAGGCGGCAAGTGCATCGAGGACAGCTTGATTGGCCGTAAGCTGCAACTCGGAGTTCAACGAGGTGTAGACGCGCAAGCCGCCCTCGTGGACTTCTTCGCTGCCGTACTTTCTCTCGAGATAACGGCGAACCTCTTCGACGAAATACGGCGCGAGCGAATTGGGGTCGCTCTGGATGCGTAGCCGCAACGGCGTGTTCTTGGCGCGCATGGCTTCTTCGGCGGTGACCTTGCCGTCTTCCAGCATGTTGTTGATCACGATGTTGCGGCGGCGAACAGCCTTCTCTGGATAATTGATAGGCGAATATCCGCTCGGCGATTTGGGCAGCCCAGCAAGAACCGCGGCTTCTTCGAGGGTCAAATCTTTGGCGTGTTTGCTGAAATAGTATTCGGAGCCGGCCTCAAAGCCGTAGACGCCGTGGCCGAGAAAGATCTGGTTCGCATAAAGCGTGAAGATTTGTGGCTTGGTGAAGCGGCGCTCGATCTGGATGGAGAGCAGAATCTCCTGGATCTTGCGATGGAACGTTCGCTCCGGCGAAAGAAACAGGTTGCGCGCCAACTGCATGGTGAGCGTGGAAGCGCCCTGGGCGCGGCGGCCAGAATCGAAATCGCGATAAGCGGCTCCGGCTGCACGCCAGAAATTTATACCCCAGTGCTTCTCGAAATCCTTGTCTTCGGTAGAGATGATGGCGTCGCGCAGGACCTTGGGAAGATCGTCGTAAGTGACGACCACGCGGCGCTGCATGGCAAACGATCCGATGATCTTGCCGCGGTCGTCGTAGATTTCCGTGATGGAGCTGGGACGATATTGCTCGAGCTGTGTGATTTCAGGAAGATCGGTAGCGTAGACAACCAGCAACCCCGCGAACGCGCCCACGGCAGCGGCCGCCAGCACGAGGAGTCCGAAAACAACCCAACCAACCAGGCGCTTCCCGGCAACATTTGCGGGAGGAATGTCTTTTACGAGAGGCGTCATTGCGCTGGTCCGGAGGGCAAACTGCGATCAGCATAGCACGGAGTGGAGGGCGAATCGGTGACCATACGGGCATGGTCGGAGGGACTCGCGGGTGTAGCTGCTTGAGAAGTCGCGCGATCTCGATACATACGGGGCGAGGGCGCCCGCGCCACCGAGAAACCTCGCCATGAAGGTCCGACTATTTAGCTCACCGACCTGAATGGCAGGACGGTCGCGGTATGATCGGGCGGAAACTCAGTCCATATGTCCATAGAGACGAGGTCGTCATCGAGGATCCAACGAGTCATCCCACAAAGACATTTGGATTTGAAAATGGGAGCGGAGAAGTCAGGCTGCGGATTGGTGGAACGCAGCACAGCTACGCGTTGGCTGCAGCCTAAACAGGTGTAGCCTACGCAAGTGATCTGCTTGGACCAGGGTGGCAAGTCATCACTTCCTCGGTTTCAGTTGGTGGTGGTGTGACTATTTGTAACACAGCAGTTGAAACTTGCGCGGACACAAATAGTGAACTCAGTCAATGCCCGGATCCCGCGCTGCTGAAGACTGTGGAAATTCGGTGCAGAGTCGGAGTCTACTGACGATTGGGTCTCATCTTTTGCACGTGGTCGGCCATTGGGACAGGAAACAACTATCTCGCCAAGCATCGTGTTCGGCCCCTTGCACGTGCTGTCCGTGTGCGCTGATTACAAGTGGGATTGCGATCGTTAAGAGAGCCGAAAATACGGCGACGAGCGAAGCGTGGCAGCAGAGCGACAACGAAAACGCGTGAGGTTCAGTTGCGATGGGCGCCTGCAGCCTTCCGCCTTTTTGCTCGTGTGCCCGTCGAATGGGCACGATCCTCAACTGCTCTATTTCAAGAGGAGCCGGAACCCATTGCTGGTTTGACTTGAACATCACCCTGTATCGTGTCAGGCGCCAATCGATCGAACTCGGCGCTGACGTTTGCTTCTTACATAAGGTTGGCTTAGAAGCTGGAACTCGGCAATACCCACTTCCGACATTCTTGTTATGACCACTTTCATCGCCCACAGAAACAAAAACCCCGACTTCGCATTGCGAAGCCGGGGCTAAATGTGTACCTCTGAATCGATCTAGGCTTTCTTTCCCTGCGTCTCCAGAACCTGGATCGCGCGCTTCAACTGATCGTCATTCTGCGGCGTGCGCTCCTTCTTCTCAGGTTCAGCGGGATTGTTCTCGTCCTCGTCGGGAAGAACGAAGTCATCGGCATTATCGGCAACAACGATGTTCGGAGTGATCGCCGTGTCCTGGATCGCCTTTCCATTCGGCGTGTAGTACTTGGCGACGGACAGGATCAGAGCTGAACCATCGGGAACGTCGATCACTTTCTGAATAGAGCCAACACCGAAGGTCTTGTCGCCGACGATGTCAGCGCGATTGTTCTCCAGAAGCGCTCCAGCGAGAACTTCCGCGGCGCCCGCAGTTCCTTTGTTCACCAACACAACCAGCGGAACATCACTGATCTTCTTCTGCGGATCGGCAGTGAAGTTCTGGCGCGGATACTTCTGGCCTTCCAGATAAGCAATAGTGCCGTGATCGAGGAAGAGGTTCGCAGCGGTAATGCCCTCGGACTCATCTCCCTCGGAGTTGTCGCGCAAATCGAGGATGATCTTCTTCGCGCCCGAACCCTGCACCGACTTCACTTTGGACGCGAGTTCCTGCGCCTTGCCCTTACCGAAGGTATCTACCTTTATATAGCCGATGCCGTTCTCGACCATCTTGTCGGTGATCGGCGGCATTTTCACATTGTCGCGAGTAATCGTCAGTTTCAGCGGTTCGACACGGCGCGCACGTACGACAGAGATGTTTACGTTCGATCCGACCTGACCAGAGAGCGCAGACTCGATTTCCGCCAGAGACATCTCACGCGTACTCTTGCTCTCGATGGCTTCGACGATATCGCCGGAGTCGATGCCCGCTTTGTCGGCGGGACCGCCGGGGATCACCGAGATCACCGCGGCGTAGCCAAAGCGCTTGGAGACGCTGGCGCCGATTGTCCCCTTGCCGTCGGACTTATGCGCCTTGTAATCCCTATATTCAGTGGGAGTCAGGTAGCTGGAGTTCGCGTCAAGCGACTCAAGCAGACCATGCAAAGCACCATCGGTGACCTGCGGAATGTTTGGCTCTTCGACATACTCGGTGCGAATGCGCGAAAGCACTTCGCTGAAAACACCAAGTTGCCGGTAAGCGCCGTCGTTGGTTGCGGCTTTGACATGCAATCCGCCAACGATCGTGAAGACGACGATTGCTACGGATAAAGTGAGGACAAAAATCTTAAGCTGTTTGGACATGAACACTACTCGGAAGAACCGATTACCCCCGCCAGAGCTGCTCACCCCACTCAAGCCAAAGGATGGCTTGAATGGGCCACCCGAAGAGGGAGGGAAAGCTGCATCCATTATAGACCGGTTTGATGCAGCCTACCGGCCCACTGTTGAGACACGCTTCATATGGACGTGATTGGAAATAAAAGGTTTCGGAATCTTTGTGAAAGCGGGGAACCGGGTTTGACACTCAAGGGTGGCGGCCCTTAGAATCGGGAAGCAGGAAAGTTCTGCGCAATCAGCCACTTCCAGTCAATTCTGGTTCGATCCTTCCGAAAATGGCGGTGTAGCTCAGGTGGCTAGAGCGAGGGTCTCATAATCCCTAGGTCGTTGGTTCGAGTCCAACCGCCGCCACCAGTTTCGTATCAACAACTTCCAGCCAGCTAGTTGATCCTGGTTGGTCTGCTGCGATCAACGATGATGCGGAAGACCGATGTGTGGAGGAAACTCCGGTCCTATCATTGGCCCAGGCGGTCGCCCCATCCGCATGTTCTCTAGCTGGCGTGGCTCAAGTGGACGCCCGGGATGGGCATCCAGAGCCGGTCGAACTCTGGAGAAAGGTACCGGAGCTAAAGGGGGCGTCATTCTGGTTATTAAAGGACGTGGCGCTCCTCCAATCGGTTCGACAGGACGAGGTTCTCCAGGAACAGCGCGTGGAGTGGCCCCTGCCACAGGATTTGCAGCCCGAAGGGCGTGTGCCGGAGGAGCCACCGGTCTTCCGGGAGCAGCGGCACGAGCCGTGGGATTCACCGCAGGATGCGGAATGATCGATGCTCTCGCGAGTTCCGCCGGAGGAACCTTTAACACGTGATTGGCGACTGGCAGCCCCTTGCTAAAGACATCTGTGCGAACCGTGGTAGTTGCTATGGTTCGGTAGCTATAGTGAATCTGATTGATGTTGGTGACGTGGATGATGTTCTCGATATAAGTGACGTTGCGTATGTTTGTTATGTTGATTATGCGTAGGTAATTGTCGGTGTGAAAATACCAGGGAAAGAACGGCTCAGCCGGTCCAAGGGGAAACCATCCTACCCAGTTCACACCAACACTGATCGAAACACCCGGACTTCCCAGGAATGCCACGAAAGCTGGAGCATAAATCGGCACTATGCTGACAGGGCCGGGCACCCAACCCCACGCGACTCCGACATGGACCCACCGGCCAAAGTGAAAAGGACAGAATCCCCAAGGCTCGGCTTCGATCCACGTCCAGCCCCACGGTCCGATCCACGTCCAGTGTCCAACGCGATAGGGCACCCAGTCCACGGCGACTGTAGGAAACCAAACTGGCCCGTAGTCAGCCTCAACGATCCAGCGCCCATAGCTATCCAAATCTTCGTAGCCCGGGGTTAGCGTGTTCACATACTGAGAAGATCGGGACGACGCCCGGCGTTGTTCTCGCTGCTCGCACCACTCGTCGAATTTGTCACTGGCAGGACTCGAAACTGGAGAGACTTCTGCGGGATTCTGATCATTTAGCCGGACGGCTTGGCCACTCTCGACGATCTGAGAAACTCCCCCTCCCGAGATTTGCAGCCTGCCGCTGGTTGCAGCCACGACCGTACTGTTTCCCGAGGGGTCTACATCAAAGCGATACTTCCCTTCGGACATGACGGTAATTGCGCCGTTCGGCGTGTCCGTTTCGAGCGTATCGCCTGCCTGCAACTGGAACACACTGAGACACATTGTTCCCTGGTTCAGGCCTAGCTGAGTGACCTTATCCGTCAAGTTGGTGACAGTGAGATCGGTATTCTCCGACAAGCGCACGGTATACGGTCCAATTTCGATTTCTGTCTTCGCCTTCGCGCCGGTATGAATGCGATCGCCCGTCGTGATCACATAGTTCAAGGTCGCCTCGCTCCACTGAGTCTGGCCGGCGGGAAGAAACGACACTTTTCCATCTAAATAACTGATACGGCCAACACGACCCGGAGGATCGCTTTGTGACTGTTGCGTTGGTTGGGCCGGTTTTACCTGTTGAGTTTGTGATGCCGCGATCGCGAGTGACGCCATAACAACGAGAACGATAAGCCGGTGAGCTTTTTCAGCTCGAGCTATCTTGGGGCCGATATTCCAGGCAGAAAACACAGGTCCATCACGATCGGACAAGCTGGACTTCAACGCATCTGCAGTGAGATTGCCAACTGTCCTGCCTACAAAGCTAGATCATTCCCATGCTCGCAGCTATTCACCAAGATAAGGGACTCTTCCTCGCACGTAACACGTATATCGGTTTGTTTCTCGTGTTCAATGTGCTTCTACAACGTTTGATCTAGAGCGGTATGCAAGACATTCCGACCTTGGCTCATGATCCCGATACCAACCCGGCCCGCGTTAATAGCAGCAAAGGTGGTGAACCCGCAGCAGGGGCGCAACTACGCTTATGTCAGGTCCGTTCAGGAACCATGCCTGCTGCGCGGGCCGCAAATCCGAGCGCAAACCGAACCACAAGCAAATGCCATCCAATCTCTATATATGGCACTCAACCCAAATCAACTGGGAAAACCGCTTTCAAAAGTTCGTAAGTTGCTGAAAAAGATGCGCAAGCAACCGCCTCCTGAGCAGGTCCACGACTTGCGCACCAATACGCGTCGTGTCGAAGCCTCTTTGAAGGCTTTGCAACTCGATACCAGACGCAAAGGAAGGCGAGTGCTGAAAACGCTTACCCCGCTTCGCAAACGTGCTGGCAGAGTGCGTGACTTAGACGTCCTTACCGGCTTTGCTTCTGGCTTACCACGGAACGGGAACCAAGATGCCATTGTTCAGCTATTGGAACATCTGGGCCAGAGCCGACATCAGGCTGCGCGCAAGTTATACAAGTCTCTGCGCAAGCGTCGCAGAACTGCGGCCACGCGACTGAAGGGCTGCGCGTTGCTGATCGAACGAAATCTTAACGGGAGGGGAAAACGTCAGAAAGACGAGTGGAGCGCTAATGCAACTGCAGACGCTCTGCAGCTTTCCGCTCAGCTTGCCTCCTGGCCGCGTCTCACGCCGCAAAACCTCCACCCGTTCCGATTGAAGGTAAAGGAACTACGAAACGTCTTGAAGATGGCCGGAGACGAACGCGAGTTTGGCAAGAAATTGGGCGACGTCAAAGACGCTATCGGCGAATGGCACGATTGGACCGTACTGTCTTCGATCACGAGGAAGACACTTGGAAAGTCGCAGGGCAAGTCTCTGGTCCAACGGATCGACGATGTCGCAAAACAAAAAGAGGAGAGTGCCCTCAAGTTGTCGAATCAGTTGCGAAGCCAGTACTTCAAGGAGGGGTCAACGAACGAACGGAACCCTCGTTCCAAAGGCATACCGGAACCGGTGCTGAAATCTGTGGCAGAGCTGGCGGTCTAGGGGGGCAGATGAAACCCAATCCGCGTCTTAATTGATTATTTCCTTCAGCGCGTTCTGGCACGGAACCCCCGGCTGCCATAGCCAGTCCGGAGCGACGGTGGGAAGGTCATTAAGTCGAATAATCCGTGCTAGATAGAAGATCCGAAGTTTGGAGCGTGATCACCAACTCTCCACCAGGATTTCAGCAACCGCTTGCGGCATCGGCATCGTTCGTTAATAAGTGCATGGTTTCCGGATTGCCGACCCTTCACACTCTGGGTCGGTCTGCGTCGGGTTCCTCCTTAAAATTGCAGCTTCAACATGAATTGGAACTGGCGCGGTGTACCCATCCCGACCGGGGTCGTGTTTAAGGGCGACTGGGTTACACCGAAGTCAGAGTCGGAAAGGTTCCCGTCTGGATTGGTGTACAGCGCCTTGTTAAAGATGTTGAACACCTCAGCCCGGAACTGAAGCTCGGTTTGTTCGTGGATCACGACGCGTTTGGCGAGCGCCATATCCAGCTGCCAGGCTCCCGGGCCCCGCAAGAAGTTGCGTGGGACATCGCCGAACCAAGCGGGGCACATGCCGCCGGGATAAAGTGGATCCGCAAGACCGGGTGTGCAAAAAGCGCTGGGATTGATGCTCCCACCTGATAAATAGAGCGGCTGGCCGGGAACGAGGTTCGGACGCTGATTATTGGTATTGCCGTCGGGTCCCGTGGTGTTGACCGTCACGTTCACAGGGAAGCCGGTACGTGCGATGAAGACGGGACTGAGCGACCACGATCCGAACAAACCCCGCAATACTCCTGGCTGATTCAGAAATGACTTGCCGCGACCGAACGGAAGCTCGTAGACCGCATTGAAGTTCACTACGTGGCGCGCATCGTAAGCGCCACTGGCACGTTCGCCGCATTGCGGCGCGTCCGATGGCAAGCAAGAAACATTCTGCGCCGCGAGGGAGTCGCCGTCGCCGCTGCCGTTGGAACCGTCGTCGATCTCGTGGGACCAGGCGTAGTTAGCCGCTACCAGCAGACCATGAGTGAAGGTACGCCTCAGTCCGAGGGATAGCCCTTCATATTGGCTATTGCCGGTGGTACCTCGCCAGGCGATCTGGCTGAACTGCGGGTAGGGTCGCTGTCCCGTCGATGGGTCAATAACGTTGACATAAGAAAGCTGCAGCAAATGAGTGCCTTTGCTGCCGACGTACGAGACGGTACCTACAAAATTGCTGGGCAGTTCCTGCTGCACCGAGAGGCCCCACTGGGTTACAGATGTATCGTTGCGGTTGCGCTGTTCTGCGTTAGGCGAATTTGTTCCCTCCGTACAAACAGGTTGCCCAGATGAATCTACAACTACCGGAAAGCCGAGTCCGGGACAATTTTTTGGTGTCAGCGCAAAGCTCAATACCTCGTTCTTATCGGGAATATTCTGATCGTCTAACTGTCCGTCCTCGTGAAAAATACCGAAACCGCCGCGAATGACTGTCATCCCGTGGAACACTGCCGGTGTCCATGCAAATGCAATACGGGGATCGAGGTCGCCATAATCCGGAAAGCCGAGGGGCGAACCCGCCGGACAATAACCACTGGCGCCGCAAGTGGCAAAGTCGAAGGGTATGTCGCGGCCCTGAATCTCGTGAAAGACATTGAAGAAGCTGTACCGTATGCCCAGATTCAGCGTGAAATTCGAGCGCAATTTGTACTGGTCCTGAACGTAACCGAAAAACTGCGCTTTGCGCAGACCGTTGACGGGGTATTCTCCGGTAATGCTGGCTTTATACGCGTCGTTATCGGCAAAGCTGCTGAGGGAGTTGAAGCTGACCGTGCCGTAGGAACTGCTTCCCTGGTTCAGTTGCAGGCGGCGGATTTCGATTCCAGCCTGGATCACGTGTGCTCCCTTCACCCAGGTCACGTCGTCGATTCCGGCAAACGAATTGCCAGTACCGACACTGGCACGGCCATTGTTCAAAGTGGTTAAACCCGATACCGCGATGGCGTAGAGCGATCCGGTCTCGTTGAAGTAGGTGGTGTTGGCGGTCCCGCGATTGAAACCAAACTTGGCGACATTCAGCAACGTCGGAGAGAAGACGTGCGTAACAGAGATTTCGCTATTAACCGGCGAAGAATCCAGTTCCTCTTCCTCATTTAGATACTGCCTGCTGGTGGGAGAATAGGGCAATCTGAGATACCCGTCATCGAAATTGGCGCGCGCAAATACCGTGGTCGCGTCGGAGAAACGATGATCCAGACGGAACATTCCTGAGTCCTCCCTGCCCACCTGAGAACCCTGTCCGACCCATCGATCGATGCTTGGGGAGTAGGGTGACAGCGCACCCTGCTTGGCGACAGAACCATAAGCTTGCAGAACGGGAGCAAGCGCGGGTGACTGCGCCATCACCTGTGCGCTAAAGCTGGCACTGGGAACGTAACCGATAAGCGTCTGCCCGAGACCCTGCCGGTAACCTTCATACCCAACAAAGAACCAGGTCTTGTCACTCTGGATCGGGCCACCAAGGGATGCTCCGAACTGATTTAAATGGAAGGCAGGCTGGTGGTTCGGGTTCAAAGAATCGATTGGATCTGTGGCGTCGAAGACGTTGTTTCGCAGAAAATCATAGATGTCCCCATGGAACCGGTTTGTGCCGCTCCGCGAAACGACCGCAAGTTGGCCTCCTCCTGTGGCCCCGTTTTGTGCCGTGGCCAGCATCGGGGCGACCTCAATCTCTTCAATGGTATCGAGTGGAATGGCCGCGCGCATGTAGTATGGCTGCGACTGATTGATGATATTCGTGGCGTCGATCCCGTCATAGGTATAGTTGTTGTCGTCGCGGCCTCTGCCGGCGTAGCGAATCGAGCGCTGGTTTCCGGCACCGGGTCCGCCGCCAGTGTCAATCGCGGTCGGGATCAATGCCGTCAAAGTAGACCAATTTTGTCCATTCAAAGGAAGCTGCTCGGCTTGCTTTCGTTCGATTTCCGCGTTCAGCGTATCGGTCGTCTGATCCAAAGACGGCGAGTCGGCCACAATGTTGATTGCTTCCTCTTGGCCCGCGACCTTTAGAGTGACGTTCAGAGTCCTGGTCTGCTGCAGATGCTGTTCGACGTTCTCAAAACGCAGCGTCTGGAAGCCTTTGTGGCTAAACGTCAGTCTGTAATCTCCCACCGGCAGGTCGGGAATCGCATAGGTTCCGGTGTTGGAAGAAATGGCTTCACGTCGAAGCTCGGTGCCGTTCTGTATCGCTTCGACTTTGACATCCGGCAGCAACCGCCCCGTGCTGTCGGTGGCGACACCAGTCAATCCGGAACGATCCACTTGCGCCCAACCGACTGAAACCAAAGTAAGAAGCATTGCTAGCATCATTTGTAATCGATAATTTCGGAAGCAGCTTTCGTTACCGAATTGTTGGTGCCGCTTGATAAATTGACGCATACAAGTCCTCTTATCTTTCTTCAGTCGTCGAGGCGCTATCCTCAACACCGCGATCTGCAGATCATCCGGAAATAGAGAATGAGAAGGGTACAGGTTCAACAAGAATCAACGGCGCCTACTCGTCCCACTTGGTAACTGGATAAAGCAGGAACTTACAGCGAGCATTGAATGACATCAGCATTGCCTGTAAATGACAATCTCGTTAAATTCTCTTCAATTCAGGAACGGTTTTTGGACCAGAAACAAAAAAATACCGACCTGGAGAAAGCACAACCAGTGACCTTTCGGCAAGACACAAACCAGGCCAACGCTTTTTCTTTTTAAAAAGCATTAATGTGTTTGTGACGTGTTTGTAACAACAGTTCATTACCCTTCCAGAGCAGCACGACCTCTCTTCGTTTGGTACTGAAATCCTCTTCGTCCTAGCAGACTAAACGTACTTAGTTGGGCGGTTCCTATGAAAATCCTGGTCGTAGAAGATGAAACCAAGACTGCCAAATTCCTCAAGAAGGGTCTCAGCGAAACGGGATTTGTCGTCGACGTGGCCAGCGACGGGTTGGAAGGACTCTACCTGGCGCAGGAAATTGATTTTGATTTAGTCATTCTGGATATCATGCTTCCTCACCTGGATGGCTGGCAGGTGCTGACGCGATTGCGCCAGTCAGAGAGACGGTGTCTTGTACTACTCTTGACCGCCCGCGACGCGGTACACGAGCGCGTCCGAGGATTGGAACTCGGTGCCGACGATTACCTCGTGAAACCATTCGCTTTCTCAGAATTGCTGGCGCGCGTGCGTTCACTTTTGCGTCGCGGTCCCGCTCGCCCTCAAGAGATCATCCGCATGGCTGACCTGGAGATCGATCTACTTCGGCAGCGCGCAATAAGGAGCGGCCAGCGGCTGGATCTGACTTCAAAAGAGTTCCTTCTCTTGACGCTATTAGCAAGGCGCGCGGGCGAAGTGCTGTCTCGGACATTAATCGCCGAAGCGGTTTGGGATATGAATTTCGACAGCGATACAAACGTCGTGGACGTCAACGTTCGAAGGCTGCGCGCCAAGGTTGATGAACCGTTCCCGCTGAAGTTGATCCACACCGTCAGAGGCGCGGGCTATGTCATGGAATCTAACCAGTAAGCTCGCTGCGGCCATCAGATGGTGCGGAACTCTCGCATTCCGATTAACCGCCGGGTACGCGGTTGCCGGTTTGCTGATGGTGTTTCTTGCCACCGCGAGCCTCTACCTTGTGCTGGTCAAGGAACTGGAGCGCAGCACGGATTTATTCCTCGCCGACAAACTGAATGTCCTTCGCACCATGTTGCGTGAGAGACCCGAAGACTTGGATGGTTTACACGAGGAAGTCGAACTCGAATCGGCGGCTCGCCGATATGAGCAGTTCTATGTTCGTTTGCTGAACGAACGAGGGACTCCGATTATGCAGACTCCAGGCATGGCGGAGCAATTGGACCTCTCGCGACTGACCATGCAACCTCAGAGTCACTCAGAGCATGCCATTCGCATGAAGGGAAAGCGGGGGCAATCGTTTCGTGTCACAAGTGTGATAGCACCAGTCGGCTCGTCTCCTACTCAGAACGACATCATTCAAATTGCGATCGACGTTTCGCAAAAAGAAGAGCTTCTGGCGAACTACCGGAGCTGGTTCAGCGCGATTATGCTCGGCGCGCTGGCTGTCTTTCCGGTCATCGGCTACAAGATTGCACGTCACGGCATTCGTCCCATGGAGGAGATGGCGACGACTGCTCGCCACATCAGCTCAACCAACTTGCATGAACGTATCTTCTCTCAAGGATATCCAGTCGAATTAGCCTCGCTGGCCGATACTTTCAATAAGATGCTGGATCGTCTGGAAGACTCTTTCGAGCGGATTTCCAGGTTTTCCGCCGATATTGCGCACGATCTACGTACGCCGGTGATTAACATCCGCGGCGAAGCCGAAGTTGCCCTTGCCCGGGCTCGAACCGTAGACGAATATCGCGATGTGCTTGGGTCCTGTCTGGAAGAAGCCGTGCGCCTGTCGCACCTTATCGGCGACCTCCTATTCCTGGCCCGTGCCGAGAGTCCACTGACGCAGTTGCATCGTGCTCCCGTGGATCTAAGCGAGTTGCTTGGTAACCTGTGCGAATATTACGAGGCTTCGGCGACGGATGGGGGTATCGCGCTCACCACCGCCATGGCGGCCGAACCGGTGATCGCCGAACTCGACCGCACTCTTATGCAACGAGCGGTGGGCAACCTGATTACAAACGCAATGGCATATACGCCATCGGGCGGGTCGATAACGCTTGGGGCCAATGCCGAAGTAGCCGGTGTTCGTATTGAAGTATCCGACACCGGGGTCGGCATCCCACCGGACGCCCTTCCAAGGGTTTTCGATCGTTTCTATCGAGTAGATAAATCCCGTTCCCACAGTTCGGGCGGTACAGGGCTGGGACTTTCAATCGTCCAGAGCATCGTGACGCTTCACGGCGGTAAGGCAGAGATAGCCAGTCAAGTGGGCAAAGGCACTCGCGTCACTCTGCGCATACCGGTGTCGCAAAAGGTGTAAACGAAGACATAGGCGTTCTTCGTAATTCATCAGGCAATCACTACACGACAAAAATGTAATCTTGGCGTAATTCGGCTGTTCTGATTACCTCGCTAAACTCGCCTTGGTGTCCAACCTCGCCTTTCCACTCGAAAAAATAAACGCAACCCAAAAGGAAAAAGGAGAACGAGAGATGTCTCGAAATACTTCTCGGATTAAACGACTGCTCACCGGGCTGCTGGCAACAGCACTAAGCGTTCCGGCACTTGCTCAGTCCGTAGCGTTCCCGACCTACCAGGTTGGCCCGCAGACGAACGGTACTTTCGTCGCAGGCAGCGGCGTAATCCTCAACCCTGCCGGCACCCACCAGGTCAACCTGGGCATCCGGGTCCGCGCCAAGGCTATCGCACTCAACCCCACAGGCAATCAAACTGCGGCCGTCCTCACCATGGGTACGTCGCCGTCCAATGGCAACGGAGTCGTCGAGATCTTCAACACCCAAACCGGCGTCGTCCTCCAGAGCTTCAACCCGAGTGTCGGCGCAGGCGGCAGTTCCGCCGGTATTGCCTACACCCCGGACGGCAAGTACCTTCTGTTCAGCCAGGATGGCGATTACGGCCCGTCTTACGTTGCTGTGGCCAGCGTTAGTTCGAGCGGCCTGCTCACAAACTTCGCCAACGTTGCGGTTCCGATCGCTGTCGACGCTACTGGCAAGTTTACCAACGTCACCTGCTTCGGCACCGATATCACGAAGGTACAGCAGGGGCTTCCAGCCAAGGGCGTCAGCCCTTCCGGAACCTCGGGCAGTTTCAATATTCCCTGCGGTTACTCCGTTTCGCTCTTCTCCGATCAGGCGCCAACGGCTTATCCCATGGGCATCGCGGTTTCGTCGGACGCCACGACCGCCTACGTAGTGCTGGACAACAACGACACCCTGTCCAAGATTACACTGGGCGCGGCGCCAGCCAAGGGTGCGGAGATCCGCGTGGGCAACGTCCCGCATAGCGTCGTGATCTCACTGGACGGCAAAACCGCCTACGTCTCCAACGAAGCCGGCAGAATTGCTACCAACAAGGACTTCCAGGAATATTCCAACGGCACCCCGGTCGTTGCCGAATATCCGACCGGCAGCTTCGCCCACGGTACCGTTTCCGTGGTCGACTTGGCCACGTTTACCGTCACCGGCGCTATCAACGTCGGCCACCACCCGACAGGCATGGCCCTGTGGGGCAAGAACCTGCTCGTCGCCAATACGTATGACGACACCATCTCCGTGATCGACACGAAGAGCAACAGAGAGGTGGGGAAGATCGATCTCGGTCTGCCGATCGGCGTGCCTGACGAGAGGAAACCGGCTTACGGCGCGGGTCCGAACTCGATTGCCGTCGATGCCAAGAACAACGTCGCTTACGTTGCGCTCTACAACGCCAACGCCATCGCAGTGGTCGACCTCAACAACTGCTGGGGTTCGAATCCCGTCAAGGGCATGATCCCGGTTGGCTATGCACCGGCATCGGTTGTGCTCGACGCGGCTAACAGCCAACTGCTCGTGGCCAACGACAAGGGCTGGGGAACTACAGGCAACCCCACCCCCGCGAACAAATACTTCGACGGAATCAACGTGCCCGGTGCGCCGACTACAGCTGCCTCGACAACAAGCGAGTACGGCGTGAACGCCCTGGAGACGCACCAGGATCTTGGTACGGTCAGCATCGTTCCGATCCCGAACCACTCGGAGCTGGCAATGATGACGCACCAGGTCTTCCAGAACAACCACTGGGATCTGTGGCAAAACATCTGGTCGGCTGGCGGCGGCGATAAGCATAAGAAGGAAGCCGTTATCCCCGAGAGGATCGGCGATCCTTCGAAAATCAAGCACGTCTTCGTGATCATCCGTGAAAACCGCACCTATGACCAGATCCTGGGTGACGTGGTCGGCGGCAACGGCGAACCGAGGCTGGCGGTTTTCGGTGACAGCTCGACATACACCCCCTATCCCGCAGTGACGCCCAACGCGCACGCGCTGGTGAAGCGCTTCCCGCTCCTTGACAACTTCTACGACCCGAGCCGCCAGTCGGCCGACGGTCACAACTGGATCGTTCAGGCGATGGCGCCTTACTCCGACGACATCCAGTCGCCGGACTGGCTCCGCGACTACCCCTCCAACGGAGGCGATGCCATTGCCTACCAGAACAAAGGGCACCTCTGGGATGTGGCCGAAAAAGCCGGCGTCAGCGTGAAGAACTACGGCGAGTACATCGAGTACAACACGTTCAACGTGCCGGGCTGCACTTTGAACAGCACCTATACGAGTTATACAAGTGCTGGGTCTCATAGCACTGGTGGTGGCGTAGTCTCTGGTACTGCAACATTGCCATTCACTCAGTCGATAAGCTGCGAGCCGTTGTGGATCGACTTCTACAATGACGTACAAGCCTATGAGTCCGGCAAGGAGAGCCAACTCTACAACTACAACTTCATCACTTCGTACACCCCACTCCCGAATCTCTACAAGGAGACAGTCCAGCAGTATCCGCAGTTCGATTTGAACATCCCCGACCAGTACCGGTTTGATGTCTGGCAACAGGACTTCAATAAGGACGTAGCGGCCGGTAAGGTGCCCCAGTTGGAGTTCATGTGGATCAGCTCCGACCACACCGGTGGCCCGCCGAACGATGCAGCCATGCAAGCGGATAACGACCTCGCCCTTGGCCGCTTTGTCGACGCCATCAGCCACAGCCCGATTTGGAAGGACTCGGTAATCTTTGTCGAGGAAGACGACGCGCAGACCGGCGTCGACCACGTCGATGGCCACCGGAGCCCGGGCTATGTCATCAGCCCGTATGTCAAGCAGCAGGTGAACGAACAGGACGGAACAGGACTTGGCGCCGTCGCAGACAGCACCTTCTACACGCAGCTCAACGTGACCCGCACGATCGAGCAGATTCTGGGTATCACTCCCATGAATCAAAACGACCTGGTGGCCTCGCCGATGAGCGAAATCTTCATCGACCGTCCGCCGGCGAACAACTTCTTGCCGTGGACGCACGTGCCGAATGGCGTGCCGCTGAACTATGGCGTGACTCAGACTCCGACTGAAACGGCAATCCCTGGTGCAATGGCTTCGGCCATGCCTACCACCTATCCGAACATGACTCCTGCGGCAAAGGCCCTGATGGCTGGCTGGTTGAAGAAGAAGGCTGAGATCTTCGCCGGCAAGTACCAGAAGCCGGACGCCGAAGATCCGGACACCGTCAGCCACATGATCTGGTACGAAATGACCGCGTACAAGGTCCCGTTCCCGGGCGAGAAGAAGGTCCGCCCGGCGAGCGACTTCAATCGCAAGGCTCCCGCTAAAGCTGACATGGACGACGACGACTAATATTCGTCGCAACCACAACGGCCCTCTCCCCAGTTACTGGGGAGAGGGCTTTTCACTCTTCAGACCCGAAGTTCCCTCCGACCGAACCCGCATCGCGATCGGCGTGTGCGTGATGGCCCCGCGTTCGTACCGCAAAGGCGCAGGAACAGATGGCGTCACTTTTCGACTCTGAAAACTTTGTAACCAGTCTTCTCGGAACAATAACAGTGGCCGCACTAGCGTCTAAACGTAGTCACCAACCATGCCGAGAAAAAGTGGATGAAAAGCAAGGCATGCATTCTGGTGCTTCTAAGATTCTTAACGGCATTGGCGTTGCTCGAGCAAAACTCCGTGTCTGAGGCGCGAATTCGAGACATACCATCGGCGGCTCTTTCGCCACGGAATCGGCAGTAAGCTCCGAGAGGTGAAATAGAGCGGAGGCGGCCAAGCTGGAACCTTTCCCTTCAGTTCGCCTTGAAGGGATATCCAAAATAGCGTTGGGGCGGAAATCTGGGCTCGTGAAGTATCGAAGGAACGAATGTTTACAAGCATTTAGGTCCATTTCTCGATCACATTGCCAGCTCATTCAGCGTTCTTCAGTCGCAGCAATTCTGTTCCAGCCTCAGTAAACATCTGTAACCATCTATAAACATTTTCCCGCCATCACACTTACAGCCGTCACAAACCAAGTCTTGGATTTCATCACGACCAGTTTTCTGCAGGCAAACTGTTGTGTGCTGCTGGCGTCTGAATAAATGCCGCTACTCTGGTTTTTGCTGGAAAGCACTTGGTTCGTAATGACTAGTCAACCTAAGGTGTGAAGCGGATGGAGATTGCACTTGGCGTACTGATTGGACTCGCAATCGGTGCAACCGGTGTGGGGGGAGGCACACTGACCGCACCGGCGCTCATTTTGCTGCTGGGCTATACGCCGCGTGAGGCGGTTGCGACGGCACTTGTTTTTTCGGCAGCCGTAAAAGTGTTTGCTTCAGGCACATATCTGCTTCGAGGAAACGTCGACTTTCGCGTTCTCGGATTTCTCGTCCTTGGCGGCGCCCCCGGCGCACTTCTAGGAGCTTTTGCACTCGAGAGACTGCACATCGCCCGGGCGAATCAGTGGATTCTCTGCGCGATTGGAATTGTTGTGATGCTTTCCGCTGTTGGCAACATCGTGAACTTCCGAAGGAATCAACGCGCCTCCACTTCCAGGCCGCATCTACTTCCATTCTTTAGTTTTCCAATTGGATTGGAATCCGGGTTTTCGTCCTCCGGCGCCGGAGCGTTAGGAACGACCCTCCTGTTTCGGGTAACCCCTCTCAGCCCCGCCGTGATCGTTGGAACAGATCTTCTCTTTGGGCTAACGGTAAGTGCAATCGCGGGCGGAGTACACGCATACTCCGGAGCCTGTGACTGGCATGGGCTTGCGCAGTTGATTCCGGCCGGCATTCTCGGGAGCTTTATTGGGGTTCACCTATGCACGATATTGTCGGCGAAGACTCTGCGCAGGGCGATCATGCTTTTCGCGGCTGGCATTGGGTTCTCTCTACTGGTTAGAGGCTTGGGAGGGATCCTATAGTGCGACGTTCTCCTTCCCATCTCGACTCACTCGAAGCAGAAGGTATTCACATTCTGCGAGAAGTCGCCGCCGAGTTCTCGCGTCCAGTGATGCTCTATTCCATCGGAAAAGATTCGTCCGTATTGTTGCGCCTGGCGCAGAAGGCGTTTTATCCCGCAAAATTGCCCTTCCCGTTGCTGCACATTGACACGTCGTACAAGTTCCGCGAGATGATCGAATTTCGCGACAGAACAGCGGTAGAGAATGGTTTGCAGCTAATTGTTCATTCGGCGACGAAGGCACTTTCGGCCGGAGCGAATCCCTTCCGGCTTGGAACCCAGAATTGTTGCGCGCTATTGAAGACGGGGGCGTTATTGGAAGCGCTGCGGGAAGGCGGCTTTGACGCGGCAATTGGAGGCGCACGGCGCGATGAAGAAAAGTCGCGCGCCAAAGAGCGCGTTTACTCATTTCGCGACGCGTTGGGACAATGGGACCCCAAGAACCAGCGTCCGGAACTTTGGAGCGTCTACAACGGGCGCATCAACAAAGGGGAAAGCATACGCGTGTTCCCCCTCTCGAGTTGGACTGAACTCGACGTCTGGGAGTACATCGAAGCCGAGAATATTCCAGTCGTACCCATGTATTTTGCTCGAATGCGGGAGATGGTGGTACGCGGCGACTCGCTGATCTCTACTGAGCACAACCCGCCGCTACTGCCTGGCGAAACCACTCAATTGGTAATGTGCCGCATGCGGTCGCTCGGTTGCACATATTGCACTGGAGCAGTGCGCTCAACTGCCACCAGTGTGGCAGACATCATTAAGGAGTTGAGGAGCGCCAAGCGCTCCGAACGTGAAAACCGTCTCATCGATCACGATCAGGAAGGATCAATGGAACAGAAAAAACGCGAAGGGTACTTCTAAATCATGGCCAAAGAACTGCTGCGATTCAGTACGGCAGGTAGCGTCGATGACGGGAAATCCACATTGATCGGACGCCTGCTTCACGACAGCGACTCGGTATACGAAGACGAGCTACAGGCCGCCACCCGCGTCTCACGTAATGGACTGGAGCTAGCTTTCCTTACGGACGGCCTTCGCGCCGAAAGGGAGCAAGGCATCACCATTGATGTTGCCTATCGTTTCTTCGCCACTTCGCGACGTAAGTTCATCATCGCGGATACGCCCGGCCACGAGCAATATACGCGCAACATGGCTACAGGCGCTTCGAACGCGGAGGTCGCGTTAATACTGCTCGACGCTCGCAAAGGCGTACTGCCGCAAACGGTGCGGCACGCTTTTATTGCAGGATTGCTCGGGATCAGAAATATCGCAGTAGTCGTGAACAAAATGGATCTGGTGGGCTTGCGAGAAGACGTGTTCCATAACGTTCAACGACAGTTCGAGCCGTTGGCGCAAAAGTTGCAAGGTGTGAACTTCTACTTTGTTCCGGTGGTCGCGATTGATGGCGATAACGTGGTCCGTCGCAGCACTCGAATGAAATGGTTCGAAGGCCCGAGCGTGCTTGAGTACCTGGAATCCGTGCCCATCGAAAACAATCGCCATAGTGCACCGTTCCGCATGCCGGTTCAGTACGTCATTCGAGCGGATGGAACGCGAGGATATGCCGGCCAAATCGTATCGGGATCGGTGGCCGTCGGTGAAGAAATCCTGGCTTTGCCGTCCGGTAAACGCGCCCGGGTGGAACGCATACCGTCCTATGACGAGGATCTGCAGCTGGCGCTTGCACCGATGTCGACTTCAATCTGTCTGGACGAGCATTTGGACGTAGGCCGAGGAGATATGTTGGTCGATGCCGAAAACCCACCAAAGACGGCTCGCGCATTTCGTGCAAAGATCGTGTGGATGTCCGAAATGCCGCTTGCGACAAGCCGGCCCTATCTGATCAAGCACACCTCACAAACAGTGTGCGCGAACATCGTGGAGGTGGTTTCCAAGTTAAACGTCAAGAAGCTCACAGAGGAGCCGTCCGAACAATTGACATTGAACGACATTGGCATCGTCAAAGTCGAAACGCATCGACCAATTTTTTGCGATCCTTACGCTAAGAACCGCCAAACCGGCAGCTTTGTAGTAATCGATCCGATCACGAATTTAACTGTCGGCGCCGGCATGATTGATTCGGTATCGGAATCAATGTCAGTCAGGCATCCGTCGAACGGTCACACTGGATTGACCGTGTGGCTCACCGGGCTGAGTTCATCTGGCAAGAGCACTTTGAGCCGCGCCACGTATGAACGCCTGTGGGCACGAGGCTATCGCGTAGAACTTCTCGATGGTGACGAGGTTCGCCGATTCATTTCTCGCGATCTTGGATTCAGCAAGGAAGACCGCGACGAGAACATTCGGCGAATTGGATTTCTTGCCGAAATGCTGACACGAAATGGCGTGATCGCCCTGGTTTCTGCGATTTCTCCCTATCGCGCAGTGCGCGACGAAATACGGGCTCGCATCCCGAACTTCGTGGAGGTATACGTAAATGCTCCTCTCAACGTCTGCGAAGGACGCGACGTAAAGGGGCTGTATCGCAGAGCGCGTTCAGGAGAGATAAAGTCATTCACCGGTATCGATGATCCTTACGAACCGCCATTCTCTCCAGAGGTGGAGTGCCGGACGGATCTGGAAACAGTTGCAGATGGCATTGAGAGGATTGTTGGAGCCGTCGAGAGCAGGGTCGCATTGCGCCAAGCGGCTTAGTCGCCGGAGCGTTGAAAATCAAGCGCCCTGGTTTCTTCGAGTAGCCGCGGGAGCGCCGGCGAGCAGTGGTTTGCCGAAGCAAAGAAGGAATCGATCCGAGGGACGCGATTGTTGAATCGGACCGGATTTCCTGAAACCGTCTGTACCCGACCTCCCGCGGCGCGCACGAGAGCTACGCCGCCAGCAACGTCCCATTCATTGCGCGGCTCGAAAGTGCAAGTTGCCGCGGCATAGCCAGCCGCAACACGCGCAATTCGGTATGCGATGGAACCGACAGGAATGATTTTTGCGCACACCGTGGACTGTTCCACAGAACTCCATTTTCCTTCACCATACTCGCGGCGGCTCACAAGCAATGCGAGATCTGGCTCTGTTGCAGCATTGCCCGACCGGATACTCTCCAGGCCGGTCTCGACCGAGCCTATGTACATCTCGCCAGTCAGAGGGTTTAGCACGCCTCCAGCAACGGCTTCTGTGTCCTCAACCAGGCCGATGGAGACGCACCACTCGGCGATTCCATTCAAAAATTCCCGAGTGCCATCAATGGGATCTACGACCCAAACGCGCCGGCAGTCCAGACGCGTGAGATCATCCCGGCTTTCCTCAGAGAGCCAGCCTTCGTTCGCACCCGGCAAAGTCCTGCGAATCAGTGAGTTGATATCCGTGTCGAGGCCTGATGCGATATCACCACGATGATTTTTGTGTACGCTGATTCGACTCATATTGGTGGAACTGACCAGGCGTAGCACCGCGCCCAAGGTCCCACGTATCCGCCGAAGGTCTTCCCTTCGTGTCTCTAATGATGTGCCACCGCAATGAATTACTTCTTGATTCATCGGCTGTTTGGCATATTGGCCAATGTGAGTAGGATGAAATGGCGAAACTGAGTGTTGTAGGCCAATTTCGTTTGAGCTTTCCAACTCACAGAGAGGTTTGCCTCATCTAGATTAATCATCTGGCTCAGCCGTAAGACGTTGCAAAAATCAGCTATGCTTCGTGCGCCCGGGTTCTGGGCAGTAGTCCAAGAGGAATGGATGAGAGTTCGCGGTGCGATGGAATGCGATACCCGGAGAATTGCTGCCCTCGAGGACAACAGGATTCGCTGTTCGGACGAAAACTCGATACCGTCGACATTTTTCGTTGTTGGGCCTCCCAGGACCGGAACCAGTTGGCTACATGAAGTTCTTCGGCGGCACACGAATTTACCTGCCCCTACGAAAGAAACTCGATTCTTTGATCTTCATTTCCAACGTGGCGTGAAATGGTACCGGGCACATTTTCCGAATCTGCGCCCCGATCGCTTATCCGGAGAGATTGCGCCAACGTACTTCGCCTCGATTGACGCACGGAGGCGGATCGCAGAAACGGTCCCTGCGGCGAAATTAATTTTTGTTTTCCGGAATCCCGTGCAACGGGTGGTCTCTTTGTATCGAGTGAAGCGCGCATATGGACTGCTCCCTTACAGTTTCGAGGAAGCACTGGAACGTGACCCAGAACTGATCGAGTCGGGGCGATACGCGACGAATCTTCGGGAATGGCAGCTCGCGTTTCCAATCAATCAGCTGCTCGTTACGATCTATGATGATTTGCAGAGACATCCGCAGGCGTTCATCGACAACATTAGCGATTTTCTTGAAATTCCCAAAATCGAGCTGATGCCCTCTCAACTCAGGAGCGTCCATTCGTCGGACGCGTTGACGGAACCACGATGGTACTTGGCCACACGCAGCGCAACCGTGTTGGCGGACTGGTGCAAAGCCAGAAGACTCGATAGTGTCGTCGCGACCGTCAGAAGATCTCGCATGATGAAACTATTCCTCGGTGGAGGCGCTTCCTTCCCGAAGATACAAAGCCAAACATTGCGCCATCTCGAAGAAATCCTTCGGCCAGAAGTGGAGAGGCTGGAGGAAATGGTTGGTCGCCGCTTCCCGGATGGAAGTCTTGCAGCGAGACGGAGAGCGATCCGAAAACACCTGTTGACGCAATGCTTTGACCGCTTTGGCAGATGGGGCAACCACGGTCCGGATTCGTCCGATAAGAGCGCCTGCGTTGCTGTTTGTCCGAACGGTCGGTAAATCGGAAGTAATCGCGTGGCCCGCCTAACATGGCAAACTCCTCCCTTGCTCTGCCCGAAAATACAAGATCAGGTCCAATTCGGGAGGCGCTAGAAATTATTCAACTCCGGGTCCAAATAGTGCGCCTAAGATGATGTAGAGAGTGACGACGCGAGGTGCACATGGCAGAGATTCTAGCGTTCGCCGTGATCGCCTTGTTCCTGATTGTGGGAGCCATCTGTAGTCGATCGGGACACCCGACCAGGTAGACACAGCAGGACGGCCGAAACGTGAATACAGACAGGCGCAAGAAGCGCCGATAGCTTCATGCGATATGGGCAGGACACTGTCCTTCATCGCGAGGTGCCGCAATCATGATCATTGAACAAAGTGAAGCACTATTAGAAATCTGTGAGCGACTGAAACATATGGGATACGGAGTGGGCAAGCACATCCGAATGTATGGAGAACGCTTCGAGATCCTGTCCGATCCATTCGCCGATGGCGACGGAATCGCCGTTCTAGTCAAGCCTCAAGGGAGTACCAGCAGCCGTGTTGTGCGTCTTCCGGCCACGGTTATCCAAACTGCATCACGAGCACCGAAAAGGACGCGCTAACTAACGCAGGGCAGCATCAGGCAGGAGTTTGCAACGACTCAACTGCATTGGTGTATTTGTTCGTGTTCGCGCAGCTCTTCTAGTACATCCGCCATTCGTCGGCTGATTTTCTTGAGTTTCGCAGCATCCATCACTTTAAAGCTTCCGTTGCCATGAGCAATGCGTTTCAGCGCGAGCTTTTCATGCTCATTGTAGAGTCGCCCTCTTGTTCCGCAGGTCTGGGTTAGCGATATAGACATAGTCGCATCTCCTCACTCCATGATCCTCCAGCTTTGTTAAGGCAAGATGAAGAACCGAGCTGGCCAGCAGCGGGTGGCCATCTGAGCGTCAGACAGGGCGAGGGACTCTGCCCGGAGAACGGCAGTTGCCAAATCATAGTTCGCGAAGTGCGACAGCGACAGGCCGGACAGCTGCACGGATCGCGGGAACCATTCCCCCGAGAACGCCCATCACTAAGCCGAACAGGACTCCCATCAAGAGAAGATCAAACGTGATCTTAAAAGCGAAAGCGATATTGGAAAACGTTTGAAAGTTCATAGTGCTAGTGGTCAGCCCATTGAGAGGAAGGACCGCCAGGCAGCCCACAACACCGGCAATAAATGAAATCAGCAGCGCCTCAAAGAGGAAAGAAAGAATTACGTTCCAGCTGGAAAAGCCGACCGCGCGCATGGTGGCAATTTCGCGGCCGCGTTCGGATACAGCAGAGTACATGGTGTTGAGCGCACCGAAGACCGCACCGATTGCCATGATCCCAGCCACAAGTCCCCCGAGGACAGTGATCAGCCGAGTCATCGTCGTAGATTGCTTCGCGTAGTAATCGACTTCGCGAACGACATCCACGTTCAATCGCGGATCCGAAGTAACTGCGTCCTTGAATTGCTGGAAAGAATCGGCGGACGCGAGGTGGACTGTGGCGGACTGAAAGATATTGTCAGGCCGCTTGAGTACCTCATTCAAGATTCTGGCATCGCACCAAACCTCGGAGTCGAAGGAGGATCCGCCGGCATCGAAAATGCCAACCACCTCCCACTGGCCGCCCCCGAAAGTGACTTTATTGCCGACAGTAAGGCCGGAGTACGTTCGCGTGGCATTCTTGCCGACGACAAGTTCTGACAGGCCCGGAGAGAACATCCGCCCCTGAATGATCTTCGCGAATGTCCGAATCTTGAGGACATTAGCAGATACACCGCGAACCTGGACATTTGCGTCGGTACCAGTACTGATGAGCGGAAACGGCATGACTCCGACTACTTCTTGCGTCACCAACGGTCCAGAAGCGTCGCGCGCGACGCCCGGCGCATCCTCAACAACCTTCACGGAATCGAGAGTGATTCCCCCCATCATCTCGCTCGTGGCGCCGGCACGCATGACAAGAGCATTTCCGGGAGAGCCGGAGGAAACCAAAGTTGCGCGGAATCCTCGAGCAAGAGACAGCATGGCTACAAACACACCTACCGTGCCCGCAATACCGAGTATTGCCACAATCGTGGAGGTCCAGCGCGCGCGGACGCTTTGAAGGTTATACGAGATGGGTACAGTGCCAATGAAGGGGGCGAGTAGACCGGCAATGATTCCGCCAACAATGATCAAAATCAGGACGAGGGCGAGAATCGCGGCTACGGTTAACAGAACTCCGACGAAAAGCTTTGCCGCCATGGCTCAGACTCTCCTCAAGGCGTTGACAACGCGCATTCGCATGGCACCGATTCCAGGAAGAATCCCGCTGGCTATACCCACGACAAGCGAGGTGAGCAGACCAAAGGCAATCAGCGCGGGAGACAGAATTAGGTTCGGCAACATTCCGTTCAAAGCATTCCCGAGAACTGGAATTGCAAGGGTCGCCAGCAGAAGACCAAGCAGACCGCCAACTAGAGCGATCACAAGCGATTCTCCAATAATGAAAAAGGCAACAGAACGGTCGGAGAATCCAATGGCCTTGAGAACTGCCAGCTCAGACGTTCGCTCGCGGACCGAAATGGCCATGGTGTTTCCAGTCACGAGGAGAAGGGTAAAGAAGACCACGGAGCCAATGCTCACAATCAAGAACTGGATATTACCGAACTGCTTGACCCAACCGGCGGCGAAGGCTGATTCCGTCTCGGTCTTGGTTTCGTAGGGAGAGTTGGCGAATTCTGCGTCGATCGCCTTGGCGATACGGGGAGAGTCGTCAGGATTGTTCACCCGAAGCACATACCAGCCGATGTTGCCCTTCACGCGGTCCGGGATGCGCTCTTCGAAGTAATCCCATTGAAACCAGAACTGAGTCTCATCGTCGGCCGCGCGCTTCCCGTGATAGACACCATCGATGTTGAACTCCCAGGAGCCGCCTCCATAAAGAGTTGTTTTGATCGGAATGCGATCGCCAACCTTCCAGCCGAAACGCTCCATCGTTCGCGCACCTACGATAGCACCCTCGCGATCCTTCAAGAACGCGTTCCATTGGTCATCCGGCACGGAGAACTCCGGGAAAACCTGCCGCTGGTTCTCCGGATCAATCACGAACTGCGGGAAGAAATTCTTCTCGTCCTTGTAGACTCCGCCGAACCAGTTGTTATGGGTGATGACCTTAACGCCGGGGATGCGCATGATCGTGTCGCGGTATGAGAGTGGAATCGGGTTGATGATGGAGGTGCGATTGATGATCACGAGCCGGTCCGCGCCTGCAACATCGGCGCCGCGGCCGAAGGCGTCGCGCACCACTCCCAGAAAAGCGAACAGAAACAGAGCCACGGCAAACGAGCCGATGGTGAGCACCAGACGAAACTTCTTGCGCAACAAGTTCGCCAGGATGAGGCTTCCGTATTTCATGCCATGCCTCCCGCGACCGTGCTCTCAGGATTTCTGTTGCCCTCAACAAGGTAGCCTTTGTCAAGATGAAGAGTAGTGTGGGCACGCGCAGCGACCACGGGATCGTGAGTGACCATCAAGATGGTCTTATGATGTTTGGATACCAACTCCTCCATCAGGTTCATGATCTCGTCGGCCCGCTTACGGTCGAGATCGCCGGTTGGCTCGTCGCAAAGAAGGAAAGTGGGATCGGCGACGATAGCGCGAGCGATTGCCACGCGCTGTTCTTGCCCTCCGGAAAGCTGGCGGGGGAAATGGTTCATCCGGTCGGCAAGGCCAACCACGGCGAGAGCTGTTTCGACGTGTGCGCGACGCTCCGCCTTAGAGAGGTTGGTGAGCAGCAGGGGGAGCTCGACATTCTTGAAAGCATTGAGAACGGGAATGAGGTTGTAGATCTGGAAGATGAAGCCCACGTGACGCGCGCGCCATTCCGTCAGTTTCCCGGCAGACAAATGAGTGATCTCATCTCCGGCAACGGTGATGCTGCCGCGGGTGGGAACATCAAGGCCGCCAAGCAGGTTGAGCAGAGTTGTCTTGCCCGAACCGCTAGGTCCCATAAACGCGACGAATTCGCCTTTCTCGACGTCGAGGTTGAGCCCGTGGAGAACCTCAATGTCCTCTTCTGCCCGGCGGTATGTTTTGTCCAGGTCGCGGACCTGAATCAGGCTCGACTTGCCACTGCCGTCTACTTTGACCATGAGAAAGCTCCTATTGCTTGATTCGAACAGACTGACCGTCACGGAGAGTGTCAGGGCCCTTCACAACGACAGCAGCATCGGGCTGAAGACCAGCAACAATATCGACGTCTGAGCCGCGAGCGGTGCCCAGGGTAACAGCGCGACGTTCCAGCACGTCGTCTTTCACGACGTACACGTACTTCGAGTCATTTTCGCCGCGCACGGCGGATTGAGGAACGGTCGCTAAGGCGTGCAGCTTCTCCTCTTTGTTCTTGCCGCTTGTTTCGAGGAAAGTGACCTTCACACCCATGTCGGGCAGGATGCGAGGATCACGCGAAGGATCGAAAAGCCGCACGTGGTCGGGTTCTGTGAAAGAGATGCGCACCTTGACCGTAGCCTTCTGGCGATCGGCCGTGGGAATGACTGTGCGCACTTTGGCTGGAATCGTCCAGTCGGGATAAGCATCGAGAACAGCATTCACCGGCTGGTTGGGACTGACTCTCGCGATATAAGACTCGCTTACATCGACTTCGATCTCGTTCGAGTGCAGATCCACCAGCGTAGCAACGCCAGTGCGAGTGAAGCCGCCGCCGGCCGAAACCGGGGAGATCATCTCACCGATTTGCGCGTCCTTGGATACGGCGATACCAGCGAACGGAGCGGTGATCCTGCAATTCTCAACCGCCTGCTCTTCTTCGCGAATGCGCGCATTGCCCACGACCACCTGTTGTTTTGCTAGAGCTATCTTCGCGCGCAGACTGTCGGCGGTCGTCCGAGCCGTGTCCAGGACTTCTTGAGACTGCACTCCACTCTTGTGAAGTTCATCGGCGCGGTGCAGTTCGATGTCTGCATTGCGGAGCTGAACCTCGAAATCGGCAATGGCGGCGATCGAAGCGTCGCGATCAGCTCGAGCGGCGTCGAGGGCGCGGCGCACGTCAGAATCATCGAGAGTCGCCAGCAGCTGCCCTTCGCTCACGCGGGTTCCTTCATCAAAGAACACGCCGGTTACGCGGCCTGTGATTTTGGCGGCGATCGTGGCTCGGCGGCGGGGAGTGATGTAGCCGCTGGCATTAAGAACCCCAGCAGGTCCGTTGGACGGCTTGCCTGCCGTGGCTACTTCGACCTCCGTTTTACGGTTCAAGTAAGCCGAAGCGGCCACCGCTACGAATGCAATTGCCAGAACGGTGACAACAATCCATAGCCAACGTTTGCCTGAGCGCGGGGCCTTGCGTTTTTCCGCTGTGATCCGGAGAGAGTCCAAGTCGGGTTTTGGAGGAGTCGATGTCATGTCCACGTATATTGTTGACCAGATACCAAATTGCTTTGCAATCGAGCGGGTTGAAGACGCACTCATTTTACCGGGTAATTCACGCTGTGGAAGGGTATTCCAACCATAGCGCCAAATGCTGATTGAGAGCTATCGCTCCTCAGAGATTTGTCTCCCGAAGCCGCGCTGATTTTAAAATTATCGCCGACGCGTCCCGATTTCGTAGTGTACGGTAGGAAAATGCCGCATCGATAGCTGTCCTCGCCGGTCAAAGCAGACAATTCTCGGCCGGTCGGATTCAGGTTGTCGGCCTCGCAATACTGCAGTAGACAGGCGCACGATGTTATCGACCCCAGTATCTCTGCGAAGACCAGTGCTGGCAACCCTGGCCCTGCTTTTTGCTGCCGCATTACTCGCAATCTAAAATTACCAGACACCTGGAAACAGGCGATACTGCGTCAGAGCGGTATATTCTTCGTAGCCCGGCAACTCGCGTCGAAGTGTTCTGTCTTCCAAGGCGGTGCGAATCAAAAGGAGAAAGACGACCACGGCGGCAACCAGAATGGCCCATTCTGAACCGAGAATCAAACCTGTGGCGGGATACATCAAGATCGTGCCAACGTACATCGGATGGCGAACGAAACGATAAGGCCCCGAACTGATAACGGTCTGACCTCTGTCAGTCTGGATGCGAACGGTGGTTTCTGCATATGGGTTTACCATCATTGTCCAGGTCACGATTGCCATTCCGGTAAGGAAGAGGGCGACACCAGGATATACAGTCCAGAACGGCATCTTCGACCAATGAAATCTGACCACGTCGAGACCGGCAACCGCCGGCTGGATGTAGACCAAAGGCAGAAAAATTGCGACAAACACCTTGTCAAACGCTTTAGTGTCTTTATGTCTCCATTTCGCACGGGCTTCCATCAGGTCATGGTTGAAGTGGTGTATCACCAGACCGGTAACGGTCATCGCACCGAAATAAACCACGGCACAAATCCAGCCGCGGATCCATTGCCAGCTACCGGCACAACCAAACAGAAGAGCGATCCACAAAGCCATGTGTCCCAGGACTTGCAGCAGCCTGCCGATCCGATGAGAATCTCTGGGCAATGCTATGTTCGCGTTCTTGAAAAGCGTGTTTGCCATCGCGCTGCCGCCTGGCGTCTCAGAAGTGGTTCTGAACTCTCCGGTTCGCCCTATACCAGTTGAATACACGTTTCTGGATTCGTCGGTGATCCGACGCATCCGAAATGGTGATTAACACAGAATTAACATTTGTGTTCTCTGCTTCTGCAATGAGAGAAGCAAAGCAAGAGGTCAACCATGGCAGAACTGTCATACTCGAAGTAATGGTCTTGTGCTTCCTTGCCGCAGCACTACGAAGCCGATGTAACTTTCGGTCGCCGCAGAAAGCCGTTCGCCTTTTCAATCCACCATCCCTGGAAGTGGTGCCTTCCGAAGCAGCGGCTTTTCTGCGTTCCCCGAGTAGATCCTCGAAACACCTGTCGTTGCCACTTCGTATCAGCCCGCGATAGCCCAAATCTAATGCGCAGAGGATCCGAGTGGCGGCAATTGCTCTCGGAGGCGATAACCACTCGAGGCTGTCGTCATCATGGTTGCGGCGAGATTGATGATCCGCCGAGCAGCATCGCGTGTCTGTACACCGTCAGCGTGAATATTTGAAATCAGATTTCGATTGGCATCCGCGTGGGTCTTGTCAGGCTGGTATGCCAAATAAGCTGAGAGGCTCTCCGAAGTCGCCAGCCCCGGCCGTTCCCCGATAAGTAACACCGCGACGCGCGGCGTGAGTAACTCGCCAATCTCGTTCAGGATTCCAACCCTGCAATGACGGATCACGAAAGGCTGGCCGATTTTCCAGGCACGTTCGCGCGCGCCTTCAAACAAAAGGTCCAATAAAGAAGGGACCTGTTTGGCAACAGCTGTAACGGAGAGACCGTCGCCGATTGCAATTTGCAGATCCGCACCGCACGGGACGCTCTTCAATCCAGCCAGTTCCGCTCTGGCGTCCACACTAAAACGCCGGCCAAGATCGGGACGAAGCAGGTATTCGCCCTTGTTGCTCGCTTGAGTTGAGACCTCAAACAATTTCCAACGATCCACGAATGCCGCACCAAAATCTCGTTCAAGATCGAGTTCAGCACGGACCGCGTCGCGGGCAGCAGCATGCGCCTTGCGCAACTCCATTTGAGTATGGGTTCGATATGCGGCTCCAGAGCGGCCCGCGAACAGACGCGCCGGAGTGTGCGTGCGAACCCGTCGCACGATCTCCGGCCAATCGGACGAAGCAGTCAGATCGTCTGGTTCGTCAGACATTCAGAGTTTCTCCAGAGACGCTTTCAATGTTTGCATCAGTTGACGCCGCGCGGATGGATTGTTCAAAGCTGGTTCGGCTTCGTGGTAAATACCGACTTCCTGGAGCCACTCCAGAAACTCTGGCGCCGGCCGCAAGTGAAAGAGTCTCCGAGCTGCCAGAGCGTCGTGATAACTCGTCGATTGATAGTTAAGCATCACGTCATCGGAACAGGGGACGCCCATAAAGTAGTTGCATCCCGCCGCCGTCAGCAGGAACAAGAGATTGTCTGCCGAGTTCTGATCGGCCGCCGCGTGGTTCGTGTAACAGACATCGCAGCCCATCGGCAGGCCCAGAAGTTTGCCCATGAAGTGGTCTTCCAGGCCCGCACGAATGATCTGCCTTTCATCGTACAAATACTCAGGACCAATGAATCCGACAACACTATTCATGAGGAACGGGTCGTACACTCGCGCGACTCCGTACGCCCGCGCTTCAAGCGTCAATTGATCGACTCCATGATGGGCCTCTGCGGAAAGAGCGCTGCCCTGGCCAGATTCGAAGTACATTACGTTCGCGCCTGTCCAGGGCACGTCGCGTTGTCGATGATGTTCGAGGACCTGTTCGCGGCCTTCCTGCAACATTGCCTGGGTGATCCCGAAGCTATGATTCGCCGCTTCGGTTCCGGCAACCGATTGGAAGAGGAGATCAACGGGAGCTCCACGCTTCATTGCGGCGAGTTGAGTTGTGATGTGTGCGAGGCAACAGCACTGCGTCGGCACCTTGTATGCCTCAACCAGACGATTGAGTACGTCGAGAATCGCGGCGACGGTCTCTACCGAATCCGCCGCGGGGTTCACCCCGATTACCGCATCACCACAGCCATACAGCAGCCCCTCAAAAGCGGCCAGGAGGATTCCCTTGACGTCGTCACGAGGGTGATTCGGTTGCGTGCGGATACCGAGTACACCCGACTGCCCCATCGTGTTTCTGCAACGGGTAACATTCCGGATTTTGGCGGCCGCCAGAATCAGATCTTTATTGCTCATGATTTTCGCCACAGCTGCGGCGATTTCCGGAACAATAGCCCACTGAATTCGCTTCAACTCTGATTCGCCGGTTGCGTCGTCGAGAACGTACTCGCGAAATTCTCCAACCGTCAAACCTTGGACAGAGCAAAAAGCTTCGCGGTCAAAACTTTCCAAAATCAGGCGGCTGACGTCGTCATCATCAGGATCAATCAGGGGTTGACGGACGATCTCTCCCAGGCTGAGGTCAGCTAATTTTTCCTTGGCAGCTATCCGCTCCTGTTCCGATCTCGCTGCGACCCCAGCCAACTGATCACCCGACTTCTCCTCATTGGCTTTGGCGAATAGCTCGCGAAGGTCGGAGAACACGAAGCGTTCGGACATAGAGAAATAGGAAGAACAACGGACTGAGTTCGACCGGAAACTTATCATTCGCTTCCGGTCACCTGCTGTTAATACTATGTGAATTCATCGGCTCGGCGCGTCAGATCGTAGCCGACTGATCGAGGGCAACGGCCACCAGTTCCCCTCTGTTCGTTGCCTTGTCAGAAAAACTCGCATTCAGACGCTCCCCTAAAGTTTGTGACAACTTATAACAATCGAAACAACAGGAGAGCTACTGGGCGGCATCTTACATCGATTCTCAAAGGGGTCGATTGTGCTGGAAATTATCGCGATCCAGGAACTCTGCCGCAAGATATTAGAGGAGAAAGATCCAGTGAAGGCGCATCTGCTGATAGCAGAGTTGCGCGAAACGATTGCCGTGGATTCAGGCGAGACCCGCCTCAGGCTTGGATTCATGGCGAGGTTCCTGAAGAGAACAGAAAAGGGCCCCGCTAAGTCTGACCCAGGTTTTGAGAAGTAGAGCGACAACCTACTCGATACTCCTCCGGCCGATCAAATGGCACAAGTGCAGATCGTGACAGTTCAGCCCACGTCCATCGTCCGGACGCCGCGTCTGGCAGGCGCTGTCTGCTGCAACGGTCGGTGAACTACCTTAAAGCACGGGACGCTTATGCACTCGCCCCCGTGAGATTGCGATGCAGGCATTCTTCACAACCGGATTCGTGGCCCTATTCCGGGAAAGCCTGACTCTGCATCGAAACGCATCAAGTGCCTATGTCGCAAGAAGACGCCGCCAGTTCGCGAATCACTGTGAAAGCGGCAGTGGCTCTGCTGCTGACATTTGTGGCCGGTTACGTGGACGTGGTCGGATACCTTGCGCTCTATCAGGTGTTCACAGCGAATATGACCGGAAACACGGTGCACTTCGCGAGTAACCTGGTGCACGCACGCTGGCAGGACGCACTGTTGGCTGGATCGATGATCCCCATCTTTGTCGTCGGCTCCGTCGTTGGACGCGCGATCATCGAGGTAGGAGCGCGCAATCGCATCCGCCGGATTGCGTCGCTCACATTGTCGATCGAGGCCTTACTCATCGGATTTGCGAGCCTTGCTCCTCCGCACACAAGTGTTCCCGACATCGAAATTGGATGCCTAGCCGCGCTGGCATTTGCGATGGGAACTCAAACGGCGACCCTCACCCGAATTGGACCCCTGACCGTTCACACGACTTTTGTGACCGGCATGCTGAACAAGCTGGCTCAATTGATGTCGCATTCCATGTTCCTCACCTACGACCGATTGCGTGGCGAAAAGCGAGTGATTGACGCGCAGAAGAAGGCACGCCAGCAGGCGCTTTTCATGTTTTCGATCTGGATGGCATATTTTGTCGGCGCGATCGCGGGAACCTCGAGCGAGGCCAACTTCGGACTCCGCTCTCTCGTGATTCCAGTTGTCCTGTTAATGATCGCGGTTGCGGTCGATCAGTTGAGTCCGCTTTCGCTTCGCGAAGAGCGTGAGCAGATGGAGCCCGGAGCCTAGACGGAATTCGGGTTCGGCAAGAATGAAACAAAGGGGGAGCCCTATCCCGTGCTGCCCTGCTATCTCTGACCCACAATTTCGCCTACGCTGCTCCGGTCATTTACCATTCCAGTGACACTCAGTACCCGCATTCTACGGAGGTGTCCACACATGTCTGGCATTCGCCTACTCATCGCACTTTTATTGATCTCACTCGCGTTACCTGCGCTGGCGCAAGCGCCTGCGTCCACCCCTGCGAAGCCCTCGACACCGGCCGAAGGCGCCCACGTTCTTGTCGATCGCGTCGGGAACACCGGCTTCCTGCAGTTGCATGCTGAGAGTTTTAACTCGCTCGATCCGAAACAGAAGGAGCTTGCTTACTGGCTCTCGCAGGCGTCGATCGCCATCGATCCGATCATCTACGATCAGCTTTCGGCTTACGGGATTCGTCAGAAGCGGCTGCTTGAAGAAATCGTTGCGCATCCGCAGGGCATCAATCCGGCAGCGATGAAGAAGATTACCGACTTCGCCAAACTGTTCTGGGCGAACCGTGGCAATCACAGCGCGGAGACATCGCAGAAGTTCTTGCCGGATTTCGGCTTTCAGGAACTACAGAAGGCTGCTGAGCAGGCCTTCAAGAATGGCGCGTTCCGCACGCCTTATGCAGACCAGCCCGCGCTAGCTTCGGCTGATGCTGTCAGCAAGGAAGTCACTGATCTGAAAGCATCGTTCTTCGATCCAAACTTCGAGCCGATGAATACTGCCAAGTCTCCGCAAGGCGGCAAGGACATTATCCAGGCCAGCGCGAACACTTTTTATGAGGGCGTCAGTCTCGCCGATCTGAAGGACTTCAAGGCGAAGTATCCGCTGAATTCACGCGTGGTGAAAGGACCCGATGGCCAACTGAAAGAAGAGGTCTATCGGGCCGGCACGCCTGACGGTTCGGTTCCTCCGGGCATTTACGCCGTTTATCTGAAGAAGGCCAATGAGGCGCTTGCCAATGCGCAGAAGGTGGCCGACCCCAAGCAAGCACAGGTGATCGGTGATCTTATCCGCTTCTATCAGACCGGCGAGTTCGCCGACTGGCTCAAGTTCGGCCAGGACTGGGTGCAGAACAATCCCACGGTCGACTTCGACAACGGCTTCATCGAGGTTTACCGCGATGCCGCCGGGCAAAAGGGCAGCTCGCAAAGCTTTGTCACCATCACCGACAAGCCCCTCACGGCAAAGATGGGCGCGCTGGCCGCCAATGCCGCGTACTTTGAGCAGAAAGCTCCCTGGGCTCCGCAATATAAGAAGACGCAGTTCACGCCGCCCACGGTGAAAGCCGTCGAGACGCTCATTGAAACCGGCGATTTCCACGTCAACACGATTGGGGACAATCTGCCGAACGAAAACGAAATTCGCGAGGCGTACGGCAGCAAGAACTACCTGTTTACTGCCGCCAGCCGTGCCTTCGATCAGGCCGGGCAGCACAAAGGCATCCGTGAGTTTGGCGCCACGCCTGAAATCGTTGCTCGCGGTATCAAGTACGGACAGGAAGCGGAAGAGCTGCACACCGCCATGCACGAGGTGATCGGTCACGGTTCCGGCAAGCTGAGCCCGCGCCTGAAAAACGGATCTGAAGCCGAGCTCAAGGAATACTTCTCCACGATGGAAGAGGCCCGCGCTGACCTCATGGCGCTCTGGAACGCCTTCGATCCTAAGCTGACGGAACTGGGCCTGGTATCGAACCAGGAACAAGTTGCCAAAGCTATGTACGACAGTCAGGCGCTGGTGATGCTTACGCAGCTTCGCCGCATCCCGCATGGCGACACCATTGAAGAGGATCACGCCCGCAATCGTGCACTGATCGCCAACTACATCATGGATAAGACTGGTGCCATTCGCATGTTCGACCGCGACGGCAAGACCTACGTCGAGGTCACTGATTATAAGAAGATGCACGAGGGGGTGGGCGAATTGCTGGCGGAGATCATGCGCATCAAGGCGGAAGGCGACTACAACGCCATCAAGGCACTGGTCGACAAGTACGGAGTCCACTTCGATCCCAAGGTGCGCGATCAGGTCGTTGCACGATATAATACGCTGGGCCTGCCCACGGACTGGGCGGGCATAAATCCGCTGCTGACGGCGAAGGTTGGGAAGAGCGGCAAAGTGGAAGCAGTAACCATCAGCTACCCGCAGAATCCGACGCGGCAGTATTTGATCTACGGATCGATGTACGACAAAGGGTTAAAGGTACCGGCTCAGAAATAATCCAGGTATCCCACCCACGCCAAAAGAAGGCGAGGGTGGGGACCCAGAGATGCGACTGTTCGGTCGAGCACGCTAGGGACGCGTCAGGAAAATCGGCAGACCGATCTTGTGGTCGTACTTCGGACGGTAGCGTTCCGTGTTGTACATGGAAGCGATATCAACTTTGCGCGGCCCGAGCTTCGGATCGGGAATCGGCACCATCGCGTAGCGGCCTTCGTTGATGGCTGACATCAATCCGCTCTTTCCCTCTTCCAGCGCATCCATGGCCATGTTCGCGAAAGTAATGGCCACCAGGCGATCGACGAAGTCCGGACTACCGGAGCGCAGATCGTAGGTCAGATCGCTGACGACGGTCTCGTCGCCGTAGTAGTTGCTTGATCTCGTCGCTCAAGTCTTCTGCGACGCTCATCTTTTTGCGATGGCCGAACGCATCGGCCTCGCCGTATTCCTTTACCTTGTAGCCTTCCCACTCTGCGCCTTCGGAGAGAATCACTAGCGAGTAATTGCTGGGATTATTTTTCTTGTCGTTGATGAGCAATTCGATCAGGTGCTTCAAGTCCACTTTGTACTCGGGAATGCAGCAGCGGATTGCGGTCACGAAAGCCGTGTAAAGAGCGGTGTATCCGGCATCGCGTCCGAACACGCGGAAGATGCCGATGCGCTCGTGTGAGCCGACCGTCGTGCGCTGGCGCTCGATCGCGTCCATGGCGCGGGTGATCGCCGTCGAAAATCCGATGCAGTACTCGGTATTGCGCACATCGTTGTCCATGGTCTTCGGCACGGCCATCACCTTCATGCCCTGCCGATCGAGTTCCGCGGCGTAGCTTAGGGTGTCGTCACCGCCAATCGCCACCAGGTAATCGAGTCCAAGCGCTTCGATATTCTTGAGCACCGCAGGCGTCACGTCGAACACCGTGCTGGTCACGCCTTTTTTCGTCGACTGCTTAGGCTCGAACTTCTGTCCCTCGAGCACCGGGGGCAGCTTTTTCATCTTGGTGGGATTGGTACGCGAGCTGTGCAGATAGGTGCCGCCCGTGCGATCGATGGTGCGTGTGTTCTCGCGGTTGAGAGGCAAGATGTACCGCGACTTGCTGGCCGGATCTTTCAGATCGACGTGCGTCAATCCTTCCCAGCCCCGGCGGATGCCGATCACTTCGCATCCGATTTCGGCCCCTCGATAGACCACGGACTTGATCACGGAGTTCAGTCCGGGGACGTCGCCGCCTCCGGTGAGTATGCCAACGCGCTTCTTTGCCATGAACGACTCCTTAGTATTTATGAGTGAAGATAAAACTGAGGTGGAATTCAGGAGCTGGAACCCAGCCGCCAAACTTGGCCCTCGTACCGCGGGAACATACATTTTAACTATAGGGACGCGGTCCTGTCGCAATTGTTCGCGTAACCGAGATGGAACCGCGACGAAACGCTTGAAGCACCGGGGAAGCTGGACTCGCGACATCCCGAATTGGGAGAAATGGGGCACCTTGCGTGCGTTGATTCCGGAGACATGGCTGGGGCATCTCAGAACGTTGAAGCGTAACCGGTAGATTTCGATCTCCTCGGGCCAACGCTGCATCGTGCCGTGACCTCTAACATCGACGGACGACTTCCCTCGCCCTGACGAACGGACCACAGCGATCGCTCGATACTCCACAGGCAACAGACCCGAAGAGTCGCTGTTGTTCGAGTGACGGACCCCAATCGGTTACAACCACAAGGCAACTCCTCCTGTTTGCCTGCGAAGGCCCTCAAGATCAGAGATCCGGAGTTGGCATATGCAATCGGGAAGAGCCATGAAACTTTCAATTTGCTTCGTCCTCGCAACGACGTTCAGCTTTGTTACCTCTGCCCAGTCGCAAGCAGTGCAAACTACCGGCACACCGTGTTCACCCAGCGCAACCACCACGGTTGGCGGCAGGTATTTGCCGAATCCTCCTGCGCCGTTTGGCGGCACAATTAACCTGAGCGCGAAAGATTCAAAGCCGTGCTGGCCTCCCACGGTGGTCCCACCCAAGGGCGCACCCAACGTTCTGCTGATCATGACTGACGATCAAGGCTACGGAATTACCAGCACTTTCGGCGGAGTGATTTCGACGCCCACCATGGACCGGATCGCCCAAATGGGGTTGCGGTATACGCAGTTCCACTCCACGGCACTGTGCTCGCCATCACGGGCGGCCATCATCACCGGCCGCAACCACCATTCCGTTGGGTTTGGTGTGATCTCGGAACAGGCCACCGGTTTCCCGGGCTACGATTCAATATTGGGCGTGGATAACGGCACCATCGGAGAAATCCTGAAGCAGAATGGGTACGCCACTTCGTGGTTCGGTAAAAACCACAACACTCCTGATTATCTTTACAGCACGGCTGGTCCCTTCGATCAGTGGCCGATCGGGATGGGCTTTGAGTATTTCTACGGCTTCATGGGGGGAGAGACTGACCAGTGGACACCGTTCTTATTTCGGAACACGACACAAATCTTTCCTTGGCTCGACCATCCCGGCTACAACCTGATTACCGGCATGGCCGACGATGCCATCCGATATCTGAGCGAACTGAACGCCGCAGCGCCCGACAAGCCATTCTTCCTCTACTACGTCCCCGGCGGCACTCACGCACCACACCAGCCCACACAGGAGTGGATCGATAAGTTCAAAGGTAAGTTTGACATGGGCTGGAACGCGATGCGCGACGAGATCTTCGCTAACCAAAAACGGTTGGGGGTGATCCCCGCGAACACGACGCTGACCCCGTGGCCGGACGGACAGCCAGAATTCGGCGGCGCCAAGCTACCTCGCTGGGATACGCTTGAGTGCGGATGAGAAGAAGCTCTTCGCGCATCAGGCGGAAGTATTCGCCGCTTATGTCGCCTATACCGACCATGAGATTGGCCGCGTCATCCAGGCGGTCGAAGATATGGGCAAGCTCGATAACACGCTCGTCATCTATATCTCAGGTGATAACGGCACTAGTGCCGAGGGATCTACCATAGGCACGCCGTTCGATTTGGCGGCAATTCAGGGAATCAATGTTCCTATCCAGGATCAGCTTAAGTTTTTGAACGCATGGGGTTCTCCGCAGACCACCCCACATATGTCGGTCGCGTGGTCGTGGGCGTTCGATACACCTTTCAAATGGACGAAGCAGATCGCATCTCATTTTGGCGGTACGCGCCAGGGTATGGTGATTGCATGGCCCGATCGAATTAAGGATCGCGGGCGGGACACGTCCACAGTTTCATCACCTCATCGATATTGTTCCTACTATTCTGGAGGCGAGCGGCATCCCTGCTCCGACCATGTTGAACGGCATCGCTCAGAAACCCATCGAGGGCGTCAGCATGGTCTACACCTTCGACAAGGCCAACGCAAATGTGGCGTCGCACCGCACAACGCAATACTTCGAGATGATGGGGAATCGAGCGATCTACCACGACGGCTGGATTGCCTGTACTACGCCCGCGGCCGGACCCTGGCTGATGGGTCTAGGTAAGCTGCCCGAGGTGGTCAACGGCTACAAGTGGGAGCTCTACAACATCGCCGATGACTATTCGGAATATCACGACCTGGCCTCCCAGCAGCCCGAGAGATTGCGAACTATGCAGGAGCTCTTTCTTGTAGAGGCGGCGAAATACAACGTCTTCCCGCTCGACAACGATGTGCTTGGACGTCTTCTAGCTCCCAGGCCCAGCTATACCGCGGGCCGTACTTCGTTTACGTATTCAGGCGCACTGTCCGGCATACCTAACAGCAGCGCCCCTAACATCCTCGGCAAGTCCTACACCATTACTGCGGAAGTCGAAATCCGGGCGGATGGCGGCGACGGCATGATCATCACTGACGGCGGCCGTTTCGGCGGTTATGGTCTCTACCTGCTAAAGGGGAAACCCGTCTTTGTTTACAATTTGCTCGCTCTCGAGCGATTCCGCTGGGAAGGTACGGATGCTCTCGCGCCCGGCAAACATAAGCTGGTGTTCGACTTCAAGTACGACGGTCCCGGCGCAGGCAAGGGCGGCACAGGCGTATTGAGCATCGATGGCAAAGAAGCAGCCACGAAGACCGTCCCCCATACCATTCCTTTCCTGCTGACGATTGACGAGACTCTGGACATCGGCTCAGACACCCGGACACCGGTGGACGACAACGACTACAAAGTGCCGTTCGAGTTCACTGGGAAAATCGACAAAGTGACGTTCGAGCTGGGACCAGAGCAATTGACCGAGGACGATCAAAAGGCCAAGCAGCAAGCCCTCGCCAGGGTGAACTACTAGGGTAACCAGCTGGTCGCGCTGCGCAATCGCTCCCTACCAGGTGAATATCGTACTTCGATGTTAACGATACTGCTACTTGCTCGTTACGTTCAGCTCGAGACGGCGATTGCGCTCGCGTCCTTCGCCAGTGTCGTTCGACGCTGCCGGGCGAGTCTGGCCATAGCCGTTGGTGGAGATCGCATCTGTATTGACGCCCTGGCTGACCAACATTGCCTTCACTGCATTCGCGCGATCCAATGAGAGCGTCTGGTTCGCTTCCGCGGTTCCGGTGTTGTCGGTATGTCCAACCAGTTCCACGCGTGAGGTGGGATATGCCTTCAACACCTCCGCAAGGTTATTCACGGTTGAGGTTGATTGCGGTGTTAGTTGAGTAGAGGCGGATTCGAAATTCAGATTGTCGAAGACGAAGGTCTTCGGCAGCGGTCCGGCAGACGGGTCAGCCAAGAATGCTGCGAGTTCGTAATTGATTGACCCCTTGGGGACAGAAATATTGTGGCCACCCGGCAGAGTCACCGCCGCTGTCTCGCCGACATGCTGAACCGTCTCAGTTGCGACGTTTCTCGGCTGCGCTGATCTGCCTCGCAAGTAGAGAAGGAGTCCGGCTGCGGCCAGGGCGAGCAGCAACAGCGGAAGCCAGCGCATGCCTCGGGCCGCGGGAGGCTGCTCAGTCACAACAGTCGCCGTCGCTCTCACCGGCTCACTTTCGGCGAAGCGCTTAATGCTCACGGGTTCGCTCACGGCGGATTCACGAATAACGTCGGAGCGTGCGTCCGTCGATCCGGAGCCCAAGGCTTGCAATAATCCCGCGGGTGCGGCGGCGAGAATCTCGGATCGTCCATGCAGAAGGGTATTTACCAGGCTGGCGGAATCTTGCCCGGGAGTCGTTTTTCCGAGCACGCCCAGTGTAAGTGGCGCGGCAAGGGACAACAGCTTTGTGGCCGACGCCGAACTCACGCCCGATGACTTTGCAATTACATCGGCAACCGATGAGCTTTTGCTGCCGAAAATCTTTCCCAGGAGTTGCTGTCCGGCCCCCATCATATTGTTGGTGGCACTTCCACCACTGAACAGCGAGGACGCGCTCTCTGCTAGTGATCACCGAGCGACCGATGCAATCCCGGGAAGTTAGCGAACCCCAATTACCGATGCTCCAATTACCGATGAATGATGCGTGACAAGAAGAAGGAGAGACAATGGCATACGAAAAAAGTGTGGCTGCATACGACAGGCCGGGCAAAGCGAAAGACGCAGCTCGCGCCCTTGAAGCTTCGGGATTCCTTCCCGGTGATATCAGCTTATTAAATCGCGACACACTGAGTGCCGCGGAAGTACGCGAAGCGGGCATATGGCGCCGGCTCTTTGGGCGCAATGTGGGTGACAACGAAAGTACGGTCTACAGCCGCACTATCGAGTCGGGCGGCGCCCTTCTGACACTTCGCGCGCAAGACACGGACATTCCTCGTGCCATGAAGATTCTCGATGTCCACAGCCCAGTGGATGTGAATGATCGAGCCGCGAGCTATGCTTCGTCGAGTGAAAGGACCGTCGCCACGCCTCCCATCGGGACGGGAAAGGCTCCGACTGAAGAAGTTATTCGGCTAGCGGAAGAACAATTAGACGTCGGCAAACGCGTCGTTGAAATTGGCAAAGCTCGCATACGCCGTTTCATCGTCGAGAAGCCAGTGGAGTCGCAGGTCACACTGCACGAAGAGCATGCTGCCATGATGCGGCGCCCGGTCACGGATCCTGGGCTTCTGAAGAATGTCGACTGGTCCGATAAGACATTCGAAATCACCGAGACAGCAGAGCAGGCGGTGATCAACAAGACTGCACATGTCGCCGAAGAAGTAGTGATCCGCGTAGAAGGGTCAGACCACGTCGAGACCGTGCGCGACACGATTCGACGGCAGCAGGTCGAACTCGAACGCATGCCGCGGGACCGGGATCTCAAGCGAGCAGCATAACCCAGGGCCGAAAAGAATCGTGAAAAGATCGGAGCGACGCTGCCTGCGCGCCTCCCGGCGCAGACCTCCGCTCCTGTTGTGTTTGATAAAGACCGCAGCAGAAAGACTGCTGCACTATTCGAACCGGAAGCGTAACCCGAATCGCACCTGAAACGGTTCGACGGGGTGGAAAACGTCCGTAAAAGCCGGGGCGGCTGTTGGCGTTGATTGAGAGGTATAGGCGTAATCAATGTCGTGGTCGCGGCGGTTAAGCAAATTCAACAATTCGGCCGAAAGGCTCCATGTTTTGTTGATTTGATAACCGACCTGCGCATTGAGCAACGCCGTTGCATTTGATCGAAAGATTCCATCGGACGTCAAATCGCGCGGGCCAAAGTAGCGCAGGCGCAAACTCCCCGAAAACCTGTTGAGATCGTGCAGTGTGATGCCCGAGGAAATCACCAATCCAACGGCTTCGGGCACCCACTTGCCGCCGGGACTGTCCGGCGCCGCATCATCTTCGTCGATTGTGGTAAACAGAGCTCGCGAGTCTGCAAGGTCAAAATCAAAAGCCAAATGTTCCAGTGGAGTGTAGTAGTTCGCGAATTCGACGCCATAGCGGTTGCTCGGCTGTTTTGAGGCAGTTGTGCCTCCGGTGTCGCCCGACTGCTGCAGTTCGGAAGCGCTGTGGAGATACCAGAACGAAACGGTGCTTTGCAGATGTGAGATGGCGACAGTGCGCACGCCAACTTCCGCGCCTTTGGTCGGGATCAGGGCGGGAATCGGCGTGGCGGGCGTGTTGGGGTAAGGATTTTCCGCCGAAACCGGTTCGATCGTTTGCGTTGTGCCACGCCCGTCGTTGCTGTGAAAACTGAATCCGCCCTGCACATAGAACTCAGTGTTGAACCAGGGGCCGAAGATCAAACTTAATTTTGGGCTGGGCAGAGCCTTGGTGGCCGTGCCGGAATTGGCGGGAGTAACCAGGCTGGTGACGTCAAATTGTTGCAGGTCGCCGCGCAGGCCCGCGACAGTGCGGAATTTTTCCGCCCACTGGATTGTGTTTTCCGCGTAAAAACCTACCTGCGTGTCTGTAAAGCGATCCGCTTGCGTGGTTGCGGGCAAAATGTTTCCGGTGGAGGAATCAGTTTTGTCGACGCGCACGCGATCTTCGGTCTGGTAAAGGCCATTGTGGATCCAATCGTTGCGGACTTGCAGGCCGAACGTATTTTCCACCTTGCGGCCAAACCATCGACTGAAAATCGTGTGGCGTGCGTCCAGCCCAGCCACCCAGCGCCTGTCCTTCTGTTCGAACTGATCGCCGCGAACAGGATCCGTCAGGAAATACGTGAAATCAGAGAACAGGTCGAGATCATAATAGAAACCGTAGGCCATGACTTTCGTCTGGGAATTTGCGCGCTGGCGATGCCATTCCGCTTGCAAGCTATAACGCTGCGAATTGCCACCATCAGTTGGGTTCAGTGTTCCGAAGAAACCGACCAGGGGAACAGCGTTATCGGCGATTTGATCGCTCGAGTTCCATTTTCCGTGGTAACCACGAGCCGTGATGCTGAAGCCATTGGCGTCTCCTCCGTGGCTATAGGTAAGAAGGCCGTTGAATTTGTAGTAATTATCCGGATGCGTCCATGGGCCGTTATCGTGAGAGACTTCGCCGCCGTATAACAAACTGCCCGAACCGAGCTTTCGCGATGCGCCGAAAACGCCCCGACCAAAGCCATACATGCCGCCTTCGACGATGAAGAAGTTCTGGGGCAGCGTCTTGAAAAACACTACATTGGCCGATCCAGCCGAACCATAGTTGCCCACATCGGCGTAATAAGGACCCTTCTGGAAATCCAGCCGCTCCACAAACTCCGGGATGACGGTGTTCATGTCCGCGTACCCTTCGCCGTGAGCGTGCGACGGCAGGTTAAGCGGCATACCGTCGAGGAAAATAGCGAAATCTGTGCCGTGGTCGAGATTGAAGCCGCGAAGAAAATATTGGTTGGCCTTACCGCCGCCGGCGTGTTGCGTGATGATGACACCGGGAACCGTCTCCAAAACTTCTCCCGAACGAAGAATCGGACGCTCTTGGATTTCCGTTGAGCCCACTGTCCCCTGGGTGGCGGAACTGGCAATTCCGATGAGGCTATCCTCCCGGCCCTGCACATTCATGGTGGTGCTCACGGAGCCTACAGTTAGTGAGATGCGCAGCGGGCCCGGCGTCTCACTGCCTATGGTGACGGCGAGCTCTTTAGTTTCAAAACCGGGATTCGATACTACGAGTCGATAATTACCTGCCGAGAGTCCAGAAATAACGAAGGCGCCGTGCGTGTTCGACTGGGACGTTCGTACAGTACCGTTCGCGCTTCGAACCTGCACGGTAGCCCCGGCAATCACCGCGCCAGACGTGTCAATGACAGTTCCTGATAGTTGAGGCGGAGAAGCCTTATCAGAATTGGGCAGATCGACCCTGGCGTCCGGAGCAGGCGTGCTTTGGGGAGTTCCGCCTGCTTTGGCCTGAGCAAATGAGCATATTGACAGGACAACGAGCACGAAATAAAGCCGGCCGTGTCTCATGTCTCGTTTTTTTGTTGGCCGCTCCATCATCATCAGCCGGTAGCACAAATTAAAAAATCGTAATACCGCTTGGTTAAACTACAGTTCGCATCGTTAAGCACCGATCTGCCTTAAGGTTTCAGTGTGGAGTCCAGTGCGGATGAGACGTGAACAAGCCGTCTACGAATCCAATCTGGAAGGAAATGAACGCCCCGAATGCAACGCTGACAACTCCGGAAACGATCGCGAGCCCACGATTGAACGATGTGAACTTTTTCCCCGTGTACGCGAAGGGCGCACCAATCGCCATGGTGATCACGATCATTCCGGCGATGGTTCCCACCCCAAACACCAGCAGATACGTAACTGCCCAGCGCGGATCGCGAATCGTGGTCAGCACCAGCAGAGCGACGGCCGCCGAGCCTGCCAGTCCATGCACGATTCCGACTGCCAGGGGCCGCAGCATCTGGTACAGGCCAATCTTCTGCAGCACCTGCGACCAGCGGCCCTTAGGCGCTTCCGCCAGATGCATATGAACCTCCGGAGCATGCGCATGGACGTGCTCGTGACGATGCGATCCATGCTGATGCGGATGGGAATGCACAACCTCGGCGTGCGTGTGTCCAGGAGCAAATCTGTCGGTGATCCATTGCGTGATCCCGGCAAGGTTCAACACGCCCAGCAGGATGAGCATGAGGCCGACCGCCAATTCCATCGCCAGTCCGACTTTTACTGGAATTACCAGGTTGAAGAGAATAATTCCGGCTCCAACTACCAGAATTGTCAACGTATGGCCAAGTCCCCAGAAAGCGCCGATCAGGCCGGCATGACGAATGCTGTTCTGGCGGCTTACGATGGTGGTGACGGCGACGACGTGGTCGGGATCGGTCGCGTGCCGCATCCCGAGAAGGAATCCAAGTCCGACAACGGCAAACAGGTTGGGCAGAGTGGTCATTCGATAAGTCGTGCTTCGGCAGATAGGATCTGAAGGCCGATCGCACCAGTATATCTGTAGCACGATTCCAGAAATCGTAGCACGGTTGTATGTCACTCGTCAGTGTGAACAGCAAACGTAGCATGCCTGGACGTAGGGTATAGTCTTCTGCACAATCGAATGGGCGAACCACCACTGGGAGACGCAATATGGCTGAGCTGACGCGGACCGGAGTATCCCTGGAAGAGGACTTGCTAGAGCAGTTTGACAGTCTTATCGCACGGCGAGGCTACAAAAATCGCTCCGAGGCGATCCGTGACCTGATTCGCGAGAGTCTTATAGAGGAAGAGGTCGACAGCAACCGCCAGGTCGTCGCCACGCTCTCGATGATCTACGACCACCACCGTCCGAATCTCGCCAACAAGCTCACTGAGTTACAGCATCACTCCCATGGCAACGTGCTCGCCGCCACGCACGTGCACCTGGATCACGACAACTGTTTGGAAGTGGTAATCATGAAGGGCCGCAGTGGCGAGATCAAACATCTTGCCGACCACATGCTCGCCATGCGCGGCGTGAAACACGGCAAACTGGTGCTGACCACGACCGGCAAGGCAATGCGCTAAACGATTTCATCGCGACTTGTTCTGGTTTACGTCAACCTTCCTTGGTGTGGACACCCGCTATACACTAGTTTCGTGCGCATCGGGATCGACATACGGGCCATCGGCGACTTCGGCGTTGGCACCTACATCCGCAACGTAGTGCGAACGCTCGGCAAGATCGATCGGCAGAACGATTACCTGCTGATCGGCGAAGGAGACCGGATTCGTGAAATGGGTGATCTGCCGCCCAATTTTCACAAGATTCGTTTCACCAAGCCGGTCAATTCGCTGGGCGGGTGGTTGGGCTTGCGAGAGATTCTCAGCCGCTACGAATGCGATCTCGTTCACATTCCATCCCTGTTCTGGATGCCCCAGGTACGCCTTTGCTGCCCCTATGTGGTTACCGTGCACGATGTGCTCGACTTCATGTATCGCGCGAAGAAGGGCGCCAACTGGCAACGCACTCTGCATTATTACTCGACCCAACAGGTGCTGCGACATGCGAGCCGCATCCTGGCAGTGTCCAATTTCACGAAAATGGATATCGCGCGGCTGTTCAACATCCGGCCAGAGAAGATAGATGTCATCTACAACGCAATAGACGATCGTTTCCTGCAGGGACACACGTCGGAGCGCGAACGCCAGTTCATCGCCGAACGCTTCCAGGTGAACTATCCATTCCTGCTGTACGCCGGGCGCATTGGTCCGCAGAAGAACCTGGTTCGCATTATCGAAGCGTTCTCGGCATTGAAGACGGAACTCGCCAAAGAGGGCAAGTACCCGGACCTGAAACTCATCATTATCGGCGATGAAGTTTCGCGTCATCTCGATGTTCGCCGCACCGTGGTGAAGAGCGGCGTACAGAACGACGTGCGCTTCCTGGGATTCGTATCCATCGACGTGCTGCGCATCTTCTACGACACGGCGAAGATTTTTGTTTTCCCATCCTTATATGAAGGATTCGGACTTCCGCCGCTGGAGGCAATGTCGCACGGAACGCCGGTGGTCACGTCGAATACGTCTTCTCTGCCCGAAGTAGTGGGAAAAGCGGCGGTCATGGTGAATCCCGAGAACGTGTTTGAGATCATGCGCGCACTGCATCGCGTGCTTATTGATCAAGGCTTGCGCGATAAGTTGAAGGACAGCGGTTACGAGCAGGTGAAGCGCTTCTCCTGGCAAAACTCCGTCCGTCGTCTACTGGATGTCTATTGCGAAGTTGGAAGTGCGAAGTCCGCGGTCGCCGCTGGTTAGTTCCTGCTGCGTGGAAATGTAAATTTTCCAGTTGAAACCTGTATTTCTTCTCTCCGCGGCCCCTGGAACAAACGTTTTTTGTTAAAGTTCGGTATAACAGATCACCTTTAACGCTCCTCTCAGCTCTAAGTTACCTATTGGACTCTTCGCCGCTTCCCTGGGGGTTTTCTTGTCGGGCCAGTTGTATCGGACCATATCCGCAGTTGTCGTTTTTTTGCTTGGGGTCGCTCTAACCACCGTAAGCAGCGCGCAATCCAAACCCGTATCTGCCAGCAGCACTCCTTCGCTAGATACAATCGTCACCCATTTGCGTGAAGCAGCCGATCAGAACCGATTGCGCTGGTCCTCGTACCGGCTTTTGCGCCAGTACCAGATGTTTCGTGAACGAAACACGACACCCATGGCCGAGGTGAAGGCCGAACTGGTGTACGACCCTCACGGCAATAACGGGTACCAGATACTGGAAAGCAAGGGCAGCGAGCGCGGATCGAAAGTTGTGAGCAAATTGTTGGACAGTGAGGCGAATGGGTGGTCGAAATGCAGCCACCCGCATCCTCCTACGGCGATTTCGCGTGATAACTACGATTTCACCTTCCTTGGAACCGAATTCCTGGATGGGCACGAGACCTATGTTCTCGGCCTGCATCCTCTTCGCAAGGATTCGGGCTTGATTGACGGTAAGGCCTGGGTCGATGCGCAGAGCTACCTGATCCATAGGATTGCTGGTCAGGAAGCGAAGTCTCCGTCGTGGTGGGTGCGCGACGTTGACCTGACTTTGACTTTTGGCTCCATCGGGGGAATGTGGCTGCAAACCACGAGCCAGGCCGTAGCTGACATCCGCATTGTCGGCAAATACACCATGATCGGCCGGGCACTTGGAGTGAAGACGGCAGAAATGGCCGAGGCTTCGAGCGCCCCCGAGCCGGAACGATAGTCTCCCTCCGGCCTCTATTCTCTTTGTAAAAATTTGTAAATCTGCGCGAGTAGTGTCTTCCCTCACAGCACCCGAATCCGTCCAAGAACATACAATTACAAAGAGAGTTCCTCCTGCTATCGTCTGCAAGCGTGACCGGGCCAATATTCCCCAAGGCTGCGCTGTCTGTGAGGGAGAGGCATGTGGAGAGAAACCAACTTGAGGTGCGGTGACATGAGAACGAGCGCCAGGACTGCAGGTCTTCGTCTGCTGCTCGGAGCTTTGATTCTACTCCTGGCGATTCTGCCGCTCACGCTGTTCGCCCAAACAGCGCCGGCCGGCAAAGCAGTGGGAACGGTGAAACAATCGCCGGAAACTCGCTCGTCATCACCAGCGACGCTGGCGGCGAGATTACGGTGTCGGTCGCGGATTCAGCACGGCTTTTGCAATTGGAGCCTGGACAGAAGGATCTGAAAGCAGCCCAACCAGTTCAGTTACAGGATTTCCAGCCCGGCGATCGAGTTTTGGCGCGCGGCAAACTCTCCGATGACGGCAAGAGGCTCGATGCTTCACTGCTCATCGTGATGAAACAAACGTCGATCTCGCAAAAGCAGCAACAGCAGCGGGAGGATTGGCAAAAGAACAGCGTTGGCGGCCTGGTGAAGGATGTCGATTTGTCCGCGGGTACGGTTACGATCACGGTGGGCTCCGGCCCAACCAGCAAATCGGTGCTGATTCGCGCCTCGAAGGACACCATCGTCCGGAGATACGCTCCGACCTCTGTGAAGTTCGACGAGGCAAAGAAGAGCACGCTGGCGGAAATCAAGCCCGGCGATCAGGTTCGCGCGCGTGGTACCAAAAATACAGACGGTTCGGAAATCGCTGCGCAAGAGATTGTTTCGGGCTCGTTCAAGAACATAGCTGGAACCGTGCAAACAGTAAACGCGAGCGAGCAGACGCTGACGGTGATGGATCTCGCAACAAAGAAGCCGATCACGGTGAAGGTCACAACTGATTCGCAAATGCACCAGTTGCCCGCTATGATGGCGCAGCGTATCGCAATGCGACTGAAAGGCATCTCGCCGCAGAGTGTGCCGGGAACCGGAGCCGCACAGCCGCCTGCGGCAGCCGCGGCCGGTGCTCCATCACACGGTTGGAATGGAGGCGGCGCGGACCGGCGGAAATGGAAATGGCGGAACACCGGACCTTCAGCGCATGCTGGGCCGCACGCCGACCGTGAGCCTTGCGGAATCTGAAAAAGGGTGACGCCGTAATGATCGTGTCCACGGAAGGGACGGGCGATGCCCCGCCAACCGCGATTACGTTGCTCAGCGGAGTCGAGCCTATCTTGACCGCCTCGCCGGACGCAGCCAAGGGCATGACGCTTTCCGCGTGGAGCCTGGATTCGGGCGGCAGTGCGGATAATGCGGCACAGTGATTTTTACCAGTAGTCGTGGTACAGGAGACACAATGGATTTCTTTCGATCCGCGAAACGCGGTCGGACACTGATCACTGCCATCATTCTCGTACTTGTTTCGGCGAGTTTCAGTTTCGCGCAAATTGCACATGGATCCCTGCACGGTCAGGTTACCGATCCTTCTGGCGCCGTAGTAACGAAGGCGACAGTTTCGGTGATGACGTCCGACGGCCAGACGATCACCGCCGACACCAACAGCAAAGGCGAGTATCAGCTACAAGGATTGACACCGGGAAGCTACACGATCACGGCGGTGGCCGATGGATTTTCCACGTTTCAGCAGCAGGTGACGTTGAGTGCATCGGAAAACCACCTACTGAATATTCCGCTGGAAATCCTGGTGCAAAAGCAGCAAGTGCAGGTTCAGGAACAGGGCACTAGCGTGGACGTAACAGCGGAAAACAATGCCAGCTCGACCATCATTCGCGGCAAAGACCTAGACGCCCTTTCGGACGATCCCGATCAGCTGCAGGACGATCTCACTGCGCTAGCCGGACCCTCTGCTGGTCCAAATGGCGGCGAGATTTACATTGATGGCTTTACCGGCGGCCAGCTGCCTCCGAAGTCTTCTATTCGCGAAATACGAATTAATCAGAATCCTTTTTCAGCGCAGTACGACAAGCTTGGCTATGGGCGGATCGAAGTCTTCACCAAGCCTGGCACCGATCAGTATCACGGCCAGTTCTACTTGATGGGCAACGATTCCGCCTTCAACACCGGCAACCCTTTCGCTACCACTTTCCCGAGTTATTCGTCGCAGCAATACAGCGCGAACTTTGGCGGACCGCTGAGCAAGAAGGCTTCCTTCTTCGTGAACGCCGACCGACGCAACATTGCCGATGAAGGTATCGTGAACGCTGTCACTCTCGACAACAACTTGAGCCCGGTTCCCTTCAGCGATACGGTTTCGAATCCAAAGACGCGAACCAATCTTAGCCCGCGCATTGACTACCAGCTCACGCCCAACAACACGTTCACTGCGCGCTATCAGTACACCAACTGGAATCAGAAGAATGAGGGCGTCGGGCAATTCGCGCTGGCTTCCCAAGCGTATGACGACATCACCACGCACCACTCGGTTCAGATCAGCGACACGCAGGTCTTGAGCACGAATGTGGTGAATGAAACGCGTTTCGAGTATCTACGGGATGAGGATCAGAAGACGCCATTCAGTACCGATCCAACGCTGAACGTGCAGCAAGCCTTCGTCAGCGGCGGCAATCAAGATCAGTACGGAAGTGATAATCAGAACCACTACGAGCTGCAGAACTACACGTCGATTGTCCACGGCAAGCATCTGGTGAAGTTCGGCGGACGCCTGCGCGTTGAGACTGATGGCAACAGCACGACCGGCGGCTTTAACGGCGAGTGGACGTTTGCGTCGCTGAACGCTTACCAGATCACTGAGCAAGGCCTCGCCGCAGGATGGACCCCTTCCCAGATTCGGCTTGCGGGCGGCGGAGCCAGCCAGTTCTCCGTCACGACCGGCACCCCGTCGGCCACGGCTAACTACGCAGACGTGGGACTCTACGCGGAAGACGGCTGGCGAGTTCGTCCGAACCTGAGCCTGGATTACGGCGTTCGTTTCGAGACGCAGAATGAACTGCATTCGCCGGCGAATTTTGCGCCGCGCGTCGGCCTCGCATGGGGACTGGGCCGGAAAGGTTCAACGCCGAAGACCATTTTGCGCGCTGGATACGGCATCTTTTACGAACGCCTCGAGATCGATGAGATGACCAACCTGGCGCTGCAGAACGGCATTACGCAAACGCAGTACATTGTGAATCAGCCAGACTTTTACCCCAACATCCCTACCGCGCCTGCGATCTCTTCCCTGTCGGGTGCCCAGCTTCAGCCCACTATTTATCAGCTTGCGCCCAACGTGCGCGCGCCTTATGTCATGCAAACTGCCATCGGACTCGAGCGACAACTCGGACGCGTAGGAACCCTGGCCGTTACGTACCTGAATTCTCGCGGCGTACATCAGTTCGCCACCATCAATGCCAACGCACCGTTGCCAGGCACCTACGACCCCAATAATCCCGCTGCTGATCCCGGCGTTCGCCCAGATCCGAATGCAGGCAACATTTATCAATACACATCTGAGGGCATCTTCAAACAGAACCAGGTGATCACCAATACGAACCTGCGAATCGGAAAAATATTCTCGATCTTCGGCAATTACACGCTTAGCTACGCGAACGCGAATACCAACGGCATCGATAGCTTTGCTTCGAATTCTTATGACTTGTCGCTCGACTATGGTCGCGCTGCCTACGATATTCGCCACCGACTCTTTCTCGGTGGCACGGTCTCGTTGCCTTATGCGTTTCGCCTGAACCCATTTGTTGTGGTTGCGTCCGGCCGTCCCTTCAACATTACCGTTGGACAGGACTTGAATGGCGACTCCATCTTCAACGATCGCCCGTCCTATGCGACTCAGGGATCGGGTAGCAACGTGGTGAGCACGCCATGGGGAGTCTTCAACAGCCAACCCGGGGTTGGCTACACACCGACAGCACCTTATTTGGGAACAGGAACCGCACTGGCGACTTTCAATCTTCGCGTCAGCAGGACGTTTGGCTTCGGTAAGAAGCTGGAACGCGCCTCTAACTCTGGCGGAGATTTCGGCGGACCGCACGGTGGAGGTGGTAGCCGTGGTGGCACTGGAGGGTTCCGCGGGTTGAGTGGCGGGGGTGGTCCGGGTGGGGGAATGGGCGGCGCATCCAGCAATCAGCGCTACAGCCTGAGGTTCAGTGTGTCTGCGCGAAACCTATTTAATCGCGCGAATCTCGCAACACCAGTCGGCAACCTGGACTCGCCACTTTTTGGACAGGCAAACGGACTTGCCGGAGGACCATTTTCTTCGCAGAACGCGGTGCGCCGCTTCGATCTCCAGGCGTTGTTCTCGTTCTGAGGTCTGATCTATCGATTGTGTCCAATCCCTCGGCGTGGGACCTCGGCGAAAAGACTCGCTAGGCGCGCTGACTCGTACGTAGTGCGCCGCTAACCTTAGGCGAAAAGCTCTCTGATGAACCGCTTACGATGAATCTTAGCGGAACAGTCCTACCTGCTCACAGGGCCCTTAAGTCTTGCGAAGCCAGAATTCTCGATGATCCGCGACATCCTGCCGAGCAGAACGGCCGTGTTCCCTCCTTGCTCCGGCCCTGACGCACGGACGAATGAGCGCAACCCGCCCGGGGCGCACTTGCTTCCAAAGTACCAGCCCTACGGGAACCCAGGAATGCTTCTTCTCAAGTTCCGCAGTGAATTGCCGATGAAGCAGAGGGACGCATGAGATACTCAGTCGCTGTACTTGGTCTCAGCATGCTGGCGTCGACACCTGTACTGGCTGCGACGGTTAGTGCCTCATTTGGCATTTCCGTCACGGTGGTGTCGAGCTGCAGGACTTCGTCTCCATCGCCTGCTACGTCGAGCCTGCGCACCAATGCCATTTCGAACACCGCACCAACCATTGCCGTCGACTGTACTCTGCCCACGCCTCACAAGATCGATATCGGCACTACAGTCGTGTCTGAGTCGAATGCAGCCACTCCGAAGCTGGATGGAAATGCGACGGGGAGGCTCCACGCACGTACCTTTGACACGCGTGCTGCGGATGACGAATCTCTCCCGCCCGGCACTCATTCAGGGACGGTTTTTGTGACCATTTCCTATTAAGGGAAGCCAGCTTCCCTTTTCGGGAGAGAGCCTCAATCGATGGCTGCTCCTGTGATTCTGGCCTACAGACGCCTGTTTTCAGGCTTCCTCGCGTTATCGGCCCGGAAATACTCGACCAAAACGCTCGAACAGATTTCGTCTTAATGCTAATTACTTCCAAGATGCATTACCAAAGGCACATTGTGGGTACATAACGAGGCCCATACCATCGAGTTCGTCCTGATTAGATTTTTCTTAAGGAGCGATCTCGATGAAGTCTTGCAAGAAAGTTCTGCTTACACTCTTCGCCACCGTTGCTGTGCTGGCGGTGGTTTCTACGTCGGCATTTGCGGCGACTGCCACTACCACTTTCAGCGTAACCGCCACGGTACAGGCTACCTGCCTGGTTAGCGCGAACACCCTGGCATTCGGCACCTACTCCGGCGTGCAACTCGATGGGACGACGACGGTCGGCGTCACCTGCACCAACACGACTCCCTACACCGTCGGCCTTGATGCCGGCACTTTCAGTGGGGCAACTGTGACTACTCGCCGGATGACCGGACCTGGGTCGGCTCCCCTGTCCTATACGCTGTACAGCGACTCCGGGCGCACTACAAACTGGGGCAATTCGACGGGCAGCTGGGTTGCAGGCACTGGCAATGGAGCTGCACAGACGCTCAATGTGTATGGCCGCATCCCTGCAGCACAGTATGCGACGCCAGGCTCCTATACCGACACGATTACTGTCACCGTTAGCTATTAGGCGAAATATAGTTAGAGGCTTCGGCGGATCGATCCGAAATCCAATGATTTTGGCCAATACATCTCGGCTGACGGCAGCGATGTGCGTACTTACTGCCGTCAGTCTTGTGTTGGTTCCTTCGGCCGCCAAGGCGCAGGCATTGACAGTTCTGCCCGTAAACGTTTTTCTCTCACCCGGACAGAACGCTACAAGCCTGACGGTGACCAACTCAGGCCAGAGCGAGACTGCGGTTCAGATCCGCGCCTATGCGTGGAACGAGAACGATGGCAGCGATCAGCTTGTGAATACGGACGAGGTGCTGTTGAGTCCGCCGATCGCGAGAATTGCTCCAGGAGCCGCGCAGGTCGTGCGCATCATTTTGCGGCGCCCGCCGAAGCGGCAAGAGACGACCTATCGCATTTTGATTGACCAGATTCCTCCGCCGGAGGAGCCAGGAATTGTGCATCTGGTCTTACGGTTGTCGATACCGATTTTTGCGATGCCCCCAAACCGCTGTAAGGCGGATGTGAATTTTCGCATCGATCGCGACGCTGGGCAGTTCTATCTCGTTGCGACCAATGGCGGAACTTTGCACGAAGCGCTGCGTGATATGGAGCTTACGATGAACGACGACCGGAAGCTGAAGTTGGATGCTCTCACATTGTCTTACATCCTTCCTGGCGCTACTCGGCGTTGGCGCATCATCGTACCGGATTCAGGGCCCTTCCAGTTCGATTCCTTGCGACTGAAGGCTCACATGAACGCCGGAACGATTGACCGGCAGGTATCCTTTGTCGCAGTGCGATGAATTCGTCCCCAGAGCGAGAGCCACCAGGCCCTGCCAGCCCCATATCATTTTTTTTCTTCTAATTACGATCCTGTCGCAGTTCACCTTCGCATCGGCCGCGGCGAAAGATGCTGAAAAGGGATTGACGACCGAGGCTGCTCTTAACGCGCCTCCCAACCCGGCGGCAGCAGCAGCGCCCGCCTCACCCGCCGCACCCGCAGCTCCAAGCAGCGATACACGCTTGTTTCTTGAAGTCCAGATCAACGGCCACTCGACCGGCAAGGTAGGCGAGTTTGTCTTGCGCCGGAACAAGTTAATGGCGCGACCCAGCGAATTGCACGATATTGGCCTGCAGGTTCCTCTCTCGCGTGCCTCGCAAACCGATGCTCTGATCCCTCTATCCGATCTGCCCGGTATCGCATGGACTCTCGATGCAGAGAATCAATCGCTGAAGATCACAGCCACCAACAACGCCCTCCTTCCCACGTTGTTATTGCCGATGGGGTCGAACCTGGAGGGGAAGCGTGTCATTGAAAGCGGAACTGGCATCACGCTGAACCATGACATCGTCGGTAGCTATGCCGGAGGTGAGGCTGGCGCCAGCGGATCTTTTGACCTGAGAGCCTTCTCACGTTTTGGCATTGTGAGTTCGGACTGGCTGGCTTATGCCGGTACCACTCCCGGCCACTTCGGCGGAAATAGCGCTGTACGCCTCGACACCGCCTACACGTTTGCCGATGTCAATTCGCTGCGACGCTACAGTCTGGGCGATTTCATCACCAGTAATCTCTCATGGACGCGTTCGGTTCACCTTGAGGGTGTACAGCTACGCTCGGACTTCAGCATGCGCCCCGATCTGGTGACGATTCCGCTGCCTAAGATCGCCGGCGCGGCAGCGGTCCCTTCCACCGTCAACGTATTGGCCGACGGCAGCATGGCGATTTCGCAAAAGGTTGACGCCGGTCCGTTTCAGATTCCGCAACTTCCGGTTGTTTCCGGTGCGGGCACCATCTCCATGACCGTCACCAATGCACTCGGACAACAGGTGACGGTGACGCAACCTTTTTATGCCAGCTCCACATTGTTGGCCCCGGGTCTGCAAACCTATGGCGGTGAACTGGGAGTGGTGCGGAGAAACTGGGGCTCGGTCAGCAACGATTACGGGAAAATGGCCGGCACTGCGAGCTACCGCCGAGGTCTGACGCGCACGTTCACGATCGAGGGTAGCGCAGAAGGTACCGACGGCGCGTTTCTGGCGGGTGGCGGCGGCGTATTGCAGATTGGTCATCTCGGCGTGCTCAACTTCGCAGCGTCGCCCAGCATTGCGTCCGCAGGTAACGGCGCACAATTTTCCGCCGGCGCCGAGCGCATTGGGAGGAAGTTCAGTCTCGGGACCTCGGCGCTTTTGGCCACTCGCGACTACCGGGATGTTGCTTCGATGAATGGCTCCGGGGTTCTCCGCAGGCAACTCAGCGCTTTCACCGGCTTGAACACAAGCCGCTTCGGTTCTTTAGGCTTGGCCTACGTGGAACTGAAACAGGATCCTCCTGTTCTCCCGAATCCAGCTGATGTGCAGCTGGCAGGGAACTCTCGTGTGGTCACGGCCAACTATTCCATCCAGATCCATCGAGTGTCGTGTTACTCCAGCTGGTTTAAGAGCTTCGGTTTTAGCGGCAAGGGCAGCAATGGGCTGCAGGTTGGCATGACCTTCTCCTTCGGAAGATATCGCACCGCGAGCGTCAGCGCAGGAAACCATGGAGACTGGCAGGCTCAGGTGCAGCAAGCGGCGCCGCAGGTTGGCGATTGGGGTTATCAACTCTATACGTCCGGCGGAGATTCCACACACATGTTTGCGCAAGGGCAATACAAATCACAGGTTGGCCTGTTCACGACGGGCGTGGACCGCGACAGTGGGCTGACCTCGTTGCGCATGGAATCGCAAAGTGCCATTTCTCTGGTGGATAAGGCCGTGTTCGCGTCGAATGAAATTTACGACAGCTTTGCCGTTGTGGATACGCGTCCGGTCACGAATGTGAGCGTCTACCAGGAAAATCGCAAGGTTGGAACCACCGGTAAGACGGGCCGTGTTCTGGTTCCGGATATGCGCGCTTTCGACTTGAATAACATCAGCATCGAGCCGACCGATATCCCGGGGGACGCGACATTGGGAACAGACAAACGCGAGGTGCGTCCGCAGGATCGTTCAGGGGTGATCGTGAAATTCCCAATCCGTTTCAGCCACTCCGCGTTGCTGCGCCTGGTGGATGAAGCGGGCATAGTGGTGCCCCAGGGCAGTGCCGCCACGTTGCGCGCCACCGGCGCTGTTGTCCCTATTGGTTACGACGGCGAGGCGTATGTTGAGGACCTCAGCTCCCACAACGAACTTTCCGTTGAATACCCGGATGGAAAACGGTGTACCGCTTCATTCGACTACTACCCTGTTCCCGGTGACATTCCGTCTATTGGTCCATTGCGTTGTCAGAAGGTGCAGCCGTGACGCGACGATTCCTTCTGTCGACCGTGCTCTTTCTTGCCTGTGTAGTGCAAGGCGCCATGGGACAATGCAAGCTCACCATTTCCTCTCTGAATTTCGGAACGTACTCGAGTGCGCAGCTTGATGGAACCGCCACTGGCCAGATAACGACTTGCACCGGCACCTGGACTCTTGGCCTCAACCAGGGACTAGGGGCGGGAGCAACCGTAACTAATCGCTTGATGACGGGTCCCGGCAACGCGACGTTGGGCTACCAGTTGTTTTTGGATTCGGCGCGAACCACAAACTGGGGTAACACCACGGGCAATGAGCTGACCGGGAGCGGCAACGCAACTATCACCGTTTACGGCCGAATTCCTGCAAATCAGTACCCGACTCCCGGCACTTACACGGATACAGTTTCTTCGGCTACCACCTCATTTACGATTACGGCAACTGTCCAGGCCAGATGCATAGTCGCCGCTACTGCACTGGCTTTTGGCAACTACTCGGGCACGCTGATCAACGCCACATCGACCATTTCGGCAACCTGCACCAAAACGACGGCCTATAACGTGGGTCTTAATGCAGGCACCGGAACCGGGGCAACCGTAACTAACCGCAAGATGACGGCCCCCTCGTTGTCTACTCTGAATTACAGTCTGTTTCGTGATGCTGCCCGCACCATGAACTGGGGCAACACGGTCGGCACCGACACGGTTCCCGGTAGTGGCAGTGGTACTGCACAGACACTCACCGTCTACGGCAGGATTCCGGCAGGGCAATACGTCACACCGGGCAGTTATACCGATACCATTACAGTCACACTCACCTACTAAGCTGCATCGAGGGGCCAGTGACTTTTCCCTGCACCCGACCTTAGTCTTCTGTAGGCATGAGGGGGATCTGGCGAGGGTATCGCTACTCGCCACTACCTTTAACCAACTCATCCGCATGTCGCAACTCCGGAAACAGCCACGACCATGCGGCGATCACCACCAGCGTGCCGATTCCTCCCATCACTACGGCAGGAACCGCGCCGAACCAGTGTGCCGTGATCCCAGACTCGAATTGCCCGAACTCGTTCGACGCACCGATGAACAACATATTCACCGCGCTGACTCGCCCGCGCATCTCGTCTGGTGTTGTGATCTGCACCAGCGTATTGCGGATGACCACGCTCACCATGTCACTCGCTCCCAGCAACAGCAGGGACACGAGCGAAATATATAGACTCCGCGAAAGTCCAAAGATGATGGTGAAAACTCCAAATCCCGCAACGCACCACAACATCGTGACGCCCGCACGTCGACGGATGGGACGATAGGCCAGCAAAATCGCCATCGCCGCTGCGCCCACTCCCGGCGCTCCGCGCAGCAAGCCAAGTCCCCATGGTCCGGTTTCGAGAATCTCTTTGGCATATACGGGCAGAAGCGCCACAGCTCCGCCCAGCAGCACCGCGAACAAATCGAGCGAGATGGAACCGAGAATCAACTTCTTTTGCCAGATGTAGTGAAATCCGGCGAGCACAGTCTTCAGGCTTGGCGGCTCCCGATGTTTCGGAGGGCGTCGCGGATGGATTCGCGAAGTCGCCACGGCTGCCAGCAACGACGTAACGATTGCTGTTCCGTACACGGCCGAGGGTCCACGCGTCGCCGCATAAACAACTCCGCCGATGATTGGACCGAAAATGGTTGCCGCTTGAAAGATCGTCGCGGCCCACGCCACTGCGTTGGGGAAATGCTCTTCGGAGACCAGTTGTGGAAGAAACGCCTGCCCGGCAGGTCCGTTGAAAGATCGCACGACACCGAGCAGCAGCAGAACCGCGTAGATGGGAAGCACCGCATGCGGACCGCGCAGTGTGATCGCGAGCAAGAGCGCCGAGCAGATTGCAAACGCAATTTGGCAAACGAGGATCAGGCGTCGTCGCTCAAAGCGATCAGCCGCGTGCCCGGAAGCCAGGAAGAGCAGAATGCCGGGAAGGAATTGCGCCAGGCCCACCAATCCAAGATCCAGCGGACGCCGAGTCATCTCGTAGACCTGCCAGCCCACGGCGACGGACTGCATCTCCAGCGAGCTGACGATGAGAAGCCGCGCGACCTGGTAGAGGACGAAGTCGGGATAAGTAAATGCGATTCGGCCCGAGAGCCCTGCTTGATCGGAAACTGCCATCCCTATCTATTGTGACAGATGGGGTGCCCCACCCTAACGTTCTTTCGCGCAAGAGTGGGGCTGTTCGGAATTATTTCGCCGCCACCGTCGCCGTCGCGAACGCATCACCCAGCGACATCACCTTCATCGCAGACTTCAGCTGATCCATGCTCGCCTTGCTGGTCACCATGATCTCAGTCGTCGCGCCCGGCAACAGATCAAAATAGTTGTCGGAAACAGTGGCATCGAGGTCGCCGAACGAGATGTATACCGTTCTCGCCAGCGTCTTCGATTGCAACGTGAGTTTGTAATCATTGCCGCTCTGCACGAGGTCCGTTGTAATCTGGCTGGCTCCCAAGGGCATGTTCTTCGCGGGCAGGAAATACAGCGTGTTGTTGGAAAGCGTCTTGCCACCGGAAGTCAGCTCGGCCAGCACGAAGATACTCGCCGGATCCGCGTCAGCAGGAACAAACTCCTGCCGCGGCACTTTGAAGTATGCCTTGCTGGAGAGCGCCGGGATCTGCACCGCTTGTGTCGAGGTCTTCAACACCTTTCCGTCCAGCCCCATCAGCGTAATCTTCAAGTCGCCATTTACTGGTGTGGTTCGATCGGAAACGACATACACTGCGATGCCGCCGTCTTCCTCGTGGGGCGAAACCAGCACATCGTTGTAGAAACGCTTGGCGTAAAACTGCAGTGCCTTCCAGCGTCCGTAATAGTCCATGCTCGCCCACGACGCGACCGGCCAGCAATCGTTCAGCTGCCAGTAGATCGAGCCCATCGACCGCGGACGTATACGCCGCAGATGCTCCGCGCCAATCTTGATCGCCTCCGCCTGTAGCACCTGGCTCACATATAAGAAGGACGGGAAGTCCTTCGGCTCGTCGTAATCGCGCAAGAGGTATTCGTGAATCTTCTGATTTCCCGCGGCATTCTTCTGATGCGCCAACAACACCGGCGTCGTGATTCCCGTGCGATCTTCAGGAATGGTGAACGCTTCAATCGTGCGCATCTCGGGGAACGATTGGAATCCATACTCCGTCATGAAGCGCGGGAAATAATTCTCGTAAGCGCGCAGCGGCTCCATGCCGTGCCAGATGTTCCAGTTGTGCATGTCGCCCGACTGGTATTGCTTCGGTCGTCTCCTCGTAGTCGGCGCTCGGCGAACTCGGCCAATACGGCGTCTCGGGCGTAAGGCGTTCCACCGCTTGCGGCAGGATGCCGCTGAATACGCTGACGTAGTCTCCCCACATGTGCATGCGAATGTCGCCCGGCAGGCGATCGCGCCCTTTCCACGCGAGGGCTACTTCGGTCTCATTATTGCCGCACCAGATCACGATGCTCGGATGGTCGCGCAAACGCCGTACCTGGTAATCGGCTTCGGCAGCCACGTTCAGCTTCCACGGATAATATCCAGGCTGCCAATCGTTACCGAACATGAAGTCCTGCCAGACCATGATTCCCAGTTCGTCGCACAGGTCGTAGAACTCATCTGTCTCGTAATAACCGCCGCCCCAGTGGCGGATCATGTTCATGTTCGCATCACGCGCCGATTCCATGATGCGGCGATAGTCGGCCATCGTGACTCGCGGCGCAAAGCTATCGAAGGGGATCACGTCAGCGCCCTTCCCGAATATCGGCACGCCATTGATGACGAACTCAAAGCTGCGTCCCCACTGATCGACATCGCGCCGTAACACGACTTTGCGCAGACCGGTGCGCTTCACCGCCTGATCGGCTGTGTGGTTCGCGATCTTCAGCTGCGCGTGGAACGTATAGAGAGCCTGCGGACCATATCCGACCGGGAACCATAGGTCGGGCTTCGCAACGTTCACCGGGAAGCTGAATTGGTTCAGACCTGGGTGAAGTTCGACCGCTTGCGTGATCTCACCCTTCTTTGCTCCACGCTCATAGCCAACGATCACCGTCGCGGGTCCGCTGACGGAGCTGAGAATGTCGAACTCCGCGCTGAGATGCGCGATATCCACGGTCACGTCGGGCTGCGCAATGTGGAAGTCAGAGATGCGCGCGTCGTCCCACGCCTCGATTCGCGCTGGACGCCATACGCCACTGGTCACGAAGCGCGGACCCCAGTCCCATCCATATTCGTACGCAGGCTTGCGCAGGTAGGTCTTGTCCTCGACCTGCGTCCTCTGTTGCCACGTGTCCTTCGACGCCATTTCTTTTGCCTTGGTGATCGGCGATGGGAATACCAGCAGCAGCTGGTTCGCGCCGGCTTTCAACGCAGGCTTTACGTCGGCCCGAAACTGGCGAAACGCGTTATCGGCGCTGAGGATCAGCTTGCCGTTGAGGTAGACATCCGCATAGCTATCGATGCCGTCGAACACCAGCTCAATGTTGCGATGTTTGAGCAGCTCGGGGGTGGCCTCAATCGTGGTGCGATATTCCCACGATGCGTTCTCGATCCACTGCAGCTTTGCTTCGTTCTCGCGATAGTACGGATCGGGGATGAGCTTATTGCGCAGCAAGTCCAGATGGACATCGCCCGGGACAACTGCCGGATGCCATCCGGCGGCATTGGCCGTGTCGCCAGTGGTGGTTTGTCGAAACTCCCAGCCGGAGTTGATGGGAATGGCAATTTTGCCATTGGAGTTTGGTTGAGCGATCAAAGCGGAAGAAGTAACAAACATAAGTACCAGAAGCCAAACAGCCGAACCAAGCTGTCGAATGATCATGAGTGTGATCCCTGACTGAGATTAGGATTTGAGTAGTTCAGAGCACAACATCTTACACCTGACGGTAGGTGTGCCGACTGACAAGGATGAATTCATCCAGTACTTGGCGTACACGATTGCCAATACGTTAGAGTTGTTTAGGATTCACCGTGAAAGATATGAGACTAAGGCTCTTCTATCGAGTATCAGCCTGGTCGCTGATAGTTGCGCTCGGTGTTTTAGTGCTCTTGAACATTGCCGTCGCGAAGACGGGAGACGAAAGCGTCAAGGCGATGCCGAGTGCACTCAAGATTCCAATTGGGGCGGTAGGTGCTTTAGGTGCGTTCGGATTTTTCGCGCTTTGGTTAGGCATGCTTTGGAATTGTGTTACAACACCGAATCGTTCGATTGTGACACGGTGTCTCTGGCTCCTGCTCATACTATTCTCCGGACCGATTGGAGCCTTGGTTTACTACTTCTTGGCTTTTCGATTAGCAGATGAGGTACATGCTCTCAGAAGTTAGTCTGGACGCAATGTTTTCTGCTCGGGGGAGCACTTCTTGGAGCGGAGCCGCTTACGTTTCTTTCCGCACTTCCGGCAAATTGATCCCCAACTGTTGGCACTTCTTGTAAAGATGGCTGCGCTCCAGTCCGAGCGCCTTCGCGGTGTTGGTCATGTTGTAGGAGTGCGATTTCAGTTCAGCGAGAATGGTCGCTTTTTCGAAATCGGATACGCGATCGGAGAGCGGGCCCGATCCATCTGCGACCGCAGAGATTGACGCACGCTTCTGCAAATCGGGGATGGCCATCTCCACAGCGGCGCGATCCACGTGATCGCCCACAGCCAGCAGCAACAGGCGCTCCACCACGTTTCGCAGCTCGCGCACGTTGCCCGGCCAAGCATACTGCTGCAGTGCTTCGATCGCCTCGGGTGAGAATACGATTGGCTTCCAGTTGTTCTGCGCCGCAACCTGTCTCGCAAAGTGCTCGATCAGCGCCGGAATATCTTCGCGCCGCTCGCGCAGTGGAGGCAGCGTGATCGGAAACACATAGACGCGATGCAGCAGGTCCTGCCGGAACTTACCTTCTTTCACGAGTTCTTCGAGATTGCGGTGTGTTGCCACCAGCACGCGGACATCTACGGAAGTCGTCTTGTCTCCGCCGATGCGCTCTATCTCACCTTCTTCCAGGACTCGCAATAGCTTCGCTTGCATCGGAAGCGGCATGTCGCCTATTTCGTCGAGAAATAGCGTCCCATGATGCGCCTGCTCAAATTTTCCCGCATGACGATTGGCCGCGCCTGTGAACGAACCTTTCTCGTGTCCGAAGAGCTCCGACTCGATCAGCTCCGCTGGAACCGCCGCGCAGTTCAGCGTGACGAACGGCCCATTGCGGCGCGGGCTCTTCGCATGCAGCGTACGTGCGACGAGTTCTTTTCCAGTTCCGGTCTCGCCGAAGATGCAGACGCGAGATTCGCTCGAGGCTACGCGCTCGATCTGCGCCATCAGCCGCCGCATCGTCTCGCCTTTCCATATGATTTCGTGTTTTCCGACGCGCTGCTGAAGATCGCGATTCTCCGACTCAAGGCGCTTGAGTTTGAGCGCGTTTTCCACGGTAAGCAGAAGCTTGTCGGTAGAAATCGGCTTTTCCAGGAAATCGAGTGCGCCCAGTCGGGTGGCCTTTACGGCCATATCGATGTGCGCCTGCCCGGACATCATCACAACCGGCGCCTGCACTCCCTGGGTCTTTAAGTCTTCGAGCAGTGCCAGGCCGTCGCGATTCGGCATCACCACGTCGGAAAGAATCAAGTCGAAGGGCCGCGAGAGCGCCAGTTCCAGCGCACGGGCCGAGTTGTCGCACACGGTCGCCTCGTGACCCGCGAGCCGAAACGCCCGCGAGAGTGAAGCCAGCGTGTTGGCTTCGTCGTCGACGATCAGGATGTCGGCTTTCGCAGTCGTACTCATGCCGTCGCTCCCGTCTGTGCGCTGACAGCGGCTGAATCGCTGGCGCGCTTGGGAAGATCGATGATAAACGTCGTGCCCTGCCCGCGCTCGCTGACTACGCTGATGCTCCCGTGATGATCGCTCACAATCGACTGCACTACTGCCAGTCCCAGGCCTGTGCCGTGCTTCTTCGTGGTGTAGTACGGCGTGAAGATGCGCTCGCGCTCCTCCGGCGTCAATCCGACACCGGTGTCGCCGACTTCCAGCCGAACCTGCTCGCCGCGATCGTGAGTGCGCAGCGTGAGCGTGCCACCTTCGGGCATGGCATCGATAGCATTCAGAAACAGGTTTGAGACGACGCGGTGCATCAGGTCGGGATCCAGCGGAATTTCTCGCACGCTTCGATCGAATTCCACGTTCAGCGTGATCAGGTTTGGCGCGTCTTTCATCTGCGCTTGATGTAAGGTTGCCACCTGCTGCACAAGATCGTTGAGCGAAGTTGGTTGCAGCTGCGGCCTGGGCATCTTCGAAAAATCGCTGAAGCGGCCGATGATCGTTTTCAGGTTGTGAATTTCCGCCAGCAGCGTGGCCGTACTTTCATCGAATATCTCATTGAACTCGGGCGCGGGCAGAGCGCGTGCGCGGCTCAAGTTCTCGACCGTAAGCTGCAACGGGAATAGCGGATTCTTCAGCTCGTGCGCGAGCCGCCGCGCTAATTCACGCCATGCCGCAACCCGTTCCGTCTGCACCAGGCGATCGCGCTGCTCCATCAACTCCCTGGTCATGGAGTTGAACGAATCTGCCAGTTCCTGCAATTCGTCTCCGGTGTGCGACTCCACCTGCACGTCCCAATTTCCGGCAGCGACCTCGCGCGAAGCTGCAGCCAGATTCTCAATCGGGCGACTGAACCGCGCCGCAATCCACACGCTGATCAGAATGCCCAACAGGATTCCAACCGCGGCGACTGCTAACGCCGTCGTGCGAATGTTCTTCTGCAGTTCAAGCAATGGACGCCGCGAAGTGCCGGCCAGCAACACCGCCGCAACTGCGTCCGAATCGTCCTTGAGTGGAATTGCCTGCACCGTAGCTCGATCAAATTTCTCCGGCGAGAGCTGCACGATTGCTGAGTGCTCGGTTCCACTCTGCACTGCCATGTTCACAAGTGAAGCGAGTCCAATGGCGGCGTCGGCCCGCTCCCCCAAAACGTCGCTCGGATTGAAGGTGGTCCCGTTCACCCGATAGAGCCACGCATACATCCCTGGTGGTAGCGAGAGCGTCTCGAGTAAGCGCAGGTCGAGGCGCTTGCCTCCTTCGAGATAAATGGTCGCATCGCCGACTCGCACGGGACGCACCGCCATCAATCCGAGCGCAAATCCATCTGGCAGCTCCACCTTCTTCAGAAACGCTTCGTTCGGAACGGCAGCAGGAAGATTCTCGCGATATCCGAAACGCGCCGGCCATTGCGCCGACGAAATGATGTTTCCGTTGGCATCCAGGATTTCGAGATAGTCGAGGCCGTACTCCTGGGCCGTTGTCGTCGCCTGCTGGAGGTACGACGACATATCCCCGCCCTGTGCCGATTCGAGTGCGAGCCGCTGCAGATCATCTGTTCGTCGCAATGCGTTCTAATTTGCGGACTACGTCTCGCCCCTGTGACTGGAACTCGCTGCGGAACTCCGCCACCAGCGCGCCAGTCCTCTCCTGATCGACCTGCTCGAAAGCGCTGCGCGTACGCAGGGACACTGCATAGGCCACCAGCGCCACGACGATCACGACGACGAATGCGAAGGTGATCAGAAGCCGCTGGCGAAGGTTCATCGGCGATCCTCCGTCCATATTTGCGTCAGGGCCGGAGCGCCGGTCGCGTCAAGCGTCCAGTTGCGAATCCGCTGGCTTGCCGCAAACGCTCGTGGCACATAAAGGAGAGGAATCACACGATAGGAGCTGAGCAGGTCGCGCTCATTGCGGTAGAGCGCTTCGGCGTCCGCGTCGGTTGGGTCTGCAGTGCCAGTAGCAATTGAAGATGTGATCTGCTGCAATGCGACTGCCAGCGTTCGGCGATAGCAGCGCAAGGCGCACCATATTCAGATCAGCCTGCACGTTTCCGTTGCGTGGAACGGCCTGCATCACGATTCCGGCGTCGCGCGCATTCAGCACTACGCGTTCCGCCAGTAGTTGCTGGATTCCATCTCCTGCTGCGTAACCAATCGTGATGGTGCCGGTCTGCCCTGCCTGACCGCGCAGATCGCGAGCCAGTGCAAGGTTCTGCGTCGCGGAGAAAAGAAAATCGTAGCCGGTCATCCAATCGGGGAGCACGCCCGCGGCAACTTCTCCCTGCTTCTGGAAGATCACGTTGAGCAGCGAAGTGCGATCGATGGCCGCAGAGATTGCCTGGCGGAGGCGCACATCCGGTAACGAGTTTGGCGATGGCACCAGCGCAATCAGTTCCATATCGCGCGAGACCAGTGTTCGCAGCCGCTCTTGTTGCGCTCGACGAATCTGTTCGGCGGGAATCTCGGCAATATCCGCACGGGCGACGCCCAAGTCCATCCACTGATCGCGCACACCGCGGCCAGTGACGAACTCGGCGCTATCGACGTAAGGGCGACCCTGCCAGTAATCATCGAAGGCCGCCAGTTCCCAGGTATTTCCGGAAAGGCTGGTCTCACGGAAAGGGCCGGTACCAATGGTGTTACTCGCCGACGAATCGTGCCTGGCGACCGCGAAGTGGTGCAACGCCAGGATCTCCGGTAGCAGCGGCATGGCGTCATCAGCCTCGAAGGTCACCGTCGTTCCACTCGCGCGCACCATACGCCACGGTGCGCCAGGGACGGTACTCAGCGCTTCCACCACATCGGATCCCGATAGCACTTTTGCGTCATGAAAGTGGACATTGTTGCGCAACCAGAACTGCCATCGGCGACCGCCGTTTTGCGACTCCCAGCGTTCGGCCAGCAACGGTTGGACCCTGCCAAAAGCATCGACGGAGGTCAAAGTCTCACTAACGAATGTGGAGGCCTTGGTCGAAGTTGCTGCCTGGATGCGCACAACGCCGCCATAGTGCGGGCGCGTGCGCGCACCCGCCATTCCAGCCAGCATCAGCACGATGCTAGTCAGACACAGGCTACTGATTGCAAGCAATCGTGATGTTGTACGCATCGTATTGTCCTGTTTGCAGATTGCGCACGACTGCGGTTGCGCTACTGGCATCGGCGCTCGGCCACAGTGCGGTGATGGGTCCGTCCATCGCCAGTTGCGCGGCTACTTCATTCGGCTCGCGATCGACCATCTCGTAAGCATGCAACGAATCGGGACCGTGTCATCGCCCGCTGCCGAGACCAGCAATTGCGTTCCGACTCCACAGGCGCTCTTCACGGAAACCATGTCGCTGCCCCAGTCGCGGGTGTTCGGAATTGTGCGGAGTTCTACTGAATCGTACACGCGCACCTGACCATCTACGCCATTGAAGAGCCACAGCGTGTAGTTGACCCTGGGCAACGTCGCCGCCGAAAAAAATGGCGGAAGTTGTGCGCTCACTCCCGGCACCAGGATTCCGGTGAAGTAGTTCCTCGCCGAATTGAAAAAGGCCTTCCGCCCGCCCAACGGCCACGGATCATCGGTATCGCGACAACTCATGGTGAGCGGCGCGCTCGCTGAACTACTGCAGCCAACGCCCGGCAAAAAGACGTCGAACAGGTGATCCTGCGCTGTCACGATTCGCCCGCGCAGGTCTGCGGGAAACGGCGCCGCATGAATGATCGGAAAAGACTGTTGCAGGTTCCAGCGGCCCGTCGTCCACGCATAGACTCCGACTGACGATCGGTTCAACAGCAGCAGACTGCGCGTACTAGCCGAATCGACGATCGCCGCGTCCAGGATTGGTTCGCTCTGCGAGATGAGGAACGATTTGCGCATTACCATCGCCGAGCCCGCACGCGCCACCGCTCCGGACGCGCCCTTGTCGACTCCCACCATGGCAACTTTTGTATCCAGCCCCTGACGAACCTCTGCGACGATCAGCCACTCGCGCACATTCTCTGATAGCGTGACTTTGATTTCGCTGGCGCTGCTGGCTGCGTCGCGCAACTGAACGCCGCCCGCGCGCAGTTGGGTTTCCAGCGGAACGCGGATCGCAGCAACCTCCGACGGAGTCAGTGCGGAGAGGTTCTGGAAGGTGAGAGCAGCATTCCCTGGTCCGGTGATCGCTGTGATCTGCGAAGCCAGCTTTGCTGTGGCGGCGTCCCATCGGGTCGCGGCAAAAAGCTGTCCTGTGCCGGCCAAGATCGACAGGACGATCACAATCCGGATGATTTTCAGCATCTGTTGCCGCGAATTATAGCGTGTGCTGATCATGATCTCTGTGTCCCGCCCGGTTACCCGGGGCATGGTCAACATCATCCCTTACTGACACCACCAATCCGAACGCAGCGCCTGCGGTGGCAAACGCCGCGCCCGGATGGCTAAGATCGACGCGACCCGCTCGAGGGCGAGCGGGCTCCATCAACGTTAGTGACTCGATCCCGAAGGATCATCCGGCTCTACTGCCTGTGGTGTCACCTGGTTCGCATTCAGCCCGCGGAACACGTCGTTCGCGAAGAAGAACTTGCTGTCCGTCGGCACCATCATCAACTGGATCTTGTCGGAGAGCTTCTCCGCAATGATCTTGTTGATGAGCAGCGGATTCGTCTTCAGCACCGCCGCCTCGCTCTTCATACGCTCCGCATCCGCCGCGGCCGTCACGCGTATGCGATTCGCTTCCGCGTCCGCCAGCAAATTGCGCCGCTGCAACTCCGCCTTGCTGTCGATAACCTTGGCCTCTGCCGACGCCTCGGCATTCTTGATCGTCGCTTCCTTGCGCGCTTCCGCCTCAAGCCTCGACTGCTGAATCTGTTTCTCCTTCAGTGGCAGGGTGTACTGCATGGCATCGGCTTCGCCTTTCGCCTCGAGCACTCTCGACTGGGCATTCGCTTCTGCCTGTGTCACTTGTTGTGCCTTCTGCGCTTCGGCCTGCAGTTGCGAGATCTTCACCTGCTTCTGCTGGATATCCGTTTGCACGCTGAGCTGATCGTCTTCCTGCTCTTTCAGCAGCAGGTCTTCCAATCCCTTCGCGTATTCCGGCGGAAGTTGGATATCGCGAAGCATTACTTCCTTCACGATCACACCATCGGCCGCCAGCTTCTTCGTGATGATGTCGGCCGCTTTCTGCCGCACCTCTTCGCGCTTAGTGCTGAAGATCTCGCGCACGCTGTAATTCGGCGCCAGTTCACGCCAGGCACTCGCGACCACCGGCGGCACCAGTTCGGTCTCGACCGGTTGGGGCAGATGGCTCTGTATGTAGTCCAGCCGACGCGGGTCCAGCTGATAGCGCACCGTCGTTGCCAGGCCCAATGTCAGGCCTTCCTTCGCCTGCACTCGCATCGGCTCGTGCTTTGCTTTATCGCCAGATCCTTCTGCCATTCCCGTTGTGAACAGCTTGTCGCGAATGTCGAAGATCTCCACATGCTCGATAAATGGCCTCACGAAGTGCGAGCCCGGATATAGCGTGCCCGGCTCCGTCCCGCTGATCTGGCTGACGCGCACGCCCGCGCTCCCGCTGGGGACAACTGCGATGCTCACAGCGATCAGTATTGGGATCCACGCCAGCACTGCGAGCGCCACAGTCGTGCGCCAGCGAACCGGTTCTGGCTCGGCGGCTTCGCCAACTTCAGTCACCGCCTGGCGCGCTTTCAGTCCGAGCCACAAGTCATACAGCACAATCGCAGCAGCTGTCACGAACAACGCTGCGGCAGTTCAGGAACAACATGTATTTGAACGCGATCATTGTCGTCTCCTTGCTTCTTTCTTCTTAGGACTTCGTCAGTCCTGCCGCCCCGACTGCCATTGTTTTTTCGAGCGCTCCAGCCGCGGGGCCAACACGAACCGGAACAACCCACCAAAGAAGAGCTCCTCCAACAACACGGCGAGAGCGAACGAGAACAACAGCCCTGCCGTTACCGTTGCGATTTCTTTCAGTGCGTACATAACCAACCTCACTCCAAGGATTCGCTACTGCTGCGCGCCGGCGCTGGTCGCCTGCGTCTCGCTGACACTCGCCTGCGCCATCACCACTGCTGGCGTTCCTAACCATTGCGCGGTCTGCTCATCGCTCTCACTGCGGATCTCAACTTCGTCGCCTACGCTGATCAGCGTGAACAGCTCTTCCAGGTCCGCCTTCGCCATGCGAATGCACCCGTGCGACGCGGCTTTGCCAACCGATCGAGGCTCGTTCGTGCCGTGAATGCCATAGCCTTTCTGGTTCAAGCCAATCCACCGCGTGCCCAGCGGATTGCTCGCTCCAGGGGCGATCACTTTTCCTGGGTGGTAGTAGGTGGGGTTCTCCAGTCGAACAACGACCTGAAACTTGCCAGCCGGACTCGGCGTCGTTGGCCTGCCGACGGCGACCCGATAGATCCTCTTCACCTGGCCGTCTTCAAGCAGGACCAACTTGCGGTCCTCGAGGCTGACCACAACCTGCCGCTTCGTCGTCGTCTGGGCCGAGCCGCGGACGGACATAAGAAGAAGTGCAAGAATCAGAATCGCTGTCGCTTTCAGGTTCGAGTTGCCGTTCGATCGCCGCATTCCGTCACCTCTCGTGGCTTACGCCCAGAGAGAAATGCAGTGCTCCGGCCAAAGGCTTAGTTATTGATAAGCAAGGACTTATTCTCGGCATGCGAGACTGGAACCGTGTCCGCGGGAACGCACTGTGTCGGGAATGACACGGAGAATTGCGGGCTTCGCGGCCAGACACTACAACCGTGACCTGTGACATCCCATCGCAGAGGCGTGGGAATCATCGATCGCCGCACCGTCTCTGTCCTGACTACAATCGTTCTCTTCCTGGGCGTCGGCGCCTTTGTCTACGGCGCGCGCAACACCCTCATCGCGTTCCTCTTCGCCATCTTTTTCGCTTATCTGCTCGACCCGGCCGTTTCCCCGCGGAAAGAAGGATCACGAAAGGCTCGCGCGGACGTGCTATCGTCCTCGTCTATCTCGCCCTGGTCGGATTGCTTGTTCTATGGGGATTCCTGGTGGGTCCGCGCTTAGCCGCCGAGGCCCGCGGCCTCGCCACCGCGTTCCTGGATTGCTGGACAAGGTGGAGACTGGACAGATTGCTCATCAGATCGGCTCACGACGCGGTTGGAGTTTCAACACCCAGGCGCGCTTGGCGACAGTTCCTGAGTAGCCACTCAGCAGCACTTTCGTGGAGTGGGCCAGTTCGCTCGGGAGAAGGGCGGCGTCCGTAGCCAGCCATGTGGTCTGGATCATGCTTAATCCCCATCCTCGCAGTCTTCTTCTTGCGGGACGGCCGCTCGATGGCAGAAAGCGCAATCCAGATAGTGGACCAGCGCAGCCAGCGGCAATTCCTGCGCGGTTTGAGCGAAGATGTCAACGGGATGCTCGCCTCCTACATCCGCGCGCAACTCACGCTGGCAGTCATCTCTCTTGTGGTTTACATCGTGGTGCTGGAGATCCTGCGCGTGCCTTACGCGATCGTGCTGGGGACGCTGGGCGGCGCCATGGAGTTTATTCCCGTCGTCGGACCTCTGGTCGCTGCAGCCATGATCCTCGGCATAGCCTTCATCGCGAACTATCACCACCTGCTGATCCTCCTCGCCTTCCTCGGCGGGTGGAGGCTCATACAGGATTACGTGAATTCACCGCGCATCATGGGAGGAAAACTACAGCTACATCCGCTGGCAGCGCTATTCGCGGTGCTCGTCGGCGGTGAGGTCGGAGGAGTCGTCGGGGTCTACCTTTCGATACCGATTATGGCGACGCTGCGCATTTTCTGGCGAAGGTATCAGCGCTACTCCGAGCAACAAAAAACGCAGGCCGATGACAAACCGGCAACCGAGATACGCGCGGCGTGAATGCTGTCTGAATCAAGGCTTCCGCAAAGCTGAACCGAGCACCTTACCCGGACCGGACTCTTGCACAAAAGCAATGACTCGCAGGTTCTTAGGATCGACAGGAGAATTCAGTTTCACTTCTACGTCCTTGCTGAAGGTCGATCCCTTTTTGAGAGCTCCTATCTTCTGGAAATCCACGACAACGGCGGTGTGAACGAGGTGCCGCCCGCCGTTTTCTCCGCGCAAAACCTGCGACTCTGCGTGATCGAGAGTGATGGCAAGGTACACGTCCGCATTGCGTGTCGTGGTACGGCCATCAGCGTCGACATGCACTCGAACACTACCTGGCCCAATAATGATCGAGTTGATACTGACCGGAATCTTCGGCGCCGCAGCCGATTTCTCAAAAACCTGGCGTACCTCATTTGCATCGCCCAGCTTCGCCTGGCTGGTTCCATCCACGATGACTTGCGGCGTGTAGGAACTGTCTTCGCGCAAGATCTGCTCATAGTCGCTCTGGCGCTCAGTCAAAGGATGAGAGGAATATGGATCCTTCCAGCCGTCGTGGTTCCAATAGTCCACGTGTTCGCTAAGCACGATCAGTTGCTGAGGAAACGGCTGAGATGCGTCAATTGCGCGCAGCCACGCATCGGCTGGCGGACAGCTCGAACAGCCTTCGGAGGTGAAGAGTTCAACGAGAATTGGACCGCCATGCGCGTTCTGAGCGGATGCGATTGTGCTCGCTGCACATCCCATCGCGGCAACTGTAAGTGAAATGAGCAGTGTCCTCATCATGTCTGGCGTAGTTCTACCAGATAGATTGGCAGCTGCTCATTTAGCTTCAGAATATCGACGTAGCACCGCTCAGTTCGACGTCTCCGTGAACGTCACCGCTGGATGCCCCAATGGCCACGGTCCTTCCGCCGTGACCGTCACTTTTCCCGTTCCGTTCGGCAACGTTAGCGTTACCGTGGCATTGCCGGAGGAATCCGTGGTTGCGATGCATACCGTGCCAGACGTATTGCACGTATTCGACCCGCTGACTGAGAGAGTACCGCCGCTAGTTTTGAACAGAAGACTCGCTCCCTGCTGCGTCGCTCCGGAGTTCCCGACATTCAATGTTGCGGTCAACGTGAGCGAAGAACCGGTCTGTGCGTCTCCAACTTTCGTCAGCGTCGCCGCCGGATTTCCAACCACGATCCATCCACCCTGCGTTTGCTGCGTTGCGGTATTGTCAGTTCCGGTCACGGTGTAGTGGTAGAAGCCCGGTGTCGCGCCCGCGGTCACTGTAACTGTGCCGTTCTGAGTTGCCGTCACACTCGGCTGAGTCAGCGCGACGGTGATGCCGCCGTCCGATAGTTGCGAATTCAAGGTCACCGTTCCCGTGCCCGAAACGATCTTCGGTGAAAGCGTGACGCTTCCGCCTGCCGAGACCATCGTGGTATCCGGATTCAGATCCCACTCGACGGCTGGTGCAGGCGACGTCGTTCCCGTGAACACGAACAGCGTCGCCGAGTATGGACCAACTGTGTAGCTGGTCTGCACGCCGCCGGGATGGACAGCTACGATCTGGTTCGGCGACGCCTGAGACAGCAAGTAGATAGATACAGCGGACGGCGTGAAGTGATTCAGGTTCATCGCTGTCGATATGGTCGCGCTCGGGCTCTTGTTGATGACCAGCACCGTCAACGTTGTGCCTGCGGCGTTGATCGCCGCGTAGCTGCTGAATAGGCCCGGATCGCTGGCGTCGTTGGTGGCCGAAACTGAAATCGGAGCGAACGTGTGATGTGCTCCGTCGTAGTTTCTGTACAGTTTCAGCGCCTGATAGGCCGGTGCGGTTGAGTCCGCAGCGGTCCATCGGGAGGCGGCGTACATGCGTTCGCGTCCGAGGATTCCGAGGACGTCCGCATCGGCCAGCGCCGTGCTGAAATCGGATTCTCCGGCGGCGGCTACGTTCCATTCCGTCAGCGAAAGCGGAACTGGGGTTGTGTAGACATTTTTGAAGACGCTGTTCACCAGGGCGCGTAACCGCGGAATACGGAACGCGATGGTTTTGTTAGGTTGGGTCGACGTGGCCCATGGCTGGTTAATGCTGCCGTCTTCACTTACGTAATTCGGATCCCAGAAGTCTCGCGGTAATCGCAACGCAAGCGCCTGGTTCTGGGCGGCGGTTCCACTGGCTCCGCCTGGATAAGCATGAAAGTCGAACACATCAAGCGAGCGCACTCCGTCGCGCTTGTCCTCGAAGGCAACCTCGTTGAACCACCAGGGCAGGAAGTCGATGCTCGCGTGGGCCGTCTTGTCCGAGCTGCCCTCGGCAGAGTTCCAGTAGAACCACCAGCAGCAGCTCACGGGACCAAAGCGCACCGCCGCCGGATCCCATGTGGGCATCATGCGGGCTTCGCTGATATAGGTGTCTCGCAATTCGTCGTATGTCGTCGGATTCGGATGGACATCACGGTGCGTGCTGCCCCATATGTCCATCTCGTTGTCCATATCGTAGAAGTGCGGCTGCATTCCATAAAGCGGCGCGAGGGCTTTCACCCACGCATCGCGATAGACGGTTCCGCTAGCCGTTCCAGTATCAAGAAGCGGCATGTTTGCATCGGTGGGATCGTTCCCTGTATAGACCGGCGGATTCTGGTCAGTGGTACAGGTTGGACTGAATAAAACTCCGTTACCATCATCTGGAAGATACGGATTTGTCTTGCACGCCGTGTAGTGATATTTCGAAACCGAAAAGCTGTAGCTAGTCGGATTACCGTCTTTCGCCACCCAAGGCAACATTCCGATGGTCATGATCGGAGCCGCACCCGCTCCTGCGATGTTGCTTACGAACTGTTTGGAGTCCGCATAGAGCGGTGCGCTGCCCATGGCGCGATTCTGGAAGTACCAGTCGGCTGCTGCATTCGTATTGAAGTTCAGCCAGTTGTAGCGTGTGCTGGCGTTGCCGCCCCAGCGTACGAAGGTCGCACCCGAATCCGTGACATAAGCCGTATTCGACGGGAAATTCACGCCATACACATACGGGCTGATCGCGTGCCGGTTCGCGAGCACATCGACGGTCACATGCACGGACCCGGAGGACGATCCCGCAGTCGGGGTTGCAGAAGCTTCGGCAGAATTTGCGCTCACTCCTGCGCTGTTGAGCGCCACGACCACGTAGTAATAGGTAGTGCCGTTCGTCAGGCCGGTATCGGTGTAGCTGGTTGTACTTGGCGTCGCTGTTTTCGTGTAAGGGCCGCCGTGTACCGTCGCGCGCAAACGTTGTATCCGGTTGCGCCTGTGCTGGCACTCCAAGTCAGCGCCACCTTGCTGATTCCCAGCCACTGCTGTGACTCCAGTCGGAGCGGCCGGTGCTCCGGCAACCGGACCAATTGGTATCGCCGTTGCTTCGTTCGAATTGGCGCTCTCACCGTTGGAGTTCACTGCGGTCACCACGTAGTAATACGTTGTACCGTCCGTCAGCCCCGTATCTCCATAGACAGTCCCCGTGGGCGCGCCGACCTGGGTGTAGGGACCGCCGCTCGCGGTGCCGCGCTTCACGTGATAACTGGTGGCGCCGACTGCTGGCATTCCAGCTGAGGGCGACCTGCTGATCGCCTGCAACTGCGGCCAAGCCTGTCGGCGGCAGGGGAGGACTGGGACTCAGACCGTTATTACCGCCCCCGGCACTATTCCCTCCGCCGCAGGCAATCAGAAAGGCGATGAGTCCAACTGTAAGGATAAGAACGATGATTCCATGCGAACGCCCCATTAGACACTTCTCCTTGGCCAGCTAAATGCTACTGACTTCAGCTTGCAATCTAATCAGTACGAAGGTGCACGCCCGCCACAACCCTCATCTCGGCCAGAAAGGGTTACTTGCGGCGGTTACTTAGGGTGTTCCAGCAGCTCGCGATTAGACAAGTATTAACAGAGCATTCATCAACCCGTAAGAAAAAAGTGGGAATCTAAGCTCGACGGCAACGTCCGCGAGGTGATCCGTGCGCAAGCTGACCATCGTTTTCGTCGATGCCGGTGGCGGGCATCGCAGTGCAGCCGACGCCTTGAAGACCGTTCTTGCATCCCAGTCCGAACCGTGGGATGTCACCCTGCTTAACATCCAGGAAGAACTCGACCGGCTTGACCTGGTCCGCAGGGTCAGTGGCGTTCGCATACAGGATTGCTACAACCTCATCCTGAAGAAGGGGTGGACGCGTGCCACACCGAAATTGCTTCCGCTTTTGCAATCGCTGCATTCGCCTCTGCTCACTCGCGCATCGTGCGCGCGCTGAATCAGTACTGGAAGCAGCATCCCGCCGACCTCGTGCTCTCCGTCATCCCGCATTTCAATCGCGCGCTCGTGGAAAGCGTGCATGCGACGATGCCAGGGACGCCGTTCGTCACCATGTTGACCGACTTCGCCGACTATCCGCCGCACTTCTGGATCGAGCGCGAATCCGAATACCTGATCGGCGGCACGGAAAAAGCCGTCAAGCAAGCTCAGGAGCTGGGTCACTCGCGCAGCCGCGTTTTCCGCGCCTCCGGCATGGTGCTGAAGCCGCGCTTTTATCAGCAGCCGATTGTCGATCGCGCCGCTGAGCGCACAAAGCTCGGGCTCGATCCCGAATGTCCTACGGGTATCGTGCTTTTCGGCGGACAAGGATCGCGCGCCATGCTCGATATCGCCGAGCGCCTCGACGCCACGCCTGACAGCCTGCAACTCATCATGCTGTGCGGGCACAATACGAAGCTCGCCGACAAGCTTCGAGCTCTTCCACTGAAGAAGCGCATCTTTGTCGAGGGCTTCACTTCGCAAGTCGACTACTACATGTCGCTCGCGGATTTCTTCATCGGCAAGCCCGGGCCTGGATGCATCAGCGAAGCCCTGCAATTCCATCTGCCGGTGATTACTGAATGCAACGCCGCGACCATGCCGCAGGAGCGCTACAACGCCGAGTGGCTGGTCGAAAACCGTCTGGGCTTCGCGCTCAAGAGCTTCCGCGAGATCGCTTTTGGCGTTCACTTGCTCTGCAACCTGAGATGTTTGAAGAATTCCGGCAGAATGCGCGCGATCATTCGAACCGCGCTCTTTTCGAAGTGCCGGAGATTTTGGAAGAGGTCTTCGAGCGCCACGCCATACAGACCGTACCGGTGATTTCGTTCCCCGGCGATCTGAATTTGCCGCGTCCGAGCACCGACCCGACCTGGGCCGCATTAACTTAGTTCGGTGCAGCGCAGATGCGCTGGCAACCGATCCGCCTCACAGCTACTTCGGGCAAAAAAAAGAGCGATGTCCACTTCGGACATCGCTCTTTTTCAGCCTCGCTAATCGGCCATCCCTGCGAGGTCAGGTTTTAGAATGTGATTTTCGCGCCGAGCTGAACGTTACGCCGTTCGTCGTACGGATTTCCGAATCCACCTTTCTGCATTTCGATGAAGGTGATTCCGCCGCCAAGATCCGTGTCCGACCCGTTCACGTAGAAGTTGTGATGGTTCAGAATGTTGAAGAACTCGCCCCGAAGCTGCAGGGCTACGTTCTCTTTGATCTTGATGTTCTTGTAGACACCAGCCGTAAAGTTCCACCAGTTAGGCCCACGGAAGGCGTTCCTGGCTGTCATGGTGGACGGATAGAGGCAAGGCGAGGCCGCTCCCGAGCCGGGCGTAGCGCAGGACGGTCCGAAGTCGGAGATCCCGAGCAGTGGGTTGATGTCGTTTGGGTTTCCTGCGCCAACAACCGTTCCCGCGCCGGTTAGCGGAAGTTGATAGCCATTGAACACGTTTGGACCCATCGCCACCGGGTTACCAGTCACACTGTGGCTGGCGACACCGGTTCCCGGGTCCCAACGCGGGATCTGCTGGGCTGCATTTGTGCTATCCCAAATGGTGAATGGCGTGCCCGTGTGTGCCTCGAAGATGGGGGCGATCTGCCATCCACCGGCGATGCGGCCAAGAAATCCTTTCTGATCGCGGAATGTGGGCACATTCCAGATACCACTGAGAACAAACCGATGGCGGATATCGTAATCCGATGGACCTCGGTCCAATGCGGGGTTGTAGGGATCCAGATAGCCGAGATTGAAGTTGTTGTTGTTCTCGCTGAACGTGGTGCTGATGTTATCGATCGAATGCGACCAGGTGTAGTTGGCGTTCAAATCCAGACCATGGTTCATGAGGTTCGTGGTGCGCAGTGAGACGATCGCCGCGTTGTAGTACGAGAAGCCGGTGTTACCGCGCTGATTGATATTCGTGTACTGATCGTTGAGCCTGGGAAGGTCTGCTACATTCGTCTCGCCGAGGTAAATCGAGCCGGCGCCTGCCTGATTAGCGTTCGCGATCGAGTAGAGGTGAAGGCCACGCGAACCAGAATATGCGACCTGGAGGACAGTATTTCTAGCGACCTCTTGCTCCGCTGACAAGCTATACAAATAGGTGTAGGCGGTTCCGATATTCTGGTCGATTGCGCGGAGGCTGGTTCCTGGCAACGGAACCGTTCCCGTCGAGCCGCCCAGTGGTCCGAAGTTGTTAGAGGTTACAGGAAGTGTTGCAAATCCAGGTTGGCCACTGAAGATGGAAACTACTGCGTAATTCGGCGGGTTCTGGATCACGTTAAACGTAACGTTGCCGAAATTGCGATCGTAGGCCATTCCGAAGCCACCGCGAAGACTGGTTTTTCCATTTCCGAATACGTCGAGCGCGAAGCCGATACGGGGCGCAAAGTTGTTGTGGTCGGGATTCCACAAGCATTTGCAACTGATGGGAGCGTTCGGCGTGGTGGCCACGAAGCCATTGGCCACCTGCGTGAAGATGTTCCCTCCCGGCCCAAAGTAGAAGTTCGAGTCAAGGTTAGGATCTTTGTTGTGCTGCACTCCGTAGTATTCCCAGCGCAGCCCAAGGTTCAGGGTGAAGCGCGGTGTGACCTTCCAGCTGTCCTGCGCAAAGAGGTTCCCGTCGTTATAACGGTTGCTGCGCGAGAAATTAGGCGGTCCGACCGGAAGGTTCAAAGTGCAATCTGGCGTAACCACCTGGGTACCGGCCACTGTGTGGCAAGGGAATTTTCCCTGTGGATATGAGGCACCCTGGAACTGGAACAACTGTCCCGACATGAGGTTACCCAGCGCGCCCGCGCTGTCGCCGTTGTTGGCGAGCGCCTCTACTGCCGATTCGTACGCACCGAAGACACGATTGTCTCGTGTATAGATATAAGAGCCGCCGAATTTCAGCGTGTGCGCTCCTTTCACCCATGTGATGTCGCCGTTGCCCTCCGATACGTTTTGAGGTCCACCAAAGGGAATAGCATTCCCCGGACTGAAGGGCAGGTATCCAGGAAGTGCGATTGGGTTACCGCCCGCAAACGCTGGCACGAGCGGATAGAAGTACAGGCTGGGCACAACGCCCTGTGGCCCCAGTGGTTGCTGATCGTTCAACCGGTTAAAGATACCCTTGAGCGACATGACAACGTTCGGCGTAAACACGTGGGTAACTGACAACATCGCATTCTGATTGAAGATCGTTTGTCCGGTATTGAAGCCCGCGTATGGCGACTGACTGTTCGTTCCCGCAAAATCGTTCTCGCTATAGAGCGTGTACCGACCGAATAACGTGGTCTTGTCGTTGACGGTGTAGTCGACACGGCCAACCAGGTTGTAGGTGCTCTGCGGGAGGCCGCCACCGGAATCTGCCGGCACTGAATAGCTCACTTGCCTTAGTGCAGGAATTCCCCCCAGCGTCGAGACCACGGGACCGGGAGTGACGCCCTGCGCAAACGTGCCAAACTGACTAAAGAATTGTTGCGTTGCGGGCGAGGAGGCAGCGATCAGTTCCGGCGTAGGAACGACATTAATCTGGTTTGCATTGCCTCGAACCAGAGTCCCTTCGCCAGAACCGAAGAAGAAGAGTTTGTTCTTCTTGATTGGCCCGCCCAACGCCATTCCAAACTGGTTCCGCGTGAATCGCCCTTTCGGTACGTTATTTGCATCGTTGTTGTAGGTATTTGCTGTAAAGGTCGAAATCCGGTTGAATTCGTAGACGGATCCGTGAACGTTATTGGTTCCCGATTTTGTAGCGACGTTCACGATTCCACCCGTCGCGCGCCCGTACTCAGCGGTGAAGTCGCTGTTCACCAGGCGGAACTCCTGCACGGAATCAAGCGGCACCTGCTGGCCCAAACTTGCGGTGAACAAATCCACGTTTTGTCCGCCGTCCAGCAGGATGTCGGTGCTGGCTTCGCGCTGGCCATTGATATTCACGCCGACACCGCGTAATCCAGCCGGACCACCGGCGCGGTTCTGAACATCGGTCGGTGAGACGTTCCCGCTGGTTTGCGCCAAGTCGTAGGGATTACGGGTCACCGTGGGGAGCTGGGCGATTTCCTGCGAGTTCACCACGGTCGACATCTGCTGGTTTTCCGTGTTGACCTGTACCCCACCCGCGCCGACAACCTCGACAGTCGTACTTCCCCCAGCAGGGGTCAGCCGTGCGTCCAGTGTGGGAGATCCACCGACGCTGACTTGGACTTCCGATGAAAAGGTCCCAAATCCCGATTTGTCAACCGTCACTTGATAACGGCTCGGGGGCAAACTCGGAATCGAATATGTTCCATTCGCCGAAGTGGTAGTGGTTCGTGTCGCACCGGTGCCAAGATTCTTTGCAGTAACTGTCGCGCCAGGAACAACCGCACCGCTCTGGTCGGTTACAGTTCCGGCAAGTTGGCCATTTTCAACTTGCGCCCATAGCGCCACAGAACACATCGACGCCAACAGGCAAAGGATCAAAACGTATCCGCATGCTTTCATTTAACGCCCCCAGCTCAGCCGGCTATTCGCGCCGAAAAACTAAGCTCAGTGGCAACAAAGCACGCGAGACTCCAAATACTCAGCACTGAGTGAACTCGACTTAGTGGAGTCTCAGCCCAGCTCTGTCCCGATATTCGGAGAATGCAGAGATGCACGCTTCGAGAGATCGTATTTATAAGGGACAAGGACCCTGATTATGGGTCCGACATCCTAGTACAAGGGGATTAAGTGAATTGGAGTTTGAGCAACACGGAATGCGGCGCCTCACGCCCGCGCTTCCGTCCACGTATTTCGTCGCGCTGAAACGCGCTCTGCGCAGGCTTTTTCAGAATTGCTGAGCACTGAGCGCGACATTTCCAGACCCGCCAGACTGATCACTCCCAACGCAACGGCCGCGTATGCCATCGGTTGAAACGGACCCATCGGCGAGACCACGAGCAACAGAGCAACCGTGTATCGTGCAGATTGCTTCCAGGCCTGTCTGTCTCCTCGCGCCAGGCAACCAGAAACGCCGATCAGTTTCCAGCCCAGCCACACGGTTGCTACGCCGATCAACATCACGCTGTAAACGCTGAAGTCGTACGGCGCATTTTTCAGGTAATGGTTAGCTATGACCATGATGATCTGTGCAGCGGCAACCAGCGAGGCCGCTAACCCGAGTGTCAAAGTCAGCAAGGAAGCGACCAGCAGCCATATCGAATTTGTCTGCCTGCGAAAGCCGTAGGTTCGCACCGAAGCGACCGCCAAAGCAACAAGCGTAAGATCGAATTGCGGAATCACCAACATGTCTACCGGATTCATCTGCCTCTCTCCTGTGTAGACGAGGCCAAACACCAACGAAGTAGCTCAACCAACCGCCCACTCTCACACAGATTCAACGCAGATGAGAAAGTTTCGCGGATCGCGTAACACGCAATTTTTTGACAACTGGCTGCGTCGATTCTGCGACTGAATCATCCAAAAGCTACAAGCGCGGTGGGGGCGAGAGGGCGTGATCTCCTTTACAAACGATCCGCTGATATTCGGCCATTCACTCGACGCTCGCGGGATATCTTCTTGCGCTGTTGCGAATTTCGTCGCATTGCGTTGGGAGGAAGTGTCATGTTTGTGATTCTGATTATCGCTGCGATAGCGTTGTGCCTGCTTATCGCCATGTGGCTGAGACGCATGAAAGATCAGCGCGAGCTGGTTCGGCACAGCATCACGCCTGAGAACCTCCGCACTCTGTTGTCCTCCAATCAGGAGGTCCTTGTCTTCGACATTCGCCAGCCACTCGACCTGTTGGCTGATTCCGAAATCATTCCTGGCGCGAAAAGAATTCCTCCTAAGGAATTGTTTGAGAATCCGTCGCTGATTCCTAAAGAAAGAGACTCGGTGGTGTACTGCACGTGTGCCTCCGACGAAACCGCACGGCGCATCGTGAAGATCGCCCTATCACTGAATTTCCTGCAGATCAAATTTCTCAGAGGCGGCTTAGAGGCATGGAAAGCTCTGGGCTACACGGTTGTCCCGTATGAGCAGTCCTTCCATCTCGACACAAGGACGTAGAGAATTCCACCTTTATGAAACCAGTTCTACTGACTGCTGACGACTGACTGCTGACCACTACTAACGATTTCGCCATTTGTCTTCGCGATCTCAGCATAGAATTGTGCACTCGGTCGCAGCTTTCGCTCCTGCGTTTCGACGTTGAGTTCCACCAATCCGAAGCGCAGATGCCAACCCTGGTTCCATTCGAAATTGTCGGTGAGCGTCCAATGAAAATAGCCTCGTAGATCGATGCCGCGGTCAATCAAGTCGCGCATCTCGGTAACCGTGTTTGCCAGCAGCCACGGGCGGATACGATCGCCCCGGTCAGGCACGCCGTTCTCGAGCACATAGATTGGTTTGCGAAGCTTGGCTACGTGCTCCACGATCGTCGTGATGGAACCGGGAGTGATTTCGGGAAACGGCAGTCCGATGGGCTGATCGCCCTGCGGGGCGTCTGCAGGAATGTGGACATCGGCGAACAGAGTCGCCGCCCTACGCAGGCTTAGCCCGACGTGCACGCGCCCGTAGACGTTGACCCCGACAAAATCGGCCTTGCCTTGCACTCCGCCGGTTTCGCCGCAAAACGGCTGAATGTAGCTTCGCGTGCGGCCACGATGGATAAAGTCAGTGAAGATGTCGTTGTAAAAGTAGCTCTGGATACCGCACGCCATGCGGTTGAACGGACTTCGATCCTTCACTGGCTGGAAGACGATGTAATTCTGCGTCCAGCCCACATTTGCGCCTGGCTGCAGTTCATGGATCGTGTCGAAGGCGACCGCGTGGGCACGCGCTATATTGGCCAGCGCGCGAAGCGAACTGATCAGATGGCCTTTTCGTCCGGGAGGAAACTCCCCCAATTGATAGCCAAGCACTGCGTAGACGTTCGGCTCGTTGAAGGTAACCCAGTCCGAACAAAGATCTCCGAGACTCTCCACCACTTTGCGCGTGTAGCGCTCAAAGCGGATCACCGACTCACGATGCAGAAACGCACCGGTGTTTTCGAACCATAACGGATTCGTGAAGTGATGCAGACAGACGAATGGACGCAGGCCGCGCGCGTGCAGCCCCTCAAGCATTTCGCGGTAGCGGGCGATGGCAGCTTCGTCCCATTCACCCGGACGAGGCTCAACGCGGCTCCATTCCACCGAGAAGCGCAGCGAGTTGAGGTTCAACTCGCGCGCAATATCGAAGTCGCGCTCGGCGTTCTGCCACCAGTTGCAGGCCAGTCCGCTGCGATCACCAGAACGGGTTCGACCGGCAGCTTCCCACGCGAACCATTGGTTGTTGTGGTTATCGCCTTCACACTGGTGGGCCGCGGTGGAGACACCCCAAAGAAAGTCAGGCGGGAAGAATCCCATTGGATGCTTTTCGGGCATGCGGAGAAATGTGCTTTGAGCTTACCATTTCGTCACGAATTGCTCAGCAACTGTTGCTATTTCTTTTTGCCAGGATCACGCTGCGGGCGCCATCCGACCAGGCCTTGGCAGGACAAACCGTACGCTGGGTTCGTATTCTGACTCGAGCAATAATTCGTCGCCCAGTGACGTGTCCATCATGGCCACTAGAATCGCGCCGACCACCGCAATTCGGTTGGGGGTACTGGAGCCTTCAGGTTCTTTGCATTCCACCCGTTGGTGCAGATCGGTTGCGGAGATTTCCACGGCGCTCCTGCCGCGCATCGTTTCTTCGGAAAACAGCAGCCACAATTCCCGCTTTACATCCCCTGACAATGGCATATGAATAGGCTCCTTATGGTTTAGGTATCTGATGCCGCAGATTATCCTCAAGTTCCAGAAGGGTTCACAGCGCGCGTTTTATGGTGCGACTAGACGTGTGCAGCCATCAGGCAGAGTTCCTGAATAATTGTTCCACGGTTTGCGGGATGGAATTGCGGAGCTTACTTTCGTAACTCCCGTGGTGATCTTCGTGCTGCAGAAATCACTGCACGCATATCGCAAGCGAGTCACAATCCGGCCTAGAAGTCGACCTTCCGTTCAGTCGGGAAGGAGGCAGCACATGGGTACCGAACATCGGATTCAGAATCCGGCCGGTGAGCATATTGCCACGATTCGTTACAACGAATTCGCGGGCCGTTGGGAGATCGATGCTCTTCGCGAAACAGAGCTGGAATTCCTTTTCAACAGTGAAGAGGAAGCCTGGACCGCGTGGAAGAAAGAATTCGATCCGAACACTGGTGAGCGATTGGGTTCGAAACAGGTCGCGTGATCTGGCACGTGAGACGCCTTAGTCGCGCAATGACGTGCCGCCCGGCACGCGAGTGTAGTTGTATGCAGTAACTGCGCTCGGAGTTCGAGAATTCCCGTAAATTCCTGAATCTGCGGTACCTGTTAGAATCGAAGTACGCTCGATGGACCGCAAATTCATTCGAAATTTCGCGATTATTGCTCATATCGACCACGGAAAGAGCACGCTCTCCGACCGTCTGCTGGAGCTTACCGGTTCGCTGACGGCGCGCGAGATGCAGGAACAGGTGCTCGATGCGATGGACCTGGAGCGCGAGCGCGGAATTACCATCAAGGCGCACTGCGTTCGCATGATGTACACGGCGCAGGATGGCCAGACCTACCAGTTGAACCTGATCGATACGCCCGGTCACGTGGATTTCTCGTACGAAGTTTCGCGCTCCCTGGCTTCCTGTGAAGGCGCTCTGCTGGTGGTAGACGCCTCGCAAGGTGTGGAGGCGCAGACACTTGCGAACGCGTACCTGGCGATCAATCACGGGTTGGAGATCATCCCGGTCATCAACAAGATCGATCTGCCGAGCGCAGATGTCGAGCGCGCCAAAGAGATGATCGAAGGCGCTGTCGGACTGGATGCAAGCGACGCGCTGCCGATTTCGGCGAAGACCGGGCAGGGCGTGCCGGAAGTCCTCGAGGCGATTGTGAAGAAGGTTCCGCCGCCCAAGGGATCGCCCGATTCGCCGCTGCAGGCGCTGATTTTTGACAGCTGGTTCGATCCATATCGTGGCGTAGTGGTGCTGACGCGCGTGTTTCACGGCACCATTCGCATGGGACAGAAGATCCGGCTGTGGTCGAACGGAAAAGCCTTCCAGATCGAAGGTCTGGGAGCGCTGACGCCGAAACCGGTGGTGGTGCAAACGCTCGAAGCGGGCGAAGTCGGTTTCCTGATTGCGAATCTTAAGACAGTTGGTGACACCAAAATCGGCGACACCATCACAGACGATGAACGCCCGGCGATCGAGCCGCTGCCCGGCTTCGAAGACATCAAGCCGATGGTGTTCGCCGGACTGTATACGGTCGATTCGCATGAGCACACGTTGCTGCGCGAGGCGCTGGAGAAGCTGCGGCTGAACGACTCGTCGTTCTTCTTCGAGCCGGAGAGCTCTGCTGCGCTGGGCTTCGGTTTTCGCTGCGGCTTCCTTGGACTACTGCACATGGAGATCATCCAGGAGCGGCTGGAGCGCGAATACAAGCTCGACCTGATCACGACCGCGCCGAGCGTACGCTACAGAGTCACGAAGACTGACAATGAACTGATCGAGATCGATAATCCATCGAAGTGGCCACCACAAGGTGAGATTGCGAAGATCGAAGAGCCAGTGATCCTGGCGACGATTTTGACGAATGAAGAATTCGTCGGTGGAATTCTGAAGCTGGTCGAAGACAAGCGCGGCAAGCAAAAGGGATTCGAGTACGTGAGCGCGAATCGCGTGATGCTTACATACGAGCTGCCGCTGAACGAAGTGGTACTCGACTTTTACGATCGGCTGAAGTCGGTGTCGAAGGGATACGCCTCGCTCGACTATCACTTGGCAGGATTCTGGCACTCGCCGATGGTGAAGATGGACATCCTGGTTGCGGGCGAGCCGGTGGACGCGCTTTCGCTGATCGTGCACCAGGATTTCGCCTACGAACGCGGACGGGCGCTGGTATCGAAGATGCACGACCTGATCCCGCGGCAGATGTTCGAGGTCGCGATCCAGGCGGCGATCGGCGCCAAAGTCATCGCGCGGGAGACGGTTGGGGCTATTCGCAAGAACGTTTTGGCCAAATGCTACGGCGGCGACATTACCCGCAAACGCAAGCTTCTCGAGAAGCAAAAAGAGGGCAAGAAGCGCATGAAGCGGATCGGCAAGGTCGATATTCCGCAGGAAGCGTTCCTTGCTTTGTTGAAGGTTGGCGAAGAAGAATAGGGCCTTCCCCTGAGGGCTCTTATGCCCATTTGCCGGTTCATTCCTGGTCCAATCACGCACAAGTCGATTGCCCCAAGCAGCTTAGAACGCGCAGGATTCAGGAACTTAGTTGTGAAAAAGTGACTTTGGTTTCATGACAGGTTAACAAGAATGCAACGGGTCCGGTGCGCTCGAGAACATGCCGCTAACTCCTTGTCGGACTGAGCTTTGAAGGTGTTGTAACAATAGGGCAAAACGCTGAAAGTGGCGTCGTTTGCGGCCATGCCGCAAGGGTAACCGCAGTTCTCCACAGGATTTTCCACAGAACAGAGGAAAACATCCGACCAGGCAAGGGGTGCTGGCACAAGGGGCGTTCGCAGAGGAACTGGGGCGGGGAGACCTTATCAATAGCGTCTCCCGCAAGTGCGTTTTTCGTGGCAAGGATTTGCCGACCTCAAGGACCGTTTACTTGGTGAGGCCGTTGTCCTTCAGGATCTGCTCGGCGAAGTAGTTCTCCACCTTAGCCTGATCGCGAATCACGTCGTAATAAGCCGACTTTAGCAATTGCTCGCGGCGGTCACGAAGCTGATCGCGAATCGCCTGCTGGACGCGAGGATCGTTCAGTTCGCGCTGACCGGCAGGTTCCTTGGACACCAATTTCACAATCCGATATCCCATGAACTGTTTGTTCTGGGGATTCTGAATAGTGATGACACTGCTGTACTGGCCAGGTTTGAGCTTGAGGACAACGTCGCGGGTGGCCGGATCGGTACGCTGGAGTCCGGATTCGGGGGTGAAGCCGAGATCGCCGCCATTCTGCGCGCTCTCAGGATCTTCGGAATATTTCATGGCGATGCTGGCGAAGTCCTCACCACTATCGAGCCGATTCTGGATCATCTGAATCTTCTTTTTGGCGTCAGCGTCGTTCTGCGCCTTGTCGGCGACTCGTGCCTGGGGATTCGGCGTGGGAGTAACCACGATCTGCGCGAGATGATATTGCGGCTCGATCAAATTGAATTCGGGCTTGTGCGCGTTGTAGTACGCGGTGATATCGGCGTCGGTAACGTTGATTTTCGAGGTGATCTCTTTGTTGATCACTTTGTCGACGGTGATGGAACGGCGAAGATCGCGCTTGAAGTCGTCAATCGAGATATTGCGCTCTTTCATGCGCTGATCAAACTGCTCGGGAGTGTACGGAGCCTTGATCTCGTTCAGCTTGGCGTTCACTTCGTCGTCGGTAGCAAGAAGGCCGAGCTTTTGCGCGCGCTGCAACAGAATCTCGTTGTCGACCAGCTCGCGGAGAATGTTCAGCTTCAGGCTGACGGCTTGTTCTCCCGTAACTGGTTGCGGCGAGCCGGCGGTCTGATTGCGGAAATACTTCTCGACTTCGGCGCTCATTATCTTCTTCCCGTTCACCTTGGCGAGCACATCGGGACCGCCCTGGCCGCCTTGGCAGGCGATCAGCACGCCGAGAACGAGAAAGCAGAGAACGGCAGGAGCAAACCTGAGTTGACGAAGTTGACGTTGATTGAAGCTCAAATTCTTTCCTCCCGCGCCGGGGTGTACCCCGAACGCGAAACCGGGTTTTACCTGACTCAATGCGAAGCTGCGCCCGGATTGGATCCGGCGTCGCGTAGAGCATTGTCGATAGCAGCATGAAGCTCTTCGGGCGGCACGGCGCCATCGATTTTGTAACCATTAATGAACAGAGTCGGCGTTGCGCTGACGCCGAGTTTATCGGCTTCATCGATCGAAGCCTTAAGCTGCTTATCCGACTGCGCCTTGATGCAAGCTTGTACGGGTGCAGTAGGGATTTTAGCCTTTGCTGCCTGATCGAGGGTAATGCGATCGATGTTGGCTTCCTGCTCGGCCAATGACTTCGTCTGCGACGAGATCTGGTGCTGATTGGCGTGCATGTAGTCGGCAAAATCCCAATAGGCATCGTTACTGGATGCTGCCAGGCAGTTGGCATCGTTGGCCGCGTGCTTGGCCCACGGATGGATTTCCGCTAACGGATAGTCCTTGTAAATAATTCGGACCCGATCTCCGTAGGTCTTGAGGATATCGTCAGTCAGGGTCTCATGCATACGCGCGCAGAACGGGCACTCGAAGTCGTCGTAGTTGACGATGGTGACCTTGGCGTCTTTGTTACCACGCACCGGACGCCCACTCAGATCGATTTTGCTCATCGTGGTCTGGTAGGGATCCTGCGTCAGATCCATGCGCGCAACGCGAAGCAAACTCTTATTGTCTTTGGAGATCAGGAACTTCTGCTCCTGCTTCTTCTCGCCGTTGTCGAAGGTGACAACCAGGTTATCGTAGCCCGGAAAATCGCTGGGCGAACGCGCGCCAATGACCAGCTTGATGCCAGAGGGCACGCTGTAATAAGAGCGAAGATTCCGTTCAATACGGCGATCGAGCTCAGGCGAGGGCGCCTGGGCGGCACAACCTAAACACAGTAGTAAAACAAGGGCGACAGAGCGCTTAATCCATGAAGAATGCAGCATAAACTCCTAAACAGGAATTATCTCATGCAGAGCGGTTGGGAAGGGGTTTCGCGCCCAGTTTAAGCGGCTTCACGCCCATTTTGAGTTAGGCGGACCTGATGGTAGAAAGCGGCAACAGCGCATTCATCGAACCGGAGCGAAAACCCTCGAGGTCGAGGGTGACGTAGGTAAATCCGAGCGCCTTGAAGATGCGCACGAATTCGGAAGCCATGTCGGGCGATAGAGCGCGGGAGAGTTCGTCGCGCGAAATCTCGATACGCGCGATCTGGCCGTGGTGGCGCACACGAAACTGGCGGAATCCAAGGGCTCTCAGGGCATCTTCGCCGGCTTCAACGGCGGCAAGCGCCTCGCGGGTGACTGGACGTCCGTATTCAATTCGCGAAGAGAGGCAGGCAGACGCTGGCTTGTCCCAGACCCGCAGTCCCGCGTCCTGTGCTAATTGGCGGATATCCTGCTTGGTGAGCTTGGTGTCAAGGAGAGGAGCGGCGACACCGTGCTTGCGCGCCGCATGCTGGCCAGGACGGAAATCACCCTGATCGTCGAGATTCACGCCATAAGCAATGGTGTCGAAGCCGCGCTCGATGGCGAAGGCTTCCATCACGGTGAAGAGTTCGTCTTTGCAATGGAAGCAGCGCTGGCCGTCGTTGCGTACATAGTCGGGACGGTCCATCTCGGCGGTAGCGAGGATCTCCAGCGGGATTCCCTGCTCCTGCGCGAAGGCGACGGCATCCTTTAACTGGGCGCGGGCCAGCGATGGGGAGTCGGCGATCACGGCGAGGACATTCGTGCCCAGCACCTGACGGGCTTCCCAAGCGAGATAGGCAGAATCGATGCCGCCGGAATACGCGACCAACAGCTTCTGGTAAGACTGAAGGCGGCTTCGCAACTCCGCGCGTTTTTGGACCAAGTCCATGACGAGTATGTTAAATGATGCGGCAAACCGCATGGCGGTTCGGGTATTTGCGTGGGGCGACCGCCAAAGGCCGCCGCAGGCTGTCTTTGACTCCGGGGTACAGCTGGCCTAGAATCAATGAGAAGCGAAATAGCTTCGAGATGCAGTTCCTCAGGCGCCGGTGCGCGGCTTGGAGGAGCTCCTCCAGGAGACCAACATGCTAGGCAAATTGGGACTGCCGGAAATTCTGGTAATCGCCGCCATCGCGCTGCTCATCTTCGGGCCGGGCCGCTTGTCTGAACTCGGCAAAGGCTTGGGCGAAGGCATCAGAAACTTCAAGGGCGCAGTAAAAGATCCTGAGCCACCGGCCGACAAGAAAGAGTAGTCCGGCTGTCGTACTGTTTTTCTGCCAGTGGACCTGCGAAGTTGCTAACCCTGTGTGGTAGCGCTTCGCAGCGCGACGAGTGCTTCCTCAACACAGACTTCCAGCGGCTGATCCGTATCGATCGTCGTCTTCGGAAAAGTAATCTCTTCAAACTGCTGCTTCACGCGCAAATATAAATTGAAATCCCGGTTGATGGCGGGATGCGTGTGTGCGTCTGCGCTCTGCTCCAGCCGGGCGCGTGCCGTCTCGTCCGAACAGATGCACTCGAGAATCCGCCAAGGCTCTTCCATCTGATCGGCGAAACGAATCACCTGTTCGAGTTGGTAGCGGCGCGAGAAAGGACGGCCGTCAAGGATGATAGGGCGCGAAGGCCCGCGATGAACGAGATAGCCCGCAACCTGCATCATGATGCCGACGACGAAATCGTCCTGTGAGGTGGAGTACTCGATGTCGGATGGGGCGAAGAGAGCGGCGCGAATGGGATCTTTATCGAGAACGGTCGCGTCGATTCGCTGAGCAAGTGCGTGTGCGAGAGTGCTTTTGCCGGTGCCGGGGAGACCGGCGAGGATGATGATCATGGTTAGTCTGTCAGTCTTTCAGTCTTTCAGTCTTTCAGTCTTTCAGTTAGCTTCTCCATACGCAGTTCAAGAGCTTCCATATTCAATCGTGTGTTCGCTACTGAGGCATTCCTAACTGAGAGACTGAACGACTGATCGACTGAAGGACTGAAAAACTGATCGACTACTCCACAATTGCGAGCACTTCTCCGGCGGTGACCGTAGCGCCGTCTTTCGCGAGAATCTGGCTGACGGTTCCCTTCTTCGGAGACTTCAACTCGTTCTGCATCTTCATCGCTTCGATGACGATGAGACCTTGGCCGGCTTCCACCTGATCCTTTTCTTTGGCGAGCACGCGAACGATTTTCCCAGGCATCGGGGCAACGAGTTTCTGCGGCCCTTCGGTTCCCGCGCCTTTGCCGCGACGACTGCGCAAGGAACGGGGGTCGCGTACTTCAGCAGCAAAGCGCGCACTCTTCACCCAGATATGCGTGTCGGTGGGCGTGAGCTCACGCTTCACTTCGTAAGCAATGCCATTGATGATGAGCGAAATAACATTGGGCCGGGCGAGGATCGCGTCGACGTGGACCTCTTCGTCGTCGAGACGGCAATGCCAGATGCCCTCGGCTTGATTGAGTTCGAGCCGGTGAGACTTGCCGTCGATGAGAATGTCGTAAGTCAATCGAGTCTTTCAGCCGATCAGTCTCTCAGTAAAGCAGAGTCAACACATTTATCAAATCAGCTGTGCAGCGCTTCCTGTCGTCCGGCTTGTTTCCATTTGGAAGCGCCTGTGCCACTCGTCTTACCTGTGCCGTTCTTCGAGACACCATTTGTTGCGATCGGCTGTAAGACGGCGAACAATCCCGCAGCAATGGCCGCTACTCGAGCCTTGTTTGCTTCGGAAGTCTCGTCGGGCGTCAGATCGTAATTCTTGTCCGCGAGAAGACGATCCAGAAAACCAGTGTCGATGTTGCCTGCCCGAAAATCGGGATGCCGCAGGATACGCCGGAACAGGCTGATGTTCGTCTTGATGCCGCCGACGAAGTATTCGTACAACGCGCGTTGCAGTCGCGCGATGGCCTGCTCGCGATCCGAGCCGTAGCCAATCAACTTGGCGAGTAGGGGATCGTAGTCGAGCGGAACGGTCCATCCTTCATACATGCCGCTGTCGCGCCGGATCCCCGGACCAGAGGGCAGCAGGAGGAGCGCGATCTTGCCTGGACTCGGGAAGAAATTGTTGTCGGGATCCTCGGCGTAGATGCGGCACTCGATCGCATGGCCGCGCAGCTTCACGTCTTCCTGCCGGAATGGCAACGGTTCGCCTGAGGCAATGTGCATCTGCAGGTGCACGAGATCGAGTCCGGTCACAAGTTCCGTAACTGGATGCTCGACTTGCAGGCGCGTGTTCATCTCGAGGAAATAGAAGTTGCGATCCTGGTCGACGATGAACTCGACGGTGCCGGCGTTGGTGTAACCGGCGGCTTTGGAGACGCGCACCGCAATCTCGCCCATGCGCTGGCGCATTTCTTCGGTGACGATCGGGGATGGCGATTCTTCGAGAACCTTCTGATGGCGGCGCTGCACAGAGCACTCACGTTCGCCGAGGTAGACGCAACTGCCATGCTCGTCGGCGAAGATCTGCACTTCCACGTGCCGCGGATTCTCGATGTATTTCTCGATATAGACTTCGCTATCGCCGAAAGAGCGTTCGGCCTCGCTACGCGCTCCTTCGAAGGAGGACTTCAGATCCTGAGGCGAGCGCACCATACGCATGCCCTTGCCGCCACCACCCGCCGCAGCCTTGAGCATGATCGGATAGCCGACTTCGGCAGCTTTTATCTCCGTCTCGGGGTACTCCAGTCCACGGAGCGTGCCCGGAACAAATGGGACATCAGCCTTCGACATTGCCTGGCGGGCACGGGTTTTCGAGCCCATCTTGTCCATCGCATCGCCGGTCGGGCCGATGAACTTGATTCCAGCGGCGGTGCAAGCGCGAGCGAAGTTCGCGTTCTCAGACAGGAAGCCGTAGCCGGGATGGATCGCTTCGGCGCCGCTGCGCTTAGCGACGTCGAGAATCTTGGCGATGTTCAGGTACGACTCGGTCGCGGTCGCCGGACCAATGTGATAGGCCTCGTCGGCTTTTCGAACATGCAACGACGCGCGATCGACGTCGGAATAAACGGCGACGGAGCGAATACCCATTTCGCGGCAGGCGCGAATGACGCGCACCGCAATTTCCCCACGATTGGCAATCAGGACCTTTTTGAACATGGCTCCGGAAACTCGTTTCATCTGCGCTGAGATTCTAATCCAGGGGGCAGAAGAGCGAAAACGCAGGGACTGTAACAAGGAGCAACCATGTAGTTTGTGAGCAGGATGACTGGTGGCTGTTAAGCGGCCCTCTCTCTATTTCGGGGACACTGAAAAGCCCGAGTCGTCCACGTCTGACGGTTTCACTCCGTAACTGGAAATCTTCCAGCTGCCGTCTGGTTGCAATTGCGGGATCACGGTCTCGATTCCCGAGCCAAGCCGCTCGAAGCCGCTGATGAACGTCACGACAACATATTCGCCGTCTTCTGCTCCCGAGAGCTTGTTTGTGTAGACCGCATTCAGGAGCTTGCGGCCCCGAATCTTTCCCAGCAGGTGTCGCGAGTGTCCCAACTGGGATTCCCATTTATCTTTGCGAATCGAGGATTGGAATGAGGGCGAGGTCTGTTTCCAGCACTGGTCGTATTTGCCCGCGTCGAGTAGGGCAAGCCAGTCCGTAGCGACTTTGGCGGCTTCGGATTCTTTCGCATCAGCGGCAAACGCCTGGCAGCAGAGAAGCACCAGAACCGCAATCACTACCGAGCGTTTGAACGCATTCACCTGCGGGCTCCCAGATGGCGAAAGCTCATTGTGTCATCCGGGTGAAAGATCAGCAATTGTCGTCGAAGGCGCGCGCCCGTCCTAAATGACCAGAACGCGCGACTGATGGCGCTCCGCAGCATCAACTTATAATGCCATGACACGGGCAATCGACGGGGTCGACACAGACTGAACGAAGGCGACCGATAGCGCCAGGGTGGGCACAAAATCTAAATCATGTAGGTGGATCGATTTGCGTAGTCCAGCACTCTAATGTGCGTATGCCGAAATACAACAAGAATCCGGAAGCCGTATCCCGCCTCTCTCCCGAGCAATATCGTGTGACCCAGCATGATGGGACCGAGCGTCCCTTCGATAACGAGTATTGGGATAACAAAGAGCCGGGGATCTACGTGGACGTTGTTTCAGGCGAGCCACTGTTCGCCTCGGTAAACAAGTACGACAGCCACTCTGGGTGGCCGAGTTTCACCAAGCCGATTGATGCTGGAAACGTCGTCGAGAATACGGATACGAGCCACGGCATGGCCCGCACCGAAGTTCGGTCGAGCCAGGGTGACAGCCATCTCGGCCACGTTTTCCCCGATGGCCCGCCGGAAGAGGGCGGCCTCCGTTACTGCATCAATTCAGCTTCGCTGCGCTTCATCCCTCTCGAGGAACTTGAGAGTGAGGGATACGGCGAGTACCGCAAGCTATTCGAGACTGCGAAAAAGGAGTAGAAAATGGCGTCATCTACAGAACGTGCGATTCTAGCCGGAGGTTGTTTTTGGGGTATGCAGGACTTGCTTCGCCGTTACCCTGGCGTGATTTCCACACGAGTCGGTTATTCGGGGGGCGATGTGCCCAACGCGACTTACCGCAATCATGGAAGCCATGCCGAAGCGCTCGAGATTGTGTTCGACCCGACGAAACTCTCTTTCCGCAAGCTTTTGGAATTTTTCTTCCAGATTCACGATCCAACAACTCTGAATCGGCAGGGTAATGACATGGGAACGAGCTATCGTTCCGCGATCTTTTATACCAACGACGAACAGAAGCGGATTGCGGAGGACACCATTGCCGACGTTGAAGCCTCGGGTCTGTGGCCGGGCAAGGTAGTGACGGAAGTGGCGCCAGCCGGTCCTTTCTGGGAGGCTGAACCGGAACACCAGGACTATCTCGAACGCTACCCCGGCGGGTACACCTGTCATTTCATTCGGCCTAACTGGACGCTTCCCAAGAGAGCGGAAGTCAGCCGGGCTGGCTGAACGCATATCTACAGATTGGCCGTAGCTCGAGGCGCCGTTAAGCGAGGGATCTTGTAGCTGTGGCCGATCTGTCATCGGGGCTCAGCACGTTGGGCATCGAAGGCACCGACGAGAATAGCGGGGCAAGGCCTTCAGCGAATGTCGGGTGTGTCAGGACGGCTTCGCGCAATGCGGTATAGGGAAGTCCGGCGATCATCGCAACCTGTACAACGGCGATGAGTTCTCCGGCGTCGGCAGAAAAGCTGGTGAAGCCAAGGATGCGGTCGCTGTCAGCTTCCACCAAGGCCTTCATGAATCCGCGTGTTTCGCAGATTGCGCGAGCGCGGAGTACGCCGTCCAGGGGAATCTTAAACAGGCGGTACGGAATGCCCTGCGCTTGAGCTTCCTTCTCATTCAGGCCAACGCGCGCTAATTCCGGATCTGTGAAGAGGCAAAACGGAACCTGCCTTCCAGTGGTTACACGATTTCCGCCAGCAAGGTTGTCACAAACAATGCGCGAATCGTCAGCGCTGATGTGGGTAAAGGCTACTTCGCCGATTGCCCAAACACCGGGCGCGGTCGTCTCAAGGCGCTCATTGACTTTCACATAGCCGCGGTCGGTCAGTTCGACTCCAGCAATGTCCAGTCCTATATCTTTTGTGTTTGGAACACGGCCAGCTGCCACCAGCAGATGACTGCCCTCGACTGCGGTCTCGACTCCGTTTCGATCGAGAACAATTGTTACCGACTGGCCTGACTTCCCCGATATTCGCTTAACGTGGGCGTCAAGAATGATGTCGATGCCCTCGTCCGTGAGGAGGCTTTGTAGCGCCTCGGTCACATCTTCATCTTCTTCCTGAACCAGCCGAGCATTGCGATCGATCACCGAAACTTTGCTGCCGAATCGACGCATGGCCTGAGCCAGTTCTGTTCCGACATAGCCACCTCCTAGCACGAGGAGGTGCCTGGGAACCTCACCGAGTTCGAGCGCTTCGATATGCGTCAGAGGCTGCGCCCCAGACAGACCGGGTACCGCTTCAAGTGCAGCGTGCGTACCCGTCCCGATGATCACGTTAGTTCCACGAAGTCGACGAGTTGTTCCATCGGGAAGCGTAGCTTCCACAGTCTTGGGAGCTACGAAACGTCCTGAGGCGAGGATGAGCTCAGCTCCGGTCTTCTTGTAGAGATCGAGGTACATCTCATTCAAGCCCGCGACCATTCTGCGTTTCCGATCACGGATGACGGGCATATCAACCGTGACGTCACCGTCTCCGCGCATTCCGAACTCCTTGCTACGGCGAAAGTACGAGACAACATTCGCGCTCTGAATGATGTTCTTGCTGGGCATACAGGCAATGTTTGGGCACGATCCGCCGATGTATCTCCGCTCAATGACGGCAACACGCTTTCCCTCGCCGGCGATGGTCCATGCAGCCAGCGTAGATCCCGTGCCGCCGCCGAGGATCACAAGATCGTATTCTTCGGGATTAGTTTTGTTAGTCGACTGGGCTGAAGAAGATCGATTCACGACGTTCATGAGCTTTCCCTTTTTTTTTGGTTCTGTGATTAGGCCCGTGACCAGCCTCGTGTCCGCGGCTGATCCAGTAGAGCAGGTTAAAAAGCGTCACGGCGCGTTGTTCGATATCCACAGTGGAAAATACAGCGCTTGTTGTTTGCGTGGTGGAGCTTTGCGCAAATGGGAGGCACTCCCCCACGAGCTGCCAGAAACAATTCTGCAGCAGCAAGCATCCCCAATGGCGGAGCCGTGAAATAGATCCAAAGGGCGTACCAGTAGCTGGCGTGCAAGGCTGAACCCAGCGTTCGTGCGGGGTTCATGCTCATGCCGGAAAGCGGCCATTCGAATGTCAGGAACATCGCAACCAGTGCTCCTGCAAAATAGGGTGTGTATCGTGCAAGCCTTTCGTGATTCGTAACCAGCAAGATGATGAGCATCAGGGCAAAGGAGATTGCAACTTCCGCGAGGAAAGCGACCATCACGCCGTACTTACCAGGCGCAGTTACGGCGTATCGCACGGCATGGTTCGCCGCCGCACCTCTTAAGACGTATCTTGCGATCGCAACGCCGCCAATCGCACCAAGGAATTGGCCAGTGGCATAAAAGAATGCGTCCCAAAAATCGACTTTGCCCAGCCGATAAAACGTGAAGGTTATTCCTGGATTGCAGTGCGCTCCCGACTGTTTTCCCCAAGGCGACATTACAATCGCGATTGCAGTCACTCCCATTGCGAGTCCATAGAGCATCCGACGGAAGAGGCCATCCATTACAACGTGCCGCACCGGCGACGCGGGATGTTGCAGCAAGGTTGCAAATGCGCAGGCAAAGAACATGTAGGATGCCAGCTCGCCGGTTTCCATCAGGTATTCCGGCCAGTGATAGCGTAAGCTGTCGAACGCCTTCGAACCTTCGCGCCGAAGGAACGTCTCGGGCCGGTGTGGCATGTCGGCGCTACTGATTCTTCCGCTCTGCGCGATTTCACTCACAACTTATTCGATTCGTGATCGGCATATTAGTAACTAGACTGTTTGAAGAAATCGCGAGTAAGCGGGCCGCGAATTAGCCGTTGTTTGTGACGCTGAACTGCACGTTGCTCAGGTGCTAAACGGATCAGAAAGCAACCGTTTGTGGGCTGTAGCCGTCACTTGTATTTTTGCAATCGAGAGTGACGAGGCCGCTTCGCGATCACGTTTTGAGAAAGGCTTGCCATGAAAGTGCTCGTGGTCGATGTAGGCGGAACCCATGTGAAGATTCGCGTCTCCGGGAAACGAGTATCACGCAAATTTCCGTCTGGACCAACGTTGACGGCTAAGCAGATGGTTTCGGAGGTCAAGAAGCTCGCTAAGGACTGGCAGTACGACGTGGTGTCGGTCGGATATCCCGGTTCAGTTATCCGGCAGCGTCCGGCGGCGGAACCACACAATCTTGGGATGGGATGGGTCGGATTTGATTTTGAAAAGGCGTTTGGACGCCCGGTGAAGGTCGTCAATGATGCGGCGATGCAGGCCCTCGGAGATTACAAACGTGGCAAGATGCTGTTTCTAGGCTTGGGAACTGGTTTGGGTTCTGCGCTGATCGCTGATGGCGTTTTGCTGCCGATGGAGTTGGGGCATCTTCCCTATAGGTCCGGCACTTTCGAGGATTACGTCGGCCTGAGAGGATTGAAGAAGTGGGGGCAGAGGAAATGGCGTCGCCTTGTTGCCGATGTTGTGGCCCGACTGGCTGTTGCACTCCAGGCTGAAGAAGTAGTTCTTGGAGGAGGCAATGTTAAAAAGCTGAAGGCGCTACCCCCAGGATCTCGGGCCTGCGACAACGCAAATGCCTTCACTGGTGGATTTCGACTGTGGGGTGAACCGAATCGCCGGCGACCTTCTTCTCGCAAGAATAATCAAGAATAATAATGACGCGTCGCATCGCGCATCTTAAAGGTTAGTCTCCGATTATGAGCTTTCAGCCTATCGAAAATTACGGCGTAATCGGAAACATGCGCTCGATTGCGCTGGTCGGCATTCATGGGTCGATCGACTTTCTCTGTTACCCAGACTTCGATTCCCCCACAGTATTCGCTGCTCTGCTCGACGACAAAAACGGTGGCTGCTTTCAGATTGAGCCCCAGCTCACGAACGTGCGGATACGCCAACTCTATTTGCCCGATACGAATACGTTGCTGACGCGATTTCTCGCGGAAGAAGGCGTCGCCGAACTCACGGACTTTATGCCCATCGAAAAGGATGGGAAACAGCCGAATGAGATTATCCGGATGGTCTCGGTGATCAGGGGCAACGTGCAATTCGAAATGCATTGCCTCCCACGATTTAACTACGGACGCTGCACGCACCGGGCGGAGATTTCAGATCGCTGCGCGATGTTCTTCCCAGCTGACAACGTATGCCCGCCCATGGGGCTGTATTCGACTGTTGCTTTGGAACGTAGTTCTCAGGATGTGAAATCGCGATTCAGCTTACGAGCTGGCGAAACCGCAACCTTCGTGCTCGGTGGATTGCGTTCTCCGGAAAGCCAATCTGAGATGGAACTCGCGAGCAAGCGCTTCCAACGGACGAGCCGCTTCTGGAAAGCATGGATAGCGAAATCGAAATACAAGGGTCGATGGCGGGAGATGGTCAATCGCTCCGCTTTGATATTGAAGTTGCTCATCAGCCAAGAGCACGGATCATTGATTGCGGCGCCTACGTTTTCCCTGCCGGAGAACATTGGAGGAGTACGCAACTGGGATTATCGATATACATGGTTGCGGGACGCGACGTTCACGCTGTACGCGCTCATTCGACTCGGCTTTGTCGAAGAAACAGAGGCGTTCATCGACTGGCTGCTAGGACGACTTTGTGACAACGCGGAGCGCGGGCCCTTACAAGTAATGTATCGGGTGGATGGCCGGCAAAAACTTGACGAGATGACGCTAGACCATCTCTCCGGGTACGAGAACTCGCGTCCAGTGCGCATTGGAAACGCGGCTTACCAGCAATTGCAACTGGATATCTACGGGGAAATGATGGATTCCATTTACCTCGCCAATAAGTACGGCGACCCCATTTCCTACTCCGGATGGCAGAACGTGCAGCGCATCCTCGACTGGCTGGGGAAGAACTGGCAACGGCCCGACGAGGGGATTTGGGAAGTTCGCGGCGGTGCGAAGGAGTTCTTGCACTCTCGCGTAATGTGCTGGGTGGCTTTCGACCGTGCATTGCGACTTGCGCAAAAACGATCGCTTTCAGGGCCTCTGGAGTCATGGCAACGCACCCGGGATGAAATCCGGAACGATATTTTCACCAACTTCTGGAATGAGCGCCTGCAGGCATTCGTCCAATTCAAGGGGTCGCAAGAGTTGGACGCTTCAGCGCTGCTGATGCCAATGATGAGATTCATCAGTCCCGTGGACCCGATGTGGCTCTCGACGATGCGAGCGATAGAGGCACACCTGATCGAAGACACGCTTGTCCGCCGCTACCAAGTAGACGGTGCCCATGTGGACGGTCTTCCGGGTGGAGAGGGCAGCTTCACCGCATGCTCGTTCTGGTATGTCGAATGCCTGGCGCGCGCTGGCGATTTGGAGAAAGCACAGTTGTTATTTGAAAAGCTCCTTGGGTACGCCAATCATCTTGGTCTGTATTCCGAGGAACTCGGTTCTAACGGACAACATTTGGGAAACTTCCCGCAGGCATTCACGCATCTCGCACTGATCAGCGCGGCAACCTACCTGGACAGGGCTCTTTCGGGAACGACGGGGGCTGAGTGGCGCTAGACCAGACTACCGCTATGGCTCCCATCCTCCGCCAAGCGCGCGGTACAACTGTACATAGTTCTGCAACTCGGAGTCCCATGCCTGCGCGAGCGCCAGTTGCGAGGTTAAGTACTGCTGCTGCGTTACCAGCACCTCGAGGAAGCTCGTATATCCGCCGAGGAAACGTACATTTGCCAGGCGCGCCGCTTCGCTGTAAGTGGCGGTCTGCTGCTCGATCTTCATCCGAAATTTTCGCGACTGCGAGTAACCAACCAAGCCGTTAGACACATCCTCTAGAGCCAACTGAACAGTTTGCTTGTACGAAAGCTCCGCTTGGTCCCGCTGCGCCCAAGCCAATCGATAGTTTGACTTGATGCGGCCTCCTTCGAACAATGGCTGCAGAGCTTGGCCTCCGATGGACCAGAATGTCGCTGGGCCCTCCAGAAAACTAGTCAGCGAAGTGCTCTGCGCTCCGAATGAACCGGTCAGCGAGAATTGAGGAAAGAACGCTGCCTTCGCTACTCCGACGTTCGCGTTCGCGGAAACCAGCAACATCTCCGCCTGGCGCACATCCGGCCGTCTTTGCAGAATTGTCGAAGGAATGCCCGCGGGTACTTCCGGCAGATGCGGTTGCGCGACAAGATCGAGCCCGCGCGCGACAGGGGCAGGATTTCTTCCAAGAAGAATGCTGACCGCATTTTCCGTCTGTTCGATCGACTGACGCAGGCTGATAATCTGCGACTCCGCCTGTTCTACGAGCAATTCCGCCTGCAACACGTCAGTCTGCGCGGACTCACCACCTTTGAACTTGATGGTGTTGATTCTCAACATCTCCTGATCTGCTTTCAGAGTTTCCTTTGAGTAATCGAGTTGCGCGTCGAATTGGCGTAAAAGGAAATAGTTGCTGGCTACGTTCGAGATCAGGGTTGTTCGCACCACCTCCTGTCCATATTCTGTGGCAACCAGGTTGGCCCGGGCGGCCTCGGTTGCACGGCGGAATTGTCCCCAAAAGTCGACAATGTACGATGCTTGCAGCCCGATCGAATCGAAAGTCGGCGCGTTCTGGAACAATTGATTGCGGACATTCTGGATCGCGCCCGTCGCCTCTACCGAAGGAAACTGATCAGCGCGCGTGATACCAAGCTGCGCTTTTGCCTGCAGAATACGAGTGGCCGCGATCCGCAGATCGTAGTTGTTGACCAGTGCCTCCCTGATGAGGTCATCCAATACCGGATCCTGAAAAACCGTCCACCATTTCATTTGCGCGAAGGTTGGCGTGGAAGGTTGTGGCTGCGGGGAAGCAGTCGGCGCGAGTCCACGATACTGGTCGGGGATCGCCACTGCCGGACGCTTATAATTCGGACCAACTTTGCAAGCGCAAAGCGAGAATAGCAGCACGAGGGCAAAGGTAATTCTCATGCTGCGTGCGCTCCTTCGTGATCCGCTGCCGGCTCTCCTTCGACCGGCTTTGCTGCTCCCAAACGATGACCGAGCCGTTCAATCACAACGAACGAGACGGGGACGAAAAAGATCGCCAGTAACGAAGCGGCCAACATCCCGCCGATGACCACGGTTCCCAACACCTGTCGTGAAATGGCGCCGGCTCCCGAAGCTAACCACAGCGGCACACAACCAAGGATGAACGCGAATGCCGTCATGAGAATCGGCCGCAACCTCAGCTTCGCGCCCGACAGCGACGCTTCGACTAATGGTTTGCCCTTGTCGTATTCCATCTTCGCGAATTCCACGATCAGGATCGCGTTCTTTGCCGCCAGGCCGATGAGCATCACCAGTCCGATCTGCGCGTAAACATCGTTCTCCAACCCGCGACCAAACAATGCCAGAAATGCTCCAAACACCGCGATCGGAGTGCCGAGCAAAACAGCGAACGGCAGCGTCCAGCTTTCGTACTGTGCCGCCATGATCAGAAAGACCACAAGGAAAGCGAGTGCGAACACGACGATGGGACTAACTCCCTCGGCCGCCTTCTTCTCCTGGTACGACATACCCATGTAGTCGAATCCCATTTCCGCCGGCATCGTCTGCTTGAAGGTTTCCTCCAGGGCAGCGATTGCCTGGCCGGAGCTGTACCCGGGAGCCGTGGAGGCATTGAGTTGTGCCGATTGGAATTGATTGAACCGCATGATGAACCCAGGCCCGCTGCGCGGCTCAGTGCCGGTCAATGTGCTCAATGGGACCATTTCGCCGCCGTTGTTCCTCACATAGAACTTGCCCAGGTTATTTACATTCGTGCGATAGTCGCCATCCGCTTGCACGTAGACTTGCCATTGCCGTCCGAAGCGATTGAAGTAATTCACCAGCGAGCCGCCCATAAACGTCTGCAGCGTTTGATAGACGTAAGCAAGATTTATCTGCTGGGTCAGCACCTTCGCCCTGTCAACCGTCACACCTACCTGCGGCACACCGAACAGAGCGGTCGTGGTGACACTCGCCAGTTCCGGACGCTTGCGCGCAGCCGCCAGAAATGTTTGCAGGTTTTTCCCGAGGAAGGCGATATCTTTGCCAGACCGATCCTGCAAAACAAAAGTCACGCCGCCCGATGTGCCTACACCTGGAATTGCGGGCGGAGGAAATGCAAATGCAATCCCAGAAGTCACCTTGGAAAGAGTTTTGGTGAGGTGCTCTTTGATTGCTTCGTACTTTTCCTCCGGCGCCTTTCGTTCCTCCCACTGCTTCAATGAAATCCAAAAGAACGCACTGTACGTGGTGTTCACTCCACTTAACATGCTGTACCCGATCACAGAGCTCACATGCTCCACACCGGGCGTCTTCATGATGATGTCCTCGACTTCCTTCGAAGCATCGCCGGTTCGCTGCAGCGAAGACGCATCCGGAAGTTGCAGACCCGCATAAACGAAACCCTGATCTTCATCGGGAAGGAAGCTGGTCGGAATCTTCTTCCCAAAAAATCCAGCCGCCAAACAGAGCACCAAGAGCAGGACAAATGCAAAACCCGCCTTGTGAATCAAGTGTCCGCACGCACTCACGTAGCCGTCAGTGGCCCTGCCAAACACGCGGTTGAACCATTTGAAGAAAGCTCCTAGCGGTCCGCGCGTCGGCTTCCTTGGCTTCAATAGCAAGGCCGAAAGTGCGGGACTCAATGTCAGCGCGTTGAACGCAGAGAAGATGACGGACACTGCAATCGTCACTGCGAACTGCTGATACATTCTCCCGGTGATACCCGGAATGAACGCGGTTGGAACGAATACCGCGGAAAGAATCAGCGCGATCGCTACTACGGGGCCTGACACTTCGTCCATCGCCTTTACGGTCGCTTCTTTTGGGGACAGACCCATGCTCGATGTGGTGTTCCACCGCCTCCACCACAACGATCGCGTCGTCGACCACCAGTCCAATCGCAAGGACTAATCCGAATAGCGATAACGTATTGATCGAGAATCCCAAGAGCGGGAAGACAATGAAGGTACCGATCAACGACACTGGAACCGCGAGCAACGGAATCAACGTGGCGCGCCAGCCTTGCAGGAAGATGTAGACCACCAGGATCACCAGCGCGATTGCCTCCAACAGTGTGTGCTGGATCTCTTTCAAGTCCTTCGGTGACCGCCAACGTGGTGTCGAGCGGGATTACATAGTCGAGACCCTGTGGGAACCGGGTCTTCGTCTCTTCCATCAACTTTCGCACGCCCGCTGCCGTTTGGACCGCGTTGCTTCCGGGCAACTGATAGACCGCGAGCAATGCTGACGGCTTGCCGTCCAATCTGCCTTGAAGTGCGTACGTCTGCGCTCCCAACTCGATGCGCGCAACGTCTTTCAGTCGGAGAATGCCTCCATCCGGTTGAGCGCGCACAATGATGTTGCCGAATTCTTCCGCTGAGGGCAGGCGTCCCGGAGCTCTGACGGTATACGTAAACTGCTGTCCCTGCGGAACCGGTTCGCTGCCGATCTGCCCCGCCGGATTCACCGTATTCTGCGTCTGGATCGCATTGATGATTTCGGGAACGGTGATATTGAGATTCGCGAGCTTGTCAGGATTGACCCAGCAGCGCATGGCATATTGCCCGGCGCCAAACACTGTCACCGAGGCCACTCCGGGGATACGGGTCAATGCATCGTTAATGTTGATGATTCCATAGTTGGCCAGAAAGATGTTGTCGTAAAGATTCGTGGGCGAGTAGAGGGCAATCATCATCAACGGCGCCGCAGTCGACTTCTGCACCGTCACGCCATACTGGTTCACCGAACTGGGCAACTGTGAAGTGGCCTGGTTTACACGCATCTGCGAAAGGATCTGATCGGTATTGGTTTCTGTGGCAATGTCGAAGTTGACCGTCAGCTTCATCGAACCATCGCTGCCGTTCAGGGAATACATGTAGTTCATGTTGTCGACGCCGGCCATCTGCTGCTCGATCGGCGTAGCCACTGACTGCGCGACGGTTTCGGCATCCGCACCAAGATAGGTCGTCTGCACTTGAATTTCAGGAGGCGCGATCTTCGGAAACTGCGCCGTCGGCAGGCTGAGCATCGCGACGACGCCCGCGATGACCATCAGGATCGAAATAACCATCGCCACAATCGGGCGACTAATGAAAAATTTAGACATGGGTCAGTTGGTCCCTGCCGATGCGCTTTCCGCGTAAGGTTTGGCACTGACGGGCATGCCTTCACGCACTTTCATGAATCCTTCTACGACGACTTTCTCGCCAGGCTTCAGCCCTTCCGTGACTATCCAGTTAGGTCCAACCTTTTCCGCCACTTTTACTGGGCGGAAGGTGGCCTTGTTGTCTGGTCCTACGACCACGACCTGATACGCAGATTGAACTTCGATGACCGCGCGCTGAGGAACCAGGAGAGCGTTTTTGTTGTCGCCGGTTTTCATACGAACGCGTCCGAAACCGCCGGGACGCAGAACCGCGTCTGAATTTGGAAACTCGGCTGCCAGTTGAATCGTGCCGGTTTGCGAGCTCACCTCTCGATTGACCAGAATGATGCGACCTTTGCGGGGATATGGAATTTCATTCGCCTGTATATATTCGACAGGGGTCGCCGGAATTCTTCCATTTCCACGCAAAACTGCGCCGACCTTTTCAGCAACTCCGAGGTATGCGTCCTCGCTGATAGAGAAGTAAGCGCGGATCGGATTTACTTTCGAGATGGTTGTCATCTTCGTCGTGGTCCCAACCAAGTCGCCAACTTGTGAGGTCGCCCTCCCGGCTATGCCATCGATTGGTGAGTACACCTTCGTCCATGCCAGATTGAGTTGCGCCTGTTCCAACTGCGCCTCGGCTGCTGCAACCTGAGCTCTGCCGGCAGCTTGCGCCGCGCGATCGTTATCCAGTTGTTTCTGTGGGATCGCATTTTGCTCAGCCAATGGAGTGTCCCGAATTACGTCGGTGTCTGCTTTGGAAAGACCCGCGTGTGCTTGCGCGAGTTGAGCCTTTGCTTGATCGAGAGCTGCGACAAACGGCCGGGGATCTATCTCGAAGAGCAGCTCGCCTTTGTTTATAAAAAAGCCTTCTTTATAGTTCTGCTTAAGCAGGTAGCCTTGGACCTTAGGCACGATTTCCGCATTGGTGTCCCCATTCAGCTGCGCGACCCATTCCGAATAGATCGGAACATCCTGCTGGATCACATCTGCAGTCTGGACTTCCGGCGGACCCGGTACGGCCGTGGGTTTCTTCTCACCGCAAGCGACCGCGATCACTAACATGGCAAGAAGGAACGACACACAATAGACGTGTGAATGGATGGCGATTCTGCGGCATGAATCGCCCTGGCCCGTAAGTTGAATCTTCATCACAGCACTCCGCTGTTTAAGGCGAGGCTCGATCTTTGGTCGCGCTGAAAACAATTCCCTTTTTACGGCGCTGCTGGCGACAAGACCACTAGTAACATTCCTAGTCTTCAGGCATTTGCGCTTTGCCGATGCGAGCAGCAAGGTCGATGGAAGCGCGAAGTTACTCGATCCATGTTTGGTCGGTTGTTTCCGAGACTCTGACGCTCGCCGGGCGTAACAACTCACCTGCATTGCACACGAATAGCCTGTGCCCGACAGATCGCAACCCCCACCAGCGCGCAAGCATCCAGACCCGGCATGAACAAACTAGCTGCCACTCTCGTTGTGCTGTTCACGTGCACGCTCGCGTTCTCCCAGGCGAGTCGTTTCAACTTCAACGTTGGCGGTGGTCCTGGTTTTCAGTTGGGACAGATCTCCAACTTCGCCAGTACAGGTGGGAACTTCGTCGTCGGTGGGGGGCCAAATCTTGGTCACCTACTCGGCGTGGACGGGGAGTTCATGTATTACGGATTGCCAGTCAAGCAAGACGTACTTGCCGTTACCGGAGCTCCATCCGGAAGTAGCAGAATGTACTCCGTAACTGGCAATGCAATTGTTCGCATTCCGACTAGCGGCAAACTGGGAGGATATGCAATCGGCGGATTCGGTTGGTATCACCGCTCGTGGGAACTGACAGCTCCCGTGCTGGTTCCGGGAACCGTTTGTGGACCCGATTTTTTCTTTTGGGGAATATCGTGTGTGAATGGGCTGATTCCCGCGAATGCAGTGTTGAGGTCCGGAAGCAGCAACGCGGTAGGTCTGAACATTGGTGGCGGTGTGACCTACAAGGTGGGATCCTCGAATGCAAAGATCTACGCGGAACTTCGATACCACCACGCTTATACGAACAATTTCAGCACAACAGTGTTGCCGCTAACGTTTGGGATTCGCTGGTAAACAGACAGGCGGAGGCTGGAGACGCGGGGCGGAATCGAACCGCCGAATAAAGGTTTTGCAGACCCTTTTATCACGTCTGTCAGTAGGGTGTTTTCAGCAGCTGTTTTCCCGAAGACGAATCGGTTATCTTCGCCTTTCAAGCCTCAGTACTCCCTTCATGCGGAGATGTCCGCACCCTGGTTCCGCAGAAGTTCAGTCATCACCGGTCGCCTGGGTCGATCGTGTTACATGCAGCATGATGAGAGTTGGCAATTTTTCCGGCCACGTCAGTTAATGTGCCTCAACATTGCCCGCCATTGTTTCGTCAGAACATCAGTGAGTGTGGTGGCTCGCTGCTTCCCTCCCATCTTTGGGGAATTCGTGATCGCGGTCAACTCCATTGCTCATTTGTATCCATGCCTACCAGACCAAAGCCGTCAAGGTCGCGTTGCAACTACCGCCGCGAGTTTGAAGCTGTGGCCCGCGAGTGGCGGACAACGAATTCATGTGCCACACTGAAAGGGAAGACTGAATGCTACTGAGGTCGCATTAGTCAGGTTCTCTACCCCCGGAAGCCAGGATAGAGATCGGGAGAATGCCGAAATGAATAAAACTCGTTCTCTACCTGTGGCGCTTTGCCTTCTGCTGGCCGTAGTGGCCGCTCATGCTGCGACCGGGCAGCAGTCTGTATTTCGGGCGAAGCTTGACAACGGCCTGCGCGTGGTCGTCATTCGTAACTCGCTGGCCCCCGTAGCGACCGTAGAGATGAACTTCATGGTCGGTGGCGATGAGACTCCTGCGGGCTTTCCGGGGATGGCCCATGCCGAGGAGCACATGGCCTTTCGCGGATGCACCGGCATGACGGCCGACCAGACGGCGGCGATCTACGCGCAGCTGGGCGGCCGCAACAACGCTGACACACAGCAGACGATCACGCAATTCTTCGCGACCGTCCCGGCAGCCGATCTCGATGTGGCACTTCAGGCCCAGGCGGCGTGCCTGCGTGGTGTCGACGACACTCAGCAGCAATGGGGGGAGGAGCGCGGCGCGATCGAGCAGGAGGTCGCTCGCGATCTCTCCAATCCCACTTACAAGTTCATCAGTCGCCTCAACGAGGACATGTTTGCTGGCACCCCATATGCTCACGATCCGCTGGGTACGAAGAGCTCCTTTGACGGAACGACAGGAGAGATGCTCAAGCGGTTTTATGACAACTGGTATAGCCCGGACAATGCGATTTTGGTCGTTGTGGGAGACGTCGACCCGGACGCAACCCTTGCCAAGATAAAACATTGGTTCGGCGATATTCCCAGCCATCCGCTTCCTGCGCGACCCTCTGTGGATCTGAAACCAGTCAAATCGGAGAGCTTCACGCTCGACAGCAATCTTCCCTATATTCTCGGCTTCATCTCCTATCGCTTTCCGGGAACAGATTCGCCCGACTATGCGGCTGCGCAGATTCTGGCGGATGTGCTAGCCAGTCAGCGTGCAGACCTGTACGGCATGGTACCTGCAGGAAAGGCCCTCGGTACCGAGTTCGGAGTCGCCGAGAGCTATCCCAAGGCGAGTGTTGGCTACGGACTCGTCGCTCTGCCAGCAGGAGCAGATATCACAGCCGCAATTGCGGAGATGCGAACAATCCTCGCGGGCTATGCGGAGAAAGGTGTCCCCGAAGATCTGGTGGAGGCGGCGAAGAGAAGTGAGGTCGCCTCGGCTGAGTTTCAGCGCAACTCCATTCCAGGACTTGCCGATCTCTGGTCCAATGCTCTGGCTGCCGAAGGCCGCAACTCCCCTGACGAAGATGTGGCAGCCATACAACGGGTCACCCTCGCCGACGTCAACCGCGTTGCAAAGCAGTATCTCGTTGACCAGAACTCGATAACCGCAACGCTGAAGCCAGTGCCGACCGGGGAGCCGGTCTCTGGAAAAGGTTACGGCGGAGCGGAAGAGGTGACTTCTGCGCCCACCAAACCGGTGCAGCTCCCTGAATGGGCGGCAGGGGCTCTGGAGCAGCTCAAGGTGCCCTCCGACTTTGTCACTGTCTCTGACACAATCCTGCCGAATGGTCTACGTCTAATCGTCAAGACAGACCCCACGAGTCCGACAGTCTCCGTTCTAGGGTCGGTGAAGCACAATGCGGACCTCCAGACCCCGCCAGGACAGGAAGGCGTCTCCGAGGTGCTCGAATCGCTCTATTCCTATGGAACGCAGACGCTGGACCGGCTGGCCTTTCAAAAGGCACTCGACGATATTTCCGCAAATGAGAGTGCGGGTTACAGCTTCTCCCTAAAAGTCCTCAAGGAGCATTTCTCACGCGGTGTCCAACTGCTGGCCGACAATGAGTTGCATCCGGCGCTCCCTGCTCAGGCTTTCGCAGTTGTGAGAAAACAGACCTCACAGTTCGTCGCTGGCAATCTCAAGAGCCCCGGCTATCGCACCTCGCGCGCACTCGATCTGGCACTGCTGCCCGTGGGCGATCCAGTGCTGCGGGAGGTCACGCCGGCAACGCTTGCCAACGTAACCCTCGATGAAGTGAAACAGTGTCATGACGCTACCGTACGCCCCGATCTCACTACCATCGTCGTCATCGGCGACGTCTCTACCGAGGAGGCAAGGATCGTCATCGAGAAATGGTTTGGTGACTGGAAAGCTGTGGGCCCCAAGCCCAACACAACGCTCCCGGCCGTTTTGGCGAACAAGCCCTCCGCGGTGAATGTATCCGACCCGGAAGCCATCCAGGATACGGTCACTCTCGCCGAGCAGTTGCCCCTCAACCGCTTCGATCCTGACTACTATCCCCTGCAGCTTGGGAATCACGTTCTGGGCGGCGGCTTTTACGCCACCCGCCTGTACCACGACCTGCGGCAAGTTTCAGGCTATGTATACTCCGTCGATGCCAGCCTTGGGGCGTCGGAGAGCAGAGCGAGCTACTCCATCACTTACGGCTGCAATCCGGAGAATGTCTCGAAGGCGCGGGCGCTGATCGAGCGCGATCTCGGCCAGATGCGAACCGAAAACGTATCCGCCGGGGAACTGCATCAGGCCAAGGCTCTGCTCCTGCGGCAGATTCCCTTGAGTGAGTCGAGCGAAGACGCCGTCGCCGAAGGCTTGCTTAAGCGAGCGGAAATTGGGTTACCTCTGGATGAACCCGTTCGCGCCGCGAAGCGTTATTTCGAACTCGATGCTACTGAGGTGAAGAAGGCATTTGCCAGACATATCCGCGCCGACGATCTTGTGCAGGTGGTTCGAGGGCCCGTGCCGGAATAAAAGGATTCTTTATTCCATCAGCAAGGTTGAGCTACCGTAAAGCATTTTGTGGTCTGGGAAAGTAATTCCTGCTTTTCGTTTTCCATTTCAATCAGGGGTATGCATGACACTTCGCTGGACGTATTGTTTCCTGCTGGCCATCACACAACTACTCACGGCGCAGTCTACAGAAGATAAAACGGCCTCCCCGGAATCACCCTCGCGCCTCCTAGGTTACAGTGCGCAGACTTTACAGGCACAGAAGGATTGGGAAAAAAAGTTCAGGGATGGCATTGTTCCCGATAACATCCGCGAAAACATGCGCAGGCTAAGCGCACGTCCGCACCATGTTGGATCGCCTTACGATGAACAAAATGCAGAATGGATTCTGTCCAGGTTCAAGGAGTGGGGTTTTGATGCGCGGATCGAAACCTTCAACGTTTTATTCCCGACGCCTAAAGAGCGTGTTGTCGAACTGGTGGAACCAACAAAGTTCAGCGCCACGCTGAAGGAGCCACCACTCGGTGTCGATCCCACGTCAAACCAAACAGCTGAGCAACTCCCGACCTACAATGCCTATTCCATCGATGGCGACGTCACCGCACCACTGGTGTATGTGAACTATGGCAACCGTGAGGACTACGAACAACTCGATCGCCTCGGAATTTCAGTGAAGGGAGCCATCGTCATTGCGCGCTACGGCGGAGGGTGGCGTGGAATAAAGCCCAAAGTCGCAGGCGAGCATGGAGCCATTGGCTGCATCATTTATTCCGACCCCAAAGGCGACGGCTACTACAACGGCGACGATTATCCCTCCGGTGGCTGGCGTCCACGCTTCGGTGTGCAACGTGGGAGCGTGATGGATACGGACTATCCGGGCGACCCGCTCACGCCGGGCATCGGAGCGACAGCCGGCGCCAAACGTCTCGCGATCAAAGACGCGAAGACCATTACCAAGATTCCGGTGCTACCAATTTCGTACGCGGATGCGCTTCCGCTGCTTTCTGCGTTGAAAGGGCCCGTAGCGCCTGAGGGCTGGCGCGGAGGTTTGTCGATCACTTATCACGTCGGTCCTGGCCCTGCCAAAGTGCACCTCAAGGTCTCTTCGAACTGGGGCATGAAACCAATCCGTGACGTGATCGCTACTCTACACGGGTCTAACGATGATCAGTGGGTGCTTAGGGGAAATCACTATGATGCGTGGGTCAACGGCGCCGAGGATCCCATTTCCGGTCAGTCCGCGCTGCTCGAAGAAGCGCGCATGCTGGGCGAGTTGCATAAGCAAGGTTGGACACCGAAGCGCACCATCATTTATTGCGCATGGGATGGGGAGGAGCCAGGGCTGCTGGGTTCCGTCGAATGGGTAGAGACCCATCTCACTGAATTGCAGAGACACGCCGTTGCTTACATCAACTCTGACAGCAACGAACGAGGCTACATGTACCCCGGCGGAACCCAAGATTTGCAGAACTTCGTCAGTGGCGTGGCGCGGGATATTCAAGATCCCGAAACTAAAATGTCGGTGTTTCAGCGTTCACACCTCAGCAGTATTGCGCAGGCAAAGGACGCTGAAGAACGCAAGGATCTTCGCAAACGCGACGATCTAGAGGTCACTGCGCTCGGGGATGGATCAGACTTCACAGCCTTCCAGGATCTCGCGGGGATTTCGACTCTAAGTATCGAGTTCGGCGGAGAGGACGATGGCACGCAATATCATTCCATATACGACGACTTCTATTGGTATACGCACTTTGGCGACACGGATTTCGTTTATGAACGGGCGCTAGCGCAGACGGTGGGTACAGCCATGATGCGCTTGGCGGATGCCGACCTGATTCCCTTTGACTATTCTCCGCAAGCTGAAGCCATCGGCAAATATGAAACGGAACTGGAGAAGCTACTAAAGGATAAGCAAGACGAATTCACCGAGCGGAATCTGCAACTGCAGGAAGGCGTGTTTACTGCAACGGCAGACCCTCGCAGACCTATAGTCCCTCCGCCAGCAGAAACCGTACCGCCCTACATGAATTTTGCTCCGATGAAGAACGCCATTGAGCTGTTGAAGGAGAGTTCTGAGCGGTATTCGAAAGTACTGCGTGCATGGCAGGCGAAGGGTTCTCCGCCGATCTCCGCGGAGGCGCTGGATAGGGTCAATGCTGACTTGCTCAGGATTCCTCGCCTGTTTCTAAACGAAAAGGGTCTGCCGGAACGCCCTTGGTTCAAGAACCAGATCTATGCTCCTGGCGCATACACAGGTTACGGCGCAAAGCCGATCGCGGCGGTGCGTGAATACATGGACGCGAAGAAGTGGAAAGAAGCGGACGCGCAGATTCCGCAAGTTGCGCAGGTCATCGAGAATGTTGCTGCTGGAATTAACAAAGCGGCTGAGGACTTGGAAGCTGCAGTCACGCCAGAGCAGTGATGTGACAATTCTGCGGAATGCAAGTGTTTCAATGGGACAAATGACGGAAGCGAACAGATCGCCAGCACTGTCTGTGCAGAATCTCAGAGTAGGCTTTGGCGGCAAAGATGTCATCCACGACCTCAGCTTCGAGGTTGCACGTGGGGAGAACCTCGCGATTATCGGTCCGAATGGCGCTGGTAAGACTGTGCTCCTAAGAGCCCTTCTAGGTCTAGTGCCCTATAAAGGTGTGATTGAGTGGGGCGAGGGAATCCGGGTGGGGTACGTTCCGCAGAGTATCGCGGCGGACCGACAGTTGCCGCTGCACGTACGTGATCTCCTACGTGCTAAGGCTCACCTTCTGAAGCTTCCTGCTTCGGCAATTTCCGAGAAAGCAGCAATCGTGAATTTAGCGCCGGAGTTGCTCGATACCAGAATTGGCGTGCTCTCCGGAGGCCAGTTCCAGAAACTTCTGATCACTTTTGCGCTTCTGGGTGATCCCAATCTATTGCTTGTAGATGAACCGACAGCGAGTCTCGATGAGCTTGCCCAGGAGCACATCTATGAGTTACTCGAAAGACTGCGGTCGGAGCAAGGTCTGACAGTAGTCTTGGTATCGCATGACTTGAGCGTAGTGTTTCAGTTCGCCACCACAGTTTTGTGCCTCAGCGGCGGCGTGCCCTGTTTCGGGCCGCCACGCGAGATTCTGACCCCAGCAACTCTGGCGCAGGTCTACTCGGGAGTCCCCAAGTTCTATCAGCACGTGCACGACAAACAGAGAGGGCTGTCATGACCCCAGGTGAAACCTATGGGATCATCCTGGCTTTGCTTTTTGCGGTGGCAGCTGGATTGGTTGGCAGCTTCGCCTTAATGAAGCGGATGCTTCTGGCCAGCGACGTGATTTCTCACGTGGCTCTGCCGGGTATCGGGATGGCATTTCTGTTTGGCTTCAATCCATTGCTCGGGGGTGCCATTACCCTGTTCTTCGGCACGCTATTGATTTGGCAACTGCAGAAAAAGACGGGCCTGGCCACCGAGGCAATGATCGGCGTTGTATTTGCCGCTTCGCTCGCGATTGGTGCGGTTCTGACCCCGCAGGAAGATCTGGTAGAAGCCTTGTTCGGCCGATTTCAGGAACTTTCGCTGCTCGCGTTCCTGCTCGGCTTAGGGGCTGTTCTGCTGATCATTTTCGTTATTCTTCGATTCAAGGAGCAGCTCCTGATAAGCCTGTTCTCGCCAGAACTGGCTGCAGCGACCTCGATTCGAGTGGACCGGCTTAACCTCTACTTCCTGCTGACATTCAGTCTCACGATACTTGTAGGTTTGCGATTCATGGGAGCATTGCTTGCCGGCGCTTTGGTCATCATCCCAGCGACTACCGGACGACGATTGACAAGCAATGTTTCTCAGTTCCTAACTGTTTCCTGCCTGGTTAGCGTCGCTGCAACCGGCTTGGGTTTTCTGATCACCAAGTTTGGCTCTCCTCGTCTCAGCCCAGGCCCGGTCGTAGTCATCATTTCGGCCTTCCTATTTGCACTGAGCCTTTTGCGAAAAACAACTTGAAGCCTCCCCATGCCAGCGGGAGTGGGCCGGCGCACGTTGGCCAAGTTGCTGCGAGAACGATTGCACATGCGACGTTTGCGGTTGGGAACATACCGGAGTCAAGGGAAACAGTTAAAGGGCAAGCCTAGAAAGGGACATTCTTCATTTCAATAAAACGAATTTGACGGCGAATTCTGGGCCGACTTTTGCCCGACCCTGAGGCCAAAACTGCCCCATTTTCGTCCACTCAGCCCGAATGAGGACGAAGTCGGCTTGCTTGTAAATGATTGCCGATGAAATAATTACAGGAGAAGATTGGAGGCGCGGGGCGGAATCGAACCGCCGAATAAAGGTTTTGCAGACCTCTGCCTTACCACTTGGCTACCGCGCCTTACTTGGAAAAGATCCTTCGCCTTCGGCTCAGGATTCAGGCAGCGGGCTCAGACGCCCGCTAAGCGCCTCAACATCAAAAAACCCTCGCTTCGGAGGGGTCGGCGCTACTTAAATTTCTGGAGCGGGAGACGGGATTTGAACCCGCGACTTCGACCTTGGCAAGGTCGCACTCTACCACTGAGTTACTCCCGCTCAGTAAAGCTCATTATATCGATTCACTGGAAAAGAGGCAAAACAAAGGACCTACGCCGGACGAAGCTTGCCGTCTTCCAATTCAAATTCTATGCCACGCCATAATATTTTATGACCCGTGAAGCTTGCGGCCCAGATCGCGAGGGCAAACGCATCGCGCACGGGAATGAGCCAGAAGTCGCGATTCAACTGAGGATCTTGCAGTATCGTTTTTCCGGCGGTCAACGCGACTGCGGCTCTCATCAGAGCCGTGGCCGCCAGCAACCACCACGACCACGTTGCCCCGGCCGAAAACAACACAGCGAAAGCTGCCCACACGAGCGGAAATGTGACAATCAATCCAGCGTAGCCCCATCGCCGTGAGTCGCGAATGGTGCGCGCCCAGCGTAACTGGTGATTCAGGAATTCACGCATGGTGTAGCCGGGCAGAAAGTGATCGACTACCACTTCCGACACACGTACTTCAAAACCGGCGTGGGCGATCCGCGCGCCCAACTCGTAGTCGTCGGCGAGATAGTCGAGCAGCGGTTCGAAACCGCCAATCGCATCCAGTGCCTTGCGCGAGAATGCCATTGTCGATCCGAGCCCGAAACGCACGCCCTGCAGTTGCCGAGCTGCAAGCACCGCCGGACAAAAATCTGTGCTTGTTCCGATGGATTCCAACCGTGAGCCCAAGCTGTTCGCAGCAATGCCTCGATACATGCACGTCACCAGTCCCACTCTTGCGTCCTCAAATTGTGCGAGCACGCGCCGGAGATAATCCCTCGCGACGCGAATGTCACTGTCACTAACTAATAAGTGATCGTATCTGGCGACACGCGCCATCTGCAGCAGGTTGCTGACCTTCACGTTGGTGCCGAGGATCTCCGGACAGACCATCAGTTGAATTTTCCGCTCGGGAAATTCGGCGATGAGTTTCCGGACAAGAGCAACTGCGGGATCGTTCGCATTGCTGACTCCGAAGATGATCTCGTACTCGCTATAGTCCTGGAGGCAATAGCTGCGGAAGCTCTCGTACATCTCAGGATCGGTTCCGCGCAGCGGTTTCAGAATCGAAACTGGTGGAGCAAAACCTGACGCATTCCGCTTTCGGCGGCAGTCGCGCAGGAATGTGAACATTCCGTACAGGCACAGACCGTAATAGGCAAGCCCTGCGGCTGCGAGTCCTGCACTCAGCACTGCAAGCGATTTCAGCAAAAGATGTATCAACGATTGCGTTTCACTCGCGCGGAGACTTGACTACTCATACCGCAATGCTTCAATTGGATCGAGGTTCGAGGCCTTCCACGCGGGATAGATTCCAAATACGAGTCCGATGGCGCAGGAGGCGAAGAATCCCACCCCAGCCCAGAACGCTGACATGCTGGCCGGGAGCGACGACCAGATCAGCCGCACCATCAAGGTGAGAAGTCCACCTAGCACCACGCCGATCACGCCACCCAGCGAGGTAAGCGTAATCGCCTCGAGTGTAAATTGCAGCAGTACGTCTTTTTTTCGCGCACCAACGGCCTTGCGTACGCCAATCTCGCGTGTTCGTTCGGTCACCGATACCAGCATGATGTTCATCACACCCACACCGCCTACGATCAGCGCGACGCTTGAAACCGCAAACATAAAGACGAAGACCGCGCCCGTAATCTGGTTCCAGAAATCGGATAGCGACTCCTGCGTGAAGATCGAAAAATTATCGGGCTTATCCGGCGCAACTCTCCGGCGGCGGCGCAACAATTCGCGCATCTCGTCCATCGCTTTCGGCATATCGTCGTGGCTGGTAGCCTTTACGGTGATCCAGTGCTGCTTCAGTTCCGGATGCAGCTTGCGGAAGGTGGCCAACGGGAAGCGCACGATATTGTCCTCGGGATTCTTACCACCACCGAAAGCGCTCTTCACGGGGGCGCCTACGCCAATGACGGTGAAGAGCTTGCCCTCCACATCCAACTCTTTGCCGAGTGCAGACTCGTTGCCGAACAGTTCCTCGGCTGTGTCGTGTCCCAGGATGATGACTGCCGACCGATTCTCGTCTTCACTTTCGTCGAAGAAGCGACCCTCGCTCATTGGCAAGTCATAAACTTCTTTCCAGGACGGAGTGTCGCCCTCCAAGATCGTATTCTTGGCTCGGCGCCCCTCATACTTAACCACGTAGCTGCCGGTGTTGAACTGTGGCTCAAAATAGCGGACGCCCACGGTCACTGTCTTGACGTGAGGCAGATCTTTCATCGCCTCCGCATCTTCCCGGGTCAACTCTTTGCGGGTGCGCATCTCCTCACTGGGACGGCTGAAGCTGAACACGTCGATGTGAAAAGCCATGACCAGGTTCGATCCCATCGACTTGATCGAATCGGTCACGTTGGAATTCAACCCGTTTACGACAGACGAAATCGCGATCACGACGGCGACGCCGATCACTACGCCGAGCACAGTCAGCCCCGAACGCATCTTGTTCTTGGCGATCGTATCCATCGCCATGCGAACAATCTCGCCGTAATCGCGTTTCGTCATTGCCATTTAGTTTTCTGCTCTCAGGGCGACAATTGGGTCGAGCCGCGCCGCACGGCGTGCGGGATAGACTCCGAAGAAAATTCCAACGCTCGCTGACACAACCAAACCTGCAAGTATCGCCCAGCCCTTAATCTCAGAAGGCATGCCGATCAAACCGGTGACGGTTTTCGCCACGATGATGCCCCAGAGAATTCCTAGCACGCCGCCGACTACGGCCATCGTGCTCGACTCGATCAGGAACTGGCGCATCACGTCATTACGCTTGGCGCCGAGGGCTTTGCGAATTCCAATCTCGCGCGTACGTTCCGTGACCGAGACCAGCATGATGTTCATGATCACGATACCGCCGACTACCAGAGAAATGCTCGCAATGGCGATCATGGCTATGAAGAAGCTGCTGCTGATGCTCGACCAGATGCTCAGGAAGCTGTCGTTCGTGTCGATCGCGAATGTATCCGGCTTGCCTGGTTGATCGTGCCGCCGCGAGCGGAGGATGACCCGCGCCTCGTCCATGGCGGTCTGCAATTGCGAACCTACTCCGGCAGCCTTCCCGGAAATGCGGACGCTCTGGTGTTCTCCATATTGCTTCATGTACGCCGTGATCGGAATCAGAACGTAGTTGTCGCGGCTCTGGCCAAGCGTCTTGCCCTCTTTCTTGCCCATGCCGATTACGCGGTATTCCTGGCCATCGATGCGAATGAACCTTTCCAGCGGATCGATGCCTCCGCCCATCAGGTTTTCCAGAATGTCCTGGCCAATCACCGCTACATGGGAGGAGTTCTCCACGTCGTTTTCGGTGATGCCGCGGCCAGCCACGATCTCTTCGTCATAGATGGTCATCATGGAGGCAGTCATGCCACGCACCATCGTGTCGGACGAAGCCTGGTTCTCATACCGCACGTGACCGCTGGTATTCGTTATCGACGCCCCCACGTAGCTGCATTGTTTGCAGCCATCGGACACGGCGCGATAGTCGTCCATGGTGAGATCTTTGCGGCGCTGGCCTTCGAGGTAAGTATCGATATCCGTAACCACTCCGGGCATCTTGCCGATGATGAACACGTCCGCGCCCAAGCCGAACACTTTCGTTGCCACGTAGCCATTAATACCGGCGACAAAGGTGACAACCGCGATCACCGCCGAAACGCCAATTACCACGCCAAGCAGCGTCAGCACAGAGCGTAACTTATTCGCCCAGAGCGACTGCAATGCGATGCGTATGGCTTCAAGCGTACTCATGGTGGATGGGTAGAAGTCTATCAGGGGAAGCTGTTCTTCCCTAGTTCAGGGACGTCTAAGCCTTGCAGTGGATACACTACGACGTACGATCAGATATACGCACTGGCGGGCGCCAAAGTTCCTTCCGAACGTCGGGATAAGGGGTCTCTATATAATGTTGTAGTTGGCAGCCGGATCGGACGGTCGCCGGCGCCGGTTCGCCGGTGCGGGAGGAAAGTCCGAACTCCGCAGAGCAGTGTGCCGGATAACGTCCGGGAGGCTGGCGTTAAGGCCAGTCGACGGCCAGTGCCACAGAGAACATACCGCCTCGGCTTCGGCCGGGGTAAGGGTGAAAAGGTGCGGTAAGAGCGCACCGCCCGCCCAGTAATGGACGGGGCATGGCAAACCCCACACGGAGCAAGACCAAATAGGGAACGAGCAGGCAGCAATGTCTGCACGCGCCGGCTCGGCGCGTCAACCTTCGGGCTCCCAGTAATGGGATGGAAGTTCCGGGTAGGTCGCTTGAGCCGCATAGTAATGTGCGGCCTAGAGGAATGACCGTCCTGCAAGCTTCGGCTCGCAGACAAAATTCGGCTTACAGGTCCGGCTGCCACAAAACTTCATAGGTCCTTCGACTGCGCTCAGGATTTCGGCAGCGGGCTCAGACGCCCGCTAAACGCCTCAACTTACAGATCCGGCTGCCACAAAACTTTCTTGTTAGTTCCTGCTGGCGCGAACCGCGAAAATTCTCAGTCCGGCTCGATCTCGGGTAGTTGGCGCTTCAGCACGCGCGGAACATCTGGAGGCGCTGGAACGGGGAGGGAGAGGTCGATCGTGCCTACGTAGTTGCTGAGCTGGTCCTGGATGCCAATCCGCATGGAGGTAGCTGCGACTGGGACATCCACTTCCTGGTGGACGCGAACACCACCGGTCACTACATCTTTGTAGACTTCAGGCCGCAGATCACTCATGCCGACACTCGAGACTCCCGACAGTGGGCGACCATCAGCAGCAAAAGATGCAATCATGAAAGTTAACGCGCTGCGATAGGTCCCATTGCTGAGAGGAAGAAAGCGCAGGTCGGAGCTTTCGATGGCGTAGTCGATGCTGTGGTGTTGGACTTCCACCTGCGACGGCAACGTCGGATTCTTCGCCGAAGCCAATAGAATCTCTCCAGCTTTCGCGCTGTCGACTTTCGCTCTGGTTCCGACCGGCAGCAACTCGCACGGAGAAGCGTATCTGGTGAGACTGCGGCGAGCCGTACTGCATGGCTACGACTCGAATATTGTGAGCGACTTCCTTCATCTTGGCCGGTGAATTCGGGTCCTCAGCGAAATATCCGGGCCGATAGTGCAGGTGGTAGCCCTTTTCGGCAAGAGCTACTTTGATCTTGCGGAAGCGCCCATCGTAGTTCTTGTTCGAAGGACTGTACGACAGAGAGTAATAGTTCGAGGCCTGCTCGGTCGCCATCTTGATAGCATCGGCGATCGCGTTCGAACTGAAGAATGCGGTTCCTCCCGTATCAGAGGCCATTTGGTTGAGTGCGGTGCGCTCGGCGCTACGCCGGGCAACGTCTTGGATCGCGTCCTGCTGGAACGTTAAATAAGGCGACATGACGCTATCCCCATTCACCGGAATCGTTCCGGGCGCGACCGCAGTTCCCGTGGTCCCTGGACCCAGACCCACGCTGTTATCCGCGGCCGAAATTTTTCCGGTATCCATTCCGCGAACATCCACGGGATAAACCGCGACCTGGCTATCCGCAAGAAGTTTGGCCGCGAGGCGCACTCGCCCGCTATAGTTGCGGTTGTCGTTCATGGGATTTTGCAAGTCGTTATTGAATGATGCAATCGGGAACGACCCAGAGAGCCAGACCACATTCTTTCGACCTGGTATACCGGAAAGGTATCCGGCCAATTGAATCATCGCGTTGAGCGTGATTCCGACGCGGGCGTCCGTGTCAGTTGTTTGCTCTTCGGTTTTTATTGCCTCAATTCCGTGCAGCAGAGCGCCCCAGCTATTCATTGGATCACTCGCCGCAAGATCCTTGATACTGTTCGCCGTCTTCTGTATACCCTGCTCTGCAGTCTGCCAGCGAGCTGTATTCGGCACGCTCTTGTTGCCGCTCGCCGCGGCCAGGAGTTTATTCCCGTCGGAAGTAAAACCTTGAACCAAATGCAGATGGGAGTTCTGATCTCCGGTTAGCGTACAGAGCGCAAATTGTGACGTCTTTCCCTCTGCGGCGTTTGCCTTCAGGAATTTGATCAACTGGTCGCGCGCGTAAAGCTGATCTTGTGACGGCGTGTTCAGCAGATCGAGCAAAACCAGCATGGTTGCCCCCGCAGGCTTATCCGTGGCGTTGCTGAACATGTTCGGTGCTTGCTTCGGTGGTGCGGCGTCTTTTGGTAGCTCTTGGCTGTACTCGTGGAACGAGCGAATCTTCTGGCCGCCTCCATCTTCGCTTAATTGGAAATCTTCCTGCTTTAGCCCTTTTACGGGACGTCCCTTGGCGTCGGTAACCACGACGTCGACAGCCACAGCCTGCAGGTTCACTCGGAATGTTGTAAGCGGCGACCCCTGATCTTCAGCAACCGCAGAAGGCGGCGAAGCGGCGGAGGACGAAGCTGCGGAGGGTGGCGAAGCAACCGCACGAGCGCGCGATGGCGGCTGAGACTCATTGTTAGCTACAGCTTCTTGATCAGGAACGTCGTCGCTTTCCGCGGGGAAAGTGTACAGACCGGGCACATCGGCTTTGAGAGCGGTGAACTTTGCGCGTTCTTCAACGGACATTGGCGGTAGATCGTACACTTCAATTCCGGTATCGCTGAGCGTGGCCAGTCTCAGTCCGTCTGGCGAGAGCGCGAAATTTTGTTCGCTCATGATCACCGGACTCACCCGAATCGACCGTACCGGACTACCGCTGGCTACTTCTATTACCTGTACGTTCTGCTCGAGGCTGAAGTCTGTATCGTTTTCCGCAGGGGCGGTGGCAGCGGGTCCGGAATACGGCGTGTGGCTCAACGTGCTGACCGCAATACGACTGTTGCCGGCATCGCCCGTAACGGACGGGAAATAGCGGCTCTGATTCCAGCGCTGTCGCCAGAGCCGGTGTCCTGTCACGGTGAATGCACTGACGCTGTACTCGCCATCGGACGAACAGCAACGACCAATCAGAAGCGAGTTGCTGCTGGAATACCAGATTCGCGGCACACCTCGCGATCGAACCCGCGCAATATTGCGGCGTTCCTCCGGCGATGGGCCGTAACGGATCAGCCACAGATCGCCCTTGTGAACCGTGTCGGAGTAGCCCGTACTAGTTGCTTCGAGATTCACCTGCGCACTGAGCTTGAGAGTTCGAAGCGTCGCCAGAGAATCGCGATCGAGAAATTGCAAAGTAAATCCGGGTTTGGCTTTCGTTTCTTGAGCGGAGGCCTCGATCGATGAAGGCTTAGGAAGATCGTCGGCGGTTTCCACGAGAATCTGATTGCGGTCAGGAGTAACGGAAACCCACACCACGTCTTTGGGCGATTGCAGCAGCAACTTCTCGTGGAGGGAGGCATCGATGAGATATAAGCCATTCAGGCGACGCAAGAGGAATTGTCCAGCGCCCAAAGGCCACAAATACCGACGATGGTCATGCAGATACCAGTCTGCTTCGTGCACAACCTTGCCAGTGGCGATTTCCAGCACGACGGCATGAATCATGCGGTCGTCGTGCGAAGGAGGACAATCTGGATGGCGTTGAAAGAGCGTCTTGGGATTAAACGTGAGCAGAACATGAGTTTCATCTACAAAATCCAAGGTCTCATTTGCGTCTCCCCCGAGTCTCTCGGTTCGCGATAGCTGGGGATAGCCGACGCTGGCAATGTCGATTACTGCAGATGGCTTTGGATTAGAAGGCTTCGAATTTTCCTCAGCGGATACGAAAGAGAGCGGCAACAAAAGCAGGGCGCATGCGAGCCACAATACTGCGTTGGAAGGGCGAAGGTATTCACCATATTTACTGACTAGACGGAGTGAACTGAAGGACATGCCTGCCATCCCCTGGCTTGATTACAAGGAAAAACGGAGTCTCACCCTTGCCCGCTGTTCCACCAACCGTGAACCAATTTTACCTTGTTCCTGACTAGCCGGGAGAGCTGCGTACGCTGTTTATGCGAATTAAACTCCGTGACAATTTCGTGACATATCGCACTCGCTACCCGTCGTTACGTTTCGGTGCCACGACTATTTGGCACGCCAACTACAGCACTGCTGCTGCGCTCTCCGAAGAACGATTGCCGTTTCGATTCTCACTCATCGAGGGTTGCGTGGCCGCGAAGTGCTTATAAAGGACGAGTGCGACGGTGCCTCGCAAACGCGACATACGCGGATCGGGCGCCGGCCGCAGGCGAGGAGGCCTGCCAGCGCGCACTGCCGCCGTGACTTCCGCTTCGATCGTCGGACCGTAGCGGTCCCACATGCGAGTGAATTCGCCAACTATGACAATTTCTTCGGGCGACAAGCCGGTTACAACCAATCGCAGACCGCGGCCAATCTCGTGCGCCATGCGATCCAAAGATTTCAGTGCTGTCCGATCTCCGCTCTCGGCAAGAGCAAGCAACTCCGGAAAACTCAGACCGGCTCGCCCCTTATTCAATTGCTGGAAGTAGCTCAGCGCAGCGCGGTTCGATCCGTAGACTTCCCAGCAACCGCGACTGCCGCACGAGCAGACGGGACCATCGGGGTCCAGCGACACATGGCCAAACTCACCGGCTAGTCCGTGAAGCCCGCGAGCCAAGTGTCCGTTGATGAACAGCCCGGTTCCGATACCTTCCGAAACGGTGACGACCACCATATCGCGAACTTTTTCCGCATTACCGAACCAGACTTCCGCAAGTACGCAGGCATTGGCCGCATTGTCCAATTCAACCTGCATCCCCGTAGCTTTTTCCACGACGCCCTTCAAGTCGAAGTTAGACCACTTCAGGTTGGGCGCAAACATAACTCGACGCGAGACCGGATCAATGCGCCCAGGCAGACTGATGCCAACGCCTTCGAACAATAGATCAGGATGCACTTCCATTCGGCGCTTGATAGCGGAGGCGAGCTTAGCCGCCGTCTTCGCCGGATCCTCGAGCGTCGTGACCATCTCTTGCGAGAGGAATCGAGCGTTCACATCAGCGACAGCAACCGTTGACTGACTGGGCCTCAAGATCGGCAACTACGATTGCGCGCCGATCGTTCAAGCGAAGATAGGTGGGCCTTCTGCCGCGTGGGAGCCTGCCAACGGCGCCGTAGACGACCCAGTTCTCCTCGATCAATTGCTCGGTGATAAGCGATACGGTGCTCCGTTGCAATCCGGAAATCCGCGCCAGGTCTGCGCGCGAGATGGGTTGACGACGTCGAATCAGATTCAAAAGCACACCGCGGTTGATATTCCGGGCGATCTCGCTCGATGCTACTTGCGTATTGGTGAAGCTAATTCTCGCCATCGTGGGCTCGCGTCATGAAACGTCCGTCTCAATTGACGGTGAGGAACTGTCCGAAGGCCGGGCATAGTATTTGTTGTGATCGGAAACTAAATCTTTATGGAGGTGAATACCATTTGCAGTCGACCCAAGTCAACTTCGTTGCCTGTTGCAATATTCTATGGCTTCTGGGCCATCTACCTTCTGGCGAATATCCGCAGCTGTACGCGATCACCGGCATGGAGACGAAGCAGTAAGTTAGCTATTGCTGAATTGATGGTGGAGCTGCCGACATTTTCGGCGTGAGGTTGATGTCCGACTTCTCGTGTAGCTGCTGCACTTTTTTGAACTCCTCGTCGGCTTGAGTCGGCTTGCCCATGGCTTGGTAAACGTGGCCCAGGCGGTAGTGCGCATCCGGTTGCGTGGGATCCAACTCGACGGCCTTGCGCAGTGTCGCGGCTGCTTCTTCGTATTGTTTCTTCTGGGCTAGAAGAACACCCAGATCGATAAACGCGATTCGCAGATCGGGTTTCAGTTGGATCGCTTTCCGAAGCAGGGGCTCAGCTTGATCGGGATTTCCTGCCTTCATTTCTGTGTCGCCCAGGTAAGCCAAGGCTTGCGCATGATTGGGATCAGTCGCCAACTCGGCCTCGAACTCCTGCTTGGCTTTGTCGTAGTCGTGGGACTTCCAGTACAGAAAACCTAGCCCGAAATGAACATTGGGTTCACGCGGAGCGATCTTCGCGGCTTCCTGGAACTCAGCAATCGCCTCGGACGTCTTTCCTGTACCGTCGAGAGCTTGGCCAACGAGTATGTGCGCGGAAGCCGAGTTGGGATCGCGCTGCAGGATGGCGCGGAATCCGTCTACTGCGCACGCATACTCCTGCGCCCACAAACAACTCTGTGCCAGGACCTGTTGAAGCTCAAGATTAGATGGGTCAGCTTTCGCCGAGATCTTCAGATTCCGGACAGCGTCGGCAAATTTCTTATCGCCATACTCGCTGAGTCCAAGCAGAGTGCGCGCTTGCATGTTGTTTGGATCTGCCACGAGCGCTGCTTTGAGCGGTCCCGCAGCCGCCGCGAAATGGCCTTGCTTGAACTCCGCAAGCCCGAGGTTCAACTGTATCCCCGGCAGCTTCGGATTCAGACCGATAGCCTTCCTGTACGCGGCGGCGGCTTCAGGATATTTCTCCTGTTGGGCGAAGACGACACCCAGGCTCGCATAGGCGCCCGCGTCTCGCGGGTTTTGTTGAATTACTGCCTGCCAGGCTTGCGCAGCCTCAGCAAGTTTCCCCTGTTGTTGGAGTGCGATCGCTTCAGATGGGCTGGACGATTGCGCGTTGAGCTGCAGGGCGACCAAGAGCGCACAGAATGCCAAGTTGAACTGCCGATGAGTCATGAGCGGTGAAGACAATCTTAACGAGCTTGCGAACTAACATCCTAGCGTCTTCTGCCCAGAACGCAAAGGAAGCCGCTTTCGTGGTTGCTAAATAAAATACCCTGTTCGCACCGGGAGATGCGAACAGGGAAAAGTGAAGCACAGCGACCCGATGAGGACGCTGAACTTAGAACACAACCTTCACTCCGAGCTGGAGCGTTCTCGGATCATACGCAGAGGTGACTTGACCAAAGTTGGATGCGCCCAGCGATGTGCTGATACCGCCTCCATTGATGTCGCCACGGAACTGCGTGTGGTTCCAGATGTTGAACGCGTCGGCACGGAACTGGATTTGGCTTCCACGGCTTTCGCTAATCACAAAGGCCTTGAAGAGCGACATATTCCAGTTGTCACGTCCCGGTCCACGCAGATAATTGGCGGGAAGGTTGCCCCAGGTGCCCGCTGCAGCTGGCGTGAACGCTGAAGCGCTGAACCACTGGTTAACCGTGTGGGGGTAAGTAACACTGCCGCCCAGGTCGGGACGAGGCTGCAGTTAGGAACGACGTTGCAAACGCTCTGGATTTGCTCACTTGAGGGGCAGTTCGTGGTTCCATCTGGACAAACCGACCCGTTCTGCGTGATGTTGAGAGGTGCTCCCGTCATCATCTGTACGATTCCCGATACCTGCCAGCCACCGGCAACAGTCCGGACCATGTGGTTCGAAGCGCCCCGGAACAGCGGGATGTCGTATACGAAGTTGACAAATGCGACGTGGGTGCGGTCGAACGGCGACCGACCGACGTCGTACCTCCAGCCAGCGTAGGGATTCGAGACATTGTCAAGGTCCGAACCGCTGCCTGTGAGACAGCAGCACCCATCGCCTTGGACAATGTATAGCCGAAGTTGAGTTGCAGATCCCGTGTCATCTGCCCACTCAAGCTGGCCTGCAATGAGTTGTAGTGTCCATTCGATTCATCCTGAGACAGGCGAATGGAGTGGTATCCGAGGTAAGGCACGACTTGGTTGTAGGTGGAAGAATTGGCTACCAGGCCAGGCAACAGACTGGCATTGGGAAGATCAATTTCCTGATAGTCATTCTGATGCCGTTGCTGGTTGCCAACGTACGAGACGTTCAGAACGGACCTGGCTGTAATGGCCCGCTGCACGCCTACGCTGTACTGGTATACGACCGGCAGTTTGTAGTTGTTTTGGTTTAGACCGGTGAGGTTGCCGACAGGTATCGTCACCGGAGGAGCTGCGCCATTCGACAGTTGCTGCTGCGGATTCGATAGGGAAACATTGTTGTTGGTGATCGAGGCGCTGAACGGCTGGTTCGGACCAGCATTGTACATATCGTTGCCCTGGAATCGTTCGTACATGATTCCGAATGCCGCCGCGGACCACGGTCGAGCCATGGCCGGTCAGGTCATAGGCGAAACCTAGACGCGGACCGAACACAGCCCAGTGATTATCGACCAACCCTTTGGAAATCCCGTTTTGGCCAGCGATACCAATTCCATTCAGGTAGAACTGATAACCTTGCAGGATCGGATTGGGGCTGGTGCCGAGACCCGGGCTGACGCTGCGCAGCCGATGTTCGTTGTTGCTGTGGCTGCCCCACTGCAGATGGTGCCATCGCTTGCGAACGTCGCTGCGTTGGCGGAGTTGTACAGATTGGGATAGAAGTTCGACTCACGACCGTTGGCTTCGTAGGTATGCGGAACGCCATCCCACCGCAGGCCAAGGTTCAAGGTCAAACGGCTGGTTGTGCGCCAGTTGTCCTGGATATAGCCGCAAACGAATTGGCGTTCCAGTGGCCGCTATCCTGAACTGCGTTCTCGCTGTATTGGTTGGAAAGACCAAGCAGGAAATCGGCAAAGTCATTTCCGGTATAGGAGCCATTGAAGTTGAACGCGCCTTGTGTCGGGGCGAACAAGTCCTGGATCTTTCGATACTGCTGGTAACTGCCACCGATCTTCAGCTGGTGAGTGCCCTTGGTCCACGAGACATCGTCGACCCACTGGTACGAGTCAGCCTTGTTCTTCCAGGGAACCCAGTTCGATTGATAGTTCGTACCCGTACTGCCGCCGAGCGCAATCGAAGGAATGCGGTCGTCTTCATTCGGGCCGGTGAACACGCGGTTGAAAGCGAAGTTGGAGGGCGCCGCATAGATACCGACCGGAGTAATGTTGATGCGGTTGCCGTTGTAGTTGAACGCGATTTCGTTCAGCAGGCGGGGGTTGATGATTTGCGTATAGTGCACCACCGCGCTGTACGACGGGTTGCCGAACGTGTTGCCGATCGTGGGGACGTTGTCACCGCTCCACATCGTGGTACCGAATCCCTGTGAAATCTGTTCAGAGATCCAGTGTCCGAAGATGGAGTTTTTGCTGTTGAATTCATGATCGATGCGAACGATTTCTTCTCGCACATCCGTTGGCGTAGCGGGGCTACCTTGGTAACTTGGTGCCGTTGGTCGGCGCCGGGAAAATACCCGCCGCCAGAAGCGACTGCGCGTTGGCGTTCAACATGCAGGAAGGGATGGTGTTGTTGGGGAAGGCTGAACCCTGAACGATCGTTGCCGGGCTTGGGTTGACGCCGCCGGGACAATTGGCGAACAGTACAGAGGGCGCAACCTGAGTCGGCATAGTCGGGACGTTAATCGCCGTTGTCCCGAAATTCCCGCCGTACGTACTCGTAAGTGGAACCGTCTGGTTGTAGTTGCCGCCCTGCCGCAGTTTGCGCCATTCCATGTTGTAGAAGAAGAACGTCGGATGGCTCTTCGCAAATGGAAGCTGACCGCCTACATTGAAGCCATAGGTGTTAAAGCGGAGCTCAGCGACTTTCGCCGGAGCGGGGTTGAAATAGTTGCGCGCGTCCAACGCGTTGTTTCGAACGTATTCCCATCCCGACGCATGGAACGTCTTCGTTCCCGATTTCAGGACCGTGGTCATGGTCGCTGCGGATGACAGACCGTATTCGGCGCTGTAGTTGGAAGTCAGCGTACGGAATTCAGCGATCGATTCCAGAGAAGGCATGACGCTGAAGTTGCCAGCTCCGCCGCGATCCAGATCTTCGCCGCCATCCAGGATGTAAAGGTTATGACCTTGACGCTGGCCGTTGAAACTCACGTTGGCATCGCCACCTACAGGAGTTGGAGTCTGAAAGTCTCCCTGTAAGCTGGAGGAGCCGGTCGTCAGATTCACGAGGGTGTAAATGCTGCGGCCATTGGTAGCAAGGTTTTCGACCTGCTTGCCGGTGATGACGTTGCTGACCTCACCGGAATCCGTTTGCACGCCAACTGCAGCGGCTTCGACCGTCACCTGTTCCTGCGTGGAACCGATTTCCAATTTGAAATCAAGGCGAGATCGATCGCCGACCTGCAAGACGATGTTGTTCTGTTCAATTCGTTTGAAACCTGACGCGTCGACACGGACGCTGTAGTGTCCGATGTTGAGGTTTGAAGCGAGGTATTGGCCATCGCCATTGGTAACGGCTTGGCGGGCTTGGCCGGTTTCAGTGTGCGTGATCGTAATGGTTACATTCGGCACAGCAGCGCCCGTCGGATCCGTTACGGTTCCGACGATAGTCGCCTCTTGCGCGAATGCCTGGGTAGCAAAAAGACCCAGGAAGAGAAATAGGATTGATAGGTGGAGAAACTTACGGCGTTTTACAGCCAGAACTATACTTTCGACAGTCATGGGCGAAAGTCGCATTGCCAGCCTCCGGACAGATCTTTCGTAGTCTGAGTTGTTGTTATCGTGTGTTGCCCCTGAAATCGTTAACGTTAACGGCCGGGTTCGTGAACGTTAACGATCACAAGCTTGTACTCTGACTCCGGCAGCCTTGTCAAGGGAAAGTTCACGCCGGAAACTAAATTCACGATGAGGACTCGCGGGTTCATGACGACGGGTAGTTACGGAGCGGGATACATTGACTCGCCCCGGATGTGCATTCTGCGCTACATTCTGGAAGCTAAACCCTATGGAGATTTGCGTTTGAAGCGATCGTTGGTCCCTATTTGCCTCACCTGTGTGCTCTTCATATCCACGGGGACAATGCTGTCGGGTCAGAATCATCAACCCATATCGGGAGTGGGATTGAAGTCGGAAACGCCCGCCCAGGCCTCGATTCCGAGTCCGATACGCTTTTCGTTCCGGCCGATCGATTTTCGTCTCGATAGTGACGAGACGCCCCAATATCACGCCCCCGAAACCATGGCTGGAGGGGTGGCTGTTTTTGACTACAACAATGACGGAAAACCGGACATTTTCTTCGCGAACGGTGCAAATATCAATAGTCTTGTTAAAGATTCCCCGAAATATTACAACCGCCTCTTCGAGAACGACGGGAAAGGTCACTTCAAAGATGTCACCGAAAAGGCCGGACTCAAGGGCACTGGGTACGACACAGGAGTAGCCATCGGTGATTACGACAATGACGGCTTCGAGGACATTTTCGTTGGCGGTGTCTATCGCAATACGCTGTATCACAACAACGGCGATGGGACTTTTACCGATGTAACGGCAAAGGCAGGCCTCAACAAGCCTGATCTGGAGTATGGTCCGCTGTGGTCAGTTGGCGCGGTCTGGGTGGACGTCAACAACGATGGTCTATTGGACCTGATCGTAATCAACTACCTCAAGTGGGATGCGGAACACGAACCCGTGTGCGAGGCATATGGGCATCGCGACTACTGCCATCCAAAAATGTACAAGCCAACCCCGAACCAGCTTTTTCTGAATAATGGCGATGGCACGTTTCGCGATGCATCTGCGGAGTCGGGTCTGCGCGCATATCCGGGAAAAGGGATGGGCGCGGCTGTGGCTGACTTCGATCTCGATGGCAAGATGGATCTCTTCGTCGCCAATGACAAACTGGTGAACTGGTTATTCCATGGAAAGGGTGGCGGGAAGTTCGAAGAAATAGGCTTCGACGCGAACGTAGCGTTGCGCGAGGATGGTGTTTTCATCTCTGGCATGGGCGTGGATTTTCGCGATATCGATAACGATGGCTATCCCGACATATTCCTGGTCGCACTCGATAACGAAACATTTCCTATCTATCGCAACAACGGTCACGGCGGTTTCGTCGAAGTGACGGAGTCGAGCGGCATGACCAAGCTGAGTTCGCCGATGGCGGGATATTCTCCCAACATCGCGGATTTCGATAACGATGGCTGGAAGGACCTTTTTGTCAGCCGGGGTCATGTGCAATCTCTCGCATCCGCGCCACGCCTTATGATCGAGCAGCCCAACACTGTTTTCCGAAATCTTGGAGGGATGAAATTCGCTGCGTTAACTGCCGAGGCTGGGTTCACTTCACAACCTCCAGCGCGGCATCGCGGCTCCGCAATTGGCGACTTCGATGGCGATGGACGTCTCGATGTGGTAGTTAGCGCGATTAGCGCCCCCGCCGAGATCTGGATGAACGAGAGTCCAGGCAATCATCATTGGCTGGAATTCAAGCTGCAAGGGACAAAGAGCAACCGGGACGGGATCGGAGCGCGGATCAAAGTTGTGACGGCAGACGGAGCACAGTACAACCATATGACCACGGCCGCCGGTTATGCGTCTTCGAGTTCTGGACCGGTGCATTTCGGCCTGGGGCGGAACGCATCCGCAGACCTCGTCGAAATCAGGTGGCCTTCTGGAATCGTCCAGCAAATAAAAAATATCTCCGCCGACCGCATCGTCGCGGTGAAAGAACCGGCGGAATCAACCGCTCCTTAATTGCCGTTTTCTCGGAGCGGATTGCTCTCACTGGCTTGTTGCCTCTAACTGAGCGACCTCCTTTTGAACCATTGGAACTTGCGGACTATTCGGATCTTCCTTCAGAAACAAGCGATATTCCATGATCGCATCCTGCGGACGATTCTCCATTTCGAGAATCTTGCCGGCCAGCAGGTGCACGTCGGCGAACTGCTCATGATTCGGAAGGGTGTGTGTACGTTGAGCGTCGGCCAGGGCCTTGTCGTATTCCTTATTCATGTACTCGGCACTGGCAAGCAATGCGACTGCGTCTGGTATGGACGGATTTAGCAGCATAACTTTCCGCAGGAGCGATTCGGCCTCTGGGTAGTTCTTGTCCTGAAACTCCACGCGCGCGAGGTCTAGATATCCAGGAACGAACTTGTCGTCGACTTCAATCGCTTTCGAAAACAGGGTTTTCGCTTTTACGCGATCGCCCGACTTAGCAGCAATTATGCCCTCCGCTGCGTACGCTCGCGCGTATTGAGGATAGATCGAAATCGCCTTCTCGAATCTCTGGTGAGCCTTTTCCATATCGCCTTTGGCAAAGGCTTCCATTCCCTTTTGCAGTTCATCCCGAGCCTTATCGGGAATGTTCATCTCTGCAAGAGAGATTGTGGCAGAGCTTCCCTGCGCCTCATGTTGCTCGTTTGTCGGGGCACTGGGTTTGACGTTCACGGTTTCCATGTGAACCTGTTCACCATCTGGAATTCTGAAGTCGGCAGTCGTCGTTTCGACACCCTGGCCGGAGACCTGTATCCGATAAGTACCACCGCTCCTCACCTGAAAATCGGCGTTCCCGGTCCCATTGGTTTGCGCCGCCGATATCGGTGTCCCGCCATTCGATAGCAGTTCCACCTGAAGAGGGCGCGTATATTCCCTGTCCTGAATCGTACGAACTCGCACGGTGAGTTGGCACGTGTCCGAATTGTTTTGTGCCAAAGCTGTACAACACAATGCCGCCGAAAACAACGCAACAATCGTGAGCCGATGCATGACCGCCTCCAACGTTTCGTGCGGAAACTTTTTGCGTGCCCGGGGGAACTCCTATTTCCCTTCTGTCACCGTGTTGCCGGGTAGCCCTCGCATACTGACAGGTACTTTGGCGCAATCAGGTGAGGGATTGGTTGTCTCTGCTTTGCCGTTTTCCCCAGCCGATTCAGGATTTCACCTTGTTCCGCCGACAATATCACAGCTCAGAAAGTCGTACTGGCGGGGGCCTTTGTGAAAACTCAGATTTTTTGCTTAGCTGCATGCGCGACTGTGCCGGAAACTAAGAGATGAGCAACGAGAGTCGGAATCGATACACGTGCGCTCGAGGGGCTTGTTGTTTTGTCAGGCTATTTACCTGGGAGCCAAGAAGAGAGCGACAGATATTGGTGGACGATATGTTACGCGGGTAAATTGTTGCTCGTCGGCGTGCGGACAAACCCCTGCGGTGTATAGCCGAGATTGGCTCCCCTCGACAAAGTTGCAACGCGCTGACTATTCGCCGCCTGGCGCCCGGCACGCGCCCGAAATGTCTTTCACCTGTCCGACGGTCAATATGGGTTGATCAATTCCAGTTGCGTCCGCACCCATACCGGAGCCTATTGCACCGGGACCAGAGGTGCCTGTGATTTGGACTTCATGGCCAATGTGTGCCGTCAACTTCGACATATCGCCCAAAAGGCTATAGGTTCTGCCCGAGCGCTCGGTAATGGTGTAGTTACCGTCCGAACCTTGCAAGCAGCCTTGCACAGTTCTGGCCGATCCGGTGCTTCCGGTCTGAGAAGTATCTTGTGACTCCAGCCATGCCGCGGGAAACAGAAGTGTTAGAGCAAGCAAGAATATTTTCATCATAGCTTGTCGCTCCCTGCTTAACATTGATCCGATTACCAGGCATCAGGTTTCCCCAGTCCGCTTCTATGCTCTCCTATTGAAAAAACTCGCACACCGACTCTCCTTGTGCGATTGATTGGCGCCCCTCTTTATCTCTTCTGGCTTCAAGAGTATGCGCGAACTACCATCGGGCCAATACCCGCCGCATCCAACAGCACTGGCAAGCAGTCTCTAACGGCCTTCCTCAGCGTCCATTCCCCAAGTTGCTGAACCGGCTCACATAGTTCGAAGCTGTGCTTCCGGTTTATCGCGCAGGCAACACCTGAATCTTGCCCATCATGCCCCCGGCCTCGTGCTGCATGATGTGGCACTGGAAGAGAAACGTGCCCACAATATTCGGATCCCGGAAATCCATGCGTAATTTTACTTTGTGGTAAGTGCCGACCGTATCCGACCATGGAACTTCAATCGTGTCGCGCAATGTCGCGTCATCTACCGGATGCCCGTCAATCTCCAGGACGCGAAAATGTATCTGGTGAATGTGAAACACGTGCGATTCCCGTGTTCGATTTTCAATGGTCCAGTCTTCGACGGTCCCGCTCCTCAACACAATGTTCGGCTTCTGTCCCATGCTGAACGTTTGCGGAGTTTGTCCTTCCACGGTGATAAAGAATTTCACCGGCGAGTTAAAGTCGAGACCCTGTCGTTCTTCTGAAAAGTAAAGCGTCCTTTCGATCGCCGGTTTCGATTCCAGAGATTGACCCGGTTTCGTCGAAGAGAGATTCGTCGCCTTTCCCAATCGAGGCAGCTCAGGAGCGTCGTCAGTTGGCGAAATCCTGATGAGCGGACGGACCGGATCCGATTCGCCATCCGGGCCGGTATCGTGAGCCAGGCTGACCAAGTCTCCGGTCTCGCCGCTCTTCGGAGTGGTCACAACGAATTCTGCGCGCGCACCCGGACCTAACTGGGTTCTGGTTCGTGTTTCCGGTCCAGTTGGAATCGGCACGCCATCAACTGCAACGAGATTGAGTTCCTGCGGCTTTCCGTTCACCATGTACTGCAGGACGAAGATGGAATTCGCCGCCGTGTTCGCGATTCTCCACAATTGCTGTTCGTTCGGTGTCACGCGCATTGTCGGCGTCACATAGTCGGGAAACGTCACGGGCGAATAGTTCACCGACACATCCCAACCTGGCTGCCCAAGTCCTTCCGACTCTGCGCTGGCAGGAGCAGTTGCCGTTACCAGCTGATCGCGCAACATGATCACTGCTTCTGGCAGTCCGGCGACAGAAGGAACCTGAGTTTCGATTCCGTCGATGATCAGCGCGCCCGTCGCTCCGCCCAGTACCTGACTTTCGCTCGAACCATGCGGGTGCGGATGATACCAGTACAGTCCAGGAGCAGCGTTCTTCGGAATTGGCACATCGTAGTCGAAGCTTTGGCCCGGCTGCACCAGCGTTTGGATCACCTCATCCTGATGACACACCGGTGCGGTGTTAGTCCCATGAAAGTGGATATTGGTGGCGTCGGGATCCATCGGCGAAGAGTTGCACGCGTCGATATGCGTCGACTCCTTCGACTCGGCTGCCAGATCATTCTTCAGATGAATAAGCAGCCGGTCGCCTGGCCGTACATGGAGGGTGGGCGATTGTTCGCCTTCGTCGCTAACATAGCAGTAGCGAACGAGCCCCAATGTGTCCGTAGCTCTGCGAAAGTGGAGCGTGACCTCCAGTTTTCCTTTCGAGCTGTATAAATTAGCGGGCTGCTCGAGGACTGTCCCTGGTTCACTTCGTGGACAGATCAGATCAGCGGGATCGCTTTGCGCTGACGATATCCCCGCCAGAACTGAAATCAGGCATGCACACCCCCAAGATGCCTTCGATCGGAGAACCGGGCGCGCGAGAAGTGCAAGCGTAGACATCGGTGGCCAGATGAATGTCTCAGATGCGCCCGAGCTGCTGTCGGTTTGTTCGTCTAGAGGCCGGTTACTTTTCGCCGATGACCGTCAGCAGGCAGTCCAGAATGACACTGCCGACTCTCCGCGTTCTAGTGCAGCGTCTTAACGTAAGTGACGATTTGCCAGATCTGAGGATCGCCCAGCTTCGCCCACGAGGGCATTCCTCGCGCCATGTATCCGTTCGACAGTAACCAGTGCAGGTCACCTTCGGTCGCCTGCTGCTGGACGCGTTCTGTACGCAGGGACGGATGCTTCTTATTCCCCCTCGCCTCCTTGCCGTGACACGAAGCGCAGTGGTCCGCAAAGAGAAGTCTTCCCGCTGCGACAGCATTTCTCCTGATCGTGAAACGGATTCGTCTTCTCCCGGTCCTTAGCAGGTACTTTGCCGAGCCATTTCCCGTCTGCAACTTTCACATCGGCCATCGCAACCACCGTAAGGAACAGAAATGCGAGCGTTCTATATCTCCATTTGTGTCGCATCGGAACTCCGATCAATGGCCAGATTTGAAGTGGCTGAAAAATTGTTGGATTTCGTAAGAGACCCCGAAGCGATAGAGAACCGGAACACTGTAATCGTTCAGTCCAAAATGAGTCCCAAAGGAGAAGGTCAGGCCATTGGGCGCTTCCCAGTTAATCGAGGGGCCGAGGTATTGCGAAGTCTGGTGCAATCCAAAGGTGTGCCAGTCTCCCAAACCTCCATACATCTCAACACCGGCCTGGAATTTCTCGCGGCAAAACGTGCACTCTTTCGAACTTGCGGCCAGTTTCAGGGGCCGACTCACTCCGACGGCGTATCCGAATTCCCAAGGCTCGTTCGTCAGGTTCTTTTCGGCAATGAAATTTTCGCTGATATTCCAGCCGCGCACGTTGCTTCCTAGAATGAGCTTTAATTCCAGCTCCCTCTCCACATCCGCTCGCGATTCGTAATTCGGATCGAGAAAATCGGCTATGCCGTCGTGCCCAACGATCTCTCGGAGCGACTTGTCGGCACTGGTGTTTTCGTACTCTACGTAGAGCACCGGGTTTACAGGATGTTCCCCCATAAGCGGACGAAACCGATTTTCCCACCGGAACCCGGTGAAGATGGTGCTGTCGTTCTGGGTCGCCTGTCCATCCAGATAGAACTCGGATGTCCACCAGGTCTTCACGCCGTATTCGAATTCGAGTGTGGATCCCAAGAATGCATTACCCGGCTTCGGATTACCGACCACACTGAAAGACTCGATATCCAGATTTCCAGGTTCTTCCATGTCCTGCGAATACAGGACGAAGTATGGCTTCTCCTGAGCGAAACCGGAGGCCGTGAAAAACAAGAACGTACAGAAGGAAACGCCAAGCAAAGCCTTGCGCATAACAAGTAGTGAGACTGCGTTTCGCCTTTCGTCTATCAGCGGATATTACTTGCGACTCAGTCGCAAGTAAGCTATATTTAGCCTAAGGTCTGGATACGCTCGCGTCAATCCGGGGCTGACGATTTCGTCGCGATGCGATTGCGAATCATTGCGACGCCAGAAAAGGTGCTGCCGTGCCGCTTCCTCAAACTGAAATCCCAGGGCGCCTGCAGGCGCAGCTTGCTCAGCGTGGTGTCCGCATGACCCCGCAGCGACGCGCGATTCTCAGTGTTATCGAAACTGCGAAAAAACATCTGGATGCGAGCAGCATTCTTCGCAAGGCTCAGCGCATGGACGCCTCGGTAGATCGCAGCACTGTCTATCGCACGCTTGATCTATTGAAGCGACACGGCGTGATCGATGAGCTGGACTTGATGCACATGGAAGGCGAACGCCATTTCTATGAGCGAAAGACAGGAAGAGACCATATTCACATCGCTTGCCTGCGCTGCGGGAAGATTACCGAGTTCGAAAGCGAACTCTTCGAAAATCTAAAAAGGCAGCTCGAACGCGACTGCAGCTTTCACATTCTCGTGGCGCGTCTTGAGGTTGGGGGTTACTGCCCGGCGTGCCGCCGCTAAACGCCCGCTGTTGCGACTCAGTCGTATCAAGCGTGAGGAGAGCCTGGCGGGAAATCCTTCTGAACCTCACCCAGCCCGCGCTCATACAGCCGAATCAATTTGTCCCACGCCGCATTCGCTTCCCGGTCGATCTGCTTGCGCGTGGGATCAGCATCAAACCACGCCAGCGATTCGCGTATTCCTTCAGCAAATCGGGTCGTCGCGCAAAAATCCGGCACAAAGCGTTTGATCTTCGTGTTGTCGAAGACAACACTCACCGCCTTGTCTCCCGTGAGGCTTCCGGTTTGGTCGGGCAAACATGCGGAGATGTAATCCGACGCAATATGCACCAGTTTTGGCTCGACTCCTGCGGCATGACCCACAGTGCGGTAGTACTGGTCCCAGGTCATCACTTCGTCTGAGGTGATGTGAAACGCGTGCCCGATCGTCTGCTCATTCCCCAGCAACCCGACTAAGCCTTTTGCGAAATCGCTGTTATGCGTGATCACCCACAACGACGACCCGTCGCCCGGCACAATCACCTTTTCACCGCGCAACACGCGATCGACGATCGTGTAGGATTTCTGCCAGCTATTCACAGCCAACGGAATCAGTGTTTCGCCATAGGTCAACGATGGACGCACGATCGTGACCGGAAACTGTTCTTCACGGTACGCACGCATCAATCGCTCTTCGCACGCAATCTTGTCTCGCGAATACTGCCAGTAAGGATTCGCAAGCGGCGTCGACTCGGTGATTAGGTAATGCGTCTGCGGCTTCTGATAGGTACTTGCCGAACTGATAAAGATGAATTGCCGGGTTCGCCCACGAAAAAGCTGCAGGTCGCGCTCGATATCAGCTTCAGTAAACGCAATCCAATCCACGACGGTGTCGAATTGACTGCCATCCAACTCGCGGCTCGCCGCGGCAACATCATGAATGTCGAATCGGAGAGTCTTTACAGAGGGAGGCAGACTAGTCTTATGTTCTCCGCGAACTACCAAGGTCAAATCGATACCACATTCTGCAGCCAGCCGTGTACACGCGGTGCTGATAATTCCGGTCCCACCGACAAAGAGTACTTTCATGTTGGCTTTGTAACAAAGTGCGCCGCTATCTGCCAACCTGTTCTACGCGCTCGTCATTGCCAGTTCGTTGGCGCGGCATACTCGATTTCGGCCCAATCGCTTTGCGGTATACATAGCCTCATCCGCCGACTTAATCAGGGCCCCCATGTTGAGCCCGTCTTGCGGATAACTCGCGATGCCAATCGAAGCGGTAATCTGCCGGCGGTATTTCGTTACCGACGCCAATTTCTTGATATGCGAGCGAATCTGGTTCGCTTTTGCGATGGCGCCTTCAACCGCCGTATTTGGCAAGACTACCAAAATCTCCTCTCCACCATAGCGACAAGCAATATCGTCGTCGCGCGAGTGCCACAAAATGGTGCCTCCCAATCCTTTGAGCACCGCATCGCCGCAAGCATGACCGAACTGATCGTTGAGCAACTTGAAATGATCCAGATCGATCATCAATACCGAAAGCGCCGTGTGGTGCCGCTCGGCGCGCTTCAGTTCGCGCGCCAATGCCTCCTCCATGTAGCGCCGGTTGAAAAGACCGGTCAGTGGATCGCGGATGGCCTGCTGGCTTAATTCGCTGCGCAGCCGCAGATTTGCGAATGCCAGCGAAATTTCCTCGCAAAAGGCAGTTCCCATGTAGGTCATCCGTTGCCAGCCGCTCTGCGTTTCATCGTTGCTGGTTAGACCTGGCATTTCAAGATAGATTAATGCGAGCAGGTCTTTTCCTGCGATGACCGGCAGGGCCAGCGATCTTCGGGCCGAGATTCCGGTTCGAACCGCTTTTACTAATTCCTTCGCAAGCATCTCCGGAGAATCTGAAGTCCGTTCCAGGCGCGCTCGCGCAAGTAGCCCATTGATGTCCGGCCAGCTGCATACGTTCTTCCATTGATGACCTGTATCGGGACGGTAGATTGCACCAATCGTATTGGGAAACAGAACAGAACCGTACTTCGGGACCCATTCGTAGATATCCGACTCCGAGTTGCACGACAATAACTTGTGCGTGAATTCGCTGAACGAAAGTAGCCGCTGATTGTGTGCTTCGCGTTCAGCGAGTATCTGTTTCAGCTCCCGAGCTGATTCCGATTGCCGCTCCTGCGCCAGGTCCCGAGCCCGGATCTCGGCCAGCAACTGCTTGCGAAACGTCTTATGCGAACTCAGTATCCGAGAACCTAGTACCGTGCCGAGCAAGGTCACCAGCGGGAATACAAACAGGTGGGCAGCCCATGCAGACACGAACATTGACATCAGGTGAATACCAGATTCCATCATCCCTTCACAAAGGACGACCATCAAAAAAATCGCACACGCGCTGTCGTTCCAGAATCGCGGATGGATACTCGTCGAGTTTCCCTGAGGCGGTTTCATCCCTATGACTGGGCGGTCTTCCAATGCTGCTTGCCCTGCGTAAGTCTGATTTAACTGCTCTCTACTCCAATCCAAGCCGAATAGCAGCAGCAGCCCGAGCATCATTCCCGATTGCGTCGCGATTCCCAAAAGAGCCTGTCGCAAAACTGAAGTTGGCGAAGAGAACAAATCGTCGCTTGTCCCATAATCTGGCCGCTCGAAATGCATCCCGCCGTTTCTCAGAACGCATCCATTTCGAAGACCGCTCGACGCTCCTCCGCAGAGGGCCCAGCGAGTTCACACTATGCCCCAGAACACCAGCAGCAACGGAATCCCTCTACGCCACTTCGGCAAATCTGACGTGAAAGTTTCCGCTCTCGGAATGGGTGGGCATCATCTCGGCTCTGCGCCGGATAAACCGGCGGCCGTCCGATTGGTCAGCGAAGCCGTCGACAATGGCATCACCTTCTTTGACAACTGCTGGGAGTATCACCGCGGCAAGACCGAAGACTGGATGGGCGCAGGACTCAAAGGAAAGCGCGATCGCGTTTTCCTCATGACCAAGGTCTGTACTCATGGACGCGACGCCACTCTCGCCATGCAGATGCTCGAGCAGTCACTCAATCGGCTGCAAACCGACCATCTCGATCTTTGGCAGATTCACGGCGTCGCCTTCGACAATGATCCCGAGCTGTTCATGCGCCCAGGCGGAGCGGCCGAAGCGCTCACCAAAGCCAAACAACAGGGCAAGGTTCGGTTCGTGGGATTCACCGGGCACAAAGATCCCACCATTCACCTGAAGATGCTCAACACGGGCTTCCCTTTCGATTCGGTGCAGATGCCGCTGAATGCCTTCGATTACAACTTCCACAGCTTCGAGCAGCAGGTGCTCCCAGAGTTGAACAAGCGCGGTATCGCCGCGCTCGGCATGAAGCCCATCTGCGGTCACGGCGATCCAGTAATTAAAGGCGCAGTCACTGCTGAGGAAGCTTTGCGCTATGCGATGAGCCTGCCTGTCACAACGACCATCACCGGCATGGAAAGCCAGGACATTCTTCGTCAGAATCTGCGCGTTGCGCAAAATTTCCAGCCCATGTCTCAGCAGGAGATGCAGGCGCTACGCGATCGCGTGAAGATGGCTGCGGCCGACGGTCACTTTGAGCTCTACAAGGTCTCGTTGAAGTTCGACAACCCAGAGGCTCGCCTATCTCACGACTTCCCGCTCGATACGGATCAGGCCGAAGTCAAAGAGATGATCCAGGCAACCGACAACACGGGATATCCATGGCCACAGGTTTCACAATGACTGAGAACAAGGGAGAAGAATGGCGGATGGCGGAATTTCACGTCGCGGCTTCCTGAAGGGATCAGCCCTGGTGGGAGCCGCGGCATTGAGCGGACGAGGCGACAAGATGGCAGAAGCACAGACAACAGCGACTCAAGCCAGCCAGGGCGAGATTCCACGTCGCCCGCTCGGTAAGACCGGGGTGCAGGTGTCGGCAATTGGCGTAGGCGGCTATCATCTCGGCTCCGCCAAGAGCTTCGAGGACGCCAACAACATCGTCGCGCAGGCCATCGACGCTGGCATCAACTTCTTCGACTGCGCCTGGGATTATCACGACGGTAAAAGCGAAGAGTGGCTCGGGCGCGCGCTTGTCGGGCAAGCGCGACAAGGTCGTGCTCATGACCAAGGTGTGCACGCACGGCCGCGATAAAACCGTCGCCATGCAGCAACTGGAGCAATCACTCACGCGACTGCGAACCGATCATCTCGACGTCTGGCAGATTCATGAGGTCATCTACTACAACGATCCTGACCTCATCTTTGCGCCCAACGGCGCAATTGAAGCACTAGTTCAAGCCAAGCAACAGGGCAAGGTTCGCTTTGTCGGATTTACCGGCCACAAGGATCCGCAGATTCATCTGAAGATGCTGGCGCATAACTTCCCATTCGACACCGTGCAGATGCCGCTCAATTGTCTCGACGCGACGTTCCGCAGCTTCGAAACGCAAGTGTTGCCGGAGCTGAATCGCCGCGGCATCGCGCCGCTTGGCATGAAGAGCATGACTGGCAGTGGCGAGGTTGTTGCTCACGGAGCGTGCACTCCGCAGCAGGCATTGCGATATGCAATGAGTCTGCCGGTCGCGACCACCATCAGCGGGATGGAGTCCATCGACGTGCTGCAACAGAATCTGGAGGTGGCTCGTGGTTTTCAGCCGATGACCACTGTCAGAGATGAAGGCCCTGCGGGAACAAGTGCGGTTCTGGGCGTCCGACGGCCGTTACGAATTGTTCAAGACCACGAAGAAGTACGACGGTGACGAAGGCCGCGAGCAGCATCACTACCCCACTGCGGAGCAATTGCCGGCATGAAGGCGACTTCTAGAATTCGGGACTTCTAGTCGCGAGCATTTTTTTAGTTGTCATCACGAGCGAGCGTAGCGAGTGAGGGAACTGCAGTTGCTTTTAGTCACTGCGCTTTGCTCGAAGAGAATTTCTGCGGCTTTAGCCGCCGCCTCGCTGACCAGGAATCCCATCTTCGGATGACTCGGCTCCATGTTCACCGGCAATCCGTTCTGACGCAGTTCATCGGACGTGACTGGCCCGATCGATGCGACAAATACGTCGGTCATCGCATTTCGCACTTCATCTGCAAGCTTCATCTCGCCAGCTACCAGCATCAGGTGCCGCACCTGCACGGAAGTGGTGAAGAACACGACATCGAACTCGCGCTGCACAAGCAGCTGCACGGCATTTCGCAGCGGACCCAAATCTTCCGGCAAGTTGCCAGTCGTAGACTGGAACTCTTCTGACGCGGGCGCCCCGCTCTCGCAACGCAGCAAGCAATTCGTCATTCGTAGCGCCATACTCTTGTACGGCAATCATCTTGTCGCGCAGCGGCACAACCGCCGCGTTTGCATCCAGCGCCTGCAGCAGTTCGCGCCATGTGTTTGGTTCCGGCGCAGTCAGCGCAATCGGCACTCCCAACGGACGCAGCACGCTCACTGGTTTCGGACCACGCGCGACCACCGGAATTTCCTTTAATGCTTCCAGATAAGCGTCGCGATGATTCGCGCTCTCTGCCACGCGCAGCACAACTTGCGCTCCCACTCCGGTCAGAAACGCGACGGTATCGATTTGCCCGCCGATCGACTCCCGCACAAACTCCAGCGCTTCATGATTGTCTTCGAGCGGGACCTCGCGCATTGAGGCAACTACGGTAGGAACACCGCCGGCATTCGCGATCAGCTTCGTCATCTCCGCGCCGCGACGGCTCTCGAAAGAAAGCACGCGCAGCCCGTCGAATCCGTTTTTCGAAACCTCACCCATCACGGCTATAGACTATACGCAGCTCCCGTTCTACGGCAGCTTTTCGGAGGCATTATCAGAACCATCGGCTTAATCGGCGGCATGAGTTGGGCATCCTCGATCGAGTATTACCGTTTCATCAACCAGGAAGTGAACCGCCGCCTGGGCGGCCAGCACAATGCGAAGAGCCTCATGCTGACAGTCGACTTTGCTGAGATCGAATCTCTGCAGGTCAGCGGAGCTTGGGACAAACTCGGCGAAATCATGGCGGATGCCGCCCGTAAGCTGGAGCGTGGCGGCGCCGATTGCGTCCTCATTTGCGCGAACACCATGCATCGTTGCGCGCCGCAGATTGAATCTGCCGTGAAGATCCCGCTCATTCATATCGCTGATGCAACCGCCCAGGCGATCCGGCTGGCGAAGCTCAGCACGGTTGGCCTGCTGGGAACGCGTTACACCATGGAAGGAGACTTCTTCCGCAATCGTCTGGCGGAAAAGCACGGGATCACCGCATTGATTCCACCTGCCGAGATGCGCGACGAATTGCACCGCCTGATTTATGACGAGCTAACCATGGGGATATTCACAGACTCATCGCGCCGATGCTTCGTCGAGGCGATCGAGTGGCTGCAGGCACAAGGAGCCGAAGGTGTGATTCTCGGCTGCACCGAGATCCCTCTGCTGGTAAAACCGGAACACACTTCGGTTCCGCTCTTCGACACCACGGCCATCCACTCTCGCGCGGCGGTAGATTTCGCGCTCTCATAGTTCCCGCCTCACGAGCCCCATCGACAATCCCGTCCATCCTCGTTTCGTTTACAATTATCTATTCCGGCCCGAATACCCGGGCCGGAATAAACGCTTTCCTTTCTGGAGTGAATCCTGGTTCGCCTGTCGTGCCTCTCTGCTCGCATCGTTTTCGCTTTTTGCGCCCTATTGTTTGTCTCCAGTATTGGTTTCGCCGATGGCGATCCCGCTCCCGTTGCTCTTCCAACCACCGATATCGTCTCCCGGTTGCTGCTGCGCAATGCGGAGCGAACTGCGAATCTCGCTCGCTTTACCAGCATCCGAACATACGATGTCAGCTACAACGGCGTGGTCCACAAACAAGCTGCCATGAAGGTCAGCGCGAGTTACGATCACGGACATAAGACCTTCAACATCGTCTCGGAAAGCGGCTCGAAGCTCCTGCTTGACCATGTTCTGCACAAGCTGCTGACCAGCGAGCAGGAAGCCGATGCCACCAGGAACCAGACGGCCCTCACTCGCGACAATTACGATTTCTCGCTGGTGGGATCGGAATCGAAAGATGGCCGCAACTGCTATGTTCTCCAGGTCAAGCCGAAGCGCAAGAACAAGTATCTCTATGGCGGGAAGATCTGGGTGGACGCGAAGGATTTTGCCGTCACCCACGTTGAGGCGCATCCTGCCGTGAATCCGTCATTCTGGATCAGCGGCACTGACATCGAACATCGCTACGAAAAGGTTGGGGATTTTTGGCTGCCACTCAGCAATCGGTCCGTCACCAAGGTTCGCATCGGAGGCCAGGCGGTGCTGACCATCAACTACAGCGATTACAAGCTCAATCCCTAGGATTGCCCGCGCTATTTTGGACAACTCGCGTGTCGATCCCCGCCTCTTATCCAGTTCTGCACGTAGAATAGGACTACGCCCCGTAAGTGCGCGTTCTCCACAAGGCAGAACAGAGAAAACGGACGGAGCTGATAGGTGCAAAATGATCGAAACAGTATTGCGAGTAGCAGCCGATTTCCTGGAAGACAGCAGTAAGCGCGCGCAGAAAGCTCGACGTCAGGCGGCGAAGGCGTCCGAGGGTTTTCGCGACGAAGTAAGTGACCGTGCCCATCGAGTGACCGACCAGGTTTCCGATCACGCGCAGCGTGTAGCCAAAGTCGCGCGCAAGCGCTTCGGTTATGAGCCGGAGCCTTCGGTCGGCAGTCGCTTCGTGCTCTTTCTGGCGGGACTCGGCGTAGGTGCTGCGCTCGGCGTCCTGCTGGCGCCCAAGTCCGGCGAGGACATGCGCCAGTCGATCTACGACCAGGCCAACGACGTCGCCGACCGTGTGCGCTCCAGCGTGGGCCGCGGCGCGAACTCCGAAAATTTCGACGACTACGACACCGGCACCCACTAAGCTGCCATTTCTGTCGCGCGAATGCAGGCGGTATGTTGAAATAGGGACATGCCGCTCGTGCTTGCCTCTGCTTCGCCGCGCCGACAGGAATTGCTGCGCGCCGCCGGAATCCCGTTTACGGTGAAGCCGGCCAATGTGCCTGAGCAGCGGCTACCGGGTGAGCCTCCGACGGAATATGCCGAGCGACTGGCGCGGGACAAAGCTCGCGCCGTCTGGAAGCGCGCCCAGAATCACTCCAACCTTTTCGTCCTCGGCGCCGATACGATCGTGCTCGTCGACAACCATGTCCTTGAAAAGCCAGCCACCGAGGCTGATGCTGTCCGTATGCTGCGGCAGCTCTCCGGGAAAGTGCACTGCGTGATCACCAGCATCTGCCTTGTCGGCCCTCGTGGCCAAGGCAAATTTGAAGATGCACGCTCGGAAATCACACGCGTTTGCTTCCAAAGCATCTCGGAAGCCGAGATTCGCGAGTACGTCGCGACGGGCGAGCCCATGGACAAGGCTGGCGCCTATGCGATTCAAGGTATCGCGTCGCGCTGGATTCCTCGAATTGAGGGCTGTTATTTCAACGTTGTGGGCCTTCCAATCTCCCTCGTTTACCGGATGCTGCAGGAACATTCCGCCGTAAAAAACGGAGTAAAAAGCGGAAATGGGAGTGCAATTTCCACTCGACACCGCAAAGTTTCTACACACAACTAATTACGGCCTGGGCCCTAATCCTTTAAGAACCAAGGGGTTAGGTTTGGCAGAATTCCTGCTCTGGGAATACACGGCAGAAACTGTCGAACTTGGTCAGTACCGCCTGAACTTCCCCATTCAGGAGGGCCCAATGGGCCAGCGAAATCCGAAGTTGCTTTGCGTTGACGACGACCAACAGTCCCTCTCAGTTCGCCGGGTGTTTCTTGAAGCCTTTGGCTTCGATGTCACCACCTGCTCCAGCCCAAAACTTTCGCTTCGCTACGCTGATCTGACGCCTTACAGCGCGGCTATTGTCGATTTCCAGATGCCAGAGATGAACGGCGGCGAACTGGCGGAGGAGCTCAAGAAACGCCATCCCCAGATGCCGATCGTGATCCTTTCGGCTCTTTCGGCTTTGCCGGAAGGGACACCGGATTCCTACGACGCCTTTCTTTGTAAGGGTGAGTCTGGCTTCGCACTGGTCAACAAAGTTCAGGAACTGATCTCGACTTCAGAGAAAGACGAGACGGCGGTGGAGCGCAAGCGACCGGGAATGATCCGGCGCGTTCCAGCGATGGCAGGAATCGTGGCTGGAATTGTGGCGGAGAAGATCGAGTCGCGTCGCGGGCATCACGGCACCGGCCTGCACCTGACCAAAAACCCAGTTTCCTAAGATTTCTGATTTTTCATACACCCGCGGAATGCCGGCATCATCATTGTCTACGGCTGACGCGGGTTTCGCTTTTTGGTCAGCTTTCACGTTTCGTGGGTTCACCCTCTTATTTGCTTTGACGTGAACCCCGAAACGCGAAACGCCTCAGTGCATGCCCTTCATCATTGCTGGAACCGGCGGTAACGGCTCGCCTTCTTTTTCGGCGCCCCAACCGCGTGACGACTGATCCAAATACAACAGCACCGCGCAGATCGCCGAACCCACCAGCAGGACTGCGCCGAGTCCGGGCTGCTTGAACAGGAGCTTGCCCATGCCGAACAGCGCGAGGTAGACCATCCCGCAGCCGAGAATCCAGGCAATCAAGTTGCGGCCCAGATCACGGGTTGGATTGACCTCGGGCGTCAGCGCAGCAACCGGCTTCCATCCGCGCACATCCGGACGAACTTTACGGTAAAAGCTCTTGAGGACTTCCTCACCCTCGGCTCGCGTTAGCAGGGTGACCGCGATCGTGACGAGCACAGTGATCACCGTCGTGGTGAGTGCCGACTTAGCGAAGATGACGGGACCGCTACCCACGAAAACCGGCTGCACCGATCCTGCAGCAGCCATTTGTTGCCATAATCGGAGCGACAGTGAAACCACCATCGCCGTCGCCATCGCGGCAATCTCACTCCAAGCATTGATTCGCCACCAGTACCAACGCAACAGGTAGACGATGCCGGTGCCCGCGCCCAGTTCGAGCACGAATTCCCAGCCCGACTTGATTGACGTCAGCAGCGCGGCCACGATGGCCGAAGCAATCACCAGCAGAACCGTCGCTACTCGCGAGATGGCAACGTAGTGCGATTCAGTCGCTTGCGGTTTGATGAATCGGCGATAGAAATCTGACACGAGATACGAAGCGCCCCAATTCAACTGCGTCGCAACCGTCGACATGAAGGCTGCCAGGAATCCTGCGATGGCAATACCACGGAGCGAATGCGGCAGCTGCTGATTCAGTACCAGCATGTAACCCGATTCCGGATTCTGTCCCGGCAACCGCAACTCCGGATGGAGCACGATGACCGCCAGCCCAGTGATGATCCATGGCCAGGGCCGTACTGCGTAATGCGCCACGTTGAACCACAGCACCGAAAGCAATCCGTTCTTTTCATCCTTGGCGCTGAAGATGCGCTGCGCGATGTAGCCGCCGCCACCGGGCTCCGCGCCTGGATACCAGAACGCCCACCATTGCACTGCCATGAAAACGACGAACGTGATGATCGGCAATGTCCACAAGTTCTCTGCCGTAAACGCCTGCGAAAAATCAGGGAACAGCGAGGTGGCATCCGATGCGCCAGTCGTACCTCGCATCGCGGATAGCTTTGCTAGCATCACGTCCATGCCGCCAATCGCGTGAACTGCGTAATACGCTACGGCAATCACGATCGCCATCTTCAGAATGAACTGGAACACGTCCGTCCACAGAACGCCCCACAGTCCACCCAGCGCGACATAGAATCCGGTGAACGGAACAAGAAACAGCACGCAGATCATGAGTGCCCGGAATTCGGTCATTCCCAGGGTCACGCTGACGATACTGACCATTGCCTTGGTCACCCAGCCGAGAATCAGGCAGTTCATCAGCAGACCGAGATAGATAGCGCGAAAGCCGCGCAGGAATGCAGCCGGCTTTCCGCTATAGCGCAGTTCGGCGAACTGCACATCGGTCAGTAGTCCCGAACGGCGCCACAGGCGGGCGAAGAGGAACACCGTCATCATGCCAGACAGCAGGAAGCTCCACCAGATCCAGTTGCCGGCAATTCCCTGCCGGTATACAAGGCCTGTGACCAGGAGCGGCGTGTCCGCAGCGAAGGTCGTGGCGACCATCGACGTTCCGGCAAGCCACCAGCTGACGCTGCGTCCGGAAACGAAATAGTCGTCGACACTCTTGCCCGAGCGGCTGCGAAAATATAGGCCCATCAGCAGGGTAATTCCCAGATAGGCAACGATTGCGGACCAATCCAGCAGGGTAAAATTCATGGCGTCCTATTATGACCCGGAACCGCGGAAAGTGCCGGTGATGTGCCTGTCCGGCGGACCGCTCTATAGCATTCCGTGAGGCCCACACGTTGTCAGATTCGGGCGTAGCCTGTCAAAAAATTTCGGTTTAATGCGAAATAAAAAAGGCGCCCTCGAACAGGACGCCAATCCGGAGTACATGCCGAAACAAAGTCTTAGCTGATGAGTTTTCCCATTCCCTGAAGTGCGGCGCGAATCTGCATCACGTTTTCGATGTCTTCCGATTCAAGCAGAACGAACTCCATTCCGTAGCTGTAGCCGTTGCGATCCTTCACATCCGCTCGTGCTCGAACCGGCTCGCCCGAATACGGAGGGGTAAATTCGACCTCAATCCGATCTCCAATTTGCAATTCCACCCCGGCAGACACGCACAATCCGCCTTCGTTCAGCTCATTGCCGCGGGCGTCTGCAATCTTCGTCTTCATGCGGTTGTGCACGATTATGCGCACGGGGACGTCGAGCTTATAGCGTTTCCATCGCCGAGTGTTGACCTGGCTCTCTGCCGTGTTCTGGGGAATTACGCTTACGATTCTGTCCGACATGATCTCCTCAGCTGTTGCCGGCTACGCTAGTCGCGCAGCGATTTGGGATCTGACGTATTGTGTGGCGACTTGCTGTTCAGAACGCTTATGAGCTCTTGCCCACAGGCCGGCGTTCCCACGGCGTGCGCGCGAATAATCTGCGTCGCACTCAGATTGCGGTTGTACAGATTTGCATTCGCTCCGTTGTCCTGGCGCAATGTAGAGCCTTCGAGCGAGATTCCGGCAAACAGTCCACGCGACCGCGAGTAAGAAAGAATTTCGGCGCGCATCACGATGTCCGTGGCTGCGGTTGCGTCGCGACCCTTGGGGCCGGCCGCAGCGGCGGCATCAGCGCCGAGTTTCACTTTGCTCTTCAGCAGCGATGACGCACCTTTCGGATTCATCACCAACAGCACGAAATCCGTCTCCTGACCGCCGAGCTGAAATCCAATGTTGGCTCCCTCAAGCGCGTACATCGCGGGAGGTCCCCACAAGCCGGTGTAATTCTGGCCGGAGCGGCAAACCATGGCTCCGCGCCCGAAACTGCCACCGATACCGAGTGCCAGCTTCTTCACTCCGGGCAGCACGATCACGCATTCCGCCTTGTTCAGAAGGTCCTTCGGTATTCCATCGGGAATGTCGAGAATTTCCTTCAGTACTTTTCCGGACGATTCCATACGTTCAGTCTCGTGCTTCCCAGCGAAACAAAGAGTGGGAAGTAGTAACGCGAAGATAACGGCTGCTGATGTGACCCGGCCCATGCTTCAGTATTCCTTGCTGCGAAGTCCTCAAGAGCTGCATCAGTGGGACGATTCGCAGTAGCTTCTAAGTTACCGTACCGTGAGAATTCCTCCAGATTACTGAAGGCTCGGGTACATGTACTTAAGTAAGAAGTTATGAAGTGAGAAGTTCGAAGTAAGAGGCAAAACTCGGACGGTCAACTCCGAAGCGCGAAGTTAAAGTCGGCGTACTTCTTACTTCTGATTTCTTACTTCTGACTTTCCGATTTCTGACTTTTTACCAGCCTCCGCCGCCACCACCACCGCCGCCTCCGCCGGAAGAGCCACCCCCGCCCGCGCCGGAACTTGATCCAGGCGCGCTCGTTGAACTGGAGATCGCGCCGGTGAGCGCGTCCCCGATCGCAGAAGTAAATGCGGGAGTGCTGACCGCGGCGGCCACTGCGCCCGCGGTGACGTATCCTGCGGTTGTTGCATTTGTGCCACTCGTGACGGCGGCGGCGAGTTGGTTGTTGAACTTCGCCGACCACTCGTCTTCGATGTCGAGTGCAACCGCGTAAGGCAAATACTTGTTAAAGGTTTCGAGATTCCAGTTAATCGGCGCAAGACGCTTGATCTGGTCTTCTTCGGTTGCGGCGAGGAAGAGCTTGAATCCGTCGATCTTGTCGAGCGCCACGCGTCCCAGGCGCGTGGGCGCTTTGAGCAACTCGTGGTACAGGAAATTCGAGGCAATCGCCACGGCCATGAGGATTACCGTCGTCGAGGAAGTGGAGTTCGCCAGCACGCCAATGCCGAAGACTTCTCCGGCGAGGAACGGAAGCGCGAACAGCGTCATGAATAACGCTCCACCCGCAGAGAGAATCATTTTCGGCCGCTTGCTCTTCAGTACTGCCTTCCAGAGATTGATCACCATCGCTGATAAGGCGATGACACCGGCTGTCCATCCCGAAAGCCACACGCACATAAACAGCGCGACCGGCTTCAGATCGTTGTCGGCGAACATGACCATCGCGATGAACATCGCGGCGGTAAGAATCAGGCTAGGCAGAACATAAATGCTGTTGCGCACGAAATAAATCTTTTCGAAGCGCGCGCTCAGCAACTTCTTAAGATCGCTGATTGCACTGCCGATGATTTCGTGATTTGCCGGTGAAAGCAGCAGACGATTGTTATTCGGGAAAAGCCCGTTCGCAACCACCGCTTCGGTGTCGGTCAGCTTACGCGCGGCTAGCGCGTTGTTCGTCTTCACCAGCGTGTACTTGCCCGCATCGTCCTGTTCGATCCGTAAGAAATTCTTGGCGGCAAGGCCGACGACCTCAGCCGCGAAGCAGCGATTGTCGAAACCCATTCGCGCAACTTCACGCACTCCGGACGGTGACAGATCGTCGGGAGGCAAATATTGCGGAACGATGGTGCCCGCCTGCGGATCTCTGCCTACCATCAACCAGGTAATCAACTGATAGATCAGGATGAGCCCGAGGCCGATGTAGCCGGCGAGACTGGCCGCATTGTCCTGTATCCAGAAGTAGCGTTCCTCGTCGGGGGAAGGCTGCTGCATGTAGCCCTTGTCCCACCAGGCGACGAGCGTGAACCCATCATGCGCATTCAGTGAAGCTTTGGTCTCGAAGAAGAGATCATCGTTAGCAAGCTTGCTGGCCTTGAAGTCGCGTCCCGTATAACCCGCTGGTCCGGTGTAACCGTAAGTTTCCACTACGCGGCGTGGAATCGCAGCGGGCAGCGTGACCATCGCGGTAGCGTGATCGATGGGGAACGGCCAACCGTTGCCGGTCACATTCCAGTAAAGCTCGTCATGGTCGGGGAAAAAACCAATCTGGCGTGCAGTCTGATAAGTGATCTGATAAACGTATTCGCCCGGAGCAAGCACCGCGCCTTTGCGCCCGATGACGACGCGCTTGCCGTTGTGAATGCCTTCGACATGAAAGGGCTCTGGCGTTCCATCGCGCATTACGCTCATCACGTCGAAGGGAACGTTGTAGTTCTTGCCCTGGTGATCTTTGTAGTGAGTCGGGAAATCGCGATAGATGCCGTGAATGATTTGCTGGCCTAGCGCGCGAACCTTGATGGTCTCCGCTACGACTAATGATCCATCGTCGTGCAATGTGATCTGGCTGTCGTAAGCGAGAATGCGCTCATCGTTAGTCTCGTCTTGCGAGCTGAGCCGGGGACACACGACGACGGCCAGCAAGAAACAGGCAAGAAGAAGTTTGAAGAATCGCATGTTGCGCGCACTCCCGAAGTTTGCCGCCGCTTCTGGCGGACCGGCTAGCGCAGACACCACGGCGCATCATGCTTTATGTCACAAAAGGGCACCTGATGAGAATCACCTGCGGTGGTTACGAAGGGAGCAGGTCTTTCAGTCGATCAGTCTGTCAGCTTTCAGTCGGTCAGTCTTTCAGTCCGTCAGCTTCGTCAGTCTGATTACGAAATCGACTGACAGACTGACCGACTGAAAGACCAAAAAGCAAAGGGCGCTCTGCGCGAGCGCCCGTCCAGTATGGTGCTTCTCGGCGTCGAACTTACGCAGCGACGCGGCAAGCCTCGATGGCCTGCAATTCAGTCTCGAAAACGTCGAGCACGCGATATAAACGCGTCAAGTCGACAAGCTTGCGGATGTTTGCCTGCAAGCCATACCAGGTAACATTTCGTCCCATTTCATGCGCCTTTTCAACACATGAAACGAGGGATCCGAGGCCCGCGCCGTCGATGACATTCACGCCGCCCAGGTTTACGACCACGCTTCTGTAGGCACGCAGCAATTCTGCTACGCGATCACAGAGAGCCTGTGCTTCTTCTCTGTAAACGAGGCGTCCGCTGCAGTCGAGCACGGCAACGTCACCATACGATCGCGTTTCAAAATGCAGTTGCACTACGTTCCTCCTCTGTTTCGCTGCCCAGTTCATTTTGGTCTCTCGCTTAATCCTCTTCAGCTCAGTTTCAGGATAACGAAGATTGATTACGACTTGATGAAAGCCTCAGTGCAGAACGTCCATTGAACCTTAGTAATCACGCCCAAACCGGCGGCCCGAAACTGGCTATGTTGAATAGACGCAGCGAATCGAAAATCGTTAACGTCCTGACAGTGATTGGATGAACAGGCAGTCTGAAGGACGCGAAATAAGGGACGAATTGTTCCTGCGGCCCGAAATTTAATTTTGGGAAGACGTTATTTGTTGGGATGTTGTGAGTCTTTCTTCACGAAATTGTCACTTCAGGTTCCTCGTAGTGGGATTCGCGCGCGAACACTTCAGTGCACCACGTCTGCCACGCTGAACGCATCCAAATTCCAAGAATTTGTAGACCGGGAGGATTGAATGGTGCTGGAGCAGAAGCTTCCCAATCGGTGGACAATCGCCATGGCGGCAGTGGTGATGCAGATCTGTCTGGGCGCGGTTTACGGATGGAGCGTTTTTGTTAAGCCATTGGTGGGGAGCTACCATTGGCCGCTCACCCGTGTGTCTCTGACGTTTACGTTGTCGGTAGCCTTTCTCGGCATTGGAACCGTGATCGGTGGATTGTGGATGGATCGTGTCGGTCCGAGAAAAGTTGCGACGGTTGCGGGCGTCCTTTATGGAATCGGATATCTGGTAGCTGCGTGGGCCGCAAGCAGCGGTTCGCTCGCAATGCTCTACGTTGGCTACGGCGCGATCGCCGGGATCGGAATGGGCATGGGGTATATCACGCCGATTGCGACAATCGCAAAATGGTTTCCCGATCGGCGCGGACTGATGACCGGCATCGCCGTGTGTGGATACGGGGCCGGTGCGCTGGTAATGAGTCCCATCGCGGCACGAGAGATCGTCCGGTTCGGCATTCCAGCGACATTTGCCACGCTGGGCATTGCGTACCTGGTTCTGGTGGTTGCTTCGGCACAGTTTTATGCGAACCCTCCCGAGGGCTGGCGGCCAGCGGGATGGCAGCCGACTTCGGCAGTGGCGCGCGCCGCGACTACAGTGGACTTCACTGTAGGACAGGCAATGCGTACATGGCAGTTCTGGCTATTGTGGGTGATGCTGTTCCTGAACGTCTCGGCGGGAATCATGATCATCAGCCAGGCGTCGCCGATGGCGCAGCAAATTGCCGGTTTAAGCGCGATTGCAGCCGCAGGCGTGGTGGGCCTGATCTCCATCTTCAACGCGATCGGCCGAGTGTTCTGGGCGTGGGTCTCCGACTACATTGGCCGGGGTGCGACGTATTTTCTCCTTTATGCCATCCAGGTGGTGGTCTTTTTCTTTCTTACTCGCGCACACAGTGCTGCAGTGTTCTCGACGTGCGTCGCACTGGTGGGTCTGTGCTACGGCGGCGGATTCGGGGTGATGCCATCGTTCACGGCTGACTTCTTCGGTCCAAAATACATGGGTGGAATCTACGGTTGGATTCTGCTGGCATGGGGGGCGGGCGCGATCCCTTCTCCAATCCTGATTGCACATGTGCGACAGTCGACAGGCATGTACGCTCCGGCGGTACATATTCTGAATATCGTGGTACTGGTTGCGCTCATCCTGCCAATTCTCGCGCGGAAACGTCCTATGCCGCCGGGACGCGTGGTGCAAATGCAATCGCGTTCGGTGGCGTAGGAAAGTGGTTAGTGGTTAGTTTAGGAGGCAGTCTTCCAGAAGACTCGGCTTTTGGGATCGTACTCGATGTGAATATGGGCGGCGGTGGTGGCCGGAGTTGCGCCAACGCCAGCTTCCCAAATGACGTCGAAACCGAGTGGTGAGAGCGACGATTTCAATTGATCGAAAACCTGCTGACGCTCCAGTGGGCTCAAGTGAAGGGTGCGGAGATCGACAGCGCGCCCTAGCGGATGAAGGGACCCAGGATTGTGATGGCCATCGCAAGCGGACGTCACGATGCAGTCCTTATGACAGGCAGCAAAGGCATCCGTGGCGTATCCAAGCGCAAACATGATGTGGGGATCGAGAGCGTGAGTTGAATCGGCGACGCAAACCGATGCGTCTTTGAGCAGTAGCGACAATGAATTCTCCTCATCTTTCCTCCGCCTAAGAACGGCGCGAGGGAACAAAAAGCCTATTTTTTCCGGTTTTGGGAGATCCCATGGAGTACCCCCTCCCCCCGTGTCCCGGATTCTAAAGGACTTAGGGGCATGGGATAACGTTAGTCCTTACAAAACAAAGCACTTAGTCCCATTGATCCGATAAAACAAAGGACTTAGGTCGGCCGGAGGCCGACAGTTATTAGTATCAGCAGTCAGTTATCAGTAGTCAGTAGTCAGAAAAGGCAAAAGCAAACTCTTCTTTCCATCCTCTCTATTAATTGTGACAAATTCGAGGGGACCTACTGGACACTTTCGCGAAGATTATTTCTATCGTGGAATGATGGACTTGCAGGGAAATTGGTAAATTGCGGGCCTTGACAGGATGTGTCCCCCCTCCGGGGCTCGTGAATAATCGCTGGTGTGACCCAGACCTTACGGTCTGGGCTTACGAATACCGCCGCTCCGCGGCTCTTTGTTCCGCGGGCTACGTCCACTCGTGGTGACAAAACCAGACGTTCGCTCCGCGAAGTGGCCGGTCAGGGTTGTTGAATCAGCTCCCAGATTTTTGCGAGGTGATGGTCGTCGTGCTCAGCGACAAAGTACAAATGATCGACCAGGCGCATGGGCTGTCGCAGACGGGGATGCAGCATGGAGCGAGAGTAAAGAGGCGGATCGAGTTGCGCGAGACGATCGACCAGGCGTATGCGGGCGGCGCGGAATTCGACCAGTATTTCAGTTAACGGACGAGCATTGTGATTGGCCTCGTATGTACGTTGATTGCGCAGATCCGCAACAGTGAGCGTATCTCCGTTGGCCAGGAAGTCGTCGACACGCGACATCCACAGAGACTCGAGGTCGAAGAGGTGACCGGCGTGCTCCTGGGCGGACCACTTGTCTTCGGTCTTCGCGACGAGCACATCGCGACAGACGCCGTGCGTTAGCTCTTCGAGACGAGCGGGTGTACCGCGCAGGCGGACACAGAGGTTGGGGTATTGCTCCACCGGAAATGTGAATTCGAATTTTCGTTCAAACCAAATCGGAACTTGGCTCATAGGCAGTAATTAGATTTCCGAGCAGGAGAATTGCGTCAAATTTAGTGCAGGATCGCGCCGTGCTGCTAATGACGGACAGCCTACCCTAGCCAACAACGGGCTTGAATGGGCCACCGCCAGCTAGTGGTATTGCACGTTACGTAATCTTGAGGCGGCTTCGATTCCACTGCAGAATGAGTAACTCAACTCAGATCACTGGGATTGAGCAGTGCAACACAGCGTTGCAAGTTCATTCAGGAGCACACCCGTGTCGATCCTGCTGCTAATGGGTCTAGGCGCTCTCGGTTGGTCGGGCTACAGTTTGATAACCGGAAAGGGCTACTACAAGGGCTGTCCTCCTGGTGGCTTCGACCGTACCGAGGACCCATTTAGTTTCTGGGCTCCCACCGTCATCATTTTCGGAATCGGCCTGTTCGCAATTCTCGTCTCGCTTGGGCTGATTCACTTGCCTCTGCAAAGGTAGCTGACCGCATTTTGACTCCGTGTGCGCCTGACGCGCCGCCAAATTACAACTCTCGACGTTTCGTGCTCATCCTTGTTGGGTGGGTGGTGAGATGGCCAATAAGAATGGGAAACGCGGTCTGGCGGATCCAATCAGTATCAAGCCTTTCGGCAAGGACAATGACCAAATCAAGGTGATCGTCGAGACTCCCAAAGATAGCAACAATAAATATGCGTTCGATCCGGAAGAACGGATATTTACGCTGAAGACTGTGCTTCCGGCCGGAATGTCATTCCCCTATGACTTTGGTTTCGTGCCTCGCACCGAAGCTGAAGATGGTGACCCTCTCGACGTTCTCATTCTCATGGATTCGAAGGCAGCGAATACAAGATTCTGGGGATGAAGGGCCCCGGTGGCGCGCGGAAAAAGCAAGCCGATACGAAAGTGGCGGCTTAGGAATTACTCCGCAATCGTTCTCGTAGCGCGCAAGTCAACGACTACCTCTGTATCAGGCTGGTGTGACTGGCGACGCACTTCCAGGCGGCATTCTGGTGAATCCAGGTATCAGTGAAGCGTCCCGTGTGCTCGTAGGACTTTCCGTTATACAGCCCCTTGGTGTGGTAGATACCGACGACGATGGCTGTATCCCCATAGAACTCAACCTTGAGGTCCTGCACGCTCATGACAGAGGGCTTGAACTTGGGATCGCGAATGTCGGCGAGGAACGCGTCGCGTGAGCTGAGCTGTCCATCCCATTCGGTGCTGACGAAGCGGTCGCCGATCAGGCTCTGCAATGCGCCAGAATCGTGCATCAATTGTGCCTGATTCCACATTCTTTCGAGCGCGATGAGCTTGCCTTCCGAGTCGGAAGACTGATTATTCTGCGCGAACAAACAAGACGACAGAAGCAGACCGCAAAGCACCAGAGTCAGTTTCATTCGACGTACATTTCTTTCGTACAACGTGAGTAACGGTGAACTTTCGACGTATGGGACCCATTTTGCGAGGATTCTACTCGGGTGGTGGCGAGAAGCGAATGTCAATCGAGGTGACTGAAGAAGCACAAGTTATGGATCGGGAACCGAACCCAATCAGGAAAGATAACGCGAAATAACGGCGAGGGCGCCGAGAGCGATGCCGATCGAGATCCTTGCCACCCGAGGCATGCGCATTACCGCTAGCGAGAACAGGCGACACTCACGACGCGCGCGAGTTCGTATGGCTTGAAACGTAGCCGCTTGCTGAACGGGTTGGGCGGCAGCCGCCATGACCTGCCGATTGTCATACGAGTCGGGGCGCCATTCCAGTTACGAACGTACTGTGCGAGCATCCTGATACGTGCGGCGCATCCAGAAAGAACACGGCCAGACGTTATACCCATCGTAAGTAGGAGTGAAGGTCTGCAAATCGTGCGGCATACGCAGGTAGCTATCGCGCCAGTACGGGATGAGCCGCTGCAGAGCGCTGCGATGGGCGATGTGCACGGCGCTGCTGGACCAAAGCACCTCGAAAGCAGGGTTGAACGCGAGGAATGCCTGCAGGAGGTATTGCTCGGCCCAAAAACAGAGATTGTGCATCACGAACTGCCGGGGATAATCGGCGGGCAAGAATACGTCATGCACATGCACCACGACTCCAGGACGCAAGCGCGGGAGAATCTCCATGTACTCGTAGAGCACATCGCTGCCGACCGATACGACATGGCTGGAATCGAGGAAGAGGATATCGCCGTCGCCGAGGCGGTCGAAGAATTCCAATGGAATCTGTTGAGCCGGCCGTTCAATGAGGCGGGTGAGCCCGGGAAATCCCGCGCGCAGTACCGAGTCCGGAAACGGTTCGATGGTAAAGAGCTTGCCGGGAAAGCCTTCCTGCGCATTCCGCAGGAGAGCCGTCGCCGCGAGGCGCGTGCTGTTACCGCCGCCGATTTCGATCATACGGCGCGGCTTGTAATGACGAACCATGCTGTAGGCAACTTCCGCGTCGACGGTCTCGAAGAATCCATTGTTGACATGAAATTCAGTCGGGTCGTCGGATGCGGATTCAGGGAAGTGCATCTCTTCGCGATATTTTTCGACAAACGATTCCAGGCGCTGCAATTGTTCTTCAAGGCGCAGATCGACACCTAGCATCGGGGAAAGTGCCTGCCAGTTGCGGTGATCAAGCTGGCGGAAGTCAGGAATGGGCCAATAGAAATGATTGGGAGTGAGATTGAAGCCGGCGCGCTGCATGGCACGGAATCCGGCGGCAAAAACGGAGCGCACCCAGGGATGGCGCGTGATTCCCTGACGCGGAGGCCGCCGAAATCCAGGTTCGAGCGGTGGAGGCAGAACGATGCGCGAGCGCTCTTCCGTAGCGATAGCGGCAGTCGAGTCGGTGAGGTCAGGGCGAGTGCTCGCAGAATTTGGCATTTTGTCCTCGAGAGGCGTTTCGCCGCACGGTTGGGCAGGCATACACGACAGGGACCGCCTGCGTTGTTATTCAAATTGTCGCAATGAATGCTTCTACGTTCGACGCATGCGGTCAGGACAGGTTGCCACGAGCGGACGAGGATCGATGATTTGAATCGATTGCCGAAATGAGCGACTCTCAATACGATAAAGAACAACTTCTTTCCGAGAACATCCGAGGTCCATTGGTGAATCAATATTGGATTGTGAACATTCTTCGTGTCTGCTGCTGTTTTCTGGTCACGGTTGCTGCCTGGGGGCAAACGAATGCTCCGGCGCAACAAGAGGCTTTCTCCGCGCAGGTACTGCAGGAGGCGAGCCGCGTGCAAAAGGCAGCGCTGGCAGGCGATTACGGATATCGACTGACGGGGCATCTGGCTGACAACATTGGTCCACGGCTAAGCGGTTCGCTGCAATACCAGCAGGCTGCCGAGTATGTAGCGGAACAAATGCGGCAGTTGGGACTGGAAGTCACGATGGAGAAGGTGATGGTGCCGCACTGGGTGCGCGGCAAAGAGTCCGCAGAGTTGGTCGAGTTCCCTGGGCAGGCTCCGAACACAACTCAGAAGATTGTGCTGACGGCATTGGGTGGAAGCGTGGCGACGCCCGCGGACGGAATTGTTGCTCCCGTGGTGGTGGTGAGCAGCATGGAAGAACTGAACGCGCTAGGTCGTGAAAAAGTGAGCGGCAAGATTGTGCTGTTCTACGAGAAGTTCGACGAGCGCATGGCGGCGCAGGGATTTGGGCTGGATGCCTACGGTCAGGCGGTGAGTTTCCGGTCGTCGGGACCTTCAGCAGCGGCAAAGTTGGGTGCGGTGGCTGCACTGATCCGGTCAGCAGGCAGCGGAGCTTTTCGACTGCCACACACGGGCGCAACTCACTATGCAAAAGATGTGCCGAAAATTCCAGCAGCGGCACTGACTTCCGAAGATGCCGACCTGATACAACGCCTGTCGCAACAAGCGACAGTGAAGATGCACCTGGTCCTCACGCCGGAGACGCTGCCCGATGCCGTGGGATGGAACGTGATTGGAGACATGAAGGGCAGTGAACATCCCGAGCAGGTGGTGATCATGTCAGGGCATCTGGATTCGTGGGACCTGGCGACAGGCGCGATCGATGATGCGGCGGGCGTTGGGATCGCGATGCAGGCGATCGAGACGATCAAGAGCCTGGGATTGCGTCCGAGCCGCACGTTGAGGGTGATTGCGTGGGCAAATGAGGAGAATGGACTGAAGGGCGGCATCACCTACGCGTTCGATCATCAGGCGCAAATGGCGGATCATTATGCGGCGATCGAGAGCGACCTGGGCGCCGGACATCCTGTGGGATTTTATTTTGCAGGCGATCCGAAGCTGAAGGAGATCCTGAAGCCGGTTTCCGAAGTGCTCGAGAGCTCGGGTGCGGGATTGGCGTATCCGACGGATGAAACAGGCTCGGACCTGATCCCGATGAGCGTTCAAGGCGTACCGAACTTTGCTCCGATGCAGGACAATCGAACCTATTTTTTGTATCACCATACGTCAGCCGACACGTTTGACAAGATCGATCTGCGCGAGTTTCAGGAGAATGCCGCTGCAGTAGCGGTGCTTGGGTATGCGCTGGCGAACTCGACGGCAGTTCTGCCGCGCCAAACTGGCACCATGCCCGAGTGGTTAAAAGAAGAGCAAGAGATGTATCGGAAGGCATCTATTCGTTAGCGAGTTATTCACCGCGGAGAACGCATAGGACGCCGAGGAATACAAATGAAAGTCGGATTTATTGGACTGGGTAACATGGGCGGAGCTATGGCCGCCAATCTGAAGAAAGCCGGGCATGAGTTGATCGCGTACAACCGCACACGCGCGAAAGCGGAGCAAGTGGGCGCGCGAGTGGCGAATACACCGGCAGATGCGGCGCGCGATGCTGAAGTTGTGATCACGATGCTTGCCGACGACGATGCCGTGAAACAAGTGGTGTTCGGCGCGGATGGTTTAGCGAGCACGTTGAAACCGGGAGCTATTCACGTTTCGATGAGCACGATCAGCGTGGCGCTTTCGCAGGAAATGGCGGAAGAGCATCGCGAACGAGAGCAAGGGTATGTATCGGCGCCGGTGTTTGGTAGGCCGCAAGCAGCAGAAGCCGCGAAAATTGTTTGTAGTAGTCGCCGGAGATCCGGCAGCTATAAAGAAGTGCGAGCCACTGTTTGCGGTAATGGGCCAGCGAACATTTCCCATGGGAGATGATCCCGTGAAAGCGAATGTGGTGAAGTTGAGCGGCAATTTCCTGATCGCGTCGGTGATCGAAACGTTGGGCGAAGCACTGTCGCTAGTACGGAAGTACGACATCGATCCTGAGAAATATATAGAGATGCTGACGAGTACCCTGTTCGCCGCGCCAGTCTACAAGACGTATGCCGATCTGATCGTGAAGGAACAATTTGAGCCTGCTGGATTTCGTCTGAAACTCGGATTGAAAGATGTGCGGCTGGCGCTGGCCGCAGCCGAAGCACAAGCGGTACCAATGCCGGTGGCGAGCGTGATCCGCGATCATGCGCTCGAGGGCGTGGCAAATGGCATGGGCGATAAGGACTGGTCGTCGCTGGCGGAAGTCGTTTCTAAAAACGCCGGACTGTAGTCAGTTGTCGTCGTACTTGGTGGTAGGTAGCCAATAGCTGGTGGTCAACGTCCCTTTACGGATAGATTCTGAGATGACCCCGATGATCAAAGGCTGAATGCTGGATGCTGAATGCTGACTACTAACCGCTAATCACTTCTTCGGCTTGGCCATCAGCTTTACGCGACCGTTCTTCAGTTCGACCTGGTACTCGACGGCGTCGCAGGAATATTGTTTGCGGATCTGCTGCGTCTTCTTCATTACGAATTCGCGGAAAGCTTCGTAGTTGGTGGAATCCCCACCCTCGGCAGCTTGCTTTTTGGCAGTGGTCAGCGCGGAGAACAACGATTTCAAGTGTTCCTGCTCTTTGGTGGGATCGGAAACGGCAATCTTGAACGGGTGATCGAGAGTAGCAACTTTGTGCTTCAGCTCCTTGGCTGCCTGGTGCTCTTCCTCGGTGCGGAGTCCCTGGATAGCCAGCAGGGCGTCCTGGGAGCGGCGATATCCTTCTTCTTTGATCTTCGACTTCTGGCGCCACAAGTCGCTGAAGATCGCATACTTCTGCTGAATGGAGTTGTAGCGGAAGCGCTGCGAAACGCTGAGCCGCTGCGAGTCGCTGAGCTTCCTCAACAAAGATTGAACACGCCATTCCAGGTCGGCGGGCGCTCGTTTCGATCCGCCGCCGAAGTAGATGTCGTACTCAATCTTCAGGCGGCGCATGGAGTCGTCGAGCTGGTTTAGTTCCTCATCAACCGTCAAAGCGCACTCCGAGTTTGGCCTCGTGGAAGGCGACAGCCGGGACTATAGCATGGGTTAGTACGTATCACTGCAAACCCCGTAGCACTTTAGTCACATCTCACAACTAGTGCTCCCGGCCATCCCGTGAACGGGAGATTTTCCCATGTCAGAGAATATCCAAATCGTTGTTGCCGACGATCATGCGGTGTTGCGGGAGTCCCTGGCCGCACTGCTAGCTACTCAACCTGGATTCGAGGTGTCGGGCAAAGCGGGAAACGGCACCGAAGCCCTCAGACTCGTGCAGGAAAAGCATCCTCACGTTCTGCTGCTTGACTTGTTCATGCCGGAAGAGAGCGGGTTCGATGTCCTCCGCGTGCTGGATCGGGAGGGCAGCCGGGTAGCCGCGGTGGTGCTTACCGGATCAGATAGCCACTCCGACTATCTGCAGGTGGTTCGACTCGGTGCCCGTGGACTGGTGCTGAAGGGCGATGATCTCGAACATCTGTTCTCAGCCATTCGGGCCGTAGCGTCGGGCGAGCTTTGGTTCCCGCCTGAGATTGCCCAGCAGGTCCTGACTGCAATGGCCGGAGAGACTACGCAACAGCCGACGTCGATCCAACGGCTCTCGGGACGCGAACGCCAGATCGCCACGCTGGTGGCTTCAGGATTGCGAAACCGCGACATCGCCGAACAACTCAAGATCAGCGAGAACACGGTGAAGCGTCATCTGCAAAGCATCTTCGATAAGACTGGCGCGCGCGATCGGCTGGAACTTGCGGTGATGGCGTTAGGCGAGATGGACAAGGCGGCGTAACGCACTTCTTCTACAACCGACAGTGTGCGGCGGCGGCCCGCTCTGCATTTTCGACGAGCGCCGCCGCGTGAGCCGTCAGGCGTTGGTTCCGCCGTCTACCGTCAGATTCGCGCCGGTAATGTAGGCTGCTTCCGGTCCGGCTAGAAACGCGACCAGCGCCGCCACCTCGTCCACGTTTCCGTAGCGATTGAGTGCCGTGTTGGCCAGTTGCGGCGCAGCCCAATCGCCTGACGCGGGATTGAGGTCCGTATCGATAGGCCCGGGCTGAACATTGTTCACCGTGATACCACGGCCTCCGACCTCGCGAGCCAGCCCCTGCGTGAACATCTTCACAGCACCCTTGGTCGCCGCGTAGGCGGTGAGCCCAGGAGTCATGTTGCGCTCACCAACACAAGAGCCGATCGAAATGATGCGACCTTTATCGGGCATGTGTTTCAGCACGGCCTGGGTCGCCACCAGCACGCCGCGCACATTGATGTCGATCATGCGGTTCATGTCTTCCAGTGTGGACTCTTCAAACTTCGTCGGAATCGCGGTGCCTGCATTGTTGACCAGCACATCAATCCGTCCGAATGCCTTAGCCGTCTGCTCCACCGCCGATTTCACCGCATCGGGATCGGCAGCGTCCGCCTGCACGGCAAATGCTTTGCGACCGGTGCTTTCAATCGCCTTCACCACGGCTTGCGCGGCAGTGCCATCCTTGGCATAGGTGATGGCGACATTCGCGCCCTCAGCCGCCAGCCGCTTCGCGATCGCCGCGCCGATACCGCGAGAAGCGCCTGTGACCAACGCTACTTTGTCCTTGAGCTTCGACATACTTGCTCCCCCCTCCGAATTCCGATCGCCGGAAATCTCCGTCGTGCCTCGTCGCCGGAAGACGTGCTCGGCACGACTTAGACATCTGATGTAATCTCGCCTCAACGGATGCGTTTTCCCCGGGGAATTAAACGCCTTGGGAATAGGGGCTGGTGGCCCAAAGTCGATGGCTCTTCGTAGTGTGGCGTCGGCTTGTGCACTGGAACCGGCAGTGATGGCGTTAGGGGAGATGACAAGGCGACGTCAGTGGGCGGGGTAACGATCCGGCTGACGTCGTGAGTGGTAAGGCATCGAGGCGAAGATTACTTTTCGCGTTCGCTAATATTTCCGAGCGTCCACGGACGAGCTCCCTCCAAACCTAGCTCCAGTTTCTTTTGCTTGTCATATTGCAGCTCAGCCGCTTCGATGAGTTGCCCGCTGCTTTTCCCCTTCGCCGGGCTGATGTCCAATATCGCTCCAGAGAATGTGTTCTGCACATTCTGCGTGTTGAAAGAATTCGCCATATTCATGGGAGTATTAGTAATTAGCCTGATCTTGGTTGTACCGTCCGGCATTGCGATTTTGCGGGCATACACGATCGTGTATCCAACGTTATTTCCAGACCCGGCGACGCTGATGTGTCCACGGGTGGGATACTTCAACAACTTCGCAGTGAGGGCCTTGTTGCCGCCGCTCTCGAATGCGTTGATAAGTTCCTGAGTCTGATCGGTCGGGGAGAAGCTGTCGATGATGATCGTGACGTTGTACATCTGCCCTCTCGTCTCTTCCTGGGTCGAAGTGGCGGTGGCGGTGTACTCGACGGGCTTGGAGTCCTGCGCATACATAACCAAGCCGGCCGACATTACCAACAAACACAATGCGATCACTCCGCGATGACTGACTCTTAACATAGTCATCTCCTTTGCATTTTTGGGGCGTCCTCGAGCTGGCGAGTTGGCGTTGTGAAGCTGACCAAAATCGATGAAGAGGATGCGTAGAGCCCAACGATGGAGGCTATTGCGGCTTACAGATCGCAACCACTGGCAAAATTACTAGAGTGGCGCTTGAATAAGGAGGGCTGGGAATTGCATTCAGGCTTCGGGCAGAGCAGCGCGGACGCAGTTTTGCGGATGCACGGGCTTCTTGCGTCACAGTGGCTCAGTCGGTGGCTTGAGAGCGGACGCTGGTATATTTTCGGCATCTACTGCCTTGTTGCTGCCGCTGCCGTACGCTTTCTCCACCACTTAGGCTACTGATGAAGTGATAATGACCCCTTATAGATCAAAAACAAGCCCATTTTCTCATCTTGTTCCTTAATCGCTTCGAATGCGACTTGGGATCAATTACCAATCCTGACGTCGACTTTGAATTCGTGATAATTGCGGAAATCAATGATGTTGTGGCTGCACTCTGAACTGCCCCGCTGACAGCCCAAGCTCTCGGCGTGGACCGGAAGCAGAAACGAGGTCCCAGCAATCCTCACGTCGGAATAATCCACGGCGGATTCAACCCTATCCAGCGGAAAGTCCGACGGTATGTTGATGGCCTGTGTCTCAATGCGCAACACGCGCGCGGTTGCCGGATCCACCCATACGGAGCCTTGGTAAGCCGGATGTATAGTCTGAGATTCGGCCTGCACCATCCAGTGTGAATTTTCATTCTGCACGCGAAAGTCGTAAACTTGGGCGTTGAAACCCGAGATGGGAGACGTACCGCCGGGCCGGAACTGCGCGTCCGTATAGGGAGAAAAGAGGTCGAGCAGCGTGGACGCAAATTCTCCGACGGACCAGGAACCACCGATTTCCTGCATACCTTTGTCCGTTGGGCGGTCATCGATCTTCACTTTGCGATAACTTTCGTGTCCGCTGATGTAAATGACTTCAGTCGAAACGATATCCAAGGGCATTTTGTCCTGGCCTCGCTGTTGATACCGCGCCATGTACTCCTCGCATATAAAGTTGGGAAGCTTCTGTGAAAACTGAAGCGCCGCGTCTCTGGCCCTTTCGATCAAGGGTGCGGCGGGATTCGGCAAACGCGGGTGTACGGAATCCGCAGATGTAGAAGGAGAAGCGTCCGGCGGCGGGTCGGGACAGGGAGGCAGATCCGGCTGCGTGCCTCGTTTCAAGGTGGGAGGAGCGTTGGAGCAAGGAGGCGCACCCTGCCCTTGCGATTGCGATTGTGTTGCGGGTGGCTGCGCGGACGATCCACTTTGCGCACTCAGAGAAATCGGAGCAATCAGAAACAGGGCGAAGAGCGAGAGACAAGCGAATCTCCGACCCGAGTAAAAACGTCGCCGATCATTCCCTGGATCGGGCGCAGGATTCAGGTTCCCCATTTTGCTTTCCCATCTGACAGACAGCATATACCCCTGTGATCGATAATGTGCGAGCAACAGCCGGTCCACGGTGGAGTTGCCGCAGACTGCCTTCGCTTGAATATCCACCGTGACGTCAGTGACAAAGCGAATTGCAAGTCTAACGATAGCTGTCGATATCGGGGATTATCACTCACAATCCCAAACAGGTTCATAGGCCGACAGGACGCGGGCACGCGCCATTCGGACTTCTAGCTCATGATTTTTAGAGAGAGGCTTATTTCCCGGTGCTGGCGGCCATCTTCTTCACCATCTGCAGAACGAGTTTGCGATCGCTCTCATTCAGGCCGGAAGAATAGCGGCGCACTTGATTCAGGAAGCGCACCTGGTCGTCGCTGAGTTGCGGCAGACTGCGGTTGCCGTTTCCATCGGATTCGTGATCGGAAAAGAAGCTGGCGAGAGGCACGTCCATCGCATTGGCGATCTTCGCCAAGGTGTCGAGCGATGGAATGGTATGGCCGTTTTCCACGCGCGAGAGATAGCAGCGCAGCAGCCCCGTACGTTTTTCAATGTCGCCTTGCGATAAAGCTTTTTGCAAACGGAAGTTTCGGATCGTCTCGCCTATGTTCATCGTCGTGGGTGCGCCGGCATTCATTTTAGGGGGTGCTGAATAGTAACCAGAGTACAACCGGGTTGCAAGCGTATTTTTTTACTCGCAAAACGAAAGTAAGTAACCAGTGAAACCGAATCTCGCAACGGGACACGATGGCAAAAAGCGCGTCAACTCGCGCCTTTTTTCAACTTTTGCGAGAGGAAATTGACCGTGTCGGTCCATGCTTTGGCCGCATCCTCAGGGCGATAACTGCTCTTACTGTTCGGATTTTCGAAGGCGTGGCCCGCATCAGGGAAGATTACCACTTCGACACTCTTGTTCAGGCCTTTCATCTGCTGTTCAAACTTGTGCACCGCGTCAAGAGGAATGCCCTTATCCTGCGCTCCGAAGATTCCCAGAATGGGCGCATTGATTTGCTTGAGCGTCGCATCCTCCGTTGCCAGGTGCCCGTAGTTGATTACCGCTGCCGCAAGTTTCGGATCGTGAATCGCCAGATCGAGCGCATAACCTCCGCCCATGCACCAGCCAATCACTCCGACGCGCGCGGGATCCACTTGCTTCAGCGAGCGCAGATAAGAAGATGCCGCAAGCAGGTCGCGCGTGGCGCGATCTTCCGGAACTCCGCGCATCAGTTCATGCGCTTCCTCAGGAGTAGTGGCCACGTTCCCGCGATAAAGATCGATGGCCAACGTGACATATCCCTGGTCCGCAAGTTTCGACGCTTGTTCTTTGACCCAGTCGTTCAGTCCCCACCACTCGTGGATCGACTACGAGCGCAGGAAACGGTCCTTTCCCGTCAGGCGTATACAGAATGCCTTTCACGGTCTCGTCGCCGCTCTTATAGGTGACGTCTTTGCTTGCCGGTGGCGGAAAATGCGGTGGAAACTAGCAGAAGGATGATGCCGAGAACGACAAGCTGTTTCATCATTCACCCCTGATGATGATCTCGGTCGAAAACTGGATGCTTGCGACGGAGTAAGAAGCTATATGCTGATGCGCGCCTGCTGCAAGTCCAACTCCATGAAAATGGCGCCGGGGACCGGATTTTCTGTGTAAGGCGCGATTTCCTGAAATCCGAACCAACGATAGAGAGCCACAGCTTCGCGCATTTCGTGCTCGATGGAATCCAGCCGCAGGCGCCGGTAGCCGATGCGGCGTGCTTCCTGGATCGCGACCTCCGCCAGCACCTGTCCTACGCCTTTGCGGCGATGCTCCGTGCGAACGTAGAGGCGTTTCATCTCGCAGGTCAGATCTTCAAGTGGCCGAAGTGCGACGCAGCCGGCGTAGCTTCCGTCCTGGTCGGCGAGATACAGGCGGCCGAGCGGTGGGACATACTTGCCGGGGAGCGTGGAAACTTCGTCGTCGAAATTCTGGAAACTGAGATCGAACTCGAGCGACTGCGCGTACTCAAGAAAAAGTTCTCGCGCGGCGGCGATGTGTTGCGGAAGATCGGCCTGGAAGATTCTCAGCATGCGGGCACCGGATCTACGTTTGTCTCTGGCACCTATTGTCGCAAAAGACGGTCATGAAGGCGACCTGTAGTTGCATGAAGAAATAATAGCCTCGGTCCATTGCGACTGAACGCCAACGACGGATTTCGGCTCCAACCCACTAGCCCATCAGCATGCCGCCGTTCACGTTCAGCACATGCCCGGTGATGTACGACGCGTCTTCTGACGCGAGAAACGCTACCGCTTTTGCCACTTCCACGTCGCGTCCCGCCCGTCCCAGCGGGATCATGGTATCGACTTTCTTCTTCAGCTCTTCCGGCAGATCCGCCGTCATGGCGGTCTCGATGAATCCGGGAGCAACAGCATTGACGGTGATGTTGCGTGATCCAACTTCACGCGCAATCGCCATGGTCAGGCCGATGAGTCCGGCTTTTGAAGATGCGTAGTTCGCCTGCCCAATCTGGCCCATTTGTCCAAAAACGCTGGCGATGTTGATGATGCGTCCCCAGCGCTGCTTCATCATGGAGCTGAGAACCGCCTGTGTGCATAGGTAGGCGCTGGTCAGGTTGGTATTGATCACGCTGTCCCAATCGGCGCGTTTCATACGCAGAACCAGCTGATCGTGAGTGATGCCGGCGTTGTTCACGAGAATATCGATCTTGCCGAGCTGTCCGATGACGGCCTTGATCGCGGCTTTGATTTCCTCTTCGTTGGCCACGTCCATTTTGAAAACCGCGGCCTGGCCTCCTGCCGCTGTGATCTCGCTCAAAACTTCGTCGAGCTTCTGCTCGTTCCGCGCCGCGAGCGCGACGGTGGCGCCGCGAGTCGCGAGTTCCAGCGCGCAAGCGCGTCCGATGCCCTGCGATGCTCCGGTGACAAGTGCAACATGCCCCTGCAAGTCAGTCATGGATGACTCCATTTATATGAACTCGGGATTATAGCGAAGACCGATCGGCACAGTTGAAGCCGCGCCACTTCTGAGCTGTGAACCCAGGTTAGCGCCAAAAAGGGCGCGAACCCGGGGGCGTCACGCCTGCGCGGCTTAAAATACTTTCAGCTTGATGGTGAGGTACTTCTTCGGATCCTGGCGAACCGCGCTCAACAGATTGCGCGTCTCGATCAGCATCTGGTCGGCGTTCACATAGAGTGATGGATCCTTAATGAATTTGCCCGCTGTGCCCTGCCCGGATTCGATCTGATCCATGATCAGCGACAACTTGGTGATGGTGTTATCCAGCTTGCGGGCGAACTCTTCGTCCTTCGCAAGTTTGCCAAGTGCGCCCTTGCCCTGGTTCATTTCGGTGGTCAACTTATTCAAGTTCGCGACGGTCTCGTTTGCATTGTTATACAGAGCCGGATCTTTGATCAGCTTGCCGACGGAACCCTGTCCGTTGTTGATCTGATCGATGATGGCATTGAGCTTATCTACCGACGAATTCGCCTTCTGATAGAGTTCGTCGCTCACCACCAGCTTGCCGATACTTCCCTGGCCGCTGCTGATCTGGTTAACCATGGTCTGGACTTCGGTCAGCGTAGCGTTCAGGCGGTTATAGAGCGACTGATCGTAGATGAGGTGGCCGATGGAGCCCTGGCCGCTCTCAACGAAGCTGACGATGCGATCGACGCGCCGCACTAGGGTGTCGATATTCTGCAAGCTGGACTGGCTGGAGCGGACCACATCCATAATGTCGGGAGTGTCACGAATCTTCAGAACGTCGCCGTCCTGAACACTAGCTCTCTCGACCGCTTTGGTGCGATCAATATCGATGTATGCCTCTCCCAACACACCTACGCTGGCGATACTCGAAACCGCATCTTTGGGGATGTCGGCGGCTAATTTCTTGACGATCTTCATGTCGATTTCGACCGGCGTGGGTCCGTGGTCCGGCACAACCTTTATGGCGCTCACATTGCCGACAGTCACGCCCTGCAACGCAACTGGCGCACCGACGCGAATGCCTCCGGCGTTGTCGAAATAAGACTTGATGACAATTTTGGGCGTGAATAAGCCGCCCGTTCCCGTCATGAGAAAGATGAGGACAGCCAGCACTATGACGGCGAAGATCACCGTCAATCCCACTCTCAATTGCGCCCACTTTACCTGGCTTTGACTAGGCAACTGGCTCCTCTGGCTGCATTCGATGCTTCACAACGACGGCAGGCCCCAAGCAATGTAACCCTCCGCCGGCCAAACTGTGGAAAAAACGAATCATAGCAAATGCAGTGCAATCAGTCAGCTTTCTAAACCTCGTCAGGCGTGGCGCAAGCGCGGTAACAGCAGAAGCGCAAGAACATACGCCATGGCTGCGCCCTCGAGTGTCACCACCAGGCCAAACTGAATCGCTACGGTCATGGCCAAGACTGAACCCAGAACACTGGAAGCGGCATTGATGGCCCATGCCCACTCGACGAGGTTGTCATCAGAGCGTGACTCGCAAAGCATCCGCAGGCCGCTGGGAAATGGCATGCCCATGGCAAAGCCCAGCGGGATCAGCATCAGCGCGCTCAGCACGAGCTTAACGCTGAAGGGAGAACCGACAAACCTGTGTAGCACCGCTGACAGCCCGAACAGATACAGGCCAAGCAGGGCGATCACCATCAGTAAAGCCTTCCAGACTTGAGAAGGCTGCCGCAGCCAGTGTCGCGAAGCAGAACTGCCTGCACCGCTGGAAAGCAACATCAGGAACACAACCACGGTCATGGCGTAAATGGGATGACCGAGGAACAAGACCAGGCGCTGGATCATGGTGATCTCGAGCGCAATGTAGCCGAGGCCGATCGCCACGAAATACAGCAACGGTAGCCAGCGATGGCTGCCCGAGGGCGCTTTCACTGCCAGCAACGGGAGGATGAGAAACAACACCACCGCAAGGGCCGATATCAGCAGAAGCATGAGCAAGACCAGAACGCCCATATTCACTTTCCAGTCGATGGCATTGCTGTTCCCGAATCCGAGCAACTGACTGGGCTTCAGCGTGAAGAAGAAAAAGGGCGCATCATCGTAGACCGGTTCGACATTGTAGATGTAGCTAACAGCGAACTTCTCGGGATTCTGCGACCAGATGAGATCGCGAAATGGCTTCGCTCCTTGCGGCTCTGGCCCCACTGTAGTGGCTAGCGAAGGCATATAGAGCGGAATCAGGTTGGGATATCCCGCGAGATGTGCGCTGACCGCCAGCTCTTCTTCCTGGGTAAATGGCGTCTTTTTGGCAAGAACCGTGACAGGGCGTCCGTCTACGTCGAGAGCGCCATCGGAGACGATGATGAAGTGATCGCGAAGATCGCAGGCTTTCGTTGTAACGAAAGAATCCGTCGGATAATCGCAGAGAGCCTGCATTGCCTGCGAAACCACACGCAGAGCTTCGCGCGGATTTCTGAACTCCCAACGTGTGATGGCGATGAAACCGTCCGGCCGCAGATGTGCGAAGTACTCGCGGAACGCCTCGACCGTATAAAGATTGTTCTCGCTCAGCGCGAATGCGCCCGCAGCGGTTGAGGCCCAGGTATCCACCAGCGTCATTTGGAGAACGTCGAACTGCTGGTTGGCATTGCGGACCCACGAACGTCCGTCGCTCACCTGGATGTGCACGTCTGGCCGCTGATAGAGGTGATACGAATAATCGGCGTAGCGGTCGCGCATGATGCGCGTCGCGATGATTGGATTGATCTCGATTCCGGTGACGCTCGGGCTGCCGTTCGAAACCGCACGAAGCACATCAACTCCGCCGCCGGGACCAATGATGGCGTACTCACCCTTGGGACGAAGGATGTTGGCAATCGACGGCGCAGCTGACATCAGATTCTTCTGATAATCACTGCCTTCGAAGGGAAGCTTTGGATCGAGCGCCATGATGTAGGTGGACGCATCGGCATCGATCACCACGACTTTGGCGCCGCCCTGGCTATCGACTTCTATGCGCGAGATGGCGTTCCAGCGCGAATATTCCACCCAAGGCTTGTCGCGCCGAATTCCCTTGGCATAGATGATGTCGATGAGACGGCCAGAGTAGTTGGCTGCGATCAACAAAACCAGAGCGACGGCAAGGACGACGGCGGTGTTGCGAGTGCGTTTCGCATCAGCCCAGATGAGCGCAGAGCCGGCGAAGCAGAGCGCAGCGACCAGAATCGTGTTGGGACCACCGAGAAAATTCAGCAGCGGGACAATAGCGAGACAGGCTGCGGCTCCGCCGAACAGATCGGCAGCATAGAGCTGCGAAATATTCTCGGTCTCACGTGCAAACAGAGCGGAAAAGAAGAGTCCGGTACAAAAGAATGGCAAGGATGAAATCAGATAAATGACGGTGAGGCGAAATAAATTTCCAGAAGTAAGGTGCAATTCAACCGGAATATGAAGATCGATCTCGAGCACTGCCACCATCAGGATGGAGCTGGCGATGCCGAGCGCGCCGCCAAGTTGAGGAAGCGTCCAGTGAGCCAATCGCGGCTTGAAAACGTAGGCGAAAACGCCACCGGCACCGAGGCCGAGCAAAGCAATCGAGATCGCCAGAAATGCGAAGTGATAGAAGAGGATGACGGAAAATAAGCGCGTGAGAGAAAGTTCCAGAAGCAGGCTGGCCAGGCTCATCAGCAGCACGCCAGCAAGCATCGTTTTACTGCTTTGCCGCACCGGCTGTAATACTTCCGGCGCGACGATCGTTTGCACCATTGAGCTCTCCTGACGAAAAGCCGTTCCACGTTTCACGTTATTCGTTTCACGTTTGTCTTGCCCGCAACTCCGAGGACGAACTCGGGAACGACTTCGTAGTGCTCACGGACGGGCAGCACGCGTTTTGCTCCGGTTTTCGTGAAACGTGAAACCTGAAACGTGAAACGGCTCTTTCGTGAAACGGATCTTAATCTTCCAGAATCACCTGAGCGATCGCGTGCTGCGCGGTGTGTGACAGCGAAAGCGACGCGCGCTTCATGCCCAGCCGCTCAGCGAACTGACCGGCTACTCCGCTAAAAGCGATGGTAGGGCGGCCACCGGGTGCGCGTTGCACTTCGAAGTCGCGCCACGTGACTCCCGCTCTCCAGCCGGTTCCGATGGCCTTCATGGCAGCCTCTTTTGCAGCGAAGCGCGCGGCGAAGCGCTCGCCGAAGTTAGCTTTGGATTCGCAATACCGGATCTCTGCGGCGGTGAAGATGCGCTCGGTGAAACGCTTCCCGAAGCGCTGAATCGCCTCGGCGACTCGCGGGACCTCAACAATGTCGATTCCAGTACCGATGATCATGGTGGATCTCTGCGCAGAGAGCGAGCAGAAGAATACGGTATCACAGCAGTTTCAGTGAACTGGTTCGCGCGTGAGTCTTCTGAGCACCAGGTTCACCAGCATGAGAACAATTGCGCCCACGAATGCAGCCCAGAAGGTATCGATTCGAAATCCGGGCACGAACCAGGTTGCCACTCGCAACATCAGCGCATTCACAATCAGCCAGAAAATGCCCAGCGTCAGAATCGCCAGTGGGAAGGTGACCACCTTCAAGAAAAAGCCGAGAGTCGCGTTGATCAGTCCAATCACAAGCGCCGCGATCAGGGCCGCCATGAAGCCGTTCACGTGAAATCCGGGAACGACATAGGCGACGATCATCAGTCCCAGAGCACTCAAGAGCCAGTTAAGCAGGAGTTTCATGCTGCGTTCCTTTCGGGAGAACCGGGAACCACAACTGCTGAGTACGACTGCCGCTAACGTCTCACGTCGACCTTAAGATTGATGGTCGGATTCTTGCGCGAATCGAACTGACTCAAAGTTTTCGGATCGCTCTTGTGGCCCTGGAAATCGGCGTACACCTGGTAGTCGACGTCTGGAGACAAATTGGTGAACCGATAGTTCCCATCTTTATCCGCAATGTAGGTGTGCACGCTCTGGGTTGAGTTGTTCTTCAAATAGACAATAGCGTCGGGCAGTGGCGCGCTGGTATCTGAGTTCATCACCTGGCCGACGAGGACGCGGAGGTTTGCATTGGGGTTTTTCTCAGCAGTCGCAGCGAGACTGAGAAGACAAAGCATACACACGAACAAGGCTGCAGCTTTTGCGGATTTCACGAAAACCCTCCCAGACCGGACTTAGTTGTGCACGCGTGAGTGCTGCTCACATTCTATCGCTCCGGATGAGTTTTCTGAATTACTGCGGCAGGTGAAGGCTGGTATCAATCCGCTCGTCATTGTCGATGTGGACACGGGTTTCCGGCTTTGGCTGGCCTTTCTTCACCTTAATGTCGGCCCAGATTATGTAATCCGCCTGCCCGGGCGGTACCCGTTGGGCGAACTCTCCGGAGTGGTCGGACATCAGCTCCCAGCGCACCTTTTTGGGCTTGTCATCGGCCCGGCGAATCTTGACGGGAACCCCGTAGGCGGGCCGATCGTCGGCCGTCCAGACAGTGCCGGAGATCAAAGCGTAATCCGCTTTCGTCTTGTTTTTGCTGGAGCCGCTATCTTGACCAAAAGCAGGAAAAGCAAAAAAGAAGAGAACCAGCAGGAAAAATGAAAAGTGCAAGCCCTTGCTGATCGACCGCGGGACCGTTGGTGCCCCGCCGCGCTCACCATAGAGGGGCATCGTTTTAATAGTCTCCATCCTCTTTCTCTTCATCCTCGTCTTCGTCTTCGTCCTCTTCCTCCTCAATCTTTGAAAGTTCCAAGGGTTCGGTCGTTACTACCTCGAAGTCGCTTCCACACTCCGGACAGGAAACAATTTCACCTTCGTCTACCTCTTCCGGGTCCACATCGATATCACTTTCACAAACAGGACAAGTAACCACGATTTCTGCCTCCTTCTGGGTACCCAATACTCTGAATAATATTTAGAATTTCCGCCTCATACGTCAAAGAAATTCTTTCGATGAGGAAATAGTACAGATGATTCAATCTCGTTCGGCGATCCTTGGGATGCTTCTGTTGCTGTTGCCGAGCACGGTTTTTGCCCAGCAACAAGCAATTCATCATACTTCGTCTCAAAATACGCATCCTGCGGCTACCGCCAGCATTGTTGACCCCGGGATGAAGACCGCTGCGCCCGATCCGGCGATAGCAGCCGCGCTGAAGCAGATCTCCGCCGAACATATTCGCCATACTATCGATAAGCTGGTCAGTTTCCACACTCGCCTGACCATCTCGCCTGCAACCCCCGGTGCCATTGCTGCCGGCCGGGGCATAGGCGCCGCCCGCGAGTGGATTCGGTCCGAATTCCAGCGCTATTCGGATGCCTGTGGCGGCTGTCTGGAGGTGAAAACCGATAGTTTCACTGAAGGCCCGGTCCGGCGTATTCCTCAACCTACCGAGATCGTAAATGTCTATGCGGTATTGAAAGGCACCGATCCTGCCAATTCCGGACGGGTCTACCTCGTGGTCGGACACTACGATTCGCGTCCCACCAACGATCAGGATGCGGATTCCCCCGCTCCCGGCGCTAATGACGACGGAAGCGGTACGGCCGTGGTGCTGGAGTGCGCCCGCGTGCTCAGCCAGCAGAAGTTTCGCGGCACAATTGTCTTCCTCACGGTTGCGGGCGAGGAGCAGGGACTAAATGGTAGCCGTCATTTTGCCAAAATGGCACACGATCAGAATTGGAACATTGAAGCTGTTCTTAGTAACGATATCGTTGGCGGCGACAAGACTCCGGGGCAGGATCCCCGCATCGTGCGCGTCTTCTCCGAGGGTATCCCGGCTAGTGCAACGCCTGATGAAATCAAGCAGATCCGCGCTATGGGACAAGAAAACGACTCGCCGTCGCGTGAGTTAGCCCGCTACACGCGCGAGATTTCCCGTCAGTATCTACTGCCCGCGTTTGGTGCAAAAATGATCTTCCGGCCCGATCGCTACCTGCGCGGAGGCGATCACCTGTCATTTAACGACCAGGGATATGCGACCGTTCGGCTGACGGAGTACCGGGAAAACTTCGCTCACCAGCATCAGAACCCTCGCCGGGAAAACGGCATCGAATATGGGGATCTGCCCAAGTACGTGGACTATGATTACGTGGCGAATGTGGCGCGGTTGAACGCAGCAACTTTGGCCTCCCTGGCGGCGGCTCCTGGTCCGCCGGTCGATGTGCGCCTCGATACGAAGCAGCTCACGAATGACTCGACTTTAACGTGGAATCCTCCGCCGGGCGGTTTGGCATCGAGCTATGAAGTACTCTGGAGAATGACCACGGCTCCCGATTGGGAAAACACCGAGCCGGTTACGAATGGGACAAAAGCGACGATTGACCGCTCGAAAGACAACGTCTATTTCGCGGTACGCGCCGTAGACAACAAAGGGCACCACAGTTTGCCGGTGATACCGAAGCCAGAAAGATAAGCAATGCGAAGGAACAGCAACTTTCAACTCGGAATGCCGCGATTCAACGGAGCCGTTCGCGGGCTCATCCTGCTCAGTTCAGCCATTTATGGGTTGCTGTTGCTGTTACGACTGATGCAGCCTACCCTGGCGGGATTAGTCCTTGCACTGGGTGCGCTGAGCCCCGCAGGCATCAGTCACCATTGGTACTGGCAATTCCTGACCTACGGGTTCCTGCACCATCCGGAAGATCCGCTGAACCTCCTGCTGTCCATGCTGGCGATCTACTTCATTGGTTCTGCAGTACAGGATCGTATCGGATCACGATCTTTTGTGGAGATGTACCTGGTTTCCATCGTGGGAGCCGGCATCCTCGGCTACCTGCTTTCGTTCACCGGATTCGCACAGGGCGCGGCAATGGGCTCCGGACCCGCGGCCAACGCCATTCTGATGGTGTTCTTTCTATTGTTCCGCGACACGCCAATCTTCGTATTTCCTGTCCCAATCCCTATTCCGACAAAATACGTTGTCATCTTCACCGCCGCCATTGAAGCGGTTTACTTCCTGCTCTCGCATTCGCTTTTTAACGCCATGCTTTTGCTGGGACTGCTGGTTGGTTTCCTCTGGTTCCGGCTTTTGTGGCATCGGAAAAGTCTGGTCGGTGCAGTGGAAGACCAGGTATTTGGCGTGCGCAACGCATACTACAAATGGAAACGGCGCCGCGCGGGGAAGAAGTTCGAAGTCTATATGCGCAAGTATGACAAGGATCGCTACTTCGATCAGTACGGGAACTATCGCGAGCCGGATCCCAAAGATAAGAAAGACAACGGCGAGAACCGCGGTCCCTGGGTGAACTAGCGATCGCTGAACAGGCGACGGTGACAGCTTAACGCTGCTCTACGGTTGTCCAGTTTTCAGTCAGGCTGTGCAGTTTCTCATACACCTGTTCGACTTCGCAGATCTGGCTGAGCCGCAACCAGCAGCGCTGCACGTCGGAGTCGTCATAGGCATGGCGGCGTGATTCTTCCGACTTCCAGTAGCGCAGGTTGAAGTAGCGCTCGTCTTTCGCATCCTGATAGAGCTCGTCCCTGCTGTATCCCTTGCTAGCCAGAACCGAGTAAAGCTCGCGGAGCACCGCGAGCACTTCGGCATCCTTGCCCGGATAGGGTCGAACGATGGCAATAGCAAAAATCTCTGTTTGCATCCTGCCTCCGGTGATGAACCCGAGAGACTTACTTTTTTCGCCGCTCCGTTGTCGCTCGAGGGCGAGACATCTTTTGCCGCGTGTTGGGCAAATCGGTCCGATCGGAACCAACAACATGTAAGCGCATCAGGTTCGTCGAGCCGGACATACCCGTCGTCCCCGAGATGACGCCAATCACCTGCCCGGGCCTCGTCACGCCACGCTCTTCCAGAATGCGTTCCGCACCGAAGAGCATTTCTTCTGCCGTAAGGGTATGCGGCCACAGAATCGGATGCACACCCCACATCAGGTTCAACTGGTTGCAGATGCGTGCTTCGAGAGCAAGCCCGAAAATCCGGCATTGCGGCCGATACTTCGACACCAGTCTCGCCGTGGTGCCCGTCTGCGTAAACACAGCGATTCCGCTCATATCGAGTTCGTAAGCAGCATGCGCAACCGACTCGCACACGGTCTCCGAAATGGAGAGCGCCCGGTGATCGGAGCGGCGTCGCAGAACCGGATTGTCCTGCATGTGCGCCTCGGCTTCCACAATGATGCGCGCCATCATGTCGACGGCTTCGCGCGGATATTTGCCGCTCGCGGTTTCCGCCGAGAGCATCACCGCATCGCTGCCATCGAAGATCGCATTGGCAACGTCGCTGGCTTCCGCGCGTGTCGGCCGAGGATTTTCGATCATCGACTCGAGCATCTGCGTAGCGGTAATCACCGGCTTGCGCCACTCTGCTGCACGGCGGATCACCTGCTTCTGAATGATCGGCACCTTCTCCGCCGGAACCTCAACGCCAAGATCGCCACGCGCGACCATCACTCCATCGGCGACGTCGAAGATCTCTTCCAGGTTATCGATGGCCTGCGGCTTTTCCAGTTTGGCGATAACCAGCGCGGGATGCCCATGGCTGCGGATCAGGCGTTTCGCTTCCAGCACATCGTTGGCGGAGCGCACAAACGACAGCGCAATGGCGTCGACGCCGTGCTTCAGGCCGAACTCGAGATCTTTGCAGTCCTTGTCGGTCATCGCCGGCAGACTGAGCGCGGTCCCAGGCAGGTTGATTCCCTTGTGTTGCCCGAGCATGCCGCCGTTGATGATCTCGCACTCCACGTCTTCGCCTTTGACAGACTTCACCCTCAGCTCGATGAGGCCATCGGAAAGCAGAATGCGCGCGCCGGGCTGCACTTCGCGAGCGATCGGAAACGTAGTGGAGACCATGGCAGCGTCGCCCGGAACTTGACGGCCGGTCAGCGTGATCTTCTGGCCCTGGGTGAGCAACACCGGTGCGCCGGACGCTAAGATCCCAGTGCGCAGCTTTGGTCCCTGCAGATCCTGGAGAATGCAAATGGTACGATCCTGCGCGGCGGCTACTTTGCGCACTCGCTGAATTGTTTTCGCGTGATCTTCATGCGTACCATGCGAAAAGTTCAGGCGGGCCACATCCATCCCGTGGCGCATTAGCTCGTGCAGCATCTCTTCGGAGTTGCTGGCCGGTCCAAGGGTGCACACGATCTTCGCGCGGCGATCCGAAAGCGGGTGCCGGCTTCCGTTGGCGCTATCCATCTCAGTGCTGGACGTGAATTCTGTTGTAGCCATTAAAAACTGTTCCCCATGCCCCGCTCTTCTGCCCATCGCCGCCAGCTACGGCCTACCCAAATTCCGGGAATTCAACTTGGTGCGTTAGCTGGCGACCTTGCGTTCTCCCGAGCTGCCCCCACCTGCGACGGCCCGGGGATAGAGGATCGCATTGAACTCAGCCCCTACCAGAACGATAACTGAAATTATGTATAACCACACGAGCAAAACGACCGCCGTTGCCAGCGATCCGTAGAACAGGCTGTATTGCGCAAAGTGCCGCACATAGACGCGAAATCCGATAGTTGCCGGGAACCAGAGCGCGGTCACCAACACTGACCCGGGTAGCACACTGTGCCAGGGTTGAGTGCGCGGTACCGCGTGGTGATAGATCAGCGCCATCACTGCGTTCAGGGTCAGGACGGCAATCACCCAGCGCGTGAGCGTCCATAGCGTCAGGATGTAAGGCTCGACCTCGTGCCCGAGTTGCAACATCATCCCTTCGGCGAGACGCTGCTCGATCTCATTGCCGAAGGCGACGAGCGCTGTCGCGAAGAACATTGGGATTCCGGCCATGATCACCAGTCCAAAGGCGATCATGCGCTCTTTGATGACGCCCCACATCTTCGGCAGGCGGTAGGCGTTTCGAAAGCCCTCCATCCAGGAGATGATGACGCCGGAAGCCGTCCACAAGGTGATGATCGAGGCAAGCACCACAATGCGGATTGGGCGATCGTGCGTCGTCTGAAAATAAGTCTCTGCCGTAGACGCCGTGCCCGGCGGCATCACGCGCCCGACTGCGTTTGAAATCTCGTGGATGAAGGCCTGGGTCTTGGCAAATGAAATGAGGATGGACGCGCTCAACATGAGCGCCGGGAACATGGTAAGAATCGAGGAGTACGCCGCGCCCTTGGCGACGCCGAATGCGTCGTGCTTGAAAGCACTCCAGATGGCCTTCCGGAAAAGGCTAAAGAAACGCAGCATAATGGGCTAAACGGTTCAGCGCTCTTAGCTTACAGAGAGGGAGCGTAAAAAAACAATTAGGAAAGAAATTCTTACACTCAGGCACGCGCGGACCCCTTTTATCCCCCATGCTTGAGGGTGGTCGGCAACCCGTAGCAAACGATCGCTTCCGGATTGCTCGTCATCCGGCAACAACCCGAGATTTCAGCTTGTTAGGAGACCTGCGATGGGGACTCTGAAATTGCTGGCGTCGTATTCGATACGAGGTAGTGACTGCCAAGCTTTTTGAAGTCGAGGAGAGGCGGAGCTTCGTCTCCCGTTGGAAGCCAGACATCCATTTGCGTGAACAGTGCGCCTGGCGCCGTCTACGAAGATTGCGTAGGGCAAACGGGCTGGCCTCAAAACAGGTTTCAAGATTCTTGAATGTTTAGGCCGCTGCGTTAGGCACAGGGCTATCAGGCGCTAGCACGCCCCTTTCGGATTGCGGCTTGGCGTTTCTGAAAGTCCTCCCTCGAAGTTCGTGATCAAAGCCGCTAAGGCTCGCGGCTGCTCACTCGTCGTGAAATGACCGCCGGGCAACCGTTCGATCCGAAGGCCGAGTTTTCCCAGCCGTTCCTGTGCGAGGTTTACCTGCCGGTGTTCAAAGGGATCTTCGTCGCTGCCGCCCACTAGGAACGGGAACTGATCGCGATAAGCGGTGAACAGGCGGCCGAAGTCGAGCCGATCGCCTTGCGCCTGGTGATCGGCCACGAAACCTGCGGCGGCGGCAAGAAAGAACAGGCCATCGTGGCGGTCCAAAACGCTTTGGAGTTCGCGCACCTCGGCATCTGTCACCCGATAGTCTTTGGACCAGGCCACCGCTATCAACATCTTGAACAGGGTGAAGGAGCGGCCCGGACCCGTGAACGCCCAGTTAGGTAGGAGGCGCAAAAATGGCGTAGTGAACCACGGGTGAGTATGTCCGTCCGGGAAGAGCCCGCCATTGAAAATGAAGACGCCGCGTATTTCCGGCCCGCCGGCAGGCTCGCCCCGCTCAGCGCGTTCAAGCCGGCGTCGCAGGAGTTCCGAGATCACAATCCCGGAAAAGTCGAAGCCGACCAGCGTCGTGGACCGGACAGCCAGTTCGCGCCAGATCGCCTCTACGAGATCGGCGCGTTCGGCAGTGGAATAGGCATAGTCCTTGGGCTTGTCGCTATCGCCCATACCGACATACTCGACAAAGAGCTTCGGCATCTCGGCTGCATTCGGTAGATGCGGAAGAATCTTCGCCCATCCAAACGAGCCATCGGGAAATCCTGGCAGAAAGGAAACGACGTGCGCGAGTTCGCCCTCCCGCCTGAAGAAAATCTCGATGGGCGCGTCTTCCGCTGCAATGATGGCCCGGGTTCTGAGGTCGTAGCCGACACGCTCGCCACCGGCGAACCAAGCTTGGGCAGACGAGGTTTGAATTCGGGAGAGAGTTTCTGGCGACATATTGTCCCCTTACTCGCTTCGAATGTTTGGCATAGTAGCATGAGCTTATACCGGCACTCATTATCGCAGCGTCCACTCGAATCGAGCCCCCATCGCGCCCAAGAGTGTTGGTGCACCGATCTTTTTTGTTCCGCCTTAATTGTCGGCAAACCGGAAACTGGCACGCTCAGAAGCGAGTCTGACAGCCAGGATGGGCCTGTCCTGCACAAACAAAAAGGGCGACCTTTTCGGATCGCCCTCTGACAACTATCAACTAACAACTGACAACTATTCCGGTTCCGGATTGCCCGGGATCCAGGACTCTTGGAATCGATTCACACAAGCCGGCTTATTTTTGCTGATCTCTAAGCAAGCCTTCGCCGGACCTATCCGAGCCGACGGATAGTATCGCTAAGGACTGGAAGACGTGAAAAAATCAGTTAGGGCCGCAGATGAACTCCGTGAAAGCGGATGATCTACACTGTTTTCGATCGGCGTTTATCCGCGTTGAATTGAGGCCCACTGGGTACAGCCACGAGATGCGAAAAGGGGTTACGAGAAAACCACAAGCAGACGAGCCTACGGCGCGCGGCAAGAACTACATAACGCCGAGCGGTCTGCAGCGCCTCAAAGATGAGCACCGGTTTCTGCTCACCAGGGAACGCCCGGCCGTTGTGGAGGTGGTGACGTGGGCTGCCGGCAACGGCGATCGCAGCGACAACGCCGACTATCGGTACGGCAAGCGGCGGCTGCGGCAGATCGATGGGCGGATTCGCTTTCTCGCGCAGCGAATCGAAGCCGCGGAAGTAGTGGACCCGGAAGCTCCGAGAGCGGGGCAGGCCGCGACGAGGGCATTCTTCGGAGCGACCGTGCGCTACGCCAATGCCGCGGGAGCGGAGCGAGTGCTGAGCATCGTGGGCGTCGACGAAGTCGATCTCAACCGCAACCACATCAGTTGGGTGTCACCTCTAGCGCGCGCGTTGATGAAATCGGCAGCGGGCGACAGCGTAGTTCTCCAAGCGCCGGGCGGGACAGAATACCTGACCGTGCTGGAAGTGTGTTACGAGCGCATTTCTGTGGAACCGTTCCGTGAACCACCTGGATCCGAAGCCTCGGCAAAGGGACTCCCTCGCCGACGCTAATCCGCCTGACGAAAAAGAGACTAAACGGCACAGCTGGTGAAAGAGCGACGACCGTAATAGGGCGTTCTCGGCTTTTTGAAAGCGACAGGAGATGAGTTGAGTCCTCTTAAGCGCGCTTATTTCAGAATCGTCGGCAATGCGGAAACTGGCACGTTCAGGAGCGAGTCTGACAGGCAAGATTGCCTGTCCTACATAAACAAAAAAGGGCGACCCTTTCGGATCGCCCTCTGACAACTGAGAACTACCAACTGACAACTGTTATTCCGCTGCCAGCTCTTCCGTTTCGCCTTCCTGGCGCATGAGTTCCAGTGCGCGTTCTGCCTCTTCGTAGGCAGCCGTGACCTCCTCCTGCACTTTCTGGGCGGCTTCTTCGAGTTCCGGTGCCAGCTTGACGTTCCGGTAGTACTCCATGCCGGTGCCAGCCGGGATCAAGCGGCCCACGATCACGTTCTCCTTCAGGCCGCGGAGGTGATCCACCGCTCCCTGAATGGCTGCCTCGGTCAGGACACGCGTGGTCTCCTGGAACGAAGCGGCCGAGATGAACGAATCGGTTGAGAGCGAAGCCTTGGTGATACCGAGCAGCAACGGACGACCAGTTGCCGGACGTCCACCCTGCTTGATCGCGCGTTCGTTTTCCTCGCGGAAGCGGAACTTGTCGATCTGCTGTTCCAGCAGGAACTGCGTATCGCCCACGTCTTCGACCTTCACCCAGCGCATCATCTGGCGAACGATCACTTCGATGTGCTTGTCGCTGATGTTCACGCCCTGCAGACGATAGACTTCCTGGATTTCGTTCACCAGGTATCCCTGCAGTTCTTTTTCGCCAAGCACGGCGAGGATGTCGTGCGGGTTCAGCGGACCATCCATCAACGGTTCGCCGGCCTTCACGCGCTCGCCTTCCTGCACGTTGATGTGCGAGCCACGCGGCACCTGGTATTCCTTCTCGGTGCCATTGTCAGCCGTGACGTACACCTTGCGGTGACCCTTGCTGACTTCGCCGAACTTCACCACGCCGTCGATCTCGGTGATCACGGCAGGCTCATGCGGCTTGCGGGCTTCGAACAACTCGACCACTCGCGGCAGACCACCGGTGATGTCCTTGGTCTTCGTTGTCTCGCGCGGGATCTTCGCCAGCACGTCGCCTGGGAAGACCTCGTCGCCGTCCTGGACCATGAGGTGAGCGCGCGATGGCAACAGGTACCGCTTGCTGCCGACCTTGCCCGAACCCTTGATCATGATGGCCGGCTGGTGCTTCTCGTCCGGCGATTCCGCCACAACCAGTCGCGACAGTCCGGTGACTTCGTCCACTTCTTCGTGCAGCGTCAGACCTTCGTGCAGGTCCTTGTAGCCGACCGTGCCGCCAATCTCCGTAAGGATGGAGAAGGTGTACGGATCCCATTCGACCAGGATCTGTCCCATCTGGACAGTCTGCCCTTCTTCGGTCTTCAGTTTGGCGCCGTAAACGACTGCGTAGCGTTCTTTTTCGCGGCCCTTCTCGTCGAGAATTGCGACCGAGCCGTTGCGGTTCATCGCCACCAGATCGCCGCCCTTAGAGCGAACGGTCTGCAGGTTGATGTAGCGGACGATGCCCGGGTTCTTGGCTTCGAGGCGCGACTGCTCGGAAACTCGCGACGCCGTACCACCGATGTGGAAGGTACGCATCGTGAGCTGCGTGCCAGGCTCGCCGATCGACTGAGCAGCGATAACGCCGGTTGCTTCCCCGAGTTCCACCATGCGTCCGGAAGCCAGGTTGCGTCCGTAGCACAGTGCGCAAACACCGCGCTTGGCTTCGCAGGTCAGCACCGAGCGGATCTTCACCCGCTCCAGTCCAGCCGCGGAAATCGCGTTGGCTAGCTCTTCCGTGACTTCCTGGTTCACGTCGACGATCACGTTGCCTTCGAAGTCCTTGATCTTCTCGAGCGAAACGCGTCCAACGATACGGTCACGCATCGGTTCGATAATGTCGCCGGCTTCTACGATCGATCCGACATAAATGCCGTCGACCGTGCCGCAATCGTATTCGCTGATGATCACGTCCTGGGCCACGTCTACTAGACGACGGGTCAGGTAGCCGGAGTCAGCGGTCTTCAGCGCCGTGTCGGCCAATCCCTTACGGGCGCCGTGCGTGGAGATGAAGTACTCCAACACGGTGAGGCCTTCGCGGAAGTTCGCCGTGATCGGCTGCTCGATGATTTCGCCCGAAGGCTTGGCCATCAAGCCGCGCATACCGGAGAGCTGGCGAATCTGCTGTTTCGAACCGCGGGCGCCGGAATCGGCCATGACGTAAATCGGGTTGATTGCGCCCGACTTGTCAGCCTTTTCCATCACCGAGAACATTTCGTCGGCGACGCGCTCCGTGATGCCCGACCAGATTTCAACGACCTTGTTGTAACGCTCGCCGTTGGTGATCGCACCATCGAGATACTGCTGGTGAACCGCAATCACCTGCTTCTCGGCGTCGCCCACCACGCGCTTCTTGCTTTCCGGGATGACCATGTCGTCGATGCCGATCGACAGGCCAGCCTTGGTGGCGTAGAGGAAACCGAGCTGCTTGATGCCGTCGAGCATTTGCACCGTGGTTTCAAGACCAAAGCGCAGATAGCCGTAGTTGACCAGCGAGCCGACGCCCTTCTTCTTGAGCAAGCCGTTGATGTACGGCATCTCTTGATCTTTGCCTTTGGGAAGATGGTCGTTCAGGATCGCGCGGCCCACCGTGGTGTTGATGAACTGGCGATCGAAGTGAACCGGTTCGGTGCGAACCACGTCCTGATCGTCATACGCAGTCGTCAGGTCGATCACGTCACCCGTGTAGCGCAAGCGGATTGGGCTGAGCGTTTCCACTTCGCCCATTTCCAGCGCCAGGGTCACTTCTTCGATGTTCGCGAACGCACGGCCTTCGCCCTTCGCGCCCGGCTTCGCCTTGGTCAGGTAGTACAGACCGAGCACCATGTCCTGAGTAGGAACGGTGATCGGATGGCCCGACGCGGGCGACAGGATGTTGTGCGAGGCCAGCATCAGAACGCTGGCTTCCACCTGCGCTTCCGGCGAAAGCGGAATGTGCACGGCCATCTGGTCGCCGTCGAAATCGGCGTTGAACGCCGTGCAGACCAGCGGGTGAATCTTGATGGCCTTACCTTCCACCAGCACCGGTTCAAATGCCTGGATACCCAAGCGGTGCAGGGTTGGAGCGCGGTTCAGAAGAACCGGGTGGTCCTTAATTACCTCTTCGAGGATGTCCCATACGATCGGTTCCTGTGCTTCCACCATTTCTTTTGCCTGCTTGATGGTGGTGCAGTGACCGGTCTGTTCGAGCCGGTGATAGATGAACGGCTTGAACAGCTCGAGCGCCATCTTCTTCGGCAAACCGCACTGGTGCAGCTTCAACTCCGGACCAACCACGATGACGGAACGGCCCGAGTAGTCGACGCGCTTACCGAGCAGGTTCTGACGGAAGCGGCCCTGCTTGCCCTTCAGCGTATCGCTGAGCGACTTCAGAGGGCGATTGTTGGCGCCACGCAGCACGCGTCCGCGACGGCCGTTATCGAACAGGGCATCTACGGCTTCCTGCAGCATGCGCTTTTCGTTGCGCACGATCACTTCCGGCGCGTGCAGGTCCATCAGCTTCTTCAACCGGTTATTGCGGTTGATCACGCGACGATACAAATCGTTCAAGTCGGATGTGGCGAAGCGGCCACCATCCAATGGAACCAACGGACGCAGCTCCGGTGGGATGACCGGGATCACATCGAGGATCATCCAGTGCGGCTTGTTACCGCTCTTGCGGAATGCCTCGACTACCTTCAGCCGCTTGGCGTATTTCAAACGCTTCTGCAGCGAAGGCTCGTGCTTCATCTTCTCGCGCAGTTCGGTGGAGAGCAGCTCGATGTCGACGCGCTTCAGCAATTCCTTGATCGCTTCGGCGCCCATCATCGCTTTGAAGCCAGCGGGACGGTACTGCTGATCGAGCTCGCGGAACTTCTGCTCTTCCTTGATGATCTCGCGCTCTTTCACCGGCGCGTCGCCAGGTTCGACGACTACGTAGGCTTCGAAATAGAGCACGGACTCGAGGTCGCGCAAAGAAATGTCGAGCAAGTGGCCGATGCGGCTGGGCAGGCCCTTGAAGAACCATACGTGCGAGCAGGGCGAAGCCAGCTCGATGTGTCCGAGACGCTCACGGCGAACTTTCGACAGCGTGACTTCAACGCCGCATTTGTCGCAGATCACGCCGCGATGCTTCATGCGCTTGTATTTGCCGCACAGGCACTCCCAGTCCGTGACCGGACCGAAGATGCGTGCGCAGAACAAGCCGTCGCGTTCTGGTTTGAAAGTCCGGTAGTTAATCGTCTCCGGCTTCGTCACCTCGCCATGGGACCAGCTCCGGATTTTTTCCGGCGAGGCCAGACTGATGCGGATAGCATCGAAGTCGGCGATATTGCTTGCCATGTCAAAAGGGCTTGAACGGTACAAAGTTTCCTCCGGTGCGGTCTTGACGTCGCCGCAAACGGCTCTCGATTTGGGTAGCTAGTAGCCAGTCGCTAATTCAGTCTGGCTTGCATCTTGCATCGGCCGTCGAGACCGAGAGCAGTTCTCGGCGGCTCCAAAATTTCTTCGAGGCTGCGGTCGTCAGTAGAACCAGCTACTGGCGACCAGCTACCCCATTAATCTGCTGCATTAATCTGCTGCCGTCGCTAGCTGCTGCGGACGCCGTCCTTCGGCCGTCTTGATCAGCTCGATATCCAGGCAGAGCGACTGCAATTCGCGAATCAGCACGTTGAACGATTCCGGCACGCCCGGCTCGATCGCAGCTTCGCCCTTGACGATGGCCTCGTAAATCTTGGTGCGGCCATAAACGTCATCGGACTTCGCCGTGAGCAGTTCCTGCAGGATGTACGCGGCACCGTAGGCTTCGAGCGCCCAGACTTCCATTTCTCCGAAGCGCTGTCCGCCGAACTGCGCCTTGCCACCCAGCGGCTGCTGCGTGATCAGCGAGTACGGCCCGATGGAGCGTGCGTGAATCTTGTCGTCGACCAGGTGCGACAGCTTCAGCATGTAGATGTAGCCAACTGTGACTGGCTGTTCGAACTTGTCGCCAGTCATGCCGTCGTACAGCGTCGTTTTGCCGGAGGTCGGCAGACCAGCCTGATCCAGCATTGACTTGATTTCCGCTTCACGCGCACCGTCGAATACCGGCGAGCCGATGTAAACGCCCTTGGTCATCGACTTCGCAAGCTTCTCAAGCGTGTCCTCGTCGAGATCGTCGAAGTGATTGCCGAACGCGACGTCCTTGAACATGCTCTTCAACTCGCGGCGCAGATGCTCCGCGCGACCGTTGTTCTTGATCAGCTCAGCGATCTTGGTGCCGAGGACCTTGCCTGCCCATCCGAGGTGAGTTTCGAGAATCTGACCCACGTTCATACGGGAAGGAACGCCCAGCGGGTTGAGCACGATTTCTACCGGCGTGCCGTCTTCCATGTACGGCATGTCTTCATCCGGCAGAACGCGCGCGATCACGCCCTTGTTACCGTGGCGTCCGGCCATCTTGTCGCCGACGCTCAGCTTGCGCTTCATGGCGATATAAACCTTCACCAGCTTAATGACGCCCGGAGGAAGTTCATCACCCTTCTGCAGCTTTTCGATCTTCTCGCGCATGATCTTGCGGAGCACATCGATCTGACGCGAAGTCATTTCTTCGATCTCGTCGATCTGCTCGTTTACGCGAGGATCCTTGTCGTTGTACTTAATGCGCTTCAAGTTGCGGGTCGAGATGCGCTCGATGGCCTCGCGGTCCAGAATCGCGCCCTTGGTGAGCAAGCGCTTGTTGGTGCGCTCGTCGTGCAGGTCGGCGGTTACTTCTTTTCCGCCGAGCAGCCCTTCAAGGCGCTTCAAACGCTCGTCCGTCAAGATTCGGATTTCGTCCGAAAGGTTCTTCTCGAGCTTCGCGATTTGCGTTCCTTCGATCTGCTTGGCGCGCTCGTCTTTTTCCTGTCCCTTGCGGGAGAAGATTTTCACATCGACGATGGTGCCTTCGATTCCCGGAGGGCAGCTCAGCGAAGCATCGCGAACGTCGCCGGCCTTTTCACCGAAGATCGCGCGCAACAGCTTCTCTTCCGGAGTCAGCTGGGTTTCGCCCTTGGGCGTTACTTTGCCGACCAGGATGTCGCCTGCCTTCACCTTCGCGCCGATGCGGATGACGCCGCTCTCGTCGAGATCACGCAGCGCTGACTCGCTCACGTTCGGAATGTCACGCGTGACTTCTTCCGGACCCAGCTTCGTATCGCGCGCTTCGAGCTCGAACTCCTCGATGTGCACGCTGGTGTAGTAGTCCTCTTTCACCAGCTTCTCGCTCACCAGGATTGCGTCTTCGAAGTTGTACCCGCGCCATGGCATGAAGGCCACCAGCACGTTGCGTCCGAGAGCCAACTCGCCGTTCTCGGTGCAAGGACCGTCGCCAATCACCTGCCCCTTCAGAACCCGGTCGCCCTTTTTCACGATCGGCTTCTGGTTGATGCAGGTGTTCTGGTTCGACCGCTTGAACTTCGTGAGCTGGTAGATGTCGCTACCAACTTCGCGGGAGAGCTGCATCGGATGATGCTCGCCTTCCACGCGCACGATGATGCGTTCGGAGTCGACCGAATCGATGATGCCGCTGCGGCGAGCCAGCACCACAGCTCCGGAGTCGCGGGCAGTTACGCCCTCCATTCCGGTTCCGACGATCGGCGCTTCCGCCTTCAACAGAGGCACAGACTGGCGCTGCATGTTCGCACCCATCAGGGCGCGGTTCGCGTCGTCGTGCTCGAGGAAGGGCACCAGCGAGGCAGCCACCGAAACCAGCTGCTTCGGGCTGACGTCGACGTAATCGACCTCATCGCGGCTGATCAGCACGAAGTTGCCGGCCTTACGGGCGTTGACCAGGTCCGCAACGATGCGGCCCTTGTCATCCAGCTCGATGTTCGCCTGCGCGATCACGTGCCGGTCTTCTTCCCATGCCGACAGATAGAAGGAGAACGGTTCCCATTCGACGGGCCGCTTGCGGCGTCCCTTCAGGTCGTCGTTCATCTTCATGACTTCGCTCTTCTCGACGTGATCGCCGACGTGATAATCGCTGTCGCCAGCATTCACCACGGCTACGTAGTCGATGATCCGGCCAGCTTTGACGCGCCGATACGGCGACTCGATGAAACCGTAGTCGTTGATTCGCGCATAGCAGCTCAACGACGAGATCAGTCCAATGTTCGGACCTTCCGGCGTTTCAATCGGGCAGATGCGTCCGTAGTGCGTCGGGTGAACGTCGCGGACTTCGAATCCAGCGCGCTCGCGTGACAGACCGCCCGGCCCAAGGGCCGACAGACGCCGCTTGTGAGTGATTTCCGACAGCGGATTCGTCTGATCCATGAACTGCGACAACTGCGAAGATCCAAAGAACTCGCGGATGGCAGCCATGACCGGCTTGGCGTTGACCAGGTCGTGCGGCATTGCCGTCGACATTTCCTGGTACACGCTCATCTTTTCCTTGATGGCGCGTTCCATGCGGACCAGGCCGATGCGGAACTGGTTCTCCATCAACTCGCCGACCGCGCGTACGCGACGGTTGCCGAGGTGATCGATGTCGTCGACCGAACCAATGTTCTTGCGCAGCTTCAGCAGGTAACGGATGGTCGCGTAGAAGTCATCCGGTTCGAGCGTGCGGCTGTCGAGATTGGTAGCGTTCTGGTTTTCGTACAGCTTGATGTTGAACTTCAAACGGCCCACGCGCGAGAAGTCGTACTTGCGAGGGTCGAAGAACATTCCCTGGAACAGCGCGGTCGCGGTGTCGAGGGTCGGCGGATCGCCCGGACGCAGCTTGCGGTAGATTTCGATCAGCGCTTCCTGCGGCGTCTTGACTGAATCGCGCTTCAGGGTTGCACTGACTACCGTGCCCACGTCATCGCGCTCAGGGAAGAACACGTGGATGTCGCCAATGTTGGCGTCCATCACCTTCGAGAGCACTTCGGCGGTAATTTCGCTGTTGGCTTCCAGCAGCACTTCGCCGCTCGTGGTGTCCACTATGTCGGCTGCTGCATAGGCGCCTTCCAAATCACCCGGCTCGATCTCGATCTCGCTGATCTTCGCCTTGTGAATTTCGCGCATGATTGCCGGCGTGACTTTGCGTCCGGCGTGCGCGATTTCATCGCCGCTCTTGCTGGCGAGGCGATGCGAAAGCTTCATACCAACCAGTTGAGTCGGACGATCGACTCCCGGCTCCAAGGTCCAGAAAGGCTTCTTGTCGCGGAAGGTGATCCGATCAACCGTATAGAAGGTACGCAGAATGTCTTCGTTCGAACGCAGACCGAGCGCGCGCAAGAAGATGGTTCCGAGGAATTTGCGCTTGCGATCGATGCGGACGTAAAGAACGTTCTTCTGGTCGTACTCGAATTCCACCCACGATCCGCGGTAAGGAATAATCTTGCCGAGGAAGTAGGAGCGGTTGTTCGCGGTCTCGAAGAAGACGCCTGGCGAACGGTGCAACTGGCTGACGATGACGCGCTCGGTTCCGTTGATGATGAACGTACCGTTGTCGGTCATCAGCGGAACGTCGCCGAAGAAAACTTCCTGCTCTTTAATGTCGCGGATGGATCGGTTGCCGGTCTCCGGATCCTTGTCGTAGATGGTCAACCGCATGGTGACCTTGAGCGGAGCGGAGTACGTCATGCCGCGCTCTTCGCACTCGGCTACGTCGTACTTCAACTGCAGTCCGACTGGGTCGCCGCACTTGTTACAAAAATCTGGTGTGTTCGCGTTGTAGGTTCCGCAACGGCCGCAGAGCACTTCGCCCGGATGAAACGGGTCGGTGATAACGGTGGCTCCGCAATTGCGGCAGGTGGTACGAAGATGGTGCAGTCCCTTAAGGTGTCCGCACTTGCATTCCCAGTTGCCGATGGCGTAATCCACGAACTCCAGCTGTGAAACATTGCGGAAGTCCGTAATGGGGAAGACCGACTGAAATACGGCCTGCAACCCGCCATCATCGCGCTCGCTGGGCAAGCGGTCCATCTGTAGGAACCGGTCGTATGAACGTTTCTGGACTTCGATCAGATTCGGGATCTGTATGGTCGCCGGAATTTTTGAGAAGTCGAAACGCATACGGGAGGCGCTGTTCTTATTGGGCATCAAAAGACTCCTGAAACTCTTGACTTACCGAGCCGGGCGCTTACAATCGGCGCATCAAACATCCTGGAGGCCCGATTCGGGTCCCCCGGAGAGGCCTGTGCAACCCTTGCACGGCATCACATAACGTCCGTTGTTCCGAGAGGAACCCGGACGGGTAAAAGCGGCCTTCGCCTGTTTTGCCGCTAAACGGCGAAGCTTCTGATAGAGACGACAAATGCGCCCGTAGGGACATGATTTCCCGTGGGCGCCATTCGCGGCACTCGAACGTTTCTAAATTTGTTTTTCAGCGTCAGTGTAGAAGGTCTGTTCTGGCCCCCTGCCGCCTTTCCTGCCTAGCTCAAGCACCGCCGTTGCCTGAGTCCCCGCGGGAAAAACGGTTGGAACCGCCGCCGTGAATCTGCTATCTCCGGGGCGAGAGTAACTGTGATTACTTAGATGCCTGGGTTCTCGCTCCGATTCACAACTTGCGAATTCCAGGATTGGCCTCCAAGCGGGAAAACCAATCCTGGAACGATTCTACGCCCGGGACTAGCCCGGTGGCCAACTACTTAATTTCTACAGTTGCGCCAGCGTCCGCGAACTTCTTCTTGATGGTCTCGGCTTCTTCCTTCGAGACGCCTTCCTTCACGGCTTTCGGAGCTCCGTCGACCAGGTCCTTGGCTTCTTTCAAGCCCAGGCTGGTGACTTCGCGTACGGCCTTGATCACATTGATCTTATTGCCGCCGACTTCCTTCAAAACGACCGTGAATTCGGTCTTCTCTTCGGCCGGAGCCGCTGCCGCCGCACCCGCGCCGCCAGCCATCATGACCGGAGCCGCTGCCGCTGCGGAAACGCCCAAACGCGATTCCAGTTTCTTTACCAGCTCTGCCGCTTCGAGCAGCGACAGGCCAACAATCTGTTCTTCAATTGCTTGCAAGTCAGCCATCTGTTTCTCCACCTTTTCGTTATCAGTTTTTAGTTAGTCGTTATCCGTTGCCAAGGTTTCCAGTGCGCCAAGCAATTTCAGATCGCGTCCAGACAAACGCAAACCCCTCGCCGTCGCAACACCTGACTCCTGATAAACGAACTTATTGTGAGATCTTGCGATCCCACGAACTCTACTGGGCAGCCGCTGCTTCTTCGCCGCCCTGGGCAACTGGCGCTGGTGCTTCTGCGCCGCCCTTGAACTTGTTTTCCTTTACGCCCTGATTGACGACGATCGCCAAGTCGCGGCCCGTCGCGCCAATCACCGTCGCCAAACGCTGCGCCGGAGAATTGATCAGGAAGAGCAACTTCGAGTAGATCTCTTCCTTCGACGGCATGTTCGCCAGCGTCTCGATCTCCTTGATCGAGATCACGCGGCCTTCGACCACGCCTGCCTTGAACGTGTACTCCGGATTATCTTTCGCGTACTTGGAGAGAGCCTTCGCCAGCGCAACCGGATCGGCCTTGGTGTAGGCGATCGAGGTCACACCCGCCAGGTTCTTCAGCGCATCTTCAATCTTGCTGCCCTTGGTCGCCCGCTCCACCAGCGTGTTCTTCACTACCTGGTATTTGCCGCCAGCGCCGCGGACCGCTTTGCGCAGTTCAAAATCCTGCGTAACCGTCAGCTTGCTGAATGTGCCGACGATCACATTACCCACCTCAGTCAGTTCCCCGGTGAGCTTCTCAACTTGTTCAACCTTCTTTGCTCTTGTGACAGCCATTTCAGAATCCTCGTAGTTCGCTCTTTACGCCTTGGCGGCGGTTTCAACGGCAGTGGTATCGATCAGAATGCCAGGACCCATCGTCGAGCTCAGGGTTACGCCCTTCAGGTACTTCCCCTTGGCGACGGCCGGCTTGGCCTTGATCACGCTGGTGAGCACCACGGTTGCGTTCTCCACCAGCTTTTCCGGAGCGAACGAAATCTTGCCCACAGGCACATGGACCAGTGCAGTCTTGTCCGTACGGAACTCGACTTTGCCGGCCTTAACTTCCTGAACTGCTTTGCCCACGTCGAAGGTAACGGTTCCGGTCTTCGGATTCGGCATCAGTCCGCGCGGACCAAGCACCTTGCCCAAACGGCCTACCGACTTCATCATGTCGGGCGTGGAGATCACGGCATCGTAGTCGGTCCAGTTTTCTTTCTGGATCTTCTCGACCATGTCTTCGCCGCCAACGAAATCGGCGCCGGCAGCTTCCGCTTCGCGCTGCTTTTCGCCCGTAGCGATGACCAGCACCTTTTTCGACTTGCCCAGTCCATGCGGCAGAACGACGGTGCCGCGGACCATCTGATCGGCGTGCTTGGGATCGACTCCCAAACGCATCGTCAGTTCCACGGTTTCGTCGAACTTGGTGAACTTAACTTTTTGCAGGAGGGGAACCGCGTCGTTCAAAACGTATGGACGCTTTTCGACGGCCTCCCGCGCTTTCTCTACATTCTTTCCAGCTTTACGACTCATTGCTTTTCCTCGTCTCCCACCGCCTGCTTAATTTTGCAGGCCGTGGTCTTTTCGACAGTTCTTAAAACTCTATTACGCGATTTCGATTCCCATCGAGCGCGCTGTACCTTTCACGCTCTTGATCGCCGATTCCAGCGAGGCCGCATTCAGATCCGGCATCTTCTGTTTCGCGATCTCTTCCACCTGCTTCTCGGTCACTTTGCCGACTTTGTCTTTATTCGGCGCACCCGATCCCTTGGCGATGCCCGCAGCGCGCTTCAACAGAATCGAAGCCGGGGGCGTCTTGGTGACGAACGTGAACGAGCGGTCGTTGTAAACGGTAATGACGACCGGGATGATCAGGCCTTCCAGCTCTTTCTGGCTGGTACGCGCGTTGAATTGCTTACAAAACTCCATGATGTTGACCTGCGCCTGACCGAGCGCTGGTCCGACCGGCGGGGCTGGCGTTGCCTTGCCCGCGGCGATCTGGAGTTTCACAAATCCTGTTGGCTTCTTTGCCATTACTCTCTGACTCGCTTTCGGCTAACAGCCTTTAGCTCAAGTGGCCGTTAGCACAGCTGTTTGAACCCAATCGTACTTCGTGTAGCGCCGGCGTCTCGCCGGCTGTTCAGGCTGGCGTCCTCGCCTGCCTCAAACGAAACCTATGTCACTACCTTTTCGACTTGCGCGAATCCCAGTTCGACCGGAGTCGAACGTCCGAAGATCGTCACCATGACTTTCAGCGTTTCGCGATCTTCGTTTACTTCGTCCACGATGCCGGTAAAGCTGGCGAACGGTCCTTCGGAGATGCGTACCGACTCGTTCTTCTCGAATTTGACCTTGAGCTTCGGCTTTTCCTTGCCCTCGGCCACGCGGTAGACGATCTGGTTAACCTCATCCTGCGACAACGGCGTCGGATCGTTGGCCGTGCCAACGAAGCCCGTCACGCGCGGCGTCGATTTCACGACATGCCACACATGATCGCCCTCGCCGCCGGTGCGGAATCCAGTGAGATCCATCTCCACCAGGACGTATCCGGGATAGAACATGCGCTCGGAGGTGTACTTCTTGCCGCCGCGAACTTCGGTCACCGCTTCTGTCGGGATCAGCACACGGCCAATCTTTCCTTGCAGCCCGAATGCAGCAACGCGCGACTCCAGCGATTCCTTTACCTTGCGCTCGAATCCCGAATAGCTGTGGATGATGTACCACTTCATATTCGGATTCGACGACGCTCCCTGGCCACTTTCGGCGCCTTCTGGGGGCGTTGTGCCTTCTCCGCCGTTCTGCGGGATCGCGCTCTCTTCGTGTTTGTTTTGATCTTCCTGCATTTGCTCTTTCATCCGGCGCTATTTCACGAAGTAATGAATTAGCGAATTCACGCCGGTCTGAATAATTTTGTCGATAACAAAGAAGTACACGGCAAACAAGAACACCGCGATGATCACGACCACCGTGGTCGACTGAACTTCCTTGCGGGAAGGCGTCGTCACCTTCTTCATTTCGGTGCGGACGTCGCCGTAGAACGACTTCACCCGCTGTGGCCAGGACTTTACCTGTCCAACAAAACCGCCTTCACTCGGAACCTGTATTGCTGCTGTCTTTGCCATGTCCTGTACTACCTTCTTTACTTTTCCGGCGCCGTCTTCGTCGCCAAAATCAAACTGGCAGGGGCGGAGGGATTCGAACCCCCAAGTCCGGTTTTGGAGACCGGCAGTTTAGCCGTTGAGCTTACGCCCCTTCACATAGGCGATTGGTAATTGGTAATAGGTAATTTCAAAACCGTCGAAACCAGGCCTTTCAATTACCGATTACCCATTCCGCAATTACCTATTACTTAATTTCCTTGTGGTCCGTATGCTTGCGGCAGCGTTTGCAGAACTTGCTGAACTCCAACCGCTCCGTCGTCGTCTTACGATTCTTTGTCGTCGAATAATTCCGCTCTTTGCAGACCGGACACTGTAGCGTCACAATTTCACGAGGCATTTCTAACTCCCGTTTCTGTTTGTGTGGCGCGGACATTCCTGTCCGCGCAGTGCGAACTTAAAGTCCACCACACAGTCAACTCTTAGTCCAATATCTCCGAAATCGTGCCGGCGCCCACCGTGCGGCCGCCTTCACGAATCGCGAACCGGAGTCCCTTTTCCATCGCCACCGGCGTAATCAGCTCAATCTGCAGGCTGACATTGTCACCCGGCATCACCATCTCCGTGCCCGCCGGCAACTCCGCCACTCCCGTCACGTCCGTCGTGCGGAAGTAGAACTGCGGACGATAGCCCTTGAAGAACGGTGTATGACGCCCGCCTTCTTCCTTGCTCAGCACGTAAACCTCGCCCTTGAACTTCTTGTGCGGTGTGATCGATCCCGGCTTCGCCAGCACCATCCCGCGCTCCACGTCTTCCTTCGCCGTGCCGCGCAGCAGCAGACCGGCGTTGTCGCCCGCCAGACCTTCGTCCAGCTGCTTCTTGAACATCTCGACGCCCGTTACGACTGTCTTGCGCGTCTCGCGGAAGCCCACAATCTCGGCCTCTTCGCCCACCTTCACCTTGCCACGCTCGATACGGCCCGTAACCACCGTGCCGCGTCCCGAGATCGAGAAGATATCTTCGATCGGCATCAGGAACGGCTTGTCGATATCACGCGCCGGCAGCGGCACATACTTGTCGACCGCATCCATCAGCGCGTCAACTTGCTTTTCCCACTTCTCTTCGCCATTCAGTGCACCCAAGGCCGACAGCCGCACTACCGGCAGATCGTCGCCCGGGAACTGATAGCTCTTCAGCAGTTCGCGTACTTCGAGCTCGACCAGATCAAGCAGCTCGGCATCATCGACGGCATCGCACTTATTCAGTGCAACCACGATGTACGGCACGCCTACTTGGCGGGCAAGCAGCACGTGCTCGCGCGTCTGCGGCATCGGACCATCCGTCGCCGCGACAACCAGAATCGCGCCATCCATCTGCGCCGCGCCGGTGATCATGTTCTTGATGTAGTCGGCGTGACCCGGGCAGTCGACGTGCGCATAGTGCCGATTCGCCGTCTCGTACTCGACGTGCGCGGTCGCGATCGTGATACCACGCTCGCGCTCTTCTGGAGCGTTATCAATCGAATCAAACGACCGGAACTGGATCTTCGGGTTGTGCTTCGACAGCACCTTCGTGATCGCCGCCGTCAGCGTCGTCTTCCCGTGATCAATGTGTCCAATCGTCCCCACATTCACGTGCGGCTTACTACGATCAAATTTCTCTTTCGCCATGATTGCCGTGCCTTTCTCCCCGTCGCGCCTACACGCGATTCGCGGGGGCGCGTTTAGTAATAGCGGTAAATTTTCTGGAAGCGCGCCCGAACTTCGGGATTCACTTCCTCGATTTTAGTCAGATAAAACTCTCTCATCTGCGCCTTGTCGGTCATCGTTAGCGCGTCATACAACGCCTGCGCCGATTGGCCCGACTTCGCCAGATTCTCATCCGCCTGTTCCATCAGGCGTTTCGACAACACCGCCTCGAACTCGCGAATGCGGATATCGTTCTTCTGAATCTTCTTGAAGAATTTCTCGATCAGCGCCGCCGACAGCAGCCGCTCAATGGATTGCTTCAGCGCCGCAAACTCGGCCTGCTTCTCGATCTTGATTCCCGCTTGTTCGAAACCAGTCGTCATAAATTCTCTATTTGGCCATTGTGCGATTGAGCCATTTGGTAATTGAGGAATTGCATAATCTCGAAATCTACAAGACTGCGTAGTTCTCAAATTACCCGGCTACCAAACTGAAAAATCACTCAATGACCCAATCGCTCAATGACTCAATTTCTGGAGCCGATGACCAGGATTGAACTGGTGACCTCTCCCTTACCAAGGGAGTGCTCTACCAACTGAGCTACATCGGCCAATTCTCTGGAGCGGGAGACGGGAATCGAACCCGCGACCAACAGCTTGGAAGGCTGTGACTCTACCACTGAGTTACTCCCGCCCGTGCCTTCACTCCAACTGCTATTTCTCGTCGCTGCTGTCCAAACTCCGCAGCGTCTCGCGCCGGTGATATACCCAAGTCCGCAGCGCAAACATTCCAATCACCGCCATCGCGACCAACTGGACTTTCCTGTCCGACAACGTTTGCCATGCCAGCAGTTCGAGAACTGCGAAGATCACCATGGCTATTCCAAATCGCGACACAGTCAACTTCCCGACCCAGACGATTCGTTCGCGAATCACCGGATCCAATCCTGGTGCACAGGGGAGGATTCGAACCTCCGTAGCTCCTGGGAGCGGCAGATTTACAGTCTGCTGCCATTAACCACTCGGCCACCTGTGCAAACCTAATGCCGAGTCACCATCCCGTTCGGCAGCGACGTGCAGTATGAGGGCACTTCACTCGTAAACCACTTCACTCGCAAAATATGACTGCTGCCTTCAGCGACGGGGACAAGCGAAACCGCGCGAACAAGCTTCCGCTTTCCAATCTCCTGTTTACGGAAGCGTCCTTTGGAGGTTTATCTCTGAGGAGCTGCGCGCTACGCCGAGTGAGTGCGCGCACAACCACTGCGCGCTGATTCATCTTTTGGAGCTGGCGAAGGGATTTGAACCCCCGACCCTCTGATTACAAATCAGATGCTCTACCAGCTGAGCTACGCCAGCACCGGTTGCCGGTCCTCAAACCTGAAGACAGACATCCAGAAACTTCCCGCCGCACGGGACAAAGTTCAGAGATTATCACAGCGGAACTTGACGTGCAAGCGCCTGCCGGACAGAGATTTCCAACGCTTTCGCACAGCCTTCAAACGGCCCGCATTGCGGTCCATTCCGGCCCACGTGCGCAAGCCAAACTAATCTGGCTACTCTTAAATTCTACCCAAAACCCGCCTCCTCCGCTACTCTTGACGAGAATCTGTTGGCTTTTGCAGGTCTTTTTTCGCAAACCTGGCGCGGTTAGCGCCCAAATCTCCCGCGATGCGACGACGAAAACTTGTCCTGATCCCGCTGTTGGTGGTTCTTGCCGTAGCAGTGGCCATCGCCGCAGCCGTCTTGCTCCGAAAGGCAGCTCCTCCTGAACCTGCCCGCCTGCTGCCCACCGCCGAAGGTTACGTTTATCTCGACTTGTCGCCGCTGCGCAAGGCTGGGCTGCTCGATAAGCTTCCACCAATCGTTCCCGAAGGCGATTATCAGGAATTCATTCAACAGACAGGATTTCAGTTCGAGCACGATCTCCAGGAAGCGGCTTTTGCTATCCACGTGAACGGCGGCAAGGATCTAACCGGGAGGCCGGAGAACCGCTATTCGGAAGTATTCGTCGCCGCGTTCGACTCCGAGCGCGTAGGTGCCTACCTGCGCAAACTTTCTTCGTCAGTCGATAGCTACCGCAACCGCGACATCTTCAACATCCCCCGTGAAAACCGGGTTGTGCGCGTCTGCCTGCTCGGACCCGATCTCGCCGCAATCTCGAACCTCGACGATCCATACGTGATCCGCGGGATCATCGACCGCTACGGCAAGCTGGCTTCACCCTTCGGCGGACCGCGCCTGCTTCGTCGATACTATCGGCGCGTTCCACTCGCCAGTCTTGCCTGGGCTGTGCTGAACGTAGCGCCCAGCTCAGAGAAGAACACTCCGTATGTTCTGCCCGGAGGCTTCGATCTGTTCTTCCCGCCCGATACCGTCAGCGTGATTTCGGTTCGCTACCTCGGATCGATCGACCTTAAGGCGCAGGCCTTCACGAATTCTGACGAGAACGCCGCGCACGTTGCGGAACAGTTGAATTCTTTTCTGAACATCTTTCGCTCGCTCGAAGCCAATGCGAGCGGCGGCGATCCGGATGTGAAAACTTTCTTCGACAGCATCGAGGTCAAGGCGAGCCACAACGAAGCTGTCCTCAATGCCGAACTTCCCAAGGGATTTCTGAAGAAGATTCTGGCAGAGCCGCCAACCGCCTCGATCACGCCGGAAGCAGCCGCTCCCCCTCCAGCCGCTCCGCAGAAGAAGCCGGCTAAATCAAAACGTCACTAATTTTGTTCGGATTGCAGACCTTGTGTGGGCCATGGGAATCTGCGCGGTCGTCTGAAGCGAAGAACTGAAAGCTGAATGCTGAGAACCGACTGCTGCTTTACTTTCCAGCGGCTGCCAGCGTTGCGATGTGCGTCATGCGAAGAAACTTCTGAGGATTGACAGGGGTATCGTGGACCCAAACTTCATAGTGCAGATGAGGACCAGTGCTGCGACCGCTCGTGCCCACGTATCCGATCACCTGTCCGCGCTGCACGTGTTCGCCTTCGCTGACAGCCCAACCCATCAGGTGACCGTATCGAGTCATGATGTCGTGCGCATGATCGATCTCGATCGTCCGTCCATAGCCAGACGCCATCGAAGCAAATATCACCACCCCGTCCGCTGGAGCAATGATCGGCGTTCCCATCGGGCTTGAAATATCAACACCGCGATGAAACGCTCCTTCTCCATTGAACGGGTCAATGCGCTCGCCAAATCCGGCAGTAATCGGACCTTCCACTGGCCACAGAGTAGGAGCAGCAGCCATGCGCTGCCAGTCGGACAATGTCGCCTGCTTCAGCCCGAGTCCAACACCGATGTTTGCTACGCCCGTGAGTGCCGATCGGCGCAGCGTAGACAATTGATCGAGCGAAGTTTGTACCTTCTCCGAATCGTCTCTTTCGGAGGCACTAACCAAAAGCGGTTCGGCCTTCAGTCCATAGATCGCCGAAACTTCGCTGGCAATCGATCCGAGCGAAGCGACCTGGATGTCTTTCTCTTTTGAGGCTTCTTCCAGTTCGGTGTAGCGCGATTTCAGGGCTTCTTTTTCGGACCGGAGCTGATTGAACCGGGTCACCTTGGTCAGCATGCGGACGTAGGAGCCTGCCATGCCGGTGATCGTCAACATGCCGAGCAGAGCGCCCGCCATGAAAACGTACACGTGGTGAAGAGGAATGGGAATTTTGCGTAGCTCACCTTCCGGGTCGCGTGCCACGAAAAGGATGTAAAAACGCTTACGCAATATCTGTTCTCCTCAGAATTTCTATCCTGGACGCTGTCAGCATCCCGGTGCGCGCCGGCTGGTTGGCCTGTTGCGGAGTTCGCGCGCGATCGGCTCGAAGAATCGAACCAAACATCTCAAGCTGCCAGTTGCACTTACAGCAGCTCAGGACGGGATGAACTTACCAGACGGATTTTAGCCGTGTCAACTCTGCTTCCTACTAAGATGAAAACTTTAGGCCCTGTACTTACATCGCTTTAGGTCAGCCGGGGATTGTACGGAGAGGCTCTTACCTGCTCGCCAAGCGTATATTGTTGCTGCCTTGCCACGAGCTGAACGACAACTGATCTCCGCAATTCGCCGCCAGGCAGCGCGCTTCCGGCACTAGCGGGGAACTTACCCTTGGGATAGGAGATGATACGGCGATTATCCGTGTTGCTCCTGGTTCTGAGCTGCTGGTAACCACTGATTTCAGCCTGGAAGGGGCGCATTTTCGTCGCGACTGGCACCCGGCTGGAGAGTATTGGCCATCGCTGCCTGGCTCGCGGCCTAAGTGATATCGCTGCCATGGGCGGCAAAGCCGGTCGCAGCCTTTCTTTCGCTGGCTCTTCCCGCGAAACTTCCGCAGCGCTGGGTAGATCGTTTCATGAAAGGCTTTCTCGCGCTGGCGAAAAAGTTCTCCGTTCCGCTCGCGGGCGGTGATACCGCGCAAAGTCCTTCAGGCGTGCTTGCCGATATCGTTCTCATCGGCTCCGTTCCCAAGGGAAAAGCGATCCTGCGCTCCGAAGCAAAGCCGGGTGATCGCCTTTACGTCACCGGCACTCTCGGCGGATCGGTCGCCGCCCTCAATCGCTTGCGACGAGGAGAACGACTTCGACCGCGAGATTTCACCGAGCACTTCTCCCCGTCGCCTCGCATCGCCATCGGACAGTACCTGCGCGAACATCGCCTGGCGTCCTCGATGATCGACCTCAGTGACGGCCTCTCCACTGACCTCTCGCACCTGTGCGAAGAGAGCCGAGTCGGCGCGCTGGTGCACGCCGACTCGCTTCCCACGATTGACAACTCGCCCGAGAGTCTCGCCTACGCGCTTCACGGCGGCGAAGACTACGAACTGCTCTTCACGGCGCCACACAATCGCCGCGTGCCGAAGAAAATCGCTGGCGTGACGGTTACCGAGATTGGTGAAATCCTCCCTTCGCGACGCTCACAAATGTGGTTGGAAAGCGAAGGGCTGCGCGTCCCGCTAAAGGCCAAGGGGTGGGAGCACTTCCGGAAGTAACATTTTCCGGCAGGGTACGCAAATCCCTGCTGGACTGGACTTTCCACGTTTCCGCATCGACAATGCAACTTACGTAATCAAAGCTGACCAGCTCGACTACAGCTGCTTCATCGTTTAAGCCTATAATCAGACATGGCGACGCTTCGCCAACAGATCGCGACCAACATGTTGCGGGTCACGCGCTTCCGTGACCTCACCAAGGCGGTCAGTACCTACCGTCCCAACGACGATCTGGAGATCATTCGTCGCGCCTACGACTTCTCCACGCAAAACCATACCGGCCAATCGCGCGCTTCCGGCGAGCCGTATGTAGTCCATCCGCTGGAAGTCGCCATGATCCTGGCGGACATGAAGATGGACGCCAACGCCATCGCCGCCGGCCTGCTGCACGATTGCGTCGAGGACACCACGGTGACCATCGTCGACGTGCGCAAGGAATTCGGCGAGCAAGTCGCGCATCTCGTCGAAGGCGTTACTAAGATCAGCAAAATTGATTTCGCTACCCGCGAAGAGCGCCAGGCGGAGAACCTGCGCAAGATGATGCTTGCCATGGTCGACGACGTCCGCGTAGTGCTCATCAAACTCGCCGACCGGCTGCACAACATGCGGACTCTTGACGCTCTCCCGCCGGATCGCCGCGAGAAAATCGCCCGCGAGACCTTGGAAATCTACGGACCTATCGCGCATCGGCTGGGCATGGGCAAGATCCGCGGCGAACTTGAAGACCTCGCGTTCCGATACGTCGATCCCATTGCCTACCAGCAGGTCCACGATGAGGTGGAGCAGCGCCGCAAGAAGGGCGAGGAATTTCTTCAGCAGATCGTCGGCCTTATTCGCGACAAGCTGAAAGAGAACGGCATCGAAGCGCGCGTCGAAAGCCGCATCAAGCGCCTCTTCAGCATCTGGCAAAAGCTGCAACGACAGCGCATTTCCGTCGACCAGACCTACGATCTCTTCGCTATCCGCGTCATTACCTCGAGCGTCAACGACTGCTACGCCGTGCTCGGCATGATCCACAACCAGTGGCGCCCTGTCCCCGGCCGAATCAAAGATTTCATCGCCATGCCGCGGCCGAACCTCTACCAGTCGCTGCATACCACCGTGATCGCCGAAAACGGCAATGCCTTCGAAGTGCAGATCCGCACTGAAGACATGCACCGCATGGCGGAAGAGGGCATCGCCGCACACTGGAAATACAAAGACGGCCCAATTTCCGCGAAGGATGAACAGCGCCTCTCCTGGCTGCGTCAACTGGTTGAGTGGCAGCGCGACATATCGGATCCCGATGAATTCCTCACTACGCTAAAAGTTGATCTCTACCCCGAAGAGGTTTACACCTTCACCCCTAAGGGCAAAGTCGTCAGTCTGCCGCGCGATTCCACTCCCATCGATTTCGCCTACGCCGTCCACACCGAAGTCGGACACGCTTGCGTCGGTGCGCGCGTCAACGGGCGCATGGTGCCCATCCGCCACAAACTGCGCAGCGGCGACATCGTCGAAATCGTCACGCAGACAGGACACAAGCCGAGCCGTGATTGGCTCTCGCTGGTCAAGTCGACACGTGCTCGGCAGAAAATTCGTCACTGGCTCAACATTCACCAGCGCGAGCGTGCCATTGAAATCGGCGAGAAACTGATCGAGAAAGAAGCGCGCAAATACCGCGTTACGTTAAAGGACATCAAGATCGCCGACTACCAGCGCGTCGCCTCCGATATGGGACTGGGCAAGCCTGACGACCTGATGGCCGCCATCGGTTATGGCAAGTACTCCGCGCGCCAGATCCTCGCCCGGCTCGCTCCCGCTAGCAGCCAGAACAGCGCGCATCCCGAAGAGGACGCCAGCAGCATCTCCAGCGTGGTGCGTCGCGTTTTTGGCGGCGATACGTCGGCAATCCTAGTGAAAGGTCACGACGATCTGCTCGTCTATCGCGCGCGTTGTTGTAACCCGATCAAGGGCGAGGATGTGGTTGGCTATATCACCCGCGGCAAAGGCGTCGCAGTCCATTCGAAGAGCTGTCCCAACGTTCTGAACCTGATGTACGAACCGGAACGCCGCATCGATGTCGATTGGGCGCGCAAGGAAGCCGCCGCCGGCTCCTATCCAGTGAAACTCACGCTCTTCACCGACGACCGCCCGGGCATGATGAAGCAGATCACCGCCATCATCAGCGATGAGAACACTAACATCCAGAATATGAGCGCCCGCACCGGCGACCGCCAGGCGAATATCGATGTCACCATCGACATCGAAGACCTGAAACATCTCGAGCGCATCCTCGCAGGACTGCGCAAAATCCCCGGCGTACACGACGTCCAGCGCGTGCAGAAGAGTAATTAAGAAGCAGTCAGCAATTAGCATTCAGTCCTTCAGCTATGAGTAATTAGTTCTTGGTAATTAGCATTTAGTCATTTCCGGCCGTAGGTCGCCCCTCACACTCACCGTCCGACTGAATGCTGATTGCTGAGTGCTGAAAACTAATTACCAATTACTAACTACTAATTACGCTCGCTCTGGATGCTACACTTTTGCCGGAGAAACACATGCGAGACGTGGTGATCACCGAACATGCGCCCCAGGCCATCGGACCCTATTCGCAAGCGATCAAAGCCGGTGGATTTGTTTTCGTCTCCGGTCAGATCCCCATCGATCCAACTACAGGGCTAATCGCCCAATCGGAAGTTGCCGCGCAGACCGACCGCGTGCTGCAGAACCTCAAGGCTATCCTGACTGCTGCGGGCTCGTCGCTCGATAATGTTGTAAAAACCACGGTATTTCTGAAGAGCATGGGCGACTTCGCTGCGATGAACGAAGTCTATGCGCGTTTCTGGAAGAAGGCTCCTCCCGCGCGTTCGACAGTGGAAGTCTCGCGGCTGCCTAAGGACGTCCTCGTCGAGATCGACGTCATCGCGCTCGTTTGATTGTGTGGCGCGGACATTCCTGTCCGCGCGGGGCGCTAGACTTCAGCTAATCTCGCCACCGACTTACAGCTCCGCTTCGTGTCCTTTGCTCTTTGCCACCAGGTACACCAGCGAATAGATCGTGCCGCCGCCATCGCGATCTACGCTCACCAGGTGCTGCACCTCTTTTGTGCCAGCCTTGAAGAGCATTCCGCCTGCGTCGGCTTTGTCGTCATCACAGCTCAGGGCATTGGGAGTATGTTTTTCGTTGGCCTGGCTCGCAGGATTCGTGCAGTCCAGCACCGTTCCGTACTTCGCGAGCGCCTTGTGGTAGTAAGCGGCGACCTTCTCTGGCGAGTCCCGTGTCTGCATCTTCACCACAACCAGCTGAAATCCGGTGCCGCCCAGCCACAGGCCCATGTTCGCCGACTGCGAGTCGGACTTGTTCTTATCTACAACAGGTTTCGAGCCGGGATAGAGCGGCAGTCCAACATCCTTCGCCGATGCATCCTGGCTGATAAACGCGCCTGCGCTCTGCGCGTGCAATTTCGATGGGTGGTACGAGAGAACAACCAGGCACGCAACAGCCGCCAACAGGATCGCGACGATCCGCTGCAAAAGGCTAGAGCTCTTCATGGAAACCCCCACACTTGCCATACGCGAGCACCCAGCCAAAAGTTCGCGGCGGCGAAAGATTCATGTGGGACGAATTGCTTCGTTTAGTTTATGGAGCCCGCTCGCCCTCGAGCGGGTGCACCGGGAATAGGACCCTGAACACAACAAAGCCTCCTTCGAGCAGGAGGCTTCGGGAAATCAGGACTTATGCCTTAACGACTTTGCCGCTGCGCAGGCAATCGGTGCAGACGCGTACGCGCTTGGTGTTGCCACCCGACGCCTTGGCGCGGACCGGCCGCAAGTTGATGTTCCAGCGGCGCTTAGTCACATTGTGCGCGTGGCTGACGTTATTTCCGGTGCGCGGCTTCTTGCCGCAAACTTCACATACTTGTGCCATGACAACCTCAGATGAGCTTAAACTTGATGACGCAAAACACTGATTTTAGCAGAGGGGCCTAGATCTTGGCCAATTACGCAGACGAGCCTTGCTCTAAGATAGCTTTTTTAGTTTTCGGTGAGTTGGCCGATCAGGAGTTTCTCAAGATATTTGGCCAATACAGAGACATCTAGGTTCCCGTCTTCCCAAGCACGATCCGCAGCATGGAGGGCAGCATAGTAGGGCTGGCGGTCCTCGCGAATGCGTTCGGGCACTATCTTCTTGCCAGGTAACAATCCACCTTGCTTCAGACAGATCAGGTAATAGCAGGCAGCTCGCGCCGTCCGTCCGTTACCCTCGACAAAGGGGTGAATCCAGTTCAATCTCCACAAGGCATACGCAGCCATGTATGTCGGGTGATCGACGATAGTCCAGTTTTCGTGAATCAGCGAAAAGAACCGGTCCATCAGGTCTGGAACTTCCCTGAAATGGGGAGGGATATGGTTACCCACCAGAATCGGATCTTCCCGGTAACGTCCGCCAAGCTGAGCGATATTCGCTACAGCCGCGTAATTCAAAGCCCACAGTGTGTACTTATCGAAGGCTTCAATGCCCTTTTCTAGACCTATCTCGACGCAGTTTGACAACAGGTCGTACTGACGCAGAAGGTTCTGCTCTTGAATTCTTGTAAACAGTCCTGGATTATCTTTTTCGCGGACGGACATGTCAGGAGGGAAGCATGGCCCGCGGTCACGGGCCATGTCAAATAGTTATGGGAGCAAACGGATGTGCTCAGACGCTTGCCGCACACTGTCTTTAGTGATGTTTTTGGCACTTGCTGGGGCATTCCCGAATGCGAAACTGATTCTCTGTTCGCGCAGCACGTCCTCTGTTACCGTGATCTGACGCGAGGTTTCCAATGCTTTCTGCAATTCGGGGTCGGTTTTGATCTCACCGAAAAACTGCTTTCTGTCTGCCATATGTTGTCGCCCCTTTATCGGCCGATGTTATGAAGCACTGCGGATAGGGATGATATCGTTTGGACTCGCGATGTCAACATGATACTACCGATCACTGTAGATTACGTGGGTTCCATTCTAGCCGTAGTCCATACTAACTGGCCCACAGGTCTAGAATGCTTCGATTAACGAAGCCGATTTCACCGCCTACCTGAACAACTGCGGCGCCAGCTCGATCAGATTCCGTCTCCACACCATCCACGTGTGCATTCCCGGAGTCTCCACGTCCGTGAACTTCACGTCCTTGCTCTTCAGCCATGTTTTCAGTTTGCGATTCAATTCGATCAGGTGATCTTCCGTTCCGCACGCGATCATCAGCAGCTTGATTTGCGAGTTCGCGGTCGCATTCAGATTCGGGAAGTCTTTGTCAAAATCCGGGGATATTCCGCCTGAGCTGAACGCCCCAATGTATGCAAACTTGTCCAGATTATTCAAGCCGGTCAGAAGCGTTTCCGACCCACCCATTGAGAGCCCGGCGATCGCATGGTCGGCCCGTTTGGTCGAAATGCGATATTCCTTTTCCACCCGCGGCATCAGCTCCGTGACCAGCATCTCGCGGAACTCGTCGAAATTCTTCTGCGTGAGCTGCGGATGCCCCCATGTCTTCCAACCATTCGCCAGGATCTCCGGTGCACCATAGCCCAGCGGCATCACCACGATCATCGGTCTCGCTTTACCCTGCGCAATCAGCGCGTCGAGGATGTAATTCGCCTTCCCGACCGCCGTCCATCCATCTGCGCCGTCGCTGTATCCATGCAGCAGGTACAGCACCGGATACTTCGTCTTCGCCTTCGGATCGTAATTCGGCGGCGTGTACACGTAGTAGTCGCGGTTGTCACCAACGATGCCAGACTTGTAGAAGTGGTGATGAACTTCGCCGTGCGGAATGTCCTGCACCTCCCACGGTTGCGGCGGCGCACCGGGCACCAGCACCATGTTCTCCAGGTTCAACAGGTTCGTCTTCATCAGCGTGTTGTTCGGATCCACCAGGCTGACTCCATCGGCATCGAAGTCATACCCGTAGAGATCCGGCTCGACGGCGCCCGTTGTCGCCGACCACACTCCCTGCGCATCTTTGGTCATCTCCAGCGGCTTAGCGCCTTCGACGTTTACCGTCGCCTTCTGCGCACCTGGATCGACGAAACGGAAGGTCACTGTGCGGTCCGCATTTACTTGCGGCGACTTAACTTCCGGCGGCGTCTGCTGAGCAAACATAGGCAGGAAACTGGTGAGAATACAAAAGGCTGCGAAACAATAGTTCCACTTCAGTGCTGGTTTCATGAGCGTTCAGCAGTGTACAAGGTCGGAGCACGAATTCTCCAGTAATCCAACATTTCTCGTTTGCGTCCAACCAGTAATCGGCTTGCGATTCGACAAGCACATGCAGTTCGCAACGTGCATCCAAGAGGGAAACGAAAGTACCGGGCCGGAGGGACACAGCAACTAACCTCTCGATCCGGTGTTACAAACTCCAGATTCACACGATCTGTTTGTTTCACCCGAACCCGGCTGACGTGCTGGGAGAAATTGGAAATGGAACTCATGAGATCCATCGCAATTCAGTGGTCCCATCGCGGATTGCTGCTCTCACCCCTGTTATTGATCGCGTTTTCGTTGCCGGTTTTCGCAACTCTCGGAGCCGACGTTTCCTCCGTGCAATCCGACCAGGCGCACATGAAAGCCGCGGTGAACGTGTCTCGCGCCACCAACTACACCGTGCATGAGATGAAAGCCGCGGACGGCACTGCTGTTCGGGAATTTGTTTCTCCTTCAGGCCAGGTATTCGGTGTCGCCTGGAGCGGCCCTTTCCGTCCGGATCTGAAGCAGGTCCTCGGGACTTACTATGATCAGGTCCAGGCAGTCGCGAAGAGCAGGCGCACTACTCACAATACCCCGCTGACGATTCATGAGCCTGGGTTGGTAGTCGAAATGGGCGGCCATATGCGTTATTACACGGGCCGCGCATACGTTCCAGGCATGCTCCCGCAGGGAGTACAAACCACCGAGATTAAGTAAGGAGACTTCCGTGCGTAGAGCGCTCGTTTTGATTTCCAGCTGTGCCCTTTCCCTGATGGTTGCTTGCGGCGGCGGTAACAATACGTCGTCGGCTGGCGGCAACTCAGTCACTCCTCCCTCCTCGGGAAGCAATGTGGCGCCCATCGTCGTTGACGCGGGGCCATCGTCCATCCAGACGACTGCACCATCCACGAACTCCGCCTTCGTCACGGTGACTGTGTGTGTACCCGGCACTACCACGTGCCAGAACATCGATCACGTTCTGGTCGATACAGGATCGGAGGGGCTGCGGGTGCTTGCATCGGTGATGACCCTGCCTCTCACCACGCAAACTAATGCGAGCGGACTGTCCGTCGCACAGTGCGTTCCCTTTCTCGACGGCACTTTCGTTTGGGGACCAATACAGACGGCTGACATCCAGATAGCCGGAGAAAAAGCCAGTTCGGCTGCGATTCAGGTCATCGGTGAAACGCAACTCTCGGTTCCCAGCGGATGCACGGGGACCGACGATGATACGGTGCAGGCTCTTGCAGCTAACGGTATCCTCGGTATTGGTCCGTTCCTTCAGGACTGCGGATCGGTTTGTGTGAGCGGAATTCCCAGCACTGCGCTGTACTACGCTTGCTCTTCCGCGTCGTCCTGCCTGCCAACCACGCAGCCGCTCACTGCTCAGGTACAAAATCCCGTCTCGCTATTCGCGACGGATAATAACGGCACCATTATTGAGCTTCCCGGAATCTCAAATAACGGAGCGACAACAGTAACCGGTTCACTGGTGTTCGGAATCGGCACTCAGTCGAACAATGCGTTGAAAGGCGCAGTTGCCTTGGCGACCGATGCCAACGGAAACATCGGCGCCCAGTTCAACGGTACCCAATACACCGCTTTCCTTGATAGTGGTACGAACATTCTGGGTATTTTGGACTCCGGCACTCTGGGCATTCCCACATGTCCCGACAACTCTGATTTCTACTGTCCCGGCGCACCCAACACCTCGGCGCTGAATTTGAGAAGTCTTACGGCCACGAATTTCGACAGCCTTGGCGACCAGAGTACCGTCAGCTTCGGAATCGCCAACGCCGATTACCTCTTCAGTGCCGCCAATAATGGTGGCGCGAATTTTGCCTTTAACGATCTCGGTGGGCCAAATAGCGGACTGGTCGACTGGGGCTTGCCCTTCTTTTTCGGACGCAACGTCTTCACCGCGATCGAGAATCAGAACACCCCGATCGGCGCCGGACCTTATTTCGCCTACTAAGGCATTGGGCCATTGTGTGATTTAGTGATTGAGTCATTTGCAGAAACGCACAATAACTCAACCAATCACGCAATGGCCCGATCACCCAATTGACTCAATCGATTTAGAGCTTCTGCTGTTTAAGCCACTCTCGCAGCGGCCCGCCCAGATCGCTGCGCTTCAAAGCGAACTCCACCGTCGCCTTCAGGAAGCCCAGCTTGTCGCCAGTGTCGTGGCGCTTCCCTTCAAACCGGAATCCGTAGATTTTCTCGTGCTTCAGCAGCTCGCGCATGCCGTCCGTGAGCTGAATTTCTCCGCCCGTTCCGCGTTGCGTCGAGGAGAGCATTTCGAAGATTTGCGGTGTCAGAATGTAGCGGCCAATGATTGCCAGGTTCGAGGGCGCTTCCGACGCTTTCGGTTTTTCCACCAAGTCGGTGATCTCAAAGAGCCGCCCGCCAAATTTCCCCGGAACCTCATGACCTGCAATCACGCCGTACGAAGAAATCGCCGGACCATCCACTGCCTGCGTAGCGATTACCGAACACTGCGTTTCTTCGAACACCTGCATCATCTGCTTCAGGCAGGGAACGTCGGCATCGATGACGTCGTCCGCCAGCAGTACGGCGAATGGCTCGTTGCCCACCAGTTCGCGCGACATCAGCACGGCATGTCCAAGGCCCAACGCTTCTTTCTGGCGAACGTAAGCTACGTGGATCATGTCCGAGATCTGGCGCACGATGCTCAGCAGCTCGTACTTCTTTTTTTCTTCCAGCATCTTTTCCAGTTCGTAACTTACGTCGAAGTGATCCTCGATCGCGCTCTTGCCCCGGCCGGTCACGATGATGATCTGGTCGCAGCCAGCCGCCATCGCCTCTTCCACGCCATATTGAATGATCGGCTTATCGACCAGTGGCAGCATCTCTTTTGGTTGTGCTTTGGTTGCAGGCAAAAAGCGCGTGCCCAGACCGGCAGCAGGAAAAACTGCTTTACGAACTTTCATCTTCATGATGGCTTCTCAACATTTATTACCACTATCACGTTAGGGCGAAATTACTACGATGCAATAACCGGCATCCAGGAATTCTGGCCCGCTCAACAAACGTGACCAAACACGCCCTGCTTGCTCACCTCGGGGACGAGCGTTAGACTCTCCGCGGGGTGGGGTATGAAACTTCGCATTGTACTGCTCGCGGCAGTAGTCTTCCTGTATTGTTCCGTCCTGTTCGGTGACCAAGGTCATTCGCACACTTACAATCCGAATGAAAAACTGGGCACAGTCTCCTTCCCAACCTCATGCGCACCAGCGGTTCAAAAGTCATTTGAACGCGGCGTAGCGCTCATGCACTCCTTCTGGTACGAGGAAGCTGAAAAGCAATTCGCTGAGGTAGCCGCGAAAGACCCCACCTGTGCCATCGCATATTGGGGAGAATCGCTCAGCCTCTGGCATCAGCTTTGGGAGCGTCCTACTGACGACACGATGAAGCGCGGACTTGCATTGGCTCAGCAGGCCCAGGCGGCCAAAGCCAAAACGCAGCGCGAGCAGGATTACGTCGCGGCAGTTTTTGCGTTTTACAACAATGAAGGAGTGACCGATTTCGATCAGCGAACGGCCGCCTACTCGAAAGCTATGGAGAAGGTCTATCGCGCCTACCCGAAGGATCATGAAGCCACCGCCTTCTACGCGTTATCGCTATTAGCTTCCGCTCCGCCGCGCGATCCGACTTTCGCCAACGAGAAGAAAGCCATCGCCATCCTACAAACGCTGGTTGACGAGCAGCCCGACCATCCGGGCGCCGCTCACTATCTGATCCATGCCACCGATTCGCCACAGCTAGCGCCTTTAGGTCTGAACGCTGCGCGTCGTTACGCGCAGATTGCGCCAGCTTCGCCTCACGCTGTCCACATGCCCTCGCACATCTTCGCGCGCCTCGGCCTGTGGCAGGAAGACATCCAGTCCAACCTGGCTTCCGTGGCTGCCACGCAGAAAGCCACGGCGATGCACATGGGCGGTGCCGCGCATGCCCTCCATGCCATGGATTTTCTGGAGTACGCCTATCTGCAGATCGGCGACGACGCGAAGGCCAAAGCCATCATCGCTCAGATGGACACGATGGAAGAGATGGATATGGGTGACGGCATGCACGGGTATCTTGATATGGCACGCGCGGCGTTCCCGGCTACGTATGCGATCGAAACGCGCGATTGGAAAGCTGCCGCCGCTCTCCAACCCGTGAAGGATGCCAAGCCTTACAATGCCGCCACGGTCTACTGGGCGCAGGCCGTCGGATATGGCCATCTTCACGATGCCGCCAACGCGCATAAAGCAGTCGCGCAATATGACGCGATGGTTGAAGCCACCAAGAAAACCACCGAAGCTTACTACGCCGAATACATGGACACCGACGGCGATGAAGCGCGCGCCTGGGCTGCCTTCGCCGACGGCAACAATGACGAAGCCCTGCGCCTGATGCGCAGTGTGGCCGATAAGCAGGATTCTCTCGGAAAAGGCGAAACCGCTCTGCCCGCGCGCGAAATGCTCGCCGACATGCTCATGGAAATGAAGCGCCCGGCCGATGCGCTTGCTGAATATGAGAAGTCGATGAAGGTCGATCCGAATCGCTTCAACGGACTCTACGGGGCGGCACAAGCTGCTGCCGCCACGAATCAACCGGACAAAGCAAAGACCTACTACGCGCAGCTTCTGAAGAACTGCTCCGGCTCAACTTCCGACCGCCCGGAACTTGCGCGAGCGAAGACGCTGGTTGCGATGAAGTAAGTGGTCAGTTGTTAGCGGCAATATGCTCTTTGGGTGAGAACTCAAGCAACGAACTACCCCGCTCCAGCTAACACAACGCTCGAATGGGCCACCCTCTAAATCATTGAATAGCGCTCGCGTCGCCAACGACCGTGCAATTCCGCCCATAAGATTTTGCCTGGTAGAGGGCCTTGTCAGCGGCCTTTACCAGATCGTCGGGCTTACGCCGGTTGCCAGCGACGTCGGCGACGCCGATGCTAACGGTGACGTTGGTCTGACGCTTCGCTCCGCGGCTACGAACCGAGAGGCGCGATTTCTTGGCTTTTTTGCCTTTGCGGCGCTCCTGGCTGCGTAAACGGAACGGCAGATCCTCGATGCTGCGGCGCAGGCGTTCAAGATGGGGGAAGGTTTCGTCGGCACATTTTCCGGGGAAGAGCACGGCAAACTCTTCGCCTCCGTAGCGGTAACCCTTACCGCCGCCACTCACTTCCGCGATCCTCGCGGCAACCATGCGCAACACCTGATCTCCGGCATCGTGGCCATAGGTGTCGTTGAAGTGTTTGAAGTGGTCGACGTCGACCATGGCGACGGTGTAGGTGTTGCCGAGCCTGAGCTTGGCGTCGTTGAAGGAGCGGCGGCTGGGCAGGTCAGTGAGTTCGTCAAGATAGGCCATGGCATAGAAAGCTTCGAGCAGGGCAATTACAAGCACGATCGCTCCGGCGGCAAAGCCTACTGACGACAGGCGCACCGATCCGACTACGCACAGGGCGACGAAGCTCGAGATCAGCGCCCAGAATAATCCGATGTCAGCGGGACGAAAGCGGCGGTGTACCAATGGCAGCAGGAGCAGCAACAGCGCCAAGGTAAAGGCAACCAGCACCGAATGCGGTAATCGGGAAAAGTTGTTGAACGGCAGCCAGAGCACGAAAGGCCGGTCGAGCTTGTACAGGATCGCGAGCGCGTAGTAACGAATCCCAATCGCAGCTGCCGCGCCCTGGAGCGCAAACACGCACAGTCGAAGCAGGCCGTGACGCGAAAAGATGCCGCTCTCGGGCAGGAACGCGATCAGCACCAGGTTGAGCGGCAACGCGAGGCCGATGAGCCTGACCAGCAGATCGCCGTCTGGGGTACTCAGTCGATCCGCCGTCAGGACCAACGCAAGATTGCAGCTGACCAGCAGCAGTAACGAATGGAAGATGCGAGCACGATGAAAGATCGCGCTCAGCAGCATGCCCACGCGCAAACACAACCCACGGCGCGTAGCGCATGAAATCGGCTGCTGAAGCGGGCACGGCTTGCGTATGCGAGATCGTCCAGCTCAGGCCAATCAGCACCAGTCCGCCGGGAATGGAGTGGGCAAAGGCTCTGGCGGGCAGTCTTCCTGTCATTATGTTTCCCTCAAGCGTTTCGAGGGACTGTACTAGGCGGGGACGCAGTGCCGTAGATGCCCGGGGTCGATGCCCATCGGGCCATCGGCTTGCGGAGCTTACGCGGGATGGTTACCGTGAGCGTTGCATCGCAGGTAGGGGATTGTTTGGGTAGCTGGTAGCTAGTAGCAACGCGTTGAAGGCGGTCGAGGAGAAAAGCCTGTCCGCCGACCAACGGTCTTCTCTTTCTGGCAATGCGGAATCATTGGACGACTCGCGAGTGGCTTCGGTCCTTCTGTTCCTTTGCGATCGCAGACCTTCGAAAAGTTCCTGCAAGCAGGATGAGAGTTAACGTGGCGCAGAGGTACGCGAACAAGTTCCCCAATTTCGCGAAAACCGTGTGACCCGCCGGAAGGAGCGGAACATGCACCAGAAGCGATTGCGCGGGACGAGGATTGAGTATCGGATCGATGGCTTCGGTTTTCTCCACGATCCTGCCATTCGGGTCAATGAATGTCGAGATCCCGGAGTTGACCGCCCGCACCATCGACGTTCGTTGCTCCACGCTGCCGAACACTGCCAGGGCCAGATGCTCCATCGGCTCGAGGCCGGCGCCGTACCACGCATCGTTCGTCAGGTTCACCAGCAGGAGAGGATGGAGTGCCCCTACCTTGCGCAAAATTTGGGGCAAGATGTCTTCATAGCAAATGACAGCGCCGACGGCAATGTGCCGATTGTCCGGAGAAACATACGGCAGCGTTCGCGCTGCTTCGCCGCGAGAAAAGTCGCCGAATCCTGACGGAATCAACTTGCGCACCGGTTTGAAATCCAGCCATGAGGGAAGTGCTTCACCAAACGCGAGCAGGTCAATCTTGTCGTATGTTCCAGTGATCGCGCCCTGAGCGTCCAGCAACAGGGCGGAGTTCCATTGGCCCACGCCTCTCGCATAGGTGTTCACGCCGATGATCACCGGTACGGTGAAGCCGCGTACGACTCGGCGCGGGTCGGTGATCGGCAAGTCTTCTGTCATATTCCTGGGCAGCCAATATGGATAGCTGGTTTCGCTCCAGACGATTAACTGCGCGCCTTCTTGCTGCAGGCTGCGCGATTGTTCCTGCAGCGCCTGCAACTGCTCGAGGCGGAAGTTGGGATGCAGTTCTCCCTTCTGGTTATATGCGATGTTCGGCTGGACGATGCCGATTGCGAGTTTCGGCGCATGGGCGGCAAGAGCATCGAAGTGCCGGATTCGAACGCGTCCGTAGATCAGGGCCGCGGCGATCAGCAAGAGTCCTAAAGACGCCGCCTGGATCGCACCGCGACGTTTTGTGGCGAGATCGTAGATGACACCATTTGCGATCAACAGCAGAGCCGATATCCCTAAGGGGCCGGTCAGATCCGCTATCTGTATGAGCCCGGGATGCTGCGCCTGCGTGATTGCCAGATACCACGGGAATAACAGAGGCACGAGCCACTCGAATGTCACAAAGATGACAGACGCGAGGAATGTCATCGGCAGATTCGATTGACGGCGAATTCGATAAGTCACAATGCCGAACAGCAGACACGTTACGCCTTGATAGAGACAGAACAGCAGCAAGCCTCCCTGAGCGCCACAACTCGGGGTAATCCGGCAAAGCGCTCGAGCAGTAAAGCCATCCAGGAAAATCCGCCGAGGCTGGTGACGGTTCCAGCGACCCACGAGACAAGGGCAGCTTGCCGCCAGTTTTGAGCTCGGTCCAAGCCGATGAACACGGGAATCATGGCAAACCAGGCCAGCCAGAAGAAGCGGCGAGGAGGAGTCGCGAGGAACCACATGCACCCGGAGATCGCGCCCAGTGCGAGAAGTACCGACAGGTTCGCGACGTTCTGCCTGTGGCTGACGACAGCAGGCTCATTCCGAGATCGCGTTGCAGCAATGTGGCCGGTCATGGCGCTCGCGAGCTGCACACTCCTATTGTTTATTTAGCACGATAGCAGTTCGCAAAGAAGTTTCTGAACTTTCACTTTTTCAGGTCAAGACAAAGACTGGAGTTTATCCGTCTGAGGGCGTGCTTGACTGTGACGCGGCAAGGAAATGCTAAGCCGCCGGTTGCTCCCGCTGGAGAATTCTGGCTATTGCGCCGGTAATCGACTCCATATCATTCTCGAGACACAAGCAGACATCGACATGCTCGGGCTGGATTCGTGGCATTTCTCTGTATAGCGACACTAAAGTCGCCCCCGGGCGTACGGCTTTAAACAGACGAGCAAGTTTCGAGTTCACCGTATCGTTGCGCTGGTCGAGGATGATGACATCCAGAGTTCGGTTGAGAAAAGCGGTGGCCAGTGCTTCGCTTACATCACGAAGTGCGATAAAGGAGCAGTCCGGGCGCGTGAATGACTTGCTTAAGTCATCGACGCCTGCCAGCTCACCGCTGATGTACAAAACAGTATGGAGCGTCATAAAGGCTTCCGTTCCTACTGACGCAAAAATATGGCAAGGGACGCGCAGCCCGTGAAATCTTTGCAAATTTTTACAAACGCAGCCGAGACTCTGTCGATGAGCGCCGGCGAGGTCGAAGCTCTGATCAATGCTGCGGAAAAGGCACGCTGAGAGGATTCCCAATACTCGGATAGGTGCCAATAAAAAGGCCGCCCATGCAGGCGGCCCTTGTTCTTGCTTAAAAGCTGACTACGAGTTCTGATCGTTCGAGGCGCGCTTCCAGTTGATGAGCTCTCCGATGGTCGAAGCGCCGGTGCTCGAGGCTGGATGCTTGTAGGCTTCCACATCCGCGCGGGTCGCTTCTGCGCCCACTGAGCGAATGCTGAGACCCACCTTCTTTTCGGCCTCGTTCATCTTGATGATCTTGAACTCGTGCTCCTGGCCCGGTTCGAGCTTCAGCGGCTGCTGATTGGCGTCGACGGCTTCCGAGTTGTGGCAGAGTCCTTCGACTCCTTCGGCCAACTCGACAAACGCTCCGAAGCTTGCCAACCGCAGAACCTTGCCGTGAACCACGTCGCCCACACGATGCTGCTGGAAGAAGGTCTCCCAGACATCGGGCTGCAGCTGCTTGATACCCAGCGACAGGCGGCGATTTTCGGGCTCGATTCCGAGCACGATGGCCTTCACGCGATCGCCCTTCTTCAACACTTCTGAAGGATGCTTCACACGCTTGGTCCAGCTCAGGTTGCTGACGTGCACCAGTCCATCGATACCGTCTTCGATTTCGATGAAGGCGCCGAAGTCGGTGAGATTGCGAACGCGGCCTTCCACGGTGCTGTTGATGGGGAACTTATCTCCCAACGACTCCCATGGATTGGTCTGCAGCTGCTTGAGTCCGAGCGAAATGCGACGCTCGGTCGGATTCACATTGAGCACCACGGTCTCGACTTCATCGCCAACATTGACGATCTTCGAGGGATGCTTCATGCGCTTCGACCAGGTCATCTCGCTGACGTGGACCAGGCCTTCGATGCCCTGCTCCAGTTCCACGAAAGCGCCGTAGTCGGTCACGCTGATCACGTGTCCCTTGACGTGCGCGCCAACCGGATAACGCTCGGCGGCGTCGAGCCAGGGGTCAGGCGTAAGCTGCTTGAATCCAAGCGATACGCGCTGTTTATCTTTGTCGAACTTGAGGACCTTCACCTGGATCTGATCGCCCACCTGGACGAGATCGCGCGGGTGAGTGAGGCGTCCCCAGGACATGTCGGTCACGTGCAACAGACCGTCGATGCCGCCGAGGTCCACGAACGCGCCGTAGTCAGTGAGGTTCTTCACCGATCCGGTGAGAATCGCGCCTTCCTCAAGGTGCTCCATGGTCTTCTCGCGCTTGGCGGAGACTTCTTCGTCGAGAATCTGCTTGCGCGAAGCCACGATATTGCCGCGCTTCTTGTTCAGCTTGATGACGCGGACATCAAATTCCTGTCCCTTCATCCCATCGAGATTCCGAACTGGACGTACATCTACCTGGGAACCGGGGAGGAACGCGCGGGCGCCGAGGATATCCACGGTGAGACCGCCCTTGATGCGATCAATCACGCGAGCGCGAATCGGGCGCTTCTCGTTATAGGCGGCTTCAATTTCGTCCCACGCGCGCAGACGCTGCGCCTTCTGGTGGGAGAGGTGAATGTAGCCTTCCTCGGTTTCACCCTTCTCGATCATGACATCGATGTCTTGACCGGGTTGGACGGTGACGTTCCCTTCGTGATCGCGTACTTCGGCGATGGGCACGACGCCTTCGGACTTCATGCCTACGTCGACCATCACATATTGATCGGTGACTTTGACCACCGTACCTTTAATGACGCGATCTTCGCTGGTTACAGTTTCGGTTTCGGGAGTAAAGGTTTCTAGAGCTGTAGCGAAATCTTCCATGGTTTCTTTTTCTGTTCTGACAGGACCCGGACCTGGCCGAGTTTCGGCAGCCGGAGCGGACTGTGAATTGGATTGAGTGTCGGTACTTACTTCGTTCTGACCTGCCACTGTGCTATCCGCGGCTGGTGCAGATTGGGACTGATCGTGATCGAGTGCGGTTTCTTCGAAAAAGGCCATTTTAAGAACGACCGCTTCGCCCCGAAAGGCGACGGTGGTATGAATTTGCGGACTGCTGGCTTGGTGCGTCGGGGTGTTTGCCCGAGTTACGGGCTGAGACTTATCCAGCGGCCTGAGTCTCTGGAGCTATAAGACTCCAAGAGACTTTTTGACTATAGCAACGGCCTGCAAAGAGTGTCAAACACGCGAACCAGCTTCTACCAACACCAACTACCTAAATCGCACAACAGTTACCGCATCTGACGCGGATGATGATCCATCCACGCACAGTCAGATGTGACCACGCCCACCATGGTCGCACAAAAAACATGGGCTTCGACCATAAAATGATTTTATTCCGCAGTTTTGACCGAAACGTAACAATTGGTACTCTTAGTCTCTGACCATATGGACTACTTGTGGACGCCGTGGCGATACACCTACGTAAGTAACGCAAACAAGATCGATGGTTGCGTCTTCTGCGAACGCGTTGCGTGGAACGATGATCGCAAGGCACGCATCGTTCACCGCGCGGAACATTGCTTCATCATCCTCAATGCTTTCCCTTATACGTCGGGGCATGTCATGGTTGTTCCTTATGAACATGTCGACGAGTTGCAGAAACTTTCGAGTGCGGCAGCAGAGGAAATGATGCTGCTGACGCAGCGCATGGAGACGGTGTTTCGCAAGCTGTATCACCCGGACGGCGTGAACCTGGGGATGAACATCGGAAAAGCCGCAGGCGCAGGAATCAGGGGACATATCCACATGCACGTGCTGCCGCGCTGGGTGGCAGACGCGAACTTCATGAGCGTGGTGGCCGAAACCAGAGTTCTTCCGGAAGATCTGGAGACGACGTGGGAGAGGATACGGGGAGAATTCAGTAATCCGAAAACCGAAGAATCGAAAATCTAAGACCGGTTGGAGCTGACTTGTTGCTGAGGCTGGGTTTGCGCCGTTTCAGATTTTCCGGTTTCAGGTTCGCCGATTTGCCGATTCTGAATGCCGATTGACGCGCACCAAACAGAAGTTGAGAATCGAGCTTCATGCAAGATCCGTTCTCCCAACCAGTAGAACCTGAGAGCCACGGCGAGTGGATTCCACTGGCGATCGGCGCCGGAGTCATTCTCGTCATCCTGGCTGGAGTGTTCTTCCTCAGCCGGCACCGCAATGAGAACTCTGGACCTCCGCCGGAAGCGCCGTATGCTTCGAATCTGCAAATCAGCGATTTGCATATGAGCCAGGCGCAGAACTTTGTAGGCGCGCAAGTCACGTATCTCGAGGGCAAGATCGCAAACAGCGGCAGCAGAACTGTGAATGGGATCACGGTGGAAGCCGTGTTTCGCAACAGCCTGGGCGAAGTGGTAGGACGCGAAACCCAGCCGCTGATGATTCTGGAAGAACGTCCGGGATACAGCGACGCAGTCACACTCAAGCAACATCCACTGCAGCCTAACGAAAATCAACCTTTCCGGTTAACCTTCGAACACATCTCCAACGATTGGAACCAGGGATTGCCGGAGCTGCGAGTGATGCGAGTGGACTTCAAGTAATAATTAAGAATGAAGATTTCAGATTCAAGATTGCGTTTGGTCGCCATCAAGCGATGTTCCATCGTCAATCTCAAATTTGAAATCTTAAATCTTCAATTCTGTGATGGATTCCAGCCATGCATCGAACTCTCTTAGCGCGCGCTCGCATTGCAATCGATGACGTTCCTTCTTGTCGCGAATCTTTTGCTCCCACGCAGGCAACAAATCGAAAGTGATGTTCGCAGGCTGGAAGTCGCGAGCGTCCGCATGCGTGATGTAGTGAATCAGTGAACCGAAACCGGACGCTCGCGGTGGAGGCGTGGCTGAAGTCTGATTGGCGAGCGCTGCGGCGGTGATCCCAGCGATGAGGCCCGTGGCGATCGACTCGACATAGCCTTCCACTCCGGAAATCTGACCTGCGAAGAGAACGTTCAGGTGCTGCTTCATTTGCAGCGTTTCTGTCAGCAGCGCGGGAGAGTTGATGTAGGTATTGCGATGGATCTGCCCGTAGCGCAGGAAGCGCGCATTCTCGAGTCCGGGCACGAGCCGCAGCACTTGGGCCTGATCTCCGAACTTGAGGTGATTCTGGAATCCGACGATGTTGTAGGAATCGGCGCGAAGATTTTCCTGGCGCAGCTGGACTACTGCATAGGGCCTCTGGCCAGTGCGAGGATCACGCAAGCCTACCGGCTTCATCGGGCCGAAGCGCAAAGTGTCGCGGCCGCGCCTTCCAATCTCTTCGATGGGCAGACAACTCTCGAAGTAGTTCAGCTTCTCCCACTCGTGCCCATCGACGGATTGCGCTGAGATCAGCGCGTCGTAGAAACGATCGTATTCTTCACGCGTGAAAGGGCAGTTGATGTAGTCAGCGGTGCCCTTGTCATAGCGCGCCGCCATGTACACGCGCGACATGTCGATGGAATCGGCTTCGACGATCGGGCTGATGGAGTCGTAGAAGAAGAGACGGGTTCCCTCTTCATTCGCACTCAGGCACTGGATCTCCGCGGCGAGCGCGTCCGAAGTTAGCGGCCCGGTCGCGATGACGGTGATCTCGTCTGCTTCGTTGATGCTGGTGACTTCTTCGCGATGGATGTGGACGAGCGGCTCGCGCTCGAGTGTTTCGGTAACTTTCTGGGCGAAGACGTCGCGGTCGACCGCCAGGGCGTGACCGGCAGGCACCTGAGTAGCGCGCGCGATTTCCAGAAGCAACGATCCGGCGCGCCGCATCTCTTCCTTGAGCACCCAGGGCGCGGTGTTCTCGCTATCCGACTTGAGCGAATTCGAACAAACTAGCTCGGCGAAATGTGGCGTCTGATGAGCTGGAGTGGTGCGCACGGGGCGCATCTCGTAAAGATCGACGGCGAGGCCGCGACGCGCGCATTGCCAGGCTGCTTCCGAGCCGGCCAGGCCGGCGCCAATGACTTTGATGTTCTGGGCCATCACGTATGGTGGGGCAACTCTCTTTCGCTATTATATGAGCCGGCGCTAGCTTCGGGTTGGTAATGCGCACCGCAAAGAAAAACCTTAGCCACGGATTCACACAGATCTCCACGGATGTCTCTCTTCTTCAAATTATCGGTAAAATCCGTAAAGATCTGTGGCGTCTTTTGGTTGAGAAGGTGAGGTACCTATGCCAAGAATCTCTTACGTCGAACCGCAAACGGCGAGCACGGAAGTACAACAAATCTACGAACATCGTCTGGGCGGCAAGCCCGGCAGCATTCACAAAATCATGGCGCATCAACCCAAGGCGCTCACCGCGTTCCTTGCGGTCTACGCCAGCGTGGGCCGCAGTCTCGATCGCAAGTTATATGAGCTCGTCTACATTCGCGTGTCGATGCTTAACCAGTGCCACTATTGACTGCAGCATCATCTCGCTTCGTCGAAGCGAATTGGTGTAACACCAGAAGATTGGCAGGCACTCAAGGGAGGCGACTTCACGCGATTCACCGACGCCGAACGCGATGCGCTGAAATTTGCTGAGAAGCTGACGAAGAGGCCGTGGGAAGTGAATCCCGCGGATATCGAGATGCTGAAACGCCATTTCAGCGAGGATCAGATCGTCGATCTCGACTTGCTGGTGGGACTGGCGAATTTGACGAACCGGTTCACCGATCCGCTGGGAGCAGAACTGGAAACCGCGGCAGAGAAAATCTAAAGGCAGCCACGGATTTCACAGATATTCGCGGATAATTCTGAAGTTAACAAAATCATCCGTGAGAATCCGTGTAGATCCGTGGCCAAGGGTTTACGCGATTGCGCGCTCCGCTCCATACATCCCCAGGTCCGCCCGGCTCAGTCCGCTGAAGTGAACCAGGTGATCGGCTGCGTGGTGGACGTAGTCGTCCAACATGAATTCCAGTGTGGCAGGCTTGCCATCGAAGATTGCCGAGCGCTCCCAGCCGCTCGCACTGATTCCGTCCGCCAGCATCAGCATGTGCTCGTTCAGCCGTTGCCATGTGTCGATCAGGTCCGCCCAGTTACGGTGCTGGTAGTCGTGAAGGGTCACCCAGTTGGGCCCGTCGTATCCGGGCAGCGTTGGATTGTCTTCCGAGAGCACGCGGACCCAGCGATAGTGATTCACGACAGCAGAATCGAGCAGATGGCCGAGCTCTTGTTTGGCTGACCACTTGTCGGGTCCGCTACCACTTGCGGCTTGTTCGTCGGAGATGGACCGCAGCGCCGGAGGCACGCGATCAAGAAGTTGACGCAGTTGCGAGATGAGCTGTTCGTAGTTGGCCATTAGAGAATCTCCCTTTTACTTGGTCGCAAAGAAAATCTAAAACCAGCCACGGATCTCACGGATTTTCGCCGATCTTTCTTGTTTCTTTTCTATTTTCCGAACTATCCGTGATGATCCGTGTAATCCGTGGCCGATTTCTAGAGAATCTCCCTCTTATCGCCCACGCGGCGAGTGACGCGTTCGCGATCGAAATATTCCAGCAGCGGGATGGCGTATTTGCGGGTAACCCCGGTCAGGTCCTTGAAACCAGCTACGTCAATGCTAGCGGATTTGGTTTTGAATGCAAGCAGACGTTTGCGGAGCTCGTCGAGGGTGGAGCGGTGAAAGACGAGATCGTCGGAAACCTTGATGAGCACACGATCGCGCAGCAGAAGAGTGACGATCTTCTGCGCGCGTACCTTGTCGACGGGCAGTTTGGCGAGAACATCTTTCAGGTAAGGGACTTCGAGTCCGGCGCTGGAGAACGCGTCTTCGATCTTCTTCTTCGCCTCGGCTTCTTCGTCCTTCATCACTACGCCGCGACCGGGCAGGCGCACCTGCTCGCCCGTAACTTCCAGCCTCTTCTCTTTCGTGAGCAGGTCGAGAAGTCCAGTGAAGATTTCGGGACGAAGCCGCAGCTTTTCTCGGAGCTGCTCTTTGCCCATCCCGGCGACCAGCGGATTTGCGTCGTGAAACTTCTTCAAGGCGCCGAGAAGGGCTTCGCTGACTTGAGTGGCTACGGCTTGCGAGATCAGAAATTCGTTGAGGCGTAGAGCGCGCAGCTCGGACGCAGCTTTCGGCGAGACAAGGGCTGTGGCTGTGGAAGCTACGAGCGATGGCGGCCATCCGGTTTCGGCGAGAGCGTCGATGAGGCGTAGGCCGTCGGCGCCTCGGCGTGAGATACGGGCGGCCAGAATCTGTTCGCGACTTCCTTCGGCCAACAGCTTTAACGATTCGATGTTCTGGCTGGCTTGCTTTGTTCGGCGCGCTAGCGGCGTGGCATCGATAACTACGCCCCCACCAATCGTCACCACCGGCGAAAACTGGCGCAGGATGAAACGATCTCCGGGCAAGAGCAGAACCGGTTCCACAAGTCGGAGTTGCGCGAAGCCCGAGTCGCCCGGCTTGAGTTCCTTCGCGGAGAAGAGAACGATCTCGGCAATGGTCTCGCTGGTATAGGCGTGCAGGTGAACGCGGGCGCGATCTTTCAGCACCCGGGCGGAGGGCAGCACCGAGAGCGAAATATCCAACCGCTTTGTAATATGCAGCAGGCCCGGAGGCGCCAGCGTCATGCCGCGCGCAAGATCTTCAACGTTCACGCCCGCAAGGTTCAGGGCGGTGCGCTGACCGGCGATTGCCTGATCGGCGGCCTTCCCGTGGACCTGCACTCCGCGCACACGCACGCGGCGTCCAGAGGGGAAGATTTCCAGTTCTTCTTCTTTCTTGACGGTGCCTGCGATCAGAGTTCCCGTCACCACGGTGCCGAAGCCTTTCATGGTGAAGACGCGATCGATGGGCAGACGAAAGAGCGCGGCAGAATCTTTCGCGGAAACTTCGCTGGACGCCTTCGCGAGTTCGCGTTTCAGATCGTCAAGACCGTTGCCCTTGAGTGCGCTGACGGCGACCATGGGCGCGTGTTCGAGAAACGATCCGCGCAGAAAGTCCTCGAGTTCCATGCGAACGACATCGAGTGTTTCGGCGTCGACCGTATCGGCCTTGGTAATCACCGTAATCCCGCGCCGAATCGACAGCAGCCGGCAGATATCGAAGTGTTCGACCGTTTGCGGTTTGATGCCTTCATCGGCCGCGACCACGAGCAGGACGAGGTCGATGCCACCGATCCCGGCGAGCATGTTGCGCACGAAACGCTCGTGACCGGGAACATCGACAAAGCCGAGGCGCAGGTCTTCATTGTTTGCGGCCCTCAGGTTCAGATGCGCAAAACCGATGTCGATGGTGATGCCGCGGCGCTTCTCTTCTTCGAGACGATCGGCGTCGATCCCGGTCAGCGCTTTGACCAGCGCGGTCTTGCCGTGATCGATGTGACCGGCGGTGCCGATGATGACGGACTTCACGGATCAGATGATAACTGAGGGACCGGTGCTTCAGGAGAGGCTGGGTGTCACAGGTCGTTGTTGGGGAGCTGGTAGCTAGTAGCTGTCGGCTGTCGGCTGTCGGCTGTCGGCCGTCTGCTGTCGGCTGTCGGCTGTCGGCTGTCGGCTGTCGGCTGTCGGCTGTCGGCTGTCGGCTGTCGGCTGTCGGCTGAAGAATGCTACTGGCTACCAGCTACCCCATAAACAAGACATTGCGCTACCATGAACACGTGCCCGCAGAACTTGTCACCATTGCGAACTTTCGCGACTTGCCCGAAGCGATGCTTGCCAAGGGTAAGCTGGAGTCTGCCGGGATTGAATGCTTCCTCGGCGATGACAACATGGTGCGCATGGACTGGTTCTGGTCCAACCTGATTGGCGGCGTGAAACTGCGCGTTGTGGAAACCGACGCCGAAGAAGCGATCCACCTGCTGGAAGAAGAGATCCCGCCGGAGCTTGTCGACAGCGACACGGGCGAGGTTTACGCGCAGCCCGCGTGTCCACGTTGCAGTTCGCTCGATATCAGCTTCGGACCACCGGACAAAGGCGTCCAACTAGCTGCTCTCTACATGGCAGGGATCCCACTCCCCAGCGGACGCGATCGTTGGAAATGCAGTCAGTGCGGCGCGGAATGGGAAGTTCTTGCCGACGTGAAACCCATGCGGCCGGAATCATCCTCCACTTCGTAGCATCCATCTCCGGAGACCATCGCGCCGTCTCACTAATTGGCACAGCCGTGCCAAGGGAGAATCACGCATGCCAGAGAAAGAAACGCTCGAACGAGCTGAGGAAGATAAGCGCGAAGGGAAAGCGCCGTCCACACAGGCCGGCGAATTCGTGAAAGAGGAGATGGATCACATCCGCGAGGGCAAGCACGGAGCCGCAAGCACGAAGCAGGCGATCGCCATTGGATTGTCGAAAGCGCGGACGCGCTGGAGTGGATCTGCCACCGCCGAAGAAGGGGCGCACCTCGGAGAAGACGCGCAAGTCGGCGGAGAGCGCTTATCGCAAGGGACACAGCAGCGCGCGCAAGAAGAAGCCGTCGAGCAAGCGTTCGCGAGCGACAGAGAATGCGCCTTGAAGCGGCAGCCACACAAGGCGGCGTCAAAGAAGGCGCTCTCGCGGCAGGCGAAACAGGCTGCGAATCGGCGCGGAAGCGCGTCACGTAAAAAAGCTGCACAGAAAGCAGTGCGCACGAAGGGTGCGGCTGGACGGAAACGGGCTGCAAAGAAGGCGGCAGCAACGAGGATGAAAAAGGCGGCGTAGGACTTTTGTGGAATCCCACCCTAGCCAACAGAAGGCTAGGATGGGGCACCCGCGAATTGTGGCGGTCTTCACAAAACCGAATGTTGTGGAATCCCCATCTCTGCCTCACAAAGCAAAACGGCTCGCTGGTTGGCGAGCCGTTTCAAAGGGTCCCGGCATTCGAATAAGGACGTCAGGACGTACTTTCAACCTGATCTGATGCTGAATTTCGCGTGAAGGTTTCGCACCTCAACCGGTCTCGATCATGAGACAATAAGCTGTAGCGTCGATCCCTTTCAAACTCCTCCTTTTCAGCACAAGGGATACGACTTTCTACACAAAGCAAACAATGTCACATCCCGAAATTGCGCCTTCGATTACTCCCGAACTCATACGAGAACACGGCATTACGCCGGAAGAATTCCAGAAAATTCTGACCCTGCTTGGACGCCAACCCAGCCTGACAGAGCTGGGTATTTTTAGCGTTATGTGGAGCGAACATTGCTCCTACAAGTCCTCGCGCGTGCACCTGAAGAGGCTGCCGACCCGTAGCCGTCGCGTGGTACAAGGCCCCGGCGAAAACGCCGGTATCATCGACATTGGCGATGGCTGGGCCTGCGCTTTCAAGATCGAGTCGCATAACCACCCGTCGTTTATCGAGCCGTTACAGGGCGCGGCGACCGGCGTTGGCGGCATCCTGCGCGACATCTTCACCATGGGCGCGCGTCCGGTTGCGGTGATGGATTCGCTGCGCTTTGGTCCGATCACCAAGGACCCGAAGGCCGACGAAGCCACCATCCACAAGAATCACGCGGTTCTGGAGGGCGTGGTCAGCGGAATCGCGCATTACGGCAACTGCTTCGGCGTGCCGAACCTGGGCGGCGAGACCAAATTCGAAGACTGCTACTCGCAGAATCCGCTGGTAAATGCATTTGCGCTCGGCCTGATGCGCCGCGACAAGATCTTTTATGCCAAGGCCTCGGGCGAAGGCAATCCGGTGATCTATGTGGGTTCGAAGACCGGCCGCGACGGCATCCACGGCGCGACCATGGCGAGCGAGGAGTTCAGCGAAGAGTCCGAGGGGAAGCGGCCCAATGTGCAAGTGGGCGACCCGTTCCTGGAGAAACTGCTGCTCGAAGCCTGCCTGGAAGCGATGGAGACCGGCGCAGTGGTCGGCATTCAGGATATGGGCGCCGCCGGACTGACCTGCTCCACCTGTGAGATGGGTGGACGCGGTGGCGTTGGCGTGGAAATCGAGCTGGACCTGGTTCCGCAGCGCGAGACCGGTATGTCGCCTTACGAGATCATGCTGAGCGAGTCGCAGGAGCGCATGCTCCTGGTGGCCGAAAAAGGCCGCGAAGAGGAAGTGTTCAAAGTCTTCCAGAAGTGGGGACTGGACGCCGTCACCATTGGCCGCGTCATCGGCGAGAACAAAATGCGCGTGCTCGAGCATGGCAAAGTCGTCGCCGAAATCCCCAACCCCGCGTTGACCGACGAAGCCCCGCTCTACAAGCGTCCGCTGGAGCGCTGGGAGCCGAATGTCGATCGCGAAAAGCCGGAGCATATTGAACTCGGCAAAGGCGGCGATCTGACTGCGGCCCTGGAACAGCTGCTGGCGAGCCCGAATATCTGCTCGAAGAACTGGATCACGGAACAATACGAGTCTTACGTGCAGCTGACCGGCGTGCAGCGTCCGGGCGGTGATGCAGGCGTGATTCGTATCAAAGGCAGCGATCGCGGGTTGGCGATGTCTCTTGATGGGAATGGCCGCTGGTGCTATCTCGATCCGAAGCTGGGCGCGATGCACGCCGTCGCTGAGGCCTGCCGCAACGTCGCCGTAACTGGCGCGACACCATTGGCCGCGACGAACTGCCTCAACTTCGGCAATCCGGAGAAACCGCACATCATGTGGCAGTTCTCGCAGACGATCGACGGTCTGACCGCCGCCTGCGAAGAGTTGGACGTGCCCATCACCGGAGGCAATGTCAGCTTCTACAATGAAACCCTGGGTGAGGGGATCTACCCCACTCCAGTTCTCGGGATTGTGGGCGTTCTGGAACGCATCGGCAGGATGCGTACTCCACACTTCGAACATCCCGGGCGCTCGCTGGTCGTGCTGAGCGGCTCCGAGCGCGGCGATTTGGTGGATGCCGAGACTGAGTTTGGTTCCTCCGAGTACGCCAAGGAAGTTCTCGGCGCACTGTGGGGCTTCCCACCGGCACTGGAACTGGAGCATGAGGCTAACCTGCAGCGCTGCATCATCGACGCCATCAACCAGGGATTCGTCGATTCCGCGCATGACCTCTCTGAGGGCGGCATTGCCGTGGCGTTGGCCGAAGCTGGCTTCCTGAACGGCATTGGAGCCCAGGTGGAGTTGAAATCGGACGATCTTCCCGCTGAATACATCCTGTTCGGTGAGGATGCCAGCCGGGTGCTGGTTTCCTGCGACCGGCAGCTGCTCTCGCGAATCAAAGAAGTAGCGGGCAAGCACGGGGTTGCGGCCGAGGTCATCGGCGAAACAACAGCAGGCAATCTGGAGATTGTGGTTGACGGCCAGACGGTCGTCTCCGCATCGGTGTCGCAATTGAAGTCGGCTTGGGAAGGCGCCCTAGCAGTTGCGCTGCATACCGAGACGGAAGAGCACCTGGTGCCGGAAGTGTTGCAGAAGAGCTAAATCAGTTTCCAGTTGCTAGTTGTCAGTTGCTAGAAGAGTGGAAGCACCGGGCTTTAGCCTGGTAAAAGCGAGTGTAATAACCGGGGCTTCGGCCCCAGAGGACGCAATGCCGAAACTGGATAAATTTCGCGAAGAATGCGGCGTAATGGCTGTATACGCTCATCCGGAAGCCTCCAAGGTCGCGTACCTGGGACTTCACGCTCTTCAGCATCGCGGACAGGAATCCGCCGGCATTGCCGCGTCTGACGGCGAACAGCTACGCCTGCACAAGCAGATGGGCCTGGTCGTCGATATCTTCACCGAGGACGTGCTGGCGAAGCTGCCCGGCACGCAGGCCATCGGTCACACGCGCTATTCGACTACAGGCGACTCAGCGATCCTGAACGCCCAGCCGATTCGCGTCGACTGCAACAAGGGACAGATGGCGCTCGCGCACAACGGCAACCTCGTTAACGCCGGCGAACTGCGCGCGAAACTCGAGCATGATGGCTCGATCTTCCAGACCACGAGCGATACCGAAGTCATCGTTCACCTGATCGCGCACTCCAAGGAACAGACGTTACCCGATGCTATCGCCGATGCGCTGCGCCGGATTGAAGGCGCGTTCTCGCTGGTGATTACCACGCGCGACCGGATTTTTGCGGTGCGCGATCCACGCGGGTTCCGACCGCTCTCGATGGGCCGAATTGTTGCCGGCGACAAGCTGAAGAAAGACGCGGTCGTGTTCGCCTCTGAAACGACGGCATTCGATCTGATCGGCGCCGAGTTTATTCGCGACGTGAAGCCGGGCGAGCTGATCGTGGTTGGACCGGAAGGCGTGTACTCGCGCTTCTATTCGTCGGCGCAACCGATTTCGAGCTGCATCTTCGAGCACGTGTATTTCGCGCGTCCGGACAGTGTTGTGTTTGGCCGCTCAGTAGCGACCAGCCGCGAGACGCTTGGACGGCAACTCGCGCGGGAAGCTCCGATCGATGCCGATCTTGTGATCCCAGTTCCTGATTCCGGTCTGCCTGCTGCGATTGGCTATTCCGCGGAGAGCGGTATTCCCTTCCGCGTGGGGTTGATTCGCAGCCACTATATCGGTCGGACGTTTATTGAGCCAGAACAGCGGGTGCGCGACTTCGGCGTGAAGCTGAAGCTGAACCCGGTACGCAGCACGCTGGAAGGCAAGCGCATTATCCTGATCGACGACTCCATCGTGCGTGGCACCACCAGCCGCAAGATCGTGCGCATGGTGCGCGAAGCGGGCGCGACGGAAGTTCATATGCGCATCAGCTGTCCGCCGACGATCTCGCCTTGTTACTACGGCGTGGATACTCCGCGGAAGAAAGAGCTGATCGCCGCGAATAAAACCGTCGAAGAAATTCGCGAATACATCGGCGCCGATTCACTGTCATTTCTTTCGGTCGAAGGACTGAAAGAGGCTTGCGCCGAAGGCGTGCACACCACCTATTGCGACGCGTGCTTCACTGGCAATTATCCCACCAACTTTGTCGACGTGAGCGATATTCAGCCAGCAGCGGTTAAGGTTTAGGCGATTTGCACCCCTACCCTTCGCCAACAGAGGGCGAAAGCATGGGCCAACCGCCGTCATCACCTCGTTTTGAAGTCCACCGCATACTCTTCAAGAGGATAACCATCCATCGATGCGAACGCATAGGGTGTGAGCACAAAGGCGTAGTTTTGGTTCGGTTTCAAGAACAAATGTAGTTTGATCGACTTGCGGTCAGGCGAAAACTCGGGTTTCGCAAGAATAGGGGAATGATCCGCACCTTGTGGCCCATAATTGATCGAGTATCTTCCCGGATCAAGGCCCTTATCAAAGCGAATAACCATCTCTTCGGTGCTCGGATCAACGTTCAGCGTGTGATTGGAAAACGGCAGAATGTCAGTGACATGAACGCATTTCTTGCTAAAGTCTGCGAGTTTCCCTTCGATCCTATTGTTAAGCGCACGATAGAAGTCCACGATATTCCCGATGAAAGCGTCAAAAGTTGGATATTTCGTCCTTTGTGACCGGTATTGCCGGAGAAGGTCGCACAGTTCGTCCATCCAAACGAAACCAAGCGCCTGCTCGTGAATGATCCTTCTGCCGATTTGATCGCTACTCTCACCTTTAGCTTCGAAGTACAGGATTACCGCCGCTCGAACAAGCGATTCATCGATCATCGTCTGGACGCTTTTATACGCTTGGCTTTGCAGCTTGGCTGCGACCTGTTGGAACACATGATCAGCTTGTGAAAGTTCAGCCTTGCGTTTTTCAGCTACGGGATTGACAAACGAATGATTGAACTCATGAATGATGATGGATAAGTAGCTGGGATCAAACACGGGATCGCCAGCCTCGTCTGGGGTTCCGCCCCCTACGATTGCAAATATCTCATCCCGATCGTCCGGTAATTCAACTCTCGGCCCGTAATTTCCGCCACCATTGTTCATGCCGAGCAGTAGATGAAACTGACCCTTGGGCATCTCTCCATAGAATTGCTTGTACCACCCGAGATCGAGATCAACGAGCACTTTGTTGAAACGAGACTCCGAAACGTCGTAAAAAGAGCGATGTAAGGTGAAGAATCTTTGGAAATTAGTATCGCGATAGAAATCCCTAAGCAGCTTCGCAAATTGGAGTGCGTTCTCTTTGCCGAATCGTCGCTCTGGAACTTCATCACTGAACGCTACTAGAGGCCTTAATTCAGGCGGACTTGAAAGGTGAACAGCCATAGACATTACTGCATCGAAGCCAACACCGTTCTTCTCCGCTAGCGACTTCGCCATCGCGATGGCGGGATGGCTTTTGTACGGGGCAAAATACTTATCGATGTCCGCCGAGTATTGCTTTAGCGGACTCATGTTGTACTCGAAGTTTCCTGCTAGCCGGAAAACAATGCTGAGCAGTTCAACTCGTTCATCCACTTTAGGGGTTATTACGATTCTGGTCTGAGTCACTGCATTACAAATAGCTGCGAAGGCGAAGGGAAAGACGACCAGGAGCATCACAAGTCGGCGCATTCGTGCCTCCTCCTTATTGCGCTGCAAGTCACTGGAACAAGAAGTTCCGATATTGGAACGCCTGACCGGAATATCTTAAGTGCAGACCTTCGTTCCACTAAGTACGATGGACGCGTATTACATCACCCTTTGATCAAATCGGGAATCGATCGATCGCGGAGCAGGTGATTTTCGCGAAACTCGAAACGTGAAACGCGAAACGCCCCTCACGATGTGTGATCGTGCACGATCCGCCATCCCTCCGGGAACTTCTTCAGCACCAGAGTGAACAGCCCGCCTTCTTCTTTGCCTGACTTCATCACCAGGTGCCAGTGGCCGCGCACGAGGGCGGCGTCGGGTCCCATCAAGTCTACGTACAAGTCGTAGAAGTCGAGCTTACCCATTTCTTTGCCCTGTCCCTGATAGCGTTGGCGGTAATGATCGAGCGTGGTCTGCCAGCCCTGGGTCGCATTCGCGCCGGAGAAGAACGTCAGGTCAGGCGAGCGCCAGTATCCCTTCATGAAGCCTTCGAGATCGTGGGCGTTCCAGGCGTCTACCTGCGCCTGCAACAGATGGCGGATCGCGAGCTTTTCGGAATCAGGAGGACTGACTTGCTGCGCGCAAGCAAATGACGCACAGAGCAGGAAAGCAATCACCATTCGACGCATAGGACACTCACCGTTGGTAACAGAGTTTATCAAGGTACTTTGGTCACCAGCCGGGTCAAAAGCGAGGAGAACGCGGCTATGCTTGCAGTGTTTCTCCGTACTGGCAGGCAGCTTGACACTTTTTGTCTGGATAAAGATGAAGACGATGAGGACCCGATGACTCCCGAAAAGATTGGGCGCTACGTGGTAACCGGAGAGCTTGGCAAGGGCGCAATGGGAGTGGTGTATCGGGCCACCGATCCCAACATCGGCCGCACGCTGGCGCTGAAGACGATGCGCCTCGACATTCATGGCGCCAATAGCGGCGACATGCTCAAACGCTTCCAGAATGAGGCGCGTGCCGCAGGTGTTCTGAATCACCGCAATATCGTCACCATTTATGACGCGGGCGAAGCCGATGGAATGTTCTACATTGCCATGGAGTTCATTGCCGGCTCGACGCTTGCAGGCTTGCTGCAGCAACGCAAAACGCTGTCTGCGGAAGAAGCTGCGCGAATCGGCGCACAGATTTGCGAAGGCCTCGATTATGCGCACTACAAAGGCGTGATTCATCGCGACATCAAACCGGCCAATATCATGATCGCCGGCGATGGCACAGTGAAAATCATGGACTTCGGCATTGCCAAGGCCGGAGCCGGGCTTACGCATACTGGCGAAGTGCTGGGCACGCCGAATTACATGTCTCCGGAGCAGGTACGCGGGCGCGTGCTCGATGGACGCACCGACCTGTTCTCGACCGGTGTGATGCTCTACGAAATGCTGACCGGCGAGAAGCCATTCAACGCGAACAGCGTTACGACCATCATCTACAAGATCATCAATGAAGTTCCTCCGCCGCCGCGTGAACTGGATGCATCGATTCCGTCCGGCATGAGCGCCGTGATTGCGAAGGCAATGGCAAAGTCGCCTCACGAACGTTATCAGAGCGGATCGGCCATGGCAGCGGCACTGGAAGATCCGTTTACGCTGTCGAGCGAACTTACCTCGGGAACCGCGGATGGCGCGGCAGTAACGACGCACTTCTTCGCCGCCACTGGTTCCAGTCAGGCCGCAGGGATACGAAACACGATCAGCGGGACGGCTGTGCTGACTCCGGTGGCGGTTGCGGAACCAGCATTCACGCCCGCCGTGGTGCTCGACACCACTTCGCGGAATGGAGTCGTGCCAGTCGCTGCGCAGGTTGAGAGGACGATTGCGGTAGCGCCGCCTAGGCCCGTGGTTCCGGCGCGCGTGACTCCTGTCGCTGCGAGAAAGCGCGGCCAGGGATTGGTGTTTGCGTTGGTGGCGATCGCCGTCGTTTGTTTACTCGGATTGGCGAATGCTGCACGAAAGCACAAGAAAGAACTAGTCGTAGCGGACGCAAAGCCAGTGGCGGCGCAATCCGTTCCGACCGTCGCGAGCTCTGCTCCGGCTGTGAAAACTACAGCTCCGGTTCAGAAAGCGGCGTTAGTTTCGTCTGAGGCTCCAGCTCAGCCAAAGCCAAAGGTAGAGTCTGTGAAGCTGGAAACGGCGAAATTGGAAGCGGCGGAGCCCAAGAGCTCTGCCACCGTGACGCCGAAGAAGCGCGAATCTTATCTTTCGCTGAACAGCGATCCGGCGGGAGCGGAGATTATGGTGGACGGCCTTCCGACAGGACTCACAACGCCCACTACGCTTACCGTCGACCCCGGGCAGCACAAAATACTGTTGCACAAGGCCGGATATCGCTGGGCGGAAACACTCGCCGATGCGGGCCCCGGTCAGACCGTGAACTTCGCGCCGCAGCTGCAATCCGCCGAACCATTTGCGCGCGAGAAAACGCGACTGGCCGCGTGGCGCACCTTTGAACAGACTGGTCAGCTACCTGCGGGAAAAGGCGGTCTGCAGATTCGCACCAATCCTCCGGGCGCCCAGATCACGGTCAATGATATTCCTGTCCCGCGCGCGACTCCGTTCCGCTTCCCGGTTGCTCCGGGAACCTACCGCGTGCGACTCAGCATGGACGGCTACTACGCGATCACTAAGATCGTGCAGGTCGACGCGGGAAATATGACGCAGGTGAACGAGAAGCTGCAGGGGAAGTAGAATCTGTGGCTGAGGTTCCGGAGAGGCACATCGTTCTTTCAGCCGCGTAGGCTCCCTCGACTCGGGCATTCGCCCTTGCTAGGGATGACAGCAGTGAAGAGCGTTCCCAGATTGCGCGATTACCTTCCACAATACTTCCGGTGCTGCTCCAGAATGAAGTGGTCCGTCATCCCCGCGACGTAGTCGCACACGATGCGCGCCAGCGGCTCTTCCTGCGCTTTCTCCTGATAGGTGCGCGGCAGATCTTCTGGATGCGCCAGCCAGTAAGCAAACAGCTCCAGCACCACCTCTTCGCCGTGCTCTTTGTTTTCGACTAGCTCTTCGCTGTAATAGAGATTCCGATACAGGAACTGCTTGGCCTGGCGGCGCTCTTCATCGACTTCCGCGCTGAACGCGGCCAGCCGCTCCGGATGCCGCCGAACGTCTTCGAGCGACTGAACGCCACTGGCGGTAATGCGGCGCTGGGTATTCGTGATCAGGTCGGTCACCATGCGATTCAGCATGCGCCGCAGCGCTTCGTTGAATTGCAGCTTTTCGATCGCATCGGGATAGAGCCGCTGCGCATCGTTGAAACAGCGCGCAAACAGCGGCAATCCTGCGCGAATCTTTTCGACCGTCAGGATGTGCGCCTCGTAGCCGTCGTCGAGGTCGGCAGTGTTATAGGCGACTTCGTCGGTGAGATCGATCAACTCCGCCTCGAGCGGAGGCCGCTGGTCGAGCAGATACTCGGCGAGCTCAGGATGCGCGGCAGCGTCGTAATCGTGCGAGTGCTTGATGATGCCCTCGCGCACCTCGAAGGTGAGATTCAGGCCGCGAAAAGCCGCGTAGCGCAACTCGAAATCCTCGACGATGCGCAGCGCATGCAGGTTGTGATCGAACAAGAGGCCTTCGGCGCGCATTGCCTGATCGAGTGCCTGTTCGCCGGCGTGTCCAAACGGCGGATGCCCAATGTCGTGTACGAGCGCCAGCGCTTCCACCAGATCCACATTCAAATGCAGCTGTTCGGCGATGGTGCGCGAGATCTGCGAGACCTCGAGCGTATGCGTCAGGCGATTACGAAAGTGATCGGAGAGGCGTCCGGTGAACACCTGCGTCTTATCTTCCAGGCGTCGGAAGGCGCGTGCGTGTATGACACGATCACGGTCACGCTGGTAGTCGTTGCGATAGGGATGGGGCGGTTCCGGATGGCGGCGTCCGCGCGACTGCTCGACTCGCACAGCGTAAGGGGCGAGCATGTGCTCAGTGTAACAGTTGCTAGTTGCTAGTTGGCAGTTGCTACTCTGCCCGACTTCAATTCTCTGGCGTCAGCGTTGCCTTGAGCCTTATCAAGCCATCTATCATCAAATCGAAGGCTCGTATGAAGCATGTCATTGCTAGGGTCGTTACCAAACAGACGAAGGAGCACTTATGGAAAGCAAACCAGTGGGCACAGCAGTAAGCAAGATTGCCATCATCACCGGCGGAAGCCGTGGCCTGGGCCGCAATACCGCGGAAAATCTTGCGCGGCGCGGTGTAGATATCATTTTCACTTATCGCTCGAACAAGGCAGAGGCCGACAGTCTCATCCAACAAATCCAGGCAATGGGAAGGAAAGCAGCCGCATTCAAGCTTGAAGCAGGCGATGTTCGCGCATTTGATGGATTCGTTGCGGAAGTCCGCGAGACGCTACAGAGCTGGGGACGCGAGCGGTTCGACTTCCTGGTGAACAATGCGGGCAACTCTCTGCATGCCGCCTTCGATCAGACGACCGAAGCGCAGTTCGACGAGATCGTAAACGTTCACTTCAAGGGAGTGTATTTCCTTACTCAGAAGCTGATTCCGCTGATGAACGATGGCGGCCGCATCGTGAACATATCGTCCGGACTGGCGCGATTCGCTCTTCCGGGAAGTTCTGCGTATGGAGCAGCGAAGGGAGCGATCGAAGTCCTGACCCGCTATCTGGCTAAAGAGCTTGGACCGCGTCATATCACCGCCAACGTGATAGCGCCTGGAGCTATCCAAACGGACTTCAGTGGCGGAATGGTGCGGGACAATCCCGAGGTCAACAAGCGTGTCGCGGAGATGACTGCATTGGGGCGAGCAGGAGTGCCGGATGATATCGGACCGATGATCGCGGCTTTTCTGTCGGACGAGAATCGGTGGGTGAACGGCCAGAGGATCGAGGTCTCTGGCGGCATGGCCTTGTAAGACAGTAGTCAGTAATCAGTACTCAGCAGTGCCTCGCGCCCGCTACGCCCTTCGAAATCAGTCGCGGGCGCAAATCAAAAGGGGTAGCTGGTCTGCATCAGCTACCCCTCAATTTCTAGCAACTAACAACTGCCTACAATTGCTTTACGGTTTTTGCGTCGGGTTTGCGCCGTTCTCGCGCGCCAGCTTTCACGCGCGCCGCGTCCAGTTTCTTCTGGACCTTGGCAACATCGTTGCTATCGACTTCCGCCGAAATGGTCTTCGACCACTCGTGCAGGGCGCGTTCCCATTGGGCTGCGGCCAGCTTCAGACGATCTGTCTTCTGGTACACATCCCCGAGGTGATCAAGCACTGTCGGATCGTTGTGGGAGCTACTCACGGCTTTCTGCAAATAATCTTCGGCCATGTCGTAGTTGCCCATCTTGAAATAGGCCCAGCCAAGCGAGTCGAGATATGCGCCGTTCTGCGGCTCGAGTTGGACAGCGCGCTTGATATATCCCAAGGCCTCGTCGAGGCGCAGGCCGCGATCGGCAAGCGTGTAGCCGAGATAATTCAGCGCCGCTGCATTACTCGGATTGGAATTAATCAGCTGTTTGAAGAGCTGTTCCGACTGGTCGTACTTCTTCTCGCGCTCGTAGATGGACGCGAGCGTGAACTGGGCATCGTCCTTATCTTCAGGCTTGGCGGAAAGCTGAAGTGCGTGGTTGGCAGCGTCTTCCGCCTCGGGATAGCGCTTCAACCGCGCATACATATTCGCCAGCGTGATGTAGGTGTCGCGATCCTCAGGCGTGCCTTTCAGCATTGCCTTTACTTGGGCGATAGCAGCATCGGGCTGGCCGGAATCGGCGGTTAATCCGGCAAGAACGTACTTCAGATTGCGGTCGTTCGGATATTTGTTGACCGCCTCCTGCGCTGTTGCCGTCGCGGACTTCCAATCCTTCGAATTCTGATAGGTGTCGATGATCTGCTGATATGCACGTACCGACGTATCCTGATCGCCGAGATCGATTTCCTTGTGGAAGGTGTCGACTGCAAGTTGCGTCTTGTTCTGATCGCGATAAACGCTACCGAGGCGCTCCAGGAAGATTGAACGATTGTTCCGCTCGCTGGCGCTGTAGCTGCCGTCGGGTTTCTCGCTCTTCTTCAGCAATTGCGTCAGCAACTGCGCAGCCTGATCGTAGTTCCCTTCAGCCTGGTAGATCACCGCTTCGTTGAATGGAACTTCCACCGAATCCTGAAGCTCAGCGCCGGCCTTCTTCAGAGCGTCGAGAGCAAGGTCGTAGCGTCCGGTGCGGCGATAGACTTCCGCAATGCGCATGTAACTCTGTGCATCATGCGGATCGCTATCGACGATCTGCTTGAAAGTGTCCAGAGCCGCGTCTGTCTGATTGTCATTCAGCAGGCTCTGCGCCAGTCCGCGCATTGCTTCCAGATTGTCTTTGTCTTCGTTGACAGCGGCGCGATAGGCCACGATCGCGCTCTTATAGTCATGCTGCTGTTCGTAGGTATAGCCCAGCGCGGAGTAGATCTTCGAGCTGCGATCGACTTCGGGAACTGCATTCAGAACTTGCGCGGCACGCTTCGAATCGCCTTCCTCGTTATAGAGATAGGCGAGCATGGTGACGGCTTCTTCGGAATTCGGCTGCAGCGCAACCGCAGTCTTGAATTCGTTCTCCGCCTTCAACATGTCATTGTTCAGGCGATAGAGCCGCCCGAGCAACATGTGGTTCTCGATGTTATTGGGCTCGATGCGGACGATTTGCTCGTACTGCTCGATGGCGCGCTTCAGAATCTCCTGTGACTGCGGAGTGCTCTGCTGGTCTCCAAGCCCGCGCAGGTATATACGTCCGAGAAGCTTGCGCGCATCGAGATTATTGGGGTCGCGCTTGATAATGTCCTGCGCTTCTTCGACCGCATCGCTGATGCGTCCCGTTTTGGCGTAGAGCTCAGCCAGGCCGGAGTTCAGGTACTCTGAACCGGGATCGTTCTGGATGGCCAGGCGATACTCGTCGATCGCCTTGTTTGCGAACTCGCTGCTCTGGTAGATCGAGACCAGCTCCTCGTACATGTGCGCGAGGGAATAGTGGTAGTACGCCTGGGCGCGATCGGGAGTCTTTTTGGGCTCGGCGGCAGCGTTATGTGCCGGTGCGCGTTTGCGCCGAGCGACTGAGGGCGCACTCTGTGCATCCGGGGTGGTGGTCGGGGCATTACCGTCGTTCTGTGCAAAAGCTGGAACCGCGACGGCAAACGCCAGCAAAAGGGCTGGTTTACGAATGTCCATGAGTGCCTTGTGGCAGTGGCCACGCCAACGGAAGTTGGATGCCCAACAGCGCAGGTACGTCTCATCCTATTTTACAGGGGATTGCGGTCCACGACACCAAGTTACGAGAGTCGCTGCGCAATCGGAGGTTATAACCCGGCAGCGCAGGAAAAGTCGTTCCTGGTCAGAGACTTAGTCGATCGCTGGCGACTTGGGACTTTCGCTTTTACGGCTAGCCGCTGCTGACCAACGCGCGCCCTAGTGCCGGAAGTGCCGAACGCCGGTGAAGACCATCGCCAATCCCAGCCGGTTGGCAGCGTCGATGACCTCCGGGTCACGAACTGAGCCGCCGGGCTGGATGACGGCGGTGGCTCCCACGCGTGCAATCTCCTCCACTCCATCCGGAAACGGGAAGAATGCGTCGGAAGCGGCCACGGTGCCTTGCAGCGGCAGAACGGCCTTCATTGCGCCGATTTTGGCGGAATCGACGCGGCTCATCTGGCCGGCGCCAACGCCAACTGTCTGCCCATCGCGCGCGTACACGATGGCGTTGGACTTTACGTGCTTACAGACGATCCACGCGAACTTCAGAGCACGCATTTCCTCCGCTGTGGGCTGGCGTTGGCTTACGACCTTGAGCTCGCTGTCTTTGAGCGCGTAAACGTCGGGATCCTGAACGAGCACGCCTCCCGAAACGTTCTTGATCACCGGTCCGGGCGGCGCCGGGGTGACTTCAACCAGGCGCAGGTTCTTTTTCTTGGCAAATGCCTCGCGTGCAGCCTGATCGAACCCGGGCGCTGCAATCGCTTCCACGAAAAGCTTCGCCATTTCTGAGGCCGTCTCGCCGTCTATGGGACGATTGACGCCAATCACGCCGCCGAAGGCTGAAACTGGATCGGTTTCGAGCGCCTTGCGGTAGGCGTCTGCAAGCTTGTCGGCCGTCGAGCAGCCGGCTGGATTCGTGTGCTTGATGATCGCAACAGCTGGCTTGTCGAACTCCTGCGCCAGATCCCAGCAAGCTTGCAGGTCGACGAGATTGTTGTACGAAAGTTCTTTGCCCTGAAGCTGGCGCCCGTGAGCAATGCCGGCGTTCGAATTGTCGGCATAGAGCGCGGCCTTCTGGTGCGGATTCTCGCCGTAGCGCAGGTCCATCACTTTTTTGTAGCTGAGGCGCAGCACTGCGGGGAAGCCTGCTTGCGGCGCGGCTCCATCGTGCGAAATCTGGCCGAGCGTCGAGGCGATCGCGGAATCGTAGGCGGCGGTGGTGGCAAATGCTTTCTGCGCCAGCTTCCATTTGGTTTCGCGCGAGAGCTCGCCCGCATTCGTTCTCAGTTCTTCGGCGATGGCGGCGTAGTCAGAAGGGGAAGTGACCACGGCGACATCTTCAAAATTCTTTGCAGCGGAACGGATCATCGAAGGACCGCCGATGTCGATGTTCTCGATGATCTCTTCGAAAGCAACGCCCGGCTTTGCGGCGGTCTTCTCGAAGGCGTAGAGGTTCACCACGACCATGTCGATGGGCGGAATGCCGTACTCGGCGACGGTCGCACGATGCTCCGCAAGGCCGCGCCGGTGGAGAATGCCTCCGTGAACCTTGGGATGAAGCGTCTTCACGCGCCCGTCAAGCATCTCCGGAAAGCCCGTGAGTTCCGAGATATCTTTCACCGGGATCGCGGACTCGCGCAGTAGCTTCGCGGTGCCACCGGTCGAGACCAAGTCGACGCCCAGCTTCTGCAGTTCGCGGGCAAACTCTACCAACCCGGTTTTATCGGTGACGCTAAGGATTGCGCGTTGCACTTTCGCCATCTGTAACCCCAGTTATCAGTAATTAGTAGTCAGTGGTCAGAGTCCGGCTTGCTAGATCCGTTATCTGAGCACCGACAACCTTCCAATATATCAAGCGCGAACTGGCTACTGACAAACTGGCTACTGTCTACTGCTTTGCGCCACTCGCGTCCACACACCCGGATAATCGAAGACAACGGAACAGGCGTCCACGCGTATCTCCGCGGTGAAGCCGGTTGCACTCTCATACCAATAGCGCGTGTCGTCGAGCCGCTTGTAAGTTTGCTGTAGGGTTGCGATCTCCAGGCCGGGGAAACGCACCCATGCCGCCGTGACTGGTTGCGATTGACCGCGCTGCAGCTGCAAACGACGGAGCGGCAGAGTGTTCGTGGAAGGGCTGGCGCTCAGATCGATGTCGATGCAACCCCGAAGTTCAGGCGCGGGCTTGCCGTTGACTGTCCAATCCGCGCCAGCGACTCCGATCTTCAGCTCGCGCTGCTCTCCGGCATTCACCTGCAGAATTTGCGCGTGGCGCGTGCGCCACTGTTCGTCGCAAGCGATCTCGTAGGAGACAAACAACGGCTGCGCTGGCTCGAGCACCGAAACGATTTTGCCGCGGAGAACGTGGCAGTCACCCCGGCGGCGCAGTTCGAAATATTCCGTACCGCCGGTGAGCAGATTGCGCCAGACAATCGCGCGCTCGAGAGTTTCCATGGGATCAGCTTAATGCAATGTGCGGGTAGGGGATGTGAGCGAGATTACAAAGGCAATGGTTAGTGGTTAGTAGCCGGTGGTCAACGCAAGTTTACGGATAGATTCTGATATAACCACGACGATCAAGGGCCTGATTCACTAGAGGTAGTGGGCGTGACTTTAGCTGGCATTCTCGTCGAACTCGTCTTCGCTGGGATCGGGAATGCTCGAAGGCGGATCGCTGGTTGGAAATGAATCGGCCAGCGTTTTGTCGAGAGTCTTCTCGCGGACGTCTTCCTGGTTTTCCTCCTGCTTCTCTTCTTCTTTTTGCTTTTCGCTCTTTACCAGCTCGGGGCCGCGACGGCTTCCTCGCTCTTCGGAATTGAACGTGGACATCTGAGGATCGTTCTGTTTGGGATCTGCCATGGGGGACCTCGATTGAGCTGTTCACAAAGTTGGAGGCTGGCCTCGGCTTTGTGGTTGGCTGGGAGAGCTTGCGCGGGCGAGAACCTGTCCTGAGCGAAGGCTGCAGCTGGCGAGTCTCACGTTGTAAGATCATGAGCTGGAATTCTGCTGTCGATCACATCGGCAATCCAGAAGTGGTTTGGCCTGGAGCCGCAAGGAGCCTGATGCGCCATCTTCCGCTGTTTCTTTCTCTGGTCTTCGTTCTGAGTATCTTTACTTTTGGAACTGCCTCCGCCGAGCCCCAACCTGCACCGCTCATTGCAAACATAGAGAATCGCAACACGATCAGCCTGAATGGGACATGGCACTACATTGTCGATCCCTACGACAACGGCTATTACAACTATCGGCACGAGTCGCGTGGCGATGGCTATTTTCTGAATGCTCATCCGAAATCCAAGCAGGACCTGGTGGAGTACAACTTTGCAGCTTCCGACACGCTGCAGGTTCCAGGCGACTGGAACAGTCAGAAGAAGGATTTGTTTCTGTACGAAGGGACGGTCTGGTATGAGCGAACATTTCTCTATCACAAGCCGGCGGATAAGCGGACATTCCTCAGCGTCGGCGCGGCGAATTACGAATCGCGAGTGTGGGTGAATGGGAAGGAAGCATGCGTACACGTCGGCGGATTTACCGGGTACAACTGCGAAGTCACCGATCTGGTGAAAGATGGCGAGAACTTCGTGGTGATCTACGTGAATAACAACCGGCACGCCGATGCTGTACCCACGGTGAATACGGATTGGTGGAATTACGGGGGGATCACGCGCGACATAGAGCTGGTGGAAGTACCGAAAGTATTTTTGCAGGATTACCTTCTGCAATTGAAGAAGGGCTCACAGAACGAGCTCGCGGGCTGGGTGAAGGTGGATGGCGGATCAGGTCCGGTAACCGTGCGCATCCCGGAGCTGAAGCTGGAGAAGCAGATTCAGACCGATGCGAATGGATACGGCCAGATCGCGCTGACAGTGTCCGGGCTGAGCTTGTGGTCGCCGGAGAATCCGAAGCTCTATGACGTTGAGTTTGACGCAAGCGACGAGGTCGTGCGCGATCAGATTGGATTTCGCACGATCGAAGTACGCGGACAGGACATCCTGCTGAATGGGAAGTCGATTTTCCTGCGCGGCGTGTCGGTTCACGAAGAAGCGCCGTACCGTTCGGGCCGAGCATTCAGCGCCGATGATGCGCGCACGTTGCTGGGCTGGGTGAAGGAGATGAACGGCAACTACGTTCGCCTGGCGCACTATCCGCATAATCGAAATATGACGCGAATGGCCGACCGGATGGGACTGCTGGTGTGGTCGGAAATTCCAGTCTATTGGACGATCGACTGGACGAATGCGTCGACACTGGCGAATGCAAAGAATCAACTGACTGAGGAGATCACGCGGGATAAGAACCGAGCGGCGATCATTATCTGGTCGATGGGAAACGAAACGCCGATCAACGATGCTCGTATCGCATTCATGCGCGAACTGGTGAAGACGGCGCGGCAACTGGATTCGACGCGCCTGATTTCGGCGGCGCTGGAGACGCACTACTCCGATCCGAATACAAAGCTGATTGACGATCCGCTCGGCAGCGATCTGGACGTAATTGGCTGCAACGAGTATGTGGGCTGGTATGAGCGCACGCCGGAAGATGCCGATCGCATCACGTGGAAGACTCCATATACCAAGCCGCTCATCATGACGGAGTTTGGCGCAGATGCTCAGTTCGGGCTGCATGGCGATCCCGATGAGCGTTGGACCGAGGAGTACCAGGAAAGCGTATATCGGCACCAGATCGTGATGCTGAACAAGATTCCATTCCTGCGAGGGACAACGCCGTGGATCCTGATGGACTTCCGGTCGCCGCGAAGAGTGCTGCCGGTGGTGCAGGATTTTTATAACCGCAAAGGACTCGTGTCGGATCGCGGTCAGAAAAAGAAGGCGTTCTACGTAATGCAGGAGTTTTATAAGCAGAAGGCTGCGAGTTCAGGAGACTAGTCAACGAACGACCGCACTCAAGCCAAAGAGGGCTTGAAGCCACCAAGCACGAGTGATGGGCCACCCAACAGGAGTCGCGTACGGTTGGAACTAAGCTGCTGGGCGGTGTATGGTAATGGTGCTCCCGACGAGACCAAATGCGGCGAGCATGCATGGTGCTTGGGGCACTGAGCTTTCCGGAAACAATCCAATAGGAGGACTATCAATCATGAGCTCTCGATTGAGCGTACTTTTGCTTACCGTATGCCTGCTGCTCGGCTTGGCGGCCTGCAGCAAGAAACCGGAAACCGCTGACAATCAGCAACAGCAGCCGCCTGCGACGGCTCCCGACAATTCGGCAAACGCACCGGCGACGACGCAATCTCCAGCGACTACGCCTCCTCCAGCGCAGCAGACACAGGCTTCGGCGGCTCCGGCTGAGACGCCAGCTCCTCCGCCACCGAAACCGAAGATTGTTCCGGCTGGAACAGTGATCCGGGTACGCCTGAATGACGCGATTGGATCGAAAACCGCGCAGGCGGGTCAGACTTTTACTGGGAGCGTGATGGACCCGATCATGGTGGATGGCAGAACGCTGATTCCGGCGGGCGCGACCGTAGCGGGCGAAGTGACCGATGCGAAATCGGCGGGACGGTTCAAGGGCGCGGCGGAATTGGCAATCACGATCCGCTCCGTGACGGTGGGCGGAGTGCCGCACACATTGGCCGCATCGACGGTGAGCCAAACGTCGACGGGCAAAGGCAAAAGATCGGCGGCGATGATCGGCGGAGGCGGCGGTGCCGGTGCGCTGATCGGCGGACTGGCGGGCGGCGGCAAGGGCGCGGCAATCGGAGCCCTGCTGGGCGCGGGCGCCGGTACTGCCGGAGCAGGGCTAACAGGAAATCGTGAAATTACCCTTCCGGCTGAGTCGGCGGTGAGTTTCAAGTTAACGCAGTCGCTGCGGCTGTAAGGAGTGGTGGGGTTACGGCGGTGATTGGTTCCGATGTTTCCGAAGGCGGCCTTATGCGGCCGCCTTTTTTGTTGCCGTATCGTCTAGTCGGTGTGAAGCTGGGACCGAAATACATAGTTCCTTCGCTGCTCTCAGGATGACCCGAGGAGGGGTCGGCTGCAGCGCACAATAATTGATGATCGGTGGCTTGAAACTGGCAGAATGACGACTCTGGAATTCACGATCGTAGTATGGGTAGGTTCGTTTCTCGCCGGATTTCTTGGCGCGTTAACGGGACTTGGTGGTGGTGTGGTGGTGGTGCCGATGCTGGTGTTGATGCTGGGCGTCGATATACGGTACGCGATTGGCGCTTCGCTGGTATCGGTGATCGCGACGTCTTCGGGCGCGGCAGCGGCGTATGTGCGCGAAGGATATTCCAACATACGCATTGGCATGTTTCTGGAGATTGCAACAACGATAGGCGCAGCGGTCGGCGCGCTGATTGCGGCCAAAGTTTCGGGAGGGGCGATCGGGTTCGTGTTTGGACTGGTGTTGCTGTACTCGGCATTTTTGTCGCGACACGATCCATCGCTGCATGTCGTGAACAGGGCACCGGACCCACTCGCAACCAAGCTACGGATGAATGGCGATTTCCCTGAGGCCGGCGGGAGATTGTCCTACAACGTGTATCACGTGCCGGGGGGATTCGGGCTGATGTTTGGAGCCGGGATGCTTTCGGGGTTACTGGGGATTGGGTCCGGCGCCGTAAAGGTGCTTGCCATGGATCAGATGATGAAGATTCCCTTCAAAGTGTCCACCACAACCAGCAATTTCATGATTGGAGTGACTGCGGCGGCGAGCGCGGGCGTCTACCTGAGCCGAGGTTATATCGATCCGCGGCTGGCGATGCCGGTGATGCTGGGGGTACTCGCTGGCTCGCTGGTGGGAGCGAAAATGCTGGTGCGAGCGAAGGTACGCGTGCTGCGTTACGTTTTCGCGATCGTGATCGCAGTGCTGGGGATCGAGATGCTCTACAACGCATTGACAGGAAAATTGTGACGGGAACGCAAGCGAGTTGGAACGACCTGAAGATTGAGCAGATTATCGGAGTGCTGCTGCGCGTCGGGGTCAGCCTGTCGGCGGTGATGGTCTTTGCGGCGGGGATTGCTTACCTGTGGCAGAACCACGCAGTGCGCGTCAGTTACCAGCAGTTTCATGGAGAACCAGCGGAGCTGATATCGGTTGCGGGGGTGGTTCGCGGGGCGGCTACGATGGATACGCTCGCTCTGATGCAACTGGGATTGCTGATCCTGATTGCGACTCCGGTCGCGCGAGTGCTGTTCGCTGCATTTGCCTTCGCGCTGGAACATGATTGGCTGTATATGGTGGTGAGCTTGATTGTGCTTACGGTGCTGCTGGCGACGTTAACAGGAGTGGCAGTGTAGGGCGTTTCACGTTTCACGTTTCGCGTTTAGTCCGCTAGGGGCGAGCGGACTCCAAGAAGATGTGCGGCCGAAGGGGACGGGAATGAACTGGGGAAATAAAACGGGCAGGCGCGATGCCTGCCCCGGCGGCACTGTGGTCAGCGCCGTTCTGTTTTGAGGAGGAGGGTTATTTCTGGTCGCCGGAATCGTTGACGATTCCGCCAGCCGGTCCTGCTTTTTCCGCCTTCGCCTTCTTCACGGCAAGTGTCTTATCGACCCACTCGTCGGCCGTCTTGAGGTCCTGCGTACGAGCCGCGGGATCGCCGCACTCGATGTCCGCTTTTTCGCGCCACATCAAGTTGAGGTAGGCCATGGCGTCATCGTAGTCGGGACGAAGCTCAATGGCTTTGTTCAGCATCTGCATGCCTTCGTCGACGAACGGCGTGTTCTTGGTCTGAACTTCCTGGCAGACTTTCTTGTCCTTGGCAGCGAGGGAGTCCTCGGGCTTCAAGCCGAGCTTGTTTCGTTCTTCCATGCGAGGCTGGTAGGCCTGCGTCCAATCAATGACGGCGATCGAGTAGTATGCCTCGGGATCGTTCGCATCGACCTGGATGGCCTTGCGGAAGTAGTCCTTCGCCTGATCGAACTTTTTCTGCTGCAGGTAAAGCGACGCGATGCTCTTGATGGCGATGATGTTGCTGGGATCGCGCTGCAGGACGTTGTTGAATTCCGCGATCGCCTGATCCGCCATGCGGTTATTCTCCGGCGTGTCAGCGCCGGGAATGTACTGCTGCTCGTACGCTGTCGCCAGGTACAGGCGCGCATTAATGAGGCTCGGATCGAGTTCTACGGCGTTCTTGAAGCGCTCGATGGCTTCTTCATATTTAGCGTTCTTGTAGGACTGAACGCCCTTGTTGAGCTGATCGCGCGCGCGCAGCTTGCTGCATCCTGTGGCGGAAAACAGCATGAGGGCGGCGGCGGCGAGGGCCAGTAACTGTAAGCTTTTTTTCATGATATGTATTAGTCCCCCTTTGCAGGGCTCATAGCGCTCCGAAGCGCCTAATTGTGTTGCGCTCGCCGATTTCGCTGTGCGCGACGAGGTAGAACCAATGGGAAAGATCTTCCCGGACGCAGGACAGGCAAGATTGCCTGTCCTACATCGTCTGAGGTGGAACATTGCGCGATGCGTGGCAGACAGGTTGAAAGCCACACACCGGAAGAAGCGTGCTGCGATTAACCGCCCGCTTCGATCTTCGCCGTGATCAATCCAACCTTGTCGACACCAGCGCCGTGCGCCATGTCGATGACCTGCGCGACGTCCTGGAACGGCAGATCGGTGTCGGCCTTGACGAACATTACCTTCTCGGCGCGAGTCTTAAAGATCTCACCGAGACGGCTTTCCAGATTATCCCAGCTCACGTCGTCCTGATTGATTTTCAGGGTCGGACGATCGCCGCCGCCCTTGATGACCTGAACAACGATGGTGCGGTCAGGAGCGGTATTTTTGGGAGCATTCGGCGGAGGCGGTTGAGGTACGAGCGCATCCAGCCCGTGGGGAGTGAGCGGCGTGATGACCATGAAGATGATCAGCAGCACCAGCAGTACATCGATGAGGGGGGTAACGTTCATGTCCGCTGTGGGACCGCTACCCGAACCTCCAGCTGTCATTGCCATAAGATTCCCCTACTATTCTCCGCCTGCGTTCGCGCCGGTCGGTTTGGTAGCACCTGGGGGCGGAGGCGGTGGAGTAGTTCTGCGTTGTTCGGTCAGCAGGCCAAGATCGTCGACGCCAGCTGCGCGGACATTGTCGACGACTTCGACAACGTTGCCGTACTTGGTCCGGGCATCGGCCTTGACGAATACGCGCTTATCGGTTCGGCTAGCCAGTCGGTCCTTCAGCTTGTTCGTCAGTTGATCGGCCGCGATCTTGTCGGTGCCGAAGAAGATGTCGCCTGCGCGGTTAACCGCGATCAGCAGTGCATCTTCTTTATCCGCATCGGCCATCGCCACAGGATTGTTGGTCTTGGCCAAGTCCACACTGACGCCATGCTGCAACATGGGCGTGACCACCATAAAGATGATGAGGAGCACGAGCATCACATCCACCATCGGGGTCACGTTGATGGAGGAGGCAATCTTGCTGCCTTCATTTCGTTTTGCTATCGCCATAAGATTCCTTGTACTTCCGGCATTTCTGGGATTGGGGCCCTCGGATTGAGGGCCCCGCAACCACCAATGCCATTCCGAGATCCGGCACGATGAACGAGCCGGGAAAAGCTGCGCAGCCTACTTGCGGACGGCGCTGCGGCGTTTCAGGAAGTAGTCGATCAGTTCGCTGGACGAGTTATCCATCTCGACATCGAACGCTTCCACGCGGCCGGTCAGATAGTTGAACATCATGACGGCCGGGATGGCGACGAACAAGCCGATAGCGGTGGTGATCAGAGCTTCAGCGATACCGCCGGCGACTGCAGCCAGACCGGTTGCTTTCGACTCGGAAATACCACGGAACGCGTTCAAGATACCGACGACCGTACCGAACAGTCCAACGAAGGGGGCTGTCGATCCAATGGTAGCCAGACCGCCCAAGCCGCGCTTCAACTCGGCGTGAACGATGGCTTCGGCACGCTCAAGAGCGCGCTTGGAGGCTTCGATCTGCTCGCCGGGGATTTCATTGGATTCGCCGTGCGCCTTGAATTCCTGCAGGCCGGCGGTGACGACCTTCGCCAGGTGGCTCTTCTTGTTGCGCTCGGCGATCTTGATGGCTTCGTCAATCTTGCCTTCGCGGAGAGCGCCGGCAACCTGGGGAGCGAATGCGCGCGACTGCTTGCGGGCAGCGCTGAAAGCCATCCAGCGATCGATCATGACGCCGATGGACCATCCCGACATAATGAACAGGATGACTACGACGCACTTTGCGGGAATGCCCATCAGGTGCCAGATGGAGATCGGATCCCACTGAATGGTGCCGCCTTCCTGGAAGAGCCAGAAGGCCGCGGTGTGAACGTGACTAAGCATTGCGGTTGATACATGAGCTAGCATTGGTAGGTTGTTCCTCCTCAGAACTGATTCGAGCGTGTATTCCTAATCCCGCACCCGTCAGACGACAAACAGGCTGGCGAACCATCCCTTTCCGGCGAATGCGCTCCATGCACGCTAGACAAGGAGTGCGACCGGGAAGTTTTACGAATCCAAATTCAAGGATTCGAGCAGCTCGCAATTTCCGCGACAAAGGGCAGGAATAGATCTGCCCTCGCTGCCAGCTGGCTTTAACCGCCGGAAAGCGTAAAGTTCACCGTAATTTGGGTATCCACCTCGACCGGCTCGCCGTTCAAGAAGTAGGGCTTATAGCGCCACTGCTTTACGGCGTCGATAGCAGACGTGGTCAACATTGGATGCCCGCTTACGACGTGCAGGTTTTGTATGGCGCCGTCTTTCCCGATAACCGCCTGCAGAACCACGGCTCCCTGAATGCGGGCCTGGCGCGCTAACGGCGGATATTGGGGACGAACCTCGTGAATCAGCAGACCTTGCGACACGCCCTGCGAGACGCGTACGCGCTGCGGAGTCACAGCCTTCGGCACCGCTCCGGTGCTGGCAGTGGCGCCGATGATGCCGCCAATCACGCCACCCATGGAGCCGCCCGGTACACCACCCGGGACACCGCCCACCACGCCACCGCTGACCGGCGGGGGCGCTTCTTCTTCCTTAATCATTTGTACTTTTTCAGGAATTTTGGTCGGAGTGCGCAACTGGCCGTTCACGATATCGGTTTGGACGGGCTTAACCACCCTCACAGGAGCCGCGGCCGGTGGTGGAGGCGGCGGTGGAGGTGGCGGCGCGACCAGGAAGGTCATCAACTGCTGCTTTGGCAGCGCCTCCGTATAAATGAGTGGGATTAGAACCAAAACCCCAAGCAAACAAATCTGGAGGACGAAAGACAACATGGTGGTGGCACCACGCTTGCCTCTCTTCCTGCCTCCGGATTCAATTAGGCTGTCTTCAAACATGGCCTGATCTCCGTACTATCTACTTCCCTGCTTGAATAACTTAGACACCGGAAAAGAAAATTTTGCTCCCAGTTTCGGGTAAATTGGATTCACTTTTTTTCAAACCGGAAGCCATGCAACGCGAGCCCAAATCCGGAAGGTGAACAGCACAAAACCTGGTGGAATTTCCACCGATTTTGCTCACAGACTGCAGCCTCAACAGCAAATAAGCAGCTATTCGGGGCAGCTTGCCTGCGGAGAGGTCACCTCCGCCCATTAGCTCCAAGGAGTCGGTCCCCAGAACCCGAAAATCCGGGTTGGCTGTGGGGGCCGAGAAACTTCTGGAAGACCTGAAAAACACCCAAGCCCAATAACAATGTGCCAGTTTGGTACTAGCGAGCCCGTACTTTTTCACGCCGGGCAGCCGGGAGAGAAGCCGCCTGAGCCTGAACCCCTTTACGACGGACGCGCCATTCCTGGTAGGCCACCAACATCGGGGCCGCTACTGCGATCGACGAATACGTGCCGATCAGGATTCCAATGACCAGGGCAAAGGAAAATCCGCGAAGCACTTCGCCACCGAACAGGTACAACGAAAGCACCGTCAGGAACGTAAGACCTGACGTGAGGATCGTTCGGCTCAAAGTCTGGTTGATGCTCTTGTTGACGATATCAGCCAGATTATCGCGGCGTAACAGTTTAATGTTTTCACGAATTCGGTCAAATACAACGATCGTGTCGTTCATCGAGTAGCCGACGAGCGTCAGGATCGCGGCGATGACCGTGAGTGAAATCTCCTGATTTGTCAGGGAGAATGCACCCACCGTTATGAGCGTGTCGTGAAAGACAGCGACTACAGCAGCAACGCCGTAGATCAGCTCAAAACGAAACCAAAGGTATACCAGCATTCCTGCCAAAGAGTAAAGTACAGCGAGTTTGGCCTGGGTCTGAAGCTGCTTGCCGACCTGCGGGCCAACAATATCAACGTTGCGGACACTGAAGTCGGAGAGATAGAAATCCGACTGCAACGCCTTTACCACGGGGGCGCCAACCGCACTCAGCTTGTCGAAGGAAGCGAGCGCGCCGCCATTGTCCTTGTCACGAATGGCGATGATCTGCTGAGCGATGGGCGCGTACTTCTGGGCAGCATCGGAGCCGAAGTGCAACGGATCCTTCGACACCAGGCTATCGAGAATGCTCTGGTAGCTGGAGTTGTTCAGGTCTGTGCGCGTACTGTCGGGCGCTGACTCCAAAGCATTGATGATGGTGTTCTTACCCTGATCGAGCGCAGCCTCGCTGGTCTCCTTCTGCTGAAGCGCAATGAGGAGTTCGTTGTTAGCTGCCTGGCCGAGGCGCTGCAGCTTGAAATCGCGGAGACCGGCATGATCGAGCGCAGCGCGGATCTTAGCGTCGCTCGGCGGATGGGTGAACTTTACGGTGACGATGGTACCGCCGCTGAAGTCGACGCCCAGCGGTACGCCATGCCAAAACAGCATGGAGAGAATGCCGGCCACGCTGAAGATCAGCGAGAAAGAAAGGAAGTACCATTTCTTGCCAAGAAAATCGATGTTTGTATTGCGAAAGAATTCCACGAATCCCTCTGGATCATTGGACGCTGTGTTCGCGTCCGAACTACTTTTAGTCTTTGGTCGGTCGCCATTGGTCGTTAGTCTGAGTCATCCTCCAACCAATCACCAGTGACCGACCTACTCATTCCCAACCAAGTGTCTTCAACCCAATCACTAAATCGATAGCGGCTCGCCTGCTTTGTGATTGTTCAGGTGAGCATCGAAAATCACGCGCGACACAAAGACCGCAGTGAACAGATTCGCCAGCAGACCGAAGGTCAGCGTGACGGCGAAACCCTTCACCGGTCCAGTGCCGAACATAAACAGAATGACGGCTGACACGATCGTCGTGACGTGCGTATCGACAATCGTGATCCACGCGTGCCCAAATCCCTGCTCGACTGCGGAGGGCGGCGTTTTGCCATTGCGCAGCTCTTCACGAATACGTTCGAAGATCAGAACGTTCGAGTCCACACCCATACCGACGGTAAGGATGACGCCAGCGATACCGGGCAAAGTGAGCGTCGCGCCGAAGTACCCCATGAATCCGAGCAGGATGATGAGGTTGAGGATCAGCGCGAGATCAGCGTTGATACCCGATCCACGGTAGTAGATCAGCATGAACACCAGCACGGCGAGCAATCCGATCATGGCCGCGGTTACGCCGTGACGGATCGAATCGGCACCGAGCGACGGACCGACGGTGCGCTCTTCGAGGTAGCGAATGCCAGCAGGCAGCGCGCCGGAGCGCAGGATCATCGACAAGTCTTTGGCCTGCTGCTCGGAGAAAGCTCCGGTGATGCGGCCCTCGTCGTGAATCTGCTCCTGAATGGTCGCGACTTCCTGAACTTTATTGTCGAGAACCACTGCAAGCTGATCGTTGACGTGCGAGCCGGTAAAGGCGGCGAAACGGCGCCCACCTTCGCCAGTCAGTAAGAAGCGTACGGCAGGGCGCTGATTCTCATCGCGCGTAGGTTGAGCATCGCGCAGATCGCTGCCGGTTACGGCAGAAGCGCGGCTGACCAGATAGTACGTGTCAGCCGGAGTGCTGGCATCAGAGCCACGAACACCGATGTTGCGTCCCTTGAGCAGAACTGCGTCTGGGGGAAGAACTCCGCCATGCGCCTGAAGAGCTTCCTGCTCGCTGGAGTAAGGCCCACCAAGCGATTGCCGGATTTCCAGCATCGCCGTGGACTGCATGATCTCTTTCACGCGGGCGGGATCGTCGACACCAGGGAGCTGGACGAGAATCTGATACTGGCCGAGGCCGTGTTCCTCGATGACGGGCTCACTGACGCCGAGCTGGTCGATACGATTGCGAATGGTCTCAATGGCCTGCGCGACCGCGCGATTCTTCAGGTCGGTAAGCGCGGAGGGCTTCATCGAGAGCACCCAGGAGTTATCGGGGCCGGAGCTCGGCGTGTAGTCGGGAAGACGCTCTTCGACTACGCGGCGGAGTTCGCTGCTCGACTCGGGCGGAACGCCTTTGATCTGGACGCGATCGGGCGCGTTCTGCGGATCAGGCTTGCTGATCTCAGCATAGGCAACGTTGCTGTCCTTCAGATCCTGCTTGAGGCGTTCGACGGCATGATCGGAATCAGCATTAACGGCATCGTTGACCATCACTTGAAGAATGAGGTGAGTGCCGCCCTTGAGATCGAGGCCGAGGTGAATGCGACTTTGCAGGCTGGCGAGAAGGCCGGAACCGGACAGGCTCTGCGGTATCCCAAAGATACCGAAGAGAAATACCACCATGACTGCGACGATGAAGACGGTTTTCCAGAGAAGGTTCTTTTTCATGGTAACGACAACTGCTCTTCCAAATTCAAATTCCCGCAACCAACGCGGGATCGGCGCACGCTAGGTCTTAGCTACTTCTTCTCCCGTGGTAACGGCAACAATGGCACTGCGGGCAATTTCGAGGCGAATATTATCGGGCGGCACACGAAGATGAACATTATCGTCACGCAAAGCCACGATGGTACCGCGTACGCCACCGCTGGTGGTGACGCGGTCGCCGGTCTTCAATTGTCCCAGCATTGTCTTCCACTGCTTTTGCTTGCGTTGCTGCGGGAGAATCAACAGGAAATAAAAAATGGCGAAAATCAGGATCAGCGGGGCCCACGCCAAATAACCGGCGCCTCCGCCTGCTGACTGCAGAAAAGCACCTGTCAATGAGAGCGCGTGCATGTTCATTCTTCCGTAACTGCCCGTCCAGCGCACGTTTCCGACGGCCAGACAGGTCCGGTCTTACTCCGTTTCTTAATTGTACCTGCGGGAACTGATTGGCACTGCCGACCAGCTTTCCTATCCTGCGGGAGCTGGGGCCTACCTCTGGGTCTTCCCTTTAGGTATGAGCAGGGGAGTTCAAACCGCGGGCCCGCACACCAGAAAGAAACCTGGAGAATTCCCCAAGTTGAATAGCATGACGCACGGCTTTCATGGTGTCAAGGTAGAAGGCCACATTGTGAATGGTATTCAGAACTTGTGCCAGCAATTCACCTGAGGAATACAAATGGCGCAGGTAAGCTCGCGAATATCGGGCACAAACACGGCACTTGCAATTGGGATCAAGCGGCCTCTCATCGAGAGCGTAACGCGAGTTTTTGATATTCACTTTGCCCTCAGAAGTGAACAGCAGCCCGTGACGGGCAGCGCGAGTAGGAAGAACGCAGTCCATCATGTCGATGCCCATGCCGGCGTACTCGACGATCTCTTCGGGGGTGCCAACGCCCATCAGATAGCGGGGCTTTTCCTGCGGAAGATGGGGCTCGACGGCTTGAACGGTTTCGTAGGTGAGGGCGCGTGGCTCGCCAACACTAAGGCCTCCGATGGCATATCCGGGAAAATTCATACCTACAAGACGTTCGGCACACTCGCGGCGGAGATCGGGATACATTCCGCCCTGGACGATGGCGAAAAGGGATTGAGTCCCGGTCGTTGGTCGATGGTCGTTAGTCGCCAGCCTTCGACTATCCTGCAAAGTGGTGCGGGGGGTAGGGTTCCCTCGCTGCGCTCGGGACGACAGTGAGACTTCGGTGGAGGATTCGACAGCGGTGGTCCTCCAGGGGACTTCATTCTTGTGATCTTCGAAATAGCGCTGTGAACGGCCGGCCCAGCGGAGGGTCAGGTCCATCGATTGTTTGGCACGGGAGCGATCGGCGGGATGCTCGGTGCACTCGTCGAAGGCCATGATGATGTCGGCGCCGAGGGCAATCTGGATCTCCATCGACTTCTCAGGCGTGAAGACGTGAGAAGAGCCGTCGAGGTGCGAGCGAAACGACACGCCCTCTTCGCTGATCTTGCGCAGTTCACTGAGACTAAAGACCTGGAATCCGCCGGAATCGGTGAGCATGGAACGATGCCACGACATGAAGCGGTGCAGGCCGCCGAGCTTGCGGATGTTCTCGTGGCCGGGCCGCAGATAGAGGTGGTAAGTATTGCCGAGAATGATTTCGGCGCCGAGTTCTTCGAGAATGTCCTGCGGAACGGCTTTGACCGTAGCGACGGTGCCGACGGGCATGAAGACCGGCGTTTCGATCTCGCCATGCGGCGTGAGGATGCGTCCGGCGCGGGCGCGGCCATCGCGAGCTTCGACAGTGAATTCCAAGGACACTGCGTGAATTCTACAGAAGCGCGTTTCATCACGGAGACACGGAGACCGATTTTCAGATCCAAGATTTCAGATTGAAGATTGGACTCCAGTACAGATGTCCCTGAAATCTGAAAGGCTAAATCTGCAATCTTCAATTCTCTGTGTCTCTGTGGTGAACGGCTTTCTGTAGAATTGAAACAATGTTTATCGATGAGGCCAAAATCAAGGTGAAGGCCGGCGACGGCGGGAACGGCTGCATGGCGTTCCGGCGGGAGAAGTTTGTCCCGCGTGGCGGTCCGTCGGGCGGCGATGGCGGGCGCGGCGGCGATGTGGTGATGGAATCCAGCGAGCGACACAATACGCTGATCCATTTCCGTTTTAATCCCGAGTACAAAGCCGAGCGCGGGCGGCACGGCGAAGGATCGCAGCGAACCGGTCGTGAAGGCGAAGACGTTGTGCTGAAGGTCCCAGTTGGCACGATCGTTTACGACGAGGCGACCGGAGAAAAGGTATTCGACTTCTCGCGTCCCGACGAGCGGGTTGTGATCGCGCGCGGCGGTCGCGGGGGACGGGGCAATGCCCGCTTTGCGACGTCAACCCATCAGGCGCCACGCGAATGCGAGCCCGGACGTCTCGGCGAAGAACGGGTGTTGCGGCTGGAATTGAAGTTGCTCGCCGATGTGGGGCTGGTGGGATATCCAAATGTTGGCAAGTCGACGCTGATCTCGCGCATCTCGGCCGCACGCCCGAAGATTGCGGATTATCCGTTTACGACGCTGGAGCCAAACCTCGGTGTGGTCGCCGTGGGAGAAGAGCCAGAAGTGATCAGTTTCGTTGTGGCCGATATTCCTGGACTGATTGAAGGCGCGCATATGGGTGCGGGACTGGGAACACAGTTCCTGCGGCATGTGGAGCGCACGCGATTGCTGGTGCACCTGATCGACGTTTCGGACGGCAGCGGGCGTCCGGATCCGGCGAAAGATTTCGAAGTGATCATGAACGAGTTGGCGAACTTTGGCGCCGGACTGGAGAAGAAGCCGATGATCGTGGTGGCTTCCAAGATCGACGCCGTCAACAAAGACAAGCTCGCCAAGCTGAAAAGGTTCTGCAAGAGCAAGAAACATCCGTATGAGCTGTTCGAGATTTCAGCGGTCACGGGCGAAGGCGTTGAGGAGTTGAAGTGGGCGATGGCGCGGAAGGTGGAAGAGCTGCGTAGGACGCCCGAGCCGGAGTCGGATCGGCTGGAAGATTTTCCGGGCGAGCGGAACGCGGTATAGGGCGGTGGTGAATCACAGCAACGATTGAGTTCGAGAAGTAGCAGGAGGCACGGTGAAGCCTGCGGTAACTCTGTGTTGCGTTCTGGCATTCTTGCTTTTCCTCCCGTGTATTTCGCTCGCACGCATTCAGATTCTTGAAGGATCTGAAGACGTCAACGACCTTTTCAGTTCGGCCGGTTTCGTATTTCATGCCCGAATCGTCAACATCGATCGCGCCAGCGATGATGCTTTCGGTTCGTATTCGGGCGTTGCCACCCTCGATGTCGACCGGTGGTACAAGGGGACCACCACTGTAAAGACCGTACGCCTACGATTCGCATACACGCGGATCATCGCGGATGGACACTCGTGCATCGATCTTGGCGGGAATGCTTATTGGCTCTTATTCGCAACAGAGGTCGAACCCGGGCTGTTTCAGTTCTCTGATGATTGCTATGGAGGGCTCCCGGTATCTTCGATTCTGGCCGATACTGCCAACAAAACAGGTATTCGTCAGCTGCAAGACGACCTTGTAGCAGGACTTCAAGATCAGGATCCCGCAGCTCGCTTGGAAAATATCAAGCGGTTGGGAGGACTCAAGTTAGCATCATCACATGAGGCACTCCTACCATTTGTCGACCACGGAACAGAAGCGGAATCGAAATGGGCCGTTTACGCTGCTCTTCGATCCGGCGACCTCAGCGTTCTGCCAAATGTAGAGAGCATTGTCATCAGCCAGAATCAAAATCGAATTGAGCCAGATGGCTTGATTGCACTTGAGACAGCGCATCTGAGGAGTTGGCGTGCCGTACCGACCTTGGTCAGTATTCTGGAATCGGCAAAAATGGATTTCGCACGAGGTTCTGCTGCTCAGGCATTAGAAGCTATCGGAGATCCGCAGTCTGTACCGATCCTTGCAAAGCATCTGACCGATTCTGACGAGACCGTGAGCTATTACTGTTTAGTAGCAATCGGTGCAATAACACATGAACCGAGTTGCACACTTCCAGATCACTGGCAAGACAAAGAAGGTGCAGTCGATCGCTGCTCGACCACCTGTCGGCAGTGGTGGCAAACAAAGGGCAGCTCGCAGAGCTGGTCTCAGGTCCCTCATCCCTAAGTTCTGACTTTTTTACTGTTCAACCCAGGTTAGCGCCGAACAACGCGGCGCGGAACCCTTCGACTTCGCTCAGGGCAGGCCCTGGGGCACCAATCATGAGTAATTGGAAGGGATTCTTATTCCGACTGATCCCCTTCCTCGGCCGCAGCGCCAGGTGTGAGTTTCAGCGGAGCCGTCAGCTTGAAAGCCAGCTGTGATTCCGCAGGAAGTTCGATTTGTTTGTTCCCCGTAAACGCGCCACCGGCAAATCCGACGCCTGCACCGACGAGTGCTCCGATTCCCGCGCCCTTACCGCCACCAGCCAGGCCGCCGATCAGTGCACCGCCTGCGGCGCCGCCACCGGTCGTTGCGGCTGTCCTTTTGCCTTTGCCTTTCTCGGTCAGTCCCTGCATGGAAGCCTGTATCGGATAGGTTTTGCCATGGACGCTAATACTCGTGGCAGCAAGCTCCAAGCGAGCCTCTCCCTTGACCTTACCCTTGGACTTGGCATCCACGACTTTGCCAGTCACGGTTGCTCCGGCGGGAATAACCGTCTTTCCGTGCGCGACGATCGGGTCCGCGAGAGTGGCGGTGAATGGATCGCCGGCCTGAGCAGTCTTGGAACTTAGCGGTTGAGTCAACTTGACGTCGAGTACTGTGCCCGCCGGGATTACAACCGGCTGTGGCTTCGGTTTAGGCTTCTCAGCCGGAGGAGGCGGCGGAGCTTGAGTCGGCGCAGGTGCTGCGGCGGCTGCAGTTTCGGCGGCACTGGGAGCTGCAGCCTGCTGTACGGCAACCTCGTCATCGACCGCGGAGACGCCCGGTTCGGCTTTTGCGATCTGCTCGGCTTTCGGCCGTGCAGCCGGATTTGTCGCTTGTCCGTTCAGCGTGACCTGACCGTTCTTCGAGGCTACGGTGATGTTTGCGTCCTTGGTGTCGGGATCCGCGGCAAGCTTCTGCTGAATGTCCTTGGCAACGGTTTCGTCGTCGGGCTTACGTGAGCAGCCGAGAGAAAGTGCGAGAAGAGTAGTAAGCAACAGAAATGCAAGTACCGGCTTGGGCATAATTGCCTCCCGAGTTCGGTGCTCGAAATGACGTGGTCGGATTTCCCAGGACTTGCTGTGTTGCCGCCGCATGGGAACCCGCACATCGCGTCGAACCGAGACCCATGTCCTCAGAGTGATAGAAAGAGAAGCACAGCGCCGAGTTGTTCGATGTCGCGGGATTTGACGCGATTTCGAGCTCTGGATGCTCCACTGGCTTCCCCATCGGATGGGGTGGAAACCGATGAGTGCAGAGTGTCGTGATGTGCCCGCGCCAGGCCTTGTGTACCAGGGTAACGTTGCACCCGGCGACATTCCATTGACCGCATATTCCATCTAAGATATAGTCCTCCTATGGCATGGGAGGTCGAGTTCACCGATCAATTCGAGGATTGGTGGAGCGATCTGAGCGAAGAAGAGCAGGAAGAAATCGCAGCAAAAGTCGAACTGCTTGAGGAGCGTGGACCAGTCCTTCCGAGGCCACACTCAGATGTGATCAAAACATCGAGGCACGCCAATATGAAGGAGCTTCGGGGTAGCGTGGGCGAGCACCAATTGAGAGTACTGTACGCGTTCGATCCTCGTCGGACGGCAATCCTCCTGATTGGCGGGGATAAGAGCGGCAGTCCCAAGTGGTATGAGCAATTTGTGCCTATAGCGGATGACCTGTTTGACGAGCACCTGAAGCGGTTAGAGAAGGAGTAAGGGGATGGCGAGCCGAAATTTCAAGGAACTTAGGAACAAAATGTCGACCGCGTCACAGGCGAGAGCACGCGAAAAAGCCACTCGCTACCGCGCCGAAATGGCGATCAATGAACTTCGTGAAGCGCGCCAACTGACGCAGGAAAGCCTCGCGGAAATTTTGGGCGTCAATCAGTCCGCGATCTCAAAGCTGGAGAAACGGACGGATATGTACCTGAGCACGCTCAAGAACATTGTGAAAGCCATGGGGGGGACGCTGCGGATCGAGGCGGTGTTTCCGGACGGGAAGGTGGAGATCAGTCAATTTAAAGAACTCGCGGGTGTCGACGACAACGACAAAGAGAAGAAGACCGCCTAAAAATGGGTAAGACGCCACATATGGCTGCTAGTCGGAGGTCCAGAGTTCCTACACTCTTCGGTATTGTCGGTTTTTGTTTGGCACTTGGCTTGGAAATCGCCTGGATCGCACAGGTGTGCATCGGCAATGGCAAACAGGATCCTCACGGTGTGGTCGCAAGTCTAATGGATCGGTTATTTCCAGTGTCGTTTCTCACAATGGCTGCTCAAGGACCGTCTTGGGTGATTGCGATATTTGTCGTTCTACTCTCCTGCTCTGCAAATGCATTCCTCTACTTCTGTGTGGGTTTCGGGTTGAATTTCGTGCTTTCCAAAGCCCGCGCGGATGGGTGACTGCGACGTGGTCTGAACGACAGGTGCGTCTCGCAGGTTAGCGCCGACGACACGCCGCGAACCTGGGGCACCACCCGAAGGCGAAACATCCGGCGCTACATTCCCTGTACTGTCTTTTGCACTTGAAACTGCGCACGAGCTACGGGAAACTGATTCTTCTGAATGAACGTAGCCCTGTTCGGTGGCACTTTCGATCCCATACATCGCGGACACCTCGCCGTGGCCAAAGCTGCGCAGCGGGAATACGGAATCAAGCAGGTGCTGTTCGTCCCTTCTGCCGCTCCTCCGCATAAGGATCCACCCACGCCGTTCATTCATCGTTATGCCATGGTGGCCATGGCGGTGGCGGGAGAAGAGGGATTGCTTCCTTCGCTGCTGGAGTCGCCAGAGCAATTAGGCGAGAATGGAATGGCGTACTCGATAGATACGGTTCGTCGGGTTCGCGCAGGGTTGAAGCGGAACGACCGTCTGTTCTTTATCATTGGCATCGACGCATTTCTGGATTTGCCGAAGTGGCGTGAGCCGGTGGCTCTGCTCCGGGAAGCCGAATTCATCGTCGCCAGCCGTCCTGGGTATTCGCTCGGAGATATTGGCGACGCTCTGCCGGAGTCTCTGCGTCCGCCCGAACCCGTTAGGCGGGCGTTGCGACATCAGGCTGCCAAGGGTGAAATTGTGTTGCCGGGGATTACGATCCACCTGCTGCCGGATGTGAGCGAACGCGTTTCGGCAACGCAGATAAGAAATGCTGCGGCGAAGGGCGGAGGTCATTTGGAAAAATTGGTCGGCCCCGCAGTGGCAGACTACATCCGAAAGACGGATCTCTATCGAACCGCAGTTGAAAGCAAGTCGGAGAAACGTGCCAAGGTAGTGCCGATGACTTTGCCGAAGCGGCAGCAATTATAGAAGCATTGAATCCTGATAGATGAGGTCGAATGGCCAGGAAAATCGATAACAGCCGAGCCCAGGTACTGGAAGCGGTTCACGCGTGCGAAGACAAAAAAGCCGAGGATTTAGCAATTCTGGAGCTGGATAAAGCGTCCGGCGCATTCACAGATTTTTTTGTCATCTGCTCTGGTAGCAACCCGAGGCAAGTTCAAGCCATCTCGGATGAGGTAGAGCAGAGACTCAGTCGTGCTGGGGAACGGCCGGCGAACGTTGAAGGTTATAACCAGGCGGAGTGGGTACTGCTGGATTACGTCGATTTTGTAGTTCACGTGTTTTCGCAGAAAGCACGGGACTTCTATAATCTGGAGCGGCTTTGGAAGTCTGCAAAACGGTTCCAGCCATCGGAATTCGTGAGCTCGAGCAGCAAAAAGGCAACGGCGAAGCGACCGAGCAGTTCACGGTCGAAGGCCCCGTCCAGCAAGGGCGCCCGACCGCGAACGCACAAAACTTAGTCACCAACCCCTCTCCAGCGCTGTATGTGTGCGGCGGCATGCGCGATGCGGTGCTGGCCTCGTGGATCGCGGAAGATCCGACCTCGAAACAATTGCTGAGCGACGTGCAACGGATCGCGCCGACCTCGGCTACGTTGCTAATCCGCGGCGAAGCGGGCACTGGCAAGAAGTTGCTGGCGTTGCTGCTGCATTCGCTGAGCTCGCGCGCGACGCGTCCCATAGTTCACATCGACTGCGCCAATCTCGGACAGACATTTCTCGAGACAGAACTCTTCGGATGTGAGGCTGGCGCGATTCCTGGTCTTGCCGGACCGAAGCCTGGCCACCTGGAGCTGGCGGGAAGCGGCACAGTGGTGCTGAATGAGGTGGCCGCCCTGAGCCTGCCTTTGCAGGCGAAACTGCTGCGCGCGATTGAGGATCAACGTACCGAACGCGTTGGCGGAAATCGAAGCGTGGAAGTGAAGGCTACGATAATCGCGCTGACGAGCGTGGACCTGGAGCAGGCGATGGCGCGCCATGCGCTGCGCAAGGATCTGTATTATCGGCTGAACGTGGTGCCGATTACGATCCGCGCCTTACGGGAGCGGCGGCAGGACATTATTGCCTTGGTCGAACACTTTTTGGGCCAGGCACTGGAGGTTCATAAGCAGCCTCGGATGAAGTTCACGGAGGACACGCTTGCAGCGCTGGCCGAGTATGACTATCCGGGAAACGTTCGCGAATTGCGACAGATCGTAGAGCGAGCTGTTCTGTCGGCAACTCCGCCGGAGATCCAGCTGGATGACCTGCCGTGGTATTTGCGGCATGCCGATGGGGCTCCGCAGATGTCCTTGGAAGAATTGGAACGGCATCACATCGTGCGCGTGCTGGAGCATACGCGCGGCAAGAAGACGCAGGCAGCGCGAATACTGGGAATCAGCCGGAAGACGCTGCTGGAGAAGCGCAAGCGGTATAACCTGGGATGAGGCTGCCCTTGCTGCGCAAGGACAGGGCACCCGGCTCCATCGCGAACATCGCATCCGCTACACTGGTCGAGTGAAACTGCGCGTTGCGTGGATCGGCAAGACTAAAGAACCTGCGTACCAGGCGCTCACCAACGAATATCTGAAGCGCATTTCGCGCTACAACCCGATCGAATCGCAGGAATTTCCCAACGAAACGGCACTGCTCAAGTGGCTCGAAAAAAGTGTGCCCAAGCCGTTCGTGGTGCTACTCGATGCCCGCGGGAAGCAGCTCTCGTCGGAAGAGTTGGCGGAGGTCATTCGCGGCCATCAGGATCGTGGAACATCGCAGATGATGTTCGCGATTGGCCCGGCAGATGGTTTCAGCGACGAGGCGATGCGATTGGCAGGAATCAGGCTATCGCTCGGGAAGATGACGCTAGCGCATGAGTTGGCGCGGGTGGTGATACTGGAGCAGGTCTATCGCGCGTACACCATCTTGAAGGGACATCCGTACCACTTCGGCCACTGAGGTCCGACCAAGTCGCAAGTTCGAAAGAAAAAAGGCAGCCGGCCGGCGGCTGCCTTCGAAAAACTTGCTGCGAACTACTTGACCTTCTTGCGGAAACGCATCACCACTGCGGAAAGACCGGTGCCGAGCAACAGCATGCTGGAAGGCTCCGGAACCGCAGTCGTGGTGTTGATCGTGCCGTAGTAGTCGAGGCCGTAGGACACGCCGGCGCGCTGCGCAACGTCGAATTGAAGGACATTATCCCCGGCGACGAGGTAATCCGTCGGCAAGCTGATTATGTATGCGCCGCGGCAGCCGATGGCGAAATCGGAACAGGTTGCATAGGTGTTGTTTGTGGTGGATGCTTCGGCGACGAGCAGGTTGCCATTCAGCCACACGGATGTTGAATCATCGGCCATGACTTCGATGGAGCCGGAAGTCGGCGTTCCCGATAAGCTGAAGCTGTCGAAAAAGCTGGTCACAGTGCCGTTCGCGACCTGAACGTAATTGGAAGCGTTGGTGTTTCCGCTGGTGGTGAACGAGACCCACGAGGAAGTTCCGAGAGCACTGGACCATGCGGCGTTGGGGTCGATGGCAATTGTTGGATTGCCAGAAGAATTGGTCTGTCCGGGGTCGGCGGCCGTGCCTAAGCTGGCAAGAGTGACTGAGTCTGCATAGACGGCTGTGGACGCGAGCAGCGCGATGACTGCTAAAAGAGCTACTTTCCCGAGGGTTCGTTTCACCGCTGTTTCCTTCCTGATTCGGCCTGAGAGCCTGGTTTAATCCGAGTTGCTGGCCAGAGAAGAAGATGCTGCCGGTCGTGCGCTAGTTGCATCGGCATGAACCGTTTGTCACGATCATGCCATTTGCACCCCGAGCGCAGAAAATTACGACTCAGCTGCAAAGATCTGTCCCATGGCAACAACTGCAAGCCCAGCAGGAGGAGGGGAGCAAAGGGTCGGAAACGAAGAATTCCGGTCCGATTGCCGAACCTGCCTAAAACTTACAAGTTGTTCTAAACTGGGCAATTAATGACAGTTTTTGTCATCATCCCCGTACGTCAGAGTATGTGCAACCTGAGTACCAGAGCTGAGTATTGCAACACGTAGATTTAGCAACAATCCATGTACGCTGGAGGTTGCACATGTGAAAGAAGTTGCACATATCTAGGCAAGCTTCTGTCCTGAGCCGGGGAAAATGGATGCAGAGAGGCAGCCGTTGGTTAGGTATTGGGGAGTTTGGAAACGAAGTCGGCAACTTTGATGACTGCGCGGTGAATCGTGCCGCGACCGATTTCCTTATTCCCCGAGCCGGAGTTCCGGGACGAATCGGGGACAACCCAGGCGGTTACCCGCATGATGTAAAACCGGCCGTCGAAAGACTCCAATTCGGCGCGAGCACGGACACGTGAACCGATTCCTGTCGCAGCACGATGTTGCACATTGATGGCGGTACCGACGTTGATCTCGCCGTCTTCCGCGTAGGGCTGCAAGGCATGAAAGCAGGCGGTTTCCATGAGGCGGATCATATCGGGGGTGGAATAAACGGGAGGCAACTGGCTGTGATGAGCGGTAAGCGTGTGCTTGAACTCGACGACTTCTTCGACCTCGGCGTGCGCGGCGATGGGAACGGGGAGTGACATGGGAATAGAGTATCCGCGAAAAACATTACCGCAAGCGCGGGATCAGCGGATTCTAAGCATATCGACGAGAATATGGTTGTCGTTTATCCATTTCTGGGCAATCTTTGCCCCTTTTGCCTGTTCTGCAGAAGTTAGCTTTTGGGAGAGCGCGTCGAAGGAGGCTCTTGCGCGGGAATCTCCACCAGAGGCGATATAGTACCAACTGAAGGCGGTAATCGGATCTGCTGCGACGCCGTTCCCTTTGGCATACATATTCCCCAGGTAATACGCTGCCGGGGCATAGCCTTGTTTCGCAGCCTTCAGGTACCAGTCGCGAGCGGTTTTGTAATCCGGAGATCCGAGTTTATTGCCTTCGTACAAGATGCCTAGGCAACAGGCGCCGGCAGGGTACCGCGCATCCGCGGCACGCTTGCAACGATCTCTAGCCTTGGTGATGTCTGCAGGTGCGCCCTTTCCATCAATATCCATTTGTGCAAGCCGGATCAAGGCCATCGGTCGCAAATCGCTCGCCTTTTCATACGCAAGGCGGGCGGCCTGGTAATCCTGCGGCAGATCTTTGCCTGAGCTTTTCATCTCCCCGAGAAGTAAATACCCCTCGGCTACTTGGTCTTTCGAGATTTCGGTTTGCATTCTTTCAACAGCATCTTTTGCGGGAGTGCTTCCGGCATCAGCTGCCGCGGAGAAGAAGGCGAATGCCGTCGAGTCATTGACAGTCACGGTTGTACCGTTAAAGTACGCCGCCCCCAGGTTGAAGATCGCATCCGCGTACCCAACTCGTGCCGCTTTGCGATACCACTCCACCGCTTGGTTGAGATCCTTTTCAACTCCATCGCCGAGTAGATAACGAACTCCGAGCTGGTTTTGGGCTTTGGGATCGCCAGCCTGGGCTTTTGCGATGAGTTTGTCGATTTCGGACTGTGCGATACCGAACTGGGTTAATGAAATTGAAATAAGGAAGAGAACGATTCCGAGTTTTTTCATGCTGGCTGTCTGGGTTAGGACACCAAATCTTACACACAACTGTGCTGGAAATATGAGAATAGTTAATTTTGTTCCGACGATTGCGTCTCCATCTTAGGCGGAACTATGAGCGAGGAGAAACGATATCCGGTCCTGAATTTTTTCCAGAAGCTTTTCGAAGAGTGTGTGGGAGAGGCGTTGTTCGACCCGGATCTTGCTGGTGCGGCCTGGCTGATTTTTCTGGGAGTTCTGGTGGTTTGGGGAATTTACATGATCGCCGTCGATCCGCGGTTGGGTGGAATCGCAGCGAACAGCGATCTGCTTTCGATCAACCCTGATAAGTGGCCGAAAGTATAAAAGCCCCAAGCGAGCCTGGGGCTTTCATTCTTATCTAGCGAATCGCGTGCTACGCAGCTCGCGATTGCCGCTGGGATTCGATGCCATCGAGGGCTGTCCAGAGAGCTTTCGCGGCAGCCTCGGCGGATGCGAGGGCGCGCTCGGCCATTTCTGGATTCGCTTCCAGGCGCTTCGAGAGCTGCTCACGCCAGACATTCGAGTGATGTACATCGGCTGTGGTGTGCAGCGTGAAGTAGCCAGTGGTCTTGCGATCGGCGCCGTAGATCTCTCGCAGTCCACGAGCTTTTTCTTTGGCAACGCGCGGAACCTGTGACTCGTAGGCGTAGAAGGCGGCGAGCGCTTCTTCGGGTGAACCGTTCTGAGCGACGTGGCGGAAGTGGGAGATGAGTGCGTCAATCTCTGGGATCGCTTGGGATGCGCGCGCGGCATCGCGATCGGCGCCCATGCCTTCCGCGAAGTCCAGCCACATCTCGGAGTGCGGACGTCCACCTTCGATCGCCTCTTCGTCGGCGAGATTCGCCAGAACAGCACGGCGGAAGGCTCCGTCTTCGAGACGCGCATAAAAAGCCGCGAGGTAAGTCGGAAAGGCGGCGACGTGGTGATAGTAGTTGGCGGCGTACTCGCGAAGATCGTCGCGAGTCAGCGAGCCAGCGCTCCAGCTTTTGTAATACGGGTGGCACAGCAGGTCGTACTTGGCGACACGCTCGTGCAGTTCGGTCCAAAAGGCATTTAATTCCATGCTCACCCCAATGTGAGGAAGATGAAGCAATCATACGACAGAAGCTAAAAGGTCGTTAGTCGGTGGTCGTTAGTCGGTGGCCAGCGGTTACAGCGTGACCAGAGACGGCGAACGACTATCGACGAACGACCAACGACTCGTCATGGCGTTACGGCTGATAAAATCGAAACAGAGCGAGCAGCGTGGGGCTGAACGCCAAACCGCAGCAATGCCCAGTTTCAACGAACATTTCGATGTGGTAGTGGTCGGCGCAGGACACGCCGGGTGCGAGGCTGCGATGGCTGCCGCGCGCATGGGCCTGAAGACTGCCCTCTTCACGCTGAACGTCGACCTGATTGCCCAGATGTCGTGCAATCCGGCGGTGGGAGGCATCGCCAAGGGACACCTGGTGCGCGAAGTCGACGCGCTGGGCGGGATCATGGGGGAAGTGACCGATGCCGTGGGCATTCAGTTCCGTCTGCTGAATACGTCGCGCGGTCCGGCGGTGTGGTCGCCGCGAGCGCAATGTGACAAGCAGGCGTACCGACTGAAGATGCGGGATGTGCTGGAATCGCAGCCGAATCTGAAGATCAAGCAGGCGGAAGTTGCGGATTTGGTTTTGGAGTCGGTAGTCGATGGTCGTTCGTCGGTAGCCACTGCCGATTCCGTCAGTGGGAATGGCGAACGACCAATGATTAGCGACCAGCGACAAGTTGTTCGCGGAATTGTTCTGCGAGATGGGCGGCGCATTAGCGCGGGAGCCGTGGTCATCACGACAGGCACCTTCCTGAATGGCCTGATTCATTGCGGGGAGCAGCAGTATCCGGCGGGACGCAGCGGAGAGCCGCCATCGCAGTTGCTGGGCGAATCGTTGCGGCGCTTGGGATTCCGGGTAGTGCGTCTGAAGACAGGAACTCCGCCCAGGCTCGACGGACGGACCATCGACTGGTCACGGTTCACGGTGCAGCCGGGCGATGAAGATCCGACGCCGTTCAGTTTCCGCACGAAGCGTGTGGCGCATCACGAGACGCAAGTGCCCTGCTATATCGCGTTCACCACCGACGAAACGCATCGCGTGATTCGCGAGAACGTGAATCGTTCGCCGATGTACAGCGGGCAGATCAAATCGATTGGGCCGCGCTACTGTCCGTCGATCGAAGACAAGATCGTCAAGTTTCCCGACAAGCTGACGCATCAGCTTTACCTCGAGCCCGAGGGCCTGAACACGCACGAGATTTATGTGAACGGGATGAGCACTTCCCTGCCCGTCGATGTGCAGTTGGCGATGATTGCGTCGATTCCCGGGCTCGAAAAAGCGGAGATGATGCGGCCCGGGTACGCGATTGAGTACGACTCGGTCGACCCGACCGAACTTACACGCACGCTGGAGACGAAGAAGATTGAGCGGCTGTATCTGGCGGGCCAGATCAATGGGACGAGCGGATACGAAGAAGCTGCGTGCCAGGGGATCATGGCGGGGATCAATGCGGCGCTTGCGGTGAACGAACAAGAACCTCTAGTGCTGGATCGCACAGAGGCGTACACCGCGATCCTGATCGATGATCTGATCAGCAAAGGCACGAATGAGCCTTACCGGATGTTTACATCCCGGGCGGAGTTCCGGCTGCACTTGCGCATCGACAATGCGGACCGGCGTTTGACACCACACGGCAGACGCGTTGGCCTGATTTCAGATGCGGCGTGGGCGGATTACCTGGCGAAGCAGGAGCGGGCGTCGGCGCTAAGGCAGGTGCTGGAGAAAACGAAGCTTTCGCGAGAGATGCTGGAGAGAATCGCGCCGGAGATCGAGGCGCGAGCGAAAGCCGCCGCTGCGGGCAACGAGGAGTCTGGCGATGCGGAATCTCCCGTGAGCAATGTCGCGTCCTTTGATCCGCAGTCGTTGGCGTCTCTGATTGGCGCTCCTCTGGCGCAGGCATTGCGGAGGCCGGAGATCGTGATTGAGAACCTGGCGCCGGTGCTGCGGGAGTTGCTGCCTGACTTTTTTGATTCCTGTGCGCCCTCCGCGTCCTCTGCGGCGAAGATGTCATCGGCCGTGCGCAATGAGTTGAAATCAGTCGAGACGGAAATCAAATATGCCGGCTATCTCGACCAGCAACAGAAGGCGATCGAACGGCTGAAGAAAGCGGAGCAGCGGAACATCCCCGAATGGTTCGACTACGCGCGGGTCAGCGGACTTTCGCGTGAGATGAAAGAGAAGCTCCAGCATGTGCGCCCGCAGACGCTGGGGCAGGCGAGCCGCATTCCTGGTGTGACGCCAGCGGCGGTCTCGCTGGTGAATGTGTACATCGAGATCCAGGCGCGGCAGATACAACAGGCGCAGTCGTTAGTTGACTGAACTTTCCAGACCAAAACAAAAAAGCCCGATCATGGCGACCGGGCTTCGATTCATTCTCTGAAAAGAGCTACTTCTTTTTGCCTTTGCCGAAAGACGTTTCGACGGTCGCGCCCATGCTAGCCAGCATCTGTTTGGCGGGATCGGCGAACTGTCCGGTAGGAGCTAGCTCAAGATACTTGTTGAAAGCTTCCTGGGTTCCTGCAGGCGCTTCCATTTTGTTGCCTTTGAGGGTGGCCTTACCCATCAGGTTCACGCCCTTCCAGTAGTAAGCATCGGCCTTGGTTGGGTCGGCAGCGATTACTTTGTCGAAGACAGCGATGGCCTGATCGACCTTGCCAGTATTGGTGAGGACGGCGCCTTCGTTGAACTCATAGGTTGTGGCCTTGGTTGGGTCAGCGGCTGCAGCAGCCTGATAGCTCTGGATGGCGTCGTCGGTCACGCCAGCTTTCAACTGGGCATCGGCAAGGTTGTTGTAATACGCACCGAGCATCTCCGGCTTGACGGGTGGATTGGTCTCGGCCTTCGCCATGTCGATGGCCTTTTTATAGTTGTCGATTGCCTGCTGGAATTCCGGCTTAGCAGCGGCCTTGTCGGGATTGTTGGCTGCTTCGAGCCGCTGATAATCGCCTAATTTAAAAAAGAGCAGGTGATGAGTCTGATCGGCCTGCGTAGCCTGCGTCATGATCTGCACGGCCTTGGCGTAGTCCTTGGCATCGGCAGCGGTTTTAGCATCCGCGAGGCTCTGGTTCAGGCCCTTGATCTTGGTATTTTCCTTCTGAGCCGCCTCTTGCTGTTTGCGTTCAGCTTCGGTGGGCACGTTCCCGCCCTTGGCTTTCTCGCCCTTCAAGTCGAAATCAATGGTGTTTTCCTGCGTCGATTTCAAGGGAACGTTGTTAAACGTGAGGACGGTTCGGTTGCCATCCATTAGTGAGAAAGTGTAGTTGCCGCAGACAACACCAAGAGAGAAGTAATCGCCGTTTTTGCCCGTTTTGAAAGGATAGGTGCGGCCAGTCTCCTTGCTAATGGCCTGAACGGTTGCATTCGGCATCGGCTTGCCGTTCTCGTCCTTCACCGTTCCCCTTACCGTGCAAACTTCGGTTCCCCATGCGGCGGGGGCGATTACGGCCACAGCCACCAGCGCCAGCAATATAGTTGTGAATCTTTTCATTTCAGCCCTCCGGCTCATTTCTGCACCAGGAATAATTGCAACAAAAACGGCGCTCGCGCGCCGGAAATCAGGCATGCCGTAACTCCGATTGCCCGGTCTCGACGTAGGAAATCGGATCGCGGGCACCAGCAGTTTCAAAGGCACGCAACCGCAGCACGCAACTGTCGCACACGCCACAGGCGCGATCCTCGCGGCTGTAGCAGGACCACGTTAAATCGAAGGGTACGCCAAGTTCAAGGCCAAGCGTCACAATCTGCGCCTTGCGGAGGCCGATCAGGGGAGTGATGACCTGGATGGTCCCCTCTTTCGTCCCCGCTTTTATCGCCTCGTTATAAGCGCGATAAAAGGCCGAGCGGCAGTCCGGATACCCAGAACTGTCCTGCTCGACGGCGCCGATCAGAATCTTCTCTGCTCCCAGAACCTCAGCCCAGCTCACCGCCGCGGCCAAGAAATGCGCATTGCGGAAAGGAACATAGGTGACCGGGATCTGCGCGCCATGGCCACTGGGATCGACTCCGGCGAATTCTGGCGGGGCATCGGGCACGGCAATGTTCGGGTCAGTGAGAGCCGAGCCTCCAATGGCCGCGAATACCGGATTGCGTACGATCAATCGATCCTTGAAGCCGAGCCGGTCGCAAATCGCATGAAACGACCGCTGCTCACGACCTTCTGTGCGCTGTCCGTAGCTGATGTGTAAGGCGGCCGCATCATAGTCGCGCGCGGCGAGAGCAGCGCAGACGCAAGAGTCCATGCCTCCACTGAGCAGGACGACAGCGCGTTGGCGATGGGCGGACATGATCGATGATCGTTTTTGGGGATGAGCTTGCAGACCAGAAACGCTGCTTCAGATCTGGTCAACTGTTTATTTTAAGCCGCTGGATGAGGGAAATGCGAATTCCCCCGTCTCTTGTTGGCCATGGGTAGCTAGTAGCTGGTAACTTTCGGAGCACTAGCTACTGACCACCAGCTACGCAACCAGAAAGAACGTCGACTAGACACCTTTGGTCGCGGGGTCCCAGATGAATTTGTGGATCTGCAGTCCCAGCCGGACGTTCAGGCCGTCTTCCACGATCCAATCGGCGACTTCGCGTGGATCGACCAGACAGTGTGAAGCGTCGCGGCTGCCGGTAGCGTCCTTGCGAAAGGCTGGAGAGAAGATTACGGAGCCGACTTTTTCGTCCAGACGATGATGGCGCGTGAAGTCGCGGGCGAAGTCGTAATCTTCGCGTCCGGAAATCACAAACTTGACTTCATCGTGCAACGTGAGCGCGTGGAGATGTTCCAGACGAAATGTTCCGCCCTCTCCGGACTGAGGGCACTTCACGTCCACGATCTTGTGAACGCGTTTGGGAACGAGATCGAGCGAACGCTCGCCGCTGGTCTCCAGCAGCAACTGGTATCCATCGGCGAGCAGCTTTTCCATGAGCGGGAGCAATTCGCGCTCCTGCAGCATGGGTTCGCCACCAGTAATTTCGACCAAACCCGCAGGCGCGAGGCGCTTCACTTCGGCTTCAACTTCCTCGAGGCTCATTTTCTTGCCGCCGGAGAAGGTGTACTCGCTGTCGCACCAGGTGCAGCGGAGATTGCATCCGGCGAGGCGAACGAAAGTGCACGGCATGCCGGCGAAAGAAGATTCGCCTTGGATCGAACGATAAATTTCAATGACGAAAAGCATGGGATCGACGAGACCTATTCGAAGTACGTGGCCGTCGTGGTATCGGTTTCCCAGATCTTGACGAGCTTCACCTGAACGCGGCCATTGGTCTTCTCGTGGAGGAGCGTGTTGCACTCCTCGTAGAAGTATTTGGCCATATTTTCGGCCGAAGGATTCAGCTCTTTGAACGGAGCAATGTCGTTCAGATACTGGTGGTCGAGCCGGTCGATGACCTGATTCATCGCGGCTTTCAAGTCCTTAAAGTCGAAGAGCAGACCAATGTTGTCCAACTGCTCGCCGTGCAGGGTGATGCGGACCTTGTAATTGTGCCCGTGCGGGTTCTCACACTTGCCGCGATAGCCACGCAGGGCGTGTCCGGCGGCAAAACTATCTTCTACGCTGACTTCAAACATGAGGCTCTTTCTAGGCTTAATTCCTAAGTTAATTGTAACAACTTCCATTGCCGCAGGGAGGCAGGGAGACACGGAAGACTGCAGATTGAAGATTTCAGATCGAAAGACCCAGTTCGCAGGCCGAACGGCTGCCTCTAAATCTTCAATCTGTATTCTTCAATGTGAAATGCCTTTAAAAGAACTCTTCCACGTCGGCCAGCTTCGTGGTTCGCCGGTAGGGTGGCAGGCTTGCGAGGAAGACCTTGCCGTACTGCTTTTTCAGGATGCGGTTATCGAGCAGCGCGAGCACGCCGCGGTCGTTGAGTGAGCGGATCAGGCGTCCGAAGCCCTGCTTCAAGGTGATTACAGCCGCTGGGACTTGATAATCGAAGAACGCGTTGCCACCCTCGGCGTTGATGGCCTGAATGCGCGCGGCGACCACGGGATCGTTCGGAACGGCGAACGGTAGCCGATCGATGATCACACAGCTCAACTGCTCGCCCTGCACGTCGACGCCCTGCCAGAATGATGCGGTCGCGAACAGGACCGCGTTGGGCGTCATCCGAAATTCCTCCAGCAGCGCGGATTTCGGCGCCGTCCCCTGCAAAAGCATGGGGTATTCCAATGCGCCCAGCAGGCGATCATGCACATCACGCATCAGGGCGAAGCTGGTGAACAGGCAAAACGCCCTTCCTTGGCTGATTTCGAGCAATCGACGGATCCGATCGGCGGCCTTGGCGGCAAATTGGGGAGCGGTGGGCTCGGGCAGCTCCGGGGGAACGTAAAGCAGCGCCTGGTTTTCGTAATCGAAGTGCGAAGGGACGATCAGCTCGCGCGTGCTCTCCAGTCCGAGCCGTCCCCGGATGTATTCGAAACCACCGCCAACGGCGAGCGTGGCGGAGGTCAGAATTGCGGTGTCGAGCTTGGCAAAAAGGGTCTGCTGCAGGATGGCGGAAACATCGATAGGCGTGGCCTGCAGGAAAACGTGCTGCGCTCCGCGAAGCTGCTGTCCATTCTTTTGCCTTCCGCCACGGCGATCGATCCAGAACACCGTGTTGTGATCGTCGGATTCCATCAGAAACGACAGTTGCACACGTAGTTCGTGCGCACGCCGCAGCAGGTTGTTCACTTCTTCGGGCTTGGGACTGAGCGCATTCAGCTCCGATCCGACACGGCCAACAGCGTTCATCAGGCCGTCGTACTCTGTGCCATGCTCTTCGAGGAAGGCCTGTCTTTGTCCAAAAGGAAAACGCGAGTCGCCTTCGGGAAGCAGCGCGAAAAAGAACTGCGCACGTTCGCGCAAGCTGCGCAATGACGATCCGACGGCAGCCGAGGAGAGCTTCTCGCGCTGGAGTGTCTGGTCCACATCGCGTGCGAAGTCGTCGATCTTCGCCGTGCTGACGCTAACGCCGAAGTAGCTCGACGCCACTTCTTCCAGTTCGTGCGCTTCGTCGAAGATCACCGCGGCGCAGTCGGGCAGGATGCCGACGTCAGGCGCGTCTTCGGCCGCCATCTTGATGGCCAGGTCGGCGAAGAACAGATGATGGTTGACGATGATGATGTCGCTTTCGGCGGCGCGCCGGCGCATCTCGGTGATGAAGCAGCGGTCGTATTGCGTGCATTTCTGGCCGGTGCAGGTGTCAGCGCGCGCGTCCAGCTTGGACCATAGTTCGCTCGTTTCCGGCAGGACGCGAAGTTCGGCGCGATCGCCGTTCTGCGTTTCTTTTTCCCAGTCGGCGATAGCGCGGTACTGATTGATCTCGTCGAGACCATTCAACACGGGCTGATCGGTTAGCTCGTACAACTTTTTGCGGCAAAGATAGTTGTTGCGCCCTTTCATGTAGCAGACGCGCAGGGGGCCGGGGTCTAACCCAGATCTGCCAGAAGAAGGCGGATCCTGGGCTCCAGAATCCGCTCCGTCCCGCGCGAACAGGCTCTGAAGAAACGGAATGTCCTTATAGAAGAGCTGCTCCTGCAGATTCTTGGTGCCGGTAGAAATGATGACGCGCTTGCCGCTGCGAATCACCGGCGCGAGATACGCCAGGGTCTTGCCGGTACCGGTACCGGCCTCCACGATCAGATGGCGCTTTTCTTCGATCGCGGCTTCGACGGCCTGCGCCATCTCCAGTTGTCCACGACGGAATTCGTAGGCCGGGTGCGCCTTCGCGAGGATGCCGCCCGGGGCGAAAAAGCGATGGAGCGTGAATGAAACGGCGGATTGGGAGGCGGAGGACAAAGCGGAAACGGGTCCGGTCTCTATAATAGCTGTGGAAGCACGAATGCGCGGCACTGAATCGCCGGGCAATCATGAATCCGTGGAAAGCTGCCCGTCCACCGTTCCTGTCACCAGTCAAAATGCCGAAATCAATTACTTCCGCGACCGCGAATTCGCTGAGAGTTCCAACCCTCGTCATTGTCGGGCGTCCGAACGTGGGCAAATCTACGCTGTTCAACCGAGTGGTTGGACGGAGGCGCGCCATCGTCGGCGATGAACCCGGCATCACGCGCGACCGCTTGTACGGATTCGCGCGCTGGCTCGATCGTAGCTTTCGGGTGATCGATACGGGCGGCATTATTCCCGACGATAAGCAGCTGATTCCGTCCGAAATTTACCGGCAGGCAAAGGTTGGTCTGGAAGAGGCCGATGCGGTGGTAATGGTCGTAGACGGACGCACGGAACTCGCTTCGCCTGACTTGGAGTTGGCGCGACTGCTGCTGCGTAGTGGCAAGCCGCTGTTCCTGGCAGTAAACAAGATCGACACGCCGAAGCTCGAAGCAGGCGCCGAAAATCTTCGCCGGTTGGGGATCAAGAGCCTTTTCCCTATTTCGGCGGAAAACGGCAATGGCATCGTCGAGTTACTGGAAGCGGCGCTCAAGGTGATGCCTGTGGGCGCAGACGAAACGGTGGCCATCGAGGAGTCGGCGCCCGAAGCCACTGAAGAAACGACAGCCGCAGTGGAAGGTGAAGACGCTCCCGAGCCGCAGCCCAAGATCGAAACTGCGCATGAGACGAAGATTGCGATTATCGGCCGTCCCAACGTCGGCAAGTCGACGCTGCTGAACGCCCTGACGGGAACGGCGCGCGCCATCGTGTCTCCGATCCCGGGCACAACGCGCGACGCGGTAGATGAAGTTGTGGAACACAACGGCAAGACCTATCGCTTCATCGATACCGCCGGGATCCGCCGCAAGGGCCGGACGGAGTTGATGGCCGAAAAACTCTCGGTGGTGATGGCGCGCAAACATCTTGAGGCCGCCGACGTTAGCCTGCTCATCATCGACGCCACTGAGGGCGCGACCGCGCTGGACGCCAACATCGGCGGTTACGCGCATGAGAGTGGCCGCTCGGTGATTATCGTCGTCAATAAATGGGACCTTGTAGTCGAGCGAGCCAAGGAACTCAAGGCCGAAACTGGCAAAGCCAAGACCAAGGCAGAAGTGCCGCGGCGAGCCAGAGTCATGCTGCAAGAGTCGATGCGCACGGCCGATCCTCAGGCTTATGAAGAGGAGATACGGCGCAGCCTGAAGTTCCTGGAGTACGCGCCGGTGATCTTCGTTTCGGCCACGACTGGGAAGAATATCGACAAGCTGTTCAAGGAAATCGAGATTGTGTCGGCCGAGCGGCGCAAACGTATCTCGACCGGCGAGATGAATCGTTTCCTCGAAAAAGTTGACTTCGAGCGCACCTCGGTACCCTACAAGAGCCGCGTGCGCATCATGTACATGACGCAGGTGGCGGTCGCGCCGCCAACATTCATGCTGTTCACCGATCGCGACGTGAAACTGCACTTCTCCTATCAGCGCTTCATCGAAAACCAGATACGCAGGGCGTTTGGATTTGTAGGCTCGCCGATCCGGATCAAGACGCGCGCGCGAAATCCTAAGAAGAAAGATTAACCACAGAGGACACGAAGGTTCACAGAGGTTTTTCGGGCTCTGCGCCCCCTGTGTCCTCTGTGGTTAAATGGTTTTTATGTCTGAAACGGCAGCCAAAGTCCGGCTCACGGAGCAGGTCAAAGCGGCGGGTTGAGCGAGCAAGCTGAGTCCGGCGGTGCTGGACACGGTGCTTGGGAAATTAGCCCGGCAACATGATCCGAACGTGCTGGTTGGCTTCGACAAAGCCGACGACGCCGGAGTGTATCTAATCGGTCCCGACCAGGCGCTGGTGCAGACCGTGGACTTCTTCACACCGATTGTCGATGACCCATACACCTTTGGGCAGATCGCCGCGACCAACGCGTTGAGCGATGTATATGCGATGGGTGGGCGCCCGCTGACCGCGCTTGCCATGGTGTGCTTCCCGGAGAAGGGCGATTTCGATGTGCTCGAGCGAATCCTTGCGGGCGGCCTATCGAAGATGATGGAGGCCGGATGCACGATCGTTGGCGGCCACAGCATTCGCGATCCGGAGATCAAGTTTGGTTATTCAGTTACGGGGATGATCAATCCGCGACGCGTGCTGACAAACAGTGGTGCCTTGCCGGGCGACAAGCTGATTTTTACGAAAGCGATCGGGACGGGCGTAATCTCGACGGCGATCAAGCGCGGCAAAGCCGAAGACAAGTGGATCGAAGCGGCGACGCGTTCCATGACCACGCTGAACAAAGTCGCTGCGGAGGTGGCTGGAAGAATTCCACCGCAGAGAACGCGAGAGGATGGAGAGGCAGTTCCCTTCCGAGTTCACTCGATGACTGACATCACCGGCTTTGGCCTGATCGGGCATGCGCGGGAGATGGCGTTGGGATCCAATGTCAGCCTGCGATTGTTCGCTTCGCAAGTTCCGCTGTTGGATGGTGCGCTCGAGTGCGTACGCGAAGGCTTTATTCCCGGTGGGCTGACGGCGAATCGCGAGTTTGCCGAATGCCTGGTGAGCTATGAAGACAGCGTGCCGCAAGATGTGAGGACGATTCTTTACGATCCGCAGACGGCTGGCGGCCTGCTGATTTCCATCGCCGAGGAAGACGCCGATGAATTGTTGCGCGAGTTGAATGGAGCGTCGGTCGGTGCTGCGCTGATCGGCGAAGTGCTGGAGTCGAGGAAGCCGGTGATCGAAGTCATTAGTCGATAGTCGTTCGTCGTTCGCAAGATTCCTCGACTAGAGACAACCGACTACCGACCATTGACCAACGACTGAATCATCTTCCAGCAGCCTTCCACGTCCTCCCAGGTCGTACCTAAATTCCCAATCGCAATGCGGAGGACGTACCGATCGTTCAGCGCGGTGTGGGAGATGTAGTACTTGCCCGAGGCGTTCACGGAGTTGAAGATGCGCTCGTTCGCTTCGTCTGATCCTTTCAAGCGGAAGCAGACGGTTGAAAACGGGACCGGCGCTACGACTTCGAAGCGTGAATCGCGGCGGATCTCCTCTTCCAGCTTTTTCGCCCAGGCAATGTGCGAACGCAGGATCTGCTGCAGGCGCTCGCGTCCGAAATAGCGCAAGAGAAACCACAGCTTGAGAGAGCGAAAGCGATGGCCGAGGGGGACACCGTAGTCCATCAGATTGATGGCGCGCGGATCTTCGGTACCTGTCAGGTATTCGGGAACGAGCGAGAAAGCGCGTCGCAGGATTTCCGGGCGCCTGGTGTAGAAGGCGCTCAGGTCGATGTTCGTCAACAGCCACTTGTGCGGATTCACGACGTACGAATGAGCGCGCTCGATTCCCTTCAGCATCGGCTGACATTCCGGCAGGATCGCGGCGGAACCGGCGTAGGCCGCATCGACATGCAACCAGAGTTTGTGGCGATCGGTGATGTCGGCGATTCCGGCGAGCGGATCGATGCTGGTGCTGGATGTCGTGCCGATCGTCGCGACAACACAGAAGGGACGCAGGCCTGCACGCAGGTCGTCTTCGATGGCCTGCGCGAGCGCATCGGGAAGCATGCGAAATTCGGTGTCGGTCGGGATCTTGCGAACGTGCTTCTGTCCGATACCGGCGGCGATAGCACCTTTTTCAATAGACGAATGCGATTGCTCGGAAGTGTAGAGCACGAGGTTGGGCGTGCTGCCCTCGACACGGCTCTCTGGCGCGACCATCTCGCGCGCGGCACAGATCGCGTGAAAGCTCGAAACAGAAGCGGTGTCGTAAATGATGCCAAACCAGTCATCGGGCAGAGCCATCCACTGACGCAACCAACCAAGCGCGACTTGTTCCAACTCGGCCACTGCGGGCGACGTATCCCAATGCAGGCCATTAGTGTTCAAGGCGGCCGCGAGCATCTCGGCGATGATGGCGGGCGATGATCCCGTGCAACCGAAGTAGGCAAGAAAACCTGGATGATTCCAGTGCGTGACTGCAGGGATGATCTTCTGATCGAAGTCGCGGAGGATGACGTCGAAGGGCTCGCCCTTGTCGGGACCAGAAGGCGGCAGCGCATCGACCAACTCGCCGGGCTTGGTTTTCGGCGTGACGGGATAGCGGCGCGTATCGGCGAGATAGTCGGCGACCCAGTCGACCGCGTTGTGCGCGGCGCGGCGAAAATCGGCGACGTAGGCGGACCAGTCCTGCTGGGGATCGATGGCGGCGACGGTTTCAGAAGGCTTGGTGGACATGGGTGCTCCCGGGAACGAATTAGTCTATCCGAACGTCGGAGGATGGAGTCGTCGGTTACGAACAACAGAAATGCATAGTTCCTTCGCTGCGCTCAGGATGACCCGAGGAGAGTAGGGCTCGCGTGGCGAACGACGAAGTCCGGTGGCGATGGACGCTACTGGGAGGCCAACTCCGGCGTGGCTTCCAGCAATTTCTTGGTGTAGTCCTGTTGCGGGCGGGTAGTGATTTGCTCAGTCGATCCGATTTCGACAATCTTGCCGCGATACATTACGGCGATTCGCGTCGCCAGATAGCGCACGACGGGCATGGAATGTGAGATGAACAGGTAGGTTAGGCCGAAGTCGCGCTGCAGATCTTTCAGCAGGTTCACAATTTGCGCGCCGACGCTGACGTCGAGCGCCGAGACCGGTTCGTCGGCCACGATGAACTTAGGCCGCAATGCCAACGCGCGGGCGATTCCAATGCGCTGCCGCTGGCCTCCGCTGAACTCGTGGGGATAGCGGCGCAGGGCTGATTCTTCCAATCCAACGGCTTTCATCAGTTGCGCCGCATACGAGCGGTAGCGCGAACGGCGACGCTCCGGACCGGTCCACCCGGCGGTTGGCGGCGGATCAAAGCCAGGCAGCCCGTTCATCCCATGTATCCGCAGCGGTTCCACCACGATCTCCTCCACGCGCATGCGGGGATCGAGTGAGCCGAACGGGTCTTGAAAGATGATCTGCATCTGGCGGCGGAGCTGACGCATTTCGCCGCCGGAAGCCGCCAGCACGTCACGACCATCGAAGCGCACGCTCCCGGAGGTAGGCTCGACCAGGCGCAGGATTAAGCGGCCCAACGTACTTTTCCCCGAGCCCGACTCGCCTACAAGACCAAGGGTCTCGCCCGGATTGATATCGAGGGAAACGTCATCCACGGCGCGGACCTCTCCAGAGTCTCGGCCCAGCATGGTTCGAGATCCGGCATAGACTTTACTGAGCTTGCGTACTTCAACGAGTGCCATAGGACGTTTCGCGTTCCAAGTTTCATGCTTCAAGGGAATCCTTGCAAGCTATGAATGGAGTAAGGGATAGCTGGCGAGGAACGGGCGGCTCGCGTTGAGAGCGAGCGGCGCCGCGTCCAGCTACTACTTAGCTGTCGGGCAAGTGATAGAATTTCGGGAGCTAACTCCTGACCTGATCAGGTGCTGTGGTTCGCAGTTGCATTGAGAGACCCTTTTGATCGAGCTTGCTCCTTCCATTCTGTCCGCCGATTTTGCACGGCTCGCCGATCAGATACAGGCGGCAACCGAGGGCGGCGCGTCCGTAATTCATCTGGATGTGATGGACGGACATTTTGTGCCCAATCTTACGATCGGTCCTCCGGTTGTAGCCTCGATCCGGAAACATACGAATCTGCCGCTTGATTGCCATTTGATGATCGAGCATCCCGACGAATTCATCCCTGCGTTTGTGGATGCCGGCGCGAACTGGATTTCAGTGCACCAGGAATCGACTCGGCATTTGAACCGCACGCTCGAGCTGATTCGGAGTCACGGGGCGGATGTGGGCGTCGTCATTAATCCGGCAACGCCCGTAGAAACACTCTCGGAAGTTTTGGACCTGGTCGATTACGTGCTCGTAATGTCGGTGAATCCCGGATTTGGTGGGCAGAAGTTTATCCGGGGATCGCTGCATAAGATTGCGAATCTCGCTCGCATCCGCCAGGCACGCGGCCTGGATTACCGGATCGAAGTCGACGGAGGCGTATCGCTGGAGACGGTGGGCGATGTGGTCCGTGCGGGCGCGGAAATCCTGGTCGCTGGCAACGCGGTGTTCGGAAAAGGCGATCCCAAGAAACAAGCAGAACAACTCCTGAAGGCAGCGGTGGAAGCCAGTCTGCAAAAGGTCTGACGCGGTCGAACGAAACGAGCCAATTTTGCAGGTTCTTTCCCAAGGTAGGTAGAGGTAATGGTCTTAAAGCGATTCGTAATCCTGAGCCTGGCCGCAAGCATGCTGTTTCTCGGTGCCTGCACGAACAAGAAAATCAAGAACCCGATCGCGAACGTCGATTCGAAGCAGCCTGACAAGGTCTTGTTCGACCAGGCCATGGACGCGCTGCAACACGGCAAATACGACGTGACCCGGCTTACGCTGCAAACCTTGATCAATACCTACCCGGATTCCGAGTACGTGGCGCGCGCCAAGCTGGCGATTGGCGATTCCTGGTATGCAGAAGGAACCTCGGCCGCGCTGGTGCAGGCCGAGAACGAGTACAAGGACTTCGAAACCTTCTTCCCGAATATGCCGGAAGCGGCAGAAGCTCAGCTGAAGATCGCGAACATCCACTTCAAGGAGATGGAGAAGCCGGATCGCGATTTCACCCACGCGGTACGCGCGCAGGATGAATACAGATATCTGATTACGACGTATCCAGACAGCAAACTGGTGCCGGAAGCGAGGCAGAAACTTCTCCAGGTGCAGGAAGTCCTGGCGGAACGCGAATTCCGTATTGGACATTTCTACTTCATGCGCGAAGCCTATCCAGCCGCCGAGGCAAGATTGAAATCGCTAGCGGATACGTACCCGCTTTACAGTGATGCGGATGAAGCGCTGCTGTTGTTGGGAGACTCGTACCTGCGCCAGGTGGATCAGGTGAGAGCGGCGCCGCGATTGAATGAAGTCACCAAGGGAAACATGATCAAGAACCTGGAGAACCAGGCGGCGGACGCCTACTCCAAAATTCTTACGCGCTACCCGGTGATGCCCGCCGCACCAGAGGCGCGCAAGCAATTGGAAGCGCTGAAGCGACCGATTCCCAAGGCGACGCCGGCAGCAATTGCTCAGAACAAAAAAGAAGAAGAGAGCCGCGCGGAACTCGGTATGGTGGGCCGCTTCATGGACAATCTGAAGAAGGGTCCGAACAAGTCGATCGCGGAAGCGACGCTGGTTGGTGATCCGACGATGATCGATCCCAAACCGACCAGTGCTCCCGATTTGATTCGCGAGGCGGGCAATGTGGGAGCGCAAAAGGTTCAAGGCAAGGACACTCTCGCGGTTGAACCAGTGAAAGATGGAGCACCACCGCCGAGTCAGCCGATCCCACGCTCCGATGCTCCTCCGGCGACCGCGGCAACAGACAACACCAACAACACTGGTATCTCCGACTTACAGCCAATTGCCGATCCTTCGAGCGGAGGAACTGCGCCAGCGACTGGATCGAGTGCTCCGGCTACGGGAGCGGTACCGGCGAGCGGCGGATCCAATGTGGCACCGGCGGTCCCCTCAAATGGCGCACAGCCGACTCTGCAACAGGCGCAATCAAGCCCGGCGGATTCGACGGCCGGAGCCGATGCAGCAGCAACCCCACCGACCCAGGTAAATGAAGCGGCTCAACCGAATGCGGGAGAGTCCAGTTCTAATGCCAATAAAGCCGCTGCGAGCACTGAGCAGACACAAAACCAGGATGTTTCGAGCAGCAAGGCAAAAAAGAAGAAAGGTTTGCACAAGCTGGTGCCGTTTTAGTAAGTAACTGGAGAAGAATTCCAGGGGCGGCTGCGGCCGCCTTTTTTGTTTTTTCAGCGGGCGTCATTTCGTGGGAACGCCAGTTCCTGTGATGGCACTAATTCCGTTTCTGACAACTATGTCTGGAAGATTGATGGCGAAGCAGGTACCTAAGTTCCTAACGTGCTGATACCTTTAGCCGTACCGTTCGATTGACTTAGGAATTCAGAACAGGTAACGTCTCGGTTACCCCGGCAGAACACGAGGTTGCTAGCAGTGGCGATGAAGATATTGCTCGCCGACGACAGCATGACCGCCCAAAACATGGGCAAGAAAATATTGACGGACGCCGGTTTTGAGGTGATCGCCGTCAGTAATGGTGCCGCCGCGCTCAAAAAGATCACTGCCGAAAACCCCGATATCATCATTCTTGACGTCTTTATGCCGGGCTACACCGGCCTTGAAGTTTGCGAACGCCTTAAGAACAATCCTGAAACTTCGCGCAAGCCGGTGCTGCTGACCGTCGGAAAGATGGAGCCGTTCAATCCCGATGATTCCAACCGGGTCCGCGCCGAAGGGGTGATGATCAAGCCGTTCGAGGCAACGGATCTCACCGCGGCCATCGAGGCGATCGCGAAGCGATTCAATATTCCAAGGACGACGGCAGCTCCACCGCCGCCACCACCACCGCCTCCGAAAGCTCCACAGAATTTACGGAGCTATGAGGAAACGGTGCTGTTGTCACAGGACGAGTTACGCCAGTCTCTTGGGATTGCCGATGAGGGGACGCAAACAGCGGCAGCCGCCAGTGCGGACGGCTCTACATCCTCGATCGCGGTTGCCGTAGCTGCGCCTGCGTTGGAACTCGACAGCAGCGCGATTGTTACGGAACACGAAGAGATCAAGCCCACCGAAGCGGTTCCGGCAATGGAAATGGAGGCGCCGTCGAAGCCTGCGGAATCAGAGCCGCATTCGCCTTTCTCCCATGCCAGTGTGGCGCGCGAGGTAGTGGAGCACCCAGCCGCCCCGGTACATGCAAGCGAAACTGCGGCTTGGGATCCCGTGCTCGATGGAATTGCGATTCCGGCGACAGTAATCGCCCCCGAATCAGAACCCTCTCAACACGTTGACGAATCCCAGCCAATGTTCGGACTGGAGTATGCCGTTCCGGCATCCGTCGCCAAGGAAAGGCCCGTCGTCGCGGAAGAAGAACCGGCAGCGGAACCGATGGCATTCTCTTCGCCCATGCAATCGGTCGAAGAGGAACCCGAAGTTTCAAGTCCAAGCGCATACCTGGCTGAAGCATCTGCAGCCATGGGTTTAGAGACCAGCCATGCTCTGGTCGAAGAGACTCCGGTTGTCGAGAGCGCACCTGATTTCGAGCCTAACGTCGCCCCGCCGGTGCAGGTTGAGACGCACGCCGAGACTGGCGTTGAGCCAGGAATCGAGCAGCCTTCTCCGGAGTTGACGGTTCCCCCAGATCCGGCTCTGGTCGAAGGGACAGATAGTTTCTCGGACTTCACAACTCATTTCGGTGTCGCGAATGCGGAAGTAATTCCGGTTGGAATCGTGCCGGAATTGATGGACGAAGCGAGCAGTTCTTACGAGTATCAGCCGCCGGAAGAGGGACACGCCTTCGAGGGCGATGGCGCGGCAGAAGCAGTTGCAGAAGAAGCTCAGTCCGAAGATGTGCCTGAGGCGCTCACTCCAGTAGCGGTAAGCAGCACGGCGACCACGTCCTGGGAGATGGTCCCAGTGGAAGCTGAGACCGGCGCGAGTGCGCCGATTGCAGCGACTCCTGAAGCCGCTGCGACTGAAGCTCCCGCTGTGACTGAGGCTGTTGCTGAACCTACTTCAGTAGAGGAAGAGCCGGCGATTTTCGAGCACGCGTCCGCGGCTTTGGTGGAAGCGAGTGCTCCCGACACGCATGTGGTTGAAGCTGCTGTCGACGAGCCTTCTGTCGTTGAGGCTCATGTCGACGAGGCACCCGCCGCCGAAGCAGTCGAGAAGCCGTTCGATCCCGACGCGACCCAGGCGCTTCCCGAAGAATTCTTCACACAGAGCGAGCCGCAGTTGGAGACCACCGCTGAGCTAGTGGGCGCTTCCATACCTGAATCGACCGTGGAAGCCGTGGTCGAGACTGAGCCGGAACCGACTGCACCTGCTGTCGAAGAAGCGGCCATTGAAGCATCATCGGTCGCTCCAGTAATCGAGAGCCCAGAGCCGACAACTTTCATCCCAGAGCCGGAACCCGCGGTTGAAGCTCATCCGACGCCCGTCGAGCCTCCGACGCCGATGGTCACCTCGGTAGCCACTGAGCCTGCCATCCTTTCGGTTGGCCCAGAGCCGCCTAGCATCGTCGAAGAAGAGTCCGTGGAGCAGTCGCCCACGGTTGAGCAGATTCATCCTGTCGAAGTTCCGGCTATCGCAGCCGCCGCTGCTGCTGCGGGAGCTACAGTTTTGGGAGCCGCAATCACCGAACATTTCGTTCGTGGAGCTGAACCCCCCGCCGAGCCGGAAGGAAACGACGTCGCACCCGGCGATCAGACGCAGGTTTTCATCGCGAGCGCAGTTGCGCGAGTTCTGGATCGCATGAAGCCAACACTGATCGAAGAAATTGCGCGAGAGATGTCGAACCGTCGCAAGCCGCGCAAGGATCCTGAGGAATAACTTCTGTTCTCCTGATACGAGGCACGGGGCGCGCCCCGTGCCTTTTACTTTTTCCGGCGATTCACCGCCGGGGATCTCCGAATCATTAGGGCGACGCGCCCAGAAATGTTAGTCGTCCGTCTTGGATCTGGCGGCATCGTATTCCCATGACATCGAAAGAAGATCTGATCACTGCGGTCTACCGATCGTTCAACGCTCGCGACATCGATGCGGTCCTGGCCCGAATGCATCCGGATGTGGACTGGCCGAACGGAATGGAGGGCGGACGTGTGCACGGGCACGAGAGCGTCCGCGCCTACTGGCAGCGGCAGTGGACGGTGGTGGATCCGCACGTCGACCCGATGCGCATCGAAGACGATGAGAGCGGGCGTACCGTTGTCGAGGTCCACCAGATAATTCGGGACATGGGCGGAAAGATATTGCTGGATCGAATGGTGAAGCACGTGTATTCCATCCAGGAAGGTCTGATCATTCGCATGGATATTCGCGAACCAGACGCCGACCCGATTGCACGATCCACCGAGTGACGCCAGCATTCGCTGCTGCAAAGCTGACTACTCCCACTCACTCCTGTAATATCTAAGGTTTACCTATAGGCTATTGATCTCGCATGCCACACGAGCTTCCCAAAGCGTACGAACCCAGCGCGATTGAAACCCGCTGGGCTGAATACTGGACCAAGGAAAACCTTTTTGCGGTGAGTACGCCCGAACCGGGCGACAAGCGGCCTGTCTTCACTCTCTTGTTGCCGCCGCCAAACGTGACCGGCCGTCTCCATATGGGCCACATGCTGAACCAGACGGAGATGGACATCATCGTTCGCTGGCACCGCATGCGCGGCGACCTTTCGCTCTGGCTGCCGGGAACGGATCATGCCGGGATCGCCACACAGATGATGGTTGAGCGCCAACTGGCCGCTGAAGGCGTGAAGCGCCAGGACCTGGGCCGCGAGAAAGTTTATCGAGCGCGTGTGGGATTGGCGCAAGCATTACGGCGGCGCCATTCTCGACCAGATGAAGCGGCTCGGAGCGTCGGTCGACTGGCATCGCGAGTACTTCACCATGGACGAAAATCTTTCGCATTGCGTGCGCGAGGTGTTCGTCCGCCTGTACGACGAAGGATTGATTTATCGCGGCAACTACATCGTGAACTGGTGTCCACGCTGCGGAACCGCGATCTCGGATCTCGAAGTGGTGCACGAAGATTATCCGGGGAAGCTGTACGAGATTCGTTATCCCGTGATCGGCAGCGACGAGTTTCTGACGGTGGCCACCACGCGTCCGGAGACGATGCTCGGAGATACGGCCGTTGCAGTAAATCCTGACGACGAGCGCTACAAGCATCTGCACGGAAAACGCGTGCTGCTGCCGCTGATGAAGCGCGAGATTCCGGTGATCGCCGATGAACTCGCGCAGCCTGAGTTCGGTACCGGCGTGGTGAAGGTCACGCCCGCGCACGACGCCAACGACTTTGCCGCCGGCCTGCGTCACGATCTGCCGCAGATCAACATCATGGACGAACACGGCCGCATGAACGAGAACGCTGGTCCTTACGCTGGTCATGATCGTTTCGAAGCGCGTGAACGCGTGATGAACGATCTGCGCGAGCAAGGCTTCTTCGTCGGCGAAAAGGATTACGTGGTGCCGATCGGCAAATGCGACCGCTGCAAGACAATTGTGGAGCCGCGCTTGTCGACGCAATGGTTCGTGGCCGTGAACAAAGAGCCGAGTTTGGGCGAGCCCAGCATGGCAAAGGCCGCAAGCGATGCGGTGAGCAAGGGATTCATTCGTTTCACGCCGGAGAATTACAAGACCATCTATCTGCAGTGGATGGACAACATACACGACTGGTGCATCTCGCGGCAGCTGTGGTGGGGCCATCGCATTCCCGCGTGGCATTGCCAGAAGTGCGGCGAGATCATCGTTGCGCGCGAAGAGCCGAAGCAATGCAAACACTGCGCACATCACGATCTGGTTCAAGATACGGATGTGCTCGACACGTGGTTCTCGTCGGCACTGCTGCCGTTTACGACGCTGGGCTGGCCGGAGAAAACGCGCGACCTGGAGGCGTTGTATCCGACGTCGCTGCTCATCACAGGGCAGGACATTCTTTTCTTCTGGGTGGCGAGGATGATCATGATGGGCTGCCACTTCATGGCCCCGCCACATAAGCCGGGATCCAGTTCGGACACTGCGGACTCACCGGAGAGCGATGCCGATCTGCGCGAGTCCGTGCCCTTCCGTGAAGTCTATATCCATGCGCTCGTGCGCGATGCCGAGCGCCAGAAGATGTCGAAGACTAAGGGCAACGTGCTGGATCCGATCCAGGTGATCGAGAAATACGGCACCGATGCAACACGCTTTACGCTCGCGGCGATGGCTTCGCCCGGTACCGATATCGCCTTCAACGAGAGCCGCACCGAGGGCTATCGCGCCTTCGCCAACAAGATATGGAACGCCGCGCGCTTCATGTTCATGAATGTCGATCGGGCTGAAGAAGCTGGCGTGTGGTCGCTAAAAGAATTGGGGAGCGCAACCAACCGCGGTATCGCGTCGTTCACGCCTGAGACACTTGAAGACCGCTGGATTCTTTCGCGGTTCAATCAGACAGCGCAGCAGGTCAATGACGCGCTACAGACCTATCGCTTTCACGAGGCCGCGCATCTGGTTTACAGCTTCTTCTGGGGCGAACTTTGCGACTGGTACATCGAGCTGGTAAAGAATCGCCTCGCGGATTTCGTCAGCGATAAAGACCGCCAGCACGCCCGAGCGGCTTGTCAGAACCTGGCGAGTTTGTTCGAAGCGTCTCTGCGCCTGCTGTCACCGATCATGCCATTCATCACAGAAGAAATCTGGCACGCGATTTACGACGGCAAACCGCGGGCTGCTTCGATCGCGCTATCAGCGTATCCGCAGGCGGACCAGAAGCAGATCAGTCTGGGAGCCGAACAGGAGATGGCGATCCTACAAGACCTGATCGTGAGCGTTCGCAACCTGCGCGCCGAGATGAAAGTGGAGCAAAAGGCGAAGACTCCTATCGAGGTGCACGCCGACATCGCGATTCGTAAGCTCATCCGCGACAATGCTATTGCCGTGGAGCGGCTAGCGAACGTAGACGACATTCGCTTTACCGAGCACTCGCTGGCGAAGGAAGCTGGCGCGCGCAGCACGGCGCGATTCGATGTGCGCGTTATCTACGAACGGAAGATCGACGTGGCGGCGGAGTGCCTGCGTTTGCAGAAAGAACTGGAGCGCATTGAGAAAGAAATGGGTAACGGTCAGCGGCAGTTGTCGAATGACGCTTTTTTGGCGAAGGCGCCCACGCATGTTGTCGAAGGCATAAGAACGCGAGCGGAAGAACTGAAGGTTCTTCATGCCAAAACGCTGGCGGCCCGCTCGCAATTGGGTTGCGGCTAGCTCTGCATCCTGTTTGTCTGACTACTGAATGCTGAGTACTGACTACTAAAAAATGGACTGGAACAGCCGACGCATCACCGAGATTCTGAGGAACGCGCTGCTTGAAGATAAAGCAACGCACGATGCCACTACCCTTGCCTGTATCGATCCGCGCCAAATCGGCCAGGCTCGCGTTGCCACGAAGCAGGATTGCATTCTCGCTGGTGTGGGCGCGATCGAGCGCGTTTTTCAGGTTTACGCGATGCTCGAGCCGAACGTTGTCGGACACCCCGAAGTCACGACGCATCCGGAGATCTTCGATGGCGTGCGCCTGCACAAAGGCCAAACGGTGGCGAATATCCGCCACAATGCGCGCGCTCTGCTCTCGTGCGAACGCGTGATCCTCAACCTGCTGCAGCGCCTGAGCGGGATCGCAACCATTACGCGCCGATTTGTGGACGCAGTAAGCGGAACCCGTGCCAGGATTCTCGACACTCGCAAGACCGTGATCGGACTTCGCGTGTTGGACAAATATGCAGTACGCTGCGGAGGCGGACAGAATCATCGCCTCGATCTCTCTGACGGCATTCTCATCAAGAACAATCACATTGCGCTCGCTGGAGGCATTGTTCCGGCTCTGGAACACGCGTTGCGCAACCGCCAGGGATCGCAGATCGTCGAGATCGAAGTTCGCAGCCTGCCGGAACTGGAACTTGCCCTGGACCATGGTGCCGAGGCGATACTCCTCGACAACATGAGTGCCGAAGACGTTCGCCTTGCGGTGGATCGGACGACGCATCACGGCAAGAAGATTCCACTCGAAGTGTCGGGGGGCGTGAATCTGGAGACAGTCCGCTCGTACGCGGAAACCGGCGTTGACTTCATCTCTGTGGGCGCGTTGACGCACTCGCCGCAGGCGGTCGATATGAACCTGCGCATTCAGCCGGCATAGCTTTTCGATAGACGCGGGCCTGCGAGACTCCGGCGTTACAAACATCGAATCACTTCCCGTTTGCACCGCCTTGGCCGATAATTCCTCCATCTCGGCTAACCAGACAACTCGCGGTCGCGAACTACCGGACCACGGACGCCGGAGCGACAGCCGTCTCGGCCGTATCATCCGTATTCTTGCGGACAACGCGACCGTTGTGGTCAGCGGCACGAAACTCGCGCACGAAATTGATACCAACCGTTCCGAAGTGTGGCGACTGGTGCAGCAACTACGCGCATTCGGAGTTGAAATTACTGGACATCCCGCAACGGGGTATCAGCTGGCGGCCGTGCCGGACCTGCTGCTGCCGGAGGCCCTCGAACCGTCGTTGAAAGGAACGGTATTTGCGCGCGAGATCAATCATTACTTTCGCGTAGGTTCGACCAACGTTGAAGGGATGCAGGCGGCTGCGAATGGCGCTCCTGAGGGCAGCGTCTTCATTGCAGAGGAACAGACTGCAGGACGAGGGCGCGCTGGTCATAGCTGGGTTTCGGAGCCATCCACTGGAATTTACGTTTCGGTGATCTTGCGCCCGCAGATCGCGCCTGCCGACGCGCTGCTGCTGTCCTTGATTACGGGTATTGCTGCCTACGACGCGGTGGTGGAAGCAACGGGACTGCGACCGGACATCCGCTGGCCGAATGATCTGCTTATCGGAGACAAGAAATTCTGCGGCATCCTTACGGAGATGAATGCCGAGGTGACGCGCGTGCGCTATGCCGTGGTTGGGGTTGGTATTAACGTGAACCAGCGCAGCTTCCCTTCTGAACTGGAGGCTATTGCGACGTCACTGCAACTCGCAGGCGGCCAGTCGTGGTCGCGCGTAGCTCTTGCGGCGGCTTTGCTCAAATCGCTCGACTCGGAATACCGGCAACTGGTTTCGCGGGATATCGCTGAAGCACGGCGCGCGATCTACGAGCGGTTCCAGCAACGATCGTCCTACACCCGCGGCAAACGCGTGCACGTGGATGAGAACGGTGGGTATGACGGCGTGACAGCGGGGCTCGACGAGCGCGGGTTTCTGCTGGTGAACGCGAACTCCGGCACGCGAACGGTGCTGTCGGGTAGTGTGCGGGCAGCATGAACGAGCATGCGAATCTGAGATCTTAGAATCTTTGTGACCTTCGTGTACTTTGTGGTTAACTGAGGTTCTGAATGCTTCTCGTCGTCGATGTCGGCAACACCAACACGGTTCTTGGCGTCTTCAGCGCTTCGGCGTCCGAGCAAGCGTCGCGCCTGCTGGCGCACTGGCGCGTCTCTACGATTCGCACGCAGACCGTAGATGAGTATGGCGTTCTCTTCCGCAACCTGTTTGCCGGAGCCGGTCTCGAAGTCGGACCATTCACGGGGATCGTGATTTCTTCGGTGGTGCCCCCGCTCGATTCCACGCTGCGCGAAGTTTGCGAAAAGTATTTCAAGACCAAGCCGCTGTTTATCGAGCCGGGCGTGAAGACCGGTATGCCGGTGCACTACGACAACCCGCAGGAAGTTGGCGCGGATCGCGTGGTCAACAGCGTGGCCGGATACGAGAAATACGGCGGCCCGTGCATCGTTGTTGATTTCGGCACCGCGACGACGTTCGATGTGGTCTCCGTTCGCGGCGAATATCTGGGTGGAGTGATTGCCCCGGGCATCGGCATCTCCGCCGAAGCGCTGTTTTCACGCACCGCGCGCCTGCCACGCGTGGATCTGCGCAAGCCTCCGCATCTGATCGGCACAAACACCGTGAACAGCATGCAATCGGGCCTGTTCTACGGATACCTGTCGCTGGTCGACGGAATCCTCGAGCGCCTGACCGCCGAGATCGGCAAGGACGTAAAGGTGGTTGCTACCGGTGGTCTCGCATCGTTGATTGGTGAGAGCTCGCGGTTCATCAAGCACGTCGACGATTTGCTAACGCTCGAAGGCCTGCAGATTATCTGGGAGCGCAACGCGACGTTCACGGCGGCAAAGCGACGCACTTCAGCCAAGCATTAACTCACCGCAGAGGACGAGGAGTACGCAGGGCTCAAAAACCTCTGTGAACCTCTGCGTCCTCTGTGGTGAAAATGCATTACCCTTGTCCCAGTGGAAAATTACTTCAACTATTTCACCGAGATCGAAGAACACTTCCAGCGTCGTCGCGGCTCGGGCCTGCTGCTCAATACACTCGACTGGGCGCTGATCGAGACCTGGAAGGATGCCGGCATTCCACTTGCCGCCGTATTGCGCGGCATAGACGAAGCCTTCGATCGCTACGATGCGAGGCCTTCGAAGACGCGCAAGGTGAATAGTCTCGCTTATTGCGCGCAAGAGGTTCTATCCACTGCCGAAGAAATGAAGGAAGCCGCGGCTGGCGGCAGCGCCTCACCCACCACGTCGAACGAGCCGAAGGCCGACAGCGGATTCGAAAACGCCAGTGTCGCCGACTTCCTCATGAAGAATGCCGATGTGTTGGCGAGGGCGGCGGCGCCTGCCATTGTTCAACCCTTGGTCGCGGAGACGGCCAAGAACCTGCGCGAGATGGCCGAGGCTCTTCGCAAGGCCCCTGGTACGCGGCTCGAAGATCTCGAACGGCGACTCACGGTAATGGAAGAAAAGCTCATGGCGGCGTTGCTGGCGTCGTCCTCGGACGATGAACTGGTGGCGATTCGCGCGGAGGCCGACCGCGAGCTCGCACCGTATCGCCGCAAAATGCCAGGCTCGCAAATCGATCAATTGCAGAAGCAATACGTCAACAAGCGCTTGCTGGAACGCCACAAGCTCCCGCGGCTCAGCCTTTTCTACATGTAAGCCCACGCCGCCACCTCTTCTGTGTTGAAATGATTACTTGGAACTAACGATTGAAAAGCTGATTTACGGCGGAGATGGACTCGCCCGTCTACCTGCCGACTCCGAGGGTCGCCGCAAGGCGGCGTTCGTACCGCTGGTATTGCCTGGGGAAACCATCGAAGCGCGAGTCCTGGAAGAGAAGCCCGGTTTCGTTCGGGCGCAACTGGAAAAGGTGATTACGCCTTCACCGGACCGCATTGCTCCGCAGTGTCCATACTTCGGCGAGTGTGGCGGTTGTCACTACCAGCAGGCCGGGTACGAACAGCAGCTCGAGCTGAAACAATCCATTCTGCGCGAGACGATCGAACGCATCGCCAAGGTCGAGCTTCCGGAGATCACTGCGCACGCATCGCCGCCGTGGCACTACCGCAATCGCACGCGCATGCATGTTCATCATGAGCCGGAGTTTGCGATCGGCTACTACCGCATGGGATCGAGGAAGTTGCTGCCGATTCGCGAGTGCCCGATCAGCGCGGAGGTAATTGGACGCGCGTTGCTGGCGGTTTGGGATATCGGCAGCGGGATTCCCAAAGAAGTGGCCGAGGTGGAGTTTTTCTGCAGCCACGATGAGCAGCAACTGATGATCGAGCTGTGGGTGCACGGCACATCTTCAGATCTCGAAAAGAAATTTCAGCCGGTTGCGGATCGCCTGCAGGCAGCGCTTCCGGAACTTGCGTCGGTAGCGGTTCTGCGACGGCTGGGAACCAGCAAAACGACCAGCGAATCGGTTGCGGCGCCCGAACTTGATGAGAGCAACGGTCCCGCTGCGCTGCTTGGCGTGTTCGGGGAATCGGCGCTCACGTACCAGGTGGCCGGATTCGACTATCGCGTCAGTGCCGGATCGTTCTTCCAAACCAATCGCTTTCTCGCGGAAGAACTGGTCGCGTTGGCTACGGCGGGACGTCGCGGAAAGATGGCTTTCGATCTTTACGCAGGCGTTGGCCTGTTCTCGTTGCCGCTGGCCACATCGTTTGAGCAGGTGGCCGCCGTTGAAGCTTCGCCGAGTTCTTTTGCCGATCTTCGGCAAAACGCGCCCTCAAATGTGTGGGCGGTGGCGAGCACAACAGAACAGTTCCTGGCGCGCAAGCAAAAGCAAGCGCCAGAGCTCGTTTTGGTCGATCCGCCGCGAGCCGGGCTAGGGCCAAAAATCGCCGGGGCCATAGCACGCCTGGGTGCGGGGGAGATCAGCTATGTTTCCTGTGACCCGTCGACGCAGGCCCGCGATCTCAGCCCGCTGCTGAAGGCTGGATATCGAATCTCGGAAGCGCATCTGATCGATCTTTTCCCGCAGACCTACCACATTGAGTCGTTCATTCGTCTGCTGCGCTGAGTGGCGCTCGAAATGCAGACTTGCCCGATATGGGAACCTCCGGCCCGCTAGTGCGCGGCGGTTTCGTGTCGATTCTTAAATTTCCCCGGGCATAATGAAATCGCTAAGACCGAGTAGCAACTTTGTACTCCCTGGAAGTGAAGCCACCTAGAGCGCCGCTGTTCCTAGCGGCTCTCTTTTTTTCTGCCGGTGTTCTGGTCGCCCGCTATTGCTCGCGTCCTTCCGCGTGGACCGTCGGCGCTGTCGCAGCATTTGCAGTTGCTGCCATCTTCTTCCTAACGCGCCGCCGCGAGCGGATCGCATATGTTCTGGCCCTGCTGATCGTGACCTCGCTTGGATTTCTTGCGCTCGAGGCAACTGAGTTGGCCGAAGCGGAAGCAGCCACGGCCGCCAGTCTGGCGCGCTTCACCACAGGCGACGAAATCACCATTACGGCGCACGTGATCAAGTCTCCGCCGAGCTTTGGACCGGCTGCCGAACGCACTGTAGTTGATGTGGAGACTGAGAGCCTGGAGGACAATGGCGGGGCTGCGTCGCTTCAATCGGGCATTCGGCTCTCGATTTATCGGCACGGCGGCAACGTCGAAGATGAAGAACCGGAGCAACTCCCGCTTCTATATGGCGACCGGGTGCGCTTCGTGGCTAAACTGCGCGAGCCGCGCAACTTCGGCAATCCGGGGGCCTGGGATTACGCCGGATACTTGCGGCAGCAGGGCATCTTTGCACTCGGGTCAGCGGGCAGCGATCGGGTGGAACGCCTGCCCGGGACTTGCGGCACGCGCTACGGCTTCTGGCGCGACCGGGCCCGCCGCAGCGTGATGAAGATGATGCATCGCCTCTGGCCCGAACGGCAGGCCGGATTGATGGACGCGATGCTGATCGGCGAGCGCGCTTTTGTCGAGCGGCCCATGTCTGTCGATTTTCAACGCTCAGGTACGTATCACATCCTTGTGGTATCAGGGATGAACGTCGGCATACTCGCGTTTGTTATTTTCTGGACGATGCGACGGCTGCGGTCGAGCGAGGCGGTCGCGTCGATCGTCACTATCGTTCTTTCGCTCGGTTATGCGTATCTCTGCGATAGCGGTGCGCCAATTCTGCGCTCGGTGGCAATGATCTCTGTCTACCTGGTTGGCCGCTTATTCTTTCGCGATCGGTCGTCTTTGAATGTTGTGGGGGCTGCCGCACTGTTTGTACTGCTCATTGATCCACGGGGCCTGTTCGACGCCAGCTTTCAACTGACGTTCCTCTCAGTAGCAGCGATTGCAGGAATTGGCGTGCCGTTGCTAGAACGAACCATCGCGCCCTTGCAGCAGGGGTTGCGCCACTTCGAATCGACGTCGTACGATCAGCGTCTTCGCCCTCGCCAGGCGCAATTCCGGCTCGACCTTCGCCTGGTGGTCTCGCGGCTAGAGCGCGTTTTGGGGAGGCGGATCGCGCGAACCATGCTGCTCGGGGGGGTGCGATTCGGTCTGGCGGTGAGCGAGGTTGTCGTGATCTCCGCGCTGATGCAGATTGTGCTCGCGTTGCCGATGGCCGCGTACTTCCATCGTGCAACGATGCTGGCACTGCCAGCCAATCTCGTCGTGGTGCCGCTGACGGAGATCATGATGCCGGCGGCGGTTGCTGCCGTAGCAATTGGATACCTGTCACCGATGCTCGCGCATCCAGTGGCGCTGCTTGCGGGATGGACGCTTGCCGGGATAACCGGGACGGTAACGACAGTCGGCCACATGCACAGTTCGGACCTGCGCGTCGCCGACCCGAGGCTGATCGTGATAATCGCGGTGCTGCTTACGATCGGCGTGGGATTCCTGCTGGCACGGCGCAACTTGAAGCTACTGTTCGTCGGAATTGGAGCGATTGCGGCTTCGGCCTTCTGGATCGTCGCGATTCCCCCAACCCCACGAGTACAGCCTAATGTCTTGGAAGTGACAGCGATCGACGTTGGCCAGGCCGACTCTACCCTGGTGATCTCGCCGACAGGAAAAACGATCCTGATTGACGCAGCGGGGCCTCTAGGTTTTGGACACGCCTCAGAATTCGATTTCGGCGAGAACGTCGTCTCCCCGTACCTGTGGTCCCGCGGTATCACACACCTGGACGCGGTAGTCATCACGCATGGCCACTCGGATCACATTGGCGGCATGCATTCGATCTTCAACAATTTCAACCCTGGAGAATTGTGGTTGGGTCCGAACACGGCTCCGCCGGTGCTGAAGCCGATCATGGACCAGGCAAGAGCGCTCAATGCGTCGGTGAAAGTTTATGGCGCCGGAGATAGTTTCGATTGGAGCGGCATGCACGTGCGCGCGCTCTCCCCGCCACGAGACTGGACGTTCTCCGAAACGCCGGAGAACAACGATTCGCTCGTCCTTCAATTCGCCTTTGGAAACACTTCGGCGCTGCTGACCGGGGATGCGCAAAAGCAAGTTGAGCCCCAGATGGTTGCGCAAGGCCCGGCAAGTACGGTTCTCAAAGTCGCACACAATGGCAGTCTCACGTCGACGACACAGGAATTCCTGACTGCGGTGCATCCGCAATTTGCATTTGTGTCAGCCGGTTTTCGTAACCAGTTTCATCATCCACGTCCGGAAACGCTGGCGAGACTATCGGCGTCACACGTGAGCGTCTACCGGACTGATCTGATGGGCGCTGTGACTTTCTATTTAGATGGAACTCGGGTTACTGCGCGGACGGGTCCTCAGAATTGATCTCGCCTTCTTCAGCGGCGGCTGTGCCGCCTGCACGGTACTCCTCGATCAACTCGCGGGCAGCGTCGGCCTGTGAAGCGGGGACGCGAAGCACTACTCCTCCCACACCGGGTAGAACGTCCTGGGGCGCGTCCAAACCTGTCTGGATCGCGTCGATTCCTGCGGACTCCAACAGTCCGCGGACAACCATCGCTTCCGACTCTTGATCGGTATCAAATACTTCGACTAATTCCTGCTGATCCGGTTGCGGTTGGCTCGCCATGGTTCCTCCAGTAACTTCGATGCATGATACTGCTTGGCGCGGAGATTTTTCGCCCGTTCACTCCGGAAGGTTCGGGCAACGAAAAATTCTCTCGGCTCCAGCTGCTTTTCGGGCAGGCAATATTCATTTCTGGTCGTGATAAGTCATGAAAGATGAATGGCTTACATCCGGCGCAACGCGTTCGGACCGGCGCTCATCCAACGAAAACTTGAGGCCCCAATGGAGAACCAGGAGACGCAGAGCGCTTACAGGAATCAAGCGGAGATCGACGAGGAGAATAAAAAGATTCGCCGATTGCAGATCATGATGAGCATGGTGCTTTCGGTACTGAGCCAGGATCCGAATCTCACGCTCGAGGAAGCCAGAGAGTTGGTAGCGGGTTCAAAGCGAGCGGCAATGGCGATGTTCCCGGACAAGGAACTCGCTTATGACCTGATTTATCGCCCACGACTGCAACGTGTGCTGAACGAGCGTTTCCGGATTCAGTGATTAACTAGAAGAGACTGATGCCCGATGCATGTTCCGCGAAACGAACTACTGCCGCCGTTCAATCCGCTGTAGTTGAAATGTAATTGTTCCCCACAGAAATCGCCCGCGCATCTGCACTGGGATGCGACGAGAATCGTCGCTATACCAAAGCCAGAGCTTCCCGCGCGAATTCAGGCCACGTGCGGTGCTCGCAGGAGAAACGCGAACCGTCTTAAATGTTCCCGCAGGAACCTTGACCGTCTCCCGCGCTTCGACTTTCAACTCCACGTCGACAGTCTTGTTGCCATCGTTGATGGGAAATCGGTACACGCCATCGTTCTTCAAGGGAAGCGATCCGGCATAGTAGATCGCGGTGAGAACATCGGTCACGCAACCTGGAATGTCGTTCTCGACGCGCTTGGTTTCTTTTTTCTTCAGATTGCTTTCGTCGAGGATCGACTTCTTCTGCGCGTAATCGAAGGTGATCATCGTATCGCGAGCGTGATAGCCCTCTTCGGTGTGCTTGCGGATGGTTTGGGAACAGAACGTCTTCGGATCGAAAGTAGATTGGAACTGGTCGTGCACCGGATACAGCATCGACACGAAGCCGGTTGAATTCGCGGTCGCTGAAACCGCACCGGGGATCATCGTCAACGCAACCGTGCCACCGGTCCAGATGCGCCAGTCGGCGCTATAAACGTAGGTCTCGTTGTAAGGAAAAGCGTAATTCGCAGGCGGTGGTTGAATCTGAACAGCTGAGCCGCCGGCAATCGGGGTAGCGCTGGCGTCATTGTGCTGCGCGGCCAATGTGGCGGCGCCCAACATCGTGATCAAGGTGAATGCGATGATTCCCAGACGGTGGGAGCGCATGTCTCTCCTGGCTCTTAGCGTTGTAACCACAACAGCTTGGCCACCAGCGCTCCCAGCATTGCGGCGGTGCCCAAGGCAGCATTGTACTCGCGATGCTGCAAATATAGCGCTCGTGAAAAGCTGCCCCGTGACGCTCCGGATGCGGCTCGCAATCGCGGGAACAAACGGGGGACGCGCTCACAGTACTCATCGAAGCCCAGAAATTGCGTACGCAAGAACTGCTCTTCCGACCGGATGACCGGTAGGTAGATCGCGGTGAAGAGCACGACACAGATCACGACGACGATCCAACTGCGCGAGGCTATGGAAAATCCGCAAGCGATGAGGATCGATCCGAGATAAAGAGGATTGCGCGTGTAGGCGTAGGGCCCGGTCGTGGTCAGTTCAGCATTCTTGCGCACGTGACCTGAGGCAGCCGCTCGCAGCCAAACGCCTCCTGCAGCTACAAAGGCGCCGACAATGATGGAGGTCCAAGTCGGATGCGCCAACGATAGGAAGAGAGCAGCGAAGATAAATCCCAGCGGCACACGAATTCGCCGCGCCACACGAGACCAGTTCAACCGGCCCCTCCTGCCGGAATTGTTTCCGACTCCAGCAGCTTCTGAGCGGCGCTAACGACTTCGTCAATGGAAACGCCCATCAGCCCTTCATGCGTTTCTGCGGTGTGCGAGTAACTGGTCTTGCTCGACGCACTGCGAAGCACCGTGCTGCGTGTTCCGTATGGACCGTTTCTTGCGGGATCGGTAGGACCAAAAAGCGCTACCACTGGAATTCCGAAATGTGCCGCCAGGTGCATCGGCCCCGTGTCTCCGCCAACAAAGAGCCGCGCGTGCTTCGTCACTCCGACCAATTCTTCCAGCGTGCAGGAAATTTTGCGTGCGGAGCCATTGCTCTGCTGCTCCACGGCTTGGGCCATCTCCTCTTCGCCGGGGCCATAGTTCACGACGGAAGGCAAACCCTGTTCACCCAAGGCTCTGGCCACGCTCGCATAACGCTCCGTGGGCCAGCATTTCGCACCCCAGCCGGCACCAGGATTGAGAATCGCGTAGCGGCCGAGTTTCAAGATGCCACTACCTTCCAGTCGCCGCAGAAACGCCTGCGCGGTTGAGCTTACCGGAATCTCTGCGGAGCGGTAAACCAGATACGGTTCACCCGTGATGGCCGCAGTCAGTTCCAAATTTTGCTCAATGATGTGCCGCCGAGTAGCGGATATCTTTTCGGTATAGAACATCGTGGCTTGCGATTCGCGCGGCTTGGCGAAGCCGACTCTTCGCGGTGCGTGCGTCCACCATGCAATCACGCCGGAACGAATGGCGCCTTGGACATCTACTGCAAGGTCGTACCCGGCTGCTCTAATCTGGCGTCGCGAATCGCGAATCTCGCGCCACGTCGAACCCGCGAACGGGTGTTTGCGCCAGGCCTTGGTGCGCACGGTGTGCACCATGTCGACGCCCGCCGGCAGCAAGGGACGCCAGCGCTCCTCGATCACCCATCCGATGCTTGCCTCGGGAAATGCGGCGCGCAGTGTGGCAAATGCCGGGATCGCATGGATCACGTCGCCCATGGCGCTGATGCGCACCAGCAGAATCCGTTCAGGTTTCGATTCTGAATGCAGTTGCGGAGAAATCACCGTGGATCGCTTTCCTTATTGATCCGCTGCCGCCGAAGGAACTCGCTTGCCGAATGATCCTTCGGATCGCCTACGATTGCCACTTGCCCACCACAGGCTACTACTTCATCCCGCTCGGGGACGCTCTCAGCAGTGTAATCCGTTCCCTTTGCGTGGACGTCGGGGCGAACCTCACGGATTACCGCTCGCACGTCCAACTCGGGAAAAACCAGAACCGCGTCCACTGCTTCGAGGGCCGCCAGCAATTCTGCGCGCTCGTCCTCCGGCATTGCCGGACGTCCTTCGCCCTTCAGTTTGCGAACACTGGCATCGGCGTTCACTGCTACGATCAGCTTATCGCCCAGCGCTTTCGCCGCGCTGAGATAGCGCACATGCCCGACGTGGAGCACATCGAAACAGCCGTTCGCCAGGACGATGCGGTTCCCTGCCGATCGCCATTCAGCTACGCGCCTGCGGAGTTCCGCGCGCGAAACAATCTTGTGATTGGGCTCAGTCATCTTCACGATCGGCGTCGTTCTCGGCGACGTTCTGAGCGTCTTTCTTGAGTGCCGCCAGTAATTCGTGCTGTGTGACGGTCGCGGTTCCGCGTTTCATCACAACGATCCCACCGGCGTAGTTCGCCAGCAGTGCAGCTTCTTCGGTGGTCGCGCCCGCAGCAAGTCCGGCGGTGAAAGTCGCGATCACGGTGTCGCCGGCGCCGGTCACGTCCACTACCTGGTCATCGCCGAAAATGGGAATCCCTACGGGCTTGTGCTTACGCTCGACCGCGAGCATGCCGTCGCGGCCACGGGTGATGACCAGTGACTGCAGTTTCATCCGCTTCATCAATTCATTCGCGGCCCAGTGCAGCTTCTCTTCATCGTGCCCGATACGCACATGCAGGGCTTCTTCCACTTCGGGCTCATTCGGAGTGGCTGCCGTGATGCCGACATATTCCAGCATGCGATAGCGCGAGTCGACGGTGATGGGGATGCCATTCGCCCTTCCGATCGACTGCAGAATCTCTGGTGTCGCCGCTCCGTATCCGTAGTCAGAAACGAGCAGCGCATCCGACGCACGCGCGTATTCTTTTGCAGCGAGCACCAGTTCGCGCTCCGTGTAGCTGTCGAAGGCAGCTTCGGGCTCGCGATCCACACGTACTACCTGCTGGCGGCTGGTATGCGTCATGCCGGCAAGGATGCGCGTCTTCGTGACCGTAGGAATGCCCTTGAGCTTTTGTATGCCGGTGATCGGAATGTGCTTGTGACGAAAACACTGCAATAGCAGCTTTCCGGGCTCGTCCATTCCCACCACACCAACGAGCAACACGTTGACGCCAAGATCTGCGAGATTACAGGCAGCGTTTCCGCCGCCGCCGGGAACGACGGTTCGATCGCGATGTTTCAGGATTAGGACCGGAGCTTCACGGGAGACGCGGGAAATTTCCCCGAAGACGAATTCGTCCGCCACCATGTCGCCGAGTACGGTGACGGTGACATTCGGGAAGGATTGGACGATCTTCTCCAAACGCTCGAAATTTCGCGCAGTCTTCAAACTTGCTCTCGTAGGCCTGATTGCTGGTTCTATTCTGATTTTCTCACGTTGAGGAGCTTGGTAGTCCATTCCAGTCTTTGTCCTATCGGCCCGCGCTCTTACTGCCGACGTGAACGACTCTTTTTTGCGTGCATGGTGAGCCAGCGCCTCATCTGGCTAGGAGATTCGCCAATATCGATGGTCTGTGTATACGAATTTGGCGAAATATCAGCGATGACCTCGTGCCAGATCATCTTTTTACCCTGCTGTTCTTGTTCGATGTGAATCACCAGTTGCTTCCCATCCCACTTCGGACCGGGCTGCGGAGGCGCAGGAAACATCTCACATCCCGTCGGGTACACGTTGATACACCATATGTGCTGCAAGCCTTTGCCTTTATCCCACCAAATCAGTCCGAAACCAAAAAGTTCTCCCGCAGGATTCTTCGAGTGATAGTTCTCTAGCAACGTGAATCCACCAGGCCCCGACCGAAAGACTTGCTCTCCAGTTCCCGACCCTCCATTCGGAGTCAAAAACAATGGTTCGTATTTCTCGGTGGTAGACCAAGTCCCCGCGAGCGCTTTTGTCAAGCTTCGGATTTGATCGGCGGGTTTCCCTGCTCCGTTCGGAGGCATCGCCGAAAGGGCGGTTCCCTGTTGTGCGCTTGCTCCGTAAACTGCGAGCGTAGAGATCAGAAACAGCCTACACAGGAGAGCTCTCATACCCGACTTCCTCACTTTGCACAGACCTTGGCCTAATGTAGATCCTTCACCGCTGTCGCGAGCGGCATGGTCAGACTGCTAGCATGCTGGGCATCGTGGAACACCTGGATATGCGCGACGCGCGCATCTTCCAATTTCTCGTAGCCGACGCGTCCACCGGTGTTGTAGTTCTTCTGGTAATTCGGGGAATTCAACGGAGCGATGGTGAGGCGCAGCCTGGCTCCCGCAGGAATCCTCCGCGCCATCCAGTAAAACACGAACGGGATCTCGGCAATCTGCCCCGGGTTCAGCAATTCCTGTCTAAAGTAGCTGTTGCGGAATCGGGCACGCCGGATATCTTCGCCGAGTTTCACCGTGGAGCCGTCAGGCAGGATCATCATCACCTGTGCCCACAGATCGAAATCAGGAGCATCAGACTCCACAATGAGATTCAAGCGCATCTGTCCGGCAACTTCGGTGTCGCGTGCAAACGGCTCGGAGTGGAAGTTAATCGCTCGCTTCTGAAAGCCGCGAAACTGGCTGTGAAGGTCCTCGCTCGCCGCGTATTTCGCGACTTCGAGTTCGGGAAGCTCGTGCGGATCGCTCACGACAACCGTTGGAGCCTCCGAAGCGGGAGATTTCTCCGCCAGATGTCCGGAATGAAAAACGTCAGCTGGCATTCTCTCCGGTCCTGCTAAGTAGAACTTCAGCTCCCCCGAAGAGACTGCATCCAGTGTCTTCGCGTAACGCCACTCGTCGGCGCCCATCATGTAGTAAGTAACTCGGTCGCGTAAGAGATCCGGCTGTGGGCCGCGACCAAGCACCCAGTCGTACCAATCCGCACGGAGCTTATCCATGTCGATCACAGCCGAATCAGGGATAGCAAGGCCCTCGATTTCTTTTGCAGGATGCTGAGTCCCGCCATGGTCCCACGGACCGATGATCAGGAAATGTTTGTCTGCCATGGCAACGCGCGCATTCGCGAGATGACGTCGGTAATAACGTAAAGCTCCGGGCTGGTCATCATCGAAGTACCCGGTCGCGGTCAGAACTGGGAAGTTCATTTGCGCAAAGTCGTCGGGCTTGGGCTCTGCCGCGAGATTGAAAGACTCATCGCCGACATGATCGAGCCACATCTTCATGAACGATTTCTTCTGGCCACGTTCGTCGATCATCCACCAGTCGTCTTGAGCGATGCCGACCGCGTCGTCCAATTCCGCAAAGGGCCGATAGGCGGCATACTGTTCCAGCATCTTGCCTTGCCAATAGTCGCTGTCCTGCACGAACTGTGTGTTTTGCGCACGGCCCGAAATGTCGCCCATAATCACTGCAGACCAAGCCTGCGGGATCCCATTTGTATTGGGGACGTCCCATCCTGGATAAATGGCTACGTAAGGCGCGATTCCCGCAAGATGAGGCGGATGTTGAGCCGCGGTGCGCCACTGGGTCATCCCAACGAACGAGCCGCCGTACATAACGACTCGCCCGTCGCTCCATGGCTGAGCGGCAATCCACTCCACGGCGTCGTAGCCGTCGCGTCCGACCTGCAAACCGAGGTTATCGCTCTTTTCACCGCCCGATCGACCCCGGCCGCGCACATACACCTGCGCATAAATGAAGCCGCGCTGGGTGAAGTACCGACCACGCTTCATGCCGTCGATTTCGTATTGTGTTAGCGAAAACACGGTGGGTGCTTTGCCTTTCAAGTTGGACGGCTTGAAAATCCACGCTTCCAGCGCGACGCCATCTCGCATCGGGATCATCCGGCTCATCTCTATGTCGTAGCCGGGGCCGACCTTTGGGGTATCGGCACTAAAGGCAGTAGTCGCAATGATGGTCGCAAGAGCTGCGAAGACAACCCTCACTATCCGCGCATTAAGCACTTTCCTCGCCTCCATTGCTCAAGAAACGCTCGAGGGTCAACTTTATACAAGGTTGCCCTGCTGGCTGCCATAGCCATTGCGTTCGGAGGGCCCTGATCTCAAAACTGTGAGAGTTGCCTTCTGAAGCTAGTGCCAACTTAAGGTATCTTCTGGCTTGAGAGCAGTTGAACCTTTGCAAACATCATCTCGAGCGCAGGCGCCGCGTCCAGCAGCTCCATGGTGACTCGCGCCACTGCCACCGTGCCCAGTTCCGCGATTCTCGGCCCCAGGTTTAAGACATCTTTTTCAGTGGTGATAAATCCATCTGCCATCGATGCAGATTTTGCCTGCAGCAGTCGTTTGATCTGTGCGTCTCCGTATTTCTGGTGATCGCGGAAGATGACCTCTGCGGCGGGCTGCACACCCAGCTCCAGCAACTCCTCGAGGAAGAACTTTGGCCGTGCAATGCCGCTGAATACGATCGGGCGGCTTGGCGCGCCTTTCAGATCGATACCCCTACGCACTCGCCACAGAGGCTTGGCGCCAACAACGCGGTCGGAAATAACGGTCTCTTCGCGAACGACGATCGCATCTGCCCGGCTTAAGGAAGCCAGCGGCTCACGCAATCGTCCCAGTGGCAGCATGCGGTCGAGCAGGTCCGGCGCTGTGACGAGGACGATGTCGAAGTTTCGCGCGAGTTCACGATGCTGGAATCCATCGTCGAGCAGGTGCAGCTGTGGTCCAAACTGCTGCTCGGCACGTAGTCCCGCTTCATACCGGGATTCGCCGACCACGACCGGGACTCCCAGGCGACGCGCGATCAGCAGCGGTTCGTCGCCAAACTCGGCCGCCGTCCCTGCCGGATCGACAATCGTGACGCCCTGGGTCTGGCGACGATATCCGCGACTGAGAACGTCGAACTTGATGCCGCGCTGCTTGAGCAGTTCGCCCAGACAAATGACGAAAGGAGTTTTCCCCGAGCCGCCCGTGCTGATATTGCCAATGCTGACTACGGGACCGGCCAGCCGCTCTGCGCGAATCATGCCGGCATCGTAAAGAGCATTCCGTCCGCGAATGGCCGCGCTATAGAGCAATGTGGAGATCGCCGCCATCAGCGCCTCCGTCCCTTCACAACCTTGTGAGCCGATGGCTTCACGCCCATCATTCGCTCCAGCGCCGATGCGGTGCGCTCGGTCGCGCCCGTATTCGCCTGCGCAGTTTCCAGCGCGTGCTGCGCCATGAGGGCTCGCTTCTCATCCTGAAAGAGCAGGTGAAGAAATTCCTTGCCGAGATCCTCGGGCTCGACCACATCTACAGCGCCCGCATTTATGAAAAGTGACACGATCTCGCGGAAGTTCTCGGTGTGCGGACCGACCACGATTGCCACGCCGTGCTGCGCAGGCTCAAGAATGTTATGTCCGCCACGCGGCACCAGGCTTCCTCCCACGAATGCCAGCTGCGCAAGAGCATATACCGATGCCAGCTCGCCAATGCTGTCGAGCAGGAACACGCCAGCGGCCAGTTTGTCGCCACCGGGGTGCCACTTCGATCGACGCCAGTACTTCAGCCCCGAGCCTTCGAGTAGCTCTGCGACAACGCTCCAGCGCTCGGGATGGCGCGGCGCAAGAATCATCAGCGCCTGCGGGAATCTCGCCAGCACGCTTTTGAATGCCTCCAACACGAGCGGCTCTTCACCTTCAACGGTGCTGCCGCAAACGATGACCGGCCCAACCCCGCTGCGCGCGATCTCGGCCTTCAAGGTCTTCGAGAGCAGCGACTCGGAGACAGGCTTCACGTCGAACTTCAGGTTCCCGCTGACCTGCACCTTCGCTGCAGGCGCTCCGATCTCGATGAGGCGGCCGCGATCCACGTCGGATTGCGCAAGAAATATGTCCACGTTCCCCAGCACATTTTCCAACAGCGACTTGAAACGCCGATAACGAGGGAACGAGCGATCTGAGACGCGGGAGTTCACCACCGCGACGCGTGCTCCACTCGCCTTTGCCATGCGCAGGAAGTTCGGCCAGAACTCGGTCTCGGCGACAATCACGAGCCTTGGCCTCAGGACGCGCAGATATGGACGGATGGCAAAGCCCAGGTCCATCGGAAAATAGAAGACATTCTTCTCGCCGAACCGGTCGCGCGCCAGTTTCTGCCCCGTCGCCGTGGTCGTCGAAATTACAATCCGGTGGCGCGAAAAGCTCTCTCGAAGCCGCTCGATGAGACCGCTGACGGCGAGCACCTCGCCTACCGAAACCGCGTGCACCCAGATCACCAGCGCGCCTGACTGCGACCGCTTGACTCGCTCAGGCACTCGCCCGAAGCGCTCTGCCAGTCCGCTGCGGTACTTATGGCTGCGTGCCATCTGGAAAAACCACCACGGCAGCGCGACCACCAGCGCCAGTCCGAGCAATAGGCTGTAGGCGAAATACATGCGAATCCGACATTGTATGCGCCCGGTCGTCGCGAACGGCAAAGAAGGTGCGAAAGGGAGGTCAGCCAAGTTCGGTGCGCAGCGCCGCGCTGAGCTCCGGAAACTGAAAACGGAACCCAATCTCCTGTAATCGCTTTGGCTGAACCCTTTGGCTGGCCAGCAGCGTCTCCACTCCCATCTCTCCGAAGAAAAACTTCACCGCGCCTTCCGGCAGAGGAAACAGGGCGGGACGCCGCGAGACTTTTGCCATGACTCTCGTGAACTCAAGATTGGTGACTGGATTCGGGCTAACGAGATTGACCGGTCCGCTCACGCTGGTATTGCTGATAAGGGTTTGAATCGCGCTCACCGCATCCCTAAGCGAGATCCAACTCCACCACTGCCGTCCGCTGCCAAGCACGCCGCCTAGTCCTACGCGGAAAGCCGGAAGCATTTTGCGCAGCGCACCGCCATGCTTTGCCAGCACCACTCCTATCCTGGGGGAGACCACGCGTACGCCTGCCTTTGTGGCCGGCATGGTCGCAGCTTCCCATTGACGCGCCACTTCCGCCAGAAATCCCGTACCCGAAGCGCTCGTTTCGTCGAGCAATTCGTCTCCGCGCGAGCCGTAGTAGCCGATCGCCGACGCCGAGATCATGACCCGAGGCGGGGTCTTCATCCTTGCGACCGCCATCGCGATGGTTTCCGTGCCGCGCGCGCGGCTGTTCAGGATCCGGCTCTTCCTGCTTTCGTTCCAACGTCCGCTGACTGTTTCCCCGGCCAGATGCACTACAGCGTCGATGCCTTCCAGCGCTCCGGGATCGAGTTGGCCACTCGGGTTCCACAACACGTCTGCGGGCAACTGCCGCCCAATACGAATTACCTGATCGCCCGATCTCTGCAGCGCGTCGGCCAGAGCACTGCCGATCAACCCGCTTGCACCTGTAATTGCAATCTTCATTCTGGCAATGATCTTACCTGTTCGGCACGAAAGACCCCGCACCCCTGCCCGGTCAGCAGTATTGTCCTTCTCGATTCGTCTTCTTGTCAGCGGCGTTTCCGGGCGTAAAGTAACTGGTATGCGCAGTTGCCGTTTGCCGTTCTGTTTCCTGCTATTCTCCGTGATCGCCGTGGCGCAACAGTCTGCGCCGGCGCCTTCAGCATCGGCCAAACCGGCCGCGTCCGATCTGCAGTCGATGATCGACGTTCAGTTCGGCACCGGCTTCAAGCTTGACCCCAGCTTTTCGCCCCAGACAGGTGACTTCGACGGCGATGGCGAACAGGACATCGCCATTGTCGCCACAGGCGGAAAGCCTCTAGGTGGAGAGTCGGGATACAACTACAAGGTCGAGGACCCGTATAGCGGCTACTTCGGTTGGGGAAATCCCAAAATCACTTCACAATTCGGTTCGGTCGACGGCGGTCCGGCGCGCCGAATTCTAGTCATCCATTCGTGGCAGAAACCTACGCCGAAAGCGAAATACGTGCTCATCAACATTCCCTTCGAAAAGTGGGACACAACCAAGAAAATGCTGAAGAAGCGTCTCATCTCCATTCTGGAAGTTCAGGAATCCACGGGGATGGGCGCGATTCTGCTGTTTGATGGCAAGAAATATCGTTGGGAGCCGGGTGACGCGGATATCAGCAGATTCTCCGCTCCGGGTGATTTTGGAACAATTTTGACAAATTTTCACGTCTAGCCCCCGGCTGTTCCATAATTAACCCATGCGCAACCTCTCGCGTGCCCATGGACTCGCTGTTGGTTTCGTTTTTCTCGCCGCCGTTATCTGTTTTGCCTCTAAACAATTCGTGATGCCGTCGGTCCGCGATGCGCAAACGTACCCTGCGCATGACATCCACAATGACGAGAAAGTGTCGATCGCCGCCGATCCCTACGATACGAACGAGAAGAGCGCGATCTTCACACAGAAATATGCGGATGCCGGATACCTTCCGATTTTCGTGGTCGTAACCAATACCGGGGACGAGCCGGTCTCTGTACAAAGCCTGCGTGTTGAACTGGTGACCGGCAACCGCACCAAGGTCTTGCCCGCAAGCCTGGATGACCTTTATCGCCGCTTCTCGAAGGTCAAGCGACGTGGCGATGAGCCCAGGACCAACCCATTGCCCTATCCATTTCCGAAGAAAGGTCCACAGGCAGGAACGGATCGGCACGCAATTGACGAGTTCCATGCCGCCATGTTTCAGGCCCAGGCAGTCGAGCCGCATTCGAGCCAGGCAGGATTTTTCTTCTTTGATGTCGGCGACATTTCGCAGCCACTCTCCGGGACACACCTGTATGTGAATGACGTGCGCGACAACAACGGCCAGGAGTTGATGTACTTCGACATCCCCATGGAAAAGTACGTGGCGGCGAAGTAGCTGCGTGGAGCAGCCGACTGGCTGCCATTCAGCTACGAGTTTTCGGCCGCTGGCGCTTTCGCCGCTTCTGCGACTAGAATGTTCCCGGCAGCATCTTATTGCTGAGCCCCAGTTGCTGGGGCAGTCAGGCGGTATCCGCGGTGCGGAACTGCACTGGAGGCCATGTGAGCATTACCTCAATCGGCGATTCTCGCCCGAAGATTACGACCGCGACTCTCGCGGAGCGCAAATCCAAACGACAACCCATCACCTGCCTTACTGCCTATGACTATGCGACAGCGCGACTGGTGGATGAGGCTGGCATTGACATCATTCTAGTCGGCGACTCACTGGCACAGGTCGTGCTCGGCTATGACAGCACGCTGCCGGTCACGGTGGACGAGATGCTGCATCACACGCGTGCCGTGCGCCGCGCCGTGAAGCAGGCGCTGCTCGTCGCAGACATGCCGTACGGGTCGTATCACACTTCTCCGGAGGACGCCGTGCGCAACGCGTCGCGCTTCCTGAAAGAGGCCGGGGCGGAAGCCGTGAAGCTGGAAGGCGGAGAGAAGCGGATCGAGCACGTTCGCCGGTTGATCGATGCCGAGATCCCCGTGATGGGACATATCGGTCTGACGCCGCAGTCGGTGCATGCGATGGGCGGCTACAAAGTCCAGGGCAAGACATTGTCGGCAGTGGAACAGCTCATGCGCGATGCCGTGGCTCTCGATCAGGCGGGCGTGTTCTCGATCGTGCTGGAAGGGATTCCGCGCGAGGTCGCGGCCATGATCACGGAAGAAGTTTCCACGCCGACGATTGGCATCGGCGCCGGACCGGATTGCGACGGGCAGGTGCTGGTGATCCACGACATGGTCGGGACTGACCTTCAATCCCCCGGCGAAATTTGTGCGGCGTTATGCCGATGCGGGAGCGTTGATTTCGGAAGCGATCGAGGCATTCCGCCGCGATGTGGTCGAAGGCATCTATCCCGCGGACGCCGAGTCGTACCATTTGCCGAAGGACACCGGAGCCGCGCTCGAAGCGATCCAGCAGCGCAAGCGCGTGATGAGCAAGTAGTCAGAAGTCAGTAGTCAGAAGTCAGAAGTCAGAAGTCAGAAGTCAGAAAAAACGCTACAAGCAGCACAAATGGCACCAGATTTTGCTCCTTGTATGGATGCGGGTGCCGACGGACGCAAGCCATTGTCACAAACCGTATCTCCCGCGACTATGCGAATCGTTGATACCCCGGAGCAGATGCATTCGGTTTGTGCCGAGATCCGACGCAATGGGCGGCGCCTCGGCTTGGTGCCGACGATGGGCGCTCTGCACGAGGGCCATCTCTCGCTGATGCGCATGGCGACGGGCGCAATGTGAGGTAGTCGCTGCATCGATCTTCGTGAACCCGCTACAGTTCGGGCCTAATGAGGACTTCAGCAAGTACCCGCGCACCTTCGAAAGCGATTGCCGGAAGCTCGAATCCGAAAAAGTTGACTTGGTGTTCGCTCCAACGCCAGAGGCGATGTATCCGGGCGGTGCGAAGACGTTTGTCGAGGTAGCCGAGATCAGCGACCGACTGGATGGCCGCTCACGTCCCGGTCATTTTCGTGGCGTCGCGACGGTCGTCACCAAGCTCTTCACCATCGTTCAGCCCGACCTTGCTTTCTTCGGACAAAAGGATGCCGCGCAGGTCGCCATCATTCAGCAACTCGTGCGCGACCTGAACCTTGATGTGGAGATTGTCGTCGCGCCAATCGTACGCGAGTCCGACGGATTGGCCATGAGTTCGCGCAACGCGTACCTGAGCCCACAAGAGCGTAAGCAGGCGCTGGTACTCTATCGGGCACTGAACCGCGTGCAGACGCTCGCGGATCGCGGTGAACGGAGACCCTGCTAGAATTCATTGCTCGCGGTAAAGAGGTGATCGCCGAAGAGCCGTCCGTCCGTCTCGATTATTTCGAGATCGTGAACCCGCGCACGCTTGAGCCGGTATTCGGATCTCAATTCCGCGTGCATTGGTGGCCGTCGCGGCGTGGGTTGGAAAAACGCGGCTGATCGACAATGTCATGCTCAGTGGCTCGGGAGAGGCGATGCCAGATTCGCGAAACGAGTAATCAGTCCTCAGCAGTCAGCATTCAGCCCCGAATTGTTGTGATGGCTATGCAGCCTCTCGATCCAGTGACGAGTTCAACAGGCTAATGCTAATTACTAGGGACTGAATGCTGACTGCTATCTGCTGACTGCTTTCCCAGACACAAACGCATTTCCTGCGACTACAAACCTCAGCTCTTCCTGCGCGGCCTTGGTGATTCCGATTCGAGGCGTAACCGCGATCTTCTCCGGACGAAATCCGTCGTCCACAATTCGCAAATCCGCCTTCGCCGACGTCACGTCTTTGTCGTTATCGCGCTCGCGCGTAATATCGAACGCTTCTGCCAGCCTTCCGGGACCTGACGTGAGAGACCGCCGCACGCTCAAGCGCTCTAGGTCACCCTCGATGCCTCTGGCGTCGGCCATCAGTTCGATTCCCGCCAGCGGCTCCAGCGCGCGAATCAATATGCCTCCGGCCGTGCCGTCTGGCTCGCAGGAGACGTTCAGGCAGTAGTGATTGCCGTAAATGAAGTAGATGTAAGCACGACCCGGCGGTCCAAACAGTACGAAGTTGCGTGCCGTCTTGCCAGCCGCTGAGTGCGCAGCCGGATCGCCGATGCCAAGGTAGCCCTCGACTTCCACAATCCGCCCGGCCCGGACACGCCGGCCTTCCTGCCGTACCAGCACCTTTCCCAAAATCTCGCGACTGACAGTGACCACATCGCGTCCGTAGAAATCCCGCGGAAGAGGTGCGAGTTTCGCGAAGTCGCGCGCGCTCTCGGCTTTCATTCCGACTACGATTTCAGCCCGGCCAGCACTTCCTTCGCGTGCCCCTCTGGCTTCACCTTCGCGTAGATGTGCTGAATCTTTCCGTCCGGCCCAATGATGAAGGTGCTGCGCTCCACGCCCATCACCTTCTTGCCGTACATGTTCTTCTCTTTCAGCACGCCATAGGCGATTGCGACCTTCTTGTCGTCGTCGCCCAGCAGAGGAAACGGGATGTTGAACTTCTCGGCAAACTTCTTCTCTGCCGCAGGCGTATCGGGAGACACACCCAATACGGGAACTCCCAGTTTTTCGAACTTTTTGTATTCGTCACGAAACTCGGACGCTTCTACGGTTCAACCCGGGGTGTTCGCTCTTGGGAAAAAATAGAGAACAACCGTTTTTCCCCGAAACTCTTTCAGTGAAACTTTGTTTCCGTCCTGGTCGGGCAAAGTGAAGTCCGGGGCCTTATCATTGATATCCATGGGTGGCTTCTCTCCCTCATCAACGAAGATACTACAGCGAACTCTGCTCGCTGCCGTTCCCGTATTGCTGATTTTCAGCCTGCTCCCAAGCGGCTTTGCGCAATCGACTGGGAAGAAAACGAGCAAGGGCCCGCGAGCGGTGGCGGTCGTGGAATGGACGGCCTCGGGACCGCATCTCATTCCAGTCTCTATCCTGGTGGACGGCAAGTTCTACGATGCCGGACTGTATCTCGCTAATCCTGTTCCGATGGCGCTCGAGCCCGGCAATATCTACGAGATACAGAAGTCCGGCGATCCGGCCGGTCTTTTCACGGTCAATTCGGCGATGGAGCCTCAAGCGAGCAACACCTTCTATGGAGTTGGCAAGATCACGTCGCAGGCAGATGTAGAGGCTGCCAATAAAAGAGCCGCAGCCGCGAAAGCCGCAGCGGCTGCAAGGGCTCCCTCGCGTTCGAGTTCTGAAGATAGCGGCCCTCCGCGCTTACGCCGCGCCGGTGGACACGGAGGGCATTCGGGATCGCCCGGCGGTTCGCCGACAAGTGGTCCGCCGACTCCGCAACCTCCGTCGCAGCCGCCCAGTTCGACTCCGGACAGCACCGGAGGCGACGACGATCCCGATCGGCCCACAATGAAGCGCTCAGAGCCGGTGCCGGCCGCTCCAACTGCTGCGCCTGCCTCGACTACGGCGTCCAGCGCTCCTCCGGTGGACGACTCCGACCGTCCCGTTCTTAAGCGAGGCTCTCAAGGACAGCAGGCAGCAAGCCTTACAGGTCCGGCTGTGCCCAAATCATCGGCGACGCCAGCATCCGGCAAAGCCACGACGACCGCCGTCCCTAATCGCCTTCAGGTTGCGGTCTCCGATCCAAACTCGACTGCGCCACATCCGTTTAAGTGGATTGGCAAGCCCGAGTACGAACAGCGCGACCAGGAGGCTACGCGCCAACTTGCGCTGCAGGCGGTCCGTGATTACGCGGCCAAGCATCCTGGCCTGCGCGCCAGCTCGGTGACAGACGATCTCCAGGTTCATGCCTTCGATCTGGACTACACCAACTCTCCACTCTTCGTGCTGACGGCGACGGTTCCGCAAGCTTCCGCGCCAACGCCGAGGTCACGAACACCGAAACCAAAGCCGGTTGCCGCGCAGGAACCCCTTCCGGTCGCTCCGAAGAATGAGTTCTACGTGACGGTGGTTGCGCGCGAGAACTACGACGGCACCATGCGCAAGGTCTTCGCCTCGGTTACTGACAACACGCACCTCGATGTTTATCCGCGACTGGAGTTGATCGATGTCGTGGATGCGGATGGCAGTGGCCGCGGCGAACTGCTCTTCCGGCAGATCTCGGACACAAGCCGCAGCTGGGTGATCTATCGCGTGGGAGTAGAGACCATGACGGCGCTCTACAACAGCGGCGCGCCGCTGGAACAGTAGGGGCTTCAGTGTGAGATGGGTAATTTTGCTCTCCTGTACCCTGCGCACCTCACCGTGCGATATGGAGGTAATCTCCGCTCCCGACAGTAATCTGAGAAAAGCAGGAAGCTTACTTTAGAGTCCTCGCGACAATGTTGCGGTAAAACGATGTATCATCTGCAGCTTATTACATTGCCAAATGGCGATAGAATCTTCAACGTTGCTGCTTGCGATTTACTTAACAGTCTTCTTAGGCTTCAATGTTCCCCTTCTTCTACTGAAATCCCAAGCAATCCGCGAGGTAAACGCGCATACGTCCGACAAGTTCTCTCTCTGGATGTGGAACTGGCCGCGAAGCCGCCTATGGAGCGAACACAAGCGGTATGTGCCCAAAAGCCGGGTTCGCCTCTATTACCGACTCACATTTGCACTCGGAATATTGTGGATGTTTTTGGGCTTGGGAATCCTGCAATGGGTTACACGTAGTCTGATAGCGCTTCTCTGAAACCCGCACCTTGAAGTTACGAAGAATCTGGAAGACGCAGGATAGGTGATATCGAAGATTGTTCGCGGTAAGTCGGCTTAACACTAGTAATCCGCGAACACCTCTGTTGCGGGCATTACACTAATGGAACTTTTCAAGAAACACAAGCGATGTAGACGAATCTGCCACCCATTCTGATGCCCTGAAACAATAGCAATCGGGGAAATCTTCAAGTCGAATTTTCGAGTTCGGCTGCGCTAGATGAGTTTTTACCTCGGCCTTCCAGAACCGATGCGTATCAGCAAGGGCCATCCATCGCAGTTTCTGTCCGACATCTGCGACGATAAATTGAACTGGGCCATGTCGCAGTAGGTCTGAAATGTCGTGCGCGGACAGGCTCCGCTTCCTTTCACGCGTAACATTCCATCGTCATTCCAGAGTACTCCGACGGGTAATCTGCTGACGATCTTCAAGGTAAAGTCCATGACGATTTGCAATGATAGCTGGATTACTGTTGATATATCGCCACTCACTATTCCCGCTTCTGGATCAGTTATAAGGTCTTCCGTAACTTTCCACCGCACGAAACCCTACCTGCGACACTCCTACTCTTCCTTGCACACCGCGAACGCCCGCACCGTGAACGACGTTCCTCCCACGATCGCCGGAGGCGCTGCAAAGAATCGGAATGTGCGTCCCTGCAACTGCTCCAACCCGCGCAAATGCTCGACAATCGGAATTCCCGCTGCCAGTAGTTTCGTGTGCGCCGGGCGCTTCGGATCTTTCATGTCGTCGATGTTCGCGCAGTCAATGCCCACCAGCGCCGCGCCGGCATTGACCAGCAGGTCGCAAGCGCTTCCCGTCAGGAACGGGCCTGACCGGAAATAATCGTCGCCGCCCCATCGGCGCGACCAACCAGTTCGGATCAGCACGGCTTTGTTTCGTATGCGATCCGCGCGAACGCCGCGGAAGACCTTCTCGTCGATAGGTCCGTCTTCCGGAGCCGAAATCAGCAAGCCAGGCAAGTCTGCCAGTTTCTTCAAGGGCAGGGCAGCCAGATCGGCGCCATTCGGATGACGGTGGAACGGCGAGTCCACGTAGGTGCCGGTGTTTCCGCCAAACTCGTAAGCGGCAATCTGAAAAGTGACTCCGGGCGCGTAATGCGTCTGCTTTGCAGGCTCATCATGCGCTAGAAAGACGTGGAACTTGGGTTCGGGCAGTCCCGGATAGGCTGGCATCCCTGGCTCGATACGATGGCTGAGGTCGACAATCATGTTCCGATGGTAACAACCGGCTGCCATGCGCGCCCGTGCCTCGCGGGGTGCCCCATGTGACTCAATCGCACGGACGGGATTCCGGCCATTCGCGCGAATGCCTTTTCCGTGGTTAAACTGTAGGCACACTCATGAACGCTCGCTTTCTCGCAGTGCCTATTCTCATCACGGTTCTCGCCAGCGCCCAAACTTCAACCGCGCCTGCCGCTTCGGCTCCGGCATCATCGCAGGACCCGAGTGCGCGTAAAGCCAGACAGATTCTCGATCAGATGATTCAGGCTCTTGGTGGCCAGGCTTATATGTCCATCCAGGACATGTCGCAGGAAGGCCGCGGCTACAGCTTCTATCAGGGAAAGCCGGACAGCCTGGGAACGGTGTACTGGCTTTTCTGGAAATTTCCCGACAAGCAGCGCGTGGAGGTGACCAAGCAACGGGACATCGTCACCATCAACAACGGCGATGAAGGATACGAGGTCACTTATCGCGGCACGGCGCTGGAAGATAAAGAGCAGCTCCAGACCTTTAATCGCAATCGCAAGCACTCACTGGAAAACGTTCTGCGCGTGTGGCTCGCGAAACCGGGTGTCGCTCTCTTTTACGATGGGACGGCAGTTGCCGAGCAGAAAGCGACGGACTCGGTAACGGTGATGGACGGAGACGATTCGGTCACGATCTTTGTCGACCGCTACACGCATTTGCCGGTGAAGAAGACTTTCACCTGGCGCGATCCCATGGATCGCCTGCGCAATGAAGAAGCCGAAATCTACGACGCGTTTCGACCGGAGCAGGGCATCATGACGCCGCACGTGACCCTGCGCTCTCGTAACGGGGAAACCACCACCCAGCGTTTCATCACGAACGTGAAATACAACACGGGCCTGCCCGACTCCATGTTCGACGCCAAGGTCACGTTCGATCCGTACAAGACTCCGCAGCGGAAGAAGTGAGTTAGTTGTCAGTTGCTAGTTGTTGGTTGTCAGAAAAAGAATTAGCAGGCAGCTGTTGGGCGCTTTGGCGGAATACCCAAATGCTAACCGCTAATTGCTATCGGCCTTTTCTAGCAACTAACAACTAGCAACTACCAACTGCCTACAGCGGTATGTTCCCGTGCTTCTTTGGCGGATTTTTGTCGCGCTTGGTCTGTAGCATCTCCAGGGCCTGGATCAGCTTCTTGCGTGTCTCCCGCGGCTGGATCACCGCATCGACAAATCCGCGCTCGGCCGCCACATAAGGATTGGCAAAACGATCGCGAAATTCTTCGATCTTTTCCTGCCGCATCTCAGCGCGGTTCTTTGCCTTGTCGAGATCACGCTTATAGACAATGTCGACCGCGCCTTCCGGACCCATCACCGCGATTTCCGCTGTCGGCCACGCATAGTTCACGTCGCAACGGATATGTTTCGAAGACATAACGCAGTAGGCGCCGCCGTAGGCCTTGCGAGTGATTATCGTGATCTTGGGAACTGTGGCCTCAGCGAAGGCAAACAGCAGCTTCGCGCCATGCGTGATGATGCCGCCGTACTCCTGCGTTGTGCCGGGAAGGAATCCGGGGACGTCTTCGAACGTAATCAGAGGAATGTTGAACGCATCGCAGAAACGCACAAACCGCGCAGCTTTGATGGACGCGCTGATGTCGAGCGTCCCAGCAAGAATTGCCGGCTGGTTCGCCACAATGCCCACGGACCGGCCGTTCAGGCGTGCGAATCCGACGACGATATTCTGCGCGTAGAGCTCCTGCACCTCGAAGAAGTAGCCGTCGTCGACGACGGTTCGGATCACGTCCTTGATGTCGTACGGCTTGTTCGATTCGGCGGGCACCAGCGTGTCGAGCTTTTCGTCCATGCGGTCGATGGGATCAGTGCATTCGCGCCGCGGAGGATCTTCGAGATTGTTGGATGGCATGAAGCTGAAGAGTTCGCGCACCATGGAGAGGCACTCGGCGTCATCGTGCGCCAGGAAATGCGCCACGCCGGAAACTTGGTTGTGCGTGTGCGCGCCGCCTAGCTGATCTTTGGTGACCTCTTCGTGCGTGACCGTCTTGATCACATCGGGACCGGTGATGAACATGTACGACGTCTTATCGACCATCAGGATGAAATCGGTGATCGCGGGCGAATAGACGGCGCCCCCGGCGCATGGTCCCATGATCGCCGAGATCTGTGGGATCACGCCGCTTGCGAGCGTGTTGCGGAGAAAAATGTCGGCGTATCCGGCCAGCGACATCACACCTTCCTGAATGCGCGCGCCTCCGGAATCATTCAGACCGATGACGGGCGCGCCAACGCGCATGGCGGTGTCCATGATCTTCACGATCTTGCTGGCGTTGGCTTCCGAGAGCGATCCGCCGAACACAGTGAAGTCCTGCGCGAAGACAAATACGAGCCGGCCCTCAATGCGCCCGTAGCCGGTGACGAAGCCGTCGCCAAAGTACTTCTGCTCGTCCATGCCGAAGTCGGTGCTGCGATGGGTCACCAGCTTGTCTGTCTCTTCGAAGGTGCCTTCGTCGAGCAGAAAGTCGATACGCTCGCGCGCCGACATTTTGCCTTCTTTGTGCTGGCGTTCGCGGCGGTCGGGTCCGCCACCGGCCTCGGCAAGGCCATCGCGGCGTTTTAGTTCCTGCAATTTTTCTTCAAGTTTCATGGGCGGGGATTATATCTGGCTGCGCACGGTTCGGTCAGTACTCTTCGGGGAAATTCGACCTCATATGCGAACTCGCCTTGAATGACGTTCGTCGCAGTGAAACAATTCGTCGCTATGCTGAAGGCTCTCGTCGTCTTTCTCGTAACAATCTTTTCGCTGGCGATGTATGCGCAGACTAAGGGAGCAACCCTAAGCGGGGTGGTCTCCGATCAAAGCGGAGCTCCAGCGGAGAATGCTCAGGTGGACCTGTATTCAGAGGAGCGAGAGTGGCACACCAAGACAGATGTCGCCGGCGAGTTTCAATTCAACGGCCTTAGCTCTGGTCGATATGACCTGGAGGTCAGATCAGTTGGGTTTCGGAAGGCTCTCTTTCGAGATATTGAGGTCGGTTCTTCTAACATGCCTCCTATGAATATCACTCTGCGGATCCGTCCAGCCAGTGACTGCGAAAATGGCTTCTCGCAGATGCAGTATGTGGACGGAGCAGCCACGCCCGTCGTTCACGGCGTTGTGACTTTCTCGTCGGGTCGCGATGTGCATGTTCTCCCGGGCGCAATGATATCTCTCCGAAAGAGCGGTTCGAGTGGCGAACCTGTGCAGGTGCAGACCAATGAACAAGGCGAATTCTTAATCGTTGGCTTGGGGCCGGGTTTGTACACGCTAAAAGCCGTACACGACGGGTATACCGAGTTCTCCAAATCGGAAGTAAGAATACGGTCTGCGAGGACGCTGAACGTGGAGTTCGCGATGATTCCGAGCGGGATGATCTTTGTTTGCCAATAAGTTTGCTATTTCGGCCTCAGTATCAACTCAAGGCAGCGCGAAACTCAGCTCACTCATCCCATTCAGTTGATCTCTGCTGCTGGGGGCCGTTTGTCCACAAATGATGTCGGGGCTATAGTTCTTCCATTAGTCGCTCTTATCGCGGTCGCGCACATCCTGGGTTACCTGTTTACGCGTATGCGCCAGCCGCGCGTGATCGGCGAGATCGCGGCGGGCATTTTGCTGGGTCCCACGATTCTTGGGCGGATTTGGCCGGGTATCGAGGCTGCAATTTTTCGTGACGCCACTCCGCACGGCAAAGAGACGGTCATCGGTTTCATTTACTGGCTCGGCTTGCTCTTCCTGATGTTTGCGTCGGGAGCCGAAACCAGGCACCTGTTCTCGCGGGAGGATCGCAGAAACGTCGGATGGCTGGCATCACTGGGCACCGGTTTGCCATTTGTTCTGACGCTGGCTGCCCTTCCTTTCCTTTCCCTGGATTCGCTGATGGGGCCTGCTCACCAGCGCACGTCGCTCTACCTGGTAATCGGTATCGCGGCCGCGGTCACGTCGATTCCTGTGATCTCAAAAATATTCTTCGATCTGAAAATCTTGCACACGCGCTTTGCTCGCCTTGTGCTGAGCGTGGCCGTGATCGAAGATATCTTGCTGTGGGCCGTCCTCGGAGTCGCCACAGCGCTCGCGAAATCGGGCGTTCTGTCGAAGCAGGCGATCTTCACGCACGTGCTCGCCACGTTGATTTATTTTGGTGTCGGGATGACGATCGCTCAGCGTCTCCTTAGCCGCTTGAGCCGGGCGCGCTGGAACATCCTCGCGACTTCGTCGCCGATGGGATATCTGGTTGCGGTGTTGTTCGCCTACACAGTCATCGCAGCCTTTTTCGATGTGAACCTGGTCTTCGCAGCATTTCTAGCTGGGTTTGCCGTCGCGACTGACCGTGAAAAGTTCGGAGACGTACTGCGCTCGTTGAATCAGTTTTCTTTTGCCGTTTTCGTAGCGCCTTATTTCGCCATCGTCGGATACAAACTCGATCTGACCCGCACTTTCTCGCTAAGGAATCTTGTTGTCTTTCTGGCGGCCGCCTGTGTGCTTAAGCTACTTTCGGTGGGATTGGCAGCGCGCATGGCTGGCTTCCGCGGACTTGACGTCGTAAATCTCGCCGTAGCAACCAACGCACGCGGTGGACCCGGTATTGTGCTGGCCAGTGTGGCTTTCGACACCGGCATCGTGAACGCCACGTTCTATACGACCCTGGTTCTGCTCGCGGTGATAACGTCGCAAGCAGCTGGGGCATGGCTGGAATTTGTATTGCGTCGCGGATGGCCGCTGCTGTCGGTCAGCAAAGAAGAGGCGAGTCAGGCGGAAATAGAACCCTTGGCGGCGTAAATCCCACCCGACGCAGAAGCACCCGCAGCTAATTCAGGCGTTTCGGGCTCTGTTCCTGCACGTCCTGGTTTAAAGCTTCCAGTAACTGCTCGCGCTTGGGCGTCTTCAGTTCTTCCTCAAGTTCTTTCAGTGCCAGCGCAACTACGTGGTAGTGGTGCAATCCGCTGTATTTCGGATCGGAACTGAGTTCCAGCCACAGCTTGTGCATGAGCTGCACGTCTTCATCGCGCATGCGGGGTGCATGCGGTCCCAGGAGATACTCATTGCGCGTGCCATTCGGTTCCACTACTTCTAATAGAAGGCGCGGCTTAGGATCAGGCAACCGCTCCCATGCGTCACCTGTGAGTTTGCCCTGTTCCTCTGCTGTGAGTTTGGTCGATTGCCCGCACACCACGCGGGCTGATTCGAGCCGCTGTGCCGACTGCATGATCGTATCGAAAACGTTCACGCCTGGAACTACGAGCAGCGATACTGGCTTGCCTTCCTTTTCGGCAACCGCGACTACCTTCGAGAACAACTCCTGCTCGTAGGTATCGAAAACGTCTTTCGCCTCCATCATGTTGCTGCCACTGAAGGAATGCTCGCGTGGCGTTAACCGCGCAGTCATCACCACCACATCCTGTTTAGTGGTGTCGGTGCGGTGGAGAGTGTCGCGCAGGTAATAGAGATTCCTCGGGTCGCGCACGGAAACTAGTACATTGCCGCGGCGAACCTGCAACGTGGTGTGATCCAGCTCCGGATTGCCGTACACCCGGAATTGTTCGAGCACTTCGCCTTGTCCGGCCCGCTGCCGCGCAGTGTATTTCTCGGACACAACCAGGATTACAAAGAAAATCAAACTGAAGCTAACGCCCGCGATCGTGGCTTCCTGCTTGGTGAACAGGTTCACGATGGCCGTCGAAAAGAGGACGAGAGCGATCACCACTAATCCGAGGGGAATCTCTTTCCCCTTGATGTGAATATTTCCGGGAACCTTGAATTCACGTCCTTCGACGGGTTTAAAGCGAAGCACCAGTACGGCCAGCGTCATGAACGAAAAACTCCAGATGACGCCGAATGCGTAGAGAGCGGCCAGGAAATACACATTGCCGCGGCTTACCAGCACGGTCACAAGCTGCAACACTGCAACCAGGTTGACGATGCGATACGTCGTGCCGAATCTTTTTTGTGGCTTCTGGAACCATTGCGTCAGAACACCGTCTTCGGCGAGACGATTCAACACACCACTTGCACCGATGATCGACGTATTCGTCGCGCCCGAGAGGATGAGGATGCCGACAATCACAACGAAGCCCTGAAAGATCAGCTTCGGTATCTGTGGACCGGCCACATACATTGCCAGGCCACCGATGAGGTTGCCGAAATAGTCCGGACGAACGTGGTCCGGAATGATCATCACCGCGAAGAATGAAACCAGCGACGTGAACAGCAGGCTGTAGACGAAAATGACGAAGCCGGCGCGCTCCAGGTTTTTCAGCTTCGGGCTTTCGATTTCCCGGTTCACCTGGGCCAGAGTCTCTTCGCCGCTCATCGCGAGGACTGAATGTCCGAAGCCTACCAGCAGCATGATCATCGTGATGCCGGCTGCCTTGGTCCCGAACAGCCAGCCCAACGATTCACGCGTGAAATTGATGTTGTGAGGAGTAGGAATCGGAGGGAGGTGAAAACCGATCTTGAAGATGGTGTAGCCGCACCAGATGATCAGAATCACCACCATGACGGTGGTGATCTTCATAATCTTCAGTGCCTTGTCACTCGACTCGTGAATGCCCTCAATGTTGTTCCACCAGAAATACACAATGACAAGAAGCGCGAAGGCAGCTGCAAAGTAGTTGTCATTGAAGTGGACGGGATGATGCGCATAGCGGAACAGGTCTTTCACGAAGCCGGCAAGATACAGGCCTGCCGCGACGGCGCTGATCGGCCCGGTCAGAATGTAATCGAACAACAGCGCGGAAACCGAGAAGCGCGCCAGCGCGGGACCGAGCGCCTCTTTCACGACACGATAGACGCCCCCGCGGACGAACATCGTGCTCGATTCTACGTAAACAGCCCGTACCGCATAACTGAACATCATCACTGCGAAGATGAACCAGGGCGCGCTCTTGCCGATGACCTTTTCGGCATCGCCACCAGCGTAATAGGCCGAGGAGGCGAGATCGGAAAGAACGATTGCCGCCACCCGCCAGAACGAGATAAAGCTCAGCATGACGGTGGTGGCAATGAATACGGGGACAGTGTGGCGCTTCAGGTTTTCGGCTGTTGTGGACATCTGCGGTTTAGATTACGGGTGCCGGGGACAAAGTATCCCGCCGGGCCAAAGTAAATGATAAATGGACGGGAGGATTTTCCTGAATAGCAGTCTAGAGCAGCACACCGGAAACACAAAGCGCGAAACGGAAAACCGGCATTACAGTTTTCTCTACCCGCGATCAGCTTTATTGATTTCCGATTAACGCGCGCTCAGGTATGTATGGGTAATCCGATCATGCCAGCAGATCTGGTCTTCGTCGATGAAGGCCCAGACAAGTCCCATCCCCAGCGCAAGGCACGAGAGTTGCATGGCACAGACTCGGAATTTGCGGGCGTTTCGCCCCACCGGTCGCATTTCGAAGGTTACAAGCCGCAGCTTTCCCAAAATCATTCCAAGCGTGCGTCCGCCATGCACCAGTAGTAGATAGTTGTACATCGCCCAGAGAATTGTAGGAACCACGGCGATCGCGATCAGCGCTGTACGTTTGTCGGCGAGTAGTGCCGGGCCGGTAATTTTCAGGGCAATCGTTCCGAACAGGGCTGCGGCGCCGAGAACCACGACGGTGTCCACCACTCCGGCGAACACGCGCTGCGGCAAGGGAGCAACGTCCAACACTGGTTCGAGGAGGCGCGGATCGATCTCTTCGCCTTCCGGCTCAAGTTCGATATCGGACAATGGCGGTGGCGGAGCAGGAACGCTCTCAGGAACGTCTAGAATACGCGGCCCGTCGAGTACGGGATCCGCGAGTTCGTAGGGATTCACTGCAGGCCCGAGATAAAGCGCACGCGGAAATTCAATCAACTTTCCCACGTCGGGGATGGCCGGCGCACTGTCGTCATCGACAACCTTCGTGGGCTGAGCGAAGAGTTCGGTAGTGTCGAGGGCCGGCGTACTGCTGGCCTCCAGTTCCGGAGCAGCACTTCCCATGTTTGCAGGAGTAACGAATTGCTGACTGAGCTCATCGGCCAGTTCGGAGTCGATTGTTACTGTCTCGGCGGCACCCTCGCGTTGCATGAAGACGTAGTTCGCGGTCGTCGATTCGAAGTTGAAGTCCAGCGAGCTTTGCCCGAGTTGCTCCCGACGGCGCGCTTTGTACCTGCTGAGGCGCGAGGTGACTTCCTGCTTCCAGGACGTTCCCTCGTCAGATCGAGGGTCGGAAGTCGCACCACTGTTTGCGATAGTCGATTTTTGATTCATTTCATCAGGGCCCGGGCTTCGTCCGCGATGCAAGCTCTCTGCGAGCGTGGAACTCGCGATCAGTTCAACCTCGTCTTCATATTCGTCGTCAGTTACCTCGCCGAGGCTGGAGGCAAACTGCTCTTCGCTGGGATCGTAAGGATCAAGGTCGGTGAATCGGTGCGACACTTCAGGCTTGGGCTCCGTGCAGCGGCAGAGCTCACCACAAACCTTGCAGGCCATCGCCGATGGAAGAAACGCCGAGAGTCGAGATCATCATACTGCCAGTTGAGCCAAGCGCTATTTCGTTTCCCGGTACTGGCGTGTTACCTTGCAAGTTCCCCCTGTGCGATCGCTTTTGCGCGGAACATGGGTGACCGTTTCGGGTTTTGTATTTTTTCAGGGGCGTGATGACCCTTTGCACCAGATTCCAGAGCGCAGCACTCCTGTTTCTTTTGTTCCTGATCCCTTCAGGTTCCGGACGTGCGCAAACTACCCCCCGGCCAGCAAATCCTCCCGCCACTGAAGAAGTGGTGATCGAAGCGGCACAGCAGGAAAAGGTCGGGAGCGTTTACCATCTCCGCGGAAGTGTCGTCATTACGGCCCACAATTACGTAATGCGTGCCGATGAGATCACCTACAACTCCGATACTGGCGATCTCGACGCCACCGGCCACCTGGTCTTCGACGGCGGTCCTCACGACGAGCACATTGAAGCCAGCCATGCTACCTACAACCGGATCACCGACTCCGGAAAGTTCTACGACGTAGTGGGCAGCACGGGAGCGAGATTTCGCGGCAGCCACGTGTTGCTGACTTCCTCAAATCCGTTCGCATTCAAGGGAAAGGTGGTCGAGAAGGTCGGGCGCGATTTGTTCATCATTCACAACGGAATGGTCACCGATTGCCGCATCGATCACCCGAAGTGGACCTTCCAGACCCAGAAAGCCGTGGTGTTGCTCGGCGATAATGCCAAGCTCTATCACGCCACTTTTCGCCTGATCTACTTTCCTATCTTTTACTTCCCTTACACGCGTTTGCCGGTGGAGCGCATCGGGCGGCAGTCGGGAATTTTGATTCCGGGGATCGGACAGTCCTCATTGAAAGGAACGATCCTCGGCGAATCGTTCTATTGGGCGGTCAATCGCAGCATCGACGCTACCATCGGAGCCGAGTATTACTCGGCAATCGGCTGGGCTCAACACGGAGAATTTCGTTCCCGCCCAAGCGCGAATTCGTTTCTCAATGCCACCTACTTCGGCGTGCTCGACCGCAACTCCGGCCCAACGGGCGTTAACCAGGGTGGCGAGGAAGTAAAAGCCGATGGCGCAGCGGCGCTTCGGTGGGGATTTCGAGGAGTCGCCAACATCGACTATTTGAGCTCCTATCTCTTCCGGCAGACTTTTTCGGAGAGCTTCACGCAGGCCACGAACTCAGAGACAAATACGATCGGGTTTGCCTCGAAGTCGACGGATGGCTATTTCTTCAACGTGATGGCTTCTCGCTATCAGAACTTCCAGAGCACAACGCCTGGCGATCTGATCACCATCGTGCATGCGCCCAGCCTGGATCTGGGAAGCGTGGAGCATCCGATCGGCACAAGCCCTGTGCAGTGGAGCTACGATACCGCGCTGCAAGGCGTTTCTCGAAGCGAGCCTGGCTTCCAGACAGATCCCTTGGTGGGAAGGTTCGACTTCACTCCGCGCGCCTCGCTCCCGCTTCATTTTCATCAATGGGACATACGCCCTGAAATCAGCCTGGACGATACGTATTACACCCAGGGTCTCGTGTCAGGTTCTGGTGGAATTGGCGTCCCGAGCGATTTTGGAGTGAATCGAAAGGCAGTTGAGACCACAGTCGAGATTCGCCCACCTGCATTGGATCGCATTTTTGAAAAACCGCTTTTCGGACACCGCATCAAGCACGTGATCGAGCCAAGCGTCATCTATCGGTATGTGACCGGCGTGAGCAATTTCCAGCAGATCATTCGCTTCGACGCGCGCGATATTCTCACCAACACGAACGAACTGGAGTATGCAGTCACGAATCGGCTCTACGCGAAGCCTGTGCAGGGATCCGAAAATTGCGTTCCGGAAGAAAGTACAACGAGCGAGCCCGCGGGCGGCGAGCAGCAGACACTCTCCCTCGGCGCTACTAAAACTGAGAAATCGAGCACTTGCGGCGCTGCGGGCATGGGACGCGAGATCTTCAGCTGGGAGTTGATCCAAAAATATTTCATGGATACGACGTTTGGGGGCGCACTCGTTCCCGGCCAGCAGAACGTCTTCACCACGACGGCCGAGTTGACGGGAATCGCGTTCTTGACTGTACCTCGACACTTCTCTCCGGTGGTTTCGCGCATGCGTATGCAGGCGGGACGCAAGACCGACATTGAGTGGCATTTGGACTACGATCCTCAGACTGGCCAGATCAATGCCAGCACTGCCTACATTACACATCACTTCGAGCAGTTCTTTGTCGCCGGCAGCACTGCCTATGTCCGTGTGGTGGGCGAAACCGTTCCTGTCGCACCGACGCCGCAGAATCCGAATCCCGCACCCGCTCCGCTGGAGTTCAATCAGATCCGTTGGCTGATAGGCTATGGCAATCCCAACAAGCGCGGAATCAGCGCCGCCACGAATATCGGCTTCGACGTAAGTAATCAGTATCTGCAGTATGCGGCCGTACAAAGCAGCTACAACTGGGATTGCTGCGGGGTTAGCGTCGAATTCCGGCGGTTGGCACTGGGGGCGGTGCGCAACGAAAATCAATACCGCTTTGCGCTAAGCCTGACCAACATTGGAACATTTGGAAATCTACGAAGACAGGAAAGATTGTTCTGAACGGCGCCTACGGCGCTTCCACCTCCGACGTGATCAAAATTTTCGTGAAGACTTTTCCGCGTTCTTCGCGGCCAAGCCAGACTACGATTGCCAGCAGGACAATGGTCACGATTTCGAAACTGGCGATCGCCCACCTGTAGCCGATTGCATCGCGTAGCGCATATTCGATGGAATTCGTGGGTGCTGCCATCAAGATACCCAGTTGATACGCCAGCCCCGGAACCAGCCCGCGGGTTGCGTCCGGCGAGACCTCTACAAGATGCGCGGGGATGATGCCCCACGCGCCCTGCACGCCCATCTGGATCAAGAATGCGCCGAGCGCGAGGATGCCGACATTCCAGCCGAAGGCCCACAGCGGGATCATCAACAAGGCCAGCGCCAGAGCCACCAGCATCCCGTAGCGGCGCCCGAATCGCTCTGAAACCTGGCCGAAGAGAATCGCGCCGAGGATCGCTCCTACGTTGTAAAGCATCACGATGTAAGCGACATTGTTCGGGGAGATGTGGTGCTCGTGCTTCAGGAAGTCGGGATAGAGGTCCTGCGTGCCGTGGGAGAGGAACATCATGAGCGTCATCAACACGATGAGGAACAGAAGGCGTTTCCAGTAGCGGTGCGTCTCGCGCAGGATAGCGCCAAAACTTGGAAGCTTGTGCTGCAGCCAGGCCTCTGATTCCGGCACTTTGCTGCGAATGTAGAGTGCGAGCAACGCAGGGATACCGCCGACCCAGAACATCCAGCGCCATCCAAAATGCGGCAGGATTAACCGTGCCGCGATCGCAGCCAACAAGTATCCGAACGAGTAGCCGCTTTGCAGGAAGCCCGACAGAACGCCGCGCAAGCGATGAGGCGCGCTTTCCATGGCGAGTGAGGCGCCTACGCCCCATTCGCCGCCCATTCCAATTCCGTACAGAATTCGCAGCACCAGAAACATGGTGAAATTCACAGAAAATCCGCAAAGCACTTCCACGATGGAAAAGAAGATCACATCGACCATGAGCGGAATGCGGCGCCCGTAGCGATCAGCCGCAAGTCCGAAGAGCAAAGCTCCCAAGGGGCGCGTCGCGAGGGTGGCTGTAACCGTAGCGACGATCAGTGTTTTGGAGACATGAAACTCAGTGGCCAGGACGTCGTATAGGAAGACGACGACAAAGAAGTCGAACGCGTCGAGCGTCCAGCCAAGAAAGCTGGCAGCCACCGCGTGAAAGCGGTCGCTCTGCGACATCCCCGTGGCAATTGTTTCAGCCATTTACCTTGGCCCTCGGAGCATGCAAGACGATACTACAAGTGCTGGTGACCAAAGGCATCACAAGAGGTCCTTGCCGAGCGACGCCAGTTTCCTATACACCATGCTGGATGGTCCTTCGCCGGCAAATAACGGCTCTAGCGTTCGTGTGCCTGTGCGTGGGCGCCTCAGCCCAGGTGCCACTGAGTTCGCTGGACACCACCGTCGCCGTTCAGAACGACGGCAGCGCCATCGTGGTGGAGCGCTTCGCTCCCTCGGCTCGCGGCAGGTTCATCTGGAGAGCGCAGAACGCCGTCCCAGGCACTTTCGGACTGCGAACGGCGCGCACCATTGAGATCATCGACGTCACCGATGGTGACGGTCAGAAGCTTCTCTTCACCCCAAGCAACACCGGCAACTTCCTGGAACTTGCCATCGACGCCGGGGCAGCCGCGGAGATCAAGGTCAGCTACTCGGTCTCACCGGAGGTTCGTTTTCTCGGCGATCGCGATGAACTGGTGTGGCACGCCGGCGAGCATTGGGCCGGATCGGTGCAGAGATCTTCGGTGCTGGTTCAGTTGCCTGACGCCGTCGCCGAACAGTTTCGTGCGCAGGGTAGCTATATCTCCGATTCGGGCGTGAAGGTTGTTCCGGCACTCGAGACCAAGAATTCCGCCCAGGTGGAGTGCGGCGTTCGATTGTCGCCCGGACATCCGTGCACCGTCGACGTGATATTCCCTACCGGGCTTCTTACCGAAGCGAGTGCCTGGAAACAGGCCGCAGCCTCGTTGAGTGTGAATCCCATCTTCGTGCTGCCCATCGTGGTGCTGGCGCTGATTGTTGGTATCCAGGTTTATCGCATGCGCCGCGTCACGCCGACGTATGCTCCGCAATACGAGCCGCCCGATGGGCTCACGCCGGCCGAAGTTGGGGTCATCATCGATGACAAACTCGATCCGCGCGATGTGGTTGCGACCATCGTCGATCTCGCGGTGCGCGGCTACGTGCGCATGGAAGAATGCCAACCGGATGAGGGCGTCGCATTTCAGGGACAGGACTACACCCTGCGTAGCATCCGGACAAAAGATTCGTGGAGCCTACTGGCGCCGCATGAGCGTACGGCGCTGTTTCATATCTTTTATGGCGGCGAATGGACGAAGCTTTCTAGTTTGTACCAGCGCTTTTACTCCATCGTGCCCGTCATTCGTGAAGACGTCTTTGCCTTGCTCCGCAAGAAGGGGCTCTACCGCTTCGATCCCGATTTCCTGGCCACGCTTCAACTACCACAATGGGCAGGACAGGCTTTTATGATCGGAGCGTATCTTTGCATCTTGCTATTCGCTAGTAGCAAGAACTCGGCGATCATCGTTGCCGCAGCGCTCATCGTTTCCGTGGTGCTTACGCTTTTATGGCTGAAGGCCTTCTCACCGAAGAGCGCGTTGGGCAAAAGCGCTTACGCACATGTGCGCGGCTTCCAGGATTTCATGAATTCGGTGGAACGCGATCATCTGGAGCGGGTACCCACTGAAAAGTTCCAGAGCTGGCTGCCATACGCAATGGCCCTTGGAGTGGAACATCACTGGACTGAAGCCTTCTCGGGCATCGCCATCCCCAGACCGGAATGGTACGACTCCCCGGACGAAAAAGATCAGCAAGCCGACGTACTCGGATTCCTGGTGCAAACGTTCGCGCGCAATGCTTACCGCAGTCTTCTTGCTCGACCGCGTGGAGGTATGTTCCGAGCAGCCGTGAAGCGAGAGATTCCGCTGCCTGTTGCCAATGCCGCCCGTGGCGGCTCGCACAGCTAGCTGCCAAGGCTCACATTTTCTATGCGGCGCTCGCTGAGCGGTCCCCTTCACTGGCGTTTTTGGCTGATATAATGAGAAATTGTCCTCATGAAAACGAAGCATTTAGCATTACCGCCGCGCAAGCCCGTGGCGGCGCAAGAAGAGACAGGTTCTCGATTTCCCAAAATTCGCTCTACCACCGTTCTTTGTGTTCGTAAGGGCGACCAGGTGGTGATGGCCGGAGACGGCCAGGTCACCCTTGGCGAGCATGTCATCAAGCACAACGCGCGCAAGATCCGGCGCATGTACCAGGAAAAGATCCTCGCCGGTTTCGCCGGCTCGACGGCGGATGCGTTCTCGCTATTCAGCCGGTTCGAGGCCAAGCTGGAGCAGTATCACGGCAACCTGGGGCGAGGAGCGGTTGAACTCGCCAAAGACTGGCGAACTGACAAAGCTCTGCGGCATCTGGAAGCCTTGCTGCTGGTCGCCGACAAGACGCAGACCTTTCTGATCAGCGGGCAGGGCGACGTGATCGAGCCGGATAGCGGAATTGCAGCGATCGGCAGCGGTGGTCCATTCGCGCAATCGGCGGCACAGGCTTTGCTCGACCATACGCAGCTTTCGGCGCGCGAGATTGCGGAAGCTTCAATGAAGATTGCTGGCAAGTTGTGCATCTATACGAATGAGACATTCGCGATAGAAGAGTTGTAGCCAGCGGGTTGAAGATCGGATCCGCTATGGCGGGCTACTCGCCAACGCCGCTCGGTTTGGGTTCGCGACCTCGAGCGGCGTTGAAGTAAAGAAAGTTTGGAGCAGTAATTCATGGCCATTTATTTACCGGGAACCTCGGAAGAAGAGCAGCTTGCACTGGACGATCTAACGCCTCGTGAGATTGTCAGCGAGCTTGATAAGTACGTTGTGGGCCAGCATGCCGCCAAGCGCGCGGTGGCGATTGCGTTGCGCAATCGTATGCGGCGTCAAAAGCTAACGCCGGAGCTGGCGGAAGAAATCATCCCCAAGAACATCATCATGATTGGGCCCACTGGCGTGGGAAAAACTGAAATCGCGCGCCGGCTTGCGAAGCTGGCGAACTCGCCATTCTTGAAGGTTGAGGCCTCGAAGTTTACCGAAGTCGGTTATGTGGGCCGCGATGTGGAATCGATGATCCGCGATTTGGTTGAGATCTCGATCGACATGGTTCGCGAAGAGAAGCTCGAAGACGTTGCCGATAAGGCCGAATTGAATGCGGAAGAACGTCTGCTCGACTTGCTCTTGCCCACCGGCGTGGGCTTCACCACGCGCCCCGGTGACGGCGCGCAGGCTGATCAGCACCAACTTCCGGGCGAATCCAGTTCGCGGACGCGCGAGAAGCTGCGACAGCAGTTACGCGAAGGCAAACTCGACGATCGCATCGTAGAATTGGAGACTCGCGAAAAATCGTTCCCATCATTTGAAATCATCTCCAACCAGGGCGTGGAGGAGATGGATGTCAACATCAAGGACATGCTGCCCAACATCTTCGGCCAGCGCACCAAGAAGCGGAAGATGAAGGTCAGCGAGGCCTTCGATTATCTCGTGCAGGAAGAAGAGCAGCGCCTGATCGATATGGATCAAGTCACGCGGGTTGCTGTCGAGCGCGTAGAGCAGTCAGGCATCATCTTCCTCGACGAAATCGACAAGATCGCGGGCCGCGAAAGCGGGCATGGTCCCGACGTTTCACGCGAGGGCGTGCAGCGCGACATTCTGCCGATCGTCGAAGGAACAACGGTCAACACGCGTTATGGGATGGTGCGAACGGATCACATTTTGTTCGTGGCTGCGGGCGCATTCCATGTATCCAAGCCAAGCGATCTGATTCCAGAATTGCAGGGCCGCTTCCCGATCCGCGTCGAATTGCAATCGCTCACGGTCGAAGACTTCATCAAGATTCTGACGGAACCGAAGTCTTCGCTGGTAAAGCAATACACGGCACTGCTGGAGACGGAAGGCCTGAAGCTGGAGTTTACGCAGGAGTCCCTGGAAGAAGTGGCTCGATTCGCGTTCCGGGTGAATGAAGGCACCGAGAACATCGGCGCGCGACGTCTGCACACCATCATGGAACGCGTGCTTGACGAGATCAGTTTCAACGCACCAGACATGAAAGAGAAGTCGGTAAACATTGACGGCGATTATGTGCGCAAGACTCTCTCTGACATCGTGAAAGACCAGGATCTGTCGCGGTACATCCTGTAGAGCATTGAAGATTTGTTCATTGAAGATTGCAGATTGGTTGTGATGATCAATGGCATCTTTTGGCATGGAGAATTTGCTACGCGGCTTAAACTGCCGCTCCGGCGCAACCTGTGCCGCAATTGCCGAAACCGAAAAACAACTGCGTGCGACACTTCCGGCGGAGTATGTGGACTTCTTAAAGGTCTCTAACGGAGCGGAAGGCTTCATTGGCAAGAATGCCTTCGTGATGCTATGGGGCGTCGAAGAACTTGCGTCAATGAACCAATCGTACGAGGTTCAGAAGTACGCTCCCGGCTTGATGATCTTTGGGTCTGACGGCGGCGGTGAAGCTTACGGATTCGATACGCGGCACCTGTACTGGCCAATTGTCCAAATGCCTTTTGTCGGGATGAATTGGGCTGCCGCGTGGTCGATGGATGGAACGTTTAATGAGTTCCTGAAGCGTCTGCATGAGACCGAGTAAAGCTGAACGGCTGTACAATCTGAAGTCTTAAATCTCCGATCAAAGTTCGCACGCCGTTCCCGCTGGAAAGCTGCCTCTCAGAACCTGTATCCTCGTAGTTCCGCATGAGAGTTGCCCTCTGCCTGCTGTCGATAGCGATGCTGTGCCTGCTGATTGGGTGTGGCACGCCCGGAGCACCGCAGCCGCCGTCACTGGGATTGCCTCGTCCGGTCGACGATCTCTCCGCTGTACGAAAAGGCGATAAAGTTTTTCTAAGCTGGACTCCCGCGCACCAGACCACCGACCATGAAAATATTCGCCATCCGGGTGTGACGCAGATTTGTCGAGGCGTGCGTGACTTCCCCATGATCTCTTGCGAAGAGAAAGCGGGCGAGAAGGATACGCAACTTTCGCATTGGACGCGCGGGGAACAGATTCCGCGTGCAACGTTTACCGACACCTTGCCTGCACAGCTGGAGCACCAGAATCCGGACGCCTTTGCCATTTATGCGTTAGAGGATTTAAACGCACACAGCAAATCGGCGGGGTTGTCGAATCAGGTTGAGATTCCGCTGGCGCCGACACTACCTCCGCCGGATCACGTCGAGGCGCAGGTCACGGCGGAAGGGCCGGAGCTGCGCTGGGCCGCGCCGGAAACGCCTCCTCAGTCCGATAAGCTCGAGTTCTCCTATCGCGTGTATCGGCAATTTGCGCCGGGTTCGGCTCCGGCGACAGCGCCGGCCTTACAACGGGGAGAGCTCATTGTTGGGGAGTTCCCGTGGAATGGTGAGAAGCAGATCAGCTTTACCGATCACAGCTTCGAGTGGCAGCAGAAATATGTTTATCGCGTAACCACTCTCACCCAGTTCAAGGGGCCACTCGGACAGCCGGTCCAAGTGGAGGGGAACGATTCACCGCCAATTGTCGTCGATGTACGCGACACGTTCCCGCCTGCGGTTCCTACCGGCATTCAGGCTGTGGCATCGGGTGTTGGGCAGAAGCCGTTTATCGATCTGACGTGGGCTCCGAATATGGAAAGTGATCTCGCCGGATACAACGTGTTCCGTCACCAGGAGGGCTCCGAGCCGGTGAAGATTAACTCTGAGTTGGTGAAATCTCCGGCATTCCGTGACGACAAAGTCGTCCCAGGTCAGCGCTACTTCTATTCAGTTTCAGCAATCGATTTGCGCGGAAATGAAAGCGGCCGCTCCGCCGAGACTAGCGAGCGCGTTCCGCCAGAATAGAATCGTCCCACTTCCGAGTGGGAAGTGGGACGCTCTTCACCTCTGATCAGATGAGCTTGCTTAGGCGGCTTTCGCTTCTACGTTCACGCGTTCCGCTAACTGGTTCAACTTCTGGTCTGTCTGTTTTTCTTCATCCAGCGTCTGCTGGAGCAATTGCGCCCACTGATCGTGTCCAAGCAGGTGTGCGTAGGTACGCGCGCAACCGTAGCTCGCAATTTCGTAGTGCTCTACGCGCTGCGCAGCGGAGATGATTCCGGCGTCTCGCACTTCAGGGTCGCCCTTGGCTTTCACCATCTCTTCACCTTCTTTGAGGATGCCTTCCATGCCCTTGCACTTCTGTCCTTCGCGGTCGGCGCCGGGAATCTGCTCGAAGATGCGGTCCAGCCGCGAAAGTTGTCCCTTCGTCTGCTGTAAATGCTCGCTTGAGCCTGCCTTCAGCTGCGACGAATTAGCCTTTTCAATCATCTTGGGCAATGCTTCGATAATCTGCTGCTCAACCGAATAGAGATCCTGTAATTGTTCTGTCAAAAGGGCGTTCAACGATTCCAGTTTCATTCTGGCTCCTTTTCTGAATTGGGTAGTTTCGTGCGGTTCCAGGCGTGCTGTGGAATATCGTATCGACCTATAGATAGAAGGGATGGCCCCGTCGCGGGTTGTCCTCAAACGTGACCTCGCGCGCAGCCGTCCACGATATAGGGCCACCAGAGCTGATTCTCAACTGGTTACTTCCGTTACCTGCGACGGTGAAACGTTTTAGGCAGGTGGCCCGGACCGAAGTACTCTTACCCTGGCGATGCTCGCCTCCCGTTATCGCAGATGAGTTCCAGCTCTTCCAGCAATCCGTCGTTTGGGCGTTACGAGATCCTGTCGGAACTCGGACGCGGTTCCATGGGCGTCGTCTACCAGGCACGCGACCCTAAAATCGACCGCATCGTTGCCATCAAAACCCTTTCCCTGGGACAAGAGGACGACGATGAAGCCGAGTTCCGCATGCGTTTCATCCTGGAAGCCCAGGCGGCAGGAAGGCTTTCGCACCCCGGAATCGTCACTGTTTATGATGTCGCCGAGGATACCGAGACGCACGCTCCATACATCGTGATGGAGTATGTTGCGGGACAAACATTGAAAAAATTGCTGGCGCCCGGCTATGCGAAGGTCCCGCTGGAAACAGCTCTGCGACTGGCACAGGAAGTTGCTGAGGCGCTCGCTTATGCGCACGCCCGCGGCGTCGTACATCGCGACATCAAGCCGGCCAACATCATGATCACCGAAGATGAGCACGCCAAGATCATGGACTTTGGCGTGGCTAAGCTGGATCTGTCGCAGCGCACGCAATCTGGCGTACTGATGGGCACGCCCGCTTACATGTCACCTGAGCAACTGACCGGGCACTCGGTCGACGGGCGCTCCGATATTTTTTCCCTTGGCGTGGTCCTCTACACGATGCTGGTCGGACACCGGCCATTCCAGGGAAACGGCATCAGCACTATCGGATTCAAAGTTGTGAACAATAATCCGCTACCTCTCACAACGATCAATCCCGCGCTTCCGCCAGAAACGGATACCATCGTTTCACGAGCGATCGCGAAAGAACTCGACAAGCGGTACCAGAGCGGAGCGGACTTCGCGAGTGACTTAGCCAACTTGCGGCAGCAATTGAGGGATGACAACCAGGAGGCGGCCGATCCAGGACTACTCACGGTGACGTCGTCCAAGGCGAGCCAGTCGAGCGGATCCGCTGCGCAGAAAACCCAGGCGTACAACAGCTCTACGAAGGCGACCAATCCGCCGGTGCAGACTGCCAAGCAGGGCACCTCCAAACAACAACTCTACGCAATCGCTGCGATCGCACTCGTTGCCCTGGCAAGCGTGATTGCATTCGGCCGGCATCGTCTGAAGCCTGTCACCTTGAGTGCGAAATCCGCAGCCCCACCCTTTGCTTCCTCGCGGAAGGAGACTGCAACGGCTCCTACGCCGAAGCCGATCGTAACGCAAGCTCAAGCGGCCGATGACGACGAGAATCCGTCGAGCGGTAGCCTCAAGAAAACCGCTGTTGTTCCACAGCCGGACGCGAACCTGCGCATTGATGTCGAGCATCCATTTTCATCGGGCAAGGTATCTCTCTGGGTCGACGGAAAACTGAAATACACGGAAGCTCTGCACGGAGAGGCGAAGAAGAAGCTGATCGTCTTCCGCAAAACCGAAGGACACACCTACGACAAGATTCAAGTTCCGTCCGGCAAACATTCGATTCGCGTGCGCGTGCAGTCCACGGAGCAATATTACGATCTCACCAATACCATCACGGCTAATCTCCCTGAGAATGCCACACAAACCCTGAGCGTGCGTTGTGAGAAGGAACAAGTAAAGCTAGCGATGGAGTAGCTAGACAGCGGATCGTTCGCTCTCGTTAGAGGCCGCCCGTACAACATACTTCCCATCGTTTGTGATTTCCACGTAAGCCCACGGTGTCTTCGGATCGTGTGTGAAGATCACCAGCCAGTCTTCCGGGACTGCCCGCGCGTAAAACTTCTTCTTGCTGGCGATGATATCCAGTGGGAACAGATCAAATGCCATGCCCCATGCGATGTCGAGATGCGCGGTGGTTGGGATGAGGTCAGAGATATAACAAGCGCGCTTACCATTGCTCTCCAGGTTAACGGCCTGCAAGTGCTGTGTGTGTCCCGGGTATACATCGACGGAAACGCCGGGCAGCAACTCGCGCGCGCCGTCGATCAGTTCCATCTGTCCTGACTCGACCAGTGGATTGTAGTTATCGCTGATGTAGCTGACGCGGTCGCGTTCACTGGCCCGTTGTGCATACTCCCATTCACCGCGCTGAACGTAATACTTCGCGTTGGGAAACGTGGGCACGGCGCGACCATCCCGGTAGACGGTGTTCCATCCGCAGTGATCGAAGTGCAGATGCGTGTTGATGACTACGTCGATTTCTTCCGGCGCGACGCCCGAGGCGTGCAGGCTGTTCAAAAACTTTTCTTCGGGCGCGTAGATCTTCTTCATGCGGTCCACGAGCTTGTTGCCAATGCCGGTTTCGATCAGCAAGGTCTTCTTGCCGCCACGGACAAGTACGGAATTCAGCCCACAGCTCAGGCGATTCAACTCGTCGGGCTGCATGCGCTTCGACCACATCACTTTGGGGATGACGCCAAAAAATGCGCCGCCGTCGAGGAAGTAGTTGCCGTCTGAGAGGATGGTCAGTTCGAAATCGCCGAGTGTCAACCGGTGCACGCGTTCTCCTTATTCTCCCAGCTCTTCGAGCTTCTCAAGCGCGGCTTCCACACGGGCGCGCGCATCCTGATCTTGCGGTTTGGAGCTTGCAAGCTTGGCGCGTTGCCTCTCGAATTCCTCGCGAAAAGGCGGCCGGTGCTCGAACATCATATTCTTAAGCGCTTCTATTTCCGTTTTCAGCGAGCTGATCATCCGCTGCTGCGCTACCAGCAGTGCGCTCAGTTCATTCAGAGTATCCTTTTCGCTCACTTTAGTTTCCTCCCACGCTTTCGGTCATTCGCGGCCAGATGCTGTGCTTTGGAGTCCATCCCAGTTCACGGAGAGCGCGCTGACTGGTGCATCGCCACGAGGGTGGACAGGGTTTCGATGAATCTCGGCGGGGGCGAGGTGCACGGATCATCTCGGCAAGGCGGTCCACATAATCGCCATGACGGAGGGGTTCATCACAAATGTTGTAGACAGAGCCGGGCTCGGCGCGCTCTAAAGCCATAACATACGCTGCCGCCGCGTCTTCCACGTTTACAAGCGAGACAAAATTCTGTCCGTCGCCCGGGACCACTTCTTGCCCGGCACGCAGTCGCGCCAGCAGCCGATCCTGACCGGTTCCTTCTCCTACGAAGAGGCCGCCTTTCAGGATGCACCAACGTATTGGCTTTAGTTGCCGTCCGAAGAGATACATCATCGATTCCATGATTGCCACTGGGTGTGCGATTGAGCGCCGCGCAGGAGAGCTGTCGATGTGCGTCGATTCATCGAGCCATTCGTCGCCGCCGTCCGGATAGGCCATCACGATGCTTTGCAACAGAAATGTTCCAACGTTTGCCTCGAGAGCTGCGCGTTGCAACCTTCCAGTGCCGCGAATGCGTACTTGCGTGTTCCGGTCCCAAGCACCAGGCGCCGCAGGATCGGAAGGAATCGCCGTAGCCGCCTGGATCACCGCATCACAGCCGGCAAAGAGCGCGGGCAATCGCGATTCCAGACCGCGCTCGAGCAGATCGGCCTCAGCGAACTCCAGTCTTTTGGGAGACGTTTCCGCGAACAACTCTTGTGCCTTTCGCTTATCTCGGACCATGCCGAGCACCTCGTATCCGCCAGCAAGCAGTTGAGGAATCAGAGCGCGTCCGAGAACCCCAGTGGCGCCTGCGACGGCTACTCGCAATTGGTAACTCCAACATTTATCTTCACGCTTCTTATCTTAATGGGCCGAGGAGCCCCGGATTTGCGTCCGCGCACAAATGGTGGTGATTTCCGACACTGCGGGGCTGATGGAAGTGTGATGGTGTTGACCCAACATCCCCGTTGGGCCCAACGAGCTGTTTTCCTAGGGAGGCAGCAATGTCCACTGTCACACTCGACAAACGGGCCGACCTGACCGGTCCCGGCATAGGCGACTATAACGAACTCGAACGCATTCTTCCCAGCGACTATCATTCGCTGCTTACGCCTCGTGAAACTCAAAAGGCAATCTTCGCGGTAAAGGAATACATTGAAGAGAATCTCTGCCGCGAGTTGAACCTGATGATGGTATCGGTTCCGCTCATCGTGGACGTCGACAGCGGCGTCAACGACATGCTGGACCGCGACGGTTCGCGTACTCCCATTCAATTCCATATTTCCAATGATCGGAATCAGCATCCTGTAGATGCGCAGGTTGTGCAGGCGGCAACGAAGTGGAAGAGAATGGCCCTGCGCCAGTTCGATTGCAAGCCCGGCGAGGGCATCTGCACCGACATGCGTGCCGTGCGGAAGGACTACTTCCTCGATCACGATCACAGTTGTTACGTCGATCAGTGGGATTGGGAGCGCGCGATTACTTCGGCCGATCGCAACCTCAAATTCCTGAAGGAAGTCGTCAGCGGCATTTGGCGCGTGCTGGTGGGAGCGGAACATTTCGTTCAGCAAATGTTCCCCAAGCTCAAAGATTCCCGCTACCCGAATCTGCCAGAACACCTCACGTTCCTTCATGCGGAAGAACTGCTGGACATTTTCCCAGACCTTCCACGCAAACAACGCGAGACGAAGATACTGCAACAATACCCAGCGATCTTCATTGTTGGGATTGGCTGGCCCCTTGCCGATGGATATCCGCACGAGATGCGAGCTGCCGACTACGACGACTGGGCGACGAACACCAGCCGCGAAACCGGTGATGACACTCACGGGCTGAATGGCGACATTCTCGTGTGGAATCACGTGACGCAGCGCCGTCACGAGCTCACCTCCATGGGAATCCGGATAAATGCGGAATCGCTGAAGAAACAACTGGAAATGTCGCGCCAGAGCGAATTTCTCAAATTCCCTTATCACCAGGCGATTTTGAATGAACAGATACCGCTCTCCATTGGAGGCGGCATCGGGCAGTCGCGCACTCTGATGCTGCTCCTAAGAAAAGCGCATCTGGGAGAAGTGTCCGTAAGCGTCTGGCCTAAGATTTTGAAAGAGATTTGCGCGAAGAAGAACATTACAGTGCTTGAGTAAATTCCTCAGGGGCAGCCCTCGCTGCCCTTTTTTCGTGTGACTCGAGACAAGCGAATCGGCTTATCTCAAGGCGCTGGGCCGGGCGGGCATAGAGGAGGTCATCATGCCAGTTCTCAGGTTAGAAGATTTCCTAAACAAACATCACACGCCTTTCACCACTATCGTTCACTCCACGACCTACACGGCACAGGGGACGGCTGCCGTTGCTCACGTTCCAGGCAAAGAGCTAGCCAAGACGGTAATCGTAAACGCCGATGGATGCCTTGCCATGGCGGTGTTGCCGGCGAACAAGCAGCTCGACTTGATGCTCTTTCGCTCGATGATGGGAGCACAATCAATTGCACTCGCTACCGAGGAAGAATTTGATCGCGCCTTCCCCGATTGCGAACTCGGAGCAATGCCGCCTTTTGGGAATCTCTACAACGTGCCGGTGTATGTGGAAGAAACTCTGACGCACGATAGCGAGATTGTCTTCAATGCCGGCTATCACAGCGAGCTGATCCGGATGTCGTTCCGCGACTTCTGTCAGCTGGTGCATCCGGTGATTGCGAAGTTTGCGATGCGTTCCGCCGCCGCATAGCGCACGAGCCTGATCGGGACGAAACGCTGAAAGGGCGCGTCGTGCTGCGCCCTTTCGTTCTTCGCCACACGACTCGCTGTGGCTCCACGGTCCTCTCGACTACAGCCGTTCCGCTTCGCTCAAGGTCATATCGCCAACGCCAACGTGCGCATTCAAACTGTACTTTCCCTGACCATGCGCTTCCAGTGAGCGGAAGAAGCCGTCACGTTGCGCGTTCCATGCGGGAGCTTTGAGTGAGCCAATACGCACGGTCGCATCGACCTCGCCGTAATCAGCGGCCTTTGGCACATCAACCTTCAGCGAACCAACATTGAGGTCGATATCCTTATTCCCTTCTACCGCCTGAATTCGCAGATCGCCAACACTTTGGCTGATCACCAGGTCGCTGCGTTGAGGAATGTAAATGGTGGCTTGAAAATTGTGCTCTGGACCGCTCACGTCAATGCGCGCGCGATTCCCTTCAATCTTGATGCCAGCGCGAACGTGGGGCGCCTGCGACGGATTCAGCTCGATCGATATGCGATTGTCGGGAGTGCCGCGAATCACATAGCCTCCCGCTGACAGGTTGAGATCGATCCGGCCGCCGCCGGCAAACTGCTGTTCAATGTTGGAGTTGAGACCATCAGGCGGAGTATCCGAAGCAAGCGTGAATACGCTTAGGGCCAGGACCAAGGCAATCCGCAGTTTATGCGCTCGATTCATACGAGCTCCTCGTGGGGAACACGTCCCCTTGCCAGCTAGGTACGAACGAAGCCAGGGAAAAGTTGCAGAAAGTTGTGGGTCACCTCGGGTACATCCAAAAGGCCATTTCACTTCCATCACGATGTCGCGACTGACCTTGCCTGGCTGAATTCTGCCGCGGGCGTTCTTGCGGCAAGTACCCATCCGACGATTGCGCCGAGAATCAGATCGCACCATAGGGTCTCCCAGAAATGGCTGCGTGTTACTGACGGGGACATCAGTGGATTGGGCAGCAGCAGCACGAAACTCCAGACGCCAAATAATGCTGAGATCGTGCATGCTGTTTCAAGGCGACTGGTCTTCAACATCCTGACTACTGGGTAAGCAAACAGGGCCCACAGCAATCCTCGACAAAATTGCAATGGCAGCATCCATGGCGTAGCGGCCCCTATCCAGCGCATTTGCTCGAAGAGACTCTTCAGCTCCGTGGAACCGGCATAGAAGGTGCGAACGTCAGGGTTCTGCCATGCGACGTAATAGCCGAACAGGTAATAAAGCACCATATAGACCACCGCGAGACCCGCGAAACGCGCAGCTTTGCTTCTTGCGCTGAGGTGATAATCAACTGCGGCTGATTCGTCCGGGCCTCGCATTCTGCCCATGACGAGCACCGCTAGGGGGACAAACAATACGGCAACAACGGCACCGGAAATAAACAGCTGCTTGATCAGGCTAAGCGGCATCTTCCCTTGCAGGTATGCAAGGGTCTCCATCTGGGTGATGAAAGTCATCAATCCGTAGAACGTGAAAATCAGGGAGAGGCTTAGCTTTAAACCACGCCAGCGTGCGTTCTGGATGATCCGTGCCATTACCAGTGAGATCAGGAAGGTATACGCCAGAAGCGCAGGTAGCAGCGCCGCTGCTTGTTGTGCCTGCTGGGCTTGTTCCGCGGGTGTAAGCGCGGTCAGCTTAGCCGCCGCCGAGTTATGAGCCATTCCCGAGACATTGATCGCGAAAATGAGAGCGATGATCAGCACTAATGTGAGCACAACAACCTTTAGCGTGAATATGGCCGCAGTTTTCATTGGGACCTCACGAAATGCAAGATGTTTCATGTAACCTAACTTCGTCGTCTCTGCCGTGATTGATAACACCGGCACAGGTGACAGGCGCGTTCGGTGTTCTGCCTGAAGCCACTCTGGACCGTCAGGCGTGGACAGGCACGTGATCTCCGACGAAAGGCAATAAAAGTAGATGAAAGGTCCACTCAGTAGATAAATGGGGTGCCCTATGATCCGCAAAGTGAATCTTGCCGAAAAGCTCTCGCAGTTCTCGGAATACTACTCGCCAAAAATCGTGGGAGAAATCAACGATGCGCACGTGAAGGTTGTGAAACTGCAAGGTGAGTTCGTCTGGCACCATCACGACAACGAGGATGAGCTCTTCCTCGTTATGAAAGGCCAGCTTCGGATGCGCTATCTCGAAGACGGTATCGAACGGGAACTGACAATCGCTCCTGGCGAATTCGTTGTCATTCCTCGCCGGACCGAGCACCTGCCCAGCGCGGAAGAAGAAACGCACATCCTGCTGCTGGAACCCAAGAGCACGCTGAACACCGGCAACATTCACAATGAGCGTACGGTGGAAACGTTAGAGACCATTTAGCGGCTTTGGTTCACAACCCGTTGTGCTTTCTGTACACTTGTCCGTTTTGCGGTCGTGTGTGAATCCGCACCGGCTCGTGCGGCGGAGAGCCTCAACATGAAAACCAGCGTCGTCTTTCTAATCCTTCTTTCAACTGTTATGACCGTAGCTCAAACCAAATCCAAGGCCGCATTCCCTGACGCCGCCCAACTCAATCGCCTCGCAGCCCGCTTTGCGCCAACGCCCCTTCAGGTGGACACGAACGCACTCTCTGCAGGCGATAAGCAGGCGCTGCCTAAGCTGATAGAAGCCGCACAACTCCTCAACGTCGTCTTCATGAAGCAATACTGGAGCGGCAATCTCGCAACTTACGAGAAGCTCAGAGCCGACAAGACTCCTCTTGGCCAGGCTCGCCTCCGTTATTACTGGATCAACAAGGGACCGTGGTCGAACCTCGAAGACAACAAGGCGTTCATGCCTGGCGTTCCACCGCGCAAACCTGAGGGAGCAAACTTCTATCCCGAAGACATGACCAAGGCCGAGTTCGAGAGCTGGGAGAAGACTCTTCCGAAAGATCAACAAGAGCAGGCTACGGGATTCTTCACGGTGATCCGGCGTGATACGGCCGGCAAGCTCACCATCGTCCCTTATAGCGTCGAATACAAGGATGAGCTCACGCGTGGCGCCGCACTCCTGCGCGAAGCCGCGGCTCTGACTGACAACGCCAGCCTCAAAGACTTCCTCACCAAGCGTGCCGCCGCGTACGAATCCAATGATTACTACGAGAGCGATATGGCGTGGATGGATTTGGACGCGCCGCTCGATATCACCATTGGTCCGTACGAGACGTATAACGACGAATTGTTTGGTTACAAGGCGGCGTTCGAAGCTTATGTGAACCTTCGCGACGACGCAGAGAGCAAGAAGCTGGCTGCCTTTGCCGCGCACCTGCAGGAGATCGAGAACAATCTCCCGGAAGATCCGAAGTATCGCAATGCGAAGCTCGGAGCCGCGGCGCCGATTCGCGTCGTCAACCAGATTATCGCGACTGGCGACGGCGCGCATGGCGTACAGACCGCCGCGTATAACCTGCCCAATGATGATCGTGTCGTGCAGCAGAAGGGGTCGAAGCGCGTAATGCTGCGCAATGTTCAGGAGGCGAAGTTCAAGAGCGTGCTGCAACCCATCGCCGAACACATGATCGCCGCTGATGAGCGCAAAGACGTGGCTTTCGAGTCGTTCTTCACCCACATCCTCGCGCACGAACTGATGCATGGCCTCGGCCCTCATCAGATCGCCATCGATGGCCGCGAGACCAATCCGCGGCTGGAGCTCAAAGAGGTCTACAGCGCGATCGAAGAGGCCAAGGCCGACATTACCGGACTATGGGCGCTTGGCTACATGATGGATCACGCGCAGGAAATGAAGCTTGGCGATGTACTAAGGTCCGACGCTACCGCGCGCCGTGAGCTCTACACTACGTTCCTGGCATCCGCATTTCGCACCTTGCGCTTCGGCACCACCGAAGCTCACGGAAAAGGAATGGCGCTGCAGTTCAACTACCTGGTCGACAAGGGCGGATTCGTTCCCAATCCCAACGGAACATATTCGGTTGATCTGGACAAAATCAGCGGTGCCGTCAGCGATCTAACCGGCGAGCTGCTGACCACTGAAGCCACCGGCGATTACGCGAAGGCGAAAGACATGCTCACGCGTCTCGGAGTAATTCGGCCTGCGGTGCAACGCCGTCTCGAAGTGCTCAAAGACATTCCAGTGGACATCGCTCCGAAGTTCGTCACCGCAGATCAGCTTGCGCCTGACGACTTCGCGCCGAAGACGACGAGTAAGTAACTCAACACGGTGGAGCATGGGTTCGAGCCCTGCTCCACCCCTGTTTGAAGGACGCCCTACTCGCCTTCCAGGGCCTTTCGAACCGACTCGATTTGTCCAAGGTGATACGAATTGTGATCGGCGAGTACCAATGCTTCGCGCAGAACCGTGTGACCGTCGCCGTGCGGGATCTTTGCCAATAAGTCCGTGTCTGGGCTGGCGACGATTTGCTCCATCGCCTTTAGGTCAGCAAAGAACTGGTCCACGCTTTTCTTCCACGCATGACGATCGGGCGGCTCTCCACTTTTTGGCCAATACCCCGATGGCCATGGCGGAGATTTGTGGTTTGGATCCCGGGTGTATTCCAGGATGTCCCATTGCGCGATGCGCAGGTGCTCCAGCAACTGCCAGGCTGTGTGCGGGAACTTCGCTACCTTCACGCCACGCAACTTCTCGGGAAAATCCGGAAGTGCTTTTTCCGGCGAGATATGGGCCTCGCCACCTTTCAGCAGATCGAGAACATGCGTGCGCAGAGATTTCAGTTGATCTTCGTGCATGCAACTTGGGATGCGTGACTCACCGCATGCGACTCGGAGAAATTAGGGTAGGAATTAAATCAGGAGGCGCTCGCCGAGGCCGCTACCGAGTGCCGCGCCAGCGCAACCGCAGTGACGTCGTTCTCGATACGGTCGCCACCCGCCACCTTCAGAATGCGTCCCAGCATTCCACCGTTACTAAGACGGACGAACTGCGAGGTCTCGTGCAATATCTCTTCGCAGAGCCGGGCGGCGGTTCTTGCTGTGCTTCGATGGAAGTACTGGCACAGCCGCTCCAGCCCGAACTCTTCGCGCCCGGAGCGAATTTCAATGAGACCGCGTGATACCAGTAACACAGTGGCTTGTGGGGCAATCACCGCAATTTGCGCATCGTGGGTCGAATGCGAAAAGAGGCCAAGCGGAAGTCCGTTCGCCGATAACAGCTCGACCGAGTCGCCGTCCTTCAGAAGGCCAGGAGTGTGGCCCGCATTGATGTAAGTCAGCACGCCCACGGGTTCGTTGTAGCAAGCAACGAAGGCCGGAGTGTGATGCAGTCGATCGGTCGCGGCCAAAATCGTGCGATTCATCAGCAGGACTAAGTCGGCGATAGCGTCGGCTTCGTTCAGATCGTCGCCACCAAATAGCTCGGGCCCTCGTTTATGCAAAAGCTCCTGCACAGCTGCGGCTACCGGCATCGCCTCGTGCGCATCTCCGGCGATATCTAACAACACGAGCAACAATCTTCCAGAGGCGACGCGCACGAATTCAAAGTAGTCTCCTCCAACTCGCGCCGACTGGTAACACGCAGCCACATCTACCGTAGATAATTGGGGAACCTGTGCAGGAGCCGGCCTTCGTGCCGGTTCAGCCTGCGAGCGGGATGAAAACGGGGACCGCATATTCACGCGATTGGGGAGAGACAACTTACCACAGACCGGGGCTGAAATCATCCAATTCCGGCCCGGCTTGCGGCTATCCGCCGTACTTGCTGATCAGGTAACGGCCCAGTTCATCTTCAAACTGTGAATAGTCGCTGTGCAGATACTCTTTCATGGCGCCTTCCATAGAGGCCCCTTGCCCGAGGCGCTCTAAAATGCGGCGCAGTTCGCTCATGCCATAGGTATCGCGGATATATTCGGTTGCTGCCAAGGATTCTGCGTAAGCCACAACCGCTTCGTTCGTCTGAAAGCGCATGAGCGACCCTTCCAGTGTCTGCAAAGGGATCTCGATATGCTGCGAATACAGTCGTGCCAGCTGCTGGCCATTTGCCGACGAATCACGTGGCTCCATCAGCTGCGCGATGCCCTCATTCAGCCATGTCGGACAACGTCCCCCGGCAGCCTGCGCTATGAATGAGTGTGTCAATTCGTGACGTAGCACGCGTGCCATCTCGCCATTTACGCTGTCCACACCTTGTACCGGAATGCGCAATTTGCCATCGTTCAATGCGCCTGTCCAACTCGGAGCCCGGGTCACATCGAAGTAGGCTTCTTCTGTGTAGAGGACTACGGGAATATTCTGCGAGGGCGTAATTCCCAACTCATTACTGAGGTCGTTATAGTCGCTCTCCAAGGCCGAAACGATTTGTCCGCGAAGCTGATCTTTGGTAGCGCCTTCATAGCGCAGCGTGAAGTGTCCGGTCTCGCGTTCGCTGAAGTTGGCTTCCGTCGCCATTTCGCGCTTCAGCTTGTCGGCGAGCTTCTGTATGTTCACGTCGGGGTGGAGATCGAGCGAGCGCTGGAAGGCCTTCTGCGCGTCTTTGCCGCGATCGGCGCTGTAATAGCAGAATCCAAGTACCGCCCAGGCGTCCGCCGAATCCGGCAAAGAGCGCGTGGCCTGTTCAGCGTAAGGCACGGCCTCGCGAGCACGCCCCAGCTTCAGCAGTGTGAGGGCATAATTCTGCAGGATGTATCCGTTGTCGGGAACGCTGGCAAGGGCTGTCTCAAGATAACGCCGCGCATGTTCGCGATCACCGTGATCCAGTTCAAAGCGCCCGGCGATGAAGTATCCGGCGGCAATCAGGGCTGGATCCGCTGTCTTATCGATCGCATTCAGGGCATCCTCGTCCACCTTACCCTCGTGCACCACCTTGAACGCCACCTTATCGGCGCCGCGCAATCCCAGCTCGCTGACCTCAGGAGCTGCGGGGACAGGCGCGCTGGCGGCCGCCTCAGCGGTGGGTCCCGATCCAGCGGCTCCGGATTCTGGGATTGATCCATCGCGGTCGATTCTCTCAACCAGCGATTTAGGGATACCATAGGTGCTGTCGTCTAGTTCGTATTTGATCTGCCCTTCATCCTCATGGACATTCGAGGCCACAATTGTTCGGCCACTTTTGAGGTGAATGGTATCTGCCGTGGCATGGGATGCCGCGAGAACCAGGACTCCGATGATGACTCTGCGCACGTGCGCGAATTCTAACAAAGAAAAATCGTTGTCCCGGTTACCGGGATGGGTGCGTTTGTACTCATTGGTACTAGCACTTGCAATCGTCTCGTACCCGCTTGCGGCTCAGGATTTGGGATATATCAATGCGCTGCATCCGAATCCGCAGCCCGGATTCCCCGAACCGCAGCACATCGGCAGCGTCGTCGCGAACAGCGGGGATAACGGACCGTTGAGTCCCGCAGCTCAACTCTATCGGCAGTTGCGCGACGTTGGTCTCGATCCCACACACGTCTACCACGTTCGCGACGCATCCATCGATCGCGAGGATCTGCACTTCACCCTTGACGATGGCACCATTGGGTTCACACAGGCAACCAACGGACAAATCACAGGGGCATTTTTCGAGGGTGACGGCGAGATTCTTCTCATCCCGCCCGATCGCGTAGAACGCCGGTCTCTGGGATTGTTTGCAAAGGCCGGCATCTTGGAAGAGCGCTTTTCGACCGCTTACTTCCGTTTCAATGACGATACGGCCGCCCAACTTGAAAAGTTCCTGCGTCCCGAAGAAGACGAAGACAAGCAGGCCTTCCTCGATAAATGGAGTGGGACGGTCAAGAACCTTGCCGAGGCCGATTCTCTCCGCCTGACGATTACGTTTCTGAACGGCACTGGCGCGGACGGCAAGTTTGTCAGGCGCGCGGATGACCAGATGTTGCGTGCTCGCATCTTTGGCGGACAGTACGGCGTCTTCGACATCTCCTTCGATACGCTCTCTCAGGAACAGATTAATGTTGCACAATTCGCGCATGCGCAGGGCGGCGCGGGATTCTACAACGTATGGACATCATTTCCGATGCGATCTCGCCGCGTCAGTTCGCACTCTCGCACCAGCACGCCTGCCGCGAGCACCGCAACGCCGGGAACCGAAGAGGCACAGGATCGTCTGGTCGATATCTCCTCCTACATGATCAAGACAGAAATCAAGCCCGACAATCAGCTCGATTGCGACGCAGTGGTAACGATGAAGGTGCGTGAGAGTGGCGACCGTGTTCTGCTCTGGGAGCTCTCGCGTTATCTCAAGGTCAAGCGAGTCGAGGCCGACGGTAAGCCACTGGATTTTCTGCAGAATGAAGCCATCGAAGGCACGGCACTCGCCCGTCGCGGCAATGACGTAATGGCCACTGTATTCCCGCAGCCTTTACAGGCCGGGCAGGAGATTCATCTCCACTTCCAATATTCAGGATCGGTGCTGGCCGATGCCGGCGGCGGGCTCATGTACGTGGGAGCGCGCGGAATCTGGTATCCGAATCGCGGCATGCATCCCGCAAATTTTGACTTGGAGTTTCGCTATCCATCCGGCTCCACCTTGGTCGCCACGGGCAAGCGCGTCTCGGAAGACAACGAGAACGGTATGACGGTGACTCGGTGGACTTCGGATCGTCCGTTTCCCACTGCTGGTTTCAACCTGGGCCATTACCGGCGCACTTCCAATAATAGCGGTCCAGTACAGGTGGCGGTCTACGCCGGCAAGGGAATGGAGCGAGACTTCCCGAAGATGGAAGTCCCGGTACTGGCCAACTCAAAGGCTCCGGGGCTGGCACCGATGCAAGGCAGAGCCATGATGCAACAGATGGCGCCCAGCCCCGTTGCTGCAGAAGATGTCGGCACGCGCGTCAGCAAGGCCCTCGACTACCTGACGCAAGAGCTTGGTCCTTATCCTTACTCCTCGCTGTCGCTCACGCAAATGCCCGGTCGCGCCAGCCAGGGATGGCCGACGCTCATCTTTCTCTCCAGTTACTCGTTCCTATCCCCTGACGAGTTGCAGGACATGAAACTTCCGCAATACGACGGACTTTTTTACTTGTACCTGATGCCGATTCATGAGGCCGCGCACGAGTGGTGGGGCGACCTCGTGGGCTGGAAGAGCTATCGTGATCAGTGGCTGGTGGAGGCGCTGGCGAATTACAGTGCACTGTCCGCGCTGGAGAGAACCGATCCGCAATTCGTTCGCCGCGCCATGGATGAATATCGCGAAGCTTTGCTGAAGAAAAATGAGAATGGCGTTCCAACCCTCGAAGCGGGTCCGGTTACGCTTGGCGTCCGCCTCTACTCGTCGGAGTTTCCCGGCGGCTACGACACGATCAGCTACGGACGCGGCACCTGGCTCCTGCACATGCTGCACAGCATGTTTCGCGACGCAGATGCTCTGCAGAAGAAGGGTGCTGGCGCGTCTGATAAAAAAGTCAGCGATGATCCGTTCTTCCGCACGCTTCGCAAGATCTGCGAGCAATACGCTGGAAGGCAGATGACCAACGCCGACGTGCAACACGCCTTTGAAGAGAACTTGCCGACCTCACTCCGTTTCGAGGGCAAGCAATCGCTCACGTGGTTCTTTGACGAGTGGGTGAATGGGACGGCGATACCCAAGCTTGAGCTGTCGGGCGTGAAACTTACTCCGGAAAAGACCGGCACGCTGGTGAGCGGCACCATTCTTCAGAAAGAAGCGCCCCCAGAGCTGGTAACTTCCGTTCCCCTATATGCGGTAATCACCGATAAGAAACAGCCTGTGCTGGTTGCGCGCGTCTTCGCCGATGGCGACGAATCGACGTTCCGCATCAAGGCTCCCGTCGGCACGCGCAAACTCCTGATCGATCCGTATCAAACGGTGCTAACGAGGAAGTAATTCACTCGAAACGCCGGAAACGGCGCCAAGGAAGCGCAGAACGCTGTGCGTCGGCTGGACACCCTATATCAGCGATAGACTGGGGAAAGGATCCTTTAGCCCTCGCGGTACCCCTCGCAACAAAACATTCCAATGTGATGCCAGTCACAGCCGAGTTCCTCGTCTACCTGTACGATGAAATTGAAATTCATTTTCATAATGCTTCTTCATTAGCGAGTCTCGGCAATGAGTAAGACCCGTTAAAGCACTTCTTCTTCGGCGATGTGGCGCGGCATCGCTCGAATCGCTTTCGCTGCTCATCCTGTCCTCTTATTTCGGCACGCAGATGCAAGCTTCGGATGCCGCGCCAGCATCTCCGGCACAGTCTCCGATCCCACTGGAGCCGTCATTCCGGGAGCGGCGGTTGTGTTGTAAATTCAGAAACGGGCACCACCATCCCCGGCACTAACCGGTAATGATGGCGCATATTCGTTTTCGCATCCTTGCCAGCGGGACACTACCGCCTCGGAGATCACCAGTCCCGGATTCAAGGATATAGCGCTGGTCCGCTTGGTCTCGGCCCGGGCGCAACGCTGAGGTCCGACGTGAACCTGGAACTCAATCGGAGACGACCACGACGGAGGTCTCTGCGGAGGCAGTCCAGATCGATCTCACCACCACACAGCTTGGCGAGACGATCACCGCGGAGAAGATAACAAGCGTGCCACTGAATGGCCGCAGCTTCACGGATCTGCTCGCCGTCCAACCTGGCGTGGTTCCTGCCAGTTCCGCGCAGGCGAATGCTGTCGTGATGTCTGGCTGTACCAACACGCCGCCCTCCGGCGATCTGAATCCCGGCAACATGTCGGTGAGCGGCCAGCGCGAGACGGCCAATGGCTTCAACGTGAACGGCAGCGTCGTTGAAGAGGACTTCAACAACGGAACCGCAGTGATACCGAACCTCGATTCGATCGATGACTTCCGCGTGCTCACGAGCAACTTCGACGCCGAGTACGGCAACTTCAGCGGCGGCCAGGTGCTCGTCACCACCAAGTCGGGCAGCGATCATTTTCATGGCAGCGCTTTCGAATTTCTGCGCAACACCACTCTCGATGCGCGCAACTACTTCGCTACCGAACGCGCAGCCTACGATCGCCACCAGTTCGGTGGAACCTTCGGCGGCCCCATCCGCAAGCAGAAGGCGTACTTCTTTCTCGACTACCAGGGCACGCTGATGACGCAGGGTCAGGAGACTGGAAACATCGTGGTCCCAAGCCTCGCCGATCGCGGCGGCAGCCTGCTCGACCTGAGCAGTCAGCTTACGGGCGCGGTCAGTTCCGATTATTGGGCAAACCAGTTGTCGCAGAAGCTCGGTTACGCAGTGTCGCCCGGAGAGCGCTACTACTCGGCGGGCTGCACCAGCAACTCTCATTGTGTCTTCCCGAACGCGCAGCTACCCACGTCGATTTGGTCCACTCCGGCGAAGTCTTTGCTGAGCTACATTCCGCAGCCGAATGTGGGCGCTAACCTGTTTTCCGATTCCGCGGAAAATGAAACTCTTACCGACCACAAAGCCGCCGCGCGCTTCGACACAAACACGCGCTTCGGCAACCTGACCGCATACTACTTCACCGACCAATATTCCATGGACAATCCGTATCCCACGGGACAGGGTGGCGCGAATGTTCCGGGCTTCAACGCCATCTCCGACGGCCGCGCGCAACTGATCAGCCTCGGGCTCACGCGTGCCTGGGGCGCAAACACGGTGAACGAAGCACACTTCAGCTATCTGCGTTATGCCAATCAGATTGGGCAGCCAGTCGGCGGAGTCGGTCCGTCACTCGCGTCGCAAGGTTTCATCGAAGGCGAAGGCACGTTGGGAATTGTGCCGCTCAACAAAAGCATCGAGGGCATCGAGAACGTCGCATTCAACGACTTTACCATCGGCGTCGACGTTACCGGCGAGCGCCAGGTCAACAACACCTACCAGTGGTCCGACAACCTGACGCGGACGATCGGCCCACACACACTAAAAATCGGCGGCGGCCTGCACCTCGACCACGTGAACATCAATTCCAATTCCATCAACAACGGATCCTTTGTTTTTCAGGGAACCGAAACGGGTTCCGATTTCGCCGACTATCTTCTCGGCATCGCCAGCACATACGAGCAGGGTGATGCGAGCCCGTTCTACATTCGCAACAAGTACATCAACCTGTTCGCACAGGACAGCTGGCGGGTGCGCTCGAACCTGACCTTCAATTACGGTCTCCGTTGGGATGTCCTGCCGCCGTGGCGCGAAAAATACAATCAGCTGCAGACATTCGTACTGGGACAGCAGTCGGTCGTTTATCCGGGCGCTCCCCAGGGCATCGTTTTCCCTGGCGATCCTGGCATTCCCAGCACGCTTGCTCCCACCAAGTGGACCGACTTCGCCCCTCGCGTTGGTATGGCCTATTCGCCCAACTTCGACGATCACGTCCTAACCAGGATGTTTGGCGGTTCCGGCAAGAGCAGCTTTCGCTCCAGCTTCGGCGTCTTCCACACAGCGATTGAAGGACTATCCGCCGGAATCATGAGCGCCTGCGCGCCTTACGGCTACGACTACGACAGCACCAGCGGTCATCCGCTCTTCAATGAGCCTTTTGTATCGGCAACCACGGGTAACAGCTATGGACAGCCCTATCCATCGCCAATCCCTGCCTTCGGCGCATCGCCGTCGCATCCGAACGATACTGTCGACTGGTCGAAGTACAACCCAATTACAGGCGATCCAGCGTTCTACTACCGCAACACTTCTCCGTATGTCGAGACCTACAATCTTTCCTGGGAGCGCGAGCTCACGGGCAACACGTTCCTGCGTCTCGGCTATACCGGCTCGCAGGCGCATCATCTGCTGGCGCTGACTTCGGCGAATCCCGGAAATGCCTCGGCGTGCCTTAGCGTCAGCCAGTCGGACCAGGTCATGCCGGGAACTCCGACCTGTGGACCCTTCAGCGAGGGCGGTATCTTCACGCGTTCGGACGGAACTCAGCTGCAGGTGCGCGGACCATTCAGCCCGTCGTTCGACGGCATCACCTATCAGAAGACCGTCGCCTCTTCGAACTACAACGCGCTTGACGTCTCGTTGCGCCACAACAGCAAACGTTATGAAGTGATGGCCGGCTACACCTACGGCAAATCGTTGGACGACTCCTCCAGCCTGTCCGAGCCTGTCTATCCGATGGGAGCAAACTTGACGAAGGCAGTGTCGGCTTTCGATCTCCGGCATAACTTCGTGGCCAGCTACCGCTTTGAATTGCCATTCGCGGGAATCTTCCGAGCGCAGAATCGCTGGACAACTGGCTGGTCGCTCTCCGGCATTACGCGCTTGGCCAGCGGATTCCCCGTCACCCTCTACAACAACACCGACAGCTCGCTGCTCGGCACTATGCCGAATGGCATCAACAACAACGGCGTAGACACTCCTTATTACGTTCCGGGAAATCTGGCCGTCAATACGAACCCGCGCAACGGCCGCCCTGCCTTTAATACCACCCTCTTCCCTTCTGACGTCAGTTCCTATCTCGGACAGACAGGGAATGCGCCCAGGCGCTTCTTCTACGGACCCGGCCTTCAGAACTTCGACATGGCGCTTCAGAAGAATCTGCCGATCACCGAGGGCAAGTCTCTGGAATTCCGTATGGAGGGTTTCAACGTCTTCAATCACGCACAGTTCTTCGGAGCTTCGGCGGTCAACGGCAATATCAGCAGCGCCGGGTTCGGGCAGATTGTAAACGCGGCCCCGCCGCGACAGGTGCAGATGGCGATCAAGTTCCATTTTTAGGTGAATCCGTACTGGGCGAGTTCACTTCCCCTGCAGCCGCAGTCACGAGAATTTTATTTTCCGAGAAGCAGGCGAGAGACAACTTTCTTCGCCTTCCGAGTCTCTCAATACCGTCGGCTCGAAGACCACCCGAAGGAAGCGCTGTACCGCCAGACCGCACGACCACGCGCCCCTGCTCCGAGCCTTCAACGGCCCAGATCCCTCCGAGGAGGCCTCCATGCTGCGAAGAACTATCCCCCTGGCGCTTGCTTTCGTTTTCACGTTTGCAGTTGCGCTACGAGCTGAATCCACCGACTTTCTTCCTGCCGGAACGTTACTGAGTTGCACCATGGACGAGCCCAACTTCTCGTCCAAAACCGCCGAAGTCGGCGACCCTGTGCTTTGCTATCTCGGAATGACAACTGTCTACGGCCGCACCATGTTTCCGCGGGGAGCGAGTGTCGGCGGCCATCTTGAGGACGACAAGAATCCCGGTCATTTCTTTGGCAAAGGTTCGCTCACGCTGGAATTCGATCGCCTGATCCTGCCGGGAGAAGGAATCCTGCCGTTCGCAGGAAAGGTCATCGCCGTCCCTCATTACAAGGTAGAGAAGAATGGCAAGATCGATGGCAAAGGGCACGCGAAGCGCGATGCCGTGGAGTGGGCGATCCCGGTCTTGTGGCCCATTAAGGTTCTCACCCTGCCTGGCCGCGGACCGTATCCAACGCTTAAGGGCGAGACCAGGCTCACGATGCGCTTGATGGAAGACGTTGCTATTCCTGTACCGCAGCCGCGCGCCATGAATCGCGTTCCGATGCCGCCATGGGCCAGTCCCACTGCGCTGAACAACGTTCCCATGCCTCCATGGGCCAGCACCAACAACTTGAACACCAGCAACTCCGGCTTCCGTGTGGTAAATGCGGCTGTGACGCAGGTCCAGTTGCCGCAAGACAAGTCCAGTGGCTCGACGCTACTCGTACTCAACGACCGCAGCGCGTATCTCGTCGATTCGTATTGGCTCGACGGCGATTCCATCCGCTATCGGCTGGGCAATGGGGACAAGAAAGCCGTGGCCCTTACGGACGTGGATTTCGCCTCCACCATCCAGATCAATCGCCAACGAGGGGTGGGGTTCGCACTGCAATCGGCACAACCAACGATTGAAAGCCAGTAGGTAGAAGGTCTCATCGGCAAGTCATTCGCGGCGCCGGGCAACCGGTGCCGCGGATCGTTGCGCGCCTGTCTATCGTGCTGGCCTTGTGATCCTCTCTCCGAATACTAGCTACGAACGAGAACCAAGAGTACAGTGCAGCTTGTGTTCGAGGATTTACAGGACAGCCCGGGCATTATTCGGCGAATTGCCTCGGGTCTCTCAGATCTGGCGAAAGCATCTCTTCCCCCACTGCGTCGCCAAGCGGTACGGCGATACATACTTCGCATGCTTGTGTTCCTTTATGCAGTGTCCGTGCCTTACCTTCATTACATTGGTTATCGGAGCTGGCACCCTGAGTTCCATCGTGTCCGTGAAACCCTTCGAGATGCTGCATTAGATAGCATTCCCATAGCTCTCTTAGGAACCGTCATCGCGTATTTCGCACTACTGCGAGATCGCGATTGGCTCTGAACGATTATTCGCTGAGAAATCCGGCGGTGGTCCACTCAAGGCTTCCTTTGGCTTGAGTGGGGCAGTCCTCGATTGAGATCTTCAGCATGCCAAGCTTATCCGTCACCACAATCGCATCCACTCCACCACTGTCATTCTGAATGAAGCCCGGCAGTGTTTTTTGCGCCGCAGGCGGCCGGGCTGAGTGAAGAATCTATGCATTTCCGAATCGAAGAAATGGCCGGTGGCCAAGCGTTATTTTAGCTTGGGCGGGGCAGTTCCCGATTGAGATCTTCAGCATTCCAAGCCTATCCGTCACCACAATCGCATCCACTCCAACCACTGTCATTCTGAACGAAGCCCGGCAGTGTTGTTCGCGCCGCAGGCGGCCGGGCTGAGTGAAGAATCTATGCATTTCGCCGGTGCCCCATTCAAGCCTTCTTTTGGCTTGAGTGGGGCAGTTCGCTTACGCAGCCTCTCCAGAAGATGAGAAACACTGGCATAGGGAGACGTAGCTCGAATATCTACAAGAATGTATTATCTACAAGAATATATATATCACGATTGACATAACTAATAGATATCGCTTATTGTGAACTGAAAAGCTGCGCGCGCCATTGCTGCTCAGCGCTTCATGTCTTACAGTGATGCACTGTTTGGGAATCGATCATTGACGGACCGAAGTGGGAAGAACGACAACTAACTCCTTTGTTTTCCCGGAGAGAAGGCTTAACTCCTTTGTTATGCCGGATGTACAGACGCACTACCTCGTAAGTACCTTTATTTGCAAGGAGAGAGGGGGTGGGGGTGGTGTAACTAAGTGGTAAATGGTGCTGACTGTGGCGCGTAGGTGCTAGTTTTGTCGACTTGTTCCCTGCGCACTCGGATCCGGAGGATGAATGTCGAAATCTCGCCGACAGTTTCTGCTGACAGCAGCAATGGGCTCTCTCGCAGCAGCCGTTGCACCGAAACTTAGTTCCCAGGAACCTGCTGCGGCAACCCCGGGTGCTCCGCCTGCATTTGGCACTGCGCCTCCCGTCGGGCCCGAAGTTTCCGTTACGACATTCACCGAAGCCGAGAAACTGGTTCAGGTGCAGATGAGCGACGCCGAGCGTGCCGAGGCCGCAGGAAACTGGCGCAGCGCGATGGCTCCTCTGTATGAACTGCGAACCGGGCCACGCCGGGTGCACATCGAATCGACCGACGTCCCTTATTCGCTCTGGAATCCGGTGCTGCCCGGAGAAAAGGCAGGTCCAACGCGAAACGAATTCATCTGGAGCAGGCCCAATCCCGGACCGCTTCCGCGTAACGACGAAGACATCGCTTTCGCGCCCCTCACCAGCCTGTCTCGCTGGATTGAAACTCGCCAGATCACTTCCGAGCGGCTGACCACGATCTATCTCGAACGGCTGCGCAAGTTCAATCCCAAGCTGCGGTGCGTGATTACGCTGACCGCCGACTTGGCTCTGCAGCAGGCGAAGCGCGCTGATCAGGAAATTGCCGCCGGAAGATATCGCGGTCCGCTACATGGCATTCCGTGGGGAGGCAAGGATCTACTCGACACCGCTGGCATTCCCACCACCTATGGCGCAGAACCATTCCGCGATCGTGTGCCCACCGACGATGCGACTGTGGTGAAGCGATTAAACGCAGCTGGCGCAGTCCTCGTAGCCAAACTGAGCCTCGGAGCTCTCGCGCTGAACGACATTTGGTTCGGCGGACAGACCATGAATCCGTGGTTGCTGGAAGAAGGTTCGTCCGGATCGAGCGCGGGACCCGGCGCTGCCACGGCTGCGGGATTAGTTGGCTTCGCCATCGGCAGTGAAACCGGCGGCAGCATCGTGTCGCCAAGCATGCGTTGCGGCATCACGGGATTGCGTCCGACTTACGGACGCGTGCCGCGCACTGGCGCGATGACCTTATGTTGGTCACTGGATAAACTCGGGCCGATGACTCGCCGCGTCGAAGACGCCATGCTCGTGCTTCACGCGATCTCGGGACCTGACCCGGGCGACTTAAACAGCGTACCCAGCAAACTCGACTATGACACACATACTCCGGTCAAGGGCCTGCGGGTCGGCTATTTTCCTGCATGGATGAAAGAACCGCCAGCGACCGACGTGGACCGTGCGGCCCTCGAGACAATCAGCAAAGTCGGGATGGTCCCGATAGAGGTTTCGCTGCCGAATTGGCCCTACGATTCGCTCGACTTGATCCTGTTCGCCGAGGCTGCCGCGTCATTTGAAGAACTGACGCTGAGTCACAAAATCGATCAGCTCAAGGTGCAGGTGCCCGATGCATGGCCGAACACGTTTCGTCAGTCGCGATTCCTTTCCGCCGTGGACTTCGTGCAGACCGATCGCTTCCGCCGAAAAGTCGCGAAGGAGATGGCGCGCATCTTCTCGCAGGTGGACCTGTTACTGGTCCCATCACTTCGCGACGAGATGCTCACCATCACCAACTTTACCGGACATCCATCGCTCACCTTACGCGCCGGCTTCGTAGAAGTATCCGAAGCGCGCAGCGACTGGGCGCCCGACCCGGCTCATCCTCTTCCGAAGTTTTCGCCAGCGCGTCGCGTTCCGCACGGCGTCACTCTGATCGGCGGACTGTTCGAAGAGGGCACGCTCGTCCAAGCCGGTCTCGCGCTGGAGAAAAGTTTCGGTGTCGCTGCCGAGCGGCCTCCCGGATTTTAAGTTGTTCGCCCGCCCGCTCACGGCATGGCGCACAGGAAGCGCACGCCGTTCCACTCCGTCATGCCGATCGGCGATCCCGGGGGCGCTTCGAGCAACGGAGTGGGCTTCAGTACCTGCCCCGGCTCCTGCTCGAATTTTCGGATCTGCGCGACCGCATACAACATGTGCGCCTTCTGTTGCGGATCGGCCACGAGTGAGGCTTGCTTAGCAAGCCAGCTGCGCAGTTCAGTGAGCTTGAATAATGTGGCGGCGCGCACTTCGTCGGCGGCTTTTTCGTTTGCGGCCAGAGTCATCAGGTGGTTGAGCGCGACATCATCGACCACGCGCTGCGTCGCCGCCAGTTCTCCGGAGCGAGGCTTGCTCTTCCACGTTGCATTCAGCAATGCGTCGAGCACTTCGTTTAATCCAGGTTGTTGCGCATCCTGGCTGTGATACTGGATCAGCCTGGCAGCACGAGCAGGATCGAGAAGAACGCCAACGGTCATCGTTGCCGAGGTCTCCGCCGCACCGAGTGGATCAAAAGTCAGTCCTGTATGACCTGGAAAGTCCTCGTAAGGCTCTATGCCCGAAGGCCGAGGCGGAATCAGTTTCCTGATCTGTTCAGGCACGGCGAGAAACTCGGGCGTGAGAGTTTGCAATGCTGCATTCAACGCGCGCCGTTGTTCCGCCCCACTGACGGGCGCGGTTGGCATTTGCCCATCTCCGCGCAGCGCGTATGTGTAGTTTAGACCGCCGATGGTTTTGATCACCGCTTCCGTCTGGTAGCGGTCATAAAGATAGATCGGAACAAACACATCCTGCAATTGCGCCATCGATGTACCTGCAGGAATGTTGTTCTCTCCGAAGCGCAGCAAGGCCGCACTGCGAACCTTGATCACATTCTGTAACTCGGCAACGGGATCCTTGCCGTTGTCCCAAAGATTTGTATACGGACTTGCGCTGCCCGGCGGACGCGCATCCTGATCTGTGAGGAACGTCAGTCCGCGTTTGGCCGCGCCATTAATGATGTCGTTGAGCGCCTTGTGTTCGTCGGTACCCGGTGCGAAATCAGAATAGCCGTACTGAATAGTGACTTTATCCCAGTCGCCAATTCCGGTTGCATACGCTTCGGAAAGATCGAGCGTACCGTCCGCCGCGAGTTTCACCCACGGATGCGGATAGTCCATCACCGAAGCTCGCCCTTGCGTACTTGCAATGTAGTTGTGCTGCAATCCCAGCGTGTGTCCGACTTCGTGCGCTGCGAGCTGGCGCAAACGCGCAAGAGATGTCTGCAGCATGCGGGGATCGGGTTTTTGACCATTCTTATAAGGAGCGAGCAGGCCCTCCATGATCATGTAGTCCTGCCGCACGCGCAACGAGCCCAGGCTCACTTGTCCCTTGATGATTTCGCCCGTTCGGGGATCCACGACGGATGCTCCGTAAGACCAACCGCGCGTTGAGCGATGCACCCAGTTAATGACGTTGTACCGGATATCCATCGGGTCAGCGTCCGGCGGAAGCATCTCGACCTGGAAAGCGTTGCGGTATCCAGCAGCTTCAAAAGCCTGGTTCCACCAGCGCGCACCTTCCAGCAGGGCCGAGCGTACTGGCTCGGGCGTTCCGGGATCCAGATAGTAGACAATCGGCTTGACGGGATCGCTGACCGCCGCCGACGGATCCTTCTTCTGCAGCCGGTGCCTTGCCATATATCGCTTCACGATCTGCTTCCCAATCGGCGTTGCGTAATCCATGTAGCTGATCGCATAGAATCCAGCGCGCGGATCGAATTCGCGCGGATGATAGTTCCCATCGGGAAGTTGAACGAAAGAGTAATGTTCTCGGACGGTGATCGCGTTGGGATCGGGTACAACCTGCTCTACGAGCTTGCCTGGCTCATCACCGGCGAAAGTGAGGGTGGACTCTACTTCGGTGTTCTGAGGGAAGTTCTTCGTGTCTGCCAGGTGCAGGGCGGAACGCGAAGCATCCACGTGAAACGTCCCCTGCTTGGTCTGCTTCAGGGTCTCGGCGACGTGATGCACATCGTGGAGATAAAACGATGTGGCATCCACCAGAACGCGACCGCCCTCTTCTGCTGCGACCTCAAATCCCCAAATCACCGATTGTGCGAACGCATCCTCCACCGCCTTTCGTTCCGCAACATCCTCGGTTTGTGCCCGAAATCCATAATTCACCTGCGTGAGCAGAACCTTCGGACCTACTCGTTGAAACTTCACCACGCGCCCATCGCCCAATTGTCCGCGGTCCAGTCCGATATCGTTCTGTCCGACTCCCGCCGAGAGTGACTCGAGGAAGAGAAACTCGGTGTCCCACTTATCAATCTCCAGCCACATCTTGCCGGTGCGCTCGTCCCAGTAAAGCGGGAAATAACCGGGCATTTTGCGCATCGATTTAGTTTTTTCAGAAATGGTGGGCAAAGCCTTCTCGTCGGTCGACTGAGCGACGATTTGTCCAATCGTGAGAAACAGAAACACAACCACGACGACGTGCCGCAATCGCAAGGAGTTCCTCCGCAAATCTGGGTGAAGTAAGTTGTTGCCGATTGCGTTGCACTTTAACAGCATGAACCCAGGTTGGCAAAATGAGCGAGCACGCGGCAAAAAAAGACGGCAGGCCCCAGAATTGCAGGCCTGCCGTTTGGCTAGTTCGATGAGACGCTAGTAGGTAGCCAATCAGAATGTGATATGCAAACCGTACTGAATTTCGCGGCCCGCGTTTCCAACCACCGACGTTGCCTGGCCAGCGCCCGTCGCAACCTGTTGAGCGCCAATCACGTTATTCGTCGGACTGCATGGTGCGTACAGTCCGTTCGCCAGCTGTGGACCACAGTTCACGCTGGAGAACAGTGTTCCACCCTGGGTGCCGTTGATTTGATCGCCCCGGAAATTCGCATGGTTAAATATGTTGAAGAAATCCATGCGGAACTGCATTCTGACGCGTTCCGTCAGCTTGAAGTTCTTGTCGACGGATAGGTCCGTGTCCAGGAGACTTGGACCGCGACAGTAGCCGCGAGGCTCAGTGTTCGAGGGAATGGTGCCGATCTGATAGCCCACGAGCGTGAAAGCATTCGGATTCATCACTTGATCCCCGGCGCTGATACCGCAACTCTGCCCAGGCACAATTAGCGGACGCTGCATGGTTCGTTGATTGGCACTGTTGAACAGCGCTTGCAAGCCGTCACCAAAGGCACTCCCCTGGCGAAGGCTTGCATTCTCCTGAAGGGTGCCCTGGTAGATAGTGTTCGAGTTCCCGCTGGCTTCAGTCGTGATCAGGCCCAGCTCCCACGATCCAAACGCTCCCCTCACGAACTTGTTCGACTGAGTAAGGTCGGGCAGGAAGTAGTTGAAGTTAGCGGTGAAGATCATGGGCCGGTTGATCGCCGAATTACCGCGATCCAGTCCCGGATCCGTCGGCAGCGTGAAGCTCTGGAATCCGATTCCACCCGAGGAGTCGTCCAGGATGACATTCGCGATTGAGTGTGACCACGTATAAGCCGCGGTCAACTGCGATCGCTTGTAACGCGTCTTGAACAAAGCCTGCAATGAGTTGTAAGTAGCATCGCCTTGGTGAGTCCAAAACGCCAGTGAGGTGTCGTAGTTGTTGAACGCGTAGAAGCCGGCTTTTTGCGCATCCGAATTGGATAGGAATGACGCAGCAAGCCAATTCTGGGGATTGATCTGGTTCAGGTCGAAACTCGAGGTTTGGTGGTAAGCGTGGTTTCCAACGTAACCGAGTTCAAGAGTAGTATCTCTTGCCAGGCTACGCTGTATGCTCACGTTCCACTGCCACGAGACCGGAACGGTATCGCGAGGATCCATACCACCGGCTGGTGCTGCGCCCGGTGCAACTACGGCAGCGCCACCATCCAGAGCGCGTGTATAGCTGGCAGTGATTGCAAACGGAGCGTTGGCCACCAGCGTGTAACGGCTTACACGCTCGCGCTGGAAGAACTCGCCACCGCCAACACGGATCGCCGTATTGCCGTCACCCCATGGATCCCAGGCAAGACCCAGGCGTGGAGCAATCATGTGGTTGTTGTTATTGACCAACGCGCGACCAGGGCCGGGTGTCCCGGAACTGAAAGCGGTCCCGAATTGCGCGTTAGCTGCACCGCACGGATCTGTCCCTGCCACAACCCACAAGCCGTTACAGGCGTCTTTCGGCGAAAGCGCCGGGTTGTAAAGATCCGGCTGGAAGTTGGTGATCTGATTATTCGGCTGATACGGTGCGTAAAGGAAAGACCATCGTACTCCGAGATCAAGAGTCAATCGGGGAGTGACCTTCCAATTGTCCGCAACGTAGAACTCATAATCGTGCCAACGCAACTGCGCCCGGATATTCGTTGAGGTCTCTGTCAGGTTCCAGGAAGCTCCCGGAAGCAGTACGTTCGCCAGATTGTTGCCGGTGCCGGTGAATCCTGGATCGCCCGGAAGCGTTAGGTTCCCGCCACCGGTATTGAAGGTTGGCCGTTCGGAGGCAGACGTGCTTACATCCTCGTTCTTGCCGTTCCAACTCACTAACGCGCCAAATTTCAGGGTGTGCTTCCCGATGATTTTCGAAGCGTCATCTTTCGCTACATACAGGTCAAGCGTGTTGTTCCACGGCGCAATGGTCCAGTAGTTGTTGTTACTACCATAGTTGCCCAGGCCACCCCAAATAGTCGGAATACTATCCGGAGCACGCTTGAGTGAATTTGGAAACTCGGGCGGAAGAGCTGCACTGATGGCACTCTGCAATGCCGGTCCGAACAGGTATCCATTGTTCGGATCCGTGCCGCCGACAGTTATGTTGATGCGATTGTTCGAATACGTGAACTCCGCATCATTCACCATTGTCGTTCCAATCGTCCGTGTCCACTTGCCGACGATGCTCTTCGAAGGCTGGGCCCAGTTGTCATTCAGCGCCGGGAAGGGATCTTCGCCCCAATAGCCGGCATTGTAGGAGTTGTTGCTCCAGGTATCCTGCGTAAAGCGGCCCATCAGGGTGTTCGACTTCGTAAGGTTATAGTCGATCCGGAGATTCTCTTGCCGCCAATACAGAGGAGTGTTCAGCGAGTTGGACCAGTTGTTGCCGTTGGTTGTTGCCTGGTTCGGCAAGGGATATTTCTGAGGTAACAGCAATCCGGCAGCACTGGGATTTGCAATCTTGAGCGGGTTCCCGGGCGCTTGAAGAGCAGCCGGAATGTTGGGAGCCGGTTCCCCGCAACTCGTGCCGCCCGAGAAATCGCCTTGCGCCTCCGCGAGCGTTGGAACGCAATCCGTCTTCGTGATGCCACGGATTTCGTGGTTCCATTCCTGGCTCCAGAAGAAGAACAACTTGTTTTTGATGATCGGGCCACCTAGCGAATAGCCCCAGTCGTTGCGGTTCACTTTGTCCTTCCCATCGAAGGGCAATGTCTGTCCGGCGGCATTCGCGATCGCGGTTCGTTGTGCGGCGAAGTAGGTGCGCGCGTTAAGCACCGTATTTCGTCCACTGTATAGGGCGCTGCCGTGCCAGTCGTTGGTCCCACTGCGGGTGACGATATTGATGACAGCACCGGCAGCCTGGCCATATTCAGCGCCATAGCTATTACGCAACATTTTGAATTCCGCAATCGATTCGATCGACGGATAGATCAAGATCGTACGGTTCGAACCCGTGTCGTTGTTGTTCGCACCGTCCACAAGATAGAGGTTGTTGGTGGTGGCATTTCCGTTCACGGAGAAATCGACGCCGCCCTGCAGACCTTTGTTCTTAGTGTCGAAGTTGTTCGCCGCCGATACGCCCGGCTGCAACTGCGTCAATTGAACAAAGCTGCGCCCATTCAGCGGCAGTTCCCGCACCTGCTGTCCCTCGACCGTTTCGCCGAGCGAAGCATTGTCAGTCTGCACCTGTATGGCGTTGGCTTCGACGTCCACATGTTCGGTCGCTTTTCCTAATTGAAGTTTTACGTCCACCGAAGTTGTGGTGGCCGCGTGCACTTCCACGGCATTGGTTACCGACTCCTTGAAGTTAGGAGCTTTTACATCGACCTGGTAAGTGCCTTGAGGCAGCGCCTCAAAGCGGTAGTCTCCTGAAGAGTTTGTATTCATGGTGCGCGTAGCACCGGTAGCGGTGTTGGTTATCGTGACTGGGGTATCCGGCACAACTGCCCCGGTTTGATCTGTTACCGTACCCGCAATAATGCCCGTGGTCACCTGCGCGAGCGCAGGAAGCACGGAGCAAGCCACGCAGAGAATCAGCGAAACGATGGAACGCTTCATCGGGTCTCCCGCTGTATCATCGTGTGACGATGTTTTATTATCTTTGTTGAACTGCCTGTATTTGCGTGACGACTTCTACTGCCAGGCCGGGAAATGCAGTGATGGGGGTAAGAAAATCGCGACAGCCGATTCGAATCGCAGCTGTGCTGATCTGCTTTCCACTCCTCTCGGGAACTTTTGATTCACCGCGGGACAGGAAGGTTGCGGCTGCGCAGCAACGACTGGTACCAGAGTGCGTGAGAGACAAACGTGGCCTGCTCACAAGTTTTGATTCTCTCAAGCCGAATGAGCATTGCGAGCGTAAGTATTCTGGAGGCGGAGTAGTGCATGTACCTTACGACCAGTCGTCACCCATCAGCGTAAGTTGATCGCAAAGCAAAACGGTTAAGCCCGGTCAAGTTGTCCTCTTGTGTCATTTCTGGCTTACGGTGAAAAACGTAAACTACTCGCAAGTGTGAGTCTCTGGCCGGACGGCTAGGACATATATCATCGCAAACCGAGAGACTGCGAATAAAACTCGACACTTGTCCCTCTATGGGAGCAGCTCGAAAGATTTTTGCAGCCGGATATCCCTGGAAGATGCACCCACAAGCACGCCGAAGTTTCCCGGTTCCGCCGTCCAGTCCTTCTTCTGTGTGCTGTAGTAGGCTAACGCGTCCTTATTCAAGGTAAAGCTTACCTCGCTCGATTGTCCGGGCGAGAGCTGAATGCGCCGAAATGCCTTCAGCTCCTTAACGGGGCGATCGACGGAGGAGTGCCCGTCGTGTATGTAGAGTTGCACGACTTCCGCACCCGCACGCTTGCCTTGATTGGTCAGCTTCAGAGTCACTGTAAATTGCGAGTTGCTGGAAGCTTTGGCGGGCGAGATTTTCAGGTCACTGTAGCCAAAACGAGTATAGGAGAGTCCGTAGCCGAACGGATATTGGGGCGCGATGTTGTGCTTGTCGAAGTATCGGTACCCAACGTAAATACCTTCCGCATACTTTACATGCAAGTTCTCGCCCGGATAGTTGCCGAAGGCTGGCGACTGCTTCCATTCATTGATAAAAGAGAACGGAAGCTTGCCGGAGGGATTGACATCCCCGAACAGAACATCTGCGATGGCGTGACCGATCTCTTCGCCGCCGAACCAAGCGTCCAGCAGGGCCGGCACATTATCCACCCAACGGCTGA
>CAVUNN010000003.1:0-298714 GCA_963742895.1 Terriglobia bacterium
TGATGAGCGCCGCTTCCAAGACCATGGGCAACAGCCTCTTCGACTATCTCTCCAACCTCTAAGCACGATTTCCCGCGTTCACGGGCGATGCACTGGTGATTTTTCGCCCGCGTACGCTACCATCAAAGATTCCCGTTCGTCGCTACTTGGTAACAGGGAACCCTGGGGACAGAGATGATCCGTTTTCTTGCATCAAGCTTCGTCGGTTTACATCCAACTTGCGTGAGCGCAAATCTTGACTCAGCTTGGTCCGCGCAAGTTCACCTCCGCGCATCCGCCACTGCGGAGGAATGCTAGTGCGCACGGACTGTATCCCGTTTTCCGAGATTCCCCACTCTTCTCGCCTTTTTCTCGATTTTCTGGCGAAATCGCCTAATCTGAAGACGTTTTACCCGCGGACTCCGTATTTCCGCGAGTGGATTGCCAGCGAGGCCGCCGCAATCTCATATGACAAAGAGCGCCGGCAAGCCGTAGCAGCCGTCCTTGAACGTCAGAACCGAAATTTCGGTTCCTCTGAGAAGACGCTGGCCAATCTCGATCGACTTCGGGCTGGCGCTTACACCGTCGTAACCGGCCAGCAGGTTGGACTCTTTGGTGGTCCGCTCTTCGCCATTCTCAAGGCTATCTCCGCAGTGAAAATCGCCGCCGAATCGACTGCCATGGGAATTGATTGCGTTCCTGTTTTCTGGCTTGCGTCGGAAGATCACGATCTGGCGGAAGTAAATCACACCGCCGTGATTGGCTCGGATGGCGCTCTTCACCAATTGCGAACCGGAGCCAGTGGTCCCGAGGATGCACCGGTCGCAAGCGTCGTCTTCACCGACGAGATCGATTCGGTGATCGAAGAGGTCGTCAATTTGGTCGGCCCATCTCCGGTTACTGACATATTGAAAGAAAGTTATCGTCCCGGCGAGAACTTCGGATCGGCCTTCGGCAAACTCTTTGCTCGCATATTTGGCGACTGGGGCGTCATTCTTCTCGATCCTAAGGACGACGAACTCCATCGGATAGCAGGTCCCCTGTTTACCGCATCGGTCGAACGCGCGGATGCGATCAACCACGAACTGTTGGAACGCGGGAAGGCCCTCGAGCGCGCAGGATATGAGGAACAGGTAAAGGTCACGCCAACTTCGTCGTTATTGTTTGCGTTTGAAAACGGGCAGCGTCTTCCGATTCGCCATTCTGCCGGAAGTTTTTTCTTCGGGGACCATGAGTTCTCATCTGTCGAAATGCAGTCCCTCGTCGCCGAGCATCCGGAGCGTTTCAGCGCCAACGTGCTGCTTCGTCCGGTGATGGAAGACTTCCTTCTTCCCAATCTCGCATATATCGGTGGCGCTGCCGAAGTAGCGTACTTCGCACAGGTAGGCGTGGTTTACCAACAGATCCTTGGCCGCGTCACTCCGGTCCTTCCTCGCTACAGTGCAACCATCGTTGAGCCACGCCAGGCTAATCTTTTAAGGAAGTACCAGTTATCTTTCACCGACCTTCTACACGGTAGTGATCATTTATCCGAGGTGCTTGCTGCACGCACGCTCGATCACAGTTGATCCGCGAAGTTTGAAGATGCCACGTGCCACCGTCGATGCCTCCATGAAGCGCATCGCCGAGAACTTACATCAGTTGGATCCCACTCTCGTCGATGCTGCCGAAAAAGCGCAGGCGAAAATGCAGTATCAGATCGACCAGCTCCAGGGTCGGGCAGCGCGAGCCCAGGCTCGCCGCACTGAAGAGATCAACCGCCATGCCGATCTGTTATCTGCGACCTTGTATCCGGAAAAGACACTCCAGGAAAGGGAAGTGGCTGGCATCTATTTTGTCGCCCGCCATGGACTCGATTTCCTGCACGTCCTATACAACGCCGTTCAGACCGACTGCACCGGACATCATGTGCTCTACTTAGAGTCGTAGTCGATTCCTGCGAATGTCCGAAGACTCCACTGCGCCATCATCGAGGCCGAGCCGCTGGCGCGCCACATTTCGTTCGTTGAGGCACCGTAATTTCCAGCTCTTCTTCGGCGGCCAGCTGATCTCGCTGATCGGCACCTGGATGCAGAACATCGCTCAGGCCTGGCTCGTCTATAGCATGACGCACTCTCCTATCCTACTCGGAGCCATTGGATTCGCCAGCCAGATTCCTGCGTTCCTTGCTGCTCCCGTTGGAGGCGCGGTTGCTGACCGTTGGAGCCGACATAAACTGGTCATTGCCACGCAAGTCTCGTCGATGATCCTGGCCTTCATCCTTGCTGGACTCACCCTCACGCATGTCATTCAGGTCTGGCATGTCTTCGTGCTCGCAATTCTGCTCGGCATCGTGAACGCGTTCGATATACCCGGACGTCAGGCCTTCATGGTCGAAATGGTCGGCAAAGAAGATCTGATGAATGCCATTGCCCTGAACTCATCCATGTTCAACGGTGCCCGCATCGTCGGTCCTGCGGTCGCGGGCATCCTGGTGGCCAAGATTGGCGAAGGCTGGTGTTTCTTCGCGAATGCCGTAAGTTACGTCGCCGTGATCGCGGGCCTTCTGTTGATGAAGGTCGACTCGCCTCCCCGCATCGCGATTGGCTCCGCATTTGACAACATCATTGAAGGCTTCCGATTTGTGCGTCAGGCCATTCCCATTCGCGATCTGATGCTTTTTACTGGGACTGGTCAGCCTGGTAGCGATGCCTTACGCGGTGCTCATGCCAATCTTTGCCGATCAGATTCTTCATCGCGGCGCCAACGGCCTCGGCATCTTGATGGGTGCAACGGGTGTTGGAGCTCTGCTCGGCGCTCTCAGCTTGGCCATGCGCTCCGGTCTGCGCGGAGTGGGCCGGCAGATCGGTATCTCGGCGCTGGGTTTTGGCATATTCCTGATCGCATTTTCCTGGGCGCGCACTTTCTGGCTGTCAGCCGCAGCTCCTCGTGCCGGTCGGATTCTTCATGATGTCGCAAATGACATCGTCAAATACACTGATTCAGGCTATGGTTCCGGACCATCTACGTGGCCGCGTCATGGCCGTATACACCATGATGTTCATGGGAATGGCCCCATTCGGCTCGCTCTTCGCGGGAGCGTTGGCAAAACCGCTCGGTGCTCCATTGACCATCACCATTGGCGCAGTCGCGTGTCTGGGCGGCGGCGTGTGGTTCCTAACTCGGCTCTCGGAGTTCCGCGTGGTCGCTCGCCAGATGGTGTTGTCGCAGGGTCTCGCTGGAGGCGATCCGGTCCAGGAGATTGCGATGACGGAGATGCTCAGCGAACCGTTTTCCCGCGCAAATGCCGAACAGGAATGATGACTTTGAGCCCTTCAACGCCCATTTCGCATCGATTCAAGCAGAGCTGATTGTGTCGAACTTAGGACGGCACTAGCTCGTTAACAGCAGCGCTCCCCCAGTGAGATTCCTCACAGCTTCATCTGTTAACATTCTTGTATCACCCGAATTGTGGACCAAAGGCGATAGGCGAACATGGCAATTGAGGTTGAAAACGACGGACTTGAGGTCGTAGAAAGCCGCGAGTGGTTGGACTCGATGGATTATGTCCTCCGCTATCGCGGGAAGGATCAGGCGGTCAGCTTGCTCCGCCAGTTAGAGATGCATTGTAAGCAGGCGGGCGTCCAGATTCCGTTCACGGCGAGCACGCCTTACATCAACAGCATCCCCGCAGACGAGCAGGCACCCTTTCCTGGAAGTCAGGAGATTGAGCGCCGCATCAAGAGCCTCGTCCGTTGGAATGCGCTGGCAATGGTGGTTCGCGCCAATCGCGAGAGCGAAGGCATCGGCGGCCACATTTCTACCTACGCGTCGTCCGCTACGTTATATGAGATCGGGTTCAATCACTTTTTCCGAGGAAAAGGTGAAGGCACAGAAGGCGACCAGATTTACTTCCAGGGTCACGGCGCTCCGGGCGTGTATTCGCGTGCATTCCTCCTCGGACGCCTGCCTGTTCAGAAGCTGGAGAACTTCCGTCGCGAACTGAAGCCGGGCGGCGGTTTGTCGTCTTATCCGCATCCGTGGCTGATGCCCGATTTTTGGGAGTTCCCGACCGTTTCCATGGGCCTCGGTCCGATCATGTCGATCTATCAGGCGCGATTCAATCGCTACCTCGAAGATCGCGGTTTGAAAGCTCCTTCCGATCGTAAAGTTTGGGCTTTCCTTGGCGATGGAGAGACTGACGAGCCCGAAACTCTCGGCGCCATCACGCTCGCCTCGCGCGAAAAGCTCGACAACCTGATCTTCGTCATCAACTGCAACCTGCAGCGCCTTGATGGTCCGGTTCGCGGCAACGGCAACATAATCCAGGAGCTCGAAGCGGCGTTCCGCGGCGCCGGCTGGAACGTAATCAAAGTGATCTGGGGTTCCGATTGGGATCCTCTCATCGAGAAGGATCGCGATGGCCTGCTGGTCCGTCGTATGAACGAGTTAGTCGACGGCGAACTGCAGAAGCTCTCGATTGAGTCAGGTTCCTACATCCGCGAACACTTCTTCGGGAAATACCCGCAGCTGCTCGAATTGGTGAAGCACCTCAGTGACGACCAGATCCGGCGTCTCCGCCTTGGCGGCCATGATCCACTCAAGGTTTACGCAGCTTACAAAGCTGCGACCGAGCACAAAGGTCAGCCGACGGTCATCCTCGCTCGCACCATCAAAGGCTACGGGCTCGGTGAAGGTGGCGAAGGCAAGAACGTCACGCACCAGCAGAAGAAGCTCAACGAAGAAGAGCTGCGCGCGTTCCGTTCGCGCTTCGGCATTCCGATCTCTGACGACGAGATTTCCAGCCTGCCGTTCTATCGGCCGCCTGAGGACAGTCCGGAGATGCAGTACCTGAAGGCACGTCGCGCGGAACTCGGCGGATTCTTGCCGAAACGTGTCGTAAAGAGCCGTCCAATCAGCGTTCCGGCGGAGGTCTTCGAAGAGTTCTCTAAGGGAACTGAAGGCCGCAAGGCTTCGACCACGATGGTCTTTGTTCGCATGCTCGCGAAGATGTTGCGCGACGAAACCATTGGACATCTGATTGTTCCCATTGTGCCCGATGAAGCGCGCACCTTCGGAATGGAAGCCCTGTTCCGCCAAGTGGGAATCTACTCGCATATCGGACAGCTCTATCAGCCGGTCGATATCGACACCCTGCTTTACTACAAGGAAGCCAAGAACGGCCAGATCCTCGAAGAGGGAATCACCGAAGCCGGTGCCATGTCGTCGTTCATCGCCGCAGGAACGGCCTACGCGACGCACGGGATCAACACGATCCCGATGTTCATCTACTACTCGATGTTCGGGTTCCAGCGCGTTGGCGACCTCATCTGGGCCGCGGGCGATCTTCGCGCGAAAGGGTTCCTGCTCGGTGGAACCGCAGGTCGCACAACGCTCGCAGGCGAAGGTTTGCAGCATCAGGACGGCAACAGCCAGTTGTTCGCTTACGCTTACCCGACGGTGATGGCCTACGATCCAGCATTTGCCTATGAGCTTTCGGTCATCGTTCAAGAAGGTCTGCGGAGGATGTACGAGAAGGAAGAGAACATCTTCTATTACCTGACGGTGATGAACGAGAACTACGAGCATCCCGCGATGCCCGGGGACGTTCGCGAGGGCATTCTGAAAGGCATGTATCGCTTCAACCAGTCGCCGCTGAAGAACGCGACTGCACAAGCGCAGCTCTTCGGCAGCGGAGCGATTCTGCCGGAAGTGATTAAGGCGCAACAGATTCTCGGCGAGAAGTACGGTGTGGCTGCCGACGTCTGGAGCATCACCAGTTACAAAGAGCTGTACAAAGACGCGATCTCGACCGAGCGCTGGAACATGCTGCATCCGACGCAAGCGCAACGGGTGCCTTATGTCGCGCGGGCCCTGCAGAATGCGCCGGGCGTGTTGGTCGCGGCTTCCGATTACGTGAAGACGCTGCCGCTTTCGATTGCGCGCTGGATGCCGCGGACGCTCAATGCGCTTGGAACCGACGGCTTCGGCCGTAGTGAAAACCGTGCCTCGCTGCGTGACTTTTTCGAAGTGGATGCTCGCTTCGTCACGTTGCGCACGCTTTCGGCGCTTGCCAAGGAAGGCAAGATTAAACCGGATGTCGTGCAGCAGGCCATTAAGGATCTGGAAATCAACCCTGAAAAACCCGATCCGCTTCATGCCTAGGAGAAGGAAGAATCAATGAGCATTGAAGTGAAACTCCCGGAATTGGGGGAGAACATCAGCTCTGGCGATCTGCTCAAGGTCCTCGTCAAAGTCGGCGAGAAGATCAATAAAGACCAGGCGCTGCTCGAACTCGAAACCGATAAGGCCGCCATCGAAGTTCCATCGCCAACCAGCGGAGTCGTCCGCCAGATTCACGTTAAAGAGGGCCAGAAGCTGAAAGTCGGCCAGGTAATCATTTCTCTCGACGAGAACGGCGCGAAGCCGCCAGAGCCGCAGCGCGCTCCCGAAACATTTGCCGCAGGAATTGGTCAAGGCGCTCGTCCGCCGATTGAGCAGCCGCTCGGGAAGGGAATTGAGACCCGCACAGCGACTGCGACAGTTCCGTCCCCAGGCAATGGACAACAGGCGAAAGCTGCTGCCGCGACGATCTGTCGGAACGCGAACCACTGAAGTGAAGCTGCCTGAGTTGGGCGAAAACGTCACCGGCGGCGACCTGCTGAAAGTTCTCGTCAAAGCCGGCGATCAAATTAACAAAGAACAGGCGCTGCTCGAAATCGAAACCGACAAAGCTGCGATTGAGGTTCCTTCGCCGATCGCAGGACTAGTGAAGCAAGTTCACGTGCAGCCGGGCCAAAAAATCAAAGTCGGCCAGCTGATCTTTACGGTCGAAGAATCCGGAGCCGCGGCTCCTGCGCAGCCGCAAGCATCTGCGCCAGCGCCTGCCGTACAGCCCACCCCGACGCAACAAGCCGCTCCCGCTGCTGCACCGCTGCCGAGCATTCCACCAGGTTCGACAGAAGCGCCGTTCATTCCTTCGACAACTGGGCGCTCGCTCGCTGATGTTCCGGCATCACCTTCGGTTCGCCGCCTTGCGCGCGAGATCGGAGTCGACATCACTGAAGTCCACGGAAGCGGACCTGATGGCCGCATCACCATGGACGACGTGAAGGCTCATTCGCGTCGCCGTCACATGGAACAGCGCACTGCTCCGGCTGGCCTGATCGCGCCTGCGCCGCTGCCCGACTTCTCCAAATGGGGCCCGGTGGAACACAAGCCGATGACGGGCATCCGCCGCAAAACCGCCGAGAACATGCAGCGCGCATGGACGATCCCGCATGTCACCAACAACGACAAAGCGGACATCACAGAATTGGAGCAGTTGCGCAAGCAGTACTCCGAGAGCGTTGCCAAAGCCGGCGGCAAGCTGACCATGACCGCCATCGCGCTGAAGATCGTCGGTTCGGCGCTGAAGAAATTCCCGCAGTTCGCGTCGAGCATCGATCTCGCGAAAGAAGAAATCGTCTACAAGCAGTACATACACGTTGGCGTCGCCGTCGATACCGAGCGCGGCCTGCTGGTGCCCGTGATCCGCGATGTCGACCAGAAGAACATCGTCGAGCTCGCAGTCGAGCTCTCACAGATCGGCGCGAAGACCCGCGATCGCAAGCTGAAGCCCGAGGACATGGAAGGTGGTGTCTTCACCATCACCAACCTGGGCGGCATCGGAGGAACTTCATTTACTCCGATCATCAATTCGCCGGAAGTGGCGATTCTCGGCATGATGCGCGCGGCCTGGGAACCGGTGTACTCGGTCGGCAAGTTCGAGCCGCGGCTGATGTTGCCGCTTTCGCTTTCGTACGACCATCGCATGATCGATGGCGCCGATGCCGCACGTTTCCTGCGCTGGCTTTGCGAAGCCTTCGAGCAGCCCTTCCTGCTATCGCTGCAGGGCTGAACGCGCAGCCGTTGAACATGCTCTGACATAGAAAGGCAATCATCTCCTTGAGCAAAAACATTGCAGTGATTGGCGGCGGTCCCGGTGGATACGCCGCCGCATTTCTTGCCGCCGATCTCGGCATGCAAGTGACTCTGATCGATGAGCGCGATAACCCCGGCGGCGTCTGCCTCTACGTTGGCTGCATTCCGTCAAAGGCCCTGCTGCACGTGGCTGCATTGGTGAATGAGGCCGAACACGCCAAAGCGTGGGGCATCGATTACGGCCAGCCGAAGATCGATCTCGACCGCCTGCGCGGCTTCAAAGAGAGCGTAGTGAAAAAACTCACCGGCGGTCTCGGCCAACTGGCGAAGCAGCGCAAAGTCACATATCTGCGCGGCCGCGCCGAGTTCGTCAACTCGAATACGCTCAAGGTTGCGCTCGTCGCTGGCGGCGAGCAAACTGTGTCCTTCGACAACGTCGTGATAGCTACTGGCTCGCGTCCGGCGACAGTTCCGGCGTTCCAGATCAATAGCCCGCGTATCCTCGACTCGACGGGCGGGCTCGCCTTGCAGAATATTCCCAAGACCTTGCTGGTCGTCGGCGGTGGCTACATCGGGCTGGAACTTGGAACTGTCTATGCTTCGCTCGGTACGAAAGTCTCCGTGGTCGAAATGCTGCCAGGCCTGCTGCCTGGAGCCGATCGCGACCTGGTAGGTCCGTTGGTGAAGCGGATTGAAAAGATCTTCGCGTCGATCATGCTGAACACCACGGTTGCCGGGCTGAAAGAAGAAGCCGACGGCATCCGCGTGCAGTTCAAGCCCAAGGAAGGCGAGCCTTCCGAGCAGGTCTTCGAAAAAGTTCTCGTTTCCGTTGGACGTCGTCCGAACTCCGAGGTCCCCGGACTGGAGAAGACCAAAGTCTCGAAGACTCCGAAGGGCTTCATCGAAGTCGACGCGCAACGCCGTACGAAAGATCCAGTGATCTATGCCATCGGCGACGTTGCCGGCGAACCGATGCTGGCCCACAAGGCGACGCACGAAGGCCGCCTGGCGATCGAGCACATCGCTGGACACAAAGTCGCGTGGGAGCCGAAGGCCATCCCCGCCGTCGTGTTCACCGATCCCGAGATTGCCTGGTGCGGTTTGACCGAAGCCGATGCGCAGGCGCAAGGCCGCGAAATTAAAGTCGCGCGCTATCCGTGGGCCGCTTCTGGTCGAGCCATGGCGATCGACCGCACCGAAGGCGTCACCAAGGTCATCGTCGATCCGCAGACGGAACGTGTTCTGGGCGTCGGCATCTGCGGTCCGAATGCCGGTGACATGATCTCCGAGGGCGTGTTGGCGATCGAGATGGGCGCCAACGCAACCGATCTGGCGCTGACGATCCATCCGCATCCGACCTTATCGGAGACGCTGATGGGCGCCGCCGAAGTGCTGCACGGAACGGCGACGGATATCTACCGCCCGCTGAGATCGTCGAGTACCGCAGCACGATAATCAGCGCTTTTCAGCGCATGAGCTGAAGCGCGGAGTTCCGAGTCGAAGCAACGTGCTCTCAGGTAGTACGAAGCGGTTCACGCAGCCAGGGAAGCGTCGCAATGGTTCAGCTCGGATTCCGCTAACAACCAATCCTGGAGTGCGTTCCCGCCCGTCTCGCCTCGCGCCTCATAGATCTGGTATGCGCGAATTCGCACGTACTGTTCCCTGATCAAAATTCCCGCTGGTGTGTCAGATTGCGTTATCCGACCACCCTGATCGGGCAGAACCGGATCGACCACAATGCTGTTCTGAGTAGCACTTGGGGCATTGTTTTCAGGTATCACGACGTGACCTCCAATGACGTTGAGTGGAGAGCAATCGAGGTGCCAGCCGTAATGAGCGTTCGAGGCTGCAGAAGCTAGCTTTAGGAGAGTACCGGGAAGACTGTGGAAATCTTGAGCGGAAAAAAGTTCCTGCCGGAGATCGAGAGCAGCTGCAGCATGCGAAAGAATGATTGTCACTCGATTCGGTTGAGCGACTATGTATCACTTCAATCCCAAAGCTTTGAGCGTGACTGGATCCGGCACCGACTTTCCATTGCCATCCTTCGTGACTACGCCGAAGCCGCCGCGGTAGTCCCACATCGTCCAGCCGATGCCGTACTTCTCCAGAATCGTGCGCACATCATGCAGCCATGTCGCCCGATCGTTCGGATCGGCATACGGGCGGTAGACACCGAACTCATTGCAGGTTAGGACCAAGCCTCGGTGCTTGGCCCATTCGGCGGCGATAGAAATCTCCGACTCGATACGCGCGGCATTCCACTGATCGTAGGCATAGCGACTGATCCAAAGCTTGTCCAACTCCGTGGGAACCTGCTGCTGGAGCGCGGCAGCGTCGGCGGGCTTCGATGGATAAGGCACGCGTTGCGTCAAATAGTGTTGCAGATTGCCGGACCAGGTTGCGCCCTGATGGGTGAAATTGTGGGGTGTGTAGAAGTGAAAGTTGTAGATGATATTTGCGTCCGAAAGTGGTTGCATTTGAAGAAGTTCATCAACTGACGACCAGCGCGCTCCAGCGACAATAATAGTGTGCTGCGGAGCGCCTTGCCGAATCGCAGCGGCGAACTTCGCTTGCAATCCTTGCCACTTGTACGTGTCCTCGACCTCGGGCTCATTCATCACCTCGAAGAACACTAAGTTCGGATCGAGATTCGAGTAGTGCTTCGCCAGAGCTCGCCAGAAATCAGCGAACTCGTCGGGGAACGCAGGATCAGTTGGTGAGGCGGCGCTTGAAATCACTGTCGGGATGCAGGTCGATGATGACCGCCATCCCGTTCTGCAGAATGTTATTCATCGCCTTATCGAGGTACGCGAGGTAGTTTTCGGGAAGATGATCGGCGTTTCCGTTTTGAAACATGGGCGCCGGGTTGATGCTCAGGCGCACGTGATCGAAGCCCATCTGCTTCATGAGGGCGATGTCATCGGGCGTAATGTACGTATCGAAATGCGAGGGATCGTACTTACCTGAATATACTTGCGCGAACCACTCACTGGCGTTGATCCCATGGCGTAGATGAGTGGCGCGGCGGGCGGGCAGCGGATTTGCATTTTGTGCAGCGAGAGAAACGGCTGCAAGCACCAAGACTGCGAGGAATACGAGAGGATGGCGCATCCGGTAATACTCCATTGAGAGTTGATGAAACACGTGACTATACCGAAAGTGGGGCGAGTTCGCGAATGCGTGCCCTAAGCTCTCCTGATCCGACCACGCCGAAAGATGGCTTGTAAGCGGCACCCGCAGTTTCGTTCATGCGAAAATAGAAGGGAAATGATTCAACTCTCAGGGGCCGGCAAGCGGTTCGGCCACAAGCTTTTATTCGAAGATCTGAACTGGCTGATCACGCCACAGGACCGCGTCGGCCTGGTGGGCGCGAACGGCACGGGTAAATCCACGCTGCTGAAGATTCTTTCTGGCCTGGAAACTCTGGACTATGGCGGGTTAAGCGTCACGCGAGGCGTGAGCGCCGGATATCTGCCGCAGGATGGCTTGACGCTTTCCGGGCGCAGCGTTTTTGCCGAGTGCATGAGCGTATTTGATGATCTCCGAGCGATGGAGACGGAGATGGAAGTGCTTACGCATCGCATGGGGGATGTTGATCCGGCGAGCCATGAGTATTCGAATATTGCGGACCGTTTTCATCATCTCGAGAACGAGTTCCGCACGCGCGATGGATATGCCGTCGATGCGCAGGTTGGTGCAGTGCTGACGGGCCTGGGATTTCGCAAAGAAGACTGGGCGCGGCAAACGGAAGAATTTTCGGGCGGCTGGCAAATGCGTATATCGCTGGCGAAGCTGCTGCTGCAAAAGCCAAACCTGTTGCTGCTGGACGAGCCGACCAACCACCTTGATCTGGAAACGCGCAACTGGCTCGAGGACTATCTCAACAACTATCCGTATGCGTTTGTTCTGATCTCGCACGACCGGTATTTTCTCGATGTGACGGTGAAGAAGATCGTCGAGATATGGAATAAGAAAGTTTTCTTCTATCCGGGGAATTACGACAAGTACATCGCGCAGAAGCAGCAGCGCCAGGAGCTATTGGAGAGCTCGTATCGGACGCAGCGCGAACGCATCGACCAACTGGAAGCATTCATCAATCGCTTCCGGTACCAGGCGACCAAGGCGAAACAAGTGCAGAGCCGGATCAAGGAACTGGAGAAGATCGAGCGCATCGAAATTCCGGAAGAAGAGAAGACGATTCACTTCAAGTTCGCGCAGCCTAAGCCGAGCGGGCGCATCGTGGCGGAAGTGAAGGGACTCTCGAAGAGCTACGGCGAAAAGCGGGTGCTCAACGACGTGGAGTTCCTGATCGAACGCGGCGACCGCATCGCGCTGGTTGGCGTGAATGGCGCAGGCAAGTCGACGCTGATCAAGCTGCTGGCTGGGGAAGAGAAGCCGACATCAGGCGAGTATCGCCTGGGGCACAATGCCGAGGCCGATTACTTTGCGCAGGATCAGTATAAGGAACTGAATCCGGAGAGCCGGGTGCTCGACGATCTGGAGCGACTGGCTCCTACGGCGACGCAGACGGAATTACGCAGCCTGCTGGGATGCTTCCTGTTTTCCGGCGACGACGCGTACAAGCGTATCGGGGTGCTCTCCGGTGGCGAGCGCAATCGTTATGCGTTGGCCAGGATGCTGCAACAGCCTTCGAACTTCCTGCTGCTCGATGAGCCGACGAATCACTTGGACATTCGCGCGAAGGACGTGCTGCTGCAAGCGCTGCAGGATTACACAGGGACGGTCGTGTTCGTCTCACACGACCGCTACTTCATCGACAAGCTCGCGACGCGAATTTTCGAGATTGCCGACGGGAACGTGAACGTCTATCCGGGGAATTACGAAGACTATCTGTGGCGCAAGCAGGGAGGCCAGGCGGCGCTCGACGCCAGCCTGCAACAGCAGTTCGCGGCAGCAGCTCCGAAGAACGGGAATCACAAGGACGGAATGCAGGCGGCGACCGTGGCTCCTCCGGAAGCCAAGCAGAAGCGGATTAATCCGATCAAGCTGCGGCAGATGCAGGAGCGATGCCACGTGTTGGAGAACGAGATCCAGCAACTGGAGCAGAACATCTCGGAGTGCGAAACAGCGCTGGGGAATTTTGTGAGCGCCGAGGAGACGATGCGCGTGACTGAAGCCTTGGCCGGGCACAGGAGAGATCTAGAGTCGCGCGTGGTGGAGTGGAGCGAGCTGTCGGAGACGCTGGAGACGAGCGCGTAGAGCGGTCGAATACGGTGAGCACCGGTTTGGGGTAGAATCTGCCCATGGCGAAGAATAGCCAGCCTTTCGAAGTAACTTGCCCTTGCTGCAACGCACTGCTGAAGATTGATCCCGAGACGCGGGCGGTGATTGGTCATACGGCGGCCGTGGTTCCTAAGATGTTCAACGATCTGGAGGCAGCGGCCCGGGCGATGAAAGAACAGGATTCGCGGCGAGATTCGATTTTCCGGCAGTCGGTCGAGGCGGAAAAGAACCGGTCCGATCTTCTGGAGAAAAAATTCCAGGAAGCCGTGAAGAAGGCGAAAGACGCTCCGGACACGCCTCGTATCCGCGACTTCGACCTGGATTAGTTGTGGCGTCAAACCTGGGCTCCGCTCTCCACTCTCAATATCCCAAGCCGTTACTACTCGGCCACCGCGGAGCAAAGAGCTACGCTCCCGAGAACACAATCGAGGCATTTGAACTTGCGCTCCAGCATGGGTGCGAAGGGCTCGAGTTTGATGTGAGGTTGACCGCCGATCAGCAGGCGGTGATCTGTCACGATCCGAAGTTCAATCGAGTTGAAATCGCACGCAGCCGCGCGCCAGAGGTTGCCGGAGTTGCCGACGCTAGAAGATGTACTTGAGAGCTTCGCGGGTCGCGCTTTTCTCGATATCGAACTAAAGGTCCCGGGACTTGAGCACGTCACCCTGGAGCTGCTCAACCGGTTTCCATGCGGGCGAGGATGCATTGTTACTTCTTTCCTGCCTGAAGTGCTTCAGAGGATTCATGCGATCGACTTCGACGTCCCTCTCGGGCTGATTTGCCGCAATCGTAAGCAGCTTGCGCCGGCGTCCTCTCTGCCGCTTGCGTCGATCGTGCTGCACGCATCTATGGTCAGCAGGGACGTCACCGGCAGCTTCCGCGATCGCGGCATTCCGGTATTCGTGTGGGGTGCCAATCGCGCGAAGGAAATGCAATCCCTCGTAGCAGCCGGAGCGGACGGGTTGATCATTGACGACACTCGGCTCGCCGTCGAAACATTTCGCACGAAAGCTCGCGCTGCTGGCAATCCATAATCTCCTGAATTACAGTAAAAGTAATGGCGAACACCGGCGATCGATTTGAACGTGCCGTGTCCATCATGGCGCGATTGCGTGCTCCCGGCGGCTGCCCATGGGATCGCGAACAAACCTTCGACACCATCAAGCCCTTCACCCTGGAAGAGACCTACGAGGTCATCGAGGCGATCGACAATCGCGACTGGGATGAACTCAAGGGTGAACTGGGCGACCTGCTTCTGCAGATACTTTTCTATTCGGAGATGGCACAGGAAGAGGGCCACTTCTCGATCGACGACGTTCTCGACCGTCTCTCGGCTAAGTTGATTAACCGGCACCCGCATGTCTTCGGCGACGTGAAGGCCGATACCTCGTCGGAGGTCGTCAAGAACTGGGAAGCGATCAAGGCAGAAGAGAAAAAACTGCGACAGAGCACGAATGGCGAAGCTGAAAAGGGAGGGCCGAAATCGATTCTTGGCGGGGTGTCGCGCAACATGCCTGCCCTGATGGAGGCGTCTCAAGATCAGTTCCAAAGCGGCTCAGGTTGGGTTTGAATGGCCCGAGATCGGCGGTTTGTTCGAGAAGCTCACTGAAGAGACAAACGAACTGCGCGAGAATCTAGCTGAAATCCCGCCTCCGGGTCCGCGACCGCCGAACCGGGGCGTAGCCAGTTCCGGCAAGCAACCGATCCCAGAGGCACTTCGCGAGAAACTCGAAGACGAAGTCGGAGATCTCTTCTTCGTGGTTGTCAATATCGCGCGCTACCTGTCGATCGACCCCGAGTCTGCGCTTGCGGAAGACGAACGCGAAGTTCCGCCGTCGATTCCAGTGGCTGGAGGAACGCCTTCAGGAACAGGGCAAGCAGCTCCAGGAATCCAACTTGGACGAGATGGAAACGCTCTGGCAGGCTGCAAAGCAGGAGGAGCGCCGGTGAGCGTAGCGCCCCCGAGTGTCTCTCCCGAGATCGTGATTCGCGACTGTGATGGGCTCGGAGAACTCGATGCCTGCGTTCAGTTGCAGAAAGAAGTGTGGGGATTCAACGACATCGACATCGTTCCTGCGCGTGTTTTCCTGGTGGCCTCGAAGATTGGGGGCCAGGTAATTGGCGCCTTCCGGGGCGATGAAATCATCGGCTACGCGCTATCGATCCCAGGAAATCGCAACGGGCATGTGTACCTGCATTCCCACATGCTGGCTGTGAAAGCTCCCTATCGCAACCTCGGACTCGGCCGGAAGCTGAAACTCGCGCAACGCGATGATGCGCTGGAAAAGGGAATTGAGCTGATCGAATGGACGTTCGATCCCTTGGAGATCAAAAACGCCTATCTGAATATTGTGAAGTTGGGGGCTATAGCCCGGCGCTACAACATCAACCAGTACGGCAGCTTTTCCAGTCCGCTGCAGGGCGGACTGCCGACCGACCGCCTGGTTGCGGAATGGTGGCTGCGATCGGATCGTGTAGAGGCAGTTCTGGCGAATCAGGATCCGCAACCATTTACGGCGGAGGAAGCCATCGCCGTTCCCGCTGAGATCTATGCCTGGAAAAGTAACGCGGACGGTCGTTCACAGGCCGTCAGAATTACAAATTCGTAATCGAGAGAAATTCTTATTGGCCTTCAGCAAAGGGCTGGTAACCTTGGGATATCAGCGGGACGAGCGCGGAAACGGCGCTTTCCTGCTCGGCCATTGGGACGAGACGTGGTCGTACGCAAAGCATTGAGCTCCCCCGCGCGCCAGGGATCAGCTTGAAAATAGAAACCGTTACTCTTCGCGAGATTCGCATGCCGCTCGTCCACTTCTTTGAGACGAGCTTTGGACGTACAACCGAACGCCGTATTCTCCTTGTCAGCTTAGAGCTGGATGGAATCACCGCCTGGGGCGAGTGCGTCGCCGGGGAAGGTCCGTTCTACAGTGAAGAATCGATCGACACTGCCTGGTATGCGCTCAACGCTTATCTTGCGCCTTCAGTCGCGGGCCTTCAGTTCGAACGCGCGAGCGACCGCGTGCGTAGTTTCAGTCCCATCCGCGGGCACCGAATGGCGAGGGCCGCACTGGAGAATGCCCTGTGGGATGCAGAGGCGCAGGCCAAGTCCCTACCATTGTGGAAGCTTCTAGGCGGCTCGCGTACTGAGATTCCCTGTGGCGTTTCCATCGGCATTCAGGACAGTGTCGACCACCTGCTCGACAAGATTGAGTTGGAACTCGCCGCAGGTTATCAGCGCATCAAGGTGAAAGTTAAGCCAGGATGGGACGTGAACGTTCTGGCGCGAATCCGCGAGCGTTGGCCCAGCATCTTGCTCAGTTGCGATGCCAACTCCGCCTACCGCCTCAACGAAATCGACCACCTTCGCGAGTTCGACCAGTTCGGATTGCTGATGATTGAGCAACCGCTTTGGTACGACGACTTCTACTTTCACGCGCAACTTCAGAAAGCGCTTACAACTTCGATTTGTCTCGACGAAGCGATCCATAACGCGCGCGATGCTGAGGCCGCCATCGAACTAGGCGCATGCCGAATCGTGAATGTTAAGGTTGGGCGCGTGGCAGGATTCTCGGAGGCAATCCGAGTTCACGATGTTTGCCAGCAGCGCGGCATACCGGTCTGGTGTGGTGGCATGCTGGAAACGGGAATCGGCCGCTCGCATAATATCGCGTTGTCCACACTTCCCAATTTCACGCTTCCCGGAGACGTGTCGGCTTCCAAGCGCTATTGGAAGGATGACATCATCGAACCGGCGGTCGAAGTCTCGTCGCGAGGTACGATTCAGGTTCCGGAAACAGCCGGTCGTGGATTCAAAGTTCGCGAAGATTTGATTGAGAAGCTTACGGTGAGAAAAGAAGTGATCCGGGCCGTTCCGCGTTCGACTCGCTGATTTCAGTGACGGCTGTTGGCGCTCCCATTCACGGCGATTTCCGTGTCGGCTTGTTTCAGTTTCTCGATCGCTTGCGCGATAGTGAGCGGCGGGACTTCCTGATAGTCGCTCGTATGTTCGTCTTCCTGAATATTGATCGTCTTGAAGAACAGCGCCTTGCCCGTGAAGTTCAACTTCATGTGCGTCAGATCCCAGTGCTGCGGGGTGATTTCGGACTGCTCGATGATGAACTCGCCGCCGGGATTTAGATGTCCGAGGATTCCCCATCCGAAGTTCACTTGCCGGAATAACTTCGCTTCCAGTAAAACAATGTGATTCTGGGGGACAGCAATCTTCATGGTCCCGTCCATCCCCTGATAAACCTGGAGTTCCCGTGTAGGTGGATCGAAATTCGGATTCGGATGGAACTTTAAAATCTTCACTTCACCGCTCTTGTCCTGCTCGCTCCCGGCATATTCAAAGATGAATGCATCGGGTAGAGCGCCCACCATCTTCCGGACACGCGCATCGTCCTCAGCCTGCTCTTTCTTCTTCGCGTCGAGTTGGCTGGGATCGTCGAGTAGACGTTGCAGCCGCTGGTCTTCCTTCTGCCGCTGTTGAGCATCGAGAGGTTTGCCGTCGATCGCGATGATTCGCCCCAGCATCATGCCCTGGCTGGTGGAAATCATTTGCTTCGTTTCGCGGGTGCCATTGTCTTTCAGTTTTTGATCGCGATAGGTGAAGTGCTGGGTAGTGCTTTCAGGTTTTAGTTCGTTTTGAACGGCCAGACGAACGAGGTCGTTGGCCGGAATCCCTGGGGAATTGGAAGAGGGCTGTTGACCGGCGAAGGCGAAAGTGGTTCCCAGACACAGAATTACGGCTATCAGCATCAGTGAGGCCGACTTACATGTATGAGGCAGAATTCACCCCTGCTCTATGAATACCCGGATAAGATCTCTATCTAGTTGGAATGAGCAGGACACCTCGAAAGTTGCTCATGGGAGTGTGCACTCGAAAGCATTCCTGATCTTGTCCAGTAACCCATTCTACTACCCGGGAGTGACAGGCTGCTATGAGAGGGAGAATTGATCGACGCGGCGAGGTCGGCCCGACTGGAGGCAGTCCCGTAATATCACGCTGACGAACGGACCGCGTTCCCCTTGTTCCGGTTCGTTGATCCGCGCGACCTGCAATCGGGCCGACGTAGGCTGATTGCAAGGGACTGTCCAAAAGTTGCTATCAGCCAGCGTTTTGGGGTCCGGCAGAAGCGATTGAAAGTAGGCATGTTTACGTTTCGAGATGAGGCAATGGCAGCCGTCCATGGATACCTGCGGCATAGGTTCTGATGCTCATGTGTGTTCTTGCTATTCCATGGATGGGTAGGCAAGTTCCTGTCACGGCCGGTGTCTTCAGGGCTACCTGTGCAAAAGCGGGGTTGCCGCATGCCCTATTGCTTCAGTATATTCGGTGTAACCTACTGTTTTTGGGAAACTTGTAGCGCAGGCAGGCGCGCGCCCGATTCTGATCTCGAGAACTAGGCGGCCGGGAACACGGCTCCGGCATTGGTGGCGCCTCACAGCCGAATCAATTCTGTAAGACGCAGACCCCAAGGAGGTCGGTGCCATGGCGGAAACACCGAAGATTGTCGATCGGCGGTCGGATATAGCCAGTATTGGCAAATCGGTCGTAATCAAGGGAGAGTTGTCGGGTAGCGAGGACTTGTACCTTGACGGCGAAGTTGAGGGCAGTATCGTCCTGAACGGAAACAGCCTGACGGTCGGCCCAAATGGACGAGTTCGCGCGCACATCAAGGCGCGGGAAGTGATCGTGCATGGTAAGGTTGACGGAAATATCTTGAGCGCGCAACGGGTTGAGTTGCGGCGTTCGGCCGCCGTGCTGGGCGACATCAGCAGCCAGCGGATTATGATAGAAGACGGCGCGTATGTGAAGGGATCGATCGACGTGCAGAAGGATGCGAAGTCGTCGCCCGCGCAAGCCAGCGCTCCGGCGCCCCAGGCAGCAGAAGTTACAAAATGAAACAGTAAGAACCGGAGCTGTAGCCCAGGAAGCTAGCTCCGGGAACTTTGGATCGGGAAGCAATGTTCAAGTGGTTGCGCGGCGGTACAAGTCAGGCCACGGCTGAAGGTGGCCGCGAAGTGCTGCCTCGTTCGAAGCGGCATTCCAGCGCACTGAAAGAGCTGCATCGGAATCTCGCAAGCGAAGAAAGTATTTCCATCCTTGACCTGGGCGCCACGTCAGCCGCCAATATCTCGCTTTTCACGGGCAAGGGGATGAAGGTCTGCACCGAAGACCTGATCGTCGCCTCAACTGATCCGGATCTGCAAATTAAGGATTTCGACGGTAATCCAACCTACGACGTTGATCGTTTCCTAAAAGATAATCTCGCGTTTGAAATGCGGTCGTTCGACGCCGTTTTGTTCTGGGATATTGCGGATTATCTTCCGGAGCCTTTGGTGAAACCGGTGATCGAACGCATCTGCTCGCTGATGAAACCTGGCGGGCATCTCCTGGCTTTTTTCCATACCAAGGATGCTGGTCCCAATTCACCCTACTCTCGCTATCACATTGCCGGCGAAGATACTCTCGATGTCCAACCGATCCCGCGAAAGGGAAGCGGTGGATATTACAAGCTGTTACGCGTGTTCAACAATCGGCATATCGAAAATCTGTTTCGCGATTTCGCTTCCCTTAAGTTCTTTCTCGCCCGTGACAACATGCGGGAAGTGCTGATCATTCGCTGAAATCTGTTTCGAAATCACCCATTTTTCGTCAGTGCAGCCCCCCGATTGTCCTGAAGTGCATCTCCCTTGGTGTGGAGTATCGGGGTGATAACCAATTCCGATCCGCGACTTGCTGCCTGCATACGGGGTTTACATGTTCATGAAGGCCCCACTTGCGCGAATTAGTGCGCGGTTTGGACTATTCCTTTGGCTGCTTGTCTGCAGCGGTGCATATGCACGCGCGGACATAGCTCTGTTTCTGGAAGAGCCTCATGGACAATTCGGCGCCTTCAATCCGACTGGTCATGCCGCGGTGTACTTGAGCGACGTCTGCGCGGAGAGCCCAACCAAGTTGCGCGAATGTACCCCCGGTGAGCATGGCGTCGTGATCAGTCGTTATCATCGGGTGGCAGGTTACGATTGGGTCGCGGTACCCCTCGTCCCGTATCTCTACGCTGTGGCGCGACTGGACGACGTCCCTTCTTACGCCGACGAAAAAAGAGTGGCTCAAATCAGAGATGAATACCGGCGAGACTTTCTCGAAACGCTAATCGCGGATGCGCCGGACGGCGGCAGTCCAAAGGGCGACTGGATCCAACTTATAGGCACAGCCTACGACCGCAAAATGTACGTGTTCGAGATCGAGTCCAGTAAGGCGCAGGATGAGGAACTGATCGAGAAACTGAATGCTGACGCAAATCACGAGCAGTTCAATCTCTTCTTCCGCAACTGCTCCGATTTCGCGCAGAAAGTTTTCAGTATTTACTACCCGGGAAGCATGCACCGCAATTTCATTGCGGACGCCGGCATTACCACGCCAAAGCAAATCGCTAAGTCGCTGGTGAAGTATTCCAAGCGTCATCCGGATGTTGAGTTCAGCGCGTCGTTTATCCCGCAGGTGCCAGGCACTCCCGCGAGCAAGCCGGTCCATGGAGTTTTGGAGTCGATTGTCCGGTCGAAAAAATACCTGGTACCGCTTGCGTTCTTTCATCCGGTGATCGCAGGAACCATTGCCGCAGGATACCTTGCGCAAGGACGCTTCAACCCTGATCGTTATGCTAAGCAAGCTTTTGTCATATCGCCCGACAGAGTCGCAGATCTCAGGATCGATCCGCAATCGACCAGCGGTGATCGTCTCCGGTTGGTGAGCCGGAGAGCTTACCCAGCGCGCTAGTGCGAGTGTCATTTGTTTTGGGAGCCACGCGAAAAGCCGAAACCGTAGTCACGGAGGCCTGGTCTCCTTCGAAAACTAGACTGTCTCCAGTTCCTCTTCGAGTAGTTGCTTGTTGTAGAGTTCGGCGTAATAGCCATTCAAGGCGAGCAAGTCTTCGTGTTTGCCGAGTTCGACGATCCGTCCCCCGGAGAGCACCGCAATCTGGTCGGCGTTACGGACTGTGGAGACGCGGTGTGAGATGAAGATCGTAGTGCGACCTTCCATCACCCTCTTCAGATGTTCGAGAATGCGTTCTTCGGTATAGGTGTCCACGCTGGAGAGGGCGTCGTCGAGAATTAGGATGCGCGGATTCCTGATCAGTGCACGGGCGATGGCCGTGCGCTGTTTCTGTCCGCCGGAAAGCGTAATGCCGCGCTCGCCGACCATGGTACTGTAGCCTTCCGGGAAGCCTTCGATGTCCTGGGCGATGTTCGAGCCTTGCGCTGCCTGCCTGATCTCTTCGTCGGTTGCGCTCTCGACTCCGAAGGCGATGTTCTCGCGGATGGTATCGCTGAAGAGGAACGTCTCCTGCGGAACGAATCCGATGTTGTGGCGCAGATTGCTTAGCGGATAATCCTGCAAGGCGCGGCCGTCCAGCAGGACTTCGCCACGTGGGGTGTCATAAATCCTGGGAATCAGGCTGACCAGAGTAGTCTTGCCTGATCCGGTGGGCCCCACAATCGCCAGACTCGTGCCTTCCGGTACTTTCAGGTTGATATTGTGCAGGACGGTCGATCCGTCTGGATATTTGAAAGTTAAGTTGCGAAACTCGATGTCGCCTGTAATGGGCTTTTTTGCCAAAGCAATCGCGTGCGGCGAATCGACGATCTCGGGCTTCTCGGTAAGGATCTGGTTGATGCGACCCATCGAGGCCGTTCCGCGTTGGAAGATATTGATGACCCAACCAAGAGCGATGATCGGCCAAGTGAGCTGCACCATGTAGGTGAGGTAAGCAACAAACGCGCCCGGGGTCATATGGCCTTCGATGACCTGTCGGCCACCCAGCCACAGCACCAGCACCACGGCGACACCGAGCATAGCCTCAAGCGTTGGCCAGAGCATTCCCATCAAACGCACTAACTTCAAGCTGCGCGCGATGTATTCCTGATTGTCTTTCTCGAACAGCCGGATTTCGGCATCTTCCTGTGCGAAAGCGCGAATGATGCGAGCCCCGGAGAAATTCTCCTGTGCGCGCGCCGAAATATCTGAGAACTGCGCCTGTATGCGTTCAAAGCGCTCGTGAATACGCGAACCAAAATACTGGACCACGATGCTGGCTACAGGCAACGGCAAGAACGTCAGCAGCGTCAGCCGCGGGCTCATCTTGATCATGAAAGCCAACGCACCGGCTGTGTAGACGATGGTGTTCGCGGAATACATGATCGCCGGTCCCAGCAGCATGCGCACGGCATTCAGATCGTTCGTGGCTTTCGCCATGATGTCGCCGGTGCGCGTGCGCTGATAGTAGGAGTAGGAGAGCGTTTCCAGGTGTGAAAAGAGATCGTTGCGCAGGTCAAATTCAATATCGCGCGAAATGCCAATCACGATCCAGCGGGTCAGAAACTGGAAGATGCCCTTGCCAAGCGCGATGGCCACCAGCAGCAGAGAATAGATAACTAGCTTGTGGTGCGTGATCCCGGTACTCAAATCATTGACGGCGACCCGGATCACCTGCGGGAACAGGATCCATATGCCGTTCGTCATCAGCACCGACACGGTTCCCCAGAAGAGGCCGGAACGATATCTCTTCAGGTAAGGGAAAAGTGGGCGCAGTTGGTTGAGCATTGCCTGTATTTAGATTCTATCGTAAGCGCACGGACGCTTTTTCCGCAGAGGACCGGGCTAAGTCGGAACTTTCAGTAGCAGATATCCACCGGCGAGGCCGAAGAGTAGGTCGGGCGACCACGCTGCGAGCGCCGCTGGCAGTTGATTGGCATTTCCCATCGCTTCGAAAAAGCCCATGCCCACCCAATAGAGAACGGCGATGCCCACGGCCATAGCCACTCCGGCAAGTGCGCCGCGACGGCCTCCACGCAAGGCGAATGGGACTGCCAGCACTGCCATGACGAAGGTCATCAGCGGAAACGCAAACTTCTTTTGCAGTTGCACGCGCAGGCGCACCACGTCAAAGCCACTCTGCTTCAGGTCGTTGATATAACGGCGAAGCTCGTCGTAGCTCATCTCCGACGACTGCTTCACTTCCTTCTTGAAATAGTTCGGCGGCTCCGGAAGCTCTGCAAACGTTGCGACGTCGAAGGTGTGGTAGTCCTCGACTGTCATCCCATTGAAGGTGCGCGTCCAGCCTTGCTCGAAGACCCATTTATTCAGCGTGTCGGACCAGTGTGCGCGGGAGGCGTAAATGCGCTTGGTCAGTTCGAATGTCTTCGGGTTGAACTCAAAGACGGAAATGCCGCCGAAGCGATTTTGGTCTGGGTCGAAAAACTCGTAATACCAGATGCTGGAGTTCTGCCCGAAAATCCATTTCTGATCTGGACGCAAATACGTCTGCGGAGGCTTGCCCTTAATCTCATTGCGCAGCGCGTCCTGCTTCTTATTCAATTGCGGGAGGTACAGCTGATCGAAGAAGAAGAGTCCGACCGCCACCATTGCCGCCACCGCCAGCACCGGAATGATGATGCGATAGATGCTGACCCCGGTCGCCTTCATCGCGGTGATCTCGTTGGTCTTCTCCAGCAGGCCGAATGTGATCAGCACTGCGAGCAGCATGCTCATCGGCGTACTGTTGTATAGGAAGTAAGGCGTGACCGTGAGCAGATACTGGCCAATCACCGTGATTGGCACGCGGCCCAAGTCCTTCAGCAGCTCAAAAAAAGTAAACACCAGCAGCAGCATCAGGAACGTGCCGACAATCATTGCCAGGTAGACGACGAAATCTTTGAGCACGTAGTCGTCGAGCAGCAAGGGGAACTGCGCGCTGAATACGCGCTTGCGCGAGACGGCTCGGGCGAAGGCGTCGGATGACGTTCGCGATCCGGTGACCAGCGGCGTTCCATTCTGAAAGCGGCCGCGTAGCCGGTTCCATGCGCCTTTGAGTGTTCCGATCTCGATAGGAACGCGGTCCACGCGCCACAGCAGCACGAGTCCGGTAAAGAAGAATACGATGTTACCCATCCAGATCGCCGGACCGACGGGCATTTTGCCAGAGCGAGCAAACGACATTCCCGCCAACGAAAGGAAGTAATAAAGGAAGACGAGGCCGATGGTCAGAACAAAGCCCGTCGACTTGCCGCCCTTTTTTGCCGATAGTCCGAGCGGAATTCCCACCAGCGCCAGCACGAGGCAGGCAGTTGGCAAGGCAAGCCGGCGGTGGAACTCGATCATGTAGAGGCGGCGATGCATCTGGTCGGCGGTTTTCGCTTTGTCTAAAAGAGCTGGAGTCGAGAGCTCAGCCACCGGCAAAGTCGCTTGGCTCTGAGAATTGGTCGTGGGCAGCTGAATCGGTATGTCGGATCGGGAGAAAGTTGAAATCGAATACTGTTCAGGTTGCCGCGGAACGGTTTCCTGCGATGAGCCGTTTTCGAGATGCAATCGCAGCTTGTCGGGGCCTTCGCTGACGACGACTCCATGCTCAGCAACTGTGATTTTTGGCGTCGCGGGATTGGAGATGTCTGCCAGGAAGACGCCCTTCCACTGGGCGGCACCGGTTCCACTGCGCGAGTCTTCTACATACAGGACGTAGTCTTTGAAGTCTTCGTAGAACACGCGCGGCTGAATTTCGAAAGAAGCCTGGGAACTCTTCAGCTTGTCCTGCAAGTCGCTCAGAGCAGCGGCCGATCTCGGCGCGAAATAGAGATTGTTTGCCAGCGCAATCAGCCAGGCGATAACGGCGAAAATCGAAACAATCTTCAGGAACGTGGACGAGCCCATGCCCATTGCGCGCATGGCTGTGACTTCGCTATCGGCAGCGAGCCGGCTGAGTCCAATGAGGATTCCGACCAGAACCGCCATGGGTAGCGTGACTGTCAGGGCAGTTGGAATGGTAAAGAGGAAGAGCTGCGCGACACTAGGGAGAGGGGCGCTATTTCTGACGACCAGTTCGAGGATACGAGCCAGATCGCGCATGAAAATCACGAAGGTGAAGATCAGGGCGCCGATCAGCGCGTGCGAGGTTACCTCGCGCAGGATATAGCGGGTCAGAATGCGCATGGCTACACAGCCGTATTTCGAGTTTAACAGAAGGCTGAAGCGGCGCAGTGAGGGCGGAATCGCACAAAAACTTGCCACCCGACAAACAAACCTGCAAAACTAAAAATGAATGTCAGTTATTCGCGTCGCTCTTCTCTGGCACATGCACCAGCCTTTTTATAAGGATCTGGCCACAGGCAAATACCGCCTGCCCTGGGTTCGGATGCATGCCCTGAAAGATTATTACGGCATGGTGAAGCTGCTCAGTGAGTTTCCTGAGGTTCACCAGACCTTCAACCTGGTTCCTTCGCTGATCACGCAAATTGAGGATTACGTCGACGGAAAGGCACAAGATCCGTTTCTTGACGTCGCTCTAAAGCCAGCAGCGGATCTCACGCCGGCCGACAAGCGCTTTGCGCTCACCTATTTGTTTCAGGCAAATACAGCGCACCTTATCGCTCGTTACCCGCGTTATCAGGAGCTATGGAATCAGTTTCAGGGGTCGGGACAGAACGTTGAACGGGCTATCGACTTCGTTCCGCACGCAAGATTTCACCGACCTGCAAGTGCTCTCGCAGATTGCATGGTTCGACGAATACTACCTGCTGAATGCTGACGTACGAGCCTTGATTCACAAAGGCCGCGACTTCACTTTGGAAGATCAGCAATTTGTTGGGAAATTTCAGCAGAAGATTCAGGCTTCGGTCCTTCCTGCGTATCGCGAAGCAGCGCAAAAGGGGCGCATCGAGATTTCGACGTCGCCGTTCTATCATCCGATCCTTCCGCTATTGTGCGACTCCAACCAGGGAAGAGTCTCTTCGCCCAATCTGCCGCTGCCGCAGAAGCAGTTCTCGCGTCCTGATGACGCTCGCGAGCAGTTGAAACGCGGACTTGATCTGCACGAGCAGGTATTCGGCAATAGACCGCGGGGTGTGTGGCCGTCGGAAGGCAGCGTCTCCGAACAGGTGCTGGGGATTGCGCATGAACTTGGCGTCCAATGGATGGCCACGGATGAGGGCGTACTCGGACGCAGCCTTGGCATGGCTTTTGACCGCAGCAATACCGGGCATTTATCGGCTGCGAATGCCGAGAAGCTTTATCAGGGATATTTGTATCGGCAGGGCAGCACGCAGATGCGAATGGTCTTCCGTGACCACAGCCTGTCGGATCTGATTGGCTTCGTATATTCCGGTATGCCGGCCAAGGAAGCGTGCGATCACTTCATCAAAAACATCAAGGAAGCTGCGCAGCCGGTTCTAGCCAAAGGCCAGGATGCACTTATTCCGATCATCCTCGACGGCGAGAATGCGTGGGAGTTCTATCCGGGATCGGGGCGTGAATTCCTGCGGCGAGTCTACGATGCGCTTCAACATGATCCCCAGATCGAGGCACTCAGCATTGGCGAGGCGCTCGACCGGCAGAAGGAATATCCCCAGCTCAAGTCGCTGGTTCCCGGGTCATGGATCAACGCCAACTTCAACGTTTGGATCGGCGCTCCCGAAGACAATCGCGCATGGGACTATCTTGCCGATGCGCGCGACTTCTACGAGCATCGCGCGCCTGCGGTCTCGGATGCGCAACGGAAACTTGCCTTCGAAGAGTTGATGATTGCCGAGGGCAGCGATTGGAACTGGTGGTATGGCCCGGAGCATCATTCGGCGAACGATCGCGACTTCGACGAACTTTATCGCAAGCATCTCTCGAATGTGTACCAGGCATTGGGCGCTGAGGCTCCGTCGTATCTGGCGCAGCCGATAACTACTGCTGCAGTGCGCCCGGATGCAGTGCTGCAGACCGCTTTCATCCATCCACGCATTGGCAGCGAAAGCCCGCGCTATTTCGACTGGCTTGGAGCCGCCATGTATACCGCGGATCGCCATTCGGGCGCGATGCACGGCAAACAGTTCCTGCTAGACGCGATCTATGCGGGTGTCGATGCAGAGCGCTTATATGGACGACTGGACTTCGCCGGCGCTCTTCCAGCGGAAGCTTTCTTTATCGCCGTGGATATCGACGTAACGCAACCGAATGCGGCCGCGACCGAAGATCCGACGCGCTTGCAATTGAAGGCCGAAGTTGCCGGTACTTTACAGAGTTGGGCTCTGCGCAATGGTCATGAACGCCGCGTCTTGCAGGCGCAGCCGGGAACGACGGTCGCGCTTGTGCCGCATCGTCGTGCGTTCGAGTTCGAACTGCCTCTGAAGGTGCTGGGAGTTGCAATGGGAGCGAATATCGCGCTGCGCTTCAGCCTGTGGACCGACGGGCTTCCGCTGGATGCGCTTCCGCTGGAGGGCGCACTGCACTTGCAGGTTGTGAGTGAAGAGGACGAGCTAAAGGGAAACGTCTACCGGTAAAAAGGAAACCCCATCCATGTTGGCGCGCGGATGGGGCCTAAAGTTCAAAGAACCGTTACTGAGCGGCTATCCGGGAACTCTCGCTGATCGGCCGATTCAATTCCAGGACTAATTCTGTTCCCGCAGGAATCATAAGGTCGTTGCGATTCATCAGCCAGCGAAGGGTCGATGCTGTCGCGCCAACGCCTGCGCCGATCAATGCACCTTCAGGACCGGCTGCCAATGCGCCAACTCCAGCGCCGAAACCCGTTCCTATGCCGCTGATCACCAGATCGTGGCGCGAGGGGTGCCCGGGACCTCTGATCTGGCCTTCTTCATTTACATCGAGGGCCTTCGGATTGCCAGTGTCCACCACGGTTGCCGAGATCAGGTAAGACTCGCCCGAGGGCAGCGTCACCAATTCGGGATGTAGATCGATCATGGGCTTACCCTTGATGCGCCGTGGAGAATTGGTTCGCAGCACGTCGCCGTGCACCGTGGAGCCTACCGGGATGATCACACGGCCTTGATACGAAACAGCCTCCGTCACGGCTCCGGAAAAGCGATCGCCGCGCCGGTTGTCGGTCGTAATGGTATTGCTCATCTTCATGCGAATCGCAGTTCCTGGCGGCAGCGACATCGCGCTTGTAACTGGCGGAATATCGGTAACCGTCATTTTGTCTGCAGTTGGTTGAGCTGAAGCAATCTCGGTGGTAGCTGGTTGTTGCGCCACGGCAAGCGCCGCGCAGAATGCAAATGCTGCAATTAGGGAGACTCGGTTCATCCTTCTACTCCTAGGCCGGAGCGTAAAGCACCCTCGAATCGGCGAACAACTACAGAAAGCATCCTCGAACCACACTGAATAATGTCACTGGTGGGACGTTGCTCAGGCGAGAGATGCTGAGGCGGATGTGCTCTCCGTCACGCGTTTCGAGAAAAGCCATAACGTATAATCAGGGGTTTCAGGTCCCATGCGGACGAGAACCAGCTGGCTCCGGTCCATTCGACGGCGCACTCATTTCAATTCTTAATTGGCCGCGCAAACCATGCGGCCCACGAGGACAGGTATGACACTGATTGCAGATATCCGAGGCCGCGAGATACTGGATTCACGCGGCAATCCCACGGTAGAAGCAGAAGTTTTCCTGACCAGCGGAGCAGTTGGCCGCGCGGCCGTGCCCAGCGGCGCCTCCACCGGCGAGCACGAGGCGGTTGAGCTGCGTGACGGCGACAAGTCGCGCTATCTGGGCAAAGGCGTCACCAAGGCAGTTGAGCACATCAATGGCGAGCTAGCAGACGCCCTCATTGAGGAGGATGCCGAAGACCAGCGCGCGCTCGATCAGAAAATGATCGAACTGGATGGCACGGAGAACAAGAGCCGCCTGGGAGCGAATGCCATTCTCGCGATATCGATGGCCGCCTCGCGTGCGGTCGCGAATCTGTACGAGATGCCGCTGTACCGCTATCTAGGCGGAGTGAATGCCAGCCTACTGCCGGTTCCGATGATGAACATTCTCAACGGTGGCGCGCATGCCGACAACAACGTCGACTTCCAGGAATTCATGGTGATGCCCGTGGGCGCGCCGTCTTTTTCCGAAGCACTGCGCTGGGGCGTCGAAGTCTTTCATACACTCAAGGGTGTGCTCAAGAAGCGTGGCTATAACACTTCCGTCGGCGACGAAGGTGGATTCGCGCCGTCGCTCAAATCGAACGTCGAAGCAATCGACGTCGTGCTGGAAGCGATCCAGTTAGCTGGCTACAAGCCGGGCGAGCAGATCGCGATTGCCTTGGATCCTGCGGCGAGCGAGTTCTTCCAGGATGGCAAGTACGTGTTCAAAAAGTCCGACAAGCAGACAAAGACTCCTGAAGAAATGGCTGCCTATTGGGCGAAGTGGGTGAAGGACTACCCGATCGTCTCGCTCGAAGATGGCTTGGCCGAAGACGATTGGAAGGGATGGAAGATCCTTACGGATGAAGTCGGCAGCAAGATTCAATTGGTTGGCGACGATCTGTTTGTCACCAACGTGAAGCGCCTGCAGCAGGGAATCGACAAGGGCGTCGGCAATTCCGTTCTGATTAAGGTCAACCAGATCGGTACAGTGACCGAGACCCTCGACTCGATCGATCTCGCGCGCCGAAACGGCTACACGTCGGTCATCTCACACCGCTCGGGCGAGACGGAAGACACATTCATCGCCGACTTGGCAGTTGCGACAGGCGCAGGTCAGATAAAGACCGGATCTGCCTCGCGCACCGACCGTATTGCCAAGTACAACCAGTTGCTCCGGATCGAAGAAGAGCTCGGATCTGCCGCGCGCTTCCTCGGTCTGAAGGCACTGAATTACCACGGCGATGCCAAGGCAAAGGCCAGCGCATAGGACTTGATAATTGAAAGCGAAGCGGTGGCCAAAATTTGGTCGCCGCTTTTTTCTTAGGCCCGTGTTCTAGTGAATAGCACCACTAGGAAAAGAGTCTGTTGTGGTACGGTTCGCAACGTATATCTCGATTGAACGCCGGGAGGCGGGAATGCGGAAAGTCTTTATCGTCTTCGTTGTTTGTTTTCTGTCATCACTCGCGTTTGGGCAGGCTGCCGATTTAACTCAGCCGGCCACCAAAGAGGACGTCGTTGTGATGTTCCACGAAATGCGATTTGAAGACCAGATGAAGGGAATTCAGCAGAGTGTGTCCCAGCAGTTTCAAGGCATGGCAAATCAAGTTATGCAACGCGAGGATATGAAGAATCTCACACCGGAGAAGCAGAAGAAGTTCCGAGCTCTTATGGAAGAAGAAATGCGGAATTCCATGAACATCTATCCGGTCTCGGAGATGGTTGACGATTTCGCTCCGGTTTATGCGAAGTATCTGACGAAGGCTGACGTAAAGGGCATTACCGATTTCTATCATTCCGCGGCGGGAAAGAAGTTGTTGGATGTGTCGCCCAACGTTTCTCAAGAGGCGATGGCCATCATCGGTCCCAAGATGCAGGAACGCATGGCGAAGTCCATGGAACAGCTACAGCAGCGCACGAAAGAGATTTTCGCGGACTCAGATACAGGTACTTCACATCCACAGTCCAAGAACTAGCCCGGCATCAGGCAAGGTCAGCGCGGATCAGGGGCCGTCTGCGGCTGAGAAGGGCTTACTTCGCCGACCACGCCGGTAATCTTTGTGTCGGTCCGGAATTTGCGATAGTCGCTGTACGTCGTGTTCTGCTGGAATCGGCCAGTCACGAACGTTACACGTCCACTGCCTTTCAGAAATTCACGGCTAGGAAGCCAGGTCTCGCCGTTAATCCGCGCCTGCTCAAACTCGAAATGCGCACCTTTGTTCAATTTGAAAAGGAACAGGCCGACATGAAAGTCGTCGAACAGATCGGCTTCGACTCTCACCACCTGGTAGTCGGCGGAGTCGATCCACAGCTTGCCTCGCATCTTGGCCAACAGGTGCTCCCAGCGTTTGTCGGGCTTATATCCGGGATTCGGTTCCGCGGAGATGATATAAACCTGCCGGCCATCCCTCTCGTCGTCGCCATCCAGCGTGAAGTTGTAGACCTTCTTGATGCCGTCCGCGATCTCCCGCTGGTCGCGTTCTGCCTTGTCGAGCGGAGGCGGCTGACCGTCATCAGCGTGCTTTTCCTTCCACTTCTCTAAATCGCGCTGGTGCTGTTCTTCATGCTTCTTCTGCTCGGCACAGTATTTGTCGAGCTTCTCGCTTTCCTTCTTCTGATCGCCATCACTCAGCGGTTTGTCGTTTTTCTCAAGCAGCTTCTCGTACCAGTCTCCCGGACACGGCATGAAGACCTCATACGTATGTATCTCAGTTTTCTTTACCTGCCCTTTGCCATCGAGTTCCTGGTTTACTTCCCGTTGACGAAAAATGTAGTTGTGTTGAATATCCAGGTTCTCGCGGTACTTGTTCAGCGAGCGGTCGATGATCTCCGAGGCCGTGAGTTTCTGTTTGGACTCGGGCGCGCGCTTTGACCGCATCGTGCTGGCGGTATCTTGCGCAGAAGCGGCGCATGTCATCAGAAAGCAGATCGCGATGAGTGCAGTTCGCATCGTTCGTCTACCAATAGAACACGTCTAGAGTGTAGACGACTCGATAGCCGCCTTATATTACAACTGTGTGTCTGATCGGGAATTCCGGACCCATCATTTAGAATTCTTGGTTCACATTTTCCTAGGAAGAAGAATGCCGAAACCAAAACCTCTTGTCCTGATCATTCTTGATGGATGGGGCTATAGCCCTAAGACCGAAAACAATGCAATCGCCCTGGCGCGCAAGCCGACTTACGACAAACTTCTCAGCGAGTACCCAAATACGCTGATCTATACCAGCGGCCGTTACGTCGGACTGCCCGAAGGCCAGATGGGCAACAGCGAAGTCGGCCACCTGAATATCGGCGCTGGCCGCGTCGTTTACATGGATATCGTTCGCATCGACATGGCGATCGAGAACGGCCAGTTGTTCGAGAATCCCGTGCTGAAGGATTGCATGAAGAACGCACGCGTTGGCGGTCGGCGGCTGCATCTGTTCGGCCTGGTCTCCGACGGCGGTGTGCACTCGCAGCAGGCGCACATCTATGCGTTGCTCCGCATGGCGAAACAGCAGGGAGTCGAGCGCGTGTTTCTGCACTGCTTCATGGACGGACGCGATACGCCTCCGAACAACGGCGCCGGATACGTCGAGCAACTCCAGCAGAAGATGCGCGAATACGGCGTCGGAAAAATTGCAACGGTTTCTGGCCGCTACTACGCGATGGATCGCGACAAGCGCTGGGATCGTGTCTCGAAGGCTTTCGACGTGATGGTCACCGGCAACGGCGGTGCTGCGCGCTTTGTCGATCCCGTGCAGGGAATTAAGGATTCTTACAACAAGGGCGTCACCGACGAGTTCGTGATGCCGTTTGTCTGCACAGACAACAAGGGCGAGCCGCTGGCGACGATTCGCGACGACGACTCTTGTATCTGCTTCAACTTTCGTGCGGATCGTGTTCGCGAAATCACTCGAGCGTTGTGCCGCAACAGCGGTGTGACCGCCGATGCCGGCCGCGATCTACCCGATGCCGAGGGACTCGATGCCGTCATCCCCAACACAGGCGTGCCGAATAACCTGAAATACGTCTGCATGACTCAGTACGATCCAAAGTTCACGCTGCCGTACGTGATTCCGCCGGAATCGCTCGACAATATCCTTGCCAACGTGATGGCGAATGTCCACATGCGCAACCTGCGCGTTGCCGAGACCGAGAAGTACGCGCACGTCACCTACTTCTTCAATGGTGGCGTGGAGAAGCCATTTCCGGGCGAGGATCGCATGATGGTGCAATCTCCCAAGGTCGCGACTTACGATCTGAAACCCGAGATGAGCGCCGAGGGAATAGCCGACAACGTGGTGAAGGCCGTGAACGATAACGCCTTCGACGTGATCGTGGTGAACTTCGCCAATGCCGACATGGTCGGTCACTCAGGCAAACTGGCGCCGACAATCAAGGCAGTCGAAACCGTGGATGCGTGCCTGGGTCGGATATACCAGGCGGTGAAGCAGCACGGCGGCGCGATGCTGATTACCGCCGACCATGGCAATGCAGAAATGATGGTCGATCCCGTAACTGGCGGCCCGCATACATATCACACGACGAATCCGGTTCCGTTCATCGTCGTCTCGGAGGATGGCAATAAATTCACCCTGCGCAAAGACGGCGCCTTGCAGGACATTTCACCAACGGTGCTGGGGATTCTTGGCGTACCGCAACCAAAGGAGATGTCGGGACACGACCTGAGAGTCAAGCTGGGATAGACACTTCGAAATGCGGATGCCTCGCTTCGCTCGTCATGACAATCACACTCGTGGTAATTCACAAAACTCCGTTTTGGTTGTCATCACGAGCGAGCGTCACGAGCGAGGGATCTGCAGTTGCAAGTCCGATAGCTCCAAAGCGAAGTTGATTTAGTCGTTTCAACTTCTGAATTCGCCCGATCTTACTTTATGAAAGTCGTAGTGGTAACGCAGTACCACTTCTCGCTCTGGAATGCGCCGCAGTCTTTTATGGACAGTCTGCGGCGCGAATTCCCGGATGTCGAGTTCATCTACCGTCCTAACTACGACAATATCGACCAATACATAGCAGACGCGGACATCATCATCGCCGCGTCGCTTCGGCCTGAGCAGTTCCGTTCGGCGAAGAAACTGCGCTGGATTTATTCGACTGCCGCTGCTGTCCATCAACTGCTCTTTCCCGAACTCGTCAACAGCGACGTGATTCTGACCAATGCCAGCGAGGTTCACGGCCACTGCGTTGCCCAACATGTGATTGCATTGATCTTCGCTGCCGCTCGCCGCATCGATGTAGCCGTCCGGTATCAGCAGAAGCGCTACTGGGGGCAGGAAGATTTATGGCAGCAACGTCCGCGCCCGCGCGAAATCGACGGCGCGACCCTCGGTCTGGTGGGCGTTGGGGCGATTGGTCGCGATGTTGCCCGCATGGCGTCGGCAGTCGGCATGCGCGTAATCGCAGTCAGAGAACATCCGCAGCGAGGAGTTGATTGGCTTCCCGCCGACTCTTCTGAGCGCGCCCGGCATGCTGTTTACGGGATAGAGCAACTTGACGGCATGCTTCAGGAAGCGGACTTCGTAGTCCTCGCGGCGCCGACGACCAACAGCACCCGACGCCTAATGAATGCCGAGCGCCTGTCGCAAATGAAAAGCGACGCCTGGTTGATTAATGTGGGCCGCGGCGCGCTGGTTGACGAGGCTGCACTTATACAGGCGTTGCGCCGCAAAACACTTGGCGGCGCAGCTCTCGACGTCTTCGATACCGAGCCACTGCCAGCCGATTCCGCACTATGGAGCTTCGAGAATGTCATCATCACGCCGCACGTTGCCGGCATGACGGACAGAATCTGGGAGCGCCATTTCGAATATTTCAGCGAAAACCTTCGCCGGTTCCTGGACGGAAGGCCGCTGCTCGGAGTAGTCGACAAGAAAAAGGGTTACTGAAGTTCTCGGACGCCGAAGAGACGTTAGGCCATCGCTGCCGCCCGCGCCTGAACCGTTCCCATTTGCGAGATCTGCTTGCTGATCAACTGCCGCAGACGTGCGCGCTCATCGAGCGTGATGTCCGCGATCTCGAAGCTGATTCCGCCGATGACCTCGTGAAACAGAACATGGCTACGCAGCGTCCGCATGCCGACTTGCATTTCGAGCATCGCGTCCATGCCGAGGGGGAGACGGTTTTGCTTGGTGGCAAGTCCACCACCGAGACTCAAGGCGGAGAGCGATACCACAGTCTTTCCCTTGGAACTGACAGCCGTCGCATTCAACGCAGTCTCAGGCGAGACGCGCGGATAACGCCGCTGCCGCACCCACGACTTCGCGGTACCGTCCAGCGGCTTCATGGTGAGCTCTTGTTGCGAGAGACCGCATTTCGGAATCACTTCAGCGGCGCGTATGGGATTCAACATCTCCAGCGCCTGCGCTGCTGCAACCCGCAACTCGCGCGGATGCGTCCACGACAGGAACTTGCGCGCCGACACAATCTCCGTCATCAGTGGCTCAGCAGAGCGCATGCGCAATCGCGCCAGAGCTTCGATCGATTTCACCTGCAAATAGGGAACTGAAGCCGCTTTGCCGCTGCCCGATGCCATATCAGTAAGCTTGAGCGCCGGAAGGTTCTCGCCGGTGAATCCAATTTCATCGAGCGCCAACGGAAGAATCAGCGGATCGAGATAATCCAACATGCTCATCAGCAGTTCGCCGCGCGCTTCCGAACCCGCCATGGCGATCATTCGCACGGCGGTGTCCTGCTGTTGCCGATTCCACAATCCCATGCGGCTCGGAATTTCCGACAGTAACAGCGGCATATCGATCCGGCTCAGCAGAGCCAGCGATTGCAGAGATTCTTGCACCGTCCGTTTCAGAAACATGTCACGCAGAGTGACCCGTCGCATCGTTTCCAAGTTGCATCAGCACATTCACAAAACGCGTGCATTCGTCTCGGGTCACTGCTTTAGAGAACTGCAGCGCCAATTCCTCAGCCGCTGGTTTGGGTGTACGACGTAGCACATCCGCCAATCCCTGCGGAGGCATTCCGTTGCGACTGGCTTCCGCAACAAAGTCGCGCAGACGATTTTGCACCGAAATCCTGGGCCGGATGTCTTTGGCGACCATTGGCTGCTGGGTTTCAATCCGCTGCAAGCTTGCCATCGACTGTTCTACGGCGGCATAGTCGCGTGTGTTGAGGGCCTCCTGTCCGAGCCGAACGAAGGTGGCGCTCAACAGCGTGGATAGTTCCTGCTCGGTTTCACGACTAAGTTGGCGGCCGGCAGCCAGGATGGCCGCCTGCAGCAAGCCTTGTTCTCCGCGCGTGTACAGATCCGCCATCTCGGTCAAGCCCATCGCTGCTTTGCGGCGCGCTTCCGAATCCGTGTTCTCAAGCCCGCGAAGGTAGTTGCGCAAGATCTTCGTGGAGGTAGGACCATCGCGGCGACCGATTAACTGTTCCACGTAGTTGCGGATGTTGCGCGGAGGAACGCACCACGAGTCATCCGAGAGCAGAACATTGCGTTTCGCCCAATCCGGAACAGTCGCCCAGAATTGCTTGTCCAGGATGTCCGAATGCGATTCGGCAACTACTCCCGCGCGCGACATCTTGTCTTCTTGATGACGCAAAATCCGCCGCAGGGAATCTAGCTCTTTGGTCATGCGCTCGAGCGACTGGTGAATAGCGTTGTACTTCACGTCGCCGCGCTCGTAGCTCTCTACGGCATAACGGATAGCCAGATGCTCTGCCAATTCGAGCAGGTCCGGCATCTTGTCCTTTCCATCGAAGGCCGAACTCGCCGCAGAGTAAAGTGCCTGGTACAGCGCCGAATACCCGCCTGACGGAATTTGTTGCGCTTCGTTGGTCAGCTTGTCGAGCGCGCCCTGGCCGTTATCGGCATTGCCGCACGTGGAGAGGAATCGGATCACTCCCAATACGTCTTCTTCATGCAGCGGAGCTTTCACTTCCGCCTCATGTGCCGCAACGACTTGTCCCACCTGTGTAGAACTGTGGGCGCCCTCGGCTGCGGAGATCAACTGCAGCAGTTTCTTCGGATCGGTTAGCCACTCAGCCATATGGCCAGGCACACCGCCCAGCGTTGCAGCAGCGATCTCCGCGGCGACAGTTGTGGGATTCCCGCTATCATGCGCAATGAACTTAACTTCGTTGACCTTGATTCCGGAATTCTCGCCCAGTGTGTTTCGCAGATTCTCCAGTAGCGCAGCCGGCTTCGATTCCGCAAAGCCCATCACTAAGTGTTGGAATTGGTCGACTCGAACTTGTGGCGAAAAGTGAACACTGGAGATTCCCGCGGCGCTGAGCAGTTGGGAGAAACTCTTCTCGGCAGGACCGGTTTCTACCGGAACTCCATCCAGCAGGAGCTTTGGTCCAGCAACACCCAGCAGCAATCCACTGCTGCCGGTCAGCATCTGCTGAAGGTCGTTCCACGCCAAGTCGAGTTGTTCTTCGGAGCGCCGGTGGGTTGCGCCGTAAAGACGCACGTGCTTCAGGACTATATTCAGGCTGCGGGCGAAAGCGCGCGCAGCCGCCATGCGGTCGGGCTGGGGAGCAGACGCCATGACCATGCGGACCTCGTTTCGCTTACTAGCCTAGGTCGCGGCGGTAATCGTTTGTAGGTCACGAAGGCGTGTTGGCCTTCAGCCGCTGTACTTTAGTGTTTCTCGCAAAACCAAGAGTCTGAGGCCAGTTACAAGGAACGGTTCCAAAAACGAAAAGGGCAGCCGAAGCTGCCCTCTTTGCCGAATTTTTCTAATCTCTTAGAGTAGCTGGACGTTCTCGGCCTGCCAACCCTTGGCGCCCTTCACTACGTTGAACTGTACTGCCTGACCCTCTTGGAGACTCCGGAAACCCTGTGACTGGATTGCCGAGAAGTGAACGAATACATCTTCGCCGTTCTGACGAGTGATGAATCCATAGCCTTTAGAGTCGTTGAACCACTTAACTGTTCCTTGTTCCATTGTGTTGCAAATTCCTTTTGTTGATATTGCGTGTTACCGGGGGGTACTGCAGGCAGGTGACTTCGAAGAGACTTGCTCGAGAACCGCTGGTATCTAAACGCAGCCTAATCATACCAAAGGTTAGCTAGAAGTGCAATAACCAGCTGATTATTAGTCCCAATAAGATACGTACCCAAAGCTACTTACAGCCTATCTCTGAATGTACACTTGATAGATTGCCGGGCTCCTTTGCGGCTTTACCTTAAGGGTACGTGTTCCGAGGTCATCTATGGGACAGGGCCAGAAGCAGGTTACTTTCTTCTTACTAAATGCAAACCTTTGAAAAACCGGCTGCGGAAGCACAGGAACTTCTGAGCAAGCCCATCCGCGAGCTTGGCCTCCGGCTCGACGGTTCTCCGCTTGAGCGCTTCGTACAGCAACTCTACCGGGAACTGGATAAGAAGGGCATCACCAAGTTCCGGCCCGCGTGCTATCTCTCCGACGAATGGGGCTGTCCCTCGGGAGAACCGGTGATTGGAATTCCGTTCTACCTGGCGGATTCACATCTTGCCCGACTCGAGCGCGAGATGAACGATCTGGAAGACTCTCGCGAAATCATGATGTACATGCGTCATGAGGCGGGACACGCCTTCAATTACGCGTACGAGTTGTTCAAGACTCCCGAGTGGCGCGAGTTGTTCGGATCATTCCGCCGCCCATATCGGGATGCGTATCGCCCGATCCCGTTTTCGCGCAGCTATGTGCGGCACATCGCAGGCTGGTATGCGCAAAAGCATCCTGACGAGGATTTTGCCGAAACCTTTGCCGTGTGGATGACGCCCGGCTCCCGTTGGCGGGAGAGATACCGGGGATGGCATGCCATGGCCAAGCTGAAGTACGTTGATCGCATCGTGCGGCAAGTCGGCGATGCCGAACCGATTCGCCAGCGCGGACGCACCGATATCACGGTGGAGGAAATGGAAGCGACCGTCGCCGAGTTCTATCAGCGTTCCGGCGATGAAGGCGCGATGATCGCGGATCTGCCGCTGAACACAGATCTTGTCGACCTGTTCAATGCGTCGAAGCGGCGACGTAAAGGCGTGCGTCCCGCGGCCGATCTGATTCGCGAGCACCGCAAGGCGCTGATCGATAAAGTCACCTACTGGACTGGCGTACCGCGGCCGTTAATTAAGCGCCTGATTGAGTCGATCCAGGGGAAAGTCGCGGAATTGGATTTGCGCGTCGAGATTGCGCGGGAGACCGATCAACTGACGGAATTGACCGCCTACGCCACCACGCTCGCCATGAATTATCTGACGCGCGGAAAGTTTGTTCAGCCGTGAGATACATCACAGTATGAAGTTGGGCCCGGAAACTGGAGCTCTTGATGAGTGACAAACTAAAAGTCGCGGTTCTCTACGACGTGTGGGAAGAAGATCCGCCCGTCGCCGAGCCGGAACCGGAAAAACCGAAACGCCGCAGCACCAAGAAGCGTCGCAAGAAGAAAAAAGAGAAGCACGATCGCGAAGAGATCTTCGAAGCCTTGCAGAAGCTTGGCCACGAGCCCTTTTACCAGGTGCTCGACGGCCGCATGCAGTCGCTCTCCGCGCTTCCCAAGTGCGGTGCCGATCTCGTCTTCAATCTGATCGAGTCCTACGGTGGTGACGATACCAAGGAAATGAACGTCGCTGCCTTCATGGACCTGGTCGGGATGCCTTATACGGGCAGCGGTCCGCACGGACATTTTCTCGCGCAGGACAAAGCGATCGCGAAGAAGATGTTTGCGTTCTACGGGATTCAGACACCGTTCTTCGCGACTTCCTATCGCGGCAAGCTCGATCACGCGCACGACGTCAAGTTCCCGTTGATCATCAAGCCGGTTTGGGAAGATGGCTCGATCGGTATTGGCGCCGATGCCGTGGTCGGCAGCGTGAAGGAGTTGATGGAGAGGGTCGAATACATTCAGGATGAATTCGATTCACCGGCGCTGATCGAAGAGTACATCGAAGGGCGAGAGATCTACGGAGGTGTCCTCGGCAGCTACGAGAATACTGAGGCGTTGCCACTAGTGGAACTGGATCTTTCCAAACTGCCAAAAGGGACGCCGCGCATCGCCAGTCTGGACGTAAAGTTTGAAAAAGATACGGACGCTTACAAGCTCACCAAGTCGGCTCCGGTCGAAGGCATGGACGATGCGACTGTCGAGAAGCTTCAGAAAGTTGCGCTAGCGGCGTATCGAGCAGTCAAGCTTCGTGACTACGGTCGCATCGATATGCGCTTGTCCGAAAAAGGGGAAGTGTACGTCATCGAAGCAAATCCGAATCCGTGGCTCTCGAGCACACAGGAGTTCGCGATGGCCGCCAAGAAGTCGGGTCGTAACTACACTCAATTAATCGGGGAGATTGTGGACATGGCGCTAGCGCGCCATGGAATGAAGACCAAAGCCGAAGTCGCCGGATAGAAGCGCAAGAGGCTGGCTTGCCATCGAGCGGGCTTCCTGTTACTTCGTCGACCTGGCAAACATTCCGAGATAGGTTCCTACGAAACCGCCCGCGGTTTTGGTGCTCAAGATTGTTCCATCCTGATCGTCACCAAGTTGCTGCCACTTTCCCCCTGGTGTCAGGAACGAGAATCCATACGTAGCTCCTCGACCGTCAACCTTCAAAGTGACTTTGCTCACGCCTGAAGTCAGGGGAAGAGACGCAACGCTCTTGCCCTCGCCATTGCTTTTTTCCAGAAACAACGTGCGGTGCGGCTTCGTATCTCCTGCGTCACGTGTAAGTCGCACGCCCAGGAAATACCAGTGGGTTTCGTTCTGAAACGCCACCAGTCCCGCATCGGATGCCAGATCGTCTGCATGGAAAACTAACTCCACACTGGCCGAGAAATTGGCATGTTGCTGCCGATGCGCAATGAGGGACGGGACACCCGTCGAACTCAGATCCTCCGCGCCCGGTTGAATAAAGAGGACCCCGGACTTCCCGTCGAGGCGATACCAGGTTTCACCTGGAGCACGAAGCGTGTTGTAAACGTTAGGGAGCCGCTCTTCGCGAAACGTGTCGGTCCACGAGAACGCTCCATGCGTAGGAATCGCCGGCGGAGCGGCGGTCTTCAACGCTGGCCGGTTGACGACAAGCGGAACGCTTTTACCAGCATTGAGGATAATCGGCCAGCCATCAACCCACTTCACCGGCAGCAGAAACGTCTCTCGTCCGGTGTTAAAAAAGTCGCCTCGATAAGGCTGGCAACCGAGAAACACAGCCCACCAGTCACCCTTCTGCGTTTCAACAAAGTCCGCGTGGCCTGTTGACGTAACTGGGTCTGGTCGCCCTTCCGGCAATGTGCGCTGGGTCAGTATGGGATTGCCGCTATAAGGTTCATACGGTCCCGTTACTTCCTTGCTGCGAAACACCACTTCAGAATGACGCTCCTCTGTGCCGCCTTCGGCAGCGATCAGATAGTAGTACTCACCGTGCTTCAGTAGATGAGGTCCCTCGATCCACACCGGATGTTTACTGATATCCGTGCCACCGTTCACGATGATTTTGCCAGGGCCGGAGATCTTGCCAGTCTTCTCGTCGAAAGGGAACAACCAGATGGCGCGATGGCCGGAGTAAAGGGACTTGTTATCTGGTGGCGGCCCGTTGTGAACAATGTAGGCATGCCCGTCGTCGTCGAAAAAGAAAGACGGATCGATCCCATCAATCTCGGGAAGCGCCACTGGGTCGGACCACGGTCCAGCAGGATTTTTGGCCGTCACATAGAAATTGTCGCCCTCGGAAACGTTGGTCGTGATCATGTAGAAAAGACCATCGTGATACCGAATCGTCGGCGCAAAAATGCCTCTGGAAACGCCAGCACCCTTGAGCCGCAATTGACTCGGGCGATCCAGCACATGGCCGATTTGTGTCCAGTTCACCAGATCGTGGCTGTGGAATATCGGCACACCCGGATACCAACTGAAGCTGGAGTTGACCAGGTAGTAGTCTTCGCCCGCGCGGACAATACTCGGATCAGGGTAAAAGCCAGCGAGGATAGGATTGACATACTGCCGCTCCGAATCCCGGACGATGGCACTCTCAGGAAGACTGCCTTCGTAGTGAAACGAGCGGAACTCCATCCATCGCTGATTTGTCTTCGGACGTTGAGCCGCGAGAGACAACGCACACACCGCTGTCAGGAATATCAGGAAGACTACTTGCCTTACTAGCGCTGTGAATGACTTGTCGGAGGTGGGCGCGGGTCTTTGTATCAAGGATGGGTTCCGTTCGTCAGTTTAGGTCAGGCCGCGCGAGAAGGGCAGCCGAGTCACAGAAAAGGGGACGGATCTTAGATCTGTCCCCTTTATGAGATCGTCTCTTACTTCTTCACTTCGTCGGCGGCTTTGGTTGCGCCCTTATCGACGTCGCTGCCGGTCTTCTTCACAACTTTCTTTGTGCCCTTGGCTGTACCTTTGGCTGCCTTGTCGGTAGTCTTTTCTGTATCTTTCGCGGCGGCCTTGGTGGTGTCAGCTGTCTTCTCGGCAGCCTTCTTGGTGGTGCCGACAGTCTTATCCGCGACCTTCTTGGTGGCGTCGCCGGTTTTGTCGGCGACCTTCTTGGTCTCGCTGCCGGCCTTCTTGGTGTCTTTCTTTACATCTTTTCCAACATCCTTGGCGCCCTTGCCAACGTCTTTGCCGAGGTCCTTGGCGCCAGTTGCCGCGTCCTGCGCTACCGCAATGCCAAGCCCCAAGACACAGGCAACTAGAATTGCAAACAGTCGCTTCATTCGTATCTCCTCTGAATTGTTTGTACCGCAGACAGCAGAGGATTAGACCACGTGGAACACACCTCGGCAAGCAGGTACTCACGTTGCTCACAGCGCGATTTCCAAATTGCTACTGCAGAAAGGCGATCACGAAACCGCCGCTCACGATAAGCGAACCGCCGAAAAGAATCGCCCGCGAAGGCGTCTGTCCAAAGGCAAGCCAGGAAACGATCTGCGCGACCACGAAGAAGAAGACAACGTAGAGGCCCAACAGACGGCCGAAGTCCCACGGCGGAGCATTTACGGTGTACCCATAAGCGAACAAGACCACTGCTCCCAGTAGAAAGGCGGCTGCGCGTGCGGCGACGCCATGGCGGTGCAACGCCACACGAATCAGCGCATCCCCACCAGCCTCCAGAACAGCCGCTAACAACAGGATCAAGATCCCAAGGTGCCGATTCATCGATTGAAATGTCCCCACAAAGTAGATGTGGGAATTCTACAGGAGCAGCGGTCCAGCGCCTCTGTCGGTCACGCAAGGTGTACTAAGAAGTGGCACGTAGGATCGCCGCGCCGTACCGACTGCAGGATGTCGATCTGCGGCTTCTTGCCGAGCGCGGCTTCCCAGATCGCCTGATGCATCGCTCGCGTGCAATAGCAGTGAATGTCTTTCGACTTGCCGGGACGATACTTTGCCGCGGGGCAGTAACATCCGTAGCTGTTTACTGCGCCATAACGAATATGCACCAGGTTTCCTTCGCGCCATACTTCGAAATTAGCCTTCAGCGCCTCGATCAGCTTTTCCGGCGAGCCTTTTCCTTTCGCTGCGATGTCCTGCTTCCAGGTGAAGCGTCGATAACACCCGCGGCCGCACCCGTCCATCAGCTTGATCTTCTGTTCTTCAGGGAAGTCCGAGTCGAGGGTCTCCATCAGATCCGAAACCCAATTCTGTATGAATTTCAGGTTTGCATCGTTTGGCGATTCACTAGTCTCAGCATTGCCAGTGAGCGATGTCAGAAACACCATGGCGCAGCAGCCCTGCAGGAATTCCTTGCGGTCCATATATGTCCTCCGGCCTCTTGTGCCGCGGATTATACGGACCGCAAGTCTGCGATTCAGTGATAAGGAGTCTTTTCTACGGCGTAAGTTTGAAGTTCGAGTGCAGCTTCGCCGTCGAATCCTCGCCCACCCACACATCAAACTGTTCCGGTTCCTCTACCCACTTCCGCAGCGAGGGACTCCAGTAACTCAGTTCGTCTTTGCCGAGCGAGAAGTGCACCGTCTTCTTTTCTCCCGGAGCCAGCGTGATGCGCTCGAAGCCCTTCAACTGCCGCACCGGCCGCGACGCGCTTCCAGCCTGCTGATGGATGTAGAGCTGCGCAACTGTGTCACCCGCGCGCGAGCCCGTGTTCTGCACGTCGGCGGTGACCTCAAAGCTTTCGCCGATCTTCGGATTCGCGTTGCTCACCCTTACGTCGCTGTACGAAAACGTCGTATAGCTCAGGCCGTAGCCAAACGGGTATTGCGGTGACGTCGGAAGATCCCAGTAGCGCGACGTGAACTTCGGATCGGTTTCCGGTGCCTGCGTGAGGTTATGTGCGTAGTAGATCGGAATCTGACCGCCGTTTCGAGGCCATGTGATCGGCAGCTTGCCACCCGGGACCGCATCTCCGAAGAGCAGATCGGCGACAGCATTGCCGCCTTCTTGGCCAGGCATCCATGCTTCCAGAATGGCAGGTACGTGCTCAGAAGCCCACGTCAGATTGATTGGCCGCGCATTGATCAGCACCAGCACTACTGGCTTGCCAGTCGCCACCACTGCTTCCAACAGCTGTTCCTGCTGCCCAACAAAGTCCAGGGAAGCGCGCGAAGCTGCCTCGGCGTTCATGATCGAACCCTCTCCCAAAACCATAACTGTCAGATCAGATCGCTTCGCAGTCGCCACCGCATCATTGAAAGCTTTCTTTACTTCCTCAGGAGTCTGCTTTGGATCAACGTGTATGTGTAGTGCGTCCTCGAAGAAAGAAGGGTAGTCGCGCCAGATGTTCGGCCCCTTGGAATATTCAATGCGGACCGAATTTCCCAGCTTTTTGCGGATGCCTTGCAGCACGCTTACAGGAGAATTCGGTTTGCCGATGTGTCCCCACATGCTTAGCTGATCGTCGCCGGAATCGGCCAGCGGTCCGATCACTGCAATCGACGAATACTTGCCCGATTTCGCCAGCGGAAGCAGCGAGTCCTGATTGCGCAGCAGCACCATCGATCTTTGAGCCGCGGTGCGCGCTAGCTCCGCATGATGAGGATCGCTCGCCACCTGCTGCGAATTCATCTTCGCGTACGGATTCTCAAACAGACCGAGGCGGATTTTCGCGGCGAGAATCGGCCGCACCATCGCGTCAATCTCCGCAGTCGAGACGCGCCCTTGCTGCACCAACTTCGCCAGATTTTCCGAGTAGGTGCCGCTCGCCATATCCATGTTGACGCCTGCGTTGAATCCCTTGTAGGCGGCGTCCAGAGGGTCCCGCGCGTAGCCGTGCGTCACCAGGCTCCCAATCGCCATCGCATCACTGACAACAAAGCCGTTGAATCCCCAAGTCTCCCGAAGAACATCATGCAGAAGCCAGCGATTCCCCGTGGCGGGAACATCGTTGAGATCCATGTAGGCGCTCATCACGGTGCCTACGCCCGCATCGAGTGCGGCCTTAAAGGGCGGGAGGTACACGTTCCACATCAAGTCGTCGGAGATATAGGACGAATCATAGTCACGTCCGCCGTCGGCGGCGCCGTAGCCGGCGAAGTGTTTGACACACGCAAGCACGTGATCGGGACTGGATAGATCATCGCCCTGGAATCCCTTCACCTGTGCCCGTGCCATCGCTGCGCCGAGGAAAGGATCCTCGCCCGCACCCTCTACGATGCGTCCCCAGCGCGGGTCACGCGCAATGTCGACCATGGGAGCAAACGTCCATGCGAATCCGTCCGCGCGAGCCTCCTTCGCGGCGACAGCCTGAGCTGCTTCGGCCATCTTCGGATCCCACGAGGCGGCCATTGCCAGGGGAGCAGGGAAGATCGTGCGGTAACCGTGGATCACGTCGAGGCCGAACAGAATCGGGATATGCAGGCGCGTTTGCTCCACCGCGATGTGCTGTAAGCGATTCATCTCCACAGGATCGGTGAGCCAGAGCAGAGAGCCGTCCTGCCCTTTGCGGATCAGCTCTTCCGGCTTGACCGGGCTGCTAACGAATCCGCCAGGGATTTGTGTCATTTGGCCGATCTTCTCGTCAAGGGTCATCTGCCCGAGCAGTTTTTCAACGCGGGTATCGACCTGTTGTGGAGTGAGTGGCTTGGTTTGAGCGTTTAAGGAGCCTAGAAGAGAGAGAGCGAGTAGTAGGGAAGAGAGCCAGCGCGGCACGCAGGTACACCTCTTAGGTTAGGTTGAACAAACGCCGTAGTGTCTCAGTTTTATGAGGGTAAGCACAAGGAGAGGTGCAGTAATTCAAGAATATAGGTTAGGATGGATATATATGAGTTTCCGACTGATTGCGACTGCGCAACCTTGCCCTGTCTGCCGTGGACGCCGCACCGACTCCAACGGTAAGCTTTGCCCGAAGTGCCACGGAGCCGGAGAAATCGTCCCCGAAGCTCCGATCGAGGCCGACCGCAAGCTGAAGTAAGTTCCGCAGGTTGGACAAGTCTTCGCAATAAAAAAGCCCCGCATCTCTGCGGGGCTCGATCTGCTTTAGCCGACAGCTGATAGCCATCAGCTGACAGCGTCTTAGTACATGTCGCCCATGCCGCCGTGTCCACCAGGAGCCGGAGCACCTGACTTCGGTTCCGGAATCTCGCTGATGATCGCCTCGGTGGTCAGCATCAGGCCGGCGATGGAGCCAGCGTTCTGCAGGGCAGTGCGGGTGACCTTGGTCGGATCGACAACACCGGCCTTGATCAGGTCCTCGAACTCGCCACTCTGAGCGTTATAGCCGAAGTTGGGATCCTTCGATTCCTGGATCTTGCCAACCACGACCGCGCCCTCAACACCGGCGTTCCCAACAATCTGACGTAGAGGCTCTTCCAGCGAGCGGCGAACAATGTTGACGCCGATCTGCTCTTCGCCGTCCAGCTTCAGGCTCTCGAGCGCCTTGATGCAACGTACCAGCGCAACTCCGCCGCCGGGGACAATGCCTTCCTCGACTGCAGCGCGGGTGGCATGCATCGCGTCTTCCACTCGGGCTTTCTTTTCCTTCATTTCGGTCTCGGTAGCCGCGCCGACCTTGATCACTGCAACGCCGCCCACGAGCTTTGCCAGGCGCTCCTGGAGCTTCTCGCGGTCATAGTCGCTGGTGGTCTTGTCGATCTGGCTGCGGATTTCCTTCACGCGTCCTTCGATCTCGCCGGACTTGCCCTTGCCCTCGACAATCGTGGTGTTGTCCTTGTCGACGGTCACTTTCTTGGCCTGTCCGAGATCGGCAAGCTGCACGTTCTCCAGCTTGATTCCGAGGTCTTCGGTGATGGCTTTGCCACCAGTCAGGATCGCGATATCCTGCAACATTGCCTTGCGACGGTCGCCGAATCCAGGAGCCTTCACGGCGCAAACCTGCAAGGTGCCGCGCAGCTTGTTCACGACGAGAGTCGCGAGCGCTTCGCCTTCCACGTCTTCCGCGATGATCACGAGCGGCTTGCCGCCCTTGGCGATCTGCTCGAGCAACGGGAGCAGGTCTTTCATCGAAGAGATTTTCTTTTCGTGGATCAGGATGAGCGCGTTTTCGAGAATGGCTTCCATTCGCTCCGGGTCGGTAACGAAGTAGGGAGAGAGATAACCGCGGTCAAACTGCATGCCCTCGACGACGTCCAGCTGAGTTTCCATCGTCTTGGACTCTTCTACGGTGATCACGCCATCTTTGCCAACTTTCTTCATGGCTTCGGCGATGATCTTGCCGATGGTGGGATCGTTATTGGCGGAGATCGTGCCGACTTCGGCGATCTTCTTCATGTCGCCCGAAACGTTCTGCGAGAGCTTATCCAGAGCGCCCGGGGTGCGGTTGCCGTCGTTGTCGACGGTGCCGCAGATCAGGGTCACAGCCTTGTCGATGCCGCGCTTCAGCGCCATCGGGTTCGCGCCGGCGGCCACGGTCTTCACGCCCTCGCGGAAGATCGCCTGTGCCAGAACGGTAGCGGTCGTGGTGCCGTCTCCGGCCACGTCGCTGGTCTTGCTGGCAACTTCACGCACCATCTGTGCGCCGGTGTTTTCGAGCGTATCCTTCAGCTCGATTTCCTTTGCTACGGTCACGCCGTCCTTGGTAATGGTCGGGGAGCCGAATTTCTTCTCAATCACGACATTGCGGCCCTTCGGACCGAGCGTCACTTTGACTGCGTCGGCAAGGGCATTCACGCCGCGCAGGATTGCCTGCCGGGAGTCCTCACCATGAACGATTTGCTTTGCCATTTCTCTCAATCTCCTTCTGATGTCTTTGCGTGTTTACTGCTGCCCTACAGCACCTTCGGTGTCCTCGCCACGCTCTTCACGTTTGTCATCACGAGCCCAAAGGCCGAGGGATCTGCATTTCCAATTCGAAAATCGCGACTACTTCTTCGCGCCAGCGTGCTTCGTAGCGCCTTCCAGGATTCCGAGTACTTCTTCTTCGCGCATGATGACGAACAAATCGCCATCGATCGTGATCTCGTTGCCGGAGTATTTTCCGAACAGAACGCGGTCGCCAGGCTTTACGTCGAGAGGATGAACTTTGCCTTCTTCGTTGACCTTGCCTTTGCCGACACTGATAACTTCGCCTTCCTGCGGCTTTTCTTTTGCGGTTTCAGGAATGATGATTCCACCCTTGGTGGTTTCAGCTTCTTCTACTCGACGGACCAGAATCCGGTCGTGTAGGGGAGTTAGTTTTGTTGCCATTCTTCAGACTCCTTTCAAAACTGTTTCTTCAAGTTGAACATTGCAAACTGAGGGATTGATCCGGTCTGTACTGCTGGCTGGTTTTCGGATCGAGAGTCGCTGCTAGCACTCACTAGCAGCGAGTGCTAATTTAGCGGACGGGGAGTTGCTTTGTCAAGAACTTGAGTGAGTTTCACTAATGCTGTTGTAACCGGCTTATATAGCAGGTAGTTATATCATGCTCTAATCCCGATCTTTTGCGATCCTCGCCCGTGTTTTCTAAAAGAGACCCGCCCCTGCGATCACTGCTAACGGCTCCTCCGATCCATTCGATCTAAAAATTGGTTGCGTGCGCCGCGGTTTCTGGAGTGCCGCTCCCCCTGATGTTTGCATACAATCGCGCTACATCAGGCTTCGTCCCGGCTGTTCTGATCTGTAGAGATAACGAAGCAACGACACCGTAAAGTTTTAGTTCTAACGTGACGTTAGTTCAACTGGCGTTGCTTACCGCAAGAGCATTCCTCTGGAAGGCTTATGAAAACTGGGCGCGGACTCTCGTTGCTGCTCCTGCTCCTGGTCGGCATTGCGTCCCAGAGCCAGGTCCAGCCGCCCGATGCAAAACCGGCAGCCGTCGCGCCTCCCGACGCTGTGTTTCACCGCTCGCCTGCCGATTTGCCTTCATTGCCGCCGCTGGTGACCGCAGTTGGTTCTCCGCACGGTGCTCAGAAGATCGACCTGAAGTACGATCTCGCGCGCATCGGAGACCGTAACGTCGGCGCCGGTCTGGATTTCTATTCTCTCGAACGGGAGATTGCCATGGGCCGCGACCTCGCACAGCAGGTCGAGGCCACTTCCCGCGTAGTGCGCGATCCGGTCATCAACGAATACATCAACCGGGTCGGACAGCGCCTGGTGGCCAATTCCGACGCTCGTGTCCCGTTCCAGATCAAAGTTCTTGAAGATGATGAAGTGAACGCGTTCGCCTTGCCTGGCGGGTTCTTTTTCGTGAACACCGGCCTGATCGAAGCTGCCGACAATGAAGCCGGTCTTGCCGGAGTGATGGCGCACGAGATCGCTCACGTGGCTGCGCGCCACGCCACCAAAAACGCAACCCGCAACCAGATCATGAACATGGCTTCGATTCCGCTCATGATGTTTGGGGGGCCCGCCGTGTTTGCGGTGCGTGAAGTGATGGGATTCGCGGTCCCCATGGGCGTTCTGAAGTTCAGCCGTGACGCGGAGCGTGAAGCTGACCTCCTGGGCATTGAATACGATTATGAGACCGGGTACGACCCGCAGGAGTTTGTGAGGTTATTCGAGAAATTCAAGAACGAGGAAAAAGGGAAGCACAGCTTTATCTCAAAAGCGTTTTCGACCCATCCTATGACGGCGGATCGCATCAAGCGGGCGCAAGATGAAATCCAGGATCATCTTCCGCCGCGCCCTGATTACGTCGTCGACACCAGCGAGTTCGAAGAAATCAAAGCGCGGGTGATCGCGCTCGACAACAAACACAAGGTCGACGAAGGCAATATCGGACGCCCCGTTCTGGTTCAGCGTAGCGCGGAGGGAACTCCCGATAAGACCTCAGGCAATGACGATTCCGATCGGCCAACGCTCCATCGCAAGTAGTAGTTTCTGCCGGCGAATCTTCCGCAGATATTCAGATCAGGCGACACACAAATTGCATTTCCCTGACAGTTCGGATGTTCTCGCTGACTGGCATAATTCTCGACACAGAACCCTCCTCTATTTGCATGTAGCTGAATCCGTTCTGTCCCTGTATTCCATTGCGGCGGGGCTGCATAGGCGGATTATCCTGACCGCAAAAAGCTAGTGAATAGAACTACGGGAAGAACCGAAACGCGGCACCCGCAAAAATGTTTGGCGTCAGCGATTGACAAGCAGCTTATCCTGAAAACATGGCTTGGCGAACTCTTGTAAACGGATTGACTGTCAGTGCGGTTTACGCGTTTGCATTTTGGAGAATCCTGAGGACGAATCGCGGAAACCGGGTCATCGAGTGCGGTGTCATATCGCTGATTCTCTGTTTCGCGGAAGGGTCTGCCTCAAGAGCAGGCTCTCCGAATTGGGTCCTGGAAAGCCTTGGTGTTCTGTTGCTCTTGATGTGCTTCCTCACAGTGGGACTGTTCGTTCGGGAGTGCTACATCGCCCTTCGGCATCGCGCAAGACCCGCCGGGTGAAGGAAACATAGCGCCAGCAACCTTGCCCAACTCCAGCGGCCGCTCACTTTTTTGTTCATGAGAGTTAGCTTTGGATTATCGAGTATCATCGGTCCATGCAGGCGATCATCGCGATTGGCGTTGCGGCCGCAATCCTGGCTCTGATCGTTTACTCGAAGCTCCGCGCCCGCAAGAAAAAGCCTCCAGCCTGCTGCCAATAGGTCGATTCGTCGAGGATAGACGCTAAACGCTAACCACCCGCCTTACGGCCCCAGATTCGTCGGCGTGCACGGGTTGTGTCCAAGGCTCCCGGCGCTTGCGGGTGTAGGCACATCGCTTGGAGGCGTAGCCCACGGGATATTCGTGAAATCGAAGAACTCCAACAGATCTGGTTGGGCCGCATCACGATTCGTCAGATGCGCGCCCTGTCCTATGAATCGAGCCTCTACGAATTTGATTATCGCGGTGTGATCCATAGGAGTATGCGACACGTAGTGTTTCCTGGTGAATGGCGACACAATCATGTTCGGCAAACGGAATCCAAGCTGTGCAGCGAATCCCTGCTGCGCTGGAGCATCCGTGGGGTTCGCGCCAGGATCCGTGCTCACCAGGTCGCAGTGTACGCTGCCGTCGGCCAGACAGGGATTGTATCCGTCCGGATTTACGGCAATGCTCTTAATGTCCGAAGTAACGCCCAGGCTCGCATCCGTGTTGTCGTTCGTGTGACCCGGCACCGGAGGTACGTGATCGAACGGTCCGCCGCCTTCGTCGTAGCTGAGGAAGAATACCGAGTCGCTCCATGACGAGCTCGCCATAAGTTTGCCGATAACGTTCGCCACCTGCGCCTGCCCGGCCAGAATTGACTGCCCATTTCCCGGATGCTCATCGTTGTTGCTGTAACCGGCTTCGATATACGCGAAACTCGGCAGTGTCCCGTTCGCCACGTCGGTGAAGTACTGCGTAAGGGGAGCGACATGGTTTGGGTCGATGCAGAAAGAATTTGAAGTGTCTCCCACTACACTCGAGGGCTGCGTCGTTCCCGTGCAGGCTGCGCCGGTTGGATTCTTGTACAGATACTTCTGCGAATACGCGAAATATGTGAAGGTGCTCGCGGGATACTTGTCAGGGTTCCCGCTATTGCACTCGCCGTCGGTATCCGCCAGGCACTGATCTTCCGTGACCGTGTAGTAAATCTTCCACGAGACTTTCGCCGCATCAAGCTCCTGGAAAATACTGGGAAGGGCGAGTTGCGGGAAGTGGTCGTCGTTCGCCGGATCGTGAACCAACCCCTGCGTCGTTCCTCCAGAAATGGTCGCCAGCCGGTTGGAAATGCTCTTGCTCGCGACCGGCGAGAACCAACGATCTGACACAGCAAACTGCGACGCCATGTAGTAGTAGTAGTTCAGGAGATTCTGATCGTAGTAGCCCATGGCGCGCCGGCCCTGCAAATCTGTCGCAGGATCCGGACCGCCGATCGTGTCCTTGGCAAAGTTCTCGGCCGTGTGGACAAAGCCATCCATCAGCGTCTTGCGGGTAAGGCTGAAATCGAAGCGGTTGACGTCGCCGTAGCTCTCCAGCCACGCCGAACTCATATCGTCGATGCAACTGCTGGCAAATTTGAACAGCCCGAAAGAATCTCCTTCGTCGTCCTGATTGGCAAACTTGGTCAACTTATCGTCGATGCCGTCTACGTCGTACTCTTTGCCGTCATCCCCGATATTCCAACCCTTGCTTTTCCGGTAAGGATTCAACATTCCGAAGTAGGTATCGAAAGTCCGGTTTTCCTGAAGCAGGAAGATCACATGATTGACGGAGTTGATGTTACCCGGCTGTTTTACCGTGACCGTTGCCGTGGCTGGCACGCTCTGACCACCTGCGCTGGTTGCTGTAGCCGTGTAGGTCGTAGTCTTCGTCGGAGTAACTGCCTGTGTTCCGCCCGTGCTTGCCAGGTTGTAGGACGAACCATCTGTTCCCGTGACCACCACCTGAGTTGCATTCGTCGCCGTCACCGTCAGAGTCGAGGAGGTCCCGGCAGAGATCGTTGTAGGATTCGCGCTGATCGTGACAGTTGGTGCAGGAGCATTTACAGTCACCGTCGTCTTGGCGGTAGCGGTCCCGCCTGCGCCTGTGACAGTGATCGTGTAGGTCGTTGTTTGCGTCGGCGAAACGTTTTGCGTGCCGGTTGGCTGTACAGTGCCGATGTTGTTGTCGATCTGCGCTGACGTCGCGTTGGCCGAACTCCACGTGAGAGTGGCGCTCTGACCCGCAGTCACCGTCGCCGGGTTTGCACTTATCGAAACGGTCGGTGTGGGAGCTGTGGACGGTGAGGTCGATTGAGAGCCGCCACCATTTGCGGCACGAAGTCCGCTGCAACTCGTCAGGGCCGCCACCAGAATGACGGAACCGAGCAAGGCAAGCTTTCGCTTTGTAACCAAGAAACCATCGAGAGAGAAGATGCCGAAATTCACATCATAAAAGAGTGCGAGCAGCCGTCCAGAGTTGCCCGTTGTAAGGGAAGAAAGGTCCCAATTTAGACGCACTTAGGAACAATCCTTCGTCCACAGCGCAAAAGTTTGCACCTTCACCGCACGAACCAACTTGGAGACGCAATGCTGGGGGAGAGTGGCCAGCCGGGAAATTCACTCCGTGTTTCTGTGGTTTTGATTTACGATGGAAACCCACTCACCGGCGAAATCATAAACAGCACGAATAGTTCAGGTTCGCCAAAAGGAAACCTTTGGATGGGGATGTCCAATCAACTTGTCGAACACGTTCGTGAGATAAAAGAAGACCTGGAACGAATAGAGCGGGAGTTGCCGGAAGTTGGCTTGCCGTCGCTGCTCCTCGATGATTTCCGCCGCGCACTCGACCATCTAAGAAATACGTTGTGGGCAATTTCCACCGCCAGCGAAAGGAAGCCTGGCGAGATAAATCGTGCGATCGTTCAATTCCGAATCCAGCGGACTACTGAGATGTGCGAGCGCATCATTGGCGACATCGCATCGCAACGCATTGCCGTAGACACACCCAATCTCATCAAACTCAACAGCGTGCTCAATGAGATGCACGGCAGCATTCGTAAACTGTTCTCACCCGAGACAGCGCCACCACCACCGACCGAGCCATAGCATGCGACCCTTGACCATGCGTCTTGATCGCAGCGGATGTTCCCGCTAGATGATTTCGGGCTGCCGTTTCGGCCTGACTTTGGTCGTAGAGACGCCGACTTCGTTCGCCGAGTTCGCGAATCTCATTTGGTATAATCGAATCACCGCAACACGAGCGCCCTTAGCTCAGCTGGATAGAGCGTCTGACTACGAATCAGAAGGTCGGGAGTTCGAATCTCTCAGGGCGCGCCATACGTTTTAATTCTTGAACGCTTGTTGATGCCGAACCACGGCCCTCGATTCCAGATCTCAGGAATTTCTATCGCCCCTTTCTCCCAACCGGCAACTCTGGATTACAATCTCGCTCAGTCCATCCCAATCAGGCGAGGTGCCATGAATCGTTTCCCGATGTACGCGGCTGCCATCATTTTTTCTGCAATCACGATTTCGGCCTTTTCTCAGGAGGCCGCGAGCGGCAAACTTTGTGTCAGCGTCCTGCAGGGGGCAGCGGGTACTACGTCTCCTACAGTCTCTCGCGACGAGCTCATCAAGTTCCTTGAAAAGCAGAAGAACCTCAAAGGAACAACCCAGGCAATGAACGCCTTCACTGCGGAGGATACGGCGAGCGAGGCTAAACAGAAAGGCTGTGGATACGTTCTTACCACTGCTCTAACGGAGGACCACGTGGAATCGGCTTACGGCCCGGGTGTGCTTATGTCCACTTCTATTCCGACGTTCTTCGTGACCGTCGGATACAAGCTTGTGAAGGCTAGTGACGGTTCCGAGCTCGCGAGCGGCTCCGCCAAAGCTCAGGACACGGGTTCTCAGCAGCACGCAGTCGAGTTCAGCATGAACAAAATCGCCGGAAAAGTGGGCGGAGCACTGAAAGGGAAGTAGCCAAACTTCAACGGGCTCAACTGGCCAAGATCATTCTCCGCACCAGCGCTCGCATCAGCGGCGACCTTGGTCATGATTGTGGTCATTGTCATGACTGTGACGCCAAGTCCAGTATTGTTTCTGCTCGTCGTGGTTTAGCTTGCGATAGTCACGGTGCGGGTCATGATGGGTCTCTACTGCCCATTGCTGATAGTAAACCGTCTCGTGGTTATCCCATCTGTGATAGTCGTTGTAATAAGGGTCGTACGCACGATAGTAGTGATGTTCGGCGCAACCCGTAAGCATAGCCACGCCAAAAGCGCTCGCCAGGATCATGGAATAGAATTTTTGTTTTCTGCGCAAAGGCTCCTCCGCTGACACGAATAATGTCTTGGTTGCAAACGGGATTTTCAGAGTTGCTTGCACGACCTCAGGCGGGGAGTACCGTTCCGAGTGCAAGGATCACTCTGCTGTGTTGCCTACACGTGCGTGCGCCGGCGCTCGTTGCGGATCGCCTCGAACTTCTCCGCGACTACATCCAACTCTTCGTCCGACAGGCGTTCGATCTGGATCATGTCATTGTGTGCCTGCTGGATCGAACGAATGATCTCATCCAGCTTTAAGTGGATTGCTCGGGCATCGCGGTTCTGCGTGTTTTGTATGAGGAAGACCATCAGGAAGGTTACGATCGTGGTAGCCGTGTTCACGACCAGTTGCCAGGTATCCGAATACTTGAAATAGGGTCCAGCCAGTCCCCAGATCACGATCAGCGCGATCGCTCCGAAGAACGCCCACTTACTACCTACAACACAGGAAGTCCGGGCGGCGAAGCTCTGAAACCAGCTTCCCAGCCCGTCACTTTTGTGTTCCGCATTCTTGACGATCGCCTTCATCGCCGATCAGATACGTCCGAGCAGTAACAATATGATCAGGATTATCGCAACCAGTCCCAGACCGCCGCTCGGGTAGTAGCCCCAGCTTCTGCTGTACGGCCACGACGGCAATGCTCCAACTAACATCAGGATCAAGACGACCAATAGAACTGTTCCCAACATGTGCACTCCTTAGCGATTTACTCCAGCTACACTGATTGGACGTGTCCATGGAATGCGAGGTTGTTCACTCGCCTGAGTCGCGTCGATCTACAAGGGTCGTCAAGCTTGGTGACAGCTGTTGGCAACTCCGGATCGGAAAACCCGCATCTGGCATGATGAGTGTCGCTTCTACGTCTCGCCACGACAGATGGAGCGGGCAACCAGAGCGCTGGAAAATGTCGTGACACGATCACCATCCGCGCTTCGTCAAGATAGTCAGTCACGGCGCTTCGTCTCGAAAGGAGCCCGCGTGATATTGCAATATATTGCAATCTAACATTGCTGTTTGAGTCCGGGCCTGTGTCTCCGGAAGGTTTATCGAGTCCGGTTGCGTCTTTGGCAATTACGCGCTAGCTTCCCTAAACGCATTCAAGACTGATTTGCTCGCTTATGAACGCGCGGAAAAGGCACAAAGCGAAATGCCGCCGCCGAGCGAGCAGGAAAAAGACAAAAGTATGCCAATACGTTTTTCGTTTCGTTCATTACTGCTCGCCCTCGCGGTGCTGACTCTTTCGGTCGCATCGTTTGCTCAAGTAGAAATTTCCGTCAACATTGCGCCGCCCGAATTGCCCGTCTACGAACAACCGGTATGCCCGGGCGACGGCTACATGTGGACGCCCGGGTACTGGGCTTGGGATGGATCCGACTATTACTGGGTTCCCGGCACGTGGGTGCTCGCTCCGCAACCCGGCTATTTTTGGACCCCTGGATATTGGGGTTGGGGTGGCAACAGCTACATCTTCCACCAGGGTTATTGGGGACCGCAGGTCGGTTTCTACGGTGGAATTGACTATGGCTACGGGTACTCCGGCAACGGATATGAAGGCGGACGCTGGGACAACGGACACTTCTTCTACAACCGTGCGGTCAACAATGTCAACGTCACAGAGATTCACAATGTCTACAACACGACGGTCGCGAACAACTACAACAGACCGCGTGTCAGCTACAACGGCGGTAACGGCGGGATCAACGCGCGTCCCACGCCCGATGATGAGCGAATCGCGCGCGAAAGACGTATTCCGCCCGTAGCCGCACAGACGCAGCACATGGAGGCGGCGCGATCGAATCCGGCACTCAGGGTTTCAGAGAATCATGGCAAACCTCCGGTAGCAGCCACCCCCAGACCGGCGGCCTTCAATGATCACGGTGCCGTGCCGGCTAAAGAAGGAGGCCACTACACTCCTGCCTCTCGGCCAGAAAACAATGCGGGACGTCCCGCTGTTCACCCTAGTGATCTTCCGCCAGTCGCACACGCTGCTCCTCCGGATACGGGCAATCCGAGTCTGGACCGGAAGTACCAGCAGCAGCAACAGAAGATGTATGCGAAGCAAGATCAGGAGCGGCAGAAGCTTCAGAAACAGCAGGACCAAGAGCATCAGAAAATGCAGCAACGACAGGCAAGTGACGCCCAGAAGCAGCAGGTTGAGCAGCGGCATCAGCAACAGACACAACAGATGGAACAGAGACACACTCAGCAGCAGCAACAGATGCAGGCGCGTCAGCAACCCCACCAACAACCGCACCAGCAGCCGCACGAAAACGACAAGCCTGGGAATGGGGGGCACTGACCCGTTTCTAACTTAAATACCCAAATTGCCAGAGGCTAGCTCACCCCGTGCATGGAGAACGGGCCTCTGGCACTTTAGTCTCAATCCTGCGCCTCTCTCGAATTGCGATATAATCTTGTGATTAGGCGCTTCAGGGGGCACATATGAACCTTCCCCACTTCCTGGTTTTGCTCTTCATCCTCTTTGGGTCTATGGGAGCCTGCATCGTGGCAGACTATTTCGACGTGGACCGTCGTGAGGTCCGCCGCCGAAGAGATCTTGCCGAGGTAGCTCCGTTCCCGAAACCGCGTGAAGTAAGGCGCGCTGCGTGAAAGGCCGGTTTCACTTCTGATTTTGGCCATAGGGCCGGAATACCGACTACTGCATCCTGAGTACTGCCTTTAGAATTCCTGAGTGTCTGAAAACAACTCGAATGATCGTCAGTCCCTCGCGCCCTGGGTGTACGTCATTGCTCTCGTCTATTTTGCGCTGCACCTTGCGACTGCCACACGCTACGGCTATTTCCGCGACGCGCTTTACTACATCGCTTGCTCGTATCACCTGGCGTTCGGTTATGTTGATCAGCCCCCGCTGATCGCCCTGCTCGCGTGGATTGCACGCCACACGCTCGGAACTTCGCTGACGGCTCTGTTGTTCTGGCCCGCGCTCGCCGGTGCCGGCCGCATAGTTCTTGTCGCGGCGTTCGCGCGTGAACTGGGAGCCCGGCGTTTTGGTGCCGCACTCGCAGCTCTGCTGGCCGCAACGCCTGCAGTCTGGTGGGTGATCGACCACCAGTTTGCGATGAACGCCCTCGAGCCTCTCTTCTGGATCGGCTGTGCGTACGTCGCTCTGCGGATCATCCGAACCGGAAACACAAAGTTGTGGATCGCATTCGGCGCCGTCGCTGGTCTTGGCCTCGAAAACAAATATTCCATTGCGATTTTTGCCATGGCACTCCTCGTTGGACTGTTGCTGACCCCGCAACGAAAGCTGCTCTTTACTCCGTGGATTCTCGCTGGGGCCGCCGTCGCATTTCTGATCTTCCTTCCCAACTTGATCTGGAATGTCCAGCATCACTGGCCATTTCTGGAACTGATGCACAACATCCGGGTGACAGGAAAGGATGTGATCCTCTCTCCGGGCGCATATTTCGCACAGCAGCTCCTGATGATGAACCCGCTAAGCTTTCCGTTCTGGTTCGGCGGACTGCTGTTCTACTTCGTCGCGCAGGAAGCAAAACCTTATCGTGCGTTCGGCTGGGCCTTCCTGGTCACCGTGGGTTTCTTCTTCGCCACCCACGGCAAGGATTACTATTCCGCTCCCGCCTACGGCCTCGTGCTCGCCGCTGGCGGCGTTGCTACCGAACGCGTGCTGCAATCGTGCCGCGCGAAATTGCAGGCTGTCCTCAAACCTCTTAGCTTCGCATGGCTGTCGATCGCCATTGCCCTGATCTTGCCGCTCGTGCTTCCAGTTCTCCCGCTTGAGGCGTTCGTGCGCTATCAATCCCATCTGCCGTTTAAACCTGCGAAGTCAGAACGCAGCTTCGAAGGCGCAGTCCTGCCGCAGTACTACGCCGACGAACTTCCCTGGCAGAATCTGGTCGCAGCAGTTGCGCGCGTCTATCAATCGCTCACCCCGGAAGAGCAGCAGAAGACAGCCATCTTCTGTGACAACTACGGGCAGGCTGCTGCCATCGATTTCTTCGGCCCACAGTACGGACTGCCAAAAGCAATCAGCGGCCACCAAACCTATTTCCTTTGGGGACCGCGCAATTACACCGGTGAGATCGTAATCGTCGTGGGACAAGGCCCGCCCGATGAACACAAGGACTTCGACTCGATCCAGGTCGCCGCCACGCAACACACTCCTTATGCGTTCTGGTACGAAAATCAGCCCATCCTTCTAGGCCGCGGGTTGAAATGGAATCTGAAAGACGGCTGGGCGCGGGTGAAGTACTGGCGATGAGATGACAACATGCCCGACCAATTCAAGCTGCGGAAAGCACAACCAGCAGACATACCGGCCCTACACGAACTCATCGCGTTGTCCGTTCACGGACTGATGACAGCGGCCTATACGCCGTCTCAGCTGCAATTCGCACTCGGAACCTGGCTCGGGGTGGATTCGCAGCTTGTGGCAGACGGAACCTACTTCGTCGTCGAAGCCGAACAAGATGGCGCTATCGTCATGGTCGGCTGCGGCGGATGGAGCAAACGCAAAACACCTTACGGCAGCGATCACCGACCCGGACGTGAAGACACGCTTCTTGACCCGCACACGGATGCTGCCAAGATCCGCGCGTTCTTTGTGCATCCCAGCTGGACCCGGAAAGGAATCGGAAGCTTGATCCTCGACGAGTGCGAGGATGCGGCTCGCAACGCGGGTTTCAGCAGGTTCGAGATGGGAGCCACGCTCACTGGAGTACCTCTCTATGAGAAACGCGGCTACATAGGTCAGGAATCAGTGGAACTACCGCTGTCTAACGGAGAAACTTTGCGGATTCTTCGCATGACGAAGGGCTGAGGTCGATGCTCGGCGCTTCGGCAAGCTGCTTTTCCACAGATTGGCACGGCCTTTGACCGGCAGAATAGGTCATCAGACGTAATTCTTTCCCTCGGGTGGAAGTTCCTACCTGTTGAGCATCAACCTTGAATATGTAAGTTGTTTGTTATCAGTGACAAGGAGTATGGCAAGGGGGCTGCAATAAGATAGGACAGACGAAGTGGCGCGCAAAAGGGGCGCACTCGAGAGATACTTCGGCCAGAGGTTTTCTTGGGCGCCCCTATTGCATTATTCGGCCAGAGGATTTCTTGATCTTTGATCCGAATAGCCAGCGTTCCCGCCAGACTACTCGATATCAGCCAGAGGTTTTCTTGGTTTCACACCCAAGATTTCCCACAGCATACTACGAACAATTCAAAAAGGGAAGAAAGTTCCTGAATTGGGCATTTTTTGCGCGGTGAATGCGCGCTAAGCCAGGTTAAGCCGTTCTTTCAAGTCGATTCCGGCGCGCTTTAATAACGACGCTACTGTGGCTTCGTTCATCCGGGTGGCGTCATATTCCACCAGGATTGCCCGCTCCGCCTCGTTGAAATGAACCCGGCGAATCCCATAAACCTCACGAAAGCTATCGATGGCCGTCATCTCCGGCCCGCCTGGCACTCGCCCATAACGAAAACTGATCTCGACTGCGGTCATCCCATCTCCAGGAAGTTCGTGAATTTCAGCTGCTTACGAATCTAATATAAGGCACGAGCAATCTTAATAGCCAGAAGCTTCCCAGGACTCCTATGGATAAGAATCCGTTTCCGGTGCTACAGGGAGGCGCTTCCGCCGGCGCCAAAGATCCCGTCTGCGGAATGACGGTGGTTCCCGAAAAGGCCGCTGCTAGCCTTGAACATGGCGGCAAGAATTACTACTTCTGCTGCCAGGGATGCGCGACAAAATTTCAATCCGATCCCGAAAAATATCTCCAACTTGGGCACCAGCCTTCCATGCAACACATGTCGAGCGGCGGATTGATCTCACTCGGTACGGCAAAGCCGGCGAGCGCCGGAGTCACAGCCAGTGTTCGAGACCCGGTCTGCGGGATGACTGTCGATCCGGCGAAGGCAGCAGCGAAGTACGAATACCAGGGGCAGGCCTACTACTTTTGCAATCCGAAGTGCGAAGAGCGCTTCAAAGCCGATCCGGAGAAATACCTCCATCCCTTTCCGGCGGTCGCGGCTCCAGTTTCCAAAGATGCGATCTACATCTGCCCCATGGATCCTGAAGTCCGTCAGGATCATCCCGGAGCTTGCCCAAAGTGTGGCATGGCCCTCGAACCGGAAACGCCGGTTCTACCCACGAAGACCGAGTGGACCTGCCCGATGCATCCCGAGATCGTGCGCGACGCGCCGGGCAGCTGCCCGATTTGCGCCATGGCTCTGGAGCCGAGAACCGTCACCGTTGAGGTCGACAATCCCGAACTGCGCGACATGAGCCGACGCTTCTGGATCAGCTTGGTCCTCACCGCTCCGCTTGTGATCGGGGGCATGCTCATCGATCTCGTACCAAGTTGGAAGCACGCCGCTCCCGCATGGCTTATGACGTGGGGTGGCTTCGTGCTCGCGACGCCGGTCGTGCTCTGGGGTGGATGGCCGTTCTTTGAGCGTTTCTGGACGTCGATCAAAAACCGCAGCGCGAACATGTTTACGCTGATCGGGCTCGGCGTCGGCGTTTCTTACCTATATAGCGTGATCGCCACTGTGTTTCCGCAGATCTTCCCGGCTAGCTTTCGCGGACACGGTGGAGCACCGAACGTTTATTTCGAACCCGCCGCGGCGATCACCGTTCTCGTTCTGCTCGGACAGGTCCTGGAACTCAAGGCACGCGGCCGCACCAACGCCGCTGTTCGCGCCTTGCTTGATCTCTCGCCGAAAATGGCGCGACGCGTAGGTGCAGACGGCAGCGAGCGCGACGTTCCGCTTGATCAGGTGCAGGTCGGAGATCGTCTGCGCGTGCGTCCGGGCGAAAAAGTTCCGGTGGATGGCACCGTCCTCGAAGGCTCAACTTCGGTGGACGAGTCGATGATCACCGGCGAATCCGTTCCCGTAGAAAAGAAGCCGGGCGACAAATTGATTGGCGCCACCGTTAACGGCACAGGTTCGGTGATCATGCGCGCCGAGCGAGTCGGCAGTGAGACACTGCTGGCACAAATCGTCCGCATGGTTGGCGAGGCGCAGCGCACCCGCGCGCCCATACAGCGATTGGCCGACCGTGTTGCCTCATACTTTGTTCCGACGGTGATCGCCATCGCCGTGATTGCGTTCATCGCGTGGGCGATCTGGGGACCGGAGCCTCGTCTGGCCTACGCGCTGGTGAACGCCGTCGCCGTGCTCATCATTGCCTGTCCATGCGCGCTCGGACTAGCGACACCCATCGCGATCATGGTCGCCACCGGTCGCGGCGCGCATGCCGGCGTCCTGATCCGTAAAGCTGAGACTCTGGAGCGCCTCGACAAAGTTGACACCATCATTGTCGACAAAACCGGCACCCTGACGCAGGGCAAGCCGGAGATGGTTTCCGTTGTAGCACTAGCGGCAGTGAGCGAGTCCGATCTTGTTCGCCTTGCTGGCACGCTCGAGCGCGGTAGTGAACATCCGCTCGCCTCGGCCATCGTGAAAGCTGCGGAAGGAAATGGGCTCAAACTCGCGGCAGTCGAGAACTTCAAATCTATTACGGGAGCTGGAGTCACCGGGCGCGTCGAAGGCAGGGAAGTCGCTGCTGGAAATGAACGCCTGATCACTGATCTGAAAGTCGCCGTCCCGCCGCGGGCGGCGGCTCAAGCAAGCGAGTTACAGCGCCAAGGACAAACGGTCATCTTTGTTGTGGTCGACGGAAAGCTCGCTGGCCTGTTCGGCATTACAGATCCCATCAAGCCCGGCACTCCGGAAGCCGTGCGCATGCTGCGCGACGAAGGTCTGCACGTGATGATGTTGACCGGGGACAATCCCGATACCGCGAAAGCCATCGCCGAGAAGTTGGGCATCACTGAGTACGCCGCACAGGTATCCCCTGAACGGAAATTCGCCGTTGTGAAACAGCTTCAGGAACAAGGAAGGGTTGTCGCCATGGCCGGCGACGGAATCAATGACGCTCCCGCGCTCGCTCAGGCGGATGTTGGCATCGCGATGGGCACAGGCACCGACGTCGCCATCGAAAGCGGCGGCATTACGCTCGTCAAAGGCGATCTGTGCGGTATTGTACGCGCGCGGCGACTTAGCCACGCTACGCTGCGCAACATCAAGCAGAACCTGTTCTTCGCCTTCGTCTATAACTCGGTGGGAGTTCCGATCGCGGCAGGAATTCTCTACCCGTTCTTTGGGATTCTGCTCAGCCCGATTATCGCCGCCGCGGCCATGAGCTTCAGTTCGGTCTCGGTGATTACGAATTCGCTGCGGCTGAGGAAAGTGGACTTGTAGTCGTTAGTCTTTGGTCGTTGGAAAGTCAGCAGGTCTCCATGCTTTTTTGGCTAACGACCAACGACTACCGACTAAAGACTCGTCAAGTACTGCTCAATATCCGGCTGCGTCCAGTCCACGGCTCCAATGAACTTTCGCCGGATTACGCCTTTGCGGTCGATGATGTACGTCTCCGGGAACTTGTAGGTCCCGTAAAGCACATTGCTCTTCTGATCGGGATCGCGGACCGTCTGCAGATCGCCCGCATGTTCGCGAACGAACTTCTCATACGCGCTTTTGTCGATATCCACGCTGACGGCCAGCACGGTTACGCCTCGGGCTTTGAGCTGCGATTGCATGGCCACCAGCGAAGGCATCTCTTCGACACACGGAGGACACCACGTCGCCCAGAAATTCAGGACCACAACTTGGCCGTGCAAGTCGCGTAGCGATACTTTCTGCGCGCCGTCCTGGACGGTAAAATCGGGCGCATCGGTCCCAATGCGAGTGGGCTTGGTACCGCCATAGCAGCCAACCAGAAAGGCCAGCAGCATTAATAGAAACGAGGTTCTCCGGATCACCTCTTTATAATAACTCTTCATGGTGCAAACGCCCGCCACTCCGCCGGTAGACCAGGCCCGGCCGGAGGTGTCGGTGATCATACCGGCGCGCAATGAAGCTGCTTCGCTGGGTGCGTGCCTCGAATCCATCATTGCGCAGCAGGGAATCGCGTTCGAGATCATCGTCATCAACGATCAATCTAATGACGAAACCGGCGAAATCGCACGCTCGTTCCCGGGCGTACGCGTTATCGAATCCGCCGGTCTCCCTGCAGGCTGGATCGGAAAGAATCATGCCGTGTGGCTGGGAGCCCAATCTGCTAAAGGCGAATGGCTACTTTTTACCGATGCCGACACGGTCCATCTCCCAGGTTCGTTGCGCCGCAGCGTAGACGAAGCCAAAGAGTTCGGTGCCGATCTGCTCTCCTATTCGCCTAAGCAGGAAGTCCACGGTTTCTGGGAGCGCGCCCTCATGCCGGTGATTTTCGCCGAGCTCACGCGTACGTATCGCACCGTGGATGTGAATGATCCTAAGTCCCGTGTGGCCGCTGCGAATGGTCAATACCTGCTGATTCGACGCACAGTCTATGACTGGGTCGGCGGGCACCAGGCGATCGCCGGTGTCCTGCTGGAAGACGTCGAACTCGCCAAGCGTGTGAAACAGTCAGGCCGGACCATTCGTTTCCGCTATGGCGGCGATGCCGTGCGAACCCGCATGTATCGCAGCTTTGCACAGATGTGCGAAGGCTGGACCAAGAACCTCGCCGTGCTCTTTCCGCATCCGGTTCGGCTCGCAATCATTCGCAGCATAGAGTTCCTGTTGATCGCCCTGGGCGTGTTCTGTTTGTGCGCCAGTCTTCTCTCGGGATCGCGAGTACTGGCTGCCGCCGGCGTGTTTCTGCTACTCAGCATGCTCGCCGATTTTCTGCAGCGCGTGCTGCGCGCTCATTTCGGTACTGTCAACACTGTGCTTTCAGTTTTGGGGCTGCCGATTTTTGCGGCCCTTCTGGTGCGCTCCGCCGTCCAATACCGGTGGAGAAAGAGAGTAGATTGGAAGGGAAGGGCGTATCCGGTTTCTCCTTCTCCGGTACCGCCGAGTCCCGGCTCGTCTGAATCGAGCTTAGCTGCAAGCGAATGATGAAGAAAACTGTATATCTAACTAGAAAAGCTGAGTTTTCAGCTTCGCATTACTATCACAACCCTGATCTTTCGGCGGAAGAGAATCAGCGTCTTTTCGGAAAGTGCAACAACCTCAATGGCCATGGGCACAACTACACTCTCGAAGTAACCGTTGAAGGCGAGGTTGACGCCACGACCGGTTTCGTTCTCGATCTCAAGCAGCTGAAAGAAGTTCTCAACCGTGAAGTGCTGGACGCTTTCGACCATCGTCATCTCAACAAAGAGGTCCCCGAATTCGCGACGCAGATCCCGACCACGGAGAATATCGCCATCGCCATCTGGCGACGTCTCGAACCCAAACTAACTGGCGCAAAGATGCATCGTGTACGGGTTTACGAGACGCCCGACCTCTTCGTCGACTACTACGGTGAAGCATGAAGGCTCATCTCACGCGCCGATATATGTTTTCGGCCTCGCATCGTTTGCATAGCGACGCCATGTCCGATGAGGCCAACCGCGCCACCTATGGCAAGTGCAACAACCCGCATGGACATGGGCACAACTATGCAATGGAGGTCACGGTGAGCGGACAGGTAGACGCCAACGGCATGGTCTGCAACCTTGCCGACCTGGATACATTCGTTGAGTCCGAAGTGCTGGAGCGCTTCGATCACGTGAATTTGAACTTGCTGCAAGAATTCACGTCCGACGTGCCCACTACGGAAAATCTGTGTATCCGGATCTATGACATTTTGAACCGTGGCTTCCGCCCAGCCCATCTAGAAAAGGTAAGACTCGAAGAAACCATGATGAATTCGTTCGAATACGCGGGCGGCAACTAATGCCCGCGGATAAGGACGCAACACCAACTATGACCAACAACTTGATCGAAACGCCAACTCTCACCGACGCCAGCTACGCCGATCTGGTTCGTGAAATGATTGCTCGTCTAGGCGAAGATCCCGAACGCGAAGGCCTGAAGCGCACGCCCGAACGCGCCGAAAAGGCCATGCATTATCTGACCAAGGGATACGCAGAAGATCCGGAAGCGCTGCTTAAGGGTGCCCTCTTTACCGTCGACTACGATGAAATGGTGATCGTAAAGGACATCGAGATGTTCAGCCTTTGTGAACATCACATTCTGCCGTTCTTCGGCAAAGTGCACATTGCCTATATCCCCAAGGGCCGCGTGCTTGGGCTCAGCAAGTTGCCGCGCCTGGTCGACATTTTCGCGCGGCGCCTGCAGGTGCAGGAGCGCATGACCACACAGATCGCCGAAACGATCCAGAACGTGATCCAACCGCAAGGCGTGGGTGTAGTCATTGAAGCGCGCCACCTGTGCATGATGATGCGCGGTGTCGAAAAGCAACATTCCGCGACCGTCACTTCGGCCATGCTCGGCTGTTTCCGCGACGAACGTCCCACTCGCGACGAGTTCCTGGCGCTTCTTCGCAATAAGAACGGAAACGGGATTTAGCGTCTGCCCATGCGAACTTGTAACCCGGATGGGTCAACGCTCTGCGAGACTCACGGCTAGAATCGTAAACGCTACGATAAGGCCGCACGTTCTGAGCCAGTGATATATGTCCCAGCGGTGCTCCAGCTCTTTCCAGTCAGCAGGAAGAGATTGAAGCGTCCACTTTGCGATGCGGTTATTGATCGGCACGGGACCAGTGAGCGAAAACACGACGGCTAGCACCTGTGTAGCAAACGCAATCGCAGCGAGTCGCCATGCGGATCCCGCCAGTCTCGCGAAGGGCAACAGCAGCAAAAGATTTAAAACTGAGGACCCTGCCATCCAGAACGGCATGACGCGTCCAAACAGTCGGGCCCATGCCGAGCGCAATAGTATGTGAGCTTCCAACGGCAGCCGGTTCAAGGTTGGATGGGCAAAAGCGGCAACATTCAATTCGCTACCGCACATCAATCCCAGCACCACCAGCGCGATTAGGTGCAGTGTCATAGTCGATCGTCTTCTACTGGATTTTGATGCTGTCGACTAAGCTTGCGTCGAAACATACTGAAAACGTAACCGTAGCGAACACTTCAGGTATGCTATCTCCCAATGTCACGAAACCTCTAAGGTCGATCCGCTGAAGTCAAAGATTGCTGTGATCACCGGTGCCAGCCGCGGCATAGGCTTCGCCATCGCGGAGGCGCTCGCCGCCACAGGCTCGAATCTTGTCATTACTTCGCGAAAATCAGCCGACGCCGAAGCCGCCGCCGAAAAACTCGCAACGCATGGAGTACGCATTCTGCCGCTCCAGTGCGACGTTCGCGATGAAGTCGCCATCGAGCGCATGTTCGAGGCCGTTAAGTCCGACTTCGGATCCGTCGATATCCTGGTGAATAACGCAGGCCAGAGTCAGGCGCTCGTGCCGATTGAGAAGCTTCCCACCGATCTCTGGCAAGACACGCTGGCGACCAATCTCACGGGGACGTTTTTGTGTACTCGCGCAGCACTTCCGCTCATGAAGCAGGGAAGTACGATCGTCAACAACATCTCCGTGGCCGCCTACCAGGCCTTCCCTAACTTTGCCGCTTATAACGTGTCCAAGGCGGGGGCACTGGCGTTCACCAATACATTGCGAGAAGAATTGCGGGAGCGCGGGATCCGCGTCATGGCATTGGTCCCGGGCGCCACTGACACCGAAATTTGGCAGCAATTCTGGCCGGAGGCACCGCGCGAAAAGATGGTTTCGCCAAAGGATATTGCAGCCGTTGTTGTCGCGGCCTTGCGCGTGCCGGCCGTTGGATCAGTCGACGAGATTAAGATTCGCCCTGCGGTAGGTACACTGTGAGAGTCCTACCGGTAGAAGTATTTGTATCGCCTTGGGCGTGACGGGAACATTTTGATGATGGCCACTCCGGCGATAAATCCTCCGACGTGTGCCCAGACGGCAATCCCGCCGCCAGTCTGAGGCGAGACTGCAAGGGCCGTCGCGGCGCCGCTGAGGAATTGCCCGAGGAACCAGAAGCCGAGCACCACCCACGCCGGCAGCCAAAAGAAGAAGATGAAAAATAATGGTACGAATGTTAGAACTCGTGCGGAAGGATACAAGATCAGATATGCGCCCATCACGCCCGCGATCGCGCCACTTGCGCCTACGGTCGGCACCGGCGACCCCGCATTAAAGAGGTAATGCACCAGCGCCGCCACCACGCCGGTTCCCAGGTAAAACAGCAGATAACGGAAATGGCCGAGATAATCTTCAATGTTGTCGCCGAAGATATACAGCGCCCACATGTTGAAGATCAGGTGTAACCACGAAGCGTGCATGAACATGCTGGTGAAGATCGGCACAAACGCGCTCACAGCGTTCACCGGGATCAATCCGGCGGGCGACGTCAAATAATGTGCCCCCTGAAGGAAAGCCGTCACCCTCGCCGGCACGAAACCAAACACATTTGTCACATCTTGCGCGGGTCCGACCACGCCCAGCCACATCATTAGGAACACAAGGGTGTTCAACGCCAGTAAAAAATAATTCACATAGGGCGTTGTGTAGCGCGGTGCGTCGTCGCGAATCGGGATCATACGGGCCCCACGGCGCAGTCGCCGTGCAAATTCCTTTCACTTTCGGCACCCATCTAAGGGCAGGCGCATGCGCCGGGTTGACCAGAACCCGCGTCAGCGTCCACGATAGCTATGCGCCATGAATGGAATACTGATTCTCAACAAACCGGCTGGGATGACTTCGCACGACGTGGTCCATCGCGTTCGGAAAATCCTGCAGGAGCGCTCCGTCGGACACCTGGGAACTCTTGATCCGATGGCCACCGGTGTGTTGCCGCTGGTCTTGGGGCGAATGACTCGCCTCGCTCAGTTTTATACCACGACGGCTAAGACCTACGAGGGCGAAATCCGCTTCGGATTTGCCACCGACACCTACGACGCCGAAGGCGAGCCCGTTGGCGCGCAACAGGACGTTCGCGTAACTTTGGAAGATGTCCGCCGCGCCGCCGACAAATTCATTGGCGTGATCCAGCAGGTGCCTCCACCGTTTTCTGCGAAGAAGATCCAGGGTGTACCGGCTTATAAGCTCGCGCGCAAAAAGCAAGACGTGGAGCTCAAGCCCGTCCAGATTGAAGTTCGCAGCCTTTGCATTCTTTCGGCGATGAACGATCGTGCCCGTTTCCGCGCCGAAGTTTCCTCAGGCACTTACATTCGCTCCATCGCCCACGAGATCGGCCAGGCACTCGGCGTCGGCGCACATCTTTCGGCTCTTGTGCGCACCAAGGTTGGCGAATTCTGTCTGGATCAGTCCGTCACGCTCGAGCAACTCGCATCTGCCACACCGGACGAAGTCGAAGGAAAGCTGTGCCTGCATCCGCGCCGCTTGCTACCCCAGTTTCCCTGCGTGATGGCCACCGACGAAGTCGCAGGCATGATCCGTAACGGCCGCGCCGTCAATCTTCCCGAGCTTTCCCAATCCAAGCTCGTCAAGGTTTTTCGCGGTCAATCGGACCTGATTGCGATCGCCAGCCGTGTTGCTGGCACGCTGTTTCATCCGAAGATCGTGTTAGGCGAGTAATCGTTCGCAAACCGAAAAGCGGTCCGGTGTGATTTACATCACAGACCGACGTGACCACTTATCCACAGAATGTTTCGGTGGGCCTATTAACGCCTTTAAACCAGCACTCGCTCCGACTCGTTATTCAGCACAACTGGGTTGCTGTAGGAACATCGCGCCATTCGCGTTATCGCCTCATACTCTACGGCGATAGCCACGTATATCGCGATTTCGATTCAATGCCCGAACTGATGGGCGCGCTGCGAACGGCTGGTTTGTCTGTTGACACTAGTTCGATCTCGTCACCCGACCCACAAGCGTCCTCCATCCTGCTATCGCAATCCGTCGAGTTGAGCGATTCCGGGCTGGCGAGTCTTGGGCTTAACCAGAGTTGCTAGTTCGGCTGCATTTTCTTGGTGATAATTTTTAACGACTGGCACCAGACCTGTCAGAATTGACAGTACCTCGACCTTTTTGCACATGCCATTATCCTGATCGTCGGTCCTGCCCACGGGAGGCCACACAGACCGTAAGAATCTGCGTGGAGGCGTAGGGCCGACGTAGTTTTCCCCCGCCTGACCTACCGCTTGATCGCAGCCGCCCGCAGCTTTCCGATCCGTCCCTTCGGTCCCACAACAGACTCTGCAGCTTCCTCATCCGCTCGCCTGCTCCCGGCTGGAGTCCTTCCGCATCTTCTCCACGAACGCCTTCAGCGACTTTTTCGGATCGGCCGGAAACTGCTTTTCCAGAACAGACAATTCGCTCATGCGATCCAGTCGGAAGTTGCGAAAGTCCTTGCGCATCTCGCACCATGCTGCCAGCGTCCACGACCCGCCCCAGAAGTAGAGTCCCAGAGGGCGTACTCGCCGCTCGCTCGCTTCTCCATCTTCACGCGTATAGCGAAATTCCGCGAACTTCCGGTCGGACGCGGCCGCATTCAGCTGATCCACGCTACGCTTCAGCTCCGAACTCGGCCGGAAGTTCAGCGCGTACAGCAGCGTTTCATCCACCTTGTCGCGCAGATCCGCTGGCAAAGCCGCTTCGATCTTATGCAGAGCCTGCGTGGCGGCCTCGCCTTGTTCGGCGCCGCCCCAGGCGTGCACCATGCGAGCGCCCAGCACCAAGCGCTTCAATTTCAGATCGGGTAAACATAAGCGGTGGGATATCGAAATCCTGGCGCAGCAGGTATCCAATACCCGCTTCGCCTTCGATCGGCATACCGGAGAGTTGCAGGTCGCGCACATCGCGGTAGATGGTGCGGTCGGATACCTGCAACTTCTCTGCGAGGCGGCGCGCGGTGATCATGCGGCCGACTCGCAGAAATTGAACGATTCGGAAGAGCCGATCGGCGCGACGCATTTCAGTATGTGTGCAGGCCCACTTGATTGCCTTCGCTGTCGATTATACGGGCCGACCGTCCCATGCCCTTCGGCATCTCAACCACGCTGACGACCTTGCCGCCCGCCTTCGGAACCCGCGCCAGCACGTCATCGAAAATGCCATCGGCGTTCAGGTAGACGACCGATCCGCTCGCTCCAGGACGCACGTCATCTTCCTTCACGATCGATCCGGAGACTGCCGGCTTTTCGTAGTCGAATACGGCGGTGGGCGTTCCCATGAACTCCAGTTTGTTCAGCGCTTGTCCGAAGATCGTTTCGTAGAAGGTGACAGCGCGATCGAAATCGGCGCTGGGAATCTCGAACCATACGACGTTGTTCTTTACGGCAGTCTCTGTGGTCATGTCCATCTCCTCGTGCGATAAGTTCGCAACGAGAAGGATGATAGGGAAGGGCTACTGACAGCATTCTGTCAGTAGGGTTTTGAATGTTTTTGTCATCACGAGCGAAGCGAGGGATCTGCAGTTTGTTCGTTTTTCTGTTTTTTGTCATCACGAGCGAAGCGAGGGATCCGCAGTTCCCTCGTTGCTTGGGCACCTCGCTAGCCTGCGCAGCAGTCTCCAATCCTGACCTGCCGGATCCGAGGCGCTCGCCAAGGATACGCATAGCGCGAGGGTTGACGAAGTGCCCCGGACAGGACTAGACTAAGTAAACTTAGTCCATTGACAACGAGATGCGAAAGATCAACATACATGACGCGAAAACTCAGCTTTCCCGGCTGGTCGATGAAGCCGTTAATGGCAAACCGTTCATCATCGCTAAAGCCGGCAAGCCGCTGGTGAAAGTGACCGCCTTGGATACGCCGACTGGGAGCAAAGTACGACGGCTTGGCTTTGCCGCTGGGCAGTTCTCAGTCCCTGACGACTTCAACGACTTGGGTACCGCCGAAATCGAGCGGATGTTCGGCGGCGGCGAATGAAACTGCTGTTGGATACACATCTGCTGCTCTGGGCGGCGAATGAGCCTAAGCGCCTGCCGAAGGCCGCGCGTAGTCTGATCGAGAATTCGGAGAACGAGATCCTTTTCAGCGCAGCCAGTCTCTGGGAGATCGCCATCAAGAGCGGCCTCGGGCGAGAGGACTTCCGGGTCGATGCAAGGCTGTTGCGCCGCGGCTTGCTAGACAACGGCTATACCGAGGTGCCCATCACGAGCGAACACGCCGTGAGTACCGACCAGTTGCCAATGGCGCACAAAGATCCCTTCGACCGCATTCTCGTTGCTCAGGCGTTAGTGGAAGGAGTCACACTGCTTACGAACGACAAGAAACTTCGGAGCTATCCAGGACCAATCCGAACAATCTAGAACAAAGTGGGCAGTCTCCGTTCTCGTCCTGCGATAAGTCGCAACAAGAAGCGTTAGGGAAGGGCTCCGGACAGCATTTTGGTCCACGGTTGTGCTGCAACCTAATCCGGATACCTACGGCTGCACCACATCGAACGTCAGGTCCTTTCTTGGGCTTACAGCGAACGGAACGTCCTGGTGCGTGTCGCAGAAGTTGCCAGGTGGTTCATTTGGACTGGTTCGGACGTGCACCGTGTATTCGCCCGGAGGCAAATCGTAGTCTCGTTCGAGTTGAGCGGTGAAGTCATAGCTCTCCCCGTTCACGCAAGTGTGGGCTGGAATTTGAATGGGAAAGTTCCGGGCACAAGTCCACCCCATATTGATTCTTGCGGCGTTCGGGTCGTGCGCGCATTTCTCCCTCAGCATAGCTTCTCCTTTGCGCAATACTCGATGCCCGTATGCATCGTATAGGTCAAAGCCTTGTGCCTTGAAGTAATCCAAATTCATGCACGTCATCACCGATGCGGGGTCATTGCTCGAATTTTCCAGCCACAGGTTGAGCGGTATGGGCTCGCCCTTGATGAACGTATGCGACGCGAGCGAGAGGCCCCATGCGATGGCTCCCGTAGAAGGAATCATGGACGGACGCCCCCGCGCGAGTAACTCGGGCTTATCACAATCGGCAGGGAGAGGCGAGGCGGGCTCCTGAAACACAACGTCATGCGTCTTCGCCCATTGCACGTTTTGCGGATCACCGTCGAAAGCTCCTGCGCGCCATGCGCTAATATCGATAGCCGCACAGACTCCGGCCGCCATCGGAAAGACAAGTGGCTGATCACCCGCTGTGACCGTTAATTCGAGGTTTGCCGCTATCTGGCAGTACATCCACGGGTCTTCCAGAGTGTCGATGCTTGTCACTCCAACCAGGAAGTGCGCGGTGTCGCCGGGCTTCACGTCAATGCGCCCGTTGGGCCGTACTTTGAATAGGTCGTTGTCGCAGTTCGGGCACGGCTTGGGCACATTTGGTTCGTTGGCGCCTTTCTCATCCAGGAATCTCAGCGTTGGTACCCCGGCGACCGAGCACGCTTCATTCGAAGTATTCGTGGCTTCGTACGCCCTGAGCGTCTGCAGCCTTCGAGAGACTACGGGTTCGTGCGATATGAAATGAAGCTGTGACGCTTTGCATGGCGGTAGTGGAGTGAGGATGGGTGCCTGAGCGGGGAACGTGGGGTCGCGGGCGATCAGTTTGATCTGTGCACGAGCAAACGGGGTTGAGCCCGACGAAGCCACAGTTCCCACAACTTCGTACTCCACCGATCCCGCCTCTTGAGGGAGCATGTCAAGTGCACGAATGTCGAGCCGCGAGATTCCTGATTCAAGAAACTGCGGGACCGGCTTCTCTGGTGCTGTGTCCACCGTGGGGCATTGCTGAACCGAAATGATTGTCGAGCCGCTAGATTCTCTTTTCCGTATTAAGCGAAACGCGCATCCGTTGTCTGCGGCGCGCGGGAACTTAAGCCGTAGTCCCAGGTAGTCGTTGAGCATGGTTCGCCCAACCGGCGCGTGCAATCCGAGAAGCGGCGAGGCGGGGAGAACCTGGGATGCCCTCGCCTGCATTGGAAACGAAGACTCGGCCGCAATTGCTGGTTGCAACCAAGTGAGCCATGTACCCGAGAGAGTCGATTGTGGCGAGTACCTTCCGTTCCGATACCCCGATACGTATACGGAAGGACATGAGCGAATCCAGAGATTCCGCACATCAATCGCGGCCTTATCCTCAACATTTGTATTCGGATTGACGTCCATAAGGTGGAGTTTCAATTCAGAATAGTGGTTGCACCTAACTTCCGGCGCCGAACGTGAAATCCACGCGAACAGTACGTGTGCCCATCCGCCGACCTCAAGTTGTTTCGGGACATACTCACTCCCACCTCCTTCTTCGGGGTGATTTGTGGCTAAGAAAGGGCTGTTGTACGGATCAGAAGGAGGCAGCAGTTCGACCGATGGTTGGGACAGCATGCACGCTGAATTGCCAACATTTTGAAGTTCCAGCACGAACAGATGCCCGCCCTGATCTTCGGATGTCAGAACCGGTGGTAACGCGTGAACGTCCACCGCTGATGGCATACAACGGGGAACATATGGGCTATTCGATTGGGCCATCAGCACAAGGCTGCAGCCGGAAATGCAGAACCAAGAGACAAGAAGGACGCAACAGATTCTCATTTCTGGTGAACTCCATGCGCTTAGAACTTAAGCATTCTTGATTCTAAGGGTAAACGAGCACAGTCTTAGACACGCTGATTGAGGAGCGCAGGGACTATGGCTTACGACATATCGAGCGACAGGGCGTCGTACAGGAGATGCGTCAATGTCCGATAACAAATATTATGTTAAATACGATCTAGCCCCGCCAAAGATACGGCCTGCTAAGTACCCTCATCCCGGAATTTAGGGTTTCCCCTGAATTGTTCTTCTCTCCTCCTGCCTTCACAATCGGACGCGCATGCGTTCCACTCCCCAACGTGGATTTTCGATCCTCGAGATGATCATGGTCGCCGCCATCATATTGGTCGTGGCTGCGATGACCTATGGCTTCCTCCTGGCGGTCATCTCCCGCACCGACGAGGCTTCAGCCGTAGAATCCGTCCGGGCCATCGAGGCCGCCGAGATCCAGTACGCCGCGCAGCACCCGGAATATGGCTTTAACGCGCTCGACAACCTGCCTCTATCGGACCCCAACCTCAAATCCGGGTTCAAGCACGGTTACGAGTTCATTGTGACGTTGCAATCCGGTGCCGAGGACGGCCCCAACACCCACTTCCAGGTCACCGCCATGCCTTCGGGCATCAACGAGTTGTTGGTTTCCAGAACCTACTACGGAGACGACTCCGGCAATATCACCTTCGCACGTGGCCGCGCCCCCGATGCGGAATCGCTGAAGGTCAAAATCATGAAGTCTCAATAAGACTTCGCCTGGTCTTGCGGCCCGATTAGGGAAATTCTTGTCAAGTGCCATTACTTGAGGAAGTCCGCCTAACCTGCTGATTCGCTGGGAGAAATAGAGTTGTCGAATGTGTCTAGTCGCCGGCGCAAATTCGCTACACTGATTACTAGCTGTAGTTTTCTCAGTGGCGGCATTCCGCATAAGTGCTGATTTTTCAATAATTTGACTGTTAAGTCCTTTGTTATGTGGGAGCTGGCAGAACCTTCTCTCTAAGTGCCTGCAACTACGGCCCTTACGAGTGGCTGGGGGGAGGGGGTATCTCCCGAGAAACGAAGTTAAGCGACATTGTCGGGTACCCCACTCGTCGCGGAGCGAACGAGTGGGAGTGGAACCTTTTACGCATGGGCGGCGATTGCTTGCTCTACGTCCCTGCGAAACGTCGCTAAGGTCTCCAGTCGCTCCGGTGTGGCTTCCACCACCTCGGACTTATTCTGGAAGACCTTGCGGCCGTTCAGTTCGGTGAGCACGCCGATCGATTCGCCCACGCGCCACCCGGGTGTACCGATCATTTGCAGGCCGCTCGGCAGAGGCAGGACCATCACAATGCAGTCGCCGCGCGTCACGCCGACTGCATTAGGAAAAAGATCGAAGGTCTGGAATTCAAAGCCGGCGAGGTACAGCCGTTGCAGTTGTTCGGCGGGATCCATTTGGTCGTTAGTCGGTCGTCGATTGTCGCTGGCCAGCGGCGCCCTTGGAATGGTGGCGAACGACTATCGACCAATGACCAGAGACTGAACAACTACATCTTATACCGCCCCATATCTTCTTCGCCCAGGTTCTCGAGCCACTTGCGCATCTCTTCGCTCGAAACTTTGTCCGAGAGCGCGCTGGCAAGGCGGGAAGTCTTGAGTACCTGGTCCTCGACGAAGATCGGACAGTCGACGCGCAGGGCGAGCGCTAGCGCATCCGACGGTCGGGAATCGATCGAGATAGTCTGGCCTTCCCTCTCCAGCCAGATCACTGCGAAGAACGTGTCGTCACGCAGATCGTTGACCACGACCTTGCGAACTTCGGCTTCCAAGCCGATCAGAAGATTTTTCAGCAGGTCGTGAGTCATGGGCCGGGGAGTCGAAACTTTCTCGATCTCGAGGGCGATCGCGTTAGCCTCGTAGATGCCAACCCAGATCGGCAGCACCTGATCGCCGCCGATGTCCTTGAGAATGACAACTGGCATGTTGGTGACTGGGTCCATCATCAGGCCACGAATTTTCATTTCGACTTCCACAGGTCCCTCCTGCCTAGACGGCAAGTTCGCCCACCAGACTGTTCGCGAAAATCTGGGTGACGCGCACGTGAACGTAGCCGCCAACTTTCAGCGTCGCCGCCTCAGGTGCGGTGAAGTTTAGCACTTTATTTTGCGAAGTCCGACCATTCCATTGTTTGCGGACGTCGTTGCGGCCCTCGACCATCGCTTCCACCATCTGGTTTAGATGCCGCTTATTGTTCTCCAAGGAGATCTGTTTCTGGCGCTCGTTCAAAATCGAGAGCCGCAGCGTCTTCTCCTCATCGGAAATCACATCCGGCAAATTCAGGGATGAAGTATTTGGCCGCGGCGAATATTTGAAGGTAAAGGCACTGTCGTAGCGAACCTCGCCGATCAATGCAACCGTCTCTTCGAACTCGGAGCGGGTTTCACCGGGAAATCCGACGATCAGATCCGTGGTCATGCTGATATCGCGCTTGGCCGCTTTGATCCACGAGATCCGTTCCATGTACTGCTCGCGCGTGTAAAGCCGCTGCATCGCGTTCAGAACCTTGGTCGAGCCACTCTGTACCGGCAAATGCACATGGTCACAGAGCGCCGGAACGGCATCGATCGCATCGATAATATCGCTGGTGAAGTCGCGCGGATGTGAGGTCGTGAACCGCACGCGCTTGATCCCAGGAATTTCACCGACGGCAGCCAGCAAGTCGGCAAACGTCTTCTTCCCGGACGGATCGCGGTAGGAGTTCACGTTCTGCCCGAGCAGCTGAATATCCGTAAATCCCTGATCGACCATGCGACGAGCTTCGGCCAGAACCGAATCCGCGGTTCGGCTGCGCTCTTTGCCGCGCGTGAACGGAACCACGCAATACGAGCAGAACTTGTCGCAGCCCTCGATGATGGTGATGTAGCCACGATGCTGGTTGCTGCGCGCAGTGAATTCGGTGTCGAAGGTCTGATCGGTCTGGCGGTCGTCTAGTCCCGTGACGCGGTGGTTCCCTGCCTCAAGCTGCACCAGCATCTCAGGCAAGTTGCGGTAAGAAGCAGAGCCGCAGACCATGGAAACGTATGGTGCGCGTTCGAAGATCTTGTGCCCTTCCTGCTGGGCCACGCATCCCAGGACGCCAAATTTTTTGCCCTGTGATTGGAGTTTCTTGTAGTCAGCCAGGCGATGGAAGACCTTCTGCTCGGCTTTGTCGCGGATGGAGCAGGTGTTGTAGAGGATCAGACCAGCCTCTTCCACCGTCTCGACCTGCTGGTAGCCCTCAGATATAAGCGTGCCGATGACTTTTTCCGAGTCATGCACGTTCATCTGGCAGCCAAAGGTCTCGAGATAAAAGGTCTTTTCCTCACCCTGCGGCATATGGCTCAGTATAACCCGATCGTGAATGGAATGTTCCCGCGGATCATACGACTTAGCGCTCCACCTGCTTAAACTTGCGCTTCCGGTGCCAACGATTCAGCTTGACCATGCGTCGATCTTTTGCGATTTTGCTGATCTGCATCAAAATCCTCTTGGGGTGAGGACGAATGGCCACAGTTTCCACACGCGCACCAAAAACCGAACGCGTCGATCATGCTGCGATTGGGCAGGTTCTCCAGATGGGCAGCGGCATGCTTTATACCGCAGCTCTCTACACTGCAACCAAGCTTGGCGTGCCGGACCTGCTCAGCAATGGTCCGCGTACGACCACAGACTTGGCAGGCGTTACCGGCAGTAATGAAGACGCACTCTATCGAGTGCTGCGCGCGCTGGCCGCCCTCGGAATTTTCGAGGAGGTCGAGCCCAAAACATTCGCCAACACGCCACCAACGGAGTATCTGCGCTCAGACGTGCCCGGATCTGTTCGCGACAGCGTGATCTGGATGGCAAATCCATTTCACTTTAACGTCTGGAAAGAATTGCCTTACTCCGTGAAGACAGGCAAGCCCGCCGTCGACCACCTGTATGGCAAACCGTGCTTTGAGTGCTTCGACGCCATGCCTGACGTAGCAGCCGATTTTAATGCTGCGATGACATGCATCAGCTCGCAACTGGTGCCTGCAGTGCTGGACGCTTACGATTTCAGCGGAATCCACACGCTGATGGATGTTGCCGGCGGTCACGGATTCGTGATCTGCGAAATTCTGCGGCGCTATCCGGAGATGAAGGGCATCATCTTTGATATCGCGCCGGTGATTGAGGGAGCGAAGTGCCGAGTCTGCGACCTAAAGCTCGATCATCGTTGCGAAGCTATTGCCGGAGACTTCTTCACAGAGATTCCGGCTGGCGCTGACGCATATTACTTCCAACACATCATTCACGACTGGAACGACGAGAAGGCGTTGACGATTTTGCGGAATACGCACAAGGCGCTCGAAGGCGTGCCCAACGGCAGGATCATCGTCGTGGATTGCGTTCTGCCCGAGAACTCCGACCCACATTTTGGCAAGCTGCTGGATCTAGAGATGCTGCTCATGCCGGGAGGCCGCGAGCGCACGGAACAAGAATTTCACGCGCTGTTCTCGCAAGCAGGATTCCAGATTACGAAGATTCTGCCAACCAATGGCGTGGAGAGCGTAACGGAAGCGAGGCTGGTTTAGTACGACTCATCCCAGGTTAGCGCCAAATGCAGGCGCGAACCTGGGGCACCAATCTTCCGATGCTTTGATCGTTATTTGCTGCCGTTCTTGACCATCTTCAAGAAGGCGGCATGCACGCGCGTGTCGTCGGAGAGCTCGGGATGAAAGGTCGACGCCATCACTTTACCCTGGCGAACAAGTACAGGATCATCGCCTTGCTTCGCCAGGATTTCTACATCCGGACCAACTTGTTCAAACTTAGGGGCGCGGATAAAGACCATTTCCAATGGCCCTGCGCCCGCTTCTAAATCCGCAGCGGCTTCGCCGGTCCCGATGAAGCTGTCGATCTGGCGTCCATAGGCGTTACGTCGGATGGTAACGTTGAGAGCGCCGAGCCCGCGTTGCGATGGATTCTCCACTTGTTTCGCCAGCATGATCGCACCAGCGCAGGTTCCAAATGTTGGGCGAGTGAGAACGAACTGCTTCAGCTTCTCGAATCCCTGTTCCCCCAAAACTTTAAGGAACGTCGTAGACTCGCCGCCGGGAATCACCAGCGCGTCGATTTCGTCGAGTTGCTCGGGCTTGCGCACCTCAACGACCTCAGCGCCAAGTTCTTCGAGGCGCCGTCGGTGCGCGGCGAAATCGCCTTGGACGGCCAGAACTCCTACCTTCATACTTCGAAGATAAATTGTGCAGCGCGCGGTGTAAATGTAGGCCGTACCGGACGCGGAGGACTAAGAGCAACTGCGGATCCCCTCGTTCGCTTCGCGAACTCGTGATGACAAATCAAAACAAGAGCGATGACAAACGTGTCACACAGGCAAAAGCAAAGCCCCTCCAACTTCGAGGGGCTGAGTGCTGACTGCTGAATTCTGACGGCTAAGCTACCATCCTCGCGTCTGCAGCATATCCTTCTCCTGCAGGCCGCTGACGGCGAGTCCCTTCATCGATGAAGGGACATCTTCACTGACTTCAAGTAAAACTTTAGGGTCTTTGTAATGGGTAGTTGCGAGCACGATGGCACGTGCGCGCTTATACGCATCTTCGGGCGACGCAAATTCGCTTGAGCTATTCATAAAAATGCCCGAGCCCACGAAGATCGCCTCAGCTCCCAGTTGCATCATCAGCGACGCATCCGCCGGAGTGGCAATTCCACCCGCTGAGAAATTCGGCACTGGCAGCTTCCCTGCTTTGGCGACGATGCGAATCAACTCGTAGGGAGCCTGATGATTCTTAGCAGCCGCGAATAGCTCTTCTTCGCTCATAACGGTCAGCGCGCGCATCTCGCTAACAATCTGGCGCATGTGTTTCACAGCGTGAACGACGTCTCCGGTTCCAGCTTCACCCTTGGTGCGGATCATGGCCGCGCCTTCAGCGATGCGGCGCAGTGCTTCGCCAAGGTTACGCGCCCCGCATACAAACGGAGTCCCAAACGCGTGCTTGTCCACGTGGTGGAGTTCGTCGGCGGGTGTCAGCACCTCGGATTCATCAATGTAATCGACCTTGAGTTCCTGCAGAATCTGCGCTTCCGCGAAGTGGCCGATGCGGCACTTGGCCATCACGGGAATGCTGGTAGCCTTCTGGATCTCCTGGATTTTCTTGGTCGACGCCATGCGGGCTACGCCACCTTCGGCACGGATTTGCGCCGGCACGCGCTCAAGGGCCATTACGGCCGCAGCGCCGGAGCGCTCGGCGATCTCCGCCTGCTCCGCCGTGGTGACGTCCATGATGACGCCGCCCTTTAACATCTCTGCCAAACCGACTTTCAGGCGCAAACCGTTGCTGCCATTCTTCTCAGACATACTGCTTCTCCCCAGAGTAATTGGATTGCGACGAACGCACGAAGGCTCCGGAAGATGGAGCGTGGTTCAGAATCCGGTGAACACCTCTATTGTAACAACTATCCACCGCCGAGACCGCGGGGGACGCAGAGGGATAACAACTTCCAAGAAAACTCACTGGAAAGGGCAACGTAATAGGCGAATCCGCGTCCTCAGCGCACTCTGCGGTGATTCTTGCTCAGATACTTGGCGAACATCCGTTCCGGATCGACGGCAATGAACTTCCCCCGGCTGCGCGCCAGTACTTCCCCCTCGCCGTTGCGAATCTCGGCCAGGTTGTAGTGTTCGCGACCCTCGACCTTTTCTTCCCAACCTTCAGCAATCAGCCACTTCCCCAGTGGCGTCGGCTTCAGATAGTTCACCGTCATTTCCGAGGTGACGGCAATCACCTGGCGAAACTTATTCACCTTGCCCATGGCTTCATCGAGGATGGTCGCGATGATCCCACCATGCGCGTGCTTCGGCGGTCCCCAATAGCGGTGCGACAGACGAAACTTGCACCGAACGCGGCGCGCAGGTTCATCGTAAACAAACTTCAGATGCATGCCGTCGGGGTTATCGGGACCGCAACCGAAACACTGGTTAATGGGGAGATTATGCTTTTGTGTGCCGTGTCCATGGACGGCCTTGTGCTTGGGCATTTGCTGGAGAGTTTATCGCAGCACTGGAAGTTTCGCCCAAAGAGTCGCGACCGATACTACGCAGCCCGGAAGGAGCGGCGCCGAAAGTGATGGCACGACTTTGCTTAGCGCATGTGAAGATATTGCTAAATTGTCATGAAAAAAGACCTGAGTATCGTCTGAGATTCCACTAAGAAAGGTAAGTACCTGCTCGTAAGGTTTCTTACGACTGCTGCGAATCAAGTTGATTTCCTACTCTGGCCGCGAGGTGATCAACTTGATCTCGAAAGCCGCTTCGTCCTTGTTGTTCCTCCTTTGCGGATGCGCCTGCTTTGCGCAAACTGCGTCCATCCCAAAGGCGGGACACGTTGTGCTCATCATTGAGGAGAACCATACGTTTTCCGAAGTTTATCCCGACGGCATGCCATGGCTGGTCGCGCAAGCCACGTCCAATGGGGCAATTGCCACAAATTTCACTTCGCCCATCAACAACACCGGCTCTTTGGGAGCTTACCTCTGGCTCTCGTCAGGGAGCACGGAATCGCAATTTGGATGCACTGGCGGAGGCTGTACGAACCCGATTACCGATGACAACATCTTTCGCGAACTCGATATGCGAGGCATGACCTGGAAGGTCTATGCGCAGAGCCTTCCCAGCGTGGGATATACCGGTGATGGGCCATCGCCTTACCTGAAGCGGCACAATCCCGCGGTCTGGTACAGTTCTGTGCTCGACAAGCCGACGGATTTGCAACGGGTGGTGCCGTTCACGCAGTTTTCGCAAGATGTAGCGTCGAACAATCTGCCCGAATATAGCGTCGTCATCCCTGACGCGATGAATGACGCGCACGACGGGACATTAGCTCAGGCGGATGCGTTTCTGAAGAACAACATGACTTCCCTGCTGCAATCGACATACTTCGAAGCGGGTGGAGATGGAATTCTGCTCCTGACCTTCGATGAGTGTGGCGGGGGCGAGAACAGCACCTGCGGTGCGCACATTTTCTCTGCAATGCTCGGACCACTGACGAAGCACGGTTATCTATCAGGCATGGCGTACTCGCATTCCGATATGTTGCGCACCATTGAAGACGCACTAGGAATCGAGCCATACTTTGGTGCCGCGAGTTCCGCACACGACATGTCGGACTTCTTCGCGACTGCAAGCGCTGCGAGTAGCTCGTGCGGCGCGCCTAACTCTCCCGGAGCTCTCTTTTGTTCGCCTCTCCCGGGACAAACATACGGCTCGCCGGTGCTGATCGACGGCGCCGGCAAGGGCGCGAGTGGATCCGTCAATCATCTGGAGCTATGGATCGACGGCAGCAAGATCGGAAACTACGCAGGCAATCAGACGAGCACGACCGTAGCACTCGGCAACGGTTCGCATGCGGCCACCCTGGTGGAGGTAGATTCGACTGGTGCGTTCCTTAAATCGACTCCGACCAACTTCACTGTAGGATGTGCGGCGCCTGCTTCGGCCGGCGCCAAGTTGTGTTCTCCAGTCGCCGGGCAGATCTATGCTTCTGCGGTGCAGGTCACCGGTTCCGGCACATGCGCGAACGCGCCAGTTAATCATCTTGAGCTTTGGATTGACGGCCGCAAAGTCGGAAACTATACGGGAAATACGATAAACACGACCGTCACTACCACGTCCGGAGCTCATGCCTCGACGTTGGTGGCAGTCGATGCAAAGGGTGATTATTGGAAATCGGCACCCATCAGTTTTAACGTGCGGTGAAACAGTGAAAGAAACCGAGGCCGCAGCTCGACATTCGTCTCGCTTGAGCTGCGGATCTCATCACGCAAAAACCTCACTGTACCGAGCAGCTTGAAGAAACGTGCCGTATGCCGCTGACTTGAAACGCATCATCGCTCAAGGCATGACCCGTAACTGCAACGGTCTGCCCGTTCCATCCGCGCAGATTTGTGGTGTTTCCCTGGAGCCGATACGTCTTGCCTGCGCTGGTTAGCTGCCATCGTCCATTCGCCTGGGAAAGGCAGCCTTGCATGCTGTCGGGAGGCGAGTTCGCTCCGACTTGGGTAGAGCCAACCGTATTGGCACTCCGCTGGATCGGCGATTGTGCGCCGCCAATCTCCTGTGATGCCCCAGGATTCTGATAGTTCGGGCGGGTCGATCCGACGCCGTAGGTTCCCTCGGGTGCGCCGACCTCAGTTTGCTCCGCGCTGGCTGCGAGATCAGCAGCGGCCCCTCGCGATTCTCCCACCTGCTCCCAGTTTGGGGGATATCCCGGCCTCTCGTTAAGAGGTTGTCCCGTTAGCGGGGCGGATTGCCCGCGCGCCTGCGCTATTCCTCCCTGGGTTTCAGCTCCCAAGGTCTGCTGGTTCACGTGCGTGCTGGTGTCAGGGATTTCAGTACCTTTATTACCAGTTTTCCCGGTCACTGAGATGGCTGGAAGCTGCTCGTTCGCCTGCGGATTGCAGAGCTCTCCGGTGTCAGCGATTTTGTCTACATGGAACGCCATGCGATTGTCCGATTCCGCGGGTCGCGCCTGCGGATAGCCGCTCACGCGAACTACGTGGTGCACGTGTGCTGACAGATCGCCGGACTCGAGGGCATACACCCCCCCATTGCCGGCGCCAGAAAGCCAGAAGCGTCCGTTGCCTTGTACCAGGCAGCCGGAGAGATTACTGGCTTCCGAAAATGCGCTTGGGGAGCCAATGTCGGGAATTGTACCCGTTGTTCCGTTGCCAACTTGAGCTTGCGCCGTACCCTGGTTTTGCGGAGTCTGCGCAAACGCCATCAGGGAGATCATCAGAACCGCGAGTAGAAATGCAGCGTAGCGCATAGTATTCCTTGCCGACCGAAATCGATTCGGTCCTCAGACTACTCAGTTAGACTTGCTGACGTGGTCTGCGGGTTTCATCCCTCATCTGCGAAAAGCGCGGAAACGGGACCTGAGGCGCGAGATTCGTGAAACAGCATTCGGACGAATTGTGGATGGAAGAGGCTTTGCGCGAGGCACAGCGTGCGCTGGCGCTGGGAGAAGTGCCCATCGGCGCAGTGGTGGTGTGCGACGGTCGCGTAATTGGAAGAGGTTGCAATCGCCCGATTACGGAGAACGATCCGACGGCCCACGCGGAAATCCTGGCATTACGAGAGGCAGGACGTGCGCTCAGCAACTATCGACTCGAGAATTGCGATCTGTTCGTGACCATCGAGCCCTGTGCGATGTGTGCCGGAGCCATCACGCACGCGCGCATACGAAGATTGATCTACGGTGCGGACGATCCGAAAGCAGGCGGTGTCGAGTCTGTCATCGGAGTGCTAAATCATCAGGGGCTAAATCATCAGGTGGAAGTTACCCATGGCGTACTCGCAGGGCGCTCCCGTGAGATGCTGCAGGCTTTCTTCCGCGAGAAGCGCGGTGAAGGAACGCGCAGCTAGAGAGGCCGAAAGTGTTGCACAGCGCAGTGGCTGCTGCCTTAGCAGCTACCCAACTAGGCACTAGCCATCAAGCACTGGCCACGGAAGGCTTCTGCTATCATTAAATGCGGATCGGCGGCTACGCCGGTCTTATCGTTTCAACTCGCTTTGATTTGGTAAACCACGGCGCGGAGAGGTGCGTGAGTGGTTGAAACGAGCCGCCTCGAAAGCGGCCATACCTTAACGGGTATCGGGGGTTCAAATCCCTCCCTCTCCGCCAGAGCTTTCGGTTCCGACCAGGCTGGAACCAACGAATCCTTCTTTTTTCCAGTGATACAATCAACCCCCCGGGGGGATGGCGCGGTGGGAGTATTTTCCTCGGCAGCATTCCATCCCGATCTCTTTTCAGGTGCCCCGCGCAGGCGCTCGCCGTTCGTGCGTTATCTCGTAGCTGCTCTGCTGGTAGTCGCAACGCTTCCCATTGTGATTTGGCTCCGTCCCTTTAGTTACACCGCGCCACATGTGGATTTCTATCCTGCGATTCTGATTGCCCTCTGGTTCGGTGAACTGGGTCCCGCCCTGTTGGCGACCGTATTGTCCGCTTTGGCGGTCAACTACTTCCAGTTCATCCCTTACCACCGTCTTTCTCTCGATCCGGCGAGCATCCTTCGTAGCATCTTCTTCTGCCTGACCGTGGGCACAATGTGCTGGTTTATTGATAAGAATCGGGCCCGCGCGGAAATCGCGGAAGAAGCGCTGGCCGAGAGCAAAGAGGATCTACTCGCGAGCGAAGATCGCCTTGCGAAGATCATCAGCTCTGCCATGGACGCGATCATTACGCTCGACCAGAATCAGCGAATCGTGGTTTTCAATGCCGCTGCAGAAAAAGTCTTTTGTTGTTCGAAATTGGAGGCTCTCGGGCACTCGATCGATCATTTTATCCCTGAACGATTCCGCGAAGTTCACCGCGGCCATATTCGAAATTTTGACAGCACGGGTGCGTCCTCCCGCTCCATGCAATCTCCGGGGACGTTGTACGGAGTGCGAGCGAATGGCGAGGAGTTCCCACTCGAAGCAACGATTTCTCAGGTCACAGCGAAAGACTCGAAGCTATATACGGTCATTCTGCGCGACATCACCTTACGTAAGAGAACCGAAGCTGCCTTGATTAAGAGCGAGAAGCTCGCCGTACTCGGCAGGCTTGCTTCGATGATTGCGCATGAGATCAATAGCCCTTTGCAGGCCATTTCTGACCTTCTTTATCTCGCGCAAAGTTCTGCGATGGAGGAGACTCCCGCTCAATACCTCCAACTTGCGAACGCAGAATTGAAGCGCGCTGCGCAGATCGCGGACGCCACTCTGGGCTTTTCGCGTGCGAGCGGCAAGATAACAAAGTTCCGGCCAACGGAGGCACTGGAGAGCATTCTCACGTTGCTTGACCGCAAGCTGCAGGCCAAGGAAGTGGTGTGTGAGAGAGATTACCTGACGGATGTGGAGATTTGTGGCGTGGAGAGCGAAATCCGCCAGGTCTCTGTGGAATCTTCTGAATAACAGCCTGGATGCGGTATCGGAAGGTGGCCGAATCAAGCTTCGCATATCGTCAAGTCTGCCCGCGGTGAATGCGCCGGGTGTGCGAATCATCGCGGCAGATAATGGCGACGGGATTTCGCCCGCTACGCTTCCCTCGCTCTTCGAACCTTTCTTCACCACAAAGGAGAACGGCAATGGCCTTGGATTGTGGGTAGTAAGTGAAATTGTCAAGAAACATCATGGCACGATCCATGTACGCTCTCGAACCGCGCCAAGACATCCAACCGGAACCGCATTTTGTATTTTTCTGCCTGCCAATGCGATGGAAAGAGCGGATTCGCAACCACCACCATCAACGCGGGACCAGGGCATGGCAGCCGGACAACAGGCCGCATAAACAAGCTGGACTTTACTATCCGCCGAACCGTTCCGCTGCTCGAGCCTTAGCTTTCGCAGCCTCCTCTTCTCTGTTCTTGGGAGGAGCGGTCGTCTCCATCGAATGCAGCAGTCGACGTGAGATGCCGGCGATCTCTTCTACTGCCGCGTCAAACGCCGGTTCGTTAGCTTTGGAAGGCTTGGTGAAGCCGCTTATCTTTCTCACGAATTGGAGCGAAGCTGCACGGACTTCCTCTTCGCTAACCGGAGGATCGAAATTGAAAAGTGTCCTGATGTTCCTGCACATAGTTCACCCTAAGTCGCAACCGCACCTTTCGCGTCGTTGCCGCTTTTGTTTGCCGGCCACGCACGCAAAGCCATCTCGCCGGTCTCTCTTAATTGCGAGCGTGTTGCGCCGCCGGACGCCTGCACCGACATGCCCCACAGTACCGTAATGACGTAACGCGCCAGTTCTGCCGGATCGGCATCCGACGAGTAAGTCGCCTTCCGCAACCGCTCTTTCAAATCTTCCCCGTAATGCCGCCTCGGCCCCGCGCGCCGGCGACTTAACTCCTGCGTCACCGACTCTCCCATCGGTCCCGAGGCGAGCGCTCCTTGTACGAGCAGGCATCCATCCGGATGACGAGGGCTCATCACCATATCGATGGCGCCGCGAAATAGCTTTTCCACAACTCCCCGCGCTGTCGGTTCTTTCAGGGAGTTCGGAAGATAGGATGCAGGCCGCTGAATGTAACGATCCAGAACTTGCTTGAACAGCTCTTCCTTGTTGCCAAAAGCAGCGTACAGACTGGGCACATTGATGCCCATCGCTTCCGTCAGAGCAGCAAGTGAGGTTCCTTCGTAGCCATGTCGCCAGAAAAGCAGGAGCGCGGCATCCAGTGCTTTGTCCGTGTCAAATTCCCGCGGGCGCCCTCTCGTCTTGCGCTTTGCCTTCATTTTTTAACATTCACTACATTAATCCGCTTGACTCCGATCCTCAAGCCTTTTATACGTAACCGTCGATACTAATCGGCCGCGTGGGGCGGCTAGAGTAAAAATCTGCTATTGAAGTTGACGGATTCAGGTGACCGGACTGGTTTCAGGTCGTCTTTGGTTAGAGATCGAATTGCAAACATGTTGAGGAGCGAGGAATGAGCAAAGTACGAGTACTTGTTGGTACCCGCAAGGGCGCATTCATTTTGACATCGGACGGAAAGCGCGAGAACTGGGAAGTCTGCGGTCCGCATTTTGCCGGTTGGGAGATGTATCACCTGAAAGGCTCGCCCGCGGATCCGAACCGAATATATGCTTCTCAGATCCAGCGGATGGTCTGGCCAGGTAATTCAGCGCTCCAGCGATGGCGGTGATAACATGGGAGACCCCCGGAGGTGGTTTGACCACCGGACCTGGTGGGTTTCCTCAAGGTGAGAGCAATAAGTTCGTTTATAACGCCTCCCCGGAAACCGGCAAGCCACTCACCACGCACCAGTGGTACGACGGCACGCAGCATCCGTGGGAGTTCAAGCGCGTGTGGCATCTCGAACCGTCGCTTACCGATCCTGACACCGTATACGCGGGCGTCGAAGATGCTGCTTTGTTTCGCTCGACTAACGGTGGCCAGACCTGGGACGAACTATCCGGGCTCCGCGGCCACGGCACGGGTCCGAAATGGCAGCCAGGTGCTGGTGGGATGTGTCTCCATACGATCATTCTCGATCCGAGCAATCCTGACCGAATCTACATCGCGATCTCAGCCGCGGGAGCGTTTCGCACCGATGACGGTGGCAAAACCTGGAAACCGATTAATCGCGGTCTACGCTCGCAGTTCATACCAGATCAGGACGCCGAGGTCGGCCATTGCGTTCACCACGTCGCCATGAATCCCACGCGCCCCAATGTGCTCTTCATGCAGAAGCACTGGGACGTGATGCGCAGCGACGATGCGGGCGACAACTGGCACGAGGTCAGCGGGAATCTGCCGACAGACTTCGGTTTCGTGGTCGACATACATGCGCACGAACCGGAGACCGTGTACGTGGTTCCCATCAAGAGCGATTCGGAACACTATGTACACGAAGGGAAACTCCGCGTATTCCGCAGCCGCACGGGTGGCAATGAATGGGAGCCGCTAACCAAAGGTCTGCCCCAGAGCAACTGCTATGTAAACGTGCTGCGCGACGCCATGGCAGTTGACTCGCTCGACAAATGCGGCGATTTACTTCGGAACAACTGGCGGCCAGGTTTATGCGTCCGCCGATGCCGGGAGATAGCTGGAATCCGATCGTGCGTGATCTGCCTGCAGTGCTTTCCGTTGAGGTGCAGACGCTGCCATGATTCGCGTGCAACTGCCACAGCACTTGCGGACGCTCGCGAAGGTGCAAGGCGAAGTACAGCTTGAGATTGAGGGGCCGGTCACGCAGCGGTCGGTCCTTGATGCGCTCGAGGCTCGCTATCCGATGCTGAAAGGAACGATTCGTGACCACGTTACGCAGCAGAGGCGCGCGTTTATGCGCTTCTTTGCGTGCGAAGAAGATCTTTCGCTGGAATCGCCGGACTCTCCCCTGCCCGATGCGGTGGTGAACGGGAAAGAGCCATTCCTCGTGATCGGCGCGATCGCGGGCGGCTAGGCCTTTGTTGGACCGACTTCACGTAATACTCTCAACTAAATTGTCGATTTCGCGGCGCTCGCACGTCGTCAACACATGGAGAGGTTTTTCGATATCTCTCCGAAAACCCGATCCACGTAATCTCACAAGGAGAAGTCATGCAAGTAGAACCATACCTCAGCTTTGAAGGCCGATGTGAAGAGGCAATCAATTTCTACAAAACTGCCATCGGAGCGGAGGTCGTGATGATGATGCGCTTCAAAGAATCTCCCGATCAATCGATGATGACGCCTGGTACCGGCGACAAGATCATGCATGCCACGTTGCGCATCGGCGACTCAACAGTGATGGCCTCTGACGGCCAGTGTATGGGAAAGGCGATCTTTCAGGGTATCTCCCTTTCTCTGACCGCATCGAATGATACCGATGCAAAACGACTGTTCGAGGCACTCGCCAATGGCGGACAGGTCCAGATGCCGCTCGCGAAAACTTTCTTTTCGTCTGCTTTCGGAATGGTCGCAGACAAGTTCGGCGTGCCATGGATGGTCTACGTTGCACAGGCGTGAGACGAAACGGTGCGCGTGAGTTATTCGTAGCGTAAGGCTTCGATCGGACTCAGGCGTGAAGCGCGCACCGCCGGAACAATACCACTGATGAGACCCACCGTGCCCAGAATCACCGTCGAAAGCACGATGGACGAGAACGAAATGACCAGGCGAATGTCAGCCGACTCTGCGTTCTCAGCCAGCGCGCTATAGAAGGTGATCCTCCCGACGGAGACTGAGATGACGATGGCGATCAGTATGCCGAGAATCCCTCCGGCGGCCGTGATCGCGAGTGCTTCCGCGAGAAATTGCAGCAGAACATCGCGACGACGCGCCCCTAACGCCTTCAGCACACCAATCTCACGGGTACGCTGCGTGACTGAGACCAGCATGATATTCATCAGGCCTACGCCGCCGATCCCTAACGTGAGCGTCCCAATAAACGCCAGCAGAATTTTCAGCCCGAAGATGATGATGCGGAACTGTTCGAGCTGCTTTTCGAGACTTGCGACTTCGACAGCGCGTTTGTCGTCAGCACGGAAGTTGTATTGATTGGCGAGAGCGGTCCGAATTGAAGTTTCAAGGCCCTCGAAATCGGCTACTTCGTACATCAACCATATTTGATCGAGATAGTGGTTGTCTCGCAGATCACGCATCGCCGAAAACGGAATGTAGATGCGCTTGTTGAAGTCGTTATTATCTCGCTCCTGCATCTTGGGTCCGGCTACACCAACCACCGTGAACGGAAGCCCGTTGATGCGGATGCGCTCGCCCAAAGCATTCTTTCCGCCAAACAGTTTCTGTTTCGCTTCCGGGGCCACGACAGCGACATGCGCTCGGGCCACCTCATCGTCTGCGTCGTACCAGCGCCCTTCGCCGACGTGCTGATTGAAAATCTCGAAGCCGTTGGGATATTCAGCGTCGATGTGCAGGGTAAACGAGCGATCGTCGTAACTGACGGTCGTTACCATGTGATTGCAAGGGCTGATGCGCGTAATTTGCGGTACGTTCTGCTGGAGGCGATCAATGTCTTCCTCGACGAAGCGAATCTGCGAGCCAGCCTTGTTGCCTCCGGCCTGCATCGAGGTGCGCCCAGGAAATACTCCGATTACGCGCACGCCATAAGCGCGGAAGATGTGGTAAATCGCCGTGCCGAAACCGTCTCCATATGCGAGCAGGAGTACAACCGTCGCGATTCCCCAGGCCATTCCAAGCATCGTCAACGCCGAGCGGCGACGGTTATAGCGAAGCGCCGCGGCTGCCTGGCGCAGCACCTCGCGCGTCATGCTTCGTGCCTGAGGGCATCAACAGGCTCAAGCAAGGATGCCTTACGGGCCGGATAGAGACCCGCAATGATGCCCGAAAGCGCGAGACTGCCAATCGCGATTACCGCGGAGGACAGAACAATTCGTGGAGGATCGAATCCGCGCGGTGCCGGCAATCCGGATAACAAGACTGTAGACAGCTTGGCGAAGAGGAGTCCCACAATTCCGCTGCCGAGTGTCAGTAGCGCACCTTCGCTGAAGAACTGGAAGAGAATGCTGCGGTTCGTGGCCCCCAGGGCTTTGCGCAAGCCAATCTCCCGTGTACGTTCGGTCACCGAGATCAACATGATATTGATCACGCCGATAGCGCCTAGAGCCAGCGTCACGATTCCGACAAAGCCGAGGAACAAATCCATTGCGGTAAAGATCTTCCCTACCGTCTCGGAAGTACGGATCGAGTCCCACTCTTCAAATGAATCGACATCACTTGCGTCGAAACCATGATTGCGCGCCACGATAACGCGCACTTCCTGGCGCGCAATTTCGTGCTCTCCGCGGACGCGTGGCTGATACGCGATGGCGCTTAGAGCGTCGCGGTGGTCTTCCCACTTTTGCGGGAAGTACATCGCCATCACGGAGTACGGCACGTAAATTCGATTGTTGTCCCCAATGTTGTCGCCGCGTCCGATGGTAGCGAGTTGCCCAATAATCTCGAAGCGCACTCCGTTCAGCAGGATGCTGTTGCCTATCACGGGTCGCCCGGGAAACAGGGTGTGCACAATCTCGGGGCCGATCACTGCGACTTGTCGCTTCTGTGTTTCGTCCATCACGTTGAGCCAGCGGCCATACTGAACCGGCGTGTAGCGGACCTCGTGGTACTGCGGTTGGACTCCAAGCACCTCGCCGTTGCCGCTCGTATAGTCGCTGACGGAACGGATGTCGTCGCGAGTCAGAACGGGGCTGGCTAAGCGAACATGCGAGGCTTTTGCAACGTCGAGGTAGTCGTTGTAGGTGAGTTTGTACCAGCGCCCAGACTCCTGGCTGCCACGAACGATTGGCGCGCGGCCAGGAAAGACAAACATAATGTCGCGTCCGATTTCGTCGAAATTGCGCTGGTTTCCCGAGCGGAAGCCTTCACCCAATCCGACTAGCAGCAGTAACGATCCCACACCCCATGCGATTCCAAACATAGTAAGGAACGAACGTAGCTTGTGCGCCCACAGCGTACGCAGGATGTCACTCAGGATGTCGAGCAAGAGGCGCATGGGTCAACCAGAATGCAGCGTTTCGAACCACACTCCGGCACTTTGAGACTAGGACGATACGTCCTAAACCGGCATGACTGCCGTCACTCTCACTAGTGACGTCGAACTCCATCTCGCAGCCGGGGGCCTCAGACCGGCTCCTATCCCCAGCCTTTCATGATCTCGCCAAAACATTGCAGACCGCTGGGAATCACAGCTCCGTAACCGTGGCCGGGCTGCGTCCATGCTCCTGAGAGATACAGATTTTTGATGGGAGTGTTGTGTGGCAGTCGGCGAGGGTTGGAGTTATCCAGGGTCTGGTCAAATCCGTAGATCGCGCCGCGGTAGTTCGCCGTGTAGCGTGCATTTGTCAGAGGTGTACCGATTTCTTTCACCTCGATTGACTTCGATAATCCCGGCATTAGGGTTTTCTCCGCCTTGGCGATCAGCAGATCGGCGATGCGCTCCTTTTCTGCACGATAGGAAGCCTTGTCGCCCTTCACGTAATCCGCAGCATAGGACTTCCAGTGATCGTAACCCTGAATCACCAGCAGGTTAACCGTGTTCTTCCCTTTCGGTGAGTAGCCGGGATAAATGTTGTCGTAGAGAGTGAGACCATAGCCGGTATTGCTGAGATCAGTTTTGAGCGCATCCACATACTCAGTCTCGTGATCGTATCCCGTGTTGAAGAAGATTTCGCTGTCAGTGATTCCAATGTCGTGCACGAGATCCTTCTTCAACCCCAGGAAAACTTGGAAGCTCGAGAGGCTGATACTGTATGCGTCAATCTTCGCCAGGTATTCCTTCATGTGATCATCGCCCTTTGACTGCGAGATCAGTGAGTGAAAAGTGTCAAACGCATTGGCATTGGAAACGACTACTTTGGTCGTGTACTGGTGGCCCTCCGCCGTACCAACGCCATAAGCCGTGCCATCCTTTACCAGGATCTGGCTGACGCGTGTATTGAGCAAAACATGGCCACCACGCTTCTCGATGAAGTCGACAAAGGCGTTGCTGATTGTCTGAGACCGGCCCTTCGGATAGAACCCGCCGCCAGTCAGGTAAGAATACAAAGGCGCAGCGTAGTAGATGCTCGCCAGTCTTGAAGGCGGCAATCCGTAGTATCCCCACTGTGCTGACACGATTCCTTTCAGTTTGGGATCTTGCAGCTTGGCATCGACAATCTGTCCCCATGTGCTGCCGGAATAGCGATACACGATTGGGAAGTCAATCGGAAAACGGCTGTAGTCAATCTTGCCGTCACCGGCGCTCAGTCGCCCCAGTTCGTCGGTAAGCTGTCCGATTTCACGGAATAGCGAGTCGATCTGCTGCGACTCAGGAGGAAAAGATCTCTTGAGGTACGCCACATAGTCCGGCAGATTACGGTTCGGTACCCTAACATCATGTTCGGGGAAGATGGCGCGATAGAGAGTCGGATGGGGAACGAAGTCGACGCTGGTAATCTCGGGGAAACCGGGAATCAGATTATGTATTCCATTGCGCTCGCCCACACCGGTGGAGTGCAGCGATACGTCAAATTCGAAGCCGCCCGGACGCTTGAAGCTGGTTGCGTAGCCGCCCGCCTTGTCGTGCTGCTCCAGAACGAGGACCTTGAAGCCTTGTCGCGCGAATGCTGCGGCGCAACTGAGGCCGCCAAGGCCGGAGCCAATGATGATGGCGTCAAACTCATTAGTTTCCTTGGTGTCAGCGCGCGCGACCGGCAGCACACTCCAGTCCAAAGCTCCCGCTGCCAAGGTCGCGACTAACGTTTGGATGAACTCGCGGCGTTTCCACTCTGAAGAAGACATGGCCCCTCCTCAATAGCTGAGAAGGTAATCGAAAACGGCTCGCCTGCGCAGGACGCCGGTCACGGGCGATGGTGATACATTCGCTGCGCCTACTGCCCGACAGCTACGGCCAGTAGATACCAGGCGTCATGCGGGATCCACTGCTCGCCCCAGCGCCAGTCGTTGTCGCCGCCGGTCTGCTTGTAAGTGAGGTTGTAGTCGATATCGCTTTCGTCTTTGAATCCGCCGGTGATGCCATTAGAAATGCCGCCGGGCGCATTCGTGAATTCGTACGAGGCAAAGAACATGTACCGCGGATTATTTCGTCCCACTCCGTTCAGCATGGTGCTGTCGAAGGGATTCAGGCCGAGAATCCAGTTGAGCTGATTGGTTGCATAGGTTTCGAGCTGACGTTGGAACACGGGATCATCTTCATAGTGCGGAGCGGCCACACGGGCGGCCGTTGCCAGCGATGCCAGGCGTGCATTCTCGCCCTGCCACCACGGAGCCGCATCCGAGTTATGTGGGAAGAAGAAGGTCGTGCGGCGCGCGCCAGTCTTGTCCTGCACGTACTCGCGTGCATAACCGAACGGGTTATTCACTTCCGCCGTCGTCGCCAGCTCAAACGTTAGCGACTTCTTCACCGCGTCGAATACCTGCTTCTGCGCAGCAGGATCGGCGATCTCGGAATACCAGAGCAGACTGACTACTGGAAAACCAGCGTCTGACGCGTGAAAGAAGGGCCGTGTGCCATCGTCGGCACGCCAGTAATTCTGGCGCGGTCCATCGCTGATTAAGCGGGACATAAGGCTCTGCGCGCGACGATCCGCAGCTTGCTTATAGATAGCTTTGTGAGTGGCCTGGTAGAGTTCGGTGGCAGCGGTCAGCGCGCAATAGTCGTCCACAATATTTTCTTTGCCATCGTTGACATAAGTGAGATTGTTCTTTTCGAGGAACGCAAAGCCGTCCTCCGCGGCTTTCAAGTAATCAGCGCTCTTGAATTCGCCGTAAATCGGATAGGTGCTCGCTTTCGCGAGTGCGGCGATCGCAATACCTCCGCCCGAACGGAAGCTGGTCTCATAATCGCGCTCAGTATCGGCGCGCTCAACAATCGTGTCTCCGGCTTCTTTCGTCTTGAAAATGCCGAACGCCTTCATCTCGCCTGCAATAACGCGGTCCTCCGGATTCTGCGGAGTGCCATGCGCTGAAACAGAACGATAGAACGAACCATTCGGATTCTTCAGTCGAACCAGGTAGTCCGCGCCCCAAAATCCCTCGTCCAGGAGACGACGCTCGTATTGCGTAAAGTTCTGATCTTGACGGGCATGCAGTTCGTCGTAGCTCTTGAATAAATTCAGAACGGCTAACGGTATCTGCTGCGGATTGAAATACGTTGAGAATGATAAGTGTGACAGGTGCTTGCCGTAATCGCCCGTAGCGTCGTACCAGCCGCCGTGAGCATCCACGGTTCCCCGCTTCTTTCCATCCTGGAACGCAAGATGCGAGTCCGCCTTCGCCATCTGGCCAGAATCCCGCTCGTCTTTAAAGTAATAGATCACGTCGGAAAGCGTGTCCTCTTCCAGGAGCTGTTTTTGGATCGTGAACGGATACGAGCGGACTGCACCCTGGTTGCTCGCACACTCGAGGTAGAACTGGCCCTCACTTGTGACTGAATCGAAATCGATCGTCCAGAAATACCAGTCACGCCACTTCTTTACGGGACCGGTTCCCTTCGCCTCAGCTCGCGAAAACTTCTTTGTCGTCGGATTGCGTCTTCAGCGAGCACTTCGAGACGGTATCTGCCCGAATGTCCAAGGATGACGGCATGCTTGGAGCCCGTCGTTTCGTAGCCGAGATGGTTCGTCAGGATCTGAGGAGTGGCAGCAAAAGCGTTACCGGCAAAGAGTGCAGAAAGTACAAGAACTGGCAGGCGCATGATTCCCTCAATAGGTCGAATCGATGACAGAGCAACGCCAGCAGTCTGCGAAAAGATGCGGGCCTAAGTCAAGTTTGAAACGTTTAAATCAAATGGAGCTCGACACCAGCCGCCCGCGATCTGCTATGCGAGCCTACTTATCGTAGCTGACGGATACCACAGACGGCCTCACTCCAAGCTTCGCCAGGCCTTGTTTGCGCTGCTCCGGCAAGAGCGGCTGAAAGCCAACACCTTCAACGACCAACTGACCTTCTGGAGAAAATACCCAGGAACAGAAGCTCTGTAATCCACCAGTCGGTTTCTGGTTAACAGTCCAGTAGACGTAGCGGCTGATCGGGTAGCTTCGATTTCGAATGCTGGTGGAGTCAGGCTCAATCGCGACTGAAGCGGCGCCCAATTTGATTCCTACCGTATGAATGCCGCGGTCGAAGTCCAGGCTGCCGTAACCGATACCACCGTCGTCGTTCGCAAGCGTTTCCACCAGTGCACGCGTGTTCGCCTTCCCCGTGAATGGGTACGGTTCCTGGCCGCGAAGCACCGACTCTTCGAAGTAGCTCTCCATCCCAGTGCTGCTTTCACCTGCGTACAGCACGATAGGCTTGTTCGGACCGCCGAGTTGCTTCCAATTTGTGATCTCACCGAGGAAAATAGAACGCACCTGCGCGATGGTAAGCTCCCGTATGGGGTTCGCCTTATTCACGTAGACCACAATCGCTTGAATTCCAATTGGAAACGAAAGCGGACCTGATGTCGTCCCTTCGGCCTGCATAATGTCGAGCTTCCCACTGGCGAGTGCATCTTTTGCGGTCGCGACCCCGCCTCCTACAATGGTGAACCTGGCCGAGTGATGAATTGAATACTGCTGATCAAAGCGTTGTCCAAGAAGAATCAGGGTGTCGGAGCCTCCAATGCGGATTTTTTCCTGGGCGGCAGCAACAAGAGTTATCGAAAGAAAGACAACAAAGATTAGGTATTTGAGCTTCATCATGGTGTTCAGGAACATTCTCCTGCTCACTCGAACGTAGCGTCGATTTGTTATCTCTGCATGAATTGTGGTGTTACGCCGGATCGTTTGCGATTACGTTCGATTGGGGGAGTTCGTGGCTGTCTCCTTGACACAACCGGTGCCAAATGCTCGCAAGAGCGAGCAATGTAAGGCATGTATCACTTTGGGCTCAAGGGATAGACCCTCAGACCGTCAGACCGATCGAACGCATCAGCTCCAGGCCGTTGCTCTTGGTAACGACACCTTCTCGCAGTTGGTAGTCGAAGCTGATCTTGCCGGCTTCCAGATGATCCTGGAAATGCACGTTGTCCGCCTTGTTGCCCAGAATATCGACGATCGCGGTGAGCGCGAGATCGTGTGTCGTGACCAGCCCAATCGCTCCGCGCTGGACCAGCGTCTTCAGCAGGCCTTCTGCGCCAATGGCGCGGTCGTGTGAGTTCGTTCCCTGCAGTAATTCATCCAGCAGAAAAAGCAGAGGAATGGGACCTGCAGCTTCGTCCGCGATCTTTCGCAGACGTGTAATCTCAGCATAGAATCGCGAACTACCACCCTGCAGCGAATCGTTCACCCTGATGCTGGCGCCGAGCGCCAATGGCGACAGCTGTAACCGCGAGGCTCGCACGGGAGCCCCAGCCATTGCGAGCACCGTGTTGATGCCAATCGTCCGTAATAGAGTGCTCTTACCCGACATATTGGATCCGCTGACGATCAGCACCTGTGTCGCTTTTCCCAGTCGAACGCTGTTGCGAACGCAACGATCGTTCGGCAGCAAGGGATGTCCCAGCATCTCCCCCTCAAACAACGGGCTCTGGGATGAGAATTCCGGGAATGGGTCGACCGGATGCTCGTATGAGTATCCTGATAATGAGAGCAACGCTTCCGCATCGCCGATCGCCTCGATCCAGCGGCGGACTTCGGCACCTTCCCTTCTACGCCAGCTTTCCAGCGCAAGCGCAACCTGTACCGTATAAAGAACGGGGACATCGAGCACGCGCAGGATCACATTGTCGCGCGCCTCGAGAAACTCAGCCAGCCGTTGTAATCGGTTGATTGCGGCCGAAGGTTTCTGTGCGCCCGTCGAAAGTTGATGAGTAAGCTGCCGCAAACGCGTGGACTGGAACTGCTCCGACTCCAGCCGCTCAAGGATCGCCGCTAGCAATTGCAAATCGGCCAGCGCAGCCTCGGCGTCAGTGAGTATCTGCCGCGTTTCACTGCGTAGTTTCAGAAGAACGGCAGCAGCCAGCCCGATTGTCAGCGCCATCCATCCGAGGTTCCCGCCACGCAGCACCCACACCGCCGATGCCAGAAACAGCACTGCAATAATGGCCGACACGATGCGCCAGAGCGGAAGATTGACCTGCGTCCTGCGCTCTGCCCACACAGTGAGTTCTTCCGGATGCAACCCTGCCTGTGCTTCCTGGCCAAGCACCGCCAGCCATTCTCGAAGGTCAAGCTTTTCGTGGAGTTCGGTTATAGATTCATGGCGAGCTCTTATCTCTCCGACCTCCGCCGGATGTAGCAGCCAGTTCGCCAGTCGCTGTTCTCCGATGCGCGTACGTGCGCGCGAGAGCAATTCGAATAGGCTCCCGCGGCCGAACAGATCAAGGTCTTCGCAATACACGTGTTCGGGATCATGGAAGCGCTCGCCGGTTTCCCCCTGACCGATCCATTTGTCGGAGATGCGATTGAGCCCCTTGCGATAGAAGTCAGCTGCGCGGCGCGCTTGCATCTGCCTGCGGAGAATTGTTTCGTGATAGATGACCAGAGCTACAAATGCAGCCAGCGGCACAAGGAGCCACCATCCGCTAAGCGCGTTCCGTTTTGCATACAGCCATAGCAGGAGTGCACCGGCGGCAAATACCAACAGGCGAAAATTGCCGGTCCAGATATGCCAACGCTCCAGGCGAGCGACGTCCGCCTCTCGAAGCTGCAATCGATGCGCGTATTCGGCGGCTGGATCGGACACGCTTGGATTCTAAACGACGAAGTACTTCGCTGCCGGATGATGCACAATGATCGCCGACGTGGACTGCTCCGGATCCAGCAGGAATCCACTGGTCAGTTGAACGCCAACGTTCTCCTCTGGCTTCAGCAACTGAAAGAGCTTGGTCTGATCTTCCATGTGCGGACACGCCGGATATCCGAACGAGTAACGCGATCCGCGATACTTCTGATGAAAGAGATCATTGATGCGCGAGGAATCATTCCCGGCAATCCCGAGTTCTTCGCGAATGAGCTTGTGGGAGTATTCAGCCAGTGCCTCGGCGGTCTCAACGCTGAGTCCGTGATGATAGAGATAGCGCGTGTAGTCGCCTCCCTGGAACATCTTCTGCGTCTCTTCCGAAGCGCGGCTGCCAATCGTGACCAGCGACAATCCGATCACATCCATCTGCCCGGACGACTTTGGCGCGAAAAAGTCAGAGATGCACAGCCTGCGGCCTTCGCGTTGGCGCGGAAAGGTAAAGCGCAACAGTTCTTTTCCCGGTTGCTCAGGCGAATAGACGATCGTGTCATTCGCCTCGCTCTGGCACGGGAAATATCCGTAGACGACCTTTGGCTCGTACCAGCCCTTGGCGACCACCTCATCCTGGCATTCTTTAAGAACGGGCTTGAACTTCTCTTCCACCAGCCGTGCGTAGTCCTCTTGGGAAGCGGTCTTCAGCTGCCACTGATTCTTGAAGAGCGCGGTGTGATTGATGTAGTTGAAGATCTCGCGCAAATCGAAATCTTTCTTTACCCGCACGCCATAGAACGGCGGCTTAGGAATATTCGTCGCAGGAGCCACGACCGCACTGCGCTCGGTCGAGATCGGAAGCGCCTCCGCCTCGGCGATGGCGGCCGCAGCTGCAGCTTTCGCGGCAAACTGTTTCCGCTGGCGACCTTCTGCGATGCGTGCGACTTTGGCTTCTACTCCTGCCGCTAGGTCTTCCATCACGTGCAGGCCATCGAAGGCATCTCCGGCATAGAACACCGCATTGGAATACTCGGCGCGCAGATCGTCTTCGACGTACTTTCGCGTAAGAGCGGCGCCGCCGCAGATCACCGGGAAATCGAGCTTCTGCAGCTCGAGATCCTGGATTACGTATTTCATTTCCAGCGTCGACTTCACCAGCAGACCGCTGAGGCCGATCGCATCGGCCCGATGTTCACGGGCAGCGTGAATGATGGCTTCCGCCGGCTGCTTGATACCGAGGTTCACCACCTTGTAGCCGTTGTTGCTCAAGATGATGTCGACCAGGTTCTTCCCGATGTCGTGTACGTCGCCCTTCACCGTGGCGAGTACGATCGTTCCCTTCTGCGAGCCTTCCGACTTCTCCATCTTCGGCTCGAGATAAGCGACCGCCTGCTTCATCACTCCGGCGGAATCGAGCACAGAAGGAAGCTGCATCTTGCGTGCACCAAATAGCTCGCCCACCGTCCGCATGCCATCCAGCAACACGTCGTTGATCAGCCCAAGCGGCGTGTATGTCTGGAGAGCGTTCTCCAGTACTTCTTCCAGCGTCTGCCGATGGCCGTCGACGCCAATCGCCTTCTCGCCATTGATGATCAAGTGTTTCAGCTTGTCTTCAACCGACAGCGCATCGACCTCAGCAGATGTGGCTTCTGCCTTTTTCTCCTTCCCGGAGAAGTGATTCATGTAGTTCTGCAGCGGATCGCCATCGCTCGCGTCGCGATAGATCAGCTTACGCGCCAGCTCAACTTCTGCTTCAGGAATCTTGTACAACGGATAGATTTTAGTGTAGTTAACGATCGCCAGGTCAAGGCCGTTATTGACCGCTTCGTGCAGGAACACGCTGTTCAGCACACGCCGCGGATAGACATTCAGTCCGAAGGAAATATTGCTGACGCCAAGAATCGTGCGCACTTCCGGCAGCTCTTCCTTGATTCGCCTTACAGCTTCTAGCGTCTCGATTCCCGCCGTCCGATAGTCTTCCTGGCCGGTCGAGATCGGCAACGTCAGCGCGTCGAAAATCAGGTCTACCGGCCTGATGCCATACTTCTCCGTCGCCAGCTGAAAAATGCGCTTGGCAATCGCGACCTTTTTCTCAGCCGTGAGCGCCATTCCATCTTCGTCGATAGTCAGCGCAATCACAGCAGCGCCGTAGCGCTTCGCCATCGGCAAAACCTTCGACGTGCGCTTCTCGCCATCCTCCAGATTGATGGAATTGATGATCGCCTTGCCTGGAATGCGCTTCAGCGCCGTCTCGATGACGTTCGCTTCAGTCGAGTCGACCACAATCGGCGCAGGCACGCGCGTGGCAATCTTCTCCATTACGTGGTCCATGTAGCCGTTCTCGTCTTCGCCCACAATCGCCGTGCAGACGTCGAGCATGTGCGAGCCTTCATTTGCCAGGCGCTTGGCCAGCGCAAGAATCTCGTCGTAGTTTTCGGAGCGTACAAGATTCTTGAAGTGTTCCACGCGAGTGGTGGTGTTCATTTCCTCGGCAACGATGAGCGGCTTGGGATCAAGATCGAGCGGAACGGACGTATAGGCGCTTGCGGCCGCGCCAGTAATCTTCACGTTTCTTTTAGCTGGCTCCAGGTTCCCGCAGGCATCTACTACTGCCTTGATGTGCTCCGGTCCAGTGCCGCAGCAGCCGCCCACTACACGCACGCCATACTCGGAGATAAAGAGCTTGTGGTACTGAACCAGTTCCGCCGGCGTCAGATCGTAAACGGTCTTGCCGCCTTCATTGCGCGGCATACCCGCGTTGGGCAGCACGGAGACATGTTTTGGCGAATACAGTCCCAGATAGCGGACTGCATCGTTCATCTCCTTCGGGCCGGTGGCGCAGTTCAGTCCGAAGACGTCGATGTCATACGGTTCAAGCGACGTCAGCGCGGCACCGATATCCGTTCCAAGCAACATGGTGCCTTCGTCATTCGCGAGTGTGACTTGCACCTGCAGCGGAAGTCGTTTGCCGGTCTTCTTCATCGCGTCGAGCATGGCGATGGTGGCGATCTTCGCCTGCAGCAGATCCTGCGAGGTCTCCACCAGCAGCAGATCAACTCCCGCCCCGATCAATGCAACCGCTTGCTCAACGTAAACGGCAACCATGTCGTCAAGGGTGATATGCCCAAGCGACGGCAGCTTTGTCGTCGGCCCAACCGATCCTGCCACCCAGCGGCGGCGACCCTTCGAGGAATAGCTGTCCGCAGCATCGCGCGCCAACTTCACCGCGACCTTGTTAATCTCCTCCACCCGATCCTGGAGACCAAACTCGGTCAGGACCGTGCGCGTCGCTCCGAACGTATCCGTCTCGATCACATCAGCGCCGGCTTCAAAGTAGCTGGCATGGATCTGGCTGATGATGTCAGGCCGGCTGAGCACAAGAACTTCACTACAGTTCTCCTGGCCCCAGTAATCGTCGAGGGTCGGGTTGAACTTCTGGATCGAGGTGCCCATGGCGCCGTCGTAGACCACAACGCGCTCTTGAACTGCCTTGAGGAAATCGCTCATGTTATTGAAAGCCGCCGCCCCCCTCGCAATTGCGAGTCTAAGAACTGTCCCTATATGCGAAACCGGCCCCGCAGGACCGGTTTTGACTGACGAACTCTGCCTGCCAAAACCGTCAACTGGTCAGGGCCGGCATACCTTTTTCGATTTCCGCTTCATTGAACACAGCATTTGCTCCCAGATGAGCGGGCAGCGGAGAAAGTAGCTGCTCTTTCCGATAGACGAGATTGCTGGCGTTGAACGTTGCCAGTTCGAAGCCATGTCCGTGCGTGATCGCGTCGGTCGGGCAAGCCTCTACGCAATAACCGCAGAAAATACAGCGGTTGTAGTCGATGTTATAGACCTTTGCGTAGCGCTCGGCACCGCTGATGCGCTTCTCAGCCGTATTCTCGGCGGCTTCGATGTATATGCAGTTCGAGGGACAAGCAGCCGCGCAAAGAAAGCACGCCACGCACTTTTCCAGCCCGTTCTCGTCGCGCTGCAGAACATGAACTCCGCGGAAACGCTCCTGGAACTTAGCCCCCTTCAGAGGACCCGGCCCGTCCGGGTAGTTCTCGACAATTGTCGGGGCGAACATCTCCCTCAGCGTGATGCTCATACCCTTGGCAATCGCGGCAATGTTTTTCAAGATCGGCATGCCTAATCAGTATAAATGCTTAGCTCCGATTCGGGAACTTACCAGCCGTATTCCACCAGCAACTCTCCATTACTGATTCAGTGTTGCTCCTGTGCCTTAGTCAGGACTACGACAAGATTATTGTGATTTCCTGAAAGGTGGTGCAAACGTCTGAATGGCTCGACGGCATCTCTGAGCACCATGGGCGAGAGTACGCGTGAGTTGTGCTTCGCCGTTGGAGGCTTCGATGTCTGTGGTTCAGTTCCCCCCTCTGTCAGCCCGGACGATTTCCAGCCGTCCGCCAGTACGTCTTCTGCTAACGATCATCGCCCTCTGCGTCTGCGCTTCGATAGCATCCGCCCAATGCACGCCTAATCCAACGAACAATACGCTCACCATCTGCACGCCGTTGAACAACCAAACCGTATCGTCGCCATTCACTGTTTCGGCCGTCGCTACGTCCAGCGCTTCCGTGACGAAATTTCTTGTCTATCTCGATAGCGTTCTCAAATTTCAGCAACTCAATACGAAATCTATCTCCACTTCACTGACCGCCTCCGCTGGATCACACAATCTCACCGTTCAGTACTACAACGGAGCATGGATCAAGGCGACGAATTTCATTACCGTCGGATCCGCTTCCGGGATTACCGTGACGGTCAGCCCGAGTTCTGCAACTGTAACCATAGGCGGAACGCAACAATTCACGGCTGCGGTCACGGGCACTTCGAACACTGGGGTAACGTGGGCGGTCGACGGTATGTTCGGCGGCAACACTACCGTGGGCACCATCTCTACGAGCGGCCTGTACACCGCGCCTTCAGCGACCGGAACCCACACGATCACCGCAACCAGCGCGGCAGATTCAAGTAAGACGGGTGCAGCCGGTGTCACCGTGGTGTCATCCGGTGGCAGTTGCAGTGCGCCGTCTTTTCCCGGAGCGATTCTGTGCACGCCGGCCGCAGGCAGCACAGTTTCTTCCCCCGTACAATTTTCCGGCGCGGGGACCGGTGCCAGTGGGAGCGTGAATCATTTGGAGCTATGGGTTGACGGCAACAAGATCGGAAACTATCCGGGTAATAAGATGACAGCGAGCGTACCGCTCGCAAATGGATCGCATACCGCCACGTTGGTGGAAGTAGACAGCGCCTCCAACTTCATTAAGTCCACGCCGGTTACCTTCACCGTCGGCTCCGGCGGAGGTGGTAGCTGCGCCGCGCCATCTTCCCCCGGAGCGATTCTGTGCACACCGGCGGCGGGCAGCACGGTGTCTTCGCCGGTAGGGTTCACCGGTGCGGGAACAGGCGCCAGTGGGAGCGTCAATCATGTGGAGCTGTGGATCGACGGGAATAAGATAGGAAACTATCCCGGGAATACGATGAGCGCAAGCGTGCCTCTCGCGGGCGGATCTCACACTGCCACGCTGGTCGAAGTAGACAGCTCCTCCAACTTCATTAAGTCCACGCCGGTCACCTTCGCTGTCAGCGGAGGGGGAGGCGGCGGAGGAGGAACGGTCGCGGTTACGACGTATCACAATGACGTCACCCGCCAAGGAGCGAATACGGCGGAGACGACTCTCACCACGTCAAATGTAAATTCCGGTTCCTTCGGAAAACTTGCGACGTATTCGGTGGACGGGCAGGTCTATCCGCAGCCTCTGATCGTCCCAGCGCTCGGCATCAACGGCGGAACGCATAACGTGCTCTACGTCGCCACAGAGCACGATAGCGTCTATGCATTCGACGCGGACGGCGGGGGCACCTTGTGGAGCAAGAGTCTGCTTGGGCCGGGTATGACTTCCGCGCCCAGCAGTGACAACCTTGGGGTCTCGCCCGAAATCGGCGTACTCTCTACGCCCGTTATCGATCGCTCCAGTGGAACCATCTATGCAGTAACCGAAGTAAGCAATAGTGGAAAGATACAGTTCTGGCTGCATGCCTTGAGCATCACCACTGGCGCCGAGAAATTCGGTGGACCAAAGCAGGTAACGGCAACAGTCTCAGGCACCGGCGCCGATAGCAGCGGAGGCAAGATCACGCTGGAAGGAGGTTGCTATCAGCGCTCAGGATTGGCGCTGGCAAATGGGAATGTCTACATCAGCTTCGGACATTGTGGTCACGGCTGGGTTTTCTCTTACAACGCCAGCAACCTCGCCCAGAGTGCCGTGATTAATGTCAGTCCCAACGGAACAGGTGGTGACATATGGATGGGCGGCGGCGCTCCCGCAGTTGACTCGTCCGGAAACCTGTTTGTGGAGACTGGCGTCAATGCGGACAATACCATCGGCAATAGCTTCAGCAATGCCTTTCTGAAGTTTTCGCCGGGACTCACCATCCTCGACTACTTCATTCCGTCGAACACAGCTGTGCTGACGCAGAATGATGCCGACCTCGGCAGCGGTGCGCCAGTCATCCTGCCGGACAATTCCTCTTCTCACCCGCATGAGTTGGTGGGAGCGGGAAAGGACGGCCGCATCTTCCTTGTCGACCGCGACAATATGGGCAAGTTCAGCTCTACGGCAAACAACGTGGTGCAGATCGTGCAGAGCGGTGTTCGCCAATACGACAACTTCTACGACACGCCAGCCTTCTGGAATGGGAACATCTACTATCACGCGGCAGGAGACGTGCTCCGACAATTCCGCTGGAGCAACGGCCTGCTCTCGACTTCACCGATTGCAGTGGGAACCGTAGTATACGGTTCGCATGGCGCCACGCCCGCAGTGTCGTCCAACGGCGGGTCGAACGGGATCGTCTGGGACCTGCAACTCGATGGACAACCCAACAACCCGGCGATCCTGCATGCCTACGACGCAAGCAATGTCGGCACCGAACTCTACAGCAGCAACGAGAATGCTAGTCGTGATTCCGCTGGACCGGCAGTGAAGTTCACGGCGCCAACGATTGCGAATGGCAAGGTGTACGTGCCTGCCGGACATCAGGTGAACATCTACGGGTTGCTGAAATAGCAGAAGGGACGCGTCTCGAGTGAGGCGCGTCCCCTGTTTTTTTATAACTCGTGCACTAATTCCGTCAGCGGCCTTCGCGTCGTTCGTTCTGGACTTTCGTCCGCGTATCCGATCGCGAGAATCGACATCGGCCGCACACCCTCAGGTGCGCCGATCACCTCAGCAACGCGCGTCGGATCGAATGCTCCGACCCAGCACGCGCCTAGTCCCAACGCAGTCACGGCCAGCATGGCTTGTGTCGTGGCGATACTCGCGTCCTGCATTGCGCACGCGTCCGAACCCGGATACTGGCAGCGTTTCGCGTGCGTACAGAAAATAATCAGCAGCGGTGCTTTGGCGATCCACGCCATGTCCCACGTGGTTCGCGCCAGAGCATCGCGCACCGATTGCTTGGTGGTTACGTAAATTTCGTACGCTTGAAAATTTCCTGCCGAGGGTGCCTGGTTTGCAGCTTTCAGAATGGCTTCTAACTTCTCAGGCTCGATTGGACGTGATTGATATTTCCGTATGGACTGCCGTTTCTCAATTACCTCGAAATATTCCATTGAATTATGACTTTCGAATGCTTATTTAATGCCTAACTCCTTTGCCAAATCTTTCCAGCGCGCATCCACGCGTGCTTTCGTTTCCCTATCCATGGTGATCTCGGCGGGCCAAGGCCGCGTGAAGCCCTCGGTTGGCCACTTGCGTGTCGCGTCGATGCCCATCTTCGACCCGAAATCAGGCAGGCGTGAAGCGTGATCGAGCGAATCCACGGGACCCAGTGTGAACTGTATGTCGCGCTCAGGATCGATGTTGTTCGCCGTCCTCAGTACGACTTCGCCGATGTCATGCACATTCACGTCTTCGTCCACCACGATGATGCACTTGGTGAACATCGCCTGGCCCAGTGACCAGATTGCGTTCATCACCTTGCGCGCCTGTCCCGGATACGATTTGCGGATCGAGACGATCATCAAGTTGTGGAATACGGCTTCGATCGGCAAATTGATATCAACCAGCTCCGGAATGGACACCCTCATCAGCGGAAGAAAAATGCGTTCGACCGCCTTCCCCATGTACGCGTCTTCCATGGGTGGCTTGCCTACGATCGTCGTTGCGTAAATCGGATCCTTGCGGCTGGTGATGCAGGTGATGTGAAACACGGGATAGAGATCTTCGAGCGAATAGAAACCCGTGTGATCGCCGAAGGGGCCCTCGGTCCTCAGCTCTTCCAGGTTCACATAGCCTTCGAGAACGATCTCTGCATTCGCGGGAACTTCCAGGTCTACCGTCTCGCACTTCACCAGTTCCACCGGTTTCTGGCGCAGGAATCCGGCGATCATGTATTCCTCAACATCGGGGGGCGCGGGGACAATCGCGGAGAACGTGAGCGCCGGATCCGTTCCAATGGCGACCGCCACCTCCATCTTTCCCGAGGGATGATCCTCACCCACCAGGCGCGTGCCGCCCGTAGATCTCGCCATCACGTCCACGGACGAAGCGGGGCTGGCATGGCCACCGGCGGCCGCTGCTCGCATCCGTTCGCGATAGTGCTCTGCCGCTACCTTCTGCCGTTGCCAATGCATGCCGGTGGTCTTGCCGTCATAGACCTGCATGCGGTACATCCCGACATTGCGCTTCCCTGTTTTCGGATCGCGCGTAATTACGCACGGTAGCGTGATGAAACGGCCGCCATCTTTCGGCCAGCACTGCAGGATGGGAAAGTCGAGAACCGAGAACTCTCCCCGCCGGATCACCTCTTTGCAGGGGCCGGTCTCTACTTCCTTTGGGAAGAACCTGCCGAGTTCCGCCAACATCGGCAGCATTTTGATCTTGTCGAGCAGTCCATGGGGACTTTTCACGTCCATGAAGACGCGTATGCGATCGGCGATCTCGTCGAACGAATCGGCTTCGAGCGCGAGATTCATCCGCCGTGCGGAACCGAACTGGTTGATCAGAACCTTGTGCCCGGGATGACCTTTGACGTTTTCGAACAGGATTGCCGGACCGCCCGGTGCTATTCGTTCAAGCTCCGGGTGATGCGCGTTCGGGCGACCGGCTTTGGAGACGCGGTCGGTGATCTCGGCTATTTCCAGCAATGGATCGACGTCAGCACGCACGCGCCGCAACTCTCCGGCACGCTCTAATGTTTTGATCCACTCGCGAAGATCGCTATACGCCAAACTGTCCCCCTGGGGCCATTCCGGCCGTTACGTCCGAGTTGCGGGAGTAACCCTGAATTATAGAGGCTGCCCCTGTTTCTGGCGGTGACGCCCAACTCTGGTGCGGCCCTTCACATCCAAGCAACATTGCTCTCCTGTCGAGAGCCAAGCGAAATTATGCCTCCAACTTCACAAAAACAAGTCATCCAGGCACTGTCGAGCCTATTGCTCAAGCCACAAGCTGCACAAGGTCCGATTCGTTATTTGTCGACATTGAGCGAAGCCAATCTGGTTGATGTGCGCAGTATGGCTGAGTCGCACCACGTCGTCGTTCGTGCATTCAATCTCGTTCGCGACCAGGCAGGCGACCTGGGGTTTCGCACTCTAGGCAATTGGGCAGCCCAGGTACTCACCGAAGAACATGCTCGCATCGACAACGCGGTTGCGCGACTCAGCGAAGTCGTCTCCACGCTGCAATCTTCCGGATGCGCTCTCGTCGTGATGAAATCCCTCGACCACTGGCCTGACCTGGGAAACGATCTCGACCTGTACACCACGGCGCCCGAAGAAGAAATCGTCCGAGTTTTCACACAGAAATTAGGCGCGCATGTTGAAGCCCGCAGTTGGGGCGATCGACTCGCCAAGAAGTGGAATTTCGCACTGCCCGGCTTGCGCGAATCGGTTGAAGTACACGTGCAGCGCCTGGGGCAAACGGGCGAACATCGTCTGATGGCGGAACGGTTCGTCGGACGCAGCACCGTAAAGGAAGTAAACGGATTTCGCTTCCCCATTCCGGCTCCTGAAGAGCGCGTGATTGTCGGCACCCTGCAGCGCCTGTACCGGCACTTCTATTTCCGCATCTGCGACATCGCAAATACGGCGGCTCTGGTCGAGTCCGGAACGATCGACTTCGACGAACTGCAGCAAGCCGCTAACCTCGGCGGAATCTGGCCAGGCGTCTGCACCTATCTGAATGTTGTTTCAGATTACGTCGCTCAGTACCGGGGAGTTGGACTGCCGCTTCCCGCGCAAGTGAAATCCGCAGCCCTCTTCGGAGGCGAAAAAGTTTCCGCCGAAAAACTGTTTCTGCGGGTGCCCATCGTCCCGCAAGGGGCGTCGCTATATACCCGCCAGGTCACGACAACTGCTCTGCGCGGCGACGTAGCCGCTACGCTTCGACTCTCGCTCTTGCCGCCACTGGCGTCCGCAGCGGCCATCGCCTATCGCGTCACCGGCAGTGACAAAGGTATCTGGTAGCAAAAGAAAAGCCGCCTCTTTGTGGAAGCGGCTTTGGGCCAGAGGAACGACGGAACTAACGCACCAGTTTCTTTCTCACGAGTCCAGCAAACCCAATAAGTCCAGATCCCAGCATCAGCATGCTCGAAGGTTCTGGCACCCGAATCAGGTATTCCTGGGCGGAACCGATTCCGCTGTCCGTCGGAGTGACAATTTCATAGTTCGAAAAATTCATCCCGTAGAAGTTGTTATTTGCTGCGGTCATCGCCTGTGTCAACCAATACGCCGAGCCGTCGAGCGTGCCCGTCTTGGGCTGCACCGGGACACCAGACGTGAAAATTGACCAAACCGCAAAGTTAATGTCGCCAACCTCGCTCGCTCCAGCAGTGGGGATCTGCGAGAGCAACCAGGCAGCCTCTTCGTAATTTTGCAAGCCTTCGTTACCGAAACGGCCTGATTGGTATTGCGAGAAGCTGTAGATATTCGCTGTCCAGCTTTCGCCCACGTAGACCTCATGGCTGTAGTCATCGCAGATAGCGGCAAAGGTAGTGCCGTCGATGTTCAGGGTGTATGGATAGACGTAAACGCCACCCTGATTAGCCGGACCTGCACCCGTCAATGTAACCGAATCCGCGAGAGCCGTTCCTACAAGTAGCAATGCACAAACAACAGCCAATCCAATCAGTCTGAGTTTCAAGGGCCCCCCTTGGCACGTAACATCCAACTACTCTGCATGGGAAATGCCAAAGAAGCCAATTTCTATGTTGCTGAAAAACAGCTACTTAGCCATGGTAATGAGGGGTTGAGTTACCATGATTGGTGCAATCTGTTGCACAATCGTGTGAGTATGTTTCTACTTTGTTACAGAGGCTTATGGGTAGGGATATCCCTTCGCCAATACAGCTGCCAACCGTGCGTCCAATCCATAGATATCGGGGTAGAAGAAGACTTCCTCATCCTCATGAACCACTGCGCTGGCGTAGAGAAGCAGAACCGGTATTGGGGTCGCGAGGTTCACTCGCGTGTTGTTCGGACCACTCTCCATGGCTTGCTTCACGCGCTCCATATTCCATCCCGGGTTCTTCCGTAGAACCCAGGCGGACAGGTCAGCTGGCTTCTCCACGTGAATGCAACCGTGGCTGAAGTCCCGGCGAGCCGCGGAGAACATGTCATCTGACAAATCGGTATCGTGAAGATAAACGCTGTGCTGGTTGGGGAAGATGAATTTGACAAGTCCAAGCGCATTACCGGGGCCTGGTTTCTGACGAAGTCTGGCCGTGCCGGCCTGCAATTGCCGTATAACTTCGGGGCTTGCAGTCGTATCCGTCAACACCTTTCCATTTGCACCGATCACCTCGAAATGGTTGAAGCCGATATAGCCAGGATCTGCAGCGATCTCCTGTGCCAATTCCTTCTTCTGGATGTTGAGCGGGACGTCCCAATAGGGTCGGAACACGAGATACTGCATATTGCTCTCGAAGATTGGTGTTTCAGTCTCGTAAGCCTCGCCCACGTTCACCTTCATGGAGAGGGCCACCTTACCGTTTCCATCGAAGGCACGAAGTCTAAATTCCGGAACATTCACTACGATGGGAGGCTGAGAAAATGTATACGGGAGCCAGCGCCAGCGCTCCAAGGTGAGCTGCAGTTGTTCCACGCGATTGCTAAGAGGAACGTTCAGTGCCTCCAGTGTCTCCAGGTCGATCAGTCCATGAGTGCCAATTCCATGCCGCATTTGAAAGTGTTGAACCGCCGTGATAAGTGGCTCCTCGTATTTGTTCGGATCCGCCGGAGGCGTCACGCCTTGAGGAAGATCGCCGAGAACCCTCAGCAACTTCGCCAGTTGCGCGGCGCCCGCGTAAGTTCCGCCGGGTAGTAGCATGCCCGCAGGTGCCGGCAAAGGTGGTTCTTTGTATTGCCTCTCTAATTCTATGTAACGATTCAACGCCTCTTTCGTCCGCTTGTATCCGTCAAACGGAGGCTCGAGCGCCATGATCTGGCCCCCGACGTTGTTACCGTTGATCAGGCGCTGGCGAAAGAACTGTACTAAATCAATTTTTTTCGAACCGACATTGAGGCCGAATTTGAAGTGTTGTGGATTCACTCTTCCTATGCGAAGGTCGGAAACGTACCTCATGCCACAGACCGTGAGTCCGACATCGAACTCCGCCTTGCCGGCTGGGGAAGCCTGCGGCAGCGACTTCGCGCGTCCACTCCAGCGGGATGCATCGTAGTCCTCTGGATCCAGCCCTTCCATGTCAGCCTTTTTAATAGCTTCGATCAGTTCCAAAGCGGCAGGAGTGGGTTGTCCGTTTCGAATCCACACTGGCGCATAGGTCGGGCGATAGAGGGTTTCAAGTATGCGCCGGTAGTCGGAGAAATTCGGCCACCGTAAGATCTCCAATCGACCTGCGCTGACAATCCTGCGGACATGTGCATCGGTCGATGTGGCTGTCTGCGACGAAAGTAGCGGTACTCCGATGACAATGGAGAAGGTTGCGAACAGCAGAACAGAGCATCGTCGCATATACAAACGGGGCCTTCTCATAGCAATCTCCGAATCTCTCTCGTTTTAGCGCGTACGGATTAAAGCAGATGATTCGTCACAGAACCGAGACTAACCTGGGTTACTGATGCGAGTCAGTACGTCCGGTCAGGATTCCTTAGTCAGTATATCTGCAAGGGCTTAGAGGTCCTGAGCGACCAAGACGGCAAGAATGGAGCGGGGTACGGGACTCGAACCCGTTTCGCTGGCTTGGGAAGCCAGGGCACAACCCATATACCAACCCCGCGACCGGGTTGAGTGTAACATTCTCCAGAATTTAGCCGCAATTGGATCACTGCTGGGCCGACGGCTTCGTCGCGTTTGCGCGATCGATGCCATTTTCTGGGAAGAACAGTCCGAATGTCGTTCCGCACTCCACTCGACTGCGGACGTGTATGTGGGCACCGTGACGTTCCAGAATCTCTCGGGAGACCCATAGACCCAGTCCCGTCCCACCCTCCCCTTTTGTCGTCACGAACGGTTCGAATAACTTCTTGCGAACGCCGGGCAGTATTCCTGTTCCGGTGTCGGCGATCGATACCCAGATGCCGCGACCGGAACCGTTCGACCAGTCCTTTCCCTGCCGTACACTGAGCAGGAGTTTGCCGCCCGCGTTTCATGGCGTCGATCGCGTTGCTGACCATGTTGGTGAAAACCTGCTGGATCTCCCCGACCAGGCAGAGTAACGTCGCGCTCTCATCGATGTGGCGTATGACCTTGATGTTTTTCTGTTTGAGTTGCGTGTCAAAGAGCAGCACGACCGAATCCAGAACGTCTGCTATCTTCACGCGCGTGGCCGAACTGGATTGCCGGTAGAACCGCAGCGTCTTGTTTGCGATCTGCGATAGCCTTGCCAGTTCTCGTTCCGCCGCCTCCAGAAATGCCCTTGCCTGCGGCGAGATGGTCGCATCGTTTCTTGCGATGTAAACCAGGTTCGTCACCGCCTCCAGCGGATTATTGATCTCGTGCGCGATGCTCGCCGCCATCCTTCCGGCAACCGCAAGCTTTTCCGCTTTGCGGAGCGCGTCCTCGGCTTTCTTTGTCTCCGAGATTTCTCTTGAGTAAAGGGCGATGCCGTTATCAGGCGAGGGATATATCCGGTTCACGAAATACGATGCCCATGGCTCAAAATAAAATTCAAACTCCACGGGAACGCGTTCTTCCATCGCTTTCCTGAATTGACGCTCGGCTTCTGTTCCTTCCAGTTCTGGATACAGTTCCCAAAAAGTCTTCCCTATCACATCTTCCTGCGAAAATCGGCCAAGATCGACCGCTGCTGAATTCAAATATTGAATGCACCAGTCGGAATCGATCAGCCAAAAACCGTCGCTGATATTTTCCAATGCCGCCAGCGCCTGATGTTTTGCTTCCTCCATTTCAGTCCGTAACTGCGCCTGAACCTCGTACGCCTTCTGGCGATCGCGCGCAATCTTGATGTGTGAATGGACGCGAGCGATTAGCTCTCGCGCCGTGAACGGTTTCACTACGTAGTCATCAGCTCCGGCCTCCATGCCTTCAATTGCCGGCTCTTCGCCCGCCCGCGCGGAGACCAGGATCAGAGGTATGGTTGCGGTCGAAGGTTCCTGCCGCAGCGCCGTTAGCAACTGTAGGCCGTCCATCTCCGGCATCATTACGTCGGAAACCACCAGATCGGGCAGATTCGCCTTCGCCCGCTCGAAGGCAATTCTGCCGTTGGGGGCAGTTTCCACTTCGAACTCCGGGCTTAGCAGTTCGCGTAAATAGTCCCGCATGTCGCGGTTGTCATCGACAACCAACAGCCTGCCAGCCTCTCTGCTTGATTCTCGTTCTTCGTCCACCTGCGTGAGCGTCTCGGGCATGGTTGCGCGTTCAATGGATTGGCTTAACAATCCCGAATGACCCGGAAGCCAACTCATCGCCTCCTGAACATGAAAGGCAGCGCCTGCTGAAACTTGTCTGCGGACGCTGGTATCGGCAACTTGCTCGGCAGCTAGATGAGCGTGGCCCAATGGCAGGCGAATGCGAAACGTCGAGCCTTCGTGAAGTTTGCTTTCTACGTCGATCGAACCGCCGTGCATTCTGACCAACTCAGCGACCAGCGCCAGTCCGATGCCACTGCCCTCGTGAGTACGCCGGCGCGCTCCCTCAATTCGCCGAAATCGCTCGAACAGATGAGGGATCTCTTTCTCTGGAATTCCAGTGCCCGTGTCGCAGACCGCCAATACTGCTTCGCCATCTGAGTGCGAAACTGCGACTCGAATCTCACCTTCAAAAGTAGATTTCAGCGCGTTCGAGAGAAGATTGAACACGATCTTCTCCCACATCTCACGGTCGACATAAATCGCCTCGGGCAATGGTTTGCAGTCAACCACCAGCTTCAGCCCAGCCCGTTCAGTCGCCGAGCGGAACATACTCGAGAGCTCCTCGGTTACCGACGACAAGTCTGTGGGTTCATATCTGGCCTGGACGCGCCCCGCCTCAATGCGGGAAAAGTCAAGAAGCGTATTCACCAGCTTTAAGAGGCGCAAAGAATTACGGTAGATCAGATCGAGGCGTTGGGCATGAACTTCCGGTACCGGTTCTGTGCGGTCGCGGAGCATGTCTTCCACAGGTCCCAGCATCAGAGTCAGCGGCGTTCGAAACTCGTGGCTCACGTTGCTGAAGAAAATAGTCTTGGCACGATCGATTTCTGCCAGGGCCTCTGCTCGTTGTCTCTCCTCTTCATAGGCATGCGCATTTGCGATACTTGCAGATATCTGTCCTGCCACTAACTTCAAAAAGCCTCGATAACCGTCATTCAACTGGCGATAAGGATTAAGACCCACCACCAGTGCGCCGGAGCGTCCCGTAGGACCAGATGGTGCAATAGGAACGACGGCTGCAGTATGTGGCGCCCTATCCCAGGTGTCGCTCGGCAAATCAGTGAAGCGCGTATCAATACCTGACACTGAGGTGATGTCGTGTTGACTCAAGACATCCGCAAGAGGCCAGGTCGACGCATCCTCGCTCCGGACACTCAGCGGAGACGCCGGCAATCTAGGTTCAATGCCGCTCGCGCCTGCTAAGACGAAAGTCTTTTTTGCCGGATCGAAAATGTAGATAAGCGCGAAACACAGGTCTTTAGGATCGGTAGCGAGGCTCTCCGCACTGACTTCACATGCATCCTGCCAGGTGCGGGCATCGGCCGCGCGTGCCGCGAGTTCATGTAGCAGCGCAAGCTGCCGTTCGCTGATGACTTTCTCTGTGGTCTGGGTGACTGCGGTGAAAACGCCAGCCACTTGGCCTTGCTCGTCGATGATCGGACTGTAGGAAAACGTGTGGTATGTTTCCTCGGGATAACCATACCTTTCCAGGAAAAGCAGCAGGTCGGTCGACCATGTCGCCTCGCCTGTACGCATCACATTTTCCAACATAGGGCCGATCACTGGCCAGATTTCGGCCCACACCACTCGGCCCGGTATTCCCAACGCCCACGGATGTTTGCGTTGCAGAGTCTGCCGGTAGGCGTCGTTATAGAGCACGACCAACTCCGGCCCCCACCACAGAAAAAGCTCGAATCGGGAGTGCAGGCAGATGCTTACTGCCGTTCGCAAACTCTGCGGCCACGATCTTACGGGTCCAAGCGGACTCTGAGACCAGTCGATCGCCTCCATCAGCGCGCCGACTTCTCCGCCTCCGGCAAAGAGGGACTCTACGCTAGAAGAATTGGCGTTTTGTGCCTGCTGTACTCTTTGCGCCTCGGTAGACATGCAATCTCAAACTTTCTAACGTTACCAACTGTTAGCTTGTTTTCGTCCAGGCGGTACACCAGACGGTCGACCATTTGCCGCTAAATACGACGCCGTAGATAAGATGCATCGGAGAGCGGCATCAAACAGCAAACAGTAACTACCGACGCGGGAAGATTGAGAGATGCGCAATCGCAGTTCAGGGTTGCTCTCGAACTCACGATCGATGCCAAATCATTGCGGTCTTTGCGGGCCGCGCAGGAAGAAGTGCGGTTTGTCGATTCCCGCCGGAACGGCCACGTCGAAGAAACCCACCATCATCTCGTCGCGCGTTTGATCTCCCCACTTCACCATGGCATCTGGATCCGGATTGTGCGGATTATTTTCCGAATTGTCGAACCACGCCACCGCCTGCAGTTTTGTTCCAGCTTTTAGAAACCTAGGTTCCGCGAGACGATAACTGAGCTGCCAGTGGAAGTCGTAGTTGACGCGCAACAGCGTCTCGACCGTTCCGTCCGCGTGAATTATGTTGTACTCGAAACGCTTTCCCCGCAGATGCATGTGCGGAAAAAAGTTGAGCAGTATTGAATCGTTGGGTAATGTGCCTTGCACTTCCACGCGGAAGTTGTCAGCGTGTGGCGGAATCAGGAAGCTGCTGTTCGTCAGTTGCAGAGTCATTACGCGCTTCGTCACCGCCGCCTTCGCGAAGACGATTCCCGCAGCAGTTTGATCGCTCCCTGCATTGCCATTCGTGGTGTAGTGCATCTGGAATACCAGGTCCGAACCTGCCGGAACAAACTTCGCCATCCCGTCAGCCCATTCGTCCGGTGAACTGCCCGGCGCATAGACCAGCAGCATGTCAGTGTCGGTCCAATGTGCGTTTCGCCGTTGCACCGGATCGCTGAGATCGTTCGCCGTGAACGGCACGCCCACCGGAGCACCGTGCAGCCACTTCGAGTCTGGCGGACGGATATACACCACCGCATGATGGACGTACTCGGGCGACGTCGGCCTGATCTGTGACATTTGTATCCAACGGTCTGTCGTGAAGCCTGTTGGCACGATCTCGTACGTGTAGTCCACTTCCCCATGCGCCGGAATCGGCACCGCCTTAGGCATTCGGATCACCACGTCTGGCTGTGGAATGTTCCAACCCAGCGGCCAATTCTTGGCCGGAGGCGCATCGTGCGGATCTCCTGCAAGAGCGCCCGCATCGGCCCACTTGGCCAGCGTCGCGACCTCCTCAGGCGTAAGCGAAGGATCGTCAGCCCATTTTCCGAAGCGCGGATCCGCAAACCAGGGAGGCATCTCCCTTGACTGCGTAGCCTTCTTGATCGCCTGCGCCCACGATTTGCTCTCTTTATAGGTGACGAGCGAGAACGGAGCGATTTCTCCCGCCCGGTGGCAGGTCTGGCAATGCTGCTGAAGGATGGGAACAACGTCGCGGTAGAAGGTTGGCGGCGGATCCACCTTCTGCGGAGTATCCGCCGCCACAAACAACAAGGCCGGGACGAGAGCCGCCAGCAGAAAAGTCACTTTCGGCGTGACCCTCAACTTCATTTTCGAATCACCACTTCAGCAGTACGACCTCGGAACAAAAGCCCGGTCCCATCGCAGCCAGAATGCTATAGGTGCCCGGTTCGCCCCGGCGGTTCGTCAGGAAATCCTCCAGGACGCACAGCACCGACGCCGATGACAGATTTCCCACTCGCCGTAAGCACTCCCAGGAAGCTTCCAGGGCTTTGCTTGGCAGGTCCAGCGCAGTCTGCACTGCCTCTAGCACCTTAGGGCCGCCCGTATGAATGATCCAGCTGCTGATGTCTTTCCGAGTCAAATTATGCTCGGCAAGAAGTGTGTCGATGTCTTCCCGGAGATGGAGTTCCACCATGGTTGGCACTTCCGGGGACAACACAATCTGAAAACCGCGCTCGGAAACATCCCACCCCATCACGGCTTCAGTGCCCGGATAAAACACTGAACGTGTGTCGACGATCTGTGGACCCGGCAAATCCCGGTTGGCACCGGCAATCACCACCGCGGCGGCGCCATCTCCAAACAGCCCTGTCGAGATCAAGTTCGCCACCGAAAGATCTTCCCGCTGCCAGGTCAGCGAACAGATTTCCACTGAGAGCAAAATCGCGACCTGATCAGGGTACGCGCGCACGTAATCTGCGGCTCTGGCGATACCGGCTGCACCCGCCACGCACCCCAGGCCAAAAATCGGGATTCTCTTGATGTTGGGGGAGAGCCCCATCTTATTGACCAGACGCGCATCAATCGACGGGCTGGCAATCCCGGTGACGGAGACGAAGAAGAATGCAGACAAGTCCTTCGGCTGCAGGCCTAGCGGTGTAATCGCCTTGCAGATCGCTTCCGATCCGAGCTCCTGTGCATTTTCGATCCAGATATTGTTCGTTTTCCCGAATGTATTCGCGCGCACATAGGACTGCAGTGGCATCACCGTATATCGCGAATCGACGCCCGTGCGGCCGTGCAACCGGTCGAGAAAGTCAGGGTTGGGAAGTTGATCTCGCCAAAAACCCGATAAGGCTCCGCTTATCGTTGCTTGATCGTAAGTGTTCTTTGGGAAAGCGCTTGCGGCATTAGCAATTCTCATGGGATAGGTTTGGACCTGGAGGCGCTCCAAGCTCACGCAAGCATTGTTCTCAAAAGCAGGAGATTTGGCAATGAATAACGACGAAGAACTTCACTGCAGCTGATTCAATTCACGCACATAAAGATGATTCAGCGGAAACTCCTGAGCCAATCCTGCCAGCAAAGTTCGTGCTTTCCCGCGATCCTTGTCGCGAAGCGCCGCCACAGCCAGCAGTAATCGTGCGTACGGCCGTAGATAATGGCCCTTTTCAGACGCTATCTGAAGATTCTTCAGCCCGGTATCTTTGTCCGTCTGTGCCCCCCCGAATCGCAATAACCAGCGAACCGGAGCAGGTTTAAGGCTGAGTAGATAGTTTTCGACTCCTACAGCGATATACGCGTCATAACAGTTAGGATCCACGTGCAGCAGTCGATCTGCCATTACGCGTCCATCCTTCAGATATCCCAGCCCGGCAAAGTCTCTCTTTTCGATCAGTGCCGCATAGTCGCCTTGCAAGCCCAACATGAGCACAGAAGCAAATAGCGCGTTTGTGTCGTTCGGATTCCGCGCCAGCGCCTGGTCTGAGAGTTGCTTAGCCTTGTTGATTTGCGCGGTGAAGGCTTGCTTCACTGCCGGATTCGCCGCCGGACGCGATCTGCTCTCGAAGCTATCGTTATTAGTGAAAAACTCGCTTTCCAGTATGTGCAACCGGTCGAATTCGGAAAAAAGATAGGCTGCCGCGTTCGAAACCGGCCCCATTGGATCCGCAGGGTGCGTTCGCTGCCAGTCTTCAAATCTCTTGTGCGCCTGATCAAATTGCAGGTTGTACATGTCACGGTATCCAAGTTCGAGTCCATTCGGGCTGGTATCCGCTCCAAACGCTGAACAAACCGCGAAAAAGACAAGAAACACCGTGATTTTGTAAGAACGATTCATACAATGGCCGATTATGCCTGCTGACCCGCTTCCCCGAGGATGGCCTGAGAGGTACTACCGCACATTACTATTGGAACACGAATTTGCCGTTCTGGTTGCGATACGGTTTGACCCCAGATCCATTCAGTGCCAGAAATTCCCTCTTTAGAGTGATGTTTGACATTCTGTTTACAAGCAGTGAGAACTCTGCTTTTCTTACAGTCTTGGCGATCAGCCGTGTTCGATCTTATCCGTCCAATGCGTGAATGCCTGGTGGCATCTCTTTGCTGCTGTGCGTTTGCATGCACGCAGCAGCCGGCGCAACCGCGGCAGGAATCAAGCCGTGCACCCGCCGCTCAACCGAATTCAAGTGATGCGCACGACCTCTCCGCCGACGAGGAAATGGGCGGACACACCCTGCAGCGTCACATTGGTCGAACCGATGCCGAATTACGGGAGCGACTCGAACGTGAACGCCACATTTCAGCGGCTTCCACCTACTCGGACCGCGCAACAGCCGAGCACGCGGTCTTCGAGGCCATTCGACAAGATCAGGATCGTATCCAGCGGTGGCTTCAGCGTCCTGGTGGACATTCGAACCTCGTGCTCGATTACCACGGCGACCAACCGGTCGGCCGCGTGTTGAATCGCGGCGAATCGCATTCTGTTCCCTGTTCCAATGCCGTCGTGGTATTGAAGTGGGCCGGGCCGAACCGATATTACGTTCTCACCAGTTATCCGGAGTGCCGATGAGCGAACGAAAAACTCCCGCAACCGTTTCTCGAAACGACTATCCCAAACTGTCGGAATTCCTGCGAGGTTATCTTCACCAGGACGCCGCAGAAGAATACGACAGCGCCGACGAAGCTGCCGAAGAATTTCTTGCCGATGCGGATTCCGACGAGAAAGCCACCCTGCAGAAGGAAGTGCGCAGGTTTCTGCAATGGAGCGAACGGCTGAGCCTGACCGCGCAGAACTCAGCGCTCAAGGCTTTGGGAAGTTACTGGACGTTTGACAACCCGGCCGAAGTCAGCCGCTTTCTTCAAAGCCTGCTCGGCAATCACCCCAAGCACGATGAAGAGGAGGACTAATCTACCTGCTTTACGTCTGCAAGATTTCCTAACAGAGTCAGGAATGGAATCCCGACCGTCAGGTTTTCCTGCGGCGGATTCTTGGTCAGATCGTATATGTGCAGAATGCCTCCCTGTAGCACGTAAATCAGGGCGCGATTATCGAGGGGCTGCATTCCGGTCACCGTACCCGTCGGGCACACCGACGTTCCGGAAACGCAGGGATTGATGAGCGCCGTCTGCGACGTCGTGTCAAGGATCGACATGCAAAGACCATTCGTACAGTTCGCCGCTCCAACGAAAAGTTGTCCTTTGGTGGTAAGCGCCATCAAGGTGTGATTGCCATCGCCAATAGGAATCGCAGACTTGGTTACGGAGAGGCTCGGAGTGCTAAGAATATCGATGAATCCGCCGGCAGCTGTACTTCCTGCTACGTAGAGCTGGTTCGAACTATCCAGGATTCCAACCGTAGCACCTGTAACGGGAGTGGGCGCCCCAACCGTTCCACTGCTAAAGGTCAGCGCTGAGACGTTCGCAGCTGTCCCTCCGCACTCAACCCCGCAACTGAGAATGTAAGCAGTACTGTCATCAGTACTGAAAACAGCATTCACGGGGTGGTCAAAGCTCGTGCTAATTACTGGCGTTGCCGTTTTCGCTGCCGTGTCGACCAGATTAACGCTGTAGTCATCGCTGAAAACGAGTGCCTTGGTTCCGGTGTGATTCAGGACGATCCGGCGCGCTTGTGGAACTGAGATGGATGCAGTGACTACGCCAGCCGTGAGATCAACAAATTGAACAATTCCGTTCTGAACCGATCCTGTGAACGGTGCCGTTGGTTCGGCGACGAGGATCATCTCGTCGGAACTGCAACCCGCGTTTCCAGGAACACAGGGGATCGGCATCGCGACCATGCTCTCCGTAGGCCCAGAGAGCCCCACGGTCCCGACCGCCGCCTCGCCCTGTGTATCCAACACTGTTAACGTGTTCAAGGTGGCAGCGAATACCGCAGCTCTGGTTTTGTCTGGCGTCAACGCCATCAGGCTGGCATTGATCACGCTGATTACCGGGTGATTCCGGGAAACCGTATCGTTCGTCGCATTAACGATGTAAACCTGGCCGCCATTCACCAGTGGCGTAGAGATAAAGACTCGGTTGCTCAGACCACTTGGGCGAGGTTCGCTTGAACCTCCGCCGCAAGATGAAAAGAAGAAAAGCGTTAGAAGCGCAGCTAACAATCCAAACGAGCGAAATTTCAAAAGGTACTCCGACCACAAAGCGAAGGAATGTTGTTGAAAACGCTGATTATAGCAGAGTGAAATCGCACTCTTCCCATCACGAACGAACCGGGAGAGTAGCGCACTCTCGCGTCGTCATTTACAGTTCCACTAGGCGCGTTTTCGCCCTGCAACTTTTCGAATATAACAATGCCTACTGATTTCATAAGCCGGCTCAAGCAAGCGCCCGTCCTCTGCGACGGAGCTATGGGAACTCTTCTCTACTCCAAAGGCGTGTTTATCAACCGCTGTTACGACGAACTCAACATCTCGCAGCCTGACCTGATTCGCGGTGTTCACCAGGAATACCTTCAGGCCGGAGCGGAGATCGTAGAAACAAACACGTTCGGAGCCAATTCGTTTCGGCTTTCGCGCTTCAGTCTTGGCGATAAAGTTCGCGAAATTAATACCGCAGGCGTTCGTCTCGCCCGGGAAGCCGCCAAAAGCTTCGACGGATACGTAGCCGCAGCCGTCGGACCGCTCGGCGTACGCATTGAGCCTTTGGGTAAGGTTGCGCTCGACGAAGCTTACCAATCGTTCCTCGAACAGATTTCAGCCCAGGTTGAAGCCGGCGCGGATCTCCTTATCCTGGAGACCTTCGGTTCCCTGCAGGAGCTGCATCAGGCAATTCGCGCCGCTCGCGCTATAACTCCCAACGTTCCCGTCGTCGCTCAGGTCACGATCGACGAAGACGGCAACTGTCTCGACGGTTCTACCCCGGAGACCTTCGGCGCAAAGTTGGCCGAATGGGGTGTGGACGTGATCGGCTGCAACTGCAGTGTTGGTCCTGTTGCCATGCTGGACGCTCTCGAGCGCGTGCGCGCCGTAACCGATTGCCCGCTCTCCGCTCAACCCAATGCAGGCATGCCCCGTTCGGTCGATGGCCGAAACATCTATCTATGCTCTCCGGAATACATGGCAAGTTATGCGAAGAAATTCGTTGCCGCCGGAGTTCGTCTCGTCGGAGGCTGTTGCGGAACCACCCCTGAGCACATTCATTCCATGAAGTCGGCTCTGCGCGTGGGAGAGGCGCGCAATAGCTCCTTTCATGTAGTAACGAAACCTAAAGCTGCGGTCGCGATCGAACCTGCGCCGCTTTCGCAGCGTTCCACGCTCGGCCAGAAGTTGGCTGCCGGCGAGTTCGCTACCATGGTGGAAATCGTGCCGCCTAAGGGAATCGACATCGTCAAGGAAATCGACGGCGCGAAGTATCTCAAGTCGGTTGGCATCGATGCCGTAAATATTCCCGATAGTCCACGCGCTTCCGCTCGCATGAGCAATCAGGCACTATCGATTCTGATGCAGCAGCAGGTCGGAATCGAGACGGTGCTGCACTACACCTGTCGCGATCGCAATGTGCTCAGCATTCAGTCGGACCTGCTTGGCGCATCTGCCATTGGCTTGCGGAATATCCTTTGCATCACAGGCGATCCGCCAAAGCTCGGCAATTATCCCGACGCGACTGCCGTCTTTGACGTTGATTCTATCGGGCTAGTCAACATCGTTCACAACCTCAACAGCGGGCTCGATATCGGTGGCAATCCCATCGGCACGGGAACGAACTTCGTGGTCGGCGTGGGCGCCAATCCTGGTCTGCCCGATATTGACGAAGAGATCCGCCGCTTTGAGTACAAAGTCGAAGCTGGCGCCGAGTATGTCATCACGCAGCCTGTCTTCGACGTCGAGCTTCTCGAAGCGTTTCTCCGTCACATCGAACACGTTCGTATTCCGGTCATCGCCGGAATTTGGCCCCTCACTAGCCTGCGCAATGCGGAATTCATGAAGAACGAACTGCGCGTCTCCGTTCCTGACGAGATCATGCGCCGCATGGCCAAGACCAAAAACGCCGAAGAAGCACGCGCCGAAGGTGTCGCGATCGCCCGCGAAATGCTCTTGCGTCTTCGCGACGTGGTCCAGGGCGCTCAGATTAGCGCTCCGTTCGGAAAGTACAACGCCGCTGTCGACGTGCTGGAAGTCCTCGGCAACCAGGGCGGACGTGCCTCGGCCGGCACCGGTTCGTAGTCCGATCATTCTGGTCCCCTCTGACCGGAATCGAACCGCGCCGGATCGTGACATCAGTCCCGTATAAACCGTTTTACTTTTGATTCGGTCAGACTGAAATTAAACAGATTTTCACAGGCCGTTCGTCATTCAACTGGACTAGAATCTATTTTGGGGTAGGGCATTGGCAAAGTTTGAAGAGTGCCTCGATCGGCTCGAGAAAATCGTGGATCAATTAGAAAAGGGAGATATTCCCCTCGAGCAGGCTCTCAAGCTTTTCGAAGAAGGTGTGCAGTTGTCGAATTCGTGCAGGAAGGAACTCGAGGATGCCGAGGGCAAAGTTGAGATTCTTCTTAAACAGAATGGCAAGTTACAGGCAGAACCTTTCGATACTGTGAATGACAAGGTGGAAACTCGTAAATAGCGCCGCCTGGCGCTACATTTGCCAACCCCTTAGCCTGCGGATCGCCGCAGCTCCAGCCAGATAGGGAGATCGAAATGCAACCGATCAGTGTAGTCATTGCTCAGCCCGATCTGGGAACCGCCAGCCAGTTGGCTGCGACTCTGCGGAAACGTTTCCGCACCGTCTCCGTGACCCAGCGTAAGGAAAACGTTCGTGCGGAAATTTTGCATTCCCACGCTACTCTTGCCGTCGTTGATCTCGAACTCATACCGCTACCGGAAGTAGAAGAACTTTGTCGTGAACTCAGCAATGTTCGTGTCGTTTGTACCCATCGCCTCGCGGATGACGCTCTTTGGACCGCCGCATTGGGAGCAGGTGCAGAAGATTGCTGCACCACCAGCGATATTCCAGGGATTGTCTCTGCCGCCGAACGTTCACTGATTCCCCGCGCTCGCGCCAAAGCCGCCTGAAAATGTCTCGCTGATATTCATCGTTGGCGCGGGCGCCCCGCCCGCGCTTTTGTTTTGTGATCACGAAGCGAAGCGAGGGTTCTGCAGTTTTAGAAGCGAGCCAATCTTCACGCCGTCAACCCCAGCTCTTGCAATGAACTTCCACCCTTCGACTCCAACTGCTTATAAGTGCACAGCTTCGGATCCTTATCCGGACGCCATCGCAGAAACTTCGTCCCATGCCGAAAGCGTCCACCCGAAAAATGGTCGTAGGTCACCTCGCAAACCAGTTTCGGCTTGAGTGCTTCCCACTCCGCGCTCCTCTCCGTCGACCAGCGACTCGGGCCGCCCGGTGCATTTCCAGTAAATCCCGAACCACCCTTCAGCTTCTCAACAATTGGTTTCAGCTTTACCCGCATCTCGCTGTTAAAACTGGATGTAAATCCCACGTGATTCAGCTTGCCGTCTTCGTCATAGAGCCCTAACAGCAGCGACCCGATCCCGCCGCCTTTACTCGCATACCGAAAGCCCCCAACCACGCAATCTGCGCTGCGTATGTTCTTGATCTTCACCATGCCCGTGCGCTCACCCGACATGTACGCCATCTCCAATCGCTTCGCGACCACGCCATCGAACCCGCTGCCCGAGAGTTCGGTCATCCAACGCTTCGCTTCCTCAAGGTCGGTAGTCGCGGGCGAGCGGCGAAGGGAAATCTGCCGAATACCTTCAAAAAACTTTCCAAGCTTGCTCCACCGCTCTGAGAGAGGACGTTCAATTAACGAGTGGGCTTTCTCGTCGCCCAGCAGATCGAAGACCAGGTAGCTTGCCGGCGTTTCTTTCGACAGCTTCCGAATCCGGCTCTCCGCCGGATGGATTCTCATCAACAGGTCGTCGAACGACAGTTTGCCGTCGCGCATGATCACGATCTCACCATCGAGCACGAACTCCTTGTGGGGAAGTTGCCGGAGCGCCTCCACCATCTCCGGAAAATAGCGTCCGAGCGGCTGCCCGCTCTTCGATTGCAACAGCACCTCGCTTCCCTTCCGAAACGCCAGGCAGCGGAAGCCATCCCACTTCGGCTCATAAAGCCAGTTCTCACCCACGGGTATTTCGTCCGCTGATCGCGCTTCCATCGGCGGGAACGGCGGGCGGATCGGCAGATCAATCTCCGGGAATGGTTGCTCAAGCTCTTCCGCTGGAATCGCTCCTTCGCCCACTGCTTTCGTTTCCTTCATTTGTTTTTGCGGATTTGGTACGTGCGCTCATGCTTCTTTGGATGCTGGCAAGCAGATCGGTTAGCGCATCACGGGAAAACGTATGTCCCTCGTTTATACTGCCCTTTTATGCTGAAGGACATTCTTGAACAGGGGCAGAAACTCGCAGACGAGGCGCTCGAGCGTCTGCTGCCCGCCGGAACCCAGTACCCGCCTACGATTCACCAGGCCATGCGGCATTCGGTTTTTGCTGGAGGCAAGCGGCTGCGTCCCATCTTGTGCATGGAAGCAGCTCGCATGATCGCCGGAACTCTGCCGGATGGTATCGCCGATCTTGGCGGAGCCATCGAGATGCTGCACACATATTCCCTGATTCACGACGACCTTCCCGCACTCGACAACGATGATCTCCGCCGCGGACGTCCCACCTGTCACAAAGCCTTCGGCGAAGCCATGGCCATTCTTGCCGGTGACGCCCTTCAGACCTATGCATACGAAGTGATGGCAAATCTGAGTTGCCCTGCGGAAGCACGCATACGCATCGTCGCCGAGCTCGCCCATGGCACTGGAACCATCGATGGCATGATCGGCGGCCAGGTCATGGACCTCGAGGCCGAACATTCCAAGCCTGACCTGAAGACCGTCGACTACATCCATCGCTCGAAGACCGGCGCTCTTATCACCGCTAGTCTTGTCACCGGCGGACTTTACGCAGGAGGCACCACCGACGATATTCGTCGTCTTCGCTGCTTCGGCCAGTCCATCGGACTCGCATTCCAGATCGTTGACGACGTGCTCGACCTTACGCAATCTTCCGAGCAACTTGGGAAGACTGCAGGCAAGGACAAAGACTCCGAAAAGGCCACCTACCCGTCTTTGTTTGGGATTGATGAGTCCCTGAAGAAGGCTGACAGCCTCGTGACTACCGGACTCGAGCAGTTGGAACCGTACGGCGCCCGTGGCGAAACTCTGAAATCGCTGGCACACTTCCTGGTGGAAAGAAAGAAATGAGTTCAGCTGGCCTGGACGTTCTCGCAATCGCCGCGCACCGTGACGATGTGGAGCAAACCTGCGGCGGCGCTCTCGCGAAAATGGCAAAGCGAGGCCAGCGCATCGGGATTCTCGATCTCACCCGCGGCGAACTCGGCACCCGCGGCACCGCCGAAGATCGCGAACGCGAAGCCATCGACGCCGCCAAAATTCTCGGAGCCGCGTGGCGAGGAGCCCTCGACATTCCCGACGGCCGCGTTGAGAACACCTACGAGAATCGTCTGAAGGTCGTGCGTGTCATCCGCCTGACTCGTCCGCGCGTTGTGATTCTTCCCTACTGGCAAGGACGCCATCCCGATCACTACACCTGCTCCACTCTCGGCTATGAAGCCTGTTTTCTTGCGGGACTAACGAAGCTCGACTTGAGTTCAGTCCCTGCAGGAAGCCTGCAGGTTAATCTCGATCCGTGTGACAACTGGCAACTGACAACCGACAACTTGCCGCATCGACCGTTCAAAATTCTCTACGCCACGCTCTACTATGATGTGCGTCCAACATTCGTCGTCGACATAACCCAGCAATTCGAAACCAAGCTCGCATCGATCCTCGCCTACAAATCACAGTTCAGCGATCAGGAAGCAGGCAGAGACATCTTCCCTGCTGCCGCCGAAATTCGCACACGTGTGGAATCAATGGCCCGGTTCTATGGCATGCTCGCCGGAGTCACGCACGCCGAACCCTTCCTGCAGAAAGAGGTAGGGTTGGTGGACGATCTCACGGGAATTCCAGTGAAATCGATATAAAGCGTCCGTCGGAATAACAGCCAAAGCCTTCCACCAACGCTCCGCCCCTCCATCGGGTCATCCTGAGCGCAGCGAGGGAACTATGTATTTCCCTGCTGCTGAATGCCGACTACTCGTTTCTCCTCGCCACCGCCACTCCATCCCGGATCGGCAATATCGTCGTGTAGAAATCCGGCGATTCATACATCGCTTTGTTCAGTTCCACCAGCGCCTTCGTGCTCTCCTCAGGGGACGCCTTCAACGACGGATTCCCCGCTGCATACGCCACGCGTCCACTCCACAACACGTTGTCGGCAACGAACAGTCCGCCTTTGCGTACCCGTGAACGCGCCAGCCGCCACGCGCGCGGGTAGTCCTCTTTATCGATGTCGCAGAAAACGATGTCGAACTCGCGCTTCTCTTCCGACAGAATCTCCAGCGCATCTCCGACCCGCACGTCAATCCGGTCGCGAACGCCTGCGCGATCAAAATAGCCTCGCGCCTCCTGCGCTTTCTTCGGATCGCCATCGGTGTATATCACACGCCCGCCCTCCCCGACCGCGCGCGCCCACCAAATCGTCGAATAGCCGATCGCCGATCCCGCCTCAAATACCGTCTTCGCCCCGATCATCTGGGCCAGTTGCATGAAGAACCGTCCGACAATCGGCCCCACGATCGGAATGCTCCGCTGTTCGGCCTGCTCTTCCATCTCCTGCAATACCGCATCTCGCGGCGGCAAGATAGCGTAGAGATAGCGTTCCACCGCTTCCCCGGTGATTACCTGTGCATCGCGATAATCGCTTCGATTGAATTTCATCATTATTCGAGTGTCTGTCCTGGCTGCATCGGCACAATGCTTACCGACTTGGGTGCATGCTTCTGCAATTCCTCAGGCGTCCCGGTTAATACGGGGAAAGTCCCAAAATGCATTGGAATTACCTCTTTCGGTTGCAACATGTTCAGCGCATATCCCGCTTCCCGGGGTGACATCACGAAATGATCACCAATCGGAAGGCAAGCGATATCGGGCGCATACAGATCATGGATGATCTTCATATCACTGAACGCGGCGGTGTCTCCGGCGTGATATAGCTTCAGCCCGCTCTCGAACTGGATCACATACCCGCACGCCTCGCCGCCATACACGATCGACCCATCATCATCCTGAATCCCGCATGAATGTACCGCATTGACCATGGTGACGCGGATGTCTTCCACCTGCTGTGTGCCGCCTTTATTCATCGGTAGAGTCTGCTGTATACCCTTCTTCTGCATCCACGCGCACAGCTCAAAAATCCCTACGACCTTCGAATTATGTTTCTTGCCGATTGACACCGCATCGCCAATATGGTCGAAGTGCCCATGGGTACAGATCAGCACGTCGGCCTTCTTCACGTTCTTCTCCGACTCGGGACACATTGGGTTGCCCATCACCCATGGATCGATATAAAGCGTCGTACCGCGCTTAGTTTCAATCCTAAACGTCGAGTGTCCCAGCCACGTCAGCTTGATTCCGTTCAAATCCATAGCTCACCTTTCGCCACAACCCAAAAGAAGATGCATTCTAGCGGCCCGCAGTCGCTCCCGCAATTTGCACCCGACCGTATAATGACGCGACGTTTACCTTTGATTTATTTTAGTCATGAACTCCGCTTCCTCTGCAGCCGAACTAGAAGTGCTGATCACGCGCGACCAGATTCGCGAGCGGGTGTCCGAGCTCGCTGCTCAGATTACCCAGGATTATGCTGGCCAGTCGGTCGTACTCGTCGGTGTGCTCAAAGGCGCCGCCATCTTCCTGAGTGATCTCGCGCGCCAGATTCAGCTCGACACGACTTTTGACTTCATCAGCGTCTCAAGCTATGGCGGCGGTAAGCAGTCGAGCGGCGAGGTCCGCCTGTATAAAGACGTAGATCAGTCGATGAGCGACAAGAACATCATCCTCGTCGAAGACATTCTCGACACTGGACTGACCATTCAGTTCTTGCGCCGGCTGTTTCTCAATCGCGCCCCGCGCAGCCTGAAGATCGCAGCCCTGCTCGACAAGAAGTGCCGCCGTAGCGCTCCCGTCGACGGAGACTATGTAGGCTTCGTCATCCCCGACGAATTCGTCGTTGGCTACGGCCTCGACTACAACGAACGCTACCGCAACCTGCCCGACGTTTGCATTCTGCCGCCCGAGCAAATTTGACTGTTATCATGACCGTACTTGCCACGGATGAGCGGAACTACCACCAAGCCGAATGTCAGCATCGAGTCATTTCTTCTGGAAGTGGCGGATGTCGTCAACACCACCCTTGATCTCGACACGCTATTGCGGCGCGTTGCCGAACTGATCCGTCGCGTCATTGACTACCAGATCTTCGCCATCTTGCTGCTGAACGAAAAGACGCAGGAACTCCGCTTCCGCTTCGCCATCGGACATACGCCCGAAACGATCGAAAAGACCCGCGTGAAGATGGGCGACGGCGTTACCGGACTGGCTGCGCAAAAGCGCGAACCAATTCTTGTCGAGGACGTCCGCAACACACCGTTTTATATCGAAGCGCTTCCTCACGTCCGCTCCGAGCTGGCCATTCCATTGATTGTGAAGAACCGAGTTATCGGCGTCATCGATATCGAATCGACGCACGCCAACTACTTCACCCCCGAGCACTCTCGCCTGTTGACGGTCGTCGGATCGCGCATTGCGATCGGCATAGAGAACGCGCGCCTCTACACGCGTGTTTCCCGCCAGGCGCGCACCCTGATTCTGCTGAACGAAATCAGCCGCGACTTATCTTCGATCCTCAACCTCGACGAACTGCTGAAGCGCATAGGCGAACAACTCACCCGCATCATCGACTACCAGATGTTCAGCATCCTGCTGGTTGACCCCACCGGCACCAAGCTTGAGCATCGCTTCTCACTACGGTTCAACGAGAAGGTTCAGATTAAGCAGCAGATACCCGTCGGCGAAGGGCTAGTGGGTTATGCCGTCCAAAGTAAAGGGCCGCTGCTCATACCGGACGTCACTAAAGACCCGCGCTACATCAAGCTGAATCCCGAAACGCGCTCCGAACTGGTCGTGCCGTTGATTTATCAGGGTAACGTGATTGGTGTTCTCGATCTGGAGCACACCAAGCGGCGCTTCTTCACCGAAGATCATCTGCGCACTATGTCTACCCTGGCTGCACAGATATCTATCGCCATCGAAAATGCTCGTCTGTATGAGCGCGTCACTTTGCAGGAACAGCGACTGGAGCGCGATCTCGCTCTCGCACGTACTTTGCAATTCCGTCTTCTGCCCGGCAAATTTCCTTCGCTCGCCAACGCCGAGCTCGCCGCACGCTTTAATCCTGCACAAGCAATTGGCGGCGATCTCTACGACTTTCTCCAGTACCCGCCCAGTCCGACTGGAAGCTGCCCCAACTGTCTGGGCATCGCTATTGGTGACGTCAGCGGCAAAGGTCCAGCCGCTGCGCTCTATGCGGCCCTCGTCAGCGGATTCCTTCGCTCTCATGCAACCGATCGTCCCGGTGCCGCGGAGATGCTTTTCCTGATCAACAAATCTCTGGCCGAACGTCGCGTCGAGGCGCAGTACGTCACGCTTGCTTACGCGATCTGGAAGGATGAAGAGCGCAACCTACAGGTCGCGAACTCGGGATTGCCGCGCCCCATTTATTGCAAGCAAGGGAAAATCGAACGCGTCGAAGCGGTCGGGTTACCGCTCGGATTGTTTGACACTGTCGAGCATGAGCAGATCGCCTTCAACGCAGGCCCGGGCGACGTATTCGTGTTCTTTAGCGACGGCCTCGTCGATGCCACCAGTCCGGAAGGCGTTCTCTTTGGCCGAGGTCGTATCGAGAAAATCGTAGAACAGAACTGGCGTCTCAGCGCCGATGACTTGGTAAAAACCCTATTTCAGGCTGTTAAAGATCACACCGCCGGCGCCGAACAGTTTGACGACCAGACCGTGGTAGCTCTCAAGGTAAAAGGTTCCACCAAGTCTCGCGCCCAAAAATGAAAAAATCCACTCATCCCGAAGGCCGGCCACCCGCATTCCCCTATCTTGCCGAGTCACGCTCGAAGAACGCTCGCACTCTTCATTGCGAGCAGATTCCGCTGAGCAAACTTGCGAAAGACTACGGCACTCCGCTCTACGTCTATTCCGGCTCTACGATTCGCAATCGCCTTCAGGCATTCGACGCCGCCTTCGCCAGCGCACCGCACCTAATCTGCTACTCAGTCAAAGCCAACTCGAATCTGTCCCTTCTGCGCATGCTCGGCAAATTGGGATCCGGCTACGACATCGTTTCTGGCGGTGAACTCGAGCGCGTTCTAGTCGCCGACAAATGCGGCGCCGCCCGCGTGGTCTTCTCTGGCGTCGGCAAGACTGCTCCTGAGATGGACCTTGCTCTTCGCTCCGGCATCTTGATGTTCAACGTCGAGAGTTCGTCGGAAGTCGACCTGCTTGCCGAACGAGCCTCGAAGCTTAAGAAACGTGCTCGCGTTGCTGTTCGCGTGAATCCCGACGTCTTCGCCGAAACGCATCCTTATATCTCGACTGGCCTTCACAAACACAAGTTCGGCGTGCCCATCGAGGAAGCGCGCGGGCTGTATCGCACCATCGCTCGCCACCGTTATCTCACAGCCGCCGGCATCAGCGTGCACATCGGATCGCAGATCACCAGCGTTGGTCCCTTCGGCGACGCCATGGAGCGCGTCGCCGACTTCGTCCGCGCCTTGCGCTCCGACGGCCACCAGATCGAATTCGTCGATGCTGGCGGTGGCCTCGGCATCCAGTATCACGAATCGTGCTTTGGACAATTTCCCCGAAAAGGCACGGGCCTATGCGGATTCGGTCCTCCGGCCTCTCGCTGATCTCGGACGTAACTCTTCTGCTCGAGCCGGGGCGCTCGATCGTCGGACCAGCAGGCCTCTTGCTCACGCGCGTGCTCTACCACAAACAGAACGATGGCAAGCAGTTCCTCATCGTAGACGCCGCCATGAACGATCTGATTCGCCCGTCTCTCTACAGTGCGCACCATGACATCGTTCCGGTGAATCGCACCAACACGCAGAAGAAAGCTGCCTACGATATCGTTGGACCGATTTGCGAGACGGGCGACTTCTTCGCCCGCGACCGCGAATTGCCTGTGTCCGAAGAGGGCGATCTTCTCGCCATTCTCGACGCCGGAGCTTACGGCATGTCTATCACCTCGAACTACAACACGCGCTCACGACCACCTGAAGTGTTGGTTGAAGGTAAGAAAGCCAGGCTCATCCGCCGCCGCGAGACCATTCGCGACCAGATTCGGATCGAAAGAGAAAGTCTCTAGCGGACAGCCGGAAGGCATCAATCCCATCTTAGATCTTCATGCTGCAACCCAACGTTCCATTTCACGCATATAAACCAGCTCAATCCTCGCAATATAAATTTTGAATTGGTTTTAGATCGTCTGCTCACGCAAAATGTTCGAGGCTGACATCGTCTCGAATTGGGGCTCGAGACGATGCGGCATCTTCGACATCTACGACTTCAAGTCAGTTTCAGGCAGCCGCGTCCGCTGCTCCCAGTACACAGCGTCGTGTACGCCCGCAAAGACTCAACGTCGAGTCTGCTAGCAGAACAACTTAACGCGAGAATCCGAGAAGCGATTTCCTGTGATTCGTGCCCATAGGCTTGCAATCTCGAATTCGGAGAGAAGTGTCGTGGCACGGACTTTGTCCCCGGGTCTCCTGGAGATAATCCGGGACAAGCTTCCACCAAAATGGCCCCGATCACGTGTCCGTTGAACCGTTCCATCGTACGCAAAAACGATTTAGGACTCGAAATATTCTTGACAATGAAGACGAGCTTGCGCACAATCGCACGCACTTTTCGTTTGGGGCGAAAAGATACTTTTGTGGGACGAAAAGCTGCTCTTCAGGGCGCAACAGCAAATTTTCTCGCTGAGCTCAACTCCGCTAACAAGCGTTGGTGCGCCTCACAGTCCCCGACGATCGAAACGCATTTCGAAAACACACGCTATAGCGGTTTCACAGCAAAGTAAGCCAAAGAGGAGGGGTGTCGCCAAAATGAAAAAAATCACTCAAGTTTTTCTAGTGTTGGCTTTTACTCTCTGTAGTTCCATGAATCTGCTGTCGCAGGCGACTGCGAGCGGAGTTATTCAAGGCACCGTTCTCGACAATTCACAGGCAGTAATCGTGGGAGCCGAAATTACCGCTACGAATATGGGCACCGGCGCTAAACGCGTCGTCACTACGAGTGCCACCGGCGATTATCGATTCGATTTGCTCCCTGCCGGCAAGTACGCCGTCCAAATATCGAAAAAGGGATTCGGAACATCGTCGCAAAGCGTCGAGTTGCTTGTCGGGCAGACGAACACAGTCAATGCAACTCTTAACCCCGGCTCAGCAAACGAAGTCATTGAGGTGCAGGCTTCCGCTCCCCTGCTTGATGTGCAGAAGACCAGCGTCAGCCAGGTGATTACGCCGAAAGAAGTCGAAGATCTGCCTCTCGCCGGTCGCGACGCGGCCAACCTCGCATATCTTGCGCCTGGTGTTAAAGCCACCGACTCATATGATCCGACCAAGAATCGTTACGCCGTACTCTCCATCAACGGTTCGGACGGCCGAAATATCAATACCACCGTCAACGGTGTCGATAATAAGGACAACACGGTTGGCGGCGCCGTCATGCAACTCCCTCTGGAAGCGGTTCAGGAATTCCAGATCAGTACCCAGAGATTCTCTGCGGAAAACGGTCGCTCTCAGGGCGCGGCCATCAACATGATCACCAAATCGGGCACGAATAACTATCACGGCTCAGTGTTTGGTTACTTCCGCAACTCCGCACTGGATACCAATCAAAAAGTGCCTGACGGCACCGGCGGCTACGACCTTCAGAATCCTGACTACAGCCGTCAGTTCTTCGGCGGATCCGTCGGCGGACCATTCATCAAAAATAAACTGTTTGGTTTTTTTGCTATCGAGCGCCAGCGTGAGAGCCAAGGACTCGCTGAGTCAGGGAATTCGTTTTCTGAGTTAACTCTTGCCGCGCAAAACGGTCTCGCAGCGCAACCAGCTTCGGTCATTCCCCGTCCCTTTTACGAATGGCGCTACAACGGCCGCGCGGACTGGATCATCAATAACCGAAACACGGCATACCTCAGTTACAGTTCGCAGTCGAATAACAGCTTGAACGATCAGTCCGACGGTACCGGCGATCTGAGCGAGGGAAATTTCACAGTCAATCACCTGCAACTCACGAACCTTACGCTCACCTCAACTCTTTCCAATACGGCGGTCAACACCTTCACTGCTGGGTTTCAGTATTGGAACAACTTGATCGACAGCACAGTCCGCGCTCCACTGGTCACCTTCCCCAGCGCGTCGTTCGGCACCAACACGAACGTGCCGCAACAATCTTTTCAGCGCAAGTGGCAGTTCAAAGATGACATCTCCAAAACCATTGGCAAGCACACCCTGAAGGCGGGCGTCGACTACATCTGGAATCCAGTCGAAGGCGGATTCTTCGAATACAACTCGACTCTTGAGCTTGACTTCAGCAAGGACCCGAGTGAGATTCTCGGAAACCCCACTTTATACCCGCAAGGCTTCAGTACGCCCGGTCTGATCGGCGGTATGTCCTATTCCGTCGGCGGTCCGGAATTCATCGTCGCCACCAAACAACTCGGCTTCTATTTCCAGGATGACTGGAAAGTGACGCCCCGCTTGACCCTGGATCTTGGCCTACGTTGGGATAAAGATTTCAACGCTCTTGGCCAGTCCGACATTACGAAAAGCCGCACTTACCAGGAATTGGTCGCGATCAACGATCCAATCTCAAATCCGTACATTGCCAAGTTGCCGCACGATGACAACAAGGACTTCAGCCCACGCATTGGTTTCGCTTACGACCTGACCGGCGCCGGCAAGCATGTTCTGCGTGGCGGATTCGGCCTCTACTACGGGAACTCTTTCCAGAACATTCCGCTGTTCATGGAACAGCAGGCAAACCCGACTGTTTTCCAGACCGTCCTCAGCCTTTCCAGCCCGACCGACGTCGTTCCTGGTACCGGTCTGACTTTGGGCCAGTGGCAGTACGGAGTCAGCCCCACGCCAACGCTCCCCGGTCCGCTGAGCCAGTTAACTGACGGCAGCGTCGGCCGTCTCATCGATCCCAACTACCGCAACCCAGTCGCGGAAGAATTCAATGTCGGTTACAGCTGGGCATTGAATAACAACTCCGTGTTCGAAGCCGAATACACTCACGTCCTCGGCCTGCACGAAGACAAGACCATCAACATCGACCAAAAAGTGCCGATGGGCGTTGATGGCAGCGGGAATGTGATTCTTGATCGTCCTTTAACCGCTGCTTTCACCGCCGCTGGCCAGCCTGTCCTGGCAAGCGTTCGCAACGAAGAATCCATCAACCGCAATCGCTACGACGGCATGAACTTCAGCTACCGTCAACGGATGAACCATCACTTCTCGGTCAATGCCAACTACACTCTGTCATGGGCGTATGGCTATGACGGCGGTGGCGGTCCAACCACCATCTTCCGTAACTACTCCCGCGATGGCTACGCACCCCTGTCTCCGGCTGAGTGGGGCCCGTCGACCAACGACGAGCGCCATCACATAACGTTAAGTGGAATCGTCGACCTGCCGCTGGGACTGCAACTCGCTCCCATCATGCAATACGGTTCGGCTCGTCCGTATAACCTGACCAACTCCACCAACACTATCAACGCTGGTGGCGGAACGACGGCGGCCGTGGTTGTGCCGAATGATGACCCGACCAACTGGTTTGCTTTTGCGGGAAATGACGTCGGCGCACAGAATTGCTACTACCTGTCCAAGCAGTGCAGTATCGCGAAATATGACCCGCTTCGTGGAGACCCGTTCTTTCAGTTGGATATGCGTTTAGCGAAGAACATTCGTCTTCGTGAGGGGATGAACCTGCAGCTCATTGCACAGGCGTTTAACTTGACGAATCGTGCCAACTACGGCAACAACTTCGGCAATAACATCGCCAGTGCTTCCACGTTTGCTCACCCCGCTGGATTCATCAACCCCAGCAGCACGTTCACACCGCGCTCAGTATGGAGCGAATTCGGAGTGCACTTCACCTTCTAACCTGCTGATTGCATCGAGGGCTGGCTTCGGCCAGCCCTTTTTTATTGGGCCTTTGATTTTTGCGAAAGCAAGGGGCAAAACCGCAGGCACCTCGCCGTCAGCGATTAGCTACCAGCTACCCAAACTAACCACCGGCCACTAGCCACTATCTTTGCCCCCACTTCAACTTCGTTCGCAGCACGTCGAAGAAAGTGCGCCGCATGCGCAGCAGCGACGTCTGATGCGGAGATTTGCGACACTGCAACCGATCACCCTGGCACAATGGCATTCCGAGTTGCCCGTCTACGCTCAGGAACGCTTCATCGCACGTCCACCCGACTACCACCTCAATTTCAATCTCATCGGGAAGTACAATCGGACGGTGAGTTAGCGAGTGCGGGCAAATCGGAGAGATCACCATCGCATCGACCGATGGCGTAAGAATCGGTCCACCCGCCGCCAACGAGTAGGCCGTCGAACCTGTCGGCGTCGCAATAATCAGCCCATCGCCCTTGTAGCTTGTAACAAAATTCCCTTTTAGATAGAGATCAAAGCTCGCCAGACGTGCAATCGTCGCCTTGCTGATCACCACATCGTTCAAGGCGTGAAACTCGGAAATCTTCTGACCGTTGCGTAGCACCGTGGCTTCCAGCATTGCGCGCTTTTCCACATCGCATGTGCCCGAATCGATCGCCTCGAGCGTCGGATACAGATCGTCGATCGGAACTTCCGTTAGAAACCCGAGCGATCCCAGATTCACGCCAAGAATGGGTACGGCCTTGGCTGCGAACACGCGAGCAGCGGCGAGTAAAGTTCCGTCACCGCCAAGAACGATGGCCATGCGCACATCGTTCGACGCCAATTGCGCGCGCTCCACCACCGTTTCCTGGGTCGCATCAAGATAACCAGCGGACTCGCGGTCCATGCACACGCCATAACCATGCTCAGTCAACCAGCGAACCAATCGCGGCAGTATTTCTGCGACTTCAGGTTTATCCGGTTTAGAAACAATTGCGACGGCTTTCATCGTCTCTGCATATCCGATCCGTGTTCCGACTTGGATTGTACAGAATGCCGAACGGGGGTGGCACTTCAACTGTCTACGTGGGGCAGCCGATCTCGGCTGCCGAGACGCTCGCTATGATGATCTTTCCGCCTTCCCATACACCAGATACTCCCGGTTCCCTTCTGTCCCGAGAATAGGCGATTCAATCTCCTCTCCGACCTCAAATCCCAACTCGTGCATCGCTGACCGCACTTTGTTAACCGCCCCCCGCTGCGCCTCCACGTCACGAACGATGCCTCCCTTTCCTACCAGTTGGCGCCCAACTTCAAACTGTGGTTTCACTAGCACGACTACCGCAGGTGAGCCGCGGAATGCGCGAGCCGCATTCACTACCGCCGGTAGCACCAAGGTCGCCGAAATGAACGACACATCCATCACGATCACATCGATCGCTTCTCCGATGTCCGCTGGCTTAAGATAGCGGGCATTCGTCTTTTCCAGCAGGCGCACGCGCTCATCACTTCGCAGCTTGAAATCGATTTGCCCATAACCCGTGTCAACGGCAACGACTTTCTTCGCCCCATGCTGCAATAAGCAATCTGTGAATCCGCCGGTAGATGCCCCTACGTCCAGGCAGACTTTTCCGTTCACGTCGATTTTCCAATGCTGCAGCGCCGCCTCGAGTTTCAGCCCGCCTCGACTGACATAGCGCAGATCCTCGCCCAGCAGGCGTATCTTCGATTCTTCGCCCACCGGCGTTCCCGGCTTCTCAACTTTCTGCTCGTCGACTAATACTTTTCCCGCAAGAATCAGCGCCTGGGCCCGTTCGCGCGAAGGCACCAGTCCTCGTTCCACCAGCAATTTGTCGATGCGTAGTTTCATTCTGGTTCGTTTCGGCTCATCACCGATTTCTGTGAAGCTTCGGTAAAATTCCGTCGCATCTTTTTTCCGCGACGATGAAATCTCTAGCACTTGTTCGTGTGCAATGTGTTGAACATACGGCTTTTGTTCACGTTAGAGATCACTTATTCGAAATTTCCACACAATTTTCCACAGCTGTGTTGAAAACCCTGCGCCTGCTTTGGCATAAAAAATACTGCTGACTTTCGGCAAACCATTGCATTCTCTTATCTTAGCTTTCGATCGTGGTAATCCAGACTGATTAGCGCAAAAGCGCTCGTCGGATACAATCCCGTTTATCTTTGAACTGAATCCATGACCAAGCGCCTCGTTTCCCCTAAACGTTCCACCTCGAAGGCTCGAGCCATCGCGCCTCCACTGGCTACGGCCGAAATCCTCAAACAGATGTACAGCCGCATGCTCCGCAGCCGCGCACTCACCGAGTCGCTCCTCGGCAGTAACGGCACCGCGAACTCCGAAGGCGTAACCATTGGCATCGCATCGGAACTCAGGCCCTCCGATACTCTCTGTGCCAACCGCCGCCAGCTCGTTCAATACATCTCGTCGATCGCCGAAGACACAGACCAGTTCGCGACCTGGCTGGCCCTCGCACTTGGACGCCCCGATGCTGCTCTGCCTTTCCGCATACCGCAGGACGGTCCGGGCATTCTCTTCCCTGATTTCGACGGGCGTGCGCAGATCGCCATGGCTATCGGTGCAGCTCATTCCTTCCGCGTGCAAAGCCAGCCCAATGTCTCTGTGGTTCTTGCTGGAAATCTTGCCAGCGGCCTGCTGTCAGCTTACGAAGCGGCGCGGTTTGCCGGCGAGACCAAGCTTCCAGTCGTTTTCGCGTTCGAAACCACGATCGACCCCAATACCGACAACCATCTCAATCCATTGCTGCGCGGCGAGGACTTCGGCTTCCCTCGCATTCCAGTCGACGGCAATGATAGCGTTGCGGTTCATCGCGTTGCTACCGAAGCCATCCAGCGAGCACGACAGGGAGACGGCCCTACTCTGATCGAGTGCCAGATCGCTGCCCTGGCCCACAACCCGAGGTCACTTGGTTTGGCGATAGATCCCATCGCGCACATGCGAGATTATCTACGCAAACATCAGTTGTGGTCCGAAGAATGGGGTACGAATCTTGAAGGTGAAGTCCATCAATTGAGGGATCGGTTGCTCAAGAAGCAACGTAAGTAGCAGTGCTTAGCATCTTTAAGGCATCAGCTAAATTGGCCGTAGTAAACCGCTTTAGTCAGTGCTACACTCGGCCCACGGACGACAAATCATGGAGCAGGCCTCGATAGATCCTCGGGAAGTAGTCCTTTATTCGCGTAAAGGCTGCCATCTCTGCGAAATCGTGAAGGAGTCGCTCAGTAAACTCTCGCGTCAAGCCCGGTTCCAGTGGCGTGAAATCGATGTCAACTCCGACAGCGAGTTGCGCCGACGCTTCAGCGACGAAGTTCCCGTCGTCTTCATCAATGGCCGCAAGGCCTTCAAATATCGCATGGACGAACGCGAATTCCTGCGTAAACTGTCCTCCTAGTTCAGCGACAGCCGGCCCCTCGTTTTCTCACTCATGTTAAGAACAAAGTTATACGCCGATCCTGGCGGAATCTTCGTTCACGATCTCGTAGCCTGCGCGGCTGAGCGGTTCGGTGAACTCACCGCTATTGTGGATACATCTTGCCTGCCTGAGCGGCGCATTTCCTTTGCCGAATATGCAGATCTTGTCAGCCGCCTTGCCCGCGGATTCGTGTCGGCGAATGTGAAGCCCGGCGATGTGATCGCCATCTTTCTCCCGAATTCCTGGGAGTTCTGCGCTGCCTATCACGCAGCCACCCGCGCCGGAGCGATTCCCACCCTCATCAATCCGTCGTATCGCGAGCGTGAGCTGCGCTATCAACTCGAAGCGTCTGGCGCTTCCCTGCTCATCACCGACGGCCCGCTGTTGTCAGGAGTCGAGCTGAGTGGCCTCCCAAACCTGCGCAGCGTCTATGTCACGCGATCTCAGGTGTCACGGCGCGCAGGCCTTCGACTCACTGCTGTCTTCGATCTCCCAGCCGCTTCCCACTCTCGACGCCGACACACGTCTAACTCTGGCGGCGCTTCCTTTCTCCAGCGGCACCACTGGATTGCCCAAAGGCGTGATGCTTACCCACAGCAATCTCGTGTCAAACGTCTATCAACTCCTGGGGCCGAATGCCGGCCCTCTAGCACTCTATGACCACGTCCTCTGTTTTTTGCCGCTTTATCACATCTATGGATTGAACGTCGCTCTGAATCCTGCATTCGTTCTCGGAAGCACGCTTGTCCTCATGCCACGTTTTGACCCGGCTCGCGCGCTCCACTGGATTCGCTCCGAAGAAATCACCTTCATTCCGTGCGTGCCGCCCGTACTTAATGCCTTCGTGCAAGCGGCTGAGAAAGGCGACTTTCCGCGCGACCACAAGGTGCGATTCGTAAAATCCGGAGCTGCGCCGTTGGCCGCAGAGCTTGCCCGCCTTTTCACCGCACAAACCGGCATTCCCATCATTCAAGGCTATGGCATGACGGAAGCGTCGCCCGTGACTCACGTCGGCGTTCTCGCTGGACCTCTCGCTAAGCCCGAATCTATCGGACTTCCGGTTGCGCAGACCGATTGCCGCATCATCGATCCACAGACAGGAAACGAGACCGATCGTCCCGGTGAGTTGGTCATGCGCGGTCCGCAATTCATGCTTGGCTACTGGAACTCACCCGAAGCCACGGCCGATGTGCTGCGCGATGGATGGTACTGGTCCGGCGACATCGTCACTCGCGATGAAGTGGACCGCTACAGCATCGTCGATCGCCGCAAGGAGATGATCAAGTACAAGGGTTTTGCGGTTGCGCCTGCGGAGATTGAGGCCGTCCTCATGGAGCACCCGGCCGTTCGCGATTGTGGAGTCGTAGGACGTCCTGACCGTGAAGCCGGCGAGATCCCGTGTGCGTTCATCGTGCTTCGCGAGGGCTATCCTGGAACCGAAAAAATGCAGCGCGATATTTGCGGATTCGTAGGCGAGCGCCTGACCAGTTACAAGCAACCACGCGATTTGAGATTTGTAACCGCGGTGCCGCGCAATCCGTCGGGGAAAATCCTGCGACGGAAATTGCGCGAGCAACTGGAATCCTGATCGCTATTGTTTTGGCTGCGGCGGATTCTGCTGCGCTGGAGGATCCTTGTAGATGGAGTACTGCTCCTGCGGCCGCTTCAGCTTGATCGTGATCGTCTTGCTGGCTTCGTTGATGTCGAAACTCTCGCCGTAGGTTTGAAAGCCGGGGGCAATCACCTGGATAAGGATTTTGCCGTACGGAAGCCCTGAATAACTGGCGTTGCCTTCAGCGTCGGTTTTCAATTCCATGCCGCCCGCCGACGCCTTGCCCTTGTCATTTACGTTGTGCATGATCACGGCGGCGTTACGCACCGGCTTGCCATTGTCGTCCTTCAGAACCTTGAAGGAAATTTCAGACTCACCCTTGTCACTCTTATCCTGGCCCGCCCACGCCAAGGCAGAGACTAAAACGACGATGAGAGGGAGACACTTCCTCATCTTCTTCATGGTCGAGATTCTAAGCCGTGACTCGCCGCGCTTCAACCTTCATCGACATAAGCTGGAGTGGCTCACGCTTGCCCTACACTTTCCGCGCAGCGGACGGTGAAATCAGCAGACGCCGGGTGCCCATTTAACCCTTCTATGGCATCATCACTCAAAAGCGAGCGAGCAATGAGCCCAACACGACGGGCGGTTCTGGTGCATTCAGCGCGGACGGCTGTAGCTGCTGTAGCGTCACTCCTGACCGCACGTCTCTTCAAGTTGCCAGAGTCTTACTGGGCGCCGATCACAACCCTTGTGATCACGCAATCTTCGCTCGGTGCGGCTCTCGGTGTTTCCTCACGACGCTTCGTTGGAACAGCGCTTGGAGCCGCGCTCGGCGCATTCGTCGCCAGCTACTTTGGCCACCAGGTTCTCGTATTCGGTATTAGCGTGTTTTTGTTAGGACTGTTCAGCGCCGCCCTTCGAGTGGATCGCGCCGCCTATCGCTTCGCCGGTGTTACCTTTGTGATTATTCTGCTCATACCTCGTTCCGCTCCTCCATGGCGCGTCGCCTTTCATCGCTTCGCTGAAGTCTGCATCGGAATTGCGGTGGCCTTGATACTCGCCGTCTTATGGCCGGAGAAGGAAGACCCATCCTTGGACGAATGACGAGACCGCCCCATCGCCGCAGCCGACCTGCGCGGCCCTCGTCGAGAAAACAGAATGTTCGTCTTGCCGTAGTTTGCTTTGCAACATTTCATCGTTCTTAGATCCTCTCAAGACTTGGCTGGCAAATCGGTCACCGACTAACCGTCCGTATTGCGTAGCATCTCTCCCGAAGAAAGTGCCCATCATGCTCGAACTGTGGGGCAATCTTTTACCTCTGATCCTCGCCAGTGCTGCCCTTCCGCTGCAGACAATAATCACACTCCAGTTAGTACGGTCGTCCACTCGCGCAGCTTTTGCATGGGTGGCAGGCATGACGGCGGTTCGTCTCGTTCAGGGCTTCTTATTCGGCATCGTGTTTGCGGCCAGCGAGGAACGTTCGGGGCCAGACTCCCCCCGATTCGTCTTAGCGGGTCTTCTTTTGATATTGGCCCTGCTGCTCTACGTGAAGGCATTGCGCAAGTTGCTGGGAGCCGAAGACGAAGACGCACCGCCACCGCAGTGGTTGACAAAAGCCGGGTCGATGTCGCCGCTAAGCGGCCTTTGCGGCTGGCGCTGGATTCATGACCGTCAGCGTTAAGTTCCTGGTCTTTACGCTCGGAGCGATCAGCGCCATCACTGAGGCACAACTGGACGCCGGGCTCTCCGCCCTGATGTTCATTCTTTTCGTCGTGTTGGCGGAAATCGCCCCGCTAACGATCTTGACTCTCGCGGCTATTTCTTCGAGCCAGTCGGCCGCCATCCTCGATGCGTTCAGCGCCTGGCTCCGGCGCAATAACCGTGTTATCACCATCGTCATTGGAGTCGTCTTCGGGACCTGGTTTCTCCTCAAGGCACTTAAGCAACTGCACTTGTTCTGAGTCCCCAACCTGTAACGGTTGCGCTACAATGCCCTCAACTCCGGGTGAACTGTCCGCCGACATGCTTCGAGATGTTACAGATAGACTCGCATCCAAGAACGCTCTTAAACGAAGTGAGCAATACAGTCGGGAACTGGTACTGCGCTCTCCCGTAGCGATGGTCGTAACGCGCGGACCAGAGTACACAAATCTGCTGATCAACTATAAGTTCACCGAACTCTTCGGCTACACCATCGAAGACGTGCCCGACGAAGCTCACTGGTGGCCTCTCGCCTATCCCGATATCCAATATCGCAAAACCGTCAAAGCAGAGTGGGAACGTCGCATTCAAAAAGCTTCACAGCAAGGAACTGACATCGAGCCGATGGAGTCGGCCGTTCGTTGCAAGAACGGATCGAGCCGATGGATCGAATTTCACTTTGCCACTCTAAAAGATACGAACCTGGTTAGCTTCGTGGACATAACTGATCGTCAGCAGGCGCAACTGGAACTGCTGGAGAGCGAAGGACGCTTTCGTTTAGTAGCGAATACAGCCCCCGTGCTCATCTGGATGTCCGGAACCGACAAACTTCGCACATACTTCAATAAGCCCTGGTTGGACTTTACGGGACGATCCACTGAGCAGGAACTTGGAAATGGATGGACGGAGGGCGTACATCCTGACGACGTCCAGAGATACCTTGATTCGTACACATATTCGTTTGAGCGGCGACAAAAATTCAAGATGGAATATCGACTCCGCCGGCATGACGGGGAGCATCGCTGGGTTCAGGACATCGGAGTGCCGAGATTGAATCCAGATGGCACCTTTGCCGGATACATAGGATCGTGTAACGATGTGACAGATAGCAGGTTGGCGCACGAAGCTCTTGCCGGAGTCAGTCGCAAACTGATCGAGGTGCAAGAACGTGAACGCACTCGGATTGCAAGGGACCTTCACGACGACATTGCCCAACGAATCGCTCTGCTGGCGATTGATATCGATGAATTGCAGCAGAACCTAGCCGACTCTCCTTCTGAAGTCTTCGCTCGTCTGGACGCACTGCGAAGCCACACCTCGCAGCTTGCGACTGATGTCCAGGCCATCTCGCACGGTCTGCACTCCTCAAAGCTGGAGTACTTGGGGATAGTGGCCGCCATGAAGGGCTTCTGCAAAGAGTTTGCCGAGAAGCACCAGGTCGAAATCGATTTCCAAACCCACGACTTGCCGGATGCCGTCACATCGGAGACTTCTATCTGTCTGTTTCGCGTGTTGCAGGAAGCTTTACAAAATGCGTCGAAGCACAGCGGGGTGCCACGTTTCGAAGTCGAACTGTCGCAAACTCGTGGACAAATTCAGCTCACGGTGACGGACCACGGCGCCGGCTTCGACCCAGAAAGCGCACTCAAGGGCTGCGGGCTTGGTCTCACCAGCATGCAGGAGCGACTTAGACTGCTCAATGGACGTCTCTCCATCAAGTCAAAACTTGGCAGGGGCACCAAGGTCTACGCGCGTGTTCCTTCCAAGTCAGAACGCAATGCACGTGCGGCCGGGTAAACAACCGCGATTCAAGTGATCGAAAGCGTCGGTGCCCCACCCTGACCCTCTTTTGCACTCGCTTCCATTCACGGAATCGCCAACCCGGGCTGCGGACTAGCTTCTAAGCCCTACCGCACATCGATCACAATCAGCGTGATGTCGTCTTGCTGTGTCAGAGACGCTGGTTGCCACGCATGCACTTGCTTCAACAGACGTGCTGATAATTCCCGAGCCGGTAATGACCGGTTTTCGCGGATAATCCGCTCTAGTGTGCGATCGCCGAACGGCTCGCCAGTCGCATTTTCTGGCTCGGTGACGCCGTCGGTATACAGCAAGAAGCGGTCACCGGACGCGAGTGGAATCTCCTGCACGGGATAGTCGCAGTCAGGCATGATGCCGAACAGAAGCCCATTGCTCTCGATACGACTGAGGGTGCCGTCGGCGGCACGCCACCAGAGCAGTGGCGGATGTCCCGCTGCCGAATAGCGAGCCGTACCGGCTTCGGTGTCGATCCATAAGTAGGCCGCGGAGACTAACTGTCCGCGCAGGTGCCGCGACAGAATGCTGCCGAGGCGTCCGAGCACTTCCCCCGGATCTTGCGCGCAGCCGTCAATCGATTGCGTCGCAACCTTGATCATGGAAGCGATCAGCGCCGCGGGCACACCGTGACCGCTCACATCGGCAACGAGGAACCCGGCACGGTGCTCATCTACGGGCAGGAATTCATAGAAGTCTCCGGCAACGGCCGTCATCGGTTCATAAGCCGCTGCTATGGTGAGATCCGTGACCTCTGGCGCACCGCTGGGAAGAATCGAAAACTGCAACTGGCGCGCAATTTCCAACTCGTTTTCGATCGACAGCAGCCGTCGTTCGTTGGTAACGATCATCTCCACTGCGACATAACCGAAGGAAAAGAGGAGAGCAGCGAAGCCGAGAGAGTCGAAGATGCGAGGTGGATCAAGATGCATCGGACGCGCAATGTTCACGTAGAGCGCTTCCGCCGCGAAAAACCAGGTGCCCACGGTGAGCACTCGATGCTTCGAAAGAACAAGAAATCGTTCCGACAATTGCGGCACCGACACGACCACGATCAGGGCCCCCAAGCCAGCGACTGCGAGCAGGTGGTTGACGGGGATCAACGCCTCATCCGAACCAGAGACTGCAAACCATCCGATGCCGGCTATGGCCACAGCTGTATCTGCCACCAACAACCCCTGCATGGCACGCCGCAGCTCTCCTTTGGTTAGGTCCAGAAACGCCACCGCAGCGGCGACGATGATGAAGTAGGAGATCGCGGTAATTAACCAGATCCTGGCGGGTTCGAACGCCTGCGGAATAGCCGCGATCATTGCCGGCGAGTGGATCAGGATGCTGGCGCCGTACATTGCGCTCCACAGCCCCAGCCAGACAAGAATTCTCACTCCTCCGCGACGGCGAATGGCCGCGACGCTGAATGCGATCAGCCCGATAACCACGAAGAGCGTGCCAACGATAATGTCGGCGAGTTGGCCGCGGAGCAACGACGCAACTTCGGTTTCAGCGCTCATGAGTGCCCAAGCGCCGCCACCATACCGCACTTTCGGAATCTTTGCGGTGATGTAGCACATTGATCGCGTCAGCCAGCGAGCCTACAATCCTCGCAGTGGAGGAACTCGCAAACACGCTGACGCACGGCATCGGACTCTTGCTCGTGCTTGTGGCTGTGCCGTTCCTGATCGTGCTGGCGGCCACCCACGCTACCGTCTGGCACGTTGTTGGGGTCAGCATTTACGGCGCGAGTCTGATCACGCTCTACGCCGCGTCGACCATTTATCACTGGGTGCAGCACGCTCCCGCCAAGCGCATTTTGCGGACCATCGATCACTCCGCCATCTACCTGCTCATCGCTGGCACATATACGCCATTCATGCTGGTGAACCTGCGCGGCGGCTGGGGTTGGACTTTACTGGCTTTAGTCTGGGCCATCGCTTTGCTCGGAATTACATGGAAGCTGCTCAGCAAAGAGCACCATATGGTTTTCTCGACCATCCTCTACATCGCCATGGGATGGCTTGTCGTGATTGCCGCGCGCCCGCTCTTCCGCGCCGTTCCGCCCGGCGGCCTCGGATGGCTCCTGGCTGGAGGCCTGGCCTACACCCTCGGCGTCGCCTTCTTCAGTTCATCGCGTCTTCGTTTCAACCACGCAATTTGGCACCTGTTCGTGCTTCTCGGCAGCGCTTGCCACTACGTCGCGGTGATCCACTACGTGCTGCCCCACTCCGGGTAGCTGGATGATGAACTCCTGCCCCACCGACAGAGCGAGTAGGCAGGAGCCAGTCTTGAACTCAGCTCGAAATACCGGCCTCCGAGGTAATCAGAATGGCCCTGATTCCGTCTTTTCAGACGTACAGAGCCATGGAAGAACTCTGACCCTTGTTTTGGGTTTTAATATCTTCACGGCTGGACCAATGGAACGGAGCAAAATGTATGGTTCCCAGACTCAAGTTTCCGACGATGAAGCTGTTGCTGGCAGTGTTCGCCTGCGCGACTTTCCTTTCCACCTACCTGCTGGTTTCGGCGGCTCAGGATCAGCCACCCCAGGGACCCGGTGGTGGGAGACAGGGTGGAGGGCGCTTCGCCAATCTCACGCGGGTCTCGGGGACTATAGATTCCATCTCGCCGGATTCCATGGTGATTAAGACGGACGATGGCAAAACGGTTACCGTCGCGATCACCAGCGATACCCGCTTCCGCAAGAATCGCGAAGAAGCCAAGATTTCTGATTTTGCCAAAGGCGACCATGTGATGGTCGGCGCGGAACCCGGCAGTGATTCCAGCCAACTGACGGCGCGCTTTATCGGTTCGGGAATGGGCGGCCCGGGAGGTCCCGGAGCCGGAGGTCCGCCATCAGCCGAACAGATGCAGCAAATGGGCCTCGGAACCAGGTTCATTGCCGGTGAAGTGAAGTCGATCGAAGAGACAAAACTAACCATCCTGCGTCCAGACGGACAAACCCAAGTCATTCAGGCGGATGAGAATACGTCCTTTCAGAACGAAAAACGCGAAAGTGTCACCCTTGCCGACATCAAAGTAGGCGATCATGTGATGGGACGGGGTGAGATGAAGAGTGGCGTTTTCGTCCCCGCAACGCTTCGCGTCGGGATGCCGCACTTTGCGAGCAACCCGCCTGAGCCGCAAACTAAACCGTGAAGATTAGGCTTTCATTCCTTCTTTGTGCTCTCTGTACGCTGAGTGTGTTCAGCGGAGCACAGAGCGCGCCCTCGGTGCAGCCGACCTCGGCATCGCAACCGGCGACGGCATCTGCGCCTGTAACGCAGGCGATGCGCGAGATCCGTGGCACGGTGAAGTCTGGCGCCACTCGACTGCCGGGAGTCACGATCTCCGCCGCGAATACCCTTACTGGCAAGAAGGTCATCACCTCGACCGATGCCGAGGGCAACTACTCGCTCATCCCGCCTTCGAATGGCCGATATGTGGTGCGCGCGGAGTTCGCGGCGTTTGCGTCGGTAACGAAAGAGGTCATGATCAACGCGGCAACTCCGACAGGACAGGCTGATCTGGAGATGATCCTGCTCTCGCGCGTGCCTAAAGAGCAGAACCAGCAGCAGAACGCGGGCATGGGTCAGTTCGGATCAGTGACCGCGAGCGGACGTGGCTCGCAGCGGCTATCCGTTACTGGAGATCAATTGTCTCTCAGTTTGGCGGCCAACAGCGGTGGTGATGCGCCATTGCAAGGCATGTCGGCTTTGGCATCTACGGCGGACGCAACGAACGATTCGGTATCCGTCAACGGCGCCATGGGTCAAACCGCAGCCTTCGGACGTGGTGCTGACGACATGCAGGATCGCATCGATGAGATGCGGGCGCGTGGCGAACTTCCGGGCGGCCAGAATGGGCAGGGCGGCCAAGGAAACGGCTTCCAAGGTGGACCGGGAGGCCCCGGCGGACCGGGTGGTGGTCCTATCATGATCGGCGGACCCGGTGGTCCAGGTGGTGGGGGCTTCCGCTTGGGCGGCCGTGGTCGAGCGAATTTCAACCAGCCACACGGCTCTGTCTTCTACGACGTCGGAAATGCGGCTCTGGACGCGCACCCGTATTCCTTGAGCGGCGTTCCTTCCCTGCAGCCGAGCTATTCGTCCAATCGCTTCGGCGCGACGCTCGGAATGCCGTTCAAGATCCCTAAACTTATAGACCTGAGCTCGAACACGTTCCTCTTCTTTAATATGTTCGGGACGCGCGCCACGAATCCGTATGAAGTCTATTCGCACGTGCCCACGCTGGCCGAGCGCAACGGTGACTTCTCCCAGACCGTCTACACCTCCGGGGCGAACGCTGGTCAGCCGGTAACCATTTACAACCCGATCACCGGAGTTCCCTTCGCCAACAATCAGCTCACGAGCATCAATCCGATTTCGGCCGGACTGTTGAAATACATCCCGCTTCCAAATCAACCGGGCTTGCAGAACTTCCGTTACAGCACCTCGGCGCTGAATGACTCGACGAACATCAACCTGAGACTCATGCATACCCTCGGTCAGCCGCAGCCAGGTGCGCGACGAGGTCCGTTTGGAAGAGGCCGCAGCAATGTCAACTTTGGCTTGAACTACACCGACTCCAATGCCAACCAGTTCACGCCATTTCCCGGCGTCGGTGGGAACACGAAGACCAAAGGCCTGAATGCGAACGCCGGTTACACCTATGCTCACGGAAAGCTCACTAACAATTTCCGCGTGAGCTTCAATCGCTCGCAGATCAATACCGCGAACTTCTTTGCCGGCGTCGACAATGTCGCAGGTGACCTGGGAATTACAGGCATCTCGGAGAATCCGCTGAACTGGGGACTGCCCAATCTCTCCTTCAGCGATTACAGCAGCCTGACCGACGTAGCTCCGCACGTGGAGCACGACAATACGCTCCAGTTCCAGGACACGATCATCTGGAATCATGGAAAGCATAATGTGCGGTTCGGCGGCGACTATCGCCGCTTGTGGGAGACGCTCGTCAGCAATACCAATCCGCGGGGTACGTTCGTGTTTACCGGAGCCGCCACTGCGGACTCGGTGAATGGAACGCCGGTCCAGGGCACGGGCTACGACTTTGCCGACTTCCTGCTCGGCGACGCACAGCAAACGTCGCTTCAGTACAGCAATAACCAGAACTACAAGTTTGCCGCGAACGGCTGGGACTTGTTTGTGATGGACGACTGGAGGTTGCGTGGCAATCTCACCATCAATGCTGGACTGCGCTACGAGTACATTGCTCCCTTCAGCGAGCTCAATAATCAGCTTGTGAATCTGGATGCGGCACCGGGATTCACAGCAGTCGCTCCTGTGCAACCGGGCCAGGTAGGTCCGTTCACGGGGATCGTTTATCCATCGGGACTCATCAAGCCGGAGCGCAATAACTGGGCGCCACGAATCGGGATCGCGTGGAAGCCCTTCAGCAAGACAGTCGTGCGCGCGGGCTATGGAATCAATTACAACCTGAGCCAGTATCGTTCGATCGTTTCGAACCTCGCGTTCCAGCCGCCATTCTCCGTAACGCAGACGAATGTCGCATCCGAGGCGCAATCTCTTACGCTGGCAAACGGGTTCCCAACTCCAGTAGGGTCGACGATCACCAACAACTACGGCATCGATCCCAACTATCGCCCTGGCTATGTTCAAATCTGGAACCTGAATATCCAGCGTGAAATCGGCTGGAACACAGTAGTCAATATCGGCTACACCGGAACGAAGGGCACAGATCTAGATATGTGGCTGGCGCCGAACCGCGGAGCCGAAGGACTGCTGATCGCCGGCGTTCAACCGTTCCTCTGGGAGACCTCGCAAGGGGACTCCATCATGAATGCGGGCCAGTTGCGGGTGCGCAAGCGCCTCTCGAATGGCGTTGCCATCGGCGGAACCTACACGTTCTCGAAGTCGATCGACGATGCGTCGTCGATCGGCGGAACACAAGTGGTTGTAGCTCAGAACGAACAGGACCTCGCCGCCGAACGTGGCCTCTCCAGCTTTGACCAGCGCCAGCGCTTCACCGGCGATTACACCGTCGATCTTCCCTTCGGCGAAGGACGCAAGTGGATGACGTCGCCTGGCCCACTGAACAAGGTCCTTGGCGATTGGACCTGGAGCGGCACTTTCACGATTGCTTCGGGATTCCCGCTCACCGCGAATGTGCTCGGGAACTTTGCCGACGTAGCTCGCGGAACGAATGGCACGCTGCGCGCAAATCTGGTTCCGGGCGAAGCGATTTCAATTTCGAATCCCTCCATCAATCAATGGTTCAACACGGCGGCTTTTGCGGTTCCCTCCGCAGGTCAGTTTGGCGACAGCGGGCGCAACATCATCATTGGTCCGGGAACACATCAGTTCAATATGTCGTTTTCGAAGAACTTCCCTATCCGCGAAACGATGGGCTTCGAAATCCGCAGTGACATGACGAACATCTTCAATACGCCGCAGTTTACGGCAATCAATACCACAGTGAATTCTCCGACGTTTGGTCATGTGATTTCTGTCGGTAACATGCGCACTATCACGTTCTCGACGAGGTTCCGATTCTAATGCCAGCTACGCTCCACAACTCGAAGCTGGTGCAAAAGTTGCTCTCGCTGCTGCTCGCGGCTTCCCTGCTGCCTTGGACCGTGTTTGCTCAGGAAGGTCCGGAAGGGCCACCACCGCCTCCGCCTCAAGAGGAAGCGCAGTCGAGCTACACGTTCCGCACGACCAGCGACCTGGTGCTGGTCGACGTAGTAGCGCGTGATAGGAGCGGTAACCTGGTGCGCGACCTGAAGCAGTCCGACTTCAGCATCGTTGAAGACGGTAAGCCGCAGCACCTGATGTCATTCGATATCGAGCGGCCCGAAGGTGAATCGCAAACCAACGTCGCGCAAGGCGCGGGTAATGGTCCTTCGCAGGTGACGGTGCAGGAAGCGGTGAGGAACGCGCCGATTCTGACGGGAGATACCGTAAAGGCCGAAGCCGTTCGCGATCGGCGCTTGATCATTCTGTTCTTTGACCTGAGCGCCATGGAACCCGAAGAGGTGGATCGCGCGGTGAAATCGGCGACCGATTACGTGGACAAGCAAATGTCTCCCGCGGACCTCGTTTCGGTGATTACCCTTGGAAACTCGATGACGGTGACGCAGGACTTCACCAACGATCATGCTGCACTGAAGAAGGCGTTAACAGCGATCAATGGCGAAGAAGGCCAGGGTTTCGAACAGGGACTGACTGGAAGTTCCGACGGCACCGCTGATACTGGCGCACAGTACACGCCGGACGACACTGAATACAACTTGTTCAACACCGATCGCCGACTGATGGCGATCAACACGTTGGCAAAATCGCTCTCGAAGCTGCCGCAGAAAAAATCTGTCCTTTACTTCGCGGGTGGAATGCAGCGCACGGGCGTTGAGAATCAATCGGAGCTGCGAGCCGCCATCAACGCATCGGTACGTTCCAATCTTTCGCTGTACACCGTCGATTCACGCGGCCTGGAGGCCCTTCCGCCAGGAGGACAGGCGCAGACCGCAAGCGTGCGCGGAACCTCGGCATATTCGGGCGCGTCTGTGCAAAGCGATCTCGATTCGAACTTCTCTTCACAGGAGACGCTGGTTACGCTCGCCTCCGATACGGGCGGCAAGGCCTTCCTCGACACCAACGACTTCAGCGGCGCCTTCAAAAAGGTTCAGCAAGATACGTCGCTCTACTACCTGATCGGTTATCGCAGCACGAACAAGGCGATGGATGGCCACTACCGGCACATCAAAATCCTGGTGAACCGCAAAGACATCAAGCTGGAATATCGCACCGGTTACTACGGGCCGCGCGACTTCCTGCATTTCAATAAAGAGGATCGCGAGAAACAACTCGACGACGAGATCGCCTCCGATCTGCCGGTTACGGATCTGCCCGTGTATGTCGATACCGCGTACTTCCGCTTGCGCGGCAATGACTACTTTGTGCCCACGTCGATCGTGGTGCCAGGATCGTCAGTTCCGTTCAAGTCATCGAGCGATAAGGACAAGGCCACACTGGACGTGATCGGTCTCGTGCGCGAAGCCTCGTCGAAGATTCCAATCGCCAATATCCGCGAGACCGTGAAGCTAGCCGTCGGGACCAGCCAGACGGTGAGGCGCAAGAATGTGCAATACAACACGGCGTTCCTGCTGTCGCCCGGCAAATATCACCTGAAATTCGTGGTGCGGGAAAATGAGACTGGGAAGATCGGCTCATTCGAGAGCGACTTCGCCGTGCCGGATTTGAAGAAATCACCGCTGAAGATGAGCTCAGTGGTTTTGGCAACGCAGTCCGCATTACCCGGCAAGCTCAAACAGAATCCTCTGATTCGCGACGGCAAGGAGTTAATTCCAAACCTCTCGCATGTCTTCACTGCCGACCAGCAATTGACGATCTATTACGAAGTCTACGATCCTGCGAAGGAGAAGGGCGCCGAAGCGAAGTCCAAGGACGAAAACATCCACGTGCTCACCAACGTGCAGTTCTTCAGTGGAAAGCTGAAGACCTACGAAACGCCACTGGTTGAAGCTAAGCAGATCAACACACCGGAGCGCGGAGCAACATCCTTCCAGCTGGAAGTGCCGCTGGCGCAGCTGCGTCCGGGCAACTACATGTGCCAGGTCAGCGTGGTTGATGATGCTGCTGGAACTTTCGCGTTCCCGCGCATCCCGCTGATCGTGCGAACCGCGAAAGCTGAAGTGGCAACGAAGTAAACTTGGTCCTGCAACCACGAGTTCTGTGACAACCTTAAGCGTCGGCTGGGCCCCACTGCACGACGCAATTCAGACAACACTGAACATTGCGCCACAATCTATTGAAAGGTGTGCGACCGCATTCCTCAACTTTGATCCTCGCGCTTCTTTGGGTGCTCGTAAGCACCGCCTTCGCACAGGTAGACGTTCAACAGATCATTCAGAAATCGGTTGAAGCCAACAAAGCTGACTGGAAGGTTCAGCCCGAGTACGACTACTTCGTGAACGTCAAGAAGGACGGCCATACCAATACCTACGATGTGCGAATGATTCTTGGCTCCCCCTACCAGATGCTGACAGCGCTGGATGGAAAACCTCTACCACCGAAGCAGAAAGCAGACGAACAGCGGAAACTTGAGCAGGCGACTGAGGCGCGCCGAAAGGAGACTTCTCAGCAGAGGGATAGGCGCATTGCGGCTTGGCAGCGTGGCCGCCAGCGCAATCACCTGCTAATGGAGGAGCTGACCAAGGCATTCGATTTCAACCTCAAGCGTACAGAGCAGTTGAATGGACGCGACGTCTATGTGCTCGCGGCAACTCCGCGCTCCGGTTATCAACCACCGAATAACCAAGCCAAGGTGCTGACCGGAATGAAAGGTACGATGTGGATCGACAAACAGACCAACCAGTGGGTGAAGGTGGAGGCGGAGGTTATCCATCCGGTTTCGATTGAAGGCTTTCTTGCCCAAGTGGAACCAGGTACGCGATTCGAACTGCGAGAAGCTCCGGTCGCGCAGGATATCTGGTTGCCCACATTCTTCTCTGAGAGAGCGCACGCAAAAATCTTCTTTTTCGTGCCGAAGAACTCATCGGAAGAGGACACGTATTACGATTATCGAAAAGCGACGGAGAGCGCCGGCGCAACGTCCGCTTCCCCATCACAACCAGTCCGCTAATTTGCTCCCTTGCGGTTGAGGGCTACGAGTCCAGCAAGGTAAAGCAATCCAATGGCAAACGAGATGAGCGAAAAGAGAAAGAAGCGCACAAGCTCCGGATGCTTCACCACAAAGAATGCCTGCGGAATGGCCAATATGCCGCGCAGTAGATAAATTCCGCTAACGACAGCGAGCACTGTTCGCAGTAATGGCAATGGGCGAATCTTACGAGCACCCGATAACGCATACACGCCGAAAACAACAGCGATTGCCGCTACCGCGACGCAAAGGATTGCGTACACGACAGGGCGTTCGATACTGAGCTGTGCGGGGCCCCCGAGATACTTGATCGCCCTCGGTGACCACCAGATTCCAGTCAGCTGCAAAACTGCAAACGCCAGCGAGAAGTATCCTCCTACCAGAAGTAGATAATTCTGCCGAGGAATTACTGCCGGTGTTACGACTCCTGTGCTGCTCATGACTGCCTCCTCTAAATTGTTCGGCACAGTACCAGCGACAGCAGGAGGCAGCGGTGACCGTCATCACGTCGGGTGGTGGCAGTTCGGTCTACGACCCATTCAGAGATAACGACAGAATGACTCGATCCCCCTTCCACAGCACCCGCTATAATCGCCCTAGCCTCATGCCCGCCACCGCTCAACGCGAACCTCAGCCGCAGACTAGTGCCATGCCTCCGCGCGACCCCCGGTTTTTCAAGCGCGTCGAAAACTTCATGGAACGCGTCACCGAAGGCATGGAGATCGATCAACTGTGGGCGCAGTTGAGGCAGGACGCAAAGTCCGGATTTCAGCTTTATACGCGAGAAATCGACTTCAAGCCCGCTTCCCAGCGCTCGCCACGCGATTGGTTTCAGGTTGTCCGCAGCTTCTTCTGGGCCGTGGTGATGAAGCTATCGCCTTCGAAACGCGTGGTCCTCATCATCGGCCTTGTTCTGTTGCTGTTCCCGTGGAGTTCCTTTTACAACATGGGATCGTGGTTCCACATCTACGGCGGCCTGATCATGTTCGGACTGCTGGTGCTCGAGGTCGCGGATCGCGTGACCATGAAGCGCGACCTGCAGATCGCGCGCGAGATCCAGAGCTGGCTGGTGCCCAGCCACCCACCGGAGATTGCTGGTCTTGCTTCCGCCTTCTTCACCAAACCGGCGAATACCGTCGCCGGCGACTACTACGACGTCTTCTATCGCGATGTTCCCGACGTGAGAAATAACGTCCTGATTGCCGTTGCAGATGTCGCGGGCAAAAGCGTTCCGGCGGCGCTGTTGATGGCAACTTTCCAGGCTAGCCTCAAGACACTTTCCGCGACGCGCTCCACCGTGGTCGGACTCACCACGGGAATGAATCGCTATGCCTGCAAGCACAGCATGGCAGGAGCGCGATTCACGACCGCATTTCTAGCGGAGTACGATCCGGATTCGCGCCACCTCAACTACGTGAATGCCGGACACAATGCGCCGATGTTACGACGCGCTTCGGGAGCCATCGAGCGACTGGACGTGGGCGGTGTACCGCTGGGCATACTCTCCGAATGCGCCTATGAGTCGGCGGAGATGAATTTATCTCCTGGCGACACGCTCCTGATTTTCACGGATGGCGTAGTGGAAGCTGAGAACGATCACTCCGACGAATATGGCGAGGACCGCCTGATTCATGTCTTCAGCGCTAACGCAGGTCTCTCGGCTGACGAAATCATTCAAGCCATCATGCACGACGTGCTGGCCTTCACCGGCACGGCTCCGCAGCATGACGACATCACCTGCCTGATTGCGAAGTTCCAGTAGGATTATTGCTTTTCGCTGCTGATCAGGATGACGTCGCTCGAATCGCTGCCACGCGACATGGCCAGCTTGCCATCCTTCGACCACGCATAACTGAAGATGCGCTGCGAGTCGAAGTTGGTGAGCGCATGTCGATGCCCGCTGCTATCCAGCGGAAAGAACCACACGTTCGAATATCCGTGGTGCGTTTCCAGGAAGCTGAAGCCTTTGCCGTCGGGCATCCACTGTACTCCGAGGTGATCGAGGTTGACCATCTTGAGAGGAGTGCTCTGATCCATTGGGACCACGCCGACGCGCCATTCTCCGGCAGCTTCGTCTACGTAGGAAAACGCTATCTGCTTTCCATCGGGCGAAACGCTCACCGGCGTTCCAGCAACTTCCGCGAGTTTTACCGGAGTACCACCGTCTGTCGCTACTTTGAATACGCTGAAGACGCCATTGGCCACCGAGCGGAAGATCAGCCACTTGCCATCGGGAGTGATAGCATCGGCCAAATCGATCGCGCCAAAGGTGATCTGCTTGGCATTACTGCCGTCGAGATCGACACGCCACACGTCGGGATTCCCGGCGCGCGATGATGTGAAGTAAATCTTTCCGTCGGAAGAAACCACGGGCGAGCTGTTGAAGAAGCTGCCGGCGACCAATTGCTTGGCGTTCGATCCATCGGCGCTGGAGATCCAGATCTCCGGGCTGCCGCTCGGGGCTGCCGTATAGACGATGCGGCCATCCGGCGTCCACGACAGTCCAAGAAATGCATCGAGCTTACTGGTGGAATTCGCGAACTGCTGTGGGGTCTTCCCGCCGGTCGTCCAAATCGCTGTGGATGTTTCATGCAGAACGGTGCAGAGCTGGTTATCGTCTTGCGACAGAGTTACGCCGCGATAGGAATTCAAATCGTTGGTAATGCGACGCAGCGTGCCGTCCTTGGCGTTCACCAGCCAAAGCTGGGAAGCGAAGAGCGAGTCTGGGTCGGTGCCATCGACCACCAGACCGCTTCCGTCATGCAAGTACGCGAGGTCGCTAATGTTGAACCAGTGATGCGAGGTTAGCTGTCGTGCACTCCCCTTGAAAGGAAACGACCAGATTTCGCTGTGATAGCCGCGGGTGAGCGAATATTTTCCGAACGCTACTCCGCTGCCATCGGGAATCCAGGAGACTGCGGCGACTTCTTCCGGCAACTTCGTCTGCATCAGAACATGCGGATTCGAGCCATCCGCATTCGCTAGTACAACGTAGCTCGCTTCCTGATCTTCGCGGATGAAGGCAAACTCTTTTCCGTCCGGAGAAAAGCTCACGCGGCTCTCGATATCGCTGAGCAGCTTCTTCGGCGTTCCTCCTAGAACAGGTACCTGGTACAAATCGTTCACCGGTGAATGAACCGCGCCCGCGGTGTAGTACACGAAATTCTCGTCGGGCGAGATGCTGATTCCGCTGAAGTGAACTTCGGCTTTAGGGACAATCTCGACATTGCTGTTGGTAGCAATCTGCCGCACCCAGAGGCTCTGCATGCCATTCTCTTCGGAAACGTGGACGACATAGCGTCCGTCCGGAGAGATGGCCCCAGCCGAGGCCGTGCCTGTGCTGGTGAGGCGCATGATGCGGCGATTCTGGAACGCCAGGCTCGCCGTGTCGGGGGCAGCTACGCTTCGGGGACGAAGACCCAGGTAAATCGCAATTCCGGCAATCACCAGAAGCGCCGCAATCACTGCGAAGAGCGGAATCTTTGATTTCGGCGGTACGCCAGCCTGCTGCTCAGTTCTTCCGGTCTGCCGCTGCGACGAACTCCGATGAACCGCGTCCGATGCACTGCGTACGGCAGCCTTGCTGGGACCGGAATCGGTGTCGCGCTTCAGGCGCTTCAGGTCGGCACGCAATTCCGCGGCGCTCTGATAGCGCAGGTCGCGATCCTTTTCCAGCGATTTCAGAATGATGCGCTCGAGCTCCGGCGAGACATCTGGGATTTAGTTGCGACGGAGCCAACCGCCGGCACGTGAAGAATCGCGCCATAAATTGCAGCCGCAGTGTTGCCCTTGAACGGCACGTCCTGCGTCGCCATCTCGTAAAGGACCACGCCGAAAGAAAACAGGTCGCTGCGTTGATCCAGTTGCTCCCCTGCCGCCTGTTCCGGAGACATATAGGCGACGGTCCCTACAGTAGTTCCCTGCGTAGTCAGGTGCGCATCGGTTGTCACTGCGGTCGTGTAGGCCGCTGCCATACCAGCTGGCTGCCGTTTCAGGACTGTTTTTGCGAGTCCAAAATCGAGGATTTTCGCCACGCCATGCTCCGTGACGAACAAATTGGCCGGCTTGATGTCACGGTGCAAGATGCACTTGGAATGTGCCGCATCCAGTCCAGCCGCAAATTGCGCTGACCATTCGAGAAGCTGATCGAGCCGAATGGGACCATCAACGATGCGATCGCGAAGGTTCTTCCCTTCTAGCAACTCCATCGCGATGTAGCGAACACCATTCTCGTCGCCAATCTGGTAAATGGAGCAGATATTCGGATGATTGAGCGAGGCAACGGAACGAGCTTCGCGAAGAAAGCGTTCAAGCGCCTGCGCGTCCTGCGAGACGTCTGGCGGAAGGACTTTGATCGCGGCAAAGCGCCCGAGTTGAGTGTCTTCTGCCTTGTAGACAACACCCATCCCTCCGGCCCCGAGTTGTTCCACAATTCGATAACACCCGAGAGTCGTTCCGATCACACCAATCCCCGCATCTTGAATTGAATCTTAGGTAGCTTGGGGAACCGCGTCAAATAGCAAATAGTGTTCCTACCGGGCGGATCGTTTCATAGGCGCGTGTTAAGGCCGTTGCAGTAACTGATTCGAGAATGACAGCACGATGATCGCAACTACCAGGAGCGCAACTCCGCTGGCGAGCATTTTGAGGGGACGCGGACCCGCCTGCTTCCATTCGCCGGTCGCGACGCCCCAAGCGGTAGCGACCAGTACAATCAGTGACATGAAAATAGGCCAGCCGAGAATCGTTCCGAGCGCTCCCAATTGATTGGCGGCAACGCCGTACATGACCGTACTTACGAACCAGAAGAATGCCATGACGGCTCCGAGCAGCCAGTAATGACTGGTGCCCGAAGCGGCAAACCTGCCGCTGGTGCGGTTCTTACGCATCAGGTAGAAACAATAAAGCGCATTCGGAATTGCGCCTGCAACCATCAGCGGCAGCCACACCGCATTGTTCGACCACAGGGCTGCTGTGCCTTGGGTCCTGGCAATATCAGAAAGCCCTTTGCCTGCATTCAGGCCAAGGTTGACGAAGGCCGAACCCACACCGCTAATTAGGCAGAAGAAGAGTCCGGTGGCAACCGAGGTTCGGGCACTGCCGTGGGCTGAGGCTTGTTCGCGCAGTCGTCCGGCGAGTCCACAAAGAACGACGCCAGCCAGCACGATAGCCAACCCGAGAAGCACGACCATGCCACCACGCGTGAATATCTCGTCGCGATGGTGCTGCAACAGCGGGATGATCGCGCCAATGGCAGCCGACAGACCCATGATTACCGAGAGCGCCAGCGCCATCCCGATGCCTTCGACGGCGAGTCCGAGAAAGATTTGGGACAGTCCCCAACCTGCGCCAAATGCGGCGACTACCAGGGCGGAAAAAATCGCACCGGGCTGGCGATAGACCTCGCCGAGATGCGAAACCGTCGCGGCGCCAAGCAGAATGGGAAAGAGCAGGAGCGCGAAGAAGGTCCAACTCAGCCAGGTGTTTTCCCAGGCCCAGCTGCGCGTGAACTTCATAGGAAGCGTGAAGCTTCCATTCATCGCGCCCGCCAACACCAGGAGCGTCAAGCCGAGTGCGGTTTGCGGCATCTGTCGGGATTCCCTCTATGTCTGTTGCGCTTCGATGTGCTCTGAGTATATAGATTGCTTCGCTCAAATCACTCTTCGGTCGCCGCATGCTCGATCCGCTAATGAAACCGCGAACTGTCGTTGGCCTTGGGGAACTCCTCTGGGACTTGCTTCCGTCCGGCAAGCAATTGGGCGGAGCTCCGGCGAATTTCGCCTACATCAGTTCCCTGTTCGGCAATCGGGGCGTGGTCGCAAGCCGCGTGGGAAGCGACGTTCTCGGCGACGAGGCATTGGATCAATTGGCAACGCTCAACCTCGAAGACAGCTTCGTGCAGCGGGATCCATCTCATGCGACAGGAACCGTGGGCGTCGAGATCGACCAGCACGGTCAGCCGACATTCACGATCTTCGAGAACGTTGCGTGGGACCACCTGGAGTGGACGCCTGGTTGGCAGAAGCTTGCCGCTGAAGCCGACGTCGTCTGTTTTGGGTCACTCGCGCAACGGTCAGAAGAATCACGCGACGCGATCCTGAGATTTCTGAATGCAATGCGCGAGGATGCCTTGCGAATCTTCGACGTCAATCTGCGGCAAGACTATTTCTCTTGTGAGGTGTTGACCGACTCGCTGGCACTGGCCGATGTTGCCAAGTTGAATGATGCGGAGCTACCGGTCGTGCTTGCTACCTGCGGACTGCCCGTTCGTAACGAACTGGAGAATGCGCGTGTATTGCGGCAGGAATTCGATTTGGACCTTGTGTGCGTCACCCGCGGAGTGCACGGCAGTTTATTGCTGAGCGAGACCGAGAGCAACGCACATCCCGGGTACCAGGTCACGGTGAGTGACACCATCGGTGCGGGAGATGCGTTCACTGCGGCCTTGGCGCACCATTTCGCACGAGGTGAATCGCTTGCAACCATCAACCGGATTGCGAATCGCGTTGGCTCCTGGGTCGCTTCATTGCCCGGCGCCACACCGCAGATCTCGCGCGAAGAATTCCAGCGACAGTTCATGACTCCCGGAGGAGTCGGGCAGGTATCCTAGTAATCTCAAGCCGGCGAGACGCCAGCACTACTTCTCATGTCCATCGTTTATATCGCCACTTCAAATCAAGGAAAGCTGCGGGATTTCCAGACGGCCGCCGCTGCCCACGGCATCGAAATAGCACCGGTCCCCAATATTTCACAACTGCCTGCTGTGGTTGAAGATCAGGACACGTTCGAAGGAAACGCACGCAAGAAAGCTCAGTTCTACAGCAGTGCGGTTCCCGATGCGCTTGTCCTGGGCGACGACTCCGGGCTTGAAGTCGAAGCCCTGGGTGGTGCACCGGGCGTTATCTCGGCACGTTACGCGGCCGCTCCCGGCGCAGAGAACTCGTCCGACGCTGCTAACAACGCGAAGCTACGCGCCGAACTTGCGTCGGTTCCGGACGATCGCCTTGCTGCTCGCTTCGTGTGCGTGATCGCCGCAGCGCGCAACGGGAAGGTCGTCGAGACATTTCGTGATCACGCCGAAGGACTGATTCTTCGGGACCCGCGTGGCACCGGCGGTTTCGGATATGATCCGTTGTTCCTCTTCCCTCAACTTGGCCTGACTTTCGCAGAATTGACGCCCGATCAGCGAATTGAAGTAGGTCATCGCGGCAAGGCATTTCGCCGGTTTCTCGCTTGGCATAAAGCACGCCAAATCGCGCAGTGATGATTGAACATCTGCCCGAGATTTTTCTTTACGCGCTAAATGACTGCGATTCCTTGACTTCCCTTTCCAACCCAGAAATAATTCGAGGTTCGCTTATCGATGTGGGACCATCTGTATAGGTAGTTCTTCCAAAGGAGTCCAAAAGTGGCTTCAGCGGCCAAAACTGAGCCTGCGTCCTCTGTACACGCGGGTGTGGCACCTTTAAGGGCCGGTCAGGGAATTCATTTCTGGCTTCGCAAATTACAGTCATTGTCGGGCATCATTCCGATCGGCGCTTTCCTTCTTGAGCACTTCATCTCCAACGCGTTCGCAACGAATGGGCCACACGCATATAACGAGCAGGTTCGCTTCCTGACGAGCTTTCCCTTCGTGCCGTGGCTGGAATTCTTCGGCATTTTCCTGCCAATTCTCTTTCATTCGTTCTACGGGTTTTATATCTGGTGGCGCGGCGAAAGCAATGTGGGCCCATCGTATCCGTGGATGGGCAACTGGATGTACACCGCTCAGCGCTGGACGGGAATCATCGCCTTCATCTACATCAGCTACCACGTGTACACCATGCGCTTCAGCGGCGTGCACTTGATGACCAATTCCGCAGCCGCGTTCACCAAGGTGTACGAGCACTTTCAGAATCCGCTGGTGGTGGCTTTCTACTTTGTCGGTATCATCGCCGCCTCGTGGCACTTCTCCTACGGAGTGTGGCTATTCACCGCGAAGTGGGGAATCATTACCGGACCGAGCGGACAGAAGAAGTTTGGTTATGTCTGCCTGGCACTCGGACTGGCGCTGGTGGCGATCGGTACTGTAACGATGCTCGCATTCCTGACGACTCCGGCGTCGCAGGTTCCGGCGGTGACTGAATCTTATCTAATGCATTAGGGATTTCTGCCGCGGCATTGCTGCGGCTGGACTTTTATACATGGCAATCAATCCTAAGATCGTGATCGTGGGTGGCGGACTCGCAGGACTGGCCGCCACCATCAAAGTGGCCGAAATGGGTGGCCAGGTTGATCTTTTCTCCATCGTCCCAGTGAAGCGCTCGCACTCGGTCTGCGCTCAGGGCGGCATCAACGCTGCTAAGAACCTCAAGGGCGAAGGCGATTCCACTTGGCAGCACTTCGACGACACCGTTTACGGCGGCGACTTCCTGGCGAACCAGCCTCCCGTCAAAGGGATGTGCGACGCGGCGCCGGGCATCATCGATCTGCTCGACCGCATGGGAGTTCCCTTCAATCGCACCGCCGAGGGCTTACTCGATTTCCGTCGCTTCGGCGGAACCCTCTTCAACCGCACTGCCTTCGCCGGCGCGACAACCGGGCAACAACTCCTCTATGCCCTCGACGAGCAGGTACGCCGCTACGAAGCCGAAGGCAAGGTCCGGAAGTTTGAGCACTGGGAGTTCCTCTCGGCCGTTCTGGACGGAAACCAGGTTTGCCGCGGTATCTGCGCCATGGATCTGCGCACGATGGAAGTGCGCTGCTTCCCTGCCGACGCGGTGATCATCGCCACTGGCGGCAATGGCATGATTTTCGGGAAGTCGACGAACTCGGTGGTCTGCACCGGGTCGGCCCAGAGCGCGGTCTATCAGCAGGGAGCGTTTTACGCGAATGGCGAATTCATCCAGGTTCACCCGACGGCGATCCCAGGCGAAGACAAACTGCGACTGATGTCCGAATCCGCGCGTGGCGAAGGCGGTCGCGTATGGGTTCCGAAGCAACCGGGCGACAAACGCGATCCGCAGAGCATTCCGGCGAATGAACGCTGGTATTTCCTGGAAGAGTGGTATCCGAAATACGGCAACCTGGTGCCGCGCGACGTCGCTACACGCGCGATCTTCAAGGTGGTATACGAGCATCACCTGGGCATCGATGGGCAGCCGATGGTCTACCTCGACCTGACCCACATCGATCGCAAGGTGCTGGATCGCAAACTCGAGGGCATCCTAGAGATTTACGAGAAGTTTGTGGGCGACGATCCTCGCGACGTGCCGATGAAGATTTTTCCCGGCATGCACTACACCATGGGCGGCCTGTGGGTGGACTTCAACCAGCAGACCAACATCAAGGGACTCTACGCCGCGGGCGAGTGCGAATATCAGTATCACGGAGCGAATCGCCTCGGCGCGAACTCGCTGGTCTCCTGCATTTATGGCGGATTCATCTCGGGCCCGAACGCAGTGAAATATGCGCGTTCGCAGCAGACGTCCACCGATGGCGTGAGTAGCTCGGTATTCGAAGCAGAACAGCGGCGTCAGGAAGAGTTCAACGATCTGCTCATCAACAATCCGGGCAACGAGAATCCATTCCAGATTTGGCGCGAGTTGGGCGCGATCATGACGAAGAACTGCACCGTGATCCGCTACAACAAGAATCTGCAGGAGACCGACGGAAAACTGGTCGAACTGCTGCAGCGGTTCCGCAACGTGAACTTGAGCGACAAATCGATGTGGGCGAACACGAGCTTTGTATTTACGCGGCAGTTGTACAACATGCTGCAGCTCTCGCGCGTGATCGCTCAAGGCGCATATCTGCGGAACGAATCGCGTGGTGCGCATTACAAGCCGGATTTCCCGGATCGCGACGATCAGAATTTCCTGAAGACGACGAAGGCGTATTTTGCGCCGGATGCGGACGAGCCGCGATTCGAGTTCGAACCGGTGGATACTTCGCTGATTCCGCCGCGTCCGAGAAGATACGACGCAGCAACATAGATACAAGCGATTAGTGGCGAAACAGTGAGCGCTCTACGGAAGAATTGCTAAACACTGACCACTAGCGACTAATCACTGAGTTCCACATTTCATTCGTAAATGGCTGACTTTAGATGGCAGACAACAAGACCGTTCTTATCAAAGTAAAGCGACAGAAAGATCCCAAGTCCGCACCCTATTGGGAAGAGTTCGAGCTTCAATATCGCTCGGGCATGAACGTAATTTCCGCGCTGATGGATGTGGCGCTGAATCCGGTGACTCGTACCGGCCAGGCGACGACTGCAATTGCCTACGACTCCAACTGTCTGGAAGAAGTGTGCGGATCGTGCGCCATGCTCATCAATGGGCGGACACGCATGGCATGCTCAGCGCTTATCGACAACCTCGATCAGCCGGTAACGATTGAGCCGTTCACCAAGTTCCCTGTCGTCCGCGATCTGCAAGTCGACCGCAGCGTTCTATTCGAAAACCTGAAGCGTGTGAAAGCATGGGTACCGGTCGACGGGACCTATGACCTCGGCTCGGGGCCACGTCTGTCTCCCGAAGAACAGGAGATGGCGTATCCGCTCTCGCGCTGCATTTCGTGCTGCTGCTGCATGGAGGCTTGCCCGCAGTTCAACGAGAACACCGGGTTTGTCGGTGCGGCTGCGATCTCACAGGTGCGTCTGTTCAACACCCATCCCACCGGCAAGGCACTGAAAACCGAACGCCTGCGCGCATTGATGGGCGATGGCGGAATCCACGAATGTGGATATGCGCAGAATTGCGTGGAAGTCTGCCCCAAAGAGATCCCGCTGACGACATCCATTGCGGAAGTCGGCGGGCAGGTGATGGTTCAGGCATTTAAGGACCTGTTCCGAAAATAAGGCTCACGGCGGCGACGTGCACGAATCCCGGACTCATCTTAAAATATCAAGATGTGGGAGGGACCCGTGGAAAAGCTCAAAGCCTTGTTCGCCCATCTGCGCAACATCAAAGACCCGAATCTTCGGACGGCGTGGATGATCGCCATTGCAGCCGATGTCACGCAATGGGTGCTATTCCCTCTATTCGCCAGTGGCGGACTCTCCCCCGCCGATGATCTCATTGACGTTATTGTCGGAGTCAGCCTGACGCGCCTGCTCGGCTGGCACTGGGCATTTCTGCCTGCCTTTGCAGCGGAATTAGTGCCTGGTATGGATCTGCTCCCTACGTGGACGGCCGCGGTCTTCTTTATATCCCGCGATCTCGCCAGTAGCGGAGAACCCGAAATCATCCCCCCAAATACGGCTCCGGTGCGGTAATTCAGTTCGATTACCCTTCGGTAACTTACGCACCTTTTTCCGGCGCCGATAAACACCATAGACTCAACGGGCCAGAGTGTGAACTTTGGGTAATGACGTAACTGCAGCCCAAACTTAGGGTCCATGGACCTCTGTAACGGGTACGGATTTTATGTACCCTGGTTTACAATCGCGAACGTACTTGCATCTGAATCATCAGTTTCGAGGGCTCTAACTTGCGCCGCGTCCACTTCGTGCTCATGGCTTTGCTGGTCGGTAGCAGTGTTCTACCGGCGTTCGCTCTTCATACGACGACCGCGAAGCCACATCATTATCGTCGCCTGCACCGGATCCGGCGTATCCACTGGAACCCGTATTTCGTGGCACACATGAAGCTCTTATTCGTGAGAATGAGCAGTTCGATATGCTGCAGTTGCCACGAATCGAGAATGATGATCAGCTGTTGCTGCTCGAACAGTCCGAAGAATTGGTTCCCCTTCGCGAAAGTCAGTATCTGAATGTTGCGCAGAATCTCGCCGAAACCAGACGCTATTGCCGTCCGTGGACGCGGGACTTCGTCGAAGATTTCGGCCAGGACTTTTACAAAGAATTTCATCGCCCCATCGAGGTGACTTCGGCGGTTCGCACCGTACAGCAGCAGCACAAGCTCCGACGCCACAACCGGAATGCAGCGCCGGAACTAGGCGACACCGCTTCCACGCACCTCACTGGCGTTACCGTCGACATCCTCAAGCGCGGTTTAACCCGCAAGCAGATGGAGTGGGTGAACGCTTACTTCATGCCACTGCATGAACAGGGTCTCATTGAACCTGTGGAAGAGCGCCGCCAGCCGGTGTTCCACATCATGGTGTCGTACACGTATAGCGAATGGCGCGTACAGAAGTTGGCCGCCGAACAGGCTCCGCCGCTCCCGAATGTATTAGAAGTCTCCGACACATACCCCAGCATCGCCGGACAGCACTGAACCGAATCCAGCAACAGTCCATTGTTTCAAGATGACTTTTCTCCACGCGAACTGAGAAAATGACGCGCGGAGGTGTAGCTGATGAAGAGAGTCTTCGTTTATTCTGCGGTTCTTGCTTTACTCGCAGCCACGGTTGCTGCCCAAACGGCCGCGCCGGCGTCGAATCATCCCACTGCCATCATTGAGACGAGTAAAGGCAATATCACGTGCGAACTGTTCCCCGATAAAGCCCCGATCACGGTGAAGAATTTTATCGGCCTCGCAACCGGCACCAAGGACTGGACTAGTCCGACGTCACATGCGAAGAAGCATGGTGTTCCCCTTTACGACGGAACCATCTTCCATCGCGTGATTCCCGATTTCATGATTCAGGGCGGAGATCCGCTGGGGAACGGTACGGGAGACGCCGGTTACGAGTTCAAGGACGAATTCAGCGATCTGCACTTCGACGTGCCCGGACGCCTGGCGATGGCGAATAGTGGTCCTAATACAAATAGCTCGCAGTTCTTCATCACGCAGGTCCCCACACCGCACTTGAACAATCATCACACCATCTTCGGTCAGTGCGGACCGATTTCTCTGATTGGCGAAATTGCGCGCGTACCGCGAAACCAGACCAACGACAAGCCTTTCACGCCGGTGAAGATCACTCACATCAAGATCGTCAATGCGGGTGGCACAGCATCTGCGCCTGCGAAGCCGGCGGCAGCGCCATCGAAACCGACGTCAAAGTCCTAGAGGATTTACAATATTCAAAACGGCGGCCCAACCAAGGCCGCCGATTTTTATGACCGCAGACATGGAAAGGATTCCTGCATGGCACGTCAGCCTGGAACATACGCAATCTTCGAGACGTCAGAAGGAAACATCGTGGTCCGCCTGTTCGAGAAAGAGGCTCCCAAAACAGTGGCGAACTTCGTCGAACTCGCTGAAGGAAAGCGCGAGTGGACGCATCCGGTTAGCCGCAAGAAGTCGAGCGATCCGCTGTATAACGGCACGATCTTTCATCGCGTAATTCCGGATTTCATGATCCAGGGCGGCGATCCTGCAGGCACCGGATTCGGTGGTCCTGGCTATCAGTTTGAAGACGAGACCAAGGGTTCTCCCCACAAGTTCGATAAATCCGGCAAGCTGGCGATGGCGAATGCAGGTCCCAATACCAACGGATCTCAAATCTTCATCACCGTCGCGGCAACGCCATGGTTGACTGGGAACCACACGATCTTTGGCGAAGTGGTGGAGGGTCAGGATATAGCGGACAAGATTTCGAAGCTGCCCAAGAACCGGCAGGATAAGCCGATGCAGGATGTGGTGGTGAAGACGGTGAAGATCGAGACGAGTCTAGATGCGCCATGCGACGTCAAGTTGGGAGCACTAACCCTCATTGCGGTGTTTGAACTCTTTGCGGCGTCCGATGTTTTGGGAGACAGCCCTTATTCGACCATGAACGTCACGTGGAGCGTACGGCAGAGAGGGCCGCTCAGTTCGGAAGACGACTATCAATAACTGGCTAGCGGCCGAGATGCCTATGACTTGATTTTGCGACCACTCTGGGCAGTTGAAGGTGGCGTTATTGCATCACGAAATCGTGCCGTGGCGCATCCGGCGAAACCAGAAGTTAATTTACTAGGCGAACGAAAGAACGGCGTCGAGTATCCGTTTGTGATAACGGTCGAAGAGCTTGACGACCGCGATTGACGAAATCGAAATTCGGAGCCGTTCGATACTTTCAACGTCGATGACATGATGAAAACGTCAGAATTGAGAACTTCCGCCTTGGAAAAGGGCGTACGCGAAGCGGCAGTACATATTGCGCACAGTGCAGGAACCTCCACGGATCTCTCTATGCGAATCTCTGTTGTGAGACAATGACTAGCTTTAGTTGCGTTCTCTTGAATCTGCAGATCCCTCGCGGACTAACGCCCGCTCGTGATGACAAAGAAAAAAATGGGCAGCTGCAGCTGCCCATGTCCGTTCTGCCAATGGCCTGTTTGTTTTAGACGCCAATCACAGCCACCAACTCTTTCACCGCGCCAGCGCTCTTCTCCAGGGCTTCCTGTTCGTCAGCGCTTAGCTTGATTTCGATGATCTGCTCAATTCCCTTCTCGCCCAGTTTGCACGGCACACCGACAAACAGACCCTTGATCCCATATTCGCCTTCGAGGTAAGCGGCGCAAGGCAGGATCTTCTTCTTGTCTTTCAGGATCGCTTCCACCATTTCGGTGAAAGCAGCAGACGGCGCGTAGTAAGCGCTTCCCGTCTTCAGGTATTTCACGATCTCAGCGCCGCCGTCGCGAGTGCGCTGCACGAGGCGCTCGATTGTCTGTGCGTCCATCAGTTCGGTGATCGGAATTCCTGCGACCGTCGAATAACGTGCGAGAGGAACCATGGTGTCGCCGTGGCCGCCGAGAACAAAAGCAGTAACGTTCTCGACGCTGACCTTAAGTTCATCTGCGATGAAAGTTCGGAAGCGCGAAGAATCAAGTACTCCGGCCATACCGATGACGCGCTCGCGCGGAAAGCCACTCAGTTTGTAAGCGGCCTGGGCCATCGCATCCAGCGGGTTCGACACAATGATTAGAATGCAGTTCGGCGAATACTTCACCACTCTCGAGACCACGTCCGACATGATCTTATGGTTCGTGTTGAGCAGATCGTCTCGGCTCATCCCGGGCTTGCGCGGCACACCCGCCGTGATCACGACGATGTCGGAGTTGGCAGTATCCGCATAATCGTTGGTGCCCAGCACGTGCGAATCTTTCTTCTCGATCGGCATCGCTTCGAGCAGATCAAGCGACTTGCCCTGCGGAACGCCTTCGAGGATATCGATCAGAACTACGTCAGCCAATTCCTTGGCGGCGATCCAGTGCGCGCCGGTAGCCCCCACATTGCCGGACCCCACGACCGTTACCTTGTTACGCATAAAATTCCTTTCCAATGAATTCAGTGTTTCAAACCCTTAACGAGCCGCCGAGAGCGAGGCGTCCATGTTCTTGATCACGTAATCGGCGAACTCGCTCGTCTTCACCTTGGTCGCGCCTTCCATCATGCGATGGAAATCGTAGGTCACCTTCTTCTGTTCAATCGTACGCCGCATTCCCTCTTCTACAAGCCGAGCGGCTTCACTCCAGCCAAGGAAATCGAGCATCATCACGCCGGAAAGCATCACCGAACCGGGATTGATTACGTCCTGATCGGCGTACTTGGGCGCTGTGCCATGTGTGGCTTCGAAGATGGCATAGCCATCGCCGATATTCGCGCCGGGAGCGATACCGAGACCACCAACCTGCGCCGCGCAAGCGTCGGAGATGTAGTCGCCGTTCAAGTTTGGGGTGGCCAGAACCGTGTATTCATCAGGCCGCGTTACCACCTGCTGGAAGATGGAATCGGCGATGCGATCGTTGATCATCAACTTCGTCTTCCACTTGCCGTTTCCGTGCGTGCTGTAGATGGCGTCAAGAACGCCTTTCACTTCGGCGTAGAGCGCGTCGCGAAAATCCTGCGTCGCGTACACCAGCCCAGGCTCAATCAGTGCAGCATTCTGCTCAACGGTAACGCTGGCGTTCTTGTCTTTGTTGTCGAGAATCCAGCTCTCGCGCTCTGTAACCACCTGATCGCGGAACTCGTCTTTCGCCAGTTCGTATCCCCACTCGCGGAAAGCGCCTTCGGTGAATTTCTGGATGTTGCCTTTATGCACCAGCGTGACCGATTTGCGCTTGTTGGTAAGCGCGAACTCGATAGCACGCCGCACCAGACGCTTGGTGCCGAAGACAGAAATCGGCTTGATGCCTACGCCTGAATCTTTCCGGACCTGCTTTTTGCCGCCTTTCAGCATCTCGTTGTTGAGGAAGTCGATCAGCTTCTTCGCTTCTGGCGTTCCCTCCTTCCACTCGATCCCGGCGTAAACGTCTTCGGTGTTCTCGCGGAAGATGACGATATCCATGAGTTCAGGGCGCTTCACCGGAGACGGTGCTCCGTAAAACTTCACCGGGCGAACACACGCATAGAGATCGAGAATCTGGCGTAGCGCAACGTTCAGAGAACGGATGCCGCCGCCAACTGGCGTCGTCAGTGGGCCCTTGATCCCGACGCGCAATTCCTTCATCGCCTCGACGGTGTCGTCCGGAAGCCAGCTCTTGAACTTCATCATCGACTTTTCGCCGGCAAATACTTCGTACCACACGATGCGCCGTTTGCCCTGGTAGGCCTTCTTTACCGCAGCATCAAACACCCGCACAGAGGCTTTCCAAATGTCGCGTCCGGTGCCATCGCCTTCAATAAACGGAATGATCGGGTTATCGGGGATGTTGTAGCTGCCATTGCTGTAAGTGATCCGGGTCCCGTCGGTAGGTACCGGGAGTCCGTTGAAAGAAGACGCCATCCAAAGCCTCCAAAGCTAACGATATAAGTTTCGCCGTACGCGAAGTCCGGCGAGATCATACATGCGTGCCCGCACACCCTTTGACGATGCACGTCACACGATCGTGTGACGAACGCTCGGCGTCGCCACCACGCAGTTCATTAGGCCACCCTGATCCGGACAGGAAAGCTGGGAATCGGTGCGGTTCTAAGTCATCCGGAATGACGGAGTTGCGATTACCGGACGTGAGGCCATCATATCGTATAGCGCGCGACTGCGGCGAGAAGAAAGGTGCCAAAGAAGGTGCGCGCCGTCACTTTGGGAAGAGACATCCGGCAGCTGTGGTATACTGAATCTCGACGCTAATAGCCACGGTTCGCTTGTGGTGCGGCAGTCCGAATTGACACCCCGGCCTGGTTTTATCTCCGCTATTCCTGCTCTCCGTTTGTTCTAAGCGCCAATTTAAATGTTAATTATTGAGCGGCTTCAGCTTTATTGTCGCGGATCGCATTCTTAGTGCGTCTCGCGAGGCGCCTCTCCTAAGAAAGATACGATTCGAATGACAAGTTTTACCGAACTGCCCCTCTCTGCCGCATTGCAGCAGAGGCTTAAGGCTAACAATTTCAACATCCCAACTCCTGTTCAGGCAGCTGCAATTCCGCAAGCACTCGAGGGCAAAGACGTCCTCGCGACGGCACAAACCGGCACGGGCAAGACGCTCGCGTTCCTGGTGCCGCTTATCGAACGGCTGATGAAGAATCCCGGCTCACGAAAAGTCGAGGCCCTGGCGCTGGTTCCCACTCGCGAACTGGCATTACAGGTACAGGAACACTACGAGTTACTCCGAACCAACAAGCTGCCCAAGGCAGCCGTGATTATTGGCGGAATGTCCGAAAGACCTCAGATCCAGGCGATCCGCTCGGGTGCGCGGTTCGTGATCGCGACACCAGGACGACTGGAAGATCTGATGAGCCGCAGGCTCGTCGACATCCGCGGCGTCGAACTCCTGGTGCTGGACGAAGCCGATCGCATGCTCGACATGGGCTTCCTGCCGGCGTTGCGCCGCATTGCCGCCGCGCTTCCGAGGCAGCGTCAGACGATGTGCTTCTCCGCAACTCTGGAAGCATCAGTCGCTGGACTCGTAAACGACTACACTCGCGATCCCGTGCGCATTGCATTGGGCTCGACCCTGAAGCCCGCTGAGAGCGTGGACCTGCAGGCGTTCGAGGTATCGCAGACAGACAAGTTCGATACTCTGCGCCAACTGCTGCGCGAGGAACCAGGACGAACCCTGATTTTCGCCCGCACCAAGCGTGGAACCGAGCGTCTGGCGAAGAACCTGATCCGCGACGGATTCCTGGCCGCCATGATTCACGGCGACCGTTCGCAGTCGCAGCGAATCAGCGCGCTGAACGGCTTTGAAGAAGGCCGCTACAAGGTGCTGGTTGCGACGGACGTTGCTTCACGTGGTATTCACGTAACGAACATCGCACACGTCATTAACTACGACCTTCCGGCGATCCCGGAAGACTTCATCCACCGCGTGGGACGAACCGGCAGAGCTGGTGCGCGCGGTAAGGCTTCAACTCTGGTTTCCCCGGCTGAAACGCTGGAACTGAGAAGCATCGAGCGTGCCTTGAAGCTGAAAGTGGAGCGAAAAAAGATTGCTCCTGATCGTTCCGTTACGCGAATGGCCAGCCACAGGAACACGCTTTCTGGAAGAACTCTTAACGCTCTTCCCGGCGAGATCTTCGCGTAAACCAGAGTGACGCAGACGCATTTCGGGAGCCCCGTTTAGAAGGGGCTCTCGATTTTCCCTTGCTCGCGGCTTTCCTCGCGTATACTCTGAGGCGTCTCTTGCTGCACTGCTCGGCTTCCACGATTGCGTTCATTGCGGAACTAGACGGATAGAGCGGACTGACGCTCACCTACATCGATTCGCTGATTCGCTTCGAATCCCGATATGTACCACCAGTCTGAGCCCATTCCAGCTTATGGAATTCGGAAGGAAATCCTGTGAAGAAACTCTACGTCGGTAATTTCTCGTTTGCTACAACTGAAGCTGATCTGCGCGATCTGTTCACACCGTTTGGAGCAGTGGATAGCGTTTCCGTGGTGACCGATCGCGATACCGGCCGCTCTCGTGGATTCGGATTCGTGGAAATGGCGAATGACAGTGAAGCTGCGGCTGCAATCGAAGGCTTGAGTGGTAGAGAAGTCGGCGGACGTGCGCTGACAGTAAATGAAGCCCGTCCGAAGATGGAACGCGGCGGAGGCGGCGGTCGCGGTGGATTCCGTGGCGGCCGTGGTGACGATCGCGGCGGACACTCGCGCCAGAAGCGTGAACCGCGCTGGTAGCATCCAGAGCTAACTGCTTTCGGCTTTCAAAAACATCGCAGGGCTGGCAACTTCGTTTCCTGCGCCAAGGACGTTGATCTCTGTCGGTCACCCGCAGCTATTCGTGTGCGAATCGGGATTAATACCGCTTAAACGGCGAAATAATCCTGAATTATCGAACTGCCGCGAAGAGTAAGATACAAAGTTCAGTGGCTGTGTTCAGTACCCGGCTGAAAGACGGTTCCATCAGCCGGGCTGAGATCAGAAGGAATACCGGGAGCCGAAAGCCTCCATATGGACTTCGACCAACTGGAAACATTCCTGGAAGTAGCTCGCCTCAGCAGCTTTTCACGCGCGGCAGAGAAACGTTTTCGGACTCAGCCAGCTATTTCTGCACAGATACGGGCGCTTGAAGAAGAAGTCGGAGCGAAACTACTCGATCGCTCCGGAGGTAAGGTTGCGCTCACCGGGCCCGGCAAGATATTCCAGAAATATGCCGAGGATACGATCCAGGCGCGCCGGGCGATGATGACTTCGATCGCCGAGACCGAACGCGTGCCTCGTGGCGAGATCATCGTCGGAGCAAACGAAGGAACCTGCCTATATATTCTTCCTGAAGTTTTTGCGAGTTTTAAAAAGCAATATCCGAACGTGGCCGTCAACATCCGCCGATTTGAGTCTGCAAAAGTGCTGGAATCGGTGATCGAGCACACGATCGATTTCGGCGTGGTTTCCCTTCCCGTTCCCGACAATCGCCTTACCGTCGTTCCGATTCACAAAGATGAGTTGGTCGTCATCTGCTCGCCGCAACATCCGCTGGCGAAATCGAAGAGCGTGGATGTAGCAACCATGGCCGAATATCCGCTCTTGCTTCCGAAGTATGGAAGAACACGGGAGGCCATCGACGATCTTTTCCGCGAGCGCCGCCTGAAACCAAACGTCTCCATGGACCTCGATTCCAGCGAGTTGCTGAAGCGATTTGCTGCTGCCGATGTGGGCATCGGGCTGATTCCACGTTCCAATGTGCAGGAAGACGTAAAATCGAAAACTCTGGCTGCACTGACGCTTTCGGACATTCAGATACGGCGCGATCTGGCTCTCGTATTCCGGAAAGATAAGGCACTCAGCCGCGCGGCAATGGCGTTCATGGATATCGCTGTGCGTCAAAAGAAGGCGGAACAAGCCGCTGCGCAAGTCAGCAAGTAGTTCTGCCCACCATTTCCCAACTCGCAGATCTTCATCTACTGTTAACAATTGTGAAATTTTGATCGAGGCCCGTTTTTTCTGCGTGCGCAACCTCGCGACGTGATAACTTTTTTAGTTCCCACTCATACCCGCGGAGGCACAGCAATTGGCAAAAGACATGGTCCCCAAACGCATCTTTCTCACCAAGGGGGTGGGAAAACACAGGGAGCGGCTCACCTCCTTCGAGTTGGCTCTGCGAGATGCTGGGATCGCCGCACAGAATCTGGTTCGAGTCTCCTCGATCTTTCCTCCTAACTGCAAAATGATTACCCGCAAAGATGGATTGAGCTATCTCGATCCGGGTCAGGTTACGTTCGCTGTAGTGGCGGAGAACTCTACGCGCGAGCCGCACCGGCTTTTGGCATCCAGCATCGGAGTGGCCATTCCTGCAGATCGCAATGTTTACGGTTATCTCAGCGAGCATCACTCCTTCGGAGAAACCGAGGACGCTGCCGGAGATTATGCCGAGGAATTGGCTGCCGAGATGTTGGCGACAACTCTGGACGTGGAGTTCGATCCCGACAAATCCTGGGACGAAAAGAAGCAGATTTATCGTCTATCCAACAAAATCGTGCGCACGATGAACATGACACAGTCGGCCGTGGGAGACAAAAAGGCCCGCTGGACGACGGTGATCGCTGCTGCAATTCTGATTTTCGAATAGAGGCGAGTAGAGCTTCAAAGGCCAGCGTTCGCGCTGGCCTTTTCTATTGCAACAAACCGGAATTTACTTCTTCTTCAGACGTTCCAGCACAGCTCCCACAATCAGCGGAAGGCCCACGGTGGCGTCAAGCAAGACTTCGCCGAATTTCCCGCCCTCTTCCGGTGGAACGAACTTTCCCCACGAAACGGCTTCCGTGTAAGGGCTGCCCGAGAGCCCGCCCCACTGCACCGGCTCCGGACAGATGCGCAGGCCATAGTGATACCTCTTCAGGGGAATGTCTTCCCCGCCGCGCCGGACGCGCAATTCGCAATAGGGACCGAACTGTTGCGACCAGTTACGAGGCACGCCTCCCCCGATGGTGAAAATCCCCAGCCGGTTCTGCTGTAACAGCGTGTCCGCGAAGTAGTTCAGATCTTCGAACGGATCGTAGCGCAGTAGCGGCCTTCCTTCTTTCCGACGCTTGCGGTTGTGCAGAGCGAAATCCAGCCCCATCTCCGAGTCGGTAAATGCCGGAACGAACACCGGCACGTTCTTCTCGTACGCGGAGCGCAGGATACCGCGCCCCTTCACATTCTTGCTCAGATACTCGCCAATGGTGCGATTCAGCTTGTACGAGCAGACGGTCTCGTTGTGATCCCATTTATCGAGAATTGGAGCAACAATTCCTTCGACGAAGTCCAAATTCGTTTCCGGCTCCAGTGTGTCGTAAACGCGGTTGTAGCCGGCCTCGTAAAGCTCTACGTCGTTCAGCTTGGCGTCATACACAAAATGCGAGCGCCCGGCCGCCTCGACAAGACCATGCGCCATCAGCGCTCCGGTTGAGACCACCGCCTTCACGATTCCGTTGTCGATCAGATCGCAGATGACCACGCCCTGCTTGGCGACCGTCATGGCTCCCGCGAGGGTCATCACGACGAAGCAGTCCTTGTCGCGAGCCATCGCTTCAAGCACGTCGGCGCCAATTCCGATCTCGCGCGCGGTGAATGCAGTTCTTCCCATTGCGCGCACCAGGTCGTCGACGCCGTGAATCTTCGAGAGATCCAGAGGCTCCAGCGGAACCAGTTTGTCTTTGAAGGGATCGTGCAGCTCGCGGTCGATACCGGCGCCCTCGTGCGGATGTTTATGATTGCTATCTTTGTCCTGCGCCACAGTTGCTCCTATGTGTCATCGCGTGCGGCTGCGACAGCTACGGTCCAGCAAACTTTCCAAGCTACAGAAATGGGAATGGTGGAGTCAACGACATAACGACAACGCCGGCGGCATTCACACGTTTTCAACATTGCTTTCGCGTACGGCCCAATTCTGAATGCTATTCTATGGTGCGACTTTTGGGAGATGGAATCTTGGCGGCAGAGTTATACAAAGTAGGTCTCGTGCAGATGAAGTGCGGGCCCGATCCTGAGCAGAATCTCGAGCACGCGATGGAGATGGTTCGCGAAGCCGCCGGCAGAGGCGCGAATGTCGTATGCTTGCCGGAGCTGTTCATGACACAGTATTTCTGCCAGCGCGAGGATCACGCGTTGTTCGATTTGGCGGAACCAATCCCTGGACCGACGAGTACTCGTCTCTCGCAGCTGGCACGACAACAGGGCGTCGTACTGATCGCTTCCCTCTTCGAAAAGAGAGCGCCGGGGATTTATCACAACACGGCGGCGACCTTCGAGAAAGATGGGGCTCTAGCTGGAATCTATCGAAAGATGCACATCCCCGACGATCCCCTTTATTACGAGAAGTTCTATTTCACCCCCGGCGATCTTGGATTCAAGGCGCTGGATACCAATGTCGGCAAAGTGGGAACGCTCGTGTGCTGGGATCAGTGGTATCCCGAGGGAGCGCGCCTCACGGCTCTACAGGGCGCGAATGTGCTCTTTTATCCCACGGCGATCGGGTGGCATCCGGCGGAAAAAGAAGAGTGGGGCGACGCGCAATACGATGCCTGGCGGACAATTCAGCGGGCACACGCGATCGCCAATGGCGTCTATGTAGCTGTGGTGAATCGTGTCGGACACGAAACCGGGAATGTTCGCGGGAACGAAGTAAAGGGCGCAGGACTCGACTTTTGGGGCGGATCGTTTCTGGCAGATCCGTTTGGACGTGTAATCGCCGAGGGATCCGCACGACAAAGAAGAAGTGCTGATCGGCGAGGTTGACTTGCACAAGATGGAAGAGATCCGCCGGAACTGGCCCTTCCTGCGCGACCGGCGCATCGACAGCTACGCACCCATCACACAGCGGTTTATCGACTGAAATTGCCAAGCTCACGCACAACTCAGGTTGCTTCGGAGAACACTCCAGCCGAACTTGGCTACCGCATGCCGGCCGAGTGGGAACCGCATTCTGCTACCTGGCTGGCGTGGCCTCATCATCGCGCCGACTGGCCCGGGAAATTTCAGCCAATCCCCTGGGTGTTTGCGGAGATCGTGCGTTACCTCTCGCGAAATGAACGAGTGGAGTTGATGGTTCAGCGACGAAGCAGAAGAAAAGATTGCCCGGAAGATACTTGGATATTCGGGAATCTCTGTCGCGACCGGACCCCACGGCGCAGCGAAGACGGGCGTGTGCTTCCATCGCTGGCCCACAGATCGCATATGGACTCGAGACTATGGCGCCATCTTCGTGCGCCGAGAGGCAAACGGGCACGGGGACGCCGCTCCACAATTCTCGTTGGGAGCCACGAATTGGAAATTCAACGCCTGGGCAAAGTATCCGAATTCTAAGAACGACGACAGGGTCGCAGGCCGGATCTCGCGCCTGGTGAAAGTTCCTGAGTGGCAGCCGATGTTTGACCTCGGCGCCAAATCGCTCCGCGTCGTGCTCGAAGGCGGCAGCATCGACGTCAACGGCCTAGGCACACTGATTACGACTGAAGAGTGCCTGCTAAGCGATATGCAACAGCGCAATCCGGCGCTCTCGCGCGCGGACATCGAGAACGTTTTCGCGGATTACCTCGGGATTAAGAAGGTGATCTGGCTGGGGAAAGGTATCGCCGGCGATGACACTCATGGCCACGTTGATGACATCACCCGGTTCGTCGCCCCAAACACAGTTGTAACCGCGGTTGAGTCCAATACTGAAGATCCGAATCACGAGCCCTTGCAGCAGAATCTAGCTACTCTGCGCCGAGCAACGGATCAGAATGGCAAGCCCCTGAAAGTTATCGAACTGCCCATGCCTGCCCCTGTGTACTTCCGAGGACAGCGGCTTCCCGCCAGTTATGCGAACTTCTATATAGCGAACGGCGTGGTACTGGTGCCGGTATTCAACGATCCCAACGATAGAATCGCGCTGAACACCCTCGCGGACCTCTTCCCGGATCGCGAAGTGGTGGGAATTGCCTGCCGCGACTTTATATGGGGACTAGGCGCCATTCACTGCATGACACAACAGCAACCAGCAGGATAGGTAGCGCCGGCGTCCCCGCCGGCTGTCGCGTGGGCCTCTGGCCCGCGTTGCGAGACTCAGGAGCGACCGACTTCGCCTCGGCTGCCACTTGCCGCAACTACTGCTTCGCTTTCATCGCCACCAATTCCGCCACCGCGCGATCCTTGATGGTCTCGCGATAGTAAAGCGTTCGCAGATTTGGAAATGCGTGCAGGAGTTCGTTCTGGCGAAGCAAGTGAGCCGGATTCTTGGGTCCCGTTTCGTACTGTAACTGCTCTCCGGTGTAGCTCTTATAGATCAGCAGTCCGCCGGGCTTGAGGGCCGATTCCAGGGCGCTGAAGAGATCCCGCTGCAGGTAGTAGAAGACCAGCACCAGATCAAACTTTTTGCGATCGGGGCTCCAGGAATTCAGATCTCGAACCAGGAAATCAATGTTGACGCCACGCTGCTCGGCTTTCTTCTCCGCCTTTTCGAATGCCACCTCTGAGATGTCGACGACCGATACCTTCCAGCGCAACTCGGCGAGCCAGATCGCATGCCTTCCAAGACCGCCGGCGATATCGAGCGCTGAACCTGCCTTGGGAAACAGCGGCGCACCGAACTGCTCGTAAGCCTCCAGCAGGAACGGATCGGGCTCGAAGGAAAGGTTCTCCTGTTCGGAATAACGCCGGTTCCAGGCGCTACGTTCGTCCGCGTCAAACTCCCAAAGCCGATGTTCGCTGCTGGTCTCGCTGGGCATCACGTCTCCTTGTTCAAGCCGCCATCGTAATTGTCCTGTTTCGCAATCGCAATCAGACGCTAAGTACATTTCCTTTGATTGTTCTAGAATTGCGTCAACGGTTGTGGGGGAAGAACATCTAACCCTCCCTATGGCGACCTTGAATCCTACATTCACTCCGAAAGCTCCCAAGTTGCGCCCGGCTCATGGCGGTGGCGGTCCCATCGATCATGGCCGAGGGGGTGGTGGTGGAGGCGGCGGCGGTCGCGGCGACAATCATCCTGATTTTGGCGAGCAATTGCGGCGAGGACGCCTGGCGATGGCGATTGGCCTCACGGCCGTCTTCATGCTCTTCATCTCGTTCTCGACGGCGTTCGTGGTTCGCCAAGCCATGGGCCGTTGGGACATTCGTACCCAGAGTTACATCTCCGACTGGAAACACATCTCCCTGCCGTACGCCCTATTCGCGGTAAACACCCTGGTCCTTCTGATCAGCAGCGTCACTCTGGAAATGTCGCGCCGCAGGACGTTTCGCGAGGCTGCACTTGCACCGGCGATGGCCATCCCCGGGATCGCTGTTCATCGCGAACGCGGCGTTCCGTGGCTTGAGTTGACTGTGTTCCTCGGGTTCGGCTTCCTGTTCGGGCAATTAATGGCATGGCGCGATCTTGCGAAGCACGGGCTCTATTTGTCCAACAGTCCCATCAGTTCTTTTGCCTACACAATTACCGGCATGCACGCCCTTCATCTTGCCGGGGGTCTGGTGGCTCTCCTGTATGCCGCCACTGCACTGCGCTGGCGCACACAGGCCTTGGAGCGCCGCCGCGTGGTCGTAGACATCACCGCCTGGTATTGGCACTTTATGACGGTGCTTTGGGTGATGATTCTGGCCCTGTTGGCATTGACCGCCTAATGCCTCCTGCCGGGGCGTGATGGCCGCATTGAGCACTCCCCTTCATCCCACGTATAATGAAAGATTCTGCCAGCCGTTTTGAGGCCGCTGTGTGGGCGGTCTCTGGTTTACCGGCCACGCTGGGGTGTGCCGGATTGCAACCGGCTGCAGCACGGTCCTGATGTCTACCGAAAGCATTGTTGTTCGCGGCGCACGCGTTCATAACCTGAAGAACGTCGATTTCGAAATCCCCCACAACACAATAACGGTGGTTACGGGGGTATCGGGATCGGGCAAGTCTTCGCTTGCCTTTGACACCATCTACGCCGAGGGCCAGCGGCGTTATGTGGAGTCGCTTTCCGCCTATGCTCGACAGTTCCTGGAACGCATCGAGAAGCCGGACGTTGACCATATCGAAGGTATCGCGCCCGCAGTAGCCATCCGCCAGAAGAACACCACCCGAAATCCACGCTCGACCGTGGCAACAGCCACCGAGATCTACGACTACCTGCGCCTACTTTTTGCGAGAGTCGGAAGGACCTACTGCAAACAGTGTGGACGGCTGATACAGAAGGACACCATCGACCACGTTGCCCAGAGCGTGATGGCTCTGCCGGAAGGCACTCGTGTCCAGGTGCTCTTCCCATTGCAGGTTCCACAACGTCCGCAGGAGCCAGCAAAGAAAGCGCGCGGGCGGAAGAAGAAGGCCGCGCCAGCAGCTCCCGATTCAGAGCTTCTAAAAGCCAAGTTGTTCGAGCTGCGAAAGCGCGGATTCACGCGCTTGTATCAGGGCGGCCAGATTTTCGAGTTTTCGACACCGGAGTCGTTGCTCGACGTGAATTTCAGCGAGCCCGTCTGGATTCTGGTCGACCGCCTGGTGATCGGGCCGGATGTTCGCTCGCGGATCGTGGACTCCACCGAGATCTGTTATCGCGAGGCTGGCGAGGTGATCTTCGAGACGGCTCCCAGCGAAGGCGAGCCCCAGCGGTTGCGTTTCTCCCAGCGCTTCGAATGCAAGCATTGCGGAATTCGCTACGAAGAACCCGAGCCGCGGCTGTTTTCCTTCAACAACCCGTACGGCGCATGTCCGCGCTGCCAGGGATTCGGCAACACCATCGACTTTGATCTTGACCTGGTAATTCCCAACAAGACGCTCACCCTGCAACAGGGCGCAATAGAGCCGTGGACCAAGCCGAAGTACCGCTCGCTGGCGAATGAGATGAAGCGCTACGCCAAGCAGGCTGGGATTCCTCTGGATGTGCCGTGGGCCGACTTGGATGCCGAGCAACAGACCGTCATCATTAATGGCGACGATGACTTCTGGGGCATTCGCGGATTCTTCGAACATCTGGAGCGGAAGAAGTACAAGTTGCACGTGCGCGTCTTCCTCAGCCGCTACCGTGGTTACTCAACATGCAGCACCTGCGGAGGAGCGCGCCTGCGGCCGGAAGCGCAACAAGTGAAGGTGGGCGGCAAAGACATCTGCCAGGTTTGCAGTATGACGGTGGAAGAAGCCGGCGAGTTCTTCGCAAACCTCGAACTCACGCGGGAAGAAAGCGATATTGCCGGCAAGCTTCTGGACGAGGTTCGCGATCGGCTGAAGTTCCTCGAAGAGGTCGGCCTGGAGTATCTGACGCTCAATCGCCTGTCCTCGACTTTGAGCGGCGGCGAGGCCCAGCGCATTCAGCTGGCGACTTCATTAGGATCGAGGCTCGTGGGAACTCTGTACGTGCTGGACGAGCCTTCGATCGGGCTGCACAGCCGTGATACTGAACGCCTGATCAAGATCCTGCAGGAGTTGCGCGACTTGGGAAATACCATCCTGGTGGTCGAGCACGATCCCGAGATCATGAAGTCGAGCGACCGGATCGTCGATCTAGGACCGGGTGCCGGCGAAAACGGCGGCAAGGTGATTGCCGCGGGCACCTACGACGAGATCAAGCATGCACCCGGTTCGCTCACGGGACGGTATCTAGCGAACGAACTGCACATACAGATTCCGGCGCAACGCCGAAAGCCAGGCAAGCAGCTACTCAAACTAACCGGCGCAACCGAGCACAATCTCAAGAATCTCAGCCTCACCATCCCGCTGCGAATGCTGGTGGCTGTCACCGGCGTTTCAGGCTCCGGCAAGTCGACGCTGGTCCACGACGTTTTGTACCAGGCATTAGCAGCAGCGACGAAACAGACGAACGGATCAGGACCGCCTGCTCACGTGCTCACTGAGCTCGACGGCGCACAATGGATAGATGAGGTTGTGCTGGTCGATCAGTCGGCGATCGGGCGCACGCCGCGGTCGAATCCGGTGACGTACATCAAGGCCTTCGACGCGATTCGCGACCTCTTTGCGTCACTACCCGAAGCGCAAAAGCGCGGATTCAGCGCCGGACACTTCTCGTTCAATATTCCCGGCGGACGCTGCGAAACATGCCAGGGCGATGGCACAGTGACAGTCGAAATGCAATTCCTGGCAGATGTGGAATTGATTTGCGAGGATTGCAAAGGCACACGATATAAGCCACAAGTTTTGGGAGTGCGCTTCAAGGGAAAGAACATCCACGAAGTGTTGAACCTGACAGTGCGGGAAGCCCTGCAATTCTTCTCGGGAATACCGAAAATTACCGACAAGCTGCGCGTGCTGGAAGAAGTTGGGCTAGGCTATTTACGACTGGGCCAGTCGGCGACCACGTTGAGCGGCGGCGAAGCCCAGCGCATGAAACTGGCGGCGCATCTGCAGGGCAAGAAGCGCGTTCTGGCGAACTCCGAAGAAGAAAAAGTCGCGCAGGAGCGTAAACAGCCGCGCATCCTCTACATTTTCGACGAACCAACCACCGGCCTCCACTTCGACGACGTCAGCAAGCTGTTGGCGGCGTTCCGCCGTCTGATCGATGCCGGCGGCTCCATCATCGTGATCGAACACAACCTGGACGTGATCAAGACCGCGGACTGGGTTATCGATCTCGGCCCGGAGGGCGGCGACCGCGGAGGACGCGTAGTCGCAACCGGTACGCCCGAAGATGTTGCGGCCAACAAGAAGTCTTACACCGGGCAGTGGCTGGCACGCATCCTAGAAAATGGGACGGAGTTGCCGAACCAGAACGGATCGCACTGATTTTTCCTGTGCCGTGCGGTATCTTTTGTGAGTAGATACTGCGAACCCTTCATGAAGAGACTGGCCCAAACCACTGGAATCCTGACGCTCTGCCTCACCGGACTCTTCCCTGTCTTAGCGCAACAGACTGGCCAAACTATTCGGCATCACCATGAGGCGGTGGTTGATCCGGTGCAAGCGCAAGTGGAGCAAGCCGAGAGCGCAATTGAAAAGCAGGACTACCCAGCAGCAGAAAAATCTCTGCAGGAAGCGACATCCAAGGACCCCAAAAATTTTCGCGCCTGGTACGACCTGGGATTTCTCTACAACGCGACCAATCGTCAATCTGAGGCGATTGAGGCCTATCGCAAATCAGTTGAGGCAAATCCGCAAGTCTTCGAGGCGAATTTGAACCTTGGCCTGCTGCTCGAGCGCAAGGGCGATTCGCAGGCTGCGAAGTATCTTGCAGCCGCGGTCACCCTGAAACCAGCCTCACACCCGGAGAAAGGTCTGTCGCAGGCATACCTCTCGCTTGGCCACGTCCTCGAGAAAGCCAATCCGGAAGAAGCACTGAAGGCCTATCAAAAGGCCTCGGAACTACAACCGGGCGATGCCGAGCCACATCTTGAAGCCGCCATCTTGCTCGAACAACAAAAAAACCTGACCGCGGCGAGCCAGGAGTTCCAGAAGGCGCTTGATCTCGATGCCAACAATCGCGATGCGCTTGCCGGTTTAGTAAATACCTATTCGCGCTCCGGACAACTGCCCCAAGCTGAAACCCTTCTGCGTAGAATGACTGCGAACGAACCGCAGAACGCCACGTTGCACATTCAGCTTGGACGCGTTCTCGCGGCGCAACAGAAGAATGACGACGCTATCGCGGAACTGACGAAAGGTCTCGATCTGGCGCCCGGAGACGCTGCCGCGAACCGCGAATTGATTCAGTTGTTGCTGGACGAAAAGAAGTACCCGGAAGCGATCGTGCGATTTAAACCGGCGATCCAGGCAAACCCGTCCGACCCCGATCTGCACTACCTCCTCGGCACCGCGTATCTCCGCAACAAAAACTTTCCCGAGGCGCAGGCGGAACTGATACAGGCCGTAAAGCTGAAGTCGGACTTCGGGCAGGCTTACGGCGATCTAGCCTTTGCGGCTTCAGAGAATAAAGACTACAAGCTTTGTGCGATGGCACTCGACGTTCGCGCCAAGTTTCTCCCCGAAACGCCGTTCACCTATTTTTTGCGCGCAGCTGCCCTCGACCACTTGCACGACTGGCCTGATGCGATAACGAATTACGAAAAGTTCCTTTCTATCGCTGAAGGAAAGTATCCTGACCAGGAGTGGCAGGCAAAACATCGATTAATTGCAATCGATCCGAAGAGAAAGAAATAAATGCGCTACCCGCTTCTGCTGACAATCCTTTTGCTCACCTCCGTGTTGCACGCGGGGCAGAAATTAACCGTCGAGGAATTGCAGCACAAGATCGAGTCGGCACATGGCGGAAAGAAGGCAGAATTGCTGCTGCAACTCTCACACGACCAGGTGGAGCAGGTGGACAACCTGTACCACGGCGGAGACACAGACAAGGCATTCGGTTTGCTCAAAGAGGCCGATTCCAATGCCGATCAGGCGACGTCGATTTCACTTGAAAGCGGCAAACGGCTTAAGGACACGGAGATCGATTTGAGGAAACTGTCAGAAAGGTTGCAGGCCATCCGCCAGGAAGCGAGCTTCGAAGACCGCAAGCCATTCGATATCTCCATACAAAATCTCGAGCAGAATCGAAGCAAGCTCCTCGATCGGATGTTCAAAAAATGAAATCGTTGAGGCTTGCTGTCTACGCTCTCGCCGTTTGTGTCTGCGCAGGCCCGTTTCTGGCTGTGACTGCGCAGGAGCGCGAACCGCTCAACGACAACGAGATTGGGGAACTCCGGGAGGCCGCGCAGGAGCCTCTTAAACGCCTTCGATTGTACGTCAGCTTCTCGGGCTCCCGGTTGCTCGACATCGATAACCTGCAGGGCAAAAACAACGTGCCGGATCGCGGACAACACATCCACGACCTTCTGCAGGACTTTTCCACCCTCATCGACGAAATGGATGACAACATCGACGAGTACGCGACACGTGGACAGGATATGCGTAAGGCTCTGCCGGAGGTGATCAAGGCAGAGACCGATTATCAAACTAGGCTGAGAACTCTCCAGCAAACGGCAATGAACGATCCCAAGGCGGCTCAGGAGTACCGAGCTTACAATTTTGCTCTGGAGGACGCGATGGAATCAGTCCGTGGAAGTTTGGAAGATGCGCAGAAGACGCTCGCCGATCAGACAGAGCAGTTCAAGGAACTCGAAGAGAAGCAGAAGCAGGAAAAAAAGAAAAAGAAGTACTAGCGTGATTCTGACGATTTCCGAGGCTTCCATAACAAATCAATCTGGTAATCTGAAATTGTGACTGCGGTTTTTGTGGATATTTTTCAACGTGCGTATCGGGAGCTTCGTCCGCGAGCGCCGATGCCCGTCTTTGAAGTCCGCTTTTATCCGTTCGCCAACATCAACAACACCATCCGCCTGCGCGAAGACAAAATCTTCGTCCGGCTTTCCGACGTTTTAGAGGGCGCACCGGAAGATGTGCTCCACGCCATTGCCCACATCCTGATCGCGAAGCTCTACCGCAAGCCCATCGATTCGCGCCTTTCAGCACGTTACCGCAAACATGTTGGCAGCCGCGCAATCTCTGGAAAGGCGCATCTGTTGCGGCAAATGCGGGGACGTAAGCGAATCCATGGCCCTGTCGGAAATATCTACGACCTGAACGAGATCTTCGAAGAACTCAATTTACGATATTTCCATGGATTGCTGGCCCGTCCGGAGATGACATGGAGCGCCAGTGACTCGCGACACAGCCTTGGCCATTACGATCCCGCACACAATGCCATCGTGGTCAGCCGCATTTTCGATCATCCGCGCATTCCCCGGTTCGCAATCGAATATCTCGTCTATCACGAGATGCTGCACCTGAAGCACCCGGTACGGCTGCGCGGTAGCCGCCGTTGCGTTCATTCCGAACAATTCCAGCAGGAAGAGAAGCTATTCCCTCAGTTCGAAGAAGCGAAGACGTTCCTCAAGAGATTGTGATGGTTCATCCGCGCAGGATCACGCTGCAGCAACTTCTCGACGCCCAGCTAGCGTTCGCAGTTCTTCCGCTGAGGCTTCGATCCAACACAGTGGCTCGACTGAAGTTGCAAAGCGCATCTTGTAATCCTGCTCCCCGGTCATGTAGTCACAGGTCAGGCCTTCGGCAAGAGAGCGGCGCGTGACTTCGTAGATCAGGCTGATACCCGGCGAGTATCGTGCCCATTGTTGATCGAACCATATCGTATAAAAGCGTCGACACCGATGCTCCCGTAACGCAACGAGCGCAGCGATACACTTCCCTGCCATTTCCAGCGCAAACACTTCCTCGTTCTGAGGATCATGTTCAGCAACTGCCGCCATGAATTCGATTCGCCGTGGATCCGTGAAGACATTCTCCCCGGCCTCGGGCGGCTGGATTGCCTTTTGCTGATAAATCCATCGCAGAAGAGACGGGCTTGCTGGAACATGCTCACGCAAACTCACGCCCATCCGCTCGAGTCGTCGCAGGCGCGAACCGCAACGTAAGTGCCTCTCAGAAAAATAGTCCGCCGAGATTTCAGCGGCTCTTACCATCGGTGCGCGATAGAACGGATTAAGATGAAAGCCCCTCCATCTTTTGTGAGAGCTCGACTGTAGGCCGCCCGCAGAAAACGGCAATTCGAGGCGAGAGGCTTCCTCCCATGCGGCAAGCAGAGCTTCTTCGTCGCCGATACTTAATGCATCGCGATAATCGAACAGCACATCCCCAAGACATGACAGCGACTTCCGCCGATGATTTATGCACAACGGCAGAATGCTCATGCCGTTTCCCGTTTCGCAGAAAATCACATGAGGCTCTTCATGATCAAAGAACTGCGCGGCCATCCAGTTCCACTTGAAACTTTGAAAGATAGTGCCGGAACAGCGTGCCTGTAGATATTCCCATCGGCTGCGTAGACACAGGATTTCGGCTGCTGTGCGGGCGAGAACGATTCGGCGCAACGGCGCTCTCCGGTGAAAACAGTTAGACGCGATTGCGCACGGAAGTGGATGTTTGCGATGGAAGGGAAATGGGCAGCCACGGCTTGGCTGCCCGGAAGTAGAATCGTCTTAGTAGAGGCGGAAGTTGACTTCCACGTTGATTTGCACGGCGACTGGCCGCCCATCTTTCATGGCAGGTTCGAATTTCCAGTTTCGAACCGCCTCGATGGCCTTTTGATCGAGTCCCATGCCCAGGGTACGCGCCACTTTTACGTCACGCGGATGACCGTCGGCGCCCACCACGAGCCACAGCACAACTGTCCCCTGATACTTTGCCTTGCGGGCCTCCTCCGAATACTCCGGGTCCGGAGTGAACAGCGCCTTGGGAGCTGAAACGCCGCCACCAACGCGGAAAACGCCACCACCGGTACCGCCGCCGCGCCCTGGGCCAAGTCCTGGACCTTCACCCGAGCCGATGCCCCCACCGCTGCCAGAACCGATACCTCCGCCAGCGCCAGTGCCATTTGAGGGCGGTCCCATGGGGACTGCACTCTTCGGATCGCCGAAGTTCGGCATATTGGCCGCCATATTCATCTTTACTTGCGGCGGAATCACGATCGTGGGCTCAACCGTCAACTTGGGATGGTCATTCCGAATTACCATCGCCGGAGGTGTGATCTGCTCCATTGAAAGCTTGGGCAGTTTCCCCTTGGGAGCAACAAGTTTGTCGCGATCACCGCCGCCACCACCGCCTGCAATCGTGTCGTTCTTCTTCGTCGAAAGCGGCATGTAGGTCGATGGATCGGGTGCGATGAGTGTCACCGTCTCTTGCTTTTTGACTTCTTGTACAACGTGACGGCCGGCAATCGTCAAGCCTACGATTCCTCCGATGACCGCAAGGTGGAGAAATACCGAGCTGACGGCTCCTTTTTTCTTGTAGTTGTACTCGCCCCAGATGTCACGGACTCTGACAGGTTTGGAGGTGAGCTGTAATGGCGGAAGCTTTTCAGGATGCCGGCGTTCATGAATCTGGCGCCGAATCGAATGCCACAACGATTCGTCTAGAACCTGGGGAGGCAGGAGCAGATTTAGCTGCGGTTCCTTGTTAACGATGTCTGACCTCTGTCCGGGCGGAGATGTCAAAACTTGGTTCGCCATACTATGTCCCGACTTCAGCTCCTACGGCTTGTTCCAACTCTATTTGGAAGTTGCCATATCCAGATGAGCACATAAGGTGCCAAGTTGCTTTTACCCTTAAATTCAGGGCTGCTGTTGGATTCTGCTCGTTTGCACCCCAACTTCTGAGTGGACGAATACTGAACGTGAGTCGCTCAGTACTCACAGTTAGATGCTGGCTTACACATACCCGTGGACAGAAAAATTGTCGCGCAACCAGGGAAAAAGTTTCGTCACAGAAGAATTTATGCGAGGTAAAAAGTTGATCCTGTGGTTGTTTGAGCTTGCCCGAGACTACAGCTGAGAGCTCTTGCGAAACGACTGTCAGTTTATGCAGCTTTTCGGCCATTTAGACGATGTACCGCCTGCTGAATAGACAGTGCTATTTCCCGATACCTATAATGAAGAATTAGGCTGCTTCCCCCAGACCAATAGGGAGAACGGGAGACAAGAACGTAGTGCCACTGGACCTGAAAGCCACCATCAATCTGCCCAAGACCGCGTTTCCGATGAAGGCTAACCTTCCGCAGAACGAGCCGAAATTACTGGCCCAATGGGAAGAGGAAAGGATCTATGACCAGATCCGGCGCGAACGCAAAGGCTCCCCTGTCTACCTATTGCACGACGGCCCTCCCTACGCCAATGGACCGATTCACCTGGGACATGCGCTCAACAAGTGCCTGAAGGATTTCATCGTGAAATCCAAGACCATGGCCGGCTTTGATTCGCCCTACGTTCCGGGATGGGATTGTCACGGGCTCCCGATTGAAATCAAGGTCGATGAATCTCTGGGCGGCAAGAAGCTCCAAATGGACCCAATGCAGGTAAGACAAGCCTGCCGGGAGTATGCGCAAAAATACTTGGACCTGCAGCGAACCCAGTTCAAGCGGCTCGGGATCTTTGGCCGCTTCGAAGAGCCGTATTCCACCATGACCCCGCAGTATGAGTCAGTGGTGGTTGAAACGCTGTTCAAGTTCTTTGCAAAAGACGCCATCTACAAAGGATTGCGTCCGGTGTACTGGTGCATCCACGACCGCACAGCGCTTGCGGAAGCCGAGGTCGAGTACGAGAACCACACCAGTCCGAGCGTGTGGGTGCGTTACGCGCTGCAGTCAGACCCGCGACAGGTTGATCCGGGGCTGGCCGAAGCACAAGCTCGCAGCAAAAAAACTGTATACGCGATCATCTGGACCACCACTCCGTGGACGCTGCCAGCTTCAATGGCGATCGCTTTTCATCCAGACGAGGAGTACGTCGCCGTCGAGACCGGAGACGCTATCTACATCGTCGCCGACAAGCTTGCGTCCGTTACCGCGGAGAAGTGTGGCTTCAACGACGTGAAGGTCGCCGCGCGCTTCCCTGGACGGAAGCTCGAGTACGCCTCTTTCTATCATCCATTCCTGCCGTGGGCTGATCGAAAGGTCCTTGGCGTATTGGCTGACTACGTGACCATGGATCAGGGCACGGGTGCCGTACACACTGCGCCAGCGCACGGCGCCGACGACTTTTACACCGGCGTGAAGTACAAGATCGATCAGACCTGCAATGTTGACGATGCTGGACGTCTGCAAAACGGCCTTCCCGAATACAACGGGCTTACCGTTTTCGAAGCAAATTCGAAGATCGTCGATCTCCTGAAGACTCGTGGCGTTCTGCTGCACTTTGAAAAGATCGAGCACTCGTATCCTCACTGCTGGCGCTGCCACAATCCGGTGATCTTCCGCGCGACCGAACAGTGGTTTATCTCGATGGAAGGCAAGGTCGACGGCACCGAATCCCTGCGCAAGCGCGCGCTGGACGAAATCAGCAAAGTGAAGTGGGATCCTGCCTGGGGCGAGGAGCGCATCTCGAACATGATCGCGACGCGCCCGGATTGGTGTATCTCGCGCCAGCGCGTGTGGGGCGTGCCCATCGCGGTGTTCACTTGCGTGGAATGCAAGACCATCCTGAACCGCCCTGAAGTACATCAAGCTGTCGTGCATCTTTTCGCGACCAAGGGAGCAGACGCGTGGTACAGCACCGCGCCGGAGCAGATCATCCCGCAGGGGACGAAGTGTCAGTGCGGCCACACGAAATTCAACAAGGAGATGGATATCATCGACGTGTGGTTCGAGTCCGGCTCCAGCTACCTTGCCACGCAGCGGCACGAGCCTTCTTGGCCCTATCCCTCCGATCTTTATCTCGAGGGTGGCGATCAGTACCGCGGATGGTTTCACTCTTCCCTGCTCTGCGCCGTCGGCGCGACGAACCAGGCGCCTTACAAGGGCGTCGCGACGAACGGTTGGACGCTCGACCCGCAAGGGCGTGCGATGTCGAAGTCGCTAGGCAACGGAGTTGATCCGGTCGAGATCACGGATAAGCTCGGCGCCGAAATCGTGCGGCTGTGGGTCTCATCCGTCGATTTCCGCGAAGATGTTCGTTGTTCCAACGAACTCATGGATCGCGTAGCGGAAAACTATCGCAAGGTGCGAAATACATTCCGCTACATCTTGGGAAACCTGAATGGCTTCGATCCCGTGAAGCACGCAGTGCCGTTCGAGGACATGCACTCGATCGATCAGTACACGCTGCTGCGCACTGCTGAATTTTCCCGAGAGGTGCGGCAGTGGTATGACGAGTTTCAGTTCCATAAGGTGTATCAGCAACTGGTCGCGTTCTCAGTGGTCGATCTGAGCGCGGTTTACTTCGACATACTTAAAGATCGCCTATATACGTCCGGTCCCAACTCCGTGGCGCGCCGTTCCGCCCAAACCGCAATCTGGCGGATCGCCGAGGCTCTAGTCCGATTGGTGGCGCCGGTGATGAGTTTCACGGCGGATGAAGTATGGCGATATCTGCCGAGCTTGCCCGGACGAGCTGCGCGCGTTCACCTGGACACTTTCTGGGAGGAATCCAAGCTCGCTCCAGTCGACACAAGACATCTCAAGCTGGAGCAGGACTGGGAAACTCTGTTGAAGGTTCGCGTCGAGGTGCTGAAGGCATTGGAGGCTGCGCGCGAACGGAAGGAGATCGGCTCCGGCCTGGAGGCGCAGGTGACTTTGCAGGCTCCCGATTCCGTTTATCCCGTTTTGGAGAAATTCAGGAACGAACTTCGGTACGTTTTCATCGTATCTAATGTTGAGCTCCTGAAGAGCGCGGCGACGAATGGGAGCGATGGACTGAAAATCAGCGTAACCAGGGCGCCCGGCCAGAAGTGCGAGCGATGCTGGAATTATTCCACTCACGTCGGTGAAAATCATAACTACCCGATGGTGTGCGAGCGTTGCAGTGCGGTTCTGGAGGAGATCGAGCGTGAGCAGTCCTGAAGAAGCTGTTCGGCTCTCGGTGCGCTTGGCAGCAGGTGACTAATCCAGGAAAGATGACCCGGAACCCGGCAATGCGAACTGTGTATTTCATTATTGCGCTCGTGGTGGTCCTTGTTTGACCGACTTGCTAAGTGGCTGGTTGCGACTCATATCACCCTCCACGACACGATCGATATCATTCCCGGATTCTTTCGCCTCACGCACTTGGAAAACAGCGGTGCTGCCTTCGGACTTTTCGCCGACTCGCCATCGCAATGGAAGCTGACGATCCTGGTGGTGTTCTCGCTGGTTGCGCTGGGAGTAGTCACCGTGCTCTTGTGGAAGAACAGTTATGTGCTGACCAGCACTGGCGTAGGTCTCGCATTGATTCTTGGCGGCGCAATTGGAAATCTGTGGGATCGCGTTATCGATGGTCATGTAGTCGATTTTCTTCTTTTCTACGTGAAGCAATATCAGTGGCCCGCCTTCAACGTCGCGGACAGTGCCATCGTAGTTGGAGCTCTACTGCTTGTAGCTGAAATATTATTTTCCAAGCCAGCCACTTCCGAGCAGGCGATCAGCCGTTAGCATTCTCGATTTCAATTCAGTTCTGCATGTGAGTTCTTCTGCTTTTCGTAAGCAGCTGAATTCGCCTGCCATCTTGCCCTGATCGCCCTGCCATCCAAAACCACAAAGGTCGAGTATTCGGCTTTTAACTCACGAACGCTCACGGGGAGTACATATGCTGGGAGTAAAAAAACTTTGCGCGCTTGCCGTTTCCATTTGCCTGTTATGGTTCCTGGCCGTACCGGCGTTTGCTGCAGATCCGCAAGTCACCAAGAAGGATCTCAAGGGAATCAGCCCCAACCACCACAAGTACGCCTTCGCCGTCATCGGCGGTGCAGCCTTGGGAATGGGAATTGGTGCGGCAATTGGTGGAGGATGGGGTAACGACATCACCAAGGGATTACTGATCGGAAGCGGCGCTTCATCCGCATTCTATCTCCATTCACATCGGCATGACGACATGGGTGGATGGAGGAACTGGGCCTATTTGGGCTCCTACACAGCTTTGGGCGGTGGTATAGGCTGGACGGTTTGCGGTTGCAACACTGGGTTAGGAGCGGGGTTGTTGGTCGGGGCTGGTGGATCCGCTATCTGGTTAGCTGAGAACCCGCAGCGCACACATCCAACGGCTACCAATGCGCCCAATGCGCCTACTCCCCAGCCACCGCCGCAACCATAGTGCACCGTGAGTCGTCCCCGCCGCCTGTCTCCCCCTCGCGGCAGGGCGAAAACTCTACTGGCTGCTGTGATTGATTGCGACTCTCTCCTGCGGAGGCTCAGAGTAGATTCGCCGGTAAAGAGATACGTTGCGCAGGATTGCCTGCACGTATTCGCGAGTCTCGGTGAATGGGATCGACTCCACAAATTCCTGGGTGTCACGATACTTGCCGTCCGCCAGCCAACTATCTACACGGTCAGTCCCAGCGTTGTATGCGGCAAGCGCGTACTCGAAACGGCCGTTATATCGATCGACGAGATCTTTGAAGTAGCGCGTGCCGAGTTGAAGATTTGTCGTCGGAACCAGCAACTGGGTGCTGCGATACCCGCGAATTCTAAGCTCTCTGGCGACCGTCTTACCCGTTCCCGGGAGCAACTGCATCAGCCCAACCGCATTGGCACGTGAAACCGCGCCAGCATTGAACTCTGACTCCTGCCGAATCAGCGACGCAACGAGGAACGGATCAAGTCCATTCAACAGGCTGAATTTTCGCAGGTCGGTCCAGTACGGCCGCGGAAATAGATATTCCCAGTACGGTCGCGGCAACGCCGCATAATCCATCGACCAGTAAGCGGGAACGGTTCTCTTCATGTATTCGATAGCGCGTTGGTAGCCGCCGCTGTCCTGGTAGAGACGTCCGATCTCGTTGGCCGCCCACGCATCGCCACCGTTAGAAGAGGCCTGCTGTAACTCTCGCACTGCGAAATCGTACATCGCCGCATTTTCCAGCAGACGCGCTTTTTGGAATCGCAAATCGTCCGTCGGAGCCGTAATCAATTGCCGGGTGACAACAGTTACCGGAGGAACGCGGTCGAGTAATGGATCGGAGATTGCTTGAATCGTACCCATTCCCTCCATACGATCGCGCGCCCTGTCCGCGTAGTAGTAGTTGCGGAACCGATCTGTGAGCTTCTGATAGTAGGCCGCAGCTCGAGGCAGATCGTTTTGCTCTTCAGCCAAACGCGCGCGCCAATACAGCGCGGCGGGCACTTCAGGCGAGTCCGGATACAGCGAGAGTTGCTCCTCGAAACCCTTCGCGGCCTCGACTGTCCGTCCCTGCCGCAGAGTCAGCCATGCGGCTTTCCAGTGCGCGCTGTGTCCGTACTTGCCGGACGGAAAACGTTCGGAGACTTCGCGATAGGAATCGATAGCGCGATCGTAATCGCGCTTGAGCAGATACATGTTTCCAGCTGCGTAGAGCTGTTGTTCGAGATAAACACTGCTCGGAGCGGCCTGCCGCAATTGTGCTAGCGTATCGACAAAGCGATTCTCGTCGTCATCCGCACGCGCGATATCGCCAAGAGTAGCCAGGCGCTGCGCGTTTGCCTCGCCCGTGGTCACTGCAAGAGATTCAAGATAAGTGCGCGCACCCCGGCGATCACCGCCTCGGTATTGCGCCACGCCGATACTCACCGCGATGATGTCCCGTTCCTCCGGCGTGAGCGGCTGGCCTTGCAGTTGCCGGTACTCGCGCAGCGCATCGCTATAGCGGCGTGCCTGCGAAAGCTGATCCGCTCGTTCCCTTGCCTGCTGTGCCGTTCCGGTCAGGGCATTTACGGCAAGCAACTCAACCCCCGCCGAATCGGCTTCTGTCGCCAGCGGTTGCTGAAAGTACAGCTGACGAAGAATCTCGGCTCCTTTGTCGTTCTGGCCAGCGCGCAGATAAGCGCGGCCCAAGGTCAGCTCAACATCAGACCGATTCACATCCGCGTATTTCGAGAGCGCAGTGATCGCGTCCTGAGGCGACCCGGCAGCCAGAAGACCGTTGGCGTAGATCACGGCCGCATCACGCGTGAAAATCGAGCCAGGATACTTCGTCTCGAAGTCGCGCAGAGTTTCGATGACCCTCTGCTCGTCTCCGCCTGCGCCGTAAGCCATCGCTAGAAAATACGCGATATAGTCACCGAGTTCGCTGGAATGCAGCTCCGCTTTTTTTAGCGGCGGAATGGCGGCTGGGTAATCGCGATCGAGAATGTGCGCATATCCAAGTACAAGATTCGCCATCATGCCGGCATCGTCATTGGCATGGCGCGTCGCGTACGACTGCACGCCCGCATACGCTGTCTTCGTCCGATTATCGAGTAGTTGTTTCGCCATTGGCTTCAGCGAAGCGGACGCCACGAAGGCGCGAGTCATGCGATGGCTGCGAAGAAGATCGCGCTCACGCTTCTTCCGCTCGGCAGCCGTCAATGAACGCTTCTTCGACTTGCTTCGGGAAGCGTGTGCCTTGGTGTTCGGTTTATGCGAGTCAGAGCTGGAGCTGCTTGCTGTCTGTGGAAATGACCAAACAGCGCTGCCAAGAAGGAGACACAGAGAAACTACGAATGCAGAACACCGGGAACTCACGCTCTTAGTTTAGCGCGGAAACGCCGCTCCGAGCAGAGAGGGATTGTTATCAGCCAAGATACGGACCAGTTCCTGGTTGAACAGGTCTGACGATCCGGCCGCCGTCTGTCCGTAGCGCTTGTCGTAAGTCTCGCGACTCTTCTCGATGTCGTCGCGCAGTCGATCATAAAGATCGTGATTCGCCTTGCCTTCGCTCACCTTTGCCTGGTTGTAGAGCTTGATCTCTTCGACCAGCAGCTTCGCGAAGCGACGAGCTTTCTTGTGTAGATCGTCTTCCGGACCAGTTGCGACCGGAGGAGCTACCGGTACAGCGACTGCTGTTCCGCCCGAGGACGACGCACCTGCTGCAGCGGCCATGACCGCGCCAGCGGCAGCCGCTATTCCGGCTCCATTCGTATCTGGGGAGGACGCAACCGCCGATCGTCGATTCGCACATAGTTCCAGCCACCAGCCGGTGGTTCGAACCAGAATTTCCAACGCCGCGGAATCGAGTTTCCCTGCCGGATCACCACCGTCGGCGTAGAGCAGGGCGACGCAACGATCACGAACAACCAGCGGCATCACGACCACCTCATCGCGCGCCGGCCAGCCGAACTTCACGCCCGCGTTGCCATAAAACTGCTCCATGCGTCCTGATACCGAGGATCGATTGGAGATTGCCTGAGCGGCCAGACCGTTTCCGAGTTCCAGCGGCGTCGTACGGATGATCTCGTTGTCTTGAAAGCCACGTGCTCGCCACCCGGCGGCGGTGTTGCCGCGGACGACGAAAATGGCGGAGCGCTGGCTGAACGACGCGCACCCCTCCAGCAGTGCATCGAGGATATCGACTTGAGCGGTAGAGCCCTGAATCCGATTCATCGCCTCGCGTAAAAGCTCGGCAATCGGTTCGTCGTGATTGCCTCCGGGCAGGACCAGTTCCTCCGCCAGACGGAGTGCAACCGTTTCGCGAATCTGCGAAAACGAGTTGCCCAGTACCTCCGCAATGATCTGCTCAACCGCGTCCGTAAGTTGTTTCGTATCCGCCATGAAGCTCCAGCCGCCAACGGGAATTCGGATTCGGAAGGGGTGATTATATTGCAATCTTTGGCTTACACCATGGTTACCTAGGTTTAATCCCTAGCGAGTAGTGGAAAACTCCCAAAATCCCCGGAAACTGCTGATGAAAATGGATTTCAAAAAGCCCTGTGCTCACCTTAGAGACCATTTACAATAGGCTTCCTGGATTAAACTTCTGAATCGGGAGCCTCATGGGAGCCATCCAAAAGGTGAACGAACCGGCACCGTTGACTGAAGAGTTGGTACTGGTTACTGCCGCGAAAGCGGGCGATGTCGGCGCGTTCGAGGAACTCGTTCGGCGATACGATCGAAACGTTTTCCGGATTGCGCAACATATTACGCAAAACCGGGAAGACGCAGAAGACGTAGTGCAAGACGCGTTCCTTAAGGCGTACGAGAATTTGCCGCAGTTCCAGATGCAGTCCAAGTTTTACACTTGGCTGGTCCGGATTGCGGTGAACGAAGCGTTGATGAAGCTCCGCCGTAGACGGCCGGAGCGCATGGTTTCGTTAGACGAAGAAGTTCGTACGGAAGAGGATTCCATGCCGCGTGAGATCGCGGACTGGAGCCCGAACCCAGAGCAGCAGTACAACCAGGCGGAACTGAAAGACATTTTGGGCAAGACGATACAAGGATTGCCGCCCAGCTTCCGCACGGTATTCGTTTTACGCGATGTAGAAGGTCTGTCAACCGAAGAGACTGCGGAGGCACTCAACCTGAGCATTCCCGCTGTTAAGTCGCGACTGTTGAGAGCTCGGCTGCAACTGAGAGAACGGTTGAACAAGTACTTCAAAGCCCGTAAGGGTGGGGACAGCAATAAGTGACCTGCAAAGACTTCCTAAAAGAACTAACCGATTACCTTGACGACGCTCTGGATACACGCACTCGTTCCGAGCTCGAAGAGCACCTGCAGTGGTGCCACAACTGCTACGTCATCTGCAATACCACCAAGAAGACCATCGAGATCTATCGCGACTCCACCCTCTACGAACTTCCGGACGATTTGCGTGGCCGATTACGGTCAGCAATCATGACAAAATGCCGGGCAAAGAAGCCGAGCACTTCCGGGGCTTAGCCTCCCATTCCCATTTCGGCAATGATTTGCACTCCTAAGTCTAAGGAAACACTTCCCTTCTTTTCTCTCCGAACGAAACGAAACCTAATCCCGAGTTCCCGAATCTAAGTGTTCAGATGTAGGCGGCTCTCTCCCAGGGTCGCCAGGTTCTGGAGGGAGGTACCTCATGTTCCGCAGATTGATGGAAGGATTCTTTGGCTGTTCCCACGCCAACTACAGTTTCCCAAGGAGCAAAAGACCTGGTGAACGTCGTACCGGCGCGGCAGCGCTGACGGGAATGTATGTCGTATGCCTCGATTGCGGCAAGGAGTTCGCTTACGACTGGCAACAGATGAAGGTCGTTCAGCCTGACCATAAACCGGCTTCGGCCCTTGCCGAACCCGCCCGCTCTTACGCGACGAAGTAAAATTCGTGCACCGTTGAAAAATTCACCGCATGAAAAAAGCCCGGCAGCGCCGGGCTTTTTGTTCTTGAGTTCGACTAGCTTCAGTCGTCGCGTTTCTTCAGCGTCGGACGATCGTCGCCGCTATTTGACCCTGAGTTGCTGCTCGTGTTGCTAGTATTGCTGGTTCCGCTACCGCTGCTATCGCCCGAGGAAGTCCGCCGCAGCGTTGGGCGATTCGTATCCTTCTCTTCCTGAATCTTGTGGCGATTCTCGAGTACCGCCAGACGCGCCTTCACGTTGTCGAATTCAGAAGTGTCCAGTACGTATTCGGGTTTCGGCGGGAGTATCTTTGCAATCTCTTCCTGCGATTTCTCAATGCGGTCAGGGGTCGGTGGGTGCGTGGAGAAGGCCTTTGCAATCGTTCCCGGCTTTTTCTTTTCTTTTGCTTCTACCTTCTCGAAGAACGCAATGAAAGACTGCGGATCGTATCCGGTTTTGTACATGTACTCCAGACCGAGGTAATCCGCCTGTGCTTCGAATTCGCGAGAGAAACTGAGGAAGGTCAGCGGCAGCGCCAGGCTCATCGCGTTGTAAGCAGCGTAACCGATTCCGCCTCCCACAAAGATCAGTGGAATCGTCGCGAAGTTGGCGTACTGCGCTCGCGTCATCTGCCGCGTCGCATGGCGGGCAGCTACGTGAGAGATCTCGTGCGCCATCACCCCGGCCAATTCGGCCTCATTATCAGCCGCCAGAATCAGGCCCGAATTGACGTAGAAGAAGCCACCGGGAAGAGCGAATGCATTGATCTCGTCCGAATCGATCACCTTGATGGTGAATGGCACCTTCGCATCCGAGTTGCGCACCAGATTCTGTCCAATACGATTCACATATTCGGTGACGACAGGGTCTTGAACCAACTTTACGCTTGCTTCCACCTGTTGGGCATACATCTTGCCCATCTGGATTTCTTTCTCCAGCGAATACCAGTTGCCTATTCCTCTTCCGCCAATTTTCCGATTCCCGATGGCGTCAATGTCATTGATGCTGCCGTCATGTTTTTCCCCAGGGGCGCTCGGTGTAGCCTCCGTGCTTGATGTCTGCGAAGCCGTCGACGGAGTATCTGCCGGAGGCGGCGCCTCCCCAGTCGCGACGGGCTGCTGGGCTGGCTGCTGCTGGGTCGAGTCAGGCGTTGACGCTTGAGTCTGAGTCGGCTGCGTACTCGAAGGGGTCTGATTGGTCTGCGCCGCCGCTACTGGCAGGAGGCACAACAGAAAAAGTGGAAAGCTGAGAAGGTACGCGCGTGACTTCATATCCGACTCCCTTTGCGAGTCGATCGCAAGCTTGCTGGTTAGTTCCATTATAAGACCCAAATGGGTCTCCCCTGTCCAAATAGGATGCGCCCTGGAAGGTTTAGAAGCGCCCGCTCGCCCAGAGACCAGCAGTATGCGCAACTATCCTCGGAGATAGCAACTCCAACATACGGGAAAAGTTGCGCGGATACGGCTTCGGACGCTATTTCGGGGGCATTTGGACGATTTCGACCCGAGTGGCTGCCCACTCGCCGGACTCGTCCTGGGAGGCTGTAACGCGAACACCAGTTCCCTTCTGCAAAGCATCTGACGCCTTTGCAGGATGGGACTTCCGGCCAATCTCCTCTCCATAAACGAGTTCTGCCCGGGAGATTTCTACCCGGCGAATCGACCCGTTCGGCGCCTGCAGGTACACCCAACGGTGAGAATCCTGAGTGACAGGTTCTCCAACCAGCGTTCCGCGAAATGTCCCGGAAGCCGCTAGACTCGAGATGGAGAAACAGACAACCGCTGTGGCCAACAAGAATTTCACGCCGACTTGGATGCGGGATGTACGTTTGTTGCTGCCGATTTTCGCGAAATCTCTGGCGGGCGCCAATATCGATCCAACAAAGAAGGCCCGAGCCGTGTGCCCGGGCCTTTCTAGTTGCGGAGTCAATCTCAGTCGTAATATTCGAGGCCGAGGTGAGTGATGAGTTCCTCGCCCTTCAAGTGGCGCAAGGTGTTCTTCAGCTTCATCAACTGAATGAATAGATCGTGCTCGGGGTACAGGCCCGGAACGGTCATGGGTGATTTGAAATAGAAGCTCAGCCACTCCTGGATGCCGAGGCCCTTGAGCGACGAGGTGCGCTGCGCCAGATCGAGCAGCAATACCAGGTCGAGCACGATGGGTGCAGCCAGGATCGAATCGCGGCAGAGGAAATCGACCTTGATCTGCATCGGATAGCCAAGCCATCCGAAGATGTCGATGTTGTCCCAGCCTTCTTTGTTGTCGCCGCGCGGCGGATAGTAGTTGATCTTCACCTTGTGGCAGATGTTGCCGTAGAGCTGCGGATAAAGATCGGGTTGAAGAATGTATTCGAGGACCGACAGCTTCGATTCTTCCTTGGTCTTGAAAGAAGCCGGATCATCAAGCACTTCCCCATCGCGATTACCGAGAATGTTCGTGGAGAACCATCCGCTCATGCCGAGCAAGCGGGCCTTGAATCCGGGCGCCAAGATGGTCTTCATCAACGTTTGACCGGTCTTATAGTCCTTGCCGCAGATAGGCGCTTCCATTTCGCGCGAGAGTTCGAGCATTGCGGGAATATCGACGGTCAGGTTCGGAGCACCGTTGGCAAAGGGCACGCCCTCTTTCAGGGCGGCGTAGGCATAGATCATCGACGGAGCAATCTTTGCGTCGGACTTGGTGAGAGCTTTTTCGAACTTCGCGAGCGAACTGTGAATTTCACCCGGCTTCAGAAACGCCTCAGTGGACGCACACCAGACCATCACCAGCCGGTCGGCCTTGCTGCTCTTGCGGAACTTGCGGATGTCGTCACGCAGCTGTTCCGCCAGGTCCATCTTCGACTTCCCTTTTTTCTTGTTTGGACCATCGATGTTGCGAATGTAATTGTGGTCGAAAACAGCCTTCATTGGCTTTATCGTTTTCAGAAACGGCTTCACTCGCCCAAGCAGTTCCTGCTCCAGGACGCCGGCTTTGCTGGCCGCCGAGTACATGTCGTCTTCGAAGATGTCCCACCCGGTGAAGACCAGATCGTTCAATTTGCTGAGAGGAACAAACTCGTTGATCTTCGGCGAGCGGCCATCGGTGCGCTTCCCTAGACGAATGGTCCCCATCTGCGTCAGCGAGCCGATCGGTTGTGCGAGGCCTTTGCGCACTCGCTTCCACACCCGCGACGAAGGTTGTCGCTACCGCACCCATGCCGGGGATCATTACGCCCAACTTGCCCTTTGCCGGCTTGATTTCGCTCCCCGGTTGCGAAGCCTTGCCGGATACAGAACTTTGCCGCGATGCCATAAGCATTTCCTATCAAAACAAAAATGATGCTGCAAAACGAACTATGTTCTCGTATTGAGAGAAGAAAAGCAATGACGAGTCGGTCAGTCTATCAGTCTGTCAGTCAATCAGTCACTGAGCGCATTGTGTGGAAGCAAGAAAAACTGCGCTGTTATCCGGGAAGGGTGCTCTATTCATTACCGAATACTGGATTACACAGATAGACTGACGGACTGAAAGACTGACCGACTGAGAGACTGACATGCCCAAGATTGCCTTCATTACGGGATCATCGAGTGGAATTGGATTACTGAGCGCAGTGGAACTGGCGCGACGGAACTATCACGTGGTCGCCACCATGCGCGATCCCGCGCGTCGTGATCGACTCGACAAGGCCGCTACTGAAGCAGGTGTCAGCGATCGTATTGAAGTCGCACAACTGGACATCACGCAGCCTTTCTCGATCGCGCATGCGGTTCAGCAGGCAATCCGAGATCACCAACGCATCGACGTGTTGGTAAACAATGCCGGCTTTGCGATGGCAGGCTTCGCCGAGGATCTCTATCTCGACGAAATTCGCAAGCAATTCGAGACGAATTTCTTCGGGCACGTCGCCGTCACCAAGGAAGTGATTCCCTTCATGCGCGCGCAGAAGTCTGGCCACATCATCATGGTGACGTCGGTCGCCGGGCGAGTTGGTCAGCCAGTAGTGGGGACCTATTCGGCTTCGAAGTTTGCGCTGGAAGGATGGAGCGAGTCGCTGCGCATCGAACTGCGTTCACTGGGGATTCGCGTGGTTCTGGTCGAACCCGGCGCATTTGAAACTGATATATGGGTGCGCAACGTCGAGGTTGGGAAATTCGCCTCGGACGCAAGCGCTCCGAATCACGAGCGGGCGCAACGCTTCTCCGAGTTCGTCAAGAAGAGCGGCTCTAAAGGGCGTCCGAGCGCCGCTGCCGTCGCGCGGTTGATCGGTCGAGTCGCGGATGATCCGAACCCCAAGCTCAGGTACGTGATCGGAACGGATGCGAAGGTGACACTGCTATTGCGCGCGCTTTTGCCATGGAAGCGCTACGAGAAAGTGGTGGAGAAGTTCACCAAGATCGGTTGATCATATGAACGTCTGGCCCTGTTAACTTTCGTGTGATTTCGCAGCGGGAGAATGAACATGAAAATTAAAAAGATATCAGTCGCAACCTTCAAGACCCGTTGCCTTGCGACCATGGATGAGGTGCACGCAAAACGGCAGCCGGTCCTGATTACTAAGCACGGGAAGACGATCGCGAAGCTAGTTCCAGCTGACGAGAGTACAGACGACATCTTCAACTTCATGGCTGGCCGGGGGCGGATTTCGGGAGACATCATCTCTCCAGCCTTAACTCCCGACGAATGGGGACTCGGTTGATTCTGCTCGACTAACGCACCGGCTACTGCGGTACATCCATCGGAACCAGCACGTCGCACAAATCACGAATCGCCTGGCGGTGATCGTGGCTCATGTTCACAAATTCGATTCCATAGTCGTCGAGCTTGCGATGTCGCACTGTTCCGTAAATGCGCATCGGATGCGATAAGGTCGGCAAGCTGAACTCCACGGTAACGATCTCGCCGGGAATGAACTCTCCAGACTCGACCTGTACGCCCACTCCGCCTTCGCTCAGATCAGTAGATTTTCCGTGAAGCGTGACGTTCACGCCTGAGCGCAGCACTCGGACGGTGAGCGGCACAACCACAGCATAACGTTGAATCGTGCGGGTGATCGGCCACTTCAGTGTGGCACCGGGGCCGATCAATTGCTCCATGGTCTGCACCAGGCGATTGTGATTCTCGCCCTTGTGCACAAACGCATCCGCGATCGCCAGAGCGCGCTCGGGAAGCTTGCCGGGAAAGGCCGAGAGGATCACCGTCTTCGCCTGCGGCTGCTTATGTTGCACCTGTTCGATGAACTCGGTGGTGTCGATGTCGGGCAGCGGATGATCCAGCACCACGCCGTGGAAATGGAATCCCGCCAGCTGTTCGAATGCTTCGCGGCCGCTCATGGCGGTATGAACGCCATAGCCAAAAGCCTCGAGCATAGAGCGCCGGCGCTCGAGTTCATGCTCCTGGTCATCAATGTAGAGAATATTTTTGCGAATGTTCTGTCCGACTTGAACGCAGCGAACGCCGACCTGCCCCTCGCGCGACGTGCCGTCCTCGCCGACCCAAACAACTTCGAAGCGCCCTTGGTTGTCGCCGTTCTGGACGCCGAGAATGGCGCCGGGCGCAACCGTGTGCGTCAGACCCTTGAGGCGAGCGCCCATCGGGGAGATGTCCAGCGTCTGGACCTGCTCCATAAACACATGCCCGTTGCCGTCCATTCCCCACACCAGGGTGGTCAGACGCAAGGGGGTCCGTTCCTCATTCCGATGGGGCATTTGATGCTGATGGTAGGCGTGGTTTGTAACTGATTCAAATTACTGAGGTAATGAGCCTTTGGGGCCGAACGGTGTGTGGCAGGAGATTGACGGGTCTAGGCGACCGTCATGCTTCTCAGTTTGAGATTGGTGGTAGGAATTTCACAAAACTTGACCGTCAACGAACGCTGTTTCAACGCCGCAGACCGATCCGACGCGGTTTGAATGGGCTCGAAGAGGTCCGATATTCGAAAAAACAAGAGCGCTCGCGCGCCGATTCCAGGGCCAGAACGCCCATGTCTATGCCGCTCTGGACACCTTCTGATGCCCGCTTTCATTGTGCTCAAACTGGTTATAGACACCGGCAAAGATTGCTCCGCCAACAGCGCCATCCAGCAGAGCGTAGCCAGTGCCGACCGCCACATCTTTCAAATTCGGTTGTGCTTGGTATCCCGGATAAATGGAGCGGATAAGATTCAAAAACTGCCTGCCATACTTGGGTTCAATCAAATTGATAAGTCCAACCGTCAAAACGGCTCCGCCCCACAACACAGATGAAGTAATAGACATTGCTCTTACATTCAGTTTCATGACGCATTCCTTTCAAGCCGATTCTGGCTTTGCTTCGATCAAATAATAGCTTCTCCCTACGCTGCCGGTTTTTTGCGGCTGAGCGGTCCACTGGACGGAATCATTACGGCCGGGGGGTGGCCCCCGTTTTCCTGGAAATTGGACTGCAGAAATTCAATCAGCCGTTGCGGAGTGATCACTCCCACCACGCCGCGGACATCACCGCGGCGCACCACTGGCAGGAGGCCAGGGCTCTTCCCCAATTGCTCGATCACTACCTCAAGCGGCTGGTCAGGGTACACGTGCGGATAGTCTTTAACCATTATGCTGTCGAGAGAGGCGGTGCCCCTACCAAGTCGGACCGCCTCTTCGATTTGATCACGTGTGACAAGCCCCGCGGACAATCCATTGCTTCCTACCACGAAGCTATTGGCATCAGATTCGCCGGCAAATTTCGATGCTTCCGCCACCGACCGTTCCGGGGGAATGAAGACGGTGTTGGGAACCATGATGTCGCGTGCGCGCCAAATTGCCGGCATGCGCGTCCTGGCGTCCGGCAGATATATATGATCCTGATGCAGCAACGCGTGGTACAAGGCGACTGGCTGGAATCGCTTCGAGATGGCCAAGCTGATCATATTGGCGATCATCAGAGGAACGAGTATCTGATAGTCCTGAGTAAGCTCGAAGATCATGAACACCGACGTCATCGGTGCGCGAATGATTCCTGCAAACGTCGTTCCCATGCCGACTAATGCATAGGCACCCGAATCCGCAGCGGAAAAAGGAGCGAAGCGGTGCACTAGGATTCCAACCGCGCCTCCAGCCATGGCCCCCAGGTAAAGACTCGGAGAGAAAATGCCGCCGGCGTTGCCCGAAGCATACGAGATGATCGTCGCGACCAACTTCATAACGCACAGTATGATCATGGTCTTCAGTAAGAGTTGGTTGTTGAGCGCCTGATCCACGTACTCATAACCAACGCCGAGCACTTGCGGGAAGAAGATCAGGATTATGCCGATCATCAGGCCGCCGATGGCGGGCTGGTAGATGCGGGAACGCTTGGGCAATCGGAGAAAGAGACTCCGGAAGCGTAGCAATCCCTTACAGAAAGCCAGCGACACGATTCCCCCAAGGATTCCCAGGGCTACGTAGGCGATCAATTCGGCGGGATCGACCAGGTGGTACGCGGGCACATGAAAGATTGGATTGTTGCCCAGGATAGAGCGTTCGACGACTACCGACGCCACTGAAGCCAATACCGTCGATCCGATGAGGGCTGCGTTCATGTCACCAATAATCTCCTCCAGCGCGAAAAGAACAGCAGCGACCGGGGTGTTAAAAGCGGCAGAAAGAGCGGCGGCGGCGGCGACCGGAACCAGGCTTTGCACGCGCGCCGGTGAAAGACGAAACCATCTTCCGATGGAGGACGCGATCCCTGCGCCGACCTGCACGGAAGGGCCCTCGCGTCCCATCGAGTGCCCGCAACCTATGCACAGAACACCAGTGACAAACTTGCCAAAGGCTACACGTCCCGACACCGCGCCCTGCTTTAAATGGTAAGCAGCCTCAGTTTGCGGGACTCCGCTGCCGCGCGCATCCGGGAAATATTTCTCGAGCAGGAATCCCGTGAACAAACTGACGACCGTCGGAACCAGAATGAAGCGAAGATTTGTGGGCGAGTTCCCGAAAAGCAAATGCGTTGTGCCCTTGATGGCGAGAGTGAACAAAACGGCCGCCAATCCAGCCAGCACACCGATGACCATTGTCAGCACCAGAAAAATCTGGTTCTCGCGGATCCGGAGACGCGCACGAAGAGAAAGGTCGAAAGTGCTCATTCCGCGTCACCATGTTGGCGAGCGATCAATAGGAGCGCTTCATCAGCCGGCTCGGCGCCGCCACACTTGGCGCTCGTAGTTTTCTCGATTTGGTAAGCCAGTTCGACGGCAGTCCTTGTGAGTCCAGGATCGTGGAGAAGCGCTTTCGAGCGCAGCTTGGGTTGCTCGGCAGATGCTTCCGTCTTGAGTGACCTGAGGTCCGCGCTTCCGTCGTGCTGTTCGTCGATACAGTCTTCTAATCGGCGGAAGGACCGATTGAAGACCACCAGGGTCCGTCGCTGGCGTTCTTCGCTGCTGATATGAGGCGCCAGAGGGTCGTTCGATAACACCGCCTGGGTGAGGGAGAGAGTTTGGACGGCTTTCTGACTCTCTTCGCCGTTTTTGACGGCAGCTTCCAGGTAGTGGCGTGCCGTTCGATATTCTCCCAACTGAAAGGCTGTTTCCCCAGCGCCTGTGAGTGCGGTGACGTCTTGCGGATCTACTCGAGTTGCCTCTACATAGTCCTGCAGCGCTCGCGGCAGATCGTTTGCACGAAGAAACAGCTCTGCCGCTTGATTGTGAGCTGTCGCCGTGTCCGGAAGTTCGTTATCCAGGATAAGCAGCTCGGAAAGCGCACGATCGCGATCCTGGTGGTCGAGAAGGAATCGAATCAGCTCGACTCGGGTCTGTCGCTGTCGTTCGTCTACCTGCCCCCCGGTCCATCTGCCGTAAAGCGCATTTTCGTAGTAGTGCACGGCATTATCGACATCGCCGTCTTTGCCTGCGAGCCGGGCAAGGTGAAGATTGATCTCCGCATCCTCAGGATCCGACTCACGCAGCCGGCTCAGTGCCTGCATCGCCTCCGCGTTATGACCGCCATCTCCCAGCGCGTCGGCTAATCTCATCAAGTACTGCTGGTTATCCGGGTCATTCCTGGTTGCTTTTCGTAACGACTCGGTCGCGCTTTCGATTGCTCCTGAGCGAAGCTGGCTCTCGCCTACCTCATACCACTCGGCCGCAGATCGGATTTCGAGTCCCTTTTGCCTTGCGGCCGCTGCCCGAGTAAAGAAGAACAGCCCAACGGCGCACGCGACAAGAACCAAGAGCCGGGCAATATCCGCCCGTACGGCGCGTTGTGTTTCCTGCTTCTCCATTGCGAGCGAGCTATTGGGAAGAGTGTTCGATGGTCGCTACGCGCTTGAGCCGCGGCATTTTCAAAAGCGCGCAGTAATTTCCTGCCTATTCTGGTAGATGCCCGGCATTCCGCAGGTGGATACCTCGCCCCGTGAGAGAAAGACTACCCATTTGCGACTGAGATAGCCTCGGGACGGTTCAGCCTCATCCAAGTTAGTGCAAGAGCGCCGCAGCACGAACGTATGTGGAAGGCCGCGAGGACGCTCGCAAAATGAGCACCGCCGAACAACTTTACTTTGCCTCGGTTTCAATCAAGAAGATCCTCTTCGCGATGGATTTTTCGCCCGGATCGCTGCTCGCATTTCCGTTTGCCATCAGTATTGCCAGACATTACGGAAGCAAGATCTTCGTCGCGCACATCACGTCTGCCCAGGACTACAACGCTGTCCCATCTGCATCGCAGGTGGAGAACATAGAACACGGGATGGAAGAAAGTCTGTCGACTCCGATGGGCAAGCTTCAGGACGTTCCCCACGAACTGCTCTACGATCACGGCAGCATTTGCTCGAAACTCCTTGCCGCGGCGGACAATCGCGGAGTTGACTTGATCGTGATTGGGACGCATGGGTGGCGTGGCATGAAGAAACTCCTGAAGGGCTCGACGGCCGAGGAAATCTTGTTTCTAGCGACCAGGCCGGTCCTGACGGTGGGACCTGCGGTGTCTCGAACATCCGATTTTAGACACATTCTGTATGCCACAGACTTTTCGCCTGCCGCCCAGCAGGCTCTACCGCTCGCACTGTCGCTGACTCAAACCTACGAAGCGTCTTTACTGTTCCTACATATCAATGACTGGACTAGCAAAGAACCGCCAATAGACGCAAAGCGCAAGACCGTCGCTTTTTTCCATGAACAACTGTTCCAGTACGGCTATGGAAAACTAATGGATAAATCGGAGGTAATCGTGGACTTTGGGCCACGCGCCGAGCTCATTTTGGAACTCGCAACCACTCGGAAGGCTGATCTGATCGTGATGGGAGCTCATTCAGGCGCCGGAATGAAGGCTCGAATCGCCGCTCACCTGCCCGGGTCGCTTGCATATGATGTGACTGCACAGGCGTGTTGTCCGGTTTTAACAATACCTCTCACAAGAAATCGCGAGTGACGCTTCTCGGATTCCACCGTTGTCTCGCGCGCAGTAGCGATAGTGCGGCCGATTGAAATTGCCGAGGAATTGGGCGGCTACTGGGATTTGGAACCGAGAAGAACGGGCCGGAGCGTAGGCCTGATCGAGGGCTAGCCTGGACAGGCTAGCCCGATACAAACTTTGAGTCCAACTCGCTTTACGGCCAGCTGGTACGGTGTTTGGCACCTTCAGCGGCGCTATTGGCCGCGGGCTGGTTCGGGGATTGCGTTTTAGCCAATACCGCTTCCAGTTCCGGGCTCACATAGCCTGGAGCCTTCGGCGTAGAGGCTCCCTCCACGACAAAGGGCTGTTTGGGGCGGAATTCCTCAGAATCGACCGTCTCTTTGGAGTCGGCCACGATCGGCAGGACGATGCGCAACGCCTCGATTTCTTTCTCCAGGCGCTTAATTTCCAGTTCTTTGCCTCGTAAAAGGTCGCGAAGTGCTTCGTAAACGGTTTTCATTCAGATACTCGCCTCGATTTACCGGACTATAGCACAACTCAGAGTCTGGTCCATCCGAGTTTGCACCTAGGTTCAACCCTTTCCATCGGCCTGTTGGAGAGATACGTGACAAAACTGGCACGCTCCCACGCTTCTGCTTGAAAACATAGGTAGAACTCACAAATAATGGGTGACACTTACCTGCGCGAAGCCTATCCGGTCCAACGAGGCAGGACGCAGCGGGAGTAATTTGGCGGGCAACGACAAAACTGTCTTTCGCGGCAGTCATCGCGTACGCATGCGGACGCCTGGATCGGCATTGCCCGACCGGGATTTTCTGCAGGCCTTGCTCGCGTTTGCCTTCACCGTTCAAGAAGAAAATCAAAAACTCAAAGGCGAGATCTCGCGGCTTGCCTCCGAGAAGAATGCCGAGTTCGAATCCGCCGAGGGAATTCATGTCGCGCTGAATCGCATTGTTGCGAGCGCGCAGAATTTAACGGGTGCATCCGGCGCCGCACTGGCTCTCGGAACCGAAGAGGCCATGGTGTGCGTGGCTCGCAGCGGACGTATCGCGCCCGATGCCGGCTCGGGGGTTCCGCTCGATCACGGTCTGGCCGGAGAATGCGTGCGCACCAGGCAGAGCGTGCTTTGCATCAACGCCGAAACCGATCCGCGCGTGGATGCGATCTCGTCGCGCGCGCTCGGTGTGAGTTCGGTGCTGTACGTCCCGCTGCAAGCGCAGGACGAGCTGATCGGCATCCTCGGACTGTTCTCCGATCGCGTTTCGAATTTCAACTCCAGCGATTTGCAGTTGCTGCGCTACATCGCTGCGCTCGTGCTGGAGCAACTGCACAAGCAATCTCCTCTGCTCCAGACGATTACTCCAAGAATCCTGGTGGAGTCGATCAAATTGGCTCCTCCGGGGATCATCGAGAAAGAGCCGGAGGCACAGTCCGCGCCACCGCAGGCAAAGGCCGCAGAACCTGTACGCGAGACGCGGAGCGAGCCGGGGACTATTAGCGTCACTAGCGCCGCAAAATCACTTGCGCCTGCAAAAGCGGCAACGGTGGCGCCACCTCTGCCGATCGCAATTCCGAAGCCTGCCGAGGTTCCAGCCAGGAAGGCGGCGGAATCCGCGCCACAATCCCCGCAACAAGAAGAGATTCTCAGTGGTTCGCTGGCCGATACTGAAATCAGCAGTACCGTTCTGATTTCTGCCGTGCTCTTCGTGCTATTCGCGGCTGTCCTCGGCGGCGGCTATTACATGCGGCATCACGCGCCGCCGATTGCAGCAAAACAATCCAACACGGTCGAACAGACGCAAGAGGCCGCTGCGAAGCCTTCGTCTCCCGCGCCGGCTGGAAGTCTGGAGTTAGGGCGCTCGCTGATGCCAGGCATTCGATACTGGATGGCGGATGGCCGTGCCATGATCACCATCGCGCTCGACAAGAAGATCACGTACACATCGTTGCGACTGCATAATCCAGAGCGCGTTTATTTCGATCTGCCAGGTCTGGAATTCGGCCCGCCCCGCGATCGCATTTTCGCGATCAACGACGGCATGCTGCAGCGGGTTCGCATTGGACAATCTCCGACGGGCGTCACGCGGATCGTGTTCGACATGGCCCGTCCGCTCGAATACACCACGACTGAGACGAGCAATCCATATGGATTGGTGATTGAGTTTGGTACGACGAAATCCGACACAGTTCCGGCCGCGCAAGTCACCACTCCGGACACGCCCGCCATGTTAACGCCCCACATGCTGACCGTCGTCATCGACCCGGGGCACGGCGGCAACGATACCGGCACGATCGGTCACAATGGGCTACAGGAAAAGCAGCTCACGCTGGATGTGGCGCAGCGCCTGGGACGGTTGCTCGAGAAGAATTTGGGTGCGCACGTTCTTTACACCCGCAAGAACGATCGTTATGTGTCGCTTGAAAATCGCAGCGCACTGGCCAGGAAGGCCAACGCCGACTTCTTCATTTCCATTCACGCCAACGCCAGCCAGATTCCGACCGTCAACGGCGTCGAAACCTATTACTTCAAATCTTCTTCGGAAGTTATGGAAAACGCTGGAGGTACAGGCGCTCGCGGAACTGATTCATCGGACCGCGCACGGCGCTTTGCCGCGGCCGTGCAGCAGTCGCTGATTCACAATCTGAGCAGCACCCAGGTTTCGGTGCGAGATCGCGGCGTGCGCACCGCCCCGTTTGTGGTTCTGCGCGACATGCAAATGCCCGCTGTCCTTGCTGAGATCTCTTTCATCAGTAGCGAGGCCGACGAACAGCAGCTTCGCACCAGCGCATATCGCGATCGAATCGCCAATGCTCTTTACCAGGGGATCGCGCACAATGTTCTTCCGAAGACTCCTGAGTCCGGTTCCGTGGCGACCCTCACGCGTGGTAGTGCCTCTGCACCCTGATTTCAGATTTCTTGTTCTCTAGCCAAGCATCCCACTCCAATATGAGATGGAGACCACGAATGCGCCAAGCTTCCCTGCTTCTATTCTGTTTGCTGGTGACGTTCGCGTCCATGAGCGAGGCACAGTCGCACCGGCGCGCCTCCCCGAAAACGCAGAGCGATACATCTTCCGCCGCGGAAGACCGAGCGGCGATCCAGGAACTCGACGATAGCGAGATCAAAGCGAATCTAGCGTTGGACGTAAAAGCGCTGGAACTGCTTTGGGATCCTGAGATCATTTCCATGCCACCAGGGCACGCAGCCATCAGCGGATTGGAAGCCAACAGCGCCTTTCTCGAGCAGGAAGCGAAGGCGATGGAGAATTTCCAGATTCTGGGATACGAGCAGGCATGGCAGGAGGTAAGAATCGTTGGTGATTACGCCTACGAACTGGGAACCGTGCAAACCCGCATTGGCCCCATGAATCCGGGACCAGAAGTGGACAGCACCTACAACATGATGCGTATTCTGAAAAAGCAGCCGGATGGTTCCTGGAGGGTATATCGCGCTATCTGGAACAACGCATCCTCGCCCAAGAGCCCAGAGAAGCCGCCGGAAACGCCGGCAGAGAAGCCTCCCGCCGAAGATCGCCTGCACTGACTATTCAGCAGCTCGAATCCGATGCTGCCAGTGTGACCACACGAACCACACGATCCCCGTTAACAGCACCAGGGCAATCACTGCATCGAAGCGATGGAACCACATCTTCAGCCGCGGATCGGTATCCCACTTCTCCCCCAATCGCATCCCAACGTAGGCCAAGGCGAGGCACCACGGCCATGAGCCAAGAAAGGTGTACACGTGGAAACGCCACTGCGGCATGCGCGCGATTCCGGCAGGCAGCGCAATAAACGTGCGCACCACCGGCAACAACCGGCTGATGAAAACGGCACGATTACCGTAACGAGCGAAGAAATGGTCGGCCCAATCGAGTTCTTTATGGCTGAGGAAGATGTACGAACCGTAGCGCTCGACGAGCGGCCGTCCACCGTAGTAGCCAATGTAGTAGGCGATGAACGAGCCCAGGTTGCATCCCAGTGCGCCCACCGTCGCTACCCAGAACAGGTTGAAGCGCCCGGTGTGGACCAGGTATCCCGAGAACGGCATGATGACTTCTGACGGCAACGGTATGCAGGCTGACTCGATTGCCATGAGCAGCAGAATGCCGCCGTATCCCACCTTCGAGATCACGGCCACGATGAACACACTCAGGGCGGAGATGACTCGCGAGATCATTCGATTAGGAAGTGCTCCTTGCTGACCTCAGAAACTATCCGAATCTTGCGTGAAGACGTAGCCTGGCAGCGTCACGCCTTCGCCGGTTTTTTGGACTTTAATGCGGATCGAGCCGGCGCTGGCGGCAGTGCTATCGGCCTTGCGAAGCATGGCAAACTGGGTGAAAACCTCGCTGTAAACCTTGGTGACAAGGTAGTTTTGCGCGTCGGTTTCGCTGCGCCAGACTTGCCCGAGTTGAATTGCCTTAACAGCCATGTTGACAGGTTAATGTTCGGGTTGGTGGGCGTCAATGTGACAAGCTGGACCTGTTTCCTTTTGGTAACGTGACAAGAAGTTCCGACTGTGACGCACAGTGAAGGCCGAGTTTGAGTAGAATTCCTCTAGGGAAGCAAATCATGCCGGACAAAGTCGAATCGCGCTGTCAAATCGTAAGTTTCAGTTTTCTGAAAGTGAACCCCACCTGGCGCCTCTTGCCCGTTGAAGAAAGAGTGGAGCAGAAGCAGGAGTTTCAACAGGCACTGGAGCGCTGGGCAAATAACGAAATGCGCATCCTGAGCTACTCGATGATGGGCTTGCGCGGGGATTGCGACATGCTTCTGTGGCGGATTTGTTATTCGCTCGACTGCCTGAGCTCCGCGCACTCCGACATGATGAAGACCTCCCTGGGCGCGTACCTCTCCATGACACATTCGTTTCTCGCCATGACGCGGCGTTCGCAATATCTGATCGGCCACGAGGAGAACAATCCCGCGCCCATGCGAGGCTACATTCGTCCCGGAAATCATAAGTACATCATGGTTTATCCGTACACCAAGACTCACAGCTGGTACCAGCTCCCCTTTGAGGACCGTCAACGCATGATCCAGGAACAGATGAAGCTGGTAGACGATTTGTCCGGCATTCACTTCCATACCATGTACTCGCTGGGAATTGATGACCAGGAGTTTGTGATCGCCGTGGAAGCCGATCGCCCGCAGGATGTCATCGAGACAGCCATGAAGTTGCGCGAGATCGACAACTACAACTACGTCGCCGTCGACAGCCCTAAGTTCACCGCGATTCGCACCTCCATTCCCGACATGCTGGAGCGGTTAGGCTGATGGCACGCGGCGTGATTCCACGACAACCAGCGAAGACCGGCCGACACGAGGCGGCTCGCAAAGTGGAGCTGCGCTCCGCGAAGCCAACTAAAGACGGTGGCCGCAGCAACCGCAGCACGTTGCCTGCGACAAAAGCGAAAGCCAAATCTGCTGCGACGTCCGCCATAAAGAGCGGAAAGGCCCCGTCTGGTTACAATCCGCTGGCGCCTGAGCGCGTCAGTGAAATTCTCAAGCGACTCGAAGCAACGTATCCTGGCGCAACGTGCGCGCTGAAACACAACAACGCATGGGAACTGCTGGTCGCGACCATTCTCTCAGCGCAGTGCACGGATGTGCGCGTGAACATGACCACTCCGGAGCTCTTCCGAAAATATCCGACCGTCCAGGATTTTGCGGCACTGAAGCCGGAGATGATCGAACCGGACATCAAGTCGACAGGCTTCTTTCGCAACAAATCGAAGTCGATCGTCGGCGCGGCGAAAAAAATTGTCAGCGACTTCGGAGGCCAGGTTCCGGACAACATGGACGACCTGCTCTCCCTGCCCGGAGTCGCGCGCAAGACGGCGAACGTCGTCCTGGGAACATGGTTCCATAAGAACGACGGTGTCGTCGTGGATACGCATGTACACCGCATCTCGCGCCGTCTCGAACTAACCAAGTCCGATGACCCGAAAAACATCGAACAGGATCTGATCAAAGTCATTCCGCGTGATAAGTGGACGCTCTTCTCGCACATGATCATCTTTCACGGACGCGCGCTCTGTGTGGCGCGCAATCCGAAGTGCGCGGAGTGTCCGCTGGAAAATCTCTGCCACGCGGCGGATAAGACGTGGAGCACGGTCGAGATTCACAAGAACGCGAAATAGCTGATGGCTGTCAGCTTTCGGCCCTCAGCTCTCGGCTGCCCCTCCGTTTCCTGCCCTATGCCTCCACGTTTTCTGGCGCTTGATGCGAATCACCTGGCCCTTCCTCCTCGTCCTCCTCTGCGGCCACCATACCGTCCGGCACCGGCATCTTGGGGTATCCCGGGAAGCTCGGATGCGGCTGGTGAAAGATCCGCTGGTGTTCCTCTTCGGTGAAGGAGCAGGGATTGTCGTCGCGTAGTTTCGCCAGCAGGATCTGCGCCAGCGACGGCGGCTGCTCGATCTCTTCTTCTTCGGGAGGCGGAGGAGGAAAGACGTCGCGCTCCCGCGAGATATTCGAGGTGCTGAGCTGCAGCGCATAGAGAAGGACTCCGGCGGTTTTCGTGTCGATGCCGTGGCAGATGAGCGCACGCATGATCTGAATGATTGCGATCTGTATCGAAGGAGTGTCCTCGGCAATAGGAATCTGGAAGCGCTCGGCACCCGGCATTTCATTGCGCTCGTACAGGAAGTTGTGAAAGTGACAGTATTTCTTATGGCGCATCACCGGCTGCAGGCACTGAATCCCGTTGAACTTGATATGCATACATTGCGGTGCGCCGAAGTTCGATGTTCCATTCTTAGGTTTTTCGTTATTCCCCATGAATCCCCACGGTAAGCACTCACCGCCCGCGCAGGCCGAGAGCGTCTAGTGATATCTACAAGATATTGATATGTTACCAGTAATTTGCATATAGATAACATTAGAATCGCAGAGATTGGGCGGAGAAGTGCAGAAATGGGAACAGGAAGAGCTAAGGCGTTTGGATCTGTTTAGTTGTATTGTTGATTGAACTCAAGCAGCACAGTGGAAAATCCAAAGTAGGCGCGAAAGCTAACTTGCTGGAGCTAGGTAATGCTGATAGCTATGCGGCGGGTGGCCCGCGTCTCAGTAATGCCTATTGTGCTCAGGGACACCCAAGCTTGTTGCTATGCGATGGCGGGAAGTCTGGCAAATTTCTCCAGTTGGCACTGGAGCACGAAACGGATTACATTCGGTCGTCAATGACGAAATCGAAACAGAAAGCGGAAACACCAGATCTGCTGAAGGGATGGGCCGCCATCGCGAAATTCCTTGGCTTGAGTTCTGCCACGGCGCACCGATGGGCGAAGGCTGGAATGCCGGTGAGACGCGAAGGCCGCTTCACGGTTGCGGATCGTGCGGAGTTGCAAGCATGGCTCGGTCGAGAGTCGGGAATGCCCAAGCCTGCGCACGTCATCACGGGCGATGCCGATATTTCCGCAGCGTTAAGGGATTCGATCGCGGTGGCGCGGCGCTCGCGTAAGAAGTAGTGCCGGATGGGTGCTGCTTAGTCGGCCCAGGTTAGCCCAAATCGCTTTTTTGTCATCACGAGCGCAGCGAGGGATCTGCAGTTTCGTCAAGGGCACCAAGCCGTGACACACAAATCTAACAAGGAGAATGTCCAATGAAAGAACGCGTGATGTTAACCATCGCTTCGCTGCTCTCGATCCTCTTGCTGACGCTTCACATTACGGACGACATCGTCCGTGGGATATCGAAGGCCGAGCCCTCAAACATTGCGTTGGCCGTTCTCGTGGTATTGCTGTACGGGACGCTGGTGCTTACCGAACGGCGATCAGGGTACGTCATTATGCTGCTCGTCGGGTTGCTTGCGGTAGCCATGCCCGTCATGCACATGAGGGGGGCACATTACGGCGAGATTGCCAGGTCCTCCGGAGGCTTCTTCTTCGTCTGGACACTCTGGGCGCTCGGTGGGCTCGGGGGCTTCACCTTCATCCTCTCGGCGCGGGGACTGTGGAGTCTGCGACGGGGCCAGCCACGTTAGTCCAACACCCGAACATGGAAAGGCCCCATTTGGAGGCTCTCTGTCGCCTGCGGCCGGATGACGGGCGACGCTGATATTTCCGCAGCGCTAAGGCGTTCGATTGCGATGGCGGCGCACGCGTAAGAAGGAGTGCGTGATGGGTTCTGCCTAGTCGGCCCAGGTTAGCCCAAATGAGGGGCCAACCCGGGGCACCGGGCCTAGTATGATTCTGAGTCATGGATCAGCTTCCGTCGACTTTCACCTCGTGTGACGCGGTGAGCGAACACATCAACAAGCCAATCCCAGCCAATTTGTGGCATTACACCTCATTCGAAGGTATGTTGGGCATCCTCACTTCCCGGACGATTTGGGCAACTGAATATCGTTTCCTGAACGATCGTGAGGAATTCCTTCACGCTAAAAACTTAGCTCTCGAACTAGTAGAAGAGGAACCAGAGGTTACTGACGCAGGTTTTTCGGCGCGGGAAGTACTTCGGAAAGCGGTAGCAGTGGCGTTTAATACCGGTGTTTTGCACGAAGAGCGACTACGGGTTATGGTTGCGTCCTTCTCCGAAAACGGCGATCAACTCAGCCAATGGAGGGGATACGCGCGTAATTCGACTGGTGTGAGTATCGGTTTGGATTTGCGGCTGCTTCGTCCGCCGGTTGAGAGCGGGACGCTAGCAACATTCGCTCCTTGCCTTTACAGGGATAGTGACAAACGTTTGTTATTGAAAGCGATCTTCTCTTACTGCCGGGCGGGACTGCAGAACTGGTGGGACACACTGGTGAAGGAGGCAGTTGCTGCTGGACGAAGTGACCCCGCGTACGCCGCGGAACTAATAAAAGCCCATCAAAAAGAACTGCACGAACTGCTCTTCCAGTGTCATAGGGATTTACAGTTTGACCTTTTGAGAGTCGCTCCGCTTTTGAAGAATGAGAGTTTCAGCGAAGAGCAAGAGTGGAGACTAGTATTCCCGATAGAGGCGTCAAGACTCCCCAGTAATTACCCGTTTCAGTTCCGTGCAGTACGCGACACTCTGGTCCCCTACATCGCCTTCCCGCTACTTAGGGCGAATCAGGACGGGCCCGTCCAATGCACTGACCTCATTCTTGGACCTGGAAGTCATCCGTCTGCAGAAGTCAGTATAAATATGCTTTTCCAAACGCAGAAGATTCGAGTATTGGCGAGACAATCGAAGGTTCCCTACAGGCCCGGCTAGATGATGCCCAAATTTCCCCCTGCTTCCGCCATTTATTTGAACAATCTCAGAGACAGTGAGTCACGGCAGGGCGTCGCCATTGCGAGGCAAACCGACGCTGAACGGCCATGGGCGTTGGAATTGTTAGCTTAATCGTCAGCGCCCCGAAGCATGCGGAGCATGCGCCACTGTCCAAGTTTGGGAGTCAATCGCAATGATGACGTTTGCGGCACGCTCGTCGCGCTCGTCCGGGGACTAGCTTAATCAGGGGGCTTGAGCTGCTAAAGATTCACTGGATCGAGGCTTGAGAGGGAAGTTAACTCCAAGTTCCTTTCGAATGGCCGCTCTCGCAATAGCAAATTTCTTTTGTCGGTCGCGGTTGCCGTCCCTAAAAACGTCAGTATCGCCGCTAACAATCTTGGACGCGGTAGAGCGGAGTAAATCGGTGAGCTCAGCGAATGTCATCAGAGTCTCCTTAGAACAAGAAATCTGCACCAAGCTTTCGGTCTGCTCGAAAGAGCTAATCGCCTTCTGCCACCTCGTCACGTATTGACTCTGCATCTTAAGCCAGTGCAACTCGTCCGTTTCATTCTTGTCCGCCCTGAAGAATGTATCGAGCGAAAGTAAGGCATTATCGGTTTCTGACATTCGTTTCGCCGCTTCGAAAAGAACTTCGCGTTTAAGTTCCCATTCTCTTTGCCGTTCCCAAACCTCGTTCGAAATCTTCGCCTCAATCTGTTTAGTTGTTGTGGTGACCGCGCGCACTTCGTCGAGAACCTTATTTATGTCCTCATGCGTGGCGAGGTTTTCGCCTTTCTTCTTAGAATAAGCGCGCAAATAGGTAGCAAGAAGGCCTCCCATGAACCCGAGAGCCAGAAGAGCAACCGCCAATATCGCTTGCATTGAACCGTATTGTATTCCGATACTTAGTACACAATGGCTCTTTCTCGCCAGAGCCGGGTGCCGGGTGCCCCAGGTTCGCCATCTTTTGGCTAACCTGGGCCGAAGGACGCGCCAACTCACCCGTTACATTATCTACAAGACACGTTCAACACCATTGACATTGCTTTAAGAATACATTATCGTCACTCCTATAAGCTGCGGCGAGCCATCTCGCCGCGGCTTTTCGTGTCTTAGCACGATGTTTCAGTTTGGGAACTGGGCAGCCTAAGTCCTTTGTTATGCATTATGAGAGGCTTAACTCCTTCAGAATGCATTATGTACGAGCGCACTGCCTCGTAAGTCTCTTGTTTGCCACATGAGGGGGGTGGGGTAGGAGTTACTGATCGATTAACCCAACTGCGGTTCGACAGCACTTGGAGGGAATAGGGTTCCCTCGCTGCTCTCGGGATGACAGTTCTCGCTAGCGCTCGAACTGGGGGAATTGGCGGAACGTGGAACTTGAATCGCGAAACGGGAATAGAAGCCGCCATTTACAATGGGGCATCACGTTACTGAGGACTGGATGCGTCGATTCTTCGCTCTTCTCTTCCCTGCTCTATTGACCGCTGTCTCATTCGCGCAGCAGCCGCCTGTGGCTCCCAAGGCAATCACCGATCCGAAAGCGCTGGTGAGCACAAACGTGCCTGACCTCACCAACTACGACCTCAGCAAGTTCTTCATGACGAGGACGATTGGCGCGAGTTCGTGGTCTCCGGATGGGAAGAACGTTGTGGTGGTGACCAACATCAGTGGACGAAACAATCTCTGGATGGTTCCGGCGGCGGGTGGTTGGCCACAGCAACTGACCATCAGCGACCAGAGGCAGACGAATCCGGCGTGGTCACCCGATGGACAGTGGATCGCATTTCAGTCTGACAAGGATGGCAACGAGCAGTGGGATGTCTTCGTGGTTTCGCCGAAGAATGGCGACGTGGTGAACCTGACCAACACGGCGGAGATTTCGGAGGAGTCGCCGACGTGGCAGCCTCATGGCCGGCTGCTGGCAATCACTGTGAGGCCGAAAGATGCGTCGACGGCTGAGATCGCAACGCTCGATGTGCTGACGCACCGCGTCCGCAAAATGACGAAAGATACGCCCAAAGATCGCTTCAATGCTGAGCCGATCTGGTCTCCCGACGGGAAGCAGATCGCGTTTACGCAGGCGCAGGCGACGGGAAAAGATTCCAACGTTTTCGTCGTCGATATAGCCACAGGCAAGGCGACGAACCTGACTCCGCATACGGGCGAGCATCTTTATTCTGCCTCGGCGTGGGCTCCGAATGGGAAGAAGCTGCTGATTTCGTCGGACGCTGGAAATGGCTATCAGAATGTTGCGCTGCTCGATCCGGTGAGCAAGCAGATCCGGTGGCTGACCAAAGAGAAAGTTGAGTCGGAGGCAGGAAGCTATTCTGCGGATGGCAAGCAGCTGACGTGGACGACGAACTTCGACGGCAATCAAACGATCTTTATTTATGACGTGGCGACGCAGCATGCGCAGGCGCTGCCGTTAAAGCCTGGAGTAAATGCGCCGGCGGGATCGGAGACAGCGTTTTCGAAAGACGGCAAGCAGCTGCTCTACAAGTACAGCGGAGCGGACTCACCCGGGGACTTGTGGGTCTATTCGCTCGCGACACGACACACGCACCAGTTGACCAATGCGATGGTTGCCGGCTTGCGGCCACAGGATATGGTCGCGCCGGCGCTGGTGCACTATCCGAGCCACGACGGGAAATTCCAGATTTCCGCCTTCGTCTATATGCCGCACAACATTATTAAGAACGCGCAATATCCGGCGCTGGTGTATGTGCATGGCGGTCCGGCATCGCAGTTCGATAACTCGTTCAATCCGTTTGTGCAGTACATCGCGAATCAGGGATACATCGTGATCGCGCCCAATTACCGGGGGTCGACCGGGTACGGCAAGCAATTCCAGGAAGCCGACTTCTTCGATATGGGCGGCGGCGATTTGCAGGACGTGGTCTCCGCGGCGGAGTTCATCAAGCAGAACGGATATGTGAATCCGAAGAAGCTGATCATCATGGGGCGCAGCTACGGTGGATATCTGACGATGATGGGGGTCACCAAGGCACCGGAGGTATGGGCAGCGGGCGTGGCTGTTGTTCCCTTCGTCAACTGGTTCACCGAGGTACAGAACGAAGATCCACTGCTGCGCGAGATTGACTATGCGACGATGGGCGATCCGGTGAAAGACAAGGCGCTGTGGGAGGATCGCTCTCCGATGAACTTCATCAAGCAGATCAAAGCGCCGCTGCTGATTGTCGCGGGGGGAAACGATCCGCGATGCCCGAAATCAGAAGCGCAGCAACTCGCAGAAGCGATCAAAAAGAACGGCGGCACCGTGCAGCTGAAGATTTACGAAGACGAAGGCCACGTCTTCGGACGCATGGAAAACACGCTCGACTACTTCAAGCGCGTATCCGATTTCCTGAAGGTGCAAGTGCCCTCACCGGGTTGCGGTTGCGAACTGATGCAGTGAGCGCCGAGGCATCCGCCTAAAACACGACGACCGCCCAAGGAGAAGGCGGTCGTGAGTCGAATCGGTTGTTACAGATGATGTGCGAACTAAGCTGCCGGTTTGAATAAGCCGTGAGGGCGAGGTCAATTTTCGTGGACTACATCCACGGCCAGGCAGGATCAGCGGCCCCACATTGATAGGGACCTATATCAGACGGAATCGGACGTGTTGCGCCGTAGACGTCGTTCGGAGGCGCGCCGTTTGCGGTGCCTGCGTTGATAATGAAGCTGCTGTTGCAAAGCGACTGCGGACTCGGAGCGTTGAGGAGATTCGGATCGGCAACGATCGTGTTGCTCGCAGTGCCCGTCTGAAGAGAAACGGCCGTCGGGTTGCCGAACACAACATTGTTAAGATAAACATTGTTTGGTCCGGTTGCACCGGCTTCCAGAATCCCCGCTCCGGAAGTGCCGCTGCCGTTGTAGACCACCACATTATTCGTCACCACGATATTGTTGGCGGTCACGCCGCCTGGAGCATCTCCGGCGCCTACGGTGATGCCGCCGTCTCCATTCTGTGATGACAGATTATTCGCGATAACTACGGCGTTTGCGGCGTGCCAGAGTTGAATTCCCCACGCCTCGTTTCGGACGGAAATGTTATTCCAAATGTGACCTCCGAAATTGGAGTGGTAAATTCCCTGAACCCGCGGACAGGCACGAGCAAGGTTGCCGATGTCATGCACGTAGTTTGCGATGGTGTCGTCGTTCTGTGCTGAAAAATTCGCGTTGTCGATACCCGCTCCGCCATTGTCGGTGCAATCGGTAACGGGAACGTCGTGTACTTCGTTGCCAATGATGCGCACGTTGGATCCCTGGTTGAGAATTCCTATGTCGCCGTCGCCGCTGACGCTGAAGCCCAGAATGTCGACATAGTCACCATCGTTTTCCCATGAAGTCGTCGCGCCAATCGTGTTGATGTGCGCCCCCCATTGAACATCGGAGAGGAAACGAATTCGCGCAGACGATGTGCCGGATGCGGTGGTTTTGACCGCGGGGATATACGTCCCGGGCGCGACGTGCACGGTATCGCCTGGCGCGACGACGATCGCTGCATGCTGAATGGTCGCCCACGGTGCAGATTGCGATCCGGGGTTGCTATCAAGCCCTGAGGTCGAAACGTAGTATTCCTGCCCAGACGTTCCCGTGGGAGCCGGCGACGGGGACGGCGCCGGGGTGGGTTGCGTTGAGGTCGGAGGCGGAGAAGCTTTTTCAGAGGCTCCACCACAGCCGACCAAAAACGTGAGCGCATAAAGGATGATCGAAACCTTTGGAACCATTGGGACAGAAATACCAGGCAGACCTAGAACAATCGATCTCGCAGGTTGATGTATGGCCTGATTTGTATCGGAGGCGTCTGCTGTTGCGTTCACGCACTAATAGGGGTGATAGATTGCCATCCCTGAAGCGGTTTGGACAATCATCTCCAGGCTGCGGCGCATCGCTGATTTGGCTGCGCTGTTTGGAATGAAAACGATGTCGTCGGGCTGCACTTTCATATCCGGCGACTTCGAGGAGAGGATTTCCTTGAGCTGAATCGGGACTTCATCCTGATGACCGTCAACGTTGCGAATCAGGCGGGACGAATCGAGCGCAGCAGTTGGATTCGCACCCTGGGCGAGTGCCAATGCTTGCAGCACGGTCATGGTGCCATGCTCCATAACGAACCCTCCCGGCAGTTTTACATCGCCGACGACATAAACGATTCCGGCCTTTCCGACCACAACGGTATCGCCCGGAAAGACTTCCACGTTTCCTTCCGTAGAACCCTGCACATCGCTGCCGAGTCTAACGGTGATCGGCTTGTTCGGATCATCGCGGCGGGCGATAGTAACTACCTTTCCCGCTTTTGGGGTGGTGCCTCCAGCGAGAGAGATGGCGTCAAAGAGCCGGTGTTGGCCGAGCAATGGATATACGCCCGGCTTCTGCACTTCTCCGAGCACGGATACGCCTTCGGCAACATACTCCTTAACGAAGATGGAAACCTGCGGGTTGTTGAAGAATTGACCCTCCGTAAGTTTTCGCGCGATCAGGTCCTGTGCCTGCGGCACGGTCAGTCCCGCCACATGCTGTGACCCTATCATCGGCAAAACGATATCGCCGGCTCCGCTGACCCTGACCTCCTTCTTATCGAAATCGGGCGCGCCGTATACGCTCAGTTCGAGCAAATCACCAGCGCCAATCGCCATGTCCGTTGCGGCAGCTGGGTTTTGAGAGGCTCTGCTCGGCGCGGCAACACGGTCTGTCTCTGGTGTTGCCATGGGCGGCTGAACGGGAGTCGGTTGTGAGCGAGCCTGGGACATGCCACTGGTGCAGCAGAACGTGGCCGCTAGTGCAATCGTGGTCAGACTCTTTGTAACTACGCTCATAGGTCCCTCACTCAAGGCAGCTCTTATCACTAAAGCCACACAGCTGGCTAAGGTGAACGTCGTAACGCGGTACTCTGGTTTCCCTCATTGATTCTCGAAGTGAAATCGCTGCGTGCGCCTAAGGCGGTTTCAGGATGCCCGACGGGGCTTTCGCTAATCGTTCGTAAGTACCTCGAGCTATACCGTGAGCTCACCTACTACAAACGAGGTGAGCTTTTGACCAAGGACTCGCGAGACGTCGTCAGGCTGGGATTGCCTCTAGCCGTTTTCATATTCTTAGGATTGCTGCCCGCCTTCGCAGGAGTGATCGTATCGAGCCCGGCGAATGGCGCGACTGTTACATCGCCGGTGCACGTTGTCGCCTCCGCTGGTTCCAGTTCGAGTGCGGCGATTACTACGACACGCATTTACCTGGATAACGTGCGCGTATACCAGGCGCATACGAACCGAATTAATACTTACCTGACCATGAACGCTGGAACGCATAACCTGACCGTGCAGGCCTGGGATGCCACCGGCAAGGTGTACAAGACGCGCCACAACATCACGGTCAAGAGCCCATCTCAGCCAGTGGCAGTGACAATCACGCCGACAAGCGTGACCGTAGTTGCGAAGAAGATGCAGCAGTTCAGTGCGGCTGTAAGTGGAACGACGAATGCTGCGATCACCTGGCAAGTGAATGGGGTGAACGGTGGCAGCAGCAACACCGGTACTGTCAGCACAAGTGGCCTTTACACCGCACCAGCCGCAACGGTAAAGATGTCGGCGACGGTCACTGCGGTCAGCAGCGCCGACAGCAGCAAATCCGCTAGCGCCGCAGTCACCGTCTCTCCCGGGGCTGCACCGGCACCTCCAACTTCGTCCGGTCCAGCACTCTACGTCTCGCCCGCGGGTAGCGACTCCAACGACGGCTCCTCCGCCCATCCGTACGCGACGATTAACAAAGCAGCAAGTGCGGCGAGCGCGGGTATGACGATTCACGTTGCTCCGGGTGTCTATCAGGCGGTCACGACGAGTGAGAGTGGAACTGCTTCGCAGCGTATCCGTTATATCTCCGACGTTCAGTGGGGCGCGAAGGTGATGGGTACGTCCTCTTCGGAAGCTGCCTGGATGCAGGATGGCAGCTACGTGGACCTGGTTGGGTTCGACATTAGCGGAGGCTCGCGCCTGGGCGTCGAGAACAACGGCTCCAACGTGCGCATCCTCGGCAACTACGTGCATAACATCGCCGGTTCCTGCTCGAGCAGCGGCGGCGCGGGTATTGACAACTCCAACTACTCGGCGTCCAACGACGACATTATCGGAAATATTGTCGGTAATGTCGGCCCGAGCCCCGGGTCGTGCAACACGGTGCAAGGAATCTATCTTTCCAACTCTGGCGGCGTGACGGCCAACAATATCGTGTTCGCGGTTTCGGCCTGGGGCATCCAGATGTGGCACGCGGCTACGAATGCGACCATCATTAACAACACCGTGTTCGCCTGTTACGGCGGAATCACGGTGGGCGCGGGCGATAGTCCTGGAGGCGTTACCGCCGATAACACTCTCGTAGCCAACAATATCGTCTACAAGAACACCGGCTATGGAATCTACGAATACGGCGCGACTGGCACGCATAATCGCTACATCAACAACCTGGTGACCGGTAACCCAACGGAGATCGCACTGCTCAACGGGTTGTCGGCGACTGAGACCCTAACTGCAGATCCGCAATTCGTTAACTACCAGGCGAATGGAACCGGGGACTATCATCTGAAATCCACTTCGCCGGCCATCAACGCGGGAACCAGCACCAGCGCACCTGCTCAGGACTTCAGCGGCGGGACTCGACCCGTCGGCGGAGCCTGGGACATCGGCGCCTATGAGTACGGTGCCACTCCGGCGACCTGGCCCTGGTACTGAGATCACACCGAATAACTCTGGAGGGCGAGCCTTGTCTCGCCCTCTTTTCCTTCCACGCGCGTGCGGGGAGTGCGGCTTGCCTGCGCTCGCCGTAATGACGTCGGCCTAAGAGGTACTTACTAGAAGAGGCTTTCCCTCAGAAGGCCGAGGTACTACGGGAAACAACTAGGGTCATTCGTCCCACGCATACAGGTCTTTGGCCCATCGTGAATTGCCGAATGGGTCGGTATCTTGAGATCACTTTCAAAGTTGCGGAATTATTCATGAAAACAAATTCAAAGAGTAAGGCCTTAAGGCCTTTCGTGTGCCTGCTGGTTGCACTCAGCTCGTTCATCGCTTGCGGGGGAAGTACAGGCAACAAAACACCCAGTGGGTCGACAACAACTACCGGTGGTTCCTCGTCTTTGGGCGAGACCGTTTCGGTGTCGATTACTCCGACTACTGCTGGAGTGATTGTTGGTAATACACAGCAATTCAGTGCGACCGTGAGCGGCGCCACGGATAGTGCCGTGACCTGGCAGGTAAATGGAGTAACCGGCGGAAACAGCAGCCTCGGGACTATCAGTTCGACCGGTCTGTATACGCCGCCAGTGGTGAGTGCCGCTCTGTCGGTAACCATCACTGCGATCAGTAATGATGACAGCAGCAAATCTGCGAGCGCGGCGGTCACCGTTTCTCCGGCGCCCACCGGCAGCTCTCAACCGGTCGTGGTGACGATCACGCCGACTAGCGCAAACGTGGCGGCAAGTCAGACACAACAGTTCACCGCAAGCGTCAGCGGAACCTCGAATGCCGCCGTCAACTGGCAAGTCAATGGAGTGAGTGGCGGCAACAGCAGCACCGGAACCGTCAGCTCTAGCGGTCTCTATACGGCACCTGCCGCGACTACGAAGCTATCGGTGACACTCGCTGCGGTAAGTGCGTATGACAGCAGCAAGTCTGCGAGCGCGGCGGTCACTGTGACTCCGGTTGCGAGTTCTCAGCCGGTAGCAGTGGCGATCACGCCGACGAGTGCGAGCGTCGTCTCTGGCAAGACGCAGCAGTTCAGCGCGAGCGTGAGCGGAACTTCGAACACCGCGGTGACGTGGCAGGTCAATGGCGTCGGCGGTGGCAACGGCAGCACGGGAACCATCAGTTCCAGCGGCCTGTATACCGCACCAGCCACGACTGCCAGCATGTCGGTGACGGTGACTGCGGTCAGCAATGCTGACAACAGCAAATCGGCGAGTGCGGCGGTTACTGTCTCTCCGGCTAGCACACCGCCGCCAACTTCATCCGGTCCGGCGCTCTATGTTTCGCCGTCTGGCAGTGATTCGAACGATGGATCCTCGGCTCATCCGTTCGCTACGATTAACAAAGCCGCTAATGCGGCTACACCTGGGATGACCGTCCATGTCGCTCCGGGAGCGTATGGATCGGTCACCACCAGCACCAGTGGTAGCTCGTCTCAGCGCATTCGTTACATCTCTGACGTGCAGTGGGGCGCGAAGGTCGTCGGCGCCTCCGGTTCCGAGGCTGCATGGATGCAAGATGGCAACTACGTAGATGTGGTCGGCTTCGACATTAGTGGCGGCGCGCGCCTGGGCATTGAGAACAACGGGTCCAACGTGAAAATCCTCGGCAACTACGTGCATAACATCGCCGGTTCCTGCTCGAGCAGCGGCGGCGCCGGCATCGACAACTCCAACTACTCGGCGTCCAACGACGACATTATCGGGAACATCGTTGGAAATATCGGTCCCACCCCGGGGTCGTGCAATACCGTGCAAGGAATTTATCTTTCCAACTCTGGCGGCATCACGGCCAACAACATCGTGTTCGCCGTCTCGGCCTGGGGCATTCAGATGTGGCACGCGGCAACGAATGCCACCATCGTCAACAACACGGTGTTCGCGTGTTACGGAGGCATCACGGTTGGCGCGGGCGACAGTCCCGGCGGTGTTACTTCCGACAACACGCTCGTGGCCAACAACATCGTCTACAAGAACACCGGTTATGGGATCTACGAGTACGGCGCCACTGGAACGCATAACCGCTACATGAACAATCTGGTGACTGGCAATCCGACTGAGATCTCGCTGCAGAACGGCTTGTCGGCAACTGGGACTGTGACTGCCGATCCGCAATTCGTTAATTACCAGGCGAATGGAAGCGGAGACTATCATCTGAAATCCACTTCGCCGGCCATCAACGCGGGAACCAGCACCAGCGCACCTGCTCAGGACTTCAGCGGCGGGACTCGACCCGTAGGCGGAGCCTGGGACATCGGCGCCTATGAGTACGGCGCCACTGCGGCGACCTGGCCCTGGTACTGAGTCGGAAAAAACTAGAGCGATTCAGAACAGAGTCGCTCAGGGAGCAGCAAACGGACCTATATCGTAGGTCCGTTTTGCTTTGCGGGAGATTCCTTCGTAGTCGTCGGGAGGCGCACCAGTGGAAGTCCCCATGGCAATCGCCGGACTTCCGGCTTTGAGGTGATAATCGCCGTCACCGTCAGGCTTCCAGTTCACGAATACTAACTGCGGGTCGGCCTTGATTGTTCCCGTAGCAGCCGCCTGATGCTGCAATTCAAAATCGCCGCCGTTATTTCCGAAGACCAGATTGTTGATGAAGCGGTTCTGGTCACCGTTCGAACCAGTTTCGAAGATGCCGTATTTCGAATTGCGTACGACGATGTTGTTTGCCACCAGCGTGTCGTTATTCCGGAGGCCGCCGGGCGCATCGCCAGCGCCGACGCAAATTCCGAACTGGTTGCTGAAACTGAGATTGTTGGCAATGGTGACATTGCTGGCCGCATGCCAGAGGTGGATGCCGCATCCGCCGCTGAAGGCTGTGACGTTGTTCCATATGTGTCCGCGCAGATTTGATTGGTAGATACCGTGGACACGTTGTGCACACTCGCGTGCACCATTGATGTGCTCGACCGTGTTGCCGATTACATCGTTATCGCTTGCATGGAAATCAGCATTGTCGATTCCCGCGCCTCCGTTGGGTTCACACTGGACCTGAAGATCATGCACGTGATTACCAATGATGCGCACGAATGAACCGTCGTTCTCAATCCCGATGTAGCCTCGGCCGGCCACATCGAAGCCTTGAATATCTACGAAGTTGCCCGAGTTGAGCCAGATCGGATCGTCAGTCGTGCCGGAGATCTTCGCGGCAAACTTTTTGTCGGATACAAAGATGATCCTCGCGTCGGCCCTTCCGACTGCCTCGGTGCGAATGGGTCCGACATAGATTCCGGGAGCGACGTGCACAGTAGCTCCAGGACCAACTTTGGCGGCGGCATGCTGAATGGTGAGCCACGGACGGCGCTCGCTTCCGTCGGCTAAATCATCACCGCGCATAGAAACGTAAAAGTCGCGATGCGACTGCTGCTTCGGCTGGTTGCCCGCAGTTGCGGTGAACACGGAGCAGACATAGAGCGACAGAAGGATCCTACGGAATGCGAGCTTCACAGAGCTCTCGCGGACAACACTAGCCGTCATACTCGATGCCAAACTGCTGCGTCCACTGAATGAGGTTCACCCAGCGCCAGACATGCAGGTCGAAGGGTTTGCGACCTCGGCGGACGGCGTCCCACTCTCCGCGAATTATCTGCATATCGAGGAAAGGAATTGCGTCAGCCGCGTCGCAACTCAATACCCGGCATACCCAATCCTGCAATCGAAGTAGCCATGTTTGTTCAGGCGTGGCAAATCCAACTTTGTCTCTGCGGTCGAGGACACAGTCCGGCACAATGCCGCGCATCGCCTGGCGAAACACAGCCTTCGATGTTCCATCTTTGGCGATGATGTAGTCTTCGGGCAAAGAGAGAATGAAATTGACGAACTCAGGGGTAAGGAACGGTACTCGGCTCTCGATGGAGAATGCCATCGAGTTGCGATCTTCATATCGCAACAGGTTGGGTAAGGAGCTTTCTGTGAGAGTCCGCAACAAGCGCTCTTTGAGTAATTCCGAACCAGGTCCATAGCCGCGCACAGAACGGTGGATGTCTTCGTGGAACCATGCGTGTTTGAGCCAAGGCGGGTTCGGATCTTTCCCTACCAATTTCCGCATCGGGAGATGCAGGTCGGCAGGCAGCAGATGTTCCCCTGCGATCAGCATCAACCAGATCTTGCCGGTGTTGGGCAGGTGTGAACAACGGACGAGAAAATCAGCCGCCTGACCCCATTCTCCTTGTCGTAATAACGACGCGAGGCGAGCGCCCAAGTAGTAGCGGTATCCGCCGAGGATTTCGTCAGCCCCTTGGCCATCAAGCATCACTTTGACGCCGGATTCTCGCGCCGCTCGAAAGACGCAATACTGCGCATACATACTGGTCCCACCAAACGGTTCGTCCTGCGCGTACATCAACTCGTTCAGATCGGCGACCAGGGAGTCGGCGTCCGGGCGCGTTTTGTGGACCTCGGCGCTAGCGGCTGTTCCAACGATGTCGATCCACTTCTCTTCACTGATTGATTCGTCCTCTGCGATGTAGCTGAACGTATGAAGCTGAAGTCTGCTGTCGACCTCGCGCATTGCCATGGCGATGGCGGAAGAATCGATTCCACCCGACAACGCGGCGCCTACGGGCACATCGCTGCGAAGATGTAGCCGGATATTTCTCAGAAACAACTCGCGAACGTGCGAAGCCGCCTCGTCAAACGAGATGTCATGGTTTGTTGCAGTCTCGGGCTTCCAATAACAGACGGGATCGGAACGGAAATCGCGGTCGAGTGATATCAACAGGTAGTGCGCCGGCGGAAGTTGGTGAACGTTCGCAAACATCGTGGCTGAGCCGAACTTGCATGCTCCATGACGCAAGTAGAGCAACATTCGTTCGCGGTCGATTTCGCGAGTTGCTGTCCCGAATTCCAACAGCGCCTTGATCTCTGAAGCGAAGGTGAAGCGATCGCGGTCAGCGCTGTAGTAGAGAGGCTTGATTCCAAAATAGTCGCGTGCGAGCAACACCATGCGAGAGACGGTATCCAATACTGCAAATGCGAACATTCCGATGAAGCGATGGAGAGCCTCGGTCCCCCATTGAGCGTACGCTGCAAGCAGAACCTCGGTGTCCGACTGCGAGCGGAACCGATGGCCTAGTGATTCCAACTCTTGTCGAAGCTCTATGTAGTTGTAGATCTCGCCATTGAATACGACGTGGTAGCGACCGTCGGTCGTGCTCATCGGTTGCCAGCCAGTCCTCGCAAGATCAAGGATGGAAAGCCGGCGATGGAGCAACATCACTTCGGATTCAGCGTGAGAAGGAGTCCAGTCGCGTCCGACTTCCACATGGCCTTTGCCATAACGGAGAAAACCATAGTCGTCGGGGCCGCGATGTTCGAGGCGACTCAGTATCTGTGGCGCATTGCCGCGGTCAGCGTTGCCGGAGCGATCGATATTGCCTGCGATCCCGCACATAAGAAATTTCGCTGAAGTCTGTCCCGCCGATGTTCTTCTGCGCGGTGGCAAAGCGAGATTAGGTACTGAGCGGGGACTCTTCCCCAATCTCAGCTTTCGCCGTCTGGCAGTTTCTTGAAAGCACATACACCAAAACAAAGAAATAGGCGGCGTAGGCGACGGTGTTCACGGCGCTCAACCACCGAACCGTTTGCAGCACGGGGAGCGCGTGTTGTTTTGCTATCCCGAAAACGAAAGCGATGCTGACTACTGTCAGCAGATCGTAGATGAGCTTGAATTCCTGCCCTTGAAACACGAGGACTACCCGGCTAAGAGGACTGACTACGAACTGCATCAGGAACCATGGTGCGACGGCGCTGGCCAGTGTTCCGGCTAACAGCCAGCGACTTCCGAACACAAATGAAAAGAGCGACTCCCCTTTAAAGAACAAAAGTCCTGCGGGAATTATGCCGATGAGGAGAAGGCCGAATGCCGTTTTGCGAAATAACGCCGTACAGAGATGGGGATTCTCTCGCGCATGCTGCGCCATTGAACTATGGAAGACATCCGCCACACCAACAGTGAGTAATGACATCGGCACTGCCATCACTCTTTGGACGATTGCGAAGTGACCGGCCACGCCCGAGCCGTAAAGCACTACGAGTAGAGGAACAGAAATGTTCATCGAAAGCGTATCGATGAATGAGGACGGGAGTGAGTACGTCGGGAATTTGCGATTCTTCCTTAGCGTGCTACGAAAGTTGTCCAACGTCGTCTGTTTGATGTGTGGCTTGACGACGGGAAAGGCGTCTCTAAACATTGCGGCCATCCCCATGCAGCGCCCGAGTAGTTCACCAAGGAGCAAACCTGCTACCCCTGCGCGAATAAATCCGATGACAACTTGAAATGCGGAGCGTCCTCCATGCTGCATTACCGCGGATCGTGAAACGACAGCGTAACGCTCTCGCCGAATTTCCCAATAACGCAGGCTGCCAAACGCGCCTGTACTCAATAACACCGGGAACATGATGAGAGCCGCATACTGCGGAAGCGCCCCAAATCCGAATAATGAAAAGCGGATTAACACAAAGAGGAGCGCTGAAATGATGAGGCTAAAGGGTACCGAGAAAAGTATCGATAGAAAAGCCAACTGAGACGCCTCGCGCTCATCCTGTGCCGATATAATCCCCAGCTCGTAGCGCAGCGATACAGCAACGGCGGCCATGCTGAGAAACGACGTAAATAACGCAAGCTGGCCGATTGAGGCTGGCAAATAGAGGCGCGTGATCACCGGAATGAGAAGAAAGTTGATCGCCTGAGCAATGACCGTACCGCTGCTCAGCACCGCTACCTTCTTCGCGAAGCCAGTTTTCGATCGCGCGAAGAGACCTTCCAGGCTCGAACCAAGGGAGGCTGCAATAGAACGGGGGTTACGCTCCTCGAGATCTTCCACTAATTTGGTATCTCGGTTTGGCATTTGCAGATCGTTTGGCACTAATCGCCGGTAGACTCTTGAGCTATCCCGCGATGCTTGATGCTTGCGTTCGAGAATTGTCGTCTTGGCAGAAGCATTCCGGTGAGAGTTCCCCATCCATAAACGAGATGGAATACGAGAATCACGAAGGGCAGGCACATTCCCCGCAGGCTCCGCTTCCGTACGGTCACCTGGGCGCCAGCGATGGTTCCTAAGATGAGGTGTCCGCCGAGAACGAGACATCCCAGCAACAAAGCAACGAGAATTACGCCCGACCAATTGCTGACAAGAGCTACGAAGATTAGTGAAGCAAGGAAAAGAATCGAAAGAACAAATAGCAATGGAACAAAGTGTCGCGGGCGTAAAGATGCCGGATTTCGCCGCAGGCTGACGGCATTCCAGCGGCCACTTTGATATCCCCATCTCCAAAGCTCGGCGAGAGAGGAGCGCGCGTAGTAGAGGCAATGGACCTTCTCAGTAAGGAACATCGTGTAGCCCTTTGCGCGCAGCTTTTGGTTCATATCGTTGTCTTGATTGCGAAGTAGCGTCTCATCGTAGCCGCCGACCTCGAGCAGGGCACTCTTGCGCATTACAGGGAAAGGGATGGTATCGACGAAGCCCTCGTGCTGCGTCCGCACAGAACTTCCGGAAGAACAAAACGGATGGCCCATCGCCCATGCGCATACCTGGGCCTGCAGAGAGTGGTTGGCGGGGACAGTCAGAATCTTTCCGCTGCAGCCCACCGCATTGTGGCGCTCCAGTTCTGTGAGACACACCGCAACATAGTCGTGCGGGTAAAGTGCATGAGCTCCCAGAATTGCCACGTACTCCCCTTGAGCAGCACAGAGACCGGCGTTGAATGCGGCGGGGGTACTCTTCACGCTGTTGCGAAGGAGTTTGACTCGCGAATCCGTGGCAGCAAGGCGCGCAACAATCGCCGCGGTACCGTCAGTAGAGCCGTTGTCTACAACCAGCAACTCGAGGTCGAAAGAATCCGCGGACTGATTCAGCAAAGACCTCACGGTGTCCTCGATGAATGCAGCCTCATTGCAGGCGGCAATGATGACCGAGACGAGGGGCTTTTCTGCAATGCCGTGCGTCATACGCTATAGGGTGTGCTCAGCGGCTTGCTCGACCACAGATAGTCAGACGTCGTTGCCAGGTCAGCATAGTGCTCTCGTTCTTTTTCAATGACCATTCGGTCTACGACAAAGACCGCGGCGATCCAGAAGAACATGATGCGGTTGTCGATCCCGCCGGTAATCATGTTGAGCAGGATGGAAAAAAGAAATACCGGGAGGACAAAGATGAATTCGCTTCTGGCGCTTCGAATACGCGCGAGGGAAACGAATGCTGCGCCTAACAGTCCAAGCAAGGCGGCCAGTCCGGGCAAGCCCTGCTCTGCGGCTACTTCCAGGACGAAGCAGTGTGGAAATGCTGACCGGTCGTCCCCGTAATAGAAGTTCCCCCATCCCGCCAGACCCAGTCCGGCAAAGGGATATTGCGAAAACGCGAAGGCTGACGATTTGAAGAAATCCAACCGCTTGCTGGTAGTGCCTCCTGCGTCGAGCGTTCCGTGCATGAGTGCAGTCAGTTCCATTCCCTTCTGGTGCGACTTCACTTCCGCGCCGGGAAGTTGTTGTACCCACGACAAAGCTGCCCCCATGCCTACAATCAACAAAAGGACTCCACCGACAACTACTCGCCGTGATACGACCTGTGGTCCTCCACGCGGTAGAACCAGTGTGGTCAGAACGACAACCAGCAGCAGCACTAAAGATGGGCCGCGGGCGATCGAGGCGACCATGCCGACTGAAAGGATGGGAAGAGCAACGAACGTCATAAGACGTCCAAAGCGACCTGGGAATCGGTAATACAGGAGAATGAGGATGGTGATGCCCAGTAGTTCTGCGTCGCCGATGTAGGTAACATCAGCCTCGCCGAAGACCTGCTGGTCGTTCGGATGAGAGATGCCCAAGACAAGGCGGATTGCGATGGGGATTGCGAGGACAACCACCGCCCAGAGAAGCATCCGGAAATCACGCTCGCGTTTAAACAGCAAGAATGGCGGGAGGAATGCGAGGGTGTTGAAGACGATAATGTGTTCGAGTTTTTCGGTGGCGGCCTGTGGAGAGGATGTATAGAGGAAACTAATCGTCAGGGTAAGTTGTAATAGCAGAAACGCGAGCACGCCCCATTTCTGGCCGCGGAAGAGCTCACCGAGCGTTTTTTCACCGACGCCACCGAGAATCAACAGCAACTCCCATGCAGTAGAGGCCGCGAGCAATCCGACGGTTATGAGGGTGGGATCGGTTAGGCTGATGCCGACGGCTGCATGAGTCTTATAGTTGCCCACGAACAGCATAGCGGCAATCAGCAGCGCGGGATATCTGCGGATAAGGGCCACCGAAAGTGGTAGCAGCGCTGCCACGACCAAGGACCACGCAGGGTCAATGCCGACTCTCAAAGCTGCCAAGAGAACGGTCGCAACACACGCAGCGACCGCGAAAAAGATCAGGACTTTGCCGCGCTTTGTCATTTGGCCGGAGGGTGTTCGTTAGCGAGCAGTTGAATTGAAATCAGCTGCCAGTTAAGCGATCGTAGAGTTGCAGGAGTTTGCTCTTCTCGGTTGTCCAGTTAAACCGTCGCATGCTGGCCTCGCGTCCGCGTCTACCCATCTCTTCGGCTTCAGCGGGGTTCTCGAGCAACCGGCGGATCGCTTTCGCAATCTCTTTTGGGTCCAGCGGATTTACGAGCAGACCGCAGCCTGTGTCTTCAACGATCTTTCGCCATGCAGGGAAATCGGAAACGACCGTTGGAATTCCGGCCCGCATGTACTCAAACAACTTCATGGGTTGAGCATTCAAGTAACTTGGCGTGGGATGCAGGAGAACCAAGCCAATGCGTGCGGTTCCTAGCAACTCTGTGACTGCGATCTGCGTTTGGAAGCCGAGCACGTCAACGTTCGGCAAAGAAATGTTTCGTAGCTCGCGCTCGAGAGCTACGGAATCGAATGGACCCGCGATCGCAAGCCTGGCTCCCAAGCCGACAGGGACCCTGCCGATCGCCTCGATCATCTCGTCGATTCCGCGGATTCTGCTGATCGCGCCGATATAGATGACTACTGGCTCGCGAAGACGGTAGGGTACTTGGTCCGTAAGTATGAAGTCGGGAAAATTCTGGACCGTTATAGTTTTTGTGGGCGGGAACCGGTCCGCTATCTCCTGCGTCGCTGCGATAATACCATCGAAACAACCCGCTCCCAGACGCTCGATCTTTCCGGCAGAGGCTCCGACCGCACGTCGATAGAGCGGGGAGATCCACGGCTTCGTCAAGACCTGCAGTGGGAGATTTTCGTGAACGTCATAAATCACTCGCTTTCCCCGTAGTTTGAGCAAGAGGCCTATAGGTATCAGCTCTGGGTCATGGAAGTGATATATGTCGGCGCCCTCCGCCAGGGCCATTCGATACACGTTCCAGATCGTGCTTCTGAGACGCTGAAGACGGCTAGTCGCACGAGGAACCGTCTTGATGGTGACACCGGACCTGGGCTCGTCCGCATCCCGAGTCAGGCTCAGTTCCGGCGCAACGATGACGACTTCATATCCGGCATGAGCGAGCGCCTTGCTGTGTTTATGAAAAATGCGGGCATCGAGCGGGCCGTGAATCGACGTCAGTTGTACAACCTTGATCGGCCGCTTAGCGCTAACTGCTCTGTCCGGCCGGGCACGTTCACTGCCTCCGAGGCCGTCCGCTTCTTCTTGCCACTGCGTAACTGCTGTCAATGACGTATCCCCAAGTGAGCTTTTTGAAGCAACCAGCGCCGCTCCAACGCTGCTAATGCTTCGCTGCTGATAGTGCGGACTGGATTTTCGGTGCGGAGAAAATCGAGGAGTGTTGAAACTGGAACGAACCAGCCGTTCTTCTGAGCGAGGCGTCGCATCAGCTCTTCGAAGCGTGGATGGAGTTTGCCATTGCAGAAGCCTACGGCGAAGTGCGTGTACATAATGCAAATACCGCCTTCGGCTTCCAACTTTTCCTGATTACTCTCTCGGAGCGTCTCGCAGAAGGTTTCAACTCGAGCGCCCTCGCAACTACTGAACCACTGCTTCACAAACGGACGACAGGAATCATAGTAGGGCATCAGGGGATTTACACGATCGAGGTTAACTTCGTCGAATACGAAGTTGCGGACGTAGTCGATTTTTTCCTGGCAGATATCCCCCCAGAAGAAATCGGAGTGTTGTACATGCCCGAGAAACTGACCGGCCCGGCGGAAGCGAGTGCTCAGGTTATAACAAAGGCGTACTCCCGGCGAGTTTAGCCGCGCGTCTCCCCAATAGATGTTTTCCCGGTTGCTGGAGTGATTCACGTGGATACGTGGTCGCTGACCGACTCGCTTTTCGAACTCGGCGAATCCATGTTCGACTACGTCTCGTGACGAATCTGAGTTGCGCACATTGTGCAGTGCGATTTCGAAACCCTTGCTTTGTAAGCCCAACACCCACTCGAGATAATCGAGGTCGTGCAGGTTGGAACCGCTGAACCTGGCGCCCGGCACGTTCGGTAGTGCCCACACTGATTTCGTGGTGCGCATCCCAAGTTCGTCGAGAAGCTGATAGACCGGTCCAACGTTCTGCACGGTACTGTTATCGGTATCGTCGAAAACGGTGAACGCGAATCGCTTTCCATCTGGAAAGTTGTGCATTTAAGAAAGCTGTCCAGGTTTATCTGAAAATGGCCATACAAGTCTGAAAGAGGATGAGGAGGTCCTTGGCGAAGGTGGCCTTGGCCGCGTAATGCAGATCGAGATCGACCTTGCGGGGCAAGATCTCGCTCAGGTAATACTGCCGCACCCGTTCTTCCGGAATCTCAGCCAGCAGTTTCTCTTCGTTGCGAAAGTGCAATGTTGCCCATCCGGTGATTCCTGGCACGAGTGAAAGTACATGCTGATCCGTGGGCTGCAGTTCATCCCAGAATTCTGCCAGGTCAGGTCGCGGTCCCACGAGGCTCATGTCAGCACGGAGAACATTGATGAGTTGAGGCAACTCGTCGAGCTTCCATCGTCGCAACCAGCGGCCCACTCGAGTGACTCGCGTGTCGCCGGCGCGCGTGAGCCCAGGCCCGCGCTTATGTTTGGTGTAGGTCATGGTGCGAAATTTCAGAAGCTCGAATTCCCTACCGCCTCTTCCAACTCGACTTTGACGGAAGAGTATCGGGCCGTCGGAGGTTAGCTTAATGAGTGCTGCTATCAATGCAAACAGCGGCAATGTAGCGCCCAGCACAAGCAGGCCAGAACACACATCGAATATTCGCTTGCCTGCAGAGTGGCACCAGCTACTAATCTGCCCGGTGGATTCACGCGGGCGCGAGCGAGATAAGTGGAATGACCTGGGATTCGCTCATGCTGCAGCCGACAAGGGCGAGCGGTTCCTGTAAACGATTTCCGATACGCTGCGAACCACTCGATCGATTTCCGCCGGAGACATGTCGGGGAAAATAGGCAAAGACAGGCAACGCGAGTATGACTCTTCCGCGTTCGGAAAGTCGCCTCGCTTGTAACCATACGCAGATCGATAAAACGGGTGGAGATGTAACGGAATGAAGTGAACGCTCGTACCAATTCCACTTCTCTTAAGCTCGTCCACGAATTGGTTGCGGTTCAGAGATATCGAGTCTGGACGAATCCTCAAGATGAAAAGGTGCCACGCGTGCTCGACATCGCTAGGCGGAGCTGGTGGATTTTCTAGCTCTTCGAGGTCCCCAAATGATGATCGATAGATTTCGGCGATTGAACGGCGGCGGCGTGCGAATTCGTCGCACTTGGCGAGCTGAGCAGAGCCCAAAGCAGCCAGCAAATCACATAGATTCGCCTTGTAGCCTGCATCCAGAATTTCGTAATACCAGGATCCTTCCTTCGAGTACCGCTTCCACGCATCTCCGCTGATTCCATGCAAACGCATTCTCGTGACCCGCTGGGCGAAGTCATCATTGTCCGTGGTAAGCATTCCGCCTTCGCCGGTTGTGATCGTCTTGGTCGCGTAAAAGCTGAACGCCGTCAGCTCGGACGTAGTACCTATCCGCTTTCCATGAAACGACGCTGGAAGCGCATGGGCCGCGTCCTCGATCACGCGGAGGCCATACTGCTCTGCGATCCGGTGAATGGCGTCGAGATCACACGGTTCGCCCGCGATGTGCACCGGAATAATCGCGCGAGTCTTCTGCGTTATCCGCTTTTCGGCATCCGCAGGATCGATGTTGAATGCGCCGGGAACGCTGTCGCATAGCACGGGACAGGCTCCGAAATAGGTGACCACTTCGGCCGTCGATGTGAACGTGTAGGTCGGAACCAGCACCTCGTCGCCAAGGCGTAATCCAATCGCATCCAGCGCCAAGTGCAGTGCAGCCGTCGCGGAATTGACGGCGAGAGCGTGTCTGCAGCCGATGTATTTCGCAAACTCACGTTCGAATTGTTGGACTGCAGGACCGGTGGTCAGCCAACGGGAAGCAAGCACCCGTTGAACTGCGTCCACCTCCTCTTTCCCGATGGAGGGCCGGTGAAACGGAATGAAGTTATCGTCGCTCACAAAATGCTCCGAAACAGTTATGCGGCAATCTCGACGCCAGCGGTTTGATCTGGAGGGATGGAGACGAGGCTAATCTCTCTGCAGTTTTCGCCGTCAATACGGTAGCGGCGACCACACTCGGCGCAACTGGCGAGTGCGCTGCCCTCGGGAAGCCGCGTCCCGCAATAACACATCCATCCAACTCGCTCTGCGGGCACACCCAGCATGAGCGCGTAGTCAGGCACATTCTTCGTTACAACAGCGCCAGCGCCGATAAAGGCGTATCTGCCGATTGTGACTCCACATACTACGGTGGAATTTGCTCCAAGCGATGCTCCCTGCTTCACCACGGTACGACGATACTCGTGCTTACGAGTGATGTGGCTACGTGGATTGATGACGTTGGTGAAGACCATCGACGGGCCACAGAACACGTCATCCTCTAATTCAACTCCCGTATAGACGGAAACATTGTTCTGGATTTTGACGTTATTACCGATGACCACGCCCGGGCTGATCACAACGTTCTGTCCGAGGTTGCAACGGGAGCCCATTCGCGAGCCCGACATCACATGCGAGAAGTGCCAGATCTTTGTCTGATCGCCGATTTGAGTGTTTTCGTCAATAACCGACGTGGGATGTGCGAAGTACTTCGGTGTGGAAGATCCGATGTCAACCGGCTGTCCGTTGGCTTTCAAGGATTGCTCGCAGCTCTCGAGAACCCTTAGCACTCGTACCGCCCTTTTGGCATTGGTGCGCGGAGTTTGGCGAGTTTGGAGGCACTGGAGAAAATGCTCGCATTCCAATCGCAGAGGCTCGTCACTGGGTACCGGTACTACTTCGCCGTCGTGCTTTTCGGCGACGGGGACGCGGTCTACCCAATTGATGTTGTGGGGATACAACACCAGCTTGCGCTCGCGCTCGACGTCGTCAAAAACGGCCATTTTGCGACCGCCGACGATGGTCAGCTTCTGCTCCTTGAATGGGTGCAGCCAGCTAACGAAGATGTGTGCCTGCACTCCGCTGGGGAATTCGCACGTCGTCAAGGTCGTATCGACGTTCTGACGAAGATAACTGCCACCGTGCGTGGAGAGCCGAGTGGGTTCTTCGCCGAGCAGGAACAAGATGGCGGATATATCGTGGGGAGCAAAGCTCCACAAAATGTTTTCTTCGGTCCGCAGTTTTCCGAGATTCAGTCGCGAAGAGTAGATGTAGTGAATATTGCCCAGTACGCCGTCTCGGATCATTCGCTTCAGTTCCAGGATGGCGGGGTGATATTCGAGGATGTGCCCAACCATGAGGATCCGTTCTTGCTCGCGCGCCAAGTCCGCTAATTGCTCGCCTTCGTCAGCGTGGAGTGCCAGGGGCTTCTCGACGTAGACATCTTTGCCAGCTACGAGACACCTTCTGGCCAGATCGAAATGCTGAACTGCCGGTGCTGCAATGACGACAGCCTTCACCTCGGGATCAGCAAGCACTGTATTCAGATCACAACTGGTTCTGACATTGAACTTCTGATGCGCTTCCGCCAATGCTTCTTCCCGCGTATCGCACACCCATCTGAGTGCGCCCAGTTGATGAAAGGTACGCACCAGGTTTCGTCCCCAATACCCTGAACCTAAAACTGCAACACCGGGACTTGAGTTCTGCATTCGTTTCCTCCTCGCGAATGTAAGTGATTTAGGTTGAGTCATCAGCCAGACGCGGCCCGCGCAGTCTCTCGGACTCAGCACAATACTTATGAGGGTTCAACCACACAAAAATGACGGAACGGCGCAGGCTAAGCGGCGTGCTCGGTCGAAGCCGCCGGAGGTGATCCGGCGCTGGTTCCCTGATGTGTCGAAAGACCGCGCAAGCGTTGCTGAAACCTGACTGCCCGTGCGGCGGTCGTGCGAAGGCTTTCCAGACCGGCATATTTCGACGCGCGCAACCACGGAACCGATATCTCGTAACCTCCGTACTTGCGTTTGTACTCGCCACCACCGCCCATATCCAACTTCTTAACTCCGCGAGATTTCCAGTGCTGGATAGTTGACCACATCAACAGTTCGTTGGGCCGCAGATGTTGAAATCTGCGCCAACTGGTTGACCCCCACAAGAAGGCACTTCCATTCGACGCAACGGTTATCATTGAGGCGATGCAATTTCCGTCTGCATCAATCGCCTGAAGGGGCAACACTTTTCCTTCGGGCAAAAGGTGGCGCAGCAAAGCCCGGACGCGGTTCTTACCGTACGTTGGGACGAGCCCATCTTTCGCAAACACATCCTCGAGTTGCGCGTAATAGTGATCAACGAAAGAGTCGTCCTTACACTCGCGGATTCGTAGACCGCACCTCACGGCTTTCCGAATGTTCCTGCGGCACGAGCCCTCCATGTTTGCCATCAAGACTGGCTCGGTCTGAGTCAGATCTATTTCAAAGCCGTTAAACAGCCTGGTGCGAAAGCTCAACTCGCGCGCATCTTCTGGAGTGAGCCTCCTGTCCATCATTTCCAGATGTACACACGCAAGCTGGCGAAATGCGAAGCTCGTGATCGCCTGCAGTGCGAGCCGACGAGGAACTCCGTCGATGAGGTTGGCGCCCATGTAGGCAGTAGTCCAGCCGGGCATCGGACTACCTAATATCGGAATGCCGAATTTGCGAACGATCATGCCGCAGAAATATCCGGCGACGGCGCTATCGTCCATTAACGCAGCAAAAACCGGTTGGCCGTGTTGCGTTTCCGCGAGAAAAGATAGCCAAGCGGCGCTTTGAAAAACAGTGTGGTCAGGAAGGCAGCTCGTGCGTTGCTCCCATTCCGGTATGGTCAGGTTGAGTTGCTCCAGATGCATAGTGGTCTTCTACTGAGCTCGGAAGGACGCGCGTGAGAAGAGTTTCTCCGCGGGCCGGGCATCATCCTTTGCTATTTTGGTTGCCGTATCTGTAGTAGGAGCGGTATTCGACAGCCGATACTTCCACTGCATTCAACACGACTTGGATTACTGGCGCCGACCGCACTTCCCGCAACAGATCGAGGGATCGACGCAATGCCTCCCGCTTGGTTTTGCCAGACCGGCCCACCAGAAGCACTCCGTCGACCATCGTTGAAAGGACACGACCGTCAGAAAACGGCAGAATCGGCGGCGAATCAATCAATACGAAGTCGAATTGGGTTCGCAAGTATTGAATCACTTGAGACATCGCAGACGAGGCAATGAACCTGGCGGCATCCATGCAGGGCGATCCCGTCGGCAGTAAGGTGAGATTCGGCACGCCAACCGACGGGATCAGCACTTCGCCGATTTGCATTTCGTCCTGGAGCACATCGGTAAGCCCACGGTCTGCAACGATTCCGAATGCGCGCGCGACACCTTCTTTGCGCAGGTCAGCATCCACGATGCACGTCCGCCCTCGCTCCGCGAGCGCGAGAGCAAGGTTGACGGACATGAGGGTCTTTCCTTCACCCTGATTGGGGGAGGCAACGAGAATTACATGAGCGGACTGGTTGTGTTGGGACAACCGTACCGCGGTGTAAAGACCGCGCAGCGCTTCAGCTTCGGGCGAATTTGGACGGTTGATCAGGAATGGTTGGGAGAAGCGATCCCCGCGGCCCGGAGCAACTAAGCGTCGGACGGGAGACTGATTGGTGTCCGCGTCAATCACTGGCATCACAGAAACTGGGCAGGCGCCGATGCACCTCCGCACGTCTTCTATCGTGCTTAGCGTTGTGGTGAACCCTTCGATCAGGAAGGCCAGTACAACGCCGCCGAGGATCCCGCCAAGGAAGCCAATCGCAAGATTCGTCAACCGGTGCGGTCTCGTGGGCGAATCCAGGACGCGAGCTCGATCGACGATACGGATCGGGCTCGACTTGGATTCTGCGGCGATGCCGGACTCCTTTATCTTGGCAAACAGGTTGTCGTAAAGCTGTGTATTCGCGTCGGCCTCTTTCTTGAGGGCAGCGTACTGCGTCATCAGTGTCAGCTGTCTGTTTGCGCTGTTCAATTGGGACTGCATCAGCTTTTCCCGCGCCTGGGCGGCGGAATAACTGGTCCTGAGGTCTTTCAGGATCGCTGCTCTTTGCGCGGCCAGTTGCGATTGCAGTTCGTCAGCCTCCATCTGGAGCTTCTTGACGACGGGATGATTCTTTCCGTAGATCGCGAGATTTTGTGTAATGTCAGCTCGGACTTCGGCTAGCTTCTGCGTCAGTGATTGCACCACGGGGTTGCTGCTGATTTGTGGCAAAGAACTGGAACTGTCGCCATCGAAGCGATTCAGATATGCCTGCAGCTGAATGCGATCTGCCTCAGATTGCATCAGCTGCCGGCTCAGTTCCGTCATCTGTTCTGAATAGGAACTTTGGTTGTCGCCGACTACGGCCAGTCCGCTGTCCTTCTGGAACGTGGCCAAAGCGCGATTTGAATCCTTCATTCGCGCACGAATGTCGTCGAGTTGCTTCTGTAACCATTGCGAAGACTGGATAACGGCATCATGGCGCGCTTCGTATTCACGTTGAACAAACTGATCGACCAATGTGTTGGTGATGGTAGCGGCCTGCACCGGGTCGTGGGCCCCGACAGATACGTCGATGACCTGGCTGGCGGTATCGCGATTTACTACTGTGCGCCTCGCAAGTGTTTTCAACGCCTGATTCTCGGCGGCTGTCGCTTGCGGCTCGCCGGCAGTCTGAACATCGGATTCGTACCGATTCGTTTGCGCGTTCTTGCCCGCAAAGTCCGGGTCGCGATCAAGGTGAAGCGTCCGCAGTACGGCAAGAGCCAACTCGTCACTCTGCAGATTCTTGGCCTGCGTTGTGACGTACTCGGTTGCGTTCCCCGGGACGTTGTATCCCTGCATGGAAAAAGCTTCTGTTCCGGGCGGGTCTACCTCAAGTCGTGCAACCGGTTCGTAGACCGGCTTCGTCAGGAAGGTAATCACCGCGACCAGGGCAAAGATTCCCAATCCAAAGAGCATTGCAGGGCGCCAATGCTTCTTCAGCACAGTGGCTGCCCGGAGCCATTCAGGTTCATGAATCGGCTGGTACCCAGGCTCACGCGGTGGGAGCCTCCGCCGGCTATCTTCCGGCCAGCTCTCGCCTGCAACACGGAAGGTGTCCAGAGGGTCGGAACCTTGTACTTTTCTCAGGAGTTCGAAATTCCTACTCATTCGATAACCACGAGTATGCTTACCGGAGGTGTACGTTGCTTGGGATCGTTTCGGAGCAGATCAATATTTGTCAGGCTGCCAGCTTTGCGAGGAGGCTGACACTTGAGATTGCGGCGGCGTCGCTTTCCGCAAATAATTTTGTCACCACCTGATTGTTGAATCGAGAATCGGTGTAGTCGGTGATCTGACGGGTGCCGATGGCCTGGTAGATTTCGAGAATGCCGGACTCCACGCTCCTCTCGCATACGAAGCCCAGCTTGCTATGGATTTTGTCGAAGGAAGCGCGGTAATTGCGCTTATCTCCATTCTCTATACGCTCGATCTCAACGGACGGGATCACATCGGCGATCATCTGCGAGATCGCGGAGAGCCTGAAGTTCATCCGGTAATCGCCGACGTTGAATATCTCCCGCGAGACGATATCGGAATTGGCCTCGAGCGCCATCATCAGCGCGCGGGCTGCGTCGCAGACGTGTAGAAACGGCCTCCATTGTTCGCCATTAAAGATAGTGATCTTTCCGGTTTGTGCGGCGCGGGCTGTGAGGAGGTTCACCATCAAATCAAATCGCGGGCGTGGCGAAAGGCCGAATAACGTCCCCAGCCGCAAAATGACAGGATCAAACGTAGAGGATGCAGCTTCCAAGAGGAGTTGTTCGGAGGCTACCTTGGTCTCGGCGTAGATGGAGATCGGCGCGGGCTGAGTCAGTTCATCTACAAGGTAATCGGAGGCGCCATACACGCTGCAGGTGGACGCAAATACAACACGCCGGACGCCGTAGCCTTTGCAAATCTCGATGAGCATTCGGGTCGCTGCGCGATTGACTTCAACCGAAAGCTGTTTGTTGATCGCACACGCAGGGTCGCCTACGATCGCAGCAAGATCGATGACGGCATCGCATTCCCTTACTGCCCCGACCACGGATTGAATGTCACGCACGTCGCCCACGATCAAGTCGAAGTCTGGATGACTCAAGACCCGATTAAGCGGCTCAATTCCGAATAATAAACGGTCCAACACCCGAACTTTGTATCCGCGAGAAAGGAGCAACGGCACCAGTGCAGAGCCGACATATCCAGCACCTCCGAGAACTAAGACGCGCTCGATCCGCGTTGAAGGCTGGCTGGAAGCAGGGATGCGAATGTTACCTCGTATGACGTCTGCCGCTGAAGGGAGAAGTCGGACCTCAACCTGATGTTGACAGGCTATAGCGACGACGTCGCCAATGCAGTCAAGGGAAGCGTCCGCGACCATCAACAAATCAACTTTTAGTTGCGCCAGCAGTCCGTTCAACTGGGCGGTGTCGCCCAACACCGGGCACCCATTGATTCGCATACCGAGAAGGCGTTTGGCGCATTTGGGCACAACCAAACCGATACATTCAAGATTAGGGTGGCGAAAGATCTGCTGCAGGGCGGCGGGGAGCGCGTTGTCGCTGCCAACGAGAATCAGACGGGTGCGACTATCTGCTGAGAACGGCGACTCTTCTGTTGCCAGCCGTCGCAAGGCGCGCGCACCAATTGCCAACAGCAGGAAGATCGCTACCTCCATCACAATGACGCTTATGGGACTGGCCCAGAGTGACTCATTCGGCGCGAAGCGAAAGATCAGAAGAACTACAGTGCTCAGCAAGGCACCAGCACTCAGTCGCGCAGCGTCGTTGAACGCGAAGTATCGCCATGGTATTCGATAGATCCCCGTCAACCACATGAGCAAGGGACGCAATACCGGCAGGAGCAAGAGCCACCTGTACATGGTCGCCCGATCCTGCGGAGGGATAGCGCCGTCGAACCGTAGTTGATAGGCGAGAAATAATGCCATCGCCGTGAGACAAGCATCGATACCCGCCTGGATCCACCGGCTAAGAAAAATCGAGGGAACGCGATCGATCATAGCAAGTAGTGGCTTCATTAATGATCGACGCAAGAACATCGCGAAGGACAAAACGGCACCTCCAGAGTAGACGCTCTCAAGCGCGTGCCTCGCGCTCGCTCTCTTACTGAAAAGGCTGTACGCACAGATCTTCAATTCACGGTCACTCGTAGGCTGCGGGCGTCATCTTGCAGAAGTAAAAAGCTCACGGTTCTGACAGCGAATCCTCGTTCATTGTTCTCGGTTGGAGCGCATGCTCGCTGAACCCGGCCGGATACACGAAGGCGCCACTTGGTGCGATTCGGATCTATCGACGGCAACGAAGCTTCACAGCGAATGCTCGCGTTCTCGGGCGGAAACGGCCCACTGGTGACGATGAACATGCCGCCGATTCCGATATCGCGCGTCACACCATCGCCGTTTTCGAAAGTGCCACCCCTGTCTTTCCAGCGAAACACGACAGGAGCGGAGATGTTGAAGCGCGCCCTTCGCCTTGGCATCATCTCAAGCAGCATCCCGAGCAGCAGCGATTCCTATCGCTTACGACATAGTTTCTGTGTGGCCCGCGTGTCTATCGCACCGCCTGTCCAGGCTAGCCCTGCTGATGCAGATAGTTTGTACTGGACGTGTTTCGATCGGTGACGATCGTGCGCAATTCCTCACGCACTCGGTCGATGATCTGCAAGGTTGCGGGATCGCCACGCTTTACCAACACAAGAGCGACAGCGATTTCGATAAGGACCAGAGCGGTAACAGTAATCTTCAGGGCCGTCGAGCCCAGTCTTGACGGCTTCTCCGTAAAGAAATTTGGGGGGGCAAGCGGTGATATCGGTTGCAACTCTTTACGACTGGGGTTGGTGTGATTCGAACGGGCCGACGCGGCCTCAGTTTGAAGATTGCCTTCCTGGCGATAGGCGGTGGGGTGCGCGTCCTGATTCTGGCGGTGAAACACACGACTGCCGTTCGACGGCCCAACGGTCGAATGAGGTCGGACAGAGTGATGGCCGGGAGGTGGAAAGAAGTCTGTGCTCCGGCGAAGAGGATGGCGCAGCACGGCGCCATCCTGTGCCACCGTGTGTTTATCGGTGTCCGGCGTCGTATGCAGATCGAGATCTTGTTCTACCTCTCTCAGAATGTCGAGGTCCACAGACCGCTTTTGTAAGCCGCAGCCGATTGAGAGGCCATTGAAGCAAAGGCGGTTGATCTGCCGAGGAATACCGTCCGATTTCTCGGCGATCCATGCTAATGCTTCAGGCGTGAATAACTGGTCTCCACAATATCCCGCCGTGCGGATATGGTGGTCGACATAGGCAGCGGTTTCGGCGGGCGTGAGCTTCGCCAGACGGCTCACAGTCGCCACACGCTGAAATAGTTGTGACAGGCCAGACTGACGTAGTCTGTCTCCAAACTGCGGCTGCCCGGCGAGCAATATGTGAAGCAACTTTTTGCCGGGGGTTTCAAAGTCTGACAGCAGCCGGATCGCTTCCAGCGACGCATCATTGAGATTCTGCGCTTCGTCGAGCAGCAATATTACTGGCCTATCCCTGCGTGCCTCGGTGACAAGGAATTCCTTGAATTGTTGCTGGAATTTGACCGGATCATCCCCGCAATCGGGTAGCTCAAACTCCAGATTGATATAGCGCAGCAGATCTCGCGAGCTGTCCTGCGTCGTGAAGACGAATGCCGTTCGAGCGGTATCCCGAAGCGTCTCCAGGACGCAGAATAACAATGTGGTCTTCCCCATTCCGGGATCGGCAATGAGGGTGGAAAAGCCTACGTTATTGGTGATCGCATACAGCAACGAAGCATGGGCTTCACGGCATGATGCGCTAGGAAAAAGGAAACGAGGATTGGGCGTAAACCCGAACGGCTGCTCACGGAAACCGTAGTATTGGAGGAACATCAGGCGGGCCATCCGCGCAGTGCGCGCAGAATCCACAGGCGGCTGTTAGTTCGCGGCATCTTTGCGAGAATTAACAAAGTACTCAGCTCATGGCTGCAAGATACAGCTTCGCCCCGTCACTACATATTTCGAGCGAAATGCGGTCATTCTCGAACAGCAGCTCCGCCAAAGAACACCTGGATTCGAAACTCAACCGCGCTCAGGTGAATCGACTTTGTCAGCGGAATGGCTGAGTGAAGATGACCCCACCGCAGCGGAATCTAAGCGCTGCCAATCTGTCGTGACAAGATGGCGGAAGTATCCGCGCAGCTGCCGAAAAGAAAGGGGTCGGTCGTGAGAGTAATTCGACTCTATTGGCGAAGTGGTGCTTTGATTAGCTAGAGCGCGGCTGCTCGACACCAACCGTGAGTAGAAGTATTAGTGTCACTTACTCCGCAATTGTCACGTTTCACGATCTCGGGCGAGATAGCCGAATCCGAGGTGCGACTCGGTACGTGAACACGGTCGCGAGTTGCTTTTTTGGGAAGTGTCCGCCGCGGCAAAATAAGACAAATTTCAATTGAGCCAACGGAATCGCAAGGAATTGAATCGGTGTGTTTAGCAGAAGTGACTCGTACACCTGATCCATTTGAACGATGGTTATTGTTTCTGTGTTGACTTCTCTCCCGCTTAACTTTTTACGAGGAGGATCTGCATGCACCAGGTAACTCAGGGCGGATTCCCTTGCTCCCCAATATTTCTTTTTGAAAAAGACATTTCAATCACAACGAACACGGGCTAGGCAGGGAGCTGTACATGTCTACAGAACGCATCAGTGTGTTCTTGGCAGAGTCCAGTGTTTTGGCCTGCCAACTACTCAGCGACGCTCTTCGGAGACTTGATGAATCGATTGAGGTTTTGGCGTGTGAGAGTGATAGTCGTGGATTTCTGCTCAGGCTCGGAGAATCTCAGCCGGACGTAGCATTAATTAGTTCGAGTCTTTGCGATGGCGCAATGGCTGGCTTCAAGGTGCTTTATGAAATGCGCGCCAGCTGTCCGGCCGTGCGTCCCATCGTAGTCCTGGATGCTCCTGAAAAGGATCTGATCGTGGCGGCGTTCAGGACGGGAGCGCTGGGAACTGTATTTCGAACCGATCCGATCGATCTTCTGCACAAGGCGATTCGAAGCGTGTATGCAGGGCAAGTCTGGGCAAACAGCCGCCAAATGCGCTATGTACTGGAAGCACTCTCTACGTCAATATCGCCATGCTTACTCAATGCGCGAGGCGAGAACCTGCTGAGTCAGCGCCAACAACAGCTGGTCTCGTTGGTGGCAGAAGGATTAAGTAATCGCGAAATCGCATTACGGATGCACCTGAGCGAACACACCGTAAAGAATTACCTATTCCGGATCTTTGAGAAGCTTGGCATTTCCAATCGCGTAGAGCTGATCATGTATTCGATGAGTCAGCGTGAAATTTATGGGTTCACGGCACCAGTGGTACCCACCAGGGGAGGAGTTGTGTCGCCTCAGGAAACCACGGCTCATATAAGTCCGTTCAGGTTTCCGCTCAATTCGGGACAGACCAAGAAGTGACTCTGGTGCGAGTAATGAACGGTTCACTTCCCTTCCCGACTGTCTGCGGAAGATGCCCTCTGCGATTCTGAGGTGTTGGGACGCTTCCGAACTTTGAGGCGAAGTTCTGGATGAGATTGAGAGCTATGCTATGGGCGAGTAGATTCGACGAGAGCTTCGAGCAGACCTGTAATCGTATATTCGCTGGCTTCGGCATCTACTCGCAGGCCGAGTTTGCGAAGGGTGTCCGAGGTCACCGGGCCGATGGACACGAGTTTCACGCCATCGAGTAGATTCGAGTGGGCCCTTTCTTCGCCGACGAGGTCAACAAAATTTTTCGCGGTAGAGGAACTGGTGAAGGTGATTGCGAAAGGCTTCTCCGGCTCGGACAGGATCTGTTCCAGCTGCTTTCGAGAGGACTCGGGAAGGATGGTCTCGTAGGCTTCGACAACATCGACCTTCGCTCCGAGTTCACGCAGCGAAGCGGGAATCACATCGCGCGCCACTTTTGCTCGGGCCAGCAGGATTCGCTCTCCCGTTGTCACCTGGTTCTCGAGCGCGCTCACCAAAGATTCTGCTACATATTCCTCGGCCATGACATCAACTGGCAGGCCGTGCAGTTCGATGGCTTTGCGAGTAGCCGGACCAATCGCAGCCAACTTCAAATGCAACAGATCAGCTTCGCTCTTGCCGAGTTGCGTCATTCGCGCAAACAGCATCTTGACGCCATTGACGCTAGTCAGGATTAGCCAGTCATAGTTGAGAATGCCGGCCATCGCTTTATCGAGAGCAGCGAACGATTGCGGCGGACGAATTTCGATAAAGGGAATCTCGATAACATTGGCGCCTAGCGACCGAAGCGCGTCAGAAAGAATGCTGGCCTGGTCTTTGGCCCGGCTGACGATGATTCGCTTCCCTTCAAGCGGCAGATGCTCGGATTTCTTGCTGGTAGCCAATCGATGAATGCCCTGAAAGGGCTTCTCCTTAGCGCGACCCGCCATTGTAAATCATAGGGTGGCGATGCGATCTCTAATGGAAGTTCGAGCCCAAAGGCTTGGCGTCAGGGTTGTGAGGGAGCCACTGCGGTCTCGCCATAGACCTCGCTCAAGATTTCACGTCCACCCTTGTTCAGAAGTGACTGGCCGAGTTCTTTCCCGAGTTTTTGCGGGTCAGTACCGGTGCGAGTTTCGCGAATCACGGTGGTACCATCCGGGCGAGCGACCACGCCGACAAGTTTGATGTCCTTGCCAGTCATTTCGGCGAAAGCGCCGATCGGAACCTGGCAGCCGCCGCCTAATTCGTTGAGTAAGGCGCGTTCAGCGATGGTCGATATGCGGGTGGGCGCGTGATTCAGAAATTCCAAGTGCTTGCGGGTCTCAGCATCGCCGACACGAATTTCGATTCCCAGCGCTCCCTGCCCCGCCGCCGGACACATGACATCGGCGGAGAGAATTTCACGAATACGCTGGGTTAGTCCCAAGCGATTCAGCCCGGCAGAAGCGAGGATGATCGCATCGTATTCGCCCTCTTCCAACTTCCGCAGTCTGGTGTCTACATTGCCGCGCAGCGGAAATACTTGCAGGTCGGGACGCAGTGCTTTCAGTTGCGCCTGCCGGCGAAGACTGCTGGTGCCAACCCGCGCGCGCTCGGGAAGCGCAGCAATCGAGTCAAAATGACGCGAGAGGAATGCATCGCGCGGATTCTGGCGTTCCGTGATCGCGGCAATTTCAAATTCAGGCGCGAGCTCCGTGGGTAAGTCCTTCAAGCTGTGAACGGCGAGATCGACACGGTTCTCGAGCAGCGCCTCTTCTATCTCCTTGGTGAACATGCCCTTGGTGCCCACTTTAGCGAGCGCTACATCGAGAATCTTGTCGCCGGTGGTCTTGATGATCTCGAGTTCGACTTCGTGACCGCGATCGCGAAGAAGCTTCGAAATGTGATTGGCTTGCCATAATGCCAATTGCGAGCCGCGGGAGCCAATACGCAGCCGAGCCATCAGTTCTCGCCTCCATCGCTCGCGGATTTGCCTTTGGCTTTTTCCTGAAGGTTGAAGAGCTTTCGGATGACATCGATGACGGTTGTGGACTCTGGATCTTTTGCCGCGGTCTTCAGGGCTACGATCGGAGTATGCATGATCTTGTTAATCATCGCGCGGGTCATGGCATCGATTGCGGCTTCCTGCTCAGAAGAAACCTGCCCAAGCCGGCTTCGGTAGCGATCGATCTCCGCCTGACGGATATCCTCCAGATATTCCTGGAGAGACAAGATGGTAGGCACAACATCGAGCGTCTGCATGCGCTGGGCAAAGCGCTCGACTTCAATCTTGACGATGTCCTCGGCTTTGGAGGCTTCCTTCTTGCGATCGGAAAGATGCGAGGCGACAACCTGCTGGAGATCGTCGATGTCGTACACGAAGACGCCGTCGACATCGTTCATGCTCGCGTCAACATCGCGCGGCACAGCGATATCGATGAAGAACATCGGACGGTTACGGCGACGCGCCATGAAGCGCTCGCCATGCTCTTTGCGGAAGATGGCAACGGGTGCGCCTGTGGAACTAATGATGATGTCGGCTTGGTCTGCTGTGTCGTAGAGCTCTTCAAAACGAAGCGCACGCCCATTGAACTTCGAAGCCAACGATAGTGCTCGGTCGTAGGTCCGATTGGCGACAAATATTGACCCGGCTCCGTTCGCGAGCAGGTGACGAGCTGCCAATTCGCTCATTTTCCCCGCACCTACGAGATAAACGTTCTTTCCTTTAAGGTCGCCAAAGATTTTCTTCGCCAGGTCGACAGCGACGGAGGCAACGGACACGGCAGAACTGGCAATCGCGGTTTCGGTGCGGATTCGCTTTGCGATTGCGAAGGAGCGAGTGAGAAGCGCATCGAGGTTCGACTGCACCGCTCCCACGGCCCGGGCGACCGCATACGCCTCTTTCAATTGGCCGAGTATCTGTGGCTCTCCGACGACCATGGAGTCGAGGCTGCAAGCGACACGGAAGAGGTGTTGAACGGCGTCGTGCTCGCGGAACTCGTAAAGATGCTGGTCGAATTCAGAAGGATCGAGATGAAAGTAGTCTCTAAGGAAACCGCGCAGATCGGCAGTACCGTTCTTCAATCCGGCAAGGACCTCGACACGGTTGCACGTCGAGATGATGAGCCCTTCCTGTACGCCCGGGTACTGCACCAGAGATTGCAACGCTTCCGGTAACTGCTTTTCGGGGATAGCAAATCGTTCCCGTACTTCTACAGGAGCGCTGCGATGATTTACCCCGATCAGTTGCAGGTTCATTGCGTCACAAACCTATGCATTGCGCTGAAATAGTTGGCAGCCCACGCTCCAATCGCGATCAGAAACGCGAAGGTTGCCAGATAGGCGGCACGGCGACCGCGCCAACCCGAACTCCAGCGCGTATACAACAGAATCATGTAAACGGCCCACATCAACAGCGAGAGAACTACCTTCGGGTCATGGAAATATGTCGGTCCAAAATTTGCCTGTGCTACCACAGACCCGGCGATCAGGCCTAAGGTCATGAATGGAAATCCCAGCAGAAGGGACTTGTAGCCGATGTCGTCAATCACCTGCAACGCAGGTAGACGTGAAAGGACACCACTGGTAAGTTGCTTCGACTTTAGGCTCCTCTCCTGAACGATGTACAGCATGCTGGCTGCGAAACTCAGCAGCAAAGCCGCATATCCGGTGAAGATTAGAGCCACGTGGACACCGATCCAACCGCTCCGTATGAGGCCCGAAGTGAAAACCAGCGGTTGCTGCGCCAGCGCGGACGCAAAGGTCAGAAGGAACACGAGTGGAAAAACGAAAATTCCCGGTGAAGTCGTCCTGTATCTGATGTACACGATCATGAAGAAGGCGAGAATCATGAAAGCAAGGAATGATTCCGACTCATGAATGGACATCATCGTGAGAGAAAAATGGCCGGTGGCAACGGCAGTCTCCGCCAGAGAGACAAAGTGCAGCAGCATGCCGTAGGAGAGAATCCGAACGACGTACTTGGTCAGCCAATTACATGGGCGGCTTACGGCTGCCAAGGCATAGAGCAACCCGACCGCATAGAAAAGAACCGAGATCCGGAGCCAAAGTAAGGGCATAAGTGGCCTACCAGGCGTCCGTCCTCACCTTGGCAGGAGTACCAGAAATTATAAACGCGATACTAGAGTGGCGGAGGAAGTGGCCGCGAGACAGTAGATACTATCACTGTGGTGCGTGATGGTCGTCACAGTCGTTTGTTTTTCGATCAAAGGTGAGGTGATCTTCTGCTTAGCCTGCTTCTGCTTAGCCTACTTCTGCTTAGCCTGCTGAAGCCGTAGCCACCTGGCTGGTTTGATACCAATGCACGGTCCGCTTTAGGCCTTCTTCGAAATTCACCAGAGGTTTGTACCCTAAGTGCCTCTCCGCCAGAGAGATATCAGCCAGCGAATGCTTCACGTCTCCCGACCGGTCAGGGCCATGTTTCGCAGTCCCCGTGTACCCGGTGAGCGTTTTGAGGATTTCGAAGGTCTGATTCAATGTAATGCGATGATTCGTAGCGGCATTAAAGAATTTACCCGCAACTTCTTCTGTTGGCGCGTGACACGAGAGCAGGTTTGCGGAGACCACATTGTCGATGTAGGTAAAGTCTCGGCTCTGCTCGCCATCACCGTAAATCGTGACTGGCTCGCCCTTAAGCATTCGGCTGATGAAGATGGCAAGCACGCCGGAGTACATAGAGGTTGGATCCTGGTAGGGACCGAAGACGTTGAAGTAGCGAAGCGAAACGGTCTCCAAGCCGTAGACGCGATAGAAGGAGCGCATGTAGTATTCGCCTGCCAACTTCGCTACAGCGTAAGGGGAGATAGGGCTGGGGGCCATGTCCTCTGTTTTTGGAAGAGTTGGCGCGTCACCATACAGCGAGGAAGAAGAAGCGTAGACCACGCGCTTCACTTTGGCGTCACGCGCTGCGACCAGCACGTTCAAAGTGCCATCGACGTTCGCCACGTTGGACCCGATCGGATCTTCCACTGAGCGCGGAACCGAAGCGATTGCCGCCTGATGAATGACGTAGTCGACGCCCTGGCATGCATCACGAACGGATGCAAGGTCGACGATATCGGCTTCACGGAACTCAATCGAAGAAAGATCGGCGAGATTGTGGCGTTTGCCGGTGCTGAAATTGTCAATTCCACGGACAGATTCGCCGCGCCGAACCAGTTCACGCGCGATGTTGGAGCCAATGAATCCGGCCACACCTGTGACGAGATAAACAGCCATAGAGCTCTAGTCTAACAGTGGACCAGATTATCAGCTTGGATGCCTTTCGTCGCATTTCGCGTGTCCACCACCAACTTCGATTCGGATACGATCATCTTGTAGTCGTAGTCGGAGTGGTCCGTCACGATGAGAACACAATCGTATTGCCCAAGGTTTTCAAGCGGAGTGTTCTTCATCTGCAAATCGTACTTGCGACCCTTACCAACGAATGCGAAGTACGGATCGTTATAGCTGACTTCCGCTCCTTCTTTCTGCAGCAACTCAATTACGGTAAGTGAAGGAGATTCGCGAAGATCGTCGATGTCTTTCTTATATGCCACTCCGAGGACAAGAACTTTCGATCCATTCAGTGCTTTCTTATATTTGTTAAGAGCAGCCGCCACGCTGGAAACGACGTGGTATGGCATTGCGCTGTTTACATCTCCCGCAAGTTCGATGAAACGTGTCTGGAAATCAAATTCCTTGGCCTTCCAGGAAAGGTAGTAAGGATCCACCGGGATGCAGTGACCGCCCAGTCCAGGTCCAGGGTAGAAAGCCTGGAAGCCGAAGGGTTTGGTCTTCGCAGCCTCGATTACTTCCCAGATGTCGATTCCCATACGAAGCGATAGCAGCTTGAGCTCATTGACCAAGGCGATATTCACGCAGCGATAGATGTTCTCGAGCAACTTTGTCATTTCCGCTGCGGCAGGCGTCGAAACGCGAACCGTGCGCTTGAAGATCGCGCCGTAGACTGCAGAGGCCAAATCACCAGCCGTGCTCTCTAGTCCACCAACCACCTTCGGAATCTCATTTCGCGGGAAGCTGTTTCCTGGATCTTCGCGCTCTGGCGAAAATGCGACGTAAAAAACATCGTCGCCGCCGTTGGACTCCGCGCGAGCAGCTTTCAACGCCAGTTTGTTCTTCTCGAGAATGGGTACGAGGACTTCTTCCGTTGTCCCTGGATACGTAGTGCTTTCGAGAATGACGATTTGTCCGGGACGCAGGTGCGGCGCAATCGACTGCGCGGTGGACACGATGTAGCTCATGTCAGGCTGGCGGAATTCGTCGAGCGGAGTTGGAACGCAAATAATGACGGCGTCCATGTCTGAAATGCGGGAAAAATCAGTCGTGGCGTTAAATCCGTGCTTTTTTGCGGATTGAACTTCGGCAGCCTCGATGCGGACGATGTAGGAACCGCCTTTGGCGAGAGTGTCGACCTTTCGTGCGTCCACATCGAAGCCCGTAACAGGAAAACGCTCCTCACTGAACAGCAGTGCAAGAGGCAGTCCGACATAACCTAATCCGAGAATGCCGACTTTCGCCGTTCGGGCGGCAATTTTCTCTTTGAGTTTCTCGGCAGTAACATTCGGCATGGACTTCGCAGCAATCGACATTCGTTCCCCCGCTTAGGACTTTGACATTTTCGATGAGAATTCTAGCACGCAGATTACCATTCAACTTCAAGCTAAGATATGCAACTTCAACAGCTTACAAAATACATCAGTTCATTGAAGTAAGAACTTGTGCGATCCGGTCGGCCGCTTTTCCATCCCAAAGTGGCGGTTTGTTCCCTTTCTTCGATTCACCGTTCAGGATCTTGCGAAATTCAGTCCTCAACCGCACAAAATCGCGCCCGACAAGCTGGTTCGTACCAACAGTGACAGTGACTGGCCTCTCGGTGTTCTCACGCATGGTGAGACATGGAACACCAAGGAATGTGGTCTCCTCCTGGATACCGCCCGAGTCGGTAATAACGAGCGTTGCATTCTTCTGCAGTGCCAGGAACACCAAGTAAGAAGCAGGGTCCATCCACCTGATCTTCCCAACTCCGTTCAGACCTAGTTGATGAATCCGCTCGCGCGTCCGCGGATGAACGGGAAAAAGAATGTCTATATCCGAACTTAGATCCGTGAGCGTTTTAACCAGGCACGAGAGCCATTCCGGATCGTCTACGTTCGACGGACGATGCATGGTTACGAGCGCGAACTTCGTGGGCAGACCTTGCGGAACATGCTTCTCGGAACTCGGAAGCATACGCACTAGAGTGTCGATCATGACGTTGCCGACCAGATGCACGCGTTCGGCAGGAATGCCTTCCCGTTCGAGATTCTTGTTTCCATCCTCCGATGGCGTGAACAGGATGTCCGCAAGCTGATCGGTGATCAAACGGTTGATCTCTTCCGGCATACTGCGGTCAAAGGAACGAAGTCCCGCCTCGACGTGGGCCACGCGAACCTGGAGTTTTGAACAGACAAATGCGGCCGCAACCGTCGAGTTCACATCTCCATAAACGAGTACCAAGTCTGGTTTGTGCTCAAGTATCACCGGTTCAAACCGTGCCATGATCTCTGCCGTTTGCTGTGCGTGACTTCCAGATCCGACACCAAGATTGATTTCGGGCGCACCGATGCCCAACTCCTGAAAGAAGACGTCGGACATATTGAAGTCGTAATGCTGGCCGGTGTGGACGACCAATTGGTCTATCCCTGGCACCTGGTTCAACGCGCGATGAACTGGGGCCAGTTTCATGAAATTCGGCCGTGCGCCTACAACATGAATCACCCGCATCAATTCTTTCCTCTTACTACACTCGCGGTGAGTTCATTGCGCGGTTGGATTGATCTCAGTTCATCGATCACAAGCCCGAGTGCGGTATCCCATGCAGGCAATTTAAGGCCAAATACGCGCTGGAGTTTTGAGTTATCCAGGATCGAATTCTTGGGGCGAGTCGCGCGAACCGGATACTCCGCGGACGTTATCGGCAAAACTCTGGCAAGTGGAGTCTCTCCGGCCCTTCGCAACTGCTCGATAATCGCGTCTGTGAATCCGCACCAGGATGCGTTTCCGGCGGAAGTCATGTTGTAGATTCCACGAAACTCGGAAAATAGCTCAGCGGTCGAGGTAGTTCCCTTTCGTGCCGCTGTCATTCGCTGCGCGATAACTTGGGCAGTGGCTTCTGCGAGCGAACGACTCCAGGTTGGTGCTCCGACCTGGTCGTCCACAACCTTGAGTTCGTCTCGTTCGACCGCCAATTTCATCATCGTCAACAAAAAGTTTTTGCCGCGCGCTCCGTACACCCATGAGGTCCGAAAAATCAGATACGCGCCACCTACATCGCAGACTGCGTTGTCACCCGCCAGCTTCGTTCGTCCATATACAGAGAGTGGATTAGGATGGTCGTCTTCCGTGTACGCGGAGGGCTTCGTTCCATCAAAGACATAGTCCGTCGAATAGCTGACAAACAGTGCGCCCGTCCGCTTTGCCTCTTCTGCCATAATGGCTGGCGCTGTTGCGTTGATCTGCATCGCCAGTTCCGGTTCGTCCTCGGCCTTATCAACCGCCGTATAGGCGGCCGCATTTAGGATTATCTGTGGCGAGTGATTGCGTATCTTCCCGCGGATCGAATCGGCGGAAGACAATTCAATTTCGGGCCGATCCACGGCAGTCACTTCCCCTAAGGTGGAGAGTGTCCGCTGAAGTTCCCAGCCTACCTGTCCTTTATTGCCAATAAGTAAACAGCGCAATCGATTTCTTCCCTTTATCGAGCTATAGAGCTTCGGCAGAGGCGTTCGCGAACTCCGATATTGTATCGGACGTCAATAGCTACCCGAACAAACCGAGGAACTGCCAGGGGGAGAAACCGCTTGAGATCCGCTGTGCGCGGAGCCATTTACTGCGCGTGCACTCCAAGGTTATGAAATCCGAAGGACACAAAAGCTACTGTCGAAGCCGCCTGCGGTACCCACCACACCCTGCGTAACACTCGATTATTGCTGTGCATCATTCTGGCACCGACAAAATCCATTGCGGTCGGCCATACCTGCAGAGCCGGATAGATCGCAGCGGAGTCAGCAAAGGGCTTCAGAAATGGATTCAGCTCCACGCCTCCATGGCCGATCGCCTGGCGGGTGGAATAGGCGTCGAAAGCTGCCGCAGAATGATCGAAAACCACCAGCGAGTACCAGATCCGCGAGTTACGCGCGTGGTCTTCGTTGACCGTGCTGACCTTCATCGGCTTGATGACTGCAGTCTTGATGATCGGCTGACCTACAGAGGCCACCGAGCCGCCTACAGCTTGCGAGATCGGACCGACAGATACTGGATCGGTCAACTGGGCGACCAGCCCAGCGTTGAGGGCCGTGCTGCTGCTGAAGGCCGCTTCAGATGAGACTGACGTGGGGGCGTGAGCTGCCACCGAAGTCGATGCAAGTTGTTGATAATTCGTGGTCTGACACTGAGCTGCAATAGCCAACAACAGTACGGCGGCCAGTTTCCGCATTGGTTCCCCTTGACGTCCCTAGACTCGCTTACGGGGGGAGACAGTCCCTCTGGTGACCATTGGGAATGCCATCCCTGTCCCAGAGTTCCTGTACGCAGGTAATGTGCCACATGTTGCTGTCTTTTTGCAGGGCTTCTTTTGAGTACGTCGGTTATGTGTGCAATTGTTTGCACATTAACAGAACTGCTGTTCAGCATCTTGGAATCTTGTCCACTGCTGTCATCGGCTGGTAGGCCGGGAATGCGAGCCACAAAAAGGCCGCCCTTGGGAGAGCGGCCTTCTTAGGATTGTGCAGATTCATCTACCTCCTTACGGGGTCGGCACCACTGCTGTCGCCTGATTCGAGTAGCTGCTTTCCGTTCCCGAAGAGCTCTCAGCGGTTACTACGTAGTAATAAGTCGTTCCACTCTTGACTGTGGAATCTACATAGCTCGTACCGGCCTGCGGGCTTGAAGTCAGTTTCGTATACGATCCACCAGATACGGTCGATCGATAAACGTTGTATCCAGAAACAGCCGATGTGCTCGCGTTCCAACTCAGGTCCACTGAATGCTGGGTTGGTACGGTTCCTGAGCCAGAGAGAGCAACGGTTGCCGGAGAGTTCGTCGAATTACTTACGAACGATACTGTTCCGGATGCGGTCCCACTGGTTTCGGGAGCGAACGAGATAGTGGCATTCTGAGTCTTGCCAGCAGCTAATGTAACCGGGAACGTGACGCCGCTAAGACTGAAGCCAGATCCCGTGAAATTCGCTGCTGTTATCGACACCGAGCCAGTTCCCGTGTTCGATAGCGTCACCGTTTTGCTGGCGGAGCTACCTTCGGCAACGCTTCCGAAGCTAAGACTCGTTGGCGATACGCTTATCAGGAAAGTGCTCGCCGCTGTCGCTGAACCTGACAGAGTGACAGCCGGAGCGCTGTTCGAAGCATTGCTGGAAACGCTTACTGAACCGGTGAAGCTACCTGTAGTGGTGGGCGCAAATTTGACGCTCAATGGGGCGGACTGGCCGGCAGCGATCGTCATTGGGAAGCTCGCACCGGAAATGCTGAAGCCGGTACCGCTCACAGTTGCACCCGTCACCGAGAGATTAGATCCACCGGTGTTTGCGACAGTGAGGGTCTGAATCGAGCTGCTATTGGTTGGGGTGCTGCTGAAGCTAATCGCAGTTGGGGAAAGCGTAATCTGGGGAGCCGCTATGGTCACCGTTACGGTCGCAGATGCCGACTTCGTCGTATCTGCTGCGCTAGTTGCCTTAACTGTATAGGTTCCTGCAGTGCCGGGTGCGGTATACATGCCGGCTGCGGATATAGTGCTGCCACTCGCGGACCAGGTCACGGCGGTATTGCTGCTTCCGGTCACCGTCGCAGCAAACTGTTGCGTGCTTCCGGTCTTCATTGTCGCTGACGTTGGGCTAATCGATACTGCAACGACAGGAGCCGCTGTCACAGTCACGGTGCCAGTCGCCGATTTCGTCGAGTCGGCTGCGCTGGTTGCCTTTACAGTGTAGGTGCCGGCCGTACCTGGAGCGGTATAAAGGCCAGCAGGCGAGATGCTGCCGCCAGTCACAGACCATGTGACTGCGGTGTTCGAACTTCCAGTAACCGCGGCGTTGAACTGTACTGTGCCCCCAGTGGCTGCCGTGGACGTAGACGGAGTCACCGCCACTGACACCGATGCTGCGGGAACCGAAGAAGATGGTATGAAAACAACGTCGCGGAAGTAGTTAGAGTTGCTATAAGAGTTGGTCGGGTACTGACCTGAAGAACCATATCGACCGTTGCTTCCGGACTCAGAATGCAGGTTCTTATTGCTGACTTGAGAAGCGAGTCCCGAACTCGTCGCAACGAAGTAGTTATTGCCTGTATTGACGCTTACCAGGTATTCGGCATTTGCGGTGACCGCGAGCGGAGTGCTTAGCGACTGCTGTTGCCACCCCGAAGCAGTTTCGTTGACGAAAGTTGCGGTCGCCAGAAGTGTGCCTTTCGAATCCCAGATGTGTCCGACATGTGTTCCGGATTCGGAGCTCGACTTCCAGAAGCGAATTGCAGTTATCTGACCGGCTGAATCACTGTACAAGCGCGTTCCGAGTTCGTATGCAACCCCATCATTATTGCTACTTCCGACTGGCGTTTGTGTCGTGAAGAGGCTTTGGGTGGATGACGTCGAGTTAGGCGAGGCTGAGAACGATAATCCTGAAACGGTACTGCCACTGAATGAAACGGTAAGGCTGCTGGGAGTGAATGTGTAGCCCGCCTTAGTTGGCGTAACGGTATAAGTGCCAGATGAGAGACTCGCAAATGTGAAATTTCCATTCACGTCGGCGGTGGTGGTTTGCGTTGCGGATCCACTCAGAGCCACTGTCGCCCCGGTCGCAGCACTTGCAGGAGTGATCGTACCGGAAATGCTAGCACCGCTGGTTGGAGCAGAAGGAACAAAGGCTACATCGCGGAAATAATTGGAACTCTGATACGTTTGCGCGGGATAGGATCCAGAAGATCCGTAGCGCCCATTACTACTTGTAATCGAATGCAGGTTTCCGCTTACGATCGCCGAAGCCAACCCATTGTGAGAACTGACAAAATACCCACCAGCCGTGTTCACGCTTACCAGCACTTCTGCATTCGCCACGATGCTCAGCGGTTGCGACAGTGCTTGTTGCTGCCATCCGGACGCGGTTTCGTTCGCAAATGTCACGGTTGCGAGCAGGTTGCCCTTAGCGTCCCAGATGTGTCCGGTGTGAGAACCTGTCTCCGAAGCTGATTTCCAAAATCGGATGGCAGTGATTTGTCCGGGTATATCGCTATAAAGTCGTGTGCCCAATTCGTAGGGAGTGCCATCATTGGCGGTAAGCAGGGCCGGCGTCTGCGACGTGAATAATGATTGCGTTGTCGCTGCCTGCGAGACTCCGGCGATTGCTAGTGTGAATAGAACTAATAATGCAGTTTTGATTCGCGATATCGGCGAAACAACCTTGGCACGGGGAACGAGGCCTATTTTGGACAACACTACTCCCTTTCGCCGCTCGGACCAGAAAAATTCGATATGAATGAGCGGACTTACGTATTCAGTTGTGAAGGGCGCTGTGAAAGAACTTGCACATACCTGTCCAGCACCTGTGCAACTAAATGTGCCTTCGGTACATGTTCCGAGCGATGTTTAAGGAAACAGGAGACTTGCGGTTATCTAATAGAAATTGCCTCTAAGTGCATTTCATTTTGATCGACGTGAATCTCAGGCATACGACTTAGGAACATTGGGTAAACCTGGGCACCGCCTCGTGTATTGTTTGCCTGCGGGCGAGTAAAACTGCGCATTCTCATCATTCATTGCGATCTGTGTTGGGACCATTTTGGAACACATCAGAACAAAAAAGGCCGCTCCAGTGGAGTGGCCTTCTGTAAATTTATCAGAACGCGATACGCCGGATTCTGACTACGGAACGACTGCTGTTACCTCGTTCGAGAAAGCGCTCTCCGCCCCGCCACTATCAACGGCAGTTACAACATAGTAATAAGTGGTCCCGCTCTGCACCGTCGTGTCCGTAAAACTTGTTCCCGGCACAGATGTGGATTGCAGCTTCGTGTACGGACCTCCAGATTGAGTTCCGCGGTACACAAAGTATCCAGCAACGGTTGAGGTGCTTGCGGTCCAATTCAGAGTCACAGAGTGTGAGACTGGAGTCGTCGCCGATCCCGACAGAGTAACTGAAGGAGCTGTGTTTGCAGCATTGCTCGCCACAGCAATTGTTCCAGAGTAATTTCCTGCCGCAGTCGGTGCGAACTTGACAGTCAGATTGACTGACTGTCCTGCACTGACTGTGATTGGAAAAGTCGCGCCTGGGATGCTGAAACCGTTGCCGCTCACGGTTGCGCTGGTGATCGAAAGATTCGAACCACCCGTATTCGAGACCTTCAGTGTCTGTGTTGAACTCGTGTTCGCGACAATACTGCCGAAGCTGAGAGAGGTTGGTGAGACAGCAATCTGCGGAGGGGCTGCGGTTACCGCCACAGTCGCTGTCGCCGATTTTGTGCCATCCGCTGCACTTATGGCTTTCACCGTATAGGTTCCAGCGGTCCCCGGTGCTGTATATAGCCCAGAACCTGAAACCGAACCGCCTGTTGCCGACCATGTAATCCCCGTGTTAGAGGAACCCGTCACCGTTGCGATGAACTGCTGGGTGGCTCCGGCCTGGATCGACGCTGATGTCGGACTGATCGAAACACTGATCGGCGCTGGAGGTGCGCTCACGTTAACAGTAACCGCTGCTGACTTCGTTGCTGTCCGCCAGACTGGTAGCGATCACGGAGTAGGTTCCCGCCGTGTTCGGAGCCGTGTAGAGGCCCGCGGATGTAATCGTTCCACGTGTTGTCGACCAGGTGACTGCGGTGTTGCTCGTACCGGTTACAGTTGCGGTGAATTGTTGGGTCGCACCGGTCTGGATGGCAACCAGACTTGGACTTACTGTTACGGCGATGGACGGATTTGTCACGGATACGGTCGCGGATGCTGACTTCGTGGTATCAGCAACACTTGTAGCTTTCACCGTGTAGCTGCCAGACGTAGCTGGCGCCGTATACAGACCCGAAGTTGAAATCGATCCACTCGTTGCGGACCATGTCACACTGCGGTTGGTCGTACCCGTCACGGTCGCGGTGAATTGCTGCGTGGCGCTCGTCTGCACTGACGCGGTAGTCGGACTGATCGAGATTCCTACCGGCGGTGGTGCCGCAGTAACTGTCACCGTGGCCGCGGATGTCTTCGTAGTATCAGCGACGCTGGTGGCTTTAACTGTATAGGTCCCTGCACTAGTGGGCGCGGCGTAAAGGCCGGAGGCGGAAATCGAACCGCCCGTCGCGGACCAACTCACGGCCGTATCGGTTGTTCCGCTTACGGTGGCGGTGAACTGCTGAATAGTTCCAGTTTGCAGGGTAACCGCGCTTGGGATGATTGAGACCGAAATGATGGGTGATCCGGAGGTGACCGTAACAGTTGCAGTACCAGACTGTGTGGTATCTGCCACGCTGGTCGCAATGATGACGTATGTCCCTGTAACAGCAGGCGCAGTATAGAGGCCGGATGCATCGATTGTGCCGCCAGACGCCGACCACGTCACCGCCGCATTGCTGCTTCCACTGACTGTCGCCGTGAACTGCTGCGTACCGCCAGTCGGAATCGACGCGGAGCCTGGAGTCACTGAAACGGAGATGGCCGATGCAGCTGCCGTTACCGACACAGTTGCAGTAGCAGTTGCGGTGGGGTCCGCCGCGCTGGTTGCAGTAACGGTGTACGTGCCCGGCGTGGACGGCGCAGTGTAGAGTCCGTCACCAGAGACACTACCGCTTGAGGCTGTCCAAGTTATAGTTGTATCAGCCGTGCCGGTGACTGTAGCTGAAAACTGCTGAGTTCCTCCAACCTGGATGGAAACAGCGGTTGGATTAATCGCGATCGAAACTGTTCCAACAGCAGTGGTAGTGGCCGGTGCCTTTGCAGCACTGGTCACGCCAACGCATCCAGATTCAAAAGCTACAGCAATTAAGACAAAGAGTAATGCAACGAAGGACTGTACCAAAGAAATGCGCATTTACTAATCATCATTTCTGTGGCGCGCCCGTTCATACTAAGTTAACCGTTTCCAATTCGACAAGTGCCTTTCAAGAGTTTTGATGAACCTGGCCTCTTTTTAATCTCTCTCTAATAAATCTCTTTCAACTCGCCTTATCTGGTCGCAGAGAGAGAAGGATCCTCGTTAGCGCCCCAATTCCTATGGCGTCGGAACCACGGCGGTAGCCTGGTTTGAATCGGCGCTTTCGTTTCCACTACCATCTACCGCGGTAACCACGTAGTAGTAGGTCGCTCCGCTCTGCACGGTCGAATCTACATAGGTAGTGCCCGGTTGCGAACTCGACTGCAGCTTGGTGTAGGGTCCGCCTGATTGCGTTCCGCGGTAGACAAAGTATCCGGTGACGGACGACGTACTTGCGTTCCAGCTGAGATCGACCGAGTGCTGAACCGGTTGAGTGCCAGTTCCCGATAGCGAAACTGTAGCCGGCGAGTTCGTTGCGTTGCTGACGAACGAAACCGTGCCGGAGGCGCTGCCACTCGTCTGCGGAGTAAATGTGATGGTTACGTTCTGGCTCGCGCCGGCAGCAATCGCGATCGGCAGAGTTGATCCCGTAAGGCTAAAACCAGCTCCTGTGAAATTCGCCGCCGATACGGAAACTGATGACGTACCTGTATTCGAAAGTTTGACGGTCTGGTTGGCGGTGTTTCCGATCAGCACGCTTCCGAAGGCGACACTCGTGGGGGATGCGCTCAGTAAGAACGTCGGTGCAGCCGTAGCAGTGCCTGACAGACTAACCACTGGCGCAGTGTTGCTGGCATTGCTCGCGATTGTTATTGTGCCGCTATAAGTGCCGGCTGAGGCCGGAGCAAACTGCACAGTAAGATTTGTGAACTGGCTGGCTGCAACAGTTATCGGGAAACTCGCTCCCGTGATGCTGAAGCCGGTGCCGCCTACAGTCGCGCTCGTCACGGACAAGTTCGATCCACCCGTGTTCGAGATCTTCACGGTTTGCGTCGACGTGTTATTCGCCACAGTGCTGGGAAACGTTACTGTGGTCGGCGAGACAGAAATCTGTGCGGGTTGTGCTGTTACAGTTACGAGCGCCGAGGCCGACTTAGTGGCATCCGCTGAACTCGTAGCTGTCACCGAGTAATTCCCTGCTGTTGCTGGTGCCGTGTACAGCCCCGAAGTCGAAATCGAGCCTGCCGATGCCGACCAAGTTACCGCAGTATTGGTTGTGCCGGTCACGGTCGCCGTGAACTGTTGCGTACCGCCGGTTTGAATCGATGTGGAAGTTGGGCTAATCGATACAGCGACCGGTGGCGGAGGTGCCGTGACGCTGACGCTGACGGCCGCTGACTTGGTCTTGTCTGCTGCGCTCGTCGCAATCACTGAATATGTCCCTGCCGTGCTTGGGGCGGTATACAGACCACCTGATGTGATGGTGCCACCCGTTGTCGACCAGGTCACGCTTGTATTGCTTGATCCAGTCACCGTCGCCGTGAATTGTTGCGTGGCCCCGGTCTGAATCGCCACCAATGTCGGACTGACTGCCACCACGATTATCGGCGCGCTGACCGTAACAGTTGCTGAAGCGGCTTTCGTATTGTCAGCATTGCTCGTCACTGTGACGGTGTAGGTGCCTGGTGTTCCCGACGCCGTGTACAGACCGGAACTGGATACCGTGCCACCGCTCGCAGACCATGTCACAGCCGTATTCGTGGTTCCGGTAACGGTGGCAGAGAACTGCTGCGTCGCACCCGTCAGCAAAGATGCCGACGTTGGACTGATCGCGATTACCACTGGTGGGGCGGTCACCGTGACACTGGCAGAAGCTGTCTTTGTTGTATCCGCAACGCTCGTCGCTTGTACGGTGTAAGTTCCGGCGGTGTTCGGAGCGGTGTACAGCCCTGAACTGGACACTGTGCCAGCGGTCGCTGACCAGGTTACCGCCGTGTTCGATGTGCCAGTCACAGTCACCGTGAATTGCTGAGTCGCGCCGGTCTGTAACGACGCCGAGGTGGGACTGACTGACACCGACACCGGAGGCGGTGCTGCTGTCACAGTCACGGTCACAGAGGCCGACTTTGTTGTATCGGCAACGCTCGTCGCCTTCACTGTATATGTTCCAGCAGTGCCCGGAGCTGTATAGAGTCCCAAGTTTGAGATCGACCCGCTGGTAGCTGACCAAGTCACTGCGGTATTCGTGGATCCCGTAACCGTTGCCGTGAATTGCTGCGTCGCACCGGTTTGAATGGCGGCAGCACTCGGGCTGATGGAAACCGCAATTGCAGGGGCGCTTACTGTGATCGTTGCAGAGGCGGATTTCGTCGCGTCGGCAACGCTAGTTGCTTTCACCGTGTAGCTTCCCGCCGTCGCCGGCGCCGTGTAGAGACCCGAACTCGACACTGTGCCACCGGTAGCTGTCCACGTCACACTCGTGTTCGTCGTACCACTCACTGTTGCTGTGAACTGTTGCGTGGCTCCGGTTTGTAAGGATGAAGAAGTCGGACTTACCGACACCGATACCGCCGGCGGCGCTGCAGTGACCGTAACCTCGGCAATGCCGGATTGGGTTGTGTCGGCCACACTGGTTGCGATGATCGAATATGTTCCAGCCGCCGCAGGAGCCGTAAAGAGACCGTTTGAAGAGATCGTGCCGCCGGAAGCGGACCAGGTCACAGCGGTGTTGGTTGTCCCACGTACTGTCGCAGTGAACTGTTGTGTACTACCCGCTTGAACAGACGTGGAACTCGGACTAATGGACACGGAGATCGCGGGCGCACTCGCCGACACGGTTACAGCTGCCGAGGCTGATTTGCTGGAATCAGCCACACTTGTAGCGGTGACGCTATAAATGCCGGCTGCTCCCGGCGCTGTATAAAGACCAGTGCTCGAAATCGTCCCGCCGCTTGCTGACCAGGTGACCGAGCTGCTGCCTGTTCCTGTAACGGTAACCGAGAACTGTTGCGTGCTTCCGGCCGCGAGTGACACCACGGTGGGAGAAATCGAGACTCCGATCGGTACCGGCGAGGAAGTCACAGTGACGGTAGCGCTGGCCGACTCGCTCGCGTCCGCAGCACTTGTCGCTGTCACCGTATAGCTGCCCGCGACGGTTGGTGCAGTGTAAAGTCCCGCGCTGGACACGGTACCGGCCGTGGCCGACCAGGTCACAGCCGTGTTGGCGAGACCCGTGACCGTTGCTGTGAACTGCTGAGTCCCTCCCGCCTGAACGCTAACGTCGGCGGGAGTGATGGATACCGAGATGGCTGCGGACGCTGTAACCGTCGAGGCTTTGGAAGAAGCCGCAGTTACACCGGCGCAACCTGAATTACTAACTACAAAGGCCAGTATTAAAACAAACAGTACAAAAGAAAATCCCAGGGAACGCTGCATCTTGCCTCATTCCGTGGCGCTCCTAAACGCTATAGGCACGGGAGCAGTTGTTGAAGGTGCCGGAGGTCGTGTCAGAGGATTCCAAACAGGCAGTTCCGACCAGAGTCCGAGCGCGCAGCTGATGCCTGAACATAAGTAATCAAGATTAGTGATCGAGTTCCTTGATAAATATCGGTGCGGTGGGAGCTACAAACGGCGGGCATGGGGGGAGGAATGGTCGCGAACGCGGCGAACGAAATCTTCCCACGGCGTTGGCAAGCGTCGTTCGCTGTGGAACCGGAAGCTACGGCGTGGGAATTGTGGCCGCGGCCTGATTGGAGAAGGCGCTCTCGTTGTTACTCGCGTCAACGGCAGTGACCACGTAGTAATAGGAACTACCCGAAGTCACTGAGCTGTCCGCGAAAGATGTGCTCGGCACCAACGATGAGGTCAGCAGGGTATACGGGCCACCTGTCACAGTTCCGCGATAGACACGGTAACCAGAGACGGTGGACGTGCTCGCAGTCCAACTGAGATCAACCGAGTGGGCGACGGCTGCCGTGACTCCAGTACCGGACATGGGAATACTCAGAAGCGTGTTTCCAGTATTGTCTTTCAGGGCAATACTTCCGCTCGCGCTTCCGACCGAACTTGGTCCAAACGAAGCGGTGAAAGTCGTTCCCTGCCCGGCAGACAGAGTCAGTGGTGTGGAAAGACCAGTTACATTGAATCCCGGTCCGCTGTAGCTGGCGCTGTTTACGAGCAGGTTGGTTGTCCCGGGATTTGTAAGAGTCACAGATATGTCGTTGCTCGCCCCCACTGAAACGTTGCCGAACGCGAGCGACGAAGGGCTGGCGGTTAGCTTTTGGGTCCCGGCTACGACACCTGTTCCGCTCATCGGAATTGATAGGGTTGCAGGCGATGCGTTGCTCACGATCGAAACTGAGCCGGTAGCCGCTCCAGCACTCGTCGGCGAAAAACTGAAAGTTGCCGACGCGGACTGCGACGGATTCAGGGTGAATGGCGTAGTAATTGGGGAAGAGCTGAAGCCTGTTCCAGTCACTGTAACCTGAGTGACGGTAATCGCCGCGGACGATGAGTTGGTAACCGTTATCGTCTGTGTTGCTGTCGTGCCAACCGTTACTTGTCCAAAGTCGATCGAAGTGAGGCTGCTCCCGAGCGATCCAGAATTGCCGCCATTTCCATTTGAACCACTGGAACTTGCGGTCACACCGCCGCATCCGCAAAGCGCGATCAGGAACAAACAGACAAGAACGCTCGCAAGCTTCAGAAGTCTTTCCACCGGACCCTCGCGCCAAGAGCTCAGCTGTTAACACCGCGCTCCGGCATATCATTAAGGGTGCCGTGTGGAAGAAGCTTGCGACAACTTACGAGGGTCCATGGGCATGTCGTCAAGGTACATTGGCCGTCAGATATCACGAAAGCGGCGAGATAGCACCGACTCAGCGTGTTTTCATCCGGTTTAAACTGTGCCAAAAAAATGGCCGCCCGCACCTTCAAAGGGGATGTCCTGGAACCCAGTGCGGAATTATCAGGAGCAGAGCACAAATTACATTGTAATTGAGCCAACTCGAATCGAAGGTTTGCGTCCCGATTCTGCCGGTCATAACTGATAGAAAAACCAGCAGCTTACAAGTATTTCTGAAGAACGAGATTGGTACAAGGTAATCGGAGTGCTTGGTTACTTTCGTGCGCATTGTATTGTCATTAGTTGTCACAAGCAGCTAGATCGCGCTCGGCCAAGTTTCCTATCAGTCGGTCATGAATTTGTCGGCTAGCCACAACCGCTAGTCCCGGAAGTCTGCTCACTGTTGTGCGCACGGCGGGCTCAACAGGAAGAAATGTTCAAAGATAGCGAATCGTATATTCAAACAGTAGTGTATCTTGGTGTTTTGATCCATGGCTGCGGCTGCTCGCCAGCGTCGGATTGCGCGGCGTAACTGCCGCGCCGGTTCGAAATCGGCATCTTCGGTTTCGATCCAGGTCACTCCGTCTACAGTTAGCCTCCAGCCTGACTCCACGCAGCAGTTCTCTGCGACGTAACGGAGGTTCGTCATCTAGTTTAACTGGTCAGCAACCGGCGGAACCGTGTCGAGCAGCTGGACTCTACACCGCGCCAGCAACGCCCGGCAACTATACCGTGCAGGCGACGAGTACCGCAGATACTTCGAAGTCTGGCTCGGCAGCCGTCACAGTTCTCGGCAGCACGACCACACCACAGATCTCGTTTTCCCCGGCACAATTCTCATTTGGAACGGTGGCGTGAACACGACGACCACTCAGAATTTACATGTACGAATGCCGGAGCTGGCACACTAACGATCTCGCAATTGAATTTCACTGGGGATAACGTTTTACGTGTAAGCGGTGCGACATTCCCTCTGTCCATCGCAGCAGGAAAATCTGCGAACATGCCTATCGCATTCGTACCCATAGCTTCCGGATCATTTACCGCATCGCTCGACTGCAAGCAGCAACGCCAACAATTCGTCCTCAAACCCTACTCTATCCGGAATCGCCTCAACGTCCGTATCAGCCCACTCGGTGTCACTCAATTGGAACGCCAGCACATCCAGCGTGATTGGATATTTGGTGTATCGAGGAACGGTATCTGGCGGACCCTATAAAGGTAATCACGGCAGCGGATCCGGCGACGACTTATACCGATACCAGCGTCCAAAGCGGAAAAACCTACTATTACGTTGTGACGTCCGTTAATGGCTCCGGTCAGGAAAGCGCATTTTCAAATCAGGCGACAGCGGTAGTGCCATAACGGACAGTCCGCGCACACGTCTGTCCTCGCAACTATCAGGTATGAGCTGAGACGAACGGACGGAAAGCGAGAGCTGGCGGTTAACTTCTGCTACCGTGGCGTGAAGCGAACTGCACGCCGATATAGGAGGCAGTCCTAGAGTGCGGAGCTAAGAGAGCAGAACTTCTCGCGGCGCGGAAGACATGGCGCGGGACCTTTCGGTCTTATGCAGAATCTTCCAGATCGGATAGACCAGTGCAAGCGAGATCAAATAAAAGACAAAGCCGCCTTCATGATGCAATCTTGCCACTCAAGAATCCAGGGTCCACTCGAGTTGCGAGCATGGTCAGGGTAACGATCCGTATCGCATTCTTCAGTATCGAAAGCGGAATTGTGATGAGTACCAGCAAGACTCTTCGCCAGGTACTGCGCAGAGTCTCATGGGCCACCAGCAGCATGACGATGAGGAGCGCTATGCTGGAATTTATTCCACTGCACTCCTTGGCTATCTCAATGCTCACTCCCGGCAACATCAGAACGAATCCATCGCGCAATACCGGAACCCCCAGCAATGAAAACATCCAGTTCGAAAGGTCCGCCGAACCAGACTGCAGAAAGAAGGCGACTTTCTCGATCAGGAATTCAGGGATAGGCAACGTCAGCACTAGAAACGCAATTGGGAACGCAGCGTTCCTCAGTGCCGTTACACCAAAGCAACTGGTAAAGGCACCTACTAACAACAGCAGCATGCTGAAAAGGTATGAGAGGTCCTTAATGCCCTGCGTTCCTGCACCGAAGACAAACGTGGTTACCAGAAAAAGGATGAGAGCGAGGGCAGCGATGACCCCTCCCCACAACCGAGAGTACTGGGGCGATACAAAAATCCTCTCCCTTCCCAACCAGATTAGATAGGCTGTAATGAAAGGGACCAGAAGGACGTACGAGGTGTAGCCGGTTCCCGTTGACACACTGACGATGCGGTATATTTGCCGCCAGAACAGCACTAAGATCATCAGCGACCAAAAAGCAAACTCTACTGTCCGATTGCGCACCTTTTCCTTGCCTTTGAAGAACTAATGCTTCTGCTTCTTCTCTTTATAGCGATCCCACCTGAGTCCCTACGCTAGGCCCGATTCGCAGCACAAATTCGCTACTAACAGGTCGTAGTTCGAGAGGTCCCAGTTCAAAACACTCCTAATGTCATCAGATCAATAGCAATTACAAGGCCTGTACGGCCGCCCCCCAGCAGCAAACCGGCTTCTTTAACGGACAGGCTGCTTTCGGTTTTCCCAGAATTTTGCTTCCTGCCTTCAGGGAAAGGTAGTTCCGCTGTGAGGGAAAAGCAATTCCACCGCCGAACATCGCCATCCCGGGCAGTATGCAACGTTTTGCACACTGGCACTGATTTGCTCGCTCCATACGAGGACAAGTCATGGTCGAATTGGGCTCAACGTATACGCTAACAGATTGCGTTTCTGCTACTTAGCCGAACAACCTTAATTTTAGCCGTTCGGCAAGCGGCGCCGAAACCAATCGGCACGCTTCGTGCAATCAAGTACCCCCGAAAGCGCTACTTAACTATGGAACAACGTCCAACAACGTCGGGCTCCCGTATTACAAGCATCGTCGTGCCTGTATTTAACGAGGAAGACGGCATTCAACAGCTGCAGGAAAGCCTTGTCCAACTTCGCCAGACCCTGAACGGGCAGTTGGAGTTTATCTTCGTCGATGACGGCAGTAGTGATAATACCGTGCGCGAGCTCCGAACCGCCTTTGGCAATGATCCTAGTTGCCGTGTAGTCGAACATGGGGTCAATCGAGGTATCGGAGCGGCCTTCAGGACTGGTTTTGGCGTTGCCTCTGGCGAGATCGTTTGCACCATCGACGCGGATTGCAGTTATAAACCAGAAGGTTTAAGGCGTTTGATCGACGCGTTGGATGAGACCGGGGCCGATATCGCCGTAGCCTCTCCTTACCATCCCGATGGTGGGGTCGCTGGAGTTCCGCCCTGGCGGTTGCTCTTGAGCCGTTGCTGTTCTCTTCTGTATCGCATTTTGGCTCCCGTGAATTTGTATACCTACACCAGCGTTTTCCGGGCTTACAAGCGGCAGGTGATCAGGGACGTCCAGTTCCAGTCGAATGGATTTGTCTCAGCGGTCGAGATTCTCTTTTCCGCCGCGCGCAGCGGATACCGCATCACCGAGGTTCCCATGGTGCTGCACGCTCGAACGGTAGGTCAGTCAAAAATGAAGATCGCCCGAACCATCAAAACTCACCTGAGATTGATGGGCGATCTGGCAATTGCAATTGTTGGAATTCGTCCCGCAGACACAACGGCGGCGGCAAGCAATATGACGCCAATTTCGTCGGCAATAACAGTGAAGGAGGATCGGTAATGGTCCGTATTGGAACGGTAGGTTTGGGCGCCTGGGGTTGGGGTGTTGCCCGCAATTTCGCTGAACTGAAGGATTGCGAACTCGTTAGCTGCTGCGATCTGGATTCAAAGCGTCGCGAAAGCGCTGCCAAAACTTGGCCAGGCGTGAAGGCCGTGGCTGAATTCGACGATTTGCTGGCCACCGACATTGATGCCGTAGCGATCGCCGCTCCCGCCATCATGCACTACCCGCTTGCGAAGCAAGCTTTGCTAGCCGGCAAAGACGTGATGGTCGAAAAACCGTTCACCCTCAATGTCGCGGACGCCGAAGAGCTGGCTGAACTGGCCTACAAGACCAATCGCGTTCTCATGGTTGGACACTTGCTCGAGTACCACCCAGTAGTGAAGCGTCTAAAAACCATGGTGAACTCGGGTGAATTGGGAGATATCTATTACATGTACTCCCAACGGGTGAACCTGGGCCGAATTCGCGGCGATGAAAACGCGATGTGGAGTTTCGCTCCGCACGACATCTCTGTGTTTACATACCTACTCGGACAGAGCCCAACCGATGTAAGTGCTCGCGGCCAGAGTTTCATTCAGGACGGAATTGAAGACGTGGTTTTCTTAAGCCTGTTCTTCGAAAACCGCGTTATGGCGCATATCCACATCAGCTGGCTGGATCCACACAAGATCCGTCGCACAACGGTCGTAGGTTCGAAGAAGATGGCCGTGTTCGACGATTCAGAGGTCAACGAGAAGCTCAAGATTTACAACAATCATGCCGAGGTTCCGCCGGCGAAGACTTATGGCGAAGCCATTCAAGTTCGATTCGGCGACATCTTGATCCCACGCGTGGAAGGGACTGAGCCGCTGAAGATCGAATGCAAGCACTTTGTTGACTGTGTGCGCGATCGTAGCACTCCCTTGTCCGACGCACAGGACGGTATTCGCGTAGTAAGAATCCTGGAAGCAGCACAGAGGTCATTAGAACTAGATGGCGAGCCAATCAGTATTAACCAGCCCAAGCTTCATCCATCCAGCGGCAACCATCGGCGCTGGTACGCAATTGGGGCATAACGCAGTCATTCACGAGAACGTCCGCATTGGAGTCAACTGCAAGATAGGAAGTGGAGTCGTTATCCATGCGGACTCTCTGATTGGCAACAATGTCCGAATCGACGATAACAGCGTGATTGGCAAACTTCCGATGAAAGCTGCCAATAGCGCCATCACCAAGGAGCAGCAGCTCGGCCCGTGCCTGATCGAGGATGATTGCATTATCGGTTCTCTTGCCGTCGTCTATCGCGGGTGCACCATTCGGAATAAGGTGATGGTCGCCGACATGGCTTCGGTGCGCGAGGATGTCGAAATCGGTGCCCTGACCATTATTGGCCGTGGCGTGACGGTTGAAAACAAGGTACGTATCGGTTCGCGTTGCAAAGTTGAAACCGAAGCTTACGTTACCGCTCTCTCTGAGATCGGCGACAACTGCTTCATCGCTCCAGAGGTGACGTTTACCAACGACAATTTCCTGGGTCGCACCAAGGACCGATTCAAGTACCACAAGGGCGTCACGATGCATAAGGGAGCGCGAATCGGAGCGAATGTAACGGTGCTGCCAGGTGTCGTGCTCGGAGAGGACTGTCTCGTTGCTGCAGGCTCTGTTGTCACACGCAACGTGCCGGCTCGCAAAATTGTTCTCGGGAGCCCCGCTAAGGTTTGGCGGGACGTACCACCTGAACAGCTCCTGGAAAACCAGTAGACATGAAGGTTCTTTCCATCGTGGGGGCTCGCCCCCAGTTCGTTAAGGCGGCCATGGTTGTGGAAGCAATTCGCCGCCACAACCGGACATCCGAGCCGAAGCGCCGGATCACGCATAAGTTGTTGCACACAGGACAGCATTACGACCCAAAGATGTCTGACGTCTTCTTCGAGCAACTGCCGCTGCCGAAGCCTCATTTCAACCTCGAGGTTGGATCTGGTTCGCACGGAGTTCAGACAGCAAGAATGCTCGAGGGGATCGAGAAGATTCTCGAGACAGAACGGCCCGATGTGATCGTCGTATACGGCGACACCAACTCCACTGTGGCCGGAGCACTGGCCGCAGCCAAGCTTCACATCAGTGTGGCCCATATTGAGGCAGGGTTACGCAGCTTCAATCGTGAAATGCCGGAGGAGATCAATCGTGTCGCGACAGATCACCTTTCGGATCTTCTATTCTGCCCGACCGCTACTGCAGTAGAGAATTTGCGAAATGAGGGCATCAGCAAGAACGTGTTTCTGAACGGCGACGTGATGCTCGATGCCGTTCAGGCGTTTGCAGTTCTCGCCCAAAAGAGAAAGATGCTACTGAACCGGCTGGCGGTCGAGTCCGGTGATTATGTGCTCGCGACCGTTCACCGCGCTGAGAATACCGATTCGCCAGAGAAATTGACGGCGTTGTTCGAAGCGTTGTTAGATCTGAAACTGCCGGTTGTGTTGCCTATTCACCCAAGGGTTCAGCACAAACTGGCTCATATGCCGGTCTTTAAAAGTATACGCACGCGGTTGGAAACATCTTCGGATATCCATATTTCTGAGCCGGCCTCATATCTCGACATGCTGATGCTGGAAAAGAACGCACGCCTGGTGTTGACCGATTCCGGGGGAGTACAGAAGGAAGCGTTCTTTCTGGGAATTCCCTGCCTCACATTGCGTGAGGAGACAGAATGGGTCGAGACACTGAAGGGTGGATGGAATCAACTGGTGGGTTCAGACCAGAAGCGCATTACGAAGGCTGTAAAGAGTATTTGGAATAACAACGGATATCACCCGATCGGGCGCCCGGATCTGAAAGCGTTCGGAAACGGAAAATCGACAGAGTTGATTGTTAAACAGATACTCAACCATTGTTAGTTGGAGTGACGTAGACCTCATGGCGAAGACTAAAGTACTGGTAACCGGAGCGGCAGGATTCCTTGGGTCGCATCTCACCGATAACCTGCTACAGCGTGGGTATCACGTGATTGCGGTCGACAACCTCTCTCACGGCGCTCTCAGGAATCTGAAAGACGCACAGACAAGCCACCACTTCGAGTTTCACCAGATCGATATATGCGACCGCGAACGTCTCCGGTCTGTATGCGACGGCGTGGAGATCATTGCGCACCTCGCGGCGTACAAGATCCCACGCTACGGTAAAGCAATTGACACTCTGCTGATTAACTCTCAGGGCAGCCACAACGTATTGGAAATCGCATCCGAGTTGCACGCGAAATTTGTCATCACTTCCACCTCAGACGTTTACGGAAAGAATCTTTGCATCCCTTTCTCGGAGACAAGCGACTCGGTTATAGGTCCGAGCACCATTCCACGATGGTCGTATGCAGTTTCCAAACTGTTCGATGAACACTTGGCCTTTGCTTACGCTGAGGATGCGCAGATTCCTGTCGTCGTACTTCGGATTTTCGGATCGTACGGCCCCAGGCAGAATCTGAGCTGGTGGGGTGGACCACAATCCGTTTTCATCGATTCGATCCTCAACGGTGAATCGATTCCAATCCATGGTGACGGCTTGCAAACGCGCAGCTTTACGTTTGCTTCTGATACCGCGGCGGGCATATGCGAAGCAGTTGTGAACGATGCGGCCAATGGCGAAATTTTGAACATCGGAAGCACTCACGAGATCACGATCCTCGAGCTGGCAAACGTTATTCACAGACTGTCGGGCGTAGAGGAACCTCTGAAACTGGAGATGGTCCCCTACAACCAGATCAGCGGGCGGAAATATGAGGATGTCAGGCGACGCGTACCCGACGTCTCAAAAGCTGCGGAACTTCTTGGGTACCGCGCTGAGGTCAGCCTGGAAGACGGGTTGAGGCGCACAATCGAATGGCAGCGGCAGATTCGTTGTTCACAGGCTGCAGTTGCGAGTGCGGTATGAGTGAAATGGGAATCCAGGCTTCAATTGCCGATATTGACAGCGAGAAACCGCATAGTCGCGTGCAGTTCTGGGCGATTGCTCTCGTAGGTTCGGTGTCGTTCGCTGCGGTCGGCCACTTACTGATCAAGTATGGCCTGCTGCAGCTCTCGCACCTTGCCTTGCACGGTGGGATTTCCTCGCGCTTGATCGTGTACCTGACCAATCCCATCGTTCTCACCGGCCTGATCATTTACGGTGTAGGAACGCTGATGTGGGTATTCGCAGTTTCACGCAAGGAGATCAGTTATCTCTATCCGCTCACGGCCTTGAATTATGCGCTGATAGCACTGGGGGGGAAGATTCTCTTCGGTGAGGTAATTTCGACGGCTCGCTGGTTCGGTATCGCAGTCGTAATGTTCGGTGTCATTCTTATGCAGAGGTCTGCTTCAAAGGAGCCGAAATGACAGCGATGACCTCACTCTGCTTGAGTATTTTTGCCGGCGGCGTCGCACAAGTCGTTCTTCGCCGAGGGATGAGCGTAGGACACTCGCAGACGAGCGCTCGGTCAGCTAATTTTTGGATTCACATGCTGCGCTCACCCTGGCTATGGGCTTACGGGTTTTGTTTCGTAGCAGCGCTTGGACTTTGGATCATCGCACTGTCGCAGACGGATATTTCTTTTGCATTCCCCATGCTCAGCGCCAGCTATATCCTGGTGGCGCTCCTCTCCCGAGTTCTGCTGAAAGAAAGCGTCGGACGGCAGCGATGGATTGCAATCGCCGTAATTACGATCGGCGTTTTCATTATCGCTAAGAACTAGGAGACGGATGAGTTCGAGCAACGGCCATCGGCTCGCTGGCAAACAGATTGGGATTCTCGGCGGGGGCATCACAGGCCTCACGGCCGCGTTCTACCTGCTCCGTGAAGGCGCAGATGTCACCGTTATCGAGGCGCGTCCCGAATTGGGTGGGTTAGCCACCTACTTCGACTTTGGCCCGTTTCATTGGGATAAGTTCTACCACTGCATTCTCACGTCTGATAAGCCTCTCCACCAGTTGATAAAGGATCTGGGACTTTGGGAAGAGATGCGTTGGACAGAAACAAAAGTCGGCTTCTTTACCGATTCCCATATTTACTCCATGAGCAGCACCATGGAGTTCCTCAAGTTCCCGCCGCTTTCGCTTTGGCAGAAATTTCGCCTCGGGCTGGGCGTGCTTTATACATGCCGAATTCGAGACGGCCGCTCACTGGAAAGTGTTCCGGTCGCAGACTGGTTGAAGAAAGTCTTCGGTAAAGCCAATTACGAAAAAATGTGGGGTCCACTTCTGAAATGTAAGTTGGGCTCCTGCCGCGAAGAAGCGTCTGCCGCGTTCATTTGGGCCACGATCACCCGGCTCTATTCCACTCGCGACAAGAATGCCAAAAAGGAATGCCTTGGCTATGTCCGAGGCGGATATCGTTCGGTATTTACCACCCTTGTTGAAAAGATCCGCGCCCTCAACGGCAAGATTCTCACCGGAGTCGCCGTGGAGAACGTATCCCGCTCAAATGGCCGCATCAAGATTAAAGCGGGAGGCACAGAGCTAGACTTCGATACGGTGATCTCTACTGTTCCGAGTCACACGATTGCGAAGTTGGCTCAAGGTCTTTCAGCGGAATACCTGACGCGGCTGAAATCAGTTAAGTATCTGGGAATGGTGTGCGTAGTGCTGCTGCTGAAACGCAAACTCAGTCCTTTTTATGTGATGAACCTGACTGATGAGGAGCTTCCCTTCACTGGCGTGATCGAAATGACGAACCTCATCTCAACAGAAGAGACAAACGGATTTCACCTGGTTTATTTGCCTAAGTACACTGCACCAGGTGACGCACTCTTTGAAGCCTCCGACGAAGAAGTCTGGACTTACTTCCATCAAAACCTAAAAAAGGTCATTCCTGATCTTCGAGAGGACGAGATCGAGAAACATTTTGTTTTTCGAGAGCGGCTTGTCCAGCCTTTGCCGACTTTGAATTATTCCGACATCGTTCCCAGCGTCGAGACCGGTATCCCGGGGCTTCTGCTGGCGAACACAACACAAATCGTCAATTCCACGCTCAATAACAACGAGATGGTGAAAATCGCAGGTCAGGCGGTTTCTACGATTCTCGAGAATACCTTGAGTCATTGAAGGAGATGCCTTGAAAACTGCCACTTCTATTGCTCTTTCTCCCATTCCGATGCTCGACTTGAAAGCACAGTACGCTTCCATCAAGAGCGAGATCCGTACTGCTGTTGACGGGGTCCTGGAAGCACAACATTTCATACTCGGGGAAAATGTGCGCCTTCTCGAGGCTGAAATCGCCAAGTACTGCGGACGGCGATTTGGAGTTGGCGTGGCTTCCGGCACCGATGCGTTGATTCTCGCGTTGAAGGCGGCCGGGGTTTCTGAAGGGGATGAGGTGATCGTCCCATCGTTCACGTTCATCGCTACTGCTGATGCCGTCAGCGCTCTGGGTGGTACTCCGGTTTTCGTCGACATCGATCCCGAAACCTATACTCTCGACACAATGCAACTCGAGCAGAAGATCAATTCGAAAACGAAGGCGATCGTGCCCGTTCATCTGTACGGCCAGTCGGCGGATATGGACCCGATCCTGGCCTGTGGCAAAGACTCACGGCATTCGCGTTGTGGAAGACAATGCGCAGGCTCTCGGCTCGACGTACAAGGGCCGCAAGACCGCCGGTATGGGTGATCTCGGGTGTATCAGCTTCTTCCCCAGCAAGAATCTGGGCGCTTACGGAGACGGCGGAATGGTTGTGACCGACTCCGAGGAGATGTACAAGCACCTCACGTCATTGCGCAGCCACGGCAGTCTGAAAAAGTACTTCAGCGAGGAACAGGGCTGGAATAGCAGGTTGGACGAATTGCAGGCGGCTATCCTACGGGTGAAGCTTCGCTACCTCGATCAGTGGAATGAAGCCAGAGCCGTCAATGCTGCTGCTTACGACCGTGCTCTAGCGGACATAGCTGGGGTTGTAGTTCCGAAAACCGCGGAGTGGGGTACTCATGTTTTTCACCAATATACGGTGCGCGTGAAGAACAGAGCGCAGGTCGCGGAGAAACTCAAGAACGCGGGAGTACCCACAATGGTGTACTACCCACATCCGATTCACCTCCAACCTATTTATAGGGCTTTGGGATACCGCGAAGGCCAACTTCCTGAAACCGAGCACGCGTGTCGCGAAGTCATGTCGCTTCCAATTTATCCGGAACTCACGCAGGATCAGATCGACTACGTGGCACAGCAAGTCGCGCAGTCAGTCTGATTTCTGGGTCTGATCTGTGGCTTACACTTAGAGGGGCTCCCGAAACAGGGAGCCCCTGCCGCTGCGTAGCATTATCCCTGTCTAGCTCTTCCGTGCTCGCCCGAAAGAGAAATGGCGCGAGAGTTCCTGCCGAATGTTCCGATCTCGTCGCGTGGTTTGATTACTCTCATCGAGAAAGAGTGTTGTACGTAGCGCCCTCGCTCCTTGATTCCGCTTGTGCGAACAGTTCTCGCGCAACCGTCCTAAATCATGAATATCCTTATTGCACTGTCAGGACAAAGCTATTGGACTGTCTGACGAGATTTCCGCTGGTTCCAGTGACAACGATGTTGTAGTTTCCGGGTGGAGTGCCCGCCTGAGATATTGGATTGGAGCTTGAATTAGTTCCGCTGCCGGTGCCGCTGCATCCGCCAATACCTATCAATAAGGCGCACGCCAGAATCGAAAGTGCGGCATTACAGGAGCCGCGGCGCTTCCGGAAAAGCAATCCTAGAATGCCGAGCGATCCTCCGCCCAACCATATCGCCAGGTAACTGTGTCTGCTTTTGCGCGGAAGCACTGTTCCGATGCTCGCCGCTTCAGTCGTAATCGTCAGCGTCGCACTAGCCGAATTTGCACCAGCTGTGACACTCGGAATTGTGCAGATAGCAGGTGCTGGAGGGCATCCCGTGACAGTGAACTCTATCGCGGAAGTGAAACCACCTGCTGGAGTAATGTTGAGGGTGGCGGTTGTGCTACCTCCCGCAGACACAGTCGCGGCGGTTGTCGCGAAGCTAAGAGCGAAGTCAGGTGTCGGAGTGGGCGTTGACCCACCTGGAATCTGGACCGCTTTGTAGCAGATTGTTCCGTGGTTCGTATATCCAGACGTTCCGTCGTTTTCCTTGTAATAAGTGAAGTCGATGAGGGACGGGTTGTTGTCGCGCAACGGATCGTAGCGAAGAGAGACCGCTCCATCACAACCCGGCTCCCCACTCGGAGATGTCGTTGTGTTGCATGGGTCGACATCTGTCTCGGCAGACCACACGGTTCCCACTCCTGTTTGATATTCGAAAGGGGCGGGAGATTTGATGGTGTTGTGACCGAGGAAGATGAACTCAGTCCCACTGGCGGACATATAGTTCTGGGGAGTATGTCCTACGCCACCCGTAGGCCATGTGCCAGACGAACTAGGAACTCCTCCCGACGTGCTCGGCGGAGAGTCATCTGTCCAAACTCCGCCCGCAGTTCGATAACGAAGCCTGACGTAGTCGTCGGTCCCATTGACTGTGCCATCCATGTACAGCACATGTGGCAGGCTGTTCGAGTCAAAAACAATAGATGGGCTTTGATCGTCATCTCCAGCAGCCAAAACGTTCGCATCGCCCGTGGTTACCGTCTCTACCGTTCCCCATGAGCCGCTCGAGAACTTCGCCCATCTGATCGTCTCATGCGTATCGAAAGCATTGTCCTGCCAAACCACGTGGATACTGCCATCAGGAGCCGTACCCATTGAGGGATAGGCCTCGTTGACTCCGGATGAACCAGGAACGGACGCCGCCGAGGTCCATGCACTCCCGCCCGAAACCGTTCTCGCTGCCCATTGAATATCCGAACTTGTGCTCGCCCATGTAACGTACGGGTGATCGCTGGCGTCGAGTGATATCGCAACGTTTCCATAGCGCGTCGATCCACAACAGCCCTGTGTTTGGCCGTTCGTCGCGAGCAGAGTGGTAGGCCCCCACGAATCGGTAGCTGGATTGAACGTCTGGTAAAGTACGTCTCCCGCGCTTGCAGTCTGCGGAAGCATGTAGGCCATATGAACCAGTCCAGTTGAATCCATCCGTACATCCGGAGTGAATACCGTGCTGGCAACTCCGCCATTGAACAGGCATGAACCGTTGATAATGCCTGCAGGATGATGAGCGGAGTCTACCTCGGTGAAGGCGGTTGGAACGCCCGCATTGAGCGGTTGCGATCCGCTCCCCTTGTACGCTCTGATCACTCCCACCGTTGGTGATGAGTTGGCCAGGCAATCGCTATCGTCGACCGCAAAGATATACACCACATTAGCGGCACTGCGGACTATCTGATGAGTCTGTGCTTTTACGTATCCAGAACCAACCAGGACGCCTGTGCTATTGGCACCTGGAATGATGCCGAGTTGCGCAAATGCTACGGCAGAGAACAGCGGCAAAAGGATCCATTTTCTTCGCATGGGTCGTTTTCCTCGGCCTTACCGAAAGAGAAGCTCAGCTTGTCGCGATGATGCACTTTTGTCTCGCACCTACAAGGACGTCTGATTTTGGCAAGCCTTGGCGCGTTGGAGATACCCTCCAGGAACTGCACGTAAATTCTGTACCGTTGGACCTGTAGAAAGAAAAAGGGTCTCCGATATATCGGAGACCCTTGAATGTAGCCTGCCGAATGGCAAACGGTCTATTGATACGTGGCTGTGTAAGAGCCCGTACTGGCTGCAAAGAACGCGTACTGCAAGCCCTTTATCGTTTGGGTTGTGAACGACACTGTTACCCCGCTTTTCTTGATGCTCCGCAGGGTAGTCGTTCCGGATTTCATCGGCACCATCGCTTGGATATTCCGTGAACCCGTGGCTGCGGTGATGCTGAAGGATAGAGTATTACTCGACCAAGACAATGATCCGAAGGTCGAGTTGTTTCTGCCATCCAGCCAGGTAAGCATCTGGAGGGAAGAAATCACCGGCACTCCGTATTTTTGCGCCTCAGCGATGATGGAATCCGATCCAGGTGATTCGACCAGATCGGTGTGCATGTTGGCCGTGAACACGCCGTAATAGCCGTTCGCACCGGTTGCATTGCTGAGCAGGGTGTCGATGAATGACGGGTATGTGAAGTTCGACTCGTCAGGCATCTGCGTGGTGGCCTGGTATACGTCGATTGGAACGCCCGTATGATCTGCATAGCGCATCGGGAACCCAGAGCCTGTAAACATACCAGGCTGATTGAGAGCCCATTCCGGCGGCCAATAATAGTAGCTTGTGTCGAGTCGAATTCCGTGGCTGAGCAGCACTTTCGGCTCCGAATCATAGTCTGACCAAACCACACAATGCGTGCGATTCGTCTTCGACGCGGGCAGACCCGGATAGTTCTGGGACATTTCGCTCAATTGGGTCGTAATGGCCGAATTCAACGAATCGGCCGTAAAGTTAGTGCAGGTCAGGACATTGTCCCCGTGATTAGCGATCTCGAAGCCTTCCGCCACATAGGTGGTGTAATTCGGGATCGGGGTGAACGGGAAGACGTAGGATGTCGATCGAATACAGGCCCAATCTGGCACGGAGCACCCGGGCGCGCTATCACTTATGTATTGATCGAACCTTCCTGAGGTACCACCGTTATCGTGGTCATCGCCTGTCATGATCACCGCGGCCTTAAATCCGCTTGGCAGATACCAGAAGCGCGGCAACGGCTTACGATTCTGATTCAGGAACTCGACCATGTTTATCAACAGTCGCTGCTGCTCATCCCCTTGCGGAACGGCTACCTTCGACAGATTGATCCAGTCGGGTTCAGGATCAAAGGAAGCATTCCCGAAGAACATGTCTTCCGCTCGTATGATCGTCGTATCGCAATTCGGACACGTTGCGTCGTTGTAGGGAATTCTTTGGACACCAGCCCATGCCGGATTGCCTTGGCGCATATAGACGATGGAACGGGCCAGGTCGTACGTGAATGCCGCGGCATGACCTACCCCAGCGTTTATCCAAGTAACCGCAGGGGAGCTAGTAGCGGTTGTAGCGTTCGAATAAAGCTTCGCCACCACGACTGCTCCCGTTGAGTTATAGAGATCGGCAGGACCATGGAATTGCATCGTGCTACTCACGATTCCAAGTCCAGGCGCAGCGGTCGTCACAACACCGAGGTAAGAATTCGACAAGGTTGAAGACGTGCTGCTCAGGCCGAGCAAGGCGGCCAGTTGCTTGTCGGGATGCATCGCGATGAGGTTTCCGCCCGTCGTCACCCAAGAGCTGATCATGTTGACCTGTGTCGGGGTCAACTTCATATCGCCAAGGATAACCACATCGTAGTTGGAAAGGACCGAGGGAGTAATTGCAGAGATATCCTGTGACGTGAAGGCATTCAGTCCCTCAGCTAGCAGGATCTCGCTTAAATACTGAGTATAGGGGTTAGTTTCAGATGTGATCAGCAACACTGGGCCACCCGGACCGGAACTAGGTGGCGGGTTCGTTGTAGAGAAGGACCACGAGTAATTCGACCCCAACTGCTGACTGTTCACGTTTCGAACAGCGGAGCTAACGACGACGGTATATGTACTCAGCGCCGCAAACTCTGGGTTTGGCTGGAACAGAATCGAGAACGAACCTGGATCGTAAGTCAAGGTTCCCGGGATCGGACTGTTTGAAGGATCAAACACCGTGAAGGTGCTTGATGTAATCGAGGTCGGGTCCATGGGCTGGCTGAAGCTAACGCTGACCATATTTCCAAGACCGACCCCGCTCGCACCCGGGCCAGGGCTCACTGATGTCACCGTCGGAGGAGCATTGCCGCTACTCTGATCGTAAACGACGTCCACCCAATAGTTGGACCCGCCGTACGAGGTATTTGGGTACGCGCTCTTGGAGCCATACAGATACACTCCATTGCCCGAGGCAGCCCCGGTACTGAGCGCGTGCAGCGGCGAATTATCTACTCCCGCAAAATTGAACGTACCCAGGTCGAATGCATAGTGACCATTCGGCGCGTAATAGGAAGCAATGTAAGTAGTGCCAGCGGTTACTGGCACGGGCGTACCGAAGACAACCTGCTGCCACCCGGAGGCGCTTTCATTCGTAAACGTTGCTGTGCTCAAGAGACTGCCGGTAGCAGTCCACAGATTTCCGATATGGGTACCGACATTACCGGCACTCTTGTAGAACCGTACACCGAGAATCGAACCGTTGAAGTCAGCTGTGAACTTGACGCCAAGCTCCACTCCGCCGCTATCTCCCGAATCGACAACCCCGGGCGCTGCAGTCGGAGGCCAAATTGTGCAGGGGCATCCATGCGAGGTTGTAAAACTCCAGGAATAGTCGCACACCCATTGCAATCCCGAGGAAGTTAAGCACAGTTCCCTTCACCGTCGCCGTGTAAATGCTCAAGGCGTTCAATGTGGAGGCTGGCTGGAACGTAAAGGTAGCCGATGCCGAATCGTAACTGACTGTACCGGCAACCGAATTGTTGAATGAATCTTTCAGGATGAAATTACTTACTGTCATGCTGGAAGAGTTCATCGGCTGGTTGAACTTGACGCTAACCGCGGTACTTAAACTGACCTGAGTCGCACCAGCAACAGGCGCGGCCGAAGAGACGAGCGGTGGCGTGGTCGAGTTGTTCTGGAAGTAAACGACGTCTACCCAGTAATTGGCAGCGCCGAAACTCGAGCTCGGAAAAGCACTGGTCGAGCCGTAGTTGTATACACCGTCGCCACCATTAACACCGTTTTGAAGGGCGTGTAACGGGGCATTATCCGCACCAGACGAAGCAAAGAAGTTGCTGGTGTATGCATAGTGTCCATTGGGAGCGTAATAGGACACGACGTACGTGGTGCCTGCGGTCACGCTCACCGGAGTGCTGAAGTTCGCCTGTTGCCATCCCGAACTTGATTCGTTCGTAAACGTCACGGTCGCAAGCCTGGTGCCGGAAGAGTTCCAGAGACTGCCGATATGCGCGCCGACATTTGCGGCACTCTTATAGAAGCGCACACCGGTAATCAGACCGTTATAGTCGGTCTTGAATTTCACTCCCAGCTCAATGCCGCTCCCGTCCCCAGAATCCACGATGGAAGGAGTAGTAGTCGCCGGCCAGAGGGTGCACGGACAATTCCCCGTCGCCGGTAACGATGCAGTCGTAAAGGTCCAAGCGTAATCGGCACCCATGGCCTGGCCAAAATAACTGCTCACCGCCGCCTTCACGGTAGCCTTGTAAACGCTGAGACCGTTCAACGTGGAGTTCGGCGTAAACGACAGAGTCGACGAAGGAGCGTCAAATGAGACAACCCCCGGTACAACATTGTTGGAAGAATCTGTCACGACGAAATTAGTTGAGGTCATCGTCGCCGGATTCATCGGTTGATTGAATGTTGCGGTAATGGGTCCATTCAAACCGGCGCCCGCTGAGTTCGCGGCAGGCACGGTAGACGAGACCGTCGGGGGCGCAATCGCTGAGGTCGGCAGATAGACGACGTCTACCCAATAGTTCGTGGAATTGTAAGAGGAAGCAGGAAAGATGCTCGTGGTGTTGTAGGTATATACGCCATTGCTACCATCTACACCGTTTTGAAGTGCATGCAGCGGAGCGTTGTCGACACCCGCATTGGTGAAAAAACCAGAGTCGAATGCATAATGGCCGTTTGGAGCGTAATACGACACGACGTACGTGGTGCCAGCTACGATGGCTACTGGCGCGCTGAAATTCACCTGCTGCCAACCCGAGTTGCTTTCATTGGTGAAAGTTGCTGTGGCAAGAAGAGTCCCGCTGGTATTCCAAAGATTACCGATATGAGATCCTGTATTATTGGCGCTTTTGTAGAACCGAATGCCGGTGACGTAGCCGTTCTGATCGGCGCGGAATTTAGTGCCTAGCTCTACACCGTTTGGATCACCTGAATCAGCAATACCGGGAGCACTGGTGGGAGTCCAGATCGAACATGGGCACGCTGCCATGGCAGCTTGCGACGCGCAAATAACCAACACCAGTGACAACACACAACGGTAAGCAGCTCTGAACATAGTCTCTTCTTTCCTGTAAATAAGGCGTTGAGTACCACCCACCACAAACCAATTCCTCTGGGCAATCTTTTGATCGCCCATGCGACAAGGAGCCTTGCTGGTGGTTGTGCATGCAAGCTTCCACTACTCGCCTAGGCTGTAACTTGAAATCGAACGTAAGTCTATGTTTTTCAATAACGTACAAAACGCTCAGGCGGTACTGCCGGCGCCGGGGAAATGATGGGATCGGGAAACATGCAAAACATTTCCTCTAAGTGGATCTGAATTGTCCTCGTAACTGAGCTTCGGCGGGAGGTTCTTACCAAGCGCAGTTAAACAACGGTAAGGCAGGGTCAATTCTGGGGGTTGTAACTGCGGATCGAGGCACACGCAGGATTGAGGGGTACCGGATCATGTGATGCTGGCACATAAATGAATTCGTGGTCTATTTCCCCGCACAGGTCGTAGTTCTTGTTTATGGCAATCCTGATTTTCATTCCAAGATGCACGTATCTCGGGTACCGCGCCGCCGGATCATAAGGCTGATTCAGGGGCTCACCGGCAATGACGAGATCGTACTGCCTTTGCTCCAGTTCATTTGCAAGCCCCTGAGACGACCACAGGCCCGATCCCTTTTCTGCATAAGTAAGAGAAGCCGGATCGAGAAATTCCGGTGTGGAGGTTCGAGCCCCGATATACGGAATGTCGGTGAATACGCGCTTATTTTTCGCGAGTTGAACGAGAGGTCTTAAATCGTCTGGTCGACCATGCATTGCATTCCACCGTTGCATGTCCAGTGCAGGCAGCACGAGGAACAAGACCAGTACTATCGCGAGCTTGGTCCAAGAGGACTCCCCCGTCCAGTTCTTTCGCAATCTATTCAAACCGGACGGCGCCAGCATCGCCATAGCGAGTGCAGGCTCCAGAAAGTGATTCGCAGCGGCTCCGGCAGCAGCAGACCCCAACGTCGCGAAGAACAATGAGGTGGTTAGGTAGAACTTTAGTAATCCGGTTCTCTCATCCTGGTCTTTCCCGATCGCGGCAAATGCGCCCAAAGCAAACAACAGAACAGCAAAACCGCTTTCAGGTGAGGTGAACAGACGAAGAATCACGTCTCGAGCGTATGTGATGGCGAGAGATCCGAATTTCGATCCGCCAAGGTTGAGAAGAAACAGACCGCCGCTCGATTTTTGGCAAATGATGATTGTTGTTCCAACAATCAACCACCAGACTACCGAAAACAGCATCGCATGTTTCCATCGCTTCTTCGAAACGAACCACAGCACGACTGCAACCGGAACAGCGACAGAGTTGTGTCTGGTAAGGAATGCCATGGCTGCAAATATTCCAGACAGAACAGAACCCGTTTTACCTGCCTGGCGTGCCGCTATGTAGACGGCCAAAACACTGAATAGAAGTGCGGGCAAATCAGGCCGCGCCGTCACTGCCCATGGAATCAGGACAGGAAACGAAAGATAGAGTGTCGAAGAAAGCAGCGACGATCTCCGCGACAATCCCAACCTTCTGTTCCATAGAAACGCCACCGTCACAATTCCAAACAGGGAGGCTAGCGTCAGAAGACGGCCAAAGAGAGTCAATGAATCTATGCTTCTTATTCCGGCTTTTGCGCCCAGGCCAATGGCGGCGTACCACAGCGGTGGGAAGGCCGCGAGCAAGTATGGTGGGTTGCGAAAGTCCTGATACAGCGGTGAGCCGTTCGCCCAATGCTGTGCAGAAAGAACGCCAGCGGCTTCCGGGTACATGTTGTCCGAAACGACTGGCAAGAAGTGAGCCGCCTGAATCAAGAAGCACAGCGTAGCGGCCACTGTGAGAACCAACAATGTCAGCTCAAACTGTTCGAACGGCAGCCCTGAGACTCCAGTTGTGGGGGTCTTTGCGAAAGCAGGTTGGGTGGACGCTTGCATATTATTCACACCGAAGAGTGGTTCAGTTTCGATCTAGAGTGTAGCCGGTGACGGAAACGGGTCGCTCAGAATCGCTGTCAGAAAAAACGGACGGCTTGCTTCACATTCCGGGCCAGTGAATGAAGCTGGCTAGACACATCACGACGAGCAGGAACACATACCATCGAAGCTCCGCGCCAGTTTCTTCGGGCAGCAATCGCTTGATCCCGAAGACCAGCGGGAAGTATGAGATCGCTTGCGCGATTACGAGAGCCAAGATCGCTCCGTGAATTCCGAAACGCATCAGCGCAATCCATACTCCGCTCACCATGAACACCAGCCTGGTGACGTTGGCTGCTGCGGAATACTTTGTTTTCCCGTACGCCATAATCACGTTCGACGCCGGGGTGGCAAATAGATCAAGGGCCACGCGCAGCCCAAGCAGTTGCAGCATCCATCCGGTCATTCGGTACTTGGGGCTCAAGAACAGTTTCACCACCGGATTCGCGAGAGCCAGGAATCCGACTGTCGCGATCAGTGCAAGGGTTAGGAATAACCAGCGGCTTCGGTGGTAATCCCTTATTGTCGCGGCGCGACTTGTGCGGACTGCCTTCGAAATCATCGGTAGAAGAATCTGGTTAGCCAGTTGACTAACTCCCGATGCAGGCAGCGACGAAACCATGATCGCCAGCGAAAAGCAGCCAAGCTCCGCAGGCGTGATGAATTTCCCAAGAAATAACCGTTCTCCCTGGCCGCCGAGAAAATGAGCCGCGGTCGAAATTGATACCCATCCTCCGAAGTGGAGGATGTCCTTTGCCGCGCTCGGATCCCACGATAGCTTGACACGAGGCTTTGCGATGAAGTGACTACCTAGTGCATATACGCCTGCGCTCACGATGGTCCTGACGACCAGGGCCCATGCGGAGGGTGATACTACGGACCATAGAACGCAAACGCCAAACGCCACAACCTCCGAAAAAACCTGCAGCAACGTAATTCCACGGAGGTTCACGTGACGTGTCAACGTCCACGCTGAGGTACTGATCAAACCGCGCAGCATCTCCGAGGCGCCCGCTGCCACAAGCAAAGGAAACAATTGCGGAATATGGTAGAAGAGCGCAATCGGATAGGCGGCAATCGCAGAGATGGCCCAAATACCGGCTCCCCTTGCCACCTGTATGGAAAATGCGGTGTTGAGGAATGCTGAATCGTCCCCACGCAGATGCTGGACCACATTGGCCATAATTCCGAGTTCGGAAAACATCGCCAACCCAGCGATAAAAACTCCGACTAGACCAACCACTCCAAAGGCTTCAGGCCCAAGGAAATTTCGCGCAAGGATCACTGTCCCGGCTGTCCGGAACGCTTGCATGGCGATGTAGCCGCCGATCGTCCACGCCCCTCCGCGAAGGGCCATACCGACCCGGCCAGTCGTCGACCACTGCCGAAATTTCATCCATTTCCCCGGACTCACGTCCGTGGAGGTGGTTGCGGCAGGATCGACTGCTAACTCGGTGTCGCTCACCGACCCTTCAGAAAAGCCCTGAGTCAAATATTCCTCCCTGTCAATTTACCTTCAACCTCCATCTCATTTTCCGGCGCGGACCTGCAGACCAGGCTATCGACGATCTCAAAGTATTTCTTCTTCAGCACACCCCAATGATTCTCGCCTACAAAACTTGCGGCGTTTCGCGCCAATTCCTCGCGGAGCCGTGCATCTTGAATTAGCAGCAACATCGCCCGAGCCAGATCTTGTTCGTCCCCTGCTCGAAAGAAATGCACGATTGAGCTATCGAAGTAGTAGGTATCAACCGTAGTGTCGGAAACAATCACGGGAACTCCCAATGCCATGAATTCCATGATTTTTGTGCTGAAGGCTTCGTCTCCGAATCCGTCACGTCGCTTCGGTACCACACCAAGGTCGGCGTTTTCGATCACTCGCGCAATTTCTCGCGTCGACATCGGATCTTTGATGATGACTCTCTCTGACAATTGCAATTGCTGAACAAGCTGCACAAGTTCCGCTCGGCCCGGACCTTCGCCATAAATGTGGAAGTCGGCGCAGGGAACTTCATGTTTGATTGAATCGAATGCTCGAATTGCGATGTCAAGGCCTTGATGCCAGTTCAATGAACCGGGATAGATGATTACGAAGCGGTCATCATTCCCATGACGCTTCCCCTGCTTACTGAAGACCTGCAGGTCAGGCACATTGACCAGCGCCGTGCACTTGTTGCTGGGGCATGATCGCGAGACGATTCTCGTTAGCCAGATATCATTCGCAGCTATCACGTGGTGAGCAAAGGCTGCAGACACGCGTTCGATGGCAGCCAGCAACTTGAAAGTGATCGAAGTCTGAGCTATCTCGTACTTGCTGGCGTAAAACTCAGGAAGCAAATCGTGGATGTCGAGAATGATTTTTGCGCCAAGTAGTCTGGGCAACCATGCGGAAAAGACCAGGAAGTCCGGCACGGAATGAATATGAATGAGCCGATAAGGGTCCTTGACCTGAGTGCGAGTTATACGGAACATCGAGCGGAAAAAGAAAAAGACAACCCCCAACGCGTACGACGTTCTCGAAGAACTGTCAGATCTTCGGCTTTGAATCCGGAATACGTTCACCCCATGAACAGTTTCTTTACCGAGTGCTCCCTCTCTTCCGAGAGCGATGACGTCTACCTCGTCCCCTCTCTCTGCGAGCGCCTCGGCATATCGCATGACGCGAGTGTCGCCCTCGTAGAAAGAGTATGTGACCATACATACCTTCATAATTGATTCACTAAGCCAGACAGGCAGAAAGCACGATCAGCAGAGCAATAAAGTTGAGACAGAAAATTCTTCATTTAAGAAACGACAGCCCTTAGCCAGCCGCTACCGCGCCGCACTTCGATGGGTAAGAACCTCCATAAACCTGCGGCGAAACACGACTAAAGCGACGAGCGCCAGGCCAAGCAGCGCGACCAATGCAGCTTTCCAACTCTCGAGGTGTTCTTCGGTTAGATTCCATCCGTCACGGTAATAAGCGGATACCAAGTTACGACCAAAAGCGCTGCGGGAGAGTTTCAGGTCACGGAAATCAGAAAGCTTGCGGAGAGCTAATACGCGCAAGCCATGCCTTCCAACATCCTCATTAGCGATGACCAGATCGTTCGCAACCTGTACTTGCACACGCATGGACATTGACGGATCAAGAGCCGCCTTGAGAACGAAGCTCTTCCCTTCTCTCGCGATTGTTCGCGGCTCGCCGTCCACATCCACAGACATTTTCGCCGGCTGTGCGGGCGCTGAGCCTTCGATGTAAAACTCCGTCTTTGCAAGCCCCGGTTCACTCCGCAATACCGCTTCATTCGACATCATCTGTACATCGAATGCTCCGTCATCGCGCTTACGAACCAGATACAAATTGCGAGCGATCTCCCCAAGGCCAGTCCACTGCGTTCCTGGCTGAAGCTCATTGACGAAATCGGCGATTCCGTTAAAGGCGTTGATCCCTGACTCGAAGAACTGTTGGTGACCATAGAACAATAACGGGTTTCCTAGAAACGCTTGGATAGCAATATCAAGTTTAGGAATCGGCTCTTCCGCTGAATAGCGGAACATACTAAGAAAGTCTCCATAGTTCTTCGTATACGATCTGAGGAGAAAGATCGGGTCCTCGGGAAATGGGACACCGGCAGGAACATCTAAAGAGTTTGCAGTACCTAAGAACCCGTAACGATCGAGCTCAGCGAAGGTTGGCTCCGCGGCGATTCTGTGAGGAAAGATCTCGAATCGGTCGTAAGGGATTCCTGTTAGCTTCTGAAACTGTTCCATTCTTGCGATGCTTTGCCTGATTTTGGAAGATTGCACACTGATGGAAGCGCTTTCATCTCCGGAGAATTCTTGATGGGAATGGTCATTCCCATGAATGCTGATGGAAAAGCGCTTCGGGTTAGATCGAAATAACTCGGTAACGTCAGCTTCGCTTCGGTCAAAATTCCACGGAATGAAAGCGATCGTGGTGTGAAAATTGTGCCTTTCCATCTCCTGCAACAGGAGCTTATACGACAGATGCCCGTATGGTTCGATTAGCCAAGGGTCATCGATTGTCAGATTGGCGTAGTGTCCAACCGAGTGCCACGCGTAATCCCCAGCGGCGTGTCTAAGAAACAAAAGAATTGGAGCGACTGAGGAAAAAGCTTTGGAAATTCCCAAAGGTTGGCCTACCCAACTGTTATCGATGAGTTTCGCCTTTGGGGTGACAAAAATGTCTGCTTGAGAGGTTTCGGCGCGCGTTAGTACGCTCCTTCTGACACTGCCCTGAATCGCCGTTAGCAGGCTCTCACTCTTCTCGGAGTCGTGCGCGATGATCTCACAGGAAAACGAATCAACGACTGGAAGCTGCCGGCCAGCAAGTATTCCAAGAATATCTCGCGAGCTGCCTAGCTCTATGGAAGTTGGTTGGAAATTCGTAGAGATTGATGAGCACCCACGGATAAGACCATTCGACCAGCGGCCAAGCTGACCAGAGTCGTCGGAGTCCGCTCCAAAGATCAGGATCGGTAATCGCTTACCTCCAGGTCTCTGGAGGCTTTTTAAAATGTCTCTTACATTCAGAAGCGGCAGTGAGTCGTATGAAATGAGTAGTGCTCGTGTATTCGGTGCTCCCAAATGGACGATCGCCTGGTAAGAGTTTTGCGGCGCGCTGACGTCGATCGAAACGAGTTGCAGACCGTAGTATCTTGTTAACTCACGCACACTCTCCGTTTCAGGCAAGATCTCGTTTTTTCCGTGAAGCAGAACGATATCCGATGCTAAGCAGACCTGTGAGAGAACCGTAGCAATTACCAAGAAACGCAAAAAGTAGTTTTTGCTGACTGATCGTCTCATCTTCGGCGCTGAAAAGAGTCTATTCATTGTGACGTGGTTTTTTTCGGATTTAACTTGTTGCGACGTTCACGTAACGTAGGGAGTCGATCCGGATCTCATCCTGTTCGTCCAGTATTGCGCTCTCAACCTGGGCTACTTCGCTGCCGGGGCCGACGGCTCGCCAAGTGCCAGCAACTTCCTCGATGTGCATCGCGTTTCGTTTCGTCCACCATTCCGCGACCTCGCCCGGTAAGGCGACCCAGATTTTTCCTTCATCTCGCAATTGCGATACGTATGACAATAGTGACTTATAAACGGCTTGCGCCCTCTTATCGATTACGTAATCCGGATGAACGATGAAACTGATCAGACCGCGATTTTCAATAATCGTGTGGATTTGCTTCTTCCAGAGATCGATCGAATAGTCACCCAAAATGTGGAACAGCGAATAGTCCTGGGTAGTAGTCAAAGGCAATTCGACAAGCCCTTTAATGAAGTAGGGGCGGAGAGTGCAGCAACCGCCGCCCTGTGCTTCCAAGTGGCCTACGGTTGGAACAGACATGTCATATTTGAATTCGAGCGAGTCGTACCAATTTAAGTTCCGATACATTGCACCCGCTCGAAATCCAGCAGCTCCAAACTTTCGTCCGTACTGATTAATAGCAGCGGCTCTGCGTAAGAACTGCTGCCGCTCAGAGTAGAGATGGCCATCGTGATTGAAATCATGAACATTAACTTCGAAACCTCTCTGTCGCATACCATTCACGAACGACTCGGAAACCTGGTAGCGTCCTTCCGGAACAAGCTGGAAGGAAGACTTCACTCCGAAGGATTCGTCGATATCCATCAACTCTGAGCAGAAGTTGAGGCCCGTTTCAGTTTCAACGTCGTGAGTCATGATCACGCAACTACGGACGTCTTTAGGCCAGAAAGAGATAAAGGGCGTACTTCTCTTCCCCTTTGCTTTAAGTGAAAGCCCCAAAAGCTTTGCGAGAAAGCGGTCTGCCGTCCAATCCAGCGGCCAAGATGGGAAAGCCTTTGCCCGCGAGGATTTCAGACGAGCCCTCTGAAGATAGCGCCGGACGTGGACGGGCAGCAGCGGCCTTAGCAGGTAGTACGCTCGATATATAAGTTCGCTGGCTGAGCTGCGCGATTGATCCACGTAGCGTTCCAGCCGAAAATTAGAAATAATCTCATTTGGATCGAAAGGAAGAGTCAGCTCTCCGTCATCGATGCGAACCTCGGAGAGCATATCGCGCAGTCCGCTTTCCGAAAGCTGCCCGCCCGAGCCACAGCGGCCATATCCAACAATGTCGGGACCAAAACGAAAGAACCCTGGATCGGAAAACTTATCTACACCCAAAGAGAAAGAACATAGGTCTTCGGGACACCGGAAGGCTTCGGCTATTACTTCATTCAGCATGGATGAATAGTCTGTCCGGCTGTCTTCAGCCCAAATGTTTGTAGAGCAGATTGCCTACACCGATTCTCACCGAATCGGGAACGATAGCAAATACCTTCTTCGCTATCTCCAGCCCTGGTAACACACTCTGGGTCCTGGCAGATTTGATCGGGAGCCGCCAGTAGCTGAGGTCAGATCTGGTTCCGCCAAGACGATTCTTGAACACAATCAGGCCCTCATTGTCGAGATCCGATCGGCCCAAATCCATTTCCTCAAATCCCTCCGCCTTTGACTCGAGGATCGCTTTCCAGAACAGAAACGGAGTGCCGCCGAGATTGCTGAAGCGCTCATCAGAGGCGCCGTATTTATAAACAATCGTTCGGTTGTGCTTAAGCGTGAACAAGCCGGCCACCGGAACATCGTCCTTTGCTGCAATTCGTATTTCAGCCTTCTCGCCAGCAGAATCTATCAAATTGCGAAACCACGCGAACGGCGACGGTGGAACACCGTGCCGCTTTCGCGTCATTACGAATAGTCCATAAAAATCGCGAAGCAGTTTCTCAGTTGAACCGACCGCGTAGGTCACTCCTTCCCTCTGCGCGCGCGTCACCTTTCTCCTTATCGAGTCCTTATGGAACCCTTGGAATAAGGCATCTTCACTTGGGCGCAGATCGATTGCATGGAAAGCGTACGCGTCCGATTCAGATAGTCTGTCGGAACACCGTGACAGCTGCGTTCGCGGTCTCAATTCGAAGTATTTGAAGGAGCCCGCTTTGGTTAGTTGCTGCAGATAAGAAATCATCTCATCGAAGCTGCCTTCCACATCTCCCAAGGGCTGGCAATGATCGGAGAATGGAAGAGACACTAACCTCTTGCCGGTTACCCAGCTCTTCACAGAACAAAGCACCAACCCGTTCGCTAGTGGCTGCTCTGGACCGGAGGTCGTAAGAACGATCGGTTGGTATGCATAGGTTTTCCGCAGCGCTTGCAACCAACCGCGAGTGTGAAAGATAGATGCCCGTGCATCTCTCTGTAGGAGTTCCGGCCATCGCGGATCAGTAATCGGATCGAGCTCGTAGATTGACATTTTGGAAGAAGACAGAGTTCAGTTAAGGGAATGTATCAACTGGGCTGCCGATGTAGATTTTTCGGCGGTCTCGTAAACCACGCGTTGATCTTCGGTCTCGGAGACCTCATTTCCCAGTGGCGATGATTTACGCCCGACATAGACTTGATAGGCAGCAGCTACCATCGCCAACACCAGATACCAATTGACGACGTTTTGATCGAAGTAGGCGACTCCCATGAAACTGACTACATGTGAGAAAAGTGCAACACCGACTCCCCAAAGCATCAGTTGCAATCGACGTGGTTCCTGTCGAACCGCTTTTAGAACTGAACCCGAATAGGAGAAAGCGATCACAACAATCCATATGAAGAGCAACATGGTGAAAAACCCACCACGTATGCCCTCAGTAATGAATTGGTTCGTGGTATCTCCCGCCCAGACACCCCATTCCGATATGTCCTTCGCCCCACACAGCCACCAGTCACCGAAGTGAGCGACGGTACGGTCAATAAGATAGGAGCGGTGCCAACCGGTAGAACCTGAGAGGACGTCGACTCTTGCGAAAATGAACCATACCGGGTCTTTCATGACTAGTTGCAGAACGCAGATAAGCCCAACCAGAGCCCATCGCAGTTGCCGGAGTCGATCTCTCATTCTCCACAGCCATATGCCAAATATGCCGGCAGCATAGGAGCCAATCGGGCCGCTGGATCCGGATGCGAAGGTTATCAGGGCGGCAAAGACGAATCCGCATCCGGCAATCAGTCGATCCCGTTTGCCCTGAACCCAAAGTGCCCAAAATAGTGGCACACAGACCGCTCCGAACGTTCCGGCCAGGATCGGGTGGCCGAATGGTCCCTGGGCGCGAACGATGCCATCGCGGATAGTGGAGAATTCGGGCACGCCCCCTAAGACATAGAATGGATCCCGGGCGGTAACTTTTTCGAGACACATCAAGATTGCGAGCGGGATGAACGCAAGAGCGAACCACCGGATGATGCGCTTGAAATCGTCGGTGTCGCGTACCAGAGCACGGAACAGTATGTACATACCGATTTCATCAAAGGCGTATCCCAGTCCATTCACCAAAGCCGCGGTGTTCTGCCACAGGAGAGTGAACGCTAATACTCGAACCGCCGCCCATAGCAGGAAGACACGGTCCAGCTTCAACCACCTTATTTGACCCAACTCGCCATGGAGCATCAGCCGAATCCAACCGAAAGCGACGACCAGGCGCAACATCGAGAAGTTGAGCCCGCCTATGACCAGTTTCTCTGAAATCGGAAGAAAACAACTGATTAGAATGATCGGCAGTAAAGCCCTCTGCCGCGGCAGAACCAGAATCAGAACGCCCATGACCAGCGCTATGCCGAGCACTATAAAGCTGACGCCCTGGTGGTACCCGAGGGCTATGCTGGGGTCATTCATAGTCTTGAAGTATTCATCCGGCTTACCGGGCGACTAAGCCGTTTATTTGGCAGAAAACCAAGAGTCGAATACGGCGGTAGGAGTGGCTTTTACTCTCAAAGCGAACAAAGGGCGTAACTTCAAGGTTACGCCCTTCATGGGTAGCTTGTCTTTTGGAATGGCCACTGTTCGAACAAGCAACTAATTCACGACGTCTATAAGTCCTGTGGGTGGATTAACCGCCACCGATGAACTTTTTATTTCGAAAGCGCCTGCAGTCGGGGACGATCCGCCTTGTGGCCGCGTTGTCCCAAACATGTCGGTAGGGGCATAGTCCGCCGGATTACCAGCGTCGTTGGCACAGGTGTCGGAACTGGAGAGGCGCACGTCAAAACCGTTCGCGGCAGACGGAACGCCGTTAAGCCAAGAAGGACTGCATCGCTTTGCATTGCTTCCGAAGCTGCCCCCGCCTGAAGGAAAGACGTTATTTCCACCGGTGACTGTTCCTGTGACTGTTGCGGGAGATGGCGCAGACACAACATAGAGGTTTGAGCTGAAATCGAGAGTATAGGACCCGCTACAACCACCATCGTTTACGATTCCGTAAGCAGCCGTATTTGCAAGAGTGTTGTTGCGGATAATCAACGAACCTGAACAATTGGCTTGCCCCCATACAATGTTGTTGCAGCAAGTGGTCTGCCCGAAGTAGTTGTTTTGGATCGTCCAGTTGGCCAGCGATGCGCCTCCCGCCTGAATCGCGGAGCTCGCGTTGTTATAGAACTTAACGCCATCGATCACAATGTTTTGAGCGATCCCGCCAGCCTGATACACCTGGATAGCGTCAACGTGCGGTGCGTTCGTCCCTCCTCCACAATCACCATTGGGAGGCGCTGAAACATCGTGAATGCTGGAGTCGATGAGCTTGTCATTCTGGGGGGCGATGCCTTGGTATCCCCAGAAGCGGAATCCGTCCTCAATCGCGCAATTACCCGTACAACTTGGAGAACTAAATCCGCTGCAGGCGTTCCAATTTCCAAACTCGCTGTTCTTAACCGTCACACCTGACGCAGCAATGAATGCATTCTTGCCGTGGAACCCGTCGACCAGCACGTCGCTCCATACGGTTGCAGCAGAATCCTCAATATCGATGCCACCAGACCCATCGGCTGCACCGAGTTTGGTGGTCACTCCAACGACATGAACGTGATCGACATTTATATTCAAACCACCCGTCAGCAAAACTGATCCATACGTCTGAGCATAGAAGTTAACTGTGCTCGTTTTCCCGTTAGAAGAGAGGTTTTGGCCGCCATAAGTCCCATTGAGTATCAGGACCGTGTCCCCGCCTGTTGCCGCCGTCAACGCTGCCTGCATGGAGGAGCAGGATGTTGCGCTATTGTACGTAGTGGCACTCGCTGAACGAGTACAGCTGCCACCTGCACCAACCCAAAGATTCGCCGCCGTGGGCGTAGCCGTCTGCGCGT
>CAVUNN010000004.1:0-39106 GCA_963742895.1 Terriglobia bacterium
TTCCAGTTCGGCACCGAGATCGGCTGGGAAATCAAAGGCGGCAAACTTGGTCGCATGTTGAAGAATCCTTCGTACTCGGGAATCACGACGGAGTTCTGGAACTCGATGGACGCGATCTGCTCGCGCGATCAATGGACGTTGTGGGGAACTCCGAATTGCGGTAAAGGCCAGCCGCAACAAGTGATGGGAACTGGACACGGCGCGGCGCCGGCGAGATTCCGTGGGATAAAAGTGGGTAGTGCCTACAAAGCTGGCTGAATGCTGATTACTGAATGCTAACTAAAGACAAAGCTCAAGAAACCTTCGCTCGGGTGCTGAAGCACTCGAAAGCTGACGAGACCGAACTCCTAATCGGCGGCGGCCAGAGCGCGCTCACTCGCTTCGCGAACAACGGGATCACGCAAAACGTCTCCGAAGAGAATTATTCGCTTTCGGTGCGCGTGAATCTGGATGGCCGCACCGCACGCGCGACGACGAATAAGTTCGACGAAGACAGCATCCGGCGCGTCGTGGAAGCCGCAACCAATCTCGCCAGAGTGCAGGCGCCTGATCCTGATCTGCTGCCCATGGCAGATGCTGCGGCATTCGATCCTAACGGCCCTGCTCCAGCGCGCAATTACTTCGAGACTTCGAGCATCGGTCCGCAGGAGCGCGCCACGGCAGTCGAAAAGATCGTGCAAGTCGCGCAAAAGCGCAAACTAACAACCGCAGGCATTTACGCGACAGCCGAATCCGTCGACGCGATTCTGAATTCGCGTGGGCTGGTTTCGTATCACACGCAAACCTCGGCGGAGTGCTCCATCACCATGCTCGCGCCGGATTCTTCCGGATGGCAGAAGGCCAACTCGCCCGACGCGCGCAACTTCGATCCGGTGGAACTGGCCGAAGTGGCAGCTGAAAAAGCCAAAGAGTCCGCTGGCCCGAAAGAGCTCCCTCCGGGCAAGTACACAGTGATTCTCGAGCCCGCCGCAGTTCTCGATTTGCTTGGCTTCATGTTTTGGGACTGGGGCGGCCAGGCGATCCTCGACGAGCGCTCGTTTCTGAACAATCGCGTCGGCACAAAGCTCTTCGGTGAAAATATTTCGATCACCGACGACGTGTACCATCCGCTGCAGTCGGGTGCGCCGTTCGACGGCGAAGGCGTACGCAAGCAGCAGGTGAAACTGGTCGAGAACGGCGTGGTTACCAGCCTCGTCTACGCTCGCGGCACCGCCGAGAAGGTGCGCAAGTCCGAGTTCGCCAACAAACTCGGCCCGGTCCGTCCCACCGGCCACGGATTTCCCATCCCCAACGAAGTGGGCGAAGCGCCGATGAACATCGTCATCTCCGGAGGAGCAGACGGCAAGAAACGCACCATCGACGAAATGGTCAAGGGCACCGAGGACGGAATCCTCGTCACACGTTTGTGGTACATCCGCGAGGTCGATCCTTACGAGAAGATCCTCACCGGCATGACCCGCGACGGCACATTCCACGTTAAAGGCGGCCAGATCTTCGGCGGCATTCGCAACTTCCGCTTCAATCAGAGCGTGGTCACATTCCTGAACAATGTTCTGGAGATGAGCGAACCCGTCCGCGCGAGCGGCGAAGAGTCGTTCGACATGGTCGTGCCGGCGATGAAGATTCGCGACTTCAATTTCACCGAAGTAACAAAATTCTGATCGGGAATGGATCAGGCCTTCAGCGCTGCCTGCCGCTGCCGCAGAAAGCGTCGAACCGCGTCGTCGCGTTCTAGACCAATCGCCATTTCGTAGGCATCGCGGGCTTCGCGGTGCGCGCCAGTTCGGGCGAGAAGTTCGGCGCGAGCGGCCCAGTAGGGTTGATATTCGCTGAGCCGCGAGTCGTCAGCAACTTTCTTCAATTCCTCAAGCGCAACCTCAGGACCATTCAACTCCGCAATCGCCAGCGCGCGATTGACGGCAATCACCGGGGATGCGGAGAGTCCCAGCAGCACGTCGTAAAGTTGCACCACTTCTTCCCAGTTGGTGTTACCGGTGCGACAGCGATAGACGTGCGCAGATTGCAATGCGGCTTCCAGCTGATACCGGCCGATGGATGCGATTTCGCTCGCGCGACGTAGGAGCGTCTCGGCGTCAAAGATCATTTGCGAATCCCACAACGCCCGGTCCTGATCGGCAAGCGGCACATATTCGCCTTTCGCATTGCGGCGCGCCGGACGGCGGGATTCGGCATACAACATCAATGCCAGCAGTCCTAAGGCTTCTGGTTCACGCGGGAGCAAATCCGTTACGAGCTGGCCGAGGAACAATGCTTCTTCGGCGAGATCGCGGCGCGCGACATCGGTTCCTGCAGCATCGGTCCAACCTTCGGCGAATGCGGCATAGATGGCGTCGAGAACCGTATCCAATCGAGCGGGCAACTCTTCACGCTCGGGAACACGAAACGGAATCCCGGCCTGGCGAATTTTGCTTTTTGCACGGACCAGACGCTGTCCCATGGTTGCGGGAGCCATGAGGAATGCTGAGCCAATCCTCGCTGCGTCGAATCCGAGCACGACTTGTAAAATTAGCGGCGCACGAATGCCGGCATCAATCGCTGGATGTGCGCAGGCGAACATCAGCGCCAAACGCCGGTCGGGGATTTCCTTTTCACCGGCCGCGGCATCGAGTCCCTCTGCCATCACCTTCAACTCCTCGGTAGCGATTTCGTGCCGTTGACGGCCACGGACGGAGTCGATCATTTTTCGGCGAGCAACCGTCAGCAGCCATGCTTCGGGATTCGCAGGACAGCCCTTCTCAGGCCAGTCGGCCAGCGCCGCCGCGAATGCCTCAGAGAGCGCGTCCTCGGCTGCTGCAACGTCGCGTGCCCACGCCGCGAGATAGGCGACGAGTTTGCCGTAACTGCGGCGCGCGACCGCATCTGCCGTGATCTGTGCCTGTTCATGCGGTTGGTGCGACCGCGCAAGCTCGGCTCCTCATCATCTCGCTGTTGTTTCACGGCACTCACTTGGGATTCATGAACTGACTCATGTCCCTGGTCAGCATCGTGCCGTCCATGAGTGGGCGCACTTCGACGACGCCGTGCAACGCGGTGGGGGAACGCGCAGCCCACGAGATTGCCGCATCGAGATCGGCGACTTCGATGATGTGAAAGCCGCCCAGCTGCTCTTTGCTATCGGTGTATGGGCCATCGAGCACCTGGGTCTTCTCATTTCTGACCCGCACGGTAGTCGCCGACGAAGTAGGGTGCAGGCCGCCGCTGCTCTTTAGCACGCCCGCCTCCTGCATCGCTTCCATAAAGGCGCGATAGGCGCCGAGCCAGTGCTCCTGTTCGGACCTGGTTAACTGCGGCCAGCCACCTTCGTGCACGTAGTCCATCAGCATGTATTTCATTCGAAATCTCCGTGAGATTTGTTGTTTGTCTCTCTATGCTTTCGCGTTCGCCTGAAACATCCAGCGCACACCGAATTTGTCGTTGAGCGCGCCATACGTGCCGAAAAACATCTCTTTCAAAGGGTCGGTAACTTCTGCTCCTTCGGAGAGTTTCCCGAACAATGTTTTTAATTGCGGAAGCGTACCTCCACTCAGGTATAGACAGACCGTATTACCGCGAATTGGAGTTTGATCTGGTCTCAGCCAGTCTGACGCCGAAATCTCCACACTGCCGCTTCTGAGTCGCGCGTTAACTACTTTCTCCTGTTGGACTGCCGGCATGAAATCTTTTGCCGGAGAATCCTTAACTTTCGTTACGGTGAGTTCCCCGCCGAAACAGGATTCGTAAAACTCCATCGCCTGCTTACACTTCCCCTCGAACAACAGGTACGGCGTCAAAGCTGTCGACATCTGATCTCCTTTTACATTCGTCTTATTGTTATCTGCCATGGAATGACCCGGTAGAGTCGCGAGCGCCGCCGTGGAAAGCGCAGCGGTGAGAAATCGACGGCGAGAGAATTCGTCGTTCTTAAACATCGCTTCTCCTTGCCCAAAAGCACGTTCGACGACAACGCAAAGCGCTACGCCCAGACCGCGCGTACTTCGACCGCTCCATGACCTGTGGCTGGGCAACGTGCAGCCCACGACTTGGCGGCATCGAGGTCAGCAACGTCGATGAGATAGTACCCGCCCAACTGTTCTTTCGAGTCGGCGAAAGGACCATCGAGCACCTGCGGCTTGCCATTGGAGCTGCGCACGATCGTCGCCGTGGAACTCGGCTGCAGACGATTGCTGTTCACCAGCACCCCCGCCTTCTTCAGTGCCTCGGTGTAGGCGGCATAAGCAGCCATTCCCTGTTCCTGTTCGGCTTTCGACATTGTTGGCCAGCCAGCCTCGTTCACGTGGATCAGCAGCATGTATTGCATTGGGAACCTCCGTTTTGGTTTTTGCGGCGATTATGTCCGCTCACCACAGTGACGGATGGGGGATGGCCGATTTCGACAGCCAGCAAAGAATTCTCAGATCTATTTTGGCGAGGTGATCGCTTCTCGGACCGCCGCCAGCGGAGCAGCGTTGTCGAAGGTGACTCCATCTGGACCGGGAATGATGCCCAGCTCTTTCCACAATGCCGGCAAATCCACCTGGACGGGAGCATCGCTCCACTTCTTGTACTGATCCGTCAGCGCAGTGGTTCCAGTGGCGCGGTCGCCGACCTCCAGAGCGCGCGAGAGAGGCCAATCGTGATCGATAGTGCCGCCGGCATTCACGATAGCGCGCAACGCGTCCTGCAGTCCCTTGCGATTGCCGGTTTGTTTTCGAATGGTCACATCGGCCACGAGGCAGAATAGCGCTCCGCCCCAATAGGTTCGTCCCCAGGTGTGGGTGCGATCCAATCCCTGATCGCCCGATTGAGGCTCGCCTTTGGGCATGCCGTCGACAACGCCCTCCCAAACCTGCCGCGCAGTGAGGTCTCCTATCTGGGCGCGGGCATTTGGCTCGACGTAGGTGGCCAGGCCTTCTTCCATCCAGTGCTGATCGTCGGGCAAGCTGGGGAATGCCATGTGCGTCAACTCATGGGTCATGGTCCAGTCGTCCGAGAGATCGGACTGCGTGACGTGCGCGCCAACGCGCATGCGAGTGAAGCCCGGGAATCCGTGCATGTCTCCCCATGTGGTCCCGTGGATGCCTTGTCCATTGGTAGGGACGATCAGTATGCGGGCTCGCGATACGGGGAAGTGTCCGTAGTAGGCGGTAACAGCCCGAGCCGCCTTATCGACCCATTGCAGAAGGGCGGAGTTGGGCAGGTCGAACTTCCCCTGAGCGAAATCGACCTGGATCTGGGCGCCGCCGATTTGAAGAGTCTTGGAGGAGGCGATGGGCTCGTGTCCGAATGGATCTTGGGCGCCCAGGCGTGAATAGAAGAAGAGGATTGTAGCAACCAGTAGAACGAAGCAGATTATGAGCGGAATCGTCGAGGCAGGCCTATGTCTTCGCATCCAGGTTCCTACGAGTTTTGGATGCTCCGGCAGACCATAGGACTAAATGAATTGGCCAGTTCACATATGTAGCAGTTGAACCGCATCTTCAAAATGGAAAGAGTATCCCTTTATCCTTAAGCTTCTCAAAACGAGAGGCAACAAATTGGTAGAGTTGCGCCGGTCTGCGACCGCCGTGGCGGTACTCGTTCAAAGGTTTCAGGATTTTGAGGAGAGCCATTTTTCGGCGAAAGTTTCGTTTGTCGATCTTCTTCCCCAATATGGCTTCGTAAACGTCCTGTAAGTCCGTGAGCGAGAATTTGCTAGGAAGAAACTGAAAGCCGACCGTCGTGTATTCCAATTTGTTCCGGAGGCGTTCCAGGGCGTACTCCACAATTTGAGCGTGGTCAAACGCCAGTGTAGGCAATTCGTGGATCGACCACCACTTGGCTTCGGCTGCGTCGGTACCCGCCCTCAGAGTCCGGTCCGCCGAAATCAGTGCGAAGTATGCAATTGTGATAATTCGCCCTCGTGGATCACGTCCCGGCCCCCCGAAGGAATAGAGCTGTTCAAGGTAAACATTGGTAACGCCGGTTTCTTCCTGTAGCTCCCGCAGGGCAGCTTGATCGAGATCCTCATCCTCGTGAACAAAACCTCCCGGGATTGCATACTGTCCTGAGAAAGGCGGTATCAAGCGTTTGACCAGCAACACTCTCAGAACTCCAGATTGAATAGTAAAAATGACGATATCGACGGTAACCTTCATCATCCCCCTTCTGTATAGCGCGAGTCAGACACGACCAGATGCGCCCGCTGTTCCGCTGCGCGTACGCGGGCGATTGCGCCCGAGTTGAACTGCAGAAAGTCCGCCTCCATGCCGTCACTGAAAATCGCACCTCCGGTAGGCATCAGCGATTCGAGGATCAGTTCTTCTCCGGACTCTAGCATTCCAGCTACGAGATCTGCCTGAGAGTGACGGCTAAGAAATGGCTCGCGAACAACGTAGAGAAGCCGACGGTCTTCCCACTGCATTCGATCAGGCTTCAGTGGGGCTCCGCCGCAAAAGCGCGCTACCCCAGATGCCATATTGAATACAGAGGACATCCATCCGGTTGAGCCGGCTCCAGTCGAAATCAAAACGCCACTGGAGGACTGAACCTCTGATTTTCTCCCCTGACTGATTCGATACAGAGCTGAAATGTGGCTGCGCGCTCCAATAAAGAGGTCATTAAATGCCAGCAGCTTCTGACCATCGCCAAGTTTTACCTCAGCTAGAGTAACTGGTCGGATATTGGCGCGGGCTTCCATCACGTGTGAAACAGCCAAACGCGCTCGGTCGGGAAGAAACGGGAGTAGGATGCCATCAAATCGCTCCGGTTCCGGGTTCACGGCAACGATCGGCTGGGAACCTACGTACTTGGCGACATTTGCCACCAAGCCATCTTGCCCCAGAGCAATCACCAAATCCTGTTGCTGGAACTGGAAAGTTGGAACCAACATTCGGTCAACGAGCTGTTGGGGCAGTTCGAAATCGAGGGAGCGACGGAGCACATCCAGCGACGAACGGTAAGCGTCGTCCTCACGTTCGTAATCAGCGAAGTCGCCCCCCGCATGTTCGATATAGAACTTTGCCTGCGACCGCGTGTTGAATCGTTCCACCAGTTCCTGCAATCGAGTTTTGCGCGTTACGATTACGAGCTTTTTGTACACGCTATTTTCCTGTCGTAGCAATCAGAGACTTTAGCAAGTCGGGAGATATGTTGAGTTCTCCGATTTTCTGAGCATTCTCAGCCATTTCCTGAAATGCGAGAGCAACCATCGCCCGTGGATCTGCGCCTTTGCCGCCGAGCATCATGAGCGTCTTCCAGTCCAGCCCGCGCAGAGGCTTTAGCGTTTCGGTTAACGTATAGGCTCGACTGTCAGCGTCCTTATGCTCATTCTCCACTCGGCGGTCAATCAGTTGTGAGCGTTGCTCCTCAACGGCGATCTCCGCTGCCATCTGTGTCTCACGGATTTGCCGTTTCTTCTCTTCCACAGCAATCTCAGTATTCAGTTCGCTCTCTTTGATCAGGCGCTCTTGTTCAACAGCAGCATTGCGACGAGCATAGATGGCCTCGTCCGCACGACGCTGCAGTGCTTCCCGTGCCTCCGCCTCCAATGCACGACTCGTTTCGGGTGTGGGCTGGATCGTGACAATCGAGAGAGTCAATACCTCCAGTCCAAGTGTGGAAACTGCGTCTGACTCCCGCAACTTCGCCAGAGCTTCTGCGACGATGAAGTCGGAACTGACCAGCGCATCGCGGAGGACCAGTCGCTGCGTGATCGCGCGAGTAAGTGTCTGTAGTGCGTGAACGAGACGCTCCGCCAATTTCCGAGGATCGTCGGAGGCATAGGCGCCGCGCTTGTCTACGCTGAAATCAAGCAATCCAGAAAGCCGTTTCGGATCGGCAACGCGATAGGTCAGTTGGCCCTGAATGCTGACGGTCTGAAAATCGGCCGTTGCTTCCTGAAATACAAATGGCACGTCCGCGCTCGCCATTGGTATCTCAACAATCGTAGATGTCGGAGCATAGTAGAAGAAGGAAAGGCCAACACCTTCTCGTTTGATCTTGCCGTGTTTGTACTGCAAAACATACGTGGTGGGCGGGACTTTCATGAAACTCAGCATTCGCAACCTCCATTAGTGTTTAATAGACACTAAATTAGTGTCTTTCAAACACTAATGTCAAGATATTTTTGCGATCTTGTTTTCCACTATGGCCGAATTTCACCGTGGCCCCAGGGAAACATCTGGGAGACTACGTTTCCAAGCCCTTCTGCGCTCGGCACTTGCCGTGTCACGGAACGTAGCCCTGCGATTGGCTTCAACACTTTCGTAACTTTGAACCTCTTACTACCGGATGTACTCTCTGCCAGGAGTTGAAAGCGACATTCCCTTGAATATGAGAGGCGCTGTCCGATTCCCCCTGAAACTCCCCGTAACCCTGAAATCGGGTGCGCAGGAGATCCATGCGGAGACGCACGATATCTCTGCCGCCGGAGTGATGTTCAACCTCGATAACGAAGTCGCAATCGGCTCCGACATCGAGTTCACGATTTCCATCCCCGCCGAGGTGATCGGCGCACCGAATGATGTGCTGGTGAGCGGGGCTGGACGGATCATTCGTTGCGATCCCGATGATGGCAAGCAGTCAGTAGCAGCCATCATCGACGAGTATCACTTCGAACGATCGTAAGAGTACGCAAGAGGAAAGTTATGGCCGCTGAACCTGCGAACGGCGCGAATGGCCACGCAAATGGCAACGGGCAACCGTCTCCGGCAACGGAGGGCGCGGTTCGCCTGATCGTGGCTGACTCCCAGGCGATCTTTCGCGTTGGTGTGCGGAAGGTATTCGCCATGGAGGATGACGTTCGTCTGATTGGACAGGCCGAGACTCTCGATGAGACGCTGATGACCGTGGTGAAATTCCCGGCGGACGTGCTGCTCATCGAATCGCGACTGGTCCCAAATCCAGCGGAAGGCCTTTCCCTTGTATTGAAAGCCGCTCCCGAACTCAAAGTAATTGTGATTACCGAATCGCTGGAAGAATCGATGACGGTCGATTACCTGCGGCGCGGCGTGAAGGGTATCATTACGCCTTCGATCGCGCCGGACCTGCTGGTGCGCTGCGTGAAGAAAGTGGCGCAAGGCGAAACTTGGCTCGATAACCAGGGCGTCAACTGGGTGATTGAAGCCTATCGCACACAGACCGCCGCGTTATTCTCGCCAAAGCCAAAGAATCGGCTCACCGAGAAAGAGCTGCTGATCGTCTCCTGCGTGGCGCAGGGCATGAAGAATAAAGATATCGCCCGTGAAATTGGCACCACGGAGCAGGTGATCAAGAATTATCTGCGCAGGGTTTACGACAAGCTGGGCGTCTCCGATCGTCTTGAGCTTGCACTGTACTGTGTGCATCACCGTCTGCTGGAAAGCTCACCGAAGATGCCGGCGGGAAGCGAAGGCCCGGAACAGAAGGCCGAAGAAATTCCCGACGTGAGCACGATCACTCACTAATCCTACCTGGTCTGCTAGAATTCCCCGCTGTTGACAGAATCCTGCGGTTTTTGTGCGGGCCCAAAAGCCTTTCCAGTCAGGGGAATCCTCATGCAAGGTGATGCAAAGATTATTGCGCTGTTGAACCAGGTGTTGAAAGCCGAGCTTACGGCGATCAACCAGTATTTTCTGCACGCGGAGATGTGCGAGAACTGGGGATACGAGCGCCTGGCGAAACTGATTCGCAAAGAGTCGATTGAAGAGATGACGCACGCCGAGAAACTGATGGAGCGCATCCTCTATCTCGATGGCGCACCGAATATGACCGACTACTTCAAGATCAATATCGGTCAAAGCGTGGAGCAACAGTTCAAGAACGATGTTCAGCTGGAGTACGACGCGGTGAAGCGCCTGAACGAGGGCATCCAACTCGCGAACGAGAAGAACGATGCCGGCTCGCGTGAACTGCTGGAAAAGATTCTCGTCGACGAAGAGCATCACATCGACTGGCTCGAAGGCCAACTGCACGCCATCGGCGAGATGGGGATTCAGAACTACCTCGCGCAACAACTGAAAAAAGAAGAGGACTGACGCTTCACTGCACGCTGCAGCCAACCCTGCCCTGAGCGTAGTCGAAGGGCCGGCTGCGCACGAGCCCATACGTTACAATGGACGTGCGCCTGCGTGGCATCCTCAAAGCGGAGAGATGGCCGAGTGGCTGAAGGCGCACGCTTGGAAAGCGTGTATAGGGGAAACTCTATCCAGGGTTCGAATCCCTGTCTCTCCGCCATATCAAAATCAACAACTTACGAGAATGACTCCCTTGGGCCGAAATACCAAGGCGTGTGCCTTTTCAGCGCAAGGATTGCCAGCACGTCTTTGCTCTGCACGTTTTCTCTTTTCCAGGTTTATCAGGTTTAGGTGCTGTCGTTTGACGATAACGTTACCCACGCCTGCCCCCGCGCTTCCTTCGCCGGGGGCGACTCATCGCGTGGTGCAGACGGTGAATCGGAAGAATTAATTAAATAAAGGGTGCGCGGACGGCGCGGACACCTAGGTAACGAATCCCCGTTCATTCGTGCTATGGTGGAAACGTTAGGAGCCGAGACGAATGGCACGAAAAACGAACACCTCAAAACCGAAACGCCGGGCAAAGTCCGGTAAGCGCACAGATTTTGTCGCTTCGACCATGGCGAAGCTAAGGGAGCTGGCCAAGGCGTGATTTGCTGTGGGCGATGGCCGGAGCGGGTCAAAATGTCCCGGAGGTAACGCACTCTGAGGCTGTAGGTGCTCACGCCGAGAATGCACGCTGCAATTAGACGGGTGAGCACAACCCGCCCTGCCCTCCGCAGCCTCGCTACGCGTTTGCCTGAGAGACGAAGGTCTTGCGCCTCTCGGCTAGTTCGTTGGCTATCTTCTGGTTGTTCTCCCGGCTGATGGGATAGAAGAGCAGACAAAACGCGACGGCGAAGAAAGCCAGTCCCGCCCAAACGCTCGCAGTCAAGCGGATACCCATCTGAGCGTGCGCTGTCTGCACAGTGGCTTCGGAGACGAATCCATACAGAGAGAAGAGCCATCCGGCAACGGCACCGCCGAGAGCGAGACCCGCCCAGAGTGCGAATACGACTGCGGCCGTTACGGTGCCGCTGGCGCGGCGGCCCGTTTTCCATTCACCGTAGTCGGCAACATCGCCCATCATCGCCCACAGGATGGGTCCGGATAATCCGAACGAGAATTGGCGCAGCACTTCGACTCCGATGATCACAACCGTGGCGCTCGGCGGAATCACAAATAACGCCAGACTGAACACGCCCGCCAATGCCATGCTGGCAATGAAAAGCTGACGTTTGCCCACCCTGACCGATACGGCGGTGGAGCAGGCAACACCCAGAAGCAGTGAGGCTAGTCCGAATCCGTTAAACCATGCAAAGAGGTCTACGTTGCCTGCGACGAATCGGAAATAGGGGAGCATCACATTGCCGCGTATCAGAATAGCCATGAAATAAAACAATGTGGCCAGGAACAGCACGACCCATGGACGGTTCTTGAACAGGTCGGAGAGGTCCTGGCTGAGCGAAGTCTTCTGCTGGGGATCGGGTTGGATCCGCTCCTTGGTGGTCGCGAACGCAATAATGAAGAAGATCACGCTCACCACCGACAGCAGACCCATAGTTAGCTGATAACCGCGAGCATCGTTTCCGTGACCAAATAGTCTCACCATCGGAATGGCGAGGCTGGCGACGATGAAACCTGCAGAGTTGGCCGCGATCTGGCGATACGAGGAGATACTGGTTCGCTCGTCGGGGTCAGAAGTCATGACCGCAGTGAGCGACGCGTATGGCACGTTGTTGACGGTGTAGATCACTCGAAGCAGGATGTAAGTCGTCCAGGCGTAGATGATTTTGCCGGCAGGGCTGATATTCGGAGTCGTAAAGGTAAGGACTCCGATGATGCCAAAGGGCACGGCCGTCCACAGCAGCCAGGGCCGGAATTTGCCCCACTTCGTGCTGGTTCGATCTGCAATTATGCCCATGATCGGATTGAGGCAAGCCACGGCCAAACCGACGACCAGGAAGAGCGTCCCTGCCTGTGCCGCAGTGAGGCCGAACGTGTGGGTATAGAAATCCAGTTGAAGGGCCAACATTGCCTGGAATACAAAATTCGCGGCCATGTCGCCGAGAGCATAGCCCGTCTTTTCGCCGATCGAGAGTTTCTGAATCATCAATGCCTCACTGTGCCCACGAGCTCCTTAGCTCGAGTGCGCGCCTCATATAAGCATTTACTTGCTCAACTGCAAAGTCACTTTCTGGAGATCGGCAATGCGAACGAATCGCCGACCATCAGTACAAACCGCCCGGCTCGACGAGATGCTTCCTGTTCATGCGATAGAACGTAAGCAAGTTCGTCGTAACTTCGCAATGTCATCGCATATCTTCGTAGACATCGCCGAAAACGCGCCGGACCAGTTTGAATTCATTCGGGGGTTGGACTATATCATACCGGCCTGACATGAATCGTGATGAGGCTCACAAGCGGATTGGCCGGTGTTTCTGCTCTTGCCGTCCTTGACAGCGCATTGTCTGCCAGCGTAAAAGTTGCGAGTCCGTACTAAATCTCTGCTGAAACTTTTCTTACGAGGAATCACCGTGACCAAGCGCGCTCCGCTCTCATATCAACTTAGTTTCAATGCTCAGCACTCGCCGATGGGTGCGTTCATGAGCTTTACTTGCGGGAACTTCGGAACTCGTGGCGGCATTGGACTGCAGATCGGACAACCGGGAGATCAGGAGGTCTTCATTGGATTTAAGGAAGGCGATCGGCATTCGGACGCAACGCTGAAGTGCCTGCCGTTTTATGTTGGCGCGGTGAATCGTGCCGCGGACGCCTTTCTAGTCGAGCAAGCAGGTCCCTCAGAACAGAACGTCAAGCCCGACGCCGAGCCTTTCAAGGATGGCGAATTTGAGCGCTCATATAGCTGGTCCACAGACGAATGGCGTGCCAATGGATTGACGTTCACGGTCTATTCGCCGTTTGGGCCAATTCCTGATCCGGCGAAGGATAGCAAGCAGAAGATGCGGGACGGTTTACTGCCCGCCGTCGTGGCGCGGCTCGTTTTCGATAACACCAAAGGCAAGACAACGAAGACGGCCATGTTCGCGCTGAATCATGCGCGTCCCGGTTCGCGGATTCTCGAAGATGACTTAGGCAAGGGGCGGTTGGGATTCGCCTTCCGCCGCGAAGCAGGTGGCGCCGCGGAGTTGTTCGATTTCACTTCCTCCGAAAAAGGAAAGAAGACGTCGGCGGAGCCGTTCGTGTTTATGCGCTGGTCGGCGAGCGATGGCGTGCGCGAGCGCCACAACCCGGTACATCTGCTTGGGTCATGTCCGGGATTTGGATTTGAAGTCCCTGCCGGAAAGAAGTACGGGCTGATGATCGCCCTCGGATCGTATCTGGAAGGCTTCCAGACGAACGGGCTGGATGGACGTTATCTGTACACCCGCTACTTCAAGGGATTGGCGGATGTATTGAAGACGGCGCTGAATCGCGCAAGCCAGGTGATAGCGAAGTCAGAAGCGCTCGACAAGAAACTGGATTCCGCGAAGATTTCTGATGACCAGCGCTTCATGATTGCGCACGCAACGCACAGCTACTACGGAAGCACACAGCTGCTGGAAGTGAACCGTCAGCCGTTGTGGGTGGTCAATGAAGGCGAGTATTGCATGATGAACACGCTCGATCTCGCGGTCGATCACGTGTTCTGGGAGCTTGAACATAATCCGTGGCTGGTGCGGAATCTGCTGGACACGTTCGTGAAGCAATATAGCTATACGGACGAGGTGAAAGTCTACAAGGCCGAAATCGCAATGGCCGCGCACGTTGGTCAGATCGATCCGTCACAGGCGCCACCACCGCCGGATGAGGCGCAACTGAACCGCCCATACGACAAGAAGCCGGGCGGGTTGAGCTTCTGCCATGACATGGGCGCGCACAACAACTTCTCGCCCAAGGGACGCAGTAGCTACGAGCTGGCAAACCTGACCGGCTGCTTCAGCTATATGACGCAGGAGCAGCTTTGCAACTGGATCCTGACGGCAGCGTGTTATGTGGCGAAGACTCGCGATAGCAAGTGGCTCAAGCGCAATAAAAGCGTGATCAAAGCATGTTTGCAGAGCATGATCAACCGCAGCGGCGATGTCGGCTTCGCGCAATATGACAGTACGAAAACTGCGGGCGGACAGGAGATCACCACCTACGATTCGCTGGATCACTCGCTGGCGCAGACGCGCAACAACGTCTATATCGCGGTAAAGAGCTGGGCAAGCTATCGAGCATTAGCACTGCTCTTCCGTGATTTGGGATCGAACGCCGATCAGAAACGTTCAGAAGATCTAGCCATCAAAGTTGCTGGAGTTGTCGCCGACCAGGCAGTTGACGGCGTTCTCCCCGCCATCTTCGAAAAGGGTAATCCGGGATACGCGTCGCGTATTCTCCCGGCAATCGAGGGGACTGCGTATCCGCTGTACTTCGTGAAAACTAAATGGGCAAAGAAGACACTGGATCAAGTGTTTGGAAGCCCGTCAGAGAAGCGGATGTATGACGCCCTGAAGGAACACACGCGCAAGCTGCTGCTCGATCCTCTGCGTCGTAATCTGTTTGGTGACGGCGGAATCAAGCTGTCGTCGACAAGCAACAATTCGTGGATGAGCAAGATTTCCATCTTCATGCACGTGACGCGGAAGGTCTTCCATCTGGACGGGGATGCAGGAGTTGCAGAAGTATTTCGAAAAGCGGACGCGGCCCACGTCAAATGGCAGACAGAAGGCAGTTCCTACTGGGCTTGCTGCGACCAGATCGTGTCAGGAGAAGGCAAAGCAAGCCGCTACTACCCGCGCATTATTACTAGCGCGTTGTGGATGGATTAAACCATCAAGCTGAGATTGCTAGTGGACTGTAGTACTCCCTTATCCTTTCGCTGGCATTGTGGCGATCAGAGTTTCGTCACTTCGGGAGAGATGGCCGGGTAGCTGAAGGTGCTTGCCTCAGTCAACCGTCACCGTCGCCCCGGCGCTTATCCCATTCAGAGTCGCTGTAATGATCGTGCTACCTGCCCCAACTCCCGTGACTAATCCGCTGCTCACGGTGGCGACGCCGGTCTGATTGGATGACCAGGTCACTGTCGAAGTAATACTCCGAGTGTTTCCGTCTGAATAAGTCCCAGTTGCCGTGAATTGCTGTGTGCCGCCGACAGAAAGCGTCGTGGTCGTTGGAGATAACGTGATGGACTCAAGCGTAGCAGTGGTGACCGTAATGAAAGTTTCGGCCTGGCCTTCCTCATACTTTGCGGTAATCGTGGTCGTCCCTCCGGATACGGCGGTGGCGTAGCCGGTTGACGTCACTGTGGCGACGCCCGGCTTGGATGAAGTCCAGGTTGCACCCGCCGTGACGTCTTCCGTTCCTCCGTTTGCCTTCGTCCCGGTGGCCAGAAACTGCGTGGTATCCCCCACGACAAGCGTCGGGCTCGCTGGAGACAGAGCGATAGACACAACCGTGTTTTCGGCAACAAAGAACGGCCCGCAAGAAGTGAGGACGACCGTTACAGCCATGACCACAAGAAGAATCGAAATAACCCGGGATGATTTCGGTGAAGACAAATGCTTACTCCAATCCTGTCTCCCGCACTCGGCGTCGAGTCGGATAAAAGACACACCTTGGGCACGGGGCGCCAGCGGCGCCGCTATGAAAGCAATCATTTAGTTGATCCCGGGAATTCTGCGTCCTACACCACTTTTAGACGTCAGTTGGTGAGCAGCTGTTTACGCTGTAATCGCTTTTCGTGAATGGCGGAAGGCGAACCGTCCTTTTTAGGAAAGAAGTTCTCAGCGTCCTGATTCTGACTGCTGTGCATCTCCGGAATTAATTGAATGTGACCGCGAGATTCACGCTGTGGCTGACAGCCGCAGTACCGAAGCCGCCAGCTGCCGTCACTGTGACCATATAGGCGCTGCCAGAAACGGGAGTCGTTATGGAATTCGCCGAACTCGACGAGGAATTACCAGAACCGCCACATGCCGCAGTGACACAAAGCAGCGACAGCATGAGTGCGCAGGCATAGAAATACACCGAACGCGGCCTTGCTGACAGCGAAACAAGACCAAACACTCCTGCTCCGACGATCGCGAATAACAGCGTGAGCGTTCTTGACGAGTGAGGAATGACTGTGGCAGCGGTTGTGCCTGCTCCGCTAATTGTCAGCGTCGCGTTCTTTGTGGTGTATCCGTCGAGAGTCAACGGTGTGGGTTGGAACGCGCAGCTAGCGCCTTTAGGCAGTCCTGAGCAACTGAAAGAAACATTGCCGTAGAAGCCGAGCCCCGCACCGGGACTCAAGAGCAGATTCACTTCGCCGGGCGCGCTGGACGTCACGATAACATCGCCAGGATTGGCAGCAATCTGGAAATCAGGATTGCCAATGACGACGGTGCTGTTCGTGGAAGTCGATCCGTTGTAGTTCGTATCTCCGGAATAGATTGCGGAAATGGTATTCGAACCATTCGCCATTTGAGTTACCGTCAGGGTGGCTACACCCAACCTGAGAGCGACAGGATTTCCCAGAGCATTGGACCCGTCATAGAACTGCACAGTTCCGGTGGGCGCAATACCACCCGCTGCAATAAACGCCTGCAAGGTGACAGAGGAATTTGGAAGAGCCCCCGTGGGAAGGAAGAGGAATGTCTGTGTTGAACCTTTTGCGACGGTAACTGTCAGCGGGCTCGCTCCGCTTGCCAGGAAGCTCGGGTCTCCGGAGTAGTTTGCGGTGATTGCATGCGTCCCGACGCCTAGCGATGTCTCCGGAACCAATAAGTTCCCTTGGCTATTCAAAGCAACAGTCATCAAGGTACTGGTATTTCCGTTATAGCTGTCCGTGAACGCCACCTTGCCGGTAGCTATTCCCTTACCTGATGCGCCAGCAACCGACGCTTGCAAAAAAAATGGAGAACCAAACGCGGTAGCAGAGGCAGTACCCAACGTGCCGTTGGAAGCCAGCCCCAGGGTAACGAAATTCAGCACGCTGCTTTCAGGGGTGATCATGATGGGAACGCCGGTCGATGTGCTGGCGCCGAAAATACCGTCGCCGCCGTAGGTTGCCACTACCGTGTAACTTCCGCCCGGCAGCGAGGACACAGAACTCGAGAGACTCCCATTTGCCAGTACTCCCAGACTTACATCCTGAGTGCCCGCTTGCAGAGTGACAGCACCGGCAGGGGTCCCTGCACTGCTTGTAACGGAGACTGAAGCACTCACCGGTTGACCATGTGTCGTCGCGGCTGGCGATAAAACCAGCTGGGTTGTAGTCGAGCGAAGAGCAATCCCGCTCCAATTGTTCACGAGGTTGGAAATGTTGATGGAACCGAGCCCGGTAGCAAGATCGTAACCGGCGCCGGCGGCATAGCCGGTCAGTCCGGGAACGCTGTTATTCCCGTGAGTGATGTCATTGAAGATGCACGAAGTTTGCGGAGGTCCACTCGCATTACAATTCGCGGTGTTTTCCCCGGCTGCGAGCGGATAGAGGATGAAGTCTGCCTGCCCCTGGCGGGAATTTGTCTTCTGATTCACGAGAGCCATGACTCCGGCAAATGCTGGAGCCGAGGCTGAAGTCCCGCCGACCACCTCGGCGTTGACTAACAGACCTGTGGAATCGGTAAGACAAATGCCGTCCTGGCACACGAGATAGCCATCGTGCCCGGCAGCAGCGGAAAACGATACGTCGGGCAGATCGCGTTTCCCATCGGACGGCACACCGGGGCCAGCCTGCCATGCGGGCTTGCTGTAGAGAGCGCTCGCACCGCCACCGGTTGCATACAGATCGGTGAAGTCGCATTGAGTTGGGTCACCGCAGCTCTCATTCCAGACAGCCTCGGGAATGTAGCCGAGAGCCGAAGATTGATCGGCCCCGTCTATACCTGCCCAATACGTGCTGTCGGCACCGCTTTCGTTGAATTGAGTACCACCGAGCGCGACATTGTACGGAGTGGACGCCAAACCGCTGACCGCATTTCCCAGGCTGGCGAGTCCTGAATATGGAGAGTCGCAGCCGGCCGCGCCACTGTCTCCGCTGGACGCAATCACAGTGATACCTTCAGCGGCAGCCTGCTCCCAAAGATTGTTGAAGAAGGTGTTTTCCGCCGCGCCAAGTAAGGCTTCGCATTGGCCATAGCTTATGTTCAAGACCGGCGCAATATTATTGTCGACGATGTACTGGGCGGAAAGATCGACTCCATCGGTGGAATTGGTGGAAGCCGAGACCACGAACTTTATCGTTGCCTTGGGAGCAACCGCGCCCGCCCACTCCACATCGAGATCAGACTCAGTTTCATCGTCGTTAAACAGGTTACCGGGATCGGGGCCATTCACGATGATCTCGGGGTTGTTGCTGGGAAGACCAAAAGCGATACGAAAAAGTTCGACATCGGAAATATTGATGTTAGATCTTCCGACAATGGCAATCGCCTGGCCAGTTCCGTCGATCGTTTGATACAACGGGGTCGCATTGTAGATTTTGGCAAAATCACCTGGCGCCAAAAAATGGAAGGTTTGGCCGGGAGTTCCCTCGCTGAAATTTGGTTGCCACAGGCTGGTGTTCCCGACCCGATTGGCTGTGCCGAGAACGCGCAACGGCGAAGGCTTCTCGAAACTATGGAGTGTATTCACTCCAGCGACAGTCGAGGCAAGTGCCGCAGGAATCTGAGGATCCGATGCATTCGCGTAGTAAGTTTTGCCGCGTACTTCGTAAATGTGCACCGGCGTACCGAATGCGTTTTCGACCTGGTCCGCGGTACCGCTGAACTCGAGCGACATGCCACCGCGGCTGACTCGGTCGACGTTGAAACCGTGTGATCCCAACCACGCCGCAATCTGCTGGCGATCAGATTCTGCCGAACCGAAGCGGGTGGCAAACTGTTCCGGTGTGAGCCACGAACGATAGTTGGGAGATAGGCGGTCATGCTGCTCGGCGATGAATTGCTGCAGTGCCTTCTCGGTCGCGGCGTCTCGCTTCAGCACCAGAATCATTCGTTTCATGGGCAAATCGGGACGTGCCGCTCCTCGATCATTCGCAGCCTTCGCCAGCGGGTGGCGATTGCCGCTTAAGACTACGCGCGACCGTTCGTCAATCGATCCAATGCGGTCCTGCGGACGTGAGATTGTCTGAGCGTGTACGGCGTCGACCGCAGTTAGAACTGTGAAGACAAGAATGGCGACCGCCAAGTGGCGTTTCATGGAATTGCAATCCTTGAAATCCTGAATTCCCGGAGCAGGGCTTTATACTGCAATTTTGAGAGGATCGAGAGACTATTTATCCAAAGCTCGAAATACCGGAATATTCCGGGAAGGCCTTAACAGTAGTGTGAAGAGTGCGGTGGGCTATAGGCGTCCGCGTACGTGGCTGCCTTCGGCTCGACTGAGGCCAGAACGCGATCACAGTTTCGTCACGATCAAGACTGCGCCGACAATCGCGATCGCATCTTCGATCAGCGCGGCCGGAAGATCCTTGCCGAATGCCTTTCCCAGCCGAGTTCTGAATTCGGATCCGCCCAATGTACCCGCGACTGCACCGATCGCGCCGGCGACCAGTCCAGCAAAGGTAGATTGACGCGCTGCCCCCAAAGCCGCTCCCGACAGCGCACCGGTCAGCACCCGTACGATGAATTGCGGCGGGACTTTCCGGCTCGGAGTTTTCGGCAGCTTATCGTTGATGAGTTCGCCGATGGCGGCCACGCTCAGAACATAACGAGTAATGGCGTGACTCCAGAAATGCAGCGGGGTGCCCTCCAGATGCAGAGTGCCGAGTCCGGCAGCCCAACTGACTACTGTGGGAGCCATCATCGCCCGCAGGCCGGCAATCACACCGATCAGAAATGCTGCCAGAACAACATTCATATCTTCATCTCGCTTTCTTTTTCTTCATCTCGCTTTCTTTTTAGAGATAGAGGTAGAGAGGGAGCAGTTTATTTGGCCAGACATCAACAATCAATGACGACATCTTCGCGCGGCCGCGAGCAACAGATCAGCAAGTTGCCAGGAGCAGGCATCTCGAGCGGTTCGGGCTGGTAGCTGACCGATCCGCTGATCAGGCCGCTTTCGCAGGTATGGCAGACACCGGTCCGGCACGACCATCGGACCGAGACGTCGCAGGCTTCAGCCAGTTCAAGCAAGCTCCCGAACTTGGGATCCCATGCCACCGTGATTCCGCTGCGCGCAAACGCGACCGATGGGCCGGGTCCCGGTGGGCCTTCCGGCAAATGCGGAGTGTGGCGAACCTCCGCCATACCCGGCGTTGTGGATTCGAGCGCACCAAAGATTTCCATATGCACTTGCGCTGAGGACACTCCCCACTTTCCCAGGCCGTCCCGCATGCCCTGCAGGAAGGAAGTCGGACCACAAAGGTAGAAGTCACCATTGCGAGGCACACCAAGCTTGTCGAGCACAGCCACGCTAAGGCGGCCAGGAGCATCGAAGTCCACACCTTCGTGGTCCTCCGGACCTGGCCGGCTGTACTGGATTTGGCTGTGCCCAAGCGCTAGTTGTTGTAGGAGAGCCCGCGATTCTTTTGCAAAAGGATGATCCTCGCGATTGCGCGCACCGTATATCCACCAGACTTGCCGCTGCGAGGTCTCCGCCACGAGAGCATGGAGCATGGCCAGTACCGGTGTGGCGCCAACCCCGGCGCTGAGCAGGACGACGGGACCGTGACCAGGGCGCAGGGTAAAGCTGCCGCGCGGCGCGCTGACATCCAACACATCCCCGACACGCACAAGGTTATGCAGGAACGCGCTTCCAACGCCATTTTCTTCCAGCTTCACACTGATCCTGAAGTGATCGGCTCCCGGCAGATCAGACAAGGAATAGCTGCGAAGCAGTCGCGGGGCTGCCGGATTTACAGGCAAGCGCAAGACAATGAATTGCCCCGGCAGCGGAGCAACCAGTGGCTGTCCGTCAGTGGGCACAAGCACGAAAGAGGAAATCGTTTCGCTCTCGCGCTCAATGCGAGAGACCTTCATCGGCTTGAATCCGGGCCATGCGGGCGGTGGCTCCTGTTCCGCGAGGCCGGGGTTCCCTTCAGCGGCTCCTGTGCTTGATTCTTGCTGAAGCATTGTCTCGAAAGATGACTGCCAACCCTTACTGAGTGCCGGAATCCGAAGCGCACGCTCAAGCTCTTCGCGAGAATGATGGCCGGACAAGTAGAGGAGCGCATCGACGTCCGCGACGGTAATGTGTTCGGGGCCATCGGCGACCTTCACAATTTCGTCACCGGCTCCGACTTCCCCCTCTTGCACGACGCGGAAATAAAATCCCGGCCTGTGATGTGCCACGAGAAGAGCCGGCATGCGAGGCTCGTTCATGCGAATGCCAACCCGGTAGCAGGTTACGCGTGGCTGCGTCACCTCAAACATCGCGCCACCGATGCGATAGCGGTCTCCGATGCAGACTTCATTGTCGAGAAGACCTTCGACAGTGAAATTTTCTCCGAACTGCCCGTAGGTGAAATCGGTGCGGCCAAGTTGTTGCTCCCAGTAGTGGTAGGAATCCATCTGGTAGACGAACACCGCCCGGTGCTCTCCACCGTGACCGATCAGATCTGCTTGCTCATCGCCATCGATATTGAGCTTGCGGACCATTCGCGGTCCCTGGACCGGAAGTTTCCAAACCGATGTTCGGACGGCTTTTCCGTTCCATTTCACCTCGCGAGGACGCCCGACATTTACCGACAGGAGCCGTGCCAATCGTCCCCCTTTCATGGGCGGTCATGTTATCCCCACAACCTCAAGCGGAGCGGAAGTCATGGCTTTCTTTCGGGTCCGCAATGAGGTCGAGAAGACGCGCTCGACGCCACATTCCACTGATGATTGGGAGCTACCTTGGGAGGCAAAAATTCCACTGAATTCCGCGCGTGAGTCAGTTGCAGAACGCTCGCGACAAGTCGGCCATCGCCAAAAAAGATGGTTAAGCGGCCTGCTCGCGCCAAACCTCCAGTGTTTGAATTTCAAGCACAGTGATAAATCGTATGAACCCACATCGGCATTCCGCACGAATCACATCTGCCGTGTTGGGTGCAGGATCGCAGGAGCGAAGCACGGGGACACGCGCACCGCACAAAGGACACGTAAAGCCCACAGAGACAATCGCGCTCGACACGAATGCGTCCTCCTAAGTTAACTGCTGCTGGAAATTCCAGCCCCCTAGATGATGTGGCCGCCAGAATGGGTTGAGATAAACACACTGCCAGCTAAAACGCGTTCGATCGCTACGAGCAAATCGGCTCGCAGCCTGCTCTTGAATACATAACCGCAGGCGCCCGTCTCCAGCGCTGCCGCCACGTAATCCGCTTCCTGGTGCATACTGAGAAAAATGATTTTTGTGCAACACCCGGCCTGTCGTAACTCGAGCGCCGCATGCATTCCGTCCAGCTTCGGCATGGCGATGTCGAGCAACAGAAGGTCGGGATTCAGCCTGGTCGCTTCCTCCACCGCGGTTCGTCCATCGCTCACGGCCGCAACAATGTCAAACAGCGGCGACAGCAGCCCCGAGACTCGCCGCAGCATATCCGGATGGTCATCCGCGAGCACTATGCGACGGCGTGCCTCGTTCTTTTGTAAATACTTCGGGGATGCCGAAAGCTGTGCCATAACCGAATCTTCATTCCTCTCGCGACCCAACGCTACTGGCAATAGGCTCAGATTGTTGACTGAGCGTTTAGGAACTGTCACTTCAGGAACCGCTTATCGCAGGAACTATTCTTTAGCACCTTCGATTGCCGCATTGTACGAGCCATCTCGGACCCGGTATTCTGACTGATCAGAGAACGACGGCCGACCTGCCAACAAGTCTGCGTCACCGATTCGGCCGGCGGTTCCAACTAATTCCAATGCTCTTCTAGGGCGAAAAGTTATACTCGAGTGCTCCTGCCCGAAACTGTCAGTTCTGACAGTTGGGTTGTGGCGGAAGAGCGACTACAAGATTCCCGGGTAGTTCTGGGCGGGCAGCGGTAAGTTTCAGATTCGACAAGGTTAGTACGTTTTGCCATTGAAAAAATGGCCCGGGCAGCGTCTACACTGATATAGGCTCAATCTTGTTTAGGGGAGGTCAGCCATGGCGAGGGCTAGGATACTAGTGGCTGACGATCATACTTTAATTGTCGACGCATTTAAAAAGCTGCTGGAGCCTGAATTCGAGGTTGTCGCTACAGTCTCGGATGGACGCGCACTCCTGCGAACGGCTTATGAATCGAAACCTGATGTCGCGATCATTGACCTGGGAATGCCTTTGCTCAATGGAGCGGATGCCGGTCAGGAACTGAAAAAGCTGCTGCCCCAGATAAAGCTGCTGGTCGTCACCATGAGTGAAGACTATGAATTGGCCGCGCATGCCATGAAGCATTGGGCATCTGGGTTTCTGCTGAAAAAGTCCGCTGGCACGGAATTGATTAAAGCAATCCGCGAGATACTGAAGGGCAACTCGTACGTAACCCCGCGAGTAGCCCAGCGGCTTTTGGAAGAATTTGTGCGTGATCCGCGCCCCGACCGCTCACGGCATCTTACGCCTCGTCAGCGGGAGATATTGCAGTTACTGGCGGAAGGACGCACCATGAAAGAAGTCGCCGCAATTCTAAACGTGGCGACGCGCACGGTGGCATTTCACAAGTACCGGATCATGGAGGAGTTTGGGCTAAAGACCAATTCCGACCTCGTGAAACTTGCCATCAAGGAACACATCATCAGCGCGCCGTGACATCCGCCGTCGCTGGTACGCCGAAATGCTACGGATTCTTGACGCAACGGAAGCCCAGGTGATTCGTGCCGGTGCTGACCTCGCCTTTGCCACGCGTTCCCACGATGTAGCGCGAACAATATTGATCGGTGCAGAGGAACGAGCCTCCGCGATGAACTTTCTTGCGCTCTGTCGGTTCGGCCGGATCGTACGGGGAGTCGGGCCCCTTGGGATTGCGCACAACTCCGCCTGCTGCTGCGAGCTGCTGGTAGTAGTCGGGACGGTACCAGTCGCTCGTCCACTGCCAGACATTCCCTGCCATGTCGTAAAGCCCATAATTGTTGGCGGGATAATGCGCGACGGGAGCGATCCCGACGAAGCCGTCGGCGCCTGTGTCCTTGGTCGGAAAGTGCCCCTGATGCGTATTTGCCATCCATTTCCCGTTGGGACGAAATTCATCTCCCCACACGAACGGCTTGCCGGCCAAGCCACCGCGAGCCGCGAACTCCCACTCCGCTTCCGTCGGCAAGCGCTTACCCGCCCACTTCGCGTATGCCTCGGCATCCTCGTAAGCCACCTGCACAACCGGGTAGTTGTCTTTCCCCTTGATGTCGCTGCCAGGACCAAGGGGGTGACGCCAGTTTGCTCCGGGGATGTAACTCCACCACTGTAGATGGTCGCTCAGCGATACGTCATGATCGGGCGGTGAAAACACCACTGATCCCGCGATCAGGTTCTCCGGGGGCGCTCCCGGGAAGTCCGCCGCGTTCGGCTTACGTTCGGCGACCGTGATGTAACCTGTCTCCCTCACGAACTTCGCGAATTCAGCATTGGTGACGTCAGTCTTGTCCATGAAGAATCCGTCGACATAAACACGGTGGATCGGGCGCGCGTCGATTGTAGCTTTCATTCCCACTTCGTCCATGTCGGGCGGATCGTTTGCGCCCATGGAGAATTCGCCTCCGGGAATCCAGACCATTTCTGCGGGAGAAGCCTGAGGGCTCCGGGCGGAGTTCGCAACCGTCGGCGCAAATAGCGTTGGCGAAGGCGCGGGATTCGCGCGCGCCACGGCAATTCGATGGGAGCTGAGGACTCCCCACGCGATCGCACAGGCGACGATTCCGGATGCCAACAGGACAAGCCATCCATACCTGAATGAGTGTTGGCGTTGCGCCCGTTGGCGAGATCTCTTCTTGTGGCGCATGAGGGAAGCTCGGGCATGCGCACGAGCACAGCCGCTATGGTTGTCCGCGGTTGGACGGCCTGCCACTGTCAAGATTGACAGTGGAATGGAACGGCCGAAGATCAGGAGCGCCGGTTACGCCACTTTTGCGACCATCGAAAAACGCTCGATTGGCACCTCCGCGATCACTTCAGTGCCGCTCTCCGGAACTGAGTTGATGCGGAGCGTCCCGCCGACCATCCTAAGCCGCTCTTGCATGGTCATAAGACCGAGGCCCGAACTGGGCGCAGCAACATCGAAACCTGTCCCAAAATCCGTGACGTGCATACATAGCGTTTGCTCTCCACTGACGATTCTGACGTCGATGCGCGATGAACGGCTGTGTTTCACTGCATTCTTTAGCGCTTCTTGCGCGATTCGATAGAAGCAGAGCGACACCATTTCAGGGAGATCTCGCGGGACACTCTGGGCATTCAATTCGATGGGAATGTTGTGTCGCGAGGAAAATTGCTGGCAGAGTTCCTGCATAGCGGCTTGTAGCCCGAGGTGCTGTAGCTTGCTGGAATGCAATCGGTGCGAGAGGTTGTGAACGTCAGTGGAAAGTTCATCGAGCTGCGCCATTACCCGTCGCAGCATGGAATGGTCGGAAGCTCGTTGAAATGGAATTTCGCCTTGCCACGCATCGATATCCATCATGAGGAGCGCAAGACGCTGGCTGATGTCGTCGTGGAGTTCACGCGCGATCCTCTGCCGTTCCACCTCCTGGCTCTGAATCAGGCGGGTAGTCAGCTGCCGGAGTTCGGTATTCAATTCGTTCAGTTCGGCAGTCGTTCTTTTTGCCGCGCTGATATCCTCGACAGTGGCTACTACAATAGGTTGTCGCCCATCTGAGCTTCTCAGCATGGTGACGTTCACACGCCCCCAGATACCGCTCCCATCCTTTTTTGTATAACGCTTCTCCAGGCGATACGTATCGGCGAGACCTGCGCGCAGCTCTTGAAATTGATGGTAATCGTTCCCTTCTGCGTCAGCTTCGGAGAATTGGCAGCAATTCATACCGACGATCTCATTCATCTCATATCCAAGAATCGAACACAGAGCAGGATTGGCGAAGAGGATCTTTCCATCCACGTTTTCGATCGCGATTCCAATTGGCGCCTCTTCAAATAAGTAGCGGAATCTCTTTTCGCTCTCTTCTTCGGCCTGCTGAGCTCGTTTACGCATCAGCGCGCCTGCAAAGATATTCCCGAGCACCGAAAGACGCTCGACCAACACGTTAGGCCACGAGACCTCATCCGATAGACGGACAAGCGTCAATACGCCCTGAAGTCCCATCCCTGAGCCACAGGGAACAAAGGCGGCGGCTTTAATCGATTTGTTTGCGAGATAATCTCTCTCGCTCTGAGCCTCTGACGGAAGTTGATCGAGGCTGCTGAGCACGACTGGTTCATCGTGCAGCAGCGTCTGTGTCACCCACGGAAGTTCAGGGCCGGTATAAAACGAAGATGGAAGGCCCATGTCGACGTGAGCGGAATAGACTTGCGCAGCGGAACCGGAGTCGAATACAAACCACGACGCCATATCGATCTCTTCAGACTCGACGATCGCGCGCAGTCCTTCTTCGATTTCAAAGTCGACTCGCGCTGCTGGACAGGCGGAGAGCCTTGCCGAGCACCTGGAGATTGCAGCTTCGATCGCGAATCTCCGGTCCAGCAACGTACGGATTCGTGTAGCCCGCTTTCTCGCGGCGATCAGCACCGTGATGAGTGCCGTCTCGATCGCGAAGAAGAAAATCGCCCCGGTTACGTAGAGATGCGAGGGTCTGCCGGTTGCGGAGCCGGTCAAAAAGGTTCGCGCTGTTGCCGACACCGAGACAGCGAACAGCGGAGTCCAAATAGCTCCATGCAAGTCGTGAAGAAAATCCATACGCTATCTTGCCCCTGGATTCTGATTGGCCCCAGCAATTTGGAAATAGTAGCCCACTCTGCGCTGAAGTCAACAAACACACGGTTCTTGTTCTGAATTTCAGGGCCAGAGATGAACAGAAACCCTGGCCAGCAGCGTTTCTCGAGGTTCCCCACTGCCACTTCCTATGTTAACCGCGCCACGCGTTGCGCCCGCAGATTACTTCAGAACGCCTCAATTTTTGGAATTCCAATCGCCCGATCGACAGTTCCGCAGCAAACGCCAGCCCTGAACTGAGCTGCTTCAAAAACTCCAACCAAGGCTGCTGCTGATGCCTAATTCATTTTTCTTCGAGTTTAAGAGTGGCCTGCTGTCGAAGTTGTTCCAGAACGAAAGGTCGTAGTGGAAGTTGTTGGTGAGCTTTATGCTCAGCGTATTCATGCTGGAATGGACAGCCGCGAGCCCAGGTAAGCCACTCCTTATGCTCATACACCACACCAACGCTGACCGTGAGTACGCTTACGATCGCCAGTCAAAGGTTGGAAAACTCGACAAGGCCCTCGATGAAGCGAACGCTAAGGGATGGATCGTGGTGGATATGAAGCGTGACAGGAAAGTCATCTTCCCTCCAGTATCACGCTGACTCAAGACCACTCAGATTCGAGATGAAGATCCGGGCTTGTGCCGGATATTGTCGGCACGCTCAGGCGTGAAACTGTCAAATCTGACAGGTTCGCATTCTTCACTCTTCAAAGATGCTGCTGTCGCGCCTGATGCGAAGCGCCCGAGAATGACATTGCCCCGTCCACGCACTCTGGTGTCTTCACAATTTGCGCATGCGCATCCAAGTATCGGCGGAGTTAGTGAGGTGGGCAGATCAGGAGCTCACCCGAAGGTTGGCTCTTCGGAGATGCATTGCAGCCAACGGGCAGGTGCCGTATGGCTCCTTTTAGGAAGCAACGATCCAATCGCAGCGACAATAGCAGCCGTATTGAGCGCGAACATTATGATTGGTATCGCTCCATTGTCAAGAACGCACCGGAAATCCTTGCCCTGCTAAACGCCGAAGGCAGCATCGTGTATGCGAATCCATACGTAGGAAGAGTGCTGGGTTACCGCAACGATGAACTCGTGGGGCACAACATTTTCGAATTTGTTCATCCTGATGATGCATCCCGTGCTGCTCTGGAGTACGAGGAAACGGTCCAGCACGAAGGGGAGCGTGTTCCCTCGGTGCTGCGGCTGCGAGACTCCTCGGGGCACTGGATCCCATTCGAGATCGTCGCGAACAGCCGTTTACAGGATCCAGAAACTCGGGCGGTAGTCTTTACCGCGCGTGACCTTCGCTTTCGCAAGGAAATCGAAGCCGCGATCCTCCGCGCGAATGCTGATGTCGACGCAGAAACCGCCAAACGGACCACCCAGCTTGCCAAGATCAACGCCGCTCTCCGCATTGAGAACCAGGCGCGACTCCAGGCTGAGAATCGGTTGCAACACACCGTGTCGCTCCTGAATGCCACACTGGATTCAACCGCGGATGGAATCCTGGTTGTGTCGAACGAGGGCAAGGTCACCAGCTGCAATAAGAAATTCATCGAGATGTGGCATTTGGGTTGCGATTCGTCGATTGGCAAAGAGGACGAAGCCGTTCTGGAGCGAGTGATCGATCAGCTTCAAAGTCCTAGTGATTTCCTGGAAAAAGTACGATCGTTGTACACGGATCCCGCCGCAACCAGTTTCGATGTCTTGTATTTCAAGGACGGCCGCATCTTTGAGCGCTACTCGCAACCACAACGCATCAACGACAAGATCATGGGACGTGTCTGGAGCTTTCGCGACGTCACTCGCGCGAGAAATCTGGAACTGGAACTTAGACAATCTCAGAAGATGGAGGCGGTTGGCAGGCTGGCCGGAGGTGTCGCTCACGATTTCAACAATCTGCTAATGCTGATCTCTGGTTATGTCACGCAGTTGATGGAAAATCCCTCGCTCGCGGAGGACTACGGTACCTGCGAACAGATACTGGCGACAACGAGGCGAGCCGCTTCCTTGACCAAGCAGCTTCTCGCATTCAGCCGTAAGCAGCCGGACGCGGCGACTACCGCCGATCTGAATCTGATCTTGTTGAATCTGGAGCCTCTGCTTCGCCGCCTGCTCTCCGATCAAATTCAGCTTGAAGTTTCGGCGGCACCCAATCCGCAACCGATCTACGCAGATGTATCCCAAATCGAGATGATGATCATGAACCTCGCCGTCAACGCACAGGACGCGATGCCTGAGGGAGGCCAGCTCTCGATTGCAACCACAAACCGAACGTTGTCTTCACGCGACGATCAGGGAAATGAGACCGTCAAGGAATTTGCGATCCTCGAAGTGCGCGATACGGGCCACGGTATGACACCCGAGGTGAAGGCGCGGATCTTCGAGCCATTCTTCACCACCAAGCAGCTCGGAAGAGGAACTGGCCTGGGGCTGTCAACCGTGCTGGGAATTGCGGAACGCGCTGGAGGACGGATCGACGTGCAGAGTGAACCCAATCGTGGAGCCACTTTTCGCATCTTCTTGCCGAAAACTAAAGCTGCTCCGGCGGAAGAAGTCCAAACATCTGCTTCAGCTCCGGGCGGCGGTACTGAAACCATACTGCTCGCTGAAGACGAGTCCGGAATACGCGCCATGACGCGAGCGTACCTGGAAGCGCTCGGATACCGTGTAATCGAAGCCGTCGACGGAGCGGAAGCGATCCGGCGTTCGATGGAATACGCAGGCCCTATCCACTTGATTCTCACTGACCTTCTAATGCCCGGAATGCGTGGAGACTCCGCAGTCAGAGCGATTCGCTCGCACCGCCCCGAAGTAAAGGCGATCTTCATGTCAGGGTATACGGATCAGGACGTGGCCGGAGATCCTGCGGCGATCTTAAATAAGCCTTTCGAGTTTCCCGAGCTTGGCCGCCGATTGCGTTCGATCTTGGACTCTGATTCGACCAGATCCGCCAAGAAGGCTGAGCCCAACCATCTCGATCCTGCCGCCGACTGAAGCTCTGGAGGATTGAATAAAGATGTGCTGTACTTTGGATGGTTGAGTCTCGTCTAGATCCGAAGGAGATGTGGTGAGATTTTCAGGCAAGTTAATCATCGTGACTGGCGGAACCGGTGGTCTGGGACGAGCCGTCAGCCTGGCATTTCTGCAGGAAGGCGCGCGCGTTGCGGTTACTTACCGCGATCCAGCGGAATTCGACGCATTGAAGAGGTCTGCCGGATCGAATGTGTCTTCGCTCTTGGGAGAGGCTGTCGATGTGACCGATGAAGCCGCCGTCCGGCGCTTTGTCGATGGCACACTTGCCAGCGGCGGCCAAATCGATGCGCTGGTAAATGCCGTGGGTGGCTATGCAGGCGGAATCAAGCTTTGGGAACTCGATCCGCAAACGTTTGAGAAGATGCTCTCGTTGAACTTGCGCTCTGGCTACACCCTGGCACGGGTTGTAATTCCGGCGATGCTCAAACGAAAAGAGGGCGCCATCGTGAACGTTTCTGCGCGCGCTGCCTTCGATCATGCCGCGGGCGCCTCCGCTTACGCGGCCTCCAAAGCAGCTGCCCTGGCAATGATGGACTCTCTCGCAGAAGACGTGCGCGGCACAGGAGTCCGTGTGAATACGATCCTCCCAAGCATCATCGACACGGAACCGAACCGACGGGCGATGCCCAAAGCCGATTTTGGCAAGTGGCCGAAGCCGGAAGAGATCGCGCGGGTCATTTTGTTCCTGTGCAGCGACGATGCACGGGTGATTCACGGCGCGGCGATCCCGGTTTACGGTCAGAGTTAAAGTCCGCATGCGCCGAGTGCAGTGCCGAGCGTGGGACTCGCGGCGGATACTCAACCGTGATTCCCCGGAAGGCAAGTGGGTTTTGCGCAAAGCACGCGCTTCGTCCTCGCTATTCTCTCCGGATAATTACTTGAGGCCTGCCACTCAGCATCACATCTAATTCCGATGTCGATTCGGAGAAGACGTTATGTCAGCAGATTTTCTGGAACGAGTGCAAAGGAATCAGGCGAGACTAACCTCTGAATTGAAATCGCAGTACGACTTCATTGTTTGCGGCTCCGGTTCATCCGGTTCCGTCATCGCGCGCCGCATCGCTGAAAATCCTGATGTCAGCGTTCTGCTGCTTGAAGCAGGAGGCAGCGATGATTTGCCGGCGGTGACAGAAGCCAATCAATGGCCATTCAACATCGGGAGCGAACGAGATTGGAGCTTCCATAGTCAACCTAACCCGCGCGTGAATGGCCGCTCGATTCCTTTTTCCATGGGCAAGGTCCTCGGTGGAGGCTCCAGCATTAACGTAATGGTGTGGGCTCGCGGACACAAAAATGACTGGGATCTCTGTGCCGCGGAGGCGGACGACCCGGCATGGAACTACGAGTCGGTGCTGAACATCTACCGCCGAATCGAGGACTGGCATGGCTCGCCTGACCCGAAGTACCGCGGAACGGGAGGACCTGTCTTCGTTGAACCAGCGCCCGATCCTAATCCGCTTGCTCCTGCCACGGTTGAAGGAGCACGTTCGGTCGGAATCCCAACATTCGAGAATCCCAATGGTCGCATGATGGAGGTTGATGGGGGTGCTTCTATCACGGATGTTCGAGCGAGAAATGGGAAACGACAATCCGTATTTCGGTCATACATTTTTCCCTACATGGATCGACCCAATCTGACAGTTCTGTCGCAAGCATTGGTCACTCGGATTACCTTTGAGGGAAAGCAAGCCACGGGAGTGGAGATTTCTAACGGAGGGAAAACGCATTCAATTCGCGCGGGACTAGAAGTAGTGCTTTCGCTCGGCGCTATTAATACGCCGAAAGTGATGATGCAGTCCGGCATCGGCGACCAGTCCGAATTGCAGCAGTTGGGCATTCCCGTCGTACAGCACCTGCCGGGGGTGGGTCAGAATTTCCAGGACCACCTTGCTTTCGATTGTGTCTGGGAGTATCGCGACGCGCTGCCTCCGCGCAACACGATGTCTGAGGCGATCTTCTTCTGGAAGAGCGAGTCGCAACTAGATTCACCGGACCTGTTTGCATGTGAGGCTGAAGTTCCGAAGTCGACCGAAGAGAATGCAAAGCGATTTGGTTTGCCGACAGCAGGATGGACGTTGTTTGGAGCTGTCGCACACCCGAAGAGCAGAGGCCAACTGCATCTGACCGGTCGTGACCCGCAAGATCCCATCCGAATCGAAGCAAATACTCTGGCATCCCCAGAGGACATGAAGGCCGCTATTGCCGGCGTGGAGCTCTGCCGTGAGATTGGCAACTCTGCTCCGCTACGTTCATTTGTAAAACGGGAAGTTATGCCAGGAAATCTGAAGGGCGCCGAACTAGAACACTTTGTTCGAGATGCAGCCACGAGCTACTGGCACGAGACCTGTACGGCCAAAATGGGGCGAGACGAGATGTCCGTCGTCGACGGCAAACTCAATGTGTATGGAGTCAATAATCTTCGTGTGGCAGATGGCTCGATCCTGCCGCGTATAACAACCGGAAATACTATGGCTGCTTGCGTCATCATCGGCGAGCGCGCAGCAGAGATCCTCCGGGATAGGCATCGTTTTTGAGATAAGCCTAGCTCAGCTATCGAGGCCTATTTAGCCTCGTCCGCGTGACCGATTCCACTGTAGCCATATTGCAGAGTTCATGATGCCTAAAACTCTGAGCAAAGAGCTATGAATATACAGACTGAGGAGCCAACGCCAGCCTCTATCTGGCAAGCCTTGGCTGGAAGCCCGATCACAGATGAATTCCTCGAGTGGCCCCCCGATCTATTCGCCCTCACAGACATGATCCTCGGGCGGTCAGAGGTGTATCGCTTCATATTGTCGCCGACCGTCAATATGGAGTGGCCACCGCGCCGGTTTTCGAACTGGTCCGACGCAGTCCAGGAAACAAGCCGGCAATGGAGCGTCTGGATTGAGGACCGGCAATGCGCGTTCCCTGACCCTCTAGCCGAGGAGTGGAGCGCTTTCTGCGAGGGCGCCGCGATGCCGTTTGACGATTTGGCGGAAGGGCGCGACTGGCGAATGTGTGAAGCGCTGTTGACCCTTCATGCAATTGCCGATGAAGCGTGCGCTGGACTTGGTGTCGCGCTCGACAAGTCTGACGGAAGAGCATGCTTGTATCGCGCTCATGGCCGCGAGTTGCTGGCAAGGACCGGATCGCTCGCTCGTATCCCGACACACTTCCTGCGGGTGCTGCCCAAGGTTCGAACGCCGCCCAACGGAACGTCATTGCGCTCATTCTCACGCTACGCCTGCGTACATAGCACAGGTGTAGAAGCTTGCTGGTACAACGTGCCTGTCCGTCGTATTGGGACGGAGCCGCGAGCCAGACACGCGAACTTGCTGCTGCTGCCGTGGCCCCTGCGTGTGCGAAAGTCCGACTTTCATCCGGTGCAGGGCTCAGTACAGCGGCTCGCCAAAGAGCCGTTCGGCCTTTTCGAGTTCGCTCCTTCGGAACGCCTCGATCTAGATCTGGTGAGCCGTGTAATTGTGTCTGCTAATGACGAGGTGGACAGGGTTGATGTCGTGATTCTACCGGAGAGCGCTGTCGACGAGCGCGATCTGAACGATCTCGAAACGCTCTTGGAGCACCACGGCGTTAGTACACTCATCACCGGGGTCCGCCAGCGCTCCGAAGGGGGGAGGTTACCTTGCAACTGGGTGCACTCCAGCTTTAGCCCGAGACTTGAAAAAGCTGGATCGCCCAGCTCAGTCAGCGAACAATGGTTTCGCATCCGTCAGAATAAACACCATCGATGGTCGCTCGATGAAGCCCAGATTTATCAATACCACCTGGGCGGCGCCCTTCATCCCCACGTCCGCTGGTGGGAGGCGATGGAGGTTCCACGCCGCGCCGTCCGATTTATCGAACTAGGCGATGAGCTCACCATGGTTTCTCTCGTTTGCGAGGACTTGGCCCAGATAGACGAGGTGGCGGATATTATCCGATGCGTCGGGCCTACAGTCGTCATCACGCCCTTACTCGATGGTCCGCAACTCAGTTCGCGCTGGGCGGCACGATACGCCAGCGTGTTAGCCGATGACCCTGGCTCCGCCGTCCTGACGCTGACTTCTTTCGGGATGGTGGAGCGCAGTCGACCTCAGGGGCGGAATTCGTCTCCGGTGATCGCGCTGTGGAAGGACCCGGTTCGCGGGATCCGCGAGATTCCACTCGAGGCTGGCGCCCACGGAGTCCTCCTCACCGTTTGCGGCGATCGTGCGACCCGGCATGCCGCCGACGGGCGAGTGCCCGTTGACAACGCCACCGAATATTTTGACGTGGCCGTCCACCAGGTCCGAGCCGTTAGTTCGAGCTCACCGAATTTCCAATTCACAAAGCCAATTCCGTGTCTGCTGGACGTCGATGATTTGACCGTTCTCACGGGCTGGGCACAGGCGCTGACGGAGGCCCTGGCCTACACTCCCGAGCGGGTAGAGAGGTTGCTAGGAGATGGACAGCCAGGCGCTCGATGGCGCTCTGCGCTTGCCATGTCAGAGCCATCTCAGCAGCTCTCAGAAGCGCTCCACTACTTAGGTCGGGGACTCCGAGAGAGCACCTCCCCGGGACGTGCACCATCCTTTGACGCAGTGCTCACCTGGTGTCGGGAAGAAAGACAGGGCGAAGAGGGACTCGCTAGGCTAGCTCGTCGAGTGCTGCGATCCGCGCTGGAACAACTACGAACTCGACAGATTACCGAAATTTGATGACGGCGAAATGGACCTGTTACCAGTCGACCGGTAGTTGGAAGCAGAGTGGTTCCGGCAAAAACGCTTTCTGGTCATCAACTCCAAGCGTTCAGAACCCACCCATTGTGCCTGTCTAGAAGGGCCTGCTCCACTGGTAAGGTGAGTTCTTCTCAATCAATGCAGTGCCGGCTTTTGGCGGTCGCCGTGATGGAAAGCCTGCTGGTTGTGACTTTTGAACAATGGTGGTCTGAGCGAGACTGCTCAAAACGCGAGTTTCGATTGAAGAAGAGAGCGACCGTCGGTTAGTGTCGATCCGAGGAATTGAATGAAAGCGATCGCTGTGCTACTGGTTGTGCTACTGCTGGCGAACTGTGGCTGGGCGGAGGAGATACTGGTTGCAGCTGCCGCGGATCTGAACCAAGTGCTACCGGTGATCGCCGAACGATTCGAGCGTGAATCCGGAAACCGGGTAAAGCTCTCGTTTGGTTCTTCGGGAAATTTCTTTGCGCAGATTCAGAATGGCGCGCCGTTCGACGTTTTCTTTTCCGCGGACATCGATTTTCCCAAACGACTGGAAGCAGCCGGTGTGACGGAACCGGGATCGTTATATGAGTACGCGGTGGGAAAGATTGTTTTGTGGGTGCCGAACGGATCTGGTGTCGACATAGGCCGGGGGATGCCGGTTCTGCTCGATCCGCAAGTGCGAAAGATCGCGATTGCGAATCCGGTACACGCGCCCTATGGCAAGGCAGCGATGGCAGCGCTTCAACACGATGATTTATATGAACGCGTGAAAGATAAGCTGGTGCTGGGGGAGAATATTTCTCAGACTTTCGAGTTGGTGCACACAGGCAATGCCGATGTCGGTATTGTGGCGCTATCGTTAGCGATGGCGCCGAAAGCAAAGGATGCAGGAAGATTCTTTGTGATTCCAACAACCTCCTACCCTGCCATCAGGCAGGGAGCGGTAATCATCAAAGCTTCGCAACATAAAGATACTGCCAAGTCTTTCCTCGAGTTTCTGAAACGCCCGGAAATTGTGGCGCTGTTCGAGCAATACGATTTCCAAGTGCCAGTGAATAAGTGAGTGGAATGGACGACGGAGGAACGTCAGTTCCTCGCTGTACTCTTTTTTTTCTATCTGCAGCGAAAGCTTTCGTTTCCGAAAATGATCCGTCCAACGGTCTGGCTCTTCAACAACTGGTCTGGTTTCTAACAAAACTGATGATCTAAGGGTTCATTTCTTGACGCCGATCGTGAACTTTCAAAGTCTTATCGTTCTCAGTGCACAACAAGGCTAAGGGTGGCTGTGTGTTTCAAAGTGCTTCCTCCCACAGGCGATGTCGCAGTAATCGTTAATGCGTATGTGCCAGCTGATGTGCCTAGAGAATTGTTGCTGCCATTGTTGTTCGTTCCTCCTCCGCATCCAAGTATGGTCAAAGCAACGCAAACAATCGAGATCGAACTGATCGCTAGAGCTGTGGTGCGCTTCCTGATTCGCACGAACGCTGCGAAGAGGATGAACATGATCATGGCGTACAACCAAGCCATATAGCCAAATCCCGCACCCGACGGCAGGTTTGCAGTCGTCTGGTTTCCAACGACAGCAGCTGTGGTTTTAACACTCACGGTCACGGTTGAGGATGACGTGCCGTCCAACTGCATCGAAGTCGGGGAAATGCTGCAAGTCGACTGAGCCGGGGCACCTGAGCAACTGAAAGAGACTGTCTGGTTAAAGCCGCCAAGTGGTGCAATGCTTAGGGCGTATGTTGCCGACAGCCCTGCACTTATTGTGGCGTTCCCTGATGCCGCAGTGATAGTGAAGTCTTCCCCCGAACCCGAAAGCGCGATGTTCTGTGGGCTACCATAGCCATTGGAGGTAATAACCAATTGTCCGGTCTTGTTTCCAGACGCCTTCGGGCCGAAGAACACGCCGATGCTGCACGAGTCTGAAGGAGACAGGCTGCCCGAGCACCCGTTGGTTGCGGCGAAGTCTGCAGTGGTGCTGGTCACGTTTGCAATGGTGAGGGGAGCGTTGCCGGTATTCGTGACGGTGATGTTCTGCGGAAGACTGGACGTGCCTACGAATTGACTTCCGAAGCTCAAACTGGATAGAGAAAAGCTGGCTATCGGCGTTGCAGGAGTACTGCCGCTGAGTGGCGCGGTTTGCGGACTGCCGGGTGCATTGTCGGTGATAGTGAGAGTTCCGCTTGTGTTTCCAGGCGCCGCCGGAGTGAACGTCACATTGATGGTACAACTGGCATTTACGGCAAGAGTCGCAGGGCAATCATTCGTCTGAGCGAAGCTGGTTGAAGCCGAGAGTGGAACGGAGAGCGTGGCACTTCCGGCATTCGTCAACGTGATCACTTCCGCTGAACTGGTTGTGTTCAAAGTCTGAGCTGCAAAGCTAAGACCAATGGCGAAAGCGACGCAATCGGCATCGCACCCTGCAAGAAAACGACCGGGTTCTTGGTGCCCGAGGAATCCTGAATCCAACCAAGAAAATCAGGATGCCCATCGTCGTTGAAATCACCCTGAATTATTAGATAAGGATTTGGAGAGGGGATGCCGGAGTATGTGCCGAACGCAAAAGTAGGATAGAGAGCCGAATCGAACGTGCCATCGCCTTTTCCGATGATGAGCGCGGGGGGTTGGAAGCCGGTTGTTGTGATTATCGAGGTTGTCAGAACGTCGGCGAAGCCATTCCCGCTGAAATCGTCGACCGCGAAAGTGGGACCGACGCATTGAGAACTCGACGTATTGCACGTGCCCGGGGCATAGATCAGCATTAGGTGCCTGGAACGTGCCATCTCCCTTTCCGAGCAACGCGAAGAACTTGGATCGTCGAATTTTCGGTGGAAACTAAAAGGTCGGGCGTGCCATCACCGTTTAAATCTGCAATCGTCGTCTGGTATACGGGATTACTCACGATAACCGACTGTGCTGGCTGAAAGGTCCCGTCGCCGTTTCCCTGAAAGGTTGCAATTGTGTTTCCGCCCGCATAGGTCAGAACAATGTCTAAGTTACCGTCCGCATTGAAATCGGTTGTCCGCAATTCACTAGCGTAGCCAGCTAGTCCGGCATAGCTCGTCTCGGTTTGGAAGGTTCCGTCACCATTTCCTAACGAAATCGAGAAGCCGGAGTCGTTGGACCAGGCAAGATCAAGTTTGCCGTCGCGATTGAAATCTCCTACTGCGACATCTGACACAGAGTTCGTTGAAGTTCTGCCGATGCCGGAGAGAGGAGTTGCAGAAAAAGTTCCATCACCGTTACCCAGGTAAAGAGTTACGGAACTTTGATCCTCCATGGGAAAGTAGTTCGCCACGACAAGATCCAACTTGCCGTCGTTGTTGAAGTCTCCGGTGGCGATGCGGACGCTGTTGTATTGAAGTCCTGCAATTTGCTTTGGAGCTTTGAAAGTTCCATCCCCATTCCCAAGACTAATGTCGATTTCCCGGTCGTATGCGGCAGAGACGACCGATTGTTCTGTCACGAGGTCCAGGACTCCGTCCCCGTTGAAATCGCCGACAGCTGCTGTGTCTACGATCCCTAATAAGGATGGATCCGGCACCGGGAACGAAGTGGCCGGTTGGGCCGTGAAAGAAACATTTGCGACGGGCTGTGCAACGTGAAAATACGCCGGGTTCGATACTCCTCCTCCGGGAACTGGATTTGCGATTGTAATAGCAGCAGTAGTGGCCGCGCTGATGTCAGAAGCCGGTATGGCCGCCGTCAAAAGAGATCCGCTTATAAAAGTAGTTGGACGATCGCTTCCGTTCCATTGCACTACAGAGTTGGACACGAATCCGGCTCCAGATACCTTAAGGGTGAATGCAGGTCCGCCGGGCGTCGTGCTGGCAGGGTTAAGCATTGGATTCGCGAACGGGATGGGGTTCGGTGTTTGTCCGAAAGCAGAAAGCGAAGCTGCTATCAAGAGAGCTGCAATGAGCGAAAGGACAGTGCTATTTTTACTCACTTTCGATCCACCTACTCTGGCGGGAAAAATTATTGCACGGTTGGATTTCTCAACTCGATTTATTTACTGCGAGTCGCATTTTTTGGAAATCCCGAAGTGGGAGCAGCAGAAAAGCTGCAAGGGCGTTCGAAAGGGTTGAAGGCCGTCCCAAAATCACAAGCTGGGTTTACGCATGTGCGCGTGGTTTGTCTCTCGCGGTCAGGAAGAAGACTGTCTTGCGGGTCGTCGTTGTAGCGGCCGAAAAGCCGCGGTACAGACACGGCGACGGTGAACGCGTTGGAGCTGCAGGAACATGCTGCGCGCGTGACATATGAGCATGGGTCATATTTGAGAACGTTCGCGACGTGTGCAGGCCGAAGAAATAAATGTGCGGTCATTCATGTCGCAGGCCACTCTTGAGCTGTCGGCGCAATAGTGTGCTCAATCATTTCTTGCCGGCGCGCGTCGAGCTAGGCGTGAGGTCGCTGGTCCGAGCGGTGCCTTTTGAAGTGGAGAGAGTTGATCGATCACGTTTGCTATAATCGAACTGCGGAAAAGATGTTCCTGCGCGAGCGTTTAGGCGCGTCCGCACAGTCGGGGAGTGGCTCAGCCTGGTAGAGCACCTGGTTCGGGACCAGGGGGTCGGAGGTTCAAATCCTCTCTC
>CAVUNN010000005.1:0-39414 GCA_963742895.1 Terriglobia bacterium
ACGCCGGAAACTCACGTCTGCAAGTCTTCGATCTTCAGGGGCGTTTCAGGCGCGAGGCGCCGGCAGTCGACGCGGACGCACAATCTGGCTTGGCGATCGACCGATCTGACAATCTTTACGTCACTGATCCCAGCATCGGGCAGGTCGAAGTTTTCGGTCCGGATGGGCATTCGCTTTACCGCTTCGGGCAGACCGGCGAGAAAGCTGGCGAGTTTAGCGCGCCCAAAGGACTCTGGATCGAGTCAGGATGCCTGTGCGTGGCGGATACGGGAAATCGGCGCGTGCAGGAATTTCGGATCGGTGAGAGCACGTGCAATTGAATCGCCTTCAGAAGTTAGCTCCCGCTTGCCCAGTAGCTTGATCTCGACACAACCCGCCAACTCTTCGACCCGCTTACGCTCACGTGAAGATGATGAAGGCCCGGGTGCGGAGCTTTCGGCTCGAAGCTCAACAGATACCGGCTGTGAAGATGATTCGTGAAGTCATTGAGACGGGCATCAAAGGCTTTGTGCGAGCTAAATTCCGCGTATTCGCCACCGGTCAGCGATGTAATCTCTTTCGCGGCATTCTTCCGCAAGCCCTGGGCGACTTCCTGGACTGGATAAAGCAGATCCGGAACGGGTTGCCATCGGTCATTGTTGTTACCTCGAAGCGTATCCAGAACGTTTGTCTTGGCCGGCGAAAATGTCAGCGCGAAAACACTTGTGTTGGTGTTTCCTATGGCTGCCACTATGTCCTCTACTTTTGTGAAATGACTCCCATGGTCTCGGGTCTCGCTGATCAACAGCAATACTCGTTGCCTGCCCTTTTGCGTCTTGTCCAGCAGCTTCAATGAATAGCTAGCTGCGTCGAATATCGCTGCTCCACCTTCTCCGGGCTGTGGAGTCCAACGACCGAGTTGTTGGTTAAGGATGCGCTTGAGATCTGCCGCGATCACAGTTTGATTGCTTGTGAAATTCCTCACCAACTCGATCTCATCGTCGAATTCGACGATCGCAATCTGCGCGCTTTGAGCGCTTAAGATTGGATCAAGCATAGTACTTAGTCCGTTCATGCGGGCGTACTCGAAACGTGCACTGCGCCCACGTTGGATAGCTACCACTAAGGAAATCGGCTCTGACTCATCTGTTTCGTCCAAACGAATCGCCTGATCAATGCCGTCATCCTGGAGGACGAAATCCCGCGCGGTTAATCCGTAGACAGCATGCCCTTTTCCGTCTTCCACGAGAACGGGAACAAGCACCAGGTTCGTCTCCGTACGAAACTTGGGCTGTTGCGGGGATGAAGATGAGATCAAAAGAAGGGCGACCCAGACGTGAACGGCCAGCTTCATGAGGACGATAATTATGCACTTGTCGGGATAGCAATGTCAGAAAAGGCCAGCTTCGTAGGAAGAACAAGAAGTGGACTGCTACTGAGGATTGACTACTGACTACTGACTACTTGCCTCATCCCGCTCTTTGCGCTTCGCTGGCTTCGTCGGTGGATTCGTCCTCGGCGCGCATCAGTCCGTACTTCTTCAGCTTGTAGCGTAAAGCGTCGCGGCTGATGTCCAGCAGCTTTGCGGCGTGAGTCTGATTGCTATTCGCCTGGCGCATTGCCATTTCAACCAATGCGCGTTCTACCTCTTCCAGCGAGGTTCCGCCTTCCGGGATGGTAAGCGGCGGCAAAGAGCGGCCATTCGGTAGCAATTGGCCATCAGACGGGCCGGAGATCTTTTCAAAAGCAGTCAACCCTGCGTGCTGATGTCCGACTGCGAATGGCATATACGTCGGGCGCAGAAACTGTTCTTCTTCCAGGATCATCGCGCGCTCGATTGCGTTCTTCAGCTCGCGGACGTTGCCCGGCCAGTTGTGAGCGAGCAGGAGCTTGCGCGTTTCTTCGGTGATGCCGCGGACGGTCTTGCGAAACTTCTTGTTATAGCGCTCGATGAAGAAGTCCACCATGGGCAGAATGTCTTCCCGGCGCTCGCGCAGTGGTGGAAGAAAGATGGATATGATTGCCAAGCGATAGAAAAGATCCTGGCGGAAGGTTCCTTCCTGCACCATTTTTTCCAGGTCGCGGTTCGATGCAGCGATGACGCGAATATTAACCTGCATGTCGCGGATGCCGCCCACGCGCCGGATCACCTGATCTTCCAGCACCCGCAGCATCTTGGCCTGGAGCAGCGGAGAAAGTTCGCCGATTTCGTCGAGGAATAAGGTTCCTCCGTCGGCGACTTCGAACAGGCCCTTTTTCATCGCCTTTGCATCGGTGAACGCGCCGCGTTCGTGTCCGAACAGTTCGGCTTCCATCAGCGTTTCCGGGATGGCAGAGCAGTTCACTGCGACAAACGGCTTTTCCTGGCGGGAGCTGCCGTAGTGAATGCCTTTCGCGATAAGGTCCTTACCGGTGCCGCTCTCGCCCTGAATCAGAATAGTGCTCGCCTCGCTCGCCGCTACCTTGTTCACGAAGCCCATCACGTCCTGCATCTTCTTGGATTCGGCGATGACCTCATGCACGCCAGTGCGGCGCTTGACCTCGCCGCGTAGCGTTTCGACTTCGGTGCGAAGGCGGTTGGCCTCAAGGGCGTTCTTTACGGTGACGCCGAGTTCGTCGAAGTCCAGGGGTTTCCCGATGAAGTCGTAAGCGCCCAGCTTGATCGCCTGCTTGACATCCTCTAATTGCGGGTCAGCGGTGATCATGATCACCGCGCGTGCGGAGTTGTTTTCACGGATGTTTTTCAGGACTTCCAGGCCGCCGATATCGGGGAGGCGTACGTCCAACAGGACGACGTCGGGACTTTCAGCTTGTGCTACGCGGATACCAGTGCCGCCGTCGGGGGCTTCCATGACTTGATAACCCCACTCCTGGCACTTTTGGCGCAGCGACCAACGGACGAGTTTTTCGTCGTCGACTACTAAGACTTTTTCGAGAGGCATCCCTCCCTAGATTACTACGGAAGTCAGGCGCTTGCTGCCATTTCAGGCTGGGGGCGTCGAAATGGCAGTACTAACGTAAAGGTACTGCCATGACCAAGGTCACTAGTTACCTCCAGCTTGCCACCGTGATCCTCAACGATACGGCGTGCCAGCGGGAGTCCCAGTCCGGTACCGTGACCCTTGGTAGTGAAGAAAGGACGGAAGATATTGGTTAGGTTTTCCGGAGCAATTCCCAATCCGGTGTCGCTGATGGAGACTGAAACCGTGTTCTCGTCCGACTGGGCGAGCACAACCGAGACGCGGCCGGCGCCATCGAGCGCTTGAATGGCATTAAGCAGCAGGTTTAGAAGCACCTGGTGGAGTTGACGGGGATCATGCTCAATCAAGCTAAGTTCCGGCGCTTTCTGGAATTCGATCTCAATCGGCTTTGACAGGACGTGCTGGCGCGCGAACATGACAGCATGCTCTACGGTCGTGTTCAGATCCGCGAGTTGATACTGAGCCGGACGTGGACGCGCCGTCTCCAGCAGATCGGAAACGATGCGGTTGATGCGCATTACCTCTTCCTGCACGTCTTTCACGACATCGCAAGCGGGGCTGGAGGGCGGCAGATCGCGCCCAACGATTTGCATGACGCCGGCGATGCCGGCCAGCGGATTACGAATCTCGTGCGCCAATCCGGCAGCCAGTTCTCCCAGGGTAGCCATGTGTTCGGCGCGCGACATCTGTGTGCGGTGCAGGTGTTCGATCTCCTGTCGGCTCTCGCGCAGTTGCTGTACCATGTTGTTGAAGTTGCGGCCCAGGTCACCGATATCGTCATTGCGATCGCTGAACCCAACCTGCACGCTTAGATCGCCATCCGCAACTCGTTGGATTTTGTCCTGCAATTCCAGCATTGGACGCCGCACCACCACCGCAAGGGTGATTAATAGGATGCCGCAGATGACTACTGCGCCCGCCGCTGCTACAAGAAGGACTTTCTGGCGCTCGTGTGGAAGTAGGGTGAGCGTGGCGAACAGGAACACCAGAACACCGTTGAGAAAGGCCGCCGCTACTGGGATTAGCGTCTTGGTCTGCCAGTTCAATCGGACGTGCTTGCGGTGTTTTACGGAGGAAATCCGCAAGTCGGGCATGTCGACCGAAGCTGATGTGGAGGCCATGCTATTCAACTCTTCCTGTTCCATTCCGCTTGACCAGGACCGATTGGAATTTGGTCTTGCTGGCGGGACCCGACCATTCGAGTCCCGCCCTCCTCAGGAGGTCTGCCTGAGCTTCTAAAAACTTAAGCGTACGCATGTAACCCAGGCAGCAGATAGGTCACGCCGAAAAACGTGAACATGACCACTGCGAACCCGAGGATTGCGAAATAAGCGGCACGCCGGCCACGCCAGCCGCGAGTAATGCGCATGTGCAGATATCCGGCATATACCAGCCAGGTGATAGCGGCCCACGTCTCCTTCGGATCCCAACTCCAGTACGAGCCCCACGTGCGGTTTGCCCAATAGGCGCCTGCCGCAATCATCAGAGTCAATAGCGGGAAGCCGATGCCGATTGTCTTGTAAATGAGCTTATCGAGCGAATCCGAGGTTGGAAGCAGCTTTTCCAGGTCCGGCCGGCGCCACAGCAATAAGAGATAAAGCAGCGACATCATGATGCCAGCGATGAGGCCCGCAAGGATAAAGGGACTCGCCGCGAGATCGCTGACGAAACTACCGTCCGCATCAGGCGAAGTAAAGATGCCAGTCTTCACTTTGAAGATGAACGCGCCGAGTGCGACTGCCTGTAGCAGGATCGAAACGAAGATTGCCTGGTTTGCAAATCCCATCAGCGAATCGTCTTTGCGAAGCTTGGAGAGACCGTACAAAGCTACGGGCGCGGCCGCCGCGATCAGGGCAATAACAAAAATCCAGCCGAGGTCGGGAATTGTCAGGAAAAGACGAACTCCGCGACTGAGAAATACTTCCTGCTTGTCCTGCGGGTTCCACGCGATCACACTGAAACCGCCCCACCGCTCGAACCGTATCATCATGGAAATGTAAATCGCCGTCACCATTGCGCTGGTAGCGGCGAGAAAGGTTTCGGTTTTCATGTTGTCCTTGATCAGGAACATCATGGCGAGCGCGAAACTCATCGCGCACGCAGCGTACGCCAGCATCGCCAGCGTGACGTGGACATGCAGCCACGTCGACTGTAGAGCCGGAACCAGCGGGCGTACTTCCGAGGGCAGCAACTGCATCAGGATGACGCCAACCACTGCCAGTGGCATCGTGATTGAGCCGATGATTTTGACTTTGTATTTGCGCTCCAGGATCAATGTCAGCAGAGCCACGGTCCAGACGAAACTCAGCAACATCTCATAAAGGCTGGCGAAGGGTGGATGGCCCGCTTCGTACCAGCGATGACCGGCAGCGAGCGTGTTGGCGACTAATCCGACCACGGTCGAAACCGAGGCGAACTTTACGTAGCGTTCCGTTCCGGTTACTCCAAAACCCATGTAGAGAGCAGCGGCGCCCGCATAAAAGATTAAAGCGACGTACAGCAGATTGCTTTCACTGAATAAATTGCCTGACTTTGCTACGCCCAGCAGCGCCACAATCAGCAGGAATGCCATCCCCAATGAGACAAACACCAGCAGCGCATTTCCTGACGTGGGCTGAGCTTCCACTTCGGGCTGGGTCTTTGTTTGCAATGTTGCTTGAGCCATTCTTCTTGCCTCCACTACCGGCTTGACGCGCCGGCCAGCGTGTCTTCTTTTTCTTCCGCGTTTGGCGAGCCGCCTGTCTTCAGTTCCTCGCGGATTGCGTCGAGTACCTGCGTATAAAAATCTTCAAAACGGTCGCGATTCTTGTTGAAAGCTCCGCCTACCCACAGCACCAGTTCGCCATTCGACTTGGTGACGGGAACAGCCCAGAACCGCATATGAACCATGTAAAACGCGACCAGCAAGCCGCATCCCATAAGCACGCAACCGGCCCACACAGCCCATTGGCCGGGCTCATGCGAGACTTCGAGCCCGGTGAAATGCGCGAGCTTGCCGTCTCTTAATTCGAAGGTGAAGGGCGTCTGATCGCCCATCTGTGGCTGTCCGGGAAATACCCAGACGAGGGAATCTTTCCCCGCCTGGTTCACGGTTAGTTGAATTGCGGGATTCACCGGATCTTTCGACTTCATGTGCACTTCGTTGTCCTGCATATAGAAGTCGGGAATGAACTGCTCCACGCGGACGCTCGTTGCGGCATCGAGTTGCGAGGGTGTTGCTCCGCTCAATACGATTTCTTTATCAGGCGCGGCTGCTTGTTTCACGATCAGCGTCAATGATTCCAGGCTGCCGCTCTCTCCGTAACTCGCCTGGTAGAAACGAAGTCCACCGTAAATCAGTGGATCGTTGACCACGATTTCTTTGCTTTCGACATCGCGTCCGTTCTCTACAACGGTGAGCTTCGACCACCATTTTTTCGGACTGCCGTCGGCGTAGTTTTCCTGTCCGGTGTCGTCACAGCGGACGCTGAAAGGAATTGTCTTCAGGTCGACACGATCGGCGCGGTCACGCATTTCGAGAACGTTCTTGGTTTCGCCTTTCACCAATTGCAGGTATCCGCGGTAGCCGAACACACCATCGATCATCCCGCCAAGGAAGATGAGGAGCAGGGAAGCATGAATTACGTAGACGGCCATGACCGCAAAGCGATGCCGCTCGGCGAAAAGCGCAGAGGGTTTATGAGTCTCGACATCTTTCGAGTGAATGCCGACCTTGTGGAATGCGGAGCGTGCAGCGTTCACTCCCTGTTCTTCGCTGGTAATAGGAATCTCTGTTTTGTGCTGCAGGCCGAGGCGGAAGTGCGGCTCAGGATAGGTATAAGGACGAGCGTAAAAGCGCCACGCATTCGGCCAGCGCTCCAGGGAAGCAAAGACGATGCTGGTGCTGACCAGCGCGAGTAGCGTGATAAACCACCACGTGTGGTAGACGTCGGTCAGTCCCAGCCGATCGAGCAACGAAAGCGTTTGCGGCGAATAGGCACGCTGCAGAACGTCGGGATCGGTTGCAGGCCGTTGCAGAATCACCGTGCCGAGAGCGGCAAAGACGCCAACGATCAGAATGAAGAGGATTCCGGTACGGACAGAGGCCAGCGTTTTATAAAGCTTCCGGCCAAAATTGGGTGAATCAGTTGCCATCGCGCTTCCTTCCCCGTAGCAGAAGTGCAACCACCATTCCAAAGCTGGTGTTTCAGCGAAATTGCTCGGAATCAGCTGTTTAGAGGAACGGTGCGACCGATTTCCCACCTGGAATTTGGGCCATATCACCCAGCCGAGTGATGACAAGCACGCAGGAAGATTGGGCCCCGAGACGACGCCCACACATGCCGTCGGATTGATGAATTTCGCCACATGCAAAAGTCGCCTACTAGCTATTCGTATGCGCTGACAGGAGTATTCGTCTCAGGCTGGTATCAGTCACTCTGAATTGTGATTTGGGTCATAACTGCTTCGGCCCGAGAAGCGGTTTGATATCTCGGCAACAGCCCTCCCAGGCCAGACGAATCCCTGCATAGCTTGCGCCGGCGCTGCACCCCAGCGGGCCACAAGCAAGCTCGCTGAGGACCCCGATGCAGACTCGGTGCGAGTCGGAGTGATGAGTTTGTTTACACACACAAATGTGCGCTGCGGGATTTCACCACAGAACCTGTGGCAGAACGCCCATTCAGCACGTCACGATGGTCCAAACAGAGCCTCGCTTCGCGCTGCCGAGCTCTCGCCAACATCTTGGAATTCAGCCACTTACATTGTCCGCTGCAATGAGCGAAACGATTTGCCACGGACGGTTCCAGGAATGCACATGCAAGTGGCTGGAGGTTTCGAGTGAAGAAGTTCCCCAAAATGCCCGTAGCCGTGCTAATGCTGGCGTTAGGGGTGATGACCCTGCCCGCGAGGGCAGCGCAGCACCCCGTCCCACTCGATCCTAAGACCGACTCCGCCAAGTGCCTCGAGTGCCACGAAGACAAAGGCAAAGGCGCCCACGTTCACTCCGCGATCCAGATGGGTTGTACGAGCTGCCATGAGATTCGGGTCAACAAAGACATCACTCGCGTAAAGCTGATAACCACAACACCGCAGGCGCTGTGCATCACCTGTCACTCGGACAAGAATGCCGCTGAGATTCACGGACAGGTGCATCCCCCGGCCGTTCGCGATTGCATCAAGTGCCACGACCCACATAGTTCTCCCAATAAGGACCAACTGCTGAAGCCGACCAGCGGTGCAACCAAGGACGAGAACCTCTGCCTTAGCTGCCACAACAAAGGAGTGAATGTTCCCAAAGACGGCAGCCGCCACGCGGCGCTCGACATGGGATGCGAGACCTGCCACACGACGCACAAAACCGGCGAGCGCGGCAAGATTGAGTTCGATGAACACCTCACCAAGGCTCCGCCTGCGCTGTGCCTCGACTGCCACGACGCGAAAGACGCCAGCCTTATCAAAGCGCACAACGGCCAACCGTTCGGCAACGCAAACTGCATTCAGTGCCACGACCCGCACCAGTCTTCGCGGCCAAAGCTGATGCAGGCTTTCGTGCACAACCCATTCGAAAACAAGATGTGCGACAGCTGCCACGCCGCTCCGAAGGACGGCAAGGTCGTGCTGACGAATTCCGACACGCGAGTGCTGTGCGTCACCTGTCACGGGGAGCAAGCCGAGAAGATGGAAAAGGCCAAGGTTCAGCATCCTGGTGCGCTTGGCGATTGCACTTCCTGCCACAACCCGCACGCCGGAAAGACGCCAGGCTTCCTGCAACCCGATCCCGTGCAAGCGTGCCTCGCGTGCCATAGCGATCAATCCGACCAGATGAAGAAGGCGCACTTACACACGCCAGCGTTCAAGACAGGTTGCGCCACATGTCACGAACCTCACGGTGGAGACAACGAACACCTGCTGCGGGCCAGCAGTCCGAACAAGCTTTGCCTCGAGTGCCACGGCCCCGACGTTGCGCCGAAGAAGGCCGATGCCGAACACATGGTTTCAATCTTCGATGGCAAAGTGCTGTTACCTGAGAACTACTTCGCGAAGGTGCCAGTCCTCCCCATTAAGTACAACCTGGGCCACCCGGTGGATGGACACCCGGTTTCGGATGTCACCGACCCCACCAACATCAGCAAGATCAAGACTCAGATCAACTGCCTGACTTGCCACCAGCCGCATGCATCGGCACAGCCCGACCTGCTGGTTAAGGACCAGGCCAATAACGCGGCGTTCTGCGCAAGTTGTCATAAGAGCCTGCAAAAGTAGGGTGAGGATTTGCCAGGCCGGTAATGAAGTTCGAAGAGAGAAGTGAAGATGATTGAGCGGCGAACTAATTCGATTCAGTACAAAAAAGGGTGGATGGCGCTGGTGGTCGTGCTGGCACTCGCTTTGGCCAGTCCTTGCGTCGCCTTTGGTTCCAACAAGAAGAAGAATCAGGAAGCGCCCAAAAAGGTTTCCGTGCTGGAGAAGATCGACATCTCCAAGATCGTATGGCCTGAGCCGCCCAATATTACCCGCATCCGGTATCTGAACTATTTTGCAGGCGAAAAGCTTCCCGATTTCAACGCTAAAGCAGCAAAAAGCAAGAGCTCCTGGATGGATCGACTGGCCGGCACCGAAACGGATAAGGGTGACGATCCTCTGAAACATCATTTCTTCATGGGTGAGCCGCATGGCCTCGCGGTCGATTCTAAGGGCAACCTCTATGTGGCAGATGCCAAGGTTGGCGCCATATTCGTAGTCAATCCGGAAACCCATGACACACAGATGATCGAGAACGGGCGCGACGCGAGCTTCGCGCTGATCGTCGGCATGGCGATTGACGATGGTGACCGGCTCTTTGTTGCTGACTCCTTGGCTCATCGCATTCTGGTCTTCAATCCCCAGCACAAGGTTGAAGCCATTATCCGTGAGGGACTCGCAGATCCAGCCGGATTGGCCATCGACAATGAGAACCGTTTCCTTTATGTCGCGGATGTCGGATTAGACCAGGTGCTGGTCTATGACGCGGACAATTTCAAGCTGTTACGCAAGATCGGAACACCTGGCACGAAGCATGCCTCTGCAGCGCCTGGTGACTTCTCAAAACCTACCGGCGTAGCCGTGGATAGTGAAGGCAATCTGTATGTCGCGGATTTCCTCAATGCTCGAATCGAGATCTTCGATGCCGACGGCAAATTCATTCGCACCTTCGGGAAGCGCGGGGATGGTCCTGGCTATTTCTCGATGCCGAAAGGGATTGCCATTGATTGTGACGGGCACATTTGGGTCACCGACGCGATGCAGAATCGCGTGCAGGTGTATTCCCAGGAAGGGCAGTTGCTGATCTACATGGGCAACGTCCAGGGAATCCTGCCCGGCATGTTTTCCGGCTTGCAGTACATCACGATTGATAAACACAACCGCGTGTTTACCTCCGAAGTATTCCCCGGTCGCGTACAGATGTTCCGCTATGTGACCCAGGACGAGGCGAAGCAGGAATACGACCGCCGCCAAGCGGAGAAGAACAAAGCGGAAAACAAGTCCGGCGACACCAAGGCGGCTCCGGCAGGACAGCCGAGCACGTCGCCGGCAAGCGACAAACCTTCCGAAGACAAGCAGAAGAGCGAAGGCGAAGTCGCGAAAGCGAAAGGATCCGCGGCGAAATGAAACGAGGTATGCAGCCGCGAAAGGGTTTGACTGCTTTGCAAGGTAGTCAAAGAACGGATACAGGCATAGATCTGCTTCCGTGCTGTACGAAATCAGGAGGTCTTTGTTCATGAAGAAAGTACTCTTAGTAGTGACACTGGTCATCATGGCTGCCGCGATGGCGGTAGCTCAGGTGACACCAGGCGCGTCTCTAACCACGGGTGCCGCTGGTAGCGTCAGCCCGACGGTTGACGTTCTCGGCGCGCACAACAACTACGGCCGCGGTTGCGCTGGCTGCCATGCTCCCCACAGCGGTGCTCGTGGTGCAGGTGGCAACGCTGCTAACGGTGGCGCAGTAACCGACGTCAACGCCGGTCAGAATGCTCTGTTCGCGCAGGACATGGGTCCTCTCTACGGGCAGACGTTTGACTTTAGCGATGTTACGAACACCGGCAGCCGTGCAAACTACAAGCTGATTGCACCAACCGGCGCAATCAACACCTGGACTGCGCAGCAGTACAGCGATGTACGCGGCATCATCATGTGTCTTGCCTGCCACGACGGCAACGTCGCCAAGGGCGCCATGATGCAGAACTGGGCATACGAGCAGCAGATCGGAGCCCTGCCGACGTCCTACGGAGCCGGCCACATTCCGACATTGCTCGGCAATGACGGATCAGGCACCGGCGTCTACAACAACGATCACCCAGTAGGCGAGAGCGCCACGCTCAACGCCGTGCTTGGCACCAGCTATGGCGATGCCACCAACGGCTTGGTCTTCAGCATTACCGGAACGACAATCAGCTCGATTACGGCCAATGGTCAGTATGCACAATTCATGGCCTCTTACGGCGCTCCGGCAATCATGAAGGGCGCACACAGCTATCCAACACCCGTTAACGCTTCCGGCCAGCCGTACGTGGTTTGCACCACCTGCCACGATCAGCACGTGATGAACGTCTACGCGGCCTCTACCAACAGCCCTATCATGGGCAGCGCAACTGGAACCTACGCGAAGTACTTCTTCGTGAACGGTCCTTACAACATTAACAACGTCAACGTTCCGCCGACCCAGGCTGCCTCCACGACCCAGTTCTGCCGCCAGTGCCACTTTGGCGAATCGAACGAAGCCAATGGCGGCACATTGCCAACGGCGTTCTAACTCGTAATTGTTTCACGCCTCAGGGGGAGAGAATTCTTCTCCCCCGTTTTCAAAAGCACGGGTGAGGAAAGATGAAGTCTCAGTTCACAATCGCAATCCTAACTCTCCTGCTGGCAACGGGTATCAGCGCGCAGATGGTTGCATCGCACGCGTCCAGCCTGCCAGCGGCGCTGCCACCCCAGGCGAAAACGCTACCGGCCAGTTTGCAGGTGACCGGCAAAGCTGTGGCGCGAGTCAACGGTACCGTGCTTACGGACCGAGATTTATTGCGGGAGATGTTCGCGTTGTTCCCTTACGCCAAGATGCACAACGGTTTCCCGAAACAGCAGGAGCCCGAGATCCGGCGCGGGGCGATGCAGATGATCATTTTTGAAGAGTTGGTTTACCAGGAGGCAGTACGGAGGAAGATGACGATCTCTTCCGACCGTATTTCGCGCGAAGAAAGAAAGTTCAAGCTGCAGTTTAGCGGTCAGACCGAATTCGACGAGTACCTCAAGTCAGAAATGGAAGGCTCCGAGACGAAACTGCGACAGCAGATCAAACGCTCACTGCTGATCGAAGCGCTATTGAAGAATGAGGTGGACAGCAAAGCTTCGGTATCGGCGAGCGAGGCTCGCACTTACTACGCAAAGAATCCGAAGATGTTCGAACGCGGCGAAAACTTTGCCATCCAAACGATTTCCATTATTCCGCCGGCAAATGCCAACCCTGAGACTCTGAAGGAAACCAGCAAACGGGCGCAATCGATTCTGACGCAAGCCAAAGCTACGAAGAATTACGAGGAGTTCGGACTGCTGGCAGAAAAGTCTTCAGATGACGATTTCCGCGTCAACATGGGCGACCGCAAATTGGTTACACCCGACAAACTTCCCCCCGAAGTTGGCAAAGCCATGCAGGCTCTGAAGCCGGGCGAAGTAAGCGGGCTCATTCAGTTGGGCACGGCCTACACGATTATTCGTTTGAATGCGCACAACGCACCGGGCAAGCCGAAATTTGATGACGTCAAGACGGAGCTCATCAGCACAATGCAAAAAGGGAAGTACGAGCAGCTGCGCGTTGCGCTCGGTAAGCGACTGCGCCAGAACGCGAACATCCAGGAATTGTAAGCGCGAGAGGCGCCCCAATTTCATGATGATTACGGGAACACGAAAGGGATTCAGAACCAGGAAGAGAAGCAGGGAATCGTGAGTCGTCACAGGCAAAATGCGTGTTTAGCCATATGGTTGCTGTTGTTCGCGTTGCCGGGCTTGGCCCAAGTCCAGGTGGGCGAAAACACGAACATGAACCTGAGCGGCAACGTCGGCGTCGGATACACGGGAAACTACGGAAATACCCAAGGCTCTGATCACAATATCGGCATGAATGGAACTGCCAATCTGACCGGATATTATTACAGCCCCAACTTCCTCAACTTTTTCGTGACACCAATTTACAACCGCTCCCAAGAAAATTCCGGCAGCCAATCGATCACCGACGCGACCAGCCTCAGTATGGGCGCTGGGATCTTCAGCGGCAGTCATTTCCCCGGATCGGTTTCCTTCGGCAAGAGCTTCAACAGTACCGGCAACTATGGGTTACCGGGCTTGCAGGGATTTACGACGAGCGGAGACTCCACTTCCTTCAGCGTCGGATGGTCCGAACTGCTTCCCGGCTTACCACCCGTTGTTGCACAGTATTATCAGACAAGTTCGTCTTCCACGATCTTCGGTACCGATGAGGAGGACCATGCGCGTTCGCGAAATCTCAGCCTGACGAGCAATTACAATCTGGCGGGTTGGTTGATGACCGGGCGCTTCAGCGATGTTTACACCAACACTGAGTTTCCATCATTCTTATCCGCGGGCGAGTACAACGAAGGTGATGCTAATTCGAAGACGGTGACCTTCAACGCCAACCATAGATTGCCTCTGCAGGGTTCTTTTGCGTTCAATTACGCCTACGGGACGTTCAGCGGAGATGGCAATGGGGTCGGAACCTCGGGTTCCAACAATACACTTTCCGGCTCTGCCAGTTTTATCCCTTGGACGCGGCTCACCACCACCCTGGGAGTGCAATACAACACCAATCTCGCCGGGCTTGTTCAGCAGCAGTTAATCACGACCGGGACCGTGGCACCACAGATAAACCTGGGCTACAACAGCGACTCTCTCTCTTTCTATAACTTTGACACATTGCACATTGTTAAGAGCTTGAATGCTACTTTCAGCTTCAACCGAATTCAGCAGGATGTGTATGGAGAGAGCGTTGCGGTGAATCACTTCAGCGGCGTCCTGAACTATCGCTTCGACAAACCCCTCTGGGGATCGTTTACGGTCTATGGTGGCGTGAACGATCAATCCACCGATGAAGGACATGCCGGCACCGGGCTCATGGCGGGCATAAACTTCAATCGCAAGGTACAAGGCTTCGATCTGAGTGCAGGCTTTAGCTATGCACAGGATGTACAGACCATTCTCGCGACACAGGTCACCTCAGAATATACGTATCTCGCGAACGCGCGCCGCGCGATCACCCGCCATTGGACTTGGAATTCCCACTTTACCGGGTACCATACGGGTATAAGTCAAGTGACTGGACTAAGTAGCCACTCAGAAGGTGTCGGAACAACCCTTCTTTACAAGGGCTGGGGCGGAGCCTTCAACTACGCTCAGTCGGATGGTACCGCGCTCCTTACCCCAACTGGTCTGGTTGCCACTCCAGTACAGATTACTCCCGTGCTTAGCGGCAATCAGTATCTACTGGTAAATGGTTCGACTTACAATGTCACCGCTACCGCCTCGCCACTTAGGTTATGGACAATAAACGCGACGTTCAGCAAGGCGCAGAATTCGACATTAACTCCTTCGTTGTACTCGGATAATTCAACGAAGGCTTTTACGCTGTATACGCAGTATCAAATGCGCAAGATCTCCATCGTGGGCGGTTATACGAATCTTGTTCAAGGAGTAGGAGCTACAACGACGCTGCCGGCGAACTTCACGTCGTTTTATGTGGGGATTCAGAGATGGTTTCATCCTTTCTAACCCGGCGTGTCACGCGGACGACTGTATTCAAGTTCTGCGCTTGCCTGGTGCTGGCCCTCAGCATCTCCACTCCTGCTGGTGCCGCCCGGCCCAAAATCCAGAAAGACGTTCCTCCTCCTCCTCCCGACTTGTTGCTGGAAGGCGGCCGCAAACTTGCTTTCGAGAGAGTCTTCGACACCGACCGTGATGTAGAACCGAAGCGCGGCTTCTGGACGAAGGTTCTGGATCTCGCCATTGGTGGTCCCGCTCGCCACCGGATGATTCGCCCATACAGTATCGCGGTCGATTCACACGGCCGCGCGATTGTCACTGATCCCGGCGCAATGGGCATCCACATTTTTGACTTCGAGCAGCACAGGTACAAGTTCGTCGCGCGCCACGACAAGGATGAGAATTCGTTGACTTCGCCGCAATGCGTTGCGGTTGATGCCGAAGATAATTTCTACGTAACCGACTCCGAGTCGGGAAGGATTTTTGTCTTCGACTCTAACGGCAAGTTCAAACGCAATATCGGCAGCTTGAAAGGGGGTGAAGGCTATTTCAAGCGTCCCACCGGCATCGCGGTGGACTCCGCTGCACAGCGGATCTATGTGACGGATACCCTGCGCAATAAGGTCTTCATCCTCGACATGCGCGGCCAGGTGATAAAGACGATCGGGCAGCCGGGAACTCAACCTGGGGAGTTCAACTTCCCGACCGAGGTTATCTTGCACGGGCCGGACATCGCGGTCGTCGATGCCATGAACTTCCGAGTCCAGGTGTTCGATCGCAACGGCGCTTTTGAATATGCGGTTGGCAACATCGGCAGCGAACTTGGTAGCTTCTTCCGCCCGAAGGGTATCGGCTTCGACAGCGAAGGCCACCTTTATGTTGTCGACGGTGCCTGGAACAGAGTCCAGGTATTCGACCGCGAAGGCGATCTTCTCTATTACTTCGGAACCAATGGCGCTGGCCTGGGGACATTCAACCTTCCGTCCGGCCTGTTTATCGACCGCAACGACGTTGCCTACGTCGTAGATTCCTACAACAGCCGTGTGCAAGTATTTCGGTATTACGCAAAGCGAACAGAGGGCGGCGCGCAGTGAAAATGAAGTATTTGGTCTGTATGGCGGTTTTGTTGATAGCTGGAAGCCTGCAGGCACAATTTAGTGGCGATGTTCTTGGCGCGCACGATTTGTCGGCCGGAGGCCAGTCGCCCATTAAAGGCGGCGGCCTTCCGCCCTGCCAGTTCTGCCACGCGCCACATTCCGGAGTCGGAAAAGGGCCTCTTTGGGCGCAGAGCTATTCCTCGCAGACGTACACGCTTTATAACAGCACAACCACCAGCGCCCAGATCATGCAACAGCCGCCGATGGCTGGACCGAGCAGCCTCTGCCTCAGCTGTCACGATGGGACGGTCGCCCCGGGACAGACCATCCCGTATGGCAAGATTCAGATGCAAGGAAAGATGAATGCCAGTGATGTTTTCGGCACGATGCTGCAAAACACCCATCCATTCAGCTTCAATACCTTGAAAGATTCGCCTGACCTGGTCGATGGACTAGTAGCGAGCCATCAGACCGCAGATAACCTGAAGAAGGTCCAACTCATTAACGGCAATGTCGAATGCGAGAGTTGCCACAATCCCCACGTACAGAATGCAGATCCTGTATCCCTGAATTTTCTGGCACGCAACAGCTCCGCTGGGGCAATGTGCCTGGCGTGTCATGGCACGGCACCACGAACCGTCGACAATCAGTCGAATCCGTTGGTGCCCTGGCCGACGAGCGTCCATGCCACGATGTCCAACTCGACCCTGTCAGCAGCGAATGTCGGCCCTTATAGCACCGTCGCGCAGAACGCGTGCACTAGCTGCCACGTGCAGCACAATGCGAACGGCCCAGCTCGACTGCTGCGTGGCGCAACTCCCGCGATCGCCAACATGGACGCTTCGAGCCAGAACTGCGTCAGCTGTCATAATGGCAACAACAATGTCAGTCCGGCGTTGCCAAGTATCTATGCTGAGCTCGGAAAGACCTATGCTCATCCATTTCCTTCAGGAACCAGTACACATGACACCGCAGAATCGGTACTGCTGAACAACAACCGCCACGCGACCTGTGTGGACTGCCACAATCCGCATGGAGCTCAGCAGGTTACCTCTGTATTTCCCATTCCACCGCAGGTTCGCGGATCACAGAACGCGGTGAACGGCGTACTCGCAAGCGACGGGATAAGCCCCATTTTCCCAGCTCAGAACCAGTACGAGAACTGCCTTCGCTGCCATGGGACGAGCACCGGCAAGGCTACCTCTTCTGCATTCGGATACATGCCTCTGCGCGCGGTTTCCTATGCTGCCGATCCCAAAAACATAATTCCGGAGTTTGCGCCTACCGCCACGTCGAGTCATCCCGTAACCCACACTCGATCGTCGATGTATCCTCAACCGAGTTTGCTTGCGAGGATGCTGCAATTGGATGGGGTTAGCCAGGGCCGCGAAATGGGTACGCAGATCCTTTGCACCGACTGCCACAATAGTGACGACAATCGTGAGTTCGGTGGCACCGGCCCCAACGGTCCGCACGGCTCCGCCTATCCTCACATGTTGGAACGTCGATATGAAATGAGCCAGGTCTCGCCGGGCATTTTCCCGGCCGGTGGACCCGGAAGCCCAATCATTGCGTCGACCTTATTCCCCGGTCAATTGACCAGTGCCGGAGGCGCTGCCCCAGGGCCTTGGGCGCTGTGTGGCAAGTGCCACGATCTCTCCAACGTGCTCGGGAATACGAGCTTCCAATACCACTCGCTTCACGTGAGCACCGAAGGCGTTTCATGCTCGGTTTGTCACGTTGCACACGGAATGGGCGCGACTTCGCCGACGATCTCAGGCGAACGACTGGTGAACTTCGATACGAATGTTGTTGCGCCAAACACGATCAACTCCAGCGGCGCAATTGGGATCTCTTATAACAAGGCGAACAATACGTGCGCTCTCGTATGCCATTCCTACAGTCACAACTACGACGGCACTGTCACCTTGGTCAACGGTACCAGCACTCCATCCGCCGCGAAGAGTGCAGTGAAGCGATAACCGAATGGCTCCGCTGCGACAACTTAACGAAATAGTAGTTGTAAGAAGAATGACCTCAAACTCTGGTTCCGCAGCTCAGCCAGCTCGATGTTTGTACGGAACTCACGCCAGAATGTGACCCCGATCACAAGCTGTCGGTAACGGCCTGAGCGAGAATTTATGCATACCTGAGCGGAGCTCATTTCGACGGAGAAATCATATGGCAGATACAAAGAACCCAAATGCTGGCAGCAACGGTATGGGCCCGCAGGCCTACGCGTTGGCAATCATTTGTCTTGCAGCGGGATTGGCGATTGGATACCTGGTGCGCGGAGGCGCGGCGGCCCCGGCAGCACAACCTGCTGCCCAGCAGGCAGCTTCCGCACCTCCAGGAATGGGTGCTATGCCCGCCGGTATGCCGACACCCGATCAGCTGCGTCACATGGCCGATAAGCAGGCAGAGCCCATTCTGGCGCAATTGAAGGAACGGCCCAACGACCCCGATTTGCTCTACAAACTCGGCAACCTCTATTACGACGCGCAGCAGTTTCCAGAAGCGGTGAAGTACTACCAGGCGTCACTAAAGATCAACCCGAAGTCCCCGGACGTGCGCACCGACTTGGCCACGGCTTATCACTTCATGGGCGAGAGCGACAAGGCCATCAGCGAATATGACGAGGTTCTTAAGCTCGATCCGAAGCATGCGAATGCTCTCTTCAACGAGGGTATGGTGAAGTGGCAGGACAAAATGGATGCCAAGGGCGCGATCGCGTCCTGGAAACACCTGCTCGAGCGAAATCCTGACTACCCAAAGAAAGAACAGGTTGAAAAGCTTATTGCCCAGGCAGAGCGGCATGCCAACTTTAAGCCTGACGCGAAAACTGATAAACCGGCGCAGGTTGACTAATACTTCATCTCAATCTGACCTCCTGTTGAAAAAGGGCACGAGCGATCGTGCCCTTCTTTTTACAGAGATCGAATCAGCCTATTCGGGCCATCAGGTCTAGTCACCCGAAGAGTCCTGTGTAGCAGGAACGTAGTACCGATTCTGAACTTGAAGCCGGATCCTCGGCCCCTTAACTGGAACGACGCTCACAGTTCGAAACTCGCCTCCGCTCTGATTCTCGGGAGGCGTGTAATAAAGCACGTAGCATGAGTGAAGTTCGTCGGCGATCATCGCCAGCGCAAATTCGAACTGACGCATGTTAGCGAAGGTGAAGTCTCGACCACCGGTGCTCGTCGCCAGGGCGTGCAGGGCCGCGCCGCCGTTGCCCCAATTACGTTTGCTCACCCGGCGGATGCTGTATACGGCAACTTTGGCTTTCTGTGCCGCTGCGATCACCTCTGGCAACGAATGGATGCTGTAGTTGTCTTCTCCGTCGGAAAGCACGATCATCGCAGTGCGACGAGGTTCGGATACGGCAGGCGGCTGATCTAGGAGAGCTTTGAACAGTGCGTCATTAAATCCCGTAACATTCTCGCGACCAGGGGCGGCGTTAAGGGCCGGTTGATATTGGGCCACACTCTGAACGCGGGTTTTGAACCGCAATTTGCTGTCAAACGCGCCAATCCAGAGCTGATCTTTTTCAGCGATCGTTTCTCGCAAAAATTTCGTGACTGGAGCCTGCATCCGCAGCCACGTTTTTTCATTCGACTCGCTGGTGTCGTAAATCACCGTCGCTACGAGAGGTAGGTCTTTGACTTGGCTGAGCCCAAACCCTGTTATCAGCTTTCCATCTTCTCGGACCTTAATATCTGACGCACCCAGGTTGCTGACCGGCTGTCCCACGGCATCCGTAGCGACAACTTCTAGCTGAACTTCGCGCACCGTAGTCCGGACGTTCGGTGCACTCGGTTCAGCCGCAATCCCTGCGATGGATAAAAGCAGAACTGACAGAAGCCACAGCATGGACGAACTCAAGCCGAAGTGGATGCGAGCAATCAGACAGCTGTTGTTCGGGAGAGATAGAGAGCGGGCACGAAGCGTCGACATGTCCGTAACATCGGCAGTCGCGCCTCAAAGACCAGAGTGCACGGAAACTTCGGTAATCAGTTCTGAGAAGACAATTAGTTCAATCCGTGCCCCCGTGCATCGACGAGCTGCACGGGAGCTTCATGTAACTGAAATACCTGCACGCGTCCATTTGTAGAATCAGCAACGTAGATACGGTTCTCTTCGTCTACCCACAATCCATGCGGATGATTAAACTCTTCGTGCTTCGAGCCGGGCCGTCCGAACGAGTACAGCAAGTGCCCATTGCGGTCGTAGGCAAAGATGGTCCCACGAAAGAAATCACTGACAAAGATGTGCTCCTGGGCATCGACTGCCAGACCCGTAGCTTGGGAAAAACTGGTCTCCGGCAGCGGGAACTCCGACCTAAATCTTCCTTCGAGATCGAAGATCTGAACCCGCCCTATTCCGAGTACGTACAGTTCGTCATGTCGAATCACTACCTCTGTGGGCGATTGGATTTTCCCTCGTTCCGGCGGACCGCCCTCTCGTTGGCGCAGTTGTATCGAATCGAGATCTGGTCTGCCTAGATAGCGGATGACGTTTCCATTCAAGTCGAGCACGACGATCATGTGCCGAAGCGTGTCGGGTACATAGATCCGCCCTCTGATCTCGTCGATAGCGATCCCCGATGGCCGGTAGAGGATTCCACCTTCCCGGTTATTTCGTGCGCCGATATACCGGAGGAATCGTCCGAATCGATCGTATACGATGATCACTCCCAGATCAGTATCCGTTACATAAATGTTGTGGTTGCTATCGACAGCTACTCCGGCCGGAGCTTGCAAACGGCATCCGTCGCCGCCTTGGATTCGCAAATATCGATTCGTTTCAAGATCGAATATGTGAATCGCTCTTGCCGTTGAATCGCTAATGACGATGACTTGCTTGCCGGAATCGGTCGTCACCGATGTCGGCTCTGCCATGGAAATGGCGTGAGAGCCCAGGCGACTGATGGCATCCGTGAAGGCGTCACCAACGGAAGCCAGAGCCGGACCCGATGCAAGTGAGCTGCTGGAGCGAACCGAGTGCGGACAATCAACGACGATCTCATCACGATGCTTGACGGGGTCGACATCCCACTGTCCGCGATGCTCAACCACTCGATCCTCGCCCGCGGGATACCCTGAAACACGGAACGCGAACTGGTTTAGCCGCGTGGGTCGGGTTACATCCGCATCAGACTGGAATCTCCTGATGTACGTGGGTACAACCGGGCCGGAAAACGCCGCAGCAATTTGCGCCCGTGCTATCAGCGGCATCATCCAGAAAACGAAAAAGACGGCGATGAAACGCGTGCGGGATCTCATGAAAATTCCTGGGTATTACAAAAAGGTGTCGTCTGGGGGAGGGGCCGTGGAGGTAACAAAACGGATTCTGCGCCTTCCCCAGCTGGAACACCAATATCGCGGATTTTCGGCTGGGTACTTTGGTGTTAGAAATTCCCAAATTGGTAAACGCCAGTTGCTTAGTTCGGAAGTTTGTTTTCCGCGTGGCAGGAATAGCAGCCGATCGGCGTGCCTTTCGCAAACTTCTTCTTCCCGAATTTTGTGTTGAAGCTGCGATCGGCAAAGACTTGGGAGAGCATGGTTCCATGTCCGTCTGTGCCGTGACACGCAACGCATGTGGCAGCGCCAATTTCATCGACCCGCAGTCCATGCGATCGAATCCAGTTGTCCCCGGCCAGGTGCATCCCGTGAGGACCTTCTGGCTTCGGCATCTGCACCTTATGGCACTGATTGCAATCCCACGCAACGCGTCTGTGCTGCGTGTGAGGATCGCCATGGCACGCCGCGCACTTCAGGCCGCCATGTCCCGTCGAGGTCTCGTACGTCTCGCCCTTGTTGATGGCGAAAGTATCGTCAACTGGCTGACGCACGTTGCCGCTCTCATCCAGGACGTTTGAGTATCGAATCTTATCCTTCGCGTGCAACGCTGTACCCACATGACAGCTCCCGCAATCGGGCATCGCGATTCGTCTTGCGTCGGGACCGTGGCAGCTCGTGCAGGCAAGATCCTGGGCAGAAGCGGTAGACAGCAGCGCTAGAAGAACAATGATGCCGGTTGCGAAGCTGAAGAGTGAAGCTGCCCGATCGGAAGTCGGTTGGATTTCACTACCGCCGACCACACCCTCCGCAACAGCACACGGATTTGTTTCGCGAACCATGACTCGGACTCAGACCACCGTTGTCTCACGGCTACCCTATACAAATTCCTTATCCAAGTCATTAATTCTTACATTGAGCCTGCTCCCGTGCCCCGCTGCTATAGTCTCCCGATGGCGAGCGTGCCGTCGGAGGCCCTGAGTCCTCTTCTGTTCGATGGATACGATCCGGGGAATTTCTACGATGAGATGTTCTCCCGGCGCGGGTACCCGCGCGCTCATTACCAGAAAATCTTCCAGAAGCTCGCAGCTGTTGCCCCGACGCAATTCGAAGAGCGCCGCCATCTCGCTGATCTATCGTTTTTGCTCCAGGGCATCACCTTCACGGTTTACAGCGACGGCCGTGGCACCGAGCGCCTTTTTCCGTTCGACCTGATTCCACGCATTCTCCCCAACTCGGAGTGGCGCCGCATCGAGCGCGGGCTCTCCCAACGTGTGATCGCGCTCAACCTCTTTTTGCAGGATATATACGGTCCACAGCGTATTCTGCATGATCGCGAGATCCCTCGCTCACTCATCTATTCCTGCCGTCACTTTCATCGCGAGATGATCGGCGTCGACGTTCCGCACGGCATCTACACGCATATCTGCGGAATCGATCTGATTCGCGACTCGAAGACGGGCGAGTTTCTCATTCTTGAAGATAATGTGCGGACGCCGAGCGGGATCTCCTATGTGCTCGAGAACCGCATCGTGATGACGCGCACTTTTCCCGACGCATTTCAGGCGTACGAAGTCCTGCCGATCAATCACTATCCGGCGGAGCTCTCCCGGATTTTGCGCAGCCTCTCTCCTCGCGGCACCACCGACACGCAGACGGTTCTGCTCACCCCGGGCATTTACAACAGCGCCTATTTCGAGCACAGCTTCCTCGCCCAGCAAATGGGCGTCGAGTTGGTCGAGGGCCGCGATCTCGTCGTCGACGGCTGCATCGTTTATATGAAGACGATCCGCGGACTCAAGCGCGTGGACGTGATCTATCGCCGCGTGGACGACGAATTTCTCGACCCCTTGGTATTTCGTGAAGACTCCATGCTTGGCGTGCCCGGATTGATGGGGGCCTATCGTTCCGGCAACGTGGCCTTGGCGAATGCTGTCGGAAACGGCGTGGCTGACGATAAGGCCGTCTATGCCTACGTTCCCAAGTTCATCAAGTACTATCTCGGCGAAGACCCGATCCTTAAGAGCGTGGACACCCATCTTTGTTCGCAGCCCGATGATCTCAGCTATGTGCTCGATCATCTGCCGGAGTTGGTGGTGAAGGCAGTTGGTGAGTCGGGTGGCTACGGCATGTTGATCGGGCCGGCGTCCGATCGAGCGACGATCCAGACGTTTCGCGACCGCATCAAGGCTGATCCGAGAAACTACATTGCTCAGCCGGTGATCGGACTTTCGCGCGTTCCGTCGTACGATCCTGCCACGCAGCGCATGGGCGCGCGCCATGTCGATCTTCGCCCTTATTGCTTATACGACGGCGAAAAAGTGACGATCGTCCCTGGCGGCCTCACTCGCGTCGCGCTCAAGCCCGGATCGCTGGTGGTGAATTCCTCGCAGGGTGGCGGCAGCAAAGACACCTGGGTTCTTCGCGGAGAAAACTGAGAGATGCTATCGCGCATTGCAGATTCGCTATTCTGGCTCGCTCGCTACATTGAGCGTGCCGAGGACACCGCGCGCATTCTCGACGTGAACTATCACATGCTGCTCGAGCAATCGCAGCAGACCTATCGCCTGCGCTGGGAGCCTCTGGTGATCATGGCCGGAGAAGAGAAACGTTTTCGCGATACCTACGAAGAAGCCAACGCGCATACGGTCTTCGAGTTTCTCGCTTTTCGGCAGGACAATCCCAACTCCATCGTGCAGTGTATAGCCAAGGCTCGCGAGAACGCGCGCACCATTCGCGACCGCATTTCGCGCGAGATGTGGGAAGACATCAACGGCCTCTACTTCATGTTGAATCGCTTCAATCCGGAAGAGGAGATCGCCGCGGGTCCACACCGCTTTTGCGATGCCATTAAATTTGGCAGCCACCGCTTTCACGGCGTCACCGATGCCACGCTTCCTCACGATGAAGGATGGCAGTTCCTGCGCGTGGGCTGGTCGCTCGAACGCGCCGAGATGACCGCGCGTCTTGTCGACGTTCAATATCAGAACCTGCTGGACACCACATCGATGGCCAACGTCGCCGACAACCATCAGTGGATGGCGGTCCTCAAATCCGTAGGTGCCTACGAGGCTTATCACCGCCAGCATCATTCGCCGATCGAGCCCGAGCGCGTCGCCGAGATGCTGATCCTGCATCCGCAACACCCGCGCTCGATTCGCTTCAGCGCAACTGAAGTGCAAGGTGGTCTCCGCGCAATCAGCGGCACCGGGCCGGGATCGTATGCCACCGAAGCCGAACGCATGACGGGCAAGTTGCTCGAGGGATTGCGCTATGATCGCATCGACGAAATCTTCAAGCGCGGCCTGCATTCGTATTTGCACGAACTGCTGCGCATGTTCCGCCTCATTGGAACCGATATCGAACGCAAGTACTTCTATTATGGAGCGGTCGCTTGAACCGATATCACTTCGTTCATGTCACTGAATTTCAGTACGACGGGCCGGTCTCGGAGAGCTACAACGAAGTGCGCCTGCGTCCGCTTCACGACGATCGCCAGAGCTGTCTCTCCTTTCGGCTCTCGACTTCTCCCGCGACCCGTGTGACCGCCTATCACGACGCTTACGGCAACTGGGTGCACCAGTTCAATGTGCTTTCCGAACACCGGCACTTGAAGATCGAAGCCGAGTCCGTAGTCCTGGCGCACGAGAGCACGGCCGAACCGTCGCATTCTTCAGTCGCCGAATTGCAGGCCAATTTCCCGAACATTGCCGACGACTACTACGACTTCCTTACTCCCACGGCCTATGTTCCCACGCTTCCTGAGCTGCTCGTTTTGGGCAGGGAAGCGGAGAGCCAGTCCGACGGGTCCATCCACGGCTTTGCCAAGGCTGTTTCAGATCTCATCCATCAGCGATTCAGTTATGTGAAGGGCGCCACCCACGTACACTCCTCGATTCGCGATGCCTTGTCGCTTTCGGCAGGCGTGTGCCAGGATTTCGCTCACGTGGCTCTTGGAGTTCTGCGCGCCCGCGGCATTCCCGCGCGCTATGTTTCTGGATACATGGTGCCCAGCGATGCTGCCGAGCCGCAATCGAAGCTGGAGCAGGTAATCGGCGGCCAAGCGTCGCACGCCTGGGCTGAATACCTCATTCCCGGGGAGGACTGGTTCGGCGTCGACCCTACGCTGGGTGCGCCGGTCGGAATGCGTCACGTCCGCGTCGCTTATGGACGCGACTACGGCGACGTCGCTCCCGTTCGCGGCGTATATAAAGGACAGGCGGGCCAGCGGCTTTCCGTGGATGTTCAGGTCTGCCCCGTCGTCGACGATTCCGGGCACTCCCAACTGAGTAACTCTGCTACGGGTACCGTCGAGCCTCCTCCTCCCAGCGACCGTCCGCAACAACCCGCCCAACAGTAGCCATCCACAGTTTGCGTGGCGCAGCCGACCTCGGCTGCGAATTCCTCGCCTCGCGAGGATTGTCAGGTGGCGCCCGTGTGCAAAGTGTGAACTCATCCAGCTAATCACTTCATCTTGAATCCCGTTCGCGTCGCACCTTAATACGAATCATGACTCGCGGTGAGTAGCTGAAAAGAAGTATCAGTTGCAGTTTGTTACGGGTTGTGACCGCATTTCAGAGCTGCGGGAAAAATCTACTTAGCACGCATGTTCCGGGCCAACAGACACTTTCTCCAGCTTCATCCAATTCGCCACTTAGACCTCTCGGAGGTTGATCTGGCCATGCGGAAACGCCTCGTTATACCGATCGCAATTGCCTTTATCGTCTTTTTGATCACTACGCTTACAAGTTGTGGCGGCTTAAGAGCTGTTCCTGTACCAGCGCCGTCGGCTACGCTGACGTCAGACATGACGAGCATAAAGTCTGGACAAACTGCCACGCTCACCTGGCAAACGCAAAACGCCACGACCGTTACTTTGAATGGAAATCCGGTAACCGCCACCGGATCGATGCAAGTGAATCCTCTAACGACCACGACGTACACGCTAGTCGCGACGGGAGCAACCGGCACATCGCCAGCACAATCTGCCAGCACTATTACTGTTACTGGGCCTCCTGCTCCGGTCGCGAACCTGAGCACCAATGCCCCCACTGTGCTTGCGGGCCAATCGGCGACGCTGACGTGGACAACACAAAACGCCACGGCAGTAACGTTGGATGGAACTGCGGTCCCGGCCACCGGGACACAAACCGTGACTCCGACGCAAGACACCACTTATACGCTGGTGGCCACCGGTGTCAGCGGAACCACGCCATCACAATCAACCGCCAGCGTCAGCATCGCGTTCCCGCCTACCGCAACGTTGGCGGCGAATCCAGCAACTATCGTGGTCGGCGGTACTGGCACGCTCACCTGGTCTTCGCAGAACGCAACCACCGTCACTCTCAATGGCGCGCCCGTCGCAGCCAGCGGGAGCCAGACCATTAATCCGGGCTCGACCACGACCTATACACTCGTTGCATCGGGAACGTCATTGGCTGCCCCGGTCACTCAGGCTCTGACGGTTCAGGTTGTAACGGGTTCGCTGCAAACATCGGTGAATCACATCATCTTCGAAATGCAGGAGAATCGCAGCTTCGACCACTACTTTGGATTTCTTAATGAGTACCGTGTTGCTCAGGGTCTGCCCGCCGACGTCGACGGTTTCCCTCCGGACTGCAAATCCGATGCGAAGTTGGGTTCCAGATGTTCGATTTGGGTCGAAACCTGGCAGGGAACCTCGCCTGGGCATCTCTCTCCTTATCACATGAAGAGCGGCTGCATTGAGGACCTGAGCTCTTCATGGCAAGAAGCGCACGACGATGTAAACCTACATGCGCCGAATGAATCCAACTGGGGCACGACACCTCCCATGAACGGCTTTGCCGCTATGGCCGGAGGTTTTGCGGCACACACCATGGAGAGCGACGTGGCTGGGGCGCGTGCCATGGGGTTCTACACCGCCAATGATCTTCCTTTCTATTATTGGGCTGCTACTACCTTTGGGCTTTCCGATCGCATGTTCAGTGGTGCACTCACTCGAACGCAACCGAACCGCATGTACCTGCTTGCAGCAACGTCGAACGGCTACGCTTTTCCGGGGGCAGCCAGCAACGATCCGCATCCGCCGATGTACTTGGATAACCGGGAGAATATCTTCCAGCTGCTGCAGGCGAATAACATCACCTGGAGGGTTTACATCTCTGACCTGACCTACCGTAAGAACACTCTGAACGGAACGTACATGAGTTACTTCTACACATTCGGTAGCAAGTATCTCTCGAATTTCGTTCCACTCAGCCAGTTTGCAACCGACGCGCAAAACGGCACGTTGCCGCAGGTGGCAATGATTGAACCCGACGCCGGGCACGATGAGCATCCTTTGGATCAGGTCGATGTGGGCGCCAAGTTCGTCCGCGACCAGGTGGTCGCTTTGATGAATAGTCCTTCGTGGCAGGATTCCATCTTCATCGAAGTATTCGACGAAGGTGGTGGCATGTATGATCACGTGCCGCCGGTTTCGATGCCGCCCCCAGACAATAAGAATCCGATCCTCGAGTCGGGCGACCCACAGGGAAAGTTCGATACCACCGGTTTTCGCGTTCCGAACCTGGTGATCTCTCCCTTCACCAAGCCCGGTTATGTTTCCCACACCAACGCCGATTTCACCGCGATCCTGAAGCTGATTGAAACGCGCTTCTTGACGCCCGATCCGACTACTGGCGTTCTTCCTTCGCTCACCGCGCGCGATGCGGCACAGCCGGATTTGACCGAGTTCTTCGACTGGACATCGCCGAACTTGAACTCAACGAATCCGCCAGAGCAAACTGGATTGCCGTGCTATTACTCGCTGCCGTGATCGGCTAGCCACGACCCGATGAGCCCGGTCCATGCGGCCGGGCTTTATTATTGAGGGGACATCAGGCGAAGATCGCTTGCAAACCCATTCGGCCAATACCATTTCTGTCGAGTCTGGCTCATCGCGCAATCAACCGATCGCGGCTCTGCTCTCGTTCTGCGCCATCCTCTTTTGCTTCTGGTTCGCTGGCCGCCATTTTCAAATCGAACAGAGAATCGGCGGGCACTTGCCGTCTACGTTCGCGGCCTTCGCTCTGCTTCTCGCACCCTATTGGTGCTTCGGTTTCGGACTGGCCAAACTCCTCGCGTCGATTCGTAACCGCGCCGTTCGAGTTCTTCTCCCCGGTCTGCTGGTTGTTCCATACCTGATTTTCAGTCTGCCGCGGTCTGAGTTTCGCTGGTCTTACGGATTGCTCCTGCCCGGAATTTCCATTGGCCTCGCGTGCCTGTTCGATTTCGTCGGCCCAAAGACAGCAGCCATCGCATGGCAGGACGTGATCGCGCTCTGCCTCGTGGGATTCCCCGTGGAGTTTCGCCTCTTACCCGGGGCATTCCCCCATTCCGGGCTGAGCGCATTTTCAAAATTCCTGCTGCTTGATGCCGCGCTCTACGCGTACCTGGTTGTGCGGCGACTGAATGGCGTCGGTTACGATTTCTCGCCCCGCCTTCGTGATTTTGCCGTTGGAGTGCGCAATTGGGCTCTGTATGCGTGTATCTCATTGCCCCTGGGGTTCCTGTTGCACTTCATTGCTTTCTATCGCCGGGTTCCTTCCGGCGGTACCGTCGCATCCGCGCTGCTGGTTACGTTGTTCTTTGTCGCAATCCCTGAAGAACTCTTCTTTCGCGGACTTTTGCAAAACATTCTGGAGGCTCGCTATGGAGCGCGCCGCGCACTGGTCATCGCGTCCATCGTCTTCGGACTCTCGCATTTCAACAAGCCACTTCCGTTCAACTGGCGCTACGTGCTGATGGCTACAGTCGCCGGAATCTTCTACGGACTCGCCTGGCGCGATCGCCGACGCCTGCTTTCTTCCGCCACCACTCACACGCTCGTAGACGTCGTCTGGTCACTCTGGTTCCGCTGATCTGTTTTGGGCACTTTGTCCCGCATCAAAACAGCTTCACCTCTGCCTGTGACTGCAGTCACTGTCGTGCGAAGCTATTTGTCACACGATAATGTGAAGGATCGCCGCAATCGCAGCTGCCATCCCTGGAGCAGTTTGGGCCCCCTGCACAGAGGTGACTATGTCGCAACCCACAATTCCAACCGATTCAACAATCAATCATCGTGAGCACGAGACGCTGCGCCTGGAAGTTGAGAGCTTGCGCGCCGCCCTGGATTCCCTGGCGGCCTATTCGGAAGCCATCGCAAATCTTCGCTCGTTACGCGAGGTAGCTGAACATCTGCGTCCGCTGTTGTCCGACGTTACCACTCATATGCTCCATGAGGAGCGCACAATTCTTAGCGCCATGGAGCGCGTCGGGCCTGAGGAAGCTCGCTTTGCGGAACTCATGCGCCAGCAGCACCGTATGCTCAACGCCGGGCTAACCAAATTTTTTCAGATGCTGAACCAGATTCACGACAGCAACGACTTGCGCGCCGGCTTACGCGAATTGCAGGACTGCGGCGCGAACATTTCGAAGCTGCTTCTCCATCATATGGAGACGGAAGACCGACGCATACGTTTGCTCGCCGGTGCAAACGATACCGCCGTCTCCGATTCCTGAACGTCGGCCTACTGCTTCGTTCCACCCGCGGCTTGCTTTTGTGACTCGCCCCCAGTCACCCCCACCAGGTTGCTCTTGCGAACTGTGTTCGCATTCCAGACAGATCCATTGTCGGCTCCGGCGCCGTGTTGCTGCGCAAGAATTTCAGCTGTTGCGTGGCGGCTTGCCATCGCTCCGGCCTCACTGCTCTGTCCAGCTTCGGACGCATTCTGCAGATTCGTGCGGCTGTCCGTTCCCGTCGTTTGGATCCCCGGCACAGTGACGACGCCGCTGGTGTCACCGGCATAGCCGCCGATCTGCGTGTTCGCATCCGGGCTTGTCACGATCTGCGCGCCCGTATCGCCGCGATGCAAGGCACGGTCGGAGCCGACCAAGTCCTGCCCCGGCAGAGTTTCTTGAGCGCACAGACAACTTCCTGCCAGTAAACAAAGCGCCACCACTGCGAAACGCATAGTTGCCTCCACATCAATCCTTCAAGATCGATCCTTCAAGTTAGACGCGAGTGCTTCGCCCGCTGTTTCTTCGTGCTCGCGAGCTCTTACGTGCAACCAGCGGCTTCTAAGACTGGATGCGGATTCTTTTCGTCGTTTTTTGCGCTTGTACCATGGCGGGACAGCAGGCTCCGGACTGGCAGATCCATCTCGATTGGTCGATTCGCGATCAGGGCCATGTCGATTGCGGCGAGCAATATTCGCCTTATCCCACTTGTGCGGTCTGCACACCGGACTGGAAAGGCCATCCCGATTGTCTCGAGCGCGGCGGTCGCGCGTGCATGATGAGTTACGCGATCCACGATGCGCGCTCCGGGCAGTGCGACCTTGCATTAGAGGAGTCGCTGGTCACGCAATGTCACAACGGCTCGGCACGGCGCGCCATCGAGGCCGCTGGATCAGCCAGTGTTTGCCAATACTTGCGCCACAAGGCTCGGTTGCGCTCCTTCGAGCCCGTCCCCAAGGCTGCCCATCCGACGCCTGCTTTCGATGCCCGTGGCAAGCCGATGGACTAGCAATTGCTTTTGCAGTGATCTATGGGCAAACCGGTTTTCTTCAGCACTTACGACGGTGCTCATGACCTAGGTAATCTGGTGCGGGAATCATTCCCGGCCTATTCTCGTGGCCGTATGCGAAAAATACTGCCAGCCTTCCTCCTCGGCTCGGCAATACTGTCCACGCTGCTCGCCGTGCCAGCATTGCAAGCGCAGGAAGAGGGTCAACGAAAAGCAACCCTTCGTGTTTCTCCTTCTTATCCGGAACTCGCCAGGAAGATGAACGTAAGCGGCACGGTTAAACTGGAAGTAACGATTACGCCAGAAGGCAAGGTGAAGTCGGTGAAACCAATCGGCGGACATCCAGTTCTGGTGTCAGCAGCGGACGAAGCGGTAAAGAAGTGGAAGTTCGAGCCCGCAAATTCGTTCACCACAGAAGTTGTCGCTGTTCAATTCCGTAGCGATCAATAGTTAATCCGCAATCATCCAGAGAGTTAAGGCAGCCCAAGTGGCTGCCTTATTCTTTTTGCGCGGAAGCAAGTTGGTCAAAACCAGGGGAATGAAGTGGCTGGTGATGATGTGGTAAGAAAAAATTTAAACGCGCGCGTTGACCCAGGCCAGTGCCCCGCCGAGAAGAAGGCCTCCGCCGGAGGCCATATGATGCCGGAATCAGCTCGGACCGGCGCAGGGAATCACATTCGATAGAACGCCAGCGAGGATAACGATCCCGCATAGTGCCGTCGCCGCTCCGCCAATCCAGAGCGGTCGAGCGCTGCCGCTCTTCTTCATCAGCAGCCATAGTCCGCAGGCCACCATCACCGCTCCGCAGATAACGAAGAGTACTGCGCACGCTGCGAGAGCGGGCGAGATCGCCGCCCATTCTCCAATCAGCGCATATCCGCTGCGGCCATAGATCGCGCCGAACAGGAGCATCAGCATGGCAAGAAACAGTGTGCCTGCATGTTGGAATGCTGCCTTCACCAATTACATAGTAGCGCGGTTCAGAGTGCCCGATGTCATCGTCGCGCCAGCTATTTCTTGCTGCCTTCCTTGCTTTGTGATATCTGATTACACTCCACGGACAGGATCTTGCGCTGGGGCGCGCAACCGGGGCGGAAAGGAATCGTCGTGAGCGTAATGAATTCGCCGGCGGTTATAGGTTTCGTCGCAATTCCCAGCACAGTGATCTGGTCGTATCTCGTCTTTTGGACGGTGTTCGCAATCGGTCTGGTCACGATGTTTCTTCGCGGTGATTGGCAAAAGTCGCGAGGACTCGACAAGCTCATTCTCTTCGGACCGCTTTTCTACGCCGCGCCGCTCGCGGCCTTCGGCACCGAACATTTCACGTTGACCAGGGAAATCGCGTCGATCGTCCCCGCGTTTATTCCCTGGCACATGTTTTGGACGTACTTCGTCGGCACCTGTTTTATCGCGGCTGGGCTGAGCCTGGTAACGAAGATTCAGGCACGTCTCGCGGCGACGTTACTGGCCTTAACGTTTTTTCTTTTTGTGGTACTGATGGACGCACCGGGTTGGGCACGGAATCCGCGAGACCGGTTTGCGCTGGCGCTCATGCTGCGGGAACTGGCCTTCTGCGGTGGCCCGCTGGCGCTGGCAGCCAGCCTCAGCGGCGAGGGGCGCGGCACGCGTGTCTTTGCGACGATTGCGCGCTACTTCGTCGCCATTCCCGTGCTGGTTTATAGCATCCAGCAATTCATGCACGGCGATCACGTTCCCGGCGTTCCGCTCGAACCGCTGACTCCGACGTGGATATTCGGACACGCCATCTGGACCTACGTGGCGGCCGTGGGTTACGCCATCGGAGGCACGCTATTGCTGATCGGCAAGAAGACCCGTGCGGCAGCGACGTGGGTAGGCTTGACCGTGCTCTTCGTGGAGCTTGTCGTCTACGTGCCCATTGCGATCGTGGAACGCGCGAGCCTCGACAAGGGCCTGAACTACTTCGCGGATACGCTGATGTTCTGCGGTACCGTTCTTCTGCTCGCAGGCGCCATGCCGCGCGAAGACTAAGATTAGCGGGCTGCCTTTTGCCTTTACTAACTGCTGATCACTAACTACTAATTGTTAACGAGTGATGGTGATCGCACAGCCACAACCAGCGGGTGCCCCACCCTATCACCGTCATTTGGCGAAGGGTGGGACTAGAAAGAGTTTCCTCCGACTCCTGGTCCGCCTGCTTCTCGCCGGCGTGTTGATGGTTTGGTCCTTCGCCGCGCTACTTCTTGTTGCCGCTCGGTGGATCGATCCACCGACCACGGCCGTGCACATTGAGCGCCGCGTCCAGTCATGGATTCACCGCACGCCGTATCAGGAGCGGTACAAGTTCGTTCCGCTCAGCCAGATCTCGCCCGATCTCCAGCATGCTGTCATCGCCGCGGAAGATGCGCGCTTCTATCAGCATCACGGGTTCGATTGGCACCAGATCCAGGTCGCCGCCGCAGAGGATATGGAAGGCGAGCGCACGCGCGGCGCTTCCACGCTCACCCAGCAACTCGTGAAGAATTTGTTTTTTGGAACGAGCCGCTCGATCATTCGGAAGGGCGCTGAGTTCACGCTGGTGCCGGTCGCCGAGTTCGTGCTAGGCAAGCGGCGGATCCTGGAGATCTACCTCAACGTGGTCGAATGGGGTCCCGGCATTTATGGGGCAGAGCCGGCGTGCCGTTATTACGATCGAACCTCCGCGCGGACTATCGGCAGGGAGCAGTCAGCACAACTGGCGGCGATTCTGCCTGCTCCGCTGAAACGACGTCCGGAACGCATGACCCGCTACAGCGCAATCATCCTGAATCGAATGCGGCAGATGGGCTGGTGATTTTTTGTCATCACGAGCGCGTTTTGCGCGCGAAGGATCTGCATTTCGAACCTGCTGCAGTATTTCAAGTCCTGTCACTGTTTCAAGTAACGAAGTGCAACACATCCTGATTCAAAAATCTTTGACTCAACAAGTTTCAATTGCAATTTCTCCGGCAGGCTGACACCGTCAAACAACCGTCTCCCTTCTCCTAAAACTATCGGGTGAACCACAAAATGATATTCATCAATCAGACCAAGCTCTACAAGTTGTGAAGGAATGGTCACACCACCGGTAAAAATATTTTTGCCTTGTTCCTGTTTCAATTTAAGTATTTCGTCGCGAAGGTCGGTACGAACAATTCTCGTCTTTCCATCTTCAGTGCCAGGGCTGTCTAACGATCGCGAGAAGACGATGATTTTGTTGACGGCGTCAAATGCCTGGGCAAATTCGATGTCTGCTTTTGTCTGCCCGGAAGGGTGTTTCGCCACATCGGGCCAATAAGGAACCATCAACTGATAAGTTTTGCGCCCGTAGAGGAATGTGTCAGCCTCTCGCGTGAGGTGCGTAAAGTAGTCAAGCGTTTCTTCATCGGCATTGAATTTGGTGTGGTCGCAGCAGCCATCCAGGGTGATGTTGATTGCGAAGATTAGATTCCTCACGTTTCGCCTCCGTGCTCACATAATTGCAGATAATTGAAACGTTTGCCTGCCGGGGACGCGCCAATTTTCCTGAAATGGGAGATCCGAGGGGTACCCCCTCCCCCCGTATCCCGCATTCTAAAGGGCTTACAGGCATGGGATGAGGCTCGTCCCGGCAAACAAAGGACTTAGTCCCATTGGTCCCAGCAAACAAAGGACTTAGCCGCAAGCATTCCGCGGAACATCGTGTTAAGACACGAAAAGCTTGTGACGCGTGAGGGGCCACAGTTGGCAGCAGCATAGTAGTCATATCTAGAAGATATGTCAATATACGTTATCAATATCTTAAAGAAATAGTAAACTCAGGCGCTCAATTGTTGTTCCGCCATTCGCTGGGGGTCTGCCAACCATCTGGCTGTCACCGCTCCGAAAATGAAACCACCTACATGCGCCAGGTAAGCGACGCCGCCCGTCTGAACATTCGCGACTGCGCCTGCATTGACAAGCTGAATCAGGAACCACACGACGATCAAAAGCGCAGCCGGGATGACGGTTATGCGCACGAAAACAAATATCACCAGGAGTGAACGCATCCGATCGCGAGGATAGATCACGAGAAACGCGCCCATCACGGCCGCGATCGCGCCGCTTGCGCCCAGGTTCGGTACGGTGGAACTGGGACTCGCCAGAACCTGCGCCAGCATCGCCACGAATCCGCCGACGAGATAGAACACAGCGTAGCGCACCGGATTCATGGCGTCTTCGACTTCCGGGCCGAACGCCCACAAGAACACCATGTTGCCGATGATGTGCGACCAACTGCCATGCAGGAACATGGCAGTCAGAATGGTGATCCAGTGATGACCGCCGACGATCTGTGCGGGAACGGCAGCCCATTTCAAGACGAAGGCGTCCGCACGCATGAGCTCCATTACAAATACACAGACATTGATCAATACGATCAAGGCCGTTACGACAGGGAAATGTCTGGGCCGTCGCGACGCATCCGATAAAGGCACTACAGTTCCCATGGCGATCCTCTCCGCTATTTCGTGCGCGCGATTATATCCACAGACTGGCCGCGGCGCTTACCAAATCGAGCGGCAAACGACTAAACGAATTCACCGCGGACGACGCGGAGGGCGCAGAGGGATTCGAGTCCCACCTCGCCAACAGCGGGCGAGATGGGGCACCCGGCAAGTGTCCAGTCTGCAATAACTTACGATTTTGCTTGAACCCGCGCTAGAACGCGTTCATGATTATGAACGGAATCGCCCGCAAAGCCGAACTGTCACCGTATGGTGTGCGTGCCCGAAAGGGATAGGCTAGCGGGTTTTCTATTTCTAGGGCCAGACGCGACACGACTTCTCCCTATGCCGAATAATCTGCCGATAGAGATATCGGTCAGATTTGTCTCTGCGCAGCGATCTCGCCACTGCACCACAAACCATATCCACAAGCTGAAGAAGATTGTTTGAACGGGAGTCGTTCGCCTTGATCTTCTTTACAGGATGCGGGCAGCCCTTTTCGCCCTGCGTACGCCGTGACAGGTACGCTTTCAGTTCTCTCTGAAATTCACGGTTCCCGCAGCGATCAAAGATAACAATGGCAGAGTTGAGATGAGGTTTGAGGTTCTCGAACAGCAGATTGACGGCGTATTTGTAGAAAGAATTCTTGAACTGGAAGCCCGGGCCGTACAGGTTGGCTTTTCGAAATGCAAAGCTGAAATAGGACCAGCGATATTTTGCGGTTTCGACGAGAAACCGAGAACGAACAGCTTCAGAACACGAGTTGAAGTGAAACTCGCCCGGCCTGCTAAAGCATTCGGTGCGCAGAGCGTCGATTCGGGCCTCGCAGCGATTTGCTTCCTCATGATCCGGGAAAACGACGGCGGTGACGAGGAAATACTCTGATGTGCCCGCTTTTCCTTTCATGCCAGGGTCGCCGGATTCGTCAATAAACACGAGCATCGGTTCGGCCGAATTACCAGCGCAATGCTACATGTAGAGGATTCCGATGTTCTGTGACGGAGAACCGCAAAGATGTGCGTTCAGGAAGGACGCGAACTGCCCCACTCAAGCCAACAGAAGGCTTGAATGGGCCACTGGCCGACTAAATGAATTAACCGCAGAGGACGCGGAGGGCGGAGAGGATTCGAGTCCCACCTCGCCAACAGCGGGCGAGATGGGGCACCCCGCTAGTGATTCCTCTGCGAAATCTGAGCTTGAGCCCTTTGATCCTCTATAACTTCCTTAATTTCGGCTGGCCATTCGGTCCCCATGTAGAAACCTCCCAGCTCTCGCGTCAGAGCAGCTTTGCCAACCTCTATGCCGAATAGAAAAGGACCAATGATACTAGCCTCTTTTGCTGCGACAATGGGAGCGAGACCGGGCTCCCACAAGATCTGCTGAAGAAATCTCGTGTCTTTGTTTTTCGCCCTTTTTAGAATCAAGAGGGCGGTATCAACTATGTGCCCGAGCGAGAAAGCCGTGAAGCTATCCCAGTAGTCAAAATTGATTTGAGGGTGTGCTTTCGCGAGCAGGTCAGCGGTTTCTGGAGTTTTGTCTTTCACCGCGAGAAAAGAATTGAATTCGATACAAGAATCGTAACTGCACAAGAACCTCTCACTGTGATTGTCGGATCCGAACAATTTTCTGAGCGCGGGGTCCCCTTGAATCCTCTCTTTACAGAGCCGTATCCGACCTCCGCGGAAGTTTAGCTTCTCCGGTTCGCCCCATCGAGCAACAAGTGGCCAGAATGTGAACGGCTTCCCGGGAACTCGATTCATCCTGTCTGCCCCGGCCACGTCCACGGTTACGTTGAACATGGGTCGAAGGTATGTGAACCTTGCGCGCTTGAAAATATAGGCCCCGAGTATATGGAGAGAGATAAGTGCTTCGAGGGCTGGCACTGTATGACTGTTATGTTGAGATTCGGTTTGTGACATGGAACCGTACGCGCTTATGGAAGCCAGTGCCTTAAGATTGTGGGCGACTTGGAAAACTTCCTGCAGGAGCGAAATGCCTGATTCAAGGAACGGGACCGGACCACTATTCTTTACTACGTGTAGCAGTATGCCCCTGAGCTTCTGCATCCCGGGTAAGAAAACGTCTCTCTTGTAGTTGCCGACCTCTTCCAGAAGTTCGGATGGTGAGATCAAAGTCCGAGCCGAATCTGATATCCCAAGTTGGTGCCATTCCTCTACAACATCATCCCGAAGCTGTTCCAAAAGAACGCGAAACTTGTTGTAGTCTTCTGTCGCGCACAGACTCTGTATGAGCAACGCGAGTTCTTGGTCTGACGTAAAGCTGGGTACTGTAGAGACCGCATATCCAGAGCGGAGTCTTTCCTCGCCGATAGCTCGCTCCAGGAAATGTGCCGTTCTTTGACGGGTTCGCCGCTCTGCCTCACGTTCGATAGCATCTTCGTAAATCGCGTCCCAGTCAGAAGGAGTGGCCAGTCGTTTGGAGGTGGAATCCCCCTTAGTCCAAAGGTCTCCTTCCCTGAGCAGGAGTTTGTTCTTGCCGTTGATCGGTTCTTCAATCGTGCATTTGGCGAGTATTCGTCTGGTCGGTTGTTTCGGAAATACGAATAACACTACTTGGGCGTCTGCATCGCAGATAAGATTAAAGATCTCGAACGCAGGGACTGGTTCCAGGTACTTCCCCAAAATCTGGCGAATATTTGCCTCATCAAGATCTCGGAAGTTAGTGATTTCGCTGAACGTCTTCGTGGAAATGTCTACACCTATCACAAGGAACTTTTCGTTCTCTATTCTTGAAGTACAAATCGATTGAACATCTTTTACGAATTCGATTCGGTCAGCGAGAACTGTTAGATTTAAACAACGCTTGAATTCAAACAGTGGGTGTTCTCCGACCTCTGCAATGACTGACTGCACTTCTGCCTTGTAGCGCAACGCTCTTTTTGAGACAGAACTCGCATCCAACTCTTCATTTCCAGTGTCCTGATTCTTGATCATCAGCCCTCCAGCAGTGGTATTAGTTTCGCGCTACGATGTGAATAATTTGCAGAACTGCCGATGGTATTCAGTCCCCGGAGTCGTTGGCCTGCGTAACCAGACTGGAACTGCAGCAACGGATGAACTGCATACCGAACCGCGTGACACTCAGTTGATCGCCCGCCTTAATCCAGTCCGCGCCGAACACAAGGCGATCCCTCTGTAGGGACAGTAGGCCCAGTCGAGATACATTGTCTATCGTCAGGAGGACCCGCTCTCTCATGCAATGCATGGGTGCGGGTAATGGGGCCAACGTCGAAAATGGTTCGGCCGCCTTCACCTTGGCCAAGTAATCAGGATCTAGTGCTATAGCAAGTCTGTTAGCTGCGGCATTTGTCGCTTCTGCCGATAACGGAAGAGGACCGGTTCCCGATTGGCGATTCCCCAAGCCCCCAAATATGAAGTCGAGGAAGAGGGCATCTTCCGGGGTGAGCTGCCTCAATATTTCGATGAAGGGGCCGAACGGAAGAGTGCGACTATTAGGATCTGAAGCTGCAGCAAGAAGCGCGGCCCATTTGTCACGCAGGGTGTTGTTATCTTCTATCGTTCCAAGGTCAAGGATGGGAAGTAGAAGCCGGGGCGGGATCGGTACCGTTTGGCCGCCGCGCCGATCGATTCGTTCAAACGCTTTATCCAAAAGTTTCGGCAACAACTGGGTTCTGCATGCGCGAATCACATCTCCCGCTGTTAATCCAATCTCCTCGCACGCCGGACCCAGTAGCTTCGAAATAAGGTATTTGTGTTCGTGTGCCAAAGTGATCGCGGTTCCTGCCGTAGTTGGGTCCATATGGCGCTCCATTTCAAGCAAAAAAGGGGAGACACGGCGTGCCGTGCCTCCCCCTCGCGGTACGTTTCGTTTTTACTGCCCTTACATTGGTACGTCTAAAACTTTCTCAAGCAGGCTCGGCTTGCGCCGAGCCCCTTGATCACCTCCGGTCCGGAACTGATGTTCCGTCCACAGAGCTTAATAAGGATGTTCGCGTCGGCGCTTTATGCGTGCTTCGCACGCGCGCCGGTCGCTCACCCAGATCCTTCGCTCGCGATAAAGCTGCTCGCTCGAGGATGACAGCAAAACCGACCCGCGCTGCCGCGCAACCCATACAGATAACGCGAGGTCTCTCGACTCGGCCGCAACAGCGGCGGCCTCGCTCGAAATGACAGTGCTAAAAACAACTTCAAAGGCGGCGGACAGGAGTGTCCGCCCCACACAAGCAAAAACACACAGTCAAATCCAACAACAGCAGCAAGAATGCCGGCGAGACGCCGGCGCTACATCTAACTGCAACCGCTGGTT
>CAVUNN010000006.1:0-102525 GCA_963742895.1 Terriglobia bacterium
GGGGGCGCCCAACACGTGGATCCCCTCCATCGGCGCGGGATATTACCTCGGCATCGACGGCATCTCGTTCCTGCTGATTATGCTGACGACGCTGCTAGGGTGGATTTCCATCCTGTCGTCGTGGAATGCGATTCAGGACCGCGTGAAGGAATATTACGTGTGGTTCCTGATCCTGCAGACGGGCATGCTTGGCGTCTTCATGGCGCTCGACTTCTTCCTGTTCTTCGTGTTCTGGGAAGCGATGCTGGTACCCATGTACCTGCTGATCGGGATATGGGGCGGTCCGCGGAAGCTGTATGCGGCGATTAAGTTTTTCCTGTACACGCTGGTTGGCTCCTTGCTGATGCTGCTGGCGATCCTGTTCTTGTACTTCCATCACCATGCGCTGACGGGTGTGTACACCTTCAGCATTCCGGAGTTGTACCAGACGGCGCCGCAGATCCCGTATCACTATGCGATCTGGTTGTTCGTGGCGTTCTTCGTGGGATTCGCGATCAAGGTGCCGATGTTCCCGTTCCATACATGGCTGCCAGATGCGCACGTGGAAGCTCCGACGGCGGGATCGGTGATCCTGGCGGGCGTTCTGCTGAAGATGGGAACGTACGGATTCATGCGCTTTTCGCTGCCGTTCTTCCCGCAGGTGCTGGATCCGGTGGCGCATCCGATGGTGCGCGGGACGATTATCACGCTGTCGATCATCGGCATCGTTTATGGCGCACTAGTATCGCTGGTGCAGACAGATATGAAGAAGCTGGTGGCGTATTCGTCGGTCAGCCACCTGGGCTTCTGCACGCTCGGCATCTTTGCACTGAACCAGGCGGGCCTGAGCGGATCGCTGCTGCAACAGATCAACCATGGAATTTCGACGGGCGCACTCTTCTTGATCGTTGGCATTTTGTATGAGCGCAGGCACACGCGCGATATCTCCGAGTACGGCGGGATTTCCAATGTGATGCCGGTGTACGCGACGATCACGATGATTATGTTCCTGAGTTCTATGGGCCTACCCTTGCTGAATGGATTCATTGGGGAGTTCACGATTCTGCAGGGCGCCTTCATCGAGAACAAGGCTTGGGCTGCTTGGGCGGTTCCGGGAGTGGTGCTGGCGGCTTCGTACTTGCTCTGGCTCTACCAGCGCGTGTTCTTCGGGCCGGTTACGAATCCGAAGAATGAAAAACTGCAGGATCTGACGCCACGCGAGGTGCTGTGCTTCGTGCCGCTGCTGATCCTGGCATTTGCGATTGGACTGTATCCGAAGCCGATCTTCCAGATCATGGAGCAACCAGTGCAGCAGATTGTGCAGACGGTCCGGCCTGATTTGAACAAGCCAGTATTGGCACAGACTCCGGTGGTACCTGCGGCGGTGACGACGCTAACCGTAGAAGCAGGGAAGTAGCAAAGGACGGCAAATGGGAACGCCGATACAACATTTCTTCACCAGCACGGACTACCTGCTAGCGCTGCCAATGATCATGCTGGCGCTGTTTGGCATGGGCGTGCTGATCATTGACCTGCTGCTGCCGGCCGAATGGAAGCGAGCGAATGCGTGGACGGCGCTGGTGGGATTGGGGTTCTCGGCGGTTGCGGTTTACAAAGTTCAGGTGGCGGATCGGTTTGCCGAGGCGCATGGACAGGGCGGCTCTTTCGTGGGTTTTGCCGGGTCACTGGTGCTGGATCGCTTTGCGATCTACTTCTTCTACTTGTTCCTTGCCGGGGCGGCGATCGCGATCCTGATGTCGGTGAAGTACCTGGAGATCGAACGCGAACAGCACGGCGAGTTCTATGCGCTGGTCTTGTTCTCGGTGGTCGGCATGATGTGCATGGCGTCGGGCTATGACATTGTGCTGCTGTTCATCGGCCTGGAGTTGATGGCGATCTCGACTTATGTGCTGGTGGGCTTCCTGCGGCGCAGCCAGCGATCGAATGAAGCGGCTCTGAAGTACTTGCTGCTGGGGGCGTTCTCGTCGGGAATCTTCGCGTATGGGCTGTCGTTGTTCTACGGACTGGCGGGCAGCACGAATGTTGGTCAGATTGCGCGGACGCTGGAAGAACATTTCCGGACCAATCCTAAAGATCCGATCGCGATTCTTGCGCTACTGACCACGGCAACCGGGCTGCTCTTCAAGATAGCCGCAGTGCCATTCCATCAGTGGGCTCCGGATGCATACGAGGGCGCGCCAACCAGCGTGACCGGATATATGTCGGTGGCGGTAAAGGCCGCGGGCTGGGCGATGCTGCTGCGCATCTTCTTATACATGCTGTATCCGCTACGCTCGATCTATGTGCCGATGATCATCTTTGTATCACTGGCGACGCTGACTGCGGGAAATCTCGCCGCGCTGACGCAGAGCAATCTGAAGCGTCTGCTGGCCTACTCGTCGATCGCACACGTGGGTTACATGCTGCTGGGTCTGGTCGCGGGAAACAACGAGAACGCGAGTTCCACCGGGATTAAAGGCATCATGGTGTACCTGCTCGTGTACACCTTCATGAACCTGGGCGCGTTTGCAGTGATCACGTCTCTGCGGCGTCGGGACATCATTGGAGATGAGATCGACGATATTGCAGGCCTGATGTTCAAGGCTCCGACGGAAGCGATTCTGATGCTGGTCTTCCTGCTGTCGCTTGCAGGCATTCCGCCACTGGCAGGGTTCTGGGGTAAGTACTACATCTTCCTGTCGCTGATTGAGTCAGGGCACTATGCCTTGGCAGCGGTGGCGGTGCTGTTTGCGGTGCTCGGCCTTTACTACTACCTGCGGATCGCAAATGCCATGTTGATGCGTCCGGCGGAAAGCGCAGAACCGGTGGCGATGAGTCCCGGATCTGCGACTGGCGCTGGCGATCACGGCGCTGGGGACTGTGGCGATCGGCATCTTCCCAGAGATCTTTCTGAGGGCTGCAGCCTGGTCGCTGAGCGTACCGCAAGCCAGTGCGGTGCTAGGACTCCTAAAGTAGAGCGTGCATCTTCAAAGGTCGCGCTTGCGTACAATGGTGCGCGACTATGCCTGAGCCACCACAATCTTCAAACGGAAACTTCTTTGTCACTCTCGCGCGCTACAGTCAGTTGGCGTTCGTGCTCCCGGCCGCTACTTTCATTGGATGGATCCTCGGCGTGCTGCTGGATCGATGGCTGCATACGACCTGGCTATACTTGGCCGGGCTGATTGTTGGCATCATTGCGGGGTTCGTCGAACTGATCCGGACAGTAGTCAAGAATGAAGGGAAGGACGAGTAGTCGTGTCTGAACCGGATGGTATCCAGCCAGATCCCGACGATACTGAAGACGCATTCGAACTGGCGCCTGTCGACCCGAAGGTGGAGCGGTTGCTTGGAGGAGCGGTCGGCCGAATTCGGCATACGATGCTGATTCTGGGTGCAATCGCGACCCTGATCGCATGGTCAATTTGGGACTGGAAGATTGCCGCTGGCGTGCTGCTCGGATGCGTTGTTTCCTACGTGAACTTCTTCTGGCTGGAGCGTGCGCTGACTTCGCTGGCCGAGCGTATAACTGCTGCTGGATCAAAGGCTTCGAGCACTGGAACGGTGTTCCGGTTCCTGCTGCGCTATATCTTTATCGGCATCGGAGCCTATGTTATATTCAAAGGTTCTGCTGACGGCCTTTACGGTTTCCTTGGTGGTCTGTCTTTGACCGTAGCCGCGATCTTGTGTGAAGCCGCTTACGAGATGTACGCGGCGTTGCGATCAAAAATTTAGATGGTTCGTCATTATTCATGCCTGAACAACTGCCATTTACTGCCCTGTTGAACCGGATCTTTGGCGGTGTCGTAACCGCTTTTCTGAACAAGATTGGTGTTCACCCGAAGTTTCCGCAAGCGCCCATCCCGAATTACATGTCGATGGAAATTCTGGTAGTGGCGATCCTGTTTCTTTTATTCATTTTGGTGAGGGCAAGTCTTTCGGTAGACCGGCCGCGTTCGTTGCAGCACATTTTTGAGAGCATCCACGGATTCATCGAGAACCAGAGCAAAGAAATAATCGGGCCACATAGCGAGATGTTCACGGCGTTCCTGGTACTGCAGTTTATTTTCATCTTGCTCTGCAATCTGTTGGGGCTGATACCTGGATTTATGTCGCCTACGGCAGAGGCAACGGTGCCGTTGGGTTGTGCTTTGGTTGCTTTCTTTTATTACAACTACCAGGGTGTCCGGCAACACGGGCCGTTGGGTTATGCGAAATTGTTCGTCGGCCCGATGTGGTGGTTGGCGCCGCTCATGATTCCGATCGAGATCATCAGTAACCTGGCACGCGTGATGTCTCTCACCATTCGTCTTTTCGCCAACATGTTCGCCGGCGATATGGTGACACTGGTGTTCTTCTCACTTGTGCCAATTCTGATTCCGGTGGTCTTCCTCGGACTGCACATATTCGTTTCGCTATTACAGGCGTACATTTTCACCCTGCTCACGACGGTATATCTGCAAGGAGCAGTTGCGGCCGAACACTAGGAAATTCGTTTCACGTTTTGAGTTTCACGTTTCACGTACAGAAGGTTTGCTGCGAGTGTGAGGGCGTCTGCACGGTATGGCGTCAACCACCCCCTGGCAGCGATTTATAAGGAGAAAGTACATGCGCAAAACACTCAGCTATATCTTCATGGCGCTTGCGATTATGTTCATCGCTTCGCCGGTTTATGCCCAGGGCGGGGCTGCTGCTGCCGGCACCAACTGGGTTGCTATCACCGCCGGATTCGCGATGGCAATTGCTTCGGGCATGTGCGCCCTTGGACAGGGCAAAGCAACTGCTGCTGCCACCGAGGCGCTGGCCCGCAACCCCGGAGCACGCGCCGGTATTCAGCTGGCACTCATTCTTGGCCTGGCACTGATCGAGTCGCTGGCTCTGTACACGCTGGTGATCATCTTCGCCAAGGTAAAGTAGTTCGCACGAATAGGATTTAGGCATGGCCTCCGCTTAGGCGGGGGCTTTTGTTCTTTTCGGCGGCATACAATAGCGGCGTGCCCGCCGTCCTCGAATACGAGCACGTTGACAAGACGTACCGTTCGTTTTTTCGGCGGCGAAGTGTGCGAGCCCTGGATGACTTTTCGCTATCGATTGAGGCGGGCGAAATTTTCGGTTTCCTCGGTCCGAACGGTGCAGGCAAAAGCACCGCGATCCATCTCGCGATGGGGTTCATGCGACCGAGTGCGGGGTCGGGCGTTCTGCTCGGCAAGAAATTTGGTTATTCTCCGGCTCGCAAGCATGTGGGATTCCTGGCAGAGAATGTGGCTCTGTATAACCGTCCCGTGAAGGATCTGGTGCGGTTCTACGGAGCGCTGAATGGCATGCGCGATCCGGAACTGGCAAAGCGCGTCAGCGAAGTTCTGGAATTGCTGGAATTGCGCGACGTAGAGACGCGCAAGGCTTCTAAGCTTTCCCGTGGAATGCTGCAACGAGTTGGATTGGCACAGGCGCTGGTGAACGATCCGGAGCTACTGATCCTGGACGAACCTACATCTGCGCTGGATCCACTTGGGCGAGTGGCGGTGCGCGAACTGCTGGTACGCGCGCGCAGCGCAGGGAAGAGCGTTTTTCTTAGCTCGCACCTGCTCTCGGAGATTGAACTGATCTGCGATCGCGTGGGCATCGTGAGTAAGGGAAAGTTGATGCGAGTGGGGAAGACTTCGGAGCTGCTGGAGTCGGCGGAAGAGTCGGAGATTGTGGTCAGCGGAGTAACGCCAACGGAGTTTCCGGGTGCGACGCTCGAGAACGGCAACGTTGTTATCAAGGTAAAGCGAGCCGAGCAGCGCCGTGTGATCGAACACATATGGAGGGCGGGCGGCGAAGTGCTGCGTGTAAATCCAGTGCGGCGATCACTGGAAGAGTTGTTCCTGGAGTTAACGGGGCCCGCTTCCACAACCCAATCCGCAAGCGAGGGCCGTTTCGCGTGAGACCAGTTCTGCTGATCGCGCTGAACTTCCTGCGAGAGAGTCGCTGGGCGATTCTGCTACTTCTTCTATGGGCGGTGATCAGTGGCGCCGCCGCCGCGTATTCGATCAAACAGTCACAGGATGACGCACTGTTTTTCCTGAAGCAGCAGGCGGTTTATGGCGTGGTGTTCACGGCATTCCTGGCTTCATCAGCGATTTACAACCAGCGGCGATCACGCCGCATTCTCGCGGTGCTATCGAAAGCCATCAGTCGTGCAGAATATCTGGCAGGACTAGAAGTAGGGTTTCTGGCGGCCGCGGTGGTTTATAGCGTGGCGGTCGGAGTGCTGGGTGCATGGGTGTTCGCGAGAGCGGGATTCTCTGTCACTCGCGTCATTCCCATTGCAATCATGTTATTTGCGGCGTCGGCGCTGGCGGGCAGCGTGGCCCTACTGTTTTCAACTTTTCTGAGCCCATTATTCGCGATTGCGTTAACGGTGATCGTGGTGGGCATCAACGGAGTTTTCGTCCAAATGTCGTCGGGTGTTCTTGCGCAAGTGATGCCGGCGTACGTGCTGATGCAGTCGATACTCGGATTCTCGTTCGACAATTGGACGCCCGCGTGGGTGGCGGCGGGTTGGGCGCTAGTGGAATCGGTGGCCGTGTGGGCGCTTGCGTCGCTGATCTTCGCTCATCGCGACCTGGCGGTGGCGATCGAGTAGCGCGGCGCAAGCCCACGATATGGATTACGCTGCTGCTTCTCTGCGAACTGCTCTGCGTAGGCGTTGTAGCTTTCCAGGTTGGGCGATGGGCACGCTCGCTGGCCACGGTTCTTCGACTCCCATGAGGGCCAGCGCCGATCCGAGCAGCGCCATGTTCTTGGTGAAGTCGACCATGTTGTGCCTGCGCTCGCCGGGATCCTTGTCCTTCCAAAAATTATGGATAAAAGGAGAGACGCCCCCGAGGAACCCAATGATGGCTAGCGTGCCGAGCTTCGGCTTAATTCCCAGCAGGACGCTGGCTCCGCCAACAGTTAGAGCGACTCCGGTTGCGATGACGGCGACGTCGGGCTTAGGAACTTTCTTCGCTCCTGCATATTGGGCAATCGTCTTGCGTTGGCGGAAATGATTGATTCCGTTGTAAAGAAAAAACCCTCCGAATATAAGACGGCCGATCAGGAAAGGGGCTTTCATCGATTCCTCCTTTGCCGATTGGATGGCAGGAGATTGGACAGTGATATCCGATATTTGGCGCAATCAGGTATTTACCTCATAGAAAGATGACGAGAGAACAAGAGGTTCTACGACCGTCGTTATCCCCACGGTGCATTCTTCAGTATATGTTCGCGGGAAACCGGGACAGAATGTCCTCGTTGATTTACCCCAAGCACTCGATGTGTAGGAAGGAGACTTGGAAGATTTCAGAGCAAAGAGGGCGGGCCGCCAGTCCGCCTTTTTTATTGCAAGCTAAACCTTCAAGTAGCACTTCAAAAAGAGCTCTGTAGATTACGAAAGCCGTGTCCCCGCCGCTGTAACTGCTGCAATTACACAAGTATTACAAAGGTCGATGTGATTCCCTGATAACTTCGGAACAGTTTCGTGGGGAAAATCCAAGGGTCGCAAGGGGAAGCATGAGCTTTTTGAAGAATGATCGGACCTTCAAGGAACCGATCAGTAAGCTGACCACATTTTTCATGGTCTTATTCCATATCGGCGCAGTAGCGGCCCTGTTCTTCTTCAGTTGGAAAGCTGCCTTCCTGGCGGCGGTCCTGTGGTGGTTTTCCGGCAGCCTCGGGATCGGCATGGGCTATCACCGCTTGCTCACGCATCGCGGTTACAAGACTCCGAAGTGGATCGAGTATTTCCTGACCACGTGCGGCGCACTGGCGCTGGAAGGGGGTCCGTTCTTCTGGGTGGCAACCCACCGAGTGCACCATCAGAACACCGATCGCGAGGGCGATCCGCATTCTCCGCGCGATGGCGGCTTCTGGGCGCACATGGGATGGATCATGACCGGGCGCGCGATGCACAACCAATCCGCGGCTCTGCTTCCGTACGTTCCCGATCTTCGCAAAGACAAGTTCCATACGTGGATCAGCAAATGGCACTGGGTTCCGATCACTGTGCTGGGCATAGCGATCCTCGCGATTGGAGGCTGGAAATACGTGCTGTGGGGAATATTCCTGCGCACGACGCTTGGTTTGCATGCGACCTGGTTGGTGAACTCGGCCACACACATGTGGGGAAGACAGCGGTTCCTGACGAACGATACCTCGAAGAACAGTTACTGGGTCGCGCTGCTGACGTTCGGCGAAGGATGGCACAATAACCACCATGCGCACCCGCAATCGGCGCGTCATGGACTGCGCTGGTACGAATACGATCTGAACTGGTATGGGATCTCTGTCCTGAAGATGCTCGGGTTGGCCTGGGATGTGAAGCTGCCGAAGCTGAAGGAAGAAAACGAAGTGCCTGACGCTGTTGTGGCTCCAGATGTCGTCGAGGAGCTCGTACCGGTCTCAGGCGACTAAGCGCATTAGCAATCATGATTCATGACCGCGGACCGTCGAGTCCGCGGTTTTTCTTTGTGGGATACTCCTCAACTACAATCTAGACACCTATGCGAATCGCGAGCCGTGGGAAGACGATCGCGTTCTTCATCACCCTGGGCGCTTGTGGCGTCGGGCTGGCAATCGCGCTCAACATCACGTGGGTCATCATCAACTGGAAGGAAGTGGTCCCGCTGGTGCTTGGGATCTTCTTCTTTGGTTTCATCATTGCCGGATTGGTGCTGAACACGATCTTCCTGGTACGTGAAATCCGCCGCAATGAGCAGCAGGACAGCTTCCTGAACGCGGTTACGCATGAGCTGAAAACACCGATTGCGTCGATACGCCTGTACCTGGAGACGCTGCAAAAGCGCTCAGTGGAGGAGTCACAACGCCACGATTTTTATCGCATCATGCTCGAAGATACCGATCGCTTATTGGGAACAGTGGAGCAGGTATTGAAGGCGGGCGAAGAAAGACACGGGACCAATAATAAGAAGCATAATCAGGAAGTAGATTTTTCGTCGCTGGTTACAGATTCGGTGGACCTCGCGCGATTGCGTCACAAGGTTACGACTCAGGAACTTCGCTTCGGAGCTCAGCCGGATCCGGGGATCATTTTGCTGGGAAATCCGGAGGAACTCCGAACGGCAGTGGGGAACCTGTTGGACAACGCGGTGAAGTATTCGGGGAAATCGACAGAGATCGTGGTGGATGTTCTGAGTCCGAACATGGATACGGTGGTTCTGCAGGTCCGCGACAAAGGAATTGGAATACCGAAGCCGGAACTCAAACGCATTTTCAAGCGCTTCTATCGCGTGAGGACATTGACTTCGGGTCCGGTGAAAGGAACGGGGCTTGGTTTGTTCATCGTGCGTTCGATCGCGCGGCGGCATGGAGGGGATGTGCTCGCGGAGAGCGAAGGCGAAGGACGGGGCAGCACGTTTACCATGCGCCTGCCGAGGGTATATCGCGCATGATTCGTATCCTGATTGTCGAAGATGAAGTGCATCTCGCGCGCGGACTGCAATTCAACCTGGAGGCAGAGGGATATACGGTGGAGCTTACGGATAATGGTGAAGCAGCTCTGACCAAGTTGCTATGCGACCATGAACCGTTCGACGCGCTGATCCTCGACGTGATGCTGCCGGGCAAAGATGGGTTCACGGTCGCGAGCGAATTGCGAGCCGCCAAACAATTCATCCCACTCCTGATGCTGACGGCACGAAGCCGTCCTGAGGATGTGCTGAAGGGGTTCGAATCGGGCGCTGATGATTATCTGCCGAAGCCGTTCAATCTGGACATTCTGATAGCGCGGATCGGCAGCTTACTGCGACGCAAGAGCTGGATGGGCCAGCCCAGCGGCGCAGAGAGTCAGCCACAGGCGGCACAGAATGTTTTCAGCTTTCGGGGCAGACAGGTTGATTTCGACAGATTGCAATTGCAGAACGGCAAAGATTCCTTCCAGCTTACGGTTATGGAGTGTGAACTCCTGCGGTACTTGATACGCAACCAGGGGCGCCCAGTCTCGCGACGCGCCATCCTGGAAGATGTGTGGGATCTGAAGGAAGACACAGATACTCGAGCCATCGACAATTTCGTCGTCCGCCTTCGTAGATATATTGAGCCCGATCCAAGCAAGCCCAAACACCTGCTGACAGTTCGGGGAGTCGGATATCAATTTATCGCTGAGCCCGAGGAAACGTAAACCGAATCCAGTGCTGCTCGTCTAGACAAGAGCTGGAAAAGCACATCGGGGATTACGTTTTGTTGGACTTCGTTGTAGCGTTCTTGCAGTCGTGTCTGCGGCGGGCTGTTCGCGAAAATCGATCGATGATTGCGCGAATTGTAAGCTTGCTGGCGATTGTTGTTCTCTCCAGTTTGCTGCCGGCGCAGGAGAACAGCAGGCCTACCTTTCGTTCCGAAACTACCGTGGTTCTCGTTCCCACGCTGGTCACCGATGAACACGGCGAAGTTATCTACGGGCTTACGCAAAAAGACTTTGTGATCATGGATAACGGCGTGGAACGAACGGTGTTGATGGACGACACGTTTTCCAGCAAGCCAGTTTCGTTGGTCCTGGCAGTGCAAACGGGAGGAAGCGCCCCGGCAGTGTTGGGTGGCGGCTGCGCCTTGCTGGGCGAGGCAGAGGAGTTCAAGCGATCGTCACGCTGCCGCAGCACGCTGCACGAGATTGGGTCGATGCTGGAGACATTCGTGGATGGACCCGGCAGTGAGATGGCGCTCGTCAGCTTCGATAGCGAGGTGAAATTGCGTCATGAATTTACGGGTGACGCTTCCAAAGTCGACCTATCTCTTGAAGGGCTTCACGCCGGCGATTCAGGAAGCGCGATCCTGGATGCGATTCACTATTCACTGGATCTGCTTAAACGGCAGCCGGATGGTCATCGGAAAGTTCTCGTGGTGGTAAGCGAGCAGGCGGACGGAGACAGCAAGACGATCAGTCTCGATGAGGCTGCCAAGCAGATTATCGCGAGTGATGTCGAACTCTACATGATCTCATTCCCGGCTGATGCCAAGGCCAAATTGGAGAGCGCTGCGAAATTGTTCGGGCCCATGTTGCAACAGGTGGCACTCCGCGAAGAAGTGGCAGGTGGACGGCCGCACGGCATGGGTGGCCATGGCATGGGGGGCCATGAGATGGATCATGCTGGAGGAACTGGCGCAGGAACGCCTTCATCGGGCGCACCGAGGGCTGGCGGCGCTGGCGGTCACCAGGGCCAGATCGGGGGCGCTTCGGGTGCTTCCGGGGCATCCTCCGGCGGAACGTCTTCCGGCGCGGATGTGCAAGGGGACAATAGTTTGGGAGACGGTGCGGGCGGTGCCGCGGACGGAGGTCTGAACGCTGCAAGTAATCCAGGCGTGAGTCCCGGAGATTTGGAGACGAATTCGGGGCACGAATATGGGCTTGGTCCGCGAAACATCAACTTCGGAGGTCCGATCCTGTCGTTGGTGCGATGGTCGGCTTCACAAATGCACACGAATGTGCCACAGGCAGTCGCTAATCTGACTGGAGGCGAGTACGTTCTGTTTCATAATTCACAGGGTTTGGATCAAGCTCTGGGAATGCTCGCCAACCATGCGCACAATCGGTATCAGCTTAGCTTTCAAGTAAAGAACCCATCGCCGGGCCCGCACACGATTCAGGTTTCGCTACGTGATGGGAGCGGGGCGCTCATATGGGCGAGAGCCGGATACTGGCCGACGGTGAATGCTACGGCGAAGAAAACCAATCCAACGAGTGCAGGAAGCCAAAAAGGCGACTAGGGCTTAGGCAAAAGCAAAGTCCCACCATCCTCGTCTATGATTGAGGAAGAGGGATGCGTGGGCTCTGTTTCGATCAGAAAAGTTTTCCGGCCTCTATATCTGGGATATCTGGTTTTCGCGATCTTTTTGGCGGCTGCGCCTGCGTTCGCCCAGGAAATCACCATCCGCAGCAATTCCACTGTAGTCCTGGTTCCGACATTGGTGACCGACTCGGCAGGAAAGCCCGTGTACGGGCTTCGGGCCGAAGATTTCATCGTCGAAGACAACGGAATTGTGCAGCCAGTCCGTATCGACGAGACGCTGGAGACGCAGCCAATTTCCCTGATGCTCGCCATTGAGAAGTCGCAAGATGCAAGCGCAGCCCTGGAGAGGATTCAACGCCTTGGCAGCCTGATCGATCCGATTATCGGTGATGGGAAGGGCGAAGTTGCGGTTGTGACCTTCGATAGCGAGCCGAAGCTGGTGCAGGACTTTACTCCCGACAGCGGACAGGTGACAAAAGTATTAAAGAGTCTGAAAGCCAGTGGGGGCGACGCGGCGATTTTGGACACAATCAGTTTTTGTGCGAGACGGCTGGCGACGCGCCCTAAGAATCACCGAAAGATTCTGCTGATCATTTCCGAGACCAGGGATCACGGTAGCACGGCTCCGGTTGGGGACGTCATCCGGCAACTCGAGGCAAGTAATACTATCGTCTACAGCTCAACGTATTCACCGGTCCTCGATTCATTGTGGGCGACTCCGACCAGCAATACTCCCAACTTTTTAAACCTGTTCAAGCTGCTGGTGGAAGAAGCTAAGGACAACACACCGCAGACTTTGTCGCAGGTCTCAGGAGGGGAATACCTGCCGTTCAAGTCAGAAAAGGCATTTGAGGACAAGATGACGGAGATCAGCAACCATGTCTTCAATGCTTACCTGCTGAGCTATCAGCCGAAGAATCTGGTGCCGGGACAGCACACGCTGCAAGTGCGCCTGAAGTTCGCCAGTGACGCGAAGCTCTACACGCGAAGCGGCTACTGGGCTGCGGATTCGGACCAGGCGGAAGGCGTAGTTGCTAAGCCAATCGCGCCATCCCCCGGCTATTCGCACTGAACGCTCCTCAAAGTGTGTCATCGGAAATGCCGATCCTGAGGTCGAATATAGCCCTGAGGCCCTAATATAAAAGAACTATATCAATCGTTATGCGACATATGCATCGATTTTTCGAGGCTGCCCATCCAAACTGATGGGGAGGTAGAAAAATGGATGTGGCATACAGAGGAGCAAACGTAGCTCTACGCAAAAGTACGGACTGGGGCGCCATTTGGGCGGGGGTATTCAGCTTTATGGCAATCTGGTCGGTTTTCGGAGCACTGGGGCTTGCGATTTTCGCGAGCAATGCGAGCACAAATGCTGCTCGGCCAATTACCGGCCAAGGATGGGGAATCGCCATCTGGAGCATCGTGCTGACAATTATTGCCATGTACGTGGCCGGGCGGGAAACAGGAAGACTGGCTGGAGTTGATAACCGGCATGACGGGATGATCCATGGACTGGTGATGTTTGGCCTGTCAGTAGTCGGCGTGCTCGTTCTGTTAACGATCGGTGGAAGCGCGATCAACGGCGGAACTGGAGTCGGCGGGAACGTTCACAACGGATACGCCCTCACGATAATGAGTGGATTAGGCTGGGGCGGCTTCTTATCGCTGTTCTTCGGGTGGCTTGCGGCCATGTTTGGCGCGTCGTCGGGAGTAGTCCATAAGGCAATAGACACGGGCCACTTGCGAGAGATCGATCGAGAAATGCGTCCAGCCGCTTAGAGTGCCCAACTTGCTGGATTGTAAGGCGGTGCTCAGAGCACCGCCTTTTTTTCTCAGTCGTAAGATGTTCAGATGATCAATGCAACTGCTAGCTGGACTGACCACGATCGTTTTGTAGCTCAGGCTTCGAGCGGGCATGCAATTGTCGTAGATGCCGGAGAGAAGAAAACTGCTTCGAGTCCCATGGAACTGGTGCTGATTGGGCTGTGCGCCTGCACCGCTTACGATGTGGTGAATATCCTGCGCAAGAAGCGGGAGGAATTTACGGCGGTTGAGGTGTTCGCAGAGGGCGAACGCGCACCTCGCCCGCCGGCGGTGTATACGACCATCAAGCTGGTTTATAAGGTGAGGGGCAGTGTTAGCCGAGAGGCAGTGGAAAGCGCGGTTCGACTATCGGAGGAGAAATATTGCTCGGTAGCAGCGATGCTGAAGAAGACCGCGAAGATCACGTACGACATCGAGCTGCACGAATAAAAGTTGCGCCCATGGGGCGTCTAGATTGATCCAATTTCGCATGGCCGACCGTAAGATCATCGTGTTCACGCAACCGGACTGCCCCCCGTGCTGGAGTGTCAAAGTCTACCTGGCGGATAAGGGTCTCGAATTCGAAGAGCGGGATGTCACGGAGGATCAGGAAGCGGTTCGCGAGTTGGTAGAGACGTATCAAAGCCGGTCCACCCCTACCATTGTGATCGGCGAGAACGTTATGATCGGGTTTGATCCAGAAGAACTCGACCAAATTCTTGCCAAATAAGAGACATCCGATTCGCGGATACGTATTCATCGCGGCAGCCACGATGTGCTGGGCGATCTCCGCAACGCTCGGAAGAGCCGTATTTACCGGTCGGCTGCTGGCCAGTGGCGGCAAAGCCCTCGCCCCGATTGATCCGCTGATTCTTGCGCAAAGCCGGACGACAATTTCCTTCTTAATTCTTGCGCCGGTGCTTCTTCTCTTCCGAGGACGAGATGCACTGAGCCTGCCGAAACGCGATTGGGTCAAGACCGCGGTTGTCGGGGTGCTCGGCGTAGCGATGTCGAACTACTTTTACTATCTTGCGATCCAGAAGACGAATGTGGCGACGGCCATCACGTTACAGTACACGGCTCCGATCTGGGTGCTGCTGTATATGGTGGCGCGCGGGGTCCAGAAGCCAACGATGAAGCGGTTGATCTCGGTTGCATTGGCAATTCTCGGTATTGCGATGGTTGTTGGACTTCTTAGTGCCGGAGGTTTCCGTGTGAATGCGGTCGGGGTTATCGCTGCACAGATAGCAGCCGTCACCTTTGCTTTTTACAACGTAGGAGGAGCCGGGCTCGTGGCGCGATATGACCGATGGAAAGTAGTGGCGAACACATTCCTTGGCGCTGCGCTGTTCTGGATTGTGGTAAATCCGCCTTGGAAGATCGCTGCGGCACACTACTCAGCAGGACAGTGGCTGTTCCTGCTGGTGTTTGCGATGACCTCGATCCTGATTCCGTTCTCACTCTACTTTGCCGGGTTGCAGCATCTGGATCCGACGCGGGCGATTGTCACCAGCTGCCTTGAGCCGGTCTTTTCGATCCTGGTTGCGGCGGCGGTATTGGGCGAGATTGTTGGAGCAATGCAGGTTCTCGGAATCGGAATGGTGTTGGCGGCGACAGTGCTGGTCCAAATGCCGGACCAGCGCGAGAACGCGTTGGTAGTGGAACCGATGGAGTGAAGAGTGGCGGAGGGGATCCGCTCAGAGCCAATCTTGCACGGGGAGAATCGGCGCTCTCAGCCGCCGAATGGCGTTTTCGAGCATCCCTCTTCCAGGTGCTCGATCACGTACGGGATGGTGGTCTGATATTCAGTGCCTTCGGAGTCGCGATAGTGGAGCACTCCATGTTCGTCGAGAACGTAACTATTCACAAGTTGAGAGACGCGGTCAGCATTTGGGGGGAAGAGAGTGATGCGAACAATCTGGGCCATGGATCTCATTGTAGAGCCCTCGACTCGCGATGGACGTGACTCTCGTCACTGTGTCAGCGGTCGCAACAATATCGTGTCGTGATGGAAAGAGAGCTCCGGGCCGTCATGACCGGGAGCTCTGGAACGAGACATCCGAGAATCGATGGCGTTGTGCACCTAGGGTTGCGGCGCCTTCGCGGCCAGGATTTCGAGTTTTTCGACTTGCGGAGGCGCTGCAAAAAGGTCCGCGGCTTTGGCGAACAGTTGCTTTGCAATTTCCCCTGTCAAATGAGCGTTTCTGCCCTTCTCGTCAGCGAAAGTGTCGAAAATGCCAAATTTTGCTGGTCCCAGTTTCACTGCGTACCAAGTCGTGGTGCCGGTCTCCTGAAGTGCGAGTGGCCGGGCTGATTTCAAGAAGTCCTCGACTTCCTTTTCTTTGCCCGGTTTGGCTTGTAGTAACGCTAACAACGCGAGTTGATCCATCGTGTCCTCCTGAAGCGGATTCACTTATTAGATGTCTCTCGAATGCGGAAGTTACGGGCGGGAAGCAAATGACTATTCGGAGGCACAGGTTAGATATACGGAGGTCTGGCTGATAACATTCCTTTTGCTATTCAGAGCAACCTAGATGGTTTGCGGGCTTGGCATTTGGTTCGCCTTCACCGCCAGATCGAGAAGGAGCAGGTATTGATGACTACGAGCACGGAGATTGTCTTTGATCGAATGGTGTTTCGGAACACCGATGCTCACGTCGGCCGGCACATTTCGGTAACCCCGGAGAACAGCGCGAACCAACACCTCAGCTATGGGCGCATTCGATTGAGCCGTGAAGTGTCATCGGTATCGTTTGCCAACGGCCCGGAGGAGACAGGGTTTCTGGTGCTGTCCGGCGAGGCTCAGGTGAAAGCTGCTGGTCAGAAAATCAAGCTTGGCCAATACGACGCGTTATACATTCCACGCGATTCGCAAATCGCCGTGACGACAACAAGTGCGGTGGACATCGCCGAGTTCTCGGCGCCGGTCGATCACGAGTATCCATTGCAGTACGTGAATTACGCAGAAATGAGCAAGGATCCCGGATTGAAGTTCGCGGCGGGGCAAGGAACAGGAGCTTCCCGTCACTTGCACATGTCGTGCGCGAAGAATGTGCAAGCCGGGCGGTTAGTGTTTGGTTGGACATATTCGGATCCCGGAAACTGGACCAGCTGGCCTCCGCACGAGCATGCAGCGATGCTGGAAGAGATGTATGTCTACTTCAACATGCCAGCTCCCGCCTACGGTCTGCAACTGGTGTACAACAACGCCGAGTATCCTGAACTGGTTGTGCCTGTACGCGAAGGTGACGCAGTGCTGATGCCTGGCGGGTACCATCCCAATGTCTCTGTGCCGGGACACAAGATCTGCTTTATCTGGGCGATGGCCGCGCATCGGGAAGTCGAAGACCGCAAGTTTGGAGTGGTGAACGTGCAGCCCGGATTTGACCAAGGCGGCAGCGGCCTGGAAAAGGGAAGAGCTAAGTAATTTACGTGATGCTATGAGTGAGCAGAAGAACAGTTCGACGTCGCCAGTAATGACACGGACTGAGCCGGCGATAACGGTAACTACATCGGCCGTCGGCCATTACCGATGGGTGATTTGTGCGCTGCTGTTTTTCGCAACCACCATCAACTACATGGATCGGGCTGTGCTCGGGATCCTGGCGCCCACGCTGCAGAAGACGATTGGCTGGAACGAAGTGCAGTACGGCTACATCGTCATGGCATTCATGACTGCCTATGCGTTAGGTATTTTGTTCGTGGGACGCTTCATCGATCGTGTGGGGACGCGCAACGGCTATGCAGCTTCGGTAGGGCTTTGGAGTCTCTCTGCGATGAGCCATGCGCTGGTCACGTCGGCGCTGGGATTTGGTGTTGTGCGGTTTCTGCTTGGACTGGGTGAGTCAGGGAACTTTCCTGCGGGAATCAAAAGCGTTGCCGAATGGTTCCCGAAGAAAGAGCGTGCACTCGCAACTGGCATCTTCAATTCGGGATCGAATCTTGGTGCCACGGTTGCGCCGATTCTTGTTCCACTCATCGCAGATAAACTCGGCTGGCGCTGGGCGTTTGTGTTCACCGGAGTCTTCAGCGCGACATGGCTGGTTGTCTGGCTGACGACCTATCGCAAACCCGCGGAGCATCCAAGAGTGTCCGCAGCGGAATTGGCGTACATCAACGCTGATCCTTCGGAGCCTGTGGGCAAGATTCCATGGTCGCATCTGTTGCCGCATCGTCAGACATGGGCATTCGTGATCGGAAAGTTGATGACCGATCCAGTGTGGTTTTTCATGCTGTTCTGGTTGCCGAAGTTTTTCAATTCGCGTTATGGATTAACGGCAAGAGAGTTTGCGATTCCACTAATCGTGATCTACAACGCATCTGCGGTGGGGAGCATTGTGGGCGGATGGCTGCCGGCAAGATTCCTCAAGTCCGGCTGGAGCCTGAACCGATCCCGCAAAGTAGCGATGGCAATCTGCGCGGTGGCATGGTTGCCGATGATCTTCATCGGCGAAATTGGGAACCTGTGGATCTCGGTGGCGATGATCAGCTTGGCCGCAGCTGCTCACCAGGGCTGGTCCGCTAATTTGTTCACGCTTGCATCGGACATGTTTCCAAGGCGTGCCGTGGGCTCGGTGGTTGGAATCGGCGGCTTCGGCGGAGCGGCGGCGGGGATCGTGGTCTCGCTTTGCGTTGGAATACTGCTGCAGTTGACTCGCAACAACTATGTTCCAGTTTTCATGATCGCGGGCTCGGCGTACCTGATTGCGCTACTCATTATTCATGCGCTGGCGCCGAAGCTCGCTTCCGTCGATATCGACTGACGGGGCGAGGTATTCCACGCCTTCAAGGCGAGTGATTATGATTGCGGACACATTGTGGTGGTTGACGGCGGTTGGATGGGAAGGTGACGAGTGCCGCTGAAGATTAAAACAAAAGAGACATGCCGTTGGGATTTGATCAGTCTCGGCGAAGTGATGTTGCGATTCGATCCTGGCGATGGGCGCATATCGACGACGCGGAGTTTCGAGGTGTCAGAAGGCGGCGGCGAATACAACGTGGCGCGCGGGCTGAAGCGTTGCTTCGGGCTCGACACCGCAATCGTTACGGTGATAGCTGACAACCCGGTCGGACGTCTGCTTCAGGATCTCATCTATCAAGGCGGTGTCGATCAGTCGCTGGTGAAGTGGGTTGAGTACGACGGAGTCGGGCGCCAGGTTCGCAATGGACTGAATTTCACGGAACGAGGATTCGGGGTACGCGCGGCAGTGGGATGTTCGGATCGGGGACATACCGCGATCTCGCAGGCTAAGCCCGGCGACTTTGATTGGGACAATATATTTGGAACTCTCGGAACGAGATGGTTCCATACGGGCGGCATCTTTTGTGGACTGTCGGAGACCACGCCGCTGCTCGCGATGGAAGCGATGCAGGCGGCAAAACGGAACGGTGCGATTGTTTCTTACGACCTGAACTATCGCGAGTCGCTGTGGAAGGTGGTTGGTGGAAAAAAAAGAGCGCATGCGGTAAATCGTGAGTTGGCCCCGTTCGTCGACGTCATGATCGGCAACGAAGAAGACTTTTCCGCCGCGCTCGGCTTCGAAGTTCCGGGAATGAATGAACACATTTCGGAATTCAATCTCGACGGCTTCAAGCGAATGATCGAAAGCGTGGTCAAAAACTTCCCCTTCCAGGTGGTGGCGACTACATTGCGAAAAGCGAAGACAGCTACCCGCAACGATTGGGGCGCAATCTGTTATCAGGATGGAAAGTTTTACGAAGCCGTCCATCGTGAGGACCTGGAAATTTACGATCGAGTGGGTGGCGGCGATTCGTTCGCGTCTGGGCTCATCTATGGTTTCCTGACCGGACAACCGGCCAGTTGGGCTGTCGAATGCGGAGCCGCACATGGGGCACTGGCGATGACTACTCCAGGTGACACGACGATGGTGACATTAAAGGAAGTAACGAACCTGATGAAAGGTGTTGGTGCGCGAATCGCGCGCTGAGTTATAGATGACAAGGGAAGAAGTGTTTCGGCGCATCGTGGAAATCGGGATTGTGCCGGTGGTGCGAGCAAAATCGGGCACACAGGCTCTAACCGCCGCAGAGGCGGTCGCTTCGGGCGGCATACCGATCGTTGAAATCACAATGACCGTTCCGGGCGCTCTAGACGTGATCTCCGAACTCGTGCGGTCGGCGGGTAACGACTTGCTGGTTGGTGCGGGCACAGTCTTGGATGTCGTGTCTGCGAAACGATGCATCGACGCAGGCGCCGAGTTCCTGGTGAGCCCAGGACTGGATGTTGAGGTCGTGAAACTTGCGAATAACCAAGGACAGCTGATGATGGCTGGCGCGTTGACACCCACCGAAGTGATCACGGCATGGAAGGCAGGCGCGGATTTCGTGAAGGTATTTCCTTGCGGCAATGTTGGTGGCCCGAAGTACATCAAGGCGCTAAAAGGTCCGCTGCCGCAGGTGCCGATGGTTCCCACAGGTGGCGTGAACCTGCAGACTGCTGCTGAATTCATTAAGGCGGGAGCGGCTGCCCTGGGCATCGGTGGTGAACTCGTATCGGCATCGGCGCTTGAGTCCGGCAATGTCGGCGAGATCACTAATGCCGCACGGCAATATGTCGCCATCGTTCGCGAGGCACGCGAAGTAAATCCCGCGGTGGCCGCCATCAAGTAGGAGAACTCAAATGCAGACGGTCCGCACGATTAGACTCGGGCTTCTCGCGATTGCAATCAGCAGCCTTTTAGCCCTATCAGCAACCGCGCAAACAGCTGCTGTAGCCCACGATCCCCAGCCAGATGCACCGTCACCGAAACATGCCGTTCGCTACTTTTCCTCTTCTGCGGTGCAGCAATCGTTTTCGACAGGTAGTGCATTATTTCAGGAAGCCGGCGTGCCCTATTCGATCGCTACTTCGCGGCGAGATAAGCCCGGAGTGGTCGAGATTCATCTTCGAAATAACGATCTGATGTTTGTGCAGGAAGGGTCGGCTACTCTCGTCACGGGCGGGACGGTTGTTTCGCCACACTCCACCGGCCCGGACGAGATACGCGGCGAGAGCATCGTGGGCGGAGAGGTTCACGAGTTATCAAAGGGAGATGTTGTCGTTGTACCGGCTGGAACGCCTCACTGGTTTAAGGAAGTCCGAGGCACGTTTCTCGCGTATGTCGTGAAGACCAAATAGAATTTAGCGACCTGCCGCCAATCCAGAAGAGTTACTCACATGCGGAGAGATGGCGTTAGAGTGGTGCCCGGAGGGGGACTTGAACCCCCACAGACCTTTCGGTCCTGCGGATTTTAAGTCCGCTGCGTCTGCCAGTTTCGCCATCCGGGCATTGGGAGCAGGTGTCATTCGCGGCCGCGACAGTTCCAGGTGATCCTGCCAGATGCTCCAACAAAACACTACCATATTGCGGCGGCCAATTAGCCTCCGTCTTTCATGCAAACAGCGCTGTGCGGCCTACACGGATCAGTTCAGGCTCCGGAGTTAGCGGAGGCCAATTGCTTACTAGTTTGGTGCTGCGAATACGGGGCGCATCTTCGCGCTTAACAATTTTTTACCCTCTGAGACTAAACTTTACGAACCAGTGTCACAGTCGTGCTTCTATATCTAGTGAGGGTTAGTCGGGTCAGGTTATGAAGTTTGTTGAAGTACTGCCGGTGCTTTTCGCAGCCACGTCGTGGACGAAGTGGATCCGCAGCTTGGGAGGAGTAGGGCTGCTGGTTTTGGGCGTGCTCGATGGTTCCATCGTGCCAACGTTCGGCAGTCTTGACCTGTTTACCGGGATCCTGTCCGTCCGGCAGCGGCCACTGTGGCTGTATTACGCAGTGATGAGCACGATCGGCGGAGTGATCGGAGCATTTACGACCTACCGGCTGGGGAAAAAGGCAGGCACCGGTTGGCTGGAGAAAAAGTTTGGCGAGCAGCGCTCATTGCGGGTGCGGAGCCTTGATTCAAAGATGGGGATTCGGCGCAGTTCTGGTGCCCACGTTGGCGCCTCCGCCGTTTCCAGCGTCTGCATTCTTTTTTGCTGCGGGAAGCCTGAACTATCCAGCGCCAAAGTACATTTCGGCAATAGCACTGGGTAGGGCAGTCCGGTACGGAGCCATCGCGTATGTGGTCTCCCACTACCATCTGCATCTGCTGAAGTTTCTTCGGCATCCGGGAAAATACTGGTTGGAGTCTCTGCTGGTAACCGGCACGATCATCATCGCGATGGGACTGTTGTTCTGGTTATGGGGACGGGTCGATACGGCCACTCCCGCAACGCTGGCCATGCCCCATCCCGAAGAATCCACGGTGGGACAGGAATCTCTAAAACCAGCGTTTTTCAGGCAGCAAACGTTTATAATCAACAATTGAAATGAAGTTTTCGATTGTTGTTCCTTTCCATAACGAAGAAGACAATGTCACCGAGCTCTATGATCGCCTGAAGGCGGTGATGGAGAATACCGGTGAGACATTCGAGCTTGTCTTCGTCGACGACGGCAGCCACGACCGTACCTTTCCGCTTCTGCGCGAGATCGCCAGCATCGACAGCCGTGTCACCGTCGTAAAACTGCGCCGCAATTTCGGCCAGACTTCCGCGCTGGCTGCTGGTTTTGACCATGCACGCGGCGAGTACGTGATCGCCATGGACGGCGACCTGCAGCACGATCCGAACGATATCCCGCTCTTCCTGGAAAAGATCGCGCAGGGCTACGACGTGGTCAGCGGCTGGCGTAAAGTCCGCATCGACAATCTTTGGTTGCGGCGCATTCCTTCGCGAACGGCGAATTGGCTGATGGCCAAGCTGAGCGGCGTCGATATCCACGATTTCGGCACAACCTTTAAAGCCTATCGCCGCGACCTGCTGAAGCAGATTCCGTTATACGGCGAGCTGCATCGTTTCATTCCAGCGTTGGCGTCTGCTTACGGCGCCTCGATCTGCGAGATTCCAATTCGCAACGTAAATCGCGAGCGCGGTGCTTCGCACTATGGGATCGGTCGAACAGCACGCGTCTTCTTTGACCTGATCACGATCCGTTTCCTGCTGCGCTATTTGCAGCGCCCGCTGCATTTCTTTGGAACTTTAGGAATGCTCGGAATTCTAAGCGGGACGGGAATCGCCGGGTTCCTGGCGATCACGAAGCTGTTCAACAACACTCGCATCATGCTGGATCACGGTCCGCTGCTGATTTTTGCGGCAGTGCTGATTCTTGCAGGCGGCCAGCTATTGGGACTAGGGCTGCTGGGTGAAATGAACGTGCGTCACTACCACGATGCGGTTGGCGATGCGCCCTACGCGGTAGAGCAGGTTCTACAATCTCGCAACTCGCAATCCACTATGGCGGATTGATCTGAGCAGAAGAAAATGAAAAAGCCTCGGCCGGGTCCGAGGCTTTTTCTTTCGGCCAGAGCAATGTCAGTGTTTCAACAGTGTCCAGTCGTCCAGCAGGACCGGATGGCCGCCTTCGACCACCGTTGCGTAAACTTTGTCGAATCCCTTGTGATCTTCGGGTCCGTAGTTCAACTTCAGCGCCGGCCCAAGTCCGATGTCCATGCTGTGAATACTTTCGATTCCTTCGATGAACTTCTCGCGAGTTACATCAGCTCCAGCGCGCTTCAGGCCTTCCACTACGACCATCGCGTCCGCAAATCCTTCCAGACTTACGAAACTCGGTTGTGAGCCGGGGAAATACTTCTCAATCGATTCGCGGTAAAGTTTTACTGAGGGCAGATCGAGGCGGTCGTAGGGCGGGACCACCTGTGTAATCACGATTCCGTCTGCGTCGTGGCCGGCTTCTTTAATCAGAGCTTCGGTCCCGACGAATGAAACAGTAAGAAATAACGGGTGCCAGCCGGTGCTGTGAGCTTCTTTCAGGATTTCGGCGACGGGCGCATACGGACCCACCACCACAACGGCATCGGGATTGGCTGCGCGAACTGCAGACAGGCCAGCCTGAACCGCTACAGTGTTACGCGGAAACGTTCCCAGTGCGGCGGGTGTCGCATGATGCTTGTCGAGCGCAAGTTTCACGCCGTCGAGGACGGCCTTGCCGAAGGCATCGTCCTGATAGATTACGCCGACTTTGTGAAGATTGATCTTCCAGAGGTTATCGATCTGCTCACGGGTCTCGTCATAGTACGAAGCGCGAACGTTGACAATGTAGTGTTTCAGCGGCTCGTAAAGCAGCTGCGCGCCGGTGAACAAGCCTACGACTGGAAGCTTTTGTGCCTGCGATAGAGGCACGTATTTGGCTGCCGTCGGAGTGCCAACGAAGAAGCCAGCAGCGAAGACATCTTCCTTTTTCAGACGGCTAAAGCAGGCCTCTGCCTTGGCTGGATCGTAACCGTCGTCGAACGCCATAAGTTGAACTTTGCGGCCGTGTACGCCACCCTGATCGTTGACGTAGTGCAAATAGGCGGTCGCACCGAGCACTGTCTGGATCCCGAGAAAACGTGCCGGTCCATCGAGCGCGGAGCAGGATCCAAGCTTGATTTCTTTTTCGCTTACCCCGGGCTGTTTTTCGCAAATGCGGCGACGGTAAAGGCAACATCAAAGCAAATGTCGCAGCACGCGTGGCACATGTAATGAAGAGAAAAATGGTCATGCATAAACTTCCTTGCCAAGTCTCAGATTTTGAGATCCCCACGGGTTTGGTGATAGACCAGTGCACGCCGTATTCCGCGCTGCACCAGAAGTGGTGCATAGCTAAGTAGTTGAAACAAAGGTGGCGACGAAATTTCGGCTAGCGTAGGTCCGTCTCAAGATCTATTTCCGAAGGATTGTTTTCTCGCTTTGAGACGCTGATCGAACTGAGTGATTGGCATCACAGCAAAGAGTTCTTCCGGCGCCCAAACTGACCCACGGTAGTACAGGTTTCGAGCTTATGGGGCTATAGAGAAAGGCTTATAATGTAGCGGTTTTGCCTATGCCAACTATGCAAAAAATAAGTCATGATCTGCGACTCGCCAAGCGCATGTCGCGCTTGGGAACTGAGACCGCTTTCGAGGTTCTGGTACGCGCTAAGGCGCTCGAAAAACAAGGGAAAGACATCGTCCATCTCGAGATTGGGGAGCCTGATTTCGATACTCCCGCGAATATCATTGAGGCTGCCAGTGAGGCACTTCATGGTGGATGGACGCATTACGGCCCGTCTGCGGGGTTACCGGACTTGCGGCAGACGATCGCCGACTATGTCGGTCGCACTCGCAAAGTTCCGGTCGCGGCCGACCAAGTAGTGGTTGTTCCTGGCGGTAAGCCAATTATTTTCTACACGATTCTGTCCTTAGCGGAACAAGGGGATGAGGTTATTTATCCGAATCCCGGGTTCCCGATCTACGAATCGATGATCAACTTTGTTGGCGCGAAAGCGGTTCCAATTCAGTTGCGGGAGAGCATGGACTTTCGCATGGATGCGAACGAACTTCGCGACCTGATCACCGACCGCACGCGGCTCATCATTATTAACTCTCCGCAGAATCCGACAGGCGCCGTGTTAACCGAGCGAGATGTGCGCGATATCGCGAATGCAATTGGTGATCGCGACATTATGGTGTTGTCGGATGAAATCTACAGCCGCTTAATTTTCGAGGGGCAACATCACTCCATCCTGTCGCTCGACGATTGGAAAGATCGCACGATCCTGCTCGATGGATTCTCGAAGACCTACGCGATGACTGGCTGGCGCATGGGCTACGGGGTAATGCGCGCCGACCTGGCGAATCACGTTGCGCGCCTGATGACAAACTCGAATTCGTGTACAGCGAGTTTCACACAAATGGCGGGGATTGAGGCGCTCACAGGGCGATCAGTCGTCGGTGGACACGATGTGTGCGGAATTCCAACGACGCCGCGACATGTTCATCGAGCGCGTAAATCGGATCAAAGGTTTCTCGTGCCGGTCACCCAAGGGCGCGTTCTACACTTTCGCAAATATCACGCAGACGGGATGGAACTCAAAAAAATTGGCAGATGCGTTACTGGAGCAGGCAGGAGTTGCTGTTCTTTCGGGGACTGCGTTCGGCCAATTTGGAGAAGGCTATCTTCGCTTCAGCATAGCCAATTCCTACGAGAACATCGCGAAGGCTCTGGACCGGATCGAGGAGTGGACGAAGAGGAATCTTTAGGGACGTGCGGTTATGTCCCCACACATCCAAAGGAAGGATGTGTGGGGCATTCGACTGCCGCGTCTGATTTCATCCGCTCTGACTTGATCCAGGAGTAGTCGATCGTAAAATCTTGCCCGGCAAGTGAACGTTCAACGTATTCGCGTTCCAGTTCATTCACCCCGAATTGCCCAGCCTTGATATCCGCGACTTCCGAAGCGTGGTAGCCTCCCGGTCGAACTTCTCCACAGCGATAGGTAAAGACGTCCCCATCGAGTAGATTACGCAGATTCATGGTGAAGGTTTCGCGGGTCTGGAGCCAGCGGCCGGAGTTCGGCAGGGCTAGTTTATAAACGAGTAGCGCGGTTTCGTACGCTCGATCGGTGACTTCCGTCTGGAAATGGAGTTCCTGGCCGGCGATCGGTTTCAATCGCGCCGTGCCGAGAACAAATGGCCCGCGGCCATACTCCGACTCAAGATGTCGAGCTTTGGCGATTTGCATCAGGGCATCGTAGCGGAAGTCGGCGAGTCCGAAGAGTGCTCCGGTGGCGACTTCGAGTCCTGCGCTCATCGCGCGATCGTGATTGTCCATTCGCAAAAGAAATTCGCGTTTTTGCGGACTGCTGCGCATGCCATTTACGGTATGCGTCAGGATCGAGCGTTTCGTCCCACTGCACAATGCCCCATAAGCCAGCGTCATACAGGGCGGCGTAAGCTTCGCTGCTCAGATATTCTGTGCAGAGCAGAACGCCAGAGCCTGGTTGATCGTCGAGCATTTCCACTACTTTGGCGACGTAGCGGACGAGCAGATCGGTAGTGAACTCGGGATCAGTAGCATAGACGAGTTCGATGACCCGCATGTCGCGCGCAAGGACCAATCGCGCTTCTTCTTCGAGTTCTTCTAGCGAAAGTCGCTTCCGAATCGCGGACTTGCGGGTTGCGGAAAAATTGCAATAAGGACAGGCATCAACGCAGTAACTGGAAACGTAAATCGGCGCAACGTAGCGGACGCTATTGCCGAGGCGGTTCATCGAGCGGTGAGCGACTGTCTCGCGCAGTAGTTGTCTCTGCTCATTAGCATCGAAAGTCGCGCCGATCTCGAAAAGTTCCGCTAGCTCGGAGAGGCAGAGCGTCTGATGCTCGCTCGATGCCAGCAGATCGCGGAGCCGCTCGACAGAAGGACAGCCAACCGCTCCGAGAACGGACCGGACTTCATCTTGTTTCGCTGCAAAAATCGAACTGAATGACATCGTTGCCACACAATGAGTGTAGCAATCGAAGCCGATCCGCGAAATGACACGCGTCACTCTCCGGCGGCTTTGAGCAATCCGATTACTCCGGCGATGTTCTTGATCAGCTCGGGCGGAAAGTGATGGCGCTGCTGCAAGTATTCTGGCGAGTTGTAGGAAATCCAGATGTTCCCGTCAGAGTCTTCCCAGATCAGAGCTTTCAGCGGGAGATCGATGGCGACGGTGGGAGCGGCAATCATCAGCGGCGTTCCACCCTTTGGGTTCCCGAAGATGACGAGCTTGGTGGGACGCATCTCCATGCCGACTTTCGCGGCTTCGCCGCTGTGATCGACGACGGCGAAGATGGCAATGCCTTTCTCTTTGAGAACGGACTGGAGCCGTTCGAGCGTTTTGTCGACTGAGTATTTGCTGGGCATACTTTCGATTCCGCTAGCGACGGGTGTGCTCACTTCATCCTCCCAAATCCAATGTGAATCATGAGATGAGCGCGACACTGCCGGCGGCCCAGAGAATTGAGTAAATAGATCACCTGCGCTCGTGATTATGCTCACTGCCTGGGTGGCAACGGTGAACTAGCCTCGGCTACCGGCGTCAAAAGTGCGCGTCTGAATTCCGCCAGCGCAATGGGGAAGCCATGGCCCTAAGAGATTCAAATACCGGAACCATCCTGAGACAGTACTCCGTTGAAGAATTGATCGATGCGGCGAAGATGATGCGCGCCTACGACCTGGCAGCTCTCTGCGCTGCGGGATCGGGTCATGCTGGCGGCACGCTTTCGATTATGGACATTACGGCAGCTTTGTATCTGCGAGTAGCAGAACACGATCCCAAGAATCCGGCGTGGTCGAAGCGCGATCGCATTGTCTGGTCGACGGGGCACAAGGCGCCAAGTCTGTATATCGGATTGGCATTTGCGGGATTCTGTCCGATCGAAGACATGGTTCTGCTGCGCAAGCTGTCGTCCCCCTATCAAGGACATCCGCATTGGCTGAAGCTGCCGGGTGTGGAAGTTTCAACAGGATCATTGGGCCAGGGTCTGAGCATCTCTGTCGGCATGGCGCTTGCAGGACGGTTGAATGGCGAGATCCACAAGATCTTCTGCATCATGGGCGATGGCGAGCAGCAGGAAGGGCAGGTATGGGAAGCCGCGATGGAGGCTGGTCACTACAAGCTCGATAACCTGATCGCGATTGTCGATTGCAACCGGCTGCAGATCGACGGCAAGGTCAGCGACGTAATGAACGTGGAACCGCTGACGGAAAAGTACGCGAGCTTTGGCTGGGAAGTTCGGCATGTGGATGGTCACGACATGCAGGCGGTGGTCAATGCGCTGGAGAGCGCGCGCGACGCGCATGGCAAGCCGATTGTGATCCTGGCGGAGACAGTGAAGGGTAAGGGCATCAGCTTCATGGAAGATATCGCTGGCTGGCACGGGAAAGCGCCGAGCTATGACGAGACAGTAAAAGGACTCGCCGAGTTGGGCGTGAGCGATCGTGTGCCGCTATCGGATCTTCTAGAGAGAGCGAAGCGTTATCAGGTTGGAGTGGAGCGGAAGCTGAGCGCCAAGATGCCACGCTTCAACGCCGATTATTGGTGGAATTCGGCGAGCACGATGAAAGTCGAGATGAAGCCGACGCGCATGGGATTCGGACAATCACTGGCAGAAAATGGTGGCGATGAGCGTGTGGTGTGTCTCGGGCTGGACATTTCGGGATCCATCACCATCAGCGAATTTTATGCGAAGAATCCTGAACGGAAGAAGCGCTGGTTGAGTATGGGAATCGCCGAACAATCGGCAACGTCAGCCGCGGCGGGATTGGCGAAGGAAGGAAAGCTGCCGGTATTGGGAACCTACGCCACATTCGCGGCCGCGCGAAACCTCGATCAGATCCGGACATCGGTGTGTTACGGGAACTTCAATGTACTGATTGCCGGAGCGCATGGCGGCGTCTCAGTAGGTCCCGATGGCGCGACACACCAGGCGTTGGAAGATCTGTTCGCGATGTGCGGCTTGCCGAATATGTCAGTTGTGGTGCCGTGCGATTCGGTGGAGACGAAGAAGGCGACTGACTATCTGCTGCTGAAACACGTCGGACCAAAGTACATACGGTTTGCGCGGGAAGCTACGCCGATTGTCACGACGAAAGAGACTCCGTTCATCTTCGGCAAGGCAAATGTGATCCGGTTGCGCAAAGCGACAGAAAAATTCATCGATGCGTTCGAAACGAAACTGGCTTCCGAGTACGCGAATGAGAACGAAGATCTGTCGATTGTTGCCTGTGGGCCGATGGTACCGGAGGCGATGCGGGCTGCCTGGATACTGAAGAAGGACTTCGGATACGAAACCCGCGTGATCAACATGCACACGATGAAACCGATCGATGCAGAGGCGATTATTTGCGCTGCAAAAGACACCGGCGTGGTCGTGACGGCGGAAGAACATCAGACCGGTGCGCTGGCGTGGCGTGTGAGCGCCGTGATTACTGAGGATGGGCGTGTGTACGGTCTGCCGGTGATCACAGGAGCGATTGGAGTCAAGGATCGGTTCGGCGATTCGGGCGCGCCGTGGGAGTTGATCAAGGAATTTGAAGTCAGCGCGGAACACATCGCACATAAAGCGATTGAGCTGATGGGGATCAAGAAAGCCCGGCGTGAAAAAGAAGAGAACGCGCTGGCGGCGGCGCGATAAGAGCCGGCGAGGGCGAATACGAGATTGGCCCGTCTCGCCAGTAAGCATTTTCCTGGAGTAAGATGAACGCGGTTCGCCGCACGTGGGGTGCGAGTCCGCATTCTTCCGCAATTCGTTCTGCGCGCGAGTGGGGCGAGAAATCCTTCCAGAGAAAATGATGACCAGAAAGTTCCGCGTATTTGCTACCTGTGATATTGGGCAAGATGCTCTTGATGTGCTTCGTCAACGGGGATATGAGGTCGAGGTCTATCCCAAGCCAGAGGCGCCTCCGAAGCAACTCATCGTTGAGAAGGTGCGGTCGGGCATTGACGGGCTGATCACCACTTTGCGCGATTCGATCGATGCGGAAGTCTTCGAGGCGGGTAACGGCACGCTGAAGGTGGTCGCTCAGGACGCAGTCGGGTTCGACAACATCAATCGCGCAGATGCGAACAAGTACGGGATCCCATTTACGCATACGGCGGACGTGCTGACGGAGGCGACCGCGGAGTTCGCGTTCCTGATTATGGGCGCAGTTGCGAGACGACTGTGGCCCAGCGAGCTACTGGTGCGCGAGCACGACTGGAGTTACTGGCATCCATATCTGCCGTTTCTCGGCGATGAGATTACTGGGAAGACGATTGCGATCATCGGCACCGGAAGAATTGGACTGGCGATGATCAAAAAATGCACGGGATTTGATATGAATATCCTGTGCTACGACCCGGCGTATCAGAACCAGGAATATGTGCGCGCGACGCAGAAGGTGATGGATGTGCGCCATGCGAGCGGTATCCAGCGAGAGAAAACGTGGATCAAGTATGTGAACTTCGAGGATGCGTTGCGAGAGGCGGATTACGTGAGCGTACACGTGCCGCTGATCCGCGAAGGTGAGAGCCAGACTCCCACCTATCATTTGTTCAATGAGCGGACGCTGCGGATGATGAAGCCGACCGCGTACCTGGTGAATACATCCAGAGGACCGGTGATCGATGAGACGGCACTGGTGAAAGCGGTCCGTAAAAAGTGGATTGCGGGCGCGGCACTGGATGTTTTCGAAAAAGAGCCACTCCCGACAACATCGCCGCTGCTGGATACAGATATTGCAAATCGCGTGCGATTGTTTTCGCACTTCGCGAGCGCTGGACGAATCACGAGGCTCTCGACCGATCCGAACAAGGGAATGGCGGGACGTTGCGTGCAGGGATTGATTGACGTGCTGGAAGGGAATTACGGCGGCGATCCGAACAAGATGCCGTACGTGGTGAACAAGGAAGCGTTCAAGAGCTAACCTGCCCGGGTGGATTCGATCCGAACAGGCCGTGACAAGTCTTAACGAAGACTAGCGATAGGTCGAAACGCGTGCAGGTTCGCCCACAGGAGGGCGATTCCGGTACTTCCGGCTGTTGACGATACCTTTGCCTTCCTCGACGGTAATCGTCTGGCCTGCATCCACATTCGATAGCCGGTCCACCTGCCCACTTGGCCAGGTTATTTCCATCGAGTTCACTTTGGTCGCGTTTCCAAGCCCAAACGTGAGCACGAGTTCGCTCTGCGAAAGATAACCGCCGCTGTGAAGCATCTGCCACTGCTTCTCATTTCCGGCGGTGATGCGAACCACGGTCCCAATGCCGTCGCGATTCGACTTCGTACCGACAAGCTTCACGCGAAGGCTTTCATTCGTTCCACCATCATTGCGGAAGAGCACCGCAGGGCCGTTGTTCGTCATCAGCAGCAGGTCGAGATATCCATCGTTATTGATGTCCGCCACGGCGGCGCCGCGTGCCACGCGCGGAGTATCGAAGGCCGCTCCCATTTGCGCGTTCACTTCCTTAAATCCGTGTCCGTCAAGATTGCGAAACAGGTGCGGCGGCTGCCGATACTTGATACGCTTTTGGATCTTCTCGATGTCGTCTTCGATATGACCATTGGCGACGAAAATGTCAGGCCAGCCGTCGTTGTCGTAATCGAAGAAGAAGCAGCTGAAGCCGAGCGTGAGCAGGCTGTCGCGTCCAACTTCGGACCGCGGAGCTTCGTCCACAAACAGTCCTTTGCCTTCGTTGTGGTAGAGCGACATCATCTGGTTAGAGAAATTGCTGATCACCACGCTGGGACGTCCCGAGCGGTCATAGTCAGCAGCGTCGATGCCCATGCCGGCGCGCGCCACTCCGTCTTCGCTATAGGCGATTCCTGCCTGCACGCCCTTTTCGGTGAACGTACCGTTGCCGTTGTTCACGTAGAGCTTGTTCGGCTGGGTATCATTGGCCATCAGCAGGTCGGGCCAGCCGTCCCCGTTGTAATCGACCAGCGCGATCCCCAAGGTCTTGGAAGTCGGATCGTAGAGCTTCGACTTTGCGGTAGCATCTTCAAAGCGGCCATTTCCGAGGTTGTGCCAGAGCCGGACCGACAAACCTTTATAAGACTCCGGCGTACAGTACGATTTGTGGGTTCCATCCAGCGTGCAGGTCAGATCGCCTTCGACCGACCACTGGACATAATTGCCGACCACCAGGTCCAGCTTGCCGTCACGATCGTAGTCAAAGAATGCCGCGGACGTGCTGAACTCATTCGGCCCCCACAACCCGGCCTGCTTCGTCCCATCCGTGAACGTCCCGTTATGATTGTTGTGAAACAGGTGATTCTGCCCGAGCGCAGTGATGAACAGGTCATCGTATCCGTCGTTATCGTAGTCGCCGACAGTTACTCCGAGGCCGTACAGGTTGATCGCGAGTCCAGCCTTTGCGGTTACGTCCGTGAATGTTCCGTTGCCATTGTTGTGATACAGCTTCGGCGTGGTCTTTCCCGCTTTCGGATGACCAGGCCAATCCCCGCCGTTCACCATGATGATGTCGGGATAACCGTCGTTGTCGTAGTCGATGAACGCGCAGCCCGGCCCTAGTGTCTCCGGCAGATACTTCTTCCCAAACGCGCCGTTGTTGTGGGTAAAGCGAATGCCCGCCTGCTGGGTGATATCGGTGAAGTGCATGCCGCCAGGCTGCTGCGCCCGCGCGGAGCTCGCGCCAAGCAGAACCACCAGAGTTGCCAGGATTGATGAAAATCTTATTTGCATTCGTTTTGACGTGAAACCTGAAATGCGCAACGTGAAACGCCTATTGCTCTCCTGCTACGGCTGGTGCCACCTTCGGTGCATGGGATCGTGAAGCCTGCTCCCTGGTCGGTAGCGGTTTCGTCCGTTCGGGACCAAGCGGCGCCGAGAGATGCTCGTGTACTGCCTGTCGCTCCAGGTTGTCCTCCGGATGTTTCAGCCGGTACGCACCCGTGATTGCCTGCGAGGCTTCATCGGCTTTGAAACGCATATACAGAGTCCGGTGAAGCTGCGAATTCGCTTCGTCGCCCAACCCCTGGTAGCAAAGCATCAGGTTGTAATGTGCCTGCAGGTCCTCAGGATCGACGCCCAGCGTCGCCTGAAATTCCTTGATGGCGTCCGCGTACTTGTGTTGCAGGAAGAGCGTGCGTCCCAAGTCGTTGCGAACCACGCGGTCGCGCGGATACTGATCCAGCACCAGGCGCAGCCGCTTCGCAGCGTCGTCGTAGTTGCCATCGTTGCGAAGAACGCGCGCGTAGAAATAATTTGCGCGCGCCAGTTTCGGTTGCAGTACGAGCGCCTTCTCCAGTACACCCCGGGCCCGCTCCATGTCGCCTTCCTGCACAGCCACGCGCCCAAGATTCACCCAGCCATCGACGTTGTTTGGATCGATCTCGGTGATCTTTTCGAATGCTGCACGCGCGCCCTTCAGATCTCCCTGCAAGAAGAGTCCTATCCCGTAGTCATTCCAGCGAGTCCAGTCGTCGCCTTTCAGATCGATTTTCGGCTGCGGCGCTGGAGTGCCCTTCGGCGCCACTTGCACAGCTACTTCGTTTTCGGAGATCGTCATGATCGGCAGATCGGGAATCTGTTTCAGCGTCGCCGAGACATCGCCGAGCGGCTTTTTGAATTCCATAATCCTGTCGTCATAGCCTGGATCGTAGCTGGCCAGCTTTTGCTGAGGTGCGAACTCGCCCGCGAACGAGAATTGCGTGTTGTACCACGAGAACTTGCGGTACAGCAGGCGCGAGGTCAGGGTGATCTTCGATCCCGCATCGTTGGGAATGTGCAAGCGGTAGTGAACAGTATCGGCGGCTCCAGGCGGGATGAGTCGCACATAGACCACGGCGCGCGTTGCCCATGCATTGCGCTTGTTGATCGGATTGCCGTGCGCATCAATCTGCAGCGATTTGTAGAAATGCGCGCTCGGATCGACAGGTCCATTGCCGTCGTCCTCGACTTTGCCACTCCAGAAAAGCACTTTGCCCTTATCGTCGACGGCCTTCAATTCGACCCATGTGTCGAAGGCGTCCACGGTTCCGCCGGGAAAGAAGTGGCCGACCTTGCGGGTGCGAACCACGACATCCACACGCACATCGTCGCCGCGGCGGACCACGGCATTCACGCGATTCAGCGGCGCCGTAACCGGGCTTGCGGCTACATCGACCGCCTCTGGGCCGGCGCCGGACTCTTCGCCCACCGCGAACGTCGTAGACATGTCGGACTGCGACCCACCATCACCAGCGGTCTGCGGGCGGGCCGGTGAGAGGGCAAAAATGTCCACGGTCACGGCATTCTTGATGAAGTTTTCTGCTGCCTGCAACTGCTTGGTATCGCCATAGGAGAACGGAACCGCGGTATTCGCCGCCGCGAAATTGTGCGAGTGCACGAAACCATTTACGTTTCCGAAATCGTGCGAAGGTGACAGCGGCATATGGCAGTCCGCGCACTGCTGCGGTTTCGGAGGATAGTAGAAGGAACGTGCGCCCTGCCCCGACACGCCGCTCGCCTGCCAGTTATCGTATTCGTTAAAGCCGCGAATCCAGCGATAGGAATTCACCGGTGCATCCAGGTGGACTTTATGGCAGCTGGAGCAGAACTCTGCCGTCTGTTCCTTCATGAATGGCTTCAGGAATACGCGGCGATGTGGTTCGGGATTCAGCTTGATGCTGAAGTCGTGCAGGAATCGAATCACCGGATTTGTGCTGGCGGCCAATTGGTGTAACTCAGGATATTCCAGGTAAAAATCCGCCTGCCCCATCGTGCTTTTTACCCTGGCAATCGAATGGCACATCATGCAGCCCAGACCCGCTTGCGCTGGAGCGGAGTGGATATTCATGTCCTTGATCGGAGTGTCGAAGAGTCCGCTGTATGCCAAGGCTGGATCGTGACAACCGGCGCACCATTTCGAAGGTTTTACGCCAATCGTATCCTGCATGTACTCGATACTCTTGCGATACCACTGATTGTTGAAGGAAGAGAAGTGGTGCATCGAGCTATTCCACTGGTTGTAGATATCCTGATGACAACGCTTGCAGGCATCGGACTCCGTGAAGTAGTTGGGAGGAATGCGTCCTTTGTGTAGCGTCTGCGCTGAACTAGGGAAAGAACGGTCCTTTTGCGCCATCGCCTTCGAGATTCATGGAAACCGGAGGCTCGTTAGGATTTTGAATGCGACTGCGCGACTCCCAACGATTCACGCGTAGATATTGACATCCAGCTGCGACGACAGCCCAACGATCGCCAGCCCAACTACTCGGAACGCTAGCGCCGCCGAGCCGCCGGCTTTCTGCCGCGACTGTAACCACAACGCCAGCAGCAGAACGCCGCCTGCCAGCGAAGCGAAAATATGGATGTGCAACAGTCGTAATTCCGGACGCGAGGTGCCCAAATAGATCAGTGCCGCACCAATGACCGCGCCAATCCCAAGTACTAGCCACGCGCTTGCCGTCAGCCAGTTGCGGGACTTAATGCTCCGAAACACTTGCCAAAAAATTCCGACCGTAGCCAGCAGGCCTAATCCGGCGTGCGCCAGAACCACGGCTGGGTAGACAAGATTTGCCTGCGGAAATGCATAGAGATAAATGGCGGAAACGAACAGGAATATGAGGACGGCAGGTCCCAATTTTGCGCGCAGGCTAATGCGTTTCTCCACCTTCGACTCCCATCGAGTCACAATCTGCGGGACGTACGAATTCGAAACAAGAAGAGCTGATTAGGCGATGCGAGCGAGAGTTCCCCACCATCACTCTCTTCAGGAGTAGCTAGTTTCTTGCAGGGACTTACGTGGGAACAATAATAAGAAAATACTAGCGATCCAACGGCGGGCATGGTGTCGAAAGACTTGGCAAGATGAAGAAGCGCCCTCGATGGAACTGAAGACTTTTGCAACAGTTAAAGTAGAATGGTCTCGAGTTCCTGCCGAGATGGCCCTGTAGCTCAGATGGATAGAGCAGCGGTTTCCTAAACCGGAGGTCGAGTGTTCGAGTCACTCCAGGGCCACCACTGATCCAGCAAAACAGCCGCGAGCTGATTGGCAGGTATCCCTAGAGAATATGTATCCTTTCTATCTATCTTAAAAACAATGGTTTAGATAGTATCGCTCCGACTAATATAAAAAATCTTAAAAGATTAGTTACTATTTCCCAAGATCTGCGTCTACAGTAAAGGAACCAATAAGGAGAGCAGCTTTGCCGCCGAAAACATCCGCAACCCTGACCGAAGCCGAGTTGCGATTGATGAATGTGTTGTGGGAGAAGGAGTCGGCCACAGTGCAGCAGGTGCTGGATGCGCTGGAGGAGAATCCGCCGCTGGCCTACAACTCAGTTCTGACGACCATACGCATACTCGAGCGAAAAGGTTACGTGAAGCACGTGAAGGATGGGCGCGCACACGTGTATGAGCCGGTGATCGGCAAAGAAGAAGCGTCGCGGTCCGAAGTGAAGCACCTGGTCAACCGCTTCTTTAAGGATTCGCACGAACTGCTGGTACTGAACCTGATTGAAGACGACAGTATCGATAACGAAGAGTTGAAGCGGATCCGCGAGCTACTGAAGAGCCGGTAATTGAAAGACGGTTGATGTTGCCCATGCAGTCCATTGCACAAATCGTCGCAGAGGGAATCGTAAGCAGCCTGGTGCTCGGAATGGTAGTAGCCACGATTGCGTGGCTGCTTGCGCGAGTGCTGCCTTCCGGGAATGCCGGGTTGCGCTTCGCCGTGTGCTTCAGCGCACTGGGAGTAATTGCGCTGCTTCCCGTAGTGCAGAACGTGATTCAGACGAATGGTGGCGGCGCGCAGGGCGGCGTAAGTGGTCTGCTCGTTTTGCCGGCGGATTGGGCGTGGTATCTGTTTGGCGTGTGGGCGGTGCTCGCGATCGCCGGCATGATGCGCGTGGGAATCGGCGCACTGCATCTGTGGGGATTGCGAGCGCAGAGCGCTGCAGTTGAGACCGGGGATTTGGATCCGCTCGTGCGAGCGACGGTCGAGCGCGCCGGAGGACATCGTCGGTTTGAAGTACGCGTATCGGATCAAGTGACAGTGCCGATGGCGATCGGGTTCTTCCGTCCGGCGATCGTGTTTCCGCGGAACCTGCTTAGTGAGTTAGCACCCGAGCAACTGAATCAGCTGGTGCTGCATGAGTCGACGCACCTTCTACGGTACGACGACTGGACGAACCTGCTTCAGAAGTTGATGCAGGCAGTGTTGTTCTTCCACCCAGCGGTGTGGTGGCTGGAGAACAAACTGACGCTGGAACGCGAAATCGCGTGCGACGAAGCTGTGGTTGCCGAGACGCACGATGCGCGGTCTTACGCGGAATGCCTGGCGACGCTGGCGGAAAAGAGAGTACTGCGGCGTAGCATGGCGCTGGTGCAGGCGGCGGTCAGCAGGTTGCGGCATACGTCGTTCCGCGTCGAGCAAGTGCTGGCGCTGGATAAAGGTAGGCAGAAGCGCGTCCGCGGATGGGGCGCAGCGGCGAGCGTGGTGGGAGTAATCTCATGCGCGGCGGTGCTGGTGCAGGCTCCCGACCTGGTGAGTTTCCAGAATAAGGTTGTGTCGGAGAACGAATCAGAAGCGGTGATGCCTCAGGAGTTGGGAGCACGAGTTGTGCCTGCGATGATGAAGCAGGAAGTTCCCCGAGTGATTCCGGCGATGATGAAACAGCAAGTGTCGGCAACGGAGGGTGTGCAGGCGAAGAGGGTATCTTCAAAGCGAGCCAAGTTTTCTGCGAATCAGAGCGGGTTTTCGGCGTTTGAAAAGCGCGATCACAGGAAGGCCCGTGTAGTTATGGCGTCGCGGCGGACGAGTACGCCGGTGCCAGTTTTAATTACAACGACGATGCTGATTGAGAGCGACCAGCCTGGCGTTCCCAACCAGTTGTGGGTCGTGCGGATGTGGCGCGTCGCGCTCTACTATCCGACGGCAGAGCAGAGCAAGCAAGTTCCCCCAAGAAAAATTTAGTGCGTAAGAAGAGAGATCGACAGCAGCGGTGCAGCAATATCTACTAATTAACTAGTTTAAGGAGCAGAACAAAATGAATTGGATGAGCAAGATCAAAGCCAAGGCCTCGCAGAAAGCAATCGTCTCTGTGCTGGCGTTGGCAACAACAGCATCTTTTGGTACCTACGAGATGATCAAGCCAGTCGGTGCACGGGCAGCAACAGCGGCTCCAGCGGCAGCGGCGCTCGATCCCGACAGCGTGACTGCATTGACGGCGCTCGACCACGCGATGGAAACGGTAGCGGCTCGAGTGACACCGGCAATCGTTAACGTCGCCGTGACTTCGAAAGTGAAGGCATCGCCAGTGAGCGGCAATGAAGGCGATGCGGAACAGTTCTTCCAGCGTTTCTTCGGGCAGGGTGGGCCCGATATGCAGCAGATGCAGCCACGTCCCCAAATCGAGCATGGCATCGGCAGCGGAATCTTGATTTCGCCGGATGGCTACATCGTGACGAACAATCACGTGGTTGACGGTGCTACCGAAATTCGCGTGACGATGAATGATCGCAAAACTTATACCGCGAAGTTGATCGGCACCGATCCGCTGACGGATCTGGCAGTAATCAAAGTGAATGGCAACGATTTTCCAAGCGTGCCGTGGGGAACTTCCACGGAACTGCGGCCCGGACAGACGGTGTTGGCGTTCGGCAATCCGTTTGGTTTCCGGTTCACGGTGACGCGTGGAATCGTAAGCGGATTGAATCGACCGAATCCGGATTCGTCGGATCCGCGGCGGCCCGGTGGATTCATACAGACAGATGCGGCGATCAACCAGGGCAATTCGGGCGGAGCGCTGGTGGATGCGCGCGGACAGGTGATTGGGATTAACACCTTCCTGATCTCGCCGTCGGGCGCGTTTTCGGGCATGGGATTTGCGATTCCTTCACAGATTGCGAAGCCAGTGGTGGACAGCCTGATCCGCACGGGGAAGGTTGAACACGCTTACATGGGAGTTGGCATTAGCGACATCACGCCGGAGAATTCGAAGTTCTTCGAGATGAAGAGCAACAACGGCGCGGTAATCACGCAGGTCGAGCCGGATTCCCCCGGAGGCAAAGCTGGCCTGAAGATTGGCGATGTCGTAACGGCCGTGGACGGACAGGAAGTAACGGATGCCAGCCAGTTGCAGATCGCTATCGGAGCGAAGAAGCCCGGCACGAAGGTGGAACTCAGCGTTCTGCGCGACGGCAAACAAATCAATGTGCCGGTTACGCTGGAACTGATGGGCAGCCGAGACGGCAATGACAATGCTTCGGCTGAGAACCAGGGCAAGCCGCGTTGGGGCGTTGGACTGCAGGATCTGAACTCGGACGCACGGCAGGAGTTGCAGATCCCCAATAACATGCAGGGGGCGGTGGTTGGTAACGTGGTCCCCGGAAGTGCGGCAGATGATGCGGGCCTGCGCCGTGGTGACGTGATCCTGCAGGTGAACCGGAAAGATGTGAAGAGCGCTGCCGATGTCAAGCAGGCCCTCTCGTCGATCCCGAAAGGCCAGGATGCACTGGTGCTGGTGTGGGCGAATGGCGGAAATAGTTTCCGCGTTCTGCATGCGCCGACCGAGCAGCCACAAGGCTAAGCGCAAGTTGGATTGAGTGGCCCTTCGTGCCTGCGGGTGCGAAGGGTTTTTTTTGTGGCGCAGGGTGAGTGTAGAATCGCGAATCGGGAGATCGATCTGAAGATCTTGCAGAAAATCCTGGCCGCGGTTGTGGTGCTGGTGGCCGTTACTTACGCTGGAGACTATCTGCAACTGCGCTATCGAGTGTGGCGCAATGCTGGTCCTTTCGGGACAGTGCAGGTAGAGCGGTACTACGCCGTGCACGAAAAAAATAACAAGGTCGAGTTCATGTTTCCGCACGAAACGCAGAACCAGGACTGCGTCCACTCTTTGTTTCCGCACATGGGAGATTCACCATGCTGGTATCTGAACCGCCATCGAGAACAGCGGATCGATATATAGCAACCGATTTGTGACTGTAACCTTTCGTGCTGCGTTTTTGCGCTCCGGCGGTCAACTCTTTTCCGTGCTCCAGCAATCCAAGAAGTCGGAGCAGATATGAAGAAGAGATTGGCGGGAGTGTCCACTCTGCTAGTGGCGTTTTTGATCGTGCACGCAGTTAGTAGTTTCGCGCAAGATGTAAACGTCGATTACGACCATCATGCGAACTTCGAACGCTACCATACGTATTCGTGGAAGATGGTGAAGACTCCGAATACGATCTGGGATCAACGAGTACAGGATGCCGTCAACCAGCAATTGCAAAAGAAAGGATGGCAATTGGTTCCGTCGGGCGGGGATGCAGTGCTGTCCGCGATTGGAACGACACAGCAACATACGGAGCTCCAGACGTTCTATAACGGGCCAGGATGGGGCGGTTGGGGCTGGGGCGGCGGCTTCGGAACGGCGACAACAACTCCGCAACAGTACAACGTTGGAACGCTGGTGGTCGACATGTTCGATCCGAACACAAAGCAACTGATCTGGCGCGGCGTGGCGCAAGACACGCTGTCCGATAAGCCGAGCAAGAATACTGAAAAGTTGAATAAAGCAGTAGACAAGATGCTCAAGAATTTCCCGCCGAAGGAGAAAGAGAAATAGGTACGTCGCTGGCCAGGTTGCCAGGCGCCTCGCCTGGTGCCTGCTCATTTGCTGTCGTACTCTCGTCGTCTCACTCCAACCATCATCCATCCCGCGAAACGACCTATCCGTCTCAGTTGATCAGACGTTAGGCAATGGTGCACGTCTTCAGAGCAGGCAGTTTGCTTGGAGGCGGTTATGAAGTGCGTCTGCAAGATCCCTTCTTCCAAATCTCAGAATGTTGATGCTGCTTGGATTCGGCCTTGTGTGCGCTGGATCAGGCATGGGACAGAGCAATGATTTCAGAAGAGATATGGTTTCAGCTCTGCAAGGGAATATAGAAGCGGAACTGAGAATTGCGAGCGCCTATCAACGTGGTGATGGAATCACCATGGATTCAAAGCAAGCTGTCCAGTGGTACGCGAAGGCGGCCGGCTCAGGAAATCCGGAAGCTGCGGTGCACTACGGCGTGATGTTGTACCGAGGCGAAGGGACTGAGAGAGATTTGCAAAAGGCCTTCCAGTGGTTCCAGCGAGCTGCCCTCGAGAAATTGCCAGAAGCGATGAATGACGTGGCACTGATGTATTTTCGCGGTGAAGGAGTAACGCGCGATCCGGTGGAAGGAGTGAAGTGGATGAAGCGCGCGGCAGACATGGGATTTGTGCCAGCGAAGGCCCAACTTGGAGTGGCGTATTGGGATGGCGTCGGAACTGAGCGCAATCGGGACGAGGCGATCAAATTGTTCCGTGAGGCAGCGCGCAAGCATAATCCCGCGGCAATGTTCGGCCTGGGCTGCGCCTACGATCTTGGCAGTGGAGTGCCGCAGGACTACAAAGAGGCAGCAAAGTACTATCGGACGGCAGCGCAAGAAGGGCATAGGGAGTCGATGAATAATCTCGGACTCCTTTATGAGCATGGGCACGGAGTAAACGCCGACGGGAAAGAAGCAATGAAGCTGTATCTGCAGGCCGCGAATCTCGGGAACGTCCAAGCGGCGGGGAATCTCGCGCGCGGGTATGCGTCAGGTCTGGGTGGCGCGAGAGACGATGTGGCCGCCAGCATGTGGCTGATCGTTGCAGCACGAGAAGACGAGGAATTTGTTCCAGCCACTGAACACACCCGGAAAATGGTTGGTGAAGCGAAATGGATGGAAGCTGAGAGCCGGGCAGCGTTGAAGTACGAAGAAATCAGGAAATTAGGTCCTCAGCAATCGTTGCTGGGCAACTTGCCGAAGAGCGGCGAATTGATGGCGCAGCAGCGGTGAAACGTCATTTCTGTGATTGAAACCGTGCGCGGGCGATGGGCGCCCGCGCCACAAACGTTAAGCGCGACGTTTTTCGGCAACGTTGGGAGAGCGCTGCAGGAAGTTCTGAATGCGATCGCGAAAACCGCGGCTGAGAGATAGTTCCTTCCCATTGCGAAGCACGACGATGAACTCGCCATTGTTGCAGGGTTGAAGCTCTTTAATCTTTGCCAGATTCACGATGGTAGACCGGTGAATACGGATAAAGCGCGACGCATCGAGACGTCCCTCGAAGGAATTCATGGTTTCGCGCATATAGTAGCCTTCGGTTCCGGCGTGGATGTGAACGTAGTTCGCAGCCGCCTCAACCCAATCGATCTCTTCTAATTTTAAAAAGACGACCTTGCCGCCGGACTTAATGACCAGGCGATCGCCTTCGGTCGTTGCGGGACGTGCTTCTTCAAGCGCGGCAAGCAGACGCTCGGCGAGATCTTTGCTACGCAGGTTCTCGAGATGAGTTCGGGCGCGTTGTAACGCGCGGCGGAAGCGCTCTTCGTCAAACGGCTTCAGCAGGTAGTCGAGCGCATGAGCCTCGAAAGCCTGGATCGCATAGTGATCGTAGGCAGTCGTAAAGATAATGACAGGAGTTGCGTCGGGCGGAATCTCGCGAAGAATTCCGAGGCCGTCGATCTCCGGCATCTCGATGTCGAGGAACGCAAGATCCGGCTTGCTGTGTTTGATGGACGTAACGGTCTCGAGACCATCACGACATTGAGAAACGATTTGGACGTCACTCTCGGAAGAAAGCAGGCGAGTGATGCGTTCCCTGGCTAATGGTTCGTCGTCAGCAATGAGCGCTCGTATCATGAGGGCACCCGATGTGGTATTGGACGAACGGTATTGAGAAACGTCACCACCGGTTCGGATACCGGGAGCGATTCGGGCGAAACGTGGTAGGGAATGGTGATCTGAACTTCAAAGCCACCAGTTTCTGGCTGGCGGATATCGAGGCGCTGCGCGTCTCCGTACATCTGTTGGAGGCGAGTACGAGTGTTATTCAGCCCGACGCCGAAATTCGCGCTCGGTGGTGGAGAGGGGGAACGGCCGGGACCATCGTCCCGCAGAAGTATTTCAAGGTTTCCACCGTTCTTTGATGAGCGAACCAGAATAGTGCCAGGACCGGCGCGACGCGCGATGCCATGGCGCACAGAGTTCTCCACCAGAGGTTGAAGAATCATGTTCGGCACCATTGCGTCCAGAGTTTCAGGCGTGAGGTCCATGGCAACAGTGAGGCGATCGCGAAAGCGGGTCCGCTCGATTTCCAGATAGCCTTGCAGGAAGTCGATTTCAGCTTTCAGAGTGACTTCCTGGACGCCGGTATTTTCGAGCGTAAGGCGTAGAAGTTCGCTCAGTCGCGCAATGACGCGATCGGCTGCGGTCACGTCCTGATGCATAAGCTCCGAAATGGAATGTAGGGTATTGAAAAGAAAATGCGGATGAAGCTGCATTTTCAGGGCTTGCAGGTGCGCGCGAGCGAGCTGTGCTTCAAGCGCCGAAGCTTGGATTTCACGATCCTTTGCCTTCCGGTAATAGAGGAACGCAAAACAAATGAAAGCCACCGCCCAATAGTTGGTGATGTAGTCGAAACCATCGGCGTAGAAGTAGCCTTTGAAAAGTGCCCAGCCCATTACCTCGGTTGAGGATGGATAAACGAACCGATTGAGCGGAAGATGGAGAACGCATATGCCTGTCGCAAGAAGGATCGAAAATCCCAGGTGGACGAGAAAACGGCGGCGCCAGTTGCGCCGATCGATCGGATATCGATTCGCCAGGAAAATAACGATGGGAGTGGCGATTAATCCCCACATCAGGAAGTAGTCAACGAACGGTAGGCGCGCCGCCTCGATCCAGGGCCGGGGCTTGCCGTACTCGCGCCACATTTCAAAAAGAAACGTGGTTTCAACGGTGGACAAGAGTGCCCAAATAAAAGCTCCGATGCCCCACTTCATAATAGCTGTAATGCGCATAACTCTCTCCGACCGATCAACCTTTTGCGATCTTACGATTTGAGCATGGTTGCGGGTTGGCGTGAACTGGTGCCGGCGAGTGGTGTACTATTTTCGTCCCATAATTTCAACTGCTCATCCCAGACTTATTGCTGAATGTACAAGTCAAGCTCAGAATCGGGAGACTGGCGGGTTCCGGGAGTCAGTGGGAGAACCTGCAAGAATGCTGGGGTGATTATGCGCAAACTGGCGTTAGCTCTCCTCTTCGTCCTTAGCTGCCACTTGCTGGTGGCTACACAGGCGAATGCTCTTGATCGCTCAACGACTCGGGCCCCCAGACATGCGCGCCTTGCGATTGCAACTAAGTCGCGTTGGGTGCCGATGGTCGGCGATTCGCATTTCAAGATTGCCGACAACATGATCGCGACTCTCTTCGTGGAGAAGGGATCGCTGGTGGAATACAAACAAACCGGAATTTGGCCGCAGAACAGTTCCTTCCTCTTGAGATTGAAACAGGTGCCGGCCGCAGAGAGCGATGCCACGAATCCGCAGCGAACGCTAGTCGTTGACATTGCGTACAAGAACAATCCGGCGACACAACAGTGGGAATCGTACGCCGTGAGTTGGAGATATGACGTCGCCAGTAATAACGGAAAGAGTCCGACGAGCTATCGTTGTAAGGCTCTGCATGGGGGGTGCAGCCAGAGACCGGCGGAGGACACATCGGAAACTGGTGGCCCGGATTTCCTGTAACTCACAAATTTTTAGGGCGAAATCCGAAGAAAATTTAGCGCAACGATCCTGACCACGGAGACGCAAGACGTCCTGTCTGGAAGAGTGCGAGTTGGTGGTTGTGTACACGATTTACGCCGTCGAGCAATTCGGTGCGCGGAAGCGGCGTCTCATTCGGCCAAACGATGGATCGGAACTGCAAACCGGCGGGCTGCTGCGAGCGTACGGTACTCTGCGACGAAATCAATCGTAAATGACGTTTAGCGATTTGCCGGAAGACGCCGATCAAACCAGCTACGCTGGTCTCGCTGCCCGAACCGAAAATCTTGATGACGTGTTGGCCGCCATTCGGAGCCTCGCGGTGGAGTCGCTGCATTCCCGCTACGATACGTGTCGCAGCATCTTCAACGAAAAGATAGTCGCGGATCGTATCCAGCGGCACGAAGATGCGCACGGGAACACTGAATATTAAACAACGGGACATGTGGGAGATGAGTCCCTGCGGCTTCTCGAGATGCTGGCCGGGGCCGTACAGATTCGAGAGACGGGCTATGAGCGTAGACACGTCAGGTAGTGCGCGTACCCAATCACGCAGGATCTCTTCATGCGCAAGTTTCGTGCGACCATAGTCTGAAATCGGATGCGGGATCGTAGCTTCAGTTAGCGGTCTTCCGGCGCTTCCTGCGTAAACACCACCTGCGCTGCTGGCTAGAAAAAAATGGCCGGCAACTGCCGAAGGCAAATTTGCAATAGCGTCGCTGAGTTGATCCAGAAAGAAGCGGAGCGTAGCCGTCTCGGCAGCGAATTGTTCCGCAGAGGTTCCAACCACGCCTGCTCCGGCGCACCAATAGATGTTCCACGAAGTCGCCTTCTCAGAAAGCAGATGAAGTCGGAACTGTTGCATGGCATCGGCGATTGCTTCGCGCAATTCGGAAGGATCCTGCCACGGAAAGAGATATTCAGGATGCCACACGGGAGTAGTGATAGCCCGCTCTACCGCTGAACCCAGCATACCGCCGCGGCCAATCACCCAGGAAAGCGTGCTCACGACTTGCGTCCGAAATCTTCGGCCGGTCGCGAGACGATCAGGTAGGCGGGCTTGCCCATCGCCATCGAAACTGCGACGCCGAGATACTCGGCGATGACGCCAAGCGAGATCAGAATTACCCCTGAAAAGAAGCAAGTGATGATAAAGATAGATGTCCAGCCCTGGACTGGAACTCTGTTCTCCAGGCGCTGCCAAAGTGCCCATACGCTGATGAGAAATCCGAACACAATGGAAAATGCGCCCATCAATGCGACGAAGCGCAACGGAAGAGTGCCGGAGGTAAGAACGAGTTGCCAGAAATGGCGAAAGAGTCGACGGAAAGTATAGCCGGACGGCCGACCGCGCTCGGTGCGCAGCGCCAATGGGCAATGAGCTGCGCTTCCGACCACCCAGGAAAGTGCTACGTCCAGGTAAACGTTTGCACCGCAATAGGCGGCGACGCCACGCGCGATTTCTCCTTCGATCAGCCGAAAACTATTGAAGGCCCCTATACGGTTGCCGAGCATCTTGCTGGAAATCAACTTCGCTGAGCGAGACAGTACGTTGCGCAAGACACCATGGGGCGGAGGATTCGTCGGCTTCGCATAAACGAGGCGCGAGTTGGTAGCGAGTGCCGCATCAAGCATGCGGCCGATATCGCGAGGATCCTGCTGACCGTCTTCATCAAGGGTGACGACCCATTCGGCGACTGTGCTAGCCATTCCTGCCAATGTCGCGGGGTGCTGGCCATAATTGCGTGAGAGCCAGATGAGTCGAACAAACGGATACCGCGAACCCAGGGCACGCACGATGTCAGCGGAATGATCGACTGCGCCGTCGTGAACGAAGAGTAGTTCAAGGATGCGAAAGCGAAAGCCTGCAGGTGTGAATTGAGGAGTGATGAACGGAACGATTTCCTCTACCAGCGCCTGAAGTGTGTGTTCGCCCTGATACACCGGCACAACCACGGAGATCTCGTGCAGGCTCTGTTGCTCCTCATTCTCGGTGTCGTGCATATCCGCGCGGATTCTAGCATAGGAGAAAGGTGAGGTCGTTGCGCAATGCGGGCGAAAAAAGAGGCCCTGATTTGTGGAATCAGGGCCAGAGGAGCTAGTGAGTTGAGGTCACAAGTTTGAGTCTGCGTGACCGCTTGTCCGATTTCAGTTCAGGCTTGCACGGGCCATAGGCATCTTCGTCGGGGTGCGATGCCAGCAGCACATCGACGATTGCAATGTAACGATCGATCCAAACCAGTGGTTCCGGATTACGGATCGCGGCCATGACCGATGGGGGGAGAAAACTAGCCGAGATTTGCACTTCCACTCCTTTGTCATGATTCGATTGTCAGTTCACGTACGAGAGAAGCCGCTTTCAGGCCGGCGCTCTTTGCACTTTCAACGCTCTTCCTGATTGCGGGATCCAGGTTCGCCTGGCTCAAAACAAGGTCACAATTGCCGACGATGACAGCCAAGTGAGTATTGAATTGATGGACGAAGTTGGCGGAAGCGGGCTTCTCGCGAGAGAGCAATTCTGGCACGGCAGAGAATGTGGGAATCTGCGTGCGGTCGTATTGGATGTGATAATTCAGGATGGCCGCGGCCAGAGCATGCGCATTCTGATCAACCAGTTCTTCGCGTACGACAAGTGCGTCACAGATCACTTCGACTGGAAGTCCACCCGAGATTTGCGGTGGAACCGCGAAGCGAACCGTGATCTGAGTACGTGGTTGTAAAGCGTCATCCGAGCGGAACAAGACACCGGTACAACTGATGTTCTCGGTCACGCCGGAGCGCCATTCCGAATCCTGATTACAGCGGAAACGGATAGGAGTTCGCACACTGAACCGCTTGGCACGTGCATGCGCAGAACCAAGCAGGTCCATAGATTTGTCCGAACGGTCACGACTTTTGCCGAACCATCTCAACAGGAATGCTCCTGATCCATCTTGCCTTAATAGATGGTGAATGTGGGCATTCCGTAGCGTTACGAAGGTCGATGCTCATGCGGACAAACGTGCAAGAACTGATGGACACGTTCGGAGCGTCGAGGAGGACAACAACTGTAGGACCATCGGGCAGCAGACGAAACAACCATCGTGACCTCCCGAAGTTCAATAGGAAGTACATAATGAGACTGTGCCTTCCTTCATCAACACTCGCAGATGGCCCAGACTTCCGATCGCGTTCCCCGTTTTCGTGAGGAGTACTGATGAGAACGGAAAAGTATCATTGGAATTCGCGACCGCTATGAACGTGAGTGCCGGGGGCGTGCTGTTGGCGGTGCGCAAGAGTCCCAAGTCACGGCATCTGTCGCTGGAGATACCTGTCTATCCGGGCGCTCTGCCCGAAGGACAAAACCTCATCCGCTTCATTGAGGGCAACGTGGTCCGGACGGAGAAGCGCGATCGATATTCCCTGCTAGGTATGAAGTTCGATACACCGCTGCCGGTATTTTCAACGGATCAAAGTTCGACGGTGCGAACTGCTCTCGGTGCTCATTAAAATGGGTGCATGCTCAGGATTCGACCCGCTGTCCCCCAGGATGCTGAATTAATCGTTCAATTCATCCGCGAGCTTGCGGAATATGAGAGAGAGCCGCAGGCTGCGATTGCCACCGTCACAGATATTCTGCGCGACGGATTCGGCGAGATTCCCAAGTTCCGAACGCTCATGGCGGAGTGGGATGGGCGTCCTGCAGGTTTCGCACTGTTCTTCCTGAATTATTCAACCTGGTTGGGCCGTCCGGGATTGTACTTGGAAGATCTATTCGTGCGACCTGAGTTCCGCGGGAACGGAATCGGTAAAGCAATACTTCAAGAGCTGGCGCGCATCGCTCTCGCCGAGAATTGCTATGGAATGAAATGGCAGGTGCTGGACTGGAATACTTCTGCGATAGATTTCTACGAGAGACTGGGAGCGAAGCTGCAGAAGGAGTGGTTAAGCGTACGGATTATGGGTGAACCACTGCGAGCATTGGCGGAGCCAATAACGCAAGGCACGGTCGCTCGCGATTGATGCGGTCTAGCAGGTATCGATTATTCCACTAGGAGTGAGCGGGTTTTTCGAAACTGAAGGTTAAAGTTCGTCCGGTACAATCAAGCATTCATTACTGCCAAGGAAATGAGCCAGGGATGAGTCTCATCATAATGAAGTTCGGGGGGACGTCTGTCGGCGACGCGACGAGAATTCGCGCGTCGGCGGAAATCGCCTGTAAAGCCAATGGAAAGCATCAAGTAGCAGTAGTGGTTTCTGCGCTGTCGGGCGTCACAGACCTGATTTTGAAAACTGTCAGCGCGGCCCGCCAAGGCGAAGACAAGCAAGTCGCCGAGCAGATGCAGTTGTTACAGGAGCGACATAAGAAAGTTATCGGCGAACTATTCAAGGGACCTGAGCGGAAGGGAATCGAAGAGCAGGTCGGGACGGTGCTGAAGCAGTTGCACGACATCTGCGCGGCTTTGCTTCTGCTGCGATCAACTACTCCACAAATCATGGATGCGGCGGCGCCGATGGGAGAGCGAATTTCGGCGCACATCTTTGCGGGAGTGCTGCGCGGGATCGGCGCGGCGGGAGAGTTCGTGGATTCGACGCGAGTCCTAATTACCGACGACAAATTCGGAGACGCATCTGCCGATATGGAAGCGACGGCCAAAAAAGCGAATGAGGTTCTGACGCCTTTGCTGAAATCCGGTAAGCTGCCGGTCATCACCGGATTCATGGGTTCCACTCCGAAGGGACAACCTACCACGCTCGGTCGCGGCGGATCGGATTCGTCGGCAACAATTCTGGGAGCAGCGCTGGGGGCGGATGAGGTCTGGATCTACACCGACGTGGATGGAGTGCTCACGGCAGATCCGCGCGTATGTCCGGATGCAAAAACTCTGCCGGCAATTACGTTTTCGGAGGCGGTGGAGCTTTCTTATTATGGAGCGAAGGTGATCCATCATAAGGCGATTCGTCCGACAATGGATAAAGGGATTCCTGTGTGGATCAAGAACTCGTTTCGGCCGGAGGTCGCGGGGACAGAAATTGTTGCCAAGGTTCCGAGAAATGGATCGGCGGTAAAAGCAGTCACGGTGGTGAAGCAGGCGAGCCTTATCACGCTGACCACGAAGCGCGATGTTCCCTTTGCCGAAATCTTCGGACGATTGTTCCTGCGACTCGGACACGAGCACGTCGATGTGTTGTTCTCGACGCAATCGTCTTCAGAGAACTCGCTTGGATTGGTGCTGCGCGAGGCGGATACTGATGTAGTTGTGAAACTGATGGAGCGTGCGTTCCGGATGGAATTGCAGCACGGAGTGGTGAATCCGATCCAGGTGCAGAGGGATATTGCAGTGGTGTGCGTGTTGGGCGAATCGATGCGCGGGACGCGAGGCATTCTGGGAAGACTATTTTCAGCGGTAGCGAATGCGAATCAGAGTGTAATCGCAGTGGCGCAGGGCGCAAGCGAGTTGAACATCTGTTTTGCTGTGCATGCGACTGGGGCTGATGCTGTGGTACGAGCGGTGCACGGCGAATTCCTGTCGCAAAACGCGGCGCGGGCGGAGGCGTAACCATGGGGTATTCCGCGCAAGCGATGGGAGCGATCCACACCGTCGGGCAGCACAAACTCGAATGCATAGGATGCGGCGATCATTGCAAGGAGGCTGGTCCGGACTTCCGCTGCGAAAACTGTGGCGATCTGCTGGAGGCTGTCTACGACTGGCCTGAGATCGATGCCGAAATTGTGCAGAGAACCTGGCTGCACCGGAGAACTTCGCTGGCGCCACTGGACCAGAGCGGCGTGTGGAGATTCCGTGATTTCCTGCCGATTCTTCGCGATTTTAATGATGTTGTGACCTTGCGCGAAGGCAATACGCCCCTATATGAGGTGCCGCATTCTGCGAAAAGTGCGGGGGTGCAAACGCTGCTGGCGAAGCACCAGGGGATGAATCCGACGGGATCGTTTAAAGACACGGGCATGACGGCAGCGATCTCGGTCGCGAAAGAAAAGGGATTTCAGTGGGTGGCGTGCGCGTCGACAGGAAACACATCGGCGTCGATGGCGGCGTATGCGGCGCGAGCGGGAATGCGCAGCTTGGTCCTGATTCCCGAAGGAAAGATCGCCTGGGGAAAGCTGGCGCAGTCGCTCGAGTATGGGGCCGTAACACTGCAGTTGCGAACGGACTTCGACGGCTGTGTACGGGTGTTGACGGAGCTGGTGCATCGCTATCCGATCTATCTGCTGAATTCAATGAACCCGTATCGCCTCGAAGGACAGAAGACGCTGGCATTTGAGCTGCTGGAGCAGTTGGAGTGGGAAGTGCCAGACCATATTGTTGTCCCGGGTGGCAATCTGGCGAATTCGTCGGCGATCGGCAAGGGAATTCTGGAGTTGCATAGGGCAGGGCTGATCCGAAAATTGCCCCAGATTCATGTGATCCAGGCGGAGGGCGCGAATGCACTGGTGCGAACGGTGCGCGAGACCGGTGGTAAGAAATTGATTCCAGTGCAGGCGGAGACACTGGCGACGGCGATACGCATTGGAAATCCGGCCTCATGGAAGAAGGCAGTGCGAATCCTCGAGGCAACCGGCGGAAGTGTGGAGCAGGTCAGTGAGGCCGAGATCGCGGTCGCAAAGGCGGAAATTGGTGAAGATGGAATCGGATGCGAGCCGGCATCGGCCGCGACTCTGGCGGGTCTGAAAAAGCTCGTGAAGCAAGGATTGGCAAAGAAGGCTGAGTCCGTCGTGCTGGTGCTGACGGGTCACGTGTTGAAGGATCCCGAGTACACGTTCAAGTTTCATCAGGGAGAGCTGTTAAAAGATTCGGAGGCGGAGTCGATCACAGAGCCCCACCGGCGCCCACCGATCGTTCTGGATGGGACTGTCGATGCCGTGCTTCCGATTCTTGAAGCAGCGCGTCAGGGAGAGTAGGGACGAACCTTGGGAATGATCAAGCTGAAACTGCCGGCAAGTTCTGCCAACCTCGGAGCCGCTTTCGATGCGGCGGCGCTCGCGGTCGCGTTGTACCTCGAGGTCGAGTCGTCGCCGGCCGCGGAGTTTCAGGTATATGCAACGGGACGCGATGCTGCGGCATGCTCTCAGATCGAGCACAACCTTATTATCGATACGTATGTTGCGACGTTGCGCGGTAGCGGACGCGCCGTTGAACCGTTGAGCCTGCGCGTTCACAACGAGATTCCACTGGGGATGGGATTGGGATCGTCGGCCGCGGCGAGGCTGGCCGGAATTGCGATCGCCGCGAAGCAGGGCGGCTTGGGATGGTCGCGCGATCGTGTGCTGGCAGAGTCGGCGAAGCTGGAGGGGCATCCCGACAATGTGGGCGCTTGCTGGATCGGCGGGTTGGTAACCGCCCGCATGAGCGATGACTGCCAGGTGCAAGCGATCAAGATTGATGCGCCGGTGCAATGGCCAATCCTGGTGGCGATCCCGCCAAAGGCGCTTTCGACTGAAGAGGCAAGAGGTTTTTTGCCGGCGACGTACACGCGAGGCGATGTCGTAACGAATTTGCAGAATTCGCTATTGATGTTGGGAGCATTCGCGCAAGGCCGGGGTGAGTTGCTGAAATATGCGCTAGGCGACCGAATTCACGAACCTTATCGCGAAAGGGCATGTCCATTGCTTCCGGCGCTTCGGTCACTGGTTGGACATCACGGAATTTTGGGATGCGCGCTGAGTGGCGCTGGTCCGGGGGTGCTGATGGTGATGGCGGAAGGGACCAATCTATCCAGAGCGTCGGCGGCGATCCAACGTCACCTTGCTGAGAACGGCCTGGAAGCGGAGATTATTTCGACGGCGATTGAGGATACCGGTGGCGTCGAGAGCTACATAGAGCAGGCAGAACTGGCGAAGGGCGCGAGGCTGTAATCACAAGAGCAAAGTCAAAATCCACACCCTTGCTTCGCAAGGATGCGGCACCCCTAAACAATTCCTGAATCTAAAGTTCCTAAATAACCGTGACAGGCTCCATCTGACCGGTACGCATGGAACGGTACGCGGCGTCGAGAATGACCTGATTCTGCCAACCCACTTCGCCGGGTGCGGGAAACTTGCCGTTGCCTTCGAGTGCGGCAGCAAATGAATCCACTTGACGAGCGTAGGCGAGTCGATTGTCGACTTCTTCTACGACAACCGGCTTGTCTTCGGGATGATATTCGATGGCGACCGGACGATCGACTGTGAGAGCGTCGTCGGCAAAAATCTCGCCAGCCTCTCCGATAATTTCCAGCGGAGTTCGGTACGGTGCGCGATAGGAAACGAGCACTGTGCCCAGGGTTCCTGCGCGGAATTGCAGGGTGAGGATAGCTGCGGCCTCAACCTCGCCAGAGTTACTATCGGAAACTGTGCGGGCATGAACACGGACGATTTCGTCCTGAAGAATGTAGCGAAGAGTATCGATACAATGCACGCCGATATCGGCAATGGGGCCGCCGCCGGCGAGGGAACGATCGGTAAGCCACTTGCGCTGATGATTGCGGGCGGCGAAGGAAAATTCTGAGCGCGCAAAAACAAGGCGCCCCAGATCACCAGATTGCACGCGAGCGCGAATGCGCGCCGTACTCTCATGGAAACGGAACACCTGCGCCACCCCCAACAGAAGCCGCAAGCGATGGGCTGTGTCGACCATCTCCCGGCACTCATCAGCGTCCATTCCCATAGGCTTTTCGCACAACACCGGCTTGCCGCGTCGCAGGGCAGTGAGCACATCGAGACGATGGCAGGCGTTAGGCGAGGTGACGAGAACAGCGTCGACTTCAGGCGAGAGGCAGAGCTCGTCGGTGGAGGAAAAGTAATGGGGGATGCCGTATTCCTGCGACGAAGCTTTGGCCTTCTCCGGATTGCGACGTTGAAGCGCCGTGACGGTGCAGTTAGACGAAAGCTGAAAGCCAGGCATCAGTCGCCTGACGGCATGCAAACCAAATCCGACAATCCCAAAGCGAATCATTCTCCGACCTGACTGTGGCGGACACGAAGTGGCGCTCCGATCCGCGGAATCAAAACTGCAGAAACAACGAGATTACCAGAGTGTAAAGGATAGGTAAGCAGGGAAGTACTGACGAGTCGGGCACGGGTCCAAGGCCACAGTAAGTCACGGCAGGTAGTGATGACGATCACCGCTTGTGGTTACAACCCGGCGCAGACTTGGCGGCAGAGGTGGTATATGCCAATCCTGTTCATGGCTCTGATGGCGCTGGGCGTGTTCGTCGTAATGGGCCTGATGCTGTTCTACGCAGCATATGCCGAAGGACACGAACGAAAGCTGGAGCAGAAAGTCGTTAGCAAGAATGTTGACCAGCAGCATAAGATAGCGGCGACTCGGGCTTGAGTGGAGTTAAGAGGGATGGCCGGAGCGCAGCGCACAATCCCGAGTAGGGACGTGCGCGCTCCCGTGGAACTGCCTGTATTCCAATTTCGTAAGACAATCTGAAGTGGTTGAGATAATGGCATTGGCCTGATATACCCGGTGCTGTCCGTCGCCGGCTCGGTTTCCTGTGCGACCTAAACGGTCGCCATACCACCACCTATCTCAGGATGAGCGAGGTTAAAATTCTGACCATCGAACCACAGTGCGGAGCCTAAAGCTCTGAAGAGAGGCTCATGAAAAACAGACTGTGGTGATGAATGCAATTGGTAAGATTCAGTGATAACAACGTGGGCTTCCGAAGCCTGCCAATTCTCCCTTGAGCTGCCGCCCGAATTTCGACCGGGGAGATCAGCATGCAGCCGAGCGCGGCAGACTGCAAGTACTCCGAACTTCATGCCGTTCTCCTCGCGTCTCTGAGGGTCACACGGGATGCAAGTGCTCACGGCTGTATAGCCGTTGGCGACTTCGTAAGCAACACACGCGACGCCGCGCCCCGCTGGCGACTCCAGTTCGAGACACTTCTCGCTTGTGTGGCGGGAGCTGAGAGACAGGCAGGATCAGTGCAAAGCCTAATCGGAATGCTTATTTTGCGAAACAAAAGCGTGTTCCAAGGCCTCCAGTAGGCCAATAATCAACGCGCTGACCCGAGAATAGGCTGTGATAATGGGCTGATATCCTTCTCCGCCGACCACGATTTGTTGCCAGCTGAGATGGAAATCACCCGACGGCTCTTCATTTTCCTCGACTTACTTCAGCGCCGACTGTGTCGCTTTCACCAGGCTGGTTCCGGTCTTGGTGGCGTAGAAAATGCTGGAGGCTTGCCCAGAACTGCTTTGGTTGTCGACCACGATGCCGGTGGTGCCTCCGGCGGCGGCGAGCGCCGTAGTGCCGGCGTTGACGGTTGGGAATCCACTGGTGATGTCGAGGCTCATTACGCAGCCGGCAATTCCCCCGCCCGTAGTGGCAATGCAGTCATTGCTGACACCAACGAAGAGATAGTCTTTGGCGAGCGTAGCGTTGTGGAACTCGGTTGGTGACGAGGCGTCGGCGGCTCCGGTGGTGAGAGCTGCCGATGAGGTAACAGTAGTGTTCATCACGCCGCCGGTAAATCCCACGCTGTAGAGAGTCGGCAGCGCGCCCGTGCCTGTTCCCACGACATACATCAGCGGAGTACCCGAACCGGTGTACCAGGCGTTGTTGAATTCCGGTCCATAAGGTCCGGTGTAGTAGCTGGATGCCGTACCTACCGCGACCGATGTGCTACTGGCCAAGCTTGTCGGAGACTGTACAACGATGGCGTTTGTACCATTTGAGTTAAAGCAGGCATAGACCTTCTGGTTGGTGCTATCGATGACGACAGGGTTTTCCGAGATTGTGCCTGCCGCTAGCGAGCTGAACTAACGGCCGACGGTGACGAGCCGTTGTCGGTGACATAGTCGATGCGCCCGTTCCCGTCGGTGAAGAAGATCTTGTTCGACACCGTGTCGTACACCGGGGCCGACGGAACGGCGTTGATGGCTGCGCTCCAGACGATCGTTGGAGTCCCGCTGAAAACATTCTTAATCTTATACAGATATCCTGAAGCGCTGCCATTCCAAGTGTATGTGGTCGCATAAGCCACATCGTTCGCGTCGTTGGTCGTGTAGACGATAAACGGCGCCGTGGTAGAGCTTTGGTTGGTGGTGCCGCCGTCGGGTGAGAGCAGTACGCGTTGGTCAACGGCGTTGTTTCCCGTACCGGGTACGGCAGCTGCGGTTGCGCTGGTCCCGTTACCGGCGCCCGTGCCGATCTTCAGGACATGGAAGTAAGAGCTTCCCGTAAGCAGATTTTCGATGTAGCCAAGTTGTGTGCCGTCTTGGGAGATGGTGACGGAAGCCGGTACCTCTCCGGTTCCCGAGGCGTACGCGAACATCACTGTGGGATTCCCTGTGCCACAGAGTCCCCCGGTGCCTCGGTACAGATTGTTATAGCCGACGATGTTTGCCTGCGCGCCGGACGCCGGAGTCGCAGCAACGCCAATCACCACATAATCGTTAGCACAGCTGGGAGCTGCGGTAATGTCGAAAGTATATTTCGCGGGAAAGGTCTGCCCGCCGCCGGGATCGAAGTTATTCGTGAATGTTCCCGCTGCCGTCAATTGCGTTCCATAACCGGCGCTGGTGTGGTCGTAGTAGGAGTAGTTATCAGTGCTGTTACCCCAGATGTTAATTTCCAGGGTGCCGGCCGTATTGCGAAATAGAAGTCCATCGACATCGAGGGGCGGGTTGGTCGTATAAAACACGATGTTGTCGAAGTCGAACGCGTTAGCAGGACTGGTGGTTACACCCGGACCTCCAGGGTAAAGCGGGTAGGTTCCAATATCAGCACCTGCCGTTACGGTAAGCGAACCGTTGGTGGCGAGGAAGCTGCCCCCGCCTTGGTCGTTAGTGTTGAGCGAGCCGTATCCCGACTGCGTCGAAATCGTGAACCGATAATCGATGAGAGGTTCGTATGTCGCCGTGCCCAACGAGACGCTCCAGTCTCTATGGCTCGCCTTGCTGGTGTTGATCGGGCCGCGCTGAAAAATCGGCCACCGGGTGCGCGGGTGACGCAGATACCAGGTATTCATCCAGCGCGCGTCGCGCTGGAAACGAGCCGTTGCCCAATAATCCTGCGATTCCGGAAAAAGTACGTGGTGGTGAGACCAGTCGGAGACGACGGGTGTCCGAAAACGTGAATTGGCCTCTTCCGCAGCAGACAGCGGCAAGCTCAGCTGTAACGCAATAAGAACGAGAAGAACGATCGCGAACCCAATCGGCACTCGCGCGGTCAAATTATGAAACCATTTCACTGAAACCCCCTTACCACGGCGCAAAAGTCGATGACCATGCCTCGCCTTCGCTTCGCGGCCGGAAAAACCCCAGCCTCGGTTCACTCGAGGGGAATTCGCCTCATACTAGCGCGCATAGAGGCCAAGCCCGACCAGTTTTGCACCTACGGAATCACCGAGGTAACAACGACACAGTTGCTGCTGTTCAAGAAGACGAGTCATTGTGTCCCGCCATCAACCACTGATAAGTCTGAAATGTGGCGATATACACCCGTCAGATGTTTATTGTCTTGGTGCCGCTGATGGTGCCAGTCCTCGCGGTGTGGCAAGAAGTTCGACATCACTCACCTGAATCGCAGGAATAAATCAGGAACGTGAGAGGCCGCCCAACGATTACTGTGAGCCATACACGGAGCCTCCCACGGGCGGGTCTTGCTCACCAGTTAAGAACATCTAGCCATTTGTAGGTCGAAGCGTTTAGTGAGTATCAGGGTGTGACTTTTGCGCGTGTTCCGTCTTGGTCTTCTTGGCGGCAAGTGTTGCATCAACCCATGTATCCGCCTTGGCAAGGGCTGCATCACGAGCTGCTACATCGTTGCAGTGCAGATCGGCACGTTCTCGATAAAGCAGATTCATGCACGCCATGGCATCGTCGTAGTCTGGATGCAATTCCAACGCCTTCACTAACATCTGCATGCCTTCTTCGACTTCGGATAGATGATCGTCGGCGACCTTCTGACATGTACCAATGTCCCACTGTCGTTCCTCTGGCTTGATACTCAGCTTGGCGTAAGCTTTCATTCTCGCCGTATATGATTCCGTCCAGTCAATTACCGCAATACCGTAATACGACTCTACGTCCTTCGGATCGACATCGATCAGCTTGCGGTAATAGTCCTTCGCATCGCCGTACTTCTTCAGCTGGAGATATAACGTGGCGATGCCACGAATAGCATTCAGCTGATCCGCGCTACCTTGTGCTCCTTGCTGCATCACCGTCGAATACGCTGCAATCGCCTGTTCCGCGTACCCAGTATTGTCCGGTGTCTCCACGCCAGGAATGAACTGCTGGGCGAGTGCACTGGCGAGATACAGGTCAGCTTGGAGAAGCTTGGAATCTAGTGACACGGAACGACGGAAATGCGCTATCGCTTCTTCGTATCGCGCATTCTTGTACGAATCCACACCTGCTTTGAGTTCGCTCCGCGCTGGTTCAGTGGCAGAGAAACACTTACTCCAGGCTGACCCGGGCGGTTCCTGACGGGCCAGGGGAACAGTGACAGATGTGGCTAGCGCCAGAAGTATCAAGCCTCCGCGCTTCATACAATCACCTCACGTGCATATCCCAATAGATACCGGCAACCGCATTCCATCTGGAGAAATTCGATGAACCTCTTGGTACTGCGGTAAGCAAACTCTACGGCTTTGCTTCAGACCCAGGGGCGACACATCACTGAGTGTAAGGAGCCGGAATTAAGGGAAGCGGAGTTGTTAGTAGGAATCGCGGCTGCGGTGGCGACTTATCTGAGCCGCTAAACGTGAGCGTTACGATGGTGAAAGGCGTGCTTTCAGTCGCTGCGATGATCCTTAGTCGCATAGAATTTGCTACCGACTGTTGCCTGGCAGAGGCGATGTCGATGGCACATCAATCTTGAAACTCGGGGCAGAAGTTGGATCTGAATTGGATCGCCGAGAAATTGCCGGAAAATCCAACTCGAACCCTAGCTGGCCGCCGATTCTTGGGCTTGCCTCATATTTTCCTCCCAATAGAGCGAAAGTGATGTTGAAGCTGCCACGTACTGCGTACATCCCTCCAACCAGGCCCTGAAATTGTTTTCTGCCGAGTCCGCTGGTGTCGGCGATGCCGCCGTATACCTCGCCCCCAAGCGTCAAGCGAGGACTGAAATCGTGCAACAAGGAGAGGCCTCCCGTGTATACGTGGCCGCGTTTGGTTTGAATTCCGACGACACCGGTGCTGGTGTTACCAGCAAACAAATACCCGAGGTTCGTAGTAATCCTGGTTTTGTCCGTAAGCGGCACCTGCGTGATGAAGTTAAGCCAGTAGTCGGTCAGTCCCGAGCCGAGTTGGTGACTCTCATCTCCGGTCGGGAACTCGACATAAAGACTGGCGCCAAGGGCCGGAGCATGAGATCCCTGTGAGAGAGCACGGAAGTTCCACTTCACTCCCATGTCGGTGTCGCCCACTCCAGCAGCATTCGGTATCTGAACGGCGCGGTCAATGGACAGATAAGGAACGTCGAAGTCCAATTCAAGGCGATGCGGCAGCCCATAGTTCAGTTTGAAGTTCGCGGTGTTTTGCCGGAGATTCGGGTATTCAGAAGACTGGAGAGCGTCGAATTCGTTAAAAAACTCAAAATGAAATGTTCCTGGGTCAGTGACCTGGAGGTTATCTGTGTAGAAGGGAAGTTGAGCCAAAGCCAGCAGCGCATTGCAGATCACGAACAGTCCTAATAATAAGATCCGCGCAGTTCGGTGCATGGAAATGATTTTCCCGTTACAAAACGTGTTGCTGGTTCAACAGCCTACCCAACAAGAACGGTATCGACCCACGAGTCGGTGTGGCAGCACGTTTAGTCTTCTGGTGGATACGGGATGGGCTTGGGCAGGACAAAACGGATTACCAAAGCATCTCGCTGCTCGACCACAATGCGGTCGCCATACGTGACGTCGAGGGCAGTCAGCATCACTTAACGGCAAACTGCTAGCTCGCCACGGAAAGCATCACGTCACGATACATCCCCCGAGGTTTACTACGCGCTTAAGCAGGAGCAACGGCGTCAGATCTATCGAGGTCTTGCGACTGCGGGCCCCATCTTCAAACAAAGACACCATCTCACGGGTAACATCTTCGGAGACCGGCATCGGATAAGGCTAATCTGAGAATGTTGAGCTCATGTTACAGAGCGGAAAGCCGGGTTACTGGTTCTTTTGGCAGCGTCGTGGTTGACCTCTAGTCGCCTTGCATGGTCGAAACAACGTAGTCTCGATATGCAATGGAGAGAGTCGCCGTCCCTCCGAGCCGAACCTCGGTTCTAGAAATGTTCTGTGCCGGAAGCCAGAAATCTCCGACTTTTGTGTAGCGGTGGTGAATGCTGGTCTTGCGAATCCAGAACGAAGGATTCTTGGCAGGTTCTCCTTCGATCCTGGTGACTGCGTAATCGCTTGCGTCCACCCAAACCAGTCCACGGAATAAGAATTTGTTGGTCCGCCTGGGCTCGGCCCGGAGTACGAAGAGATGATGGCCTTCCTCGTCCTCTTCTCTCGCCAAAGAGAAACCGTAGTTCTGCGAGGTCATTGCAGTTTCCTGCTGGTTCTCATGTTCGAGAGCTTCCTGTTCGCTTGCCAGCAGGCGACTGAAAACCCTATCAGCGATGAGCTTTGATCCGCTCTCTGACAGTACGCGAAATTCCTTGCCTCGCGCGGCATCAAAATGTGCTTCGACCGTCATCTCGGCATCTTTGTCATGCGGAAATCCACGGTATTCCAGGCGGTAAACGCGTGTTCCCGTATATCCTTTGAGTTTCGCCGCGCGGTCGGCGTTTCTTTGCGCGAGGCTTTGAACGATCTGCTCGATATTCGGAGCATTCGTTGTCTGTGCGTTTGCCCACCCGAACGCACACAAAACAACTACAACGCAGGCCTCAAGCCTTATACGAGGGTGCATGTTGTCTGTCCCGGTCGAAGAGTTTTTGATTCTTTTTCGGTCGGGTACCTGTCCCGATTCTGGTTAAGATCGAGTAGGTTCCACTCGCGGCGTCGGCGGCCGCTCTCATGATTCTTCTTCGTAGCTCCGAAGGGGGCTGAGCGACGAAAGCAGGATTTGCATCTTCCAGACGGATCTCGCCTCTGGTAACCGCAGCCAACTGCGTGTATAGATCCAGAAATCTGTCGGTCACTACCTGCCACGAGAATTGCCGTGCCGTTTCCATGGCGTGATCGAAAATGCGCTGCCGCGAGGGTGCGTCCTCAGCCAGTTTTTCGATCGCAGCAGCAAAGGCCACTCCGGTCGGTGCGACCAAACATGAGTTTTCCGCTCGTGCAAAAGACTTTAGGCCTCCAGAATCCGGCCCTATCAGAACCAAGCCTGATGCCATCGCTTCCAGGGGCGCGATCCCAAACGGTTCTCGCGGATTGGGATGCACGAAGAAATCGCAATTGGCATAAATCCGCGCGAGCTCTTCACGATCTGAGATCTGACCGAGCCAGGCTACGCGTCTGCCGATCCGCAGTTCCGCATCACGCAAGAAGGACGATCGACAAATCCCTTCGCCAGCCAACACCAGACGGTACTCTCGTCCGCTGCGTGACAAATGCTCCATCGTCTCAAGCAGCAAAGGAAGGTTTTTCTCGGGCGCCAATCGGCCTGCGTATAGGAGAAGAGTCGTATTCGCGGGAGAGGCAATTTTCCGGAGCAGCTTGGAGCGCTCCGCAGTCGAGCGATGCCTTGACGAAAATACGTCGCAATCCACTCCCATTGGAAGGTGAAACACGCCGCGAGGAATCTCGTGTCCTTTGGCGGCGTTCCGCAACTCCGCAGAGGTTTCATCGCTCACCGCGATGTGGTGATCGAAAAACGGAAAGTAGAGATAGCGCATGTACCACTTACAGAAGGTCCGTCCAAGCTCTCCTGCGTGGAGATACGTCTCGAAGTTCACATCCATGCGCTCGCAGCTGAGACCTATTACCACCGGGCGGAAATTCATCTCCTTTGCCAGCCCAAGCCGGAGCAAAGGCCCAAGATAATTCAGTGAATACTTATCGGCGATTTCGACGACGTCTGGCCGCTCTCGCTTCAAGATTTCCCGCAACTTGCCTTCGCTGGTGAGGAACTGACTCGGGTAAATCGTTCGGTAAGACGATTTGAAGCCTGCGAAAGGCGCGGCCAGGTGATAGACGCGAACCCAGTCGTTCAACTGTTGTTCAGAATCTTCCTTGCCAGGAACCACTAGCACCATCGAGTGCTGGCGGCGGTTGGCCATCTGCATCATGGCTCGATAGAAAGTAGCAACACCACCCGAAGTCTCTGACCACGCATTCGTGAGATGCAGTGTCTTCATATACGCCTAATCTGCCGCTGGCGATTGCAACAATTGCCTGCCGCTTCTCAGTAACCGCACAGGCTCGGTGACGAAACCACCTATCAGGGAGGGAATGGATATCAAATCAGAGAGAAAACTATTGCCGTCTTCTCCCACGATCAGCACTCCACGATTCATGCTGTACCAGTCAAACAGTGCTGTGAGGAGGGAAATAGCGAACGAGGCGCCGATTCCGGCCTTTAGATTAGGAGTGCGCATAGCGCCATGGACCAACCCGTCAAGGCACATGGAAGCCATTGGAACGACTACAGTGATGCACACGAATGCACGCCAAACGGGACGCGCTTTTCTAGCACTCTGGGTAATTCCCGCGAATACGCCCGAGAAGAAGAATCGGAAGATAAGCTCTACGATGGCTGCCAGGGACATTACTCGCCAGCCGTATTTGGCTGTTGCGAGCATGAATATCGGAGCACGGCAGGCTGCGCTGAGAATAGCTGCCTTCCAGTTCCAGGCTCCGGTTACGCGCACGCCTGCATTGCAAAGAGATCGGATCAAACCGTTGCTCCTGCGACTGAGATGCCACGTCTCAGAGGTGCGTAGTTCTCCTGCCGGAGGCCGTCCGATGCGAACAGTTCGCGGTATCGCTCGTACACTCCGTCGAAAACGGCGCTCCATGAGCGCCCGAGCGCGTCTGCCCGCGCTGCCCGAGCCATTGATCGCTGCCGTTCCGGTTTAGCCATCAGGTCTCGCGCATGGAGAGTGAACTCAGCCTCGGAGGATGCAACGAATCCGGTTTCGTTGTGCTTCACGATGAACTTAGGGCCTCCTGCATCGGTGACTACGGCAGGGACACCGGAGGCGATTGCCTCCAGCACTACATTTCCAAAGGTGTCGGTTCTAGAAGGAAACACGAATAGATCCATATTCGCATAAGCTTCGGCAAGGCGCTCTCCTTGGAGCACACCCGCGAAATCTGCTTGCTTCAGATTGGCTCGCAACCATGGCTCCGAGCCACCCTGGCCAACGATCAGGAAACGGAAATTCCGCAGACCCGCTTGGAGCATCTCTTGTTCAAGACGGACCAGCATTTCGACATTTTTCTCAACCGTTAGCCGCCCGACATAACCCAGAGTAAATGGTCCGGAGGAGCGCGTACGCCGCTTCGGCGTAAATAACGGGAGGTCCACTCCGCGTGACATCAGGAAACATTTCTTTCCTGTCATTCTTTCGAGGAGCGAGATCAGCTCTGGATTAGGCGCGAATAGCAACTTCGGAATATGGTAGTAGCGCGCGAGCGCCCGCAGGCTCGAGTCATGAATCATCCGAGTGGCGCGTTCATAAGCGGCCCCTGGTAGCCATCGGAAGAAGGGCGAAAAACGCTGCTCGGCATACTCATGCAGATTCGTGTGCCATGACGCGACCAGTGGAATATGGAGCCTATGCGCTACTAATGCTCCCATCATTCCCACATCACTTGGGCCGGTTATATGTAGAATGTCGGCCTTGAATTCCCGGACGATTGTCTTGACCTGTTCGAAATAGCGCCAGAACAACAGGTCAAAGTCGTGCTTCTTATCAACCGGGAATTTAGGAAAACGCCTTGGAAACTCAATCCGACGAATGCTCCCGGTCGTGCGATCGTAACGTGAATCGCCGCCATGAACATTGAGTACCGGCAAGTCACGTTCTGCCGCGTAGTGCTCGAAATGACGCAGTGTGTTGGCGACGCCGTCCACCTCGTTGTAAGCGCAGGCAAAGAGAGCAACTCGAGGGAACACTATGCCTCCTCTCCCTGTCCGATATCGGGCAAGCGGAAAACGTTCTTCGATCCTCCCCACAATTGTCGCGCCACTACCTTTACTGGCTCTATTTCCGTCAATCTGAATCCAGCAAAGATCCTGTCGATAAAAGGCGGAGTCTGCTCCCATATTTGAGAGAGCGGCAGGATGTCACCGTTTGGACCCGGGTGGAAGGTTCGGTCGTCCCACTTCGGCCCGATGGGGTGTTCCGGAATGTAGCGAATGACGTCGAGCAGGGTGTGCATCGTCCTCACTACCAGTGATTGCTGGTACTGGGGCATGAACACCAGATTGGAGTGACCGTCGCGGATCTCCTGGACGAAGTCGGCGAATGAACTCGCGTTGGTTACATTGACGACAGCGTTTGGCTCGCAACCGTGGCGATCGCCTCCGGAGATCACCGGTCTTTTCCACGCGTCAGCTAAGTCGACTACTCTCTGGTTCTCTTCCCAACTCCGCAGTCCTCCCAATTCGAAAGCGTTGATGAACTGGTTGTGTCCTTCCAGGAATTGTTCGACCGAGCGCCGGTGAGCTTCCGGACCCACTGCACAGAGGTCCCACATCGGATGGTTCAGGACGATCAATAGATCCTTGATTTCGGCCAATCCAGCCAGCAGTTCGGTCAAACGTCTGTCTTCGGGTTGGTCAGTGTATTCCTGCATGCCCTTCAGCCAGCGGAACGCGGAACTGCTGGGCAAATTGTGGATACCCAGATGGATTTCCGTGCTTCCGAAGGGAACGCTCCATTCCATCGAGATGGGAATGTGCCTGCTTTGCGGCAGAAGTCGCAACCTGAGGGGCGCTTCGATGTTGTCGTGGTCAGTTAACGAAACTAAGCTACGAACTTGCAACTCATCTTCGATCTGGTTTCGCTCCAGTTCGTAGGCTGCGCGGGCGCTGAGAGGTGGTGTCCAGTACGCGCGCGCAAAGTCCGCCCGCACTTTCTTGCAACGCTTTTCCTGCTGCGACAAAGCCCAGCGCAGGACGGGGAACTGGGCGGCGCGTTCGGGAATGAAGTAGAGACTTTCTCGAGAATGAAGTGTATGCCCGTGAAGGGAAACAGCACTGGTGAATTGGATTGCAACTTTCGGCGTTATCCAAAGGTAGCTGATGTTGCTGGCCAATCATCCTCCCGCTGTCACTGAAAGTGTCATGCTGGAGCCGATTGTCACCCGCGGGTGGTAAATACATTGTGAAGGATTTGCGATTTCTCTGTTACAACCCCCGAAGGGAATCAATTTATTAACCCATTTGACCGTTCTGCCCAGAGGAGGGATGAAAGATGTGATCTGACGGATGAGAACCTGCGGCAGATGCGAAACGCGGTGATGGCTGTCATGGCCCACCAACCCCTCACTGTCCAGCAACCATTCCCGATCCCTGCATCTCCACCCTCTTCGCAATGTGATCCTTGATCCAGTGCGGATCCCACCACTCTTTCGGATCGATCTGCACGCCATCCAGTTGCATGCTGAAGTGAATGTGATCTCCGCCGGCCATTCCGGTCATACCGCTGAGGCCCATCACCTGGCCGCGCTTCACCATGTCACCTTCATGCACATCGATCCGGCTCAAATGGCCGTAGATCGTCTGCAAACCATACCCATGGTCGACGACAATGCAGTTGCCATAAATCCCCAGCGGGGCTGCATAGACAATCTTGCCGTCGTTTGACGCCTGCACTCCCACGTGCTGCGTCACCGCGAGGTCGTATCCAAGATGCACCTGCTGATCGATCTTCTTCCCTTGGTAAATGTAGTTTCGCGTGTCGGCGAAAGTCGCCTCCGCCTTCGCACCCGCTTGACGTAGGAACGGCTCCGACCACAAGAATTTCTCCGCAGTCTTAAAGCGCAAATCGGAAAGCGTTTTGTTGTTCGCCTTCCGCATTTCGTTATTGATCTTCACAAAGCGCGCACCGGATCGCCTGATCCAGTCGGATCAAGTTCATCTACCACTTTGTTGATGAACCGATCATCCAGCTGAAGATCATGAACCGTGTACTTCGGCTGCTCCCTCTTGGGAAACTGATAAATCATCGGACTGGTGACCTGGCTACCGCCACCAAACGAGGCATATACCAGTGGCGCCGTTCCCGGCGGCGTGTTCCAAGCGTACGCGAAAAGCGAAAACATGCCCGGCTTTCCGTTTGGCATCGGCCATGCGCGGAACGTCTGATCGCCAACGCGCACTCCTGCCTGGTCATAATCGCCACTGACATCGAACGCCACCAGATCGGCCATGCCCAGATACAGATAGTGTTGATCGGAATCGACACTCACCGTTGGCGGACGCGTCACCACCGTCACGTCACCTTCGCAGCGTGCCGCTTTATGCAGCCAGTCGCTAGGGTGGCTTCTACAATCAGTTTCGCCTTACCGTCTTTAAGTTGAGGGACCGTGCTCGTGCCTACATTGAAAGTCCACGTGTTGTCGGGAACTCTACTTGGCTGCGGCAGTTGCCACACCTGATAACGGGTGCCATTCTGTTCAACAAAGGCTGAAGCCTTGCGCACACCTTTGCGGCCGCGCACATGGACGGTCACGGGCGTGGTTTGGGCGACCGGGTAACGGCTCGGAGCAACTCAACAACCGGCTTCGGGGATCGCGCCGCACGAAAGGCAACGGCACACAAAGCAATAAGAACGATGAAGAAGAAGAAGAAGAAGATTAGTTTGCGCACAACTCAGAATAGCGTTCTTTCTTCCTTCCTATTCCTCTCCTCTTTACCCTTACATTTCGCTCCTCAACCCTCTTTCTCTCCTCCCTCATTTCAGGCCGCGCACCACGTACGCCTCCGACAGAATCTGTCCGTAGGTGTATGCGTAAACGCTTCCGTCTCTCGACAGCCTCAATCCTCCTGCTCCAATACCGCCTGCAGGCAGACCTTCGCCGAAGTTTTTCCAGAACTGCAGCTTTCCGGTCTTCGGGTGAACCCGATAGACCTTCGCTGTCGTTTCCGTATCCATATTGGAAGCCACATAGAGCGCAGATCCATCCGGTGTCCATGAGGTGACGTAGTAGTTTGCCTCAAGCCCCGGAACAGGTCGGATCGTGTTCTCGCCAATCGTCAAGATTCCCCAGTTACCATCCGCTCCTTCAACCACGACGCTTTTGCCGTCGGGCGAGACGAGCGTTCCGGCGATACCTTCGGGAGTAATTGGTTTCGAACTGCCTTCGAAACATCGAGTAGATTTGCCCCACCGATATATCCGTAGAGGGGGCTCGCTTCGCTAGTGCAACTAGCTACTTGAGTGTGGATTCAGAGTTTGTCAATTCGGCATCCCTAACTCTTTGGCGATCCACTTCTCGAAGCCCGCACGATTCGCCATCATGAAGCGGCCTCCTCTGACCGGCATCCCAAGCCCGGCCCATCTGTAGCGAAGAACGATCCTCGGAATTGCTGAAGGGGCGCGGTGCCCTTGATACACGACGAACACGAAGAACTTCGGATGAGTGACTACGCGGGTACAAATACGCAACAGTGCCGTCTGCACAATTTGCTATTTTGGCAATGGAACTTACGAGCGAACGACTTCATGGGATTCCGCACATTTCTGAGACTGGTTACGTCATAACCCGGACTTTGGTGTAACACTCCAGTTCCGACATGACATGCAAGCCCCAAATGACACCGAAGAAACGTCCGCATTGTGCGGCAAGTCCTCGAACAGTAGGCGCGTCAGCTTACCAGTACTCGGATCACACAGGCGGATCAAAATTGCCTTCCGCAGACTCGTAGAACGGATACGAACTCTGTTTGATCTTCAAAGTTAGTCGCGGGGAATTGTTGCTGGATGCGCTGGAGAGAATCAAGAACTACTATAAGCGCGTTGCTGATATTCCAAGCAGCTCGATTCTCGGGGGCGACTTTCCATGGTGTCCACGAGCATCTTCAGGTTTTCTTGTAGACGAGCGATGCCGGTAGCAAAGTCTGGATTTTTCATAACGCGTTGAATTATAGACGCAGGTAGTGGCGGCGCTAAACCATCCGAGCATTCTGGCGATTACGACCTTGGTGAGCAGAAAACCAGCCAGACCGGCCCTTGGGAAGCTCCGTGGCACCGTTCGTCTGTGAGTCATGACGGTGCGCTGGTGTTGTCCAGTGTGTGTAGACTTCATGACCAAACGGGGAAAGCTCAACCGTGAGGGAAGCAATGATCTCGGCCAATGCTGTCATTATCTTCTTTGGCTCAGCTTCTATACGTACTGGTTGGTCTCGGCCATTGGAACCAAGAAGAACATACGGACAAGCGGCAGGTCAGAGCGTGCTGGTCTTCGCATATTACTTTTAGCGGCGATAATCTTGATCCTTCGGATGACCGGCGTCCGACAAGCATTACGACACTCGAATTCACACGCTCAAACCTTGCGATTCAGTCGGCAGGAATCGCTCTGTGTTTGGTTGGTCTGGCATTCGCGGTCTGGGCACGACGGCATCTCGGTAGGGACTGGGGCCAGCCGATGACGTTTAAGGAAGGGCAAGAGTTAGTGAAGACTGGGCCCTATCGCTTCGTAAGACATCCGATCTACGCTGGGATTCTTTTTGCGATGCTGGCGTCAACACTCGTTAGTCCTTTCTTTTTTATTCCGTTCATCTTCCTGGCCGTTTACTTCGTCTACAGTGCGCGAACGGAACAGCGGATCGTGTGGAGCACTTCCCAGATGAATATCCTGAGTATATGAAGCACACGAAGGCATTGGTTCCTTTCATCTGGTAAGCAGGGGGTCTTAACTAGCCAGCGTGGACCGGCCGGTGGGAAGCTCTTCGGTATCGCTCCGGTAGGAATCGTGAGGGCGGGGCCAAGAATGTCCTCTAGGCTGCTGAAAAAGCTATTGAGCCTTGAGTTTCGCGAGCTCCCCTTCCAGGGCACGTGTCTTCTCTTCCGCTTGCTTTCTGGTTACAGGATCAATCTCGTCGGATCGCAAAAGGCAGTTAATAATTTCAATGGTCCTTTTTATCTCTTTATATCGTGGCTGGGCTGTGGACCTTTGTGAGCACATGTTCCGCACCGGATGTTTGAAAGGCCAGAGACCTTCTAAGAAGGTAGACGTGCGCGGCCAGCTTAAAGCAGTAGTCCTAATCAGCGAGTCAGAACATGACTTATGCTGTCTTCTTCTCTTTTCGTGTGATCTTCATCTTATTCCAGTCGTAAGGCACGTCTTTGCCGCAATCCAAACAGACCACATAGGTACGTGGTTCGCAGGGAACGCCGCTACTGTTGCGAACGGGCTTGAGAGTCCCGGGAAGGCTGTAGTTGGCGTGAGTACAACCGAAAAGAACGTCCATCAGCTTGGAGAACATGGAGAACTCCAATGGAACGAGATCGACGGAGCATATCGCAGTCCTATAAGTTCAGCAACTCGGTTTTGCCTCCCGCGCGGAATTTGCCATTGCGCATTGAACGAACCACCATTTCTGTATACGAACGCATCGCATTCTTGTATAAATTTGCACTACATTTTTGAGTTCGCCAGCCGGACTTGCCCGGAGGCTGCTTGGCCACTTCATCCGTGCGAATTATCCTCGTAGAGGATTTCGAACCTTTTCGTCGCGTCCTCTCCTCGATACTGCAAACCAACCCCGAATTGCAAATCATCTCCGAAGTGTTGGACGGATTAGAAGCTGTTCAGACGGTCGAAAAGCTACAACCGGATTTAGTTCTGCTCGACATCGGACTACCAAGCCTGAATGGAATCGAGGCTGCTCGGCAAATCCGCAAGCTTTGCCCTAACTCCAAGATATTATTCGTAAGCCAAGAATCTTCCACGTATGTGGTGCGAGAAGCCCTTGGCACGGGTGCGGCGGGCTATGTCGTCAAGAAGGATGTGGCAATGCAACTCTTGACTGCGGTGAACGCCGTTCTCCGCGGCGAACGGTTTGTTGGCGGCAGATTTGCGGCAAGCGATTTCTTCGGAAGTTCTATTTCGCGGACTTTCGGCCTTTCGCCCAACGAGATTATCTCACCGCTCGGACAGCGCAGGATTGAAGTTCCCCGCCGCCACGAGGTGGCGTTCTATTCTGACAATAGCGCTCTTCTAGACGGCTTTACTCAGTTCATTGGGGCCGCGCTCAAGGACGGGAATGTGGCGATTGTTGTTGCCACGGAGTCACACCGGGACAGCCTACTTCCAAGATTGCAAGCGCATGGTTTAGACATTGGAGCCGCGATTGAGCAGGAAAGGTATATCGCATTGGATGTTGAAGATACCCTCTTATCATTCATGGTGAACGGCCTCCCTGATCCGGCTGCATTCATGAGAATCGCAAACGAACTGATACTGGAGGCGATCAAGTCTGCGAAGGCACAGCATCCCCGCATTGCAGCATGTGGAGAAGGTGCTGGTCTCCTGTGCGCACAAGGTAATCTGGAGGCAGCGATTCAGCTTGAACGACTCTGGGATGAGATAGCCACGACACATAACGTGGATATATTGTGCGGGTATCCACTGGGCATCTGTGAAAACAAAAAAGACACCACCAACACTTTTCAGAGAATATGTGCCGAACATACGGGAGTTTCTTGGTCGGGTGTGACGTCCCCTCCGCGTCCGTGACGGAAATCAGCAAAGCGTATTTGTACGGCTCCATGAGGCTCATTAAGCATTCTCCGGTCTACGGTGGCCGTCGGAGTCCTCGCCATCCGGCAAGATTCCAAACTCAGCTATCCTGGTTCCGAGAATTTTTTCCCATCGGAGTTGCTCTAGGCTTATACCCCGACAAAAACTTCATCGGCTTCGGTGAGCAGTGGACAGTTCAGGAATACACCATTGCAGACGTTGCCGACATCACTGGTGATTTCGCAGGAACAACTGCCCAGTACAACGAACTGGGCTACCTAGCCGATCAATTGTTCTCTAACCCAGGAAATGGGGACATCCAGAACGCAATTTGGGCGGTACTCAACACGGGCGGTGCACAGAATAGCTATTACACTGGTGCCGTCAACTTTGTGGACAGCAACCCGAATTATGCGACCTCTGATGTGTTCTTATTCCAGTTGGTGACTTCAGCCAACTGCCGTATGGTGAGCCCCAGCCTTTCATTGGACAAACCACTGCAGTGCCGGAACCCTCTAGTTTTCTTCTGTTGGGAACAGGCGTTGTGGGCTTGGCCGGTACGCTGAAGAGAAAATTACGCTGGTAGAATTGTCATAATGCGCTACTTAAAGCCGCTCTTCGGGGCGGCTTTTCTATTCTCTTAGAGATAACAGTCGCGAACGGGCGTTGCTGTTGAAAAACTCTGTTTTCCCGAAACGTACAGATTCAACGACAGTGCTCCCCATCCGTGCCTGTGTAAAACATGACGGAGAACCAGTTGTTCTCCAATCGGTTCACTTGAGGTACTTCGCAAGGTAACCCGTGAAACTTCCCCGAAAAATGTTTTTCGGTTACCGTTGAAAGTGAATCAGTCGGGTCAAACACAAGGTACGCGACTGTGTCTTTCAGTCCGATACTGTGTTGGTCATATGATCGATTCCAACGCGTGCTCGACATATGTCGGATAGAGACGGGGGTTTGTCAAGGCGAGCCCGTTGGAGGTAATGCCTGCCAGCATTCAAGGACATGCCCGCCAAATGCACGCCCGAGATGAATGAGTACGCCGGATAATTAATTGATGCGAATTTAATATGTAAAGTACAGCCAATTAACAATGGTCTGGTAAATCAACCTTACAACTAATTACTTATCGAAGAAACGGGACTTAAGCGTCAGCCGTGGCCCTCAAGTCTCGTTTAATAGCGGCCTTATAAGTGAGAGCTGTTTCGGTAATCAAGGGCCTTAAAACAAGAACCACAATCTTTTTCAACAACGACTAGCCGTAACAGGCATTGAACTGACGCCCTAATACAAGTAGCAGGATGCTACTGCGCTCGAGGATAGCGCGTCGGTTCCGTAAATCGAGGCGGGCTATACCCACATGTTACAATGAAATCGCTTTACGCCGTGCTGTTTCTTGCCGCGTGCACGGCCGTAGCGACGGCGCAGACCACCTACAAGAATGCGGTGTGTGATCCGGCGAGTTCAAAGTATCCTCCTGGCAATCCAGTCGTAAAGACCATCATCGCGGGCTCGTCGGCGATGTGGACGACAATGGCTCTCGGAGCGTACAACCAGGGTAACGGGCCCGCAGGCTCCATTCCCAATACCCACCACTACGTTAGCAGTGCAAGCTTCAATGTCGTTGACACGCGCCCGCTGGCATTCGGTTCGGCGAATGCTAAGTACATTGATTCTGGTACGGTCTGGATCGTATGGGATGAGCATACGGCTTATGTTTCGGGTACAGGTACGACTTGTGCGCCAGACGTGTGGGCCTACGTTGATACCGACTCCCTGGTGGGAACTCGCGCCGTGTTTGGCAGCAGTGGCGCCGGCGGTATAACCCAGCCTGGTGGAGCCCCCTACGGAGTGTTTCTTGAAGACTCCGGCCACATGGCCGCTCGGCGGCTCAACCGCAATTGCGAACCAACTTTGGGATAACGGCGCCTCAAGCCCGGACGATATCGTTCCTAACAACATTCAGACTTTGTTTAGCTCTGCAAACGAAAGCGTCGTAAATCCTCCGAACCTGGTTAACGTGGGCGCCACTGACGTCCGTCCAGAAGACGCATTCTTTGCGGTTACTCGAACCAATTCGGTGCTGGGTGGTGGTACCGACAATCTTGACGGGCTTGGGTATGTGAACACTCTCGCTACCGGTGCCAACTCCAATACTCCTGGCGCCGCCCCTGCGAACTGTAACGGCTCAACGCCCGGTGCCACCGTTAATGATCTGGTCGGACAGGCAATTAAAGGTCAGGAAGTGGATTCCTCTCAAAACAAGGGTTCTTTCAACGTACTGGCTTTTAACGTCACGGGACAGGATCCGTTTACCTGCGCCGTGCTCCCCGCGATGCATACGATTACGGTGGGTGCTGCGCCGATCGTGTTTATTCATTCGAATCAGGGTGGCCAGTTGGCCGGCCTGACCAATGCAAATGAAATTCAACTAGGTCAGGTGTTCTCGGGCGCAAACCCTAACGCCAGCGCATTTGGCCTGCCTGCTGGCGCGATTTCCGCGTTTGTGCGCGAACCGCTTTCGGGCACCATGAACACAACCGAAGCGACCGTGTTCCGCCATTCCAGCGCCTTTTCCACGTACCGCCAAAGCCAGGAGGCGGGAGTGAATCCTTCGGTCAACAACCCCTTGAATGGACCGAGTAGGTTCCGTGCTATTGGCAGCGACCGCGAAATTACCGCGGTGAAAAATGCATTCGCCAACCATGGCAACGACGGTATCGGCTACACATTTTTCAGTTATCGGAGTTTGGCACCGATCGCCGGCAGTTCCGGCTACAGCTACATTGCCCTGAACTCTGTGGATCCAATCTGGCATAACTACGTGCCGGGCACGGAAGGAATCATTGATCCAGGACAACCCGCTACCCCAGGACAGCTGCCTCTTAACACACCGTGTGGCACTGCTGCCAGTTCCAAAGCCTTCCCCTGCGCTGAGAGCACAATTTGGTCTCGTAACACGAGCTACCTTACGGTGGGCTTAACCACCACTCTTTACCCCTCGTACTCGTTCCCGAACGTTCGCAATGGCTCGTATCCGTCGTGGTCCGTTCTTCGTTTGATTGCCGGCTCCGCGTGGATCAATGCACAGACGCTAGTGAACGCGTCGCAGCCGTACGCGGTCAACGCAGTTCCTGACTACGTCCCCTACGGGGTTGTGAAAGCGGGTACGCCGGCCGTAGTCATCGATCCGGGCTTGCAGTTGGTGCGTGCGCACTATGGCTGCACACAGGTCACGTGCGGGCTGAACGTCCTCGGCACGGCCGTGAATCCTCCGTTCAACTTCCCAGAGAAAGGCCGGGACGCGGGTGGCGCGATTCTGCCCATCGGTGATATCAAGGTCAACTTAACGCAGGATGCGCTCGGTACTTTCATCTATTTCGATACGACAGGTGTGACGATACCTCCACCCGATACTCAGCCTCCGACTGCGCCGACCGGCCTGACCGCAACCGCTGCAGGCGCTAATCAGATTAACCTGACTTGGACGGCATCTACAGATAATGTTGGTGTCGCAGGATACATGGTTTTCAGGAACGCATCGCGAGTTGGGACCACGTCTTCGCTTTTCTATTCAGACACTGGTTTAAGCGCAAATACTACGTATACCTATACCGTCTCGGCATTCGATGCCGCCGGTAACGTGAGTCCATTATCCAATCCTGCGGTTGCAACTACGGGCTCAGTTGTCTCTCAGGTTTCTCCGTTCCTGTGGCTAATTCAGCGGCGTGGTGGTTGGATCTGGATATGTGAAATCCACAAACAGGCAGTGAGTCAGGACGGCAGGGAATGTGGTCTACATCTTTGCCGTCGACGATAGCGGTTGTTTGCTACTGGCTCTTCGCCGACTGTGGCATTCTCGAATGGCTATAAGGGATAGGGGTCACAGTCGTTCAACTCAAATGTACCAACCGCATTCGCAGAAGTGGACGCGGCGCATCACCCCCCAACGGGCAGCGCGAACGGATCATGTCAGTATAATGGCAGCCCGCAAAGCTTGATTCAAACGCCAGATGTGCGAATGGACACAGCTGGACTGATCCATTGTAGCTTACATCAATCCGCAGAGTCTAAGCCACTGCGGACATTGTACTATCGCACATTTAGTCCGATCACCGGATTTGTGGGGAACAGAAACACTCGCTAACTAACGGAGACCAAACGTTTGTGGAATGGTGGGCGGCCGCGATTCGGTCAATGTGGCACTATCACTCGATTCATCGGCGACCATCCCTATGTCATCTACTCGGCCGCTGGAATTGCGGCGGGGCATTTACTGATCTATTAACTGGCGGCAAAGACAGCCTCTGGCGGAACCGCGTGGACGGTGCAGCTACTATCTCTGGCTCCTCCGGAACTGAAGAGTATATCCTGTCATGGTCACGGCCCCAGATGGATCATTCATTTGCATGGGTAGACAACTGCAATCGCGGCCGCGCACGAGAACATCAGATGGGCCAAGGTAATTCCGGAGGTACTTGGGGAACGGTAGAGACCGCTACCACGGGTGACGAGCGTCTCTGCGGCCAACGATGACGATACGGAGCCCAACATTGCTGTCGATCTGGAGGCCTGCCTGCATGTCCTCTTTACATGGTCGGCACGGAGGCGGAACGGATATCATGCATTCGGATGCGACAACTATCAAGCGCGAGGTTCATAGAACTTCTGGGGGTGTGTGGACCAACAACTCTTCTCCAGGAACAACTGGAGGCGCAGTCAGCACTTCGGGCACGTGGCCCACGGCGGAGTGGGGCACTCGCCCAGTATTTACATCTCTTCGCTCGGAACTCTTTACGATTTCCTCGGGCACAACACCGTCAAGAACCCTGCCCCATTTGAATATCAGACGGACGTTAGGACGGAACATGGTCGGCAGAAATGGATCCGGACCCTGCAACAGACAACCTCGCCATCGGGAGAGCCAGGTTGCGATGGTGCCGTCTCGATTCGCTATGATCCCTTGCGCGACAACAACAAGTCGATCTGATCGACTTCGCCTATTACAAAGAGGACGACGGCACCGTCGGATACAACCACCACGGAACAATCTGGTATAAGGCCCTCCAGATTCCAACGAATTAAGCGACTGTAGCAGCTTATGCAACGCCTCGCTTTTAAAGATGAACTGATGCCGGCGTCATTAAACCTAAAACTGTTGGGCACCAAAAATCAACTAACGCTGGTCGTGCTTCCGGCGCGTTGAATTTCGTATTGGCGAATTTTGTAGAGCAGGGCTTTGTAACTGATTTTCAGAATGCCGGCGGCCTTCTTCCGGTTCCAATTGGTTTGCTCCAGTGCGCGCGTAATCGCGATAATCTCAGCTTCGTCCTTTACGCCACGCACGATAGACTTGAGGTCGCCCGGAGAGTCCGATTTCGTCGTGATGGGTTGAGATTTCTCGGCCGAACTTGAACCAGCCTGAAGTTCCTGAATCGCCAGCTCCTCATCCCCCAAGATAAGGTGGCGCTTCACGAAGTTTCCGAGTTCGCGGAGATTTCCGGGCCAGTCGTAGCGCTCGCAAGCTTCCAGCAAGCGCGGACTAATAACCGGAGGAGTACGGCCGTAGCGTTCCGCGACCTGTGATGTGAAGTGCTTCAGAAGCAGTCCGATCTCTTCGCGGCGTTCGCGCAGAGGCGGCAAAGTGATCGAGAATCCATTCAATCGGTAGTAAAGATCTTCGCGCAGCTTCTTTTCGGCGATTGCAACCGGGATATCAATGTTAGTGGCCGCGAGGATGCGGACGTCCACTTTAATCACGTTGCGGCTGCCCAGTCGAGAGAACTGTTGATCCTGCAAAACATGAAGAAGCTTCGCCTGCAACTGAGGCGGCATCTCGCCGATCTCGTCGAGCAGGATGGTGCCTTTGTTGCAAAGTTCGAACTTACCAGGCTTGGAATGCGTCGCTCCCGTGAAGGCACCCGGTTCATAACCAAATAACTCGCTCTCGAGCAGGTCGGCCGGAACAGCGGCACAATTTACCTTCAAGAAAGTCCGGTGGGCGCGCGGTGAATATCGATGTACCAGTCGCGCCATCACTTCCTTGCCGGTCCCGCTTTCGCCAAGCAACAAGACTGGAATATCCACGTTGGCAACCAGCTTTGCCTGCGATCGAATTTTGCGCATGACCGGGCTGGCAGCGACGAAGAACACGTCATCACCCAGATCTTCGATTTCGCCGTGAGCGTGATTGACAGCATGTTCCTTGCGATCACCAATGCATTGTTCGATTACTGCTTCCAGATCCGCTTTTTGAAACGGTTTGGTTAGGTAATCCTGAGCACCCATGCGGATCGCCTGCACGACTTTTCGCGTGTCGCTGACGCAGGAAAGCATGATTACTTTAAGTTGTGGATGAACGTTGCGAATGTGCTCCAGAGTCTGCAAACCGTCCATTACCGGCATCAATACATCGAGAAGAACCAATTCCGGTGTAGGGGCATGAGCGAGTCGATCAACGGCCTCCTGACCATTGCTCACAGTTTCGACCCGGTATCCCTCTACTTCCAACAGCGTTCGGAGGTAGCGAGACATCGTCGGTTCGTCATCAACGACGAGGATAAAAGCAGACTTTGACATGACCTCTTTCGCTCTCACTGAACTTTCTTTAGGGGAAGAAGAAAGGAAAACTTGCAACCACAATTTGGTTCGCTCTCGACCCAGATCTTTCCGCCGTGAGCCTGTACGAGGCGCTTAGCGATGGCAAGTCCCAGTCCCATGCCTTCGTCACTGTTGCGACCATCGGGCACCTGGAAGAAATCGCCGAAGATTTCCTGGTGATACTCAGGCGCAATGCCGGCCCCAGTATCGGAGACACTGACGCGCACTGCGTTGGGCACAAGCAGATTGCGCTTTCGGCGTTCCTGAACGCCATCATCCGGCTTGTGAGAGTTACGCCGTTCCCACAATTGAGGTTCGGCATGAAGCCAAACTGTACCGCCCGTCGGGGTGAACTTCAGCGCATTCTCCAGAAGATTTGAGACGACCCGTTGGACCCGGTCATAATCAAACGGGAACGCTTCGAGGTTCGGATTAGAGAGGAAGTAAAACGCCACACCCTTTTCCTGGAACCGCGGTAACCAGAATCCGCTTAATTCCTGGAGGCAAGAGTTCATGTCTTGAGGTTCCTGATTGCGAAGGTTAACCGCACCAGTCTCCAAGGATGAGAACGTTAAAAAATCGTTGACCAACCGCTGCAGGCGATTGCTGCTTACGTGCATGTCTTCCATGACGCGCTGCTGCTTTTCGTTGAGATTGCCAAGCTTCCCGGTCACGAGCAGTTCAACGTAGCCGGAGATGACCGCCAACGGCGTGCGCAAGTCATGAGCAGCGGTCGCAAGGGCCGCCGCACATCGCTGATACTGAGACCGCAACTCAATATAAGCAGCCTTCAGATCGGCAGGAGGATCGAGAAGAGACAGATCAGAATCGTGATGTAAGTCGGAAGAAGGCGGTGAAGGAATCTCTCCTTCAGCACGAGCAGGCGCGGTAACGGATGACTTAGACATGCCCAGATACATTTTCGGACGGGGGGAGGAGCAAAATCCGTGCTGGAGATTCGCTTGCAAGTGAATGTTATGAAAGGTGAGTAGGTGTGTCAAGGTGAATTGCAAACAAGTTCCCATACAACGCAAAAGATTGCTTAAGTTACCATGCAGGTTCGACTCGCCGTTTGTTGTTGCGATCCCAAAGCGATCTGCGTAAACGTAAGACACCGTGAAAGTTATTTAGGTATTGTGCTGTTGCAATCCGGGCCGGGCAGTTTGGCCATCAGTGTGCGCGGGTGAGGCAGGGACAATGTCTACAGCTGCAAAAAAGGCCGCCGAACGTAGAAAGCACCAGCGGCTTCCGCTGTCCATTCCTGTCTTTGTCAGAGGTGTCGACGAAAACGGGAAGGAGTTTCTTGAGTTTGCGACGGCCCTTAACATAAGCGCCGGCGGGATACTTCTCGCTACGCGCCGGAGCCTGCCGAAATCCGCTGGGCTTTCCCTCGAAATCCCGGTTGCACCCCTCCCAGCCGACGCATTTTCCAATCAGTCAGTGCGAAGTCTCAAAGCCAAACTGGTTCGAATCACTCACGGGGAAAAGTATCACCTCTTGGGCCTGCGGTTCACCCGCCCTATCCAAGCGTAGTTTCCTGAGGTTTGACCCAACAAAGTGAACAAGTTTTTCTCAAGTGTGAAAGTGTTTTCATACATGGTGGTTACTTTCGTTCACGCTCGTGAACGCGTTTGATCCGGCTTGTACATACAGAACCAGCTGAAACGCAAAGCTTTCTCGCTCATTTCGCAATCCATTTCGAACAACAGCGGTAATCGCGCCCTTTATACGAGGAATGGCTGGTAAGGTGCAAAAGGTACTCACAAGTGAATCAGTGGACTCTCCCATAGGACGTGCAATGGCAGCCAGCCCCGCCACAAACTCCAGTTTTCTCCGAAGTAACGGTGCGATGCCGCCAGAAGCGGTGATATTTGGCCACTCACACCGGATGATGTCGATCCGCGGCAGGATCGAGAAGATTGCCGTTGCCAATGTCCCTGTATTAATCCAAGGCGAAAGCGGGACCGGAAAGGACATCATCGCTCGACTAATCCATCGGCTGTCGCCATGGGAGTCGGGACCATTCGTTAAAGTGAACTGTCCTGCGATTCCCGGCACCCTGTTGGAGAGCGAGCTTTTCGGATACGAGAAGGGTGCGTTTACCGGTGCTCTGGGATCGAAGCCAGGTCGAGTTGAAATGGCACATCGCGGAACGCTCTTCCTCGATGAAATCTCCGAAATGGAAATGGCCCTGCAGTCGAAGCTTTTACAGCTCCTGCAAGATGGCCAGTTCTGCCGCATTGGAGCGCAGGACGATAAAAAGGTAGAAGCAAGAGTGGTCTGTGCCACCAACCGTGTCCTGGAGAACGAGGTTGAGAGCGGACGGTTTCGGCAGGATTTGTTTTATCGAATCAATGTAGTGAACGTCCATGTTCCCCCGCTGCGAGAGCGGGCGATGGACATCCCGCTGCTGGTTGAATACTTCCTCGATATTTATAACGACAAGTACAACTGCCACGCACCCATGCTGTCGTCTCCGATGTTGCAGCGCATGCAGCGCTATCACTGGCCCGGAAACATTCGCGAGTTAGAGAACCTGATGCGCCGCTATGTGATCCTTGGTTCAGAAGAAGCGATCCTGGGCGAGATGACGGCCAAGCGCGCCGATACACTTGATCTGGAGCTTCCAATGGAAGGTCCCATCTCACTGAAAAAGATTACTCGCCAAGCGGTGCGGGAGCTCGAACGCAAACTGATCGTGCGAGTTCTGGAAGCGAACAACTGGAATCGTAAGAAGGCGGCACGTGCCCTCGGAATCAGCTATCGTGCGCTGTTGTACAAGATCCGCGAGGCAGGACTGCCAAGTTCTCACTCGAAACAGCTTCCGGTGGATTTGGAAGCGATCTGAGCTTCCTGCCTATTTTCAAATATTCAGCGACTTCTTCGTAGCCGCAGATTGAAGCTGGTCCGTAAGTCTGATCCCGCCGTCCTCGAAGCGTATTACTCTCAGACCACCGCTTTTCCGGAAGGCGCTGCCACCGTCTTCAAGGATCTTTCGATCTGTTGCTTAGGTTGAGCATCGGGGCGCCCAATGCTGTTGTAGAGGAAACCATGGGCTGCCATCGCAGAAGGTTGATACAAGTTTCGACCGTCTACGATGATCGGATAACTGAGTTCCTGGCGTAGACGGTCCAGATCGAGACGTGCAAACTCCGCCCAGTCGGTGAGGATCAGGAGGGCATCCGCACCTCGTGCAGCGGTGTAGGGAGAATCGTGATAGCAAATGCCGTGCGCCGGCAGTAACTCGCGCACGCGGTCCATTGCAGCGGGGTCATGGGCCCGGATCTCACAGCCTTCCTTCAGAAGACTCTTCACGATTTCGATAGCAGGAGATTCTCGGATATCGTCCGTGCCTCCTTTGAAAGCCAATCCGAGCACAGCGAGTTTCTTTCCCTTCAGCGTCCAAAGCGCGGTGCGAACTTTGCGCAGAAAACGAGCGCGCTGTTCTTCGTTGATTGCGATGACAGCAGAGAGCAGGCTGAAATCGTATCCATTTTCGCGGGCGACGTGCCGGAATGCTTTCAGGTCCTTGGGGAAACACGAGCCACCATACCCAATGCCAGGATTCAGGAAGCGGTTTCCAATGCGCGAGTCTGAACCAATGCCTTCGCAAACTTCTTTCACATCCGCGCCCACCGATTCGCAAATGTTGGAGACAGCATTAATGAAGGATATCTTTGTCGCGAGAAAGGCATTTGAAGCGTGTTTGATGATCTCAGCACTCTTGGTGCTGGTACCAATCAGACGCGCCGGCCCCGCCCAATTTGCTGGAGCAGGTACCGATGAGCGATCGGTCCGTTTGTAATACGACCCATCAGTGAGCGGTTGGTAGATCTCGCGTAGCAAATCGGAGCAGCGACTGGTGTCCGCACCGGTTACGATCCGGTCAGGGTAAAGAAAATCGACGACCGCTGTGCCTTCGCGTAGGAACTCAGGGTTCGATGCTACATCGAACAGATCGGCAGGAGCGCCGTCTAGCAGCATTACCTTCCGAATCCAATGGCTCGTAAATACCGGCACCGTGCTCTTTTCTACGATGATCTTGTAATCGTCGATAGCGGCAGCCACGGCCCGTGACACAGATTCGACATAAGAGAGATCTGCGTCTCCCTCTTCGGTCGAAGGCGTACCAACCGCAATAAAAATCGCCGAGCTTTGGCGTACGGCTCCCGGAAGGTCAGTAGAGAAACTTAGCCGGTTGCCGGAATGTCGCTCCAGGAGTTCGGGTAGATATTCCTCATGGATGGGAACTTCCCCCTGCTGTAGCCGGGAAATCTTCTGCGCGTCATTATCGATGGAGACGACTTCATGCCCAATTTCGGCAAAACAGGCTGCAGCCACTAACCCCACATATCCAGAACCTACGACAGCGATTTTCAAAGTATTCCTCCACAGTATTCGGTCTGCCCGAGCTGCTTTCGATAATGCGTATTTGATCTCGAGTTCTTCTTAGGTCTGGCCTAACTGTCTCAGGGCCTCTTTTGCAGATGCTGCCTGAGAGAATTTCGGATCGACCGCCAAAGCTTTGGTCAAATGCTTTTTCGCCTCAACAGAGTTCCCGTTCTGCTGGTATGCCAATCCCAAGTGGTATTCAAAGGTGGCGTTCGGAGGAGATTTCTTGATCGCATCCTGCAGGATGTCTATCGCTGATCTATAAATCTTTTTCTGTATGTAGGCGAGCGCAAGGGTATCGGCCGAGTTCGGATTATCAGGCAACCCTCGGCGAGCGGCCTGAGCTAGCGACAAGGCTACATCAGGATCGCCACCGTGGATCAACATCGAATAGGCAAGATCATTGGCCGCAGGAGGAAAGTCAGGTTTCACCTCAAGAGCTTTCTGGTAATACTGCTGCGCTTTCTGCCAGTCGTTTCTAGAGTCCTCGAGCGTGCCAAGCAACCAGGCAGGATTCGGATTGCGCGGATCTTTCGCCATCCAGGTGTTCCACTGCTGGGCTGCTCTATCCAGATCTCCTTGTGCCATGGCGACCCGTCCCAACTGAAACAATGCAGGGAAGTTCCCGCTGTCGAGCTCGATTGCCTTTTGGAACGAAGCGGTGGCGGCGCTGAGATCGCGATTCTGGGCTTGCAGTTCGCCGAGCGTGTAGTAGAACCCCCCGACCGTCGGATACTTGGCAATTTGGCTGTTTACGGCTGCGACCGCTTTAGACGGTTGTTTCTGAGCAATGTAAGACTGCGCGAGTCCAGCAAGAGCTTCGGCGGAGTTCGGGTCGCGATCAAGAGCAAACTGAAAATTGATGGCAGCATCGTCGAACTTGCGCTGAGAAAATCTATACTTCGCGAGCGCGAGATAGCCCGAAGCAGACTGGGGTGCCAGGCGAATTGCGGTCGCGATATCGGCTTCGGTTTTATCCGGTTCCTGTCGGCTGCTTTCGGCGCTTGCTCGAAACAGGTAGCCGTCGGGCGATGATGGTTGTAGTTTGATCAGCTGTTCAGCTGAACCGGCTAACAGGTCTACGTTTCGATTGCGAACAGCAAGCTTCGCCAGAGCTTCGTAGGCGGCGACCATATCCGGTCGAAGCCGGGCCGCTTCGTGCCATTCCTTTTCAGCATCATCGTATTTGCCGGAATGGTCGAATGCGATACCCAATAAGTAATGCGCCCGGGCATTGTCTGGATCACGCTTCAATAACGGCTGCAGAGTTGTAATTGCATCTTCCGTCTTTCCGTTGCGTAAGTCGATGTCTGCAGCCAGCGTGTTCGCTACTGGATCTTTTGAGTTTTCCTTCAGGATTTCGTCATTCAGGCGCTTCGCCTGGTCCACTTGGTTGGTCTGTAGCAGAAGATCAATATAATTTTTCTTGGCTTCGAGGTCCTTCGGATATATCTGATGGAGCGATGCGTATTCGCTGAGCGCTTTTTCCTTTTCTCCGACCCCGAGGTAATAGTCCGCAGCCAGACGAAAACCTGAGGGATCGTTGCCCAATGCTTGCTTCCCGTCCAGAATGATCCGCTCAGCCATGTTGCGGTCGCCGCGAGACAGGTAGAATTTTGCGAAAGCTATCCGGGCGGGAACACTTTTGGGCTCCACTTCAATTGCCCTGCGATATTCCGTTTCGGCCGCAGCTGGATTCTGCTCCTGCTCATACAACCCGGCCAAATTGACATGGTTGCGAGCAGACCCTGGATCCAGATCGATTGCTTTCTTCAGATTAATTTCCGCAGCAGGGAACTGCTTTTGACGGGTCTCGATGAGAGCCAGATTCGTGTAGAGCTGCGCATTTTTTGGAGCAATGCCGATGGCCTTATTCATCTGTTCGAGTGCTTCGCTGAACCGATTATTTGCAGCCAAAACGTTTGCTTTTAAAGCCAGTGCTTGGGTATTGGCGGGATCTTTCTGCAGCGCAATGTCCACCTGTTGTCCTGCTTGATCGAGGTTGCGTGAGGCAAGCAGCAGATTTCCCAGTTCAATGCGAGCTTTTATGTTGTCTGGCTGTAGCTCAACACAGCGCATCAGCTCCGCGTAGGCGCCTCTCCAGACTCCGAGCTTCACATAAGTTTGCGCCAACTCGTAGTGGGCTTCCGCAAACTGGGGATCAACTTGAATAGCATTCAGGTATGAAATAGCAGCCGCTTGATAGTTCGCGTGTGCAAAATAGTTCTGGCCTTTCGCGAACAATTTCTGCTTCTTCACATTCGGATCGCGCGAACAACCTGATAGGAGAAGAGACGCGCTCAACAAAGCTATGAGTTGGGGACGCAGTTTCATTGCATTCCTTGTTCGAGCAGGGGTGGCCTCACTTGGCGGTTGAAAGCAATCGCCAACTGTTCACAGTACAGACCCGATGCAATTCGGCTGCCAGTGGCACGCAGATATAAACGCACTCTATCGACATTGAGTAACGGAAATGAGGAATGTGGTTACCATTCTCGAGGGAAAATGATTTCCACTTTTTCTAAGTGAGTCGGGCGCTTTCTGATGAAGCTAGCCTGATAGAATGCTGCGACATACGTCTTGTAAATTCAATAACTTAGGCCAACAACAGCCGATGCTAACTGCAGTTCCGTCGAGAGTGGAATAAGATTTCTACTCTTCCTCTCTGGTTCTCGGAGAAAGGCGAGTAGTTCCAGCAGTCGCAACAGTTCCCGGGCAGAGATCTCTTTGATTCTGAACAAGTTCATCCCGGAATTGCGAGACAGAACGAGGATGGCACCTGTTTTGCAAAAGAGACGTTGAGTTCTTCTGCTCAATGGCGACCATTGACAACAACCTGATAGTTCCGGAAGTTGGCGCGGAATACGTGTGTGGACCGGAAACCTTCGTCAGCGTGAGCCCGGTTATGAAGGCCCTCAACAGGGCGATAGAAGATGTCGCATCTTCGGAAGTCCCTCTTCTGATCCTGGGCGAGCCTGGAACGGGCAAACGAGCCTTGGCATTTCAGATACACCAACAATCCACACGCTCGACTAAGGCGTTTTCTGAGATCGAATGCAGTAGCTTGGGATCAGAGTACTTCGATGGCGGAGGCCGGACAAGCTCGTTGTTTTCCGAGTCCGGAACTGTTGTGTTGCATGAAGTCTCCTTTTTGGTCCCCGAATGTCAAGCCGCGTTACAGGATTTGTTGGTCCACAGATCTCAAACTGGCGACACAATCACCGACTGGCCGAGATTGATCTTCACAACTCATGTGAACCTCGAACAAGAGATTCGATTGGGCCGATTCCGCGAAGATCTCTACTACCGGATCAGCAGCTTTTGTCTGCGGGTTCCACCGCTTCGGCACAGAAAAGAGGACATAAGCGGATTAGCCGAGTTGTTTCTGAGCAAGTACGCGCTCCGGTTGCAATGCACGAAGCCCAATATTAGTGAGCTTACTCGCCGATTTCTAGCCGAGTATGGCTGGCCCGGCAATGTCCGGGAGTTGGAAGAAGCGACCCGCACCATTGCTGCAGTTGGCGATGAGAAACTAGCGCTGGCTGCCTTGAAGTCGGCGCACCGGGGAACACGACGACAGCCGGAACGAGCGTTGGTCTTGTCCTTGAAAGAAGCCTCGAAAGCCGCGTCTCGTGCCGCCGAAAAGGACTTAATACTGAAGGTGCTATCTCGTACCAGATGGAACAGAAAGCGAGCCGCGGGCGAGTTGAAGATAAGTTACAAAGCACTGCTTTACAAACTTAAACAGATGGGCGTACAGAATCCCAACGCGAACTCTCAGGGAGAGGCGTGATGAACAGAAGCACGTTTGTACTTGTACTAATATCCGTCCTGTGTTTTTCGTGGGTAGCACAGTCGCAACAAAAGACCAATAGTGCTGTTGCCACTCAACCTACACCGCCCGCCAATGACACGACCTACATTATCGGGCCAGAAGATGTACTGACCATAGACGTCTGGAACGAGAAAGAGCTGTCCGGACCAGTTCCGGTTCGTCCCGACGGGAAGATCTCGGTGCCATTGTTGAATGACGTGCAGGCGGCGGGTCTGACGCCGATGCAGTTGATGAGCAGCTTGACTGAGAGGCTTAAAAAATACGTCAGCGACCCCACGGTAACTGTCACGGTTACGACTGTTAACAGCAGAAAGGTCTACATCCTTGGAGAAGTAACTCGCCCAGGCGCGTTCCCCTTGGTGCCGGATATGACGGTTCTGCAGGCCCTGACGACTGCGGGCGGCCCCACGCCATACGCGAAGACCTCGAGGATTTACATCTTGCGGAGTCAGAATGGCGCGCAGAACAAGCTGGCATTTAACTACAAACAGGTTGTCAAGGGGGGCAGCCCGGAACAGAACATTCTGCTCAAGTCGGGGGATACAGTCGTTGTTCCGTAGGAGGGTAGTTGTGAGGCGAAAACAACCAGTTCTCGTAGTAGGGATCGTTTTTACCGCAGCCATGGTTTGCTGGGGGCAAACTGCGGGAAATAGTGCGCGGACCTCAGGTCCGTCCGATCCGACTACCGAGAGTTCGGCAAGTGCAACCACCCAGGCGGCAACCTCTGACAACAAACCTCCGTCGGGAGCGCAGCCGGTTGGGTTAGGGATTGGCGGGAACAATGCCCTCAACATCAGCTTGAACGCGAACCAAGCGTGGGACTCGAATCCTCCAGTCACCTTGAGTTCCTCGAACATGTGGGCAGCCAGAGACATCATTTGGCGGGAACGCTGCAATTGGGCTTCGATACAGTCAAGGCGCAGACTCGTTTGAGTTACAACGGAAGCGCAATCGTCTACCCAAACGGGAATCCCGGCGTGGCGGTCATATCAAGATTTCGGTTTTTCGCAGGATCTGAAAATCGGCCGTTGGACTCTGACTGCAGTTGACATGCTCAATTACTCGCCAAACTCTCCTTTCGGCGGATATGGATACGGTTTGACGCCGGCGAGTATCACGTCGACCACGCCGCCTGTGGCTAATCCTCAATACGTGCCCAATCAGTCTGATGCTGACGCCTTTCGCGTCGAGTTACTTCAATACCGTTGTGGGACAAGTTGAATACGGACTAAGCCGCCGCTCTTCGTGGACGGCGAGCGGATCGTACGGCATCATTCGATATCCGGATTCCGATTTGTACAACACGAACCAACTGATCGCGTCGACTGGTTACAACCGTTCTCTAACCGCAAGAGACTCAATCTTTGGTACCTACAACTATAGTAAATTCAGCTACTTAGCCTACAATTCCAACTTTACAAGCCAGAATGTGCAGTTCGGTTACGCTCGAAAGGTGACGGGAAGAATGTCTTTCCGGGTGACCGCCGGACCGGAGTTTACGAATGCGATCGCTCTTGGCGCCAATCAGAAACAGATCCAGTTTTCAGGTTCCGCCAATTTGGCTTACAGCAGAGGCTATACCGATATAGGGTTGTCGTATTTTGCTGGTGCGACCGGCGGTTCTGGTGTCATGACGGGTGCTCAAACCGAAAACGTCCAATTCACGATTGGCCATTCTTTTTCCCGAACATGGACCACGAGTTTCTCTGCAGGATATTCGAATAATAGCGGATTGGTACAACAGCAGTCTTACAATTCGGTTTTCTTCTCTCCCGCTGTTCGCCGATCGATCAATCGTAATTTGGGACTGTCCTTTAATTACGCCTACCAAAAGCAACTTACTCAGTCGAGCTGTGTGGGGCTCGTCTGCGGGAATTTCTCTCGGAATTTCGTGGGTGCTGGAATCGACTATCGATTCCGGCCGATTCGATTGGAGTAAGCCGAGAACACAATGGACGAAAGCGATGAGTGAATTCGAAGAGCGCAGCAGCAGGCAACTCACAGTAGGCGAGTATCTCGCGATATTGCGTCGGCGGATATGGTGGATCATCGTGCCCGCGGTGCTCGGGCCGATCATCGGCTACGGCATCTCTTTGAAGCTTCCGAGCAGGTATACGTCGCAAACGCTCGTGCTTGTGGAAGAACAGAAGGTGCCCGAAAGTTTTGTTAAACCAGTAATTACCGATCTCTTAGAACAGCGCCTGGCAACAATGCAGGAACAGATCCTGAGCAGAAGTAGACTTCAGCCTATTGTTGAAAGATTCGGACTTTACGCGGATCAACCCAGACTTTCCATCGACGACAAAATAGAACTGACTCGAAAGGCCACAGAAATAAAGCCAGTGCGACCGGATTTTGGCAGCCCGGGGATCGAAGGATTCTACGTCAGCTTTACTGCCCAAAACGCAAGGCTCGCGCAACAAGTTTGTGGCGAACTCACCTCCATGTTCATGGAAGAGAATCTTCGGGTCCGTGAGCAGCGCGCGCAAGGAACAACAGACTTTTTGGGCAGCCAGCTTGAAGATGCTAAGCGTGGTCTCGATGAACAAGATGCGAAGCTGGCCACTTTTAAACGGAAATACATTGGCCAGCTGCCCGGCGAAGATCAGGGCAACTTCAATATGCTCAACAGCCTGAATAGTCAGTTGGATGCGGCTACTCAGGCTCTCAACCAATTGCAACAAAATCGAACGTACACGGAGTCGATGCTGAGCACGCAGTTACAGAGCTGGCAGAATTTGCAGGCGAGCAGTGGCAGCTCAGCGACGCCGGAGTCGCTTGATCAGCAATTGGCTAAAGATCAGGAACAGTTGTCGGCGCTTGAATCGAAATACACCGAAACACACCCTGACGTAGTTCGTCTCAAGAATGACATCACGCAACTGAAGAAGAAGATCCAGGAGCAGGGAGCCACAGCGAAAGCTCCGCCCAAGGAACAACCGAGGACTGGACCCGAGCCGGCGCAAGTGCAACAGCTGCGGGCACAGCTGGTCGGAATGCAGCAGGCAATTCGCGACAAAGAAAAAGAGCAGGCCAGAATTCAGCAGCAGATTCAGGTCTATCAGGCGAGAATCCAACTGAGCCCTGTGGTCGAGGAAGAGTACAAGCAATTGACTCGCGACCACGAAACTGCGCTGGAGTTCTATAACGACCTCCTCAAGAAGAAGAATCAGTCGGAAATGGCGACCGATCTGGAGAAGCGGCAGGAAGGCGAACAATTTCGAGTGCTGGATCCACCGAACCTCCCGGAAAGACCCACGTTTCCCAAACGGCCAATGTTTGCGGCAGGTGGTCTGGGCGCCGGATTTGCGCTCGGATTAGTAATCGTGTTCCTTCTCGAGTTCACAAAGAAATCAATTCGCAACGAGAAGGATGTCTTGTTCTATTTGCAAATGGCAACACTTGCCACTATCCCTGATCTGGATTCCGACGAGTCGAAGGAAAAAGGCAACGGCTCACGCCGTGCGAGGAAAAAAGCCGACAAGAACTTAGAGCCAGAGGCTGTGTGAGGACGAATGTATAAGAGCTTCTTTGGCCTGAAGGCGAATCCGTTCAATGTGAATCCGGACCCGCGTTTCTTGTTTGTGACCCAGCATACGCGCGAGGCGTTGGCTTGTCTGGCATATGGGATTCAGAACCGAAAAGGTTTCATGCTGTTGACAGGAGAAGTCGGCACTGGGAAGACGACAATCCTGAACAAGCTCCTGGAGTGGTTGCAAACGCAACGTATCAGTAGTGCATTTATCTTCAATCCGCGACTCGAAGTCATTCAGTTCTTCGACTTCATGTTTGCGGACTTTGGGATACCGTGCAGGTCTCACGACAAGAGCCAATTCCTGTTGAAATTAAATCAATGGCTATTGGAGCGGTATCGCGCCAGGGAGGCTGCGGTCCTCATCGTTGATGAAGCCCAGAACCTGTCGGCAGAGATGTTGGAAGAGATTCGATTGCTCACAAACCTCGAGACTTCCACGGAGAAACTTCTACAAATAGTCCTTTCAGGGCAACCTGAACTCGAACAGAAGTTAAAGCTTCCGGAACTCAGACAATTGCGTCAACGCATCACGCTTCGTTCGCGAACTTATGCTTTAGCTGGCGAGGAGACAGGCGCCTATATTGAACAACGACTGAGAATTGCCGGCGCGAACGGCGTGCCGATTTTCGCGCCAGAGGCTGTAGAACGGATCCACAAGTACTCGCAGGGGATTCCTCGAGTCATCAACTTGCTCTGCGAACATTCGCTGATCAACGCTTTCGTTGGGCAGGAGAGACCCGTGTCCCCCGAAATCGTTGAAGAAGTTGCACGTGAATTCGAATTGCATGAGATCCCGCCGACAACTCAGGCAAGGGCACAGTCGCAAGGCGAGAATATTGGTCTGATCGAAGCAATTAAGATTTTGTCTTCTCTGCGTGATTCGCTGCGAAGCGAGGAAAAGCCTGAAGAGGTTCGGTTGGAAAAGAAAATATGAGCCGCATACACGAAGCACTGAAACGAGCCGAACAGGAAACTAAGACTGCGCCCTCTTCCGCTGTCGCTCCAATAGACGGCGAGACTTACCTTGATGACCTGCTTAATCGACCCGCAGAGGACTTGCAGGGCGGTGGCAAAAACGGCGCTGCTGGTATCGATTCTCTCGACAAGGAAACAAACCTCGGAGAGCAATGGTTGGAAAGCGTTCCTCGCCGCGAGTGGCAGCCGGATCGCAAGAAATTGCTTTTTTCGGATTCAGAGAGGCACTACGAACCCGGGATGGAAGAGTTCAGGACATTACGGTCGCGCCTTTATCAGCTGCGCGAGAAAATGCCGCTGAAGAAGATCATGGTCGCGAGCGCACTCCCAGGGGAAGGCAAGACATTTGTTTCATCGAACCTTGCATATGCTTTAGTTCGGCAGCACGGCCGGCGGGTCTTGATGATTGATGCTGATGTCCGAAAGTCGCACATGCATGAATGCTTCGGCACTTCTAGTTCGCCCGGCTTAAACGAATACCTGGCGGGTGAAGCCAATGAACGAGCGATTGTGCAGCGCGGGGCGCTTGATAATCTGTTTTTCATACCTGGCGGGCATTCAGTAGCCAATCCCTCCGAACTAATCGCCAATGGCAGGCTCGAGACTCTACTAGATAGGCTGGCGCCGCTATTCCATTGGATCGTAATAGATTCGCCTCCGATCGTACCGATTTCGGACGGCTCAGTAATCGCCAGGCGTGCGGACGGAATCCTTCTGGTGGTACGAGCAGAGGGTACTCCTGTAGAGATGGTACAGCGCGCCAAGCAGGAGCTAATCAGCCGGCCATTGCTCGGAGTAGTGTTGAATCGCGGCGATAGAACGGCTGGATACTCATCCTATTACTATAGTTACGGTGCGGCATCGAGAGATTGACATCGTTCCCAAATTAGAAGCTGCGCTTCAGTCCACCCCAGCATTGCCAAGATTGCCCGCAGGCGCGGAAGATCCTTCTGCCGAACTCGGTATCAAGAGCAGCGCTTAGTGACGCGGAATTCTGGCGGTTAGGCAACTATTGCTGACAGCTTGGAAGAAGAAAACCTGCTGTAACCGCAGCGGCAGATGTGATTGTTAATACAGCGTTTAATCGGACACACACTGTAGAGTGCATCGATACCGCGTGCCCTGAAGACCGCAATTGTGGTTTCCGGATTAGTTCTCTTTTTTTGAACTGCAGAGGGTAAAGCTTTTCCACTCGCAGGGCATCGAATTTCCACCGCGCAGCCGCTACGCCCCTTCAAGTCTTAGTCTGGATCGGGAGATCTCGGCAGTATCTATCGTTTCCTTTCTAACTTGTTGTAAATACACGCTCACCTTTAAGGTCACCATCCAGCCACGATCAGGTTCTTTGGTTCCTAGCGTGCATTCAAGGGCAATGGCTATTCAGGTGAGAGCCTGAAGAGCCTACGCAACTGGCGAAGCGTCAGCGGCGATTGCCTGATAAGGGCTCAGGGTCACATTGTGACTCAGAGGGCGAAGCCATAGAAACTGGAGAAATTGGCAGAGGAAGAGCAATTCCACGTTAGGCAATTGTTTTCACTCCGCCCGGGCCAGGCAATTTGAAACATCACGTTGACGTAAAGCGATAGCGAAGTAAGTTACTGATTCGATTGATAAAAGAAGCAACTATAGCGATGGGTTTTTCAGCTGGGTGGCGTCACCAATCGAAGAGATTCTGGAATTGGAATTGCTCTTGTCAGTAACGATTCGATTAATCCGACGGTTCTGGTTCAAGTTTCTCGGTATGGAGAAAAGCTAGGTAATGGCCTCTTCGATAGCGGTTAAAAATCTGCCGTATTTGTGGAAGAGCAAAGATTTGACTTCGGGTGCTGGCGTGTCCTCATCGGCGTTGACTCGCAATTTGATTGACGAACATCATTTCGTTCGGATGCTACGAGTCGAACGCAAGCGAACCGAGAGATCGGGAAATCCGTTCATGTTGATGCTACTGGACGGTGGCAGCCTATTCGCAACTGAGGAGATTCTGAACCAGGTAGTCGGCGCGCTCACATTCTCCATTCGCGAAACAGACAGTCTGGGCTGGTACGAGACGGGATCTATTCTGGGAATACTCTTCACAGAATTGGGGACTGCGGAGAATTCGGTAATCGAGTTGATTTTCGAAAAAGTCGCTGCCTCTTTGAGACAGCAGATTAGTCCCGAAACCGACAGCCAGATCACTTTGAGTTATCACATCTATCCTGAGAGCGGCGATCACCATAAGAAGGGCGCAGCCGATATTCGGCTCTATCCTGATCTGCCGCGTATCGCAGCACGCAAGAAGACAGCCTTGATCGCAAAGCGCATCCTGGACGTAGTGGGGAGCCTCATCGGTATTCTGCTGCTTTCGCCTCTTTTTCTGGCGCTTGCTGCAATCATCAAGCTGACGTCGCCGGGCCCGATCCTGTTTCGGCAAAAGCGGATCGGTCAACACGGCAAGGTTTTCACATTCCTGAAGTTTCGCTCGATGTTTGCCAATAACAACGCGAAAATTCACCAGGAATACGTGACCAAGTTGATTGCTGGTGAGGCCAACCTCGCACAGTCGGATGGAGAGAAGCCGGCATTCAAGCTTACAAACGACCCGCGAGTAACTCCGATCGGCAGGTTTATTCGTCGAACCAGTCTGGATGAATTGCCACAGTTCTTCAACGTTCTCTCCGGACAAATGTCTCTAGTGGGTCCTCGTCCGCCGGTTCCTTATGAGTACGAGGCCTATGACGTCTGGCATCGAAACCGGATGATGGAAGTGAAGCCAGGCATCACTGGTCTATGGCAGGTAACAGGCCGAAGCCGAACCACTTTCGACGAGATGGTTCGTCTTGATCTTAGGTATGCCGGCTCCTGGTCCGTTGCCATGGACTTGAAGATTCTTTTGCAGACGCCGAAGGCAGTCATCTCCGGCGAAGGCGCGTACTGAAAACTCCCCCCGTTACCGCTCGTTTCCTTATTTGTGTTGGCAGCCAGCTCACCAATTATCTGCAAACGCTCCCTTCCTAGACGGGACTCAGGGGATACTATGCTCAACATCGGTGTAATCGGATTTGGATACTGGGGACCGAATATCGTTCGCAACTTCAATCGTCCAGATCGCTCAACGGTGTCCATGATCTGTGACAGAAGCCCGGACATGCTTCGCAGGGCGGCGCAGGCGTATCCAACAATCACCACGACAACGGATCCTTGCGACATTCTCACCTCCAGCGAAATCGATGCGGTCGCGGTTGTGACACCGGTGTGGACGCATTTCGAACTGGCCAAGCGCGCCCTGGAAAACGGTAAGCACGTTTTCGTCGAAAAACCGTTCACCGCAAATACTGCTCAGGCGCTGGAATTGATCGAATTGGCTGAAAAGCGAAACCTGAAGATCATGGTCGATCACACATTTCTTTTCACCGGCGCGGTGAGAAAGATGAAGCAACTGATCGATGATGGAACATTAGGTGACTTGTACTACTACGATTCGACCAGAGTTAACTTGGGATTGTTCCAACACGATGTAAATGTGATTTGGGATCTTGCGCCTCACGACTTGTCGATCATGAACTATCTGATACCCAGCCAACCGGAAGCAGTGGTTGCCACTGGGCAATGCCATCTGAATGGTCACGAAGACATCGCCTTCATCACGATTTACTTTCCGGGCAACGTCATTGCGCATGTAAACGTGAACTGGCTTTCGCCAGTCAAGGTTCGCACCACTCTGATTGGTGGCGAGAAAAAGATGCTTGTTTGGAACGATCTTGAAGCCGACGAAAAGATCAAGGTGTATGACAAAGGCGTCGACATCAAGAGCCGCGAGGGCGTCTATGATCTTTTGGTAAGCTACCGTTCCGGCGACATGTGGGCCCCACAGGTACCGCAGACTGAGGCATTAAGACTGGAAATGGATCACTTTGTCGATTGCATCGAGAACGACAAGACGCCAATCAGCGATGGGCGGTCGGGATACCGTGTCGTTCAGGTTCTGGAAGCAGCCGAGAAGTCAGTCAAGAATAGGGGAGAACTGGTTTATCTATGAGTGAATATCTGTGTATTGCTCCGGATGTGAAGCTCGGGAAAGACGTCAAGTTCTCAAAGTTCATCAATCTGTACGGCTGTGAGATTGGCGACGAAACCAAAATTGGGGCGTTTGTCGAAATTCAAAAACATGCGTTTGTAGGAAAGCGCTGCAAAATCTCGAGTCACACATTCATCTGTGAAGGAGTAACACTCGAGGATAATGTCTTCATTGGCCATGGCGTTACGTTTGTGAATGACTCCTATCCTCGTGCAACTACCGGGGATGGAGGTCTGCAGACGGAGGCTGATTGGAGCGTCGAGAAGACGTTAGTGAAAAAGGGCGCTTCGGTCGGTTCAGGAGCGACCATCCTTTCCAAAGTCACGATTGGCGAAAACGCCATTGTGGGCGCGGGAAGCGTCGTCACCACAGACGTTCCAGCAAATAGCATCGTTGCTGGGAATCCCGCCAGAGTTCTTCGCTACATAGACACCGCCGCGTCGGTGGGGAGCAAGTAATCATGTCCATTAAGGTGCCGTTTCTCGATCTGGTAACACCGCATCAAGAACTCGAGGCAGAGCTAGTTTCCGCATTTCGGGAGGCGTTAAACTCCGCTGCCTTTATTGGTGGGGCAGCAGTTGACTCCTTCGAAAAGAACTTCGCTTCCTACTGCCAGACGAAATACTGCGTAGGGGTCAGCAGCGGGACGGATGCACTTCGCTTCGCGCTGATGGCGGCAGGGATCGGGAGCGGGAATGCGGTTGTAACAGTTCCCAATACCTTCATCGCGACTTCGGAGGCAATCTCGCAGACCGGGGCGCGTCCGTATTTTGTGGACGTGGATGAGCGCACCTACAATATGGATCCCGCTAACCTACGCGAGTTCCTTCAGTCGAAATGCAGTCGCAATGCTCTTGGTGAACCCGTAACAGAGCACGGACAAATTGTCAGAGCCGTAGTTCCTGTGCATCTGTACGGTCAAATGGCCGATATGGATGCGATCATGGGCATCGCGGATGAATTTGGTCTCGTGGTGATCGAAGATGCCTGCCAGGCGCACGGAGCAGAGTATTTCTCCAAACGGAAGAACGCGTGGTTGCGAGCCGGTTCCATTGGATTTGCGGGAGCCTTCAGTTTTTACCCTGGGAAGAATCTTGGCGCCTGCGGAGAAGCGGGCGCGGTTACCACCAACAATGAAGAAGCCGCGCAAAAGATGCGCATGATTCGTGATCACGGCCAGGCAAGGAAATACTTCCACGACGTTGAGGGCTATAACGGAAGATTGGATGCCATTCAGGCATCGATTCTGAACATAAAGCTGAAGCACCTGGACGAGTGGAACAAATCCCGTCAAGGGCTTGCTCGCCGGTATAACGAAGATTTCGAGGCATCAGGTGCAAACATCGTAAGGCCTTTTGAGCCTAGCTGGTCGCGGGCGGTTTACCACTTGTACATAGTGCAGGTCGACGATCGCGAGGGAATGCAACGAAATCTCTCCGCCGCTGGAATCGGTACCGCGATCCATTACCCGGTTCCATTGCACCAACAGAAAGCGTACTCAGACCTGGATTACAAGATCGGCGATTTTCCGGTCGCAGAGCGGCTCGCGCCGCGGATTCTGTCCTTGCCGATGTTTCCGCAAATGGCGGTTGAGCAACAGCAATACGTTATCGAGAAGGTGGGGAACCTTGTTTCGCGACACGCGGCAGCATTCGCTTAAGCGAAGGATGGGCGATTGTGGCCGTGTGCAGTTCACAGTTGAAATATAAAGAGCGCACCTCCGCCGCGGATGCACTGGTGAATCAGCACACCCCCTATGTGGTAATCAGCCCGGTTCGGAATGAGGCTCAATATATCGAGCACACGCTTCGAAGTATGGTTTCCCAGACCGTGCCACCGAAGCTTTGGATCCTTGTGGATGATGGATCGTCAGATGGAACAGCGGGGATCCTCGACACGTGGGCCGCACAATATTCTTGGATCCGTGCCATTCATCTTCCGGACCGCAGCCAGGTAAACTCAGCTATAGAGCCCGATCCTAGTGAGAAACGTGAAACTGGGCGCGGCCGGCGAGCACAGCAGGCTAAGGAAATCGAGGCATTTTATCAGGGGTTTCAGACACTCGAGATCACCGATTGGGATTTTCTGGTAAAGCTGGACGGTGATCTCAGCTTCGGACCTGATTATTTCGAGAAATGCTTCAAGGAGTTTGAATCCGACCCAAAGCTGGGAATCGGTGGCGGAGCAATCTCCAACCTGGTCGACGGAAATTTGCAGTTTGAACCGACCAGAGAATTTCACGTTCGTGGCGCAACGAAGATATATCGCCGCAATTGCTGGAATGACATGGGTGGCGTTCTCAGAGGCGCGGCGTGGGACACGATCGATGAAGTGAAGGCAAACATGCTGGGCTGGCAGACTCGCAGCTTTCCGAGCCTCACCGTCACACACCACAGATTCACAGGCGCTGCCAACGGCATGTGGCAGAATGCGGTGAAGAACGGCACCTGGAGTTATATCTGCGGCTACCATCCGCTGTTCATGGTTCTGAGATGTTTCAAACGATTATTGAAGAAGCCGGTCTTTGTAGGGTCGGTCGGACTCATGTATGGATATATGAGCGCCTTCCTGCAGCAAATTCCTCAAGTCGAAGATCGCAGCGTTCTTCATTATCTGCGCGAGCAGCAACTGCGGAAGCTATCCTTCCGCAGCAGCATCTGGCGATAACCCCATAGGATTCATCTCACTCGCCCCATGGATTTATCCATCGTAATCATCAATTGGAACTCACTGGAGTTTACTCGCCAGTGCGTTGCGTCGATTTTGGAGAACGTTTCGGGGCTCGAGTACGAGATTATCGTGGTGGACAATGCTTCGCCGGACGGTTCCGGCCGGTTGATCGAGAGCTTGTCCCTGCCGATAAAGGTTGTTCATGCACCCCGCAACTTGGGTTTCTCCCGTGGCAACAACCTTGGCGTGGATCATTCGTCCGGCGAAATAATTCTGTTCCTGAATCCCGACACACTCGTTCGGGGAACCGCTATCCAGGAAATGACGGCGGCGCTTAGGAATGCTAAGGACTTGGGAGTAATTGGCTGTACGCTTCTGAATCGAGATCTGAGTATTCAAACGACCTGCATTCAACGTTTTCCTACCATTTCAAACCAATTGTTCGGAATCGATCTGCTCAAACGTCGCTTGCCTAAGCTTTCAATGTTCGGGATGCGTGAGCTTTTTGCGTCGGCCAACAATGGGATCACGGAAGTGGAGGTAGTTTCCGGAGCTTGCCTGATGGTGAAAAGGCCGGTCTTCGAGAGTGTCGGGCGATTCAGCACCGATTATTTCATGTACGCGGAAGAAGCCGACCTCTGCTGCAAGATTCGCAAAGCTGGCTGGAGAGTCGGTTACCTCCGCGATGCTCAGATAGTTCATTTTGGCGGACAAAGTACGGGCAAGCGCGAAGATGGATTCGCCGATATTGCCATGCGAGAGTCTTTATTTAAGTTTTTCAAAAAATTCCGTGGGGCGCCGTACGCATTGCTATATCGAGCGGCGCTACTATTGGGTGCGGTGACTCGTATTGCTCTAGCTTTGCCTCTGCTTGCCTTCCCTGTACGCCACAAAGATGCTCTCCGGGTGCTCCGCAAGTGGACTCGAATAAGCGCGTGGAGCCTCGCACTCCAGAGCAGCCATGCAGGTTCTGAGTCCTAAGAACGACGGAAAATGCGACCAGCCTGATCGCAGAATCAATCCAGTCGGTCTCCGGCCAATTGGCGCCCTCCGTGTTTTAGTCTATGGAATGCCGCTTCTCTCGCCTTCACACTTCATTCAAGACGTACTAAGCTGAAATCATTCAGATATTGAACATGAGATACCTTGGTCGGCTTAGTCTGTTTTGCTATCGGTGGGCTGTTCGCCTGAAAGGCAAACTCTTTTCGATACTGATTTCTGGGGCATTCGCTAATTTCGGAAAAAGAACTGTGTTGATGACTCCCATTCGATTGTCGGGAGAAGAACGCATTGCGATTGGCAACGGAGTTTTCGTTGGCCCAGGCTCCTGGTTGCAAACATTACCCGATGGGCGTGATCATGCAGTCGCAATCTCAATCGGAGACCGGACCAGCATTGCGGGCTCGTGCGTCATCTCAGCAGTTCGTGGCGTCGTTATAGAAGAAGACGTGTTGTTCGCTAGAAACGTGTATGTTTCCGATCATATTCACAAATACGAGGATCGCGATAAGCCCATCCTCGACCAAGGCGTGGATAAGATCGCGCCTGTGTTGATCCAGCGTGGAGCGTGGCTAGGGCAAAATGTAGTCATTTGTCCTGGAGTTACGATCGGACGAGGCGCGGTGGTTGGCGCCAATTCCGTAGTGAATCGAGATGTGCCGGATTACTCTCTCGCGGTAGGCGCGCCCGCTCGTCTCGTGAAACCTCGCCAGGGGCAGTTGAAGGTCGATGACTAAGGTTCTGTTTCTCGCTTACTTCTTCCCGCCCGTTGGCGGCGCTGGCGTACAGCGAGCCCTGAAATTTGTTCAATATCTGCCGGCTGAAGGTTATTTGCCAATTGTGCTTACGGGTCCCACCTCTCCGGATGACCGTTGGACACCGCATGATCGCACGTTGATGCAGTCAGTTCCTTCCAGCGTACAAGTACATCGAGTCTCAGGTGAGCCGCCTCATTCCAGCAGCAGGTTACGCGGACGGATGGAAAGATGGTTAGGCGCACCGACACTGTTCTCGGAATGGTGGATTCGGTCAGCAACGAACCTGGGGATGCAGATCGGGGGAGATCAGAATCTGATTTTCGCGACGATGTCTCCGTTCGAGAGCGGTAGGGTGGCGCAGACACTGTCGTCGCACTTTGGTGTCCCGTGGGTGGCCGATCTAAGGGATCCCTGGGCTCTCGACGAGATGCAGGTTTATCCGAGTTGGCTCCATCGAAGAGTCGAGCGACGACGGATGGAGCGATTGTTGTCCACTGCGGCTCTGATAATAATGAATACTCCCGAAGCGACGCATGCTTTAAAAGATGCGTTTCCAAGTCTTCGCACAAAAAAGGTGATCACGATCACTAACGGGTTTGATCGAGACGATTTCGCGGGTCAGATCGCTCCGAGGGACGACAGTAAATTCCGGATCATTCACACTGGGTATTTTCATACCGACAGCGGCCTGCAGCTGCGGAAGAGAAAGTTCTATCGGTTACTCGGCGGAGCAGAGCCGGGCGTTGACATTCTCACGCGCTCGCATACGGTATTGCTCAAGGCGATTGAACTCTGGTGCGAGCGTCGCCCGGAGGTTCGATGTGATCTGGACATCGTGTTTGCAGGCAAGACTTCTGAGCAAGATCAGGCGGTCGCGAGAGATTCGCGAGTTTCGGAATTGATTCGTTTCACTGGATATGTTCCGCACGAGCAGAGTGTCAACTTAGTAAGGACTGCAGACCTCCTCTTTTTGCCGATGCCCGATTTGCCGGCCGGCAGACGATCAAGAATCGTTCCTGGTAAGACCTACGAATATTTGGCCGCGGGCCGCCCAATTCTGGCCGCAGTCCCAGAAGGTGATGCCAAAGATTTTGTTTTGGAGTCGGGTATGGGTCTGACCTGTCAGCCAGGTGACATTCAGGGGATGATCCAGATTCTCGATGTCGTCTATTCAAACTGGAAAACTAAAAATCAAGACGCTTTAGTCTCCCATGATGCTTTCGTGGAGCGGTTTGAAAGGCGCAATCTCACCCGGGCACTGGCTTCCGGCTTCGATTCACTCCTACACTGCCAAACATCAGGTGAAGCCCAATCCAGCGCCGTCTGCTCTCATTAGCATTCCGCAACAAGGCCCATCTGGAGACACAATTTACATGAAAGTTTCAGCTCTGATCCCTACGTATAACCGGCGCGCGTATGTGATGCGGGCGATCGAAAGCGTCCTTAGCCAGAGCGTTCCCGCGGACGAAGTCATCGTGGTCGACGATGGCTCGAAGGACGATACCGTGGAACAAGTCGAAGCGCGCTTCGGCTCGAAGGTTAGGGTAGTTAGACAAGAAAACAGGGGGGTTTCGGGTGCGCGGCTACGTGCGATCAAGGAAGCTCGCGGTGAATGGATCGCTTTTCTTGATAGCGATGACGAGTGGAGTCCCGGCCGACAAGCGTATCTCCTCGATACGCTCAAGAAGCTTCCGCCGGAGGTAGCTTGGCTGTTTGGCGATATGCAGGTACGCACCGACGAAGGTGAACAACTTACGTTGTTCCAGGAGCATGGCCTGACGGTCACCGGTGAGCCTCAGGTGTTCGAAGATTCTTTTAGCGTTCAATATCCATTTCAGTTTCCGATGCTGCAGGCCAGCCTGATACGCAGGGAAGCACTTTTGGAAGGGCGTTGTTTCGAAGATGGCTTTCGGTCGGACGACGATCTGTTAGCAGGCTTCCAAATTGCTAGTAAACATAAGTTTGCCGCTGTTCCGAAAATTGTAACGGTACTCTCGCGGACGAGCGACTTGTTTGCGACGTCAGTGTTGGCTAACGGTCTTAAGGGTCCCGACTATTACCGATCACGAATGAAAGCGTTTTCGCTGGCAATGCTGACGACAGGCAAGAGAATCCCTTGGGCTCTTGAGTATGAGCAGGTTGTGCGAGGGTTGTGCAAGTTCTATGCGGGACAAGGGAAGAGCGTACGTGCACTCGCATTGGAGCAGTTTCGTTTCGCAGTGTCGACACGCTCGGTGGCTTTCATGGCGGCTGCGATGCTCGGTCGGCCGGGACTTCGGATGTGGCAAAGCGCTGGCTCTATCGCTGGACGGAGTGCCAACTAGTCTAGCCGCGGTATAAGGCAGCCTTGAAAAGGACATTAGCGTTATGTGTGGCATAGCAGGAGCATATTGGAGCGGTACGAAGCCCGATAGTGCGGCGGCCGTAATCGATCGTATGGTGGCTGCCATCAGTCATCGCGGACCCGACTCCGACGGTCGCTCCAGTTCGCAATTCGCTGATATTGGATTCAAGCGCCTATCAATTATTGATCTTGCGACCGGCGATCAGCCCTTGAGTAACGAAGACGGAACCATTGAATGTTTTCTCAATGGCGAAATCTATAACTATCGAAGTCTTCGGGCTGAGCTTCTCGAACGCGGGCATACGTTCAAAACATCTTCGGATACGGAGGTGTTGCCACATCTCTATGAGGAACTAGGGGAAAAGATGTTCGCGAAGCTGAACGGAATGTTCAGCATTTGTGTGATCGATCATCCCCACCAGACTGTGCTGTTGGCACGCGACCACTTCGGCGTCAAGCAGATGTACTATGCGCAAGCGGGCCGGGCAGTCGTTTTTGGAAGCGAAATGAAGGCGGTTCTGGCCTCTGGTTTATTCGAGCCGGAACTCGATACGCGCAGCATACTTCCATACCTGACGATGTTTTATTCTCCCGAGCCGCACACGCTCGTCAAGGGAGTTAAGAAGATCCCTGCTGGATCTTTCATTAAGTTTCAACAACACCGCGACATTCAGCTCACAAAGTATTACGAGCTCCCATATGAGCCCCGGGTGATGAATATCACCGAGGAAGAAGCCGCGGAACACGCCACGGAGCTATTAGAACAAAGCATCAGCTTGCAGTTGCAGGCAGATGTTCCTGTTGGAATCAGCTTGTCGGGTGGTCTTGATTCAAGCGCCATCGCCAGCTTGGCATGCCGCTCAAAGACCGCTCCAAGCCATCTCATGGCCTTGACCATCAGCTGGCCAGACACAGCGCCAGAAGAAGTCAGTTGTTCGCAGGAGCTGTGCCGTCGTCTGGGACTACAGCAGGAGATCATTCAGCCAAGCAAAGGCAATTTCGAGACAGATCTTCCTCTATTGGCGTGGATGAGTGATGAGCCGATTGCCGATCCCGCCACCTATTCACAATATCGAGTGGCGCAATCTGCAGGGCAGTGGGTAAAGGTGTTGCTAGGGGGAGCCGGAGGAGATGAACTGTTCGGCGGTTATGGAAGTTACGTCCTCTCGTCGAAAAAGGCGTTATTCGCCTCTCTTCCGCCAGTGATACAGCGAGCAGCGCAGCGTGCTTTCGTTGCCAGTTGGTTGGATGAGGAGAGCGCTGATGCCCTTGTCGCCTACAAGGACTCGCGTTTTCTTTGGCATTCCAAGGTTTCCAAGAATCTGGGGATCGCTGATGAGGATTTATTAAAAAGGGCTCTGCCAGACTCGCGGCCAGCTTTTGACAACTTCCGTCAACTCTTCAAGTCGTTCGGCAACTACGATGCCGCAAACCAGCAGATGCTCGTAGATCTTCGATCATATCTTCCTGAGCAGGTGTTGCCGATGATGGATCGCGCGACGATGGCCGCATCTGTGGAGGGCCGGGTTCCATTCCTGGATGTGCCGTTGGTCGAATTCTGTTATTCGCTTCCTGGGAGCCTCAAACTGGGTCGGCCAGCCGTACAGAAACGGCTGTTGAAGCGCGCTTTGGCCAACTTCGTTCCGAAAGAGGTTGTGAAGCGGAAGAAGTCGGGCATGCCTTCACACTTTGCGGTGTTCATGTCCGAACATCCGGAGGTTGTTCGCCAACTCTTGCTGGCAAAGGACGGTTGCGCAGCGAGTCTGCTGCCGAGAACTTGGCTTGAAGGACTTGTCAGCAGTCCAGAACGGATGAGGTCAAATTTCCGGATCCTGTATCCGCTGGTCGTCCTGGAAGTATGGAACCAATTGTTTATTAAGGAGAGAACTTACGACCGGCCCAAAATGGCACTTTCGGAGCTGTTCAGACTGAGTTCCAAGGTGATGGCTGCAGTCGATTAAAGCATTGAAATCTAAAGGCTCTAACTCCGGTAAACCACCTAGGAAAAAAAGCATGTAGCATGAAATTTCTGCGTTGCCAAGTCGCCCCTCGCTGTCCGTCCATCCATGGCAAGCTCTTTCCTACTAGCAACTTACAATTCTGGTTGTTCGAGTGCTGGATCTATAAATGCACAGCTTGCAAAAGAGCGGTCGCGAACGGAGGGTGCTTGGCTTTGACACTTATGTGCGGTTCATACTCGGCCGAGTGGACTACAACCTTCGGCGCTACGCCTCGATTCCTGGATGTGCTAGCGTTGCAATAAGAGGTGAAGAATGTTACGACGGCCGAGCTCATTGGTGCTCGCAGCAATAATGATGGCAATGTTGTTGTGGTTGGAACTGCCGGTAA
>CAVUNN010000007.1:0-1271905 GCA_963742895.1 Terriglobia bacterium
CTGGCTCCCCTTCACAATCCCAACAACATCAAAGGTATCCAGGCAGCGCGCGAACTATTCGGCAGAGATGTACCCCAGGTTGCGGTATTCGACACCGCCTTTCATCATTCGCTGCCTGAGCAAGCCTACCCGGTCGCTTATTCCCTATCATCTTTATCGCCGGTACCGCATCCGGCGATACGGATTCCATGGCACCTCTCATCGCTATGTCGCTTTTCGCTATCGTGCGATGCGCGGACTGACACGCGATCAAACCAACATCATCACCCTCCATTTGGGCAACGGCTGCTCCGTAGCTGCGATCAAGGGTGGACATCCTATCGATACTTCTATGGGGATGACACCGCTCTGAAGGTCTCGTTATGGGTACACGTGCGGGCGACGTCGATCCCGCCGTTTTGGGTGTCATAGCGAGAAAGGAGGATCTGTCGTCATCGGAGGTAGATACGCTGCTCAACACACAGTCAGGCTCTGCCTTGGGATTTCGGGCCTCACCAATGACATGCGCGAATTGCAAGCTGAGTTGAAAGAGCATGACGACCGTCGCGTCCGACTTGCCATCGAAATCTTCTGTTACAGGGCGCGGAAACACATCGCGCATACTTGGCTGCGATGGCCGGAGCAGACGCGGTCGTCTTTACCGGCGGCATTGGAGAAAACTCGCCCGATGTTCGAGCACGAATCTGCGAGGGGATGGAGTGGGCCGGTCTTCACCTCGACAAAGAGAAGAATCAGGAGACCGTCGGCCGCGAGGCGCGATTTCCACACAAGAGTCCAAATTGCTCGCATACGTTATCCCGACCGACGAGGAACTCCTCATCGCGCGAGACACTGTACGAGTCATGCTGGGCGTGCCGCACCCTTCGTGAACGCTCCTTCCACTCCAAAGTACGTCTGTACAGATCACAGATTCGCGATCCCGCGCCTCGATCTGAGCCAATCCATTCTACGATGGCCACCAGTCGGATTTACGCTGTCACTCGGTTATAGGTTGCGGCCCGATTGGTCAGCGCCAATAGTTTGTCATGAGTCCCCCTCTTCCATTTGCGAATGTTGTGGCTGACACGTGTTTATTTGTATCCACTTGAGGACGCTCACGTCTGGTCTCCCAATTGCACATCCGAGATAGGGATCTGCAGCTCGATCCACGGTAATACGACCGTTCGGAGAACCGAAGCTCTCCGACTACAACTCACTAACGACACCTTGTTCGTAATCCGATGATGAACGTACTCACTGCAACAGATGTGGGAAAATTGAGCAACTTCAAATACCAGTCCCGTAGGAAACCGAGGGGCGACAGTGGAGCTTCAACTGTCGGCCCAGAGAAACGTGAATTGGTTTTCCATGAGAGTTCAATTCAGGCGAAGACTCGTGCCCCGTACCAATCATCGAACCACCGCTGGAATCAGGCCCAAACGAAGAAGTACGCAGGTTGAAATGTCATTACTCGAAAAACGGAAGAATTGATAGAGCCGTTGAGTGCCGAAGGCACAGCACGGTCAACCATTGCAGGTGCACCGCTAGGTGCCGATGAGTTGAAGAAAATCGATGCTGATCGGCGGCTTGAAATTATCTGGCGCTCGGAATGATCTATCTTCAGGCTAATCCCTTGCTGCGCGAACGCCTGAAACCAGAGCACATCAAGAGTCGACGACTCGGACAGGGGGGGTCAAGCCCAGGGCTCGCTTTTATCGATACGCATCGAAGTCGCCTTATACGACAAAACGATCACGACACGATCTTCTTGCAGGTCCGGTCATGGCGCGCCAGGAGTTCTAGCTCCGATATATCTCGAGGGTACGTACAGTGAAATCTACCCTGACAAGACCCGGGACGAAAAAGGACTCGAGAGTTTTTCAAACAGTTCTCATTCCCAGGTGGCATCGGCAGTCACTGCACGCCAGAGACTCCGGGTCGATTCACGAAGGAGGTGAACTGGGATATGTGCTCTCACACGCCTGTGCAGCCGCATTCGATAATCCCAATCTGATCGTTGCTGCTGTGGTGGGAGACGGCGAGGCCGAAACCGGCCCGCTAGCGACCTCATGGCACATTAGCAAGTTTCTCAATCCAATCCGCGATGGGGCGGTTCGACCGATATTCACCTTAACGGATACAAGATCAACAATCTGAATTTGTTGGCTCGGATTACCCACGAAGAATTAGAAAAGCTGCGATGTGGTTATGGCTGGAATCCGTACTTCGTCGAGGGATCGGATCACGACAGTATGCATCAGGCGATGGCCGCGATGGTTGACCGTTGTTGCCGAGATTAAGACGCATCAGAAAAAATGCCGTGAAAACGGTATCGCGACCCGGCCACGTTGGCCCATGGTGGTCTTGCGTTCGCCAAAGGGATGGGGGGCACCGGCGGAGGTAGACGGACATCGAATTGAAGCCTTCTGGCGTGCGCATCAGGTCCCGCTGACCGACGTCAAAACGAATCCTCAACATCTGCGTGTTCTCGAGACTGGATGTGCTCTTTGAAGGCCGAGGATCTCTTCGACGAGCGTGGAAAATTGCGCGCGGAACTAGCAGAAATGGCACCCTCAGGTCCTCACCGCATGAGCGCCAGTCCGCACGTAACCGGAGAACGCAGGGAAAAACTGCGCTTGCCTGATTTTCGCGATCATGCCATCAAGGTTGAGTGCCCGGATTTCTAGAAGTCGAGAACGTGCCGCCGCTGGGTCGTTTTCTGCGGGACGTCAATGAATCGAACATGGACAGCTTCCGTGTCTTCGCGCCGACGAAAACACCTCCAGCAAGCTAGGCGATTTATGAGGTGTCAAAGAAATTCTGGATCGCTGAAGGCTTTCCCGAACGCTGACGGAACAGAACTATCTTCGGATGGACGCGTCATCGAAATGCTCAGCGAGCACACGATGGAGGGCATGCTCGAAGGCTAATTGCTTACCGGCCGCAATGGATTCTTCTCATCCTACGAAGCCTTCGTTCACGTCATCGACTCGATGTTCAATCAGCATGCCAAATGGTTATCTATCTGCAATCAATTGTCATGGCGTAGGAAGATTGCCTCGCTGAATCTTCTCATCACCTCAACGGTGTGGCGCCAGGACCATAACGGCTTCACGCACCAGGATCCCGGCTTCCTCGACATTGTCCTGAACAAGAGCGCCGCAGTCACACGCATCTATCTGCCGCCCGATGCGAATTGTCTCCTCTCAGTCGCAGATCACTGCCTCCGTTCCGAGAATTACATCAATGTGATTGTCTCGGACAAGCAGCGGCATTTGCAGTATTTGGATATTGATGCTGCTATCACACACTGCACCAAAGGTATTGGGATCTGGAATTGGGCCAGCAATGATGACGGCGAAGAACCTGATGTCGTCATGGCTGCTGCTGGCGACATTCCAACGCAAGAGGCCTTGGCGGCGACAGCCCTTCTCAGGGAACGCTTCCCTGACCTGAAGATTCGGTTCATCAACGTAGTCGACTTGTTCAAGCTGCAACCCAACACGGAACATCCCCATGGTTTGACGGACGCGGACTTTGATTCTCTGTTCACTACCGACAAGCCGATCATCTTTAACTTCCATGGCTATCCCTGGTTGATCCACCGCCTGGCCTACCGCCGTACAAATCACGGGAATTTGCACGTACGCGGCTACAAGGAGAAAGGCAACATCAATACGCCAATGGAGCTGGCAATCAATAACCAGACAGACCGGTTCAGTCTCGCGATCGACGCGATTGACCGCGTCCCCAGGCTGCAGCGTGTTGGTGCGCATGCGAAAGAGGAATTCCGTGACCGCCAGATTGCATGCCAACGCCATGCTTACGAATACGGAATCGACAGCTCGGAGATAAGCGATTGGAAATGGCCGTACGACAAGAGTTGAGTGAAAGACTCTTACCTCCGCGAATCACGGTATTTAATCCAGGAACCATCCACACGGGGTGGATGGTCTCCTTTTACGCGCGAGTTTCGGCTTGCGCAAATCAGACCCGCTGATCCGATGCGATGTGGAGAGTCCCTTCCTTGCAGGATCATTGAAGGAGTTGACGATGACGATTCAAGCTTCAGCCAAACGACAGGCATTGCCGGATACTGAGAAACTCACGAGCCAGTATGGGTGCGGTCCAGTGAAGTTTTCCGGGACGGACGAAGCACTGTACGAACGACACCTGCTTTTCGACAGCGGCGTGGATGTCGCCGCGGCAACCGCACGAGACCGCTTCGAGGCCCTTGCTCGATCAGTGCGCGACGTTTTGTCTCAGCGATGGCTCCTAACGGAGAAGACCTACGAAGAACGAAATCCTAAGCGGCTCTACTATCTCTCGATGGAGTTTCTCATCGGTCGCTCGCTTGCAAATAATGTTACGAATCTTCTGCTCGCTCCACTGACAGACCAATTCATCAGGGACAAGAGACTTGACCTCCTCGAGATTTTGGAGCAGGAACCCGATGCAGGCCTGGGCAACGGAGGGCTTGGACGCTTGGCAGCTTGCTTCGTCGAGTCCGCCGCCACGATGGAACTCCCGGCCATGGGTTACGGACTGCGATATGAGTACGGCATCTTCAAACAGTTCATCCGGGATGGATGGCAACAGGAGATGCCGGACAACTGGCTGCGTTCTCCCGACCCGTGGGAGATCGCGCGACCAAACGAGAAAGTGGAAATCAGCCTGGGTTGCTCGTTCGAGCTTAGCGGAGGCAGCCTGCGCCCCGTACCTGGACGTCCGTCGACTTTGATCGGCATTCCATTTGATCGGCCTGTGATCGGATACGGGGGCTCCACAATCAACACGCTCCGCCTCTGGAGCGCCGCGGCGCCTGACTACTTTAACTTTGAAGAGTTCTCGCACGGCGATTTCGTAGAGGCATTTACTCAGACCCTCTCGGCCGAGACCCTAACGCGCGTCCTTTATCCGGACGACTCCAGGGTCATGGGGCAAGCACTGCGCCTGCTCCAAGAGTACTTCCTCGTTGCGTGCTCGCTGGCCGACGCGGTCCGCAGGTTCAAACGCAGCAACTCGGATTGGCCTTCATTTGCAGAAAAAGTCGCGATTCAGATGAACGATACGCATCCGGCTCTGGCCGTGCCGGAGCTCATGCGAATCCTGGTTGACCAGGAGCACCTTGGATGGGATGAGGCCTGGAACATCACACAGAACACGCTGGCGTACACAAATCACACCTTGTTACCCGAAGCGCTCGAAAGGTGGCCGGTTGCCTGGTTTCAAGAGCTGCTGCCGCGGCAGCTCGATATCATCTATGAAATCAACCGCCGATTTCTGGGCGATGTTCGCCGCCATTTCCGAGGAGATGAAGGCCGGATCCAGCGCGCAAGCCTTATCGAAGACGGTGTCGAGAACAAAGTTCGCATGGCCAATCTGGCGGTCGTAGGCTCGCACAGTACAAATGGAGTGGCAGAGATTCACTCCAAGCTGTTGCGGGAGACGACGCTAAAAGATCTGTCAGAAATCTTTCCCGAGCGGTTCAACAACAAGACGAATGGAGTCACCCCCCGGCGATGGTTGCAATTGTCAAATCCTGAGCTCTCCAGATTGGTCACTGAGGCGATCGGAGATCGGTGGATCAAGAACCTGGACGATTTGAGCAAGCTGAAAGCATTCACAGCCGACAAGGGCTTCCTTGAAGACTTCCTCAAGGCTAAGCGAAATTCCAAGCGACAATTCTGCGAGTGGATCCACTCGTCGACAGGGCAGGTCCTTGATCCGGATTCTATCTTCGATTGTCAGGTTAAGCGTATCCACGAGTACAAGCGTCAGCTGCTGAACGCTCTGCGCGTAGTAGTGCTCTACAACCGGCTGCGGAACGACCCTGGCTTGGACATGCATCCACGGACGTTCTTCTTTGCAGGCAAGGCTGCGCCTGCGTATCGGCTCGCCAAAGTAATCATCAAGTTCATCAACAACCTGGCGGGCACCATCGATGGTGACCCCGCCGTACGCGGGCGGCTGAAAGTGGTATTCCTGCCCGAGTACTGCGTCTCGCTCGCTGAGCATTTGATTCCTGCCAGTGATGTCTCCAATCAGATATCGACAGCAGGCTACGAGGCCAGCGGTACAAGCAACATGAAATTCATGATGAACGGAGCGTTGACGATCGGTACACGCGACGGCGCGACGATAGAGATGGCGAAGGAGGCTGGCGAGGAGAATTTCTTCCTCTTCGGTCTCACTGCTGAGCAAGTGGCCGGCAGTCGCGCTTGGTACAACCCGCACTGGCACTACGAACATGAACTCGAAACGCGTGAAGCCTTGGACTTGATGTTCTCTGACTATTTCAGCCGAAATGAACCGGGCATCTTCGCCCCGCTGCGCGACACGTTGTTAACGCAGGGCGATCATTACATGCACCTCGCGGACCTGAAGTCGTACATTGAGGCAGATGAGCGGTTGTGCGCGTCATACGCTGATCCTGACGAGTGGGCGCGCAAGGCAGTCTTGAATGTAGCGGGCTCGGGGAAGTTTTCCAGCGACCGCACCATTGCAGAATACGCGGCCGAAATCTGGAACGTGCGACCATGTCCAGTGCCAGAGAAAGCGCGTTAGTGCACTGCCGACGAACAAAACGCCTGACTCGTGGAGAAACTGCCGAACAGTTCGGAGCGACACTGCCCATAGCGCGGTACCGGTGATTTTCTTGGCTCACACTGTTTATTGCTAGCTGAACAATATGAAGGAAGACCGTCGTTGTTGCTAGCAGGAGGTGCACAACAATGCATTTGATCACTCAATCCTGGAGTCCGGCGTCGATTTCAGCAATCGCGGCCGTCTGTGGCTCGCTTGTTGGTGCACTGGGCTCGAGTGTCGGCACCTGGATTTCAAACCGACATCAGAATCGGCGAGATCTGCTTGCGAGAAGGATCTCTCACCGCGAGCAGCTGTATTCGGACTTCATCAGTGAGGCCGCGCACGCACTGGCGCATGCTATGCAGCACACATTTCAGGATCCCAGCAGTCTCATACCGAGTTATGCACTGCTCAGTCGCATTCGTTTGAGTTCCTCGGGGCATGTGGTTGAGAGCGCAGAACGGGTCATAAACACCATCCTCAATACATACTCGGAGCCAAACTTGACTCCATTGGAGTTTCAAGCCTGGGCCCGCGTGCAGAATGATCCGCTACTTGATTTCGGCAACATTTGTCGTCGTGAGCTTGAATCCTTGTGGAGCGGTCTGTAAGCGTACGTCTTGTGTCGGAGTGGGGCACTCTTGCTGGGGACTTCGCATTCGGCAGTCATGTAGCAAACAACCGCGCGGACGCCGCATTATGTTCAATTCTCAAGCGGCTTCGCCGATAAGCTCATATTCACGTAAAACGCTGTAATGATGTCTTCCAGACGACTCACTACGCCACTTCTCGGATAATGGCGACGCTCGGCGATGCTTTCGTGACCGTTCACTGTAAAGATGGCTCCATCCCCGTCCCCCGGTGATAACGTCTTCCACACCTTCAATTCCGCGCAACGCTTGCAGTGTCGGGCAACTTGACTTTGCGGAGCTGGCCCATGCAGTTGCGGCACTGGATGACGAGCACGTGGGCGATCGCGTCAACATTTTCCCGGCGCGTCTTTGTTTTCGCGGAATCTATTTCCCGATGCTGGCGAAATGGTCTTGGCTGTGGGTTCTGGCCGAGAATCGCCGAACGTTTCTGAGGCTTTTCAAAGAGGCAGTATTTCGATGGAAGGTTCGCCTACGAAATCCTGTCTCAGAGGATTCGTTGATCGCAAAGCCTAATGTCGGCGGAGAAGGCCACAGTTAGAAGACAGTGTAGACGAAGTGTGGCGGCTGATAAACAGCTCCTGCAATTCCGACTGCCGTTTCTTTCACAGAACCGCTGGCACAACGTCGCGGGATCACTCTCATTGGCTTAAAAACGAAATAGATGTCGATAACGGTGAATACCACCCACTATCTCAACCTATTGGTTTGCCGGGGACGGCGGCAACGAGGAAATGGGAGACGCAACCGTTTGCTCTAGATCCAAGCGCTCCTGCAACATACTGCGAAGAGCCGTCGGTTAAATCCTTTATGATCTCGGAATTGGGTGCCCGCCGTGCTCGCGCTTCTCATGGGCCTGACTCGCAACGTTGCCCGGCTCGCCCTGAACTGCGGCAGTCTGTCGGTCGTCCTCTCGTGTCAGGCTCATGAGTCACGGAAACCCGTATCGAGAACGCCCTCAGGCATCATTCGCCAGAGAAGAGCAAATGTGACTAAGGCCAAAGCGAGCTTTCAACTACTTCCCGCTTTCACTGTTGGGAAGTGCACGTGCGTGGCCAAAACAGAAGACCGCCTGTTTTCTATGGGAAGCAGCAGACCAGCCAATCCGAACGTTGCCCTCATTTAGGTACGTGCCCAGTTTGGGGCAAGATGACCTTCCACCCACAGCAGAAGGGTACTGTTCTCAGAAAAAGAGGTGCGCCGCTGTATTCGCGCTGCTCATGCGCCTGACTCGCAACCATTGCCCGGCCGCTCTCAAATGCGGCAGCCTGTTCCGTCGTCCAATGTTTCAGGCACACGAGTCACGCAACTCATATCGAGAGCGCCCTCAGCCATCACCTGCCAGAGAAGAGAATTGTGTAAGAGCCTCATGAGGTGTAACCCTTTCCCGCAGTTAAAGAAGTGTCTGAAACGAGACCGGAAGCGTTTGGAGTGGGAATCACAACTGCGAGCAGCCCAAGCTCGCAGCTTCAGTGACTTTGATACCCAGTTCTCTCCATTCATCCCACAGACTCGACCTGCCAAAACCTTCGCGTGGGTGATGCTCTAGTGCATAAAAGTTATTTTGGCAGTCACCTGGATGAATTCATCGCCAGACCCACCCCTGCCTCGCTAAGATCGTCGCGGCCCCTCCCGAAACGTGCCCAAATGTGGGCGAGAAGGTCACTACTGCCAATGTACGGTCGACATTTTTAAAAGACCTTCCAGCCCAAGTTCGTCAATGCTTGATTTCCCAGTCACTTATCTTGGTCACGCCTTTGGCATCTGCCTTGCTCCCCAGATCGAGTAGTCCGCAAGTTGATCGCTTGCGCGAAAAACAAGAGGTGGCCAACTGTGAAAGTTGGTAGTCGTTACATCTTCCGCACACTCCAGGCACTTATTGTCATGCTTGTATATTGGGCTTGTCTCGTCGCGCCCTCGCTCTCCCATGGGTCTGAGTTGAGGCAAGACACTTTGGTCTCTTGGAATGCGTACCTCGATGCTACCCGTCCACGGATGGCCTCCCAAACACCCTTTCTCTGGGTCGACCAGCAGCCCGAGCGCCTTCAGCGTGTCCGTGATGGTGAGATTCTGGTCTCGACCGTCGCGAAGGAAAACCCAAAACCGGTGGCCTCAGGGTTGATCCACGATTGGGTGGGCGCGGCCTTTCTCCCAAACGCCAGTATCAAAGAGGTTTTATCCGCCGCGCGTGATTACAGCAACTACAAGGAGTATTACAGGCCAACCGTTGTGGATTCCAAGTTGCTCAGCAGCGACGGCGCCTGTGAAAACTATTCCATGCGCGTAGTCAACAGAGAGGCCGTAGCCGAGACGGCGCTGGACATGGAATACCAGACCTGCTATTTCAAAATCGACGACCGGCGCTGGTATAGCACCACGCAGACCACGCGCGTGCAAGAGATCCGGCACTACGGCCGCCCGGACGAGCAGGAGCTTCCGCCGGATCATGGCAGCGGCTACGTCTGGCGCCTGTACAGCATCGCCAAGTTTGAGCAGAGAGACGGCGGAACCTATGTGGAAGTCGAGGCGATTGGCTTGAGTCGCGACATTCCCATTGCGCTGCGCTGGGTGGTCAATCCTATCGTGCGCCGCGTCTCAAGGAACTCCATGCTCATCTCCCTGCAACAGACGAAGGAGGCGGTTCGTTTGACCGAAGATGCGGAGCGAGCTGCCAATTTACCGACCACGCCCACAATTGCTCGCGAGGCACTTTCGCTTCCGAGGTAGGTATCGTCAAGAGTTTTGCTCCGTCAGGGAAGCCGTGATTCAGGATCATTCGGCATGAGCCAGAGCCCGCCCTAAGCGGAGTCCCACCCTGACGGGAATTCTCGCGAAAATGAGTCAACCGGAGCATAGAAAGGCGAAAACGCGGGCCTCGTGACACTCGAGTGGTCGCTTTCTCGTCGTGACTCGTCGAATCATAAGCCTTGATCCCGGTTCGGTTGAGATGTGTGGGCTGGATCAGCGTATGGCGAATGCCCAATGTGACGACAGTGTCCGCTCCGTCGTTGCGGGCACATGCCGCTTTCTGTTCCACGCTATTTGCGGAATCCAAAGATAAGTGAGTGACTTGACACTGCGGACACTCTCGGCAAACGGGTTGTATGCTGCTGAGAGGAGGCTGTTCGACAATGAAGCTGTTGCCTGTTCAGCGACGCTCAAAGACTAAAGGGGCAATCATGTGGCAGCGTAAGTGTGCATGGCATTCGGGAGTTACACAGTGAACAACCGCTCAAGCCGCAATCCGTCCAACTACGAAGGGTTTACCATTGTTGTGCTCAACGTCGACTTCGAGTGTGCTCTGATCGTAACGGTAAACCAGCCACGTCCGCGGGTATGTCTCGTCCCGGCTAGGCTGCTCGTTTCTGGCGATAACTACCAAATCGCTCACCATATAGGCCTCCCTTTTGTTGCTTTATCAAGCGGCTTCACCGATAAGCTCATAGTCGCGTAAAACGCTATAAGTAATGTCTTCCAAACGTCCCACTACGCCAACTCTCGGGTGCTGGCGTCGCTCGCCGATGCTTTCGTGACCGTTCACTGTAGAGATAGCTTCGTCCCGTCCCCCGGTGATTACGCCTTCAGTACCTTCAATTCCGCGCAATGATTCCAGCGTCAGGCAACTTGACTTCGCGGAGCTGTGGAGGTTTTTCATCGTGTGTTCCTATTCTCGGCTGCTCTCGATCACAACCAGAATCAGTCACGGCACGCGGTATGCCACACATCACGCCTTGAAAAACATTGAGATACGCTGCCTCCGGCCACGGAGTGCCCAGCCCAGGGCACCGTTGGGTGCCCGAAGCAGGGCATTTTGTCATTGGGCGCAGTCGAGCATTGCTACCGTGCGGGTCAGGGCCGAGATCAAGGAGCAAGAATTTTTGGAGAGCCGCCAGGCTGGATGTCTTTCGGAAAAATTCTCTATTTACCGGCTGCTGATGCTCGTCCGCTAGGCTGCTTTGGCGGAGCCAGCATGATCAACCCCACGCCAATTACCGTAAGCGGCACTACGACGCGCAACAACTCCCCTCGTGAGGTTACGTTAAGGTAAACATTCGCGGCGACAATAGCAGCATGAAGAAGACTGGAACATGCCGAGAAAACAATCAGGCTACGATTCGCTGCTGGGTTACGCAGTGCAAGCAGTAGAAAAACTCCCATTAAGGCATATACACCAGCGAGCATCTCTTCGCTGGGTCGGTCGGCTGATGTCGAAGCATCATAACTAGCCAACAAATAGAGCACGCCCACCAATATCAGGGCGATTCTTAGTGCTAATTGCCGGTTCATGGCACTATCACGCTCAGACTAACTCGTTAATCTATTATGCTCCTTTCCGCTTCGTGCCCTTTCTTCGCAATAGTTCCGCCCTCATTCGGGCTAGCTACCTTTACAGCTGCGAACGTGAGTCAGCTTAGCTTTCCGCGTGATGCTTTGCGGAAAGCGAAAATCTGAGGGCGCAGCAATAAGCACTGTCCCTATTTGGGCCAAGTGGTGCCCGCGAGCGGGCACCTACAACTTCCCTAGACCCTTCACTTTGGGCTAACGCCCTGCAGATAAATGACTTTATCGGCAAGAGCGTTCGGCAACCGGCGTGCCTTAACACTGTCGTGAAAGCTATTTCGGGTTCTTCATGGAGGTTGTTTCTACAATGAAGCCGTTCAACCGCACTGCGCCGCTGCACCCGCCAATCGCCTGCAACTCAAGTGGCATAGAAGTTCAGACGATAGTGTCCAAAATATTGCTCACTTTCATGTTCGCGATGCTCGCGGCGTCCACTCTCTGTCGCGCCCAGACTCAGCAAGCCAGTCTTGACTCCACCATCGAGGTAGTTCGGGCCGGCACACAAGCAGACAGAGTCACGATCATCACCTCGGCGATGAACTTCAGCGAAAAGGATGCTGCGGCATTCTGGCCGATCTATCGGAAGTATGAGTATGAACGGTCTACGCTCGATGACCGCCGCGTCGCCGTTATCAAGGAGTACGCAGCGAAGTACTCGACCCTGGGCGATGGCGATGCCAAATCAATGGCACAACAGATGTTCGACTGCGACTCCAATCTGGCGGCGTTGAAGAAAAAGTACTTCAAGAAATTCAACACCGTGCTTCCGGCGCTTACCGTGACGAAGTTCTTTCAGTTGGAGCATCGCATCGACCTGGTGATGGATATGAACGTCGAATCGTCACTTCCGCCGCTCACTCAACCACAGCAGGCGGAAGTTGAGAATCAGCCATGAAGGTGCCTCAGCAGCAAACCATCCCTCGCAAGTTCAGCGATGAGGGACACCGGCACAACAGAAAGGAATTGCAATGAGGCTTACGAAACTGCTGACATTCCTACTAGCTTTTTCATTCATGCTGGTTTGCGCCTATGGACAGGATGTTCACTATAACTATGAACGTGGCGCGAACTTCGCGAGCTACAAAACATACCAATGGGTCGAGGTCCCGAGCGCTGCGCCACAGGCCGACCTCCCGGGCGCTCCGCCAAAGTTCGATGCCGGCGGTGGACCATTCGGCGACATCCGGGGACGGGTATCAGATGATCAGCTGATTCGTCGGGATATTGAGCGGGCAGTCGACGAACAGCTTGCACAAAAGGGTCTCACCAAAGTCGGAACGAACGGAGACCTTATTGTTACCTACCACGCTGCCATCCGTGAAGAAAAGAGCATGAATCTGTTCGGCTCCGGTTGGAGGGGAGGAGGTACAGGTTGGTGGGACGGTTCAGTTCAGGGTCAGACCTCTACTGTCCCCGTTGGGACGCTTGTGGTTGACGTGTACGACTCCGCAAAAAAGCAGCTGATCTGGCGTGGGGATGCCAGCAAGACCATCGACCTCAAGAAAGACCCCGATAAAAACTATAAGAATTTGCAGAAGGCAATGGCGAAACTCTTTAAAAATTATCCGCCCCAAACAGATAAGTAGGCGCAAGCGCGAGACGTTCGACAAACGCTGTGAGTTCCGCTGGAGAGAGCGATGAACGCAATCGTCCAATTCATTCTGAGGCACGGCTACTTAATTCTGTTCGCTGCGTTGTTCGCACACCAGTTGGGCCTGCCGGTACCGGGACCTCTGTTTCTGCTCGCCGCAGGAGCGCTCGCAGCAACTGGGAAGTTGGGCCTCGCTCCGGCCGTCATTCTCGCCGTCGTTGCTTGTGTGCTTGCTGATTGGCCGTGGTACGAAGCGGGTCGGCGGCGCGGAGACAAGGTCTTGCACTTCCTTCACCGGCTTGCGCGAGATCCCGATGCACATGATCGGAGGGCGAAAGCGACGTTTGCCCGCTACGGGCCGTCCATTCTCGTCGTCTCCAAGTTCGTACCTGGACTGGACGCGGTAGCACCTCCTCTGGCCGGGACATCCCGTACCAGCCGGCTCCGTTTTCTGACCTTTGATGCACTTGGTGCTTTTCTGTATTCATGCGCCTATGCCGGACTCGGCTATGTATTCAGACATGACTTGGATCGTGCTGCTGCATACGCGGCAAGAACTGGGAAGGTGTTTGCAGGTGTCACGTTCGCGGGAGTCTCGATTTACGCTGTCGCCAAGCTACTTCGCCGATGCTGTTCTCAGCATGATTCTCGTCTTCTGGGGAACACAACAGCTGACCCGCCGACATGCGAAGGTTCCGTTCCAACCGCTGCAGAATTGTCCAACGACGGGAAGAAGCCTGCGCTGGTCACGGACTGAAGCCTTTCACCTTTTTCGTGGCTCACCCATAGACCTTCACTCGTATGGCGCACCGGTTTGCGCGTCTCTTCCATGGTTAAAGATGCTTCAATCGATTAATTAAGAGTCAGTTTGTGCGGTCCTTGAGATTTCAAAAATTGTGAACCCAAACTCCAACCCAAAGCGGGTCCTGTCTTTTATGTACTTTCAAGCACTTGCGGGTAATTGGCAGTTCCCATCGCAACGGTTAAGTTGTTGAAAGTACTAGGTACATCCCTTCTGTCACGGCAGAGGTCGCGAGTTCGAGTCTCGTCGTCCCCGCCATTCCTTTCTCACTACCTTGCCTCACTTCAACCAGCGCGAGAATTCTGATCTTCCCTCATCACCATCCCTCCCCCAGAGTAAGTGATCCTCTCCGTTCTCGAAAGTGTTTTACTGCGCCCAGTCACGGCAGGCCTGCCCCTCGTATTCGCTAGGACCACACCATCAACCGATTGAGCATCAACGAATGTGCGGGTTGACTGAAGTAGAGAACGCCATGGATATGAACGATCAACAAAAGTATTCTGGAGCGCGGGATCAACAGATCCGTGCTGCACTGGATCAGCATTGGGCGGCCTCCGATGCCAACGATTTTGAAACGGAGCACCGCATCTATCACGAGGACGCGATCCTGGACTACCCGCAATCAGGCGAGCGAACCCGCGGTCGAAGCAACATACAGAACCAACGCGCGAGTCAGCCGAGCAAAAAGCGATTTACTATCCAACGAATGATTGGCAGCGGTGATCTTTGGGTCACCGAATTCATCCTGACATACGACGGCAAGCCCTCCTACACCGTGAGCATCATGGAGTTCAGCGGCGACAAGGTTGCGCGGGAAACACAATATTTTGCGGATCCATTCGTCGCTCCCTCATGGCGCGCTCGATGGGTCGAACGGATGAACCCATAGTCTCGAGGCGCGAGAATTTCCTCCGATAGAGGGCAAGCGATGGATTGGAAACGGTTGGTCCAGTTTGCGCTGCAGGGCAGTAGTGATTTGGAACAATATGCCATCCTGCTGGTACGCGTATCGATCGGGTTGTTCTTCGCCATCTCCGGAGGAAATAAATTGTTCGTCGCCGGCGGCACCAAGCCGGTTTACGAAACGCTCGTTAAGGCCAAAGTCCCATTTCCCCGCGAGACAGCTTATTTCGTATCGGGTGTTGAGTTCGTTTGCGGATCCTTGCTAACCGTGGGGTTGCTTTCGAGCCTCGCCTCTGCGGCTTTATTGATCGATATGATTGTCGCCACCCTGACCAACGCGGCTTCCACCATCCCTAAAAGACTTTCACGTCTTAACTGGCTCGACGATTTCCTCTACCTTCCGGAAGTCTTGTACGTGCTCTTCTTTATCTGGCTGATCTGCTCCGGCCCGGGAAGGTTTAGTGTCGATCACTGGCTCGCCGGCAGTTTATTGAGGTGATCAATCGCCATAGCAGCTTGCTAGACGACGCTCCCCAACTTAACTGCAGCCGGGCAGCTAGTTTAGAAGCGATTCCCAGTTGGCTGGCACTCTTCCTGCAATGATCGGATGCCCTGTCTCTTCCGCGTGCTTGGATGCATGCTGGCTCGGAGAACTGTCGCAGCAACCGATGTGCCCACATTCCGCACAACGGCGGAGATGAAACCACCAACCTTTCGCTGACGCCAGGCATTCCAAACACCCCTCGCCACTCGGCTTCGAAGCGAGATTGATTCCGCGCAGACCCTTTTTCATTTCCGATTTTCCTTTCCTGTCCCCTGTTCGCCAAATGATGTCAAGTCTCTGCCCCGGGTTCGCCTTCTTTCGGCTAACCTGGGCGTTAACACCCTCCGCGCTCAATCGTGGCGGTTCTCTTGGCTGCTCTGCTCATATCAACTCTCTGCCTCTCCGAGCCATTGCTCTCATCGCACCTCGAACATTAGGAAATAATCCATGCCGTCATCCTTCACAAAGTCATACGTCTGTACCAGGTGATACCCGGCTCTCGCAGCCTCCTTGACCACTACCTCCCGGCTCACTCCGTGGTTGGTGCCGTTTCCGTTTCGATCGATGATCCCCACACGCGCTCCCGCTCTAAGCGCCGGACGCAGATGCTCCAGTAACGCAACCGGATCAGCAACCTCGTGATAGGTCTTCAACAGCAGCACCGCATCAACTGCTTCTCTCGGCAGCATCGGATCATCCGGCTTGCTCAGGATGGTCTTCACGTTCGGTACGGATTCCTTTTGCATCCGGCGATCTAGATAGCCAATCGCTTCCGGATTGATGTCCACTGCGTACACTGTTCCCGACGGGCCCACACGCCGCGCAGCGCGTACCGTGAACCAGCCTGATCCTGCACCGATGTCCGCGACCGATTTGCCAGAAACAATCCCCAGAATGTTCATTACGCGATCGATGTGGAGCCTCTGCTCCCTCCCAGGAGAGTCGAATATCGACAGGTCGCCGGTATAGGGAGTACTCGTCGCACGCTTCGGGGGCGCCGGCGCAGTATTCTGAGCGCAACCTGTGACAGCAAACAGTGCGACGAGTAGCAGTACTCGCATCCGGCGGCTTATGAAATGCCTCATCCTCATCTTCGACTGAACTTCCATAGGCGAGGTTAGCATGATTAATTTTCGACTTCCGCTTTGTTCAACTCCGCCGTTATATGCCTTTACACGTATATACTGTGTGGAGTATACCAACAGCGTGGAATCCGTCTTCGAAATCATTGCGGAGCCCAACCGCCGCGCGATATTGAGCCTCCTGGTCTCGTCCGAGCAGTCTGTTGGAGAGATCGAGCGTCAACTTCGTATGTCCCAGCCAACCGTATCAAAGCACCTGCGCGTGCTGCGCGACGCCGGTTTCGTGGAATCTACCGTGGACGCACAGCGCCGTCTCTACCGGCTAAGGCCTGAACCATTTCAGGAGATGGATGCCTGGCTGGCGCCGTTCCGCCGTTTCTGGTCCGCTCACCTGGATGCTCTCGAACGCCACCTCGACCGTATGGATATTGATCAGTCAACGCCAACGAAAAGGAAGACAAGGGGAAAACGACGCGGTGCAAACCGCGAACGTGCTGAAGGAGAAGCGAAATGAAGATTAAAGTGACCACCCTATACGTGGACGACCAGGACAACGCTCTGCGCTTCTATACCGAAGTGTTGGGTTTCGTGAAGAAGACCGATTTCAGCCAGGGGCCGTATCGGTGGCTCACGGTAGCGCCGGCCGAAGATCCGGACGGCACAGAGCTGCAACTGGCGCTGAACAACAACCCCGCGGCCAAAACATATCAACAGGCGATCTTTCAACAGAGCCAGCCGGCGATCATGTTTTTTACTGATGACATCAAGGGCGACTACGAGCGCATCAAAGCCCGCGGTGCCGAGTTCACGATGCCGCCCACCGATGTCACCGGCTCAACCATTGCGATGCTGAAGGACACTTGCGGCAACCTCATTCAGCTCACGCAACTGATGCGCTGGTAGGAGAAGAGGGTGATCAATCGCGAGCAATACACGCCAGGCCCGGCCAACATCGCGCGGATACAAAAAGATGGCGAGAAGTGGACGCTCATTCTTGTCCGCGAACTGCATCACGCGCCGGAAAAGGTCTGGCAGGCGATTACCGACCCCGCCCATCTGCGCGAGTGGGCGCCATTCGACGCCGATCGAAGTCTGGGCGCCGTTGGAACTACGGTGAACCTCACCACTGTGGGAGCGCCCGCGCCGCGTGTTACCGAAACAACCGTGACGCGAGCCGAGGCTCCCAAGCTGCTTGAGTACAACTGGGGTGACTTCAATATGCGATGGGAACTCGAAGCCCTTGGCGACGGCACGCGTCTGACGCTGTGGACCAACATCGGTCACCGCTTCATCGCAATGGGCGCTGCCGGATGGCATATTTGCTTCGATGTACTGGATCATCTTCTCAGCGGAGCTCCGCTTGGACGCATGGTCGGGCCCGAGGCAATGAAGTTCGGCGCCTGGCAGCGATTGAATGCCGAGTACTCGAAGCAGTTCGGTATTGAAGCGCCAAACTGGCCGCCGAAACCTTGAAGCCTTGAAGGTCGCGCACAAGTATTCTCAGCGAACGATAGTGTATGAAGGTAAGAATATGAACACTGTGAGTCGCAGAAAAAAAGAGTTGTCAGCAAAACAACGTGAAGATCTACTCAGCGCATTGAAGGCACGTTTCGAGAGGAACATGAACCGCCATAAAGGTCTTGAGTGGCCCACCGTGCAAGCAAAGCTGGAAGCGAATGCTGACAAGCTCTGGTCACTCGGTGAAATGGAAAGAACTGGTGGCGAACCCGATGTGGTTGGTCACGATAAGAAGTCGGGCGAATACATTTTCTATGACTGTTCAGCGGAAAGTCCGAAAGACCGCAGAAGCGCTTGTTACGACCGTGAAGCGCTCGATTCAAGAAAAGAAAATAAACCAAAAAACAACGCCATGGACATGGCCGCTGCGATGGGCGTTGAGATTTTGACGGAAGAACAATATCGAGAGCTGCAGAAGCTTGGCAACTTCGACACAAAAACGTCGAGCTGGGTGAATACGCCTTCTGCCATCAGAAAACTTGGCGGCGCCCTTTTCTGTGATCGCCGCTACGACACCGTCTTCGTGTATCACAACGGTGCGGAATCCTACTATGCGGCCAGGGGATTCCGCGGCTCGTTAAGGGTCTAGATCACCTGGCGGAGGCGGAGTACGATAACTCAACAAATCCGTTCTTGTAAGCGACCACGTTCTTCAGATTCCATTTCTCCTCGGCCAGCGAACCGAATAGCCGCAATCCGTCGCCCAACAGCACAGGCGCTACGGTCAACCTGATTTCGTCCACCAATCCGAGCTCGAGAAAACGCTGGGACAACATAGCCCCGCCCACGAGCCAGATATTTCGATATCGCGGCGCGAGGTTCTCGTGAACGAGGGCCTTGAGATCGCCCGAGTAGAACTCGACGCTCTTCCTGGTCGACGTCAATTTCCGTCCCGTCACCACTACGGCCGGAGTGTCGCCGTAGACCCAGCCCAGTTCGAGCGCATGTTCATAGGTGCGAGAACCGAGCACATAACAATCGATGGATTTGATAAAGGCCGCGATTTCTTCCTGTGAGATGGAAACTCCGGCATCGTAGGTTCCATTACCATCCAGCCAGGAGATACTGTTGTCCTTCCTCGCGATGAATCCATCGAGACTTGCAACCACGTGCAAGGTCACTTTTGATGCGGTTTCGCTTTCTTCGCTCGACATCATTCCTCCTGGCGCTGTGGCCGATATCGGATTTTACAGTCCAGGGAATCCAGGCGGCGTCCCTTGTCATCAGGAGCGAGCGAAGCGAGTGAGGGATCTCGATTCCCGAACCGGTCCGATTTGTTTACTCATCGATAACTCCTCCCCTCCCCCTCTGCTTCCGGATAATAAAGGACTTACGAGGCAGTGCGGCTGTACATAGCGCATTCTAAAGGAGTTAAGCCGCTTATAGCGCATAACAAAGGAGTTACAGCCCGACTTCCCGAAATGAAACATCGTGCTAAGACACGAAAAGCCGTGGTAGATGACGCGGCCACAGCTTTCGAGAGCATAGTAGTGGTATCTAAAAGATATGTCAATGTAAAATATGAATATCTTTAAGACAATATAGGAGACCGGCGGTTGCTCAGGGCCAGTGGTTAGAAATGCGAATCACTGAGGACACAGAGGGTCGCAAAGTTCAAAGATGAATCATCCCACCTCGCCAACAGAAGGCGAGATGGGACACCCGGCGAGACATTTGTTGTCAAGGCACGGCGATCTCGAAGGCGAGTGGAGTACATTATCCGATGGCAGAGTCGATCTAGCCTTCGTTCTCGCCTTCCAGACTTGAACATGTCAAGACTTCTATTAAGCTTTGTGTCATTAGTGATGTTTCTCAGCGGCAGATGTACCGGGGAGGCGTCCAGTCTGTCCAGCCACGGCACACTTTTGGTGTCTGTGCCCACCGAGTCCGGCCTCGTCGTGTGTAGCGATAAACGAGAGTGGAATGAGATCAGGGGAGCTACCGACGGAATCACAAAGATCTACGTTGTCAATCGCCGCGCAGCCTTCGCACTTGCAGGAACCAACGCCGTTCTCAATCGGACCACTTTACAACCAATGTTTTCGATCAAAGCGTTAACCCAGAAACATCTCCAATCGACTACGGAACAGCAGTTATTCCAGAAAATAGTAACTCTCCCGGAATTTCTTAATGACAACTATTCTCGGTTCCATCTTGAGACTGGACTGAAGTTAGATCATCCGCCCTACGTTACAGACGATGTCGTTTACAGCATCATTATTTGGCACATCTCCAAAGCTAAAGTGATGGTTCACCAAGTGCAGTGTCACGCCACGGGTGAGACTGGTTGTGTGGCTTCCCTTCGAGATGTGACACAGCAACTCGGACAAAGAGCTTATCTCGATGGCCAAACCAACTTTGTTCTAGCTGCTATTCGTCAGTCTGACCCTCGGTTCAAGAGCTTCAAGGATGACCCCGACATAAGAACCGTATGGACTTCATCGAATCCCAAAAATATATCTGTCGAGATGGCGTTGCGTTTCGCGCGTAAGACGATTCGAGATACGAATCAATTTCACCACTTGGTTTCAACCACAGAGACAATGGTGAGTGTGGGGGCCGATTGTTCGCTGATGAATCCATCACGCGGTTTTGAATGGTTGAAGTAGTCCTCTTGCGCGCGCCTTGCAGGGTACCCCGGGGCTATTGCCTAGTGCCCCAGGTTCACCAAAGCACGCGAACCTGGGGAACCCGACGGTTCGGTTTGGCCCTGCTATGCTAAAACATCCGGATGGTGACATGCCGATCTTCGGACGACGACAGTTGCAGCTCATGTTTGACGACTTGGGACCATGGCTTGCCGAAGGGAAGGCAAAGGATCTGCTCAATCGATTGGAGAACGAAGACTCCGATCAGGCTCTGCCAGCTGAATATGAACTCTCGCTGACGTGGGCGATATCAAGGATGGCGGCCCTTGAGATTGACAAGGGAATGGGAAGCAGAAACCCCGACATTTACTCACCCGATTTGCTGGCAACCGGGACAATTGCAGCCGACATTGCAGCCGTGTCGGATGTTTCACTTTCTGGCATGGACGTCATGCGACGAGCCCGCAACATAATAAATGTAGCGTGTAACGAGATCCGGAAGAACGCTTCCAGCCACCTTCACTATACGTTTCAGGAGGAGAACGGATATGTCCCTGACGGCAAAGGGAGGAGTAAATTCTTTCGCTCTCGTCTTGTTTCACGGGACTTCCAAATCGACGCGTCTCTACGCGCGGCACTGGAGCAGTGGTTACACGACGGTCAACCCAGCCAGCCTCTGCGATGGAAGGCCCAGCATATAGATGTGATCATCAGTTGGCGCGACTACGTTCATGCCTCGTCGAGCACTTTCTGTTCGATGCCGTCGTTAGCATATGATCTGCGGGACAATCCGCTCTACAGGGTCTTGAAGACTAAATCCAAACAACTTAGACAGGTCCCGGCCGGCGTGCGCCGTGCGGTTTTTCTGGGCGACGCGGGTTGCAGCCTTTTGCGTGATCTCCAACCAGCGGGCCCTCGGAACCATACCTTCTCGGGGCGGGACATCATTCAAGCGTTCCTCACGAACGACAGATCCATAGATCTGGTAGTGGTTTTCGCCGTGAAACGGCGACACGAACTTTCCCTGAACTCCCTCAACAATCCTCGAGTCTGGCGCACGTATGTGTTCGATCAGCGGGAAGTCATTCCGGACGGTGATCTTAGTCGCCTCACTTTGTTGGCAGATTCGCTGCCGGCCCCTTATTTGAATGGGTACGAAGCACGTTCCTGGCACGAGCAAGGGATGTTTTCTCCGAAAGCCAGAGGACATTTTCTTCCCACCACTATGTCGATTGGACGGGAATCTATGACAGTTCGAATTTCGGCTCGCGCCGTTCAGGAACTTATGGCAGGCAAGTTAACGCCGGAGCAATTTCAACGCTGGATTTTTGGGGAGAACAATCCGATCGACCGACAGCTTGCAGCGGGATGCACAATATCGAACGTTCGCTTCGAGAGCAAGGGGGCTGATGCGGATGACGACTACCTGACATTCGATTTCAAAGAGGATCCCGCCGCGACAAGGTTGCGCTTGCCGCCTAGTGCCCGAAGTTCGCCCTCTCCTAGCTGACGTGAGCGTCTCAATAAAAGGTTCAGGGTCTCTCGACTCGCGCGCGCTCTGTAATCGCGCGCTCGCTCGAAATGACAGCGTGATGCAGTGGCTTTTCCGCGGAGTCCAGAGTGAGGGTGCGGTTCACGGTGCGCTTCATCCGACCCCGCCCCAAACGAAGGTGAATAGGACGGGGCACCCTCGGACTCTTCAGATCCGAACGAGGTCGGTGCGGCGTCACCATCGAGGTCGCATCAACGATCACCCGCTCTGTTTAATGCATGCTCAATGCGCCGATCGGGCACTAACCACATCAGCGCGACGACTACAAAAATGATCTGCGCGATCCACGGGTTCCAAATTGTGGTGATGATCGCCAGCATGTAAAGAATCGGAGAGAGCTTCCCCTTCCAATCCTTGCCGATCGCTTTCTTGAGGAGCGATCCAGCGCCTTCGTGCTTGATGATCGTCCTTTGCAGGATCCAGTAAGCTATGCCCGCCATGAACAGTACGGAGCCATAAACGGCGGAGGGAGCACTGGCGAAATGGTTCTCGCCCATCCATCCCGTGACGAAGGGAAAGAGCGACAACCAGAACAGCAGATGAAGGTTCGCCCAGAGCATCGAGCCAGTCACGCGGCTGGTCGCGTGCAGCATATGATGATGGTTGTTCCAGTAAATCCCCACATAGACGAAGCTCAGCACATAACTGAGGAACGTCGGCAGCAGAGGACGCAGCGCGCTCAACTGTTCTCCGTGCGGCACCTTCAGTTCGAGAACCATGATGGTGATGATGATGGCAATCACGCCGTCGCTGAACGCTTCGAGTCTCCCCTTATTCATGGAAGCCCCTTCTTGGATTGATTATCGCCGGAGCCAATTGTATCGGCACGCTTCATCGGCATTTCGCTCAGCGGCTGAAGCCACGAGCCTTCAAAGCTGTTCTTGAAAGATGCGGTGGCGCGCGAAGGTCGCGTCTATGTTTATTGGAGCCGGTGCTACCTTTCGACCGTGTGCGATTGAAAACCTTCCATGCAATCAGCTAGAATCGCCGCCCGCAGCAGCAACGAATGGAACGCGCCTATCGCAATCTCGGCTACGTCTTGATTGTTCTGTTGCCGATCTTCATCGCTGGTTTCTGGATTCCCTATCTATCTGAGATCCCACACTTCGACGATTCGATCACGGCCGCTGTCCACATACACGCCGTTCTGCTGTTTTGCTTTCTTGGCTTGCTGATCGTTCAGCCGCTGGCGATACGCTACCGGGCATTTTCGACGCATCGCGCTCTCGGGAAGCTATCGAACATTCTGGTCCCGATTGCTCTAGTGTTCTCGGTGATGATGTTGATCAAGGAATATCGCGAGCATCTAAGCGCGGGCGCGACGATGCACATGGCTCGCAACTCCGAGTTTCTCTCGGCTGCTCAACTTGTTCTTTTTGCGAGTCTCTACGCGGTATCGATCCGGGCGATTCGCATGCGCAACGTCGCAACGCACATGCGAGCCATGATTTGCATTGTGTTGATCCTGTTGCCGGCGGGCCTGGCAAGGACGCTAGGCTACTGGTTCGACATGCGGCAATCAGCGTCGCAGATGGTCTGCCTTGCGCTCATCGATGCGTTCCTGGTTTCCCTTATTGTGTTCGACCGGCGACGCCAGTCCTCCGCTCGCCCTTACATCATGGTGCTCGGGGCGTACATCGCGATCGAGGCCATCTGGATCATGCTCGGGCGTCCAGTCTGATTTAGATTCCTCGTGCGGCAACACAAATACCTGGTCCATGATCAGACGATAGCCGATGCGCGCGGGGGTTGCGCACTCAGGAAACAAGTTTACGAACTCGCTTCGCCGTCGGGACTCGCGATTACGACCACGTAACCATCCGGGTCACGCAGCCACATCTCCCGGTGTTGCGGGTTGGGATTCACGTGTGGCTCCAGGATCACCTCGGCCTGTAATGCTCGGGCTCGGTCAACAACCGCCTCAAAATTGCTTACCTCGAACCAGAGAAGGACTCCATGACCGGGCCGCGCTTCGCCGGGGTTGGTGAGATTTGGGTGATCCTCCTCATCCCAGGCATGGATTTGAAGAATGATTTGACCCGCAAGTTGCACCCGGTCGTACACATCACGATGGCTATGGTCGGGGAGGGAATCCGCGCCAAGCAATTCGCCATACCAGCGACTGCTTGCCCTTACATCCCTGACGGCAATTAATGGCTGAGCGCGGACAAATTTGGTTTCCACCATGGACTTCCCTTTCTACCGGGCTTTGGCGCGCGTGACTTCTCTCCAGAACTTCGGCGCGCGTGACGTTGGCGCGTATATCTTTGGCGCGTACCTGCCAGGGATTAGGTTTTCTGTGTCCCCGGTTGAACTCAGATCAGGATAAATGACCCGAGTGCAAGGTGTGGCAGCCGGTTCAAATCTTCTTTCGGCTTGAGTGGGGCGATTCTTCTTGTACCCACTCCTGTGTCGAGGCTTGTGCCTCTAACCGATTATCATTTGCGCTGCGAGACTCTCGGGTAAGATGCTCTGTCCCGTCTTGCGGACGGGTTGAGGAGCACGCAGGGGCATGAACCTGATGAATTTTCCGGTTATCATTTTCATTTTGTCGCTTGTCACTCTTTTCCTGGCAGCGTGGTTGGGCAGCCGCCGCAAACGGCATTCCCCTTTGCCGGAAGAAGAGCGGGGCGATTTCGATCTCGTGCTCAGCGCAACGCTGACGCTGCTCGGACTTCTTATCGGCTTCACCTTTTCGATGGCGATCAGCCGCTACGATCAACGCAAGAACTACGAAGAAGCCGAAGCTAACGCGATCGGCACCGAATACGTTCGTGCCGATCTGCTGCCGCCCGCCGATGGCGCGAAAGTGCGTGATCTGCTGAAGAAATATGTCCACCAGCGCGTGTTGTTCTATACGACGCGTTCTCCTTGGAAGGTCGAGAAAATCAACGCAGACACGGCTGAACTGCAGAACGAACTGTGGACGGCTGTTCGATCGCAGGCGGCTGCGCAACCAACTCCGATTACGGCGCTCGTAATTTCCGGAATGAATGACGTGCTGAACTCGCAGGGATACACCCAGTCGGCGTGGTGGAACCGCATCCCGATCGCTGCGTGGGTGCTGATGGCATGCCATCGCCATCGGCGCTAATTTATTGATCGGCTACGGCACGCGCTGGACAGATTGGCGGCTGCTCCTGATCGTGCCGCTCGCCGTCTCTCTTTCATTTTTCCTGATTTCCGATATCGATAGCCCTCGCGGAGGCGCGATTCGCGTGGCTCCGCGAAATCTGTTGAGCCTCTCGCACTCGTTGTCCGCAGAATGATTTTAAGGCCGGTACCAATCGCTTCTCGTGAGCGGCAGTCCAGCTTCGCCTTGCTCCGTTTTTGACAACACGGTTTGATACAGATTCAGTTTGCCCGTGCGGAACCAGTGCGCAGAGCCGGCCATATACAGCCGCCATATGCGATACGTTGTGTCGTCCGTGATCTGCTGCGCCGCTGCGGCTTGCGACTCCAGCCGCTTCACCCAGTGATGCAACGTCAGTGCATAGTGCTCGCGCAGGTCTTCTACGTCGCGCACTTCGAACTTGCTGTATTCGGCTGCCCGCAGAGCGCTGCTGATGGGAGGCATATCGCCATCGGGAAACACATACTTATTGATGAACGACGGACCCGGCCGCTTATAGGTCGCGCATTGAGCGATGCCGTGATTCAGAAACACGCCACCCGGACGAAGCAGGCGGTACGCGCAGTTGAAGTATTCGGGAAACTGCGGCTCGCCTACGTGTTCGATCATGCCTACGCTGGCGATCTTGTCGAACTGCGCGCTGTTCGAGATGTCGCGATAGTCGCAGACTTCGACCCTGCACAGGTCCGTCACGCCCGCATCACGAATGCGCTGGTTCGCAACTTCCGCCTGCGTCGGACTCAGCGTAACTCCGAGACACCGCGCGCCATATTTCTGCGCTGCCCATACGATCAGTGCGCCCCAACCGCAACCGATGTCGAGGAAGCGCTCGCCCTTCTGCAATCGCAGCTTGCGGCAGATGTAATCGAGCTTATTGCGCTGTGCTGTCTCCAGATCAATTTCAGGAGAAGTAAAGTACGCGCACGAATACACCATCTGCTCGTCGAGAAACAGCCGGTAAAACTCCGGCGGCAACTCGTAGTGGTACCGTACCGCCTGCTGGTCTCGCTCACGCGAATGTTGCGCTCCGCGCAAGCGACCATAACGAGGCACGGCTCGAGGACGTCCTTCGGACGGCAACTTGGTCAGCAACGCGCGCAGCCGCAGCGTCTCACCAACGCTTCTCTCACGTGCGAACAGACGATCCGCAAGATAGAAGACGGCCTCAATGTCGCCTTCAATATCGAAATCACGGAAGATGAACGCCTCGCCCAGCGTCAAAAGACTGGGCGCGAGAAACATGGCGCGGAGCGCGCCGGGATGATTCAGAACGAGCGTAAATCGTGGGTTTCGCGACTTTCCCCAGAGCGTGCCATTCCACAGGCGCACCCGGAAATCGTCCGTTTGCTCGTAGCCGAACACATGATCGAGAAAAGAGAGGCTACGTTCGGCGGCGCTCTCTCGTGCCGACACTCTTTCCAACAGCGCCATATCAACTCCTCCAGGGACAATGAAGTTGAGGGGGGCCGACGGGGTACCTCGAATAGAAAAGATTTTAGCTCAGTGCGCGTCCGACAGCGGAAGATATATCTGAAAACGAGTGTCGCCCGGCTTCGATTCCACCTGCACGTTTCCCTGGTGTCGCCGGATGATTCGTTGCACGGTGTCCAGGCCGAGGCCAGTTCCTTCGCCAACTTTTTTGGTGGTGAAGAAGGGCTCAAAGATGTGCGCCTCAACCTCGGAAGGAATTCCTGGACCGTTGTCGCCAATCTCGACGACGACGCTGCCATCTTCGCGGTAAGTCCGAATCCGAAGCTGCCCCTTCCCTTTCATCGCGTCGATGGCATTGTCGATGATGTTGGTCCACACCTGGTTCAGCTCGCTTCCGAACGAATTCACCAGCAGGGGCACTGGCTCGTACTCGCGTTGAACGGTAATTCCCTTCTTCAACTTGTGATTCAAGATCGTGAGCGTGTTCTCCAGGCTTCTTACCACGTCCACGTTCTGGACCGGCGCCTGATCCATGTACGTGTATTCCTTGATCGCGCGCACCAATTCGGAGATGCGCGATGTGCTGCTTTCGATCTCGTTCAGCAGGTTGGCAATATCGACAGAGGCGCCGATTCTGATCAGAGCTGCACGAGCAGTCTCCGCATCGAAGCGCGCAAACAGCGACTCCAGCACGTCGGGCTGCACATTCTTTCGCGCCAGATCAGCGGCAAGCTCCCACAGATCATTCTGACCGTGACTCCGCAACAGCGAATCCAGCTCTTCTTCCAGATTGCTGACAGTGAGCGCATCTGGCGGTGGTTCGTCGGGACGCATCAGCGAGTTTTCCAGCTTTTCGATCTCGGCTTTTTCCTCGAGTTTCAAATCGCGCCGGCCCAACTCAAGACTCGCATCTCGTATGCACTTCAAGGTCTCTCGCAACTGACTCGCAGCGCGCTTGGCAGCCGACGCAGGATTATTCAGCTCGTGCGCAAGTCCCGCAGAAAGTTTGCCAAGAGCGGCGAGCCGGTCGCGCTGCTGCTCCATGCGCGTGACCTCGCGAATCCGATCCGACATCAGCCCGACCAGTCGTTTCGCCAACTCGGGCATCTTCTGCACGAGCTCGGAAAATCCGGTCGCCGGGAATCGCAGCAGTCGACCGTCAGTCAGCGCTCGCCCTGTCACAGTAAATTGCTTCATACGGGAAAACGGCAACGTTCCCGTTATGTCGCCAGGCTCCAGCGTGAAAACAAATATCTCCCCGCCCAATTCACCGCGCCCTTGCAACTGCCCGTCCAGCACGACATACATCGCATCCGCGGGATCGCCTTGTCGCGAGTATGTCTCGCCGGCTTTGAGGTGCATCTCTTCCGCCATGCCGAGAAACCAGTCAAGCTGATCGTCAGGAAGATCCGTAAACTCCGACACTTTGCGCAATTCGGTCTTGTCAGCCATTTAAACCTTGCTCAGATACTGATGGATGAATTGCACCGCGACCGAACCTTCTCCCACGCCCGAGGCAACACGCTTCACCGAACCATGACGAACATCGCCGACCGCGAAGATACCGGGAACATTGGTTTCCAGCAGGAAGGGATCGCGTTCCAGGCTCCATCCCTTCGGATGATCACCGTCGCGAATCAGGTCGGGACCAGTCAAAACGAATCCGCGTTCGTCGCGCTCGACTATCCCGGAAAGCCAGTCGGTCCTTGGCAAAGCGCCGATAAAGATGAAGATGGAAGTTGCTGGAACGCGCTCGACCCTGTTCGTGTCCGAACACAGCACCGACACTTCTTCCAGGTGCGTGTCGCCGTGTACTTCAGCAACGCTGGCATGCGACCAAAGCTGGATATTGGGGGTCGCCTTGATTTGATCGATCAGGTATCGCGACATGGTGCTGGAGAGCGAGTCGCCGCGCAACAGCATCACGACTTTGTCCGCGTACTTGGAAAAGTTCATCGCTGCCTGCCCAGCGGAGTTCGCACCGCCCACCACGTAGACGATCTCGCCCTTGCACGACAGAGCTTCCGTGGTTCCACCGCCATAATAGACACCCGCGCCCTGCAAGACGATCGATTCCCGGAGCTGCCAACCGTCGCCACTGCACGCCGGTGGCAACCATCAATGCGTGACAGGAGATTTCCTCTCCGTCAGCCATCTTGATGAAGCGATACGGGTCCTCCGCTCTGACCGATACCACTTCCTGCGGCGCCAGAATTTCAACACCGAAACGCTGCGCCTGGACGACGGCACGACGCGCCAACTCGCCGCCACTCAGGCCGCTCGGGAATCCGAGATAGTTCTCAATGCGCGAACTCATTCCCGCTTGGCCGCCTGGCGCTTCCTTCTCAATGATCACCGTGTTCAGGCCTTCAGAGGCGCCGTAAACGGCCGCAGCCAGTCCCGCCGGACCACCACCAACAATGGCCAGGTCATAAAAATTAGTTTGCGCACGGGTTCGCAAGCCCACTTTCTGCGCGACTTCTGCCGGCACGCTTTCCAGCAGCTTGGTGCCGTCAGGAAAAAGCACGACTGGCAGATTATGGATCTCCGGACCCAGAGCTTCCATCAATCGCTTGGTCTCCGGATCGTTCGCCGCGCCCTCGATGTCAATCCACTGGTAGGGAACGCGATTACGCGCCAGGAAATCCCGCAGTTCGTAAGACTTCGGCGACCACCGCGTGCCCAGCACACGAATCCCCTGGAAGGCGGGATGGTAGGAAGCTTTCCAGTCGTCCAGCAGATCGTCGAGCGGCGGATAAAGATGTTCTGCTGGCGGATCCCACGGCTTCAAGAAGAAGTAGTTGATGCTCGCTTCGTTTATCGCGCTAATCGCGGCGCTCGTGTCGGCATAAGCAGTCAGCAACGCCCGTTTCGCGTCCGGGAATATACGCATTCCTTCCAGCAGAAATCCCACGCCGTCCATGTTCGGCATGCGTTGATCCGCCAGCATCAACGCCACGCTGTCATTGCGCAACTTCAACTGCTTCAGCAGGTCCAGCGCTGCCTCGGGAGAGTCACTCCCTATCACGCGATAGTCGGCTCCATATTGCGACCGCAGGTCGCGTTCAATCGCTCGCAATACGTCGCGATCGTCGTCCACGCTCAGAAGAACAGGTTTCGCCATATAAGTCCCAGATTAAAGTAAGGATTCAGACGTTCAGATACCCCGACGTCTTGTTAGATACAGATAACCGCTAGTGGTCGCTGAGTTATATGTTTTGGCTGAAAAATACGCCTAATCTTCTACGAGGCCACGAGCTCTTCTTGCGCCGTCGCCGTTTCCTGTTTGCGAGACGAGCCAGGCAACAGGTTCTTCAAAGTAACGTACAAGACTGGAATAAACAGCAGGTTCAGCACCGTCGAAAACAACATGCCGCCGACGATCGCTGTTCCGACCGAGTGGCGTCCCAGCGCTCCAGCGCCGGTCGCGAAATAAAGCGGCAGTACGCCAAGAATGAACGCGAATGACGTCATGAGAATCGGACGCAAGCGTAGTTCGGCAGCCTCAATTGCAGCGTCGGTGATGCTGCGGCCTCGTTCAATCAACTGCTCGGCGAACTCCACAATCAGAATTGAATTCTTCGCCGACAGACCGATCAGCATGACAAGTCCAATCTGTACATAAACGTCATTCACGAGGCCGCGGGCGAAGACGAACAACAATGCACCGAGGACAGCCATCGGCACGGCGAGCAAGATGATGAATGGCAGCGCAAAGCTTTCATACTGCGCCGACAGCGTGAGATAGACGACCAACAGGCCGAGGGCAAAAATGATGATCGCCTTGCCACTGGCTTCTACTTCTTCCAAAGCCAGGCCTGTCCAGCTGAACGACATGCCCTGCAACATGTTCTGCCTGGCAAGTTCTTCCATCGCCTTGAGACCCTGTCCGGAGCTGAATCCGGGTGCAGCCGCGCCGTCAATTTCCGCGGAACGGAACAGGTTGTAATGGTTGATCACCTGTGGTCCCGAGGTCTCCTGCAGCGAAACAATATTCCCAAGTGGCACCAGGCCGCTCGTATCAGAGCGCACATAATATTGCCGCAGATCGCGCGCCGTCATGCGGAACGGTTCATCAGCCTGCACATAGACGCGGTACGAACGATTGTTGAAGTCGAAATCGTTCACGTATTGCGATCCCATGTAAACGCCAAGGGCCTGGGATACCTGGCTGATCGGGACACCCATCGCCTTCGCTTTTTCTCTGTCTATCTTCACCAACTGCTGCGGATCGTTGGCCGTGAAACTGGTGAACAGCCCCGTCAAATCCTTTCGCTGACGGCTGGCAGCGACGATCTTGTGCGCGGTGTTATCCAGATCTTGCAGCGTGTTGCGTCCAAGGTCCTGCAGCTCGAACTGGAATCCACCAAAGCTACCGATACCCTGAATCGCGGGGGGCTCGAACGCCACAACGATCGCACCCGGCACGCCGAACAGCTTCGGCGATACGCGCGCAACGATCTCGCTGGCCGAGTGTCCCTTTCCTTTGCGTTCGTTAATCGGCTTCAGCGGCGCAAAGATCAGTCCATAGTTGGACGCACTCCCGCCGGTGAGCGAGAAACCTGGCACAGCAAAGGTTCCAAACACGTCCGGATCAGCACGAAGAATCTCTTCCGCCGCTCGCGAAACGTTCGTTGTATAGGTGAGCGATGCACCCGGCGGAGCCTGCACCACAACAATGAAATAGTTCTGATCTTCCTGCGGGACAAATCCAGTCGGCACACGACGATACATGTAAGCTGTTAACGCCAGGCCGCCCAGGAACAGCACCACCATCACGTACCGGATCTTTAGAATGCCAGTAATGATCTTTCCGTAGACTCGTCCTGTACCGTGAATCGCGCGATCAATTCCATGCGCAAAGGTTCGATAGCCGCGCGATAACCACTGAATTCGCGTCCAGTCGAAAATCGAATATTTCTTCTCTTCTCCGCGCAGGAGGATCGCCGCAAGAGCCGGCGACAACGTAAGTGCGTTGAAGAGCGAGATCGCAATTGAAAACGCGATCGTCAGCGAGAACTGTTTGTACAGAATTCCCGTGGTGCCCGGGAAAAACGATACGGGCACAAACACCGAGATAAGTACCAGTGACGTCGCGACCACCGCACTCGCCACTTCGGACATCGCTACTGACGTCGCAGTGTGCGGGTCGGTGCCATCTTCATTGATATGTCGCTGGGCATTCTCAATGACGACGATAGCGTCGTCTACGACAAGTCCCGTCGCCAAGGTGATTCCGAATAGCGTCAGTGAGTTGATCGAGAAATCAAAAATCTTGATGAACGCGAACGTACCAATTAACGAAACTGGAATGGTGACTGCTGGAATAATGGTGGCACGCCAATCCAGCAGGAAGAAGAAGATCACGATCACGACGATGATGATCGCTTCTTCCAGGGTACGCACGACTTCCTTCACCGAATCACCAACGACCGTGGTCGTGTCAAACGCGATTACATATTTAATGCCTGGGGGGAACGACTTCGCTAGTTCGATCAGCTCGGCTTTAGCCGCTTTATCCACTTCCAGTGCGTTCGCATTCGAGAGTTGCTGTACACCGACGCCGATCGCTTCGTGACCGCTATACATGAGATTCGTGTCGTAGCTCTCGGCACCAATCTCAGCGCGTCCTACGTCTTTCAGTTGGATAATGCCATTCGGCGTGTTCTTGAGAATGATGTTCTCGAACTGGCGTGGGTCAGACATGCGTCCGACTACGCGCAACGTAACCTGGAAGTTCTGTTTCGGATCGGATGGCGGGCGTCCCAACTGACCAGCCGGAATTTCCACGTTCTGCTCTTGCAACGCGGAAATCACATCGGCGGCCGTTAACTGACGAGCAGCCAACTTTGTTGGATCAAGCCAAATGCGCATCGCGTACTTGCGCTCGCCGAAGATGACCACGTCGCCTACGCCCGGAATTCGCTTTAAAGCGTCTTTGACGTAAACGTCGAGATAATTCGAGATGTACTGGTTCGAGAGGCTGTTGTCGGGAGAGAAGAAACCGGCAGCGAATACGAAATTCGGATTCGCCTTGGTGATCGTGATTCCGGTGTTCTTGATTTCCTGCGGAAGTCGTCCAGTTGCTGTCGCCACACGGTTCTGCACGTCAACGGCGGCCACGTTTAGATCGTAGCCAGTCCGAAACGTCACATTGATATTGCTGGTGCCGTCGTTCGAACTCGTCGAGGTGATGTAGTGCATTCCCTCGACACCGTTGATCTGCTGTTCCAGTGGCGTAGTCACCGCGGACTCGACTACTTGCGCATTCGCGCCGACGTAATTGCTGGTAACCGTGACCTGCGGAGGGGCGAGATTCGGATACAGCGAAATCGGCAGCGTCGGGATGCAGACTGCTCCTGCCAGAATGATCAGCAACGCGCAGACGGTCGCGAAAATCGGACGCTTGATGAAAAAATCGACCAAAGCGATATCCCTCCGGCAGCTCTCGTTCCGCAGCCGTTTCCTGTGAACTGAACCAATTTTTGTAAACTTAGCTGATGGGGTGAACCGGCACGCCGTCGATCAGGAACTGAATGCCGGAAACAATTACCTTGTCCCCAGGATTTAGGCCGCTCGTCACCACGTAGTCATTGCCCACTGTGTCTCCGAGAACCACCGCCTTCTGCTTAGCGACTGTCCCGTGTTCTCCCTGCGCCGCAACATAAACGAACGGCTGACCACCAATGCGCGCAACTGCGAGAACAGGAACCTTCGGCGCCGGAGCGGTGCTCCACACCACGCGAGCCTTCACTAACTGCGAATTGCGAAACTTATCCAGCGACGCATGAATCGGCGCCTTTACCAGGACGCCCTGTAACGCGTTGTCAACCTGCTGCGAGATGAAGTCGACTTTCGTCTTCTCGATCAGCTCGCCTCGACTAGTGACGATCTCCACGGGAAGCCCCATGCGTATATTCGACGAAAGTTCCGTCGGGATGTAGATGTAGGCTTCCAAGTCTTTGTTTTCGTCGACCGTGGTCAAGACTGTCTGTGGAGAGACGTAATCACCGAGATGCACCGGGATATCGCCCACAAGACCATCAAAGGGCGCCACCAGGTTGTAATAAGCAAGCTGGCGTTGCTGGGTCAGAGTCGCAGACCGGGACGCTTCCCAGTCCGCTTTGGCGTTTTCGTAGGCCTGAACTGCGAGGTCGTAACTCTGCTTGCTGGTAACTCCCGCTGCGTACAGCCTGCGCTGGCGTTCTACTTCCGTCTGGTTGTAGACGTAGGTCGCCTTCTTCTGCGCCTCGGTACTGGTTTGCTGATTGACTGTAGCTTCCTGCTTCAGCGGATCGATGGTCATCAACACTTGTCCCGCACGCACGTGATCCCCGGACTTAACGAGAATGCGCGTTAGGGAGCCATCTACTTGCGGCTGAATCGTGGCTGAGCGCCGCGACTTCACCGTAGCGACATATTCATCGGACCGCGGAACCGGCGACAACGACACAGTCTGTGTTTGCACGGGGAGCGCTTGTGGCGCAGGAGGCTGCTTCGCCTCCGTGTTGCTGCACCCAGAGTGAACGAGCAGAACCACACCCACTAAAGCCCCAAGCCAAATCTGCGACATCCTCTTCAAGTGCCCATCCTCCAAAAGCTGCCATTGAAAGGAGAAGATGCTTTTCGCCCTAAAACGGATTCAGTTTGTATAGGTTCAGGGACGACGGATTGGGAGTTTTGTCACGCCAAATGCAGCGTTTGGAAGCAGAATTCACGGTCCATGTCGCCGAGCGCTCGCCGATGGAGGAAGAAGAAAAACGTCCAGGTATCGTATGTGTCGGCTGGGAATTCTGGCTGTAATAAAGCATTCAAAATCGAATCGTGTAACCACTGGAAATTTGGAAATTTCCTTGATTCACATAATACTCAGTGGATTGCATGCTGCCCAAGGGCGACAAACGTGGATTGGGATAGTCCCGCAGATAGCGGACAAGCGTGGTGCCAACATCGAATCGCAGAGTCGATGATCGGGAGGGATATACCTCAAAGACTCCTCCCGCATCCACAGCGAGCCGGCTAAGACTGTCGAAGTCCTTGGCATCGCCACCGGGCCACGCGTCCTCGTAATAAATAAATCCAGGGCGAAATTTGCCGAATAGCCCCCAAGTCTTCCCTTGGTGGCCGAACTTTGTACCGAACAAACCCTGGACTGTCGGGCCGCCATTGCCGGCACCCGTCGGAAAGAGGTTCACCTGGCTATCGAAGAATACGTTTCGTAGAATCCGATATCCGTAGTTGAAGCCGATCCCAGAATTGTAGCTGCGGCAACCAATGCAGTCGCTGCGAACTCCCGGCAGGCTCACGCTCGTGTACTGGATGCCGATGCTTTTGCGGTTCTCTTTCCATTCTTCATCGCTGATAGAAGGAGTTGCCGGCGACCGCGTGGTGGTGACCAGATTATTTTCCGGAGCCGGCCACCGCCACGGCAGTTTCCCCATAAATAGGCCGGCAAAGCTGCGACTAGGCTCAAGCGCGGTCCGCAATATCTTGCCGCCGATGACAGCATGGTTCTCAGCTACTTTCGCGACAAGATATTTATCCAGCGTGTCTTCTAGCGTCACCCAACCCATTCCAACGACTGGCGTCAGGACCCAGTCCGACAGTCCCGTGTTGTTGGTTGGTGGCTTTTGATCTTTTGGATTGTTTAGACACGAGAGCTTGATGCCGCAACCAGGGACATAGAACCACCCGCCCGCATTCCCGATGCTGGTTTCGCTCAAGGGTCCCGCCTTCCACTGCACTTCAAAGGCTGCCGCCCAGGCCATTCCCTTAAGACGGTTCGTCCAATATTTTGAATTCTTTCCGATGCGCAGCGAACCAGCGCCAGGACTGTTCTGAATGAAAATGCGACTGGCAACCGCGCCTTGCAATGGGTGCCCTATGTCGTTCACCAGGAAATCGTCTCCGTCGCCCCAACGCCTCAGATCGTAACCTTTGTAGGACGCAAACCAGTTGTGGAAGAAGGTGGAATGGGCAAGCGTGTACCGTAATCCCGGATCATCGGCGAGGCGAAACGCATGCTGCAACATCAAGAACTCGAATGATTGCCGCAAGGCGCTGCGAACACGGAATCGCTGCTGTGGTAGCACCTGGCTTGCTATGACTGGCTCTGGCTTTATCAGCATCTCCATCGTGAACTGATTTCTACCGAGGCTGGCCAATTCGGATGACGTCGAGTCGTCCTCCTGACGTGACGATGAGTCCTCTTCGGCTGTCAGCGGTGAAATGTAACATCCAGCCGCAAGCGACCACGGATCACCATCTAACGCTTCCATGTTTCCGTTGTCATCGATCTCAGGAGCATTCGTTAACAACTCCAGGCAGCTGGGCTGGCCCAGAGCAGCCACTGTAAGCGTCAAGGCAAACGCGAAAAACAGCGCGGAATGTCTGCACAAGCAGGAGAGGAATCTCACAGAGGTTCGCGCCAGCTGCCGGCTTGATGAACTGCTTCGTGACCAGACGTCCACATGTAAGTCGAGTGACAAGAAACCTGCACCTCTCCTACAAATCAGTCAGAGCAGTTCAGTAAACGAATCAAAGTTAGGTTGGTTCCGCGGCTCTCGGAACTGTAAGAACTGCTAGCGTCAGTTCATGCCACCTCTGCTGCGCAGCAGAGTGCTTCCACAACATCCCTGAGATGCAGTGTTGAATAATTCTTGAAGCCCAACGCCTTTTAAGAATTCCGGATCGCGAAAAAACTGGAAGGTGCGCGGGACGAACAAAGAGGCTGCTCGTTCGGCGCGCCAGGAGATTCGTAGTCGCCGTCGCAAGCTGCTGACGTCGGCGTGTCCACATCCATCGACTCTTACAAGCCGATTTCCACTCATCTCTTACGATTTGAATTTGCCTAAGACTCAACAAAACCAATGAGATCGCGAGCGATCGCAATTGGCACACTAGCTGCACTAGTTGAGTGGTTCCTTCAGGGATTCTGCTTTGAGGTACTCGGCAGCTTCCCGGCATTCATTCGGGTGAGAAGATGTGGATTGTCCGGCTCGCGTTACGTCGTCCTTATACGTTCGTGGTACTTGCTCTGCTGCTGTTGATTCTGTGACCGCTCGTCATATTTCGTACGCCAACTGACATTGTCCCGAACATCAAGATCCCCGTTGTAAGCATCATCTGGAATTCCAACGGGTTCAACTCACAGGACATGAGTGATCGTGTCGATCACCATGGTGGGCGCCGCGGACAAATGCAAATAACGCGCGGCCCTTGTTGTACGCGACGAATGGGCAGCAACAAAAAAGGCAGGTCCTGAGTTCGTCAGAACCTGCCGTTAGCCGATGAGACGCTGATGATTCCTGGCTAACTAAAACGTGAAGTGCAATCCATACTGCAGTTCCCGTCCGGCGTTCCCAACCACCGACGTTGCCTGGCCAAAGCCATTCGTCAAGGTTTGGTGACTAATGACGTTGTTAGTTGGGCTGCATGGCGCGTACATCCCGGCGGCATTCGCAGTACCGCAGTTAACGGTCGCGAATGTTGTACTGGCGACAGCCAAACCGTTGGTTTGATCACCGCGGAAATTCGCATGGTTGAGCAGGTTGAACAGATCAAGGCGGAACTGCATTCTGACGCGTTCCGTCAGCTTGAAGTTCTTGTCGATCGATAAATCAGTATTCAACAGGCTCGGCCCACGGCAGTAGCCTCGCGGCTCCATGTTCGGCATGATGGTGCCGATCTGGTAGCCGACCAGCGTGAATGCATTTGGATTGACCACCTGATCGCCGTCCGAGACGCCGCAACTCTGCCCTGGAACAATCAGGGGACGTTGCATGCTTCTTTGGTTGGCATTGTTAAACAGCCCCTGCAGTCCATCTCCGTAGGCGGAGCCTGCCCTGAGACTCGCATTTTCCTGGATACTGCTCTGGTATGCCGTCTGAGAGTTACCCATGGCTTCCGTCGTAATCAAACCCAACTCCCATCCTCCCAACGCACCTCGAACCGCTGAGTTCATGTGGCTGAGGTCCGGCAGATAGTAGTTGAAGTTTGCCGTGAAGATGTGAGGCCGGTTAATCGCTGAATTGCCACGATCCAACCGTGGATTGGTAGGATTCGTGAAGCTCTCTGGCCCAATGTTCCCCGAAGAGTCATCCAGGAGCACGTTCGCGATCGAGTGCGACCACGTGTAAGCCGCAGTCAACTGCGATCTCTTGTAACGCGTCTTGAACAACGTCTGCAGCGAGTGATAGGTCGCGTCGCCCTGATGAGTGAACCAGGTCAGCGAACTCGAGTAATTGTTAAACTGGTAGAACCCCGCCGCCTGCACATCTCCGCTCCCCATAAACGACGCGGCCAACCAGTTCTGCGGAGCAATCTGGTTGAGGTCGTAACTTGACGTCTGGTGTATGGCATGGTTTCCAACGTAGCCCAACTCGAGCGTTGTGTCTCGAGCAAGGCTCCGCTGCACGCTGAAGTTCCACTGATACGAGACCGGAACGATGTCTCGTGCGTCCATACCTCCTGATGGAGCGGCGCCTGGATTGAGGGCTGCTACACCACCATCCAAGGGCCGGTGGTAGCTGGCCGTAATAGCAAATGGAGCGTTGTCGACCAGCGTGTAACGGCTTACGCGCTCGCGCTGGAAGAACTCGCCCGCACCGATGCGGACCGCCGTGTTCCCATCCCCCCACGGATCCCACGCGATACCAACTCGCGGTGCGATCATGTGATTGTTGTTGTTGACCAGCGCACGGCCAGGTCCAGGAGTTCCGGAACTGAAGTTGGTTCCGAACTGCGCGTTCGCCGCACCGCAGGGATCCGTGCCCGCCACGATCCACAGTCCATTGCAGGCGTCAGATGGCGACAGCGCAGGATTGTAGAGCGAAGGCTGGAAGTTCGTGAGCTGGTTGTTCGGTTGATACGGAGCGTCCAAGAAGGACCAGCGCAGACCAACATCCACGGTCAGTCTCGGCGTGACCTTCCAGTTATCGGCAATGTAGAACTCGTCATCGTGCCAGCGCAATTGCGCGCGGACATTCGTCGAGGTCTCCTGCAAGTTCCAGGCAGCGCCCGGGAGCAGGACATTGGCGAGGTTATTCCCCGTACCGCGAATCGTTCCCGCAGCGTCGGTATAGGTGAGATTTCCGTCACTGGTGCCGAAGATCGGCCGTTCCGAGCTGGACGTACTTACATCTTCGTTCTTTCCATTCCAACTCATCAGCACACCGAACTTCAGCGTGTGCTTTCCGATGATCTTCGAAGCATCGTCTTTCGCCACGTACAGGTCGAGTGTGTTGTTCCATGGAGCAATTGACCAGTAATTGTTCCCGCTTCCGTAGTTCCCCATTCCGCCCCACATGGTGGGAACGCCGGCAGGGTCGCGCTTGATCGACTGCGGATACTCAGTTGGGATGGCAGCGCTGATCGCATTCAGCAGAGCTGGTCCGTACAAGTATCCGTTGTTGGGGTTAATCCCCCCGGGAGTGATGTTGATGCGGTTGTTCGAATAGCTAAACTCCGCATCATTCACCATCGTCGTTCCGATTGTTCGGGTCCACTTTCCGACGATGCTCTTGGAGGGCTGCGCCCAATTGTCGTTCAATGCCGGGAAGGGATCTTCTCCCCAATAGCCGGCGTTGTAAGCATTGTTCGTCCACGTGTCCTGAGTAAAGCGGCCCATGATCGTGTTGTTCTTGTTCAGGTTATAGTCAGCGCGGATGTTCTCCTGCCGCCACATCAGCGGCGTCGCCAATGACGATGACCAATTGTTTCCATTCACCGTTGCCTGGTTCGGCAGCGGATATTTTTCGGCCAACAGCAATCCCGCCGCGCTCGGGTTCGCAATCTTCAGCGGATTGCCCGCCGCCTGCAGCGCAACTGGGATTGTCGGCGTGGGTTCCCCACAGCTTACGCCTTGCGAGAAATCACCCAAGGCTTCAGCAGCGGTTGGGACACAAGCGGTCTTTGTGATGCCGCGGATTTCATGGTTCCACTCCTGGCTCCAGAAGAAAAACAGTTTGTTCTTGATGATCGGGCCGCCAAACGAGTAGCCCCAGTCGTTGCGATTGACCTTGTCCTTGCCGTCGTGCGGAAGCGTCTGCCCGGCTGCATCGGCAATCGATGTACGTTGCGCTGCGAAATACGTGCGAGCATCGAGCGCGGTATTGCGTCCGCTGTACAGCGCGCTGCCATGCCAGTCGTTGCTTCCACTACGCGTAACGATATTGATGACAGCACCTGCAGCCTGGCCATATTCCGCACCGTAGCTGTTGCGCAGCATCTTGAATTCCGCAATCGACTCGATCGATGGATAGATCAGAATCGTTCGGTTCGAACCGGTGTCATTGTTGTTAGCGCCATCCACCAGGTAAAGATTGTTGGTGGTCGCATTTCCGTTCACCGAGAAATCGACTCCACCTTGCAGACCTTTGTTCTTGCTGTCAAAGTTGTTCGCCGCGGAAACGCCCGGCGCCAACTGCGTCAACTGAACAAAGCTGCGACCATTCAGCGGCAGTTCGCGAACCTGCTGTCCTTCGACTGTTTCGCCGAGAGACGCATTATCCGTCTGCACCTGAATCGCATTGGCTTCCACGTCCACGTGTTCCGTGGCGCTGCCTAACTGCAGTTTTACATCCACCATGGTTGTGGTGGACGCGTGTACTTCAACCGCGCTCGTGACCGACTCCTTGAAGTTCGCGGCTTTTACTTCTACTTGATATGTGCCCGTCGGCAAGGCCTCAAATCTGTAATCGCCGGCGGAATTTGTATTCTGTGCGCGCGTAGCGCCCGTTGCGGTGTTGGTAATCGACACGGGAGCATTGGGCACAACTGCTCCGGTTTGATCTGTCACCGTTCCCGCAACTATGCCTGTTGTTACCTGCGCGTACGCAGACAACGCCAGACAGGCCACACAGAAAAACAGCGAAACGATAAAACGCTTCATCGGGTCTCCTGCTTCTCTTTTTTGTGCCAATATTTCGGCATTCTCTTTTTGTCGAAGGAAGCTCACCGCCCAGGCCGGGAATCGCAGTGGCATGGTTCAGAAGTTCAAGCCAACTTCTGTCTCGAACAAGGTGAATAGACTTCTGCTCCTGTCTTCTTGTGTTCATTCGCTTTTGCGTCGGAACAGTCCTCTGACGCGGAGTCGAAGCTCGATTCAGCTACTCGCTCTGGTGGGATTCTGCCTTACAGCTGGGAATACGCAATATCCACTTGACGATGTTTTCGTATGACCACTACGATTCGTGGTGATGAAAAGAGTTCCCTCTGGGATTGTCCCGATCATTGCCGTTGACCGACGAGTACGGAAGCCGCTGCAAAACCAGATTTACGATGGGTATCGCGCTGCTATCGTCGAACGCAGATTGCGTTCAGGACAACGAGTTCCATCCACGCGCGTACTTGCCACCGAACTCGGCGTGTCTCGTATCCCTGTTTTGAATGCCTACGCTCAACTGCTGGCTGAAGGCTATCTCGAAAGCCGCATCGGTTCCGGAACTGTAGTCTCGCGTTCGCTGCCCGAACAATTTGGTGTTTCCAGGCCCAGCCGGACGCATGCGACGGAGAAGCGCTCGCGGCCAAGACCCGTTTCAAAGAATGCCGCGAATTTGCACGCAATTGGCGCCCTACCCTGGGCGCTTCACCAGGGGCCATTCGGCGTCGGCCAAATTGCTTTCGATGCTTTTCCCTCACGTCTTTGGTCGAGGCTGGTCGTCCGGCACAGCCGCAATTCTCCAACGAGCGATTTGCACTACGGCCAGGCGATGGGCCTGCGTGAACTCCGCGAAGCGATCGCCAGTTATCTTGGAACGGCCCGCGGGGTTCGTTGCGATGCCCAGCAGATCATGATCGTGAGTGGTTCTCAGCAGGCACTCGAAATCTCCGCGCGCGTTCTGCTCGATCCCGGCAGCCGCGTATGGATTGAAGAGCCTGGTTATCCGTTGGCGCGACATGTGCTTGCCATGAACGGCGCCCAGATGATCCCGGTTCCCGTTGATGATGAGGGTCTGAATGTTGCGGCGGGCATCGAGCGTTATCGCTACGCTCGAGCAGCCTCGGTCACGCCTTCTCATCAATATCCGCTTGGTGTCACGATGAGCGCAGCGCGTCGCTTTCAGTTGCTGGAATGGGCGGAAAATTCTGGCTCGTGGATCTTCGAAGACGATTACGACAGTGAATACCGCTATGAGAGCAGACCGATTGCATCGCTACAGGGACTCGATTCCAATTTCCGCGTCATTTATATAGGGACCTTCAGCAAGGTGCTGTTCCCATCATTGCGCCTTGGCTATGTGGTCATTCCTTCCGACCTGGTCGACCACTTTGTTGCGGTACGCCGCGCGATGGACTTGGGACCTCCGACCTTTCTGCAGTCCGTGCTGGCCGACTTCATTCGCGAAGGTCACTTCTCACGGCATATTCGCCGCATGAGAATTCTGTATGCCGAACGAAGAAATGTGTTGGTCAAATGTTTGGAGCAGGAATTCGGCTCCTCGGTTCAGGTACGTGGGGGAGAAGCCGGAATGCATCTTGTGATTACCTTTTCGAAGCGCTTCCCTGATCGCGAACTTACCCGAATCGCAGCGCAACAGCACCTATGGCTGTTACCGCTTTCAACTTGTTACCTTGGAAAGCCAGTCTCGCAAGGCTTGATCATGGGATTCGGCAGTACTTCGGTCCTGGAAATGCCCAAAGCCGTTCGCAAGCTGCGAACCTTGCTGCAGGCGAATGGTCAGGAATTTTAGCCTATGAGGTCCGAATAAAGATCGCGAAGCGACGCGAAAGCCTTTTGGTTATTAGCACCTTCGAGAAGAAACTGTTTCGTTGAACTTTTGAGCGCCAAATGAACTCGTATCAGAGCCTCGATCCAGTGGATGCCGCGTAGATGCGCAGCACATTTCGAACCGCGTCGTTGATCAATGAACTGGGTGTTGCCGCTAGTCGTCCACTTCGAATCTTCTCGTATTGCAGAGGCATAAACTGGCTCAAAATCGTGAGAGGAATTCGTTCGCTCGACAGGTTTCGAAATAATTGTTTGAGTTCGGCCTGCACGTAAGGATGAAACCAGTAATAACGGCACCGGTCACTGAAGCTGAATCGCCGGGCAAATTTGCCCTCTGAGGGATGTCCCGAGTAGTAAGCCTTCCAGTGCTCAGGATTGCTAAGCATGGCGTTATCCAAAGCTCCGCGTACGTTTGATAACTGAATGTCTGCGCGGCCCGCGAGCCAATTTCGTTCGATCTCGCTCAATGCAAAAATCGCTTCCCGCATCGCGAACGTCAACCATGGACCAACTTTCAGGATTGCGAAGTGATCTTCGACCATGTGCTGAAGGGCCGAAGGCGTCTGGTAATCGGTCGAGTGGGCTTCGTACACGAGAGCAGGGCTTAGAGGCAGGTGTTCACTCAATAAGCGCGCGCTTTGGCGATCATAATTCCGCACGCTGTCATCTCCGAATTCCACTCCCGGCTGAACCACCAACGCAATCACTCGTTCCCACGCATCATTAAGGTCTAATCGAGCGATACTCTTTTGAAGAACATTCAGCGTCTCTTGGACACTAGCTAGTTCGGTAACTTGAAGGACTGCTTCTCCCGCCTGTTCTCCGCCCGGGGTCGGAACTTCCGTTCCGACGACATACATCAGGGAATCGGACCTGCGTCCTGATTCTTCACAGACTCGTTCCGCAGTCTGGCACAGCAGGGCCGCACGATCAGCGACTACCTCTTCTGCGATGATGGTCGGATCGTCAGCACACCTCATGCTGGCGTCGAGGTGGACCTTGCTATAACCGGCAAGCACGCAGTCCCGAACCAGTTGGCAGGCGTTCTCCATCGCGACGGCACTCGGAAGATGCCGCCATGGATAAGGACCGAGATGATCCCCTCCAAGAAGAACGCGGTGTTTGGGTAATCCCAAGCCCTGGGCCAGCGATAAAACACGTTTTGCGAATTGGGTGGGGGTATCTCCGGTATATCCTCCGAACTGATTTACCTGGTTCGAGGTCGATTCGATGCAAATGTACGAGTCATCCTCAATCGCCTGCTGAATCGCCGCTTCTAGAACCCAGGAATGTGCAGAACACACAGAAAAGAAGCCCACAGGCTGTTCTTGACGATTACGAGTGATCCTGTCTCTTGCCCAGTCGATTGCAGATTGCGGAATGTCCCCGGATGAGACCGCAATTTGAACTTGAGCTGTCATGCGAAGGCCAAACCTCCTTCTATTTAGGAACGCGAGTCATTTCTTCTCGCTTTCCAAGTATATTACGGGTTGCTTCTTTTAGTTTCGTTTTGTTATCTTAGCGACCATCTCAGATAGTTCCTGCAAGGTGGTCATGAGTAAGACCGCAGTCGGTGCACTGGTCCTGCTCGTCCGCGCGAACTCGTCCGCACGCCACAGGCGCAGATAGTTATGGGCAACAATTGCTGAAGAACTCCCCAGCGTGACATTCAGATTACTGGCAAGTGGTTCGCGTTCTTGCGGCAACTGCTCTGGGAGTCCATAAAGAATCAGATCGAGATTGATTTCGCCAACGATGGTGACATCGAACTTCTCAACCTACTCCCCCAGCAGGACAGCGCGAGTGAGATTCTTGGGACTATCGGGATTGAGGCCCTTCTCGATTCCGGTGAGAACGCCGAGTAACTGACCCCAAACGATCGAAGGAGCCAACTGCGCTAATTCGGGAACATCCAGACCCAACTCTATCAGGCAGTGTGAGTCTCTACGCACCGCATCGTCTGCGCGGTTAGTCACAGTAAAGATCGTGCCCCCTAGCCCATTCATCTCCTGCAGCACGCTCGCCTCTTCCGCATACGACGACTCAGAAAGGAAAAACCCGATCATAGTTTGAGGCGAGACGATCGATTTGGGTCCATGACGAAACTCCATAGTATGGAAGTTCTGCGCGTAGCTACAGGAAGACTCAGTAACCTTCAACGCCGCTTCTGCCGCGATCCCAACGAACGGCCCCTGCCCCAGATACACGTAGTCGTCAAATGAGTGCTGTCGAATGAAGCCTTGGATCGTCCCAGTATATTTCTCTAACAATCTCGCCAGCTCCGGCGGAAGTTTCTTCAATCCATTCACGAAGGCATAATCTTCGGAAACGCTAGCAGAGAGATATTGTAAGGCCAACAGCATCGAACTGAAGGACGACGTCATCACGGTACTCTCTTCGTGCACCGGAATCTGAATGGTCCAGTCCGCCACTTCCTTCAATTCATTTCCATCGCAGGTGATGGCCAGGGTCTTCACTCCGGCTGCCCGCAAGTATTCCGCGGCGCGCAGCACCTCCGAGGTGCGTCCGGACCGCGAAGTGAGAACGGGAATAAAACGATCTTGCTTCCGCAACGCCAGCTCTGGATGAAGGAACAGTTCACTTGCCGGAACAGCACGCGCCGGCGTCCCGGTCAGCGCGGAATGAGTCGCAGCTGCCGCCTGCGCCAGGTAGTAGCTGGTACCACAGCCTACGAATAGCCATTCGCTCTTATCAGACGAGTACCGTCGAATCTCATCCAGAAATCCGAAGTTCGCGATTGCCTCTAAAGTCTGTTGCCAACATTCCGGTTGCGCCAGAATCTCTCGTACCGTATTCGAATTCCGCCCCAAATTCATTTCGCGTTCCCCAAGCAGTGCCTTCTCACTAGACAATCGTCACTTCCACTCCGGCATTGCGCAGTTCTTGAATCGTCGCACGCGAAACGCCTTTATCGGTGATCACTTCATGAACCTTATCTGGTGAAACAATGACCGCAAGGCTCTTGCGCCCAAACTTGCTCGAATCACAGACGGCCACCACGCGATTGGCGGCATTCACCATGGCACGATTCACTCTGGCCTCGAGAACGTTTGGCGTCGTGAGTCCAATCTTGGTATCGAAACCATCCACACCTAGAAACAGAACGTCGGCATTGATGTCGCGCAGGAGATCTTCGGCCTGTGGTCCCACCAGGGAAAAAGAATTCTTTCTCAGAGTTCCCCCGGTAAGAATCACATCCACACTGCTGCCGGCGAGCTCGGCCGCGATATTCACGGCATTGGTGATCACCGTTAGTTCGTGGAAATCGCGCAGCGCGCGGGCGATTGCGGTGGTGGTGGTACCCGAATCAAGGATGATGCACTGGCGTTCTTTCACCATCTTTGCTGCACAGTTGGCGATGTGCAGCTTTTCACGCTGGTGCTGCTTTTCCTTCTCCTGCAGAGAAGGATCGGCAAGCGTGCCGGAACGCAGTCGCAGAGCTCCTCCGTGAGTGCGTTGTAATAGCGCACGTTCCTGCAGGAACTCCAGATCCTTGCGGATGGTGATCGCCGATGTCGAGAATCGGTCAGCCAGATCGGTCACCAGCGCTCTGCCCTCGCGATGGACGATCGCCAGGATTTCGTTCCTCCGTTCGTCGGTGAGCCAATCGCGTCTTTTGTCGTGATTATTTATGCCATGCGTCATACGTATATTCCAGCCGTGGTCTGTCCTTCTTTACTGCCGTTTAAGCTCGGCTGTTTTCGGCGGAACATTGTACCCTTCAATCTTTACTAGCGGGTGTTGCCCGTCCATTTGAGATTTATTGACGGTGGCCTGCAGCGTCGTCGACTCGTGAGGAAACAGCGTCACATAATTATCATCGTATGTGATAGGAAGTATTTCACCACTGCTCGCGTTATTCATCACCTCAGCCCTCACGAAGAAAGCGATGTGATCGGATTTGTTCGTCAGCGAGATTTCAACCTTATTATCGTCGCCGACCAGCGCTTCGCGAGTGGAGACTGTCACATCCGCCTGCGGCATTTCGTTCAGCGCAGAGTAGTCTGCCCACTTGACTTGCTTGAGCTGGAACTGCTGGTCGTTGCTAGGATCACCAATGTCGTCGTCGGTAGTCGACTGCCAGTAAGCATTGTCTGCAAGCAGAGCGCCACCAGCATTACGCACCTGAAGGTGTATGAAATACGTGGACGTCATGTCCGAATATCGTGGCAGAGTCAGAACGCGCATTGCGCTCGCAGAAGCAATGTCCAGACTCGAAGCCTTCTCAGTGTGCTTTACCACGCCATCAAGATCGAAAACAGTCGCTGACACGCTTAGAGATTTCTGCGGCTGTGTCGTCTGATTCACCAGGTAGATGTTCGCCTTGCTTCTGTCCCCAGTAGCGTAGTAGTCGTAGACGGCAGTCACTGGCCTCAGTGCTTTCTTGGCTCCGAAATAACCGCCCCCCTGTTTGTAGTAGTAGTCGAACAGGTGCCCGAAAAATGATGGCCAGTGGTTGTCGAGCATCCAGTAAACCATCATCTTGTGGTTCTCCCAGCCACTCGCTGCATAGGTCTCGAATTGCGCTCGCACGTTTTCGTAATGCGCAACCTGCGCCTTGCGCGAAAATTCCTCGACGCTCGTCGAGGGTCCGTAGCGCTTGTCTATCGCGAGCGTGATACTCTCCAGCCGGTTGTTGCCGTCGTTAGCTCCGGAATGGAAATACCAGTACTCGTTGATCGGCCAGAGCTTGTCCGCTGGGATGAATTTCTTCAGGCTTTCCAGGGGCGGTATGACCTCGTTATCGCCTTCTTCTGCCGATGAGCCCCGCGCCGGACCGAACTTCTCGCTGAACCAATAATAAGGAGGGTGCCAGATATACGGGCCCACCATGTGAATGCCGCTCCACGCCTGGTTGTAGTTGGAGACGGTGTCCACCGTGGCATTCTGCCAATGCAGGTCATTCAGTATCTCGTGATAGTCGGCGAGGACCGGAGCAGGCGGAAGTCCGTCGCTCCCATTGGCCCAGATGAATGCCGCAGCGTGCGATCGCAGGTTCCTGACTTGCGACTGCATCGATTCGTGCGCTACCCGATGATCCTCCGCGTCCCACTGAGCCCAATGCTCCCACTGTGCACAGCACATCCAGCCCAGCATCACCGGCATGCCTTCGCGATCCGCCAGCTGCAACATGTCGTCATCGGCGAACTTCAGCTCCCACCTCAGTAGGTTGAGCCCCAGGTCCTTTGCGTATCGCATTACGTTTCTATCGCGTTGCGGATCATTCTTGAATAGAAGGTCGGGAGTGTACGCGGCGCCGCGAATCAGGTAATCGCGCCCGTTTACCTGAATATAGAAATTGCCGCCCTTGCCGATCTTCGGGAAGGACTCGTCAGAGTCCCGGTGCTGCGTGATTTTGCGAATGCCGAACGGGATCACCTGCGAGTCGGAGACCTGGCCGTTGATCTTGAAAGTGAGCCTCAGTTGATAGAGGTTCGGCTTTCCCCACGGGTACGGCCACCAAAGGTCCGGATCTTTGACCGTCAGACCCGCGACATCCGTTGGCTCAAATGAAACTTCCTTTGTCTCGTTAGGGGCCAGAGCGATCGTCTTTTCGAAACGAATGGGCGGCTTGCCTTCTCGCGTTATCTCTCCGGCCAGCGTGCCCGAAACTTGGTGGTCCGCCGTGTTGCGTAGATCCGCATAAACCTTCAACGAAGCCGGACTCAGTGCTGGCAACGGCAGATCCGAAGTGACATACGGATCCCGAACCGTGACCTTGCCGCTGTGGGTCAAGTACACCTTCTTCCATATCCCCGCATTTCGATCGGGAACGAAGGACAGATCTTTATGCTTCTCGGGATCGTGGTATCCGATGTACTTCCAGTTGATCCAATCCAGCCAGCTGTCGGCGAGCTCTACTCCGTTCACATCCTGCAGTTTCTGTTCAGGAGTGATTTTCACTGCAAGCACATTTTCGCCATCCGGCCGAACATACTTACTGATGTCCAGTTCGACTTTGTTGTACATCCCGACGACTTGAGATCGATTCGCGACCAGCTTTCCATTGATCCATATGTCGGCACGATAGTTAATGCCGTCGAAGATGATGGAGTAGAAATCGCGACCCGGCGGAACCGTGAACGTGGTGCGATACCACCACTGATGCTTCCATAAGTCCTGCGGCACAGCAGTCGCAAGGTTCATCCCGAAGTAGAGGTTTTTATAAACCTCGTTATCTTCGAGCACCTGCAGTACTGTCGCAGGCATTCTCTTGATGGGATACCATTTGCTGACATCAAAACCGGGAGCGGAAACTTTTTCGTCCTCAACACTCACTTTGTCGGCCGCTATCATTCGCCAGCGCGCACTCAGCTCAGTCCGCGCGGAAGCATCAGGCAGGACCTTTGCGGATACGAGCAAAGGAAGCGCGAAGATTCCTAGAAGAATAAGAAGGAGCTTTTCTTTTCTCATGATCAGCATCCTTCTCCCATCGGCCTCATCCCTTCCCTCACGCCCAGCGTCGACGCTGCCGCCAACCTAGAAATAGAACTTCAATGCCAACTGGATTTGTCGCGGTGCGCGCGCCGCCGTCAAGAATCCAAATTGTGGCGTGCCGAACGTGGTCGTGTTGATCGAATTCTGCGGTCCTGACTGCGCGAACTGCAGATTCGGATGATTGAGGAAGTTGAACAGCTCGGTACGAAATTCAAATCGCTTACTTTCGGAAATCGGAATCATCTTGATGAAGGAGATGTCCCATGACTGATATCCGGGACCGCGAACGATATTCCGCCCGGCATCTCCAAAGCCAGCCAGCGTTCCGTAGGCCGATGCCGGAGGATCAGCAAACGCACAGGTATTGAAATACGTGCCAGGTAAGCAGGGCTTGCCGTTCGGATTTCCGATCAGGTCAGGACGCTGTTGCCCATCGGAGTTTGAGAAGTTTCCATTTCCGTCCGTGATCGTGAACCAATTGCCACTCTGCACCGCAGTCACTCCGGCAATTTGCCATTGCCCAAGCACTCCGTTCACAGATTTGTTCCAGCCTGAACCGAATTTGCGGCCGCGTCCAAAAGGCAATTGGTACGCATAGCTGACAACGAATCGATGTCGAACATCGAAATCGGAATTACCGTACTCCATCTGCGGGTACATGAAATCGCGGAAGTCGCCGCCATTCTGTGCGCCCAGGTTGGCCGAAGAAGCGTTATCAAGGGAGTGCGAATAGGTGTAGGCGGCTGAGAACGCAAGTCCGCTGCCAGTGTTCTTCTCCGCGCGCAGTTGCAGTGAGTTGTAGTTGGAACGGCCGTCCGTACGCACCCATGGGATTGCACTGTCGATGGCTGGATCAGGCCGACGGACCGCGTAGGCAACCGTGGGATCGGGATTCGGAGCCGCCTGATTTCCGTTCATATAAAGATAAAGCTTCTGCCCGCGCGATCCGGCGTATGCCGCCTCAATCACAGTGTTCGCCGGCAGTTGGTATTGGAACGACCACTGCCACTGTTCCATGTAAGGCGTCACCAGATTTTTATCCAACTGGAAAAGCTGGGGCGTGTTGGGATCCGTCAACGAAGTAGCGGGAAATCCCTGTGAGGAAATGCCGCCGGAGCCAGGGATCTGTCCCGGCAAGTTGGTCAGGCCTGGGATAGCGCAGTTCCCACCCGAAGCGTTCAATGCTGGATTCGCCGACGACAATCCGCACGGCATGTTAAATGCTTGTGTCGTGAAGAATGGTGGAGAGAATCCGGGACTCGGGTTCGAATAGGGGCCGTTCTCTTCCCCACCGTAGAAGATTCCGAATCCAGCCCTCATTACTAGTTTCGGAGTGATGCTGTAGGCCAATCCCAAACGCGGCGCGAAGTTATTCGTGTCCGGCTTCACCAACCCGGGAGTCGCTGTGGCACTCAAGTTGAATAAGCTGGCGAAGTACGGAGTAAGTTGAGCGGTGTTTCCCTTCGGAATGTACAACGTGTTCGTTGCGATATCGAAGGTGCCTTGGTTATTCGAAGCTTCTTTTACGGTCGTGAAGAGTTCATAACGCAATCCGAGATTTACCGTCAGCTTCGGCGTCACCTTCCAATCGTCCTGGGTGTAGAACGCATATACCGGGCGGCGGTACTGGATATTCGTCAGATTATTGATGCTGCCGCCATCCGGAAGTCCCAGCAGGAAGGAAGCAAAACCTGATCCTCCCGATCCTTGGGCGGCAGGATTATCGGTAAACACGTTTCCGAAATCCATCGTCCCGCGAGGCGCTGCCGGTTGGAAGATCGAAAACTGCTCAAAACGAAGTTCAGTGCCGAACTTCAGCGAATGATTTCCGCGCACCCACGAAAGATTGTCGCTAACGGTATACGTGTTCTGAATTTCGTGGGAAGGCAGATAGGTCGGACTGCCGATCTGCGAGACGTCGCTGAAAGTAAGCTGCGGCAATCCGCCGTTGTCGGCAACAAACGGAACACCGGCAAAACCAAGCTGTCCAGAAAGATCCTGGTTGGAATTGAACTGAAGGCGCTGTGAATTGATCCGGTTGTATCCGAAGCGAGCTTCGTTAATCAGATTCGTCCGGAACACGTGCGTCTCACTGACCGCGAGACTGCGCGCGGCGTCATCCTCAATGCCGCTGTAGAAGCCGCCGCCGTCAGCAATTCCCGGCAGATTCGGCGGAGTGATACTCGGCTGATTCTGATAGCTGAACCGTCCGAACATGTTGTCGCTACCGCTGATCTTCTGATCGATACGTACATCGACGTTGTTACGAGTGGTCTTCTGAATGGGATTGAACTTGAAGTTGTAGCCATTCCCGTCCACATTGGGTGTCGGATAAAGACTCGCAATCCGAACCGCTAGCGGATCAAGCGAAGTGGTGGGAATGATATTGGAAGGGCGCCCACTGGAATCGTATCCGAATGGAACTCCGCAATAGCCGCCGCCTCCCGCTGCCTGCGTCAAGCGTGTGTTGAATATCTCGCCTGCATAAGTGGGAACGCCATTACAGTCATTCACGCCAGTTGGAGAGGTATAGTCGATGTTGGCCGAGAAATCACCCGCAAGCTGCGCGGCAGTCGGCACGGTTGCCGTCTGCGGATTCGCGGAATGCAGTCGCAAGCCTTCGTAATCTACGAAGAAGAATGTCTTGTTGCGGCCGTCGTAGAGCTTCGGAATATAAACCGGGCCGCCTAGAGTTCCGCCGAACTGGTTCTGATCAAACTGGGGCTTAGGACCTGAGTCGATCGTATCGAAGTAGTTGCGCGCGTCCAGCTTGCGGTTGCGGAAAAATTCCCAGGCGCTCCCGTGTAGCTGATTCGTCCCCGATCTGATGACCGCGTTGATGATGGCGCCATTCCCGCGCCCGAACTCGGCGCTGTAAGAGTTCGTCTGCACCTTGAATTCCTGGATCGCGTCCACGGGAGGCTGAATCACGAAGTTGCTTCCGTTCAGCAGGTCGGCGAGATTGGAGTTGTTATCTACGCCATCAAGCAGAAAGTTGTTCTGCAGGGAGCGGCCGCCATTCGAACTGAATCCGTAGCTGCTCTCGTCGCGAGAGCCCGGCTCTGATGGAGCCGTGCCTGCACTTAGCAGGGCCAGTTGCGCGAAGTTTCTCCCGTTTAATGGGAGCGTCTTCATTTCCGTCCCGGTAACCACCTGGCCCAGCTCGGAGGTCTCCGTTTCCAGTTGCTTCACCTCACTGGTCACCATCAGCTCCTGAGAAATTGAACCGACCTCCATGTTCAGATCAACCACTGCGCGTTGTTGAACCTGTAGCGTGACCGGTCCCGCCACGGTTTTCTTGAAGCCCTGCTTCTCTACGGTGATCTGGTACTGACCCACTTTGAGAGGAGTTAAAGCGTAATCGCCTTGACTGTTGGTCGTCGTCGACAGTTTTGTGCCTCTTTCCTGATCGATAACCGTCACCGTTGCGCCAGCAATCACCGCACCCGTAGAATCTTTTACGGTTCCGCTGAGGCTGCCAGCGTCCTTCTGTGCCCACATCAGTGAGCTTGTTAGCAGCAAAACCGCAAGCGCAGTCAGAACCTTTACGAGAGCTGAGTTAAACCTGCCTTCGACCATTGCAACTCCCCTCTTCCCACAAATAGTGATTGGCACACTTGTACTTCTGCTCACGATCGATTGTCAATACAAAATGTTTCGTATTGTTATTTTTGATTTCGTTTCAGAAAGGCGTTGTTAATCAAATTGTGCCTACACGACGCGTCTTTACTGATTGAGCGATGAAAGTGGCCCGCAGATTGTGCTTAACCGCAGTTCGGATCCGCCGAACCGTCGCCTATGGACACGATCATGCGCTGTGCCTCGGGATAGAATGCCAGGATGTGCGGGCGCTATCGATTGTCTCGACGAAAACAGGCTATCGAAGAATATTTCGGCGCGGAAGCAAACGGCGTCGAATGGGAGCCGCGCTACAACATAGCTCCGACTCAACCTGTTCTCGCCGTTCGCCAAAACGCGCTACAGCCTGTGCGCGAGCTGTCCCTGATGAAGTGGGGATTGATCCCGTCATGGGCTAAAAATTCCTCGAATGCCGCTGGAATGATCAACGCGCGCTCAGAGACTGCTGCCAGCAAACCCGCGTTCGGAGACGCTTTGAAAAGTCGCCGATGTCTCATTCCCGCAGATGGCTTTTACGAATGGCAAAGAACATCGAAACTCAAACAACCGTTCTGCTTCGAGGTAGCCGAAGGAGAGTTATTCGCATTCGCTGGATTATGGGATCGATGGAAAAATACGAACGGAGAATGGCTGGAAAGCTGCTCGATAGTTACAACCGCCGCGAACTCGGTGACCGTCGACATTCACAATCGCATGCCGGTCATACTCCACAGGGACGAATACGATCTGTGGCTTGATCCGGAAGTGAGGAATGTGGCCGCAGTCAGTAAACTCTTGAAGCCGTTCGATGGAACTCGAATGCGGCGGTATCCCGTGAGCTCTCGAGTAAATACGGTACAGAACGATGACGAAGGTTGCGCTGCACCCATGGAACCCGTCCCGCAGCCGGTACAGAAGTCTTTGCTCGAATAGCAGACAAACTGCGATGGTACTCTGACCAATTCATCATGGACGTTCACTTAATCGACGGGACCTACGAATTGTTCCGCTACTTCTTCGCGGTACCGGCAGCGGCAGACGCGACCGGGCAAGAGGTTGGCGCTGTACGCGGTGTCCTGAACTCCATTCTGTCGATGCTCGAGCGCGGCGCAACCCACGTCGGTGTCGCGACCGATCATGTGGTGGAGTCATTCCGGAATGATCTTTACCCGGGGTACAAGACAAGCGAAGGCGTGCCACCGGAATTACTCTCCCAGTTTCCGATTCTTGAAGAAGCGCTGACTGCGATGGGAGTGGTCGTCTGGCCCATGCTTTATTTTGAGGCGGATGATGCGTTGGCTTCTGCGGCAGCCAAGGCGGCCCAGGACGGTCGCGCGAAGCAGGTGCTTGTTTGCTCGCCGGACAAAGACCTTGCGCAGTGTGTCGTCGGGACGCGAGTCGTTCAACTGGATCGCAGGCGTGAAATCGTGCGCGACGAAGCTGGTGTCGTAGACAAGTTCGGCGTAAAACCGCAATCAATACCGGACTACCTGGCTGTGGTTGGTGACAGCGCGGATGGTTACCCCGGCATCGCCGGATGGGGACAGAAGGCCGCCGCCTCATGCTTGTCGCAGTACCCTCATCTTGAGAACATCCCGAAGAATTGGCGAGAGTGGGATCCTTCGATCCGAAAGGCTCGCCCATTGTCCGAATCCCTGTTCGATAAGTGGGACGATGCGCTGCTGTTTCGTACTCTGGCGACCCTGCGCCTCGATGTTCCGGTATTCGACCATCTCGATGTGCTTCGTTGGAATGGACCGAGCGCCGACTTCGAGCAACTTTGTCTGCGGATGCGGTCACCTGCTCTGTTTTCTCGAGTAACCGCAGCAAAATCTGGCGAGGTCCGTCGCGCTTAACTGCAGATCGGCCAGTGAGGCAGGCCTCCACGCCTTACTTGCGTCTCGTCGCGAGCGCAAACCCAGCGAACGTCACGATTGTGAGGTTTACCCTGCAATGGTTGGTTCGTAACCATAGTCGGACTTAATCCAGGCACAATCTGCGCAAAGGAAAAGGCCGCTGATCGCGGCCTCCGATAAATGCTTGATTGTAGGAGCTTATTGGTTGCGGGGGCTGGATTTGAACCAGCGACCTTTGGGTTATGAGCCCAACGAGCTACCAGGCTGCTCCACCCCGCATTTCGATATTAGCAGTCGCTGGTAGCTCGGTCAAACTTCGTTAACAATTCGCGCGCGCTCTCGCTAACTTTTCCCTTTTCGGCGCTCGCAAGCTGTCACAATTTGCGTCGGATCGATGGCCTCGCTATCGATTTTCATCTCCACTACTTTTCCCGTGGGATCGATCAGGTAAGTTACTCGTCGTGCGGCTTTGTATTTCGGATTGTAGATTCCGTACTGCTTAGTCACGTCGCCACCCCAATCACTCAGCAGCGGGAACGTCACACCAATTTGCTCTGCGAAGGCTTTGTTCGCGAACATGCTGTCCATACTTACACCCAGGACCTGGGTGTTTGAGGCTTCCAGCTTCTGCATATTCTGCTGGAATCCCTGAAGTTCCTTCGTTCAACCGCCGGTAAATGCAAACACGTAAAAGGCGACGACTACGCTTTTCTTACCTCGGAAATCATGCAGCGATACTTCCTTCCCGGTCTGGTCGCGTAAGGTGAAGTCGGGAGCTATGTTTCCCACCTTCACTGTTGGACTCGGAGCCGGCTCGTCGGCAGCAAATCCCGCGCCCGCAGCAGACAGCAGTCCCACGGCGATTGCCGCGGCTAGTGCGAATTTCCTCATTCGTTTCACCTCACAGGTTCGCTCAGCCTAAAGCACACGCGCATCGCGGTCAATTCCACCGTGTCACTATTCTTTCCCGATTTTGTTCTATTATTGTTCTCGAGACCTGTCCGGCCATTGATTCTGCCCGCAATTCTCGCTAGATTTTCTGCTCGGGAACGCTCGGGGAAATTCCCAAATTCGAACCTTCATCTCAATGGAACAACCTCACAAAGCTGCCATTTGGCTGCTGCGTTCATCTCTTCCAGTGGAGAGACTCGGCCATGACACTTCAAACTATCAATGATCTGTTCTTCGCGATCGTGGACCGTGGCGCCGATCGGGTCATGCTCTCCAAACAGTCCGGCGAGTGGAACCCGATTTCCAGCCAGGAAGTCTATCGCAGTGTAGTTGGCATTGCTCTCACCCTGTCGAAATGGGGCATCAAGAAGGGCGACCGCATTGCTATCCTCAGCGAAAATCGTCCGGAGTGGACTTTCGCCGAATTTGCCACTGCCCTCCTTGGTGCGGTCATCGTCCCCATCTACCCGACCCAAACCGCCGAGCAGGTTTCCTACATGTTGCGCGACTCCGGCGCTCGCATCATATTCCTTTCCACCATCGATCAACTTAAGAAGTTCCGTTCTATCAAAGAGCAGACCGCAATCGAAAAATGTATCGTGATGGACTACGTCGGCGTCACCGAGGCCGTTCCCATGAACCGCATGATGCAGGAGGGGCCTTCATCCCGCGATCTCGGATTCGACGCCATCGCGCGCGCAATCAACCAGGCTGAGGATGTCGAGACCATCATCTACACTTCGGGAACCACCGGCACGCCTAAAGGCGCCATGCTTACACATGGCAATCTCACCTCGAATTTCCAGTGCTCTCTTCAGGGAGCCGAAATCGGCCCCGCGGATACTTACATCTCATTTCTTCCCCTCTCGCACATCACCGCACGCCACGTCGACTACGTAATGCTGCATCATGGCGTGTTGATCGCATACTGCCCGGTGATCGACAATCTTCCGGCCACTCTGCTGGAGATAAGGCCCACGATCTTTGTGGGCGTCCCCCGCGTTTATGAAAAAATGAAAGCGCAAGTTCAGAAAAAGGCCGCAACTGGTGTCAAACATTCGATTTATAAGTGGGGCCTCAAAGTCGGTTGCGCCCATCGCAAAGAGGTTCTGGCTGATCGTCAACCTACCGATTGGGACTGGAGGCTGGCCAACAAAATGCTCTACAGCAAGCTTCGCCAGGGTTTGGGAGGTCGGGTAAAGCTGTTCATCTCTGGAGGAGCGCCGCTCGGCCGCGAACTGGCGGAGTGGTATGCGGACATGGGCATTCGTATCGATGAGGGATACGGTCTAACGGAAACTTCTCCCGTGATTGCGGTCAATACGCCGACAACCCACAAACTTGGCACCGTGGGAGTTCCACTTAGCAACCTCGAAGTGCGCATCGCACCGGACGGCGAAGTGCTCGTGAAAGGCCCTTCAATCTTTAAGGGTTACTGGAACCTTCCTGATGAAACGCGCGATGCGTTTGAAGATGGCTGGTTCAAGACCGGTGACATCGGCAACATCGATTCCGACGGATTTCTCTCCATAACCGACCGCAAAAAAGATCTCATCAAGACCTCCGGCGGAAAGTTCATCGCTCCCCAACCGATCGAGAGCACATTGAAATCGAATCCTATGATCGGCGAAGCTGCCCTGCTCGGCGACCGGCGCAAGTTCCCTGCCGTGGTGATCGTACCGAATTTCGCCGCTCTGGAGGAATGGGCACGCGAGCGTAACATCGCCTTCAACAATCGCGGGGAACTGGTTACTCGCTCCGAAGTTCGCGCCATCTACGATCAGATCGTCGCGGAAGTGAATACGGGCCTGGCGCAATTTGAGAAGCTGAAGAAGGTTCTACTGATCGCCGACGAGTTCACCATCGCCAACGGATTCCTGACTCCGACCATGAAACTACGCCGCCGGGTGATCGAAGACCGCTATCGCTCCCAAATCGAACAGCTTTACACAGACCCTGCCCCCCAGGAAGAACACGCCAAGACCACATCGTGAACGGCCTAACTTCTAATACTGGCGGGTTAGCGGCAGGTTTTCAGGTTGTCAGGTTTTCGGTTCTTAGCTTTTCAATTACCGATTACGAATTACTCGATTACTAATTGCCTTACTGCACTCTTCGCGATCTCTGCCGGTTCTTCTCCGCCCACTTATGTCGAACCCTCATCACCTCGGCAATATCCTCGGGCTGAGGCTCGGGCAATTCCGCCAGCACCTTGCGCAGTTTCCCGTGGCTGACGGCAACTTCCGGCGATTGCAGCGCCTCCCTATATTTCCGATAAAAATCGGAGGTATCCAGTTCCGGAGGCGCAACCAGTTTGCTGATCTCCGACCGCACTGCTGCCGCATCCAGCGGCGAAATCTCCGGATGGACCAGCAACTCGTCGATGTCTACCATTAGCTCGCTCATGGCGTGCAGCCACGCGAACTCTGGCGCATTCAGAAGCAAGCGCAGCAGCTCGCCGGGACTGTTTACCCGACCGAACTTTTTCTCGTAGTGTCCCTTCGTCTGTTCCACCAGTTCACGATGCAATTCTTTCAGCGTAGTCCCTGCATCGGTCACAGCCGCGTGCAGCTTCTTATTGTCAATCTGCGCCATTGTTTATCTCCGAGACCCCTTGCGCGGTCGCCGCTCGTATCCGAATGTGGCCAGCGGCTTGTCCAGCTCATCCTCATCCAGTGTTCGAAACTGGTATCGCGCCATTCGCGAGAGCTCCGGTTGCAGAACCTCTAGCAGCGTCAGCCCACGTTGCGTGATTCTCGCACGACGGACCGTCTGTCTTTCTCGTCCTGCTTCGGCGAAATGAATCCTCTTTTTTCGAGTCTACCAAGCAGGCGGGTGATGTCCCACTCACGCTGCAACAGTCTCTCGCCAATTCCTTTGTAACTCCAGTGACAACCAAGCCAAAGAAGGACTCGGATGGGCCACTGTGCTTGGTCATACTTGGCGAGAATCGGGGCGGGCAGACGGGTCGGAGGGTCGAATAAAGGCGCGTGAGCGGCGAAAATCGACGACATAAGAAATTCGCTGTTTGACACGGATGCACTCGGACAGGCAAACTACGTGCTTCTTAGAGGCTCGCTATTTTCTGGCGCTCTCCCGGGCTTCGAAGCGAAAAAAGGGTGGCGGTAAGCATTTGAGCATGACGGCAAAGAAGGTCGTCTACAAGCTGGATTCCACGCTCGAAAGCGTCAACGAAGCCGAGCAAAAGGCCAGCGAACTCGCGTCGGGATCGGGCTTCGACGAAGACGAGGTTCTTCGCATCGAAATGGCGGTGCGCGAAGCAGCCGTAAACGCCGTGTATCACGGCAACGGCTACGATCCTAATAAGAAGATGACACTGGCGTTCGAGCGAACCGCGAAGGATTTGATCATCACGGTCGCCGACGAGGGACATGGCCTCGATCCGGAGAAGCTTCCGGACCCTCTGGCGCCAGAGAATCTGTTAAAGCCTTCAGGACGAGGGATCTTTTTGATCCGCTCGTTCATGGATGAAGTTCGGTTCAGAACTTTAGAACCTGGAACAGAGATTACATTGATTAAGCACGTCCGCAGCGAAGCGGCAGACGGCAAGGAGGATTCCAAGTGAGCATGAAATCCAGCACCCGGCAGGTGGATGGCGTAACCATCATCGATCTGAGCGGGCGTATCACTCTCGGCGAGGGCAGTTCGGTGTTGCGCGACCTTGTCCGGCAAACAGTCGCCAAGGGCAACAAGAAGATTCTGCTGAACCTGGGCGACGTGACCTACATCGACAGCTCCGGCATCGGCGAGCTGGTGAGCGCGTTCACGAGCGTACGAAATGCAGGCGGAGAGCTGAAACTTCTCAACCTGACGAAGAAAGTTCACGACCTTCTACAGATCACGAAGCTCTACACGGTGTTCGACGTGAAAGACGACGAAGCGACCGCCATTCAGGCGTTCTCCAAGTAAGTCTTCGCTGGTTCGGAATAGCTTTTCACTGGCATCTTTAGATTCATTGGGAGCAGGGCGGACTATGATCCGCCCTGCATCGCCAGTCTCTGTCAACTCAGGCTGAAGGTGAAACGGAGCTGAGAAGCGCTTCGGCACGCCGCCGCGATATATTCAGAACGTTGGCGTCAGCGGCAATCGATTTGAGAATCGGCGTAATCGCCTGGATCTCAGCCAACTGACGGTCCTTCCCCATTTCCTGCATTCGTTTCAATTCCGCGTCCAAACCTAACTTGTCATGCGCGTGGTAGTAGGTGAGGCGTCGGCCGAATTCCATGGTCTCGGCAATGCCTTCGAAATAATCGGTGATCTGTTCGACCGTGCTGTTGGACGACCAGTTGTAACTGCTGCGAAAGTCCCGATCGCCGTCCTTGTAGGCAAGCGTCTTGTTGCCCGTAAAAGCGACTTTGCCTTTGTGAAACTCGAAGTCCTGATCGAAGTATTTGAGCTGCTTCGCCGCTCCGAAGATCTTATTGATGCCCTCGCTGCTGAGGGTGAAGCGATAGATGTACGGAACACCAGTAGACGCTTCGCTGCTGGGATCGGACTGATAGGCAGCGCGTCCGTCGGCACTGACGGCAATGGAGTAGTGCGGAGGATCGGCGTTTGGGAAATCGAGGCTGAACGTTACTGTGGGAACGGCTGCGGCGCGAGACTTCGACGAATCGAGCGCAGGCGCTTGCGAAAACGCATTAGCGGCGACAAGAATGCACAACACCGCGAGGAAGATTCTGTTCTGACGAGTGCGCACGAGCGAGCGTCCTCCAGCAAGCATTCTAGACGGAAAATGAGATGCATCGATCACGATCAGGCGCGACACGAGGCGGCTTTCGCGGGCTGCTGGCGTTGCAACGTCGTCCAGGTATGCAGATGACAGATCGCGATGGCAAGCGCATCGGCGGCGTCGGGCGATTCGGGCGACTCCGTCAAGTTCAGGAGCTTGGTAACCATGTGCTGAACTTGCGACTTCTCTGCCCTTCCGTAGCCACAAACGGCGGACTTGATGGAGAGCGGCGAATACTCGGCAACTTGCAGTCCGCAGGATGAGGCTGAGAGCATCGCGACTCCGCGCACCTGGCCCAGTTTCAATGCGGATTTGGCATTGACGGCGTAGAAGACGTCTTCGATAGCGACCATCTCGGGATGAACGTCGGCAATGACCTCGCGAAGACGTTCATAGACACGATTGAGCCGAATTGGCAGAGGCTCTCGGGTGGAGAGACGGATGGTTCCGCAGCAAACTATCTGCAGCCTGGTGTCGCTTCCCTGCTCCACAACACCGTATCCGGTAAATTCGCCACCGCAATCGATTCCGAGAACGCGCATTGCGGGCAGTGTAACTGAAAAGTGGAGCGCTCCGGGATAGCTTTCACAACACTGGCGAGAGAACCAGTCGAGAGAACCAGCCTCGGGAGGCGGATCTGCATCCAAGAAACAGTGTTGATGAAGGATCAACTCGTTCTGCTCCGAGCTTGTATCGCGTTCCTGCTGGCCGTTCTGTTGCTCACGGCTACGGCGCGGTCGAGCCAGAGTGATAACGGCGCGGCGCCCGAAAAGGTGCGGATCACAAGCGGTCCAACCGTGGAGCATGCAGGCGCGGAAGATGCGATTGTGGCTTGGTCGACCAATGTGTCTTCTGGAACGCAGGTGTTATACGGAACCGATCGCGCCCGCCTGGACCAGGTCGCGGAGACGCCATGGGGAGCGCTGACTCATCGCGTAACCCTGAAGAGGCTCGCGCCCGGAACAACCTATTACTTCGAGGTTGTGTCAGATCAGGCGCTGGGAACGGGCGGAAAAGTCGAGAGCGGAGTCGCGCAGTTCACCACGAAAGACAAGACGCAGGCGGCAGGAAGGTAAGGCCGTTTCGCGTTTCCCGTATTACGTCTCGCGCAAAGAGGATTGAACCTACTTCTTCGATCCGGCTTCAGTTGTGGCCACGAAGCTTGCCAGTTGACCGGTAACCATCAGGTAGACCATCTTGAAATCGCTGATGAATGACCAGAACGGATGGCCGAACGTGGCTGGACGATTGCCTTCGATGCCGAAGTGGCCGATCCAGGCGAAGGCGTAGCCGATCACCGGCCAGAGCAGAATCCACCAGTAGTGGCCAGTGACGATTGCCCAGATCAGCACCGCCAAACCCAGCATCGTGCCGCAGAGGTGCATGTAGCGGGTTCCTGGCTTGCTATGTTCGCCGAGATAGAAAACAAAGAAATCGTTATAACTCGAAAACTGCTGCTTATTGTCTGTCGACACGGCATTCCCCACGGCGGGCAATCTTACAACGATTCGTCACGATTTGCAGTCTCCACCCTTACGCCATAGGGCTCGCTACTGGAACTCTGCCCACTCGAGGGCGAGTGGGCTCCAATTCTTTTTGATTCATGAATAGCAAGTTGAAGCGCGACAAATTCGCGTCTGAATCGATAGAATCGCAGCACCGCTTTATAAGCACTTTAATCGAGATGTGAGGAAGGACGAGGATGAAGATCGGTGTGTTAACCGGCGGAGGCGATTGTCCCGGTCTGAACGCGGTGATTCGTGCCATCGTACGCAAAGGCACGTTCCATTACGGCGATCAGTTCGTGGGGTTTCTGGAAGGCTGGCGAGGAGTTCAAGACAATAAAGCAGAGGTTCTCGACCTGGCGAAGGTATCGGGCATTCTGCCGCGTGGTGGAACCATTCTGCGCACGTCGCGCACGAATCCTGCCAAGCGCGAAGGCGGACTGCAGCGGTGCATGGACAATTTGAAGCGGCACGGCTGCGAGGCGCTGATCGCGATCGGCGGCGACGACACCATGTCGGTAGCGCACAAATTAAGCGAGTTGGGTGTAAAGGTCGTAAGCGTGCCGAAGACAATCGATAACGATCTGAGTGGAACGGACTTTTGTTTCGGATTCGATACAGCGGTAGAGATCGCGACCGAAGCGATCGACCGGCTGCACACCACCGCGGAAGCCCATAACCGCGTGATCGTGGTGGAAGTGATGGGACGCGACTCAGGATGGATCGCGATGTACAGCGGCGTTGCGGGAGGCGCCGACGTGATTCTGATTCCGGAGAAACCGTTCGAACTCGAGGACGTGGCTGAGGCGATCAAGCTACGGCATTCTCGCGGACGCTATTTCAGTATCGTCGTGGTCGCGGAAGGCGCGAAGGTCGCCGAACACAGCGGCGACAATGTCACTCTCGATGTATCGAAAGATGAGTTCGGTCACGTGCGGCTGGGCGGCATTGGAAACCTGTTGGCGAAAGAGATTGAGAAGCGCACGGGCTTCGAAACGCGCGCAGTGGTGCTCGGTCACGTGCAGCGTGGCGGATCGCCAACGGCATTCGATCGCGTGCTGGGAACGCGCTACGGATCGGGCGCGATCGACATGGTGCATCGCGGAGACTTCGGGAAGATGGCCGCGCTGCGCGGAAATGAGATTGTGGCTATTCCGATCCAGGAAGCGTTGTCGCAAAACCGAAAAGTGGATCAGGCGCTCATCGATGTTGCCCTGGGATTGCACGATAAAATCGGCGGCGAGGCGCGAAGAGAGGTCATTCAGTCGACATAAACTGCAGATCCCTCGCGAGCTGACGCTCCCTCGTGATGACACATAACTCGTGATGACAAATAAGAAAAAGGCCTCCAGGAGCGGAGGCCTTTTCTTTGTGGTCTGTGCAGGCGTGTCGCCCGCGCGCCACTGACTTCGTACATTTCCTACTTGCGGAAGTAGCGAGCCTTCCAAACGCCGAAGCTCAAGCCGCCAAGTCCGAGAAGACCGAGCAGTGGCAACGGGGTTGCCGTGTGTGGCATTCCACCGCCACCGTTTGCGGCCGCGCCACCGGCGTTGCCCTCATTGCCCGCTGCCGCGCCACCAGTCTGATCCTGCGGAGGAGGTGCGCCCACGTTCCCGGTTGTGCCGGACTGGTTCTGGTCTGACGATGATCCGGTTACCGCGTTCTTGGTTCCGTGATAGGCGTCACTCGCACCTTCCTCGGTTTTGCTAGCGCCAGTTTCGGCGCCGTGTTTCACGGCTCCGGCTGCGCTGGAGGCTGCACCTTTCGTCTGATCAGCAGCGCTAGATGCAGCGCCTTGGGTCTGATCGGCCGCGCCCTGGGCTGCCCCTTGCGCCTGATCGGAAGCGCTCTGCGGCCCACCCATCAGCATCGACATCTGGGGCGGTGTTGTAGTCGTACCCGTAGTGCCCGTGGTGCTTCCGGTCGTTCCTGTTGTGCCTGGCGTTGAAGCACCCCCCGTGTTTCCACCAACACTGCCTGTTCCAGCCGTGCCGGTACCCGGTGAAGTTGAGCTCTCGGGAGTTGCCGTTGTTCCTGGAGTGCTGGTCCCAGTTGCGCCGGTTGTTCCGCTCGCGTCAGGAGCGGTCCCCATCGTGCCTGTAGTTCCAGTGGTTCCCGTCGTTCCCGTCGTCCCTGTTTGTGAGCCCATCGAACCTGCGCTGGCACCAGTTCCTGGAGTTCCTGTTTGTGAGCCCTGCGAACCCACTGACCCCGCGCTTCCGCCAGTGCCAACTGAACCTGAGCCTGCCGTTCCAGTGCTCTGGCCGGCTACGCCGCCCGTTGCTCCTGTACCGGCTGTTCCGGCTCCTGCACCGGCACCAGAACCGCCAGCACCGCCAGCGCCTCCGCCGGATCCTCCTGCTTGTGCTACCGCCATTCCCGCTCCGAGCAGCAGCACGGATGCAATACTAAGCTTCTTCATAATAGTGTCTCTCCTTCATTGGCTCGTAGTGCGCTGCCCCTTGAGGACAGACACTGAGTCTGTTTTAGACAGTGGCGTTCAAAAATCTGACGCCATAGCAGAGGAGGGAGATGTCCTCATTCAGGTGACACTCACGAAAGCCTTCGAACTCACAAGACCTCAGAAAAGCCAGTTCCATTCCCGGAATCCAGTTCTGGTGTGGATTCTCTCACCGTCGGACGTGATGCGGCGCACACCAAATTCTGTTGAAAAAGACGACACTGCTGACAAAGGAATTGCGGAGGCTGGGCCAGAGGAGCGCGGTTTGGCAGTGGCCCAAATACAAGTTAGCTCTTAGATCAACCCGACCTTTGGAAGGGTACGGTCGAAGACTGCCCCGCTGCTTCCTTTCGGTTGAAAGGAGACCTGATGCCGGCGTATCCAGCGACAGTTTTGCCACCTTCGGACGACAAGCGCTGGCGGATCGTGGAAGGCACCATGCGCCGCCACGGACGCGAACCCAATGCTTTGATCGAGGTGCTGCACACCGTTCAGGAAAGCTTCGGGTATCTCGATGACACCGCTTTGCGCTTCGTAGCTCAGAGCTTGCGGCTTCCTTACAGCAAAGTGTTCGGAGTGGCAACCTTCTATCACTTCTTCACGCTGAAACCCAAAGGAAAACACACCTGCGTGGTTTGTACCGGCACTGCCTGTTACATCAAGGGATCGCCGGCGCTGCTGAAAGCGGTGGAGGAATCGGCACACATCCAACCGGGAGAAACTACCGAAGATAACCAGGTTTCGCTGCTGACAGCGCGCTGTGTGGGATCGTGCGGCCTGGCGCCGGCAGTAGTGTTCGATGGTGATGTCGCGGGAAAGATTCGTCCCGAAGAAATGTCGAAAAGGATTTTGAGGTGGCTGCATCATGACGCTTGAGGATCTTCGCGAGATTGCGCGCACCGAGCGGGAAAAGCAGCAGGAGTTCCCGCAGAAAATTCACGTCTGTACCGCAGCCGCCTGCTTGTCGCAACGCAGCGACAAAGTGAAAGCCGGGATCGAGGCGCGGATCAAGGAAAAAGGGCTGGAGAAGAGCTGCCACGTAAAAGGCGTCGGCTGCATGGGACTATGCGCCGCCGGGCCGCTGGTTTCAGTGGAACCGGAGGGCAAGCTCTATCAGGGCGTGCGTCCTCCCGAGGAGAGTTCCGACCCGGCCGACATCGTGGATTCGCTCGAAAGCAAGAGCAAGGGCGCCGATCGGCTGAAACTCGATCCGACACTTCCCTTCTTTAAGGAGCAGGTGAAGGTGGTCCTGGAGAATTCCGGGAATATCGATCCCGAGCGAATTGAAGACTACATCTCGGCGGACGGCTATGAGGCGTTGTTGACGGCGCTCACGTCGATGACGCCGCTGGAAGTCATCGAGCAGGTTACGAAGAGCGGATTGCGCGGGCGCGGCGGCGCTGGATATCCGACGGGCTTGAAGTGGAGCACCGTAGCCAAAGCGCGCAGCCAGAACAACACCAAGTTCGTGATCTGCAACGCGGACGAAGGCGATCCGGGAGCATTTATGGATCGCAGCGTGCTGGAGAGCGATCCGCAACGCGTTCTCGAAGGCATGGCGATTGCCGCTTACGCAGTTGGTGCGAGCCACGGTTACATCTATGTACGCGCGGAATATCCGCTGGCGATCAAGCGGCTGAAAACTGCGATCAAGCAGGCGGAAAATCTCGGTCTGATGGGAAACAACATCTGCGAGACGCGCTTCAGTTTCCGCATCGACATTCGCCTGGGCGCAGGGGCATTCGTCTGCGGCGAAGAGACAGCGCTGATTAATTCGGTGGAAGGCAAGCGCGGCACGCCTCGTCCCCGGCCGCCGTATCCGGCGCAAGAAGGACTGTGGGGCGCACCCACGCTTATCAACAACGTAGAGACTTACGCGAACATCGCGCCCATCGTTCGCAAAGGCGGCGCATGGTACGCGGGCATTGGCACTGAAAAGAGCAAAGGCACCAAGGTATTCGCACTCGCCGGTCGCGTTCAGAACACTGGACTGATCGAAGTCCCAATGGGCATCAAGCTGCGCGACATCATCTTCCGCCTGGGCGGTGGCATTCCCGATGGACGCAACTTCAAAGCCGCGCAGACCGGCGGTCCTTCTGGCGGATGCGTGCCGGAGCAATACCTCGACATGCCAGTCGACTATGAGTCGCTAGCGAAAGTCGGGTCAATCATGGGATCAGGTGGACTGATCGTGATGGACGACACCTCCTGCATGCCCGACGTCGCCAAATACTTTATGGACTTCTGCCGGACTGAATCATGCGGCAAGTGCGCACCGTGCCGAGTGGGCACCACGCACATGCACAACTTGCTGGAGAAGATCACCTCCGGTGCAGCGGGCGAAAAAGAGCTTAGCCTGCTCGAAGAGCTGTGCACGGTCGTGAGCCAGACCAGCCTCTGTGGGCTGGGGCAGACGGCCCCGAATCCGGTGGTCAGCACCCTGCGCTATTTCCGAAACGAGTACCTGGCGCATATCAGCGACAAACAGTGTCCCGCAGGAGTGTGTAAGACGAAAGCTGCAGCCAAAACGGCGGAGGTGGGTAAATGAGCCCCGCGGCGGTGGAAATCAAAACCTTGCAGATTGATGGGCGCGACATTGGTGCGCGCGCCGATCAGACAATCCTCGAAGTCGCACGTGAGAATGGAATTAACATACCCACGCTCTGCCACCTCGACGGTCTCACCGATGTGGGCGCCTGCCGCCTGTGCCTGGTGGAAGTGAAGGGCAGCAATAAGCTTCTGCCGGCATGTGTCACGCGCGTACAGGAAGGCATGGAAGTCACGGCACATTCTCCACGGCTGGAAGCGCTGCGAAAGATGATCGTCGAGATGCTGTTCTCGGAGCGCAATCACGTGTGCTCAGTATGCGTTTCGAACAATCACTGCGAGCTGCAACGCATGGCCGAGAGCCTGGGAATCACGCACGTGCGCGTGCCCTATCTGAATCCCAAGCTGCAAGTGGACGCCAGTAACCGCCGGTTCGTGGTCGACCACAATCGTTGCATCCTGTGCTCGCGATGCGTACGCGTTTGCGACGAGATCGAAGGCGCGCACACATGGGATCTGTTCGGTCGCGGCATTGATTGCCGAGTGATCACCGACCTGAATCAGCCATGGGGCGATTCTGACAGTTGCACCAGTTGCGGCAAGTGTGTGCATGTCTGTCCGACCGGTGCCCTGGTCGAAAAAGGACGCGCTGCGGGAGAAATGAAAAAACGGCGGCAGTTCCTGCCGTATCTGACCTTGATGCGGGAGGGACGGCAATGAGTAAAGTCCGAATCGCAACCGTATGGATGGATGGGTGCTCGGGATGCCACATGTCGTTTCTCGACATGGATGAGCGGCTGCTCGAGTTGGCCGAGCACATTGACCTGGTCTACAGCCCGCTGGTCGATCTGAAAGATTTTCCGCAGGAAGTGGACGTCACGCTGATCGAAGGCGCAATCAGTTCGGAGGAAGACCTGGAGAGAATCGAAAAAGTCCGGGCGCACTCAAAGCTGCTGGTCTCGTTGGGAGACTGCGCAGTAACGGCGAACGTCCCGGGGATGCGCAATTCGTTCCCGGTCGAGTCGGTGCTGAAGCGCGGGTACATCGAGAACGCGACGCTGAACCAACAGATTCCGCTGCAGGTGATCCCACGGTTGCTGCCACGGTCGCTTCCGCTACACGAGGCAGTAAAGGTTGACCTGTTTGTGCCGGGATGCCCGCCGCATCGCGACGTAATTCATTACGCGCTTTCGGAATTGATCCAGGGACGCATGCCGGACCTGAGTACGCGGAGCCATTTCGGAGCCTAGGAGAGCGAGATGCAAACTGTCGTTATCGATCCCGTTACTCGCATCGAAGGGCATTCCAAGATCACGATTCAGCTCGACGATCATGGAATGGTGCAGGATGCGCACTTCCACGTGACCCAGTTCCGTGGCTTCGAAAAGCTGTGCGAAGGACGGCCGTTCTACGAGATGCCGGCCTTGATGGCGCGTATCTGCGGCATCTGCCCAGTGTCGCACCTGATTGCCTCGGCGAAGGCTTGCGATTCCATTCTCGCCGTACGCATTCCTGAAACGGCCGAGAAGCTGCGCCGCATCATGAACCTGGCGCAGATCGTGCAATCGCACGCGCTGAGCTTCTTCCACCTATCTTCGCCGGACTTCCTGCTGGGCATGGACTCGGATCCGGCAAAGCGGAACATCTTTGGCGTGGCCGCACATAGTCCGGAACTGGCGCGTGACGGTGTTCGCCTGCGCAAGTTTGGGCAGGAGATCATCGAACTGCTGGGCGGGAAGCGAATCCATCCGGCGTGGGTAGTACCGGGCGGGGTTAGCGAACCGCTGAAGGTGGAATATCGCGACCAGATATTGAAATCGATTCCCGAAGCGAAAGATATTGTGGTCCGCTCGCTGGGATGGTTCAAGCGCCAACTGGAAAACTTTCGCGAAGAGATTCGCACCTTCGCGAACTTCCCTTCCATGTTCATGGCGCTGACCAAAGACGACGGTAATCTCGCGTTCTACAAGGGATGGCTACGCCTGGTCGACGCCGACGGCGAAATTGTGCAGGATCACATTGATCCCGCGGACTACGAAGAATACATCGGCGAGGCGGTCGAGCCATCGTCCTACCTGAAGTCCCCGTACTACAAGCCCATGGGCTATCCCAAGGGCATGTATCGCGTCGGCCCGCTGGCGCGCCTGAATATGGCAAAGCGCTGCGGAACACCTCTGGCAGATCAGGAACTGGCGGAGTTCCGTGAGTTAGAGCGCCGGTTCGTGTTGAGCTCGTTCTATTACCACTATGCGCGGCTGATCGAGGCATTGTTCGCCGTCGAAAAAATCGAAGCCTACCTCGAAGAGCCGGAGATCCTCGGCAAGCACGTTCGCGCTTACGCTGGACCGAACAATTACAACGGCGTAGGTGTCTCAGAGGCGCCGCGTGGGACGCTGATCCACAACTACAAGATCGACGAAAGCGGGCTGATCAAGCATGCGAACCTCATCATCGCCACCGGGCATAACAACTTGGCGATGAACCGGGGCGTGCTCCAGGTCGCAAAGCATTTCATAAAGGGAAGAACAATTCCGGAAGGCATGTTAAATCGCGTCGAAGCGGTAATTCGCTGCTACGATCCATGCTTGAGCTGTTCGACGCACGCCATGGGGCAGATGCGGCTGCATCTCCAACTTGTGGATGACGAAGGCAAGTTGCTTTCGGAGGTGAAGAGGTAATCAGATGCCGAGCATTGTGGTGATCGGGTACGGGAATCCGCTGCGCGGCGATGACGCGATTGGCTGGAAGGCCGCTGAGGCTTTGCGAGATGTCTACGAAGACGACGGTGCGGTCGAGGTGTTTGCCAGTCATCAGCTGAATCCGGAGATGGCTGAGTCTGTTGCCGAAGCTGGTATGGTGATCTTTATTGACGCAGTTGCCGACAATCTTGCCGCCGGCAAGATTGCATGCGAGAGTGTGCATCCGGCAGATCACTCCTCAGCATTCAGTCATGATCTGGATCCGCCGACCTTGCTGGCATCCGTGATCGACCTTTATGGCAGCTGTCCGCGCGCGGCGGTCATTGGCATCGGGATACGGTCGTGCGATTTGGGACATGACCTCAGTCGCGAGGTGAAGGCTGCGCTTCCCCGCGTGGTCGCCGAAGTGAAGCAGATGATCGAACTGCACCGCAGCGGCAAGCAGTTCGTGGTGGAACACCAGCGGGTGGGGTCGGCGTAGCGCTCGGCTGGGATTGATTGTGTGGCGCGGACATTCCTGTCCGCGTTTTGTTTTCGGTTGAGTTTAGGATTGAAGAGCCCGCTCCGCCCCACCGCAGAGAAGCCTGAGATTGAAACGATGAGCACTAATGAGACTGACCATACCCGACAGTTCTTCCGCCAGATTCTCGCTACGATCGCTTACCGCGGAGGGAAGACGCTTCGCGGCGCTCCTGGGTCGTTTGCTGAGTTCCGGATCGCGGAAACATCGCGCACTCCAGCACAGATTCTGGCACATATGGCAGACCTGCTCGAATGGACGGTTCGTCTGGCAGCCGGTGAGCAGTGGCGTGCGGCTTGGCATCCAGTAGGACCGAGCACATGGGAGAACGATGTCGCACGCTTCTTCAAAGCGCTTGAAGCGCCCGATCGCTTCTTTGCGATAGAACAGCCTTCCGCGACATCGCTTGAGGTTTTGTTCCAGGGACCAATCTCCGATGTCCTCACCCACATCGGTCAACTGGGGATGCTGCGCCGCGCTGCCGGATCGCCGATCAGAGGCGAAGTGATGATCATTGCTGACGTGGAGATCGGACGCGTTGGCCCCGATCAAGCGCCCCCTAAGCGCGAGTTCGACTGAACTCCGCTGAAATCTCAAACATCGCTGACTCTTCAGCTCCGCTCAGGGCAGGCGCCCGCGCTACGAGCGCGGACAAGAATGTCCGCGCCACACAACCAATCACTTCCCCTGATAGCTAACCCTCCAAATGGAGTTCGACCCGTCGTCAGTCACAAGAAGCGAGCCGTCTTTCGCCACCGTCACTCCCACTGGACGTCCCCAGACATTGCCATCCGCGGTAACAAATCCCGTGAGGAAGTCTTCGTATTCGCCGGTGGCCTTGCCGTCCCCATGCAACGGAACGCGGATGACTTCATATCCCGTACGAGGATTGCGGTTCCATGACCCATGTTCTGACGCAAAGATGTCTCCCCGATACTCCGGTGGGAATTGATTGCCTTCGTAAAAGGTCATCTCCAGCGACGCATTGTGCGGTTGCACCAGCACATCCGGCGTGATGACTTTACTTTGCAGTTCTGGGTGCTTCCCTTTCTGCCTCGGATCCTGGTGTCCACCCATATACCACCACGGCCAGCCATAGAAACCTCCCGCTGTGACGTGGGTGATGTAGTCGGGCACGAGATTATCGCCTAGCTCGTCGCGCTCGTTCACCGAGCACCAGATGTCCCCCGTCTTGGGCTGCGTGGCAATACCGACGCAATTACGAATTCCCCACGCATAAACCTTCAATCCGGTTCCGTCAGGATTGAATTCGAGCACGTCAGCGCGATGAAATTCGGCGGGATTATTGTCGGTATCATCATCATTCGAATGTGAGCCGACCGACACATACATCTTATTGTCGTCTGCGGAGAACGTTATGTCGCGGGTCCAGTGACCGCCGCCGCGCAGATGTCCGCCGCCCGGAAGGTCAGTCAATTTCTGAGCCGGACCGCGCGCCTTCAAATCACCATTGCGATAAGGAATGCGAACCACGGAATCAGTGTTTCCCACATAGATCCACTCAGGATTCGGGCCCGAGGGATAAAAAGCCAACCCAAATGGTTGCGTAAATCCCTTGGCGAAGACTTGCGATTGTTCAGGCTTGCCGTTCGCATCGACTCCACGAAACACCTTGATGTCGCCCGGCGCGCTTTCGACGACGAACACATCGCCGTTAGGAGCGGTACGCAACAGGCGCGGATTGTGGAGATTCTCAGCGAAAAGTTCAACTTTGAACCCTGCTGGAGCCTGCGGCCAGGCGTCTTTTGGGCGAGCAATGAGAGTCGGATTGTTGCCGGCGGACTTGGTTGCGAAGGGTTGCGGCAGATCCGCAACCGTGATCTTGTGAACAACACCCGGCTTCTGATCCTGGTAACCGGAGAAAACTACTGTACTTGCGGCAACGAAGGTTGCGCCTAGACAGATGCCCAGCAGAGCAGGGAGGATTTGCGACCGATCATGCAAGAGCGTTGCTCCTTTCTGCTGGTAGAGAGATGCACAGTCAGGTGGATAAGCTCTAAGGAATGACAAGGCTCTCTGCGCTGGGATCGACGGCTATGTTGCACCATCGCGAGGGCAAAACTGAAATATTTCTCCGCCGTGAACGAGCCAGGCCAAAGCAATCAAATGGCTTGCCCAATCTATTCCAAAAATGGAATAGGCAAATCTACAGTTTTTGGTTGACCTTCGAAGGGTTCTCCGATAAACTCCTTAGTTTGATCGGGGTTGTTCGAAGCAACAGGTAGGCTGCACTTTGATTTCACTCCAAGTAAGTGCCTGTGAATCGTACGGAACTCCCCAAGAATCGAATCAGTACGAATAACTTCTGGTTCTCATCACAAATAAGGCAGGACGACTGAATAATGGCGAAGCGACGTGGAAACCCTAACTGGGGCAAGCCTGAGCCGATTGGCCCCGTGATTCCAACTGTTACCGAGTTCGAGCAGGTTGTGCGCGAGTTTAAGCTCACGCCCGACCAGTATCTGCGCTCAACCCGTCTGCGCGAATGGGCGCGGAAGAACCGCAATTCGAAGTATATCCCTGAGCCTCTTCTGGAAGCCTGGGGATTCGAAATCGAATCGGCTTTGTAAGTAGGGTCATTCTTTTAAAGTCAGGTTCCAAGGCCGCCTTCGGGCGGCCTTTCCTTTTGTAATCACATAGGCAATCGCCCTTCCGGTGTAGAGTAAGCGCATGAAGCGGGCAACGACGCTCGCGTTGGTCCTGCTGCTGTCGCTGTCAACGACGGCAACTACGCAAGTCCTTGCTCTTGAAAAAGGTAAGGTCATCGCGAAAGTCATCTGCGCGAACAATCCCGACCAAAGCTATGCGTTGTATCTTCCGACTGATTACTCCATCGATAAGCCCTCACCGATCCTCTACGTTTTTGATCCTGCCGCTCGCGGCGTGTCCGCAGTAGAGGCGGTTCGTGTTGCCGCGGAGAAATACGGCTACATCGTGGTCGCGTCCAATAATTCCCGAAACGGACCACAAGGCGGTGCCTCCGACGCCGTGAATGCCATCTTCCAGGATACGCATCAGCGCTATGCGATCGATGATCGCCGCCTTTATACAGCTGGACTGTCGGGAGGTGCGCGCCTGGCCACGCAGGTCGCCCTCTTCTGCAAGACCTGTATCGCCGGAGTGATTGCGAACGGCGCAGGCTTTCCAGTGAACGCGAGTCCCAGGAACGGGTTTGGATTCGCTTATTTCATGGCGATCGGCAACGCTGACTTCAACTTCCCCGAAATGATCGAACTCCGACACGTGTTCGAGCAGATGCACGCGAACTATCGCATCCACGTCTTTGATGGTCCTCACGACTGGGCTCCTCCTGAGGCTTGGATGGATTCGTTGCGCTGGATGAACCTGCAGGCCATTCGCTCCGGGAGCCTTCCAAGGGATGCCAAGGAAATCCAGCGAATCTTTCAAGAGGAACTCGAAGAAGCGCGCGCACTGGAAAGCAAAGGCGACGTTTTGACGGCAGAGAGAGACTACGAATCCATCGTCCGCGACTTCGATGGACTCACGGACACTGCACAGGTGAAGGCACGCGTCGCCGATTTAAAGGGCAGTAAAGCTTTCAAAGCAGCTGAAAAGCAGGAGCGCGCCGATCTCGACCGCCAGGCAAGGTTATCCGACCAAGCGTCGGCGGAGATACAGGAGATCTCGACCACCAACATCGATCTGGCCGAGTACAACGATATCAAGCGAACGATTGCTGGTTTGAAACAGGATGTGACGAAGGCCTCGAATCCGAGCGAGTCCGATGTCCTGGTCAAGCGTCGTGCACTTGGCGGTCTTGTGGTTCAGGCGTATGAAGCGGGCCAGCGCTCGATGGAGAAGAAAGACTACGTCGCGGCCCTCGCGTACTTCGACCTTGTCGCCGCAGGTGCAAAGTCTCCCGGCGGAGCACGATTTGAACGAGCCCGGGCCTATGCTGCGCAAGGCGATGCAAAGAAATGCATGGCGGAGCTGAAGCAGGCACAGGCAGCTGGATTCCACTCACGCGAGGCGCTTGACGCCGCGGAATTCAATCCCTATCGTCAGCTACCGGAATTCCAAAGTCTGGCATCAGAGTGGAGCAAACAGGCGCAGCCGTGAGTCTCTGAGATGCATTTCTCCGGAACCGAACTCGCAGCACTGATTATCGCAACCAGTTTTGCGGCTGGACTCAACGTCTATGCAACGCTGGCGACGTTAGGACTGCTGTCGCACGCCAGCGTGATCACGCTTCCCGCCTCCCTGCACCTGGTCTCGAATTGGTGGGTGATAGGCGTCAGCCTGGCGCTGTTCGCGGTGGAGTTTTTCGCCGATAAGGTTCCGGCCTTCGATCTCGTATGGAACGCGCTGCACACATTCATTCGCGTGCCGATCGCTGCCCTGCTGGCCTTCGGTGCTACGTCAAATCTCAGCCCGCAGATGCAATTGTTAAGCGCACTGGCTGGCGCGGGTATCGCCTTCGCAGCCCATGGAGGTAAAACGGCAGTGCGGGCAGCAATTACGCCCTCACCCGAGCCTGTGTCGAATATCGCGCTCAGCGCCGGCGAAGACGTGATCGCGGTCTTCCTCACCTGGTTCGCGACCAAACATCCGTTTGTCAGTGCGGCCATTGCGATCATTTTTCTCATACTGATCGTGCTGGCGACGCGCTGGGTCATACGGGCTTTGCGCAATCTGTTCCGGGGTGCTGAACAAGTGATGGAACCCCACCACAGCGGCTGATTTTGCGATTCCGTTTTCAAGAATCTCACCTGCGAATCGCGAACATAGTTTGACCACCCCGAATTGTTAATGTCATATTAATAAGCCCTCCACTCAGCAAATGGGCGCGCCGTATCCGTGCCTTTTCGGAAACGGAAAAGGATTCGCCAAACTCTATGGTTCGCCTCATTCCGCGCGAGACGAAGTTCTTCCAAATGTTTTCCGAAGTAGCCGAGAACGTAACTGAGGGAGCTCGGCTCATGAAGTCCCTGTTGGAGGATTATCGCGACGTCCCCAACCGTGTAGGCAAGCTGAAGGAAATTGAGCATCGCGGCGATGACATGACGCACGCGATCCTTACCAAGCTGAACCAGACTTTTATTACTCCATTCGATCGCGAAGATATCCACAGGCTGGCATCGGCCATGGATGATGTCCTTGATTTGTTAAACGCGGCCGGCGACCGGTTGATCACCTACAAAATTGAGTCGGTTCCCCCAGCCTCCGTCACGCTGGCTGCTCTGATTCTTCAGCAGAGCATCGAGTTGGGACGCGCGGTTGCGATGCTGGAAAAGAATCACCACGTCCTGGAACACTGCGTGGAGATCAACCGGTTGGAAAACGAAGCGGACCGCGTGGCACGGGAAGCCATCGGCAAATTGTTCGAGACTGAAAAAGATCCAATCGCCCTCATAAAAATGAAAGAGTTGTTTGAAGTGCTGGAGCTAGCCACGGACAAGGCAGAGGATGCCGCTAACGTCCTGGAAGGCGTTGTATTGAAGAGCGCCTGATATGAAAACCAGCTCCCACACAGTGGGCCTAAGAAAGAGCGACCGGTGAATACTGGCCTGGTTCTTGTCGCAGCCACAGTTGCCGTTGCACTCATTTTTGATTTTCTGAATGGCTTTCACGATGCTGCGAATAGCATCGCCACGGTAGTTTCCACACGGGTTCTGTCTCCGAAGCTGGCGGTCCTTTGGGCCGCGGCCTTCAACTTTCCTCGCAGCATTTTTTTTGGGCACTGCGGTCGCGAAAACTATCGGAAGCGGGATGATCCGGTTGGATCTCGGCGGGGTTCCGGTCGTAACCCAGTGGGTGGTCATCGCAGGACTTCTGGGCGCCATTGTGTGGGACCTAGTAACCTGGCTGTTGGGCCTGCCGACGTCTTCTTCTCACGCTTTGATCGGAGCTTATGCCGGCGCTGCGATCGCCAAGGCTGGTTTCGGAGTGATTCTTCCTTCGGGCTGGACGAAGACGCTGATTTTCATCGTAGTCGCGCCTGTCATGGGATTAGTTCTGGGATTTGGACTGATGGTGGCGGTGTACTGGATCTTTCAAAGAAAGTCACCCCAGCAAGTGGACGGACTGTTCCGGAAATTGCAGCTGCTGTCGGCGGCTGCTTACAGCCTGGGACACGGCGGTAACGACGCGCAAAAGACCATGGGCATTGTGGCGGGAGCGCTCTATACGGGTGGGCTGATGTCTAAGTCGGACTTTTCTCATGACTGGGGGAAGCTGCACTGGCCAATTATTTTGGCCGCGCATACTGCCATCGGACTGGGTACCTATTTTGGCGGGTGGCGAATTGTGCACACGATGGGCTCGAAGATCACTAAGCTAAAGCCGGTGGGGGGCTTCTGCGCGGAGACGGCGGGCGCTATTACGCTGTTCGGAACTGCCCTGGCGGGAATTCCTGTCAGCACCACTCACACCATTACGGGCGCGATCATAGGAGTGGGCGCGACGAATCGGCTTTCGGCGGTCCGCTGGGGAGTGGCGCGACGAATTGTGTGGGCGTGGGTATTAACCATACCGGCTTCTGCGGCGGTGGCTGCGACGGCGTTCTGGGTAATTCGTGTTTTCGTGCCCAATGCTTGAGTTTGTCTGGCTTCCTGTTCGTTTCCACCCTGCTTCGGTAGACTATTGCTTCCGATGAATTGCGGATAATCTTCCGGGTGAGGGGCGCACCCGGTTCGCGGGGATAGGCAAGGATTGCACTTATGAAGAGTCGTTGGATTGGATTGATCGCCATCATTTCGTTGATCTTGATTGCAGCCGCTTGCGGCGGTGGTGGCAATGGCAGCGGCAGTAACGCCAGCGTGCACATGTACGTGACCAACGCCGGCTCGGCATCGATATCGGGATTCAATCTTAGTTCCGGTGGAAGCGTCGGTAACCTGAGCGGGTCACCCTACACAGCGGGCAATACTCCCACTTCCGTTGTCGTTGTGCCGGGGAACTTCCTGCTGTCAACGAACGCCGTCGATAACACTATTAGCCGTTTCACGGTAGACTCCAGCGGATTTCTGAATCCCTTTGAAGCGCCTGTCAATACGGCTCTTACTCCGAGTTCGATCATTGTCAGCCCGAGCGGGAGTTTCGTCTTTGTCGCCAATTCGGGTTCGGCAAACATTACGGTTTACTCGTATTCTGCTGGTGCCCTAGCGGAGATTGCGGGTTCCCCCTTTGCCGCTCAGACCGGCGCTGACCAACTCGCGATTTCGCCGTCGGGCAATTTTCTGTATGTAACCAATCAGGGCGCATCGTCCATCTCCGGGTATAGCGTAGCCAGTTCCGGGGCATTAACGCCGCTTGTGGGATCTCCCTTCACAACCGGAGTGGGACAACAACCCGTGGGTATCGCGGTTTCTCCCAACGGATCGTTCTTATACATCGCGAACCGTGGATCGAATAATTTCTCCGGTTTCGCGATTGACTCGGCGGGAAACCTAACCCCGCTCGCCAACTCGCCCTACACTGCCGGGACCGCACCAATTGGAGTCGCCTGGGATCCGACAGGCAACTTCTTATACGTAGTGAACCAGAATTCGAACGACGTTTCGGGATTCCAGATTGCTTCGGACGGCACGCCAACCGCGATCTCCGGCTCTCCTTGGACGACCGGCGGGCGGGGAGAATCGGCAATCGCCGTTGACCCGAATGGCAATACGGTGGTTGCGCTGAACCAAGCGACGAACACGCTCACGGTATTTACGAAGGACAGCAGCGGCGTGCTGAAACCGGGCTTCCCGGTCGATACAGGTACGGCTCCCAGCGGAATTCTCATATCGAAGTAAAATCTGCCGTCTCGCGCATGGGACGGCTTGATCGCGCTGCTAGAATCGAAAATCAATATGGCTCCAATGCCGCCATTTACGGATGTTGAAACCGCGCTGGAGGAAATCCGCGCGGGGCGCATGATTGTGCTCGTCGACGACGAGGATCGCGAAAATGAAGGCGACCTCACGATGGCCGCCGAATTCGCGACGCCTGATGCAATCAACTTCATGGCGAAGTACGGCCGCGGACTTGTTTGCCTGACGCTTACTGAAGAGCGCCTGGACCATCTGCGCATCGCCAACATGTCGGCGGAGAACACGGCGCAGTTTGGGACCGCCTTCTGCGAGGCCATCGACGCACGAGATGGCGTGACTACCGGCATCTCGGCGTACGATCGCGCGCGCACCATCCAGGTGGCGATCGATCCGAAGACCCGACCGGCTGATCTGGCTCGTCCCGGGCATGTGTTCCCCCTTCGCGCGCGGCGCGGTGGCGTTCTCGTGCGTGCGGGGCAGACGGAAGGCTCTGTGGATATGTCGCGACTGGCGGGACTAGTCCCGGCCGGAGTGATCTGCGAGATCATGAACGACGACGGTACCATGGCGCGGGTGCCTCAACTGATCGAGTTCTGCCGCGAACATGATTTGAAGATGTTGACTGTAGCGGAACTGATCCGTTACCGCATGGCACATGAACGCTATATCCGGCGAGTGGGTGAAGCGCTCTTGCCGACTCCGCTCGGCGAATTCCGCATGATTGCCTACGCCAGCGAGATCGATGGCGGCGAGTCGCACATTGCGCTGGTGCGCGGCGACATCGAGCATGCGAGAGATCCAGTGCTGGTTCGCATGCACTCCCATTGCGTGGTGGGCGATGTTTTCGGCGCAACCTGGTGCGACTGTCACAACGCGATCCAGGGGTCACTGCAAGCGATTGTCGAAGCCGGATGCGGTGCGATGATTTACCTGCACCAGAATTCAAAGAGCTTCGCGGTCGAGCAACTGGGGGACAAGACGGTGCTTAGCTTCCATCGCGAAAGCCGTCTGCCGACCATTCCAGCCCACCAACGTAAAATTCAGCGCGAAGTGGGAATCGGAGCGCAAATCCTGTCAGACTTGAATCTGCGCAGGATTCGCCTGCTCACTAATCATCCGCGCAGAGTCGCCGGCCTGGAAGGCTTCGACATCGAGATAGTCGATCAGGTTCCTATCCCGCCGGCCAGGGTTCCTGCGGCGAAATAATCTCACGGCCCGGGAACTTGCACCGTCTGCTGTGTTGTTCCTCCTGCCCCGAACTGATCGATCACTGCTCCGGTCGCCGTGTACGTGCCCGGTGATGCGAACTGATGAAGCAAGGAAAAGGTGTGTGCTAAAGCGCCATCCGAAAACTGGATCGTATCCTCGAGAACGAATCCATTCGGAACGACCGAGTTCACAACGCATGCCAGAACAGTACGTGGCGCGAGTTGCGGCATCTGGCGAATCTGGAGGACTGCCGTAGGATTGGCCCGAGTCGGTCCCCTCACTACAATCGAGGAACTTTGCATCGCACCAGTTGCGTCCCAAGCCTGCACGGTCACGCGGTGCTGGCCCACGAACACTTTCAGTTGCGTGGTGATGAAATCTCGCGTCGTCAAGTAAGCCAGGTTGTTGTCCAGGTAGACAGCCATGGCCGAGATCGGCGTTGAAGAACCAGCATTCGCCGACGCGACGAACAGATTCGGAAAGCCCAACACCGCGCCGTTGCTGGGAGTCGCAATCGTCACGCCCGCTGCCGCCGGTTTTGCGGTTATCGTGTCCGTTGCTACTGAACTTGCGCCGAGGTTATCAATCGCCTTGGCGGTAACCGTGTACTGGCCGACAGACTGATACGTATGTGAACCCTGCAGGCTGTTGATTACCGTGCCGTCGCCAAAATCGATCTGCCCGCCCACAACCTGGCCGTCAGGATCAGTAGAAGCACTGGCATCCGCCACAACCGTCATTCCACCGCTGCGGTCAACCGCAAGTTGTGCGACGGGCGACTGATCACCCGGACGGTAGGTGATTCCAGCGGACATCTTATTCGCGACGGACGGCTTCCCCACCGCCTCCACGTAAAACACGTAGTTGCCGGGAGCAAGTCCGTACTGCGAGAGATCCAGCGCAGTCTTGCTCACCGGAAGGTCTGCCAACTTCATGAGTTGTTGACCGTCGAGCGAAATGAAAGCGCTGTAATGATCAACCGCATTAGTGTTGCCCACTGCCGTCCAAGTGAGAGTGCTAGCGTTTGCATGGGGCGTGACCACAACGCAGCTGTCTACCCCGCTTTCGATGGCGGTACCTTCTTCATAGTCGTTCCAGGTAACGAGTTGAATTGCCGGTAGCTGATTCGACGCGCTGTAAAACTGATCGACGGTGCTGAATGTATCGAGCAAAGTCTGTCCGCAATGCTGATCCACCAGGCGATTGGTGCTCCAGATGGCGAGCGTGTCGTTGAATCCTTTGTAAGCCGAACCGAGAGTTGCCGAGCTGGGGAAGGTACCCGCAGTCATGTAGAAGGCGGTCTGCCCTGCTAGTTGCGGATCGAGTGGATTGCCGTTTACCAGATCGAGCCACTGGAACGCGCCGTTCGAAGCGTCATTCTCCGTGAATCCTCCTGGCCCGCGAAATAGAAAGAGCGTATTGCCCGCAGAGGCCGCTTTCACCCGGTTCCAGTCGATATACCAGGTATCCACGCCGAAGAACAAAACAATGGGACGGCCGTCGACGTGCGCGTACGCAGGCGAACTCTCGTATTGCGAGTTGATGTAGTTCAGATCGCTGATCAGCTGAGTAGTTACGTCGCAATTGTTCTGCTGAGCAGCGGCAAACAAAGCGCCTGAGTCTTCCATGATCGCGAATTCGAATCCTGGATGCGCCTCTGCCTGCTGCTTCAGGAGCATGGTAGCTCCGTTGGTGGTCGGATCGTTCGGTCCGAACCAATCGACAATCGCGCCTTGAATGCCGCGACTCATCATGTCCGTAACCTGATGCTGGACCTGGGCCGGGTCTGTCGAACTGTAGCCAACATTGACGTGGCTGGGAGTTCCGAACCATCCCTGAAAAGCCGCATAGATTTTGGTAGTCGACCCGGAATAAAGCAGTGAGCGAACCGGCAGCTTGCTGACGTTGGCACCGGAGAGATTCCCGTTCAACGTCGCCGGATTCGGACTGGCAGCGCTAGTATTAGGAGAGGTTTCCGCCTGTAGTGTCGTTGTCGGAGTGAATCGCAGCGCTGCAAGAGCAGTCGAGCTATCGATCGAGAGCAGCAAACCAACAAGCGTGCAAAGAGCACGGCAGAGCGCGGTGAAACGCGGAGCCATACAAACCTCCCAAGCGTGCAGCAAACCGCAGAAACCCGCTAGTGGCCGCACATTTTCGTCTGCTTCGGATGAGGTGCTAGATGTGACGTTGAGGGCGGATGTTGTTCCGCGGCCGAGTGGTCCGGAAAAGAAAAACGCACAGCCTGTTCGCTGTGCGCGTTTCGCCTAGCTACCGTGATCTGCCCTGCTGGTTAGCTGGGTTTTCTTACCACGATGTCATTGTCATTGATAAAAAACTGCGCCGAACACTGGCCCGAGCCGCACATCACCGGCAGTAAACCCGCAACCTGCTTTCGCGTGATCAGTCCCAGGGTTCCACACTCCGGACACGCCATCACCGCCCAATAGGGATCGTTTGTGTCGCCCACGTCCCCGGCATTCTCGAGTACAAAGACGGATCCGGGACCCATCTGCTCTGGAATCCACTCGCTCAGGATGTTGACCTCACCGACCATATCGCCTCCGACCCTCTCGGCTCCGGCACTCTCGTGCCTTGTTGGTGTGACGTTTACGGTACAGTCCGTGTTGCTCGCGCACCCGCTAAACGCGTGCCCTTGCGAATCCGGACTGAGGCAGGTTCTTTCTTTGCGACTCTCGTTCTCGGTTCCAGCTGCAACTTTCCCGTCTCGCTTCTGATCTGCCGCACCATATCGCTTAAGCAAACTGTAAGCACCGGTTGTTGAGAATTCTTTAATAAATCCACTACCTGAGCTGCAGAAGTGCGCAGATAAATGCGCTGGCCATCGGTGAGGAGGTGATACTCAGAGTGACCGCTGACCGTTTCGACTAAGCGCTGCTGAAATTCGCGCTGTAACATGCGGATAACTTTTCGGACCCGCTGAAGAGAGAAGCCACGCCGGCGAAGATCGCAAATCACTGCAATCTCGGTGACGTCGTCGAGACTGTACAGGCGGCGATGTCCTTCGCGTGCCGGGACGACGACCTTGCGCTCGTCCCACCACTGCAACTGGCGAGCGCTAATGCCGGTCAGTCCGATCACTTCCGCCGAGGTGTATGTGTCAGTCATCTGTCCGAAACATTTTCTCTTGAAAATGTTTGAAACATTCTAGGCGCGGGACGTCGGGTGTCAATTGTGAATATTCGAGGAATCGGGAGAGACAACAGAAAAAATTCAGCGTTGCCGTGCAAAACGAAGGATTGTTTTGGTAGAAGAAGAAATCCAGATAGAGGTTAGAAGAAAAATCGTGGCGGACAATGAAAATACAGAGATGGATTCCGCTTCGCTAAGGCTCAGCGTCGCCATGACATCGAGGCTTGCGACCCTTCAGTGCAGACAACCGCCGCCCACGAAGTGAACCATCTCCATCTTGTCGCCTTCGTGCAGCTGAGTCTCCGCCCATTTGGCGCGTGAGACGATATCGCGATTCAACTCAATAGCGACACGATCGCCTTTCAATCCCAACTGCTCGACGAGCTCCGCGACCGTTGCTGCGGAGATTTCTTTATCCTGACCATTGATCTGTATTTTCATTTTTTAGCGAGGTCGGAAATAGGATAGCTGATTGAGAGGAGCTGGGACGAATCAACTGAACTCAGTGAGAGTATTCTGCAAAGCTACTTCAAGCTTCCCTTCCTTGATGGCATCGACTACGAAAAGATGTTGCTCCTTGAGCAACTCATGCATGCGGTCTTCTGAAAATCCAGGCGTGGCCGCGTACTCTCCATAAGAGGTCGCGCGTTTCCCGACGCAACGTCCAGAGACGAAGACCATGGTTTGCAGAAGATGGGAACTCTGGCGGGCTTCGCTCTGCACGTGATAGAGCGTGTCTCCGTGCTTCACATCGGTGTTAAACCCGAAGATCATGGCCGCAATCTATTTTTCCACACCGCATCTGCAAAACCTCTGTAAATGCGGCGTTTCCGAGCGCTGGCACGCTTGACACTTTGGCGCGCCGCTCTCTATAGTCAAATGTTTACCCTAGCACTTGGGCGTGAATTATATAGCAGCTCCCTTCTATGCCAGAGAACTACTTCGCGCGCTACTTACCACTGTTGTTCCAGGTCCTCGTGGCCGTGGGAATGGCTATCGGCATGGTTACGCTTTCATGGGTCCTCGGAAAGCACAAGTACAACCGCGCCAAAATGTCGCCGTACGAATGCGGCATGGAACCGATCGGCGATACGCAAGGTCGTTTCTCGGTCAAGTTCTACCTGGTTGCCATGCTCTTCATCCTGTTCGACGTGGAAGCCGTGTTCCTGTATCCATGGGCGGTGATTCTGCGCGACCTGAAGATGTTCGGCTTCTGGGAGATGCTGGTGTATGTAGTAGTCATTCTGGGTGGCCTCTTTTATATTTGGAAAAAGGGCGTCATCGACTGGAACAAGCCAGAAGCGATTCGAACTGTGGGGATTCCTTCTACTCCCGATTTTCGGCTTGCGAGGATTCCAACCGAAACTCCCGCCGAAATTCCTGTGGGTGCCGCCGTCGCGGCAGAGGGAAGCAAGTAAAACATGCCTTTAGTCCCAGCCGTAACCGATATCAATCAGCTGAAAGATCGTCTGGAAGTGGCGCGGTTGGTGGAGTGGAACGCTTCCGCCGTAGCCGGCGCGAAGTACGATCGCAATGAACTCACGATCTGGATTGACCGGGCACACCTACTCGACGCAATGACGTCTGCTACGGGATGACTCACAGCTGCGCTTCAATCTCCTTTGCGATGTGACGTGCGTCGACTGGTATCCCTCGGAGCCCCGCTTCGAAGTTGTGTACGAACTGCGGTCGATTCCGCGAAACAAGCGCGTGCGCGTGAAGGTGAAACTGAATAGCGACGATGCGCGAATCCAGTCGGTGATCAATGTTTGGCCGTCGTCGAATTTCTTCGAGAGAGAAGTTTTCGATCTTTTTGGAATTTACATCGAGGGCCATCCTTATCTACGGCGCATCATGATGCCGGAGGATTGGGAAGGTCATCCAATGCGTAAGGACTACCCGGTGGAGGGATATCGCTAAATGGCTCACATGACGCCCACGCCAGTCATGGACCCAGCAGCCGATCGCACGATGGTCCTCAATATGGGACCACAGCACCCGTCCACGCACGGCGTGCTGCGCTTGCTGCTCGAAATTGATGGCGAAACCGTTGTGCGCATGATGCCCGACATCGGCTATCTGCACACGGGTATCGAGAAGACCACTGAGGCCAAGTTCTACCAGCAAGTTGTTCCGCTTACCGATCGCATCGACTATCTCTGCCCCATGACCAACAACCTCGCGTACTGCCTGGCAGTAGAGAAGTTGCTTGGCATGGAAATCCCTCCGCGCGCGCAGTGGATTCGCGTCATGCTGAACGAATTGACGCGTATTAATTCGCACCTGGTATGGTTGGGCACCCACGCCCTGGACATCGGCGCGATGACAGTATTTCTCTACTGTTTCCGTGAGCGCGAAGACGTGCTGCGCCTGTTCGAAATGGTGAGCGGACAGCGCATGATGACGTCGTATTTCCGCATCGGCGGCCTGGCGCTCGATCTGCCGCTCGGATTCCTGGATCGTTTGAAGAAATTTGCCGACCGCTTCCCGAGCAACGTAGATGAATACGAGAACCTGCTGACCTCAAATCCGATCTGGATGGAGCGTACCAAGGGCGTGGCTCTCATTACGGCGGATGATGCAATCGCGCTGGGAACAACGGGGCCAACGTTGCGCGCCAGCGGCGTGGATACCGACCTCCGTCGCGACGAGCCGTATTCCGGCTACGAAAATTTCAGTTTCAAAGTGCCGGTTCAGAACGGAAGGGGACGTCTACGCGCGATATTTGTGCCGCGTGCAGGAACTGCGTGAGTCTATTGGCATCGTGCAGCAGGCAATCGCAGGATTGCCCGAAGGTCGTTACAAAGCGGACGCGCCGAAAGTTGTCCTGCCCGATCGCGAAAACATGAAAACGCAGATGGAATCCCTGATCTATCACTTTAAGATTGTGACCGAGGGATTCACGGTTCCCGCCGGCGAGGTCTACCAGGCGATTGAGTCACCGCGTGGGGAGATGGGCTACTACGTCGTCAGCGATGGCACGGCGAAACCGTATCGAGTTCACATGCGCTCGCCCTCGTTCGCGAATCTGCAGGCGCTTCCGAAGATGTGCGAAGGAGGCCTGATTGCCGATGTGGTCGCGGCGATCGGAAGCATTGATATCGTGCTCGGCGACGTCGACCGGTAAAGAGTGAGTCATTGGGCGATTGTGTCATTGGGTCATTGAGGTCGAGTTTGGGAACTGGACCGGAGCAGCTTCGAGATCGGACCAAGGCGTTTGCGATCAGGATTGTTCGGCTCTACAGATCATTGCCAAAGTCGACCGAGGCGCAGGTTTTAGGAAAGCAGTTACTTCGATGTGGAACTTCGGTAGCAGCGAATTACCGAGCTGTGTGCCGTGCGCGATCGAAGGCAGAGTTTGTAGCGAAGATTGGCATCGTCCTTGAAGAAGCAGACGAGTCTGTATTCTGGCTGGAACTGCTGGTAGATACAGATGTAGTGGGGATTGATCGCTTATCGAGTTTGTTGCAGGAAGCACGGGAGCTATGTGCCATCGTTGCAGCGTCACAGAGAACGGCTCGTGCGAATAAATAACCGGGACTGTGTCTTTCAATGGCTCAATGACCCGATGGCTCAATGACTCAATTGGGATATAGATGAGATTCTCTGACCAACTGGAAAATAGAATTAGCGAGATGCTGACGCATTATCCCGTCAAGCGATCGATCTTGGTCCCTACGCTCCTCTTCGTGCAGGATGAAGTTGGGTATCTGAGCGACGAGGCCATTGCCGAAGTGGCGAAGCGCGTCGAGTTGACGGAACTCGAAGTTCGCAACGTCATCAGCTATTACTCGATGCTCACGTTGAAGCCGAAGGGCAAGTTCGATATTCAGGTGTGCACGAATATCTGCTGCATGTTGCGTGGCGGCGAATCGATTTTCGATCACTGCAAAAAGAAGCTGGGAATCGGTCACAAGATGACCACGCCGGACGGAATGTTCTCGCTCGAAGAAGTGGAATGCATCGGCGCATGCAGCTGGGCGCCGGCGATGCAGGTGAATTACGACTTCCACGAGAATCTCACTCCGGAAAAAGTTGACGACATTCTGGACAACTACAGGCACAAGGCGCAGCAATAAGCATGGCTGACTTAGTCTCACATCCCGCGGAAGTTAAGGTCATCTCTGAGCGCTTCGGCAAAGGCGCGGCGAACCTCGATCGCTACCTGGAACTCGACGGATACAAAGCTGTCCAGAAAGCACTGGGGATGGATGCGGACGCGATCATCAATGAGGTGAAGGCTTCCAGCCTGCGTGGACGCGGCGGCGCGGGTTTCGCGACCGGCCTGAAGTGGTCGTTCGTACCCAAGCAGTCGGCCAAGCCGAAATACGTGTTGTGCAACGGCGACGAGAGCGAGCCGGGCACCTGCAAAGATCGGCTGATCCTGGAGCACGATCCACACTCAGTCATCGAGGGCGTGATCATTGCCGGCCTCGCGATTGGCGCGAAGATCGGCTACATCTATATCCGCGGCGAATATCGCTATCTCTCCGTGATCATGGAAAAGGCGATTGCCGATGCCTACGCGCGCGGCTTTCTCGGCAAGAACATCTTTGGCAGCGGACGCGATTTTGACGTCTACTGGCACGGCGGCGCCGGAGCCTACGAGGTCGGCGAAGAATCCGCGCTGATGGAGTCGCTGGAAGGCAAGCGCGGCATCCCGCGCATCAAACCGCCCTTCCCCGCTGTCGTCGGACTGTTTGGCGGACCGACGGTCATCAATAATGTCGAGACGCTAGCGAGCGTTCCGCCGATCCTACTGCAAGGCGGCGATTGGTACGCGAGCCTCGGCACACCTAAGAATGGCGGCACACGTCTTTACTGTCTCAGCGGACACCTGAACAATCCTGGCGTCTACGAATTACCGGTAGGCTTCAACCTGCTGCGCATGATCGAGGAAGTTGGCGGCGGAGTGTGGAAAGGCCACAAGCTGAAGGCGGTCACGCCCGGTGGATCGTCCTGTCCAATCCTGAAAGCCGATGAATGCGACGTCGCCATGGACTTCGACAGCCTGATGAAAGCCGGATCGATGCTGGGATCAGGCGGCGTGGTGATCCTCGACGAGCAAACGTGCATGGTGAAATATGCTCTGCGCACCATCAAGTTCTACCAGCATGAAAGCTGCGGATGGTGCATTCCCTGCCGCGAAGGTACAGACTGGCTTATGAAATCGCTCAAGCGATTCCATGCAGGTGCGGGCGTGAAGAAGGACATCGACAACATTCAGTATCTCGCTGAGAACATGCTGGGCCGAACCTTCTGTGCGCTTGGCGATGCGGCCGCGATGCCGACGATTTCGATCGTAAAGAAATTCCGCAACGAATTTGAAGACCATCTGGAAGGACGTCCGTGTCCATACGATTCGGAGGCCGTGACACAACAACTTCCTGTACTGGCGGCCACGCGATGATCATGGCGGCACATCCCGAAACGCCCGCGAACGAGATTGAGTTCCTGGTGAAGTGTCTGGTTGCGAGTGAAATAAGGTATCTCGCGGCGGTACAAGGCGTCTCGGAAGCAGCGGCAAACGTGAAGATCGGCGAAAATAGCTGGTCGATTCTGCATTGTGCCGAGCACGTGGCCACGGCTGAACGACAGATGCTGGCGATGTGGAACAAGCTGGCAGTACCGGGCAAAGGCGTTCCGGAGAAAGACACGGCGGTTCCTGCAAATGCACTGAATCGCGAACGGAAGAATACGTCCCCGGAGCGATCGCGCCCGAATGGGCGCTATACCGAGTTGAGCGCCGCGGTTGCTGATTTCCGAGAACATCGAGCGATCTCAATCGCGTCTTTGCACAGCTTACGCGAGGAACTCCGCGCAAAAGTTGTTCATCACCCGCTCGCCGGCGAAATCGACGGTTATCAGCTCTTCCGATTGATGGCGGCACATGCCGAACGGCACGCTGCGCAGATCGAGGATATTAAGAACCATCCCGCGTACAAGCAGGCGGGGTAAACGGCGCAGTCGGACCGATGGTTCGACGAGCAGATTCGCGAATATTGAAACTATGGCAGATGCACCCAAGCTGGTAAACCTGACGGTCGACGGAAAAGCGATTTCCGCGCCCGCCGGCACTCTTTTGATTGAAGCCTGCAAGTCGGCGGGCGTAGAGATTCCGTCGTTTTGCTACTACCCCAATTTGTCCGTACAGGGCGCATGCCGCATGTGCCTGGTGAAAATCGAGAAGATGCCGAAACTGCAGACCTCGTGCACCACCGTGGTCGGCGAAGGCATGATCGTCACCACCGAAAACGACGAGATCCACCAGGCTCGTAAGTCAATGCTGGAGCTGCTGCTCGCCAATCATCCACTGGATTGCCCGGTCTGCGACGCGGGTGGGCAATGCGAACTGCAGGACATGACGTTTACTTACGGCGCAGCCGAGAGCAAGTTCATCGACATCAAGAATCATCGCGACGAGCAGCAATGGTCGCCCGTGGTTTTCTTCGATCGTCCACGTTGTATTCTCTGCTACCGATGTGTGCGCGTGTGCGGCGAAGGCATGGACGTGTGGGCCCTCGGCATCCAGCAGCGCGGCGTCAGTTCGGTGATCGCGCCGAATCAGAACGATCATCTCGAGTGCGAAGAGTGCGGCATGTGTATTGACATCTGCCCGGTAGGCGCACTCACTTCGGGATCCTATCGCTATAAGACACGTCCGTGGGAGATGAATCACGTCTCCACCGTCTGCACGCACTGCGGCGACGGCTGCAAAACAACCTTGGGCGTACGCCGCTCCGACACCGGCATGGAAATCATGCGCGGAGACAATCGCGACAAGAGCGGCATCAACGGCGATTTCCTCTGCATCAAGGGCCGCTATTCTTTCGATTTCGCGAAGAGTCCCGAACGTATCACTGAACCGCATATCCGCCGCAACGGCAAGCTCGAGCCTGCGACATGGGAAGCGGCTTTCGAGTTGATCGCCAGCAAGTTCAAAGAAGTGCGCGATCGCGATGGCGGTTCCGCCATTGGCGTAATCGGGTCGACTCGCACTACGAACGAAGAGAACTACCTCCTGCAGAAGTTCGCGCGCCTGGTGCTGGGTACCAACAATATCGATCATCATCGGACAGCGGATTATCCCGATTTCATCACCGCGCTCGCAGGTACGACGGGCCTAACCGCGAGTATGCGCGACGTGGCGTCGGCGCAGGCGATCTTGCTGATTGGCAACGATCCCACCGAACAGCATCCGCTCCTTGCATGGCAAATCCGTAACAATGTTCGCCTGAACAAAGCCCGGCTGTACACGGTGAACTCCAAAGAGATCAAGTTGCAGCGGCAATCGGCTGTGTTCCAGCTAATTCCGGTAGGCGCTGAAGGTGCATTCACGCACTTCCTGGCAGGCAATGAGGCTGCCGCCGATTCGCTCGGCTCCCGTGACGCACTCTCTTCCCTTCGCGACAAGTTGCGCGGAGAAAAAGAGCTGGTCATTGCTTTTGGATCGGAACTTCGCGGCGAAGACATTCAACCGCTGGTTCAATTCGCGAAGAGCATCGGTGCCAAGCTGATCTGTCTCGGCGACTACGCTAATTCGCGCGGCGCTTCCGACATGGGACTGTATCCCGACCTTCTCCCCGGCTACTTCCCCGTCTCACAAATCACCGGCGCGGCCGATGAGGAATGGATGGCGAAGGTTCCGAAGCAGCCCGGCATCGCGCTTCAGGAGATGTTCCCGGCTGCAGCCTCCGGAAAGCTGAAGGCGTTGTATGTGATCGGATCGAATCCGATCGCCCGCTACAACGTAGATCCGTTTGCGCTGAAGGGCGCGTTCACGGTTGTGCAGGACATGTTCCTGACGGAAACGGCAATCCTCGCGGATGTGGTTCTGCCGCCCGCGAACGCTTACGAGAAGTCGGGCACGTTTACCAACACCTGCGGTGATTTGCAGCGCGTTCAAAAAGCTGGCGACCTCACGACGGTCAAATCCGATTTTGAAATCATCGTCCGGATTGCGAACGCCATGGGTTACGACGTCCACAGCCTGGTTCCGTTTGGTCCTGGACTGCGCTCCGACATGGGCCAGACGCGTGGCGCCGAGTCGGGCGAGGCCGATCGCCACAAGGTGTGGCTGACGCGCCAGGGCATCGAGCCCAAACTGAGCCCGTTTGATCCAATGGCATTGCTAGACGAAATTCAGCGACTGGTACCTGGGTACGACGTTTCGCGCCTGAACCTGATGGCGGGCAATGATCAGCATACGCAGATTCCGGATATCGGCGAAGGCCGGTTGCCAAGCCATCCGGAGCTGATTGTTCCGTCGGACGACACGTTGTTCACGTCGGGAACGCTTGGGCGCTATTCGACTGTTCTTAATTCGGTAATAGAAAACGATCGCGCCGTCCCGGAAGATGCCGGGATTCCGGCGGACTGATCGCAACACAGGTTCCACAATTTTTACAGGGGCGATAGTCCCCTTGCAGAAGGCTCACTACATTGCCAACTGGAAATCTTAGCGTCACCACATTTGTGATCGTCTCGATCATCAAGATCCTGGTGGTCCTGTTTGTGTTGCTGACCGCGGTGGCCTACACCGTGTGGCTGGAGCGCAAAGTTGTCGGCCACATTCAGAATCGCTGGGGCCCCACGCGCGTCGGCCCGTTCGGCCTGCTGCAACCGCTGGCTGACGGGTTGAAATTCATCTTCAAGGAAGATCTGACGCCGCCCTACGTACACAAGTTCCTGTACATCCTCGCACCAATGCTCGCGCTCACATGTTCGCTGATCGCGATTTCGTTGATTCCGTTCGGCAACTGGGTGACGGTGGCAGGCGTGAGCACGCCGCTCCAGATCACAGATACCAATATCGGACTGCTAATCATTCTCGGCATTACGTCGATTGGCGTGTATGGCGTGGCGCTAGCGGGTTGGTCGTCGAACAGCAAATACTCACTGCTCGGCGGGCTTCGAGCCAGCGCGCAGATGGTCAGCTATGAAGTGGCGCTTGGACTTTCGCTCGTCGGAATCCTGATTATTTGCGGCACGTTCAGTCTGAGCGGTATCGTCGATGCACAAAAAGGCGCATGGTTCCACGTGATTCCCAAGTGGAACATCTTTAAAGGACAGTTCGTTGCGTTCTTCATTTACCTGATGGCGGCATACGCTGAAACAAATCGTATTCCCTTTGATTTGCCGGAAGCAGAGACCGAACTGGTCGCCGGCTATCACACCGAGTACAGCGCGATGAAGTTTGCCATGTTCTTCATGGCCGAGTATTCGAACATGGTCACGGTCGGCTGCCTGGCGAGCATACTGTTTCTCGGCGGTTGGAATGGCCCCGTATTCGGTCCGCCAATCGTGCAAGCGGTGTTGCCCATCTTCTGGTTCGCGCTACGGGTAGTGTTCTTCATGTTCGTTTACATATGGGTCCGCGGAACGCTGCCGCGTTTCCGCTACGATCAGCTGATGGCATTCGCGTGGAAATTCCTTCTACCGCTTGCTATCGCCAACATCATGATCACGGCCCTGGTGGTTGCGTTACGTTCCTGATTTCGCAATGCGCGCGCTGAGTCGCGCTGGAAAAAACATGCTTCATCTGGCTTTGTTCCTTATCTTCGGAGTCATTGCGGTCGCGGGCGCCATCAACCTGGTGGCGCAGACGCACCCGATCAACAGCGCGCTCTCGCTGGTTGTAGTGATGGCCGCGCTGGCCGCGGAATACCTGCTGCTCGGCGCCGAGTTCCTGGCGGCGATCCAGGTCATTGTGTACGCCGGCGCCATCATGGTGCTCTTCGTCTTCACCATCATGCTGCTGAATGCTGGCGCTGAAGAACACACGCGCGGTAGCAAGGTGGCGCTGATTATCGGCGTGCCCGGCCTGATCATCGGATCGGTCACAGTCGCCTGGGCGCTTATTCACGCGCATATCGGCGCAGAAGTTCCGGTGGGATCGCTCTACGGATCGGCTCAGGGAATCGGGCATTTGCTGTTCCGCGACTTCCTGCTCCCCTTTGAAATCACGTCCGTATTAATCCTGATCGCCATCATGGGCGCCGTAGTGCTCGCGCGGAGGGAAAGCTAATGGTGCCGATCTCCTATTACCTGGTGCTGAGCGCGATCCTGTTTGCCCTGGGTGTGCTCGGGTTTCTGATCAAGCGCAACATCATCACCATCTTCATGTCGATCGAGTTGATGCTCAATGCCGTGAATCTGTCGTTCGTGGCATTCGCCTCGTATTGGCAGGCGCTTAGCGGTCAAGTATTTGTTTTCTTCGTGATGGTAGTCGCGGCCGCAGAAGCAGCCGTAGGACTGGCCATCATTATTGCAGTGTTCCGCACGCGGCAGACGTTGAACCCAGACCGCGTGAACCTGTTGAAGCTGTAGGCAGGGATATAGATAAAGATGATCCTCTGGCTTATTCCAATTCTGCCGCTCGTCGGCGCAGCCATCAACGGCCTGTTCGGACGGCGCTTTTCGAACCGAACGGTGTCCGCAATCGGGCTGCTCTTCCCCGGCGTGGCGATGCTGTACACGTGGTGGATCGCCGCGCAATTCTTCCCGAACCCGAGCACCATCATTCAGACGTACGGATTGCCGTGGATCAAGGTCGGCAGCTTCACCGTTGAATATGGATTCCAGCTTGATCAGCTTTCGATGCTGATGGCGCTGATCGTCACCGGCGTCGGCTTCCTGATCCACGTTTATTCGGTCGGGTACATGGCGCACGAAGGCGGATACTACCGATTCTTCTCGTACCTGAACCTGTTCATGTTCTTCATGCTCACGCTGGTGCTGGCGGACAACTACCTGCTTATGTTCGTGGGCTGGGAGGGCGTGGGACTCGCGTCATACCTGCTGATCGGCTTTTACTTCCTGCGCGATTCGGCATCAGCGGCGGGTAAGAAAGCATTCATCGTTAACCGTGTCGGCGATTTCGGATTCCTGATCGCCTTGTTCTTGATCATCCAGCACTTCGGCACGGTGAACTTCAGTGAAGTATTCGCGAAAGCGAATGGTATGTCTGTCGAGACTGGCGGCGCAGGACTGCTAACCGCGATTGGTTTGCTCTTTCTGCTCGGTGCAACCGGCAAATCGGCGCAGATTCCGCTGTATGTCTGGCTGCCGGACGCGATGGAAGGTCCAACTCCGGTCTCGGCATTGATCCACGCGGCGACGATGGTCACCGCCGGCGTTTACATGATTTCGCGCTCAAACGCGATCTTCAATCATGCTCCGATCGCACTGAGCGCCGTTGCTGTGATTGGCTGCGCGACGGCATTCTTCGCCGCAACCATTGGCCTGGTACAGCACGACATCAAGCGCGTGCTGGCATACTCCACTGTTTCGCAACTCGGATACATGGTCATGGCTTGCGGCGTCGCCGCCTATTCCGCGGGCATGTTCCACCTGATGACGCACGCGTTTTTCAAAGCGCTGCTCTTCCTTGGTGCGGGCTCGGTCATTCACGCGCTCGGCGGCGAGCAGGACATGCGCCAGATGGGTGGCCTCAGGAAAGCTATCCCGGTCACGTTCTGGACGATGACGGCGGCCACGCTGGCCATCTCAGGGTTCCCCGGCTTCTCGGGCTTTTTCTCCAAAGACGAGATCCTCTATCGTTCCTATGTGCATGGCCCCAATGGATGGATACTCTGGCTGATCGGCCTGATCACCGCCTTCCTGACCGCGTTCTATATGTTCCGCCTGTGGTTCCTGACTTTCTTCGGCGAATATCGTGGAGGCACAGGGCACGATCAGCATGCCGGACGCGAAGAACACCACGGACACGCGCCTCATGAGAGTCCGAAGGTGATGCTACTTCCTCTGGTGGTCCTGGCAATTCTATCGGTGATCGGCGGATGGGTCGGCGTTTCCAAAGCGATGGGCGGCAGCAATCATTTCGAACACTATCTGGCGCCGATCTTCGAGCATGAGGAAGCAGCGCCGGAATCGGCTGCGTTGGCTCCCCAAGTCGAGCCTAGCACCGCGATGGAGTTGAAGCTGAGTCTCGATGCGACTCTTGCAGCTCTCGCCGGCATCGGCCTGGCCTGGTTCTTTTATTACAAGCGCCGCGATTTGCCGGAAAAACTCGCGACGAAACTGCACAGTCTCTATGTTCTGGTGGAGAACAAGTACTTTGTCGACGAGTTCTACGGGGCGGCCATCGTCAAGCCACTGATACTGGGTTCAACGTATCTGCTCTGGAAGGGCATCGATGTTGGCGTGATTGACCGCACCGTAAATGACAGCGCCGATGCCGCTCGCGACGTATCTCGTGGCTTCCGGCAAATGCAATCCGGCAACATACGCTCTTATGCGGGGTGGGTAGCGGCCGGTGCCGCCGCTGTTGTGGTCTTCATGATCTGGAAAGGGACGCGATGAAAACTGAAGATATCCATCCCTTCATCCTCAGCCTCGTAACCTTCGTGCCTCTCGGCGGCGCGTTGCTGTTGCTCTTTTTCCCGCGGCGCGATCGGGACATCAAAGTCTTCGCGCTCGTCGTATCCATCCTGACGTTCATTCTTTCCCTGCACCTGCCGGTCCACTTCGTAAACGGTCAGGCAGGCTTCCAGTTCGAGATCAACGCGCAGTGGATCACCACGCCGAACATTCACTACCACATGGGTGTCGATGGCTTCTCCATGTGGCTGGTGCTGCTGACCACGTTCCTCACGCCGCTCTGCGTGATGATGTCGTGGCGCTCGGTGCATGGTCCGGTAAAGGAGTTCTTCATCCTGCTGCTGGTCTTGGAAGCAGCGATGATCGGCGTCTTCGTCTCGCTCGACCTGTTTCTCTTCTACTTCTTCTGGGAAGCGACGCTGATCCCGATGGCCCTGCTGATCGGCGTATACGGTCACGACCGGCGCATCTACGCGGCAGTGAAATTCTTCCTGTATACGATGATCGCCTCGGTGTTCATGCTGGCGGGAATTCTGTGGCTATACGCGCACACCGGCACCTTCGACTTCACGACGATCCAGCAGCAGATTCAGAGCGGTCAGTTGGAACTTGGTTCTGCCGCGAAGTGGCTCTTCCTGGGATTCTTCCTCGCCTTCGCAGTGAAGGTCCCGATGTTCCCGTTCCACACGTGGCTGCCTGATGCGCACGTCGAAGCGCCAACGGCTGGGTCAGTTTTGCTGGCTGGCGTCATGCTGAAGATGGGCACTTACGGCATGCTGCGCTTCAACCTCGGGCTCTTCCCCGAGGAGTCGCACCGCAATGCTCCGTGGATCATCGCACTCGCCATTATCGGTATTATCTACGGCGCGCTGGTTGCGATGGTGCAGCCCAACATGAAGAAGCTGATTGCGTATTCGTCGGTCAGCCATCTGGGCTTTGTGGTGCTCGGAATTTTCAGCTTCACCACTTATGGAATTGTTGGCGCCGAGTTCGTAATGCTGGCGCACGGCGTCTCGACCGGTGCTCTCTTCACACTGGCCGGAATGCTCTACGACCGGCGCCACACGTACGAGATCACCGAATTCGGCGGACTTGCGACTTCCATGCCGGTGTATTCCACATTTTTCCTGATCGCCACGCTCGCCTCGATCGGCCTGCCGCTGCTGAACGGATTCATCGGCGAATTCCTGGTGCTGAGCGGCGCCTTCGTGGCAAACCACATCTACGGAATTCTGGGCGCGACGGGCGTGATCTGGAGTGCCTGCTACATGCTCTGGATGTACCAGCGCGTGTTCTACGGCAATTTCCGAAATGACGACAACCGCGCCCTGCCGGACGTGAATGCCCGAGAGCGCGCTACCTTGTGGCCCTTCGTTGCCGCAGCGCTGATCATGGGCGTAGCTCCGCTGATCTGGACGCGCGCTATCGACGGTGCCGCGCAAAAATTCGTTTCTAACGACAACACCGCCGCGCATGCGATACCGAGCGCACCTGCGAGCCCGGGCCGCACCGCACAAGCATCCTTACAGACGCAGGTGAGCGGACAATGATTCCGACAACTGACTACATTCGACTTTTGCCCGAACTCATCCTGATCGTGTTCGGCCTGCTCGTTATGCTGATCGAGCCCACGCTCGGCGAGCATAACGATCGCAAAGGCCTCGGCGTTCTGGCGCTGGCCGGCACCATACTTTCCATCCTGGCCAGCCTTTATCAATCGCAGCACACCGGCCTCGCCTTCTTCGGCATGATCCGCGTGGATGCCTTCAGCATCTTCTTTCACGTGCTGATCGGGCTGATCGCCGCCGTCGTAATCCTAGCTTCGTTCGAGTACCTGAACGTCCAGCAGATTCGTTACGGCGAGTATTACGGACTCATCCTGCTGAGCGCCGTTGGCATGATGCTGATGTCGTCTGCAGTCGAACTCGTGCTCATCTTCATCGCGCTCGAGATTTCGTCGATCGGCACCTATATTCTTGCGGGATTCCGGCGGAATGCTCCCATCAGCATCGAGTCGTCGATTAAGTATTTTCTCCTCGGCTCTTTCGCCACCGCGTTCTTCCTCTACGGCGTCGCGCTGATGTTCGGAGCGACTGGCTCGACGAGCATCTATACGATCGCCGAGACGCTCCGCCAGGGCGTGACGCCGCTCGCCTATGTCGGCGTGGCCCTGATGTTCGTTGGGCTGGGATTCAAAGTGGCCTCCGCTCCTTTTCACATCTGGACGCCTGACGTTTACGAAGGCGCGCCCGCTCCCGTAGTAGCGTTCATGTCTACCGGACCGAAGGCTGCCGCTTTCGCGGTTCTACTTCGCGTGCTCTTTGCGACCGACGCTCCAGGATGGTTCTGGATGATCTGGGTCTCCGCCGTGCTTTCGATGACCATCGGCAATATCGGTGCGCTGGTGCAGAATAATGTAAAGCGTCTGCTCGCATATTCATCGATCGCTCAAGCCGGCTACATCCTCGTCGCGGTTGCCGCCGCCAAGGATATCGGCATCTCTGCCGTGATCTTCTATGCAGCGGCGTATGCGGCGATGAACGTTGGAGCATTCGCCGTCGCCAGTCACCTGGCCAATGTCGGGGAAAAGTACGTCACGCTCGACGACTATGCCGGACTCGGCCGCCGCGCTCCGGGGCTGGCAGCCGTGCTCACCATCTTTATGCTGTCGCTGATCGGCATCCCTGTCACCGGCGGCTTCCTGGCGAAGTTCTACGTTTTCCAGGCCGCCATGCAGTCGCACCTCACCGGTCTGGTCATCATCGCAGTCATCAACAGCGCCATCGCCGCCTATTACTACCTGCGCGTAATCGTCTACATGTACATGCGCGAACCGCAGCGTGACGTTCCCGTGCTGCGTATGCCGCTGGGACTCGCCGTGTCGCTGGCTGCATGCCTGCTTGCCACCATCTACCTGGGCGTGCTACCGGGACGCGTGCTCGACTACGCGATCGAATCGGCGCGCGTTCTGACGCGTTAAGCTAACTGGAGAGCGGTCGGACCGCTCTCCTTCCCTCCCCTGTAAATTCAGGACATGCAGCTGCTAATCTAGTAGCAGTACTCCGAACGTCTGATGACCAAGATCTACCTGATCAACATATCTGGCCAGGACAAGCCCGGCCTTACCAGTTCGCTCACCAGCATCTTGTCCACCTACAACGTGCGCATTCTCGACATTGGCCAGGCGGTTATTCACGACACACTCGCGCTCGGCATGCTGGTCGAACTGCCCTCGGGAACGGAGATCTCGCCGCTCAAGAAAGATCTGCTGCTGCGCGCGCACGATCTCGACCTGACAATTCGTTTTCAGCTCATTACGCACGGCGCCTTCGCCGAGTGGGTCAGCAAGCAAGGCAAAGACCGCTTCTTGATCACCCTGCTTGGCCGAATGATCACAGCGGAGCAACTCTCGCGAGCCAGCGCGATCATCGCGCGGCACGGGTTAAACATCGACCGCATCGAGCGCCTCTCGGGACGTAAGTCGTTGGCGCAATCCAAGGCAGACACCCGCGCGTGCATCCAGTTGAGCGTCAGTAGCGCTGCGGCTTCGCCGGACAGAATGCGCGCCGATCTGATGGAGCTGACACACGAGCTTCCGCTCGACGTCGCCTTCCAGCGCGAGAGTATTCACACCCGCAATCGACGCCTCGTCGCGTTTGACATGGACTCCACCTTGATCCAGGCCGAAGTGATCGATGAATTGGCAAAGCTGGCTGGCGTCGGAGACCAAGTCACCTCGATCACCGAATCGGCGATGCGCGGCGAACTGGACTTCAAGCAGAGTTTCACCAAGCGCGTTTCGTTGCTGCGGGGATTGCCGGAATCGCGCTTGCGCGAGGTGATCGATTCCGTGCCGCTGACCGATGGCGCAGAGCGGCTGATCACCACGCTGAAAAGCCTGGGCTACAAGACGGCAATATTATCTGGAGGCTTCACATTCGTCGGCCGCCGATTGCAGGAGCAACTGGGCATCGACTATCTCTACTCGAATGAGTTGGAAATTGCGGATGGAGTAGTGACCGGAGGTGTGAGCGGCGCGATCATCGACGGCGTACGAAAAGCCGAGCTTCTGCAGGAGATCGCTGCGAAAGAAGGTCTCAGCCTCGACCAGGTGATTGCCGTCGGCGACGGGGCGAATGATCTACCGATGTTGAATATTGCGGGCTTGGGCATTGCGTTTCACGCCAAGCCGCTGGTACGCCAGACGGCGCAACACGCTATCTCGACCCTCGGGCTGGACGGAATCCTTTATCTGATTGGCGTGCGAGATCGAGACACAGAAAATTGAAGATCGAAGATTTAAGATTTCAGATTTTTCTGCGCCGTGATCCGCGATGCAGCGAAGATTGCGGTGAGCTGATTTGCTTCCGTGAGCAGAGACTCAACAGCGTGTTCTTTCAGTGCTCCGGAATCGCACAAGAGCTCAAGCCAGAAGGCACTTTCATCGGCCTCTTCCAGCAGAATGCCCATTTTCGAAATGAAATCAGGGCCTGAACGAGCTCTGCAGACAGCACGATAATTTGCGCCGACTGAAGTAGCAGACCTCAGCAACTGATCTCCGATCACCTTACTTCCTCGATTGTAGGGCAGAGATCTCACGAGACGAATTACATCAATCGCGAAATTCTTGGTTCTAGTTCTAAGTTGAGCCGATTGGTCCATTGCACGAGCTTTCAATCTTCAATCTGAAATCTTCATTTGACCACGATCCCCACCAGCTTCCCCGGCACCACAATCACCTTCACCGGCGTTCTTCCTGCCAGGATACTGACGATCTTCGGATCCGCCAACGCTGCCGCTCTCACGCCGTCTTCGGGCGTGTCCGCGGGTACGGTGATGTGCGAACGCACCTTTCCGTTCACCTGCACCGCGTATTCGATCTCGTCTTCTTTCGCCAGCGCGGGATCGAATGTTGGCCAGCTTTCGCGAACGAGCTGTGACGTTTCTCCCATCTGGTCCCACAACTCATGCGCCAGGTACGGAGCGAAGGGCGCCAGCATCAGCACCAGACTGCGTTGCAATTCGCGCAACAGTGGCTGCGGAATCGATCCTTTGTCGATCGCGCCCTGCGCGGCATAGAGCTCGTTTACGTAGCTCATGATGGACGACACGCAGGTGTTAAAGTGCCAGCGTCCCTGCAATTCGTGGGTTACGCGCTTGATTGTCTGGTGCAACACGCGTTGTAGCTGGCGCGTTTCGGGCGTAATAGCGCCCGTGCCGTTCGAACTCAGCGCAACCTTGCTGATCCCAACTCCGTTGCGCATCACGAAGCGATAGACGCGCCCCAGGAATCCATACACGCCATTGATACCGGAATCCTGCCAGTCGAGATCGCGATCCGGCGGCCCGCCAAATAGCGTGTACATGCGTGCGCTGTCGGCGCCATACCTGGCCACCATGTCGTCAGGTGAAACCGTGTTGCCCAGGCTCTTCGACATCTTGGCGCCGTCTTTGATCACCATGCCTTGCGTGAACAATCGCGTCGCCGGCTCCGAGTTCGATACCAATCCCATGTCGCGCATGAACTTGGTCCAGAAACGCGAGTAGATCAGGTGCAAGATCGCATGTTCCACGCCGCCGATGTACTGATCGATCGGGAACCAATAATCGACTGTCGCTTTGTCGAATGGCGCGTGGTCATTCTTCGGATCGGTGTAGCGATAGAAGTACCACGACGAATCGACGAACGTATCCATCGTGTCCGTCTCGCGGCGGGCAGGGCCACCGCACTTCGGACACGTGGTATTTACAAACTCCGGCAACTTCGCCAAGGGCGATCCGCCCTCGAGCGTGATGGCCACATTCTCCGGCAACAGGATCGGCAACTGACTTTCCGGCACCGGCACAACGCCATCCTTATTGCAGTAAACCATCGGGATCGGAGTGCCCCAATAACGCTGGCGCGAGACGCCCCAATCCTTCAAGCGATACGTTATGGTTGGCTTGCCAAACCCATGTTCCTGCGCGTATTCGGCCATCTTGACGATAGCCTCATCCACCGCCAGTCCACTCCACGGACCGGAGTTGATCAGCAAGCTCTCAGTGCCCGTGTATGGCAGAACCGGAGTGTCGTCCTGATTCGCTTGCGGAATCTCACCCTGACGGCGCGGCATGATCACGATGCGGATATCCAGCCCGTATTTCTTCGCGAATTCGTAGTCGCGATCGTCGTGCGCCGGCACCGACATGATGGCGCCCGTGCCGTAGTCCATGAGGATGTAATTCGCTACCCAGATGGGTACCTTTTCTCCATTGAACGGATTGATGGCGTAAGCGCCAGTAAAAACTCCGTGCTTCTCGATTGCGCCCACATCGCCGACCTCTTTGGCTTTGCGCTGCTCCGCCAACAACGCTTCAACCTTCGATAGAAGTTCCGGATTGTTTGCAATCAAGTCGCTGACGATCGGATGCTCAGGCGCAAGTTGCACCGATGTCGCGCCGTAGATCGTGTCGATGCGCGTAGTGAACACCGTGATTTTGTCGCCAGCCGGACCCGGTGCCGTATCGAGTTTGAAGTCGACGAGCGCGCCTTCGCTGCGGCCGATCCAGTTGCGCTGCATGATCCGGACTTTCTCCGGCCAGCCATCCAACTTCGACAGATCGTCCAGCAACTCCTGCCCATAGACCGTGGTGCGAAAGAACCACTGCTCCAACTCGCGCTGTTCGACCACGGTGGTCTCGTGACGCCAACAGCAGCCGTTCACCACTTGTTCATTGGCGAGAACCGTCGCGCACTCCGGACACCAGTTCACTTTGCTCTTCTTGCGGTAAGCCAATCCCTTTTCGAACAGCTTCAAGAAGAACCACTGATTCCAGCGGTAGTAGTCAGGCAAACAGGTGGTCACTTCCTTGGACCAGTCGTATCCAAAGCCCAGACGGTTCATCTGCCGCTTCATGTTGACGATATTTGAGAGCGTCCACTGCTTGGGCGGGGTGTGGTTCTTGATTGCCGCGTTCTCCGCGGGCAGACCGAACGAATCCCAACCCATGGGGTGCAGCACGTTGTAGCCCTGCATCCACATGAAGCGCGCCAAAGCATCGCCGATCGAGTAGTTGCGCACGTGTCCCATATGCAGCACGCCCGACGGATACGGCAACATCTCCAGCACGTAAAACTTCTTCTTGGTTTTATCGGGCTCGGCGCGATAGAGGTCAGGATCGGCCTGCCAACGGGCAGCCCATTTTTCCTCGATCTTCTGCGCGTCGTAGCGAATCTCGTCTCGATCACGAATTTCGATCGCCGACGCAGAAACGCGAGCTTCATCGCCGCTGCTCGGGATCGGTGGCTCCTTCACGCCAAACTCGGAGAGCACTTCGCGCAAATCTTCCTTCACTTGCTCGACAAACTCCTTTGCCCGTTCCGCTGCGTCGACCACCGTTTTTTCGCTCTGCTCGACTGCGTCGTTCTTTTTGTTAGCCATGTATACGCTTCGAATGATGACAGTAATAGAAACCTTGATTTTACAGGATCATGCGCTCCAAAGCCTTTGAAGCGGTGAGGCTTCCCAGCGCATCTACTTCGCCGAACCCTTTGGAGGTGAGACCTGTGCTAGTGAACTGGAACAAAGATGCCGACGCCGCCCTGGCGGAGGCGAAGTCCAGCGGCAAGCCGCTGCTCGTGGACTTCAGCGCCGCTCCCGGTTGAGGCGCATGCGCTCGGCTGGAAGCCGAATCGTATTCCGACCCGGAAACCGCGAATTTCATCAACAGCAACTTCATTCCTCTCGAAGTTCATATCAAGGAAAATCCTGCAGGCTTTCACAGATTTGATGCTCTTTGGACACCTTCGGTGCTCATTCTTGATCCCGACGGAAAAGAGCGCCAGCGTCTTGAGGGCTATCTCTCGAAAGACGCGTTCCGCGCCAACCTGGAAATGGGACTAGCGCGAATCGCTTTCACTCACAAGCGTTTCGCGGAGGCCGAGAAGCGCTACGGCGAGATTGCCAAGAACTATCCAAACTCAGCGGCAGCCCCGGAGGCTCTCTACTGGGAAGCGGTCAGTCATTACAAAGGAACAAACGACCACACATCCTTGGGCAGCGTGGTGGAAAGATTGAAGCGCTATCCAGATAGTGTTTGGGCGGAAAAAGCGATCCCCTGGGCGCATTAGCCTAAATCAGAAGTTCCGCAACAGCCCGGTCCACGGCCGGGCTTACTTTTTTACCAGCGACTTCAGCGTTTCAATGTTGCGCAGGTCGTCTCCGGGCTCATCGATCGGTGTCTCCGCAATAAATGCCGAGTGCTTGAAGCTTGGATCGTTGAGCAGCCGACGGAACGCTTCAAGACCGATGGTTCCCTGCCCGATGTGCTGGTGACGATCGAGTTTCGATCCGCGCGCCGCCTTGGCATCGTTGCAGTGCCAGACGCGGACGTTGGCGATCCCAATCGTGCTTTCGATCTGTTGTACGGTCTCGCGATAGCCAGCGTCGCTCACGATGTCATATCCCGCAACGTGGGTGTGGCATGTGTCCAGGCACGCGGCCACCGGAACAATTCCGCCGAGGTAGCGCAGCAACTCCGCGACTTGCTCGAATGAGCCACCGAGTGAGAACTCCGCCCCGGCAGTGTTTTCGATCAGAATGGTAAGGCCACCCTTCTGCATATCCAGACGCTGCGTAGCTACATCGATAGCCGCCGCAGCTCGCTGAAGTCCCTCTTCGCGACTCATACCGCGATAGGACCCGGGATGCAGCACGAGGTAATCGGCGCACAACGCTAGCGCCCGCTCGACTTCCGCACGAAACGCCAGGATCGACTTCTCGTGAAATCCCGGATTGATGGCTGCAACATTTACCAAATAGTTGGTATGGATAACCAACGGCTTCAGGTCATATTTCTGGCGCAACCCGTTCATAGCTTCGCATTGGGAAGCGCCTAGTTCATACGGCTTCCATTGACGCGGACTCGATGAAAAGATCTGCAGCGTGTTGCAGCCCAATCGATAGGCGCGCTCCGCCGCATTCTCCACGCCTCCGGCGGTCGAAGTGTGAATCCCAATGCGCCGGGAAGTCAGCTTCGGTGGATGCTTCGGAGCTGGCTGCTTCAGTATGTCTTTGTCGAGCTTTGGGACCATGATGAGCAGTTACGCCGAGTCTAGCATGCGAAAATCGACGCCGAGTCTAGGGTGGAACTCCCGATTGCCCTACTCCGGTTTTCAGGGCAAACTAGCAGCATATAACCCAACCCCTGGAGGCTGGGCATGTCGTTTCCAACGGGTACATCCATGACTTGGACAGAAACTTTCAGCTGCAACGTCTGTGGTAAACGCAAAGGCGAAGTCGATCACTGGTGGCTGGCGTGGGTTGACCAGATTCAACCCAGTGACGAAGAAGAATTTAAGCCAAAGCTGCAGATTATGCCTTGGTCCGAGCTGATGGCTCGATCCATCGAGGTCGTGCATCTTTGCGGGGCCGGCTGCGCATTGAAAGAAGCGGAGCGCTGGATGAGTTCCGTCGGGCAGAATAAGCGTGCCGCCAGCAGCGCCGCAGACTAGAGCGATTTGGCATCCAATGTAACTGTTTCGGTGCTCCGTCTCGACCGCGTTTGGTGTAAACTGCTTCGCAATTCCGAACCCAGGGCAAATCCGAAAATCCTGAGGATGAGCACATGCAGCGTAGAGCGCTTTTCTCGTGGCTCGCTGGACTGCCTCTTTTCGCTTTGGGCGCCGTCAGCGGGCAAGAAGTTCCCAAAACATCAAAAAAACTGAAGATCATGATGAAGAGTGCGTGGGGCTCGGACGATCCAACCAGGGCTTCATTCCCCTTTGTTCACGGACTCGCTTTGGCGGAAGCTGGTCACGACGTGCAGATCTTCCTAATCGGCGAAGCCACCTATACCATGCGCAAAGCAACGGTAAACGCCATCGTACCCGTAGGGTGGCCTCCATTGAGTGAAACCCTCGAGAAGGTCGTTGCAAAACACATTCCTATTTTTTCTTGAGGGGCATGTTCCCGTGCCCGTGGGGTTACGGAAGCAGACCTCGGCCAATGGGGAGCGAAGTTCGGTAGTCCGGCCGTATTTGTGTCATTGATTGAATGGGCTGATCGCGTAATCACCGAGTAAAGAGCGCCAACGGCTCGGACTACCGCGGCTGCTTCAGCCGCGGTGTCAGCTTTGTACAATTTCGCCATCCAGTTGCCCCTCGTGTGCCCGCCCAAGTAAACTGATTGGTTTGCGAGGTTTGCCATGCTGGTCGTGATGAAAGCGCATGCTTCCGAAGAAGACGTGCGGCTCGTATGTGAGCGCATACAGAAACTCGGATATCGCGCACATGCTATTCCAGGTGCACAACGCACCGCCATCGGCATCACCGGGAATCAAGGTGAAGTCGAAATCGCCACGTTGGAAGAGATGCCTGGCGTTGCTGAGGTCATCAAGGTTTCCAAGCCGTACAAGCTGGTCAGCCGTGACGTAAAAGACACTAATACCGTCGTACGCTTTCCCAATAGTGATGCCACCATCGGCGGAAATGAGATTGCCGTCATGGCCGGGCCCTGTGGCATAGAAAGCCGCGATCAGGCATTCGCTGTGGCCGAACGCGTCAGCAAAGCCGGTGCGCGATTCTTCCGCGGAGGCGCTTACAAACCTCGCACCTCCCCTTACGCGTTCCAGGGACTGGGCGTCGAAGGCCTGAAGATTCTCGCTGAGATCCGCGACCAGTTCGGCCTTCTTGTCGTGACCGAAGCCATCGACCATGAAACTCTTGACCACGTCGAGGAATATGCTGACATCATCCAGATCGGCGCGCGTAACATGCAAAACTTCTCACTACTAAAGCGCGCGGGACGCGCCAAGAAGCCAGTTCTCTTGAAGCGCGGTATGGCGGCCACGCTGGAAGAATTGCTCATGGCGGCCGAATACATCATGAGCGAGGGCAACTACAACGTCGTTCTCTGTGAGCGCGGTGTGCGCACCTTTGCTGATCACACCCGCAACACGCTCGACCTCAGTATCGTGCCCGCGGTGCAGCGCCTCAGCCACTTGCCCATCATTGTCGATCCCAGCCATGGCACCGGCAAACGGAATAAAGTCACGCCGCTCTCGCGCGCGGCCATCGCCGTTGGCGCAAATGGGCTGATGGTGGAAGTGCACTGCAATCCGGACCAGGCGCTCTCCGACGGCATGCAGTCGCTCTATCCCGATCAGTTTGATCAACTCATAAACGAGATTCGCCAGATCGCTGCCGTGCTTGGCCGCGAAGTTCCCGGTCCGCTGGCCGAAACCATCCCCGGTGCGATCGCAGGAAGTGTTTCGGCAACGGCGAATCCACGTTGAGACCAACGGTTCGCCTCACGGCTGCGTTGTCGATCCTGTGCCTGCTTTTCTCTGTCGCATGCAAGCGGCATGCGCAGCCGCCTCCGCCGGGATACCACGAATACGCTTACGTCAGTAACGGCAAGGACGACTCGGTTTCCGTCATCGATCTGCTTCAGTTTCGTAATGTGAAGACCATTCCGGTCGGTAAGAACCCCACTGGACTTGCCGTCAATCCCAAGCGCAACGAAATCTACGTCGTCAATACCGAGTCCAGCAACATCAGCATCATCAACGCGGAAACGAATCAGGTAGTCTCCGTTATCGGCGTGCATCACAGCCCCTACTTCATCGATATTTCTATGGACGGTAAGCGCGCCTACGTGGCGAACTCCGGCTCGGCAAATGTCTCCGTAATCGATCTGGATGCGCGCCGCGTCATTGCCACCATTCCCGTTGGTGGATCACCCGGCCTGGCGAAGGTTTCACCCGACGGCAAAGTGGTAGTCGCAAGTAATCGAGCCGACAACACCGTATCGATCCTCGATGCTCAACGAAACACGGTTCGCTCCACGGTTTCCGCTTGCACGAATCCCGAAGATATTGCGATTCTTCCTGACTCATCGAAAGTATTTGTTGCCTGCACCGGATCCCAACAGGTCGCCGCCATTGATCTGGCGAACGACAAATTGCTGAGCGTCCTCGATCTTGGCAAGACGCCCATTCACCTCGCGCTTAAACCCGACGGTGGTGAAATCTTCGTGAGCGACTACGATTCCGACGCCATTTCCGTGATCGAGACCACAGCGAACGAGGTCGGCAACACTTTCCTGATTGGCACTCGTCCGGTTCGCTCGGTGGTCAGCTCCGACAACACCATGCTTTACACCAGCGATTTCGGATCGAACTCGATCTCCATCTACGAGATTGATATCGGCAAGATGCTGGGCGCAATTCCGGTTGGCAGCGCTCCGGATGCGCTGGCGCTCTCGCATAACGAAAATTTTCTGCTCGTTGTGAACTCGAAGTCTGGCGATGTTGCCGTCGTCCGCACGACGAAACTTCCGGAGGGATCGAAGATCAGCGCGGAGCGCGCTCTGTTCACCATCATTCCCGTGGGCGCTCAACCCAACGACATCGTGGTGAAAAGTTTCACGAAGTAACCACCAAGACATTTTCAATTTCGATAGTCGCGCCTAGTCCTTTCGAGTGTTACTCCCGCCAACAAAATTCACTAAAGATGAATTTTCTTGCGCATGCTGTGAAGATAAGTGCCGTTCCGTACTTGCTAAGTAAAGATTTTTCTTCTCCGCTATTTACCTCAATCCAGAGAAGGTGTAAGTTCACGGCCATTGTTGAAGGTGCGGGACAAGAGTGCGTGAAACGGGGACCAGCGGTACGGGGCCGGAAACAAAATAAATTTCCAGGTAGCCTTCGTGGCGTATTTGCCAAAGCTGGCTTCGCCGTCTCAGAGCTCGCAGTTCAGTACAGCCCCACCTCAATTGAATACCCACAGGGAAAGGTAGGTTGTCGAAAATGAAATCACGGAGTGTGTCCGTTGCAGTGCTGATGATTGCGCTAATCGTCAGTGCGCTTCCAGCCGTTTCCGCAGATACCCCCAAAACTAGCGCTCGCCACCATGCTATGACTCCAGCCATCGTGCGCGGGCCACAGGCTATTCCACTCGCAATCGGCCAGGATTATGGTCTCTTCAGTTGCCAGGTTGGACTGTCCTCAGCAGTTTGCTACGACCCTTACCAAATTCGCCACGCCTACAACATAGACACTCTTATCAGCGCCGGTATCACAGGTAAAGGAAGAACGATCGTCATAGTCGACGCGTTCCAATCGCCCAATATCGTCAACCAATTGAATACATTCAATTCGTTTTACGGACTCGCGAGTCTGAATGGACTCGGTGGGACATCTGATCCCAGTCTTGGCACGTTTACGCAGGTCGCTCCAGATGGATTAACGCCGTTCGATAAAACCGATAACAACATGCTTGGCTGGGCGGAGGAGATTTCTCTCGACGTCCTTTGGGCTCACGCCGTCGCTCCCGGCGCGAACATCGTGTTGGTACTCGCCAAGTCGAACAATGACGACGATATCCTGAGTGCAACGCAGTACGCCGTCGATCACAATTTGGGTGACGTTATCTCTCAGAGCTTCGGTGAGAATGAGAGCTGCGTTGATTCCAGCCTGCTTGCGGCGGAGCACGCCCTGTATGCCAAAGCTACGCTCAAGCACATCACACTGCTCGCTTCCGCGGGTGACGACGGCGCCGCTCAAGGAACGTGCGATGGGAACTCCTGGGTTAAAGCAGCGTCTTCGCCGGCAAGCGATCCGCTGGTGACCGCAGTCGGCGGCACCGAACTTCACGCGGCAGACTACTGCCTAACTTCTCTCGGATGCGATCCGACTGCAAATCCTGCTGCCGGAACATGGGAATCGGAAGTGGTATGGAATGAAGGGGCAGCCGGTTACGGTGCAACTGGTGGCGGCTACAGCCTGCTGTACCGAACGCCGTTCTATCAACTGCTGAGTGTCCCCGCAAAGATACGAGGGAAGCAGCGCGGTGAACCTGACGTCGCTTACAACGCTGCGGTACTGCACGGCGTCCTGACGTACCTCGATATCCCTGGAATTCCCTCGGGCTTCTATCTGTTCGGCGGCACCAGCTCTGGCTCACCACAGTGGGCTGGCATTGTTGCCCTGGCTGATCAAAAAGCGGGCCGGAAACTGGGATTCATCAATTCCGCGCTCTACCTATTCAGCCTGCTTCCACCGACCTACAATGCAGTTTTCCACGATATAACCAGTGGAAATAACTCTGTGGTCCTCGCGGACAACAACAACAACCCAGTGAGTATCACAGGGTTCAGCGCGGCGAAAGGTTGGGATCCGACGACCGGTCTCGGCACTCCCAAGGCCGATGCGGTTGTCAGTTTCCTGACACGGTTTGCTCTGCCTGGCGATGGAGACAATGCGTGCAAGAACTCTGATCCTTCGTCTAGCGGCCACTTTGGACGCCACAGCATAAAGTCGCATTGATGACTCACGCTCGGTGAAGACGCTGGGCACAACCATTGAGGGCAGCTTTCGGGCTGCCCTCTTCGTTTTCGTGGAAACGACTCGGCGCGTTCGTCGCGATGACTACCGGGCGGATTCCGAGACCGGGCGGTTGCGTCCGTTCCAAAAATGGAGTGTTGTGAAGCGTAGTCACTGACAATAGCCTGCTTTGTAGTACGCTGAATCCGGTTTGGAACCACAGACCGTCTTCATAAACGGCTTTCGACAGTTCGAATGCGCGCAAGACACCAAATCGTGTCGCTGCTTGTTCTGATCCTTGTGTTTGGCCGCGTCCAGGCCACTGCACAATACGTTGCGTCGACAGAATTCGAACAAGAATTGCTGTCTGTCGTGAATGACATGCGCACGAAGGCAGGGTTGCCCGCTCTCTGTGTAGACCCTCGTCTGAAGCAATCCGCAATGAAGCATCTCACTGAGTTCGCTTCGAATGACGGCAGACTCTCTGATCAGTATCACGGTGAACCCAGCTTGCGCGAACGTATAGCAGCCGCGAAGGTTTCTTGCAGAGCCGGCGGTGAGGTCCTGCTGAAGCTGCCGGACACGATGACAGACGAACCACACCGAATCGCGGAAGCGCTACAAACAAAGCAATCGCTGTCAGTCATTTTGAATCCACATTACGCGGCTGTGGGATTCGCTGTAGCGCACACAGACTTCTACATCTACGCGGTTGGGGATTTCACAGACTCGTTTCGAGTTATGCCGATCGACAAGGCCGAGAAACTCGCAGCGAAGAGACTCGGACAGAGCCTCAAAGCGAAAAACCTTCCTCCATTCCAAGTGACCTTCAAGGAAAAGCTGCGTCAACTGGCATGTGAAGCGGCGAAAGCGGATTCACTGGAGGCCGGAATTGAGACTACGACGGCAGATGAGTCGTTCGTCTACACCACCGCCGATCCTGAGCATGCCGACTTACTCGATGCAATTACGAATCGGCAATCCAGTGCGGCCACACGAAATCCCAAGATCTATCTTGGCGCATGTTTTGCCGCAAGCAAAAGCTTTCCCGAGGGAAGATATTGGTTTGTGGTTTGGCTGGTAAATCCCCGGGGATAGCGGAAGTGGAAAGAAGACGGGATGCGCAAGCCTTTGTGCTCACTCTTGATTGCCTTTTCAAGTTTCGCTGTCGCGCAGCAATCGTCCCTGACATTCCTTCGTGCCGATCCCGCTATCGTCCAACAGCGACTTACACCAGTCCCCTCTACCCAGAACGATCGGATCGAGAAATTACGTAAACAATTTCTGGCTGCAAAGGTGTATGGCCCGGTACAAGTGCAGGAGCAGCTAGTTCCAGATCAGACGGAACCAAATCTGATCTGCACGCTGCAAGGATCCGGAGATTCCACGATCGTCGTGGCGGTGAACGGCGCTAACAAAGGCAAAGGCGACGAAGCGCAGGTAAACTGGGCCACGCTCGAAATGCTACCGCTGCTGGTGGAATCCGTTGCCAGTTTCGCCTCCCGGCATACACTTGTGTTCGTCGCTTTCAGCGGTGAGAACGGCAAGCATTCCGCAGCGACTTTTTACCTCGATCAGCTGAGTAAAGACCAACGAAGGAAGATCGATGCAGTGATCGAGTTGGACCACATTGGTCGAATGGCTCCCTCGTACGCTCCTCAAAGTAACGCTTATGTTCTGGGGAGACGACTTCGTCTAGCGGCTTTTACTTTGCAGTTCGAAATACCCCAAATCTTTTTCTACCCGAATGGAAGTGTTCTCGGCAGCGGGCCGATTGCGGACGACTTTGATAAAGCTAAAATCCCGGCAATCACCATCTATTCCCGCGACCACTCTGACATGCCGCAAAATGCTATCAGCGGCATTTCGCCTCAGGTCCATGAGTTCGATATCGATGACAAATCCTATTACGACACATATGTGCTGCTGTGCGCGTACCTCCGCCAGATAGATCGAGACTGGTCGCTGAAGCGCTAGTTTTGAGCTACCCTGGGATCGTCTCGCCCGGCTTCACTACGCGGATATCATGATCGGTGAACTTATGGTGGACATCGGGAAACTCGTACTTCGGCATGTGGCACGAAGCGCAGTCTTTCGTCGCTACCTTACACGCGGGCCCCGGATGCGCCGCATCCGGTTTTGTTGCAGTGCCTGAAACGTGACACGCGAGGCAGCGCTGATCGTACGCAGCAGTCTCGCGCAAGAGCGGTTTGTGCGGATCGTGGCATGCGGTGCACCGTATGCGCGCATCATCCCGCCAGCAGGCGCTGTTCTGCAAGCGATACGCCGGGAAGCGCACACTCGCCACACCAAACGTGCCCGACATCTGCACGTCCATCGACGTGGCATGGCACGATCCGCAAAAATCCACCTGATCCACCGGCCGAAGATGCGCCGGATTCATGATCAGCGTTCCCACATTCTGTAAATTCGCGCGCATTGCCGCCGAATGATTAGCGCCCGGACCGTGACACGTCTCGCAGGTCGAGCCTGGAAGAATGTTGCTGATCGGACCCTCTGCTGGAACGTTCGCCGCGTGACACGCAAAGCAGCGCCGCACTTCGTGCATCTCAACCTGCCGCCCAGTTGCTCTTTTGAAGGCATCTTCCCCCGGAGGCTCATTCTGTCCGGAGACGCGCACAGCCGGTTGTGCCGGTGTGATATCGAAACCATGAATGCTATCGAAATAGCTGAAGTGGCTCTCGTTGTAAATCTCGCCTTCCGGAGTCGTGTACACCTGGCTTATTTTTCCTGATCCGAAAGCCCATACCAGTGGCTTGGTTACGGACCCCTTATCGGTTTTTAGCGTGAACGTCGGACCCTGATCAGTTTTCAGTATCTCGTAACTGAATCCGTCCACTGAAAGATGCTTTCCGTATTGGCTCGTCAGATACTCGGATCGCGAGGCGGGCACCAGCGACTGCGCCATCTCCGATTCCCGCTGCGTCTTCACGATGTCCGCGTGACACTCGGCGCAAACGGCACTACCGACGTACTTGTCCGCAGGCGTCGACAGCTTGGTCGGCCACCAGGGAAATTTGTCGATGCGCTCGGGAGTAGTCATCTCGTCGACCAGAGTGTCGCGCGAGGAACCGATCAGGGCGATGGCGAACATCGCCACCCCAAGTAGTAGAAGAAATCGCTTGAAATCGAAACGCATGCGCCCCACGGATCGGAATCGCCAGCCCCTTGCTAATTGTAAGACGCTGCGGGGTTCAGTGCCCATTAGCGCTGGGCGGCGCTTCGGGTTTCGCAAACCTCGCCTGTTCGACGGGCACGTTTACCGCGATCTGGTCGAGTTGTACCGTAAAGCGTCCCTGGGGTTGTGCTACCGTCCACTGAAAGGGCTGCTTGATGCCAGCTACATCACGATAATCCGCGTAATCGATCTGCGTGGGATTCCGACCTAGCGGCGAGTCGACGTATCGAACCATGCGAACCAGCAATCCGGATTGCTGATCGAAATACAATTCCACCGGCGGCAGATTCGGATTAATCGCTCGAATCACGTTCACCGTGCGTCCTGCAATCTGTTGATCGGGTCTGACCTTCAATTCGCCAAAAGCGGTTTTGACGTGTGCGGCAAAGCGAACGTCAGCGTCGATATCCGCAGCTTGCAGATCTCCCTTGTTCATGTTTCGGAGAGGACGCCCTGGAACAAGAGTCCATCCCGACTGCCCGTTTACCGTCTCCATCCCTACTCCGCTCGGCAGGTGCGTGACCACGCTGCGCATTCCCGGTTGCTTGAGATAAATCTCCATCGGGAATTGCACGCCCTGGGCAAGATTCAACTTCCCTTTCTGCACCTCGGAACTGATCTTCTCAAAAGCCGCGGAACCACCTACCGCCTGCAAATACTTATTCAGGATGTCTTCCGCGGATTGTGATGGAGCCGGCTCATTTTCGGACGCGGGTCTAGCTGGCTGCGATCCTTCGGAGGCGATGACAGGAGTTGCGACCGGGCGAAGCGCCCCACGATGGCAGGAGTAGCACGTGACCTCGCGCTCACCATTGAAATTGTTCTGGTTCAGCGCGAACATCATCTGCATCATCTCGCGCGCCTTCCTCTTCGGCTTCTTGTCATCCTTATCGAAGGCGCCCTCCACATGGCAGTGCTCGCAACGCACTCCGAGCGCCGACGTCATGAACTGCATGGCCGGAATAATCTGATCGGCAGGAGTTCCCTTCAACACCTGTATGTTCTTGTAAACCTGTTCAGCGGGCGGTGCGCCCTGCGGCGACTGCGCTCGCAGCGCGCCGACACACAACGCCAATAGAACAACCGCTACCGCGCTTAGGATTGATGCACGATTCATCAAATCTCCAGCCGTGACGGACACAATTCTTCTTAGGTCGCGCAGAAAATAAAATCTCAGTGACGCCCCACTTACACACTTCTCCGCTGGGATGACATTCCTGAATCAGTAGACGAGAACTCCCGCTGGATAGTTGAAGCTAATTTGTAAAGATTTGTAACCAGCTTTGTCGCGAAATTGTCGTGCTCAGCTGAGCGATGGTTTCCCACGTTGCGGGCCGACACGCGACGAGAGCTCGTCCGAGCTTTCAGGATTGAGTAATTGCCTACAGCTGGAGGCCGTCGCCGCTTTTTCCTGTTTCATCACGTCGGATCGGAGGACGACCGCGACCTTCGGCATAGGCAATAGAAGCTAGAGATGATTGGTGGAGCTAGCCAGGATCGAACTGGCGACCTCTGCAGTGCGATTGCAGCGCTCTCCCAGCTGAGCTATAGCCCCACGAGGGACACAGGAAAACCTGCGACTGGGTTCGGCAAAACTACGCCGGAGGAACATTCGTATTTTAGCAGCCGCGTTTGGAAAGACCAAGCGAATCGCCAACTCGATAGGCCCCATACGGCAAAAATACCGGGGAACCACCGCTGACGCTTGCAGAATTCTTCCCGAGAAACTACTCTGAGCACACAGGACAGCTCTATAGCGGTCGACGCCGTTGCCCTCCCGCAACAAGCACGGCACGTTGGCACTGGCTCGCAAGATATGCCTTTGGAAGCTCTAGTTGTATGCGCCGATGATCAACTTACCCGAATCCTTCGCCATGGGATGAGCGACCTTGGCATTCGCGGAGAGTTCTGCGAATCTCTGGACAAGGCCATGGTCATCGTCGTGAATCGCCGGTTTGACGGTGTATTCATCGACTGCGAAATTCCCAACGTTGTCACTCTGTTTCAGTCCGTCCGCTCGAACGAGTTATTCAAGAAGTCTCTTTGCGTCGCCCTGGCAACGCATCGCACGACGGTGAAAGACGCCTTCGACATGGGCGCTCAGTTTGTCATGTACCGCCCGCTGTCCATGGAGCGTGCATCTCGGGTTCTGCGGACAGCACAGGCTCTGATGAACCGCGAACGCCGCCGATCCTTTCGTAAAGCCGTGCAGATGGAAGTTGCCGTGCGTTTCGGCCGCAGCCCTGAGTTCGACGCCATCACCTTCGACCTGAGTTCCGGCGGAATGGGATTGAAGCTGAAGAGCATGCCGCAAAACTCCGGGCAAGTGCACGTGAGTTTCAAACTGCCCGGCTCTCATGCGACTCTGTCGGCCACGGGCGACATTGTCTGGGCAGACGCCAAAAAACGAATTGGCGTGCAGTTCTTTCATGTGCCGGACACCACCCGCGTACAACTGGATCGGTGGCTCGAAGGCAGACTTGAAGCCGTCGGCGGTGCATCCGATCCTATCGCGCCACGAGCCGTCGTACGCGGTGCAGTCGATATCGCGCTCACCGCGGTCGTTGTGCGCAACGGACGATCCAAGACCGTACGCGGCCATGGCAGCGATCTGACCGAACAGGGACTGGGCGCGAATATGAGCGACGAACTGTCTCCCGGTGAAGTGGTGAACCTTGAATTCACGCTTCCCAGCGGTAAGGCAGTCAAAACGCGTGCCTACGTTCGCAATGCGCAGGGACAACACTATGGCTTTGAGTTTCTGACCATGGCCGATAATTCCCGTTCGGCCATTCGCGATTTCTGTCAGCAGTTGCCGGTAAAATACTGAATCTGGCGCGCCTTTGCGTCCCAGCTAGAACTCAGCAGGAGAAGCTACCGAGTCGCAAAGCAGGTTTTTTGTTCCAACTCGGATCGCGCCGGCCTCGCGACAGCGGCCAAAACTCACCCAAACGCAGCATAAGCTACTTATAATCAGTCATTTGCGCTCGTCGTTAGACTGATGTTCCAGTTTGGAATTTGTTCTCTGGCCAGTTCACACATCACAAGACAGAGTGACGAATCAACCTTGCTGAATCGTTCGGAAGAGTTACAATCTCAAATGGAATTGAAAATGATTTTCAACTTCGAAGATATCGGGATTGCCGCTCTTGCCGACCTTGAGGAAGGTCAATCCGCAGTCCTCGAGCAGCTCGATCTCGCCCCGCGCGTTGCCGATCATTTGATGAACCTTGGCTTCATTCCTGGCGTTGAAATCGTCGCCGCTCGCAGCGGTCCTGGCGGTGATCCTCGTGTCTACCGTATCGATGGCATCGAAGTTGCCCTGCGGCGCGATGTCTCCAGCCGCATTGTAGTTCGTGCCCTCTCTCGCTCGGTGCAATAGCGATGGCACTCTCCACGATTGCTCCGGCTCCTCCGATCTCGGAAACTACCTCTACTAAAAAAGGCTTCGGCACGATTGCTGTAGTCGGACCACCGAACTCCGGCAAAACTACTCTGTTCAACCGGTTGACTGGGCTCCGTCAGAAGGTCGCCAATTTCCCCGGCGTAACTGTTGAGCATCACCTGGGATACATTCGTGACGGATCGGGGCGCGAGATCGAACTCATCGACTTGCCTGGCATATACAGCCTCTCGCCGCGCTCCGAGGATGAAGTTGTTGCCGTTAAGGTCCTGAGCGGCGAAATGCCCGGACTGAGCCAGCCCGACGGTGTATTGCTGATCCTTGATTCAACTCATCTTGAGCGCCACTTGATACTTGCTGCACGCATCATCGCGCTTGGATTGCCGACACTGGTTCTGCTGAACATGGCGGATGAGTTGAAAAAGCAGGGTGGTCACGTCGACGTGCTTTTGCTCGCTAAGCAACTTGGCACTCCCGTCGCGCTGATCAGCGCAACGAGTGGCGCGGGAATAGAAGCCATCTCCGCCTTCGTTTCTTCGCATTCCGAAGCTCCAAGTCCACTCGCTCTGCCAGTCTTGGCGGACGCGAAAAAGTGCCGCGAATGGGCGTATCAGGTCGGACACGCTGCTTCTTACCGGAAGCCGGTCTCGCCGGTCTGGACGCAACGCCTCGATTCCCTGTTTCTGAACCGTGTCTGGGGCCCGGTCATTTTCGCTGTCGTTGTCATGGGAGTTTTCCAGATAATTTTTTCCGCCGGCCAGCCGCTATCAAATGCGCTGCAAGCGCTGCTGGATGTCACCGGCAAACAAGTCGGAGCATGGCTGCCCGCAGGCTTGCTGCGCTCGCTGATTGTGGATGGAATCTGGAAGGGCACCGGTTCTGTACTGGTGTTCCTGCCGCAAATTCTCCTGCTCTTCCTCGTGATCGGCATCCTCGAAGACTCCGGCTACCTGGCGCGAGCCGCGGTAATCGCCGACAAAACCATGTCGCGCGTGGGATTAAATGGCAAAGCGTTCATTCCCCTGCTCTCCGCTTATGCCTGCGCGGTGCCGGCAATCATGGCAACGCGCACCATCGAGAACAAGCGCGACCGCATTGCCACCATCCTGATCGCCCCGTTCATGACGTGCTCGGCACGCTTGCCGGTCTACACAATGATCATCGCCGCGTTTCTTCCGAATCGTCCGCTGCTGGGGCGATTCTTCGGAACACGTGCGCTGGCGATGCTGGGCCTTTACGTTCTCGGATTCCTGATGGCGGTCTTCACCGCGCGCATCCTGAAGTCGTCTGTCCTGAAAAGCAAAGATTCACCCTTCATCATGGAGATGCCACCCTACCGCTGGCCAACGCTACGCTCGCTTCTCCTGCGCCTGCTGGATCGCAGCAAGGCATTCCTCTATCGCGCAGGCACGGTGATTCTTGGCGTCACCATCGTTCTTTGGCTGCTCACGACGTTCCCCATGCATAACGGACAACCGCCCGCGATCCAGGACAGCGCCGTCGCTGCCATGGGCCATGTGATTGAGCCGGTAATCCGTCCGCTTGGGTTTGACTGGAAGATCGGCGTCGGCCTGCTGACGTCCTTCGCCGCGCGCGAAGTCATCATCGCAACCATGGGAACGCTGCATGGCGTCGATCCTCAATCGCACGCCTACGATCTTCAAACAGCTCTGCGTCACGAACTGACGCCCGCCGCAGCCGTCGCACTGCTCGTCTTCTTTGCATTTGCGATGCAATGCATGTCGACGCTGGCCGTAGTTCGTCGCGAAACCAATGGTTGGAAGTGGCCGGCCGTGCAGTTCACCTACATGACCCTGGTCGCTTACGCGTCAGCGTTTGCCGCGTACCACATCGCTCTGCTGTTCTGAGATCTTCCTGGCGAACAGGGCTCTTCCCCGCTCCGACTCATACCTCTCGAGCCACACCTGTCCGAGCTCTGCGAGGGAGCCTTATCGATATCACAAACTTTTCTGGGGAACATCAGGGCCGCTACAGTCGCTCTCGCAGTTGCTGCACTTCACGGCTGAGCAGGCCGAGCACTTCAAAGCACAGCTCGGGATTGTGCGCCAGGGTCTGACGAACCCTGCCAATATCGATGAAAACGTACCTTGTCATCTCGATGACCTCAGCCGTAAGACTGTAGGGCTTGCCCGACATGGTTGCCGGCAGTCCGAGCACGGAACCCTGCCCGGCAGTCCGCTCCAATGCAGCTCTATGTGTCTCCATGGACAAGCGCACGCGGCCGCTCTTGATTACAAAAACTCCCTGACAAATGTCTCCGCGATGAAAAAGAAACGACCCTGAGTCGACAGTACTCTCCGCGCCGATGGCTTCGAGCACCTCGCAAAGATGCGGCGGCGCAGAAAACGGGGTTTCAGAGCTAATAGCGGGCATGGCAGTTGCACGAGTATCGGGCAACCCGAAATCTACCGGTGTGATGTCAGTCACAGCTGCGTGTGACCATCAAAAACACCCTGCAAAACATCCCTGCTTAAACACCTTCTGCTCAGTAAGAATCAGCCCGCTTCTCGCCGCGTGCTTTTCTGCGCAACTCACACTACCGAAAATGTTTACACGTCACAGACGGTCCGGACATGCGGCTTTTATCTTCAATACAGGCTCAGACCACGCGGTCGACTTCGTCGCAGCCACGTGGCTCCGCTTTCGCCGGAGGGCTTTACGAGCACCCGGACTCAGTTTTCACAACAAATTTCATAGCAGTCCAACGGACGAAATGGATTCATGATGAAAAGGTCAAAAGTAACGATTGATGGAAACGAAGCGGCCGCATACGTCGCGCACAAGGTCAACGAAGTCATCGCAATCTATCCGATCACGCCGTCCTCGCCGATGGGCGAATGGTCCGACCAGTGGTCTTCCGAAAACAAGCCCAATATCTGGGACACGATTCCCCTCGTAATCGAAATGCAGAGCGAGGGCGGAGCTTCCGGAGCGCTTCACGGCGCTCTGCAATCTGGCGCGCTCGCCACAACATTCACCTCCGCCCAGGGACTGCTGCTGATGATCCCCAACATGTACAAGATCGCCGGCGAACTTACGCCGACGGTCATGCACGTTGCGGCGCGCTCCCTCGCTGCGCAGGCGCTCTCGATTTTCGGCGATCACCAGGATGTTATGGCCGTGCGCCAGACCGGATGGGCCATGCTCGCCTCGAACTCCGTACAAGAAGTGATGGACACGGCTCTGATCGCGCAGGCAGCTTCGCTTGAATCGCGGATTCCGTTCGTACACTTCTTCGATGGCTTCCGTACTTCGCACGAAGTGGCCAAGGTCGAACAGCTCACCAAAGAAGATTTGAAGGAGATGATCTCCGACGAACTGGTGCAGAAGCATCGCGCACGTGCGCTCTCGCCGGATCGTCCGGTACTCCGCGGCACGGCGCAGAATCCCGATGTCTACTTCCAGGCTCGCGAAACTGTGAACCCCTTCTACCTAGCCATCCCCACCATCGTGCAGAACGCGATGGACAAGTTCGCGAAGATCGCCGGTCGCCAATACAAGCTGTTCGATTACGTTGGCGCACCTGACGCCGAGCGCGTCATCATCGTCATGGGATCGGGCGCCGAAGTTGCGCAGGAAGCGGTTGAATATCTCGTTGCCAAAGGCGAGAAGGTCGGCCTGCTCAAAGTTCGCTTGTACCGTCCGTTCTCGGTCGAGCACTTCATTCAGGCGCTGCCCACCACTACGAAAGCGATCGCCGTTCTTGACCGCACGAAAGAGCCCGGATCAACAGGCGAACCGCTGTACATGGACGTCGTCACCGCGCTTAGCGAATGCAGCGCGAATAACAGCTTGCCACTGAAGTCGTTCCCCAAGGTAATCGGCGGCCGCTATGGCCTGTCGTCCAAAGAATTCACGCCCGCGATGGTGAAGGGCGTATTCGACGAACTCGCAAAAGGTCGCAGCAAGAATCACTTTACCCTCGGCATCGTGGATGATGTGACACTCACCAGCATCGACTACGATCCGACGTTCTCCACCGAAGATGCGAAGACGGTTCGCGCCTTGTTCTACGGTCTGGGTGCGGATGGAACCGTGGGCGCCAACAAGAACTCCATCAAGATCATCGGCGAAGACACCGAAAATTATGCGCAGGGCTACTTCGTATACGACTCGAAGAAGTCCGGCTCGCTGACCACTTCACATCTGCGCTTCGGTCCCAAGCCGATCCGCTCGAGCTATCTCATCAGCCGCGCCAGCTTCGTGGCCTGCCACCAGTTCACATTCCTGGAGCGCATCGACGTGCTCAAGAACGCGAAGCCCGGCGCCACGTTCCTGCTTAACAGTCCGTTCGATGCGAACACAGTCTGGGATCACCTGCCACGGGCGGTTCAGAAACAGATAATCGAGAAAGCAGCTGAAGTTCTACGTGATCGACGCCTATGAAGTTGCCAAGAAGACGGGCATGGGTGGACGCATCAACACCATCATGCAGACTTGCTTCTTCGCGATCAGCGGCGTGCTCCCGCGCGAAGAAGCCATTGACGCCATCAAGAAGTCGATCAAAAAGACCTATGGCCGTCGCGGCGAATCCGTCGTGCAGAAGAACTTCGCAGCCGTCGACAGCACCCTCGCTCATCTGGCAGAAGTGAAAGTGCCGGCTGCGATCTCCAGCACCTTCGATGTTCGTCCACCGGTTCCGGTACAAGCGCCAGAATTCGTACAGAACGTGCTCGCTCCCATCATTCAGGGCGACGGCGATCTGCTTCCGGTCAGCAAGCTTCCCATTGACGGCACCTTCCCCACCGGCACCGCGCAGTGGGAAAAGCGCAACATCGCACTCGAAATCCCCGACTGGGACGAGCAGCTCTGCATACAGTGCGGTAAGTGCGTGCTGGTTTGCCCCCACGCAGTGATTCGCGCCAAGGTGTACGAATCCGACAAGCTGAAGGGTGCGCCCGAGTCGTTCAAGGCGACGGCCGCTAAGTGGGTCAACTTCAAGAACCAGAAGTACTCACTGCAGGTCGCACCCGAAGATTGCACGGGATGCGCGCTCTGCATTGAAGCCTGCCCCGCGAAGAGCAAGACGGAGCCGAAGCACAAGGCCATCAACATGGTCCCGCAAAGCCCTATTCGCGAGCGCGAAGCCGCGAACTGGGATTTCTTCCTCAATCTGCCCGAGACCGATCGCACGGCCCTCAATCTCGGCCAGATCAAAGACGTTCAGCTGCTGCAACCGTTGTTCGAGTTCAGCGGCGCTTGCTCAGGGTGCGGCGAGACGCCGTATATCAAGCTGATGACGCAGCTCTTCGGCGATCGGACGTTGGTCGGCAACGCTACTGGCTGCTCTTCGATCTACGGCGGCAATCTGCCCACCACGCCTTACACCTTCAACAAGGACGGACGCGGTGTAACGTGGTCGAACTCTTTGTTCGAAGACAATGCCGAGTTCGGACTTGGCCTGCGTCTCGCTGTCGACAAGCAGACCGAGTATGCGCGCGAACTGGTGAAGAGGCTTTCCGCTCAGATCGGCGACGATCTCGCTGCTTCGATCCTGACCGCCGATCAGACCGGTGAAGTTGGCATTCGCGAGCAGCGCAAGCGCGTTGCCGCTCTGAAAGACAAGCTCGCCGGACTCAAGACTCCGGAAGGCAAAGACCTGCTCAGCCTGGCTGATGTGCTGGTTAACAAATCAGTCTGGATCCTCGGTGGCGACGGCTGGGCCTACGACATCGGTTACGGTGGACTCGATCACGTACTGGCCTCAGGCCGCAACGTGAACATCCTCGTCCTCGATACCGAGGTCTACTCCAACACAGGTGGGCAGATGTCGAAGTCCACGCCGCGTGGTGCAGTCGCGAAGTTCGCCGCTGGTGGCAAGCCTCGCCCGAAGAAAGACCTGGCGTTGATGGCCGTGAACTACGGGAACGTCTATGTAGCTCGCATCGCCATGGGCTCCAGCGACATGCAAACACTGAAGGCGTTCAATGAGGCGGAGGCCTACGACGGACCCTCGCTCATCATCGCCTACAGCCACTGCATCGCTCACGGATACGACTTGGTCCACGGACTCGATCAGCAGAAACTTGCCGTTCAGTCAGGACACTGGCCGCTATTCCGCTTTAACCCCGTGCTGGCGGCACAAGGCAAGAATCCGTTCACGCTCGATTCAAAAGCGCCGACGATCCCGCTGGAAAAATACATCTACAACGAGACTCGCTACACCATGCTCACGCACAGCAATCCGGAAGTTGCAAAAGCGTTGCTGATCGAGGCGCAGCACGATGTCGAGCAGCGTTGGAAGATTTACGAAAACATGGTGACCATGTTCGCCAATGGCCACGCCAAAGCTGCCGACGCGAAAGCAGAACCCGAATTGGCAGCATCGAAAGGAGCCGGAAACTAAATGGATCTCACAACCAGATATCTCGGACTGAAACTGAAGACTCCTCTCGTGGCCTCGTCGTCCCCTCTCTGCAAAGAGATCTCGACGATCCGTCAGCTTGAAGACGGCGGCGCTTCCGCCATCGTTCTTCACTCGCTGTTCGAGGAGCAGATCAATCTCGAAAGCAACGAGCTGGACTATTTCCTGTCGGTCGGTTCCGACGTCTCCGCTGAAGCGCTGGAGATGTTCCCTGACATGACCGCCTACAACATCGGGCCAGACGACTACCTCGAGCACATTCGCAAAGCTAAAGCAGCCGTTAAGGTTCCGATCATCGCCAGCCTGAATGGCATTTCCACGGGTGGCTGGATCCGCTACGCAAAGGAAATTCAGCAGGCGGGTGCGGATGCTCTCGAACTGAACATCTACTACTTGCCCACCGATGTCGAACTGACCGGCTCTACCGTGGAGAAAGCCCACTGTGAGCTGGTAACGGCGATTAAGGACAGCATCAGCATCCCGATCGCAGTGAAACTTGCCCCCTACTTCAGCTCTATGGCGAATATGGCCAAGCAACTGGACGAATCGGGGGCGAATGCGCTCGTACTGTTCAACCGCTTCTACCAGCCTGACTTCGACCTCGAGCGCCTGGAAGTGGTTCCCTCACTCGTCCTTAGCCGTTCCAACGAAGTAAAACTGCGGTTGCACTGGACAGCGATCCTCTACGACCAGATCAAAGCTGACATCGCGATCACCGGAGGCGTTCACACTGCCGAGGACGTGGTGAAGTGCATGATGGCCGGCGCTAAAGTAGCCATGATGACCTCAGCCATCCTGGAATACGGACCGCAATATTTTGGTGTCGTTCAGAAAGATATGGAACGCTGGATGGAAGAGCACGAATACGAGTCCGTGAAGCTAATGCAAGGCAGCATGAGCATGCAAAAGGTGAGCAATCCTTCCGCATTCCAACGCGCCAACTACATGAAGGTTCTCAGCTCATATACACTGACGCCGGGACCAACAGTTCAGCGGACGCGCTAGAATATAGTTTGCTGTACCCTCCCCGCCGGGGCCCACAAAGCCCCGGCTTCTCTATTTTGAATCTGACCACAACCTCATCCCCCGCTGAAGTCATGCAGAGCGCAGCGAAGCATCTATGCATTTTGTGTGGTGCGGGGAGCTGTCATTCCGAGCGACTGGCCGCAGTTGCTTTCGCGATCCCGCCTTTGGATCGCGCGGCTGGGAGTCGAGGAACCTTGCGTTGCTTATTCCGAGCGGCAGCGAGGAACTGTCATCCCGAGCGCAGCGAGGGAACCCTATCGCGAAGGAGAAATGCCCAGGGTCACCCCTTCACCATCTCATACCCCTTCTCCCTCCACTCCCGCACACCACCATCCATCGAGATCACATTCGTATAGCCCATCTTCTGCAGATTGTCCGCCGCAAGCGCCGACCGAAATCCACCACCGCAATAGAGCACCAGCGGCGCCTTGGTATCTGGCACCTGCTTCTCGATATCGCGCTCGATCACGCCTTTGCCCAGGTGAATCGCGCCCGGCAGGTGGTCCTTGGCAAACTCGCTCTCCTCGCGGACGTCGATCAGAGTGAACTTCTCACCACGACCCAGCTTCGCTTTCACATCGTCAACCGTAGTCTCACGAACGCGCTTCTTAGCGTTTTCCACAATCTTCAAGAATCGTTCTGAGTGCTGCATCTCCTGCCTCCTCTAAAAATGCACCAGCCGTATGAACAGCCCGGCAAGTAGTCCTCCGGTCAGCGGTCCGAGCACGGGGATGGCGGCGTATCTCCAGTCAGAATCACCCTTCCCCGCTATTGGCAGAAAGGTATGTGCGATTCGCGGCCCCAAATCTCGCGCAGGATTGATCGCGTATCCAGTCGTTCCTCCCAGCGAAAGGCCGATACCCCACACCAGGCTCGATACGAGGTATGGCCCGAGGCCTGCTGCTGGTCCGGCTTCGGCGACTGCCCTCGAAAAGATTGCGCCGACAACCAGCACCAGCGCAAATGTGCCGATGATCTCGCTGAGCAGATTTGCACCGACGCTGCGAATTGCGGGCGCCGTACAGAAGCATGCTCGCTTCAGATCGACGTCGGCCGTTTCTTTCCAGTGCGGAAAGAAGTGCAACCACACCAGTGTCGCTCCAACCAGTGCGCCGGCCAGCTCTGCCGCAAAATAACTCGGCAACTTCGTGAAGTTGCCGGACGTTACCGCCATTCCCACCGTCACCGCCGGATTCAAATATGCATCCGTGCTGCCGCACGCGATTGCGGTGAACACTCCAGCCATTACGGCGAACGCCCAGCCGCTTGCGATCACGATCCAGCCAGATCCTTCTGCCTTCGACTTCTTCAGGAGAACATTCGCCACCACGCCATTGCCCAGAAGAATCAGAACGAGCGTGCCCATGAACTCACCAAAAATTGGTGATCGCATACCAGCCTCCCGAACTCCTACTATTTCTCACGCCCGCACAAATCAATCCACCCAGTCGAACGACCGCTCCACAGCTTTTTTCCAAAGCCGGTACTTCTCTTCGCGTTCCGCAGCTTCCATTTGCGCATGCCAGGTTCGGTCAACCGCCCACTGCGCAGTCAACTCCGCCGCATTACTAAAGAATCCAGTCGCAAGTCCCGCCGCGTACGCGGCTCCAAGCGCAGTTGTCTCCTTCACCCGTGGCCGCACCACATCACGATTCAAGATGTCGGCCTGGAACTGCATCAGCAGATCGTTCTCCACCATGCCACCATCGGTACGCAGAACGCTAATCTGGATTCCGGAATCACGCTCCATTGCTTCCACTACTTCACGAGTCTGAAATGCCGTCGCCTCTAGAATCGCGCGTGCCAGATGCGCTTTGTTCGCGTATCGCGTCAGTCCGGTAATGACGCCCCGCGCACTCGTCTTCCAATGCGGCGCGAACAGGCCCGAAAAGGCAGGAACTATATATACGCCGCCGTTGTCTTCTACTGTGCGAGCGAGCGCTTCGATTTCGGCGCTGGTTCGGATAATCCCGAAGTTGTCGCGCATCCACTGTACGAGCGCGCCCGTGATGGCCACACTGCCCTCGAGCGCATACACTGCGGTCGAATCACCGAATTTGTAGCCCACCGTGGTAATAAGACCAAATTTCGACTGCACTGCATTCACACCGGTATTCATCAGCAGGAAGCAACCGGTTCCGTACGTGTTCTTCGCTTCGCCTGCTTGAAAACATGTTTGACCAACCAGCGCCGCCTGTTGATCACCTAAAATGCCACCGATCGCAACCTCAGCGATCGCTTCCAGTTTCGCAGTACCATAGATCTCGCTACTAGATCGAATCTCCGGCAACATCAACCGGGGAATCTCGAAGACGTCCAGCAATTCCTGATCCCATGCAAGCGACCGCAAGTTCATCAACTGTGTGCGGCTGGCGTTCGTCACGTCGGTGATATGAATGCCGCCCATAACGCCGCCCGTGAGATGCCACACCAGGAATGAATCGACAGTACCGAAGAGCAGATCACCACTTGCTGCCCGCTCGCGAACGCCAGCCACGTTGTTGAGAATCCACCGGAGCTTCAGCGCGCTGAAATAAGTCGCCAGGGGCAATCCGGTTTTTGCGCGAAAGTGATCTGCGCCACCCTTCGCGGCAAGTTCTTCCACGCATTCGGCGACGCGCGTGTCCTGCCAAACCAGTGCGTTACTGACCGGTTGCCCAGTTTTTCGATCCCAAACAATCGTCGTCTCGCGCTGATTCGTGATTCCAATTCCCGCAAGATCGCGCGGCCTCAAACCTGCCTGCTGCATCGCCTCGCCGATCACCTGCTGTGTGCGAAACCATATCTCCTGCGGATCGTGCTCAACCCACCCTGGACGCGGATAAATCTGCTCGTGCTCTTTCTGAACCTGGGCAACAATCCTCGCGCCCCGATCGAAGATGATGAACCGAGTGCTCGTAGTTCCCTGGTCGATTGCGCCGACAAAATCTGCCATAGTGATTCGCAACTCTCGCTGAAGCGGGCGATCAGCATCATACGGCATCACTTGGGGATCAGGCTCTTAGACTTTAAGAAGTCCGCAGCCACGGCTGCCGTATCGCGATGTTCGCCATCCACGGCATAATTCATCTTCTGCATCTCTTCTTCGCTGATTTTTCCCGCAAGCTCTTCCAGAGCCGTCTTTACCATCGGATATTGCTGAATCGTCTGCGCGCGAACGATGGGCACGGCGTCATACGGCGGAAAGTAGTGGCGGTCATCTTCAAGGACTACTAAGTCGAGCGCCTGGATCAGCCCATCTGTGCTGCTGCCCACAATCAGATCGACTTGATGATTCTTGATCGCGCGATACAGCAGCCCCAGATCCATCGCCAACGGCGGCTGTGCGAAATGAAGGTTGTAGGTGCGGGCCAGACCAGGATACCCGTCCGGCCGTTCCATGAACTCGTATCCGAACGCAGCCTTCCATTGCGACGAATACTTCGCTGCTTCCGACAGCGTGTGGATGTTTAACCTGCGTGCATCTTCGCCACGAATAATTACCGCAAAGGTATTGTTGAAGCCGAGTGACGGCATAACGACAAACTGGAATTGTTTCGCATATCCGCTCTTCACGCGCTGGAAAACTTCGCCTTCATCGCCGCTCGGCTTTTCCTTCATAACGGCGGTTAACGCTGTCCCCGTGTACTCGGGATAGAGATCAGCTCGTCCTGCCAGCATCGCCTGCTGGCAAACAAACGTTCCCGCAAGATAGAACCGCCTCTCCACCGGAATTCGCGCCCGGTATTCGATGTACTGCGCCATAATCTCGCCAAGCACTGCTTGCTCGGTAAAGTTCTTGGACGCCACCACAATTCCGCTGTGATGGTCGGGCATGCAACCGGCGCACACCAACAGCGCACAGCAAATAGTCGACAGCGCAGTCTTGAAGTTCATGCGTGAGGAGGAGTCAGCCGACCCTGAATCCATCCGAGAATCAGATCGCTCCCCAGCGCAAGCACTGCCGCGGGAAGTGCGCCTGCGAGGATCAGTTGATTATTCACCATAGCCAGCCCGCGAAAAATGAACTCACCCAAGCCACCGGCGCCGATCGCGGCTGCAATGGTTGCAACTCCAACGGAGATCACCGTCGCGGTGCGAACGCCTGCCATAATCACTCCAGCCGCAAGTGGCAGTTCTACCTGCAAAAGCAATTGCCGACGAGTCAGTCCCATTCCTTCGGCAGCCTCGCGCACCGCTGGATCTACTCCCGTGATTCCCTGGAACGTGTTTCTCACGATCGGCAGCAACGCGTACAGCGCAAGCGTAACGATCGCGATTCGGTAGGCGCGTTCGCCCAGCCATGGAGCAGGCAGCAAAAATCCAAATAGCGCCAGGCTCGGGATGGTCTGAATGATATTCGCGCTCCCCAGAATCCCTGGCCGCAGTCTTCTGTGCCGCGTCATCAAAATGCCGAGCGGGATTCCGATGACGATCGCCAGCAGCATGGCGATTCCGACCATCCACATGTGCAAGAGCGCAGAGTTCGCAATCTCCGCGGGATGAGCAAGTATGTAGTTCATTGCGTCTTCTTCCCCGTTTCACCTTCACGATCGAACAGCCCAAACGCCTCCAGGTACGCTCGCACCTTCGGATCGTCGCTGCTCCTGAATTGCTCCGGCGTATACGTTCCAAGCAACTTCCCGGATTCCATCAGCCCAACGCGAGTTCCCAGCAGTAGCGCCTCGCGAACGTCGTGAGTCACGAGAATGATGGTCTTGTGCAACTGCTCGCGCATTCGCAGAAAATGCTGCTGCAGTTCGCTTCGACTGAGCGCATCGAGAGCGCCGAACGGCTCATCCATCAGGAGTATCGGCGGATCCGCAGCCAGCGCGCGCGCAACTCCCACACGCTGCCGTTGTCCGCCCGAGAGCTGATACGGATAACGATCCGCGAATTGTGCCGGATCGAGATCCACCATGCGCAGCATCTCTTCCGTCCGCTCGCGTATTTCCGCCTTGCTCTTCTTTTCGATTTTCAACAGCAGGCCGACGTTCTTCGCAACCGTATAGTGCGGAAACAAACCAGCCTCCTGGATCACATACCCAATCCCTCGGCGCAGTCGAATCAGATCCCACTCCGCCGTCGATTTCCCTTCCACCCGCACTTCGCCGCCACTCTGCTGGATCAATCGATTGATCAGCTTGAGCGAAGTCGTCTTGCCCGAACCGCTTCGTCCCAGCAGTACCAGCGTCTCGCCACGCTCGACCGCCAGGTTCATGTCTTGCAAAACTGCTTCGCCATTCGACGGTCGATAGCTGACGTTGCGAAACTCGATCACAGTGTCCGCAGAACGACCATTGGCATTAACAGGGCGATCGGTCATAAGTCGCAAGCTACTTAGAGAATGCCTCCTCAGGAAGTGATGCGAAATCGCACTCCAATGTACGCGGATGTGCATCCAGATGGTACGCAAAAGGATGACTTCTCCCAGTTTTTCCGGGAAATCAGGCTGCCGGACAGGTATCATGAAAACTACACAGAAATTGCCAGCGACCCATCTGCTGAGCCCATTCTGCGCCGACAGGGAATCCGATCCAGACTGTCTTTGTGATTTGAAGCCGAAGGTCTTTCCCTATCGTGACGTATTTGGAAACTTCAAGACCATGGTCACATTGGAACAGGTGAAAGCGGCGCGCGAACGGATTCATGATTCCGTTTTCGTATCGCCGTGCTCGCATTCGGAGACGTTCTCGCAACTCACCGGCAACACCGTCTTCCTGAAACTCGAAAATACGCAGATGACCGGCTCTTACAAAGAGCGTGGCGCCCTGAACAAGATTCTCACCCTCACTCACGAAGAGCGTTCTCGCGGACTCATTGCCGCCTCGGCAGGCAATCACGCGCAGGCCGTTTCCTACCACGCCACCAAGCGCCACATCTGTGCGCAGATATGCATGCCGCTGGCGACCCCCCTGAACAAAGTCATGTCGACGCGCCGGTTCGGCGCCGAAGTGGTGCTCTACGGCGCCAACTATGATGAGGCTTGCGACGAAGCGCTGCGTCTCTGTTCGCAGCAGGGACTCACGTTTATTCACCCGTTCGATGACGAAGCTGTAATTGCCGGACAGGGCACGGTAGCGCTCGAACTGCTCGAACAGGTGCCCGATATAGAGGTAGTCGTTACTCCCATCGGCGGTGGCGGTTTGATCAGCGGCATGGCTTGCGCGTTGAAAGAAATCAACCCCAAGATTCGCGTCATTGGCGTCCAGACCGCGCGCCTTCCTTCCATGAAAGCTGCAGTGGACTCGAATCAGCACGTGGTCCTGCCCGTCGCCTCAACGCTAGCGGATGGCATCGCCGTTCGCCGCGCAGGCGATCACACGCTGCCGATGGTTCAGAGGTATGTCGACGAAATCGTAACCGTGGAAGAAGAAGAAATCGCCAGCGCCATTCTATTACTGCTTGAGCGCGAGAAGACTCTCGCTGAAGGTGCCGGGGCAGTCGCCGTCGCGGCCTTGGCTCATGGCAAGATTTCCGGCAAGAACAAAAAGGTCGCCGCGATCGTCTCTGGCGGGAATATCGACGTACAGATTCTTTCGCGCATCATCGAACGCGGCTTGGCTAAGGACGGCCGCCGCATACGCCTTCGCATACACCTTCCCGACTACCCTGGTGCCCTGCACCGCCTTACCGGCGTGTTGGCAGAGCATCGCGCCAATATCGTTGAAACTTCCTACGATCGCACTTACTTCGGCGTGAATCTTGGCGACACGGCGATCGATCTCACCATGGAAACGCGCGGCTCTGACCATGTAGAAGAATTGCTGGCGGCGCTCGAAGCCGAAAACTACATCTTGGAGAGAATTCAATAACCTTTAGCTGAACAGAGTTCCCTGGTTGCGCGCGTGCTGTCGCCTCGATTTCGGCTTCTGGTAGAGTTCCACTCGATTACGTCCGTGCTCTTTCGCTAGATAAAGAGCCTTATCCGCCGCTACTATCACTTCCTGAACAGTTGCTTCTTCTGACGGCGGCTCGGCCACGCCAATGCTGATCGTCACCGTCGTATCCGTTCGATTCCGGAACTTGATGATCTTTCGCTGAGGTGACCGGCGCTCTGGCCGCTCTCGCTTGCTGCGCTCTGGACCACGCACAACGAAGCTGCTTTCTGCAATCACGCGGCGCAGGCGCTCAGCTTCCATGATGGCTTCTTCCGCGCGAACTCCCGGATAGAGGAGGACAAACTCTTCCCCACCAAAGCGAAACGCACGCCCATCGGCGCCTGCGTCCTTCAACTTCGCTGCTACCATCCGCAAGACCTGGTCGCCCACATCATGTCCAAACGTATCGTTGAACTTCTTAAAATGATCGATATCGACGATCGCCACCGCGTATTGTCCCGACATTCCGGCAATCATCTGATTGAACGCGCGCCGTCCCGGCAACTTCGTCAGCTCATCCTGATACGAAATCTGATAAGAAGTCTCAACCACCGCGATGGAGAGAAACAGTCCAGCGAGGATGCAATAGGCCGTAGTTCTTCCCGGACTGTGGTTCACAATCGCCGCGAAAACTGCCCAGAGCGACCAGAACAACGAGATATCTTCTGGAGCTTCCGTAAACCACCACCGCGCCAGGATCGTTCCTGCGGCAATCACGAAGAGCGCAATGCTGATCTCCGGCATACGGCTGGTGAACCGGTGAGCGGCTGCGCTCTCCATCCAGGTGAAGACTGACGGTCCGGGACGACACGCCACGGAAATAATCGCTGCTTGCGCCAGTACCAGGCCGCTCCACCATGCAAAAGCGGCGCGGTCGAACGTCGGATTATCGACCAGCAGCAGGAATCCAAAATTCAGCGGAATCAGGAGCGACACACAGCGAGCCAGGTCGCTTGCCGTACTTGCGCCTTTGGTGCCCCATCCCAGCAGAACCTGTTCAGCAAGCAACACGAGAATAGCGGCTAGAAGGACTCGGTACAGGCGAAAGCGCAGTGCCAGTGCAACTGCGGCGGCAAGAACAAAGATGGAAAAGAAGCGAAGTGTGGAAGTCGCGACGACCGGCAACAGCCGCGTTTGCAGCAGTAGGAGTGCGACGAAAAAAACGCACCCACTTGGTACGAACAGATGAAAAAGTACCGATGTATAACGCCGGTTCAAAAGCTACCTTGCTGCTCCAGGGTGGGGATTCTCCTGGCCCTTTCAACCATAGTCCCTCCACTGATTCGCCAAAAGTGCCCGTTGGGATACGACCATGCGGCAGACGTACAATGTCGCAACTGCACCAAGGAGACGCCACGTAAGGTAATAAAAAGCTTCGTTCCCTAAGATTCGCTCATCACCAGCGCGCCGCCTGTCTCAAACAGACTTTCAACCTGGAACTTCGATTCCGCCGCGGCTCTTATACGAACTTCAATTTGCTTCTCCAGTGCCTCGATGCGTTTCGGATCCGTCTTCGACTGCTGGCCCAATCGCACCAGTGCCGGCAACGCCATCCACCAGAGTAGTTGTTCGAACAGCTCCTTGTTGAAGTAGCGAACGCTCTCGTAGGAATGCACGCCAATTAGCCACGCGACGTCAGGATCGTGCAGCCAACTGAACGGAGCTATGGTGGTCTTCGGCCTCTCTCCCGGAGCCCATGCACGATGTGCCAGCAACGCCCGTATGCGTGCAGCGGCACGCCAACGATCATCGCCTTCCAAGCCGAGCGACTCAAATATCTCCGCCATCGGAACTCGCAGCCGTAGCGCATCCATTAACGTCGCGCCGGAACGATCCGGATTCGCCGGATCGAGATACGCGCCCAGCGCATACATCGCTGCCCAACCGACAATCGTTTCCCAGATCGCAGCGTTCTTGTCATTGTCACTCGCGAATGGCAGGACTTTATTTGCTTCGCCCACCAGGTCCTCTGGGAACGCTTCGGCCAACTTTGGAATTCGCTGCGCCCCCTCCATCTGCTCTCTGAAAAGTTTCAATGCACTCTCAACATCGCCCTTCCACTTCGGGGCCGGAGAGAGTCCTGTGATCTCGCCACCGTCAGCTTCCACGAAATGTAGCGCCTGTTCCAGGAATGCACGTACTCGGTCGGTTAGCTGCGATAGCCTATCGGAGTCAGCCGAAACGTCGGAGTCGGCAGTCACGGTTGTTGGCTTCTCCGTCGGTTTCGCCAGCGATTCTGCTATCGACGGATCCAGCACCCAGCGCAGCGAGTCGTGAACTGGCTTTAGTTGGAGTTCATGGATCGCATCGGCAAGGCTCGAAACACCTCGACCACCCAGCATGTCGCACAGCGCGCCCCACGGATGATTCAGGTCTTCCTGCAGGTGGCGCCAGTCCAGAAATACGTGGCACTTATACCCGCCCAACTCCAGGCGCATACCTTTTTCTGCGAGATCGCGCGCCCGGTACAAATATTCCAGTCCGGTTACGGAATCGCGGGCGGCGACAAAGTTCGCCGCGTCCCACGAGGCGCCTAAAGCGTCTCCGATCGTCCGTTGACGCAGATGCTTATTCCCATCTGGCCGCTTTTCCGCATATGCACTAGAGATGCGAATCCAACCTTGCGTATTCGAGTAGCGATTGTTGTAGACCACCACGGCACGCTGATCGCCCAACTGATTCGAATATGCAAACACGTCTTCGTTTACCTGGCCGGAATCGCTAAAGAAGTCATACAGCAGGAAATCGCGCACCTCCGCGAACAAAGCGCGCCTGTGCAACAGCGGAGTGATCTCACGCTCGTGCCGCGCCACCAACCACGAATCAGGCTGTTCATCGTGATAGGCCCGGCGATACTCCATGCCATAGCGCTCGGTAAATCCCTCGATCTGTCCATGCCCGAACATCGGCAGTCCCGGCAAGGTCGACATCAGCGTACATACGCCAAAATATTTGTCGCCTTTGCCAAATTGATCGACAGCCGTTCGCTCGTCAGGATTATTCATGAAATTGACATAGCGCTTCAGGATCTCCGGATCGAACTCGATCGTGTTCTTGATCACGCTCCGGTAGTTCTTGTTCTCCTCGTCGCGCAGCATGTTCATGAACGCACTGTTGTACACGCGATGCATGCCCAGCGTACGGACGAAATAGCCCTCCAGCAGCCAGAACGCCTCGGCGAGTAAGAGCGTTCCGGGGACTTCCGCAGCTACCCGGTCCACTACTTCGCGCCAGAACTCGTTGGGCATGGCACGATCGAAATCGACTTTCGTCAGTCCATGTTCCGCGCGGGACGGAATCGCCCCGCCTGTACCCGGTGCGGGGAACCACAACCGCTGGTAGTGCTGCTTGGTGAGCGTCATCGCTGCGTCAAAACGAATGATCGGCGAGAGCCGCGCCACGTGAAGAATGTTCTGGATCACCGCTTCGCGCACTTCCGGCTTCAGATAATTCAGCTGGGCCGTATCGTTCCACGGAAAGCTAGTGCCATCGTTCCCGTGGTAGACATAGCGCGTGTCGCCCGACCAGCGATCGACGCGACGGAACACAACCGCCGCATCCGTCCGGTCGTAGTAATGATCTTCAATCTTGATTTCGACCCGCCCATCGCTGGAAACGTCCGGTCCATCAAAGCGATAAGACGGAAATGGACTATACGGTAGCTGAATAAACCAGTCGGGATGCTCGATGACCCATCTGGAATCGATGCCCATGTGATTCGGCACCATGTCGCTGCCCATGCGAATTCCGCGCAGCATCGCGCGATCACGCAGGTTGAGGAACGCGCTCTCGCCTCCGAGATCACTTGCCACAACGTAATCGTCGAGCGAGTATGCGGAAGCTGCAGCCTCGGGATTCCCCGTCAACTGCTTGATGCGCTGTGACGCCCGGCTACGCTCCCACAAACCAATCAGCCACAGCGAATTGAAGCCGCGGCGCGCCATCAAATCTAGTTCTTCGTCCGGTACCTGGCTCAAGCTGTGTATGTGTCGGTTATATTTCTTCGAGAGCTGGTCGAGCCATACATACACACTCTTCGCCATCATCACCGTGCGCGGCATCCACTCGGTGTCGGCACTGAAGCGCTCGTACTCAGGTTCTTTCGTGTTGAAGTGCGGAACGGCGGCGGCGCTGGAATCGCCTTCCAGGCCCCCCATTGCGCCCTTCGCACCGTGCGGATGAAAGCGCATCCACGTGGCGATCCCTTCTTCTTTGAAAATATCGAGAGCGATCAGTATTCGTTCCAGGAAGTCGCCCAGCACAGCAGCCCACTTTTCGCGCATGAAGGCCAGTTGGCCTTCCAGCGAGTCGGGCGCAGCCAATGCCGGCGCGCGCAGCATTTCAATCAGGTTCTGGTTCTCAGGACCGAACCGCGGACGAGTCTCAAAGTAATCCTTCAGACCCGTTGTGATCGACTTATAAGCCGTTTTCTCCAACAGAGTCGTATCGTCGAACAACTCGCGGTACTGACGAAACGCCGGATTCGCATTCGCGAGCCACAGCATCGTCATCTCTTCCAGCGCAATAGCCCGATGTGATAGCCCGCCGCTCGATTGTGCAAGCCACTCTTGCGCGGTGTGCTTGCCGCGATAAACCTCAATGGGAGGAAACTGATCTGTGAAGGCCAGTAGAGTCTGGTTTACGGCCTCAGCCCCCAGTCGGGACTCATACCACGCGAGCGCATCTTCCATAGCACGCGGATCGCGTTGCTGCCGGTAGAGCGCGAGGATAGCGTGCAGCGCCTCGTCGATCAGCCCCATAGCGTTCAGCGCGCCGGGTCGAACCGCCAGTTCCGGATGCTTCTGTACATCGCGCAAACGGTTCATCTTCTCGGCAAATCGCCGGCTGGCAGCCGGATTTGCAAACAGCACGTTGCCGTTCCAGGAGAAGAATTCTTCTTCGAACTGATATTGATCGCGGACAACGCGAGAGACGTGAAATTCGAACTTAGGAAGGCGACTCTTCATTTTCGAGCGCACTCGATTCTACGTCGAACCACTGCAATGCCTTAAGAACGATAACAGAAGAACTGGTTGAAGTAAGCCCCACACTGGCAGCACTGTATTTCGCACGCGGAAAAGGGTGAGAAGCCATTCCCCGCTACCGAGTTGCTCAGCTTAATGGAACTTCAACATCTCGCGCGCGGCATTGTGGCCCGGCGTACCCATCACCCCACCACCCGGATGCGTTCCCGAGCCGCACATGAAAAGCCCGCGAATGGGCGTCCGGTATCGTGCCCAGCCGGAAACCGGCCGCAGCATGAACATCTGGTCAAGGCTCATCTCTCCATGAAAGATGTTGCCGCCAGTCAGGCCAAATTCCCTCTCCAGATCGAGAGGAGTGAGCGTCTGCACATGCTCAACCCCGCTCGAGAAACCTGGCGCGTAGTCGTCGATGATCTCCAGCACCCGCCGCGTGAATGGCTCCCGAAGTTCGTCCCATGTGCCTTCTCGCAACCGGTAGGGTGCATACTGCAGGAAGATGCCGATGATGTGCTTGCCCGCGGGCGCCAGCGACGGATCATATTGTGTAGGCGACGTCAGTTCCAGCAGGGGCGAGGTAGAGGGCCGCCCATATTTCGCGTCGTCCCACGCCTTCTCGACATAATCAATGTCTGGACAAATATGCATGGTCGCCCGATGTTGCGGCCCCAGCGCACCTGGCAGCGCGCGGAAATTGGGAAGCGCGGAGACTGCCAGGTTGATCTTGATCGACGTGCCTTCGCACCGGTACTTGTGAATCTGATCAAGAAACTCGGCTTCGAGATGGCGCTGGTCCACCAGGCTCAGGAACGTTCGCTTCGGATCGAGATTACTGGCGATCAGCGGCGCATCGAACTCTTCCCCCGATCGCAAGCAAACTCCTCGGGCGCGTCCATTTTCGATCTTGATCGTCTGGACCTCGGCATCCGTTCGAATCTCCGCACCAGCGGCCTTGGCCGAAGCGGCAATCGCATTGGAGATCGCGCCCATGCCGCCGCGCACAAATCCCCACAATCCTCGATGACCCGCCACTCCGCCCATGCAGTGATGCAGCAGGATGTACGCCGTCCCGGGCGAACGCGGTCCGCCATTCGCGCCAATCACGCCGTCAGTAGCAAGCGTGACTTTGATCTCTTCGTTCTCGAACCACTCATCCAGAAACTCGGCGGCGCTCTGCGTGAAGATCTTTACCAGTCCAACGATTTCCTTCGCGCTCAGGCCTCGCATCTTTCCCAGCAATTTCAAGTATTCGGGAAGATCGAATACTCCCTTTGGCGGGAATACTGGCGGCGTCACATGCAGCAAACTCTCCACCACAATCGACAACCGTTCCAGGTGCTCTTCATAGGGCGGATAGACCTCCGCATCGTGTCGGGAGAATTTCGCGATTTCCCCTAAAGTCTTGTTCCGGTCCTGCCACATAAAGAGGTACCGGTTATCAGGGAATGGGGAGAAGAACGCGGGATCCTTCGCGTCGACCTGGTACCCGTACTTTTCTAACTCCAGGTCAGCCGTAACTTTTGGCGAGAGCAGGCTGCTCAAGTACGACGCAACGGAAACGCGGTATCCGGGCCAGACCTCTTCCGTGACGCACGCCCCACCCGGTTGATAGCGCCTCTCGAGTACCAGCACACGCTTTCCGGCCTTCGCCAGGTAAGCTGCCGTAACCAACCCATTGTGCCCACCGCCTACTACAATTGCATCGTATCTCGATACTTTTCCCGCAGCCGCCGGTGCGCCGCTCATCTGCTCTGTCGTCCTCATTTATGATTGCCCTCATTCGACGCGAATGATTCCAGCCCGGATTTAAGGTCTCTGGCCAGCAATCGATGAAAAAGATGTTCTCCCGCCTCTCGACGAACTGAAAGCCGTCCGGCCTGGTACGCGCGCGAACTCAGCCCGCGCTGAACTGCCTCACAGATATCAAGATCTTCCATCTGGATCCGGTCGCTGACAGCGACACTTTCCGCGTTCTGTTTTTGCTTCGCCGCCGAAACATCCGTGAAGTAAAAATCAAAGATAACCTTAGTCTTATCGACGCCCATCGGGATCACCAAATTCGTATCCATTACGCCCCGGTAAAGATTGATCATGAAATTGGGATAGATCCAATAATAGTAGGCGCGATCTCCGGTGCGCGTCGCCGCTACCTGTGCGTCTTCTTGCGAATCGATTATCGGACTCGATTGTAGGCAGAACCGTTCCCCGTTCTCGATCGTGTACTCCGCGTAGTCGAGAACACTGTTCAAGCCTTTGTGCAGGTACGGCACGTGATAGCCGCCGTCGAGATAGTTGTCGACGAACACCTTCCAGTTGCAGTTCAGGGTGTACGTTCGCGATTCGAAGAAGTGCAGCGAGCTCATCGCAAGCGGCGCAACCTGCGAGACCACGTTACCCAGATACTCGCGCAAACTGAGGCGCGGCGAATCGACTGAGACGAAGACGAATTGCTCCCACGTATCGACGGCAACCGGAACCAATCCATTCTCTGCGCGATCGAAATTGCACACGCCTGCAAAATCCGGAGTTCCCTTCAGGCTGCCGTCCAACCCGTAGCTCCAGCCATGGTACGGACAACGAAACAGCTGCACCGACCCGCAGGTTTCTGCCGCAACCGCCGCCGCATGATGTCGGCAAACATTAAAGAATGCCCTCACCTTCCCATCAGTACCACGAACGACTACAACCGGTTCGCCCGCAACCTGCACCGCGACGTACTGCCCCGGCTGCGCAACCTGCTCAACGCGCGCCACACACTGCCAGTTCGCGCCAAAAACAGCGCGTCGCTCCAGCTCCGCAATTCGCAAATCCGTATACCATGGCGCCGGTATCGTCGACGCCTCCTCCAGCGGAAGCTGATCGTCGTACTGGCTCAGCGCGTGCTGTAGGGACTTGTCCAAAAGCGCTCCGGTATGACTGCTGGCTCGGCGGCGAGTGTAAATGATTTGAATAGGGAATGTCTTGGAGGATGCCTAAAGCGACTCGCCTGAAATGGAAAGCCCCCGCTCTTGTGAACGGGGGCTGTGCCAAAGCAGACTGACGTCTGTTTTACAGCGACACTCTCGCGCCTCTTCTGGCAGCCGCGATTACCGGCTGCATGTGGGCGTTCTTTAGATAAGTGTCGACACTTGCCGCGGCCTTGCGGCCTTCGGCGATGGCCCATACGACTAGCGACTGTCCGCGGCGTATATCACCCGCGGCGAACACGCCCGGAACCGAAGTGGCGTACTGATCGTCCGTAGCCACGTTTCCGCGCGGATCGACCACCACGCCGAACTGTTCGAGCATGCCGTTACGCACCGGACCCGTGAATCCCATCGCCAACAGCACCAGGTCAGCGTCCAGCGTGAACTCGGTCCCCGGGATCGGCTCGAATTTCGGCGGCGGTCCCACCCGGATTCCGTGCAGCTGTTTCACATTGCCCTGCTCATCGCCCGTAAACTTCTGCGTGGCGATGCTCCAGTCGCGCACTCCGCCCTCTTCGTGTGAGCTTTCCACACGCAGCTGCATGGGCCATAGCGGCCACGGCGTCTGCGGAGCACGATCTTGCGGCGGCATCGGCATAATCTCGAACTGGTGGATCGATAGCGCCTTCTGCCGGTGGCTCGTCCCCAGGCAATCCGCGCCCGTATCACCACCGCCGATGATCACCACGTGCTTGCCCGTGGCGAGAATCCCCAGCGCGTCCGGAACCGTATCGCCCTCGCAGCGCCGATTCTGTTGCGGCAGGAATTCCATGGCGAAGTGAATGCCTTTCAACTCGCGTCCGGGCACCGGCAGATCCCTCGGCTGCTCCGATCCACCTGCCAGCAGGATCGCGTCATACTCGTGTTGCAGATCCTCCACCGGCAGCGTCTTCCCCACGTGAGCCTTGGTCACAAACCGAATGCCCTCTGCCGAGAGCTGCTTCAATCGCCGATCCAGCACACCTTTGTCGAGCTTGAAATTCGGGATCCCGTAGCGCAGCAACCCGCCGATGCGGTCGGCCTTTTCGTACACCGTCACCCAATGACCGGCGCGATTCAATTGCTGCGCTGCGGCTAGTCCCGCGGGACCGGAGCCCACCACCGCAACCTTCTTTCCCGTGCGGAACTTAGGCGGCTCGGGTTTGATCCAGCCTTCGTCGAAGCCGCGATCCACGATGTTCTTTTCAATGTTCTTAATCGTCACCGGAGGCGCATTGATGCCGAGCACGCAAGCGGCTTCGCAAGGAGCCGGACAGATCCGCCCCGTAAAATCCGGGAAGTTATTCGTGGCGTGCAACCGGCGTACTGCGTCCTTCCAGCGGCCCTGATATACCAGATCATTCCAGTCCGGAATGATGTTGTTCACCGGACATCCGTTGTGACAGAACGGCACGCCGCAATCCATGCAACGCGCGCCCTGCGCCTTCAGCTTGTCTTCCGGAAAGTCCTGGTAAATCTCGAACCAGTCATTCACGCGCTGAGCAACTGGGCGGCGCTGCGGCAATTCGCGATCGAATTCCATGAAGCCGGTCGGCTTACCCATGGTGCACCTGCCCAACTGCCATCGCCATCGTGACCGTGGCGGCGGCCGGTACGTAAGCGCCCTCGGCGCGGCCTACGCCCAGCACTCGCTTGTACTCGTGCGGGAATATCTTGATGAAGCGTGGAAGCATGTCGTCCCAGTTTTCCAGAATCCACTTCGCCCGCGGGCTGTCAGTGAATTCGTAATGTCTCTTCACGAGATCGCGAATGATGTCCGCATCTTTCGTCTCGATGATCGGCTCCAGGTCCACCGAGGCCAGGTTGCAGCGCTTCTCCGTGAAGTCGCCCTTCTCGTCGAAGACGTAAGCAATGCCTCCGCTCATGCCTGCCGCGAAGTTGCGTCCGCAAGAGCCGAGCACCACCACGAGGCCGTTCGTCATGTACTCGCAACCATGATCGCCAACCCCCTCCACAACCGCCGTCGCGCCGGAATTTCGCACCGCAAAGCGCTCGCCGGCAACACCGTTGAAGAACGCCTCGCCGCTCGTCGCTCCGTAGAGAACAACGTTGCCGATCAGAATGTTTTCTTCCGGCTTGAATGTCGAGCTCTTCGGCGGATACACAACGATCTTGCCGCCCGACAATCCCTTTCCGACATAGTCGTTCGCGTCGCCCTCAAGCGTCAGTGTGACTCCCTTCGCCAGAAACGCTCCAAAGCTCTGCCCCGCGGAGCCGTCGAACTTGAAGCGGATGCTGTCGTCCGGCAGCCCCGGCGATCCATAGCGCCGCGCAATCTCGCCGCTCAGCATCGCTCCCACTGTGCGATGTACGTTGCGGATCGGGAACGTCGGCTTCGACCGGCGTGCGGTACTCGAGCGCGCCCTTGGCACTCTGAATCAATTGATGATCCAACGCCTGCTCCAGGCCGTGATCCTGTTTGGTCACGCAATGGCGTGCCACACGCGCCGGCAGAACCGGGCTGTAGAGGATTGCCGAAAAATCCAGTCCGCTCGCCTTCCAGTGATCCGCGGCCGCGTGCGCATCGAGCATCTCCACGCGTCCGACCATCTCGTCGAACTTGCGGAATCCCATCTGCGCCATGTATTCGCGCACCTGCTCGGCAATGAAGAAGAAGAAATTGATCACGTGCTCGGGCTGGCCCTGGAAGCGCTTGCGCAACTCCGGATCCTGCGTCGCAATTCCCACCGGACAAGTATTCAGGTGGCATTTGCGCATCATGATGCAGCCCATCGCGATCAACGGCGTCGTCGCGAACCCGAATTCTTCCGCGCCCAGCAGAGCCGCGATCGTCACGTCGCGTCCGGTCTGCAGTTTGCCATCGGTTTGAACTCTGATACGGCTGCGCAGGTCATTCAGCAGCAGTACTTGCTGCGTCTCCGCCAGTCCGAGTTCCCACGGAATCCCTGCATGCTTAATCGAACTCAGTGGCGATGCTCCTGTGCCGCCGCTATCACCGCTGATCAGCACCACATCAGCGTGCGCCTTCGAAACTCCGGCTGCAACCGTGCCGACGCCGACTTCTGCAACCAGCTTCACGGCAATCCGCGCCCGCGAATTCACATTCTTCAGGTCGTAGATCAGCTGCGCCAGATCTTCGATCGAGTAGATGTCATGGTGCGGCGGCGGAGAGACCAATCCCACGCCGGGGATCGAATGCCGCAGGTGCGCAATCACGTCGTCGACCTTGTGTCCCGGTAGCTGTCCACCTTCGCCCGGCTTGGCGCCTTGCGCCATCTTGATCTGCAACTCATCCGCATTGATCAGATAATTTGTTGTCACGCCAAAACGCGCCGACGCCACTTGCTTAACCGCGCTACGCCGCAGATCGCCATTCGCGTCAGGCTTGAAGCGCGCTTCGTCTTCGCCGCCCTCACCGGTATTCGATTTCCCACCGATGCGATTCATCGCGATCGCCAGCGTCTCGTGCGCTTCTTTACTGATCGAACCAAACGACATCGCGCCCGTGGTGAAGCGCTTCACGATCTCTTTCGCTGGCTCGACTTCGTCGATAGGCACCGGCTTGTCGGACTTCTTGAATTTCATCAGCCCGCGCAGCGTACACAGATTGCGGTTCTGGTTGTCGATCAGGTCGGTGTATTCCTTGAACGTCTTCGGGTTCGACTGCCGCACCGCATGCTGCAGTTTGCTGATCGTCTCCGGATTCAGCAGGTGATACTCGCCATCCCTGCGGTAGTGATAAGTTCCGCCCACCGCGAGATCGGTCTCGTAATCCGTCTTGCTCTGATAAGCGTGTTCGTGCCGCAACTGCGCCTCGCGCGCCAGCACTCCCAGCGTCACGCCTTCAATTCGCGACGTCGTTCCAGCGAAATACGCATCGACCAGATCCTTGTTCAGGCCGATCGCCTCGAACACCTGCGCGCCGCGATAGCTCTGCAGCGTGGAGATCCCCATCTTCGAGAATGTCTTCAGCAATCCCTTGTTTATCGCCTTGACGAAGTTCTTTACCGCTTTCTCGGGATTCACGCCGCTCGGCAGATATCCGCGCCACGCGCGCTCTTCCAGCGTCTCGATCGCCAGGTACGGATTCACCGCGCTCGCGCCATAGCCGATCAGCAGCGCAAAGTGCATCACCTCACGCGGTTCGCCCGACTCGATAATCAGTGCCACCTGCGTACGCGTCTCTTCGCGGACCAGCAGGTTGTGGACTGCAGCCAGCGCCAGCAGACTTGGGAATCGGCGCATACTGCTTATCCACGCCGCGATCCGACAGAATCAGCAACGTGTACCCGGACTTCACCGCCAGCGACGCTCTCTGGCACAACTCTTCCAGTGCGCGCTTCAGTCCTTCTTCGCCTTCCTGTGCACGGAACAACGCCGGCAATGTTGTGGCGAGCAAATCGCCTGCCGACACGCGGCGCAGCTTCTCCAGATCGCGATTCGACAGAATTGGCTGCGGCAGTTTCAGCGTGTGGCAATTCTCGGGGGTCTCTTCCAGGATGTTGCGCTCGGTTCCGATATAGCTGATGAGCGACATCACCATCTCTTCGCGAATCGGATCGATCGGAGGATTCGTAACCTGCGCGAACAACTGCTTGAAGTAGTTGAAGAGCAGCTGTGGCCGATCAGACAGGCACGCAAGCGGCGTATCGGTGCCCATCGAGCCAATTGGCTCTTCGCCATTCTTCGCCATCGGTTCGAGGATCATCTTCAGGTCCTCTTCCGTATATCCGAACGCTCGCTGGCGGCTCAAAATCGTGTGCTGGTCCGACCCGTGCACCCGGTTCGGTTCCGGCAACTGATCCATCGTGATCTGATTTTCCGCGAGCCACTCCGCATACGGCTGGCGCGAAGACAGCCGCTGCTTGATCTCCTTATCGGAAATGATCCGCCCTTCCACGGTATCGACCAGGAACATCTTCCCGGGCTGGAGACGCCCTTTCCTTTTCACCTGGTCGGCAGGAACATCGAGCACTCCCGCTTCCGATGCCGCCACCACGATGTCATCGTGCGTGACAATGTAGCGTCCGGGCCGCAATCCGTTGCGATCGAGCGTCGCGCCGATCACGCGTCCATCGGTGAACGCGATTGCCGCCGGACCGTCCCACGGCTCCATCAGCGAAGCGTGATACTCATAGAACGCCCGCTTCTCCGGCTTGATATGCGGATTACCTGCCCACGCTTCCGGGATCAGCATGGCCATCACATGCGGCAGGCTGCGCCCCGACTGCACCAGCAACTCCACAGCATTGTCGAAGCTAGCGGAATCGCTGCCGCCCGGTGTCACGATCGGAAACAGCTTGCGAATGTCTTCCCCAAACAGTGGCGACGACAGGATCGACTGGCGTGCGTTCATCCAGTTCACGTTGCCGCGAACCGTGTTGATTTCGCCGTTGTGCGCAATGTAGCGGTAGGGATGGGCTAGCTTCCAGCTCGGAAAAGTATTCGTCGAGAAGCGCTGGTGCACCAGGCAGAGAGCGCTGGTCGCGTCAGGATCGGAGAGATCGCCGTAAAAATTGCAGATCTGCGGGGCAAGCAGCAGACCTTTGTAGATGATGGTGCGACACGAGAGCGACGGAAGATAGAACATATCCTTATCTTCCACGTCGGACTCGGCCGCCTCAGTCTCCGTCCGCTTGCGCACGATGTACAACTTGCGCTCGAACTCATCCTCTCCCATCTCTTCCGGACAGGAAATAAAAATCTGCTCAATGTAGGGCTGCGAACGGCGCGCTTCCCGGCCAATCGCGTCACCATTGACCGGCGTATCCCGCCACCCAAGAACCTTCAGGCCTTCTTCTGCGGCGATTCTTTCCAGGATGCCTTCGCACTGCAACCGCTGATGCTTCTCCACGGGAAGGAAAACCATTCCGACTGCGTACTTGCCCGGTTCAGGCAGCTCGAAACCTAACGCGGCGCACTCACGGGCAAAAAACTTATGCGGAATCTGTATCAGCACTCCGGCGCCATCGCCGGTTTCCGGATCGCAGCCGCAAGCTCCACGATGGGTGAGGTTCATCAGCACCTCGATCCCTTTGCGGATAATCTCGTGGCTCTTTTCTCCACGCACGCTCGCGACGAATCCCATTCCGCACGCGTCGTGCTCATTACGGGGATCGTACAGTCCCTGAGCCGGCGGCAAACCAGAATATGTAGTGGCCCTTGGCATCCTTACTCTCTTTTCCAGAAACTAGGTCCAGTGCGGAAAATCGAAAGTCTGAGATTTGCTTTAAGCGCGCGGAACCATTCCGCGGTAGACCTACCCTGATCTGCGCAGAGAGGCACAGAAAGGGACACTTCGACCAGCGCACTAGTACTCAATAAGTACTGTGTTATGAATGCAAAGTACAATCGAGATTTTTGATCTCCTGCATCGGTAATTTTGAGTGGATAACCCGGCATTTTTCCTCGCGAACTCAGCCGCTGTTGGAGCCTGCATCCTGATCGTGTTAGGCTCTTCCGGAATCGAGCTTCATCCCTAAATCCTTCATGCACAACATCGCTCCGCAGGTTGATCTTCAATCGGCAGCTCGGCAGGTAATGGAGGAACACGGCTTTCAGCCGGACTTCCCTCCACAAGTCAATCAACAGCTTTCACAAATCCTTAGCAATTCCAACGTTCATCCCGACCCCGCTTTTCGTGACCTGCGGTCTCTTCTCTGGTCTTCCATTGACAACGACACCTCTCGCGATCTCGACCAGGTCGAAGTCGCCGAGCGTCTTCCCGGTGGCGGCATCAAGGTGCTGGTGGGAATCGCTGATGTCGATTGGCTCGTGCCCAAGACCTCGCCCATCGACCTGCACGCGGCTGCGGAAGGCACGACGGTCTACACCGGCGTCGAGAATTTTTCCATGCTGCCCGAGCAGCTTTCCACCGGGCTCACTTCGCTTCTCGAAAACGAAGACCGTCGTGCGATCGTCATCGAGTTCGCTGTCGACTCAGATGGCGGCCTCTCGGCATTCGAACTGTATCCCGCCTTGCTTCACAATCGCGCTCAGCTCACCTACAACGCGGTAGGCGGATGGTTGGGTAATGGAAGCCCCGCGCCCGCCAAGGTTGCCGCTTCCACCGAATTGCAAGCCCAACTGCGCCTGCAGGACGAATGCGCGCAGCTATTGAAGAAAGCCCGCGAGCGTCGCGGCGCCTTGAACATCGACACCATCGAAGTCCGGCCGCTGCTCGTCGATCAGAAGATCGTCAACCTGGTCCAGGACGCAAAGAATCGCGCCACCGATCTGATCGAAGACTTCATGATCGCCGCCAACGAGACTGTTGCCAAGAAACTCGATTCGGTGTCTTCGATTCGTCGCATCGTGAAGACCCCCGAGCGCTGGGACCGCATCGTGGCTCTTGCCGCTGCTCACGGCGGGAATCTGCCGGCAGAACCAGACCCCAAGGCTCTCAATGACTTTCTTCTGAAGCGAAAAGCCGTCGATCCGGACCATTTCCCCGACGTGTCGCTCACCGTCATCAAGCTGATGGGCCCGGGCGAGTACGTTTTGGAGCGTCCGGGCGATCCTGATCAGGGCCACTTCGGACTTGCGGTTCAGGATTACACTCATTCCACCGCTCCCAATCGTCGTTATGCCGATCTGGTGACACAACGGATCATCAAGGCCACGCTGGCCGCGAACTCCCCGGCATACTCCGATACGGAACTTGCGGATGTTGCGCGCGTTTGCACATTAAGAGAAGACGCCGCGCGAAAGGTCGAGCGCGAGATGCGTAAGCGCATCGCCGCTGTGGCCATGAGCGACAAGATCGGCCAGATGTTCGACGCGATTGTCACCGGCGTAAATGAGCACGGCAGCTTCGTCCGTGTGCTGCAACCGCACGTCGAAGGAATGCTCGTGCAGGGGAAGCAGGGGCTCGATGTGGGAGATCGTTTAAGGGTTAAGCTGGTGCGCACCGATGCACATCGCGGCTACATTGATTTCGCGCGCGCAACCTAGGACCGGCAGGTCCACTGGGAGGTAGATTTGCTGATCGGAATCCTCAGGGAAAATAATCCAGGCGAGACTCGCGTCGCCCTCTTGCCCGACGCGGTCAAGAACCTTAAATCGCAAGGTGTGGACGTCAGCGGTCGAAAGCAATTGCGGGCTTTATGCCGGCGCATCCAACGATGACTATGCTAAAGTCGGCGCAACGGTCTCCACCGACCGTGGCTCTCTACTCTCCTCTGCTGACGTGATCCCCGTTGTGAACTGTCCGCCTGCTGCCGATCTTGATCTGCTGAAGAAAGGCGCAGTAGTCGCCGGATTCCTTCGTCCGCTTGACGACCCTGCGGCTCTTCGCCCAGCCATTCAGCGCGGTGCAACTCTGTTCTCCATGGAACTGGTTCCTCGCATCACGCGCGCACAAGCGATGGACGCTCTATCTTCCATGGCCACGGTCGCCGGATACAAAGCTGCTCTAGTCGCTGCCGATAATCTTCCGCGCATGTTCCCGCTGCTCATGACCGCCGCGGGAACGGTTCCTCCGGCGAAAGTGTTCGTCATCGGTGCCGGTGTGGCTGGATTGCAGGCCATTGCCACCGCTCGCCGCCTCGGCGCCGTGGTCAGTGCCTACGACGTCCGCGCGGCCGCAGGTGAGCAGGTCAAATCTCTCGGCGCGATCTTCCTCGAAGTCGATCTTGGCGGTATTCAAACCGAAGACAAGGGCGGCTACGCCAAGGAACTCACCGAAGAAGCTCTAAACCGGGGGCGCGATCTAATCGCCAAAACCGCGACGACCTCCGACGTGATCATCACCACCGCGCAAGTCCCCGGCCGACGCGCCCCTTTACTGGTACGCCGCGACGCCGTCGAAAACATGCGCCGAGGTTCGGTGATCATCGACCTGGCGGCTCCCGGCGGCGGAAATTGCCAGCTCACGCAGCCCGGTGAAACCATCGACCACAACGGTGTCACCATTTTCGCGCCGATGAACTTGCCGGCTACGATTCCTGTTCACGCCAGCCAGCTCTATTCCAAGAACATGACGAACTTCTTGCAGGTGCTGGTGAAAAAAGGTCAGCTCACGATAGACATGAGCGACGAGATCGTGAAAGGTTCGTGCGTCGCGTATCAGGGTGAGGTTGTGAACGAGCGCGTTGCGGCTGTCCTTCAGGCAGCAACCGCGCGCTAACAGTTCCTGTGCAGTTCAACGAGAAGGAGTGCGAATGCCACCTGATTTCATCTCTAACGTTTACGTTTTCATTCTCGCGGGATTTTGCGGCGTCGAGCTCATCAAGCGTGTATCGCCGCTTCTGCACACGCCGCTGATGTCACTGACCAACGCGCTCGATGCCATCGTAGTGGTCGCCGCTATCATCATCACCGGGCGGCATGAGACTCGGCTGACGGTCATTCTCGGCGCCATCGCTATCGCCGCCTCGTTCAGCAACATGGTCGGCGGGTTCTTTATCACCGACCGCATGCTGCGCATGTTCAAGTCAGGCAAGGCGAAGCAATCATGAACGTCGCCGCTATTCAGCAGTATCTCGACTTCGCCTACGTCGCAGCCATTGTTCTCTTTATTCTTTCGCTCAAGTGGCTGAGCTCGCCAAAAACAGCACGGTGGGGCGTGCTCGCCGGCGAAATCGGCGCGGCCCTCGCAGTCGGCGCCACATTATTGAATCCCGAGCTCACTGAGTACAAGTGGATCATCATCCCGCTCATCATCGGCGCGGCCGTCGGCATTCCTCTCGGCATGGTGAAGATGACTGCGGTTCCCCAGCGAACCGCCCTGAGCCACTCCTTCGGCGCAGCTTCGGCCGCGATGATCGGAATCGCCGAATATTACGCCAGCGCTCCGCATGTCAACCGCTTTCAGATGGGTGAGATCGGCCTCGAAGTCATCATCGGCTCGCTCACCTTTACCGGCAGCTTGATCGCCGCCGGCAAAGCTGCAAGAGATCTTGCCGCAGCGCCCCATCGTCTATAGAGGACAAAATATTGTGAGCCTCGCCGTGCTTGGCTCGGCATTGTTGCTCGCGATCTTAATGGTCATCAATCCGGCACAGATTTGGCTGTTTCCCGTGATGGTGATCGTCGCGCTGATCTTCGGAATCCTGCTGGTCACTCCGATCGGCGGTGCCGATATGCCCACGGTGATTTCGCTGTTGAACTCGTACGCCGGTTTTTCTGCCGCTCTGCTCGGATTCGTTCTGAACAGTAAAGTCCTGATCGTCGCAGGCGCGCTCGATGGCTCTTCCGGTTTTATCCTGTCCGTCATCATGTGTAAAGCCATGAACCGTTCGTTCACTAACGTTCTGTTCGGAGCCTTCGGCCAGGTCACAACGTCGGCCGCGGCTGTGAAGGAAGAACGGCCCGTGCGCAGCGCTTCGCCCGAAGATGCCGCAGGGATTTTGGGGGCCGCGAGTAAGGTCGTCATCGTCCCTGGATATGGCATGGCCGTCGCCCAGGCTCAGCACAAAGTCCGCGAGCTCTACGACGTACTCACCAAGCGCGGAATCGATGTCGAGTTCGCCATCCATCCTGTCGCCGGCCGCATGCCTGGCCACATGAACGTCCTCCTCGCCGAAGCCAACGTGCCTTACGATCACCTGAAAGAGATGGACGAAATCAACGGTGACTTCCCGCAAACGGATGTGGCGCTGGTCATCGGCGCGAACGACGTGACTAATCCGGCGGCCAAGACCGACAAATCAAGCCCCATCTTCGGAATGCCCGTGCTCGACGTCGAGAAGGCGCACACCACGATGGTGATCAAGCGCAGCATGAATCCCGGCTTTGCCGGCATCGATAACCCGCTGTATTACCTGGACAACACGTTGATGCTGTTCGGTGACGCGAAAGCTTTCGTCACGAATATTGTGAAAGAGCTTTCAAACCACGACTAAAGGGTGCACGTTGCTAGCCTCCGTTATTGAAAGTTCGTCCTGCCGAAGCCGGGGCGTTGGCCGATACATGTCAGTTGTAATGAAAGGAATTGCGACTGGTAAAACGGATGTACCGTCAGATATTGATCGCGATTGCGTCGGATCGCTCATTCGTCGGATGAAGTCGTTCAACTTGCCAGACCTTTGTCTCCTCTGACCGTGCAATCTGGCTCAGGCTATCTACTTCGATTGTGACAAATTGGTCTCGACCACTGACAATTTCGCATATTTCTTGCTATCGTGGAATGATGGACTTGCGGATAAATTGCCCCGGACCGGTCTTGACATGGAAATTCGACTCAGCACTGCAGGCAGTTCCCGGTCAGGATAGTGGGTGAACATTCCCGCCATTCGCTCGCAAACAGAGTATCTGGCGCAATTTTCATACGTGCGAAGCTGGCCAGATCACTATTCAGAAGCTGCTGCTACATTCACCTACCCCATCCTCTACTCGAATCACTCTACCGTCAGCGAAACAAACCTTCAACGGCGCGTTGAGGACTTCAGTCGTTTACTCCGCTGTTTGTATGCTGCTCGCTGTGGAATACTTCACACATTCAGCGTTGACTCAAACCTCTCTAAAGCAGGGAGAGCGCGGATAGTTGCCTATGCATTTGAGAAGGCCGATATTGCTGACATCGAGAAAGCATATAAACCCCAGAATGCGTCGCAGTTCATCTCGGCGAACTGGTGGATGCTTTTCGAGTCGCGTTAGGGAACTATATGGAGCGAGTGCTAAACGAGCCTAATCGACTGCAAAAGGTCGAGGAGAGCTGTAAAAACTGGATGATTCGTATCGACCTCCCGCGCTAAGGTGAAAACACCGGGTAAGACCCACAAATCGCGCCGTCGGGTGGAAGTCGGTGACCGTCGTAGATCTCGCTTTTGAGATAGTAAGTGGTAATCTCCGTTATCACCCACGATCGGTCTTAATCATTTAGGACGCAAAACTCTATATCGCGGTGTCTTACTCCATATGACAATGCTCCAAGCAAGATCTACCTTGCGCCTCCCTAGTACTTCACTCATGGCAATCAGCTTATTCTTCGCTTTCGCCGCTAGCGCACAAGACCGCCCGTCAAAGATCACGATTAGCACCGATCCACTAACCACGGAACAAATCGCGGTTTACCACACTGTGCTTGAGAACCACACAAACTTGAATTTAGCCGACACTACACAGCCTATTGAGCCATTTCTTTCGTTGGATCACGATTGCAAGAAAGAAATCGATTGGGCCCGAGCAAGCGTCTCGCAATCATCCGTTCATCGGCTCCCTGAAGCGATTGCGCACGGCTTGAACATGTTCTTGGTTAACACTGAAGAACAAAAGAAAAAGGTTGAGCAAAGCGATCCGCAGAAACTAATCAAAAGCGCAATTGACGGACACCAAGATATTTCTGACAACCAGCTAGAGACATCAGTAAAGACCGCGTTTGACCGTGGGCTTTTCACGCTATCGGAGATCGTTTTTGATAGGAGGCGGACACAGGCCTTGGTTGGGTACAGCTTCATGTGCGGTGAACTGTGCGGGAGTGGTGGAATATTGCTGCTACAGAAGCGCGGCGTTGAGTGGAAAGTAAAAAAACACTGTGGTGGCTGAGGTTTCATGAAATAGCGGTTTCATGAAATAGCTGTCGATAAATCTCTACACCACCAACTATCTCAGATTTAGATACCGAGTGAACGCCGGTGGCCCATTCAAGCCTTCCTTTGGCTTGAGTGGGTAGTCCTCGGGATGGGGTTGCGTACATGCATCAACGCCGGCTCTCTCTCTCCCACATCACCGAACTCCCGATCGCGCTACGCTATACTCAGCACAGGTCCAATCCATGTTGCGCACTCGCCAGAATGGAATACCCGCGTACAAGCGGATCCAGGGAATCATCCTGAAACGGATTGAGAGCGGACAGCTCAAGCCCGGAGATGAAGTCAGCTCCGAGCGTGAGTTAGCTCGCATTCATCGCGTCAGTTTGATGACCGCCCGCCACGCCCTCGCCGAACTCGAACGCGAAGGCATGGTGGAGCGCCGCCGTGGTGCCGGCACTTTTGTTGCGCCTCCGAAAATTCATTTCAATCGGTTGATGAGCTACACCGAGTTGATGGCCGGTCGCAGTCTTACTTCGCGCTCCAAACTCATTTCCTTGCAGACAGTGGAAGACGAACAGGAGATCGCCGCTCGCCTCGCACTTCCCAATGGGGGACGCCTCCTGCGTCTCGAACGCCTTCGCCAGGGCGGCGAAGAACCATTTGCTCTCGAAGTCTGTTACATGTCGGCTGAATCATTTCCAGGCTTGAATCGCGCTGCGCTCGAACGCGGATCGCTCTTCATGATCCTCGAACATGAGTTCGGCGTCGAACTGGCCTACGCAGACGAAGAGATCGACGCCACTGCTGCCGACACCCGCATGGCCAAACTTTTCTCCGTCCCCAAAGGCGCGCCGTTGTTGCGCGTACGGCAGGTGATTTACTCGGGCAAAGGATTGCCCATCATTTACATGCTTGGCCTCTATCGCTCCGATCGCCACAATCTCACCATCCGCCGCTATCGCAGCAAACAGTCATAGATCGTCACCAGTCAAAAGGATTGTTCCTGCGGCGGCGCCGCGACACGGTATCATTGTCACCGTTTGCGACGGCTCTCAGCCGCCGTCGATTCCGGGGCTCACTGATCGAGGACGAAATGAAACTCTCTCTTCTTCTCATCTGCCTGTTTCTCGCAATTAACTCCTCTGCGCAAGCAGACAACAGGACACAAGTGTTCCCGACCTCAGCCGGGCCAGTCAAAATCACTCCGCTGTATCATGCCAGCACTCTGATTGAAGCCGGCGGCAAGGTGATTTATCTGGATCCCGCCAAGCCTGCGAATTTCGCTGGACAGCCCAAAGCCGACCTCGTTCTGATCACGGACATTCACGGCGATCACATGGACCCCGCGTCTTTGGCTGCCATCAGCAAGCCTGGAACCGAGATTCTCGCCGCACCCGCCGTTTTGAGCACCGTAACGACAGCCAAGCCAATCGCAAATGGCGAGAGCAAGAAGTGGCAGGACTGGACCATCGAAGCGATTCCCGCCTACAACCTCACTCGTGGGCCAGCGCCGGGTAAGCTCTTTCACGACAAGGGACGCGGCAACGGTTACGTTCTCACCTATGGTGGCGTTCGCTTTTATTTTTCCGGCGACACCGAGGGCATTCCCGAGATGCGCGCGCTCAAGAACATCGACGTGGCTTTCGTCTGTATGAACCTGCCTTACACCATGCCGCCGGGAGAAGCGGCCGACGCAGTGAAGGCCTTTCATCCGAAAGTTGTGATTCCCTATCACTACCGTGGATCGGACCTTGCCATTTTCCAGAAGAAACTTGAAGGGACTGGCATCGAAGTACGGCTCATCGATTGGTATCCGAAATAGAGTTGAGCGAGCACTGGTTTCACGCTCAACTCTGTCCAAATCCGTGGATCAACCTGTACCCGCCAGTCATCAATAGTGCAGCAGCTTTGTGCTGTGCTGCCGTCGTTCCAAACACGGGACTTCCGCGCGCTCTTAGTTCGCCAAGTGTAAAAATATGTAAAGGTTAGCGCCCGACCCATGATTTACGCTTTAATAGTAAGTGAACACTTACATGCCGCCAGCTAGCATGAGTACTGGTTGCGTCAGTTCGGCCGTGAATGTGACCGGCGGTTAAGGACCCAAGCATAGATGTGGATTGTTCGAGTCGCTTTGCGGCGACCTTACACCTTTGTAGTGCTCGCGATTCTGCTCCTCATCCTGGGGCCCATCGTAATTCTGCGCACTCCGACGGATATCTTCCCCAACATCAACATCCCTGTCGTCAGCATCATTTGGAATTACGGCGGCTTGAACGCGCAGGAGATGTCGGACCGCATCGTAACGCTCACCGAGCGATCGCTCACCACCACGGTCAACGACATCGAGCACACCGAGTCGCAGTCCCTCAACGGCATCGCTGTCGTGAAAGTGTTCTTCCAGCCGAATGTCAAGATTGAAGCAGCGATTGCCCAGATCACCGCAATCTCGCAGACCCAGTTGCGTCAGTTGCCACCTGGCACCACGCCGCCGCTGGTGATCACCTACAGCGCTTCCAGTGTTCCAATTTTGCAACTTGGCTTTTCCGGCAAGGGACTTTCAGAAGCTCAACTCAACGATCTGGCACTCAACGGAGTGCGCATTCGCCTGGTCACGGTCCCAGGCGCTGCCATGCCGTATCCATACGGCGGCAAGCAGCGTCAGGTGCAAGTCGACCTGAACACCACTGCCCTCCAGTCAAAGGGCCTGACGCCCGTAGACGTAGTAAATGCAATCAGCGCTCAGAACCTGATTCTGCCGGCAGGTACTTCCAAAATTGGCCCGCTGGAATATGACGTTGACCTCAATGGCAGTCCGCGGAGCGTTCAGGAGCTGAATGATCTTCCGATCCGCACCGTGAATGGCGCGATCGTCTATATACGCGACGTTGCCCACGTTCGCGATGGTTCCCCTCCGCAAACCAATATCGTTCGTGTCGACGGCCAGCGCTCGGCGCTTCTTTCCGTTTTGAAGACCGGCGGGGCCTCCACGCTCGACATCATCTCCCAGGTAAAGGCAACGCTGCGGAAGATCAAAGGCTCATTGCCACCGGAGCTTGTCATTACTCCACTGGCTGATCAGTCGATCTTCGTCCGCGCCTCGATCAACGGCGTGATTCGTGAAGCGGTCATCGCCGCTTGCCTCACCGGCTTGATGATCCTGATCTTCCTGGGTAGCTGGCGTAGCACCATCATCATTGCGGTCTCAATTCCGCTCTCTATTCTGACGTCGATCATCATCATGAGCGCCCTGGGCGAGACCATCAACATCATGACGCTCGGCGGATTGGCGCTCGCGGTCGGCATCCTCGTCGATGACGCGACCGTTGAAATCGAGAACATTAATCGCAATCTCGAAGCCGGCAACAAGGACATTGAAGACGCCATCCTCACCGGTGCATCCCAAATTGCCGTTCCCGCCTTCGTCTCGACGCTCTGCATATGCATCGTGTTCGTTCCGATGTTCTTCCTCACCGGAGTCGCCCGCTTCCTCTTCGTGCCTCTCGCGGAAGCCGTCGTCTTTGCCATGCTCGCCTCCTATTTCCTGTCGCGAACCCTGGTTCCGACCATGGCGAAGTATCTACTCAAGGTGCACCACGACGATCATCGAGAACGTAAGGCTGGCAGCCGCAATCCCTTCTTGCGCGTGCAGGCCAGTTTCGAGAATCAGTTTGAGCGGTTGCGTACCGCGTATCACGGTCTGCTCGAACGCTGCTTGCATCATCGCGGCGCATTTGCCGTCTTGTTTATGGTGTTCTGCCTGCTCTCTTTCCTGCTCTTACCGTGGCTGGGTCAGGATTTCTTCCCCTCAGTGGATAGCGGTCAGTTCCGCCTCCATTTGCGCGGCCGCACTGGAACGCGTATCGAAGAGACTGCGCGACTTTGCGACAACATCGAAACCAGCATCCGCCAGGAGATCCCGCAGCAGGAAATCGACAGCATCATCGACAACATCGGGCTCCCTTATAGCGGCATCAATCTTTCCTACAGCACTTCTGCTCCGATCGGCCCAGCCGATGCCGACATCCTCGTCAGCCTCAACGAAAAGCATCACTCCACTGACGATTACATCCACGACCTGCGGATTCGGCTTGCGCAGGAGTTTCCGGGAATCAGCTTTTCGTTCTTGCCGGCGGATATTGTCAGCCAGATTTTGAATTTCGGTCTTCCGTCGCCGATTGACATCCAGGTAGTAGGCCGCAACATCGAGGGTAATCGTCAGTTCGCCGATAACCTGCTGCAAAAGCTGAAGTACGTGCCCGGGGCCGCCGACCTGCGAATTCAGCAGGCCTTCAATCAACCGAAGCTACATCTCGTAGTCGATCGAACCCGAGCCGAGGGCGCCGGCTTCACCCAACGCGACATCGCCAGTAACTTGCTCGTGTCCCTGAGCGGGAGCTTCCAGACATCTCCGAGTTTTTGGCTCGATCCCAGGAACGGCGTCAGTTATTCGATCACCACGCAGACCCCGCAATACCGCCTGGACTCGCTCCAGGACATCTCGAATATCCCGATTTCAGGCGAGGGCTCGACAAAACCGCAGATTCTCGGAACGTTAGCCTCGGTCGATCGTGGGGAAGGCGCGGCGGTCATTTCACACCGCGATGTTGCGCCTGTGATCGACATCTATGGCACGGTTCAGGGTCGAGATCTCGGAGGTGTCGCCTCGGATATGAATCGAATCCTGGAATCCAGCAAGAAAGATCTTCCTCGCGGAAGTGAACTCGTCGTTCGCGGCCAGATCGAGACTATGCGCTCCTCGTTTTCCGGTCTGATCTTCGGTCTGATCCTTTCGATCGTGCTGGTCTACTTCTTGATCGTGGTCAACTTCCAGTCCTGGCTCGATCCGTTCATCATCATCTCTGCCTTACCAGCTGCGCTGGCCGGAATCGTTTGGTTTCTGTTCATCACGCACACAACGATCAGCGTTCCGGCTCTCACTGGATCGATTATGTGTATGGGCGTGGCGACTGCGAACAGCATTCTGGTAGTAAGCTTCGCGAAGGAACAGTTGGCTGAAGGCGCCACCGCGATGGAAGCCGCGCTCAAAGCTGGCTTCACTCGTTTCCGCCCGGTGCTGATGACTGCCTTGGCCATGATCATCGGCATGCTGCCCATGGCCGTCGGCATGGGAGAGGGCGGCGAACAGAATGCGCCTCTTGGCCGCGCCGTTATCGGCGGCCTTTTGCTCGCTACCGTCTCCACTCTGTTCTTTGTTCCTATTCTCTTCGGATTGATTCACACTTTCCTCGCGCAACGAAAGCACACCGAAGAGAAGCAGGCGGTTGAACCGGTTTCTATTTGAGTCGATTGGAATAAATATGAAGTTGGAAGAACAATCTAGAACGCGAGTTATGGATCCGCTAGCGCAGCCACCGCCGAGCGGACGTGGCCGGCTCGTGCTGTTTGCCGTGGCTTTCCTTGTCGCTGTAGCGGTGATCGTCGCCGCCGGTATCGTCCCTCGCCAGCGTGCTCGCGCCGCTCTTCGTCAGGAAACGGATGCGATGGCGATACCCATCGTGCGCGTAGTGCCCCTGAAACGCGCGCCGGCTGCTGAGGAGATCGTCCTGCCCGCAAACGTTCTGGCATTCACTGATGCTCCGATTTACGCGCGCACCAACGGCTACTTGAAAAAGTGGTATGCCGATATAGGTACGCGCGTTAAAGCCGGTCAATTGCTCGCGGAAATTGATACACCTGAAGTCGATCAGCAACTGCGTCAGGCGCGCGCCGATCTCAATACGGCAGAAGCGAACCTGCATTTATCGCAGATAACGGCCGACCGTTATGCCGGACTTCTGAAAACCGATTCGGTTTCCAAACAAGACGCAGACAACGCCGCCGGCGATTACGAAGCCAAGAAAGCCATCGTGAAGTCCGGTGAAGCCAACGTTCAACGACTTACCGAGCTCTTATCGTTTCAGAAAATCTACGCACCCTTCGACGGAGTAATCACCGCTCGTAACACTGATATCGGACAACTGATTGATTCCGGCAGCAGCGGCGGTCCTGGACGTGAACTCTTCCATATCGCTTCCGTGAAAAAGCTTCGCGCATACGTGAACGTTCCGCAGGATTATTCGCGCACCGCGAAGCCCGGTCTCATCGCCGATCTCACCTTCCCCGATCTTCCCGGAAAGCGCATCCCGGCCAAGCTCGTCTCGACCTCGGACGCCATCGATCCCTCTTCTCGCACTTTGCTGGTGCAATTCGAAGTCGACAACGCCAACGGCGAACTATTACCCGGAGCCTACGCGGCTCTGCATCTCAAGCTACCCGCGGGCAGTTCGAGTTATATCGTTCCCGCAACATCGCTGATGTTCCGCTCGGAAGGTTTGCGCCTCGCGACGGTGAACGACAACAAAGCTGCTCTGCTTCCTGTCACCATCGGTCGCGACTTTGGCACCGAAGTCGAAATCATCTCGGGCCTTACCGGAAACGAATCCATCATCGTGAATCCGCTGGACTCTCTGCTGCCCGGCCAGCAGGTCCGCATTTCTCAAAATGCCGCAGGGGCTACCAGGTGAGATCTGCGCCTGCGCTGCTCCCAATCGCCTTCGCGTCGCATCTCTGCTTGCCTTTGTTTTGCTGATGGCCGCTTGCACCGTCGGCCCTAAATACCAGCGACCGCCTGTAGCCGCGCCTCCTGAGTACAAGGAGACTGGCCAGTGGAAGACCGCTCAGCCCAGCGACCAGATCGCCAAAGGCAAGTGGTGGGAGATCTATCAGGACCCGCAACTGAACGCGCTCGAAGAGCAAATCAGCGTTTCCAACCAGACTCTGAAAGCTTCACAGGCTCAGTATGCGCAGGCTCGCGCGCTGGTTCGTTTCACTCGCGCAAGCTACTTCCCGACCGTTACCGCGAACCCGAACATCAATCGAGTTCATCTATCCCAGCACCGCCCGTTAGGATCCACCAACAACGGGACCAGCTATAACGATCTCATCCTCCCCATGGACGTCTCCTACGAAGTCGACCTTTGGGGACGCATCCGCCACACCGTCGAGCAAAGCCGCGAGAATGCGCAGGCTAGCGCCGCCGATCTCGAAAACGTCAGCCTCAGCCTCCACGCCGAATTAGCCGTCGATTACTTCCTCATGCGCAGCCTCGATGCCGAGCAGCAACTCCTGAACTCCACCGTAACCGCCTTCCAGAAAGCTTTGGAGTTGACGCAGAACCGCTATAAGGGCGGGGTCGCATCGCAGGTCGATGTCGCACAGGCGCAAACACAACTTGAGACCACCCGTGCCCTCGCCATCGATGACGAACTTTCGCGCGCGCAGTTTGAGCATGCCATCGCCGTGCTGATCGGCAAGCCTCCTGCGAGCTTCAGCCTTCCGGCCAATCCTCTGAATGCTCCTCCGCCGATCATTCCTCCCGGACTTCCCTCGGATCTTCTGGAGCGGCGCCCTGACATTGCTTCGTTCGAGCGTCAGATGGCCTCCGCGAACGCCGGTATCGGCATCGCCAAAGCAGCCTATTATCCGATCCTGAATCTCGCCGCCAGCGGCGGCTTTGAGAGTGCCACCTGGGGATTATTGCTGAACGGCTCCAGCGGATTCTGGTCTGTCGGTGCATCGGCGGTCCAAACCGTTTTTGACGCCGGCCGTCGCCGCGCCGTAACGCAAGAAGCTCAGTCTGCGTACGATCAGACGGTCGCCAACTATCGCCAGACTGTGCTTACCGCTTTCCAGGAAGTGGAAGACAATCTTGCTGCGCAACGAATTCTCGACAACGAGGCCCAGACCCAGCAAGTAGCCGTTACTTCCGCTGAGCAGTCCCTAACGCTTTCTAACAATCGCTATCGAGGCGGCGTTACAACTTACCTGGAAGTTCTCACTGCGCAGAGCATCGCGCTTTCCAACGAACGCGCCGCCGTCCAGATTCTGGGACGCCGTATGACCGCCAGCGTTCAGCTGATTAAAGCCCTCGGCGGTGGATGGGATGTGAAGGACCTTCCCTCAATGCAAGCCGTAGGCGCGGTCTCAGCCGGACACTAGCCGGTGATGGCTCGATTTGCTTCGCTCGTAGGGCACTATATTCTCGCGTTCCGGGGTCGAGAACCAGAATAAAGTCCTTTTGTATGAGCTATATAGAGGTGAGTGGCAAGCCAGGTCCTCGCCTGAATCGGCGACCTCAGGTTACTTCGGTCCAGTCGCCGAGCGCTACGAACGTGCTTTGCCGTGACCCGCAACCTGCATTACTTTGCTTCAATCCATGAGTAACGAGCGAGACTGGATTGAACTGATCGCCGCCGACGCCCCGATCTTTGCCGATCGCCGCAGCGAACCACGCTTGCCCGCCGAAGGGCAGGTCAAGGTCGCGCTCGAAACGGACGCAGGCACCTACGAGTTTCACGCCGACCTGGTGAACTTCAGCCAGCGCGGCATGTGCATCCGCCACACCTTCACCGGCCTCAAGCCCTGCCAGGCCCTTCGCGTCCTCAGCAGCGAAGGAGAAGTCGCAGTCGAGGTCGCCTGGAACTGGGCCGTGGGCGCGGTCATCATCTCCGGCTTGCGCGCCATCTCCTAGCCGCATTGCGCTTTCTGCCGCACCTCGCGGGGCTTTTCAGGTTGAGGAATCTCGACTAATTGCCTAATATTCGGCCACCGCGGCAATTGGGGAAATATGGTCGGCAGAACTCTTGCGCATTATCGCATTTTGGAACAGCTGGGGGCCGGCGGCATGGGTGTCGTTTACCGAGCTGTCGACGAGCGCCTCGAACGCGATGTTGCGATCAAGGTCCTCCCTCTTGGCGCGCTTCACAGCGAACCGGCGCGGAGCCGTTTCCGTAAAGAGGCGCTGGCACTCGCCAAATTGAATCACCCCAACATCGCCACTGTCTATGACGTCGGCCGCGAAGACGGCATGGACTACATCGTCATGGAATACGTGCCCGGCGAATCCCTCGCGGAGAAATTGCGTTCCGGACCACTACCACCCAAGGAGGTTCTCGCGCTGGGTGGCGAGATCGCTGGCGCTCTCGAAGAGGCTCACGAACATGGTGTGATTCATCGGGATTTAAAGCCCGGGAATATCGTCGTCACCCCCAAAGGACACGCAAAGGTTCTCGATTTCGGATTAGCCAAGCTGCTTGCCCAGTCTGACGGTGACCGCACCCAATCGCTCGCAGACTCAGATGGCCCCGTCGGCACCATCCTCTACATGTCGCCGGAGCAGGCCGACGGTAAGGTGGTGGACTCGCGCACCGATCTGTGGAGCTTGGGCGCAGTCCTGTACGAATCACTCGCGGGAAAAACCCCCTTCGAGGGAGACAGCGGCCTGGGGGTTCTGCGCGCTCTCAGCCTGAAAAACCCAAAGCCCCTGCGGGAACTGCGGGCAGATACTCCTCCGGAAGCCGACCGCATTGTTTCGCGCGCCTTGGAAAAAGATGTCACCAAGCGATACCAATCGGCTGCCGACATGAGCCGCGATCTGTCAGCTGCGCTCACCCGGATTAGCGTCTCAGAGTTTGCGCCACGCTCTGGTGAAGTACGGGTCGCGCGCAAGTACGCGATTGTCGCCGTTACCTTGGGACTCGTACTCGTCACTGCGCTGGGATGGCTCTACCACAAATCCGAACGACAACGTTGGGCGCGAGAAGATGCGATACCTGAGATCAACAAACTGCAGGCTGCGGACAAACCACTGGCTGCATTTCAGCTCCTGAAAGAGTCAGAACAATACCTCCCGGGCGATCCCAAGCTTGCAGAAATCAGAACGCAAAGTACGCGCACCGTCTCCATCAACTCCGCGCCCGAAGGCGCGACCGTTGAAATCCAGGACTATCTCTTCCCAAAGTCGAAGTGGTCTCGTCTCGGCGCGACGCCACTGAACGGCGTCGTGATTCCGAACGGCTATTTCCGCTGGCGGGTTTCAAAACCCGGAATCGGCGAATACCTTGCTGCTCCGCCCACCGAAGATACGATGGGTTTTTCCCTCGAAGCCGCCCGTGCTGCTCCGCCGGAAATGGTGGCGGTGCCTGGCGGCCGGTGGCTCGAAATGGTGGACTTCATAGGCTGGGTGGGCCCATTCAATCTGCCGCCCTACTACCTGGACCGCTTCGAAGTCACGAATCGCGAGTTCCAGGAATTCATCGATCAGGGTGGATACAAGAACAAGCAATACTGGACGGAGAAGTTCATCCAAAACGGCCGCGAGTTGAATTGGGATGAAGCCATGCTTTTGTTCCGCGACCGCACTGGACGCGAAGGCCCTTCGACTTGGGAGGGCGGTCACTATCCCGAAGGCCAGGCCGATTATCCGGTCTCCGGAGTCAGTTGGTACGAGGCCGCCGCTTACGCTGCATTTGCCGGCAAGAGTTTGCCTGCTCTAAGCCAGTGGTACCAGGCCGCACCCAACGATCTTGCTCGCTACATTGTGCGCCAGAGCAACATCTCCTCGTCCGCTGCAGCGCCCGTCGGGAAATTCATCGGGCTGGGACCCTATGGAACCTACGACATGGCAGGTAACGTAAGGGAATGGGTTCAGAACGCAGTCGGCGATACGCACCTGATCCTGGGGGGAGCGTGGAACTCCCAGACGTATCTAGCCTCTGATCCCGAGGCCTTGCTCCCATTTGATCGTTCTCCGACAAATGGAATCCGCTGTGTTAAGAACCTCGCGCCTCTGCCGAAGGGCGCTCTGGATCCGGTCAAGCCTCTTGCGCGCGATTTTGCTGCGGTGAAGCCCTTGCCGGACGACGTCTTCCGCGCCTACGAAGCTCTCTACGCTTACGATAAGGAGCCCCTTAGCGCCAAGGTTGAAGGTGTGGTCCAGGAGACGGCAGATTGGCGAGAAGAAAAGATCTCGTTCCTCCCCGCATATGGGAATGAGCGGATGTTGGCATATCTATTCCTGCCGAAGAGCGTGAAGCCACCCTATCAGACTGTCATCTTCTTCCCGAGCGCACGCGTGCTCGACATTCCGAACAGCCGCACGCTGGGCGATATCAAGTTTTTCGATTACATCGTGCAGAGCGGACGAGCGGTGTTCTACCCGATTTACCAGGGCACGTATGAGCGCCAGAGAAAGCTGGTTGTCACTGGGCAGACCAGCGACGTGGAGTTCATTACACAGCAATACAAAGATCTGGCGCGATCGCTGGATTATCTCGAAACAAGATCTGATATTGACCGGAACAAGATTGCGTATCTCGGCGTAAGTGCCGGTGCCGCCGAGGGCGTCATCTACGCCACCCTCGCTCAGGATCGGCTGAGGACGGTTGTGCTTCTGGACGGCGGATATTTTCTCTTTCCCCCACCCGCTGCCATCGACCAGGTCAACTTCGCGCCGCGCCTTAAGAAGCCGGTGCTCATGGTGAACGGCCGCTATGACTTTACATTCTCGGTTGAAAAAGCACAGCAACCGCTATTCCGCATGCTCGGCACTCCCGAGGCTGACAAGAAACACGTAATCCTCGACACGCCGCACGACGTAACCGAGCGCCGAACAGAACTGGTCCAGACCGTACTCGCCTGGCTCGACAAGTATCTAGGCCGTATCGAGTAATTGATTGCAGGAACACGTGGTGATTGTTGCCGCGCGTGAAGTGGCGCGGGCACCACGGCCGCGCGGGAGCAGGCGATCTCACCTGTCATGGCTTGTTCCCAGTCTTCGCAGACTACCTAATTCGCTACTTCGTCCAGTACCCTGCCCCGACTGTCCACCAAGCGTATCCTCACTGCCGGCTGTCCCAGAGCATGTGTCGAACAACTCAGGCACGGATCATACGCGCGCACGACGGCCGCCACGCGATTCAGAGCGCCTTCTTCCAGCTTCTCTCCGTTGACGTAGCGTTCGCTCACCTGTTGCACGCTCTTGCCCATCGCCAGATTGTTGTGCCCGGTCGCCACGATCAGATTTGCCCACTTCATCGCGCCTTGCTCATCGACTTTGTAATGATGGATCAGCGTTCCCCGCGGCGCCTCAATCACGCCCACGCCTTCCAGCGCATTCACGCCGGCCTTCGCGCGCACATGTTCCTCCAGCGTCACCGGATCGCCGAGCAGCTTCTCGATCTTCTCCAGCGCATACACGATCTCGATCAGCCGCGCGTAGTGATACAGGAACGCGCTCTGCGCCGGCAGTGGGAACCGGTTCGCAAACTCTTTGCGCTCGACATCCGCCGCCGGCGTGCCGTAGCTATCAATCACGTTCAGCCGCGCCAGCGGTCCGACGCGATACACGCCATTGGGATATCCGACCGGCTTATAGAACGGCGCCTTCAGATACGAATCCCGCAGACTCATTTCACCAATCCACTGTGAGTACTCCTCCACCGGGATCTGATCTTCGATGATCTCTCCAGCGGCGCCGCGGAATCGCAGCATGCCGTCATAGAGTTGCAGATTGCCCTTCCGATCTACTAGCCCCGCATGCATCGTTGGGGCTGTGCCGAAATTCGCAATCTCATCTTTGTAATCGTCAAGCACAGCTTTGAAGAAGCGGAACGTCCTCTGCGTGATCGCCTTCGCCTCCGGCAAATCTGCCAGCATGCGATCGCGTACCTGCTGGGTCATCGGGGCATTCACGCCGCCGGGCACGATCCACGATGCGTGCACGCGTTCCTTCGCCACACCCTCGATAATCTGCAGCCCAAACTTTCGCAGCTCGATCCCATCCCGCGCCACATCCGGATGCTTCCGGATGATTCCCAAAATGTTTCTGCTCTGCGGATCCGAATCCATCCCCAGCAGAAAATCCGGCGCCGACAGATAAAAGAAGCTCAGTGCATGCGATTGCACATATTGCGCGCAGTGAATCAGTTCACGTAGATTTTTCGCGGCCGGCGGGATGCGCACGGCCATGATCGCTTCACACGCCTTCGCCGACGCCAGCGCGTGGCTCACCGGGCATATGCCGCAGATTCGTGACGTGATCCCCGGCATCTCGTAAAACGGACGCCCCTCGGTGAATTTCTCGAACCCGCGCACCTGCGTCACTTGAAATTCGGTGTTGGCGACCTTGCCATCGTCTCCCAGCTGAATCGTGATCTTGGCATGACCTTCGATGCGGCTGACCGGCTCTATCGTGATGCGCTTCATCGCATGCTCCTTAACCGAATTTCACTTTCCCTGCCAGATCAGGCTTCTTCCCATCCAGCAGATCCGTCAGCACGCCCGCAATCAGCTTCGAACTCGGCGGACATCCCGGCAAACACATGTCCACCTTCACAAACTCATGCACCGGCCGCGCCTGATTCAGAAGTGCTGGCAGCCGATCTCCTGGAACATCCTTGCCCGTTCCATAGATCTTCTGCAACAACTGGCTCACTGGAATCGCATTCCGCATCGCCGGCACATTGCTCGTCACCGCGCAGTCGCCCAGCGCGATCAGCGTCTTCGTCCGCTGCCGAATCTTCTGCACCCGCCACGCATCTTCCTGCGAACTGACGGCGCCTTCCACTAACGTCACGTCGACGTCTTCCGGAAACTCCTGCTCGTCGACCAGCGGCCCGTATACAATGTCGATCCGCCGCGCCAGCGCAATGATCGTCGCATCCATGTCGAGCAGCGACATGTGGCATCCCGAGCAGCCATCCAGCCAAACCGTGGCAACTTTCACTCGCTTCATGCCTCTGTTCCTTTCCGGTGCGCCAGCAGGCTGATGTTGTCGTTGCGCTTAACCATTTCTTCCACCGCCCAGCCCTTCTCCGCCAGCGCTCCCGTCGGACATGCCTGCACGCACTTGCCGCAATTCGTGCAGCCGCGCGACTCGCCCCATTTCTGGTTTAGATCGCTCTGCACCCGCGCATGAATGCCGCGCGCCGTGATCTCCCAGACATGCGCGCCTTCCAGCTCCGCGCAAACCCGCACGCATCGTGTGCACAGAATGCAGCGGTTGTGATCGAGCACATAACGCGGATGCGACTGGTCCACCGACAGCTTGGGATAGTTGTACGAGAACCGCACATTGGTGATGCCCATCTGCGATGCCATCGTTTGCAATTCGCAGTGGCCGTTCGACACGCATACTGCGCAGATGTGATTCCGCTCCACGAACAGCAGCTCCAGCGTGATCTTGCGATAACGCGTGAGCTTGGCGGACGTCGTCGTCACCGACATCCCTTCCTGGATCGGTGTCGTGCACGCTGGCACCAGTCTGTCGATTCCCGAAACCTCCACCATGCACAGCCGGCATCCGCCTACCGGACTCAATCCCTCGAGATAGCAGAGCGTCGGAATATATTTGCTGCTCTTCCTTGCCGCCTGCAGGATCGTCTCGCCCTCCATGGCGCTCACTAGCTCACCATCGATTCGAAGCTGAAGTTTCTTAGGCATGGGCTCCTCTCTCAGGCCTCTACCTTCACGTCGCACCGCAAGCATCGGCACGCCTCATCCACGGCTTCCGAGCGGCTCAATCCGGTCACAACCTCTTCTTCGGATTTCGCCCGCGCCGCCGCCACTAGCTCGTGACCGCCGTGCCTCCGGCTTTCGCTCGGATTCTCCGGCACCCGCAGGTCGTACTCGATCTTCGGGAATAGCTGCTCCCATCGCCACACTTCCATCAGCTGGTGATCGATGTTCTGCGCCGCCTGCTTGCCATACGCCATAGCGTTCGACACATTCGACGCGCCAGTAATCACGTCTCCTCCCGCATAAAATCGTGGTCGAGTGGTTTCCAGCGAGAAGCGATTCACCTCGATGGTTCCCGCCTCTTTCATCCCCAGGCCCGACGCTCGCGCGAAGTCCAAGTCGAACGTCTCGCCCACGGCCAGGATCACCGAATCGCACTCGAAGCGCTGTATCTCATCGGTCGGAACTGGCTTTCTTCGTCCCGATCCGTCGTACTCGCCCAGCCGCGTCTTTACGATCTCGATAGCCTTCACATTTCCTTTCGCGTCGCCGACGATCCGATGCGGCGCTGCCAGGAACGCAAACTTGACGCCCTCGGCCTGTGCGGCTGCGGTCTCTTCTTCGATTGCAGGCATGTCTTTGCGCTCGCGTCGGTAGATCACCGTCACATTCGCCCCCCGGCGCAGCGCCGTGCGTGCCGAATCGATCGCCGCATTTCCGCCGCCGATCACTACCACTTTCTTGCCCAGCTTCAGCTCATCGTTTTTCGCCACTGACTCCAGGAACAACAGCGCCGGATACACGCCCTTCAACTCCGTGCCCGGCAAATATACCCACGATTCTTTCCACGTTCCGATCGACAGGAAGACTGCGTCGAAGCGATCATCCAATTCGTTGAGCGAAATGTCGAACCCGATGCGCGTATTGAAAGTAAACCTCACGCCCAGCCGCTCGATCAGCTCAATCTCCTTGCGCAGCACGGCCTTCGGCAGCCGATACTCCGGCAGTGCAAACCTGAGCATCCCGCCTGCTTCAGCCTTCTCGTCGAACACCGTCACGTCGTGTCCCAACATTGCCAGGTAGAACGCAGCCGTCAGCCCCGCCGGTCCAGCGCCTGCAATCGCAATCTTGCGTCCTGTCAGCTCCAGCTTGCGACTAGCTAATTGCTTAGCCGCTTCTTCGAATCGATCCGACAGCAGAATCGAATCCGCGATGAAGCGATGCACCTCGCGCATGTTCACCGGCTCATCCATCGTCTGGCGGCGGCACCGCCGGTCGCACGGATGCTGGCACACACGCCCTGTCGAAGCCGGCAGCGGGTTATCCATGATCACCGACAGGAACGCATCATCCAGCCGCTCCTCGCGTTGCAGTTCGAGGAATCGCGGAATATTCATGTGCAGCGGGCAGCTGTTCTCACAAGGCGAAAGCGCCAGATCTTCGCAGACGCCTGCCGCGCACCGTCGCCCTAAAATGTGATCTTCAAATTCATGCCGGAAATGCCGCATGGTCGTCAGCACTGGATTCGGCGCCGTCTGTCCCAGCCCACACAGGGAACAATCGCGTACGTACCGCGCCAACTCGTCCAGCACGTCTAGCTGATGCATCGTGCCCGATCCATCCGTAATCGCATTCAGCATGCGCAGCGACTTGTTCAGCCCAACCCGGCACGGCACGCATTTCCCGCACGACTCCGAATGTGTAAACTCGATGAAGTACCGCGCCACGTCCACCATGCAGTTGTCTTCATCCATCACCACCATGCCGCCCGAGCCCATGATCGACCCGAGTTGCGCCAGGCTCTCGTAATCGACGGCAGTGTCAAACATCTCCTGCGGAATGCATCCGCCTGACGGACCTCCCGTCTGTACCGATTTGATCGGCGATGCGCTCGCGCTTCCCTCACCGATGTCGTAGATAAACGTCTTCAGCGGCGTTCCCAGCGGCATCTCCACCAGGCCCGTGCTGCGCACCTTCCCGACCAGCGAGAAGACTTTGGTCCCCGCACTCTTCGGACTGCCCGTCTCCGAGAACCACGCTGGACCCTTGGTGACGATCGGCGCAATGTTGTACCAGGTCTCGACGTTGTTGATGTTGGTCGGCTTGCCCCACAATCCCTTTTGCGCCGGGAAGGGCGGCCTGGGCCGCGGCCTGCCCGCAAATCCTTCGAGCGACGCAATTAGTGCCGTCTCTTCGCCGCACACAAACGCACCCGCGCCCTCAACCAGATCAATGTTGAACTTGAATCCACGCCCCAGGATGTTTTCGCCCAGCAGCCCATACTCACGTGCTTGCTCGATCGCCCGCGACAGCCTGTGCACCGCCAACGGATACTCCGCGCGCACATATACGATTCCCTCCGTCGCGCCCGTCACATATCCGCCAATAATCATCCCTTCCAGCAACGAGTGCGGATCGCTCTCGATCTCATTGCGATTCATGTACGCGCCCGGATCGCCCTCATCCGCATTGCAGATGATGTACTTCGTATCCGCCTTCGCCTTCGCCAGGAATTCCCATTTATTGCCTGTCGGAAATCCCGCCCCGCCGCGCCCACGCAGCTTCGAGGCCTTCACCTGCTCGATTACCTTCTCCGGCTTGCCTTCGATGAGCACGCTATACAACGCCTGGTATCCGCCGATGCCGATGTATTCCTCAATGTCGTCAGGATTGATGAATCCGCAATTGCGCAGAACGATCTTCTTCTGTCCTTTGAAGAACGGCACTTCATTCCAGCGCGGAATCTCCGGATACCCGTGCCCGTACTTCAAATATCCGGTCACGTGGTCCCATTCCTCGATCTTGCAATAGATCAGGTCCGGCGTAATCTTTCCGGTCGTCGCATCATGCAGAATGCGACCGGCATCATTCGCCTGCGCGCGATGCAGCACCACCATTGGCTGTCCCGGCAGACGCACTGTTACCAGCGGCTCCTGGAAGCACGCTCCGAAACAACCCACTCCCGCCAGCACGATCTCGTCGCCCGAGCGTTCGATCAACTCAGCGAACGCATGAAACACACCTTCCGCGCCGTTGCCACGACCGCACGTTCCCATTCCCACGGTGATTCGCGGGACCGCCGGCATAAGCTTCGCAAGACCGGCTTCGCGAACAGCGTTGAATGCGCCAATATCCAGGATTCGGGGCATCATTCACTCTCCCGCTCAAGATTCCGAATCTCGCGCTGCAAAGTGCGTTCGTTCACGTGCCCGCAGATGCGGTGATTGATCTCCACCACCGGCGCCAGCGCGCACTGCCCAAAGCACGCCACCGTGCGCAGCGTGAACTTGTTGTCCGGAGTAGTCAGCGACACCTTGTCGGCTTCGCTGGCGTTCTCGGCATCGTCCGCCCCTAGTCCCATATCCAGCCGCAGCGTCTGCAGCAGACTGCGCGATCCGCGTGTATGGCACGCCGTTCCACGGCATATGCATATGGTGTTATCGCCCTGCGGACGCAGATTGAAGAAGGCATAGAACGTCGCCACGCTATAGATCTGCGATAGGGGCACGTCGGCCTTCGCAGCCACATAGCGCAGCGCATCCATCGGAAGGTAGTTGTGAGGATTGTGGTTTTGCACCGCCTCCAGAATGCTCAGCAGTGCTCCCGGACGGCCCGCTCGCCCAGCGACTACCTGGTCGATAAATGCCTGCTCTCCGGCTGCAAGTCTTTCATCTAATGCTGCGTGCATGCCGCGCTCCTTTCGACAGACACACCAGCTCTATTTGAGATCATGCTATGTCGGCGTCGCACGGGCCAACTATGTTCCGCAGCACATCACCGCGTGATAAGGACCACACGCGCCACTCACATTGCAGGAAAATAACGCTCTGGGTGCCCCATTCAAGGCCTCTTTTGGCTTGAGTGGGGAAGTAAACCCGCCATTCTGAGCATGTGAAACAGGCAATCTTGCCGTGTATCGAGCTGCTCTGAAGCTTCAGGAAAACAACGAAGTCATGTTGAGCGCAGCGAAACATCTATGCATTTCGGGTGGCCCAATGGTGCCCCAGGTTCGCGTCCTTCCTTTGGACGCTAACCTGGGCTGGGAACCTTCCTTTCCGAGCGCAGCGAGATATCTGCACCTTCTCTGCATAATGCAAACGAACAGCTCCTAGCTACCAGCTACCCACTGCCGTAATTTGCATCTCACCCGGCGAAGTGACCCCAGTCACCGCAGAACTAAACTTCCCGCACTTAAATGGCCCGTTCTAGCATCCGATAAAAAAGACGGCTGGCAGGTGACCTATGGTTTATGTGCTGATCAATCTCAAGGTTCAGGACTTTGCCGATTGGAAGAGTGGTTTTGACGAAATGATTTGGAGCCGCCACGATGCCGGCGAAGCCGACTTCCACGTCTACCGCAACCTCGCCGACCCGGGCGACGTCACCGTTCTGCTCGAATGGGAAACCATCGATCGCGCTCGCAGGTTCCTCGATAACGATAAGTCGAAAGAGTTCTTGCAAGAGGGCGCCGTCGGTCCGGTGCAGATCCGCTTCTTAGCGGAAGCCGTCAGCCTCCGCCGCACGGCCGCCGACTGACCTTGAAGTGCGAACATTGGTGGCGCGGGCGCCCTCGCCCGCGACTCGTTTTCCCGAATCACATGGGGCAGCCACCCATCGCGTGTGCCGTTCCTGAATTACGTGGGGCAGCCGACCTCGGCTGCCCATCCGAGCGCAGCGAGGATCTGTTTGTCATCACGAGCGGACGTCAGTCCGCGAGGGATCTGCAGTTGAACGGGTGGCCTCGCCACAAACCTCATAGACAACACCGAAGTCATGTTGAGCGCAGCGAAACATCTCTGCATTTTTCCGCTCGCAGATGACTAACGACCGCTGTACTGCTCCAACAACTCCTTCACCTCGATGATCTGCCGTCCGTCAGCTTGGCGCGAAGCAAATTCACATTCATCAAATAGATCGAACCGTACTCGACCTCTTTGTCCTTCGCCGGATACATCGCCTCCACATACGCATCGCGGTACGCGATCCAGGCTCTTTCAGCACCTTTAATCTTGTCGACCGCCTCCGGCTGCTTCGCGGCCTCCGCCAGCAGTTTGTGATAGACATCATTCAGCCGCGCGTCGGCCCGCGCCGCCTCTGCGCTCGCACAGGCATTCATCGCCATCTGCGTCGTCGCCTTATCAAGGCAGGCACGATACTCCGCCGACTCCTGCGCAACACTCGCAAGCAAACCCAGCAGAAACATAAACAGCAGAAATCTCATGAATGCTCAGCTCCATCGCTTCGCTGCAGTGAAGGGCCCGACGGTGGCCCATTCAAACCCTCTCTTGGCTTGAGTGGGGCAGTCCTTCAAGGTCGTGCACCGCCGCCTTCACCACCACCCCTGCATTCGCCCGCCCATTCATCACCACTTCCAGCGCCGTCTCGAACCGTAGATGCCGCACGCAATCCCGCTCCTCCGCCGGCATCTGCGCACCCAGCCATTCCCAGTCCACAAACCCCTCTCCTGCATCCGGATTCACCGTGAAGTACCCCACCTGGAACGCCGTCAGATTCTGAAAGAAGTGACTCCCTTGCGACGGCGTCACTCGGAAATCCCGAAATCCCGCCTCCACAATCACTCTCGCGCCCGACACCTGGTCCCACTCCACCGGAATCCCCAGCCACGGATCATTCGATCCCCACCGTCCCACGCCGATCAGCAGATACGGCCGGCCCTCCTGGTTCAGCTTCGAGTTGAAGTACGACACCGCGTCCGCCACCTCGAAACTCTTCGCCCGCTCGAAACGATGGAAGTCCACCATCACCACATCGCGAATATCGCTGATTCTCCCATTCCCCAGCACATTCGAACTCCGGCACAACACCTTCGCCGGATCCACCTCATCCAGCTTTAGCTCCTGTGTCTCCCGCGACAGCACCAGCGGCCGCATTTGGAGGAATCCAAACTCCGCCGCCTCGCCCGACGCCTGCGGCAACCGCACCGCAAACTCAATCTCCACCGGGCGTGCCAACCCCTGCTCGCCAACTTTCATGAGCGTGTCCAGCACCGGCGCCAGCGGGAACCGCCCGTACTTCAGGATCGGCGCAAAGCTCACCACGCGCGCCCCCGCCCGGCTCATCCCGTCATAAATCGCATCATTATCCGGCGAATACGTCGACCCCACCGCATGCAGTGTCCCATCTTTTTCCGCATCGCGCAGCGTAAACTTCCGTTCCCGCGCCGACGCCCCATCCGCTGCCTCTTCACTCACATCAATCGCCCAGAACTCCGACTGCGAGTTCGTCAGCATATCGCGTACCGATGAGAACTGCACCAGGTTCTGCGGATATCGAGGCGAGAACATCAGACACTTGCCGCCATCCACCACCGCGCGCCCCAATCCCAGCGCCACCGTGGCAATACCATCTTCCGAAGTTGAAGGCGCAATCGGATAAAAGTTCCACGACCGCAACACCCCCGAAACATCCGGATAGAATCGCGCCCCATGCGCGCTGCCCACCACACGCTGCAGAATCACCGCCATCTTCTCTTCTTCCAGCCGATATGGTGTGGCGCGTATATACGCCTTCGCGTGCTGACTGAAGGTCGACGCGTATACGCGCTTGATCGCATCCATCAACTGCTCCAGCCGGACCGCAACATCCTCTTCCTGATTCGGCAGCATGAATGTCTGGTACACGCCTGTGAACGGCTGATACTGCGAATCCTCCAGCAAGCTCGACGACCTTACCGCCAGCGGATACCGAACCTGCTCGAGGTACGCCAGCAACTCCATCGTTAGCTGCGCCGGCAGCGTGGCCCGCAAGAAACGCTCCACGATTTCCGCATCGTCATTGCATCGGATCGCAAAATCCGCCAGATCGTTTTCGCTCAGGAACTGATCGAAGATGCCCGTCGCCAGTACCAGCGTCGGCGGCACCGCGATGTTGACTCCCGCGAACTGGCTGCTCACGCCGTTCTTATGTAGCAGGTGCCGCACGAAGGCCAGTCCGCGGGCCTTTCCTCCGAGCGACCCACCGCCCAGCCGCAGAAACGATCCTTCTGACGCCTTGAACGTCTCCGCCTGGAAATCCCCAATCAGCAGCCCGCTTTGCTCCGCCCGGTATTCCGCAATCGACTCAATAATGTCCCGCCTCAGCGCCTCTCCATCGGCAAAGTCCGATACCTTTCTGGGCCTCAGCCTTAGCGCCAATGCAAACTCTGTCCTCGCGCGCAACCATCGCGAAAAATGATTCCGCTCGCTATGAAACAGAACGCTTTCCACCGGAACCTCGTGCAGCAAGCGCTCCAGCGCCTTCAGATCCTTCGCCCGCGCGACCTCCGTGTGATCCGGCAACCGGAACACGAAATCGCCAAACGAAAATTGCTCGATCAAATATCGCCGCAGATCCAGCAGCAGCGTTGGCGAGCGCTTTCTCAGGAACGACACGCCTTCTGCTTGCGCCCTTGGCATGAACTGCGTTCGGCTCGACTGCAACACAATCGGCGCATCCGCCACCACGCTTCGCACCATATGTGCCAAATCGAATCCCGAGTCCGGACTGAGCACCCCCTCGCGCGGAAACTCGATATCCGACACCACTCCGAGCAAGTAGTCTTGGTACGTCAGCACCTTCGCGACAGCATCTTCATACGTTGTCGACAGCAGGATCTTCGGCCGCGCCCGCATGCGCACCAATTTGTGCGCCATGTTCAGTCCCTCGCCGATCAGCCCGCGCGACTGCGTGATCAGCTCCGTATAGATCAGCGGCAGGAACGCCGAGTAATAACGTATGTTGTCTTCGACCACCAGGATGACGGGCACTCCCATTACTTCGGTATCATGCCGCACATTCCGCTTGTCTTCGATGTACTTCACAATCGCGATCAGGATGCGAACGTTTCCCTGCCACAGAAAAATGCGCTCGATATCCGTGTGCGGATTGCGCGCCCTGAAATTCTTGATCTCGCGATAGTCGTAGGACAGCACCACCACCGGCACGTTCAGCCCAGCAGCCTTTACCTGCCGCGCTAGTTCCGCCGCATCCATATCGCTCAGTTGCAGATTGGCAATAATAAGGTTGAAGCGCGGCTCCGATCGCGCTCTCGCCAGCGCTTCGGCTCCGCTCGAAACATGTGTGATCCCGGGAATCTGCTGCAGATCGAGTTCCAGCGACTCGCCAATCAGCAGTTCATTCAATCGCCCATCCTCGCGCAGGATGAACGAGTCATACAGGCTCGACACCAGCAGTATGTCGTGCACGCGAAACGGCATCAGCTCTTCGAAGCCCTCGAACAGCCGTTGCGCATCGAGTTCCGCGCTGCGCTTCACCTGCGCCACTCTTGACTCCTAAAAAATGCGGGGTGGAATTTTCCACCCCGCCTAGTTTCCTACTGTATCGAGGTCTACACCAGTCCCTGATCCAGCATCGAGTTCGCCACTTTCAGGAATCCAGCGATATTCGCGCCATGCACCAGGTTCCCTTTCGCGCCGTACATCTCTGCGGTTTCGTAGCAGTTCTTGTGAATGGCGATCATGATCTTGTGCAGCCGATCATCCACTTCTTCACGCGTCCAGCTGAGCCGCATGCTATTCTGTGCCATCTCGAGCCCCGAGGTCGCGACCCCGCCGGCATTCGCCGCCTTTGCCGGACCATACAGCAGGCCCGCATCCAGGAACATCTTCGTCGCTTCCAGCGTGCTCGGCATATTCGCGCCTTCCGCCACCAGCTTCACGCCGTTCTTAATGAGGTTGGCAGCGTCTTTCGCGTTGATTTCGTTCTGCGTCGCACTTGGGAATGCGCAATCTGCGTTGATGTTCCACAGTGGATTGTGGTCCATCTTCAAATCAGTTGGCATGAAGATGGCTTTCTTGAAGTGCTCCGTGTACTCGCGCATACGCCCGCGCCGCACGTTCTTCAGTTCCATGATCCACGCCAGCTTCTCGCGATCGATCCCATCCGGGTCATACACCACGCCATTCGAATCTGACGCGGTCACAGGTTTCGCGCCCAGATCAAGCAGCTTTTCAATCGTGTATTGCGAAACATTACCGCTCCCCGAGACCAGGCACAGCTTGCCGTCGAGCGAGTCTTTCTTCGTCTTCAGCATCTCCGCCGCGAAATACACGCAGCCGTAGCCAGTCGCCTCCGGACGAATCAGCGATCCGCCCCATGCCAGGCCCTTTCCAGTGAGCACGCCCGTGAATTCGTTGCGCAGCCGTTTGTACTGGCCGAACAGGAACCCAATCTCGCGCCCACCCACGCCGATATCGCCCGCCGGAACATCCGTATCCGGACCAATGTGGCGATTCAATTCGGTCATAAAGCTCTGGCAGAAGCGCATCACTTCGTTATCGCTCTTCCCTTTCGGATCGAAATCCGATCCGCCTTTGCCTCCGCCCATCGGTAGTGTCGTCAGCGAATTCTTGAATACCTGCTCAAATGCCAAAAATTTCAGGATTCCGAGATTCACCGATGGATGGAAACGCAGCCCACCTTTGTATGGACCAATCGCGCTGTTCATCTGGATGCGGAAACCGCGATTTACCTGCACTTCGCCGCGGTCGTCTGTCCACGGTACCCGGAACATGAACACCCGCTCCGGCTCCGTGATCCGCTCCAGGATCTTCGCCGAAATAAACTCTGGATGCCGCTCCAGCACCAGACGCAGTGAGTCGAATACTTCCTGTACTGCCTGGTGGAACTCAGGTTCTGCTGGGTTCTTTGCCTTCACCAGGCCCATAACTTCTTTTGTGTAATCCGCCGGAAGCTTAATAACGCCAACACTCATGGCAAATTCCTCTCTTTCTACTAGCGTGTGCTATTTGTGCTGCGAATCCGTGTGACTGCTTCTTTAGTTACGTGCTTTTTGTTTATTGTCTCTTTACTTAATTGCAGGTTGACTACGCGCTTGTATGAACGAACTGCCTATGTGCGAATGTGTTCTCTGGAACCGCGCCTCGGCCTTTGCTCCAAAAGACCCGCAGATCCGAAAAACCTCATTCGCCTGAACTGCCGCTCATTTAATGTCCGATGCGTTCTCCCTGCCGTGACTATCATCACCCCGAGGGGTGACCCAAGACTAGAGGGTTGGTGCGGGATGGCGGTCTCACCTATCTACTGCTCACGTGGGGCATCCGACCTCGGCTACCTTGTACGGCGACCCCAAGGGGATTTGGTGTAAACGGGGCTGGGGTAAACGTAAGAATTCCACACTACGATCAGACTTCACGCCTGTCATCGAGCGCGTGCGAACGCCCGAGCCGAAGGAGCCCTACTCGGCTACACATCCCACAAGCGCTTGCACGCGCACTTGGCTCAGCAATCCGTTCTCGATCTACTCTTAGTACCATGGTACATTGGTACACATGGCCTCCAGAAAAAACACTGAACCTCTCCTCGAAATCGAGCGCGTACAGACAGGTGTTCGCCTCGAAAAACGATTGCTGAAAGTTCTGAAAGCACTCGCTGAGCTAAAAGATATGAGCCTCGGCGACCTCTTGGAGGGCATCGTGCTCCACTCGTTCGAAGGCGAGGCGCCCTTTTCGTCTGAGACCCTGAAGACCATCAACCAGTTCAAGAGCCTTTACGGACTCACCCTTCGTGCCTCCGACAGCCACCAGTTAAAGGAACGCAAATGAACACCGTCATGTTTGTTCTGTTCAGTGTTGTCGCCGCCTTCTCGATCGTGAGCAAAGAATCAGATCAGCCAGCCTCGCCGGCGTTGGCTCACGTCAGTAACAGTTTCCAATTCGTTGTCCACGCGCCGATCGACCGAACGGCCCCGCTTTTCGGCCCAGATATGGAACGCAAATGGTCAGGTGACCACTGGAATCCAACCTTCTTATATCCGCAGCCCTCGAAAGACGTCCAGGGTGCGGTATTCACCATCCAGCACGGACAAACAACCAGCACCTGGGTCAATACAGTTTTCGATTTAACCGGCGGCAGGATGCAGTACATTTACTTTATCCCCGACATTCTGGTTACGACGATCGACGTCCATTTGACTTCACTCGATAAAACCACGACCCGAGTTGAGGTCACGTACGTCCGAACCGCTCTCCAGGCTTCAGCCAATGAACATGTGCAAGAGCTCAGCGAAAAAGACCGGGAGAGCGGGCGCGAGTGGCAGCAAGCGATCGAAACGTATCTTCAGGCTAATCGCAAATAAGCTAACCCCAACCAGAGGGTCACGCATTCAGCGATTACCGTTGCGCCCCGGAGATCCCGATTGCCGATCTTCACAATTCCTTGTCAAGCCCATTTCCGCCTCAAACTCATCGCATCCCGATGACAATGCGCCAAATATAAATTCCGCGAAAGTGTCCAGTACCTCCCCTCGAATCTGTCACAATAGAGATATGCGCTGGAGTTCAGGACGTCTTTTGATTTGTTTTTGTCTAACTACTAACTACTAATCACTAACAACTGTAGGTAAGTCCTTTGTTGTGCGGGACAATGGGACTAACTCCTTTGTTTGCTGGGACGAGGCTTATCCCATGCCTCTAAGTCTTTAGAATGCGGGACACGGGGCTGGGGTACCCATTGGACCTCCCGAAGCGGGAATCCGCCCAGCAAGAACGAATGCTGCACCAGACCGAGAGACTGAAAGACTTACCGGCCATCGCGACTGTTAAACTCTTAAACGTACCCATGTCCAACTTACCCAACTCCGAATCCAGCGAAGATACGCAATCATTCCGCGATCTCCTTACTCAGTATGAGCAGACTCACGCCCACAAGACCGAAGGCGCAAAACAGCTCCAGGCGACGGTTGTCACCGTCTCCGCCGATACTGTCTATCTCGACATCGGCTACAAGACCGAGGGCATCCTTCCGCTCTCCGTCTTCCAAACCGCTGGCCAGGAAGTGAAGCCCGGCGACCAGTTCCTGGTCTCCGTCAAAGGCCGCAACGAAGAGGGTTATTACGAACTCTCGCGCACCCGCGTCGAGCGTCCCGCCGACTGGCCCTCTCTGCAGAAAGCCTTCACCGAACGCGCGACCATCCTCGGCACCGTTAGTGCGGTGGTGAAAGGCGGCCTTAGCGTCGACGTAGGAGTCCGCGCATTTATGCCCGCCTCCCGCAGCGGCGCGCGCGATGCAGCCGAGATGGAGAAGCTCGTCGGCCAGGAAATCCGCTGCCGCATCACCAAGCTCGACGTCACCGAAGAAGATGTCGTAGTCGATCACCGCGCCGTTGCTGAAGAGGAAGCCAACGCCGCCCGCGATCGCCGCTATTCCGAACTCGCTGACGGCGAAACTGTCACCGGCGTCGTCCGCAGCCTCACCGATTACGGCGCGTTCGTCGACCTCGGCGGCGTCGATGCCCTGTTGCACATCGGTGAAATCAGCTGGTCGCGCGTCGAGAAACCCTCTGACGTACTCTCCGTCGGCCAGGAGATCGAAGTCAAGATCCTCAAGGCCACGGAAGAGAACGGTAAGCGCCGCATCGCGGTCAGCCTGAAGCAGCTGCAGCCCCATCCTTGGGACGCCAGCGCCGGCAAGTACAAAGTTGGCGAGCGGGTTCGCGGCGTAGTGTCGCGCACCATGGAGTTCGGCGCGTTCGTCGAACTCGAGCCCGGCATCGAAGGCCTCATTCACATCTCCGAACTCTCATGGACGCGCAAGGTGAAGCGCGTCACCGACGTCGTTAAGCCCGGGGACACCGTCGACGCCGTCATTCTCTCTGTGAACACGGCCGAACGCCGCATCGGCCTTGGACTGAAGCAGGCGCTTGGCGATCCTTGGGCCGACATTGCGCAGAAGTTTCCGGTCGGATCCTCCATCGAAGGTCCGGTCACCAGCATCACCAACTTTGGCGCGTTTGTTCAGCTCGCGGAAGGCGTGGAAGGAATGGTGCACGTCAGCGAGATCAGCAATGAGAAGCGCATCGCGCATCCTCGCGATGTGCTCAAGCCCGGTGAACTAGTCAAAGCGCAGATCCTCGCCATCGATCGCGAGAAGCGCAACATTCGTCTGAGCATGAAGCAGTTGATCCCGACCAGCATCGACGAATACCTCGCCGAGCACAAAGCTGGCGATCTCGTGAGTGGCCGCATCGTCGACCTCTCCGGGACCACTGCACGAGTCGAACTTGGAGAAGGCATTCAGGCCTCGTGCACGATCCCAGCTACAACGGCAGCTCCGGCAGCCGAGCAGTCCTCTGGAAAAGCAGATCTCTCGTCATTGGGATCGATGCTTCAGGCACGCTGGAAAGGCCAGGGCCAGTCAGGCGCGAAGAAACCAGAACCCGTCGCCGCCGGACAGATTCGCAGCTTCCGCATCACCCATCTGGACGCAGCCTCAAAACAAATCCAACTGGCACTACCAGACTAATTTCTAGTCAGAGAAATCTGGGTGACCCATCCAAGCCCTCTTTTGGCTTGGGTGGGGACTCCACCGCAGCTCACATCATTTTCATTTTTGTGTAACGTTGAATATCGCCACGGAAATAATACAAACTATAGACTGTCGCCAGAAGACTGCCCCACAACACGATCTTTCCCATCTTCGCTCTCCTTTCCGCTACGCAGCTGTTGCGTGGCTGCGCTCGCGGACAATCAACTCTTCCACCACACGAGCGGCCTCGTCGACCGCCGCCTTTACCGGCGCACTCAAACCCATCTCGCCACCGTCATCAGGTTCCACGCTCGCCGGTTCACACCCAACCACCAACATTCGTCCCACTCGTCCGCCCAACGCACTCACCATCTGTAACACCGCAACCGGATTCATCGTGTGCGCGTCGAGCGAAGCCGGCGCCTCGCCAGTTCGCGGCATCTCCGGCTCCATGATGTAGAGCGTCCCAGGCTTTCCGTCGCCGGGCAGCGCGTCGACCAGGATCACCAGATCCCAATCTTCCATCAGCGCGTACGCAAGGTCGTAGCTACGAATGCCAAAGTCCACGACCTTCACGCCTTCCTGCAACGGACGCCCGGCCAGGCGCTGCGCCACTTCGACTCCGAAGGCATCGTCGCCTAAAAAGATGTTGCCGATTCCTGCGACTAACACCTTACCGTTCATGCGACACCTCGCCATTCAGCGCCAGTGGTTCGACTTCATCCGGCGAAAAGAAAAAACGATGTCCCGGTTGGCGTAGCATTCCCAAGTCACGGCCCGGATCGTCTTCCAGCACTACGGCCAAATGCACGTGGTCGTCGAAGTCGCGCTCAATCGCTTCCACGATCGCAACTTTCCCCTTCAACGCCATGTCCATGATGTCGGCTGTCTTCTGCGGCCACAGTCGCACGCGAGCTCCAATCTTCACCTCAATGCCGAAGATCGAAACGCTTTCCAGCCGCTCTGCGTCCGCTTGCTCATTCCATTCCATCATCGCTTCTCGCTTACAGGACGCATGCTGCGAATCGCGCCGTGCGTCCTTGCCAGTTGTTCTCGCGTACTTTCTTCTGTCCGTTCCAGGAGATTGCGCACATGATCGTCGGCGCGCCGCATCTCGCTCTTCTCGTCATCCGTCAACGTCATCACACGCAGCGTGAGCATTTCGTCCATCTCGGTTGCATCGTAGAAGTCACCGGCGCTCTCCGGCGCGATCTGTGGATAGTCGTAAAGCACGATTGGCGAGCACAGCATCATGTCGCGCTCACCTTGATCACCAACCAAGACTGGGAAGTTGCCGACGTTCTTGCACCTGCTCACCAACTCGCCGAGGTCTTCGGGCGGATCGAGCAGAGAGACGAACTCGCCGCCGCTCACCGTCAGAATCGTATGCGCCGACAGCAGCGAACGCAGCAGAGCTTGGTCGCGGTCGGCACTCTCGTCAGGGAAATCCGTTGTGTTGGAAACATCTACAGTAATCTTACAAATGCGTTCACTCAGTTTGTGCGCCTCAACGGTCATCGTTCCGCTCACTGCGTCTTGTGTCTGCATCAGAGTTCCGGCGATCCGGCCGCTGGCATCGTAGAGCGTTTCCGTCTGATTAAAACCGTGGAAATCAAATCCCAGTTTACGAATCTGTCCAGCTTCCAACGCGACCTCGAACTTGACCGCGCGTTCTACGCCTTCGTCCCAACCTTCGATCAATTGGCCATCGACTACAAGCGACGGAACCGCTTCGAAGCGATCTTCCACTGCTCGCGCCACTTGCCTCGCCAACAAATGTAGAAACCGGAGCTGAACCTCCACGCTCACATCACCGCTCACCGCGACCAGGCACTCCGTATGCATTGTCGCGCGCTCAGTTCCCTGCTGGACTTCGCCGAACGCAGGCGGATACAGAATCCCAAACGTCCAGCGCTGCCGGTTCTTGATCGCCGACGGCCGATACGGATACAGCATGTATCCTTCGTACAGCACCGCGTCCGCGACCTCCTTCGCCAATTCGCGATTCACGACTTCACCTCGGCCAGATCCAGCATGCGCTCGACCGTCTGCTCCCAAGTCGGAAGACCGTTATGCGACTTAAACTCGTATAGTCTTTCGAACACATCGCGTCGCAATTGGATCCACGCGCCATTCGGATAATAGAGATCCATCATCTCTTTCCAGACGCGAACTGGAACGCGATAACTGGCCTCGCGGTCCCACGGAATCTGCGCAATCTGCAGCGCCATCTGTCCTGCGTGAAACACAGTCCCGCTGAATAACAGCGAAGTCGGCAACTCACCGCCTTCAAGGCCGTAGATGTACTTCGTCATCGCGACATTGAAGTCGAACGTGCACGGCACTGGCAGATCGATTAGTGTGCTGCCGGTAAACGCGCCCACGTTAACGTTGACATTCGCCCACAACAGCGGCAGCAGCGACTTGCTCCATTGCTCCGGCTCGCCGAACAGCGTCTTCAACTTTTGCTGCTCTTCCGGCGTATAACGACGCCGCACGGGCTCGACCTGTACCTGAGCGCGGAGCGCAATCGAATGAATCGGCTCAGGCTCCGCATTCGTGATCCGCAGTTTGAACGACAACTGTGGCGACGCCGCATTCGGAGTCGGCACAACATCCTCGACCTGGAAGCGCAGATCAGGCACGTGCGGCTCCGGCCATTTCGTCCAACTCGCGGAAGAACTTGTCGATCTCGCTCCAGACTTCTGTTCCACCCGACAAGCCGCGCCAATGTTTGCGAAGAATCGCAACCAGCCGGAAGCACTGATCGATCGGCGCACGGTAATATCGCGGCGGGCTGGCGATACGGTTCACCAGCAGGGCCTCAACATCCGACTCGAACTTGCGCAGCACAGGATTCCGGGCCGCGACCACATTCCAGTACTCGAGATCCAGCGACGATTCCATCGCCCCACCCGGACTCGGATACTGCGCGACCATTCGCTTCGCCACACTGCTGTGAACGAAGAACGCCAGATTGATGGGAATCAGCAAGCTGTCCCATTCGTGGTCATCCATTACGAAATCAGTCAGACGCTCTATATCACGGGGAATGCGTTGGTACCGCTGGCGAGCATTGCCGTCGAACAGAATTGCGCACGCATCGCACGCGCACTTCACCTGTCGCCTTTCCAACTCCAGCAAGTGCTGGTGAGTCGGCGGCAGCGGCAGAGCACACATCTCGCAGACTTCAGCGGGCTGGCTCGGCTTACGCACAAACCGGCGGAGCGTCGCGAGCGGAGTTCTCTCAACGTTATCGGAAATCGTGCCCATGGCTTAGGCTGGCGGCAAGTTGGGCATTCTCGGGTCGATGGGCGCACGCTTGTCCGCGTTGATACCGGTCGCATCGCGCGCCGTTCTGCCATCACCTTCGCGTCCCGGCTCTTTAGTGCCCTCGTAGGCCCACTCTTCGCCGCGCTTTACACCGGGAGAATGAGCATCGATATCAGGCGGTGGATTTTTCATACTTCATCTCCTCTTTATTTGTCGGCTGGATCATGTTGAGCGGGACGAAACCGGACGCCGCAGCCTCAGACCCCTCGACGGTGATCGCTACGATCTCAGGCGCTGCCTCCAGAATTGCTTGCTCCACCGTTGATTTCAGCGTGTCCGCTGACGATCCGCAGCCATGTCCAGAACTCTGGATCTTCACTCTCACTGCTTCGTCCACGACTTCGATGAGTTCCACGCTTCCACCATGCTTCTGCAACTGTGGCCGAACCTTCTCAATCGCGCGCGACACCCGTTCTTCGAGCGCAACTGGATGGATTCCGTACAGCACCAGCAGCCCACAGATCAGCGGATCGTTTCCCAGCTTCGCCAGCGAACTGCGCCCAGCTTCCCCGGATTCCGCGAGCAGTTCGACGACTCGCTCCACCGCCGCGCCATGCAGGTCCATCATCGACTGCAGCAACTCGAGCGACGTGGTGCGCGCGTCATCATCCTTGAAGGCGGTAACACGCTGCACCAATCGATCGATTTGTTCCGTTCGCGCCAGGAACTCGTTGTTGTTCATCGATCGCCTTTGTTTGGCATCATGCCGAACATGGGCGAGTGCCGTGTCTGCAGGACTTTGCCTGGGCCCAAATACATATGCACGCCGCAAGGCAGGCATGGGTCAAAGCTGCGCACAGTACGCATAATGTCGATGCCCTTGAACTTATCCGGCCCATTCTCTTCGAAGAGCGGAGTGTTCTGCACCGCATCTTCGTAAGGACCAGGTGTTCCGTAGACATCTCTCGGATTCGCGTTCCAGCAAGTTGGCGGATAAGGATGGTAATTGGCGATCTTGCCATCGCGAATCACAACGTGATGCGATAGCACTCCGCGCACCGCTTCGTGGAAGCCGCAGGAGATGGCATCTTCCGGCACTTTAAAAGGCGCCCATGTTTTGGATCGCCCGGCCATCAACTCCTCCATCGCCTTCTCGCAGAAGAAGAGCGCCGCGGCTGCCGCATACGCCTGGAAATAGGTGCGCGCGCGATCACGTTCAATCGCATTGCTCCACTGCGGTATCTTCCACTCAAAACTGGTTTCCGGCAGTGTTGCGCCTTTAGGAAGATTGATGACCACGCTGTTCCCAGTGGCCTTGATGTAGCCGATGTCCACCAGCCCGGAAAGGGCCGTGGACCACAAACGCGCAATCGGCCCGCCACCGGTATCGAGCGGCAGATATTCGCCCGTGCGTTTGTCGAACCAGCGTGGCGACATCACCCACGTGTAATTGCCGTTGAAGTCACGCTTCTGAGGGCGAGGAGTTGTAGTCTGGTTCCATGGATGCCGCTTGTCGATCGCGTTCCCCAGCGGATCCGTCTTAACGAAGGTCTGCTCGTTTTGCCAATCGTCGTAGTACGAGCTACCTAGCAGGATCCGGAGCCCGAGGTTGATGTCCACCAGATCATTGGTGACGAGCTGACCGTCAACTACGACACCGGGCGTTACGAACATGCCGCGCCCCCACTCCGACATGCTTTCGTAGCGATAGTCGCAAACAGCCGGATTATTGAAGGATCCCCAACAGCCCAGCAGGATGCGACGCTGCCCGACCTTTTCATATCCGGGTAACGCTTCGTACCAGAAGTCGAAGAGGTCGTCGTGCAGCGGCACGCAGCGCTTCATGAATTCGACGTACTTCATCAAGCGCACGAGATAGTCAGTGAAGAGCTGTACCGTCGCAACGGTCCCGACTCCGCCCGGATAGAGCGTTGAAGGATGCACATGCCGACCTTCCATCAGGCAGAACATCTCGCGAGTCAGGCGGCTCACTTCCAACGTTTCACGATAGAACGAACCGGTGAAAGGATTCAGCGCCGTCATGATGTCCGCGATGGTGCGGAAACCATGCTTACTCGAGTTCGGAGCTTTCTTCTTTTGTGCCTTCTCCCACAGGCCGGGATTCGTCTCCTTCACCATCTGCTCGCAGAAGTCTACGCCAACTAAATTGTCCTGAAAGATGTTGTGGTCGAACATGTACTCGGCTGCCTCGCCGAGATTGATGATCCACTCGCCCAGCGGGGGAGGCTTCACTCCAAACGCCATGTTCTGCGCATAGCAGGCGCAGGTTGCGTGGTTATCACCACAGATTCCGCAGATGCGACTGGTAATGAAGTGCGCATCACGCGGATCTTTGCCTTTCATAAAAATGCTGTATCCGCGAAAGATGGAGGAGGTGCTGTAGCACTCCGCCACCTGTTTGTTTTCGAAATCGATCTTGGTGAAAATCCCGAGGCTCCCGACGATGCGGGTGATCGGGTCCCAGCTCATCTCCACTAGATTTCGCTTTTTGCCAGAAGTTTCACTCAACGGCTCTGTGATAGTTCCCATCTCTTCGATCCTCTCCGCTTATGCAGCTTTGCGAGTTGGGCGCATGGAGTACGCGCCGGGTCTGGGTTGATAGCCGGTTATGAGTTCGCGACCGCGGCGTCTCCATTCCGGCTCGCCGTTGACGGTATTGTTCGTAATCGCACGCAACGCACGGATCATCTTTCCGTAGAGCGTCAGCGCAGCTGTAGAGAAGCGTGCACCCGAGGGCTCGTCCATGAAGGGCATGAACATGTCGGGAAATCCGGGCATGGTGCAGCCGATGCAAATGCCACCGACGTTCGGGCAGCCGCCGATGCCGCGCATCCATCCGCGTTTGGTGACGTTGCAATTGACTACCGGTCCCCAGCAACCGACTTTCACCAGGCACTTCGGCGTTCCGTACTCGATGCCAAAATCGTCCTGCTCGTAGTAAGCAGCGCGGTCACAGCCTTCATGCACCGTTTTGCCGAACAGCCACGTCGGACGCAGCTGTGCGTCGAGTGGAATCATGGGCGCCAGTCCCGCCACTTGGAATAACAGGTAGAGCAAGGTCTCCATGAAGTTGTCAGGCTGCACCGGACATCCGGGCACATTCACGATTGGCAATCCAGCTTTGGAGCGCCATCCCCATCCCAGATAGTCGGCAAGACCCATGCACCCGGTGGGATTGCCGGCCATTGCGTGAATTCCGCCATAAGTGGCGCACGTTCCTGCGCCGACCACAGCCAGCGCCTTGGGCGCGAGGCGATCAATCCATTCCGTAGTTTTGATCGGCTGCCCCGTGTTGGGATCTGTTCCCTGCGCCGCCCAGTAGCCTTCATCCTTTATGTCTTCGTTGGGAATCGAGCCTTCCACGACCAGCACAAACGGATCGATTTCGCCGCGTTCGGCCTGATAGAAGTACTTCATGAATTCGTCGCCCACTTCGTAAGCCAGTACAGGATTGTGAAGGTGTACTTTCGGAAGGCCGGGGATGGCTCCCAGCAAAACGTCCTCGATGCTGGGCTGCTCCGCGTTGGTGATCGAAACGGAATCGCCATCACAACTCAGGCCGGCGGTAAGCCAGATGATGTGAACATCTTTGACTGGTGAAGGCGCTGCAGCAGCGCGCCGGGCGAATGGGATAGGTTCAGTCGGCATCATCGCCTCCTTGCGAGGTGACGCCGTCACTGCGACGGCAGGTGTGCGTTTGCTCCGGTCACAATCGAAAGGGCCGGCGCGAATGGTTTACTGGATTACGTGCAGCTCCCGCGGGTTGTCCTCAACAAATGCGCGGCAGTTGTTCGCCAAATAATGTGTCAATTACTCGCATTCCCCCGATTTCTGTTTTCATCAATACCATTGCCGCAGGATCGGACGTCACCTCTCCGATGATGCGGGCCTCGCTCCCCAGCGGGTTCTCCCGCATGCGAGCAGCCACCGCATCCGCATATTGCTCCGGTACGATGGCGACAAGCTTTCCTTCATTCGCCACATATAAAGGATCGAGCCCCAAAATCTCGCAGGCGCCACGAACCGTGTCGCGCACTGGTATTTCCGTCTCGCGCAGCAAGATTCCCACATTTGAGTGCGTGGCAATCTCGTTCAGAACAGTCGCCACTCCGCCGCGTGTAGGATCGCGCAGGCAATGTATGTCGTCGGTGACATCAAGCATCTCGGCGACCAACTGATGCAGCGCCGCGCAGTCGCTTTCGATTACGCCTTCGAATTCCAGGTTCTCTCGTTGCGACAGGATCGCCATGCCGTGATCGCCGATGTACCCGCTGAGGATCACTCTGTCTCCGGCGCTCGCCCGGCTCGCCGAGATGTTCACCGGACGTTCGATCACGCCGATGCCCGTGGTCGAAACAAAAATCTTGTCGCCCTTGCCGCGATTCACGACCTTCGTATCACCCGTCACCAGCTGAACGCCGGCTTCGCGAGCTGCAGCGCTCATCGAATCCACAACGCGGCACAGATCTTCGGTTGCGAGACCTTCCTCGAGGATGAATGCCGCAGCCAAGTACAACGGACGCGCTCCGCTCATCGCCAGGTCATTCACCGTGCCGTTGATCGCAAGCCGACCAATGTCCCCGCCTGGAAAAAAGATGGGTGTGACAACGAATCCGTCTGTAGTGAAGGCCAGCCGCGAACCATTGATCTCGAGAACTGCCTGGTCATCGAGCTTATTGAGCAAAGGATTGCTGAACGCCGGAAGGAAAACCTGTTCGATCAGTTGTGCCGTAAGTTTGCCGCCGCTGCCATGCCCGAGCACGATCTGCGGATGATGCGTGATCGGCAGCGGACACGTTGAACCCGGTACGGAGCTCGCTTGCGAATCGTCGGCGCTGAAATTGGAGGGGAGTTTCAGGGCGGCCTCGCTCATCAGATCACGTCCTCCTCGCCCATCGCAACGTGCGTCAGGTCCCATAGGATGTGCAGCAAGGCAACGTGCGACTCCTGTATACGGTGAATACTGAAGCTCGGTACGGTGAAGCAATAGTCCGAAACCTCAGGCATTCGGCCGCCGTCTTTGCCGGAAAAGGCAATGGTCAGCATCCCTTTGGTGCGAGCTGCTTCGAGTGCATAAATAAGGTTGGGTGATTTTCCGCTGGTCGAGATGGCCAACGCCATATCATCCTTCTCGCCCCACAGTTCGATCTGATCAATGAATACGCGCGCGAAATCCTTGTCGTTCGAAATGGCTGTGACTACCGGGATCTGACTTACGAGATCCAGCGCTGGCAGGGCACGCCGTTTTTCGATGATCGGATGAATGAACTCGACCGCTACGTGCTGCGCATCGCAGGCGCTGCCGCCGTTTCCCATCACCCAGAGCCGCCGGCCGCGTCCGAAGCGCTCCGCCATCTGCTGACTGAGTTCGCCGATCTGATCCGCGTACCGCTCGAAGAACTTGTTTTTGATCTCGACCGACTCCTGGCACTTGCGCATCACCTTGTCGTGCCATTCTTGCGACGAAATCACCGGTGCCGCGAGGGGAGAGGCATTGCTCACGCAGCACCTCCGATTTGCACGGCAGCAGCTTCTCTCTTCTGTTTATCCAAATGGCGGCCGTAGGCGTAGTACGCGGCGCAGGCGCCTTCGGCGGAAACCATCGTCGCCCCCAACGGAGTGAGCGGGGTACAGATGTTCCCGAACGCTGGACAATCATGCGGCTTCTTGATGCCTTTCAGGATCTGCCCGCTGATGCAGATTTCGGGTTCCTGCGTGTCGATCTCCTTTACCTGGAAGATCTTTTCGGCATCGTGATCGCGATACTCCCAGCGCAGCTTGTATCCGCTCTTGGAAATCCAGCCCACGCCTCGCCATTTACGGTCGGACACTTCGAAGACGCTGTTCACCAGCCGGCGCGCCCCTACGTTCCCTTCGCGATCGAGAATGCGCGAATACTGATTTTCGACGACGCAAGTCCCGGCCTCCAGTTGCCGCACCGCCATCAGCGTTCCTTCCAGAAGGTCGAGTGGCTCGAATCCCGTAATCACGATAGGAACCTGGTAGCGTTCGCTGATCGGCTCGTATTCGCGATAGCCCATGATGGCGCACACATGGCCCGGTCCGAGGAAGCCCTGTACGCGATTCTGTGGGGATTGCAGGATGTACGCAATCGACGGCGGCACCAGTGAGTGCGATACCAGGATGGAGACATTCTTTGCGCCCTCTTCTTTCGCTCGCGCGACCAACATCGCGTTTGCCGGAGCCGTGGTCTCGAAGCCAATTGCGAAGAAGACAATCTGTTTGGTGGGATTCGCCGCCGCAATCTTCAGGCAATCCAGTGGCGAGTAAACTACGCGGATGTCCGCGCCTTGCGACCTGAGGGTGAACAAATCGCCGTGCGATCCCGGTACCCGCAGCATGTCTCCAAAGGAACAGAAGATGACGTCTGGCTTCGCCGCAATCGCATGGGCCTTATCGATCGTCTCTAGCGGCGTGACGCAGACCGGGCACCCAGGCCCGTGCACCAGCTCAACGCCGTCCGGCAGCAGGCGATCGATTCCATGCTTCACGATGGAATGTGTCTGCCCGCCGCAGACTTCCATGATCACACAGGGGCGAGTCTGTATGCGGCGGATCTCCTGCACGATCGATTGTGCCAATCGCGGGTTGCGGTATTCGTCGATGTACTTCACTGCGGCTTCCTCGCCGATACTTCATCCACCACCGGCGCGTTGAGCTCCGTGAGCTGATCCATTTCTTCGAGTAACTGATAGGTTCGGGCGGCCTCTTCGGGATCTACTGTGCTGATCGCGAAACCTACGTGCACCAGAACGTAGTCGCCGACCTTAGCTCCCGGGACGTAATCCAGCGAGGCCTCGCGGACGATTCCGCCGAACTGCACCTTAGCCATACGCATCCCACGCCGGTCGAACTCTTCCAGGACCTTACCGGGTATAGCCAGGCACATAGCAGAGCTCCCAAGACGCAATTTCAAATCCTGACGACCGCTTGTCCGTGCTTAATCTTGCGATTACCGAAATTTGCCGCAGAACGCAGCAACCCGTCTACCTGCAGGCGAAGTAGCTGATACAAAGCTGCGGCTTGAGAGAAAGTCGCTCATCCGAAGCGACGCTAAAGGCCAAAGAGAAGAACCTAATTCACCCTACTGCTGCGAAGATGCCCCCCGCCGGAGTGGCGTTGTCCGGTGCACACAATTCATGAGAGATCGCCCGACTGCCAAGTGCTTTGGAGATTTCCAGCACCTGGAGGACTAAACCTTCTTCCATCTTTCGTAACTTTCAGTATTCGCTGCAATGCCTAGAATCTACATGGGATTATTTGCCTTCCGATGCAGAGAACTTCGGCCTCAGACGACCGCAAACCCCGCGCCTCCGCGCCCACGCGCGCGGTTCTCAAAATAGAGGGCCGGGAGTGGTGGCTATGGGGATTTGCCGTTACCGTCACCATCGTTCTGACGATTGGAATTGTTGCCCTCACGATTCCGGCGTCGCCTCTGCGCGAGCAGGACTGGTTCGACCTGAAGGAATGGGTACGGGGACTCGCTGGACTGGTCCTGCTCTTCGACATCTACACTGTCTACCAGCACTGGCAATTGCATAAAATTCGCCGGCACCTCGTCGAGCAGGATCAACTCTTCCGGCTGATCAGCGAGAACGCCGCCGATATGATCGCGCTCGTCGACCGCGAAGGTCATCGGCTATATAACAGCCCTGCGTATGAGACGGTGCTGGGCTACTCGGCAGAGGAATTAAGTTCGACGTCATCCATCGATCAGGTCCATCCCGACGACCGTGAACGTGTCATCGAGGCGGCACGGAAGGCCAACTCTACCGGCAACGGTCAACGCATCGAGTACCGCATGCGGCACAAAGATGGCTCGTGGAGAATCCTGGAATCGACCGCCAGTCCTATCCGAGACAAGAATGGCGAAGTCGACCGGACTGTCATCGTCAACCGCGACATTACCGAACGGAAGCGCGCGCAAGAGCTACTCGCACACACTACCCTGCACGATGGCCTCACCAACCTGCCGAACCGCACGCTGTTCCTCGATCGTCTTCAGCACGTGATCACCATGTCGAAGCGGCAGACGCGCTACAAGTTTGCCGTGCTGTTCATCGACGTCGACGACTTCAAGGTCTTCAACGAAAGCCTCGGCAACACGTTCGGGGATGAGTTGTTGATTCAGATCGCGCAAAGGCTCAGCGCGTCGGTTCGATCGCTCGATACCATCTCTCGCAATTTCGGCAGCAACTCTCATTCCGGCAACTCGGATTCGACGCTAGCACGTCTTGCAGGAGACGAATTCACAATCCTGCTCGACGAAATCAAAGACTCGGCCGATAGCGTCCGCGTGGCCGAGCGTCTTCAACAGAGGCTCGCGGAGCCGTTCAATATTGCCAGCCACGAGATCTTCATCTCCGTGAGTATTGGAATAGCCGTCAGCGTGACCGCCGATACAGGCGCGGAAGACATGCTGCGCGACGCTGAAATTGCGATGCATCGCGCCAAGCGTGCGGGAAAAGCACGGTGCCAGCTATTCGACGGCGCCATGCACGCAAGTGCGGTAGCCCGTCTGAAACTTGAAACGGATCTGCGCAAGGCCTTCGATCGGCAGGAATTCCTTATTTATTACCAGCCGATTCTCTCGTTAGCCGACCGGCGAATCGTCGGATTCGAGGCTCTAAGTCGATGGCTGCGGGAAGGGAAAATCGTGCCACCAGCGGAATTCATTTCCGTCGCCGATGAGATCGGATTGATCCTGTCGATGAATCGTTCTCTGTTGCGCGAAGGATGTCAGCAAGTGAAAATGTGGAACGAGCAGTTCCCATCGCCGGCTCCACTGAAGTTTGGGATGAACGTGTCACCCAAGCACTTTGTCCAGCCCGAACTTGCTGCTGAAATCGATCTCATCGTAAAGGAATCTGGTCTGCCCTCCAGTTGCCTGCAGTTAGAGATCATGGAGACCGTAGCCATGGGAGATCCGGATCGAGCCGCCGTCGTACTCGCGGAGTTGCGCGCTATTGGCGTGGGATTAAGCATCGACGATTTCGGCACCGGCTACTCTTCCCTCAGCCGATTGCAGCAACTGCCGATCGACACGCTTAAAATCGACCGCAGTTTCATCATGCAGATGGAAGAGGAACGCGAGAGCTACGAGATTGTCCGCACTATCGTCACACTGGCACATAACCTTGGATTAAAGGTCGTCGCTGAGGGAGTGGAGACCGCAGCCCAGGTGGAGAGACTCTCGCTACTGAACTGCGATTTCGTGCAAGGCTATTATTTCTCGAGACCCGCCAGCGCTGAAACGATTACTGCCCTGCTCAGCACCTGCCAGAACGGTGTCCAGCCGCTGGTATCGAAGTAACGCTACTCTTAATTCCAAACGAGATTACCTTAGTTTCCTCCAATCTGGATGGCGCACGGCTTGCTCCTTGATTGCAAGCACCGGCACCTCAAGATTCTCAAAACTGTGCCGATGGAAGTCAAAGTGGAATCGTATTCCACGGGACGGAGAGAACCATGTCAGTGGCGGGTATTTTGGGAAGTAGTTTCGTGAACTACGCCGCGCAAAGCGTCCATAGCCGCATGCAGCAGGCGCGCCAGGATTTTCAGCAACTCGGCCAGGACCTGCAGTCCGGTAATCTGTCCGCGGCGCAGTCGGATTTTGCAGCGATGCAAAAAGTGGGACCGCAATCCAGTTCGAGTTCATCCACTCAGAGCAGCAGCTCTGTTTCACAGGATTTTCAGCAGCTTTCGCAGGATCTACAGTCCGGAAACACTACGGCTGCGCAACAGGATTACAGCAAGGTACAGCAGGACTTTCAGTCGCAGGCGCCGCATATGCATCATCACGGGCACCACGGCGGCGGCAGCGCCAACAGCGCCAGCAGTAGTAGCAGTGGTGAATCGCAAATCACCCAGCTGCTGAATCAACTCGGCCAATCTTTGCAGTCGGGCGATACATCAACCGCACAGCAGGCATACAGCACGTTGCTTCAAGACTTTCAGCAGTTCGGACAGCAGAACGGGCTAACGCAAACATCCTCAACCTCCGGCAGCGTCTCAGCAGCCGCATAAAAGAAGACCGGAGAAGTCTTGCTTCGAAGGCCGCACCAGGCAACCATCGCGAATTTCACAAGCTTCGTGTGGTTCAGCCGAAGGCGGCCCGCTTATCTCGCCTGCTGCGAGACAGTTCGTGGCTGTTCCCTGGCGACGAGCGACTCGTCGTCGATTAACCCCAGCGCTGCCGCTTGCACCCTTTGGCTTTCCTTACCGATTGCCGGACCTTCCATCTCTTCGTGATAGCGCAGCGCGGTTAGTACATAGCGATCATCACCCTGCTCCGCTCCCTCCCCCGCCCGCTTGCACATCAGCGCAAAAGCCATGCTATGAGCCAACCGGTCCAGCAGCTTACGAGCAAATCTTTGGGTACTTTCCGGACTTGCCATCACCACAGCAATTGCTTCGCGATCCACGTCTAACCGAGTCTGCAAGAAGCTTCGCAGTTCCCCCACTGACTCTGGCATTCGTTCCAGGATCACACGCATGCACTCTTCATATTCGACTGCGCCCTTGTATTTCTGCGACAACAGCCGTACGAGTTCCAGCGCCTGGATGTTCGCCGGCCCCTCCCAAACAGTCAGCACCTGCGTATCGCGCAAAATGCGCGCAATCGGATAATCGCTCGTGTATCCATTTCCGCCAATCAGTTCAAGCGCCGCACGCGTCGAACGATTCGCATCTTCTGCCGTTTGGTACTTCGCTAAGGCAGTTACCAGGCGCAGCCAGGTTTCCCGATTTCTATCCTCAATCGCCTCGTCAAATACGATCGCAGCTTCAAACGCCAGCAGTGCACTGGCTTCAAATCGCACGCGCATCCGCAGCAGTTCATCCTGCACCATCGGGTAGTCGATCAGCTTGTGCCCGAATGCATCCCTTGACTTCGCCCACGCGATCGCTTCACGCAAGGCCCGGCGTTGCACTCCGGCTGCTCCAACCGCATTGTGAACACGGCTATATTCGAGAGCCGCCATCATCAGTTTGAATCCGTCGGGTGGCGGCGCAATTTCAATTGCCTCAGCGCCGAGTAGTTCGATTTCGCCGGTAGGGAGACCCTTGGTCCCGAGCTTGTCCTTCAATCGCCGAATCCGATAATGATTGGGACGACCGTCGTGCAAATGGCTAGGCACCAGATACAATCCCAATCCCGCCGAACCATTCGGCGCGCCCTCGGGACGCGCGGTCGCAATGGCCAGTCCGCTATTGGCATTACTGGTAAACCACTTCAGACCTTCCAAGGCAAAGTGGTCGCCTTTCCGAGATCGCTTTCGTCGTCGTAGCGCCAACATCGCTTCCCCCATGCTTCTCCGTTGCCCATGTGCCGCCGGTTTTCGTGCAACCGTCCATGCGCACGACATCATCCAGGTACTCCGCTCGAATCCCCTCGTTCGCGTGATATCCAAGGACGTACGCAACTGCCCCCGTCAATGTTACAGGGCAATGCAGGCTGATATCGGCCTGCGATAGTAGATATCCCATCGTGAAGCTGAGAAGGTGCGGCGCGCCTTCGGCATATGGCAAGCCGATCGCACCACGACGATAAATTTCCTGATGCTGCTCGTCGTATCGTGGATTGGACACTATCCGGTTTACTACTTCCCCGTCGCGATCGTACGTTTCCAATGAAGGTGGAGCATAGCGATCGGTGTAGTTTGCCTGCTCGTCTACTTCGGTAAGAACCCAGTCGCGAAACTCAGACAGCTTCTCCAAGTGGGGACGCAGCTTGGGCTGCCGCATTACGATCATGGGCTCCAAATAAACGTCAAAGCTCGCACGATTCGCCATCAGTAGCCTCCGTCGGTCCCATAGTATGCACGAACCTCAGCGTAAATGCCGCTAGCTGGCGGACATTCCCGGATTCGCTGTGGGCAGGGGGAATGTGAATGGAATTGAAGCCTATGCTGCTTTGGCTGAGCCGCGATCGGGTATGTATTTCACGAGCAGTACTTCATTCCCTTTTTCGTTATAGATGAGTTCGTCTACCAGGTGCTGGCTCAGCAGGATGCCGTATCCGCCAGCCGGCAAGCCCGACGCTTCCCGATAGTGAAGATGCCGGGTCGGATCATCGTCAGGATTTGATACCGCGGCGTGGTAAAGCTCACTGAGGGAAAATCCCTGTCCCGGATCCTTAACGCGGCATTCCACCATGTGTCGCGCACGGACGTAGGAGATCTCGACGTATTGGCTGGGATCAAACTGCGCCCCATGACGAATCGCATTCAACAGCATCTCGCGAAACGCTAAAGCGACTTCGTTCTTCTCATCTTCGGGCAGATCAATCATTTCATGGAAGAACTGCATCACGCGCTCCGCGGTGCTCAGGTCGCATCGGGCAATAAGACGAACCCATGCCGCGGTGGCCGAGAGCACTTCGATTCCGTCGTCCCAACATGGACCCTCCATCGCGATGCGGATAACCTGAGCGAGAGCATCGAGAGAATACGGCGTACTGAAAAAACTGAATGCGTGGTTCCGCAACGCAGATACTACATCTGCCGGGGTACTGTCACTGGTGAGGATGATCATGCGACTGTGCGCGCGAATGCGTCTGATCTTCCGAAGCAGCGCGATGTCCGCTTTAGCCGAAGTTGTCTCGGCCGTAATGATCAGGTCGAACGATCTCTCGTGAACAAGCGATAACGCACTCTCGTTATCCGGGACATATTCGATCTCCCATCTCTGCGTTGCGAGATGGTCGATCAGCATGGCGCTGGCATCAAGATCGGTAAGCACCATCAAAGCTATCTTCTGGTCTACCGGCGTTTGCAATGTCGAATCGGAAGCGGAATCCAGGCGGCCAGCCCCCTTCCTTGCATCGTCAAAGTGACTGCTGACTGTGTTCATAGGTCACGAGCTGCTATCTGGGGGGTGCTCCACAAACAGATGTTAGGGATGTGAGGATGGGTTGGAAACTGACAAAACTACAAGGTGATCGCGCTGGCGTGCTTACAGCGGAATTGGCGCCTCCGGAATGAAGATCTTCCCTGCTCGCACGGCTTCGATTGCCGTGCGCAAGTCGCAACTCAGGCGCGACTTGAACACATAACCTAACGCGCCCGCATCAAAGGCCGCGCGCACAAATTCGAACTCTTCGTGGACCGTGAGAAAGATGATTTTGGAGGAGCACTTGTTCGCCTTCAACCGTCTGGTGATCTCAAAACCGTTGAGGTCGCCCATCGAAATATCCAGGATAATCAGGTCCGGCTTGAGATTCGGCACGTCGCGGAGAACCGAGGCAGCATCGAGCACCGCTCCTGCAATGATGTAGTCCGGCTGCAGCTCATTCTTGACCGCGTCGAGAATGTCAGGACTGTCATCGGCGAGTAGGATTCGCAGCGGCTGAACCACGTTAGTCTCCGGGCAGAGGGAGCGTTCTGGGCGTACGAATAAGCGTTACGGGCTCATGCTAGAGGGAAACGACTTCGAGGGGGTACTACTAAAACTATCTGTTTTGGGCGCGAAAGATGCAGGCCGCTATTCCGCCACCATGTGGTGCTTAATCGCGTACTCGATCAATTCAGCGTTGGACTTAAGTCCGAGCACTTCCATGATTCTGTATTTGTGAAACGCTACGGTTCCGGGCTTCAGCTGAAGAATGTACGCAATCTCCTTCATCGATTTTCCCTCCGCCAGTAGCTGCAGAACTTCACTTTGCCTGCCGGAAATACGCTTCTCTTCACTATAAGCAGCCCCTGTCCGCAGCAGGAATTCCACCGTATCTTTGGTGATGAGAGGAGAGAGATACGACTCGCCTCGCAGTACGCGCCTGATAGCAACGATCAATTCGTCGGCCGTGCAATGCTTCAGCACATAACCGGACGCACCGCGCCGGAAAGCTTCGGCGGCAACGTCAGGACGCACATTCATGGTCAGATAAATCAGCTTGATTGCGTGGTTCTTCTGCTTGATTTGCTCGCCTGCGTCCAGCCCATTCAGTTGCGGCATCGCTATATCCACGATCACCACATCCGGTTTCAGCTCCGGAGCTGCTTTCAGCAACGCGTGTCCGTCAGAAACGACTCCCACAACCTGGAACTCTGGTTCCAGCAGATTCTTGCAAGCCTCGGCGATGAGCACGTGGTCATCGGCGATTAGCAACCTCGGGCGGTGACGGCTTTCCATCGCGGAGACCCCTTTCGTCATTTCGCCACCTGCAGGGCGACGCTAGCCTCAACCGTGGTGCCTTGCCCCGGTTTCGAGCGAATCGAAAATGTTCCGCCAACCAGATTCATGCGTTCGCGCATGCTCACCAATCCCAGCCCAGAGTCGTAGGGCACATGCTTGACATCGAACCCGATTCCCTTGTCGCGAATTTCGAGCCGAAGTTTATCCGGCCCGCCGGTCAGTCGAAAGAGAACGCTTTTGGCATTGCTGTGCTTCGCCACGTTCTGCAACGATTCCTGGATGATTCGGTAAAAGCAAAGAGCAACGCCCTTGTCCAGATCCTGCGGCACGTCCTTCATCACGGACTCGACATCGATGCCATAGCATCGCGAAAAATCTCTGCAGAAGCGATCCGCCGCGACGGTCAGACCCAGAAACTCGAGCTCCGAAGAATGCAGCTGATGCGAGAGGTTGCTCACCTTCATGGCTACTTCTTTAATTCTCTTGTGTAACTCGTGAACGTCGTGATGGGTGGTCCCTTGAGCTTCCGATGCTCCACTGTCAATTCGCTGAGCGTGCAGCGCCAGCAGAGCCAGCTCTTGTCCAATGTTGTCATGGAGCTCTCTCGCCACCCTGCGCCGCTCCTCTTCCTGCGATGTAATGAGCCGCCCGCTCAACTCTCTTAATGCACGCTCTGATGCCTTCGCTTCGGTAACATCGGCGCTGATCCCGACAATGCGATAAATGTTTCCGCTTGCATCGAAGAAGGCGCGTCCGGATTCTTCCAGCCAGACAATGCTTTTGTCCGGCCGTAACATACGATAGTTGAGTTTGTAAGAAGGCTGCTCAGCGCGAAGTGCGCTGATTATTGTGATGAAGTGATCACGATCGTCGGGGTGTACTTTGGCGACGTGATCTGAACCGGTGTTCGACAATTCCGTCTTGGGCAATCCCACAATCTGAAAGTATTCTTCTGATCGCTGAACCCTATCCGTTGTCAGATCCCACTCAAACGCATACATGCGTCCAGTCTCAATGGCCAGGCGCAGACGCTCCTCACTGTCTCGCAACGCTTCTTCCGTGCGTCTTCTTTCCGCCAGCCGGCGCTTCGACTCCTCGAACTTTTCGGGCGAGCTGATCACAGTCACACTCGCTCGATGCTTACCGTTTTGATAGTCGTTTGCCCGTGCTTTCATGGCCCACTCCCAGCTCGTTCGGACTATTCAAGAGATGCGCAGTTCACCTGTGTACACTGCGTCACATGTTTAGAGTGAGGATGGAATGTCGCTGCCACATACTGAAGATCGGAGCACGATGATCGGTTTCTGACATGCTACACCCATACAGTTTCAATGCAGGCTTCTGCTGGAACGTGGGCAGATTTTCGTGAGCGACGATACGGGATAGTCGCGAGTCACTCGCCGCAAGCATGCAATCATCCTAGGCGGCGAAGCCGCTGCGAACCACTGGCAGTATTGTCAGGGGGCACACTTCCGCGAACGGGCAGAGGAGCTGCTTTGCGCAGTGCTGGTCGACTCACATTGTGAAGAGTGCCCGCCTTGCTCTCACAAAGCAGACACTCTACTCTCGGTCAGGGTGACAGCTGCTTCCACGCGGCCGTTTTGCTTAGCGGACAACTTTCCTGAGCAGCCGTGTTCCAGCTGCACCGCAAAGTGAGAGGCAGCCCAGCAATGCCAGCAGCGGCAACTCGCCTCCAGTCTTCGGTAGCTGTTGCGGCGGCGCCTCTTGTGCGGTCTCCTGTGCTGCTGCCGGAGTTGCTACAGGAACCAGCACAGCAATCAGAATCGGCTGATCAGGGGCTGGCGGAGCAGGAGGAGGCATGCTCCCCGTAAGCACCTTCTTCTCAGAAACAGAGGTAACCGGTTCTTCGACCACTCTGGTCGCTGACACCGTCATTCCCTTGCGCAGGTGCCACGCGTCCAACTCTTGTCCGTTTACGTTAAATTTCTGGCCCGCTGGAATCTTGAACTGCTGATTCTTTCCGTCTTCCAGGGTCAGGATCACGCTGTTGGGCGGCTGAACGTTCCAGATTTTCCCTGTGACCGTCTGCGTCGTAGTGATTATCTTCGGAGTGGTCGTTGTCGTGATCGTACGCTGCAGCTTCATGCCGGGCTTCAAATCGTGAATCCCCAGTTCCTGACCGTCGACGTCTACCCTGGCGCTTTCCGGCACGTTTGAAATGTCACGGATTGTGCCGTCTTGCATTTTCACAACAAGATTGTTGCCGCTTACGTGCACCACTTCGGCATGTTCGACCGACACTTGATGTGTCGGATGTCCCGTTGTCGTTGTCTCCGTTGTTTGCACTTGCGCGCCCACTCCCACAGCAAAGGCGAGAAACACCGCGCCGACTGCGAGGACGAGCAACACACGTATCCGTCCGGTTCTTGAGTTCATTGTCTATTCTCCTTGATATCCGAATCTCTTTGTTTCAGAGCAGCATTCGAGGCCTGCGTCTCGCGCCCCGGATAGTTCGTCAACGAAGCGTGAACGACGTATCTTTGCGGGGCACTTCCGATGAAGTAGAAGGGATAGCAGGTGACGAGAGTCAAAGATGGAGCGCCAGTGCTCTTCAGCACGCTGACATCGTCTGGCGTAACAATCTGGATCCAGTCGATTGCGTAGACCTGTGCGCCTTTCCTAGTTTCCAGCTGCACGGTATCGCCGACGTTCAGATCTTTCAGACCGCGGAAGAATCCGTCACGGTGTCCCGCGATTCCCAAATTTCCAGGAGCCCCGACGTGTGCCGTTCCGATGATTCGTCCTACTCCGCGATTCAACGTCAGATCGTCTGTGCCATCAAGCACAGGCGCGATCAGGTGAATCTTGTCGACTCGAAGCACCGCCTCAGGTTGATCAGAACGTTGCGAAAGACTTATCTCGTAATTCCGGATGCGCTGTTGGTCCCAGAGGCTGACGTCGGGACGCCAGGTGTCTCTATGACCGTTGGTGGTGATCAGAGTCTGAGCATTTGATTGGCGTTGGAATCTGCTCACCGCCATGCGTGAATAGACATGACCTTCGATGAATGCAGCTGCGCAGAAGCTCAATAACACAATGCCAACGGCAAACAGCACCCGCTGCAGACTGCACAGAATTCGCATTCGGCCACGTCCGTCTGCTGAGATTCCCAGCGCAGCTCTTCGTAGCAGCGTCTAAAGTTATCCCAGTTACGTTTAGGGTAGTTTCCGCAGCAGCGTCTTCAAAACTGGCAATACTGCTAGTGCGGTGGGCAAAACGCATAGTTGCGACGAGCATGAAGTGATTTTCTGCTCGCCAGCGCTCGCGGTCAGCTCAGCTGGTTACTCTGAAAACGTGATAGCCCCACGGCGGCAAATCAAGGTATAAGCCCTCAGACCGCAGCCGATCGCCGTTTCGCACATACACAGCATGTCCCATCAGATCTTCAAATTTCACGGAGCGCCCTGCGATGTCATCGAATGGAAGCCGTAAGTAGCACTGGCTCTGATTAGGAGCGTAGTTAACAACAGATATCAGCCGATCTTCTCCCGCCTCAGACCAGGAAGAACTGATGAAACAATCCCATGTCCAATTTCCATCCCACGCTGGCGCGCAATCCAGCAACCGCCAGTCCCCATCGCGGGTTTCCGGCCGATGTATGCAGGCGAGCAGGTGGCTGTAGAACTCCTGCAATGACGAGTCGGCCACCTCATCGGGCCGGCGCCCGAGATGGACTGAAAGTTTCTTTTTTCGTCCCTCGAACTGGCCGTCGTGGAAGAATCGTAATCCGGGACACAAAAATGTGACGATAGCCGCGGCTCGGTGTACAACAGGTGAAAAAGTTGCAGCTGCTCGCGGTTCGTCATGATTTTCCAGAAAACGCACGGACTTTCGCTGAAAGTCCAGATCAGCTCGCAAGTGATCGCGAACGGGGCGCGCGTGTCCTTCGCGAAGTCTGTCATACAGACGCTTATCGTAGGTGTAATTAAATCCTTGCTGTTGCAGCGCCCACTCCAGATCCCAATACACCTCTGCCATAAATATGAAACCCGGCTTAGACGCCTGGATCGATTGAATTGTGCCGGGCCAGAAGGGCTCGGGCCGCATTCCCCACGTTCGCTGAAACACCTCTGGCAAAATCAGCATTGCCATATCGCAGCGCACGCCATCGCAGCGCTCGGCTACTTTGCCCAGTTCCTGTCTCATCGCCCGTTGCAAGGCGGGCTCCGCGTAATTCAGCTGCAGCGTATCAGGCCATCCAGCGAAATACGGATCTCGCCCATACGCCAGCACTGTCGACTTGTCTGTGCGAATGTAGTTCTGCGGCTCGCGTTTCAATTGTTCTTCAGTTCCGTGCACGTAGAACTCAGGATGGGTTCGCACCCACGGATGATCAGGTGCCGTGTGGTTCGGAACAAAGTCGAGCAGCAGCTTCAGACCACGGCGCCGCAATCTTTCGCGTATGCGTGCTAGTGCCGCGTTTCCGCCGAAATCTGTGTTGACTTCATAATTTGTAATCGCGAAGCAGGAACCCGTGATGTCTTGTTGCCGCAGATCAGGCAGGGCATCGCGAAATTCTGCCACCCAATCCGGTTGCTCTCGGGATACTCTTCGACCTGCCTCGCCTGTCTGCCAGACGCCTAGGAACCATATCCAATCAAAGCCCTGCTCAGCGAGTCGATCCAAATAACTGTCCGGAATATCGTCGAATGTAGCTGACCGTTTCAGTTGGGCCGACAACTCTCCCAGCAAGATTCGCGTGTTGATCTGGTAGAGAGATGGGTAGAGGACTCGCTGGCGTGATGTCGTTTGCATTCGATCCAGTACAGCTGTGTTTGGGTCTAATGATGCCGCCATTGTCTCCTCCGAGCCAATCATTTCGAACGTGATTCCTGCCGGAGAGAAACAGTTGGCTTGCTTCCGTATTGCAGATATTCCCCATGGCTCGCGTCCAGCGGTCGCTAGAGTTTCACGCCTGACTGTGTTTTTACTGCAGACTAGACCTGCTCTTCGAACAAAAGATCAAGCTGGCAGAAAATCCAGTTGCAGGCGACCTCTTTGGCGTATCAGATTGCAAAGCAGGAGACGCATGCACACCCCGACCACCCCTGCCACTCCGATTCAACTCATCACTAGTCCCTTTGTCCGCTTCGCGCGGATGGAAGCAGCAGGCGGCATCATTCTGCTTACCAGCGCAGTTGTGGCATTGATCTGGGCCAACTCTCCTTGGCAACACAGCTATCACCATTTACTCGAAAGCCAGCTCTCCGTCGGTTTCGGAAAGTTTGTCGTTACAGAGAATCGTCATGAGTGGATTAACGACGGTCTCATGTCTCTGTTCTTTTTCCTCGTTGGACTCGAGATCAAGCGAGAGCTTCTGGTTGGTGAACTCTCATCCTTCCGAAAAGCCGCGTTCCCTTTTTCGGCGGCTTTGGGTGGAATGATCTTCCCTGCTCTTATCTACTTGGGAGTTACTCATGGCCAAAATATTCGTCAGGGATGGGCGATCCCGATCGCGACTGATATCGCGTTCGCATTAGGCGTACTTGCTTTCTTCGGCAGCCGAGTCCCTATTGCCCTGAAGGTGTTCGTAACTGCTCTCGCGATTGTGGACGACATGCTCGCAGTACTTGTGATTGCCATCTTCTATACCTCGAAACTCAACTATGTCAGCCTGCTCATTGGACTGGCCTGCATCGCCGCTTGCTGGGGAGCTAATCGTTTAGGAGTCCGGGGACCGCTCGTTTATGTGGTCATGGGCATTATCGCCTGGTTTGCAGTCCTCAATTCCGGCGTGCACGCGACAATCGCCGGCATTCTCCTCGCATTTACAATTCCCTGTCGGACCCTCCTCGATCGAAACGCATTTGTCCAGAAAGGCAGATCGCTTCTGGATCAACTGGAAGGCTCGCCACCCGACTCGACATATGAACACTCGATCCTCAACACCCTTAAACAAAATGTGGAACTTGTCGAATCGCCCTTACAGCGCATCGAGCACGTTCTGCAGCCCTGGGTAAGCTTTTTAATCATGCCGCTCTTTGCTTTCGCCAATGCGGGAGTCGACGTCTCCGACAACCTGGATGCCGCATTCAGGCACCCTCTCAGCATCGGAGTGGCCTTGGGATTGATCGTTGGCAAGCCGCTCGGCGTCTGTGTCTTTGGCCAATTGGCAATACGAGCGAAGCTGGCTCTCCCGCTCGAGAATGTTTCATGGCGTCAGATGTTAGGCGCCGCATGTCTGTGCGGGATCGGATTTACTATGTCTCTCTTCGTCGCGACCCTGGCTTTCCAGGAGGAGACTCTACTCGAATACTCAAAAATAGCGATCCTGTTTGCCTCGTTGATCTCCGGCGTGTGCGGCGGATTGCTGATCGCAACTTCCAGCCGGCAAGTCGCGAAAGAAGCTGCTGCCAGCGTATGAATCGCGGCACGCAGACCTGCCAGTTTTGCTAGTTCTAGGTGACTACATTCACTCTTAGACTCCTCGCGACGTCCACGTATATGAGGTCTTATGCCAAGAAGCTCGAAGTGGGGCAGTAGTCTGATTGTGAGCTTGATATTCGCGACCCTGGCAGCCGCGCAATCACAGCAGCGGCAAACGGTTGTGATTAACGGCCACTCCGGCGAAATTATCGTCTACCAGATCAGTGGAAAATCCTTTGTAGATCTCGAGACCCTGGTTCGCATCGCCAACGGATCTGTAAGCTTTCAACAGAATCAGATAGTCCTGGACTTTCCCTCGGCGCAGCCCGCTAGTTCTGCAGCCCCTTCCGCGCCACCTCAGCCTGCTGCAACCGGCATGACCGACAATTTCATGAAGGCAGCCCTGCAGACTCTCTCAGTAACTACGGATTGGACGAACACGCTTGCCTATGCGGCGCAGCACGGAGTACCGGGGGACGGCAGCCGCCTTGTTGTTTTCCATGGGCGTGCCACCGAAGCTCTCCGTCTAAGCCAAGTTGCAGCCTCATCCAATCAGGATCAGGAGGCTCTCCAGTTGCTAACGAATCACGTCAATGCAGTTCAGAGTTGGAACGATACGCTGGTTTCTCAGCGCAAATCGATGGACACCGGGCAGTACTCCATGACGCCGAACTCGATGCAGAGCGACCCGACCTATCAGAAAATAATATCGTGCTCCAAATTTCTAAGTGCCATGCTTCCAAGCGGCCAGTTTCAGGACAACGGATCCTGCCACTAGCAGCGATTATTCCGGCTTGGCCGTTTGCTTATCCCCTGCCAGTTGCGTTTGACTCACGATCGGAACGGCCACCGGACGTCCTAACGCGTCGGTAAACCTCAGCATCTTTCCATCCACTTGCACCGGAAAATCAAGGCCCGTTTTGTATTCCGCCGCCTCAGATCCATGCTGCGGAGTGTATAAAACAACGTAGAGGATGTGCCCTACCTTGATCGAAATATCATATCGTTTAGTCGAGTCTTCCTGCGCTGTAGGCTGATGATCCTTCACTTCCATCACGGTGCCAATCTGATGTGGTGGCGCACTGGTCTGACCAAGGCCAGTTCCGATCAGCGAGAGGAAAGCCGCAGCGATCAGCGCCACACTGCATAAATCATTACCTGCAAATCCCGCTTGTCTACGCCGTGGAATCATCATGGAGTCTCTCCCATTTCACATCCCAACCATGTTGCGAACCCCGTCATCTCATCGATGAAGCCGCTGCATTCGCGACCCGCACCACGGTGCAATCCACTTTCTTGCCGGCGGAACTCTTCAGCTTTCCCTTATTATCTTTAAACTCATACGTCACATTGCTGCCGACAACAAAATCGGTGGCTTTGACTTCGTCCTTCTCATTTGTTCGGCAGGTGTACTCCGTCCCGGATGTGGTCGAAAGCGACAAATCAAACTGCTGATGCTTGTGATTCTTGCTGGTCGTCCCCGCTGGCTGGACATCCTTGAGAACCGTTGTTCCGGTTTCCTTGCTGGCCGAGGCGGCCTGTAGCGCGAAAAGCAGGATCAGCGCAAATCCGAAACCTTTACGCATTTTCGTTCTCCTCCGAGAATAGGCAACGTTGCATGAGGCACTCCCGATTCTGCTCCGCTGTGCGAAACAACGTTGGGCGGGCCCAAGCAACGGCAACACTGGCAAAAGTGATCGTACCTGAGCCCTCCCTCAATCAAAGTACCAGAAGGCTCATTCTACCTTTCCGCCTATGTTCCGGTTGCTGCCACCTGTTCGCGCGTCATCTGGGCTGCCAGCTTTCCCTTGGAGAACTGCAACGCCGCGGCCGGAGTTACTCGCGCAAAAAGATCCAGCGAGCGTGCGATTATACCTGTCCACCCGGTTTGGTGACTCGCTCCCAGTCCTGCACCATTCTCACCGTGGAAATATTCGTAGAACAGAATGTAGTCCTTCCAATGCGGATCGTCCTGGAACTTCTTCGTTCCGCCATAGACAGGACGTTTCCCGCTCTCATCGCGTACAAAGATGCTCGAGAGTCTGTGGCCGATTTCTTTTGCGACCTCGAATAACGTCATGTACTGCCCCGACCCGGTAGGGCACTCGACTTTGAAATCGTCGCCGTAGAACTGATAGAGGTTCAACAAAGACCGGATTAGCAGCGCATTCACCGGCATCCACACGGGCCCTCTCCAGTTGGAATTCCCCCCAAACATCCCGGTGTTGGATTCGGCGGGGAGATACTTCACTTCGAAGTGTTGTCCACCGAGGTCGAATATAAAAGGATGATCGAGATGATATTTCGACAAAGAACGTATGCCGTAAGGTCCGAAGAACTCATTTTCGTCGAGCATATACCCCAGAATACGTTCCAGTTTTTCCTTGTTACAAACAGACAGCAGGCGGCGTTGGGCGTAGCCAATGAAGTTGCCGTCCGCTGGCGCTACGTGTTTCAGCAGCTCCGGATGACGTTTCTTGAATAACTCAATTAATCCTCTGAGCCGCGGATGCTGCACCACATTAGCTTGCGCCTCGATCACCGTCGAAGCACAGAGAGGCAGCAATCCGACCATCGATCTGACTTTGAGACGCATGGCATCCCCGTTCGGAAAATGCAGAAGGTCGTAGAAGAAGCCGTCTGTGCTGTCCCACATCTCATCGTGGTTCTCTCCAATTCGATCCATGGCGTATGTGATCCATAGGAAATGTTCGAGGAATCGGAAAGCGATGTCCTCGTACATGGGGGCGTCGTACTCGGTCAAGATCATCGCTATCTCGAGCATGTTCTGGCAGTAGAACGCCATCCATGCCGTTCCGTCGGCTTGATCCAGATGGCCTCCCGTGGGAAGTTGCGCACTGCGATCGAACACACCAATGTTGTCCAAGCCGAGAAAGCCGCCGGCAAATACGTTCTTCCCTTCCGGATCTTTGCGGTTCACCCACCAGTTGAAATTCAACATCAGTCCCTGGAACGACCGCTCCAAGAAGCGCAGATCCGCTCGCCCCAGTTCCTTTTCGATGTTGTATAGAAACAATGTCGCCCAGGCGTGCACCGGCGGATTCACATCGCTAAAGTTCCACTCATAGGCTGGGATCTGTCCGTTCGGATGCGCATACAGATTTCGCAACATCAACAACAACTGATCCTTGGCGAAATCGAAATCAACCAGCGAGAGCGAAATAGTGTGAAACGCAAGGTCCCATGCCGCATACCATGGATACTCCCACTTGTCCGGCATGGAGATGATGTCGCGGTTGAGCATGTGAAACCACTCGGTATTTCGAGCGCTGCGATGGCCGCTTCCAATCAGCGGATGAGCCTGGTGCTCGTCCAACCATCTATCGAGATCGAAATAGTAGAACTGCTTGCTCCACAGCATCCCGGCCAGTGCCTGCCGATGCACGCGGCGTTCGTCTTCGCTTAAATTGCGGGGAGTAACCCGGTCGTAGAATTCGTCGGCCTCGGTAATTCGTACGGCGAAGGTCTTGTCGAAATTGCTGAACGCATCGCCCGCCGGCGCCTTGCTTAACCTCAGGCGTACCACTCGACTACCACCCGCCGGAACCTCCAATCGATAATGCGCAGCGGCCTTTGTGCCCACTTTTTCCGGATTGACCGCTTCCTTCGCTCCTGCAATCACGTATTCGTGGAATGCGTCCTTCACATATGTCGACGAATTCGACCCGCCCCACAACCGCTTGGCGTTGGTCTCATTCTCAGTAAACAGCAACTCCGGATTCCCCTCGCATTGCAAAGTCCTCTCGCCGAGTTCATCGTGCGTAGCCGTTATTTTTCCGTCCCTGCCGCGCAGCGAGGGCCTCGCCGTTTCTCCCGACTCCCACGTGTTTCGAAACCAGAGCGTCGGGAGCAGACGGATCTCCGCTTTTTCTGGTCCCCGATTATGGACGGAAATGCGAATCAGCAGGTCTTCCGGATCCGCTTTGGCATATTCGACGAACACATCGAAGTAGCGGTCATCGTCGAAAATTCCGGTATCCAGCAACTCGTACTCAAACTCTTCTTTCGAGCGCCGCCCATTTGTCGCTACCAGGTCGTTATACGGAAATTCTCTTCTGAGGATATTTGTAGAGATACTTCATGTAAGAGTGCGTCGGTGTGCTATCCAGATAAAAGTAATACTCCTTCACGTCTTCGCCGTGATTGCCTTCATTGTTCGTGAGCCCGAACAAACGCTCTTTCAGAATTGGATCGTGCCCATTCCACATCGCGAGCGCAAAGCAAAGATGCTGATTGTCGTCAGACACTCCAGCCAGCCCGTCCTCTCCCCACCGGTAAGCGCGAGAGCGCGACTGTTCATGGCTGAGATAATTCCAGGCATTCCCGTCCTGGCTGTAATCTTCGCGGACCGTGCCCCACTGTCGTTCGCTCAAGTACGGTCCCCACTTTTTCCACGGGATATCTTTCTCACGCGCCTCATTTAGGCGTCTCTGCTCAGTGGTTTCCATGTATGCGACTGGAGACTTCTGCGTCGTTTTCATCGTCCTCTCCTGAAATTGCGGCAGACCACCGCCGCGACCGGCTTACAAACGATTATGTGAATGCGAACAACAACTCTGTCTTCGCGAGAATTGTCTTCCCGGGCAATCGCCTGATCTTAGAAAGATGAGGTTGGTCCGAACACTGGCAAAAGTAATAGTTGACTGGATGAACGCTCTGAAACGTTCACACGTACTGGTTGCAGATTGGCTACTCCAAGCCGTCAATGCTGAAGTCACTCGGCTTCCGCTGTTCTGCTTTCAGGTTTTTGATAGTGAATTGGATTTTCCGCAGCTGGTGAGGACTGTTACGAACACCTACTGGCCGCCGGTGGTCCTGGATGACAACTGTCTGTATCCGAGATTGTTCGCTTACGTTTGACGCCGGACGAGCACCGGCAAGCAGGCGCGCGTGAAAAGAGGAAACGCAAAACAAACCACTAGCAGCGCGAATCACGGCTGAAAATGACTTGGGTTGCATCCGCACACGGCTCTAGAATCATCGTATGGCCGTAGCGGTGTGAGCCCAACTCTCCGAATCTTCAGGTGATTTCATGACTGCTTCTTGGTCCACGTCCCTTGCAATCGCGTCGGGGCGGACTGCTCGCGCTACACACAGGCTCTCCAGAAGTCTCAGCCATCTCCTGTTCGCTGTTGTTGCTCTAGTCATTAACGGAGCTTCTCCTTGCTTTGGACAGGCAGCATGCATACAAGGATTTGTTTGGCGTGAAGCCTTTCCGGGCGACTCCGTATGCGTTCTCCCGGCAACTCGCGATCAAGCGGCCCTCGACAATGAACAAGCTTCCCAACGTCAAACTGGTGGAGTTTGCAAGCAGCCATTTGTCTGGAGGGAGGCCAGGCCCGATGACCATGTGTGTGTACGACTCGCCACTCGAGAGCAGGTTCGGCAGGACAATCGAGCCGCCAGTTCCCGAGTTGTAACTCGGGCCCCAGCACCGCACCCTCCGGTCCAAGCTCCGAACTGACGCGAATCTTATACCGGGAAAAGTTTGTCGGTTGCGCTGTTGATCTCGGTCAGCAGAGGCGCAGCGCCGAGATGCTTCATGAACCCGCTGTCGAGGCCAGCGATGTACCGCCATAAATCATCTACGGTGAAATAGAGGCGACGCTCTTTTGCCTCGCGATCGTGATTCCATCGTGACTTGGAATCACGTCCGGAATTATGGACGGCGCGAAGTTGTGTTTATTTGGCGTCCCCGACGGGATTTGAACCCGTGTTACCGCCGTGAAAGGGGGCCCCTTCACGGAAAACATGATACTTACAAGACACCACTCGCTGACAAACTGCTTGTAGAACCTGGTAACGCATCAGCAATCTTGTACCGTTGTTGTACCGCAAATTGCATCGGCTTTAGTGCTTTCACCAGTGCTATTCGCATTCGATGAGCCCTCATTCAAGGACTGAGACTTGCCGAGGCGTAGCTCTACCGACCGGTGAACCAATTTGAAGTAGGCATCGCCGTGCAATTCCCTCATCGCTGCACAGTCCTCTAGCTTAGGAATTTCCCACATAGCGCTCCGACGAAGCTTGAAGTGAATCTCACCGCAGCTGTGGCAGATTGCCGGAAAGGGATACAGTCTGGAATTCGACGGCGGGGTCCACTCATTCTTTGCGCGACATTGAAGACAGCGTTGATCCATGCTGGGAAGACACCGTGCAGTCACGAGGTATTGCGAAGTGCATCGGCGCCTGTAGGTTGCACCAAAAGCTGAATATGTCGGTGTCCTTCAGTTGCCGATTTCGGCTGCAGCCTTGGCAACGATTAGGTGCGGAGTGATTGCCGCGCTGCCGTCAAAGTAACTCTGTGCTTTGGTCCAGGCTTTCGTCGCTACAAGTCGTCCCAAAAGTCTTCCATCCAGATCGGCTCGCCGGAAGTGAATGCCCCCATAACGGCGGGACATGCCGGCACCGTTTGCGGCCTCAGTAAACGTTGCCCAACTTAGCGTTATGTTTCGGGGCGGCGTAATACCTGGCTCGATCTTCGAACTTCCTGCTGGAATGGTGACGGAATATCCGAAGCTATCGCTACCGGTCCACTTTGCGAGGATGAAGGCTGCCGCGGCGCTGTAGGTGCTGTGTCCGGAGACATAGTCGGGAAACGGAGGCGTGGGGAACGTCGGCCGTTGATATGGCATCCACTGAGCGCCGTCCATTTCCACGGTGCCTTTGCCTGGTCCTCCCCAGGCGCGAATCTTTTTGCCGTGAAAGAGGAGCGGTATCGCTGTGATCGGCCGGATGGAATCGTATGTACGCTTCATGTCCCAAGCCGCGATCCCGGAATCAAACAGGGCATTGCTTAGCGCAAAGAACATCTTCACATCGTCGTCGAGCGAGTGATGATCGCGCGCGGAAACGAACGCGGCGAGCTGCATCCAGTGGCCGGGCGGCTGTTCAGTGCCGGGTCCATCGGACCAGTATTCCGCAATAGCCTTTTCGCGATCATTCAGCCGGGCGCTGATGGCGATCAGTTCTTCGGCCTGTTCCTCGTACTCCTTCGAGCCGTATTGTGCCGGACCCGCAAACTCGCCTGACGAGCGGAATTCGTCTCCTTTCGACAAGGCGAACGGAGTCACGTAACACCACTGCGCCGCCTGAAACATTTGGGATACGAATTCGCCCGTGTCCCCGACATAGATGAGCGGCTGCCAGTGATTGAAGTCGATCGGGTGGATCGAGGGCAAAGAGATCGGGACAGCGCTCGGCATGTTCACCATGTGGAAGTGCGTCCAGTCGGAGTAGCTGCCAGGTGCGAGATCTCCGAGTTGGTTGGCTTTATCATGATGGCGAAATTCGAGCACTGCACCGCAAGCGACATTGCCGATTCCAGCGGGCGTTTCGATGTCCGTGGTGTTGTTGTTGGGATCGTAGCCGAGCTGCTTCATCAGTGGCTTGTAGACAGAGTCGGCGTCGGCGGGCAGCAGATCGCTTAAGGCCCGGTAGGCCGCGTAGCTGATAGCCTCTTGTTTATTCGCTTCCGTTCGCTCAGCCGCCGGTCGGCGAAGTGCCCCCGACAGCTGCGTGCCGACCGCGCGATCGTCATACGGAGCCCACGCGTCGTACATGCAAGTGTTGACGATCGCCAGCGCACGCGACACCATTGGTGCACCGAGCTTCGCATGGCGAACGGACTGGAGCGCGCTGCTTTCCCAGTCGACCGCTACATTGGCGGCCGCTTCTTCGAGAGCAGAACCGCTTTCGGCAAGAGCAAGAGATACGAATATTAAACAATACAGAACTCGCATGGCATTCAGAAGAGGCTACGGAACCACGTTGACAGTAATCGTATTCGACTTAACCACGCCTTTCTGCTGATCTCCAGAGAGCGCGCGAGATAGCTGAACCGAATATTCCCCAGGCTCTGCCATATTAAAGACACGACTGACGAGCGTGCCTTCATCCAGACTCTCGCCTGGCTTCAGCGTCACACTCCTAAAACTACCCTGCATTTTCCTTTCCTTTTTTTCTTTTAGACTACCGGTGCTATCCCGGACTTCGTAGTCGAAGCTGGTATCGATCCCGTCAATATAAAGCGGCGATAAGGTGATGCTGTGATTCGACGTGTTTGTGAGCTGAACTCTCAACTCAATCTCCGAGCCGACCTTCGTCTGCGGAGGACCTGATATGTTAATCGAAAATGGCGCTCCAGAGCTTTGAGCGCTGCTAGTCTGGACAGGTATAGTCGCGGCGAACACGACTCCCAATATTGCTAGTGAAAGTGACAGTTTCATAGTTCCCCCAACTTCATTAATGGCAACTGGAAACCGTAGACCACGTGGGATAGCCCGAGAACGATTGTTGTGCATTACTCGGAACGAAACCACCAATCGGTCCGGGTGTTCCGTTTGTAGTCACTGTCCAGTTGCTGGCTGAACCGCACGATGCGGCACAGTTAGCGGCAGTAGAAAAGGCCCATGTCTGAGATCCAAGCGGAACGGGAATTGAGTTCGCACTGCTCGATTTCCACATTAAGTACATTGTCGCGTTGAAGGAGCGTGTCTGTGTTCGATACGTGCTGTCCAGCAATGTGGCCGGCGAGTCTGTCTCAGGGGTGGTTGTCCCATACGGGTATCCCGAGTCGAGCCCTGGAGCCGAAGTACATGCCAGGCCCCCTGTGTCAACGTTGCTGTTTATCATTTGCACGTACCACCAAGTGCCGCCGGCTGAATTGGAGTATCCGGATGGGGAGAAGGACATTCCAGGCGTCCCAGTAAGATAGCAGGGGCTTCCGGTGATGTAGATGTTGCCGTATACCAGCCAATTGCCGGCTGTAATCGGTGGACACGCCGTCAGAACATCGATGGTTACTCCAGAATAGGGAGTACTAGTCATGGTTCCGCCGCTTGGACCTGTCACTTGAAAGGTAGCCGTAGCCTGGGGGCTACATTGACCGTTGTTCATGCAATAGCCGTACTGAACCGTTACGTTTTGACCGTACACCCAATAGATGGTTGTGGAGCTGCCATTCAGCACCGGAGCAACCACTGCACCACTGCTCGCGGATGCATTGTAGCCGCCAACGATAGTACCCGGAATTGTCCAATTACTACTGGTGATCACAACGCCTGCAGGCAAACTGACGGAACTGGTAAAGGCAATCTGCTGTCCGACCACCACGGACTGAGTCGTGCCAGTGACGTCCGTGCCGTTGAAAAGTATTCGTGGAGCAGGCGCTGAAACGGGGTTGATTGGGACGCTCCAGCTCGGGCTTGTTTGTGAATTACCTTGACCGGAGGTAAAGCCCTGCCCGCTATAACCGTTTGATGTAACTGTGAGTGTCGCATTCTGCGGCGGCGTGCTTGCCGCAATTGACACGGACGCGGTGATCTGAGTGTCGCTATGAGAAGTTACAGACCACCCAGTTATTGTCCCGCTCGGATCAGTAATGTTTAAAGTTGGGAGGTTCGTTCCAAAACCGCTTCCGGAGATTTGGACTGTATTCGTGACACCTGCATTCCAAGGGCTACTCACGCTCGTTATGTTCGGCGTCGGGTCGAAAACGTTTGCCGTACCTGTCAGAGTTCCAGAAGTGGTAGGGCAAGAGGGGGCGACAACGGTATAGCAGATCGTCGTGTTCACCTGGTCTGGACCATAAGCGGCCTGAATATTAGCCGAACCGCCATTGACGCCGGTGGCGACGCCGCTACTGTTTACGGTTGCTGTGGACGTATTGCTGCTGCTCCAACTATTCGCCACGTTGTATTGAGTTCCGGACGACCATGTGCCCAACGCCTGATACGATTGAGTGGCCCCCACTTTAATCGTCGCGCTTGCCGGGGACATACTAAAGCTCGTATACCCGTTACAATTGATACAAATAGGGAAGCATGTGGCCTTCCGCACGTTGTAAATGCCCGCATCCATCGCGACGAGAATGTGCTGGACGTCCTCCTGACTCCCAGCAATCGTCGCACTGCCCTCGTGGATCGCAGCTGGAATGATATTGCCCTCAGAATCTGGCACCTGTGCCTCAATGATTTCTGAGATATTGAAACTCCGTAAGGCTCGTGCTTCGAGGTGAATCGGCAGAAGATAATGTCCACCTGCGAAGATTAGGCGGAAGGTGAAATCTTGTGCTTCATCGGCGGGATTCCAGATTGTCACCATCGTGTCATCCCCGTTGCCTGTGCTCCAGTATCCCATCGACTTCGAAGCACTTTCCTCGATAAAGCGTGGGACCACTTCAAATACATACGTATTCGTCTGATCCACACTGCCCGCTGCCAGCTGCAGCGCGCCCTGTTTTCCCTGGACATCAAGTTCCAGATTGAAGGTTCCTGTGAAGGCTTTCAACCCAGCCGACGACAGCATAGATGCCAAGTCGAGTGTGCGCGTCGAATACGGCGCCAGGGTTACGCTCGGCAACGAAACTGAGTGTGCTGCTCCGGATTCCATCCACCACAGGGTGGGTGTGGCGGTTGCAGGCGCATCTGAAACATTGCGCAAAACCGAATACGGCGTGAATCGCGTACCTGCCGGAAACGCCATCATCGGGTCGGCAGCGCCAACCATCAGACCAAGTTCGGCAATCGTGGCCTGGGAAGCTTTCGCTGACGCTGCAGGCGCCGAAGCAAAGCGAAGGTCTGTCGAATAACCCACAGCCTGATCTTGGAGCCCCCCGTTGATGGCTAATGCGTTTGCTGGTCCGTCATACGTGACGCGAATGCCACCGTCATTCGTGTTGGGGTACAGCAGTTCCGGCAAGTCCAGCATTTTCGTTCCGTGGGGAGAGATCGTCATATCATGAGTCGCCATTGGGTTGCCGGCGCTATCGCTAACCTGGACGGAAGCGTCGATAGACTTGGAAGATGTATTCGCCACGGCTACAAAACCTGTGACCTGGCCTTCCTGTTTCCACCACATCCCTTCTGCGACTTGTGTCATGGCGGACGCAGAATTTTGGGTTGTCCCGTCCGTGGACGGCTGTACGCCATAGGTGAATATGGTGCTGTGTATTGTGTCGACGTTGCGAATGGTGACGCACAACGGATTCCACGCCCAGTTGTAATCGATCTCCACATAGCCGGAAAGAGTGGCATACGATGCGATACCCAGCTTGTCGAGTTCGGAATTGATGTCAACGACCGCGGTACCGGAGGCTTCGATCGTTACAAGCGATAGCTGATAACGTGTGCCATTGCTCAGATAGAGAACAGGACGAGCCGTGATCGATGAAACCTCGAGGATGTTTTTTAGGAACATTTGAGACTTCAGCGTGGGGCTTGTCATCCAAAGGCCTCCGACCAATGAGGCGCTCTTCGCGGGAGGCAAGGGCTGTTCCTTGCCTTTCGCTATGCGCTTCTCGATCGGTCTGTGCGGCGCTAGCACTTTAGGCGATTGCGCGTTGAGAGTTGATGCCCCACTGACCACAGCGAATAGCAACAGCATGCCGGCGGCGATCTTCATCCTGCGCTCCAATCGAATGCCCCACATTCGAAGTGTGCGCCAGCATAGGTGTGTACCTGGATTCGGTCAACGTACCAAACTGCACGGAATCGGACAGTTTTGGACAGTTTCGGATTAATTTTTCGATACGACAGTTCTTGGCTCGCATCGCGAATCTCTTAACTTGCCTCGCGGTTAACATTTCGGCTCAGCGACTCACTGCAGATAATGCGGCGAGAACTGGGCAACTCGCGCCAGTGAATCCAATGTCGCTCCATCCAGTAATAAACCGTGGAACGACTGATGCCCATAGCGCTGATTACCTGCTGAATCGCTAGGAAGCGCGTCTCCTTACGGCACGCCTCGCAGAACAGAATCGAACTTGCCCGATTCATTGCTTCACCCCAGTAGAAAGAAATGTACCCGAGAGATAGGGCGATCCGTGCAAAATCTGGAAGTGTTCCGGAATTTGGAAAATGTGCCACAGGGACAGGTGCGACAGACGGCTGATTCGGCCAATCTGAGGCTGGATTCTGAACGAGAGAGTCAATCCTACTACGCCCTTTTGTCGGAGTTGATAAGCTTCAGCGCGCCGACAGGTCTCGATTGCAAAACACGCACGCAAGAGTCCGCCACATTTATAGCGCTCTTGGTTTCACGCCCCGTTATCGGGATAATTCGATAGGACGAGGTCACTTAGAACAACACAAATATCCACCCGCGCCCATCCGTGCCTATCTGTGGCACGGCGGATTAGGTAATAAGAGACTGTTCGATCAAATGGAATGCTGCGTAACGTGCACGCGAAAGCGCCCACTTACCTTAGGGGCACCGCGAAACCGCCACGACCAAGACGAATACAAAATCGTACCTTTCCCCGGTGCCCGATGCTGCGCGAATGCGCGAACTCTAGTCGCCGCGCGGCATCGTGTAGCACATTCTCTTCGCAATGAAGAATCGCTCAAGACATCTCGACGCACCGCGGGCTTCCGAACGTATTGGCACGGCCATGTGTCCCTATCTAGGTCAGGTTTAGAAGGAACAGATCCACACGCGCCAGCCGATTCCGACCTGTTCTCTACTGCCTTGTCTGCAATTGTTTTTCTTTAAGGAAGTCCTTCTTCTCTCTCTTCCTTCTGCTGTGAGGTTTACCTCGCGGCTTGGAAGAAGATGAACTTGTTGGTCTCATAACTTCACTTGAAATACGAGTTTCTTCTGATTCGATTTCTGCGTTTAAGACCTTTACGCGTCACCACAATGGAGAAATTCCGACGAGTGCAGGAGGCTTTCAGCCTGCGTTTTTCGGGTCAGATATGGTCAGTTGGGTGGCTTACTGAGGCCCCGCCGCTATGGAAAAGGGTCGAAATACCACCCTAGGACCACGCCGGACGGGATCTGTGCGCTACACGAAACCCCAGTTAGAGGCATGAACTTTTCGAGATTAACTAGAAACAACCGAGGCCACAAAGCGTATCGAAAACCCGATATTGCTGAGGTCTGAAGGCAGTTACAGGAGCGCTGTCGATGAGCTTTTTGAGCTATGTTTTACCTGTTAAAAATGACTCGCTTCGAGAGCATTTCCGCGGAATTGGCGGAACGGCAGCTTCCGGACGACGTTCCGCTCCCGTTCCGCTGCCGTTCCGGACTCGTTCGGCCAAGAACCTGACGGAGAAGGACTAACGACGCATGATGGTCCAAGACGTAACGCGGCAAAAATCGCTCTGTGGCCGGGAGCGACCCCCTGTGGACGCGCTTTTTGCGCGCCAAAATCCCTCCGGGATTCCGGGGTCGCTCCCGGCCACATCGCTCGTCTGTTTCACGCTGCGTTTTGAGAATCTGGAGAAGAAACTCCAGCACGTCAGAAATCCGACAGGATCGCTCGTATCTCCTGAAAACAGAAACTGATCTCAGCACCAGACCGCCTATCGGCAGATCACAAGGAGAGAAGAGAAAAGAAACAAACATCTTCCCGATGACATGTGCTTGCAAAACAAACAGAGAACACAACGACGACAAGGAACGCTATCTCGACAGGACAAAACTCAAATATACATATGCCCTGGGACTCGCCAGTTCACGCCATCGATTTGCACGAAGTTCACGCGCGTCGCCGGTGAAGACGACCCCTGAACGACATGCCTGATCTGTCGCGATGGTTTCCCCGTACGATTGCGGAGCACCGATGTCGCTCTTACGAGAACTCTGAATACGTTCGCGTCTCTGATCGCTCAACCAGGTGACCTTTTTACAACGCTCACTGCCTTAAACAGAAACTGCACGGAGGAACTCCCTTCCATGAACACTCATGCCATAGCAGTTCCCAGCACTTCCCGCGACAACAACAATCGAGAAGCATTTCTTGATCCTCATCAGGCGGCCGCATTCCTGAATCTCGACCCGCGAACACTGCTGCGCTGGGCGCGCGAAGGAATCGTGCCGGCACACCCCCTGTCTGGAAATAAACGCCGTACCTGGAGATTTCTTGCGTCGGAGCTGGAGGCTTGGGCCGCGAGTCGGGTAAACTCAGCCAGCGAGTGGTGTCAGAATTCAAGGAGCTGATGAATGCTGACACGCTATCAGTACGGTTGTTTACAGAAAATGAAACGCAAGGACGGGATCGAACGCTGGCAGTTCCGCTGGCAGCAACGTTCGCCCGATGGAAGACTCCGCGAGCGCAAGATCACGTTTGGTTCGGTGAAAGACTTTCCGGAAAGGAGTAAAGCGCTCGAGGAGAAACTGGCTGAACTACGATTTGACATCAACACTGAAAAACCGACGAAGCTAAATTCGATCACCATGGCAGCAACGATTCAACACTACATCGAACGGGAACTGGCGGACGACCGCCTGAGGGGCGCTCCTTCGACGCGGCGTTGCAAGAAGCTGGTTCTCAACAGGTGGGTTCTTCCCCGCTGGGGTTCGCACCTGCTCAAGGACATCAAGACCGTGGCCGTGGAGAACTGGCTGGACAGCCTGACCACGGAACGGTTCAAGAAGAAACTCGGGCAGGCGAAGCCTCTGGCTGGAGGGACAAAAGAAAAGATCCGTGATGCCATGAGTCATGTCTTCAACCACGCGATCCGGTGGGAGTTCACCGACCGGAATCCGATCATCGGCATCGTCAAAGGCGCCGGCGTTCGGGTATCGGCCAAGCGCGAAACCGAACCAGACATTCTCGACGTTGCCGAACTGCATGCATTGCTCGGAGCCGTTGGCGTCCGTGAACGCGCCATGCTCTCGCTGGCCATGCACTCGGGCCTGCGTCGGGGTGAGCTGGCGGGATTGAAGTGGGGAGACTTCGATTTCAGCAATCTGGCGGTTGCGGTCACACGATCGGTCGTCAACCAGCAGGTTGGAGACTGTAAGACCGAGATCTCACGGAAGCTGATGCCTCTGGATCGCTACGTTGCCGAAGATGTTCTCGCCTGGTATCGCCAGGCGCCCTACCGGGCAGCTGACGACTGGGTCTGGGCCTCGGACGCGCGCCGTGCGGGCGATAAACGCGGCCGGCAGCCACTGTGGCTCTCGGCCGTAATGCGCCACCACATTCAGCCGCTGGCAGAGCAACTGGGGATCCAGAAGCGGATCGGGTGGCATACCTTCCGTCGAACCTTCGCCACGCTATTGAAAGCGAATGGCGAAGACGTGAAGGTCGTCCAGGAGCTGCTGCGGCACTCGACCGTTCGGATGTCAATGGACGTGTACGCGCAGGCCCTGGGTCCCGACAAGCGACAGGCGCAGAGCAAGTTGGTGATGATGATTCGGCCGAAGGAGCTTGTACCGCGACTTGTACCGCGGGATTCCGATCCGATTGAGGTAAGTAATTGAAAGGATTTGGCGTCCCCGACGGGATTTGAACCCGTGTTACCGCCGTGAAAGGGCGATGTCCTAGGCCGGGCTAGACGACGGGGACGCGTATCAGGAAGGCTACGTCAGTCGAACGTCTGATGTTATCAGGCCACTACGACAAAGGTCAAAACAGACTCACTGCTTTTCGCTTTGAATGTATTTTTTCACGTACTCACGCAACGCTTCTTGCCACGGGCGCGGCGCTGCAAATCCGCGATTCCGCAGTGCAGCCATTTCCATCACGGCGTACTTCACGCGAGGACCAGGCCTGCTCATCGATTCCACCGGCATTCCCTGCACCAGCTCCGGGTCCAGACCTGCATCTACAACGGCCTGCTTTGCCAAGTCCATTCGTGTGCACGGACCGGAGTTGCACAGGTGATACAGCCCGTACGCCTTGGCTTCTACCAGTTCAAGAATTTTCTCGCTGGCATCCAGCGTATACGTAGCGGATCCCAACTGATCCGATGCGACCTTGTGCAACATGCCTGCGCGTACGTGTTCGATTGCTTTGCTCACGAAATTTTCTTTGCCCGGCCCGAATAGCACCGACACCCGAAAGATCCAGTGTTTCTCATACTCCGTCACCACCAGCTCAGCGGCAAGTTTGCTGCGCCCGTAAACGCTGATCGGTTTCGTCGCATCGGTTTCGACGTAAGGCGCGCCTTTTGTGCCATCGAACACGGCGTCGGTCGAGATCTGCACGAGTCCAGCGCCGATCTGTGCCGCGCCATGCATCACATTGCGAGTACCGTCAACGTTAACTTTCTGCGTTTCCTCCAGATGCGTTTCGCAATAATCGATGTCGGGCAGCGCTGCTGCATGGATGACCACATCTGGATGGATCGCAGTCAACACCCGTTCAACATCATCGGCCTTCGTGATATCGATGTCCGCATGTCGCAGAGCGTAAATCGTATGTTTCTGCTCCAGTGCGAGCTGCAGACCTAGGCCGAATCGTCCTGAAGCGCCTGTGATCGCGATTTTCAAGCGCCCTCCCTCACCAGCAACATAGCAGAACTCGACATCCCAGCGAAAATTGGCCGCGCCATTTACAATCAGTTGCGGGGTGAGCGGTACTGCCTCCAGAGGAATCTCGTATGCCCGATCCTCTCTATCTCACTGTCTGGTTTCCGAGCTTTGCCGGGTCGGAAATGTTGCCGCGCACGCTTTCCATTCTGAAGCAGTTTCCATATTCGCAAACACGGCCCGGCGTCGCCGGCGTGATTGTGCAGCCGGTCTCCTGGAAGGAGGCCAGCATCCTCGAACGGCGATTCCGCCCAGGACTCGACCCCGAGCAGGGCGCTGCCATGGCCGGTGATCTTCTCCACATGGACTACGCCTACATTTTCGAGGTCTACTGGGATCTCTGGTCCCCGAGTGAGGAAACCAATCAGTGGTCGCTGGCGCCGTCGCTGGTCCGCATCATCGCCCACGGCACCGACTTCGACGATGGCAGTTATCAGCAGAATGGCCACGTGCAGATCGACTTCGGACTCGACACCCCTTTCCTATATGAGGATATCGAGCTCACTCCGGTCGAAGAAGCCCGCGTGCGTGTAAACGTTCATAAGCTGGTCCAGTTCACAACCGCCGTCGAGAAGAATTGCGGCATCACTGGGCGTGTGCTGTGGTCCGAATCGGAAGAGAATCTCGCGGATAAGCTGATCGCACGTTTGCAGAAGGTGCAGTAAGCCTCAATATCCGTCGTCTCGCACCAGACGCCAACGCCCGCGTGCCTGGTCACGATACAATTACAGGTTTTCCGGCGGCGTCTAAAGTGTCGAGTCTTATTCGCCGCCACATCCTTTCACTTTCGGAGTTTGCGCGCAGATGATTCGAACCAGGTTGATTCGCACTACGATATTGCTCTCACTCGCGATCGCGCCACTGTCCTTCGCTCAGCAGAAAAACCCTCCCAAACCGCAGGTGGAAAAAACGGCGCCCGCGCCTGCAACCGAAACTCCGAAGACTGAAGAGCCGCGCCAGGAAGCACAGCAACCGCATCACGAACCCTCGCAGGCTGCCGCTCCGGAAGCAACCCACCCAGCACCCGCCGGCTTGCACTTTGATATGACCGAACCTGCTCCTGTCATCACGCATCATCAGGTCACCATCGGCGGCCGCACCATTCATTACACGGCCACAGTCGGCAAGCTGCCCATTCGCGATGCCGTTGGCAACACCGATGCCCTCATGTTCTACGTGGCTTACACCGAGGACGGCGTGCCCGCCGGTCAGCGGCCCGTCACCTTCGCCTTCAACGGCGGCCCTGGCTCGGCTTCAATCTGGTTGCACATGGGTGCACTCGGACCTCGTAAGGTCGTCCTCCAGCCCAACGGATTCATGCCGCCGGCGCCCTATCGCCTCGAAGACAATACCCAGAGCATTCTCGACAAAACTGACCTGGTGCTGATCGACGCCATCGGAACTGGCTACAGCCGTCCAGCAAATCTGGAAGCAGCCAAGCGTTTCTGGAGCGTGAAGGGCGACATCGAATCTTTCGGCGAATTCATTCGCTTGTACATCACGCGCAATCAGCGCTGGTCGTCGCCGCTGTTCATTCTCGGCGAAAGTTATGGCACTACGCGCGCAGGCGGAATCGCCGGGTATCTCGCCGACCACGGCATTTCGTTTAACGGAATTACGCTGCTCTCAAGCGTGCTCAACTTCGAAACACTCGAGTTCAATAAGACCAACGACATTCCGTATCCGCTGATCCTTCCCTCCTACACCATGATCGCGGCCTATCACCACAAGCTCGCGCCCGATCTCATGCAGAATCTCGAGCAGACGCGCAAAGACGCCGAGCAGTTCGCGATGAACGACTATATGTCAGCGCTGAATAAAGGAGACGCGCTCACTCCGCAGGAGCGCCAGAACATTATCGACAAGCTCGCGCGCTACACCGGGCTGGGCAAAGAGATTATCGATCAGGCGAACCTGCGCATCGATGTACAGATCTTCACTCACTATTTGCTCGCCGACCAGAAGCTACGCGTCGGTCGCCTCGACGGCCGTTTTACCGGGCCTGATCCAGACGGCTTCATGAACACTCGTTTCTATGATCCGACCGGATCGGAAACCGAGCCTCCGTTCACGTCCGCGTTCTACGAATATCTGAGTAAGGAGCTGAATTACAAAACCGATGTGCCGTATTACGTCTCTGCACACAGCGCCTATGGCGAGCACGTTTTCGACTGGAATTGGGGATCGGCCGGTGAAGGCTTCCCCGATACCGCGAGCGCGCTACGCCAGGCTATCGTAAAGGATCGCTACCTGAAGATCATGGTGATGGAGGGTTACTACGATCTTGCAACTCCCTATCTCGCGGCCAACTACACCATGGATCATTTGAATCTGCCGGAACAGTATCGCAAGAATATTTCATACGCGACTTACGACGCCGGACACATGGTCTACTTGAACGCGCCAATGCTGAAAAAGATGCATGACGACGTCGACAACTTCATGACCATGGCTACATCAAAGACTCAATAGGCTGACTTGTGGCGCGGGCGCCCTCGCCCGCGTTTTGCAATAAAAAGGCTCAGCATTTTCGCCGAGCCTTTCCTAACCACTAATCACTACCCACTAACCACTTATTTGGTTCTTCCTGCTTCTGCGCCCGAGTGCTCCTTCGAGTACGCTGCCTGTGCTGCCGCCAACCGCGCCGTCAACACGCGGAACGGAGAGCACGAAACATAATTCATGCCCACCTGGTAGCAGAACTCCACCGACGATGGCTCACCGCCGTGCTCGCCGCAGATGCCAACCTTCAGCTTCTCGCGAGTCTTGCGGCCGCGCTCGGTTCCCATGCGCACCAACTGTCCCACGCCTTCGCGATCCAGCACCGCGAACGGATCCTGCTTCAGGATTCCTTCGCCCAGGTACGTTGGCAGGAACTTGTTGATGTCATCGCGCGAGAATCCGAACGTGGTCTGCGTCAGGTCGTTGGTGCCGAACGAGAAGAACTCGGCTTCCTTCGCGATCTCGTCCGCCACCAGATGCAGCGCGTGGCAACTCGATCATCGTTCCGACCATGTACTCGACTTTGCGTTCCTTCTCGGCGAAAACTTCCGCCGCCACCCGACGCACGATTGCTGCCTGGTTCGCCAATTCCTTCAGCGTGCCAACCAGCGGAATCATGATCTCGGGGAATACCTTCACGCCATCTTTCGCGACATTGCACGCGGCTTCGAAGATTGCGCGTGCCTGCATCTCGGTGATCTCCGGATAGGTGATCCCCAGACGGCAGCCACGGTGCCCCAGCATCGGGTTCAGTTCGTGCAGATCGTTCACTCGCTTAAGTAGCGACTTCAGTTCTTTCAGCTTCGGTGAACGCGGCTTGGTCGCTTCCAGCACGCCGATCTGTACCATCAGCTCTTCACGGCTTGGCAGGAACTCGTGCAACGGCGGATCCAGTGTGCGGATCGTGACTGGGAATCCATCCATCGCGCGGAAAACGCCCGTGAAGTCAGCACGCTGCATCGGCAGCAGCTTCTTCACCGCGGCGCGGCGATCTTTCTCATTCGTCGCCAGGATCATCGTCCGCATGTGTCCGATGCGATCTTCCGCAAAGAACATATGCTCCGTCCGGCATAGGCCGATTCCTTCTGCACCGAACGCGCGCGCTTGGATGGCATCGCGCGGAATATCAGCATTCGCGCGCACACCCATCTTGCGATACTGTTCGGACCAGCTCATCAGCTTCTGCAGATCCGGATCATCCGGCGACGCAGGCAACGTGCCCAGCTTGCCCTTGATCACGCGCCCGGTCGTTCCGTCCAGCGAAATCCAGTCGCCTTCTTTGAACGTGTATCCCTTTACCTTCAGTTCCTTCGTCTTTTCGTTGACTTCCAGTTCGCCAGCGCCAGCCACGCAGCACTTGCCCATGCCGCGCGTGACCACCGCAGCGTGCGAAGTCATTCCGCCGCGCGAAGTCAGAATGCCCGCCGCCACTTCCATGCCCTGAATGTCTTCCGGAGTCGTTTCCGCACGTACCAGGATCACCGGATTCTTCCTGCTGTGCCCGGCCTTTTCCACCGCGTCTTCTGCCGTGAACACGATCTGACCCACAGCCGCGCCCGGCGACGCCGGCAAGCCCGTAGTCAGAACCTCAATTTTCGTGCTCTTTTCGTCGAGCCGCGGAACCAGGAAGTCGTACAACTGGTTTGGCTCCACACGCATGAAGCCTTCTTCTTTCGTGATCAGGCCTTCATTCACCATGTCGATAGCAACGCGCACTGCCGCCAGTCCCGTACGCTTTCCGTTGCGGGTCTGCAGCATGTAGAGCTTGCCTTCCTGAATGGTGAATTCAAAATCCTGCATATCGCGATAGTGCTTCTCGAGCCGGTTCGTTATGTCGCGCAGATCGTTGTACGCGCCCGGATTAACCTTCTGAAGTTCGCTGATGTGCACTGGCGTGCGGATACCCGCAACCACATCTTCGCCCTGCGCGTTCATCAGGAACTCGCCGTAGAACTCGTTCTTGCCGTTTCCAGGATTGCGAGTGAAACCAACGCCCGTGCCGCTGGTCTCGCCGAGATTGCCGAAGACCATCGCCTGCACGTTCACTGCGGTTCCGAGCATGTCATCGATGTTGTTAATGCGGCGGTAGTGCTTCGCGCGATCGTTGTTCCAGCTTCTAAACACGGCATCGCGAGCCATCACCAGCTGCTCGTGCGCATCTTGCGGGAAGTCGCGCTTGGTGTGCTTCTTCACGACCTTCTTGTATTCCTCGACGACCTCTTTCAGTGCCTTGGCGTCGAGCTCGGTATCGAGCTTCGCCTTCTTCTGTTTCTTCTTGGCGTCGAACACTTCGTCAAATGCGTGCTTAGGAATCTCCATCACCACGCTGCCGAACATCTGGATCAGGCGGCGATAGCTGTCATACGCAAAACGAGGATTGTTGCCCTTCTTCGCCAGTGCTTCCACACTTTGATCGTTCAAGCCGAGGTTCAGGATCGTGTCCATCATGCCCGGCATCGAGAACTTCGCGCCCGAACGCACGCTGACCAGCAGCGGATTGTCACCCGCGCCCAGTTTCTGCCCCTGAAGTGTTTCCAGGCTCTTCAGGGCCGCATCCATCTCTGCCTCAACGGCGGCGGATGTCTTCCCTGTCTTCATGAATTCGCGACAAGCATCGGTCTGGATCGTGAATCCCGGAGGCACCGGCAGCCCGGCGTTTGTCATTTCGGCAAGCCCAGCGCCCTTTCCACCGAGAACGTCCTTCAGTTTGCCGTTGCCTTCGGCCTTGCCTCCGCCGAAGAAATAAACGTACTTTGTCTTAGCTGGAGTTGCGGTTGCCATTTTTTCCTCTACGTCGGGAGTTAATGTTGTAGCCATATAAGTCCTCTCTTCTGACAGCGCTTAGGATTTCTTGCCTTCCGTGACGATCTCCGAGAAGTCCGCAATCGTCGAGAATTCATTCAGCATCGCCTGTAACAGGGCGAGGCGATTCGCCCTCACACTTTCGTCTTCGACCATCACCATCACCTTGTCGAAGAATCTGTCGATCAGCGGGCGCAACGTCGCAATCTCCAGCAACGCCTGCTCGTAATTCTTTGCACTCCGCAATTGCTGTACGGATGCTGCAGTCTTCGGCAAAGCCTCAGCCAACGCGCGTTCGGCATCATCTTGAACCGCGGACAAGTCGAGTTTGTCGCCGATCCGCTTCTTCGTCTCCTGCGCCTGCCGCAAAATGTTCTTCATGCGCTTGAACGCGACGGATATCGATTCGAAGTCTTCCGACGGCCTCACCTTCGCCACCGCTTCCGCTCGCGCGATCGCATCCACGACATCGTCCGACCCCGCGGCGAGTACTGCGTTCACCACGTCATAGGCGAACCCACGCGCATCCCGCAGGTAGAACTCCAACCGTTCTCGGAAGAAGTTCCGCAAATCCTGCTCGTAAGTCAGCGATTTGAATTTCTTCTCCGCTTCCGTCCCGCGATATGCTTCCCGTGCCGCGTGGAACAGATCGCTCAAACTGAGTGGAAATCTGTGCTCTGCGAAGATCTTCACGATCCCGTTTGCCTGCCTGCGCAGTGCAAATGGATCTTTCGATCCGCTTGGGATCAGGCCCAGCGCAAACATTCCAGCAATGCTGTCGACCTTATCGGCCAGTGAGAGCACTCCGCCTTCAATCGTGCGCGGGACGGAATCCTCCATCGACTGCGGTTTGTACTGATCGTAAATCGCGTCGGCAATCGCATAGCGCGTTGCTTCCGGCAGAATCGGGTCGAGTTGCTGCACGCGCGCGTATAGGCCACCCACAATTCCTTGCAGCTCCGTGAACTCTTTCACCAACTCCGTCGTCAAGATCGGTCTTCGCCAGCAGTGCAGCTTTGTGAACCACTCCATCGCGCACTAGTTTCGTCGCATCCGGATCGTCCGGATTCAGCCACGTCGAAACCTGGCTGCACACCGCCTGCACGCGCATGGTCTTGTCGAAATAGCTGCCCAGATCTTTCTGGAAAGTTACCGACTTCAGCATCTCCACGCGTTCGCGCAGCGGTTTCTTCTGATCCGTATCCCAGAAGAAACGCGCATCGCGGAAGCGCGCGCGCAGCACGCGTTCGTTTCCGTGGCGAATCAGGCCCTGTGGATCGCCATCCGTATTCAGTACTGCCAGAAAATGCGGAGCCAGGCGGCCGTTCGCATCTTCGACGGCGAAGTATTTCTGGTGGTCGCGCATGACGGTGACCAGCACTTCTTCCGGAAGCGTAAGGAATTCGAGATCGAAATTGCCCAGAATGACAGACGGGAATTCGGTGAGATTGACGACAGTTTCGAGCAGTTCTTTGTCTTCGCGCCAGCGCGCGCCAGGAACCGTTCTTGTCGCAGCGTCCAGCGCCTTGCGAATCCGCTGCTCACGTTGCTGCGGACACGCCACCACCGCCGCCTTCAGCAGAGTCTCAGTGTAAGAGTCGGGCTGCTTCAGAGTTACCGGCCCGTCACTCAGAATCCGATGTCCATGCGTCTCCGCGCCCGCATGAACTCCATCAAATTCCAGTGGAATCGGGCAGTCTCCCAGCATTGCTACCAGCCAGCGAACCGGACGCACAAATCGTTCTGAAGTTTTTCCCGGGCGCCAGTACATGTTCTTGGCCCAATACAGGCTGCTGATCTCTTTCGGAAGCGTTTCTCGCAAAATGTCCGCCGCGCTGCGGCCCCTCTTCGTGATTCGCGCGGAAAGGTATTCGCCCTTCGGCGTCGACACCCGTTCGATCTGTGAGAGGTCCACGCCAACTTTCTTCGCAAAAGCATGCGCCGCAGGCGTGGGCTGATCATCTTTATAGGCGACCTTTACCGCTGGCCCCATCACCTGCTCTTCAATGTCAGATTGAGCCGCGGCCACTCCGCGCGCCACCACGGCAATGCGACGAGGGGTGGAATAGGGCTCCAGCACCGTGGATTGGGCCAACCGCTCTCGGCCCAGCAGGTCGCCCACACGCCGCGCTAGTTCTTCGCGCGCGCCGTCGATCATTCGGGCTGGTATCTCTTCACAACCTATTTCGAGCAGGAAATCTGGCATTCGTATGCGTATCCCATCGATTTTCGTCGATCCGGAACCGAACCGACTGTGAGCAGGGTCACAAAGCCCAGTTGGCAGTTGCTAGTTGTTAGTTGTCAGACTGTGAGTCTTTGCTCACTTATTAGCACTCAGCGGGTGCCCCACACATCCTTCTTTTGGATTTGTGGGAACTTGTCCCAAATTACGCAATAACTCAATTCGCGACAGCCGCTTCCAACGGCGCCGCCGCATTCTCCTGTTGCTGCACCCACGCCTTCGCCACTCCGACAGCAAGCTGCCGTATTCGCGCAATCACGCCCACCCGTTCCGTCACGGAAATCGCTCCGCGGGCATCGAGCAGATTGAAAAGGTGCGAGCATTTCAGGCAAAGCTCAAACGCTCCGAGCAACGGGAACCGCTGAATCTCATTCGCCTCGCCCACAGCACTGAGTTCGTGATAACGCCTCAGCAGCTCTTGGCACTCGCTTTCATACAGCCGCAGGTGCTCCCACAAGTTGTCGACATTCGCGCTCTCGAAGTTGTACACCGACATCTGCAACTCATCCGCGAGCCGCACATCACCGTAAGTAAACACCTTCTCCGGATCTCGCGGATCCCGCGCCCAGATGATTTCATAGATACTGTCAACGTCCTGTAAAAATGCCGCAATTCGCTCCAGGCCGTACGTCAGCTCTACTGAAATCGGATCCAGGTCCACTCCACCGCACTGCTGGAAATACGTAAACTGCGTGATCTCCAGTCCATCGAGCATCACCTGCCAGCCGATGCCCCACGCCCCCAGGGTCGGCGACTCCCAGTTATCTTCCTCGAACTTCAAATCGTGCTGGCGAAGGTCGATCCCAATGGCCTCCAGCGATTTCAGATATAGCTCCTGAATATCCTCAGGCGGAGGTTTAAGGATTACCTGTAACTGCGTGTGCTTATAGAGACGATTTGGATTCTCGCCATACCGCCCATCGGCCGGCCTGCGCGACGGCTGCAGGTACGCCACCTTGTACGGCTTCGGCCCCAGCACTCTCAGAAACGTCTCAGGAGCCATCGTGCCAGCACCTACTTCGACGTCAAACGGCTGCTGCAGCACGCATCCCTGCTCCGCCCAAAAATTCTGCAGGCGAAGAATCAGTTCCTGAAACGTCAGCGATTTTTGTCTTCCCGTGCTCACAATTCGTATCCGTCGTTAGTCGCTGGTCGCCAGTCGCACGCACTCAGCTTTAAGCCCGCCTGCGACTAGCTACCAGCTACCCGACTCAACCAGCCACTACACCTTCGCCAACATGGCTGTAGCCACCAGCTTCTTCTCTATATGACGTTCCATGATCTGCACCAGCATCTTCCGCAGATCGGCCGCCCGCTCCTTCGGCCACGGACACTTCTCAAACGTATCAATCGGCGACCGAAAAATCTCCGACGCCAGCTGACGCGAATCCTGCGATAGTTCCGACGACGCCAGCCGCTTATCTCGGATGCACATCAACCCGTCGGCCATCGCGTGGAAAAATGCTCGTTCACCGTCCAGCGGCTCGCCACAAACCACGCACGATCCCAGGTCCGGCAAATATCCCACCAGCCGCACCATCCACAGATCGAAGTACGTCACCGGCATCCAGATCGCACCCGCCGGTAAGTGCGCCAGCACCGCCACCGCGAGCCGGAACATCGGATCGTTCACTTCCCGATCCAGCATCAACTCGTCCAGCACTTCCGCTACATGCGCCAGCGCCACCGCTCGCGGATAATCCACCGGAGACGTCAGCGGCGACTGCAGCACGTCGCACGAATCGATCCGCGACAGCTCCTGTTTTTCGCGATCTTCGTAGTACACGCGAACACAGGTAAGCGGTTCCAGCGCCCCGCCGAAGCGTTTTCGCGACTTCATAGCCGCTTTCGCCACGCCGCGAATCTTGCCCTCATTCCGGGTGAAGAACGTCACCAGCAGGTCCGCTTCGCGCAGCGGATAACTGCGCAGTACTACTGCCTCGGACTGCTTCAGCGGCATCGATCGTTCCGTTGTCGGGTGCGTTCAGGTGGGAAGACTCAGCAGGACCACCTAGCGCAAAATTCGATTCTAAATGACGGCCCCAGCCTTGGAAAGCGCGACTGTGCCCCGTTTCCCAACAGCTATCCACCAGAAAACAAAAGGCGCGCAATCTCGCGGATGCGCGCCAGAATTCCCTGCTGCAACTCTAATTACGCGCTGCGGCCGTAGTAGGCGGCGTTCTTCTCCGTAAACTGCTTCCACTTCTCCGGAAGATCGTCGAGCGCAAAGATCGCCGACACCGGGCACACCGGCACGCACGCTCCGCAGTCAATGCACTCTACCGGATCGATATACAGCATCTCCGACGTCGCGAACGCCGGTTCATCCTTCTTCGGATGGATGCAGTCCACCGGGCACGCATCCACGCACGCCGTGTCTTTTGTTCCGATGCACGGTTCCGCAATTACATAAGCCATAAGCTCGTTCTCTCCTGATCTGTTTTGCGCGGGTAATTGATTGCAACCGCATATATTAACAAAGCGCTTGTTTCAGATTCCGAAATTCCACTCGCCTGCAGCCGCAACGCCCTGAGCGCACCCGAATCCCCGCTTAACGGTGACTCGTGGCGCGGGCGCCCTCGCCCGCGACTAGCTCCCAACTACTCAACCACCAACTCCCCTACCTCTTCATACTCCACGATGTACCCCGCCACCGCGCTCGCCGCCACCGTCAGCGGACTCGCCAGATACATCTGTCCCGGCCCACTTCTGCCCGGAAAATTCCGGTTCTGCGCACTGATCACAATTTGATCCGGCCTCGTCGACACACCCGGTCCCGCATTGATACACGCCCCGCAACTCGGCTCAATCACCCGCGCGCCCGCCTTCTCGAAGACGTCGAGGTATCCCTTGCGAACGCAATACTCCCGCGTCTCCTGCGACCCAAATTGTATGTAGAACTTCACTGAATCCGCCACGCGCTTGCCATGCTTCACGGCATCCGCGAGCACTCGCGCATACATATCCATATCTTCATTCTTGCCCGCCGTGCAGGTACCGCCATAAGCAATCTCCACCGGAACCGGCGTATTCAGATCGCGCACATACTTGCCATTTCCCGGATCGCCCGGCGTCGCTACCATCGGCGTGATCTCCGCCGCATCCAGTTCGATCACCTCGGCATATTCGGCCTGCGGATCGCTATACAGTCCTTCAATCAGCTTCTCTGCCTCCGCGCGCTTCATCCCCCGCCGCTCGACGAGAAACTCCACCACCTTCTGATCCGGCGCAACAAGCCCGGTGAACCCGCCAATCTCCGCCGCCATGTTTGTCATCGTGGCGCGCTCGTCGACGCTTAACTCTTCAATCGCATCGCCCGCGTACTCGATCACCTTCGCCAACGCCTTGCCGCTGCGCACATAATCCAGCGCCAAGTATCTTCAGGATGAAGTCCTTCGCCGCAACATTCGCATGCCGCTTTCCTCGAACGATCACCTTCACCGACTCCGGCACCTTCACCCGCACGTCCTTCGTGATCCACGAATTGAATACATCCGTCGTGCCGATCCCAAACGCGACGCATCCCATCGCACCGACGTGCGGGGTATGCGAATCCGATCCCACGTTTACCTGACCTGGCATCGCGTAGGTCTCCAGCATCACCGAGTGGCAGATTCCCTCCGAGCCCTTCCGATCCTTCAACTCGCCATGCAACTGGATTCCCTGCTGCTTGGCGAAATCCTGTTGCTTGAACTTCAGCTGCGTCGCCAAATCCAGCAGCCCCATCTTGCGCTTCTCTTCCGACATCACTTCATCCAGGAACGTCAGGTGATCGCGAAAGAACTTAATCGTCTCGCGATCATTTACCGGAACGTCTTTCCCCACCAGTTGCTCGTAGAAGATTGCCGCCATTGGCGTCACATACTCATGTGAGAATCGCAGATCGACTCGCGTGAATCCAGTATCCCCGGGCTTCACTGCTGGAACACCGACCTTTCCGTCTGCACTCACCATGTGCCGCGCAAAAATCTTCTCCGCCAGCGTCATCGGACGCGCCTTCGTCTCGATCGGCGGCAAAAACACCTTCTTCTGCATACGTGCCACGTTGAAAGGAAACAGCCCCCCATACTCAATCACCTGCCTGGTGATCTCGTCCTCACCTTCCGTAAACTCGCTCAGCGGAATCTCTTCCCCGTTCCGCACTTTGTCGATCAGCCCAAAGTTCGTCGACGTCAGCACCCCCAGGTTCTGGCAGTTCTGTTTGTATATGCGCTCGATATTCTCGCCGATCACCAGCCGTATCCCTGCCGACATCTCCGCATAGGGCGATTGCTCGCGGCTGGATCCCTTGCCCGCGCCGCTTCCCGCTGACTGCCGCGACGAAGCCGCCGCGCTTCACCGCGCCGCGCCCAATCGGAGTCTCGTTCCCGCACTTCAGCCCCGCATACGGAATCTCGCCTAGTGTCTCATCGAAGTAGAAGCACAGATGTGCCGGCGTGATCTCGTCCGTCGAGATGTCATCCCGCAGCTTCGGATTGTTCGCCGGATTCTTCGTATCCCACGGCAGATCCCATCCATTCAACTGCTTCCTGATCAGTTCCGGATCTTCCGTCAAAAAAAGAATGCGGCCCTTAAGCCGCACCATCTCATTCCGCTTCTCGATTTTCCGCTCCGTTAGTGAGCCCACGATCCCATCCTCTTTGCCCTATTCTATTCCTGTACAACGGTCGTGCCCACCCTCGCCCCTTCGTTGGGTCGCGGCAACTAACTCCTGCCCGAAGCCGGATTAAACAACCGGCACAGGCCCGGCGAGAGGAGATAGACGATGAATGTCGATGACTTCAAAGCATCGCTTGCGGAAGAGCAACCGCCTGCAGGACTCTCTGCGCCGCTGGCCGCGCTGTGGTGGGATGCCAAGGGCGATTGGACGCGCGCTCATGCGCTGGTTGATGAACTGGAAACCAAGGATGGAATGGCCGTGCATGCTTATCTCCATCGCAAAGAAGGCAATGCCACGAATGCCGATTACTGGTATGCGCGAGCAGGACGCGAGTTTTATCGCCCTGCGCTTGAGGCGGAGTGGGAGGCGCTGGGCGAAGGCATCGACTGATCGAGCGATTGTCTGATGAGCGCAGGACGAATATCATTCGCCGCACGATGAGAATTGCTTCTCTCCTGCTATCCATCTTGTGGGTCCTACCGCTCTATCCCCAGGCCCCAACTGCACAACCAGAGTCAAAACCTGTGGTCCCCGCATGGGCGCAGCCGGGATCGGCCACGCACCAGCAGGTTGCACCCCCAGCCGAATTTCATCGTCCCAGCAAGAATTTTGATACGCGGATCGGCATCTTCGACGGGCAGTCGGACATTGGGAGCGCCGCGGTTCCGGGGAGTGCCAGTTACGACGCGGTGACGAAGCAGTACACAGTCAATTCGGCGGGCTACAACGTCTGGTATACGCGCGATGAGTTCCGATATTTGTGGAAGAAGATGTCGGGCGATGCATCACTCGCGGCCGATATTACCTTTCCCGATCTGAAGGGTTATGGGGATCGCAAGGCTCTGCTGATCATTCGCCAGGACCTGGATGATGATTCCAAAGAAGTGCTGGCAGCCTTGCATGGAGAGGGCATGATCCAACTTGCGCAACGCCCAACGAAAGGCGTTCGTGTGAAAGACGCGGAGTACAGGATCGGAGGACGGGGACGTCCTGGGGGTAAAAGTCCCGATGACTTGGTCACGGTAATGGCCAAGCGGATTGGTATCGAAAAGCGCGGAGACGAATTCTCGCTGTATGTCAGTTTGGAAGGCGAACCGCTGCATCAATTCGGTCCACCGATCCATTTGCATATCGAGGAACCATTCTATGTGGGGATTGGCTTCTGTTCTCACCTTCCTGATAAGTCCGATACGGCGGTGTTCTCGAATGTGGTAATGGAGAACACATCGGGACAAGTGCGCTAGTTTGGCTAACGGCAAATGCCCTCCCGTCCTCATCGGAACGAAAGGGCATGAGAATTACGAGAAGTTCAGAAATCGGCGTTGCACGGGAATCGGCGAACTCGGCCTATTCCTTGTCGTATACGAACGTCGCCGACATCTTCTTACCTTCGGCATTTGTTCCCGTAGTGGTCAGCGTGCGCGACTTGCCGTCTGGCGCCAGCACCAGCGAACCGGTGGTAACGACCTTGCCGTCTTTCTTGTTCTCGATCTTGTAGTGATATCTTGCTAACCTCCTTAATCGAGCGCGAATCGATACGTGAATCTCCGGTCGAGGGATAGTCCTTCCCATCGAACTTGCCTGTCCACTCGCTGTGCGTCGGATTCCCTTTGCCGTCCACGCCCTGGAGGACAGCCTTCAGGTTGTCACCGTCCGCCGTATAAGTCACAGTCGTGTTCTTGCTTACTCCGGCTGGGATCTTGGATTTACTTTCGTTCAATTTCCACGTTCCGATATTCGGATTGTCAGCGAAGCTTACAGCGACCACGGACAGACAGAACGCGAGCGCAAGAAGCGTTGTTCTTGTTTTCATTTTGGTTGTCTTTCTGTGAAGGAGTTAGATAGGGGCCCACAAGCTGCAGCGCATCCTAGTGGAAAGCCCTGCATTCGGCAATAGCGAGGTACTTCTTACTTCTTCGGCCTTACCAGCTCGAACCTGTCCCGTGTCCTGCAATACCAATCTGGCGCCGCCATGCGTCCGATCATGAAAAGATTTTCGCTGCGCACGCGTTTCTTCTCCTCGTCGAAGAATTCGTCCCGCAGGTGGACCCGCTTGATTGTCCCGATCACCACCCGGTTCTGGCCAATCATGAGTACTTGGGCGTCGCTGCACTCCAGGCTCACCGGTGCCTCCACCAGGCGCGGTGCCTTCACCACCGACGAATTCTCAGTGTGTAGGCAGGCCCGCGCTAGCTCACTTGCACCATACGGCAGCGGAGCGGCGCATTCGTTCATGGCCTCTGCGATCGCTTCGTCCACCAGGTTCACCACGAATTCTCCGGTCAGGCCGATGTTGACCGCCGTGTCTTTCGGAGTTCCATCGGAGCGATCTCCCGGCGCAATCGCCACAATCGGCGGATTCGCTCCCATCAGATTGAAGAAGCTGAACGGGGCGGCATTCACATGGCCCTCCGGACTCATGGTCGTCACCAGCGCAATCGGACGCGGCACAACCAGGCTGGCCAGGATCGTGTACGCACGACCCGCATACTGTTTTTCCAGATCTAGTTCCATCTAATTACGTTAGCATTTTGAGCACTCGCCGTGCATCGCGCACGGAATGCATTGATCGATTCGTCGCCCGACGCAGTCGATCCGCTCGCGAGAGCGCACGAGCACTCTTCCCTTTACCAAAGCGTCCGAAAACCACGACGTCATGGTGACGCTGAGCTTCGCGAAGCGGAATCCATCTATGTATTTGGTTCCAATGACCCGATGATTCAATCGGGCGAGAGGAGCACGACGTGGGCGGGCTGACGCACCGCGTCCCTGTTCTCTACAAATCATCTTTTCGTATCGACTACCCTGGTCAACTGCGTCGCCACCGATACCCAATGCCCGTCACGGTTTTCCCAGACGTCCAGCCAGTTGTAGGTTCCGCTATTGCTTTTGCCTTTGTAAGAACTCTGTTCATCGTCAAAGGCCTGCACGTACGCTACGTTGCCCAGAACATGGACGTGGATGTCGTGTATTTTAAAAATGGTAACGACGAGCGCTCCGGATTTCACGTCGTTGATGAATCCCGCTTTGGTGCCCATGGTGCCGCTCTCGCTCTGGATCGTCCAGTCGTCGGCTACGAGCCTCGACAGCGTTGCGATGTCTTTGTGAATCATCGCTTCCCCGAGAGCGTTTTCCAGGTCGGCGACCTTCTTCTCGGTCGTCCCCGAATCCTTCGCCACCGCGATACAACTCAACAGCAGGATCGCCGCGAATGCTGAAATCCATCGTTTCGTCATGTTCCCAGTTCCTTTCGTAGTGGCTACGCATTGAATTGACGTGGCACCGTTACTGACTACGGCTTGTCCCGTCTCTTTGGACTGTCGGCCACGAAATTGGTAATTGGGAAATTTGCCAATCGGTGATTGAAACAGAACCAAACCGAGATGGATTCGCTACCTTTACCATGGCTTCGAGGTTTGAGTACGCTGTTGGTAGCTCGCTGCAAGCCCACCTATTCCGGCTGCTTGGCGTATCTTTGCAGAACAATCAATGAGCCCACGAGCACCAACACCATAACGGTAAGGAGTGCGAGTTCCAGAATCGAGCGACTAAACACAGCTACGCTCGCTTCAGCCAAGTGGGCGCTTTCGGCCGTGACGACCAATATCCTTCGGATCACCGCTATCAGCGCAACCACCAGAAATGGTTCGGCGATCAGTCCATGTTCGCGAAACGAGACTTGGACCGTGTACAGAAGTTCGACCACTAAAAGAATCAGCAGGACTTGGTCGAGCAGAGCAACGAACTGGCTTTGCAACGTATGCTCGAGCAAAGCAACGATGAGAGTCCGAAATCCCGATCCCATCAGCGCAACAGCCGATATCGCGAGCAGAAGGCCGAGCCCGACGTAAATAAAGTCTTCGACACGAGATAAGGCCTTCACGACGAGAGAACGAGCTGGATGAGCGGCTGCGCGTGTATCAGTCATCTGGTCTTTCAGCGCACACGTGGTGTCGCCCTATTGCAGATGCCTTTCACGGAGACCTGTGTTGTGCAGCGAAAAGCTGGTGCCGGTGCCTTTCGGGTCGCCGCCGAGTGCTCCACAGACCGAGTTTCAACAGAAATAATGATCGATAGGAATTGCCCCACCCGAATCAAACCGACTCAGATGGGGCATCGGCAGCGGATTTACGGACGCGCTTCGTAAACGATGTTGAATGGCGTTTCGGTGGCGCGGCGGAAACGGCTGAATCCGGCGGACGTCACCACGTCGCGAATGCGGCTCTCACCGGCTTGCGCGCCCAGGCACAGTCCAATCTCCTGGGAGCGTGAGCAAGGTGTGCACAACAACGTCGAAAACGAATAGTAAACTCGGCCAACGGGATTCAGATTGTCCTTCAATTGGTCGTTGGCAAACGGCTCGACGATCATCCACGTCCCATCCGGAGCCAGGGACTTCCGAACGTGAGCAGCAGCTCCGATGGGATCTCCCATGTCGTGCAAGCAATCGAAGACGGCGACGAAGTCATAATCTTTGCCCGGAAATTCCTTTGCCTTCGAGACTTCGAAGCTAACGCGATCGGCAACACCTTCACGTCTGGCGCCCTCGCGAGCCGCTTCGATCGACTTGTCGTGATAGTCGAATCCGTAGAACCGAGACTTGGGATACGCCTTCGCCATCAACAAAGTGGATGCTCCCAGGCCACAGCCCACGTCGGCAACGCGTGCGCCGGCTTCGAGCTTCTGCGTAACATCGTTAAGCGATGGAATCCACGCGGTCATGAGGTTGGCGGCATAGCCCGGACGGAAGAACTTTTCGCATCCATGGAAGACGCGATCATCGTGCTCATGCCAGCCCATGCCGGCCCCGGTGCGGAAGGATTCGGCAATGCGCGGAACCGCTGCCAGTGATCCCAACACGAGTTCGAACGCTCCCGGAAGATAGGCTGGACTGTCTTCCCGAGCCAGAGTGAAAGCCTGCTCTTCGCTCAGGCTGAAGTGACCTGTTTTTGCGTTGTAAGTGATATAGCCGCCCGCAGCCTGCGACGCCAGCCACTCGCGCAAATAGCGTTCGTCAGTGCTGGTTTTCGCGGCAAGTTCGGCTGGTGTCATCGGTCCAAGCGCCAGTGCTTTGTAGAGCCCCAGCCTCTCTCCAATCACAACCATTCCGGCATGCACGGCAGCGCCGAAATCGGTCACGAACTGGCCGATGAAAGCATTCAATTTGTCCATATCGAGAACAGGAGCCTGAGCTGTAGCCATGAAACGTCCTCCTAAGTCAGCGGCATATCCCCGCGACACATGCGACTATGGCAAAATTATCTCGCTGTGCTTTATCTGCGCGTCTGGCAAACTTGCCCAAGTCGCGTTAGGATGGCGATCACTTGCCTGGGAATCCGAAAACCTTAGCCAGGAGTCCGAATCGAAAGCTGATGGACGCCCTCTCTGAAGTTCTCAGTTCGGTGAAGCTGGAAGGCGCCGTTTTCTTCAATGCCGAGTTCACGGCGCCATGGGGCTTTCGTTCTCCGCCTTCGTGCGAAGTTGCCGAGTTCCTGCACAAAGGTTCGAAGCACGTCATCATCTATCACCTGCTAACCCACGGTCGTGCTCAAGGCAAAGTCGAGCACAACGGGCATCGCCTCGAATTGTTGCCCGGGGATATCGTGGTGTTTCCCCATGGAGATCCTCACATTCTTTCGAACGGGTCTCCCTCTTGCATCGTTGACAATGGTGAACAACTAAAAGAAGTGTTCTCGCAGGGATTGACGCTGGCTCGCGGCGGTGGCGGTGGAGAAACGACACGCTTCGTTTGCGGTTACATGGGTTGCGAACGGGACTTGTGCAAGACTGTGCTGGCAGGATTGCCGCCGGTGTTCAAGGTGAACATCAGAAACGATGCCGCGGGACAATGGCTCGAAAATTCCATCAAGTTTTCTGCCCGGGAAGCGAGTTGCAATCAGGCCGGCAGCGACGTGGTCTTGGCAAAACTGTCAGAAGCGCTCTTCGTAGAAACCATTCGACGTTATATGGCGGATTTGCCGGAACAACAAACAGGCTGGCTTGCAGGAGCGCGAGACGCCCACGTGGGTGCGGCCCTGGCGCACCTGCATCGTGCGCCTGCGCAGCCATGGACAATCGCAAGCCTTGCGCATGAAGTCGGCATATCGCGATCAGTACTCGCGGAGCGGTTTCGGCATTACCTGGGCGAGCCTCCCATGACCTACCTGGCACGCTGGCGTTTGCAACTCGGCGCAAGAATATTGAGTTCAACCAGCTACAGCGTCGCGAGAATAGCCGGAGACGTAGGATACGAGTCCGAGCAGGCATTCAATCGCGCATTCAAGCGTGAGTTCGGAACTCCGCCAGCACGGTTTCGGACGCACGCCAGATCGGCCTAAGAAAACAACGAGCAGAAGAGTTATCCGCGGCTGCGTGCGTATTCCATCGGGCTTGGCAGCCCTTCGAGTTCACGTCCGGTAAAAATTCCTTCGAACAGATCGAGGAATTCATGATGCACTAGGCCGTTCGAGGCCAGCGTTTCTTCGCTCGATAGTTTCCACGGAGAATTATCGAAGCGCGTGACCGTGCCGCCTGCTTCTTGCACTAGCAAAACGCCCGCCGCGGTATCCCACGGATTCAGATTGAATTCCCAGAACGCATCGAGGCGCCCAGCGGCCACCGATGCGAGATCGAGCGCCGCCGATCCTGCGCGCCGCACTCCATGCGTCTTCAACGTGACCAGGTGGTAAAAGTAAATGTTGGGATTCTTGTGACGTTTGTGACTGGGAAAACCAGTCGCGCTCAACGCTTCGCCAAGATTGTCGACCTTCGAAACGTGCAGTCGCGTGCCATTCAGATAAGCGCCGCTTCCCTTTTCGGCCGCAAACAGTTCGTCACGCGTGGGATCGTACAGCACGCCCGCGACCCGCTCGCGTTTATGCTCCAGCGCCATCGAGACGCAGAACACGGGAAAGCCGTGCGCGAAATTCGTCGTCCCGTCCAGCGGATCGATATACCACCGATAGTCGCTGCCCTTATTGGTGCGCGTTCCTTCTTCGCCGAAGAGGTCGTGTCCGGGCCAGCGCTCGCAAATGCGCTGCATGATCAGCTTCTCGGACGACCGATCAGCCTCGGTGACCAGATCCACATCGCCCTTGTACTCAAAGCCAATGCGGCGGCGGAAGCGATCCATGAGCAGCGCGCCGGCTTCGCGCGCAATCTCTTCCATGGCGGGAACGAATTCGAATTGCCCTAGCGGCGGCGTGCCTGGCCTTCTTCCGCGATGTACATGATCTCGTGCTTGAAGATGAACAGATTGGGCGCGCCTTCACGTGTCAGGCGAATCATGTTCTTGTCGTAATACTCAACCCAGCCGCGCACGGTTTCGCCATCCATCAGTTTGACGGTGACCGGCTTCTGCTTCTCGCCGAGACCCTTCAGGAAACCTACTTCCTCGAAAGTGTCCTCTGGTGGCGGTGATTTCGGTTTCTTTCCGTGATGATTGGCAGGCGCTCGGAAGCTCATGTTCTACATTCTACACGCTGGAATCGCTCCAGCAATTGGCTTTTAGCCGATAGCTGACAGCCGAAACCGACAGCCGTCTTTATTCTTCCTTCGACGTGTAGTATCCCGTGCGATGGCGTGCTTGCAGCGGGCCGGCGGAGTTGTCCTGCTTGACATCAACATCCAGGCGCCGGAAGTCTGTCGAAGCAAAGCGCTTCACCGGATAGTATCCCAGCAGGTATTGCGTGCGCAGTTCTTCGGACACTTTGTGGAAGGCTTCATCGAGCTGGTGCGATTCCGCTGGCGTAGAAATACTTCCCGCCCGTGTCGTTGGAGATCTGGATCAGCGCGTGTTCGCCGCCGATATCGCGTCCGGCGCTCGACTCAATCGGCACAATAATAATGCTGTAGACCATCGTCTCCGCCTGCTGCGCCGCTCGCAGTGCGGTTTGATAATCTTCCTGGCTCATGGTGTCGCCGCCATCGGTCACCACGATCATCACCTTGCGCCCATCGCGCCCAGTCAGAGCATGCGAGCCGAGAAAGATGGCGTCATAAAGCGCGGTCGCAGCGCCGGTGTGAACGCGCGCAATGCCATCGTCGATCGTTCGCAGGTTCGAGGTGAAACCCGTGAGCTGGTCCACGCGCTCCGAGAATTGGAACACCGCCAGCCTATCCGTCGGACGCACAATGTCGTGCGCGAACTTGCGCGCCGACGCCAGCTCAAGCGGCATGTCCTTCTTCGTGCTGAGGCTGGCGTCAATGGAGAGCAGGATCGAAAGCGGCAGCTCCGACTCGCGCCCGAAGACCGCGATGTTCTGCGGAATGCCATCTTCGCTCAGCTTGAAGTTGTCCTTGGTCAGGCCGGCCACCGGCGAGCCGTGCTGATCCTGCACGGTGACGTAAACGTTCACCAGCTTGACGTCAACCTTGTAGGTAGGTTCTTTCTGATCCGTATCTGCGGGATCGTTCGCCGCAGCCGATTGCGTGCTCGCCTGGCTTGTCGGCGCCGGCGCTGAGCCTTTGACCGGCGGACGCGGATACTTCACCGGAGCGTCCTGCGCGAAGACAACGATCGCGATAAAAAGAGCTGTGAGTTGAAGAGCCTGTTTCAATCTACTCCGTTTTCCCGGAACCCGGTTTCACCGGCGCGTTGGCGCGTATCTCGTCTGGAAAAGGCTCGCCATCGGCCCAGACTGCGCCGTCTTCAAAATACTCTTTCTTCCAGATCGGCACCGTCTTCTTCAGTGTATCGATAGTCCAGCGGCACGCGTCGAAAGCAGCTCCGCGATGCGCCGAGCAAACAACGATCGCTACGCTGGTCTCGCCGATCTCCAGCCGTCCCAGGCGATGCGCGATCTGCACCTCGCGAACCGCAAACTTCTCGCGCGCCTGCGCGGCAAGCTTCTGCAGCTCCTGGGCGGCCATCACTTCATACCCCTCGTAATCCAGATAAAGCGTTCGCCGCCCACGCGTGTTGTTGCGAACCACCCCTTCGAAGACCACCACCGCGCCATCTTCAGGCCGCTGCAGAGCTCGCGCAAGTTCGTCCGTACGTATCCGCTCGCGGGTTAACAACCCTCGCTGCGCAAGAATCTCTCTCTCTGGAGCAGAATTCCCGCCACTCACCGGAGGCAAAAGCGCAACTTCGTCCTGATCGTGGAGCACGGAATCGGTCTGCGCATATTGCTGATTGAGCGAAAGCGCCAGCGACGGCAGAAACTGCTTCAGCTTCGGGATCTTCTGTTCGTAGTGCGAAACCAGGTCGGCGAGAGTGGACCCCTCCGGCAAAGACAGCGAATCTGTGGCATGACCGCTTAGATCCCGCAACGCTCCGAAGAAGAGAACCCGCACCTGCATAGGATAAGGATAACAGTGGGGGCTATCGCTTATCCTTCCAAGGTTCTCGCCCGTTCTCCCAACAAGAACCTGGCTACGTAGTAGAGGAAGAAACACTCGACAAAAACACCCGGGATGCAAACGAGAAACGCAACGTCATTCCATCGTTGCAACAGCAAGCCAAAGATCACCCACATCAGCACCACATGGATCAACAGGAGACCAGCCGTAACGAGCCAAAATCTCGCCGACGCCCACAAGCGCCAGTGGTAAGAAATCATTGCCATAAACACCGCAACGGTGACACCGACTGCGCTTAGCCACTTATTGGGCGCACCCAACACACATACGACGACACCGCCACACAGAGTGAGAAGGAAACAGACAACTTTTTCTCGGCGATCTCTTCTTAGCTCGCTTTTCTTAACGTGCACAGCCATAGTGATTGAGTTCGCAATCATAGTTGCTGAACGTCGGTGTAGCTACGCGGTCCGTGTCGCGGTAGCCTCCATGAAGCGTGCAAGATTCCCACAACGGTCCAGAACGTTTACTGATCAGTAACAGTACCCCCTTCCCCTCCCTTCCGGCAAACAAAGGACTTACGAGGTAGCGCGGCTCTACATGCCGCATAACAAAGGACTTAAGCCTCTTATCCCGCATAACAAAGGAAACTTACGCGAGTCTACGATGAATCATTCCGTGGACGGTAGTCTTCCCGCAGATGCTACGCCGTATTGTTCGCCATATCGAATGACGCGACGCGTATTTGTGCATACGAAGCGGATATGTCGCCGATGTAGGTTTCGTCAACTTCGACTCCACCACCGTTGCTGCCAAGTTTCAAAGGCCAAACAATACAGACTTCATGGCAGCTTACAAGCGAATCCGGTGAAGCATGAACCATGCCGACTTCTGAGTCACGCCAATGGTACGCGCAATCTCGTAAGAGCTGACGCCGTTGCTTGCAATTCGCAAGCATCCAACACAGCAACGATCCACTTTTCCAACGGAGATCGGCGAATCTTAAAACACAGTGCCGACCTTTGCCGAGAACTGGCGTTTCGCGTGGACGCTCTAGCACTGCCACTTGCGCTGATTCTTCAGGAATAGAACGTCAGTACGGCCACAAGTCGGGCAGGCGCACAAGGGCATTAAGCCAGCGCAGATGGACCATGTAGAGTTAGCGCTGTCCTTCCCAAACTGGCCTCCCAAAACGATACGTCGCCCTAAGAAACGAAAACGCCGTGGCTAATGCTGGCCACAGCGTTGTGGATGACTCTAGTATTTTCTAAAAGCTATGTCAATACTTAATGTGAACTCTTTTTAGATATAGAAGTCTGCGCTGGCAGTATGAGGACTTGCGCGCCAGACTCGACGGCGGCGTCCATGGCAGATGCGACCTCCTGATAGGGCGTGTCGACGTCGGCCTCGACGGAAACGAACCTCGGCACCGAGCCCAGCTCCGCATGGAGCGATGAAGTCAGTGCTTCCCGCGAAACGGATTTGTGGTTCACGTAGTAGCGGATGAAACCGTCTTTATCCTGGCGAACCTCGACGATGGCTTGCGACGTTGCTGCTGCCTCGGGGGCCGATAGCATCACAGACACGCCTTTGGGGTGCGCACGAAAACCGTCGAAGACTACGAAGTACATCACTACGAATAGGAGGCATAAAGCGCCACCCAAGACTCCCCGACTTGGGAGTACAGACCGTCTCTGCCCGAAGAGGATCATCTCTTTTCTTCTTGCGGTTGGGCTCAACATCGCGAACCGATCCTCTGGCACTATACAGACACCATTCCTTGAGAATTGTTCCAGCCTCGAGGGTGTCTATCCCATAACCGGAATCTGCGGCTAAAGCGGACCTTGCGATTACAACGACGTCTGGAACCAATCCACAGAAATGGTGTCTAACCCGACTAAAGCATTGCTAACAGAATACGCGTGCTCGGGGCCAGCGAATGGACGACTCTTACTGGTGGTCGTTGTATGGGATGTGGGCCTGGATGGGGCCGATCACAAAAGCGACCGTCGTTCTCATGGCGCTAATGCTTCTTTGCGCTACATACAATTTCCTGGGACAGATCGAAAGAAACCATGCAGCCGGGATTGCTACCGTTTCGGCTCTAGAGATTCTGCACCGCTGTGCCGCGCTCAACGAAGTTATCTCTTCGATTGAAACGCTCGACGATAAGCTGTCGTCGCCCATCGTGCTCGCAGGTCTCGAAGCTTTCAAGACGGCGCCGGACGGATTTGCTGAGGCAAGGCCTATTGAACTAGCCAAGCGCGCAATGGATCGCCGGGAAGCTCTGGCCCATCTAGAGGCTCGGCGCAGACTAATTCTCCTGGATACGGTCGCTTCCGTGGCACCAATGCTGGGAATGTTCGCGACAATACTCGCATTGCTTGGTGCTCTTTCGTGGAATGCGGAATGTCGAAGGTGCAGGCAGTCCTCGACACCGTCAACACAGCCAGTCACGCGCCTGTGCCCGTTGCAATCGGGCTGGCCGTGGCGACACCCACTGCTCTGTTTTTCAGCTACGTATCACGCGGAATCGAAAAACTCGACGCACGAAACGACGAATTGGTCATGGCAAGTGCGTCGAGTATCTGAGAACCCAGCCGAGGGAGATGTGATTGAAAGCGTGTATCCGATGAGGGTCCGGGCCAGGAACGTGCCTCATAACGGTAATAGGTTGTTGCTGTGTGCGGTCTGGCTGTGGTGGCTGTATCTCGCTGGTTTGCTAGTTGCCGGAGCATTCGCTGGGTGAAATTCTATGGGGCACAGTGATGGAATTCTCGTGGTCTTTTTATGACATTTGGCGCTGGATGAACATCATCGAAAGAGCCACGATCCTGGCCATGGCGTTGATGTTGCTGTGTGCGCTTTACAACCTATTCCTACACTTCGCGCGGCAGCGAACATCACGGATTTCCGCCGGCTCTGCCTTGAAACTGATGAGGGATCACGCGCCCGTAGGCGAGATCGTCGCCTCCCTCGGAGGGAAAAATGATCTCTCTTCGCCGCTTGTCGCTGCGGGACTACACGCATTCCAGACTGCGCCTTCCTCGTTATCGAACGCGGAGGCAATTCAGTCAGCCGAGCTCGCAATAGAGCGGCGCGACCGAACGGCTCATCTGGAGGCACAACGCAGTCTCATTCCTCTGGACACGATCGCTAGCGTGGCTCCATTTGCTGGGAATGATTGCGACAATTATCGGGATACTCGGCTCGTTTCGCGGCAACGACTCAAAGATGACGGGCCTTCAGAGTATTTCGATTGAAATCGCTATCTCACTTGTACCGATGATCGTGGCGTTGGGGGTGGCTGCAATTGCGGCCTGGTTCTATGGCATTGTGTCCAGTGGAATCGAGAGGCTCAACGCTCAAAATCTGGAACTGATGCTGGAAGTTGTTGCGTACTTGGATACTCAATCGCGAGAACAGCTGACCTCCACTCCCCTAGATAGCCTCCCACCTCGAACTGACGCGACGAAGACACTGCATCACGGTATGCGGTTGTTGTTATGCGCTCTCTGGCTATGGTGGCTGCTTTTTGCAATTCCTCTCAGCCTGGGGATTGTCTGGGGCCTATATTCACTCTTCGCCGGATCCTGAATCCGATGGGGGCCAAGAGCACTTGTCATCTGACGCCATCCCGAAAATGCAGATCCCTCACGGACTCACGTCCGCTCGTGATGACAACAAAACACTTTCGTAGCTATGGAATTGTTGGTCACTCGTGATGACAAACAGAAATGCAGATCCCTCGCGGACTCACGTCCGCTCGTAATGACAACAAAAGATCGACGTCACTGCATTCCTCGAGGTATTCGCGCTAGGCTGCGGTGTTCCGAAGCACCACAAGCGCACTGAGCGCCGCAAGCGCTTCTAAGCGCCACAAAACTGCGCTTGTCATCACGAGCGAGCGCAGCGAGCGAGGGATCCGCATTTGCTTTTGTCAGCACAACGCAAGAAACGGAGGGACCTGCATTTGAAGAAAGAACACAAATACTGGGTGTACATCATGGCCAGTCGCTCAAAGACCCTTTACGCCGGCATCACCGATGACATGTACCGTCGTGCGCTGGAGCACAAGAGTGGAACGATCGAAGGATTTACGAAGCGTTATCACATTAATCGACTAGTTTATTTCGAAGTCTTCAAGTACGTGAACAATGCGATTCGGCGTGAAAAGCAGATCAAAGGGTGGGATCGCGCGAAGAGGCTCGCGCTGATCGAGTCGATGAATCCTACGTGGGTGGACTTGGCGGAGGGTTGGGGTGAGCCGATTAAGCCGTTAAATGCGGATCCCTCCGCCTCGCATCGCTCGGCGTCGTGATGACAAAAACAAATGCGGATCCCTCGCTCGCGTCGCTTCGCTCGTGATGACAAAAGCGAATGCGGACTCCTCGCTCTGCGCACGAATCACTCCACCAGCGCGTTGGCTGCGTTCGCTGCCAGAATCCAGCGGCTGGCGACGTCGATCACATATTCGTCTTCAAACCATAGGAAGCCGAAGTCATCGATACACTCCGGAAAATCCGGTTTGATCACGATGTAACCCGGAATCACGCCGCCCGGAATGAAAGTGTTGTCGGAACGGTTATTTCCGTAGGCCTTCAGCTTCGAAACCGTGCCGACCGAAGACACATACGACGTGCTCGACACCGGATGCGTGCCCAGCAAGTAATTGGCGGCCCGCAGCGTGTAGTTCGTGCCCACGATTTGTGGAAATGCTTTGTGCAGGAAGTACATGCGCACGCCCAGATCGGCCACGGCGATCGATCCGCCCCAACTGCGCATGCTGGGCGGCACGCCGAACGGAGTGGCTGCCATTTCCTTGTCCAATTCGGCGACGTAGGTTCGGACTGCCGTTTCGACTTGCTGTTTGAAGTCGGCGTCCATGTAGGGCAGGGCGAGCACGGCCATCCAGCCGCTGAAGCCGAAGCGCTTTTGCATGGAGGGAAACATCTCAACAAGATGCTTCTTGTAAACGTCGCCGCCATTGGTGGCGATCAGCAATTGCAACGTGGCTTTCCACTCTTCGTTGCGAACGATCTCCTGCTGGAAATTCGTCGGGAAGCCCCAGTCCGACGGATACGTGGTGACTGTCGGATGCGCGCGTTCTTCCTGCCAGAGCTTGATGGCAGTATCGAGGGATTCCTTGGCGAGAGGGTCGTCCCAACCTTTGAGCGCCTGCGAAGCGGCCGCCAGAGCTGAGGCAGCTCCGTATTGCAGGCGTGCCTCCTTGGTGGTAAAGGCCAGGCGATCATCCGGAACACCGGAGTAGTCACCCTTTACCTGGTGCGCGCCGAGCTTCGAATCGTAAATGCGTCCATCGGTCTTCGAAGCCGCATCGCCGAGGTGCGTGTACTCGCGCAGAGTCGGCTCCATGATTTCGGGAAACGGGTGACCGACGGACTTGACCTGTGCGAGCACGCCGAGCACGCCGTGTTTCACCTGCTCCACAGCGTCAGGGATACCATCGGGACGATGCATCTCGACCGTGCGCGCGTTCTCGTCGACGGCAAGCTCATCCCAGTTCAGATGGAATTCTTTGTACGCGAGCGCGAGGTCCTCGATCACCGCGTATTGGCTCTCGGCACGGATATCGTAATCGCCGGCGTCATACCAGCCGCCCACATTCAATCCGGGGATGTGCTGGCCGGGCTGGAAAGGCGAATCGGTGTTTGGTCCCATCCACGCTCCATCGAAATGGCGCGTGTTCGGCGCCGCCTGGCGCGCGTCATCGAGATGCGAAACACCATGCCACAGCCGATAGCCTTCGCGCACGGAAACGTGGTCCATCTCAACGGCGAGGTAGCCATCGAGAGAAGATTGCCAGGTTCGGCTATAGACGTCGTTGGCGATGGGAAACAGGTCGGTTCGCTGGCCGGCATATTCGATCACGTACAGGCCGGGATCCTTAACTGCGGAGAAGTTGAACTTCGCATAGGTATAGCGCAGCCACGGCGTGGGAGCAGAGATGGGTCCTTCGAACACCTGTTTGTAGGAGCCGTCGTCCGCCAGACGGAGAACCTTGGCGGTGTGGGGCGCGTCGAACTTCGGATCCAGTTCGATGACAGCGACCTTCGGGAAGTTTGGAGGATATCCGGCCTGGCTGTGCGCCACCACGGGCGGCCGCGTCCAGTTCGGAATCACGTTCGGGCGGATGTGCCAGACCACCGCTCCTTCGGTCTTGCCCGAAGGAATCAAAGTGCGAAGTACGAACCAGCCGTTCTGGGCGCGGTTGCGTCCGTCGTAGAGAGACAGCGGGCCGGTCTCGGACGTGATGCTGATGCGATGGAGCGCATCTTCCGGCGCAAAGGTGATGCTGTTTCCACTGACGATCGGAAGCGGCTGGGTATAGCCCTTGGCCTGGTCCCATTCCTCCTGATACGGCAGCTTCTTCGGGTCGTCGGGCGAGGGCGGCACCTTGTGCATCTGCTCCTGAGGGCTGCGTGGGAAGACGCCGAACTCGCGGTTGTCGACAGCGTAGGTCTTGTCCATATAAATGGACGGTAGAAACTCCAGATTGAATCCCGCACGGCCGGCCAGATTTTGCGGCAGGGGCTTTTCGAGATTCACGCTTACCCGCACGCCGCCAGGCTCGGCCGCGACTTCCAGACGATAGTCCATTTTGTAAGTAGGAAACGATAGGTCGGCGCTGAGACGATTGTGTTCCTTGTCCGCGTGACGACCCTTGAGCTGCGCGACCAGATCCCACTGCTCGGGCGTGGGCATGAGGCGAACATCGCCGTTTGTAGCGATACGTTCTCCATGGAGAATCATCTGCATGGCGGTGTTCTTCTCGTCGACGAAGACAGGGTGGAACGTGTTGTCGTAGAGCATCACGTTGAAGCCCTGTGTACTCAGGTAGTCGTTGTCAGCTACCTGCATCGTGAAATCCGCGCTGAGGACAGGTAAAGAGAACATCAGAACAGCCAAGAGAACAGCTTCGATTCGAGTCAACGGGCATCGAGTGAGCATGAGTTGGGAGGCCTCGGGAACTCAGAGTACATAATGACACCTTAAATGCCAAACTGAATCAGCGAGTTCTGTCGAAGGGCCGGTTCAATAAAAAAGGCTGCCGGTTAGGGCAGCCTTGTAAATTCAGATTGTCGTATGCCGATGCGTTTATGCTCCGGTCAGTACGTGCTCGCGCTCTTCTGCGTCTCTCTTCGCTTCATCAGGCGTTGAAGGCAGAGCGATCTCGAGCACTTCCTCGATGGTCGAGACATAGTGAATGTTCACACCTTCGATCTGCTCGGGCATCAGGTCCTCTTCCACGTTGGTCTTGTTTTCCGCCGGGAAGATCACGTCGTGCACGCCTGCGCGTTTCGCGGCGAGGAATTTTTCCTTCACGCCGCCGATCGGCAGTACGTTGCCGCTCAACGTGATTTCACCCGTCATCGCCAGCAGCGGTCGAACCTGCCTGCCGGTGAGCAACGAGACCAGCGCCGTGGCGATGGTCACGCCAGCCGACGGTCCGTCCTTGGGGATCGCTCCCGCAGGCACGTGGATGTGGATGTCGTGATTGGCGAAGAAATCCTCGTCGATCCCGAGCCGTTGTGCGTTCGAGCGCACCCAGCTCAGAGCCGCCTGCATCGATTCCCGCATCACGTCCTGAATCTGGCCGGTGATGCTCAGCGCGCCTTTGCCCTTCATCTTGGTGGCTTCGACGAACAGGATGTCGCCACCAGACGGGGTCCAGGCCAGACCGACCACTACGCCGGGCCGCTTCGTCCGTTCAGCAATTTCGCTGTCGGTGCGGATCTTGATTCCGCCCAGGAAGTCGCGACGCTGGATGACTTCCGGAGTCACAATGAGTTTGTCCGTGTTGCCTTCCGCGATGCGGCGTACCTGTTTGCGGCATACCGTTCCGATCAGACGTTCGAGGTTGCGAACGCCTGCTTCGCGTGTGTAGTGCCGGATGATGAAGCGAATCGCTTCTTCCGGAAATTCGATCTGGTCTGCGGTGACGCCGTTCTCGTCAATCTGCCGCGGCACCAGATATCGTTCTGCGATGTGGACCTTGTCGTCCTCGGTGTAACCTTGCAGTTCGATGATCTCCATGCGATCACGCAGCGGTTCGCTGATCGTGTCCAGCATGTTTGCCGTTGTGATGAACAGCACCTTCGACAAGTCGAACGGCACATCGAGGTAGTTGTCGCGAAACGTTGCGTTCTGCTCCGGATCGAGCGTTTCAAGGAGCGCCGATCCCGGATCACCGCGCCAGTCGCGGCCAACCTTATCGATTTCGTCCAGCATGAAGACCGGATCGTTCGTCTCCGCACGGCGAATGCCCTGGATAATCTGTCCAGGCAATGCGCCGATGTAAGTGCGACGATGTCCGCGGATTTCGGCTTCGTCGTGCATGCCGCCCAGCGAGATGCGCACGAACTTGCGTCCGAGGGATCGCGCGATCGACTTGCCTAACGACGTCTTGCCGACACCCGGAGGTCCGACGAAGCAAAGGATAGGACCTTTCATGTTCGGCTTCAGACGACGCACGCTCAGGTAATCGAGAATGCGGTCCTTCACCTTCTGGAGATCCCAGTGATCTTCGTCGAGGATCACTTTCGCCTTCGGAATGTCGACTTCCCCGCCAGAAGATTTCGCCCACGGCAGAACCGCCAACCACTCGATGTAGTTGCGGGTCACGCCGTAATCGGCCGCCATCGGGGACATGCGCTGGAGACGAGTGAGTTCCTTCATCGCCTCTTTCTTCACTTCTTCAGGCATGCCAGCCTGTTCGACCTTCTGCTTCAGGTCGTCGACGTCGCGCTGACCTTCGTCTTGCTCGCCGAGTTCCTTCTGAATTGCTTTCATCTGCTCGCGCAGATAAAACTCGCGCTGCGTCTGCTGAACTTTGTCCTGCACTTCGGACTGAATCTTGTTACGCAGCTGTTGAACTTCCAGCTCCTTCGCGAGGTGCTGGTTAATCTTTTCCAAACGGATACGGACATCCGCTGTTTCCAGTACTTCCTGCTTATCCTTGGTCGAAAGCGTCGGCAATGAGGACGCGATGAAGTCCACCAGCCGGCCCGACTCTTCGATGTTCATGGCCACAGTGGCCAATTCGTCGGAGAGCGTCGGCGATCCGGAAACGATCTGCTGGAACAGTGTCAAAACGTTCCGCTGCAGCGCTTCTTCTTCCGCCGTCTTGGGCGGGGTGATTTCGCCGATGGTCGAGACTTTCGCCGTCATGTACGGCGCCAGTTGCGTGTATTCCTGCACATGGACTCGGTCCAGGCCTTCCGCAAACACGAAAAGGCTCTGGTTCGGCATCTTCACGACCTTGTGAACGACGGCCAGAGTACCAATCGTGAATAGATCCAGCGGCTGGGGTGAATCCACCCGGGCCTCACGCTGGGCGACAACCACGATGGTCTTGTCTTCGCCTAAGGAATTGATAAGTTGGACCGAACTTTCGCGGCCAACCGTCAAGGGCAGGACGGCATGTGGGAACAGTACCGTATCCCTAACCGGCAGTACCGGATAGCTCCGGTCTTCTCTTTCTTCCGGTTCCTTGCGCTCGGTATTGCGCGTTGTATTAGCCATATTTCTCCCTTGAGTGTATCAGACTCAAGCATATTGATGATGTCGGTCACCAAAAGATGCAGGCTCAATGGTTGAAATAGGCCTAAGTTCGTTACTTTCCTATGATTTCGCCTGACCTCTGATGGCAAAAAAACAACTTTAACCGGCCCTAAAATGGAACGCCCAAACAAGCCCAACTTGCAGGGAGTGGGCATTGTACCCCCCCGCTTCGACCCTCGGCAACGCCGAAAGGCACTAACGCAAGTACGGCCCGCCTTTCGCAATCGGATTTAGACCTTGGTGACCCAATCCGATCAAAAGCCAGGGACATTGGCTACGGATTGAGGAAGCGGGAAACCACCTCTTGTTGTTCCAAATGCGCATCCGCTCCGATGCGCCGTACTCACTCTCTCAGCACTCAGGGGGATACTGATTCCGCAGACCGGTTATACGTTGCGCGAAAAAACTGTGAAAAACTTAACTCGCCGCAGGGTAGATTCCGAGAACTTTGACGAATTCCGATATCTCCGCCAAATGGCGCAAGGCGAGGCGCGCGGGTTCGTCTTCACCAGAGAGGAAGTCAACATAGAAGACGTACTCCCACGGGCTACCGCGGCGAGGACGCGATTCGATCTTCGACAGATTTAAATCACGCAGCGCAAACACGCTGAGAGCCTTAAAAAGCGCACCGGGTGAATTGCGCAGTGAAAATGCGACGGAGGTCTTATTCGCGGATTTGGGCACTCGCCGGCGGCGTTGGATCAGAAAAAACCGCGTGAAATTGTTCTTATCGTCTTCCAGGCTCTTCTGCAAAATCTTAGCGCCATATTCATGCGCGGCCTGTGGGCTAGCGATCGCCGCAGAATCCCTCAAATTCTGTGACATGACGTGCTTCACACTGCCGGCAGTGTCATAGAACGGGACAGACACAATGCTCGGGTGCTTGCGAAAAAACTCGCGGCACTGATCGAGGGCTACGGGATGGGAGAGCACGCGTTTGATCTGGGCCAGCTTCACTCCCGGCGCAGCAATCAGGTTGTGACGGATACGCAGGCGAAATTCACGAACGATGAACACATCGCGGGAGAGCAGAAGATCGTAGTGCTCGGCTACGGAACCTGCGAGTGAGTTCTCGATCGGGATCATAGCGGCATCGGTTTTGCCCGAGGTCACGGCGTCGAATACCTCGGCAGAGACGCTACAGGGAACGACACGGCAACCGGCAACGAAGGTGCGTGCGGCTTCATCGCTGAACGATCCTGGTTCGCCCTGGATGGCTATTTTCATAAGATTGGTGTCATCTGCAGTGACATGCTCGCGTATCTCTGTCCGATAATTGGAATTGTGGAGACGCTCTCGAATCTTAGCAACTTTCCACTTGAATATCGCACCTGACTGAAGAAGCTAACAGCTAAAAATTTAGGGTTAGGGGTGGGCGATGCTTTGGACGCTCTTCATTGTCCTACTAGTGCTCTGGCTAGTGGGCGTGGTGAGTAGCTATACGCTGGGCGGCTTTATTCACATCTTGCTCGTTCTGGCAGTACTGGCACTTATCTTCCAATTAGTGACAAGCGAAAAACGTGCCTAAGTTGCCGATGCAACTCCCGGACATGATTCGTGCTTCGGAGAGAGGGTAGGTTTTTGCCAATTGGAGGATTTGATGGACAAGGACGAAATCAAGGGTAAAGCAAAAGACGTTGCCGGACGTGTAGAGCGCCAGGTTGGTGAGTGGACCGGTGATAAGGACGCCCAGGCCGAGGGGACCGCGAAACAGGCAGAAGGCAAAGTTCAAAACGCCTGGGGCAAAACAAAAGATGCAGTTCACGATGCAGCTGACAAAGTAAAACGGGACAATACAACTGAGTCTGAGCGGGAACGCGAGGACAAAGAGGACGTAGCGTAATCGTCCGGTCCAGTCATAAGCGGGCGCTCCGATTCGGGGCGCCCTTTGTTTTGCCAGAGATTTCGATAAGCAAATTTGATTCAGCAGTGAGCGAAAATCTCATCTCCGCCGGAACGACGGTCGTAGCGCTGTATTCAGTGATGATGGCCGGACCGCGATACCAACGGTTCGTGGTGAGAGACCCGCGATCGTAGATCTTGCTAACAGAAGGCTTACCGTCGAGCCAGATTTTGGAATTCTGTACTGGCAGGGTGGACTTCTTGGATTGGGCGAGACGAGCGGGCGTCTTTGATTTCAGACGCGCTCGCAGGCGAAGCGTGACAATTTCTATCGCGCGAGATTCATCTGCATATCCATAACGGCGTTTGTGCTCGGACGCAAATAACGAAGGCAGATTGCGTCCCCACGGAATGTTCAGCTCGAAACCCTGTCCGCGATAACGCACATCGGCAGTTGTCACAATCTCTAGTTTGCCCGACCAGCCTTCGGAGGCGAACTCGCGCTCGGCTTGTTCGCGCAGAGCTCGGAATTGCAGTTCGATCTCACCGACAAAGGGCTTGGCTAGCTCTGCTGTCCGTTTCGCTGCAGGCGAAGCGACCACTTTGAGGACGGTGCGCGAATAGTCCTTGATCACGTCACTCACGAGAATGCCAAACGCCGACAGAGCGCCGGGATAAGCCGGAACCATCACACGCGGGATGCCGAGCGCAGAAGCGAGCTCGCAAGCATGAAGCCCTCCAGCGCCTCCGAACGCGACGAGCGTAAAGTCGCGCGGATCGTATCCACGTTCGACCGACACAACGCGGATGGCTTTCTCCATGGTGGCGTTCACCACGCGCACAACGCCCGCCGCAAATTCTTCGACAGAGAGATTGGATTTCTGCGCCCGCAGCAAGCTGTCAACGACGGATCGAGTGCGCGCAAGATCGAGTTGAAACTGCCCTCCGAGAAATGCCTCGGGGCGCAATCGTCCTAAGAGAAGGTTTGCATCTGTAACCGTGGGCAACTCGCCTCGGCCGTAGCAGATGGGACCGGGATCGGCGCCCGCGGATTCCGGACCGACGCGGAGTGCACCGCCCGCGTCGAAGCGAGCGATCGATCCACCTCCAGCTCCAACCGTATGAATGTCGAGCATCGGGACGCGCACGGGGAGTCCGGCAACCTCGGCTTCATTGGTCGCGTGGATCTCGCCATCGACGAGCGCAACGTCCGTAGAAGTCCCGCCCATATCGAAGGAGATGATCCGGTCGTAATCGCTGAGCCTCGCCATCGCCGAAGCGCCAACGACGCCTCCGGCAGGACCGGATAACACAGTGCGAACCGGCTCGCGTGCAGCCGATTCAAGCACCGTAATCCCTCCGGAAGATTGCATGACGAAGATGCTGGTCTTCGCTTCTGATTGCAGGCTGCGCTCGAGCGAGCGCAAGTATTTCTCCATGAGCGGCTGTAGATATGCGTTCACGGTAACAGTGCTGGCGCGCTCATATTCGCGAAATTCGGGCAGAAGCTGATGTGAGATCGAAAGCGGCACGCGCAAATTTTTAAGCGCCTCGGCGACGCTTAGCTCGTTAGTGGAATTGGCGAAGGAGAACAAAAGCGAAACGGCGATCGCTTCAGGATGTGCCGCGGATATGCCTTCCGCGAGTCGGGACAACTCGCCCACATGCGTAGATGTGAGAATATCGCCCTCCGGTCCCGTTCTCTCGCGCACGCCGAAACGCATTTCAGACGGGACCAGCGGCTCGATCTTGTCGAAAAACAAGTCGTAAAGTTTCGGTCGCGCCTGCCGTCCGATCTCGATCGTGTCTTCGAAGCCAGCGGTGGTAACGAAAGCGACCCGTGCTCCTTTGCGTTGCAGCAACGCGTTAGTGCCCACAGTGGTGCCGTGGAGTAGCCGCAACTCCGAGCCGTTCTTCAGTATTCTGCAAACCGCTTCGGAAATCGCACGCGAGGCATCGTCGGGCGTGGAGAACACCTTCAGCATCTGCAGGCGTCCGTTTTCTATCCACACGCAATCGGTGAAGGTGCCACCGGTATCGACGGCGATCACCGGCGGTGCCGTAGCTCGAGTGTGGTTGCGAGGCATGTGACTCAAGCATGCGTTAAGAGAATGTCTTTCGTCCAGCAGGAAGGAGGCGACGGATTATCGCGTGGTTTTCGTGCGACGATTGGGCGCCGCGTCGAGCAGGCTCTTGCCCATCAGGAAGGCATCCAGGTCGCCCATGTAGTATCCGGGCAAGGTCCGAAGGACCGTATAGCCCAGGCGCTTGTAGAACGAGATTGCGGTTTCGTTGTCGATGGCCGTTTCCAGAAAGATCGAGTGGCAGCCTTCCGATCGAAGGCGCTGCTCGGCTGCTTCCATCATTAATGAGCCGACGCCCTCACGCCGAAACTCGGGATTCACATCGATAGTCACGACGTGTCCGAGCCCTCGCTTGTGACGCTGGCCGACCAGGAAGCCGGCGATATCCGGCGCTTCCCTACCGTTCGCTTCAGCCACAAGCGTGAACGTGCCGGGCGCTTCCATGTAGTGTTTCAATTCGCGCTGGGTGTATGCGATGCCACTTGGAAAACACTGCTGGTCAAGCTCCCAAAGCAACTGGAACTCGCCGGCGCGAAAATCTCGGAGCGTGATAGCCACCGATCCATTTGAAATCCAAGTGCGAGTTGAGTAAAGAGCACGCGTTGGTTTGTCACCGGCGCAGGTGCAGCTGTGATTGCTACAATGATGTGAGCAAAACATTAAGGATAAAAGCGATGTCAGAACCGAGCTACGAAGAACTGAAAGCGAAACTTGCTGAACTAGAGAAGAAGACTTCCCGCCGTGGTGGCAGCCTGGAGTTTCGCGTCGGCGAAAAAGGCGGAGTCAGTGTCTATGGGCTGGGCCGCTTTCCAGTCACGCTTTACTACGAGCAGTGGAACCGTCTACTGGATCAAGCCGAGAACCTGCGCAGCTTCCTGGAAGAAAATAAGAGCAAGTTGAAGCTGAAAGAGTAGTCGGGTGAGCGCGGCGAGGCTAGCCGATGGTTACCAGCTCTTCCGTTCGTTTTAGCTGACCGCAGGCTGCGTAGATATCTCGCCCGCGTGGACGTCGAACGAATGCTGGCACGCCACCGTCCATCAGCACGCGCTGAAAGGCAGTCACAGCATCTTCTGAAGGAGTCCCGTATGGAAGATCCGGACCTGGGTTCAACGCGATCAGGTTGACCTTGGCGCGGAGCCCGCGCAGCAACTTCACCACTTCTTGCGCATTTGCAATCGAGTCATTGACGCCGCTGAGCAGAACATATTCGAAAGTCAGGCGCTCGCGTGGACGAAGCGGGAAAGATCGCGCCACGTCTAGCAATTTCTTCAGATCCCACTTGCGATTGATGGGCATCACTTCCTCACGAATTGCGTCGTTAGAAGCGTTGAGCGAGATCGCCAGCTTTGGACGAATCGGCTCGTTTGCGAAATCTTCGATACGAGGAACGATGCCGGCAGTAGAAACTGTCATTCGCGGCTCCGGTATTCCGACCTCTTCGACCAGCAGACGCGCAGGCCTTGATGAAGTTGTCGTAGTTCAGGAAGGGCTCGCCCATTCCCATGAAGACCAGATTGATGCGCCGCTGCTCGACCTCAACCTTCTGATCCGTGAGAACCGCGAGTACCTGGCCAACGATCTCTCCGGCTGTCAGGTTGCGCCTGACTCCAAGCTTTGCAGTCAGGCAGAATTGGCAGTTCACCGCGCAACCAACCTGGCTGGATATGCAAATCGTGGCTCGACTCCACTTGGAGCCGCTGCTGCTCTCCTCTTCACCTGCTTCGGATCCATCGCCAGCTTCGCCGCCGTCTCCTTCGGGCATCCACACCGTCTCAACGCTCTCGCCATCGGCGAGGCCGATCAAATACCGGACTGTGCCGTCGACGGATTGGAAACGTTTTTGAATGGAGGGCAGTCCAATGCGGTAACCCCGTTCGGCTAGCTGACCTCGGAACTCGGCGGGAAGGGTAGAGATCGCCTGCAACTCTGCCCGTCGCTGGCGATAGATGGCCTCCGACAGCTGCCTGCCACGATACGCCAATTGCCCTTGTTCTGCGGCAATCCCCGTAAGCTCTTGTAAATTAAGGCCTAATAGTTCGAATTTTATGTCGATTGTCATGCATCAAACAGCCAGCTACGAATTACGCGAGTACAAAAAGCCTGGCTCGAAACACTTTTTCAGAACGATTGTTTAACTCTCCACCATAGAACTGCTTACAGTATGCAACAATTTAAGCCAGACACGACCCAGCCGGACCGTCTGCCGCACAATACCGCGGTGTCCATTTCAGAGGGAGTTCCCTTCGTCGCGGCTGGCCAGCAGGTTATGGAAGGATTACGCAACATTCGCCGCCAAGTTCTACCTAACGGTTTGACGATCCTTACCGAGGAAATGCGTCACATTCGTTCTGTTTCCCTCGGAATCTGGATCAAGACCGGATCGCGGCACGAAACTCCCGAATCCAACGGCATCTCGCACTTCGTTGAACACATGCTGTTCAAAGGCACGCAGACGCGTCCCGCGGAACAGATTGCGCGTGAAGTCGATTCCATTGGCGGCAACATGGACGCGTTCACCGCCAAAGAGTGCATCTGCTTCGACGTTAAAGTTCTGGATGAACATCTTCCGGTAGCCTGGGACATTCTGAGCGATCTGGTACTTCACCCGACTTTCGATCAGAAAGAGTTGGCGCGCGAGCGCGGAGTCATCCTTGAAGAGATCAAGATGGATGAGGATAATCCAGATTATCTGGTGCACGAGATCTTCACCCAGAATTTCTGGAAAGATCACCCGCTCGGGAAGCCGATCCTCGGCACCAAGGAGACAGTGCGCCGCTTCGAACAGCCGATGCTGTTCGACTATTACGGGCGGTACTTCATCCCCAACAATATGATTCTGGCGGTTGCCGGGAACATGGACCACGACCGCGTAGTCGAACTAGTGGCCCAGCGTTTCTTGGCGCTGCCCAGCGGTCCGAATGGGTTCTATCAAGCCGCCCCGAAAACGCAGTCGCGAATCATCATGCGGAACAAGAAGGCGCTCGAGCAGGTGCAGCTATGCATCGGCGTGCCTTCGCTCTCGATCGGACATGAGAAGAGGTTTGCTTCCTACATCTTGAATACCGTGCTGGGCGGGGGGATGAGTTCCCGTCTATTCCAGAGCGTTCGGGAGCGCCAAGGTCTTGCCTACGCGATTTACAGCGAACTGAACCCGTTTCGCGACACCGGCTGCCTCTCGATCTATGCGGGGACATCACGCGAGGCGGCCACGAAGGTGGTGCAGTCGGTCGTAGCGGAATTCCGCCGGCTAAAGCAAGAGTCCATTACCCCGGACGAGCTGCGCCGCAGCAAAGATCAGCTGAAGGGCAATCTGATGCTGAGCCTCGAATCGTCGACGGCACGTATGTCGAACCTGGCCCGCCAGGAGATGTACTTCGACCGCTTCTACTCCATGGACGAGATTATCAACCGGGTAGAGGGGGTTACCGCCGAAGATGTCATGCAGCTCGCGCAAGCGTGCTTCACTACAGAAAACATCGCGGTCACCGTTTTAGGAAATTTAAACGGGCTGAAGATGAATCGGGACTACCTGAGCTGCTAAAATCTCCTTAGAAATGCAATTTGTCTGCTTGTTGTCGTTCCCATCCCAGGCGTCTGCAATTGTTCTACTTAGGTCGCAGACAACTCCCAAAAGATTGCCCAGACGCGCCAGAGTGATCGGGGAAAGAGGGGTTGTGTTTGACAAATTCAGGTGTTCAGTAGTGACACAAAATGACAAGTTATCGCTTTAAACATACTAATTCCCGCTTTGGAATCTAAGTGAGTGCAGCACTAATGGCCTATAAGCACATGGAACCAAAGGATTTCCTTCGGTTGGGCAAGGAGGAGATTTCGCAATCGGTTTTCGGTCAGTTGAATGCACTTATCTAAGCCGTCGTTTCAGAGCCAAGAAACACTCCAGAGGAGCACATGCGTAAACAAAAAGGTTTCTCGTTAATCGAACTTCTGATCGTTGTGGCGATCATCCTGATCATCGCTGCGATTGCCATTCCCAACTTGCTGCGTTCACGTATGGCCGCCAATGAAGCGTCCGCCGTCGGATCGCTGCGCACCATCAACACATCGAACGTGACTTACTATTCGACGTACGGCACCGGCTTTGCACCAACTCTGGCGGCCTTAGGTGGCGTTGCCAGCCCATGCGTAGCCGCGGCTGCGGATGCTTGCTTGATCGATCCAGTACTGAGTGCTGGTACCAAGAGCGGATACAAGTTTGCCTATACGGCCACGACTGGTGCCGGAACTGTCGCCAATCCCTATGTTCAATATACGATCACTGGTCTTCCCGTTGCGCCAGGATCCAGCGGACAGAGCAGTTTCTTCACCGACGAATCGGGTGTCATCCGCAAGGATCCAACCGGTGCAGCTCCGACAGTCGCGAGCAATCCGTTGCAGTAGTTAAGTTTGGCGAAGTACCTGGGGGAGGGTACAAGCCAGGGGAGCAGGGGAAACCCTGCTCCCTTCTCTAACTTCACCCGCCAGCTTCCGATGTCAGGATGTCCCAAAAAAGCATCCCGCAAGCAGGATTGTCATTTTGGGGCACTGTTCAAATGACACAAAAAGCCAAAGTGACACTTTCAGTCCACGCAGTTCACGATTATCTTTCTAAAACGCTCCGCTTGAAGTACCGTAAGCCACTGACTTGAAATAGGTTAACTTCTCAAATCTGTTCTCTTCTAAATTGGCGGAATTTGGCCGATCGAATGCAGTACTCAGGATCGTGGCTGAGGCCAAGAAACACTCTAGAGGAGCAAGATGCGTAAACAAAAAGGTTTCTCGTTAATCGAACTTCTGATCGTTGTGGCGATCATCCTGATCATCGCTGCGATTGCCATTCCCAACTTGCTGCGTTCACGTATGGCCGCCAATGAAGCGTCCGCCGTCGGATCGCTGCGCACCATCAACACATCGAACGTGACTTACTATTCGACGTACGGCACCGGCTTTGCACCAACTCTGGCGGCCTTAGGTGGCGTTGCCAGCCCATGCGTAGCCGCGGCTGCGGATGCTTGCTTGATCGATCCAGTACTGAGTGCTGGTAGCAAGAGCGGATACAACTTTGTCTACACGCCTACGACTGGTGCCGGAACCGTCGCCAGCCCATATGTTCAGTACACCATCACGGGTATTGCGGTTGCCCCGGGATCAAGTGGACAGAGCAGCTTCTTCACCGACGAATCAGGTGTTATCCGCAAGGATCCGACCGGTGCAGCTCCGACAGTCGCGAGCAATCCGTTGCAATAGTTAAGTTTGGCGAAGTACCTGGGGGAGGGTACAAGCCAGGGGGGCAAGGGAAACCTTGCTCCCTTTTGTTTTTGGTGCGACTCAATGAGTGAGGAAGCCGTTGATCGGGTGCAACCGACAAGCGTCAACGAATCCATCTGCTGGTTCGTTCGTTTGACATTAAATGTCATGGCCACAGCCCGATAAGCTAGAGAAATCCTGGACAGAAATCTCAAGTAATTGAAAATGCTATGGTTACTACCCAACTCCTCCTAACAGGCGTGCATACCAAAGTGGCAAATCATGTGCAACAGTAATTGCGGAACGATTATGGAGCTTGGGGTGCGTAAACATTCGGGATTCTCGCTTATTGAACTTTTGATTGTGGTGGCGATCATCCTGATCATTGCCGCAATCGCCATACCTAATTTGTTACGGGCGCGGGCTTCGGCACAGGAGGCAGCGGCGGTCAATGACATGAAAACCGTGGTGACCGCCGAAACCACCTACTCGACTACGTACCCAAGTTGCGGCTTCGTGTTGATGCCAGCGCTTGGCGGCAACGGGAGCGGCCCTTCTGCGTCTGGCATCCTGGACAACGTGTTCCCCGATCGTGAGGGGTATCACTTCGACATCAATTTATCTGGGCCATCCGGCAATTGCGGAGTGACTTCCGGCGCTGCCTACAACATTCAAGCATCGCCTATCAGTCCCCTGCCTTCTCAGCGTTACTTCTACACGGACGGCACTGGCGTGATCCGCTTCAGCTTCGGAGCGGCTGCACAGGTTACGGATCCAGTAATTCAGTGAGTTACCAGGCTTTCAACCCACAAATGTATTTTTCGGATGAGAGAATGCAAACGGAAGGCGGGAGAGTATCCGCCTTCCTGGTGCCGAACCCTACAACGAACCACGTAAGACATCCTCGTGGTCAGCTTGTGCAATGCTCATCTCAGAAAATATTTCTATAATCTTCACACCACCTTGGAGGAACAGAAGCGCCCTTGGACGCTATCCGCACGATCTCTCTGGAGAAGTCATACTTAGTAGGATTCTGGCGAAAACGGCCCAAACAAGCACTGAAGCCGCTGACGCTCGAGGTTCGCGAAGGTGAGATCTTTGGATATCTTGGCCCCAATGGAGCCGGTAAAACAACAACCCTTCGGCTTTTGATGGGACTGGTAAAACCAACGTCCGGATCGGCCACGATTCTTGGTGGGACCATCCAGGATCCTGCGATTCGGGCGCAGATCGGATTTCTCCCCGAACAGCCATATTTCTACGACTATCTGACTGCGACGGAATTGTTGAACTACTACGCGCAGCTCTCCGGTGTGCCTGCGGGAGAGCGCAAGCAGCGAATCACCGCGTCCCTCGATCGCGTCGGCCTTGCAAAAGACGCCCTCAATACGCAATTGCGCAAGTTCTCCAAGGGAATGCTACAGCGCGTCGGAATCGCCCAAGCCATTCTGCACGATCCCAAGCTCGTGTTCCTGGACGAGCCGATGTCCGGACTCGATCCGATAGGCCGTCACGAGGTTCGGGACTTAATCGCGTCTCTCAAAGAGGAGGGTAAAACGGTCTTCTTCTCGACTCATATCCTCTCCGACGCCGAAGCTCTTTGCGATCGAGTGGCGATCGTTGCCAACGGACAATTGCGCGGAGTAGGAGCAGTCGCTGAGCTGACCGCGAGCGTGCGCGGCAAGGTTGAAGTCATTTGGGAAGGCAGCGCGGCCATCCCTGCAATCCAGGCGCTTGGAGGAAATCCTCATGTCGCTGGAGAAATGATTCGTGCCGTCGTTGACGATTCCGCCGTGGATCGCGTAATCGATGCCTTGCGTATCAACAAGGCTCGCATCATCTCGCTCACTCCGGTAAGAACAACCCTTGAAGATTATTTCCTCAGCAAGCTTTCGCAGTCTTCGGGAGAAACGAACTAAATGCGCATCGCTTACATCGCCGCGAATACGTTTCGCGAAGCTGTTCGGGATCGCGTCTTGTACAACCTGATCATCTTCGCGTTCCTCATGATTGGCGCTTCCCTGCTGCTCGGCCAGATCACCATCGGCGTTGAGCGCGAACTGCTCGTCAATCTCGGACTCACGGCAATCTCCATTTTCGGAGTATTGATCGCCATCTTCATCGGAATCGGACTGGTCTCGAAAGAGATCGACAAGCGCACTGTGTACACCGTGCTCACGCGTCCGGTGCAGCGCTGGCAATTCATTCTTGGCAAGTATTTTGGGCTGGTCGGCACGTTGGGCGTAAACACATTCTTCATGGCCGTCGGCCTTTTCGCGGCGCTGTTATATGTCTCACACAGTTTTCAGCGCGCCGACCTCTACGTTCTTGTTGCGATTTACTTCATTCTGCTGCAATTCATCATGGTGACGTCGTTCACCATGCTGTTCTCGTCGTTTTCGACGCCGATCGAATCTGCGGTAATGGCGTTTTGCTTTTTTGTGATCGGAAACTTCAGTGAAGACCTGCGCGGTCTTGCGAACAGCTCTAGGGGTGCCGTCAAGGTATTCGCGACCGCGGCCGCTTATGTCGTACCTAATTTTTCCGCATTGAATGTCTCATCGTCAGTTGCCCACGGAGAAAGCATCGGCGGAAATCTGATTGCATTGAACACGGGTTACGCGCTTCTTTACTCGGCGGCGATGGTGGCGGCGGCTGCCCTTATTTTCCAGCGCAGGAATATGAAATGAAGTCTTCCAGTGATACCAGGGTGTTGGTCGCGCTGGCGCTCGCCATCATCATTTGCTTTGGGTGCTCGCTGTTGTTTCTGCGCAAGATCGATGACGTCCGCGGACCTAACTTGATTCGCGACACGCTCTACATCAGCTCCCCTTCGGCGCTGAAGCGAATGAGCCTGGGTTACACCGGATTACTCGCCGACATTTACTGGACACGCGCCGTACAGTACTTCGGTAGCCATCATGCTCGAAGGGCAGAGGAATACAACCTCCTCTATCCGTTGCTGGATATAACTACGAGGCTCGATCCGAAGCTGACGGCCGCTTACCGTTTCGGAGCCGTATTTCTCGCCGAACCGCCGCCCCAGGGAGCGGGTCAACCCGCTAAGGCGGTTGAACTCGTCAAACGCGGAATTCAGCAGAACCCAAATGACTGGCATTTCTATTACGACCTTGGTTTTCTGCAGGCGTGGGAGTTGCACGACTATCTTAGCGCCTCAAGAACGTTTGCACAGGGCGCCCAGCTACCCAATAGCAACCCAGCTCTGAAAGTACTCGCCGCCGCTTACGCCAGCCGCGGTGGGGACCTGGAAACTTCTCGCCTGCTGTGGAGCTCCTTGTACGAAACCGCGACCAACGAGGAAATCCGCCGTAATGCCTTCCAGCACTTGCAGTCCATGAAGGCCGATGACGACATCACCCAACTGGAAAAACTGACCGATCAATATCGCTCGCAGACTGGGCATTATCCCTCCAGCTTCTCTGATCTCATTGCCGCTGGCATGCTACGTGGAGTTCCCCTCGACCCCGCTGGAAAGCCCTACAAATTATTGCCTGATGGAAAAATCCAGGTGCAAGATCCCGACGCTCTGCCGTTCATAACCAAGGGGGCGCCTCCGGGCTGGAAATCCAGGAACGTGATTCCCGAAAAGTAGTACCGATTGCATTCTTCCGGGCCGAAAGTGTCAGAATAGAGCGATGACGAAGTTTTGTTCCTTAGTGCTTTTACTGCTCCTGCTGGCTGGGGTGGGGCCCATGGCACACGCTCAGGCCGGAAATGCCCGGCAGATTGCGGACGCAGTGGATCGCCACTACAACGACTTGCAATCATTGCAAACGCAGTTCACTGAAAGCTATCGCGGCGCAGGTATGCAACGGCAAGAATCAGGAACTCTGTGGCTGAAGAAACCTGGAAAGATGCGGTGGGACTACGCTTCTCCGCGAGAGAAGCTGTTCATCAGCGACGGTAAGGTCGCATGGTTCTATGTACCTGGGGAATCGAGAGTGCAGAAGACTCCGGTCAGTAAAATCGACGACCTGCGTTCGCCCTTGCGATTCCTGCTCGGGAAAACCAAGCTGGATAAAGAACTCAACGGACTCAGTATCGCTCCCGACGTTTCGGCAATCAGCGCTGGAAACATCGTGCTACGCGGAGTACCTCACCAGATGCAGGATCGGATCTCACAAGTTCTTCTGGAAATTACACCCGACCACCGCATCGCGCGAATGTCGATCGATGAGGTGGATGGCTCTGTGACAGAGTTTCAGTTTCGCGATCAGCGCGAGAACGTGAACGTGAACGAACAACGTTTCCGCTTCTCACCCCCGCCCGGCGTTGAAGTCGTAGATGCCGAGGATTTAGGGGATTAAGTTTAATGTTGCGAATGGGTTACAGATAACCCTGGAAACGCGAATCAGGTACATTGCAGTGATACACTGAACGTGCTGCAAACAAAGTTGCATGGCTGAATTTACGATCAAAATGGCAGACGAGCGAGGCCGAGTCCTCGAACAGGTGGAGTCCGGCTTCTCGGCCAGCGATGTCCGCGACCGGTTTTCCCAGCAGGGATTCCTCGTCTACTCCATTAAGCCGCGTGGCTTCGTAAGTAGCGGACTACGCCTGTCAACTCGGCGCAAAGTTAAACTCGATACCTTTGTAATTTTCAACTCGCAATTTCTGACGCTGATCCGCGCGGGGTTGCCGATTGTAAATGCACTTGAGCTGCTCATCAAACGACAGAGAAATGCGCAGTTCCAGAGCCTACTGGAGAATGTGCGCGACCGTGTGAAGGGCGGTGAGTTGCTGTCCGATGCCTTTGCTGCACAGGGTGCATTTCCGAAAATCTATCCCACTACCCTGCTCGCTGGTGAGAAGAGCGGAAATCTTGAAGAAGTTCTCAGCCGCTACATAAGTTTCCAGCGCATGGCGATGACTTTCCGTAAGAAATTGAAAGCTTCGTTGGTGTACCCGGCTCTGCTTTCAGTGATGGTTACGGTCATGCTCATATTCCTGATGACCTATGTCGTTCCAAAGTTTGGCGAGCTTTATTCGACGATCAGTACAGAAAAACAGCTGCCTGCCCTGACCTTGTTTATGCTTGCAGCGGGACAGAACCTACAAAAGATCGGTCCTTTCCTTGCAATTGTCGCAGTCGTTGCTGCCGTTGCTTTTTGGCGTTGGAAAGGCTCGGATAGCGGCTCCCGCATTCTTGATCGTGCTCGGATGCGAATGCCGGTGTTGGGCGGCATCTGGCAGAAATACCAGGTTGCAGTCTTGTGTCGAATGCTGGGAACACTGCTTGCCGGTGGCTTGCCTCTGGTGCCATCGCTCGAAACGGCCGGCGCGTCGATGCAGAGCCGGTCGCTGGCAGATTCAATTCTCGACGCATCGCAGAAGGTCCGCGAAGGGCGGACGCTGTCAAGTAGCCTGGAAGAAACGAAACGATTTCCTGAGCTTTCGGTGGAAATGATCGAAGTCGGCGAATCGACGGGAGCGCTTCCCGCCATGCTGAACTCAGTCGCAGAGTTTTACGAAGAAGATGTGCAGACGGCACTGACCGCGGCTATGTCGTTGATCGAACCTGTGATCCTCATCGTGATGGGCGTTATCGTTGCCTTCGTGCTGTTATCACTTTACCTGCCCATCTTCACTTTGGGAGCAAGCATACATTAGCTGAAAGGTCCGTGTTCCGACCGGAACACCGGAAGAAACTAGAAGTAAATGGCATCTGGAGACAACAAACCGCTTTTTGTGAATGGGAATGGGGTCACTCTTCCTACGGACGTTTTCTCGTCCGCCGTTGCTACACGTGAGGAAGAACCCCGCGCGCGCGAACTTGCCCGCCGCTACCGCTGTGATTTTATTGATTTGCGCGAAGCGCATCTCCAGCCGGAATTATTCCGGAAGATTCCCGTTGACCTGATGTTCCGGTACAACTTTGTGCCGCTGGAAGAGCGCGATGGCCGTCTCTGGATCGCGATCTCCGATCCAAGCCAGCTGATGAGCATCGACGAAATCAGCATTCTGCTCGGGAAGCGCATCCACACCTGCGTCGCAACGTTGTCGCAGATCAGCGACATTCTCAAGAAGACCGAACAGTCTCAGCGCGTGCTGGAAGAAGCCACGCAGGCGTTCACTCTCGACCTGGTACGCGAAGGCGACGAAAACGGCGACGAAACGATTTCGATCGAACGGCTGACGGCCGAGAGCGATATCAGTCCGATCATTCGCCTGGTGGACACCACCATCTTTACCGCACTGCAACGACGTGCCAGCGACATTCATATCGAAACCCGGGATGACTCGGTCGTCATCAAGTACCGTATTGATGGCGTCTTGCAGCCGGCGATGTCACCTATCGCGAAAGAGCATCACTCGACGATCATCTCGCGTATCAAGGTCATGTCGGAGCTGGATATTGCGGAGCGCCGCGTACCTCAAGACGGTCGCTTCCGCGTTCGCTATAACGGCCGATCCATCGACTTCCGTGTCTCCATCATGCCGTCGATCAACGGCGAAGATGCTGTGCTTCGGGTTCTCGACAAAGAATCGATGAGCGAGAAGTTCCACAAGCTCACGCTCGACGTGGTTGGCTTCAGTGATGACGACATTCGCAAGTTCCGGCGTTATATCGCTGAGCCTTACGGCATGGTGCTTGTGACTGGTCCTACGGGAAGCGGAAAGACCACCACCCTGTACGCGGGGTTGAACGAGATCAAGACCGACGAAGACAAGATCATCACTATCGAAGATCCGGTTGAATATCAAATCCGGGGTGTGACCCAGATCCCAGTGAACGAGAAAAAGGGCCTGACGTTCGCTCGCGGCCTGCGCTCGATTCTGCGACACGACCCGGACAAGATCATGGTGGGCGAAATCCGCGATACCGAAACTGCGCAGATTGCGATTCAGTCCGCTCTCACCGGCCACCTGGTATTCACTACGGTGCACGCGAACAACGTCGTCGACGTTATCGGACGATTCCTCAACATGGGAGTCGAACCGTACAACTTTGTCTCCGCTCTCAATTGCATTCTTGCCCAGCGACTCGTGCGCTTGATTTGCGAACAGTGCAAGAAGCAGGTTCGGTATCCCACGGAACTTCTTGAAGCCAGCGGTTTGGATCCGCGCGAGTGGGGATCATTCCTGTTCTCCGAAGGCGAGGGTTGTATCGAGTGCTCCGGAACGGGGTTTCGTGGCCGTACCGCGATTCACGAACTGCTCGACTTGAGCGATCGCATTCGCGAGATGATTCTGGCGAGGAAGCCGAGTTCGGAAATCCGTCGCGCCGCAAAAGAAGAGGGGATGCACTTCCTGCGCGAATCTGCGTTGCAGAAGGTGAAGTCAGGCGAGACCACCTTGAAGGAAATTAACAAGGTGACTTTCATCGAGACGACAAGATAGCCGGTGAGAGTTTTTCAGAGACGATCAGAATAATCATGGCAAAAACAACCAACATGGGACCGCGCATCGCCTGCGAGTTGACACCGCTTCGCATCATCGCTGCCCGTGCCGCTGACAGCAGCAGTGCGATTGAGACTTCAACCGTTCGCGCTCTGCCCACTGGAGCGCTGGCGCCCAGCCTCACGGAATCGAATCTGAAGGATTCTGCCTCCGTGCAACAAGGAATCAATGACGCCATCAGTGTCGTAGGTGGACGCAGTCGCGACGTGGTCGCAATCCTTCCCGACAGCGCTGTGCGTGTGGCCCTGCTCGATTTCGAATCACTGCCGGAAAAGAGGAGCGAGGCGGACGCGGTAGTTCGCTTTCGCCTGAAAAAGGCCGTGCCTTTCGATGTAGACCATGCCGCGATCTCGTATGAGGTGCGGAAAACAGATACTGGAGTCCGAGTGATCGCCGCTTCCGCTCTCGACACCGTTCTTGCGGAATACGAAGAGGTATTTCGCAGCTGCGGGCTGGCGCCGGGAGTCGTTTTGCCCTCCATGCTTGCCTGTCTGGGAAACGTCACCTCTCCGGAACCTACGCTGGTCATCAAAATTGATGCCCTTACAACAACTTTCGCGATTGTTGCGGAAAATGACTTATTGCTCGTGCGCACCCTGGAAAACACGAATGGGGCCATTCCCAGCAGCGCACAGCTGGTAGAAGACGTCTACCCTTCGCTGGTATTCTTTCAAGATACGTACAACATGCGCGTGGAAAGTATCCTGATCGGCGGGGCCATGGATGCTGAGGAAGCGGGGGAATCGCTGCAATCGCAAACTGGCGTTCCTGTCAGAAATCTAGTTTCCGCTACACTTGGTTCCGCGGCTACTCCGGGATCGATGATGGCGGGAGTAGTAGGAGCGCTCGCCAGCTAACAGGCCCGATATGCGACTTAACATCAATCTCGCGACCCAGCCCTACGAAGATGCACGACAGTTCTATCTGCGCTGGGGAGGTGCACTCGGGGCGCTCGCTCTGCTGGCTATTATTCTGTCTTACACAACGTTCTCTTCGTGGAACCGATACCGCATGTTCAACCGCGATATCGCACGCGAAAATGCAACCTTGCAGAAGCTGGATCAACAGCAAGCGGACGATCTGGCAATACTTCGGCAACCGCAGAATAATGACGTCCATCAGCGCTCCGCGTTTCTGAATGACTTGATTGAAAGAAAATCTGTGTCGTGGACGCATATCTTCAGCGAACTCGAGAAATTAATGCCACCGCAGTTGCACGTTGTCGCGATCAAGCCTAAGGTCGAAGACGGAGACGTCCTTTTGGAGATGGACGTTGTCGGCCAGTCTCGCGAACGCGGCTTGGAACTGGTTCGGAAGATGGAGCAATCTCACTCTTTCCGCGACGCGCAATTGGTGAGCGAGACTGTGCAACCGGGGACGAATGGTCCAGAAACCTTGAAGTTCCAGATTACTGCCCAATACATTTCGGAAAATTCCGAAGCCGGCGCTGCCATGGAAGCCAAGGCAGGAGGTGCGCGCTGATGGGCAGTATTCGCGAAAACCGCCGCCGCTTTCAGATCGCTTTGGGCGTTCTGGCTGGAATCTGTTTACTAGCTGCCGGCGCTACCCTCTATTTCAGCTCCCGCTCTGGCGAGGCGCAGCAACAGGTGTTCGATTCGACACGCAGCCAGGTACAAAACCGCATGAAGGTGGTGATTCCACCTGCGGCGGTTCAGGGCCGCGTGGAACAGGCGCGCACACAGATTGACGACTTCTACAAAGACCGTCTCGCGAGCGAGCCCTCCGCCGTTTACGCAGAACTTGGAAGACTCGCGGCCGCGGACCGGGTTCGCATTGGTGGCGCAAAATACGAGTTGGCCGAAACCGAGCTCCCGAACGTGCAGATGATGAACATCGAAGCCACCTTGAGTGGCAGCTATGTGGACACCATCAAGTTCATCAACGCGCTCGAGCGCAGCAAAATGTTTTTTATCGTGGACGGTGTCGGACTGGGTGAACAGCAAGGTGGTGGAGTAAACCTTTCGGTGAAGCTGGAAGCGTATGTGCGAGGTCAAGCGTAAGTGAAGCTCGGCAGCAACAACCGTAAAGTCGTGATTGGCGTATCGGCTCTATTCGCGCTGGCTCTGGTGATGTTTGCGCGCATGATCTGGATGAGCGCCGGTTCTACATCGGCTGCGCCGCCTCTCGCCTCAACCGCCACCAGCCCTGCAACTGCCAACAAGTCTGCTGCGACAGCTCAGCATCGGGGCCACCTAAAGACTTCTGATAAGAAGAACGCGAAAACCGCCGGTCCTCCCACCCCGAGCCTCGATCCTCGCCTGAAGCTTGAACAGTTGGAGCTCGCCGAGAATACGGAGTACGCGGGAACCGGGCGTAACATTTTCCAGGATCAGGCGGAAACCGCCATACCTACGCCGGTCCAAGGTCCCTTCAAGCAGAAGCCACAACCGACACCACCACCAGGACCGCCCCCAATTCCACCTCCGCCGCCGATTAATCTTCGCTATTTCGGATTTGCTAACAACTCGGGCAGTCCGGTGCGCAAAGCATTCCTCTCGAATGGCGACGACGTGTTCGTAGCCGCTGAAGGCGACATCGTCAATCGCCGTTACAAGATCCTGCGCATTAATCCGACTTCGATCGAAATCCAGGACGTGCTCAGCAACAACACGCAGTCCATTCCGCTTTCGCAGGGATAGTCATGCGCTTTGGTTCCTTTCGCTATCGCCGCAAAGCATCGTCCGAAGCAGGCTATCTCTACCTGGTGCTGCTTCTAGTCGTTGCTTTTATGGTGATTGGCGCATTGGCATTGGGCCCTGCGGTTACCGGAGAGCTCAAACGCGAACGCGAGAATGAGATGATCCACCGCGGAGTTCAGTATTCGCGAGCGGTAAAGAAGTACTACAAGAAGTTTGGAGCCTATCCCACTACGGTCGACCAGCTCGTCAATACGAACAACATTCGCTTCCTGCGGCAAAAGTACAAAGATCCGATGACCGCCAACGGCGAGTGGCGCCTGCTTCATTATGGCGACGTGCAGATGGGCGGCAACCAGTTCGGATCTCCGGGCGCGGGCGGCACTACCGGCGGTACAACCGGTACGGCCAGCTCCGGCTTCGGGCAGTCTTCCAGCTTCGGACAATCGTCGAGTTTTGGACAGTCGTCCGGCTTTGGACGATCTTCCTCGGGCTTTGGACAGTCCTCATTTGGGCAGTCGTCTGCGAACAACTCGGCCACCTCGAATAATCCCCCTGGAACAGGAGGCATAACCGCTGGCAGCGGCGATTCTTCAGCCGGAGGAACAACCGCAGGCGGCGCCGGCTCGACTACTGCCTCAGGCACAACGGACTCGCCGAACAACAGCAACATTCAGACGACGGGATCCTCTTCTTCGAGCAGTAGTTCTTCGAGTTTTGGATCTTCTCCCGGAGGGTTTGGCACCTCGACCACCGGTGCCTCCAGTACATTTGGAGGCGGAGGAATTCTCGGTGTAGCGAGCCTGAGCCCGAAGCAATCGATTCACCGTTTTGACGACAAGGATCACTACAAAGATTGGAAATTCATCTACGATCCCACGATGGATCGCGGTGGCCTTATCACCCAACCGTACAGCACCAAACCTCCGCTTGGATTCGCCGGACAGGGGCAGGTCGCACAGCAAGGAACCCAGCAGCCCGGATCCTCATTTGGAGGATCTTCGCTCGGGGGATCGTCGTTTGGAGGGTCGAGCTTCGGCAACTCTGGTTCACAGTCGCCCAGCGGTTCTGGTGGGCAGAATCAGATGACGCCTTCGATGCCGCCCGATACTACGCCTCACTAAAAGCAAAAAGCCCCGTCCGGATGACGAGGCTTTTCCAATTTTCCCAAAACTAAGTTACACGTTGAACGACGATCCGCAGCCGCAGGTGCTCTTCACGTTCGGGTTCTCGAACTTGAAGCCGGCGCCTTCCAGGCTCTCGACGTAATCGACGAGGCAGCCCTGCAGGTACATCATCGAAGTAGCGTCGACATAGACTTTCAATCCTTCGATGTCGAATACCTTATCCATCATCCCAGCGCCATTCTCGAAGGCCATGGAATACGAAAATCCAGAGCAGCCGCCACCGACCACACCCACGCGCAGTCCGGCGGGCACAGGATTCTGCTGCGCCATAATCTCTTTTACCTTTGCCACAGCAGTCGGTGTCAGTTGGACCGGATACTTCTTAGTGGTGCTGGGCGTTTCAATGTTCGGGACTGTCGTAGTTGCCATTCTCATCTCCTAGACGGATCTTGTTGCGGATTATAGCAAATCCGGGCTGCAGCCCTGCAGATGACCCAAGTGGGTTACCCACACGCTCGCCTCACCACTCTGATGAGAATCAGGGGCTTACGGTCGCAGATCTTTCAAACCCTACCTGGACTCATCTTACCGTTTGGATGCCGGGAACACGCTGCCGCATCGCCTAAGGTCTAAGGCAAACAATTCTTTGATCTTCCTTCCGCAACTCGCGATTGGGACTATAATGCCGGGCAAGGCCCCCTACCGGGATCCGCCTCCAGTTGTGGGGGAAGGCGGCTCACGCGTTCGGGACCGGTCCGAACAGAACTTGCGAGGTGGCGCATGTCGTCAACCCTGACGCTGCTGCTTATCGTGTGGGCCGGCCTGACAACACTTCTCGTTGTCCTCCTGATCTACCGCAGCACTCTCAGCATGCACGAAGACGATCAACTCTTCCTGAACGACTCCGAGTCGCATATGCAGGCGGAACAGACCGATGTCCTCCGGCGGTTGAATCGCGTGACGCCGGCTGTGCGCCTGCTCGGAGCCGCCTCTGGACTGCTGATCGTCGTGATCGCAGGCATGTGGATTTGGGAAGGTTTAAGCCGGGTGCAGTAAGCGCGGCAGACAACTATTGTGCAACGCTGCAACAGTCCTTTGTTCCTGGATGCGCGCTATTCGTGTTTCCTTCGTGAGGGCTGAATGATTCGTACCTCTATCGAAAAACTAAGCAACTTTGTTCGGCGCCTGCTGCGCCGCAAACCGGAACCGCTGGATCCCTACGCATATGTCCACGCGCCTTTACGACGAGACCCGGGAGGACGCGGCGCCTCTGTCGCGCTCGAGGAACCGGAAGAACCCGGAATCCTTGGCATGTTGGGCAGGAAAACCGAGTAATCATGGCACAGCTCTCGATGATCGCCCTGATCGTTTTGTGTTTCGTGATAGGAGCGCTACGGAGCCGCTATCGACTTGGATCGCGACAGGAAGTGCTTCGCGCTTTCGACTCTTTTTCCAGTAGTTCGCATCGTCAGTGCTTCGACCACAGGCTGCGATTTACCTTCCCAGCGGCAAAATAGAAGAAGTAGCACTCTTCGCATCGCTCTCATGACATACAAGTAACGTGGGTTGCTGCTGAACTTGGAATCAAGGAGCGGCAGCTGCCAGCGGCCTCACTTTAGCTCCTCTGATCAGCAGCCAAAGCATGAACGCCGGTTCCCCGAAGAAAGCGGGTTGGAACAAGCTAAACAGTCTTTCCTGATATTGCGGCGCCAATATGCTCGTAACGCACAGGATCACGTAAGCGAAGCCGCCGAGCGCGAGCCACACGCCCAGGAACCGCGGCAGGAATCGTGACTTGTATACGAGCCACGCAAGGGGCAAGAGCCAGAGGCCCCAAAACATTTCGTTGATCACATTTCCCTGCCCATGCAGGCGAACGAAGAGCATGGCAAGAGCATCCCGATGTGACTTGTCGAAAATCTCGAGGAAATCGGAGCCGCGGACAAGCATAAGTGCGGCGATATTGTTCAGCACATTCACGAATGCCACGGTCGCGGAGGCCCACACAAACGCGACCATCAGCGAAGCTTGCGTCTTGTTCACTCCGCTGAACAACCGGTAGAGAGCCACACCCAGACAGACGAAGATGACGGCGCCAATCAACTCGGCGACGATGCCGGCACGGAAAAGCATTTCGTGGCCGAGAATGTTATTGGCGGTCGCCGTTGCGTTTCCTCGCACGATGAATTTGTTAGGAAGATAGATGAGGGTAAAAGGTCCCGTGACTATGAGTGACAGGTATACGGCCCCTGCAACGCGAGCTGCCTTGTCCGTAGGGTGCATGGTTCCCCCTCACTTTCTTGACGAACAGCCCATCAAACTATTTCACTCCGGGACGCAAGTAAAGCTCCTCCGATCATTGGCCTGTACCCTCGCTGGTAGCCGGCCCGGCGCCAAAGGCTTCCCGTATTCCCTGACGGAATCGCTCTCGCTCTTCTGGAGTCATGTGGCCCCGGCGCTCAGCCATGCGACGCCGGAAATTAGAGTGCCCGCGACCGTGGAGCCCAAGTCCGCCGAAAAGGATGCGGCAGAGCGCAAGCAGTCCCACCGCTTGCCAGAACGTAATCAGGCGCCAGCCGAACAGCGACGGTAACAACCAATTCCACAGTAACCGCACGACCTCGCCGCCGATAAAGATAAACAATCCCATCGCGAGAATAGCCAGCGGAATGAACAGCAGTTTCTTCTTTCTCATTTTTTCCCCTCATGCCTTCGTAAATTCGTCGTAGATGCTTTGCAATCGCTTGCGCAGATGCAGCACCGCGTAACGTTTGCGCGAGAGAAGCGTGTTCACGCTCACGCCGGTCTCGGCTGAAATCTCCTTGAAACCGCGCCCTTCTAATTCGTGCGCTACGAACACGTCGTGCTGCTCCTCCGGTAACTCGTCGAGTGCCAGGTCGAGCTCATCCAGAAGTACGCTGCGGACGTAAAGCGCCTCAGGTCCAGCGTCAGGCGAAGGCAACAGATCTTCCAGTTGGAGCAGTTCGTCGTCCTCATCCGTGACTGTGGTCTCACTGAAGCTCTCCGGCCGCTTCTTGCGGAAGAGATCAGTGATGCGATTACGCGCCACCTGAAACAGCCAGCCAGTGATGTGCTCGATCGGCATCAGCAGGCGATTCGCTTCCACCAGTTCGTAGAAGACGTCCTGCAGAATGTCTTCCGCATCTCGCGGATCAGGCACACGACGGCGAATGAAGCTGCGCAGCCGGGATTGCTCCCGCTTGACCACTTCCGTGATCCGCTGGTCTTGTTCCAGTGTCATTGGCTCCAGACTCGCTGTGCCCTTCATCTATGGTTGTAGACGAATCGGAGGCACAAATATTGCAAGGCTGCTAAGTTGCTGAGGATGATAGCCCGCGATGTCGAGGGCTGCGCGCATCTATTTCAAGGGCAATATCGGACAATAAACAGGATGACTCAGGGCACAACCTCTACTAAGCCGCGCAGCGGGATGAGTTGGAATCTGCTGGTGCGCGCTCTGCGGCACCGTAATTACCGGCTGTTCTTTGGTGGCCAGGGAATCTCGCTGATCGGCACGTGGATGACGCGCGTTGCCACAGGCTGGCTTGTCTACCGCCTCACCGGATCAGCGTTTCTGCTCGGTCTGGTAAGTTTCTCCAGCCAGATTCCGATCCTGTTGTTCGGTCCGTTTGCGGGCGTGTGGGTCGATAGGCTCAACCGCCATCGCGTGCTGGTCGTGACGCAAGCGCTCTCGATGGTGCAATCGTTTGCGCTTGCTGGGCTTGCTCTGGCGCACATCATCACGGTTCATGAAGTCATTCTGCTGAACCTGTTTCAGGGCGCAATCAATGCGTTCGACATGCCAGCACGACAGGCGTTCCTGATCGAAATGGTGGAAGATCGCGAAGACCTCGGCAACGCTATCGCGCTGAACTCATCGCTCGTAAATGCGGCGCGATTGATTGGCCCGTCGGTCGCAGGACTGCTGATTGCCGCCGTGGGCGAAGGTTACTGCTTCCTGATCGACGGATTCAGCTACATAGCGGTAATCGCTTCCCTGCTGGCGATGACCGTGACTCCGCGTGTGATTGAACACGCGCGCGCGAGCGTCCTCTCTGAATTGCGCGAAGGCTGGGAATACGTGCGCGGATTTCGTCCGATCTGGTCGATCCTGCTGCTGCTGGCGATTATCAGCCTGGTAGGAATGCCTTACACGACGCTCATGCCAATCTTCGCGGGCAAGATTCTGCACGGCGGCGCACACACACTCGGCTTCATGATGGGCGCCGTTGGAGTTGGCGCGCTTACCGGCGCAGTCAGATTGGCTGCGAGAAGAAGCGTGCTCGGACTGGGACGCCTGATCGCGATCACGTCAGCCGGTTTCGGCGCTGGACTGGTCGCTTTCTCCTTCTCGCGCGATCTTTGGCTTTCGCTGCTGCTACTGGTCGTGACCGGCTTCTGCTTCATGCAGCAGATGGCGTCGAGCAACACGATTCTGCAAACCATTACAGAAGATTCGAAACGCGGACGCGTAATGAGCTTCTACTCGATCGCGTTTCAGGGAGTGGCTCCGTTCGGCAGCCTGACGGCCGGCGCTATCGCGAGCCGCATCGGAGCACCGCATACGTTGATGATTGGAGGAGCGATCTGTGTTTGCGGAGCCGGTTGGTTCGCGACGCAGTTACCGGCGATCAGGAAATTAGTGCGGCCGATCTACCAGCAGATTGGGATTATTCCAGAGGTCGCGACGGGAATTCAGGTTGCGACCAGTTTGCAGGAGAACTCAGAGGGCAAGTGCCTGTAGATACAAAAAGCGCGGGCGAGGTGCCCGCGCTATCAAGTCTCTGCAGTGATCGAATCTAGGCTGACTTCTTCTCGGCCATGGCTGCGAACGCTTCCTTCATGCGCACTTCCATGTCGGCTGGAGAGACATCTTCTTTGTGAGTTGCGATTCCCCAGGCGAAGCCAAAAGGATCGACAAACGTGCCGTAACGATCGCCCCAGAACATGTCAGCGACGGGCATGGCGGTCTTCGCACCGGCAGTGACAGCGCGTTCAAAAGCCGCGTCGACGTCAGGCACATAGAGGTTCAGAACGCCCGTACATCCGCCGAGAGTCTGCGGCGACTTGGACATTCCCATCCCAGGCATTTCGTCGGAGAGGAAGATGATGGAATCGCCGATCTTCAGCTCCGCATGGCCGATCTTGCCGTCGGGCATCTCCATGCGGTTCAGTTCCTGAGCACCTAACGCCTTTTTGTAGAAATCAATGGCCTGAGCAGCATTGCGCACAGTGAGGCTGGGAGTTACCGTATGAAACCCTTGAGGAACTGGTTTCGTAGAGGCTGGCATCGAAGAACCTCCTTCACTGGCCGATTTGGCCGAGTCGCCTATTCTAGCCGCGTGAGGGCGGAGGGAAGATGAAAGTTTGTAAAAAGTGATATGGCGCGCCCGGCAGGACTCGAACCTGCAGCCCCGAGTTCCGAAGACTCGTGCTCCATCCAGTTGAGCTACGGGCGCGTACTAAGACATTCTAATCCGATGGGACATTTCCTACACATCCAAATGCAGGATGCCGTGAGGCACCCGAGTTCGTAACCCGAGTTGTTCACCGAAATTGTTCGTCGATTGGAAGCTGATATCCGGCGGATAGGCGATTGGTTTCGTTTGCCATGCCGACGACCGCCATCAGTTCGTGGAACATTGCGTCGCTCATGCCTTTATTGCGTGCGGACGTCGTGTGGGATGCGATGCAATATCCACACTGATTGGTCACGCTGACCGCAACGTAAATCAGTTCTTTCGTCAGCGGATCGAGGGCGCCGGGCGCCATGATCTGCTTGATGCTTTCCCAAGTGCGCTTGAGCGTAACGGGATCATTGGCCAGTGCCTTCCAGAAATTATTGATCCAGTCAGTCTTACGGGTAGCCATGATGTCGTCGTAAACGGCGCGGACTTCTGCTGAGGCATTTTCGTATTCGATGAGAGCTGTGGGCACGGTTCTTCTCCGAAACCATAGGAGTGTACAAGACCGGCGGCCTTAGGCGGATGTTGGCAGGTCCAGGTTGAAGAGCTTGGCTGCTAGAGCAGTTTTTTGCCGAAGAGAAGTAAGCCCAATCCGGTCGCCACCATCAGCAACGTTCCGGGTTCGGGCACTGCGGTTACGGGCGTGACCGGCGGAACAGTGGGCGGTAACGGTGTGTCCCCGCCTCCTCCGCCAGCGGGAGGAACAGGGGGCGGAGTGCCTGTTTGAGTGGATCCGGAGCAGCACCATGCAACCGGGGGCGCAACCGGCGGCCAAAATGGAGGCGTGCTCCCTCCAGGGCTAGCGGGCGTTATGGGAAACGGAGGCGCATCCTTCTCCGCCAAGAGTGCCTGAGCAGGAGGCACATTCATGACCGGCGGATAACCGGATTCGAAAACTACCGGCGGTGGCTCCATCGGATCGAGCGTAGTGGGAACTCCCTTTGGACGCAGATACTCAGGCACGATCTGGTTGCCGCAGCGGCCGCGGACCATGCGGAAACCATCTGTGAGAACCAGTTCGCCCTTGCGAATGCGCACGAGGTGACTGGTCCAATAAATATGGCTTCCGACGCGATAAGAGACGTAGCCCTCGGTATCCGTGACGAGGCGTAGGGGGAACATAGCGGCGGGACGAATGTCGCGGTAATGCTCGGCGAGCACGGGATCGTGCGCGATTGATTCGCTGAGTTCGAAGGAATTGCGAACGCCGCCGGGGATGAGGGAGTACGGATAGATCGCACGGCCCGCACGGGCGTCGGGCGCTGGAACCACCGACTGCAGATTAATGCTGATTTTTTCGAGCCGCAGAACCCTAAGCCCAACCCCGATGCTGATTCCGGCGATGAGAATTGCCGAGAGCATCAGGACACTACGCCACTTCATTCGGTCTCCTCGGCGAGGGTCCTGGGGGACAAGCCGCTCGCAAAAGTCACGACTCCACTGCAACCGACGGACCGGTGCACAGACATGTTTCAACTAAAAAAGGTAAGTTCATGATAACGGAAGTAACCAGAATTTCATCCAGCGTTTACATTCTTTGTTGAGGAAATCTTGGAAATTTTTCCGATTTGATTCGGAGCTAACTGGAGTAACCGGGGAATTGCAGGCAGAAGTCCCAGACGTAACCATGCAACAAGGTGACTTCGGGCAGAACTCGGTTTTCTTGACCGAGCATCGGAGCGGACGCTTCGGCAGCGACATGCCGGTCCCGGTGCGATATCTTTAAGTATTCAGCTTGTAATCAGCGGCAGACAGGGCGTTGGGCTACGTTTTTGCCAGGGGAAAGACCGCAAGGATGAAGGATCAAACACAGGTAAGTGAAGCGGTGCAGGAGCGTATCGCCTCCTGCAAGCGCGTCGTCATCAAGGTGGGCACGAACGTCATTATGCGTGACGACGGCTCGGCGGCGATTGGGCTCGTGTATGGACTGGCCGAGTCGGCGGTGAATATCCGCAACGCGGGCCGCGAGGTGCTGTTCGTTTCGTCGGGTGCAATCGGGCTGGGCGCGAATCGTCTGCAACTGAATGGGCCGCCGTCGGAGTTGGCGATGAAGCAGGCGTGCGCGGCCGTGGGCCAGAGCCGCCTGATGTCGCTGTATGAAGACGCTTTCGGCAAACTCGAAGCGCGAACGGCGCAGGTGCTGCTGACGGAAGATGACTTCGTCGATCCGGTACGCTACGCGAATCTGAAGAACACGTTGACCAAGTTGCTCGAGTTGGGCGTGGTGCCGATCATCAACGAAAACGACACGGTGTCGACGATCGAGTTGGACCGCCCAGGCCAAGTCGCGAGCAAACGAGTGTTTGGCGATAACGACAAGCTTTCGGCGCTGGTGATGACCAAGGTCGATGCCGACCTGCTGATTCTGCTTTCAGATGTGGATGGCCTGTATAACCGGCCACCGACAGAAGATGGGGCGGAGTTTGTGCATGAAGTACGTGAAGTCACCGACAAGGTGGCCGGCTACGCCGGAAACGGCAATGAGCGTGGACGCGGCGGAATGCTGACCAAGATTGAGGCCGCGCGAATCGCCATTACGGCAGGGCGGATTGCGGTGATCGCCAATGGGCGAGTGCCGGGAATCCTGGAACGGATCTGCGCGGGAGAACGGGTCGGAACCGTGTTTCTCTCCGAGGATCAGAGGTAACGATGAGTGCGCCGGTAACAATCGGGCGGAAAGCGAACGTCGAGGACCTGGCGAAGGCAGCTAAGTCTGCCAGCCGTAAGCTTGCGACGCTCAGCTCTGAGAAAAAAAACGCCGCGCTCGAGGCGGTGGCGAAAGCGCTGGAACAACACGCGCTAGAGATTCTCGCCGCAAATGCTGAAGAGGTGCGCGAGGCCGAGGCGCTGGTGAAGTCGGGCGAGCTTTCGCAGGCCTTGCTGAAGCGCTTGCAGCTGGACGCGACGAAACTAGCTGAGATGGTACGCGGCGTACGCGCTGTGGCAGAGTTGCCCGATCCGAGTGGCCAGATTCTGGAGCGGCGACTGCTGGATACGGGTTTGGAACTACACAAGGTGAGCTGTCCGTTAGGCGTGCTGGCGGTAATTTTCGAAGCGCGTCCGGATGCGGTCACGCAAATCAGCGCACTGTCGGTAAAGTCTGGGAATGCGGTGATCCTGAAGGGAGGCCGCGAGGTGGAGCGGACGACAGAAGTTCTAGTCAGCACCATGCGTTCGGCGCTGGACGCGACGGGTGTTCCTGCAGATGCAGTTTGCGCCGTGTACGGCCGTGAAGCGGTCTCTTCCCTGCTGGCAATGGATGACATGATCGACCTGGTGATCCCACGCGGTTCGAATGCGCTGGTGCAGCATATACAGAGAAATACACGCATTCCGGTGCTCGGGCATGCCGATGGAGTCTGCCACGCATACGTCGATTCTGCGGCGGATCAAGAGATGGCGCTGTCGCTCGTGGTGGACAGCAAGGTCCAGTATCCGGCGGTATGCAATGCTCTGGAGACGGTACTGATTCATCAGGACATTGCGGCGAGCTTTCTGCCCGAACTGATGAGGCGATTTAGAGATAAGAACGTTCGAGTCCGCGGCTGTGCGCGTTCATGCGCGATTGCGCCGAAGATCGAGCCAATCACCGATAGCGAGTGGCATACGGAATATTCGGACATGGTTGCCGCGGTTCGCATCGTGGACGATCTTGACGATGCGATCGATCACATCAACCGCTACTGGATCGCATCACACGGATGCGATCATCACGACGGACGCAGAGGCAGCTCAAAAATTCCTGGACGAAGTTGATTCAGCCAACGTTTTTCACAACGCTTCGACACGCTTCTCTGACGGATATCGCTACGGCTTCGGATCAGAAGTAGGGATCAGCACCAGCAAACTACACGCGCGCGGTCCAGTGGGACTGGAAGGCCTGGTCACGTACAAGTACAAGCTGTACGGATCAGGTCAGACAGTCGCAGAGTACGCGGGAGCGAATCGAAGGAAATTTCTGCACGAAAAGAGCTAATCTTCATCTGATCGCAAGCAAAAAAAACACTTTCGTTTCATCTGACGTGCTGCTTTGGGCTGTTCTATACAGTGACTAGATAAAGGGGGCTCTATGGCTACCAGAGAGCAACTTCAGGAATGGGCGCGGCCGTATCTTTCTCACCAAATCGCGTGTACCGAAGGTTGCGCCCAAAAACAACCCTGCGTAGAGGGCTACAACATTCAGAGTAAATGTAATGGAAGACGTATGGTCGAATTCAGGAGGCATGAGGCAGGAGAAAATGGCGCACCCCCATGCGCGAGATGTATACGTAGCGACTTCTGTGATTCGGCAAGCCCCTCTGGCAGGACGCAGAAGAATTGCGGGAGTTTTTCGCTCACGAATAATCCTTCTTCAATATACTGCGTCGGGCCGAGCTGCACGTTTCGACGTACTTTCACGAGGACTACGCCGAAGGTCAAGACGATTTGAGCGACGAGAATTCACTGACGTTTTCTTTCAGCAGCTGCGGAAAGCTCTTGTCCAGATACGAGCGGATTGACACGTAGCATTCGTCGCAAGTGTTCGTCTTCGTGAACTCCTCCACCATGCGCGCGTGCTCTTCCAGCTGATATTTCTGGAAGACCATCGAGCACGGCTGAAGCATGCCGTCACTGGTCACGACCAGGAAGCGATGGCCAGCCTTGCAGCCGGGCATTTTTCCATCCTTGAAGAACTGCCGAGTGGCCTGCAGGGTGGTGGGAGCATTCACGATCCAGTTGCTGTCGTCTCGGCGGGATTCGATGCGATCGAGTTCGCTGTTCAGCAGCGCGAGCTGCTCGGGTGTGTTGAGCGAGTAGTCGCGGCATCCGGTGCGCCGCGCCGAGTAGGAGCTGTAGCAGAGATTGACGCCCCACTCTTTCGCTTTGTCCGCGATTCGATTGATTTCGGGAAGATTCTCGCTGGTGATGCAAGTGTTCAAGACAATGTCGTCGTGGCCAAGCGCGGCCAGTTGCGGCACCAGGTCGCGAAGGTGAGCATACAGGCCCGGATAGCCGCGGAAGTAATCGTGGCGATCGTCTGGAAAATCGAGGCTGACGGAAAACTGGTCGATTCCGGCCTCGCGCAGTTCGAGGTACTTCTCCTTCGTCATGTTCGACCAGTTCGAAACCAGGATCAGGTACGGCAGGCCTGAACTCGACTTGACGTTGCGCACGATGTCAACCACATCGTCGCGCAATAACGGCTCGCCACCAGAAATCTGCACCACACAGGGTCGAAGCACTTCCATGTACCGGCGATAGTCGGCCGGTTTCAGATTGGCTGATTCGTCGCGCGGGCCGCCGTGATCGCAATGTTTGCAATAACAGGTGCAGGCATCGGTGACTTCAAAGGAGACCACGATCGGGCGTCCCGCCGGCCAATTGAGAGAACCACGAGCAATGATACGGAGCGATTCGACGAAGGGGACCTTGCGCATAGTTGTGGTTCTTTACGTTACAACTTCAACCGGACGGGGCCATGTGATGGGCATCACGAGTCGATGGCAATTGGCCTTATGCCGGGGCGCTAAAACACTGCCACAAAAAAGCTGGTAATTCTGCTAGTCGTGCAATTGGGCCGTTCCGTCTACGCTGCACTTGCTGTTATTGACGACGCTGGAGGAACTGTATGTCCAGAAAACTTCTTGTGAGTTTCTTACTTACGGCAGCAACTCTGTTGCCACTAGATTCACTGTTGGCTCAGGTCGCCTCCCCCACTACAACCAACGAGCCCCAGGCCACGGCGCCTACGATCTCAGACCAGGACATTCAGTTTCTGAGACAAGACCTGCGAGACCAAAAGAAGCAGATTGTCGCCGCGAACATGACGTTGACGCCAGCCGAAGCCGAGAAGTTCTGGCCGGTATACGAGCAATACACAGCCGAAACCACGAAATTGGGTAACCAACGCTACGCCACTATCAAGCAATACGCCGAAGCGTATCCAAATCTATCGAACACGGTAGCAAACAGTCTGATGAAACAACTGATCTCTTCGGACGAGAGCGCCGCCCAGCTGAGACAGAGATACGTCCCAATTTTCGAAAAGGTGATTTCACCTACGCAGACAGCTCTGTTTTTTCAAATCGACCGACGCATTGCCATGATGGTCGACCTGCAACTGGCATCGCAGATACCGCTCGTGCCCGCGAAGTGACTACGGCCGCATTCGCAAAAGGCAGCCCGAAGAGGGCTGCCTCACGCGAGCTTCATGTTTTGATTTAGAACCCGAATCGCAATCCAGCCGAATAGCGCAGGTCATTCTGTCTGCCGCTGCTGTTCCAGACACCTACACCAGGCACCGCAATCGCAGGAAAAGTCGTCATGTAATATCCGACTTCCGCGGGACGGAACCAGATCTTCGGCGTAATTTGTAATTCAGTTCCGCCGCCAACCATCATCGAAAAATTGTATTGATTGTTCGCGACTTGCGTGATGGGAATGGTCCCGGGAATCGAGATATTGGACTGCGAACGGCTGTACCCGAACAGCCCTTCGGCAAAAACGATCTGCTTCCCCGCGCGTACGGGAAAAGCGTAACGCGGACCGGCCATGTAGCTGTAAAGCGCCTGGTCGACTTTCTGATGATTGACGTTGCTCTTGGTCGAACCGTTGAACTCAGCGAGTACGGATAGGCGGCTTCCAAAATGCCACTGCAGTTGGACGACGCCTCCATTCGAGTTGAAGGCGGGCGTGATCGTCGATGAGCCGACGCGCGTCAGACCATAGCCGAGATAAATATCCCACTTGGGAGGGGCTTTCTGAATTGTGGGGACCTGCGCCAAAGCGGATGCGCCGCTCATCAGCACTAAAAAAATAACGAGGCTCTGTTTCATTTACCAGGACTCTCCGTAATGAATCGAGAATTCAGGATAGGCGCAACTGAAGGTTAGTGTCTACTTGGAGTCCGGATGATATCAGAAGGCGTACGCACCCGGTTATCCGCGGCAGCAAGAATACATTGCGGTGGCGTCAGCTAATGACCCAATTGCGCCAGAGCGTTGCGCAGGGTCGTGCTTGGGATCTGAATCAGTCCGCCGAAGGGTTGGTACAGTTCGTTGATCAGGAAGATCGCACCAGCAACCGATAGCGCGCAAAGGAATAGCGTCCCGATCACGGTTGCGTTGCGCGGAGCGAAGAGGCCAAAGCTGAAGAAATTCACGGTCAGCCAGAAGACTAGAATCACCAGCAACGGTTTGGACATTGACATATTCCGCTGCTCGAACATCAGCCAGCGCGTTTCCGCGACCTGAGTCATCGTCGTGATGGCCAGGGATTTAACTGAGCGTTGGATTTCGTCCTTTGGCGATAGCCTCTGAATCGATTCGTAGAGCGTCGCCGGATTAAACGACTGAGCATCGGACGGGTCCAACTGAGCGATTTGCTCTTGCGGCCAGAGTCGTCGCATCATCTGCAAGACAGTACGGCGAAGCAGATCACGAGAGTCGTTCGCTTCCGGACCATAAAGGGCAAGGCCTCGATCGAGCATGACGATCTTAGCGCCAACGGTGATCAGTTCGTTGTTTTGCGCGTCGTACGTACCTTTCGCGGAAGCAACCAGCAGGCCCAGAACCAGCGCAGCCATGGTGCCGATAATTCCCGCGCCCAAATTCACAATGCGTTGCGAATCCGCACTCTGATGATGCTCAGGCAAGTAGCGGCGAAGGAACATGCCGAGCATGGCGCCGCCGAAAACGCAGACAAATACGATGAAGCTAATCGCAAGCGCGCTCAAGTTCACCTACCCTCGTACGAGCAGACTGTATCCGAGCCGACCAGCTGACTCCTTCATCACTCGGGTTCCGTTACCACGTCCAGATCTCCGTTGCGTACGGCCTTCATGAGAGCAGCGTGGTCTTTTTCGCTCTGATCGGCGTAGGCAACTGAGAATGCTGCAATGGCTTTATCGAAAGAGTCGCTCTGACCCAAATAACCGCTGATCAAAGCAGCGTCGCCTGAGCGAGCGTGTGCGCGCGCCAATGTAAAGCCACAAATATCGGCGTATTGCATCATGTCGGTCAGACCGAACAGTTCGACCATGATTTTGATCTTCATGTCTTTGAGCTGGCGTACATAGAAGTTCCGGCCGAGTTTCCCTTCCGACCATCCAAGAAACAGATCGCTAGCAGATTGCATCAGCAAACAGCCTCTTACGACTCTTTCGCCATGGTTCGGGTAAATACTCTTCCCGGCATACGGCTCGAGAACCGAAGCATTCGCCTCTTTGATCTGCAGGAAGAGAGGATCATTTTCAGCCGCCATCAACAGCACGATCCCGCAAAAAGTGCCAACGCTCCCGACTCCAACCACTTTGATCGCCAGGTCTTTGATCTCAAAGCGGTCGAGGAGCACACGCCGTTCTTCCGGCAAGGTGTCGCGATACTCAGCAAATCCTTTTCGGATATTTTCGAGATACTCATTCTTGCCAAGCTGGTGCCAGTGATAGATCAAGGGAGGGTTGTCCTTGATTGTCACGGTCTCATTTTCCGTGTCGGCGAGAACGGGAAACTCGTGTTCAGTCACGCTGCGCTTTCGCGCTTTTTCTATTCGCTTGTGAGCTCGTTTGCGAGATGCGGCATCCTTTATCGGCGACAACATCTTTTCGACGTCCAGGCTCGCATACCAGACATCAAGCGCCCGCATTTGACTGAAATCAGCCATGTGCTCACGATAGGCACGGGCACAGGCTAAGGCTGTATCGTGCGCATCGTCTTCGCTCAGACCATTGCTCCGGCACGCCAGGACAAAGCTGGCGGCCAGGCGTTTCACGTCCCATTCCCATGGAGCCGGAAGAGTCTCATCCAAATCGTTGACGTCGAAGATCAGACGTCGTTCGGGTGAAGCGTAGACTCCGAAGTTCAGAAGGTGTGCGTCGCCGCAAACCTGCGCGCGTATTCCGCTTGTGGGCGTGTTCGCCAGATCCGCGGCCATGTTGAGCGCCGCTCCACGATAAAACGTGAATGGCGACTTCATCATTCGGCCATGCCGGATGGGGATCAGCTCCGGAACCCTTCCTTTATCCGATTCCTTAATCAGCCGAAGCGGATTGAGCCTGCCGTTAGCTGGCTTCCAAGTGGCGTGCGAGCTGCGTGGGACCTTTGCCCGCAACTCTTCGCCTTTAGCAACACGTTCGGCTCGTGAAAGCCGAGATGGAAAAGGCATTATGTTTTCGCCGGGTATTTGTCGAACAGCTTGCGCGGACGACTTTCGTGCGGTCCTTGCCATAGAACTCTCCAATGACTGTCACGGTCGATCAAAACGAAAATTCAGCTCCGACGACTGGGCCCTTTTGCGTCAAATTGAGGCCAATGCGGTCGGTCTTGCTGTTGACGTTGAGTCGCGTTCCGAGCTGATACCCTGCACGAACACCGATGTGCTTGTTCACCGTCAATCCCACCGTGTCGATCGTAGAAAGAAAATTTCCGTAGCCAAAGAAGTACATGCCCAGCAGGTTCCCGGTCACATAGAGACGGCTGGAGTTAGGGAGCACATAAAAACGGACATCGGGTCCGGCGACCGGGAGCGGAGCTCGCAACGATCCTTGTGCTCTTTGTGATGCGTGTGGCGCGCCGTTCACAACCTGCGCTGTGGCGGACAGTGTTCCCTGAACATCGAAGATGTCCAGCTGAGCCTGTATTCCCAGATGTCCGCGTTTTCTCCGAATAATGTCGTACTGATAACCAGGAGCATACGCGTTCACTTTGAGTTCAGCAGACGCAGCTACTCCGACGTCGAAGGTCTGACCTTGAAAAACGATGGTTCGGCTGGCTACGAACGACTTGCTATGGTCGAAGGGAGTAGCCGAAAAGAACAGATGATTCTTTCGGGTAAATTTCCAGTCCACTCGACCCGTGAAAGTTGAGTAAGACTGGAACCCTACGTCTGCCTGAAGATCAAAAGATCCGTTCGCACGGGTGCCCGAGAATGTTCCGGTTGGCTGAGCGTAGAACCAGAACGCATCCACCCGCAGCTTGTAGGAGTCGTAATCGTCGTCATTGTCAGCCGCATGCAACTGAGGAACGGCAGCGATCAGGCTCAAAAAGAGTAGACAAAGAAGGCTGAAGGCTAACGAGCCCCGGGTCTCTCTTCTCGGTATCGACGACATAGTTCTCCGATCTCACACTCGAGGCCGCCAACAGCAGACGCCACGAACACTTGCGTTCCTGATGATCGTCCGATGTCATGTGGTTATCGTGAGCTGTTCGCTCTTGATTCCACATGCGATTCTGCTGGCTGCGGCTGTTGCGCGGGACCGATCTGCGCCGAGACTGCGATAGCGGCGGTGAGCGGCGGCCCTGGTGCTGGAATTAAAACGCGCGTTGCTCGGTTCATTTATTTCCTCGCGTGGGCGAAGCAGATGGTTTCGTATGTGACTGTTAAAAACCAGTGACCGCATTGTGAATTGTGCTATTGCGCTTCGTGTTCCCTCATCTTCTCCTGGATCTCTTTCTTTACTGCATCCAGGTTGAAGCTCGCGGACGCCTGCATGGGAGGAAACTCGACGGCCGTTTGCGCAAGGTCAGCGACTGCTTTTTGTACTACGACAAAGCGCCAGAACTCGCGTGCAAAGAAATCGTTTCCATAGCCAAATGCGCCGTTATTGGTGGTCTCGCCACGTACCATCGAAGTACGCTCGAACGGATCTTGGCGAATGTTAATAATGGTGGGCATGTCGGTCGTGACCTTTTCACCGGGCCATCCATACGGCTGTTGGAAAAACTGAAACTTGAAGTCGTCGATGCGAACCGCTCCGAGGTGGGGCCCACCGAAGTAAAAGATCTCGTGACGAGCCGATGGTCCTTTGTCTTCAAGCAGCGCCATCTGGTTGTAGCCATCAAGGTGATTCTTGTACGTGCGATCTCCTAGCTTCACGCCCTTGAGCAACTCGTTGGTGATGTCGGGATTTCCGGCAGCGGCCAGCAGAGTGGGGAACCAATCGAGGCCGGAGAAGATGCCATTTTCAACCGATCCGGGCTTCACGTGCCCTGGCCAGCGAATGATGCAGGGAACGCGGAACCCGCCTTCCCAGACAGTGCCTTTGGTGGCTCGAAAGGGAGTCATACCTCCGTCGGGCCACGTAAACACTTCTGCGCCATTATCGGTCGTAAAGATTACGATCGTATTTTCAGCCTCACCAATTTCATCCAGGTGCTGGAGAATGGCGCCGACGCTATCATCCAGTTGCGCCATGCCCGCTTCTTCTATGTTGTAGTTACTGTTGTAATTCATCATCGCCTGGTACTTCGGCGGGATGTAGCTAAAGACGTGCATACGAGTGGTGTTGTGCCAGATGAAGAACGGCTTCCCGTCCTTCTTTGCCTTGTCCATGGCGCCGTTTGTGTGCTGCACGAGGACATCATCAAACGTCTCCATGTCGTACTTGGCAGGACGGCTTTTTTGCCAGTTCTGCATGTCGGTCATGTTAGGGAACGGCGCCAGCGGGCCTTCATCTACGATCTTCTGTTTTCCGATCGCACCCCAGCGCGGCTGGACGGTTGGGTCGTCGGTGTCGGTTGCCCAGCAATGCGTCAGATTGCGCGGCCCGGTCTTGTCGATCCAATCTTGCGGGTAATCGAACCAATAAGGATCGGACATTGCATCGAGGTGGTAAAGGTAGCCGAAAAATTCGTCGAATCCGTGCACGCATGGAAGGTACTTGTTCAAGTCACCCAGATGATTCTTTCCAAATTGAGCGGTTTCGTAGCCTTGCGCTTTCAAGGCAGTGGCCAGGGTCACGGCCTGGGCTGGAATTCCTACGTCTGCTCCTGCTTGTCCCACGGTCGTGAGACCCGTACGCAGAGGTATCTCGCCGGTAATGAAGTTAGCTCGTCCCGCTGTGCAGCTGGCCTCGGCATAGTAATCGGTGAACATCATGCCTTGTGAAGCAAGTTTGTCGAGGTTTGGCGTCTTGCCCGACATGATGCCGCGATGGTAAGCACCGATGTTGAACCAACCGATATCATCGCCCATGATTACGAGGATGTTCGGTTTCTTTGCGCCAGCTGCTTGCGCCTGGGCCGTACTGTGGAAGCTCACGACGAGCGAAGTGATCGCAATCAGATACAAGGCCCGGACGGCAATTCTCGAATCCATCGTGCATTCTCCTTTAGCTTCGCTGACACCCTCCATCGATATTGTCCAGAGTAGAGGAAGGCGAAAGCGTGTATGCCCCTGTGGAGCAAGACCAATGGAGGGTACCTATCGCGTAGCGGGCGTCCAACTGGAAGAACTAGTAGTAGCGTCCTTGAAAATTGCAGTTGGCCAGTATCCCGTACATCAGCAGCGCGACTTCTCTTTCCTTAGAAGTAAAGAGACAGGGTGAAACCAAAAGCATTCACGTGATTCGGTTTCGAGGTGTTGTTCTGACGCTCGTAGTAAGGATTCAGCTCTGCACGTCGGTGAACTGGAAAGTTGAGCCCGAACTGGTAGATCTTCTTGTCCCAAGTATCCGACTGGCTGTTGTAGTAGAACTCGGCTTGACCGTAGGGAGTGATTGGATATTTGTGAATTGCGAAGCTCCTCTCCAGGATGTTGCGATTTCGGTATCTCCAGGAGAACTCCCCCTGTATGACACGCAGGTCTGCTCGATTGCGATCGCTAAGCTGCAGTTTTCCCGGCAGAGGGAACCGTGCAGTTAGCTCGACAATCCCGCGATTCTCGACCGGTTTGTCGATGTTTGCGATATACCGATACCCCACTCCGAGGGTCAGGAGCTTGTAGCTGGTTTCGTTGGTGCGCAGCAGCTTGCTGCGAAGAAGTGGCCGCAAGGAGACGTTGAGGTTCGGACCCACCTGAATAGAGTTGAATGTGTCTGCGTCACCCGTGCGCGAGATGACGAACTCCCCTTGGACCTTCTCTGTGAAGTGCTTATATGCGTCGATTTGTGGCAGGAATTCGAATTGTGCCGTCTGTGCTCTCGCGAGCGTGACGCCTTCGATCGCGAACCAGAAGACAAACAACAGGAAATACAAGCAGCTCGTGAATCTCACGTGTAGGTTGCAAGGGACAACCCGCAAGCCCTGACCGACCATCGGCCCTCGAGCATCCATATGGACTACGCTGCGCGATCAGTTGCAGATACTTTCCTAGCCTCAGGATCTACCAAGCGAGGTGCGTAACGCTCCGTCAGAATCGGTCCAACGATGGATGTGAATAACATCAGTACGAGAACCACATTCAACATTCGATCATCGAGCAGACGCTTGCCGGTGGGGTCAAACGTGTTGTAGGCGACCAGTGCAGCTGCAAGCGTCGCAGCTACTTGCGGCAGGGTAAGCGACCACACTGTCAAGCGTGCATCCCGACTGTAGCCGAACGCGCGAGCCACAATGCTCGCTGCCGCATATTTTCCAATAACCAGTGCGCCGATGATTGCCAACACCAGCACAAACTCACTGTGGACAGTGTGCGTGAGGGCCCGAGGGTTGATCAGAAAACCGGTCGCTATGAAAAAGATTGGAATAAAAAGAGTATTGCCGATAAATTCCAGATCTTTTTTTGCTGCGTTCTGCTGCACCGCTGCATTGAGTGCGAGTCCAGAAAGAAACGCGCCCACAATACCCGGCAAGTGGATGCTCTCCGCCAGGAGACTCGCTACGACAACGAGTCCCAGCATCACCGCGAAATATGCGCTCTCATCGTTCCGGACCTTCTGCAGAAAGTAACCGCCCAGCCGGCTCAGGCCAAGCAGGATTACCGGTACAAAAATCGCAATCTCCAGAAGTTGCACCGCCAGGCTGGAGACTGAGAAGCCACGTTGAAAGGTCGAAACGCAGATCGCGAACACAATCAGCGAAAGCGTGTCGGAGAGCATCGTCGCCCCGTACGTGACAGTGATTGGCTCGAGCTTGTTTTCCCCCAGCCGCGCAATGATTGGCGAGGCGAGCAGCGTGTGAGATGCGAGCAGTGACCCGATGACAACTGCCGCAACTGTCCGGTAGCTATACAGAAGCCCAACTGAGGTTCCAAGGATCAATGGGATTGAGGTGGTGATGAACCCGAATGTCATGGACCTTCGCTGCACCTGACGGAACAGCCTGAGGTTGATTTCCAGCCCAGCTATGAACATCAGCATCAGCTTGCCCAGTTCGGCCAGGAAATCCGCGACGGGCCTGTTCTTCCCAATGAGCTGCAGACCGTAAGGTCCGAACAGTACTCCGCATAACAACAATCCCACTACTGACGGGAGCCGGATACGGCGGGAGATCTGAGGAACAATGACGATCACCGCGATCCCCACCGCAAATTTTGCCAGGAGCGGAAGAGACTCCGCATGTGCGCGAAGCCATTCCAGCGACGACACGAGGGCGAGTGATGAAACGAAGAACCTCATCAAACTATTTCTCTATCGCAAAATCCGCTTCCATTCACGTGCCGAGACATCCAGTTCGGTCTCGCCGAAGACGGAGTGCCCCAAACGCGACAAGCATCATTTAAAATTGATGGTCACACCGACGATTGGACCATTCATACCCATGTCGTAAATGAAACCGTTCCCACCGGGCCGATAGTTCACAGCGAGATAGCGCCAACCTCCCTGGAACACGAACTTCTCCTTGAACTTGTAACCGAACAACCCGGCCACCTGGTAATCCGAGTTAGCGCCGCCAGCACCTGCATCTCCTAATACCGTGACCAGCGCTTTGGTAGACAGGGGGACCTGAATTCTGGCGCCTGCCACAACGTCGACCCAATTCGCGGAGGCGGATATTCCGTTTGCAATTTGGGGCTCAAGAGTCAGGTCGTTGCTCAGGTGCCAGTAACGTATCCCGAACGTCCCATCGAGTTTGATCTTCTTTTGATCGACAATCCGATAGGCCACCTTCGGAGTGAGGAGAACCTGAGTCGCTTTGGCTTTGATCGATTGAATGCCGATTTCATTGATCGGAGCTGCTGCGTCGTCGGACAGTTTCAGCCACATGAAATCCGTATTCAGTATCAAGCGTTTCTTGCGAGCTTCGAAAACACCCATCAAACCAATATTGAATCTGGAGAATATGTCGCCAAAGGACGCATTCACACTGGCATCGCGACCGAGCGCACCGATAGTCCCATTCGCGCTGGCAAACCATAAGTACGGGGTAACGCCGATGTGCCAACTGTCGTCGTTCGCGGCGGTACCGCTTGACGACGAGGCTGTGCCAGTTGCTTGCGGTGGGTCCTGGGCTGCGCCCGAAAGAGTGAGCAAAAACGTTAAGGCAATTGATCCTAAAGAAACACAGGCTCGGTGGCGAATCGAATCCATCGTATTTTTTCCCACTCTATGTTGATTTCAGAGCCGTAATAGCACGGCACAAGAAGCCGCTGCCATCCATTCACAAGTTCGCGGCGCCAAGTCGCTTCATGCCGTGCGCAAGGTAGATGCAGGCTAGTTACACGGAGAGCTCTGTCCAACTAGCAAAACTCCTAGACAAAGTCTGCAAAGCCGACAGGGGATTGTAGAGAGTGATAGAAGGAGAAATCCGTCTCGCAGTTCTGCGCGGGAAGGGATGCCGACATTTATATCGCATAGCGACTTGCCGGCATCCGACCGAGCACCAACGCAGTACGCCCATCAAAGGGCGTCTCGCCGAGTCAAGAGGGAAACTCAATTTATGCAATGAGCAATAATCACGATTTCATTTGGCTACTTCCTTGCCCAGATCCTTAACGCCCACAGCGGTCTTTTCTCCGCCTTCCTCGGTATATTTTACGCTCACGTGCGCGCCTTCCTTGACGTCGCCGCCAGCATCTTTCGCACCCTCGATCGCCGTTTTGTCGGTGTATTTAATGGTGTGTTCTGTTCCGTCCTCTGTCTTTACCACCATTGTCTTTGTGTCTTTGTCTACGTGCTTCACGACGCCGGACACCATGTGGGTAAGGTCCTCCGCAGATGCGCTCTGTAGAGTCGCCAGCATTGTTACGGCGACAACGCCACACAGCAGCCCTATGCACAGTCTTAAGCGAAACAACATCGGATCCTCCTGTCAAATTTTTGGCTTGTTAACCCATTTCTTTTGGAAACGAAATCATTTTGGCGCGGGCAGAACGACAGCCTCGGCGTTACTTGAACCACACATTCCGTAGGTACTGCCGGAGACGCACGCTCCAATCGAATACTTGTAGCAACCGGGCTCCTTCGCGGTGACCGATACATCGCGATCCGATCCTCCGATGATCGTATCCCGCGGCTCGAACGGCGAAGCTGGCCCGAAGTCGATCACAAAGCCGGTGTTCTTCTGCGTAGACTTCCACACCACGGGAGTGCCCTGCTTCACACAGAAGAGTCCGTTGCTCTTTGGCTTCGTGATACTGGGTGTCGACGAAGCCGAATTGGCGGTCCGCTTGACGTCCACGGTGCAGAGATCCGAAGCCGATCCGCAGGTATTCTCCGCATCGCATAGGCTGGCAGGATTCGATTCTGAACAGGCGTATTTGCTTCCCTTCTTGTCCGCCATTGCGATGGTGGTCAGAATGATGACGCTAAACATAAGTACCGCTAGATAGGCGACAAAACGGCACGGATCCTTCATAAACTCCTCGCTGCAGCATGGGACCGTATACCCCTAGTTAGTCCCGGGTGTTCCCTGCCAATCGATGATGTTGGTGAGTTTCCACGGATTCTGATTCAGGTCGAATTGCAGTTCGCCCTTTTTGTTGATGATCAGTTGTGTCGCCGGGTAGAGTACCCCGGCACTCTTATCCTTGTTTTCTTTATCGATATTGATCTCGCCGGCGGTCAGGTTGAAACTCTTGCTCTGTGTGTCCCAATAGTTTTCCCCGAAGGCGATCTTTCGATTGGTGATGAAGCGGATCTTCCGCCCAGTTGGTGTCGGAATATCGCGAATGAAACTCAGATCGTAACCGACGGTTCCCGGGATCTGGATGCGCCCAACCGCTTTCATCTTGCTTAAGGCGTTTGCCAGGCCGTCGCTTTGTCCCTTCTGAAAAGCCTCGACGAGAATCTGACGGTCTTCGGGAGTTGAATAATCATAGATGATGATGCGTACCGTCCCTACTCGGCCCATTTGTGTACTGGTGCCCATGGCAGTGGCATCGATAGTTTCAGCTTTGTCTCGCGCGAAGCTGCTTCCGGCTACGCTAGTAATCAGCAGGATCAAGCCAGTTACGACATTTCTGGAAAGAATATTTGCCCGCATTTGCATCTTCCCTTCTCTAGAACGTGGAAAGCGACACCTCTCAGGAGCGACATTCTCCAACCTCTAAGCACGCTATGGAAACTCACAAAAATGCTAGCTGCCTTAATTCCAGCTGCGGTTGCGGGCCCAACAAACTCGTTGCGCAGGCTCTCCGTTTGCGTTACTTTTTTGCGCGCTCAGAGGCGCGGGAACTCGCACCGTCTGGCGACAGCACCACCTTCCAGCCTTCGCCCGGGTTATACGAGGTGATGGATGGTGCAATCTCGCTGGTCTTTTCACCCAAGTCCTTTTGATAAACCACGCCGTCTTCGCCAATCATGAAGCTCATAATCCCCGAATCCCTGTACTTCGCCGGCCACGCCAGGACTCCGAAACCACCGGTCAGCTTGCCATTCGACAAATAGTCCTTGGCGCCGCCTTTAGCTGCGTCTCCCTGCGCGGTGAGCATCTTGTAGTAATAGCCGTTGAAAGGCTGCGGATGGTCGCTGTGCGAATACCCCAAGGCCTTGGCAGCGTCGCCGAGTGTACCGAGAGGACTGGGAGGCTGGCCTGCGGATACTGGCCAGTACAGTCCATCGTGCTGGCCTTCATTACTTTCGAATTTCTGCGCGAATTGATGATTCTGGTTGCGGAATTCCTGTTGGGCGTTGGCGATCTCGGTCATCACGCCAATGGCTACGAGTTCCCCATTTCCGATACGGCGCGCCAGCAATTCGTCTTTCCCGTCTGCTGTGTCGAAGGACCACTGTCCTGACGCATTCTGGTTCAATGGGATCGGGAAAGGAAAATTTTCGGCGCCGACGACAAGAACCTCGTTTCCGGCTTTGTTCTTGCTCCAGCGGTGCATCCGGCCATACGCCTCGACGAAGAGTTTCAGAGTATTTTTGTCTTTGACAGGATCGCCTGACGATACAAGATCTTTTCCATCGGGACCGAAGACGGCGAGCAGCGCGTTCTGGTCCCCGGCTTTAGCGGCTTCGAACAGAGCCTCCCCGGCAGCTTCCGGCGAAGCGAACGTTTTTTGTGCGATGTTTCCGCCAGAGTTCTCCGACGCATTCGTTCCCCGTTTGCTGCAAGAGGCCAGCGAAGAAACAACCCACAACGCGGCGACGAACACGAGAATCAACCATGGACTTGGTGCCACAATCTTCCGCTGATCCAACATAGCGACCCTCCCAAGAAATACTTATGGTCCGCGAGGCTCAGCGGTGGAACCCACCACCATGGAAACCACTAAAGCCGCTAGCGTGCATGCTTCCCCAGCCTCGATCACTCGCTGCTCGCGCCGAGGCACCGTCATCATGCGCCCAGTTGCTCGAAGAGCCCCCATAGTGCTGGCCACTCGCAGTTGTGCCCCCGGCATAGTGTTGGCCGGTATTCGTCGTGCCGTGGTACGTTGTGCCACCCGCCGCCGTGCTGCTGGCTCCATAGTGGTAGGCCTGGCCGGTTGCGTTGTTGTAGCCACTGCCCCCTGTGTGAACTGCGCCGTCAGGTCCATAACCGGTATGTGTGCTTGCTCCTCCATAGGCGTTCTGATAAGCACCGCCTGTGTGGTAGCCACCGTTGGCGCCGTAGCCGTGATATGCCCCGGCAGATCCATAGGGTCCATGGTAGGAGGCGGCGCCGTACGCGCCGTATCCGTGATATCCATACGCGCCATACGCGCCGTGCCATGCTGAGCTGCCATAATATGGATGGCCGGCATAGCCCACGTATCCTCCGTGCCAGTCGACCGTCCACGTATTCCATCCCCAAGTGTGGCAGCAGCCGCCGCTCATCAGCGCACCAATGGCAATGCCCGCGCCAAAGGAAATCGCGCTGGCCGCCGCTACTTCGCCCGCGGTGTATCCAGGCACTACATAGGGCGTGCCGAAGATTACGGCGGGGTTGTACTCCGGCACATAGATAACCTGCGGATTCGCTGGTTGGATCACAATGGTGCTCGGTGACTGCTGCACAACTGTGACCTGCGAAGTCGTTTTCAGATTGCCAGCATCCTTCGCTTTGACGCGCAGCGTCTGCACGGCCTCCATGACATCTTTGGGCTGGTGGTTATAGACCTCGCCCAGTTCAGAAGTCCAGGCAAGATTCTTTGCCATATTGTCGAGTACAGATGGAAACGCAGTGAGCGCCTTCACGCTCGGATCCCAGGATTGTTTGTCGACTTCCTGCATCAGGGCTTGACCGGTCAAATCCTTGTGGTCCAACAGCCAGTTCTGCGCAACAGCAATTTGATCGGGATACGTGGCTCCAGAGAGCACCTGGGCAACCAAGGCATCCGGATAAAGGGCGATCGGTGCTACAAGTGCCTGGATTTGTTCAGCGCTCTGCGGGGCAGGACTGGACGGCGGAGCAGCGCCGGAATCAGGCTCCTGCGCGTAAAGACCCTGTGACTGAGCGATGAGGAGAGCGAAAATTAGTCCGGCCGATAGAATCCCTTTTATTGTGTCTCTCATGTACCTCAACTCCCGTGGCTAGCCATATCCCACAAATTCCCGGTGCCTCTGCTTCCTGAGTGTTGACGCTGAGTTCTTTCTTCACTCGGTTGATGAGCATGTGGCAACGTGATTCGCAATGTGCCAGTTTGATTTGCAGAACGGGCGCTCAGCTCTTCGGCCATTGCTTGAACATCTTCTGGACGGCCTTTTGTACCATCTCCTGATTCTTGTTGCCCTTATTGCTCAGCGTGTTTTCAGCTATCCCTCGCCACACAAGAGCCTTCTGCTTTGCGTCATACAAATCGACGATCATGGTTCCTTCCACATTCTGCTCTGGAGTAATTCCACCCATTCCTCCCCCGATTCCACGCATGCCCCACGCTTCATAGGAGGTCTGTTGCTTCAGGCCGCCGTTAGCGGTGAGGATCAGATCGGGGTTCTGTGACTCGGACACTTTCTGCAGTCCTTTTTCTGCCATTGCGTTATCGATGTCCTGTCGCGCTGCTTGCGCCAGGATGGAGTTTTGAATCTGGTTGGTATTTTCCGAACCCCATGCATACGTGTGATAGTTCGCGAAACTCTGGTTGTGGTTGTAATTGACGGACACCTCTTGTCCGGCGGCAAGCATCGCCATGAAGCACAGCATCATCGCGGTCAACGCAAATCGAGACTTCATAATTGACATCCTTCTGGTACTCCGTTCGCCACCGGCAACGCGGTCGGCAGACGGACGTTGTAGTGCTGCGAGCGAAAAGCATCAGCCCTGCATCCCACTCAATTTCTGATAGTTCGAGTTCTCGATATTAACGGTGAGTTCTTTGCTCACGCCGTTGACGAGCATGTTGGAAACGTGATTCGTACCATCAGGCAAACGGGCGAACTGGGCTGTGATGTTAACGGCATCCTTTGGATCGTTTAGGTAAGAAGCAATCTGCAGACTCTGAACTGCTTTGTCTGCGCTGTTGAGCGTCATCGTTACGGTATCGTTCGGCTTCACATAGTTGTGGATTACTAACTTGATTTCGCCAGGAGCGCCCCCGGAACCGAGCATGGCATTCCCTTGAGCGAAAGCCTGTTGCAATCGTCCCGGCTCAGGTTGAGCGTAAGATTGAGCCAGTTCCGCGATTTGTTGAGCGTAATCCTTGAATTCCTCTTTCTTCTTCTCGACAACATGGCGTTTCAGCTTTCCACCGCTCGGAGCTTGTTGCTCCGGCGGAGGTCCTACTAGCGTCTTCTGCGGCTTCCCGTCGGGTCCGTTCTGAACCTGGAACAGCTGCTGCTTCTTTACTTCACCCTTAAGGCTAACGGTCTGCTGTTCCTGCCATGTGTAGTGGGAGAGCGCCTGCTTGTTAGCAGCCATCGCTTCTTTAATCTGAGCGCCCTTCTGCTGGAGATTCGGATCTTGAGCGATGACACATTGACTGATCAGGATGAATATCGCCATTGCGACGCGTGCGCCGGCGACTGGAGCCTTCCTATAAGTTTCGAACATCGAGTTTGCCTTTCTTACAGAATGCCGGACGAGTTTTTGTCTGCGGGGAAATTAAGTCGGTTCTCGACCTACCACTTCGCAAGCCTCAGGCCTTCACACGCGCTCCGCGGGTCTGCGCATCCAGCGAAGAGACGGTATGTGCCTAAACGAGGCGCAATTAACCAACTCGGATCGGCAGAACAGAATCCTCGTCTCTTCGGCCGATCCCCGTTTTTCGTTGATGGCAGGCACGCGGGTTATTGTCCGTTCGCACCCTTGTTAACCAGCACCTTCACAACGACCCGCCGGTTTTCGGAACGGCCCTGTGCGGATTCATTGGAAGCCGCTGGATTGGTTTCGCCCATAACGCCTGGCGCCACGATGTGCCTTAGTGGAATGTTGCCGGATTGCTGGAGATAGGCAACCACGTTCTGTGCACGGTCCTCACTGAGTTCCTGGTTGTATGAGGCATTGCCAGAAGAATCCGTGTACCCAGCTACCTGGACGATGTAACCCTGGAAGCTGCCTGCTTTTTTCGCCAAGTCAGCTAGCTCAGCCTTTTGTTTCTCGTTGAGTTCGGAGCCTCCAACAGGGTAATAAAGCGTAAGGTCAGCTTTCGTGTCATAGTCCGTTAGGTCAGAGAAGCGTTTATTTACGTTTTCGACTTCCTGCTCCTCGGCTTCCTTGTTTGAGGCAATGGTTGCCTGGTTAGCAGCAATTGCGCCTTGGTTCGATTGGATGGCTTCTTTGTTGGCCTGCACATCTTCTTTCGTAGGCGTCAGTCCAGCTTGTATTTGGTTTGCAACTTTGAGGGACTCTTTGGAGAATTTAATCTTCTCTGCGGTCACTCGCCCGTTCGCATCACCAACGCCTTCGACCTGAACGGCTAAACCGGGCACTAACGCCGCCATCCCCATGTCCGTTTTTCGCACTTTCAGCAGACCCTTTGGCTGTTCGACTTTTGTGTCGTCAGTCAGGACAACCGTAATGTTGCCCATCTCATTTGTCTTTACTGTTAGATCCTCACCACTCCGGCCAGTGATGAGACCAGAAGCCTTCACCTTTTCGCCGGCGGTAACGCCATACGACAATCCGACCGCGACGAATGCGATCAGGGCTACGCAGGCCAAAAATATTCTTGCAGTTTTCATTGTCTTCGCCCCTTTGGCTGAAATTCTTCGGTTTGTAGGTGAGAAACATCGGTACGCGGAGAACGCAAATGAGCGGCAACGGTCGCCCGCTCCTTTGCAGGATTTTGCTTCACTGCCGTGAATGTTAGGGACGATTGCGGGATCGGCATACTGGCAAAAATGTCAGTCGGTCTTATTAGCTTTTGAGACTTCGCGAGCAGCCGCGGATTCGATTTCCGGTTCCTTCAGGGGCGAATAGTTTATTTCGTACAGCTGGCGAAACTCATAGAGATTGACCTACTAGTTTTGCCAGTATCTGGCATCTTGGGTTCTCTATAGTGTGGCGGGTGCCAGTGAAAGAATGCTCGCAGTGATTCCGTTTTTGTCGAAGCGGGTTGCATTTCAGCCGCGCAATCTCGCCAGTGTGGTACCACGCGGCTTGCAATCATTCGAAATCTCTGGCGAGTTCAGGTGGTTGAGCCTTCATAAACAACTCTAACCAGCTTCACCGCGAAAGGACTTTTTCCTTATGCCAGCAAACACTCCGAAAGAGGTTTTCGTGCTCATGCTCAGCAACGTTCGGCAGGGCGCGGAGCGTACTTCGAAATTCTTCCAGGAACTAAGCCAATCTGCTCAGGATCCAGACATAAAGGAGGTTCTACAGGCCCGGGTCTACGTAAATGACAAGATTCTGGCCACACTGGATCAGTGCTTCAAACTAATCGGCGAACAGCCGGTAAAGACCACTGGACGTCTCCAGGAGGTCTTTATCGAAGATTTTAAAAAAGAAGTCGCTGAGATCCAGTCACCAGTGGCGAAACATCTGTTCATCCTTTCGAAAGCAATCCACCTGATTCACCTCCGCATCGGCGAATACGTTGCACTGACTGCCGCTGCTGATCTCACCGGACACTACGCCGTTGGGACGCTGCTGGAGACCTGCCTGGCGGATAAGTTAGCAATGGCCGAGCGGACGAGACGTCTGCTGAGAAGAGTCATTGAAACGAGGGTTGCTGAAAGGCAGGCCGCGTAAACAACCGCTCCCGGTGCTCCGCCTGAACTCCAATGGGCCCCTATCAATGAACCCGATGACGGCCGGCTTGGCTGCTGAACTTCAGCAACGCGCGGCCGGTCGTCATCAAGGCTAGGAAAGCGTGGAAATGTCCAGTCAACAGGCCCGAAAGGTAAAAGAGAGAGCGGCCACAGAACTCAAGAAGTTCGCAATGATCGCGTTGTATCTCTGGGCACTATTTAGTCTTTTCGAGATTCATAAGTACACGGTTCTAAGAGAATTCAACCTGTCCTCGTTATCCGGCTACAAAATTGGTTTCGCGGCCATCAACGCATTAATTATGGGAAAGGTAATTCTGATTGGCGAAGCGCTTCATGTGGGAGAGCAACTCAGAGAAAAACGGCTCATCTTCTCTGTATTGTTCAAGTCCGCGGCCTTCGCCCTGCTCGTAGTCTGTTTCGATATCGTAGAGGAAGTAATCGTCGGGATGATCCACGGTAAGTCCCTTGTGGCGAGCATCCCGCAAATGGGTGGTGGTGGACTGGAAGGTAAGGCCCTCTTCGGCGTAATGGCCTTCGTCGTCTTGATACCGTTTTTCTTATTTACCGAAGTGCAACAAGCAGTCGGAAAAGAAAAACTCCGATCAATCATTTTCCACGAAAGGCCGAAAGTTGACGCGGCGTAGAAGCGAATCTGTCTGCCTACAGCCCAGTGGCAACTTTATTAAGCTTATTAACAAAGTCGCACTACCAACGCGGTACCTGCCGCAGGTCGTTGAGAACAGAAGCAGACGTTACGACGAGAACAAAGTCGACTCAACCTTATCCATGGCAAGACGAATTGCACCGTAAAGCTGTGCATCTTCCCGCAATAAACTGATCGCGAGGCGAGGGCGCGCAACTTGGTTGCGGTCCAGCAACTCGCGTGTGGCGCGCAGCAAAGGTTCACTGCTGCCGATTGCGCCGCCGAGGACGATCAAAGAAGTGTTAAGGAGAACTGAGATATTCGAAACAGCGTGAGCCAGAACCTGCGCTGTAGTCTGTAAAAGCTTGCGGGCACGCAGGTCGCCTTGCTCAGCGAGATCGAAAACCTGCGTCGGCTTCAGATTTGCATTGTGCCCGTTTCGCGGAGGCTTTTTGCATATCTGCCGCCACGCTCTTTCTATTCCATTACCGCCAATTACGATCTCAAGCGAACCCGGCTTGTCGATAGCCATAGGAAACACAGGCGCGCCCGGGACCAACAGATAGCCTACTTCGCCGGCAGCCCAGTCCGACCCGTGATAGAGATGGTCTGCGATATAAATGCCAGCTCCGATTCCGGTGCCGATCGCCAGGAACACGAAGTTGGAAACGCCTTTGGCCGATCCTGCCCAGCTTTCGCCTAAAGCTGCCGTATTTACGTCGTTCTCAATGACTGCAGGTATTTTGAGTTTCGACTCCAGTAGATCTCGAAGAGGAACCGACTGCCAATTCTGCAAATGCGGAGCCGAGATTACTGTGCCAGCGCGTACATCCGTAATGCCGGGCGCTCCCAAGCCAGTAGCAAGCAATCTCTTCTCGGGAATTCCAGTCTGCTGCAGCAGGTGATGCAATCCCGATCGAATGAGGTTTACGATCTTGTCCGGCGTCCGGTTTCCGCGGGTGCTGACGTTCCAACGCGCAAGTATCTTCCCGTCCAAATCTGCAATTGCGAGGCGGATGTTCGTGCCACCAAGATCGACTCCCGCGACATAACCATAGTTCGAATTGAAACAAAGCATGTCGGGACGTCGCCCGCCATTCGATGTCCCCAATCCCAATTCTTTGATCAGGCCTTTTCGCTGGAGATACGCAACGGTGCTGGAAACCGTTGGGGCGCTAAGCCCGGACATCCGGACTAGATCTGCTCTGGAACACGGATTATGACTTCGTAGCAGGCTCAGTAGCTGGCCAGCGTTCAACTGCTTGAGTAAACCAGGGCGGGAGGGGCTAATACCGTTGCGGATCTGTATCCCGGCTCGTGTTTTTCCAGGTGTCATGGTCTGCGCCAGCCAGTGTCTCAGGCCGCAGACTAAGTTAATGTTCCTTACAAAGTTTGGCAATACTCATTTCTGAGCCGGGTGATACGTTAGTAACTTACGCGGGAACAGAGGAGGTACCCTCCAACTGAAATCGTGTCGACGATTGTTGCACTTCCCGAAGCCGGAACGGGCGCGCGCTGCGCAATGATCCGCCGGAAGATGCCTCGATCGCGACGCTCCGTTCCCGGTCCCTTACACAGGCGGTCAGTGCGAGCAGAGAGAGTTTTGAAGCAGACGAGCCTCACTAGAACAACTGGCGACTCGGGCAAGTCGAAATGCAGGCTGACGCTGGTCGTGCGGTTCCTGTACGCTCGAGCCAGCATGATGTCTTTGACCCCAGCGCCAGAATCCGCTATAAATAAGTAGGCTTTTCCACGAAGCCCAACAACCTTAGCGCGTGCGCCGCACCCCGCGTACGGACACTCCTCAGTAGCTCAATGGCAGAGCATCCGGCTGTTAACCGGAGGGTTGTAGGTTCGAGTCCTACCTGAGGAGCCATTCTTTCAGTAAGATACGAACCCTTCCTGCCGTTCTACCTGCCGTTTATTTCAGGCTGCAACGCCAATTGCACAATCTTTCCGTGAGCCTCACGCATATCCGCTGATGCAGCATCCCCGTAAATGTTCATTGTTGTGCGAATGTCGGAATGACGCATCAAGCGTTGCTGCACTCCTACCGGAGTTCCCACAGCGTCAATCCACATACGGTAGGAATGCCGGAAAGTGTGTGTGCCGATATGCCCGATGCCCGCCGCTTTGGATGCGCGGTCAAGTTCTCGCCAGAATCCAGTGTAGGAATAAGGAAGTCTCCCGAGTTTCAGGGGGCTGGCGAAAATCCAATCGCTGTCCGCTGGAAACTGCGTGCTCTGCTTCCACACCTTCAACCGTTCGAGAAGCTCACCTGCCACAGCCAAAGACTTACGTGACTCATCGGTTTTCACATCGTCCACGTTCTGCTCAACGATGCCACGCTCTATGCGAAGCAGCCCATTGACCCAATCTACATCCGACCATCGCAATGCTAAACACTCGGAGATGCGAAGCCCAAAGCAGACGCACATCAAGGCCATCGTTCCGAATGGTTCTTTCAGGTGAGATACAAGCAAACGGAATTGCTCAACCGTCAGGCTACGCGGCTGTCGCATCCTTTTGGACGCACCTTTGATTGTTACCAAGCTGATCGGATTGACCTGCATTGGAATGTCCTGCTTCCACATTGCGAAGTTCCAAAGGGAACTGAGAATCCCGCGAATGTGAGTCCGACTCTTAGGAGCGAGGGGAAGAGACTCTAGCCACTTCTCTACAGGGCGTGCTTGTAGATCAGTAATCGGATTCTGCCCCCACTTCGGCAAGATGTGAACACGAATCCACGACTCATAGCCTCGGTTCGTATCCAGTCGCTTGGGCATCTTCTCTTCTCTATACTCTGCGATTAGCTTGCTTACAGCTGGTACTGCCTGGTTGATTGCGACTCTATTCTCCACTGCGTCACGTAGCGACTTGGCTGCCCGCCACGCTGCCGCCTTCGTGGGATATTGACTCAAGCTGCCGATCTTCTTCGACCGCCGTTTGCCCTCATCCCAGAAGAACAAATTCCAAACCTCGCTGCGTTTGTCTAACACCACACTTCCTTGCCGTTGCCTCATTGCACCCTTCCTTTCACGGCAACGGACGGCGGGGTGAGCATAGCATCCAGATCACTGTGCCGGAAACGCCAAACACGACGTTTCACTCCCGACAACGTGTAGCCTTTTACCTTTTGTTGGCGTGCCCAGAGAAGAAGGGTACGGTGTTCGATTTGTAAGTAACGAGCGGCTTCCTTAGCAGTGAGCCACCCGACGGAAGGGGCGATTGTACTTTTGGTGTTCTCATTTGTTTCTATCAATGGTGATTTGTTGAGGTGCACAATGTGCAGTCGATGCTTATAGCTATTGAAAAATATGGAAATCCCTATACATCAACTTCTGTGGATCAGAAATATGTCCGACTAGTACCGCGTGGTTTCGAAAAACTTCCCCGCCCATGCATCATCCATCTTCTGTAGATTCAAGTACGTACATCTGTTAGTACTTCAATCTCTATGGGTTCACAGTCTTCTCTGCCCCCGGTCGCGGCGTCTAATCATCTGGTGCTGCATTGACTTACAGACACGATCAAATCGTTTCAGAAAACGTCTCACGAATCGGGCAGACACGATTGCTTGTTTTCAATGGGTTGCAGAGTCAAGTATTTCATGTCAGTAAACAGTCGTTTTATGGAACGATTTATGTTGACTCTGAAATCGGCTGAGCGCATGATGCACGGGCCATGATGACAAGCACGATAAAAACGGTAGCACTCTATGCAAGGGTTTCCACCAAGGACAAGGGCCAGGACACAGCTAACCAGCTAAGGCAGCTACGGGACTTCTGCACCAAGCAGGGTTGGGAGATCGTTCACGAGTATGTTGACCGGGCCAGCGGCAAACGCGGTGATCGTGAACAATTCCAAGCCATGTTCGATAGCGCATTCAAGCGTGAATTCGACTGTGTTCTCTTCTGGTCGCTGGACCGATTTAGCCGCGAAGGGACACTAGAGACGCTGCAACATCTGCAACGGCTTACCAGCTACGGAGTAGCGTTCAAGTCCTATACAGAGCAATATCTCGACGGCACGGGCATGTTTCGTGACGCAATCATCGGAATCCTCGCTGCACTGGCTAAGCAAGAACGTGTCAGGCTCAGTGAACGTGTCCAAGCTGGCTTGGCACGCGCTAGGGCTGAAGGTCGAGTCGGTGGCCGTCCAGTCGTGAACCGCAAGAAAGACCCGGACGCAGACAAAATCCGCAAGCTACGAGACGAAGGCATGAGCTATTCGGAAGTAGCTGACGAGCTAGGACGCAGCAAGGCTGATGTTTACCGCGTTTGCGTAGTGCTTGGTTGCAGTCCAGCGGAATAGATACCACCAACTAGGTTTAAGTTTTCCAGCCGCCCCTTTTATCTACACGGCTGGGAATTGAGGGCAGGAGTCGTTGCTGATTCCTGCCCTTTCTTCATTGCATCGGGCTGGTTTGCCCTTCGCACTGAATCTCTACATGGACCACAGAGCCAGCTACAGGCTTCCCTGACGCAGTACACGCCACTAACTGACCTGCGACATCCTCCGCACACATACGACCCGCCATATCCGCCGGAATCGAGTGCGATCTTGCATCTTGAGTCTCTTTCCTCCGACCACTGGCGCAATGGGCCATTAGTCCACATCTGTCTAATTTCCAATTGTTCCTTTCTGCGAACGGCGGGAGCGGTTTAGTTTGTGATCTAGTTTTCTGCCCCCGCCATCCGTTTCGTGCGCCTGCTCGATCCGTAGCACAGCGACTTTTCTCCAATGCGGCAGGAGATGGCCGCGAAGTCTGCTGGCAAAACCTCGATAGCGTGGCTATAGACGCAGGCAAGGTTCTTTTTATGCGAAGAGTTCAGACGCGCTCCACACGCTGCGGCCAAAGCGGACGCATTAACGTCCAACGCAACATGATGGATACTGATAACTTTGACCGGACCACAGGTAGGCACGCATCCCATGGCCCGGTACTGGCGCTGAAGACGGTTCAGCGACGTTCACCGCGAACCCATCACGGAATCCGTGGAACCGGACAAGCTGTGGTGATTAATCCTGTGGCGAGGCAATCGGCGTCTGGCGCTAATCACCTCGCGTTCCGCTCCCGTGGCATGGAATGTGCACGAAGGCGGAATCTTATGGAGTGCAGAGTGTGCAGCTATCCCTTGAACCTGGCCTGACTGGATTGGATTTTAGTCAGGATGGCGCTATTCGCAGCCGCCTGAGCCGTCCGACGGTCTTGAGCTACAAGGTTGGCGACGAATGATTCCGAGTCGCCACCTGCGTATAAGTCTATGCATCGAGACTTTTCTAGCACCGAAAACGATTTCCACTCCGCAAGCGTGGTTGGCCGTTTCAAAACCTGAGAAGCTTTCTGGCGTTCCGCGTCGCGTGCTAGTTCTTGTTTCTGCGCTTCTTCTTCGGCGGCAAGTTCGATGATGCCTTGAGCAACCCTCAGGTCTAATTCCTGCTCGATGGTTTGGTGTTTTTCCGCCATCTTGCCAATCTGCTTGTTAGCTTCAGCTAAGCGTGCTTTTAGCTCGGCATTTTCAATCTTTAACTTCTCTTCTTCAAAATCCATTTATTCGTATGGTTCCTATCTAGGGTTACTAAGATTTCAGTTTGCTATCACATCCGTGAGGGATGTTCTCTTGCCTACTGATCTGCGGACATTGCCGCCAGCACTCTCGCTGTGGGCAGTGGCACTCCGCTTGGTGGGCAGCTTCGTAAATTTGGCGCGGCCATTCAGCTTCTTTACCTTAGCCATTGCTGGCCTCTAACTCTGCATCGACACTTTCGATGACCTTGTCAGCGTTCGCCAGTCTCGTAGCCTGTGCTTGGAGTCGCGCCCATACTCGGGGGTAATGCTCCTGAATGTAGGTGCGGCTCAGCACGTTCAAGTAGCTGGCCTTTCTGGCTGACCAAATTTTCGTTTTTCGACGTGCGGAGAAACCGCAAGTGAGCGGGTATTTGTTCAATGGTGGTTCCTTTCAGTTGTTGGAAGACTCGACGCCGGTAGGCGGTCGAGGAAAAACGTTTAGGATCGGAATAGGTGTCTTTTCTTGACCCTATACCTTAGTATCTCACGAACTTTGCTAAAAGTCAAGTGTAGTAATTTAATTATAGCATTTAGACATACACCAAGACATTGATTCGACAGACACTTAGAGAAATTTGTAATGAGTAGTTGGATTGAGACACCAGATTTAATTACTTCACAAATTACACCCATTTTGGACGATTATCATCGAGCAACGAATTTCTACGAATGGCATCGAATTTGTGATTTTCGTGAATCGCCAAACCCGCATGAACAGCGGGCTTTCTGATGATCTGCTAAATCTGTAGGTGTCTCGTAGGGGTCAAATAACGAGGCTAAAACAGGCCATAAAAAACATCGAGACCCAAATCAGCACACCCGCGTCAATATTGAGGATTCATCGCTTCGATTTTCATTACAGGGCTTCAGAAACGACCCTCATTTAGGGTCACAGTGGGATAAAGAGCTGGGAATCGCTTTATGTTCGACATGGCAGCTAGGTTTCGTAGGTCATAGAAACTATAACTTCCTGCACAATGTGCACTCACACGCCATGGCTATCAGATACCAAGAGAATATCCCCAATGAGACACTGGTGATTACGATGACTAGTTCATACAGCGACAGCGGATAGCTTACCGATACCCCTGCCATTACTCTTTACCCATAACTGAATGGGCCGACCTGGGGTGCTGGACTACGGCTGCTGGGGCAGGACTAAGCAGGGGCCGTTGGGTCGGGTGCAGAGTGTGCAGTCGAATCGGATGGGCTGCACAAGTGTGCACTTGATGGTTGCATAATGTGCAGCTCGGGCCAACACGGTAAAACGTTCAATTCTGCATCTCCGCTCTCTCTTTCAAGTATTTCAAAAGAGCATTTTCTCCTCTTCTGAATTTGCTCTTCTGAAATTCGCTCTTCTACTATTCGCTCTTCTATATTTGCTCTTATACTTTAACTGTGAGCAGTGACTCCTCCAATTTGAGCAGTGACTCTTGCAGAATGAGCAGTGACTTTTGCAATTTGAGCAGTGACTCGACCGAAATGAGCAGTCACGTTTGAGTGATTGCTCAAATTGAGCAGTCACTATTTACCGCGTTGCCGCAATCTGGGCCGTAAGTTTCTTATGTTGCTCAAGCAGAGCATTGTATTGCTCCCTCAGTGCCTCTGAGTTGTTCTTGCAATACTTCTCCCCAACGTCGCGCATTTCCGACCACAGCCGCGCCTCTTGTTGGAGTAGCTCCTTTTTCGTTCTTTGAACATCAGCCTGTGTTGAGGGTTGCGGTTGGAGCACTACCACAGGTTGAGGTGCTGGTACCGTTTCAGGTGCTGGTGCCGTTTCGGGTGCCGCTTCAGGTTGTGCCGGTAAAGCATCTTTAATCATCCTCTGTGCAGCATCTACGTTGAACGTATACCTGTTTGGTATCCCCTTACCCTCTGCCAGAAATCTCCCTTTCTCCCAGCTGATAACCCCCTTCTCTCGCCAGAATCCCAACGCGCGGGTCAGTGTGGCGGAACTGCAAGCGGCTTCAGCTTCCAGCGTTTTATAGTTTGGGAAAATCTCGCCCTTCTGCGACCGATGCTTCAGGAGCGCATATAAGACGGCGGCGTGACTCGCATTGACGCTGCTCCTGAAAAGCTTGATTAGCTGCCCCGCAAGGTTGAGGCAGTCAAGAGTAGTGACTACGGTTTTGTTAAGTGATTTATTCGGTTTTGGTGCGTTCTGTGTCTGTGTCGGCATCTTCGTTTACCAGCCTTTTTCCTGCTGATGTTGAGCGAGGCCTGCTGCCACAGCCGTTAAATCTTCATCGGACAGTTGTTGCAGAATCTTGTTCTGCGACCTGCGAGTTTGTGTATTTGTTTCGAACGTCACCTTGCGTAGTGCGAGGATTAGTTCAAGTGCTTTGTCTTTTGTCATATCTCCTGTTCTTTTTCGTGGTGAATAAAAATGCCTGTCCCTCTAAGAAAGGACAAGACACACTACGGGCAAGTTCCTGCTTAGTTGAGTGGAGTCGTTAGGGTTTCGGCTTCGTGTCGGTAGTTATTCGTGTCACTTCCTGATTTATCTTGTTCCCTTCCCTCGTTTCTGTTTCAGTCCGTGTCTTTTCTACTCTTAACGGCTTCAATTCCGTCATTCCTGTTTCAACCAACGCCAGTTTCACTTTGTACGGTTCCTTTTTCTCTTTCACATTTCTCCTTCTATTCGTGTTGATTTGGTTGTTGCGAAAAAATGCCCATGGCCGATTAAGAACCATGGGCACGAGTTCACCTGCAACTAGCGACAAGGGTTATTAGGTGCAGGATGTTTCAGGGAGGACGGGAAACACTTCGGGTATTCAAGGTGGGTCCGGTTGAGACCCGCTGCCTTCATTCCGAAGGCTGGCCTTCATGCTTGGGACCGGTTCTCGGACCCGCTTCACCTGCTACAGGAGAAGCCTTCACGCTAGAGCATGGCGCACCGACGTTCCCGGCAGTGCTGATATTAAGTTGTCCGGGTACCTCGTGCCGATACTGATGGGAGCGCCAGCAGCATCAGCAGTCCCGAAATTCAATCCTGTTTAGTATTGTACTCTCAAATGACACTTTTGTCAACCACTAAATGAAGTTTTTGTCAAGTACAAGGCGAAAAAAATCCTACTCAGCTGCCCGCTGAGTCCAAGCAACCGTCCCGACCGAGGAAGGTCAAGGACTTGGACTTGGTACCGAAATTTCGCCCTCTATTCGCCCAGCCTGCTCATCCACAAGTTTTCCACAGCATGCGCAAACTATTGTGTGCAAAAGTGGTTAGATGTGGCTAGGCCCTCCGAAAAAATATTAGCGCGGGCTTGTCAAGTTTCAGGTTTTCTGTAGGATTAAGGAAGCAACTTGGGACGACAACCCGGCTCCTGGCAGGAAAAAGGAAGCCGCCCCGAGTTTGTTGATCTGGGTGGACAACAGTCGCGTCACGAGCGCGAGTGGTTACCACCTTAACCGGCAACTGGCAGAGGGCCAGCCGCAGGTCGTTCAATACCGCGAACGAATCCTAGGCTGCCTTCTTGCCAATTGTCAATCACTGAGCGGTGTTGACTTCGGTCACCACGCTCAACGGTCGAATCCCGGCCTTGAAAGGATGGCAATGGCAACAAAAAGAATTGTCTGCATCAACAAGAAACCTACACACCTTGACCCATACCATCACATCACCGCAGTTGGTATTGGGAACGCTTCGGGCTGGGCTGAAAGACTCCCTGTCGAAGAGGTGATCCGGCAGCTTCAATCACCGACAGGTGATCGGTACTTCGTGCACGGCAGCGATGGTTCACAAGCAACCGTGCGTCTGGGACGTTGCCCATTTTGCAGGACAGCGCACCAGTTCATCAGAACGACACCAGATCATTCAACAAGTGACAACTTGCTGAGTCTTTTTGAGTGCGTTTCGTAGGTGTAAATACGGGGGCGGTGGTGACAGCTGCCGCCCCTCACTCGATTTTGAAAGAGGCGTGACAAATGAATCTACGAAGAACAGCTATATTGCTTGTAATCGTCACCAGCTCCCTGTTTTCATTGGCTCAGTCGCAGAATCCGACACCACAGAGGAAGAAGTTGAACTGCAACATGTTTTACAAACAGTCAGAGAAGGATCGCACACTAACTTTCAAAGCATTTGGAGCCGAACTGTCGTTGGGTTCGCAGAACAAACCATTACTGACAATGGACAGCCAGCTTGCTGAAATCAATCTCGCAGGAAAGGTGTTGTGTGAACAGTACAACAGCGATCCCAAAATGACTTTCGAGGACTATTGGAACAAGTGGACGCAACTGCAAAGCAAAGCCTTAGAAAGCAAGAAGGCTGCGGTGTTCGCTACTGCTGGTATTCAGACAGACGTGAAGGTTGACGTCTTTAAGAAGAGTACGGCTACCAGTCAGCAGTAGCTTTAAGGCGATGGAGATTCGCAACCCATTGGAGGCAGAATGAGAGTTTTCCTAAGTTGGTCGGGCAAGATTCCCTATGAGAACACTTGATGGAACGAGCAGCGTTTAAGCCTCCTCGGGTTCAGAGCCGTGAAGAAGCTGCAAGGCGGTTTTTGAACTCTCCGTAACTTCTCGTATTCTCGTCGTAATCCCTCATTTAATCGTAGTTATGGAAGCTATAATCCGCTCGATGGCTAACCGAACTCATCCACTGGTCGAAGTCTTTGGATATCCAACCGACAATTTTTCCGAGGAAGCCAACCGACATCGCTCGAAGAAATTGTGCCCTTTTAACAATAAAGTCCCAAATTGCACGAAGGATAAAGCGAATGATCCTCTAGGGACATGCTGCGTAGCCGAGGGAAATGGAACCGCGATCACCTGTCCCATCCGTTTCCGTCAAAACTGGATCATCGCCGATCACAGCGCGGATTTTTTCTTCCCCGCCGAAGCGAAATGGACCTCTCTTACGGAAGTGAGGCTGAAAGATAAGAACGGCAAATCCGCCGGCAATATCGACCTCGTCCTTGTTTCATACGACGAGACGGGAAAAGTAACCGACTTCGGCGCGCTTGAGATCCAAGCCGTCTACATCTCCGGGAACGTCCGGAAGCCCTTCGAGTACTACATGCAGGACCCCAAAAACCGGGCCAATATGAATTGGAAAAATGAGCAATATTGGCCGGGACCCGATTACCTCTCATCCTCACGGAAACGGCTCGCCCCACAACTCATTTTCAAAGGCGGTATTCTTCACGCCTGGAGAAAGAGGACCGCAGTCGCGCTAGATGCAGGATTCTTCGCCACGCTTCCCAAGCTGAAACAGGTTCCGAAGGAGAAGGCCGACATCGCGTGGCTCGTTTACGACCTAGAAGTCGACAAAGAGAAGAACTTTTATGTTCTGAAACACAAAGAGACTGCGCGGACGTGAGGCACGAGCCACGTTTTGCCTCCGGGATATCGAAAGGGACTCCGCTGCGGAATCTGGGCGACATTGACGAGGGGTCTCTCCGCCGGTGCGGTCGCCCAGAAATGTGGTCTGCTCCATTAACGCCTCTCCTCCGTGTTGGGTGCAATGATAACTAAAAAAGCTGGTCGATGGTCTGATTGATCGGCGGCGTACCGTTGTTAAGTTTCTCGTTCGAGCTTTTCTTGGAGCACGCTGATAAAGTCCTTCACCTCGCCGGGCTCAGATTTTGTGATCTGGTCGAGCGAAGTCCCAAACTCGGTGAACGAAAAAGCCTCGCGACCAGAAGCATCTCGGTTTCCAGACGCTACTCCGCAACCGAACGAATCACGGTGGCATTCTCGCGCCTGGCAGCGGTGTCCTCAAATACGGCGAGAACGGCAAGGGAATCCGTTCCCGCTGGTACCCACAGACACTCAAGAAGCGGATCGAGAATATCCGCCACGTTCGCGAGAAGATCACGTTCATTGAAGGCGACGGAATTAAGGAGATCAAAGATCACGCCGCGCAGAAGACGACAGTCTTCTTCATCGACCCGCCTTACACCGCAGCCGGAAAACGAGCGGGCACTCGCCTTTATACGCATAATGAATTGGATCATGAAGAATTGTTTAGGCAGTGCGAGCGACGCACAGGCGACCTCCTACTGACCTACGACAACGCCGACGAAGTAATTGCGATGGCCACACACCACAGATTCGAAACAAAAACGGTCGGAATGAAAAATACCCACCACGCGACCATGAAAGAATTGCTCATCGGACGTGATTTAGCCTGGGTAAACTCCTAGGGTATTCTTGTCCCGTGGATCGCGGCACGAATCGTGCGGCTCGTGCAAAGAGTGCTCGCTGCAACCTTATTGACGCCGATTTTTCAATACTGCGCGTTCCTTCGCTTCCAACTTGAACATCGTGGAGCCGAGCGTAAGTTCCGCACGCACGTCGCCCTTTCTATGCAGGGAATAGATCAGCACTATCGTTACTAAGACAGAAAGTAACCCCAGACTAGTATCAATGTGTCGCTGGGAAGAGCAGACAACAGCACGGAGAGGGAACTCATTTTTTGTCCCCCTTAACCGGCCTGAGAGGAAGACGCTGTCGCGTTGCACCCAGAGCAGCAACCTCTTTGACCGCTCCCGCGACCTCTTTCGCTTCGGCGAGTTTTCCTTTGACCTTCTCCGCCATTTTGTTGGCCTCTTGGCTTAAGTTTTGGAGAAGTTCCGGAATGTGGCCAATCGCAGCCAGTCGGAACCGGCGCGGCGCCTCATTAAACAACCATGATTCGACGTCTGCACCGTCGGGATCGTTCCAGTTCCCAACAACCTGACTGAGAGCGATGCCCCATTTTCCGTCGATCTTCGCGTAACCTAGATTGTGACTCCAGTAGGAATCGTCGCTGGCATCAGTGTTGCCTTCTACCTGGACCCAAACTGTGACTCCAAGATTCAGCTGTTTTAGAGCCGCATCCAGTTCGGCGACTGACTTTCCAAGTTCATCTGAAACTGCATTCAGGTCTGCAGCGGCAGTGACAAGTTGTAGAAAGGACGTTTGAACTTTCGAGGAGAGAGATTCTTCTACGGATGGCAAAGACACCTCCACAGGCGCACAGCGCTCGGATTACCCGCCAAATCAGGCGCGGGATCGTTTGCGACAACCTACCGACTTCCGCCGGTACAGCAATGGCTGCCACAAATACGAAGGCAGAATAGCATCTACAAACCTCGCTGCATACTCAAAAATCGCTGACCCTTATCATGCCTCTGATAATGTCAGCATCAATAGTCGCGGCTTCCAGACCGGAATAGGTTCGGATTTTCCCGACCATTACGAAAGCGTTGAATCAAAATAGGCCACCCGGCGGCCAAGCCAAGATGTGAGTGAAAGCTGTACCAGCACCGACACATTCTTCAGTCGGGAAGGAGAAGTGTGTGTCTGAACTCGCGTCTGCTATGGTTTGGCCGAGGGTTGAGGTTTAGGCTGTTTTGCCTTTGCCGCACCCCCTTCCTTCGGTGTCGCTGCGGGTGCACCTGGCCTAGGGCCGTAGCCGGGTGCAGCTGACTTAGACGTAACAGGTGCACCTGGTGGCTTAGGCGCAGCCGGTGTTGCAGCAGTTGCAGGTTTGTACTTCAGAGTGGCCGGTAGGACCTGCTCAGCAGTTACTTGGGCGTCGACGAAAGCCATCTTTGCGTCCCCTGCGGAGGCGCCGATTTTCTTCAATTCGGTCAACTTGAGTGGCACGTTTAGCTGAGTTGCAGTGGGCAGCATTTCAGGCGTAACTTTGAAAACCGCTGCAGCAGCTTTCGGATCGGAGATATAAAAGTGGATCTCTTGAACCTTATCTAAGTGATAGCCGGTGATATTGAACGTCGAGCCATCTTTGAGAGTGGTCAGATCGAGCTCTGGAGGGTTGGTTTTGGAGACATACGGTGCCAGATCGAAATGAAGAGCGAGAGCGGTCTGGGTCTCAACCCCTGTGGGACTAATCATCTCGATCGAGTAATTCGGTTTATTCAATCCGTGAAGCGAGGCGCTGACGAAGGTCACGGTTCCGGAAGTGTCATCTCCAGTCGCTTGTTTCACGTCGCCGTCTACGTACGCAGCCTCGTCTGCATTTCGTAATCGGACCGCTTTGATCTTGCCGATATTCTTACCTTTGAGAGCACAGCTGAAGGACCCAGTATCAGGAGTGGGGAAAATGATCGTACCCGCTTGATCCTTGTTAGGACTGCAGTCAATGCTCGTCAAAATCGCCTCAAGCTGCGATTCGTCGACTATGTGCATTCCCGCGACCACGATCGTGGATAGTTCGTTGAACAAAGATACCGAATTTCCGTTCCACTTCCGAAAGGGGCGCTTAGTTGCTGCTACGTAAAGCGTCTGCGACTGTTGACACTGAGCTAGCTGTAACTTTTGGTCGTCAGTGGGCTTGTCTTTTCCAGCAAGACTCGCGCAATCTGATGCTTTAGGTAGAGCTTTGTCTACGTCGTCCCCTGAAAAGTATTCAGGCACGACGGTAATAGTTCCGTGACGGTCCGCTTTTAGTTTTTTCCCATTCGCCTTAGCTACATATCTGGTGAAAGCCTCGGCGGCACATGCCTGGATAGCCTCTTGCACGGGAACTTGCGTGTCGGAGGATGCAGTTTTCGCATTCGGAGTAAGTGGTACTAGAGCCCTAACCGTGTTACCGGAAATCTTGCCGAGCGCTGTTAACGTAACGCAATCCTGCGTCCACCAAGCGCGCTCATACTGTTTGGACGGAATAAATGTCACAAACATTGTGCTGCTGGACTTGGGAACAACCGTTTGAGAAGTGGAAGTGGACGAAAAGCCAGTGTCGTTGAGGAGATTCAACTGATCGGTACTCATGTCCTTCCATACTTTGTCCAACCCGGGAAAGAAACCGGCGTTGTACACCGCGGCGGCATCGCCGACCGCTCCGCCTGCAATCGGCACCATCGCAGAAAGTATGAACCCGACCGCTTGTGCACTGTGCACAACGATATTTCTCGGATCAAAGCTGTTTTGTGCCGAAGCAAGCGCCCTGACCACCACCTTGTCACGACCGGAAGAGAAAACAGCCATAGAACCACTCGGGTCGGCATTGACGGAATACTCGACATCGTGAAGCACAAACTGCTGATCGCGGTTCACGTTTCGTACGACTACTTGCACAGCGATATAGGTATTTGCGATAAGCCAACCGAAGGATTTGGATGTTTCGGCATAGGAAAGAACGGACATCGCACAGCCTACGTCGGGAGGTCGCGAAAGGCGCTGAATGCTTTCTCGAGCTGAATTGATTATCGGAGCGAGGGCCAGTTCCCACTTCAGGTCAGCAACATTCTCCGCAGTCCCCGTAGGCTTCGCATGTATGGTGGCCTCAATAATTGTTTGTAGCGCTTCGCTCGGCGTTTTTCCCACGAGGTTCGCGGTCTTGATGTCGCTGAAAAGCTTCGTTTCTGTCGCAGGTGAAATCAGACCGGCAATCTGCTGCTGTTGGATAGCATCTGTTACCTTCGCCACAAGGGCCTCTGCATCCGCAGGGGAAAGAGTGATGACCTGCTCTGGCGCAGCCATGTTCCTCAATTCATGGTCGGACAATCGGCATGGAATGTAATCCGTTCCGGGAACAGGCAGTTGATTGAGAACGTTGGCCGCCGCGCCAGCAATTGCAGCATTGTTTGGCGAGGGAGAAGGCGGCTGACCCTTCGTATCATCTTTAGCTTGAGCGGTTGCCGCCGCGGACGGCTTCCGATTCGTCTTGTTAGTTTGTGCAGACGCATAACAGACCGCGAGGAGCAAAACACAGCACAGACACTTATCGTGAGTGGTCATACTCGCTTTCGAAGACCTTAGTTGGTGCCAGTGTGTGAGGAGGACTGTTCAGACAAGATACAGGCTAAGGGGATATCGTCAACAACTTTCTAAATTTTGTTCCAAATGTAGGAATGATCAGCGGAAGCCAATATCGGATACCGACCCTCTCTACCGGCACAGAACAGAGTTGGACCTGCTGAGGCGTTTTATGCATAGATCTAGTCGCGAACGATCATATTTTGCATACTTAAGCGAACAGTAAGTCGGCGAAATATCGGAACAAACCAAACTTTTATCGTTAATCTCCATGGTTCTGCTGTATTCTTACCCGCTACTAAATCCAAGACAATTGAAGTCTCTGGGAAGGCTGCTATATGGCCTCAACACGAGAAATAGCTTCGTTCGTAGACCACTTGCTTGAGGGATTTGGAAAGACTCCGTTCCAAGATCGGGAATTGAGAGAACGAACTTCTTTTTATTCCGCAGACGTCGAATTTGCGATTGAACGTCTTAATGTACAGGTGTTCACGTTTGAGGCGGAAGAGACAGGTTTTCCCTGCATCGTGGACAGGGATGGGCCGCTGCCACTTCTTTTATCCAGTGACTTCCTTCGGCCATCTGCACGTTTCGAAGAACAGGACAGCTCCTCATATCCCCCCGTGTTCTATGAGCTTGCTGAGTTTTATCGGAATCGGGAAATTAGGTTCGCTTCGGTTCCGGTACAGGTTCTCGAACGAGCCTTGAGAGACAGAATCACCAGATTTTTGAGAACGCGGGTTGGTGAAGACGACGAGGCTCCGAGACCGACGGCGAGAGCCGTTGGAGCGGCGCCACACGGCTTTCTTAAAGGATCACCCTATTTGAGCTTCCAAGTATCCACGCCGGGACGCTCCGGATTGCGAATACACTACACACCCTCATATTTCGTTGATTGGAACAACGTATTCGGATCGCCAACGACACCTGTTGATGGGTGGATTTTGCCAGGTAGGTACAAATTTGGGGCAATGACGCCCAACGGCGACTTTCTAATCGACAATGCAAACTTTGATATTCCGCCTCTCACTTCTGCAGAATTGGTGTTGAGATGATCTTGTTGACAAGCTATGGTCCATTCGCTTCGTTGGTTTCGATTGCCGGATCAATTATGGCGATGGTTGCCGCCATCAGCTTCGGATGGAAAGGCAGGGCAAAGTGGGAGCCCGATGAGGAAGACATACCGAAGGGACCCCAAAAGGTAGCCAGTTTAGTTGCCGCTTGCTCTATCGCTATGATCTACCTTCTGATGGCAAAACCTGAATTTGTATCGCAATTGACCAGAATCGTTATTTTTAGTCTCGTCGTCACCGTGTTGTCGCTATTGGTCTACACACTGCTGGTGAATGGTTTGATCTATGAGAAGGTAGTTTCGAAGCATAAGACCATCAAGATAATAGGAGGGCTTTGGAAAACCAAAACTGCCTCCGCCGCTCAGAAGAAGGAGAGCGTTACCACTCAAGAGCTCTTCGCGGGTGGCCAATACATGCCAGATAAGGTATGGCCGAGGATTGCTCGTGGCTTATCCAAAGTTTTGTTCCTTTTGGGATACTTTGGTTTAAGCGACGCAGGCACCATAGCACTAGGAACCGTCGCCGTAATAGCTGGAGTCAAACTCAGGTAAGAGTTCGGGTCAAGAACTTGAGCAAAACTTGAGCAAAGAACCCTGTTCAAACCAGCCCAAAATATAGGTTTTGCGGGGTAAGAGCCATCGAATCAACAACAACTTAGAGTGACGTGCACAGCTCATAACCCAAGGTCTTTTTGCCAGATCAACAGGATAGTTGTCTGCCGTTTGCCAAACACGATGCGCTGTTTGGCTGGTTAGGCTACTTCTTCGATGCTTGTTGAACATGTCGCGTGACCGCATTCGCAGGCGATCTCCACCTCACCCGATCCCGCCTCTTTGCAAGATTCGCTACAGTATTTTTCGCCCGGCTCCACGACACAGGTGCAGGGAATGTGGGCGCACGTGTTTTGCTCCGGTGTTTTCATAAGTCTTTGCTCCGTCCACGGGAATGAAAAGCACGCCGGACATTAAAGCTGTTACCTGCCGTTACATGCCGTTCGCGCTGCCTTACAGGTACTAAGATGGTCTAAAGTGCCGTCCGTTGCCTTGCATGTCGTTGAAAGTACGTTTAAGCGTGGATTCGAGTCCTACCTGAGGAGCCATTCTTTTCATAAGGTTCCGCAGCTTCCCCCTGCCCGTGGGCCCGTTATGGGGTATCGTTACGCCCGCACTGCCCAAGCAAGAGACACCTGACGAAGGAGTGTATCGGGATGCGGGCCAACCGATTCACTACTGCACGGATTTTGACGCAACATCACAATCCCTCGCTATCGCTTGCGGTCTATACTCGGGACTAACGACATCCTCGCGAACCGCTCTCCGAGCCGCAGGAGTAACGAGCAGATCAGCCATGCTGTCGCGGCGAAGCGCAATTGAGTAGTGCACCAATACCAGACTCCCATCTCCGCGCCGATACAACCAGAAGCCATCTTTTTCGCCCAAGTGACGAACTTGTTCCCTGAACTCACGAATGTTGCAGAAGTCAACAGGTGTTACGTATTCGGCATCTTTGCCGATCAACTCGGTTTTGGACAGACCAAGCAGTTCGCAGAACTCAGGGTCCATATCAACATAGCGGAATTCGGAATCGAGCAGGACCCGGATTGGTTTACTCGGTTCTTGGCATTCGCGTTCTGGCTGTCCCTTTGTTCGGCGATGGGACCACGGCAGAAGCACGAGGCTGAGTAGTGCATTCAACGAGAGCAGCCACAAACCCACAACATCCGTAATAAACTCCACGACCGGGTTAGGATTTGTTCCATCGGCGCCCTCGCGGAGGACGCTCGCAAACTTGACCTTGTTTGAAACCTGCAAATCAAGCCCCCAACCCTATTCGCCGGTGACGATACACACGCGCGAGACCAACGTTCTAATTACTGCTCGCGTTCAAAACTAGAAAATGAGCGAGCAACTCTCAACGTCTGCGATGTGCTTGACCTGATCGGCTTAGTAAGCCACTTCAACACTACCGTAGGTCAGCCTAAGCAAGTAGCGTAAAGAAAGGACAGGGAGAATTAGCGTGTTACTCGATTTCCAGCGTCCAGCCTGCTATTTGGGCTATCCGGGTGCGCAGAGGAGATATCTGGCGAAATGTTCATGAATCGTACGCTGTGCGCTCCCGGTACCAAAGGTTGCATAATGTACTCCGCCTCGAACGCCGTACCGTCCGCTCCATGAACCACGCATAAACCCGCAGAGAGCTTCTCGTATTGAGAGATATTCCATTCACGGTTGGCTTTTCCCGAGATGGATTTACAAATGTTCTTCAACGGCCTCCCAATCAGATCTGGTCTTCCAGTGCCGAGTAAGTTTGTCATCGTGACGTTTGCATCCATAACGATCTGGTCATTGCTGACAATTAGGGTAGGAATCGGCGAGCTGAGGAAGAGATGCCGAAATAGTTCATCTTTGATGGGCGGCCTGGCCGTTGGGGTCCGGGCTAGCATCCAGCCGTCAACCTCCCCTCTGAGAGCAAATACGACCGAACCTTTGCTTGCTTTTAGCCTTCGAATTGGGAATCCGTGTAATTGCTCCCATCGCTGCACGGTCTTAATGCAGGCTCCGCTATACTCCGCAATTTCTTTCCATGACCGCAGCACGGTGCGGTCGGTAGCCGGACGTTGGTCAGGCTGGGGTTCTGTGAGGTTCTTCCCGGATGTAAGCTCTGCGACTACAGCGCAGACCTGCTTCACTCTGCCCTGCTCATCCTTTAGAGGGAACAGATTGTCGATCCAATGCCCCGTTGGCGAATTCTCCGATACCGCTCCTTGAACTTCAAGCTTCAGCACCGGACGCCCCGTGGCGACTACCTCCTTGTAAGCTGGCTCTAATTGGGTAGTAAGCCTACCGACAATATCTTGTAGTCGTTTGCCGATGTGTGATTCGGTAGACGAGCCATGAATTCTCGCAAGAAACGGATTAAGCGCCAGATACCGTAACTTGTCATCCAAGACGGCCAGACCCACGTCGGCGGAACGAAAGAAATCAAGGAACTGTTCTGCGGAAGCAATTTCCTCAGGTGTCGCCCTACGACCCACTCCGAAATCCCCCACTCATTCGTTTTACTGATAAATACCACAGAATCGTGACTCTCAAATTGCCAATCGCTTTTCTGTTCCAAATTACGGAAACGCGGTCTTTGTTCGCAGATCAGTCTGGGGCTCTTGCCCAAGAAAGGGCGTGGAGCCTCGGAAAGCAAGAGACATCCACGCTGGGTGGGTGATGCTAGTGTCCATCAACATAGCTGAAATTGGATTCCGGAAGAAACGTAAGGAAAAGACATGAGAGTGACTAAGGGCATTGCACTCAGGAAATCAAAAAAGGCCGTACGGTCCGGTTGCGACCGCGAAGAAAATCGCGGCATCGAATTGCTGTGAATGTGGGACTTGTAGGTTTCAAATCCTCGAAGTCGTGATCTGACTACCGAGCTTCACACGTGCCATTCGATGTTGGCCGTGACCTACGTTGACGGCCTATATTGAAATTCAGACCGAGAATTCAGCTAAAAAGAAAAGCTGTTAAAATTGCGCCTTTCTTAATCCAGTAGCGAAGCGTTGGACCTCATGAACATCAACGCCACAACATTCAATGATCAAAAGACACATCAACCTATGCTCCCGGAGGTGAGTGCGGCGGAAGAGGCACTGCGTGCCGGCGAAGAACGGCTGCGAGTCGCATTGGACTCCGCGCATTTTGGCACTTTCGACCTAAATCCGCTCACCGGCGATCTGGGGTGGGATGCTCAGATGAAGCGCATTTGGCGGATTCAGCCCGACCAGGAAATCAATCTTGAAGAGGCTTTGCGACGCATTCACCCGGAGGATCAGAAACGGGTCAACGACACCGTCAACGCCGTGATGACGCCTGGCGCAAACGGCGATTATGAAGCTGAGTATCGCCTCGTGTGGCCCGACGGGACCGTTCATTGGAGCAGCGCTAAGGGACGCGTTTATTTTCAAGGAGAGGGCGCGCAACGGCACGCGGTTCGGTTCATCGGAGTACAGCGTGATATTACCGAAGCCAAGCGTATCGAACAGGCGCTCCGAGAAAGCGAGCAGCGCTTTCGCGCACTGGCTGAGAATGTCCCGCAGATGGTGTGGGTAGCTGATGCGGAGGCGAACTTGCGCTATCTCAGCCCGAAGTGGTTGGAATATACGGGAACTACTGAGGAGGAGAACGCAAATGGCCGATGGTTCAATGCTCTCCATCCCGACGATCGCGCCATCAGCTATGAGCGCTGGGGAAGGGCTGTTTCGACGCGTAACAATTATGATACGGAATACCGCGTGCGCCGCGCGGATGGGCAATTTCGTTGGCATCTAGTTCGCGCTGTCCATATGACGGATGCCAATACCGGGGAGTCGCTCTGGTTCGGAACGGCAACCGATATCGAGGATCAGAAACGTTCACAACAAGCCTTGATCCAAAGTGAGAAGCTTGCTTCTGTAGGGCGTATGGCTGCTTCAATGGCCCACGAAATCAATAACCCACTCGATGCCGTGATGAATGCCGTCTTCATTGCCAGAACAAATGCCGACTCGCCCGACCAAGTGCTCGAGGCCTTGCATTTAGCGGATGAGGAGCTACGACGCATTGCCCACCTCACACGCCAAACGCTTGGCTTCTATCGCGAATCAACCACCCCGGCCCCACTCGTGCTCAACTCCGTGCTCGATTCGGCAATTGATTTGTTAAAGGCCAAAATTAGAGCCAAAGGCGCCCACATACGTAAGCAATACGAGACCAAAGTAGAGGTTATCGGTGTGGCTGGTGAGTTACGGCAGGTCGTTTCCAATCTTCTGAGCAACAGCCTTGATGCTATTCCGGACGGTGGCACGATCACGGTGACTCTGAAGTGCATGGAGCAGTGTGAAGCCGAAAACCGGGTGGAAGTTAGTGTAGTTGACAACGGAAAGGGCGTACCCGCCGATAAACTGTCGAGGATATTCGAGCCTTTCTTCACCACAAAAGAATCCTCAGGCACTGGGCTTGGTCTGTGGATCACCAAGCAGTTGGTAGAGAAACGCGGCGGCTCTGTTTCACTAAACTCTGCCACAGAGGGAGAGCATCGAGGAACAGCGGTTTCTGTCTTCTTGCCTGCTAATTGCGCAGTGGCCAAGAGTCAAACTCCGCCAGCCTGATCGAGACCTCATGAACAGGTCACGCAGGAGCGTCTCGCATTGCCTTCTGCGCTGACAGCACCAAAGATGGGGTGGTAGTCTGGGTCAGCCGCCCGATCGACCCCAGAAACCATGGTGCGTTGAAAGTCAACGACAGGCTATCCTCCCGACGAATTGTGGGGAGTCCCGTTGCTAGTCTTTCAATATTCCGGCAAGGGTGGCCTTCAGGTGAGAGAAGGTCGACGCAGTGCCCGACTTGAGCTGCTTCTTCATTTGTTTGATTTGATTGCGCAGGTCTTCCAGCTTGTCAGCTTGGTCGAGGTACCCAAGGTCTCGCGCGCGCTGTACCTGTTGTTCAGCCTTCTCCAAGAGATCCAGCGCCTCCTCCTTGTTATGCTCCTGCGCAAGTTCAGCCTCGCGGATTGCCTCACGCGCCAGAACAAAAGGGATCGGGATTACGCGATCGGCTGGCACAATTGTTGCAAGAGAGTGACGCAGCAGAGTGCTCGCCTCGCTGTTCTGTCCGTTGTCCAACAGGTGAGCGGACTCGCTCAATGAATCGGCAAAAGCTTGTAGTTGAAGGTTCAGCGTGTGCACGCGAATTTCGCTGGCAAGTTGCTGAAGCACTTCTCGCGCTTCTGCGTAGATTCTTTTGGCCATGGCGAGAGCAGCCTGATCCACCATATCCAGAACCAGTTCACGATCAGCAGGTGCGTTGTCCACTACTCGCACCTCCAGTCCAACCGGAACTGAGAGCCCTGGCGCATCGCGAGCCATGTGGTCTGTGATCTCCTCCAGAGCTTGCTGAAGCAGGCGACGAGCCTCTTCTGCGCGATTGTCCTCAATCGCTTGAACCGCCTTCCATGTGGCGTCCACTGCGGCGATTGCGTCACGGTCGAGTAACTTTTCCGCCTTCTGCTCGATTTCCCGTCGTTCGTGCTCAACATCTTCTCGATTTTTTCCATTGCGGCTTCCCGGAGCAGGCAAAGCAGCTGCATCCAGTTTTTCGTTGCGGTCCATAGTTTGCTCGGATGCCAAACGAAACTCTGAGGGCCGATGCACGGAAGTACGACGAACGCACTATCTGCAGGTCTCATGCAAGTTGTATGACTGCTTAGATATGCTTTCTAGACCCTCATTCCCTCTTGCGAAGAATTGTTCGAGCTTTCTCAGCTCTCTAACATTGGACGCTTGACATCAAAAGCATTGAGGTCCGCGCATGGCGAAGATTATTGGCATCGATCTTGGTACGACCAACTCTGTTGTATCGGTTATGGAAGGCGGAGAACCCAAAGTTATTCCTAACGAAGAAGGAAGTCGCACTACGCCATCCGTGGTGGCGTTCACAAAAACAGGAGAGCGGTTGGTCGGGCAAGTTGCCAAACGTCAGGCGATTACCAATCCTGAGAACACCATCTACTCCATCAAGCGTTTTATGGGGCGCCGCTACGACGAAGTAGCTGAAGAATTAAAGATGGTGCCCTATAAGGTGGTGGCCGACGGCGATCACGTCGCAATCGTGGCGCAGGGGAAAAAGTATTCGCCACCCGAGATCTCCGCCATGATCCTTCAGAAGTTGAAAAAGGCGGCAGAGGACTATCTCGGAGAAAGCGTCACCGACGCCGTTATCACCGTGCCTGCCTATTTCAACGACGCTCAGCGCCAGGCGACCAAGGATGCGGGACGTATTGCCGGACTGGACGTTAAACGCATCATTAATGAGCCGACCGCAGCTGCGCTCGCCTACGGGCTGGATAAGAAAAAGAATGAGACGATCGCGGTCTACGATTTCGGCGGTGGTACGTTCGATATCTCGATCCTCGAAGTTGGCGAGGGTGTAATCGAAGTACGCGCGACCAACGGCGACACGCACCTCGGCGGAGACAATATCGATCAGCGAATCGTCGACTGGCTCATCGACGAATTCCGAAAAGACGAAGGCCTCGACCTCCGCGCCAAGGGAAATGAAATGGCTTTGCAGCGTCTGCGAGATGCCGCGGAGCGAGCCAAAATCGAACTCTCCAGCGTAATGGAAACTGAGATCAACTTGCCGTTCATTACTGCCGACGCCAATGGCCCCAAACATCTGCTGAAGAAACTCACGCGCGCCAAGCTCGAATCCATGGTAGAGGACCTGATTCAGAGATCGGTTGCTCCGTGCAGGCAGTGCATGAAAGACGCGGAGGTTGACTCCGGCAAAATCAACGAAGTGGTGCTGGTTGGCGGTCAGACCCGCATGCCGCGTATCCAGAATCTGGTAAAGGAGCTGTTTGGGAAGGAAGGAAACAAGAGCGTCAATCCAGATGAAGTGGTTGCAGTCGGCGCTGCCATTCAGGGCGGCGTCTTGCAGGGGGACGTAAAAGATCTGCTGCTGCTGGATGTGACTCCGCTGACATTGGCCATTGAAACCCAAGGCGGTGTTTCTACACCGATGATCCCGCGCAACACGACGATTCCGACTCGTAAGAGTGAGACATTCTCGACTGCTTCGGATAACCAGACCTCAGTCGAGGTTCACGTTCTACAGGGCGAGCGTCCGATGGCGTCTCAGAATCGCACACTCGGTAAATTCCATCTCACCGGAATTCCGCCTGCGCCGCGCGGAGTCCCGCAAATCGACGTAACTTTCGATATCGATGCTAATGGCATTCTGAACGTAGCGGCGAAGGACAACGCGACTGGCAAGGACCAGCGAATCCAGATCACGTCTTCGTCCGGCCTGAGCAAGGAAGACGTTGACCGCATGGCGAGGGAGGCCGAAGCACACGCCTGCGGAAGACCGCGAGAAACGCGAAGAGATCGAGGCGAAAAACCAGCTCGATGCAACCATCTACAACCTGGAGAGAATACTGCGAGAGCAAGGAGACAAAATCTCGCCCGCAGATCGAGGTGAGCTTGAGAATGCGATCGCCGATGCCCGCAGAGCGCTCGACTCTAACGATAAAGGCACCATGGATCAGGCACGCGAACGTCTGACGCAGCTGTCACACCGCGTCGCGGAACAGATGTACCGGGCATCACAACCGCAGGGTGCGGGCCCGACGGGCGGTCCAAGCGCAGGCACTGGTGCTGCACCCGGTGGAGAGAGCCAGCCTCGGCAAGATCAAGGTGTGGTCGATGCGGAGTACGTCGATGTGGATGAGCGGAAATCCGCATAGTTAGAAGATGACGCTTGTTGACAGGGCGTTCTCGTACAAGTCACGGCCAGGTACACGCGAGATGGACGCGCTAGACCAGGTACGGGACGTCTACGGGATCTACGGTATCTCTTTTTTTGATGAAGGGTTCAACTTCATCAAGGTTGAATTTGACGCAGCTCGCTTAACTGAATATGACGTTGTGGCACTCTTGCGTGCTGCCGGCTTCGCTGTCTCCTGAATGTCTCGGCTCACCAGGGCATCCAATGGATTCAAATCAAAAGCAATCATCCGAGTCCCGAATTGCGGAGCGTCGCAAGCAGGGAGAACAACTTCAGCAAACTGAAGCGGAGCTTAACCGGCTTCGTGCCAGCGGAGATAAAGAAGCTTTCTTCGCTCAAATTCTACCCCTGCTGAAACCGTTAAAGTCGTACATCAAGCGCCAGCTGCGCATCGCTTACCTGACGATGCAAATTCGCACGCCGGTCTTCACAAGCAGCGATTTCGTCGATGAAGTGGTACTCCGAGCTTATGAGAATTACGAGCACAAGCCGCGGGACATCACGCTTGAACAGTGGCTGTACCAGATCGCGAATGAGCTTTTGGGGGACTATATCCGAACAGCTTCGCGCAGAGATGCCCGGCGCAGAAGCCTTGAGGATCTGACCAGAAAAGAACTGAAGGAGTTGGAGGAGCCAATCACAGCTGATTCCGAAGGCGAAGTGATGCTGGTCGAGGATCTCGATGACAGTGAGTTGCCGCAGGACGAATTCGTTCCGCCTGCTTATCAGAAGGATCCAAACGAGGAAATCCAAAAGGAGGAGCTCGTGGGACAGATACTTCAAGCGCTGTCGCACATACCACCACGGGAGAGAAGTGTCTTTGAACTGTCCGTCATTGAAGGATTCTCGAACGATGATGTTGCGAGGATCGCGCATGTCGCGCCAGATGAGGTTACGGAAATCGTGCACAGAGTTTTAGACCAGGTGAGACAGGAACTTGCAGCCATACAGAAGCCTAGGGATGACGCTAGTCAAAATGCGGCTGATCAACAGCAATCTGGCCAGAAAAAGGCTGCCTGAACGCCAATCTAGCCATTCGTCACATAGCGGTGCACAAAAGTTACGGCCATGGCTCCCTCGCCAACGGCGGATGCGCAGCGTTTCACGGAATTGTGGCGCACATCGCCGGCAGCAAACACACCGGGCATATTCGTTTCAAGGTAATACGGGTCGCGATCGAGAGGCCAGTTCTTTGGACGATGGGCGCCGTCCCTCGGGAGATCCGGCCCCGTCACCAGATAGCCTTCCTCGTCACGAACGATTCCCACCTCTTCCGCCCATTCTGTGTGCGGCCGTCCGCCCAGGCATAAGAAGAGCCGACTCGTGTTGATCGTGTGCTCTTCGCCTGTGTCTCTATTGCGCAGAGTCACAGCCTCGAGTACACGATCGCCGTGAAGCGCTACTACTTCGGTACGCGTCAACACCTCAACTTCGGGCGTCGAGTGAATGCGGTCGATCAGATACTGGGAAACAGTGCGCCGTAGCGAATCCTCTCGGATGACCATGGTGACTCTTGAGGCGAACTTGGCAAGATAGACGGCGGCCTGGGCCGCGGAGTTTCCGCCGCCGACGATCACCACGTGCTCTTGCCGGCACAGAGAGGCCTCGCTCGCACCAGCACCGTAAAAGACTCCCGCTCCCTGCAGACGCTCCTCATCGGGAAGACCCAATCTCCGGTAATCGATACCAGTCGCACAAATCGAGGCTTTGGAAACAATTTTCGTCCCGTCTGCCAGATAGACGACGCCCTTGCCGGTTTGAAACTCACCCCGCACTCCTTCTCGCAACAACAAAATTTCCGCACCGAAGCGGGCCGCTTGCTCACGCGCCCGCTCCGCGAGCTCTGCCCCGCTGATCCCCTTGGGAAATCCGAGGTAGTTCTCGATCTTCGGACTGGTCCCGGCGCGGCCTCCCAGGGCGAATCTCTCCACCAGAACTGTTTTCAGACCCTCGGAAGCGCCGTACACCGCCGCGCTCAGTCCCGCCGGGCCGGCGCCATAAATACTAAGGTCGTATTCCGATAAAGATGGCGTTCTAAACCAACCCAACTTTTCTGTTATTTGACGAATCGTGGGATGCTCGAATCGGGTCCCGTCCGGAAAGATGACGACCGGTAAACGCGGGTCGTTCATATTTTCAACGTGAGCCAGGGTTCGCGCGTCTTCATCAGTCCTGAGCTCGAGATAGTCAAATGGCACGTCGCCGCGATGCAGGAAGTCCCGGATGGCATAGGCTTCGGCGGAACCCCACGTGCCGAAAAGCTGGATCTTTGCAGTATTTGTTTTCATAGGAGCCCCTGGAACTGACGTCGCGATCAGGAGATATATCCGCCAATGCGGATTCCAACTTCGTCAATGTGCAGAAGCAAATCGCGTGGATCCTGGTAAACGCGGTAAGCCCCTGCCCTCTGTAATTCGTCTTCTCCGTAGCCGCCCGAAAGCAGTCCTACGCCGAGCGCCCTGGCTCGCTGTGCAGCCAACAAATCCCAGACGCTGTCTCCGACCACCACCGAGTTGTGAATATCGATTTTCAGCCGGGCTGCCGCGGCGATAAAGAGATCCGGATCAGGTTTGGCATGCTCAACCTGATCTCGCGTAATGATGGGAAACTCACCTTCAACTTCAAGAACCTGGATAGTTTTTCGAGCGAACTCGCCTCGTCCACTGGTCGCAATCGCCCACGGAACTCCGAAGTGAGTGAGAGAGTCGAGCAGTTGCTTGGCGCCCGGGAGGGGGCGCACCTGCGAGACAAACTTTGTGTAAGCTGCGGCGTGAAGCTGCTGAAGTTTCTCAGCCATTTCGGCAGAGACCTCGCTGCCGGTTTCACGCAGCAACGCGTGGGCGAAGAGTCCGCCACTCATTCCAATGCGTCGATGGATGCGCCACACTGATAATTCGATTCCGCAGCACTCCAGCGCTTCTCGCCAGGACAGCACGTGCTGATAGACACTGTCTACCAGCGTGCCGTCCAGGTCGAAAAGCAGGGCCGGAGCACTCCCATTCGTATTCACGTTCGAACGCCAAGTCGGATGGTGGTAACTGCCGGGGCTGCATGCATTGTTGTCTAGGCCACTTTCTCCTTACTGGGACTGCTGGAGGACGACTGCTGTTGCCCTGAACTTTGGCCCTGTGTGCCTTGCCCCTGACCTGATTGTGATGATGCGCTCGTGCGGATGGGTATCTGCCTTACACCGCTACTCTGGTCCTGGGCCACGGGGATGGTAATGCGCAGTACTCCGTTGTCGATCTGCGCTGTCGCATTATCCGTATCGGCGCCGTCGGGCAAGGCGATAGCACGATAAAAGCGGCCGTATTGGCGTTCGGTGCGGCGTACTCCGCGATCATTTTCATCGCGTTCCACCGTGCGCTCGCCCTGCACGACTAACATGTCGTCAGTGATGTCGACTTCAATATCTTCATCGTTTATGCCGGGCAATTCGACTGAGACCACAAGGTTGTTGTCGCGGACTTCCATCTCGATTGGCGGAACCCATACCGCGGCCGTACTGGCATCGCCCTCTCGCGTGGAGGGACTTCCAGCGCTCGAAAATACACGGTTGATGTCCTGCTGCATTCTCCGGATGAGCGAAAACGGATTGTCTCCGAAAAGGCTAAGTGGGTCGAGGAGCAGAGCGGGGACAGACGGGACACTACTTTGGCGGGACATGCCTGTCTGCTGTCCTCGCTGTTTGTCGCGTTGAGAAGTGGATAGCTGTGTATCACGTGCTGACATTAATTACCTCCCATGTGTTTGTTGTGAAATTCGCGAATGCCACTCCCACGAGACGTGGAGTGCTTCAACATTGGAGCTCTTGAGCGCGCTGAGTCTTGCACTTCGTGCGTGTCTTTTTTCTGCGCTGAAAACGCAATCATGATTTCCGACCAGCCCCGCGGAGCCCAGCCATACTCCGACTGCAATGCCGATGAACCAGGGGAGCAGCCAGGACCATCCTGACCACAGCACGACTGCAAACAACAAGGCCACTATGGAATCCACAATGACCCAGTTTCGATTTGCTAGACAGATCCGAATTGCAGCGCTGATTCGAAATAGCCCGACAACCGTGAAGAATGAGGCAAACTGCCACATCCACGGGAGTGCATCGGCGGAAGGGTGTGTGACCATCAACAGTGCTACTGGGATAGAAGCTATTGCCGGTACGAGCTCCAGAAAGAACCGATCCGACCTGCGCAGATGAAATGCGTGCACGCTTGCGACCAGGCCGGCGGTGACCAGCAACCACGCGTAGGGAACCGCCGATGCAGGTCTACTTACACCGGCAGTAATCAAAGCAACAGCACCGATCAGGATGAATGCCGCTCCCAGTTGCACGGACCACTTGGAGTGTCTGGGCGGTTTCACCTCAGCCCGTGAAGTTTCCGAAACAACGCTTTCCTGCGTGGGTGTTCTTCGCGGCTCAATCACCGGGAAACTCTCGATGTTTTTTGGCTTTGTGAGTGGCCCTTTGGTGTAGGTGTCGAGTTGAGAGATCCAGCGGCTCGCCGCCGCAATCACCAGTAGAGGGAATGGTAACGACCCAACAATTCGTGATCAATTCCTCAGGGGAGTGAAGCGAAATCTATCGAGGTTAGGTAAGGGAGTGTCGCTCTACGGTCTAGCGGCTATATACGACTTGACGCGTATGTCCTCGTTTCAGTGCGGCGGAGTGCGAGCGAGTGTTCTCTTGCGTGCGGCTTCACGGACGCGCATTTCTGCCGTTTGTGAAAATTGAGGGTTCTGAAATTTCACTGGGCTCAAAACCTCATCCAAGAAGGAAGAACGGTTCCAATACGACTTAATCTCGAGTCTGGGGAAGAACATGCCGCAGCGTCGGAACAAATACTCCCAAATCAATCACGCTTGGCAGGAAGGCTCTTTACTCAAGCTTTCGACAGAGATGGCACCGAAAGCAAAGCCACTTGACGAGACACTTCAACCACAAACTATCCCAACAAACGGTCGTCAATCGGAGGCTATGCCGCAAGCGTCCCTTCCGCCCAATGGCCACGAAAAGAACTCAATCTCTGTTTTGATAGCCGATGATCATCCCCTGGCAAGAGAAGGTCTGTCCTCTCTTATAAACCGAAAATCCAATATGCGCGTGATCGCGGAAGCTAACAATGGCGCCGAGGCTGTGGAGCTCTTCTTCGCTACAGAGCCAGACGTAGCGCTTATCGATCTTCGCATGCCCGTTATGGACGGTATACAGACAGTCCTCACCATCTTCGAGCGTAAACCTGACGCCAGGATTGGTATCGTCAGCGCGTTTCAGTGCGAAGAGGATATCTACCGGGTATTGCGCGCGGGTGCGCACGGATATTTGGTAAAAGGTGCGAGCATTGATGAGATTCTCCAGTGCATCGAAACGATCAGTAAGGGAAATACGTGGATACCGCCGTGGGTCGGAGCAAAATTGGCGAAACGCGTCGGCGATCGCGAATTAACAGCTCGTGAAATGGAAGTGCTGCAAGCCGTGACCTCGGGCAAGAGTAATAAGGAAATCGGCGTAGTCTTCGACATCAGCGAGGCGACAGTCAAGGTCCATGTGACGCACATCCTGGAAAAATTGCATGTGGCCGGCAGGACAGAAGCGATCAACGTAGCGACAAAGCGTGGTCTCGTGCGCATGGACGAGAGCTTTGCGGCGTAGCTGACCTGAAGTTTCTTAGGCGGCCTGACTGTTGAGGCCTGGATTGCGTGCGACGAGCACTGTGGCAGGCCTCAACAGTCGGTCATGCAACTTGTAGCCGCGCTGCAACTCCGCCAAAACCTGATTATCCGGCGCGCTTTCAGTGTCGACCATCTCGATGGCCTCATGAAGGTTCGGGTCGAAGGCTTGTCCGGTCGCGGCGATCGGGGTGAGTCCCAGTCCTTTCAGGCTGTCGCTTAGTTGTTTGCGGATCAGGTCTACGCCGGAGCGAAGTTCCTCCAGGTTCTGCACCGGTGCTCGTATCGCCCAGTCGAGGCTGTCAACGATCGGCAGAATCGAACGCAGGGCATCCGTCAACGCGAAGTCACGAAACTCCTCCTGCTCTCGGCTGAGCCGCTTGCGCGCATTGTCGAAATCAGCCTGAATACGCGCAAGCCTGTCCAGCAGAGCGTCTCGCTCTGATCGCAATTGCTCAACTTCGGATGACTTCGCGACGGCAGAACTGTCCGCGGAAGTCTGCTGATGTTCTTCGCTCTGAGCTCGAGTAGACTCGCTCCCGGTCGCGGAGTTCGGTTCTTGCCGTTGTTCTTGCCGCGTGTCCGATACCGATTCTGGCCTGTTCATTGTCTTCGTTCCTCTTAAGCAGCTTGCCGCACTTCGGCGGGTATGGGCAGATTGTGGGCGGCGATCGCGAACATCACATACGACCAGCCGCGCAGAACCAGGGAAACTCCGACGGCCAGTCCAAGAAACCATATCGCAGAACTCGGCCAGGACGCCCAAAGGAGAATTCCCAGAGCTAGCGTGATGATTCCATCGAACACTGCCCATCCCCAGTTGGGAAACTTCAAGCTCGCGGCGACGGCGATGCGGAAGATGCCGACTACCGTGAAAAATGCGGCAAACAAGAGCGTCCACGCCAGCGCACCCACTAGAGGATGCGTGACGACCAGCAATCCGATCAGAATCCCAAGAATCCCGCCGATCAGGTGCAGAAAAAGGCCGCCCCCACGACGGACACGGAAAGCCTGGACTATTTCAAAAACTCCACTGACCACCAGTAACCATCCAAGCACCAGCACTGTGCCCAGTGTTGCTGCCGGCATAATGATGAACGCTATGGTTGCAAGTACGATCATCAGTATGCCCAGTGCTAGAAGCCAGCCCCATCTCCTGTGTGCGTTTTCTACGTCGTACAACAATGGACCGGAAAACATGTCTCTCCTCGCAAATCGTGGTTTCTGACTACAGTTTTGATTTCAGAGTTGAGTTCGCTTGAACTCGACATCCGCGTTCAAAGGGAAATGCTATTGCGTGTCCCAGACCACCACAATTCATCATGAGAATAGGACAGACCTTGGCAGCCGCTAGTAGGCGATACTCCGCCCTTCGTCTTAGCGCGATCTAGCCCAGTGGATTTAGGTGAGCGGACAGTTGTAATTCTTATTAGCTATAAAACAATCGAACGAAATCATGATCAGGTGTTAGGCGGATTTTCCGAACCAACCTTTAATCTCGCGAGGAATTGGCACGGATGGTTTTGCTCTCTAGGATGAGAAACAGTTAGGCGTGCTGCGACTAGTCACTACAGGAACGAGCAACCGCCGAATGAGACTCAGCCGAGGAGAAATCTTTATGCCAGTGGCTACCCTCACCAAAACTGATGAACAGCTTCAACATGATGTGCTTGATGAATTGAAATGGGACGCGCAAGTGCAGCCCAATGAGGTAGGCGTATCAGTAAAGGACGGAATCGTAACCTTGTTTGGCTTTGTGGATTCTTATCTGAAGAAGTGGAGTGCCGAAGAGGCTGCGCATCGAGTCGCCGGAGTTAAAGCGGTTGTCAATGAGATCGAGGTGAAACTCGCGACTGAGCGCACCGATGAAGATATTGCGGAGGCGGTCGTTCGCGCGCTGGAGTGGGACGCGTTTCTTCCTGCAGGCAAAGTCAAACCGACGGTTTCCAAAGGCTGGGTAACTTTAGAAGGCAGTGTGGAATGGCAATACCAGAGAGAAGAGGCGGAGCGAGTTATCCGACGGATCAGTGGCGTAAAAGGCATCACGAATCTTATTACAGTGCGCCCCAGTACCTCGCCGAGTGACTTAAAAAAGAAGATAGAGGAAGCTCTGGTTCGAAACGCCCAGATCGACGCGGGCAAGATCCAGGTAGAAGTCCAGGGCAGCAAAGCCATTCTGCGAGGATCGGTTCGGTCTTGGGCCGAGAAACAGGAAGCCGAACGAGTCGCGTGGTCCGCCCCGGGCATTAGCGAGGTCCAAAACCTAATCACGGTACAACTGTAGAAACGAACGAACCACGGGAGTAGTTTGTGAAAAGCCTTTTGATGTTGCTACTGATTTGCGCCGTTGCTGTTCCGTCATTGTTGGCAGAGACGGAGCGCGATAAAGCAGTCAAGCGTATGGAGTCTGCGTCGCAAGTGCTACAAGAGATCACCGAGGCTCCCGACAAGGGCATACCGGAGGAGATAATCGAGCACGCGAAATGCATTGCGATTATTCCTCACGAGGTGAAGGGTGGATTCGTTGTAGGAGCCGCTCACGGAAGGGGCGTTGCGGTGTGCAGAACGGCTCACGGCTGGAGTGCACCATCGTTCTTCTCTATCACAGGCGGAAGTTGGGGCGCTCAGATAGGACTGGAAGCCGTCGACAACGTGCTTATGATCATGAACGATCAAGGCATGGCGCGCCTCTTATCCAACAAGTTCCAGATTGGCGCTGATGCTTCCGCTGCGGCCGGACCAGTTGGACGGCACGCAGCCGCGGGCACTGACTGGAAACTCGATACCGAAATATTGAGCTACTCGCGTTCCAAGGGCGCGTTCGCTGGCGCAACACTGAACGGAGCATGGGTAAGTCCCGACGAAGACGCACTTCGGGCCCTCTACGGAGGCGACGTGACCGTGCGTGCAGTCCTGACGGGGAAAGTCCCGCCACCTCCCGAGGCGAGAACGCTGCTGTCCGTTGTTCGAACGGTAGACGAGCAAGCCAGACAAGAGGCAAAGAAGTCGGGCTAATTCTAGGGGGCGCTCTTACCCAGGAACCCGCTTCGACAAGGAGCGGGTTCTACATTTTTAGTGACATCCGCCGAGCAGACTTATTCATCCGAATGTTCACTTCCTTTCAAGATGCTACGAATTGTTTTCGAAAAAATTGAGTTCGATATGGCTACTACCGCAGTGAGAAGTACATCAACGAGAAAGAAGTCGGGCGTCACGATCCCGACAACGATGAAAGCCGCAGCCCTCGATCGCTTCGGTCCGCCGTCGGTGCTGACGCTTCACGCGCTCCCCGTTCCAGAAGTTGGCCCAACCGAAGTCCTCATTGCTCTTCATGCCGCGGGCGTGGGAGTGTGGGATGCATCGGTCCGCGATGGTTCGTGGAATCCATGGGGAAGAGCGAAGTTTCCGCTCATACCCGGCATGGATGGCGCTGGAATCATCGTTCAGAAGGGTGCGCGCGCCCGCCGCTTCGAGGTCGGTGACAAAGTTTGGGCCGCTCATTACGCCAACCCTAAGGGCGGATTCTACGCAGAGTACGTGGTGATCGACTCGCAATTCGTCGGCAACATGCCGAAGAGACTCGATTTCATGCAGGCGGGCGCAGCTGTGGTGACGGGTCTGACTGCGCTTCAGGGGATCGACAAACATCTGCGGGTCAAGCCGGGGCAGAGTGTACTCATCTTCGGAGCTTCCGGGGGAGTAGGAACGCTGGCAGTGCAGTTTGCGAAACGTCGGGATGCAGAGGTGGCAGGAACAGCCTCAGGGCGCGACGCGTTGACGCTGGTAAAGAGACTCGGTGCAGACGCAGTGATTGACCTGCGACGTGACGATGCAGTTGAGCGGCTGCAGGAATTTGCGCCCGACGGACTCGATGCAGTTCTTGCCTTGGCAGGAGGGGACGCTCTCGAGCGTTGCCTGGATCTGGTCAGGAAAGGCGGAAGGGTCGCGTATCCGAATGGCATTGAGCCCGAGCCGCGCGGCCGAAAGAACTTCACACTTGTTGCCTATGACGGGGAATCCGGAAATAAGCATCTCGCGGAACTGGAAGACGCAGCGGACGAAGCTCGGTTGCGCGTGCCGATTGCCGCGGCGTTTCCGCTCGCTCAGGCTGCGCGAGCTCACGAACGCATTGAGAAGGGTCATATCCTCGGACGAATCGCACTGCGCATTCGCCGTTGAAGGTCGGTGATTCGAAATTCTTGGAGGAATCATGGTTACCCAAGCGGACAGTTTGACGGCAAGAACCGAAACTGGATCTCGCGAGCCTCGTCGTTACACCGGCTTTGATGGGCAATACATCAATGGGTCGTGGCGCGCCGGACGCCGTGGACGGACTCTGAAGGACAACGATCCTTACAGTGGAGAGCCGGTCGCAGAGATCGCGCTTGCGGATCGAAGTGACCTGGACGAGGCATACGAAGCAGCGGCTCGCAATCAGGCGAAATGGGCAGCCAAGCTTCCCGCCGAGCGAGCAGAGGTGATGCTTCGCTCTGCGGAGATCATGCGTGCTCGCCACGAAGAGATTGTCGATTGGCTGATACACGAATCCGGCAGTACTCGCATTAAGGCGGAGATTGAGTGGCAGATGCTGTATGCAATCACGCTGGAGTCTGCCTCGTTTCCGCATCGCGCGTCGGGTCACATCTTGCCGAGTGATGACCAAGGGAAAGAAAGCGACGCCTATCGTCAGCCGGTCGGAGTGATTGGCGTAATCAGTCCCTGGAACTTTCCCATCTATCTTTCGCACCGATCGGTGGGACCGGCGCTGGCGCTGGGTAACGCGGTCGTGGTGAAGCCCTCTCAGGACACGCCGGTAACTGGCGCGCTGCTGATCGCGAAAATTTACGAAGAAGCAGGCTTGCCGCCGGGAGTCTTGAACGTTGTAGTCGGCTCCAGCAGTGAAATCGGCGACGCCTTTGCGAATCATCCAATTCCCGCCCTGATCTCGTTTACGGGCTCGACGGCCGTCGGTAAACATATCTACGAACTGGCCGCTACCGGCGACATGATCAAGCGCGTGGCGCTCGAACTGGGTGGAAACACACCCTTCGTCGTCCTGGACGATGCGGATCTCGACCAGGCTGTGCCCGCTGCAATCTTCAGCAGATTTCTGCACCAGGGCCAAATCTGCATGAGCACAAATCGAATCATCGTGGACGCGAAGGTTCATGATGAATTCGTCGACCGGTTCACAAATCATGTGAAGAGATTAAAGGTGGGCGATCCTGGTGACCCCGACACCGTGATTGGTCCGATCATCAACTCAAAACAGCTGGCACATATGACGGAACTGGTGAAGAAATCACGCGACGCGGGCGCTCGCCAGTTGCTGGGAGGAGATCCGCGTGAACTTGTCCTGCCGCCCCATGTGTTCGTGAATGTCTCCAATGACATGCCGATTGCGAAGTACGAGACATTTGGGCCGATCGCTCCCATCATCAAAGTCAATGGCGAGTCCGAAGCACTGAAGGTTGCAAACGATACGGAGTACGGACTCTCCAGCGCTGTTTTCACGCGTGACGAAGTTCGTGGTCTTCGTTTTTGTCAAAAAGTTGAAGCGGGCATGACGCACCTCAACAGTCCCAGCGTCGATGACACACCGACCGGTCCTTTCGGTGGAGTGAAGAACAGCGGGATTGGACGTTTCGGAGGTGATTGGATCCTTCAGGAGTTCACCACAGATCACTGGATCACCGAACAACAGGAACCGCGGCAATATCCCTTCTAGAGCTGCCGCGTGAGATGAGGAGCCGTTATGGCTATATCGGCAACCGCCGTTCGTACAACTGAATTGCCATCCGGTGAAAGCGTTCCGGTTCTAGGGATGGGCACTTGGCACCTGGCAGAGGGGCGCCATCCCAGGCACGAGGAAATCGATGCATTGCGCGCGGGTCTCGCGCTCGGGATCAACCTGATCGATACGGCAGAGATGTATGCTGACGGCGGCGCCGAGGTGCTCGTTGGCGAGGCTATTCGCGGCCGCCGGGATGAGGTATTTCTGGTCAGCAAAGTTTTGCCGCACAATGCCACGCGCGCCGGAACACCTCGGGCCTGTGAGGCGAGTTTGCGGCGGTTGGGAACCGACAGGCTGGATCTCTACCTTCTTCACTGGCGTGCTCGCGTTCCGCTGCAAGAGACGGTCGACGCTTTCGAAAGCCTGAAACAACAAGGCAAGATCCGTTACTGGGGCGTGAGTAACCTCGATATCGAGGACATGGAAGAGCTTGTTGAACTGGACGGCGGACAGAATGTCACCACTGACCAGGTGCTCTACAACCTGACGCGTCGCGGCATCGAATGGGATCTGCTCCCCTGGTGCCGGCAGCGCAGGATTCCAATTATGGCGTATTCGCCAATCGAGCAAGGCCGGTTCCTCAATCATCCCGCACTCCAGAATATCGCGGCTCGGCATGCCGTGAGCCCAGCGCAGATAGCTCTGGCGTGGGTGATCAGGACGTCCAAAGTCATCGCCATTCCGGAAGCGGGAACGCCAATTCATGTGCGCGACAACGCGGGTGCACTCAAAGTGCACCTCACTGAGCGTGATTTAGAAGAACTGGATCGCGAGTTCCCGCCACCCGAGGCACCAGTGCCGCTGGAGATGCTATGAGCCGTAGCGCTCGTTCCCTAGAACGTTAGTCGTATGGCGATGTGTTACTCGCGGCGAACTTTAGCTTAGGCTCGGCCTACGAAGCTTCCTTTCCCCGGACTGGCAATTGTTTGCACTCTCATCGATCGCTAGCATCGGTAATTGCTACGAAATTCGAGAGAGTTCTGCCCCAGGACTCCAAAAGGGTGGCCAATGGGAAAGTTAGTATCGCAACTCGTGTTTTGCGCAATCTTCGCGGTGGCGATGTTCGCGCAATCCTCAACTGGAGATAGCTCCGGACAAACTTCTGGTTCGAGTGCTTCCAGTTCCAGCGATTCCAGTCAGCCTTACCAGAGCTCGACAGGCAATCAGAGTTCGGCAAACAACACTGCAGGCGGACAGCAGAGCAGCATAGAAGGTTGCATCTTTGAGCGCAGGACGGCTTATTACGTGCAGCCTGTCAACGGTGGTCCTCCGACTCAATTGTCCGCGGGAAATCAGGATCTGGCTTCCCACGTGGGACAGGATGTCCGCCTCTCTGGCACGATGAACAATGGCACCTCAGCCAGTAACAGCTCATCGGGCAGCACCGGATCGGTCGCGGGTTCCCAAGACCAGGGCCAGGTGTTGCTGGTGACCCGGGTGGATGAAGTTGCCAAACGTTGCCCGGCGGACACACAACGGCAGATTGACCAGGGCAACAGTGGCTCGGCCTCTCCTCAATGACGCACATTGACTGTCCTCCTCACGCGTCTGAACCTACCGTCACCAATCGCACGACAGAAAATAGCGTGACGGTAGGTTCGATTTTTTTGTGCTTCGTCGATTCAATCCCGATAGGAGTCTCACGATGCCGGCAGCAGCGCCATCCAAAATTGATCTGAACACGGCCCCAGTTAGGTTGCTCACGCAACTTCCGGGCATATCCAAAACTCTTGCTTATTCCATTGTGAATCATCGCCAGCGACACGGATTCTATACATCATGGGAAGAACTGGAGGAGATTAAGCAATTCCCGATCGACAAACTGGCGGACATCAAGAAAAGAGCGACCCTGACGTGTCCCGACATTGATTGCAATCCCCCACGCCGGGTCAGTTCCCATCATCTAGAAAGAAATCAGAAGAAACCGGGCGGCTTCACCAGAAAGTTGCGCGGTACCCACCGAGCAAAAAAAGCGCACGACACCGCTAGTCATCGCCCACACTAGGTTTTACGAGCGTCGTGCAGCGTCGAACTGACAATCACGTCGCCTTCTTTAAACAATGTTCGGCCTGGCTGGGTGTAAGAGGAAGACTTGCACTCAGAGTTGTTCCATTCTGATCCGACACGATTTCAAATTTGCCGTTGAGCTGTCGGATCCTTTCGCGCATCCCACGCATTCCCACACCCACTTTCAATGCACTACTGTCGAGAGAAGTAAGTCCCGCGATCCCCTTCCCGCGATCCTGTATCTCGAGCTGAATGTTAGTGCCATCGTCACAAAAAATTCTCACCGAAGCCGCATTCGTCTGGGCGTGACGGTGAATGTTGGTGAGCGCTTCCTGAACCACTCGGAAAATGGTGAGCTCCACTTCGTCCGGCAATCTGTTCAGTCGCGAATCAAGATCCAAAGTCACCACCAGGCCACTTCTTTCTTTCACGCCTTCAAAATATAGACGCAGTGAAGACAATCCACCTTCTTCCAGCAGAGCCGGATGCAGCAAGTGTGAAACCGTGCGCAACTCTTTTGTCAGTTCGTCCAGGAGCTTCAGTGAATCAGTGGTGGACTTCTGCACCGCCGGGCCACTACCCGCTGCATCCCTCTGCACCGAGAGCATCTTCCATTTCAGCGCTGCTAATAGCTGTCCTGCGCTGTCGTGCAATTCCAGAGCCAGTCTTCGTCTCTCCTCTTCCTGCGTTTTCAGCAAGAGGTAATTCAACGAACGAAGGTCGCTATGCACTTTCTCCAGTTCGGCGGTACGCTCTCGGACTCGGGCCTCCAATTGATTTCTGGCCAGCACTTGCTCTGTCGTCTCGATTCCCTGGAACAAAATTCCTTCAACCTGCCCGCTCGCATTTCGTACAGGACAATAGCTGAAATCGAAGAAAGCAGTTTCGACGTGTCCATGCCGGAATATCTCTACCACCTTCTCCGTCGCAAAAAACGCTTCGCCGGTCCGATAAACCTGATCCAACAAGCCAACGAAGCCCTGGGCTTCGAGCTCCGGAAGAACTTCGCGAACCGTACGTCCGATCATTTCCTCGCGAGAGCGACCGGCCACTTTGACATAGGCAGCATTGACGAAGTCATACCTGTGATCTGGACCACTCAGCAAACATATTGGCGCAGGAGCGTGCTCGAAAAAATCGAGCAACCGGTTCGGCTCCAGTTCCAGTGGATTTGTGTCCATCTGTTTGCTACGTGACGGACGGCAAGTTATTGGGCCCACTATCTTTGAGCTATAGAGAAACCCGCCAGATGTTCGAGGATAATGCCTGCACAGAACTTTTCTTCGATTGAGCTCTACCGCAGAAAGAAAGGTCGGGGGATCGATGCTGATATTTCGAGGGCGCGCGCGACCACTTTTTTGACGACGTGGTCTCCGCCAACGGCCAGCTTAAGCTTCCCTCTTTTTCGAACTTAACTGCTCGAAAGCTCTCGGTCAGCAAACGCAAATCTAGTGATTTACCTCGCGTTGCTCACGCCGGGTAAGACTTTAATTTCGGACCTTGGGTGAGGGTCCGTGCGCCCGTTGCGCGCCTATTGGAAGCAGCCTTCCGCGGCCATTCGTGGCCAGCTCAAAGAACATATGTCGTTCGATGGGTGTTCGTGAGGCGTACTTCCAGGAAGTTCCAGACGCCTCCAACATCCAACCCGAAGCCGATTGGCTCGATGCTGCTCTCCTCGCACGACCCGGCATGATGGGCTTACAAGTCGATCTCAAACTCGATTACAAAGCCAACCTCGAACGCTATCCGTTATACCAACAGGACGTCAGTAGGCATCAGCCCCCATTGCTCGCATATGGGGAAACATGACAGCTTCTTCGTTCCGCCTGGTGCGGAAGCATTCAAGCGAGACGTGCCCAACGCGGTCGTGAAATTCTTAGACGCGGGGGCACTTTGCTCTGGAAACCAACTTGGAGGACATCGCATCAGCAATTCTAGAAATGCCCATGCCACGTTGTGGCCCCTCAAAGGCATGCGGCTGCTTTGGGGATTACTCGCAGCTACTTAGCTCTCAGGAAAACAGAATCAATTTCAAAAGGAGAACAATGTGGCAACAAAAGGAAAAGTCCTGGTACTAGTCTCGAGCGGTCACGGCTTGCCCCTGAAAGACGGCAAGGTTTATAAGGGCGCTGGCTACTACCTCAACGAGCTGACGGTTCCGGTTCGCGCCCTGATGAAGGAGGGCTACGAAATCACCTTCGCCAACCCCAAAGGCAACACGCCGCAAATGGATGTTCATTCAGCTGTACCTGACTTCTTCGGTGGGGACGACGCTAAGCTTCAGGACTATCTGAAATTCCGCGACAGCCTGACTGGGCTCAAGAATCCAACTCGGATCTCCGATGTCATCGCATCGGGCCTGGATCAGTATGACGCTGTTTTCGTCCCCGGCGGCCATGGCCCGATGATGGATCTTCTCGATGATCCCGACGCCGGCACGGTGATGAGACACTTTCATCAAACATCCAAGCCGACGGCAGTGCTCTGCCATGGCCCGATTTCACTTCTCTCGGCTTCTCCGAATTCGAAGGAAGTGGTCGCCGCGCTGACGGCGGGCGATATCGCTGGAGCGCGGGCAAAGGCCCAAGGTTGGATCTATGCTGGCTATAAGATGACTATCTTTTCGACAGCGGAAGAGCAGCAGCGGGAGCCGCTTGAGATTGGTGGTAAGGTTCTCTTCTACCCGGACTTCGCCTTAACTACGGCGGGAGGTGACGTAAGTGTGCTGGCACCATGGACGAGCTACGTCCTTCAAGATCGCGAGTTGATCTCAGGTCAGAATCCTTTCTCTGACCAAGCGCTTCTGAATCTTCTTCTACCGGCACTCAACAAGGCAAGAGCAGCTGCTTGAGTTTGGTGGTGATGCTCTCTTCTACCCGGACTTCGCCTTGCGTACGGCGGCACTCAACGGGAAGAAGAATTAGGGACCCGGTCGCATCGCACGTGGGGCATCGCGCCCACTTGCGAGCGGTCCCGGCAGGCCCTTTCGCCTGCTTGGATCAGTGAATACAGCCGTTCTGAGCTAACGACCTTCACGTCGTTATATGTTGGGGTCCCCACTGGAGTTCAGAACTCCAGTCGTGCCTGGAATGCAATCATGCGGGGGCTGCTGTCGCCGCCCAACCCAACTCCGAGCAAGCCGGTTGGCGGGGAGGTGGTGTAGGTCAGTGCGCCGAAACCAGTTTGCGTAGAAGGTTTCCCCGGAATACCGGCAAGCACTGTACTGGGTAGACCAAAGTTGGGATGGTTGAAGACGTTGAAGAACTGTGCGTCGAACCTCATCTTTAAGCGCTCGGTCAAGCGGAACCATTTGGTGATGTACATGTCGCTCCAGAAGAAGTTTGGACCACGGAGAGCGTTGCGGCCAAGATTTCCGAACTGGCAGCTTTCTGCGGAATCGCCTCCGTTGCATGCTCCCGTGGACGGATCAACGGCAGAGACGAATGCGTTGGGGTTCAGCCATTGAATCGTGCCCGGCTGAGTGACGCCTGGGATGTTGCAGTTGCGGCAATAAGGATCTGCTCCGGGGACGAGGCTTGCGAATTGTGGACCACTGCCTTGCAAGATGCCGTTGCCATTCGCCGAATACGGAGTGCTCAGCACCGAGAACGGTACTCCGCTATGCCAGAAGATAGTGCCCGAGAGCTGCCATCCATTCAGCGCATACGCGAGCGTATGATTCGCAACTTTGACCGGCAGCTGGTATGTGTACTGCGCGTTGAGGTTATGGCGAATGTCGTAATCGCAGGGGCCGTAGTCGCGCCGGAGGTCTCCGGGCAGCGGCGAAAGAATTCCTCCCGCGGAGAACTGCAGGAATCCGCCGTTCGAAACGGTATCGAGACAATGGCTCCATGTGTAGTTGATTTGTCCTTGCAGTCCGTGCGCCATGCGCTTCATCGCCGTCAACTGCAGACCGTTGTAGTTGCTACTGGCGCCAGTCGAAAGTTGTGTCACTGCGCCGAACCTCGGATCGGTTGGCTGCATGTAGGGGAATGGAGCAAAGCATCCCTGGCACACCGTCTGGTATCCGTTGACCTGGGTAAGATAGGGTTGGTCGACGGCATGCGTACCGACGTACTGTGCTTGAAACTTCGCTGTGGCTCCAATTTGATGTTCGATTCCTAAACTCCATTGCATGAAATAGGGCGCGTGAAGCTTGCCATTCGGGACAGCAGTGATTGCGACGGGCGGCAGACAAGTTGCCTGGTCTGCCTGTGCAGACGCGCAGGAAAGCTGGCCTTGTGGGAAACCTGCGCTGAACCTCTGATTTGCCGCTATGGTTGCGTCGACGGCGCTGTCGGGCACGCCGGGTGCGATCGCCGTGCCGCCTGCAGTCCCAAGCAGTCCTCCCTGAAATGTCTGAACGTAAGGCGGATTCACTCCAACGAGATCGGCAACGCTTCCCGGCAGGATGTCGCTGAACACGCCGAAGCCGGTGCGCAGAACAGTGCTCGGTTGGACCTGCCATGCAATCGCGGTCCGAGGTTGCAGAATTGCGAGTGGAGTGGAGGTGAACAGATTTCCGAGACCAGTCTGAATGGCCTGGCTCAGCGACTGATTCACATCGTGTGAGATCGAATCAAATGAGCCTGTAAGACGCGCGATCTGGTTGTGCGGATTCAACGGGTTGGAGTTGTACGTATCGCGCACGCCGATGGTCCACGTCAGCCTTGGCGTGATGCGCCACGTATCCTGGGCATAGAAGTCCAGGTTCAGGAAGTTGAAGGGCTCATTGGCCGAGGTCGGGAAGGTCTTGGAAGCGGTCGATGCCACGCCGTAGGTGAATTGCGGCAGGGTAGTGTACTCGACGGTGGGTACAGTGCCCTGCCCGAAATCATAATCATTCAGGCGAAAGATTCGGGTGTTCGTGCCGAACCTGAATTCGTGGGCACCGTGACTCCAGGCGAGATTGTCGTTGATGAAAAATCTTGAAGCGCGCCTGCCTTGGACCCAGGTGTTATTGAGTCCGCCGACCGTGGTGAACGGAGCGTTGGCGCCGCTGCCCTGCAACACGATCGGGAAAGCAGCCAGTGTTTTCTGGAAATCGCTCGGGCCGAACAAACTCTCGTACCACGAGAATGCCGGATTGAAATAGTTCACCAGGTTCTGCGAGAAAATGTGCGTGTGTCCTGCAGCAAACGAATACAGCGGCTGCGGGGAAATGGCGTCGAAGATCGGATTGATTGGGTCGGTGTAAGCGGCTTGCAGCCCGTTGTCGACCTGGAAACGGAACCAAGCGGTGTCAGTGGGACTGATGTTGTAGTCAATGCGGGCAGTCTGTACCTGTTCGTGGTCGTCGCTGGAATGAGATACGCCTCTCCGATTTGCGCAGCCGTTTCCATTCGGAGGAGCGCCGGATGCAGCAGAACCGTCCGAGTTAAAGGCACACCCCAGCACTTCGAGAGGTGTGCCGCTGGTATTCCCGTAGAGCGAAAACATGTTCTGGTAGAACGGAACCAATTGCGGAGCCGCAGCATAGTGCGATCCGGTCACAGAGTCCGTTCCGCCGAGAGGAAGCTGCTGCACAACGTATTGCTGAAATGCCGGGCTGGGGACGGTTATGGTCGTAAAGATTGGTAGCGCAATGCGAACCCACTCGCTATCGAAAAAGAAAAACAGTTTGTCGTGGATGATCGGACCGCCCAGGCTGCCACCGAAGTGATTCACGGTAGAACGCGGCTTATGATTGCTCGATGTGGCGTTGGAAAAGTAGTTCGCCGCGTTCAGGATGGAACCGTTCCACAGTTCATATAGATTGCCATGAAACTGGTTGCCGCCAGACTTGGTGACGTAATTCACCTGCGAGGCTCCGTAGCGGCCCTGATCCACAGCGTAGGAAAGCGTATTGACAGTTACTTCCGAAATCGAGTTGAGGCCAAGTACGAGATTCGTTGATAGGCCGCTGTTTAGATTCGTCAGCGGGTCATTCGTCTCCAGTCCATCAACGATGTATCCGTTCGACAGCGCAGGCAGCCCATTGAATTCAACGTTTCCGTAACCATTGGTGCCACCAACAAAATCATTGCCACTCCCTGCTGTGTTGATGAGAGCTCCCGGCGCAAACTGCAGCGGGTACGTCATATCGCCGCCAGGGTTAGGCAGATCCTCCAGCGCGGGAGCATCCAGGGTGGTGGATGTGTTTGCGTTGGTCGGATTGATCATCTCTCCCTCGGCATTAACGTCCACGGTCTGCTTGGATTGCGCCACTCTGAGGGTGACGTTGACGGTTTGTTTCTGCCCGAGGCCGGAAAAAACATTCTGGGCCTGTTGCGGCTCGAACCCCTGGGCTTCGACGCTGACCGTGTATGTACCTGGCTTGAGTTGAGGGAAGTTGAAGCGGCCTCCTTCATCTGTGCGGGCAGTGCGCTTCAGTCCTGAATCCTGGTTCACGAGGCTCACAGTAGCGCCCGGAACAATTGCGCCGCTCGTGTCCGTGACCTGCCCGAGGATCGCGCTGGTGGTTTCTCCTTGAGCCAGGCCTTGTACAGGAAAAAAGAGAACTGCACTGATAAGAACGACGCCTAAGCGAACTACCCACATCATTTAAGCCCCCACTCTCCGCGCTAGTTCGTTAACCTACAATTATTCATGCAAGTTAATCATAGTTAACTAACATTGGCAAGATGCGAACTGCGCACCGCGGCTGCACTTCTGTCAAGCGGCACAATTCCGTTTGCAGAAAGCTGTGGAACGTAAACGGCACAGAGCAGGACGTGCCGAGAGAGCGCAGGGAAAGACCTGGCAGCTTCCGCTGTGGTTCAGGCAAATACAGCAGCGAAGCCGCGTTTCAGTCCAACAAGTTTGGGCAATGGGTTATGGATGAGATGGATGTAATTCAGGCAGGAGCTTGACCGCGGTCTGCTTTTTCCGGCAGACGGAATCACGTAGCCCGCAGGAGCAGGACAGGGACGCCAATGCGATGTCGGACTCGAGTGGCGGTCGCACCTAGGAATATATCGGCTAGGAAACGGTGCCCATGGGTACTCATGGCTACCAGGTCACAACCCTCGTTCTTAACCCATTTGATTATTTCTTCTGCAGGTTCACCGTATGCCAATTTCGCCTCTGCAGGAATTCCGGCGGATTGAAACTCTGTGCGAAGCCCTTCTAAATATGCGGTGTCTTCCGCAATTTCCGGGCTGACTGCATCCGGACCGTAGGTCCTGGCCGCCCAACCATCGGCGACATGCAGCAGTACCACATGACTGTGCACAAGCCTTGCAAGCTGCTTGACGTGTTCGATAATCGCCCTATCACTCGGTGTACCGTCCAACGTCACGAGAATGCGGTCATACATAGAAGTTTTGTTCTGGGCGTCTCGCCATTATCCACCGGCAATAACCTGCCAAGCAGCCTTGAACGAATCTGGCAGGCCGACGATGTCCATTGCGGTGATCAGAATAGCACTGGTCCAGCCAGCGATGAGTAAGAACCAACCGTTCTTCCATGCACCCATGCGCTTTCGGGAAGTTGTGAACTGCAAGAGTGGGAACATGGCGAACGGAAGCTGCAATGCCAGCACAACTTGACTGAGCGTTAACAGGTCTGTGACGCTGCTATTTCCGCGCACGCCGATGATGAGAACAGCCGGCAAAATCGCCAGGGTACGGGTGATAAGCCTGCGCAGCCACGGCCTGATCCGCCAGTGCATAAAGCCTTCCATCACAACTTGCCCGGCGAGCGTTCCGGTTATGGTGCTACTTTGGCCACTAGCCAGCAGCGCAACCGCAAATAACGTGCTGGCAAATGCTGTGCCTAATAACGGCGCGAGCGTCAAGTAGGCGACCCGAATCCAATCGCTATCAGCGCTGAACCTGACTACATGCCCGCCTGATACGGCTACGCTTTCCTTTCCGAAGAACACCGTCGCCGCGAGTACAAGAATCGCTGCGTTCACGAAGAAGGCGATGGTGAGAGCGACGGTTGAGTCAATCGTGTTGAATTGGAGTGCACGTCGGATCGAGGCATCATCTTTCTGCAGTTGTCGGCTCTGCACCAGAGCCGAGTGCAGATAGAGGTTGTGGGGCATCACCGTCGCGCCGATCATACCGATGGCCACATAAAGCATCCCCGCCTGACGAAAGTGGGGTGTAACTAATGCTCGGCCCATTTCCAAAAAGCTAGGTTGGGTCTGCGGAAGTATGAAAATCTCAATGAAATAGCAGATCGCAATGGTCGCCACCAGCAACAGAACCACAGCTTCGATGGTCCGCATCCCAAGGCTTTGAAGGGCTAAGAGCAGAAGCACGTCGAGGCCGGTAATGATGACCGCCCACAGCAAGGGTATATGGAACAGGAGGTTGAGGGCTACGGCACTCCCGAGCACCTCGGCCAGATCGCAGGCGCCAATCGCAACTTCGCTCATCAGCCAGTTCGGCCAGCGGGTCCAACTGGGATACCAGTCACGGCAGCATTGGGCGAGGTCTTTGCCGGTCACAACGCCCAATCGAGCCGAAATTACTTGCATGAAGATCGCCATGAGGCTGGCGAGGCCAACCACCCACAAGAGCCCATACTTGAACTGGGCGCCGCCTTGGAGATCCGTCCCCCAATTGCCAGGATCCATATAGCCGACGCTCACGAGAATGGCAGGTCCGACGAATGCACGCCATTGCTCCCAGAATCCGGCCTGATGGTGCGGCACCTCGACGGTACCATGCACTCCTTCTAACGACCGGTGGTCGTTCAACACTCCGCCGCTCGAGCCGTATCGAGTGCTGATTTCGGCATCGGCGTTCTTTCTTCTCATCTAGCTGCCTTGAAGAATTGCTGCGAACCTCCAGGCACACGCAGATTGCAGCTTCGCAAGAATGTCACAGCGCACTTCTCACATTCGGGCGGCAACAAGGCTTCCCCCCTCTAAAGACTTAACAGGAATATACCATGTGGAGTTAATTGAGATTTACAGAGATTCGACTAGTGAGCTTTTGCAACCCAGATCTTGTCAGCGGCCTGACTGCCCAGGTCAATGCTTTTTTTCTCGATTACTAAGGAGAGCGTACCGTCGTAATTCCGTGCCCTAACCGTGAGGTGGGTGTCTGGACGGATTCCCTTCTGCTCCAGGAACTCCAACAGTCTGCGGTCCCTTTCGTAGATGCTGGACACCCGGTAACTTGAGCCGGCCTCTGCCTCGCTCAGTAGCCGCAAACCCTTCTTTCGTCGCTCGTTGACAGTCCTCAACGCGAGCCCGTTTCCATGCGGACAGACGTCTTTATTACCCAATCTCTCAACCAATTTTTTCTCAAATGCTGGAGAAACAGCATGCTCCAGTCGCTCGGCCTCGTCGTGAACCTCATACCACGCCATGCCAAAGATTTCCGACAGCATCCGCTCAATCAGGTGATGTCGGAAGATAGTCCGTTCGGCAACCGCCCGACCTTCGGCGGTGAGCTGAATGCGGCCGTCACTCTTAACCATGACCATGCCGTCCTTCTTCAGGCGCTTGAGTGCATTGGTCACCGCAGGCGGCGTGACGGAGAGCCAATGAGCGAGCGTCGCGGAGATGACGGTCTGGCCTTCCGCTTCCGCCTCAGAGACAGCCTTCAGATAATCTTCCTTTGAAACAGTGATCATTCGTGCGATCCGATTGGGTGCAGTTTATCATCACCTTTTATATTTCCCAGATGGCCAGACGGTTTTCCCAATACGCGGCAGGGCACGGCGGCGCTCTACTCTGATGTGCGCATTACTCGTTTGGGGTCGTAATCGCGAGTCCCGATAGCACTGTGCAGGCGCCCATGGACTCCGGTAAGTAGCTGGAACCACGCGCACCAGAGACATGCTTCAGCGCAGTTTCATAGAGGGCACTGGTCTGGCTTTGTGAGGTCTGCTTTGATAGGGCGTCCGTCCTCCAAGATCGCACTCAGCTTTTTACCGTGTTGCAGCATTCTTATCTGATGGCCGCTGCTTGACCGCAAATCACTCACATCTTCCAGGATTACACTGCGAAACTCATAACAATAGACGTGGCCGGAATCTTGGACTGAAAAGTGCAGCGTGAACTCGTGCACTCCGGACCAGCGAGCTGTCGGGAAACTGCTGCGCAGCTGTCTAACACTAACGATCACACCGGTGTGATATTGGGAAAGATCGGGGCGTTCCGTCCCCGCACGAGCAAAGAGCGTAATAGTGATCGCAAGCAGTGCTGTAAGACACCGGTATTCAAGAACGGCTTGCCGAGTGCCGCTCATAATCGTCCCGTCAATTAGAAACCCTTTGAGCAGAATCGAGTTGCGAGATTCTTTGATCCAGTCTTTCGTCTTTCCATAATTATGTTCGTCGGGGCAACAGGCGTGTGGAATTGAGGATGAAGGTCAGCTCGGAACTCACGTGAATGAATGCGGCAAGCAACGGATTGAGGGGTCCCACGCGGCCATACCCACCCCGATGCTGTCTACGATTCACGTTCCCCAGAAATTCTGCATGATGATCTGCCGGGTCGGCACTTTCGATGTGGTGCTGGTGTTCACCGTGGTGGAATTGTTCCACATACTTCTGATCTTGAGCGCTCACCTGCGAATCAGGCTCTTGGAGCTGATCAATGGGATCTGCCGCCATAACCTTCCTTCTTCTTATTTCAGATAGGTCCGCACCACCTCAATAAGCTCTTCGGCGGCCTCGGCACTCGGTGAATTGGGACGTGTACCCGCGGGCAGTACGTGGTGGCGGACATGTCCTTCCAGATACTCGGACATTAAGCCATTGATTGCCCCTCGGGAGGCAGCAATCAGACGAAGAACATCGGTGCATTTCTGGTCTTCATTCAATGCCCTTTCGATGGCTGCTACTTGCCCGCGAATGCGCCGGACCCGCTTGAGCAACTTTTCTTTATCGCGAGATGTATGCAATGACTCTCCCTCACAACAGGCTACCGAAAAAAAACTCCATACCATACCAGGGTAGGGTATCAACTGCGGTCCAAGAGAGCATCCCGCGTCCAGGCTCGGCAGCTCGCCTTGAGTGGCGAGTCTCAAAGTAATTATCCGGAGATAACAGCGAGGACAAAGCGCGTGCTTTGCGCACCCATTTATTTTCCCGGGAAATCACGACTGAGTGTCTTGAGGAGCCATTCTTTTCGCTGATTTGCAAACTTGATCTTCCCGGACTCGTCGCCGGGGCTCATCGCCTGTCCCACCGCAAGTCTCTTCTTCTGTTAACCTTTTGTGGTTTACGCAGAGTCTCAAATTCCGCATACCCGAGAGAGTTTCCATGCGAGGTAGCTACGCTTCCATGACCAGCCTATTCTTGTTCCTACTCGTCTTCTCGTCCCTGTTTCTGTTCGCCGGAGGCGGTAACGACGCCAATACGCCGGCGCCGAAAAACGCTCCGCAGCCTCCAAAGGCGCAGGTCGACAGCATAGTGGACGATGTGCACGGCGTGAAGATTGCCGATCCCTACCGCTGGCTCGAGGACGCGCACAGTCCGGCTACGCAGCAATTTGTGTCCGAGCAACTAGCCTACACGCGAAGCGTACTGGACGCGCTGCCCGGTCGCGACAAACTGCATACGCGTCTGCAGGAGTTGCTGGAGATTGGCAATGTGACCGCGCCGAAATCAGGCGGTGGCCGCTACTTCTACACGCGACGAGAAGGCACGCAGAATCAGCCAGTGCTGTACGTTCGCGAAGGTGGAACGAGCAAAGATCGCGTCCTGGTGGACGTGAACCGGCAGGCGGCGGACGGAACGATCGCGCTGGACTGGTTCTTCCCAAGTCACGATGGAAAGTATGTTGCCTATGGAACCTCTCCAAGTGGGTCGGAGCTCAGCACCCTGCATGTGATCGCCACTGCGACCGGCCATCTGCTGCAGGACAGTATTGAGCGTACACGCGCTGCCAGTTTGCAATGGAAACCCGACGGGAGCGGCTTCTATTACACGCGCTATCCCAAGCCCGGAGAGCTTGCCGCTGGACAAGAGATGTACAACCGGCACGTTTTCTATCACGCGCTGGGGGATAACGCGACCAAGGATCAGCTGATCTTTGGGGAAGGCCGCGATCCGCAGGACTGGCCGAATCTGGACCTTTCGAGCGATGGACGCTGGCTGGCAATTACAGTGGCGCAGGGCTGGTCGAAGAGTGAAGTCTACCTGAAGGATACAAAGAGCGACGCAGCTCCTGTCGCCGTGGCCGCCTCCCAGCCGCACCTCTATGACGCGAAGGCGTTCCGCGGCAAGCTGTATATCCTGACCAATGAAGGCGCGCCGATGTTCCGTCTCTTCGTGACCGATGCCGCGCAACCGGAACGTAAGAACTGGCGCGAGATCATCCCGGAGAGCGATGCGGTTCTGAAAGACTTCCACATCATCGGCGGACAGATCGTGGCGGAGTACGAGCAGGACGCAATTTCGCATGTGAAGGTATTCGCGCTCGACGGCAAACTGATGGATGACATCAAGCTGCCGACTCTGGGGAAAGTCGCTGGCGTGCAGGGTGAAGCCAAAGGCAACGAGGCGTTCATCGGATTTCAGTCGTACACGGTGCCGCCCACGATTTTGCGCTACGAGATCGCGAGCAAGAGAACCAGCGAGTGGGCCAAAGTGAAAGCTCCTATCGATTCGAATCAGTACGACGTGAAGCAGGTCTGGTTTAACTCCAAAGACGGTACCCGAGTGCCCATGTTTGTCGTCAGTAAAAAGGGACTGGTATTGAACGGCAGAAATCCCACGCTGCTTACCGGATACGGCGGATTCAATATCAGCCGGACTCCCACGTTCGAGCGTGCAATTTTTGCCTGGCTGGAACATGGTGGAGTTTACGCCGATGCCAACCTTCGGGGTGGCAGCGAATTTGGCGAGAAGTGGCACGCTGCAGGGATGCTCGGCAACAAGCAGAACGTCTTTGACGACTTTGCTTCCGCAGCCGAATACCTGATCGCCCAGAAATATACGGATACGGACCATCTCGGCATTCGGGGGCGAAGCAACGGTGGCCTGCTAATGGGCGCAGCGCTGACGCAGCATCCAGAGTTGTACAAAGCGGTTGTGTGCCAAGTGCCGCTGCTCGACATGCTGCGTTATCAGAATTTTCAGATTGCCAAGCTATGGATACCGGAGTACGGGTCGGCAGACGATCCTGCGCAGTTCAAGTGGCTGTACGCGTATTCGCCGTATCATCACGTGGTGGACGGCACGAAATATCCGGCGACATTGATTATGACGGCAGATACGGACACCCGTGTTGATCCGATGCACGCGAAGAAGATGGCGGCGCGGTTGCAGGCGGCGAATGCAGGGGCGAATCCGATTCTGCTGGAAGTGGACACGAAGGCTGGGCACGGACTCGATAAGCCAATCGGCAAACAAGTGCAGGAATGGACGGATATCTGGTCGTTCTTATTCTGGCAGCTGGGAGTCAACTAGCTTCCGCCACGCGATTCCGTGCGTTCGCTGCCAGCCAGGTGCTGAGCGCTCGCACAGCTTTAAAGAACACTGAAATCACTGTGCGCCCTCGCTGTTCAGGATGATACTCAACGGCTGCACATCAGCCGGCTTCAAGTATCGGTTGACGAGGAAACGGTTGCCATCCCGAGCAACGTCATAGGTGAAGAGATCGCTGGAGGAAATAGGCGCTCTGCCACGCATTTGGAAAAGCGGATGCAGCGCAGAAAACAGAAGGGTGCCATTCCCTTCGGTCACAGACACAGCTGTTAGCAGGCTTCCGGGAGCGAGATAGAAAATCTCTTTACCGTCGCCGCGCCAGCGTGGCTCAGTACCACCGCCGCGTGAAACCTGCAGCTTCCCGGTAGGCGTAGGAAAAGTGGTTGCATAAATCTCCCAGTCGCCCGATTCGTTTGAGGCATAGACGATCCACTTGCCGTCGGGAGAAATCTGCCCATTCGTTTCGCTCGCTGGACTATTTAGAAACGGAGTTCGAGTGCCGTCCATGGAAACCAGCACCAGATCAGAGCCGCCGCGCACGGATTGATAGGTCACGAGTATCTGTTTGCCATCTGGTGTCCAGCAGGTCGGCAGAGTATCTCCGGGACTGGGAGCATTGATCAGGACTTTTTCCGCTTCCAAGCCGCCAGATTTCTTGATGGAGAGCGGGTGGTCTCCGGCACTGCGCCACGCGATCATGCTTCCGTCGCGCGACCAGGCTCCGATTGTTTCCTCAGCCGGATCGAAGGTGAAGCGCGAAAGAGAATTGCGCGTGAGCCCCTCGATCCACACATCGATGTTCTTCGACCGGAGGTCGGCGATATCCACCGTGACATGGTTCTGGTCGGGAGAGATCATCGGATTTGCGAGAATACCCGGCTCGCCTACTGTGCCAAGCTGCTTGCCATTGCGGTCATACCAGGTAAGCTGCGACCTGGAAGCGCTCGTCACGGTTCCGTAAACTACCGTGCCGTTCTCAGCAGAGGAGAACGTGCTCCAGTACGTGGATGGGTAATGTCCCACAAGCCCCGTGACGACGTGCGGTTCACCCAGTAACTTTCCGTTCTTCACATTGAACGGCGAAGCCAGTAGCTCGTTCTGATCGTTCAAGTACAACAGCTCGCCGTCCACATATCCGACATTACTGCGTCCAGTGACAATAAGCGTCTTTTCGTTCGCAGCTAACGAACTGAAAAAAATCCCCGTGGTTTTGTTATCGCGACGTTCGTCGAAGCTTCCCGACCAGAAAAGGAAGTGCTCGCCGTCGGGAAGAAACACCGGAAAACGATGTGACGCGTCATCTTTCCCGAAGAGTTTCTCTGTTACAGCGGCAGCACCCGTTCCGTCCGGATTCACTCGCCACAAATATCCTCCCGACGATGGAGAGTAAAGAATGACGTCCTTCGATCCCCAGCTTCCGCCGCGCGCATCGGTCACCTGCGCGAGGTTTTGTGGAACACCGCCTGTCACCGGTACCTTCTTCAACTTTCCGCCGGCAAAGAAGGCGAGGTACTTGTGATCAGGCGAGAAGAAAGGATAAGTGGCAGCGCCACCGCCTTCGATTCGAGTCGCCGTGGTGGTACCGATCTGCTGAACGTACAACACGCCCGCGCCAGTATTCTCATCCGGAGAAACATACGCGAGCATCTGGCCGTCCGGTGAGAGGGCCAGGTAGCTAATCTCTCCTTGTACCGGTATGGCGAATTCCATTCGGCGTGCCGGAGCGCTGGGGCGAAGCGTGACCAAGTGCCAGCGCCGCAAAGTGCGAGTAGCGCGATCGCGCCGAGAACCCATCCTATCCAACGTGGGCGCGAGGCCATTTTCAAGGCGCGAGTCGCCATCGAGGAATCTGTTCCCGAAAGCGCCTCGAGCGCAAAGCTCAGGTCGCGCGCCGTCTGGAAGCGATCGTTGGGACTCTTCTCCAGGCAGTGGCGAACAATACGCTCCAGTCCCGGCGAAACCTTCAGTTCAGAATCGAACTGTCGCGGTTCTGATTTCAGGATGGCGGTCATCACTTCGACGGAGGTGTCGCCAGTGAAGGCGCGCTTTCCGTCGAGCATTTCATAGAGCACAGCGCCAAAGCTGAAGATGTCGGTGCGATGATCGACCACTTCGCCGCGCACCTGTTCCGGCGACATGTAACCGACTGTGCCCATCACCATGCCGGGCAACGTCTGCGAACCGAGCGTCTTGTCGCTGTCGGAAACGGCCGTGCACGCGCCAACCCGAAATCGAGCAGCTTGGCATGTCCATCGCGCGTGATGAATACGTTTTCCGGCTTCAGATCGCGATGGATGATGCCACGCTCGTGCGCTGCTGCCAGGCCGCGCGCAATCTGCAGGCCGTAATCGACGGCCTTGTTGACGGAGAGCGATCCCTCCTGCAGCCGTTCGCGTAACGTCTTTCCCTTCCAGGAATTCCGTCACGAGGAAACGTACGCCGTCCTGCGCGCCCACGTCGTAGATGGCAACAATATTCGGATGGCTAAGCGCCGCGACGCTGCGCGATTCCTGCTCGAAGCGGCGTACCCGCTCGGTATCGGCAGCAAATTCTTCTGGCAGAATTTTGATGGCGACAGTGCGATCAAGACGGCTATCGCGCGCGCGATACACTTCTCCCATGCCGCCCGCACCCAGCGGAGCGATGATTTCGTAGGGCCCCAGTTTTGTGTCGGCAGTGAGAGGCATCGGTGGCAGTGATTATAGCCTGCGACCTTTTCTGCGTCGTCTTATTCGAATTGCTTTCGGAACGCTGCCAGCTGCGCTTTGACTTCGGCGAGTTCAGCCTGCAGGGATGTGACAATGCTTTCCAGCCGGGCCAGACGATCGTCAGCGGCTGAAGTGGGCAGGTCGGGCGAAACATGCTGCTCCGCAGGAGTCGCATCGCCGCAGAACAGATGCATGTAACGTGCTTCTTTCGTTCCTGGCTGTCGTGGAAGTACGCGGACCAGGGCTGGCTCTCTCTGCATCAGGCGCTGCAAGGTGGACTGCACATCCGACAGTTCGGCGAATTGAAAGATTCGTTCGCTGCGCGTTCGCAATTCGCCCGGAGTCTGCGGTCCACGAAGCAACAGCGCGCACATTACGCGCCGCCTCTCCACGGGTGAAGTTGAATACTTCCTGCAGGCGATGTTCGTACTTAGTAACGCGGCTCTCGGCGCCGCTCACCGCACCAGCCAGATTCTTCGCGTTCAGCGAATCGAGAGCCTCTCGTACCGCATCTTCTTCGAGATTCATGACGGGATCGCGATTCGATTTCTGGTTGCACGCATTGACCAGCGCATTCAGTGACAGGGGATAGTAGTCAGGAGTAGTGCTCTCTTTTTCAGCTAGGGAGCCGAGCACGCGAGCTTCAATGTCAGTCAGTATGAAAATCCACGGAGATGATTGTAGCGAAGCTGCTCTCGCGCCGGTAGTTTGCTTACCTGGGATCTAAGGTGCGCGCCGCAACCATCGCCTGCCCCAGGCTGAGTCCGCCATCTCCTGCTGGGACCTCGGACTGAGTGAATACCTGGAAACCATCACTCTGTAGAAGCGATTGGAAACGCGTCAGCAAATACAGGTTCTGAAAAGTTCCGCCGCTCAGGCACACTCGATTCAGACCGGTGCGTTTGCGGACCCGCCGTGCTACTTCGGCGAGAGCATCGGCCATTCCATTATGAAACCGGCGACTGATTTGTCCGACGCTGACTGCCTCAGCAAGGTCCGCGAGCACCTCTTCGAACAGTGTTCGCGTTCCGATCAGGATACGACCATCTTCATTCTTATCCTTAAACTCGAATGCATAGGAAACGTCGTCTCCTTCGAGATCAATCGCCATTTCCAGCTCGATGGCGGCCTGTCCTTCATAGCTTGCAATCGAGCGCACACCACAGAGCGCGGAAACCGCGTCGAAGAGACGCCCCGCACTGGATGTTAGCGGCGAGTTGATCTTCTTCTCCAGTGCCTGGCAGATCAGTTCGATAGAACGACGGTTGCGCTCGCGGAGAAATGCGAGATCGCTAGAGATGAAATCGCGACCAAAGTGATGCCATAGATAGCTGATCGCCATGCGCCACGGCTCGCGAATGGCCGCCTCCCCGCCGGCCATAGCCACGTACTCAAAGTGCGCCGGGCGTTCAAATCCACCGTAGTCGGCGACGAGCACTTCCCCGCCCCAGATGTGGCCATCAATTCCATAGCCAGTGCCGTCGAGCGCGAAACCAATCACCCTGCCATCCAGACGGTTCTCCGCCATGCAACTGGCAACATGTGCATGATGGTGCTGCACGCCGATGAGTCTGACTGCCGTCTGCTTCTTCGCCCATTGGGTCGAAAAATAGCCCGGGTGCAGATCGTAGGCGATGGTCTTCGGTTCGATTTCCAAGATCTGCCCGAGATGATCCACCGTCTCGCCGAAGAACCCGTAGCTTTCGATGTTCTCCAGATCGCCGACGTGCTGGCTGAGAAATGCAGTGTTGCCTCGCGTGTAGCAGATCGTGTTCTTCAGTTCGCCGCCGACAGCGAGAATGGGCGGCAGCTCCGTATCGACAAACACGGGCATGGGGACGAATCCGCGCGAGCGCCGTAGTTGACGAGGGCGGCCATCTACAACGCGCAGCACCGAATCGTCGCTGCGGATCAGGATCTCGCGATTGTGCAACAGGAAGCAGTCGGCAATGCCGGCAAGACGGCGGACAGCTTCGTCATTATCAATGCAAATTGGCTCCTCGCTCAGATTGGCGCTGGTCATCACCAAAGCGCTGAACCTTCCTTCCGCGAAGATCAAGTGGTGTATCGGCGTGTACGGAAGAAAGATGCCGAGGTCACGATTTCCCGGCGCTACCGCTTCTACAATCTCTGCACCTGCTCGCTTCGGCACCAGCACAATCGGACGCTGCGGGCTGAGCAGCAGTCGTCGAGCATCGTCGTCGATCATGCAAACGCGTTCCGCGGTTTCGAGGTCAGGGACCATCACCGCGAATGGCTTCTCAACCCGGTGCTTGCGAGAGCGCAGACGCTCCACGGCTGCGGATTTCGTCGCGTCCACCGCGAGATGAAATCCGCCAAGGCCTTTGATCGCCGCAATCTGACCATCCCTAAGCGCGAGAACAATGCCAGACACAGGATCGGCCGAAGTTGTTTTGTCTTCGGCGCGAAACTTCAGCCGTGGTCCACACTTCCAGCAAGCATTCGGCTGCGCATGAAACCGTCGATTCGCGGGATCGTGATATTCGCGCTCGCAATCCTCACACATTGGGAACACCGACATCGTCGTGAGCGGGCGATCATAGGGAATGTCGCGAACGATAGTGAAGCGCGGGCCGCAATTAGTGCAATTGATGAACGGATAGCCGTAGCGCCGGTCGCGGGGATTCAGAAGCTCCCGAAGACAATCGTCGCAAGTCGCAATGTCGGGCGAAATGAGGACACGCTGCTCGGCGCTTCCGTGGCTTTCGAGGATCCGGAAACCGTTCGGTTGCGGATCGAGCGCCACGTCAGCTGAGGTAAAGCTGACGATGCGAGATATGGACGGCGCTTCAGGGCGAATGCGCCCAGCGAAGGCGTCGACCAGGGGTCGCGGTCCCTGGACTTCGATCACCACACCGCTGGAATCGTTCAGAACGTAGCCGCAAAGCCGGCACTCGGTGGCGAGCCGGTAGATAAAAGGACGGAAGCCAACACCCTGCACCACGCCGGTGATCTGAAACTTGCGGCGAACCGGCGCGCCCCAGCTCTCCGCATTTTCTTCTTGGGTTGGCACAGCGATTGACCAGAGGCTAGTTTACTAGGACAGCCTTGCTCCCCTTCAGCATCGTTTCTTTGCGTTTGCGCAACCAGTTCATCCACTGATCGAGGCCAGCGTCCTTCGTCGCTGCGACTTCCACGATCTCGACGCCAGGATGAACTCGCAGGCAGTTCTCGCGCGCCTTAGCCAGATCGAACGGAACATACGGCAGCAAATCGAGCTTGGTAATGACCACGAGCTCGGACTTAAAGAAGATGGAGGGATATTTCAGCGGCTTGTCTTCGCCCTCGGTCACGCTGAGCAGGACAATTTTGGCAGCTTCGCCCAAATCATAACTCGACGGGCATACCAGGTTTCCCACGTTCTCTATAAGAAGGATATCGATATCCTCAAGCGGCCAATCCTCCAGGTGCTTCTGGATCATGCGCGCATCCAGATGGCAGGTGCCGCCGGTCGTGATCTGCTTCACGGGAAATCCGCTGCGCTTAAGACGATTGGCATCGTTCTCGGTCTGAATGTCGCCCGTGAGTACGGCAACTCGAGTATCGCGTGGGAGCCGCTCCAGCGTCTTCTCTAGAGAGTGTCGTTTTGCCCGAGCCCGGTGAGCTGATCAAGTTCAGGCAAAAGACTCCGTTTTCGCGAAAGCGCTCGCGAAGTTCGTTCGCCAGAATCTGGTTTTCATTTAGAACCTTCTTCTCTACGGGCACTCGGGTACTCATCACTCCTCCACTTCCATGAAAGCAATATCTAATTCTTCGCCACTGATGCAAGTCGTTGCCATGTTCTTGCAACCGGGACAATCAGTTTCGTAATCGTGCACTTCGAATTCCTGGCCACACTGGGCACAGCGGTGCTTTCGCGGGCAAAACTCAACTTCCAGTTCGGTCTTCTGGAAGTCAGTGTCCATAGTGATGGCTTGCCAGCTGAAGTTCAGGGCATCAACGTCAATCCCGGAAAGCTCTCCGATGCGAAGTCCCACTTTCGAGAAGCGTGCGTCAGGCCTGTGAACCGCCTGGGCTTCCACCGCGTCGAGGATAGACACCGCAATCGAAAGTTCGTGCATCGCGTCTCAACAGATTCTTGGCAACTGATCGCCGGGCAGCATGTCCACAATCCGCGTGGTACCAAATGCCGTGCGCATCACCACTGTCCCAGGGTTAGATTCTGTCACCGTTCCGATGATGCGAGCCTCGCGGCCGTATAAATGCTTATGCATTGCGGCTAATACTGCATCCGCCGCGCAAGCATCCACAATCGCCACCAGCTTGCCTTCATTCGCGACGTACATGGGATCCAAACCAAGCAACTCACATGCGCCGCGAACTTCCTCGCGAACGGAAATACAGCTTTCTTCCAATGTGATGCCAACTCTGGACTTCGCGGCTATTTCGTTGGTCGTGCTGGAAAGGCCGCCCCGCGTGGGATCGCGCATGCATCGAATGGCGCCCAAGGGAGCCGCGTCCAGCATCGCGCGCACCAAGGTATGTAGCGGAGCTGAATCGCTTTGAATCGTTGTCTCAAATTCAAGGCCCTCGCGCTGAGCGAGGATCGCAATCCCATGGTCGCCGATCGGTCCGCTGAGAATCACGCGATCGCCCGGCACGGCTTGATCGGCGGAGAGCGTTAGTCCGCGTTGCACTGTGCCGATCCCGGTGGTGTTGATGAACAGCCCATCGCCGTGGCCCTTTTCGACTACCTTCGTGTCTCCGGTCACGATGGTCACTCCAGCTTCGTTGGCCGCACGTTGCAGCGATTGCACCACCCGCCGCAGCGTCTCGATCTCCAGCCCTTCTTCCAGAATGAAAGCCGCGCTCATATACAGCGGCTGCGCACCACCCATGGCCAGATCGTTGATCGTTCCATGCACCGCCAGCGAACCAATGTCTCCGCCAGGAAAAAACAGCGGCTTCACCACGAAGGAGTCAGTGGTAATCGCAAGCTGCTTTCCGGGGAAATCGACAATCGCCTGATCATTGAGCTGATTCAGCGCAGAGTTATTAAAGGCGGGAAGGAAGATTTGCTCGATGAGTTCCGCCGAGAGTTTGCCGCCGCTGCCATGACCCAGCACGATGCGATCGTGAGTGCCAATGGGCACCGGGCAAGTAAGCAGTCCATCGAATTCAGGCTGTTTCGTCATGCAGCTAGCTCTTTGCCCCCACTTCCACCCCGTGCCGCCTGTATCGATAGTACGCCGCACAGGCTCCTTCGGACGAAACCATCGGCGCTCCTAATGGTGATTCCGGCGTGCATTGCGTTCCGAAGGCAGGGCAATCCATGGGCTTTCTGATTCCCATCAGCACATCGGCGGCAATGCACTCAGAAGGCTCTTCAGCGCCAGACCCTTCGAGTCCGAATACGCGCTCAGCATCGAACTGCGCGAACTCGGCGCGAATTCGCATCCCGCTCTGCGGAATCGGGCCGATGCCGCGCCAGCGGCGATCGCAGATTTCGAATACCTGCTCGACCGCATGTTGCGCGGCGAGGTTTCCCGCACGCGAAACCGATCGCGCATATTGGTTCACCACTTCCGCGCGCCCTTCTTCCAGTTGGATCACCAGTTCCCGGATTGCTTCGAGCAGGTCGGTTGGCTCGAATCCACCCACCACCATCGGGACACGATAGCGGGCCGACAGCTTCTCATACTGCTGAAATCCTACGACGGTGCACACGTGGCCGGGCGCAATGAACCCTTGCACACGATTTTTAGGCGACTCCAATAAGGTCTCAATCGCCGGCGGCACCAGCACATGTGAAGCGAGAAGATAGAAGTTTGTAACACCAAGCCGCTTTGCCTGTAGAACAGCCATCGCGTGAGCAGGAGCGGTTGTTTCGAATCCTACGCCGAAGAAGACGACACTCCGCGTGGGATTGGCCTGCGCAATCTTTACTGCCTCAACAGGCGTATACACGACGCGAATGTCACCCCCTGTAGCCTTCACCCGGAAGAGATCCGTGGTTGAGCCGGGGACGCGCAGCATGTCTCCATACGATACAAAGATTACGTCGGGCCGGGAGGCCAGCGCGATGGCCTTATCGACAATTTCGAGGGGAGTCACGCAAACTGGGCAGCCGGGACCATGCACCAGCTCAATCTGTTTGGGAAGAAGTTCGTCGAATCCGTAGCGAACCAGCGTATGCGTCTGCCCGCCACAGATCTCCATCAACACCCAGGGACGGGTGACACGCTTCGCGATATCGTCAACCAGCGAGCGGGCGAGGCGTGGATCGCGAAATTCGTCAACGTACTTCATCCTTCACTGTCCCTCTTGCCCAGCTTCTTCCGGACCCAGCTCATCCGCCAGTCGCGCCATGGTCTCAAGATCGGCCAACGTTTGCCTCGCCTCTTCTTCATCAATCCGGCTGATGGCGAATCCCACGTGCACCAGCACGTAGTCACCTACCTGGGCTTCAGGCACGAGTTCCAGCGAAGCAACGCGGGTGATCCCGCCGAACTGAATGCGTGCCTGGCGAAGCCCGGCAGCGTCGTCGATTGTGAGAATTTTGCCCGGAACCGCAAGACACATGCCCGCGCCTCCCTGGTACCTGACTTTGAATCTAGCGGGGGATATCACGGAATTCTGTGACGGCTAAACATGGCGGGCGCAAACAAGAAAGGTGCAGGTTTCCCTGCACCTTCACTAACAGGAGATCTAGCTCAAATTACATCTGCGGAGGGGTGGTGCTGCCGGTATTTCCGGAGGTGCTGCCCGTGTTTCCAGAGGTGCTGCCCGTGTTTCCAGAAGTGCTGCCGGAAGCACCAGTGGTGCCAGTATCGGTCGAAGTACCGGTCGTTCCGCTCTGGCCGGAGCTGGAACTGCTCTTGTGTTTCTTATGCTTCTTGCCGGAGGTCTGGCTCTGGTCCGTACTCGTTTGGCCACTCTGGTCTGTCGTGCTTCCAGATTGAGGGCTGGACATTGTCGACGAACTGCCCGACTGTGATCCCGCCTGCGAACTATCCGGCGATGTACCGCTACTGGACGACTGCGCAAAGCAGAATCCAGAGAGGGCACTCGCGACTACTAATGCGAAAACCTTGTTCATGCTCAATTTTCCTCGTTTTCCCGAAGTGGCTGTGAGGAGGATTGGATGCAAACCAAATTCGCAGAGATAGCTGCAGCAGCTTACGGTTCGGGAACTCTGAAGCAAGGTGGCGGATTAATTCGGTGCGGCACTGCCGACGGACTTCATTTCTTGTACGTCGATGTTGTAACGCTTTAGCTTTCGATACAAAGTAGCGCGACTAATGCCAAGCAGCCGTCCCGCCAGCACCTTATCCCCTTTTGCCTGTTCGAAGACGCGACGGATTGTCTCTCGTTCCATATCTTCCAAGTTATTTGAGGCTGAGCCGCCTTGCGGCCGCGACGTAGATTCAGGGGAAACGGTACGAATGGAGGGAGGCAAATCCTGCACATCGATTGTTCTGCGATTGCCCAACGCGATCGCACGTTCGATGCAGTTTTCCAGCTCGCGAACATTGCCCGGCCAGTCATACTGGAGCAACGAATTCATGGCGGCCGTTGTCAGCGTGATCTTCGCGTCGGGCGAGTAGCGCGCGAGGAAGGCCTGAATCAGCGCGGGAATATCGGAGCGGCGCTCGCGAAGCGACGGCAGGGCTATGGTGACAACGTTCAAGCGAAAGTAGAGATCCTTCCGGAAAGTTCCTGCACGATATGCGGATTCCAAGTCGCGATTGGTAGCAGCAACAACTCGCACATCGATTTTATGCCGCTGATTACTTCCGACCGGTCGAATCTCTTTTTCCTGTAAAACGCGCAGCAGCTTGGCCTGCATTTCCAGGGGAAGCTCGCCGATCTCGTCGAGAAATATCGTTCCCCCATTAGCGGAAACGAACAAACCTTCTTTGGACTTCAGCGCGCCGGTAAAAGCCCCTCGCTCATACCCGAACAATTCGCTCTCGATCAATGTTGGGACGAGTGATCCGCAATCGACTGCGACGAACGGCCGCTTCCTCAGCGATCCGCGAAAATGAATGGCGCGCGCGACTAGTTCTTTTCCCGTCCCACTCTCGCCGACGATCAATACTGGCGTCCGCGTATCTTTCAGGCGCGAGACCATTCGCAGCACGTCCTGGATCTTGGCCGACGTGCCGTCAATTACATTCAGCTCCATCTCGTTGCTGACTACCTGCCGCAGGTATTCATTTTCTTCCACGAGGCGGACTTTGTCTTTCATCCGCTGCAACAGCAGTTTGAGTTGGCCCGCCCCGAATGGCTTAGTGATGTAGTCGTAGGCGCCAAGTTTCATCGCCTCAACCGCCGATTCGATGGAACCGTGTCCGGTGATGATGGCGAATTCGCTTCGCGGCAGCAGCGTTTTTGCCTGGCGCAGCAGTTCGTCGCCCGACATGTTGGGCAAACGGCGATCGACCAGTACCAGGTCGGGAGATTCGGTTTCCAGCATTGCCAGCGCGGCCTCTGCGCTCTCCGCCTCAGAGCACTCGAAGCCCAAGGAAGAGCCGATGGTCATGCAGAGCTTACGAATGCTCTGCTCGTCGTCCACGATCAGAAACCGAACTCGAAAGTCATCACTCATTGCGGGGTCCCTAGAACTTTTCGCACAACATCCAATAGCTGCGAAATGCGGAATGGCTTTTCCACGCAAGGTGCGCCGGTGCGCCGCAGCGTGGCGGCTGTTTCCTCATTCACGATGTCGCCAGTAATGAAAATCAGGCGCGAAACCATCTCCGGCCGGTGTGCGGCCAACCAGTCGTGCACGTCCGAGCCGTCGATCCCGCCGGGAGTGCGCATGTCAGAAACGATCCCGATAAACTTTCCCGCTTCCAGAAGCTTCAACGCATCGGCGCCACTATTCGCGGGCGTCACTGGATATCCGGTACGCTCCAACGCCGTCTTGACGAAAGAAAGCACGGAGGGCTCATCTTCTATTACCAGGATCGGCAGGCGGGAACTCCCGGAGGTCGGGGTCATTTCACCGCTCCTAGGGCAGGTGCTGGAACACGTTCCGGCGCCAGCGGCAGCCGCACGGTGAACACCGCTCCCGGCCCATCCGGATTGTTGTGGCACAGGATCTCACCGGCGTGCTCGCGCACGATGCCATAGCAGATACTCAGTCCCAGGCCGGTTCCCTTGCCCACTTCTTTTGTAGTGAAGAAAGGATCGAAAATTCGTTCTGGATACGTGATGCCTGGACCGTTGTCGCTGAACGTAATTTCCGCAAATCCGTTCCCGCGCGAAGTTTCGATCTCGATCTTTCCGGGCCCGCCATTTTCATTTACCGCGTCGTACGCGTTGTTCAGGATGTTCAGGAACACCTGCTGAATCTGATGGCCATCGCCGATGATCTCCGGCAAATCCGCCTGGAACTTTTCGACGATTTGCACTCCGTTGTTGGAAAAGTCGTACGAACGCAAGGCCAGAGTCTGGCGCAGGATGGCATTCACCCGCAACGGCTTGCGTTGAGGCGGCATCTGCCGCGCAAAGCTGAGCAGGTTCTGCACGATCTGCTTAGTACGCTGCGCTTCCTCAAGGATCACGCGAAGATCGGCTTTCGCGAATTCCGGCACATCCGGATGATCGTTGAGCAGATCTGCAAATCCCAGAATCGCGGTCAGCGGGTTGTTCACCTCGTGGGCCACACCGGATACGAGCTGGCCTACGGCAGCCATCTTTTCCGTGTGCATCAGTTTCGCCTGCAACATGGCCGCGTCGGTGATATCGGTCATCACCACCACAATGCTGGTGACATTGCCATTCTCGTCGCGCATCGGGCTCATGTTCACCGCGAACTGCGCTGCGCGTCCACGCCCGAGCAGGACGGGAACTTCCAGGTTGTCGACCTGATGTCCGTGTGTGGTGCTGTCGAGCGCCTCGACAAATACTTCCCTTTTCTGCATCGGGATCAAATCGGCAAGGCGTGATCCCAACAGCTGTTCTTGCTTGTATCCGCCCGCCTCGAAGCAGCGTCGGTTGGCATAGCTGATCAAACCAGCAGTGTCTGCAACCAGGATCATGCTTTGCGTGGCATTCAGGATTTTGCTGTTAAAATCGCGTTGCCGCTGCAATTCCGACTGGAAGACCTTCTGCTCAGTAACGTCAAGCATCAACCCGCGATACTGAATGGTCCTGCCATGCGAGTCACGTACGGCAAAAGCATTCTGCAAGGTGTGGATCAGCGATCCATCTTTGCGGCGCAGCGTTTCTTCGAAGTTGCGCAGAGTCCCGCTCTTTTCCATCTCGCGGCGGAACTGGTCGCGTTGCGGCGGAGAGAGGTAAAGCTGCGTGGCGATATCGACGTGCAACAACTCCTCGCGGCTCTCATAGCCCAGCATTCGGACCAATGCATCATTCACTTCAATGAAACGGCCTTCCGGCGTGGAGAAGAACAGGCCTTCCTGGATCGTGTCGAATAGTTCCCGGTAGCGCCGCTCCGCTTCGCGCCGGTCGGTGATGTCCTTGAGTACGTGGATGGTCTGGAAACCTTCATTTAGGGAACCATGAATCCGAGAGGTAGAAACAAGGTAGGTACGTTCCAGGACCGGATGTATGTACTCGTCCGCACCATCCAGTCCTACCCGACAAAACGGGCAAGGCAGAGAGCTGTTGTCGGCGGCCATGGCAACGAGCGCACGCATACTGATACCGATCAGCTCCGCCGGGCGCACGCCGATGAAATCCGCGAGGCCCCGGTTCACTCGTAATACGTTATTACCCTCGTCGTGGACAACGATGAAATCAGTGATCGAATCGAAAATCTCGATCCAGTGCCGATTCGCCTGGTCCATCCGGGTAAACAGACGCGAATTCTCCAACGCAACGGATGCATGCGCGGAAAGAGCGTTGATCAGGTTCTGATCGATCTCCGACAACTTGCTGGGCCTGTCCACCAGGCAAAGCATCCCAATCAGCTCGCCGTCGCTGCCGCGCAAACGTGCGAGGGTCAAGTCCCGCCAGCCCAGCGCGGTTGCCAGTCCGGAGCCGATCAGAGTATCCGCTGCGCCCGAAGTGATGGCGTCCGTCGATTGCGGCGCAAGATCGGTGAGGGCAACATTCAATCGGCGCAGCAGGCCGCGATCCACACTGCCCATCTCGTCGTGCACTACCACTACTTCCACAGAAGAGCGCTGCGCCAGTGCGAGCAGTGAAATACGTGCCCCCAACATCTCGGCGGCACGTTTGGTAAAGCTGCGGACAAACTCGGGCAGCCGAAGCGAAGAATTCAACTCCAGCGCCAGGTTCATCAGGTCTTCTGAACGCTTGCGGTGCTGCTCAGAGTCGTAGAGATTGTGTGCGGCCTCGAGGACGACGGACACTTCCGCCGCTAGGGCCTTGGCGCGCCGCATATCTTCGTTTGTTATCGAGGAGCCATCGCGCCGATCCATAACGGCCAATAGCCCGATTGGATGACGACCGGCGTCCAGTAACGGCACCGACAAGAACTGCTTCATCTTCAGTTGAGCGGCGGTGGGCGCATCGAGATCGGGAAGAGTGGCAATATCCTCACTAAAAATTGGTTCCGCGCTGGCCAGCAGACGCTTCGAAAACTTTTCAGGTATCTGTAAATCCATCGGACGCGCGGCGCCTTTTTCTGACATCCATCGAATGACGCAGTGGTTACCTTCCACCAATCCAATGGCCGCACGACTGAACGCCAGAAACTCCGCTGCCCGCACCACAAACTTCTTGAAGAAGTCGTCCATATTGCCGGCAACGCTCAGCTCGGACGTTATCTCGAGGAGTTGTTGCAATTCACGGGCGCGCTCGGTGGCGGTCGCGTACAGTTCGGCATTCGCGATTGCCAACCCCGCGAAACCCGCAATCGTGGAGATGAGGTTCTTTTCCTTTTCGCCAAATACGCCGGAGACAGGCGAGTGTACTAAAAGGACGCCCTTCTGCCGCCGGACGCGCATGGGCACAATCAACAGTTCGCCGGAAGGAAACACGAAATCAGAAGGAATTTCCAGTGTCGAAATTGGAACCAGACTGGTAGTTGCAGCCGCGATTGCCTGCTCCGAGAGGTGTTCCAGAAGCACACCGCGTCCAGCCTGAAAGCTTCGAATAATCTTGACCTCGGCGTCCTTGCTGACCGAGCGAACCGCGCTGAGCTGAAAGCCGTTCGCGGATTTCTGCAACAAAACTACTGTTTCGGCGGTCAGCAACTGCCCCACCCGCTCGGTGAAGCACTGCATCAGGTCCTCACCGCGGGCAATCGCTTCCGATAAGTCCCGCAATAGCCTTTGTAGCGATTGTTCCAGCGATACAGGAGTCGAGAATTCGGGTTGGTGGCCGACACTCATGGCGCGAACGTCCCAAACTGCGAGTCAAGGGGCGGAAATCGCAAAGTACTCTGCAATCTCATTTTGAGTCAAGGTAATTACCCCTGGGGTCGCCCAAGGGGTAACGCGAGTCCAAGTCTCAGCTTGAGATGAAATGTCAAAAGACGACTGCGGAATGAGACAAAACGGCAGGATCGCAGTGCAACCCAAGGCTCGCCGCGACCTCCGAGCTAGCGCCTAAACCACTCAGCAGCATAAACTTACGTCTTCTTCAACACTAATAATCCTTATGCACTCAGGCTGGCACCCGCGTTGCACAAGAACGGTTGGCTCTCTTCGTGTGAGCTTAGGAGGAGCTGTGCTTTCAATGTCATTTCGACGGCTTCTGGTCTTCGCACTTATGACGACGGTGATCGGCATCGCGGTAGTGCCGAACCGCGCGTGGTCGGAAGAAGACCGGAAGATCAAGTCGAAAATCGATCCGGCATATCCCGACCTGGCAAGACGCATGAACGTGACCGGGACGGTGAAGGTGATGGTTGTGATTTCTACCAATGGTTCAGTGAAGAGTGCTAAGCCGCTGGGCGGTCATCCGTTGTTGATCGAGCCTGCGGTCGAAGCAATCAAGAAGTGGAAGTACGAGCCGGCGGCAGAAGAGACCACTACAACCGTGCAATTCACGTTTACCGGTGCTCAGTAAGACCGTGGCAAAGCCACCCGGAGTCGCGCGAACCGGCGCGTACGGGGCTGGCGGAGGCGAGAGGCAATGACGATCAGCAAGCGGCTGTACATCAATTTTGGAATCATCCTGGCAGGTCTGGTAGTTCTCTGCCTGGTGAATATTCTCGCAGTTGAGCGAGAGCATTCCGCGCGCAACTCGACGGCGAGCGCATGGGATCTGGCGCAATCGAATGAGAACATCCGCGACCAGGTCATGAAAAACCGTCAGTTTCTCAGCAATTACCTGCTGAGCGGAGATTCGCGCGAAGTCTCCAGCATGAACGACGGAGTCAAAAAACTGCAGGATCTGATCCGCGAAACCACCGCGAAGGCTCCTACCGAACAGCAGCGTTCGGTTCTCGCCAAGTTGACCGACAGCGAAGCGCAGTGGGAAAACGGATTCGCCCGTCCCTTGCTCGAGAAGCGCAAGCAAGTGGATAGCGGCAACGCCACCGTCGCCGATCTGCAGATCCAGTATCTGCAGCTGGATCCCGCGTCGTTCACACGGAATTCTGAGCAGTTGATCGATCAACTCGAAGATCTCAATACCAAGGCCCTCGAAGCCGAACGATCCAGCGATAACTTCGCGGGAATCATCACTCTCACCATTGCCATCGTCGGAACGTTCGCTGCCATTGGCCTCGGCGGCTTCGTTGCCGTCAAGACCGCCAAGTCCATCACGGAGCCTCTTGAGCACCTGATTGGTGTGGCTCGCGAAATCGGTGACTCTGGTGATCTCGAGCACCAGATCGATCTGCAACGCCAGGACGAAATCGGCCAACTCGGACGGAGTTTTGCCAACATGGTTGGCTACCTCCGCGAGATGGCCTCGGTTTCCGAGGCGATCGCCCGCGGCGATCTAACGGTACAGGTTCGCCCGCGCTCCGGACGTGACACCCTGGCACTTGCCTTCATGCGCATGGTGGAAGGTCTGCGCGTTCTGGTCAGCAACACCCGCGACAGCGCTTCCCAGGTTTCCGGCGGCGCCAGCCAGGTAGCTTCGGCGTCAGAAGAATCCGCCAAACTTAGCGTCCAGGCTTCGTCGTCCATCGATGAGGTCACCAGCACCATGCACGAGATGAGCGTCAACGTGCAGAACATGGTTAAGAACACGCAGATGCAGGCTTCCAGTGTCAGCGAGACATCATCCTCGATCGACCAGATGGTTGCCTCGATCCAGCGCGTAGCTGACACAGCAAAAGTTCTGCTCGATATTTCACAGCGCTCTCGTGAAGAAGTACAAAGCGGTATCGGCACCATGCAGAAGACCACCGACGGTCTGAACCGGATCAACAACTCCATTCAGTCTTCGGCGGAAATCATCGACGTGCTCGGCCACCGCGCTGACGATATCGGCAAGATCATTGAAGTAATCGACGATCTCGCGGAACAGACCAACCTGCTTGCGCTCAACGCTGCTATCGAAGCAGCCCGCGCCGGTGAGCACGGTCTAGGCTTCGCCGTGGTCGCCGACGAAGTCCGCAAACTGGCGGAAAAGTCAGCCCAGTCGACCAAAGAAATTTCTGAACTGATTCAGAGCATGCAGAAGGAAGCTCGCCGCGCAGTCGAGAACATGGACAAGAGCACGAACATTGTCAATGAAGGCCTCTCGCTCGGCACCGATCTCAACAACGCTCTGAAGAAGATCTCCAACGTGGTCACCGAAGTGTTCAAGTTTGCACAGGAAATCGGCGCGGCCACGAACGAACAGTCGCATGGTTCTTCGCAGATCGCGAAGGCCACCACGCGGCTGAACGAAATTACGCACGAAATCAACTCCGCGGTAGAAGAGCAGGCTTCGGGCGCCCAGGCAGTGGTGATGGCCATGGAACGCATGCGCGAACTAGTGCAGCAGTTCACCTCCGGATCGACCGAACTGGCAGCTTCGGCAGAACAGATGACGAAGATGTCGCGGATGCTGATGGAGAGTATGGATCGCTTTGCTCTGGAATCGCAGAACCAGTCGCGCAGAGGAACTGGAAACACCTTCGACTACTCGGCGGGTTCAGGCAATGGAGACGCATACGGCAACGGAAATGGCGCTAACAAGGACCAATCCGCGTATGCCATGGCGCGTATCTAGAGGAGGCTTCTCATGACGAAAGACCTCCATATCGTTGGCTTCAGGATTGGGAACGAGACCTACGGAGTTCCCATCTCGCTGGTGCATGAAATCGTGCGGGTACCGGAGATCACGCAGGTTCCGGAGACTCCCGACTTTGTCGAGGGTGTCATCAACCTGCGCGGCAAGATCATCTCCGTCGTCGATCTGCGGAAGCGGTTCGGCGGAGCAGAGATCAAACAGCACAAGAAGAATCGCGTGATCGTGGTCGAGAACACCGGCAGGCTGGTTGGATTGATCGTTGACGCAGCTTCGGAAGTCATGAAGCTGCCGGTTTCACAAGTGGAGCCGCCTCCCAATGTGTTCGCCGAAAACGAAATCACGTACGTTACTGGCGTGGGCAAGCTGAACAACCGCCTCATCATTCTGGTCGACTTGCAGAAGGTGCTCACGCGTGGCGAGTTGCGCAAGATTGGTGACGCTTTAGAAGCACAGGAAGTAGTAGCAAACTGATCCGACAGGCTGACAGGCACAAAAGAGCCTGGTCGCCTGCGACGAAACTAAAACGATTGTTAGGGATTGCGAGAAGGCATGGCGACATCGTCCGTCCAGCTCACTGAGCCAGAAATGAAACTGCTGCAAACCCTGGTATACCAGGAATGCGGCATGTACTTCGACGAACGGCGGGCCCATTTTTTACAGGACCGGCTACAGCGCCGTTTGAAAGCTTGCCGGCTGGATTCTTTCTACAGCTATTATCGCCTGCTCACCAGCCGCGAAGGCCGCGCCGAGCTCGCGACACTGCTAGAAATTCTCACCGTCAACGAAACCAGTTTTTTTCGCAATAAGCCGCAGCTCGAACTGTTCCAGAAGACCATCCTGGAAGAAATGCTCCACAAAAAACAGGATCGCCGCGACTGGACTCTGCGCGTTTGGAGTGCAGGCTGTTCTACTGGCCAAGAACCTTACACGCTGGCCATGCAGATCTGCGATGCGCTTGCGTACTACTACTTGCGCAATCCTCTGCCGTTCGACATGCCCACGCCGAAGCCGACGATCCCGCCGCCGTGGCGCGTCGAAATCGTTGCCTCCGATATCAGCTACTCCGCGCTGCGCACTGCGCAGGAAGGCAGCTACACCGAGCAGCAGATGGAGCCGATCGACTACATGTATCGGCTGCGGTACTTCGACAAAATCAGCGAAGTTTACAAGATCAAAAAAAATGTGCGGGAACTGGTCCAGTTCGACTTTCACAATCTGAAAACTGAGTTCCTGCCGCAGCGCAACGACTTCATCTTCTGCCGTAACGTGATGATCTACTTCGACGAGGCAGAACAAAAGCGGCTCATCGACAAGTTCTATCGCTGCTTGAATCCCGACGGTTATCTCTTTGTCGGACATGCGGAAAGCCTGTTCGGACTCACAGATCGCTTCAAGATGATTCATCTGAACAATGGAACTGCTTATCAGCGAATCGAGGTGGAGTTGTGAGCTTCTTCTCGGATGAACGCGCCGCGGAACTGCGCCAGCTCTTCTTTGAGAGTGCGCAGGAACTGCTGCAGGCGTTGAACGACCAGGGACTGCAACTTGAGCAGCATCCTGGCGACGCCGAAATTGTGCGCGGAATCCGCAGGACGGTTCACACTCTGAAAGGCGACTCCGCCGCTTGCGGCTATCGCGAGCTGAGCGAACTCTCTCACACGCTGGAAGACGTGCTCACGCCGGAAATGGCGGCGTCCAAAGGCGGCTCGCTCGCTGAAATCGTGCTGAGTGCGGCCGATATGTTCGACGCAATGTTGGCTGCGTATCGAGGAAATCTGCAGGCGCCCGACGGCGATCCGCTGCGCAAAATGGTGGCAGAGCTCCTTGCTTCACCGGCGACGAACGCCGACAGCGAATTCGCGCCCAAGTTTGAGTGGTCGGAATATGATCGCGCGCGCATGACGGACGCCATCAATCGCGGACGCCCCGTTTACAGCGTTGGCGTTTCCGTCGATCCGCAGTGCCCGATGCGTGGCGCCGCTCTCCAACTACTTCAGAACGTTCTGCAGCAGGCCGGAACCATACTCGCGCAGCATCCTGAGGATGCGGCGCCGGGTGCCATGCCTGATGTGATGGAGTTCGCGATTGCCACGTCGCTGCCTCCGCAAACGCTCGAGCAGAGACTGCGCATCCCGGCGGTCATCTCGCGGGTGGCCTTGGCTCTCTGGGAGCCGGTTGCCGCGATCCTGGAAGACGAAGAAGACGAGGAATCCGAAGCCGAACAGGACCTGCTGGGCATCACCGATTCAGAGCCTGCATCGCTTGCAAGCGGAAGTCTCGACACTAAGCCTGTCGCCGCTAAGCGGCCGGCAGCCACGAACAATAGTTCGGACACCCTGCGAGTGGATGCCGAACGCATCGATACCGTCATGAACCTGGTGGGCGAACTCATCATCGGGAAGTCGATGCTGTATCAGACGATCGGCGAATTCGGAAAGCGATTTCCCAAGGATTCACTACGCACGCAGCTGTTGGACACCATGGCGCAACAATCGCAAGTCCTGAATGCGCTGCAGCGCTCGGTAATGAAGATCCGCATGGTGCCGGTCGATCAACTTTTCCGGCGATTCCCTCGCCTGGTGCGCGACACTGCCAAAGCTTGCGGCAAAGACATCGTGATGACCGTAAGCGGCGCTGACACCGATCTCGATAAAGGGATACTGGACGCGCTGGCGGAGCCTCTCGCACACCTGGTGCGCAACGCCGCCGATCATGGAATTGAAACTCCGCAGGAACGCGTCGCTGCTGGGAAACCAGCACAAGGCATCATTCGCTTGAATGCCTATCACCAGGCGAATCACGTGGTCCTCGAAGTCACCGATGACGGGCGCGGGCTGAATGTCGACAACATCGTCGCCAAAGCAATCGAACGCGCCATCATCAGCCCAGAACAAGCGTCACGAATGAGCGACCAGGAAAAACTGGAGCTGGTGTTCGAATCCGGCGTAACCACCGCCGAGCGCATCACTGAAATCTCCGGACGCGGCGTTGGCATGGACGTAGTCCGCAGCACGCTGGGCCGCCTCAAGGGATCCGTTACCATCGACAGCGCTCCCGGCGTGGGCACCACGTTCCGCATGACGCTGCCATTGACGCTGGCCATCATCAAGGCTCTGCTTTTCCGGGTTGGCGCTCGCGTTTTCGCTATCCCGCTAAGCTCCGTCGTCGAAATCACGCGTGCGACGGAACAGGATGTGCACATCGTTGACAATGCCGAGGTGCTGCGCTTGCGCGAGCAACTGATCACCCTCGTTCGCGTCAGTGAATTAGTGCCCGGCAGCCAGGCTACTTCCAACAAATTCTTTATCGTGATCATCGGTCTGGGCGATCGCAAGTTCGGCTTGGTTGTAAACCGGCTGGTAGGCGAAGAAGAACTCGTTATCAAGGCAATTCAGGACAATCTGGTTTCGACTGAACTGGTCAGCGGCGCTTCCATTCTGGGTGATGGAACGGTCGTTCTGATCCTAAATCTGACGGCGGTGGTCGATCGCCTGGGACGCCTGCGGCTGCGCCCTGGCGCACCGCAGCCGGCTAATCTCAATGTAGGGGCATCGGCATGAGAAACGGTACAGTTCGCGTGCTGGTGGTAGATGATTCTGCGCTGATGCGGAAGCTGATTCCGCAAATTCTTGAACGGGATACCTCGATTCAGGTCGTCGGCACTGCCATGGATGGCACTTTCGCCATGGAGAAGATCGCCGATCTGAAACCGGACGTCGTCACGCTCGATCTCGACATGCCGCGAATGGACGGTATGGAAACCCTGCGCAAGATCATGCGGCAATACAAGCTGCCCGTGATTGTGGTCAGTTCGCTCACCACCGAAGGAGCTTCGGCTACCTTGAAAGCTCTCGGACTCGGCGCATTTGACTTTGTCGCGAAGCCTCAAGACACGACGAACAATATGAGCGCCGTCGCCGAAGAACTGATCGAGAAGATCAAAGTTGCCGCGCGCTGCGAAGTCGTCAGGGTTCCCGAGCCGAAAGCTTCCGCCGCAAAGGGACGAAAGCTTCGTCGCCCCTCAGCGCCGAATAAGGTCGTCGCCATCGGCATTTCGACCGGAGGTCCGCAGGCGCTACAGTACATGCTGTCGCATCTGCCGGCCGAATTTCCCGGGACCATTCTGGTCGTCCAGCACATGCCGGAAGGTTTCACTGAGATGTTTGCACGCCGCCTGGATGAGACCTGCGCTCTCGAAGTAAAAGAGGCGCGCTCTGGCGACATGTTGCTCGCTGGCCGAGTACTCATCTGCCCCGGTAATCGCCATATGAAAGTGAAGCGCATGCCGCTCGGCAACGTAGTGATTCTTGCTGACGGCGAGCGCGTGAATGGCCACCGGCCGTCGGTCGATGTTCTGTTCCATTCCGTAGCACACGCGTTCGGTCAGGACGCAATCGGAATGCTCATGACAGGCATGGGTGAAGATGGAGCCGAGGGCTTGGGCACCATCAAAGCCGAAGGCGGCCTCACGATCGCCCAGTCGGAAGAGTCTTGCGTTGTATTCGGTATGCCGCGGGTAGCGATTGAACGTGGCTATGCGACAAGAGTTGTGCCATTAGATGCACTGGCGAATTCGCTTCTCGCGCAGTGCCAGTTGCCCCCGCGCCCACGTCCAGTAATGGCCGTGGCCGAGGCTGAATAAGAAATTTGCGTTTCGCGAAGTCTGGAAGAGCGTCTGGACTGAGCTGGAGGTGAGGTTTTTATGGAGCAGTTTGCCCCACTGGTTCGAAGCAAGGATCAGCGGCCGATTCGTTACCTGGTTGTGGATGACTCGATTTTTGCCCGCAAGAACCTGGCAAAGATGATCGAGTCCTTCGGCGGCCAGGTGGCGGGTGAGGCTGGCGACGGTTGCACTGCAATCGCCGAGTACAGCCGCACTCAGCCCGACATCGTGCTGATGGATATCACCATGCCGCAGATGGAAGGCATCGAGGCCGCTGAGCGCATCGTTCGCCAAAGTCCGGATGCGCGCATCGTCATGGTCTCCTCTGTCGGATACCAGGAGAACATCATCGCGGCCCTGCAGAAGGGTGCGCGACACTTCGTTCAGAAGCCGGTAAAGCCCGAGGTTCTGTATGAAGTGGTGAAGTACGTCCTGGGAGACTCCGCCACCGCTTCGCAAGCGGAGGCTGCCGCCGGGGTGACACCGTGAAGATGGAACTGATTCAGCCATTCATCAACGCGGCCGACGCGGTGCTCGCGCAGGCTCTTCAGGAGCCCACGACCATCGGCGCTGTCAGCATGGAAGAGGAAGCTTATCGCCGCAAAGGAATCGCGGCCATGGTGCTGGTCAACGGCGACATCGAAGGCCGCGTGATCTTCGATCTCGAGCCTAAAGCTGCGCGTGTGATCACTTCGAAACTAATGGGAACCGACAATCCTGATTCGGACGAATTCGTTCCGGAAGCGATCTGTGAGCTCGCCAACCAGGTAATCGGCAACGCCGTCACCGTGTTGAACGACCAGGGATTTAATTTCAAAGTGCATCCGCCCGAGGTGCACACTGCGCCACGTGGTATCGGCAACAGCGAAGACACCGAAGCGGTGGTGATGTGTTTCGAAACTGCAACCGGCGCTGTATTTATGAATATCGCGATGCGCTACAACCGTCGCCGCAAGAACGACGGCGACTAAGTTCGGAAGCCTGACCGGCTGCCGCCTCCTAAAACGCAAAATGCGGGACTGACAACCATCAGTCCCGCTTCTTTTTGCAATTAGCTGTTATTGACTGACCGTGACGAAAGTCGGATTAGGGCTGGGCGTCGAGAGAGTAACCGGAACCGTGTCGGTTGTTGTATTGATGACGCTGACATTTCCTGATCCCTGGTTAGGCGTGTAGACCTTCGTTGAGTCGGGCGCTGACTCGATCCAAACCGGATTCGTTCCAACCGGCACAGTCTTGATCGGGCCGAAACTCAACGCGTTAAAAACTGAAACGGTGTTGTCGGCGGAATTCGCAACATAAAACTTGGTCCCGTCGTGCAGAGCTGTCACCGCCATCGGTGCCGACCCTGTCGTGACCGTGCCCAGCAAGACCGGGGTGTTGGTATTCGCGTTGAATACGCTCACCGTGTTCGAACCCGTGTTCGCCACGTAGATTCGGGCCAGATTCGAATCGTACGAAATGCCGTTAGGCGAGATTCCAACCGGCAGCGTCGCAATGACTGCCTGCGCTCCAGTATCGATCACGGAAACCGTACCGTCGCCCTGATTTACGACGTAGTAGAACGCGCCGTCCGAGCGCATAACTCCGCGAACCGGATTGTGCCCGACCAGGATCGTCGCAACCACCGAGTTGTCCAGGGTAGAAATGACGCTGACGGTCCCATCGCCCTGGTTGATGCAAAACACCTTGGCGTTATCAGGCGTGATCGCCACACCCACCGGATGAGGCCCGACATTTACGAAAGCAGTTGCCGCTTTCAGCGCGCTCGAAATCACCGCGACCTGGTTAAGGCCATAGTCAGCCACATAAGCGTTGGTCGAGTTCTGCGCCGAAAATACAGGAGCCGAACCCGCAGGCAGCGTTACGGTCGTCGTGGTCAACGACGGAAAATTCGGCTGATACAAAGTTAGGGAGTCGCTTCCCTGATTTGCCGCAACCGCCAGAGAGATCGAAAACAGCGAGACGTGTACTGGGTTTACTCCCAGAACCGCATTGCCGATATTAGTGTCTCCCGAAACATCGACGGTGGCAGCGCCGCCGCTGGAGGTGCCATTCGCTCCCACCACAATTGCATAAAAAGTCTGCTGTGGGTTAGCGCCAGGAGGGATGATGGGATTTGCGACCGGACGATAAACGTCGCCACACGACGAGAGGACAATCGTGGATAGCAACAGAACCGCTGCCAGAGCAAAACGTGATAACCGATGACGGACCAAGCTAGATTGTGTCGGCACTTCGCCGCTGAACTCCATCACACAAAGTGAGTTGAAGAACTATTGTAGTGGTCAGGAGGGATTCCCGCAAAGAAGGCAGCGACACCCGTCGGGATACTCCCCTCGCATACGCGAGATTGAACCCCTCAGGTGAAAAAAGTCGTGGTCCCCGCCGTCTGATCATCCTGGTTGAACGGCCCCTGGTTTGCCTCTTTCTAGGCTGCGCGCTTACGCGACGTTCGCTTCTTGGCGTGCGTTTCGGAAGCTTCCCGCGCTTGCTCCGCTCGCTGTGGCGGCTTCTTCATCTGCGCCAGGCTCTGTTTCAGAGCGCTCATCAGATCGGTAACTGGAGCCACTTTCGGTTTGGGAATGGCCGCGACTTTGCGCCCTTCCAGATGAGCCTTGATTAACTCTTTCAGGTTCTCTTCGAAGGTGTCGTGATACTTGCCCGGATCAAACTTTCCCGAGAGCGCCTGGATGAGCTGGTGAGCAACTTTCACCTCCGATTCGAGAACCTTGACGTCCGGTTTCCCAAACTGCTCGACCTTCCGCACCTCATCTTCGTAATACATCGTATGTAGCATCAGGCCGCCGTCGTGCGGACGAATAAACACGGTGTACTCCCGGTTATGCATGGTCAGCTTGGCAATGGCCACGTGTTTCATCTCTTCCAGTGACTCCGCGAGCAGCGCATACGGCCGCTTGCCAGGCTCTTCGGGGACCATGTAATACGACGACTCGAAGTAGATCGGATCCACCTCATTGGCCTTTACGAATTCCAGGATCTCCATAGCCTTGGCAGTTTTTGGCTCGATCTTCTTGATCTCTGCCGGTTCGATCACGACGTACTCGCCCTTGCGGTACTCGTAGCCCTTCACAATCTCGTCTCGACCGACGACCTTTTCTTCTTCAGGACAAATCAGCTGCTGCTTCACGCGAACGTGATCGGGCCGGTGCAGCATGTGAAACGCGATGCGAGTGCTGCGCGCGCCGGAAAAGAGCCGAACCGGCATGGAAATAAGTCCAAATGTCAGGTATCCCGTCCAAACCGAGGCAGCCATGAATCCTCCAGAGTCGTGGCCCATCTGTATGCAACGTCATCGGGCCAACTGATACGATGCGCAACACTGGACAGATGTTGATGACTGCTACGCTTTTCGCATTCCCGGACACCTGGCTCGCTGAGTTCCGACTGCTGCTGCAACGCGTTCCTATGGGAATTGTCATCGCTGGGTTATTTGGGATTGGCGGTTATCTGAGCCGAGGTGTCAGCAGACGCGGGGCAATCGCCGGTGGGTTGCTGGCCTTTCTGCTTTATGTGGCGGCGGGACCGCCAGCTTTCGTGACCCTTTTCGGCGTGTTCATCTTAACGTGGGTGACTACACGTTTTGGCTACGCGCGCAAAGCCGGCATGGGTCTGGCAGAAAATCGTAAAGGCCGCGGCGCACGACAGGTGCTGGCAAATGTTGGTGCAGCGACTGGTTTCGCGTTGGCCGGAATCTTTATCCCCGTCCTGCAGATTGCCTCCGCCGCGGCACTCGCCGAAGCCGCTGCCGATACCGCCTCCTCGGAATGTGGCGAGGCGCTCGCCACGCGCGCGTATCTGATCACCAGCTTGCGGCGAGTGGACGTCGGTACCAATGGGGGCATCAGCCTTCCCGGTACGCTGGCTGGAACCCTCGCTGCGTTTTTGATCGCTGCCCTGGCTGCCGCTGCAGGCTGGCTTCCCCATCGACAGGTTTTAGTAATTGCTGCCGCTGGATTTCTCGGCACCATCTTTGACAGCCTATTCGGAGCAACGCTCGAAAGACGAGGAATGATTGATAACAACGGGGTGAACTTCACCAGCACAATTGCTGCCGGAATAATCGCGCTGCTATTGAATCTTACGTCTTCATGACAGACTTGATCAGGCTCTCGACCCCGTTCCACGTGATTTGTACTCCAATGGAGAGCAACACGAACGCAATCACGCGTAAGATGCCGTGTGCCGTCTGAGGCGAAACACGCTTGCTGATTCTAGGCGCGTAGGCGTAGCAGACAAACACGGTCGCGCTCAGCACCACAACGGCGAGAAGGATTCCTATGTGTGCGAGGATGTTGCTGATCAGGTCTTTCGTTGAGGCATGCGCGGTCAGCGTGAGCATTACGACGATGGTACCGGGGCCGGCTGTGACTGGAAACGTCAGCGGATAAAAAACCTTCTGGCTGAGCGTGCCGGTGCTGGCCTGCGCTGCTTCGGTCTTACTTTGATCCCGCGCATCCGGCTTATTGAGTAAGCTCCAGCCCATGGATGCCAAAACCAACCCACCTGAGACCTGCACTACTGGAAGCGAAATCCCAAAAAATGCGAGCAACGCCGTGCCCACCAGTTCCACCACCAGCAAAAACATGACGGTGTTGAGCGCAATCCTGCGCGCCAGTTCTTTATAGACCGATATCGGCGCATCTCCAACCAGTCCGAGGAAAATCAGCGCAGATCCAAATGGATTGATCAGCGGCAGCAATGCGCTGAATCCGAGCCCGAAAAATTTCGCGAGAATGGCAACGGTCGCCACGGGTGCTACAGAATAGCACCCGGCGAACAGACGTCTGAACAATTCATGACGCGGATTTAGGCGCCGAAAACATCGGCTGCAACCCGGAATGTATTGGCATGAGCCTCGGCCGTCAGTTCAATGGGCTTGGCGTAGCCACCGCCCAGCGTGACCACAAACGGCACGCCTGATCCTCGAACCGCTGTCATCACTAGCTGGTCGCGCTGCTTCAGCCCTTCGTGAGTAAGCTTCAGCTTGCCAAGCGCGTCGGCATACAGTCCATCAACTCCAGACTGGTAGAAAACAATCTCAGGGCGAAACTCAAATACGCGCGGAAGAACCGCCTCAAGTTGTGCCAGATATTCTTCGTCACCGGTCTCCTCAGTCAAAGAAACATCGATCTTGCTCTGTTGCTTGCGAAATGGAAAATTCGCCTCACAGTGCATGGAGAATGTCAGCACACTGTGCTCTTCAGCGAATATCTGCGCTGTTCCGTCTCCCTGATGCACATCAAGATCGACCACCGCAGCCCGACTCGCTCGTCCGGATTGCCGTAGTGATTGGATCGCCACCGCGATGTCGTTGAACACGCAATACCCCGAGCCCTCGGCGCGGAAAGCATGGTGCGTACCTCCTGCCAGGGTTCCGCCCCAGCCTGTACTCAATGCCTCTTCCGCTGCGCCGAGCGTTCCACCCACGGAAGCCATCGTTCGGCGAACCAGTTGTTCGGACCACGGAAAGCCAATTCGCCTCATCTCCTGGGCGGAAAGTGAGCCTGCAAGAAATCGGGCAACGTAATCGGAATCATGCGCCAGTTGCACTGTCTCAGCCGATGCTAACGGCGCAGCCACAAATTCAAACCGTCCCTCCGCCGCTAGCAGATCGCGAATCATCCGGTATTTCGGCATTGGGAAACGATGTTCGGCGGGGAGATCGATGGCGTACTGATCGGTATAGAAAAGACGGCGTGACATGCTAGCTACGTGATGTGCATCTTCCAAAGCGCGTAGCTGAGGCTTTCGCGCAGCAAGCCCTCGACTCTGCCCCATGCTGTACGTGGCCGCGAATCCGGGCGCGGTGAGCCGTACACCTGGAATCCCTCCGCTTCCATCAGTTGCTTCACGCGGAAGATGTGGTAGGCGTCGCTCACCGCGATCACGGTATGCATGTTGTTCGTGCGAAGAATTACGGCAACGCGATCGGCGGACTGAGCGGTGTCGCTTCCCTGCGTCTCCGCGATCAAGTTGACCTCGGGAATACCTTTCCGCAGCAGGTAGTCGTGGCCAACGCCACCCTCGCTGAATTCGGGATCGCTGCCAAAGCCACCGGTAGTAATCACAATTGGCGCCAGGCCCTTCTGAAATAGGTCATACCCGTGGTCTAGGCGTTTCCGCAAGACTGGAGACGGCCTTCCCGAGTATTCCGCAGCTCCAAACACCACGATGGCGTCTGCGGTATGTGGCGGATCTCCACTGGCTTGCGCAAGAATGCGCAGGCTGGTCCACACAAAATAAAAGCTAGCTAGGAGTAAAACGACGAGCGTAAAAGCCAGCCAGACGCTACGTCTAGCCGGCCGTTTTTCGTTGGAGACAGTGCTCAACTCGCGCCGAGTGCCTCGCTCAAGGCTTTTTGTACTTCCTGCGATGGAATGGCTCCCTCACGTTGAATACTCCAGATCCCTTGATCGCCGCTCAGGTCGATGATCGTCGAAGCGATCTCACGCGGCGAACGTCCGCCGTCGATGATGATATTCAAGCGTCCGCGCAATTGATCGTGAACCTCTTCCGCGGTGGTGCATTCGGTGGCGCCGCTCAAATTCGCCGACGTCGCGGTAATCGGCAATCCCGAAGCATGAATCACGGCCACCGGAATCGGAGCCGCCGGCACGCGCAACGCCACGTTGCCGGTATTGGCCGTCACCTTCAGCGGCAGCCGCGAAGACGCACGCACAATCATCGTCAGAGGGCCGGGCCAGAACTTGCGCGCCAGCACGTAGAACTCATCCGGCAACGGCCGTGATAGCTCTTCCGCCTGCTCCACGCTCTCGATCAGCAGCGACAGTGGCTTGTGTCGCGAACGCGACTTGATGTCGTAAATGCGGTCTACCGCGCGCAAATTCAACGGATCGGCCGCCAGGCCGTAAAACGTGTCGGTGGGCATGCCGAGCACTTCGCCATGACGAATCTTGTCCGCCGCATACGCGATGAGCGAAGCTTCCGGATCGGCACTACTTATCTTTATGATTTCGGCGTGCAATCAATCCCCTCTCATGGGAGCCACCAGCTAGCCTCCAGGCCGCAGGCCGCGACGGAATCACGTTCGCAAACGGCGAAAACTAACATACCATCGCGACCGTCCGCAAGTGAGCTGAATCGGGGCAAGAGGCGCGCTGCATTTCGCTTCATATGTTGAAGGCGTACGCGGCCAATGCTGGTGACAGATGAGCTTGTCCTTGGAAGCGTATCATGTAACGCGGGGTAAATGGAAAGTGGGCCTGAATCCAGTGGCGGAAAGCGCGGTTCGCGGGCGGTTGCGAAGGGTCACGAGCAAGCAGAATTCGCTCGTAAAGGAGCTCCGCCAGGCCTTTCAACGCAGCGAATTGACCGCCGACGGATATTGCGCCGTGGAAGGCCAGCACCTGGCTGAAGAGGCCATCCGCAGCGGCCTTCGCATCAAGGCCGTATTCTTTAGCGACGAAGCCGGAAGCCGTATCGAAAAGTTACTTCCGCAGATCTCCAACCAGGCCGAAGCATTGATTCTGCCTGATGACGTCTTCCGCAGCGCCGTAAACACCGAAACTCCACAGGGCGTGGCCGCGTTGGTGAAATGGCCCGATTACAACTCCGAGCAGATCCTGGCACGTGAAAATCCGCTCCTGGTCGGCGCTGTCGGCGTGCAGGACCCGGGGAACCTGGGAACGATCATCCGTTCAGCCGAGGCGTTCGGTGCGACAGCCGTTCTGCTCGGCGAGAAGACAGCCAGCGAGTTCAATTCCAAGGTCGTGCGCGCCTCCGCTGGCTCCTTGTTCCGAGTGCCGCTCATCCACGTGGACCTCAGCCGAGTCGAAGAGTTGCGCGGACGTGGTGTGCGCTGCCTGGCGACGTCTTCGCATAAAGGGACGCCCATTGACGAAGCCAACCTCAGCGGAGGCGTAGCCCTGATGATCGGCAGCGAAGGCGCCGGTCTTCCCCGAGATTACATGGCCCGAGTCGACGAGACTGTTCGGATACCGCAGTCCGAACGCGTAGAGTCGCTGAACGCCGGAATAGCCGCCTCGATCCTGCTGTACGAGGCAGCGCGGCAGAGACGTGCCGCGGCCGCGAGCATCTCAGAAGAAGCATGAGTCTGTTTGCCCCATTGCCGAGCGGACCCCAGCCAGTGGATATGACTCGTCCTCTCGCCGATCGCATGCGTCCGCGCACCCTCGATGAATTTGTCGGACAGGAACACCTGCTAGCTCCCGGAAAGCCGTTGCGATTGCAGATCGAACGCGATGAGCCCGGGTCGATCATCTTCTGGGGGCCGCCCGGGGTAGGAAAGACCACCCTGGCGAACATCATCGCGGGAATGACACGGGCCGAGTTTGTGGAGTTCTCGGCAGTGCTCACCGGGATCAAAGAGATCAAGCAGGTGATGGCCGACGCCGAGAAGGCTCGCCAGTTCGGCACGCGCACTATCGTCTTCATCGACGAAATTCATCGCTTCAATAAAGCGCAGCAGGACGCGTTTCTTCCCTACGTTGAAAAAGGCTCGATCCGGTTGATCGGTGCGACTACCGAAAATCCATCCTTCGAGATCATCTCGGCGCTGCTCTCACGCTGCCGCGTGTACGTGCTGCATCCGCTGACAGAATCGCAAATCGCGGACCTGCTGCGGCGCGCGCTCGAAGATTCGGCACGGGGATTAGGCAATCTGAACGTGAAGGCTTCCGATGAGGCACTCGCCCGGATTGCTGCCTACTCCAGCGGCGACGCGCGATCCGGGTACAACGTGCTGGAAGTGGCCACAACCCTGGCGCTGGAAACGCCGGAGCGCGAAATCACCGAAGCCATGGTCCAGGACGCGGTGCAGAAGCGCATCCTGCTCTATGACAAATCAGGCGAAGAGCATTACAACCTCATCTCGGCACTGCACAAATCTGTCCGCAACAGCGATCCTGATGCGTCGCTCTATTGGCTGGGACGGATGCTGGAAGCCGGAGAAGATCCGCTCTACGTTGCCCGCCGCGTGGTGCGCATGTCGGTGGAAGATATCGGACTCGCGGATCCGAACGCTCTCTCGCTCTGTATGGCCGCCCGCGACGCCGTCGACTTCATCGGCATGCCAGAAGGCAATCTCGCGCTCGCCCAAGCAGTCGTTTACCTGGCTCTGGCGCCCAAGTCAAATGCCCTCTACACCGCCTACGGGTCAGTTCAGCGGGACGTGGAGGAAACCGCGCAGGAAGCCGTACCATTACATCTGCGCAACGCTCCCACCTCTCTGATGAAGCAGCTTGGCTATTCTTCCGGTTACCAGTACGCGCACGACGTCGAAGGCAAAGTGGCCGACATGCAGTGCCTGCCCGACAAGCTGAAGAATCGCCGGTACTACCATCCGACAAATGAAGGCGTGGAGAAACGCATTCGCGACCGCTTGGAAGAGATTCGAAAACGGCGAGAACAGGCGAAGGGTGACTCGGAAAAGTAGCGCCGGTGTCCCGCCGGCTTTCGCGTGGACCTCTAGTCCGCGGCACTACAGTCGCGCTCGATGTTCCTTCAGAATGCAGCTATCCATGATCACAAATAGTCCCGCTTTGCGCGCCTTCTCCGCTGCCACCTCGTGAACCACTCCCTCCTGCATCCATATGGCGCGCGCTTTCAGCTGAATCGCCTGGTCGACAATCTCCGGAACGAATTCCGACCGACGGAAGATATCGACAATATCAATCGGCTCCGGAACATCCAGCAACGAGGGATACGCCTTCTCGCCTAGTACCTCATCGGCCTGCGGATTCACGGGGATTATGCGATAGCCCTGCGATTGCATGTAGGCGGAAACACCGTGGCTCGGACGCAGCGGATTATCGGAGAGCCCAACCACCGCAATGGTTCGCGAGGTACGAAGAATATCGGTAACAGGATCTGACTGAGCCACACACTTCTCCCGGAAGAACCTGCAGAATTCTACTGAGATACAGCTTCTCTGCCTAGGATCATTGCTACTCAGACTTCTTGTTTTGTGTCTTTTCGTGATGCATCTTGGCGGCAAGCTTGCGAAGCGTGTCCGAGACGTTCTTATTCATCGATACAGCCTTCAGGTCCGCAGGGAGAAGGTTTTTCATCAGTGGGAGGGCAACGTCCAGAGGACAACGCGGGTTGTTTACCAGAGCGCGCATCACCGCATACAGTTTCATGAACTTTCGCTTGCCTGCAATACCGCGCAGCACGCTTTCCTGCACGTTCTTCATTGCTGCAAACATCTCCACTTCCTGGTCGGTCAGCTTCGGGGATTCAAGCACGGCGGCCGAGACAAGTTTGGAGCCATCGCGAATCAGCACAAAACGTTCTTCGCGGCTGCCCTTCATTCCGAGCTGAATGCGGTCGCCTACCGCGAGCCGCGCAATCTTCTGCAATGTGGATACACGTTCGGGCTTCTGCGGAGCTGCTTTCGCGGCCGCAGGTTGTGGAGTCGCCTTCACAGCCGCCTCCGCCGTTTGCAAATGAGCGCGCTCCTCTTCGCTCGCATCAGCCAGTTCGAAAGGCGTGCCTTCGGCGGCCGCAATGGCCGCTGCATGTTCTGCCTGGTATCGTGCAAGTTCTGCTTCCACTTCCGGCGAGACCGGCTCTTCTGCCGGAGCATCCTCTGCATTAACAAAAGTCTGGCTCGGCGTCAGCGAAGCGACCTCCGCGGGAGTCAGATGAGGATTGCGTGCCAATTCTTCACGTACACGGGCGATGGACTGGGCTCGGGCACTCACCAGCAACTCAATCACAACTTCGCGCGATCCCGATTTCGCGAGTTCCACAACGTCCTTCTCGGGAACTCCTGGATTTTCGAGAAGAACCGGAAGCAGCGCCGGACGAAGATTCGCAGGAGCGATTAGATAATCAAGCACCGCAGCTGGCGTCTTGGGATCACTCGCTACCGGCTGTAGCTTTTCTTCCTTGAGACCGGCCAGCGTAAGACGCGCCTGCTCGCCAAACAACTGGTGCTGTGATAAATAGACAAGAATCTCGACGATCTCGTCCGCCGGAAGCGACAACGCCCCATGCGATGCCGAGCGCATCACCGAGGGCGGCACAGCCGACTCGCGAATCAGATCGAGCATCTTCGGCATAGTTATCTCTTCCCTGCAGCAACAAGCGATTCCAGCTTCGTGACTTCCCTATCCAGTTCGTCTACCAAGCGCTGGTTCCCTCTCGCATGCTGCGTCAGGCCATTGCGCACCATCGCGTCGCGAAAGGCATCCACCATCGCCCGGTAGTACCACAGCGTGCCGTCCTTGCGTCCCTTGAAACGGTCAAACACGGGATCGCCAATTTCGCGGAAGTCCGCAAGAATCGCACGTACATTGTGCAACTTGTCCGCCGCCGAAACCAAGGTTACTTCCGAGTCTGCGTGCTCGCGGACGTGACCAACGTAAGCCTTCTTGCGTTCCAGCCATGGAGGTTTGGGTTCGATTTCAGAATCGGTACACCCTTCGACGATGTGCGCCACCCGCCCGCCATACTCGGCGCGTATGCGCTCCAGCGTGGGCCGTCCACCCTGGTCCTCGACGGCGTCATGCAGCAGAGCGGCAATCGCCATATCTTCATTGCCGCCTGCTTCGATCACCAGCGAAGTCACACCAAGGAGATGCGAGATGTAAGGGATATTGTGCCCACCCTTCTTCACCTGACCTGCATGCAACTCGGCGGCGAAAACCATGGCACGGCGGAAGCGCTCACCTAAAGAAGGTTGTACTGGCTCGCTCACGCATGCTCCGCTTTGTCGTGATCACAACAGGTATCGCGCTCACAGCTGCCGTTGACCAGAGGCGACTCGCAACACGTTTCGCCACGCAAGCCTTCGATACCTTCACGAACGATGATCGGAATCATGATCAGACCAGCAATGGGGTCCGCCCACCACCAGCCAAATAGAGCGTTCACGATAAGCCCGCCGAGAAGAATGGCGGAAAGATATGCGCAGAGATCCGTCTGACGCGAATCCGCCTGCATGGCTCCGCTGTTTAATGCCGACGCCACCCGGCGCTTCGCTCGTGCAAGCAGCGGCATCACGATCAGCGATGCGATCGCGAGCAGAATTCCCGGGATGCTCTTTTCCGGAGCTTCATGGCTAACCAGCGTGTGAACGGCCTCATATGCAATATAGATCGCTAGAAGCATGAAACTGGCTCCCACCAGCCGCACTGCCAGTCGCTCGTGGCGCTCACGGTTCGCGTGATCGTGATCAGAACGGAGCCGCCAGATCAGAGCCGCTCCCGAGGCGCATTCGATCACTGAGTCGAAGCCGAAACCGACCAGCGCGATACTCCCGGCAAACAGTCCCGAGACGATCGCCACAAGCGCTTCTAGCGAATTCCATGCCAGGGTGAAATATTCGAGACGCAGACCTCGCCGGATAATATTCGGTCTAGTGCCGAGTGCGAGGTCTGGCGAAGTCATATGAGATTTGGGTGGCCAACCCTAGCCATCTTTGGGCTCGGGTGGAGTTCGAAAATAGCCGCCCTAACTTTGTTCGTCGCGCCGCATCAGCAGATACGCGCGAATCAATGGTTGCAGGTCGCCGTCGAGCACGCGATCCACGTCGCCGATTTCCATCTTCGTGCGATGGTCTTTCACCATGCGATAGGGCGCGAGCACGTACGACCGGATCTGTGATCCGAAGCCGATATCCAGCTTCGAATCCTCGATCTTCTTGGATACAGCGCGCTTCTTCTCCAACTCATGCTCGTACAGCTTCGAGCGCAACATGCTCATCGCGCGCTCGCGATTCTTATGCTGCGAACGTTCGTTCTGGCAACTCACCACAATGCCGGTTGGAATGTGCGTGATGCGCACCGCGGAATCGGTCGTGTTCACGTGCTGGCCGCCCTTGCCGCCCGAACGATACGTATCCGTCCGAATGTCTTCGGGCTTGATGTCGACCTGTATGCTCTCATCGATTTCCGGCGAAACGAACACGCTGCTGAAGGACGTATGTCGCCGCTTCGCCTGATCGAACGGAGAGATACGCACCAATCGATGCACGCCAATTTCACTGATGAGCATGCCGTACGCGTAGTCGCCCGTAACCGTAAACGTCGCCGACTTTAGTCCCGCTTCTTCACCCGGTTGATAGTCATTCACAACGGCGCTGAAGCCCTCGCGTTCAGCCCAGCGCAAATACATGCGCAGAAGCATGTCGGCCCAATCCTGCGATTCGGTTCCGCCCGCTCCCGGATGAATCGTGACGATCGCATTCAGCAGATCATTCGAACCTGAAAGCAGCGTTTCCGTTTCCAGCTTATCGACCTGTACCTGCAGCGCATCGATTTCGCGCTTCAGTTCGGCCTCAACCTGCTCGCCTTCGCGGGCCAATTCGAAGTAGGCGTCGATGTCGCCCACGCGACGCGCCAGATCAGCCTCAGTGTTTAAGGCAGACTCCAGGCGTTTGCGTTCGCGCATAAGCGTCTGAGATCGTTCGGGATTCGACCAGATGGATGGATCTGCCGTTAGCTTTTCGATTGCGTCGAGTTCGGTGCGGGATTTGGAGGGGTCAAAGATACTCCCGCAGGTCGCGAACTTTATCGCGTAAACCGCTGTATGCCTGTTCCAGTTCTTCGACCATTATGCTCGTAACGTCCTGTTCTTGGAGATGAGCGCGATGAACACGCCTAACGCGATTATCGCACAGGCCCACGCGAACCAATCGCCGTGACGCGTGTAGAAAGTGGTTCCCGTCACCACCCCGTATGGCAAATCAAGCGCCACGCGAACGTTGCGAGGAAGCTGCACGACCACTCGTCCGAAGGGATCGATGGAGGCTGAGATGCCGGTGTTAGTCGACCGCAGAACCCAGCGGCCATTTTCGACAGCTCGCATCCGAGCCATGCGCAAATGCTGCTCCGGGGCGCCCGTGTCGCCGAACCATCCATCGTTCGAAATGTTCACGAGCACCTGCGCGCCCTTCGCCGCAAACTCGCGCACCTCATTCGGGAACACCGATTCGTAGCAGATGAAGATTCCGAGCTTATAGCTGTGCACCGGTAAGGCCATGCGCTCGTACCCAGGAGCAAAATCGCTGACCTCGCGCGTGAGCTTGTGCGCAAAGCTGAATAGATCTTTAAACGGCACGTACTCGCCAAACGGCACCAGATGCACCTTGTCGTAACGGGCGAGAGCATCCCCTTGCGGCGTAATGACCACGGCTGAGTTGTAGATCCGCCGATCGTCCCCGGAAGGCGGCAGTCCGACTTCTCCCGCAATCACATACGCGTGAGCATCGGTAGCAATCTTGCTCGACAGTATTTCGGAAGCGCGGATCGTTCTCGAAAAACGGCGCTGGCGACTCCGGCCAAATCACCAGATCCGGAAGTGGATCTCCCGGCATCAGCTCGCCCGGCTGCGGAACACTCAATGTTCCAAGCTCAGCTAATGTCTTTTCGTAGAACTCAGGAGTCCAGTCGACGTTAAGCGATAGGTTCGGCTGAACCAGCCGCGCCGTCCCATTCGCAGGCTGCGGCGGAGCCGTGAAGAAGCTGCCCGTCTGCAGAATGCCCACCAGCAAAATGCAACCCGCCAAAACGAGAGCGCGCCGCTCGCGCCGTCCCACAAAGACCGATGCGAAAGCGGCATTTACCAGCAGCACTTCGAACGAGAGCCCGTACACCCCGGTGATGGTCGCAATCCGAGAGAGCGGTATATTATCGACCAGCGCTGTACCCATCAAATCCCATGGGAAAGCGATGACGCGCGCGCGGAACAACTCCAGAGCCACCCATAGGAATGGCGCTAGGACAAGCGCTCGCGGCCCTAGTTTCAGCCGGCCCGCTGCCAGCGCGAACAATCCCCCGAATGCAGCATGCACCAATCCCAGATACAGGCAAAAGAGAACCAAAACTCCGGCAGCGACCGGCGCATCCAAGCCGCCGTAGGAATTCATGACGTGATAGATCCAGTAGCAGGAGCCGAGGATACACGATCACGCCACTTACATACCCGAGCATGAGCCCCTGTCGAACGGACGCTACCGAACTCGGCACACGTCCCATGCGACGCGCATGAAGGATTGCAACAAGCAGCGGCGTCAGTGCGATCCAGCAAAGCCAATTCAGGTTTGGGATCGGAAACGCGAGCACTTGCAGAACGCCCGACACAACTGCCAGCAACCATGCTTGCCATGGGATCGCGTACGACGACGAGCGTCGCTCCAGCACACGCCGGGTCGATTTGGACACGTCAGGGATTTGGCGAGTTCCAGCCATTGAGACCAGAGTCAATTGTAAATGCTAGGTAGCTTAGGGACGAACGATGCGATAGCGATTGAACTCGTGGTCGTCGATGCGGCGGGTACTGATCCATCTCCAGCGCGAAGCGTTTTCCTTCATAAATCCGGGTCCAAAGAAGACGGTCGGGCGAGTCGTGCTGAACTTCGGATTCGCAACCTCTTCCGGCGTACGTGGCTGTTCATCGGGAACAAACTGCCCTACTTCGATTGGAGCAATGGTCAAGAACTTCTCGTCGACGAGCCCAGCGCGTGACATTCGCCCGTAAAGAGTCGGTCCACCTTCGCAGAGAAGATACCGAATGCCGAAATCTTGATGCAGCAACTCAACCATACGCGGCAGGTCGACCCTGTCGCCTTCGCCTGCGACAACTATTTGAACACCGGAATTCCTCTTGCCTTGTTCAAGCCGCGACGCTCCCGCCTTCGTGGTCACGACAATCGGGTCCACGTGCTCGCAGTCGAAGCAACGGTATTCGGACAGATCGATGTTGCCGGAGCCAGTGACAAAAATGTTCTTCTCGCGCGACCGCCCCAACTTACGCCGCAAGTCTCGGAGTGCAGGCTCCATGATGCGGAAAACTGGACCGCGTTTTTCCTTCCCGCGGAGATTCGTCTCATCGACCAACGTGTTCACGCCGACGAGTACGGCATCCGCGTGAGCGCGCAGCAGGTCCATGAGCCAGCGATCTTCTGCAGACTGCGAAATGTCTGCCCCCGAAGCGTGATAGCCGCGGAACGACACAATGCCATCGAGCGACTGCACAAAGTTGGAGTAGATCCAGGGACGGGTAGGCGGCGCTTCGGGGAATCCGAGCTTCCCATACGGCGCATACGCAGAATCTTCGATCGGAGATGGTTCACCTTGATCGAACAGAATTTCGAAGTTGCGCATGCGCCTCCTGTGAAATCGAGTTATCGCGCGGCTGCGGTCTTAGCGGGCGTCTTCAGTGTGCGAATGTAGCGCACAACCTGCCAGAGCTTTTCTTGCGACATGGAGCCAAACGCCGGCATTCCTTTGCTCACGTTGCCATTCGCGATCTTCCACTCCAGCGCGCCGTCGCTCTGCGCCTGAACGGCCGCCAACTTCAAGTTCGACGCTCCTGCCAGACCCGCGTCGCCCGTTTCGCCGTGGCACGGTGAGCAGGACCGCGAGAATGTGGATTGTCCGGCCTGTGCCGCATTGGCGTCTTTGGCCAAAGGATTCTTCTTCGCGGCGGCCGAAGCAGGGGCTTTCCAACTCGCGTCGTGCCCGGCCGATTGTTGTGCGATAAGACCCAACCCTGAAAAGCAAACTACCAGCAGTGCTAACGTCAGTTTTCCATGACCCATGAAACGATATGCTCCGTAAGCGAGAGTGAACGGCAACAGTTCTTCAAATATATCAAGTCGGGAGCACGGGATTTTCTTGACGCTATTGCGCGATCGCAGGAGTAAGACGCTGGCGCATGAATTCAACCAGTTCCGGCGTGACATATTGCGGAGGTTCGATTGGAAACACCGGCTTGCCGGCGATCAGCTTGAGAGAGACATCGTCCCACGCGGGCGCTGCTTCCGCAGTTTGCGCATGGACGATGACCGCGGTGGCGCGATCCAGAAATTCGCGCGCCGAAGGCTTGAAGTCGCGTGTGTCGTAATCGAGAACACTGAGATAAATCTCGGGGCGGACGAACTTCATCATGCTGTTGGACTCGACGATGACATTCGCTGATTCCGCGAGTAACTGCCTCAGCCTTGGCATGGCTTCGGCGAGAAATCCCTGCCTCGTTCGCGCCCAATAAACCTTCTCGGCACCAGCAACCAGGAAGCGTGACGTATCGTTATCACCGGCGCGACTGCGCTCGAGGTTCACTGCCCAGCTATGGTCGTCGGTCGCGCAGTCGCATGGTTCCCCGTCGGCCGAGCAGATTCCATGCCCGTACTGCGTTACTTTGATTGCGGTCCAGTGCATCTCGGGAAGGGCGGCGATCAGGCCAGACACGACGCTGGTCTTGCCTACGCTGCGAGAGTGCCCGCCAACAATGACAATCGCCATAAATCAGTTTCACGTTCCGCGACTTTGCGGGTGGCCCACACAACCTTCATCTGGTTGTGTGGGAATCGTCCATACATTCGGACGGGTGGCCGCCCAGCCTACGCTTCTTTTGCGTAGGGTGGGGGAATAGATCACCTCTTCGCCAGACGCGCCAGCACCGCCAGTTGCTTTAGATATTCGCGCACTGGACGTGCCGGAGTTCCCCAGAACAGCATTCCTTTTCCGCGCACCGTCTTGTGCGGCAACACGCCGCATTGACCGCCCAGAATCACGCCTTCGCTGATGCGTATGTGGTCTCCCAACCCGACCTGCCCCGCCATCACTACATTATCTTCGATGACGCAACTGCCCGAAATGCCGGTCTGGGCGGCGATAACCACGTTCTTGCCTACCTGGCAGTTGTGGCCGATGTGCACGAGGTTGTCGAGTTTCACACCATTGCCGATCACGGTAACGTCCAGTGCTCCGCGGTCGACCGTGCTGTTGGCGCCGATCTCGACATCGTTGCCGATCTCCAAACGTCCGATTTGCGGGAACTTTTCATAGCGTCCCGTTACTCCATCCCGTACATATCCGAATCCGTCGCTGCCGAGCACCACGCCGGAATGAAAAATGCAGCGATCCCCAATGGTCGTTCCCGCGTAGATCGTGACATTCGGTTTGAGCTCCGAATTTGCTCCGAGTCGAACGCCTTTACCCACATAACATCCAGCGCCAATGCGGCTGCCTTCGGCAATCGTGACCCCATCCTCAACGACGGCATGCGGACCAATCTCCACATTCGCGCCGAGCTTCGCGCTCGGACCCACGACAGCGCTGGGATGAACAAACGCTTTCGCTGCAGGCCTGGGGCCCAGTAGCGCAGCAATCCGCGAAAACGCCAACTTCGGCTGCGAACTTATGAGCATTACCTTTCCCGTCGCACCGCGCGCGAACTCGCCAGCGACAATCGCTCCCGCGCCCGATCTCAAGGCTTCTGGAAGAGCCTTCTCATCCTCCACGAACACAATCGATGCCCCTGTCGCCGATTCCATGCTGGACACCGTGGAGATCTCTATCTCCCCGTCGCCTACAAATTCCAACTGGAGCGCCTGCGCAATTGACTTAAGTTTCATACGAGAACGCTCAGTATAGTGGCGCCTCGCCCTCTGGACGAGTCTTCCAGCGTTTGTGCACCCAGAGCCACTGGTCGGGATATTGCCGGACGTAATCCTCAATCACCTTGGTGAACAAGGCGGTATTTTCGACCACGTCTCTCTCGGCGTCACCCGTCCGGATCAGCGTGAGCGCCGGATCGAAGCGCACTCGATAGCGGCGAAGCACCGAATCCCAGATCGTGAACGCCGGAATCACCGCCGCATCCGTATGCAGAGCAACGCGCGCCAGTCCGCTGGCCGTGCAGGCGGGAATGCCGAAGAATGACACGAACACGCCCTGCGGCGGCGTCATGTTCTGGTCCATCAGCAGCCCGACCGTCTCGCCTTTTTTCATGGCCGCTAATAGGCCGCGGGCAAAATCCTGCTTCTCGAACGTCCGATTGCCGTGCAGCGTTCGGTAGCGGTCGACCATCTCGTCCAGGTAGGGATTGTCCAGCGCGCGAACCACGACGTTCAGCGGATTCCCAAATAGCGAGTGCGCGAACGAACCAATCTCCCATCCACCCAGGTGCGCAGTTAGAAAGAGCACGCCTTTGCCGCGCGCGTTGGCAGCGTCGTAGGCTTCATATCCTTCGTAAATAGCCAGCGAGGAAATGTTCTTGCGCGTATACGACGGGAATTGGCAGAAGTCGGCAAGTTGCCGCCCCAGCGTAGTGAATACGCCGTGGATTATGCGGCGCCGCTGACGTACCGACATCTGTGGAAATGCCATCTGCAGATTACGAAAGCCAACACGCCGAAGACGACCGTGAAGAAAATAAACCAGCTGTCCGAGGAATATCCCGCATGCGCGCGCCAATGGACGCGGCATTATGCCGAACAGTTTCACCACTATCCAGACTGGCAGATATTCGATTCTGTGGCGCATTCGCGTCCGGGGCCCCCGCGAGCCTGATGCTGGCTTGCTGGTGTGAGGGGACACGCGGACGGTAACATCTAGTGAAATTTCGTGTCAATGAAACTTGCGGAACATAACTGCGCGAAGTCGGATATTAGAAAGGGCACCGGCCACCGAAAACACGAAAGGCATCCTGATTCACAATCGATCAGGACGCCTTTGAGTGGTGCCGCCTGGAATTCTTACGGCACAAACTTATCGCTGCCGTTTCGTCGACTACGGCCGAACTAATCGTTCTCCTGCAGGGTCTTGATGTGCTCCTCGAGAGCTCGGGCGTATTCGCGTTCGGCTTCCAGCTCAGAATGCAACTTCTTCACCAGATTCTCCAGACGCATTACTTCGATGCGGAGTTTGCCGATATCGCCGTTAGATGAAATTGCTGTTCGCACCGGTGGCGAGGGAATGCGAGCCGCCTGAGCCACGGGTGCAGGCGCAGCCACCGCAATTGCGGGAGCATTTACGTACTCGGGAGCCGGCGCGCGCGGCGGAACCGGAGCAGAGAAAATGTCGCTCAGCGTCGTTGCCGGAGCTCCCTGCCCATTGCCATTGGCACGAACAGGCGCCGCCATCGGCGGAGGTGCCACCGGCGGAGCCGGGGTTGCAACAACCGGAACCGGAATAGGTGCCCCAACCGCCGCCGGAGCGTTCTTCTTGTTTTGCAGAAGCTGTTTGACGCGAGCGATCAGATCTTGCGGTTGAAATGGCTTACGGATCAGTTCGTCGGCCTTCACCGCGAACGCTTTCTCCGCCACATTGCGATTCACCACCCCCGACATCAGCACAACCGGTGTATTGCCCAAACCGGGCGTCTGTTTGATCTGCTGACAGACTTCGTACCCGTCCTTGCCCGGCATAATCACATCGCTGATGACTACGTCAGGAGGCTGTTGTTGCATTTGGGCAATGGCAGCATCGCCATCGTGACAGGCAACCACCTCGATGTTCTCGCGGCGGAATGCGATCTTGATGACCTCGCGCATGGTCGCGCTATCGTCAATGAAAAATACAGTAGGGGCGCTCATGGCAGCACTCCTTCGTCGCTGGGTTGCTGCTCCTGCTCCTCATCGATCTCGCGAAGTGCCTGCAGCATGAGTTCGGTAGCTGAATGCAGCACGGTACGCGTACCGGGCGCGTAGCCGTGAATGAACTTGTAAACTCCGCTCTCTACCTGGTTGCAACACTTCACAATTTGTATGACCGCGTCGTCACCGATCAGGTCCCCGGCCTCTGCGTGCGACAACTGGCCACCATCGAAGATCAGAATGCCGTCCGTTTGACCGGCATTGATGTGCAGCGAACCGCTCTGGCGCGAGTGTTGTAGCATCTGGATCACGCCAGGCAGATCGAGGTGTGAAAGATTGCCTTCCAGCGAAGTCTGAGAGCTTTCCAGCATCTGCGTCGGCTGAAAGCCTTCTTCCCTGCTTCTCAGGAACGTGCGAACATGCGCGGCGATTCCTTCCGGAGCAAGTTTGCGGCTCACACAATCGTCGCATCCAGCGCGAAAGGCAGCCATCAAACTGTTCTCGCTGTCTTCGCCCAGTGCGATTACCGGAATATGAGAAGTCTTCTGATCCGCATGCAGGATCGGAACAATCTCGAAGGCGCCCATCTCGCGCAGATTCGTGGCGCACAGGATTGCATCCGGCATATCCCACTCCAGCATCGTGAGGGCATACGCCGCATCCATCGAGTGATTCACTTCGAAACCTTCTTCGCGCAACGCGTTCGACAATCGTTTCGCAAACAGCACGTTACTATCGATAACCAGGAGTTTGCCGATTCCCGAAGTAGCCGTCGTCATGACGCCTCCTCCGCAGCCAGCGCTTCCAGGCTGATCACTTCCACCACTTCATTTTCCAAAGTCAATAAACCTTCAACGTAAGGAGCGGTTTTGCCAACCGGCGCCGTCATCTCTTTATTGAGCAACTCACAGTCGCCGCTTACCGGAATCGCGGTGCTCTCTTCCGCGGAACCGAATCGACGCCGCGCGATCAGATAAAACTTCCGTGCTGGAGCATCCGGACCAACCAGCGAAGGAGCAATGTCCCACACGGGAATCACTTCGCCTCTCCGAACCAGCACGCCTATTAGAAACGGTGTAGTGTGCGGAATCGTCTGCGGCTCGTCGACTTGAGCAAGCTCAGTAACACGATCTGCCGGGAGCGCAAAGTGCTTCTCTCCCATCGGAAACAGCACAAACGAACTGACGGCGCTCATGAGCCCACCGCCGAGAAAATGTTTTCTTCGCTGCGAGCCAGCAATGTTTCCAGTGTCGTGATTTCCAGTCGACTCAGCAGCGCATCAGTGTTCAGTACCGGAACTACGCGGTTCTCCACGATCGCAAGCTTCGCATACCAGCGCCGTTCTTCACCTCGGAAGGCGAGCGGCAGCGGCACAGTCCGCGTGATCATCGTCATGCGCTCAATACCGTCGACCTTCAGCCCACGGGCTGACCACGAAACACCAGCACCCGCGTGCTGCTGCTGGGCGGCAATCCAAAGAAGAAGTTGGCGTCGATCACGAAATGCAGGCGGTTACCACGGTGCAGCGTATGGCGAACTTTCTTCCCCAGCGCTCCAATTCCCGGAGCGGGAGTATTGTGCAGAGTGCGTATCGGCGTGAGTTCCGAGGCGATCAGGCGCAGATCCTGCAATCCCTGGATCTCGCGAATCACATCGGCAGGCACAGCAAAGGTGAACTCGCCAACGGTGAACAGAATGGCAGCCTGTCCGCCGGGCGAGGCGAGATGCTTACCGCGTTGTCCACGCGCTAACCTCACATCGCACCTACCCTGGCCGCGCCCATCAGGTATAAGACACGTTTCTCGACCGCCGGAACAATGGCGTCGATCCCGAGCACCTGATCTACTGCTCCGGTTTTTATCGCCTCCGCGGGCATTCCGAAAATTACCGAAGTAACTTCGTCTTGCGCGATCACGTGTCCACCAGAGGCTTTTACTGACTGCGAACCCTTAGCTCCGTCCGATCCCATTCCGGTAAGAATGATTCCAGTGGTCATCGGACCCGTATAAGCAGCCGCAGTCTCCAGCGTGACGTCCGCGCACGGACGATATCCATTGATCCGTTCGCCTTCATCGAGTGCGATTCTGCCCTGGGGCGTGATGCGCAAGTGATGTGATCCAGGGCAAACATAGAAGACGCCCGGCTGCACCATCTCCCCGTGCTGCGCTTCCTTGACACGAATCTTCGCAACCTCGGCCAGTTGATGTGCGAACTGGCTGGTGAATGTTCCCGGCATATGCTGGACGAGAATCACTGCGCCCATAAACTCGTGCGGGAACATCGGAACAAAATTCATCAACGTCTGTGGCCCGCCGGTTGAAGCCGCAACCACGATGATCGGAAAGCGCCCATTCGCAGGCTCCGCTGCTCCATTCATGGGAGACGTCGGCGCGCTGACGCTTGCAACCGGTTTCGCCGGCGGCTTGGGTGCCGTTCCGTTGCCTCCACCATTGGTTCCGCCGCTGTTATTGTTGTTGCGAATCGTGCGAACCACGCGGACGCGCGAAGCAACTTTCAATTTGCGGCACAGTTCTTCCCGCACCGAATTCATATCGAGGTCGATCGCATTCGTCGGCTTTGGCACGAAATCAATGGCTCCAATTTCGAGCGCGCGCAACGTCGCCTCTGCTCCGTCCCGGGCTTCCGAACTCACGATCACAATGGGCCGCGGATTCCGCGCCATGATCGCCTCGGATGCTTGCAACCCGTCCATGTGCGGCATATTGATGTCCATGCTGATCACGTCGGGGTTGAGCGACTCGTTCAGAGACACGGCTTCACGGCCGTCGCGCGCTTCGCCCACGACCTCCATCTGCGGATCGGCTGCAATAATGCTTTGCAGCACTTTGCGCATGAACGCCGAATCATCGACGATCAGCACCCGCGTTCTTTGACCAGCACTCATCTTCTGTCCCTAAACCTGTACTTCTGCCCCGGCCGCCGCTGCATTGGCCGCCAGGTGCGGCAGCGCATGCCCAATCATCTGTGCAACCGAAGCAATCAATTGATCTTCCTGTACCGGCTTCACCATGAACGCCGTTGCACCCTCGCTCATGGCGCGCTCGCGGTGCTTCGCGCCCGCGCGCGACGTGACTACCATCACCGGTATTCGTTTGGTGTCTGGATTCTGCCTCAGGTGCATCATCAACTCGTAGCCGTTGGTACGCGGCATTTCGAGATCAGTGATCACCAGGTCGCATCCGCCCTGCAGCACGATCTCGAGCGCATCGAGCCCGTCGGCGGCAAGCTTCACGCGATAGCCAGCTTTTTCCAGCATGCGTCCCACAAACTTGCGCACGCTGATCGAATCGTCAGCCAGCACAATGACTTTCTCGTCCGGCACCGGCGCAATCGCTTCGCGGGGAATGCTGTTGTGAGCGACGGCCATTGAGCCAGGAGCGAAAACGCGCGCCGCAGCCGCCGACAACATCAGCGGCTTGTGCTCAATAGATTCGCCGACAACCAGTCGGTTTAAGTCGACCAATAGGATCAAGCTTCCGTCCGGTGCGATCGTTGCACCCGGGAACAACTTCACGTTCCGCAGGTACTCGCCCATGTTCTTGATGACGATTTCGTCTTTGCGCAGGACCTCTTCGACGACGATGCCAACCTGCCGTCCGCCGATGTTCACGATCACAAGCCGATAGAAGCCATTGACTGGCTCAATCGGAGGCAATCCCAGTTCGCGATCGAGACGAACGATCTCTGTGACTTCGTCGCGTACTTTTGTGAGCAGCTTTTCGCCAATTTCTTCGATGTCGCTCTCGCGCAGGCGGCGTATCTCCTCCACGAACGACAGTGGGAAGGCGAACTGCGCTTCTCCGCAGCGCACAAAGAGCGCCTGCGAAATGATCAGTGTGAGCGGGACTTTCAGGGTGAATCGCGTGCCCACGCCCTTTTGCGTGTCGATCTCGATTTCGCCATTCAGCGCGCTCAGGTTCGCGCGCACAACATCCAATCCAACTCCGCGCCCAGCCAGTTCCGTCTTACGCGGCGCGGTCGAGAATCCTGGATGAAATAGCAGCTCCAGCAAATCGCGGTCGGGAGTTTGTGCGGCCTGTTCGGCTGAGAGCAGACCCAGATCCGTCGCCGTGTGGCGAACTTTTTCGTAATCGATACCGCGGCCGTCGTCTTCTACTTCGATGTATATGTGGTTGCCACGATGGTACGCGCGCACCGCCACATTGCCATGATCGGACTTGCCTGACTCATAGCGCTCTTCCGCGCGCTCTATTCCGTGCGCCACCGAGTTGCGAACCAGGTGCAGCAGCGGATCGGCGATTTGCTGAATAATATTGTTGTCGAGCTCGGTCTCGTCGCCTTCCAGCTTCAGGTCGATCAGCTTGTTCGACGCCTTGGCGGCATCCCGCGCCGTGCGAGCGATGCGCGTATAAAGATTACCGATCGGCACCATGCGCGCCTGCGTAATTTCATCCTGCAGACGATGCGCAAGCTTGGTGAACTCATCAATGTCGCCATCAACCCGACGCACAAATCCATCGAGCTGACTAAGAACCTCGGTAATATCGGCCGAGATTTCGGTCAGCGAGCGCGAGAGGATGTTGAACTCGTCATAGCGATCCATTTCCAACTCGCTGAATTCAGCGAGTGCAGGATCGAACGAGTGTGAATAACTCGAATAGCCTCCGCGGAACGGGTACGACTCGCTCACCGGCCAGCCCGAATCCGGTGGCGCGAAGCCACTCATCGAGGCAAGTGGCGGATAGTTCTGCGGACGCGATGGTGGTTGCGGGTTGCTACTGCCGAGAATGTTGTTGAACTCGTGCTTCTCCTGGAATTCGGTGACCTTGTCGATCAGCCGTGCCTTGGAGAAATTCAGCACATCGGCCAGACGTTCCAGCTCCGCCACGCGTCCCAACATGCGCGTGCGGTTGATCACCAGTTCGCCGACCGCGTTCATCATGCGGTCCAATCGCTCCAGGCCGATACGCACCGACTTCGACGGCGGCGTACCGCCAGAAGCTTTGCGCGAACCAACAATAATCTCTTCCGCTTCCGGCGAATGATCCGGCGGGACAGCAGCCGCAACGTCCTTGTGCTCAGGCGCGCGCGACGCTTCAATAGCCGCTGGCGGAACGAAGACCGGCGCCGCAATCGTCTGTGTGGACTGCGGCAAAGCCACAGGAGCCGATGACTGCGCAGATGCCTCGCTAACGACTGCCTTCGGTTGCTCAGCAATCCCGAGGAAATCTTCCATCGAAGGCGCCGGCTGAGCCGGTTGCTCCGTCGCAGCTGGTGCAGCGCCCTCTTCCTGTTCTTCCGGCGCGAGATTGGCAATCCGCGTCAGCAGCGACTTCACGCTCGTCTGCAGCGTGGCCTCGTCGGGCCACTGGTTGTACAGGAATTTTTTCAGGACATCGACGGATTCGAGACAAATGTCGACAATCGATGCACTCGGCCGCAGTTCGCCCTCGCGCAAGCGTCCGACGAGATCTTCGGCGCGGTGGGCAACGCGGGAAATTCGATGCAGTCCTACCTGCGCCGCGGATCCCTTGATCGTATGCATCGCGCGGAACAGTCGGTGAATATCTTCGGGATTCGGATTTGCCTCGAGCGACAACAGGCAGTCCGTCACCGCCTGAATATGTTCTTCAACTTCCGGAACGAAGAACTCCAGCACCTCGGCTGGTACTTCATCGTCCGGCGCGAGATCCGGAATCTCAATTTTAGGCGGCGTCGGCCTGCGAACTGGCATCGTGACACGGACGGCCGGCGCGCTCGTCGCAGGCGCAGGCACGACCACGGTCCGCGCAGGCTCTGCAATCATCGGCGGCGCGACTGGCTGCGAAGCTTCTTCCAAAACCGGCGTTGGCTCATCGAATGTCGGCAGCGCAACCTGAGGTGGCTCCTGAGTCTCATGAACAAGCGGCTCCGGCTCCCAACTGGCAGGCGGCATCGGATGCCGCTCAGGATCTGGCGCAGCAACCGGCTCCGGCTCTTTCGCTGCTTCGGTGCTCTGGAACGCGTATGGATATTTTTCTTTGAAGCCCTGGAACTCGTCTTCCGATTCCACTCCGTTCGTGCTGACCATCAGCAGATCGGATTCGAGAACCGCAATGCCCTCGTAAATGAATTCAACCAGCGGCCCCGACGCTTCCTGGCTGATCCCCGCATTGATCGCGTACTGGAAGATGTGGGCCAGTTTGCTGGCGACTTCCGCAAAGAACTTGAACTGATACAGCCCGGACGAACCGACGAGTGTGTGCGCCGCCACATACAGGCGCTCCAGGTCCTGTGCTGCAGGATACGGATCCTGAAGCACACTGGAGTACTCCCGCAGGAACTGCAAATGCTCCGACGCTTCCTGCAGGAAGACTTCCAGCATGTCCTGGTTAGGCGTACTCACTCACTCGCCTCCGCGTTCGACACTGGCCACCGCGCAATGTTGTTGCCCGGCTTCTGATATATCCGAATATCGCGATGCACAATCGTCTCGAACTTCACGTTCGGGTTGTTCATCGATTCCGCGTGTCCGAGGAATAGATACCCGCCCGGCTCCAACGCATCGTGCAGTCGCTGAATCACTGCGGCACGACGTTCGTCGGAGAAATAAATCAATACGTTCATGCAGAAAATCACGTCGAAGCGGCCCATGTACGTGCCGTCGACGAGGTTCATCGGAACAAACGAAACCAGGTTCCGCACGCGCGGCTTCACCATGAACTGATCGCCAACTTTGGCGAACGATGTCTCAATCTGCTTCGGCGTCAGCTGACCAAGCGACCGGCGCGTATACACTCCGCGTTCCGCATGCTGCAATGCGCGTCGGCTGATGTCGGTCGCCAGTATGTGCAGCTTCCAGCTGTCGGCAAACTCCAGCGCCTCGGATAGCGTGACGGCTACCGAGTACGGCTCTTCGCCCGTCGAACATCCGGCGCACCATATGCGCAGCGCCCGTGGATTCTCCCAGAACTTCTTCACATGCATCTCGGGAAGAATCTTTCGCTCCAGCATTTCGAAAATATGTGGATAACGGAAGAACGACGTCTCCTGCGTGAGCAGCCGCTCGAGCAGGCTTTCGTACTCGACGTTCGAATTCTTCACCGTGCGCAAAAGATCGAGCCCGCGAACGAGCTTCTTGTGCGCCATGTGTTCTTGTATGCGCAGAGAGAAAAAGCGCTGGCGAGTTTCGTCGAACAGAATGCCAGTACGCTGCTCAATAAGCGCGGCGAGTTCACCGAGTTCGTGCTCGGTAACGATGGTCGCGAGCTGAGTGTGTGCGGTCATCTATCGTCAGGGCCTGTAGGTTTCTGGTTACGCACTCAAGTTTGAGCGGCGGACCCGTTGGTTAACGAGTTCCGCCACCATTGCGACCTGTTGTGGCCACCAGTTCCGGGCGTCCGTTTCCCGGCAGAGCCGGAGTCGGAGGAGCCGTGGAAATCTTGAATTGCGAAAGCGCTTCGTTCAGCTGCTCGGAGAGTTTCACCATCTGCTCCACCGTGCGGGCCGTCTGCCGAGTTCCTTGCGAGGTCTGCCGCGTAATGCTGGAGATGATCTGCATCGCGTTCGCCACGCCTTCTGTACCGCGCACCTGCTGTTTCGATGCGAGCGAAATTTCCTGCACGAGTTCGGCGGACTGGCGCACTACGCTGGAAATCGCTTCCAGCGCTTTACCGGCCTGATCGGCCAGCCTTGCGCCGACTTCCACTTCCTTCGTGCCCTCTTCCATCACCACCACGGCTTCGTTCGTTTCCGCCTGGATCGCCTTGATCAGCGCAGCAATGTCTTTCGTAGCAGTTCGCGAGTGTTCAGCCAGTTTGCGGACTTCGTCAGCAACCACGGCGAAACCGCGTCCGGCTTCACCAGCGCGAGCAGCTTCGATCGCGGCATTCAGAGCCAACAGGTTCGTTTGCTCCGTAATGTCGTTAATCACGTTGACGATTTCAGAAATTTCCAGCGAACGATCACCCAGCGACTTGATCTTCTTTGCCGTCGCCTGCACTGACGAGCGAATGCGCTGCATGCCGTCGAGCGTATCGCGCACCGAGCGGTTGCCCTGTTCAGCAGCATCAAGCGCGCGGCGAGCAGCTTCAGCACTCGCTTCAGCGTTGTTCGACACCTGCTTCATCGAGACCGTCAGCTCTTCCACGGCGGACGAAGTGTTCGTGATTTCCTGGTCCTGCTGGCTGGCGCCTCCCGCCATCTCTTCCGAGGAAATCAGAATTTCGTTCGCGCTGCTGGAGACGTCGACAGCCGCGTTGCGCACGCGCTCAATCACGCGTCCGAAGTTGTCGAGCATGTAGTTGACGGAGTCAACCACGTTGCCCAGCGCGTCGTTCGTGACCTTGCCACGCAGCGTCAGGTCGCCACGCGCGATCTGGCTGACAATGGTCAGGAACTCAGTGACGCTCTTCTGCAGAGTGTCCTGCGCCTGCTGGTCACGGCCCGTGCGCGAAAGCTTTTCGGCCAGCCGATTCCAGTTCTCCGCAACTACGGCGAAGTCGTTCTGGGACGAGATCTCCAGGCGAGCGTTGTTGTCGCCCCCGGCGATCTTCTCGGAGAACTCGGTGATCTCCTGCACCGGCTTCACGATCTTGCTGCCCAGCACACTAATGCTGAAGATGGCAGCAGCAGCGCCGATCGCGACCGCGAACAGCAGCTGCGGCCCGGAGCTTCCGCCCAGTGCACCGGCGTCGCGAAGACCGAGTCCACCAGAGTGGGCTCCCGCTTCGTAGGCAAGCCACAGTACGAGTAGCACCGCTACCACGTTCACCGTGACTATCATCCAGATGGTCGAACTCAGACGACCTTTCATTGTTACCTCCGCCGGAGGCGTTCAGCTATCAGCTGTCGGCTTTCGGCTCATCTCGATAAACTTCCCGAACAACGATCCCCGCAAAGGGAGTTAAATCACCGGCACCGGAAAACTTTCCAGCACCTTGTTCAAATCCAAAGCCAGCGCCAGCTTCTCGTCGATGCGCAACATCCCGCAGCAATGCGGAACATCCTTGGGCGCTTCGTCCACCAGCAGCGGATCGCTCGTCGAATGCGTCCCAATCACTTCGTCGGACGCGATTCCCAACCGCAATTCGCCCACTTCATCCTTCGCCGGCAACAGCGCAACCACCACATGCTTGGGTGGAAGATCGCCGCGATGGCCTTCCGTGAAAGCAATGTCGATGATGGGAATTATGTTTCCCCGCAAATTGAAAATGCCCCGCACGAATGTTGGTGCACGAGGCACCGGGGTCAACGTCGGCCACTCCACCACTTCCTCGATATCGAGTACTGGCAGGCAGAAGCGTTCGCGTCCGGCGCGAAACAGACAATATTGCGTCTGCGGTGCCGTCGGTTCATTCAGCAGCTGCAACTGTTCGGGCGAGGTTTCCCCAGCCTGATTCGCTGCATTCTCGACATGTGTCTGATCTGGCATTTCAATTCGTACTAAAGAAACTTCTGAATCACTCCCAACAACTCTTGCGCTGTAAACGGCTTCACCACGTACCCATCAGCGCCTTGCTGCTGTCCCCAAAACTTGTCGCTATCCGTGTTCTTCGAAGTCACCAGCAATACCGGGATCTGGCTGTACGACGCGTGACTTTTCAACTCCCGGCACGCCTGGAAACCGTTACGCTGCGGCATTACCACGTCGAGCAGGATCAGCGCGGGATGTTCCGCGTCGATGGTCTGCTCGATCCGCGTGGGATCGTTGAGCGGCACCGGCCAATACCCGGCTTGCTCGAGCACGTTCTGCATCAACTTCATCTCAGCCATCGAGTCGTCGACGATGAGCACTTTTTTCAACACACGGATCTCCGCGTTACTAAAAGAGCAATTGCCGAGCCACACTACGGGTTCGGTCTCAATCTCGTATTACTTTGGTACAGCCATTTCTTTTCAACTACTTGCGTCGGAAACACGCAGCTTTATGCACTTCGCGTTCCCGTACCGACAACGACCTCCATCTCAGAGTGAGACTTCTTCTCCGCAAACGTCATTTCGGATTCGAGACTGGAGAATCGTTGAATAATCTCGTGTACACGCATCGACATGCTGTGAATGGTCGCGATCTGATCGCGCACTTCCGCCGACAGCGAACCGGGTTCCAGCAGCAAAAGCTCCGAGTTTCCCAGGATCGATGTCAGCGCGTTATTCAAACTGTGGCGCATGTCCAGCATGTAGCGCCCGAGCACCGCATGCCGCTCAGCAGCGACGGTCGACTGCTCCGCCTGGCGCGCGCGATTCACTGCACCGACACGGCGTGCCGCCTCTGACGCCAGCAAGACGGCCGCGTTCACCCAACCTTCGTAGTCATTGAGAACCAGAGCTCGCGGATGCGCGCTGCGTACTGCGTGGGCTTGCGCCGCTCGATGAGCCACATACAGCACCGGGCGATTTTCGTAACTGATCTTCTTCAGTACATCCAGCGGATTGTCATCGTGCAAAGGTCCCACGATCGCCAGGTCATAACCAGCCTGCTCATAGCGCGTCCATGCATCGGTGCTGCATTCAATGAAAGAGGGTACGGCGCGTTCAGTTTGCCAGCGGCCAATCAGGGTAGTTGCGAACTCCGGATCGTCTGAGAAAATCAGGACGGTTAACTGGCTCACTTTGAGATCTCCACTTCGATTTCTTTGCGTCGCCTGCTCACACACTTCGTGGGTGCACCAGCGCGGCACCGGGCGCTCAGCGGATAAATGCACGGCATCAGCCAAATCCCGTCCCTGCAAGAAAGCCGTAACCTATTGATTTTTAAAGAGGTGAAGGCGATGGGCGGCGTTGCAAAGGGCGATTATCGTCTCAAGCTGAAATCAGGTCTCAATTTCGCAGATTGATCACGAGATGCGACGCAGGTCCGAAGCGAGAGATTTCTGCTTCCGCAACGTCTCAGATGGAAACAGCTAAAAGAAGTTGGGGGAGGGACAAATCCAAACCTAGTAGCACAACAGGAAGCCGCTTTCATTCCACTTCGTAACGGCACGGCTCCACACCACGCGGGCGATCACTTCGCCCCATGGATAAATCACGCGAAATTCGCGGCCGCTCGCCAGCGGCGGGTGTGCATGCCTCACGCGAAATCCGTGAATACTGATGTCCAGGAGTTCGGCCTCCACCTGCTGTCCATCTTTCGAAATCAGCTTCACATTGCCGCTGATAGCCAGCCGGGTCTCTCTGCCTGAACCCTTCTTCGTCGAGATAAATGGGATTGATGGCTCCGCCATTTCTGGTACTCCCACTACCGAGATTACGTTGCACATTTGGTCCATGCAATGTACCTACAGCCCCTGTACTTCCGGACGTGTACCTTCGGAACCCTAGCCTCGACGGCCTGCTGCGCTAGTACAAACAGGTTACGTACAGAGCCGGGTGCCGGTCCTTTCCTTCCTTTGGAAGGGCCGGAATACGAGAACGTCCGAACTGGGAGTAGTAGAACTGATTTCACAAATGGCGATGTGAAGGGGCGCGGCTTCAGCCGCGCCGTGGAACGGCGAAACTCGAGGGTTTTAGCCCCTGAGGTTTTGTGAGGATCGAGTTCAGGGCTGGAACAAGAATTACAAAAACCGCGAAGCGGTGACACAAGATAGCCCGGCACGTGAGTGCCGGGAACGCAACAAGTGAACAACCCGAGTCCGCTTCAGCGGACGGCACAAGTTTCGTAACAGCCACGTGAGCCGCATGTGTCATGTCCCCCATAACCAAACCAGCCCCTGCAAAAGCGGGACAATTCGTTGTGAGTGGTAAGGCGATATATCAATACCTATCTCCTTACCGCGTGCTAATGCGTTCGAGATCGTACAGTATCCGTACGGCTTTTCTGTGATTAAGGCTTGCTGCTTTCCTCAACCAGCTCTTAGCGAGACGTTTATTTGTGCGGGTCCCGCAGCCATCCAGATAGGCCACGCCCAAGTTGTACTGAGCCTTTGCGTCACCCTTCTGGGCGGCTTTACGCCACCATTTCACAGCTAGGACAGGATCACCTTTCGTCCCGATCCCGTCTGCGTAAACAGTTCCCAAATTGCACTGTGCCCAAACATGTCCCATGCTTGCAGCACGGCTGTATAGGTCGAATGCCTTCCGCTTATTCTTCGGGATACCAATTCCTTTTCCGTAACAAACAGCGAGGTTGTAAATACCCTCACCGTAACCATTCTGCGCGGCTTTCCAATACCACTGCACTGCCGCCTTCACGTCGCGCTTTGTACCCAACCCCAAGTCGTAGCAGTAGCCAATGAGGTTTTGCGCGTGAGGATGCCCATTCTTCGCGGCGATTAACAGAAGTGGAAACGCTTGTGTGTAATTCTTCACCTTCCCGGCAGCGTTAAAGAGGGCGTAGTAGTTCTTTCTGAAAGTCGCGTCGTTCATCCGATGGTTCCGGCTGGAAAACAGGATTTTATGATAACTGTCGTGAACGGGCGTTACCACTCACTATCTCAACCTGACATAGTGAGTGATAAGACGATTTCACAACAGCTATTCCGACAAGACGAAGAACTCATGTCCGCCTATACAGTCGGGATAATGCCACGTCGCATCAATCTTCACAGATGCCGTTTTTCTAGGCAGCCTCTGCTTAATTTCAACGTCAAATGGGTTCGCCTCATCTGATGGCCAGTCCACAATGAGCGTGTAATGCCCATCAGCAACGGAACCGAAATCGAATCGTCCGTTCTCGTCAGTGGTAACAGTCTTCACGAGAGGCATGTCACTTATCTTGCTTATTGGGTAGCGATATTCGTAAAGACGTAAGCGCACGTTAGGCCGAGTCATGTGCTGCCTTAGCCATCGTGGCCACCCTCGATCGGTTCCTACCACCTCACCGCGCAGGCATGTAACTTGATAAAAGTAGCCAATCGCCCAGGAACATGGGTACGCTCGTTGACCGTTGAAGGACAGAAGCATAATTACGAGTACTGAACCCGCGAGCTGTCGGGATGTACGCATCATTTCGAGAACGTTGAAGTTGTATGCTCTTGCACGCGATAACTGTTCGTTACGGCCGTTACCACTCCGAATCCGGTTGAAACACTAGGGGCTGAAAATTACTTTCAGCAGAAAGTAGAAAACACCATCGTGAGCTATGCAATACGCGCTTCCCACGATTGTGAGGGGCGCGAAAATCAGCCAGAAAATCAGCTTCCCCCACGGGGGCAGTTTTTCAACCAGCTTATCGATGGCCTTTGAGATCACGTCAGCACTTTACGCCGAAGTGACTCGAACATTCCAGATAACTGTCAAGTACGGCCGATACCACTCCCTATCGCAATAATACCGCTCGCACTCCCCCAGACTTTTCGATTCGAACTAGTTTCTTCCGCCTTCGGGAAATCTTTGCCATCACATCCGCCGACCGCCTCAGAGATGTCAAGCCCCTGTATCTGGCAAATTCCTCGTACTCCGATGAAAACACGGCCAATATAATTCTCGCCAAAGTGTCTGGTTGGTTCCCACGAAATTGATATTCTAAAAATAGAGCTGTGCACCGCAGCATGCGTGCCTGGTCATTGAGTTCGCAACGGCCTTCCCATCGGCCGCCTCAAACGAATACTCGATGCCACATTGGGAATATCTCTCCCAAAACGGGTAGGAATATCGACGTAAGTTCCTATTTATCAGGATCTTAGGACCTAAGCCCTCTATTTCTAGGATCTTAGCCGGATCAAAACAGATGGCGCATTGATTCGAAAGGACTTACCGCCCCAAAAACAAATTCTGTTTCGACCGGTTCGCTAGTACAAACCAACTACGTACAGGGACACATCGTTCGAGCTACCATGGCTCACCTGTGGGGGCTAGCTTGCGGAAGCTGAATATCAACTGGAAACGTGTCGGCGAAATTGCCTGGAAGTCGGCGGCTGTACTGGCCTGTATCTGGCTCGCCGGCGTTATCTTCTTTAATTACGCCATGCACCAGACACCCGAGCGCTTCGGACGAATCATGTCCAGGACGCCCGTCATCGCCTTCATCAGTTTGCCCTTTGAAACCCTGTGGGCGCGCGCACGCGCTGGTACCGTTCAGCCCGGCGACTTCGCTCCCGATTTCACGCTACCGACGCTTGATAAGTCCGCCCACGTCCAACTCAGTTCCTTCCGCGGTAAACAGCCAGTCGTCCTCGTCTTTGGCAGCTACACCTGACCGCCCTTCCGGCGGGAGGTTCCTGCCCTCAACAAGCTCTACGATCAGTACAAAGATAAGGTCGCCTTCTACGCCGTCTACATCCTCGAGGCGCATCCCAGCGACGTTTGGCAGATGCAAAGCAACATCAAAGACAAGGTCGTCTTCGCCAGTCCGAAAAATGAGGAAGAACGTTCAGCAGTCGCGGGAAGTTGTGTCCGCAATCTTGGGATTAAGTTCCCCGCCCTGCTCGATGGCTTTGATAACACGACGGAGCAGTTGTATACCGGGTGGCCGGATCGCCTTTATCTGATCGACACTTCAGGGAAGGTGGTTTACAAGAGCCGCCCGGGTCCGTTCGGATTCAAGCCCGACGACCTGAAGAGCGCGCTGAGCAAGCTGCAAAATTGAAAAGGGAGTCACAGTCGTGACTCCCTTCTCGACTCTTGCGAGTACTGCTATACAGCCGGGCTGCGGCCCTGGATTACGCGAATCAGGACCACCACGATCGCCAGCACCAGCAGGATGTGAATGAATCCACCCAGCGTGTACGAGCTGACCATTCCCAAAGCCCACAGGATCAAAAGCAAAACGGCAATCGTCCAAAGCATTGAGATCTCCTTTTGCCAACACGGCGATCAGCGCGTAACGAATCGCCGAAACACTGAAGTACGAAGCAGCGCAATCGAACTTGCTGAGCCGGCATCATCCGCCAAACTCACTGTGGGCTTAGAGATTTTCTGCAGCTTGGGAGTTGCCTGTCACGAAACGTGGCAGGAAAAGCAGGTGAATCAGAGCTTATTTAGGCCATCCAGCGCAGCGACCTTATAGGCCTCTGCAAGTGTGGGGTAATTGAAAACCGTATCGCGGAAGTATTCCATCGTGCCGCCCATGGTCAGCACTACTTGCCCGATATGAACAATCTCGGCCGCTCGATCGCCGATCACGTGCACCCCCAACAGCTTTAGCGTCTCCGGATGGAACAGCAGTTTCAGCATGCCCTGTTCGTCACCAAGCATCTGGCCCTTCGCAAGCTCCGCGTAACGGGCGCGCCCCACCTCGTAGGGAATCTTATCGCGGGTCAGTTGCTCTTCGGTCTGCCCGACCATCGACACTTCGGGAATGGTGTAAATGCCATACGGAATCAGATTCGGAACCATCTTGCTGGGCTGGCCAAACATATGACAACTGGCCAGGCGTCCTTGCTCCATCGAAGTGCTGGCCAACGCCGGAAATCCAATGACATCACCCGCTGCGTAAATGTTGGGCACCGACGTCTGGAAGTGCTCGTTGACGATCAGCTTGCCGCGGCCGTCGGGCGTCACTCCCGTCGCGACGATATTGATCTGATCGCTATTCGCCTGGCGCCCCACCGCATACAGCAGCCCTTGTCCATGAACGACCTTGCCGCTCTCCAGCCGAGCGCAAACGCGATCGCGCTCCGCTTCGAATGCAACCGAAACGACCTTTTCCCCCAATCGGAACACCGTCCCCAATTGCCGCAGTTGGAAGCACAGGCTCTCAACGATTTCACGATCGGCGAAGTCGATCAAGATAGGACGCTGATCGATGATGGTGACCTTTACGCCAATCGCCGCGAAGATCGACGCATACTCCAGTCCAATAATTCCCGCGCCAACCACCACCAGTTCCCGCGGGATCTCCTGCAGATCACAAATCTGATCGGAGTCGAAAATCCGCTTGCCGTCGATCGGAATTCCCGCATCGTGCGCCGGACGCGTGCCGCATGCGACCAGGATCTTATCTGCGCGCATCTCAAACGTCGCTTCCTCGCTGACAATTTCGATCGTGTTCGCGTCGACGAAGCGCGCGTTTCCCTCTAGCGTGGTGATATTGTTGCGCCGTAGTTGCGCTTTGATCACATCGATCTCGCGCGTCATTACGCTATTCGCGCGGAAGATCAGGTCCTGCATGTCTACCCGATCCTTCAGTACGTAGCTCTGTCCGTAGAACGTACGCTGCCGGAATCCGCTGAGGTAGAGCACCGCTTCGCGCAGCGTCTTGCTCGGAATCGTCCCAGTGTGAACGCACACGCCGCCGATCGTTCGCTTGCGATCGATGATGGCGACTTTCCTCCGCAGCTTCGCGGCACAGATAGCGCCTTTCTGCCCAGCGGGACCGCTGCCAATGACGATCAGGTCATATTCGTGGGAATTCATACGATCTGGTCAAAGTAACATCAAGACGCCGTTTGCGGGAAGCGTCCCAGCCCACAGTCGCGAAACAAATCTGCTACTGGTTTGTCATCTGGTGTTAACACATAATCCCAATGCATCCAAACGGCAGAAACAAAAAGATTGCGAGTGTCTGACATCGGACATAACTCAAGCAGCCAGCTCCCTGAACTGGAGAGCGCGCCCAAGCCAACACGCTTGATCGAGACCGTCCTGCCGCTCAGCTTGATTGGCGCGATTCTCTTCCTCTTCTTATTTTCATGGCTCGCGCATGAGGTATTCGAAGGCGCAACCGTTCGCTTCGATTCTGCAATCCGCGGATGGGTTCATCAATTCGCCTCGCCCACGCTCACGCGAGCGATGTTCGCAATTTCGTGGATGGGCGCCCGTGGCCTGCTGCTCCTCTTTCTACTTTCGATCGCTGCATTTCTTGTCTTTCAATGGCGCCGCGCAGCGCTCTGGCTCTTCTTGAGTGTCGCCGGAGCCGATGTGCTCATCCTTACGTTGAAGTACACCTTTCACCGCCCGCGTCCCGCCGCCTTCTTCGGCGTCGATCCGACCTCTTACAGCTTCCCCAGCGGACACTCGCTTGCGTCATTCTGTTTTTACCTGGTGCTCGCGGGTCTGCTCAGTTCGAGAGTTCGTTCGTCGGGTCTTCGCATCACCATCTGGATCGCAGCCAGCCTGCTCGTCGCAGCCATCGGACTCTCGCGAATCTATCTCGGTGTGCACCATCCGAGCGATGTCATTGGCGGATATCTCGCGGCGGCCGTATGGGTCACCACGCTTCTCGCTGTTGATCACATGCGCGGACGTCGCCGAACCGGAACTGCCGCAAAAAAAGCGTGATCCAGGTTGGACCGCACCCATTGGTTATCCGTCACAGCCTTGCGGTCAAGCGACCCATATCATCGCTGCACGCATGAATCGCTACGCCATCCTGACCAACCGGAAACGCGCAATCATCGCGCTCGTCCATTCGATCTTTTTTTTGCTGGTCGCGCTGATGAGTTTCCTTGGACAGCCAAAGGCGGGTCTGTTCTTCTCACCGACAAAGTCCGCAGGTGATTGGGCCATGCTCGGCATTTATATCGCTGGTGAGCACGATTCTGCTGATCCTGGTACGCGTCTCCACGTTGCGCCCGCGAGCGCCTGTACTTCGCGTTTTGTGCCACCAGCGCCAGTTTCGGATTACTGCGTATTCTCCTGGGCGACAGCCATCTTTTTATTGCCCAGTATGTTCGTGTAGGAATGCTGGCATGTGCAGTGCTGACGGGCTACATCATTCTCAGGCGACATTCGGAAGCATCACTCGACGAAACTACACCCGCCGTCAGCTACTCCGAGTAGTCCTCAGCTCACGAATTATTTCGATCCCGTCGTCGGATTGGGCTGCTGTGCTGGCTTGCCGCAGTGGTCGGGCACCTTCAGGTCCGCAAGTTGGGATGCGTCGTACGTTACACCGCATATCACCACTGTGGCCGGAACACTTGGCTGACTCTCATTGTTCGCTTGATTAGGTTCGCTGGCGCCTGCGGCCGTATCACTATCTGGCTTCGCTTCCTTTGCAGGCTCTGTTCTCGGTCGTCGTGTCCGAAGCGTCCTTTTCTGCCGCAGCCAATTCAGCATGCTGTGGTTCATCTTTCGAACCGGCATTTGGCTGTCGATCCACCTCGAACGGAACGTCCGCGGAAGGCTTCTCAAGCCGGTTGGGTTGAGTTGGCGGAACTGGTTGCGCCGCAGGCAGCGGCGGAGCCGATTGCATCGTTGGCTGAGGCGCTGGTTGCACAGCAGCCACTGGTTCAGGCGCCGGTTCGCTCAGCACGATTCGCTGCAGCATCGCCGGATTTCCCGCCGGGCTCACCAGGATAAAGTTGTAACGCGAACTCGCCAGAAGCGCTCCCACCACGGCACGCGGCGTGTCCGGACCGAACTCCCCCGATATCCGCTCAGCCGCTCCGGGTTGCACCCCTTCGATCTTTGCTTTTGTTAGATTGCGAATCTCGGTCAGCGTCTCCGCCAGGCTGTTATTGTTCGCCACCACGCTGAGCTGTCCGCCTGCATACGTCACTTGTGCCGGATGGCTTGCCGCTTTCGCAGCAACTGCTTCACTTTTCCTCTGGGCCGGGGGCTTGGTCTGGGCTGCGACGGCTGTAACCAGCACAGCCGCAACCGCGATTCGAAGAATGGGGCCGGTCAACGGCAAAGCGGACCTCCGGGGATTCGGGTCCATCATAGCGCGACACTGTTCCAGTTGAGCAATCCTGCAATTGCCTTAGGAACTCAGAATTCGTTTCAAAATCCGAACAGATTGGTTCGAATCGGACGATAGCCCTGCCCCTGCGCCCACATGCTCAGCGAAATCGTCGCCAAATCGTCAACCGCAGGAACGGCATGCCCATCCTTCGTTAGATCGATGCACTTCACATACGTCTGGCAGTTGTCGCACATATGGAGGCGCGCACCGGAAAACTCCTCGGCCTGGTAGACAGGCAGCTTGGTGTTGTCGAGTTCTCCGCAGTTGGGGCATGCCACGCGTATGTGCGGCCACTCGGTTCCGCACAGCAAGCACATTAACGCCAGCTTGGCGCCTTCCCCTTCGGGCCGCAGCACACCCAGTTGCGGCTTCGAACTGCATACCGGACATCGCGTGGCAGAGCCTTCCACTCGCAGATTCGCGTGAGCGGCTACCGTCTCCGCATAGGGTTGAAGCAAGGTTCGCAGGAAAAAATCCGCTGGACCGCTATCGGCTTTATCAGGCGAGTTCCAATACTCCGTGAGCATCGCCTGCCAGTTCACGTTCGCAGAATTTTCCAGGAAGTCGCGCAGGGTCTGGCTTCCATCCTCTTGCACAAGCTGGAAGAGGACAGGCAAGTCCTTCATCAGATCGCGAATCTCGATTGCAGGAGAATTGACCAGACGTTCATGCACTCGCGCCTGGAAACGCGCAATCATCCAGTAGAAGGAAAGAATATTCTCAGCCGCAGGATATTTCTGCTTCAGCTCGTTGGCTCGATCGATCCGTTGTTCCCAGGAGAATCCCGTCATTTCACTGTGCGTCCATTCGCCACCTTTTTATACCAGAGTGGCGCATGGAGCATAGCCCATCCTCGGGAAACGTAGCCGACGGTCATGGCCTTCACACTGCCCGGCACCACGAACACGCCCATGTACACATGGATGATCAGGCTGCCAATGGTAATCAGCGCGGCGGCTTCATGGATGATCACCACTACTGGGAGCACCCAATGCCAGCTGCGCGAGATGCCCTCGGGGAACCACATCACGATCCCGCTCAGCAGCAATACAATTGCTCCATAGAACATCACCCAGTAGAAAATCTTCTGCCCGGCATCGAACCGTCCCTGCGGCGGAAGCAGGTCGTCTTCGTTGGTGATGTAGTACTTCACCTTATCCATCCAGACGCGATCTTCGGGAATTGTACGTAGATCTTGCTGCCATTGATGGTGCAAGTAGAAGTTGGCCATCACAAATCCGATACCAACAATCGGATGCCAGAAGCGCGCCGTCGCTCCGCCGCCTACAATCGCAACCAGCCAGTAGAGATACGGTGTGAAAAATCCCAGGCCGGTGATCATGCAATAGACATACGTTCCCGCGGTGACCCAGTGCGCAATCCGCTCGGCGGGCGTGTAGCGCTCGATCTCGTGCGCGTAAGGACCGTGTCGCAACACCGCATGTCTATTGGTTCCCATGGTTGTTGTCCTCCTTCATCTCCGCTTCCTTCGGTCCATATCGCAGATAATGGATGGCCACGCCTACTACACCGAACGCCATTGCCAGCCCGCCCAGCCATTTGGCCGGTCCCTTCCAGAGCTGAACCATAATCGGAATCCGCGGATTCGAAGGCAGCCCACCGTACTTCTCCGGATTCTTCGCGTCGTGCAGCACATAGATGACGTGCGTTCCGTTGACCCCGTCCGGATCGTAGACCCCCGCATCCTTGTAACTGCTGTGCTCGCGAAGTTGCGTCGCGCGCTTTTCTGCCAGATCCTTCATGTCCTCTTTGCTGCCGAAGTGCAGACATCCCGTCGGACAAGATTTGACGCACGCCGGCTCCAGCCCCGCGTTGACGCGATCCGAGCACAGCGTGCACTTGAAGACCTTCTTCGTCTCCGGATTGAAGCGCGGAATATCGAATGGACAGCCAGTCACGCAGTACTGGCACCCAATGCAATGCTCCTGCTGGAAATCGACGATGCCGTTCGAGTACTGAACGATCGCGCCATCAGCCGGACACGCCTTCAGACATCCCGGATCTTCGCAGTGCATGCACTGGTCTTTGCGCATCAGCCACTGGAACGTTCCGTCTTCATTTTCATGCTCGTTGAAGCGGATCAGATTCCAGTAGTTCCATTCCGTGTTGGGCATCGTCTGGTACGTGTTGTCGAACGTGGTCTGGCGGAACGGATACCCGTTCCATTCCACGCAAGCGACCTCACACGCCTTGCAGCCGATACAGGTGGTGGTATCGATCAGTTTGCAGACGCCGTAGTCGCGCGAGGTATTCGCACCGGCAACGGGTCCGGCATGTCCCGAAACGTTTTTGATTTGAAGTGTTCCGCCAGCCATCGCCGATCTCCTACGCTTTCTCCAGCTTCACCAGGAAGCCCTTGAACTCCGGTGTGAACGCATTCGGATCGATCACAGCGGCCGATAGTTGGTTTGCGAGGGTCTTCGCGGTCCTGCCTTCGTCGGATGGAATGCCGCGATAACCCCAGTGAATCGGGATGCCGATCTGATAAGTTTTCTTTCCGTCGATCAGCATTGGCTTGATGCGACGTGTGACCATGGCCTTTGCAATATAGAAACTTCGCGCGCTGGTCACTTTCACTTTCTCCCCACCCCTGATACCCATCTCATCAGCTAGTTCGGCAGGGATTTCCACGAACGGCTCCGGCATAAGTTGCACGTTCATGGGATTGTTCTTCGTCCAGTAGTGATACATCTCTGTCAGCCGATACGTGGTGCAGACCAGGTTGTACCCCTCAGCCACTGTCCCCAGTTTGTCAGCCGAGGACTTCATTTGGATGGCTATCGGATTATGATTCTGCTGCGGATGTAGCAGGTTCTGCGTCGGACTTTCGAAGACTTCGTAGTGTTCAGGGAAAGGACCATCAGCCACCATTCCGAGCGGCACGAATATCCGGCCTACACCCTCCGGGTTCATGATGAATGGACCCATGTGGTCGGACGGCGCCGAGTCGGGCTTGAAATCCGGCACATCGTTCCCTACCCACTTTTTCGTCGACTCATTCCACCACACCTGCGCTCGTGTCGGATCCCATGGCTTTCCATTCAGATCGCACGATGCCCGGTTGTAGAGCACGCGCCGGTTTGCCGGCCACGACCACGCCCAGTTCGGATAAATGCCTAGCCCCGAAGGATCCTCCGTTCCCCGCCGCTGCATCATCGGCCCAGCTTCGGTCCACGATCCCGAGAATAGCCAGTTGCCGCACATCGTCGATCCGTCATCGCGCAGGAACGCAAAGCCGGGCACCTGCTGACCTGCTTTGATCACGGTTTGCGTCGCCGGGTCCGTCACGTCGGCGATCGCCTTACCGTTGAGTTCTTTCGCGACCTCGGCCAGCGACGGGTTATACGGATTCGTGTAATTCCAACTGGCGTTGAGGATCGGGTCCGGGAACTTGCCGCCCTCTTGCTTATAGAGGTCGCGAATCTTGAGGAAAATACGTGCCAGGATTTCCTGGTCGAGTTTGGCAATCGCCAGGAGGTGGAACGGCGGCGTACTTCCATTGCAGCCACCGCGCCGAGTTGACGAATGTTCCATCCTTCTCCGCAAACCCAGCACCTGGCAGCCGGTACACCGTGGTATTGATCTGCTTCATCTCCTCGGGCGTGATCCCCGGAGCGCGCCAGAACTCGCTGGTCTCGTCCGGATAGATCTCACACACCACCAGGAAATCAGCCTTCTTTAGCGCACTGATGTTCTTCTCGGAATTGGGACCGATGGCAACACCGTTCATGCCGAAAGCGAACAACCCCTGAACCTTGCCCTCGAACATGTCATTCCAGATTTCGGTCCACGAGTAATTGCGATCGACCTTCGGCAGATAATCGAATGCAAAGTCGTTGTCCTTCGTCGCCGCGTTCCCATACATCGCCTTCAGGAACGAAACCGCAAATCTCGGCGTATTCGACCAGTAGTTGAACGAGTCCCACTCGCCCGGCTTCGCCGGCTTTGGAGTGATGCGCGCAAGATAACTCTTAAAGTCAGTATCCTTTGGGGTCGGAACCTTCAAGTAGCCGGGCAGGATATCGAAGATTCCCGCCATATCCGTCGCACCCTGAATGTTGGAGTGCCCGCGCAATGCGTTCACACCGCCGCCGGCCCGACCCACATTGCCCAGCAGCAATTGCAGCATGCAGGCGCCACGAATCGTTTGCGTGCCCGAGCTGTGTTGTGTCCAGCCGACCGCGTAAATGACGGTTCCCACCTGTTTGGTCGCGCCATCTTTACGGATGGACGTGAACAGATCAGCCGCCTTGACGATCTGGTCTTTCGGAATTCCCGTGATGCGCTCCACGATCTCAGGCGTATAGCGCGAGTACTGTTGCTTTAGCAGTTGATAGACGCAGCGTGGATGCTGCAGCGTGGGATCGTATGCCACTTTTTCCGGCAGCGCCGGAGGAGGCGCGCCGGCTGCAGCGTAACCATGTGCTGCCGCTTCGGGATGAGACGCCGGAGTTTCGGTCTTGGCAAGGCCGCCGCTCTCGTAATTCCAGGTGCTCTTGTCGTAGGTGTGCTTCTCGCCATCCCACCCCGAATAAAGCCCGTCGTCCGGAAGCTTGAACCCCTCTTTAATGATGAACGAAGCATTCGTGTAGTTGACGAGGTATTCGTGGTTAACGCGATCATTCTGCAGCGTGTAGTTGATGAAGCCGCCGAGCAGCGCAATGTCCGATCCTGCCCGAATCTGCAGGAATAAATCACTCACCGCAGCAGTCCGCGTGAAGCGCGGATCGACCACGATCATCTTCGCGTTGCGATTACGTTTGGCTTCGATCGCCCACTTGAAGCCGCAAGGATGGTTCTCGGCGGGATTCCCGCCCATGATCAACATCATGTCCGTGTTCTTGATGTCGACCCAGCCATTCGTCATGGCGCCGCGCCCGAACGTTGGTCCCAAACTTGAGACCGTGGGCGCGTGTCAAACCCTGGCCTGATTTTCTAAATGGGTAACTCCCAGGCTGCGCATCGACTTCACCACGAGGTAATTGAACTCGTTCGTGTCGGTGCATCCGCCAGTGAAGGCGATGTTCTCGCAGCGATTCACCGTGGCGCCATTGGCGTCCTTTTCGATGAATGCCGCGTCGCGCGCCTTCTTTGTACGTTGGGCAATTTCTGTGATCGCCTGTTCCCAATCGATATCTTCCCAATGATCCGACCCCGGACGCCGCACTTGCGGCTTCAGCAATCGCCGATCATTGAGGATGTCCTGGTAGAGTGCCGCGCCCTTGGGACACAGCGTCCCCCGATTAATCGGATGGTCGGGGTCGCCTTCGACGTGGACCACCTGTGCGGTGACGTTTTTTGCTTTGTCGCCCAGCGTATGAATAATCACGCCGCAGCTCACTGAGCAATATGGGCAAGTGGATCGCGTCTCGGTTGTCTTGGCGATCTTCAGTTCGCGAGCTTGCGCTTGCGCGGCTGTCACATCAAAACCAAGAACGGTGGTTGCAACTCCACCCATCGATGTAATTTTCAGGAAATCGCGCCGAGTGGTTGTCACATCGCCTCCTGGGAAAAGCGATTTAATTCACCAAAAAAAGCGGCGGCTATTCTGCTCGTCCGCTACTTCTCTCGTCAAGCTCAGATTTAAAATTCTATTTCAGGGATTCTTTTTGTGATCGGATACGAGTTCCGGATGGTGGGTAGCTGCTCCCCAGCCGGCAGCTCTGGCGAGAGTTGGAGATCGGGGTACCTCGATCTCGAAGAACTCAGGCCCGTTTAGACTGCGACCGGAACCATCTCGGGAGATCAAGTACCAGAATGGCTTGACGGACCGTTCCGTCAATGGAATGTCGCTCCCATTGCTGAATGTCCAGTTCGCGATCGACGAAGACTCCTCACGCCTGGTGACACGCTTGGCACTTCACTTTTGAGAGCCGCTCTCAGACATCGGTTCAGAATTGCACGAACTTGCAGCGTCAGCTGTTGCGCGATCTATTGTGCACTGCTCCCCGAACCGCTGGATCAAGTTTAATTAGTGACATTTCGTCACAACGTTCCAGCAGATCGTTAGTTTTCAATGGTTTCTATCTTAGATCGGTCCTATAGTCCCAAACTGTGCCGAGGCGGAGTTCGACACGACACCGATGCTTTATCGACTCCCCGTGGACGTTGGAACTCGAGGTCCGCGGTCACTCCGCAATTGCGCATTTAGTTGCACAGGCAGATCCGTGACTAACACGTCCCTCAGTCGATCGCTCGCGCGACGGTTCCGGCAGGCCTAAAGAAAAATCGGTAAAAAAATCGTAAAGAAAAACCAACTCGACGCAGCACTGCATCTAAGTGCGCAGTTCGCTTTTGTGTGCGCCCACTCCCTGCGCAGCGAAATAGGCAGAAGCTATTCCGAATCGAAACAGCTGTAAGTTTTCATCTGCGCCCCCTCCCGAGCACAGCGTCGTAGATGGTCATGAAAATGACAGAAATTTAATCCTGCGCGCCAAGAAGCGCCAACACTTTTGCAGGTACGATTCGGTGGTACGCTCTTTCAGGCTATTTAACTTTCAGGCTCTTGAGAATTGCGTCAAGGAGTGTGACTTATGCCCCGAGAGATGAATCTGGTAGAAAACGGAAACGTCATTGACACGCTAAACGGAATCCGCCTCTATCGTGGACTCTATAGCCGTGTGGCCCGAAACCTGGGAGTCGATCCTTCTTACGTCAGCCGCGTGGCCCGCGGCGAGCGTCGCTCGAAGAGCATCGAAGCTGCGTTAGGCGCCGAAGTCCGGCGACTGGAAAAACGCATACGCCCACGTGGCAGCATGCGGTTCCATCTTTAACCACGCTGCTCTTCCGACAAAAAAAGCGCCGTCCCTTTAGACGGCGCTTTCACTTCCTGGTGGCGACTCTGCTACTGCGGCAGAGTACCGGTGTAATAAAACAGCACGTATCCTTTGATCGTGCCGTCCGCTTGCGGAATGCCGAACGCTTTCACCAGTGTGCCGTTGACCAGCGCTTGCGACACTGCTGTCAATCCAGCAGAACTGGTAAGGTCCTGCGGAGTGATCGTGATGATTCCGCTCGACATGTCCACCTGGTAAACGAGAGTGGCCGATCCGCTGACAGAACTCAGCGTCACATTGACCGCCGTTGTTCCGCCAGGTACTGACAATCCGAAGCTGCCGCCGTTAGTGTTCGGCACCCATGGACTGGCCACCGTCCCAATCGGAACTGAAGCCGGTTCCAGCACGACCCATGGTGCTGACCAGCCGTTCTGGCTCGCAGGATCGCCCCATCTCGCCCACGTAGTCCCGCTCACCTTCAGAGCGCCAACCGTCCCACCAAAGCTGACCGAACCATTGGTCGCCGAGATGAAGTCTGCAACCGCGTTCGTTCCGGTATCGGCAGTTGTGGGATAAGCAAAGTTCCACCACTCAAAGCCGGTGACCGCATTGCCATTCCCGTCCTTGCCGTTCGGACTGCTGCTCGAAAGGTAAGGAAGGGTGATCGTGTAATTGTCCGTCGTTCGAAGGAAGTCGCGAGTGTAGGTGAAGTTCGTTGTGGTTGGCGATGAGATCACGCCATCGTAGCGCGCAATCTCAATGTCCACCGTCTGTGCAACCAGCGTCGACGCCAATGGATCGTCTACGCTGACGTGCACCTTGAATCCCCGCACCAGGTTTCCGCTCGTCAGGAATGAAATACCAGTGCCGATTGGAGTTGCGTCGGCAAGTGCATTGGCTGGCGTCCGATAGAAGAACTGTGTGTTGGCATCAATCGTGACTTGCGTCGGGGTACCGTCTTCTTTCTGCACTGTGATGACGTCGTTAGTCGTGTCCACGTGCAGCACGTGTCCTTCAGGACTCAGCCAGACGCTATTGAAAGATGTGCTCGCCCACACGCGAACCGCGACCAGCGTTCCATCCTGCTGATACCGTGCCGCAACGCGGACGTACTTGTTGGTCAGCGTGCTCGCGACCGAGGAGAAGTCCTTGATCACATTGCGCGTCTTCGCGTCGACGTCATAGAAGATCGTGCCATTCGTTGAGTCGGCAAGAATCTGCAAGCTTTGATTCGTCGTGATCGCCGTCTCCGGTGTCGTCGGAGGCCGCACTGCAAAATCGCGAGTCATGGTGATGCTGCTGTTGTCGCTCGCAACCCCAGTTACGGTTCCATAGATGTGTCGCAGTACCAGCGCAGTGATGTCCGCGATCGGATGATGCCGCAGACAGCCCTTGAAGTTCACTGCCCAGAACGGCGCGCCGCTAGGCGGAACATGGTCCACGATGAACGCTGGGTGCGCCAGGTTGAACTCGAGATCCAAAGCATTGTTTTGTCCCGCAGTCACCACCAATGACGACTGCAGGGTAATCGTCACCGGCACAGTCAGACTGCCGCTGCTCCCCTTCGCGCCCATGATCTGGATTTGGCTGCTCGGGATCGTCGCGCCCGCAGTACCGTCGAAACCAGATTCAGGATTCGTGCTCACCACCAGCGCAACATCTCCCGGATTACCGCTGATCGTAATCACAGCGCTCGTATATGTCCCCGCAGGAACCGGCACATTGCCGAGAATTTCCCCCAGTTGATCAAGCTGTACAAGATTGATCGATGGAGCTGGACTGGACGCCGTGTAGACCGTAACTGGAGTGCCGCCACCCTGTGGAACCAATGCGATGCTCAGAACTTTTACGTCGACTGCAGCCCAATCTTCCGCGGGATCGTCACTGATCACCGCACTGACTGTTCCATTCTGACTGCTCGACGATGTTGTCGTTGATGTCGACGTCGTTGTACTGGAACTCGAACCACCACCGCACGCCGACAGAATCAGCAAACAACAAGTAAGCAGCGCGCTCCAAATCAAGCCAACACTCTTCCCTCTCATATATACCCTCACTTCTATAACAGTCGTATTGCTGGGAACCGATGGCTATAAAACCAGCACCTTAGTGAAAGTTGTGAGTAGCTGGATTGATTTTTCGTTACATCTGGGAACCGCAGTAACCGCTTCGCAGATTACTTACTCTAGGACATGGCGGGAAGATGTCCGTATGTACAACGCATTACACAGCAGGGCAGAAGCATCCTGATCCCAGAGGTCATCCTGAGCGTAGCGAAGGAACTATGTATTTGACTTCTGTGCAAAGCAAAAAGGCACGCAAGATTTACTCCCGCGTGCCCCTCTTCTTTATTCTGCAATCTTCTACAACCGGCAGATAAACAATTCGCGCTCGTAGATCATTTCTGGCGGCAAGTGATCGTGCAGCTCAATGAAGAGCTCTTCATGATCCATGACTTCATTTTTCCACGCCTTGCGATCGACCCTCTGCAACTCATCGAACTTTTCCCGCGGGAAATCGAGCCCCTTCCACTGGATATCGTCATATTTCGGCGTCCATCCGATCGGCGTCTCATTCGCTCGCGCGTGACCATGAACGCGATCCACAATCCACTTCAGCACGCGCATGTTCTCGCTGTATCCCGGCCACATGAATTTGCCATTCGCATCCTTGCGGAACCAGTTCACGTGGAAGATGCGCGGCGTCACTGATAACGAGCGCTGCATCTTGATCCAGTGCCGGAAATAATCCCCCATGTGATACCCGCAGAATGGCAGCATTGCCATCGGATCGCGACGCACTTTCCCGACTGTGCCCGCGGCCGCTGCCGTCATCTCCGAGCCCATGGTTGCGCCGATGTACACTCCGCCGCTCCAATTGAATGCCTGGTAAACCAGCGGCACAGTCGATGCGCGTCGCCCGCCGAAAACAATTGCGCCGATCGGCACCCCGTTCGGATTCTCCCAGTCCGGATCGATCACTGGGCATTGCGCAGCTGGAGCTGTGAATCGCGCATTCGGATGCGCAGCTTTCGCGCCTGTCTCCTTCGCGATTTGCGGCGTCCACTTGTTACCGCGCCAGTCTGTCAACTCGGCCGGCGGCTCGGCCGTCATGCCTTCCCACCACACGCCACCCTCGGGCGTGAGCGCCACATTAGTAAAGATAGAATTTTTCGCCAGCGTGGCCATTGCATTCGGATTCGTATTTGCCGACGTTCCCGGCGCGACGCCGAAGAATCCAGCTTCCGGATTGATCGCGCGCAACTGCCCTGTAGCATCCGGCTTGATCCACGCAATATCGTCGCCGACGCAGGTGACCTTCCAGCCCTCAAAGCCCTTGGGCGGAATCATCATCGCGAAATTCGTCTTTCCGCATGCACTGGGGAAAGCAGCCGCAACATAGGTCTTCTGACCCTTCGGATTCTCCACTCCCAGGATCAGCATGTGCTCCGCCATCCAGCCTTCATCGCGCGCGATGCTCGATGCGATGCGTAGCGCGAAACATTTCTTGCCCAGCAGCGCATTCCCACCATATCCGGAACCGAACGACCATATCTCGCGCGTCTCCGGGAAATGCACGATGTACTTTTCTTTATTGCAGGGCCAGGTCACGTCCTTCTGCCCGGTCGAGAGCGGCGCCCCCACGCTATGCATGCACGGAACTACGCGCTTGATGTCCTCATCAATGATCTTGAATACGTCGATGCCGATGCGCGCCATAATGCGCATGTTCACCACGACATACGCGGAATCCGTCAGTTCCACTCCGATCTGCGACATCGGAGAATCAATCGGACCCATGCTGAACGGCAGCACATACATCGTGCGTCCGCGCATGCAGCCATTGAACAGCCCCTTCAACCGCCGCCGCATCACGTACGGATCTTCCCAGTTGTTCGTGGGACCGGCATTGTCTTTCGAGAGCGAGCAGATAAAGGTTCGATCCTCCACCCTGGCAACATCGCTCTCATCCGAGCGCGCGTAGTAGCAATTCGGCCACAGCTTCTCGTTCAGCCGTATAAACGTGCCCTTATTCACCAGCTCCTGGCAGAGTGCCTCGTTCTCCTCTTCCGAACCGTCGACCCAATGAATGTGATCCGGCTGTGTGAGCTCCGCCATCTTCTCCACCCACCTGAGAAGGTGCTTATTCTTGCTGAGAGGAGTGGTATTAGTGCTGGTGCTGGCAAGGGTGGCTGACATATTCCTCCTTCGTCACAACGGCAAAAGCGAGAAGATGCCCAAAGGGATCTGAACGGTGGTCTTCGCAGAACCGGGCGCGAATTTTGGCTGCCCCCCAGGGATTCGAACCCCGATAACCTGCTCCAGAGGCAGGTGTCCTACCATTGAACGAGGGGGCAGCACGCGAGAACCGAAGTTAGAAGCAACTACCTGTTTTGATTGTATGTGCTGCCGAAACACGGGTCAACTTTCACGAACGTCTCGACGTGATCCAAATCACGCACAGTGCTCTCATTCTGTTTCGCACGTAAAATGTCGCTGTCGAGGAAACTGCCATGCAAGTAACTGCTAACCACACCGAATCCTCCGGCACGCTCTCTGACATCGCGCGCCGCCCTTTGCTTCCCGAACAATGCGCGCTGCTGGTCGTCGACATTCAGCAAAAGCTGCTGCCGCCCATCTTTAATAAGGATGCGTTGGTTCGCAATGCCCAGCTGCTCATTCGACTTGCGAACATCCTCGAGCTTCCGACTTTAGTTTCCACCCAATACACTCGTGGGCTTGGCCCCACCGTTCCTGAAGTTGCTTCCCTTCTCTCGCACCCCATCCGATCGACAAGCTGGAGTTCAGTTGCTTTTCTAACGATCAATTCTGTGGCTCCATGAAATCGCTGCCCGGCAATCGCAATACGCTTCTGCTTTGCGGAATGGAATCGCACATCTGCGTGATGCAGACAGCTCTTGGCGCGCTTGATCGTGGATTCCTCGTGCACGTCGCATCCGACGCGGTTGGCTCTCGCACGGAGGCAAACTGGAACATCGGACTGAAGCGGATGGAAGTTGCAGGCGCGCTCATCTCCTCGACGGAGACCATCATCTACGAATTGCTCCGCGCCTCGGGAACGCCCGCTTTCAAAGAGATGCTCCCTTATTTAAAGAATTGACCGATCCTCGTATTTAAAGAATTGACCGATCCTCGCACCACCCCAACGGCCTAATTGCCAATGCCATTGACGGTGCGCGTTCCGCCGGCAACCATGGTGACAGGCAGCACCTCCCTATCCGCAATCTGGTGTTATGCTCCTGGGTTGTGGTCCTTCGTAACTAAAGACCGCCCTGCCGAACTAATCCTCGCAAGCTCTGCTTTTTCAACACATCGGCGGTTATCGCTCTCTCGCAGGGGTGGCGAAAAGGGTACCGCAACTGCCTGTCATGATTAGGGTTTCTAAGCAGTGTAGTTAAGATTAGCTTCGACCAAAGATCTGGAACGCCCGCTTTGGGTGCAGCAGGCAAGCGAGGTTAGTCTCGGGAGGGGTCCATGGGTACTTTCAGGCGTTTAGGTTTCACGATCATCATCGCCATCTTCACGTTTTTGGCGACCTCTGCTGTTTTTGCGCAAGACGAAAACACGCCGGCGCCGCCGTCAGGGGCCAACGCTCCGCCGTCAAGCGCCGAAAACGATCCTCCGGGACGCGCCGCGCGGCTCGATTACATGAGCGGCGAAGTCTCCATCCAGCCCGGTGGAGTCAATGACTGGGTTGCGGCCACATTGAACCGTCCGATGACCACGTCCGACCGCATCTGGACGGACAAAGATTCCCGCGCCGAAGTTGAGGTCGGATCCGGCACCTTCCGCATGGACTCCGAGACGAGTGTCACGCTCAGTAATGTGAGCGACAACACCGTTCAGATTGAACTCGACCAGGGCACGCTGTTTCTGCACGTCCGGCAACTCTTCCCGGGCGAGATCTACGAGATCGACACTCCCAACACCGCATTCACCGTTACCAAGGGCGGCGACTACCGCCTCAACGTCAATTCCAATAACGACGTGTCGCTCGTTACTGTGTGGCACGGCGAAGGCGTTGCCACCGGCGACGGACCAGCAGTGAAGGTCAAGTCTGGTGAACAAGGCAGCTTCTCCGGTGGCAGGTCGATGGCGCACACCGTCTATCCCGCGCCCGGACGCACCGGCTTCGACGACTGGTGCGCTGTTCGTGACAAGCGTCAGGACAGCTCACTCTCCGCGCGCTACGTCGCGCCTGGAGTTGTCGGCGCCCCTGACCTCGACGGCTACGGAACTTGGCGCACTTACCCAGGCTACGGTGCGGTGTGGGTTCCCACAGTAGTTGCTCCCGGATGGGCGCCCTATCGCTTCGGGCATTGGGTTTGGGTCGCGCCTTGGGGATGGACGTGGGTCGATGACGCGCCCTGGGGCTATGCTCCGTTCCACTACGGTCGCTGGGCTTACATCGGCGGAAGTTGGGGATGGTGCCCCGGTCCGATCTACGCCCGTCCCGTGTACGCGCCTGCGCTCGTCGCGTGGGTCGGCGGACCTGGCTTTGGAGTTTCATTCGGAATCGGTGGCGGCGTCGGCTGGTTCCCGTTGGGATACGGGGAGCCTTTTGTTCCCTGGTATCACGCAGGTCCTGGTTACTGGCGCAACGTCAACGTCAGCAATACGCGCATCACGAACGTGACCGTCATCAACAACTATTACAACAATCGTGGATCCATCAACAACATTCATTACGCGAACCGCGCATTTCCGAACGCCGTCACGGCAGTGCCACAGCGTGCGTTCGTGAATTCGCAACCAGTCGGAAGGAACATGGTTCCAGTCTCCCGCGAGAACTTGCAGAATGCTCACATAGTTGGCGGAGCTGGTTTTGAACCGAGCCGCACCAGCGTGCTCGGAGCGAACGCGGGCCGTGCCGCGGCCATCCCGCCGCAACAGGCATTTGCCCGTCAGCCGGTCAGGAACATGACCCCGCCTGCCACGTCCACGTTTAACAATGGGCGGGAGTTCAATAACGGCAGAAACAATGTGGCAAACGGCGCGCCGGAAGGATCGCGCACTCCGCAGCGCAATGAAAACATGGCTGGACCGGAAAATGGTCACCAGAACGTTGCGGAAACCACGAACGGGCGTTCCGTTCCCCGTCCGCCAACTGTCTTCGATCACAACAACGCTGCTTCGCCGAACAACGGTGGGGGATCAGCTCCACATCCTTCAACCGTATTCAACAACAACGGCAACCGTAATAACAGCGACACGCCTACTCGCACGCCAAGCACCGACGTGGTGAGAACGCCCAACAGTGGCCAACCAAATGGTAACCAGAACGTAGCCCACCCGTACCCGCATCCGCCATCAACCGGCGAACGCGAGGCGATGGGCAACAGTCCGGGCAACACGCAGAACCAGCCGGCTCGCTCGTATACACCGTCTGCCTCTCAAAACCAGGCAGGACCGGCGCATACGAACTCGGCGCCGCCGCCAAATCAGCCGCAGCGAAGCTACTCGCCTCCGGCAAACCAGCCGGCGCATACGTACTCGCAGCCTGCGGGAAGGGCTCCGGCGCAGCAGCCTGCGGCTCAGCCGCACTCCAAGCCACCGGCGAACCAGAAGAACGACAAGCCGGAGCACGAGCGCAACACCAGCTCCGTCTACGGTGGAAGCAGCTCCGGATATATGGCGAATAACTACAACTATCCGCGCCCCTCACCGGGCGCGGTTAGATCTGCTCCGGCAACGAACTATTCGTCCGGGAATTCTTACTCCGGATCTTCTGCGCGAAGTTATTCGTCGCCATCGAACGGATATTCGCCGCGCTCGTACTCAGCGCAGTCTCGCGGCAACTACGGATACAATGCTCCCTCGAGAACGTCGAGCTATAGCGCACCAACGCGCGCCTACAACGCTTCTCCTGCTTACAGCAGCGGACGTTCCTACTCTGCGCCTTCAAACGGTGGCGGACGCTCTTATTCCGCTCCGTCGTATCACTCTGCTCCCTCTGGTGGTGGCAGATCCGGCGGCTCGGTCGCGCACAGCAGCGGTGGCGGACACTCCGGAGGCGGTTCCACTCACGGACACTAATCACGCTTGCAATGAAAAAGGCCGGCTGCGTGCCGGCCTTTTCTTTTGCTCGAAATATTTTCAGTAGAACTCGGGTAGCTCCGGAGTCTCTCCACCTTCCACCGCCTGCTCGTGCTTCTTCACACGAACCACGGTGACCTTCGAGAATCCTTCCTCAAACTCCGGCGGACGCAGCTTCTGTGCCATGCGCTGCATAACGTCGTCCGGCACCACTCGCCCTCTTCTCTTATTGCGATCGATGCAAACTTCCAGCGGCACATTAAAGAAAACCGCGTGCACATCGTATCCAAACTCCTGCGCCATGCGGATCCATCCCCGCCGTTCGCGCGGCGACAGATTCGTCGCATCGACATAATTCCATGGCATCCGCGCAATCATGCGCGCGCGCAACAAATAGCGCAGCGTCGAGAACACCAGATCCTGATAGCGCTGCTCCGTCATATCGTCAAACAGCAGCATGCGCAGCAGATCGCTCGAGAGCGGCGTAATCCCGCGCCGCCGGAACCAGCTCGTCTTTCCTGATCCCGGCAATCCGATCGCGAGCACCACCACGCCTTTGGGCGTCCGCTTCGCCGGTGCTGCATACACCGGCGCAGCCGGAACCAACCGGCTCGACGCCTTCCACGGCATCGTCCTCAACCTGTGTCTCCGCCGGCAATTCCTCAGCGGGAGCAACAGGAGCTGCCTCCACCGGCGTCACCGGCTTCGGCGCAGGTCTTCCACGACGCCCGCGGCGTCGCCGATTCCTCTGCTGCTGACCGCGATTCGCGTCATTAGCTGCCGGTGCTGGTGGTCCCTGCTCTTCGACTTCCGTCTCGTTGGCGAGCTCGCTCACCATGTCGACGTTGCCATTCACTTCTTCCGGTTCTTCCCGCTCCATATCCGGATAAGCAGGTTGCAGAGGCGCTTGCGACGGCGCACTCGCCGGGCCGCGTCCTTTTCTTCTTCGTCTTCTCTTCGGTCGATCCATCCCTGCGATTGGAACACAACCCGATGCGAATCGGCAACGGATGTACGCGTGCACTGTTAGCAACTTGGGATGCACCGCATCTGCTGGTGCCCAGATCTTCCCTTTTTTGGCAGTTGTGGAATTGCGGTCCGCTGGATCATTCGAGATAGTTGTTTCCAACAGCTACTGACTACCAGCTACCCACTTCAATTCTCCTCAAGAAACTCTCGACTCCTGCCGATCTCCCCACCAGCGGCTCTGTTTCATGCACGCAGTGTTACAACGTGAAGTGGCGCGCGTCACAACTCGATGTTCACTGATGCTTTGCGGCGCGTGTGCGCGAATGTTACGATAAAAGGCTTTATATTCCCGGATTCAAACATCTATGCGGAGGCGAAATGGCTGTCAAGGTAGCAATTAACGGGTTCGGACGTATCGGGCGCAACGTTTTGCGCGCGTCGTTGAACGACCCTAATATCGACATCGTAGCTTGCAACGATCTTACTGATCCCAAGACTCTCGCCCACCTTCTGAAATACGATTCAATCCTCGGCAACCTCAAGCAGAACATTTCCGCTACCGCCGACGGCATCCAGGTCGAAGGTAAGACCGTAAAGGTCTTCGCTGAAAAAGATCCTGCCAAGATTCCATGGGAATCCGTTGGCGCGCAGGTCGTCATCGAGTCCACTGGCCGCTTCACCAATGCCGAAGACGCCAAGAAACACATGCGCGGCGCCGTGAAGAAGGTCATCATTTCCGCCCCTGCCAAGGGTGAAGACATCACCATCGTCCTGGGCGTGAACGAAGATAAGTACGATCCGTCCAAGCACAACATCATCTCGAACGCATCGTGCACCACCAACTGCCTCGCTCCGGTAGCGAAGGTCGTTAACGACAACTTCGGCATCATCAGCGGCACCATGACCACCATTCACTCCTATACGAATGATCAGGTCATCCTCGACTTCCCGCATAAGGATCTGCGCCGCGCCCGCGCTGCTGCGCTTTCCATGATTCCGACCTCGACCGGCGCTGCCAAGGCTCTGAAACTTGTCATTCCTGAACTGGGCGGCAAACTGGACGGATTCTCGATGCGCGTTCCGACTCCGAACGTTTCCGTAGTCGACCTGGTCGTTTTCACCGACAAGAAGACAAGCGTGGAAGAAGTAAATGCCGCTCTGAAGAAGGCTTCTGAGTCCGGACCGCTCGCCAAGTACCTTGGATACGAGACCGCGGAACTGGTCTCGTCCGACTTCAAGGGCGATCCGCGCTCTTCCATCGTCGATGCGCCCATGACCCGTGTGGTCAATGGCAACTGCGTGAAAGTAATTGCGTGGTACGACAATGAGTGGGGTTACTCGAGCCGCGTTCGCGACCTGATCAATTACATGTCCGCGAAGGGTCTGTAATCCTGAAAGTTTTGTGGGGAGCCCTTGGGCTCCTCACAAAAAGTCCCCGGCTGTAAAAGCTGTTCCCCTGGGTTTATTGACTAACGCCGGCTGACTACGCCAGCTGACGGCGCCATTCGGTTCACTGCTCGTACTCGCAGATACGGCACACGCGCCAGCGGCGGCTTGCACCAGGAAGGAACCGCAGTTAACTCGACTCGCGTCAGTCTGCGCGCTGGAGGCGTCTCATGTCTAAGCTCTCAATCAAAGATCTTCCTCTTCATGATCATCGAATCTTCATGCGGGTCGACTTCAATGTCCCGCTCGACGAACACGGCCGGGTAACCGACGACACCCGCATTCGCGAAACCCTGCCCACCATCGAATACGCTCTCCGCCACGGCGCGCGTCTCATCCTCGCTTCGCATCTCGGACGTCCCAAGGGCAAGGTCAATCCCAAGTACAGTCTTCGTCCCGTTGCCGAGCGGCTCCGCATCCTGCTCGATCAGACCATGGCTCGCGGCGAGAATGTCGGCTTCGCCACCGATTGCGTTGGCGTTCAGGCCGAAGAAATGGCGGGCAAACTGGAACGCGGCCAGACTCTGCTTCTCGAAAACCTTCGCTTCCACGCCGAAGAAGAAGCCAATGACGAAGCTTTTTCCAAAGCTCTCGCGAAGCTCGCTGACTTCTATGTCAACGACGCTTTCGGCACCGCCCATCGCGCGCACGCTTCGACCGTCGGCATCACCAAGTTCGTCGAGAAATCCGCCGCTGGTCTGCTCATGGAAAAAGAACTTGAGTACATGGGCAAGGCTATGACCAATCCGGCGCGCCCGTTCGTTGCGATTCTCGGCGGCGCCAAGGTCAGCGACAAGATTGAAGTCATCCGCAACCTGATGCAGAAGGTCGACGCCCTCCTCATCGGTGGCGGCATGGCTTACACCTTCTTGAAGGCTCAGGGTAAAGAGATTGGCAAATCGCTTCTGGAAGAAGACAAAGTCGAACTCGCCAAGCAGTTGCTCGCCGAAGCGCAGCAACGCAAGATCAAGTTCCTGTTGCCAATCGATCACGTCGTTGCCTCGCAGGTCGCGCCCGACGCGATCACGCGCAAGATCGGCGAAGGCGAGCCGATTCCCGCTGACCAGATGGCGCTCGATATCGGCCCTAAGACCGTCGAACTTTTCTCGGAAGAAATCGCGCGCGCCAAGACTATCGTCTGGAACGGCCCCATGGGCGTCTTCGAAATGCCGCCCTTCGCTGCCGGAACCAACGCGATTGCACACGCTGTCGCGGATAACGCTGATGCAATCTCTATCGTCGGTGGTGGTGACTCGGTGGCAGCCGTCAAGAAAGCCGGCGTTGCCGATCGCATCACTCACATCTCCACCGGTGGTGGCGCCTCCCTGGAATTCCTCGAAGGCAAGAAGCTCCCCGGCGTAGAAGCTTTAACTGACAAGAAGTAATAAATCAGTCGGTGGTCGTTTGTCGTTCGTCGATGGCTTGTTTCGGCTTTGGCCAACGACTAATGACCACCGACCAACGACTTCATAAGGACCTTATGCCCCGCAAGAAGCTCATAGCTGCAAACTGGAAGATGTACAAAACTCCCGACCAGACTTCTGAATTCTTTCGCAATTTTCTTCCTCTGGTCTGGGAACACACTCGTGACGAAATCGCCATCTGCCCACCCTACATTGACATCGCCGCCGCCATAGACGCCGCAAAAGACTCCATTGTCGGCATCGGTGCTCAGAACATGTTTTGGGAAAAAGAAGGCGCCTACACCGGCGAAATTTCCACCTCAATGATCCTCGCCGCCGGCTGCAAATACGTCATCATCGGACACTCCGAACGCCGTCAGTACTTCGGCGAGACCGACGACACCGTGAACAAGAAACTCAAAGTCGCGCTCGATGCCGGACTCATTCCCATCGTTTGCGTCGGTGAAGTTCTCGAAGAGCGCGAAGCCGGACTCACCGGCGACGTCCTTCGCCGCCAGTGCACCAACGCATTCCGCGGCATTTCCGGCGAACGCGCCGCAAAAATGGTCGTTGCCTACGAACCAGTGTGGGCGATCGGAACCGGCAAAACCGCCACTCCGGAAATGGCAGCTGACGCTCACGCCCTAATCCGCGCGGAAGCCGCTAAAGCCTTCGGCGACGACTACTCCAAAGGCCTTCGCATCCTCTACGGCGGCAGCGTGAAGCCGGAAAATGCGAAAGCCCTGATGTCGCAGGAAGAAATCGATGGTGCGCTCGTCGGCGGTGCCAGCCTCGATCCAAAGTCGTTCGCAGCCATCGTGAAGTACTAGAAGAGCAGCAGTCAGCACTCAGCAGTCAGCACTCAGAATGGAGCCCACTCGCCCCGAGTGGGCCGTTCGCTACACGAAAACCGCTGCTGCGAGAGTTCACGTATCGTTTCATTGGAACAAGAAGAAGGGTTTAGAAGCCCTCCTCGATCTCGTCCGTCTGGATGAATGCTCACGACTGAATGCTGACGGCTGACTGCTGAGAGCTCTGCTATAATCGATTGGCGTCGGAATCCCGCAATTTTCGGGCACCCCGCCGATTTACCTCTGCGGAAGTGGTGGAACTGGCAGACACACCATCTTGAGGGGGTGGCGCCGAAAGGCGTGGGGGTTCAAATCCCCCCTTCCGCACCAAGATCTCTCGACATTGCACCAAGATCTCTCGACATTAAGGAAGGATGAGGACTCACCACCCTCCAGTTTTCAGCAATGATCATCGCCCTAATCACCGTCATTCACATCATCGTTTGTGCATTCCTGATCATCGTGGTCCTGCTTCAGAGCGGCCAGGGTGGCGATATCGCCGCCGCTTTCGGCGGTATGGGCAGCCAGACCGCTTTCGGCCCTCGCGGCTCCGCTACCATTCTCAGCAAAGCCACCACCTGGTCCGCCGTGATCTTCATGATCACCTCCATCACCCTTTCGATCTTCGCCGCCCGTCGGGGCAATACTAGCTCTGTCCTGAGTGGCGTGAAACCCTCTACACAGAACTCTCAGCCGGTACAGAAGCCTGCGAATCCGGTGAACCCGACGCCGCAGCAGAAGTAGTTTTTCGTCGTCGGTGGTCGCTAGTCATTAGTCGTTAGCAAGCCTTCGCGCGAGCGAAGGCTTTCGCATTTGGTAGGCACGTTGACCTTCCATGATTCGCGAAGGTGTTAAGCTAACAACTAACGACCATCGACCAACAGACCAGCTATGCTCCACGAAATCTTCCCCGTCGGCCCTCTCCAGTGCAACTGCTCCGTGATTGCCGACGAGACCACGCGCGAAGCCATGGTCATCGATCCCGGCGACAACATCGATCGGGTACTCAGCTATTCTCCAAAAGCATCAGCTCACCTTGAAACAGATCGTGATCACTCACGGCCACATCGATCACGTCGGCGGAGCCATGAAGCTGAAGGCCGCCACCGGCGCTCCTATCCTGATCAACAAGAACGATGCTCCGCAACTCGCAATGCTCGACATTCAGGCAAGCTGGCTGGGAATGCAGTCACCGGGAGCAGTCACCATCGATGACAGCCTAGAAGACGCACAGCAGCTGAAGACCGGCAGCATCATCGCCACGGTGATGTACACGCCCGGGCACACGGAAGGCTCAACCTGTCTCTTGTTTCCTGCCGAAAAGAAGTTGATTGCCGGAGATACGCTCTTTGCCGGAAGCATCGGTCGCACCGATCTCCCAGGTGGCAACTTCGAGAAGATCATGCGTTCCCTGCATGACCGCGTACTGGCGCTGCCCGGATGAAACCGTAGTCGTTCCTGGCCACGGCTCCCTCACCACGATTGGTGAGGAACGGGAATCGAACCCGTTCCTGACCAGATAGGCCGCTTCGCATCGAGTGGCGCGGGCGCCCTCGCCCGCGGTTTTAAGTCCGTCGACACTCGCGTCGCGCAGCCGGCCGCGCACCATTCGCTAGAATCGGATCTGCGGGCCAAACGTGATACGCAGATTGTTTTGCGCTCCGTCGTTGAAGTACATGAGGTCGCCGACCTCGAAGCGAATTCCGATGAAGGCCGCAAAGAACTCTATTCCCACCGCCGGGTAAAACAATCCATTCGTCCCGCTGTTCAGGAAATTCTGCACCTGGGTATTTACCGTCCCAAAAGTTACAGGCGCGTTGCTCGATCCAAAATTGATGGCGCCACCTTTCAAGGTTCCGTACAGTTTGATCGGACCACCCCATTCGAACTTGGGCCCAACCATGCCATACGCCAAGCGCAGGTTCGAGCGTTGAATGTTGAGATTCGTGTTCACAACGCCGTTGAACGCGGACTGAAATACGAAGCTTTGCGAAAAATCGTAAGCGCCTTCAGCCTCGAGCTGAACTCGCTTGTGTACATTGAACGCTGCGCGGCCACCCAGGCCCCAGAAGTTTGTGTTATTCGCATTGCCAAGGCGCACGTAATCCCCGAACGCACCCACTTCGATATGATTTCCTTGCGCAAACGTAAACGGCGTCATCAATAGCGCCGCCAGAACTACCAGCCAAATGCGTTTCATCTTGCTTGAATTCCCCCGGTCTGGATCTGCCCGCCAAGTACGAGCCCCAAACTCTCCCTTGCAGAAGCTTTGGTTCTCTACTCTGGGACACCTGCTTTGGATGTGTGCACCGCACGCCGGGTGGGCTTCCGGAGAGTCACAGAGACTGGAACCGGGGATGAATCCTTTACTTGCAGTGCGGAGATGCCAGCGCTTGTTACAGAAGGTTACAGCGGCAGTGTCACTCAGTGATCTGCTGCAGCACGTTGAAGAACTCTGGATAGGATATGCGCGCCGCATCGGCGCCAAAAATGCGGGTCTCGCCCTCTGCTCTTAGCGCTGTCACCGCAAATGCCATCGCGATCCGATGATCCTCTTTGGAGTCGATGTCCCCGCCCCGTAACTGCTGCCGGCCGGGAACCCTCAATCCGTCCTCAAACTCTTCGACTTCAGCACCCATGCGCCGCAGGTTTTCCGCGACGGCCGCAATGCGATCCGATTCCTTTACTCGCAGCTCTTTCGCATCCCGGATCTCGATCCCATCGCGCGTGTGCGGGGCAATTGCCGCCAGCACCGGCAGCTCATCAATCAGCGCCGCCGTTTGCGCTCCGCTGATCCTCGCCCCTCGCAGTTCTCCCGGTTGGACATTGATTGTGCCAACCAGTTCTCCGTGCCGTTCTTCGATGCTGACAATTGGAATCCTCGCACCCATGCCGATCAACACATCCAGCAGCACCGCCCGTGTCGGATTCAGCAGGAGCCCATCGATCACCAGGTTCGACTCCGGGAACAATGCAGCCGCGCACAAAAAGAACGCAGCCGAAGATATATCTCCGGGAACCGCCGCCTCGATTGCTTTCAGTTTCTGTCCACCACGAATGCCTGCACGATTCTTCTCCCGAGCGACCTCTACGCCGAAGGCCTTCAGCGCAACCTCGGTGTGATCGCGGGTCTTCACGGGCTCTTCTACCCATGTCTCACCCGGCGCGTATAGCCCCGCAAACAGCACCGCCGACTTCACCTGCGCGCTCGGCACGCTCATTTTGTATTCCAGCTGGCACGAGCTCTCCACCGCTGATTCGCAGTGGGGCGCATCCATCGCGCGACTCGATCTTCGCTCCCATCTTCGTGAGCGGTTCGATCACTCTTCGCATCGGACGCCGCGACAGTGACGCATCGCCAATCATCTCGCTCGTAAACGGCTGCCCTGCCAATATTCCCGACATCATCCGCATCGTCGATCCGGAATTGCCGCAATCCAGCGTATCCGCAGGCGCGGCGAAGTGCCCAGCCCTGCCCTCGATCTCAACGTCACCGTTGTTCCGCGTGACCTTACATCCCAGCGCAGCGATGCACCCCAGCGTGCTCGCGCAATCCGCGCCCGTCGAGAAATTCGACAGTTTGGTAACGCCTTCCGCCAATCCGGCAAGCATCGCATAACGATGGGAAATCGATTTGTCCCCAGGAATTCTTATACTTCCCAGAACGTTCGTCGCCGGATGAATCGTGACGCAGCTCTTCTCAGTCATGATCGATGATGATTTCACTTTAAAAATAGATTGATGCTATCCGTCGATTGTAGATCATGCGGGTGCCCAACACGTCCGTCCTTTGGAACGTGTGGGCGGGAGAAGTCTCATCACCTTATCGCCTGCAGAAACTCCCGCAACAACCCATGCACTTCTTCGCTCTTCTCCAACGGCACGTAATGACCAGCGCCCGGCACCACTGCCAATCGGCTCCCCCGAATTCCGCGCGCCATGATCTCCGCCTCCGACCGCGGAGTCGCTACATCTTCGTTGCCAACAATCACCAGCGCCGGAACGTCAATCGTCGCGAGCGTCGGCGTCGAATCCGGCCGCTCCGCCATTCCCCGCTGGACCGCGGCAATCCCCGCCACTGTCGTCTTCCGCATCATGCTTCCGGCGCGCTCCACCATATCCAGCCGATTTCTTCGCGTGCTCTCGCCCAGCACCTTCGGCAGCATTCCTTCAATGAACGGTTCCGGGCCTTCCCGTTCCACCGCGTCTGCCGCCTTCAGCCGATTGCTGCGCGCTTCCGCGTTATCAGCCCCAGCTTTCGTTCCGCACAGAACCATTCCCCGGATCCGCTCGCGCTCTCGCCGCCACAACTCGAACATCACGTATCCACCAATCGAGTTCCCGCAGAACACAGCGTGTTCCACTCCAACTTCCTCGCAGACTTTCAGCACGTCGCCCGCATGCTTCGCCATCGTCGCGGGACCTTCGCCCGCCTCCGACTCTCCATGGCCGCGCAGATCCGGCAGAATCACGCGATAGTAATTCGCCAGTCTTTCGGCTATCGGATCCCAAATATGATGATTAACAGGAAAAGGGTGCAGCAGAACGAGGTCCGGACCTTTGCCCAGGACTTCGTAGAAGATGTTCGCATCGCCACTGCGGACTTGCATATCAGGTGCCCCATATCTGCCTTCGTTCGGCAGATGTGGGTTCAAGCATAGCAGCCACCGCCGCTAGCTCTGTGCTGCTACCACTCCATTCGCTGGCAGAGCCACTGGCTCTTCCGGCATAACGATCCATGCGATCACGTAGGCAATCTCTCCCAGCGGGAACAGAAAGATTCCGGCCAGCACCCAGATCAGCCGCCACAAAGTCACATCGGAATGCGTGTAGTTTGCAAATCCAGCGGCTACTCCGGCAACTTTGCGGTCGTAGCGTGAACGCATCAGGCGCTGCGGAGCTGTCGGCGTGCCAACAAATCGTCCGCAATACGCGCACACCCGCGCATCATCCTGAATGTTTTTACCGCAGTAATTACAGAACATACACCTTTCCTCCAGTAGCTATGTCTAGGTACGGGCAGACCCGACGGTTCGTTCCCAGATTTTATTGCACTCGATAAGGATCTTTCAGGTACTTTTTGGCAATCTCCGCCCGCGGAGAGTCCGAATCCGCCGCAATCACTTCCTGGTAGCGCTTCACCGCCTCCGGACGCTTATTCATGGCGTCGTACATCTCGGCAGCGCCGAGCGTGGTCCGAATCCTCAAATCAGGATCAGTGCGCTGGGACTGCAGCACATGATCGTACGCATCCGCCGCCCCCTGGAAATCATGTTGCCCGCGCAGCGATTCGGCCAGCCCGTACCACGCCATTTCGACATGCGCATCGGGAAAACTCCCCGACTGTGTCCCCGCAATGATCTTCCGATAGCTCGCAATCGCCTGTTGCGCCTGTCCCGACGCGTTGTAAAGATTCGCCAGTTCTAGCGCCATCAGGAAATTCTTCGGGTAGGCATCCGACATGCTGCTCACTACCTTGATCGCCTCCGGATACCGCTGCTCCCGCCGCAAAAATATCGCCAGCGCAATCTTCGCGTCGATACTGTTTTCCCCGCCCCCGTTCGCCGCGTCGTACAGGTACTCAATTCCCTTCGCCCTGCTCCCACTCAGCCCGACCATCGACGCCCCCACCTTCGCCGGCCAGCTCAGGCTTCCGACCACATAGTTGTGCATGCCCACGATCATCTTGGCGTCGGTGTTGTTCGGCTGCAGTTCCAGCACCCGCTCGTGATCATGTCGCGCGCCTACCGCGCTGCGCAATCCGCTGAACCACGCTTTTTCGATCAGCGCCAAGTACGTCGCATGCAGGCCACGCGTCACGCCGCGCGCATACAACGCATCCGCATCATCCGGATTCGTCTTCAGCCGCGCTTCTTCCAGCGACAGCGCGCGCTGGGTCAACTCATCGATACGCGCCTTCACCTTCGGATCCATCGGAAACTGCTTGCTTGCCAGGAACTGCTCCTTGGCATAGAGCTCCGAGTCCAACGCGCCGATCCGGTACATCTCTTTGAACATCACCCCGGAGAGCAAATGGTTCACCGCAAACGGATCATCCGGATGCGCCTGCAGCGACAGCTCAAATTGGTGAATCGCCTTGTCGTACTCCTGGTTGTAGAAATCGTCGAAGCCCAGCCGTGTGTAGTTGTCATCTGGATGAAAGTGAAGGATTTGCTGCGGACGATGCCCTTGATCGGGAGGAACCGAGGCACAAGCGGCAACCGCACCTAGCAGGAGAAAAGTAACCCTGAAAACTCGAAGGGCCATACAGCGGTAGGGTCTCATAAAGGTAGGTACATCGGCAGTTTACCCGATTTTCCAGCTCTCCCCGAACAGGTACAAACCTTCTACGAGGTAATTGCCGTGATCAGCGCCGCAGAAGACGAATTTTTCACCGAGCGGGAAGCAGCCGACCTGCTCGGAATCACCATCGAGCGTCTCCACTTCTTGCTCGACGAAAATGTGTTCAACGACGGAACCAAGCGCCCTGACGATCTCGAACTTCACCGTAGCGATATCGTCCTTCTGCAATTCTGGGATCGCTCGACTGAAAATCCGAAGATCGTCCGTATGCCTCGCCGGGCCTGACTTTTCCTCGCTAGACGTGATTGGCGATTGACGGGTTTTCTCTCCAAATCTTCCGGGAAGTGCGTAATTCTTGCCCGGCATTGGGGATCTTAGGAGTCTCACGGTTTCAGCTAAGTCGTTAAAAACAATATAACTTATCGCCACATCTCCTTTGGTGTTGCACGTGCGATACCGTAAGCAAGGGATGGAGGAAAAAAGCTATGGCTCACGCAGCTGATAGCATGCAACCCGAGTTCTGGCGACCACCGATAACTACGCCACGCCCGCAGCAGGTTCCCGCGGGTGCCCGCAGTCATCTGGAGACTTGCCAAACCTGTGGTACGGAATTTGTGCTCGGCGCTCGTTTTTGCCACGTCTGCGGGGCTGGCCGCGACGCTGAAGCAGCAACACCGAACGAAACACATTGGATGAGAGCTTTCGACAAAATCAAAGCCATCGACCTGACCAGGCTAAAAGAGATGCTGCACCTCCCTACGGCCTCTCTGATTGCTATGTTCTTCGGAGTCGCGTGCGTGATCGCCGCCATCGTCACCAGTTTCCTTTACAAGGCAACAACACTGAGTGAGTGGGAAGCTATTCAGGCCTGGCGAATCGAATGGCTGCTCGCCGCCGCCGTCGCATTCATCTTGGGAATCCTGCTGAAACCGAAAGAAGCTTAAGTTCGAGAAATTACGAGTTTGCAGGGCGCAGGAATTACAGGCGCAGGAATTACAGGCGCAGGAATTGCAGGAATACGAGTTTCAAGCTCGAGAAGTTTTGAAGTTCCCCGTTCGCGCCTCTGGAGGCCACAAAAGACTCAGGCAATGCGACCGCGCATCGTCTGAGTCTTTTTGATTTTGACTTGGAATCTGCTTTTGTCTGTGTTTCCGTTTTTCTTGCTGCCGTCGGAGCGAGGGCCTTCGGACTCTGAGTTCGCCACTAGCCACTAATCACTAGCCACTAACTACTTCCCCGTCCTCGCCTGCGTTACGTTCACGCTGTTCGCCCTGTACTCTTTGCCGTCGAACATCGCCTTCACCACCACATCCGAGCCAACCATCAGATTGCCCGGTAGCAGCGGCCTTACCACGCTAATGTCATACGTCTTGTTGTCACTCTGATTCGCAATCGAAATCTGTCCTACCGACAGATCCAGATTCGTCACTCGCCCCGCGAATGTAAATATCGCGCCCGGCGAAGCCAGCACGCGAATCTCGCGTGCGATTCCACGATCCGCTTTATCTGGCGCAAACTGCACCGTCACCAGCGAACCCGGGGTCAAATCCGCAACCGTAGCCTGCTTCCCATCGCGTACTACATGTGTATCGCCATTAACCACAAGAGCGACCGGCTGACCCGACAGATCATCACGAAGTGAAATCTCGTTACCCCAGTTCGCTAGCACCTGTCCGCGCGCATCAGCGGCACTCGTCTGCGTGATCACACGGATATTGCGCGCCAAAACCTGGCTGCCATCGAGCATGGTGTCCACGTAAACGCGGTCTCCCTTATGGATCGCCAGCTGCGTCGTCTCCACGCCATCCCGATAAATGTGCGTGCGCTCGTCGAAGTGCACCACCATCTTTTTCCCGCCGAACGGCCGCAACGCCACTCGATTACGGACATGATCTACGCCATCAACCGTACCTCCCACCAACGTGGTAGTGGTCTTCGGCATCGGAGGCGCCGGTAGAATCGGCTCGCCTGTTCCGGCGGGTCCCTGCTCCGCGTTGTCGTAGCGTTGCGTCACCGGAGCCGGCAGATCCGCAGGTGCCGCGACCGCCGGTGCCGCAGGGGAGGCTGGCTGGCTAGATTGCGATTGCGACTGCGCCTGTGCGTCTTTATTCTGCGTAGACTTCACACTCTGCGCCAGACCAAAGCTGCCATACACAACCACCGCCAGCAACACACAATACGGGTAAAAACGTTTCATCCTTCTCTTCGATGACGTCCCCATCAATGTGAGTTGGATGCCGGCAGCAACTCTCTTCCGAGGGCCGGGTAGCCCTTCGGGTGGCCCGTACTACGTTTTCGGGTGGCCCACACTACGCTTCTTTTGCGCAGGGTGGGGATAGAGAAATCGTCGATTGTGGCCCATTCAAGCCTTCCTCTGGCTTGAGTGGGGCTGTTCGCGGGTGCCACCCACAACTCTGGCCATTGCCAAGTCCTAATTGCTAACTGCTAACTACTAATTGCTGACCAAAAACAACCGCAACTGCCCAGCCCTCCTTGGGTTACTCTCAAGCAGCAGCCGGTCTATGGGGCGCTGCCCGACCAATCGGCCAGGGAGGAAACATGTCTACAAGACTCTTTCCTGCAGTAATCCTCACCGTTCTGTTCTCGACATTCGCTTTCACCTCCGATATCCCAAAAGGCACCAAGATCACCGTCCGTTTGGACGAGATGTTGAGCAGTGACACCGTCGTCATCGGTCAGCGCTTCATGTCGCATCTTGACCACGATCTTCGTTTCGGCACCGATCACGTCATGATCCACAAAGGGGCTCTGGTCACCGGCATCGTGAAATATGCTCGCTCCACGATGAATTACAACCAAGCCGGCGAAATCGAGTTGCAGATCATCTCCGTCGCTGCCGACGGCATCAGCTATGGCGTGCTATCGGACACGTTCATGCGCATGGGGCGAGAACGCCCCGTGAATCCCCAAACCGGGCGAGAAGATGACACCGGCGCTCGCCGCTCCGATGTTACCCGCGCTGGCATCGACGTGTTGACGGGCGGAGGCGGCAACGCTCCCGGCGCTACCATCCCCGGCACCGACGTCAGCGTCGGCGGCGTGAATACGCAGTCCGGCATGCAGGTGATCCTGCCGACCGCAATGAAAATCACCTTCACGATCATCGAAGCCACTGCCTCCAAGAAGTAAGAAACCTGGAGCATGGAGCCCGCTCGCCCTCGATCGGGTCGTTCGCATTACAAACTCTTTTTGTGTTTGTCATCACGAGCGTTTGTCGTCGTTTGTCATCACGAGCAGACGTAGTCCGCGAGGGAACCGCATTGGCGTACCCCGCAACGAGCGTTCATGCACCTCCACCTAAGCGTCCCACTCCACCATGTCATGGTGAGCGCAGCGAATCCATCTCTGCATTCCCTACCCGCGACACCCCGGCGAAAACTAGTGGAGGCACACGAACTGAACAGCCGCGGAGCGGCGGTATTCGTAGCCCGGACCGTAAGGTACTGGGTCACACGAGCGAGCGTCCACCCGCCCCGGAAGGGCGACACAATCTTGTCAAGCCCCGCAATTCACCAATTTCTCTGCAAATCCATCATTCCACGATAGAAATAAATTCGGCGAAAGTGTCCGGTAGGTCCTCTCGAATTTGTCACAATGGAGGTAGGGTGGCTGGAATTCGAGAGGTAGGCGTTTGAGTTCGGGACGTCTTTGATTTTGCTTTTGTCTGACTACTGGCTACTGCAGCTAAGTACTTTGTTATGCGGGACAATGGGACTCAGTCCTTTGTTTGCCGGGACGAGGCCTGTCCCATGCCTCTAAGTCCTTTAGAATGCGGGACGAGGGGTAGGGGGTACCCCATGGGACTTCCCGAATCCGGAAAATAGACATAACCCGACCCGGCTTCGGCGATTTTGAAATGCATGCACTCTGCGCGATCGCTTCATTAGAATAGTTCTATGACCGACTCTCTTACTATCGCTGGCAGGCAGTTTCGTTCGCGTCTCATCGTTGGTACAGGCAAGTACAAGTCAGGCCAGGAGACTGCGACTGCGATCGAATCCAGCGGCGCCGAAATGGTCACCGTTGCGGTCCGTCGTGTGAACCTCGACCGCAGCAAGGAATCTTTGCTAGATTTCATCGATCCCAAGCGTTACTTCCTGCTGCCGAACACGGCTGGCTGCTATACCGCCGACGAAGCCATTCGCACTGCGCGTCTCGGACGTGAGGTCGGCCTCTCTGACTGGGTGAAAATTGAAGTCATCGGCGATCAAGCCACGCTCTATCCCGACACGCAGGCCACACTTGAAGCCACTCGCGTCCTGGTGAAGGAGGGATTCACGGTTCTTCCCTACACCACCGACGACATCGTCGTTGCGAAGAAGTTGATCGACGCCGGCGCGTCCGCCGTCATGCCGCTTGGTGCGCCCATCGGCTCGGGACTTGGTATCCAGAACACCGCCAACATTCGTATATTGCGGGAGATGATCACCGAAGTTCCGCTGGTGATCGACGCAGGAGTGGGCACCGCCTCTGACGCAGCCATCGCCATGGAGTTGGGTGCAGACGCCGTGCTGATGAACACCGGCATCGCCAACGCTGGAGATCCCATCCTTATGGCGGAAGCCATGAAGCACGCCGTGCTTGCCGGACGCCAGGCGTTCATCGCCGGACGCATGCCGCGCAAACTCTACGCCACTGCCAGCTCTCCGCTGGAAGGCGTCGTCCGCTAGGAGTTGTTGTCATCACGAGCCGCGCAGCGGCGAGGGATCTGCAGTTGAAAGTGGCGCGGGCGCCTTCGCCCGTGCAGCATCGCAACCGAAACTGAACGAATTGCAATTACTTCAATTTGGCCGAGGTATTAGCGGGGGTGGCCTGTTGTGCTCGTGGCAGCAGGTAAATCACTTCGCCGGGACGCGCGTACCCGAATTCATCCCGCGCCACTTTCTCGATTGCCCGCGAGTCGGTCCGCAGCGCCTCTACATCTTTGTTCAGGCGATCGTTTTCCTTTTGCAGCGACTCTACGTCCGTCTGCCTCTGGCGGTACTCGGCCTTCTTGCTCTCGTAAACCACCATGCCGTTCGCGCCAAAAATCACGTGGAACGCCATCCACGCCGCTACGATCGCAACCGCCGCCGTGGCCAGCTTTCGGCGCCAGCGATAGGCAACGTCGTATGCGCGGCGTACCTCTTGGTTCGCCTCGATTTGTTGAACCAATCGTTCCAGGTTTTCCTGCATCTGTCCCCAACTACAGGCTCACTGGTTGGTGAGTCGGGTCTCGCCATAAAATCAAATCTGGACTCAGACCCAGTTTGTAGTGAACGTCTCTTGATCTCTGGCGTCAAGCAGAAGTTCGGTTATCGCGCTTACAGGAACCAACTTTGGCAAAGCAATCCCAGATTTACGCGCAACTTCACCATCAGCAGTGCATTTCAGAAACTCTCTTCACTGAGATGCACGAACCTGCGGCTGCGCAATCTATTCACAAACTTCGCGCGGGAAAGACACAATGACACCATGACTGAATACCGCATCGTTCTGACCACCGCAGGATCGGCCGACGAAGCCGAGCGCATCGCCACCGCGCTCGTCGAAGCACAACTCGCCGCTTGCGTGAACATCGTCTCACCGATTACATCTGTCTATCGCTGGAAAGGTTCGGTGCAGAAAGAACAGGAATGGTTGTTGTTGATCAAAACGACAGCCTCGGCTTTTGAAAGCGTCTCGAAGAAGATTCGTGAACTGCATTCTTACGATCTTCCGGAATGCATTCAGATTCCCATCGAAGCCGGCAGTGCCGAGTATCTGAACTGGATCGCAGAAAACGTAAAGTAAGTTATTTGGGACCTACGCTTTCTTACCGCGCAGGTTGATTCGCACATAATCCAGTTTGAACTCAGGATCAGTGACCGCCTGCTCCACAAGTTCCTCAAGGAACTTTGCTTTCAACTCCGGATCATCGATCCGCGCCAGGAACGGCCGCAAAACTACATCGCGCAGGAAATCGCGATACTGGTCTCTGCCCTGCAGACATAAAGCTGCCGGTTCGAGCCAAGCTTCCGCATCTACAAATCCTGCCTGCAACATTCGACGAGTCGTAGTCTCTGGCGACGGGAACTCCCACGGATCGTCCCAGTTCTCGAAGAATCCTTCGTACTCGCCCTTCTCCATCAGATCAAGTAGGCGCCGGTGAACATCTTCGAGATTGCCGCGTCCGCCCGCTTGCGCCTCAATCCAGCCTCCTGGCTTCAACGCTCTCGCCAAGCCGCGAAACAGCGCATCGTGATCCTTCACCCAATGAAATGCGGCGGTGCTGAAGACGCCGTCGCATTCCGCTTCGATCCGCAAGTCAGCCAGATCAGCTTGAACGAGTCGAACGCGCCCATGGAAGCGCGGTTCTAGGAATTCTTCCGCCTTCTGCAACATGTTCTGCGACACGTCAACCGCAAGCACTTGTCCTTGCGGCAACCGCTCCAGAAGTTCAGCCGTCAACCGTCCCGTTCCGCAGCCAGCGTCCATCACTGTCTCATCGCCTTTCAGTCTCAGGCGATCCAGTACTTTCTTGCCCCACTCAAATTGCGGATTGGAAACGCGGTGATAGACCTCGGAATTCCACTCACGATGTTTACTCTCAGCCATCAGTCAGTAACGTCAGATCGCGTTCAGCGCCTGATCCAGGTCCGCGATTATGTCTTCCACGTCTTCAATCCCGACGGAAATCCTCACCATTCCATCAGTGATGCCGATCTCTTTGCGTCCCTTCTCGCCCAGCGCAGCGTGCGTCATCGTCGCTGGATGCGAGATCAGCGTTTCGACTCCACCCAGCGATTCTGCCAGCGTGCAAACTCTCCCGACACGCTTCAGCAGCTTCTTCGCATTGCCGAGCGAACCCGTCTCAAACGTAATCATCGATCCGAATCCGCTCATTTGCCGCTTGGCAAGCTGGTACTGCGGATGATCGGATAGCCCCGGAAAGAACACTCGCTTCACCTTGCGATGCTCCGCCAGAAACTGTGCCACTTTCATCCCGTTACGATTATGCTGCTCCATCCTTACGGCAAGCGTCTTGACGCCGCGCAGGATCAGCCAGCTCTCGAACGGCGACAGAATCGCGCCAGCCGACTTCTGTATGAACGCCAGTTGATCCGCCTGCTCTTTCGTCGAGCAGACAATCACTCCGCCCAGTCCGTCGCTGTGACCGTTCAGGAACTTCGTGGTCGAATGCAGCACCATGTGTGCGCCGAGCTCTAACGGGCGCTGGAAATAGGGCGACATGAAGGTGTTGTCGACAATCAACTCCACGCCTTTGCGCCGGCAGATCTTCGCAATCGCCTCCAGATCGCTGAGCGTCATCAGCGGATTTGTCGGTGTCTCGACGTATACATACTTCGTGTTCTTCCGGATCGCGCGTTCCACCAGCGACGCGTTCGACGTGTCAACATAGCTGAACTCGAGCCCGTAATTCACCAACACCTGGTTGAACAATCGCGGCACGCCGCCATAAACGTTATTCGTGCACACCAGGTGATCGCCCTGCTTCATCATCGTGCAGAGCGCAGTCACGGCAGCCATTCCGCTCGCAAACACGCGTGCTGCGATCCCGCCTTCCAGCGCCGCCAGGCACTCCTGCAGGCGATCCCGCGTCGGATTGGTCACACGCGCATATTCATAGCCTTGCCGTGGCTTACCCAGCTCGTCCTGCGCGTAGGTGGAAGTCGCGTAAATCGCCGGTCCCACAGCTCCGTTCAGCGGGTCGGGCTCCGAACCGACGTGAATTGCTGCTGTCGCGAAACCAATCTCCTCTTGTTTCTGTTTGGCCATGCTTTCTCCTCTGATTTTGGATCGAGTTCGCGTCGATGAGCGACTGGAACAGAGCGGCGCAATTTGGATTAGAACGGCTCGAAGATGCCCTTGGAGAGATATCGTTCCGCCGAATCCGGGATCACCGTCCCGACGCGCTTTCCTGGGCCAAGCTCCTTCGCGATCTGGAGCGCCGCAAACACATTCGCGCCACCGCTGGAGCCGGCCAGCACGCCTTCAATCCGTGCCAACTCACTCACCGTGCGAAATGCATCCTGATCGCTGACAGCGATGATCTGGTCAGCTAACTTCGCGTCGAACGTGGCTGGGATGAAACTGGAGCCGATGCCTTCAATGCGGTGATCGCCTGGCTTTCCGCCGCCCAGGACCGAGCCTTGCGTCTCGACCGCAATTCCCAGCGCACGCGGATTCTTCTCCTTCACGAAGCGGGCGACTCCCGTGAACGTGCCGCCGGTTCCCGACCCCACGACGACGGCATCGACGTCACCGCCCATTTGTTCGAAGAGCTCGCGACCTGTCGTCTCGTAGTGATAGTCGGGATTTGCCTGGTTCTCGAACTGCAACGGCAGGTACGCATCGGGAATCTTCGCCGCCAGATCTCGCGCGCGGCGAATAGCGCCTTCCATCCCCTCGTCATCTGGCGTGCGAATGACTTCAGCGCCCAGCGCCTGCATTAGCATCACTTTCTCTTTGGAGAACTTCTGCGGAACGCAAAAGATAACGCGATAACCCTTATTCACGCCGATCAATGCCAGACCGATGCCCGTATTGCCGGCAGTCGCCTCGATGATCGTCGAGCCGCGATGCAGTTTGCCCTCTTCTTCGGCGCGGCGGATCATGCCGATGGCAGCGCGATCCTTAATGCTGCCTCCCGGATTGAGATACTCCAGCTTGGCGTAGACGTCGGCCGAGCCTTCCGGCACCAGACGTCGCAGGTGCAACAGAGGCGTTTCGCCAACCAGTTCCGTGATACTTTCCGCAACCCGCAGGGCAGTGGTTTCCGCAGCAGTTTTCATGGGCACAGATTAAGGGTAAGGGAGCAACTGACCAGCGTCAATGATGGCGGGCACAAACAGAAATGCCAGCCCAATTCGGCTGGCATTGTGATTAGTTGAGGTCGGTCGACTTACTTCATAGCCTGTTCCTGGCCCGGATAATATCCGCTGCGGGTGCGCACGACCAGTTTGCCGTGATGTGGAGCTTTGGCTTCAACCTTCACGGTGCGATATCCGCCTGCACTTTGAGGCGTAGTCGGTTTGTAGCCGATCGTGTACTGGTTGCGGATGTCGTGGGCGACTTCGCTTGAAATCGCGTCAACTTCTTTCAAATCCTTCGGGAAGAAGGAGACGCCGCCGGTATCTTCGGCCATCGTCTGCAAGGCACGACGCGCGCGCTTGGCATGCTCATCGCCGAGTAATCCGATGGTATAAACAACCGGACCATTTTCTGCCTGCAGGAAGCGAACAGCGCGTTCGAGGCTGCTGCGGCTGGCGTTATCTTCGCCGTCAGTGACGACCAGCAGTACCTTCTTATCCAGCTTCGAATTTTTCTTGAGATGGTCCGCGGAAGCCATCACCGCGTCATAGAGCGCAGTTCCGCCGCGCGATTCGATCTTCTCCAGACCGTCACGCAGTTTTGAGATGTTCGCGGTGAAGTCCTGGTCAAGGTAATACTCGTCGTTGAAGTTGACGATGAATACTTGATCCTGCGGATTGCTTGCCTTCACCAGATTGATCGCAGCCTGATTCACCGCCGGGCGCTTGTCGCGCATCGATCCGGAATTGTCGATGATGATCCCAAGCGAAACCGGGACATCTTCTCGCCGGAACGAGTTGATCGTTTGCGGCTTGCCGTCTTCGAATACGGTGAAATCGCCCTTATCCAGGTCGGTAACGAAACGGTGTTTGTCGTCGACCACCGTGGCATGCAGCTGCACTTCCTGCACAGTCGTCGTGAAAACGTATTGACCGTTGTCCTCGCGCTCCGGCGCGGTGCCTTGGTCAGCGGGTTGCTGCGCCGCTCCCGACTGGTTCGGCGTTCCCGAAGATTGCGCCTGGTTAGCCGGCGTTTGCCCAGAAGGAGCAGAACCACTCTGCTGTGCTGGAGGCGGGCTCTGGCCTGTGCTGGTCGGAGTCTGGCTTGCCTGGTCCGCAGGAGCCGCAATCACTTGGGCTGCGGCAATTGCAGCCAACACACAAAAGATAAGAATGATGGACAGCCCGTGCGCGATCACCTGCTGCACAACAGGGAGCCCCGGTTTCACTTCATTGCGCAGGTGCATAATACCCAGTTTTAGCATAGACACGCAGCGGTGGCAGGCCCTTCGGAGGCACCAGTTTTACTTTTATCTTCCGCCACTTTCCATCGCGCGCTACTTTGCTTGGACGGTACCCAAGTACATATTGGTTGCGCAGCTCGATTCCGATTTTTGTAGCCACGTCCGCCAACTCGTTCGGATTATCGACGGTAAATGTCCGGCCGCCCGTCACATCCGTGATTTCAGAAAGCATCATCGGCCCTTCTCTCTCTTCTGGGCTTCGAGGCGTGGAATCGAACAATCCGATGCCATAAATTTGAACATCCGCCTCTTTGACAATCGATTTAATCTCATTCTCTGTGTAGCGGCTGTGGTTGTCGCCACCATCCGAGATGATCAGTAGCGCCTTCTTCGCATTATGCGCCTTCTTCATGCGATGGATGCCCATGTAAATCGCATCCAGCAAAGCAGTTCGCCCTTTAGGCGTGACCAGGGGAAGCTTGGCCTGAATATCCTCAACTGAGGAGGTAAAATCCTCCAACAGTTCCGGCTTCTCGTTGAAGGTAATCATGAAGAACTCATCCTGCGGATTTGCCGTACGGAAGAATTCCACCACCGCTTCACGAGATTTGTCGATCTTGTTGCTCATGCTGCCACTCATGTCGAAAATCACACCCAGCGAAATCGGCGCGTCCTCGCTTGAGAAGTGCATCACCTGCTGCTTGTCGCTTCCTTCGTAAAGCTCGAAGTTATCCTTTTCCAGCCCCGTCACCAGGCGGTTCATCGGATCGGTGACCGTGACCGGAACCAGCACCAGATCGACATCCACCTTCATCGGGCGCGTGTGCGTCTTGAGCGCAGGGTCGATAAGATCAGCCGGAGGTTTGGGATCGGGTTCTTTTCGCGGCGTGATGTGGACCTGATCCCCGGTATCGACGTTAGCTTGAGTAGTGGTCTGATCCGCTGCAGCAGCCGGCTTATCCTGCGATATTGCAGAGGTTCCCAATACAACACAGCAGGTCAGCAGAAGGAAGCCCAGGGAGTTGAAGCGACGCGAAGGTGAGCCCAAAGTTAACCGCAAGTGAGTTCTCCACTGTTTTAACAGCGTTTGCGGGAGAAGCTGAAAGCGGGATGACCCGCCATTTTTCGTGGCCGTGCGGGCCATAAAATCCTCTATTGATTGTGAATGGTACCACAGCTTTGACGGCTCGCAGATGACAGTTGCGAAACCGTCCCGGGAGCTGCGCGTACTGCTGATCTAGATGAATGTCGATTCTGTTTAGGTTTCCTTTTCGTGACAGAAAGAGGTTGCTACAATCCAGCTTCTTTCCAATTTGATATGGCCGACATCGCTCCCTTTCGCGCTCTACGCTACGACCCGCAGTGTGTTCCGCTGGACAGGGTTGTCACCCAACCTTACGACAAGATAACTCCAGCAATGCAGGAGAGTTACTACTCCGCCAGCCCCTACAATCTGGTTCGCGTAATCCTCGGCAAGTCGCAACCCGGAGATTCTGAAGGATCTAACACCTATTCGCGGGCAGCGGCGCACTTTCAGGCTTGGCGAAAAGGTGGTGTGTTGGCTCAGGATCCGGAACCTTCGCTATACCGGTATACACAAACTTTCCATGCGCCAGCGTCAGCCGTCGGACGTACCGGAGAGCAGCATGTCGAACTCGAGAGAGTCGGATTCATCGGCGCTGGGCGTATTCACGACTATGGTGACCATGTTGTGTTTCGGCACGAGCAAACTCTCTCCAAGCCGAAAAGCGATCGTCTGAATCTGCTGCGGGCGACTCACGCACACTTTGGCCAAATTTTTATGCTTTACAGCGACCCCGGTTCTTCGGTCGATTCGGCTCTGGCCAGTGTAATTGACCGGTCGGCGCCAGACGCATGCGTTACGGACGAATTTGGCGTGGTCCACCGGTTGTGGCGCGTCTCAGATCCGGCATCGATACGTGCCGCCCAGCAAGCAATGGCGGATAAGAAGCTGATCATCGCCGATGGCCACCATCGCTACGAGACCGCGCTCAACTATCGAAACGAGCGCAGGGCCGCCAGTGGCTCTCCTGATCCCAGCGCTCCTTACGAACGCGTCATGATGACCCTCGTGAACATGGACGCACCAGGACTTGTGATCCTGCCCACGCATCGCGTGGTCTTTGGATTGAAGAGCTTCGATCTGCCTTCTCTTTTGGGCGCGGCGCAGCCTTATTTCGAAACGGTGACACTGGACCGTTCTGCTCCCCTCGAAAGCACGCTGGTCCGGCTGAGGGAAGAAGGCCGGAACGGCCCGTCCCTGTTGATCGCGACGAAACAGACCAGCTTGATTCTTCGCGCAAGATCAGGCGCAGCGGATGCTCTCCTTCCGCAATACACCCCGGCGCAACGTCAGCTCGATGTTGTGCAACTCCACAAGGTCCTGCTCGAGCAAGTGCTGGGACTATCGGAGGAATCGATTCGCAATCAGGAAAACCTGGCCTACGTTCGCGAAGCAGCGGAAGCGGCCGAGCGCGTCCATCACGGAGAGGCGCAAATCGCCTTCCTCATGAATCCTTGCCGCATGGAGCAGGTCAGCGACATCGCATTCGCCGGAGGCGTGCTGCCGCAGAAATCAACGGATTTCTACCCTAAGCTACTGAGCGGGCTGACCATCTACACCCTGGACTAATTTCCTCGTGAAGGTGAACGAAGGTTCCGCACTTACCTCGAAAGGAATATTCCTGCAGCCCGGCTCGCGGCATAATTAAGCTTTGAATATCGCTGTCCAACTCAGACGAGAGCCGAGACTGTTTCTTCTCGCTGTTCTCCTAATACTTCTCGCGGGCTCCGGAGCGCAGGACAAGAAACTCACCGTCTACGCTTCGCAGGGATCGATGTCATTCCCCGTGATTGACCGAAACGGCGCTGAATACGTCGCGCTCACGGATATCCTCGACCAGTTCGGCAGTGCGAAGACGAAGCAGTCGGACAGTAAGTTTCACATTAAGTTTGCTCCGCGCTCTGGATCGACGATCGAAGCTGAGTTTAACCAGAACAGCACCGCGGCAAAAATTGGCGGCCGCAAGATCGAATTGAGTTCGCCATTCCTGATCTTGTCAGATCGCGGAATGGTCCCCACCTCATCGCTTCCGCAGTTGGCTTCGTCTTTCCTGGGAATCCCCGTAAGCTTTCACCAGACCGCAAGGCGACTCTTCGTCGGCGCGGTCTCCAATCCGTTTACTTACGATCTACAGAAGGCTGGTGGTCCGCGTTTAGTCCTACATTTCTCTGCTCCCGTGAGCCCTTCGATCGCAACGGAACCGGGACGCCTCAGAATGACGTTTGCCAAAGATCCGGTGGTCTCAAACGCGCCAGCAGCCGCCCTCGCTGACAGTACCTTCTCTTCGTTGTCTTACAGCGAATCCAATGGTGCTGCCGAGATCTCCGTGGCAGCCGCCGCTCCACTTCTCGCCAGCTTCAGCGACGGCGGCAGAACCGTAACCATCACCGCACAGCAAAGCGCTCCGGCTGTTTCTTCGGCCTCGAATCTGCCTGCAACGGCTTCGCCGAACCTCACAAATGTGCCGGTGCCCGTGCCTACGCCTCCTCGCTTCCTGATCGTCATCGACGCCGCTCACGGTGGTGCCGACCCTGGCGCGGCGATCACTCCCACGGTCAGCGAAAAAGATGTTGTACTGGCATTTGCGCGCAGACTGAAAACTGCGCTGGACAATCAGGGAGTCGTCACGGTTCTTCTGCGCGACTCTGACTCCACCCTCTCCTTCGATCAGAGAACGCTGGCCGTGAACACCTCTCATGCAGCGCTGGTAATTTCTGTTCACGCGACGTCGAGCAGCTCTGCGCTTCATGTGTACACAGCTCTACTTACGCCGATACCGCACACGCCGTTCGTGCCATGGAATACAGCGCAAGCCGCTTTTCTGGATCAGAGTCAGGCAGCGGCCGGCGCAATCTCGAAGGAATTGTTAGCACGCAACATCAGCAATTCATCCTTGCAGGCGTCGTTGCGTCCGCTGAACCGCTTCGCGCACCCCGCAGTTGCGATTGAACTTGCGCCCGCGAATGGCAAGGCCGAGTCGCTGATCCTTCTCTCCTACCAGCAGCCAATCGTGTCCGCTGTCGCGGCGGGCATCACAGATATGCGTTCAACGCTGGAGAGCTCGCGATGATCTCACGCGCACTGTTCATTACCATGATCGTGCTGCTCATCGCGGTTGTCGCGCTGGGCATTTACGGACTGCATATGAAGCACCAGGCCGAACTCGCAACTCTATTGGGACCTGAAGCGAAGCCGGTGACCGCACCTGTGAACGGCAGCACGGCCATCGTGGCACTATTTATTCCGAACGATTCGGACGGCGTGCTCGTCCGCAGCGATGTAAGCATTTCCATTCCCTCGGACCCGAGTGGGCGCGCTCGCGAAATTCTCCGCGCGCTGGTGACGGCTTGCCAGGCGAAAGACTCCACACACCCTTTGCCTCCGGATGCGGATATTAAAGACGTGTTTCTTCCCTCTGCGAATCTCGCGGTGATTAACGCGAATGCTGCGTTTGCGGATGGTCACCGCTCGGGCGTTCTCGTCGAGCAACTGACGATCGCGGCGATCGCACGCACCCTGGCCGTGAACATGCCCGACATCAAGCAATTCAAATTGTTGATTGATGGAAAAGAACGCGAAACTCTGGCGGGCCACGCCGATCTGCTTGAGATCTACACCACAGACCAACAGACGTGGTCACAGCTGTTGCCGCAGTAAGTCGATCAGTCTTTCAGTTGATCAGTCTGTCAGTCTCTCAGTACATCAGTATCTCGGTACATCAGTATGTCGCATCATCATCGTGGGTGTTCTTACTGAAGTATTGATATATCGAAATACAGACGCACTGAACATAGAGAAATGAACTCGCAGACGATCAACCGAGAGGCTGAAGAACTGAGAGACTGATCGACTGAAAGACTGAAAGCTGAGCGACTGACGACCCGACTGATAGACTGAAACCAATGTTCTATCGCTCCGACAATCGCGCCCCTGACCAGATGCGTCCGGTAAAAATCACGCCGAACTTCATTTCGGTAGCCGAAGGATCTGCCCTGATCGAAGTTGGCAATACTCGGGTGATCTGCACCGCAACCATCGATGAAGCCGTTCCCGCGTGGATGCGCAACTCGGGCAAAGGCTGGATCACCAGTGAATACGGCATGCTGCCGCGCTCGACCCTGACCCGCACCACGCGGGAGGCCAGTAAAGGCAAACCGAGCGGGCGCACGCAGGAAATTCAACGCCTGATCGGCCGGTCCTTGCGCGCCGTGGTTGATCTGAAGCAGCTCGGCGAACGTACCGTCTGGATTGATTGTGACGTGATTCAGGCTGATGGCGGGACCCGCACCGCGTCCATTACTGGTGCTTTCGTTGCGCTCGGAATCGCACTGTCACGATTGGTCGAAGCAGGAACGCTGAAGTCAGTTCCGCTTCGCGACTTTGTCGCCGCCACCAGCGTGGGCATCGTCGACGGAGAGATCCTCCTTGATCTTGCCTATGACGAAGATTCGCGCGCTGAAGTCGACATGAATTTTGTCATGACCGCCTCAGGCAAGATGATTGAAGTGCAGGCGACGGCCGAGCAGGTCCCCTTCGATGATGCGCAACTTCAGCGGATGATGGAACTGGCGCGCAAGGGAGTACTGGACCTGATCGCCCAACAACGAGCATTGTTGCCGGCACTCACAATTGCAAAGTAGCGCCGGCCTCTGGCCGGCTGTTGTGAGAGCGTCTCGCTCTCACGCGTGTGGGCGAGACGCCCACATTGACAGCCGCCGGGGACGGCGGCGCTGCACAATGAGCAGCGAGAAACAAAAGCCACGGACCCCAGACCAGCCTCTCGCCAATCTGTGAAATCCGTGGCTCGTTTTTGATTCGGCCTAAGCCAGTACGCCCTTCTCCGCCTTGGCATACTTCTTCGCCATCTCGGAGATTGCGACTGGCTTATAGTCACTTGCGTGACCGGCCTGTCCGAACTGCGTCATGCGCAACGCGACCACTTTCTTCATCGCCTCGCGTGCCGGCTTCAGGTAATCACGAGGATCGAACTTCTCCGGCGTTTCCACGAATACCTTACGGATCGCGCCCGTAATCGCCAACCGGTTATCGGTGTCGACGTTGATCTTGCGCACGCCGTTACGAATCCCGAGCTGGATTTCTTCCACAGGTACGCCCCACGTCGGCTTCAGACTGCCACCGTACTGATTGATTACGTCCTGCAGGTCCTTCGGCACGCTCGACGATCCATGCATGACGAGGTGAGTGTTCGGCAAGCGCTTGTGAATCTGGATGAGGACGTCCATCTTCAACACAGATCCGTCCGGCTTCTTGTTGAACTTGTATGCGCCGTGGCTGGTGCCGATGGCAATGGCTAGAGCGTCCACTCCGGTCTTCTCCACGAACTCGACCGCCTGCTGCGGGTCCGTCACATGCTCGAGGCCTGTTCCGCCCGCGCCGTGTCCGTCTTCGATCCCACCCAGCACGCCGATTTCGCCTTCAACCGTCACGCCCTTCGCGTGCGCCATCTCGACTACCTGCCGCGTTGCGTCGACGTTGTATTCGAAGCTCGAAGGTGTTTTGCCGTCGGGCATCAGCGAACCGTCCATCATCACGCTGGTGAAACCTAGGTCGATCGCCGACTTGCAGGTCTCGACGCTATTGCCGTGGTCGAGGTGCATGACGAGCGGAATCTCGGGATAGAGCTCGGCCGCCGCCAGCATCAGGTGATACAGAAACTTGTCTTGTGAATAGCTTCGCGCACCGCGGCTCGCCTGGATAATCACCGGCGACCGGGTTTCACGCGCTGCTTCCATGATGGCTTGGATCTGTTCCATGTTATTGACGTTGAACGCGCCTACTCCGTAGCCGCCTTTCGCCGCCTCATCGAGTAACTGCCGCATCGACACTAAGGGCATGACGTATGTTCTCCTTTATGAAGTCCGAGGCTATAATCTCTAAAGCTAAAAATGTTACCCGAGTGGGGTTGGGATTGTTTGTGACGCACGATACAGATGTTTTCGAATGCTGACGAGCCGATCAGCCGTGCGAATCCAGTGTGGCTCCACTTCTTCGTTCTGCAACACGGTCTAAAACCTGCATTTTGTTTGGAGTAGCTTCCAATTGCAGTTAGCAGTCCGGGCTGTACTGGTTCCGATCAATAGAAAAACTAGAAGGAGCATTTCATGAAGCTTACCCCTGGAAAACTGGCTGGCCTGAAGGCGGTTTCAAACGCGCGGGGTGTTATTGCCGCCGCCGCCATGGATCAGCGCGGCTCGCTGCAAAAGGCGCTCGGCGCACACGCCGGCGACAAAGAGCTGGAAACATTCAAGATCTGCGTCACAGAAGTCCTGACCAAGCATGCAAGCGCCATTCTTCTCGATCCCGAGTGGGGACTGCCTGCCGCGCGTCGACGTGCCAAGGGATCCGGCCTGCTGCTCGCTTATGAGAAGACTGGTTACGACAAGACCGGTCCGGGCCGCCTCGGCGATCTGCTCGATCATTGGTCCGTACAGCGCCTGAAGGAAGCCGGAGCGGACTGTATCAAGATCCTGCTCTACTACACGCCTTTCGATCCCGAGAAGACTAACGACATCAAGCATGCCTGGGTTGAGCGACTTGGCGACGAGTGCCGCGCCAACGATATCCCCTTCTTCCTCGAGTTCGTCGGGTACGAAGAAGGCGCCGACGAAAAGGGTCTCGAATACGCGAAGAAGAAGCCTGAGATCGTGAAGGCATCGATGGCCGAGTTCTCCAAGGAGAAGTACGGCGTGGACGTGTTGAAAGTCGAAGTGCCGATCAACATGAAATTCGTCGAAGGCACCAAGTCCTACAAAGGGCAGAAGGCATACTCGAAGAAGGAAGCCGAGCAGCTCTTCCTTGATGCCGCCACCGCCACCAGCAAGCCTTTCATTTATCTGTCAGCCGGCGTGAGCAACGAAGAGTTCACCGAGTCGTTGGAACTCGCTGCGGAATCAGGCGTGAAGTTCAATGGAGTGCTCTGCGGACGCGCCACCTGGAAAGATGGCATTCCCATCTTCGCCGAAAAGGGTGAGCAGGCTTTCCGCGATTGGCTGAATACCGAGGGCGTGAAGAACATCGAGAACGTGAACAAGCGTCTCGAAGCAGCGACTTCCTGGTACCAGATTTACGGCTTGCAGGAAGCAGTCGGCGCGCGATAAAAAACCCGGGCCACGGATCACACGGATTTTCACGGAGTTTAGATTCACATAATCCGTGCTAATCCGTGAAATCCGTGGCCTGATTTTGTTTTAGTTTCCGAAGTGAAAGTGAACGTCCTGCTGCGATGGGATCGGTACCCCATCCTGCGTGGCCGGTTTGAAGCGCCATCCCTGCACCGTCGCGATAACTTTCTGATCCAGATCGTTGCGGATACCCTTCAGCACCGCAGTCTTCACCACATTTCCCTGCTCGTCGATGGTGATCTCGACGATCACATCGCCATTGTTCCCCATCGGCAGGTCAGACGACGAGATCGGCGGCTGCGGCCCGATCACTGGAAGGGCGATTCGTGTTTCGTGGCTACTCCCAGGTCCTTGTAGCAGTGATCCGTTATATGAGCCCGCGCGAAGGGGGGCCGGCGCGGGCGCAGTCAGCTTCGCGCTTTCTGATTCTGTTCCTTCAACTGCCTTGGCGATCTCGGGCTTTGGCTTTCGCTTGCGCGCAACCACCAGAGGCTGCTTCTTCGCAGGAGTCGACGCAACACTCTTCCGCGCGTGGCTCTCTCCTTCAATTTCGCTCAACGCCGCCGCTGAAGGTAGATAGATTGATCCAAGATATTTTCCACTCTCGCCGAAGCGTATCGAAGTCGGCTGGATGAAAATCGCACGCGGATGGCGCGACGCTACCCATAGCACCGCGAGATGGATCGCAAGTGAGCCGCACAGCGACACTCGCCAGAGCCGTCGTCCGGATTGTGGTAACTCGGCAAACATCTGGTCGGTTAGACGTCAGGCAAGCAACGGTGGAAGCAAAAAATGCCCCAAGCCTGTGGAATCGCTCATCCGGGTGGAAGCACCGGCCTTCAGGCCGGTGAGTTGAAACGGTTTTCCGGAAGGGGCTTTAGCCCCAGCGACTTCAATACGCCACATACGGCGCTTTTCGCACCCACGTCGAATCACTGAGTTGCTTCAGCATGAACTCAGCCAGATCAGCCCGGGAGAGCGTCATCCCTTTCGGCGGAAGCCCGTCCAACTCCACTCGATACTTTCCAACCGCCGCACCATTCGTCAGCCGCGGCGGGAGCACAACCGTGTAGTCCAGTCCGCTGGCTTCTACCTGCTGCTGCTGAATCTTGGAATTAATGAAGGGATATTTTAAGAGTGTTCGCTTGAGCAGGCGCAGAAAGAATCGTCGAAATGGCGTCGCGTACTTCCCCGCATCGCGGTATGCCCCGGCAGCGCCGAGCACGATCAATCGCTGTACACCGTGGCGCTTCATCCCGGCGATGATGTTTGCGCTGGATTTCCGCAACAGATCGTTGGGTCCAAGCGTCCTTGCGCCCAGCGCCGTGAAAATCGCATCGTGTCCCTGAATCGCGGCAGCCACCTGCTCCGGATCGAAGACGTCGCCCTGAATCACCTGTAAGCCGGACGTCGCAGGAAAGTTCGCGGGATCGCGCACGAAAGCAGAAACCTGATGCCCTGCCGCCAGGCCCTGCCGAACCAGCTCGCGACCAGTGGCGCCACTCGCGCCAAACACCAGGATCTTCATGTGGACTTACTCTCGGCTGCGCAATTTGGTAAGCAGCCGCAGGATCTCGAAGTACAACCAGATCAGCGTGACCATCAGTCCGAACGCGCCGTACCACTCCATGTACTTGGGAGCACCCATGCGTGCGCCGGTCTCGATGAAGTCGAAGTCGAGCACCAGATTGAGCGATGCGACGATCACCACGATAACGCTGAAGCCAATCCCGATCACGCCCGAGCCGTACGCCGAACGGAACAGCTGCACGTGAAAGAAGCTGAGGATGAAGCTGGCGAAATAGAAGAGTGCAATCGCGCCGGTCGCTGCTACCACTCCCATCCGAAACTTATCCGTCACGCGAATGAGACCCGATCGATAAGCCAACAGCAGCACCACCAGAACGCCGAAGGTCAGGCTCACAGCTTCAATTGCAATTCCGGGGAAGCGCACTTCCAGAATCGCCGACACGCTGCCCAGCACCAGGCCCTCGAGCAGCGCGTAGATCGGCGCCGTCACCATCGCCCATTCCTTCTTGAAGATGGTAACGATCGCCACGATGAGGCCGCCAATCGCGCCGATGGCCGCCATCGGCATCACCGAAGAGGGATCGCGCGTGGTGAGAAACGTGTTCCATGTCCAAGCTGCGGTTGCGACGGTACAGATCAGCAGAATGCCGGTCTTGTTCACCGTGCCCGACACGGTCATGGCCTCGCCAGTCGCGGCGTAACCCTGCCCACGGAACGCGTCATTGCTCAGCGCGGGATTGGATGTACGAAGAATGTTTGCCATAACTCTCTAAACTCCTGATCTTTAAGACACTATAACTACTCGCGTGTTGCAGCACTCGCGCCTTTCGTGAGTGTAGTCGAAGGGCCATTCACTGTCACTTGGGCCCAAGAACCAGCTTCTTTCCTATAGATACACTTTAGAGTTCTACAGATTCTGCTCTCGTCCGAGTAGACGCCAATGAAATTGTAAACACTGTTGACTGTCGCAACTATTTATTGTCAAATAAGTTTCCTATATCGGAGGACCGATGCCGCAAGAACCTGCTCAACAATGCTGGTACGAAACAACCTCACTCCCCGCCCTGTTGCGTCACGCGCGGAATACCTACGGCGCCGCCATGCGAGAGGCACTGGCCGGTATCGACTGCGACGACGTGCCCAAAAACGGCCTGTACTTGATTGGGGGCCTCGCCATGGAAGGCGGTGGCATTCCGCTGGGCCAGTTAATCAAGGAACTGGGAGTCTCCAAACAGGCGGCCGGACAGCTTGTGGATGTCCTCGTGCTGCGGGGTTATCTGGACCGCTCGGTAGATGTGGAAGACCGGCGCAAACTGACCATCACGTTGACCGCACGCGGGCGGGCGGCGGCTGAAGCCCAGGCAACAGCGCGCATGCGAATCGATGCTGAACTTGCCGCGCAGGTGGGGGCAGAGTGTGTGGCGCAGATGCGCAAAGCCCTGGGTGTACTCTGCATCATGGGGCGCGAAGAGTCCGACGACGACGAGTAACTAGCTGGTGCGCCACATCTGCGCTTTATTTGGTAGATGTGGGATCGCGAAACTCGAAACGCGACACCTGAATCGTTCTTCTCACTCCCACTCAATGGTGCCCGGCGGCTTGGAGGTCACGTCGTACACCACGCGATTGATCCCGCGCACCTCGTTCACCATGCGATTCGAGATCGTCTTCAGCACCTCATGCGGAAGCGGCACCCAGTCGGCCGTCATGCCGTCTTCGGAATGCACGGCGCGGATCGCGCAGGTGTACGCGTACGTTCGCTGATCGCCCATCACACCCACCGACATCACTGGCAGCAGCACGGCAAAAGACTGCCAGATCTGGTTGTATAAACCGGCGTTCTTGATTTCGGTCACCACGATGTCGTCGGCTTCCTGCAGGATCGCGATCCGTTCCGGCGTCACTTCACCGAGAATGCGCACGGCTAATCCCGGACCCGGAAATGGCTGCCGCTGCAGAATCTCTTCCGGCATACCGAGATCTCGGCCAATCCGCCGCACCTCATCTTTGAATAAATCCTTCAGCGGCTCGATCAGCTTCAACTTCATCTTCGCTGGAAGACCGCCAACGTTGTGGTGCGACTTGATGGTCTGCGATGGCCCGCGCACCGATACCGACTCGATCACGTCCGGATACAGCGTCCCCTGCACCAGCCAGTCCACCGCACCCTGCTCGCGCTCGATCTTGTGTGCTTCGTCGTCGAATACCTCGATGAATTCGTTGCCGATGATCTTGCGCTTCTTCTCCGGTTCGACGACGCCCTTCAGCTTGCTGAGAAACTGGTCCGTGGCGTCCACCGCGCGTAGATTTAGACCCAGTTTGTCGCGTAGTGTCTGCTGAACTTTCGCGAACTCGTTCTTGCGCAGCACCCCATTGTCGACGAAAACGCAGGTGAGTCGATTGCCCATGGCACGATCCACGAGCGTAGCCGCGACACTCGAATCCACGCCGCCGGAAAGCGCGCAGATCGCCCTTCCCTGCTCGCCCACTTGCTTGCGAATATTCTCAACGGTTTCTAGGATGAACTGTGCCGGAGTCCAATTCGGCAGGGCGCCACAGATATCGAAAACAAAATTCTTCAGGATCTGCTTGCCCATCGGCGTGTGGTGCACTTCCGGATGGAATTGCACCGCCCACATCCGCCGCTCCGAGTTTTCCATTGCGGCAAGCGCATTACTGCTACGCGCTACTTCCTTAAATCCCGCAGGCAGTTGTTCCGCTTCGTCGCCGTGCGACATCCACACGGAAATATCGGGCGGAAGTTCCTTGAACAGCTTTGAGTTCTCCGCGACGTGAACCTGGGCATGCCCGTACTCGCGTTTCGATGCCGGACGCACTTTTCCGCCGAGCTTGTAGGTCATCACCTGCAGCCCGTAACAGACACCTAAAACTGGTTTCGCGGCGACAGCCAAAACACGCTCGTCCATCGCCGGAGCATCGGCGTCGTAGACGGAACTCGGCCCACCCGACAGAATGATCCCGACGGGCGAATAGCTCATCACTTCTTCAAGCTTGGCAGTACACGGCAGGACGACGGAAAAGACGTTGAACTCGCGGATTCGGCGCGCGATCAGCTGCGTATACTGCGAGCCGAAATCCAGGACAACAATGGATTGTGGTGCTTGCACGCTTTAGATTAGCAGAGCTGCGCGGCTTCCCGCTATCGGCTTAGAACGAGCTTTCCGGCTCACCACTTTGCGGCAATGGCGGCGGTTCCGCCGGACATTGCGGCACAACCGGAAGTGGCACCGGCTGCACAACTGGAACCGGAATTTCTGGCTCGTAGTTTGCAAGAGAAACATAGGCGGCGATTCGCCAAATCTGTACCGCATCCGTCAGCGCCCAGTAGATCAGCGCCAGCGTGATCCCTACGACAATCGCGGCCATCATCGGCGAAGTACCAATCATGCCCAGCGGGATTACCGACAAAACACTCACGACCGTGATCAGCGCCAGTCGTACCAGTGCCAGTCCGACCGCCGCGCCCATGTAGGCGCCCGAGTGCGCGCGAAACAGATCCAATGAGCTGCCAAGCGCCCCGAACGTTCCCGCCCCGTCGCGCAGTACAAAAATAGGCGCCAATGTGAGGAACCAGTTCAGCAGAGACCATGCGCTCAGGATCAGGAGATTTACACCGAGGCCAAGCAAAATCGCCGCACCCAACAACTCTGGTTCTCCACGAAACATTCGTCCGATCAGAATTGATGTGCCTACAAAAGCGAGTACCGCAGCGAACACCACCAGCACGCGCAGCAGGTTTACTCCCACCAAGGCGGACCAACGAACCTTCCGGGCACGTTCTCCCAGCAAGGCCTTCAACGTTGCGGCTCGACCAAAAGTCGCCGCGGCAATCCAAAGCACTATCAGTGCCGGCAAGGTATAAACGAAAACTCGCAACACCACGGGCACGATTGCGTTCATCACCCGCAGCAGGACATAGGAACTGGCGTAGGGATCAAGCGCTCGCAGCAGCTTAATTTCTGTGTCGGTGATCTGGACTTGTCCCAGCGAACTGAACGCGATGTAAGCAATCACGGCCCACAGCGCGATCCCGAACGTCCAGCGCCATGAGATCTCACATAAAATCAGCAGCGGCGCTTGCGTAATCGCTCGCCAGCCATCGCGGGTTGGGGTTGGTCCGGCCACGTGTCGAGGATACAGAGCACGTTTCGCAGGGGCAAGTTGCTGCAGCTAACGAAGGTTGTCGGTCTGTGGTTCGGGATGAATAAGTACGCGGAACAACTCAGGATCGACTTGCTTGAAACGCGTCTCGATAGCGGTCATGATTTCATGCACGTGCGAAAGCGGCAGCCCGTCCGACATGGTGCAGTGACACGAAACATACAGCTTTCCGGCAACGCGCTTGAATTCGAAATCATGCAGATCGATTACCTGCGGGAACTCGACCGTCACCGCTCTCAATTTCTCTTCCAGCGCGGGCTCTTCCACTAGGTGGTGCGCAGTCTCAATCGTGGCCGGTTCGCTCTCAATATGCGTCAAGATCGTCGAGATCTCCGGAACTTTCTCTCGTATCTCCGATTCCAGCACGGTCACGAAATCATGCGCTTCTTTCAGCGACAGCCGTTCGTTCAGCTCAAGATGTTGTTCCACATGCAATCTTCCATCAAGATCCTGGATGCTGATATCGTGCACCCCCAAATTGTTCGAAGAGGCCACCGCGCGGATGCGATCGAACATGTTTTCACCACGCAACGGAAGCGCCGTGGAGTGCACCACCACATCGACGTCGGGAAGCAGACGCGTTACCGTTGCCACCACCTCGGCCGCTAATTGTTCGGAACGCTGAAACGTCAGATTCCGCCCGAATCCCACGGTAAGATCGGCGAAATAGTGATTGCCCGCGCGGCGTATACGCACGCGATCTACTTCGATCACCCCGGGCACGCGCTGCACCGCGCTAATTACCTGGTTACGAATGCCGGTGGGTGCGGCGTCCAGCAACGCGTCCATAGTCTGCCGAGCCAACCGCCAGCTCACTGTGACCACGACACACGCAACTGCTAAGGCAGCCAGCGGATCGGCCACACGCAGCCAACCTATGTCGAATCTCTCGCCAATTGTGACCAGCAGCAGGCCCAGAATGACGACGCTGCTTGACCAGATATCCGTCCGAAAATGCAGTGCATCCGCATGCAGAGCCTGGCTGTCATACTTGTCCGCAATATATTGCAGCTTACGCGAGCGCCAGTAATCGACGCCCATCGAAAAGAACATCACCAGGAAGGCCCAGATACTCGGCTCGATTTCGACGCTATGGAAAAACAGCCGCTTGAACGCTTCCCACACGATCCAAGCACAGGTAAGCAACAACAGTCCCGTCTCGAGGAAGGCCGAGAAATTCTCGACCTTGGCGTGACCGTATTGGTGCTCTGCATCGGCGGGCTTATCGGAGAGGCGTACCGAGAAAAGCGTGATGAGCGCCGCTACGAGATCCAGCCCGGAATGCAACGCTTCCGAAAGGATGCCCAGGCTGCCGGTGCTTAGTCCGACAACAATCTTCAGCACCGTGATGGCGATCGCCGCCCAGACGGAGTTCTGCGCCACCGCGCGCTTCTCCGCGCGCATTGAACCTGAGCCTATCGTGGCAGCATCAACCATGCGTTTTGATTATCTACTGCGGTGTTCCCCGGTGCCAACCTGAAGTGGAGTAAGGAACCACTCTCATAAGAAAGTAGATAGTGCCAACTATGCTACGATTCTTGAGCTGATTCGTGTGGCATTTCCGTGGAGATCGTAATGTACCGCTTGATGTTTTGTTTGCTCCTGTTCCCATCCCTTTTATTCAGCCAGACCGCTCAGCCTGGATCCAGCGCAGCGTCACAATCCGCTCGACCGGCGGCTGGGTCTACGAGCTCTCAACCTTCGCAATCTCTTCCGGTCATTCCGCAGGACGTGCTGCCGTCGGGGGCCGTGATCACATTACAAGGCCTTTGTCCGGGAACCACCGGCCCCGCGACCGGTACAGACTGCAAAACAATTATCACGCGGGCGCAATTTGAGAAGCTGGTCGGCACGCTGAATCCCGACATGCCCAAGAACAATCAGCAGATGCTTGCCGAGCAGTATGCGAAGGCCAGGGTCCTGCAGAGTTTGGCGGAGCGTCAGGGCATTCCCGAGACGCAGCACTTTAAGGACATGATGGATTACATGCGCACGCAGATCCTGGCATCGGAAGTCGTAACTCAAGCCAAGGATAAAGCGAAGCCAACTCCAGCTGAGGTGCAGGAGTATTACACCAATCACCAGAAAGACTACGAACAGGCTGCTCTGAAACGCTTGTTCATTCCGAAGTCGAGGCCCTCGTTGAAGGAGACCCCCAAGCAGCCGTCCGAAGCAGAGCTGAAACTCGAAGCTGATAAGATGCGCGCCCGCGCAGCGGCTGGAGAAGACTTCGACAAGCTACAGAAAGAAATCTACGACAACACCGGAATCAAGACGCCGCCTCCGCCGACCTCGATTCCGAACTGGCGCAGGACTATGGTCCCTCCGACCCAGGCGGCGATCTTCGATATGAAGCCCGGTGAAGTCAGCCAGCCTATCGTCCAGCCCGAAGGCATTTATATTTACAAGCTGGAATCGAAGAAGACCGTACCGCTCAATGACGTGCGTGCGGAGATCGAACAGACTTTGCAAAACGAGAAACTCCGCAATAGTCTCGAATCGGTTTTCAACAGCGTGAAGCCGCAGCTAAATGAAAATTACTTCGGCACACAAAACGCTTCGAAGCCCGCAGCTTCTTCATCTCCGGCGCCTCGAATCAAACAATGAGCGGCATCTCCAGACCGGCGGTCATCGTAACCGGGGTTTCGGGAAATCTCGGACAGCGATTACTTCCTCTTTTGCAGGACTTCCATGTCATTGGCGTGGATATGAAATCGCCTGCGTCTGGTCAACTTTCGCAATTCGAGCGCATGGATCTGGGCCGCGAGGATTCGTGCGACAGCCTGGTACAACTGCTCAAGAAGACCGAAGCCCGCGCTGTGGTTCACCTGGCTTTTGTCATCGATCCGGTTCGTAATGGCGTACTCGATCTCGATCAGATGTGGCAAATCAACGTGGCCGGAACGGCCCGCGTGATGGAGGCGGTTACCGAGGTCAACCGTCACGGTGGACTCATTGATACTTTCATTTTCCCTTCCTCGGTTTCAGCCTATGGCTCGGATACTCCCGGTCCCGTTCGCGAAGAGAACCCGCTCGGGGCGCATACTCTGCCTTACGCCATTCATAAGCAGGAAGCGGACGATGTGGTGCGCTTTCGTGCCGCCAATTTAGGTGCGTGTACTAGCTACATCTTGCGGCCGCACATTTTTGCCGGCGCCTCCATGCAGAACTACATGGTGAATGCTTTGCGCGGCACCGCGTATGGTGACGGGACATTGGGGACAAAAGCTGCAGCGCGAAGGCAAGCGCCTGCCCTTGCTTCTGCCCTTCGGGGAAAAATACCTTCACAGGCGCTTCCAGTTTGTTCACGTGGACGACGTAGCGCGACTGATCACTCATCTGCTGCAGAGGCCGGTCGCAAGAAATAATCTCGTGATCTTGAACGTTGCTGGCCGGGGCGACACTGTCAGCTACCAGACGTGCGCTCGTATCGCCAATCAAAAAATCATGCGACTTCCCAGTCGATGGCTCTGCAGTCTTGCGCTATCTCTACTCTGGAAGCTGAAGATATCGACGATCCCGCCACAGGCACTGCCCTACATGATCGGCTCATACATCATGAACACGACCAAGCTGAAGACCTTCCTGGGAACTCACTACGAAGAGGTGATTCAGTTCACGATCGAGCAAGCATTGAAGGATTGCTTCGCCAAGGACAGGACTGCTCCCTCAATAACTCCATTGCTAATTGAGTCATCGGGTCATTGAGTCAAATGAGTGATTGAGCCGCCCCAGCCAATGACTCAATACCTCAATGGCCAAATCGTTCAATTCTTCTTCCCTCTGTACAGTCCCGCGATCCCAAACGTATATGGAGTCCACGAGACTTCGGTAAACCCCGCCGCGCGCATTCGCTCCAGCATCTGTTCGGGCGCAGGAAATCGCGCCACTGACGCCGGCAAATATTTGTACGGACCTTCGATCCCGGAGATCACCGTTCCGATCGCCGGCAATACATAACGGAAATAGAGCCGGTAGACCCAGCCCACTATTCCTTTAGGTTCGCCGAAATCTAAAATGCCGATCTCTCCCTCCGGCTTCAGCACGCGATAGATCTCGCGCAGTCCGGCGTCGTAATCCGCGAGATTGCGAAAACCGAATGCCGACGTGACCAGGTCGAAGCTCCCGCCGGACAACGGCAGATTCAGTGCATCAGCTTCCATCCAGCGCAGCGGTTTTCCAAGTGATTTAATCGTCGCGCGTTGCAGCATCGCGTGCGAAAAATCCGCACCAACGATTTTCGGCATGGCGTCGCTCTTCTGCGCTCGCGTCAGCAGTGCCGAAGTCATGTCGCCGGTTCCGCAGCACAGGTCCAGCACCGTTGCATCGCTGCGCTGGAGGATGTGTCGAAACGTACGCGCCGTACGCCACCACCATAGCCGATCCACCTGCATCGACAGCACGTGGTTGAGCACGTCATAGCGCGGCGCAATCGCCGTGAACATCTCGCGGACTTTGGCCGCTGCCTGCGCGCGATCCGCAGCGCCTTCTGGGGCAGCGCCAATCACCGACGCGCTCGTCTGTTTCGAATTTTCAGTTGGAATCGTCATTATGCGGATTGTGAGAGATACCGCAGCTCTTCGACGGCTTGCACCACGGCGCGTTCAGGCACGTCGGATATCACTTCGACACGCCCGAGCTCCGTCGGCAGAATGAAATGCACCACGCCGTCGATTGTTTTTTTGTCGCTGATGAGACGACGCGCAATTCGCTTCCCTCTGGTCTCGACCTTCGGAAGCGGCGCATACGCCAACACGGAAGATATGATGCGCCGGGCTGTCTCGGAATCTGTCTTCTGCAGCGCTGCCGCAATCATCGCAGCCGCCACCATGCCCCAGGCCACCGCTTCTCCATGCAGAAATTGCTTGTAGCCGGTCTCGACTTCCAGCGCATGCCCGATGGTATGTCCGAAATTCAAGATGCGCCGCAGATCGCCTTCGCGCTCATCCGCCGCAACCACATCCGCCTTCACCTGCACGGCCGCACGGATCACCCACTCCAGCGGCTCTTTTTCGCGCTGCAGGATCCGATCGCGATTGGCTTCCATGTAATCGAAAATTTCCTTGTTGCGAATGAACCCGCACTTCAACGCCTCATACAATCCAGCGCGGTATTCGCGATCGGGCAACGTCGCGAGCACCGCCGGATCGATCAGTACCGCGCGCGGGTGATGAAACGTTCCCAGCAGGTTCTTCCCCTCGCGCATATCGACCCCGGTCTTGCCGCCGATCGACGCATCCACTTGCGCCAGCAGTGTCGTCGGAATCTGCACCACATCTAACCCGCGCATGTAAATCGACGCGAGGAATGCGGCGACATCGCCGGTAACGCCTCCGCCCAGAGCGAGAACTACAGTCTTGCGATCGGCGCCTGCTTTCAGCATCTTTGCTGCGAGCGCCTGCACGGTATCGATCGTCTTGAACTTTTCTCCATCCGGCATCTCCAGCCAGACGTGCTGCAGATTCGCACGATTCAACGAAGCGCTCAGCTGCTCTCCCCAGTGCTTGCGAACGGGTGGAGCAGCGACGACCACGAATCGGCCGCGTCCGGGAACAATTTCACACAACAGTTCGCCGGCGTGCTGCAGCAACCCGCTCTCGATAAGGGCCGCGTACGGGCGCCCAGCAACGTTGATTTCGATTCGTTCCACCATTTCCATCATAGCGCAGGAAGAATCAAATGCCTTCCGAGTGGTAACATCGTGCCGTCATGAAGCCCGACAAGAAGAGCGTAACGGCTGAAACCGACTTCGTCGTGATCGGCGCAGGCGTCGCCGGCTTGCGTGCTGCCATCGAACTTGCATCATCCGGACGCGTGCTCGTCCTCGCCAAATTGGAAGTCAAGGAATCCGCTACGCAGTATGCCCAGGGTGGCATCGCCGCTGCCCTTAGCGACGAAGACGAAATCAGTCTGCACCTGCAGGACACGCTGGTCGCGGGTGACGGCCTCGTCAACGAGAAGGCTGCCCGCGTCCTTGTGGAAGAAGGGCCAGAGCGGATCGAAGAACTCATCGCCTGGGGAACGCAATTCGATCGTAACGGGACCAAACTCGCATTCACTCGCGAAGGCGCTCATAGCCGCGACCGCATCCTGCACGCGCATGGCGACTCCACCGGCCAGGAAATCGGCCGCGCGCTTTACTTCAAAGCGAAATCCATCAAGAACATCACCGTCAGCGAATTCGAATTTGCCACTGACTTGCTGGTCGAGAATGGACGAGTAGTCGGAGTAAGCCTGCTAGGGGAAGACGGGCAACTCCACACGGTTCGTGCAGCGGCAGTCTTGCTCGCCACCGGCGGTCTCGGCCACGTTTACAAGGAGACCACCAATCCTGCCGTGGCCACTGGCGACGGAGTTGCGATGGCCTACCGTGCAGGCGCAGAAATCAGCGACATGGAATTTGTCCAATTCCATCCTACTGCTCTCTACGTCAAAGGGGCACCGCGCTTTCTGCTCTCTGAAGCGCTTCGTGGCGAAGGTGCCATCCTCCGCAACGAGCAGATGACACGCTTCATGCCCAAGTATCATCCCCTCGCGGAGTTGGCTCCACGCGACGTAGTAGCGCGCGCCATCGCGCACGAACTGGAAATCAGCCGCAGCAAGGATCCTGTGGTCTACCTCGATCTGACGCACAAAGATCCAGATCTGATTCACAAGCGCTTCCCGCGCATCTACGACACTTGCTTGAAGTACAACGTCGACATCGCCACGGACATGATCCCCGTGCGCCCTGCTGCGCACTATGCGATGGGCGGCGTGAAGACCGATCTGGATGGACGCACCAGCCTCGCCGGTCTGTATGCGGCGGGTGAAGTGGCTAGCACGGGAGTGCATGGCGCCAACCGGCTCGCCAGCAATTCTCTGTTGGAAGGCCTGGTATTCGGCGAGCGTGCAGCCCGTGCCATGCGAGCTGAGCTTAGCCAGAAACATCCCACTGCTGCGAGTTCTGCGCCATCAACTGCACCTTCGCCCGACACGCAGGCCGCAACCAAGAGCGCCGACGATCTCATTCGTGAAGTGCAGAACATACTCTGGCGCGACGTAGGCATCGTGCGCACCGGTCACTCATTGAAAAACGCGATCCATGAACTCGAAGCGCTGAAATCAACGATTCCCACTAGCCAGTGCCGCCGGTGCCAGGAAGCCCGCAATGTTTGGCAGACAGGATTGCTGATTGCGAAGTCAGCGCTCGCTCGCGAAGAAAGCCGCGGAGCCCATTACCGCACCGACTTCCCCGTTCACGACGACAAGAAGTTCCTGAAGCACTCGATAGTTACCGGAGAGAAGATTAGATTCGAGTAATCGGTAAACAGCAGAGATCGCTAATCACTAATCACTGACCACCAGCCACTTTTTGCGGAAACACAAGCGACGCCACCACCGACAGCACCAATATTCCCCCCACCGTGCCCAGCGCGACGCCAATTGGTATGTGATAGAAGTTCGACAGTACCATCTTCGCGCCGATAAACAATAGAATGATCGCCAGCCCATACTGCAGATAGTGAAATGCTGTCATCATTCCCGACAACGCAAAATAAAGCGAACGCAGTCCGAGGATCGCGAACACATTTGACGTATACACGATGAACGGATCGCGCGAAATTGCCAGCACCGCCGGAATCGAATCGGCGGCGAACACCACGTCCGTCGTTTCGATCATCAGCAGCACCAGGAACAGCGGCGTTGCATACAGTCTCGGATCGCGCACAAAGAATTTTCCGTCGACATAATCTTTCGTCACCGGAATCCAGCGCCGCACTTGCTTCAGCACCGGATTATTCTCCGGATGAACTTCCTTCTCACCACCACGCAGGAAGCTGATGCCGCTCCAAATCAGGATTGCGCCAAAGATGTATACGATCCACTCGAAGCGATTCATCAGTGACACACCCACTAGGATGAAAACGCCGCGCATCACCAGTGCGCCGATAATTCCCCAGAACAACACCTTGTGCTGAAACCGCTCAGGAACCTTGAAGTAGTTGAAGATCAACAGAAAGACAAACAGGTTATCGACGCTGAGCGACTCTTCGATCACGTACCCGGTGACGAATTCGAGCGCCTTCGTCTTTCCGTACCAGAAGTGCACGCCAACCGCGAACGCAGCCGCCAGTGCAATCCAGAACGCGGTCCACGCCAGCGCTTCGCGGAAACCAATCTTGTGGGCCTTGCGGTGAAATACCACCAGGTCCAGCACCAGCATGATGACTACGAAGAGATTGAAGGCGATCCAGAAAACCAGTCTCGGCAAGCCTAGCCTTTCGACTCACTGTTTTGCGCGTCCACGTTCACCATTCTCCCATGCGAGCACAATTCCAACGGACTTCAACTGCGACCCGAGCCTGGAAGGTAATTTTCTCAGGAGCTGATTCGTCAGAAGCTCCACAGCTAACTCCGGGCGCAAAATCCAATTCGCGAGCCATCCTGAACTTCCTTCCGACACTCACACAGCATGGGGCTTAAGCACATCCATCACCGCTTTTCGGAGCAGGCGTCATGAGATCCCGAGCACAGATCAGTTCTCATCCAATTCATCCGATCTTGGTTACTTTCCCCATCGGACTCTTCATCACCAGCCTGGTTTTCGACGCGGTTGCCGTGAACCGGAACTTGCCTTCGCTGTGGGCAGCGGCCTGGTATTGCATTCTCGCCGGCAACATTATGGGAGTTGCTGCCGCCATTCCGGGCGCGCTCGACTTGTTTTCGGTTGTCCCGCCGCGTTCCAGCGCACGCAGCCGCGGCTATAAGCACGCCATTTTGAACGCCCTCGTACTGGTGCTCTTCATCTCTGCGGCTGCGTATCGGGGAGGTCCCGCGGCCCGCCCGGATCAGACCTCCTTCATTCTTTCTGGAATCGGAGTGTTTTGCCTGCTTGTTTCCGCATGGTTAGGTGGAACCCTCGTCTACCGCAATCAGATCGGCGTCGATCGCCGTTTTGCAAATGCAGCCAAGTGGAGAAGTGTCACGGTTCATGACTGGAACTTGCCCATCTGCAAAGAAGAAGATATTGCTCCCGGACAACTTTTGCTGGCCACGATTCAAGGTGCCCGCGTTGCCGTGGGGCGCTGTCCTGATGGACTCGTCGCCTTTGATGACCGCTGCACGCATAGAGGCGGCCCACTTTCCGATGGCGCCCTCGTCGGCTGCACCGTGCAGTGCCCCTGGCACGGATCGCAATTTGATGTGCACACAGGAATCGCCATCGCCGGACCTGCGAAGGACGGTGTGAAAACCTACGACACGGAAGTTCGCGGCGGTCAGATTTATGTTTTTCCCAAGCGGGTGCAATCAGGAAAAGCGGCTTAGCAACAACTCTTTAAGGTCGAGCCAGCGATTTCGGATCCGGAGCCTGAGGTTGCAATCGGAGTTGCTTGTTGATCTTCGGCCAGTATTGTTTGGCGAGATTGCCGGCAGCTTTCCACAGCAGGTCGTAACCGTAGCGCTGTAAGACGTCGCCGGCGTCGCGATCTCCCTGCGGAAAGTACGTATTCGCGAGAACTTCAGTGCCAAGCGGCGCAATTAGCCCCGACCAGTTGACCTGTTGCCCATCGTCATCGCCGCGAGTCAGGAAAACGCGACTGATTGAGTACTTGACCGAACCACCAAACGTCACGTCGTTCTTAACGAAGAACCGTGGATCCTGGCGTAGCACCGAAGCGAGCAGAAATGTTCCGAATATCTGGTTCGAAGCCGACCTCGCCATCGCCGATCCAAAACGCTTGCCGTAGCCTGACATGCCTTGCCCATACCCTTCAGGTTCGTTGAAAGCCTGGTTCCACCCGGAGCTCACCGCTGCTGCCGCGATCGTGCTTAGCGCAACGCTATTGTTCGCCGCCAGTTTGAATTTTTGAGTGGTAGAAAGGCTGGCCGTGTTAACCGCCAGATCTGGGAACACCATGGACTTCCGTTGCAGCAGCTGAACAAAATCTGCTCCAAATTCTACCGCGCCCGGTGCCTGCGACGTGGACTGCGGTGCGGGAGCATCGGGCTTTTGTATTCCTTCTTGTGTGAACGCAACTCCGCAAAGGCATAGCGACGCCAGCAGCAGCGCGCACCAGGTTCGTGTCCCAAAAAACTTCACGTTCAACAGTTCCTCCCGCCCATAACGCTCGTCATCAACGCGCATCCAGCAGACGCACAGTTTCTACCACGGTGGTTCCCGCTACTTCCAGGCTCTTGGGACTGAGTTTATCCATGGTGTCCTGAGGTGTATGCCAAAAAACGTTGTTGTATCCGTAGTCGAGGTCAATTAAGTCGGCCACCGGAACCCCAATTTTCGCGAAAGGAATGTGATCGTCGAAGTCCGGTATCTGTCGGCCAAAGAAATATGACTGATAGCCGAAGCGGCTCGCCGCCTGGTACACCAAGTCCTCAAGCCATGGCGTGGAGTTCTGGTCGTGGTCGATGTTCAGATCAGCGTCCCCGATCATGTCGAGCAACAGAAAGCCTTTGATTTTTTTCGCCGTCCCATCTTCTTGCCACTTCTCAGCCAGATGGCGGCTACCATACGTGCTGTCCGTGTCCGACCACTCTTTTACGGCTTCTTCCGCGTCGAACCATACCAGCCAGACCGAGTAGCCATCGCGCGGTTTCTTTTCTGCGGCAAAGTGATTGGCAAGTTCCAGCAGCAATCCGGCGCTCGCGCCGCCATCGTTGGCTCCGACGAAGCTTTTCAGCATCTTCGTCTCGTAATGGCCGGCAATCACGATGATGCCGTCCTTGGTGCCAGGAAACTTGGCAATGAAGTTACGGCTCGGAAATTTGCCCACCGGCGTGTCTGCGATGAACGTGTCTTCCTCGAGGTTGTCGTTGCGCAGATGCTGCCGCAGATAGTTTTCTAATTTCGCATGCGCAGGACTGCCAATCGGACGCGGACCCATCGCCACCATCTCGCGCGTGTATTGCAATGCTTTTTCGCCGTTTACATGGACATCGGGCGTGTCAGGCGGGGACGGCCGCACCGTGGGAAGAGGCGCCGCTGCTTGCGCTTGCGGAGCGGGTTCCGGAGCCTTGGCCGTCACGGTGTTGCCACGAGAGCAGGCAAGAAGAGCTAGCAATAAGAACGTCAGGACAGTAGTTCGCACACAGGGCAGTCTATCAGGACAATGTGGGTGCCCCACACATCCAGGTTTTGGATGTGTGGGATCAGAATCCGCCGGCACCTTACTCCGCTTTCGCTTTTCGCCGCTTCGGGTGGACCAGCCAGGCAATGAAGATGCTCACGATGTACAGCAACACCATGGGTGCAGCGAAAATGCACATGTTCATGATGTCCGTCGTGGGGGTGATAATCGCCGCGATGATGAAAATCACGAGAATCGAATAGCGCAGATTCTTCCAGAGAAACCCCGCACTGATTACGCCCATCAGCGCCAGAAAGAACGCAAGGATCGGCATCTCGAAAACAATTCCGAGCCCAACGATGATCGTCAGAAACAGATCCGTATACTCACCGATCGTGATCATCGGCTGGAATTGCGATCCGTATCCGATCAGGAAATCCAGCGCCGCCGGATACACCATCTTGTAGCCGAATAATCCTCCGGCAACAAATAATCCCACCGACGAAACCATGAACGGTACGACGTACCGCCGTTCGTTCCGGTACAGACCTGGCGAGATGAACAACCACAACTGGTACAGCACAAAGGGCGATGCCAGGAACAGCCCGCCAATGAACCCAACCTTCAAATACATGTTGAACGGTTCGGTCGGGCTCAGGTACACCAGCTTTTCCGCCAGGTTGTGGCGGCGCAGAGCTTCCATGATCGGCTTCTGCATCCAGCCGTAGATTCTTTCCGCCTTCCACCAACAGACAAAGAATCCGGCCGCGACGAAGAGAAAAGACCAGATGATGCGGCGGCGAAGTTCCTCGAGATGTTCGAGGAAGCTCATGCTACCCATGTGTTCGCTGAGGACTTGTTTGGCGGCGGCGTACGCGGGGCTAGGCATCGGCGGATTGAGAGGAAGGCGCGCTTTCAGAAGCAGGAGGCTGATTGCCGTTGGCGGGCAATGACTGCGCTTCAGTATTCAGAATCGTGCCCACCGGGGCCTGCAGTACGGGCGCGGCAGTCTTCGCTTGTTTTTCGCGTTCAGATTCGAGTTCGAGCTGGCGCATTTCCGCTTCCAGTTGCCACTTGAACTCATTGCTGGCACGCTTGAACTCGCCCAAGGCTTTCCCGATCTGGCGTCCGATCTCCGGCAACTTCTTGGGCCCGAAGATGATAAGGGCCAACAAGAAGATGAAGATCATCTCCGGCATGCCAAGATTCATGGAGCCATCATACTGCCTCAGGTTCCGGAGCGGCAAACGAAGTGATCCGTCTCGCATAGTTGTTGGCAGATTCGTAGGCTCGATACTCCTGACAAGCCTGAATCGAAGGACCAACGCGAACGTAGTTCTCTAAGCCGGATCTCAAGAGCGACCACCTACTAGCTACGCCGTTCCTGACCAGCCGCTTGCACCACAAACAAGGCAGTTTGCCCTGACGGACAGGTAACCCGATGGCCAATAGATACGCAGGGTTGGCCCATTTCATCGTGGTATACTGCTTTTACTTTGAGGGTGTGGGTTTCTACACCCCACCAAGGAAATTAAAAGATGGTCCGTAGTACTCGCCGTGCTCTCTTCCTGGTAGTTTTTGTCATTCTTGCCTGTGGTTTTCTCGGAGCCCTTTTCGGTCAACGCGTCAGCGGTAGCACGCCCTCTGGCGATGGCGAAATCCGTGACAGCCTTCGTACTTTCTCGCAAGTTTATGACCTGGTTGAGCAGAACTACGCCGAACCGGTGAGCGCCGACAAGGCCATCTACAACGGTGCCATTCCCGGAATGCTCCGCGTGCTCGATCCGCACTCCAACTTCTTCGATCCCAAAGCCTACTCGCTTCTTCGCGAAGAACAGCGCGGCAAGTACTACGGCGTGGGAATGCAGGTTGGCCCGCGCAATAACAAAGTCATTGTGATTGCTCCATTCGTGGGTACACCGGCGTATCGCGCCGGAATTCATCCGGGCGACGTGATCATTGCCGTCGACGGCAAGCCCACCGATAACATGAGCACCTCCGATGTTGCCGATCTGCTCAAAGGGCCTAAAGGTACCAACGTCAAAATCACCGTTCTGCGCGAAGGCACGCCGAAGCCGCTCGAGTTCAACGTCACGCGCGACGAGATTCCCCGCTACAGCGTTGACCTGCACTTCCTGATCCGTCCGGGTGTCGGCTACATGCACATTTCCGGATTCCAGGAAACGACCGAGCACGAAGTTCAGCAGGCCCTCGAAGAAATGGGTGACCTGAAAGGCCTGGTCCTCGATCTGCGCCAGAACCCTGGTGGCCTGCTTAGCGAAGGCGTCGGCGTTGCCGACAAGTTCCTCAAGCGCGGTCAGGTAATTGTTTCGCATCATGGCCGCTCCTCACCGGAGAAGGTTTACCGCGCGAGCCATGGCAACAGTGGCAAGGAATATCCGATCGTCGTGCTGGTGAATCGTGGCACGGCCTCCGCCGCAGAAATTCTTGCCGGAGCCATCCAGGATCATGATCGCGGTCTGATCGTCGGCGAGAATACTTTCGGCAAGGGATTGGTCCAGACCGTGTTCCCTCTCTCTGAGAACACCGGCCTGGCGCTTACTACAGCGAAGTACTACACGCCCAGCGGACGATTGATCCAGCGCGACTACACCGGCGTATCGCTCTACGACTATTACTACAATCACGACGACAATGGGACCGCCAATGCGGCCAATCGTGAAGTGAAGATGACGGACAGTGGACGTCCCGTGTACGGCGGCGGCGGCATTACGCCCGATGTCCGGTTCGAAACTCCCAAACAGAATCACTTCCAGGATGAACTGCTCCAGCACTATGCGTTCTTCAACTTCGCCAAGCACTACACCATCAACCACCAGGTGACCAAGAACTTCACCGTTGATGACGCCGTCATGCAGGACTTCCGCAAGTTCCTCGACGATCAGAAGGTCGCTTTCACGGAGTCTGATCTGGCGGGAGCGAATGACTGGATCCGCAACAACATCAAGAGCGAGATCTTCATCGACTCCTTCGGCCAGGAAGAAGGCCTGAAGGTACGCGCCGATGGCGATCCGCTGGTGGTCAAAGCCCTCGACCTCATGGGACAGGCTAAAACCTTGGCCGACAATGCCAAGAAGATCGTCGCCGAGCGCAACAGCGCGCGCGCAACGGCCATGGCTAGCCAGAACCGCTAGTACTTACCTTTTGCTTCTGAGGCCCGCCTGAAACGGCGGGCCTTTTGCTTTGTGAGGGTTATTGAGGGCGCTGCAACTTTTACCTGTCCGGCGCGTCTGATCGAATGTGGGGAAATTCAATCCAAGCGATCCGCAGAAGCGTACTAAATCATGGTGATCAAGAAACCGGGCGACATTCCTTCTTCCGAGATTACGCCCAAGGAAACGTACATCAATCGTCGCAAGTTCATGTTGGGGGCAGCCGCGGTCGGCGCCGCTGTTGTTGCTGGTCGCTATTTCGAGCACATGGCGAGTCCCGCAGAGACGGTTCACGCAGAGAACAAACTGAACGTCGTCTCGAAGAGTCCTTTCAGCACCACCGAAAAAGAAACTCCATTCAACGACATCACCAATTACAACAATTTCTACGAATTCAGCACCGACAAGTACGAACCCGCCAAACTGGCGCAGGCGCTGAGAACGCGCCCCTGGACCGTCCAGGTCGATGGCCTTGTCAAAAAGCCGAAAACATACGACATCGATTATTTCCTGAAGACCTTTCCTATCGAAGAGCGCATCTACCGCCATCGCTGCGTGGAAGGCTGGTCAATGGTCATCCCCTGGGACGGTTTCGCGCTCAGCAGTTTCCTCAAAGAGGTGGAACCGCAGAGCAAAGCCAAGTACGTGAAATTCACCACCAAATTTGATCTCAGCCAGATGCCCGGCCAGAGATATGGCGTGCTCGACTGGCCCTATGTCGAAGGCTTGCGACTGGATGAAGCCATGAACCCGCTCGCGATTCTTGCGGTCGGACTCTACGGCGACGAATTGCCCAAGCAGGACGGCGCGCCCATCCGCCTGGTTGTTCCGTGGAAGTATGGATTCAAGAGCATCAAGTCGATCGTGAAAATCTCGCTGGTGGACAAGCAACCGACGACCACATGGAACGCGGCCTCACCGAGCGAATATGGCTTCTACTCCAACGTAAATCCGAATGTCGATCATCCGCGCTGGAGCCAGGCGAAAGAGCGTCGCATCGGCGAGTTCTTCAAGCGCGATACGCTGATGTTCAACGGCTACGGCGACCAGGTCGCCAGCCTCTACAACGGCATGGATCTAAAAAAATACTTCTAACGAAAAGCGGTTTGGACCGCCAGCCCGTTTTTGTTGTCATCACGAACGAGCGCAGCGAGTGAGGGATCTGCATTTTTAGATTTGGGAAAGAGAGCGCAGGCGAATTGAAGAACACTTACATCACGCGCCTTAAGATCTTCGTCTTCGCGCTCTGCCTCGCCCCGCTGTTCATGCTCCTCTGGAAGGGTCTTCACGCAGCGCTCGGGGCCAATCCTATCGAGGTGATTACTCACTCCACCGGCAAGTGGACGCTGATCTTCCTCCTCATCACGCTCTCCATCACACCGCTCCGCAGGATTACGACTCAGCCGTGGCTCATCCGCTTCCGTCGCATGTTCGGCCTCTACGCATTTTTCTACGGCTGCCTGCACCTGATGACATGGGTCTGGCTCGACAAGTTTTTTGACCTGCACGACATGTGGGCCGACATCCTCAAGCGCCGCTTCATCACCGTCGGCATGGCAGCGCTGCTTCTCATGTTGCCGCTCGCGATCACGTCCACTAAAGGTTGGATTGGCCGCCTTGGCGGCAAGCGCTGGTCGAATCTGCACAAACTGATTTACATCAGCGCGTCGTTAGGTGTGATTCATTTTCTCTGGCTGGTAAAAGCCGACAAGCGCGAGCCCGAGCGCTACGGAATTATTCTGGGATTTCTTCTGCTCTGGCGAGTAGGAGTTTGGCTGCTGCCGAAATTCAATTCTCTACGCAGTGGTCATCCGGTGCGAAGCGAAGAAGCCGCTGTTCGGGAAGCAGCGACCGCAGACAGTTCGCTTCGATCGCAATAATCTAGTTCGTCGCCTGCAAATCCTGATTGATCGACATCGTCGCCGGCAAACCAGCATCCGCGTCCGCGCCGCGCGTCGCAGTTACCACAAAATTCTCCCCGTTCACTTCCACGCTATAGGTATACGGTCCGCGATGCCGCACCTCGGATATGACCTGGCTTGAAATCAGATCGTCCAGCGATCCATAGTGTCCCTCAGACGCCATGTAACGTTTCTCGGCATTCGCGATGTTCGACAGATCCATGCGTACGCCCACCAGGTTCACGGTGGCTTTCGGATTGTTCGCCGCCGTCGGCGAAAGCGCCTTCACCTGACGCGAATAGATATACATCCCGCCGGCCAGCACCAGGATCATCGCTATAAAACTGAATACACGGCCCATATCGCCTCCGACCGTCTAATTCCAGCCTGAAATGGCAGACCGCGCAAGTTACTAGAGATGCGAACCTCCGGGTGCTCTACCCTCTTTGGGTGGTGGGTGGGAGTAGCACAATCGACCCTTACGAGGACGCCCCCTACGCTCCACCAAAGAACTCCACAAACTTGTCCACCACCAACGTCTCCAACCCCGGCCCCTTCAGATCGTGCCCAGCCCCATCCCGAATCACTAACTCGGTTCGCGCCGGAATCAACCTTAACGCCTGCTCCATCTCTTCTGGCGATCCAAACGGATCCCGGCTTCCATGCACAAATAACGCCGGCGTCTGCAACTTCGGAAAGTGTGCATCGCGCTTCTGCTCCGGCTTACGCGGCGGATGCAGCGGATACGACAGCAGCAACAATCCCGACGCGAGTTCCGGCTCTTCCGCGGCGAGCATTGTCGCCTGCCGGCCCCCGTACGAGTGTCCGCCCAGAAACACACGCCCCTGCACAGACCGGCGCATGAACTCCGCCGCCCAGTGAATTCCCTGCCTGTCTTTCGCTGCCGCTGCGGGAAATGGAGGTCCATGTGGACGCGTTTGCCGAAACGGCAGATCAATCCGCAGCACGGTCAATCCTGCTTCCGTGAACGCACCAGCAACCGCAACCAGCAGCGGCGATTGCGCATTCGATCCCGCACCATGTGCCAGAATCAACGCATCTCCATTCGGGGATCTCGGGCCGGTGCAGATATCCACGAACCGCAGGCTCAGCCGCGGTATCAAGAACTCGTTCGATCGAAGGGCTCATCTCTCTTGCCACAATCGCGAAACCACTGCGCGCTGGCTCATGATGATTCCGGCCTCCATCTCCGCCAGGTCCACCATCACCGCTCTTCCCTCCCACGAGCTTCGCGGCTCACCATTAGCCTCCGCGCGAAAAACGAATACGTGTGTCGGATAAAGTTGGCTATCGCGATAATCGAACCAGCTCTCAACGGTCTCCACTGCCATGCCGGTCTCTTCTTCAATCTCCCGCCGCAGCGCCGTCTCCGCCGACTCCCATGGATGGACCAGTCCTCCCGGAAAGCAGAGCCCCAGCCCGTCAGCCCGATGGATCATGACGTAGCGCTCGCCACAGGGCACCACTGCAATCGCCCCGCGCAGCGCTCCAAAGACAGGAAACCTCCGGTACACAGCGATACAGCTTCGCGAGATCAGACGAAAAACCCGGGCACGCCAGTCCATCCAGTTCAGTCTCCCCACCGGATTGTAGCTGCACCTCACCGTCAGCCCAGGGCGGTTTTGTAACCTTAGGTGGAATCTTTGTCCCTCCTGCAGGCAAACGTGTTTCAACTTTACCCATCCAACTACCGGAGAAGCAGGTTCTCTCGTGTGCCCCAGCCTGCTCTCAAAAGTGGAGGGGTTCGTCTTCATGTTAAGGTTTCGTTCGATTGCACTGACCGGAGCTCTGCTGCTTGGCACCTCGCTTTTGTACGCTGGAGATATTCACGTCAATCTCCCCAAGCGGAGCAAGCCCACTCCTGTTCAGCAGCTCAATCGCGACGGCGTAAAAGCCGTCGAAAGGCATGACTACGACCGCGCCAAGAAGCTCTTTTACAGAGCTTATCTTCTCGATCCCAACGATCCGTTCACGCTGAATAATCTGGGATACATGGCCGAACTCGATGGCGACGTCGACCGTGCCGCACGCTACTACGATCTCGCTGCGCAACAACGTTCAGCTGCCATCATCGACGAGTCCAACAATCCCAATGTGCAAGGCAAGCCTGTCGATCAGATCGCCGGAAACGCTGCCGACACCGGCATGGAAGTCAATCGCTACAACGTCGAAGCGATTTCCCTGCTCTACAAAGATCGCGCTGCCGAAGCTGACGTCATCCTGCAGAAGGCGCTCAAGCTCGACCCGAAGAATCCATTTACGTTGAACAACCTCGGCTTTGCGCGCGAGCAGGAAGGCGAATACGACTCGGCGTTGCAGTACTACACCGCCGCCGCGAATCTCGGCTCTACGGAAAACATCCAGGTAGCTGCCAACAAGGCATGGCGTGGACGCCCGATCAGCGAAATCGCGTCACGTAACGCACACGAGCTTGCAAAGCTTATGGAGAAGGAAGAAACGCCCGAGGTACGTGTGGCGCGTCTGAATCTCCGTGGCGTCTCCGCCATGAATCGTAATGACATGCGCATCGCGCGCGAAGACTTCCTGCAGGCCTTCAAAATCGCGCCCGACGATGCATTTACCCTCAACAACATGGGATATCTCTCCGAACTCGATGGTGATCGCGAAACCGCACAGTACTATTACGAGAAGGCTCGCGCCGCCAACAGCAGCAACGTTCATGTGGGCCTGGCCACACGAAAAGACGTCGAAGGAAAGAAAATTGGCGAAGTAGCCACCAACTTCGACGACCAACTGGAGCAGCGTATCGAAGCCGAACGTGAAGCACGCGAGCGTCTCGGTGGACCGATTCAGTTAAGGCGCCGCGATAATACTCCGGTGGTCGAGCCGGCAGCTCCGCCCCCGCAACTCCAGCCGAGACCGCAAGCCCATGTTGTGCCGCGACCGCCGGTCAAGCAGGGACAGAGTAACGGTGGCCTGCTCATGCCGCTGCCCGACAGCGAACAGCCCGGAGCGACGCAGCAACCGAAACAGCAAAATGCGCCTTCGCAGCAGTCCGCGCCTCCGCAGCAGAAGCAGGGGCAGATCGATAACGGCATCATGATGCCTCTACCAGATAACCAGCAACCACCAGCCGCGCAGAATCCGCCGAAGTAGTTCACGGATTGATGTTCGGGCAGAGTCTTGAGCGGGAATCTCTATCGGGTAGGAAGGTCCAGCACCACGATGTCCGAGCGCTCCTGCGCCCGTTCGAGGACGACTTCGCGCCCGTCCGGCGAGAGGCTGAAATCCTGAATATCGAAGTCGGATGGGACCGCGGTCAACTGTCGCTCCATGCCGGTTTTCAGGTCCATCACCCACAAATCTTTGTGTTGAATATCGCCGCGTAGAAAGACGACTGCTGAGCTTCCGGATAGAAATGCGAGATGCCGCGCGCCGCGCGTTAGCGTAAGAGCTGGCAAAATATGCGGACTTCCATCCGCAGACGCGGCTTTGACTGAGAAAATCGTGCCAATGTCGGGACCGGAATAGAGAGCAAAGCTGCCGTCGGGCGCCCATGACGCGTCAATCGAGTACTCGCGGACGAACAAGGCAGGAGAGCTACCATCGACCGGCACGCGGAAAAGATGTGGGACTCCGTGGTCATTCGCCGCCGACGTAAGCGACTGGCCGTCGGGTGCCCATGCTGGATTGCCCTGCAGGTCAAGCGAATGATTCACAACCCGCGCGTTGGTGCCGTCAGACTGTACGGCATAGAGCGTGGTCGTCCCGCGTTGCCGCACCGAAAAAGCAATGGACTTTCCATCCGGTGAGATGACGGGACCGCCGAAGATCTGCGCTCCTTCGCCGCGCCAGAGTTCTGTACTGCTTCCCGCGGCGAACTTCCAGATGCTCTCGCTCGTGCCCGTTGAAGAAACGTAGATCAAAAAACCAGGCCCGAGTCGTGGAGAAAATCCCGTGCTCGTTGTGATCGAGATCGGAACCGCCGCTGAGATTTGTGCAGGCGAATCGGAAAGCGGCAACCGCCAAAAAGTTTTCTTGGGAGTGGCGAGAGTGAGCGCCAGACGGTGTCCATCCGCGCTGGCAGCGAGCGATGTGTAGCGTTCCGGCCCGCTGGTCAACCGGTGGGGAATGCGCCGTTCTACATCGACGCTGTAAAGCGAGAGTGCCGACGTATCGGAATCGCTCGCCAGATAGAGAAGTGTGCGCCGATCCAGGAAGACCGGGTGACTCAGGCGCGCATTCTGCGACGTGATTCGTTCAGGAGTTCCGCCGGAAGGTCGGATGCGCCAGATGTCCAGTTTGTCGGGAAGTGAGCCCTGAATAAAGTAAATGAATTTTCCATCTGGCGCCCAAAGCGGAAAGTGACTGTGGAGACCGGGCGGCGCGGTGAAAATGCGCTCGCCCTCGGAAAGTCGGCTATCGGACACGAACAATGGATCACCGGCGCCGGGCGTATGGTACGCAAGCCGGGAACCGTCGCCTGACCAATCGTATTCCGCGGCGCCTTCAAGGTACGGTCGCGGCTGTCCTCCAAGCGTTGGCACGGCCCAAATCCCGATGTCTCCGCTGTTCGAGTTGTTTTTTGAGCGAGCCCAGAAAGTGACGAACGCGCCATCGGGCGAGAATCCCAAGGTGCGTACCGATGGATTGACAAGCTCCGGCGCGCTTCCGCGAGTCAAGTTGTGGAACTCTCCCGAACCAACCTGTGCGACCCAGACGTCCATTTGTCCGTCTCGATCCGACAGGAATGCTACAAAGTGCCCGTCGCGTGACACCGCCGCAGCCTGCTCCACCCCATCGAAGTCGGTGATCGCCTGAAATCGGGCATCAGTGACCGGGTTCCGCCAGAAGTACTCAGTCCGATAAAGCCAAAAACTCACGCCGACCACCAGCAGGACCAGGGCCGCCAGCGCAACAATGAATAGACGTCTTCGGTTCGATCTTGTGGAGGAGACCAATACACGGTCTGTCGGCGTCGCCGCCGAAGCAGACGAGACTGCAGTGCTCTGCTCTGTTTGGAATTTTCGGCTCTGCGCCCACTGGTCGAGTTCGGCGGGGAATGCGTAAACGGATCCCATCCGGTCGTGCAGATGCCGGTGAACCGGCATGTTTTCCCGCTTCTCCCAGCGCTGGACGGTCGTGACGTCGCGGTTCAGATAGGCCGCGATTTCCTTCCACGAATCGAGCCGCTTTTCGGAAGGCTTCTCCACCGGTCGGATTTCAAACGACGACTCACCCATCGCGATTCTCCCGGACGGTTGCAGCTTGTTACAGGAAAACGGGCCGATTGTACCCTTGTGGAGCGCACTGCAAAAGACGGCATTTCACGGCAACTCGCCGTTCCGTGAATTGCTGTTTGACGGAGGTGCGCAAGGCACACGATTGTATCGCCAGTTCAGGCGCAAAGTCGCTGAAGTTCGGCTCACTTCCATCGTTTCCCCAGAGAGCTCGGCCCTGGGCAGTTTCTGAACGGTTCGGTGACGCAGGCGCCAATCCCAAAACTGGAGACTCGTTCATGAAAGCCAAAACCCTGACTTCGGCGATACGTGTGCTCTCACTGCTTTTAGTGTTCTCAGCCACCTGTGCTCTGGCCCAGGACCGCGGGACGGTCCACTTCAGCGGCCTACTCAATGACTACACGCCCCTGCTTACGAACGTCAAAGGCAGCCCATGGGAGACGCATGGCCAATGGTCCCTGGATGTCCACCCAGGATGGGGGACAGCCGACTTTGCCGCGGATCTCACGATGTCCGGCTTCGGAAGGACCCCCGCGCCGGTGAGTGCGGTGGATCCCACGCAACCACTCGTCAACCCTCACACGCACCACATTAAGCTGACGAACGCCAAGATCAAATGGGATCTAACCGGATGCCCCCAGTACCTTACCCCCGTCCCGACACAGGGCTTTCAGTTTACCGAGACGGTCAGCCTGATGACCGGCAATGGACTTGTCGCCCCCTTTGAGACGAACCCGCCTACCTCGATGCTACAGGTTTGCATCAGCGGCGGGGACGGTAGCCAGGGTACGATGACCGATTCAAACATCACGCTGGTGTTCACCGGGCCCGCAGCCACACATTTCGGGCCTCAGGCGCTTCATGGCGTTGTGCGTAAGCCAGTCGACTCGAACGGGAAAGATCGGTAAGTACGTCGATGAGCGGTCGTTCCAGACCGTTGCTGTCAGTCTGATTGGGTCAAATCGACGCCGCGAGTGCGAGATAGCCAATCGGTAATAGGTAATTGGAAATGTTGTGAGTCGACTTTTTGTGATTTTCAATTACCTATTACAAATTACCGATTACCTACCTTTGCTCCAACCTCCACAGATGGTTGACTGGCCCGATCCCCTTTCCCATCGGATACGCCTTCGCAATCGCTTCCCGCACATAAACCTTCGCTTCGATCACCGCCTGCCGCAACGGTCGTCCGATCGCAAGATAGCAAGCTAGTGCTGTCGCAAACGCGCAGCCGGTGCCGTGCGTCGATCGCGAATTCACCATCTGCGAGCGAAACTCTTCGATCGAGTTCACGTCGCCATTCATGCTGAGCAGATCGATGGCTTCCGAAAGATGCCCACCCGTGATCACCACGTTCTTCGCGCCCATCTCGTGGAGTCGCGCCGCAGCGGATCTCATCTCCACCGTCGTCGTCACCGTCATCCCGGTCAGCGCTGCCGCTTCCTCGATGTTAGGCGTGATCACGTCCGCCAGTTTCAGCAACTTCTCGCGCATCTGCTGAGTTCCCTTCGCATCCACCAGATCCGCGCCAGAGGTCGACCGTACGATGGGATCGAGCACAACATTCTTCGGTTTTGCCGACTGCAGGAAGTCCACCACTGCTCCCGCTACTGCGCCTGACCCCAGCATCCCAATGCGCACGGCCTCGAACTCGAAGTCAGATTGAAGATCCGCTAGCGTGTGCTTCACCAGCTCCGCGGAAACGGGATGAACCTCCCGCACGCCCTGCGTGGATTGCACTGTTAGCGCGGTAATGCAGGTGACCGCGAAACAACCGTTCGCTGCCGCAGTTTTCACGTCAGCCGTGATGCCCGCACCCGAAGAAGGATCGTAGCCGGCAATAGTAAGAATGACAGGAAGAGCCATATGCGCAATTTAGATGAAGTCGCGAGGAAAAAATAGCCAAGCTCCGCCTCAATATCGGCTGCGCGAACTCGTTCCTCCCAGGATGGACCCAAGAATTCCGCGCGCGATCTGCCGCCCCACCGAACTCCCCATGGCACGAACGGTGCTCTTCGCCATCGACTCCGCCAGGCTTTCGCCGCGACCGCTTTTTCCAGTCGGCGCCGTGAGAATCGCTCCGCCTTCTTTCACCAGATCTCCGAACCAGCCTCCGCCACCTGCCTGTGCCGGAGCGCCCGCCGGCTGTCCACTCGTCTGCGCCGTCGCAGGCAGCTGCGCCGTACGATCCAAGGACGCGCCCGCCTTCTGCGTCAGTTTCTCGTATGCCGACTCGCGATCGATCATCTTCTCGTAGTGGCCGAACAATACCGACTTCTGTATCACCTGCTGCCTCTCCTGCGGCGTGATCGGACCAACCCGGCTCTCCGGCGGATAAATCAGCGCGCGCTCCACCGGCGTCGGCGTCCCCGTCGCGTCCAGCACCGAGACCAACGCCTCGCCCACTCCAAGCTCGGTGATCACCGTCGCGACATCCACACCTTTGTTCGCCCGGAACGTTTCCGCGGCTGCCTTCACTGCCTTCTGGTCGCGTGGCGTGAACGCCCTTAGCGCATGCTGTACCCGATTCCCTAGCTGGCCTAGCACCGTGTCCGGCACATCCAGCGGATTCTGTGTAACGAAGTACACGCCTACACCCTTGCTTCGCACCAGCCGGATCACCTGCTGTATCTTGTCCATCAAGACCTTCGGCGCGTCGTCAAACAGCAGGTGCGCCTCGTCGAAGAAGAACACCAGCACCGGCTTTTCCGGATCTCCCACCTCCGGCAGCACCTCGAACAACTCCGATAGCAGCCATAGCAGAAACGTCGCATATAGCGTCGGTGATTGCATCAGCTTGTCCGCCGCAAGAATATTGATCACCCCGCGCCCATCGTCCCCGGTCTGCAACAGGTCCTGCAGATTGAGCGCCGGTTCGCCGAAGAACTTATCTCCGCCCTGTTGCTCGATCATCAGCAGCCCACGCTGGATTGCCCCCACGCTCGCCGCCGAAACGTTCCCATAATGTGTTTGGATCTCACTGGCGTGATCGGAGACGAACTGCAGCATCGCCCGCAGGTCTTTCAGGTCCAGCAACAACAGCCCATTGTCGTCGGCAGCCTTGAAGACAATGCTCAGCACTCCAGCCTGGGTGTCGTTCAGATTTAGCAACCGGCTCAGCAGCAGTGGTCCCATCTCTGAAACCGTCGCCCGCACCGGATGCCCCTGCTCGCCCAGCAGGTCCCAGAACACCACCGGATACGCCCGATTCTGGTGGCCGCTGAGTCCCAACTGCTTCACCCGCGCCGCAACCTTGTCGTTGCCACCGCCTGCTTGGCTGATCCCCGCCAGATCGCCCTTGACGTCGGCCATGAACACCGGCACGCCTCTTAGGCTAAACTGCTCCGCCAGCGTTTGCAGGGTCACGGTTTTGCCCGTACCGGTGGCGCCGGCAACCAAGCCATGGCGATTAGCCATCCCTGGCAGCAAGTCGATCTCATCTTTACTCTTGGCGAATGCAATGGGGGAGACTGGCACGGCGTACCTCCAATCGAGTCTATTGATCTAGTGAATAGATGCGCAGCTGTCCCAGCCTGCACAGTCGCCATTGCTGATTGCTGAAGTCCGGGTACTGACTACTAGCTACTGGCTACTGCTTTTAAAGGGTTGCCTGGTCCATCCGGACAATCTGCACCCTGTCCCAAAAACAGTAAACGCCTGACCAACGCTGTTTCCCGTATTCCCATCCAAATCAGAGCGCGCCGGAAAGTAGACTTCGACCCTCCCTTGGGAAAGTCTTTCCGGCGCGTGCTTTTTTCAGGATCAGAGCAGCCAGTTTCTGAGGGTTTATTAACCTGCCGTTAACTCGGAAGCCACGGTTGACATGATTCTTCCAATTTCCATAGACTTACACGAACTTCGGCGTGAAGGGAGGGTCGAAAAAACTGAAGGAAGGTGTTTGATGCGACAAGCTCTGGCCAACATTCTGGTGGCAGCTTTATCAGCTACCAGCCTGCTGGCGGCACAGCCGCCAAACATCCCCGGCAGTCAAGCCTCCAACCGGAATACCGGAAACGAGGTTCGACCCGAGAAAGGAAGACAACACAATTCGGTTGTGGCGAAGGCAGCTGTACGCCCTAGCCATGCGAAAGCCCCTAAGCCCTATCAGGTTGGAAATGCATCCTGGTATGGCAAGCAGTTCCACGGTAAGGAAACAGCGAGCGGCGAACCGTATGATATGTTCCAATTTACGGCCGCCCATCGCAGGTTACCCCTGGGAACCCTGGTCAAGGTCACGAACCTGCGCAATAACAGATCCGTGATCGTCCGAGTAAATGACCGCGGCCCCGTGCCCCATACGCGAATCATCGATTTGTCGTACGGTGCGGCCCGGATGCTGCAAATACCCGGACATGGTATCGAACAGGTAAGATTGGATATTATCCAAACCCCGTCGACGATGGCCATGAACCAGAACGCGGAGCTACCGGGCAGATAAGTCGCCTGGTCGTTCCGGCTAGCCTCTAGCGGGGCAGGAAGGAACCGTCAGGCATTCCCTAATCGCGGCCAACCATCCGTGTGGGAAGTCCGGCAGGCTGACATACAAGATGTCGAATCGATCCGTAGCGCAGTACGACCCTAGCCCGACGCCGAATGGGCCCAATGCAGTAAAGGATCGGTTAATCGTCGCACTGGACGTTTCCAGTGCTGCTGAGGCTCAAACGTTAGTCTCAGCCATAGGCGAGTCAGCCCATATATATAAAGTTGGTAAGCAGTTGTTTACGGCCGAGGGGCCCCAAGTCGTTCGCGACCTGGTGGCTTCCGGCCGTAAAGTTTTTCTCGATCTCAAATTCCACGACATTCCGAACACCGTCGCTGGCGCCGTTGCTGAAGCGGCCAAACTCAACGTCAGCATGTTGACCGTCCACGCCTCCGGTGGACTGACGATGCTAAAGGCTGCCACTGAAGCCGCGAACTCTTCCGCCTCGAAACCGCTGATCCTGGCGGTCACGGTTCTGACCAGCTTGACCGACGAAGACCTCACCGAAATCGGATTCTCCGGCAGCGTCGCCCACGAGGCCCTCAGACTCGCTGGCCTGGCTCGTATGGCCGGATGCGGCGGCGTCGTCAGCTCGGCCCGCGAAGCCGCATCGCTGCGCCGAGAACTGGGAACTGGATTCGCCATCGTCACTCCGGGCATTCGTCCCATGGGAGCGGACGTAGGAGATCAGGCACGCATCGTGACGCCGGCCGATGCGATGCGTGCCGGAGTCAGCCACATCGTCGTCGGACGCCCAATCACCGGCGCACCCAAACCAGCCGAAGCCGCGCAAGCCATCCTCGAAGAAATCGCATCGGCGATGGTGTAGGGCAGTCTGTCAGTCGCTCAGTCTTTCAGTTCTTCAATCACCCGATTACGCAATCACCCAATCACCCAATTACGCAATCACCCAATCACCAATTTACCTAATTCCCCGGGAACCAGCCCGCCTCTCTCGCCGTATATTCCCGAAGGAGAACAATGCCTTGCCACGTTCCCGAAGCGGACTCGCCATCGTTCCTGCCCTCATCTATTTCCTGATCGCTTACGTCCTCGTAACCGTCCTGGCGTCTGGAGTAAGCATTACGTACGCAACCATCAACCACTCGCCGGATCCCCAGCCAGGCAGAGTATGCTCCAGGCGCCCGCTTTTGTGGCCACCGTTCCCTATCACGTGCTGATCATGCTGCTCATCTGGCCACTTTTTGCGTGGCTGTATTTCAGGAAGCGTCGTCCAGCGACTTCGCAGGAGGAATCGCAACAGACTCTGCGTTTGGCAATCCTCTGGCTGATCTCCGCCATGGTCGTCGACTTCGTTGGCTTCGTACTCATCAAGAATGCGTGGTCCATGACTCCGCACGAACTCTATGTCGACTACCAGCCCTGGATCACTCTGATTTACCTCTCGATCTTCCTCAGCCCCTGGATTCGGCTGGGACTTTCGCGGGCGCTTGGCTCGCGGCAGACGGTTTCGTAGAAGAAACAACAGTTTTTCGTTCGCCCGATCACCCAATTTACCAATTCCCGCCCCTGTCATGTCGAGCGAGATTGAGGCGTTTAGCGGCGTCCGAGCCCGCTGCCGAAATCCTGAGCGCAGTCGAAGGAACGCGCGATACAGACGCGCCTCGAGTCGAGAGACCTTGCGTTAGAGGCTAGGCGCGTCCGCGAAGTTTAGCCAGCCACCACCGCACGCCGACAAAAAGGAAACGCCAGTCGTGGAAGAATTCCGGAGCTTTGCGTTCAAAAGCATGTCCGATGAATTGCAGAGCCCAGCCGAAGAGGAAGAGTGCGAGCGCTGGCTTCCACAGGAAGTGATACGCGACGGAACACAGGAACAACGCCAGCGACACGACGATGATGGGAATTCCGAAGGTGTGGCACGCGCGATTTAGCGGATGCTGGTGACTGCTTGCGTACTGCGCGATCCACTGCTCGCTGGTGCGTCCGCCGAACATGCGGGATAGCATACAACGAAATGGGTTTTGCACTCCCAGGTAGCGTCCAAAAAACGGGACGCGAACCTCGGCTCCCGTCCCGCTTCCCAACCCCCACCGGGAAACTATCGAGACGATTTGGTACCTTGTCATCAGGACAAGTAAAGTGCCGCAATCATCTATGTTCGCCAAAACCGAAGACATCCGGATTCATCACACGAAAGTTGTCCTGCCGCCCGCATTTCTCGACGAGGAACTCCCAGCTAGCGAGAAAGCACTTACCACCGTGTACAACGCTCGCTCGGAAGTGAAACAGATCCTCAGCGGCGAAAGTCATCGCTTGCTCGTTGTCGTTGGTCCTTGCTCAATCCACGACACCAAAGCGGCTCTGGAATACGCGGCCCTTCTAAAGCCAGCGATGGACGAACTCTCCCAGGACTTGCGGATCATCATGCGCGTCTATTTCGAGAAGCCGCGCACCACCGTAGGCTGGAAAGGGCTGATCAACGACCCCAACCTCGACGGCTCTTACAGGATTAACGACGGCCTGCGCGTTGCCCGCCGCCTTCTACTCGATCTCGCGGAGATGGGCGTGCCTGCGGGCACCGAGTTTCTCGACATGATTATCCCGCAATACATGGCGGGATTGGTCTCATGGGGAGCGATCGGCGCGCGTACCACCGAGAGCCAGGTGCATCGCGAACTGGTGTCTGGGATCTCCTGCCCGGTCGGTTTCAAAAACGGTACCTCGGGCAACGTGCAGATCGCGATTGATGCGGTGCACTCCGCAGCGCACCCGCACACTTTTCTTGGCCACACCAAGTACGGCCAGTCCGCAATCTTCTTCACCAAGGGAAATCCCGACTGCCATGTGATCCTGCGAGGCGGTCGCACATCGACCAATTATGACGCTGCGTCCATCGCGCAGGCATGTGCTTTGATTGAAAAAGCCGGTCTTGCCCAGCGCGTGATGGTCGATTGCAGTCACGCCAACAGCAACAAGGATCACACCCGGCAAGCCGCGGTCTGCCACGATATCGCCACACAGATTACTGCCGGTGAGCGGAGAATCATCGGTGTGATGATCGAAAGCAATCTGGTTGGCGGCGCACAGAAGCTGCAGAAGGGCAAACCACTGACTTACGGACAGAGCATCACAGACGCCTGCATCAGTTGGGATGAGACATTGCCTCTTTTGCGTGAATTGGCGACGGCGGTTCGTATTGGTCGATGCTAGAGTCAGGTCGCGACGCTGAACACCCGTTTTCCCACCCACGACCCAACGAATCGGTCGAGGGGCATCACCCGACATGTCATTTCGAGCGAGAGGCGCGATAGCGCCTCGAGTCGAGAGACCTTGCGTTCGTAGTTTAGGAGTGCAGACGTGCAGCTGAATTATTACTTAGAGCCGAGGCGCCTCCGCATCATTGCTAAGGGCACATCGAATTTGATCGCGAGTTCTTCTGCGCTTGTTAGGCCAGATTGTCGAAACTCTCCGATCAAGGCTCTCGGCATTAGAAGATCGTCAGCCAGCCTGTTAGCCTCGGATTCTTTTGTGTCCCTCTGTTGGCTACGATGCAAGCGATCATCAATAAGGCGGTTAAGAACCCGATCACGATGTAATTGAAGATGGGCGATCTCGTGGGCGATTGTCACACGCCGTTCTAGATTGGAATGTCGTGCATTTACCTGAACCGTGAATCCGCTGAAACCACCTCTATACACATCGCGGAATATGACTCCAAAGATGCGAGGGTCCAATTCTACGATCTGGATAAATAGCCCCAGAGCATCAGCCAGGCCATTAATATCTACCGGTGCAGTCCTCCGAAAACGCCTATTGATTTGCTGAATTCGAGTTTGGCCGACCGGAGCTTTCAATCGGTAATCTTTCATGAGCGCCTCGAGTGTTAGGACTTGTTCATACAAAGCGGTCAGCTCATCTTTGATTTCTTGGGGGCCTTCTCCGCTAAGGCCGCCTTCAGCGTAACGTTTGGCTTTATCGACGTCCTGCACTCGGAGAGCTATAGACGAGGCTCCCCGAAACAGGAGTGACCGCGTGGGCTCTGCGCCATAGTCCGTAGCTAGAGAATCCGCGGCTGCCATTTCGAGATTCAACGCCTTAGTCAGTAAATCGAGAGTTCGCTGAACGTCACTCTCATCTGACAAGCCTAGGTCCATCAATTCCATGGCCTCGAGATGCAGCTGTCGCGTTGATGCCATCAGCTGATCTCCATCTCAGCCCGCTTGACAATACGAGCTTCCGGCAACCCGAATTCAACGATCAGAACGTAGGCAGGCAATCGCGTGTCGTCCGAACGCAGAGTCTGCCGGAGTTTCTCCCTCTGCCTCTGAGCAATTTCTGACTGGGTACCCTTTAGAAGTCCCGAAACCTCAAGGCGCGCCTCAAAGAAGTTTCTCTCATCGTTGCTCGTGAGCCAGTAGTCAAATCCGGTCCCTTGCGGCGCTTTCATTGCGCATGGAATTCCCGTCGTTTCGGTTGCGAGCACTATTGCAACCGCGTATGCTCCATCTTCTGCGGCGCGCTTTAGGTCTCCGTGGGTTCGGCTGGCGAGCTTTTTGTCGATTTCTCTCCACTCAAGAGAAAACACGTCGCGCTGGTCCCCACTGATAAGGAAGGGAACGGGCCTAGCATGTTGATGGTGCTGCAAGCAGAATTCTGCCGCCTCTGCTAGGCTCCCGCCACCAGCGGTAGAGATTCCGAGTTGACCGTGCCTCAACTTCTCAAAATCAAACGAACGCTCGCAGTTCATTCAGCAGAAAATACCTTTGGTTTTATTTAAAGAGTACATCCGCGTGGAAGTGATTATCCCATGCGGGGTGCAGATCTCACCGTAACCGACGAACCTTTGGCGGTGGCCCATTCAAGCCTTCTTTTGGCTTGAGTGGGCTTTTGGCGGAGCTATTCTGGGCTGTGCCTTGAGTAGTCGCTGGGGGCTTCTTCAACCCCGGGAATTGGTCCAATATTCGATTCGGTTACGAGTACGTGGCGTGGACGGGGGCATTCCGGTTCGCCGCCATCCCAAGAGTGTTACGTGACGTCTGCCTGTTCTAATCCGCGACCGTGGGTTGTTGACTTGCCTTACGTCGTGGCTCTCGGCCAGAGCAACTACTGCGCTCCCGCCTACACCCGCTTTGGAGTTTGCGTTCGCGCAGTGCCGGGATTACCGTGGTCATGCACCGGGACGAACCCTGCGGCCGCGGTCTGTTTCGACGCTGAAGGAAGGCCCCCCGAATCCGCCACAAGCCTGTACCCCACATCCGTAAGGAGAAGCGACGATGAATATCGACTTTCTAACCTTGCTTATCCTGTGGCTGATTTTGAGCATCATTTTCTGGGCGAGACCGTTCTTTACCCACCATTGGCGCGGTCCTCTGGTGTGGTGGGTCGTCCTGTGCGTCGTCTACTGGGCAATTCCTGTGGCGGGCTGGGTCTCCACTCGCTATCTTCGGCACAACGGCTGATTTAGTAGCCGTGTCGACGGTGGTGCCCACCCTTCTCGCCCAATTTTGGCGAGAGGGTGGGGCACCCGAACTTGTTCTCGAAACGCGAAACTTGAAACATTTTCTTGTCAATCCCCCAAAACCTCAACACCTCATAAATCTCCATCGCACGCAGCACTCTTAACTCACTGCACGCAAAGGCCGGTCCCGTTTTGGCGCACATGAAAAATATCGTGCCGCGAAGTGTCCAGTAGGTCCCCTCAAAACTGCTGCTCTTGAAATAGCAGAACGATTCGGCGAGTCATTATTTCTGACAACTGGCAACTATCAACTGACAACTGTCGGCCTCCGTCCGACCTAAGTCGAGGCGTTTAGCGGGCGTACGAGCCCGCTGCCGAGATCCTGAGCGCAGTCGAAGGACCCGTAAGTCCTTTGTTTTATCGGATCACTCGGACTAAGTGCTTTGTTTTGTAGGAACTAACTTATCCCATGCCCGTAAGCCCTTTAGAATGCGGGACACGGAGGGAGGGGGTACCCCATGGGATCTCCCAAAACAGGAAAATCCACTACCTGCGCGCGGCTCCCACCGAAACTCGGACGTTCCAGGCCCGGCACATACCTGACAAGTTGGACCGGACACATCCCTGACACATTGGACAGCGCACGCTCGCCAAGAGCGAATACGAATCGAGCGGCGCTTTTCATGAAACGTGAAACGCCCCTCCGCCGTTACCTGAGTTGGTATCCCCGCGCCAACCCACAGACGGTAAAGTGTTTTTATCGGAGAATGCCGCCAATGTCAGGTGCGAGTCTGTCCCGCTGCAAATGGTAATGACCATGTTTGGTTTCGCTCTCGCTGCGCTGATGGCCATCAATCACCGGTGTGCGCGCAGGAGGCAGCCCAGAACGGCGTTGCCGACGATTGGTCGCATCATCACGCCGTTTTCTCCGCTCCCTCCAGGGAGTTGGATGCGCTGAAGAGCGGCGACTATAGCGACTGGCTCAAGGTCGTCAATAACCTCGTTACATCACGCAGCAGCACAAGCGCAACTCCCCGATCCTGCAGCCCACGCTGGTCGCGCCGTTGCATCGTCTGCCGACCGAAAATGGCGAGCGCAGCGGATTCGGCGATCCGTTTTCGCGCCGCCCTCCAATCAAGCAACCGGTTCGCCCCACTATCCATAAAGACTGGAGCATGAGCGACGGCACCACCGCGATTGCCGCCAACGCGTTCCCCGCGAAGTACTCGTTCTCCACGACCACGGCGAGCTGCAGCGATTTCATCGTGTACCCGACCGGATCAGCGCCAACTAGCGCAACCGTGATCGCTTACAACAACGTCTACGCAGGCACATGCACCGGTACGGTTCCGACCGTTGCCTGGGCCTACAACACCGGCGGCGCGTCAACGCTCTCGCCAGTGCTTTCGCCCGACGGGAGTCAGGTCGCCTACATCCAGACCAACGCGAACATCGCATCGCTGGTGCTCTTGAAGCCGTTATTGACCTCGGGCGGCACAGTGGCTTCGCCGGCAAGCGCCACATTGCAGTCCAACGCGAACTATCGCACCTGCACCGCGCCTTGCTACACCACGATTACGCTGAGCGGCAGTCCCAACGACACCAATTCGTCACCGTTCTACGTCTACTACTCCACCGACACGATGTATGTAGGCGACAACAGCGGAAAGGTACACAAATTCACGGGCGTCTTCAGCGGCACGCCCGCTGAGGCGAGCACGGGCGGCTGGCCAGTAACCGCGAGCACAGCGGCCTCACCGATTCTCACTTCACCGGTCTACGATAGCGGGACGTCGCAATTGCTGTTCGTGGGAGACGGCAGTGGCTATCTGCATTCCATCACCACGACTGGCGCTACGAGCCAAACCGTCCTTACGTCGAACCAGATGGTATGCGGCACTGGCGGCTTGGTTGACCCGCCAATTATTGATTCGACCACCGAGAACGTGTATGTCTTCGTGGGGGACGGCTGCGACGCGACGCCCGGCAATAGTTATATCAACCGATTCGCCGCCGGGACCTCCATCAACGGCACCTATGGGCAAAATTATGCCGGTTTCGGAAACGCGAGCACGAACACCACTGCCACCATTCTTCGCACGGGCTCGTTCGATAACACCTACTATTCGGGCGCGGGGACTACAGGGAACCTGTATGCCTGTGTAAACGGAGTCCTGTTCCAGATTCCCATGTCCGGGCTGAGCGGAACCAACAATCCGACTCCCAGCAAATACAACACGATGGTCAGCACGGTCGGCAATGGCTCAACGTGTTCTCCCATCACCGAGTTTTACAACGGCACGCAAGACTGGCTTTTCATGAGCGTGATCGCCAACGGAAACAAAACTGGATGCACGGGAGCTTGCCTCTACAACTTCAACGTTCAGGGCGCCGGCACGACCGGCAATGTGACGACTGGGCAGACGGCGACTGGTGGAACAACCGGCATTGCGATTGACAACAGTCTCGCCGGAGCCGGCGAATCGCAGATTTACTACACCACGCTTTCCAACCAGGCCTGCACGGGGAACGGAACCACGGGAAATAGCACGGGAAGGTGCGCGATCCAGGCATCGCAATCTGCGCCGTAGGCAGGGGAAGCGGAAATAGAAGAGGCAGCCCGAAGGCTGCCTCTTCTGAATCCGTTGCGCCGCTAATTAAAGGGGCTGAACGTTTTCTGCCTGCAATCCCTTAGGTCCCTTCACCACGTTAAACTGAACCGCTTGGCCTTCTTGCAGGCTGCGGAAGCCGTTGGCCTGGATGGCGGAGAAATGCACGAAGACATCCTCGCCCGTCTGGCGCGTGATGAAACCAAAACCCTTGGCATCGTTAAACCACTTCACAGTTCCTTGTTCCATTTGTTGCTAAAACCTTCTTTGTTGAAATTACGTTGAATGAACCGGAGGGTACTTCAGAGGCAGAAACGCTTTGGTAAAGCAACTTCCTCACAACCGTTCAATACGACGCAAGCGCAGAGTAGCAGAAATGGGGCAGTTTCACCTAGAGAATTTCGCTGCCCAATCGCTGACCGATTTCATGTCACAAAACGTATGTAGCTGAATTTGCGAGACTTATGTGCATTCGCTAGACGCATTACCGCGGGGCTTACAATCGATTGCATGGCCGATGACGCCCATCAGCAACACCTTCAGGCCGTTCTCGATGTGCTGTCACAATTCGAACATCCGCTGCTCGACTTCTCGGCGCGCACTCACGAAGGCGGAGTTCAGCTCATCATCAATGCGAAAAATGTGACCGTTCCAGTTCACACCTATTACTTCGATCTGCATCCGCGCGATCTCGAGCATCCGCAATTTGCGTGGACATTTCAGCGCCAGCTCTACGATTGCCTGCACGACTACTTCATCGAAATGTTCATCCGCGCACCACACACTAAGCAGTAAAAGCGTTTCACGTTTCACGTTCTTGAAACGTTCCCGCGCGTCCAGCTGGTTGCGGCGTAATATTCATCCATGATCCTCACCATTGATCATGGCGCGATTCGCGAACTTCGGCTTGACCGTCCTCCTGTCAATGCGCTGTCTGCGGAGTTAATCTCGGCATTGCGGCAAGGGATTGTGGCAGCGCCGGCACAAGGTGTGCATGCGCTGATTCTCTCCGGTTCGCCAGGCCGCTTTTCCGCTGGGCTCGATGTTCCTTCGCTTCTCACATTGGACCGCTCGGCAATCGACAGAGTCTGGCGCGACTTTTACGCTGTGCTGCGCGCGATCGCGGAATCGCCGATCCCGATCGCAACGGCAATCACCGGCCACGCGCCCGCGGGCGGAACTGTGCTCTCGATCTTCACCGATTGGCGAGTCATGGCAGAAGGCGACTTCCGCATCGGACTCAACGAAGTACAGGTCGGTATTCAGATGCCGCCGCTCATCTTGAAAGCGCTTCGCCGATTGATCGGTCCGCGTGAGGCGGAGCACATGGCCGTCGGCGGTCAACTGATCTCCGCGCAGGAAGCGCTGCGCATTGGGCTTGTCGATGCGGTTGCCGAGGCCGATCAAGCTGTGAACCGCGCCTTGGAATGGTGTGAGCGTCTGCTGGCTCTGCCGCCGGAAGCCATGCTTGGCACGCGTCGTGATGCGCGCGCTGATCTATTCGCTCTGTTCGAAGAGGACACAGAGTCTGAACTCCGAGAGGTGACTGCAACGTGGTGGAGGCCGGAAACGCAAAACACACTGCGTGCTTTGGTCGATAAACTGCGAAAGAAGAACTAAGTGCGATCAGGCATGACTCTGCGCGAGTACATCGAAGACGAAATCCATGCGCGCGGACCGATTCCCTTCTCGCGCTACATGGAGCTGTGTCTCTACGGCGCAGGCGGCGATGACGCGCCAGCCGGCTTTTACACGAGTCCGCGGGAGAAGTTCGGCAAGCAAGGTGACTTCTATACGTCGAGCGACGTGCACGCCGTGTTCGGACGACTGCTGGCTCGACAATTCGAAGAGATGTGGCGCGTGCTCGGCGAACCGGAAGAGATCGCGCTGCTCGAACTTGGTCCGGGACGAGGCCTGTTCGCGCAGGACGTGCTTGCGTGGTCGAAAAAGATGTTTCCGGCGTTTTATGCCGCGCTGAGTTATCAGTTGATGGAAGGCTCAGCGGGGCTGCGAAGGAGGCTTGCAGAGCTCTTCGCCGAAGATATCGGCTCAGGGAAAGTGCGGATTGCAGCGACGCTCGACGAGATCGCGCTCGACTCGACGTTCATCATTTTCGGCAATGAGTTCTTCGATGCGCTTCCGGTGGAAGTACTGGATCATCGTGGCGAACTACGCATGGGGATGAATGGCAGTCGTTTCGTAGAGACGTTCGTTCCGGCTTCAGCAGCGGTCCTGGACTATGTCGAGCGCTTTGTGATTCATCCAGAAGATGGCGAGCGCGTCGACGCGCCGCTGATCGCGCAGGAGTACATGAAGCGAATCGCCGCTCTGGCGGCGGACAGCGGGCAGCCCGGGTATTTCGTCTTTATCGACTACGGTTATACGCGCGACGAGCAACTCGCCGGACGCCATCGCGGTACAGTGCGCTCGTTTCGCAAGCACACGCTCAGCGACTCGGTCTACGACGCACCCGGCGAACAGGACATCACCGCCGATGTGAACTTCACCGCGCTGGCTGCCGCCGCGCGAGAGTATTGCATCGAGCCACTTGCGCTGGTGACGCAGTCGCAGTTCCTGTTCGGCGTCGGCGAAGAGACGCAGTTTGCGGACGCGTTCAGCGAATGCAAGATGCCGCAGGAGCACACGAAGCGCGCGCTGCAGTTGAAGCACCTCATTACGCCGGAGGGAATGGGTGAAGCGTTCCACGTGCTAGTGATGAGTTTGCGAGTGGAAAAGGAAAAGGCCGCCCAATTGAGCGGCCTGAAGTTTGTGAGGCAGAGCGATCGGATTTAACGAGTTCGTTATCCCACATCTGCCGAAAGAAGGCAGATGTGGGGCACCAATAACTCTTAGTCGCCGTTGCTGCCGTTGCTGACAGACTGAGGATTGTACGGCGCCTGCAGGTATTTCCTGGCTTCTGCCAGAGCGCCCTGTGTGTCGTCCTGAGTTTGGATCGCCTGGCGATATTCGTTCGATGCGCGTTCGCGCTGGCCGGTAATGTCGAAAATCTTGCCGAGTTGTAGGTGGCTCCAGACTTCGGTCCATTTCGGATCACCATCACCATTGAACGATTCACGATAGGCATTCGCCGCCGCCTGGTAATTCTTCTGCAGGAAGAAGACTTCGGCGATGCGGTAATGCGCCAGCGAACTGTTCTTGTTGACGTCGAGCGCCTTCTGGAATTCCTGCAGTGCTCCAGCGAGATCGTTCTGCTGAACCAGTCCCTGCCCGCGCTGAATGGCTGCGCGCAGCTTGATGTCAGGCGAATTTTTCAAGCACCCAGTTGCTGGGATCGATGGAAATCTTGCGCGGACGTCCAAAGGTTTCGATGGTGAACGCCGAGTCCGTGCCCACTACATCGATACGCTGCTGTTTCGCTGCGGCCGTCGGTATCGACCTTGATCTCGACTGGCATGCGGAAGAGGTCAAGATCCTGGGTAATCTCGCCGACGATGCGGAAGCCTTTGCACTTCGTCGGGTCGGAACAACTGGTGCCGAGCCTGATAGACCGTGTACTTGGTCTTGAATTCCGGCGCGCCGGTTGAGTTCAGCCACTGGGTGAAGAACCAGGTCAGGTTGTCGCCATAGTTCTTTTCCGCGAGCGCTTTGAAATTGTCGACCGTTGCGGAACTTCCCTTGTATTGCGTGGCAAACTGCATCATCGTTTGTTCAAACTTCTGGTCGCCGATCACCCAGCGCAGCATGCCAAGAATGATGGCACCTTTGTCGGTGGTCAGCGACTGGAACTCCGGCGAGAACATGTCGAGCTTGCTGACGCTCAACAGCGGCGTGGTGTCATAGGCCAGAGCTCCCACTTCGATGTCCTTGATCACTTCCTGGTAAGCAGCAGGGCCAGCCGCATGCTCCACATAACTGGCTTCTCCATATCGAGCGAAGCCGTCGCTGAGCCACCAGTCATTCCTGGTCTGCAGGGCTAACGGAGGATCCCCACCACTGATGCGCGATCGCGTCCGCCATTAACCGGTAGTTGATCTTGCCACTCAGCGATCGCGAGGAGAGCGCCAGCGACTTCGGTGGACCATGCTGCAGGGAACTGTGTCGTCGGGAATCTCAACCACGTTCAGCGTCGGGGACATTGGCGGTCCCCACAGCGTGGTGAAGTAAGCGAACTGCCGCCCAGCTGTTTCAGAGTAGGTTGCGGCCAGCGTCTTTGTGAATCGGCTTGTAATAAACGTGCAGGTTCATACCTGCCGGGTTGCTGGTGCTCTCCTGAAACTGTCCCGCGATGATCGTGCCGGGAAACGCCGGTTTAGTCCATGAAAACGTGAAGGTCTTGGTGTCGCCGGTGAGAGCGTGTTTTGGTTCCGACTTCGCCGCAGTCTTGGACCTGGCAGAAGGCGCATTAGCGCTTCGCTTCCGCAGGGCGGGAGGTTCCTCTTTAACGCTGCTTGCTTCGGGCTCTGGGGCCGAAGCGGCTGCGAGCGGTGCGCCGTATCCGGCATGCGACCCCTGCGCGCCCGTTCCGATTACGACCCAATAGCTCGGCACGGTGATGTTCATAGTCGCGGTGAAGCGATTGATGCCGTACCCGCTCACCGGAAACCAGCGGCTCGCATAAAGAAGATAGCTGGTATCGTCGTTGATCGACGCTAGCTTCAGGCCTTGCACCGGGCTGTCGTCGGGAGACTCGAGTGAGCCCTCGTAATCGAAGGTCAGTGTGGTGGACGCACCCTTGGCCAAGCCATTGGGAAGTGCGATGCGGACGGTCGAATCCTGCGTAACCCGTTCAACAGAAAGAGAAGTGCCACTCGGATCGGTGACCTTGGTCGGCCGCAAGCCATTGTGCAGTTCGAAGGTGGCGACGGTGATGTCGTCAAGTGCGGTGAATTTCACCACGGCGCGGGCGACCAAGCGGTGCGTGCGTGGCACCAGTTCAGCGTCGATCTGGTAGTCGTTGACTTCAATGCGGGGCTTATCCGCCGCGAACAGAGGCAGGCAGAACAAAATGGCAAAGATGCCGGAAAAGAGGGCACGCCGCAGCGGGCGCCGTGCAGTGGACATTGCGTAATCTCCAGCCGAATAGCTGCTCATGCTTAGATTAGGACCCGACTTTTGCAGATGCACCCTTCCCACGAAGGTCCCAACTACTAGGTTACACCTTATAAAACGTATGTGGGCCCGGAAGGTTGCGAATCTATTTGGGATTGTTCTACTTAGTGACGACTTTCTGACATTCAGCTTGAACCGATCGATTTTTTTACGCTACCCAGACATGAAAGAACCGCCTCGGCGGCCCGGTCGGAGGCGGTTACGCCGGGCTCCTGGGGATGGAGTTTCGCCCGAACCTCGGCCAGACCGTCGACCATACGCTGGCGATCGGGACCATCGGGCAGGATTTTTTGGAGCTCGGCGACCACGGCTTCGGCTGTGAATTTGTTTTGTACTAGCTCGGGGACCACGTCGCGTCCGGCGATCAGGTTAGGCATGGCGAAGCTGTCGACCTTTACCAGTGGACGACCGAGGGTCCAACTAAGCGGCGAGACGCGATAGACCATCACGAAGGGAGTCCCGATCAAGGCGGTTTCGAGCGTAGCAGTGCCAGAGGCGACCACGGCAGCGCGGGCGATCGATAATGCCACGGTAGCGCTGTCCATGACGCTGATCTTGGTTTCCCACCCTTGCAGACAGTGGCGGCGAAGCAACGACTCGAACCACTCTTTGTCGAGTGACTGCGCAATCGGAATTACGAAACGATAACTTGGATCGAACTTGGCGACGGCCTGCAACATGATCGGCAGATGCGTCTCAACTTCTTTGCGGCGGCTGCCGGGGAGAAGCGCGATGATATGGCTGCGCTGAACCGGGGGCTCCAGAATCGCACTTGCCACCGCTCGCGTTTTTCCGGGATCCGCCAGTGGATGACCCACATACTCGGCTTCGACGCCGCGCTCGCGATACCACCTTTCTTCAAAGGGAAAAATCACCAGCATCTTGCGGACGTATTTGCGGATCTGCGCGATTCGTCCGGCTCGCCACGCCCATAACTGTGGACTGACGTAATAAATGACGGGAATCCCGCGCCTGTGCAACTGGCGTGCGAGGCGAAGATTGAAGTCAGGGAAATCAACGAGTATGGCGGCATCCGGTTTGCGCGCGTCCACCTCGCGCAAGCAGGCGCCGGTACTCGCCATAGATATGCGGCAGATGGCGGACGACTTCAGCGAGGCCCAGCACGGAGATTTCGTGCGCGTCGATGACCGTGTCGCAGCCAGCCTCGCGCATACGACTGCCTCCGACGCCAAAGAATTCAGCCGCTGTGGCGCGGTGGCGCAAGGCTTCGATCAGTTTGGCGCCGTAGTACTCCCCTGAGCTTTCGCCCGAAGAGATCAGGAATTTCGGAGGCACGCAGCCATTGTACAAATTTCAGGTATTCTGGTTCGCCTCAATCGAAATCTCAGAAATTGTGCGCCGTACGGATGTTCCGACAATAGAAAGGTCTGCTTAATGAGCGCTAGTCTGTTTTATCGGATTGCTGCCGGACTGCTGGTCTTTTTCGCCCTTGCACACACTGCGGGAATGCAGAGTACGAAATCGCCGTCGCCGCAGGCGTCCCTGGTACGCCAAGCCATGAAAGACGTGCACTTCAGCAACATGGGGAGCAGCAACAGCTTTTATGGTTATTACCGCGGGTTTGGCCTGTCGCTGTCTGCGTATCTTCTTTTCGCGGCCTTCGTTGCCGGGCATCTGGGAGGATTAGCCAAGCGCAATCCGGCGGCTATCGGCGGATTGGGATGGGCACTGTTCGCGGTCCAGACCGTGTTGTTCGTTCTGTGCTGCCTGTACTTCTTTGCGGCGCCGATCATAGTGGGAGGCGCAATCGTGGTGTGTCTCGGGATCGCTGCGCGACCTGCCCCGTCGCGCGCTTGAAACCCGTGCAGGTTCCGGCCCTTTCCAAAGCAAGGAAAGGACCGGAAGGCCCGGCTCTGACTAGTCTTTGCCGCTGAGGACGGCCGGCGCTGGTGTCGCCAGATTCACGGCCGGCGTGGGAACTTCCTGGTCCTTATATTGCAGTTGGTAAAGCTTGTAGTAGATGCCGTGCTGCGCCAGCAGTTGCTGGTGGGTGCCCATTTCGCGGACTTTACCCTTGTGCATGACGATGATCTTGTCCGCGCGCTGAATGGTCGACAGACGATGCGCGACAACAACAGAGGTTCGGCCTTCGACCAGCTTTGTCAGCGCTGCGCGAACTTTCATTTCCGTTTCGGTGTCGACGCTGGACGTGGCTTCGTCGAGGATGAGAATTTTCGGATCATGCGCCAGTGCACGGGCGAACGAAATCAGCTGTTTCTGGCCTGTCGAAAGTGTGCTGCCACGCTCATGTACCGGCTCTTTGAATCCGTTAGAGAGCGAGCGTATGAAGTCGCCGAGATTCACTTCCTCAGCGGCTTGTGCGACCTGTTCGTCGGTGATCCAGTCAGAACCGAGGCGGATGTTTTGCTCGAGGGTTCCCGTGAATAAGAAGGGATCCTGCAGGACGACACCAAAGCGGCGGCGCAGATCGTTCAAGTCCATTTCGCGGACATCGACGCCGTCGATGCGAATCGCGCCCTTCTGCACATCGTAGAAGCGCAGGAGGAGCGAGATGATCGTGGTTTTGCCGGCGCCAGTATGGCCGACAAAGGCGACGGTTTCTCCGGGTTCGACAGCGAAGGAAACATCTTTCAGAACCCAGTCAGGTTCGGCGGACGCGCCCGCATCTTCTTTTGACCCGCTCGAGGGCGAGTGGACTCCATCCTTAGATTCGGACGGAACGTTTCGATACGCAAACCAGACGTGGTCGAACTCGATTCGTCCAAGGCCTTGCGCTTTCTTCGGATGCGCGGGCGAGACGACTTCGACCTTGGCATCCAGCAACTTGAAGATGCGTTCGGCGGAAGCCATCGCCGATTGGAGAATGTTGTATTTTTCGCTGAGGTCCTGAATCGGCCGGAAGAAGCGTTGCGCATACTGCATGAACGCAACCAGCACGCCAAGAGTGGTGATCCCGCGCAGCGTCTGATTGCCTCCAAACCAGATGACCATCGCGATCGCAAGCGCCGACAGAATTTCGACGACGGGATAGTAGAACGCGTACGCAAGAATCGCGTCCTTGAACGCTTCCATGTGCTGCGCATTTATCTCTTTGAATCTGGCGTAAGCACGCTTTTCGCGATTGAACAGTTGCAGGACCACCATTCCGCTGACATGTTCCTGCAGATACGAATTGATACGCGCGATGGCTGTGCGAATACGCCGGTAGGAGTCGCGCACCTTGCGGCGAAACACCATGGTGGCGAAAAAGATGAAGGGCAGCACGGCGAACGTCAGCAGTGCCAGACGCCAATCCATCTTCAACATGATGACGATGATCCCGCCCAGCACGAAGACGTCCTCGAAGATGGAGACGACACCGGAAGTGAACATCTCGTTCAAGGCGTCCACATCGGTGGTCACGCGCGTAACCAGGCGGCCGACGGGATTCTTATCGAAGAAGCCGACGTGCATGCGCTGCAGGTGGCGGAAGATCTGCTTGCGCAGATCGAACATCACCTTCTGGCCGGTCCACTGCATGAAGTAGGTCTGCAGGAAGTCGAGGAAGAAAGAGACGCCGAGCAGGGCCAGATATATGCCACCGATCTGGCCGATGCCGGTAAGTGGCTTGGAACTGAGCCAGCGATCGAGGAAGGAATGCGCACCGGGCGAGTGCGTCATGTACTTATCGACGGCGACTTTAGTCAGGTAGGGACCGAGGACGTCCGCGCCCGCCTTGAGGATGATCGCGACCAGCGCGATCACCACCTGCCAGGTGTAGGGCTTCAAATAGCCCAGCAGACGACGCATCAGCCGTGCGTCGTACGCCTTGCCTAGTACCTCTTCCTCATGGTTCGCCATGCGCTGGAGCTATTTTAGATGTTTTGCGCTGCCGGGCGCTTCAGGAACATAAACCCGGCCGGTTCCACCGCAGTGATCGGCATGCGCGGCCTTGTCCGGCTGAAGATTGGCGGCGAACTGATTGTCGACCCAATCCACGACAGGTTGCAGCGGTCCGGGCATGGGAGGATTGTCGTCGCTCTGGGTAATACCAATGGATTGGCTACGACTTTTACGGGGGATGGACACGTTGCGAATTTCCACCCGCGCGCCTTCGGCGGTTCCCTGCTGACCCTGGTGCACGGAACCCAACTTCTCGAGCGCGGGATCGTCGAGCGATTGCTTCAGCTTGTCGAGTTGCGAGGGGTCGAGCTTGCCGGTGTAGATGTCGGGCTTGGGCTGATCCTTCTGATCGCCCTGTTCCATGTGGAAGGTCCCGTCAGGTTTTACGACGATACAGTTGTCCCGATGTACGGACGCGGTAATCACCTGCTCGCGTGCGCGAAGCAGATAGCTCTGAGCGAAGACGGTGGGTACGAAAAATATGAGAAGTACGGTAACGATGAGCCGTGATTTCATTGCTTCTAAGATGCACGGGAAATGACGGGCAGAGCTGGTGGAGGACGGAGAACGAAGATTTCAGAATGCAAATTGAAAGGCAACGCGATCTGAAATCTGCGATCTGAAATTTGCGATGGATTAGACTTATTGCATGTCATCCCCTGCCAGTCACGCCGCTGAAGAACTTGAAACCCCTCGTCCCACGATTGTTGACCTCCGCTCCGATACCGTTACCAAACCTACGCCTGAAATGCGCATCGCCATGGCGGAAGCTGAGGTTGGCGACGACGTTTACGGCGAAGATCCGACGATCAATCGGCTGGAGCAGCGTGCTGCTGAAATCTTCGGACGTGAAGCGTCGATCTTTGTGCCAACGGGAACGATGGGCAATCAGATCGCAATCAAGCTGCACACCAAGCCTGGGCAGGAAATCATCTGCGAAGAGCGCGGCCACATCTTCAATTGGGAAATGGCCATGCTGGCGTGGTTTTCCGGCTGCACGGTGCGGCCGATTTACTCGGAAGACGGAATCCTGACGTGGGAGATGATCCGCAAGCAGATCTCGGCACACATCTATTACCGCCAGCAGACGGGGCTTGTTGAACTCGAGAACACACACAATATGGCAGGCGGGACGGTGTATCCGCAGGAGATCGCCGACGACATTTGCGACCGGGCGCACGAAGCCGGGTTGCCGGTGCACCTCGACGGCGCGCGCATCTTCAATGCCGCGGTCGCGTTGGGTAAGCCGGTGGCTGAGATCACGCGCAAGTTCGATTCGGTGATGTTCTGTTTGTCAAAAGGATTGGGCTCGCCGGTGGGATCCTTGCTGGTGGGAAACAAAACATTTATCGAGCAGGCAAGGTCTGTACGGAAGGCTCTCGGCGGAGGCATGCGCCAGGCTGGAATTCTTGCTGCGGCCGGACTAATCGCGTTGGAGAAGATGCCGACGCGATTGCACGAAGACCACGGGAACGCGCGGTTCCTTGCCGAAGGACTGGTTGGTCTGTCCGGGATAGAAATCGATCCAACTCGCGCGCAGACGAACATTGTTATTTTCGATGTGAGCGGGACAGGCATGAGCGCCAGCGAGTTCACTCACAAGCTTGCAGAGAAAAATCTTCTGGCCGGAACCGCCGATGCACAGCGAGTACGCTTCGTTACGCATATGGACGTCAATCGCGAGGCGTGCGAGAGGGCGCTGGAAGCGGTGAAAGAAGTAGTCAGTAGTCAGTAGTCAGGCACTCCTGAGACTTGCGGCTAGGCTTCTGAAACGGCAAAATCGAGCTAACGACGAAAGACGAAGGACTAACGACCAGCCATGACCATCGAAATCAAACGCTGCTTTTTCTGACAAGACATCAAGACTCAGGCCGTGAGCCTGAAACAGGACATCGAGCGCGAACTGAAGGTACCCGTCAAAATAAAGATGGGCGGCCCGGGTTCGCTTACCGTGATTGCGGACGGCAAAACCATCTACTCGAAATCCGAAACTGGCCGGATGCCGACTTCGGCGGAGTTGATTGCCACGCTGCGACAAACGGCCCTTGCGAGATAGCATCTGGACGGAGACCAACGCTGCCTGAGGAACACGCAATCCGAGTTGTGCTCTTCGACCTGGGTGGAGTGCTGGTTGAACTCTCCGGCGTTTCAACGGTGATCTCCTGGATGGCGACTCCCGTTGTTCCCGAAGACTTGTTCCGGATTTGGCTAACTTCGCCAGCAGTGAGAGCGTTCGAGACCGGACGCATCGATCCAGACCTGTTTGCGGATCAGTTGATCGCCGAAATGTCCCTTCAGGTGGGACGGGAGGCGCTTTTGAAAGAGCTCTCGGGATGGCCGACTGGAACGTTTCCGGGAGCTCTCGAATTGTTAGCGCGAATCCCGCGTCGATATACGCGCGCCACGCTTTCGAACACCAACTCGCTGCATTGGCCGCAAGTGATGGGGCGAATGAAATTGGAGAAAGTTTTCGACCACCATTTCGCCTCGCACCTGACGGGCAAGATCAAACCAGACGAAGAAGCCTTTCAGCATGTGACAGTCGCCCTGAACTGCGCGGCGGAAGAGATCCTGTTTCTCGATGACAACCAGCTGAATATCGACGCCGCGAAGAAATGCGGAATCCATGCTGTCCAGGTAAAAGGCGTTCTGGCGGCCGAGCGCGCTTTGCTGCACTTAGGAGTGCTGCGACCCTAACCGCGTTACCGAAAACCGGCCACCATCGTGCTATAAGCCAGCCTTTGCTACCCCCAAAGTTTATGTTATACATATCGGTTCCGTACTCGTGGGGAGACGGGCCAGTTTTTCTTCCAAAGGGGACAAACAGTTGGATTTTCAGCTCTCAGACGAGCAGCAGGACCTGCGCAAGACCGTGCGTGATTTCGCCTCGCGCGAGATCCTGCCGAATGTAATGAAGTGGGATGAGGAGTCTCACTTTCCCTGCGAGGCGATCAAGCATCTCGGCCAGCTCGGCCTGATGGGAATTGTCTTCCCTGTCGAATACGGCGGCGCAGGCATGGGCTACGCGGAGTATGTGATCGCGATCGAGGAGCTCTCGCGCGTGGACGGCTCGGTGGGCATCATCGTAGCCGCGCATACGTCGCTGTGCAGCAACCATGTTTTTGTCGCCGGAAACGAGGAGCAGAAGCGCAAGTACATCCCCAAGCTGGCGAGCGGCGAGTTCATTGGCGCGTGGGGACTTACGGAGCCAGGTTCGGGATCGGATGCAGGGGGTGCACGCTGCTCGGCGGTGCGCAAGGGCAACAAGTGGGTGCTGAACGGCACCAAGACCTTCTGCACGAACGGTCATTATGCCGACGTGGTGGTGGTCATCGCCGTGACCGACAAAACGGCGCACACTCATGGGCTTTCGGCGTTCATCGTGGAAAAAGGAACCAAGGGATTCAAGCCGGGCAAGAAAGAAAACAAGCTCGGCCTGCGCGCCAGCGACACCGCTGAACTTATTTTCGAAGACTGTGAGATTCCGCTCGAAAACCTGGTCGGCAAAGAGGGCGACGGTTTCATCGACGCCATGCGGATTCTCGATGGAGGGCGCATCTCGATAGCCGCACTTGGATTGGGCATGGCCCAAGGGGCATACGAAGCGGCGCTGAATTACTCCAAGGAGCGGCGGCAGTTCGGCAAAGCGATCAGCGAGTTCCAGGCGATCCAGTGGAAGCTGGCCGACATGGCGACAGAGATCGACGCGGCTCGGTTGCTGACCACGCGCGCAGCATGGATGAAAGATCAGGGGATGAAAACGACGCTGGAATCGTCGATGGCGAAGCTGTACACCAGCGAGGTTGCCGTCCGATGCGCGAACGAAGGCGTGCAAATTCACGGCGGGTATGGGTTCATCAAGGACTACCCGGCGGAGAAGTTTTATCGCGACGTGAAGCTGTGCACCATTGGCGAAGGGACGAGCGAGATCCAGCGCCTGGTGATTGCGCGCCAAATTTTGCGGGATTGAGAGTTCGAGTTTATCTGTGCCAAAGCAGACTACGCACCCGGCCGGCCACGGCCGGGCCTTTTTTGTGACCCACAGTTCTCCTGACCCTAGCCAACAGAAGGCCAGGATGGGGCACCCGAGCTTTCCTTATTTCTCTGAATCACTCGTGCGCATTACACTGAATGGTCTTGAAAGCAGAAATTCAGAACCTGGTGGAGCGGCTGACTTCCGGTGATCCTCGCGCGCTGGCGCGGGCCATCACGCTGGTCGAGAACCGCGCGCCAGAATCCTCGGAACTGTTGAAGGCATTGTTTCCGCGCACTGGGCAGGCAAAAGTTGTCGGCTTGACCGGCTCGCCCGGCGCCGGCAAGAGCACGCTGGTCGATCAACTCGCTCGTGAGTATCGTAAGCAGCAAAAGACGGTCGGGATTATCGCGGTGGATCCAACCAGCCCGTATTCGGGTGGCGCGATTCTCGGCGATCGCATCCGTATGGGATCGCATTTCGCCGATCCGGGCATTTACATACGCAGCATGGCCACGCGTGGTTCGCTGGGCGGACTGGCGCGGACCACTGCCGATGTCACGTCGGTACTCGATGCGTCCGGCAGAGATGTCATCCTGATCGAAACGGTCGGCGTGGGTCAGGACGAAGTGGATATCGTTCGCCTGGCCGAGGTCACGGTGGTGATTCTTGTCCCCGGCATGGGGGACGATGTACAGACGATCAAGGCCGGCATTATGGAGATCGCCGACATCTTCGTCATCAACAAGAGTGACCGCGAGGGCGCGGAGCGCGTGGAGCGCGAAATTCGTGCGATGCAATCTCTGGCAGCGCGCGAGGATGACTGGACGCCCCCAATCGTGAAGACCGTAGCGAGCGCGGGAGAAGGCGTTGCGGAACTTTCGGCAGCGATCTCGAGTTACCAGAATTTCCTCTCGCGTTCGGGGCTGGCGCATCGAAAGCAAGTGGACAACTGGCGAGAGCGGTTGCTGGAGATGCTACGTGACGCGACCATGCGGCAGGTGCTGCATCAGCACGGCGAAGAAGCTCTTGCGCGTTACGCGGCCGAAATTGCGGATCACAAGCGCGACCCGTATTCTCTAATAGAAGAAATTGTCGGCAGTGCGAAAGAAAAGGCAAGCGCCCTGAGGTAGACAATGTCGTTCTCGATAGATCATCTTGGCATTGCGGTGAAGTCGCTGGCGCAAGCGCGCAAGTTTTACGAAGGCCTTGGGCTTGAGGTTCACGGCGAGGAAAGCGTCGAAGGCGAAAAGGTGCGTGTTGCCATGCTCCCCGTCGGGGACAGCCGCCTCGAACTGCTCGAACCAACGGCAGACGATTCCCCGATCGCCAAGTTCCTGGCGAAGCGCGGCGAGGGATTGCATCACGTGGCGTTGCATGTGGACGATCTCTCTGGCGCGGTGGAGCAACTGAAAAAGCAGGGCGCAAGGCTCATTTCGGACGAGATAAAGATCGGCGCAGGCGGTCATATGTATGTGTTCGTGCATCCGGCGAGCACCGGAGGCGTGCTGCTGGAACTTGTGCAGGAGGAGCCGCAGGGCGTCTGATGGTTCTTCTCGCGATCGACACCTCTGGCCGCAACGGCAGTCTTGCTCTGGCACGCGGCGAGACCACTGACAACCTCGAAATCCTCGAATTGCTGCCGCTGGCAGGACGGATGTACTCCGCGCAGCTGATTCCACAGCTCAAGATTGGGCTCGAACGGCATCAACTCACGAAAGCCGACCTCGACGGATTTGCAGTTGCCGCGGGTCCGGGATCATTCACTGGACTACGTATCGGGCTCTCGACGGTGAAAGCTTTGGCTGATGTGTTGAAGAAGCCGATTGCCGCCGTCTCGGTTCTTCAAGCTGCTGCTCGCGTAACTGGGGCACACGGGCGCGTGATCGTCGCAGTCGACGCGGGACGCCAGCAGGTCTTCGTTGGCGATTATGAGATCAACCCTGACCTGACGGTCTCCTCGTCACGTGAGGTGCTGGTGCCGGTCGATGATTTTCTGAACTCGGTCGAAGGAAGCTCGGCAACCATTTCGAGCGCGGATCGCATGGTGCTCGACAGCGCGCTCCAGCGAGGCGTGAAGATCAATGAGATTGCTGCGCCGCAGGCGGACACAATTGCGCGTCTCGGGTTCGAGCAACTGATTGCGGGACGCGGTATTACTGCGGAAGTGCTCGAACCTAATTACCTGCGGCCTTCAGACGCAGAACTGTTCTCTATCCCTAAGCAGCAGCGATGAGCACATACACGATTCGTCAGGCGACTGCCGTTGACGTCCCTTACATCATGTCCATCGAACTGGAAGCGGAAACTGCCGCTCACTGGCCTGCTGTCGAGTATGAGCGCATATTCATGCCGGGCGGAGTCGCGCGAATTACGCTGGTGATCGAGAGCGACGGGCAGATCGCAGGTTTTATCGTTGCACGATGTATCGATCAGGAATGGGAGTTGGAAAATATGGCCGTTCGGCCAGCCTCGAGACGCCAGGGTCTTGGACGCGCATTGGTGGAACGCCTGCTTCGACTTGCACGCGAGGCGTCTGCTGCTCGCATCTTTCTCGAGGTGCGCGAGTCGAATCAGACCGCCCGGAGACTTTATTCACAACTGGGGTTCCGGGAGACCGGACGGCGACCGTCCTACTACTCGCATCCTGTTGAAGACGCAACTACTTACGAAATTGTTATTGGAATATGACCAAAATCATTGAAGCAACTTAGGTCTGGTGGTAGCGTATCGCCTTAACTCAAGCAGGAGGTTGTTCTGGATGGCAGCCCAGGTTAGAGACCTGCTCCTAGCAAACAACGAAGAATTTCGCCGGCTCTGTCAGGAACATCAACAGTATTCACAACGCCTCGATTCCCTCATCAACAAGCGTTATCTCTCCGAAGATGAAAAAGTAGAGGAAGTCCGGCTGAAGAAGCTGAAACTCCGTCTGAAGGACGAAATGGAGCGACTCGAGTCGCAGTTTCGTCGTGGCGACGGACAGGTAGCCTAATTAAATAATCATTCTCCCCGCGTGCTCTTTTAAGCGGCGCAGGCGGCAATGCATCAACCGCCGGGCGCCGCCTTCATTTTGTCCCAAATCCCGTCGCAGCTTGAGCTTACCCGCACTTACTCACATGCCAAGGGACTATAATTCCAAGCACGCATGGTTCGAGACGGTTATCTTTACGCGCTGGCAATGGCGCTGCTCGCGATCCTGTTGGGCTGGCTGACGGTCCCAGCGGTAGCGATCATTCCTGTTCTTCTAGGCTGCTTCTTTTTGTGGTTTTTTCGCGATCCGGAGCGCTCAATTCCCCAAACGCAGGGAGCAATTGTGTCGCCCGGCGACGGCAAGGTCACCAGCATCGGCCTGGTGAACATCGAAGGCAGGCCCTGGAATCGTATCAGCATTTTTCTCAGCGTCTTCAATGTTCATGTGAATCGCTCCCCGATTAGCGGCACGATTCGCGAGGTCGAATACCGAAAGGGCAAGTTCGCCAACGCCATGGGCGCCGCGTCCGCCGAGCACAACGAGCAAAATATCGTCACCGTCGAAGGCGAAGGCCAGGTAGTCATCTTCAAACAAATCGCCGGACTGCTTGGCGCGACGTATCGTTTTTACCAAGCAAATGGGCGACACGGTTGCGCGCGGTGAACGGGTTGGGCTGATCAAGTTCGGTTCGCGCGTAGACGTCCTGTTTGCACCGGAAGGTGCGGTTCAAGTCAAGCTGGGAAGCACGGTTCACGGCGGTTCCAGCGTACTCGCTGTTGTACCCACTCCACCAGGCGGCACGCAGACTACGCCAGCTCAGCAATATGCTGGTCCTGCAACCGGAGGCAAGTGATGGCCGCAGAAGGGCCACAGCAGTTTCGTCGTTCGACCGATCAGCAGCGCCCACGGCGATTCCGCAAGGGCATTTACATTCTTCCTTCGCTGGCGACGACGTTCAACATCGGTCTCGGCTACTACGCGCTCTGGCACATTTTCAGCGGATCTGCCGCTGAGCCATGGCACTTCGACAATGCCGCGAAGGCGATTGGGTTTGCCGTGGTGGCGGACGGCATTGACGGCCGCATCGCCCGCATGACAGGCACAGAAAGCGACTTTGGCCGTGAATTTGATTCTCTTGCCGATGTGATCACGTTTGGCGTGGCGCCAGCTCTGCTGGCCTGGATTTGGGGATTCAAGCAACTGGGTCCGCTCAACGGCACCGACATGGTGGCGCGTACGGTTCAGCTGGGAGCGTTGGTCAGCTTCGCGTTTCTAATCGCGGGCGCTTGCCGCCTGGCTCGGTTCAATATCGTCAAAAATCCGCAGCCCTCGAATCCCGGACGTCCGGGGAAGCGTTACTTTGTGGGCATGCCGATCCCAGCGGGGGCAGGTGTAATTGCCGCCGTAGTTCATTTCACCAGCGGACAGCCGTTAGGCGTATGGTGGGAGTCGATCCCATGGGCTGGGTTTGTTTTCGCAACCGGGCTACTGATGGTGAGCACCTGGCGTTATTACAGCTTCAAAGATATCGATTTTCGATCCCGCCATCCGTTCCGCCTGATCATGATCATCGCTGTGCTTATCGCCTTGATCTGGTATGAATCGCAAATCTTCCTTTTTGTGCTTGCGATTGTGTACCTGGTCTCGGGGATCTTCACGCGCATGAGTTTCGAATTCAAAAAGAAGCGTGAAGACCCGTCCACGTATCAAAACCAAGCTCCGGAGGCCCGATGAGCACAAATCCTAGACCGATACGGCCCGCTTCCGCGGCAACCCCTCTATACCGTGTAGCAATTGTTGGTGCCGGCACGCTGAAGGGAAAAGAACTGGCGGAAGTGCTGCCCGAAACATCTTTCCCTGCAGTTGATATTCGCTTGCTGGACGACGAAGAAACCCTCGGCCAGCTTGAAGCTGTCGGCGATGAAGTCACGTTTGTACAGCAGGTGCAGCGCGAGAACCTCGAGAACTCGGACCTGGTGTTCCTAGCCTCAGATCCGGATTCGGCGCGTAAGTCGTACGCACTGGCCTCGCAGGTAGGAAGTTCAGTCGTCGATCTCTCGTACGGGCTGGAAGGCGAACGCGGCAGCGTGATCCGCTCATCGTGGGTGGAAAACGAATTGGCCGAACCTCCGGTGATAGAACTTCAGCCCGGCCCGGTGGTGGTTGCTCATCCCATATCGGTGGCCCTGGCGCTGTTGATGTTGCGACTTCAGAAGGTCGGCGGGTTTCGTTCCGTAGTTGCGACGGTTTTTGAGCCGGCGTCAGAGCGCGGCAAGCGAGGTCTGGACGAACTGCACGGACAGACGGTGAACCTGCTTTCATTCCAGACGTTGCCAAAAGATGTCTACGACGTACAGGTCTCCTTCAACATGGTGGCGGATTACGGCACTAAGGCGCGTCCTCCGCTTGCAGTTACCGAGCGGCGGATTCTCGATCACTTCCGCAAGATCGCTCGCGAACGACTTCTTCCACCTTCCTTGGTGCTGCTGCAGCCTTCGGTCTTTCACGGCTACGTGTTCTCGATTTTCGTCGAGATGAACGAACCGGTATCTCTGGGTGATGCCGCGCAGGCCTTAGGTGGCGAGCATGTCGAGATCACTCGTGCTGGGGATCAGACTCCAAATGCGGTAGAAGCGGCTGGCCAGGACAACATTATGGTTTCGCTGCGGCATGATGCTGAAAATCCGAATGGCCTGTGGATTTGGGCTGCTGCGGACAATTTGCGCGTGCTTGCCCTGAATGCGGTCGGGTGCGCGGAACAGCTAGTCGCCAGCCGTCCGAAGGGCAAGGTGCAGTAGTGAGGATGGCAGGAGCCGTTCCTGGCGCTTTCATCCTTTTTCTATTGCTCGGCCTTTCTGCTTGCGGATATCACACCGCCGGACACGCGGTGAATCTTCCTAATACTGTTCACACGATTGCCGTGCCCACGTTTACGAATAAGAGCGAAGCGTACCGCGTAGAACAGATCCTGACCGCTTCTGTAGTGCGCGAATTCAACACGCGCACGCAGTATCACGTGATCAGCGAGCCCGATCCTCATGCCGATGCCGTTTTGCATGGCACCGTTCTGCAGGTACTTACCGCACCGCTGACTTACGATTCGCAGACTGGCCGGGCGTCGTCGGCTCTGGTCGCCGTCACGGTGCAGGTGTCGCTCGTGGATCGCAAAGGCAAGTTGCTGTACCAGGACCCGAACTACACTTTTCGAAGCGAGTACCAGATTTCCGGGCAGCCCTCGGCGTTTCTTCGATCAGGAATCGCCCGCACTGGATCGCCTTTCTGGTGACTTCGCACGCACGCTGGTGAGCAATATACTGGAGGCGTATTAAAGCCTTCGCCCAACCCGATCGCTTCGTCTCCGAAGTGAAGGAGCATAAGCTCCGGCCCGTCTACGTCTTCGTCGGCGACGAGGCTTTTTTTCGCAAGCGCTGTCGCGACGCGGTGCTTCGTCACCTGATCCCGTCGGATATGCGGGATTTCAGCCTGTACGACTTCGATCTGGGCGACGTTTATTTGGCCGAGATACTGGATCGCGCACGCACGCCGTCGCTAATGGCGCCGTTCCAAGTTTTCTTTATTCGCGGCGTCAAGGAGCTTTATGGGCGCGGCTCGCATGAAGCCGAGTTCGCCGCGATTCGCGAGTACGTGGAGAATCCGAATCCCGACGCGATCCTCATCTTTGTCGCGGATCACATCAGCATCCCGTCAGATCCGCGCCGGATGGAGATGACCGATCGCGACCGCTACGAGCGGATTCGCGACACTCTAGGCGAGTTCTGCACCATCATCGAACTGGCGCGTGTGGAGGAAAGCGAAGCCGTCCGTTGGATTACCGATACCGCTGCCAACGAAAACGTGAAGGTCGATTCCGATGCTGCGCGCGAAATGGTCGATGCCCTGGGCGGAGACATGATGCTGGTTGCCGCCGAGTTGGAGAAACTGATCCTCTACGTCGGCGACAAGAAGAAGATCACCCTTGGCGATGTCGAAACCATGGTACTCGCCGCGAAACAGCGGACGCTCTACGAATTGACCGATGCGATCTCCGCGAAGGATCGCGAGCGGGCGTTGAAGGTTCTGGATGCGATCCTTTCGACCGGCGACGGCGAGGAGGCCGCTATTGGCCATCTCTATATGCTGGCGAAGACATTCCGCCAGATGCTGGTCATCTTCGAACGCAAGGTGCGTGATTCGAGGGCGCTATGGCAGGCGCTATGGCAAGGCTTTCGGTTGCCACCCTTCGCCGCGGAGGATGTAATTCGTCAGGCGCGTCGCTACCAATCGCGCCGGGAACTTACCAGCGCACTCCGTCTGATAGCCCGCGCCGACGTTGCTTTACGCTCGAATCCCCCCAGCAAACGACTCGTTCTGGAGCAATTAATTCTCGACCTTTCGTCGCAACCGTCTGTGCATGAACCAGCTTGGCAGCATGAACTGCCGGTCTAATTCCTTATCGGCCGCAGATCGTCCTAAATTTTTGCATCTTGCGCGCAAGATATTTGCTCCTACAGTGTTAACTATAATGAATGGATAGGCCGAACTTCGGCTGACTGTTCCTGGTAGTCGGTTTGCCTTCGGACAACACAACTCGCCCTGCACCGCGGTTCAAGAAGCGACGGATCGTCATCTATCTGATGGCCGCGCTGGTGTTCGTTTTACTTACGCTGATCTTCGCTCAGCAGGCGTTCAATCTCACTTTCCTTAAGCCTGACACCAGCAGTGAAACATTGATTTTTGCAGCGCTGTCTGCGTTGGCCTTTTTGCTCCTGGTTGCGCTCAGCCTGATGCTGGCGCGCATCTTGCTCAAACTCTATGCCGACCGTCGCGTGGGTACGTTGGGCTCGAAATTCAGGACCAAGATGGTGTTGGGGGCACTCGGTCTGTCGCTCGGCCCGGTAATTTTTCTTTTCATCTTTGCTTACGGACTAATGAATCGGTCTATCGAGAAATGGTTCTCGATGCCAGTGGAGCAAGTGCGCCGGGACACAAAGTCCATGGGCGACCTGTTGACACAGTACGCACAACAGAATGCGCAGGCCGAGGCTCGCTCGATCGCAGGTTCTCCTCCCACGCTTCGCAGCTTCCAGTCCGGCAACTTCACACAACTGATGGACGTATTCCGCCATCGTGAGGAGCCGCTACAGGGAGGATTTGCAGCTGCGCTGGAGGATGGCGACGTGGAGGCGAGCTTTCACTTGCCGGTCACATGGCCCGTTCTGCGGCAGAACCTGGGTTTGGAAAGCGCACAGACCCCGCACATTCCGGAATCGTTCGACTTGAACGGAACGCGCTACTTGATCGGAGTAGCACCGGTGAACGAACGCGGCATGATTCTGGTTGGTATGCCTCTGCCCGATTCTTTTACGCAGACCATGAACCAGATCGAAGAAAGCCAACATCACTACCTGGCGCTGTCGCAGGAGCGCAAGACGGTGCGAAGAACGTACATGCTGCTGCTCATGATGTTGACTATGGTAGTTCTGTTTGCTGCGAGCTGGTTTGCTGTTTTCATGTCGAAGTTTGTCACGCGGCCGGTGCTGGCGCTGGCGGAGGCTACCGAAGAAATCTCGCGCGGACGCCTGGATCATCGTGTTGATGTGCCGGCAAGCGACGAACTGGGAAAGCTAGTGAACTCGTTCAATGTGATGGCGGCTGAAATTCAGATGAAACGCCAGCAACTGGAAGCTTCTACCCGCGAGCTTGCCGAGGCAAACCAGGAACTAGAGCAACGTCGCCGACAGATTGAGACCATCCTCGATAATATTCCCACCGGCGTTTTGTCTCTCGACGCAACATTGAAGATCACGCACGCGAATCCGGCAATGATCCGCATGTTTCGGCCGGAATCGGATGGTGCGGGAGCTGATGTTTTGCGGGGAGCGCACATACGCGACGTTTTCAGCCAGGACCTTCTCGACGATCTTGCGCCCATGATTCGGAAGGCGGATCGCATGGGAACTACCACTAGCCAGATGGAAGTTCCGGCACATAATCAAAATTTGAATATGGCGGTTACAGTCGCCTCGCTGAAGAACGGCCTTCAGCGCCAAGGTTACGTGATGGTGCTTGAGGACCTATCCGACCTGCTGACCGCACAGAAACAAGCAGCATGGAGAGAGGTAGCAAGGCGGGTCGCGCACGAGATCAAGAACCCGCTCACGCCTATCGCGCTCTCTGCGCAGAGAATCAAGCGGCATATCGAAAAGGGCGGAATGCCGGACGACGCTTCACTCGCGGTAATCAGTGGCTGTGCCGACACGATCGCCGGCGCCGTTGAGACGGTACGAACTCTGGTCGACGAGTTCTCAACCCTGGCGCGCTTCCCTGCTGCACAGGTTCGACCTGCTGACATTAATCAGATTGTCGAAAATGCGCTCGCGATGTTTGATGGGCGCCTTGACGGCATCAAGGTGCACACACATCTTTCTACCGATCTTCCCAGCATCATGGGCGATCCAGAAGCTCTAAAGCGAGCGGTTGCCAACCTGGTCGACAATGCGGCAGAGGCGATGGAAGGCTGCATGGTGCGCGAGATTGCAATCTCCACTTCGCTGCTGGGCACAAAGGACGTGGTGGAAGTCACCGTTGCGGACACGGGTCATGGTCTGACGCAGGACACCAAAGAAAAGCTATTCCTTCCCTATTTCTCTACTAAGCGACGCGGAACCGGACTAGGACTGGCAATTGTCAGTCGAATCGTAGAAGATCATCATGGTTCGATCCGCGCAGAAGAGAATAAGCCAGTCGGGGCACGCTTTATCCTTGAGCTGCCACTGGCAAACGCGGAGATCTCACTAGAAAAAACCGCGCATGCCTAACATCCTGATCGTGGATGATGAACTTGGAATTCGGGAGTCGCTGAAAGGCATTCTCGAAGACGAGGGATACAAACCGGCTCTGGCCGGGAGCGCCGAAGCTTGCCTCGATACATTGAAGCAGCGCTCCTTCGACGTGATTCTGCTGGACGTCTGGCTGCCCGGGATGGACGGCCTCGATGCGCTTGAGCAGATTCGCGAGATGGAGGACCCGCCGGAAGTCATCATGATTTCAGGCCACGGGACCATCGAAACGGCGGTGCGAGCGACGAAACTCGGTGCGTTCGATTTCCTTGAAAAACCTCTTTCGCTCGAAAAAACGCTGATTGTTTTAAAAAACGCGCTGGACGCGAAGCGGCTGCGCTCCGAGAATCGCGACCTCAAGCGACAGTTGCCGAAGAGCGTAATCGTCGGTGAGAGCATACCCATGAAGGCGCTGCGCCAGCAGATTGGCTTGATGGCTCCGACAAACGGCCGGGTATTGATCTATGGCGAATCGGGGACGGGGAAAGAACTGGTTGCTCGCGCTATTCACGACCAGAGCTTGCGGAAAGATGCGATGTTCGTGGAAGTGAATTGTGCGGCCATTCCCGAAGATCTGATCGAGAGCGAATTATTCGGTCACCGCGTGGGGGCATTCGCAGGAGCAACAGCGGCCAAGGTTGGCAAGTTCGAAAAAGCTCACGACGGAACTCTGTTTCTAGACGAAGTCGGCGATATGAGCCTGAAGACGCAGTCGAAGGTGCTGCGCACGCTCGACGAATGGCGCTTCGCTCCGGTTGGCGGAGACGAGACGATCACAGTGGATGCGCGCGTGATCGCCGCTACGAACCATGACCTGGAAGACGAAATCTCCAAGGGCAACTTCCGCGAGGACCTTTTCTATCGACTGAATGTCATTCCCTTTTCAGTGCCGCCGTTGCGCGAGCGAACTGAGGATATTCCTCTGCTGGCGCGGTATTTCCTGAAGGAATTTTCGTCACAGTATAGTCGGCAAACCAAAGAAGTCACGGATGACGCCATCGATACGCTGATGCGCTACTCGTGGCCGGGGAACGTGCGCGAACTGCGCAATGTAATTGAGCGCATCGTAATCATGAATCCTACGGTCACCAAACTCGACCGCAAGCATCTGCCGCCGCTGGTCTATCGGGACGGCAGCCGCCGCAGCACCGGCGAGTTCTCCACTCTGCAGCAGGCGCGTGCCGCGTACGAGCGCGACTTCATTCTGAAAAAGCTGGATGAGAACCACGGGAATGTAAGCCGCACAGCGGAAGTTCTCGGCATGGAGCGCAGCCATCTCTATCGGAAGATGAAAGCGCTGCAGATTGCGGTGAAAGAATAGGTTTACTTGCTCGGCCCGATCAGGCCCTCCAGTTGTCTGCGCCAGTCAATCTCTTCCACAAAACGGCGTGAGTTGCGCCATTCAGGTTGCACTTTCACAAACAGTTCGAGGAAAACTTTTTTGCCCAGCATCTTCTCCATCTGCAGACGCGCGCCCGTTCCGATCTCCTTCAATTTGGCGCCGCCTTTCCCGATCAAGATGCCTTTCTGGCCGTCGCGTTCGCAAAAGATCGCCGCAGCAACGCGCGTTAGTTTGGGCTCTTCTTCCCAGCGCTCGATAATGACCGTGCTCGCGTACGGTACTTCCTGATCGGTGTTGATCAATACCTGCTCGCGGATAATCTCCGATGCCAGAAAACGCTCGGGCTGATCAGTGATCTGATTCTTGGGAAAGTACTCTGGTCCCTCGGGCAACGCATTCACGATCGCAAATAGCAAGTCATCGAGTCCGTCCTTCTTCAAGGCTGAGATCGGGATGACTTCCTTGAAGTCATGAACTTGGCTCCAGCGCTCTATTTCAGGCAGCAGCTTTGGCTTTTCGATCTTGTCGACTTTGTTGAGAATCAGGAACACTGGTGTCTTCGTTCTCTTAATCAGATCGAGGACATACCGATCACCCGCATCGGACTTCTGGCTCACGTCGGTAATCATGAGGATAAGGTCGCTGCCCTCGAGCGCCTCGTGGACCTCGCGCATCATCTTGTCGTTCAGCCTTGTCTCTGGACGATGAATGCCGGGCGTGTCGATGAGGATTACCTGCGCAGCAGGCCTTCCCTTTTTCGGCGGTAGATTGAGAAAGCCTTGTACGCGATTGCGCGTGGTCTGTGGCTTGTGAGTAACGATGGCAAGCTTAGAGCCCACCAGCGCATTCAGGAGAGTTGATTTGCCCGCATTTGGGCGTCCAATAATGGTTACGAACCCGGAGCGCATGATGATCCATGGTATCGCAGCGGCGATTCTTCGATCGGCTGCCACTCCTAATTCGTAAAGAAACGTAAAGATTGGTTTCATTTCTCCACTTTGGAGCAGAAAACTAATCTCCGGAAATGTGGCTCCTGTAGACTATTTTCCGGCCAGCTTGTGACAATTTTTCACAAACCCGAGTCGCGGAATTCGCATCAAACTCCCTTACCGGAGCACAAGGTGCAGAAACGAATCGACGATCTTGTAGAAGCTCACTCCGCTCTCATCGGCCTGTTGGAAAGCACGATTCTTTCGCCTGCAACCCGAAGACAACTTGAAGTTTTTCGCGAGGAGCTTGAGCGCGAAATCGAAGCTGTTCAGAAATCCAGAAACTCAGCCAGTCAAGCTTCCGAATAGATGCAAAACCCAGAATGCACGAAGAGATCTGTTCTCTGTCTGGCGATTTATTGGATATTCAGGCGCATCTGCTGCTGAGGAGCAGGTTTGGCAATATCGATGCGTACCCGCAGGATCTTGCGGTCCGTAGAATCCAGGATCTCGAATTTCAGCCCGTCGTCGGTAATTACTTCCCCTGCCCGCGGGATGCGTCCAGCGATCTCCGTGACTAGCCCAGCGACGGTGGTTGCCTCGCGATCTTCAGGGCGAAATCCCAATAAGTTGTCGAGACGATCCACATCCATATTGCCGGGTACCACCCAGGAGCCACTGGGTTCCTTCACCGGATCGGCTTTCGACTCGTGCTCATCCGGAATTTCGCCGACAATTTCTTCCACCATATCTTCGATGGTGACAATGCCGGCAACTGCGCCGTATTCGTCAATGACGACCTCTAGGCGAACGTTATCGCGCTGCATTTCGCGCAGCAGATCGCTGACGCGCTTACTTTCAGGAACGAAGCGCACATCGGTTTTCATGAGACTGCGCACCGTGCGGAAACGCGCGTCGGTGTCGGCCACCTGCAGTACGTCATGCGCGTGAACTATTCCAATGATGTGATCGATGGATCCTTCGTAGACTGGAATACGTGAGTACGGTCGCGTCCGCAGCACCTCGGTGAACTGTTCGATAGTGGTATCGGCGGAGACTGCAACAATTTCTGGACGCGGCTTCATCACTTCACGAACAGTTTTGTCGCCAAACTCGACGACGGACTGGATGAGGTCGCGATCGCCTTCCTCGAGGATGCCTTCTTCCTGGCCGGCTTCAATCAGGGCGTCAACCGCTTCCGACGGATGCTCCGGTTCAGGTTGCGCATGCTCACGAGTAAGCGACGCGACGGACTGGCAGAAGCCGATGGCCAGCGTTACCGGGAAGGTCAAGTAGACGAGCCCACGGATAATGTAAGAGAAATGCGACAGCCATTCGCCGCGCGTACGTGAAAAGAGGATGTAAGGGATGACGCGATTGAAGACGATAACGAAAACGATGATCTCTGCCGCGCCTTGAAGAATCTCCTCGGGACGCCACGCCGCTCTGCTGAAAATGCCGTAGGCAATCAGAAAAGAAATGGCCGCAGTGGTGAGTTGCTCGAGCACAGCCATGGAGAGAGCGGCGCGATCGCGGCTGACGCGCAAGCGCGGTTCCACCGCGTGCTCGAAAGCTTCAATATTCTCCTGGAACTCGCGCGATAGGAACTTGCCCGCTTCGGTGTAGATCCTCTCAACATACGAGACGAGAGCCAGTACACCGAGCAGAATCAGCAATGCGACGCTGAGGGCGGCATTCATCAACGGATCGAACCTTTCGGGCGCGGGGTCTTTCCCCGGGACATTCGTAAAGAAATGGTACTGCGCCGTCGAGATACCGGCACAACTTTAGCGCGAGAACTACCCTTGCGATGCCCGCTCTCCGATCGGGCGATCAAACCGGCAGGTAGACCCAGTCTTCGACGCAAGCGACTCTCGACGCGGGCCATTTCACCATTGTCAATTTCATGATCGTGGCCGGATAGATGAATCAGTCCGTGCAAAATAAGGATCTTCAGCTCCTGCTGCAATTCCAGTTCGAAGCGCTGAGCACTGCGCGCGGCGTATTCCACCGAGATCGCGATGTCGCCTGCAAACTCGTCGCCGGCTTCAGCAATCGCCGGAAACGATAAGACGTCGGTTGCCTTGTCCTTCTTCCGAAATGTGCGATTCAGGTCGCGGACTTCGCGGTCGTCGGTGAGCAGGATGTTCACGCTCCCAAGCTTCAACTCGCGACCTGCACGCGCCGCAAAGCGGGTTAGCGAAAGCTGGTTTATTCCCGGAAACGATTTGTGTGTGATGATCAACGTTTCTAAAAGGAAAGGGAGGGCCAGCGTAGCAGCCCTCCCTGTTTCCGGCGACGATTAAATTTCTGCTGCCTGATCGTATCCGTTTTCTGCGGGCAACACGTCAGCAGTCAAGCCAGGCGTGGTTGCTCCGTTTCCATTCGTAACAGGTTTCACTCCACCATTCAGTGCCAGCGAAAGCTGCGCATCCGGACGGCTCTTATGGTCGTCGTAGGCACGCACGATCCGCTGCACCAGGTGGTGCCGAACCACATCGCTCTCGTCGAAGTGCACAAAGCTGATCCCGTTGACGTCCTTCAGAATCTCAAGCACTTCGACCAAACCGCTCTTTTTGTTCGACGGCAGGTCGATTTGCGTGATGTCTCCGGTGATGACAGCTTTCGAGTTGAAGCCCATGCGCGTGAGGAACATCTTCATCTGCTCGGACGTGGTGTTTTGCGCCTCGTCGAGAATGATGAAAGCGTCGTTCAGGGTGCGTCCGCGCATGAAAGCGATCGGTGCGATCTCGATGATGTTCTTCTCGAGAAAACGATCGACCTTCTCCGGCTCCAGCATGTCGTACAACGCGTCATAAAGCGGGCGAAGGTAGGGATCGACCTTCTCCTGCAAGGTGCCAGGAAGAAAACCGAGCCGCTCGCCAGCTTCGACTGCCGGACGCGCCAGCACGATGCGATTCACGCGTTTGCTCACCAGGGCAGAAATGGCCATGGCCACGGCCAGGTACGTTTTGCCCGTACCGGCTGGACCAATGCCAAACACCATGTCGTTTTTCTCGATCGACTCGAGATAACGGCGCTGGTTAATGCCCTTGGGCTGAACCGTTCGTTTGCCGAAGGACCGCTGCTTTCCGGCTTCCGCCAGACCGCGAAGCGTAACGCTCGCGTCCGACGCAAGTACGCGCAGCATCGACGACAGATCGCCGTTCACGAAGCTGAAGCCGGAGCGTTGCAGGTGATCGTAGTCGGTGAACACCTGTTCTGCGCGGCTCACATCGCGTGCGGCGCCTTCGATTTCGACGGATTGGGCTTTCAGATCGATGGTTACGTTCAGGCCGTCTTCCAACAACCGCAGGTTTTCATCGCGGGTGCCGAAGAGAGTCTCAATATTGGGCGTGATCTCGATATTCTTCTTCATCTAGAGAGTGGGTTCGCCTCCATTACGACCCATGGACTCGATACGAGAATGGCAACACGACGAGCGTTGCCGCCTCTGAGACAAGTTGATGTTTTTGATCGGAAGAACAACGGACTTCGTCAGGCTGGCTCGCGTTCGCCACTGACAGGAAGCAGCGACCATTGGGCGTAGAGTACGACGTAGTTTTCTGAGAGTCAACGTGGAAATCAGTCCCGTGACGCTCCTCGGTTGTTTAGATGATCACCAGTCAAAAAGGGTGCCGCGGCCAGCCGCAAGTCTGCAGAAAGATTGAAAATCAGCAAGTTAGCGGGAAAGGAGTTTGACCAAAGCTGCCCGAAACAGCTAAAATAGCCCTTTGCTCAGGCACTATTTTTCACAGAAGGGTAACGTAGCAAGTTATGGCGAATCATTATTCGGCCCTGAAACGGGCCCGGCAGACGGAACGTAAAACGGTAGTCAACCGCAGCAACAAGACTCGTCTGCGCAGTGCAATTCGAAAGTTCCGTGAGGCGCTGGCCGCCGGCAACAAAGACAATGCCAACCAGATGTTCCGCGAGACCGTCTCCGCCCTCGACAAGTCCGTCCAGAAGGGCGTGATCCACAAGAATACCGCGTCGCGGTACAAGTCGCGGCTGAGCGCACGGCTGGAAGCAGTCGGTAAGTAAGAGCGCTTTCTAAGAGACATTGAAACGGCAGGCGAAGAGCCTGCCGTTTTTTGCTGTGCGCAGCAGGGGTTTACTTCCCTGAGAGGCCGCGTACGATTTCGAGAATTTGCGGCCCTGATACCGGTTCGGATTCTTGCGTGAAATAGCCGCTAGCCTGCGGTGAGAAGACGCACTTGGTCGCCTGGATTAGAACAGCGTTTTTTGTATCGGCATCAGCACTCGCCGACTTAACGAACGTTTCGAAACTCCTCAATGCATTGTGCCGGTGCTTGTTGACCACATAGTTGTGCTCATGGGATCGGTAGGTTTTTGCCATCCACAACGTCGCAGAGATGAACATCGAGAGAATCACGATTTTCGCAATGCTGAGTTGGACCGCTTGAAGCGGGGTTAGCTGAGGTGGGTGGTAAAAAAATTGCCAATAGCCGTATGAAGCCAGCGCAACTGTGGATGCAGCAAGCACCGCAGCAGCCGCCAACCATTTAGTTGCGCTGCGCCTATGTGCTTTTGCTTCATCTGCGAAGATCTGCGCATATCCAACTATCCCAATCTCACCGACGGTCTGACGAGCCTTTCGTAGCATTGTTTCCATTTCTTCCACAATGCTTAGTTGTTTGTTTCGGCCATCTTCTATCTCAACGAGAATTTTGCTTATTTCAGCCTGCATGCTCAGAATGTGGTCTGTGCGCGGAACTGTGTACGCTAAGAGCGGGGCAAATAGGTCGAAAACCTTCCCGTACTGCTCTTGCACTTGCGTGAGAAAATTGATGCGCATTTGAGTCGCGTTCGTGGGGTATTGCTGAATATTGAACCCATGGATCTGTATCAAAAGCTGCCCTGTTTCGTCGGCAGTTCGCTGTAAGTCGGCTAACTTTCTGATAGGAAGGGCCGACAGGTCTCGATCAGATAAATCTCGAAACATGTTCAGAATTCCTGAAAAATAAGGGCGACCTTCCGCAAAGTTCAGCTCAGGCGTCAAACCGGCACTACTAAGTGATTCAACATCAAATCCAGAAACGATGGACTTCAGTTTTTTTCTGAAGTTCTCCGACTCGTCAATTTGTTTCGCAAGAACAGGCGAGGCCATACTCCTCCTGGACTTCAAGAGAAAGGATTATAGCTAGCAATCCTGAGAAAATTCGGTGAGACAGCACACAAACCTATGCGGTCGACAACTCCAATGCGCTTGTACTCTCTCCTGTCCACTCGGGGCGAGTGAGCTCCATCACAAGGGTGCCCCCTCTCCGTTCTTCCCTGCCAGCCCCAACTCCCCCGCTACCGTCTTCATCGCCTCGATACAGAACGTAATCTGTTCGTCGAGATCGACGCCCAGGTCGGCGGCGCCATTGATGATGTCGTCGCGGTTCACCGAGCGCGCGAAGGCTTTGTCCTTCATCTTCTTGCGAATGCCCCTTGCGTCGACTTCGGCAAGCGACTTGTTGGGTTTCACGAGGGCAGCGGCCGTAATCAATCCCGATAGCTCGTCGCAGGCGAAGAGGGCTTTCTCCATGGGCGACTCGCGCTTTACTCCGCTGTAATCGGCGTGCGAGAGGATCGCCCTTCGGATGTCTTCCGGATAGCCGCGCTCCTTCAGGATCTCGCTGCCCTTGAAGGGGTGGTCCTCGGCCGAGGGATAGCGCTCATAGTCGAAATCGTGCAAAAGCCCCGTCAGCGCCCATTTCTCTTCGTCTCCGCCGAGTTTGCAGGCGTAAGCGCGCATGCACGCCTCGACGGCCATAGCATGCCGGCGCAAACTTTCCGAGGGGGTGAATTCAACTAGTAAACCCCACGCCTGGTTACGATCGACCATGTATCTTTCTCCCTGTTTTCGCCGGTTTTTGTCCGATATCTTCCGGATTCATACAAGCCCTACCCATTTTTGTACCAGAATTAACTTGACACAAAGCAGTGACTGACCGCACATTACACGAAGCATTAGCAGTAACTAGATAGGTGCCCGCTCTGGCATCTTCCACAACCTGATGGCAACGACTCTCGCGCCCGTCGATTCACGGGAAGTGGTCCGATGCGACCGTTGCATGCTTGTGCAATTCCGCACGATCAGCAACATGTGCCGGAAGTGCAAAACCGCTCTTGACGAAGAACCCGAGCCGGAACCACAGCCAGTGGCTGTCCCGGAACCAGTGCATCATGGAATTCCAACCGGCAACGGACATCTGCAGGTCGCAGTTGCGATTCGCAGCCTGCGTCAGCGCTCAGGCCTGAGCCAGCGGCAGCTAGCGCTACGGATGAAGGTCCCACGCACCTACGTTTCCAAGATTGAAAATGAAAAAGCAACGCCTACGCTGTCCTCGCTCGAACGATTGGCTACAGCACTGGAAGTCAGCTTGCCCGAACTGATCAACGGCGGCTGTTCGCGGGAACGTGAGGTCCGCGAACTGATGGCCGACGAGTTCATCAGCGAACTGATTCCGTTTGTTGGCAAGCTGAACGGCATGCAATGGTCAAGTTTGCTGACGCAGGTCCGTGATCTAGCCACACGGCCTCGCCGCACAAGCTAACTCCTCTCCTCAGAACAGCCGGGGTCCATAGCCCCGGCTTTTTTTCATAGCTAATTTGTAATTCGTAATAGGTAATTGACTGCCTTCCCCAACAACCCCTGCAACGGTTTTCGATTACCTATGCCTATCACCAATTACCTATTGCCGAGTAGCTGGTTTGCAACTCCAGATACCCTGTGTTACGTTCGAAATCTGCAACAACAGCTTTATGAGGTAGAGTTTGATCTCGACGATTCCTGTCGGGCTGGATCGTAAAGAAGCCAAGGTTTACGCCAGCCTGGATGCTGCCAGGCTCCCTAAACATATCGCGATCATCATGGACGGCAACGGCCGCTGGGCGAAGCGCCGCCATTTGCCGCGTATCGCCGGACACAAAGTCGGCGTAGAATCGGTGCGTTCCGTCGCCGAAGCGGCGTCGAACATTGGCATCAAGGCGCTGACGCTCTACGCGTTCTCAGCGGAAAATTGGCAGCGTCCAGAAACTGAAGTCAACTTCCTGATGCGTCTGCTGCGCTTCTACCTGAAGCATGAGATGCCCACCTTCCAGAAGAACAACATTCGTGTGGAATACATCGGGCGGCAGCATGAGATGTCGCCGCGGGTGTCGGAACGAATGGATTGGGCGCGCGAGCAAACCGCAAAAAACACCGGCATGGTGCTGACCTTCGCGCTGAACTATGGCGCGCGTCTGGAGTTGGTGGACGCGTTCAAGTCGATCCTCGACGCAGCGAAGAACAACGGCGGCGTTGACCATCTTAAGATTGATGAAAAGCTGATCGCGAAATATCTGTATACGAGCAATCTGCCGGAGCTCGACCTGCTGATCCGCACCAGTGGAGAAATGCGGCTGAGCAACTTCCTTCTGTGGCAAGCGGCATACTCCGAGATCTATGTGACCGATATTCTCTGGCCCGACTTCCGTGGCGTGCACCTGTTGGAGGCAATCGGAGACTTTCAGAGTCGCGAACGACGCTTCGGAGGCGTGGTGCCGATTCACGGCAACGGGAACCATTCGAAGTAGCGCATCGGGGCCTTCTCGAACTTCAGCATTTATAATCTCGCTTCACCGATTCACCCACTACATGAAGCGTGTTCTGACAGCCGTCGTTCTCATTCCTTTTGTTCTGCTGGCCGTGTTGCGCGCACCGGCCCCTCTATTCGCATTTCTCGTCGCAGTCGTCGCGCTGCTGACTACAAGTGAGTTCCTGCAAATCACTACGCATTACCAGTTGCAACCATTCCCACGAACAACGTACGTGCTGATCGTCCTGCTTTTTGTCGGCGTGGCGCTGCAGTCGTCAAAAACCCCGCTGGTCTCAGTAGCAGCGATGATGTATGCAGTTGGCTTCGCCGCCGTGATCGGAGCTTTCATCCTGCTCGTTGTCGGAATGCGCAGCGCCGATCTTCGGACGGCATTCCCCGGAGCGGCAGCCTCATCATTCGCGATCGTCTATATTGCACTTCCCTTCGCGTTGCTTGCTCAGTTGCGGCAACAGTGGGCGGGCGCAATCCTAATCTTTTATCTGCTGATTGTCGTCTGGGCCGGCGATACGGCCGCCTACTACGCTGGACGCTTGTTCGGCCGCCACAAACTTGCCCCGCGCATCAGTCCCGGTAAAACTTGGGAGGGCACGATCGCTTCGTTCGTTGTCAGCGTTGCGGTGGGCACATGGTTCTTCTCCAGCGCAAAGGCGGTGAGCTTGGCGCTGCTCCGTGCGCACCTGATTGACCAGGGACAAGGATTCTTTGCACCGCAGCCTCCCGATCTGCTCACGCTGCTGATTCTGAGCGGTCTAATCAATATTGCCGCGCAGCTGGGAGATCTTGTCGAGTCGCTCATCAAACGCGGCGCTGGTGTCAAGGACTCAGGCGCGCTGCTTCCGGGACACGGGGGCATGCTCGACCGGGTGGACGCGCTGCTCTTCGCAGCTCCGTTGCTGTGGTACTATTCGGCTTTGCGTGTCCTCGGCTCTTAGTGGCTGATTCGCAGGCATTTATTGGAATGAAACGCATTGCCATCCTGGGCTCCACGGGATCCATCGGTCGCAGCACGCTGAACATCGTTGAGTCCTATCCCGACCGCTTCGCTGTCACTTCCCTGGCGGCCGGATCCAACCTTGAGTTGATCTTCGAGCAAACGCTTCGCTGGAAACCCAAGGTCGTGTCGGTTGCCCGTGAGCGCGATGCCGACAGCCTGCGGAAGCGGCTGCTTGACGCGGGCCATTCGGACACGGAAGTCGTTTTCGGAGCGGCCGGATCCGTGCTTGTTGCCACTCATCCCGAAGTTGATTTCGTAGTCAGCGCCATCGTTGGCGTGGCTGGACTGGAAGCGACCTACGAGGCAGTGAAGGCCGGCAAGGAAGTTGGCCTGGCGAACAAGGAATCCCTGGTCGTCGCCGGAGAACTGATCACAGCCGAAGCGAAGCGGCAGGGCAAACCGCTGTTGCCAATTGATAGCGAGCATAATGCGGTGCACCAGTGCATGCGCGGCGGTAAACTTCATGAGGTGGATCGCGTCTGGCTCACGGCTTCTGGCGGCCCTTTCCTTCACACTCCGGCCCACGAATTCGACAAGATTACGGTCGAACAGGCACTGAATCATCCCACATGGAAAATGGGGCGACGCATTACAATAGATTCAGCAACCCTGATGAACAAAGGATTTGAAGTGATCGAGGCCTGCCGCTTATTCAGCGTGCCTCCCAGTCAGGTGGATGTTGTCGTGCATCCGCAGTCGACGATCCACTCCATGGTGGAGTTCCGCGATGGCAGCATCCTGGCGCAACTCTCGGTGACCGACATGCGTCTGCCGATTCTGTACGCGCTCACCTACCCCGAGCGGGTGGAGAGCGATCTGCGCTTCAACATACGCGATCTGAAGCAACTTGATTTTTGCCCGCCGGACGTGGATAAGTTCCCGTGCTTGCGGTTAGCCTACGAAGCAGCCGAAGCCGGTGGATCTAAGACAATCGCCCTAAATGCGGCGGATGAAATTGCTGTTTCGGCCTTTCTGGAAGGCAGTATTCCGTTTAAGGGCATTTCTCAGGTAATTGAAGCCACGTTGAATGAAGCGGTGGCATCGCATCCTGAATCTATATCGAAAGTATTGGAATTGGACGCTGAAGCTCGAGACATCGCGCGCAACATGGTTGGGCACCTTGGTGGCGCAGTCCAGCAACCCGCCAAGGTCCACTGAGGTTTCTCATTTTCATGCAAGATTTCGTAATCAATGTTGCGGCCGTCGCCCTCGTACTAGGGGTAATGATCCTGGTCCACGAGTTCGGCCACTACGCCGCTGCTAAATTGTTTGGCGTTCGCGTCGAAGTTTTCTCTATCGGTTTCGGCAAGAGGCTGCTGGGCTTCAAGAAGGGCGATACCGACTACCGCATCAGTGCGATTCCGCTCGGCGGCTACGTCAAAATGTCGGGCGAGAATTTTTCCGAAGAGCGCAGCGGCGCCGAATATGAATTCATGTCGCACCCGCGCTGGCAACGATTGGTGATCGCCTTCGCCGGTCCGTTCATGAATATCGTGCTGGCGATCGGTCTGCTCACCGGCGTCTTCATGGTGCGGTATGAACACCCTGTCATTCTCGACGAACCTGCTGTGATTGGCTGGGTTTCGAAGGGCTCTCCCGCAGCTAAGGCTGATCTGCAACCCGGCGATCGCATTGTTCGCATCGATGGCGTGCAGAACCCCACCTGGGAAGATGTGAACCTTCGGGCGGAAGTCAACGGGAAACAGCCTTTGCAATTGCTTATCGATCGAAATGGGCAAGACCTCACGAGAACTGTTCTTCCCGAGATGCAGAACGGATCTCAGAGCCCAACGATCGGGTGGGCTCCCAATCGGCCCAGCATCATTACTGGATTAGATCCCTCAGTCCCGATTGCCGCGAATGCCGGAATAAAGGTCGGCGATCTGGTTACGAGTGTCGGCGGACAACCAACGCCTACGTGGGCGGCCATGGTGGAAATCTTGCAGGACAACAAGAACAAACCTGTCACACTGGATGTGCAACGCGGGACTTCGAAGTTGAGTTTCGCGGTGACGCCCGAGTTGACGAAACTGCCGAACGGGCAGGATTGGTACCGAATTGGTATCGCTTCCGAGCCCACGCGAATAGATAGGCTGCCTTTCACTCAGGCGCTTTCGAAATCCATTGAGCAGAACAAAAAGTTTTCTTTGTTGATTCTGGAACTCGTGGAGAAGATGCTTCAGCGGAAAGTTTCAGTAACGCAGATGTCGGGACCGATCGGAATTGCGCAGGCATCCGGAGACGCCGCGCGGCAGCAAGGCTGGACGCCCTTGCTTTCCTTGATGTCTGCCATCAGCTTGAACCTCGCAATCTTCAATCTGTTCCCCATTCCGATTCTCGATGGTGGCATGATCCTGATGCTGCTGGTGGAGTCAGTGCGACGGCGTGATATCAGCCTGGCAGTCAAAGAACGTATTTACCAGGTCGCCTATGTTCTGCTCATCCTGTTCGCAGTGATGGTGATCTACAACGACCTGACCAAAGTGATCCCAGGATTGCAACGGTTGCCGTAAAAGTTTCGAGCAAAGGAAAAAGGCCGGCACGCAGCCGGCCTTTTTTGTTTCCTACCTCGGTTAACCGATTCTCGCGCACACCGCTTTCGTCTCGGTGTACATCTCCAACGCATCGTGTCCCATCTCGCGACCCCAGCCGGATTGCTTAAAGCCGCCAAACGGAAGCGCCGCGTCGAAAACGTTATAGCAGTTGATCCACACGGTACCGGCACGCAGTTCCGCGGCGGTCATGTGGGCCTTGTTGATGTCGCGCGTCCAGACGGCGGCGGCGAGTCCGTAGATGTTGTCGTTCGCCCGACGAACCAGATCATCGCTGCGCTCGAATGGAATCGCGGCGACCACCGGTCCGAAGATCTCTTCACTCACCACCTTCATCTTCTCGTGGGTGTTCACGAGAACCGTGGGCTCGACGAAGTAGCCTTCCGTTCCGTGACGCTTGCCGCCGACCTTGGCCTCGGCGCCTTCTTTCGCGCCTGATTCCAGGTATCCGCAAACGCGATTCAGTTGCTCGTCGGAGACCAGTGGACCCATCTGCGTTTCGGGATCGAGACCCGGTCCCAACTTGATCTTGGAAGCGTGTTCCGATACGCCGGCGACAACTTCGTCGTAGATGTCCTTTTCGACGTAGAGCCGCGATCCAGCGCAACAGCACTGGCCGTGATTGAAGAAGATCGCGCTGGCCGCTCCAGGGATCGCCGTCTTCAGATCGGCGTCTTTGAAGACGACGTTTGGCGATTTGCCGCCGAGCTCGAGTGACACCTTCTTCAGATTTCCCGCAGCAGCCGCCACGATCAGTTTCCCGACTTCGGTAGATCCGGTGAACGCAACTTTGTCCACGTCCGGATGCGCTGCAAGAGCAGCTCCAGCGGTTTCGCCATATCCGGGGACGATGTTTACAACGCCTTCGGGGAATCCTGCTTCCTGGATCAATTCGCCTAACCGCAAAGCTGTAAGGGGCGTCTGCTCCGCTGGCTTCAGAACAACAGTGCAGCCGGCGGCCAGGGCCGGACCCAGCTTCCACGCGGCCATCAAGAGCGGGAAGTTCCAGGGAATGATCTGCCCGACCACGCCCACTGGCTCACGCAAGGTATACGCGAAATAGCGGCCGCCCTTGGGCGAAATTGGAATGGTATTGCCTTCGATTTTGGTCGTCCATCCCGCCATGTAGCGGAACAGATCGACGGCAAGCGGCACGTCTGCAACACGCGCAACGGTCAAAGGCTTGCCATTATCCAGGCTCTCCAATTGCGCGAATTCTTCCAGGTTTTGCTCGAGCAAGTCGGCGAGCTTCCAAATCAAGCGACCACGCTCTGAGGATGTCAGCCTGCGCCAGGGACCCTGGTCGAAAGCGCGGCGCGCGGCGCTCACGGCAACGCCGATGTCTTCCGCGGCCCCTTCCGCAACTTGCGCCAGCACTTTGCCGGTGGCGGGATTATAGGTAGGAAATGTTTTGCCCGAAATCGAATCGACCCATTGGCCGTTGATCATCATCTTGCGCGGTTTAGAGATGAAGTCGGATACACGCGGTTGAATTTGAACCGGTGACATAACACTCATGCGGCACTCTCCTTCTGGACAGCTCACGGGGCACGCTGTCACGCTGAATTTCGCGGACGTTTACCTGTATCGCTTCTGGAGTGATTGACTACTGGTGGTGCGCCCGACTCTGGGCCGGCGGCGCCCGCCTGTCTTCCTGCTTCTCGGCGTTCCATCCCCGGCACGCCAAGCGGCGAGAACTGTATCACAATCGGGGAAGTTGCGGCAGGCGGAAGGTCAAATCAAGAAGGTGTGCTGATCGTGCGGACGAGGAAGAGCTTCTCTGGAATCGATTCTGGTTACTTGACGTACTTCAACCCGTACTCGTGATCCGGGCCAGCAACATCGTCCTGCCAGATTACCTGGGCCGGTACAAAGATGTTCGCGGTATTCATGGTGAACGGAACCGCAACCTGCACCCAGTTCCCTGAGGCATAGATGCGTTCACTGCGAAAACGCAAGCCGCCCCGCGAGACGTCGATGATGGGAACGATCTCCTCGCTTCCCGGCTTTCGAATACAGGCAGTAAGCTTCAGTCGTGCGCGTAAGGACTTGCGTCGATTTTCTGTTGGCTTCGCCAGTGCCTGCGCAATCTCTTCCTTTTTCGCTGAAACCCGACCGATCGCAAATTCTGTGCGAATCCAGTCCGTTTGTTGATCGCACTTCTCACAGGTGCGCGGCAGCCGACCTTCGCCGTCCAAAGTTGCCAATTGACTGTCATTGAGCGGGACCACTTCCCGCGACGTACATTGCTTGCATTCCAGCAGCACCCGGAACAGAGCCAACTTCAAGGCCGATGCCGGAAAATGAATTCCCCAGTAGTCAAAGCTGCCTTCGAGGAAGCTGACTCCGTAAAGAATGCCTTCGGCAGTCCGCTTCACTTCTCCAATCACGCGAACGGTGATTTCTTCACCCAGCATGCGCCGCAACCGCAATTCCTGTTGAGGCTCAAGAATCCGATTCAACAACAGACAACCGCCATGCTCGCTTACGGATTCCGTACGCGCCAGATCGCAAAAACGGTGGCCGTTGGATCCCACGCCGATAACCTCGACTGGAATCTGAATCGCGATGCGCGCGCTGCGCCGGTGCTTTTGCGTCAGATTGACCTTCACTTGACCTCGCTCAGATGCGCGAGTTCAGCACTCGCATTTCGGGTTCTCCAGCTTTGGAAAGCGAGCCACCCGGTTGTGCTTACCATCCCCAGCCAACCAAGGCTGCGAATTACGTTCGCGATGCGAGTGTCGTATTGCAACACGCCGAGGTGGGAGAAAATCGTGTTCCAGTCATGCTCTGGCTCACTGCCATCACCGCCGGCGGAGACGAGCGGCAACTGCATCACACGCGCGTCAGCCATGTAGGTTGCGGTGTATAGGAAATTCTCGAAAAAGAAAAACAGGCAGAATGCAAATGCCACCGGCTTCCGTTGGACGAAGAAATAGATCGCCAAAAGCAAAGGGACCAGCCACTGCAGGATCGTCCCGCCCCATATGCCGATCCATGGACCGAACCATCCAAAAAGTAAATGGCCGCCTTCGTGAACCACCAGGTTGGCATTGTCGATAAACAGAAACCCGCTTCGATCGCGCGCCGCATAGGCGAGGAACAGCGCGTAGAAGGCCAGCCACGCCCATCCCGTGGCTTTGCCCAGAGGCTCCCAGTCTTCCTCAACCCAAGGAAAGTTCACCCTACTAGGGTACTTTCATTCTGTTGAGCAGCCCATGGTACTGAGGTAACTCGAAACGGTGACTTTAGAAACGAATCGGTGGAGCAGTGTTGTGAACCGACGTCCATTGCTTCGCTTGTTGCCTGGCCTTGCTCAATTGCTCCAAGGACATGCGCGATTCAAATTGCTGTAGGAATTTCCTGTCCTTCTCTTCTTTGGCGGCAGCCAGCAACATCCAGGAATAAGCGGCGACCAAATCTTCCGGCATACAGTGTCCATGAACATACAGGCTGGCCAGGTTTTCCTGGGCGTTCACATCACCCTGGTCCGCCGAGAGCGCAAACCACTTCAGAGCCTCATGGTGATCCTGCACCACACCTTCGCCCTTCATATACAGCAGACCCAGGTTGTTCTGCGCCTGCGCGACGCCCTGCTCTGCGGCGGCGCGAAACCAGCGAACCGCCGTTGCCTCATCTTTTGCGAGCCCAAGTCCACGGTCGTACATGAGTCCGAGATTATTCTGTGCTCTGGCATCACCGGATCGGGCGGCCACCTCGAACCATTTTGCCGCTTCTGGGTAATCCTGCTTGGTCCCGGTCCCCGTGAAATACATGTTGCCCAGATTGACCTGCGCGAGAACTTCGCCGTTTTCTGCCGCCCGGCGCAACCACAAGATGGCTTGCTGCATGTCAACCTGCATACCGAGGCCGTGCGTGTACATGTAGGCCAGGTTGTTCTGCGCTGGGCCGTACCCGCGACGCGCAGCTTTGTGAAATAGCTGGTAGGCCTCTTCGTAATCCTGCGCGACTCGCGTTTGCGTCAGATAGGCGAGGCCAAGTGCGTTCTGAGCCTGGGGATCGGTCTTCGCCAGCTTGCGCAGCGACTCAAATTCCTGCGGTGTGTATTTTTTCAGGGACGCAATGATGTTCGCCGGTGTCTCGCCCAGCAAAGGTATACAGACGATGACCAGCGCGATGGCCAGAAAGAGAGTGAAACGGTGCCTGCCCATAACCACTCCTCGGGGGAAACTTGGTCTTGCAGGGCTTGCTTTGTTATTCCTCGATTGCTGCGCATCATATGAGAGCTCCTGCTTTCGTTCAAGTGCAAAAATGGAGTTTGGACGGGCTTTTTCGTGGGGTGAATGGCTTGGTTCTTTCGTGCCCAGTCAAGGACGGAACGTCCTGAATTCGCATGCTAAACTGACTACATACCTGAAGCCTCCTGAAGGCCGCTCAAGATATGGCAGAAATCCGTCGTAGAAAGTCCGTTACGTGCACGATCGGCAAGGTCCGTGTCGGCAGCGATGCACCCCTCGTGGTGCAGTCGATGACTAACACCGACACCGCGGACGTACTAGGGACCGTAAAGCAGGTGGAAGCTCTGGTGCGCGCCGGATCGGAAATGGTCCGCGTCACTGTAAACAACGATGAAGCCGCCAAGGCTGTCCCCCAGATTGTGGATCTGCTCGAGCGCCGTGGGATCGACGTGCCGGTGATCGGCGACTTTCATTACAACGGCCATCTGCTGCTGAAGAAATATCCAGAGTGCGCGCGCGCATTAGCCAAGTACCGCATCAACCCGGGCAATGTGAGCGTGGGCCGCAAAGACGACGACAACTTCCGCATCATGATCGAAGTTGCTGTCGAGAATCAGAAGCCGGTACGCATTGGCGTCAACTGGGGATCGCTCGATCAACAACTGCTCACGCGCATGATGGACGAAAACTCCCGCTCTGCCGAACCGAAAGACGCTCGCGACGTGACCATGGAGGCCATGGTAGTGAGCGCGCTGAACTCCGCCAAGCTGGCCGAAAAATACGGATTGCGCCGCGATCAGATTATCCTCAGCGCCAAAGTGAGCGGAGTGCAGGACTTGGTAGACGTCTATCGGAACATGGCGGCGCGTTGCGACTATGCTCTTCATCTCGGTCTGACCGAGGCTGGCATGGGCGCCAAAGGAATCGTCGCATCTGCGGCTGGCCTTAGCATTCTGCTGCAGGAAGGCATCGGAGACACGATTCGCGTCTCGCTCACACCTGCACCCAACGGCGATCGCACCGAAGAAGTGCTGGTTGCTCAACAGATTTTGCAATCGATGGGAATTCGTAGCTTCACTCCCCAAGTGACGGCATGCCCGGGTTGCGGACGCACTACCAGCACTTTCTTCCAGGAGATGGCGGAACAGATCCAAAGCTATCTACGTGAGCAGATGCCCGTCTGGAAGCAGCGTTACACCGGCGTCGAGGAGATGAAGGTAGCGGTAATGGGTTGCGTAGTAAACGGCCCCGGCGAATCCAAGCACGCCAATCTCGGTATTTCCCTGCCGGGAACGTTTGAGGAGCCGAAAGCTCCGGTCTTTGTCGACGGCCGGTTGATGACTACCTTGCGCGGCGATCGCATCGTCGCCGAGTTCATCGACATTCTCGACAACTACGTCGATTCGCACTACGCAGCCAAGAACGAAGCGGTCGCGCAGTAACTTACGCAGACTTCATACCGCGAGCCTGCATCTCCAGAACTTGCAATTGCAGTTGCTTCAGGTCCTTTTGCACTTCGACTTGGGCGGAGTGAATACGATGTTTCAGCAGTTCTACCCCGCCCCATAGAAAGAAAATGCAAGCAAGGAACGGCGCTCGCGGCAATTGCGAATTGCTGTTTCCGAACCAGAGATACGCGGTAGCGCTTGCCGCGCAGAAGATCCAGAACAGCATGCTGAACACGTGCTCGACGCGAAGCCGCTTCTGATCTTTCTCGATGATTTCCGCTACATGCTCGCGGTACTTTGCGAGATCCTCCGGTTGAGGTACCTGTGACAGAAGTTGCTGTCGCATGTCATTTGTGTTCTGCATAGACTCCTCCCGAGATAATTTTTCTTAAAGCTTTCTTCGCATAGTGAAGACGAGACTTGACGGTTCCTTCCGGGCACCCAGTCGCCTCGCCGATCTCCGCAATCGAAAACTCTTCGATGAAGAAGAGCACTAAAACTTCCCGATGCACAGGTTGAAGTTCGTCCAGAGCGCGATGGACCGCCGCAGCGTCCTCAGGAGTGAAGGTCTCCTCACTGGCAACGTCGGTAATCTCGATTCCAGTAACTTCATTGTTCGTACGCACACTCATGCGTCGCAGGTGATCTACCGAAATCCCATGTGCAATGCTGTAAAGCCAGGGGCGAACTGCGCCTGGATCCTTCAATTTTCGAATTCCACGAAAGGCGCGTACCCAAACTTCCTGCAGAACATCGAGAGCGGCGTCCCGGCTGCCGGTAAGTTTTATGACGTAGTAGAGCAGTGGTGCTTCCATCACCGAGACCAGATCGGCATAAGCTCCGGGCTCGTTGGTGCGACAACGGAGCGCCAACCACTCATCTCGAAGACGGGTCTCGATCTTCATTCGCTTATATGTCGAGGCAGAAGGAGAAAAGGTTCAATCGGCTTGGAAGATTTTAGGCCTGATTCGAATCAACGCGTAGCCACTGCTCTTGCCAATACGATAGCGGTCGTCTTCGACATCGACTCGTAGTACCGCACGAAGCGTTGAGGCTCCATCGCGTTATACGGCGCAAGATTGTGTGCCCAACGAAAGCCAATCGGCTGGTACCAAAGCTCAGCTTGGACGTGGAATGGCCCCAGGGCGTCACCGGTCGGAACCGAATAGCGGACAAGATCTCCGGCATCCGTGAAGTTTGGATCCTCGGCCGCGTCGCCCACGACTGCAATGTCCTTATCCGCGGTTTGCTTATCGAAGCCCGACGGCAGCAACCGGCTGTCCTTCAGATAGCGAACAGTGGACAGCAAGCCAGTGGTCACATGTCCCTGGGCGTCCCCCAGGATCGGCTCGTAAATCTGTACCTGATCGCTACCGGTGATCTCGCGATAAAAAGGCTCGTAACGTGATGGATTGGCGTCGTTGTCATTACCTTCTATGGAGCCGTCTGGATTCAGCGCTCCTGACTCGAAAACCTTGCGACCATTGCGATCGCTGATCACAACGTGCAGCCACGCGCGCCGAGAAGGATAGGCCGTCGGCAACTTGTGGCCGGTCAGGTTCTCGACAAACACGTCTGCCTGAATTTTCCCGCCGACCACCTCAACCTTGCGAATGCTCACGCGTGCTGCCTGTGATTGCAAAAATGCTGCCGTCCGCTCCGTGGCCGCCGTCAGCTCCGCCGGCAATGCGGCAACGTCCAACTCGGTCCGATAAAGATTCAGCATTCTCTCCATCAGGAAATTACCGCCCACAAACACATGCTGGTGTACATCCGGCCGCGGCTGACCGAGTACGGCGGTGATTGGAGCTTCGCCCTGTACCACCGGCATGTGGCACGACTGGCAACTGTACTTACCGCGATAACTGCTATGCCGCCATTCGAGATAAGGCATCTGCTCCGGGAACCTGCCAATCTCCTTGCCGCCAGCCCCGAGGGGCGTCGTATAGAGCGTGTGACAAGTTCCACAGAGATCCGACTCCTGTATATGGGACGCCTGCGTTGGCTTGAAACCTCCCGTTGATGTGTCCATGATGCGAGTTCGTCCCGGATCGATCTGGTAGGGTCCGTATTCAGGATGATCATTCTTCGACTTAGGCGGATCGACGACAAAGCCTCCGTTGAAGCTCGCATCGGTTCCCAACCCCTCCTTGCCGATCTGATGACAGACCGAACAGGTAACTCCATCCGCCGCCTGTGCACTTTGCTTTTTGTCCTGGTCAAAAGGAAGGTGTGAAAAGATCTGACCCTTCTCGCCGTGCAGCTTCGCTTCGTAGCGTGTAATCGGCATGTGACAGATGGAACATTCATCTTCCACATCGGCTTTTGCTTGCGGATGATCGAGCGTCTCGCGGCGAACGCTCGCGTGCCAGTAAGGATCGCGCGATGAGTTCGCCATGATGCTGGCACGCCAGTCGAAGCCGATGGAAACATCTTCGCCCGTCGATGTGGTCAAACCGTTGTGACAAGCAAGGCAACGATCGGAGGTGTGAAACTCCGGCTGTAACTCAGTATGATTTCCCGATCCACGCAGGAATTCCGGCGCACAGATCAGCACCAGCAACGCAGCCGAAACGTAGAGGGCTCCCTTGTGCATCACCAGCCCTCGTTCAGTCTGCCATCGGCCCAGTCCCATAGCAGATAGAAAACAACCTGTCGTTGACGTCCGGCGGTATTGTTCACAGGAAAACTGATGCCGAGGTTCCCTCGAATATGCTGGCGGCGACTGATGGTCACCTGCATTTCCGGCAGCACGTTCCAGTTGGTTCTTGCGCCGGTAATGAGTTCGCGATCAGCAAGAAACTCCACCATCGGCGACCACAAGCGCCCGAGTCCGCGATCCACCGCAAAGCTCTGGCCGATTGCGGTATTCCAGAACACGTCCTGCGGGGATTTCTGCGTGTCCACGGGCAAGTTGGCTCCGCCCTGAAACTGCACGAAGGTGTTGGTCGGAAAAAGCTGATCAAACATCGCGAAGGTCCCGAAGGTGGTTGTGCCAGTCCCGAGTCCCCGTGACTGATTGCCCGTAGGCGCAACCACTTCTCCTTGCAGGCTGAGAATTGATCCAGTGTGCAGGTTAGAAAACATCACGCGCTTCAAACCGAACGTTATGTCGCCGATGCCTCCATACCAGGTGTTGTCAGGATGCACGAAATTCAGCGGAACATCGACTTCGATCTGGTTTTTCATGCCGAAGCGCTGTTCGTGAATGATGTGAGTCTCAACTCCCGGCGCGCCTTGCACATTTACCGCCGTTGAGATCACCTCTTCGTCTTCCGGATATGCCTTCTCCGTTGTGATAGCCCGCGGTAAATTCAGCTCTCCTCGCGGCCAATGCGGATCTCGGCAGAAGCTCCGCAAATATGCCACCACGTCATCTACTTGCTGCGAACTCAGAGCTTCCGAGAACGATGGCATAATCTGCGAGAAGCCGCGATAGGGTCCGCCATGCACGATGACCGCCTTGTAAGCGGTATCTACTTCGGACGTGGTCTGATCACAACGCGTAAAGTCCGGAAAGGTACGGGGCCGCACAAATCCGGCAATTGCTTTAGGCGTACCTCTGCCGTCTGCTCCGTGGCAGGCAGCGCAAGCTGAGGTATAGATTTTTCGTCCCGCTTCAATGTCTCCATTGCGAATCGGCTGAAGCGTCTCCGCGGAGTGGTTCGCGGCTTGCGCTACAAGAAGCAACGCTGGAACACAGAGGCAAATTCCAAAGATCACGATCGCTGGCGGCCAATGACCGCGCAGCAGCACCTTCGACAATAAACGTGTCGCGCGGGGAATTCTGTCCAAGGCGCAACTGGGCGAATGGTGAGCCTTCACGTGCAAGAGAATAATAGAAGCCGGCGTTTGCACAGAGGTTGGAAAATCAAGATGACGAATTTGTCACGAAAGGTTCAGCGTCAGCGCAAAACTGTGACTCATAATTCTCGACCGGAGATTTTTTGAAGCAGACTAGCGCGCGAGGCGAGTGTGTTGGCTGATCCAACGACACGGCCCCGGCGCTGAGGAAAGGAACTTCGGAACTGCAGGTTTAGGTAATTCGATAATTGTTGTCATCTTTTCGACACTCTACATCTTCAACAACGCTGCCGAGACTGCCAGCCATGCGCAAAAACCGCTCACGATCAGTGCCGTCCGAACTGCCATGTTGTCGATAAACCAATTCCACTTCGCGTCCATACTGCCTCCTGTGATTTCTTATCCGCTCACTAGATTGACGCGCTGGCTTCGCAATTGTTAGCTGCGATTTCCAACTGCATCTAGTTCCTTATACGCAGTAGCTCTCAATAAAGTTCGCAGATAATTGTGGGTATTGGATGAGCAGGAGCATGGAAAGCCGCACACCAAGGGACATGTCCCGAGGGATGACTACTCTAATCCCTGTAACGTGGGATTAACGGTCTGGGACGAGGCGGACTGATCTGGCTCTGTAAACGGTTGAAGATCGGCATATTGCCGGATGAGCGACTCTGGCGCCCTCACCTTTCGCCCCTCCAGCATCGACCTCAACTCCAGCGCGTTCGCCGGTGCTTTGCCCTCGAAGTGATTGTTGGCGGCGACATAAACCTTCTCTGCCTTCTTGGCGATCTTCTCGATCTTCGCCTGCCAGCCTTCCAGTTCGTGGGGCTTGTAAAGATAGTCGTACCTGTCGCTGGGCTTTTTCGGATCGAACCACTGGTCGTAGCGGCGACCATGCAGGCGCACGTATCCGATCGACGACGTTACATGCCCGCTGGGACGAATGGCGCGGCCCAGCAGCGGCTGATCAATGTTGCAGAACGCCACACCTTCCGCCGTGAAGTGCTGCAGAATCTCCTCATCGCTCCAACTGCTGTGGCGCACTTCCACAGCCAGCGGATATTGCCCGAACATCCGAATCAATTTGTCGAGATGCTCGCGGTTTTCGTCGGTGTTCTTGAACGAGATGGGAAACTGCATCAGCAGAGCACCCAAGCGCCCTTCCGATGCGATGGAGTCGTATCCTTCTTTCGCCAGGTGCTCATCTTCTAATGCGAAACGAATCGTCTTTGCGGAAGTCGATTCCACTACGGCAATCGGCGAATGCGTGAAGACCTTGTTCAGCTTCGCCGTGAATTGAAATTTAGGATTGACCGCGCCCGCTTTGCGACACCAGTCGCGACCCACATTCGGCTTGATATGTCCGTAGAACGATGTATTGATTTCGATCAGATCAAAATAGCGCGCCAGGTACTCCACCGGATGCTGCGTCTTCTTCAAGCCTTTGGGATAAACGATGCCCTCCCAGTCTTTGTAGGCCCAACCCGCAATACCGATGTAGAGTTCTCCCAAATTTACTCTCCGAAAAAGACCATCGCGATCCAGAACATCCCGCCGGGGGCTTTTTCGTTCTGTACGAAACAACTGCCTACCGCGAATCTTTTGAGCGATGGCTGCGCTGCGATGCGGGTTAAGTCTGGCGGAAGTATGTCAGGCTGAGCGTTCGTGTAAGTGATTGTGTAGCGCACCCCCGGCATTTGCAGGAGTGCTCGATTGTTAATCTGCCCGGTTTTGGCCATTTCGCAAGCTGCCGCACGCAGTTGAGGCATCTGCACTTCTGGCAACGGAGTCTGCCTTTCCTGCTGGCGTAATTCCTCGAACGCGTGCACCGCGCGTGCGGACGCCTGGTCCACTGAAAGCGCAGCCACCGTCTGGGCGAAATCTTCCGTCACCCAAAAGTCGTCTCCCTTATGAACGATGCCGATTCCCACCGAATTGTAGTTAGGCGTAAGAAGGTTCTGCCGATGCGGAGGCGAGTGCATGAAAGCTGCATGGATTTGATCCTCCTGCGTGTTGAACCCGACATTCTCGCCGCTTCGAAAGAAGTGCGCTCCAGCGGCTCGCAGGCGCTCCTGCACACTCGGCTCCCCTGACAATTGGTGCGACAACTGGTGCTGGTTCGCCATCAGAAGCGAGTGCTGTCGGGCGGCCTGCAGCAGTTCGGGACTAACCTTCAGCGGGGCTAGTCCGGCTTGTTCGCGCGATTCGTTCAGCTGCTGCAGCACCAATTGCTCGGCTTCTTTATCGAACCGTTGCGCCCGCAATGCCATGGGCGTGATCAATAGATTCAGTGACAAAATCCACAGCAAGGCCTTGACCGATTTCATGCCAGTTTGAACCCGCCATTGCGGGTAAATGTTCTCCCTTACAGATTGTGCCGCTCCGCTATGTTACGATTCGCCCAAGTTCTCTCGGAGACTTCATGCAACCGGTACTCATTCTATCTGCCGTCGTAATTGGTGTAATTGTAGGTGTGGCGATCGGTTATCTTCTCGGACGCGACCGTACCCGCGGCAAGCAGCAGTCTCGCATTTTGGAAACCGAAAAACTCGCCAGTACCGCGGAGGCCCTTGCAGCGGCGGCCGAACATACCCGCAGACAATTGGAAGCCGTTCTCGCCGAAACCCGCCAGCGGTTGGAAGAAAGCCAGCGAGCCCGCACTGCCGCCGAAACCGAATTGAAGGCCGAACGCCAACGACTGGACGAGGAACGACGTCTGCTGGAAGAGGCCGGCAACAAATTCAAAGATGCATTCGACGCACTGGCTGCGCAGGCTCTAAAGACCAACAACGAGTCATTCCTCGAATTGGCAAAGAGTGCATTCGGGCGCTTCCAGTCCGACGCGCAAAAGGACCTGGAGTCGCGACAGAAGGCTGTAGAAACGCTGGTGCAGCCCATCCACGAATCGCTCAACAAGGTGGATCAGCAGATTCAGCAGATGGAGATCGCTCGCAGCGAAGCCTATGGCGGATTGAGCGCACAGGTTAAGTCGCTGATCAGTACGCAGGAAAGATTGCAGAGCGAAACCGGCAACCTGGTGAAGGCGCTGAGCGCGCCGAACGTTCGCGGCCGCTGGGGAGAAATCCAGTTGCGCCGCGTGGTCGAACTCGCCGGCATGGTTTCTTATTGCGACTTCCAGGAGCAGGCGACGGTTTCCACGCAGGATGGCAAGCTGCGTCCCGACATGATCGTGCGCCTACCGGGCGGTAAAAATATCGTCGTCGACTCGAAGGCGCCGCTGCAGGCCTATCTCGAATCGCTGGAGAGCACGGATGACGATCGGCGACGGTCAGCTTGCCTCGCGCATGCTCGGCAAATTCGCGAGCACATGAAGAATCTGAGCTTCGAAGCCTACACGGAACAGTTCCAGCCTTCGCCCAGAGTTCGTTGTCATGTTTCTTCCCGGCGAGACATTCTTCAGCGCGGCGCTGGAGCAGGACCCTGGGTTAATCGAAGAAGGCGTAATGCAGGGCGTGATTCCCGCATCCCCCACCACGCTCATCGCGCTGCTGCGCGCGGTCGCTTATGGATGGAAGCAGGAGAAGCTTGCCGCCAACGCGCAGGCCATCAGCGACCTGGGACGCGAACTCTACGAACGTCTGCGTACGGTTGCTGGTCACCTCAGCGCGGTGGGTAGCGGACTCGATCGCGCCGTCGATTCCTACAATCGCGCCGTCGGATCGACTCGAGTCCCGAGTGATGGTATCGGCGCGCAAGCTCCGCGAACTGGGCGCCACTACCGGCGACGAGATCGAGGATCCAGAGCCAGTGGATAAAGTCAGCCGCAATCTGCAATTGCCGGACTTCATCGAAGAGCCGTTGTTCAAAGAAATGAACGCGGGAAAGAACTGAGTAGCGCCGGCCTCTGGCCGGCTGTTGCGAACGCGTCTCGCATTCGGCACGCGGACGAAAACGTCCGCATGAACAGCCGCCGAGACGGCGGCGCTACGGAGCGCAACAGTGCTCTCTAAGCCGTCGTCAGCCTCTTGCGCTCCTTCATCTCCGCCAATAACTGATTGATCTTGTCTTCTTTCTCCAGTGCTACAAGCTTGTCACTGAGCGAATCTTCTCCCGCGATTTCGCCCTTTGCCTGAGCGACCGCCTCTTCATGCGTTACCTTGCGCTTCATGCGATCGAACGTGCCTGAATTGGCACTGTTCGTCGCCGCCATCTGCGCGTCCCGAGCTTTACCGAGCACGCGCGACCGCCGGTGTTGTGCCACCAGCATATCGGCCTTCGCTTGTGCCTCCGAAAGCTTCTGCTCCAGTTTCTGTAGCGCAGACTTCAGGTTCTCCACTTCGATCTTCTGATCCGCAACCTGCTGGTTATAGTTTTCCGTCAGCTGCCGGTAGCTGAGCGAACGCTCGATCGCCGCCTTTGCCAGATCATCCTGCTTCTTATCGACGGCCAGTTCAGCGCGGCGAATCCAGTCTTTCTCCAGATCGTCCGTTTCTTTCAGCTTTTTCTCCAGCAGGTGCTGATCGGCAAGCGCAATCGCCACCTGCGTCTTCACCTGGATCAACTGATTCTGCATATCCAGGATTACCTGCTTGATCATTTTCTCCGGATCTTCAGCCTTATCGACCAGGTCATTCAGATTCGCACGAATTAACGTAGAGACTCTTTCCAGCAGCGCCATAATCCACTCCTTCTACTTCGAATACTTCCCACAGCCTGCAAACTCCGGAGTGGTGCGAGTCTCAATGACCGCACCACCCCGGGAACAGCACATAACTCACCTAGCTTTTCGTTACCATCTACTGCTCCGCCGGCTTGACGTAATAGCCTGAGACGCGCCACTTGCCATCTTTGTCGAGCATCGGGGTAATCGTCTCAATGGCCGTACCAGTATTGGAGAAGTTCGTTTTATATTGGATCACGACATATTCTCCCTTGGGCGCATTTGGTAGTTCCGTCTGATACATCGACCCCATAAGCGTCCGGTTGATCGGCTTGCCAAGCGGCGCACGGGCTTGCTGCATCGCCTTTTCCCATTGATCCCTCGAGACCTTCGACTTAAAGAACGACGAAGCCTGTTCCCAGCTTTGCCCGTAATCACCGTTGTCTACCAACGCCAGCCACGACTGCGCGGATTCCTCCGCCGCTTTCCTCTTCGCGGCTTCGTCTTGTGCGAATGCAACTGAGCACAGCAAAAATGCCAACATCACAATAGAAATAAGCCCTTTCATTGATTCGTCCTTTCCTTTCAAGTACGACTGGGCTCCGCCGTAGCGGAGCCCTTCACGACCTACGCCCCTGCTCCCTTCGCCTTCGTCTCGCCACCGCCGTTGCCGTCGATGGTTGGCGTGGGCGATTTATCTCCGATGTTGCGGATGCGGCCAAACAGCTCCGACATCTGCATCCCCGATAGCGTCTCGAACAATGCCGGCACCTGCGCCGCCATCTTCGCGATGTCGCCGGTGATCTTGCTCATCCCCGCGGAATCGCCGTTGCCCGTCGAGACGATGGTGATCTTGTCGACATTGTTCAGTGGACTCGCCAGCGCCCTCACCACCTCCGGCAGGCTGGTGATCAGTTTGTCGACCACAGCCGCCTGGTTGTACTCCTGATAGGCTTCGGCCTTCACGTTCATTGCTCTGGCTTCGGCGTCGCCCTTCTTGAAGATGATCTCGGCTTCGGCCTCGCCCTGCTGCTTGATCGCCGACGCCTTTCCTTCCGCTTCCGCCATAAGCCGTGACTTCTCGGCTTCGGCAAGCGTCTGGATACGCTGACGTTCGATCTCCGCCTGCTTCAGTACAGTCGCGATCAACTCTTTTTCGCGACGTGCGATCTCGGCATCCTGCACCTTCACCTGCTCCAGCTTTTCTACCTGCTGGATTTTCACCTGCTCTGCCACGACTTGCTGCTGCATCACGTTCGTCTGGATCTCGTAAGCCTTGTCGGCCTGCGCCTGCTGCCGCTTGCTGATCTCCAGGGCCTGCGCTTTCTTCACGTCCAGGTCTCGCTGTGCTTCTGCTTGCTTCGCCAGAGAAACCGTCTCCGCCAGCACTCGTTCTTGATCGGCCTGCGCCTTCGCCACTGCAGACTCCCGCTGTGCAAGCGCGCGCCTGATTGCCGTGTCGCGCTCAGCTTCCGCAGCAGCTACATCGGCATCGCGTTTGATCCGCGCAATATCCGGACGCCCCATGTTGGTGATGTACTCGTTCTTGTCGCGCACTTCCTTGATGGTGAATGAGATCACCTCGAGCCCCATCTTGCTCATGTCGTCAGCGCAAGTGCCGCGCATGCGATCGCTCACCATCTCCGGCTGCTTCACAATCTCTTCCACCGTGAGTTGGCCGATGATGCCGCGCAGGTGGCCTTCCATCACTAACCGGATCAGTCCTTCGCGCTCCTGATCCGTCTTCGTAAGGAACTGCTCTGCTGCGGTCACGATCGATTCCGGATCGGACTTCACCTTGATCTGCGCCACCGCCTCTACTGTCACCGCGACACCTTGTTTGGTGTAGAGATCCTGCTGCGGCGCGACGTCGAACGACATCAGCTCCAGTGAAAGCAGCCGTGCGCTTTCGACCATGGGGAAGATCACCGTGCCGCTTCCCTTTACGATTCGTGTTTTGCGATAGCCATAAACGATGAGCGCTTCATGCGGCCCGGCTTTGCGATAAAGCCGGGCGAAGACCGCCATCAGGAAGAACACCGAGAGCAATACCAGTCCAACAATGATCAAAATGTCATTCGGGATACCCATAACGCCTCCAAGCGAATTTCAAAATTGCAAATCAAACCGACTTCATCATTACGTCTAAATCCTTTACCAGCCTTTCGGGCTGATCATGCCCCAGGTACACGGTGCGCTGCGGCGTGCGAATGCGTACCGCTTCATGCCCATGCCATATGAACGCGCGCCTCCCGGGCAGCATGCGGATGCCCCATCCGCCGAAATCGCCGAGCGGATCAATCTGCGCGACTCGATAGTCTTGAATATTGGCTTTCGGAATGGTGCATACCCGAATGCCGCCGGTCCGCACTTCAACGCCGGTGCTGGTGACTCGATAACGGAATCCACCCCACGCCTGCGTGATCACCCACAGCATCAGCGCCGTGACCGCGTAAAGTAAGAACCTCAGCCAAATCGGGGACGGCGGGAGTTTGATAGCAATCCCCAGAAACACTGCCGCCAATACGGCGAACAGTAACGCGGCAAGAGGCGCGCGTTGTGTTTCTTCTGCCAGCAACCGTCCTTGTGAAGGCGGAACTGCCGGAGTGACAACAGCCGGTGTCGCTGCAACTGGGGTCGAGCCGACGGCCGAATAGCCAACCGCCGCCTTACGTCCCGCTCTCACAATCGCAATCACCACCACCACGATCACGATGATCGGCGTCAGCACCGCGACGTGCCCCAAAGTCCTCAGCACGTCTACACGGTTCAACGCGTTGAACTCCAGAACTCCGATGAACGCCACACACATCAAGGCGGCGACGGCATACTGCACGAACAGCATCACTCCAGCCACACCCGAAGTGCGCTTGGGCAACAAGCTAAGGATCGTGAACAACGCCAGTACGCCCACGGTCATGCCGATAAACCCGACCACGAAGTCACCACGGTCTGACCATCCATTCGGCACGTTGTTGGCATTGAAGTGCACTGCAATCCGCTCCGGCAGCAGATCCTGCAGCTGCCAGTAGCGCCATAGCATCGCTGGCAGAATCAGCCATGGCAGTAGGCTCAGATTTCGCCAGTGTGTGCGTGTCATTGCTTGCTTCCTTTCTCCTGCTCCGACTCTTGCGCCGCGCCCGACAACTCATCCCAGCGCTGCACGTATGCGATTCCACGCTCGTAACGCGTCACTACAACTTCAGTCCCTTTGGTAATCGGACCGGCGTTATCGCTCCGCGCTCCCGCGCAGCGGCGAGCGCCCTCCTGCGAGAACACAATCTCTCCCGTGCCTCCCTCGCGTATGGGAACTGTGACCGTACCCAGCACACCCACCATGTCGTAATCGGCCGGATCAAGATGACTGTCGTATTTCATCAGCACCTTCGCCACAAAGAAGAAGATGATCGAAGCACCAATGAATCCCACGACGGCAGAGATCATCAGAACGAAGCCGATCCACAGGCCGGAGTAACGCGTCAGCAAATAGCCTGTTCCGCCAAACCATGCCAGGAAGGCCGCAACGGTTCCGAAATTAAAGAGCGACAGCTGCTCGCTTGCGCCTTGCGCCTGGCTCGGCGGTGGATGCATAGCAGTCGGCGTCCCGCGTGTCAGGTCGAAATGAACATGCGCGCCACCATGGAAATGCATGTGCGGCAGATGCAGGTGAAAGCTGCCCAACAAAAACGAAACAAAGCTCAGTGCAAACCCGATCACGAAACACGTCAGATAGACATCAGCCCAGCTCATCGTGACCTCCCATTCGAGGACGCGCCTTCCATCCCTTCCGTCTCCGGCTTCAACACCTGCAATAACCGATCCGCCAGCTGAGGCGTATCCAGGATGGCGCCTAGCAGAATCAGGCACCTTCTTGAGTCATCGTGTCGCGATATTTCCAGCAACGCATGCCGTACTTGCGGATCGCGACGGAAGCGCTCGGCGCCGCTCACCAGCCACAAGTCCAACTTGTCCTCGGCCACCCGCAGCGGAGACTGCAACTCCGTGTGATATCCATCGGGATCGTCCACCAGGTATCCCGGATGAACGTTAAAGAAGCGTGCCAGCAACATGCGCGTGGAATTCGTCAGGTGGGGTCGGGCGCCGCTTTCGATCTGCGACAGATACGACTGGCTGATCGGCTTTCCGATCTCCTTCTTCACTGCCTGCTTTACTTCCTGCTGGGTCATGTCGCGGCCCAAGCCGCGTAGGGCACCTTCGACCTCGCGCAAGTAGCGTATTTTTTCGCCTAGCTTCATATTACAGATTGCAATTTTGATATTGCGATCTGCGATGAGTCAAGTAAAAATTCGATAAAAAGCGTGCTTTTCGACACGGCTCGGTCCAAACCGGAACGTACTGTCTGCAAGTGCCGTCTATTCAGAGGGTTGGCAGGGCTGCTAAGAATTTTGCTGCTGGCTGGCTGAGAGACTGACAGAACTGACAAACTGAACGACTAAAACAAAAGCCCCTGCGTGCGCAGAGGCTTTGGCTTTACACTTCTCACTTCGCCCGATCTGACTTGTGCTTACCGAACGCGTCCGTTGTGCTTCTTGTTGTAGATCGCTTTCGAAGTCTTGTTTTCCTGATGATTCACCAGTTTGCGCTCGCCCGCCGTGAGTTTGCCGCCATTGGCCGCGCGCTCGTTGTTAACTTCTTTGTTCAGGTGCGCCTGCTGATTCTCCAGATGCGCCGATTCGCCGGCCGTCAACTGGCCGCTCTTGATGCCCTGCCCGATGCGCTCCTGCTGATTGCGCTGCCGTGCTCCCACTTCTCCCTTATAGTTCTGAGCGGCAGCGTTGTGCTTGTCCTGGTAAATCTCTTTCGAAACATGATTCTGCTGCTGATTCAGTACCGAGCGATCCTGCTGCGTCAGCTTGCCGTTGTCGAGCGCGCGCATCTGGTGCTCTTCCTTGTTCACGCTTGATTCTTGTCGCTCGAGTGAACGTGTCTCCCCGGATGTGAGCGAGCCGTTCTCTACGCCATTGCCGATTCGCTGCTGCTGATTGTCTTTGCGCTGGTTAATGGTGGGTGGATTAGTAGTTGTTGTGGTCGTGGAACTTGTCTGGGAAAATCCCGCGGGCACGCAGAGCGCGCACGCCGCCACCACCAGCATCGCCTTACTCAAATCAAACTTCATAACTTCCCTCCAGTGCTTCCTCGCCCTCGTCCTGAGCGATGTCGTTTATCACAGGATGGAAACACAGCACGCGATTGTGAGTTGCGGGATTTTTGGGGGAGTCTACCTAAATATCGAAACAAACTTTGTTACGAAAGTTACGCGACTTCAGCCGACGGCGCGGGTTAGCTAGAGACCCGCTTCAATGCGCGCGCGTGGATCAAGATAATCACGCAGCGCGTCTCCAAGAAAATTGAAGGAAAGCACAGCTAGCATCACCGCCATCGCCGGAAACAACACCAAGTGCGGTGCGTCGAACAAATGCGAACGCCCATCGTTGAGCATCGATCCCCAACTCGCCGTCGGCGGCGGAACGCCGAGTCCAAGAAAACTCATCGTCGCTTCCGCCAAGATCGCGCCAGCCATGCCGATCGCCCCCTGCACAATGACGGGTTGAATCATGTTCGGAAGAATATGGCGCGTCAGAATACGCAGGTCGGAGGCGCCCAGCGCACGCGCGGCTTCGATGAACTCGCGCTCTCGCACCGCAAGCACTTGCGCACGCACCAGTCGCGCATAACCCACCCAGCCGCCAATCACTAGCGCCAGAATCAGGTTGAAGATCCCGGTCCGACAAACGCGACAAAGGCAATCGCCAACAGGAATCCCGGGAACGACAAGAACGCATTCATCACGATGACGTTCACGAAACGATCGATTCGCCCGCCGTAGTAGCCAGCCAGCGATCCGATCATGAGTCCAAGGACGAGCGATCCTGCGACTACGCTTGCGCCCACCAACATCGAAATTCGGGCTCCAAAGATGATGCGCGAGAGAATGTCTCGTCCTAATTCATCTGTTCCGAACCAGTGATGGGATGAGGGCGCCGCCAAGCGATGTGGCAGATCGATGAAGGCTGGATCGTAGGGCGCGATCCACGGCGCGAGCAGCGCAAACAGAACAAAGATGGTGATGAAACACAGCCCAACAGTCGCCAGCGGATTGAAGCGTGCCGCTCGCAGCACACTTTGCGACGCGGACGGTAGTTCTGCGCTGATCGGACTCGAAGTCGCTGGGGCAGCCACGGGTTGATAATATCAAGGTGACTGTTGACTAGTCATCTCACTAGTCAGTACAATTGCACGACGGGAGCAAACAAATGGCTTGGCAGCTTCAAGACGCAAAGGCGCGCTTTAGCGAGTTTCTGAACGCAGCAATCAAAAAGGGCCCGCAAGTCGTCACCCGGCGTGGTGTGGAAACAGCTGTTCTGGTGCCAATCGATGAGTGGAATCGATTGCAAAGAGCCGCACGTCCCGGTCTGAAGGCTTTGTTACTCGCCCCCGAAGCTCGGTTTGAAAATTTGCTACCGGATCGTCGCAAAGCACGCCGCCGTCCCGTACCGGAGTTCAAATGAACCGGTATCTGCTCGATACCAGTATCGTTTCGGAGTTGCGAAAACCTCGCCCGCACGGCGGAGTCGTAGCCTGGCTGAATCAACAAGAAGATGAGCAACTAGTGTTATCGGCAGTCACGATGGGCGAGTTGCAAGCTGGAATTGAGCAAACCAGAAGGCAAGATTCCGCCAAGGCTGCCGAAATCGAGTTGTGGGCCGAACAACTAGCCGATTCCTATCAGATACTCCCGATGGACACAGTCTGTTTTCGAGAGTGGGGCCGCATTATGGATCGAAAGCCCGACGAGCTTCTCGAAGACGCCATGATCGCCGCCACCGCCCGCGTCCACGGCTTAATTGTGGCTACGAGAAATGAGGCTGACTTCAAGCGCTTGGACGTTGAAATTCTCAATCCATTCAAAGCCAGGTGAGTCTGCGAGTTTTCGCAAACGGGCAGAACATTTAGTCCGCTGCGGCCGTCGTTGCCCCGATGTATTCCTCGTACGGACCTTTGAAGTCCTCGATCTTTCCGTGCTCGAAGTGCCAAATCCGCGTCGCCACTTCATCGATCAGGTCATGATCGTGCGACACCAGCAGCACCGTTCCCTCATAGCGCTGAATTGCGATGTTGAGCGCGTTGATTGCCTCGAGATCAAGGTGGTTCGTGGGCTCGTCGAGCACGAGGATGTTGGGCTTCTGCAGCATCAGCTTGCAAAAGAGCAAGCGCGCCGATTCGCCACCGGAGAGAGCCTCAGTCGGCTTCAGTCCTTCTTCACCGCTGAACAGCATCTGCCCGAGCAAGCCGCGAATTTCTTCTTTCGAAGCTTTGGGATCAAACTGATGCAGCCAGTCAGCCGCTGTCGTGCCCTTCTCGATCAAAGCCGTGTGATCCTGCGCGAAGTAGCCGATCTGCGCCTCGTGACCCCACTTCACCGTGCCGGAATCAATCGCGCCTTCCAGTCGCGGCATCTCCGGCGCATTCGCTAGTAACGTACGCAATAGCGTGGTCTTGCCTTGACCGTTGCGTCCCATCAAGCAGACCTTCTCACCACGAATTAACGACGCCGTGAAGCCATCTATTACTTTCTGGTCGCCATACGCTTTGCTGACGCCCTCGAATTCCAACACGTGCTTGCCTGAAGGCCGCGCCTGATCGAAGCGAATATATGGACGTTGAATGTTCGAGCGTGCCAGTTCGCTCGTCTGCAGCCGCTCAACTTCTTTCTTACGTGACATCACCTGGCTCGACCGCGTTCCGGCCGAGAAGCGCGCGATGAACTCGTTCAGCTGGGAAATCTTCTTCTCGCGTTGCGCATTTTCGGATTCCAGACGCGATCGGATCTGCGTCTTCTGCAGCACCATGTCGTCATAGCCGCCGGTGTAGGTGATGATCGTCTCGTAATCGATGTCGGCGATGTGCGTGCAGACGTTGTTCAGGAAGTGCCGGTCGTGCGAGATCACAATCAGCGTTCCTTCATATCGATTGAGGAAGTCCTGTAGCCAGTGGATCGAATCCAGATCGAGATAGTTCGTAGGCTCGTCCAGCAGTAGCGCCTGCGGCTTGCCGAACAGCGCCTGCGCCAGCAGCACGCGAACTTTTTGTCCGCCCTGCAACTCGCTCATCTTGCGCTCATGCGCTTCGTCGGGAATATCGAGCCCTTGCAGCAGGATCGCCGCATCAGCCTCTGCGGTGTAGCCGTCTTCGTCGCCAACGATGCCCTCGAGCTCGCCCAGACGCATGCCATCGTCGTGCGTCATCTCCGCTTTGGCGTAAATGTGCTCGCGCTCTTCCAGCGCCGCCCAAAGCCCTTTGTTGCCCATGATCACGGTGTCGATCACGCGGAATGCGTCGAAAGCGTACTGATCCTGGCGCAACACGCCGAGCTTTTTCGGACGCACCACATTTCCCTTCTGCGGATCGAGTTCTCCCGTGAGCAGCTTCATGAACGTGGACTTGCCCGAACCATTCGGCCCGGTGAGGCCATAGCGGCGGTCAGAGGTAAATGTGGTCGATACTTCTTCGAAGAGCAGTTTTGCGCCGTAGCGCATGCTGACGTTACTGACGGAAATCATGCGTTGCCTATCTTCTGATTGAACTGGAGGGGGTCTTCGAACGACAGCCACTATGGCAGAAACGTGAATGTATCCCCGTTACAACTATTTTATCAGCCGCGGGAGGATTAATCGTGCTCCAGGTCCTTAATGTCGTCGCGCAGGCGGCCGAACCCGCGGGTCAGAATAACCAGGTAGATGATGTGAACGGCCCAGGTAACTCCGTAAGCAGCGTAGAGGAATTTCATTACTTTGCTCCCGCTTCGTGATGCAGCAGTGACTTCATGGCATGTGCCTCGTCGACTTTCTGGCGCGTGCGCTCCAGCGTGTAACGAATCCACACCAGCATCGCTCCGTAGCAGGTGAAAGCCAGCATGTTGATGAGGAAAGCATGCATCATGCGCGGATCGATACCCGAGTTCGCTCCGCCCCCAAAAACCGGTTGTGGGTGTTGCGTGCGGAACCAGCGGATCGCCATAAACACAAACACGGCGTCGAGGCAGCCGAAGATGGCGAAGGCCGCCGCGAGCACCGGATTCGGACCGCCAGTCGAGAGCTTTCGCAGCATGAGATAACCGATATAGATCAGCCAGAGCACCAGCGTGCTCGTCAGGCGAGCGTCCCAAGTCCACCAGATTCCCCAAACCGGCCGTGCCCAGATCGGCCCGGTAAGTAGCACAACCGTGCAGAACACAACGCCCACTTCCGCCGTTGCAACGGCGAAGGCATCGACCGCAGGCTTGCGCGTGATGAGGTAAATGATCGACGCCAGGAAGTTCAGCGGGAAGCACAGTTCCATGACCCAAGCGTTCGGAACGTGGTAGTAGAAGATGCGCTGCACTGGACCCATTGTGGCTTCCGTTGGAGCGCCGACGAGCGCCTGGTAAAGCCCCCAGGAAAGCAGAGCCAGGGTAAACAGGGCAAAGATGGCGAATTTAGATCTCATTCGGCCTGCAACACCGTTTCGAAGAGGAATAGGCCCACGAGCGTGAATACCACATCGTACACCGCGAGGAAGACCAATGGGAGATGCGCCGAACCTTCTCCGGTGAGAGTAGCTGTCGTTGCGCCAACCATGGCGAGCAGAGCCGGTATCGAAATGGGGAACAGGATCAAAGGCAACAGAACTTCGCGGCTGCGCGTGCGGATCGACATTGCCCCGAAGAACGTTCCATTTACGACCAAAGCCCAATTCCCAAGTAGAGAGGCAAGCACAAGCTGATAGACAGGACCGACGCTGCGCAGGTTGTAGAAGACGATGAACAGCGGCGTCATCAGCAGTTCCAGGATGGCGACGAACAGGAAGTTGCCGATTGTCTTTGCCAGGAACAATGATTCTGCTGGTGCGGGCGAGACACGATACGCATCGAGCACCTGGTTGCGCAACTCGCGAGCCCAGGTCTGGTTCAGAGCGACAACCGCAGCGAACAGCAGTGCGACCCAGATCAAGCCTCCGGCGATCTGACGCGACTCTTCGGCCGTGAGGTCGAATGAGAAGCTGAAGATCACCACGACAAGCAAGGCGAAGAACAGCATGGAGTTGATAGCGTCTTTCGAGCGCCATTCCATGCGCAGGTCCTTGGCGAGCGTAACGCGCAGAATGCTGAGGACGCTCATCGCTTCGCCTCCGGTGTCTCGAGTGACGACAAGTGGTGAGCGACGCGTTCGATCACGCGTCCTGAGGACATGTAGACACTCTCGTCGGCGACGCCTTCCAGCAAAGCAGGTTGATGTGTGACGAGAAAGATGGTCTTGCCCGAATCGCGCATGGAACCGAGCAGGCGCGTCATCTCTTTCGCGGATCCGACATCGACGTTCGAGAACGGCTCGTCGAGCAGCAGAATGCGCGGATCGTTCAGGACGGCGCGTGCCAGCGACAGTCGCTGGCGCATGCCTTGTGAATACTGGCCGACGCGGCGTTCGAGCGCAGGATCAAGTCCAACCGTTCTTATTGCCTGATCGCAAATCGCGCTATCACGAATTCCGTATAGCTCCCCGAAGTAAGCGAGATTCTCGCGTCCGCTGAGTTCGTCGTAGAGCATCGACGCATGCGCCATGTATCCAAGCTGCGGCTTTACCGCCTTGCGATCCGAGCTGCCCAGAATGGTGAGCTTTCCATGCGATGGCTCGATCAGTCCGGCGATCACGCGCAGGAGCGTCGATTTACCAGCGCCATTTTCGCCGAGGATCAGGTACAAGCGTCCGGCTGCGAACTCGCCTGAGACCATGCGCAGCGCCGCGAAGCGCCCGTAAAGCTTCGAGACTTCGTCGAGCACAACGGCTGGATTGTCAGGGGATGAATTCACCAGAGGGGATTGTAGAGTGAGACGGTCTCTCAGTCGATCAGTTCGTCAGTCACTCAGTCTTTCAGTCTGTCAGTCAAAAGCTACTGCGCTGCTATTGGCGCGCTAAGGCTCGATTGCTGAGTTGCGGGCGCTGGTGCGGACGGAGCGGTTCCGGGCTGCTGCTGCGGCGCATATTTCGAGGCGCACTTGGCTTGCAGTCCTTTGGCGTGGAAGACACCGTCATGACCGAAAGTGCCTTCGGCGAGTGCTTGTGAGTCGTCTTTGAAAGTGTCAGGCGGAACTTCGGTTCCGGTGTAGACAACGGGCAAAGTGCGGCCTTCTTCGGCGAGCTGGAATTCGACGTGACTTCCCTGCCGCTTGATCGATCCGGGCACAACGTTTCCGGCAACGCGCAAGCGCTTCACGTAGACGCTGTCATCCATCGATTTCAGTTCCTTGATCGTGACGTAATAGCTCTTGGTGTCGCGGACACCGGTGTAAGCAAGATAGCCGAGCGACACGAGGATGATCGCGATCACGAGGCCGAACTTCACATATTTGTTGCTCATGAGAAAACCTGCTCCGTCGATTGTACGCGACCATGAGACCGGGTCAAATGTCACTTCCGCCAGTGACGCCTTGTGACGCGCGAATTGTGCAAAATCCGAAGGGTATAATGTGGGTTTCGAGCCACAGGAAGGAACTCTGCAATGACGCCTCCGAACGCGAACGGCAATGGTAACGGTCACAACGGCAATGGTTGGATCCAGCAACCGCGGGCAGAATGGATCAGCAAACGGCGCGAGGAAGCGGCACGATCGGGCGACGACAATGTCTCGCAGATGCACTTCGCGCGCAAAGGCCTGATCACCGAAGAAATGGTCTATGTCGCCGAGCGCGAACGCATCACGCCGGAACTGGTGCGAGACGAAATCGCCGTTGGGCGGCTGATTATTCCTGCGAACATCAATCATCCTGAACTCGAGCCGATGGCAATCGGCGTGGCTTCGAAGTGCAAAATCAACGCGAACATCGGCAACTCCGCGGTCACGTCGAATGTCGACGAAGAACTGAAAAAATTGCATACGTCGGTGCACTATGGCGCAGACACGGTGATGGATCTTTCGACCGGCGGCGGCATTCACGAAATTCGCGAGGCCATCATCCGGCACTCGCCTGTGCCGATCGGGACTGTGCCGATTTACGAGGCGATTTCCCGCGTAAAGCGCGTCGAAGATCTGACAGCCGACATCATGCTCGAAGTGATCGAGGAGCAGGCCTCGCAGGGTGTGGATTACATGACCATCCACGCCGGCGTGCTGATCCAGAATCTGCCGATGATCTCGAAGCGAATTACGGGGATCGTGAGCCGTGGCGGCGCAATCCTGGCGCAGTGGATGGCGTACCACCACAAGCAGAACTTCCTGTACGAGCGCTTCGAAGACATCGTGAAGATCTTCAAGAAGCACGATGTTTCGTTCTCGCTCGGCGATGGCCTACGCCCGGGCTGCCTTGCGGACGCGAGCGACGAAGCGCAGTTCGCCGAACTGAAGACGCTGGGCGAACTAACGGCGATCGCCTGGAAACAGGATGTGCAGACGATGATCGAAGGCCCGGGCCACGTGCCCATGGACCAGATCAAAGATCAGGTCGACAAAGAAGTCGAGCTCTGTTTCGGCGCTCCCTTCTATACGCTCGGGCCGCTTGTGACCGACATCGCACCCGGCTACGACCACATCACATCGGCAATCGGCGCTGCCATGATCGGCTGGTACGGTGCGTCGATGCTGTGCTACGTGACGCCGAAAGAACATCTCGGCCTTCCCAACGAGAAGGACGTGAAAGACGGCATCATTGCTTACAAGATCGCGGCGCACGCGGCCGATGTGGCGCGGCATCGTCCAGGAGCGCGCGATCGCGACGACGCGCTCAGCTTTGCCCGCTACAAGTTCGATTGGGAGAAGCAATTCGAACTGTCGCTCGATCCCGAGACGGCGCGCTCGATGCACGACGAGACGCTACCAGGCGGCGATTACTACAAAGCTGCGTTCTGCTCGATGTGCGGTCCGAAGTTCTGCTCGATGAATTACTCGTCGAAGATCGACGAATACAACAAGAACGTGCACGGCATCGAGAAGAAGGATTACACGGAACTGGTGAACAAGCTGGTGGAGATTAAGTAAGCTGTCAGTCGATCAGTCTTTCAGCCGATCAGCGAACCGCCCCTACTCAAGCCAAAAGCAGGCTTGAATGGGCCACCCTCATATGAAAAGGGACGCCCCTAGCGGCGATTCTTGCGCTTGGCGTCGAGCTTCGGCCAGTACTGAAATTCTTCGGCGTAGAGTTCTCCGCTGAGATCGGATAGGCGGATTTGCAGACGCGTCTGCGCGTCGGAGATGGCGCGGTTGTAGACCACAGGTCCAATTTCCTCGAGCATGAAATTGAGCAACAGGCCGGCCGCCAAGTCGCCGATGGGCTCGGGCATATTTTCCTGGAAATAGCGTTTTATCGACGTGACGGCGTTCGCTCGAGCTTCTTTCGAGAGTTCGACATTCATAAGTAGTACCTTACCGCAGCGATACCCAGTGATTTTTCCTGTTTTGGGAGATCCGAGGGGGTACCCCCTCCCCCTGTCCCGCATTCTAAAGGACTTAGAGGCATGGGATAAGGCTCGTCCCAGCAAATAAAGGACTTAGTCCGAGTCGTCCGATAAAACAAAGGACTTAGGTCGGCCGCAGGCCGACAGTTGTTAGTAGTCAGTTGGTAGTTGTTAGAAAAGGCAAACCCAAAGACGTCCCGAACTCCAACACCTAGCTCTATTGTGACAAATTCAGAGGGACCGACTAGACACTTTCGGCGAATTTATTTCTGGATTGAAATCAGAGAGTTGCAGCGAAATTCCGAGATTCGGGGCCTTGACAACAACTTGCTCTGGCGCACCTCGTTCGGCTAATCGTGTTTGGCGTAGTCGGCCGCGCCCATGAAATGCAGCGACACGTAGGGCTCGTCGCCGACGACCCAGCTATCGTGACCGGGAGCGATATAGAAGACGTCATCGGCTTTCATCTCGATGATGCGCCCGTCGGTCATGGCCGCGACCGCTTTCCCTGAGACGACCATGCCTACATGTTCGACGGCGCAGTGCGTGAGCCCGTCGGGAGCACCGACATCTGCGGACCAGCGCCAGCCCGGCTCGTAGGTGGCACGACCGATCGTCATGCCGCCGAGGTGAACCAGATCGAACTTCCCTTTCGAAAATGTGCGTGTCTCGTCCGGTTGATCAAAGCGTTTCAGAATCACGTCGAGCATTTCAGAATCTCCTGGGACTTTCAGACTGGGGCGCATCCAAATAGTGGCTGACCAGCACACCCTTATCAGACTCCAAACCAGCTGCTGAAGATTTCATAAAGTTTTCGATCGGCTCGGCTGAAAAATAATCTGGAAGACAGGAGATGAGGATGTCCGAAGAAAAAGCAATGCTTCGAGTGAAAGATGCGACTGTGACGCTGGAGGTGCGCGATAGCACCCAGATGAATGCATACGTGGCGCGCCCGAGCGAAGGCGACACTCATCCAGGACTACTGGTATTTCAAGAAGCGTACGGGGTGAACGAACACATTCGTGACGTGACCCGGCGTTTTGCTGCTCAGGGATTTGTGGCGATTGCTCCCGAGCTCTTTCACCGAACAGCTCCGCGAGGATTCGAGGGTTCTTATAGCGATTTTGCTGGCGTGGCGCCGCACATGAAGGCCGTGACGCCGGAGGGCGCAATTGCCGATGCGCAGGCGGCTTTCGACTGGCTGCACGTGCAGACCGATGTATCACCGAACGACATTTCGTCGATCGGTTACTGTATGGGCGGGAGGATCTCGTTTCTGGCAAACTCCGCATTGCCGTTAAAAGCGGCTATCTCATATTACGGTGGGAATATCGCTCCGGCCCTGCTGGATCGTACGTCTATGCTGCATGCTCCCATGTTGTTCTTCTGGGGAGGCCTGGACAAGCACATCCCGCCGGAGCAGCGCGAACAGGTGATCGACGCTCTCAAGCAGAACGGGAAGAAATATGTGAACGTGGAGATATCGGACGCGGATCATGCGTTCTTCTGCGATGCGCGTCCTGCGTACAACGCGCGAGCGTCACAACTGGCGTGGGCACTGACGCTGGAGTTTCTGAAGTGACGCCTGCATTCTCTGTTCACGTTCCCGGCATGACCAGAGCGACCGTAGCTCCCGCCGAACGGATAATGTCGATGACCCGCGCGACATCGGAGAATGGCAACGAGCCATCGGCGCTGAGTTGAACCACGCTCACGGCGTGAGCTTTTGTTAGTCGTCCAAGGACGTTTGGCAGATCAGTCCATAAGATGCGCTCGTGATTCACCATCAGAGTGGGAGATCGCTGGCCAGAGCTAAGCAGTTGGACGAGAGTCGGACGCGATTCGGAATCCAGTTGCGGTCCAGTTAACACTTCAAAACCCTTCGGCAGAACGAGAGTGCCTGGCTGTACCGGCTCTCGTTGCGCCGTCAGCAGGACTGGTGCATTGACGCCACCTTTACGCGCGGCACTCAGAACTTTCTCGACGTCGGCATAGTGAGCTCGTGCGTCCGCCTTGATGTAAACCTTCTTCTCCGCTCGGAAGGCGACGGCGCGTTTGATTTTGTCGGCGAGCGAATCGGGCGTAATGGCATCGACGCCGAGATACGTGTCGCCATTCTCGGTCACGGTGACGATGAGTGCATCTTCTTTGTCGGCATCGGGGACCGCGACCGCATTGCCGACGATTGGGAGATTTACGCTGATCCCCGCCTGAAGAGTTTGGGCAGGGCACCGTGTGACAACGAAGAGCGTAATGAGGAGCGCAAGTGCGAGGAGGGTTCGCATCTTTGTTGTTCTCGCGACGAATGCGTTTTGTGAGTTCATGCTCGTTCTCCTCAGCTACTTGGCGGAACAGATCGCGCGCTTATTGCGCTTTTGCAACGGCCGCAGTGGCCAGCATGCCACCCAATCCCATGGTTTCGACTGCGGACGAGGGCACGATCACCATAGATCCGCGCTCCTTTATCGCTTCGTAGAGCATGTTCATAGCGCGCAGATGAAGAGCGGTTGGATTTTCGGAGTAGGCGGCCGCGGCCTGGACAAACTTGTCGGAGATTTCGGTTTCGGCTTGCCCGAGAATGATGCGCGCCTGGCGTTCGCGTTCAGCCTGCGCCTGTCGAGACATGGCATCTTCGAGAGCCTGCGGAATCCTGACATCACGAACTTCTACCGATTGCACGGTAATTCCCCAGGGATTGGTCTTCTCGTCCAGAATTCGCTGCAGTTCGTGCCCTAACGTTTCGCGCTCGGTAATCATCTGCGCGAGTTCATGACGGCCGATTGATTCACGAAGCGCAGTCTGCGCGCTCATGTTGATCGCCTCGAGGAAGTCTTCAACTTCGAGGATCGCTTTTTCGGCGTTCCATACCAGCCAGAAGACAATGGCGTCGACATTCACCGGAACAGTGTCGCGAGTGAGAGTGGATTCGGCGGTCACGCTGGCCACGCGAACGCGCTGGTCGACGAACTGGCTGAGGGTTTCGATCACGGGCACGATGAGAAACAATCCCGGCCCGCGCAGTCCAACGTACTTGCCCAGGCGGAGGAGCGCGGCTTTCTCCCATTGCCGAACCACTTTGATGGCAAACAGGAGATAGGCTCCGACGAGTGCGCCCGAGACAAGCGGCGCGGGATGATGAAGAGCAGCGCCGATGAGCCCTCCGGCTGCCATGCAGATCACACACGATGTAGCGGCAATGCTGTTGATGGGAGCAATTCCGATTTTTGCCATCACTTACCTCCTGCGAGTAGGTTCCGAAAGCAATGCTCGTAGCTGATCGATGACGTCGTCCACGGTGAAGCCGGCGGCGCCTGCGCGAGAGATGCAATCGGCAGCTATCTGATTGAGTTGGCGCGCGCGCTCCTGTTCCCCGTTGCGAAATTTCTGGGCGCTGATGAAAGTGCCAGTTCCCTGATGAGTTTCCAGCATCCCGCCGAGTTCTAATTCGCGGTACGCACGAACCACGGTGTTGGGATTAATAGACAGGTCTACCGCGAGTTGCCGAACTGTGGGCAATTGATCGCCGACCGCTAGAGATCCGGAAGCGACGCCCCCACGGACCTGATCGATGATCTGGCGGTAAACCGGCACGCCGCTCTGGAGGTCGAGGCGAAAGCGGAATTGCCGGCGGGAGCTCATCGATGAGCAATGTACTATAAGACTAGTACATTATGTCAAAGAAGAATGTTGCGTGACTTGGAAATGTGAAGGGTCAGTTGAGGGTGGAAGCGCGGGCGAGGACCCCCGCGCCGCTGTTTGGGGGCGTCAGATATCCACTTTTTCCGAGAAGCTCAGCAGTGGGTCGCTAACCGGTTCAGGTTCGGCTTCGCGGATAGTGAGCCAGTCGGTGCGGACTTTATTCCATTCCTGGATCAAGAAGCCTTGCGATTCGAAGAACTCGCGAATGTGCGTGCGTTCCCAGCAGACGATCTGCTCGAGAATCGGGATCGCCACGGCCAAGGCATTGTTGCTCAGCACGGTGCGGCGTGCGATAGGTGCGACAAACTTGTTTTCCGAGACGGCGATGGTGTAACCATCGCGCGCGTTCACGTGCAGCATGACGTGCACGTCGGAGCTGCCGTCTCCGCAGTAGACGATGTGGTCGGGTCCGATTTGCAGCTTCTGCTGCAGCGCGTCGAGAGTCGCGACTTTGCCGTAACCGGCAGTCACTTTGCGCACGGTCTCGATTTCGCCCGAAGAATGGTAGGTGAATTCGGTGCCGTAAATGTGGTCTGCCGGAACGATGTTCTCCAGGGCCGAGCGGACGATCTCCACGGGCGCAGCCGAGAGCACGTAGAAATCGAATTCAAAGCCAGGTATCCCATGGGAAAGCAGGTCGTACAAGCGATCGATGTTTTCTTTCAGACGAATTCGCTTGCCGACTTCGGCGAGATGATGACGGCGTACTTTGCCGTGAAACTCGGGATCATGCAGCAGAAGATATGCGAGCTCAGCGCCCTGCTGAACCAATTGCAGTCCGGCCATACCGGCAGCCTTGCGTTCGAACTCCTCGGTCGAAATACCCAGCATTTCGCTGAGAGCGTATCCGGAATCATTGAAGCTGAGCGTCTGATCGAAATCGCTGGCTAGAATGTACCGTTTCATCAAATCAGCCATATCCCTTCCCATCCCCGTGAGAATTAGAGCACAGGGATGTGACGATTTGATTATCGATGGGGATGAGAAGAATTGCGTGCGGAATCGGCGATAGCGGGGTGCTGATCTTTGGTTGAATCGCGGCGCTCCCACTGAATACCTTTGGAAACAGCGTCTTGCGGATCAGCGCGCGAAGCATTTATGCGGGTGAAAACATTAATCTATGGAAACGTACCAATTTCAGCATCAGCTGGCAGGCGCTGGCGTACGCGTAATGGCGGTTTTGGGAACCCTGCGCTCGCGCGTTTCCACTGGCCGAGGCGGCGCCAGCAGCGGCAGAATACTCGGCAGCATGGCACGAGCAGCAGTCTCGCCAGCGGCAATAAGATCTGCGGCGCGATCGAAACTGTCATAGCTGAAGCCGCGAACATCCGGCTCGATCCTAACGTCGGTCTGCGAGAGCCAGCCATCACACATGGTTTCCTGCGCGATAGAAAAACACTGCCCGATGACGTCGAAGATGTGGCGTGGCCCCTGAAGATTTCCCCAGCTCGCGCTGAGATGGACGGCGAAGACGCGATCGGCTCCCATCTTGCGAAGTGGCTGCGCGGGAACTGGGTAGGAGAGCATGCCGTCGACAAACTGGCGTTCCTGGAAATGGACGGGGAGGAACATGCCGGGATAGGCGCAACTGGCGCGCACTGGATCGATGAGATCACCGGTGCGGAAAATCATACCTTCGCCGCTGACGAAATCGGTGGCAGCAACCGCGAGTGGAATGCGCAGCTCTTCAAAGGTGCGGCACTTCAAGAACCGGCAAAGGAATCCACGCATGCGATCGTTGGAAGCGAAGCCATAGCGCGAAATGGTCCAACGGGCGAAATCTTTGAAGCGCACCATGCGCGCGAGTTCTTCCAGTTCGCGCGTGCTCATCCCGCTGCAATAGGCGGCGCCGACGATTGATCCCACACTGGTGCCAGCCACGAAGTCGACTGGAATATTTTCTTCTTCCAGGACTTTCAGAACGCCGATGTGAGCCAGGCCGCGGGCAAAGCCGCCGCCAAGAGCGATACCGATTTTAGGTTTGTTAAAAGGAATTGCGGTGGAGGTTGAGCGGTTGAGCTCCCCGGAAAACGCGCGAAATACCCGTGACCATCTTGCCAAAGTCCCCATGGACCAGGCCCCCGATCCCACTTACTGACTTATACCCTAAGATGCCAACGAACTCTCGCGTGATGTAACCCAATGGGATTACGCAGGGGTGTAACGGGTGGAAACTGTGTGTTTGCATCATCTGGCAGGCGATGGACGGGGCACTTCGCAGGCTGGAGGTTTATGATGGCGGACTAACCATGGCACGAGAGTTCTCGGCAGGTGGAGTACTGGTGCGCTGGCGCAAAGGCCGCTGGTGGATGGCGACCATTGAGCCGCAAGGGCGCACTGCTGCTGGCCCGAGCAAAGAGACTTTGGCTCTGCCAAAAGGGCTGATCGATCCGGGAGAAAAGCCGGATCAAACTGCCTTGCGTGAGATTCACGAAGAGACCGGCGCCGTGGGCGAACTGGTCACGAAGCTGAAGGACATCAAATACTTCTATGTGCGCAACTGGGGCGATGGAGCGCGGGTGTTCAAGGTGGTCAGCTTTTACCTGGTTCTGTATCGTTCCGGCAAACTGGGAAATATCACGCCGGAGATGCGCACGGAAGTGAAGCGTGCGATCTGGTTGCCGCTTGACGATTACGAACACCTCTCGTACAAAGGCGAGCGCGAAGTTGCGCAGGCAGCATGGACCTATGTGCGGGAACATCCGGAGTTGCAGCCGGGCGGAATTGAAAGTCCCTCTGAAGTCTGAATCCATAATCTGCGAGTCTGAATGCCAACAACACCACACACAGAACGGCACTTTACCGGGCAAAGAGGTCGTTCGCGATGTTGTGATCGGAATGGCCGATGGCCTTACAGTGCCCTTTGCTCTGGCTGCCGGACTATCCGGGGCGGTGAAATCGACGAACCTTGTGGTGATTGCCGGACTGGCGGAAATTGCGGCAGGATCGATTGCCATGGGCCTGGGCGGATATCTTGCTGCCCGTAGCGATGCCGAGCACTACGACAGCGAACGCGAGCGTGAAGTGCGGGAAGTACACGAGCTTCCCGATGAAGAGGAACGCGAAGTTCGCGAAGTATTGCACGAATGGGGTATGGCGCCGGACGAAAGTGGTCCGGTGGTGCAGGCGTTAAGAAAACGTCCGACGGCGTGGGTGGATTTCATGATGCGCTTCGAGCTTGGGCTGGAAAAGCCGGAGCCGGGGCGGGCAGTGCGAAGCGCGGCAACAATCGCCAGTTTCCTACGTCATAGGCGGGCTGATTCCGCTGTTTCCATACATGGTGATCCACGAGGCGAGCCGGGCACTGGTGCTGAGCGTGGTGGTGACGTTGATTGCGTTGGGAGTGTTTGGGTACGTGAAGGGGCGGTTCACGGGGCTGAAGCCGATCCGAAGCGCATCACAAACAATGGTGATCGGCGCACTTGCGGCAGGAGCAGCTTTTTTGCTAGCACGGAATTATCTCGTAAGTTATTTATTTTCAAAAACTTACTTGACATTTTCAGGCCGAAAAAGTAATCTCTATTCAACTTAATAAGGCGCGCGTCGTTGCCATCCTCACCCCACATCTTCTTCGGCGCGCGCCGTTTCTATTTCTGGGCGCAAATCGCCATCGAACGTCAGAATCAACCCCTCAGATCAAAGAGAAACCAAACCTCACGGTAATGACAGCGCGGCTGGCATTGGTTGGCAGATCTCCCTTCACGGTGGCTTTGCCCGCTCGAGGCGAGCGGGCTCCACAACCCCTAAGTTTTCCCGTTATGAATCGCGTAAGCAGATGTTTTTGTGCAACTTCTGCATCTAGTACGGGTGCCGGTGTATCTTTTCTGCTGGCTCTGAAGCGGTCGTGGGGATCGTTTCCGGTAGTTCGACAATTCATGCCAGGGAATCATCATGAAACGTATTGATAAAGTTGCCGTTCTGGGCGCTGGAACCATGGGCGCGCGCATCGCCGCGCACCTGGCCAATGCTGGCGTCCCTTCTTTCTTGCTGGATCGCGTGGTCCCAGACGCCGACGGCCCAGCCCGAAACGGAATCGCCGCCCAGGACTGGAGGCGGCGGTTAAGTCCAGGCCTGCGGCGTTCTTCGAGCCCTCGCTGGCCAAGTTGGTCACCATCGGCAATTTCGAAGACAACCTGAAATGGGTGGGAGAGTGCGACTGGGTTATTGAGGCGATTGTCGAGGACCTGGAGATCAAGCGCTCGCTGCTGAGGAAAGTGGAGGCCGTGCGCCAGCCAGGGACGATCATCACGACCAATACCAGTGGGCTGCCGGTGGGCAAAATCGCCGAGGGGTTCTCGGAAGACTTTCGGCGCCACTGGTTCGGGACTCACTTCTTCAATCCTCCGCGGTACATGCGGCTTCTGGAGCTGATTCCGACGCCTGATTCTGATCGCGGTGCAATGGACGCGATTTCGCAATTCTGCGATCTGCGGCTGGGAAAAGGAATCGTGTGGGCCAAGGACACGCCCAACTTCATCGCCAATCGAATTGGAACGTTCTCCGTTCTGAACGTCATGCGGCTGATGCAGGAGATGGATCTCACAATCGAAGAGGTGGACGCGCTGACCGGACAGGCCGTGGGATGGCCAAAGTCGGCTACATTTCGAACGATTGATCTGGTGGGACTCGACATTCTCGGCCACGTAGTCGGCAACATGCAGGCCAACGTGCGCGATGAGCGCAGCGATCTGAAGCTGCCCGACTTTTACCGGCAGATGCTGGAGCACAAGCTGCTGGGCGACAAGACCAAAGCCGGCTTCTACAAAAAGCAGAAGAGCCCTGAAGGCGAGCAGCGGCTGAGCATCGACTGGAAGACGCTGGAGTACCACCCGCGGAAGAAGGCACATTTCCCCAACCTGGAGATGGCCAAGAACGTCGAAAGCACGCCCGAGCGGCTGAAGATGCTGCTGGCTGCTGCGAAGGGCGACAAAGCCGCGCAGTTCCTGTGGTCAGCACTCTCGGATTTGTGGACGTATGCGGCGAATCGTATTCCTGAGATCAGCGACACCGTGGTGGAGATCGATCGCGCGATGCGGCTGGGCTTCAACTGGGAGCTGGGCCCGTTCGAGCTGTGGGATGCGGCTGGAGTCCCGGCGACCGTCGAACGAATGAAGAAGGAAGGCAAGCCGATCTCGGCGAACGTGGAGAAACTGCTCTCGTCGGGCGCGACGACCTGGTACGAGGATGCGCCGAAGGTTGCGTCGGGCAGGTGCTACTTCGATCTGGGCTCGCTGAGCTACCAACCTGTGCAGGTTCCTGAGGGCGTTTGGTCCGTTTCCGTCGCAGAGAAATCTAATGGAGTGGTAAGAAAAAATGCGGGGGCCTCGCTCGTCGATCTGGGCGATGGCGTGGGCTGCATCTCGTTCCACTCGAAGATGAACGCGATCGGCGGCGACATCGTGCAGCTGATCACCGAGACGCTGAGGCCGGGATCGAAAGTGGGCGCGAACTTCGACGCGTTCGTGATTACCAATGACGCTCCGAACTTCAGTGTGGGCGCGAATATCATGCTGCTGCTGATGTCGATACAGGAGCAGGAGTGGGATGAAATCGATTTCATGATCCGCGGCTTCCAGGGTATGACGCAAACGATCAAGTTTTCACCGAAGCCGGTGGTTGTGGCTCCCTTCGGCATGGCCCTTGGTGGAGGCTGCGAAGTAGCTTTGCATGCTCCGGTTCGCCAACCTCATGCAGAGCTTTACATGGGCTTGGTAGAGGTCGGCGTGGGCCTGCTGCCAGGTGGCGGTGGCTGCAAGGAGATGACGCTGCGCGCCGTGGATGCCGCAAATGCGATTCGCAAAGACGGGCGCGGCGAGTCAGTCGAAATCATGGAGGCCATGAAGCGCACCTTCGAGACAGTTGCCATGGCCAAGGTGTCTACATCGGCCAATGAAGCAAGAGGATTGGGCTTCCTGCTCAATGGCGATGAGATCGTGATGAATCGCGAGCGCGTGCTGGCGGATGCCAAGGATCGGGCGCTGGAGATGGCGCGATCAGGGTATCGGGCTCCGGTGCCGCGGACGGATGTGCCGGCTCCGGGCGAAAGCATCCTGGCAACACTGAAGCTCGGTGTACACCTGATGCGGCAAGGCGAGTACATCAGCGATCACGAGCAGAAAGTGGGAAACAAAGTCGCCGAGGTGCTGTGCGGTGGCGCGGTCTCGCCGGGAACTCCGGTGAGCGAGCAGTATCTGCTGGACCTGGAGCGCGAGGCATTTAAGTCACTGTGCGGAGAGAAGAAAACGCAGGAGCGGATCGCGTTCACGTTGAAGACGGGCAAGCCGCTTAGAAACTAGTGGCTAGTGGTTAGTGGCTAGTTGGAAGAGAAGAAATATCGATGCGAACTCGGTATTACCCTTTGTTCTTAGTGCTATTCGGATGTGCAGTTTCGGCGGTTGCTACGGCCGAGAATTGTGGCTCCTCCGTAGCTTACGAGAATCACAACATGATTGATTATGGCCCGATCAAAGTGAGCGGAATACGCGGAGTAGCGGTCGATGTGAGTGGCGCGAGCGTCCCAACCGTCTGCATAGCTCTCTTCACCGAACAGGACCACAAATTCATCGCTGCCGCGATAACGTCCGATGATGGGCAGTTTGCAATCGCAGACATCAAACCGGGCAAATATCGACTGATCGCGAGATTGAGCCCATTTTGCACTGCGAATGTTCCCGTGCAGGTTGAGAGGCACAAGCCGGATCAGTTAAGAGTTCAAATGCGAGCTGCGGGAATGGACTCCTGCAGCTTCGGCGAAGTAACCAAAGCTAAGAGCTGAAGGCTGAGAGCGTAGTTATGCGAGAAGCTGTAATCGTTAGTTCGGTTCGTACTGCTGTGGGCAGGGCCTACAAGGGGACGCTGCGTACGACGCGCCCCGATGATCTGGCGGCCACGGCGATCAAAGGTGCGCTGGAGCGCGTGCCGCAGGTGGATCCCAAAGAGATTGAAGATGTCATCATCGGCTGCGCGATGCCGGAGGCCGAGCAAGGCATGAACGTCGCCCGCATTGCGTCGCTGCGTGCGGGTCTGCCGGTGGAGTGTTCGGCGATGACGATCAATCGTTTCTGTTCGTCAGGGACTGCAGGCAATTTCGCTGGCGGCGGATTCGATTGTGTCGGGGCGCGCGGAAGTCGCAGTTGCCGGCGGGGTTGAGTCCATGACCATGATCCCGATGGGCGGGCACAAGGTATCAGCGAATCCCTGGCTCATTTCCAATTATCCCGATTCGTATCTTTCGATGGGATTGACCGCGGAGCGACTGGCGCAGCGTTTTCATATTTCGCGCGAAGAGGCAGACCAGTTCTCCTTGCGCTCGCATCAGAAAGCGATTGCGGCAATCCAGGCCGGAAGATTTGAGGACGAGACCGTGCCGGTGCCGGTGAGCTTTACTACACCGAATGGATCGAAGCCGAAGCGGGTGGAGATCACGTTCAAAGTCGACGAAGGCCCACGCGCGGACACAACGCTGGAGGCTCTGGCTAATTTGAAAGCGGCCTTCCACGCCAAAGGCACGGTGACGGCAGGAAATTCATCGCAAATGTCGGATGGCGCTGCGGCGGCGGTGCTGATGTCCGCCGATCGCGCGAAGCAGTTGGGATTGAAGCCGCTGGCGCGACTGGTGGCTTTCGCAACGGCCGGATACAAGCCGGAAGAGATGGGACTGGGTCCGGTGTTCGCGATTCCCAAGGCGCTGAAGATCGCAGGGCTGAAACTTTCCGACGTGGAAGTGTTCGAACTGAACGAGGCGTTTGCGGCGCAGTCGCTGGCGGTGATCAAGGAAGCAGGACTGGATCCCGAGAGAGTGAATCCGAACGGGGGCGCGATCGCGCTGGGGCATCCGCTGGGCTGCACGGGAGCCAAGCTGACGGCAACGATCATCCGCGAACTACAGCGGCGCAAAGCGCGCTATGGCGTGGTGACAATGTGCGTGGGCGGCGGCATGGGAGCCGCAGGGGTTTTCGAAAACCTCAGCTAACCACGAAGGGCACGAAGGAACACAAAGGTTAAACCACATGCAATCTACAGCAGCGAGAACTGCGAAGAGTGCTCACGAGATCAGTCGAGAGGTGATTGGAGCTGCGATGAAAGTGCACACGGCCCTCGGCCCTGGGCTGCTTGAAAGTGCTTACGAGGCCTGCTTGTTGCATGAATTACGCAAGAACGGATTCCAAGCAAAGTCGCAAGTTCCGCTCCCTGTCGTTTATGACGGCCTGGAGCTAGAACTTGGATATCGAATCGATCTGCTTGTTGAAGATTTGGTGGTCGTCGAGTTGAAAGCTGCGGATGCAATTCATCCTATCCACGAAGCACAGCTCCTGTCCTACTTAAAACTGAGCGGAAAATCTCTTGGACTGATCATCAATTTCCATACAGTTCATCTCAAAGATGGAATTAAACGATTTGTGAATGGGCAAGGATGGAAGTGAGCCCTTTGTGTTCCTTCGTGTCCTTGGTGGTTAAGGAGAGTTCATGGCAACAGCAAGCATTACCAAACGCAAAGTAATTGGCGGGAGTTTTCTGCTCGACGAGACGCCGGTCGAGGAAGTATTCACTCCCGAAGACTTTAACGAGCAACATCAGCTCATTGCGCAGACGACGGAAGATTTCGCGAATAACGAGATCGTTCCGAACATTGACAAGATCGAGCACAAAGATTTTGCGCTCACGCGTGAGCTGATCAAGAAGGCCAGCGAACTGGGTATCAGCTCTGTCGACGTACCCGAAGAGTACGGCGGCATGGAGATGGACAAGATGTCCTCGGCGATTATCGCCGACCGCATCGCCAAATCCGGGAGCTTCTCGGTCAGTTTCCTGGGACACTCCGGCATCGGTACGCTGCCGATTGTCTATTTCGGCACTGAAGAGCAGAAGAAGAAGTACGTACCTCGACTGGCTTCCGGCGAACTGGTGGGTGCATACGCGCTTTCGGAATCTTCGTCGGGGTCGGATGCTCTGAATAGCCGCACCAAGGCGGTGTTGTCGCCCGACGGCAAGCACTACGTTCTGAACGGCGAGAAGATGTGGATTACGAATGCATCGTTCGCCGATGTTTTTATCATCTTTGCCAAGATCGACGGCGAGAAGTTCACGGCGTTCATCGTTGAGCGTGGCTATCCGGGATTCTCTGTCGGCGCGGAAGAGCACAAGATGGGTATCCGCGGGTCATCGACCTGCCCGCTCATCCTGAATGACTGCAAGGTGCCCGTCGAGAATCTGTCTCGGGCGACATCGGCAAAGGGCACATCATCGCGTTCAACATCCTGAACATTGGGCGCTTTAAGCTGGGTGCGGCATGCGTAGGTGGAGCGCGCAACAGCCTGCAGAGCGCGATCGGCTACGCCAAACAGCGCAAGGCATTCGGCAAGACGATTGCCGACTTTGGCATGATTCGCGAGAAGCTGGCCAACATGGCTGCGCAGATCTATGCAGGCGAGGCGGTCACGTATCGCACGGTCGGAATGATGGACGTCGCACTGAACGAGGTGGACAAGGCGGCGGCTGACGCCAACCAGCAGACGCGCAAGGCGATCGAGGAGTATGCGGTCGAGTGCTCGATCATCAAGGTGTGGGGCTCGGAAATGCTGGACTACGTGGTCGACGAGACCGTGCAGATTTACGGCGGCTACGGATTTGTCGAGGAGTATCCGGCGGAACGGGCTTATCGCGATTCGCGCGTGAACCGCATTTTCGAAGGCACAAACGAGATCAACCGGCAGATCGCGATCGGCTGGATGCTGAAGAAGGCGATGTCGGGCCAACTGGCGCTGATGCCGGCGATCAAGAAGGTGCTGGACGAAGTAATGGCAGGACCGAGCTTCGGCGAAGGCCCAGAGGGCCCGCTGGCAGCAGAGCGGGCGATCATCGCTAATGCCAAGAAGATTGCGCTGTTCACCTCGGGCTCGGCTTCGCAAAAATACATGCAGGCAATTGGTGAGCAGCAGGAGATCTTGGGCGCACTGGCCGACATCCTGATCGAAACCTATGTGGCGGAATCAACCGTGCTGCGCACGCAAAAGCTGGTCCAGAATCAGGGTGAAGCCGCTGCGGCGCTGGCGATTGCCTATACTCAGCTGTATCTCTCGGAGGCAATGAACCGGATCGAGGCATCGGCGAAGCGGGTGATCGCGGCAGTTTCCGAGGGCGATATGCTGCGCACGCAGATGGCGATCCTGCGGCGGCTGGTGAAATATGAGCCGTTCAATACGATTGGCCTGACACAGCAGGTAGCAGCGAAGGTGATCGATGCGGGCAAGTATGTGACTGCCTAAGCTGACATGTTCCTGGACAAAGATCGGCAGCCTTTCGGGGCTGCCTTTTTTATGCGCCTGAACGCAGCAGCGCAACTTGTCGGGCCAATTTCGGGTTCAAGTTCCTAGAAGGGATGCGGGCGAGAACGAAGCTGGGTCATGGGTTGCGAGCTCTTACGAGAACGCAGGTAACCTGAGGACGTATCCCACTCGTAACTTGAAGCGAGGGCTGAGTGGGTCTACTTTAGCTCACCCGTTGTTAGTGGGGAGGTATGCGATGTTCGCAGTCACTTTGGTAGTTTTGTTCTTCTTCGCGATTGGAATTGCCGCGAGCTCGGAAGAGACGCACATGCGGCAGCAGGCGAAGCAGATCGCTCAGCGGCACTTCTAACCGCGAGCATCAATACGCGTACGGTCTTCCCCCCTAGAGCCCGTTCCCTAGCCTGAAAGCCCAAAAACCAAGTACCGCGCGTTCTTACGATGCGACAGCCGGCATTTCCAGGCGTCTGCGGCATTCGTCCAGCATGGCGGCCGTGCGACTGGCGCCGCAGCGCGTAACGCCCATCTCGCGAAGCTTCAGTAGAGTATCCAGGTCGCGCACGCCGCCAGCGGCTTTGACCTGCACGTTCTTGCCGACATTCTTCAGCATCAGGTCAATGTCTTCGAATGTGAAGCCGCCGGTGCCGTATCCGGTGGAGGTCTTGACCCAGTCGGCGCCGACTTCGGTGCAGATCTCGCAGAGAGCGACCTTCTGCTCGCGATTCAGATAACAGTTCTCGAAGATGACTTTCACCTTCCCGCCGGAATCGTGCGCCAGGTCGACGATCTGCTTGATCTCATCCTGGACGTAATCGAAGTGGCCGCTCAGCACCTGGCTGATGTTGACGACCATATCCAGCTCGAGGCACCCGTCGGCGAGAGCCTGCTTGGACTCGGCAAGCTTCGTGGCCGTGGTGTGACCGCCATGGGGGAATCCGATGGTGGTGCTGGGAGCGACGCCGGCGCCGCGCAACATCTCGGCGCAACGTTTCAGGTAAAACGGCATGATGCAAACGCTCGCGACCTGGTAGCGGTTTGCCAGTTCAATGCCAAGATCGAGCTCTGCAACCGGCAATGTTGGATTCAGCAACGAGTGGTCGATCATGCCGGCAACATCTTCGTAAGTGAAATTCAAGTTGGCCATGGGATCACTTCTCATCTGCCGAAGGACCGTAGAGTCCGGGCACGGGAATATCGTTCAAACGCATGTACATGGTGAGCTGTCCGCGATGATGGATGGAATGATTCATCACCATATTGCGAATGACCTCGGCGCGGAGCAGAGTGAACATCTTGTGCCCGGCGGAGAGAAGGCTCCAGGGCTCGGCGAGCGCAGCATCAGTCGTATGGGCCAGCGCGACGCGGGCGTCGGCGACGTTTTTGTCGAAGCGCGCCAGGACCTCCGCAGTCGAGTTCAGCGGGATGGTTCGCTGCGGCGGAGCACCGCCTGGACTGAAGTCGAAGTCGTCCTGATTGAGGGCGCGTACAGTCCATACCGGGATGTTGGCCAAGTGAGTCACAATCCAGCCCATGGTGCCTGATTTTGGATGCGGCTTGTAGTCAAACTTGTCATCCGGGATGCGCTCCAGCGTTTTGCGGGTATTCGCCATTTCCTTGTCGAACTCGGGAAGAAGTGAATCGATGATTGCCATGGTCTGCCTTTCTAGAGAGCAGGTTCTTGCGGCTCTTTCTGTTGTTTCAATTCGTCCATCACGCTGCGAATCAGCTCCTTGGCCTCTTCCAGCGACTGCATGATGATCTGAATATCCATTACGGGTTTGCCGGGCCAGCGCTGGCTCTGGCAATAGACTCCATGTTGACCGACGAGTGCCATTGCGTCTGTGACGACGTCCATTGTTACAGCAAGTCGGCCGCGTGCGGGGCCCATCATGAACTCGTATTTTTCGAGTTCGTCACGATGCGTTTCAAAAGCGGACATGGGCTGATTGTACGGGGAGCTGGCAGTTTGTGATAATCATCCCGCTTACGATTTGCCATTCTTTTCAATCTTGTTTCGAACCGAGGAGGAGCAATGCGGAAAGTTCTACTAATCATGGCAGCATTGATCTGTACTTTGACCGTTGCCGCGCAGATGGGCGGCGACAAGAGCAAGCGGCCGAGTCCCCCGGGACAGGCGAGCGTCACGCTTGCGGATGGGAAGACGATCACGATCGATTACAGCCGTCCGAATGTGAACGATCCCAAGACTCACCAGCCACGAACCATTTTCGGCGGCCTTGTCCCTTACGGCAAAGAGTGGCGAACGGGCGCGAACGAAGCCACGACCTTCGTGACTACCACCGACCTGATGGTGGGCGACAAGCATGTGCCCGCAGGCAATTACACGCTGTACACGATCCCCAATCAGCAGCAATGGACGCTGATCATCAACAAGCAAACCGGCCAGTGGGGAACGGTCTACGACGAAAAACAGGACCTTGTGCGGATTCCGATGAAAGTTGGTAAGACGTCGGCACCGGTGGAGCAGTTCACGATCTCGTTGGATAAAACGGGAGCGAAGGCTGCCACACTGAAACTGGAATGGGCGGACACACAGGCGAGCGTGAATATCACAGAGCACTAAAACCTCAACCACGAAGGACACCAAGGAACACGAAGTTAAAAAGCCGAGAACCCCCAAGAGCTTGGGGGTTTTTACTTCGTGAACCTTTGTGCCCTTTGTGGTTAAGAATTACTCTGCGGCGGATTTCGCCTGCTTCTTCCACCTCAGGATCGGCTGCCGGGCGGCGCGGACTTCATCCAGTCGTGAGATACGCGTCGTGTGAGGCGCGTTCAGGACCGTCTCCGGCTCTTCTTCGCATTCCTTCGCGATCGATTTCATCGCATCGATGAACAGATCGAGCTCTTCCTTCGATTCGCTTTCGGTGGGCTCGATCATCATGGCGCCCGGAACGATCAACGGGAACGAAACCGTGTAGGAATGGAAGCCGTAGTCGATGAGGCGCTTGGCGACGTCGCCGGTCTTCACGCCTTTGCGCTGCTGAATGCGGTCGTTGAAGACAACTTCGTGCAGCGTCTGCGTTTTGTAAGGCAGCTCATAAATGCCTTCCAGCTTCTTGCGAATGTAGTTGGCGTTGAGGACCGCGTCTTCGGTGGTCTGGCGCAGGCCGTCGGGACCATTTGCCAGGATGTAGGCAAGAGCGCGCACGTGCATGCCGAAGTTGCCGTAGAAGGCGCGCACGCGGCCAATGCTCTGCGGACGGTTGTATTCGAAACCAAGCGTGCCATCAGACTTTTCAACCACGACCGGCGTGGGCAGGAAAGGCTCAAGAATCTTCTTGCAGGCGACTGGACCGGAGCCCGGACCTCCTCCGCCGTGCGGCGTGGAGAAGGTCTTGTGCAGGTTCAGGTGCATCACGTCGACGCCGTTCTTGCCGGGCTGCGTTTTGCCGCAGAGCGCGTTCATATTCGCGCCGTCCATGTAGAGCAGCGCGCCCTTGCGATGCAGGATTTCGGCGATGCGGCGGATGTCGCTTTCGTAGACGCCGATCGTGCTCGGGTTGGTGAGCATGAGCGCGGCGACGTCTTCGGTCACCTGCTTTTCGAGCGCGACGAGATCGACCATTCCCTTCTCATTCGACTTCAGGTTCTCGACGGCGTATCCGGCAATGGCCGCGGTGGCGGGATTGGTGCCGTGCGCCGAGTCGGGGATGAGAATCTTCTTGCGCGGATTACCTTGCGATTCGAGATAGGCACGGACCAGCAGAATGCCAGTGAGTTCCCCGTGCGCTCCAGCGGCAGGCTGCAGGGTGATTGCGTCCATGCCGGTGATTTCGATCAGGCACTCGGAGAGCAGTTGCAGGATCTTCATCGCGCCCTGCGAGAGCTTTTCCGGCTGATACGGATGCGCTCCGGCCAGGCCGTCCATGCGCGCGACCACTTCATTGATGCGCGCGTTGTACTTCATCGTGCAGGAGCCAAGCGGATAGAGTCCGTAATCGACGCCATAGTTCCACGTCGAGATGCGCGTGAAGTGGCGAATGATTTCGATCTCGCTGACTTCGGGCAGTTCGGCAGCCTCTTCGTCTTTGCGCTCGAGCTTACCGAGCAATTTGGAGACGTTCACGTCGGGCACGTCGAGCGGCGGCAGCTTGTAGGCTTTCTTGCCGGGCGAGGACTTCTCCATGATGAGGCCCTCGTTCTGGTTGACGTGGGTGGTGGCCTTCTTGATGTCGCGGTCGCTCATTACGCCACCTCCTTGGCGCCGGCGTCGATGGCCGCGCGCGTGGTCAACTCGGTAAAGCACCACAGAGCCGCATTCCCCAACTCGGGATAAAACTTTTTCAGCGGGAAGCCGCCCACGATCTTGCGATCGAGCAGGCGATCGTTGATAGCGCGCGAGTCATCCTTGGTCTGCACCACGAACTCGTTGAAACGCGGCGCGCCGCTAAACAGCACTTTGGCTTTGCGTCCGAATTCTTCGGCGGCGTAGGCGGTCTTCGCCAGATTCTGCTGCGCCAGCTCGCGAATACCTTCGCGGCCGTAGACGGTCATGAAGATAGTTGCCATGAGGGCGATCAGCGCCTGGTTGGTGCAGATGTTCGACGTAGCCTTCTCGCGGCGGATATGTTGCTCGCGCGTGGAGAGCGTGAGGACGAATCCGCGGCGGCCCTGCTTGTCGACGGTCTCGCCGACGAGGCGTCCGGGCATCTGGCGCACGAACTTTTCTTTCGTGGCGATCACGCCAGCATACGGTCCACCGAATCCGACGGGCACACCGAACGACTGCGCTTCCATGGCGACGATATCGGCTTCCACCGGGGGACGAACGATTCCGAGCGAAACCGCTTCGGCGATGGCAACCACCAGCAGCGCGCCTTTCTTATGCGCGATGTCGGCGATGGCTGCCACGTCTTCCAGTGTGCCGAAAAAATTCGGCGACTGAATCAGCACGCACGAGGTCTTGTCCGTAACAGCCTGGTCGAGAGCGGTGAGATCTACGCGACCGTTCTCCTGGTAGCCGACTTCGGCCAGCGACATGCTCTGGTTCTTCGCGTAAGTCGTGAGCACTTCGCGGTATTCCGGATGCACGCTGCGCGCGATGACGGCTCCGGTGCGTCCGGTGACGCGATCGGCCATGAGCACGGCTTCGGTCGCGGCGGTCGATCCGTCGTACATCGAAGCATTCGCCACTTCCATGCCGGTCAGGTCGCAGATCATCGATTGAAATTCAAAGATCGACTGCAGGGTCCCCTGCGCGATTTCCGGTTGATAAGGCGTGTAGGCGGTGAAGAATTCGCCACGCGAGATCAGGCTGTCGATCACCACGGGACGGTAATGATAGTAAGCGCCCGCCCCGAGAAAACTGGTGTAGCCGAGCGCGTTCTCCGCGGAGCGCTGGCGGAAGTAGTCGAAAATTTCCGACTCGGCCATCTGGCGCGGAATGTTGAGGTCGCCCTTTACTTGTGCATCGGGCGGAATAGGCGCGAACAGGTCGTCGATGGAGCGGACGCCAATTTCGCGCAGCATCTGGTCGCGGTCACTGGGTGACTTTGGAAGATAGCGCATATTATCCGGGTGTGGCCCTCGCTGCTGACGAACCCAATTACGCGGGAGCCGATCAGACGAGATCGCTCGAGGGGATCACAGATGATTGTAAATGGCGGAGGGCGAATTCGTCAGCGCGGACAGGAGGAATAGAGCTGAGATTGGCGGGTGGAGAAAGCGGAAGAGGAAGATTTCACCACGGAGACACAGAGGCACGGAGAAGAATTTTAGATTTAAGAGTTCAGAATTGAAGATTTCCTGCGCCCAATCCCGGAAGAGCTCGTGAATCTGAAATCTTGAATCTTGAGATCTTCAATAACTCCTGCCCAGTGTCTCCCCCTCAATCGGGCGCTTATGCGCCTTCTTCCGCTATGAACTTTTCGTAGTCGGCGGCGGAGAGCAGGCCATCGGCCTCGCCGGCGTTGCTAAGTGTGATTTTGACCATCCAGGTGTTGTTCGCGTCCTGATTGATCTTCTCAGGCGCCGAGCCGAGCTCCGTCGTTCACCTCGGCCACGGTACCGCTGACCGGCGCGTACAGATCGGATACGGCTTTCACGGACTCAACCGTGCCAAAGCTCTTCCCTGCACTGATGGTCGCGCCAACTTTCGGCAACTCGACAAACACGATGTCGCCAAGCGAATTCTGCGCGTGGTCGGTGATGCCTACTGTGCCGGTGTTGCCGCTAATCTTGATCCACTCGTGTTCTTTGGTGTACTTCGCGTCGGTCGGATAAGTCATGATGATCTCCAGAAAAGCCTAATTTAACCACAGAGGACACAAAGGAACACAGAGTTAAGACGTCTGCGTCTTTTTAGGTCGCTTGTAAAAAGGCGTTGGGACTACGCGCGCTTTTACTGCCTGCCCGCGAATTTCGACGGCGAGTTCGGAGTCAACGGTCGAGTGCTCCGGCGGCACATACGCGAGCGCAATATTCTTCTTGAGGAACGGCGCGTACGAACCGCTGGTGACGTAGCCGATCTCGTTGCCCTTCAGGTCCTGAACCTTATAGCCGTCGCGCGCGATGCCGCGCTCCAGCATCTCCAGGCCGATCAGCGTTCGCTTCACGCCTGCGGCTTTGGCCTTCACCAGCGCGTCTTGTCCGGTGAACTCTGCTTTGTCGATCTTGCAAAAGCGATCGAGCCCTGCCTCCCACACATTGATGGTGTCGGAGATCTCGTGGCCGTAGAGCGGCAACTTCCCTTCCAGGCGCAGCGTGTTGCGCGCACCCAGTCCAGCGGGAATCGCGCCGAACTCTTTGCCGGCTTCCAGGACTTTGTTCCAGACGATGGCGCTGGTTTCAGGATCGGAAGGCACATAAATCTCGAAACCGTCTTCGGCCGTGTATCCGGTGCGCGCGATAAGAATGTTTTTCAGTCCGGCCACAGTGCCGTGCGTGAACCAGTAGAACTTCACCTTGCTCAGATCGGCGTCGGTGAGTTTCTGCAGCGTATCGACACCGCGTGGGCCCTGGATGGCGATCTGCGTGAAGTTGTCGCTAAGATCAGTGACGGTGCAGTTGAAGCCACGAGCGTTGTCGCGCACCCAGTTAAAGTCCTTCTCGCGCGTGCCCGCGTTGATCACGATGAGGTAATCGTCATCCGCCATTTTGTGCACGATCACGTCGTCCACAAACGTTCCTTGCGGGTAGAGCATTGCCGAATACTGCGCTTGCCCAACACTCAGCTTCGACGCGTCGTTGATGGTGATGTGCTGAATGGCCGCAAGCGCCTCGGGCCCGTGCACGCGAATGTCGCCCATGTGACTCACGTCGAATACGCCGACGCCGTTGCGCACCGCGAGATGCTCGGCGATCAGGCCGCCGTGCTTGGGATATTCCACAGGCATGTCCCAGCCGTTAAAGTCGACCATCTTGGCGCCCATCTGGCGATGAACGGCATTCAGTGCGGTTTTCCGGGGTGTGGCGACATCGGGGGAGACAGACAAAATCGGTTCCTCTCTGCGAGCCCGTACGCTGCTGGGCAAACTCGAAAAGTTAACACAATGGGCGGGGAATGAAAAATCCGAATGCGAATTCGAAAACGAGCCGGTAAAAGCTGCGTTTCTGATGCAACTTCGAATTTACTCCGAGAAATCCTATGAAAAGTAACTATCTGTGGAAAAAGTAAGGGCGTTTGCGCTTGCGTTGAAACGATTAGATACCGATAATCACGCGTAGGTCACAGGCTCTTTATAAACCAGTGCATCGATACCGACGAGCTGACGTTCTGCGAATACTTCGCATCACGCCGCGACAGCTGATCCAATGGCAAAAAGCCGGGCTGGTAGCGGCAGCGGAACCCTTCTCCTTTTTTGACCTCCTCCAACTGAAAAAAGTACGCGACCTGCGCGCCAAGCGCGTGCGTCCGGCGGTGATCCGCGAGTCGCTGATCGCCATGCAGAAGCAGGTGGCGGGCATGGAGAATCCGCTGTTGGAAGCGGGAACATTCATGACGGGATCGCGCGTCGCTTTCCGTCATGATGGCCGCGCGCTGGAGCCACTGGCTGGGCAGTGGGTGATGGACTTCGAGCCGAGCGGCGAAGTGGTCCCCGCCAATGCCAAGATGACAATGCTGTACCAGACGGAGACGGCAGCCGAGTTCTTCGCGCGCGGCATCACGCTGGAAGAAGACCCGAACTCGCAGCTCGAAGCCATGGAGTGCTACCGGCAAGTCCTGGAACTTGAGCCGAATCACGCGGCTGCGCACATCAATCTGGGCACGCTTTACTACAACGCCCAGGATTATTTGAAGGCAGAGTCTCACTACCGCAAGGCGATCGATGCCGACGCGCGATATGCGCTCGCTTATTTCGATCTCGGAAACGTTCTCGACGAAACTGGACGCATTCAGGAAGCGATCAAGGTCTACCAGATCGCGCTGCAGCTTGCCCCTACTTACGCCGACGCGCATTACAATCTTGCGCTCGCGTATGAAAAGGTCCGCGATCCCCGCCGCGCCCTCCAGCACTGGAAGGCATACGTTCAGCTGGATTCCGGAAGCGCCTGGGCTGCTCACGCGCGCAGCCAGATTCAGCGAATTCTGGAAGGCGAGAAGCTGAAAGTGGTATATCGGCGGAAGTAGAAGTCTTTCAGTCCATCAGTCACTCAGTTTCTCAGCGTCAATCTCTCAGCCGCACAACCGTCCTGCTTTCCATTCCGCCTCCCTTGGCTTTCAACCGACTGCTTTGTAAAGCGGCGACCTGCTGGCGAGTTCCACCATCAGAGCAAACTGACCGACTGATGGACTGAAAGACTGAGAGACTGATCGACTCTCGCCTTTGCGCAGCTACTCCGTAATTCAGTGTTCGCGGCACAACCTCCCCTAAGGCAAAGGAATCTCTTCATGGAACCTGACGGATTGTTGTAGGTCTCCTCCACTTCGTCGCCGAAGGAGAACATATGCCTAAGAATTTCAAATTTGCCGTTTTCTCACTGGCTTTAACGCTCGCATGCGGTGCAACGTTTGCTGCTGCGCAAACATCTGGCACGCCCTCAGCAACGGGGCAGTCTCCGAGTGCCAGTTCACAAGCCAATCCTGGTGGCCAGACTGCCGGCACAGCGGGCGCAACGCAGACGGCACCGGCGCACAGCCAGGTAGACGAAACGATCGCGTGGCTCACGGAGAGCGTGAATCTAACCCCGGATCAACAGAACAAGCTGCGGCCAATTCTGCAAGGTGAAGTGAGCCAGATGAGCGCAGTGAATAGCGATTCGACCCTCACACCTGAACAAAAGCAGCAGAAGATGGTAGATATCCGCCGTTCTGCCGGACCGCAAATTCAGTCGATTCTCACCCCAGAACAGCAGCAGAAGCTGACGCAAATGCGGCAGGCACAGCAGGGTGGAGCGAGCCCACAGCGATAAGCAGCTAACGTTATCCAAATCCAAATGAGTGGCAGGTTCTCCCTGCCACTTTGTTTTGTCCGCTCATCTTCCAAGAACGGTGGATTGGCTTACCTGGTCCGACCCGACGAAACGCAAAAACAAGTTGAAAGGGATTTGTCGGACCTTAACCTACCTGCACCAAAATCTTCTTGTAGTGCGATGGCTTCTCACTCCACGAACGCAAAGCCCCAGCTGCGTCCTCTAAAGGAACGACCAGACTTACGGCCTGGTCCACCGGAAATCGCTTGGCTTCCAGCAGCGCGATCACCGCGCGAAAGTCCTCAGAAAGGGCGTTGCGCGATCCGAGAATATCCAGCTCCTTTTGCACGAACAGCCTGGTCTCGTAGTTCACCAATTCTTTCGCATAGCCGATGTACACCACCCTGCCGGTAAACGCTACCTCCTCCACGGCCGCGCGAAATGTTGCAGGTGTACCGATTGCTTCGATTACTACGTCGGGGCCTCTCCCCCCAGTCATTTCCCGCAACGAGTCGTGTAGCGACTCTTTACTGGTGTTGATGGTGTGAGTGCCGCCTGCGGCTCGCGCAAGCTCCAGCTTTTCATCGTCCACATCAACGCAAATCGTAGTTGCGCCGCGAGAAGCAGAACCAGCCACGGCTCCCAGCCCAACTCCGCCGCAACCCAGAACCGCGACCGTATCGTTTGCTGTTATGCGTCCGCGCGCTACGGCATGAAATCCCACTGTCAGCGGTTCAACGAGGCAGAGTTCCTTGGGCGTGAGTTTCGCCGGGTACAACTTTTCTGCCGGCACCACGATGAATTCAGTGAGTGCACCATCTCTCTGCACACCGAGCGTCTGGTTAAACTGGCAGGCATTTGGACGTCCGCGCCGGCACGAAGCGCATTCACCGCAACTTGTGTACGGAGACAAAGCCACATCGGTTCCGGAGGCCAGCCCACTGTCGCAGCCGGGTTCGACGACGGTCGCGCACACTTCATGTCCCAGGATTCGAGGAAAGGAGATCAGCGGGTTCAGCCCACGAAAAGAATTCAAGTCGCTTCCGCAGAAGCCCACCATCCGGACTTTCAGCAATACGTCCCGGCTGCACGCAACCGGCTCTGGGATGCTTTCGATGGATGCGTGCTCTGGCTTTTGGAGTACGAGCGCTTTCACTAAAGTCCCTCGGGGCTCATGGCGCCTGAATCGAGATTCCCTGTCCTGTATATTGAACGGGCTTGTCTGCAGTAGAGATCAAAGCCGGCGGAATGTAAACGTTTGCATTAGATATTCTAGTTCGCAACTGCTAGTGGCTGAATGACCGGTTAACGCCGTGCTCACACTCAAAAAATGCCTATAAACGGTTCACAACTCCAGCCAAAATCACTTTCGCACTCGGCTCGATTCTCTAAGTAACAACTTTTGGGACCAGAAGGATTGCCTTGGGCTACTCCGCTTTCCTTGCTACCCTCGTTTCTTACGTCAGCGAATTCATGACGCTGCTTCCGGGAGATTTGATCAGTACAGGTACACCGCCCGGCGGGGACTAGGAATTAGGCCTCCACAGCACCTGAAGCCCGGCGACATCGTTGAGTTAGGAATCGAGCGCCTTGAAGAATCACCGCAACGACTAGTTGAGCACCCGACGACTGTTTGAATGTATGCGCATTGACGCTCACCAGCACTTCTGGCACTACAGCCCGCAGGAGTACGTGTGGATTGATGACTCTATGTCGGCGCTGCGGCGTGATTTCCTGCCCGCTGATCTTCGACCAGAACTGGAGCAATCCGGTTTCGACGGCACAATTGCAGTTCAAGCTCAGCAGACCCTCGCAGAAACAAAATGGCTCCTGGAGTTGGCTGCGGCCTCTTCGTTCGTTCTAGGCGTGGTCGGATGGGTCGAATTACAATCGCCAGACGTTGTTTCACAATTGGCCGAGTTGGCTGGACATCCCAAGTTGGTTGGAATTCGCCACGTAGTACAGAGTGAACCGGACAACCAGTTTCTGCTGCGACCAAGATTTCTCCGCGGCATCAGTGTTCTGGAGAAGTTCGGTCTCGCGTATGACATCTTGATCCATCCCCAACATCTTCCGGTGACGATTGAGTTCGTCCAACGTTTTCCGCGACAACGCTTTGTTCTGGATCACTTGGCCAAGCCTCTCATCAAAAACGGAGTACTTCAGCCGTGGGCCGCTGGGATACGCAAGCTTGCAGAATTTCCGAACGTGTGTTGCAAACTCTCCGGGCTCGTCACCGAAGCGGACTGGAACGACTGGAAGCCAGCGCAGATAAAGCCATATCTCGACGTTGCTCTGGAATCCTTCGGTTCAGAACGGCTTATGATAGGGTCCGACTGGCCGGTCTGTACCGTGGCGGCCTCTTATTCCGAAGTCATGAATCTTGTCACTGAATACTTCAGTTGCTATTCGGATGATATTCGCGATGCTGTACTGGGTGGTAACGCTGCGAAGTTCTGGAACCTGCGGCATCGAGAGAACACGCTGGAATCGTTGCCCAAAAGGGCTTAGAAGATGCAGAGTGTCCTACAACTCGACCCCAGAGATAACGTGCTCATCGCCCTCACTGATTTGAAATCGGGCACGCAAATCGAGTTCTCGGGCAAAACCTATTCCCTGGTCTCGGATATTCCGGCCAAGCACAAGTTTGCTGCCTCCGACCTGCCTCTCGGTGCCGCGGTCTTCATGTATGGCGTACTCGTCGGTAAAACCTGCCAGCCCGTTCGCCACGGAGAACAGTTGACTCTCGCCAATCTGCGCCACGAGGCCGCCCTCTATCATGCAAAGACCGAACCATTCCGCTGGACGCCACCCGATGTGACCCGGTGGAAGGAGCGCCAGTTTCTCGGATACCATCGATCGGACGGTCAAGTCGGGACTCGCAATTACTGGATCGTGGTGCCGTTGGTATTCTGCGAAAACCGGAACATCCTCAACTTGAAGCAGGCCTTCGAGGAGGAGTTAGGATTCGCCGCACCGTCGCCCTATCGACAGCAAGTTGCGAACTTAGCCGCGAGCTATCGCGAGGAAAACTCTGCGCCACTCAGTCGAGATGCGCATGGAACCCCGGCGCGATCGAGCAGAGTCTTCGAAAACGTGGACGGCATCCGGTTCCTGCTTCACGAAGGTGGATGCGGCGGTACCCGTGAAGACTCGAACAACCTCTGTGGCTTGATCGCCGGGTATATCAATCATCCCAATGTTGCCGGCGCTACGGTTCTCAGCCTCGGGTGTCAGAACGCGCAGATCGATATCCTCCGCGAACAACTTAACATTCGCAATCCGAAGCTCGATAAGCCACTCGTCATCCTTGAACAGCAAAAGAGTGGATCGGAATTCGCGATGCTCTCCGAGGCAATTCGGCGCACCTTCGATGGATTGATTGGAGCGAATCGAGCCGTACGAACGCCTGCGGACCTCTCTCATCTATGCGTTGGTCTTAAATGCGGTGGATCCGACGGGTTCTCCGGCTTGTCCGCCAACCCATCGATCGGACACGCGTCTGATTTGCTGGTGGCCTTGGGCGCTCGCACCATTCTTTCCGAGTTTCCGGAATTATGCGGCGTCGAGCAGGACCTCATCAATCGCGCGACAACGGCAGAAGTAGCTCAACGTTTCACGCAGTTGATGCAGGACTATGCCAGTCGCGCACGGGCTGTGCGAGCCAGTTTCGACATGAATCCCTCTCCCGGCAACATGCGTGACGGCCTGCTCACGGACGCCATGAAATCTGCAGGCGCTGCCAAGAAGGGCGGCACCTCTCCCGTGACCGCGGCCCTGGACTACCCCGAGTATTCGAAGCAGCCGGGACTGAATCTTCAGTGCACACCGGGAAACGACGTCGAATGCGTCACCGCACAGGTAGGGGCGGGAGCAAACATAGTCCTGTTCACGACTGGGCTCGGCACCCCTACCGGCAATCCGATTACTCCGGTTGTGAAGCTCTCGACGAATACGCCGTTGGCACAGCGCATGCCCGACATCATCGACATCGATACAGGACCAATCATCTCCGGAGTATCCGATATCAAAAAGACGGGCGAGAGCGTTCTCGACGTGGTGATTCAGGTTGCGAGCGGCGTGGTTCGCACTAAAGCCGAGCAGAATAATCAGGAAGATTTCATCCCGTGGAAACGAGGAGTGTCTCTCTGACCGGCGACGCTCACATCGTGAACGGATTCCGTCTGGACGGAAGATGCGCTGTGATCACTGGCGCGGGCAGCGGCATTGGGCGCGCAATCGCGCTGAAATTCGCGGCGAGCGGAGCGAAGGTTTGTGCTCTCGACATTAACCAGTCGGACGCCGAAGCGGTTTGCCGTGAGATTCAGAGCACCGGAGGAACTGCCTCTGCATTCAGGTGCGATGTCACCAGCCTTGCCGATGTCACAAGAGTCTTCGACGAGATCTCGCGGCAGGAACGCATTCACATCCTGGTGAACAATGCCGGCGTCTCTCATATCGGCAACATTGAAAACACCACCGAAGAAGATTTTCACCGCGTCATGCGTGTGAACGTCAAGGGCTACTACAACTGCATTCACGACTGCATCGGCCGCATGAAGACGAACGGCGGCGGCGTGATCCTGAACATGGCTTCCGTAGCCGGCGCTGCCGGACTGGCCGACCGCTTCGCATATTCGACCAGTAAAGGCGCGGTGATCGCGATGACCTATTCAGTTGCGCGCGATTACATTTCGCACAACATTCGTTGTAACTGCATTTCTCCGGGGCGCGTGCACACGCCGTTTGTCGATGGTTTTCTGCACCAGAATTACCCGGGACGCGAGCAGGAGATGTACGAGAAGTTGGCGAAGACTCAGCCCATCGGACGAATGGCAGAACCAGGCGAAGTAGCTTCACTTGCTCTGTTTCTCTGCTCGGATGCGGCATCGTTCATCACGGGCGTGGACTATTTACTCGATGGCGGATTTATGAACTTGCACGGCTAAGGAAAGACGACAAGTGGAACTGCACCTGAAAGATAAGGTTGTGCTAATCACGGGAGGCGCAAAAGGCATCGGCGGCGCGATCGTACGCGCCGTTGCCGCTGAATGCGCCATACCCGTCATCGTGGACCGCGACGCTGAAGCGGGTCGGCAGCTGCAGGGCGAGCTTCCAGCCAGCGAGTTAATCGTCGCAGAACTCTCCCATCCAAAAGATTGCGAAGCTGCTGTTCTGGAAACCATCAAGAAGTTTGGACGGCTCGATGCCTTGGTGAACAACGCTGGAGTCAATGACAAGGTTGGACTGGAGCACGGGAGTCCCGAACAGTACGTAAGTTCGCTCGAAAGAAATCTGCTCCACTATTACAACATGGCACACTATTGCCTACCCCACCTTAAGAACTCCAAAGGCGCAATCGTAAACATCGCCTCCAAAACGGCCGTGACCGGTCAGGGTGGCACATCCGGCTATGCATCTTCTAAGGGCGCCATTCTCGCTTTGACTCGCGAATGGGCCGTGGAACTCCTTCCGTATGGCATCCGCGTAAATGCGGTCGTTCCCGCTGAAGTCATGACGCCGCTCTATCGCCAGTGGCTCGATACGTTTTCTGATCCTCAAGGAAAGCTGCAATCGATTCTCGCCAAGATCCCGCTGGAGAAGCGAATGACCGAGCCAGCGGAGATCGCTGCGATGGTAGTGTTTTTGCTTTCTGCGCAGGCCGCTCACATTACCGGGCAGCATCTATTCGTGGACGGCGGATATGTGCACCTCGACCGGGCGTTGGGGTGAAACAAAAAAATATGGCGATTTCTGAGATTTCATCGGCAGCGACGCAACGACAGGAGCCCTCGCTCTTCCCGCGCGGCAACTTCTTGCCATTTTTCCTGGTTACTGCCCTGTTCTTCCTCTGGGGTGTACCAAACAACCTCAACGACGTTCTGATCCGCCAGTTCATGAAGTCATTCGAGATTAATCGGTTCCAGGCGGGATTGATTCAATCCGCCTTTTACGCCGGATATTTCGTACTCGCAATTCCGGCCGGCCTGATCATGCGGCGACTCGGATACAAAGCCGGATTCATCATCGGTCTTACGCTCTTTGGAACCGGAGCATTCTTGTTCTGGCCCGCCGCGGTGTTTGGTCGCTACGTATTTTTCCTGTTTGCCTTATTCGTAATTGCCAGCGGCCTTTCGTTCCTGGAAACTGCGTCCAATCCGTTCATCGCACAATGTGGTGACCCGGAAACTTCAGAACGCCGCTTGAATTTCTCGCAAGCCTTTAATCCCATCGGAGCGATTTCAGGTGTGCTCGTCGGAACTGTTTTCATCTTTTCCGGAATCGAACTCTCTCCTCAACAAATCGTCGCCATGCGCGAGGCAGGCACCTACGCTCCTTATTTGCAGCACGAGATTCTCAGAGTAGTCCGGCCCTATGTCGTCCTGGGACTGATTGCGCTCGTTTGGGCTGTTTTCATTGCGCTCACCAAATTTCCCAGTGTTCGTGGCGAAACGCACTCAGCCGACGAAACCCGCGGCCGGAGCAGCGATCTGTTCCGCTACCCGCACTTCATTCTTGCCGTTATCGCGCAGTTTTTGTACGTCGGAGCTCAGGTCGGAACCTGGAGCTATTTCATTCAGTATGTTCAGGACTACACACATCGTCCGGAAAGGACGGCGGGATATTTCCTCACGGGCACCCTCGTCGCCTTCGGTGTAGGACGATTCGCTTCCTCCTACATGATGAAGTTCGTTGCTCCGAACAAGTTGATGGGCGTGTACGCCTTGATCAACGTCGCTCTGGTGTCTGTCGGCGTCTTTTTCCCTGGATCGGTGGGACTTTGGGCCATTTTCCTTACTAGCTTCTTCATGTCCCTGATGTTCCCTACGATCTTCGCACTGGGACTAAAAGGCCTCGGCGATAACACCAAGATTGCCGGGTCTCTGCTCGTCATGGCAATCATCGGCGGCGCAGTTCTCACACCCCTGATGGGACTCATTTCGCTGCGCACTCAGACTCTCGCGCCAGCGTATCTGGTTCCACTCTTCGCCTATGTATTCATCACCTATTACGGATTCTTCGGTTCTCACGTGCGCGGAACTGCCGCCTAGGTATCGAACAATGACACAGAGATATTGCTACAGCCTCGATTTGAAAGACGACCCAGCACTGATTGCTGAATATAAGAAGCATCACGAGAAGGTCTGGCCAGAGATTACAGAGAGTTATCGAAACTGCGGGATCGAATCGATGGAAATCTATCTGCTCGGCACACGCATGTTCATGATCATGGATGTGAATGAGCATTTCTCCTTCGAGAAGAAGGCAGAGCTTGATCGTACCAATCCGAAGATTCGGCAGTGGGAACAACTGATGAGCAAATTCCAGCAGGTGTCTCCGCATGCGCAGAACGGCGATAAGTGGATGCGCATGGAATGCATCTTCAAACTCGAAAGCTTAACTCGAGTCGAATAGGCGTTGCGGTCCAGCGAAGTTATTCGGAAGCGGTTCGCTAACTTATTGATTTGATGGTGGACCTGGTCGGGATCGAACCGACGACCTCTTCCATGCCATGGAGTGAAAAAGGCAGCCGGAGTTTTGTTTTCAATGAGTTATCAACCGGAGAATTGGCCGGAAAACGGTACATCGGGCGACATTTCCGGCCAATTTCCGGCCAAGTTTTCAACCCATAACCGAGCTGCATGGGCGGGGGCTTTAGTGCTCGGTTTCTGATCTGAGGCGACTATGAGGGTCATCAGACATGACCGCGCTCGCCTTGGGGCGATTGTGGCCCGGCAATGGCCATTCTGCTCAAGGTTCAAACATTCCTTGTCCCGGGTTGAACTGAGAATGCAATTACCTGCATTGCAAATGAAGAGCAAGGCCCATCCAGGCGGTAACGATTTTCAGCAAGCAGAGCTATCTGAAGGCCGCACCTTTCTGTGTCTTCGTGTGATTTCCGCTCATGGTCTCTGAGTACGATCCGATTTCCCGACGAAGGTCCTTGCCTTGCTTTTCGGCGAACGTGATCTGCCGGTCCAGTTCTCTGCATGTTTCATCCGTTACCACCGAACTCCTGCGCCCCTGATCGCACATCGTGAGGCTGTACTTCCTGGCAAGGCGAACGTTCGGAAGATAGTCCGGCACCAGATCTTCGCACTTATAGATGAGGGCAACTTTGCCACTGCCATGTTTGCTCAAATTAAAGCACTGTTGCCCAAGGCGGTCTTCCTCGGCGTTAACCCCGCCCATCAACGACATACCCACGAGCTTCACTGATACTTTCTCAGGCCGTTGTTTCCGGTTGAACCAATGATTGCGAACCGGGTGCGTGTTTGACGCGGGAGGTGTCTGTCCCTCCTCCAGCTAGGCAGCCATCGGGTATTCCACCCAAATATCAAGAGACTGAACGTCGGCGAGTGGGATTGTGCTTTCTAAGCCGCATTTGCATCTGGACTCGATTCTGCCTCTTGTCACAAACTCGACAGGAAGGTGCCGGGATGAGCAGAGCACCAGTACACGCTCTCCGCAATGTGGGCAGATGTAGCCCAAGCAAGTAACTTCGGCGGACATAATGTTCCACCTTCAGAATAGAAGTGGCAGCCGCTCAGAGCCTGTCTGTTGTTGTTAAGTAGTGATGCGATTGCACCACTCACGAAAGGGTTGCCCCGTAGGCTGACGAGCTCTTGCAGGCCCGAATAGTGACAAACCTCCGCAACCTCAGCATCTCTGGTGAGCATCACACAATCGCCTTTTGTCTCGGACTGTGAGCGGTGCAGAAACGCCTTGAGGATGTAGTAGAAGCCTACTCTGCCGTCATAGGTCTCCTTGAGAGTCCAGTGATGACGGTTGCTCACCAGCGTCGGCTTGAGCTTATGCGCGATAACTTAGAGCGCGAGATGGCGTCGCTGAAGGCAGAGCAGCCCACGCCAGAAATGGCCGCTGACTAGGGCGATTGCTGGGCATCGTAGATGGTAAATTTCGGGGCGCGATACACACCACGGAAAATCGTGAGTGCCTGTAATCGAATTCAAATGCGATTGCGGGGTACTCTAGACGAAGAAATTTGTGAATGCGCAGCCGCGCTTTGGGCGCGTTTGGGTTTGGCGGTGCTGAGTATTTCAGCCACAAGGCTAAGTATGCCTTCGGGATGTGGATCGATGTAATAGTCCGCGCCCTGTACTTCGGGTTCTGTTCCGCATTTGAGCGATATTATCGGCTCCCGACAGGATGCCCGGAAGCTTTCAATCAATGCCTTTTTGTGGGCTTCCGGTATCGAATGGCCAAGGATGAAAAGATCGAATCCGCCTTGCTTGCATTGCTGGAGGCTATCCTCCAACCCAAGAGCGGACGTGACGCTGTAATCTCTTGTCTCTAGCAAGAGGCGGCGGGTGTACAGCAATTCTTCATCGTAGGACACGGACAATATGCGTGCCATCGTCGTGTCTCCTGTTCAGCGGCGTGAAAAGAGAGTTGCTGAATTCTACCGCTTTTCAACCCCGCCGCGTGACGGAAGTCGCGCCAAAATCCGATTGGCCGAGTGAGTTGCGGGGGGCGGGGAGGTGCCCAGTAATCGGATGGCCCCCTCCGCCCGGTCTTGCTACCCTTTGTTCATGAGCGACCTAGAACTGAGCATGCCCGAGCAAATCAAGGACGCACTCAACAACGTTCTGACCGCCATCGCCCTCAAATGCGACTTGCTGAGGTCAAGCAATGCAGACAGACAGTTGGCCGCCGATCTTCACGAGATTGAACAGCTCGCTAAACGGGCCGTTGAGCTTGTCCGGCAGCTTCCGTGACAGCGACGCCTCCACCCGCATAACACATCATCGTCCTCACCAATAACGCCACGAATCCACCCATCTGTTGCGATACACAATCCGGGGCGGCGGTCTAGGCTTCGGTTTCGGCGGCTGTGGGTTGAGCTTCGCAGCTTCCGCTTGTTGACGCCGCTTATGCCACTCCCTTAGGTCGGGCCAACAGACTTTGGCCAGTCTGAAGGCGGCAGTGGTGAGAAATGCAATGTAGCTGTTCAGGCTCCCGGTATGCCACGGAACCAGGAAAACCTGTCAAGCGGCCTCTCCTCCTCCCGAAAGTTCTTCATCCTATCGTGCAAACACTAAGAGCCGAGACCGATGGCACGAAAAACGAACAGCTCAAAAGCAAAACGCCGGAGTAAGTCCGGTAGGCGCACCGATTTTGGAGCGTTGACCATGGCGAAGCTAAAGAAACTGCCCAAGGCGTAAGTCCTTTGTTTCAGTAAGAGTGACAAAGACTGTCGCTAAGTCCTGTGTGCACGCCAATTCGTCTCATTTTGAGAATTAATCGTTTGCGTGGCGAAACCATCCCATGTGGGCTACGTTAGAGACCTCGGCAACATTTCGACAGAGACCTCGGCAACATTTCGACCACCCACCCATCCCATTGATTACATTGCACTTGCTTCTGGCAACCCAGGCGTCCCTTCCGGCTATCGCACATTACAAAGCTAGCTAGACGCCGCATCTTCGACCCCCGATTCTGTCTGGCTAGTGACATTGCATTTCCTTCAGCGAATTAGCCCCGTCCCACGCGGGGCTTTTCTTTTCCGCGCACTCGCCACTGACAACCCCGCTTTCCTTTCTTCACTCCCACAGCTCAGTTCACGTGGCTCGCTACTCATCTCGCGTCTCACGCGACTGCCCCGTCTATTGGAATTGGCGGGGCTCTTCTCTGCCGACTCGCTTCTTGCCCTTTAGGAACGGCTGCCACTGAGACACGAAATAAGCAATTCTGACAGTTACAATTTCCACAAACGTTCCGGTACATTCCCGTAAGTACTAGACCCGATGAGGCCCCGCGAGTCTCTTTCGACGCGCTATCGTTCATTAGTACTCGCGGGGTTCTGCATCTGGACCACAACAAGCCTCATTGTTGTTCCTCTCCGGAAACGACCAAATCTCGTTGAGCAAAGACGCGGTAATAGTCCAGTCCCACCTGGAAGATTTTCGTGACCGTCGAACCGGATGGCGGTAGTGCCAGTCCCAGCGGCAAGTCCTTATTGTTCGCCTCGCTTCGCATCGATCCCAATCATCCGTAGAACAGCAATTGGTCGTTCCTGGACTAGAGCTACTCGTTGCACTTCGATGTAACTCGCTCACTTTGGCACAGACATTGGGTGCTCGCAAAAGCCGCCAAAAAAGGCAGCCGTTTTCGAGTACCTGTCTCTGACTCAACATTCTTTCCGGGTGGCAGATTAGGTTGCAAGATGCTTGTTTCGTTTATCGCTCGAACCAATGACCCGCGGTGCATTTCACAAATGGATCACGTCTCAGGCATGTTCAGAAGCCGTGACTTTTTCTTTTTCTCCCCCCTCCTGTGAGCTTCTCTAGGGTGGCGGCGACCTCACGGTCCGGAACGGCTGCATGCAATCACCAGGCGATCATCTAGCCCACGCAACTCCTAATCGACCCTCGGTTTGCACCCGATTCATAGCGGTCTGGCCTTCAGTTAACCGCCTTTTCGGAGGTGCCCAACGCGTAAACTCCTTACGATTTTGTGCGCGAAAAGGCTTGCCAACAAGGCCACAATTCGGCCCCGAAGAGCTGTTCCGAAGTGGTTCGAGATGGTCAGTGATCGTCAAAAGCGACGTGCTTTAGGAGGGTGTTCAACACGAAAACTAGCACGATTTTGTTCGCAAATTCAAGGAAAGAAAAGTCGCTCCGGACCCAGCGTCTTCGACCCGGATTGGAAGTAAATGCCGCTCATTGGCGCTGATAAGCGGAACGGCAGCTTAAGAACGACGTTCCGCTTCCGTTCCGCTGTCGTTCCGGTCGGGTTCTGCCAAGGGTATGAAACCGAAGGAGTAACGATGCACAACGAGCAAAAACGTAGCGTAGCAAAACACGTTCTGTGGCCGGGAGCGACCCCCTGTGGACGCGCTTTTTGCGCGCCAAAGCCTTCTGGGGTCGCTCCCGGCCACAAAGGAAACGTTCCGCCTTACTTTCGATGTTTCTGCTGCGCGAGTTTTGCAGAGAGATTTGCTCGAAACTCTTCCCAGCTTTTGCAAGTCGTCGCGGAAACACACAGCTTCCGTTCTCGAAAAGCTCCGAGGCGAAGGTTCGCCTATCGGCAGCTCAGAGGTGCCGAAAAAGAAGCGGCATTGCTCGCTGCGTGGCCACGCTTCCCTTTCTATTTCGTGTCCAGAAATCGCGACGCCATCCGGATAGACTCCCGGAATAGTCAGCCGATCAGGAACAAACTTCTCAGCAAAGCAAATGTCTGCGCGGAATGGAATAATGGATTCCGCCAACTGAAGGTAAAGCATACCGACCAGCGGGCGTTGTTAGATGACGCCGGATTCTCTAACGCTACGAGGCAAAGATTTCGCCCAAACTCTAGCAATCGAACGGACTCGCGCCACGCAACGTTTGAGGATGTGACCGCCGCGCTTGGCAACACTGCGTGTGTGGTCGCCAAATCCTGCTCACATGAATGGCCAAAGCGCGCATGGGAGGACGGGTGCCGCGATTAAGAAGGCCTGGATCTGATCCTTGGAAGAAGAGGTTCGGGTCAGCAGTTTCATTTCGGCGAAACTGTTCTATTACGGAAGGCCAGACTCCGGGACCAGGCGTAGCGTCCCCCAAAACTGGGGCGTCAATGAAGCCTCGCTGGGAATATCGGACACTAATCCCGTTGCCTTGTTCGACCAATAAACTCTCTGTGTTGTACGCAGCCCGTCCCCTCGGAGCAAGCCTATGTCTCCACGAAGCGATTCTCCGGGAACCGGACTCAGGCCCAATATACTCAGCGGGATGGAGACTTCAAAGTCTCCGGTGCCCACGTTAGTTGCTGGTTTTGTCCCAATCGCGACCTGCACGGACGAGCTGACATCTTCAACGTCATCGAATCGTAACGAGCGCAGTGGAGATTCAAAGAGCACACTGTTCTTCTTGCCGCTACTAGCTAGGGGCCGGTAAAGAACAGCCATCGGCCGGCCCTTTACTAAAGATACGAGTAGCCGGATATCACCTGCGGCTGGAGACCTGCGCTGCGGGTCGGAGTTCGGTTTGGTGGAGAGCATCAGGTCGAGAGCGCCACCTGTCTTAAACAGGTTGGTCCAGGAAGCGCCAGAGTTTTCAAGAGCATGGGGATCTCCGGTCCTAAGTGCGACGTGCAGACGGTCTCCCGCAATTTTTATCGCGGCAGTTGTTTGCTGGTCCTCAAGTCCCCAATTTCCAACTTGAGTCGATCTTTTATCGATCAAGACGAACTGTTTCGGATCCCACGTAGAGAGCTTTCCGTCGAGTGTCTCGGAAGAGGAGGTCACAGGTACCGTCAAGAGAGCCGTTTCAGGTCTTGTTTCCTGGCGATCGAGTTCCTTCGAGCCGAGGTAGCTTCTCGCCTCTTCGAGTATCTGCGGAGTCAGGTTGATTGTTTGTGGAGGAAGACGCTGCAAGGTGTCCAGCCCGTCAACTCGAATGATGGCGGGAAAATCAGTTACGACATAAACGTGGCCGTCGGAGGTCTGAGTGATAGACGGCCAGAAATTTTCTTCCCCCGTCGTTAGATCGGAAACCGACATCCCGCGCACTGCTCGATGGTGTTTCGACCATGAAGCCGATGGCAGGCGGGAGTCCTGGAACAACGTCGTGACGAAAAGACCGTCGCTCGTAAACAGATAGATTGTTCCCTTATTGCCGTTGACGGCCCAGAGCTCGATGTCCTTTGCGTTCTTCAACTGAAACGATGGGCCAAGCAGCCGGGTCGTACCGATCAGCTCGCCAGGATGATCTGGGGACGGAGCATTATGCGAAGCGTGAAGACCTGGCCAGAGGCTCGGGTACGCCCATTTAGCGACGCCGTTCTCGGCACCGGCGAGTGACTCCGGCGCAAACGGTTTGGCTCCGGTGGTCAGTACAGTCCAGGGGCCGTGAGTGGCGAGGACCTGTCCACCTCCGGAAGAAGCTGGCTTCTGAGTTCCGGAGGAAAGCGCATCATGGAGACTCAAGTCATATAGCGGTGCCCCACCCGAAGTGAAGGACACCGGCTTATAACTTGCGGCAGCATCGGTGACAAATTCCAGGCCGTCCGACAAACTGGCGGTATGGACAAACCCTGGAGCGATCGAGACCTCATCCGGATCGACGAGGTGGTTGTCGTTTCGGTCGGACCAGATAAAAGTGAAATCCGATAGATTCGCAGTTTTGCCGGGGGCGGCAAAGCGACTGGCCGCCTGAAGAAGCCTGGCGTGGAACGGCGGAGTCGCTAGGAGGGGCCACCAGTCCACGCGGCCGAACGCAGCGACAGGCAAGGCAATTCCATTTTTGTCGATCCAGAGCCCCACGACCGGGGAGCCGCTGGTGGGGTCAATGTTATAGGCGTTGGTGAGGTATTTGTGAGTGCCGAGATAAATCGGTAAGTCGGGACTCTGACTCGCGCCATATCTCTTGTAGTGCCCACCCGGCTCTTGCCACGAAGCTGTCTGCGGCCATCCGACTGCCTCCGGAACGATGAGGGGCTCGTTTTCTTTAGGTCGATAGTGGATCGCGGTTAATTGGCTCTCACCAGAATTCCAGTTCAAACGGAAGGTCATTCCGTCCATATAGAAAAGAGTTTTATCCCGCGGATCGAGATTGCCACCACCGCCGTAGGGGGGAGGGCCGTAAAAGGCGCGCACCAGACTTCCGTTCAAGGCCCATACGCTAACTCTTTTTGGCTGGAAGTCTTCTTCTGCTACCCACAACTGATTCCGGCTATCGACTGCAATCCCTTTCGGGTGATGCATGAGTTTGGGATCGTATGGACCGGGGGCAGGAACACCAGCTGTCCCAATCGCGTGAATAAAGTTTCCTGTGGGGCTGAAGACCTTAACTTGATTGCTGGTACCCCAATCGCTCACATAAAGGTTGCTATCGGAGTCCATTGTGAGCTGTTGGGGATCTTGGAGTCCTTCGGCGATCAGAACCTGCGGAGTGCCCAGGATTGGAGCTCCGTCGGCGCTTTGAGCTTCAGGCAGCTTTGCCTTTAGGACAGTGTTATGGCTGACGATGAACAGATTGCCTTTTGAATCTACCTGCAATCCGCGAGGATGAGAGACGGGAAGAGTGCCGATCGCGCGCGAGTGAGCTACGTCGATGAACAACAACTCGTCCAGCTTCGACAGACTGAGAATCACTGTGCCGTTGTATGCAGCCAGACCTGCAATGCCTGCGAGACTTTCGTTTGGAAATTTCCACGTCGAGCCGAGTACCGGGGGATCTTCTCCATTGCCGAATCGACTGTCATGATTGCCGACAGACAGATGCTTCTTATTCACGAGCTTGTGAAGTCGTAATTCGTTACCCCAGGTTGAGGCAACATAAGCGTAGACATTCGGAACTGGACGCTCGCCCTGATCTCTTGCGATCTGTTGCGCGCCTGTCCAGACTCCGCCGACCCACATCTGCCCGTGCAGTTTTCGTCCATCGAGGCCTACCCACGCGAGTCCGCTTCCTCCCTCAGCAACATAACTACCGATGAGGACCTGGGGAGGCGAATCGGCATCGAGCTTACCGTGAGCGGGCACAGTGTCAGCCGACACGAAACAAATGGTATCGGCAGGCGTGTGATTGGTTAACCACTCACTGGAGGTATCGCTGGTCATCCACGGCGGTTGTCCGGGGTTGTAGACGGAGAACTCGTACTTCAGGTCGATTTTCTGGTGGATTAGGCCTCGCGCTGTGTATGTGCCGGGAGTAACCAGTTCGCCCGGAACGCTGTAGACGTAGTGAGAGGCGGAATTAGGATCGCGGCCAAGATCGTCCAAGCCGTCCCACCAGGCAACATTCTCGCCAGCTGGAAAGGAAGTTTCGCTGACAAGATTACGCACACGCTGGCCGGAGTCATCTTCGATGACAAGAGTAACGAGAGAGGGTCGATCCAGATAGAAGTGAATGGGAATTGGAGGGTGAGGCGCAGGGCCGGGGGGAGTTGCGGTGGAGGGGACGAGTAGCAGGAGCACAACAGCAATCGCCGTTGGGATGATCAATTGGGTTGTTTTCGCGAGGGGTTTGGAACGAAGACTGGGGTACGCTGGACGATTCGGGGTATACATATCGCGTGAATCGAAAGTCGAATCTAACTGAAGTTTTTTGACAAATTCCGCATGAAAGACTCGGGCGAAAGATAGTCGAGCCAGAGCTTACGGCAGGCGAGCTGCAATTCCTGAAACTGCGCGTCGGAAAGACCTGCATGGAACTCGGCGATGATCGCGTCGGTGTGTGGGATGTCGCGTTCCTCGATCCACACACAGTACTTCCTCCAGTTAATGACGTTTTCGAGCGGCAGAACGCAGTCAGTGTTTACGAAGACAGGGATTCGTCCGCAACAGAGCGCTTCGTAAAAGCGCAAGGAGTAGTTCCCTCGTCCCCGAACGCATAGCGTGTAAGGCGAAGAGAGAAGGTTGTCGAGATATTCGCGGCGCTGCGTAGCGGGGTCGGATTCCGATTTGTCCTGGGCCAAAATCCCAAAAGCCCATGTAAATGGGCTTCGACCTCGCAACAAGATTTTCGTCCTGGTGCGCCAGGCTTTCTTAAGCGTTCGAATCACTTTCGCGCGAGGAGCGTAGCCGACATGCGTTCCTGACAGAAGGCCTGCTGCATAGATCAAACCTCGGATATGCTCTTTAAAGCTTTCCTTGCTGATAGACATCGCAAGAGGCGGTGCGAATCCGCAGAATCCTACGCTGGGAATCTGCTCTTTGCGCAGCACGGGGAGACGGCCGCCCAGTTCTTCCTCCACGATGTCGCCGATAGTAGCGGGCATCGCAAAACAATTCTCACGAAGATTTGATCGATAGAGCGATGTATGAAATTCGTAGCCGTCGAAGTCAGGGAGCGAGTGTTCCAGATCGCCGCCGGTGAAGACAATGGTCTGCTTACTTGCCCGAGCCGCAAGTTGAGTAAACTCAGATAATAGCGGCCGCCGCGCGGGATTGTTGCATCGCTGGAATTCCGCCGGAAAGACCGCGAAATCCGCGCTCTCCAGGCTGGTCATCTCGAAAATGGATGAACCTTCCTTCAAGTAGCGCGCCAACCGCTTCGGCTGAACAGACTTGTGCTCCAGATCGTTCAATCCCCAAAACGGAGACAACTGCCAGAGGTGCTCCACGTCAGGCGGCACGTAGGCGCGGTCGGAGAAGATTTTTAACATAGATCGAAATAGGTGTGGCTGACGATTGTTTCGCGACTTTGTTTAGACACGACTATTGGAGGCTGAGTCGTGCGTACTCGACCGCATCGAACGCTCTGAGACTCCGACATGCAGCGGCTCGACACGAGGTTTTTCTGCTTGCTGCGTCGGCTGCGCGTTGGGACGTCCAATGCTGTAGTAAAGGAATCCATGCGCGGACATTGTTGCCGGATCGTAGAGATTGCGGCCATCGACAATAATCGGATATGCCATCATGGAGCGTAGCCGCTCGAGTTCGAGTTCGGCGAAGCCAGACCAGTCAGTGAGAATCAAGAGGGCATCAGCACCTTGCGCCGCAGCGTACGCCGAATCCACGTACGACACTCCCTGCCACGGCAGTACCTCACGCGCGCGCTCACTCGCAGCCGGATCGTATGCGCGGATTTCGCAGCCTTCCTTCAGCAGACTCTTCACAATCTCGATTGCCGGAGATTCGCGGATATCGTCAGTGCCTCCCTTAAAGGCGAGCCCAAGAACGGCGAGCTTCTTCCCTTTGAGCGTCCACAGCGCCGTACGGACTTTCCGCAGAAAGCGTGCCCGCTGTTCGTCATTGATCGCAATGACAGCGGAGAGCAGGCTGAAGTCGTAGCCATTCTCGCGCGCCACGTGGCGGAATGCCTTTAGGTCTTTGGGAAAGCATGAGCCGCCATAGCCGACACCGGGGTTGAGAAAACGATTCCCAATACGCGAGTCCGAGCCAATCCCCTCGCAGACTTCCTTCACGTCGGCGCCAACCGACTCGCAGATGTTAGCGACGGCATTGATGAACGAGATCTTGGTGGCGAGGAAGGCATTCGATGCGTGCTTGATGATCTCGGCGCTCTTGGTGCTGGTCGCGATCAGGCGCGCCGGACTGGACCATTTTGCGGGCGCTGGCACTGCCGCCCGGTCGGAGCGCAGGTAATACGAACCGTCAGTCAGCGGACGATAAATTTCGCGCAGAACTTCGGAGCAGCGAACCGTGTCTGCCCCAGTTACGATCCGATCCGGATACAGAAAATCAACGACTGCCGTGCCTTCACGCAGGAATTCAGGATTGGAAGCGACATCGACCAACTCGGCCGGGGCACCATCGAGCAACATTACCTTGCGGATCCAGTTGCTGGTGAACACCGGAACGGTGCTCTTCTCAACCACAACCTTGTACGAGTTGATCGCCGCGGCTACGGCACGCGATACCGATTCCACGTACGAAAGATCAGCATCCCCTTCTTCAGTCGAGGGAGTTCCGACGGCAATGAAGATGGCCGCGCTCTGTCGCACAGCTCCCACCAGGTCAGTCGAGAACTGCAATCGCTTGCCGCGATGCCGTTCCAGCAGCTCCGGAAGATGCTCTTCATGGATGGGAACATCGCCCTGTTGCAGCCGGGAAATCTTCTCAGCGTCATTGTCGATGGAATTGACGTCGTGCCCGATTTCCGCAAAGCATGCGGCAGCTACCAGTCCTACGTATCCCGAACCTACCACTGCGATCTGCAAGAACGCCTCCTCATTTTGCGAACAAGTCGACGACTACTTCGCGACTTCGCGGGGATGAAATTTCAGGTTCAAACGGCTACAAATCGCTTCCAGTGTTTGTGGAGCCGTAGGACCGGCAATCGCAAATGCGAGATCCTTCATGCCACAGCGCATGCCGCTGAGCACCCCTCCGACTGCCCGGTAATCGCCGCTGCACATGGCATTCCAGAAAATCGAGAAGCGTTCACGCCGGGGCTGCGCGTTGTAGAGGTCTGCGCGCCGAGCATAGAAGCCGGCGAGTTGGCGGTCGCGGGAAGATATCCTTGCCAGATAATCAGCGGCTGCGCTTTGATTCTTTGCTTCGGCGTGCCCGGACATTTCCTCATACATGGAGGCGACGACTGTCCTGACCTCGGCGCACTCTTGCAGTACTTTCGATTTTGCTGCGAGCGACGTCTGAGACTTCCCTGTCGTAAAGGATAAATCGGGGCTCCACGTGTTTTTGTCGTGGCGGCGATGTTGCAGCAGCACTTCGGAAAGGTAATGAACGTTGCCGATTACTGACGCCATATGAAGAGTGGCAAGATCGTGGCCGAGTACACCTCGTGAACCGCTATTCCGGACATAACGCAGGTGCGACGCGGGCCAGCAATCGAGCAGCAACGTGATCACGCTTCGTCGCGCGAGCATGCAACAGCCGAGCATGGAAATACCGACCACCGAATGCCCGTCTGTGCGACGGCGTGGAGAACCGGCAGCGGCAGGGCGAAGAATGATTCCAAGAGGCTGGAGACTTGAGTCGACCTCCTCGCAATCATGATGCACGAGGGAGATTCCGCGATTGTCATACATGGCCTGAACGCAGCGCTCGAGTTTGCTGGCGCTCCACACATCGTCTTGGTCACAAAAAGCGATGGCCTCTCCCGAACAGCGCCGTAACGCACTTACGAAGTTATCGGCGAAACCCAGGCGAGTATGATGTCGCACGATTCGGACAGGAAAAGGCGCACTGGCGGCGAAGGTCTCCAGCACGGAGAGGGTGCGGTCTGACGAATGATCGTCGCTGACAACCAGTTCGCAAGGCAGCAGTGTCTGTCGAGCGAGACTCTCGAGCTGCTCCCGCAACCAGGGCTCACCGTTATGCGTTGCCAGTGCTACCGATACCTTCATTGTATTTATCTGGGAATTCGCTTGTGCCGCGCTCAGGCGCCCGTCTCGGATGTAGCTGGGAATTCGCTCTTACCGAAGAAAGACCGCACAAGACCTAGAACGAGCTGCATTGCTTCCGGCGAGGTGGCATGGCTCACTAATAGTGAACCGACTCCGAGTAAGGCAAAGAGAACCAAGCGCATCAGGAAATGTTCGCCGACTAACAAAGCTGTGGCGAAAGCGAAGCTGGTCAATGCAATCGCGGGGATGAGACGCACAATAGTGGCGCGCAGCATGTCGGTCGCAACAAAGAGCAATACCGCGTCGCCGAACGCGCGAATACACCACGCAGCTGCTGCACCCGTTACTCCCCAGAAGTGAGTTCCCACCCACAAGACGGCGACAAATGGGAGCAACTCCGCAACGTGGAATTTTGCTGGAAGGTCGGGGCGTCCTTGCGCCTGCAGAAGGCCGTTGGGAATGTAGGCAAGGGCATTTATCCAAATCCCGATTAACAACAGTTCCCCCGCATGGATACAGCGCGATGCGGCGACTGGCCCAATCCACAAGCGGAAGAACGGATCGGCTGCCAGGATTGCCATCACCACAATTGGAGTCAATATACTGGCGAGACCGAGTACAGCGCGAACGCCCATCTGCTTAGCATCTGACGATCGCTCAGCGGAAAAGCGCGGGAAGAGCGCACGCGAAACGCTACTCGGAAAAACCAGGAGCTTGCTGGCGAATCCGTAGGGGATCGCGTAGTAAGTCACGGCTTGTGCGCCTTGGGCAAACCCAATCACGAAACGGTCGAGGCTGGTCAATATGGGCGAGGCAATCCCCGACACGGTGATCCAGATACCAAAGCGCCACAATCGCACCACCCATTCTCGGTTGATGCGTGGCATCCCTCGCAAAGGTACGCGACGAACACAGAAGACAAACAGGGGCACATTGGTGGCCACGCGCGTCAGGACGGTTGCCGCGACCAGCCAATCAATTCGAGGTCCCAACCATGCGGCAATTCCCAGCGGAACGAGCTGAAACACAACGGTTGCGCCAATCTGCTGCGAGTTAATTGCTCCAAACTCTTCGCGGCCTTCCAATGCTCCCACTAGAACAGAGGTGAGCGTTGCGACGGGCACGGCGGCAGCGAGCCACGGCATGGATCGGGCGACCTCAGCCTGAATATCGCCGCCGGTTTTCAGCCAATACGGCATCGTCACGCTGGCGACGATCCACAGCAGGAGTCCGCCTACGCTGCCAACTGCCAAATTCACCAGCAGAGCGGTCCAAAATACAGATTCGCGAGTTTCTCCCGCGTCGTGCTTCAGTTGCGCTATGTATTTTGAGGTGGCGCGGCCTAACCCCATCTCGAAGAGTCCAAAGTAGCCAAGGAATACCCAGACCAGCGAGAGCACTCCAAACCTTACGTCGCCTATGAGCTTCAAGTAAGGAGGAACCGTGGCCAGCGTGACAAACATAGGAAGGACGGATCCGAGAATATTGAAGCTGGCATTTCGCGAGATACTGCTGCGACGGCCCCCACTTCCGTTCTTGCTCGCGCTTCGGTCGGTGCCTACATTGGCGACCGAAGGCAGACTTCCGGGTTCTTGCTTCAAATCAGTGTCCTTCGTGGAAAAAGAAATTTGGCTCGGGAAGAGTTAAGCGTTCTGCTAGATGGCATTTTCAAGAATTGGAGAATGGCCGTGGATTCGCTGGAAGTCTTTACATACCTTCTCCAGTCCAAGGCGAAGAGGGATGGTCGGCCGCCAACCTAGAGACATCATCAGGGAACAGTCGAGTAATTTGCGAGGAGTTCCGTCGGGCTTGCTGGAGTCGAAGACTAAGTTCCCGCGAAATCCAACCACATCGGCGACAGTTTCTGCCAGCTCGCGGATCGTTATTTCCTGTCCGAATCCGATATTGATCAGCGGAGCGCGGGCACTGTCGATCAGTTGATGGAAGGAAGCATCACTCAATCTCATGAGAAATAGACAGGCGTCGGCCAGATCGTCGCTGTACAGAAACTCGCGTCTGGCCGCGCCCGTACCCCAGACGGTAACGCTTTTCCATCCCAACCGAGTTGCCTCCGACATCTTCCGAATAAGTGCCGGTACCACATGTGACGTTTGCAGGTCGTAGTTGTCGCCTTCTCCGAAGAGATTGGTGGGCATCGCAGCGAGGAATCGAGTTTGATGTTGACGATTGAATCCCGCACACATTTCAATTCCGGCGATCTTTGCGATCGCATAGGGCTGGTTCGTGTGCTCCAACGGACCAGAGAGCAAGTGGTCCTCTTTAATAGGCTGCGGACAGTGCTTGGGATAGATACAGCTCGAGCCCAGGAATAGCAGTCGTTGCACTCCTGTTTCGTATGACTGCTGAATCACGTTGCTCTGAATCGCGAGGTTCTGTGCGATGAAATCAGCAGGATAGGTGTCGTTGGCGTAAATGCCCCCAACTTTGGCAGCGGCCAGAAATACATACTCTGGGCGTTCGGTGGAAAAGAATCGAGTGACTGCCAATTGATTGGTCAAATCGAGCTCATGATGACAACGAAGAAGCAGGTTGCGATAACCGGAAGCATGGAGTGTACGCACCAACGCAGAACCGACTAAGCCAGTATGGCCGGCAACATAAATTCGCGCAGAAGGGTCAAGCATTGAGCTACTCATTTCGCCTCACCTCCTTAGTCCAAGCCGCTTGCCATTTGCAGCGACCGTGCCACAGAGTTGTCCCACTGGTGCCAGCTTCCAAAGCGGCTCTGCAAGATACGCTTGCCATCGCCGATGGGTTTAAAGGCGAGTCCATCCAGATCGGCGTCAATCATGATGTGGATCAGTTCCTTGAATCCGACCTGCGGCTCCCAGCCGAGTTCCGTGCGCGCCTTCGTGCAGTCGGCAAGAAGATAGTCGACCTCTGTTGGGCGAAAATACATGGAATCAATTTCGACGTAGTTCTTCCAATCCAGGCCAACGTATTCGAATGCTTCGGTAACGAACTCCTCAATCGTATGAGAGTGGCCAGTCCCGAGGACGTAATCTCCTGGGCGATCCTGCTGAAGGATCCGCCACATACCGTCAACGTATTCAGGTGCGTAGCCCCAGTCGCGCCGTGACTGCAGATTTCCCAGGTAGAGCTTCGTCTGTTGGCCGGCGATAATGCGAGCGACGGCACGCGTAATTTTTCGGGTGACAAACGTTTCTCCTCGCCTCGCGCTTTCGTGGTTGAACAAAATTCCATTGCAAGCGAACAGATCGTATGCCTCCCGATAATTGACCACGGACCAGTAGCTAAATACTTTCGCAACACCGTACGGGCTGCGCGGATAGAACGCCGTTAATTCGTTCTGAGGCGGCTTGGCGGCTCCGAACATCTCCGAAGAACTTGCCTGGTAGAACCTGGTCTTAATGCCACTGCGGCGAATCGCTTCCAGAAGACGAATGGTGCCGACACCAGTTATGTCGGCGGTGTATTCCGGAGTCTCGAAGCTGACCATGACGTGGCTCTGCGCACCGAGGTGATAGATCTCTTCGGGTTGGAGGTTGTAGATGAGATTGGTCAGCTGATCGCTCGAAGACAGATCGCCATAGTGCAGGAACAGGCGAACGCCCGGCGCGTGTGGATCCTGATAGATGTGATCGATTCGACGCGTGTTGAAAGTGCTGGCGCGGCGAACGACCCCGTGCACTTCGTAACCCTTCGATAGCAACAATTCTGCCAGGTAGGATCCATCCTGGCCGGTGATTCCAGTGATCAAAGCTCGCTTCATCGTGGCGCTCCTTCGTACAACTCAGAGGTTTTGCAGCGTGAGTGGACTCGTGGGTGAGGTCAGATTACGAGGTGGCGAAGATATTCACTTCATGCAGTCGCTCGTACGTGCGATCGCAAGGTGCGGCTGAGTGGGTTATCTCAAAAATATGCCGCTTACAAGGCGAGGGAGAAAAACCAGACCAAGCTGGATGCTGCCTTTCACGGGCTCTCGGGTCCACGGGTAATACGGCCCAAAGAGGATGCTGAGCGCTTTGCTCCGAGCTGCGCTTAAGAGGCACCCATTAACTGCCGGAGGCGCGAGCTCTTCTAAACGGGCTCGCCGGACGTGTTCCAAATCACCCGGCACCGTCAGCGTCTTGAGAATGAAATAGAGGTTGCTGAGATGAATTCGAAGGCCGCTTGCTGAGATCGAATCCGGAGTTATTCGGTATGCGGAGGTGAACTCTCCGAGAAAGAAGAAGTCGCCTTGCGCCATCAGTCGATAGCCGAAATCTGCGTCGCAAGCCTGACCGACTTCAGGCTCGTCGCGATATAAAGTCGAGCACGCCGCGGCTGTGCGAACCATGTAACCGTCGCAAGGGAGTTGTTGAACGAGCGCTGCCCATGCCGAACGCTGAACGCGGTTCGCCGTTTGATCGGTCCGGAAATACTTTCTATTCAGTGACTCGGATTCTGGTTGAAGAACGTTGCCTTCATTGTTGATCACCAGCTGCTTGCCGAAGGATGCGACCAAATCTGGATTCTGCTGCAACGGCTTCACTAGGTTTTCCAGAGCATTGGGCAAAAGGACGTCATCGTCATGCAGCAATACGAGGAATTCGCCTTGCGCGGCGACGAACAATTGATTCACATTCCTTGCCTGTCCTGCGCGTGGTGAATTTCTAAAGTACCTGATAGGTTGTGGCGCCCGCAGCGCTCGAATCGTTTCTGCGCTTTGCGAATCAGGAGAGTCGTCTCCGATGACGATCTCGAAGTCCGTAAATGTCTGCGCAAAGCATGACTCCACCGCAAGCTTGAGCAGTTCCGGGCGCTTATATGTCGGAATACAAATCGAAACGGCTGGCATTCTCTGCTTCTTATGAGGTCAATCGAACAACGATGACGCTACTCCGGGGCGACCACTTGCGATGGCACTCTCACACCGTTGAGGGACACATCGCTGGATGAAGGCTCGGCTTTTCTTGCGATCTTCATCAGTTCGGCTTCCATGCGAGGAAAGGTGAGATCTTCATCCCAATATGTCCGCGCATATCTGCGCCCAGCCTCACTCATCGTGGTTAGTTCCCGGTATTCCTTGAGGCTGGCGACTGTTTGAAACAATGAAGCCGGGTCTTCGGGCTCAATCACAATACCTGCTCCCGATTTCTCAACCACTCGCGCCACTTCACTTTCGCTATTGACGGAGGCAACAATCGGACATCCCGCCGCCATAAAACTCACGGTCTTGGAGGGAAAGAGAATGTTTGCAACGGATCTTTGCTGGGTGATCAGCGCTACATCTGCCCCCGCTAGAAGCTGGGAAAATTGCTGAGGCGACTGCACTGGCAAAAAACGAATATTCGAAAGCTTTCTCGCCCTCGCGCTAGCCTCAAGTTGGGACCGCATGGCGCCGTCTCCAACCAGCAGGTACACGATGTCGGGATGATCTCGAGATAGTTCCGCCGCTCCCAGCACCACATCGAGTCCTTGTTTAACGCCCATGTTCCCGGAATGTACGACGAGAAATGAGCCAGTCAGTCCGTGGGTAGAGCGAAAAGACTTGCCTTCGGCATTGCGCTGCACGAGAAAGAGATCGCGATCAGCGGGCGCGGGAAACAAGGTTACTTTGGCGGCTGGGATCGACTTGGAAATAATCCGATCGCGCATCCCTTCCGTCAGAGTGGAAATCAATGCAGCCTTCTTGTACGCCATGCGCTCCAGTGAGTAGAGGGCACGCGTCGCCATTCCCGGCTTCAACATTCCAAGATCGATTGCTGCGTCTGGCTGCAAGTCCATCACGTCGTAAACGTAAGGAATATTCCAGCGACGGCTAAGAAGACCAGCGGTGACGGCCAATCCAAGTGGCGGCGACACCGCGATTAATAGATCAGGCACTTCGGCGTAGACGGCGCGCATTAAATTGCACGCAAGGAACGATGCCTCAAATAGGATGCGCTTGATCGAGTTCGGCCGTTTTGGGATCCATGCCCACGACCGAAGAACCACTACGCTGTTCTGTATTTCACGAGACCAAATCTGGTTTCGATACTCTTCCGCGACGCGCCACTGGGGATAGTACGGAAATGTTGTGCATACAGTTACATCATGTCCTCGCGATGCGAGGTATTCACAGCGGCGCGTGCAAAGTGCGCCGATGCCCGTTGCCTCAGGCCAATAGTTCACACTCAATACGAGAATTCGCATGCAATGAGAAGGTCCTCCGGACCTGCACTGCTCTTTTCACGTCTACTGCCTGGGAGTTAGCTGCGCAACGTCCACTGCTGAATCGCGAATCGAAATCCGCTCAAGCTGGGTTTGCGAGTCTTGGTCGAATTGGTTTAGCAGGATTGCCGAAACAGATCATCATCGGAGGAGCGTCGCAAAGAAGGCTGCTGCGGGCGCCTATTACAGCTCCGCGCCCAACGCGAACTCCGGGAGCAACGAAGACATCAGTAGCGATCCAGGATTCGGCTTCGATCACGATCGTCGACGCGAAGATGTCAAAACTTGGAATGGAGAAGTCGTGCGAGCCAGTGCAGATATATGATCTCTGTGAAATCACAACATTGTCAGCGATGTGGATCTCGCCAAGGCTGTAAAGGGTCACATGGTCACCGATCCACGAGAAGGCTCCGATGGAGACCTTCCATGGATATGTGATTTCGGCACTTGGCCGAATGAGAACACCTGGCCCCACCGTGCATCCGAACAAGCGAAGGAGAAATCGCCGCCACCCATAGAGAGCCTGCGGAGACATACGGAACAGAGTTGCCTGTACGATCCACCACAACTGTACGAACCACGCAGGTCTTTCACGAAAACCTTTTGGCAACCGGAATCGATGGAGGTCCTGAATGGACCGGTCGCCGAGAGACTCTACGTATCTTCCCTGAGCGACTGCTTCTTCACGCCGTGAAGATGTCGATGTGTCGTAGAGCGATTGCACGGTAGATTCGTTTGTTCGGAATTGCTATTCGAAGGTGAACAGTTTTGAGAGTCCGGCAAATTGAGAACGGTGAGCGTGCGCGGTGTAGTTAGTTGGTGCTCCGCCGACGAGAGGTGACAGAACGTCAATCAGGCTTTGTGCGCTCCTCCGAATCTCGAACCGATTAAGAAAACTCTCTCTGGCACGTGCGCTCATCAGTTTCTTCTCATCGGCGGGCATCTCAAGCCATTTCCGCAATAGCCAGCGTGTCCCCTCTAAGTCATCGTTGGCGACCAGGCCTGCGCCATCCTGTTCGATTTCGCGCCAGATGTTGACTTTGTTGGAAATCAGCACAGGTTTTCCGCAAGCCAGCGCTTCGGCAACAACGATCCCAAAGTTCTCCTGATGCGAGGGCAGAATGAATGCTTCTGCCGCTTCAATCGCTCCTTGCTTGGCACTTCCCGAAATCATGCCAGTCCACGAGATACGATCGGCAACCTGAGTTCTTTGCGCTAGCGCCATGAGTTGGGATTGCATTCCCATTTGATCCGGCCCAGCGATCACGAGAGAACATTTCGGATCGTCCTGGCGTACCGAAGCGAACGCCTCGATCAGAAGATCACACCCTTTTTTGGGATGAATCCGTCCCATGAAGAGCAGCAAACGTTTGCCCTTCAATTCCGGATGGCGATCGAAAAATGCAACTTTGCAGAGCGCAGGGTCCTGAGTGGAGGTCGCGGTTCCGTAACTCACAACTTGCTCGTTGCAGCGATACAGGAAGAATGACTTACGTGCGAGCAAGCGCTCTTCTTCGCACGTGAACAGCACTGCTCCGGCATCGCGCAGAACACGATATTCAGCCCACGGCCAGTACATCCACTTTTTCGCGTGCTTCCAGGGATAAGTCCGCTTGAACCATGGATCAAGCATCCCGTGGGTAAATACCACATAGGGAGTGTTAGATCGCCGCAACGCTCGCCAGCACGCATAACTGTGATATTGCCAAATCCCTCGAACGATCACAAGGTCGTGATCAGGGGCATTTTTTTTTAGCCACGGAACCAGGCGCGGCGCATATGCATACGATCCGACCGCAGGTCCCAGTCCGGTAGCTGGAAGCGGAAGATCACGCACCCATCGGCTTTCTGGCGCATCAAGCGTCGCGACTTCCACAGAGTGACCCATCTCCGCCATGACGGCTGCGCACTGCCGAAGATTTTCGACAGGTCCCCCGGCGACGGGATCAAGAGTAGGGATGACGAACAGCAGTCTCATTGAACCCTGCCTACAGAGCGCGCGAAATAGGCTAATTCCCGCTCCAATTCCTTCACCGGCCTTGCTGGCGTCCCGGCGTACAGCCAGGACGTGCACTCATATTGTTTGTTGAGGAGCGACTTGGCACCCAACACGGACATATCGGGAAGCGAGCTACCACCAAGCAGGACACAGTCTGTGCCGATGAAGCAGTAATCGCCAATCGTGATTGGAGCCGATGACTGGCGATTGTTTTCAAGGTCTATACTGTGCGTCAGTATCTGCGAACGAAATCCAGCGACGGTGGTAAATGAACCAATCGAAACGGAATCCGTGCAATCGATCAAGTGGCGGTGAGTAATGCTGGTGTGATCACCTATGATCAGGCACGGAAGACGGTCGGGCTGATGAACGAAATGCTGCGAAGAACCGGCTGGGTATCCGGTGATCCAATTGGCTCGGCCAATACTCGCATGAGATCCCATTTGCAGGAGTTCGAGACTTTTACAGACTGTGAAGTGACCAATTCTACTATGGGGCAGCATTACCAGTTCTTTGGGAAAAATCCAGGCCAGGCCAATGTGGCTAGTGCGATCGAGCCGGTAGCCAAAGATGGTGCTCAAGACCCAGCGGCGCAGCGGCCAGGGCAGCGCAATTGTAAGAGCCTTCAGGATCAGCATCGATTACTTAGCACTCGTTCGTATAACGCCACGTATTTCGAGATCATCACTTCCGGACTGTATCGCTCTACATTACGGAGGCCTCGCTCGATAAGATCGGTGCGTAGTTTTTTTTCGGTGGAGATCCGAATGATGTCGGCAGCGAAACCGTCTTCATCGTCCAGATCGCGTAGTAGAGCCGAGTCTCCGGCGACTTCCGACAAAGGTTCGCGGTTCGTGCAGATCACTGGACATCCGCTGGCCTGAGCCTCAATGATGGGCCAGCCAAAACCCTCAAAGCGCGATGGGAAGAGGAAGACGAGTGCGCCCCCGTAGAGAGCCACGAGCAACTCGCTGGATATCTCGCCGGTTTCGATGATGCATTGCTGGATGTTCAGCTCTTCCGCGAGTTTGCGCTGCTGAGGTTCGAGCCGCCTCCCCGCGAATACGAGTTGCGCATCGAGTCCGCCCGCGAGTTTGGCGAAGATCCTGAGAATGCCCTCGCGATTCTTTCGTCGGAGACTGGAACCTACATGCAAGACGTAGGGTTTATTCAAATCGAGTTGCGGGATCGTTCCCAGAAGCTCGATGCGCCTTGCACTTGCCATGGGCATGAAATCTCCACGCAAGGCAATCGGCAGCAGCACGGGTGGCTGCTGCCTCTCGCTCAATAGGCGAGCTGCATCGGCCAGGGTTGCGGTCGAGTCGCATGCTACGCCATCCGCGCGCATCAGTCCGGATACGATCCAGGTCTGCAGGCGCGCTCCCATGTAAGTGGCCGGGCAGTCGGTTTGTTCGCCGAGCCCGCCCCTTACGGCCAGGAGGTCGTGACAGGTAACAACGTGAGGGATATCTCTTTTCTCCGGTACATAAACGGCATTGGAGTGGTCGCAGATGTGGACTATATCCGCATCGCGGCAAGCTCGTTTTAGCAATGGCGGGAGCAAGAGAAATTTGTCTAGATAGGCTAACCACTTACTTGCCGGCGGGACATAGGAGCCGAGTTTTCCGAATACGACTGGCGGATAGATCGTCTCCACATCATGTCCGGCGGTCCGCAATCCCTCTTCCATGAGCGCGGCAAAACCCAACATGCTGTGTTGCCGGTCGGGCGGATAGTTTCCTACAAGAAGTACTTTCACTGGAGTCTCAGTCCTGATGGACGTTGTGCTTACGATGAAGTCGGACTATGCAGCGGAGAAGACCTCTGACTGGCCGACGGGACTGGTGGGAAATGCAAATTCGCTGGCGACCATCAGGGGAATCAAGTCAGGCATGGCGAATTCTGCGCGCCATCCGAGTTTTACGAGTGCTTTAGAAGGATCGACCTTTGATTGAACGATGTCGGAAGGTCTATGAAGTTCCGGACAAATCGTGGTGTGATCTTGCCAGTTCAGCCCGACTGCCTGAAATGTCAGGTCGAGAAATTCGCGGAGCGAGTAACTTCTTCCGGTTCCAATGACAAAATCGTCCGGTTCGTCGGATTGCAAAATGCGCCACATGGCATCCACATATTCGGGCGCCCAACCCCAGTCGCGAACTATATCGATGTTTCCTAACGTAAGTGTCTCCTTGCTACCACGTGCTATGCGACACGCGGTACTGATAATTTTCCGAGTGACGAAACGTTCCGGGCGCAACGGAGATTCGTGATTGGAAAGCAGTCCTGAGCAGGCGAAGAGCCCGTAGGCCTGCCGGTAATTGGCGACTTGCCAGAAGGCGGCTGACTTCGCGACCCCGTAAGGGCTGACAGGCTGGTGTGGCGACGCTTCATTCAGGAGCGCATCCGCGTTTCCGAAACACTCTACGGATCCAGCGTTATAGAAACGGACTTCTTTTCCGAGGAACCGGATTGCCTCAAGCAGGTTCAGCGTTCCGATCGCGATGCTTTCAAAAGTCTCGACTGGCTGTTGAAACGACAAGCCGACCGAACTTTGACCTGCCAGGTTGTAGACTTCGTCAGGTCGAGTCCTGGTTAGTCCCTGGAGGATGCTGCGAAAATCGGTGAGGGACATCGAAAAAAGCTGCACCCTCTTGTGAACGTTTACGAATCGCAGAGCCTCAAAGCGAGAGATCTCAGCATCTCGAGAAGTCCCGTAGACCTCGTATCCTTTTTCCAACAGCAGCCTGGATAGATATGCGCCATCCTGACCCGAAATTCCTATGATGAGTGCTTTTTTCATTTTTAACCGAGACGCTGGAAGCGCCTAAACACTTGGGAGTGGTTGTCGCAGAGGACTCTTCGAGTAGCGAAGACGCTCCGATGCAGACAAGCTGTGGGGCCGATTCTTTGTCATGGAGGCGAGACACAATCCAGAGAAAAGGATCATGAAACCTAGATTCGTGGGTTGTGAGAGCTGTTCGGTGACGATGCTGCGACAGGCGCTCCAAGCCAGAAGCCAAGGCAATAGCTGCTCGTGGTTCACAGCTTTTAGTGATCGAAATGCCATTACTCCGGCAAGCCAGACTCGATAGAGAAGAAAGGAAAATCCCAGCACTGGGCCTGCCTCCAGCACGACGCGAGACCACTCACCTTCAGCAAGCAAGAACTGAAAAGATCCTGTCATCAATGCCGATGCGGCGTTCGTTCCCATTCCGATGCCTTTTCCCAATAGGCCGATCTCCGGCACCAGCAGAAACGGATCGAGGAATCCACCAAGGAATCGCCAGACTAGCCCCTGCTTCACGCCTCCAGCTGCGGCGCTGGCATCATTCCAGCGCGTCGTGAAGACGACCACAGCCTCGCGAAAGAAGCTGGTCAACAAAAGGATCTCAACTGCAGCAGCAATGACGATTGCCATCACGAGAAGGCGCTCGACACGACCTGGATTGAGAAGCCCGGATATGAGCGCGGCGACCAGGACCAATCCACAACCCAGAACCAGAAGGCGGCTGCCGGAAACCGGCTGTACCGCGGCGATACTGATGACAGCTGCCCACAACAACCACTTCGGATAAGGCGCTTTTCGTTCGAGCATTCCATAGACAGCGAAGGTTGTAGCGAGAACATAAAAATGGGCTACTCCCGTCGCAAAACTAAAAGTGCCGGCTGGACGAATTCTTCCGAGAGCTGATTGGATCTGTTGGCCCTCCGCGATGGTTGCGGCATTGAGCCAACTGTTCGGGGGCGAAAAGAACTGGAGAACCATAAGCAGAGTCATGGGCACTGCAAGGATCAGCGTCCATTTCCCGATCCTCATCACATCCTCGTGCGACAAAACGCGTGGCAGAACAAAAATCAGCGGAATGTGGAGGAAATTCGTGCGAAGTCCGTAGAGACTTACCAGGACTCCGCCGCCGATGCTGAGGGTGATCTGAAAAACTGCGAGCACGACGAAACAACCGACCAGAGCGAAATAAGGAAACAGAAGCCCGTCCATCGGAAATCTCCGATAGCGCAGAGCCTGTACGTAGATCAACAGCACCAGCGGATCGCGCACGACTAGAAGAGGAGCGCTTAAAGCGGGAGCCACCCACTTGCGCAAGGCTCCCTCGAATATCAAGAGCCAGAAATATAGCCAGATCAGCGAGCGCAGCGTTTGGAGATGCTGATCCTCTTTCGACGGCGCCGTGTGCGTCCTGATCACGAACGGGACAGTCTCCCCGATCGACTGAGGATGGAGGACTGTGCTGTGAGTAGACGCGGTCATGCTCCGCTAACACACCTGTGCCATTTCGGTGGATGATTTGCCAAGGATCTGTCCCACAGTAGCAACAAGTTGTCCACGATAGCGCTGCCATGAGTGCAGCCTGGCTTTACGAATTGCAGCCTCGCTCATCGCAGCCAGCTGAGATCGGTCACTCAATAACCGTTCCACTTTTTCGGCGATAGCATCTGCATTGCGAATAGGAACCAGGAAACCGTCGTCGCCGTCGCTGAGAAAGTCGGGAGCTGCGCTGTGGGTTGTTGCGATCACCGGAACTCCTTGCGACATCGCCTCGAGAAGCACGAGCCCAAAGCCTTCGAAAAGCGAAGGGAAGACCATTACGTCATGGCGTCGAATTTCCTCGAGAACTTCAGCGTGCGGAAGGGACGGAATCCAGCGGTGCAAATGCAGCGCTCGATCGAGTGCACGGCAGTCACCCACTTTTCGTCCGATGAGCGTTAGAGTGACATTCTCCTTACAGCGCTCCACGGCTTTCAATAGATAGCTCAATCCTTTACGCTGGCTCAGGGCTCCCACGAATATCAGCTTGAGTTTGCCGTCCGTGGTATTTCGAGGCTCTTTTCGTGGTCGCGGTAGTGGTGCGCCGTAAGGAATTACACTGATCGGAGCGGTTGCACACGCAGCATCCGAAAGGGTCTTTCGAACGAACTCGCTGGGTACCAGGATGTGGTCTGCTAGCGCCAACTCCTCATCTTTGCGAGACAGCTTTTCTGTACTGTCGTGATTTCCGCGCAAGGTAGCGGCCCACTCCGGTTCACGAACGGCTTCTTCCTCCAGTAGCTTGCGACTGAAACGCCAATATCCGATGGGGAGCTCGTAAATCGCTTTTACTCCCAGTTCTCGCGCTGTGCGAAAGCTTGCCCAAGCTCCGTCTTCGTAGGCATAGACAGCATCGATATCAGGATCCTGCCGGAGGCGGGAAGCGACGCGCGCATCAAGGGCGCGGTACACGGCATCCACGGAAAATCTGCCGGTCTCGTGCTGAATCAATTTCGAGAGGCGAAGCCCGCGTGCGGTGAGCCTGCCCAGTTCAAGCCAGGGATGACAATGGACATGGCGTGCTTTGAGACGCGGGAATGTTCGGCGATTCAGTTCGCGGCGGATCGAGTGTGGAAGCACTCGATTGAAGCTCGCATCCTGGCGCCAATGGACCGAGGTCCAAAATTCCGAAAGCAGACCGGAGTCCGCAAGCGCGGCGGTAGCCTCGCGGACATTCGGGTTGCCGGTTGGGTGACTGAGTATCAGGAGGTCACCTCTTTCGTTAAGAACGGAACCTTCGATCGAGACGCCAATGCTGAATGCATGACCGCCAAATAGTTCTGACCTAGTTTCGCGCTGTTGAATTGTGCAAGGTGCGTGGCGGAATTTACCCGGAGAGCATTCCGAGCATCGCGTTGGGAAAGAAGCGCTTCCAGGCAGGCAGCTAAAGCAGCGACATCGCCGTTTGGAAACGTAATTCCGCACGGCCCAATCGCGTCCTTCAGGCCGCCACCTTGCGAACCGACCACAACACATCCACTCGCGATTCCCTCAAGAGCCACGATTCCAAATGGCTCATCGTATAACGATGGAATCACCATAATCTTGTGTCGACGCACCTCACTCGCAAGATCGGGCCCGAACTTTGGTCCGGCAAAAACGACTTGCTCGGCGAGCCCGAGTTCAGCTGAAAGGTGTTGAAGTCGATCCTTCTCCGGGCCTGAGCCAACGATTGTGAAGGTCTGGGCGCAATTGTTTCTTCTGCAATTGCTTTAGCGCAGACAGAGCGCAGTCGACTCCCTTTTCGGTGACGAGGCGGCCGACGAAGATAAGATCTTTTTCTGGAGCGCGCTCGGTGCCTGCGAAAAAAACCTTATCGTCATACGCGTTGTGGATCACAACTGATGCGGCGCCCAACCCCGCGGCAATCCGGTCACTAACAGAGATATTCTGGAAGCGTTGTGCACAACGCCGCTTGAGTGCTCCGCGAAGGCCCAAGGGCATTGATGTATGGTGTGAGATGACCCAAGGCTTATCGACAAATAACAACGGCCACCCAAGGCGCAAACTTATATTCATATGAAGAACGACATCCGCCCAGCGCACCATTTCAACAAGTTTTTTGGGATTTGGCCGCCTGACCAGCTCATAGCCGCGCGAGATATCTTCGGTCGTCGCCGGCGTTTGGGTAACGACGCGCAAATCCTCACCTTGCCGGATGAGTTCATCAGCCAGGAGCGCTGAAACTGTTTCGATCCCACCGACGCTCGGAGGGAAGACATAACAGGCCATCAGAATCTTCATGGGACAGGGTTCGTCGGGTACTTACAAGGTTGCTATAAGCGCTCTTGTGCGAGCTGTAGATTGTTGGTGGAGGCAGGCGGTCTGGTGCGTGCAGATCTTCCATCGCGGTGCCCGTCGAGACCAATCCTCGTCATTCGAAGCATGCGTCGCCAGATCTTCAAATCACCTTGGAGCGTGCACCGTAGAGAAGCGAGAAGACCGGGGAGAGCACGCGTTCCGAACAGCGCGCGGTAGCAGAAGTGCGACCACGCCTGAAGCCAGCCGAAGTGTTTAGCAACCAGGTAGTGTGTGTTGTAACAAGTGTCTTTCCAAATCTGTCCGTCAACATCTGTGCGGTTCTCACCGCCGGGCCTGGCCGAGCTATAGTGCTTCACCAGAATTCGATCGTCGAATAGAACCGTGAACCCCGATCGCCGGATGTGCATGCAGAGATCCAATTCCGATCCGACCTGTGCGCCGGTTCCGCGCAGGCGGACGTCCACGCGATAATTCCCAAGAGCATGCGTGCGATAGGCCATGTTGACCCCCTTGAGGAACATCACCGTGCGCGCGTGACCACGCAATGGACAGTGATGATTGCCGTGTTGCTTGCCATACCAGCTCAGCACTCCCACCTTGGTGGCCTCGGCGGGGGCAAACAGCGCGGGTTCATCCGGCAGTTGCAGCCAGTCCCTTCCACCAACAGCACCGATTCTGTCGTCTTCGAAAGTGCGCTCTATGCGCTCCAACCAATCGATGACGGGTTCGGAATCGTCATCGGTGAAGACAATGAAGTCTCCTTTGGCGTCGGCCAAACCACAATTCATGGCCTGAATGAGGCCGGGTTCAACCACCGGCACTGCAATTAGAGGGCGAAGTTTTTCCTGGAACCTGGCTACAAGCTGTTGCGTTGGCGAGTCTGTCTCTCGCAACACGATCAGGATCTCGTCCGGCGGCCGACTTTGTGCTGCGAGCGCCTCGAGGCACCGCTCAAGATCACGAGGACGCCGATACGACGGAATGATCACGGATATTTTGCTGCTTATGCTCATCGCTCGTAGACCGACCATTTATTGCCCAGTCCCGGCGAGCACCACTGCCAGAGTCTTGAAGAGAATTTTGAAATCGAGCCAGAGGCTCCAATGCTCTACATAATGAGAGTCAAGATTGATGTAGCTTTCGAATGATGGGTCGGTGCGAGCCTCAACTTGCCATAGTCCGGTGATACCGGGTGACACGTGGAGCCTCTTGAGATGCTCGAGTTCATATTGCACGTACTCTCCCGGGATTGGAGGGCGAGGTCCGACAAGGCTCATATCTCCGTTCAAGACATTCCAAAACTGAGGAATTTCGTCGAGGCTGTATTTTCGTAGCACACGCCCGACGCGAGTCACGCGGGGATCGTCGGCGATTTTGAACAGTATCTGGCTGCGCTGGTTTGAATCGCGCAATTTATCTTTCAGCGCGTCCGCGTTCTCCACCATAGTGCGGAATTTGTAGCAAGTGAACGTTCTTCCCTTTTTCCCGATCCGCGCCGATCTGTACAAGATCTGTCCCGGCGAGGTCAGGCGAATTGCCAACGCAATCAAGACGCAGACAGGAAACAACAGAAGCAATGCGGTACTTGATCCGAGGACGTCGATGCAGCGCTTTAATATATGTCCCAAACGAGGTATCGGCTTTTCATGGATCTGAATACTCGGGAAAGGTCCGAGATATTCGACGGCGGCGCCCAAAGCCATGCCATCGTAGACATCCGGAATAACCCGGAGATCCACCCCCATCTGTCGCGAACGTACGATCAATTCCTTCACCACCTCCCTGTCCTCAGGCAGGGCAACCAAAATCTCGTCGATGAAGCGCCCGCGCACAATGTCGTAGAGTTCGTCGAGATGCTCGATCGTTTTCGTGGCGGTTTCCTGGTGCTCCAGTGATTGGGAAATTAAGGAGCGCTTACGACGGTCGACTAGCGCCTTGACCACATAACCGGGAACCCTATTGTCCGCAAATTGCTGTTCAACGAGCGTTCCGTACTCTCCCCAGCCAAACAGAAGCACGTTTCGGCAGTCATGTCCTGCAGCGATTCTTTTCTGAAGTCGCCGATGACGAAAGGCTCTCCAGCCAAGAAGCAACATCACAGAAGTCACGACCGTCATGCCGAGAGCGATGCGCGAGACGATGTGCTGACCGGATAGGTAGATGGATGCTGCAAGGACAATGGTCGCAAGTCCGACTGAAGTGAGGACAACAATCCATTCATCGAACCTTCTACCTGCCTTCGCGCGATAGCCTCCCTGAATCTGACAAAACAGAACTACAAGAATAGAAAACAATACGAGAAAACCGGCGTTCTTCTCCAAGCTTGAGCCAGCGCTGATCGCGCCGGAGTCCATCCGAAAGCCGAGAACGAGGGCCGCGCTGAGCCAGACCACGCTGAAATCTACAATCGCACAGAGTAAGGTCTCGGCAGATGCTTGCCTGGATCGTGCCGCAAATGGCGACGGTCGCAATTCCGGTACAGAGTTGTGCGGACGGGGTGAGACGAAATCCTGTGCATGGGCCGCGGACATTGTTCATTCTCCAAATGGGGAGACTGTTGGACTGGGCTTAGAAGAATGAGCGTGCGTTGTGGGAGTCGAAACCCACGGGATAGAGCGAACCGTAGTAAGTAAAATTGTGATTGCTATCCGGTATATGAATAGTAGCCGCGGTCTTGGCGTCGGGATTCGAACTTGTTCATGGTTACGCCGATGACACGGGCCCCCACTGAAGCCAGAATCTTTCGTGTCCGAACCAATCCGCCGCGAGGGGTGCTACCACTAGCGACCACCAACACAACTGCATCTACGCGGCTCGACAGAACCGCTGCATCGGTAACTGCCAAAACCGGAGGCGAATCGATCACTACACATTCGAACCGAGCAGCCAGCGTCTGGAGCACCGTAGACATTCGCTCAGACGCAAGCAACTCTGCCGGATTTGGAGGAATTGGGCCCGAAGGCAAAATCCACAGATTCCGCTGCGACGAGCATTGTTGAACCGCTTCCGAAAGATCTTGTTCACCAGTCAATACGGGCGTGATGCCGCGATCGTCCTTACATCCGAGCAACTGCGAGAGACCACCTTTGCGTAGATCGCAATCAATAATCACAACCGGACCTTTACGCTGCGCGAGCGCCTGCGCCAGGTTGAGCGCGGTCATAGTCTTCCCTTCACCGGCGCAAGCGCTCGTGATCAGCAGAGTCTTGGGCGGATGGGAAGGAATCGAAATAGCGGTACCTAGCACTCGGAAGGCTTCCGAAAGCGGTGATTTTGGACGCTTACTCAATGCGAGAGTCAGGTGATCGCTGCCAGAATTTTTGCCAAGTCTGCGCCGCGACAACCAGGAGAGACGCTCGAATGGAATTACTGCAAGCGCCGGACTAATCGTTAGCGATTCAACTTCTTCGGCGGTCTTGATGGAGGAATCGAGGGTCTCCTGAGCAAAGGCGACCATCAATCCGAGAACTATTCCCGCCCCCAATGCAATGGCAATGTTCGACAGCTTCCGCGGCTTCACAGGAACACGGGGGACAAGCGCTTCATCTACCAGGTGAATGTTGGTGGAGCGAAGGCCGGCGGATACGGCCGCGTCCTTCACGTGTTGCAGCAAACCTTGATAAAGCTGCTGGTTGGATTCGAATTCGTGCTGCAGCATACTGTGCTGCACCAGCAACTGGTTCATCTCTCCGACAGCCGCCTTCTGGCTGGAGACTGCCTCATTGGCGAGCTTTTCCCGGTCGGCCGCAGTCGCGTACTCGTTGTGAATCCGATTAATGATGCGATCTTGTTCGCGTCCGATTTCGCCCTGATTCTCGTCGATCTGCGATTGGAGCCGAACGACTTTGGGAAAGTTCGGGCCATATTGCGCGAGGGCCTCGGCGTGTTGCTCCTTTAGCTCAGCTGATCGCTCTTCCAGCTTCTGTAACAGATCATCATGAACGAGCGCAGCGAGTTGAGCACGATTGGCCTGCACCTGCTCGTAAAGCGATTGTTTTTGGATCCGCTCGCTTTCTGCTGCTGTTAACTCGCGGCTGAGATCTCCGAGCATCTGCTCCGAGACGCTTTGCTTATCGCTGGTATTCACGATTTGATGCTGCTGATCGTAGGCAACCAGGGCCTGTTGCGATGCCTCGACTTTTTGCTTCATCTCGCTGAGTTGTTGTTCGAGCCAGCCGGAGCGACGTATGGCGTCATACTTCTGGCGAAAGTTATAGTCTAGATAGTTGGCGATAAGAGCATTTGCTGATTGCGCCGCCAGGGTTGGGTTCGAACTCTCAAACCCAACGGAAAGCATCCGAGTTTTGGGAACAACCTCCACATTCAACCCGCCCAGAAATTTCCCGATGGATTGAATCTTCTGTATCGCCGGATCTGTGCTCGACGAATCTTGTGAGAGGTGAAGTTGTTGAATCGTCTGCCACGCCAGATTCTCACTTCTGAGCACCTGTATTTGTGTTTGCAAGAAGACTTCGTCCGCGTCGGCTCTCTGATAGTCGCTATTGGCCTGCAACAGCGGGGTTTCCGGTTCAATCTCCAGACGTGCAGTCGCGCGGTACACAGGCGTCATCCGAAAGGAGATGATTGCCACCGCCGCTGTCAGCAAGAAAGCCGTGATGCAGATGGTCAAGCGACGCTTTGACAATACGTTCCAGCAGGCAAGTAGAGACAGCTCTTTCTCAAAGCCGCTGGAATGATGATCGTCGAATCCGGCAAGCGCACCTGGATCGGTGCGCAGAGTCGGGTGCTCATTTCTAACCCATGGCTGCAGATCTACTTGTCGTTCGGAGCTCATAAGATAATGTGCCGCGTGTGATTGGCGAATGGTTCAACCTGAACGCTGGCGGGTTCGGACCCTAGAAGCGTGCGCTGTAAATTGCGACACCAGTGGTGACTTGAAGGATCGAATCGACGGTGCGATGAAGCGCGCGCTTCCCACTGCTATCGGGGACAAATAAAACGTCTTCGGCTTGCAATGTGGGGTCCGGGCCCTTTCCCTGCAAGAGTTTTTTCAAATCAACCGGAATCTGTTTGTGCCCATCGGGCGCTGCCGCATCGTTTCGAATAATCATGCTTTGATTTCGAATGGCTGTATTCGTTGTGTTTTCAGCCAAAGCAATTGCCTGCAAGACGGTCATTCCGTGGCTATTCGCCTTCATAGTGAATCCGCCCGGCTTGTTCACGGCCCCAACTACGTAAACCACACCGGCGCGTGGAACTGTAATTCGATCTCCTGGGTAGATCGCGACATTAGTATTGGCACTGCGGCCGTCGAGCAACTGCTTTAGATCAACGGAAACGGATTGCGAAGGCTGAGCTGAATTTGAACTCTGTTTGGAATCCGCTTCTATCACATGATTTGCGATCTCTCCTCGTTGAATGATCGCTACTTCTCCAGCGTCATCCGCTAGGCCTTCCGCCTGGGAGATCATGTCCAGCAGTGTCGTACGAGTGAAGAGCGGATACACTTGTGGCCGCTTTACTGCGCCGGTGATCGCGACCGCATGCAACCGGGACTGGTCTACGGACGTGCTGACGTGCGGATTGCTGACGAGCCCAGACGCTTTTAGCTCGTGTGACATGCGATCGGAGAATTGCACCAAAGTGAGTCCCGCTGCGGGTATTGGTTGCGGCAGCATTGGTACCGTAACCGTGCCGCCGCTGCTCACGCGATATTGGCGGGAAAACTCCGGCACATCCACGACGTAAACATTTAAGACGTCGTCCTCTCCGATTAGATAATCGTCCGGGATCGTGGCCGATGCGGTTGAAGACGAAGGCGCCGTCGAACTTTGGTTGTCGACAAGAGGTGACTGGGCCTGAGCAGCAACACATATCGGGCGGTAACAGAGCGCCAGGACGATCATTATTGTTACCAATAACGCGGCGTTGCAGTTCGCACCGAATAGACGTTCGCGGCTTTTCAATGCTTCGACACGGATCATGCTTTCAACCAAAGTCCCGGAAATGTCTGATGGTGTTTGAATCGTGGGCTAGCGCAACGAGGCAGCGCACGGTGAATTCAGCAGGGCTAGTGGCTCGAGGTCGGTGGCATCTATTTCAACGGAAAAGCTTCGCATGATGTTAGTCAAACTTAGAACCACTCGCAGACCGTTAGTTTGCCGCAGCAAAACGCCTTCCATGCCGGCAAATGGTCCGTTCGTGATTCGAGCTCGATCACCGACGGCCAAATAAGAATGGGGCACTACATTGCGTTGCTGCAGCCCCGACCGTAGCGCTTGAATTTCTGTATCGGCCAAGGGCCAGGGCTCCTGCTTCGAGCCCACTATCGACAGCACCCCGGGAACGGAGAGCACCTTGCCGCGCTGTTCAGGGCGGCTTCGAACAAACAGATAACAAGGAAAGAGGGGCAAATCTAAAGTTACCTTGGAGCGATTCTTCCACACATGTACGGCGCGATATAACGGCAGAAAAGTTTCAAACTGCCGGTCGTTCAGCTGCTCCGTCACATGTTTTTCATGGCGCGCATTGGTATAAATCGCGAGCCAATGTGATGAGGATGTTGAGCCTGCTGTATCCATTCTGACTATCCTCGAAAAACGTGAGTAGATGCTGTGGCACAGCCTCGAATCGAATATGTCGCGAAAAGACTTATCTAAGAACAGCGACGATTTCTGCGTGAGAAAAAGCCCGTAACTTTTCTCGCTAGAACGAGGCTCCGCCATCGTTAATTAGCATGGCTAATAAAACGGGAATCAAGCGGAAGCGTGCATTTTGTTTATTGGCAGAGGCAGACGGGGCCTCAGCCAGGATTTTGCGCTGTAACGGACAGGGCTACGCCACTCTTACTTAGCGGCGGGGCTAAGTAATTCAAGCAATCGAACTATCGGTTAGGTTGACTGGCTTATGCGCCGGCAGTGCCGACACCCAACATCACTCACTGAATATCTTCAGTTGATCACTAACCGTGCAGCTCTGTTTCCAAACTGAGAAGCTGCGGTTTATTCTCAGGGCACTCGCGCAAGAGGGATCTCTAACAGTCAAGTTTAGAGCTAAGGGCTGTCACTGAGATTTAAAGGGGATGTGGGACACCTTCGTCGGAGCTCATGCTGCAACGTTATACACAGAATAGGAAAATTAAATGATCGTTACAGTAGTTTGGCATCGTTACCACAAGACGGCGAGGTTCAATCCTGCATCGCTATACCGAAAATAGGAAAGTGTGTTCACACTGCAAACAGATCTAATGCATTTCTCACGTTTGCATTAGTGCAAATCTACACTGTGCTTCCAATTTTTTCGTAACTTACGAAGGTACTAGACCTTAGCGACATCTTCAGTGACTGTACTGTGTCTGTGGTTGCATTGGAGATTCGTGCAAATGAGCATCATGGTCCCCTTGACTGTCTTTCCACCCCCGGTTGTCGTTGGATTCACGATTCCAGTAATGATCGTCAGAACAGGTGAAAAAAATCTTCGGGCTGTACGTCGATCACTTAGTTGTTTGAGCGTAGATCGCGACGTGACACTAGGATCGCGAACATGACAGCGACCGATGCGTGGAATGCGCGTCGATGGAATGACCATTAACTGGAGCGAGCACGGCGTGTATTTGTTTGCAGCTACAAATCTCTCAGTAAGAGCCCAGATCGAGATTGTGTATCGTCCGCCAGGCAGAGAGAGAACGGTTTGTGCCCGCGGAATTGTTCGGGCCGAAAGCGATGTTCCTCTATGGCATTGAATTCCTGAACGACGATGCCCCGGCGATCGTGATCGCACATATAGTTGCGGGGAGTCGGGCTAAATAGCTGCAGGGCTGGGACCGTTCACCGCCGGACGAACTTTGCTCAAGTGGTGCAAACGCCGTCGGGCATCAACGGAACGCGGCGACGCCATGACATACCGAACTGTGGAGTTGATGATCCCATCCCAAAAATTAAGCTGGATTCCAGCCTATTGGTGCCTGGCGCGGCACGTTGTAGTGTACTCAAATCAATTTCATTATAGGTGGGCAGTTCTCCAGATGGTTTGGCAGATTAGGTAGTTACCGGCCCGTGGCCGAGCCTTCCCTATGAAGTCGAGTTGCGCTCCCAAGGCGATCCGTCTACCGAGCATTTCCTGCCGGACGCCTTCACACTTCCAACTTCGCCGATAGCGCCGTTCGCAGTCACAAAAGGTCCGACTAGAGGTTCCAGCCCTATGAAATGGAACGTTGATAGAGGCGACGTCCTGCTAACCCCAGAACAAGTTGCGGAAAGGCTCAACGTTTCGATCGATTGGGTTCGGGATCATTCTTCGCGCAAGAATCCGCGGCTGCCGGTCATTCGCCTGGGTGGAGGTCCGGGCCGCAAAGGCCTGCTGCGGTATCGAGCAAGCGAAATCGAAAAGTTCATCACTGAATTGGAGCGATTAAGTAAGTCCGGGCACAGGTACAATACCTCCACCCCGCCCATAGCAGCTCCCGAAACGGAGAGCTATGGCAAATAGGTCGTACCAGAAGGGGTGGATTCGCCCCAAAGGTAAGAAGTGGTATGGGTATTACGAAGTAAAGCAATTCAATCCTGAGACGGGCCAGGAGGAGTGGAGAACGGCGGCACCGATTGCGCTTGGTCTTCGCTCACAACTGACGAAATATCAGGCTCGTGATGCTCTGGTAGTCGAGATTGCGAAGCGTACGGGAAACACTCCGTATCCGCGGCTTGAGCAGAAGCAGGTCACGTTCGGATGGTTCGTTCATAACCGTTGGCTACCGCTCAGGGAAGCAAACTGGAAGGAAGAAACGGCACGGGACAAGAAGTGCATCCTCCAGAGGGATCTGCTCGACAAATTCGAGAGCATCCCGCTGAAGCACTTCGACAAGTTCACGCTGCAGGTCCACTTGAACGATTTGGCAAAAACCCGCTCACGCGATCGAGTCCTTCAGGTTCGCGCATATTTGCGGGACATCTTTGCCGAAGCCGCGGACCAGGACTTCCTTCCCAAAGACCCGGCACGGAAGGTCGAGGTTCCGAAACAATTGTCGGATACCGATACGACCGTACTGTGCTGGGATCAACTGAGAACTGTGCTAGCGAAACTGGAATTGAAAGACCGGTTACTTCTCGAACTGGACATGACGGTCGCCTTGCGACCTAGTGAACTGTTCGGGCTTCGCTGGCGAGACTTTAACTACGACGAGTGCCTGCTGGAACTCCGTGAGACGGTGTACCGTGGCAAACTGCGTACCTGGGGTAAAACCAGGAAGGCGCTACGCCCGGTGCATGTCCCGAAGGAGTTGGCAGACGATCTTTGGCTGTGGCAGCAGGAGTCGAAATACCCCACGCCTGAGGACTTCATCTTCCACAATCGACTCGGCGGGTTTATCGATCCGCAGAACTATCGGAAGAAGATGAAGAAATTGGGCGACGACTTGGGACTGCCGAAGCTGACTTTTCAGGTGATCCGGAGAACGATTGCAACACTGGGTCAAAAGAAAGGGACGCCCAAAGACATCCAAAGTGTCTTGCGGCACTCGCGGCTAGCAACCACGACCGATGTTTACATGCAGGAGATTCCGGAAAGCGTGAAGGCAACGGTCGAAGCGATCAACCGAGAACTGAGGCTGAGGCCACCTGCGGCGGAAGCTTCTTGAGATTTCCGGCCAATTTCCGGCCAAGTGCTTGGAAGTAGGTTCGCTAAGTTATTGATTTGATGGTGGACCTGGTCGGGATCGAACCGACGACCTCTTCCATGCCATGGAAGCGCGCTCCCAGCTGCGCCACAGGCCCACTTTGAGGAAGCTCTAACAGAGGCAAACTCATTTTCGCCTACCTAAGGGTGATAGTCAAACACCGACCGCGCCGATCTAGTCTTGTGGCGGCCTCTTGCGCAGACGCATAAGCATCCCAAATCTAGGGAGATGGGGTGGCAGAAAAATATCCACATCGGGGATCGTACCCGGCGTTCTTGGCGCTCTCGGCACTTTTGTTTGTTCTCGTCATGCTGTTCCTATGGTTCTGGCTACGAGAGCGCAAACCGCCTCCGGTGCACACTTCCAATCCGCAGTCGAGCAGCTTGTTTGTACCTGGCGAGGGCGAGGCTCACAACGGGATTCGCGCTTCTGCTCCCATTCCGGCATAATGTTTTCTGCAATTCCGGCAGTGCTGGTCCGCAGCAGTGCCTTGCCAAGCGATACAGTTATGCAAACTCCCAGACTTCTACTCACCTCAGCAATCGCTGCCGCGCTTTTTGTGCCGGTTGCCGTAGCTCAGTCCCAACCTGTTGTGCTGCCGGTATCGACGACCGTTCCGGCGCCTCTACCCGCACCGGCGGCAAACATCAGCGCGATGCTCGGACGCCTGGATCAGATCAGCCAGTCCATGCAGATCAACCTGGCGAAGCTGCGCATCGAGCGCTGGAAAACCGATTCTTCCACCAAGGCGCAGGCTGAGGGAAACGTCACCTCGCTCCAGCGCAACTTGAGCGCTGCCCTGCCGAACGTGGTGGGAGAAGTCAGGAATGATCCTGCGAGCCTGACCAGCGGACTGAAGCTCTATCGCAACGTCAATGCCCTTTATGAAGTGTTGTCGAGCGTGACCGAGTATGCGGGCGCCTTTGGCTCGAAAGAAGACTACCGCTCGCTCGGAACGGACGCCGCCAATCTCGACGACGCTCGCCGGCTCCTGGCTGACCAGTTGGAGAGTCTTGCGTCAGTGAAGGAATCGCAAATTATGCAGCTGAGAAATCAGGCGATGGCTGCGCAAGCAGCCGCACCGTCCGCTGCGCCGAAAAAGATCATTGTGGACGACAACACCCCTCCCAAGAAGACGGCAAGGAAGAAGAAACCGGCGCCGGCTGCAACGGCTAACGGAACGGCTGCGCCTGCATCTTCCACTCCCCAGTAATCCTCTGGTACATGGCCTGGCGGCCTGGAAATTTCGGGAACAAATCTCACGCGATGGGGTCTAACAGTAGTGTGGGCCCCGTACGGAATGCGCCCGGAGTTGTCAAGGCGGTTCCGGCTCGCGATAAGTTTGCTGTGCTCGGCATCGGCCGCGCTGTACGCAGTATGCGGTGCGTTACCGGGGTGTGTTGTTGTTGCCATAAGTTCCTGCTAATGTTGGGGGTGACGCCTTGAGATCCATGGCGGGAGCAGCAACCTTGGGCAACTTAGCTGGCGCTCTGGAGTTACGAGCGGACGAATCTTCGATTGTGGCTGAACTGAAGGCCGGATCCGAAGACGCATACGCTTGGCTCATCAATCAGTACCAGCCGCCCGTATACAACCTGGTCTTCCGCATATTGAACGACTCTGCGGATGCTGCTGACACAACACAAGAAGTGTTTTTGAAGGTTTTTCGGGGCATGCAGCACTTCAACGGTGCTTCCAGCCTGAAGACCTGGATCTACCGGATCGCAGTGCATGAGGCTTCGAACCGGCGTCGCTGGTGGTTCCGGCACAAGTCGCGTGAAACATCGATGGAATTGGAGCCCGGCGGCGAGTTTGAAGAGCAGCATGGTCCATGTTTGAAGGACATTTTGGTCGACGAGCGGACGTCTCCCTTTGACGACATGGCGCGCACTGAGATTCGTGCCCGGGTGGAAGACGCGCTGCGCGAGGTGTCCGAACCATATCGAACCACGCTGGTGTTGAGAGACATGGAAGAGCTCTCCTACGAAGAGATTGCGGAAGTAATGGATGTTTCCCTGGGGACGGTGAAGTCGCGCCTGACTCGCGGACGGGAGGCTTTGAAGAAGAAGCTGGAACGGTTCCTGCAAGAATCGACAGCGGCTTCCAGGCTGCCCAACCGGTCCGCACGAGAGACCGTAGGACGAGGTGGGCGTGAAATCGAGGTTACGTCATGAAGTGCACGAAGGCGAAATCACTACTTTCGTGGCATCTGGATGGGAACCTGGAGATCGAAGATCGACGGGCCTTAACCGAACATCTGGGATCTTGCACAGACTGCCACACTGAACTGCTTGCGTTGAAGCAGATGCGGTCGCTCGTCCACTCTGTGGGACGGCAACCTGCCCCTGCGGATCTGGCATTGAAAATCAGGCTGGCATTGTCACGCGAGGCTGCCAAGGTGAGCATAAGCCCGTGGGACAGCCTTAAGTTCCGTTTCGAAGAAGCGATGCGCGCCTTCATGGTACCGGCCACTGCCGGCATCCTGAGCGCGGTTGTGTTCTTCGGGTTGCTCATCGGATTCTTTGTGCTGCCGGCGCAGACGAATGATGTCCCGACCATGCTGTACACTCCGCCGGAACTAGCTACCGCGCCCTTCGGTCTGACGAGTGACATCAATACGGGCTCGGTAGTGATCGAAGCCTACATCGATGCCAATGGCCGCGTGCAGGACTATCGCGTGCTCTCTTCTCCGCATGGCGAAGAGGTAGTCGATTCCGATCTGAAGAACATGCTGATCTTTACGGTGTTCCGGCCGGCTACGTCTTTTGGCCGTCCAACGACGGGACGAGCCGTGCTCACCTTCGCGAATGTGAATGTGAAGGGATAGCGTCGCGGGATTCAGCTTTTGAGAGCCGCCGGAGATACTGGCGGCTTTTTTCTATTTTGAAAGAAACGCGGTTTGACCGCATTCCTCTATAGCCCGTACACTTTCTCTGAGTTTCTGCCCAAGATTTTAGGGAGGTTTGTGCTGGGCTCCTTGATCCGAAACCTAATTCTCGCCGGTCTTTTAATTTCTCTTGCGCAGTTTTCTGTCGCTCAATCTGCTCCCCCTTCAGACGCGTCAAAACCTGCTGCATCGACGGGTGCGTCCAAAACAGCTCCTGGTGCGAGTGCTCCGGCTCCGACGGAAACGCAGCCCACCAAGCTGATGCTGGATTCCAACGAAACCCTGTTTGCCACCTTCGCCGCCCTGAACGCTTGCGGATACGACGCCGACCTGTCGCAGTCGAGTCCGGTCCGCGAGCAGGTGCGCCGCGAGGTAAGCCAGGTTATTCGTGAATCCGAAGCTGCCGCCCGCGCTACCCAGGAACTGTGCAATTTCTATCGCGATCACCACCAGGGAGATTCGGCACGCGACGTTTCGCAATACGTTTCGCTGGCACTCAACCTCGATCAGCCTCCCCAGTTCAACACCAAGCTGAAAGAAGCCGATATGCCTCCCGACGCCAGCTATGTGCTCGGGTTCATTCCGTTGCTGAAAAACTTCTATTCGGCGGTGGGAGTGCACGAGATCTGGGAGCGGCACCAAAAGCAATACGACGCCATCATCGCCGCGCTGCAGGAACCGATCGCCAACGTGATCCTCGCAACCGACGTCTACCTGAAAGAGCCCAGCACCGGCTACGTAGGTCGTCAGTTCATCGTGTACATGGAACCGATGGTCGCGCCGGCGCATGTCAATGCCAGAAACTACGCGGCTGATTACTTCATGGTGATATCGCCGGAAGCGGGCAGGATCAACCTCACGCAGGTGCGCCATACCTACCTGCATTTTCTGCTTGATCCTATGGCCTTGAAACGCGCGACGGCCATGAAGAATATCTCGCCGATATTGAAGGAGGTGCAGACTGCGCCTCTCGACGATAGTTTCAAGCGCGACGTAACCCTGCTTGTTACCGAGTCATTGATTCGGGCGGTTGAGGCTCACCAGATTCCCGGCAAGAACGCCGACGAGCTGCGCCAGAAGGCCGTGAACGACTCCATGAGCGCCGGCTACGTGCTCACCCGGTATTTCTACGATCAGCTGACGGCGTTTGCGAATTCTCCCACGGGCTTGAATTCCGCCTATCCTGACTGGCTTTACACCATGGACGTCGGAAAAGAGCGCAAGCGCGCGGCGCAGATAACATTCGCGAAAGAACCGGCTCCGGAAGTGTTGAGCACGACAGCATATCTAAAGAAAGATCCGCTGGATCTTGCCGAGCAGAAACTAAGCGAGGGCGATGTGGCAGGTGCACAAAAGCTCGCGCAGGCTGTGCTGAACCAGCAGGGACCTGATCCGGCGCGTGCGTTATTCATTCTTGGGCAGGCAGCCAGCCTGAATCGCGATGTGGATAGCGCGGTCACATTTTTCGAGCAGACCATCCAGGTTTCGAAACAGCCGCGCCTCACAGCGTGGTCTCATATTTATTTAGGCCGTATTTATGACATGCAGGACGAACGCGATACGGCGGTCCAGCATTACAAGGCTGCGATTCAGTCGGGAGACGACACAACGAAGCCCGCGGCTGAGCGCGGCTTGAAGGAAGCCTTCCACGCGCCGCAGCAGCAAGGCACGAAACAGGATCAGTAATCATCCGTACGCGGCCACAAGGAGAAGCAATCATGACGATTTCGAGAATTGTGCTGGTATGCGGAGCGCTTGCCGGAGTTGCGCTCGCCCAGGGCTCGTCGATGAGCACCGCGGGGGGAAATCCACAGTCGACGTCGCAACAGCAACAACCGGCACAGCAACAGCCACCTGCCACTACGCAGACGCCTGCAGCGGGCGCTCAACAAACACCTGCGCCCCAGGTGCCTGCTGGGAAGCATCAGCCCCAGGCGAAAACGCAGGATGAATACAAGGCGTACCAGGAAGCCGCTGCCAAGCCCGACCCGCCTTCTCTCGAGCAGGCTGCCAATGATTTCGCCACCAAGTACCCGACCAGCGAATTGCGCTCTGTGTTGTTTCAGCGCGAGATGACCATGTACCAGGCTTCGAACAATGCCGAGAAGACAATCGAAGCCGGGAAAAAAGTGATTGCAATCGATCCGGACAACGCGGCAGCCCTGGTTACGGTCGCACTTGTCATCGCGAACAAGACTCGCGAAGGTGATCTTGACCGCGATGAGCGTATGGCGGAAGCGTCGAAATATGCGAACCATGCGCTCGAGTCGATCGAAAATGGAACCGGAGTGCCAGCCGGAACTTCTGAAGACAAGGTTCCGATGTTCAAGGAACTTGTCCGCTCGATGGCGTACTCATCGCTTGGGACCGTCGAGTTCAACCGTAAAAATTATCCGCAGGCGGAAACGTATCTGCGCAAATCGGTTGAGAACTCCACCTTGCAGCCTGATCCGGTGACATGGCTGCAGCTGTCGTTGGCGCTGGATCGTGAGAACAAGTACAACGATGCTCTGCAGGCAGCCAACAAATGCATCGAGATCGCGCAGAATCATCCCGCGGGCAGCTACTGCGCTGAAGAGCGCGATCGCCTGGCCAAGCTGGCAGGCCCGGGAAGCGGCACCCCCAAATAGCCGTTGACTGCGTCTTGAAGTAGGCGCCCCGGACGTTGGCATGAAAGCACGACGATTTCAAAAAGCTCGAAGAAGCACTGGGTCATCGCTTCCGGCGCGGCAAATTGCTGGAGCAAGCGCTGACCCACACTTCCTTTGCCCGGGAGACGGAGCAGGCATCGGAGGAAGGCGTTTCGGTAGCGGACAACGAACAGCTCGAGTTCCTCGGCGACGCCGTGCTGGAACTCGTCACCAGCGAAAAGCTGTTCCAGAGTTTCCCCCAGTTCCGTGAAGGCGAACTTTCGAAGTTCCGCGCGTTCCTCGTCAGCGAGCAACATCTGATTCACGCAGCCAAGAAGTTGAAGATTGGGCGATACCTGCGACTTGGACGCGGCGAGGAGAAAAGTGGCGGTCGCGAGAAGATAGCGCTCCAGGTCGATGCCTTGGAAGCCCTGCTTGCCGCTATGTACCTTGACGCGGGGATGGAGAAAACGAAGAACTTCATTCTCGAGAAGGTTCTCGGGCCTGAGTTGCGGAAACTTGCCCGTCGTAAGAACGCCGTGCTTCCCGTCACGGATTACAAATCAGCGCTGCAGGAGAAAGCGCATGCGCTCGGCTTAGCCCATCCTCGATATGCCGTGGTGCACGAGGTCGGACCGCAGCATAACAAGATGTTCACCGTAGAGGTTCGCATCCCGCATGCCGGCAATGGCCGGACCGATTTTGCAGAACAGGCACAGGGGACTACCAAGAAACAGGGAGAGCAGGCTGCCGCCAAGCTCGCGTTGGAGCATCTGAAGAACTCGCAGCAGGCTGAACTGTGGAGTGGGTCGTAATGTGGAATGGCCGCGGCATTGTCCACCTGCTGGAGGAAATGGGATTGTCAGGACCTCGCTTGTTTGTGGCCGCGCTCGCAGTCTCAGGCATCTTCCTGGCGCTCAGTTACCTCATCGCGACGTATCCGTCCAATAAGAGGCGGCGTCAACTTTCCAAGTAGCTGGACATGAGCGAAGCAGCAGTCGAACCCGTGGTAATCATCGATCCCCAAACGTCGGCGAAGGAACGGAAGGGATCTTCCAGCCTGAAGTTCCTGCAGTGGCTTGCCGGCGTTCTGATTATTGCCATTTTTGTGATGACCTTCGTTGTACAGGCGTTCGAGATTCCCTCGGAATCGATGGAACGAACCCTGCTGATTGGCGACTACCTGCTGGTAAACAAGACCAGCTTCGCGCACGGCGGTCATTGGAATCTCGCTCTTCCCTATCCACCGCTGAACCGTGGCGACATCATCGTTTTCCGCTACCCGGTGCAACCGTCACAGCACTTCGTCAAGCGCGTGATTGCGCTTCCGGGTGATCGCATTCACCTGGTGAACAAACGCGTTTTCGTGAACGGACAGCCGTTCGAAGAAAAGTACACGCTGTTCAAGTCGCGCAGCGTAGATCCCTACCGCGACAACTTCCCTGATACCGACTACTTCTCCGAAAATGTCGACCCGCACTGGTGGATCCAGATGAAAGGCCTGATTCACAATGGAGAATTGACCGTTCCTGCGGGCCAGTATTTCGTCCTGGGTGACAATCGCGATGAAAGCCTGGATAGCCGCTACTGGGGCTTTGTTCCCGCGGAAAACATTGTAGGCAGACCCCTGCTGATTTACTGGTCAGTGAATCGTGAGGACTCGTCCATCGATCCTGATGCGCAAGATGCTAAACTTGTGCGTTTAGCAGGCTTCATTCGGAGACATTTGGGCGAACTCCGCTGGCAACGCATGCTGGTGCTGGTTAAGTAGCCCGTCTCCCCAAAGGCAGGACTCGAACCGCTTGGCAACGGAAACAAATAAAAAAGCGCCACCGAAGGAATCGTCTTCCAAAAAGCCCGAGAAAAAACACGAAACCACCATGGAGTTCATCTCCTCGATGGCAGTCGTTCTCGTGGTCGGGCTGTTCATCATCACGTTCAACTTGCAGGCGTTTGAGATTCCGTCGTCCTCCATGGAGAACACGCTGCTGATCGGCGACCACGTATTCGTGGACCGCGTCACCGTGGCTCCGAAGACGAACTGGATGCCGCTCATTCCCTATCGCACTCCAAGGCACGGCGACATTATCGTTTTCCTCTCGCCATCGGAGCCGGGACTGTACGTAGTGAAGCGCATCATCGGCATACCCGGCGACCACATCCGTCTGAGAGATGGCGTGGTGTACCGCAACGGCGAAGCGTTGAACGAGCCGTACGTCATACACATCCCCGACAGCTACAACCCTTATCGCGACAATTTCCCCGATGTTCCCCCACCGGAGGGGATGATCACCCCAGAATGGCATCTGGAGATGAGTTCCTACATCCAGAATGGCGAATTGGTGGTCCCGCCGGGCCGTTACTTCGGGATGGGTGATAACCGCGACGTCAGTTACGACAGCCGCTATTTCGGATTTATTCCGCAGGAGAATGTCATCGGCCGCCCGATGTTCATCTACTGGTCGTTCGAAACACCTGCGGGGCAATACCAGAAGACCAGTATCGGCGACCGGGTGTCGTTCATCGCCAAGGTTGTGATTCACTTCTTCGATCAGACTCGTTGGCGGCGCATGTTCCACGTCGTGCGCTAATGATTTCGAAACCTCAAAAGCGCCTCGCCTTGGCCGCAATCTTAATTTTCGTGATTGCGGCCTTTATCGTGCCTGCAATTAACGTCGGACGCTATCGTGCCGCGGTTGCTCGATCCCTGAGCGCTGCGATTGGCCGCGAGGCCACAGTCCGTGATGTCAGCATGCATCTGCTGCCGACACCTGGTCTCACTCTAAGTGGATTGGTGGTTGCTGATGATCCGCGGTTCAGCGCAGAACCGGTTCTGCGTGCCGACGAAGTCACGGCCGCACTGCGCCTGAGTTCCCTCTGGCGAGGTCGGCTGGAGATATCGCAACTCAGCCTGAATTATCCCAGCCTCAACCTGGTGCGGTTGCCGGATGGCGAGTGGAACGTCGAGAGTTTGTTCGAGCACGTTCGAGAGATTCCGGCGGCGCCAACTTCGAAAAAGCGTCCGGAGTACCGCGCTCGGTTTCCCTATATCGAATCGACCGGCGGACGAATCAACCTGAAGGTTGGAGTCGAAAAAACTGTATACGCTCTGAACGATGCTGATTTTGCGCTCTGGCTGGCGTCGGAGAACGAATGGCGCATGCGACTCGAGGCACGCCCCATGCGCACCGACGCGAACCTGAGCGATACCGGACTAATCCGGGTGGAAGGCAGCGCTCACCGCGCAGTTTCGCTGGGAGAGACTCCCCTCCAGTTGCACTTGAATTGGTCGCGCGGCCAGCTCGGACAAATCACCACATTGCTTCGTGGCCGCGACGCGGGCTGGCGTGGCTCGGTCCAGTTGAACGTGAACCTGACGGGTACGCCCCGCGATCTGAATGTGGTTGCCGATTCAACGGTGGATGATTTTCGCCGATACGACACCTTTGCCACCGATTCGCTTACGCTGTTCACTCACTGCACCGCGAAATACAGCAATCTGGATCACACGTTGAGCGATGCGGTTTGTCTCAGTCCGGTGGGAGCAGGACAAATCGCGGCACGAGGCACTGCGCTACTCACTCAGCCACGTTCCTATGACTTTGCTTTCTCCCTGGAAAAGATTCCCGCGCAATTTGCGGTTAGTCTTGCCCGTCACGCAAAGCAAGGGATGGCGAACGACCTGGCGGCTGTCGGCACACTGGATGGCGAGTTCACCTTCAAGACCGCTGACGGTCAGAATGTCTGGTCGGGGACGGGTACCACCTCAGAGTGGGAACTCCGGTCGAAACAACTTGGCGAGACGCCACTAACGGTCAGTGCAATTCAGTTCAGCGCGGGCCCGGCGAAGAGCACGGAAAAGTCCGGCGCGACTAATCCGCGAAATGTCAGACCAGTAGCCTCATCTCAGAAGCCTTCTACCTTACTCGGCTTACAGCCTTTCACTTTGAACCTTGGCGCAAGTACTCCCGCCACGCTCAGCGCATGGGTAACCACCGCGGGTTATCACGCTGAAATGCAATCCGAAGTGGCCCTCAAGCGAGCGCTCCAGGTTTCCTCTGCATTCGGCTTTTACGTGCCTGCGAAATCGATCGATGGCACAGCCAGGCTCGCTGGCGAATTGAACGGAAGCTGGACACAGTTCCAGGCGCCGGTTCTTACGGGAAAAGGTCAGCTGCACAACGCAACGATCGCAGTCGCGGGCTTCGGCACGCCTGTGCACATCGCTTCCGCCGACCTGGTGGCAGATGAAAATCGAGTTGCTCTGCAGAATCTCGCGCTATCGTTTCCGGCGGTGCACGTTGCCGCGACAGGATCGTTTCAGGTGCCGCGCCACTGCCGGCCTTCGCCGGACTGCGCAATTTCATTCGATCTGAAATCTGACTCGCTCTCGCTTGACGATTTGAATCGTCTGGTGAATCCGAAGGCATGGAATCGTCCCTGGTACGAGCGCCTGGTGGGCGCCGACAGCAATCCAAATGCACCATGGGGATGGCTGTACGCCAAGGGACACATCGCCGCGCAAAAATTCGTGGTCAAAGGGATAACGACGACCAAGGCAGCTGCGCAGATATCTATCTCGCCCAATTCCGCCTCGGTCACGGACTTGCACGCGAGCCTGTTCGGCGGCACCTACCAGGGTGAGGTGATGCTTAACAGCCAGAAGGATCAACCTGCGTTCCAGTCAAAGGGACAGTTCGATCATGTCTCCATGGCCGAGCTCGCGTCCCTGATGAAGGATGGTTGGGCGACGGGCACGATTTCGCTCAGCTACGAAGGAAGTGCAGCAGGCTGGCAGGCGGCGGATCTGCTGAGCTCCACTGCGGCCACTGCCAATTTCGATTGGCGCAACGGTTCCCTGCCGCATATCACCCTGGCGAGCGAGCATCAGCCGTTGGCAATCCAGCGCTTCGAGGGCGATCTCCGGCTGAAGGACGGCGAACTCAGCATCTCTGAAGGCAAATTGCAGAACCATGCCGGCATCTATCAGATCAGCGGGACAGCATCGTTAGCCCGGGACCTTAAGATGACCATGACTCGTGATTCTGGATCGACCTACTCCGTCACCGGCACGCTGGCGCGTCCGAAAATTGCTCCTGTCGAGGGTGCGGCCAAACAGGCGAGCCTGCGCAGAATCCGCTGATGAAGATAGCCCGAGTTCGTGCTGCATTTTCCTGTATTTTGCTGCTTAGTTTCGCGATTACGCTGTGGTCGCAGGCGGCGTCTCACACGCAAGCCACTTACGATTCAGCCGCCCGCAGTGCCCAGCGCAAGTTTGCTCACATCGAACAAAATGGGAAGCTGGCTCATCCCGATCCCACTCCCACCGTGCTGACGGAACGCGAGATCAATGCATGGTTTTCGTCCGGACAAGCGGATCTTCCCAAAGGCGTGCGCAGTCTGAAATTAGAAGCTGACCCCGGAGTGATTCACGGAACTGCCGATGTTGATTTCGATCAGGTGACCGGCGGCCGCTACTCTGCCAACCCGCTGATGTCTCTCTTCAGCGGCGTGCATCAGGTAACGGCGGACGCTCACGCCCAAGGCGCGAATGGTATCGGGCAGGTACACATCGACTCAGTATCGCTCGACGGAGTTGCCGTCCCGCGCATGGCGCTGGAGTACTTCGTGGATCGCTACATCCATCCCAAGTATCCCAACCTTGGCATCGACAGTCGCTTCAAGCTTCCCAACAGAATTGATCGCGCCGACGTAGGCTCACATGAGGTGACGGTCATCCAGAGATGAACTAGGGCGAAGGAAGCAACCCTCTCCCACGTTTTCATTACAAAAACTTCATACCCGTTTGACGGTGTGTCTGCATCCAGCACTGTAGACTAGCGTCTGACGGTCGACTTGAGGTGGGAGATGCGGGGCACACATAATCTGCTTGCTGTGGCCGGACTCCTAATGCTGCCTGCGCTCCAAGCGCAGAATGTGGAGAAAGAAGCATTGCCGGCAGGAACAATCCTCGCCGTGCAGCTCAGCGCGGATGCCAAGATGAAGGCCGGGGCTCCGGTTAGTGGTCGACTGACGGAACCTGTCTACGCGCACGATAAGCTGCTCATCCCCAGCGGCAGTGTCCTAAGCGGCACAATCGTAGAGCTTGAACCTGCTGCCCACAGCCGCAGCGTAAACGCGAAATTGCAGGGCGACTTCACACCTCTGCATGAGGCTGCCGTGCAGTTTCAGCAGATTACATTTCCCGGCGGAGCGCAGGTAGCTATCTCGACCACACCTATGACGCAGGGTGTCGAAACCCTTCATATCCAGAGTGCGTACGCTGCCGCGCACCACCAGTCATTGCCAAAACGCGTTTGGAACGACCTCAACGGTCGAAAGAACGAGGCAGTCGCGACCTTCACTGCGCCCGGAAAAACTTCTCGTTTGAAGAAGATGTTCTATCACCAACTGCCGTACCATCCGGAGACGCTGGATGGCGGTTTGGAATACAACGCCGCGCTTGCCGATCCGGTAGAGCTTACTGTTCTTAGCGACACGCCCAAGGAACCGGCACAAGGCGATAAGAAAGGCCTGGAGAAAAACGCGACTCTGCACGCGCTTTTGAAGACTCCAGTTGATTCGAAAACGGCGTTGCAAGGAACGCCCGTGAAGGCCGAGGTGACGGAACCGTTCCTCGACGAGCAGAATCGCGTCGTAGTTCCGCAAGGCAGCATCCTCGTCGGATCGGTCACACAGTCGAAGCCTGCGGGCAAATGGGCCCATGATGGAGTGCTCCGGTTCGCTTTCAACCAGCTACAGTTTCCGGCCGGTTTCCAGCAAAGAGTTTATGGAACCACCAGCGCCATCGCCGTCGATCATCGCTCCAACTTGCAGATGGACGTGGAAGGTGGCGTGAGTCCGCAAAAACCAAGCGCGTTGCTTCCGCTGGCGATGGGTGTTTTGTCTGCTGCCGCATTGCACGAAGATGAAGACAGCCTGGCCCACGCCGCTACTTCGAGCAATGGGTTCGCGTTGATCGGTCGGGCCATTGCTATTGGCACCGGATCGAACTACGTTGGCGGCATCATTGGCGCCTACGGCACAGCGCGCACGACGTATTCGCGTTTCATCGCACACGGTGCTGATGTCTCCTTCCCTCAGAACACACGCATCGAGATCGAAGTCGACCCCATCACTTCGCAAGCGTTAGAAGCGCACTGACGCGCGACTTCGTCGCCAATCACGTTGGGCTGCCGACCCCGGCGATCGTGGTATCCCCGTGATACCATCGATGTGCTGGCATGAGCCTGAATTTCGTACAGATCCTGTTTCAAATCATCGCCTTTCTGTTCGCGATCAGCGTGCACGAATCCGCGCATGCGTGGATGGCGAATCGCTGTGGCGATCCGACGGCGCGCATGTTGGGCCGCATCACACTGAATCCGATCAAGCACATTGATCCCGTGGGCACTATCCTGCTGCCTGCGATCGCGATGATCAGCCATTTCCCGGTAATCGGGTGGGCAAAGCCGACTCCGGTGGACTCACGTCACTTCAAGAACCCGGTTCGCGACGATATCCTTACCTCGCTCGCCGGACCTGCAAGTAATCTGCTGGTCGCTTCCGGAGCGGTCGTAGGATTGGCAATCATCGCGAACACATCGCCGCTAGGTCGGGCGTTGGTTCACGGATACGCGCCGGAATCTGGATCGATGCTGGTTCCAATCACCGTTTTGCTGTACGAGTTCATGTACATCAACGTGCTGCTCGCGGCTTTTAACGTGATCCCGATCCCACCGTTGGACGGTAGCCATGTGCTGCGACATTTTCTGCCTGAATCCATGCGCCGTGCCTACGACATGGCGGGCATGATTGGATTGGTGCTGCTGTTTTTGGTCGGCGGACCGGTCATCCGTTTCCTGATGACTCCGGTCTTGCAATTTTTCGACTTCGTCCTCGCGAGAATTTAATGCCAGAAAAGAACAATCGGAAACCCCGCGTACTGAGCGGGATGCGCCCCACAGGCAAGCTTCACTTGGGACACCTGGTTGGTGCTCTCGATAATTGGGTCAGGCTGCAGAAGCAATACGAATGCTATTTCTTTGTTGCCGATTGGCATGCGCTCACCAGCGACTACGCCGACACCAGTCGCATAAAAGCGAACATCATGGAGATGGTTTTCGATTGGCTCGCCACCGGGCTTGATCCCGAAGTCGCGACCGTTTTCATCCAGTCGCACGTACCCGCGCACGCCGAACTACACCTGCTGCTGTCGATGATTACGCCGCTCGGTTGGCTCGAGCGCGTCCCGACCTACAAGGAACAACGCGAGAACATCAAGGAAAAGGATCTCGGCACGTACGGGTTCCTGGGTTACCCGGTGCTGCAGTCAGCGGACATCATGATGTACAAGGGCAATTACGTGCCGGTTGGCGAAGACCAGGTTCCGCACGTAGAGATCACCCGCGAGATCGCGCGCCGCTTCAACATGTTCTATTCAGGCCGCCATGAAAGTGTCTTCCCGGAGCCACAGCCGCTGCTCACTCCCATGCCGAAGCTTCCTGGCACCGATGGCCGCAAGATGTCCAAGTCCTACGACAATGCGGTGCTGCTGAGCGATCCGGAGCCGGTGGTCCGGCAGAAGCTGAAGACCATGGTCACCGATCCGGCGCGGGTTCGCCGTAGCGATCCAGGTAATCCCAACGTCTGCCCGGTCTTCTCGCTGCATAAGATTTTCAGCGAGCCGCCTACCATCGAAAAAGTTGAGATCGGCTGCACCACCGCCCGGATCGGCTGCATTGAATGCAAGAGCTGGGCTGCCGACGCGCTCGTCCAGATCCTGAATCCGTTGCAGGAGCGCCGCCGAAAATACGAGGAGAATCCCCGGCTGGTCTGGGATATTCTGGAAGCCGGTTCGGCCCGCGCGCGCAAGATCGCGGACAGCACCATGAACGACGTGCGTGAGGCGATGAACTTATCTCACGACTACGAACCACCTAGAAATGAAGCTAGTGCAGCAAAATAGCTGGCACTGCTGTATCTTGGTGCAACGAATTTCGAGTAGCCGCATTTGATGCCGGATCAACCAACCAACTCCAGCGACAGCCGACGTCGAGAGCCGTCCGGCTGGAGCTTCGCCTGTCGAAGCTCCGAAGCCCGAGGCAGCTCGTCCCAAGCGCGACACCGAGTTCCCTTTCGCTGTCACGCTTGGCAAGCTTTACGACGGCCCGTTGGATCTGCTGCTCGACCTGATTCGCAAGCAGGACATCGACATCTACGACATCCCCATCGCGCAGATCACGGCGCAGTACCTGGGGTACGTCGAGCACATACGCGAGTTGGACGTCGACGTTGCCGCTGATTTCATTTTTATGGCGTCAGTGCTCATTCAGATCAAATCGCGGATGCTGCTGCCGCGCGATCCAACCATCAGCGCCGATGCTCAGGACGATCCTCGCGCGGAACTGGTCAATCGTCTGCTCGAGCACGAGAAATTCAAGATGGCCGCGCAGATGCTTCTGCAGCGCCAGCAGATTGAAGACGCGGTTCTCTCCAATCCGGCGATGAGGGAGTTCAAGAACGCGGAAGGCACCGAGCCGGAGATGGCCGCTGATGTGGTCGACCTGGTTCGCACCTTCCAGCAGATTCTTGATCGCGCGCGTCACCGGCCGATCATCAGCGTCGACGAAGATGCGGTGACCGTCACGCAGATGATCGATTACTTCCGACATCGCCTCGTCGTGGAAGACCGGCCCATCAAGTTGAAACAGCTGTTGCGGACCCTGCAAACGCGAAATGCACTGGTATGCGCTTTCCTGGCGCTGCTGGAGCTAGTGCGCTTGCAGGCGATCTTGTTGCGGCAGGAACGCGTTTTTGGTGACATCATCATTAAGAAGAGCGCCATGTTCGATAACGTGTTGGGCGAAGAGGCCTCCGTTCGCGACGATTGGCGATAACGATTTGAAAACATCGAATGGGAATTAAAGGCAAACTCGAAGCCGTCATCTACGCAGCCGAAGAGCCGGTCACACTGGACCAGCTCATGCTGCTTCTTAAAGACTCCATCGCCAGCGAAGGCGGGCTGAACGTCGAAGGCGCTGAACCCGCCGCCGTACAAGCGGAGGTGAAAAGCCGACTGCGCGCCGTCGCTCGAAGAGCTGATCGCCGAATACGGCTCCGCAGATCGCGGCATGGAAATTCGCGCCGTTGCCGGCGGCTATCGAATGGCGACCAAGCCCGAGCATCATGACGTCGTCCGCAGCTTTGCCAAGAGCCTGAAGCCGCCCATTCGCCTGTCGCTGCAGGCGCTGGAAACACTCGCCGTGATCGCTTACAAGCAGCCCGTCACAGCACCCGAGATCAGCGAGATCCGCGGCGTGGATTCGCAAGGTGTGCTCGCAACTCTCATCGATCGCAAGCTGATCACCACCGCCGGACGCAAGCAGGTGATCGGACGGCCCATTCTGTACAAGACCACCAAAGAGTTCCTGATGCGATTCGGCCTGAAAGACGTAACCGAGCTGCCCAGCATGGAAGAGTTCGAAAAGCTGATCAGCGGACAGGAAGGACTATTCAGCGAGCCGCCAGAAGACGAAGCTCCTGCTCCGACCGCGACCGCCGCAGCAGAAAACCCTCCGACAGCGGAGGCTGCCGCCGAAACAGCACCAGAGCAGGACGAGCAGCCCTCGGAAGCTACTCAGAGCTAAAAAGCTCGTTCCACGTTATCCGTTTCACGAACAACGTGAAATCAAGCCTCTGGCACTCCGTCACACGCAGCTGTTTGTGCCGTCACCGCCCTGTGCTCCGCGACTTCATGTAGACTAAGCAGTTTGCTCAAGGGCAATCCCTGACCATGGCTCTCGAACGTCTTCAAAAGATTATCGCCGCTGCCGGAATCGCCTCACGCCGCCACGCTGAGGAGCTGATCAAGTCCGGCATGGTCAGCGTCAACGGACAGATCGTAACCGAACTAGGCACGAAAGCCGACCTCGAGCAGGATCACATCAAGGTGAATAACAAGCTGCTGAAGGCTCCTGAGCAGCACGTCTACTTTGCCCTGAATAAGCCGAAGGGATACGTCACAACTCCAGCGATCCCGAAGGGCGCCCCACGATCATGGACCTGATTCGCACTGTCGGCGCGCGCGTTTACCCTGTTGGCCGCCTCGATTACGCGAGCGAAGGCCTTCTGCTGCTGACGAACGATGGCGAGCTTACCCAGAAGCTTACGCATGCCTCTTCGCATGTGCCCAAGACATACTTGGTCAAGGTAAGCGGCGAGCCCAAAGCCGAGGACATACAGAAGCTCCGTGGTGGCGTCCGGTTGCCGCCTGCACGCCCACGTCCCGGAGAGCGCCGCCAGTCGCCAGAAGCGCGTCCAGTCACCACGGCCCCGGCGAAAATTCACCAGATCAAAGAGGGCGCGAATCCCTGGTACGAAGTCACGCTGATTGAAGGACGCAACCGCCAGATCCGTCGTATGTTCGAAGAGATCGGCCATCACGTCGAAAAGATTCGGCGTGTGTCGTACGGACCACTCCAACTCGATATCGAGCCAGGTGTGTTTCGTCCGCTGACCGACGCCGAGGTTTCCCGCCTACGAGCCGCTGCTATGGGTCGCGCCAAGCCGGATGTCCCGCGAGTCGCGAAGGAACGGCCGTCAGCGAAGCGCCCGGATCGTCCATTTCCTAAGAAAGATCGCAGGAGGCCAGGCCCAGGTCGGCCTCGCAAGAAACGATGAGCAAATTTGATGATTTGATTCTCGACCACGTGCGCGCCATGCCGAATTATGTGCCCGGCCGTTCGCCGCGCCAGGCGGAAGCCGAAACCGGCGTGCGCTGCATCAAGATGGCATCCAACGAGAATCCATTTGGACCCTCGCCCCTGGCGGTCGAAGCGATGCGTGTGGCGGCCACGCAGGTGAACTGGTATCCCGACGTCGACAACTCCGATTTACGCGCCGCCCTTGCAGCACGACACGGAGTCGACCCCACCAACATTCTTGTAACCTGCGGCTCCAGCCAAATGCTGCACATCGTAGCGCGAAGCATTCTCGCTCCGGGCATGAATGCGATTACCGCGGATCGCTCTTTCATCGTGTATCCCATCGTCTGCATGGCGGTGGGCGCCGACCTCGTTCGAGTCCCGTGCAAAGACAACGGCTTCGATCTTGACGAAACTCTCGCTGCCATCACCGCGAGCACGCGTGCCATCCTGATCGCCAATCCCAACAATCCCACCGGATCGCTGCTTTCCCCCTCGGAACTCGACCGCTTCCTCGACCACGTTCCCGATCACGTTCTGGTGGTCCTCGACGAAGCCTATGCCGAGTTTGCGGAGGCATTCGCGAGGCAGCGTGGAGTTACGTATTCGCACTCCATGGACTACGTGCGCGAGGGACGCAAGGTAGTGGTTCTTCGCACCTTCTCCAAAGCGCAAGGACTCGCGGCCGCGCGCGTGGGATACGCCATCGCTCCACCCGAACTGATTCAATACTTCATGCGCGTGAAGACCGTGTTCTCCGTCTCGAGCGTCGCTGAAGCCGGGGCACTCGCCGGATTGCGCGACACAGCTCACGTCCAGAAGACAGTCGAAAACAATTGCAAGGGTGCTGAATACCTGACCCGTAAGCTCGCCGACATGGGATTGAAGGCGCTCCCGACGTGGACGAATTTCCTCTATATCGAACTCGATGAACCGGCCTCTCCATTTGCGAAGAGGCTGGAGGCAGGAGGCGTAATTGTCCGTCCCATGACAGGCAATTGGAACGCTCCCACTGCCATTCGCGTCACCATTGGCACTCCAGAGCAGAACGAGCTGTTCGTGAGTGCGATGAAGAAGGTTATGTCGAGCGCAGTGGCCCGGTAGTCTACAATCGATATGCTCACGTAGTGCCAGCTTCTTTTCTTCCGTAGATAGCTGGAATTTCGCAACATTGCCGTACGAAAATTTCTTCGTCGTTCTCCCCAACGACACGAATCCTTTTGGAGGAGCACCTTTTATGTCCTCATTCGCAATTGGAGTTGATCTCGGCGGCACCAACCTCCGCATTGCAGCGGTCGACGCTGACGGGAAGCTGCTGGAAAAGCTCGAAACTGGCGCCCAGGTTGCACGTGGGCGTGACTTTGTAATTCAGGAAATGAGTGAAGCCATCCAGAACGTCTCCTTGCGGTTGAGGGGCAAGGGTGAAATGGCCGGGGTCGGAATCGGTGTCCCTGGAATTATTGACCAGGACACGGGCATGGTCCGCAAGTCTCCTAACCTGCCGGACTGGCGTGACTATCCGGTAAAGGAAGAAATTGAGCGCCGACTGAATGCTCCCGTGATCCTCGAGAATGATGCCAATGCGGCAGCTCTCGGCGAGCACTGGCTTGGCGCAGGCCGCAATGTCGATGACATGTGCATCCTCACACTCGGCACCGGTGTGGGTGGCGGCCTCGTGATGCGTGGTGATGTCTGGGAAGGGATGACTGGAATGGCCGGCGAACTCGGCCATATCACCGTTCATCCGGATGGGCCCAAGTGCCCGTGCGGTAACAATGGATGTGTGGAGCAATACGCTTCCGCAACTGCCATTCTTCGCATGGCGCGTGAAGCTATCGCCGGCGGAAACGCACAGGAATTGAAGGATCTCGCTGCGGGAATCGGACCGTTCAAGAACGTGGAATTCACCGCCAAGGCGATCTACGGCCTCGCGCTCCAGGGTGACAAGCCGGCGCAGGAAATCTTCCGTAAGGTGGGATGGGCCCTGGGCATCGTGCTTGGCGACATCGTGAACGCCTTCAACGTGCAGATGTACGTGCTCGGCGGGGGCGTTTCGAACTCCTGGGACGCTTTCGCGCCTGCGATGTTCGAAGAAGTGCGCAAGCGTTCCATGGTCTACGCAGCCACGGCGCCCGCAGATGTTGACGATGCCAAAGGGGCCTCGGCTGGTGTCTCATACGTGCCATCTCCCAAGTCGAAGCGGACCATCATCACACGCGCTTTGCTGGGCGGAGACGGCGGCTTGTTCGGGGCGGCGCGACTGCCTTTTCTGCGCTCGCGTAAAGCGCCGGCCACCTCGCCAGCCTGAGTTTCAAAACAAATTTGCGAACTCAGCCCGAAATCAGGCACAATTCCAGCGACTCAACCGCTCTATAGCACTTGAGTCCTCCGCATCGTCATGGGTGCCCCACCCTTGCCGGGACAAGGGTGGGATTTTTGCCCGGACGTCTCAGCTTGAATTCATACTTCTTAGATTGAGGAATCATGAGCTTACAAGTAGCTGGAATCGAAATTCGTCCAAAAGTTATCGCACCACTCGATCCTGAATTCTTACCGGCATCTCTTTTCAACCGCGCCTATCGCGAACTTGCCAAGCGCAACAACCCGTTTCCCTTGCGGCTTGCACTTGAACGCTCTGACGGCTCCATCTCGAGTTTCGATACGTGCATCGTTCCGCCAAAAGCCGGTCATCTGGACGCGACGCTGTTATACGTCGAGCGCATCGTGAAGTTCCTGCTATGGCAGCGCGGGGGATGGAAGCTCTACGTCGGCGGCCCTGCTGAAATCGGCGAGCACATCAAGTCGGCCTATTCGGCTGCCGGCGTTCGCAAGTTCGACTTCGATTTCATGACCACGGTCTACGAGCGCACGTTTGAAGTGGTGATCACGAATGCCGAGTCTGTCCCTCATTCGAAGGAAGCGACGGTTCCGCTCGGCCGTCATCTGAAGGGCTGTCGCGTAGGTTTCGATCTGGGTGCCAGCGATCGCAAAGCCAGTGCCGTCATCGACGGCGAGGCTGTATTCAGTGAAGAGATCGTTTGGGACCCGAAAACTGCCACCGATCCCGAATACCAGTATCAGGGCATCATGGACTCGATTCGCCGCGCAGCTTCTCACCTGCCGCGCTTGGACGCGGTGGGCGGCAGCGCCGCGGGTGTCTACATCAACAACCGCGTGCGCGTGGGCTCGCTCTATCGCGGCATCGCTCCGAAAGATTTTGCCGATAAGATCGCGCCGCTCTTCCTGCGTATCCGTAAAGAGTTGGGCGTGCCGATGGAAGTCGTGAACGACGGCGAAGTGACCGCTCTCGCCGGGTCCATGTCGATTGGCGAGAACCCAGTGCTGGGCGTGGCGCTCGGATCGAGTGAAGCCGTCGGCTACGTGAATCGCGAGGGCAACATCACCAGCTGGTTGAATGAACTGGCATTCGCTCCTGTCGACTATCGCGCGAACGGCCCAAGAGATGAATGGTCAGGCGACTGCTGTGGGGCGCAATATTTTTCGCAGCAGGCGACGAACCGCGTTGCCGTGAGCGCCGGAATGCCGTTCCCAGATGGCATGGGATTGCCTGAGCGCCTGGTGACCTTGCAAAAGAAGATGGCAGCGGGCGATCCACTGGCGGCAAAGGTCTACGAGACAATCGGCACTTATGTCGGCTATGGTGTGGCTCACTACGCCGATTTCTACGACCTGAAGCACGTGCTGATTCTTGGACGCGTGACCACGGGCCCGGGCGGCGACATCATCCTCAGCAAAGCGCACGAAGTTTTACGAGCGGAATTTCCGCAGCTTGCTTCGACAATCTCGATTGCGCTTCCGGATGAGAAGAGCCGACGCGTGGGTCAGTCGATCGCCGCGGCGAGTCTGCCGGCGATTGCGGGAGAGTAGTAGACAACACTGTTTCACCGCGGAGACACGGTGGCACGGAGAGATTTGAAAGTGGGGGCCGGAGCCTACTTCGTTGGTTAGTTGGGTATTGGGTCTTTCAATTACCAGATTACAAATTACCCGATTACCAATTCACTTCTGGCACTTCGGGCAGTAGTGCGCGCTTCTTCCCGAAATCACGATGCGCTTGATGGGAGTCTTGCAAGTCAGGCACGGCTCCCCTTCTCGTCCATACACACGATGCTGGATCTGGAAGAAGCCCTCGTTGCCGTCGGAATCGACGTAGTCGTTGATTGACGAGCCTCCCGCGGCGATTGCCTCGTGCAATACCTGCTGCAGCCCGTCGTATAGCTTGCGAAGTTCTGCACGGGTTACTGCCGCACCTCGTCGTCTAGGCCGGATCCCCGCTCGCGCCAGCGATTCGTCCGCGTAAATATTCCCTACGCCACTGAGTAATTTCTGATTCAGAAGCGCGCTCTTGATCGGCGTCTTACGTCCGTGAAAGAGCTTTGCGAAATCCTCGAAGCCGATCTCCAGTGGCTCTCGTCCGGGCGCCTGAAACGCCTCACGCACCACCTTCAATTTTCCAAACATTCGCGGGTCGACATAGCGCAATTCCCTGCCCGACGCGAGCTTCGCAATCAAATGCGTGTGCTTCTCGATCTGCTGATCAGAATCAGCAACGATCACTTTTCCAGTCATTCCCAGGTGCACGATCCACTGCGCGTGCTCCGGCGTCTCGTTTGCGCCCGTCGCGTTCGAGATCGATGGCAATATGCTTTCCGACGCGCCTTATCTTCGCCAGCCGCGATCCCTCGAGCGTGGCGGCTATTTCTCGTGCGGGCGATAGCAGCGGTTGCTTGCGTTCGCCAATCCACACGGATTCGATCACGTCCCCGTAACTCGCTTCGCCAGGCCGCGCGCAATCGTCTCAACTTCGGGAAGTTCAGGCATAAGTTGAGTTTACAACGCAGGCGCGTGGTGCCCCACAAGTCCTGCTGTTGGATTGTGTGGGTAGACGATCAGAAAAACTCATTGGCCCTACTCACACCTTCGATTGCTCTACGCCCGCCCGCAATGTAAAATTTGTTGTTACACCCCTCGTTCGCCATTTCCCTGAAAAAGGTGCGCTAAAAGACAGGCGGGCAAGGAGTGTGTGCTGTCCGTCTTGAGAAGTTTCAGCGGTGCCCACCTCTGCCCTCTTTTGGCAGAGGTGGGTATGAGTCAGTACCCCGCACGAGTTTTCGCGCCTACGTTACGGACCACGTCAAGGAGACGCTTTTGAACCGGGGCAAAACTGCCATCGTTGTCGGCGCCCAATGGGGCGACGAGGGAAAAGGAAAGATCGTCGATTATCTTTCCGAACATTTTACTGTCGTTGCACGATATGCGGGCGGGCACAATGCCGGCCACACCGTTACCATCGCCGGACGCAAGTTCATTTTGCAACTTGTCCCCTGCGGCATTCTTCGCCCGGGCTGCCGTGCCGTGATCGGCAATGGCGTTGTTCTCGATCCGTTCGCTCTGCTTAAAGAAGTGAAGGCGCTGCGCGATGCAGGCGTAAAGGTCGACGGCAATCTGTTCGTCAGCAATCGCGCCCAGGTGATTCTTCCCTATCACCGCATGATCGAACTGGCCTCGGAAAATGCTCCCGGACGCGTGAAGATCGGCACGACCTCCCGCGGTATTGGTCCGGCTTACGAAGACAAAATGGGGCGCCGCGGATTGCGTGTTGCCGACATGCTCGACCTTGAGCTGATGAAGACGCACATCGAGAATGCCTGCCGCGAGAAGAACACCATCGTCCACGCGCTGTTCAACTCCGAGCCGCTCGATGCCGCCGAAATCTACCGCGAGTATGTTCGCGCCGCCGAGGAGATTAAGCCCTTCGTCGCTGACACCGCCTCTCTACTCAACAAGGCTCTTACCGCTGGTGAGTCGGTAATGTTCGAAGGCGCGCAAGGAACGATGCTCGACATCGACCATGGCACGTATCCATTCGTCACGTCCTCCAGCGCGACTTCGGGCGGCGCGGCTACCGGCACCGGTGTTCCTCCCACGTCGATGGATACCGTGATTGGCGTAACCAAGGCGTACTGCACGCGCGTTGGCGAGGGGCCATTCCCCACGGAACTCTATGACAAGGTGGGTGATGAGCTGCGTCGCAAAGGCGCGGAGTTCGGCGCTGTCACCGGGCGTCCACGCCGTTGCGGATGGCTCGACCTGCCGCTACTTCGTTATTCATCGATGATCAATGGCATCGAGTGGCTGGTCGTCACCAAGATGGACGTGCTTGACGATCTGTCTGAGATTCCAGTTTGCGTAGGCTACAAAGTGAACGGCAAGAAGGCTTCCGAGATCCCTGCGCGGGCGTGCGGCTATGACAAGATTGAGCCTATCTATCAGACTCTGCCCGGCTGGCAAAAGCCAACGTCGGGCATCAGCAGCTACGATAAGTTGCCCGCGAAGGCGAAGTCTTATCTCGACTTCCTTGCTAAGGAAACTGGAGCGAAGATCGGCATGGTTTCCACCGGTCCGGATCGCGATCAGACCATGCTCGGGGAAGGCTTCGAGTCGGCGCTGCCTGTTTTGGAAAAAGAGCACACCGCTCGTCCGAAGAAGGCCGTAGCGCGCCGCTAACGCGCGCACAGGAGCAACAGATGGTGGTACTCGCAGTGACGTGGATCGCCAAGGCAGAGAAAGAAGCCGAGGTGACAGCGCTCTTTTGCCAACTGCAGGCTGACTCGCGCAAGGAACCCGGATGCCGCCTGTATCAGGTGCACACGCATCGCAATGATCCGCGGCGATTCTTTATCTACGAACAGTACGACGACGATGTCGCCTTGCAGGCGCATCGGGATTCGCGTCACTTCCAGGAACTGGCGGCAAAGAAGCTGTCGTTGATAGCCGAACGACAGCAGGGTGATTTGTATCAGCCACTAGAGTAGGCCTCGCTACTTCTTGTCTGCGATCAGGACTCCGCCACGCGCGTAGCTCTCGCGATCGACTTCGACGAATGAAATCGAAATTCCCTCTTTCGCCGTCCCCGCTTCTTCCTCTATTACCGCGGTGATTCGCGACGCGATCTTGCGCTTCACCTCGATGCTGCGGCCCTTCAACAATGTGATTTGAATGTGCGGCATGATTCCGTCCCACTGACCGAGTTGAGGTGCCCCACATCTGCCTGCTTTTGGCAGATGTGGGATCTGAAAATTACGTCCGCGATTTAGGCAAAGAAACCTACTTCGCCAGTTCGTATCCCGCGAAGTAGTAGCTCAGCTCAAAACGCGCCGTGTCCTCGGCATCCGATCCGTGCACGGCGTTCTTCTCAATGCTGGCAGCCCACTTCTTGCGGATGGTTCCTTCGGCGGCATTTGCTGGATTGGTAGCACCCATCAGATCGCGCCAGTCTTTAATCGCGTTGTCCTTTTCCAGCGCCATCACCAGGATCGGACCCGTGCACATGAAATTCGTAAGCGAATCGAAAAACGGCTTTCCTGCATGGACCGCGTAAAAGCCTTCTGCCTGCGACTTGGTGATGTGCAGCATCTTCGCGCCGATGATTCGAAAGCCTTTGCTTTCGATCACATGAATAATGTCGCCGGCGGCTTGCCGCGCAACTGCGTCCGGTTTAATGATGGCTAGTGTACGTTCGAGAGTCTTCATGATTCCTTGTCTTCAATATGAGATCGCGGCCAAAGCCGCGCACCACAACTAAGCTTTTGCAGCAGCACCTAACGCCTGTGCTACCAATTCGCCGATCACGGCCGGTGTCTTGGCGACGCGAATGCCCGCGGCTTCCAGCGCCTTTACCTTCTCCGCTGCCGTACCGTGACCGCCGGAGATGATCGCTCCCGCGTGGCCCATGCGGCGTCCCGGAGGCGCGGTCTGCCCGGCGATGAACGATACCACCGGCTTCTTCACGTGCGCCTTGATGTATTCCGCTGCGGTCTCCTCGGCATTGCCGCCGATTTCTCCGATCATCACGATTGCTTCGGTCTGCGGATCTTTGTTGAACAACTCGAGCGCGTCGACGAAGTTGGTTCCGATAATCGGATCGCCTCCGATGCCGATCGCCGTCGATTGACCGATCCCCAGTTGCGATAGCTGGTAGACGGCTTCGTAGGTCAGCGTTCCTGAGCGCGAGACGATGCCGACATTGCCTTCGCGATGGATGTGGCCCTGGCATGATGCCGATCTTGCACTTCCCCGGCGAGATGATGCCCGGGCAATTCGGCCCGATCAGCCGCGCGCGACGATCCTGCAAATAGTTCCACACGCGCAGCATATCCAGCGCGGGAACGCCTTCGGTGATGCAGACGACCAGTTCGATCTCGGCATCGGCGGCTTCCATCACCGCGTCGGCGGCAAACGCAGGAGGCACGAAAATCATCGATGCATCCGCGCCAGTCTTGTCGACAGCTTCCTGCACGGTGTTGAACACCGGGAAGCCCTCGTGCGTGGTGCCACCTTTGCCCGGCGTTACGCCCCCAACAATCTTCGTTCCGTAATGCGGCGCAAGCCTTCGCGTGAAAGGTACCTTCTTTGCCTGTGAGTCCCTGTACGAGGACCTTCGTGTTCTTATCAACCAAAATGCTCATGAGTCCGTCTCCAACCCCATATCCTTCAGGCGCGCCAATTGTTCCGGCGTCAGCTTCTGATCGAAATTCCCCAGGTACGCTTCGAAACTGTCGCCGTGATGCATCATTACGAAAAATAGAGCGATCGCCGCGCGTCGTACGGTTACTTCTTCCGGCGACCCCGGCTCGAACCGGCCAGAAATTCCACCGAGAATTTCCAGCTCAGCTTCAAGCTCCGCGTATTGTTGCTGCGAGGTACCCACCTTATGCGCCCTTCGCGGCCGCAACCACCTTCTCAGCGGCATCTTTCATCGTTTCAGCCACTATGAAGTTCAACCCCGAATTCTTTAAAATCTCGCGGCCCTGCTCAACATTCGTGCCTTCCAGGCGCAAAACGATCGGCAAAGGGATATTCGTCTTCTTGGCCGCCGCGACAACGCCATTTGCCAGCGTGTCCACGCGCAAGATGCCGCCGAAGATGTTGATCAGCACCGCCCGCACATTCTTGTCGCTCAGCAGGATTTCGAAGGCGTGCGTCACCTGCTCTTCGTTGGCGCCGCCGCCCACGTCGAGGAAGTTCGCCGGCATACCGCCCGCAAACTGGATGATGTCCATAGTCGCCATCGCCAGACCCGCGCCATTCACCATGCAACCCACATTGCCGTCGAGCTTGATGTAGTTGAGCCCGTACTTCGACGCTTCCACTTCCAGTGGATCTTCTTCGCTGATGTCGCGGAGCTCACGAAGTTCTTTGTGCCGCATCAGCGCGTTGTCGTCGAAATTCACTTTGGCGTCGAGCGCGAAGACGCGGCCGTCGTTGGTCACGATCAGCGGATTGATTTCCACGAGGGAGGCGTCGGTCTCGACGTAAGCTTTGTACAGATCCATTGAGCAACGCGACCAACTGATTCACTTCGCCCGACTTCAGCCCCAGCCAGTAGCCGATTTTGCGCGCCTGGAACGCGGCAAGACCAGTGCTGCCATCGATATATTCCTTCAGGATCGCGTCGGGATTCTCCTCGGCGACCTGCTCAATCTCCATCCCGCCCGCGGCCGACGCCATGATCACCAGCTTCGCCTCGGAGCGATCCAGCAGCATGCCGAGATAGAGTTCGCGTGCGATCGGCAGCGTTTCTTCGATCAGCAGCCGTCGAACGATGCGACCCTCCGGGCCAGTCTGGTGAGTCACCAGCTTCATGCCGAGCATGTGCGACGCAAGCTCGCCCGCCTCTTCGACGGACTTGGCGATCTTCACGCCGCCGCCCTTGCCGCGGCCTCCAGCGTGAATCTGCGCTTTCACTACAACTCCGGTAGCGCCTTCGGAAAGCAGTTTTTTGGCGACGGCTTCAGCTTCTTCGCGGCTGCTAGCGACTTCGCCTCGGGGAATCGCTACGCCATACTTCGACAGGATCGATTTTGCCTGGTATTCGTGTATTTTCATGAATTCATTCCGGTAGTTACTTACTCGGCCGCAGCAGAGACGGAAACCCGTGATTGTATAGGAGCGCTGTGAGGCGGGGCAATCATCTGAGGAAATTTCATCGCAAGTAAGAGTTTGGCCATCCAATTCGCCACGGATGGAAAAAATGAAGCTGATCTCGGTCAATGTCGGACGTCCACGCCTGGTGCACGTAGATGGCGAAACCGTGAGTACCGCCATTTACAAAGATCCAGTCACCGGTCCCGTGCACGTGGCCAGAGTTGAATCTCGACGGCGACCGCCAGGCCGATCTCAACGTTCACGGTGGCGTGAATAAGGCCGTCTACGGCTATCCGGTTGAGCACTACGAATTCTGGCGCGAACGATACCCGGACTTCCCGTGGCAATGGGGTGCTTTCGGCGAGAACCTCACCGTCGAAGGCCTGCGGGAGGAGACATTACATATTGGCGATCAGGTGGCGATCGGTTCAGTGTTGCTGACGGTCACGCAGCCGCGGACTCCCTGCTACAAGCTCGGCATCAAGTTTGGGACGAACCGAATCTTGAAGGAATTCCTGGAGAGCGGCCGCTCCGGTTTCTACTTTTCCGTGACGCAGGAAGGCTCGCTCGTGGCTGGCGATGAAATACGCGTGATCCCCTCCGGCTCGGATCAGATCACCATCGCTGAAGCGAATCATCTGATGGTTGCGAAAAGTGTTCCCTCCGAACTCCTGCAACGCGCCTTGGGAAGCGCCAATTTATCCGCAAACTGGCGCGAGCACTTCCGCGAGAAGTTCGCCGCGCAACTCACGACTGATTAGTGCTTGTCGTAACCAGCGACCGCCGGTCGCGAGGCATCTGCATTCTCGAACTTGTTCCCCTACTTCAACCAAGTATCAAACGGAAACAAGAGCAGTCATTTTCAATTACCAAATTACAAATTACCCAGTTACCATTGCTCCCAGTGATCCTCGAAGCCCTCCATCAGGTTGCGAACCATCGCCACTCGCTCAGCCGCGACGAAGCACGCGCCGTCATGAGCGAGATTCTCTCTGGCGGTGCCACGGACGCGCAGATCGGCGCCCTTCTTGTCGCCCTGCACATGAAGGGCGAGACTGTCGAGGAGATCGTTGGATTCGCCGAAGCCATTCGCGCCGCGGCCACGCCTCTGGAACTCACGCGCAACTCTGCCCTCGACGTCAGTGGCACCGAACGCGACGCGCTAGTCGACACCTGCGGTACCGGAGGAGATGCCAGCGGCACGTTCAACATTTCGACTGCGACAGCTCTCACGCTCGCCGGAGCTGGCGTGCGCGTCGCCAAGCACGGCAATCGCAGCGTGACTTCCAAGTGCGGATCCGCGGACGTAGTCGAGGCGCTCGGCGTGAAGATTGACCTGCGGCCCGATCGCGTCGCAGCTTGTCTTGATCAGGTCGGCATCGCTTTCCTCTTCGCGCCCGCGATGCATTCCGCTATGAAATACGTTCAGCCCGCTCGCCGTGAGTTGCGGCTGCGCACCGTGTTCAACCTGCTCGGGCCTCTCACCAATCCGGCGCACGCGTCGGCGCAGGTGGTAGGCGTTTATTCCAGTGATCTTGTCGAGAAAGTTGCGGAGGCGTTACGACTGCTGGGGTTGCGGCGTGCGCTCGTCGTGCATGGGATGGACGGTCTGGACGAGATCACTATCACGGGAATGACAAAAATTGCGGAAGTCCGCGATGGCGTCGTACGAAAATACGAAGTGATGCCGGAGCTTTTCGGAATGAAACGAGCGCACATGGAACGCTTGCCGGAGGTGACGCCATCGCAAATGCCGCGATTATTCGCGCGATTCTCTCCGGCGAGAAGTCTCCCAAGCGCGATGTGGTGCTGCTGAATGCGGCTGCAGCACTGGTTGCGGCGGGCCGCGCAGATTCGATTATGGACGGTCTTCCCGCCGCGGCTGATTCCATCGACTCAGGCGCTGCACAGGCCAAACTCAACAAACTCGTCGAGTTCACAACCGCTCAAACCTAGATTTGTTGCGTGGAGCAGCCGACCTCGGCTGCGTGCCTTACCTTGCCGGCACAACGCTCTGAAATAAACGATTGGACGCGGCATCGCCCCATGCTTCTTTCACATCGAGCGCGACGGCGTAAGGCAAACACGCGTTGAGATACTGCGGAGTCAGATCTGGATGATTGAGTTTGTCGAGCCGATCTTGTTCCGCAGCCAGCAGGAATTCGCGGAATCCCAAGATGTCATCCATGGTGCGGCGGCCTTGCAGCGTAGGCGCCTTCACCAAATGCGCCCAGATCGCGTTGATCGGAAGCAGGCTGGCGAGTAGTTCCACATAGTCAACGTTGGAGTGCTGCAGCACAGCGTATCCAAATCCCGCGAGCAGACACGAAATTACAACCAGCCCAAGCAGAAACCATGCGGCATTCACCGCGCTCATCCGTCCCGCAAAAATATCGCGAACGCCCGGAACGAGATTCACCATCACCAGCGCCGAGCAGATGATCCCGGCAAACAGAAATTCCATCGAGAACCAGACTAGGTCGGAACCGCCCACTCCTGCCGCGATTTTCGCGATCAGGGCCGCGCTCCCCAACACGCCCAGCGCGATGAACCCAAGATTGCTTTTGAAATACTTTCCGCGATACTGCGAGCAGAGCGTTTGCTGAATCGCGCTTACCAGCGCCGAGTTTCCTTTGTCGTAGGGCTGAACGCTTGCCTCTTTGTCCAACTCTGCGGAGGGTTCCGCATCCGAAGGCTGCAATCCAAGCTGCTTCAGCTTTTGCCTTGTCGCGGGATCGAATAGAAAATTGAATGTCAGCTTTTCTTCCGCAGCCAAGGCAGCAGGCGCACCGCCAACCAAACGAGTCGCTACATAGCTGCGCCCTTCCGGACGGAGATCAATACACTTCTTCGCCGCCAGCGAAAGCAGCACGGCGACCAGCGTCTTGCGGTCGCTGCCAGAGGTCATGATGTACCGAACCGCCGCCGGGGAAAGTCCCTCGGGTGCGTCGTATCGCGGCACCAGTAGGCCCGGCCTCGGGTCGCGCCCCACCGCCAGCCACACGATGACGTAGTAGAGAAACAAACATCCGGGAATGAGCCAAAACGTCATATCTTCCTGTTAAGCCTGTTAAGCAGGAGCGATTTTAGGCGTCTTAACCTTAGAGCACAGGGTGACTTTAGTACTCAGGGGAACCAAAACGACACTGTCCTTGCGGGTGAAAAACGCTTTGAGAACTATCGGCACCCGGTGCGCGTATATACTCCCAGCCCAGAATCTCCAAATAGAGATCTCCCGAATAGAAAGGTTCACATGATTTCCCGACTACGACCTTCTCTCGCGTGCGTAGTGTTCTTCGTTACTCTCGCCTGTTCCGCTGCTGTCGCACAGCAGGCCACCTCCGACACCAGAATGCCGGACGCGATCCCGGTGCCAGCCGCCGCGCAGCCCTCGGCTCATTTCGACGCGGAGGCGGCAACTGACGCCTATCTAGCGGAGATTCCGGCCAGTGCCCGCGCCCGCTCCGACGCCTACTTCGAAGGCGGATACTGGCTCATCCTTTGGGACTTCCTATATGGCGCTGTGATCGCCTTGATCCTGCTGAACCTGCGCTGGTCGGCGGCGATGCGCAATATTGCCGAACGCATTTCTCGTTTCAAGCCATTGCAAACGGCCATCTACTGGATCGAATATCTGATCCTCACGACCATCCTTGGTTTCCCGCTTGCCGTGTACGAAGGCTTCATCCGCGAGAAGAAATACGGCCTCGCCACCCAGACGTTCGGCGGCTGGATGGGCGACCAAGGCAAAGAATTACTGGTCGGACTGGTGCTGGGCTCAATCGCACTGGCGATCCTCTTCGGGTTGGTTCGAAGACTGCCACGCACCTGGTGGATTTGGGGTGCAGGCGTGTCGGTAATCTTTACGGTTTTCCTTATGCTTATCGGCCCAGTGTTCCTGCAGCCTATCTTCAACACGCCTAAGCTGCTCGACAATCCGACAATTACGAAGCCGATCCTTGCGATGGCCCGCGCAAACGGAATCCCTGCCCGCGATGTCTGGCAGATCGATGCTTCCAAGCAGAGCACGCGCATGAGCGCGAACGTCAGTGGCTTCGGCAGGACCATGCGCATAACCCTGAACGATAATCTCCTGCACCGCGCCTCACCGGAAGAGATCCAGGCAGTGATGGGTCATGAGATGGGCCACTACGTCATGAATCATATTTACAAAGACATCCTGTTCTTCTCGGTTGTCTACGTCTTGTTTTTCGCGCTGCTCTACTGGTCTCTCGGCTGGAGCCTCAGCCGCTGGGGCGAAAAGTGGCAGATTCGCGGCGTCGGCGACACGGCAGTGCTGCCGCTGGTTATCCTGATCATCTCCATCTTCGGCTTCGTTCTGACCCCGATCTTCAATACCTGGACCCGCACACAAGAAGCCGAAGCCGATATGTACGGCCTGAACGCCAGCCGCCAGCCTGATGGATTCGCGCGCGCTGCGATCCATCTTGGCGAGTATCGCAAGATGAGTCCTGGTCCGGTGGAAGAGTGGATCTTCTACGATCACCCGAGCGGGCGGAACCGTATCTACCGTGCCATGCGCTGGAAGGGCGAGAATCTGCAATCGCTGTCCGAGCCGAAATACGGCGTAACGGACACGCAGAATGTAACGCAAGCTGCTCCGCCAGCGGCTCCGGCGCAGGCCGCAGCCACAACGAAGTAAGCGCGATTTGGGGTTACGTGGTGCCCTACATCTGCCAGTTTTTGGCAGATGTGGGAAGCTAAGACGATCTGCGGGTGCCCCATCCTAGCCTTCTTTTGGCTAGGGTGGGATTCCACAAATGCCAGCGCCGGAGAAACTCTACTTCGCCGCCTGTTTTTTTAGTTTCTCGATCTGCTCCAGGTGACTGCTGCCATGCTTCGCAATCCGTCCGAGCAGTTCTTCGAGCGTGAGCTCCCGCGAGATCTCCGGATGGAATGCGCCGCGCTTCAAGTCCGCCATCTTGATCCGTCGCAGTAGCCGCAGATTCGATCGCCGCAGCAATCCAAATTGCGCGATCGATTCGGGTGCCGACGTTTCGTTGTAACCCATCTTCTGCGCCCATGCATCCTGGTTCATCGGAGTAATCGTCGAGCTGTTCTCCGAGAGCATCTGCCGCATTCGGAATCCGTATACCAGTTCTACATCCGCCAGGTGCGCGAGGATTTCACGGATCGACCATTTCTCTGGCGTTGGCTTGAAGTTGAGAACTTTCTCCGGCAGCCCGCTGACAGCCGTCGCGATCTTCTGCGGTTCGTTTTCCGCCACGTCGAGTGTCTTCTTCAGCTCTTGCTCGGTCATAGATCGCGCTCCTGCCTGGGTGCCCGGTCCTTTCCTTCTTGTGGAAAGGGCCGGGAATCTTAATGTTACTTCCGTTGGCTCACTGACATGCGAACCCGTTCAAGCTTACTCTTTCTTTCCACTCGGCGATATTTACCTTCCACTTCAACTGACTCGTGATCGCCTGCTTTAGTTGTGCCGCCGAATCCGGCTCCCCATGCACCAGATACGTGATCTGCGGCACTGACTTGAAGCTTTGCAACCACTCCAGCAACTCAGGCGTATCGGCATGATCGCTGAACTGCTCCAGCGCAGCCACTTGCGCGCGGATGGGCACGATCTCGCCGAAGATCTTCACCTCGCCCGCGCCGCTCTTGATAGTTGCGCCGCGCGTTCCCGGAGCCTGGAATCCGATGAAGAGCACGAGGTTTCGCGGATCCGGCAACCGCTGCAGCAGATGATGCTGAATGCGACCTCCCGTAACCATCCCGCTCGAGGAAACGATCACACACGGATATCGTGTCTCATTGATCTTCTTCGATTCTTCCTGCGTCTTCGCAAATGTGAATCCCTGCCATGCGAGCGGCGATCCGTATTTCGTTATTAGCGCCTTCGCTTCTTCTGAAAATTCCTCACTGTGCTTCAGGTAGATTTTGACCGCTTCAATCGCCATCGGGCTATCCGCAAACACAGGAATGCGCGGAATCTCACCCGCTTCCATCAACTCCTTCAGCATGAATAGGAACTTCTGCGTGCGCTCCACGGCGAACGCCGGAACCACTACGCTTCCGCCGCGTTTCACGGTGTTGCGAATCAGTTCCGCTAGTTCAGGCTTGGGGTCGGTCTTCGGATGAAGTCGGTTGCCATACGTGGATTCCATCACCAGCAGGTCGGCGCTCTCGCCTTCGGTCGGCCCGTAATGCAGGACGCGACCTGGCGCGATCTGCGAATCGTGAACACGCCCGATGTCGCCGGTGAACATTAGTTTTTGCTGTTTCCCCGCAACTTGCATCGTCACTTCCACCATTGACGACCCGACGATGTGCGCAGCGCGTACGAATCGGAACGTGAAATCCGGCCGCAGCTGTTTGTCTTGATCGAAATCCACTGCGACGAATTGCGACAGGCACGCCTGTGCCTCTTCAAACGTGTAGAGCGGCAGCGCTGGATCGTGTTTCGATGTTTTCTTCTTATTATGAAATGCCGCGTCTTCTTCCTGCAGGTGGCCGGAATCCGGAAGCAGGATGCCGCACAGGTCGATGGTCGCCTGCGTGGCGTAAATCGGACCGCCGTAGCCTTCCTTCACCAGACGCGGAATCCAGCCGCAGTGATCGAGGTGCGCATGCGTCAGGATTACGGCATCGATTTCATTTGCTGGAATGGGCGGCTCCTGCCAGTTTCGTTCGCGCCACTCCTTCTGTCCCTGGAAGAGTCCGCAGTCGATCAGCACCTGGAAACCCGCTCGTCCTGTGCCGTCGTCGTTCGTGTTAATCAGATGTTTCGAACCGGTTACCGTACCTGCCGCGCCGAGAAATTGTATGTAGGCCAAGAGTTTTTCCTGTGTTGTAAGACAATAAGTTGAAAGCGAGGAACACTGGATTCTAGTCCCGTAAGGTGTACGCCCCAAGCTGTCGTTGGTGCACTCCTAGGTTCCTCGGAGCTGCCCTGAACTGGGCTATAATCCGGGATTACGGGGCCGCTTTCATGAGGAAGATTGGCATCCGTTTTTTCGGTGAGTGATGCCATCCCGGTCCAGCGGTCTCGAGTCGGAAAATCTGTCTGAATTGCACACCGCTCCTCGACTGCTGGTTGAGTTACCCTCCCGTCGGCAAGTCTTCTTCAACAACCTGTTCGACCTGCTGTTGCGGCGCCGGCCACCGGTCGTTGAGGTCTCCTCGTCCCCATCTGCTTTCTGGCCGGATGTTTTCGTCGCATCGGGCGTTCGCTGGTCGCGCTTTTTCGAATCCATTGCGATGCATGTACTGGTGATTGCGTGCGTGGTGTCGCTATTCAGCCTGTTCCAGGGTATCGAGCAACAACGCAATCCCGCGCTCGAGATTCACGACAAGGTCGTCTACTACAGCGCCTCTGAATTTCTGCCAGCGATCGATACAGGAAGCGAAGCGCCGAGAAGCCGGAGACAATCAGACCTCCTCAGTAAAGCCGATCCGCTACCTGCCAAGCAGAAGATCATTTCGTTGCCTCCGAATCACGACAACACCGAGCAGACGATCATCGCCGCACCTGAGATCAAGCTGAAGCAGCACGTGAATCTGCCGAACATCGTTGCCGTGAATCAGGCACCATTGCCGGTGCCAACCGCAGTCGCGACACGCGAGATTTCGCGACTTCAGATGCCGCTCTCGCCGAACGCAATCATCGCTCCGCCGCCCGATCCGGTGCAGCGCGATCTTTCGCGCACGAACATGTCGGACTTCCAGGCGAAGGTCATCGCGCCGCAGCCGTCAGTTGATCCCTCGAAAATGCCTTCGCGCAGAATCGACATGGCGAGTTCGGTTGTGCAGCCACCGCCCGCGGTTGATCCCGCAAAGTTCAACCAGCGTCGCATTGATCTGGGAAATCCGTCGATTGTTCCTCCTCCGCCAACCATCGACCAGGCAAAGCTGAATCCACGGCAACTGACGATGCCCAACGCCGGAGTGGTGCAGCCACCACCTGCGATCGAGAATGCTCGCCAGCCAGCAGGAGGCGCCGCCGCGCGCCAGCTCGCTGCGCTGAGTGGAGCGCCTGTTCCTGTTCCTCCGCCGCCGTCCATGCCCGGAATGACTTCGTCCGCCGCGGCGAATCAGATGATCGCGCTCAGCGTGAATCCTGCGGACGTTAAGGCGCCGGTTGAAGTACCGCGCGGAAGCCGCACCGGCGAGTTCGCCGTGGGCCCGGAAGGAAAGCCGGGTGCCACCGGCGCGCCTGAGATCAAGGATCGAGGAACATCCAAACCTTCCACCGCCTCTGCCACGTCGACGCGAAATGCAAGCCTGCCTCCGGGGATTGTTGTCGCGCCACCTCCGGCGAATCCGCAACCATCTAGCATTGCGGGAACACCTTCCGCTGCGAAGCCGACGAATCAACCTTCACTGCTGGCTATGGCGCGACTCTCTGCGATGCCCGACATCTCTCATCGTCCGAATCCCGGGAGCATCAGTAACCGACACGCCGAAGATCGAAGAGGAGAAAGTCTTCGCCGGCAAGAAGTCTTATTCGATGGTGCTGAATATGCCGAACCTCAACTCCTCCGGTGGCAGTTGGGTGATCCACTTCGCTCAGTTGGACGAGACGGATCACGACAAGAGCGACATTTCCGCACCGGTTGCAACGGTCAAAGTCGACCCTGCATACCCGGCGGCGCTGCGCCGCGAACTGATCGAAGGCACAGTCGTGCTCTACGCCGTGATTCGCAAAGACGGAACTGTTTCGGATGTGCGCGTGTTGCGCAGCGTGCAGAACCAGCTCGATGAAAGCGCGCGAACCGCGCTGCTGCAGTGGCACTTCAATCCGGGCACAAAGCGGGGCTCAGCGGTGGACCTGGAGGCAGTCGATTCAGGTGCCGTTCAAAGTGCGCGCGCTACCGTTTTAGAAAACAATTAACCACAAAGCGCACGAAGGTCCACGAAGGTCAGTTCTGATCCTTTTAATCACGCGCGACTGCGAGCGTTTTTGTTTTAACCTTTTTACTTTGTGAACCTTTGTGCCCTTTGTGGTTAAAGGTTCTACGCGTGAACCGCTACAGCGCCCGGCTTCAACCGGTGCTCCACGAACTCATAGATCGACTCGTTCGTGCAGACTTCAAAATACCGCCGCTCGGTCCACCGTTTGAGGGAAAGATCTACGGCTTCCACGCGCGGGACGCGTCCTTCGCGAACCACGATGCGATGAAACAATCCTTGCCCCACCGGCACCAGTCCCGTATGGATTCGCACGGCCTCATTCGGCCACATTGTCGGCACTTTCAGATCGAACGCCTGCAGTGAAATTTCCTGCTGCAACTTCGCAAACGCTTCCTGGCTGATGTGGATGCCGCCAATGTTGTAGCGCATCAGAAACTCGTCAGGATTGCCGCCCGTAACTTCGTCTTCCACCGTCTGGAACGTGTACACGCTGAACAGTCCCTGCGTGCCGTTCAGAACTTTTCGCGCGCCCTTATGGCATGACGACAGCCGATCACTCTCGTTCAGCGCCTTGGAAATCATGATGCGTGAATTACCATCCATCAGGTACATCGGCGCCGAATCCTGGTACGAGATGCCGAGACCCAACTCCAGCGTCGGCAGTCCATCTTTTTCCGACTTCTGGTTATAAGCCTTCACGATGCTGATCATTTCCCGCGCCAGCACGCACGTGCGCGCCACGCCGAAGCCCTGCTCCCCTTCGCGTTCGAACAGCGCCAGGATTACCGCATCTCCTTCGATGAATACCTTCGACGCCTCATATTTCGGCAGCAACTTATTCACTGGCTCGAAGAAGTTCAGGCTGAAGTACGATGCCGGATTCAACCCGCGCTCGAACAGCGTCCTGGTCAACGTCGTGGAGTCGCGAATGTCCGCCTTGAGAATCACATGATGGATCACGCGTTCTTCCGCCGGCTTGTCTTCTTCCGGCAGCAGAAACTCGTAGAGCGTGCTATTGATCTCGGACAGATTGCGCAGCTTCTCGTTGGTGATCACCGAGACCTGGTCCATCAGCGAATTCAGCAGGTCCAGGCGCCGCAGATCACGGTGATAGCGCATGAAGTCGCGCAGGAAGCGGCCAGCGAGTCTTGCCGCGATCTGCGACCCCGCAATCCCCCCACGCGCCGCAGCGCATTGTGGAAAGTGGCCGGTGAGAGCTTGCTCTGCTCCTGCATCAGCGATTCCACTCGCGCCCGCTCTTCGCGTGTAATCAGCGCATGCTTGAGCTGTTGAGCGTTGATGATCGGCGAATATTCTGAAAGCATCGCCGCAGTTTCATAGGCCGCAACAATATATTCCAGTGCTCCTTCGCGCTCGAGCAGATCCGTCCATTCATCGAGCAGAGCACGTTGCGTTTTGCCCTTTGCAGAATTCTCTTCCGGAACACCGGCTCCGACTAACTCCTGCGCGTTTTCAGGATAGGCAAGCAGATCGTCATAATCCTGATCGATGCTGAGTTCCAACGAAGCGAGGAAGCCACGCGCCAGTTCGAGAATGCGCGGATAACGATCGGGATCCTTTTCGAAGTTGCCGAACATTACATAGTGCTCGGCGTTCATATGATCGTCGCGGCCGTTCTCCGTGAAGATCAGCTGGTTCACGAACAAGTCGTATCCCGGCGCCTCGCTGGTCCCGAGCAACGATCGCCGCATGCGAACCAAGGTCTCTTTTTCGACCTCGCGCAACGTATGGAAGAGCTCGTGCCCGGCCTTGCGCAATATCGTCTTCTTGCCGAGTTGGAAGGCCGCGCAGGCCTCGCGCAGCTCGACTATCTTGCCTCCACCGTTGTGACGAGGTCCCTCATACGCTTTTACCTTGGCCCGAAGCCGCTCCAGCGTGCTAGAAAATTGCTCACCCAATTCCGTACGTAGAAATTTCAGGACAGCAACGCGTGCCAGCAGGTCCAGGGAATTATTGTTTTCGTTCTTGGCGCGATTCAGCGCAGCCACCTGCAATTCGCTCAGTCGGCGCTTGAAGTCGGTGACGTCGTTGACTGGCTGGTTTTGCTTCCCAGGCGCAACCTGCACATCGCGATACGACTGTACCGGTTTGGAGTTGAGCAGATCTTCCACGTTGCCGGCTTTAGCGATTAGCCGCGCAATGTGGGCGCGAGAGAGTTCGATGAACGTGGCACTCAGCGACACGTCGAAACGGACGTTGTCGACACCTGGCACCAGTCCCTTGAACTCCACCAGCGGCGCGTACGCGCCTAGTTCAAGCTGCCGCGCCAGTTCGCTGAGACTCTCGCGTTGGAAAAACGAAAATGGAGACATACGCCTACGCCCGTCGCTCGACGGAGTGCTGCGACCCGCAATTTCCGGAATTGCAACGCCGAGCCTAGCATGACGTGGGTAATGATCGAAAGTTACTAAGGTTTGTAAGGAGAGCCAAGCAGAAGGGGTGCCCCATATCCGCCTTCCTTTGGCCGAGGTGGGATTAGAAACGTCTGTATGGGTGCCCCACCCTCAAGCCTTCTCGAGGCGTAAGGGTGGGGGCTTTCAGTTTTTCGTTTTTTCGGTTTTTCGGTTTTCGATTACCGATCACCCAATTACGCATTTCCCTCTACTGCGACTTCCCCATCGCCTCTCCGGCCGGAGATAGCTGCTTCAAACTGTTCTTCCTCGCCGCTTCGAACTCGTCGCCCGACTTCCAGGCAACTCGGTCGGGAAGCGATGCAGCTTTCCATCCCAGGTCGAATCCGAAGCGGGTCATGTCAGCAACGCCAGTGAAGTCCCAGCTGTTGTCGTATTCGTCGCTGGGCTGGTGATAGTGCTTCTCGTTGTAGATCTTCTCCTGCTCAAGTCCCCACTCTTCCGGATGACCTTTGAACTTCATTCCTTCGTTCACGGAAAAAGCAGGAATCCCTACGCGCGCAAAGCTGAAGTGATCCGAACGATAGTAGAAGCCTGCACCCGGGTTGGAGTCAGGCTTGATCTGCATTCCGAAGTTGTGCGCCGTCTCTTCCACCACCGGGTAAAACGAGGTGCGTTCTGCGCCCGATACCTCGACGGACTCGGGAATACCCTCAGGCGACACGCCGTCAAAATTCAGCCCCAGTGTGATATCGCCAGCGGGAATCGGCGGATGCAGCCCCATAAACTCAGAGCCGCGCAGTCCCTGCTCTTCGCCCGTAACCGACGCGAACAGAATCGAGCGCCTCGGCTTCTGCGCCGACAGCGAAAACGCGCGTGCCATCTCCATCAACACGGCACAGCCAGTCGCATTGTCGATCGCGCCGTTATAAATATTGTCGCCCTTCTCTCCCGGATGAATTCCGAGGTGATCGTAATGGGCGCTATAGATCACCGCCTGATCCTTCAGCTTCGGATCCGAACCCGGCAGCATCGCCAGCACATTTTGCGAATCGAATGGCCGGATCAGGCTATGCATGGTCGCCTTCACCTTGATCGGCAACGGCACCGCTTTGAAATCGCGTGACCGCGCCTGCTCCATCAGTTGATCGAGATCCTTTCCAGAAGCCTGTGCGATCTGCCTCGCAATTTCCAGTTGCACCCACGATGCCAGCTTCAGTTTCGGCTGCCCTGTCGTACGCAGATAGGACCGCTCGCCGCCCCACGAATTGCGCACCACCTCCCAGCCATAGCTGGCCATGTCGGTTTTGTGAATGATGATGACTCCGACAGCACCCTTGCGCGCCGCCTCTTCATACTTGTAGGTCCAGCGGCCATAGTAGGTGAGCGCCTTGCCCTTGAAGAAGTTCGGGTCGTCCGACGGCGGCTCGTTCACCAGCATCAGCAGGACTTTGCCCTTCACGTCGACGCCCCTGTAGTCGTTCCACTTGTACTCGGGCGCATCGATTCCATATCCAATGAACACCAGATCCGCATTCACGTCGCTCGACTGATCCTGGCTCTCGTCCATGGCGACTACGTCATCGCCAAGTTTCAAGTCCATCGTCTTGCCCGGCAGCGCCAGCGAAATCGTGCTGTTGGGTTCGGTCGTGATGCCTACCATCGGCACCTTCTGGAAGTAGGTTCCGTTTTCTCCTGCCGGCTTCAATCCATAGGCCTGGAACTGCGTCGCGATGTACTCGGCCGCAATGTCGCCCCCACGCGCGCCGGTGCCGCGTCCTTCCAACAGATCGCTGGAAAGAAAGCGCACGTGTGCCTTGATGTGGTTCGGATCAATGGCCTTCATCGCGGCTTGCGCCGAAGCAGGCAACGAGGAACCAGGTCCGGCAGCCTTTACCGGCTCAGGAGCAGGCGCCGGTTTGTGAGGACCCGTGGGGCTGGTCTGAGCAAATGCAGCCGGTCCGAGGATGAGGGCTAGGAAGAGAATTGCGGATTGTCGCATCAGTCGGTCTCCGAGAGTGTTTCCAAAAACCCTGTATTGTACGCTTTCTGTGACTACGATTGTGACTAGGCAAAATGCTTAGAGCAGGCTAGGTGGCCCGTCCTATTCGCCTTCTTTTGGCGAAAGGGCGGGGTGAGGTCATGTCGGGTGCGGGTGCCCCACTCGTGCGCAGCAACGAGTGGGTAAGTGGGTGAACACATCCCACCCGTCTTCACTCGTGGGAGGCGTCCCACCCCACTTCCCGTTTGCGGAATTCTTTGTCAAGACCCCAAATCCTGCATTTTCCCCGCAACTCTATCATTCCACGATAAAAATAAACTTCGCCAAAGTGTCCAGTTGGTACCCCCAAATTTGTCACACTAAGAATAGGGGATTGAGAGGAAGAGCTTGTTACAGAACCTGTCATTTCGAGCGAGGGCGCGCGAAGCGACCCGCGCCCGAGTCGAGAGACCTTGCGTCTTGCGCGACCCAGCACGGGGACGACGGAGTAACCGATTCGGAAAGAATCCGACGGATATCCGACGCATCATCCGTCGGACATCCGATGCTTGATCCGTCGGATAAATTTCGCGTCCCACGGATAAGTCTTTTGTTTTGCGGGACAGACCCTGTGACCCCCTCCCCCTAGGAGAATCCGATTATGAGTGAACACCAGAATTCCTTTACTGGAGCAGTTTGCCAGCACGTGCGTCTCAATAGCGAGCGCTGCACCCAACCCGCACGCCGCAATTCTGTCTTTTGTCGATTCCACGACGCGGCGATGAAGCCTCTACCCGCGGCTCACAACCTCAATGACCAATTGCCGGTGCTCGAAGACACCGATTCCATTCAAATCGCGATCATGCGGCTGCTGCGCTTTCTGATGAAAGGTCCCATCGACCGCAAGGACATCAGCACCCTCCTCTACGGACTCCAACTCGCCTCCACCAACCTCGCCCGCGCCAGCCGGCTATCAGGACGGGTGCCCGGTCCTTGCGAAGCAAGGGCCGGAGCTGCGGTGCCGAAGCCTCCACTAAGCTCTAATGAAGCGCCTCTCGTAGAGTGAGTGATAAGCTCCGTTCGCAACAAGTGATCTTCATTGAGTTGCGTTCGGTGCTACAGTCGCACACGTATGAAAGACTTGCTGCGCGAGTCCCGACAAGCTTTGGCTTACATCGCAATTGTTTTCTTGGCCCGTGAAGGCATGATGCAGGTGCTTACTTCCTCGCCATTTTTCTCTTTGTCTGGGCCGAGTCGTTTCGGCGGCTGCCTCAGACTGGCCTTCGCACTCGCTATCGCCGCTACCTTGCGGAGAGAGCGATTATTAATCAAGCAATCGAAAACCAATGCATAGACGAGGTTCACGCAGTAACTAGCGATGAATCCGCTTGGCAGACTGCGATAACTGTTGGGATATCGGCATACCACTCACTATCTCAAGCTGAGATAGGGAGTGATAATCTCTGATGAGATAACGAAGTCAGCTTCGCAATCGATCCGCGAAGCAAGTGCCGGAATGTCTCAGTCTTTACTTCTAAGTTCCAACTTCTTTACTTCCAACTTCCTCTCGCCCTTGCACCTGCGTAACTCAACGTCACCAGACCAAATCCGCCAACTCTGATACGATTTTTATATGTCCTCTGGCGAAAGCTCGGCTCCCGCGCTGGCTCCTGAAAAACGAGCCCCGGGGACACACGCGCCTCTCGACAAGCCGCTCTTTCAGCACACGCTGAACGCGAGCCGCGGCGGATGGATTCACGAGATCGGCCTCGAACTGCGCGAGCAGGCCTGGCCCACGATGAAATACATGACGCGCACCGACGTGCACACCTTCGGATTCTCGGTCGCGTGCAATGCCATTTTGTCGTTCTTCCCGTTCGTGGTGCTACTGCTCACGCTCATCCGGCGCTTCTTCCATTCGGAAGCGATGTTCGACGTCGTCCTGAACCTCTTGCGAGACTATCTTCCCACCGGCCAGGACTTCATCATCAAGAACCTGCGCAACATGACGCGCCACCATAGCGTGCAGGCTTTCTCGGTGGTGATGTTGCTCGTCAGCTCGACCGGCATTTTCCTGCCGCTGGAAGTTGCGCTCAACGGCGTCTGGGGCTTCCCCAAGAATCGTTCGTATCTGAAGAATCAGCTCGTTTCTCTCGGACTGGCTTTCGCCTGTGGATCGCTCGCCCTGCTCTCCATCGCGCTCACGGCCACAAATCAGGTTTGGCTGCACTATCTTTTCTTCGGACATCTGAATGTCGTTTCGCGCACGGTAGGTTGGGCGGTAATGAAAGTGTGCGCCGTGATCGCCAGCATCTTCATCTTCTTCCTTATTTACTGGCTGCTGCCGAACGGAAAGGTCCCGGCGAAAGCCGTGCTTCCCGCTGCCGTTCTGGCCGGCCTGCTCATGGAGATCGCCAAGTACGGATACGTGCTGTCGTTGCCTTATCTCGATTTTGCCAACGTCTACGGGCCGTTCTCCATCTCTGTGACTTTTATATTCTGGGCGTTCCTTTCCGGCATGTTGTTGCTCGCCGGAGCGCATCTCTCCGCGGTGGGCCGCGCCGCCGAACAGAAAACTCGTTAGGCGACTGAATTGCTTCGGTTTTCGTAACGGGAAACGTTTCTCAGTCAATTCTCTTCTTTCCTCTCGCTCCTCACTGATTCCGATTTCGACACTCTCCTAGCATGGCGCTTCCGTCCTCCCCTGTTGAGTAGGAAATGAAGCGGCGCTCGCAATTCGTGATTGCTGTCCTGGCGTTCGCGCCAGTTCTGGCGATGGCGCAAGCTCCGCCTCGCTCTGCTCGTCTCCCCCGCCGTCCCGCGTCTCGCACGACGGTGCAGCAGATCGAAGCCATGGAACCCAGTCTCACCCGGCACGCAGCCATCATCTTCTTTGGAAGAGTCACCAGCGTTTCCCGCATCGTGCCGGAGTCCGGGGCAGCCGAACCGTCGTTGCAAATCACCTTCGCCGTCGACAACGGCGTCCGCGGTGCGCAGACAGGCAGCGAATTTCGCCTGCTCGAGTGGCCCGGGCGCTGGCAGGCTGGAGAGCGTTATCGCATCGGAGAGCGATATCTTTTATTCCTGCACGCTCCTAATGCCGCTGGACTCACCAGTCCAGTGGGCGGCAGCGCTGGCCGTTTTCTGATCGACAGCAAAGGAACCATCGACATCAGTTCCGATTGCGCCCCCAAGCGGCACGCGAAATTCACCCACATCGCCTTCCTCCCCCGTTTCAGATCCCCCGAGCGTCCCCCGCAACCCAGGACAGCCCTCCCCCAGCAAGGGCCTCCCTATGCTCATCCGCAGGTACGACCCGAATGACCATTCGACGATTGATCGTGACGGCGCTGCTGTGTGCTTGTTCGGCTGTCGCCGCGTTCGCCGGTGGTCCGCTCTACGTCGCCGGCGTCAGTGGATTCAACTCCTCCGCAACCGGCCAGCCGATCACCTGGGCGGGCGGAGTGGTGAACTACTACACCGACCAGGGCGATCTCAGTCCGCTGCTGCCGGGCGCCTCTGCCGACGCATTCGTCGCCACCGCATTCGCCTCCTGGTCGAGCGTGACCACGGCAGCACTACAGATCAACCGCGCGGGCCAGTTGAGTGAAGACGTCTCCGGCAGCAATGTGCAGAATGCCGGGTCACTCATTCTTCCTGTCGACATTCAACCGAACTCGGCGAAACCCGTCGCCATCATCTACGACTATGACGGCAGCGTGATCGACGCCTTCCTCGGCATCGGAGCCGGCTCCGAAGACCTCTGCAACTCCAACTCGGTAATTGCCGAGGCCGACAACTTTACCGCCGACGGCCATTTCGCTCACGCGCTCGTCATCATCAACGGCAATTGCGCGCAGTATGCGAGTGACTTGCCGATCCTGCAATATCGGTTAGCGCGCCAACTGGGACGCGTGCTTGGCCTCGACTGGTCGCAGATCAACGACAACGTTGTCACCGGCGCGCCTCCGCCAACGATGAACGATTATGCCGGCTATCCGATGATGCATCCGATGGGTGCGCTCTGCTTTCCAACGTACGGCTGCACGTCGAATCCGCTGCAAACGCGCATGGACGATCAGGCGGCGCTCTCCCGCCTGTATCCAGTCACAACCGCCAACATCGGCAACTTCTCGGACAAGACTGCTCTTCTTCGAGAACACCGCGCGCATCGAAGGCAGCGTCCGCTTTCCCGCATGGAACGGCAACCTTGGACAGGGGATGCAGGGCGTAAACGTCGTCGCGCGCATGATCGATCCGATCACCGGCTTGCCGTCGCACAAGTACAGCGCGTCTTGCGTCTCGGGATTTTTGTTTCGCGGTGATGCCGGCAATCCAATCACCGGTTACAACGACAACTCCGGCGAACCGCTCGACCGCTTCGGATCGAACAACGCGGCTGTTGAAGGCTATTTCGATCTCGCCGGACTTCAGTTCCCCGCGGGCTACAACACCGTGCAGTATCAGCTCAGCGTGGAGTCGGTGAATTCGCTCTACATCGATGGTCTGTCCGTCGGCCCGTACAAAGAAGGTTCAATTCCGATGTCAGGCACCTTCACGCCGATCACGGTTACGGTCTCCAAAGGTGCTGACATCAATCAGGACCTGGTGATGAAGAGCGCGCCATCCCAGCCACAAGATCAATGGGAACCGAGCACGTTCACTCAACTCGCCGAAATTCCGGGCGGCGGCGATTGGATCGGATCGCTTAGCGGCTACGGCGATACCGATTTCTATCACTTGCATGCGCGCGCCAACCGCACCTTCAGCTTCAGCGTGACCGCGCTCAATGAGAATGGGTCTCCCACGGTCACCAAGGCGCAACCAGCCATTGGCATTTGGCAATCCACGGATACTCTCACAGCACCTTCGCTCAGCCAGTCGGCGTTCAGCACCTTGCAGACAGGCGTGACTCAACTTGTGGCCGACGTGAATCTCGAAGACGACTACAAGCTCGGCATCGCCGATATGCGAGGCGACGGCCGGCCCGACTTCAGTTACGAAGCTCGCGTGCTCTACGCCGACGCGATCTCTCCCGCGCGCGCCAGCGTTCACAACAGCACGGCCATCACGATCACCGGTTTCGGATTCTCACCAACCACCACTGCAATGGTCGGAACGAACGCGGCATTGGTCATCGGTCAGCAGGCAGGTCAACTCGTGATCTCGGCTCCCCCGCTTTCCGACAGTACTCAAACCATCTATCTGCAAGATAGTGCCACAGGACTGACTGCGGAGATGGACAACGTGCTGAATTACGGGACGATTAACGGATTGCTCACGTTGCTGCTGGGATCGAATCCCCAAGTTCCGGTGGGAACGCAAGCGCCGAATCCCGTACGCGTCCGTGTTACGGAGTCGGATGGAATCACGCCCATACCCGACGCCGCCGTTACCTTCGTCGCGCCAATTGGAGTCGTGTTTCCCGCTTGCGGGAACTCCAACTGCACGCTGTTCACCGATGCGACTGGCGAAGCCGACGCGTACATGCTGGTAACCGCCGCTGGTACCTTCACCATCACGGCATCGATCAGCACTGGAGCCTCCGTGCAGGCCGCCGTAATCGGCATCGTCTACGCCCTGGACATCAGCCTGCCGGTCGCCCAGGCCTGGGCGGCCTCGAGCTCCTCGGGATCGATAGCGCTCTCGGCGGTAGTCGTAGGCAACGGCCAGTTGCTGCCGGGAAGAACGGTCAATTTCCAGGTGATTCTGGGAACGGCAACGCTCAGCGCCGCTAGTTCAGTCACCGACAGCACCGGAACCGCGAGCACGCAAATCAATATTAACCAGCTGACCTCGAATGTAATCGTGAGCGCCTGTGTCGCACCCGACAATACGGTCTGCCGGAACTTCACCATTCATTGGGTGTCGGCGGCGAATCTTCAACTCAGCAAGATCTCCGGAGACAATCAGACGATTAAGGTTGGGCAGAGCTTTGCATCTATTGGATTGCGCGTGACCGATTCTTCTTCGACGCCGAATCCAGTGGCCGCAGTGCCGGTGCAGTTCCTCGTGACTGCGTTCCGCATGCCGGTCGAAAGTCCTACTCGCTGGAATGGCGAATCCGGCACGACGAATCCAATTCAGCCGGTAGTGCTGTCATCCTCTGTTTCTACGCAGACGAGTGATGCCACCGGATCTGTGTCGCTGCCCGTTTCGTTTCCGGCGAGCTGGGGACCGCTGCTGGTTACGGTGCAAGCCACAGCTGCGAACGTCACACAGACGTTCACGCTGCAATCGAGTTGGTGACGAGGATGCCGTCACTCACATGCATGCTGACAAGCGTGGCTACAGAACGCTTAATTAGCAGCTACAAATCCAGTTGCTATTACCCCACGTGCTGATCGACCCAGCCATTCACCGTCTGGTACCACAGGCGGCTGTTCTGCGGCTTCAACACCCAGTGGCCTTCGTCGGGGAAATAGAGCATCTTCGATGGGATCTTCAGCAGCTGAAGATAAGTAAACAGCTGCAGTCCCTGCGAGACATCTAGCCGATAGTCGAGCTGCCCGTGCACCACCAGCGTTGGCGTCTTGAACTTAGTTGCGTAGTTGCTCGGGGACCATTTGTCATAGGTCTTGCGGTTCGTCCATGGCGTTCCCTGGAACTCCCAAATCGGAAACCACAGCTCTTCGGTTGAGCCGAAGGCCGAAATCGTATCGAACATGCCGTCGTGCGAAACGAGGCATTTGAAACGATCAGTATGGCCAAGAATCCAGTCGACCATGTAACCGCCGTAGGAAGCGCCCAGCGCACACTCGCGGTTCTTGTCGATGAACGGATACTTCTGCTCTGCGTAATCGAGGCCTTTCATCAGATCGACAAATGGCTTCCCGCCCCAGTCGCCATTGATCTCGTCGATGAACTTCTGCCCGTATCCGGTCGAGCCACGCGGATTGATCATCACGACGACGTAACCATTGGCAGCAAACAGCTCGGGATTCCAGCGGAAGGACCAGTCGTCTCCCCAGGCGCCTTGCGGTCCACCGTGGATCAGGAACTTCACCGGATACTTCTTGTTCGCATCGAAGTTCGGCGGCTTCAGCAGAAAGCCTTGGATCTTGGTCTTGTTCGCGCCCGCGAACGAAAAGGACTCGAGGGGTTGCATGGAGAGCTGTGCGAGCACGGCGTCATTGATGTGGGTCAGCGGTCCCGCGCAGTAACGAAGTTGATTCGGATCAGGAATTGATGAGGACAGACAAGGTGATTCGAAGATTTCTTCCGGCATGGTGGAGACGGAACTTCGGTTGATTAGGGCAGCGTGATCGAATGGCGGCCGAGCGCCACCGTGCAGATTTCATTCGGCGTCTGGATCGACATGCAATTCAAGAACACTGTCTTTCCATCCGAAGCGAGAATCGGCGAATCGAAGAATCCTCGTGATTTCTCCTGAACCTGATCGCCGCCAACGGGAACGAATACAGTGGCGCCTCGCCTTTATCTTCCGCCACGAAAGTACAACCGAGACGAATCCGGCGCCCACGTAAACGATCCCACCCAGCGATCGAAATTCTCCGTCAGGCTCTTGATCTCGCCCGTCTGCCGATCGTAGATCACCAGGCGGAAGCGGTCGCTTTCATATCCCGGACGCTTCTGCATGCGCCATGCGATCCATTTCCGTCCGGCGAATAGAGTGGAGTCGAATCGCTGCCTGGACTGGTGCTGATCTTCTTCGGCGTTCCACCTGCGGTCGGAACAATGAAGATGTCGTTGTTCGTCGAAGTCGCCGGAACTTCGTCGATATTGCTGGTGAATGCCACTTCCTTGCCGTCTGGCGAGAACGCATACATGTCCTGTCCACCGAGCGAGAACGGCGGGGCATCATGCTCGCCCGGCGTCAGGTCGCGCGCGACTCCACCCGCGGCCGGCACCACGAACAGGTGCGTGCGCTTGCCCAAGTTATATGTCGACCAATGGCGGTAAAACAGGTGCGTCCAAATTTGCGCTTTTGGCAGTTTTGCCTGCGCTTCCGTTTTCGCCTTGTTGCAGGCGTCGTCCGTGCATTCGGGGAATACCTCGGATGTGAACAGGATGGTCGAGCCGTCCGGCGACCAGATTTCTCCGTCGGCGCCCGTCGACAGCGACGTGATTTTCGCGGGCTCTCCGGGCAAACTCACAGTCGTGGGATCGAAATCCCACGCCCAAACCTGCTGCGTGCCATCGCGATCGGAAATAAACGCCAGCTTCTTGCCGTCGGGCGACCAACGCGGCCGATCTTCACCCGGGCCGGAGGTCAGCTGCTTCGAGTCTCCGCCATTAGCCGGGACCACCCACAGGTGCGGCGTCTTAGAATTTTTTTCGAGATTTACATCCACTGCACTGAATGCCACCCACTTGCCGTCGGGCGAAATGACCGGCTCATTCACCCGCTTCAGGGCCATCATGTCTTCAAAGGTGAAGGGCCTTTTTACCTGCGCAACTGCCAAACTGCTGAGCACCAGTAAGTAAGTCAATAGGCTGCGGATCATGACGCTACTCTCCTGAACAAACCGGTTACTCTACCGGGCCAGCGGAGGTAAGTCTAGGAGCTTCAACACCAGTGGTCGTAGCAGGCGAAAGCGCAGCAGCTCACCTTTTCGTTCGTCTCGGGGAAACAAACCACCTGCTGTTGCGTTTACACTAGTGCTATGGCGAGCCTACGCATTCGTGTGTTCCTGGTTCTGTTAAGTCTGGCGATGGTAGTTCCTGCTTTGCGGGCGGATGACCGCGGCGAGGGAACGATCCGGAAAGACCCCCCGAAAATCAGTCCCGACGAAATTATTAAGCAGTTCGCCGCGAAGGAAAAAGATTTCAAGATCGCCCGCGAAAACTATATGTATCGCCAGGATGTCAAGGTGCAGACCCTCGATGGCGATACGCCTGACGGCGAGTTCCGCATCGTAACCGACGTAGTTTTCGATCCTAACGGAAAACGCAGTGAGCAGGTCGTGTTTGCGCCGCAATCAACGCTAGAGCGAATCTCCATGACCAAGGAAGACATGGACGACATCCAGCATCGTCTGCCGTTCGTGCTGACCACCGACGAGATTCCTGAATACGACATTCTCTACGTGGGCCAACAGAAAGAAGACGAGTTGAACACATATGTCTTCGATGTCGCGCCAAAGCATATCGAAAAGGGTAAGCGCTACTTCCAGGGACGGATCTGGGTGGACGATACCGATTTCCAGATCGTGAAGACGCGTGGCAAAAACGTCCCCGACATTCGCAGCAAGAGCGGTGAAAACCTATTCCCCGAGTTCACCACCTGGCGCGAGCAGATCGACTCGCAGGATGGCACTGGTCGCAAATTCTGGTTTCCAACCTATACGAAGATCGACGACAACCTGCATTTCTCGACTGGCGACATCCACGTCCGCGAACTCGTGAAGTACACGAACTACAAGCGATTCGGCGCGAACGTGAAGATCACCTACGAGGGCCAGGATATCGGCTCGGCGCCCAATCAGCCTGACCAGCAGCCGCAGCAGGCTGGTACAAAACCGGCACAGCCACAGCAGCAGCCACAGTCGAGCACGCCTCCGCAGACAAGCACGACCACTCCGAAGCAGGCGTCACCGAGTGCGCAACAACCGGTATACACGGGCGAAGGACCACCACCCGCTCCGAAATAAATTGAGAGCTAACGTAGAAATGGGCAGCGGAGAACCCGCTGCCCTAACTTTTTGGGATCAAGCCTAAGCCGCCGGCGCCATCGACCGCTGCGCAGCCTGCTGGATGAAGCGTTTCATCACGGTCGCCCACATCACTTTTTTGCGAACCGCGCTTTCCTTCACATTGCGGCCCTGCGCAAACATACCGAGCAATGCCTTCATCTTGAAGACGCGCAACATCGCCTCTTCCATTTCATTCACACCATAGGCCTGAAGGAATTCCTCCTGCACCTGGCTCGTGATGTTTCGATTGCAGAACGGGTATTTCTCCAGCGCCTCCACGGACGCCATGAACTGCGCCACGTCCTGGAAGGAATTGCCTTTCGACATCATGTGCGCGTAGTCGGAGATTCCGATTCCCTCTTCCGTCACGATCACATTCAACGGTGTGAAGTCGTTCAACACGGCAGAGGTCGGCAGTAATTTCTTCGAACGCGTAACGATCAGCCGTGCGCCGCTCAGGATAGTCCGGATGGCTTCATCGTCCAGTCCCTCTCCTTTGCAACTCGCGCACAGTTTTTCCAGTTCGCTCAGCAGTTGGTCGGGATCGAACGACTCTGGCGAGGTTGCGGTGGAGCGATGGAAGTTGCGTAGCCACAGTCCGGTTTGGCGCGCGGCCACTTCCAGGCATCCATGGTCGGCGTATCCAGGCAACAACGCGGCCTTCATGATGATGGATTGCAGCGGCAATCCGGTGATCTTTTCTGTCACCACAGCGCCCAGTTCGGTGAAGTCTCCCAGCGGACGCGGCACACCGTTCAGCTTTCTCTTCTCGAAGACGTCGTAAACGGTCTGCAGGTTTTCTGTTTCCAACTTGGCTACGCTGCGTGCACCCTGAGCACCGCACTTGCTGGAACGGTATACCTTGGCGGCCAAGCGGTCGCTGCCGTCGGCGAAGTCGATCACGATGTCGTAGATGTAATGGTCGGTTTTCGGAGTATGTCCGACGACCCGTACTGCTCTGAGTTCGCCTCGGCGAGGGTAGTAGCTGCTGCCATCTCGCTTCAGCTCCTGAACAATCTGATCCATTACGCTTTCCGGCATTCGTACTCCTGAACTGGGGGATTAGGCGTCATAAAAAGAGTGGCGCGTAATTAAGGAGTGCAGTTAGGGTTCCAGCCTAAGACGAAAAGCTGAGCTCCTAAGTCGTTGAAAAATCGTGCCGCACACGATCGGACGAAATGTCTGCGCGAGGGGTTGGAACGGTATTACTCATTCTTGGCAATAGGGAACCAGCTATCGGGCATTGCTTGCCCGTTATTTTGCCCGGCATTTCGGTAGTTTGCCCGAGCAAACCGGTGTTTCAGGCAGACAAATCTGTCCGGAATAGCAGGTTTCAGTAGAAGAGGTACTTCCGCCACTTCTCATCGGAGTGGCCCAGCAGTCGCATGATGTGGCGGCTGGTATGCAGATTGAAGGGACGCGGTTCCCGCATCAGCTTCATGCCAGCTTCCGTGGGATAGCGGTTCCCTTTTTTACGATTGCAGGGATGGCAGCAGGCCACCAGATTCTCCCAACTCGAGTTGCCGCCACGGGAACGTGGAATCACATGGTCCAGAGTCAACTCGCCCGAGGCTAAAATCGTGCCGCAATACTGGCAGCAGTTGCGATCTCGCAGCAGGATGTTCTTGCGCGAAAGCGCCCGCGTCTGATGCGGAATGCGCCGATACTCCAGCAGACGAATCACCGAAGGCACACGCATCGCCATGCGCGCGGCATGCAAGTGCGCGCCATCCGTCTCCTCGGCCATGGCTACACCCTTCAGCACCAGCACGATCGCACGCCGTGCGGCACACACATTGATAGGTTCATACGAAGCGTTCAACACCAGAACCGGCTGATTCATGACTCCCCGACCATTTCCCCGATACGCGGGCCCGTGCGGATCCGTGCTTGTGAGCGTAAAACTACGCGCGAAATTGTGAATTCTTGCTGCCATGGTTCAGCCTGCATGCGCTGACATCGTCAACGCCTCCTCCGGTTGCTGCTCCGGCGTAATTGCTGCGGTCATCTCCGGTTTCATTACCCGCGCAACGGTCGCGACCCAGACGCGTGCGGCGCCTGCATTGCGCAGAACTCGTGCACATTCGCCCACAGTGGTGCCAGTAGTAAGAACGTCGTCTATTACTAAAATGTCTCGGCCGCGAACGCCATCTGCGGAAGTCACAGCAAACGCGCCGCGAATGTTCTCCCGCCGCTGCTCGCGCGTCAGTCCTGTTTGCGATTCGGTTGCGCGCACGCGCTTCAGCATTTGCGGACTCAGCTTGACCAGACGCAAATCCAGATTGCCCTTAAGAGCCGCTTCGGCGATCAATTCGGATTGATTGAAACCACGCGATCGCAACTTACTGGAGTGCAGAGGAACTGGAACCAGAAGTGTGCCAGCAGGCGCGAAATGTGGCCGCAGATCCGTGATGGCTTCCGCGAGCATTCTTCCCAACACCGACGCGGCAGAACGCACGCGATCGTACTTCAGCAGATGAATCAGCTCGCGCAGGCCGCCATCATAGCTGCCATACGCCGAGGCTTTCTCGAAGGCCGGATGCTCCTTCAGGCATTCGCCGCAAAGTTGCTCACTCGCATCAGACCCGAACCCGAACATCCTCTCACCGCAGACAGAACATGTCAGTCCGCCGGAGCGAATGATCGTTTCCAGGCATTCGGGGCAAACTGGCAATCGAGAAATGTTGGTCAGCGGGAGAGAACAGACGCGGCAGTCGGAGGGAAATAAAACGCTGAAAAGGCTGGATGCGGTGTAGCGAAGGCTGGAAACAAGCAGGGCGCTTCTTCCTAGTCCCTGCAGGCGCTGATCTGGCTGCCGCCCCTCTCGGCTATCGGGAGGAAGCGGCTCTATTCGCGCCTTCCCGGGCGGCATGCTTCGCATGCTGTCACCCTGGACCGGGTTTAGGTCACCGATACTGCTGAAGACGACCCTCCTGACGCTCGCCTCCCGCCCCATGCAGGAAGCATCATGATCCTTGCTCAGTATAGCCGCGTTCCGGAACTGAGCGCAATCGCCTATGCTACCTTTCCGGTGCAAAAGTGTTGGTCAGCAAGGAATCTCGAATACGGGTAAAATTCCGTTAACAATCATCCGAGGTTGCACGCTGCCCAACACGCAGTTCCAGTTGCTGGCACTTGTACTTGTCTCGCAAGCCATGCGCGTGCGACACTTTCGCGGCTTCATTCGCCCGGAGTTCAAAGCCACAACCCTGGGCTATTTCGGAACTCGAATCTTTGAAGAGGACTCTGAATGAGCACTCAAACCCAAGCACCTGTTCCTACCAAATTCAAACCCTACGTTCCGGCCAATATGCAGATGCCGGAATTCACCGTTCGTGCCGTCGTTCTGGGCCTCTTCCTTACTGGTATTCTCGGCGCCGCTAACGCTTACCTCGGCCTCAAGGCCGGAATGACGATCGCGGCAACCTATCCCGCCGCGGTCATTGGCATGTCGATCCTGCGCATCTTCAAGGGGTCACTACTGGAAGAAAATATCGCCCGAACGATCGGATCCATCGGCGAATCGGTAGCGGCAGGAGCCATCTTTACCATCCCCGCGTTCGTGCTGGCAGGCCTCTGGCCCGGACTCACCGGCCAGAAGTACTGGCAATGCGTAGCGCTGATGATCATCGGTGGAACTCTCGGCATACTCTTCGTGACCCTGTTGCGTCGCGTGATGGTTGAAGACGCCGAACTTCCGTTCCCCGAATCCGTGGCCGCCTCCGAAATTCACAAAGCCGGACAGCAGGGCAGTAAAGCCGCCAAGATCCTCTTCGCGAACATGGGTTTCGGCGCACTCGTTAATGCGCTCGGACAATTGAACGTCTTCAGCTATCAGAATGCATTCAGCAATATCAACATCGGCGCGATGGGCAAGAAGCTCCTGCTGCGCACATCGACCAATCCCAACGTTGCGACAACGATCACCGGTGGCGCGACGACTTTCTCTTTGCCGGACATCAGCCCCGCGTATCTTGGCGTCGGCTACATTATCGGACCTCGCCTAGCCGCGCTGAACTTCGCCGGTGGCCTTCTAGCCTGGGGCCTGCTGGTTCCACTCTTGACGTTCACTATTGGGCCGTATGTGCAGGCGACCATGCCGGCCGGACAACCGGTCTCCTGGATGCTGCTGGCTAATTCCATTTATTTCTCGATCGTCCGACCCATTGCCGTGGGCGGCATGTTGGTTGGCGCGTCGTTCACGCTGTTCCGAATGCGCAAACAGTTGATGGCCGGGATTTCGCGCGCCGTCTCCGACTTGAAAAAATCGGCCCAGGCGCATGAAACTACCGACCGTACCGAACGCGATCTGAGTTCGAAAGTCGTATTCCTCGGCATCGCTGTTGTTTTCATCGCGATGATCGCTCTCTACTACTTCTTCATCAGCGGTGCTGGAACCCTGACTAGCTCGAAGATTATTTCCGGCGCACTTGTTGCTGCCGGAGTCATGATCATTCTTGGATTCTTCTTTGCCGCGGTGTCGGGCAACCTGGTGGGGATGATCGGTTCTTCGAATAATCCCGTCTCCGGACTCACCCTATGCACACTGGTGGTCGCGGCATTGCTGATGGTCGCGCTCGGAGTCTCTGGAGTGGGCGGTGTCGCCGCGGTGCTCGGCGTCGCTGCTGTTGTGTGTGTGTCATCGGCGGTTGCGGGTGAAATGCTGCAAGACTTAAAGGTCGGGCACATCCTCGGCGGCACTCCGTCGAAGATGCAGATCGGCGACATGCTCGGCATCATCGTCGCGTCGCTCGTGCTGTTTGTTCCGCTCTCAGTGCTCGATCGCGCCTATCATTTCGGCAGCGCGGCCTTGCCTGCTCCTCAAGCCGGACTGATGGCGATGCTCGCGCAAGGTATCGTCGGTGGAAACATGGCCTGGCCGCTGGTGATTGTGGGCATCCTCATGGGCTTCGCTCTGATCATGGTGGAAGTGAAGAGCCCGATGCTGTTCTCCGTGGGTATGTATCTTCCAGTTGGCACAACCTTCGCGATCTTCATTGGCGGAATGATCCGCTGGATCACCGACAAGCTGCGTGATCGCCGCGGACTTAACGACGCTCAAAAGGCTCGCGTAGATAATGCGGGCGTGCTCACCGCCTCGGGTCTGATCGCCGGAGAGGCGCTTTGCGGTCTTGTGATTGCTGGAGTGTGGCGCGGCAATACTCCACAACTGTTGAAGTCTCCTCCGATCGTCGCGGCCCTCATCGCGGCAGCTGCTCTCGTTGCGGTGATGATCCGGGTCCCACTGGCCAACGCTGGCCATCCGGATGAACCGGCGCCTCCGACGGCGATCATGTAACGTGTTTGGATTCAGGAAACACGAGGTCCCATCCAAGCCTTCGTTTGGCTTAGGTGGGACCGCCCGTTTATTCCGTCAGATACTTGTACTGTGCCTCAGTCAGCGGAACCACTGACAGCCTTCCCTGTCGCACCAATGGGGAATCCTGAAACAACTTATTCGCTTTGATCTCGTCGAGGCGTTTCGGATGAGCGATCGGCTTCCCTGCTTTGAGCTTCACCACGGGATTCTTCGGATTAGAACCATCGACCGAGACGATGCTTGCCGTGCCGACTGCAGTGCGTTCATCGCCGGTGTGATAGATCACGGCGTGGCTGCCGGGCTTCATCTCGCGCAAGTTTTTTAAAGCCGCGGGATTGGTGACGCCGTCCCATACAGTCGTTCCCTCGCGCTGCAAATCGGCAAAGGAATATACGGAGGATTCAGTTTTCAGGAGATAGAACATCTTGCTCACCCGACGCGTATTGTACCGAACGGCAGGCTCGTCGAAACTGTTTTCTGCTTAGGCTGACATGCCCAGCGCATTGCGCATGGTGCGCACGTGCGCGACTGGTTTTTCATGCAGCAGCAATTCGCTCGCCTGAACTCTGGGATCCGCATGGAACCAGCTTTGCACGATGCCTCCATGCAGGAAGTTCGTCAGGGAAAGCAGGGACATGCCCTGATGATGCGCCATCCAGCACCTTACAAGTTCGTAACGGCGCCAGCGTGAAGTGCGCACGGATGGAGTAAAATCGGCAGCTTCGTAAAAGCCATACGACCCGCACCATCCCTCGCGGTGAATGCGGCGAAGGTTCTTGACTGCTTCCGATCCCACCACTCCCAGCGCCAGAACCGTAGAGTACGGCGAGATCACCAGCGCTCGCTTCTCATCCTTGTGCAACGCCAGACCCGATAGTCCGAACGCGTGATATTGGTAGTTCCCCGCTTCGTCCATGTCAAAGTATGCGGACTCGGAGATCCCCCAGGGCACGCCCTTGCGCGTTGCAAACGCCTGTTGCGCGCGAACGGCCGCTGACCGCGAACGCTCCAGTAAAGTGTTCGGATACGATCGCATCCAAATCGGCGGCATCAGGTATTCAAACATCGTGCCTGTCCAGGAAACCAACACGGGACGACCGGCCTCCACTGTGTGCGCTCGTCCCAACAGGAACCAGCTTTCCTGCGGGATATCTTCTTTTACGATCCCAACGAACGCAGCGATGCGCGACTCCGAGGCCAGCAGGTCGTAACACGCGGAATGCAACTTTTGAAGTCCGGCATCGTATCCGACCGAGAGCAATTTGCGCCGTGGATCCAGCAGGAATGCGAAGTCCATTCCGTTCGCCATGCTTCCAGCTGCGTCCGCTATTGATTGCAATTTGGCGATTAACTGAACCAGGTTCGTGTGAGCCTGTGGCAGCAACGCCATCAACTGGTGATAACCGGCGGGGATTTCTCCGGAGTTCGCGGAGCGGAATAGGCCCATGCGCATGCGCGCATCGAGTCGGTCGACAAACTCCGGCAAACTTTCGAGAACCGGCGTCTCCTGGTTCATCAAGCCGACCGAGGCGTCTCCACGGAGACTGTCGAACTCTGGCAGCAACCATGGTGTCATTGACTGTGCTGTCTCGCGGATTGCGGTGATGCGTGAACGCAGTTCCGCCACCAGCCAACTCGCATCCTTGGCGCGCTTCGCCTGTGCAGCCGATTTCTCTACATCGTCAAGGAATGCATCGTCGATCGAAAACGCGAAATGCACCGCGCCCGCCTGCAGGCTTCGCCGCAATCTGCGCAGGCTCTTGCTGGGACAGGCGCGCAAGTCGTGGAGCGCGTTAATAACGTCATCAATGCCGTCGGTCAACGACGCTTGCAGCAGCGGCTCGCGTAATCGTTGCAGACAGCCTTGCTGCAGGGTCCACAATGAAGCTACCAGATTGCCGCTGTCTACCGAGGAGACGAATTTCGGCACTAACGGTTGGAGCGTATGCGTGTCATACCAGTTCAGGAAATGCCCGTGTGTGCGCTCCAGCTTCTCCATCGTTTCCATGGTGCGAAGTGTCTGCGAAGCCAGCTCCGGGACAGTCAGATATCCGAACTCGCACGCCGCCTGACGGGAATTCAGCAGGAATCCCAGATTCGTCGGCGAAATACGCGCCGCGATTTTTGCGGGATCCTCCTGCACGTTGTCGGGCACGAGCCAGTTGTGTTCCGCCGTGCTGAACTCAGCGAAATACCGCCAGGTGCCCAGCGCCGTCTGTCGCAGGAACGCTGCATCGCTTTCCGATACCTGATTACGATGGGCTCGCGGAGAGCGATTCAACCACACGGAGACGAACTTACTGCTTGCCCATAAGATCAAGACGGGTAGCGCAGCGTAGAACGAATCGCGTCTCCAATGGAAGACCGCAAGGCCCAGCACGATCGCCACAATCGGCGTCCAATCCAGGTAGACGTCGATGGGGGTACGCTTCGCGTGGCCCAGTTCGGCTTCGGCAGCTGTCTCCCATTCCAGCAATCCGCGACGAGTAATGAATCGTCGAACCAGCGCGCGCACAATCGCATCCAGCGAAATCAGTGCCTGGTGCGCAAGGAACGTCAGGGTCAGCAACACATTGACGTTCGCTGTGAACAATCCGCTTACCGCGTCATAGGCAACCGAGGTCGTCCGCTCGGCGACCGCCCGGCCCAGGGTGAACAGGAAGTGGAACCATGCCGGCAGGAACAGGATCACCAGAGTCGCGATGGTCCAATACCGCGCGGGAGGCGGCAGCACGAGCCAGCCCAGGAGCAGGAATAGAAATGTTCCCGGCTCAACCAGGCTGCGGCGCAGATTATCCAGAATCTTCCACTGCGAAACGATGGAGATCGGATTGCGTTCGCGCTCGCCAGCTTCGTTGACGACGTGCGATCCGAGCCAACCGGCAATTTGCCAGTCGCCACGAAGCCAGCGGTGTTTACGGCGATTGTAAGCGCTGTAGTGCGACGGATAATCGTCGATCACTTCAATGTCGCTGACCAGCCCTGCACGCGCGTAGGCGCCCTCGATGAGATCGTGGCTGAGAAGAGCATTACGCGGGAAACGCTGATTCAGAACCTGGTGCAGAGTCTCTACTTCGAAGATTCCTTTACCCGTGTAAATTCCTTCGCCGTAAAGGTCCTGGTAAACATCCGAAGTCGCGTGCGTATAGATGTCGAAACCAGTCTGGCCGGAATAGATATTCGCCAGGCGGGAGCGTGAAGCGCTCTGCACACTGACGCCTACGCGCGGCTGCAGAATTCCGTAGCCTGCAACCACTGCATTTTTCACCGGATCAATGATCGCCTGATTCAACGGATGCGCAAGAGCGCCGATCATGCGATGAGCCGAGCCTCGCGGCAGTTCAGTATCCGAATCGAGCGTGATTACATAACGAACCTTCGGCAACAGCGTAAGATCGCCGACCTTCACCGGAAAACTGTCGTACTCATTCCGTAGCAGCTTGTTCAGGTCGAGCAGCTTGCCGCGCTTTCGCTCCCAGCCCATCCACACGCGCTCGCGCGGATTGTAGATACGGTGCCGGTGGAACAGCAGGAACGATCCTGCCTTCTTTGCTCCATATTTTTCGTTCAGGCCTGTAATCAGATCGGCGCACAATTGCACCAGCGGATCATCTTCCTGCGGTGGCTCCTGAGAATCCGGCATGTCCGTCAACAGCGCGAAATGCAGGTTCTGGTCGTGATTGGCGAGATAGCGCACTTCCAGGTCGTCCACCAGCCTGCGTACCTGCTTTTTACTTAGCAGAAGCGTCGGCACCACCACCATCGTCAAACACTCATCGGGAATGCCTTCAGAGAAACCCAGCTTCGGCATGATCTTCGCCGGAAGCAATGTCGTGATCAGATAGTTCACCAGCTCAGTGGCGCTTTGCGATGCCGGCAAGACCGCAACGACCATAGTGAACAGGATCAGCGGCAAAGATGCCGAACTGCTTAACAGTGGCCGCAGCAGAGCGGCCATGATTCCAAGTGTCAACAGTTCAATCGCTGGAAGATAGAATTCATCGGGATGCCGCCGCAGCGTCGTTTGGATTCGCGTCCAGAGGCCAGGCCGATAGCTTGCCTTGCGATGCAGGCGAGCCGCCCCTTCGGCGATCAGGTAATAGCCGACGTGCGAGCGCCGCATCGCCAATCTTGGATCCGTGTGTTTCCAGAACTTCGCGTCTTTCGCCAGCTCGAGCGCAGCCGCCGCGACCTCCATCTCGCTCATATCCGAGCGCGCCGCGATTTCTTCTACCGCGTCCCGGTAAACCTTCCGGCTGTCAAAATCCATTTGCGCGTACGCGCCCGCAGGATCCTGGCATAGCACTCTGTCGAACACGATCAGCGGTTCAATGATGTCTTTCCACGGAGCTTGCCCGGCATTGCGCAGGCTGCGAACGCATACTCCAACTCCATAGTTACCCTTTGGATCTTCGAGCAATTCGGGTGATCGATGCGCAATCTGTTCCAGCAGGCTGAGTTTCAGCGCTGGAATCAGGGCCCACAATTCTGCCATTTGCAGTGGAGAATGTTCCTGAAAGGCGCCAACGAAGGCACCGAAGCCCGTGTCACTGAACTCGAGGTTCGCGCTTTGGATGAACTGATCGGCTATCGCCGCCACACGCGGCATCACTGCTCCGCTGAGCACCCGAACATGCGGCAACGTGTGGAGTTGAGCTAACGCGGCTGCGGTGTCCTGCACCGCCGAGACCACAAGGCGGATGTTTTCGCGCAACCACCGAAAATCCTCACCTGACGGTGCCTCCGGTCTCACTTTCTCCAGCGATTCGAAAACCGGAGTCAGCTGCTTTTGCAAGGCTGCGAATCTACGATCAAACGAGTGCGACGACTCGGTCTTAGGTATCCACGCAAGTTGCTTCGCCAGCTCCGCGGCTCGCGCACGCAGGTCCGATAAATCGGGCATTACCTCTTCGGCGTGCTCCGGTAGACGTTCGGCTTCGGCGGTAGCAATTTCGACGTGCGTATTCTGGGGCATCTATGGGGTCCTATCGATAACTCGCAGCCTGCATTTCGAACATTTCGGCGTAACGTCCGCCCATCCGCGCAAGTTGGTCGTGATTTCCTTCTTCGGCAATCTTTCCTTGCTCAAGTACTACGATGCGATCGGCCATGCGAACCGTCGAGAATCGATGAGAAATGAACAGTGCCATCTTCCCCATCGTCAGTTCGGCGAAGCGCTGGAACACTTCGAACTCGCTCTTTGCATCAAGCGCCGCAGTGGGCTCATCAAGAATCAGCAATTGCGCGTCGCGCAGATAAGCTCGGGCCAGGGCCACCTTCTGCCATTCGCCGCCCAGACAGATCCACGCCGCCGTCGAAGCGCCGGCCAAGCATCTGCTCGTAATGATGCGGAAGTTTCGCGATCACCTGGTCGGCCAAACTTTTTTGCGCCGCCGTCTGCAGCAGATTGACGTTCTGCAAGTCGTCGATTCGCCCGACGGCGATGTTCTCTCGCGCCGTCATTTCATATCTCATGAAATCCTGGAAAATGACACCTATCTCTCGGTATAGGTCTTCCAGTTCGTAGTCGCGCAAATCCACACCGTCGAGAAGGATCTGTCCCTCGCTCGGATCGTATAGTCGGGTGATCAACTTCACGATCGTGGTCTTTCCCTGTCCGTTCTCGCCAATGAGGGCCACTCGCTCTCCCGGCCGCAAGTGGAAATCCAAGCCGTTCAGAATCAATCGCTCACTGCCCGGATACTTGAACGACACATTGCGAAATTCGAAGCCACGCACGATCGGACGCGGCGCGGGTATCGCGTTCGGCTTCGACTGGATCGTCGGCTTCATCTCGAAGAACGCCAGCAGGTCGGTGAGAAACAGTGCCTGGTCGGCTATGCTCGAGAGGGTCGAGAAAATCTGCTGAATATTGGTGCTCGCCTGCAGGATCGCGCCAGCAAGAAAAGTCAGGGTGCCGATGGAGAGTGCACCTGCAATCGTTCGCCAGATCACATACGCATAGGCCGAGTAGTAGCCAAGCGTGCCGATCAGCGATAAAAACGATCCCGCGACCAACCTACGCCGCGAGAGTTCTACATTTTCTTCGTAGATCGCGTCGGATAGCTGGGTGAAACGCTGGGTCAGAAACTTATTCAGCCCAAAAAGCTTCAGTTCTTTGGCGGCTTCGCGGCTTCCGCCAAGCTGCCGGAGATAATCGAGCTGGCGACGTACCGGCGTCTGGCGAAAATTTTTCGCATATCCCAGGAAAGCAAAATGGCTCTCGCCGAGGAACGCAGGCACTACGCCCAGGATCAGCAACAACAGCAGCCAGGGCGAGAAAATCAGGATCGAAACCGACAGCGAAACCGTCGTGATTACCAACTGCACAAGCCGTCCGATCGACTGAATCATTCCTAGGCGGTCGGTCGCTTGTACCCTTGCGCGCTCCAGCCGGTCGTAGAAGATCGGGTCTTCGTAGGCGATGAGGTCCAATTCAGCCGCGTGGCGCATCACTTCGATGCTCACGTGCCGCATGTACTTATCGGCTAATAAAGCGTCGGTGTAGTCGATGCCGCGGGTCAGGATGCTGGCGAAGGCGGCGACCCCGAATTCTGCAACAACCAGCCACCAGAATCGCGGCTCGATCGGCTGATGGCTCGTCAACGAATGAACGATCGCATCGATGATCAGCTTGGTGATGCCCAAGAGGGCAAGAGGAAGTAACGAGGCAAAAAGCCGAAACAACAGCCCCAGTGAGACGACGACCGGGCCGGAATCCCAGACGATTTTGAGAACAGGAGGGATGTTGCGGAGCGCCGATAGCCGCTCCTGCCAGCTTGCCCAGAAACTCTCCCGTTGTGACATATGAGTTGAGCCAGAATCTAGTCTGAGTTACAGGCCCGGGATAGGGATCGCACCCCGTTCGGCAGACGGCCGCCTCTGCGCCCAAATTCCTTATGAATGAGAGATGCCGAAAACAATATTATAGTTTGTTACCCATCCGGCGCCCGAACCTGTCCTTTTGGGCACCTTAACCCGATGTACTTTCAGAACACCCCTAGGTAATTCCCCCGATTAGAAAACCGGAGCTGTGCAGGCATACTGACGCCGTGCTGAGGAGAGCCGAAAACGAATGGTTGCGTGACGAAAGCTGAAATTTCGCAACCAGCAGGTACTCTGAAGCATTTAGCTTAGTAACGTAAGTTTGCGCGCCGCTAAAATGACTTGGTCCAGACGTGAGTTTCTGCGCACGTGTCTGACAGGTGCTCTGGTTATACCCCTGGCCGGGAGGAGCCTTGCTTCAGACTTGCTGCTGCCCGAAGATCCCGTCAGTGCGGAACTCGACTCCGCGCTGCTGGACGACCTCGAACGTGTCTCCTTTGAATTCTTCTGGAACGAATCTGACCCGAATACCGGGCTAGTCCGCGATCGTGCGCTCGCAGATGGCGGCGACAAGCGGCTCATGGGCAGCATTGCTGCCACTGGCTTCGGGCTAACCGCGCTTTGCATCGGCCACCAGCGCCGCTACGGAAATCCCAAAGATATTGCGGCCCGGGTTCGCAACACCCTGCGCTTCCTGCTGAACGATACTCACCATGTGAACGGTTTCTTCTACCACTTTGTGGATATCCACACCGGAAACCGCTACGGCGTGTCCGAAATCTCGCCTATCGATATGGCGATCCTGCTTTGTGGCGCACTTACCTGCCGTGAGTACTTCCACGATTCGCAGATCCGCCACGATGCCACCGAGCTCTACCGACGCGTGGACTGGAACTGGATGTTGAACGACGGTGATGCCTTCGCCCTGGAATGGACGCCGGAGTTCGGTTTCAGTCATCTGAGGTGGACCGAGTACAGCGAATCCATGATGCTGTACCTGTTGGCGCTTGGCTCGCCCAGGCACCCCATTCCGCCAGAATGCTGGAACAAAATTGAACGGCCCTGGCTGGTGTACGACAACTATCGTTACATCTCATCGCCCGCGCCGCTATTCATTCACCAGTTTTCGCATGCCTGGTTCGACTTCCGCGGGAAGAAGGATTCGCACGCCGACTACTTTGCTAACTCCGTGCTGGCGTGCCAGGCTCACCGCGAGTTCTGCCGGAAGCTGAACAGCAAGTTCCCCTGCTATTCGGGCGAAGTATGGGGCATCACGTCTTCCGATTCGTCTGCAGGCTATGTAGCCTGGGGTGGACCACCCATCCTGGGACCGATTGACGGAACCATCGTGCCGGCTGCTGCTGCCGGATCGCTACCCTTCATCTCCGCCGAAGCAGTCTCAGTGCTGCGCAATCTGCGTGGATACTACGGGCGGCAAATCTGGAAGAAATATGGTTTCGTCGACGCCTTCAATCCCTTAACTGGATGGGCCAGCAGCGATGTGGTCGGCATCGACGTTGGGATCAGTATGCTGATGGCGGAAAATGCGCGCAGCCGCTTTGTTTGGGACACCTTCATGCGTAACCATGATGTACAGGTAGCCATGGAACGTGCTGGATTCCACGATCTGCCGACGCCACCCTCGGTATACGCTTACGAACCGCGTCCGAAATCTCTGATCGCTAAGATGGAAGCAATCTAGACGAACTTCCGAAAAGTTCTTCCTCGGTGCCTCTGCGGTTAGTTGTTTTTAGTGCAGGAAGTCGAAATCCAGCAGGAAATGCCTGTGGTAGTTTCCGAAGAACTCGCCATATAGCGGATCGGCCGTGTTTGCGTGCACATCGAGTGCGTTGAAATGATTGGTGAGATTCAGGGCGCTCACGGAGAAGCGCACGGCGTGCTTTCCGACCTCGACTTCTTTCGACACGCGCATATCTAGCGAGAAGTATCGCGGAAACCTTGGCTGCGGACCCGCGTACTGCACATATTGCTGATACACGTCGGTTGGCTGATACGGAAAACCGTCGCGATACTCGATCTTTGGCATTAGGCTGATCTGTTTCGGCAGCGCGTAGGCGCCCCACAGCAAAAATCGGTTTGGCACTTCGCTCGGTGAACTTCCCACTATGCCCTGTTGCACGACTGGAAACGGATAATTCCCCAGAAAGCTCGTTGCGTCCGTAATCGTCCCGCGAGCGTACTGCCGCACATACGAGAAAAAAAATTGCCGCTTAGTCTCTGCGCCGATCTTCGTCGTGAACTCAATCTGCCGCGTGTGCGCCCAGCCAGCTGATCCCAGCACCAGCGCATTCTGTCCGGCGAGCAACTCAGGAGTCAGGGTGATGATGTCGTTGGCTTCGCTGTGCAGATACTTCAGCCGCACTACAATCTGCCGCATTACCGCGCGTTCGACCTCCAGGTTCCACGCAACACTGTAGGGCGCGAAGTTCCCGGAGTTACTGCCGTCGCGGTCGATAAGAGGAAAGCGCGACGCCGCCTGCTGCGTGAGGTTCAGGTAGCTCACCGGAAGTCCGACCACCGCCCCGGTGCTGTCATAGTTCGTGACCGTCTGCTGCGGATAGTTGTTGAACGCGTACACATTCAGCGGCACATAGTCGTAGAAGACTCCAGCACCTCCGCGAATGACTGTGCGTGAGCTCGCATCCGGACTCCAGGAAAAACCAGCTCGCGGTGCAGCTGCGGAATGTATGAGTTACAGTCTGCGATTCCAGGCGCACGCCCGCATCAAATGCCAGCTTGTTGTTGATCATCCAGTGATCCTGGACGTAGCCTGCCGGCGCGATATCTGTAATCGAAAATGAACTTCCACCGGAGTAATCGATCTGCTGGATCACTTGCCCGCTCGTGTTCTGCAAAAGCACGGGAGACGCATGGAAGTCGCCCTCGTTCTCGCTGCGCGCAATCACCGAACCGATCTGGAAAGTGTGCGTGCCTGCGAAATGCAGATTCCGCGGCGTCCAACTCTCGATCCACTGGAAACGATTCGCTCCGCGCGTCTGCTGGCTGAAATAGCTGCCCTGGTTCCCCAGCGGGTTCAGGATCATATCGCCGGTCATCTGCGGCTTCACGTCGCTCGCGTTATCGGTAGTCGCGATCGTACTCTGCAATACCCCTCCGCCAATGCCCCAGCGGTGAATCAGTGTGCCGGTGTATTCCTGCAGATCGGCATTGGGCGTGGTGGGCTGCTGGTTGAAGTAGTTCAATCCAACGTAGTTCAAATTGTGCGGTGCAAAATGGAAGCTGGCGGTCAGCGTCTGATGCGGGTTGAGAATCGCATCCATCTGGGTGAACGAATTCACCGCTTCAGATTTGGTCTCGTTATACGGAAACGGCAACGTCAGCACTTCCTGCTTGTACAGGAGATATTCAATGCCTTCCGAAAAGAAGAGCTTGTCCTTGATGACCGGTCCGCTCAGGTTGAAGCGCGGCGAAGCATCACGCACGCCCTGTAGATGCGCGCTTCGTATGCGGAAATCAGGAAATGGATCGTTCAGGCTGAAATCCCATTTGTCGCCGCCCCGGCGTGTCTCGGCCGATACCACTCCGGCGGTGAAGCGCCCGTACTGCGCGAGGTAAGGCATCTCCGCCACGGAAAGCGTTTGCACGGTGTCGATTGGAATGCTGAGACCGAATGCTCCCGTAGCCGGATCGGTCACGTCGACTGAATTCACCAGCAGAGCGCTGTGATTTTCGCTGGCTCCGGCGATTTGGATCGTGCCATTAGGGCCGCGAATTACTCCCGGAATCAGCGGAAGTGATTCGCTGAGGGTCGCGGGCTTAGACGCGGTCTGCGCTGCCTGTTTCGTATCGAGTGTCGTGGTGCTTGCCGAGGCTTCGGTGACCGGACTTGAAGCCGTCGCTTGCACCTCAACTTTCTGTTCACTCAGGCTTGCCGGCGATAGCACCAGATCTATCTGCTGAGGCCCCTGCCCCGCACTCAGTTGAATAGGGCTTTCATTGGCCAGGTAGCCTTTCTTCTGAACACTAAGCGTGTATTCGCCAGCGCCTTCGAGGTTGACAACAGCTTTGCCCGAGCTGTCGGTGTTTGCCTTCGCAATCACCTTGTCGCCGGCTTTGATCTGGGCTTCGGCTAGCGTTACCGGCTGGCCTTTGTCGTCAACCACGCTTATCGAAACGCTGATCGAATCCGCTGCCAGCACAGACAGGCTCACACCGGCCAATCCCATGAGCAGGACCGCTATCAGCGAAAGCGCGCGCTGGCTAGTTTTGAACGTGTTGTGCAAGAACTTACTCGTCCAACTTCGCACCGAATGGAGGCCGGAACACGGTGCGAGCTACTTACTCGATTGTACCTTTTGGTTGAACCCTGCCTATCACAAGTAAGTTGCTGCAAATGACACATTCTTCATACAGCTTGCAGAGTTCCCGGGTTTCCCGTTTTGGTCATCACGCATCAATGTTTCCGCCATCACGGTATTTTCGATTCGGACAAACTAAAAAGGTGATAACGGAGGCTCGCGCGCAAGCGCGAGATGCACATGTCAGCACACGCGGAGACACTGGAGAAGCTTCATTGCGTCATTTGTGGACAGCCCGCAGATACCATCGTCGACGGCGAGCCCAGCTGCAAAGAACATATTGAGCTCGTGTATGAAAACCAGGTCGAGGACTACACTGCGGATCACCTGAAGAAGAACGAATATCTGGAGCCGTAAAGAAGCAATCGGCAGTTAGCAATCAGCATTCAGCCAACGAAAGGTTGTGGTCGACCCGAATGACCTCATTGGTGTGAAGCCTTGAAGAAAGGCTCGCGTTGACCCTTGCGGCTAAACGCTAATGGCTAATTGCTGATCGCTGTTTCTGTGACTGAATGCTGACTACGAGTGCTGAGCTCTATCTCAAGCAAAACGCGACAATCGTCTTGCTCTGATCTTTGATCTCGCGAAGCAGTTTCGCTTCCAGCCCATCCGGATCGACCTGCATCTCGCAGCTTGCAATCTCGTCTGCAGTCGCCCCATGGAAACATAGCTCGCAGACTCCCAGTCCACCCTCCGACCGTATTGGCGGACCAAACACCCTGCACGTCATCGGACGATGCGCATACAAATCGCAAGTCCCGCTCGCGGGATCGAGCGCCGGGCACGGCTCGTCGTTTGCGAAGACTTCAAATGCGGCCTGGGCTTTCTCATCCGCGCCTAGCACACCGGTTTGAACATCGCCTGGAAACTGCGCAGTAACCCGCTTCACCGATTCCCGAGCCCGCGCTTGCACGCGCATCGCTCGCTCCGGATCCCGCTTCTTCAATTCAGCGATGCCTTGCTTCAATCGCATCGCGTCCAGTTGATTGATCTCGAATACTCCAATGCAGCACTGCGTGCATCCCGGACGGCACAACAGCCACTTTCCGCTGCGCTGGGCGGCGACGGCAAAAGCAGCATCTACGATCTGCACGAGTTTCTTATCACCGGCCGGAAGCCGCACCCCCGAAGGCATTTCTAGAGGATAGCGCAGATGAACGGGAGAGGATCAGGCCGGCGACGAGCCTGATCATTCGCCGCCGACTGAGAAACTAAGCTGCCAGATGCACCCTCGGTTTCGATCCCCTGAATCCGTAGTACATGATGTACAGATAACAAATGGCCGGCAGGATGAATGCATGCTGAATTCCGATGCGATCTGCCAGTGCACCTTCCGCCAAGGGAATTAGTGCTCCGCCGACAATTGCCATGATCAGCACGCCGGAACCATCGCCCGTCAGCGGACCCAGTTCGGCAATCCCCAGCGTAAAGATGCTCGGGAACATGATGGAATTGAACAAGCCGACAAGGATGATGCTCCACATGGCCACGTGCCCAGTGGTGTTCATCGAGATGACGACCAGCAAACACGCCATTACTGCGGAGACGCCCAGCACCGTTCCGGTCTTCACCTTCTGCAGAATGGCAGACCCGATGAACCGTCCCACCATCGCGCCGCCCCAGTAGAACGCTACCAAGCCAGCCGCGACTTTCTGTGTCACGTTGCCGATATCATGCTGCGTAAAGTAATTCACCAGGAAGCTGCCAATGGAGACTTCCGCTCCCACATAAACAAAGATGCCCACCGCACCCAGGATCAGATGACGAATTGTCCAGACGCTCCTGCCGCTGGCAGCATCGCCTTTGTGATGTTCCGCCGTTGGCATGGCCGGTAACTTAAATCTCGAAATCACCAGACCAAGGATAATCAGCGCGAGCGCCAAGCCCAGGTACGGCAGCTTTACTGATGCAGCCTCATGTAATCGATATGCATGCAGTGCATCGGCCGCCATGCCCTTCATCTCGTCCATCGTTTTGGGAGCGGCGCTCAGGATCAGTAAACCACCGAGCGGAGGGGCGATCGTCGTTCCCAGTGAATTAAAAGCCTGACTCAGGTTGAGTCGACTGGAGGCCGTTGCCGGAGGTCCAAGTACTGCAACATATGCATTCGCCGAAACCTGCAGAGCGGTCATTCCAGCCGCCAGCACCATCAGCGCTCCCAAGAACAGCGGATACGAAGGAACACTCGCCGCGGGTATAAAGAGCAAGGCTCCGAGACCCATGGTCATCAAACCCAGAACCATGGTCTTCTTGTAGCCGATCCAATCAATCACCTTGCCCGATGGCAACGAAAAGATGAAATACGAAAAGAAGAATGCCGTCTGGATCAGCATCACCTTGGCGTAGCTCAGGTCGAAAATCGCCTTCAGGTGCGGAACCAGGATGTCGTTGAGGGCCGTCAAGAAGCCCCACATGAAGAACAGAGTGGTAACCAGCATCAGCGCCGGTTTGTAGTTCATCGCAGGAGCCTGCGTGACAGTTACGTTATTCGACTTTACGGTTGTGATGGCCATCGGGTCTTTGGGAACTCCCATTGTCCTGCGCGGAAGAGAAGATCCGCGGATCAGGAAGATCTATCGCGAAAACCTCAAGCCCACAGGATGCTTCGACCTCGTAAACGGGTTAGAGAGGCGCCTTCCGTGGAGTACGTCGCCAAACTGCCCTGTGGTACTCACGAGCATTGCACCACTATCCGCCTGTAGAGGCAAGTACCTCGCACACGTCCCGGCGGATATCAGGCGGCTATCCTGAACACCGCAATTCCCTCATCATCGCTGAACTTGGGTGGATGGCCATGCGCATTGTCCACACCACGAGGCCGCCTTAGGCTACGTGCTGTGCTTACGGTTGGATGGGCGCAGTTCTCTCGCGCGATGAACGTACGCTAGCGCGGGGGCAACTCCGCCGACGCCGACACGGCATTACCGGCCATGCACTTTGGTGGCGTCGCCTTGATAGCGCTCAAGGTTTTCTCGCAGGTTTTTCTCCACTTCCAGGTCGTGTTGCTGCGCATACCAGATCAAGCGCCTGCTGCTCCGCCTTCACCGCTTCGGCAAAGCGACCGGCCGTGCTATAAGCGCGAGCCAGCATGTCCAGGGACTTCCAGTCTTTGGCCTGGCTGAGCTCTACCGCCTTTTGCAGATTAGTGATGGCTCCTGCCAGGTTCCCGCGCGACGCCATCACGTAGCCTAGATTGACTCGATACTCCTGCGACTCCGGAGCGAGCGTAACGGCCTTCTGCAGTTCGCTCTCTGCTTCGTCCAATTGTCCCGCCTTCACCAGTTCCAAACCCAGACGATTATGAGCATCGGGAAAATTCGGAGCTAACTCGATTGCTTTGCGGAGGTGCTCATATCCTTCTTTAGCTTGCCCGCTCTCGAACAGAACCGTTCCCAGGTCCGACTCGGCTCCCGCGTCAGCAGGATTCAGCGCCAACGCTTTCTTCCAGTTGGCTACTGCACCATCGAGATCGCCAGTGTTCGCCAGTGAAACCGCAAAGTGATCGAACCACGCCGAATGGCGTCCGTCGAGAGCGCAGGCTTTGCGGTACTCATCAACGGCCATCTCTCTCCTGGTCGGTGGCCGTAAGAGCGGTAGCCAGAATGTAGTGAACTAGCGAATCGTCCTCACGCTCGAGGGCGCTGCGCAGCACCGGAATCGCTTCCGCCCACCGTTTAGTCTCAATCAGATCGACGGCCTGGTTGTATAAGCGGTAAAACTCGGTTGCCTGCGGGTCGATCTTTGCTATTCCATCCGCAGGCATATTCACGAACTCAGGAATATTCACTGCGCGATTCGCGGCGGTCGTGTTCTCCACCATGATGGCAGGAGTGTCGTTGCCCTTCGCATCGATATGCGTCAGCATCAGCTGCGTATAAGGCGAACGAGCCTTCGATGAAAATGCCAGCCATCGCCCGTTTGGCGAGAACGTGTGCCACGAGTTCATCAGCGAAGTGTTGCAGTTCATCAGCCGGGCTTTGCCACCTTCGAACGGCACGATGTACAGCTTGCTATCCGGACGCATCAGCAGCCCAGTTTTGTTTTGAACGAAGACGATCCAGCGTCCGTCGGGCGATACTTTGGGGAAGTTGTTGCTCATCCCATTCGCTGAAGCTCCGACGACTGGCTCCGCCTTTCCGCCTCTTCCTTCATTAAAAGGAATCCGGTACAGGTCATATTGGATCTGCGTTTCGTTCGGATCATTGGCGTACTCGGGCTTCTTCGACTCCCTCGGGATAGGAATCACGCGCCACCGCGCGGCTGAAGATCAGGTATTTCCCATCGGGCGACCAGAAAGCGCTGGTCTGCACAAAATGGGGGTCATCCGCCCCGGGTAGAGGCCGCAACTTCTGCGCTTTTCGGTCATACCAGGCCAGGATGCCACGTGTGGGATAAAAAACCTGCGCGAACGGAACGTACTTATAGTTCATGCTGAACAGGCGGTCCGCCAGCCCTGGCACGAACTCAGGAAGTTCCTTCTGGTGGGCATTCCCCAAACCGGGAGGTCCAATGGATGTGATCACATACTGGCCATTCGGCGAAACCTGCGACATGAACCCGAAGCGCTTCACATCCGGGTCGGAGTTCTTGTTCGGAGAATTCTCCAGAAAGGCGCTCCACTTGAGGACGTCCTGATTGCGAATCGTCATGTTCTTCGACACTGGAACCAGCGCATATAGCCCCTTGTCGTTCTTCGGACCGTCCATGTCGAGGCCAAGAGTCTTGCCATCGGTTGAAAACGAGTGGCAATTCGCGCACGTGGGAAGGTTCTCCATCACCACCCGGCTCTGACTCTCGCCAATGTTGCGCACCCGCCATTTGATCAGCGGAATAGCGAATGGCGGCAGCGGTTGAATTCCGCCTTTCGCTGCCGGAGGAGGCAGCAGCAATGGGACATCGCGGTAGAAAACAGGTGCGCCCACCGGGTCCGCAGACGTAGAGATGCTCACGGTGCCAGCCGATACCGGCTGCTTCCCTTCGCCGTCGCCAAAACCGGTGATCGTGATCCGCGCGGGGGCCTTCACCGAGTGCTGCTTGATCTTGGCCCATGTATCAGCGTCTGGTTTCCAGGTTCGCTTAGCTTCTTGGTCGGCAGTCAGGCGAACGAGCTCCTCGCCGGTGCCTACCTTCGGATCAAGCTCACCCATCTTCAGATGCTCGCCAACCGCGTCTAGACGCAGCGCTCTTGAGCGATCCGCAAATGAAACCTCAATGACCCAGCGTTTTACCGTGTCGCTTGTGTCATGCCAAAGAAAAGTCGGCGGCGTGATCTCGGGAGGAAATACCGAGCCCTCGAGTGGATAATCGATGGTGATTTTGGAGGAGGCACTCGCGGCCGCTTCGCGGTCCGAACCGGAAGATCGCCCGGCACCGCTTACCATGAAAAGAGAACCTGCAGCCAAAACGCCTAAAAATACGACCGGAACGCACACTAATCTTATGAGCTTCAAGCGCTGCTCTCAAACAAAGTATTCGCCCCGCTAAGAAGATAGAAAAGCGACAACACATCGCGCAGTGACATTCATCACTTTTCACGATGAATGTCGCAACGCCCCCATCAGCCTTCAACGAGCGACTTCAAAACCGCCGCAAATCCGTAGCGTTGCGAAAATGCGACTCTCGCAAACAACTGTACGGGACCGCAGTCAAGTCGCCGGCGGTTACTTTCGTGCATTGATTACGTCCCGCGCTGGTACTACTTTCTAAGGGTGAAATACTCCACCATGACGGAAAGCGAGTTGCACCGAAAGATCGCTCAGCTCGACATCGAGCGGCGCCGTGAGCCCCGCTTCGTCGCGGAGGGTGAGGTTGTTCTCTCTCTGATGCGGCCCAGCGGTTTCGTCGAAATCCGAGGGAAATTAGTGGATACGAGCCTGCACGGTTTGCGTACACGACATCCGCATACCGGACTCGATCGCGGACAATTGCTACTCGTTACTTATCCCTGGGGGACTGTAATTGCCGAAGTGGAGTGGAGCACTCCGCATGGGAAGTTCACTGAGACCGGCTTCCGGCTTCTGTAACCGACCTCTGACTCACCTCTTCTGCTCTTTGTGAAGCCCTGCAAATGTAGATCTCAGGGAGTAGCCCCGTCGCCCTCTGATAGGCATCGCTGATAGTCCTCTCGAATGCCGGCGCATTCTCGGTGCGCACCAGATTCACGGTACAGCCGCCGAACCCGCCGCCAGTCATTCGCGCCCCCAACACGCCGTCCTGTTGGCACGCCAGCTCCACCATCGTATCCAGCTCAGCGCAGCTCACCTCGTAGTCCTGGCGCAGGCTCTCATGCGATTCGTCCATCAGCTTGCCGAACAATCTGAGATCGCCCCTGTTCAGCGCGCTGGCTGCTGCCTGCACTCGTTCGTCTTCGGTCACGACGTGTCGGCAGCGCCGGTAAACAACCGGGTCCAGCAGCTCCCGATGTTGTTCGAGCTGACGCGAGCTCACATCTCGTAATGTGCGTACGCCAGGCAGGATGGCGGCCAACATACGTACACCCTCTTCGCATTGCGCGCGCCGAATGTTGTATTCGCCCGCGGCGAGTTTGTGTTTCACCATGGTGTTGCAGATTACGATTTCAACGCCTGCCCGCATGGGTAACAATTCGTACTCCAACGAGCGGCAGTCGAGCTTCAGCGCGTGATCGCCACGGCCATGACAGGCGATGAACTGGTCCATAATTCCGCAGCGCATGCCGGCAAATTCGTTTTCTGCGCGCTGGCACCACAAGGTGAGCTGCTTGCGATCGATCTGATGTCCCGAGAGCGAAAGCATGGCCAGTGTCACGGAAACCTCGATCGCCGCCGAAGAACTGAGCCCAGCGCCGATTGGCACCTCACTACGGATCAGTAGATTCGCGCCCGTCAATCGCTTGCCGTTGCGATGCGGGATCACGGCCGCTCCGACCGCGTAGTCGCTCCAATCGCCCAAGGGCTTGGCGTCGTCAAGGTCGACGGTTACGCCTTCATTCAGATTTTCAGAATGAATGACAAGCTTGTTGTCATCCCGAGGAGACGCCGCCACCCAGCATGAGAACTGAATCGCGGCTGGCATCACGAAACCGTTGTTATAGTCGGTGTGTTCGCCGATCAGATTCACGCGTCCCGGCGCGCGAAACAGACGCGGCTCGACTCCGTAGCGCGCATGGAACCGTTGCGTTAAACCTGCCTCGAGTGAACTTTGCGATGTGTCCACGGTGCCGATTGTAACCATTACATCTGTTTTTTTCGCGAGATGCTCGCAGAAGTGCCACCGATGGCACGGATGTAGTCGCCAGGTCTAAGAAGAATCTGGGTTCCACGCACTCCCGCCGACACGGAGATCACCTCGAAATTACCCGCTGACGAGTCGACGACCACTGGAAACGGCTTCTTACAGGCGAGCGCTGTAACACCACCTCGGATGTATCCGGTCAACGGCTGGACATCTTTGAGCGGAGCGAGATGTATCTTGCGATTTCCGGTCTCGGAAGCAAGCGCTTTCAGGTCCAGTTCGGAGTCGGCGGAAATCACGGCAAAACACGGGCCGGTTTGATCCCCGATGGCAAGCAGCGTTTTGAATACCTGCTCGGGTGATAGCCCGATCTTCTCCGCTACGAGTTCGGCTTCCAGGTGCTCTGGGTCAACTTCGTATTCGCGAAGGTCGTAGGAAATTCCCTGTTGATCCAGTTGCCGCGCGGCATTCGTCTTAGGAGCTTTCTTGGACACATTCGCTACCATCAAGAACAGCCGAATTTATCTTAGCGAATGCCTAAGCCCATTTGCACTCGCGCATTACTGCAAGGCGCTTTGGGTAAGCTTGATGGCGCAATATGGGTTTTTCACGCCGCCCCTTGCCTTACACTTTGCTCCATTACTGCCACCAGCGGCAAGGGTGCTGAAATAGATGTTGGCTCCGCCGGTTGTGGAGAGCTGGTTGTCGATCACGATTCCGCTGGTGCCACCCAATGCCGCCGGAGTGGTTACACAACTCGTTGTCGGATGGCCAGACGTGCAACTGGTCGGCGTGGAAACGCTGGTGGCAGTGAGTGTAGACGAATTCACGAACCCATCGGTATTGCCAACTCCAAAAAACAGCCGATCGGTTGTGCCGTCGTAGAACTCCGTCAGCGGCGAACACTCGTCTCCAACAGTCGTATTGATCACAAATGTCTGCTGATTGGTATTAGTCACAATGTGGCTTGAATTGAACGGTAGCCAATACATCTTCGGATTTGACGGCGTCAGTGGTTTAGCCGTACTGCCCGAGACAAAGCCACACGCGATGATGTGTCCGCTGCTGCTGCCGTTGATCCAGAACTGATTGTCGAAGGTTCCACCGTGCACATTTCCCGTCGTGCAATCCCCGACTCCTGACGCAGATCCAAGGTCGACCGACGCAGGCGTTGTGCTTGATGTGAAGTTCGCAGGCATCTGCGAAACTGCGCCTCCGTCTCCCACTGTGACGCTGCACCCGGTAAATGCAAAGACCTGATCCGTCGCCGGATTCGCGGAATCGTTCACAACGATGGGTGCGTCGATGATCCCGGTGCCTGCTCCATGGCTCACCCAGCCAATCGCAACTTGAGCCGTAGTCTTCTTCGCGGGCGCACTGAAACTCAGAGAATACAGGTAACCAAAGCCGTCGCCAATAAAGATCAGTCCCGCGTTTTTGTCGACCACCGCGCCGGTAAGCACCTTCGTGGTTTGCGTAGAAACCGTCACCGGCCAATTGGTTGTGTCTGTATCCGCCGCGGGCGTACCCACGGCAAAGACCGGAGTAATTTTGTGAAGCAGTCCATCGTCCGTACCGACGTATGCGGAGTCGCTGTCGTAGTCAACCCACGGCGACGAGTTGGAATTGGCGCCCGACGAGAGGAACACGTCTGTGATGCAGTTCGGAGCGTGAGAACTTGTGCACAAACTCGGCGTCACCGGGCTCAACACTGTTCCCGTCCCAGTAGGAGGCCCAGGAATCGTGGCCGGCAAGTAAAGCACGTGGAAATAAGAACCCGTGGAAGCGCTCTCCACGAAAGCCACTTTCTTCCCGTCCATGGAGATCACCGGCGATGTGCTGACTTGGCCGCCGTGGAGTGCCGTGTTGTAGGCAAATGCCACGAAGGGCGTGCCTCCGTTGCAAGGTGAAGATCCCGATGTATACAGGTTATTGATTCCGACAATGTTGGCTTGCGTGCCAGAGGTCACGGTCAGACCGAGCAGCAGGTAGTCGCCATTGCAGTTCTCGGTGGTGACATCGAAACGGTACTTAGCCGGAAACTGATTCGCTGGAACATAGCCGTTTTCCAGTGACACAGCCCAGTCGACCTGGAGGGTTGGTTTCACTCGACGCCGTGCTACGCGAGTCGAGTTACGGACCGCCACCATTCTCTGGACCATGTTGTATACGTGCCGGGGATCATGCAGGCCCTGAGCGAGAGCCTTATCGGCGTTGTCGCCGGTGAGAACTAGATGACGCGCGCTCCAATCGGACGGGTAACCCAGATGAACCGGCTCATTCGACTCAGAAGCCGACGTCTGCTGCGAAGCTGCGGCGGCCGCCGTCGCCGACAGAGCGAAACAACACGCCGCCAAGATCGAAACATACGACTTCCCCAACGCCATACACCACCCCTCTGAGATCCTGACGCGCCGCAAATACTTGGCGTGCGCCAGCGACACTGCACCCTTTGGCACTCTTAGCGGAAAGTATGACTGGATGAGTACTAAAGAAGAAAGGTGACTGGCCGGTTTGGGGATGACTTAAGTAACTGCACGTTCGTAAATAGAGTTCAACTGGCGTAACCGCGCCGAGAGTTGCAGGCTAAGCACCCCAGGCCGCATGCGCCAGCGCCAGTTCCCGCTGGAAGTTCCAGGATGATTCATACGCGCTTCGTTTCCCAGTCCCAGCAGATCCTGCATGGGTACCACCGCGGTATTCGCAACCGAAGCCAACACCGCGCGGATCAGTACCCAATGGATCGGCTCATCGTGAAAGTCGAGATAGGCGCGCGCAAACGCGTGTTCATGGGCAACATCTTCGGCCGTGCGCACGCTATCGCCCACGCCGGTGCTGTTCCACCAGCCCACAGTCGTGTCGTTGTCGTGCGTTCCGGTATAGGCAACGACTTCATGCGGGTAATTGTGCGGACGAAAACTCGGTCCCTGGGGATCATTTCCAAACGCAAATTGCAGGATCGCCATTCCCGGAAATCCAAAGTCGTGCCGGATGGCCTCAACCTCGGGTGTAATCACGCCAAGGTTCTCCGCGATAATCGGCAACTCGCCGAACTCCGCCTGCAGCACGCGAAACAATTCAGCGCCCGGCCCTTTTACCCAGCGTCCATTGACCGCAGTCGTTTCTCCACCGGGCACTTCCCAATAGGCTTCGAAGCCGCGGAAGTGATCGATTCGCACAATGTCATACAAGTTCAACGCCGACCGAAAGCGATCAATCCACCAGCGATATCCCGTCTCCTTCAGCAAAGGCCAGTTGTAGATAGGATTGCCCCATAGTTGGCCTGTCGCGCTGAAATAGTCGGGCGGAACTCCCGACACTTTTTGCGGATTCCCTTCGGCATCAAGCAGGAAAAATTGAGGATTCGCCCAAACGTCAGCACTATCGTGCGCAACATAGATCGGAATATCGCCAATGATTCGCACACCACGATCATGCGCATAGCGTCGCAGTGCCTGCCATTGGCGAAAGAAAATAAATTGCCAGAACTTAATTGCCTCAATTTGCGGCGCTAACCGCTCGCTCCATCGTTCCAGTGCTTCCGGATGACGCTGCGCAATTTCTCGCGGCCAGCGCGTCCACGCAACCTGCTGATGCGCATCTTTCAAGGCCATGAACAGCGCGAAGTCATCTAACCAGCGCGCATTTTCGGAGCAGAATTGCTCAAAGGCTTGACGTTTTTCCACACTAGCCGCAGTCAGAAAGTTACGAGCGGCCCGGCGGAGGATGGGAAACTTCCACTCGATCACTGTTCCATAATCGACGGCATCGAGTGGGAACTCCGGAGCCTTGTCGATGTCTTCTGTGGCCAGGATATCGTCGTCAACCATCTTTTCCAAGCTGATGAGCAGCGGATTCCCGGCGCTGGCAGAAAAACACTGGAAAGGTGAATCACCGTACCCAGTCGGATTCAGCGGGAGCACCTGCCATAGCTTTTGTCCCGAGCTATCAAGGAAGTCGACGAATCGGTAAGCTTCAGGGCCGAAATCACCCACACCGTAAGGTCCGGGTAATGACGTCGGATGTAACAGAGTTCCACTCGATCGGGTGAAGTGCATGGAAGACGGCGCAATGAGAAACAGACTACGGGGAGAAAAACGTCGCGGTTTCCCCGACCCGTATTAGAGCAGATGGTGATGGCTCAGTCCACCTCGCGAGGCTGGTGCGATGTGAACTATTCTGGATTGAATCGAAACGTAACTACTTCTGTGCTTGCTTTCGAAGCGGGTTCAAACTTCCAACGCTTTACAGCGCTTTCCGCGGCCTGGATCAAAACCGGATTGCCCCCGATCGCTTTACTGTCTTTCACCTCCCCATCAGGCGCAACCGAAACTTCGATCTTTACGACTCCGCTTACGTTCATTCGCTTTGCTAATTCCGGGTAAGCAGGCTTGATCTGAACCGTAGCCTTTCGCGCACCCGCTTCATCCTGTGCCAACATCATGGACACCGGCAACAACAGCACAACCGAGCCCAACAACAACCGAGCGAAATTCAGCTTTCGTAACGGCATGAAGCAAAGTTAAACGGTTACGTTCGGTCTTCACAGATTACTTGGGTAACTCAGATGTTCGAGAAACTGGCCACGAGTTTCTGCTCATTGGACATTCATTGAAGTCGTCGTAGCACGACAGAATTATGTTTTCTTCCTTCCCTGTTCCCTAAGAAAAGTCCCTTCCTGCAACTCCGTGAATGCTTCGCGCAATTCCGCCTGCGTGTTCATCACAATTGGTCCATACCAGGCGACCGGCTCTTCCAGCGGCTTTCCGGAAACCAGCAGAAAGCGTATGCCATGCTCGCCTGCCTGCACTGTGACTTCGTCCCCACGATCGAAGAGCACCAGTGAGCGGTCGTCGGCTTCCGTCGGAGGCGTCGTTTCCAGCCATTGCACTCCCTCTGTCGGGACTGCGAGTGGTCCGGAAGCATTGCAGAACTTCCCCGCTCCACCAAAAACGTATGCGAATGCATGACGCGTGGTTTCCACCGGCAACGTCTTCCTGCGCCCCGGGGGCACGGAAACATCCAGGTACACTGGATCGGCCGCCACGCCCTCAACCGGGCCCTTCGATCCCCAAAAATTTCCCGAAACAATGCGTACCGCCGTTCCATCGTCATCTTTCACTTCCGGGATCTCGGCTGACTTCACCTCCTGATAGCGCGGCGCTGTCATCTTCAGTGACGACGGCAGATTGGCCCACAGTTGAAAACCATGCATTCTGCCCGTCTGGTCCCCCTTGGGCATCTCCTGATGAATGATCCCGCTGCCCGCGGTCATCCACTGCACATCACCTGCCGCAATGGCGCCGCGATTGCCCATGCTGTCACCGTGCTCTACCGTTCCGGCCAACACATAAGTCACGGTCTCGATTCCGCGATGCGGATGCCACGGAAAGCCGGCCAGGTAATCCGCCGGGACATCGTTACGAAAATCGTCGAGCAGCAGAAACGGATCGAACTCGCCGGTATTGCCGAAACCAAACGCTCGCCGCAGATGTACGCCCGCGCCTTCGAGCGTCGGTTTTGACTTGATGAGCCGCTTCACTGGCCGGATCGACATGATTGCTCACCTCATAGCCCTCATCAGATGTTTCAACGACAACCGCCCCATCCTTGCGAAAGGGTGGGTTATTTTTGAGCTCAGTCGCCGTTTACAGCTGATCTATCCGCCAGAACCAGTGCCTGCTCCTGCCGAATTTTGCCGGCGGGAATGGAAGGATCTGCTGCTCGCATCTTTTGCAACGGTTCTTTCTTGTCTGCGCCCGTGATCAGCCACAGAATTTTCCGCGCACGATTCAGCACTGGGTAGGTCAACGTCATTCGGCGTCGTCCCTGATAAACGTCAGTGGTGGCGACATCGCGATCTGTAACGTTCAGCACCGGATCTCCCGAAATCAAAGAAGCGGTGTGACCATCAGGTCCCATACCAAGGTGAACAAGGTCGAGAACCGGAGGATTGCCCGCAATTTCCTGCAACGTTTTCGAATATTGCGCTGCGCCGGATTCCGGATCGGCGCCTTCGACTGGCATCGGATGAAGATTCTGCTCCGGCAGCGGCGCGTGTTCGAGCAAGGTTCTCACGCAAATGCGTGAGATTACGATCCGGATCACCCGCCGGCGCTATTCGCTCGTCAACTTGGAAGATGTGGATCTTGTCCCAAGGGAGTTGTTCGTTGGCTAACGCTCGCAACATGGTCCATGGCGTTCGTCCACCGCTGACGGCCATCAGGAAGCGCCCGCGCGCCGCGATCGCATCCCGCGCATCTTTAGCGATCACCTCAGCAGCGCGCTTCGCGACCGCATCGGGATCATTCAGAACTTCGAGGTCCACTCTTTCAATAACCTTACGTAGCGTTCTAGATTCAAACTGACTACTGACTACTGGCTACTGTCTTTTTACTTTCCTGCCGCCTTTTCCAGGTGCCCGCCAAATGCATATCGCATCGCCGACAGGATCTTGTCCGCGTATTCAGCTTCGCCGCGCGAACTGAATCTCTCGTACAGAGCTGCAGTAAGAACATGTGCGGGCACCGCTTCATCAATCGCGGCCTTGATGGTCCATCGGCCTTCGCCTGAATCGGAGACACGTCCACTAAACTTGCTGAGTTGAGGATCCTGCGCAAGCGCACTTGCGGTCAGGTCAAGCAGCCACGATGCGATCACGCTGCCGCGGCGCCAGACTTCTGTTACGTCGGCAAGATTAAAGTCGTACTGATAGTGCTCCGGATCGCGCAGCGGAGTAGTCTCCGCATCTGTCTCGTGCTGGTGTTTACCGATGTTCGCGGATTGCAAGACTCCCAGTCCCTCGGCGTAGGCTGCCATCACGCCATACTCAATTCCGTTGTGAACCATCTTCACGAAGTGTCCAGCGCCGTTCGGCCCGCAGTGTAAGTAACCCTGCTCTGAGGTTCCGCCCAATTTTTCGCGGCCAGGCGTGCGCGGTACATCTCCCCGTCCCGGGTGCGAGTGCCGCAAAGATCGGATCAAGATGTTTCACGACATCGTTCTCGCCTCCAATCATCATGCAGTAGCCGCGCTCCAGACCCCAAACGCCGCCACTGGTGCCCACATCGACGTAGTGAATCTTCTTCGGCGCCAGCTCCTTGGCGCGGCGAATATCGTCCACGTAGTACGAATTGCCGCCATCAATCAGGATGTCGCCGGGTTCCAGGTTCGGTAGTATCTGCGCAATCGTCTGATCGACTACCCCCGCGGGAACCATCAGCCAGATCGCGCGTGGCGCCTTCATCTTCTTCATCATGTCTGGATAGGAAGACGAACCAACCGCACCCTCCTTCGCCATATCGTTCACAACGCTCGGCGTGCGATCGAACACGACGCATTCGTGTCCCGCGCGTATCAGGCGACGAACCATGTTCGCGCCCATCCTGCCCAGACCTACCATTCCCAGCTGCATTGACAATCCTCTTTCAAGACCGCGGCGTTTAGTCTGCCTTAAGTTGCCGATATTTGCGGATCACATTGTTCGTCGAACTGTCGTGCGTCAGCTGTGGCTCTGTCGGAGATTCGAGCTCCGGAATAATCCGTTGAGCCAGAACCTTCCCGAGCTCCACTCCCCACTGATCGAACGAATTGATGTTCCAGACGGTGCCTTGCGTAAAGACACTGTGCTCGTACAACGCGATCAGTTTCCCGAGTACTTTCGGAGTCAACTTCTCCGCCATAATGGTGTTCGACGGCCGATTCCCCTCGAACACGCGATGCGGCACCAGCCACTTCGGCGTACCCTCGGCTTTCACCTGCTCCGGCGTTTTTCCGAACGCCAGCGCTTCCGTCTGCGCGCAGATGTTCGCCATCAAAAGATCATGATGACGCCCAATCGGATTCAGCGATTTCCCAAACCCAATGAAGTCGCATGGAATAAGACGAGTTCCCTGATGGATGAGTTGATAAAACGAGTGCTGTCCGTTCGTGCCCGGCTCACCCCAGTAGATCGGCGAGGTGTCATATTTCACCGGCTTGCCCTCGAGCGTAACGTGCTTCCCGTTGCTCTCCATCGTGAGTTGCTGCAGGTACGCCGGAAAGCGCTTCAGATACTGTTCATAAGGAAGAACGGCAACCGTCTGCGCCCCGAAGAAATCGTTGTACCAGATCGATAGCAGCCCCATGATGACCGGCAGATTCTTATCGAATGGCGCAGTGCGGAAGTGCACGTCCATCTCATGAAAGCCGTCCAGCATCTCGCGAAAATTCTGCGGCCCGATCGCGATCATCGTCGAAAGCCCGATGGACGAATCCATCGAGTAGCGGCCGCCGACCCAATCCCAGAACTCGAACATGTTTGCCGTATCGATCCCGAACTTGGAAACCTCCGTCGCATTCGTGGAAACGGCAACGAAGTGCTTGGCGACGGAACTCTCATCTCCTCCCATCCCCTTCACCGACCATGCACGAGCCGTATGCGCGTTCGTCATGGTTTCAAGGGTAGTGAATGTCTTCGAGGAAATGATGAAGAGCGTCTCTGCCGGGTCTAGATCGCGTACAGCCTCCGCGAAATCGGTCCCGTCGACATTCGACACGAAACGAAAAGTCATCTGCCGATCGCTATAAAACTTCAGCGCTTCGTACGCCATCACTGGACCGAGGTCCGACCCGCCAATTCCAATGTTCACCACGTTCTTGATGCGCTTGCCGGTGTGCCCTTTCCATTCGCCACTCCGCACGCGATCGGAGAACGACGCCATCTTGTCGAGCACGTGATGAACTTCCGGAACGACATCTTTGCCATCGACGAAAATCGATTCGCCACGCGGCGCGCGCAGCGCAACGTGCAGCACAGCGCGGTTTTCCGTGATGTTGATTCTTTCGCCGCGAAACATGGCTTCGATGCGCTCGCGCAAATGCGACTCTTCCGTCAACTGCAGAAGCAACTGCAACGTCTCGTCGGTAATGCGGTTCTTGGAATAATCGAGAAAAAGTCCAATCGCCTCCAGGGTGAGGCGCTCGCCACGTTGCGGATCCTCCGCAAACAACTCGCGCAGATGAACGGACTTTATCTTCTTATAGTTGGCTTCCAGCGCTTTCCATGCTGAGGATTTGGACGCAGTCTTCTTCTCGGTACTGTTTACCGCAGTCACGGCTGACATTTCGGATTCCCTTTCGTGCTATCTCGCTGCCTCAAGAACTGCGCTTTTCGACGAGATCACTCCCATTAATTCGTTCCACGATTTCACGAATGACTTTGCGCCGTCTTCTTGCAGTTGAGCCGCCAGCGCAACGATATCGATGCCCGCCTGTCCAAACTGTTTCAACATGTTTTCGGCGTCCGTGCCGTCGTCTTTCATCGGCGCGCCGATTCGCTCCTCTTTCGCGAGCGCTTTCAGGGTGTTCTCCGGCATCGTGTCCACCGTGAATGGCGAAGCGAAGGCCTGCACATACAACGTTTCCGGAGCCGAGGGATCTTTGGTGCCAGTGCTCGCCCAGAGCAGTCGCTGCGGAATCGCGCCAAAATTGAATGCACGCTGCCATCGAGGAGACTCCAACAGTTCTTGATACGACTTGTAAATTCTCCCAGCCATCGCGATACCCAACTTGTTCTTCAACGCCGCGGGAACTTTCTCGCTCACAGCGACATCCCATCGGCTGATGAATACGGATGCGACCGACGCGACCTTCGGATTCAGCCCGGCTGCAATGCGACGCTCAATGCCTCTCATATAAGCGTCAGCTGCAGCAACGTACTGTTCGCGATCGAACAACAACGTCACATTGATAGGAACGCCAGCGAAAATGGCCTCCTCGATCGCCGGAAGACCTGCAGGGGTGCCCGGGATCTTTATAAAGAGGTTAGGACGCCCCGCTCGCTGGTGCAGATCCTTCGCCGCAGCAATCGTGTTCTTGGTGTCGTAAGCGAGAAGAGGTGAAACTTCGAGCGATACAAATCCATCGATGCCGTTCGTGCGCTCCCAAGTGGGACGGAACAGATCAGCAGCACGCGTAAGGTCTTCCAGCGCGACATTAAAGAAGAGTTCCTCGCCAGACTGTCCCTTCGCCAGCTTCTCGCGAATTGAGTCGTCGTAAGAGCTACTCTTCTTGATGGCTTGATCGAAAATTGTGGGATTCGAGGTGAGTCCCGTAACCGAGAGCTCCTCGATGTAGTTTTTCAGCGTGCCGCTGTTCAGAAGATCGCGGGTAATGTTGTCGAGCCAAATGCTCTGTCCAAGATCATGAAGCAGAGATGTTGCTTTCATCCGTCACCTCGATTTAAGAATCTGAGGCTAACAATGCCAGGCGGTTCTGGGCAACTGGGAAATCTGCGGAAGCCTCTCTGTCTTAGATTCACGAGCGGCTAATAGGCTACATGAAGTCTGCTCTATGAAATTTGGGTGAATTGCGATAGCGGCCTCGGATTCTGACCTGCTCCATCGGGCGATTTTGAATCGCTCGCCCGAAACCTAAAGGTACTGAATCACGACCTTCTCCATATGCTTTGTCTCCAGGATCTCCGCAATTCGCGTCACGATGTTGCACCGCTGGTCTAGAAATCACTTCGAACGCGAATTCAACTCGTCGAGGACATGTTTTAGCTGCTCGAGCTTCTGGCCGGCCTCTCCCAATTTCCCTTCTGACGTCAGCCGCTGATATTCGGACAAGTCTTTGCCAGCCTCCGCAACCAGCGCCTTATACTCCTCGGAGGATTGGCCCGGGGCCTCAGGCGCTGGCGCCCCTGGCTCTACCAAGGCGGCAGCCTCGCCCGGCGCTGCCGTCCCAAAAAGCATCGCCATTGCCGATTCGAAATTCGGCCCGTACGCCAGATGATCTTGCAGTGCGAGCACGACGAGACGCAGTTCCGGCATCGGACTTCTCTCTGCCTGCAGATAGATTGGTTCCGCATACAAGAGCGCGCGTCCAGACGGAATCACCAGCATCGATCCGCGCCGAACGTGCGATCCCTGCTGGTTCCACAGCGTCAGTTGCCCGGAAAGCTGCGCATTCTGATCGATGCGAGCTTCGATCTGCAGTGGTCCATCCACCAGTTTCGTCTTCGGGAAGTTGTAGACCAGCGACGTGCCGTAGTTCGCGCCGTCACTGCGGGCTGCAATCCACCCAATCAGGTTGTTGCGATTCGCGGGCGTGAACGGCAGAATCTCGACAAACTCCACGCCTTTTTCGCCCGGCAGATTCATCAGCACGAAATTCGGCTGCATGGTTTGCGTGGTTTGTCCGCCACTGTCGGTCATGGCGACTTCATTGGCTACGCTCCACAAATCCTCGCGGTTGTAGAACACCTCTGGATCCGACATGTGGTACAGCCCGTACACTTCTGCTTGCAACGAGAGCAACAGCTCCGGATAGCGTACGTGTTTTCGGAGACCGGGCGGCATCGCGGCCGCATCCTTGAACAGGCTCGGAAAAATATTGCGGTACGCCGCGATGATCGGGTCCTTTGAATCGAAAACGTAAAATGTGGTCGTCCCGTCATAAGCGTCGATGACCACCTTCACGCTGTTCCGCATGTAATTCACGGAATTGCCTTCCAGGCGGTAATGGCTTGAGTAGGGATAGCTGTCCGATGTGGTAAACGCATCGATGATCCACGACAGGCGCCCATCCTCGCCGACTACTAGATACGGATCCGGATCGTAGGTGAGAAATGGAGCCAGTTCCGATACGCGCGCCAGCACGTTGCGCCGCATCAGCAACCGGCTCTCGGAAGTGATGTCATCGCTGAACGGCACTTTGCCCAGTTCGCCGCTGTCGATCGCAATAAGAATACGTCGTAGGAAACTGCCGAGGACGATGCCTCCCTTGCCTTCGTAGGACGTGAAGCTATTTGTCTGGCCTTGCGGGTAGTTGAATTCCTTTTGCCGCGTGTTCACGTAGACATCGGTGTTGGTCAGTTCGCCGAAATAGATCTCCGGCCGGGTCACCCTCAGGCCAGGCACCGAGCTCTGAACCGGCATGTCGCTCAGGTACATGGTCGGCAAGCCCTCCGGTGTGAAACCGTTCACCGGGTTCATCGTCACGCCGTAGCCATGGGTATAGATCAGCTTTTCGTTGATCCAGTTCCGGCTGCTCTCGGGCAGCTTTTCAACATTCAGCTCGCGCGCGGCAAGCATCACCTGGCGAAGTTGTCCGCCGATTTCGTAGCGATCAATGTCGATGTCGGGAAAGTCGTAGTAGGTGCGGATTTCCTGTATCTGCCGCAGCGTATCTTGAAGCGCGCGCCAGTCCCAAAGACGGATGTTCTGCAGTGTCGCCTGATTATTTGCGACGTCAACCGCTTCGACGCTCGTCTCCGCAGGAAACTCGCGCTGCGATACTCCTTCGAGGTCGTATGCTTGCCGAGTGAGCTTAATGTTGTCCGCAATAAATGGCCGTTCGCGAACCAGTTGGTTCGGCTTTACGATAAAGTTGCCGACGTACCACGCAATTCCTTGCAGCGCGATAAAGCAAACTGCGGCTGGAACCGTTGCAGCAACCAGCCAGCGGCCACGCCGCATCGAGACTGCATTCGCGATGGCGATTCCTGCACCAACAATAAGCGCCACGCAGACCACAAGCAGCCCGGGCAGCATGACGTGGGCGTCCGTGTAGGTTACGCCGGTGAAAATCGTGTGCTCTTCGAACAGTTGCTCAAAGCGATCGAGGTATACCTGCAATGCCACGACCAACAACAGAAAAGCGAAAGTGATGGAGAATCCGCCCCACGACACTGGACGGAAACTGCGGACCGGACCGTCAAGAGCATTCTTGCCACGCGAAGCGACGATGAATAAAGCTGCGGCCGCGCAGGTAAGTACCGCCATTACCATCATCCAGCCCGCGATGAGATCCCACGCCGGAATCGTGAAGAAATAGAACGTCAGAGGCTTAGCGAAAATTGGATCCACAAATCCAGTTGGAGCGTGTGGGGCATACCAATAAAGCGCAAAGACTGGCCACTCCGCCAGCATGACCGCACCTGTCCCCACTCCAATCACTAGCGAGACGACGAGAGCAATGATGCGGAGGATACGTCCGACCGGGAATCGCACCGGATGATCGCCTAGCCAAATCGTTTGTTGGTTCGCAAAGGCGTCCGGGTGCGTTCGTCTCAGGATTAGAAATGTCCCATAGAGAACAAGAAATGTGGCTACGGTAAAAATGCTGAACACCGCAGACTGCAGACGCAGCGATTTCCAGAACACCTGTCCGTAGCCGAGAGATCCAAACCAGAGCGCATCAACGTAGTAGGAAAGCCACGTCCGGCTGGCGAAGCCGAGGATGATAAGAACAACAAAGACGACTAACCACCAACGGGAACGAGGGCGGGGAGGCATCGACGTATGAGTGGGCGGACGCATGATCCGCCGTATTTCGGGCCAATCTGCAGGATCTGACATCAGGACCTCGTGCCATCAGCATACCCCCTTTGCGAACCGGGCGACATGACGCATGTCATCACGACGCGAACCTTTATATGTATACGCGTGTATATGTATACGCGTGGCGAGGTTACAAAACGGCAAGAGCGAAGGGTACGGCGGGGCGCAAGCCAGGGATGCACTTTCACGCCGTAACAGAGGGCGGCGAGGCGGCCGGCGATGATCCAAATACGCTAGGTTCAGGCCCCAGGTGAAAGGTGATCGCGCCGCCACGAACCAGGTCAACTTTGCCGGCGCCAACGTTCTGACGGTTGGGCGCGCTTGAACTAAATCTCGCAGCTTCTCTTAGCGTGATTACTCGTCATGCGGCTTCCTGATCGTATGTACTCCCACGTTCGATGCGCTCGCCCATCACGTCTGGTAAAGCGGCTGAAGTCTTGAAGAGTTTAGGATCAAGCTTGTTAAGCAACTCGCTCAGCTTTGCGACGGTTGCATTGGTTGTCGTTTCGCCTATGATCGCCATTTCGTCGGCCCGAGTGAATTCCGATATGTCAAACGATGTCACATCGGGCGCGATCACGAAGTCCGCCGGCTGCACTCCGACGGAGTTCATTTTGTGACCTTGAATCATGGTCTGTCGCATGATCACTTGAACGGTTGAGAAGAGACCATGGCTGCGCGAGTGCCCCTTGGAGCGGATTTCCCCAAAATCCTTCTCCAGCTTTGCGGTGACACTCGATGCAATGACAAAGTTGCATCCCTTGGCGACCAGCACGTTCGCAGGGATATTGTTGAGTAAACCGCCATCTACCAACGCCTGGCCTGATCGAATGATGGGAAGGGAGAGGGGAGGAAGGTTGATACTTTCCAGCACACTGGTCACTGCATCGTCGGCCTCGCGCACCAGCGGTTCTCCTTCGACGAGGTCGACGGAGATTGCAAACATTGGAAGAATCAATTGCTCCATCCTGGCATGATCCAAGTATCTCCGCAGCATCGAATCGAACTGGTTTCGTCTGTACTTGTAGAGCAAATACCAGTAGCCACCTCCGGGCAGCTGTCGAAAGAACCACGATGGCTGTAAGTCGGACTTGAAACGATGGACGATGTAATCAGGATCCAAGCCTGCTGCGTACATCACGCCGGTCAGTGCGCCGGCACTCGTACCCGCCAACATGTCTATGTAAATGCCACGTTGTTCAAGGGCTTTGAGCACTCCGAGATGAGCCATGCCGCGAGCGGCGCCACCTCCGAGGGCCAAACCAATCTGAATGCCTCGCAAGTAATGAACGATGCGTTCGAATCCATGCTGTAGCAAGGCGCCCTGGTTTGGTCCAGGAGCATCAAAAGTGAGCTTGAAATCTCGTTCGGCGAGCTCATGCAACTCTGGCACATACGGAGCGAATGGGGCGCTGGCGTCGAGAAGCCATACGATCCGGACTTTGTCTCGCCATTTGGGTATGCTCTTCTCTAGTTGTTGGAGGAGATGTACTGCTGCACGCGCATCTTGCGGACGAACACACCAAAGCGCTACATCGACGTAACCCAAGAACCGCATCATTTCCTCTAATGGATGATCCGCGCGAACATCCACCAGGAGTCGCCGATGCGAGGCCCACTCTTGAAGAATGTTTTGTCGCTCGTCACCTCCGGCGAGGAACATAAAGGGGATATCTGCATCTGGTTTCCAGCGCGCGTCATCGCCAACGACGCAGGGAGACTCGTACAAGTCTCGAAGTCGACGTGCCAATCGAACGGCGAACGGACGGCTGGCGTCGGAGTGATGGACAATGCCCACTACGGACGGCCGCGGAAGCGAACGATCGACTTCCATCACATATTTTTTGAACCTGCTTGCTGCCACGCGGAACATGGCGAGTTGAAAATCTGCATACTTCGCGCTCAGCCGCAGCAGGTCCGACAGTGTCAATCGTATTGCTGTTGAAGGCTCCGTAGCCTGCACTTGGAAGTGAGAGCGATCCGACAAGCCGAGAGCGAACAAACCAATGACAGACCCTCGGACAAGCGTATCTTTCAGAATCTCCTTGCCGAGTGAATCGTAAAGCATTGCTTCTAGCCGCCCTGTGATGATGAAGGACACATGAGTAATTTCTGAGTCGACTTCAATGACCACGTCCCCGGCGCGAAACTCGACCCACTCAGCCGTGTTCGTGATCGCCGCAAACGTCTCCTCGCTGAGCGCGTTTGCCCAGTCGAGCCGACGCAGTTCCGCTTGAAGCCGCTCACCTGTCGGAGAAGTCGGTTTTTCGCCGCTGTTATCCATGTCGTCCTCCCTGAAGCTCGCACATCGGCAGCGCCCGCGCCATGGTATTGGTCACTCAGGTCTTTGATTGCTGGGGACCATTGCCGCCTCGCGCCACAATTCAAGCATGTTGTTGTGTACCCTATTTTTCGCTCATGCCTTGCAGCATGCTACTGGAGAAATTACTAGGAGGAAGCAGATGGACGACACGGTTCGATACTATCTCAGCAACTCGCGCCTGGCACTTATGTCCAGGAACAGGTTTGCAGAGAAATCAAATCTACTCTGTTGTAGCAACAGACCTATTCAGCCAGCCGAGGAATAGCTTGTAGCCCACGGACAAAACGATTGCTCCGACGAACAGGCCGATAAGTCCCATCGCTATGAATCCGCCAATCGCGCCGAGGAAGACCACAATGATGGGAACCCCAACGCCGCGTCCTAAGAGCAAGGGCTTCAGCACATTGTCCATTAACGCCACGATAACGCACCAGATTAGAAAGATGACAGCTTTGGTAGTGCTGGTCATTGCAAAGGCGTAAATCACTGCAGGAATGAGTACAAGGATTCCGACCTGAAGCACGGCTGCGAAGAGGAAGATGATGGCCCACAAACCTGCGCTGGGCAGTCCCTCTACCGCAAAACCAATCCCGGCAAGAACTGTTTGGATGAACGCAACTCCAAGGATACCGACCGTGACACTCCGGATCGTGGCTCCAATGAGCTTGTGGAACTCGGGGCCTCTGTCGCCAAAAATCCTATTCGCAAGTAAGCGTGTCGCCTTGCCGGCGCCTTCGCCGTTAGCAAGAAGGACTCCGGCAACCACGATCGAGAGGATGAATTGCAGCACCGTAAAGGCTACTCCCGCGGAAGCGGAGAGCAGCCCGCTGACGGCGGCCTTGACCTGAGGACCGAAGCTTCTGAACAGGTCGTTCAGGTTGTTGGAAGCGAGCAGCCAGACACGGTTTAGAGACCTGCCAATGATGGGCCAGTTCGCGACCGTTGGCGGTGGCGGCGGTACGTTGAGGGTTCCCTCCTTGAGGCGCGCTGTAAGTGTCTGGACACCTTCAACCAGTGTTCCTGTCAGCAAGTAGATCGGAACGATCAGTAGGGCCAGGAGAACAACAGTGCACAAAACTGCGGCTAGTGTTCGACGCTCGCTAAGAAGAGTAGCTAGCTTGCAGTACCACGGGTAAAGGGCAATGGCGATGACAATTCCCCATATAACTGGGGGGAGAAATGGGCGCAGTATCAGGAAACACGCCCAGACCAGCAGAACAGCTAACCCAACATGGATGGAAACTTCGACAGAGCGGTTTAAGTAGTCCTTGTCGCGCACGGGTTGTTCAAAGGTCATGACTGGTTCTCTCCCTGAAGCTACAGACGAAACTGCCAGGACCTGACCGTTCTTCTCTTCTCAGCATCACGAGGTACAACTAAACGCAATTTCGCGGAAATCACCACTAGCAGTTTTCCCAGTATCCCGTCCCGGTGGCTGACCCTATGATTCGAGGCAATTGAAGTGAGACTGTCGATTGCGCGATTGATTGCTTTGAAGCGCTGGTCGCGCTGCCCGCGCAGTTAAAGACTTCGTCTTACCGCAGACGAGAGGAAGGGCATTCACCATGAAAAGGATGGCCCTCAAAGCATGTCAGAGCGGGCTGAGACGTCTCTCAGCCTGTGTCGTTGCTCTCGTGCTTATGCCGGGCGACGGATTGCTGATGGCGCGGCCGCAAGACTCACCTCAAGAACAAGACTCGTCTCAAGAGGCGGCAGCGAAGCTTCCGCCTGAGCAGCTCGATTCACTAGTTGCACCGATTGCTCTCTATCCTGATCCGCTGCTGAGCCAGACCCTCGTGGCATCCACCTACCCGCTCGAGATCATTCAACTTCAGCAATGGCTGGAAAAGAACAAAGGGCTAAAAGACAAGGCTCTGGCTGAAGCTGTCGAGAAGCAGGGCTGGGATCCCAGCATTCAGGCAATGGCATCTCTGCCTGACGTCGTGAAACAGATGTCAGAGAACATCAAATGGACGACGGATTTGGGCAACGCTTTCCTTGCGCAGCAAGGTGACGTCATGGAAGCGGTCCAGCGCATGCGCAAGAAGGCGAAGGATGCGGGCAACCTGAAGAGTAGTGAACAACAAAAAGTCGAGACCAAGGTCGTCGAAAACAAATCTGTGATCATTGTGGAACAGGCGAGCCCGCAGGTGGTGTATGTCCCGAGCTACAACCCTACTGTTGTTTACGGACCGCCAGTGTATCCGTATCCGCCGATTGTCTACCCACCAGCTGGTTACTATGCCGCAGGGATGGCGATCTCATTTGGCGTTGGCGTCGCGATGGGCGCGGCCTGGGGTGGAGGCTGGGGTTATGGAGCTGGCTGGGGTCACAACGACGTGAACGTCAACGTCAACAACAATTACGTGAAGAACTACAACCGACAGAATGTCAACAATCAGATTGGCAATCGCTCAGGCGGAAACAACAATTGGCAGCACAATCCGCAGCACCGTGGTGGAACTCCTTACTCCAATCAGAGAGTTGCTAATCAATACGGCGGTACGGCGCGCGGCGATTCAATGGCAACTCGCCAGGCGAACGCTCAGTCGCGGCAGGCTAATGGAAGCAGTCGCGCGATGGGATCCCCGTCGGAGAACGTGAATCGAGCGGCAGAGCGTCAAGCAGGAGCAACCGATCGTGCTGCCAACAGAGGTTCGGCCGGAGCCGGCACAGGCGGCGGGGGCGATCGGGTTGGCAACCGCAGTGTTCCGAATACTTCGAGCGCCAGGAGCACAAGTGCCTTCTCTGGCGGGGCAAATGGGATGAGCGGGAGCGGTGCTCGAGCCAGCGGTTCGAGAGGTGCTTCGAGCATGGGGCGCGGTGGTGGCGGCGGAAGACGTAGGTGATAACCACATTGGGGACGAATAGCATGCTTCCGAAACGACTGATAATGCGCTCGCCTGGCGCGAGCGTCGCCGTCATCGTGTTGCTGATTGCCACGCAGCTCTCATTAGCGCAGCAATCGCCTGCGCAATCAGCCCATGCAACAGCGCAAAAATCGTTTGCCACGCCACAGCAAGCCGTCGCTGAGCTTGTGAAAGCAGCGGGAGATTACGATGTGCCTTCTCTGCTGGCGATCTTTGGCCCGGATGGAGAGGACTTCATTTCCTCGGCTGACCCCGTGCAAGATAAGACCAACGTCATGAAGTTCGCGGCTCTTGCTCAAGAAAAAAACACCCTGAAGATCGACGCCTCCAAACCCAATCGCGCGGTCCTCGTGGTCGGCGATGCGAATTGGCCATTCCCAGTCCCAATCGTCAAGAAAGACGGGAGGTGGATCTTCGATTCAAAAGCCGGCCGAGCCGAGATCTTGTATCGCCGCATCGGGGCAAATGAGCTAGACGCGATTCAGGTTTGCCGGGGCTTCGTCGATGCGCAGCACGAGTACGCCTTAGCAATTCATGATGATTCGGGAGTGAATCAGTACGCCCAAAAGATCATCAGTACGCCGGGAAAGCAGGACGGATTGTACTGGGAGAATTCGCCCGGAACCCCCGCGGGCCCGATCAGTGAACCTGTCGCGCGAGCAATCGAGGAAGGCTATTCGATCGATAAACGCACTGCTTATCACGGCTATTACTTCAAGGTTTTGAAAGGACAGGGTCCGGCAGCCCCGATGGGAAAACTTGACTATGTGATTCAGGGAGCCATGATCGGCGGCTTCGCACTGATCGCAGCTCCGGCGGAATATCGTGTTACCGGCGTCAAGACATTCATCTGCAACCAGGACGGCATCGTCTACCAGAAAGACCTTGGGCCGAACACGCTAGGTATTGCCAAAAAGATCGAACTCTACAATCCCGACAAAACCTGGCAGCGTACGAATGATGAGTGGCCCGCGGCTACTCTCGTCTCTACGGCCGCAAACTGATCTTACTGGAAGGCGGCCTTAACGAATGGGCGCAGGTCGCGGGGGGAAATCGAGCCGCCTTACACGACTTCAAGTGCGCCGATCAGGGCCTTGTAATTTCGCCGAATCGAATCGCGGCGCGATCGAAGACTAACAGCTCCCGATTTTCACGGGGCCTTCACAGAAATTTCCTTCCCCGTGTACTTGATCGTCTTGTCCGGTTGGGCTACAGCGGGACCGGAGCCGTGTCCAGTAGACACCCACGAGACGTTGAACTGAAGGTTCGCAGGCATATTCGGATAAGTTCCGCGTCGTTCTCCGATCGTCAGCGTTCGCGTTGCTTCGGACCACCGCAGAGGGATGAGAGCATGGGCACCCTTTTCATAGTCATAGCTGTCGCCGGCGTCCTGGTAGAGATCGAAACTGCCATCTGCGCCGCGATAGATTCGCAGATCGATCGGTCCCTCCGGCTTCTCATTGGCATACTGGATTTCAGGGCCTAAAGGCAGAATTGCACCGGCGCGCACGTATAAAGGAATGCGATCGAGAGGAGCATTCGCATCCATTTCAACACCGCCCTTCTGCGGCGCTCCGGTCCAGAAGTCGTACCAGACTGCTGATTCCGGCAGATACAGCGTTCTGCGCGACGCGTTTGCCTGAAGAACCGGGCTGACGAGAATGGATGGGCCAAACATGAATTCATCGCCAATATCGCGAGTGTTCGCGTCTGTACGCCAATCCATCACCAGCGGACGTTGAATCGTGTAGTCGTCATTCGTGACACGCCAGGCCAGCGAATAGATGTAAGGCATCAGGCGATATCGAAGCTTGTCGTAGGCGATCAGGATCGGCTCAACCTTGTCGAACGCCCAGATCTCATTGGCGGGTCTATGTCCGTGAGTACGAAAGATGGGGCAGAAAACTCCGTACTCGAACCAGCGCGCGTACAGTTCCTGAAAGCTAGCGTCGGCCAAAGGATTGTCATGAGGCGGCCAGTAGCCACCGATGTCCGTCGTCCAATAGGGATATCCGGAGAGCGCGAAGTTCAGTCCGGCCGCGACTTGATGTCGCAAACCCCAATACGAGCCGTACACATCGCCAGACCACACGGTGGCTCCCACTCGCTGCTGCCCGAGAAAAGCTGATCGCGTCAGAAGAAAAACGCGCTTGCGATCGGTAGTTGCCTTCCAGTGCTCCTGGATACCCAGAGTGTGCATGAGCGGGAATACATTCGTGTACTCGGCGCCGTTTCCGATTGCGATCTGCTTGTTTTGCAGGATCGCGTCGCCCATGTGTGGCCAGAATTCTTCCGGCTCGGCGCTATCCAGCCAAAACGCGTCCCACCCCTGCGAGAACAACTTGCCGGCCAGATTATTCCAAAAAAACTCGCGCGCTTTCGGATTAGTTGCGTCGTAGACGTGCGCGTTGGGAACATCCCAGTGGTTCTCGGTCATGACTTTGAAGTTCTCGGACTTACTGTCAAACATCCCCCAAACCGAGAGCATGGCGTGGACATTCTCATCGTGAAGACGGTTGAGTTCGCCCGGGACATCAGGAAACTTGTCAGTGAAAATCGGATCGCCCTCTGCCTTCCACCAGAACCAGTCCTGCACAATCCCGTCGAGCGGGATTTGTTCCTTGCGGTATCGTTGCGCGATTGCGAGAACCTCGTCCTGCGAGACGTATCGATCCTTCGATTGAAAGAATCCATAAGCCCACTTGGGAAGCAACGGCGAGTGTCCGGTTAAGTTGCGATATTGATGGATGATCTGGTCCATCTCCGGACCGTAGATGAAGTAGTAGTCAATCGCATGACCGGCAAGCGAGTGCATGTTCAATTCGAGCGGAAAGCGATTATCGACATGGGTGAGCGAAGCAGTGTTCCACATCAACGCGTAACCCTTCGTCGAAAGCAACAACGGGAATCGCGACATCCGTGTTGTTCTGCCCGAGTTCAACCGTCGCACCGCGATAGTTGAACATCCCACTCTGATGCTGTCCCAGCCCGTAGTAGCCCTCGCTGAAATCTGGCGCAAAGCGATCTTCAATATGAAATGTCTTCTCGCCGTTCAATTCGACTGGTTCATACGTGCGGGGAATCGAGTTTCGCTCGCGCAGGAGGTCTTCTCCCTTTGTGGTGCTGTACTGCAAATTGCCCCATTTGAGCGAGAGCTCGACTTTCACCTTGTCGGTGGTCAGTATGGCAGCGTCGTTGGTTTGCGAAAGTTCAAACTTAGCGCCTGGGCACGACTCTTTTGGCTCAAGCATCCATGGCTTGCTCCGCTCAGCTTTATCGGGCGACTCAGGAGTGGCCACGAAATGGATGACGGAAGCGCCGCAAACAGAAATATGTACAGTTTCGTTGCCGATCGCAGCGGTCAGGCCATCCGGCGCCGGCGCGACTTTCACAGGAGGAAGCGGCGGGACGTCCCACAACTGTGCTTCGGCTGTTTTCGTATCAAAGACACACAACGCAGAAGCTAAAATTGCACAAAACATCCACAACAACAGGAGCCTTGATCTCATCTTTCGCCTTTCGAGCGAGGCACTCATAAGCTTCCGCGCGTCGGTAGAATTCACGGTCAAAACGTCACGCGCAGGACGTATGCATATTTAGACGGAGCTTGGCCAGGCAGCTTCACATGGAGACCGTCGCCCTGTTGATCGAATGGCACGTTGGCATCACTTCCCAACAGCGAAACGCTTTTCACGCGTTCACCTCCGACGGCCGCTGCGAGTGAGTCGAACCACGGCTTCTCCGTTGCTTGGCCAGCTCAGTCCGATGACATACAGAGCGCCGCCCTTCGTTGTGAAGCGAAAGTCCTCTGCGGTGTAGTTCGTGACATCCGTATCGTGAAAAGCCCCAGCAGCCGCCTTCGTGGGACCCTCGCCATAAATCCTCCATGGGCGAGTTCCGTAGATCGCTTCTCCATTGACGCCGAGCCAGCCGCCTACGCCGAGAAGGACCTGTTGCACCTGTTCCGGGATCGTGCCGTCGGACTTGGGCCCGATATTCAGCAACAGATTGCCGTTCTTGCTGACGATATCGATCAGTTGATGGACGATGAATTCCGGCGACTTGAAAGTGTCATCGTTGATATAACCCCATGATTTGTTGCTTACCGACGTGTCCGTCTGCCAGTAAAGCGGACGAAGTTCGGCAAGTTGGCCACGTTCAACATCGAGGACTGCGGAGTGTTCCTGCATGGCGTAGTCCTTGTAATTGATCACCCCGACGTGATCGCCATACTTCAGGGAGTTGTTGTAGTAGAACGCTGCAAAGCGCGTGAGGTTCGGACGTATCAACGCCTGCCCGATCCACCAGTCGAAGTACACGATGTCAGGATGGTATTTATCGACAATTTCCGCCGCCCGCGCGAGCCAATCATTTGCCCAAGCCGAGGAGACATAAGTGAAATCGCCATCGAGGGGCGTTCCCCACTTGTTGGACAACCAGTTGTGCGCGGGACCGTAGAAGGCAGCGTATTGCGGATCGTTCACATCCGACGGAATCGCTCGGCCTACACCAAGGAAGAAGTTGTGTTCCACACGATGGGACGACACGCCGAAATGCAGTCCATCAGCTCGCACCGCTTTTGCCAGTTCTCCGATCACATCGCGATGCGGACCCATTTTGGCAGCCGTCCAATCGCTCAGTCCGCTGTCATACATCGCGAATCCATCGTGATGTTCCGCCACCGGCACTACATATTTCGCGCCCGCCTTCTTGAACAGATCTGCCCACGCGGCAGCATCGAAATGCTCGGCTTTGAACATCGGGATGAAATCTTTGTAGCCGAACTTATCCTGCGTGCCATACGTTGCGATGTGGTGCTGATATTCAGGAGACCCGGGCACGTACATATTCCGCGGATACCATTCGTTACCGAAAGCAGGAACCGAATAGATACCCCAATGAATGAAGATCCCGAACTTCGCGTCCTTGTACCACTCCGGAACCTCATACTTCTGCAGAGATTCCCAATCTGGCCGGAACGGTCCCTGCTGATCAACCTTGTCCACCTGCTCCAGGATCGCGGCACGTTGCGCGTCGTACTTACTACTGCCGTGCTGCCAGGCCTGATCAATGACCGCAGGATCCTGCGAGGCGGTTGGCGCGGTGCTGCTCTGGGCATGGAGGTTCGAAATCGCACAAAAGCCGAGAACGACCACGCCGAAGTTCCGAATCATTCGTGATAGCAGTGTTTGCGCGAACATGAAGTCCTTTCGTCACTATTGCTGACAACGCTTACCTTAATTCACCAAGTCAAGTTCAGCAGTGATACTCCCTGCGGCGGTTCCGTGAATCTCAATTCAATGGCATCTCCCCCCACCGACATGCGTCGCGGAGATTCGAGTAACTGTAGTTGGCCTGCCGTTTTAAGCTGCTGATATTGCGGCGCCGAGGGTTTCTGCGGCGAGCCCATTGTTTGCCAGGCAGTGTAGGCATTGCTGTGATCGTGATCGACACGCCAATGCTCCAGTAATACCTGTGACACGCCCTGGGGTAAGCCATCGATTCTCAGATCAATCTCCGCAGGAATCGATCGGCTGGAGTCGTCGTGATAGTTCCATACCAGCACGTTAACTCTGTGGCTGTCCCGGGTGGCAATTACGTTTACATCTGAGTTTGATCGGACACTTGAATGCACGATGTCACTGAAATCGAGCGCCCCAGTATTGTCCGCGAAGAGGCGTTCTCCCTTCATCTGCCCAAATAGCCGGTAAGCATTCAACAGCGGTAGATCGATGCCATCGGTCGTGAAGGCGCGAAGCCCAGCAAACATTGGCTGCCCTGGAAAGGTGAAAGCCCACGCGATCGAGCCTTCCAAGTTGATGTGGTGACGCTGAGCCAGAGCTATCGTTCCGTTCAGAAGCTCTGCCTCGTAGCTGGCGTATTGCGAGGTCAGGCGATAAGTGTTCTGCGGATGCGAGCTTGCATCGCATGCGGCGCAGGACTCGGGATCTGATTCGCTGACAACGACTGGCAATTCGCGCAGCGTGGGAAACTTCTCGATGATTGCGAATCCCTGATCGATGTCTCGCAGGTTCGCGCCGACATCCAGTTCGACGTGACCATCCACAGACGTCGCTTTTCCTTTTGCGTGGAAGGAGATGAAATCGAGCGGTGCGCCCTTGTTGCCGGTCACGTAATTCTGGCCGTTGGCGCAGTGCTCGAGAAAATCACGAAGGAATTTGGCGGCTCGCTCGCTGGCTGGACCAGTGCTTGCTGGCCCACCAACATGCGCGCCCGGCAGTGCGCGCCTTACTGCAACGGCGGTGTAATCGTAGAGCTTGAAGTATTCGTCTTCAGTTCCATGCCAGTAGAAGATGTCCGGCTCGTTCCAGACCTCCCACTGCCACTTTGCGACTTCACTCGCTCCATAGCGATCCACCATATGGCAAACCCAGTGATAAATGAGGTTCGACCATTCGTCGTAGTTCTTCGGCGGATAGGACCATCCGGTGTCGAAGTCCTTGGGCCAATGATGTTGATACGGTTCTGGATGGGTAGAAAGGGCCTCTGGCATGAAGCCAATTTCAACGAATGGAGTTATCCCCGTGGCTTTATATGTGTCGAATATTTTGTCGACCACGGCCCAGTTATAAACCGGCTTTCCTGACGCATCGCGAGTGAATGCATTTGTTGAACCCCACTTTAATGCGGGAGTACCGTCACCCGTAGTCAGCAGATTATGCGTGCGGTCGTACATCGGATAGGGACTGAGCTGCGAGAGTTTGGTAAGGAGATCGCGCCCTTCCTCGCTGTAGGTGTAATTCGGCTCGTCGTGCCCAACCCACGCCCACACAGGTTCGAACGGACCCATCGTTTTCGATACCTTGACCGTGATCGTGACCAGTTGCTGCGCTGTTAACTGCGTGGCTGCCAGCAGCAGCGGAATAATCAGAAGTTGTTTTCCTCTTGCCAGTATTCGTGCAATTCGAGTGATCTCCGAAGTTGGGAAAACGTTTTCTATGTGTAGCATAAAAACGTGTGTCACGAAATGGCTGAATGGACTAAGATGCCGTTGCTAGAAATTCAAAACTTCATTGTAAGCAGTCTGTATGGATGAGGGAATAGTACTTCAATGTCGACCACAGATTCGTCTCTCTACCCGCCGGTAAACGGTTACCCAAATGGGCCGTTCCGAGCTTCTCGTCGAACCGCCTCGCGTCTCAAGCGTTCGCTGCTGATTGCTGCACTGATAACGATCGGCCTGACTGCGTCCGCCATCGCCGCAGACAACGTTGCACTGTCAGTGGATGTGTCCAAAACCGGTCCGAAGATTGATCGCAACATTTTTGGCCAGTTTGCCGAGCATCTTGGCCACGGAATCTATGAAGGCGTCTGGGTCGGTCCGGATTCGTCAATTCCCAACACGCGCGGGATCCGCAACGATGTGGTTGCGGCGCTCAAGGCAATAAAGGTGCCAAACGTCCGCTGGCCCGGCGGGTGTTTCGCCGACGAATACCACTGGCGCAACGGCATCGGCCCAGCCGAGAAGCGTGCGGTCACGCTCAATCCCAACTGGGGCGGAGTGATCGAGCCGAATACTTTTGGAACGGGCGAATTCATGGACTTTCTCAACCAGATTGGAGCCGAGGCGTACGTTTCAGTGAATGTCGGCTCCGGTACGCCACGCGAAGCGGCCGAATGGTTGGAATACATGACCACGGCTCAGCCGACAACGCTCGAGAAAGAGCGCGCTGCCAATGGCCATCCCGCACCGTATAAGGTTCCCTATCTAGGCGTCGGAAATGAAAGCTGGGACTGCGGCGGGAATATGTCGGCGGACTACTACTTGAGCCAGCTTAAGATCTACAGTCACTTCGTCCGCAACTACAATCCCGCACAGCAGGACAAAGACCAGATGCTGAAGATCGCTGTCGGCCCGGGTGGCGACGAACCCCGCTACGTCGAATGGACTGACACCATCATGAAGGCCTGGCAACATCACCAGTGGAGCTGGGACATGAACGGCCTCTCCATGCACTCCTACACGGTCGGATCGTTCCCGCCGGTGTACAAGTCCGTGGGATTCGGCGAGGCCGATTACAGCAAGATTCTGCAGCTGACTCTGCAAATGGACGGCCTGATTGGCAAGTATTCCGCGATCATGGATAAGTACGATCCCGACAAAAAGATCACGCTTGTGGTGGATGAATGGGGCGCCTGGTACGCGCCGTTGCCAGGCTCGAATCCGGGTTTTCTGGTTCAACAGAACAGCATCCGCGATGCCGTCCTGGCCTCGCTGAATCTGAACATCTTTGCGAGACATGCCGAGCGCGTGCGCATGGCTAATATCGCGCAGATGGTAAACGTCCTTCAGGCAATGATCATGACCGACAAAGAGAAGATGGTGCTGACACCGACCTATCACGTGTTCAAAATGTATGTTCCGTTCCAGGACGCAACCTTTGTGCCCGTCACTTTTGACGCCGGGACTTATAAGAACGGCGACATTACCCTGCCGCGTGTGGACGCAATCGCTGCCAAGGACACAAAAGGCAAGCTCTGGTTGGCCATGACCAATCTGGATCCGAATCAGCCGGTTGAAATCGACGCAAGCGTCTCTGGGATTAACGCGAAATCGGCATCGGGCGAAACACTCACCGCCCCCAAAGTGGACAGCGTGAATACGTTTGACGCTCCGAACACCGTTGCTCCGAAGCCTATCTCGGCAAAGGTGGAGGGTGGCAAGCTGGTTTTGAATCTGCCGGCGAAGTCGGTGACCGTCGTTTCCGTTGACCAATAACTTATTGCCGCGGCAAGCAGGAGTTCCATCCTCCCGTCGAACTCCTGCGCGCTGCGCGGATGCTCTGCAACAGATGTAGGGCGAATTAAGGAGAACATCAATGAAGCAGCTCGCCTTGTTAACGCTGCTAATTGCAGCTACTTGTTACGCGCAAGACCCCGGCAACTTCCAGCCCGCCTCCACGAATGTCTGGGGCGCAAAGTATCCCAGCGTCGATAGCACGGGCAGAGTGCAAATCCGAGTCAAAGCTTCAGACGCGACCAAAGTGCGCGCCAATTTCTGGAGCGGTCCCAAAATCGACATGGCCAAGCAGGAGGACGGATTCTGGACGGTTACCACGCCGCCTCTGGTCCCGGGGCTGCACTATTACACGCTAATCATTGACGGTGCCGAGGTCAGCGACACTGGCAGCCAGGCGTTTTTCGGCGGAGGCAAATACGCAAGCGCGGTTGAAGTTCCGGAACCCGGATCTACGTATTATTCAGCTGAAGATGTTCCTCACGGGAAGGTTCGCGAGATCTGGTACAACTCGAAGGTAACGGGAACGTGGCGCCACGCGCTGGTATACACGCCGGCGAATTACGACACGCAGACCAAGGTGCGTTATCCCGTGCTGTATCTGCAACACGGTGGTGGCGAAGACGAAACCGGGTGGACCAGGCAGGGTCACGCGAACTTCATCCTCGATAACCTGATCGCCGCCGGCAAATCCAAGCCGATGATCATCGTTATGGCATATGGCTACGCCCGGCGAGCCGGTCAAGTTGAGCCCGATCTGACAGGGAAGCCCTTTGGTTCGCCGGAAATGATGAAGGCGATGCAGGATATGGCGTCCGCGTTTGAGGATGACCTGACCCAGGTTTTGATTCCCTACATCGATTCGAACTTCCGCACAATTGCGGATCGCGATCATCGTGCCATGGCCGGGTTATCAATGGGCGGCATGCAGACTTTCCAGGTCACGTTCGATCACCTCGACATGTTCTCTTACATTGGTGGATTCAGCGGCGCCGCCGGACCGCTGATACTTGGCAACCGGTCGCTGGACGTGAAGACGGACTTGAACGGCGCGCTTGCTGATCCGTCCGCGTTCGCGAAGAGAGTGCACTTGCTCTGGCTGGGCGTAGGAACGGACGAACCTCCCATGATGCTCGCGGGAATTCAGCGGCTGCACAAGTCGCTTCAGGAGGCAAACGTCACGCACGTCTACTACGAATCACCAGGAACGGCGCACGAGTGGCAAACGTGGCGCCGGGATTTGAACGACTTTGCGCCAAGACTCTTTTGACGAAGCGCCGAGCAAAATCATAGTGTTTGCGGCGGCCAAAGCACGCCTGTCGTTTGGATGTGGTGTGCGCGGATACATTGATGATTTCAGATAGTCGGATAACGACATATCGCGGCAAAAGGACAGCAATGACAGCTACCAAGTTCTTTTGTGTGATGACGCTGCTGGGCACCCTTGGTGTGGGATGTCACCTTGTGGCGCAAGTCCAGACTGAAGTGCCTTCGGTCGTGCCGGGAGCAAAACCGGCCGCGGTGGAACGTATCAAGGTGCACGGGGCAGCCTTAGAAGGAAATCTGGAGGGCGATGCCGTCGATCGTGACGTGTTGGTTTTCCTGCCGCCCAGCTACGCGAAGGAGAGAAAGCGCCGCTATCCGGTCGTTTACGCGTTACACGGTTATTCCATCGGTGCTGAGCAATGGAGCCACGAGATCCACGTGCCGCAGACCATTGAAGGCGCTTTCGCTCAAGGCGCTAAAGAGATGATCGTCGTGCTGCCCGATTCGAAGACTGTTCACAACGGTTCGATGTATTCGAGTTCGGTGACCACAGGCGATTTTGAGCAGTTTATTGCGCACGACCTGGTGGCCTATATCGATGCCCACTACCGCACGATTGCAGACCGGCAGAGCCGTGGACTGGTCGGCCACTCTATGGGTGGCTACGGCGCAACCCGCATTGGCATGAAGCACGCCGACGTGTTTGGCAGCTTGTACATCATGAGCCCGTGTTGCCTGTCGCCACGTCCGGCGGCGAATTCAGAACTCGCTAAGACCCTGGAGGCGGTGAAAACCCAGGCAGACTCCGCAAACCTGCCCTTCTTTGCCCGCGCTCAGCTTGCGACGGCAGCGGCGTGGTCCCCGGATCCCAAGAATCCGCCGCTTTACCTCGACCTTCCGACGAAAGACGGCGTGGCTCAACCCGATGTTCTCGCCAAATGGGCAGCGAATTCGCCACTGGCTTTTGTGGACCAATACATCGGGGAACTCCGTAAGTATCGTGCGATCGCGATCGATGTCGGCGATCAGGACGGATTACGCGTAGATACGGCCAAGCTGCATGACGTTCTGGATAAGTACGGAATAGCAAATAGTTTTGAAGTGTATCCGGGCACTCACACAAGTAGAGTAGCTGATCGTTTTCAGAATCATGTCATGAAGTTTTTTAGCGAGAATCTTTGCGTTCAGGCTGGTTGCCGGTAACAGCAAGCGACCCACTCAATGGAGGACAGATGAAGTATTGCGGAAAATGTATCCCAGTTGTACTCAGCGCCTGCTTTGCGTTGATAACCTGCGCTGCCATTGCACAAGACAATTCGAAGCTGCCTTACATGAATCCCGTCTTTACGCCTGAGCAGCGTGCCGCCGACCTGGTGCACCGCATGACACTGCAGGAAAAGGCTTCGCAGCTTGTAAACCAGGCACGCGCCATCCCTCGCCTCGGTGTTCCCTCTTATGACTGGTGGAGCGAGGCACTTCACGGCGTTGCCACCAACGGCACGACCGAATTTCCCGAACCGATCGGGCTAGCGGCAACGTTCGATGCGCCGCGCATCCATGAGATGGCCACCGCCGTCGGCATTGAAGGGCGCATCAAGCACGTGCAGGCGGAGCGCGCCGGGCACTCGAATATCTTCGAGGGCCTGGATTTCTGGGCGCCTAACGTAAACATCTTTCGTGATCCGCGCTGGGGCCGTGGTCAGGAAACCTACGGAGAAGATCCTTTCCTGAGCGCGCGTTTCGCGGTTGCGTACGTCACTGGAATGCAGGGCGACGATCCGCATTACTATCGCGCGATCTCGACGCCCAAGCACTTTGCTGTGCACAGCGGACCTGAACCGACCCGTCACTTCGCCGACGTGGACGTCAGCAAGCACGATCAGCTGGATACGTACACGCCTGCATTTCGTGCGGCTGTCGTCGAAGGTCATGCCGGGTCGGTGATGTGCGCCTACAACGCGATTAATGGCGAGCCGGCCTGCGCCAACCAGTTCCTGCTGCAACGACCTGCTTCGTGGCGCCTGGGGATTCCAGGGATATGTGGTTTCCGATTGCGAAGCGGTTCGCAACATCTTCAAGGGACACCATTACCGCCCAACCCAATCGCAAGCCTCGGCGATCTCGCTGCAACGCGGAATGGATAACGAGTGCATCGACTTCGTCAGCAAGGTAAGCGATGACCACGACTACAAGCCTTACATCGAAGCCGTGCAGCAGGGGTATCTCTCTGAGAACGATATCGACACAGCGCTGATTCGCCTATTCACGGCTCGCATGCGGCTTGGCATGTTTGACCCGCCTGAGATGGTGCCCTATAGCAAAATCGCAGAGAGCGAACTGGACAGCGCGGCGCATCGCGAGCTGGCACGGCGCATGGCAAACGAATCCATGGTGCTGCTGAAGAACGATGGAGTGCTTCCGCTGAAGTCCGTGCAGCGCATCGCCGTTGTCGGCCCGCTCGCCGAACAGACCGCCGTTCTGCTTGGGAACTACAACGGTACTCCCACGCACAGCGTGAGCGTACTCGAAGGCATGAAAGCTGAGTTCCCGAACGCGAAGATCACATATGTACCTGGCACGCAGTTTCTCTCGAACAAGGGAAACCCGGTGCCGGCTGCGGTTTTCACGACGCCCGAAGGAAAACCGGGTTTGAAAGCGGAGTACGGAACCGGCATGCGTTTCGGTGGCGCCAAGCCAACTCCGATTACGTCGCGCGTGGAATCGAGTGTGGATTTAGCCGAAAGCACACTTCCTGCCGAGGCAAAGGGAAAGCCTGAACTCTCGGTAGAGTGGACCGGCTTCCTGAATCCGACTCAAACTGGCGACTACCTGTTGGGCATTAAGGCGGATGGCTTCGCGCGCGTGTCGGTTGACGACAAGGAAGTCGCGCAAATGTGGGGTGGCGGCACGAACCTCGGCCGCGTGCATTTGGAAAAAGGACAGCGTGTGAAGCTAGAGGTGTCCTATGGCCAATCGTCGGGTGCCAAGCCCGAAGCACAACTGTTATGGGCTCCCGTGAACAACGCTCCTGATCCCGCTGCGGTGGCAGCTGCGAAGAACGCAGACGTTGTGGTCGCAGTAGTCGGGATTACGAGCCGCCTCGAAGGCGAAGAGATGCCAGTCGAGCAACCGGGCTTCTCCGGTGGTGATCGCACCAACCTCGATATGCCTCAACCGGAAGAGGACCTGGTGCAGGCGGTAGCTGCTACCGGCAAACCGCTGGTTGTCGTGCTCATGAACGGAAGCGCGTTGGGCGTGAACTGGGAGAAGGCTCATGCGAATGCCATCGTGGAGGCCTGGTATTCCGGCGAAGAAGGCGGAGCCGCCATTGCGGAAACACTGAGCGGAAAGAACAATCCTGCCGGACGGCTGCCAGTGACCTTCTATAAAGACGTTCACCAGTTGCCGCACTTCGAGGACTACGCGATGAACGGCCGCACTTATCGCTACTTCAAAGGCGAGCCGCTCTGGCCCTTCGGATATGGCCTGAGCTACACGAGCTTTGCGTATAGCGGTCTCACGCTGCCTGAAGACCCGATCAACGCAAATGATCCGGTCGATGCCTCGGTTACGGTCACAAATAATGGCAAGGTTGCAGGCGACGAGGTTGTTCAGCTGTACCTGAAATTTCCTGACGTTCCCGGAGCGCCGCTTCGTGCACTGAGAGGATTTCAGCGCGTACACCTGGATCCGGGAGCAAGTCAGAAAGTGGCGTTCCATCTGAACAGCCGTGATCTGAGCATGGTCACCGATTCCGGTGACATCATCGTTGCCAAAGGCAAATACACGGTTTCGATCGGTGGCGGCCAGCCTGAAACCGGAGTTCCAAGCACCAGCGGCAAGCTAGAGGTGAACGGGCAGATCATGCTGCCGGAATAATGTGTCGCGGCAAGAGGAACGAGCGTGAGCGGGGCAGCGGCATTTATCAACCAGAATCGCTGCCGGCAGAAACTCTGCTGGCAGCGAATGTTTGATTTGCCTGCTCTTGTTTGAATAAAAAGTCGCCGGTGTTCTTGTAATTTTCGTAACGGAAAGAAGGCACTTCATCATGATCATGCCACCGAAGATTCTTCTCCTTTTGGTATTGATCGCGTGTGTGGCGATTGCAGCCGGGGCACAATCAGCGAACTCCTGTGGGGACTTGGCGAACCTCAAGATTGATCACGTGGAGATCACCAAGACCGCAGAAGTCCCGGCTGGGACCACTGTGCCGCCCCCGTTTCCGGGCTTACCCAGCATCGGTCCATTGCCCGCGCACTGTCGAGTGGATGGCGTGATCAACCGGCGCAAAGGCGTCGGAGGTGAGGAGTTTGGAATCGGTTTCGCGGTATCGTTGCCAGCAAAGGAAGCGTGGAATGGCGACTTCATGATGCAGGGCGGAGGCGGTGGGAACGGCGTGGTCGCCTATCCCCTGGGCGCATCGCACGCTGGCGACAAACCGGCGCTGACACGTGGGTTCGCAGTCGCCAGCACGGATACAGGACATCGGGCGAAGACCGGTCCATTCGACTTCTCGTTCATGCGCGATCAGCAGGCATTCCTGGACTTTGCTTATCTTGCTAACGCCGAGGTGGCAGGAGTCGTAAAGCAGATCATCGCGCACTACTATGCGAAACCTGCGACCTACTCGTATTTCGTAGGCTGTTCAACAGGCGGGCGCGAAGGCATGATCCTTTCGCAACGCTATCCCACGGTCTTCAATGGCATCGTTTCCGGCGACCCCGCGATGCGTACGGGATTATCGAATCTCGCGATCGGCAAATGGATTCCCGTGGCATACAACCACGCTGCACCCAAAGATGCGTCAGGAAAGCCCCAGATCGAAAAGTTCATGACCGATAGCGACCGCAAACTCTTCATGGACGCATTGATGAAGCAGTGCGATGCGAAGGATGGAGTGGCGGACGGCATGATCTTCGATCCGGTGGGCTGCGATTTCGATCCTAGCGAACTCGCCTGCAAAAGCGGTCAGACCGATGCTTGCATTCCGGCCGACAAGCTTGCGGCGATCAAGAAGGCGTTCGCCGGACCGAAGAACGCGTATGGCACGCAAGTGTATCCAGGATTTCTTTACGATGCAGGTATCGTATCGACCACTCCTATTCCAGGGCTGCTTACACTCCGAGCTAACGGGCTCTTCGGTCCGTATCCGACGGCAACGGAAATCGATGTAGATAAAGAAGCGCTTCATGCTTCCGATCCGCTGGTCGAGCCGGCCTCGACAAATCTATCGACGTTTTCCGGCCGCGGCGGCAAGATCCTCTTTTTCCACGGAGACAGTGATCCGTGGTTCTCTCCGCTCGATACGCTCGAGTACTACAAGTCCTTAGGCGCGACGAATGGCGGCGCAGATAGCGTTCGTGAGTGGAGCCGGATGTTCCTGGTGCCGGGTATGGGCCACTGTGGCGGCGGACCGGGACTCGACGAATTTGACATGCTCAGCGCGGTAGTGAACTGGGTCGAGAACGGAGTTGCACCGGACGCCGTAATCGCGACAGGACGGGCATTTCCGGGCCGCAGCCGTCCGCTATGTGCATATCCGAAACACGCGCAGTACGCCGGCCATGGAGACACCGAAGATGCCAAAAACTTCAGCTGCCAATGACCGGCGACATTGAGTTCAAAAGGTAGAGGAGATTCATTTTGAAGAAAATCAGCCGTCGCCAATTCGTCGCGACCGCAGCTGTCGCTGGTGCAGCCGCCGTTCTTCCCACTGGAACTTTCGCACTGCAGGAAGACTCATCGAAACCCGCTTCGCCTTCAGTTGCAGAGCAACTCAATCGCGAGGTGGTCTCGCAGCAAGCGGTTCCCTTTCCGATGAACAATGTTCGGCTTGGCCCTGGGCCCTTTCGTGCAGCTGCGGAAGCCAATCGCCGTTACTTGAAAACGCTGCCTCCTGACCGGCTGCTTCATACCTTTCGCCTGACTGCGGGACTACCCTCTTCCGCGGAGCCGCTTGGCGATTGGGAAAAACCTGACTGTGAGCTGCGTGGCCACTTCGCTGGTGGACACTACTTGTCAGCCTGCGCATTCGCATATGCCAGTTCGGGCGATGAGGAGCTGAAGCGCAATGGCGACGTCATGGTGGCAGAACTCGCGAAGTGCCAGGCACAGTTGAAGAATGGCTATCTGAGCGCATTTCCTCCGGAGCTTTTCGATCGCCTGCGCGATGGAGTGAATGTCTGGGCACCGTTCTACACCATCCACAAAATCATGGCCGGGCACCTCGACATGTATCTGCTTACCGGTAATCAGCAAGCGTTGGACACGCTTGAGAAGATGGCGCAATGGGTGCGCAGCTGGGCCGATCCACTGAGCGAGCAGCAGATGCAACGGGTGCTCCTGGTGGAGTACGGCGGCATGGGCGAGGTGCTCAGCAATCTCTACGGCGTGACCGGGAAACGCGAGTATCTCCAACTGGCGCAGCGGTTCGATAAGAAGTGGTTCTTCGATGCGCTGGCGGCTCACCGCGACGAACTCAAGGGCCTCCACGTCAACACACATATTCCCCAGGTCATTGCCGCAGCCCGCTTATACGAGCTTACCGGCGACACGCGTTATTGGAACATCGCCGATTATTTCTGGAACGAGGTGACGAGCGAGCGAGCGTATTGCACGGGCGGCACCAGCAATTTCGAATTGTGGAGATCGGACCCGGGCGTCCTGTCAACGCAACTGAGTTCACAGACTGCCGAAGACTGCTGCGCCTACAACATGATGAAGCTGACGCGACACCTGTTTAGCTGGTCGCCGCGGGCTCAGTACATGGACTACTACGAACGTGTGCTGTTCAATCACCGCATGGGCACCATTGATCCAGCGACAGGCACGACAGTCTATTACCTGCCGCTCGGAAGCGGCTACTCCAAGATTTACGCGAAGCCCTTCGATTCGTTCTGGTGCTGCAATGGCACAGGCGCCGAGGAATTTGCGAAATTGACGGACACTATCTACTTCCACAACGACGATTCCATCTTCGTGAACCTTTATATTGCGTCGGAAGTGGACTGGAGAGAAAAGGGCTTTCGCCTGACGCAAGAAACTTCATTTCCCGATGAGCAAGGCACTACCCTGCTTATCTCGGCAGCCAAACCCGTCAATATCGATTTGAAGTTACGCGTCCCCTACTGGGCGAAGAGCGGCAGCGTCAAGGTGAATGGGCGTGCGGTTCCCATTTTCGGGGATCCGTCCAGCTACCTTATTTTGCGCGGACCGTGGAAGACCGGCGATCGTATTGAACTAACGCTTCCAATGCAGTTGCATGCCGCCCCGGTGCCAGACAAAGACACTCTTCAGGCAGCGATGTATGGCCCTCTCGTTTTAGCGGCTCGATTCGAAGAAGAGCCCCGAAACAAATGGTATCGGCAGTTCACGGCGCAAGAGAAGCAGGAACCCGCTCCAATGCTGCAGTGGAAGGGCAAAGTCGAAGACCCCGCAAGTTGGCTCGAAGTAAATGGAAAGCTAACGTTTCGCACGGTTGCGCAAAATCAGAGCGTGACCTTTGTGCCTTTGTCTTCGATCGTCCATGAAAGATTCTCGGTATACCACGAGATCGAGCCGGGGAACTCCTGAGCGAAGGGACCAAGACCGCGGTCGAACCGGCGAGAGAATGATGAAGCCATCCATGAACATTCGAGAAATTGCGAAACGCGCCAAAGTATCGACTGCAACCGTTTCGCGCACCATCAACCGCATCTCGACGGTGGATCCCCGGCTTGCAAAGCGCGTGTGGAAGGTAATTGAACAGTCAGGATACCGCCCTAATATCCAGGCGCGCGCACTTGTGTCTGGGCGCAGCCAGATTCTGGGGCTCGTCGTCTCCGATATCACCAATCCCTTCTTTCCGGAAATCGTACAGGCTTTCGAGAATATCGCTGTCGAGCATGGATACGACATCCTGCTGGTATCCACAGTTCACGATCCCAAACGCATGGACATTTCCGTGCGGCGCATGACCGAAAGGCGTGTAGATGGTGTCGCAGTCATGACTTTCGGAATGGAAGACCTGCTACTTGAAGACCGTGAATTGAGGAATGTGCCGCTTGTCTTTGTCGACGTCGGACCTAAGCGGCCACGGGTCGGCAATATTCGCATTGATTATCTAAAAGGGATACGTCAGGCGGTACAACATCTGGCAGCGCTTCGACACGAGCAGATTGCATTCATCTCTGGCCCCCTGGGACTTAAGTCGGCGAAGGCGCGCCGAAGCGCATTCGAACAGGCAATGAGCGAGATCGGTCTCAAGATACTCAAGGGCGGGATCGTGGAAGGCGATCACACCCTTGAGGGAGGAATCAGGGCCACGCAAGCGCTGCTCTCGTTGCCCAATCGTCCCACGGCGATTGTTTGCTCCAATGACATGACAGCGCTGGGCGTCATGCACAAATGTCATGAAGAAGGTCTGTCCATTCCACGAGACCTGTCGTTGGTCGGCTTCGATGACATCAACCTCGCACAGTTCGTCCTGCCGCCGCTGACAACAGTTCGAATGTCCCAAACCGAACTGGCACGCCTTGCGTTCAACGCACTGCTGACCGAACTCGAGCGGGAGGAAGTTTCCGAACACGGCACCGAGTATGTGCTCGAGACCAGCCTGGTGCTCCGCGACTCGACAGCGCTTGTCAACCGCGCCTAAGAGACATCGCGAACCCACACGCGGAGGCCTCCGCGAGCTGTCTGAAAGACGTTCGCACAGCGACAAAAGATAGAATCGCTAACAGCACTTGATACGGAATGTGGTGGGGAATAGCTGACAATAGCCAACGACACGGGCGCACTATTGGGATTTCTCGCGGAACAGTATGACGGTACTGTTCTTCGCTCGCTTTCATTTCCCTGCCTGCAGGACACGCGTTAACACCGCCTCCTTTGTTGCCTTCAACGTGTTGATTAGCGATTCTCTCGGAAGCCGGTAGATGATTGGTTCTATGATCCATCCCAAACCCTTCGGGATATCACGGGTCAGCGAAATGGCCCGACATTCCGCACAGACACCAATTTCGCTCTGCTGAAATCGCCAGTAGGAGTGAAGACGCCACAGATATCCGTAACCTGTATCTGCTGGCATCACCTGTTCGTGTGGTGTTCCAGCATGTTCGACCTCAGAAATGCGCGTCGTGTACGAGTTGCACCCCGATCGTGTGCGATCCAGAGAAAAATAATGAACGTCGTGGTCGGTATCCAGCACGACTGTGATGATCTTCTTCTTCTTCAGTCGCAAATAGATTTGGAAATCGTTGCCGAGGTGGGTGATGAGCTTTGAGTCGATCACCTCAGGCTTGTAGATGTTCTTGTGGTTGTCGTAGTTCTGGATAACAGCGAGAACATCGTCCACGGTCGCGCCTGGAATCATTGCCGCTCCGATCCAGTCGTGAATGAGACCATCCGGCACTTCGACGGGATTCTTGCCAGACCAGAATGCGGCCGGGATCTGCCCTTTGAGGGTGTGCTCGACCGTTTTCGAGCCGGCATTAGACCAAAGAAACGGTGCTTCTTCGTGAAGGGTTTGCTCCATCTCTGTTTCGGCTTTAAGAACATATGAGTCGAATGCGTCGATGGTCTGAAACTGTAACTGCACTGGGTTGGCGGTGCGCGCCATAACAGATTGTCCCTTTTCACAATCGTGATCTGTGGGTATGGGAAAGTCAACCGGGCGTTACGAACCTGGGTGTCGATATCATGCGGTAACGGAAGTGTGACACCAGCGGCAAGTGCGTGTTCGTTCAGTAATAGCAGGATAGGAGCGGCAGGCACGCGACTAGTTCCGGCCTGGCATTCTTACGCTGCGGCAACGGATTCAGGCGTCAAACGATACTGTAAGAACTTATGGCCATCCTCGGTGATAAAGACCTGCAGGCCACTTCTCGTTGCCAGTTTTTCTCTCTCGAGAAATTCGAGCCAGCTGCCGAAGCTGGAGCCCTCGTATAGTTCCGGATACCGTCGGACCCCGCGCGTATAGAAGGGATACAGTTGTTTAACAGGCACTCCTTTTTTTCCGGCATTGTCGACCAGCTGCAGAGCAGATACTTGCGTGCTCCAGATGATCGCGCAGTCCCGATCAAATGCCTGGGCCACGGAAAAAGCCGTAAAAGTATCCCTTTGCTCCTCGATGGCATCGTCGAGAGGATCGTTCCCTCCGACCCGGCAGACCCGGTCAAATGCTCGGGCGGGAACGATTGGAAGAACCTTCCTATCCTGTTCCACAACGTCGTTTTTTGTGGTGTCATTCCCTTGGCTCCGAATCGCCAGGAATGCAATGCCGGCCAGCACACCAAACAATACGATTACGACGATAATGGTATCGATCACAGTCACACCGCCTTCCTGCCGGACGCTTCTTAGGAGGCCCGCCACCGTGCAAGGATGGCTTGCGAGCGAGGCCAGCAAGCACGAAATCAGGAAGCTGAACTTGGCCGTTGGTACGCTCGAAAACCATAGATGGAAATCAGAGAACTCTGACAAACCAAGAGAGTTTCGGTGTCCAATGCGCCCACGGGACACCCCCTCGCGGGGGGAGTATCTAACAACTATGCTGAGTCTGCGCGCTACGGATTGCTGTGACCAATCTCACTCACCAGGTGTCAATCTGACCGATGTCTTCACTGAGTAGCCGATCCTGGTCGCCACTTCCTCGACAGCTGCGATCACCGGTGGGAACATCTGAGAACTAAGTTCACACCTCTCAGCTTCAATTCCGAAGAGCAGGAATTCAGCCGGAAGTTGATCAAGGATCCGCGCCAGATCGATAGCCTGCATCAGACCGAAGGTATGAGTTGAGCAAAGAAAGAATTTTGAAGGCACGTGATCTTTGTGAGCGTCAACAATTCGAATAGTCCCTGGGGCGCCGCCTGATGACATCGCATCAATTACAAACACTGAAGATGCATCCCGCCAGGCTTCCAGAAGTAACAAGCCATCGCCGGATTCCTCAATCAGCTTAACTTCGCTCGTAAATCGTCCTTTGAGACGATGCACCACGGCGATCCCTGCGCCGTCATCCCCGCAGAGGGTATTCCCTATGCCAATGATGACAACGCTTGGCACAGCCATGTTTTACCTGTGCTCTATGTTTAGTTTCAGGAAGTGCGTCGCACAGGAAATACACGGATCGTAATTCCGAATAGCTTGCTCGCACTGACGCTGCAGTTCGTCGGGTTGCACGTCGATGTGCGCCGAAACGAACTCGCTGAGATCTGCTTCCATCGTTCGCTGGTTCTGCGAAGTGGGCGGAACGATCTTCGCGTCAAGGACAACCCCATGCTCATCCAGTCGGTATCGGTGATAAAGGATTCCACGAGGTGCTTCCGTGCATCCGAAGCCGGTAGCCACGCACGGCGTTGGTTCGACTGCGGGACTGGAAGGAATCTCCAGGTGGGCGATAATGCGCAGAGCTTCGTCGCAGGCAAATACAAGCTCCACGCTGCGCACGATAATGCTTCGAAACGGATTGCGAACAACGACACCCAAACCCGCGTCGCGCGCTGCCTCCTGGGCAAGCGGTGAAAGCTCGCCGAAATTGAGGTTGTAGCGGGCCAGCGGGCCCACGAAATAGGCTCCTCTGTCTTTGATCACCGAATGCAGCGCATTGGAATGGGGCATGTGCTCTTCCGCGAAGAACCGATCGTATTCACAAACAGCAGTGTCGAGTCCGTTGCTCGAAACCAGGCGGCCCTGGTTCATGGCATATTCGTCGGAACTTTTAAGCGCTACAAATACATAGTCTCGCTCGAAGTCTGGAAACGAAAACGTCGCTACCCAGCGGACGGTCTCTAGCGCGGCATCGCAAGCCCACTTCAAATCTTCGATAAGCGCTCGGAATTCTCCGAGGCTTGGAACTTTGTAAAAGCCGCCGATACGCACATTGACCGGGTGAATTTCCCGGCCGCCAAGGAGACCGACGATCTGATTTCCTATCTTCTTTAAACGGAGTCCTCGTTTTACTTCGGCGGGATGATCCTTCGCCATGCGAATGGCATCTTCGTATCCGAGGAAGTCAGGCGCATGCAGCATGTACACGTGCAAGGCATGACTCTCGATCCACTCCCCGCAATAAAGAAGGCGCCGCAGTGATCGGATCGGCTTGGGAATTTCCATCCCAAAGGCACCTTCGATGGCTTGGCACGCGCTCATCTGATAGGCGACGGGACAGATACCGCAGATGCGTGCAGTGATGTCTGGAACTTCGCTGAATTTGCGCCCTCGCAAAAAAGCCTCGAAGAAACGCGGGGGCTCGAAGATCTTCACTTGCACCCCACTCACATGATGGTCGCGGACTTTGACGGAAATCGCGCCTTCGCCTTCCACGCGAGCGAGGTAGTCGACTTTGATCGTCTTACTTTTCATGTGCCTCACTCTCCCGGCGGAAAGGTTCGGCATACGCGTTGAAGCTGCGGAATGCACGCACGATATCTTGTTCGCTGACTCCTAACTGACTCCAGGAGCGGCTCAGCGAGGCAGTGTTCGGCGTTTCTTTTGGCCCGAAACACCCATAGCAACCGCGGTTGTACGCCGGACAAATGGCGTCGCAACCGGCTTGGCTTACTGGTCCGAGACACGGGATTCCTTGCGCGACCATTACACAGACCGTGCCATGCTGCTTACACTGAACGCACACACTGTGCGCGGGGATGTTCGGTTTGCGATGATTCAGGAAAGCGCTGATCACTTCTACCAGTTGGTACTTGTTGATGGGACAGCCACGCAGTTCGAAATCCACGAAGACGTGATCGGTGATGGGAGTGGACTTCTTCAGAGTCTCGATATAGTCCGGCCGCGCATAAACGATCGAAGTAAATTCCTTCACATCTTTGAAATTACGCAACGCCTGAATACCGCCGGCAGTAGCACAGGCTCCGATGGTCACCAGGCACCGTGAGGCGCGCCGGATGCCATGGATCCGTTCCGCATCGTGCGGTGTTGTAATCGAACCTTCTACCAGCGACAAGTCATACGGGCCTTTGAAGATCGCACGCGAGGCTTCCGGGAAGTTCGCGATGTCGACTGCGCCAGCGATCGTGAGCAGTTCGTCTTCGCAATCGAGGAGGGTCAATTGACATCCGTCGCAAGAAGAGAATTTCCAAACCGCTAATTTGGGTTTGTGGACTGGCATATCAGATCTCCGCTTTTCCTAGAATTGGCTCGATCTGCTCCAAGCAGAAGACGGGCCCATTCTTGCAAACGAACGCGGGCCCAAACTGGCAATGACCGCACGATCCGATGCCGCATTTCATGTTGCGTTCCATGGAAAGGTAGGTGCGCTCGGCGGCCACCCCGCGCTTCCGCAACTCCATTACCGTGAACAGCATCATCACCTCGGGGCCGCACACGAAGGCAGTTGTGTTCGAAGGGTCGAACGGAGCTCGCGGAATCATGGTGGTCACCACACCGACATTCCCACGCCATGTGCTCGCAGCGCGATCCACAGTCACCTGGATTTCTAGGTCGAACTTCCCGCGCCAATGTTCCAGTTCATGTCGATAAAGAATGTCGTCTGGCGAGCGAGTGCCGTAGAGGAGAACAATCTTGCGGTATTTTTCGCGATGCGACATCAGCCGGAAAAGTGCTGGGCGAAGAGGAGCCAACCCGATACCGCCGGCGACGATGAGCACATCGCGGTCTTTTGCATTTTCCACCGGCCAATGGGATCCGAACGGCCCACGAATACCGAGTACATCTCCAGGTTTCAGCCCGCCCATCGCCTTCGTCACGATTCCAACAACCCGCGTTGTGTGTTGAATAGTGGGACATGCACTCGGATCGCTGCTGATGGAGATTGGGACTTCGCCTACTCCAAAAACGTAGAGCATGTTGAACTGCCCCGGCAGGAACGCTAGGGAGCCGCCATTTTCAGGGATCATCTCCAGCGCGAAAGTGTCGTCGGTTTCCATCTTCAGCCTCTGGATACGGTACAAATCCGGCAGCATCATTTCTGGAGAGAACCTCTCGGTGACGGGATGCTCAAACGTTGGCGCCATATAGATCCATCAGTTGCAAGCTCGTAGACTCGAGCCTGGTTGTCATCATTTGCGTGAAGCGTCGGAACATCTCATAGCCAAGGTCGTGATCTTCTTCACACTTGGTGCGAAGGCATTTGCCGTCGAAGGCCAGTGCGCGCGTGGGGTGCAATGCGCGAGCATCGAAGTGCCACCGATAGGGAGGAAAGAGCCACGACCAACCCAACACTTCGCCTTGGCCGGCCGTCAACACAGTGGTGTGACCGCGATGTGGAATCGTCAACTCCACGGCTACCAGGCCTTCTCGAATCAGATAAAAGTGATCGGCAGGCTCGGAGTTGCGAAAGAGAACCGCGTCCTGTTCGAAGCGGACATTCTTCGCGCACTCCGCGATCAGCTGTATGTATTGCTCATCGAGTCCGTGAAAGAAGGGGTGCTCCCGGATTATCGGTTGTAGCGTCTGGATCATGGCGTTTCCCCTGCTGATGATCGTTCCGTCCCACGAATTGCACGTACCTCTTCCGTTAGATCGATGCCAACCGGGCACCAGGTAATGCAGCGTCCGCAGCCCACGCAGCCCAGTACATCAAATTGGTCATTCCACGTTGCGAGCTTATGGATGAGCCATTGGCGATAACGTGATTTCACGCTCGCGCGTACGCTTCCACCGTGGATATAAGAGAACTCTGTCGTGAAACACGAGTCCCATTCCTTCCAGCGCTCAGCCGTTCGTCCCGCCAAGTCCGTCGCGTCTTTGATCGTGGTACAAAAACAAGTGGGGCATACCATGGTGCAGTTCGTGCACGAAAGACATCGTGCGGCGACGTTGTCCCAACGCGGATGATCGTACGAGCTGTAAAGAACATTCTTGAGGCCAATGGTGTTTAAGCTTCGGCCCATGTGACGAGCGGTGTCCGCCACGACCTGGTGAGCCGCCTCTTTCTCCGCAGCGGTAGCTCGCGAATGCGCAACCTTAAGAAGCAGGTCGGCTCCCCTGACGCTCCCAACTTCCACTACAAAGTAATGTTTCTCGCCATTTACTATTTCCGTAAGTGCGAGGTCGAAGCCGGACATTGCTTTGGGCCCGCTACCCATCGACGTGCAGAAGCAGGTGCCCCCGGCCCGGCCGCAGTTCACGACGACAACAAGAGCATCCCGCCTCGATTTGTAACCAGAATCGATGAAAGCGCCTTCGAGAAAAGTCTTGTCCTGAACTTCCATCGCCCGGAGTTCACACGGCCGAACGCCAATAAATGCGTAAGAAGAAGATTGATTCTGTTCGGGGACTATGGCGAATCCATTGTCTTTCCGCTCAGCATGCCAAAGTTTCTGAATGGTGGCTGTAAGGTTCGCTTCCAGGATTGCGGTCCAGAGAATAGCCGAAGTAAGCTTCGTCCTCTCGCCGCTTGAGCCTATACGTTCCGGCCTCCTGCTCATCTGTCCAACCAATTGGCAGCTCGCAAACAGAGGTCAGGCTATCGATGACGACGGCTCCATCGCGGACGGTTGGCCCAATCACCTTGTAGCCCTGCTCTGTGAGAGCTTGAAACAGTTGCTTCAGGTGGGGAGCTTCGATCGCAACCGTATCTTTGACCTGAAGAGCGGTGGTACTCATACAGCACTCCTCGAGGTCGCGGTCGGCTCAGACGTTCTCGCGTGACGCGAACCTCAGTGAGGCATCTGCGCTAAACGGAAGGCCTGGGCTCAACAACAGCTTGCGAGGAGGTTTCTCGATGTCAGCCCCAGAGTTTAAATTTGATGCCGTCTACTATCACGTCTCGGACATGGAGAAATCCGTTGCGTTTTATCGTGACGTTTTGGGATTCCGTCTCTCCTCTCGGGACTACGTGGCTCGCTTCGATCTCGATGGTGTGCTGTTCGAACTTGTTCCCAACCCGCCAGGCAATGCCTTGCGCGGCACCGGAAATGCCCGGTTGAGCCTTGGTGTTACCGATATTCGGCAAGCCACTCGTAATTTGCAAGCTAAAGGCGTGGCAACAACTCAAGTCAAGGAAGAACCCGGAGGGATGCTTTCGTTTTTCAACGATCCTGACGGTAATGAGCTTTGTCTTTGGCAGGAGGCGCAATAAAGCGCATGGCCGATGTGACTGTTATGGAATCTTACTTACAGCACCTGACGCCCGATGCTTTGCGCAGCGATCGCGAGCGATCTTCCCCAGCACCTCAATGATATTGAACGTGCTGAAGTGCTGGAATCCACGCTACTCAGCGAGGCAAGTCCTAAGGCTGAGTCTCTAGGAAATTGGGTATCTCACTAATGGAAAAGATGCAGCGGTTAAAGGATGAGATGCGGCTAAGTAGGTAGGCCGAGCTGCCGAACCTGATTATCCCGCAAGATTACGGGCGCCCTGCATATCACCTTCAATCTTGCGCCTGCGCTGAAGCTGAAGAAGATGCTTGAGCAGTTGCGATGCGAAACAGTCCATACCGCTTCAGCATCACCAGCCAGAGGAGGATACCGGCGACAAACATCACGAGGAACAGCGGGAAAACCGACCATTGTGTCTTTGAGACAAACTCGTTGGGATGAAAGTAAGGGCTGAGGTACGCGTTGCGGAGCATGTCTCTCATCACCGACATGATGAGGATGGTAACTGCCGTTGCTGCCGTTACGTAGCGGACGGCGAAGCGTATGTTATTCGTGTTCAGCGCGTAATACATCAGCAGAATGGCTGCCAGTCCGCCGCTGAATCCGGCCATCAGCAGAATTGTCATGGTGAGATTGCCGCCCAGGAAAAACAGAAGCAGTTGTTTCGGCAAGCTGATCAAAAACACGATGCCGACCACAAATTGCGCTATCGTGGCATAGAGGAAAGCTTGTCCACCGAAGCGGAACAGCTCTCTGGCATACTCCGGATCGCGCGTCCGTTTCGAAAACGCCATCAGCACCAGCAGCAATCCGCCGATGGCGACCGCCGCTGTCATGAAGTGCAGAAACCGGGGAATCAGCGTGGGTTCCGAAAGGTTCAGACTCAATCCCTCGGGATGGGCGAAGTATTTCGCTGCCCAGCGTGCCGGTACCTGGCTCAGGGTGATGTTGTTGCTGTACACAAAACCAATTCCTAGAACTAGCAGCAGGCTGCCCAGCATCACTTTTGCAGCTCTTGCCGGAGCCCGATCTCCTGAAAACGAAGCGTAATAGAAACCATAGTAGGCGAGTGTCAGCGCTACCAGCACCGCGAACCACGGCCACGCCACGAGCACCGACGAGGTGTAGAAATACTGCCCGTAAATCACCTGCAGAAACAGCAACGGCGCAATGCCGATCGTGACAGTTGCAGGCAGCAGCACCGGTAACTTCTTGGCGATATCGAAGAAGATACGATTTCCATTTCCGGTTTTATCAAGCCGCAGCCACTTCGTCATCAGCGCAAGAACTGTGCCGCCCAGCATCAGATTCATCGCAACGATGTGAAGGAAGAATGTCACTACCAGGAGCACTTGGAACACCCAGTAAGGGGCCGGCAGAGGATTCGGATCGAGAGTCGGAATCAGATTGGTATTCATTGTCCTAGTAGCCTCCTCGCGGATTTGTTTTGCCGTTTGCGTTGCGCTGCGAATTCACCCACTGAACCAGCGCAGTGCGCTCGCCCTCTGACAACTTTAGGTCGGGCATTCGCGGAAACAGATCGGGTAGGCTCTTCAGCGCGTCGGCAGCTGCCTGCGGATCCGGCGGCAGTCCCGTAAACAGCGGATCGTCCGCTCTCGGCCGGTGGCACATTGAGCAGTTGTGCTCGTACGAGGTCTTCCCATCCACAGCGCTGCTCGCTGGGGCTGGTTGCAAGCTGCTGAGATAAGCGCCCAACGCATTGCGCTCCGCGTCGGTTCCCGCGAAGGGTGGCATCACGCCGTTGTGCATCAAATCGAGCACGGGCAAGAAGGCTTGTACCTTCGCTGCATCCCACCTGCGTCGCGCAATGTATCCTTTCAGTCCCCGATATGAATCCACTGTGTGGCAACTCTGGCACTCGACTCGGAACACCTCTTGACCGGCGGCCACCTGGTTCTGGTCAGTTACGTTTCTGACCTCTACCCATTTCGCGATCTGTAAAATTCCCGTTTGATTGATCTGGTCGAGATTGAATCCGCCGTCACCAGGAATTGGCGTGACATACACCGAGTTCGCGTAGAGATAGTTGCTGATGACGTAAGGTTTGCGGATTGCTTCGCGCACGAACTCGAAGGATCCCATCGCGCCGAGTGCTACCAGCGCGACCAGCAGGCTGAACCCGAGGTGCAGGCGTGCCGGCCGAATCAGTGCGAGTAAGGCCAGCACAAAGGTGACGGCAAGGAACACCATCGCCAGCAAAGCAAAGTGAGTGGCGGTAGGCATGGGGCCACGAGCGCTGGCCCATATATCAGCCGAGAGGCTGCGGATGTACCACCAGCCTGCAACGGGAAGCACTGCCAGCGAGGGCACTATCCATAGAGCACTCCAGCGCACCACTCGCTTCTTCAGTTCGAGATCTTTCAGGAAGCTTGTCGTGATCAGCGCATAGATTCCGGCGAGCGCCAGCGCGATCAGGAACCGCACCGCAAGCGATGGGAAGTAGGTGGGATTAAAAAAGCCCGTCCAGAAGCGATGTACTTCCGTCCAGTGCCCCGAGGTCAACATGAAGGTGATAATCCCGTTAATCACTACCATGCTGGCGAAAGCCGCGAGGAAATAAATCCACCCGTACCACTCGTGCAGGCTGGCTCCAGTTTGTCCCATCCGTAGTAGTAGAGAAGCGCCGCCGTGATCTCAACGAAAAAGAAGACCCACTCGATGGCCCAGCCCCAGACATAGGCATGGATCAGGTTGCTGGTGGCGGTCGGGCTGACCAGCCCAATCGTGAACCAGATTCCCACACCGCTGATCGCGCCAAAAACCACGGTGACTAGCACAAAGAACTTGGTGTGCGCTTTGAGCCAACCGAGCAGCGCCGCATCGTTCCTGCGCCGCGCGCGCCGTTCTGTGAGGACGAGAAACAATCCCCCGCCCACGGCAAAATGAGAGACAAACACGTGAAGAATGGCGACGATTGCCATCAGCAATCCGGCGCCAAACGCAACGTTCCAGACCGGGTAGTTCATTGCCTCACCTGACTAGCACCACAATGCAGCTCCGTGAAGGATCCGTCCGATGCTGCTCGTGTCACTTCAAAGTGCGGGACACCATTTCGCCGTGAGCGCCGTCACGCAGCCGGGTGACGGCCCGCTGGGGCACGACAATCGTTCAGGAGATTAGGCCGAAGGCGCTCGTGGAATGGCTGAAGTATCTTCACGAGAGACAGAAGCTGGGGTGGACGACTGTGGCCGGCAAAATCAAGCAGCAACGGCACAGGGCGGCGCATAGCGGAACGAAAATCGAAATGGAAACGGCATGGAAGAGAAGAGCGAAGTTCTAAGTACGAGAAAAGAAATGGTAGGCACGAGGAGACTCGAACTCCTGACCTCTACCGTGTCAAAACGCGCTATTCAGTACTTACAACAACTTACAGGCTTACCGGGGACTGCCAAGTACTTGTAAGCACGAACACCGCAGAACAGTTGCGGGTTGAAGCGCGGGTTAGATCTGTGGTAAGGGCGAGCACGTTCCAGATCCACCCTGGTCACTGTTTAACGAGATATCTCATTCGAGATTGCTGCATCACTATGGCGAACTAGGGTGGCGCCCGAAACTATCTACCTCAGGGTGAGATACGGAGTGATAGGCTCTGTTATCAACAGCTATCTGCTGAGAGATAACTTCCGGTTTGCCCGTGACTCGAGCTCGGGCCGTCAGCAGTGCCGGTGAGAGCGACCCTTCGCCTTTCGGGCCGAACGCTTGGGAAGGGCCAACTACCGGCGACTATGCTTTCACGGTTCCGTTCAGCGGTTTGCGAGCCCGAAAGCGGAAGGCATAAGGGTTGAGTTCTAACCTCACTTCGTCGAATCCTACGGCTCGTAATCGAGAAGCAAATGTCTCCGGTGGGACTACGACGCACGTATCGAAACAATGCAACAAACGGAATGACAAGCTGTTGAGGCTGTCCGTGCCCGCGAAAATGGCGCCAGGCCGTAAGACGCGAGCCACGTGTTGCAGCAAGCGGTCCTGCAATGACGGTGATCCGACGTGGTGAAGCATGGTAAAGCAAACCGCGCTGTCAAAGCTTTCATCAGCGAAACCCATGTTGGTTGCGTCCTGGCATATGACGGTGACGTTTTGGTCCTGAGTTTTTCGGCGTAGGACTTCAGCGAGTTTCCCATCAATCTCCACGCACGTGAGTTGTTCCGCTCGAGTGCGTAGAACCTCTGTGGTAGCACCGTATCCGGGTCCTACCTCTAGAGCATGCGATCCAAGATCAACGCCCTCCAGTACCCATGGAACAATGAACTTCTCAACTGTTGCTTTCCATCCCGAAGACGAGCACAACCACCGATGCGGGAGATTCATAAAGCCACCTCTGGGTGTTCGGAAATGCTAAGGAGATTTCCGTCTGGGTCTTTGAACCAAGCGACTTTCGCTCCAGTTGGCGCGGTCCAAATACCAAGCTGGTCCTGTAGCATGCCTTGATATCGCTCGAACGCTATTCCGGCTTTCGATAATGCGGCGACCACACACGCAATATCCACAACACGCCATCCCAGAGCCGTGCCGAACCTGGCTGGAATTTCCTTGGCCATTACCAGGCGCAGCATGATTCCATTCGCATTGAAAACGAGTGCAAATGGGGGCTCTTCGCTGAGCAACTGCAAGCCTAAAGTTTCGCCGTAGAAGTGCTCCGCGCGAGGCACATCCACGACAGGGACGAATGCGATTACGTCGAATTGTTTGAGATTGTTTTGGGCTGTCATATAGCCATAATCCATCGGTTTGCCTAGTGGCGCAAGCATGGCGTTACGTCATAAACTATCGCTAATGCGTCACACACGAATTCTCACCGAATATGACCCGAAGGGCGGTACCTCTGTGGCAACGCTCGCCTACGAGTACCCAGACGGATACCAGGTCGAGGAGCACGCTCACGGATCGGACCAACTGATCTATGCCATTCGCGGTTTGATGCAAGTGTCGGATGCCAATTGCACGTGGGTCATTCCGCCGCACTTTGCGCTGTGGATACCGGCTCGTACGCGTCATCGGTTGTCGATGTCTTCCGAGGTTTCCATGCGCACGCTTTACCTCCGTCCAGGACTGGTCAATCGCTTCGGCAATCAGTGCTGCGTGCTGCATGTGACGAGGCTTTTGCGGGAAGTGGTCCTGGAAATCGTAGCGGCAGGTGCGTTGCGCAACAAGAACGACTACGAGCGGGCGCTGTGCAATGTCCTCACTCATTGCCTGCACAAAGCGTCTCCACTGCCTACCATGGTGACATTGCCGAGCGATAAGCGCGCCATGAAAGTGGCTCAGGCGGTACTGGCACATCCGGGCGCACCAAAGAAACTGGTTGAGCTATGCGCGCAGGCAGGAGTCGGAGTCAGGACCATTCAGCGCCACTTTAAGAAAGAGGCAGGAATTGACTTTGAATCCTGGCGCAGGCAGGTTCGCCTCATGAAAGCGATCGAACTGCTAATCTCAGGCAATTCCGTCAAGCAGACAGCCTTTGAGGTTGGCTACCAGCAGCCGAGCGCTTTCGTTGAGTTGTTCCGCACCGTTTTCGGCACAACTCCCAAGGTTTGGACACTGCTGCGGCTGAGCGAAGGCACGATTTTCCAGGAACGCTAAACGGGAAGAATGTGAATACTGGCGGATAAGGAAAGCTGAATTCGTCTCTGAGTCGTCGGCAATCCGGCAGTAATGCGGCCGGGGTGCTCTAAACCCACAGCTTGTGGTACAGATTAGGCAGCCGTTTTGGCCGCCTATTTTCATTGTGTTGGAGTGGTGATGAAAAGAGCCCTTTTGGCACACCTTGTTTAAGGACCCGGGCGATGGTGGTGCGGGAGACGCGGTGCAGTTTGGCGAGCTCGCCCGGCTGAGCCCGCGATCGCGGTCCCGAAGAATCGCCTGGCGATCAATGTCGAGGGGTTTGCGGCCGATGTGGCGGCCTTCGAGTTTGGCGCGGCGCATGCCGGCACGGACCCGCTCGATGATCAGGTTGCGTTCGAGCTCGGCGATCGCGCCGATGATGACGACGATGGCTCGGCCGAGTGCGCCGCCGGTGTCGAGGTTTTCGCGGAAGTTGTGTGCAGCTTGTCATCAGCCTCGTTCCGCTTTTCACGGTTTTCGTTCTTGAGGTCTCGCGCTAACACCTTAGAGTTGAGACCATCCTCCGTCTACCGGAAGCTCTGCTCCCGTCGTGTAGGTTGCGTCAATCGCCAGGAATGCCACGGCTTTGGCAATTTCCTCCGGCTGGCCGAGACGCTTCATCGGAACGCTTTCCTTCATCTGAAGGTAGACCTGATCTGCCGCCTCCTTCGGCATTCCTGCCTTCAGGAGTATGGGCGTCATCCAATTGGACCCGGGCTCACCGCATTCACACGTATTCCACGGGGCAACAACTCAGCAGCAAGGCTCCGAGTAATTGCACGAAGCGCTGCTTTGGCGGCGCCATAGGCGCTCAAGGTTGGCACCCCTTCACGTTGGCAATCGAAGTGGTAAAGACCACCGAACTTCCTTCCGGCATGAGCGGCGCCAGTTTCTGGACGATGAAATACGGTCCCTTGGCGTTCAGGTTGAGCATCTCGTCGTAAACTTCCTCAGTCACCGCCTCAAATGGGACAAATCGACCATATCCCGCGTTGACGAACAGCACATCGAGCTTGCCGAACGTCTCCTTGACCTTCTCCGCTAAGGCATCCATATCGGGAAGCGAGGTCGCGTCGCTGTGGACTACGATAGCGTTATCGCCAAGCTCAGCCTGAGCCGCCTTGATCGTTGCAGAGGTGCGCCCAGTCACGATCACGCGGGCACCTTCGTTGATGAATAATTTGGCAGTCGCCAAGCCTATGCCGGTGGTTCCGCCTGTGATAAGTGCTGTTTTTCCTTTGAACCGATCCATGTTGTCTCCTGTGTTTATCTGTCTTGAAGTATTACATACGCAAGAGTACGATAATCACAGCGGCAATGCAAGTAATTTCGTACGCAATGGTAACTAATATTGCGAAGCGCGCCCGAGGACGTCCAAAAGGCTTTATCCCCGACGAAGCACTCGACCGCGACCGGCGCTCCTTCAGGACACCGCGCTCAAGGATGCTGGGTAAGACAAGTCGACGCCGGAGACCTTGACGACGGCCTGCCACGCGGCTTCCTGGCTGGCGCGATCGTGGAGGTGTGGGTGGCGCTGCGCCTCAATTGGGCCTGAGAACTTCCCTTGAGCCGAGGCGAAGAATTGCCCTGAGACGTCGGTTCCGAACTCCGACGCCTGGAGGTACCGACGGGCCGCGGTCTCCGGCGTCTGATTCATGCCGGGAATGAGGTTCACGATTGGGATAAACAGATACTTCAACAACGGGCCAGCGTTTCGCACCACCTTGGTGTCGGTCGCCCCACCGGGCGATACGGCGTACACGGCCATGCCGGAGGGCAGCCGGCGCGCCAGCGCCGCGGTCCACCAAGCGATGATGAGCTTCGCGTCAGCATACGCATTGTTGGGCACGTACTTCACGTTCGGCCCGTTGCGCAGCAGGGCTTCAACAGCCGCGGTTTGGTCGCCCCGGTAGTATTTGGCCGCGAAGGCTGGCACGTCGGTGTACTTGAACATGGGTACGCCCCCGCGGGCAGGCTCCGCGCCGGCGATAACAATCCGCGCGTTGGGGCTCAGCAGGTTGGCGCGAAGCAACCCGACAGTCAGTTGATGATGGCCGATCAGCGGGGCCTGAGAAGCCTCGACGCCCGCCGCAGTGATCACGCGCTTCTTAGCTGGGACCAACCCTGCATTGAGCAGTAGGAAATCGATCGGCCGACCTCGCTTGACCAGCTCGGCGAGGGCGGACTGAACGCTGGACGGCGCGTCCAGATCCAGCTCCAGCGGCGTGAAGATCTGTCGTTTTGGTCTCCGCCGCGAGCTGAGCGGCCGTTTCCTGGGCCCGGGCCAGGCTGCGCCCGGTGACGATGATCTCGCGGTAGCCCTCTGGCGGCGAGCAGGCGGGCTGCCGCATAACCGAGCCCGGAGGTGGCGCCGGTGACGAGCGCGATCGAATGTTCCATGGGCGTCTCCGTGGTGAAGGGTGAAGGTCGTGCTGTTTTTCCTTTGAACCTATCCATGTTGTCTCCTGTGTTTATCCGTCTTGAAGTATTACAAACGCTAGAGTACGATAATCACAGCGGCAATGCAAGGAGTTTCGTACGCTATGGTAACTAATATTTCGAAGCGCCCCCGAGGACGTCCAAAAGGCTTTATCCCCGACGAAGCACTCGACCGTGCCGTTGAGATGTTTTGGGAGCATGGGTATGAAGGAGTCGACGTGGATCGGATCGCGCGCGCCGTGAACGTCACCAAACCCGCGCTATACCGGGCCTTCGGAGACAAGTCCACCCTGCTGCTCAAGGCGGTCGAGCGCTATGCGATGACGTATGGAGCTCCCAGAATGGCAGCATTTCAAGCGGAGCCGGACATCCACAAGGCCGTGACCGCCTTTTGCGAGGCTACCGTCAACTCCGCTTCGGATGAGGCTCGCGGCGGCTGCATGATGGCCGCCGCGGCGCTGGGACAGTCGGAGCGAGTAACGGAGATCCGTTCGTATGCCGCGAAGGGCCTCACCGCAACCGCTGATATTTTCGCGAAACGTTTCGAAAAGGAGATGAAGGCGGGGCGCCTGACTCGCACACCCTCTGCCAAGGTGCGAGGCCGTTTGCTCGTTGACTTGATGCAGGGTTTGCAGCTTCGCGCCAAGGCCGGTATTGCGCGCGAGCAATTGCTGCAAGACGCTCGAAGCTATGTGCCCCTGATTCTTGGCAAGCAAATCTAACGCACTTCTCGGCGGGGATGCGTCTGGACGAGTGCCAAATTCGTCAATGCGACTCCGAGGAGTGGTCAAGGAAGGTGACGGTAATCACGGGGCGCAGTGCGTTTTAGTTTGGGGAAGCAGACGCGGGTACGCGGTAAGCGGCAGAAACGTACCCGCGCTGAGTTAGCAGCTGATTGTTCCGGATGTTATTGGCCGATTGCAGCTCCCAGATGAACACAACATGAAATGCTGATGTAAATCCTAAACGGGATAGCACAGCTCCGTCTGGCGCTATGATTCCGAACGCAGCGAGGGATTTCTAGTCCACATCGACTACGAAGCTGTAGGTATTCGTGGCTCCGGCCTTCGCATTCCAGCTAGTTCCGGGAAAGGTGCTGGCTGCTCAAACCCGTTATATGACGTCCTTGTTTCCGGAGGAGGGAAAAACGGTGGAGCTGGAAAACGCAAAACCGGCGTCGGAAATGCCGCAATAGGGGCGATCACGGGTTGACAGCGGGTTGAACTTGAACGGCGGAGGAAACGAATCGTGCTAACTGGAAGAAAGAAATGGTAGGCACGAGGAGACTCGAACTCCTGACCTCTACCGTGTCAAGGTAGCGCTCTAACCAACTGAGCTACGCGCCTATAATCACTCACGATTTTAACACGTGTTCCCTGGGAACAAACGCCCTTAGCCATTCCTCAACGGCGACTGTTCGCACTGAACGCTCACCCCACTCGGGCAAGATCCAACAGCGAATGTAGGACCCCTACATCTCCCGCGTGGAATACGCCTTTGCGCCGTCATCACTCAGTTCTTTTTTCGTATAGTGGTCCACCAACTCCGCGACGTTTAGAGGTGCGCCGGTGTCCCGGTTGATTGTTGAGAGGAGAGGGTCGCAGGCCTTTTTCCCCTTCGATCTTCGCCTTGATTTTCTCAAACGAACCGATGATGACCTTACGGTTGGACTGCCCGTCTCGAAAACGGATCCCCTTGGAACTGTTGGTCGGCAGTATCCGGACCCATCACTGGATTGTTGGGTGCAGGCTGTTTCTCTTCGGCCACACCCGGTTGAGTCTTGCTTTTCGACTCGTGCGTTTGTTGAGCAAAGATTGACGAGGTAAGGAACAACAGGGAAACAACAAATGGCGGCGCAGCAACGCACTCGCACAGGCCACCTCCGCGGCTGCCGCACCAGATCGAATCGGCGCCTCATCGGTTGTGGACTCTGGCGGGAATTCTAAGGTTGCAGGGAATTGCCATGGCAAAGGCCGCAGGTGGGATGCAAGTGGCCGAATCGCAAGCCGCACAGTTTGTATCCTTAAATCTAATCATCGTATTAGAGCAATGCATTGGATTTATCACGTCGTCCGACATGCGCTAATCAACTGGGGATACTGGGCCGTTGTGACCGGTTTGCTGGCGGAGAGTGCCGGGCTGCCTGTCCCAGGCGAAACCACGCTGATGTTTGCGAGCTTCCTGGCGCACAAAACCCACCAATTGCAGCTTCTATGGATCATCTTGGCGGGCACGATGGCGGCAACTGCCGGCGACAACATAGGATTCTTCCTGGGCCGAAAACTCGGTCCACGGTTGATCCGCTGGATCAAGAAGGTTTTTCACATGGATGACAAAGATGTAGGCGCTGCCAAGCAACTGATCAAGCGGCATGGTGGTAGGACCGTATTCTTTGCTCGATTCATTTTTGGTTTGCGAACCATCGCCGGGCCGCTGGCAGGCATGCTGGACATGGACTGGAAACGCTTCGCGGTGTTCAATGCGCTCGGAGCAGCAACATGGGTGACCTGCATGGCCCTGATCGGGTACGAGTTCGCCAGCGAATTCCAGAGCCTGCTCAGTTATTTTGAGACAGCCTCGTGGGCCATCGCCGGAGGGCTATTCGGACTCGGCTATTTTCTTTGGCGCAGACAGGAAAAACGCTACAAACAGGAGCAGGAACAAAAAGCGGCCTAGTTCAGGCCGATACGTTCGCTGCACCGGCAGCAAGAACTTTACCAGGAGCCCGATTTGCGAGCTTGGCCGATTCGGCGCTGCGTGCGGCAATTGAGATTTGCTCAGCAAGTTTCAGTGCAGCCGTCCAGTTCTCCTCCCCGAGACTCATTGCGAGTCGCTCCTGGGCGCGAGTGTAGTAGGGGAGGGCTTCCTCGATCTTCCGCAATCCAAGCGCAGTCGGTTTGTAGAGCCGCTCGCCGGGACGAGTAACTCCGATGCGATGAGTAACCAGACCCGATTTCCGCAGCGTGGCGAGCCTGCGCGAAAGTGTTTCGTCGGCGATACCGTGTTCCTCAGCGAGGCGCCACTGAGCAATCTCGCCTTTTTCGGCGATCGCCCGTAGCACGATGAACTGAGTGACCTTGAGTCCGGTCGGCGAAAGAACGAGATCGTAAAGATGGGTGATGGCACGGCTGGCCCGGCGCAATGCCGCGCATGGATCCTGCAAGTGCGATTCACTTCGAGCATGAGATTCGCGGGTCATTCTGAGTTGCACGTCCACGAAAATGTATGATGCAGCAGGATATGGTGAGGTGCGCTGTCGGATGGCCAAAGTGCGCCGAAAGGGAAGTTCCTGGGGTTTATCCCACAAGAAGAAAGCGATAACTCAGAACGTATACCTCAGGCGTGCATGCCAGGAACGTGGCGCTCCGATTGCTGTCCCCGAGAACAGGCCAGCGAAATCAATGACGTTCAGATGATTCGTGAGATTATCGATTCCGAGCTGCACTTCCGCAGCATGCGTTTCGCGTTTCCACACTTGCGCCGAACCGGACACGCCCAGCGAAAGCGAGGGCCGCAATCGATCGCGCGCAAAATTTACGCGTTGAAGAATTTTCGGGTCGGCGGTGTACACATCGCCATTGTCGAGTTCGACGGGCATTCCGCTTCCATACCATCCATTCAGAACGAACTGGAATCGCTTCGCCGGAGAAACATCGAAATCCCACGACGCCGAGCTGCGCTGGTCCTGCGAAATTCGAAACACCTGGTTACTCTGGAGCAGTTGTGCTCCGCCGTCGAGAAACAGTCCGCCGGTCACCGGCATTTGAGCCTTTCCGGAGAGATTGGAGAAGTTTCCGTTAAGGACGAATCTTCGTGCCAGCGGCAGGTGGATAACGGCCTCGATTCCCTCGACGAGCGCACTCGAAAACGAAATCGGGAACGAAACACCCGTATTAAGAAAGACATCGTCGTCCTCGTAGTTGCGAAAATCACGACGGAAAGCCGAGACATCCACACGAGCACCGTTGCTGAATCCGCGATGGGCGCCGGCTTCGAAGAAATTCGCGTGTGCGGGAGGCACCGGAATCCCCAGGACAGCGGGATTGACTTGGCGCGTTTCGGGCGAGCTGGCAAGCAATAGATTCTCTGTCGGCGGTGTGTCGAAGACACGATCATAAGAAGCACTGAAAACTACACCGAGAGGCTTCGCCTTCCACGCGACGGCGAGTCTCGGACTCCATGCCATCCGTTCGAGCAGCAGGTCGTAATAGTCCCAACGAATTCCTGCGTTGGCTGTGAATGGCCCAGCAGAGATGTGGTCCTGCACATAAGCAGAACCTTCGTATCCGGCAGCGCTCTGGTTGAAGGTGAAAACCGGCAGCATGTCCGCATCGAACTCCGAAGGATCGGTGATGGTGTATTGGAAATTCTCCCGTAACCCGGTTCGGATGAAATCCGTGCCGAAGCTGAAATCGTGCCGGCCATGATGTCCTGCTAATGCAGTGGAGGCATAGGACTCAAGCAGGCGGCGGTTCTGAAAGGGAAGGATCGGTGTTGATGCGGAGTTCGAATCCAGGGATGCACCCAAAGAGCGCGACGAGACGTGAATATCCAGGAGCCAATTCGGTGAGAGTACTTGCTGGTACCAGAGTTGCGCGGACAGATCATCGAGTTTTCGGCTTTGGAGTTGACCGGCGAATTCCTGCTGCAATTCATTCGGAACCTCCAAGCCGGAGAGCGCCCACTGTCCTCTGAAACGAAGACGTTTGTGAGGACTGAACTCGTGCGCAAAGGCGACATCGGCCCCCACGGTATCGCCGTAGTTCGTGAAGTTCTGAAGAGTGGGGGGATCGAGGAAACGGTCCGTTTTCGCACCGGTCAGATCAAATTGCAACGATGTAGTGCGATTGGCGATTGCCGCATTAAGAGAAAGCTGTGTCGTGGAGAATGAACCCAAATCGATATCAGCCGCGCCATGAAATCCGGCGGGCAGGTGGTCGGCCGTGTGAACCTCGACAACTCCGCCCAGTTTCCGTCCTTCCGATGCTGGATATCCTCCGGTCTGAATTTTCATTTCATCGATGTCGTAAAGGCTTGGTGGAGGTGCGAAGGCGGGCGACCGGTTTTCGAGAATGGGAACACCATCGACGATGTACTGCATCTCGTACTCGGATCCACGCGGATGAAGGACGCCATTGGCTTCCAACGTCCATCCGGGCTGGTCGCGGACAACGTCAATGAGTGCTCGTGAAGGCTGAAGGTGCAGCTGCTGCTCGAGTTGGGTGCGATTCACGAATTCGGAGTTTTGCACCTCGCTGTCGGAGGTTTGAGCTGTGACATCGATACTGGTGCTAGCCGCAAGGACTCGTAGGACAATGACTTGACTCGAGTCTTGTCCGGATGAAATCGAAATACCCATTTCAGCCGGTCGAAAGCCCACACTGACAATACGAAGTTGATAGCTTCCCGAAGAAACCTCCTTGAATTCGCAGATGCCGTCTCTTTTGGCATCGGCGAGAAGTGGCGGGGCAGTGTGTGCCTGGAGTTCGCACGCGGCCGGATGCGGAACTCCGGATTCGTCTGAAATCGTAAGACGCACTGAACTCCGGGCCTGCGCGAGGGCGTACACACCGCCAGCCATAAACACGCACACGACGGCAGCGGCCGCACCGCGGGTTCTGGATTTCACTTCGCGTCCTCGATAACTCGGACGCGCGAACCGCGTGCTATTGCCATCGAGGGTTGCATACGCAAGCCCTTTGCTCTCGCAACCGGGTTGTAGCCGACAGTCTCGACAGATACATCCAGCAGCTACATCCGGGTCATCTTGTGCCAGATCAGTACCCGAGGGAGGTAAGCGGCCCGCATGAGCACCGCAGTAGAACAACGCCTCACTGACCTTTGGGAGACCCCGAAGACACTGCACGGCCTGCTCGGAACCGTGGATCACAAGGAAATTGGTAAGCGTTACATCGTGACGGCGCTTGCCTTCCTGCTGATTGGCGGTGTGGAAGCGTTGATCATGCGGTTGCAGTTGGCACGACCGGACAATCACCTGCTTTCGCCGGAGATGTACAACCAGATCTTCACCATGCATGGGATGACGATGATCTTCTGGTACGCGCAGCCGATTCTATCGGGCTTCGGAGTGTTCCTGATCCCACTGATGATTGGGGCTCGTGACCTGGCATTCCCGCGCTTCAACGCCTTTACCTACTGGGCCTTCCTGCTTTCTGGGGTGCTGCTTTACATCGCCCCTTTCCTGGGCCAGGCGCCGCATGGAGGCTGGTTCGCATACGTTCCGTACACCAACGTGCGCTACTCGCCAACCCACGGAATGGATTTTTACAATCTCGCGCTCATCTTGTTCGCGATTTCGAACACCGGTGGGGCCATCAATTTCATCGTCACCATCCTGCGCCTGCGCGCTCCTGGTATGAGCATCAGCAAGATGCCACTGTTCCTCTACAGCAGTCTGACCATGTCGGTCGTGTCCATCTTCGCCATGCCGGCGCTCAATGCTGCGAACATTTTCCTGGAACTCGATCGACACTGGCACACGCACTTCTTCGATGTCGCGCATGGCGGCAATGCCCTGTTGTGGCAACAGGTGTTCTGGTTCTTCGGGCATCCCTGGGTGTACATCATTTTCCTGCCGGCGACCGGCATGATCTCCATGATTGTGCCGACCTTCTCGCGCCGGCCGATCGTCGGGTATTTCTATGTCGCCGCCGCCACGGTTTTAACCGGTCTGGTCGGGTTCGGCGTTTGGATTCACCACATGTTCGTCACCGGCGTCGGGCACCTGATGATGAGCTTCTTCAGCGCGGCCAGCATGACGATCTCGCTGTTCACCATCATCCAGGTGTTCGCATGGCTCGCAACCATCTGGAAAGGGCGTCCGGTAATGACCACCGCCATGCACTTCGCAGTCGGGTTCATTGCGCTGATTGTGGTCGGCGGACTGGACGGCGTGACTACGGCTGTCGTCCCGCTCGATTGGCAGATCACACAGACTTATTGGGTCGTCTCGCATATTCACTACGTCCTGGTGGGCGCCAACATGTTTCCGGTGTTTGCCGGAATCTACTACTGGGTGCCGAAGATGACCGGGCGCATGATGAACGAAGGGCTGGGGAAGATCAGCTTCTGGATCATGTTCATCGGATTCAACCTGGCGTTCTTCACCATGCACATTCTGGGCGTAGTTGGTATGCCCCGGCGCATTTACACCTACATCTCCGGACTTGGGTGGGGTGGCCTCAACATGCTGGTGACGGTCGGCGCGTTCATTCTTGCATTTGGCATTCTTCTGACCATCATCAATTTCTTCCAGAGCCTTAAGAGAGGACCACTGGCGGGAAACAATCCGTGGAACGCGGATTCGTTGGAGTGGTCCACCGAATCGCCACCGCCGCCGTATGGCAGTGTGCATATCCCCACCGTCGTCACGCGTCACCCGCTGTGGGACGAACACGAGGAGGAAGAAGATCCGAAGGGAGAGCGCATCCTCGATGAAGGCCGCCTGACTTTTTCGACCACGTGGCTCGACGGCATTCCATTCGCACTCTCGCGCATGCCGGAGGACACGATTAAACCGCTCATCGCCGCCATCGCGCTTTTCGTGCTGTGCGGCGCCGTGATTTTTCAACTGATGTGGCTGGCTTGGCTGATGGTGGGAATTGGGTTACTGACAACAGCGGTTTGGCTGTGGCCCACGAAGGAGACAGAAGAGGCATGAGCCCGGTTTACCTCGATTCGAAAGAACACACCGGACACGCACCGCCGCTGGTCCCCGTGATTGATGACAAACGCGGTACCTTCGGGATGGCCCTGTTTATCGCCACGGAAGCAACGCTGTTTCTTGTTCTCTTCTTTACCTACTTCTACATCGCAAAGGGAAACGATCGCTGGAAGACCGAAGAACCGCCGAAGCTTCACTATTCTCTGCCAATGCTTGCGGTGCTGTTGACCAGCAGCGGCGTTTTGTATTGGGGCGAGCAGCAGGTCAAGAAAGGCAATAAATCCGCGGGGCGCCTGGCGATGTTCGGGACGATGCTTCTGGGATTGGGTTTCCTGACGCTTACGTATTTCGAGTATACCGAACACCTCCTGCACCTGACCCCGAAGACCGACTCATACGGCTCCATCTTTTACACCATCACCAGCATTCATGGGCTGCACGTGTGCCTGGGGCTGCTGATGATGACGTGGGTGCAACTGCTGCCGCAGTGGGAGCCGCGGCAGCGATCGCCGCATCGGCCTTATCACAATGTCGGCATGTACTGGCATTTCGTGGACATCGTCTGGGTGTTCGTCATCGCCCTGCTTTACGTCGGACCTAATGTGTACAACGCGATATGAGTGAGCAACAACAGATCGAAGCGGAACGGATCTCCCCCAGGCGGCTCTGGTTCGGATTCACGGGCGCTGCCATCGCGTGGATCCTCGCCGGAATACTGAATGCCCTGCTCGCCTGGCAGGCATGCATGGGAGGCGAAGCCGGATCGTTCATCTTCACGCAGACGCGGATCCGCATCGTGCTGGGCATCATCACCTTCGGGTTGATGGCCGTCGGCGTCGCCGCGGGATTGATTTCTTATCGCAACTGGCGACAACTTTCGGAGAGGCCAGACATCATCTCCGCCGAGGGGCGTGGACGCGAGGAATTTATGGCATTAATCGGGATGGTGGTAAGCGTCTCTCTCGGTCATGGGAATGCTGTGGTTTGCCATTCCTATTTACCTCATTCGCATGTGTGTGAGGGCCCATTGATGCTCCGCCTAAGTACCATTTCGATCGTTGTCGTAACGCTTTGTTTATGTGTATCTATCGGCTGCGAAGGCGGCAAGAAAACAGACGTTTATGCGGTTTACACAGGCGGCGATGCTCATCGTGGCGCGCAACTTATCGAGCAGTATCGTTGCGGCGCCTGCCACGTGATCCCCGGTGTTCGCAACGCCGACGGATTAGTAGGGCCACCGCTCATGTGGTTTGCCCGTCGTACCTACATCGGCGGCGAACTGCCAAATAGCCCTGAAAACCTGGTGCGCTGGATCCGGTCTCCGAAATCGGTAGAGCCGGGAACGGCAATGCCGGATCTGGGTCTGTCCGACCAGGAGGCACGCGACGTTGCTGCGTATTTGTACACCCTGCGTTGAAGGAGAACCGATGAACTGGAAGGCGAAGCAAACATTGGGAATTGCTTCCATGGTGCTGGCCCTTACGTGCGCAAACTCGTTCGCGCAAAAACAGGCTGCAGGCGCCATCACCGTGCCCGGCCAGCGCAACGACATTCGGTTGGTAAGTCCGCTTCCGAATGGCGAGTGGACTCTACCCGCGGGCGACTATGCGAACACACGCTACAGTCCGCTAAGCCAGATCACTACAGAAAATGTTAAGAACCTGAAAGTCGTGGGAACGATGGCAACCGGAATCGCCCGCGGTCATGAAGGTCAACCGCTTGTAGTGAATAACACCATGTATGTTGTGACGCCGTTCCCGAATGACCTCATCGCTCTCGATCTCACCAAACCCGGTTTCCCGATGAAATGGAAATACGAGCCGCGCCCCGATCCCGAATCGCAGGGGGTTGCTTGCTGCGACGTCGTAAACCGCGGCGCCAGTTACGTCGACGGCAAGGTCATCTACGCAACACTCGATAACCAGGCAATCGCAGTGGACGCCAACACGGGAAAAGAGTTATGGCGCACGCAGATCGGCGACATCCACGTTGGCGAAACGACGACGATGGCTCCGCTGGTGGTGAAGAATGTCGCAATGTTCGGCAATTCCGGTGGCGAACTCGGCGTTCGCGGTAAGGTCACCGCACTCGACATTAACTCCGGCAAATTGGTCTGGCGCGCCTATAACACCGGACCGGATAGTGACGTGCTCATCGGCCCCAATTTCAAGCCCTTTTATAAGAAAGATCAGGGGAAAGATCTCGGCGTCAGTACCTGGCCGCCGGATGCCTGGAAAATCGGCGGCGGCACCGTTTGGGGCTGGATTTCCTACGATCCCGAAACCGACACCGTCTTCTACAGCACCGGAAATCCGGGCCCCTGGAATCCCGACGTTCGCCCCGGCGATAACAAGTGGACGATCACGCTGTGGGCCCGCAATCCGGAAAATGGGCAAGCGAAATGGGCTTACCAGATCATTCCCCATGATGCCTGGGACTATGACGAGATCATGGAGAACATCCCGGTGGACATGAACTGGCAAGGCAAGGCGCGGCGACTGCTGCTGCATCCCGGACGCAACGGCTACATGCTGGTTCTCGATCGTGATACTGGTGAATTGCTATCAGCCGAAACTTTTGAGCCGATGAATTGGTCGAAGCGATACGACCTGCAGAGCGGATTGCCCGAGGTAGACCCGGCCAAAGTGCCGCATACCGGAGTCATTGCGAGGCAGATCTGTCCGTCCTCCACTGGCGCAAAGGAATTTGTTCCCTCCGCATTCTCGCCCGTAACCGGCTATCTCTACATACCCGCCCATAACACGTGCATGGATCATGAAGCGACCCAGGCGAACTACATCGCCGGGACACCGTATCTCGGAACGAGCACCACCATGTATCCCGGGCCCGGCGGTTATCAAGGTGAGTTAATTGCCTGGGACGTCGAGCATGCCAAAAAAGTGTGGAGCATAAAGGACCCGCTTCTACCGGTATATAGCGGAGTCCTGGCGACCGGTGGCGGCCTGGTCTTTTACGGCAGCATGGATGGCTGGTTTCGTGCTGTGGATGCGAAGAGCGGAGCGGTCCTCTGGCAGTTCAAAACAGCCTCGGGCATTATCGGTGACCCGATCACCTTCAACGGCCCGGACGGTCGCCAATATGTTGCCATTTACTCCGGTGTCGGAGGTTGGATGGGGGTGGTGGCGCAGAAATTTATCTCGACCGATGACGAATACGCCGCCCTCGGCGTGACCGGTGCGATGAAAAACATCAAGAAGATGACTGCGCCAGGAGATGTGCTCTATGTCTTCGGTTTTTAGGATTGTTGCGCTCTGCCTGGCTCTGCTGAGTGGCGCCATTGCCTTGGCCAGCACTCCACCGCTTCGTGTATGCGCCGATCCCTCCAATCTGCCGTTTTCTAACGGGCAACAGCAGGGTTTCGAAAATGTGCTGGCCCACATGGTCGCACACGATCTCCAGCGCGATATTCAGTTCGTGTGGTGGCCACAGCGCGCCCGCTTTGTCGAGAAGCGGCTGAAAGCACAGACCTGCGATCTCGTCATGAGCGTGACTTCGTCGTTCGATCTCATGATGCCGACGCGACCCTATTACCGCTCCAGCTATGTATTTGTTTCCCGGCGGGAGCGCAGGATCTCGACGGCGTCGCTCACGGATGCTTCACTGAAAAACTATCGCGTTGGAGCGCAAATCGTTGGCGATGACGATGGGGCCATGGTTCCACCCGCGGAAGAAATGGCGAAACGCGGTTTGCTGCGCAACCTGGTTGGATACAGCCTCTATGCAGATCCGGTCGGCGAGAATCCCTCGGCGCAGATCATCACAGCCGTGGAAAAGGGCAATGTCGATTTAGCCATCGCATGGGGACCTTTGGCAGGTTACTTCGCGAAGCGCTCGCCAGAGCCATTGCGGCTAACCGCCATCTGCCCGGTGGGTGACAACTCCGCGGAGCCGTTCCAGTTCGACATCTCGATGGGCGTGAGACGCGGCGACGATCTGCTCCTGCAGCAATTGAATGACTTCATCACCCGCCGGCAACAAGACATTCGCAAGCTGCTTGAGGCTTACAGTGTGCCGTTGCTCGATGGGGACAACTCTCCGGCGGGATGCAGTTGAGGGGCAATGCATGAAAGTTCTAATTGGATTTCTTGTGCTCGCTCTCATGATGCTGGCGGCCGGCTGCAACCAACAGCCCGTCTCCGCCGCACCACTGGGAGCTCCACCCGCTGTGCGCATCCCCGTGGGTCCAATCCCCGGCCCGAGTCAGGCTTTTAACTATCCTGTTAATCCGTACACAAACAACTTGGTAGCCATGCAGGAAGGGCGGCGCTTATTTAATTGGTTCAACTGTTCGGGATGTCACGGGGGTCACGGCGGCGGCGGGATGGGCCCAAGCCTGCGCGATCCTGCTTGGCGATACGGTGGCGACGACGCGCATATCTTCTCCTCTATCGCAGAGGGTCGCGGACAAGGCATGCCCGCATGGGGCACAAAGATTCCCGAGGACCAGATCTGGAAACTGGTTACCTACATTAAATCGATGCGTACGCCGCAGGAGCCCGATCCGCCGATCGTGCCGCCTGTCCCGGAAGTGAAGCAGGTTAAGAGGTCGCAACCGTGAAGAGCTGCCGCATCGCCGTCGTTGCGCCATTGCTATTCGCGACTGCTTGTGCTCTGCCGCAATCCACCCTGCATCCGGCTGGGCGAGCTTCCGGAATTCTTGCGCAGTTGGGATGGATCGTTTACATCCTGCTCGGCGCGATTTCAATCATTATGTGGATTCTGCTCGCTTGGGCGTGCGTTCGCAAGAAAGGATCCCTCGACAGTCACGAGCCATGGCACGAAGGAGGCGGTCAGCCCTGGATCCTCATCGGTGGTTTTGCCATTCCGTTCGTCGTCTTATGCGGTCTGTTCGTGCTGGCGATGGAACGAATGTCGCAGTTTCCTGTTCACGATCATCATGAAGTCAATCCCGAGATTCAGATCGTCGGCCACCAGTGGTGGTGGGAGGTGCATTACTTGTCCGGTGGTCCCAGCGAAGAATTTGTGACCGCCAATGAGATCCACATTCCGGTCGGGCGGCCGATCGATATCGTGCTGGAGACGCGTGATGTCATTCATTCCTTCTGGGTGCCTGCACTGCATGGCAAGGTGGACCTCATCCCGGGACAGCCGAATTACATCCGTGTTGAGGCCGATCAGATTGGCGAGTTTCCGGGACAATGCGGCGAATTCTGCGGAATGCAGCACGCACACATGCGGTTGCTGGTGGTCGCGCAATCACCGGAAGGCTATGAGGCATGGCGCCAGGCACAATTGAAACCCGCCGCGGTTCCACAAACACAAGAAGCGTTGCATGGCGAAGACGTTTTCAACAACGCGGCATGCGCGCTTTGTCACACGGTTCGCGGAACAGTCGCTCAGGGGCTGGTCGCTCCCGACCTGACGCACCTTGCCAGTCGCAAAATGATCGCGGCGAACACTTACGTCAATGATACGGCGAACCTCGAGGCGTGGGTCGTGCATGCGCAGTCGCTGAAGCCCGGAGTAGAGATGCCCAATGTGACAGCGTTCGACGGAACCGACACACGAGCTTTGGTGGCATATCTGCAAGGCTTGAAGTAACGGAATGCTTCGCCGGGAGGAGTTGTAGGCAATGATACTCACTGGGAAGATATGGGCTCGCTGTGCGAGTAAATAGACTTCGCGCCATTCCATTGTATGTCCAGTGAAACCACATCGCCGTTCCTGCAGTCGCGAGGTTCCATCCTGTTAAGAGACACGCTATCGACTCCACGCAGACGAGAAAGGACGCCCTCATTACGTCATCGCAGTCGTGATCGTTGCAATTCTTGGTGAACCTGTCAGGCGTGCTCGTTTACTGAGGCACAAAGAGTGAATTGCTTATGTATTGGGCCGGCAAAGAACGTTGAGGAGCGTGATGAAGCTCGGAATCTTTTGTAAGGCACTTCGTTTGAGCTTTCACGCTTGTCTCTGGCTTTGCTTTGTGTCCGACATTGCACTTCCGCAGGAACTGAACAAGGCCGCGGATGGGCAGTCCATTTTTCTCGCGCGTTGTGCCAAGTGCCACGGGGACAAGGGTGAAGGCGTAAACGCCGCCATAACCATCGCCGGTCCCCGCATCCAGGCCGTTCACAATCCGGGCGACGTCATCATGGCCATGGAAGTAGGTCCCAGCCATATGCCCAGTTTTGCAGATCTGCTGACCATGCCTGAAATGTACGCGGTGGCGAACTACGTGACACAGCAGTTGGCAACTATTCCGCTCAGTGGAGGAGAACTGAGTGAGGGCGGAGAACTCTTCCGTATCTACTGCGCGTCGTGTCACCGCACTGCGGTCCGAGGAGGTGCGCTCGCATTCGTTGGCACGAATGCTCCGGCGCTTACGAACAAATCTGCTGCACTGATTGCCGGAGCCATCCGGTGGGGTCCGGGTCCCATGCCGTCATTTCCGACGTCTGTCCTGAACGACAGACAACTGGCCTCTATTGTCGAGTACGTGAAATTCGTCCAGCATCCTCCTAATCCGGGAGGAGCTCCGCTCCAGTGGTACGGCCCTGTTGCGGAAGGATTCATTGCCTGGTCTGTTGTGTTCGCTCTCATCGTCATTACCGGATGGATCGAAAGAGGAGGTAAAGGATGACCGAAGTGAATGAGGGTAGCCGGTTGCGGCGTTGGCTTGCCAAAGGTCTGTTTGGTTGGGAGATATTTCAGGTTGTCATCCATAGCTTCGATCGGATATTTCTTGGCAGCTGTCCGCCTCCGACGGCCGCATCCGCAGCAGAAGAACAAAATTCCCGCGCCGACGATTTGCCGGAATTCACGGACTCGGAGTTCCAGACACGCGTACGCTGGGGAACGCTGTTTGTTCTATGTACCTTCACGCTGACTATTGCCGGCGCAGTGACATTCCTATTCGCCTACTTTACTGATGCCAGCAACTTGCTGCTGGGCGGCAGCCTGGCTGCCTTCTGCGGCGGTATGGGCTGCACGTTCGTACTTTGGGCTCACTGGCTGATGCGTCACAAGCAGGCCACAGAACCACGAGAAACCCTTTCCTCGACTGCGCAGCAGCGTGAGGCCTTTTCCGAAACTTTCCAGCAATCCAAAAACGAAGTCAGCCGCCGTGGGCTAATGAAATGGATGGGCGTGTTGGGTCTCGGCTTTCTTGCCGCGATTGTCATCTCGCTATTGCGGTCGCTTGGCATGTTTCCTGAGTCGCACATCTTCGACACCGTCTGGCATCGCGGGCAGCGCCTCGTTACCATCGACGGCAAACCTCTTTCTCTCGACTCACTCGCGATCGGCAGCACCGCCGTCGTCTTTCCCGACGACAAAATCGGCGATGAGCGCGCACAGGCTGTGCTTGTTCGCGTGCCTCCGGAGTTTCTTCACATGCCCGATGAGCGGAACGACTGGGCACCCATGGGCTATCTGGCTTACTCGCGCGTATGCACTCACGCTGGATGTCCCGTTGGAATGTACGAAACGACGAACTACACGCTTCTCTGTCCTTGTCACCAATCGTCTTTCGATGTTCTTCGCGCCGCTAGACCGACTGGCGGTCCGGCAACTCGTGCTTTGCCACAATTGCCTCTCTATGTTGAATCGGACGGTACTTTGCGCGCCGGCGGCGGGTTTACCCAGCCTCCAGGGCCTGGCTTCTGGAGTATCGAGAAATGATCGGATGGATGGGCCGACATCTCGGACGCTGGCTTGACCGTCGCCTTCGCCTGGCGAAGGTCGTTCGCAGCGCAATGAACCACGTCTTCCCCGACCACTGGTCGTTCATGCTCGGGGAGATTGCGCTCTATTCATTTGTAATCCTCGTCATTACGGGCACGTTCCTCGCGCTGTTCTTCGATGCCAGTTCCGCCAAGGTGACGTATCACGGCTCTTATCACGCACTCGATGGAGTCACGATGTCTGCTGCATATCGTTCTTCGATAGAGCTCAGCTTCGACGTGCGGGCCGGATTGCTCGTCCGACAAATGCACCACTGGGCGGCCCTGATCTTTCTCGGCGCCATAATTGCGCACCTTTTGCGGATATTCTTCACGGCGGCTTATCGCCGCCCACGCGAGATCAACTGGATGGTTGGTGTAACGTTGTTGTTTTTGGCCCTTGTCAATGGATACTTCGGATACTCGCTTCTCGGCGATATGCTCTCCGGCGCCGGCCTGCGCATCGCCTACGCAATCCTTCTTTCCGTTCCTTTTATCGGCCGATGGCTCGCGTTCATCGCTCTCGGCGGAACAGTCCCTAATCCTGCTACAACCGCGCACATGTACGTTATGCACATCTGGGTCGTTCCTGCTTCGATCGCGACGCTCATCGCTCTTCACCTCGGCATCATCTGGCGCCAGATGCACACCAACTATCCCGGCCCGCGGCGGACTGATACCACGATCGTCGGCTCGCGTCTGTGGCCTTCGTATGCTGCGAAATCGGTCGGCCTATTTTTTTTGCTGTTTGGGTTCGTGGCAATGCTCGGGGGCGTAGTGCAGATCGACCCGGTCTGGGTTTACGGACCGTACGATCCCATCGCTATTCTTTCCGGAGCGCAACCCGACTGGTATCTCGGCTGGGTTGAAGGGGCGATACGACTCTTTCCCGCCGTCAACCTTCATTTTGGAAGATATCTCGTCCCCGAAGTTTTCTTCCCGGCCATGCTCTTCCCCGTCCTCGTTTTCGTTAGCTTGTACGCGTATCCGTTTGTAGAGCAGATGCTCGCGTTCGATCATCGTGAGCACAATGTTCTGGAACTTCCGTCCCAGCACCCCTTCAATACTGCCTTCGGATGTTCGGCTCTTGTCGCCTTGCTGGTGCTGCTGGTTGCTGGAGGAGACGACGTGATCGCGGTTGCAACCAACACTTCCGTTGTGGAAATTCGATCTCTGCTGCGTATCCTCTTCTTTCTGGCCCCAGCGTTCACAGCAGCAGTCGTGTACCTCGTCTGCGCCCGCCACCGGTCCCAACATTGAGTTCTCTATGGAAGTGCAAAGGGGGGCACGCACACCAGCGCCTGTGCTCAGTACTACAGATACTTTTGCGAGTGCACCGACGTTCGGCGGAGCTTCGACTGCCCTCCTCGCAGATTCCCTCCGAAATGCGCGTCCGTTCCGATCATTCCAACACCTCGTTAAGAATTATTAAGTCTGGACTTGCCCGGCCGCTGCCACTTACAAAATCGATTTTGCCCTGTATATTGAGCAGATATCGCTGCTGGTCGAGGTCATACACATGCTGAAGCACCGCTTCTTCGGCGTTCAATTTTTTGGCATTATGCTTCTCTCTCTGCTCTCATTGGTCGTGAACCTCCAGGCTCAATCGGGCTCTCCCGCCCTGAACGATTCCAAACTCGATGCGCGGGTGAACGCTCTTCTCCAGAAGATGACGCTGGAAGAAAAAATTGGCCAACTCGTTCAGTATTCGGCCGGATCTCCCACTGGTCCGGGCACCGGACGCGGCGACTATCCTGACATGATCGCCAAGGGTGGTATCGGTTCTCTCTTCAACCTGACTGGCGCGCGCGAAGTCAACGCCATGCAGAAGATCGCGGTCGAGAAATCTCGTCTTCATATTCCTCTCATCTTCGGTCTCGACGTCATCCACGGATACCGCACCACCTTCCCGGTCCCTCTTGGAATGTCAGCCACGTGGAATCCTGCGTTGGTCGAGAAAGCCGCTCGTATCGCGGCCATCGAAGCCAGCAGTGAAGGCGTGCGCTGGACCTTCTCTCCCATGGTCGACATCGCCCGCGATGCTCGCTGGGGACGCATCGTGGAAGGCAATGGCGAGGACACGTATCTCGGTCAAGCCATGGCACGCGCATACGTGCGTGGCTACCAGGGCGCCAATCTTCAGGATCCCTCCTCTATCCTCGCCTGCGTGAAGCACTATGTTGCTTACGGCGCCGCAGAAGGTGGACGCGACTACAACACGGTCGACATTTCGGATCGCAGCCTCCGTCAGGTTTATCTCCCGCCATTCAAAGCAGCCGTCGATAGCGGCGCCGCTACCGTCATGAGCGCCTTCGACGATCTGCAGGGCGTTCCTTCCACAGCCAATCCTTACACTTTGACGCAGATTCTTCGGGGCGAATGGGGATTTCGCGGATTTGTCGTGAGTGACTGGAACTCTGTCGGCGAACTGATTCCGCAAGGCGTCGCGCTTGATCCGGCAATGGCTGCGCGAAAGGCGCTCACCGCCGGCGTCGATATGGACATGGAGAGCAATTCCTACGCAACCACATTGCTCCAGCAGGTGAAGTCGGGTCAGGTTCCCCAGTCGGTCGTAGACGAAGCCGTTCGCCGCATCCTGCGTGTCAAGGTCGCCATGGGATTATTCGAGCATCCCTACTCCGACGAAGCGAAGAGCCCCATCACCACGCTCGATCCAGCACACGTTGCCGCAACACGCGCGGTTGCCGAGGAATCGTTCGTCCTGCTCAAGAATGATGCCGCAAACGGCGCGCCTGTCCTTCCTCTTGCAAGCAGTGTCAAAACCGTCGCGCTCGTCGGACCTCTCGCCGATGACGCCGCGAACATGCTGGGTTCATGGTCAACAAAAGGTGAAGCAAAGGACGTGGTCACGTTGCGCAAAGCCCTTTCCGATCGCCTCGACCAATCGCAAGGCAAGCTTTTGTATGCGAAGGGAACCGACATTCTGAGCACCTCCGACAGCGGCTTCGCGGAAGCTGTCGCCGCGGCGCGTCAGGCTGATGTCGTAATCGCAGCGCTTGGCGAAGATGCCGGCTTGATGACCGGTGAAGCCGCATCACGCGCGCATTTGGACCTGCCGGGCAATCAGCAGCAGCTTTTGCAGGCGATCGCGGCTACCGGCAAACCGGTCGTGCTCATCGTCTTCAGCGGACGTCCTCTGACCTTGAACTGGGAAGCCGCGCACATTCCTTCCATTCTCGAAGCCTGGTTCCCCGGCATTCAGGCTGGGCCAGCGCTGGTTCGCACCCTCTTTGGTGATGTGAATCCCAGCGGCCGCCTTACAACCACCTTTCCTCGCGCCGTTGGACAGGAACCGCTCTACTACAACGCGATGAATACGGGTCGCCCGGCAGGTGACATTGATCTCACGCGGCCGCCGAACAATTCCGGCGAGAAATACCGCTCGCGCTATATCGACGAACAGAACTCTCCCCTGTTCCCCTTCGGCTACGGACTTTCGTATACGAAATTCCAATACTCGTCGCCGTCATTGAGCGCTCAATCGTTAACGGCAGCATCGCTCAATGGCGGGTCATCAGCGCTCACCGTTTCCGCCGAGATCAAGAACACGGGCTCTCGCGCCGGAAGCGAAGTCGTACAGCTCTACATCCGTCAGATTGGGACCAGCGTCACCCGCCCGGTTCGCGAGCTCAAGGGCTTTCAGAAAATCAGCCTTGCGCCTGGCGAGTCAAAGAAAGTGGAGTTCAAACTTGGTAAAGACGAACTCGCCTTCTGGAATATCGACATGAAGAACGTCGTCGAGCCTGCAAAGATCACCGTGTGGATCGGCCCTAACTCGGCGGAGGGTTCGGAAGCGCACTTCACTATTGACTAGCAATGTCGTGCCGCGGATTTCGCGGATTTTCACGAGGATCTAAAATCTTCCGTGGGATCCGTGGGATCCGTGGCGGGTTTTTACCGTATTGCCGGTGCGAAGTTCTGCTGGCATGTATCCGAAGCCAACCGCAATGTCTGGTATTCCGGTTCGCCTCGAATGCTCTTCAACAGCGGATCTTCTTGCAGTGCTTGTGCTGCGCAGTACTTCCCATCAATTGCACTCTTGATCAGCTGAATCGCGCTTTTTTTCGCTTCGCAATACGCGAGCAGTGAGCCTTCGTAATACCTCATCTCCGGATCACGCTGCCCCAGCAGACTCGGCATTAGCGGCCCGGCCGTCTGCTCGAAATCTCCGGTTTTGCCAGGCGCGAGGCACGATTCCAGCGTGCTGCGCAGCCACATTGGATTAGGAGAAACATCGCCTGCCGCACGTCGGGCTTCTTCCAGCTTGTTTGCGCGCAGCAGAACCGCGGGAAGCACATTGCGCGACCACTCTGAGGTCGCGTCCAGCCGTAAATAATCCATCGCCCGTTCGGCCTTTCCTGCCTCGAAGAATGGAAAGGCGCACGACCGAAAACCGTAATTCCCTGGATCCAGCCCCAGGGCGACATCGCATTCCTTCTGCGCTCGGTCCAGCAAGCCCGCATATCGCAGCACATAAGAAAGCGTGAAGTGCGCCTGTGCACTATCCGGCCTTCGCCGCAGCAAATCTGTCGCCTCGCGATATCCTGTACTGAGGTCGCCGCTTTCCACGTTGTTGCGAACCAGCTTCGCCGCCGCCGCGATGAAATTCGGATCCAGTGCCACCGCTTTTGCGTAGGCCTCACCCGCTTTGTGGAACATCGTGTCGCCGCCATTGGAGTAGGCCGCGTCGTAGTAGTACCGCATGCCCAACGCATCCCACGCCGGCGCGTAGTTCGGATCCAGGCTCACTGAGCGCTCCAGCGTTGCGATCGCCTGCCGGTTAGGTCCGGGATCATGTGGTATCCCGGCACTCCGCAAATACAGATCGTAGGCCTCGCGGTTCCGCGGCTGCGTCGCCGTCTCAAGTCCTGCCGGACCAGACGTCAACGCCGGCAGCAGCCCCTGCCGTATACGAGTCGAGAGCTGTCTCTGCATCGCGATCAGATCGCCCGCCGGAACGCTAGTGGTGCCCTGCCATAACATGCGGTTGGAGAGCACCTCAATCGCCTGCAAGGTTACGATCAAGTTCTCACCCTGCTGAACGAAATGCCCCGTCACCACCATCCCCGCATGCAATGCTTTCCCCGCTTTCTGTGGATCTACATTCGCACCCACAAATTGTCCGGTTGAAGTGACCGGCCTGACTTCCAGCGCAGGAGCGTACGTCAACGCAGTGGCCACTTCGTCCGCAATGGCGAAACGCAAATAATCGTTTGCCGGATCTCCGCTGACATTCTGGAACGGAAGCACCGCAACTGCGCGGCTCGAAACCGAACCCACGCTCCGCGTTCGCCTGAGCCACAATAGCGTGCTCAGAAACACGAGCATCCCTACGAAAACAACTGCCCCGACGATCACATAGGTATGTTTCAGGCTGCGTACGCGAAATACTTTCTTAGGTGGACGCTCACCTCCGACCGCGCCTTCTGTTTCCTGTGGCGACTCGCGCTTGAGTTTTCGCAGATCCTCGCGCAGCTCCGCCGCCGTCGGGTATCGTAGGTCGATATCCTTTTCCATCGCACGCGCGATCACCAGCTCCAGCTCCGGCGTAATATCCGGATTCAGTGCCCGAGGAGAGACTGGCCTCTCTCGCAGAATAGCTGCTCTCGTCGCCACTCCCGTCTTACTCGCGAACGGGCGCTTCCCAGTGGTCATCTCGTAGAGAACCACTCCCAGCGAGAACAAGTCGGAGCGTGCGTCTACATCTCCTCCGCTCGCCTGCTCTGGCGACATGTAGAACGCCGTGCCAGGAATGAATCCGTCCGAGGTTATCGCCGCTTGCACAGTTCGCGAAGACTCGCTCTCACTGGCCGGTCTCCGCCGTGCTATTTCCGGCTGGTGTTCCACTTTCGCCAGGCCAAAGTCCAGAATCTTTGCGTGGCCCCGATCCGTTACAAAAATATTGCCGGGCTTCAGATCGCGGTGAATGATGCCTTGTTTGTGCGCGGCATCCAACGCGTCCGCCAACTGGAATCCAATATCGACGACTTGATCGCCTGCTAACGGTCCTTCCTTCAGAAGCTCCATCAGGGTCTTGCCCTCCAGGAACTCCATTGCCATAAATGGACGGCCGTCGTCATCACCGATGTCATACACCGTGCATATGGAAGGGTGATTCAACAGGGAAGTCGCGCGCACCTCGCGCGTAAATCGTTCGAGCGCGCCCGGATCTTTAGCCAGATCCTCTGGAAGGAATTTCAGGGCTACGCAGCGTCCCAGACGAATGTCCTCTGCCTTGTACACCACGCCCATGCCGCCGCGCCCGAGTTGCTCGAGGATTCGATAATGGGAAACGGTCTGGCCGATCACGGCAAGAACTCCCCTTTGGCAGCAGCGCACGAGATCGCGGCGCAGGAACGCCAAACTTCTGCATGTTAGAACCGCATTCCCGGGCCGTCAAACCACCAAGGATAGCGATGGGCTCGACTGGATCCTTGGTGAACTTTCGCCCCTGCCGAGCGCAGAACTCAGCTACGCCACCCTATTTCGGAGAGCCGATCCACGAATACTGCCACGCAACCTGCACATTCTGGTAATTCCCGCCGAAGCGAATGTACGTTCCGTTGCTGTAAGCGATCTTGATGGATTGATGTTTCGTGATGGGCAGAGACACAGTTCCTCCTATCCGCGAGCTGGTCTGTCTTGTCTCTAGATTTCTTATCCCGTTGAGCGCCGTGGCGCCGCCCCACCAGAAATTTCCGTCCAGGGATGCCCATGTCCTCGCTTTGAAGTCATGGCTCAGATGGCCCTCGAAACTGCCGATAGGCTCCTCCGTTTGTGGTTCAGGTGTCGGAACGCTGTAGGACGACGTATTAGTCGTGTAGAACCACACTCCACCATAGCCATCCAGCAACCAGTGTCGCCATCGTCGCGAATATCCAAGTTCCGGCTTGAACGCCCAGCGATTGATTCCCCAGTTGACGATTCGGTTCGGATCGTACTGTCCCGTCGGAGCCACGATCTTCAGACTGACGCCGATGATCGTCTTCTGTTTCCACTTCACGAACTCCTTCGGAGCCATCGCAGGTCCTCCCTTCAGGTTCACCGAAAAGCGCGCTGTAAGATCGAGCAACCCGGAACGATATACCGACACGTTCTGACCCAAAACGTCGCCAGTAAATGTCCCGACGCCGTAAGGAAGTGAAACTGTAACGTTTGCTGATCGGCCGAAGAAACTCAGTGAATGGTAGTAGCTGAAGACTGGAACACTGTACGTGCCGGTCGCGCCGGTAATTGGAACCGTCCCGTTGAAATCAAACCCTCCGCTATAGAAGGACCAGGTGAGCGTAACCGCGTTCGCATGCAACGGCGTTATCAGATAGGCTCTTGGAGCAAGATCCTGAGCTGCGGCCAGCGGCATCCAGCAGAGACACAAACATACAAGGAGCGCGAGCCTGTAGCAAAGATGCATTAGCGAAGCTAGAGTTCAATATCTGCAAGAACGTTGCACACCGGACAGCAGCAACAATCTTTTCGGAGCACTCTCTATCTGTTCTCCGCCAGGCGCGGCTTCAGGCTCCATAATGATGATCACCTCCGGCGTAACTCCAAAGTAAACACGTATGCGAGTGCAACTCGCCCCGATTTGCGAGATAGTAGTTGCACCGCAATGGGAGTAGTGTGCAGTTTGGGTTCGGGTGAAAGCCCTCTTATGGACAAATACTCTTACGCCTCGGGCAATGACGTCGAAACGGCGAACAAAGCCTTCAAAGAACAGGTTTCCGGCCAGGTGCGTCGTACTACAGCCGAACTGAAGAAGCTCGAACAATTGCTCTCGGCAGGCATCGTCGATCGCCGCGTCCTCACCGACTTCCGTGATGCCGTGAACCGCGTCCGCAATACCAGCTGGAATGTCGAATGCTGGCTTGAGTCCACCCAGAAGGGTGAGCCCATGGCAGCCATGCTTTTACAGGAGCGCGTTCGCCTGGCGACTCAACTTAATTCGCAGCTTGCTCCCGATCTCCACGCCGAAGGCGCGCAAATTGATGTGCCTACTCTTCAGAAACTGAAGGCTTCGCTCGAAGCCCTCCTCCAGGAGCTCTCGGCAACGGTTTAGGCCCGCAGTTCCGGTTCTCCTTGCAAACTTGTCCAGCCCCGCCGAAAATCAAGGATTATGCATGCCAATCCAAATGGATCTGGATTCTCCCCATTTGTTCCCGGTTGCGCCGTTCTCATCACGTTGCACAATCCTCGCGAGAAGTTCTGGGGCGCTCTGCTGGAACTGAGCGGAGCAGGCATCGTGGTTCGCGGCATCGATCTCAATTCCTTCGACGATTTCGCCGCCATGGCCAAGGCCGGCGAGCCGCTTTCCACTGCAACCGTCTTCTTCCCCTTACTGCGAGTTGAAAAAGTGGAACTCGATACTGAGAACGGATCCATCCCATCCCTCGCCGAGCAGTTCTCCGAAAAGGCCGGAATTCCTGCCGAAGAGATCTTCGGATTCGCCGGCTCTTCCGGATGGAAGGAGAGCGAGTGATCTCTCAATTCCGTACAGTCGCTAATCAGCTCACGCTGCTGCGACTCATCTTCATTCCCTTTGTCATCATTAACGTTTTGGACCAGAACTACGGATGGGCTCTGCTGCTCTTTATCGCCGCCGGACTCAGCGACGCGTTCGACGGCCTGCTGGCGCGCTGGCTCAAGCAACAAACCCTGCTTGGCCAATACCTCGATCCGATCGCCGACAAACTCCTGCTCAGCAGTCTGTTTCTCGTTCTCTCGTTCATGCACGATGTCCCGTGGAAATTCACGGTCATCGTTTTCAGCCGCGACATCAGCATCCTCGCGATCTCAGCCGTGCTCTACGCCACCACCGACTTGCGCAATTTCTCTCCCAGCATCTTCGGGAAGATGAACACCTTCGCTCAGGTTGCGGCAGTGTTTTGTGTTCTGCTCGGACATGTCATCGAGTCGCGCATCATAGCCGCTGCTCGCGTCCTCGGCCTCTGGCTCACCTTTGGATTCACCATTCTCTCGGCACTGCACTACATCATCCTGGTGAACCAGCGTCTGCGCGCACTTAGCCAGCCAAAAGCGGCTTCCGCCCCCTGATCGGTGCGTCAGCCCCTCACTTGCGAGTGAAACCGCAACGAGTTCACTTCTGACTTCTGACTTCTGACTACTAGCTACTGATTTACTGCCCCTTCATCTTCTCGCTCACCTGTTTTGCCAGCTTCGCGATCTCATCTGCTTTCTTGATCACCTCAACCGAGAGCGTTGCATCCGGATTCACTCCATCGACCGATTTCTTCAGCTCCTGTGAGAGTTGCGCCAATCGCTCCGTGTCCGACTTCAAGCTGTCCAGACGCTTTTTCGCCTGATCCTTATAAATCTGCTCATGCAAGCGCTTGATTTCTGGATTGAGTCGATCCCCGCCACCATCCGGCATGGGCTGTTGCGACGCTCCTGCAGCGGCAATTCCCAGCAGAACACACGTCACCATCAACAAAATGATTTTCCGCATGACCCACTCCCGTTTCGCCTGGTGAATACTTATTACTTCCCTGCTCTTTGCGCGCCTACGTTATTCAGCGGCACATCTACGGTTCCTATTTTTCTGCTGCTGCGATCCATTACGCCGAGCCGCAACAGGTAAGCACCCGGCTTCAACTCCAGTTCCTGGTGCATCGGAATACCAGTCTTTAACACCTGCTCAAAAACCTCAGGGCGGACGTTCGCATTCATCGAATCCACCGCATGACCGATGTCTTTGCCTTCCCTGTTGTAAAGAGCCGCCACAAAATCAATCACGCTATGTTTGCGTCCATTTTTCGTATCCGTAAAAGTGACGTCCTGCGGGGCCACTGCATAGTCCACTCGAATCTTGTCATGATCCTTGTCCGGCATCAGCACCTGCACCCGCATCAACAGCATCGTCGACTCGGGCACCGACGGTTGCATGGCTGCAAACAGCAGCACCCCAGCCTGGTTGCCCGCAACTTCTCGCTCGGGAACGGCATAGAATCCGCGGCGGTATTCGAGCTTCAGTCCGTTCTCCGCGGTCTTCACCTCGATCTTGTGATACTCCGCATTCCACTTCTTGATCGCCGGACTATACGCCAGTGTGTAGTACGTCGACCCCTGCTCGATGCCTCGCTCCATAATCTTCTTCAGATCGTTGCCGATGAAAGCCTGCCCACCAGTTTCGCGCGCAATATCATCCATGGCGCCCTTGGTGTCGGCGTAGTCTTCGTAACGTTGATTTTGCGCGAGGTTTACCTGGTCGGTCGCTGATCCAATCGTGATTTGTGGCCGCGCACTAGCACTCACAGCCGTGGTCTGCACTCCACGTGCATCGATCGGATAAACAGCGATCTGCGAAGCCAGCAATAGAGCGGCCGTCTCGCGAATCGCGCCCGCGTAGTTGTCAGGAAGACGAATCGGATCATTACTGAAGTCAGGTCCGAGGCGGAAAGGAAAGTTTCCAGAAAGCCAGAATAGATTCTTACGTCCGGAATATCCCGACACAGCACCAGCCAGGATAGCAAAGGCATCGAGCGTCAGCCTCGCCCTCATGTCTTTCTGCGCAGCAATCTCGGCGTCTAGTGCACCCACCAGGCGCGACTTAAGACCACCTAGGGAGCCACCACCCGCGCCGGCCGCATCTCCAAAATAGGTGATATCACTCACCGCGTCCTGGTACTCGCTCTCAGTCGTCAGCAGCGGTGATGTGTTCGAAAGAATCGACTGCGCCGCCTCCACCAGTCGGTCCGAACTCCCGCTGAACCCCTGTATCATCCTCAACTTCGTCCCCAGCACGAACAACGCAATCTTTTGTCCCGGCGGGAGCTCTCGCAGGAATTCGATCATCTGCTTGCGCGCATATTGCTGATCCTGTTGCGGCGTATTCAGGACGTCGAGCAGCACCACGTTCACCGCGCTGTTCGGCTGTTGCTCCGTGAAATTCGTGTACTGATTCGGTGGCAGATTGATCTTCTGCATGGACGCCGGCGTCTTCTGCCACACGTGCAATTCAAAGGCTCGAATCGGTTGCGGCTTCCCATCCTCCAGGATGGTAAAGTCGGCCGCCTTCAATCCCGTCACCGTTTGACCGGCCTTGTCCGTAACCACTACGTCCACCAGCACCAGTCGCGAACTCGATCGAAACGTGGGAGTCGCCTCCTGCGCGCCATTCGTGGTTGCATTCGATTGCGGAGCACCGCCCGCCGCCTGACCGAAGCCCAACCCGGCGCTCAATCCGAGCAGCACCATCAAAACAATCGTCGGAGACAAAACGCCGCACCTGGACCGCTCACCCATAACTTCCCCCATAAGCCAAGTTGTACTCCACCAGCTTACAACCCGCCGCAACTCTGGAAGCCTCGGCAAATTGGATTTTCAGAATCGCGGAATCCCGCGTCACAGCCTTCAAGGCCGGTCTGACCGGCAACCCTCTCTCCTCGACTGGCACCCAATCGTGAAGACAACAGTAGTTCTGTCATGAGAGGTGACTGATGCTATGGTTCGTTTTTCTCGTCCTGCTGGTGCTTTGGATGTTGGGGCTGGCGGGAACCTACCAGATCGGCGCCTGGCTGTGGTTACTGCTGGTGGCGGCCGTAATTGTGCTCATCGTTCAATTGGCCACGGGGCGGCGTATCGCACCGTGACGCGCGTTATCGCACGGACACCGGCTGCGCCGCACTGACATTCGCCTCGCGCAGGAATCGCGCCGCTTCCTCCGGCGGCGTGGGATTAATGTAAAACCCCGTTCCCCACTCAAATCCCGCCGTCTTCGTCAGCTTCGGCATGAATTCAATGTGCCAGTGATAATGATCATTCTGCGGATCCTGCAGCGGCGAAGTATGCAGCACCAGGTTATAGGAAGGATTGTCCAGCACCAGGTCCGCCTTCGTCAGCAGGGTCTTGATCGCCTTCGCCAGATTCTCGTACATACCCGACGACGAATTCTCGAATGACGACTCATGCCGTTTCGGCAGAATCCACGTTTCGAACGGGAAGCGTGGAGCATACGGCGCAATCGTCAGGAAGTCCGTATTTTCCGCGACCACCCGCGTTCCCACTTCCGACTCCTGCCGCACGATGTCGCAAAACACGCAGCGTTCTTTGTATATGAAATACTGCTTCGCGCCTTCCAGTTCCTCCACAACATGCTTCGGAAGAATCGGCAGCGCGATCAGCTGCGAATGTGGATGCTCCAGTGACGCTCCCGCCGGCTCGCCATGATTCTTGAAAATCAAAATGTACTTGAAGCGCCGGTCCTTGCGCAGATCGATAATCCGATCTCGGAACGCCCACAGCACATCCTCGATTCGCTTCTCCGGCAACTGCTCCAGCGACGAATTATGATCGGGCGTCTCGATAATCACTTCGTGCGCGCCGATGCCATTCATCCTGTCGAACATGCCGTCCGCCTGGCGATTCAAGCTGCCTTCGATCCCCAGCGCCGGAAACTTGTTCGGGACCACCCGCACTGTCCAGCCCGCTGTATCGCGTGCCGCCGGCCCACCTCCATTGTTATTCGGACGATACGCCAAAATTTCCGGAGGCGTCTTCGCTTCATTGCCGTAGCAGAACGGACAAAAGCCGCCCCGAATCTCATTCTTCTCGCGCGCAAAATCCGTGGGACGCTTGGCGCGATCCGTGGAAATAATGACCCAACGTCCAACAATGGGATCTTTTCGAAGCTCAGGCAAGGGACAACTCCTCAGAACCTTCTATATTACGTCAACCGGAAGGCATCCTTGAAAACGGTGACCTCCGGCCGCTTTTCGTCCTCGCAGTAAACGCTGACAATATCAAAGCGTACGTTCGGCCTGCCTTCCACCCGGCGCACGTATTCGCGCGCCACTCGCGCAATAGCCTTCCTCTTATCCCTATCGACGGCAGCCTCCGCGGGCTTCACTGCGTGGCTGCTGCGCGTCTTCACTTCGACGAAACAAAGCGTATCGCCATCCCACGCAATCAGGTCAATCTCGCCGCTCTTGTTGCGTGCGCGATAATTTCGCGCCACGAATATGTATCCCAGCTGCCGCAGGTGGAAATACGCGATCTCCTCGCCGGCTTGACCAGTTCGCTGATGCACTGGCTTTTCATCCTGCTTGGGAATCAGCGAATCGAACGCGTGCAACGCTTTTTGCAGAAGCCGGCCAGCCATAAGCGGCGAGTCTAACGAAATCGCACGCCCCTCGCACGGACGCCCATCACACTGCCAGACTGCACCGAATTGCCGGATGGCGTTGCGAGGGCGGAGCGTGAGGTCTGGGGAAGCAGTTCATCGAGGGCGTCGAGACCATCGGTACGCGTGATCGCGTTATCCGCATTTTCGGCAACGATCAGATCAATTCTTATGAGACATAGACGGTTGCGGACGCGATGTAATCCGCCGCGCGATCTTTCTACTTAATAGTGCGGCAAGGACCGTACTGCCACCTACATCGATAGCCTGAAGATAGGGATGCGGTCTGAACAAATCGATCCCGTTCACAAACACGATGCAGATCGTAATGAGTGCATAGAAAACAAACCAGAACACACCAAAAGCACAAGCCGCCAAGACAATGCCCGATAGAAAGCGCTGTGAGTTTGAGTCCAGCATTGGCGGCAGTAGTTTACCCGATATATTCGATTCCTTGTGGTATGCCGATTTATCGCCACCTATTCCTGCTTGTACTTAAAACGAGCCGCAATGTTCGCCGGAATATGTATCGCCAGTACATGCAAGGTGCGCATATGGTGCTCGGGTTCTTGGTCGGTCTCTTTCGCCGGATACCTGTATTGAAGCGTATAAGAAACAACCTCGTGTTTATCGTTCTCCCACTGTGCCATCCATTGAGAAACCCTCTGCTCAGGGGTTAGCGCAGCGTCATCGAACTCAGTCCATCCTCTGACATGCGAAGACGGGGTTTTGGGATTGAGGAAGTCGTCTTGAAGTGGTTTCCAGCCTCTTTCTTTCAATTTGGCAGAAATGAAGGCAAGCACATCGGTGGCAGGGTACGACTCCTGTACGGTATACGTGAGTTGGTCCTGTCCATTAAAGACACCGTAATGGACGTGGGTAGCGAACGGCGCGACCAGTAGAGAGTCCTCACGGTGAGCCTTCGGTTGCCCTAAGCAGTACAGGGCCGCGAACACAGCGATGTTCAATAGAATGGCACGTTTCATGCCCTTAATTCTTACTGGCGATCAACCAAAACTCAAGACTTTATGAGGGTATGGAGATAACTGCCGGGAACGGAGATTACCACTACCTCTCCCAACCTCGTCCCAATCATGTCAAGCCCCGTTTTGCCTCCGAAACGTCCCAACTACCTCATTCCACGATAGAAATAAACTTCGCGAAAGTGTCTAATAGGTCCGCTCGAATTTGTCACAATATAGATAGTGAGATCAGGACAGATCTGGTGACGCTGACCCTGACCCTGAGCGTGCCGAAGGGGAAGCGGAATCCATCTGCTGTTCGGGTGAACGAACTGATGTACTGAAATGTCGACAGCGCACACCGTTTTTAAGTGACTGATCGACTGAAAGACTGACTGACCGCTGTTAACTCCTTTGTTTTGCGGGACGATGGGACTAAGGATGATTATGCACTTGGCACAACAAGGCAGGAAGTAGGAGAATAGAGGGGCCGTGACAGGGCAATAAAAAAGCCGCCTATATTGGCGGCTTCGTATATTCCACACCGTTTGTGTCTATGTAACGGGAAGTCCGAGTCGAATTTTCATCGCGACGGTTGACACCTCTAGCTTACTTGCCAGTACGTCTACACTATCGAATCCCTGTCGCATTAGGCTTTCAATTAGCGGGTACGGCATCAAAATATCAGCCGCTAGTTTGTTTGCGGCGATTTCCTCTTTTGTACTCAATGCACCGTGAATCCCGCCGCGATACATCACGTCATCTACCAAACCATTTCCGACCAAGTCTCGGTGCAAGATGAAATGCGCGATTTCATGCGCGATGGTGAATCGCTTTCTGACATGAGCCTCTCGCTCATTGACGACGATGCTGAAACCACTAGCACCGCCATTCATCGGATCTGGGAAGATCTTCCCCGATACTTCGCCAGGAAGCTGTGAACTTTCCCATACGTGAAGGCCTAGATCCTCAGCAATTCCAATAACATTAACCGGAGCCTTAGTCTGGTGCTTGGCGATGATCATTCCCGGCGTCGTCATTCGGTTCTGTGATAACTCCGGTGCTGCTTTCGTTGCCAGCATTTGAGACCTCCTCTCCGGGATATTTCCTAATCCCGTCGCTTTCCACACTTGTCTTCTGTATCCCTTGTACCCCAGATTTAGATGACATTTCAATCGAAATCGACTCAAGTGGTGGTTTTAGCTGGGCTTGGAGTTTATTAGTTAACTCCATTTCTTTCTTAAGTTTATCTAGAACTTCTCTGTATTCTGCAACAACGGCGGAAGCCACTGCTGGGACCTCCCTTTGTACGGTCTCAGCGATGGCCTCTTTCATTCCTTTGTAGCCCCAAAGCGCCAGCGCGCCAATGCCGAGACCCAATCCGGCTAGAAATAGACCCAATGCGGCCAGAACCACTGTTACCGCAGTGAGAACGATTGTGATGAGGATTGCGGGATCCAATTCGGCAGGATTATACGATTTCGGAGAGGAACACGATATACTTAATAACGGCGGGCAGGGGATTTGAACCCCATAGCCCACGAGACTATTCTGGTTTATAAGACCAGTTCTGACACCTGTCAGTTACCCGCCACAATAAAAGGAAGCTCACCACGGCTCGATTCGCGTCCCGACCAAGAGATCAGCGACTCGGGCCTTTGTGTTGTCGGTGCCGATCATGGCAAGCATGATGGTCAACACCTAATACTCTTCTCATTCGGTCGATGTCGCGCAATCCAGCTTTGCCTCACTTGCGAATCTATACTTGCTCATGCAAGTAGTCAACATAAATGCTCGGGCAAGTATTGATTTCTTGGGCGGGCAGGTATAGCGTCTACTCTGGAGAATCCAGATGGAGAAAGACACAAAACAGCAGGAGCAAGTATCGGAGCAGCCGGACCAGCAGAAATCTGATGCTGGTAAGGCTCTGTCTAGCCTTGGGGCTGCCAAGGGTGGTCGCGCTAGGGCTTCCGTTCTCTCCTCTGATGAGCGAAAGGCCATCGCCCGTAAAGCTATCAATGCGCGATGGGCGAAGGTGAAGGGAGTGCCTACTGCCACGGAACAGCAGGAGCAAGTATCGGAGCAGCCGGACCAGCAGGAGGAAAGTTCGCAGACGGCAGGCGGAGACAAATTGCCGTTCGCGATGTTCCAAGGAAAGTTGCAAATTGCCGATGCTCACTTTCCTGTATATGTGCTCGACAACGAAAAGCGCGTAATGACGCAGCGCGAGGTTGTAAGGGCTCTGACGGGTAACGTCAAAGGCGGGCTAGAGCGATATTTGGACAGTCTGCAACCGTACCTGGACAAGAACAAGATTCTAGAGCAGACGATTAAATTCAGGGTTCCCGCTACCCAATTTGTCGCAACCGGATATGAGGCGACTCTCTTACTTGATATTTGCGATGGTTATCTCAAAGCTAGGGTGGCAAACGATCTTAAACATAATCAAGTAGAACTGGCTAAACAGGCCGAAATTATTACCCGCGCCTGCGCCAAGGTAGGCATCATCGCCCTTATTGATGAGGCGACGGGTTATGCCGCGTACAAGAAAAAGCAGGAATACCAGCTAAAACTGCAGGCTTTCATTGCGGAAGAACTTCAGGAATGGGCAAAGATGTTCCCAGACGAATTCTGGTTTGAGCTGGCAAGGCTGGAAGGGATTCATTATTCGCCCAGGGCTAGGCCGCTCCGTTGGGGGAAATACGTCATGATGTTTGTTTACGACGCGGTTGATGGCGACGTAGGAAATGAGTTGCGGAAGAAAAATCCAGATCCTCATTTTCTGCAAAACCATCATCAATGGTTAAAGAAATTCGGGCGAGATAAAGTACATGACCAGATCACCAAGGTAGTCACGATCATGCGATTGTGCGATGACATGAACGACTTCAGGCAGAAATTTGCAAAGCTGTTTAATAAATCTCCGCAACTATCGTTTGGCTGGAATCTCAAAGCATGAAAGTCAATAAGGAACAATTCGAGAATGCGCTTCGCTCTATTCTCAAGGCGAAGCCGATAACTAAGGAAGACGTAAAGGGCGGGAAGAAAGCCAAGCCTAGAAAGGTTCGGCCACGGGCTCAGAAGTAAGCTCTTTGTACTGCATCCGCGAAACATTCGCCATGCGCGAAAGTGTCTGCTCGAAGCGATCCGCTTCTTTGCGCCGATTGAAGCGATACTCAAACTCACTGAGATAACGATGTAGGTGCTTTATCGAAACGCGGTGATAGCTTCCTATTAGTCCACGCTTCAACAAGCTGAAAGCTGATTCAATCGTGTTCGTGTGAACGTCGCCGCGAACGTATTCCGTTTTGTGGCGAATCGTCTCATGCTTGGAAGCTATGAATCCATCGAACGCTATCGGGTAGATCGGGGATTCATCGGTCATAATCCGTTCAACATCGCGGGAGATGTGCTTCTTTGCGATTTCCTTAACGTGTGAGGCTTTCGCGTAGACTCCCTGTCCAACGTGCTTCAACTTCAGTTTTCCGCCACGCTCAATAGCGCCGATAACCATATCCTTTGGCTTGTTCCAGCGATTCCCGCGATCCTTGCGGCGAATGGTTTTGCCACCAATGTAGGTCTCATCCATCTCGACGGTCCCACTCAATAAAAAATCACCTTCCTCCATCGCTTTGCGGATGCGGTGATACATGAACCATGCTGTGCGATAAGAGCCAATCCCCAGGTGCTGCTGTAGCTGTAATGCGCTGACACCTTTCTTCGCGTCTACGATCATTGCAATCGCCATGAACCACTTATCTAGTCCAAGGTGCGATCCTTCGAATATCGTTCCCGTAGTTACCGTGAACTGCAAACGGCATTCGCGGCAAGAGAAGATTTCCCGCATGGGCTGTTTCTTCGTGGGAGAGAACACGCGAGTAACCTGATCCGATTCGCAAGCAAGACAGCGCACACCTTCAGGCCAGCGCATAACTTCTAGGAATCGTGCTGCGGCTTTGTGATCGGGGAATGTTTTGGAAACATCTATCAGGTTCATGATCTTGCCTCTTGACACTCAAATAATAGTGATCTATTCTTGTTGTGTCAAGTGCATAATCATCGGACTAAGTCCTTTGTTTGCCGGGACGAGCCTCATCCCATGACTCTAAGTCCTTTAGAATGCGGGACGGGGGGGAGGGGGTACCCCATGGGATCTCCCATTTTGGGAGCAAAATAGAAGTGTGAGTCCCCACACATCCCTTTTCGATGTGTGGGGGTTGGGTGTTCGGTTTTCGTGAAACGCGAAACAGCTCTTTCGTGAAACTCGAAACGTGAAACGGTCTTACGCCCCTTGCGGCTTCCCGTTCGCCCTGGGATCGGCCACCGACCTCGCGCCCTCGGCTCCGCGAATGCATTCTTCCAGAATGTCCATCGCGATGTCCGCCTGCTCTTTAGTTACGATCAGCGGAGGACACAGCCGAAGCGTATTCGGCCCCGCGCCCAGGATCAGCAGCCCTTTGTAAAACGCGGTATCGACGATCGTGTCGCGCAGCTCCGCCGCCGGAGTGCGCAGCTTTTTGTCACCAACAATTTCAATACCGATCATCAGTCCGCGTCCGCGCACATCGCCCACCAGCGGGACCGTGCTCGGCCACTGGCTCAGGCGCTTCATCATGTGCCCGCCGATGTGCTTTGCGTTCTCGACGCCTTCGCGTTCGAGCACGTCGAGCGTCGCCAACGCCGCCGCGATGGCAACAGGGTTGCCGCCAAATGTTGACGCATGCGAACCGGGCACCCAGTCCATAACCTCTGCCCGCGACATCATCACGCCCAGCGGCATCCCGGAAGCAATACCCTTGGCACTGCAGATAATGTCGGGCTCAACCCCTGTGTGCTGGATCGCCCACCACTTGCCGGTGCGCCCCACGCCCGATTGCACTTCATCCGCGACCAGCAGAATGCCGTGGCGATGGCAAATTTTGCGCAGCTCCTGCATGAAGATCGTAGGAGCCACAACATAACCGCCTTCGCCCTGGATCGGCTCGACGAAGATCGCCGCCACTTCCTCAGGAGGAAGCGTCGTCTTAAACACTCGGTCTTCGATAAAGCGCGCGCACTCGAGAGAAAACGCCTCCGCGTCTTGTGGCGCAATGCCGGCACGATACAAATCGGGATAGCGCACATGCGTTACGCCCGGAACCAAGGGAGCAAAGCGGCGCTTCTGCTGTGGCTTTGAAGCCGTCAACGACAGTGAGCCCATGGTGCGGCCATGGAAGGCGCCATAGAACGCGATGATGTTCTGCCGCCGCGTGTGATAGCGCGCCAGTTTCATCGCCGCTTCCACGGCTTCCGTGCCCGAGTTGCCGTAGTACACGCGGTGTGGCCCTTTCATCGGGGCAATCTTCGAAAGTCGCTCCGCCAGCGTCACCATGCTTTCGTAATAAAAATCTGTGCCGGACATGTGGATCAGTTCGCCAGCCTGCTTCTGGATCGCGGCCACAACTTCCGGATGACAGTGACCAGTCGAGCAGACAGCGATGCCGGCCGCGAAGTCCATGAACTCGTTGCCGTCGACGTCTTCCACCATGATTCCGCGGCCGCGCTTCGCGACCATCGGATACGAGCGCGTGTACGAGGGAGAAATGTATTTCTTGTCCGCTTCCAGGATCCGGCGCGCATTCGGGCCGGGCAGTTGGGTGCGGAGAATCGGTCCTGCATTGGTCAAAACATTGGTCGCCATGGGAATCTCCGTTCTTCGCTGGGGCACGCAAAAGCGTGCAATGGAGAAAGCTCAAATGCTCAATTGAGCAAGAACGTCAGCAGTAAGAAGGCGGAATTAGTCGCAACCGAAAAGGCAGGGACGCGCGTTCGAAGGCAGCAGGTTTACACCCACGCGCGGATAACTCATGCGAAGTCGAAGCGTGCACTTGGGCGCAGCCTGTAGATCCGACTGAAATGTGGCGGCCACACGCATCTTCAACTCCTGACTGATTATAGCCCGGTTTGCTCCGGCCGATAACCCCCAACGGGAATCCGCGGAAACCTTGGTTTTGAGGAGCAGTTTACTTCATGCGCGAACGGCCGCCCGGACCTGTATTTGCTTTGTTGTCATCACGGACCTGCACTGTTGTTGTCCTACTAACCTGCAGTGTTTTTGTTTGTCATCACGAGCCGCGCAGCGGCGAGGGATCCGCATTTGGCCGTTCCCTCCCCTTTGCGCTAAGAATGTGACCGTCAGCGTGTGTTGCGTCCAATCTGCTATCGTAACTTTCTGATTCCACGAACAATGGTCGAGCACTCCGAACAAAACCGGCTGCGCGTCGCTCTCGCGTTCACCCTCGTTTACATTTTTTGGGGATCGACATATCTGGGCATTCGCATCGGCGTCGAGCACCTTCCGCCGCTGGTAATGACAGGAACTCGCTTCACGATCGCCGGATCGTTGATGCTGGCCTATTGCGCGATCAGCGGCCGCGGCATTCGGATCTCGTTGCCGCAAGCGCTACGCCTCGCCGCCATCGGAATCCTGCTCCTCACGATGGGAAACACAATTCTTGCTTGGGCCGAACTATCCGTTCCCACCGGTCTTGCGGCGCTGATCGTGGCCATCACGCCGCTCTGGATGCTGATCCTGGAAACCTGGGTCTTCCGCAGCACCGACCGCGTTTCCGGCGCCGGAATCGCCGGCTTGTTCCTCGGATTCGCTGGACTTGCCGTTCTGCTCTGGCCGCAGCTGATGAGCACCACGACCATCGGCAAGCGCGAGCTCTTCGGCAGCCTCAGCCTGCTCGGCGGATCGTTCTGCTGGTCCGTGGGTTCTTCCCTGTCGAAACGCTGGCAAAAGGGCATCGATCCGTTCTCGGCCAGCGCATGGCAAATGGTGTTTAGCGGCGCGACCAATTTGTTGCTCGCGCTCGTTCTCGGGGAATACGCTCGCGCCCTCTGGACATGGCGAGGCGTCACCGCCGTCGCATACTTGATCGTCTTCGGATCGTGGGTTGGATTCAGCGCCTTCATCTGGCTCATCCAAAATGTTCCAATGTCGAAGGTCGCAACTTATGCATACGTGAATCCAGTCGTCGCCGTGTTCCTCGGCTGGCTGGTCTTACACGAGCGCATCGACGGTTACATTCTCGCCGGATCTGCCATCATCATCGTCGCCGTCTCGCTCGTCACTCGCGCCGACGTTAAGCCTCAACGCGGCGAATTGGAATCTGAACCACTGCCCGCCGTCGAGAGCACCGGCGACTAAAATACACGAAGTGCGCTGAAAGGAGCGACACATGCCGATTGCTTCTGCAGGTTTGCATGCCAAGGCTGAAGAACTGCGCCGCCTTCATCACGAACTCAAAATCCTTGTCTTGCCGAACGCATGGGACGTTACCAGCGCACGCCTCCTCGAAGACATGGGATTTCCTGCAGTCGCAACCAGCAGCGCGGCGATTGCGAACTCGCTCGGTTATCCCGACGGACAACACATCAGCCGCCACGAGATGCTCGACGTCGTCTCGCGCATCGCGTCCGCTGTTCAGGTTCCGGTCACCGCCGACATGGAAGCCGGTTACGCAACCACGGCTGAGGAAATGGAAGTCACGGCTCGAGAGTTGCTCGAGGCTGGCGCGGTCGGCCTGAACCTCGAGGACAGTGCGGACGACGAGTCGGTTCTGCTCGAACTTGATAAGTACATCGAGAAGCTACACGCAATTCAGGCAGTGTCGAAGAGTGCGGGTGTGTCGATCGTGATCAACGCACGAACCGATGCGTACTGGTGGAAGGGCGCGCAAGCTGGAAGCAGGCTCGCCGAAACCGTTCGCCGCGCCAACGCGTTTCGCGAGGCAGGCGCAGATTGCGTATTCGTTCCCGGACTCTGCGATCCCTCCGACATCGGGCATCTGCGGCAAGAGAGCCCCGGACCGATCAACATTCTTGCTACTCCGAAAACTCCGCCCATCCCCGAACTTCAGAGACTCGGGATCGCGCGCGTGAGCTTCGGGTCTGGCGGCTACCGCACTGCTATCGGAGCATTTCGCAAGGTGGTACAGGAAGCAATCGATTCAGGAACCTACACCTTTATGTCGGAAATCGCAGTCACGGGCGCGCAGAACAATGCGCTTCACCAGCGGAAAAGCTGATGCCCGCTGTCAGCGCTAAACAGGATCGCCTAACTCTTCTTCTCGCTAACCGCGAAGAACGCCGGATATTGCTGCTCTACCTTGGTGCTGCCACATTTAGGACACTTCACCTTGCTATGCTCGTGGTCGTCCAGGGTGAGGTGGAGATCGAAGACTTTATGACAGGCGTTGCAGAGGTATTCGTACTCGGGCATACAGACCTCCCGATTGAAATTCCTAAACAAATTCTAGGCCTGATGATGATGGTGTCAAGTCGAGCGCGATTGTAACGCCGGGGTTGAAGCGCCGACCTCTGGCCGGCTGTTGCGAGGACGTTTCGTCCTCGACTGTTACCAGCGGATACATTGACGGTTAACGAGGTTGTGCGTGAGCATCGGAGGGAATTAGCTCCCATACAGCCGAGCTTCCCTGCTGCAGCCAACGCCCGTTCGTCATCACGAAGAACAGATATTTGCCTCCACTGTCATTGGCGTTCTTACCAGACATGAAACTTACGTTCACTAATGCTTGGGATCGTGCAGAATTAAAGCCGACGCGGGAAAGGATAATATAATCGCCGTGATCCCACCCTGTCGGCGTGGGGCCGTGGTCGACGCCGCCATACATCCCATAGCGATTGCTTGTAGGTATTTTCGGTTCTATTGAGACCGACACACTGTTTTTGGCTAGAAAGTCAGTGATGGTGCCTCCTTCCAGCAAGGTTACGTCGCGTTTGACAATCCGCATGCGTTCTTCAGCAGTTTCACTTATGTCGCGTAGCCCGTTGCAGCCACTGACTGTCATTCCATTGTCCGAGGAACCACATTTGAAACTGGAAGTCAGGTCCGCCACCATTGGGTGTGAAGAACGGGCCGCCCTCTGAAAAGAATCGATCACCGCTGCATAGACTTTGTACTCGTCTATAGTGAGGCCTGCTTGAGACAAAGCGGTGCTTTGTTGTGCCGACGTCGAACGTAACAGAAACATCGCAACGATGACGAAACGTTTAAGCATGAGCCTTTCACCTGGGTCGGCCTTTTTTACTTTCAAAATCTGTCACTCTTGAGCTAACGACTAAGAGCTAAAGGCTGACAGCCGAGAGCCTTCTTTTACTTCCTCCTCCACCTCGCCCCATCCTTCATGATCTCCACGATAATGCCCTGCTCATTCAACTGACCGCGAAGCGCATCCGCGCGTGAGAAGTTTTTTGCTTTGCGAGCTTCCTGCATCTCCGAAACAAGCACGTCGATCTCGGCATCGCCCACCGACGCAGACGCCGCAATCGTTCGTGCTTCCGGAGTGATTTTATCCTGCTTGCCCTCGCGCTCCGCCCACTCAAGGATTTGTTTCACCTTCACGGCATCGTCATCGTTCATCACCGCAAAGATCGAGTCGAACTTCTGGAGTGCTTTCTGCAACGGCTCGACGTCGCCCTTCTTTAACTGGCCTGCATCCGCGGCAGCATTCGCATCGCGCACCATATCGAAGACCGCAGCCAGAGCCTGCGCCGTATTCAAGTCATCCGCCAGCGCCGATTCAATCCCCTGCATCGCAGTCTCGGCCAGCTTCGCCATCGCCTCCGACTTACCTTCCGGCAACTGCGCCTGTTGTAGCCGCAGCGCGAAAGTTCGCAGACGCTCAACGGAGTTTGCTGCCTGCGTGAGTCCATCGAAGGTGAAGTTCAGCTGCTTGCGAAACGGCACCGACGTAAGCAGAAACCGGATCGACGACGGCTTGTGTCCCATCAGTACCAGGTCGCGAACCGTATAGAAGTTGCCGAGCGACTTCGACATCTTCTCGCCTTCGACCAGCAGGAAGCGCGCATGCATCCAGAAGTGCGCGAACGGCTTTCCGGTTAGCGATTCCGACTGCGCGATTTCATTCTCGTGGTGCGGGAAGATCAGGTCTTCGCCGCCGCAGTGTATGTCGAAGCTCTCGCCCAGGTACTTCATCGACATGGTCGAGCACTCGATGTGCCAGCCCGGACGTCCCGGTCCGATCACCGTATCCCACGACGCTTCGCCCGGCTTCGGAGCCTTCCACAGCGCAAAGTCGCGGGCATTGTCTTTGTCGTATTCGTCCACATCGACGCGCGCGCCGTTCTCTATACCGCTGAAATCCTTCTTCGATAGCTTGCCGTAGTCGGGAAACTTCGCAATCCGGAAATAATACGATCCGTCATCCGTGCGGTAGGCGTAGCCCTTCTCCACCAGCTTGGCAATGAACTCCGCCATCAGCTGGATGTGATCTGTCGCGCGCACGATTTGCGGCTCTTCGATGTTCAACGCCGCCGCGTCTTCCAGGAAAGCCTGCGTGTACTTTCTCGTGTACTCGCCAATGCCAACACCCGCCTGCGCGGCGTTGCGGATGATCTTGTCATCCACGTCGGTGATGTTGATGACGTGACGAAGCTTGTAATGCTGCTTCAGATAGCGCCGCAGAATATCGACAAAGATGAACGTCCGGAAATTACCGATGTGGCCGTAGTCATAAACCGTGGGCCCGCAGGCATACATGCGGACTTCGTCATCTTGCAGCGGGCGAAATTCTTCGAGTTTTCCCGAGAGCGTGTTGAAGAAAAAAGGCGCCATGATTTCGGCTGTAATAAGCAGTCCTTGCTCGCGCCCATGAAGATGCCGTCCTACAGGTCAGGCCGCGGCTATGTATCGAACTATCGATTGTAGGGGTGAGTCTCAGCGGGGGTCAACGCGTCTCCGGGGGAGGAGATAAGGGCCGGGGAAAGTGCACCCTGCTGCGACCTGTGTAGCAGTCCCGGAGTCGAAAAACTTCTCCTGTGCAGCTCCTAATCAGGGTTCTTTTCTGTGGACGGGATGAGTCCCGAGGGCGGGGTATCAGGCGGGGGTTTGTGATTTTCCGTTACGTCCACATCAAAAAGCATGTAGTCATCGAAGCTGTATTGCCGGTAGTAATGGTGCTTGCGAAAGTCAAAATAAATCTCGACATTTTTCGGCAACCACAGCATCGTGTTTTTCTTGGCAAACGGCACAGGGCCGTATTCCACTATCTGATGTTCGCTGAGGAGTTGAATTTCATGCACGGGGCCGACCATGTCGGCCTCAATACGCATGATTTGAAAACTGTCGGGAGAGATCCATGCTCTGCCTTTCAAGTCGACGCGGTAACTGCTGCCAGCGACGTTGTAGGTTTGCATGTGATTGGGACGGTCGTGACGCTGGCGAAAGTGCACTAACCAAGCGGGCCGTCCACGCCATTGACCTTGTCCCTCGCAGTCGAAATCGAAGTCGCCCCGCAGGTCGGGATGAAAAAGGAGCGCCAGCATCACGAAGCCGGTGCTTGCGATGCCATCGGGAGAGCCACCCTGAGGGCCTATTTCGTTGCGATATTCGTCGATCAAAACGGATCCCCGTTGCGACGAGATTGCAGCGACATAGTCGTACTTTCTTGTCTCTGCGTGGCTTGTAAGTCCAGTGCCATCGAGCGACTTGTGGAACAGGGCCTCTTTAGCGGAGAAACGGGTTACATCCTGAACCAACTCCTGTACACGGTCCCCCACTCCTTCGAGAACCTGAGCAGTGGGACAAGTTACTCCGGGCTCGATCATCGGCTTCGCGTCGTCAATATCGGGAGGTCGCCAAGTCTGCATCGAGAGGGCAACTTTGGGCACAGCCAACAGGGGATCGGCAGGTGGCGTTATCTGCGAAGCTGCGGCGGATGCGTGATCGCTCTCCTCTGCCTTCGCGATCAGGGCGCGGACTTGCTCGACCAGGTCTGCTGGGGGCGACTGCTTTAAGAATGCCTGAAGCGATTGAATCCCTTCTTTGGTTTGCCCAAGTGCAAGGAGTGCCTGGCCGAGCGTGAGTTGGGCAGCGCCGGAAGCGTCCTTTCCGTATCTCACGCTCTTGGCAACGGCAATCTGAGCTTCGTCACGAGCCTTGCTGTATTCCTTCTCGTGAAGATAGGAATCGGCCAATAAATTATGTGGCAGCCAGTTTTCCGAATCGACGAGAATTGCTTGTTCGAGGGCAGACTGAGCTGCAGGGTAGTTCTTTTGCGCGAGGTTCGTTCTGCCGAGCAGAGTTAACGTCTGGGCCGAGTGAGGGCTAAGACTGGCTGCGGTACGCAGGTACGTCGCCGCTTGACCGTAGTTCTCTTCCTCAAAGTACAGGTATCCGACAAGAAAATTCAAGTCCGCGTTGGAAGGCGCCAGTTTATACGCTGCATCCAAATGCTTCCGCGCTTCGGCTAGTCGACCGGATTTCAAGAGAGATACAGCCCGATTCGCCTCTTTTTTCGCCTTGCTCGGCAGGAGACCCGACGCTTCGTTAAGAGTAATAGCAGCGGGATCACGGTGAACGACGATATCAACGTCTTGCCTCACCGGGTTCAAAACGCTAATTTCTCGACGCGTGCTCAAATATCCCACGGCAGTTACTGAAACCGCGTACTTCCCGAGAGCTGTACTGAGGAATACAGCATCTTCGTGCCCTGGGACTATCGAGAAGACTCCGAGATGGTTGCCAAGATTCGTTAGATCCACCCGAACCGAGCGGTCAAGGAGAGCAGGCTTTTCCTCGGCGAATGCGTGAACGATGACTACTGCGGTGCCCGGCGCAGTTTCGTAAACGGTCTTCGGCTGCATTTGCCGCATGGAATTCGCGTCCTGTATTCCCTGCGGCACACCCTGCGCCATTAGGCCTATGCTGAGGAGAGAAACGAACAGGACCAACCACAACGCCGGATTAGGTTGGTGTTTCACAGTGCGACAGACCCGCACCACAAAAAACGAAGTATATCATCCGGCAGAAGTCGGACAAGCGTCCCTGGTGTATGCGAGCGGCGCGGCCGAACTCGTTTAATTGAACAGCTGACACCCCAATATTGGCACGACCCGTGCCACGTCGTGACACTCATCAGCCGATGCCAATCGTAGCTCCGGAGATCTGAAACTTGGATGACGATACCGCAGCATTTCGGACTCTAAAAGCGAGCCCCCGAGTGAGAGTGCACTGTTTCGGCTTATCTGATCTCCACGAGCGAAGTGTCCAGGAAGGATGGCGCCGCGCAAAAAAAATAGGGCAGCAGTTTCGCTGCCCTTCAGGTAATGGAACAAGCTTGATTACGCGCCCGGTGCGGCCGGAGGTGCAGTCTGTTGCTGCTGTTGCGGCTGCTGACGGCGTTGCTGCCACTGCGCTCTACGCTGCTCCTGCAGTTGCTTTAACTGCGCCTGCTGTTCGGGAGTCAGAATTTCGTTCATCTGCGCCATGGTGTTCTGATGCAGCTCTTTCATCTTGGCCATCTTCTGATCTTTATTCAGGGTTGTGTCCTGATGGATCGTCTTCGCCTGCGCGTGTGCCTGTTGGAAGATGGGCTTGATCTTCGCCTGCTGATCAGCCGTCAGATTCAACTCCTGACTGAGCTTCTGCATGCGATCGCCATGATGCTTGTGATATCCCTTCGGCGCGGTTTGCGCCTGCGGGTTATCCTGACCCGAATCAGCCGCGGTTTGAGCGAACACCGGCACGCCAATCGCTAACGCGGCTCCCAGGACTCCTGCCATCCACTTGTTTTTCATATCACCTCTCCAATCCGATGCGTGCTGGCTTGAGACCCTGGCACGCGTATTTCTTAAATTACTAGTTGAAACGCAATCCCTCGCCTGAAGTTGCGTTTGGCCAGCTTTCGAATAGACGGAAAATCGTGAAGAAGTGTTAATAACGGCAAGCAGGACTGATTGAACAAATCGCCGGGACATGGAGAACCGTTGCCAAAACAATAGCTTACGCGAACGCGTGACGTAGCGGGCGTTCAATTCTGCCGCTACAGTTCCTCGATTTCCGATGGATACTTCCCCCACCGCTTGAACTGGGCCGCAGTGAGCTTCGCATATTCCGAAGTCCGAACGCGCCTTATGTTCCATGCAAAGTTCAGATGGGAGTACGCATGAAGCAGAAAGACCTGAAGCTGTTCTTCTTTTAACTCACCCGTCAGAGCAAGACCTCGAATCCTCTCTAGCTCTTCAATGGCTTCGGACAGATTGGCGGCGATGAGTTTGCGGTTCAGGCGCTTTCGATTCGTTGCCACGGTTTCTCCAAGATTGCTCGGTCGCTTATACCGGATAGTTGCGAGTTCTGGAACTCAAAAGAAAAACCGCACCCGGAAGGATGCGGTTTTCGACATCGCGAATTGAACCAGCAGCTACTCTTTGGCTTCGCCGCCTTCGCCGGCAGCGGGCGTTTCGCCACCTTGCTGAGCCTGGGCCTCTTCCATGGCCTTGCGGGCTTCCTCGGCACGCTTGGCACGGGCGTCGGCACGCTTCTGGCGTCGCTCGTCGATGATCTGCTCAGCGCCAACCAGTTCGATGAAGGCCGTCTCGCCACCATCACCCTTGCGGAATCCAGTACGAACAATACGGAGATAGCCGCCATTGCGGTCGCCGAGACGAGGCGCAACGGTATCAAACAGCCGGGTCACGGCCTCAGCGGTCGTGAGATATCCCGCGGCCAGCCGGCGCGCACTGACGTCGCCACGCTTGCCGAGCGTAATCATCTTTTCCACCTCGGGCCGCATTGCCTTGGCCTTGGTGACGGTGGTTTCGACGCGCTCTTCCAGAATCAGCGAGGTCACCAGGTTGCGCAGCAGCGCGCGGCGATGACTCGTGTTACGTCCCAGTTTCCATCCTGCTTTAAGATGACGCATGATCTAGTCCTTCAAACTTTCTTGGGGCCGCTATCGTGCGGCTCGAAACTTGCGGGACCGGGTAATCGCTCGCAGTACGACCGATTACCCGATTTCCCGACTACCAACTTACCCGATTAATGGGTTCCGTCGCCGAAACCACCGAATCCCGAGCTCAGGCTGGGAGCGGGCGGAGCGCCGGGTACGGCATTGCCGTGCTCGTCGATCTTCATGCCCAGGCTCAATCCCATCGAGGCCAGGATTTCCTTGATCTCGTTCAGCGACTTGCGCCCGAAGTTCTTGGTCTTCAGCATTTCGGCTTCGGTCTTCTGGACCAGCTCGCCGATGGTCTGAATATTCGCGTTCTTCAGGCAGTTATAGCTGCGAACCGAAAGCTCCAGCTCTTCCACGGAGCGGTTCAGGTTCTCGTTCTTGATTTGCGGACCGCGACTGCGATCTTCGCTCGGAGTGGCACGATCTTCGATCTCTTCCTCGAAGTTGATGAAGATGCTCATGTGATCCTTCACCAGCTTCGCCGCCAATCCAACCGCATCCGCCGGACTCACCGAACCATTGGTCCATGCTTCCAGCGTGAGCTTGTCGTAATCCGTGATCTGACCGAGACGGGCAGCTTCCACCGTGTAGTTCACCTTGCGAACCGGGGAGTGCACCGAATCGATCGGAATGAACCCAAGTCCAAGATCCTCGTCGAAGTTCTTGTCGGCCGAGACGTATCCGCGGCCGCGCTTGAGGCGCATTTCCATGTCGAGCTTACCGCCTTCGCTGACCGTAGCGATGTAGACGTCCTTGTCGAGCACTTCGACGTCGGCATCGGCTTCGATCATCGCGGAGGTAACAACACCTGGTTGCTCGGCACGCAGATAGATCGCCTTCGGACCTTCGCCGTTCAGCTTGAACGGAACCTGCTTCAAGTTGAGGATGATGTCGGTCGCGTCTTCCACCACACCCTGGATTGACTGGAACTCGTGCAGCACGCCTTCGATCTTTACTGCGGTAATGGCCGCGCCTTCAATCGAAGAAAGCAGCACACGACGCAGCGCGTTGCCGATTGTAGTTCCAAAGCCGCGCTCAAAGGGCTGTGCCCAGAAGCGGCCGTACTTGTCGGTCTGGGTCTCGGTATCAACTGCGAGACGCTTGGGTTTTTGGAAACCTTTCCAAAGCATTTGTTTCTCTCCTCCCGTCCCTATGGCTCAAGGCAACACCCTATCGGCCCAGAAAGGGTTATGTTGCACAAGGCTGTTCGGGCCCGGATGGTGGGCCGAATCCTGTGAATTACTTGCTGTACAGTTCGACGATCAGCTGCTCGTTGACGGGCAGGTTCAGGTCTTCGCGCTTCGGCAGAGCCTGCACGCGTCCCTTCAAGCCTTCACGATCAACTTCCAGCCATGTCGGCGACGGCTGATGGCTGTTGTATTCCACCGCTGCTTTAATCGTCTCCGAGTTCTTCGCCTGATCCCGTACAACTACTTCATCGCCGGCCTTCACTTCATAAGAAGGAATGGTGACCTTGCGGCCATTTACGGCGATGTGTCCGTGACGCACCAACTGGCGCGCTTGACGGCGGGCAACTGCGAATCCCATGCGATAAACAATATTGTCGAGACGGCGTTCCAACTGCTGCAACAGCAGTTCGCCGGTCACGCCCTGGGAGCGCGATGCACCTTCGTAGTAGTTGCGGAACTGATTCTCGCCGACGAAATAGATGCGCTTCGCTTTTTGCTTTTCACGAAGCTGCAGGCCGTAGCCGACCACCTTCGTCTTCCTGTCCTTGCCGTGCTGGCCAGGTGCGTAGTTACGCTTTTCGATTGGGCACTTATCGCTGAAACACTTTGCGCCCTTGAGGAACAACTTCATGCCCTCGCGGCGGCAAAGTCTGCAGACTGCATCTTTGTATCTTGCCAACGTTCTCTCCTTTGATACGGATCGGTTTACGGGAGTGGCATCCTCCTGTCGTCCCGATCACTTGCTGTCGTTCGTCGATGGTCGTTGGCCATTAGCCAAGAACCATCGTGCTTGCTTCCGGCCGTCAGCGAACGACTAACGACCAAAGACTATCGACTAATTAGACCCTGCGCCGTTTCGGCGGGCGGCAGCCGTTGTGCGGAATCGGCGTGACATCCTTAATGTTCCGGACTTCGATTCCAGCCGCAGCCAATGCGCGAATGGCCGACTCGCGGCCGGATCCCGGACCGCTGACACGTACTTCCACGCTGCGGACGCCGTGATCACGCGCCATGTTGGCGGCGTTCATCGCGGCCTGCTGCGCGGCAAACGGAGTGCCCTTGCGGGATCCGCGGAAGCCAAGCGAGCCTGAGCTCTTCCACGCCAGCGTGTTGCCCTCGGAGTCCGTGATGGTCACGACGGTGTTGTTGAACGATGCCTGGATGTGTACCAGACCGAAAGGAACGTTCTTGCGCTCACGCCGCTTGAACGTCTTCTTCTTGCCCTTCTTTTCCGACGCCGCAGCGCCAGCTTGTGCTTTTGCCATTTTTTTCAGTTCTCAGTAGTCAGTAATCAGTAGTCAGTGCTCTCGGTTGTACAGTGTCATCTGACAACTGGCAACTAGCAACTGACAACCGGTGTTATGTCTTTGCCGCCGTCTTCTTCTTGTTGGCGACGGTGCCCTTGCGCGGACCCTTACGAGTGCGTGCGTTGGTGTGCGTGCGCTGTCCGCGAACCGGCAAACTACGGCGATGGCGGTATCCACGATAGGAACCGATTTCGATCAGCCGCTTGATGTGCATCGAAATATCTTTGCGGAGATCGCCTTCAACATCGCCTTCGTTCTCGATGACTTGGCGGATACGGTTTACTTCGTCTTCGCCGAGATCCTGAATTTTCTTGTCGCCATCGACATTGGCGCTCGCCAGAATCCTCTTCGCGCGCGAATTCCCGATGCCGTAAATGTAAGTCAGCGCAATCACCGTGTGCTTGTTGCGCGGAAGATCAACACCTGCAATGCGTGCCATAATTCTCAGTCCTTAGTCTCTGGTCGTTGGTCGTTTGCTGTTCCCTCGCCGCTGGCCGTTTTTGCTACCGACCAACGACTACCGACGATCGACTGGTTATCCCTGTCTCTGTTTGTGCTTGGGATTGTCGCAAATCACGCGAACCACGCCATTGCGGTGAATCACCTTGCACTTGTCGCAAATCTTCTTTACTGACGCCCGTACCTTCATAAGTCCGTTTCCTGATTCATTTGCCTGTTATTTGTATCGATAGACGATACGTCCGCGGGTGAGATCGTAGGGGGAAAGCTCCACAGCTACTCTGTCTCCCGGCAAAATTCGTATGAAGTTCTTGCGCATCTTTCCGGAGACGTGCGCTAGAACCTGGTGCTTATTTTCCAGTTCAACCCGGAACATCGCATTCGGCAGCGGTTCAATCACTACTGCCATTACTTCAATCGCGTCTTCCTTACTCATGCATTCCTTAAAACTGAATTTTCTTGGCTACTGCGTCAAAATCACCGGCCCGTCTTCGGTTACCGCTACACAGTGCTCAAAATGCGCGCTCATGCTGCCGTCTTCGGTCACTGCCGTCCAGTGATCCGCGAGCACTTTGGCTCCCGGCTTGCCGACATTCACCATCGGCTCAATCGCGATCACCATGCCCTGCCGCAGCTTGGCTCCATGGCCACGGGTTCCGAAGTTCGGCACCTGCGGATCTTCATGCAGCTTCGTTCCGATCCCATGCCCCACAAACTCGCGAACCACACTGAACCCGGCAGCTTCCACGAATTCCTGAACTGCCGCTCCAACATCGCCAATCGAGTTCCCGATCAGCGCCGCCTGGATGCCGCGGTACAGCGAATCCCGCGTCACCTGCAGCAGTTTCTGCGTCTGCTCCGACTGCCCATCTCCCACCGGTACCGTGATCGCTGAATCGCCGTAGTAGCCATCCAGCACCACCCCGCAGTCGATGGAGACGATATCTCCTTCTTTCAGCTTGCGCTTTTCAGAAGGAATACCGTGCACAATCTCCTGGTTAATTGAGGTGCACAGCACGCAGGGATAATCGTAATACCCCTTGAACGCCGGCTTCGCGCCTAACTCTTTGATTCTGCGCTCGGCCGTGCGCTCGAGATCCATCGTCGTCATGCCAGGAGCTACTTGCTTTGCCAGCTCATCCAGCACTTGCCGGACAATCTGCCCGGCTCGCCGCATCTTCTCGATCTCTGCCGGCGACTTACAAACTATCGCCATTCTCGAGTATTCCCATCACTGCCGCAGTTACCGCGTCGGTCGCCTGATCTCCATTGACTTCATGCAAACTGCCCTTGGCGCGGTAATACTCCGTCAAGGGTAACGTTTGCCGCTCATACGCCTTCAGGCGTTCGGAGATCACTTCTTCGCAATCGTCCCGGCGCGTAATCAGCTTCGAGCCGTCAATATCGCAAAGATCGGCAATCCGAGGTGGCTGAAAATAAATGTTGTAGATCCGCCCGCAGGTGGGACAAGAACGACGCCCGGTGAGCCGCCGCAATAACTGATTATACCCGACAGTTATGCTGATCACAACCGGAGCCGCCCAGGACTCGCCGTGCCTGACCGACCACTTTTCCAGAAAACGATCCAGCCATTTGGCCTGCGCCAGGGTCCGCGGAAAACCATCCAAAATGAACCCGCGATCCGTGTCGCCGCCCGTCTCAATCCGCTTGGCCAGCATGTCCTGCACCAGGTCGTCCGGAACCAGTTCCCCGCGTTCCATGACAGACTTGGCCTTCATCCCCAATTCGGTGCCGTTGCGCACGTTCTCTCGCAACAGGTCTCCCGTTGAGATCTGGGGGATGCCGTACCGGGTCGAGATGAACTTCGACTGGGTACCTTTGCCGGCTCCCGGCGCTCCGAGCAGTATCAGGGCTCCGATCATCAGTGTTTTCGGATCGACTAACGTAGCAGCAGCCTCGGCTTGCATCGCTCATGTCCCGGACCCAAAATTTTGCTGCGCGCAAGCTTCTCACGCACAGCTTGGGGTCGGTCCACTTTAGCCCGCCGCATGCTGCTCACGACATTAACTGCGTCACGTTGCATTGTGACGCCTACTACCTACCCTGTGTACTTACCCGTTTGCCGAACTTCAACCAACTACCACGCCCTGCGACCGCGGATTCTTCCGCTTCGCGGCGTGAAACCTTCATAGTGACGCATGATCAATTGCGCCTCAATCTGCTGCACCGTATCCATGGCGACGCCCACCACAATCAGGAGCGAGGTTCCACCAAAGTAGAACGTCACGCCTAATCCGTTCGTCACCCATGCAGGCAAATGCTCAAACATGTTTCCGCCGAGCCATACCGGCAAGTGATTCAAGTGGATTCCAGCAATCATCCACTCCGGAATCAGCGAGATGATGATCAAGTAAAGCGCGCCCACCAGGGTGATGCGGGTCAGCACTTCATTGATGAAATTCGCCGTGCGCGCACCCGGCCGGATGCCCGGGATAAATCCGCCGTACTTCCTCATATTGTCGGCAACGTCATTCGGATTGAAGACGATCGACACATAGAAATACGCAAAAAAGACAATGCCCACTACGTACAGAACGGTGTACAGCGGTTCGCCCCAGGCCAGGTTCCGGATCAACGGACCGAAGAACCGGTTATCCTTGAGGAAGAATCCCGCCGTCTGCGGCAACGTCAGCAACGATGAAGCAAAGATCACTGGCATCACGCCGCCGGAGTTCACGCGTAGCGGTAGGTGCGTACTCTGTCCGCCCATGATCTTGCGGCCAACCACGCGCTTCGCATATTGCACGGGTATTCGCCGCTCGCTTCGTTCCACGAAGACGATGAACGCCACCACCGCGATCATCAGCGCAATCAGGATGATCATCGCCGGAGCCGTGAAGACGCCCCACGCATCAGTGCGAACTTTTTCGACCAGGTCAAGTACGCCGCGCGGCAATCCAACCACGATGCCTGCAAAAATCAGCAGCGACATACCATTGCCGATGCCGCGTTCGGTGATCTGCTCGCCCAGCCACATGATGAACGCGCTGCCCGTGGTCAGGGTCAGCATCGTCATCAGCACAAATCCCCAGCCGGGATTGGTAACAAACGGGGCGCCGGCGCTGGTCTGCTTCTCCAGCGTGATCGCAATTCCCAGCGACTGCATCGCGCTGAGGATAACGGTCAAATACCGGGTCCACTGGGTAATTTTCTTGCGCCCGAGTTCGCCTTCCTTCTGCAGTTTCGCCAGCGGCTCATAAACCACGGTCAGCAATTGCAGAATGATCGACGCAGTGATGTAGGGCATGATGCCCAGGGCGAAAATCGTCAGACGGCGAAGCTGCCCGCCGCTGAATAGATCGACAAACCCCAGCATGGTGCCGCGATTCTGTTCAAAGAACTGCTGCAGGAGATCGGCATTAATTCCGGGCGTCGGAATGTGACCGCCGAGACGGTATACGGCCAGCATGGCCAGCGTGAATAGAATGCGCTTCCGCAGGTCCGGAACTCGGAATATGTTTGCCAGTTTTTCCAACATCGATTTTGGGAAACCTCAACCCCATCGGTTCGGGCCCGGAATACCCGGGACCCTCTCCGTTATAAAACTTCTGCTTTGCCGCCCGCTTTGGTGATCTTCTCCTGCGCGGACTTGGAAAACTTGTGTGCCTGAACCGTGATGGCCGACGTCAATTCGCCATTCCCCAGAACCTTTACCAGGGGATTCTTGCCATTCACCAGTCCGGAAGACTTCAAAATCTCTAGCGTAATGTTCTTTTCGCCCAGCTTGCCCAACTGCTCCACGTTCACCACGGTGTACTCGGTGCGGAAGATGTTGGTGAAACCGCGCTTCGGCAAACGGCGGTGAAGTGGCATCTGGCCGCCTTCAAAACCGCGCATCAGACGCGAACCGCTGCGTGAACCTTGTCCTTTATGACCACGGGTGGACGTCTTGCCCATGCCCGATCCCATGCCGCGGCCCACGCGCTTTTTATTCTCGTTTGCCTTCTTCGGTGCTCTTAATGTCGATAAATTCATTTTTCAATCTCTCTCGAAAAACAGTCGTTGGTCTTTCGTCGTTGGTCGTTGGCAGAACCTTCAGGTCCAGAGCTCGGTGGCTAACGACTAACGGCCACCGACTAGCGACCTTGCTACTCCGCGTTGCTTCCCACCACGACAACCAGGTGCGGTATCTTGGCGACCATGCCGCGGATCGAAGGCGAGTCTTCGCGCTCGATCACCTGGTTCAAACGGGTGAAGCCCAGTCCCTTGATGACCAGTTTATGTTTCACCGGCGCCTGGATCCCAGAGCGCACCCACTTCAATTTCAGCATCTGCTTTGCTTTTGCGGCCATGATTACAGCTCCTCCACCGACTTGCCGCGGCTGGCAGCGACTTCCTGACGATCGCGCAGTTTGGTCAGCGCATCGAAGGTCGCCTTGATCACGTTATGCGGGTTGGTTGTGCCGATCGACTTGGTCAGCACGTTCTGCACGCCCGCGGCGGTCATCACAGCGCGCACGGCGCCACCAGCAATCACGCCCGTTCCTTCCGGAGCCGGCTTCAACAGCACTTTGCCGGACCCGAACCGCCCCAGGCTAAGGTGCGGAACCGTCGTATGCGTCAGGTTCACCTTGATCAGGTTCTTCTTCGCCGCTTCGATTCCTTTGCGGATAGCCTGCGGAACTTCCTTCGCCTTGCCGGACCCGTATCCAACCACGGCAGCCGAGGGATCGCCCACCACTACCAGCGCCGCGAACGAAAGGTTCTTACCGCCTTTGACGACCTTGGTGACGCGATTGATGGAAACCACTTGGTCTTTCAGGTTGAAGTTTCCCGCGTCGATCTTTTTCTTCACTGTTGGCATTCGTTACTCTCGATTCCTGGAACTTGCTAGAACTTCAGTCCGGCTTCACGAGCCGCCTCGGCCAGCGCCTTAATGCGTCCGTGATACAGATAGCCACCACGGTCGAACACCACTTTCGTGACGCCCTTCTGCTTGGCTTTTTCGGCAATGCGCTTTCCGACTTCCTTCGCCGAAGCGACGTTGCCGCCGGTGGTCTTGTTGGCCTTCTCGCCTTCGACCGTGCTGGCCGCCACAACCGTGACGCCATTCAGATCGTCGATGACCTGCGCGTAAATGTGATTGACCGAGCGATAGACGCTCAGGCGCGGGCGTTCCGCCGTACCTAAAACCTTCTTACGGATACGATCGTGAATCCGCTGCCGAATTTGGTTCTTTGCTGTCTTCGTAAACATTTGTCTTTTCCTATCCCGGGTTTCTGTACCGGGCAGAGCTTCTCTTCAGGCCACTAGCCCGAATTACTTCGCTCCGGTTTTTCCAACCTTCTTCTTCAATTTCTCGCCAAAGTAACGCACGCCTTTGTTTTTGTACGGATCAGGTGGACGCAAGCTGCGCATTTCGGCGGCAACCTGTCCAACCTTCTGGCGATTGATTCCGCTCACCGTAAGGCGGGTCTGCTTGGCATCGACCACGGCCTGAATATCGCCGGGCAGCGGATACTCAATCGGGTGCGAGTATCCAAGATTGAATACCACTACATCCTTGCCCTTCAGCTCGGCCTTGTAACCGATGCCCACGATTTCCAGTTCCTTCGCCCAGCCGGTGGTCACGCCGTGCACCGCATTGTTCAGCAACGCGCGCGCCAGTCCATGGACGGCTGCATGCGAATCGTCTTCGCGAACAGCCAGCAACTGCCCGTCTTTCTGCTCAAACTTCACGCCCTGGGGAACCGTCGTATCCAGCTTCCCTTTCGGACCCTGTACCGTCACCACGTTGCCAGTGATGGCAATCTTCACGTCCTTGGGAACGGCTATCGGCTTTTTTCCAATTCTCGACATTTGCTCTTCTCTCGCTTAAATGGCGGGTTAGCCCGCTTTCAGCTGTTTCAGTCTCTCAGTCGATCAGTCTTCCAGTTCTTAAGCTGACAGACTGAGCGACTGAATGACCGACAGATTACCTACCAAACTTCGCAGAGGATCTCGCCGCCTACGCCTTCTTTGCGCGCCTGGCGTCCTGTCATCACGCCCTTGGGCGTGGTCAGGATGTTGATCCCCAATCCACCCAGCACGCGGGGGATCTCGGTACGTCCGACGTATACGCGGCAACCAGGCTTCGACACACGATTCAAATTGCTGATCGCGGCTTCGTTGTTATTGCCGTACTTCAGGTACACGCGGACCAGCTTCTGCCCGTTCTCTTCGGTCGGCTTGAAATTCGAGATATAACCCTCTTCTTTCAGAATACGGGCAATATCGAGCTTCAGGCGCGAAGCCGGCACATCCACTTTCTGCTGTCTTGCCCCAATCGCGTTACGAACACGCGTCAGGAAATCTGCGACCGGATCGGTCATGCTTTGTTTCTCCTTACGTCACCCGTTCGCTCCCTGCGGGAGAACCTGGCGATGACGGAACTGATTCTTATCGTTAGTCGCTTGTCGCTAGCCGTTCGCGGTCGAGCTAACGACAACGACTACCGACGACCGACGTCTTCTCTACCAGGACGACTTTGCTACCCCTGGAATATCGCCACGCAGCGCCAATAGGCGGAAGCAGAGGCGGCAGAGTCCAAACTTGCGCAAAAATGCGCGGGGACGTCCACAGATCTGGCAGCGGTTGTGTTTCCGCGACGAGAACTTGGGCTTTTTTGCGTCCTTCACTCGTTTTGCTGTAGTTGCCATGAAATCCTTTTGTTCCTTCTGACTCGAAACTCTTATGCCCGGAACGGCATGCCCATGTGCTTCAACAACGCGCGGCCTTCATCATCCGACTTCGCCGTGGTCACAATGGTCACGTTCATGCCCTTCATTTTGTCGACCTTCGCGTAATCAATTTCCGGGAAGATCAGCTGATCGCGCAATCCCAGCGTGTAATTTCCGCGTCCGTCGAAAGACTTCGTCGAAACTCCGCGGAAATCGCGCACACGTGGGAGCGCCACATTCAACAGGCGATCCAGGAATTCGTACATACGGTCGCCACGCAACGTCACCATCGCGCCGATCGGCATTCCTTCGCGCACCTTGAACGCCGCAATCGATTTCTTCGCGCGCGTCACCACCGGCTTCTGTCCGGTAATCTGGCCAAGCTCGTTGACTGCAGGATCGAGCACCTTCGCGTTCTGTGTCGCTTCGCCTACACCCATGTTGATGATTACTTTCTCAACCTTGGGAACCGCCATCGGATTCGTCCAGCCGAATTCCTTCATCAGCGCTGGAGCGATTTCCTTCTGATACCGGAATCGCAGCCGCGCCGAACTTGCATTGCTCGCCTTCGGACGTCCGCCCTTGCCCTGCTGCTCGGGCTCTGCCGCAGCAGCCGACTTCTGCGGTTTTTGCTGCTTCTGCTGCTTGTTATCTTTCTTATCTGCCATTGCTCTGCTTCTACCTTCTCCCACGGTCCTCGGAGTGGTTACCGTTTCGTGGGGTCATCATTTTCGGAACGTCTCCGATTTATGCCTTATCGAGCGTGTTGCCGCACTTCTTGCAAACGCGCATCTTGCGATCGCCGCGCAGCTCATGTGCAACACGCGTCGGACGATTGCAGCCGCTGCAAACCAGCATCACGTTCGAGACCGCTACCGGGCTCTCCTGCTCTGCGATGCCGCCCTTGATGTTGCGCTGCGGATTCGGGCGCACGTGTTTCTTCACCATCGAAACGTGCTCTACCAGAACTCGCGCCGTCTTCGGAATAATGCGCAGCACGCGTCCCTGCTTACCTGCGTCGCGGCCGGAGATCACCTGCACGGTGTCGTTGCGCCGGATATCGATTGTCTTATGCTTTGTCGTCGTTGCCGTTGCCATCTTTTTCTCGTTGAGCGATTGAGTGATTCAGCCATTGACTCATTGGCCGGTTTCCTCATTGCTCTTCTCTATCGTTCTACGATTCTCATTCAGCGCCACAGGCGACTTTCAATGACTCAATCACCCAATGGCCCAATCACTCAATTCCTACAGAACTTCTGGAGCAAGTGAAACAATCTTCAAGAACTTCTTCTCGCGAAGTTCGCGCGCCACCGGACCAAATACGCGGGTCCCAACTGGCTCGCCGGTTTCATTGATCAGCACTGCCGCATTCTGATCGAAGCGAATGTAGGTACCGTCGCGACGCCGGTGTTCTTTACGGGTGCGTACGATCACCGCCTTCACCACTTTGCCCTTCTGCACCTGGCCATCGGGCGAAGCTTCCTTCACACTCGCGGTCACCACGTCACCCAGGCCGGCAACCAGTCCGGTATGGCCGCCCAGCGGCAGAATCATCTGCAGCTTGCGTGCGCCGGAGTTATCGGCCACTTCGAGCATGCTTCGCATCATCACTGCCATCGTTCCATCTCCTCATGCGCTGGCGCTCTCGCGCGCGCAACCGCCGCTACTAACTCGCGGCCTTCTTTTCCTCACCGATCACTTCGGGAGCCAATGCCGAACGGCGAATGATCTCCGCCAGCCGCCACCGCTTCAACTTCGAGAGCGGGCGCGTCTCTTCCAGCCGGACCACATCTCCCACGTGCGCGGAGTTGTTGTCGTCCTGCGCGTAGAACTTCTTCGTGCTCTTCACCACTCGCTTATAGAGCGCGTGCGCCTTCTTGTGATCGACTTCAACCACGATCGTCTTGTGCATCTTGGTCGAGACCACTTCGCCGACCACCGTCTTGCGCGTGGAAGCCTGCTTCGTTGTTTCCGCCATTACTTCTTCTCCCCGACGGCGGACAACTCACGCTGCCGTGTAATTGTTTTAACCCGCGCGATGTCTTTGCGAAGCTCGCGGATCTTCTTCAGACTTTCCGACTGGCCCATGGACAGCTGGAACTTCAACCGGAACAACTGGTCGTGCAGCTCCCGCTCCTGGTGCTTCAGTTCGACGTCTGTCGTGTTTCTGAACTTATCTGCTGATTTCGGCATATTCTTTTCTTTTCCGGCTTGAATGACTCAGGCCGATTGAAACTCCAATTACACGTGTCCTTCACGGGCCACGAACGTCGTCCGCAACGGAAGCTTGTGCGACGCCAGACGCATTGCTTCTTTCGCGTCGGTCACCGTCACGCCTTCCATCTCGAACAGGATCTTGCCCGGACGAACCACCGCAACCCAATGATCAGGTGCGCCCTTGCCCTTACCCATACGGGTTTCAGCAGGCTTCTTCGTCACCGGCTTATCGGGGAACAGTCGGATCCAGATTTTGCCGCCGCGCTTCACGAAACGCGTCATCGCGATACGGCTGGCTTCGATCTGCCGGTCGGTAATGTACCCGGGCTCCAGCACCTTCAACCCGAAATCTCCAAACGACAGCGACGATCCACGCCACGCTTTGCCGGCACGGCGTCCGCGCTGCTGTTTGCGATACTTCACTTTCTTTGGCATCAACATAAGTAAAAATCCTCGTCGTTTGTCTTCGGTCGTTCGTCGTTTGCCAACGACCAGCGACTAGTGACTATCGACTGCTCTTAAAACGCGCCCACTGCCTTCTGCGGCTCGCGCTTGCGGCTGGGCAGAATCTCGCCACGATAGATCCACGTTTTCACGCCGATCACACCGTAGGTGGTCTTCGCTTCTGCGAATCCGTAATCGATGTCCGCGCGCAGCGTGTGCAGCGGCAGACGTCCCTGCAGGTACCACTCAGAGCGCGCGATTTCGTTGCCGTTCAAACGGCCGCTCACGCGCACCTTGATTCCCTTGCAACCGAAGCGCAGCGCCGAATCCACCGACTTGCGCATCGCGCGGCGGAATCCCACGCGCTTTTCCAGTTGAAGCGCGATCGATTCAGCCACCAGTTGCGCGTCCAGTTCAGGCTTATGCACTTCCTGGATGTCTACATACACATCGCGGTTCGTGCGCTTCTGCAGCTCACCTTTGAGCTTGTCGATTTCCGCACCCTTGCGGCCGATGATGATACCCGGCCGGGCAGTGCGGATGATGATGCGCAGCTTGTTGCCTGGACGCTCGATCTCGATCGAGCTGACGCCTGCTGACTTGAGCTTGTCTTTCAACTCGTCCTTCAGCTTCACGTCTTCGAGCAACAGCTTGTCGTAATCACGCTCCACGAACCAGCGCGACTTCCACGGCTTGTTTACGCCGAGCCGAAATCCGTATGGATGGACTTTTTGTCCCATCGTTCCCCTCATCGCTGCCGGCTATCAGCAGCTGTCAACAAAATCTGGTTACTTCTTTTTAGCGGCTTTTTTCGCAGGCGCTTTCTTCTTCGCGACTGCTTTCTTTGCCGGAGTCTTCTTGCGCGCTGGAGCCGCGTGAACGTCTTCCTCGCCCACTACTGTCGCAGTCGCCCCATGTCCACTGGCCTTTTCCGCCAGCACGATCGACAGGTGAGCAATGCGACGCTGGTAGCGATACGCGCGTCCCATCGGTGCCGGACGAATGCGCTTCATGCGCGGGCCGTCGTTGGCGATGGCGTTCTTCACGTACAGCCGGTCCAGATCCACGTCCAGACCTTTTTCCGTGCTCAGGTAATTCGCGTTCTCGATCGCGGACTGCAGCAGTTTCTTGATATTGGGCGCAATGCCCTTCTTGGTGAAAGTCAGCGTATTCATCGCTTCTTCCACTCGACGTCCCTTGATCAGGTCCAGCACCAGTCGCGCCTTCTGCGGCGAGACTCGTACGTACCGTGCTTCGGCTCTGAATTCCATCGTCTCTTCTCTCAACCTTCGTTACGCGCGCGGCGCGGCCGGCTTCGCCGCGGTTTCCGTGGCGGCCTTTACCGAGTGTCCCTTGAACTGGCGGGTGAAGCTGAACTCTCCCAGCTTGTGTCCCACCATGTTCTCGGTGATGTACACCGGAATAAATTTTTTGCCGTTGTGCACGGCGATGGTGTGGCCCACCATTTCGGGCACGACCGTCGAACGCCGCGACCAGGTACGAAGGACCTTCTTCTCATTGCGCTCGTTCATCCCGTTGATCTTGGCGATCACGTGTGTATCGATGAACGGCCCTTTTTTCGTTGAACGTGCCATATCTAAGCTCTATTCCCTTCGCAGCGCCCAGGGCGCCGTTCGCTACTTGTTCTTCTTGCGGTTGACAATAAATTTGTCGGTCCGCTTGTTGTTACGGGTCTTGTATCCACGCGTCGGCTGGCCCCACGGAGTTACCGGATGACGCCCGCCGCTGGTCTTGCCTTCGCCGCCGCCGTGTGGATGATCCACAGGATTCATCACCACGCCGCGGTTATGCGGACGCTTGCCCAGCCATCGCGTACGTCCGGCTTTGCCGATCGTAACGTTCTCGTGATCAAGGTTGCCGACCTGGCCGATCGTCGCCATGCAATCCACCAGGACGCGGCGAGTTTCGCCGGAAGGCAGCTTCAGCAGAGCGTAATCGCCTTCCTTCGCAACCAGCTGTGCCTGCGCTCCGGCGGAGCGAGCCATCTGCGCACCTTTTCCAGGACGAAGCTCAATCGCATGCACCGTCGTGCCGGCAGGGATGTTACGCAGCGGAAGCGCATTTCCCACCAGGATGTCGGCGTCAACGCCGCTGGTGATCTTCTGACCTACCTTGAGACCATTCGGCTGCAGGATGTAGCGCTTCTCGCCATCGGCGTAGGTCACCAGAGCGATGTTCGCCGAGCGGTTCGGGTCATACTCAACCGAAACCACCGTCGCGGGGATTCCCGCCTTGTCGCGCTTGAAGTCGATCACGCGATACTTCTTCTTGTGTCCACCGCCGCGCCACCACGAGGTGATGTCACCGCCATTGCGGCGTCCACCAGTGCGCTGCTTGGATTCCAACAGCGGCTTGTGCGGACGATCGGTGGTCAGATCTTCGTTGACCAGCTTCGTCTGAAATCGCAGCGTCGGTGTGATCGGTCTAAATGTCTTAATTGCCATATTCAGCTCTTAGCTCTCGGCTGTCAGCTTTTGGCTTTCAGCTTCGTTATCGGGTGAGCACCCTGCTCTGCCCTTTGCTTCTCACTGGTCGCGAACGACTACCGGCCAGCCACGAACGACTAAAGGTTCTGCGCGTACTCCGGCATCTTTTCGCCGGTCTTCAACCGCACGTACGCCTTCTTCCAGTCCGGACGAAACCCGACAAACTTTCCGCGGCGGCGTTCTTTGCCAGGGAAGTTCGCGGTGCGCACCGAGTCAACCTTCACTTTGAAGATTGCCTGCACGGCCTGCTTGATTTCCGTCTTGGTGGCGCTCGGCGCTACCTGGAAAACCAGCGTGCCTTCGCGCTCTTTCACGGCCAATCCCTTTTCCGTGATGACCGGCTTACGAATGATCTGGTAGGGCGATTTCATTACGCCACCTCCGCCTGACGCTTGGGCGCGGACGCCTTCAGCGACTCCTGCAACTTCTCCAGCGCGGGCCGCGAGAAGATCGCAATGTCGTACCGCAGTAGGTGGTAAGGATGAACCTGGAACCCTTTTACCAGCTCCACACCCTTCAGGTTGCGCGAGCTCAGCTCGAGATTCTTGTTCTCAGCCGTGCCATCCACCAGCAGCGCCGTGGTCACAACCTTCAATGTCCCCAACGACTCGCGGAATGCCTTCGACTTCGGTTCTTTCAGGTCGAAGCTCTCGACTACCGTCAGCTTGCCGTCGGCCAACTTCGCCGCCAGTGCCGAGCGCAATGCGCCCAGCAGCTTCTTCTTTGGAAACGCGTACTCGTAAGAGCGGGGCTGAGGTCCGTGAACCGTGCCGCCATGCCGCCACAGTGGGCTGCGGATCGAGCCCACACGAGCGCGTCCCGTTCCCTTCTGCTTCCAGAGCTTCTTGCCCGCTCCGGACACCAGCTTCTTATTCTTGGTCGCGTGAGTTCCGGCGCGCCGGGCCGCCTGGTACTGCTTCACGGCTTCCCACAGCAGGTCTTCGTTGACCGCGCCGAAAACTTCATCGGCCAAGTCCATCGAGCCCACTTTCTTGCCGCTCAGGTCCAATACATCAATCGTTGCCATATCTTTATTCCAATCGTTGCAGGCGTTGCCCGCCTTGGATCTTTACTAGCCACTAGCCACTAACCACTGGCTACTTTTTCTTGATGGCTCGCTTCGAAGCCTTCAACGGATCGACCGTGGTCGAACCCGCAAATCCGCGACGCTCTCTCGGTGGCTTCTTCGCTTTGGTGATAATCACGTATCCGCCATTCGGTCCCGGCACTGCGCCGTTCAGAACCAGCAGGTTCTCGTCCTTATCGACGCCAAGCACTCGCAGATTGCGCACCGTCACGTTGTCGGTTCCCATGTGACCCGACATGCGCATTCCCTTGAACACGCGCGACGGGAACGCCGAAGAACCGATCGATCCAGGGATCTGGAACATCGAACCGTGCGACTTCGCGCCACCCGCGAAATGATGCCGGCGAACTACGCCTGCGAATCCGCGGCCCTTGCTGACGCCCTGGATATCGACGAACTTTTCGCCATCGAAGATATCGACCAGCACGCGATCGCCAACCTTTGTGCTGTCGCCATCGCCATCGGCAGCAGCCGGAGCGGCGACTTCGATTCCAACTTCGCGAATGATGCGAACCGGCGGAAGACTGTTCTTCGTCAGGTGACCGAGCTCAGCCTTGTTCAGCTTCGATTCCTTGAGGAACTCAACGAGTCCAATCTGCGCCGCATCGTAGCCATCTTTGCTGGCTGTCTTGCGCTGCGTGACCACACATGGCCCCGCCTGGATCACAGTCGCCGGACGCACATCGCCGTTCGAATCGAACAGCTGCGTCATCCCGACTTTCTTTCCAATTATTCCGAGAACTGCCATTTTCTTTTCTCTCCCTCATCATGCCCGCGGTTAAACCGCTGGCGGCACTGTAGGTTTTGGTTCGGCTATTTGCCGAATGCTTTGATTTCGACGTCCACGCCAGCCGGAAGATCGAGCTTCATCAGCGCGTCCACCGTCTGCTGCGTCGGCTCGAGAATGTCGAGCAGCCGCTTGTGCGTGCGGATCTCGAACTGCTCACGCGACTTCTTGTCGACGTGCGGAGAACGCAGCACCGTGTACTTGTTTTTCATCGTGGGCAATGGAATCGGCCCAGCAATCTGTGCGCCGGTACGCCGCGCCGTCTCAACGATTTCTCCGGTCGACTGATCAAGAATCTTGTAGTCGTAAGCTTTCAGCCGGATGCGAATTCTTTCTTTTCCTATCATTCGTTTTGTCTCAAAGAACCTGCGGGTTACTGCGTCCCGACCGTCAATGTTCTATTACTGCGGCGCGGACCATCCGCGCCACGCACTCAAACTAGTCCAAGATCTCCGAGATCGTGCCGGCGCCCACCGTGCGGCCGCCTTCACGAATCGCGAACCGAAGGCCCTTTTCCATCGCCACCGGCGTGATCAGCTCAATCTGCAGGCTGACGTTATCGCCCGGCATCACCATCTCCGTGCCCGCCGGCAACTCCGCCACTCCCGTCACATCCGTCGTGCGGAAGTAGAACTGCGGACGATAGCCCTTGAAGAACGGCGTATGACGCCCGCCTTCTTCCTTGCTCAGCACGTAAACTTCGCCCTTAAACTTCTTGTGTGGCGTGATCGATCCCGGCTTCGCCAGCACCATGCCGCGCTCCACGTCTTCCTTCGCCGTGCCGCGCAGCAGCAGGCCAGCGTTGTCGCCCGCCAGACCTTCGTCCAGCTGCTTCTTGAACATCTCGACGCCCGTTACCACCGTCTTGCGCGTCTCGCGGAAGCCTACAATCTCGGCTTCTTCGCCCACCTTCACCTTGCCACGCTCGATACGGCCCGTAACCACCGTGCCGCGTCCCGAGATCGAGAAGATATCTTCGATCGGCATCAGGAAGGGCTTGTCGATATCACGCGCCGGCAGCGGCACGTACTTGTCGACCGCATCCATCAGCGCATCAACCTGCTTTTCCCACTTCTCTTCGCCGTTCAGTGCACCCAGCGCCGAAAGCCGCACTACCGGCAGATCGTCACCCGGGAACTGATAGCTCTTCAGCAACTCGCGTACTTCGAGCTCGACCAGATCAAGCAGCTCGGCATCATCCACCGCATCGCACTTGTTCAGTGCAACCACGATGTACGGCACACCTACCTGACGGGCAAGCAGCACGTGCTCGCGCGTCTGCGGCATCGGACCATCGGTCGCCGCGACAACTAAGATCGCGCCATCCATCTGCGCCGCGCCGGTGATCATGTTCTTGATGTAGTCGGCGTGACCCGGGCAGTCGACGTGCGCATAGTGCCGATTCGCCGTCTCGTACTCGACGTGTGCCGTCGCGATCGTGATACCACGCTCGCGCTCTTCCGGAGCGTTATCAATCGAATCAAAAGACCGGAACTGGATCTTCGGGTTGTGCTTCGACAATACCTTCGTGATCGCCGCCGTCAGCGTCGTCTTCCCGTGATCAATGTGTCCAATCGTCCCCACATTCACGTGCGGCTTACTACGATCAAATTTCTCTTTCGCCATTCTCTTTGCTCCTAAACCTGAATCCGAATCTTTATCTGCCTACTGCTTTGCCCTGAACACGGGCGATAATTTCTTCCGACACCGAACGCGGCGCCTCTTCGTAGCGTGCGAAGTGCATCGAGAAAGTCGCGCGTCCCTGGGTCGCCGAACGCATCTGCGTCGCATAACCGAACATCTCGGAGAGCGGCACGAACGAGCGGATCACCTGCGAACCGGCGCGATGCTCCATGCCTTCAATGCGGCCACGGCGCGAGTTCAGATCGCCAATGATGGCGCTCATGAAGTCTTCCGGAACCACCACTTCCACCGCCATCACAGGCTCGAGCAGTACTGGACTCGCCTTGCGCGCAGCTTCTTTCAACGCCATCGATCCGGCGATCTTGAACGCCATTTCGCTGGAGTCGACATCGTGGTAGCTGCCGTCGTACAGGACAGCCTTCACATCGACCATCTCGTAGCCAGCCAGTACGCCGCCTTCGAGCGCTTCCTTGATACCGTTGTCGATCGGCTTTATGTATTCCTTCGGAACCGATCCGCCACTGATATCGTTCTCGAACTCGTAGCCTTTGCCCGGGTTGGGTTCCAGCCGGATCTTCACGTGACCGTACTGACCGCGGCCGCCTGTCTGGCGAATGAATTTACCTTCCGCCTCGGAAGCCTTACGGATCGTTTCACGATACGCAACCTGCGGCTTGCCGACGTTGGCCTCGACCTTATACTCGCGCATCATGCGGTCGATGATGATCTCCAGGTGCAACTCACCCATGCCGGAGATGATCGTCTGTCCGCTATCGGGATCCGTGTTCACGCGGAACGTCGGATCTTCCTGCGCCAGTCGCGACAGAGCCAGACCCATCTTCTCCTGGTCGCCCTTCGTCTTGGGCTCTACGGCCACCGCAATCACGGGAGCCGGGAACTCGATCGACTCGAGCAGTACCGGATGGCTTTCGTCGCAAATCGTGTCGCCAGTCGTAACGTTCTTCAGTCCGACACATGCGCAGATGTCGCCTGCATAGATCTCGCTGATCTCTTCGCGCTTGTTGGCATGCATTTTCAGCAGACGCCCAATGCGCTCGGAGCGGCGCTTGCTCACGATGTACACGCTATCGCCCGTCTTCAGATGTCCGGAGTACACGCGGACGAACACGAGCTGTCCGACAAACGGATCGCTCATGATCTTGAAGGCCAATGCGGAGAACGGAGCATTGTCTTCAGCCTTGCGCTCAACTTCCTGACCATTGTCAGGATCGACGCCCTTGATTGCGGGAACGTCGAGTGGAGACGGGAGGAAATCCACCACGGCGTCGAGCAGCGGCTGCACTCCTTTGTTCTTGAAAGCCGTTCCGCAGATCACCGGGAACACCTTCAGTGCAATCGTGCTCTTGCGCAGCGAAGCCTTCAGCTCCGCCGGCGAAATGACTTCGCCTTCCATGTACTTGTGCAGGAGATCATCGTCGTTCTCGACAATCGATTCGACCATCTGATTGTGGAACGCCTGCGCCTTCTTCAGCAGGTTTTCAGGGATCTCTTCGATCTCGTACTCGGCGCCCATGGTCTCGTCGTTGTAAATGTGGGCCTTCATCTCGAACAGATCGATGGCGCCTTTGTAAGCGGCCTCTTGACCAACCGGCAGCTGGATCGCAACCGGACGCGCATTCAGGCGCTTGCGAATGGTATCCATCGCATGCTCAAAGTCAGCGCCCGTCTTATCCATTTTGTTGATGAAGCAAATGCGCGGAACACCGTATTTATCGGCCTGACGCCATACGGTTTCCGACTGGGGCTCGACGCCGTGAACGGCATCGAACACCGCGACCGCGCCGTCGAGCACGCGCAGCGATCGCTCCACCTCGGCCGTGAAATCCACGTGGCCAGGCGTATCAATAATATTGATTCGTACATCGCGCCAGGTACAGGTGGTAGCCGCGCTGGTAATCGTGATACCGCGCTCCTGCTCCTGTTCCATCCAGTCCATGGTCGCGGTTCCCTCATGCACCTCGCCGATGCGATGGGTCCGCCCCGTGTAGAACAGGATGCGCTCCGTCGTCGTGGTCTTACCCGCGTCGATGTGAGCCATGATGCCGATATTCCGGCAACGCGCTAATGGAACTTGTCTCGCCACTTCTAGTCCTTTACCGGCTCATAAAAAGAGGGCCGGTCCCTCACCCCAACAACAGTTGCTAGTCTTTAGTCGTTCGTCTTTAGCAAACCAAAAATCAGTCGTACTGAAATCTCGAAACCTTCACAGTCACTTGCCGGAGGGTTGGCTAACGACCAACGACTACCGACCAACGACCGGATTTACCACCGGTAGTGTGCAAATGCCTTGTTGGCTTCCGCCATGCGATGCACATCTTCGCGCTTCTTCACTGCGCCGCCGCGACCGTTGGCCGCATCCAGCAGCTCATTCGTGAGCTTATCGGTCATGCCCTTTTCGGCGCGAGCGCGGGCGTAACTGATGATCCAGCGAATCGCCAGCGACGTACGCCGATCGGGATTCACTTCCACCGGCACCTGGTAGTTGGCGCCGCCTACGCGACGGGTCTTCACTTCCAGCAGGGGCTTGGTGTTCTCGACGGCCTTCTTGAAAATCTTGATAGCCTCGTCGCCGCCCTTTTCCTGCAGCTTTTCCATGGCGTTGTAGAAGATGCCGGAGGCAGTGCTTTTCTTGCCCTGCCACATCATGGAATTGACGAACTTCGTTACCAGCGTGGAGTTGTAGACCGGATCCGACTCCGTCCCGCGCTTTGAAATGTGACCTTTTCTTGGCATATCTAAATTCGCTTTCAGCTCTTAGCTTTCGGCTCTCAGCTATCCCGCTGGAGCTCGGAACCTTTGCCGTTAGCCAACGACTAACGACCAATCACTAACGACAACCCTTACGCCTTCGGGCGCTTCGCACCGTACTTCGAACGGCTCTGCTTGCGATTGGCGACGCCCACCGCGTCCAGCGTTCCGCGCACGACGTGATAACGCACGCCCGGCAGATCCTTCACACGGCCCCCGCGGATCAGCACAATCGAGTGCTCCTGCAGGTTGTGGCCGATGCCAGGAATGTAGGTCGTGACTTCAATTCCATTCGTCAGACGAACACGCGCAACTTTGCGCAGCGCTGAGTTCGGCTTCTTCGGCGTCTGCGTGTACACGCGGGTGCAAACACCGCGCTTCTGCGGGGATCCCTGCAATGCCGGACTCGCCGTCTTGTACTTCGGGGCCGACCGGCCGCTCCGCACTAACTGATTGAAGGTAGGCACTCTTTGCTGCTCCTTTAAACACAGCCCGCGCTTGCCCGCCGCTGGACACACAATCCAGCTTGCGGCGCCGCGATCGGGCGCGACTTCCTTTGACCTGGCTTATTTCGAGCCTGGCTGGCGCTCTTCACGCCATCCTTCCCCCTTGCGCCTAAACGCACCGGAGAAATTGCTTCTTGAGATCAGGGCGGCGACGGTGGCTTCTGCGAACCGAGAAACTCCGTTTCGTTCCCTGTTTCGCCTGCATACCCCCCGTTGGCCGGAGGAAGCGCAGGCACTTTCAGCGAGGTGACGCAGAACAGAAAGCAAATCCGTTCTGGACTTACCCTTTACAGCTCAGCTGCTTAGCGTCCAGGTAAAACCGGGGTGCTACAGACAGGCTAAACTTACTCGCAGAACCATATAAATATAACAACTAGGGCTGGGACCGTCAATGCTCGATTCGAAAACGGCGATTCACAGAATCGCTTTTCTGAATCTACCACGGTTCACGTGGCGCAGCCGACCTCGGCCGCGGCTTATCATGCGGCCCATTCGTTCTCAATGTTGGCGCGGTGTTCGCTAACTCGCCACCGCTCTCCACCTGTCATCCCGAGCGCAGCGAGGGAACCCTACAATTCGCAAAATCTGCTGTTCTTGATTGGATAAGAGATCATCCAGAAAGTCGCACTTTCGTCCCAGCGACAGCCGGCGTCTCGCCAATACCAGCTACTTGCTACCCACTAACGACTAACACCTACGACGAAAACGCCTCGTCATACTCTTCCGGATCAATCCCATGATAGGTCAGAGCATGCTTCAGCCGGTTCCGCAGGTCCGACGGTGTGCTCTCGATGAACGCCCGCACCGCAGTCTCCATGGAAACCTCGTCCTCGCCGTCGTCGCCGGCCAGTCCCTCAGCGCGACTCGAAGCCGCCTCCTGCACCTCTGGACGCACCGGAGCCGGAATATCGCGCAGCAACTCCTCTACGATCGAATTCGCTTCATCGGACCACTTCATCGTCATACCTGTCTTTTCTGTAAATCCTTCGCCACACTATCTAACACGCCATTAATGAAGTTGACGGATTCAGGGCTGGAAAATTTACGCGCAATTTCAAGCGCCTCATTGATAATCACGGGCGCCGGCGTCTTCGGAAAGCCCACAAATTCCGCCACAGCTGCCCGCATCACATTTCGATCCACCGCAGCCATCCGCTCCATGCGCCAGTTCTCGGCATGAGTCTCGATCAATTTGTCGATTTCATCAGACCGATCGGTCGCCACTCGAAAAATATCATCCGCGAACCCGCGCACGCCTTCTTCGAGATCCTTGCGCTCTCCCCAAAAGGTCTTACGTACCTGCTCTGGTGACTGCTTCCCCATATCAGCCTGAAAAAGCATCTGCAGAGCCAGTTCCCGGGATTTGCGCCTTGTACCCATGTTCTTGGAGATCGTAACTCTGTTGCTCGACCAATCTTGATCGACAATCGCACAGGTCGGGTAGCTTGTCGCTTGTCGCAAGTGGCTCTCGAAACCCCGTGCCACTAGCTACCAACTACGCCCCGTCGAACTAAAGACACTAATCTCGCTATTTGCCACTTGCTACGAGTTTCTTCTTGAGCGTCGCCATTTCTACCGCCGCCAGCGCCGCTTCCCAACCTTTATTCCCGGCCTTCAAGCCCGCGCGATCAATCGCCTGTTCCAGCGTATCGCAGGTCAGCACTCCAAACCCATGCGGCACGCCCGTCTCCTGCATGGACTGACCAATCCCGCGCGTCGCCTCATTCACGATCACGTCATAATGCGCGGTATCGCCGCGCAACAGGCAGCCCAACGCAACCAGCGCGTCGTACTTGCCGGTCTCCGCCATCGTGCGGCAGGCACTTGGGATCTCGAATGCTCCCGGCACCCGCACAATCTGGATATCTTCATTCTTCGCGCCCGTCCGCTTCAGCGCATCCAGCGCGCCCGCCAGCAGGCGTTCCGTGATAAACGAATTGAAGCGGCTCACCACGATCCCGATGCGCAGCCCGGTCGAATCCAGTTCGCCTTCGGTCTGTTTATGACGCCAATCGGAGTTGTAAGAAAAAACCGCGAGTTTCCCATGGCCGCCAGGCAGTTCCAGCGCGAACATGCGCGCGCCCCAATCCTGATCGGCAATCTCCTCGACTACTTTGAAACCGTGCCGTTGCGCTACCTCGTAGAGTTGATCGGCGCTGTCTGCCTCGATCACCAGATCGGCGTCGGGAAATCCCTGTCCCGTACCGATCTCGACACCAGCCTCTGGCACTTCCAACTTCATGCCCTTGCTGCGACGTCCTTCCCACATCTCTCCACGCGCCAATCCGAGCGCAGAAAAAAACTCGGTGAGCGCCTTATAACCCGCTTCCGATTTGGGAATCAACAGCTTGTGAAAGGACTTGATCATCCGCAGTTAGTTGTAACACAGACAGGAAAGCGAATTCACCACAGAGACACCAAGATGATTTGGTAATCGGGTAATTGGTAATAGGTAATCGAAAAGCAAACACAAGGGATCGGACATTCAGAATGATTCGTAAGTCTGAGCGCAGCGAGGACTGTCATCCCGAGCGCAGCGAGGGAACCCTATCCCCTCCCACTGTCTTCCAGTGAACCTTGAAACGTGAAACGTCATTTGCCTTTGAAGTTTGCCGCTCTCTTCTCGAGGAACGCCTTCGTCCCCTCCGCCTTGTCTTCCGTCGCGCAGCTCACCGCAAACAGAGTCGCCTCGAGATACAGCCCCTCTGCCTGCGTCATCTCCATGCCCTTGTGCACCGCTTCCATCGCGTACTGAATCGCCAACGGAGCATTCGCAATAATCTTCTGCGCAATCGCTTCCGCCCGCGGAATCAACTCCGCCGCCGCGACCACTTCATTTACCAGCCCGATCCGATGTGCTTCCTGCGCCGAGATGACCTCGCCCGTCAGCACCAGTTGCATCGCCAGTCCTTTGCCGACCAGTCGTGGCAGCCGCTGCGTCCCGCCATATCCGGGAATAATTCCCAGCTTCACCTCTGGCTGACCGAGCTTCGCATTTTCACTCGCCAGTCGCATCGTGCAGGCCATCGCCAGTTCGCAACCACCGCCGAGCGCGAATCCATTAATGCAGGCGATCACCGGCTTGCCCAGATTCTCAATCCCATCCAGCACCGACTGACCCCAGTGCGTGTACTCCTTCGCTTCCACCGGATTCAGCTTCGCCAACTCATTGATATCCGCTCCAGCAATGAACGCCTTCTCGCCCGCGCCAGTCAGGATTGCGACCCGCACTTCTGGATCTTCTTTCGCCGCCGTGAACGCCGCGCGCAGCTCTTGCATCGTGGCACGATTGAGCGCGTTCAGCACCTTCGGCCGATTGACGGTCACATAGGCGATGGCGCCCTTCTTCTCGTATTGCAGATTCTCGTACGGTGGAACCACTGCGCTAGAAGCCATTCGGGTCTCTCAGTCGGTCAGTCGATCAGTCTGTCAGTCGTTCAGTCTCTCAACACGCCAGTTTTCCAGTCTTCAGGTCTTCAGGTCTTCGATTTTACGATTCCTCGATTTTCCGATGTTTCGTTCTCCTCCGCTCCTCGGGTGACCGCCGATACATCCCTCTCCTCGAGTCATCCTGAGCGCAGCGAAGGAACTATGCATTCGGGTGCCCCACACGTCGCGAAGCGAACGTGTGGAACGTCAATCAGCAGCCTTTGCTCCGCTCTGCCCCTCTTCCGCCATCCCTCGCAACGCCGCATCCTGCGCCACCGGCTTCTCCGGATTCGCATAGTCGTAAAATCCCTTGCCGCTCTTGCGCCCGTACCAGCCCGCCAGCACCATTCTCTTCAACAGCGATGGCGACGCGAACCTCCGCTCCTTGAATTCATCGAACATCACATGCGTGATGTAATACGTTGTGTCCAGTCCCACAAAATCCAGCAGCGTAAACGGGCCCATCGGATAGCCGCAGCCCAGCTTCATCGACGTATCAATGTCCTCGATCGTGCCTACGCCCTCTTCGTACGCGCGCACCGCATCCAGCAGATACGGCACCAGCAGCCGGTTCACAATAAACCCAGTCTTGTCGCTCGTGCGCACCGGAACCTTGCCAAGCTTCTTCGCAAACCCGTACGCGCTCTCGTACACCGCCGGATCCGTCGCAATCGTCCTCACGACTTCCACCAGTTTCATCAGCGGCACCGGATTAAAAAAGTGGAGTCCGACAAATCGTTCCGGCCTCTTGGTTGCAGTCATCAACTCCGTCACTGAAATCGACGATGTGTTGGTCGCGAAAATCGCATCCTTCTGCACCACGGCGTCCAGCCGCTCGTACAACTTCTTCTTATCCGGGCACATTCTCGATGATCGCTTCAATCACGATGTCGCAATCGGCGAGGTCTTCAGCCTTCGTCGTTCCCTTCAGCCGTCCGCGGATTTCGTCTTTCTGTTGCGCGGTGATGCCGCCTTTCTCCACCGGACGCTCGGCAAACTTCGCCAGCGACTTCTCAATTCCCGCAAAGCCCTTGTCGAGGAAGCGCTGTTCTGCTTCGAGCACCGTCACGTCGAATCCGGCCATCGCGCTCACCTGCGCAATCCCCGATCCCATCAGCCCGCAACCACAAACGCCCACTTTCTTAATCGCCATTCGAACTCCTCAAAACCTGACCACGGATCTACACAAATCTTCGACGGATCTCTTGGATTAAACGAAATCCGTGACTATCCGTGAGATCCGTGGCCCGCTTTTCTCTGCGTCCTCTGCGGTGAATCAGTTCGCCGCTTCCACCACCATCGCAATCCCCTGTCCCCCGCCGATACACGCTGTCGCCAACCCATACTTTTTCTTCCGTCTCCGCAACTCATGCAGCAACGTGATCACCAGCCTCGTTCCCGTCGCTCCCAGCGGATGCCCCAGCGCGATCGCGCCGCCATTCACGTTCACCTTCTCGCGATCCAGTCCCAACTCTTTTTCGACCGCCAGATACTGCGCCGCGAACGCCTCATTCACTTCGATCAGATCGATATCATCGAGTTTCAGTCCAGCTTTCTTCAGCGCCGCTCGCGACGCGGGCACCGGACCCGATCCCATAATCTTTGGATCCACGCCCGCGATTCCCCAACTCACAATCCGTCCCAGCGGCTTCAGACCGCGCTTCTGCGCATCGTCCATCTTCATCAGGACCGTCGCCGCGCCGCCGTCCACGATACCGCTCGCATTGCCCGCCGTCACCGTCCCATTTTTCCCGAACGACGGACGCAGCTTCTGCAACGCCTCGAGCGTCGTCTCCGGACGCAGATGATCATCTGCCGTAAACATCTCGCCCGTCGCCTCGCCCTTCTTATTACGCAATGGCACCGGCGTGATCTCCTCGCTCAGCCGGCACGCCTTCTGCGCCTCACCCGCCAGTCGCTGCGAGCGATAAGCAAACTCGTCCTGCATCTCCCGCGTGATCCCTTGTTGCTCCGCATACAACTCTGCCGTGTTCGCCATGTAGAGACCACAATAGCTGTCGAGCAGCGCCACCATCAGCGAATCTTCCAGCTTGCCTTCGCCCAGTCCCACGCCCCAGCGCATCCCGCGGATCACATGCGGCGCCTGCGACATTGACTCCATCCCGCCCGCCAGCACCGTATTCGCTTCGCCCAACTGGATCATCTGCGCCGCCGATACCAGCGATTGCATTCCCGATCCGCACAGTCGATTCACCGTCAACGCCGGAGTCTCAATCGGCACGCCCGCTTTCAATCCGACATGCCGCGCGCCATAGATCGAATCGCCCGAGGTCTGCTGCGCATTGCCGAAGACCACATGATCGATTTCTTTGGCCTCAACGCCTGCGCGCTCGATCGCCGCCTTCGCCGCCACCGCTCCGAGTTCCTGCGCGGTGAAGTCTCGCAGCTTGCCGCAATAGCGCGCCATCGGCGTGCGCACGCCGCTCACAATTGCAATGTCTGTCATCACTACCCCACCAATGAGAAGAGAGCCGCTCGAACGTTCGTCCGAAAACCCGCTAGTGTACCAGCGCCCTCGGACAGGCGACAACCGCCCAGAACCTCTGATTGGATGCTGCTTTAAATGAAAGGGAATTTGTAGGAGAAATGAGAGATTAAACCGACGCGCCCGCATGTGCGTCCGGCACAATTGCCGTCAGCGTGAACGCGCCATTCGGACCTTCCAGTCTCGCGCGCTCCAGCGCCGCTTCCAGCCGATTGATGGCCTCGGTCACAATGTCTGCCGGTTCGAAATGCGGATGAATCACAACTTCTGCAATCCCTGCAGCCATCGGCAGTTCTTGTTTATGCGTACCCAGCCTGATGCTGCTCATCAGCTTGCGTAACTTATCCAGCACCAGCAGCGCATTCTTCTCGCCGGTATCGGCCAGCATCAACGCCACGGAGGCAGTGTCGTATCGAATCGCCGAATCGTTCTGTCGCAGGTTCGACGTCACCAGCTGCCCGATATCGCGCATCATGCTTTCCACCGCTGGCTCGCCTGCTTCTTTCACCATTGCAGTGGCAGAGCCGAAGCTCAGCAACATCAACGTAATCGGACTCTTCTGCACCTGCGCGCGCCTTACCTCCGCCAGCAGCACATCAAGGTACGACGCCCTTTTCAGCAGGCCCGAATGTTCTTCCGTCACGGCGAGATTCTTCACCAGGCTGCGCAGCTTGGCATTGTTGACTGCCTGCACCACCTGCTCCGCAATCGTCTTCAGGACGACTTCATCCACCTTGCGCCATGTCCGCTGTCGATCAGACTGCTCGAGGATCACGATCCCCGTATGCTCGTTCACATCGATAAACGGTACCGCCATCAACGATCGAATCTCCAGCGTCGCCAGCGGACCGCGAATCGGGTTCAGTTCCAGCACCGCCGTTGTGTCCGTGACCACCACAGCGCCTTCCGCCTGAATACAGAGGTTCTGCAGGAACGGAATGATCTTGACCAGCGACGCCGTATCGGATTTCTTCACCCCCGGCGCGCAATACTCAATCACTGCCGTCGGAGGCTTGTCCGGCGATCCCAGTCCCGCGACACAGCGGCTCACGTTCCAGTGGCGTCCCACTTCGTTCACCGTCGTGAACAGCGCCGACTTCACCGTTCCCTGGCGCGCGATGTTGCGCGAAATCTCCGTTACACGCGCGAAGTTATCAATCACCTTCTGCGTCGCGGCGCCCGCCTGCTCGCTCGCTCCCTGCGACACAGGAATCGATTCGTCGTACTTCGGACTGAATCCCGCCTTCGCATAAAGGTGACGCAGCTTATCGTTCTTCTCTTCTTCACGCGGAAACAATCGGTGCAGCCGCTGAATCCGATCCATCGCTTTCGGCTTCATCGAATACTGCAGAAATATTTCCGCCTGCAGCATCAGGTCCTCGAGCATCGTCGGTTCGTTTTCGTCCGTCGATGGGAGTTGCTGCTCCTGAGGAGCCGCCGTCTGCTCCACCGGCTGCGTCTTCAGCACCGAGACAATGCGCGTGCCGATCAGGTCGTATCGCCCTGGATCAATCTTCCCGCGCAGCATATCCAGCCTCTGCTGATGGCCGGACTCGTACGCATCCACATCGACGGCGCGATCCAGGCAATCGGCCGCTTTCAGAAAATTGTGTGCGGCAAAATTCAGATCGAACAATCGCAGCAGCGTCTCGCAATATTCGTGTTCGCGATTGTTGGAGTTATAGACGGTCCCGAGGTATTCGAGAAACGCAATCCCTGGCTGATTCTGTTGCGCAATCTCGTTCAGCATTGCCAGGAACTCGCGCATCTTCTTGGCTTTTTCGGCATGCGACTGCAGTTCGCGAGCCAACTCGGCGGCCTTCACATTCTCGTTCGCTTTCAGCCAAAGCCCAATAATCTTTCCGACAACTTCAATTTCCTCTGGATTATTGTCGAACAACATCAGCGCGACGGGCTCTGCTTCATCCAGACGCTTCAGATACAGCAGGCACTCGAGGTATTTCTTCTGCAGGTCCGCGCGATCCCCAGTCCCATCTGCGAAGGGCTTCAGCGCTTTCGCCGCTCCCGCAACATCTTTATGCTGGATTAATTCCAGTGCGTAAGCAGCGGCTATATCGCCATTCATTGGATCGAGATCGAATGCCTTTTCGAACGCCTCCGTCGGCGTCTTGCCTTCTTTTCGCAGGAACTGTCCCAACTGGAAGAAAGAGGCGGCAGCCCCCTTTCGATCCCCAACCTGTTCAGCGAGCGTCGCCTCGCGCCGGCAGACTTCGGTAGTTGGTTCCAGCACCATCATCCGCCGTAACGCTGAGAGCGCACTTTGTTTGCGTCCTTGCGCAAGAAAATCACTGGCAGCCTGATCGTAGGCTTCCAGCGCATCGCGGCGAGAGTTGTGTTTATCGAATAGCTGGGCCAACCGGAAGGTACGTTCCGCCGTCACCCGGCCAAGCCGCAGCAATTTCTTGTAAGTGGTGCTCGCTTCCGAAACTCTATCCGCAGCCAGGTAATGATCGAACGCATCCCCAAGCAGCAAGCTGGCCTGTCTCTCGCGATTCAGCGAAAGACAAATATCCGCCGCGCGCTGCCGGACCGTATCTTCGTTCGGGTCCAGGTCGAGCACGTTGACGAATTCGTCCAGCGCCTGCTCCAGTTTCCCTTTTTGCAGGTGCTTCTCCGCTTTTTCCAGGTGCTTGGAAACGTCCGGCATGATTTTCCGAAGAGTTTACCCCGGCGCAGCAGGTTCGAGCGTGGTTCTCTCGGGCTTGCTTATTGTATGCGTAGGCACCTACCCCAGCAATCAGCTGATCTGCTTGTACTTCCGCATGCGTACATGTACGCTCGCGTTTCTTTCAGCCAGCCCATAGCTACGCTCTCCGCAGTAGAATTATTCGGGGGCCTTCTTGGAAAAGAAAATCTTTTGGGCGATTTTTATGGTGCTCGGCCTCATTGCAGACTTCACTCTGCCCCTCATGTGGAGCCTCATCCTTACCTTGCCTATCCTCGTCCTCAGCTGGTGGATCGCCTACCGTAGTGAATGGTTCAGCTAGCTTTCAGTCGATAGTCCGTTGTCGCTAGTCGTTAGCTTGTTTCCGGTCGCCTCGCTTCAGCTGAGATTTGCGATCCCAACCAGGCAGTACTGTCCCTAGTACCCAGGGTTTTAAGCTGACAGCCGATAGCTGACAGCCAATAGCTCGCTCTTGACATTCGCCTTTTATTCGCTGATACTTACGCGTAATTTCCCGTCTGGGGGTAGGTATGGCGCTTACCAAGCGGCAGCGGCAGGTTTACGACTACATCGCTGAATTTGTCCAGAAGAACGGCTACTCTCCTTCGTTCGAGGAAATCGGCGAAGGACTTGGACTCAGCTCCCTTGCCACCGTTCACAAGCACATCTCCAACCTGGAGCGAAAAGGCCTGCTCCGTCGCGATTACAACCGCAGCCGCTCCATCGACTTGATCGCACCCAAAGGGAAACTCAAGCAAACTCTCAATGGAGGCGCCGGGATGGTGATTCCACTGATGGGCCGCATCGCCGCCGGCCGTCCCATTGAAGCCGTTGAAACTCCTGAGACCCTGTCGTTCTCCGACTTCACCCGCTCGAAGGATGTCTTTGCCTTGAAGGTTACGGGCGAGTCAATGAAGGATGAGGCCATCGTTGACGGCGATTATGTTCTCGTCGAGAAATCTGACATTGCCCAGAATGGCGATATCGTCGTCGCGCTCGTGGAAGGCTACGACGCAACCCTGAAGCGATTCTACAAAGAAGGCGCCCAGATCCGTCTGCAACCCTCGAACGCCGCCATGAAGCCAATCATGGTTCCTGCCGCTTCAGTGCAGGTGCAGGGTCGCGTGATCGCCGTTCTCCGCAAGTACTGATGGAGCCCACTCGCCCTCGAGTGGGCAGTTCGCGTAGCGAACGTCTGTTCTGATCTTCGTCCAAAAGTAAAAAGCTCAGCCGCAGCTGAGCTTTTTTCAATCCTGAAATAATTCCACTTAGACGTGCTTCTGCAGGGCCTTCTCGATCGTTTCCTTCGGAACATAACCAACAATCTGTTCCGCAACCTGTCCGCCCTTGAAGATCAGCAGCGTCGGAATTCCGCGCACGTTATAGCGCTGGGGCGTAGAGACATTCTTGTCGACGTCCATCTTCGCCACTTTCACCTTGCCGTTGTAGCTGCTGGCAAGTTCGTCCACCACTGGCGCAAGCGCCCGGCACGGACCACACCATGCTGCCCAAAAATCTACCATCACTGGCTGTTCCGACTTCAACACCGCCTGGTCGAAATTCGAGTCGGTAACCTCCAGAATCAATTCACTCGCCATCTCTCCTCCTGATCAGCTCTCTTCCCACAAGGTTTCGTGATCGCCCAATTAGGGCTTTTCACCGCACCCTGGAACTCTCGCGGGATTCAATGTTAACACTCGATTGGATGCTGAAGTGAGAGGAAGGTCGCAACTGGCCCTAGTCGCCCTCAAAAGCGTGAATCGCACCAATAACTTAAAAGCGCTCTGTTCCTTTCGGACCAGAGCGCCTTGGCAGCCCTCCCCCAGAACTGCCTTACTGCAATACGAATGCTACGGTCGAATGGCCCTCAAGTAAATATCACTTCCGTAATGTCACCGTAACTTGCTGGTAACGTGTTACTTCTCTAAATACATGAGAAAAGTGGAAGAAACAGATACTCACAACGCCGTCGAGCGCAAGAACCTGCATCAAAATTAAGTCAAACACCGGATGCCCCGTGTCCGGTTTGGAGACTCATTTGGCCGTCCGCATTCTTTTCGTCGACGACGAACCCGGAATCCGGCTCTCCCTCCCCGCCGTACTCACGATCCACGGTTTTGAAGTGACTGCTGCCGGCAGCGTCGCAGAGGCCCTGGATTCAATGAACAAATGGCCTTTCGACGTATTGATCTCCGACCTGAACATCGGCCACCCGGGGGATGGCTTTACCGTTGTCAGTGCCATGCGCCGCACCCAACCCGAGTGCGTAACCCTGATTCTCACCGGCTATCCCGCCTTCGAAACCGCCCTCCAGGCCATTCGCAGTCAGGTGGATGATTACCTCATCAAACCGGCTCCCGTGGAAATGCTGGTCAGCGCCATTGAAAAGAAGTTGGAAAAACGCCAGCCCCATCACCCCATCGAACTCAAACGTGTTCCGCAGCTCCTTCGCGAGAACGCCGTAAATATTGCGGAGGCTGCTGCCGCAGACCTGGCAAGGAATAATCGCGGATCTCGCCCTGCTGATCATCACAAACACCTCACAGAATTAATCCGCGAGCTGGCTGACGATCTCGAAGCGCCCGCTACTGCGCCTGCTGTGGCCAAGGTCGTCCGTGGCGCCGGGCGGACGCAACAGCGGCTTGGGCTATCCCTTTCCGACACAATCGAGAAAATCGACGTTTTGTGCCGCCACATTCACGGAACGATCCAGGCCAACCTCATCTCTGTCGACGTGAGTTATCTGGTGCTGGATCTACAAAACATCTCGGCCATCCTTATCTCTCTTATCCGCGAAACGGCTCGCTCCGAGTCCCGCCCAGCTCCTGCCGCATGATCACCGGCCTTGTCACCGCCATAATTTGGCGGTCTCGTCTACAATGTTGCGATTACCTCAATAACACCCAAAACCCATATGACTGATAACGCGAATCAAGTCCCCACAGTTGAATCGATTGCACCTCGGGTTTTCACGGTGATCGCCAAGCAAAAACGAATTCCCGTGGAAAGCGTGACCATTGAAAGCACCTTCGCGGATCTGGGCCTCGACTCCCTCGACAGCGTGAACATGCTTTTTGACCTGGAGAGCGAATTCGATATTTCGATTCCCGATGAAGAAGCGCGCAACATCAAGACAGTGCGCGAAATGGTGGAAGGTGTTCGTCAGTTAGTCATCACGAAATCGCAGTCGCAGCCACAGCCGGCAGGCGGCCAATGATCCCCGGGATATCTTCACTTACTTGAATCGCCGCGTAGCCATCACCGGAATCGGCATCATCTCGGCCCTAGGCAAGAATGTCGCAGAGAACTGGAACGCCCTTGCCGAAGGCCATTGCGCTATCGGTCCCATCACCATCTCCGACGTTTCCTCTCTGAAATTTCAAAATGGCGCCGAGGTCCCCGCCTATGATTCGGCCGCGTATTTTCCCGGCAATCAAGCTGACTTCCTCGACCGCTTCGCTCAATTTGCCGTGATCGCCGCGCGCGAAGCGGTCGCGGCATCCGCACTCGATTTTCGCGGAGAGCTCTCCGACAAGACCACCATCATCACCGGCTCTTCCATCGGTGGTCAGGGCAGTCAGGACGCAGGCTTCTGGGCCGTCTATCACGAGCGTCAGAACCGTGTGCATCCGCTCACCATTCCCCGCACCATGCCCAACGCCGGCGCCAGCGCCATTTCCATGGAGTTCGGAATTCGTGGCCCCGCCTACAACATCTCGACAGCCTGCTCTTCTTCGAACCACGCCATCGGCCAGGCATTCTGGGCTGTCCGTTCGGGACTTGCCGACGTTGCCATCACCGGCGGTTGCGAGGCGCCACTCAGCTTCGGCATTTTGAAAGCATGGGAGGCCATGCGCGTCGTCTCTCCCGATACCTGCCGTCCCTTTTCGCGCGATCGCCGTGGCATGATCCTGGGCGAAGGCGCCGCCATGCTGGTTCTCGAACCACTCGACGCTGCGCGCGCTCGCGGTGCTCGCATCCTGGGCGAGATCGTCGGCTTCGGAATGTCCTCTGACGCCTCGCACATCACCAAGCCTGCTCCCGAAGGCGCTGCCGCCGCCATCCGCAAAGCGCTCGACGATGCTCAACTTCAGCCCGAACAGATCGGATACATCAACGCGCACGGTACCGGAACTCCGGTCAACGATCCCATGGAGACCTCTGCCATCCGCACCGTCTTCGGCACTCATGCCGACAAGCTTCCGATCAGCTCGACCAAGTCCATGCATGGACACGCACTCGGCGCCGCCGGATCGCTGGAGGCAGTCGCGACTCTCATGGCACTCACGAATTGCACGTTGCCTCCGACCGTGAACTACACCGCTCCCGATCCCGAGTGCGATCTCGACGTTGTCCCCAATCAACCCCGCCAAGCCCGTATTGAATATGCACTCTCGAACAGCTTTGCCTTCGGCGGCCTCAACGCCGTCCTCGCCTTCCGCCGCGCTGAATAGTGGTTTGGTTCGGTGGCGCGGGCGCCCTCGCCCACGAAGTGCTGACTGCGATCTGACAACTAGCAACTAACAACTGTAATAATTCCTTCCATGTCCGAACTCACCGCCGACGACCTCCGCCAACTCCTCCAACTTGAACCGCTCACCATCGAAGGCGGCTATTTCCGCGAGACGTACCGATCCACCACTCAAATCCCGCATTCAGCGCTCCCATCCGCATACACCGGTCCGCGCGCCTTCTCGACATGCATCTACTATCTCCTCACGCCAGACACCTTCTCCGTCATCCATCGCTTGCCCGGCGAAGAGATTTTTCATTTCTATCTCGGTGATCCCGTCGAGATGCTCCAACTCCATCCCGGCGGCAACGGCGAAATCATCACCCTCGGCTCAGACATTCGCTCCGGCATGCGCGTGCAGCACATCGTCCCCAGCAATGTTTGGCAAGGCGCTCGATTGAAAGCCGATGGACGCTTTGCCTTGATGGGCACCACCGTCGCTCCCGGCTTCGATTACGCCGACTACGAAGCTGGCAATCGTGACGAACTGTGCCGCCAGTTCCCCTCGTTTGCCGATCGAATTCGCACTCTCACCGGCTTGTAGAGCAGGCGATCATCTCTGCGTGAGAACGATTGCGTTGGCGACGACCTCGGGCTTGCTCCACAGCACAAAGCCCGATCGCAGTAGCCTCAGCTACGATCGGGCTCACCCGAAATCGACTTCTGCTAGAACCGCTGCGCAGTCGCCAATGCGCATCCTTGCCGGTACACCACACCGTTCACATCCGTAAATTCAATCGCTGCGTTGCTGCTCCATTTATTGGGACCGTCTTTGAAGGTGATCGTCTGCGTGATTGTCTGTTCTCCGGCCTCAAATCCTGGATTGTGTGCGGCGGGATTGGGCGCCGTCGTGTAATTGATGAAGGCTACGCTCTTTACTCCATAAGCGCCGCGGCCTTTATAGGTCCATACACCTTGTCCGGCCCCCCGTTGTCCCGGTCCAAACGCTGGATTCGTCGTGTCCTCCGCCATCGTTCCCCCCACGGCAAACGTCAGCAGCGACGAAAATGGCGGAGCCGGAGGCGACAGTGGATCTCCTGTCTGGCAATCGACCTGGGTCACCGTCACACGCCATGTTCCCACCAGTCCGCCGGGTCCTATCTCTGGTGCAGCTACCATATCTCGCCCGAATACCATCATGACCACCACACCCAACGCTAACGCCGACAATGCTTTCAGGATTCTGGACCGCATATGCTCTGCTCCTTTTGTGCAAGAGTTGTCGCCGAATTCCTCACCCGGCCACGCTCGCTCATCCTCCTTCCCATGCGTCGCTGAAGTCCTTAGAATCATCCTGAAAATTTCTGAAACGATCTGAAGGCCGCCAACTTCATGAGTCCGCCGGAACCAGATACTTACGAATTCGGGGACTTCCGCCTGGAGGCAGGCAAGCGTCTGCTGTCTCGCAACGGCGAGCCCATCCCACTTACTCCGAGGGCCTTCGATACCCTTCTGCACCTCGTTCAACGCTGCGGCAAGATTGTCGGTAAGGATGAACTCATGCGCGCCGTATGGCCCGACACAGTCGTTGAGGAGAACAACCTTAACCAGAGCATCTCGACCTTGCGCCGAGTTCTGGGAGAAACCCGCGGAGAGAATCGCTTTATCGCCACCATCCCCGGCAAGGGCTATCACTTCATCCCCTCAGTTGAAGTCTCCTCTGGCCTCGCGCAGGTTGCGGACGACCGCGTAACCCTCGCGGTTCTGCCTTTCGAAAATCTCAGCGCCAATCCGGAGCGCGAGTACCTGGCTGATGGTCTCACCGAAGAAGTGATCGCAACGCTCGGGCAGATCGACCCCAGACGCCTGAGCGTGATTGGCCGCACCACAATGATGGCCTACAAACGTACGCCAAGGACCTTGGCTGAAATCGGTCGTGAACTTGGCGCCAACTATCTGGTCGAAAGCTCCATGCGCTCCGAAGGTGGCCTCTTACGGATCACCTCGCGGCTGATTCGCCTTCCTGACCAGGTTCAAGTCTGGTCGATGTCGTACGATAGCGAGCCTGTAAGCATGCTCTCGTTCCAGCGGGAGATCAGCGCCGCGATCGGAGAACGTGTCCGCCTTCAGCTCTCTCCCGAACGCCTTTCCGCAATTGCCCGCCGGCAGACCCGGAACCCCGAGGCTTACGACCTCTACCTTCGTGGCCGATATTTCTGGAACCAGCTGTCCCCCGCCACTACCCGGCGCGCCAGCGAGTTCTATGCCCGCGCTGCACGGCTCGATCCTCTCTATGCCCTTGCCTGGTCCGGTCTGGCCGACGCCTATACAGCGAGTCCGATCAACGGCGATGCGCCGCCTCTCACCGTGTCTCCACTGGCGCGAGAGGCCGCTGAGCACGCGATTGCCGCCGACGCCGGCCTTGCGGAATGCCAAGCCTCCGCCGGCTTCGTCAAGTTCTGGTTCGACTGGAAATGGACCACCGCAGTTGCGGCTTTTCGGCGCGCTGTCGATCTTGACCCGCACTATGCGCTCGCTCACCGTATGCTCGGCATCGTCCTCGGGCATTTGGGGCAGCACCAGGAAGCGCAGCAGGCCGTTCGCCGTGCCTGCGAACTCGATCCACTCCTCGCAGCGCACCACGCACTGTCATCTCAGGTCGCGTTCATGGCCCGCAACTATTCCGATGCGCTCCAATTCGCCAAAGAATCCGTCACTATCGATTCCGAGTTCTGGGTGGGGCATATGCAACTCGGTCAGGCCTACGAACAACTCGGGGAAACACAACGCGCTCTCGATGCGCTTAGCCACGCGGCACGTCTCTCGAGCGGCAACAGCAAACCAATCTCTCTCCGCGCCTACATCCTGGCCAGAACGAACCATGGCGAAGAGGCTCACGAAGTCCTGCACATGCTGGAAACCGTCGCTCGTGAGCGGTACCTTCCCCCGTACGCGACGGCGCTGATCCACGCAGGCCTCTCTCAGCCAGATCAGGCCTTTGAGTGGCTGGATCGCGCATTCGATATGCGCGACGTCCATCTCGCCTTCTTGCCAGTCGATCCCAAGTGGGACAAGCTTCGCTCCGATCCGCGCTTCGCCGCCCTCCTTCACCGCTGCAATTTCGACAAATCGTGAAGCGACCCAGAGGAACATGGTGCCTTTCGCTTAAGGGTGCTCCTGGACCTAATGATGCCACTCCCTCGATCAGAGTGGAATCGATGTGAACCTAAGTCAGTCTGGCAATCGACTTCCGAGTTGCCGACAATTCAAAAATCGGCGAATCAAATGTATCCACACACGTTTGATCGACAATTTTCCGATGTATACTCTCCCATCCCATGGCCCTGACTGCCGGAACGACGCTCGGGCAGTATGAAATCATCGAACCCCTAGGCGCAGGTGGAATGGGCGAAGTCTATCGCGCGCGGGACATGCGCCTGAAGCGCGATGTCGCCATCAAAGTCCTGCCCGACTTTCTTTCGTACGACCGGCACCGCCTGCAGCGTTTTGAGCAGGAAGCCCGCGCTGCCGCCGCCTTGAACCATCCCAATATTCTTGCCGTCTACCAGATGGGAACGCATGAGGACCAGCAGTATCTGGTTTCGGAATTGCTGGAAGGCGAGACCCTATGGGAGCGGCTAAGGCGCGGTCCGCTGCCCGTGCGCAAGGTAATCGACTATGGCGTGCAGATCGCCAATGGCCTCGCCGCGGCCCATGAAAAGGGAATCGTTCATCGCGATCTGAAGCCCGAAAACCTGTTCATCACCAATGACGGCCGTATCAAGATTCTCGACTTCGGCCTCGCCACCATGGTGCAACCCGACGATTCTGATCCCGACCGTGCTCCCACGCTCATGCTGCAAACCAAGCCCGGCCTGGTCATGGGAACTGCCGGTTACATGGCCCCCGAACAGGTGCGAGGGAAAAAAGCGGACGCGCGTTCCGACATATTTGCCTTCAGCGCGATCCTTCAGGAGATGGTGACTGGCGAACGTACGTTCCAGAAGCCAACTTCCGCAGAAACGCTCACAGCAATCCTGAATGAAGATGCACCGGCAATCACCGAACTCGCTCCGACTGCGCCTCTCGGTCTGCAGCGAATCGTGCAGCGCGGGCTCGAAAAGAATCCCGAGCAGCGCTTTCAGTCTGCCTCCGACATGGCCTTCGCTCTCGAGGGACTGTCGGATTCAGGCACATCGGTTGTCACGGTCCGTCCGCCGCTTGAAAAGTCCAGGCGTCGCATCATCGGCACAATCGCGGCCGCTGCGATCCTGGTCGTCGCGGCCCTCGCGTATTTCCTCACGCGCTCCACGCCCGCTCCCAAGATTTCCAACTACGTCCAACTCACTCACGACGGTCGCCAAAAATCACTCATTGGCACAGACGGTTCCCGCCTTTACCTGGAGCTCGGAACCAGCGCTCAAGCAAGCATCGCGGAAATGTCTCTGTCGGGTGGAGACGTTCGCAGCATCGATCACATGCCTTCTCCCAACATGGTTCCTGTTGCGCTGTCGCCCGACGGCTCCGAACTTCTCGTCGTCGACGGCCACGGTGTTCCTCCCAGCGGGCCGCTCTGGAGTTTGCCCATTCTCGGAGGATCGCCGCGTCGCCTTGGAGATACCTCAGGCGAAGACGCCTCGTGGTCGCGCGACCGAAACCTGCTCGCTTACACAGATGCGGGCAGCATATTTATTGCGAATGGCGATGGAACGCAGCCTCGCAAGCTGCTTAGCGTGAAGAGCCAGGTCTCCAACCTCAACTGGTCTCCTGACGCCACCCATTTGCGATTCGATACTTCTGAGGGCTTCGACATCGGCGGCCAGCACCTCACGTGGGAGGTCTCAGCCGATGGGAAAAAACTCCATCAACTCTTCGCCGGATGGCATGATCCGCCCGACGAGTGTTGCGGCAAATGGACCGCCGACGGAAAATACTTCGTCTTCCAGTCTCACAGTCAGATCTGGGCTCTCCCGCAGGAACGCGCATTCTTTCGCGGTGAGGCCAAGCCCGTCCAGCTGACTTCGAGCCCTATGTCCTTGTACTCGCCCATTCCCGGCAAGGACGGAAAAAAACTTTTCGTTGTTGGACGTACCTACCGCGGCGAACTCACTCGCTACGATGCGAAGTCAGGCCAGTTCTCTCCATTCCTGTCGGGGATTTCCGCGGAGTATCTCGATTTTTCCAAAGACGGTCAGTGGGTTGCCTACACATCGTATCCCGATGGAAATATCTGGCGCAGCAAACTGGACGGCAGTGAGCGCTTGCAGCTTACCTACCCTCCTTTGTACGCCGTCATGCCGCGCTGGTCTCCGGACGGCAAACACATAATCTTCTTCGAGTTTCCTGAGAGTTCATCGAAGCCCGCGCGCATGTACGAGATACCCGCCGAAGGCGGAAGTCCCAAGATTCTGCTTCCTGACGACCCACATCATCAGCAGGATCCGAACTGGTCGCCTGACGGCACCAAGATCATCTTCGCCGGCGATGCCAACGATGCCGCCAATGCGGCCTCTGCTCCGGCAATCCGCGTGCTCGACCTCGCAACGCATCAGGTCTCCGCGCTTCCAGGATCGCAAAATCTCTTCTCGCCGCGCTGGTCTCCCGACGGAAAGTACATCGTAGCCATCACCTCGGACTCCACTCGCCTCATGCTCTTCGACGTGCACGCTCAATCATGGACTGAACTTGCCAAAGGCAGCATGGGCTGGCTGAACTTGTCGAAGGACGGTCAGTACGTCTATGTTCTGGATTTCAACGGAGCCGGCGCAGTTCTTCGCACTCGCATCGCCGATCACAAAGCAGAGAAAGTTGCCGACCTGACGAACCTTGTGATCACTGGCCGGTTCGGCGGAGGCTTGGCGCTCGCTCCCGATGACTCGCCCTTACTTCTCCGCGACACCGGATCCCAGGACATCTACGCACTCGACTGGGAATTGCCGTAGGCGTGACAAGCACACTTGGCGCGGCCGCCCTCGCCGCGTGCGCTTATCAGGAATGGTTTACGGGTGCCCCATCCAAGCCCTCTTTTGGCTTGGGTGGGTGATTTTGCGTTTGTCATCACGAGCGGACGCCAGGCCGCGAGGGATCTGCAGTTGCCTTTGACAACTGCCGTTCCGACCGCAGCCATACCACCAATACCCGCTACCAACTGCCTCACCTCTCATCTAATCTGGATACTAGACTCGGGAGAACTCAAACTTGGGCGTTTCCGTATCCTTACCAGCAACCTCCGATCACTTCGATGGCGAGCGTTATTACAATCCAACTCTCCCGCAAGGATTTGTCCCCTCGATCTCGAGCGTCTTCAAACTGCTCCTGGAGGGGCGAAGCAAGTGGCCAAAATCCGTCCCTAACACCGCCGTCCCCAAGTTGAACGAGAAACTTGCCCCAAACGATGTCGCCGCCACCTTTGTGAATCACGCAACATTCTTGCTTCAGATCTCCGGCCTGAATATCCTGACGGACCCCGTTTGGTCTCGACGCGTAAGTCCGTTCAGCTGGCTTGGTCCCGCGCGTGTACGTAAACCTGGCATCGCCTTTGACGAACTCCCGAATATCGGCCTCATCCTTCTCAGTCACAATCATTATGACCACATGGATCTGGACACACTAACGAGGCTCAACCAGCGCTTCGCACCCACCGTTCTCGTTTCGAACGGAAACAAGAAGCTTCTTCGTTCCATCGGATTCGAAGACGTGCACGAACTCGACTGGTGGGACGAGATACAAATCAATCCAGCTCTCAAGATCACCTTCGCTCCCACTCAACACTTCGCGGGACGCAGTCTTTGGGATCGGCAGAAGAGTCTCTGGGGCAGCTACATGCTTCACTACCGCAACCGCCTTATTTACTTTGGCGGCGACTCCGGCTACTCCTGCCACTTCTCAGAAATCAGGCAAAGGCTCGGGCCACCCGACTTGTCTTTTCTGGGGATCGGAGCTTATGCGCCGCGTTGGTTCATGAAACCCATGCACATGAACCCTGAAGAAGCCGTCCAGGCACATCAGGATCTTGCATCCAGACACAGCATCGGCATGCACTTCGGGACTTTTCAATTGTCCAGCGAAGCAATCGATCAGCCGAAGATCGATCTCGAAGCCGCTCTCTCGAAAGGGGGTGTTCCCAGTGATCAGTTTGTGACCCTTGAGGAGGGCGAAACCCGCATTTATTGAAACGGCTCTGCCGTCGCCAGTAACGTAAAAGGCCGCCAAACGGCGGCCTCACTGAGCGACTAATGAACTGATGAACTGAAAGACTGATCGAATGAGAGACTGATCGACTCGCCTACTTTTTCTCGGCAACCTCGATTCGAGTTTGCGCCTTGGCGAGTGAACCCAGTGCCTCCCGGCACTCTTCTTCTGATTTGCCGTCGGCAAGCTTTTTCTCAGCTCGTTCTTTTGCTTTTTCGGCTCGCGCCACGTCGATCTCTTCCGGACGCTCCGCCGTTTCCGCCAGGATCGTCAACTTGTCGGGAAGCACTTCGGCAAAGCCCCACGCGACCGAAATCCGGTTGATGACGCCGTGTATACGATAGGAGATTTCGCCAACCGCGAGCTCGCTGATCAGCGGCGCGTGACCGGGCAGGATTCCCATGTACCCGTTTTTTCCAGGAATCTGGGCTTCCTCGGCGGAATCTTTCACCACCAGGCGTTCCGGTGTAACGATTTCAATCGCGAATGTGTCTGCCATATCGCTGTCGGCTTTCGGTTATGCAGTTACCGCTTTCAGTTTCTCGGCCTTTTCAAGCACCTGGTCGATCGTGCCGACCATGTAGAACGCCTGCTCCGGAACATCGTCGTGCTTGCCTTCGATGATTTCCTTGAAGGCCTTCACCGTGTCGGCGATCTTCACGTACTCGCCCTTGAAGCCGGTGAACTGCTCGGCCACGTGGAACGGCTGCGAAAGGAACTTCTGGACCTTGCGAGCACGAGCCACCACCAGCTTGTCTTCTTCGCTGAGTTCGTCGATGCCGAGAATCGCGATGATGTCCTGCAGATCTTTGTACTTTTGCAGGATTCGTTTCACGCCCTGCGCAACGTCGTAGTGCTCTTGTCCGACAATGTGCGGATCGAGAATGCGCGAGGTCGAAGCCAGCGGATCGACCGCGGGATAAATGCCCAACTCAGTCAGCGCGCGCGAAAGCACCGTCGTCGCGTCGAGGTGAGCGAACGTCGTCGCCGGCGCCGGATCGGTCAAGTCGTCGGCGGGCACGTAAATCGCCTGCACCGACGTTACCGAGCCCTTCTTCGTCGAAGTGATGCGCTCCTGCAGTTCGCCCATTTCCGTCGCCAGGTTCGGCTGGTATCCCACAGCGGACGGCATACGTCCGAGCAGCGTCGATACTTCAGCGCCCGCCTGCGTGAAGCGGAAAATGTTGTCGATGAAGAGCAGCGTGTCGGCGCCTTCCTCGTCGCGGAAATACTCGGCGACGGTCAGCCCGGTCAGCGCTACTCGCAGACGCGCCCCTGGAGGCTCCGTCATCTGCCCATAAATCAGCGAGGCCTTCGAGGCGTTCGAGTCGCCAGGCTTGATCACGCCCGACTCGCTCATTTCCAGCCATAGATCGTTGCCTTCACGCGTGCGCTCACCGACGCCTGCAAACACGGAGAATCCGCCGTGCTGTTTCGCAACGTTGTTGATGAGTTCCATGATGACGACGGTCTTGCCCACACCCGCGCCGCCGAACAATCCGATCTTGCCGCCCTTCAAGAACGGCTGCACCAGATCGATGACCTTCACGCCGGTCTCGAACATCTCCGCGCTGGTGGCCTGCTCGTCAAAGGCGGGGGCGGGTCTGTGAATCGGCCGCAACTCTTTTGAGTTGATCGGACCCAACTGATCCACCGGTTGACCAATCACGTTCATCACGCGCCCCAGCGTCGGACGACCCACAGGCACGCGGATCGGACCGCCCTGGTCGATCACCTTCATGCCGCGCACCATGCCTTCGGTGGCTTCCATCGCCACGCAACGCACGCGACCTTCGCCAAGGTGCTGCTGCACTTCGAGGACGACGTTGATCGGTTCCGGCACATTGAAGCCGTCGCTGACCACACGCAACGCTTCGTAAATGGGAGGCATGGTCGCTTCCGTGAACTGGACGTCAACCGCCGGACCTGAAATCTGAATCACTCTTCCGATATTTTCTGCCATATAAATTCCGTTTCAAGTTTCGGGTTTCACGTTTCTTCTAACGTGAAACGCTCTACAGCGCTGCTGCGCCGCTCACAATCTCAATAATCTCTTTCGTGATCGATGCCTGCCGCACGCGATTCATGCTCAGCGTCAGCGAGTCGATCATGTCGTTCGCATTGTTGGTAGCTGCATCCATCGCGGTCATACGCGCCGCATGCTCCGCCGCAGTCGATTCCAGAGCCGCGCGCAGCAACTGCACCGACACATACTTCGGAAGCAAGCTGCGAAACAGCTCTTCCGGAGACTGCTCGTAGATGTAATCCACCTGCGCAGTTCCAAACTCTGCCGCCTGGCGATCGATCTCCCGCGTATCAGGCGGCCGCGGACTCACGCCAGCGGTAGCGGCGGCTTCCAGTTGCCGTTTACGCTCGACTTCGGTAGGCGTTTCTCCGTGAACCAGGCTGGTCTCCGCAACCTGCTCGATCGGCAGCACCCGCTCCACCACCAGCCGCTGCGAAATTACCGACTTAAATTCGTTGTAGATCAGGTAAACCGAATCGACCTCTTCCTTCGTATACGCATCGATGATCACGCCCGCGACGCGATTCGCCTCTGCAAAGTCCATGTGGCTCAGATAGTCGACCTGCTCGGCCAGAACCTGGATCTCGCCCGCACGCTCTTCGCCTCGCTTCACTACGGGATAGCGCCGCCGGTAATACTCGCGAGCCTTGCGACCGACGGAGACGATGTCGATCGTCTTACCTTCTTTTTCTTCGATGAAACGATGGGTGGCTTTCAGAATGTTGGCATTGAAAGCGCCCGCCAGGCCTTTATCGCCTGTGACCACGATCAGCAGAACCCGATTTTCCGGCCGCTTGATCAGCAGCGGATGCTTCGGCTGCCCAGTTTCGGGATCATAAATTTCCGCTCTCGACACCAGTGACTTCAGCACGTTATTCAGCATTTGCGCATACGGACGCGCTGCCAAAGCGCGATCCTGCGCGCGCCGCAGTTTCGCCGCCGAGACCATCTTCATGGCCTTGGTGATCTGCCGCGTGCTGCGCACGCTCCGAATTCGCCGCCGAAGATCGAGTACGTTCGCCATGGCTTATCTCGCAGCTGCTGCGGTTGCGGCTTCGCGCTCGTGCACGAACCGCTCTTTGAACTCCTTCAAAGCTTTGTTCATATCTGCTTTGATCGTATCGTCGAGCGCCTTCTTGGTCTCGATCGTCTCGAACAGTTTCGGATATGTCGCCTCAACGTATGGGTACAGACCCTTCTCGAAGTCGCGGCATTGATTCACCGGGATGTCATCGAGATGACCATTCGTGCCTGCATAGATAATCAGAATCTGCCGCGAGAAAGGCAGCGGCTGGTACTGGTCTTGTTTCAGGATTTCTGTCAGGCGCTGTCCGCGATTGAGCTGTGCTTGGCTGGCTTTGTCGAGATCGCTGGCGAACATCGCAAACGCCGCGAGTTCGCGGTACTGCGCGAGATCCAGCTTCAGGCTCGCGCCGACTTGCTTCATCGCTTTGATCGCCGCCGAAAATCCGACGCGGCTCACCGACAGACCTACGTTCACCGCCGGACGAATACCGGAGTTGAACAGATCGGTTTCCAGGTAAATCTGGCCATCGGTAATCGAAATCACGTTAGTCGGAATGTACGCGGAAACGTCGCCCGCCTGCGTTTCGATCACGGGCAATGCGGTGAGAGACCCTCCGCCATTCTTGTCGCTCAGCTTCGCCGACCGCTCCAGCAACCGTGAGTGAAGATAGAACACATCTCCGGGATACGCTTCGCGGCCAGGCGGACGTCGCAGCAGCAACGAGATTTCGCGATACGCGGCGGCGTGCTTGGAAAGATCGTCGTAGATCACCAGCGCGTGGCGCTTGCTGTCGCGGAAATACTCGCCAATCGCGGTCGCCGAATACGGTGAGATGTACTGCATTGGAGCCGGCTCGGACGCCGACGCGACCACAACGATGGTGTACTCCATCGCACCGTGGTCCTCGAGGATCTTCACAACCTGCGCGACGGAAGAGCGCTTCTGCCCGATCGCGCAATACACGCAGATCAGGTCCTTGCCCTTGCTGTTGATGATCGTGTCCAGCGCGATGGCGGTCTTTCCCGTCTGGCGATCGCCAATGATTAACTCACGTTGTCCGCGGCCAATCGGGATCATCGCGTCGATCGCCTTCAGACCAGTCGCCATCGGCTCGCGCACAGGTTGCCGATCGATCACGCCGGGAGCGAGTCGCTCGACCGGATTGAACTGAGTGGTCGCGATCGGACCCTTGTCGTCGATGGGCTCTCCGAGCGCATTCACTACGCGGCCTATCATCGCATCGCCAACGGGAACGCTCATGATGCGCCCAGTACGCTGGACTTGGTCGCCTTCCTTGATCTCGGTGTAGTCGCCGAGCAGCACCGAACCGACCTGGTCTTCTTCCAGGTTCATGGCCAGACCGGCAATACCGTGCGGGAACTGCAACAATTCGCCCGCCATCACTTTGTCGAGGCCATGCAGTCGCGCAATACCGTCACCGAGGGTGATCACGGTTCCGACTTCGTCCACCGCGAGCTTCGACTCGTAGTTCTCGATCTGATCCCGGATTAACTTCGTAATCTCGTCTGCTTTAATTTGTGCCATAGGACTTCGCTATTTTCTTTTCGCTTACGTACTTTGAATTTCCCTACGCTGTAAAAACTAATCGAAGAGCCGGAACGTTACGCGGCTAGGCGCTCACCAGTTCTTCACGGAGCCGTTGCAGCTGACCATGCACCGATCCGTCGTAAATCGTGCTGCCGAGCTGTACCACGGCTCCGCCCAGCAACTTCGAATCAATCACATACTTGGCCTGAATGCGCTTGCCGGTCAGCTGAGAAATCTGGCTCTCCAACTCGCGCTTTTCCGAGTCCGACAAATCGCGCGCCGTGGAGATCTCCGCCTCGGCAAATCCGAGACGATCATTAATCTCATGCTGAAACTCAGCAACAATGTCGTCGAGTTGCGAGACGCGCCGGTGATCGATCAACACGGCGAAAAAATTCCGCACCTGTCGCGAAGATCCCAGCTTCTGCACTAAACCGTCCAGCACTGCACGTTTTTGCTCGGCCGGAATGGACGGATCTTCCCAAACCCGGCGGAGCTCGATATTGTCCTGCACCAGTTGCTGCACTGACCGGACTTCCGACAAGGTCGTGTTCGGGTCCAGCTTCATGCTGAAGACCACGTCAGCAAAGGCGCGAGCGTAGCGGCTTCCAATAGCGGACATCAGCCGTTTTCCTTTCCGTTCCGTCCCGACTCCGACAACTGCTTGCCGAACCCGCGAACTAGCGCCTGATCAGTATTGGGATCGATCCGGATTTGCTTTTCTGCGAGGCCGACCGCCAGATCCGCTGCGAAGCTTTTCAGCTGCGCACGGGCGGCGCGCGCTGCCGCATCAATCTCCTGCTCGGCCGATTCAATGATCTTCTTCTTATCTTCTTCCACAGCTTCGCGAATCCGCGATTCCTCAACCTGAATAGCTGCTTCGGCCGCCGATTTCATCTGCGCGATCTCGGAATCAAGGCGTGCCAATCTGCCTTCCACATCTTTCAGCCGGCGATTTGCGTCTTCGCTGGCCTGGCGTGCGGTTTCCATTGATTTCAGAATCGACTCAGTCCGATTGCGAAAGGCCGCCGGCATTTTCGAGCGCCAAAACCAGGCAATCAGGGCGGCGACGATCGCGAAGTTCAGGACGATCAGAATCCAATATGCGGCTTCGACGCCGATACCCAGATGGCGAGCGATGGCCTGCACGGAAGGAGAGTGCTTGAAAGCCTCCTCGTCATTCTCGCCAGCAGCCTCTTTCGATTCGGTCGCAAGCTGCCGTTCGTTCTGGGCCATTTCTTTTTCGAAGTTCGGAGGCGAAGCTTTCTGGGGGGCAGCCTGCTGCTGCGATGCCCCAGCCTTATCCACAGGGGGCTGAGCCGCCTGCTGTGCCCACAACGGCAGAGAGCACAAACAGAACGCGAGGACTGCGAATGAGATCCGCTTCACTGAGCACCGCCCACTGGCGTTTGCGCCACTGCGACCGGAGCAAGAATACGCTCGATGATTTCTCGTGCGAGCCGCTCGGCTTCGGTTTGCAAGGTGCCCTTCACCGCGTCCATATCATGGTCGAGCGCAGCTTTGGCCTGCGCTACGCGCGCGTGTGCCTGACGGCGCGCCTCGTGCAGCGCTTCCATGCGCGCAGCTATCGCGACATTGCGACGGGCTTCTTGCGCACGGAACACGGCAACCTGAGCTTCCCGGATCCGCTGTTCGTATTCGTTCGCCCTCGCCTCGGCGGCGGCAACGTCTGCACGCGCTTTTTCCAAAGCACCCTCGGTGCGGTCATGCCGCTCGCGCAGGGTTCTCACCAAGGGACGATGTACCAGAAAAACGTAACCGGCATACACGATCAGAAATAGAACGATGGTAGGAATCGAGCGTAGTAGTAGGTCGCTGAGTTGGCGGAGCGTTTCTTCCATGATCGGGTGGGTATAACAGGTGCTTCAGTTGCTATAAGTAAGTGTAATGTATGGCGCTTAAACATTCTAAGCTACCACCCTGTTTTCCCGGGTGTCAATGACCCCCAGCACTGGAAAAAATGGGCCCTACTGCCCTTGACTATTCGGGTAACGGTCCTAGAATAGATACATCACCTCCGATCCGATTCAGGATCGTATGGGCCGGTGATCAGGACATTAACCTGCATCCTGATTGTCGGCCCATTTAAATTAATGCGCGTCTTTAAATTGTGGTGACTTATGAGTGGGACTAGGAGTTAACGGCCCAATTCTTCAGCCGTCGCACCACTGATTCGGGCGCCTGCAACTCCATCTCTACTGACCCGTCGCGGTACTGCCGCGAGAAGACTCGTGCCTTTGCTTCGATCATAGCCAGCACTTTGCCTTCGCTCTGCGGAACCGAGACGCGCAGGCGGCTCAACGCGTCCTCGATGAGCCGCCGATCCACCGCCTCGAGAAGAGATCCCAGCCCTGTGCCGTTTTTGGCTGAGACATAAATAATGTCTTCGGTATTGAGTTTCTCGGCGCGCTCGTCCTCAGACACCAAATCGAACTTGTTGAGCACCTGTATCTGCGGCTTGTCCTGCGCTTCCAATTCTTTCAACACTGTTTCTACCTGCGCGTCCTGTTCTGCGCGACTCGTGCTGGTCACGTCGGACACATTGAGGATCAGCGACGCGCGCTGCACCTCTTCCAGCGTCGCACGGAATGCGGAGACCAGCGTATGCGGCAGGTTGCGAATAAATCCCACGGTGTCGGACAACAGCACCGTACGCTTCGAAGGCAGCGTAACGGCTCGGATCGTGGGATCGAGAGTGGCAAACATCTTCGAGGATTCCAGCACCTTCGATTGCGTCAATGCATTGAACAGCGTGGATTTTCCGGCATTCGTGTAGCCGACGAGCGCGACCGTCGCGACAGGAACAGCCTCGCGTCGCCGACGTTGCTGACTGCGGATGCGACGAACATTTTCCAGTTGCTGCTCAACGTGACGAATGCGGCGATAAATCTTTCGGCGATCGGTTTCGAGCTGCGTTTCACCTGGACCGCGCGTCCCAATTCCGCCGCCTAGCTGCGACATCTCAATACCTCGTCCGGCCAGACGCGGCAACAGATAGCGAAGCTGCGCCAGTTCCACCTGCAGCTGTCCTTCACGCGTACGCGCATGACGCGCAAAAATGTCGAGGATCAGCGCGGTCCGATCCACCACCCGGCAGTGCACTTCCCGCTCAATGTTGCGCTGTTGGGAAGGAGTGAGTTCGTGATCGAAGATCAGCAGATCGGCCTGTGACGAAGCCGCTGCGCCGGCGATCTCTTCGAGTTTGCCCCGGCCAATCAACGTGGCCGGATCGGGCTTGTCACGATGTTGCAGGAATTCTCCGGCAACTTCGGCTCCAGCACTCAATGTCAGCTCGCGTAATTCGGCCAGCGATTCTTCGGCTGAAAAGCGCTTGCCGCGCACGCCGGAGCCATCCGCGACAGCTGCTTGTGCCACCGAGCGCGCCGCCTGCGCTTGAGCGGGTATAGCTTTGCGAGCTTCACGCTTCGCTGCAGGTTCTTCTGATTTAATTCGATAGTCGAGTCCAACCAGGAAAGCTCTTTCTCGCGGATCCCTTGCGGGAACCGGGATAGAGCCCTCCCTCTTGGTGGAGAAAGATTTCTGTTGGACTTTGGAACTGCGCAATCCGGGCTGTTAGCCTTCCGTGCCCGATGGGCTGACGGCCGCGCCGCCTGGGTTCACGGCGACGGCATTCGGTTTTGGCTCACTGCCCACCACGGCCGGGCGCGATTCTCCGCCGTGCATCGACTTGGGCATGACCACCGTTGAAATCGCGTGTTTGAAAATCAACTGCTCCTGGTTATTCGTTTCGAGTACGACCGAATATTTGTCGAAAGAGCGGATCCGCCCAGTTAGCTTGACCCCACTCATCAAATAAATCGTGATGTTTGTCTTTTCTTTACGCGCGGTGTTAAGAAAAGAGTCTTGAATATTCTGTGCCGGCTTTGTATCCATTGCCGATCTCCTCTTGTGCTTGGGCCAAAATTGCTGCCCAGGTCGTGCTGCTTCGCTAATTTTCCTGACGCCTAAACCAACTTGGCCGGAAACCAAGCTAAAGTACAATACGGCTTAGCCTCAGCGTTTACAACCCTAACATACGGTTTTTCGTAGGTACCAACTTCCAATTCTCAGAATTGCCTCCCCCAAAGGCCGGGCGTTATCCGTCAACGCCGGGAATGGATCCGGATCCCCACTCGCGCCACCCTCGGCGTGCCTAGTGTCAGGATTGGCGTTCGTCCCACCTCGATGGCGCGGTCAAACAGGTTTTCTGCGGCGGCAAATACTTCTACATTCGATCCCAGTTCACGCGAGGCATATATGTCGAACCGGAAGAAGCTGTGCAGAAGGAACTGATTCTGATCGTCATCATATTGTCGTCCGCTAGCTCTTCCTTGAAGCGACAGTAGTCCCCACTTGTGCTTGGAGAACCGGAGCTGCGCTGTTCCCATCTGCTGCGGAACTTGCGGGATCCAGTTCCCTACCAGGGACGGCTTTTGATCGAAGCGAGTGACTGTTGCCTGCGCGAATTGATAGCCGGCGTTCAGCGTCATCCACGAGAGCAGTTGCGATTGATAATCCAGGTTGATGCCGCGACTCAGAATCTGCCCAAGGTTGGCGCGCTGGTTGATGATTTGCGTTGCGGAGGTAGAAATCGTCAGGGCGGTGATGGGCCGGTTCACTTCAGTCCAGAAATAGCTGGCTCGAAGCACCGAATTGCGCGACGGCTGCGCGATTTGAACTCCCACTTCCCAGCCGCTGGCGCGCTCCGACAAAAGATTCGGGTTCGCCAGCGTGAGCTGTTGTCCCACCTGGCTGGTGCGGTAAAGCTCATTCATCGTAGGCGCACGAAATGCCCGGAAGCCGGTTGCCGTGATCGCGACATTGCTGCTGATTCGGCGCACGACTCCAAGCTTCGGACTGGCAACTGTCTCGGATCGATTGGGCAGCATCGTCGTTACGGCTGGATTCGGAAAAGTCTGGTTGATGGTCGTCGTGTCGAGATTGGTGAAGTAATCCCCGCGCACCGATCCGACTAGAGTCCATCTTGCCAGTTGCATCATGGCCTGGCCGTAAAACCCGGAGATTCGCTGGCGGGCGCTGGTATCCACTACGCCAGAAATCGCTCCACCACTGATTGAATTCTCCAGATCAGTGGCGCGCACATCGTGCGTGTCAGCACCTCCGACCACCGTCACCTTCGATCCGATACTCTGTACCCACTTTGCAGCGGCGCCCAATTCCTGCGTGGGAACTTGTTGCAAACGCGTTAGACGTTCGAACGTACGCGTGGCATTGACCGACGAAAAGCTTTGACGGTAGTGCTCCGTGCTGCCAAATAGACGCAGCGAGAATGCGCCGGTTTTGGTCGGGGTCCAATCGGCGCCGGTCGAATATCGCCACAACCGCGTTGCGTTTGTGGTCAGCGGCGTCCCGTTATCGCGCGATTCATCCAGCACATTGCCACGAACGAAAACCGATCCACGTTGACCGAGCAGGCGGCGAACATCGACGTGAGCATTCTCATAATCCACATTAGCGGGAATATCGATGGGGCCGCGCTGGCTGGGAGCAACAGTAATGTAGCCATCGGTGCGCAGGAACTCGCCGGCAAGTAGTCCGCTCCAGGGTCCGTGGGCAAGTGTGCCGGAAAACGCTCCGTGCGGAGTGTTCTCGGATCCGTAATCAAATTCCGCATCGTACGCAGCTGAACCCGGAGGCTGCTCCAGAAGATCCACTACGCCGCCAATCGCGCTGCTGCCGTAAAGGTCAGAGGCTCCGCCCCGAAGTACCTCCACTTCCTGGATAGTGGTCTGCGGGATTTCGTCCCAGTGAATCCATCCGCCAAACGCATCGTTCTGTGGGATATTGTCGGCCAGCACCAGGGTCCGGCTCGCCGCCGTAGAACCCAAGCCGCGCAACGAAATACCTTGCGACGTGGGATTCGCAACCCGCGAACTGGAACGGCGAAACAATTCCAGCCCGGTCACTTGTCGCAACTTGTCGTCGAGAAACGGGGCGGAAGCTTCCTGAAGCTGGGTAGCGGTTACGACTTTCACGCTTGCGGGCGTGTCAATCTGCGTCACGGCAGTTCCGGCGGCACTTACCAGCACATTCTGAGAAACGGCTGCCGGGGAGAGCTTCACGGTGATGGCGTCGTTCGCCTCAATATTCATCTGCTGTGGAGCGAACCCCGCGACTTCGACCTGAACGACCGCACCTGGCCCATATTCCAGGCTCGCCTCAAAGTGACCGGATCTATCCGTGACCGTATGCGCCGTGTGACCTTGCGAGGTGACCGACACCGCCGCTCCGGCAACGTCCAAATCCTGCGCATCTGTCACCACTCCCGAGTATTTGAACTCTGGCCGCACTTGCGCGAAGCTGTGCGCCGCGAAGAGAACGATCGCCGCGACTCCAGAGACAATCGTTGCGCGCAGTTGGATTCTCATAGGTTTCTGCTGAAACTCCGGCCTAAGTTGGTGAACGGTCTTTAGATACTCAGTTATGTCTGGCGTTAATTCGCAAGTTCAAGCGAGCTGCCTGGTTTTTACCTCTGTAGGGGCAACCGCATTGTTTTTCGGCATCAGATGCAGAACTTCTTTTTGGACTGACGTCCGTTCGTGGAGATTGGCAGCGATCTGGCGATAATGAAGGTAATGAGCCGCCAGACGGCTTTCCTCTGCCGATCCACGCATTGCCTCTGCCGCCATCTTGCAATATCCCATTCGCAAAGTACTATAAGCCAGCTCGTAGGCTGGCAATCGGTGCCGAGGATCATCCCCGCTTTCAGCCTGATAGCAGTCGAGAAGTTTCTCTACAGCTGCCTCCTCCATATCCCACTCCACGATAGCGCCAGCCAGGTCCCAGGCGATATCAGTCGGTCCGGGGAAAAAGTGATCATCACCGTGGCTGGCATTATCCACTTTCAGCACATCGCCGCTCTTGGTGCGCAGCCATTTGTGCGGAAGCATGCGCCCGTCAGCAATTACCGGGTGCACGATCTCCAGCCGCTGACCGGTAATTTCGCGGCCGAATTCTTCACTGAAGTTGAAGCTCAACATCGTCTCCAATTCTTTCGAAGAAGCATTCTGGTACTGCAACTCCTTTTTGCGAAAAGCGCAATACTTTGCGATCCAGGTAATCACCTCCGCCGAAAGATTTCCAGCCCGCAGTGACTCACCTTCTAACACTGGATAGATGCTGAATCCGGCATCCGCGGCTATTGGTGTGGGACCGAAGTCGGCTTCGCCCACCCGTTCGGCCCTCGAATGAACCTCTTTACCAAACCGGCCGAATCCTTCGAACTTGAGCAAGCGCTGCCCATCGTTCGACAGGAACTTGAGCTTTTCCATCTGTGTCCACGACGCGGGCCAGTTCTCCTCGTCCCCAAAGACTCGTTCCCGCCATATACCTCCGGCAATAAACTGATCGGCTCCTTCCGGAAGCCGCCGATTAGGAGCGACGCAAATTGCCTGAAAAGCTGGCCACCGCGTGGCGCCATCCCGTGATGTCAACGAGGCTGGATCGGGAACACGGCTGCCTAAAAACGTGATCTTATCCCGCTCCACTCCCGCATTCATGAGCGCATCGCCAACCGAAAGAAAGGACGATCCGCTCATCCCAGGTCCTTCGTCGACAACAACAAAAGGCGCGCCGCGAGCACGTTGCTCAGCGATCCAGGCTTTCTGATTCTCATCCAGATCGGTAACGCGGTCGTAAGGGTGGCCGGTTGGGCGTACGGTGATTCTCGCCACTTTGATCCCAGTCGATTTCAGCCCAGCCTGAACCACCGCGCCCAGCGTCGTTCCAATACTGCGAATTCCGATGACGGCAGCATTGCCGGAGGGCAGCTTCAGCTCGGCGATCGCATCCGCATAACTTAAGGGGTGCAAAGCGTAATAGGCGAATCCCTCGGGAGGCGATACGAAGAGTGACGCCGGAAGTTGCACTCGCTCCAAATCGCGCAGAACTCGGGCCAAGGGTCCAACGTTCACAGAGACATGTCGGTCGGAAGAGATCAATGCAGCTGCCAATACGTCTGTGATTCCTTCGAGTAAGGCGCAGAAGGGCGATCCGACATCGGCGGCGGCACATTCAAGTTCGCCGGCTCGTAACAACGCATCCAGTAGCTCGTTCTGACTTCCGTGAGTTTCGTTCACCCGGCGCACGAAGTTCGCCAGATTCTTCACAAGCTCAGCACCATTTTTCTCGGTGCGTCCATTACGGAAGACGTACATATTCCAGCCACTCTGGCCGTGCATAAGGGTACCCGGCATTCAGGTTAAGAAATCGAAATCAACTCAATAAGGATTTGGGTCCAGATGTGACTCACGTGCGGGATCAGGCCGCCTTTTTCTTCGTTCCTCGTGCAGATCGGGAGACATCGCCTTCTTTGTCGATGAAATACAAGAACTGGTTATCACGATCCACGGCGTGTGGCACCAGCACCTTCGACTCACCTTCTCCAGACTTCGGTTTCTGGCAAACGTTTCCCTCGCCGTCAATAAAGTAAAGATACTTTTTGTAGTCGCGTTGCAGACCGAGCTTTTTTATTTTCTCTGCCATGATGACCCCGACTTACGCACTTGGATTCCTTCCGCAGGTTGACCTGATGCCTACTTACATTCCCGCTAGAAAGATTGTTTGTGCCGTTTCGGAGTTGGCCAGAGGAGGTTTTTAGCGGCGGTGCTTTATGGAAGCCTTCAGCTCAGCCTGCTTCTGTTCTTCTTCAGGGGAGAGTACGCGTTTCACCATAACCCCCGCCATGCGGTATTTACGCTCAATTGGCTGATTTTGATCGTTCAGGACAGTCAGCACGAAGATGGGCAAGTTGCCCTCTTTGCCGAAATCCTCACTGCCGGTCTTGACCGGAAACACGCCGTTTAAGTTCCGCTCGCGATACGCAGTTTCGTAACGATGTTTTTTGAGGTTCCAGGTAAACACTCGCGCGATGCTGAAATCGTACGGAAGGCCATCTTTGTTTTCGGTCATGAGCGCCAGGTACTGCGGAACCTTCTTATCCTGGTCTTGTACTTCGTTCAGGACGAAAAACGCGACAATCCGCTGTCCTTCGGCATACTGCGCGATGTCCATGGGGACATCGATATCCACCATACGCGCGAGCACCCACCCTGCCTGCTTCTCGGAATCGCGGACCAACCACCAATCCTCAAGAACCGGGCCCGGCGGAGGAGCATTCTTCTTCATGCTTGCGGGTTGCACCATGGGCGCAGGCGCAGAGCCAGGTTTTTCAGCCGTAGCTCTCTTCAGGATGTCGAGTTTCTCGCCTTCTTTCACCTGGTAAAGGTGATCTGTATCCCGGCCGGGCGTGAGATGAAGATTCAAGCTGTTGCGCGCGCTTCCGTGTGCCTGGGCAGGTGTGTTGGCGTTCTCCGCACTCAGTTTCTCGAATTGCTCATAGGTGGCAGCTGGAATCGTGTAGCGTTCTTCAATCCAACCTTCGTCGCCTGCAGCTGTTCGCACTCGAAAAAACCGTTTCTTCTTTTCGAGCACGTAGACCTTTTCGCCATTGTGAACCAGTCCCTTCTTCTCGTAAATCGGCGCCAGCCGGTCGCGCAAATTCATTTGCGGCGCGGTCACATACATCGCTTCTTTGGTGACGTTAGACGCTCGGTTACATGCTGCGGCTAATCCAAGCAGTAGCACGATGAGAAGAATTGGAAAACGAGGCGCAAGACCTTGGGGGCCCGGCGAAACTTGGAACGGCTCGGAAGTCTCTGGAACAGAAGGCGTCACGGCAACAGAAACAATATAACAGGAGAATACGTATGTTCTGTGTGAGTTGGATGAAATGATCGCCTGCGCAAATAGCTACCTCACGCAAGAACTCTCTCCCCGCGCGTTCCTCTCTAGTGACTCTTTCCAGCTATAATTCTGGAATCAGGGACAGTCCCAGCTCAAGCTGATCCTATTTGTTAAGGAACACGCTATTTATGGCCCGAAACTCTCAAGGTTTGTTTTACCGGCTCTGTGCTCTTTTCCTGCTGCTGATTCTCGTGGGTTGTGACAACTTTTTCATTGGAAATAACGATGTTGCCTCGTTCACCATCAGCCCGTTGAACGCCTCGATCTTGCCTACTGGAACTCAGCAATTCTCCGCAAGCGGAGTTTTTGGCGACGGCAGCACGCGCGATATCACTTCGACGGCCACTTGGACCTCCGCGAATCCCGCCGTCGCTACCATCGATGCCAACGGTTTGGCCACCGCAGTTGCCCTCGGCAGCACTACCATCACTGCCACCGACAGCGGCATGAAGCAAAGTACAACTCTGACCGTCAGTAACAAGGTTGTCAGCTCGCTGACCATCGCCCCGAGTAACCCGACGATAAATAGCCTAGGCACGGAGACATTCACCGCAACTGCCACCTATTCCGACAGCAGCACTACCCCCAATGTTTCAGCAACATGGACCTCAAGCAATACAGCGGTGGCAACCATCAACAGCAGTACCGGAGTTGCTACTGGTGTCGCAGCCGGAACCGCAACCATTACCGCAACTTTTAGCGGCGTGACCGCTAACACCACGTTGACGGTTGATTAGCCGCAAATTACCAAAACAAAAGGCGCTGCTTTTCGGCAGCGCCTTTTTCATTTATGGATCTCGCAGATTTAGTGGATGCTTTTGCCTCGACCGCGCCTCCCCGCATTCGCGATGCGCGCGTCGACCACCTTGCGACCGGCGAAGCCTTCCGCAGGAGTGTGCCAATGCGTGATCGTCTCCTCGCCCATCTTCCAGCACAGCAGAATCACTTCCCCATCTACGACGCATGGGAAGTCCAGAAGCCCAGTGTCCAGATCTTTAATCTGCACTCCCATCGCGCCCACCTCACTTACTGTATCCTTGATGCCTTCTGTGAGTTTGTCGCGCTCCGCGCGCAACTTCGCGAATGGCGCGATATCCACCAGCAAGCCGCCATGCAACAGGATGCGGCTATTCACTTCCTGAAATTTCTGGTCGATTTCTTCCATGCGCTGCTTCTTCTCTTGCACCCCGCGCAATAAGCCTTCGAGTACAGGAAGCATCTCCCGCGCCTGAACGAGTGTGAACGTGCGATTAGCCATATTTACTGAATCTCCAGCATCCGATCGAGCGCCACCCGCGCCCAATGCTTAACGTTTTCCTTCACCTTGATCCGATTGACAACGTTACCTTCGACCAGGTTCTCTAGCGCCCAGCACAGATGCTGCGGCGAAATGCGATACATGGTCGTACACAAGCACCCCGAATCATCTAGTGTTATCACCATTTTATCCGGAGTGGTCTTCGCCAGTCGATTAATCAGGTGAATCTCTGTGCCGATTGCAAATTTGGAACCCGCCGGGGCCTCTTTCACCGTTTTGATGATCTTCTCCGTCGATCCGATTCCATCTGCTTTCTGGCAGACCTCCCAGCGGCATTCCGGGTGGACAACTACCTTAATATCAGGGAATTTCGCGCGGACCTTATCGACATGCTCCGGCAGAAATCGCTGATGAACCGAGCAATGTCCCTTCCACAGGATCGCCTTCGCGGCGCGCAGGCGCTCCGGTGTCACTCCGCCCATCAGTTGGTACGGATCCCAAACGACCATTTCGTTCAGTGGGATCCCCAGCGCATAGCCAGTGTTGCGGCCCAGGTGCTGATCGGGGAGGAAAAGCAGCTTCTGATTCTTCTCAAAGGCCCACTTGAAGGCGCTGCCAGCATTGCTCGACGTGCATACTAGTCCACCGCGCTCGCCGCAAAATGCCTTGATCGCAGCCGTTGAATTCATGTAGGTGATGGGCGTAATACCCTCGCCAGAATCCCTGGTCAAACCCATAGCGACCAACTGCTCCCAGCAATCTTCCACCTGCGTGATCTCGGCCATATCGGCCATCGAGCAGCCGGCGTTCAGATCTGGCAGAACCGTCATCTGCCCCGGATGGCTGAGCACGTCGGCGCTCTCCGCCATGAAGTGCACGCCGCAAAAAATAATGTACTTGCCGCGCGCCTTGGCAGCTTCCTGCGAAAGCTTGTAAGAATCTCCAGTGAAATCGGCGAAGCGGATCACTTCGTCGCGCTGATAATGATGACCCAGAATGACGACATCGCGGCCCAATTCCTTGCGGGCGGCTGCAATTCGCTCATCCATCGTGTGATCGGGCAGGACAAGATAATTGTCCAGCGAACAGGCTGCCAATGTGGTTGCCAATTTCTCTTCTCGCCTTCAGTCCAGTGTGTTGGTCACACCAAACGGGGTTGTTGAAAGCATTCCATCGGCTCCAGCGCTTGCGCTGCCTTGTTTGACCCCAAGCGCGGGGATGTTGAAGCCGAACTACAACTCGCTACTTAACAAGATGTCCTGGCGCAGGAGAAAGACTCATAGAGTCAGTCATTCCGTCACTCCAGAGACAAACCTTTATTTTGCACCGAGATTGGGGCGGATGCAAGAGGCGCAGACTTAAGGTAGATTTCCTGGATTTTGAGCAGCTGTGAAAGAGCGGCGCTTCAGCGCGGCGTAACCTGCTGCCGAACAGATCGGGCTTTAGCCCCGGGGGGAACAAGACCTCTATCCGCCGATGTGCACCATGGTTCGCGAGGCAGGTACGAAATCTTGTTCGCCAATGTGGTGACGCTCTTCTTTCTGATCAACCACTTTGCGGATGAAATCAGAAAGCTGTGCGTCACTCGCTCCGTGGCGCATTTGCGCAACGATGTCGTGCTCAAATACCGAGAACAGGCAGGTACGAATCTTTCCGTCGGAGGTCAGACGCACACGGCTGCAGTGTCCGCAGAACGGATGCGACACCGGCGCAATAATCCCAATCTCGCCGATGCCATCGTCGAACACATATTTGCGCGCTGTCTCGCTGTATCCGCGTTTGACCTCGACCAGCGGACGAAACTTATTCATCTCGCGCACGATCTCATCGAGCGTGACTACCACGTCCGGTGACCAGACACGATCTTCTTCCAGTGGCATGAATTCGATGAAGCGCACTGCGATGCCTTCATCGCGCGCGAACTTGCCGAATGGGATGATCTGATCTTCATTGAAGCCGCGTAGCAGCACGCAATTGACCTTCACCGGCTCCAGACCCGGCCTTTTTCGCAGCACGTACTCCGGCCAGCACCGCCTCGAAGCTCCGCGGAACACGCGTTACGCGCTCGAAGGTCGCAGCCTCGACGGCGTCCATACTTACCGTGATTCGCCGCAGTCCGGCATCGCGCAACGGCTGCGCCATATCGGCCAACAGGTGGCCATTGGTCGTGATCGCCAGGTCCAGCGGCTCGCCATCCAGCGTGCGCAATTCCGATAGCTCGCGGATGAAATCGACCACACCTTTCCGCAACAGCGGCTCTCCGCCGGTTACGCGAACCTTTTCAATACCGAGGCTGGCAAACACTCGCGCAATGCGGAGGTAATCGGAAATCGGCAACTCGGCAAACTGTGCACCGTCGTTTCCCGTCCGGCAGTAAACACACTTGTAATTACAGCGATCGGTAATCGCGATCCGCAGGTCGGTGATGTTGCGCCCGTATTTGTCTTTGAGTCTCATGCCGCGCCAAGTGGGGAACTTCGGAACGCGCGGCACTCCCGTGGCTCGGATCAGCAAAACCACTCGAGTTTCGGCTTTTGCGATTGCCCGATTACCCGATTTTAGTTTTCCCGATTCCTTGTTTCCTTTCCAAGCACGGGAGGCACAGGCGTTTCCCCCTGTACCCTCGATCCAAACAAAGTTTGGATACCGCCCACGTGGCCACGGTATTCCGGCAGGCCCCGCAGGTCGGAAACAGCTATAGCCTAATAGATTCGAGCCCGGGCTAAAAGGTCTCTTTTCACCATCTTTTTACACGCCGCTGCGCTCAATCTTTTTGAATCAGGGCCTGGAATCAGGCATCATGTTCGAGCTGAGCTTGCTAAATGTTCCAGCCCCGCGCCAAGCCGAGCCCCAGCCGGACAGACCAAAGGCGGGTTCTCTGGGGGCCTTGCCGCCGCGGATTCACTTGAATCCACCTCCCCTAAACGCCCGGCGGCCGTTCCCTTTTCACCATCAGCTTCAGGAGAAAGTTCAGAATGACTTCGCGTAGAGTCGTCTTCACGCTGCTCGCGCTGTTCTCGCTGGCTATCATGGCCGAGGCGCAGAATTCCCGTCACTTCACCTTCCGCTACGAATTCACCGTCAAATCCGTCGACGCTGGCCAACCGCTTCGCGTGTGGATCCCACTCGCTCATTCCGATCGATGGCAGACCGTTCGCGTCACCAGCATGAAAGGTGATCTCCCGTTGAAAAAGACGCAGGAGAAGCGCTTCGGTAACTCCATGCTGTATGCCAACGCCGCTAAAGCTACGAAGCCGGATTATCACTTCGTCGTCGAATACGATGTGGTCCGTCTCGAGCGGAACGATCTGAGCGAAGCGCAGCGCCAGGCTTCGGAACAGCCCAGCCGAGCTGGCGCTTCTGTGAAACCGGCGGCGTACGATCCCTCGGTCCGGCGCTATCTCGCTGCCGACAAGCTCGTGCCCGTCACTGGATTGCCCGCGCAATTGGCTACGCAAACGGTAGCGGGTAAAACTGGCGAGTTGCAGCAGGCGCGCGCGATCTACGACTACGTCCTCGCCAACATGAAGTACGACAAAACCGGCACCGGTTGGGGACGCGGAGATACGCTTTGGGCCTGCGACTCGAAGCGCGGCAACTGCACCGATTTCCACTCGCTCTTCATGTCGATGGCGCGATCGCAGGGTATTCCTGCACGCTTCGAAATCGGCTTTCCCCTTCCCGCCGCGAAAACCAGCGGCGAGATTCCCGGCTATCACTGCTGGTCTGAGTTCTATCTCAACGGCAAGGGCTGGGTAGCGGTAGACATTTCGGAAGCCTGGAAGAACCAGGCGAAGAAGGACTACTACTTCGGATCCTATGATCCGAATCGCGTGCAATTCACGCTCGGCCGCGACATCGTTTTGAGCCCGGCGCAAGCAGGCGAGCCACTGAACTACTTCATCTATCCCTACATCGAGGTCGGCGGCAAAAAATACGACAACGTGCTGAACGCTTTCTCTTTTGCTGATGTGAACGCAAAAAACCAAAGCGTCGCGGCAAATGCATCCGGCAATTAGTTAGCTTGCTGAAGGTGGCGCGGGCGAATTTTGGGTGCCCCATCCTAGCTCTCTTTTGGCTAGGGTGGGATTCCACCAATGATCGCCGCAAACTCTTTAGCATCGACAAACAATCCGCTTCGCCGCGTCACTCATCCTCATCTGATCAACCGAGCGTCCTCGCATGAATCTCCTCGACTATTTCCGCCGCATGTTTACCTACGACGACTGGGCTAACCTGGAAACGATCGCGTCGCTGCGCAAGAACGAATCCGCCTCGCACTTCGCCTTCAAAGTGATGTCGCACATCATCGCGACCGAACGGGTTTGGCTGGCACGACTCGAAAGCCGCCCGAATCCCGAGGTCTGGCCGGAGTGGACGCTCGACGAAACCGATAGCCAGCGCGCGGAAAATGCTGGTCAATGGCAGCAGTACCTCGACGCACTCACGCCCGCCAAACTGGAAGAAGAGATTTCCTATCGGAATACCAAGGGCGAATCTTTCCGCAGCATGACAGAAGACGTCATCACCCACGTGCTCATGCACTCGGCCTATCATCGCGGCCAGATCGCGAGCGACCTGCGCTCCTCCGGTGGCACGCCGCCCTATACGGATTTCATTCATGCGGTGAGGCAGGGATATGTGGACGAGGAGTAGTTGGGGTGGCGCTCGCGCCCTCGCCCCGCGTATCTCGAAGTCGGTACCGGAACCGTCGCATTTAAGAAATATTAAGATTCGACTTCCTGCCGTTCGCCACTTTCCCGCGACAACTCTGTCTCCAATGTGCTAAAAAGCCGATTGTCTCGGAGACTCACATCATGCCTTCTGATGGAATCAATCGCCGTACGTTCGTGAAGTCCACGGCCGGAATCGCCGGCGCAGCCATGCTTTCCCACTCAGGCCTTTTTGCCCTGAATGCCGCTGATCCCGCTCCCAACACCACGCAACCCATCCACGTCACGCCCGTGGATTTCACCAAAGACTTTCTCTGGGGTAGCGCCACCGCCTCCTACCAAGTGGAGGGAGCATGGAACGTTGACGGCAAGGGCGAATCCATATGGGATCGCTGGTCGCACACCGTCGGCCGCGTGAAGGGCGGCGACACCGGCGACGTCGCCTGCGACATGTATCACCGCTATAAAGAAGACATTGCGCTCATGAAGCAGATGGGCCTGAAGAGCTGCCGCTTCTCGATTGCGTGGCCGCGTATCCAGCCCACCGGCACCGGCGCTGCAAATCAGAAGGGTCTCGACTTCTACAGCCGTCTCACCGACACGTTGCTCGCCGCCGGCATTCGGCCGCTGCCCACGCTCTATCACTGGGATTTGCCGCAGGCGCTCGAAGACAAGGGTGGATGGCCCATGCGCGACATGGCTGGCCACTTCACCGATTATGCGCAGATCGTGGTGAAGTCGCTGGGCGATCGCATTCCCAACTGGTCGCTTTTCAACGAACCTTGGATCTTCACGTATCTGGGCTACTACAACGGCATTCATGCGCCCGGTCGCACCAACGAGAAAGATTTCTTCCACTCGGTTCACGTCGTGAATCTCGCACAAGGGCAGGCGTTCAAAGCCATCAAGGCGATCAACCCAAAGTTGAAAGTTGGTACTGCGTTCAGCATGACCAGCGCCGAGCCTAAAACCGACTCCTCTGCCGATCGCGCCGCCGCCGAACGCGTACATGCCTTCAGTAATCTCCTGTTCCTCGAGACTGCCATGAATGGACGTTATCCAAAGTTCACCACTGATAGCGCCGTCGAAGCACAACTCGACATCCGCCCGGGTGACATGGAAATCATCAAGGCGCCGCTCGACTTCATCGGCATCAACTACTACTCACGCACCATCGTGGAAGATGGCGACGGCGACGGTCCAATTCACGTCAAGACCAGCCGAGGCCAGCAAGGCCCGATCACCGACTTCGCCTGGGAGGTTTGGCCCGATAGTTTCCACGATCTGGTGTTGCGCATCAGCAAGGAGTATTCGAACACTCCGATCGAGATTACCGAGAATGGCTGTTCGTACGGGGATACTCCGATGACCGACGGTAGCGTTCCCGATCGGCGCCGAACTGATTTTTATCGCGGATATATCAGTGCCCTCGGCCGCGCGATCAAGGATGGCGCCAACGTCCGCGCCTATCACGCATGGAGCATCCTCGATAACTTCGAATGGGCTGAGGGGTACTCGCAGCGCTTTGGACTGGTGTACGTCGATTTCCGTACCCAGAAGCGCTACATCAAGGATTCGGGAAAATGGTACTCGCGCCTGGCAACGACAGGAAAACTAACCTAGAAAGACGGGCCACGGACACATCCGCTGTTGGATGTGTGGGGATTCTGACAACGTGATAACTATCAACTGACAATTGGTTTTACTTCGCTTGCTCTAACCGCTTACTGATCTCGTCCCAGTTCACCACGTTCCACCACGCCTTCAGATACTCGGCGCGGCGATTCTGGTACTTCAGGTAATACGCGTGTTCCCACACGTCATTGCCCATAACCGGGAAGTGCCCGTCCATGATCGGGCTGTCCTGGTTCGCGGTGCTCAGGATCTCGAACTGTCCCGCTTTGCTGCGGACCAGCCATGCCCAGCCGCTGCCAAAGCGCTTCACGCCGGCATCGTTGAACTTTTCTTTGAACGCATCGAAGCCTCCGAGGCCGTTGATCACTTCAGCGATGCGGCCCGTTGGTGCGCCACCGCCATTCGGCTTCATGATCGTCCAGAACATGCTGTGATTCACATGCCCGCCCACGTTGTTGCGCACCGCAGTGCGGATGTCTTCGGGAACGCTGTTGATGCTTTTCAGAATCTCCTCCGGCGACTTGTTCTGCCAATCGGGATGCTTCGCGAGCGCGGCATTCGCGTTATCGACATACGCCTGGTGGTGCTTGTCGTGGTGCAGGTGCATGGTTTGCTCATCAATGTACGGCTCCAGCGCGTTATACGCATACGTCAATGCTGGGACTTCAAGTGCGACTGCAATAGCCATTGCTCTTCCTCCAATAATTGTCACTTAGGATTCCGGAACTGCCCCTGGCAGACAACAACGTAAAATGAGATGCAAACTATCAGGCTCCGATTCACGGAAACGGAGCTCGAACGACTAGTCGTCACAAATCGGGAAAGCGCACGCTTACGAGCGAACCCCACACGCTCGTCCCATTTATTTTCTCACTTAGCGCGACGAAGTGCACCGGGTACCGGAGCGAGTGCCCCACCTTTGCCTTCTTTTGGCGGGTGAACACTTAGTCGTCATCATCTTTTTTAGCCGATGCAGGCAGCACATTATGCTGTGGCTTCGGCTCAGGTCTTTTTCCCATTCGGTCGCGCCACAGAATGCGATTCAGCTTCGCTGTGTCGGCGGCATCCGCATGACTGAAATCCATCTTCATTGACTCCTTCGCCCCTTGCCCGTGCGGCGGATTTGCCGTATAGATCAGATCATTTTCCTGGTTGCGATAGTCGGCTTCGAAAGCCGGTTGGTTGCCGGTTCCGGTGAATAGCGGCGCAATGACCGCGGCCTGCGCATCGTTGTTGTTCATCGCTGGAACGCCGAGCAGCACCTCCATCGTATAGATCGTGTTCACGGTGGTGTAAAAGTTATGATCGACGAATGGCTTCTGTGTCGATCCCGGCGAGTACTTGCTGATTACCAGCGCGATGCTGCGATGCGCGTCTACGTGATCTGCGCCGTTTTGCGCGTCATCTTCCAGCACAAAAATTGCCGTGTCATTCCAGTACGGACTGTGCGAGATGGCCTCTGCCACCCGCCCTACAGCCAAGTCGTTATCAGCGACGGAGGCACTCGGCGTGGGCATACCGGGCCGTGTACCCGCTGTGTGGTCGTTCGGTAATCGCAAAATAATGAACTGCGGCATCGGATCCGATTTGCCGCTCTTCTTTTGATCGAGCCAGCCATTGAACTCCCGCAGGAATTCATTAATCCGCAATTGGTCCGGAAAGTCGAGCCGGAAGTCGGGATAGTTAGGATCGAAGTGATCGCGTAGTTCCGGCTTGGTCGCAACGTTCTCCGCCAGCAGCGGCACATCCCACTGATAAGGATTCGGCTGACCCTGCGCGGTTCCTGCGCCGGAAGGTAACGGCTGTCCAGGCTTCGAGACTCGCTGCGCGCAATGCTCTGGCGTGGCCAGCGGCGTCCCTTCCTGCGGTGGCAAATCGGCCTCGCCGCCACGATCGCAAAAATGGCTGGAAACGTATTCGCCATAGTGACGATAAGTGATTCCGTGCTTCGCCATGTTCGTCCACAGATAGCCGGTCCCGGGTTCGTTTACATCAGCTATCCCCTGCTTGATCGGATACTCGTCAGCCACCGTTCCTTCGAAGTCGTAGCTGCGCTCGCCGCCACGATAGGTGATTTGCCACGTGCGCTCCGTGTAGTCGCTGGTAATTGCCGCCGTCGACCACACATGCCCATCGCCGGAAACTTCGCCGCTGTCGTAGAAATTGTCGAGCACGCCAAATTGCCGCGCCAGCTTGTGCTGATTGGGCGTAATGTCCTCTCCATACATCGCCAGCGAGGGATCGCTGTCGCCAACGCCGATGTCTCCGAAGAGCTGATCGTAGGTGCGATTTTCCTTAATGATGTAAATCACATGGTGAATCGGATTCTTGCCACCTTTGAACGGAATGGCGTTCGCCCGTCCGCTCATCAGGTTGCTGTCCAGCACTTCTTGCGTAAGTGCAGGCAGATTCTTTTCAGCTTCGGGGATCTTGATGCGTGCCACCGATCCATGCAGCAGCGTGGCGATATACGGATGCGAGGCATGCGCACGATCCGAAGCGGCCTCCCGCGGCGCGTTTGGTCCGGTGCCTTGCGCCTTGCCGCTGACGACGAGCAGTTCGTCTCCGTGAACGGCGAGCGCGGTGGGATACCACTCGGTGGGGATGAAACCGAGAGGAGGTCGCGCCGAGACCGTGGACAGTTCAGTGGGCTTTGGGAACAAGAAGAAGTCCTTGCGTCCATCGAAAACCGCAACCGCATCGCTGCTAGCATTCGCCACGTAAAGCCGTGATCCATCTGCATTGAGTGCGACGGCATTGGGATACGCTCCAGCAGCACTCTGCCCAGGAATCTTTGTGGAAATAAAACTCGCTGAACCGCTCGCAGTCTGGACGGCGGCAACTTCATCGGCATTGGCGAGTGTCACAAACAGAATGGATTCATCCTTGCTCAGCGCCATCGCCGTCGGGTGGCTCCCAGGATCAATCGCCGATTTCGGCTCGTGCAGCTTGATCCAGCGCGTGACTGTTCCCTTCTCAAGATCCAGTTCCGCGACCTGCGATGCATTCCACAGACTCACCCACGCGCGCTTCCCGTCCTTCGAAGTGATCACCGCATACGGAAACGATGCCGGCACCCACTCACTGGTGCCCACGTCAAAACGTTTTTCAATACTCCCCGACGCTGCATCGATCAGCAGAACGTCATCGGACAAGTTATCTGCAACCAGCAGTTTCTCTGCTTCACCGCTGTTAATGACCGCCAATCCCGCCGGATACGGCACCGCCGTACCCTTCGGCGCATGATCGGAAACGTGCGCTGCGCGTTTATCCGCGGCCAGCTTCTGCGGCGGAATCGAGATGAATCGCTCCGGCGCGACCTTTCCATCCGTGAACGAATAAACAGCAATCCCGTTTCCCGTGTCTCCCGTCGACTTTCCCATCGGATCGGTAATCGATCCCATCGACGCATACAGATGCTTGCCGTCGCCACTGAACGCCAGTCCAAGAAAAAAGCTCTGGTTCGCGTGAGCGCCCAGGCGGGCATCGGGGAATTCGGCAATCGCATTCGTTCCCAGATTAAGCACCGCGATTCCCTGCTGCTGGTTCATCGCGGTTGTGCCATAGCCGTTTTCGAGAATCGCCGCATACTTCCCGTCCGGACTGACCACGATGTTCGTGGGCAGACTGCCAATCGCGCGGGGATCGCCCGGTGCTGGCGCCATCAATTTCTTGCTGCTAGGCAGATTGGTGGTTTTCTTTTGCTGGGCCGAGAGTGAACAGCTGAATACCAGGAACACCAACCACAGGTAGCGAAAATTCATGATCCATCCTGTAGGAATGAAAACAATCAGCTTACCTCTTCGATATTAACGGCAGGCGAACTCGTGCTCTCACCGTGCAGATCGCAGATCTTCCGTAATCATTGGCAACACCGCTTTCAACAATCGAACCAGGCCGCCCTCCGACTTCTTCATCACCGCGAGCACTTCTCCGTGACTCACCTCTTCATTCGAAACGTCCGCTGCCAAGTTCGCCACACACGAGATTGCCAGGATTTTCATTCCCATGTGTCGTGCCACGATTGCCTCCGCCACCGAGGACATGCCTACGACGTCCGCTCCCATGGTGCGAAATGCGCGGATCTCCGCCGGCGTCTCATAGCTTGGACCGGTCAGCCCAACATAGACACCCTCATGCACTTCCAGTCCCAGGCGTCTCGCCTCCGCCAACGCCATTTCGCGATACTGCTTCGTGTACGCGTGCGTCATGTCAGGAAAGCGTGGGCCAAAGCGTTCGTCATTCGGACCAACCAGTGGATTCGCGCCCTGCATATTGATGTGATCCTTCAGCACGACCAGCGATCCCGCTTCGTAACTGGCGTTGATTCCGCCGGACGCATTCGTCAGGACAACGGCCTTGACGCCGAGACGTCCCAGCACTCGCATGGGAAATGCGACCTCGCGCGCTGAATAGCCTTCATAAAGATGTACGCGGCCCTGCATCGCGGCAACCGGCACACCATCAAGGTATCCAACCACCAGGATTCCGGAATGCCCCGCCACAGTCGACTGTGGAAAATGCGGGATGTCGCGATAATCAACGCGCACCGCCTCGCTCAGCTCATCGGCGAACGCGCCCAATCCTGATCCGAGCACCACGGCGATCTGCGGTCGCGTCTTTATATGCACGCGTACGTATGCCGCAGCTTCTTCCGCGCATTCATATTCACCCAATGTTTGGACGGGGTTCTCAGCGGCGCTCATGCTGTTGTCTTCCGTAGCTGCATCTCACTCCAGGTGTTTCAACATAAAGCATTCCATCATACTCATAGCAGGCCCGCAGTTTGCGCAAAGTCGCGCACTTCCTTATCCTCGGTAGTCCGATCCAATATGTTCGCACGGCACGAAATTACTCTAAGGATCTGCTCGCGTCGCGCACTAGCCACGTTCGCGCTTCTTCTCTTTGCCTTGGCCGCGCGGGCGCAAGACGCGCCGCGATTTCAGATTTCGTTCCCCGCATCTGCGCACGCATCTCCGATCACCGGTCGCGTTTATCTAATTCTTGCGAGTGCGCGCGCACCCGAGCCGCGCCTGCAAGTCGGAGGCTTCGATTCTCGTACGCAGTTCTTTGGAGCCGATGTCACCCAACTTGCCCCCGCACAGCCCGTGACTGTTTCAACGGGAACATTGGGCTATCCGCTTGCAGATCTGTCGCAACTTCCCGCAGGCGATTACTACGCCCAAGCCGTACTCAATATTTACACCGAGTTCCATCGCGCGGATGGCCACACGATCTGGGCACATCTCGATCAGGGTGAAGGCCAGCAATTCAACAGATCGCCGGGGAACCTTTACAGTCCCGTCGCAAAAATTCACGTGGATCCCAAGACTTCCGCCGAGTTTACGCTGACGCTCCGCGATGTAATCCCTCCCATCCCACAGCCTGCCGATACCGCGTGGATCAAGCATGTCCGTATCCAGAGCAAACTGCTGAGCGCATTCTGGGGACAGCCGTTCTATCTCGGCGCAACTGTACTGTTGCCCCATGGCTACGATTCGACTTCGCAACCGTATCCTGTCATCTACGATCAAGGCCATTTTGGTGATTCGGCGCCGCTCGATTTCACTGATCCGGCGGTCGAAAACGGGGTGGAATATGGCCGCGGTGCAGAGTTTTCTGCCGTGTGGCGCAATGGGCAACTTCCACCCATGATCGCTGTTACTTTCCAGCACCCCACGCCTTACTTCGACGACTCCTACGCCGTCAATTCCGCCAATAATGGTCCCTACGGCGACGCCATCATGCAGGAATTGATCCCTTATCTCGAAACCCATTTCCGCATGATTCAGGATCCCTTCGCGCGGTTGCTGACCGGCGGTTCGACCGGCGGGTGGGAGTCTCTCGCGCTGCAAGTCTTTCATCCAGAATTTTTTGGAGGCACGTGGACTTTCTATCCCGATCCCATCGATTTCACTCGCTATCAGCTCGTCGATATCTACGCGGACGAGAACGCATTTGATGTTCCCGGGTACAAGCCTCCCATTCCGCAACGTCCGCTGATGCGAACCGTAGAAGGCCAGGTAACGCTCACCGTTCGCGAAATGTCACAATTCGAGGAAGTGCTGGGAACACAAGGCCGCTCCGGCCAGCAACTCGAGGCGTGGGAGGCCGTTTACGGCCCAGTGGGTGCCGATGGTTATCCCCGGCCGCTCTGGGATAAACGCACTGGCGCGATCGACCACCAAGTTGCCGACTACATGCGGAGCTATGATCTGCGCGCCTATCTTGAGAAAAACTGGCAGCGGGTTGGTCCCGAACTCGCCGGCAAAATTCACATTTATGTCGGCGATATGGACAACTACTACTTGAACTTAGCGGTATATCGAATGCAGGATTTTTTAACTGCGGTGAAAAATCCGCCTGCCAATTCGACCTTTGAATACGGCCGCCCCATGAAGGGTCATGGCTGGCAGCCAATGAGCAATGCCGACTTGGTCAGGATGATGTACGACTATGTGAAGCAGCATGGCCCGCAATATGCCTCCGCTGGACACTGAGGATGCCTCCGGCATCTCGCGCCGGATAACCTGCCGATAGTTCCCTACATCCTAAAAACGTGGGGGAAAACGACATGAAGAATTTCAGAAAGTTACGTATTCCGGCGCTTGCGTCGATGCTGATGCTCGCTCTTTCCGGCTTCGTTTGGGCAGATCAGACAAAAACGGACGTCGACGAACGTCTGCAAGACGCTGCCAAAACGCTGCGCGAGATCGAGAACGCTCCCGACAAAGGGATCCCAAATGAGGTTTTCAGCGGCGCGAAATGCGTAGCAGTTGTGCCCAGCATGATTAAGGGCGGCTTTATCCTCGGTGGGCGTCACGGCCGCGGTGTTGCCACGTGCCGGTTGCCAAATGGTTCCTGGAGCGCGCCGGCCTTCTTCACAATCACCGGTGGCAGTTGGGGAGCTCAAATCGGTGTAGAGGACATTCAGCTGGTGATGATGATTATGAACGAGGAAGGCATGCGTCATCTGTTGAGCGATAAATTCAAGATTGGCGGGGAAGTTTCCGCCAGCGCCGGACCCATCGGACGCCAAGCTTCCGCCCAGGAGGGATGGAAGATGAACGCCGAGATCTTGACTTACTCTCGATCCAAGGGTCTCTTCGCGGGCGCTGACCTCGGTGGCTCCGAGATTGAACGCGACGGAGATTCTACAAAGGCCATGTATGGAAAGGATCTTTCGAACCAGACCGTTCTCGACGGAAAAGTTCCAGTTCCCGCGGCGGCGCACACCTTCATCGCAGCTGTGAGCCGAGCGAAGAAGGGCGAAACCGTCGCAGCAGCAGCTAGCCACAAGTAACAACTGTTTCGACGAACGTGCGCAGCTACTCGCAAGCGCTGCGCACTTCCTCTAATGGCTACGCTGTGCCGGCTTACGTTTTAACTCCGCAGACGCTGCGATCTTCGCACGCGCATCGCAACGCTCGAGTTGGTCCTGCCGTTTCTGATTGCGCGCCTTCATGTGATCGATTAGCGATTGCCAGAGATCGGCGTCAATCTGCAAAGCATCGCGTCCGCTGAACGGTTGTATGTTTCCGGCGTCATAGCGAAGCATAAGAACGCGCGCCAACATCCCGCCGATTAGCTTCTGCGTATCCTGAATATCGTCCCGCAAATCTTCGCGCATCTCCGCCCATGCGGCGCTCGATCCACCGCAATAGCCGGGATTTGTGCTGGAAGTCTGGGCTTGTCCAAATGCGCAGGCGGCGACGAGCAAAAAGCAAACAAGTTTCATTCGCCCATGCTAGCTGAAATTTCGACAAGCCGTCTCGCCGTGGCTGACTGTAATGAGGGACATTGCGAGTCCCTCATCCAGCGCTTCTTACTATGCCGCCTTTGCGCTCTTTTGGCGCAAAGCCGCAAGCAATTTTTGACCGTCGGGACTTCCGAAGCCCGTGCATGGATCCCAACCCTTGGCCGCCTTGAACGATTCGTTGTTCCCCTGCGTGACGTCGTGGAAATCGGAACCAAGTCCGGAATAGAGAATCGGATTCAAATATCCTACCGGCGATCCCAATGCCTGATTCATCCTCGCGATTAGCCCCGCCCATAAAGGCGCAACCGCGCTGGTTCCGCCGAACACATCCTGGGTTCCATCAACCAGGATTTCGTACCCGGTCTCTGGATCAGCATCCCCCGCGACATCCGGAACCCCGCGCCCTGTCTTCGTGTTCACCGCTTTCTGCCACGTCGGAACCGGGAACTGCTGGCTGTAGCCACCGCCAGTCGCTCCTTGTCCCGCGCCATCATTCCAAACTGTCTCAGCCTTTATTTGATTTCCGCTGACGACCAGTTTCGTTCCGCCGCATGCCAGTGCAAACGGGCTCGATGCCGGAAAGTCCACGTGATTGCCGCTCGGCTCGCCGTCGCTCGAACCGTTGTCACCGCACGCCACACATACCGTGATTCCCATGGCCGTAGCAACCTGGAATGCGCTGTCAAAAGCAGTCATCGCCTGCGTGGTCCACGCTGCCTCCGCTGACCCCCAACTGATCGAGATCAACGACGGTTTATGCGTCTTGTCGTGAACAGCCTGCTTGATCGCGTCCAGGAAGCCGCGATCTGTGTTCGGAGCAAAATAAACAGCGATCGTGGCGCCCGGCGCGACCGCGCCCGACACTTCGATATCGAGCACCACTTCGCCGTCCGGGCCATCGGCACTTCCCGTGGGAGCATTGCTTGCTCCATCGACTCCGATGGCTATCACCTTCGGAACCGCCAACTTCAGATTGCTGAAATACGTCTTCAGATCCTGAGTGCGATAGCCCCCGCCCAACTCGATGAGTGCAATGCATTGTCCGCTTCCATCCTGTCCATGCGGAAAATCGTATAGCTGTGCAATCTGGTCCGGCGTAAACGATTGTCCGGCAACGTGCGGACCTACTCCTCCTTTTTGCTGTCGACGGCGAAAGTGCGGCCTCGCTTGCGGACGATTATCCAGACCCAGAACACTCTCCACGTCTCCACTGATTTCTTCCGGTATGTGAACCGGTCCAGTACGACCGCGATACGACTCGGTGCCCTTTTCGAAGCGCTCCAGCGAAACACCGAATGCCTCGTTGAACGCCGTCACCGTCCCGGAGAGCACGACCGTTCTTTTCACTGGATCAGCGCTCTCCACCTTCAAATTGTGCTCTCTCGCAAACTTCTTCACGCGATCCATACTTGCCGCCGACGCCGAGAAGCGGCTCTCTGCTTGTTCGCGAGTGAGCTTCTGCGTCTTCGGCAGAGTCGCGTTCTGGATGATTTCCTGCGCATCGATCGGCGACTGCGGATGCAACGTAATTGTCACTTCGATTGACTCATTTGGATTGGCTGCGCCCGTGGAGCGGAATCCGGCAACCGGTTGCCGTTCGCTGCCGCGGAGGGGAATCCTCTTCGTGGGAGCCATATGCATTTCTCCTTGAATTGTCTTCAATTCGTTCGTTGGGTGATTAGTTGGAGGCTACGGGCGTCCAGTGCAGTTGCTCAACAGCAGAATACCTTTGGGGGAGGACGGGGAGAGAACGGCGCGAGCATTATGCGCTACTCGAATTGTTACGCAACACAAAAATCTAGTTGGCTAGAAAATCTGGAAGTCACTCAAAGGAAAGCAGCTTTTCTGCTTTCCGATCGTCCAATCGAATTTTGCACAGGCGGCTATACTCAAGAACGCAGTCAAAGAATTGAAATCATGGACACCTTTCCTCGCTTCGATCTCACTGGCCAAATCGCGCTGGTGACCGGCGCTGCCCGTGGTTTAGGTCATGCCATCGCTCTTTCACTTGCCAACGCTGGCGCTGACGTTGCGGTTGGACTCCGCGATATCAAAGCCGACGGCGACCTGCCGCACAAAATCACTGGGCTGCGCCGCCGCGCACTGCCTTTGCAAATGGACCTTACGAAGCACGACCAAATTTCGCGTGCCGTCGACGACACGGTCAAGCACTTTGGCCGACTAGACATTCTCGTGAACAATGCCGGCATAGCTCCCGGCAATCTGGCGGAAGATGTCACGGAACATGACTACGATCTGACGATGCAGGTGAATCTGAAGGCGACGTTCTTCGCGGCGCAAGCTGCTGGTCGCGTGATGATCCGCCAGAAGAGTGGACGCATCATCAATATGAGTTCACAAGCGGGATACGTCGCGTTGCCGACCGAGTCGATCTACTGCACGACGAAAGCGGCCATCGTCCACCTGACTAAATGTCTCGCTGTGGAATGGGGTAAGTACAACATCACCGTGAACGCCGTCGCGCCTACCTTCATTCACACGCCTGGAACGGAAGAAGCACTGGCAGATCCTGCATTCCACGCGGATGTCGTCGAGCGTATCGCCGCCTTGCACCGGATCGGAGAACCGATGGACGTAGCTGGCGCAGTCGTATTCCTCGCTTCGCCCGCTGCTTCGCTGATCACGGGACATACGATTGTAATCGATGGCGGCTGGACCGCGCGCTAGGCCTGCGACGTGGCCTTGCCTCGCAGCAAATCGTCCAGATCCCCGATCTTCTCGCCGAGTGCATTCAATTTGTGCGCCAGTCCCTGTATCTCTACCTCGGCCCGCCGGTTCACGTCGTAGTCAAGTTCGCTGCGTAACCGGTCTTTCGTGTCCTGCCGGTTCTGGCTCATCATGATGACAGGTGCCTGAATCGCCGCGAGCATCGAGAGAAACAAATTCAGCAAGATGAACGGGTAAGGGTCCCATGCCGCACGTCCCAGTCTTATGTTGATGATCGTATAAACGCTGAGCGTCACTCCGAACGCGATAATGAAGGTCCACGATCCGCCGAAGTGCGCAACCGAGTCGGCGATGCGCTCTCCCAGCGTTGACTTCTCTTCGATAACGGTATTCGGATTTCGATTCGCGCGCACCCGCACCAGCTGTTGCGCAGCATGGAACTGCCGCCCAAGTACCGTAAGCATGTCCATGCCGGCCAGCGGCTTGCGCTGAAGCAGAACGGTGATGTCATTGCGGTCCACTTCGATGCAGACGGTTTCTTCCATTGCCGTCGCGTCGGTCTGATGCGGCGTCTCTTCCAGCATGGAAGCAAACCCAAAGAACTCGCCCGCGTGGGGTTCGTCGACCACCACTTCCTGGTTATCCTCATCAATAGTGCTGACGCGCACACGCCCCGACACCATTACGTACGCCCGGTTGCCGGGATCGCCAATCTTGTAAATCCTCTGGCGCGTGGCAAAGTTTCTTACTTCCACCTGCGACGCGAGGACTGCCGTCTCCTCTTCGTCAAGCAGTGCAAACAGGGGGACATTCTTCAGGATTTCCGGCTCGCAGGCCATTCCATCACCTCGATGAGATTTCAAGGCATTATCGCGTACCAGCGTTTCTACGAGATTATGATTTGTGTTTCAGCACTAGTCCCGGCAGAAACCTTCACCAGTATGGACCACGAGGCAATTCTTTTTATCGAGGAGCCACTTCATGCCGGTGTCCTGCCCATTGCCAGCGTGAATAGTTTCGGTCTTGCCATTTCTCTGAAACACAATGCCGTGCGGGGCGGAAATCCCTTCATAGGTATTTGGGCCGTCGAGCGACTGAATCATTACCCCATAATGATTGCCGCTTTTCGACAGTTCCAGGTACGTACCCTCGGGACCAATCCACTTGCCCAACCACTGGTCGGCAACCTGATTACTCTGAAGCTTAGGTTTCGAGCTTCTCGCCTGACGAGCCGCGTAGAACAGCATGCCGCCTTCGACGACAGCAAGTGCCGCGAGCACGATCAAAACAATGCGTCGGGAATTCGTTCGTTCTTCGGGCATGATCATCGCGATCTTCCCGCGAAGCTATCGATGCATTCCGTCAACAACTGAAAAACAGCATTTCGTTCGTAGTCCCGACGAACCATTGCACGTCCATTGGCGGCCCGGCGCATGGCTTCTTCTGGACCATCGATCACTTCAGCGATCATCGCCGACAGATCTTTCGGGTTACCCAACTCGTGAGTCCAACCAGTCACGCCGTCGATAATAGTTTCTCGAAGTCCGCCAACAGCAGTCGCAACGACGGGCGTACCGCACGCTAGTGCTTCCAATGGAGAGAAGCCCAAACCTTCGGCGCGGCTCACCTGCACGCAGATATCCGATGCCTGGTAGTAACTCGGCAGCATCTTCGTAGGATGCACGGCATCGCCGACGATCACGCGATCTGAAACGTCAAATTGCTCGGCGAGTCGCAGAAACTGCTCATGCCGCCCCGTGAGACACAGCAACCAGACATCCCGATTGGACTTCAGCAACTTCGCAAGCGCAGCCAGCAGCGTCGACGAGTCCTTCTCGGGTGCAACCCTGCTGCTGGAAAAGATGACAGTGCCGTTTGTGGGCAGTCCCAGTTGAGCCTTCAAGACCGACTTCGGCGTTGTCGACGGCTTGAACACGTCGACATCCACGCCATATGCCGGAACCACGCAAACCTCCCCGCGAGCACCATGCGATCGCACAACCGATTCAAGATGCCGACTCAGTACGACATAGCGGCCACCGCCGCGCGCATTCAGTCGGGCGAGTGTTCGCAGAATCTGATTTTCGAATCCGCGATATGGATTTTCGCTATCACTCGCCGCGACGCGGCAACGGTGGTACTCCTCGGCAGCCGAGCACACGAACATCAGCGTAGGTTTCCTGGTTAGCTTGGCTGCGGAATTCGCGGCCAGCGCTGCCAGACCGTATCCCTGCACGATGCAGAGGTCGTATTCGCGTCGTTTAGCGAGTAGCGTCCGAAATACAACCTCGGCGAATCTGGGACGCGAACTCGGCCCCACGACGACTTGGACAGGAACCGAAGGCTGCTGGCTGATCTCGCGGCCACGTTCAATTTTGCGAGCAAGAATTGCGAGGCTAGAAATCTGTTCCAGTCCCTCAACCAGCCGCACATCCGTGCCGCTTTCTACGACGAAGAGCACACGATGCCGAGTAGAAGCTTTTGGCGAAGCCGATCTGCCCGCAACCGCATCCGAGCAAATCGCCAATTCTTCTGGCGCCGCTTCGATCGGAATGGAATGAGTGTGGCTCATCCGTTCGCTTCCGACGCGAGTTCTACGATTCGTTTCGCCATGTCAGTCCACGTATACGCCCGCAGCTGATCGGCGAACGCGCGCGTGCGTTCCCTCCAGTTTTCCAGATCGTTTAGACAGCTCTCGATCAGACTCGCAAGGGCATCGCTGTCCTCGTTGTCCGGCAACAGCAGCGGTCGCATCTCTTCCGGATAGAGTTCCGCAATTCCCGCCGACGCACTGACGATCGCAGGCACTCCGCGGCAGATTGCTTCCTGTACGTTCAATCCAAAAGTCTCATAGCGCGACGGGCTCACCAGAACATCGGCCGCGGCCAGAGCGTCGTTCACGCGCTCAGTAAATCCGAGAATCCGCACCGATTGACCGAGTCCGCTCGCGGCAGTTCGCGAACGCCAATGCTCGAGTTTCCCACCTCCGCCAGCCGCCACCAGAATACGGTTTTCGCCAAGGGTATGCGTTTTTCCCCAAGCGCGCCACAGCGTGTCTAACCCCTTGTTGTCGTCCCAGGTAAGCGCTCCCACAAAAGCAACGACACGATCCGCTGGCCGAATCTTCAACCATTCGCGCGCTGCCGTTTTTTCCAATGCAGTCGCAGGACGCGAATCAGGAGAGCAGCCCAGGTATACAACTTTCACCATCGAGGCCGGAACACCGACCTCGGTAATCACCTGTCGCGCGGCAGTTTGGGAATTCGCGATCACCAGCCGTGCCGAGCGCAGAGCAAGTGCCTCCCTGCGTCGATACGTGCTGCGGAGGAACTGGTCTTTCCAGCGAGTCCAAGCTGGCGCTTCAGCGTAGTGCACAGGGTATCCGTTATGAACGTAGTGGACCCAATTGATGTCGCCGAAGCCGCAGTTACCCCCATTCACCACGACGCGAGCTCGCGGATGCTCTTGAACCAACTGCTCCGCCTGCCGTCTTCCGAGGTGCCAGAGTCCACGCTCGCCGAGTGCAGTCGATCCGAGAAACCGCGGAACTTCTTTCCTCGTAAATCCCGCTGTTCTTTCGTCATCAAAATCGTGCCCGACCAGAAACACCTCGTGCCCAGCCAATCGCAGATATTCCGCCAAAGCGAGATTTGCGCGATCCATGCCACCGTGCTGATGGAATCCTCCGCAGACGATGAGCCAGGGTTCTCGCTCTCTTCCCGAACGATCAAATCCCTGCTCCTGCTGTCGCAGGAGAACGCTCGCGCTGATCTGTTCTGGAGTTTCGGTTGAAGCGCTAATCACAATCAGTCATTTTTCGTGGACCCGGGGCATGGGTCAATGTACAGGCGTATACCGCCGTCCAACGTAATGTTTACGCCCGGGAGTCGCCCGCTCACGGAAAGCGGACTGCGCTCCTCTGAATCTGGGAGAATGACGGCTGAACTCCCGAAGCAATGGAAGAAGTTGCCGCACATCTCGATGCCACGTCGCTCGGACCACTCGGCGCCACGACCTTGGCTGGCGGCGAGCCTGCATCGCACCGTCCAATCTCCGTTCTCCACGTCCATAGTGGCAACTTGTTTGGCGGAATCGAACGCGCGATTCTGACCTGTGTTGAGAACCTGCACCTTGCGCCCTCCATCAGGTTTGAATTTGCCTTGTGCTTCGCCGGGAAACTCAGCGAAGAACTCGCAGCTGCCGGGCAGACGATTCACAAACTCCCTGAGGTACGGGTACGAAATCCCTTCTCGATTATCGCCGCCCGCCGCAGCCTGGCGCGCCTTCTCAAACAAAAACAATACGACGTGGTGTTGTGCCACTCCCCCTGGTCACATGCGGTTTTTGCTCCGGTCATTCGACGTGCGGGAATTCCAGAACTCTTCTGGGCCCACGCCCGTTTCACTGGCAAGCATTGGCTGGAACGCTGGTCGCGGTTATCGAAGCCTGGATTTGTGATCAGCAACAGTGACTACAGCGACGGCTCGATCTCACGAATCTTTCCGTCGGTTCCGCACCAGATTTTGCGTTGCCCCGTAAATATGCAGAGCGCAGCCCTCTCCCCGGCAGAACGAAGCCGCGTACGAACAGAGTTCAACACTCCTGATAACTCGGTCGTTGTAGTGCAGGTCAGTCGGATGGAAGCCGGAAAAGGTCACCAGCAGCTGCTTTCCGCAGCCGCAAAATTATCGAAGGACCTGAACTGGTACTTATGGTTTGTGGGCGAAGCCCAGAAAGACGAAGAACGAAGATATGTCGAGCACCTGAAAGCGACAGCGGAAAAGTTGGGCGTGCTTGAACGCGTCAGATTCGCCGGCCAAAGAAGCGATGTTCCGCGCCTGCTCGCGGCGGCCGACCTGTTGTGCCAGCCAAACACCGCCCCTGATTCGTTCGGGCTGGTCTTTATCGAAGCGCTGTCACAGGCGTTGCCGATACTCACCTTCGCGATGGGCGGACCGGCCGAGATCGTAGACGAAACCTGCGGCATACTAGTGCCGCCTGGTCACACGGACACGCTCGCGTCGCAACTCACACGTCTGATAGTCGATGGCGATCGGCGCCGCAAGTTGGGCAATGCTGGTCCAGCGCGCGCGAAAGCACTGTGCGATCCGGCAGTAATCCTCCCGCAACTCGAAGCAGTGCTTTCGCGGATGAGCGCCACGAAGCGAACATAGATCAAGCACTTGCTTACTTCGCCAGTTTGTCCGCCATCTTTATATCGTCATCCAGACCTAGCAATTCCCACCGCTGCAGCGAAAACGGTACATTACCGTTGATCCACACATAGTCATGAAAATCGCGCAGGTTGAACTTGTCTCCCAATTGCAGGCGCCGATCCGCCAGCATGCGCTCGATCTGCAGCTTACCAACTTCATAATCGATGGCTAACCCGGGCGCGGTCGCAAAGCTGGCAGCCTCGCCTTGGGCGGTCTCGCGATCCATCGGGACCGTCTTCTCGAGGTAATCGGCAGCTTGTTCGATGGTGAACTCGCCCAGCGCAAGCTTCACATCGGCCTCCACGCGCAGCGCGCGCAGCCGCGCAAAGTTATATACGATCTCACGCGTTCGCGGACTGTCGTCGTACAATCCTGCCTGCAACATCATCTCTTCTGCGTAAAATCCAATGCCCTCGTTGGCCACCGAATCGTAGTACTGCCGTCGTATCGGATCTGGATTTCGCCTTGCCAACGACAACTGGAAGAAGTGTCCCGGTACGCCCTCATGCACTCCCGTTGTGCGCGTATCGAGTGCATAGGCTTTGAAAAAATATGGCAGGTGATTCGAGGGCGGCACCAGCCAGCGCGTTCCGTCGTCATGCAACCGCGAGGCGCTGCCAAAGTCATCGATCTCGCCAAAGCCATCCAGCGCCAGCAGATAGTCCGGCATCGCGCGCAGTGTCCAATGCGGCAGGTCAGGCGGCACGCTAAGAATCTGGTGTGCAACCAGGTAGTACCGGATCTGGGCCTCATCGCGCGTGCCGCGAGCAATCTCCTCGTCGGTGCTCCCGGCCAACTCCAGCTCCGGTGCGCCGATGTTCCGTTGTTTTTCGTAGGCCTCAAAGGCAAGCACGCGATCGAAGTCCTGTCGCGCCATCGCCAACAACTGCTCTGGTGTGTAGGGGAGCAGCGCAACCTCGTGAAGATAGAATCCATAGGCGTTCGCGCCCAGGGCAAAGTCTTTCCGCATGCCAGGCAGCGTCTGCTTCAACCACTCGCGATAGGAGATGAGGGCCACAGTGGCTTTCGAAACAGCCACGTGGAATTGCGCCCGTTGTTCATTGCTCGCAAGCAACGGTGCTACCCCTTGCTCCATGCGTTGCAGCCGCACGTCGATATCTGCCAGCGACCCAATCGCCAGCTGCGCAAACGGCGCGATGGGTCGCAGATTCGCCTTCGCCTGCTGAACGATGGAGGGAATGTTCTGTGCACGCGTCACGATCTCCCGCGAGCGCGCATCGTCGAACAGTGGCGGGGGCAACAGTTCCTCTTCCAGCGCCGTCATCGTTTGCTCCACATAAAACGTGGGATCCCTTTGCCAGCGCGGATTTACATCCAGCTCCCAGCGAACGCGCGCAATCGCCGACCCGATCAGCCGATAATCGACCTGTTGTGCGACTGGCCAACTTGCCGTCTGCATCGCCTTCCATCGCTGCTCGAATCCGGTAAGATCCGTGCGCTGTTTGGCAACTGCTGCCGCCGACCAGTCACGCACTCCGCCCATATGGTCCATGCGCGGAATATCGTCGCCAGTAAATGGACGATAGTGCGCCCGCCACGACCAGAAGTCCGTTGCCAAATGGTCCAATGAATCCGTTTTCGTCTGTGCGAAAGAAATGGTGGATAACAGAAGAAGAGCTATCAGCACTCGCCCCATAGGTAGGGCAGAATAGCATGACAGATTTTCCGTCTTGCCTTACGCCTGGCGGGGCAAGTTCGCTCAGCCATCAGAGCACGATCCATTCCCCTTTAGAAACGAGCGAAGGAAATTCCAGTGTTCTTCCCTTCAGCCATGTCCGTAAAGCACTAGCATGGACAAGTAGGCGCTTTCTTTGCCGCGAGGCTCACGGCCATGAGTCCTAACGAGCATTTCGACTTCGACTTCGTTGTGATTGGCTCCGGATTCGGCGGCAGTGTGTCCGCGCATCGCCTCACCGAAAAAGGCTATCGCGTCGCAGTGATGGAAATGGGGCGCCGCTGGACCTCCGAAAACCTTCCGCGCAGCAGTTGGTCCATACATAGCTGGTTCTGGCGCCCGAAGCTCGCGTTACGCGGATTCTTCAATATGCGCTTCTTTCGTCACGTCACCATCCTGCATGGCTGCGCCGTTGGTGGCGGGTCGATCACTTACGCTACCACCATGCTTCGACCACCTGACAAAATCTGGGACATGGGATCGTGGGCCGGGCTCGCCGATTGGAAGCGCGAGATGCCGCAGCATTACGAGACTGCTTCGCGCATGCTGGGCGTTATCGAGAACAGAATCTTGGGCCCCTCCGACCTTCTGCTGAAGAAGGTTGCGGACGCGACTGGCGTCGGTCAAACCTTTTATCGGACCAACGCTGCTGTCCTCGAACCTCGCGAGGGTGAACAAGGCGGGCAAACTGTCCCCGATCCCTTCTTCGGCGGCGAAGGACCGGAGCGTACCACTTGCATCGCCTGTGGAGGCTGCATGATGGGCTGCCGCCACGGCGCGAAAAACACGCTCGATCTGAATTATCTCTACCTTGCGGAAAAACGCGGCGCTCGCGTTTTCCCAGAAACCCGTGTCGTAGACGTGAAGCCTCTGGCCCAGCAGCTCGACGGCCGCGCAGGCTACGAAGTTCACACCGTGCGCTCAACATCACTCTTTGCCACCAGCAAACGCCGCTTCACCGCACGCGGCGTGCTTTTCTGCGCTTCGTCACTGGGAACCATGGAACTGATGTTTCATCTCAGAGAAAAAGGTTCGCTGCCCAACATCAGCGATCAGCTGGGACGCTTCGTGCGCACCAACTCCGAGTCCCTCATCGGCGTGCGCATCCCCGGTCACAAAGATGATCTGTCCAAGGGAATAGCCATCGGCTCCGGCATCTTTATCGACGAGCACACCCACATCGAAGCGGTTCGCTATCCCAGCGAATCGGACGCTATGAGCCTGCTCAGTACCATCCTCACCAACGGTCGCCCCGGCCGGATACGGATCCTGAGTTGGATCAGGAATGTCGTCGTCTCGGCTGTTCGCCACCCGATCAGAACGTTCCGCATCTTTCAACCTTTTGGTTGGGCGCGAGAGAGCGTGATCCTGCTTTGCATGCAGGCGCTCGAAGCCCACATCGACATGTGCTGGAAACGCCTTTGGTTCTGGCCATTCCGCAAGTTCCTCGCAAGCCAAGGCGAGAAGGTTCCCACTTACATCCCCGCCGCGAATGAATTTGCGCAGAAGTTTGCGACACTCACCGGCGGAGTCGCGATGAGCATGTTGCCGGAAATTCTCTTCAACGTCCCCAGCACCGCGCATTGCCTCGGCGGATGTGTAATCGGGAATTCACGCAACAGCGGAGTGGTGGACTCTCGCAATCGCGTCTTCGGCTATCGGAACATGTATGTCTGCGATGGATCGGTGGTCTCTGCCAATCTCGGAGTGAATCCCAGTCTAACCATCACTGCCTTAAGCGAGCGGGCGATGAGTTTTATCCCGCCCGCCTCTGAGAATCAGTGGAACGACGCAGCGGCCGATTTCGGACAAGGTTCGTAAGCAAATCGCAGCGGGCAGAAAGAAATGGCGGAAGCGTGTCGGAGTCGAACCGACCAGACCCGGGGCTAACCCGACTCTCACCGGTTTTGAAGACCGGGGGCATCACCGGACACCCTGCGCTTCCGTGGCCGCTGCCATTGTAGCAATGCTAAGTCTCAGGTGAGCGACCGCCGAATCGCAGTCTTCCGCAGAAAAGAAAAGCGCGGACAGGCGTCCGCGCCTCACTAAATCTTCGTCACGAAACTATTTGCTCGCCGCGTCTGCCAGCTTGCGCTTGCTCAGATACCAATCCGTGAGTTCCAGCCCTTCGTGGCTGCTCACGCGCTTTTCCGCGTCCGCCTGCGTCGCCGGAGCAGGAACTACCACCGGATCGCCAGGCTTCCAATTCGCTGGAGTCGACACTGCGTTTTTATCCGCCGTTTGCAGCGCAGTGAAGATACGCACCAATTCGTCGACGTTGCGTCCAAGCGACATCGGGTAATAGAGGATTGCGCGAATCACTCCCTTGGGATCGATCGCAAATACCGCGCGCACTGTCGCGGTATCACTCACGGCTTCGTGCACCATGCCGTAAGCGCGCGCAACTTTCTGATCGAGATCGGCCACAACCGGGAATGGCACCTTCACTCCGACCTTCTCCTCGATATTGCGCACCCACGCGATATGCGAGTAGAGGCTGTCCACGGAATTTCCCACGAGTTGGACATTCAGCTTCTCGAAATCCGGATTTCGTTTCGCAAACTCGATAAACTCAGTTGTGCAAACGGGCGTGAAGTCTGCCGGGTGCGAGAACAACATCACCCACTGACCCTTGCTGGTGTAATCGCTCAAGCGAATAACGCCGTGCGTCGATTTGGCTTCGAAATTCGGCGCCGCTTCGTTGATACGCGGCATGCGCGGACTGGCCGCCGCTTCGGTTCCATTGGTGCTCATGCTTCTTCTCCTTGTTTAAATGCATTACTGCGCCGGCCGGAGGCGCACGATGTCGCAAATCTCTGCGTTTGGCGTTAGACAGGTGGAAAATTTTTGCAAAACCACCCGACTGGACGCCGGGTGGCACACACGTGCTAGCCCGGCTGGCAGCAACAACAACAGCTGCACATGGCTAGATCGCAAAACTGTGTGTACGTACGCATGAGGACTAAATGACCCACATCATCCTTTGCCACTAATAGTACCGCAAACACATCTTGTACAACAGCACTGATCCGGAGCACTGATTATGCGCACTCTCTCATTCGTTCAGGTAGATGTATTCACCTCTCGACCTTTCGAAGGCAATCAGCTCGCAGTGGTCATGGACGCGTCGGGCCTCGACACCGAACAGATGCAGACGATTGCGCGGGAGATGAATCTCTCTGAAACCACGTTCGTGATCCCGCGTCCGTTCGAAGAAGAGCGCGATCATGGCCATCGCGTCCGCATATTCACTGTTAACGAGGAGCTCCCGTTCGCCGGCCATCCCACGCTGGGAACAGCGTGGGTGTTGCGCACGGCCAGTGCGGCTCCCGAAGTTTGGTTGGATCTGAATGTCGGCCGCATTCCTGTTCAGTTCACCACAGACGAACGTGGCGAGGTTTTCGGCGAGATGCGCCAGCGCGATCCCGAATTCGGCGCCGTCTATCCGCGCGAGGAAGTTGCCCGCGTCCTCGGTATCGCCGCCAATGAACTGGACCCTGATCTGCCGATTCAGACGGTTTCTACCGGTGTTCCCTTCACTGTGGTCCCATTTCGCTCGCTCGCGACGTTGCAGAATCTGAGCGCAAACTGGTCTGCGATGAGCAGCTACCTCAAAGACAAGGACAGCAAGTTTCTATACCTGGTGTGTCGCGAGACCGTAGATCCGCGGGCGCGGCTGCATGCTCGCATGATCTTCTACAACGGCGAGGATCCAGCAACCGGATCGGCGGCCGGATGTTGCGCTTCATGGATGGCAGCGCATGGTGTGGCCGCTTCAGGGGAACGCGTGCTGATCGAGCAAGGAATCGAGATGAAACGTCCGAGCCGTATTTTTGTCTCTGCCGAAAAACATGATCAGCACGTCGAGAACGTTCGTGTCGGTGGAAATGTTGTGGAAGTCGCGCGCGGAGAAATTTTCTTCTGATCGATGCGTGTCTTTGAGGGTGCGCTCGTGCGCGTAAATCGCGGTCAATTCCATCCTGGCGTTTGGCCGCGATTTCCTCACATATTTCTCGCCCAAGATCTTTACATCATCTCTCACTCTGTCTAGGATTCCGCTCGCCTGGTGATTCACAAAAACTAAGAAGTCAGATTAAAAAAGAGCGGGACAATTTCTCTGGCCGGTCCCACGACATTCGTATTGTCACGGCTTTGAGGCTTGTACCTGACAGGGGACCCAATGAAGCCGAAGAGAACCATCCTTTGCGTGGACGATAATGAGCAGTCCCTCTCCATCCGAAAGGTAATGCTGGAAACCCGCGGATATCGCGTCATCACTTGCTCGAGCGCTCCGGAAGCGCTGGCTGTCTTCAAGAGCGGCGGCATCGATTTGTTGCTCACCGATCTGATCATGCCGGGGCATGATGGTCATTGGCTGATCGAAGAGATCAAGAATCTCTCGCCGCAGACGCCGGCGATCCTCTTCTCCGGAAAGATTCGCATCTACGATCGCGACCTGCGCGCAGACGCCTTTCTTCCTAAGGGCTCTTATGCTCCGATCGAGTTGCTTGAGCGTATCCGCCTGCTGCTGATCCGGAAGCGCGGACCGAAGCGCAATCCGGTTCCTCTGGTTGCCGCACTCTCGAACCCCTCGACCTCGGCGATGCCGATTTCGAAGATCGCGTCCTAGCGTCCGACTCTCGGAATTTAGAAGCGGTTTGCCGATTGCGTCGTTTCCGACGGCAACTCGGAAGGGTCGAAGTCCGCGAGCGACAGCCTCAGATTGCCGGAGTTTGTTGCGTAGGCAATTCCGGTTTCCATATCGATCACGCCGGCACGAATCAGTCGCTCGATTTCGCCGTCGAAATGTTGCATGCCCTCTTGATCGCCATCTTTGATGGCATCAACCAGCGCGCGACCCTCGCCTTCTCCGCGTTCGATGTACTCACGCGTGCGCATCGTGGACTTTAGGATCTCGACCGCCGCCACGCGTCCTTTGCCGCCACGCAGCGGAATCAGCCGTTGCGAAACGAAATATCGGAAAGAAGCCGCCAGCCGTTTACGTATGGTTTGCTGATCGCTGAGTGGAAACACGCCAATCACGCGCTCCACCGTCTTCGAAGCATCGATGGTGTGCAGGGTCGACAGCACCAGGTGACCCGTTTCCGCTGCTGTCAGAGCAACTTCGATCGTCTCCTTGTCGCGCATCTCGCCGACCAGAATCACTTTTGGAGCCTGGCGTAGTGCTGCGCGCAGTGCCAGCGCAAAGCTGGGTGTGTCGCTGTGAAGTTCCCGCTGGTGAACTGTCCCCTTTTTGTGCTGGTGCAGAAACTCGATAGGATCTTCGATCGTCACGATGTGATCGGCGCGATCGGTATTGATGTGGTCGATAATTGCCGCAAGCGTGGAGGACTTACCCGATCCGGTTGGCCCTGTAACCAGCACAATCCCATTCTTCAACCGGCAAACGTCTTTCAATTGTTCCGGCAGGTTGAGTTCTTCGAACCCCGGAATCGTGTGCGGAATTACGCGCATGACAATGGCATACGATCCGCGCTGCTGAAAGATGTTGACACGGAACCGGCACTTCGCCGCCAAGCTGTATGAGAGATCGCAGGACCCCTCTTCCTTCAGCGTAAGCGGAGCCTTGCGATTGCCTGCCATCAGGTCATTGGCAAGGCTCTCTGTGTGCTGCGCTGTCAGGAATGGCAGACCTGCAACCTTGATCGGAACCAGCTGCCCATCGAGTTCAACCTGCGGCGCGCGCCCCGGCGAAAAAATCAGGTCACTGACCCGCGGATCGCAATTCACCATCGCGCTGACTAACGCAGCTGTATTGATTGTGACTTTTTTCAGAACCGTTCCCGCACTTCCATTCCCGTTTTGCGGCTGACCTTCGCAACTAGCTCCAGTGGTCGGATCTGCGAGTTGTGTGCTCCCCAAAGGTTGTTCCCCCAAGCTTTTAACGAAGACCCAGCATAGCAAGCGGATCAGCAGTTCTGTTCGCTCAGGGGAAGCGAAAGTAACTTGCGCGACGTGTCGTGCTCTGAATTTGTTAGCTGCTCTTTTTCGATCTGTGTCGCACGACGTGTACTGCTGTTGGAAAACCTGCCAGTCCGGCCTCACATCCCACCCCCGGGCGATCATATTCAGGAGGAAGCCGATGAAAACACACCCTTCCCTTCTCGTATTAACAATCCTGTTGTTCGCGGTGGCTGGCTTGGCGCAAACCGCCGGTTCTTCCAGCGGGAGCTCCCAGAGTTCTGCTCAGACTGGTTCCAGTTCCGGGACATCGGGCAGCATGGCTTCGCAGGCCGGAAGTCAAGCGTCCACTGGCAGCGACACTGAGCAGATGATGGAAGGCTGCATCATTCGCGACCAGCAGGACTACTACCTCGAACCGATCAACGGGCAGGAAGTGCACCTCAATGGTCCCGATGTTGCGCAACACGTGAATCATCACGTCCGCATCCATGGGAATGAGCAGCCTAGTCAAACCGCCAACTCGGGATCCGCCGGTGCAATGGCGGGATCCAGTTCGTCAGGGAGCAGTACGTCGAATCCGCCCGAGTTCCTGGTAACCCGTGTCGACATGGTGTCGGAATCCTGCCCTGCGAACCTGCAACACCGTAATTCGTCGGGATCTCAAGGTCCTGGCAGTGGGAACACGCACGGCGATGACGCAGGCCCTAAACAGAGCTTGTTTTAGATCGCAACGTGCATCAGTTCCGGGCCGCTGCGCCTTTTTGTTGATTCCAACCAGGAATTCGGCGCCGACGGTTGCGCCATCCTGCCATCCTATAGTTGCCGGAACCAGCTGATAAAAGGGGCAGCTGGTGATCTCCTGGGAGAAGCCGGGGGAAAGGTAAGTTGCTGAAGTCATTAGCCTTATATTCAAGCAGCGCGGCCCCGTCGACTGCCGCCTCATTGCCCAGTTCTACCCCAGAGTACTCGTACATCCATCTGCTGTTCGGAAGCTTCTGCTCGTGTAGGATATGTGCAGTCCGGTCACTTCGGTAACGGCCTCCTGCGCCAAACCGGACCTGCTGCAAATGCCTGAAAAGCCTCACAATCCGCGTATTTCGACCAGGCCCGCCGACGACCCTGAGGCCTTGGAAAACGCGCAACTTTCTGAGGGGGTACGGGTTTCCTCAGATGTGAGCAGCGTAGCCCTTAACGGTGGAGTCTTAGGTGCGGGTGCCCGCCGCGTGCGCGACACGCCTGTCGCGAAAAAAGCGGCGCTGCCTGCGAGTACAGAAGGTTTGACAGATGCGGACCTGATGCTCAGGGTGAAGGACGGCGATGATGCCGCTTTCGACTATCTCTGCGAAAAGTATCGGCGTCCGATGCTGGGTTTCATGTATCGCGTGGCCCGCAACACTAGCGTCGCCGAGGAACTCGCGCAGGAAGTTTTCCTTCGCGTCTATCGCGCTCGGCAGACCTACAACGCGGAAGCCAAGTTCAGTACGTGGCTGTACCGCATTGCGTCGAATCTTTCGGTGAATTACGTACGGGACACGAAATATGAGCGTCCCGAGATGAGCGTCAGCCTCGATGAGCCCGACGACGAGAGTGGACTCACCATCGACGTCGCTGATTCCTCGCTGAACGCTGAGCAATCAATTCTGCGCCGCGAGCGGATGGAAGCTATTCGCAAGCACGTGCAGGCGTTGCCCGAACGGCAGCGTGAAGCAGTCATCATGCATAAGTATCAGGGTATGGATTACCGGCAAATTGCCGATGTCCTAAAAATAAGTGAGTCGGCGACGAAGTCGCTGCTGTTCCGGGCGTACGAAACGCTTCGCGACCGGCTCAAGGATTTTGTATAGGGGAATGGGATATGAAGTGCGCGGAGGTTCACAGCTACCTGCTCGATCTGGCCACCGGCGAGGTAATCCCCGCCGGAGTGCAGGAACACCTACGTGCTTGCCAGGCTTGCTCGGCAGAAGTCGAGTCGTTTCAGAAAACCATGGCGCTGCTCGATGAGTGGCAGGCGCCGGAAGATACGTCTCCTTATTTCATGACTCGCTTGCGCGCTCGCGTGCGCGAGGAGTCCCAACTGGAGGCTGCCAAGTCGGCTGGCTGGATGAGTTGGTTCCGAAAGCCAGCTCTGGCCGCCGCTTTCAGCTTGCTGATCCTGTTGAGCGCCTCGCTGATCCTAAGCCCGGATCACTCCTCCAAGCCGGCATTACCGGCCGTGACGCAGCAGAAAATTTCTCCTGTAGCGGATTTGCAGTATCTGGATAAGAATGATGATGTGCTGGCAAACTTCGAACTGCTCGATGACGATGCAGGAGACCAGTCCGTCAGTCAGTAAATTTCAGTTTTGTTGTGCTTAGGCGATGCAGGGAATCAAGACCATTTCGTGTGTTCTGCTGACGTCAGCTCTCGCTCTGTCACCCGCGGTGCTGTCTGCGCAGCAACACAAACAGCAGAACAATAACGCGCCCCGCGTGCAGGCTCCGCCTGGCAACGGCAACGCATGGGCTCCCAAGGGCCCCGGTCCTCATCGGGGCGAATGGCTTCGTAATAACAAAGACCTTCCCCTCCAAGAGCAAGAAAAGAAGCTTCAAAACGATCCCAGTTTTCAGGCGCTGCCGCCAGAGCGGCAACAGCAGCTCAAGAATCGCCTGGAACGTTTCAATAGTCTCACTCCAGACCAGCGCGACCGCGTTCTAAAGCGCATGGAGACTTGGGAACATCTCCCGCCGCAAAAGCAGCAGGAAGCGATCGGTGTTTACGATCGCATGAAAAACATGCCGGCGGACCGTCGCATGATGATGCGAAGCGCCTATCACAATCTGGAAAGTATGAGCCCGCAGGAACAGCAACGTGTCATGGAATCCGATCGTTTCAAGTCGATGTTCAGTGACGATGAACGCGATCTGCTGAAGCGCAGCCTCGACCTCAATCTCGCCCACGAAGGCGAACCGCCGCAGAACCACTAACACCCGTTTCGAGTTTCACGTTTCACGTTGGGAGTTACGCCCCGGCAGTGAATTCCTCTTTTTGGAGAAATGTGAAACGCGAAACGGCTTAGTTCATGCTTGCCAGTTTCCGCCGGATCGACAGCGCCGTTTGCCGCATCTCGTCAGCATCGGACGCCTCTGGCGACATGCGAATGTAGTTCTCGAGATCATCGGCGGCGGTCCGTAGCTGTCCTGTAGCCAGCCGTAATAACCCGCGCTGCTTCATGTCTTCCGCCGAACGCGGATGCAGCGCCAGGATTAAATCCACCGCCTGTGCAGCCTTTCTCAGATTGCGGCTTGAGATGTAAATCCCGCGCAGATTGTTCAGCATGCGGGTAAGCATCTGCCGGCGCGATACCGTCTGCAGAAACTCCGGTTGAAAAGCCAGCTGGCCAGAATAGATCGCGTCGAGCCGCTCCTGGCAACCGTTGGTATCGAGAATGTCGCCACCATTGAACGCGTCGATCAGGATCTCCCGCCCATCCACCTCGTAGTGCTTGAGCAAAAAGTGCCCAGGCAGTCCTACACCAAATAGCGGGAAACCCACACGGCGTCCCACTTCCATGTAGACCAGCGCCAGCGTAATCGGAATCCCCAGCTTGCGGTCGAGAACGTCATTCAGGAACGAATTCCGTGGATCGTAGTACTCGTCTACGTTTCCCTGGAAGCATTCTTCTTCGAACAGCACTCGGTTCAATGCGGCAATGTAATTGGGAGGCTCGGGAGTTGCAGGAAGTAACGCGTCTACTCGCTTCCCAAGCTGATCCAGCACTCGAATATACGGCTCGGCCCGCAGCTCCGCATATTCCATGCGCGCGATGGTCAGAGCAGCGCGCTCAAGAGAAATCCTGTCTTCGTCGATGTCGTGGCTCACCAGCGCGGAAAATTCTCCGCGTATTCCCCACTCCTCGGCCATTCAGAAATCCTAGCAGAACCGGGATAAGGGAGAGCAGAAGCTCAAACTAAGCCTCAATATAGGACGGCAATCTCAGCTTGGACGGCAATCTCAGCTTGGTGGTTGGTGCTCCACATCTGCCCTCATTTGCCAAATGTGGGATCGTGAACTTGAAACGAGAAGCGCGAAACGCCCCTATCGCCGCAACAGGTTCTTTGCAATAAATACTGCATTCGCCGGACGCTCCGCCAGTCGGCGCATGAAGTACGGATACCACTCAGTCCCAAACGGGACGTAGACCCGCATACCCCAGCCCTCGCGAACGATCTCTTCCTGCAGATCACGTCGTATCCCGTGCAGCATCTGGAACTCGAAAGCCTCGCGCGGCAGCTTCTCGCGTTTGGCGAAGGCAATCATCTCGCGAATGATCTTTTCATCGTGCGTGGCCAGCCCGTGATACACGCCGCTCTTCACCAGGATCTTTGCCAGCTTCACGTAATTCGCATCCACATCCGACTTTGCCTGGAAAGCAATGTCGGCTGGCTCTTTGTAAGCGCCTTTGCAGAGCCGAATACGAATCCCCTCAGCGAGCAGCTTCTCCACATCCGCTTCGCTCCGCTTCATGTACGACTGGATCACCGCGCCCACCCTACCCTGGTTTCCGGGCACGCGATGCATTTCGTGCACGAAGTCGAGTGTCTTCTGCGTATAAGGCGATCCTTCCATATCCACGCGGATGAAGTTATTGATCTTGGCCGCATGCGCAATCAGTCCACAGACCAGCTCCCGCGCGAGCGACTCATCCACGTCCAAACCCATGTGCGTCAGCTTTACGCTGACATTCGCATTCAGCTGTCGCTTGGCAATGTCGTCCAGTATGTGATGATAAAGCTCCGCGCTCTCGCGCGCTTCGGCGACATTGGTCACATTTTCGCCGAGATTGTCGATCGAAACCGCCATGCCCTTCTGATTCAGTTCAGCGGCAGCGGCGATCGCATCGTTGACGGTGGTACCGGCGACAAAACGGCGTGCCATCGGCTGGGCGAGTGGCGACTGCTCAGCAAATTTTCGTAAAGCCTTACTCTCTGAAAGATAAATAAAGAATGCTCTTAACACATTCCACCTGGCTGCCATGCATAAAAATACCGGCGCGCGCGCCGGCTGGGTACTCGGCGACCCTCCTATAAACACGGGAAAGGCCGCACTGGAAACTTTGTCATCAAGACCATTTCTGCGTAGTCGTTTGTATCACATCGCGAGCGACCATAGTGAGCGCATGCGTCACTGGACTTGGGGTTTGCGATCACAGCCTGCTGCATCAGGAAACGAACTCGCCGTCCAGTGCGTCTGCGATCTTCCCCGAGGCAATCACCTCGGCTACGCGTTCGAAATCGCCCGATATGATGCGATCCTGCTCCAACTTCTTGGACACCGCGCGTATGCGATCGTACGCAGTCTGCCCGCGTTTACCGAGCTTGAGCGGAGCCAGAAAATCAATCGCCTGTGCCGACGCCATCGCCTCAATCGCTAACACAATGCGGGTGTTCTGCACGACTTTCTTCAGCTTGATGGCCGCCGCCATTCCCATCGAAACGTAATCTTCCTTGTTGCCCGATGTCGTGATCGAATCCACTGACGCCGGATGCGCCAATATCTTGTTTTCACTCGCCAGCGCCGCTGCGGTCACTTGCGCCATCATGAATCCGGAGTTCAGCCCAGCCCCTTGCGCAAGAAACGGTGGCAGCTCCTCATTCAGCGATGGATTCACCAGCCGCTCGATTCGCCTCTCCGAAATTCCCGCCAGCGCGCTTAGTGCAATCGCCAGGAAATCCAGTGCGAACGCCAGCGGCTCACCGTGAAAATTCCCGCCTGAGATCACATCTCCCGCAACATTCTTCGTCTCGCTTCCCGATCTGTCGTGGCTTCGGGAAAACCAGAGGATTATCCACTGCGGAATTCATCTCGATCTCAAACACTCGCCGGCAGTGCGACAGCGTATCGCGCACCGCACCGTGAACCTGCGGAATGCAGCGTAGTGAATACGCGTCTTGCACTCGTCCACATTGCCGGTGGGACTCGCGGATCTCGCTGCCTTCCAGCATTTTGCGTATGTTCTGTGCGCTTCGCATTTGCCCCAGGTGCGGCCGTGCTTTATGTATGCGCTCATCCATTGCCACATCGGTTCCGCGCAATGCATCGAGTGAGAGCGACGCAATCACATCGGCGCTGTCGATCATGATCTCCGCCGCTCGCAAAGTGAGTGTGCCCACGGCCAGCATCGCCTGCGTGCCGTTGATCAGCGAGATCGCTTCTTTGGCCTCCAGCACCAGCGGCTTGATGCTCGCACGCTTCATTGCCTCGGCTCCGCTGATCCGCCGGCTCGCTGGATCGCCCTTCCGTCGCGGCTTCTTCCCCGGATTGCCAGCAAAGTACGCTTCTCCTTCGCCGATCAGTACCAGTGCCAGGTGCGCCAGTGGTGCCAAATCTCCACTTGCTCCCACGCTCCCCTGCGACGGCACCACCGGATGCACGCCGCGGTTCAACATCTCACAAAGCGTTTCGATCACGACAGGCCGAACTCCGCTGTTCCCCTTCGCCAGCGAGTTGGCACGCAGCAGCAGCATGGCGCGAACTTCCGACTCCGACAGTGGCTCTCCAACGCCCACCGCATGCGACCGCAACAAATTCAATTGCAGCTCACGAATCTGTTCCGGCGCGATTCGCACGTCGCTCAACTTGCCTACACCGGTATTCACTGCGTAAGCCACGCGATTCCCGGCCAGCAGATCTTCGACAACCGCCCGCGCCCGTTCAACGGACCCCCGCGCAAAGCTCTCCAACAGCACAGGGCGTTGTTCGTACACCACCGCGCTGAGTTCTTCGAAGTCGAGGTCGTTTCCGTTAATTCGGACAGGCTGCATAGGAACCATGTGTTTGTCGGCGTCCTTCCGAAGGAACTTCTATCAGAACGCGCTAGCTGCTTCAGGCAAACGTGTCAGTGTATCAGGTGAGGCATGGTTAGGTCCGGAGTGTCATGAGGGAGGTGCCCCACATCCGCCCTCTTTCGGCAGATCTAGAAGATTTCAAATTACCCAATTACCCAATCACACAATTACCAATTTCCGTTACTCTCCCACTGCTCCCCTGAAAACGCTCAGGTACTTTTCCGGCAGCGCGCGCCTGCTGAAAGTCGAGTCGGTCACAATATGTGTTGTCTCGCCCTCTGCAAGTAGCGTCTGGTCCGAAGCCCGCAGAATCTCGTAGCCGAATTGAATCAGCGAGGCCCGGAATCGCTTGATCCGCGTGCGCAGCAAGATTTCATCGTCGTACTTCGCCGGCGCTTTGTAACGGCACGAGATCTCCACTACGGCGATGTAGCAGTCGTCCTCCTGCTCCATATCCTTGTAGGTGAACCCGAGTTGGCGCAGCAACTCCACGCGGCCCACTTCCATCCAGATCAGGTAGTTCGTGTGATACACCACGCCCATCTGATCGGTTTCAACGTAGCGCACCCGTAGCGTAGTTTCCGAAATCGTTGGCTTACTCATTTTTCGTTAGCTGAAGACGTCGCCTACCCTTGCCAGTTCGGCTTTCGCTTCTCAAGAAATGCGTTCAATCCTTCGCGGAAATCAGCCGTCGTTCGAATCTTCGCATTCTCATCAACCGCCGCGTGAATCTGCGTATTCAGATCACTGAACGCGTAGCCGCTCAGCAGGCGCTTGGTCGACGCGAGCGACGTGGGACTATTCTGCTGCAACGCCTGGGCCAGCTCCCGTGCGCGGTGCATCAATCGTTCGTGATCGAGCACCTCGTTTGCCAGTCCCATGCGATAGGCTTCGTGTGCGTCGATGATCCGTCCGGTCAGCAGCAGATCGCGCGCCTGCTTCTCGCCGATCTGCCGGATCAGGAACGTCGAAACAATCGCCGGCACAAATCCGATGCGTACTTCTGTGTAGCCGAACCTCGCCTCGGTCGACGCCAGCGTGAAATCGCATAACGTCGCAATACCGCAGCCTCCGGCCACGGCCGGACCGTTCACTGCCGCGATCGTCGGCTTCGGAAACTCGTAAATCGTACGGAACAGCCGCGCCATCGTCTCCGAATCCTTTGCGTTCTCTTCCTGCGAATGCGTAGTGATCGCGCGCAAGTTGTCCAGATCCATGCCGGAGCAAAACGCCTTACCCGCGCCCGTGATGATCAGCACATGCGCCCGCGACTTTTCCACCGCCGCCAGCGCCGCCAGCAGTTCATCGATCAGTTCGTAGGTGATTGCGTTGCGCTTGTCCGGGCGGTTGAGGGTGACAGTGGCACAACCGTGGTCGTAATTGAGCAGAAGAGTATTGAAGTGCATGTCTACTCGCGCCAGTGAACGTGGCACGCGATTATAACCTCACCCTCGGCAAACTTATGTGGCCGATGCCCCACCTCGCCTTCATTTGCGTGGGGGGATTCAAACGAATCTTCTTCCGCGCCGCAAGCGAGCAACTGTCATGTCGAGCGCAGCGAGACATCCCTATAACTCACGATCCCGGCCGCACGCTTAAGAAGTTCTGTGAACTCTGTGCCTCGGCGGTGAAATCACTCCACCACGGCCACGCCGTAATTCTGCGCGATCTCCTCCGACATCCGCACCACATTCTCCAACGATTTCCTGATCGGCAATCCCACGCCGCGCGTCTTCAGAGCCTCAATCACCTCTTCCGTCGCGATATTTCCGACCAACTCGTCCTGCGCGAACGGACATCCACCCAGTCCGCCGATCGCCGAGTCAAAGCGTCTGCAGCCCGCGTCGTAGGCTGCGAGAACCTTCGCCCGCGCTTCCTCGCGACGACTATGCAAGTGCACGCCGATATCGAGATAGTTGTACTTGGCGACCGCCGAAAACACTTCGCGGATTTTGTCCGGATCAGCTACTCCCACCGTATCTGCCAGTGAGATTGCGTGGATGTCCATCTTCTCCAGCAAGTCCACGGCTTCGACTACCTCATCCGCGTTCCACAAATCGCCATAAGGATTGCCAAATGCCATCGAGATATAGACCACCACGCCCAGCCCCGCTTCGTCGGCCTTCTTCTCGATCTTCTCCAGCTCGTCCAGGGCTTCTTCCGGCGACTGCTTCTGATTCTTTTCCAGGAACGTCGGCGAAATTGAATATGGAAATCCGACCGTGCTCACCGCTTCCGTCTTGATCGCGCGTTCCAAACCTTTTTCGTTCACCACGATGCCAATGATTTCGACATCATCGGGCGGATCGAGTAACTCCAGCACCTGCTCGGAGTCAGCCATCTGTGGCACCGCTTTCGGCGAAACGAATGAAACCGTATCAATGTGCTTGAATCCCGCCCCAATCAGCGCGCGCAGGTATTGCGCCTTCACATCAGTAGGGATGTGACCCTTCAACCCCTGCCACGCATCGCGCGGGCACTCGACTAATTTCACTTCATCGGCCATTGGCTGCCCTGTGTTGTCGATCTTTTCCATAATCAAGGCGTGAGAAAAGCAAGCTCAGCACCACCCACCACAGCAGCACCCAGCAAGCAACGCTCCCCCACAACTGTGCGCGCGAATGCAATTCGGCGGCTCCAAACGGGAAGCTGTAGAAGCGCAGCCCCATGTGCTGCCCTACCTTCGCTCCCACCATGGCATAGGTGATGCCTCCAACCGGAACGGAAACCAGTGCCGCTCCGGCAAAGCGCAATGCCGGCACTGAATTGCGCACACCGGATGTAATTAGGAGAAAGCCAAACGAGAAGAGCAGTCCCGACAGGACCGCCATGATGCCAGGTGTGCTGATCAATTTCCCGCTCCACCTTTGACTGATCTTAAAATTCCTCGTCGTTGCTTGACGTCGCGCATCGCGGAAACAGGCGCCGCAATTATCGCGGCTAACGATCCAAGTAGAAGCACCTTCCACAACATAGGCGGATGAAGGTCGACCTCCGGTCTCCACTCAATACTGGAGTCGGTGACACTCCACTTCGCCCCTCGATTCGCATATGTAGCGTTGTACCAAGCGTGCCACCAAGAAAGGCTTATCAGCAAGCCAACGACGCCAATCACAATCAGCAAAGTCGTCTTACGGGACATTACGTTTGCAGAACTCCCACGCTGAACTTCGGTACATCCGGATTCAGCGACGCCGCCGCTAGTGCCGCGATGATCGCATCCCGCGTGTCCAGCGGATCGATAATCGCATCAATCCATAGCCGCGCCGCCCCATAGCGCGGATCCGTTTGCCGGTCGTACGTCTCCTTCACCGACTCATACAGCTGCTTGCGATCTTCCTCGCTCAGCTTCTTGCCACCACGCTCCAGTTGTTTGATCTTGATCTCCACCAGCGTTCCGGCCGCCGAGTCTCCGCTCATCACCGCATACCGTGCTGTCGGCCACGCGAACAGGAATCTCGGATCATAGGCCTTGCCGCACATCGCATAATGACCCGCTCCAAATGATCCACCCAGGATCACCGAGATCTTCGGCACCACAGAGTTTGATACGGCATTCACCATCTTCGCGCCCGCCTTGATAATGCCGCTCCACTCCGCGTCGCGCCCCACCATGAAGCCGTTTACGTCATGCAGGAAAATCAGCGGCACCAGGTTCTGATTGCAATCCATGATGAAGCGCGCTGCTTTCTCTGCCGACTCAGTGTAGATCACACGTCCGAACTCCAAATGCTTGTGACCCTGCTCGTCGGTCTGGTGCTGATGCGTGGGCTGATTCGCGACGATCCCCACGGCATATCCGCCAATGCGCGCGAAGCCGCACACCAGCGTCTTGCCATACTCCGGGCGATACTCGTCCCACCGACTACCGTCTACGATGCGCGCAATGATTTCCTTCATGTCGTACGGCTTCGCCGGATCGGACTCGTATATGCCGTACAACTCCTCGGCGGCATACACCGGTTCCTCTGTTTCGCCGCGATCGAACGGCGCGCGCTGTCGCGCTCCCATTTTGTCCACCAGCGACCGTATGCGCGTAATGCACGCTTCATCGCTTGGCTCGTGATAATCCACTGTTCCGCTGATCGCCGAGTGCATCTCTGCTCCGCCCAGTTCCTCTGCGGAAACCTTTTGCCCGATCGCCGCCTGCACCAGTGCCGGACCCGCGAGAAACAGTCCGCTGCCATCGGTCATCAGCACGTGATCGCACATCACCGGCAGATATCCGCCGCCCGCGACGCACATGCCCATGATCGCCGCAATCTGCGGAATTCCCTTTGCCGACATCACCGCGTTGTTGCGAAACACGCGCCCGAAATCGTCGGTATCCGGAAAAACATCTTCCTGCAGCGGCAGAAACACACCCGCAGAATCGACCAGGTAGATGGTAGGAATGTGGTTGTCGAGCGCGATATTCTGCGCGCGAATCACCTTCTTCGCCGTCATCGGAAAGAACGCGCCCGCCTTCACCGTCGCATCGTTGGCGATGATCATGAACGTTCGTCCGTGAATCTTCGCCAGCCCGGTGATCACCCCGGCCGACGGTGCACCGCCCCATTCTTCGTACATTCCACTCGCGGCGTAAATCCCGAGTTCGAACAGCTCAGTGCCCGGATCGAGAAGCAGTGCAACCCGTTCTCGCGCCGTCAACCTCTTCTTGGCATGCTGGGCTTCAATGGCCTTCGACCCGCCGCCCTGCGAAAGCTCGTCTTCTTCATTGCGGATTCGCGTCACCAGCTCAGCCATGGCGCGCATGTTCTTCTCAAAGCGCGCAGAAGTGGGATCAACACGGGTCTCAATCAAATTGGGATGAATGCTAGAGGACGTCGACGTCGGCTTCATGGGTCCGCCCGGACAACGAGATATAAACCGATAACGATAGCCCAGTAGCCTGACCTCAGGCAATGACCCCAGGTCTCTCCGCCTTGTGACCACGAAGCAGCTGTAAAGCTTCCGCCACTGGATCGGTGGCTACTTTCGTGACCAATCCGATCTCAAGTGCCTGTGCCGCCGTTAGTTTTTCGGCCGCAACAAACATCTTCAGCGCCTGAGACTTGCCGATCAGCCGCGGCAGCCGCTGCGTTCCACCCCACCCGGTGATCAGCCCCAGTGCGGCTCCGCGATGTCCGAATGTCGCATGTGGGTGCGCGATTCGCATATGACAGGCCAGCGCTAGATCGAGCCCGCCGCCCATGCAATATCCACGAATCGCCGCGCAGACTGGCGCTGGAAACGCTTCCACGGCATTCATCAGCTCCTGACCCATCTTTGAGAATTCGTATGCGGCGGGGCCGGTGAGTGCGGCAATTTCGTTGAGATCAGCTCCCGCTGAGAAGAAACGCTCGTTGCCAGTGATGACCAACGGCCGCGTGGACTGCGCCAGATTCTGAATGGTTTCCGTCAGGGCGAGAACGCACGCGCGACTCAGACGGTTGGTGTCATCTTCCGAAGTCAGTCGGACCAGAGTAGCTCCGGCACAATCTTCTATTTCAAAAAACTTAGCCACGGATCGCACCGATTTTCACGAATCCATCTCTCCTAAGAATTATCCGTGAGCATCCGTGTAATCCGTGGCCGGTTTTCATTCCAGCCATCCATCCAGCTCGCACCCACTCTCACTCAGACGAAACGCCGGAATCCTCACACCATCTCCGATGATCCGGTGCGACACCGGATCGCGCAGTACTCGCGTGATCCATTGCTTGCCCACATCGAACTTCTCGCGGGTAAACCAGCGCTGCGGAAGCACCTCCACCAGCCCCGCATGCGGATACAAAACGAAGATGGCGCAAGCCGGGTCCGCATCATCTGTTGTACCCCGCCGCGCGACGATCGAAACTTCCTTCAAGTCCCGAAGCGGCTCAGGCACGCTCAGTTCCTGCATGCCCTCTTTCAGTTCCGCGGAAAATTCAAAATCCGCGCAAGGCTCAACTTTGGCGAAGATGCGTTCGGTCGATTGTTTGAACCACCCGACGATCTCTTCGAACACGAACGGCTTCAGCCGGTCCAGCTCAAATGCCACGATTCGCAACGAGTTGCGCCCTTCCGGGCACCATATTCCGAATCTTCCTTCACCAATTTCGAATGGCGCGCAGTAGATGTTCAACGCTAGCAGCGGCTCATTCCTCTTGCCCGCGTCATGCAACGTGACCAGGTGCGCCAGTTGCCCCTCTTCTCCGTGATGCACCCACTCGTACTCTTTTCCGGATGCGTTCTTCACCACCGGAAAATTCTTCCAATACCATGGCGCCGGCCCCGTAGTCTTGCTGATGATCTGTTGCAAACGAGATTTTTCGGAATCAGTAAGGATGGTCATCAGGAGTGAAGATTATAGGAGATGGACGCCGGGTAACTTCAAAAGCAGCCACAGATCTCACAGATTTTAGATTCGTTTCTCTTTTTCTGAATTATCTGTGAGCATCCGTCAAATCCGTGGCTAGGTTTGGTTTGCCGTCACGCCGCGCGGCTTCACGTGTTCGCGGATGAATTGGACGATCTGTTCCATCGGCGTTCCTGGCTGGAATACGCCACCCACGCCAATTTTCTTCAGCGCCGCAATATCCTGATCGGGGATAATCCCGCCCACCAGCACCAGCACGTCATCCATTTTGTTCTGTTTCAGCAGGTCCATGATGCGCGGCACGATTGCGTTGTGCGCGCCCGACAGAATCGACAGCCCAATGACATCCACGTCTTCCTGCAGAGACGCGTTCACCACCATCTCCGGCGTCTGCCGCAGTCCGGTATAGATCACTTCCATGCCGGCATCGCGCAACGCGCGCGCAATCACTTTGGCGCCGCGGTCGTGCCCGTCGAGCCCCGGCTTCGCTACCAGCACTCGGATTTTCGCTTGCTCTGCCATGGGAACCGACTATTTAACCACAAAGAAGGAGGCGGGTCACGAAGCCCCGGCTTTCTTCGCTTTCACTTTCACTCGTGCACGAACTTTCTTCTCGGCCTGCTTTGGAGAAATCGCCGCCGACGTATCCATGCTTCGCCACAGGTACCAGCACGCGAACGTTCGATACGGACGCCATTTCTCCGCCAGCTTCAGAATCTGTTTCGCCTTGGGCACCTTGCGCTTTCCATACAACTTACGGATCGCATTGTTGATCCCCAGATCGAGCGTAGGCATCACATCCTGCCGCCCCAGCGCGAACATCAGGAACATCTGCGCCGACCATGTTCCGATGCCCTTCACGCGCGTCAGGTGCTCAATCACGTCGTCGTCTGACATATCGGGCAGTCGCTCGAAATCCACTTCGCGTGAAATTGTCTTTTCAGCGAGATCGCGTAGGTAGCTCAGCTTCTGCCGCGACAGCCCGCATGCTCTCAGTTGTTCTTCGGTAAGCGCAAGCACCGATTCCGGCGTGACCTTGAATCCGCCATATAGCGATCGCTCGCCGCCTTCGCCGCCAACCGCCTTCTCGCAAGCAGCCTGCACACGCTGGAAGATCGTCCTCGCCGCCGCTCCCGCCAATTGTTGGAAGACAATCGCCCGCGCCATCGCCTCATACGTCGCTGGACGCCGGTCGATCCGCAGTGGCCCCACCTGCTCGATGATCGCCGCCAGCACCGGATCGCATTTCTTCAAATGTCGAACTACGTGTCTCATCGTGATAAGTTTATCTATGGCAAAGCCCCGCAGCCTAGCGCCAAAGTCCGAGCCCGATACCCTTACCTTCCTGCTCGCCTTCGCTGCCATTTACATCATCTGGGGCTCCACCTTTCTCGCGATTCGATTTGCCGTCCAGACTCTGCCCCCTCTGCTCATGATGGGCACACGTCACCTTGTTGCCGGCTCCATCCTTCTGGCCTGGATGCTCACTCGCAGTGACGCTCGTCCCGAGCCTCGGTTATGGCTTTCCGCAAGCTTTGCTGCCGCGTTTTGTTTTCTCGGATGTCATGGCCTGCTCGCGTGGGCGGAATTGCGCGTGCCTTCAGGCCTCGCCGCCTTGTTGGCCGCCACGCTCCCTATATGGATGGTCGTCCTCGCGCGCGCTCGCGGACAAGAGCACGAGCTCACTCCCAAAGTGCTTGCGGGAATTTTTCTTGGATTGGGCGGCGTCGCGATTCTGGTGCCCTTCGGCATCCACGGACACCAGCGCGCCGTATTTCTCAGCGCGATGGCCATCGTTGTCGGCGAAGTCCTGTGGGCCACCGGAGCCATCTACTCACGTGGCGTAAAGACCAAGACTTCCGTCATGACCTTTGCCGCTATGCAGATGTTTGTCGGCGGAGTCCAACTCTGTGTTGTCGGACTCTTTTCCGGCGAAGGCTCGCGCGTACATGTCTCCGACTTCACTCCGCTTTCAGTAGCCTCTCTGCTCTTCCTCATCATCTTTGGATCGCTTGTCACCTTCACCGCCTACACTTGGCTGCTCAAGGTGAGTTCGCCCGCGGTCGTTTCTACCCACTCGTACGTGAATCCTCTTGTCGCCGTCTTTCTCGGCTGGATTCTGGCGAATGAGAAAGTCACGGCTCGCACCATGATCGGGACCGTCATAATCCTTGCCAGTGTGGCGCTCACCAGCATCCGGAAGAAGCGCGAAGTGAAAACCGAAGAAGTGGCTTCAGAAGCACTGTCCTGACCCGCTTCTGCCGCGGTCAGTACAGGTAAGTATCTTGCGCCCGACGAATCAACCGCTTCTCCAGGAGCTTCCACGAGAGCTGTGCCAGCGTTATTGTCACGATCAATGACAAAAGGACTACCAGAAACGTCTTCCAGCCCGTGATCTCCGGATGAATACCCAAGCCAAACAGGTAGAACACTGATACCAGAACCGGAACGTGAACTAAGTACACGCAGTACGAGATTCTCCCAAGATGACATAACCACCTTGTTCTGAAACACATTCTCAATCGTGGCATTGGAGCTATGACAACGAGAATCAGCAGCAGGAAACTACACAGCGCAATGATGCTGAAGCCTACAGACGCCAGGTACCGCAAAGTCGCCCACTTCAGTACAGTCGCCAGGGCCATGGTAGCCACGATCAAGCACCACATCAGAGGTCTGCAATTCTGCCTGATCCAGCCGCGTGCCCTTTCTGACCTCGCAAAGATCGCTGCAATCACCCCAGCCGCCAAAGCATCCGCACGGCACGGCAGTGACGGGTAAATCTTTTCAAAACCCCAGCCGTGATGGAGCAGCGCGACCCGCAGAAAAGGAGCAGCGAGGAAATACGCGCCCATGAGTAAAAGCAGGCGCTTCTTTGAACACACCCGCACGATTGCCGGGAAGATGAGATAGAACTGCTCTTCGACAGCCAGTGACCACGTCACTCCCATCCAGATCGAGGCACGCAGGAAGTCGCCGGTAAGGTTCTGACCGAAGAGCAGATAAACCCAAATCGGCTTGCTGGCGAACAGTGGAAAATGCGGCCAAATCCAGTGGCCGGCGGCCATGGTGCCGATCAGTGCGTAATACAGTGGAAGGATCCGGCTTACGCGGCGAGCGTAAAACGTCCGATAGTATTGTGGCGAATCGCGATGATCTAAGAGAATCCCGCCAATCAGAAACCCACTAAGAACAAAAAACAGGTCAACCCCGCCAAACATCAGGTGAATTGGCAGAAGAGCATAGTAGAGGGCCGTTCTTGCGGGTAGGGTCACATTCACGTAGTGGTAGACGATCACCAGTGCGATCGCCAGTCCACGCAATCCATCCAGTTCCGGAATCCGCCCCGCGAGCGGCGTCCCGCTGGCATCGCTCCGCGGCACCAGGATCAGTTTCGAACCCGAAGTAACTTCGGCGGTGATCGCTTCCGGGGGGTTGTCGAGAAGTTGTGGCAAGGCGTGATTCCACTGCTACGCTACCATCCCTGTTCTCCGGCGAATATTGCCAGTCGGTATTCCCTGCGGCGCTCCTCGATGCTCTCCATCACCCGACATTCATGCGTGCGCGCGCTTTCGCCGAAACCGTACCCGCTTGCGCGCTAACCACAACGTGACCGCAACCGTGCCCCATGCCACCACGGCAATCACAAAGACCAGCCACAGTCTCCAGCTCGGCAGCAATCTCCAGAAGACAAACGCGAACGCCAACAGTCCAATGCTGCCTATCGCAGTGCCCGCCGCCTCCGCTCCCGCCGCTAGGCGCCCCCGTTCTACGCCCGACAAGCCCTTCTTTCGCTTGCGTTCCTTCTCGCGCTTTTCAGCCAAGGTGGCCGAGGCAGGAAATATCGCCGGAAACGCCAGGAACAGTCCTCCAACACCGGGCCCAAACTCTCTTGCAATCAGACCCGCAGCAACAGTGATCGAGCCTCCAAGAACAAACCGAACGGCGTAGTCGTTCCACTTGGTTTTACGCAGCACCGACCAGTCCGTCTTGATCAGCATTCGATTACCTGAGGAACGCCACCCAGCAAAGAAAGGCCGTCACAAACCACACCGGCATGCTCGCCACGGTAGCCGTCAACGCGGAAATCCTGTGATGCATTAGCAGTCGGCTCACCACGATCGCATACACGAACAGTGCCGCCGCTCCGGCCAGCATGGAGCGGGCTTCGATTGCCGCGTACGATCTGCCACCTTTAGCGATCGTCAGCGCAAGCGTAGCCAGCGCCACCGACGGAGCGGCTCCGAACAGACCGCCAAAGCTCTTAGGCTTGAAGAGGTCGCCAATAACAGCGAATACAGAAACTACTAAGCCACCGATGAAGAATCGGAGAACGATTTCGATCATTTCCCTAGAAAAAGTTAGAGACGTTCTGCCGTTCTGGTAGTTGCCAATTTGTTAACAATTTATTAATAGAGAGTACTTTACAACATAAAGTACTTCATGTACTCTCGATCGCCATGAAAGTGAAACTCGTCCTGCCCGCTCTTACTGAAGCCACCAGCCCGCTCTTTCGCCCCATTAAATACTCGCTCTTCCCGCCTCTCGGACTGGCCACCCTCGCCGCATATCTCGATCCCAATGACGACGTCTCTCTCGTCGACGAACACGTCGAGAAACTCAACCTGGACGATTCTCCCGACCTCGTCGTGATCCAGGTCTACATCACGTCAGCATTTCGCGCATACCGCATCGCCGATCACTATCGCCGACAGGGAGCATTCGTCGCGCTCGGCGGCCTGCATGTCACTTCGTTACCAGAGGAAGCCGCTGTGCATGCCGACGCCATCTTCCTCGGCCCCGGTGAAGACATGTGGCCCGAGTTCCTGCGCGATTTCCGCGCCGGCCATCCGCAGCTCCGCTACCAGTCGCGAACTCGTTCGCTAATTGGCACTCCCCCGATCCGCCGCGATCTCATCAAGCGCCACTTGTACCTCGTCCCCAACTCCATCGTGGTTTCCCGTGGATGCCCGCACGTTTGCGACTTCTGTTACAAGGAAGCGTTCTTTCAGGGAGGCAAATCTTTCTACACGCAGACGGTCGACGATGCGCTCGCCGAAATCGCCCGCCTTCCTGGACGCCACCTTTACTTCCTTGACGACCATCTCTTCGGCAATCGCCGCTTTGCCGAAGCTCTCTTCGACGGCATGCGCGGCATGGGACGCGTATGGCAAGCCGCCGGAACAGTGAACACCATCCTCTCGCCGGGTCTGCTTGAGAAAGCAGTAGCCTGCGGCCTGCGCAGCCTCTTTGTTGGATTCGAGACCACCGACGAGATCAGTCTCCGCGAGCAGCGCAAGTTTCAGAATCTCCACCGCGATTACGGCGAAGCCGTTCGCCGTCTGCATGACAACGGCGTCATGGTGAACGGCAGCTTCGTCTTCGGTATGGACGGCCACGACGCATCCGTCTTCGATCGCACCATCGATTGGGCGATCACCAACGGCATCGAGACCTCCACGTTTCACATCCTCACACCGTATCCGAGCACGGAGTTGCACACGCGCATGCAGCGTGAGGGCCGCCTGCTGCACAACAACTGGGATCTCTACGACACGCGCCACTGCGTCTACCGCCCGTCGAAGCTGACTGGCGACCTTCTGGAAGCTGGCTATTGGCGTGCCTATAAAGATTTCTATCGCTGGGGATCGATACTTCAGGGCGCTCTGACCAAAGAGAAATGGTCAGGCCGGCTGCGGCACTTCGCCTATGCCGCAGGATGGAAAAAGTTCGAGCCGCTCTGGGATTTCGTCATCCGTGCCAAGCGCGTCACTCGCATGCTGCCGTTGCTGGAAACGATCCTGGAGGAATTCGGAAATAGCCCGACCGCAGCGGATGCCATCGACACCACGCGCGCACCAGCCGCATCATCGCCCGATCGCGAGCTCGTCACCATCGGCTAATAGCCAATAGCGGCACGGTTCCTTGCGCCGTCGTCGCGCAGGACTTCATAGTCATTAGCGGAAGCCGCGAACGGCGCACAACCCGGAATCGGACTGTTTTCACGGAAGGCAATGCGTAGAGGAGTTGGGCATGTCCTGCGGACCAGCAAGACGTCTTCTCCAGAGAACACGGGCGAGATCCGCAGCACCAGCTCGTAGACCGTCCCGTCCGGCGCGCCCGCCAGACCCTCAGCTCCATAAGCCTCGGTTCCGAAATAGCTGAAGCGCCCGCGGAACCCCTGATGATGACTCATCGCATCGGAGATGCATCCAGTCACCCGGTTGGTGTTCTCCTCGCGCCCGTCTGAAATGCCGCAATTCACGGCATCGCCCCCGGCGATGCGCTTCGATTCTTTGTCGAGCGGATCACCGAATATCCGCCAGATCTTCAACCGCGCTCGGCTCTTCCATTGCGGATAGTTCCAGCTGAAAGCACCGTAGTACCACCAACCCATCGCCGCCAGAACGCAGCACAGCAGAATCGCCAGTACGCCGAGCCTGGTCATCCCCCGCATTCTTACTATTAGACACCAGCAGAGCCCCTGCGTTCTGCTGGCGTCTATTTTGCTTCGCGATCAGGTGGTCTGCATCGCGGTTTCCGCCCGGCGCTTCATCTCCTCGGGCGAAAGATCTTCGACGTGCGTCGCAATCGTCCACTTGTGTCCAAATGGATCGATGATGTTTCCCGAGCGATCGCCATAGAACTGATCTTTTACTGCCCGATCAACCTTCGCGCCCGCATCCACCGCCTGCTGGAACACGCGATCCACGTCTGGAACGTAGACGAGAATGCCTACGCCCGATCCTCCGAGCGTTTGAGGACCGACAACCTTCATCTCCGGATGCTCGTCGGCGAGCATGATGTGTGAATCGCCGATCTGCAGTTCGGCGTGGCCTACGCGGCCATCCGGCCCGTCCATTCGCATTAATTCCTTCGCCCCAAACACCTTGGTGTAGTAATCGATCGCTTTTGCCCCACCCCTCACGATCAGGTACGGCGTGATCGCCCGGTATCCTTCTGGAATGTAATTCGGCTTATTCGGCATCGAATCCTCCTCTTATAGCGGCTCGTTTTGCCGCTCTTACCCACGTCCACATTCTGGCGCGCTTCACCAGGACGGTATTGTAAAAATCTGAACTAGTCGAAAATGGGCACGTGATTCGTGTGGCGCGTCCTGTACTTCAGATAAGTGCTGGGGCTGAGGCCAGAGAAACTGCGGAAGTCGTGTATGAAATGTGCCTGGTCGTAGTAGCCGCAGCCGAGCGCCACGTCCGTCCAATCCACATCTTGTTCCGGCGGAAGATTCTGTATCACGTTCTGAAAGCGCTGCACGCGCGCAAACAGCTTCGGCGTGAGTCCCACCTGCTGACTGAAAACATCCACCAACCGCCGGTTGCTGATTCCAATCTCATCGGACAGCTCCGCGACCGGCGCACGCTCCGCCCCCAGGCGCACCAGCGCATAGCTCACAGCACGATGTCGCTCCATTGGCCTGTATAACTGTTCTAGAAGAAGTTGCTCTAAGCGCTGCAGCTTGGCCTCCGGCGTGGGCTCTTCCAGTAGCCGATCGCGCAAGCGGATCGCCGCTCGTCCCCAAAGAACCTCGAGTGAAACGTGCTCGTTGTGCAGCTCCGAAAAAGGTAAGTCGAAGAACGGGAATGCGCCTCCAGCCTTGAAGTGCGCTCCAGCGACGCAATCCTGCTCGGCGGTATCGATCACGAAAAAATGCGAATGAGGCCCGCAAATCGCCGCGCCGCTGAGCCTATGAACTTCGTCGAAATCGTCGCGATCGTAGATCCGAGTTTCGTCTTCGCGAAGATTGACGACCAGCTCCGACGATCCCTGCGGCAGCAGCCGCTCCTTCGTATGCGGGCCACCCGCCTCTCCCTCGTAGTACCAGAACATCTCGACGAACCGGGAAAGAGGAGGCGACGGCCGGTAGTGCAGGAACGGCATCCTTCCATGAGATCACAAGTCCATGTGATCCTCAACCGGGGCTTTGGGCTGTCATCCGAGGGCAAAGCCTCAATCCGACTGTCAATCCTTCTACGTATCTAGGGCCCTATTCCCAGCCACTTCCATCCACAAAAGCATCCGAAAACCACGATGTCATGGTGAGCGGAGCGAACCCATCTATGCATTTGATTTTGGGTTGCGGAACTCATCTTCCTGAGCACAGCCGGAGGGGGCCTCGCGTTTGTTTCGGGGGCCAGCAAAAAGCGCGGCTTCTTCGCCGCGCTCACTTCTGAATTCTTACTTCTTCCTTCTGACTTCTGCCTTTACGTGATGCTCGTCTCCTCGTACGTCCCGTACACCTCGCGCAGCGCTTCGCAGATCTCGCCAACCGTCGCATACGCTCTTACCGCTTCGATGATGTACGGCATGGTGTTCGCATCGGAGATCGTCCCATCAGACTTCACTCTCGGCTCCTGCGCCGCCGCTTTCTTCAAAGCTTCCAGCCGTCTGCCCACTTCTTCATTGGACCGCCGCGCTCGCAGTCGCTTCAGCTTCTCTGTCTGCGAATGAGCAACCTCGTCGCCAATATACAAAATCTGCGGTGACGGCTCTTCCACCGTAAACTCATTCGCGCCGACGATGACTTTCTCTCGCGCCTCGGCCGCGCGCTGAAACTGATAACTGGCTTCCGCAATCTCCTTCTGCGGATAGCCGCGCTCGATCGCCTTCACCATGCCGCCCATCGCATCGAGCTTGCCGAAGTAGTCGAACGCTCCGTTCTCCATGTCGAGCGTCTGTCGCTCGACGAAATACGATCCCGCCAGCGGATCGATCGTATTCACCACGCCGGTTTCGTACGCGATGATCTGCTGTGTACGCAGCGCAATGCGCGCCGCCTGCTCTGTCGGCAACGCCAGAGCCTCATCGTAGGAATCCGTGTGCAGCGATTGTGTTCCCCCCAGCACCGCCGCCAGCGCCTGCAATGCTGCGCGAGCGATGTTGTTCATCGGTTGCTGCGCTGTGAGCGAGACGCCTGCTGTCTGCGTGTGGAATCGCATCAGCCAAGTCCGTTGATTCTTCGCCTTGAAGCGCTCGGTCATCAACCGGTACCAGATCTTGCGTGCGGCCCGGTATTTCGCGATCTCCTCGAAGAAATCGTTATGCGCATTAAAGAAGAAGCTCAGCCGCGGACCAAAATCATCTACGTCCAAACCACGACGCAGCGCCCATTCCACATACTCCACGCCGTCGTAGACCGTGAATGCCAGTTCCTGCAGCGCAGTCGACCCCGCTTCGCGAATGTGATATCCGCTGATCGAAACCGTGTTGAAGCGCGGCGTGAACTTCGATCCAAACTCGAATGTATCGATCACCAGCCGCATCGATGGCGCCGGCGGATAGATGTACTCCTTCTGCGCAATGTATTCCTTCAGAATGTCATTCTGGATCGTCCCCGAAACTTTCTTCCAATCGGCGCCCTGCTTTTCGGCCACCACCAGGTACATCGCCCAGAGCACGCTTGCCGGCGAATTGATCGTCATCGACGTCGTCGTGTTCTGCACATCGATGCCGTCGAAGAGGATCTCCATGTCCTCCAGCGAGTCGATCGCCACGCCGCACTTCCCAACCTCGCCCTCGCTGAATGGATGATCGCTGTCATACCCCATCAGTGTCGGCAGATCGAACGCAACCGACAGCCCGCTCCCGCCATGTTCCAGCAGGTACTTGTAGCGCTGGTTGGTCTCCTCCGGCGATGCGAAACCCGAGAACTGCCGCATCGTGAACAGCTTCCCTCGATACCCGCTGGCGTGAATTCCGCGCGTGAACGGCGCCTGCCCCGGATAGCCCAGGTACTTGTCATAGCTCCAGTCCGCAGGCAGGTCCGCCGCCGTGTACAAACGCCGGATCGGCACATCCGAGATTGTGCTGAACCGAGCATTCCCGTTCTCGTCGAGATTGGTTCCTGTTGGCGCACCAATCGGCTTCTCTGGCGACTTCTCCAGCAGGGGATCCAGCGTCTTTTCCGCCCACTGCTGCTCCGATTCAGATGGTTTCCGGCCTGCGCAGACCTCATCGGATGCGCGCTGCTTCAGCTGCTTGCCATTACTCAGATTTTTGGAAGACATAAGTGCGGCTTATAGCTCCGATATTAGAAGATGCCGAATCCGACGGCAACAGTCGCAAGTTTTCGGCGGGAGTAAGCCCCAGGGTTCGTTGCTACGACGTGGTTCAGTAGCACTCGCGGAACGTTACCATGCACGCGAATCTCCGAATCTGGCCGTGCACGTGGAAACAGTGTGCAAGACTTTGCATGAGGTGTGTTTTTCTGGCCTCACTCATAGCCTACAAGTCATCTAAAAATAAATGAGTTGCAGCTCCTGAAGCTTTGGTCCTGCAACTGCATCCAACGAGTATTTACTAACTAGGCTCCTGGGGTGAAATGTGGAAGGTAACGAGCGGTCTCTCAAGCTTCCCCGTCAACCACGATTCACGCGTGATGGACTCGTCGTGGTCTTGGTTTTTGCTTCGATGATCGTAGCCGGCCTTAGCATGGTGCAAGGTCGCACCATCGATTCCCAACGCAACGTGATTCACCTTCTCTTCCTCGACAGCCAGGAATTGAACGCGATCAAAGTGCATGACCAGCAGCAGAAACACTCAGCTGCCGCGAATGCGCAGGGCGATCAGCAGCAGAAGTCTGACGCCCGGAACAATTGTGTCGATTCGAAGGACAAGAATGGCAAGAGCTGCGCGGTCCCGCAGGCCGCTGCTCCCGCCCAGCCCAGGCAGGACAAGAATCGCACCCCTGAGAAATCAGACGACGACAACAGCATGCCCAATCCGCAACGGCTTCTGCATTCTATTTAAATTAGTGTGGCCGCCTTCTGGGCGGCCACAGCCTCATCCTCTCGGATCATTCGTTCGCTAATCACAGCACTCTCGCGCGCGCGTGCTGGGTCCCTCACGCCAGATTGAATAACAGGATTTCCGCGTCCTCACTTCCTGCTTGACCAGTAACCTTCAGCTTCGACTCTTCGCTGATCGCCGCGCCGTCTCCCTGCTTCAACTGCTTTCCATTCACTTCCACGCTGCCGCGCGCTACCTGTAGCCATGCGTGCCGTCCCGGCTTGAGCTCGTATTCCACTGTCTTGCCGCTTTCCAGAACGGACGTATACAGCTCCGCATCCTGGTGGATCGCCACCGAACCCTCTCGCCCATCCGGAGATGCCAGCAGTCGCAGCCGATTTAGCTTCTCGTCACGCGAGAAGTTCTTCTGTTCATAGCTAGGCGTAATCCCTCGCTCTTGCGGCAGCAGCCATATCTGCAGCAGATGTACGGACTCATCCTTCGAGTGGTTGAACTCGCTGTGCAGGACGCCAGTTCCGGCGCTCATTCGCTGCACGTCGCCCGGCAGGATCGTCGACCCATTGCCCATGTTGTCCTTGTGCGACAAGCCGCCTTCGAGGACGTACGTCACGATCTCCATATCGCGATGCGGATGGGTACCAAACCCATGTCCCGGATGTACCCAGTCTTCGTTAATCACTCGCAGCGAGCGAAATCCCATGTTCTCCGGATCGTAGTAATCCGCGAAAGAAAATGTGTGATACGTGTTTAGCCAGCCGTGGTCGAAATGCCCTCTCTGATCCGCTGGACGTACTCTGATCATTGTCTAACTCCTTTCAACAAGGACTTAGATGCTTTAACATTAAAATAGTTTCAGATGCGGGAACTGGCTCACCTTGACGCAGCAGGTTTTTTTGATTGTCATCACGAGCGCGGCGAAGGGTCTGCAGTAGCAAGCCCTCTCCCCAACTTCCTGCACAGAGCCGCGAGTTCACCCTGCTCGGCTACCGTCAGCTTCGCAAGCAGCCCCGTAATACACGCCGCATGTTTGGGAAAGACCTCCGCGATCAGCCGGCTGCCCTTCTCCGTCAGACTCAGCTTCACAAATCGCCGGTCTTTCTCCCCAGCAACTCTCTTCACCAGGCCGCGCCTTTCCAGGTTGCGCACCACCATGGTCAAGTTGCCGCCCGTCTTCAGGATTTTGCGCGCGACTTCCGACAGCACCATCGGCCCCAGATGATAGAGCGCTTCCATCACCGCAAACCGGCTTGCCGTCAAATCCCAACGAGAAAGATCGCGGGTCGCAAGCGCATGTACGGTATCGCTGGCACGCAATAACTTCACATAGGCAGAGAGGGCGCGTCGTTCAGATTTACTGGGGGAAGATCGTTTTGGCACAGCGTAGATGATACTTCAATGTTGAAGGACCCACAGAGCGGAATGGCTAACGCTTTGCTTATAAGTTGTTTTGTGCGCCGAGTTGGGGACTCTTCTCGGGTTTCCACAGCGCCAGCAGAACAAGGCCGAGTGCGAAGAGAGCGTAGACCACCCATACTGGGCCGTCGAGTTCGTGCAAAACAAGCCCGTACAAGGCGACCGCTGTTGCACTTCCTAGCCGCCACAGGTGTCCGGCCCTCCATTGGCTAAACGGCGTGGACTTCGATCGTGCTCCACGCCGAGAGGCTGCTATTCGTCGTTGCACAGTAAAGCCCGAGACAGCTGACCAGAGCGCCGCCACAATTACCAAGAACTGCAGAAAAGACACAGAGACCTTGAATTCATGTATTCCCAGGAATCCGAGATACAGGGCAAAGAGACATGCCAGGAGAAACAATATACAGCCCAATTGCACGAAACGAAGCTGACGTTCCGGAACGTCTTTCTGGGATTCTTTCACTTGCGCAGGGTACCCCGGAAACTCGCGGATCGATACATTACGTTCTGTCAATCACCGGGGTTATCTCTGAATAGATCACGCCGCCGCAATAAAAAGGGCGCCCCGGAGCAGGGCGCCATCTCCGTTCACAGCACACGCTATAGGAGGAGAACTAGCACTACCTTATGAAGACACACAGAAGAACTACCACTAGAGACAACTCAACGCTAATCCCGTGATGGAGCCTCCCAGAACGGATTATTCAATCCGGTCTGAGCATACGCAGGCTCACCTTCCGAACTCTTCCGTCCTTCCTTCGCCTCTTCGATCAGCGAAGCTAGAGGCCGGGTGGGACAGGAGCAAGGATTCAAGGACGTATATTCAGCGTGACACTTAGGACAGATCACCTTGCCGCCTCCGTATCGGATATTCACCCTTTCGGGTGACTCCATTACAATCCGCGATCAAGGTGAAGGGAAATTCAAATTTCTGATTTCATGAATCGAAAAACTACAAGCCCGAAGCGGGACGGGCCGGCTTCTCCACTAACGCCGCAACCGCTGCTTTCATCGCAGCTGTCCGGTGCTGAATCAGTTCCACAAATGCTGCGGCGGCTCGTGGCAGGCTTCGATCCCGCCGGTACACCAGCCCCAGTTCGCGTGATAGATCCACGTCTTTTAGCGCCACCAGCTTCACTTGTCCCGAACGCACTTCGTCTCGTGCAAAGCTGGTGCTGATCAGCGACACGCCCAGTCCCGCGGCCACGAAGCTTTTGATCATGCCCACGCTCGGCAGTTCCATACGCACCTGCAGTTGCGTGTTGTAAGGTCGAAACAGCTTGTCCAGGATCTGTCGCGTGTAGCCCGTTTTAGGAAAGATAAGCGGTTGTTCTGCCACCAGGCTCACTGGGACCGCCGACAGCTTCGCCAAAGGATTATTGGCGTCCACCATCAGCATCAGCTTGTCGCGGAAAATCGAACGCACCTTCAGGCTGCTCGATTTCACCGGCATCGTCACAATGCCCACATCGATTGATCCGTCTTCGATTCTCTCCAGGATCTTGCGGCTGAAGTTGCGATAAATGCTGAGCTGCACCGCCGGATAGAGCCGCAGGTATTCGGCAAAAACATCCGGCAGCACGTAAAGACACGTAGCCTCATTCGCGCCGATCGCCAGCACGCCGCGCGGAGCGGTCCCCTGGTCGGCCACTGCGCGCTGCGATTCGCGTCGCAAATTCAGCAGCCGCTGTGCATATTCGAAGAAGACTTCGCCCGCCGGAGTCAATCGCACAGTTTTGCCGCTGCGATCCAGCAGCTTTTCTCCGTACTCGTCTTCCAGTTGGCGAATCTGCGCGCTCACTGCCGATTGTGACCGGAAAACCTTTTGTCCGGCACGCGAGAAACTTCCCAGCTTGGCTACTTCTATGAAGGTGGATAACTGGTCAAAGTCCATGGTCAGTCGTGCTCCACACTATAAGCTATCAGTTCCGTCCTACCAAGAGATGTGACGAAACGATATGTTCGCATGCCTTGCTTCAGGAGATAATTCCCTTCGGAGAACACCATGCGATCCAAAGCCGTCTGCTTTCTGTTGGCGCTGGGACTCCTGCCCTCCCCGGGAATCGCTCAAGAAACATCCTCTAAACCTGTTCCGCGAATCGCGCTTGTCCTCGAAGGCGGCGGCGCCCTCGGCTTGGCTCACATCGGCGTCATCCGCTGGCTCGAGGAAAACCACATTCCCGTGCACTACGTCGCCGGAACTAGCATGGGCGCCCTCGTTGGTGGACTCTACGCCGCGGGAAATAATCCCGCGCAACTCAACCAGATCGTCAGTGGGATCGACTGGGATCAGGTATTGAGCGATCAGATTCCTTTTCAGGACCTCTCCTACCGACGTAAAGAAGACGCTCGCGCTTATCCCAACACGCTTCAGTTCGGACTGGAGCATGGCCTGCGGCTTCCCTCCGGATTCAACGCCGGATATCAGGTCTCTCTGATCCTCGATCGCTACATGCTGCCTTACTCCGATATTAAGAACTTCGACCAACTCCCCATTCCATTTCGTTGCGTCGCGGTAGATCTCGTTTCCAAGCAAAAGTATGTCTTCAGCGATGGGCCAGTCTCCCAGGCGATGCGCGCCTCTATGTCGCTACCGGGTTTCTTCAGTCCAGTCGTCGACAAGAAGCACATTTTCGTGGATGGCGGCCTGCTCGACAATCTCCCCGTCGATGTCGGCCGGGAAATGGGTGGCGAACTGATTCTTGCCGTCCACCTTCAAACCAAAGCGACCACCGCCGACCGGAACATTTCTTCCATCGGCGTCCTGTCCGACTCCATCGACGTGGTGATTGCGGCCAACGAACTCCAAAGCATGCAGAAGGCGGATCTGCTCGTTACCGTCGACGTCTCCGGCTTCACGTCCACGGACTACTACGCTGCGCAGAAATTGATCGCAAAGGGATATGAAGCGGCGCAGCAAAAAGCCAACCTCCTGCGCGCCTTCAGCGTGGACGACGCCACGTGGAATCGATATATCGCCGAGCGCAACTCCCGCCGCCGCGAAACCATACCAACTCCTGAGTTCGTGGCCGTACAAGGAGCCACACCCGCGGCCTCGAAGGTTATTCAGACCGATCTTTCCAAATTGGCCGGGCAGCCGCTCGATATCGACAAACTCGAAAATGGCCTGACTCAGATCGTTGGCACCGGACGCTTCTCCAAGCTGAACTACGGTCTCACCGAACAGCACGGACAGCCCGGACTCCTCATCACTGCCGCCCAGAAGGAAGCTCCCATCCTGGTGAATCCGCTGATCGCAATCGATGGATCGCAAATCGAGAACGTCCGCTTCGCTCTTGGCGCCCGCCTCACTAAGTTCGGCACTGGCTCGCACGAAACAGAATGGCGCACCGACCTCGCCTTCGGTTCCGAGTATGGCATCGCCACCGACTATTTCCGCCCCTTCAAAGGACTTCCGGGCTGGTTCATTGATCCCGGCGCCATTGCCAATACATCGCCCTTCGACATTTACAACGAGAACAATCAAATCGCTGCGTATCGTCTGCAAAAAGTTTCTGGCTACTTCGACGCTGGATATCAGTTCAGCCGCAGCAGCGAGTTGCGCTTCGGTTACGAACTGGGCTATCTGCGACTAAAAGAGCAGGTCGGATCGCCCTTGTTTGGCAATCCTGCCGATCGCCTCGGACAGTCTTCCATTCGTTACCGCCTCGATCTCCTCGACGATCCAGTGGTCCCGCGCCGCGGAGTGGCGCTCGACTCAGGCTTCAGTTGGTTCGACTCCTACCTCGGCAGCAACAACGGGTTCCCGTCGTCGGAGATCCAGAGCAGGTTTTACATGCCCGTCAGCGAACCGGGCAGTCTGTTCGGAGGCATTTCCGGCGGCACCGATTTTGGCTTCACGCGCACCGGGCTTCCCTCCTTCAGCCTCGGAGGGCCGGTACGATTGGCCGCTTTTGGTCGAAACGAATTGCTGACGAATCAGTACTTGCTGTTACAGGGAGGATACCTTCAGCAGATTGTGAAATTCCCACCACTTCTCGGAAAGGGATTGTTCGCCTACGGTGAAGTCGAGGGCGCAAGAGCGACGAATGTGATGAACGAGTCCCCGTGGCCGGCTGACGCGGTGCTCGGCATGATTGTCCAGACCGCATTTGGACCCGTCATCGTCGGTGGCAGCTACGGCACTACCGGCCACCACAAATTCTTCTTCCAGGTGGGACGCGTGTTTTGAAACTACGTCCGAAAATCCGAGATCCCATCCCAGATCAACTGCACCGCCACCGCGAGGATCAGAAAGCCAAAAATGCGGTTGATGGACCCTGTGGCATTGGGACCAAGCCTCTCCACCAGCGGTCCACCCAGGCGCAGGAAGAGATACACCACCAGCCCAAGCGCCGCGATTCCAATGATCATGCCCACGTACGCCAGCATATTCGTGCTGTTGGCCGCCAGTCCCATCACCACTCCGATTGAACCAGGCCCCGCCAGGATCGGCATTGCCATCGGCGTGAACGAGATATCTTCCTTGGTAATAGCCTCATCGCCTTCAGCATCTGTGATCCGGCTCTTGCTCGTCACCATGCCCCAGGCTGCGTTGGCAACAATCAACCCTCCCGCGATCCGCAGCACCGGCAGGCTGATTCCAAAGAAGCTCAACACGAATCGGCCAACTAAAAGGAAAAACACCAGTATCGCGATGACAAAGAGCGCGACCTTCGCCTCCAGCATCCGCCGCTCCGAGCGTGAAGATCTCGAAGTCAGCGAAAAGAAGATGGGAACCGCGCCGAACGGATTCACAATCGGAAACAAAGCAAGAAAAGTGCCGATCGCCGCCGTTGGAAGACCTTTCAGTAACAGATGCTGTATCGGCACTCTTCTCCTTGACCGAAACCGGGATCGCAAAACGCCCAATCACCCAATCACTCAATTACTCAATTACCAAATGCCCTAGCTCGGCTTCACCACTTGCAGATTGTTCTTCACCGAGAAAATCCCTGGCACCGAGTTTGCGCGGATGCCGGCAGTGTTCTTGTCCGTCTCGTTATCCACCACTCCCTCCAGCGTCACGTGGCCGCCTTTCACGATGATCCGAATCGGCTTGATCACTGGCATGTCGTACTTCTGCAACGGCCCGAATCCGTACACCGCACGAAACACTCTGTGCCGTATTTGATTGTCCATCGGCGCCGGTGGCAGAACCTCGATTTGGTTGTTGACTGTCTCCACCCCTTCGATCCTCTTCACTGCGTTCCCCGCATCCGACTTCACCACCGGATTCGTCACATAGCCAATCAGCGTGACGTTATATCCCTCGACTTTGTACTGAATGTTGTCGAAGACGTTGTAGTACGGCAGCATCAGCAGTTCGTGCCGCACCTCTTTCACAATGCGGTCGGTATTCATTGCCGGTGCGGCATGCAATCGTGATTGATCCTGCGCCAGCATCTGCGCAATTCCCAGCAACAGCATTCCGATCGCCAACACAAATCGACTTCTCGCATTTTTCATGCGTTCCTCCCCAACCTACTCTGGTCAGCAAGAATAATAGATGCGGTCACAATCGTGAAATATAGTCGGGAATAATCGTGTCAGGGCTTCGGCGGCGGGGGATTAGCGGCTTTCCTGTGGAAGACAGCGCGGTCGATATCCGGCCAGAACTCCGAGATAATTCCGCCCGCGCTACCGTATATCAGCGAGATCCCTACGCGGCTCATCGTCAAACCAAAGCCGCGATCGTCCGACGGATAGTACAGGTTCGATAATCCACCCGCGGAAAATGCTCCCAGGATGTTCGACCAATTCACCGTCCTCTCGCCACTGTCCTTGTGTCCAACGAATTCCTGAGCCAGCGAATATCCGATCCGGCGTTTGATCGTTCCTTCTCCTGATCTGAAATAACGCGGATCTTCTTTGAGCAGCACTGGGTAGGCGAAGTTAGCAAAGAATCCGCTGGACGTGCTGTCCGCAAAGGCAGCTCCATAGCGCTTTGCGTATCCCGCAGCTCCCTGTCCATATTGCGGAAAGTCGTTGTAGGCCTGACTGATTCCCGCCTGTATTCCAATCGCTGCCCAGTTGAACGGATCGACCGTGCCCTTAACGAAGAGATTAAATTTCTGTCCCGGCGTAAGCGGCGGAGGATGGTGCCGGCTGGTCACTCCGAACATGGGAACTACTCCCAGGATGCGCTGCGATTCCTCGCGCTTCCGGATCTCCTCTTCTGTCTCTGCCTGATTCGTTCTGTTCTGCCCGGGTGCAGTCCGATTGGTTCCGGCTGAAGGATTCGCGGGAGGTTCGCTCTCCTGCTTCTTCGAGCTTGCGTCGGGGGGAGTGCTGGACGGTGCAGCGGCTGCACTGGAGCGGGCCTCTTGCGTTGTTTGCGCGTTGGCTCGCGAACTGACGGCAAGTGCAGCGAGAATCACAACAGCCGCCAGAGTCTTACGGGGAAACATCAGCTTACTATAGAGGGCACCTGGCCCGATTCTGCTGCCACCGTACCGAATTTACGTTTCTTTACACGACCAGCGCCGACGCCCTGCGGCTTGGGAGAGTTTCAGCTGCCGCCAGTACGGACGCGGGTCCCTTGCCCGTCTGTCTGGTAAGCGTCATCACCATCAGGCTTGCCAGGAACTGAACCGTTGCCACGTCGTGATCGTCAAAGGCGTACGGCTCGGACGAAAGTACCTCGAGAATCCCGAGCACATTCTTCAAATGCACCAGCGGCGCAACCACCAGCGACTGGATCCCCAACGACCGGCACGCCTGGAGATCAACTACCGGATCGCCCGTTACTTGATCGCATCGCCACGCCTTCCCCGTACGAACAGACATCCCGGAGAGGCCTCGCTCCAGGCTTACCTGCGCACCCAGTCCGGGGACGCCCGCTCCCATTGTCGCGTGACATTGCATCTTGCCATCGCTGATCAGCGCCAGCGCCGAACCCGACGCGCGCGTCAGACCCATCGCCCGATCCAGCACCATCCGTACTGGCGAATCCAGATGCACCAGCGAACCATTTACGACCCGGTACTCCAGGTCCGGCACCTGCTCTGCTCGCGCTGCCACAGTTGCTGTACCGTGCTCCGCAGAACGCGCTACCAGCCTCGGCCCAGGAATCTCCGGTGCCTCCGGCGCTTCCACCGGAGTTGCCGGCTTGCGTCCGATCGCCCCCGGACCCAGTAGCTCCGCCACTACTCGGCGCATCTTCTCGTCCGTGATTACCGTGGCCGTCTCTGCCGCCAGCAGCGATCCGCCCATCAGCCTTCCCAGATTCAAGATGGCCTGGCTGCCGCACGCGAGACAATTCGACGTGTTGTTATAGCTGATGGTTTCGCACTGTACGCAAAAGACAGAATCACTCAATTGCAAAAATGCTACGTCCGATGCACTGCGGAAACCCATGTCTTACCTACCCTGGGAACCTGTGGCGTTCGAAACAAAATTTGGGAGCCCTTTGAGTACAAACAAATTAATTGCTCCTGGTTGCACCACATCAGTAGCAGCATTGGTTCCGCAAATCGATTCTGTGGAAAATTCGCGTGCTCATGTGCACTTCACGCGCTTTTTTGCGCAAAAACTTGCATTCTGGAAATTCAACCTCGCTTAACACGCGTTCCGTACACTTCTGACGTACCTTCGCAATCCGCCACTGGCGGCTCTCCATGGAGAAACACTTCCAACTGCGCGGAATCGTCGACGAGATACCCGAGACGCGCGACGAGATGCTCTCCTTCATCCGCGAGAGCTGCGACAACGCCCCGCAAGATTACAACCTTCTCGTGGCCATCCAGGAAGCTCTCGCCAACGCGGTCGTCCATGGCTGCAAGAACGATCCCGCACAGATTGTGCATTGCCGCGTCGAATGTGATGATTTCGCGGTCGCGATCACCATTCGCGATCCAGGCCCCGGTTTTGATCTCCGATCTCTCCCCGATCCAACCTCCACGGAAAATGTCGCCGAGGAACACGGCCGCGGAATCTTTCTGCTGCGTTCACTGATGGATGAAGTTTGTTTCGAAGATGGAGGAAGGCAGTTGCAGATGCGTAAGCTGAGAAGGCCCGCCTGACGCGAATCTAAATATCGCGGATTTAAATATGAAGATCTGAAAACAAAAAGGGCGCCTTTGCAGACGCCCCCACGTCTACTCGTCGATTTTTCTACTGCAGCGCTTTCTCCACCGCCGCAGTCAACTCGGGCGAGTCCGGCGTCACATTCGGTTCGAAGCGCGCCGCAATCTCGCCGTTGCGATTGATCAGGAACTTGGTGAAGTTCCATTTGATTTCGCCGCTGTGCTTCGGGTCGGTCGACGGATCTGTCAGAAACTGGTACAGCGGCGTCGTATCGTCGCCTTTCACGGACACCTTCGACATCATCGGAAAGCTCACGTGATACGTGCGCGTGCAAAAAGTCTTGATTTCCTGATTCGTGCCTGGCTCCTGCGCGCCAAAATTGTTGGCCGGAATCCCGACAATCACCAAGCCGCGATCCTTATACTTCTCGTACAACGATTCCAAAGCGCTGTATTGCGGCGTGAATCCGCACTTGCTGGCCACATTCACCAGCAGGACTGCTCTTCCCTTGTACGCCGCAAGCGGCGCGGGCTGACCGTCAATCGAACTCAGCGTAAAGTCGTAAACGTTATTTGCAGACGCGGAAAGCATAGTGCTCAAGAGTAGCAAAATGGCGAGTTTGTACACGAATCCCTCCAAGTCAGCATATAGACGACCGCGATCCAGCTAAGTTGCAGGAATTCTACCCGCCGCGCACAAGCGAACATTTCGCGAAAAACACGCTCGATATGGTATCAATGACCATGGGCGAGGATCAGCCACTTTGGGGGGTGAGAGATCAGAACAGCCGTCTGGCTGAACTGACCGCGCGCACCTCCGACTCAGCAAAAGAACAGCCTCTGCGCCGCGACGTCCGCTCTCTCGGCATCCTGCTGGGACGCATTCTCACCGAGCAATCCGGCAGCGCTCTCTATGAAGTGGTCGAGCGCCTCCGCCGCCTTCTCATTCAGCACCGCGAACAATCAGGCTCACCCGCACCGCCGAAACTCGACGTCGATCTGATGGAAGAGGTCCGCTCCATCGTCTCGAAGATGGAACTCGATCAGGCTTATAAAGTCACCAAAGCCTTCGCCATTTATTTCGAGCTTACGAATCTCGCGGAAACCAATCATCGCAAGCGCCGCCGCCGCGCTGGCAAGCTTCATCTCGATGAACCGCCTCTCCCCGGATCATTTCTCGGCACGCTGTTGCGTATGAAGAAGGCCGGAATCTCCGCCGAAGACGCAGTCAAGACCTTGCGCGAAGTAAAAGTTGTGCCGGTATTCACTGCGCATCCCACGGAAGTCGCTCGCCTCACCGTGCTGCTCAAGCGCCGTCGCATTGGACAATTGCTCGAGCGACTGGACCGCCTACCACTCACTGACGCCGAAGCCTTGGAGTGCGAATCGATCATTCAAGCGGAGATCACCGAACTTTGGCAGACTGACGAAGTTCGCCTGCGCAGGCCACGCGTCTCCGACGAAATTCGCATCGGGCTCGAATATTTCCCCATGGCGCTGTTCGACACTTTGCCGCGCCTCTACCAGGAATTTCGTGACTCGTTCCATAAGGTCTATGGACTTGATCTCCGCGAAGGTGATCTTCCCGCGCTGGTAAATTTCGGCTCCTGGATCGGTGGCGATCGCGACGGCAATCCCTTCGTCACCCCCGACTGCATTCAAGAAGCACTCGACAAAGCCCGTACTGCGATTCTCGACTACTACATCAAGGAAGTTTGGCAGCTGCTCGAAGGCATCAGCGCGTCCGTGCGTCAAGCCGGAATCTCCGAAGCGCTTCGCAAAAAATTGTCGGACTACGAATCGCGCCTCGAGAACGTTGAGTTCCGCTGGGCCGCGCAAGCGGAGATCGAACTCTACCGCCGTTTCCTTGGCTACGTTTTTCGCCGCTTGCAAAGCACCCGCAAAGGCTCTTCGCCCGAAGCCTACTCCGATGCGGGTGAGTTCGAAGAAGATCTGCAGCTCGTACGCAAGAGCCTGCGCGAGAATCGTGCCGCCAACGTTGCGGAAATTCTGATCGAACCACTACTCCGCAAGCTGCGCGTCTTCGGATTCCATCTCTATGCCCTGGACATTCGCCAGCATGCTCGCGTCCATGCGCACGCATTGAAAGAACTGTTGGCGGCGATACAAGCGGGCGCCCAGCGCGGCGATCTCGCCGGATCTTCTGTCTCCGCAAACTATCGACGTGCTCAACACAATGCGCGCCGTTGCGCATCTCAAGACCACGTACCCGCCGTCGTCGATCCGTCAGTACGTCATCAGCGGTGCGGAGACCGAGCAGGATGTTTTCGCGGTCCTGCAACTGGCAACGCTCGGTGGAGTCAATGTCGCTGGCGACGCCGCCAATCCCGGACTCATGCCCGTGCCGCTCTTCGAATCCATTGATTCGCTGCGCTCCGCCGCCGGCGTTATGCGCCGCATCTGGACGGCCTCGGAATATCAGCCTGCACTCGATTCCTGGGATCGCTGGCAGGAAGTGATGCTCGGTTACTCCGACTCCAACAAAGATGGCGGCATGCTCACCAGCACCTGGGAAATCTATAAGGCGCATCGCGATCTGCACCGCGCCGCCGCCGAGTGCAATGTGAAGTTGCGCCTCTTCCACGGCCGTGGAGGCACAGTCGGCCGCGGCGGTGGTCCCACCCACGCCGCCATTCTCGCGCAACCGCCTGGATGTTTTTCCGGTCACATCCGCATCACCGAGCAAGGCGAAGTGATGAACTGGAAATATTCCGACCCGGTGCTCGCCGAATGGAACCTGGAGCTGATGACCTCGGCCTGCCTCGAAGCGATGGTTCGGCCGAATGGACCTAAGCCCGGCTCCGATGAGCGCTGGGGTCCGGCGATGGAAGAGATGTCCGGTTGCGCCTACGCCTACTACCGCGAGCACATTGCCGAAAATCCAGACATTCTCGAATATTTCGAGCAGGCCACACCGGTCAACGAACTTGAAAACGCGCGCATCGGATCGCGCCCGACGCGCCGTACCAAAACGCGCGGTCTCGACGATCTCCGCGCCATCCCCTGGGTCTTCGGCTGGATGCAAAGCCGTCACGCCGTGCCTGCATGGTTTGGCGTCGGCTATGCAATCGAACGCTTCCGCGCCAAAAGCCAGAACAACGAAGCCGTACTGCGCGACATGTTCAAAAGCTTCCCCTTACTCTCTGACCTGATTCACAACGTCGAGATCGCCATGGCCAAGGCCGACATGGGCATCGCGCACATGTACGCCACTCTGGTACCTGATCAGGCGCTGCGCGAACGTGTCTTCAATATGCTCGCGGAAGAATTCCACCGCACTCGCCAGATGATCCTGTGGCTCACCAACCAGAAAGAGCTGCTCGAAAAAAACGCGGTGCTCTCGCGCTCCATCCGCCTGCGCAACCCCTACGTCGATCCCATGAGCCTGATCCAAGTGGAATTGCTGCGCCGCAAACGCGCCGGCACCGACACTGAAATGCTCAACTACTCTTTGGGCGCGACTATCAACGGAATCGCCGCCGGCCTGCACAACACTGGCTGAATTGAGTGGCGCGGGCGCCCTCGCCCGCGTCTTTCCATTTCTATTGATTGCTGGGTTAGTGGGGCCCGCTCGCCCTCGAGCGGGCAGGGCGTGTTGTCTGCACCGCTCGCTCTGTTACCTTTATCACCAGATTCCATGCACATCACGCTCATCGCTGGCGGTGTCGTCTCACTGGCTGCATGGATCTATCTTCTCTTCGCCCGCGGTAGCTTCTGGCGAATTTCACAATCGCAACCTGCGGTCCCCATCAACACTCGCCCGACGATCGCCGTCGTCATTCCCGCTCGCAACGAAGCTGATGTCATCGCCCGCGCCATCACCAGCCTTCTTCACCAGCAGATCGACGCCAACCTCCACATCGTCCTCGTCGACGACGCCAGCACCGACTCGACCGCCGCAGTCGCCCGCCAGGCAGCGGTCTCCGCAAACATGTCGCACTCCGTCACCATCCTGAACGGAAAACCCCTGCCCGCCGGATGGTCCGGAAAAGTCTGGGCTCAACAGCAGGGTGTGGCAAAGGCGCTGGAATTCAATCCCGACTACCTCCTGCTCACCGATGCCGATATCGAGCATGCTCTCGACAACCTTGCGACCCTCGTCGCATTCGCCGAAAACAATCGCACCGACCTCACCTCGTTCATGGTGACGCTGCACTGTGAGTCCTGGTTTGAGCGCTGGCTGATTCCCGCATTCGTTTTCTTTTTCTTCATGCTCTACCCGCCCGCATGGATTTGCGATCGCCGGCGCGCCACAGCCGCAGCCGCTGGAGGCTGCATGCTCATTCGTCCCGCAGCTCTCGCCGCGGCCGGCGGCATCGAATCCATCCGCAGCGAGATCATCGACGACTGCGCTCTCGCCCGCGCCATCAAGAAGACAGGTGGCAGTCTCTGGCTCGGTCCCACCGATACCGCTCACAGCATCCGTCCTTATGAATCCGTCGCTGAAATCGGACGCATGATCTCGCGCAGTGCCTTCAATCAGCTCGGCCACTCCACGCTGCTTCTCCTGGGAACGATCGCTGGCCTGGCGATTCTGTATCTGCTGCCCATCGCTCTTCTCTTCTCGCGATCCACGCTCTCCGTCTCGCTCGCCGCAGCTACCCTCATTGCCATGCTGATCGCCTATGCGCCCATGGTCCGCTTCTACCGGCTCAATCTTCTCTGGACCCTGACACTGCCCGCAGCCGCTCTTTTTTACATCGGAGCCACAATCCACTCCGCCATTCGCTACTGGTCCGGAACCGGCGGCATGTGGAAGGGCCGCGCCCAGGATCGTTAAGCGGTTTGGTGGCGCGGGCGCCCTCGCCCGCGTGTATGAAAAGCGAACGCCTCGCTCAAGCCCACCGTGCATCGCCTTTGACTTTATGAGATGATTCCCCGCTGCGTGCTCCGACTCTCGCCCATCCTCCTGCTATTGATACTCGCCTGCAACTCTGCCGGGGATACCAAAAAAATCGTCTTCCTGCGCCTCGGTCTCCACATCGTGCAGGAGCGTGTCGGACTGGTTCCCACGCGCGATGAAGATCGCGTCGAACGCCTACGCCAGCTCTTTACTGAAACGGGACAATGTCCTTCGGACAGGCTCCAGATTCAGGAGACCGACTCCGACCTGCCCAACGTAATCTGCACCATCCCTGGCACCGGCCCCAACACAATCGTCATCGGCGCGCATTACGATCATCGCGGCGGCACCGGAGCCCTCGACAACTGGAGCGGCGCCGCCATGCTCCCCATCCTCGCCGAATCCATCGGATCGGTCGCAATGAAACATACGCTGGTCTTCATCGCGTTTGGTGGCAAGTATCACGGCGCCAGCGGCGCGCGTCACTACGTGAAGCAGTTGTCCGAGGACCAGCGGCATCGCATTTCTGCCATGATCAATCTCGACAGCATCGGCCTGGTCACTCCGCGCTATTGGCCGGACAGCGGGCTCGTCATGCCGCTGCAGCTGGCCGCGCTGAATATACACATGCCGCAGTTAAAATCCTGGCAGGTCGATCATGAAGGACTATCGGATACCGATGCTTTCCGCAAAGCCAAAATCCCCAGCATTACGCTTCATTCTCTCGGACGCCAGGGAACCGATCTTCTCTACGTCGTGCACTCCCACGACGACACGGTGAAGGCCCTCGACATGCGCGCCTACTACGAGACTTACGAACTGCTCTCCGTCTACGTCGCTTATCTTGATCAGATCACCGCCCCGATTGCGCTCGGGCAGTCCGGTCTTCCGCAACATGACAGGATGAAGCAGCCCGGTTCGCATAACCACGGCCACTAGGCATAATTAGAGCTCCTGCGATGCAGAGAGCTATTGTGATGGAGCCCACTCGCCCTCGAGTGGGCAAGGCGTCACATTTGCTTGAAAAACTTGCTTGTTTACTGACGGAGACCTACTGAGGGAAACTTGCTTGGAAATAACTGACCTCGTTCAGGATGGTAACCGCATGCGCACAGCAAAAATCTATACGCGGGAAAAGCTACAGCAGTTCGGCTACAAGCTACCAGCTACCCCATCAAATTTCTAACCACTAGCCACTACTCATACACCGGACCCATTGCCGAGTCCACGATATGCCTCAATCCCTGTAACTGCCGGTACGTAGAATCCAGCGCATAATCCGCGAGCGACGGATTCTTCCACTTCGTTAGCGTCGGATACAGCTCCGTAATCGGCTGGATCGGCGAGAAGCCCACCGCCGCACAATCGAGAAAATATTCCCCGCGTGTCTCCAGAAACTTCAGCCCTTCTTCGATCCACCACACATCCGCCTGCCACAGCAGCACAAACGTCGCGCGCACCAGGTAGTTGAATCGAGCAAAGGTGATCAGGATCGTCGGATCATTCGGCTGCCGCCGGATCGAACTCTTCAGCTTTCGTCCGCGATCGACCAGTTCATGCTTGGTCATGTCCTGCAGATGCTCGTAGGCCTTCATCTCATCGGCCAGTTCGTTCAACTTCACGCTCCAAGGCGGAAGCGGCTTGGCTAGCGGTCCCACCAGCGGCTCGAGCAGAGCAGCTACTTTGTCCAAAGGAAAATCATTCGACTCGGCCTTATCGCCATGGCACGTCGAAAGGTATTGCACCAGCAGGAAATCCAGTTTGTCGAGGTCCGGCTGGCTCACGCCGGCGCGCTTGACGTAGCGCTTGATCAGCCACTCGAGCGAATCTTTACGGTTCGCAATCTTGCTCTTTTGTATGAATTGCCGCAGCTGGGAAGGCGTTACTACCGAGTCAATAGCCGCCAGCCATTCTTCGGGATCCGCAACATGCTCGCCGTGTTCGCCCTCAGGCTCGACGAATCCTCTTGGTTGGGCCGGTGCAGACGGACCCATCGTCTGGGCTAATTCCACGTAAATCGGCAACAGCACGTGATTGGCAAGCTTGAAGCGCTGTGTCGCTAAACCGTCTGTAGGCATGAAGTGGCTGGTCCTTATCTCCCGGAATCCCTCCGGAAGCCTTGGTCGCTCATCTTCATATGGGGAACTCTCCCCGTCAACGTGACTCCAGTCACCATGCCGCCGCCCACGGTTAATCTCCGGATACCCCAATTTGGCGACTTCTGACTCTTGGCAACAGTCAACGGGCGGCCGCACGCCTCACTTTGGCCGAACCCGCTCCCAGCTTGCCGGAGCGGCTCCCGTCTCTTTGGAGCCAACCCTCAACGGCGCTACACAACAGGAAAAAGACATGGCTACGGTCATAAAGAAACCGTGCACTCACAAAGGCTAAAAGGAAGATTAGGAGCGAGACCCCTGCAATCAGCATAAGTGCTCCACTGCCCAGTCCGATGGGGTTCGCTCCAGAGCTGGTTGTATGCTGCTGCTTTTTCTGAAACTTACCCCTAACTCGCTTGCCTCCATCTAGTTATGCTTCAAACTTAACGAAAATTTAGGAATATTCACCATCTTTTAACAGGGCTGCTGCATTTATCCTCTTAGCACTAACTCACTGTGGGGACTCTTCCAACTGGAAGGACACATGATTCATTTAAAAGTGAATGGCGCGGATCGCTCCTATGACGGCGATCCCGATATACCTCTGCTCTGGTATCTGCGCGACGAACTCGGACTCACCGGCACCAAATTCGGATGTGGCATGGGACTTTGCGGCGCCTGCACCGTCCACCTCAACGGCAAAGCCGTTCGCTCCTGCTCCACCTCCATGGATGACGCCGCGGGCGAAAACGTCGTGACTATTGAAGCCATCGCCGCTCATGGCCTTCATCCCGTACAGGAAGCCTGGATCGAAACCAACGTCCCGCAATGCGGATATTGTCAGTCCGGCCAGATCATGCAGGCTGTCGCGCTTCTGAACAGCAATAAAAAGCCTACCGACCACGATATCGACCAGATCATGTCCGGTAACATCTGCCGCTGCGGCACCTACCAGCGCATTCGTGCCGCCATTAAGTCCGCTGCCAAGGAGACCGCATGAGCGTCATCGAAAACGTCTCTCGTCGCGGATTCCTCCAGGGCGTCCTCTCCACCGGAGCCTTCGTTCTCAGTCTTAAAGTTCTGCCGCAGGCTGCCTGGGCCGCCGAGGCCGACTCCACCAGTACTTCCGCCGCCTTCAACAGCGCGGTCCTGCATCCCGACCTCTTTCTCGCCATCAACAGCGATGGCACTGTCTACATCATTGCCCACCGCTCGGAGATGGGAACCACCAGCCGCACCAGCCTTCCGCTGATCGTTGCCGACGAACTCGACGCTGACTGGAAGCGCGTGAAACTCGAGCAGGCCATCGGCGATGCCCGCTATGGCTCCCAAGACACCGACGGCTCCCACTCCGTGCGCGAGTTCTTTGAGCCTATGCGCGTCGCCGGAGCCACGGGTCGCCTGATGCTCGTGCGCGCCGCCGCTCAGCAATGGGGTGTGCCGGAATCCGAGTGCACCACCGAACCTCATGCTGTCGTGCACAAAGCCTCGAATCGCCGCGCCGATTACGGCCAGCTGGCCAGCGCTGCCGCCAAACTGCCGGTTCCGAAGAAAGAGGAATTGCAACTCAAGTCGCCGAGCCAGTGGCGCTATATCGGCAAAGGGATGCCCAGCTACGACATCGAGGCCCTTTGCACCGGCAAAGCCGTCTTCGGCATGGACGCCAAACTCGACGGCATGCTCTACGCTTCCATCGAGCACCCGCCGGTCCTCGGCGGCAAAGTTAAGTCGTATGACGATAAATCTCCACTGCAGGTTCGCGGAGTCCGTCAGGTTATCCCCATCGATCCGTTCACGCCTCCGCACCTGTTCCAGCCGCTCGGTGGCGTCGCCGTCATCGCCGACAACACCTGGGCCGCATTTCAGGGACGCAAGAAGCTGAACATCGCCTGGGAGAATGGCGCGAACGCCTCCTACAACTCCGACGAATATCGCAAGCAGTTGCAGGCGACTTCGCACAATCCCGGCAAGGTGATTCGCGACATCGGCAACGCTGACGCCGAGTTCGCCAAGGGCGGAAAGGTGATCGAAGCCGATTACTATGCTCCGCACCTCGCGCATGCGTCTATGGAACCGCCTGTCGCCCTCGCCGATTTTCGCGGCGATCACGTCGTCCTCTGGGCCCCAACGCAAAATCCGCAGCAGGTACAGGACTCCGTCGGTAAGACCCTCGGCATCCCGAAAGAAAAAGTTATCTGTCACGTCACTCTTCTCGGCGGAGGCTTCGGGCGTAAGTCAAAGCCCGATTACTGTGTTGAAGCAGCGATCCTCTCGAAGAAAACCGGTCGACCCGTCAAGGTCGTCTGGAAGCGCGAAGACGACATTCAGTTTGATTACTTCCATTCCGTTGCCGCGATGTATATGAAGGCCGCACTCGACTCAAAGGGCAAGCCAACTGCGTGGCTACAGCGCACTGTCTTCCCGCCCATCGGCTCAACCTTCGCCCTGAACACAACCTACGGCGGCGAAGGCGAACTCGGACTCGGCTTCAGCGATATTCCTTTCGACATCCCCAACCTGCGCGTCGAGAACGGCCCCGCCGAAAATCACGTACGCATCGGATGGCTACGTTCGGTCGCCAACATCTATCACACCTTCGCCGTGCAATCGTTCGCCGACGAACTGGCGCACGCGGCCAATCAGGATTCTCTCGAATACATGCTGGCGCTTATCGGACCCGATCGCGTTCTCCCCAAGGAGCGCGTCGCACCTAACTACGGCGCCAACTACGATCAGTACCCATTCGACACCGCTCGTCTGCGTCACGTGACCGAACTGGCCGCCGAAAAAGCCGGATGGGGCAAGCGCAAACTCGGCAAAGGCCGTGGCATGGGCATAGCCGCGCATCGCAGCTTCCTTACCTACGTGGCGACTGTTGTGGAAGCGGAGGTCACGCCCTCCGGCGACGTTCGCATTCACGAAGTGCACACCGCCGTCGACGCTGGCACCGTCGTCAACCCTGAAACGCTGCGGTCGCAATTCGAGGGCGCTGCCGTCTTCGGAACCAGTCTCGCGTTATTCAGCGAGATCACCGCCAAGAACGGTGCGATTGAGCAGACCAACTTCCACCAGTACCAGGTTGCTCGCATGAACCAGGCACCGCGTAAGACGAACATCTACATGGTGGAGAGCAACGCACCCGCCGCAGGCGTGGGAGAACCAGGCGTTCCGCCCTTTGCTCCGGCGCTCTGCAACGCCATCTTCGCAGCCACGGGCAAACGCATCCGCGAACTCCCCATCTCGAAAACCAACCTTAGCTCTTGATTGTGTGGGACAGGTAATCCTGCCTGTCCGACGCCTGTCATGTTTGAGCGAAGTTGAGGCGATTAGCGGGCGTCTGAGCCCGCTGCCGAAATCCTGAGCGAGCCGAAGGACCGCATGGCCGAGTCGAAACAGCCCGAAACCGTTGCACGGTGGCAAGAGTCGCTTGGAATTTTCAGTCGTTGTAGTCCATCTGCGCAGGGCGTGCTAAAAACTGAAATACTGACGTACTGAAATACTGACGTACTGAGATACCGCCATGCCCTCCATCTACTCCTTCACCGGTGCCCTCAACAATGGCCAACCCAAGTCGCTCGCCGACTACCAGGGCAAAGTCCTGCTCATCGTCAACACTGCCAGCCAGTGCGGATTCACTCCCCAATACAAAGGTCTGCAGGAGATCTACGCCAAGTACCATTCGCTCGGACTCGAGATCCTGGGTTTCCCTTGTAATCAGTTCGGACATCAGGAACCCGGCTCTGACGCCGACATTAAATCGTTCTGCGACCTGAACTACGGAGTCGAATTCCCGATCTTCAGCAAGATCGATGTCAACGGTGACTCCGCCCATCCGCTTTACAAGTTCCTCAAAGAGAAGAAATCCGGGCTGCTCGGCGGCACCATCCGCTGGAACTTCACTAAGTTCCTCATCGATCGCCAAGGTAATGTCGTAGACCGCTACGCCCCGTTCACCCCTCCAGCCAATCTCGAGCGTGACATCGAAAAGCTACTGAAATGAATGGGTTTCCTCCGCGCTCTCTGCGTCCTCTGCGGTGAACAAGTGGTTCGAACGTAACTGGCACATCGAACCCCTATCCGCTATCATCTAAGTATTCTGAACCGCCGCTTCTGCGGTGTAACTCTAACCAGCAAGAGAGGATACGCACTGATGGCAGTACCTGTGTCGCAGATGTGGACGGTCGCTTCTTACGTCATGAAGCAGAAGTTGAAAGGACGTAAGCGCTATCCGCTCGTTCTCATGCTGGAGCCGCTTTTCCGCTGTAACCTGGCCTGTGCCGGATGCGGCAAGATTCAGTACCCTGCGCACATCCTCAAGCAGAATCTCTCGCCCGAGCAGTGCTTCAAGGCTGTCGAGGAATGCGGCGTCCCGCTGGTGAGCATCCCCGGTGGCGAGCCGCTCATGCATCCGCAGATCACCGAGATCGTCGAAGGCCTGGTCGCGCGCAAAAAATACATCTACCTCTGCACCAACGCACTGCTGCTGAAGGAAAAGCTGGACCTGTTCAAGCCCAGCAAGTACCTCACCTTCTCCGTTCACATGGACGGCCAGCGCGAGCATCACGATTTCTCCGTCTGCCGCGAAGGCACCTACGACAAAGCTTACGCAGCCATGAAGGAAGCGCTCCGCCGCGGCTTCCGAGTCACCACCAATACCACGCTCTTCGATGGCACCGATCCCAAGAGCGTGCGCGCTTTCTTCGACGAGATGATGGAACTCGGCGTCGAAGGCATGATGCTTTCGCCCGGCTACACCTACGACAAGGCGCCCGACCAGGAGCACTTCCTCAGCAAGAAGAAGACGCGCGAGCTGTTCCGCCACATTCTGAGCAATCGCCGCGCGAACTGGCGCTTCAACCTGAGCCCGCTCTTCCTCGAATATTTAATGGGACGCCGCGATTACGACTGCACGCCCTGGGGCATGCCCGCTTACAATATCTTTGGCTGGCAGAAACCTTGTTACCTGATGCAGGATGGCTATGCCGATTCCTACGCCGAACTTCTTCGCGAGACGCAGTGGGAGAATTACGGTGGCCAGAGCGGCAATCCCAAGTGCGCCAATTGCATGGTGCACAGCGGCTACGAAGCCAGCGCCGTGAACGACACCTTCGGATCGCTCGGCGGATTCATCGCCACCGTTCGCGCCACCATCTTCAACAAGTATCGCGATCCCGATATCGGTGACGATCAGATGACGCCGAGCCACGGCCCGCTCGTGCAGATCAGCACTCCGGCCTCGCAGGCATAAGCCATGTCCGAACCGATGCATGTTAATAACGAAGACACTGCGCCCGGATTCGCGCACGAGAATCTCGAAGGCTGGATTCCCGCTCTCGCCACCGACGCCGAGATTCGCGAAGCTCTCGAAAAAGCTTTCGACTATCGTGGCGACCTCACCCTCACGCTGAAAGACGGCCAGACCGTCGAAGGCTATCTTTTCGACCGCCGCTGCGAAGGCGAAAATCTCTCCGATTGCTACGCCCGTGTAATGCCAAAAGACTCCGTCGAGAAACGCAAGATCCGCTACAACGAGATTGCTGCCGTCGCCTTCACCGGCAAAGACACGGCCGCCGGCAAAAGCTTCGAAGCCTGGGTCAAGAAGTACAACGAGAAAAAAGCCGCCGGCGAAAAGAACATCGGCATTGAAGCCGACCTGCTCGACTGAGACCCTGTTTTTTTGTTCCTCGAACTCTTCTGCTGTCACCCTGAGCGAGAGCCTGCCCTGAGCGAAGCCGAAGGGGTGCAGGCCCCGAGTCGAAGGGGTCCCTACCCCTTCGCAACCTAAGCCAGTTCCAACGCCGTTCGACGACAATTCTCTCTTTTGCGGTGCGCGACTAAATCCCTCCTCGATTCTTATCCCACCCGTCCCCTCCCACTCGGTACACCCTTTCCAAAAAACAACAACGCGTGAACTCCGAGGTCTCAGCGGTCGTTCTAGCACTTTTGCCAGTAGCCCAAGCTTAGTGGCGAAAATACGATTTCTCGGTATCGAGTCCAGTTTGTTCCCAGATCCGCCCTCTAGCGACGGGTACGATCCACCTCGCAGTGGCTCGAGAAAAGAGGATCGGAATGGCAAAGAAGGAAAAAGACAAAGACAAGCACAAGAAGAGCAAACACGACAAGGTCGCCAAGGCCTCCAAGCAGCCTGCGGCGCATACCGTTGAATCGGCTCCAGCCTACGCTGACGGTGCCGCGCTCGATCGCGTGCAATATCTGGAAGCGAAGCTCATCTTGAAGCCCGATCGCTTCACTTCGGTGGATGCATTCCGCGATTTCGGCAAACTCGTGCAGCGCACGGCCAAGAAAGTCGGCGTTGGTTTCATCGAAGACCGTGAGACTGGGCTAAGACCAGAAATCCGGGAGATCATCTTCGGCGACACTCCCGATTTCCGCCTCTACAACCATGCTTTCATTCTGCGCAGGCGTATCTCTTACGTGGATGGCTTTCCCGTGGGTGATCCGGAAGTCGTCTTCAAGTTCCGCCACCCGGACGAGCAGAAGGCAACCGCGCTGGATGTACGTCCCAATATCGCCGGCAAATACCGCATCAAGTTCAAAGCCGAGGCTCTCCCTCTCAAAGATCAGATCGGTGGCTTTCGCATCCTCTACTCTCACAACTGCCAATTTGGAGTGAGCCAAATGCACGACGCGGACAAAACCTCGATGGCCACTCTCGCGAAAGTGTTTCCTGCGTTAACGGCCATCAAGAAGTCCGATGACGAAAAAATTTGTCTGGTGAACGGAGGCATCGTGGAAGAAGTACTGCTCCCGCTCGGTCAGTTGGACTTCGGCAAAGCCATTGTTGCCAAGTGCGACATTGGTTTGTGGCGTACTCGCGGCGAGCACAAGTCTCTGGTGGGAGAATTTGCGTTTCAGGCGAAGTTTGATCGCAAAGAGGAGGTAGCTAAAAAGCAGAAGAAATTGGTCGCGCAGTTCTACGTATCTCTGCAACAGGATGTCCAGGACTGGCTCGCACTTGGCGTAACCAAGACGGGGATGGTCTACCGTCTCAACGGGAACGAGCCCCAAAGCCATGAGTGAAACCGGCGCAACACCCAAAGTGCAACTCCCGGCCAGTGCTGTTGCGGCCCAGGCTCGAGTCTCCATTGGCCAGATATTTCTCGAGTTCCTCACCATCGGCGCCACCAGTTTCGGTGGTGTCGTACCGTACCTTCGCGGCAGCCTGGTAACCAAGCGGCGGTGGATTGACGACAAGGAATTCGTCGAGATGCTTTCCATCAGCCAGAGCCTCCCCGGTTTGAATGCAACCAACATGGCGATTCTGGTTGGCGAGAAACTGCGCGGTGCGCTGGGATCTATCGTCGCTATCATCGCCATCTGCCTGCCGGGCGCTGTGCTCATGTACGCCGTGGGCGTGTTCTATCGAATTCATGGTGATCACGTCTGGGTCACAGCTGCGTTGAAGGGAGTGGCGGCCGCGGCTGTTGGCCTGATCCTGTCCACAGTAGTTGGGCTCAGCAAAAAATCGCTCGCGGGGAAATTTGACTTCTTTTTCATGGCCCTGACTGTGGTTGCTGTGAACCGCTTGCACCTGGGTGTTCCGCGTACGCTCATAGGCGTCGGCATCCTGGCGATTCTCTTCCATCGGCCCGGCAAAGCGCACAAAGAAAGTGTAACCGAATGAACCAGATTCCGACGCTCGTGCGCGTGTTCGCGTATCTATCGTTGCTCACCGTCGGCGGCGGCATGGCTGCCTTTCCCGAGATGAAGGTCCTGACCGTCGACGTCCATAAGTGGCTCAACTTTCCCCAGTTGATCCACTTGTACAGCGTGGGCCAGATGGCTCCCGGTCCGAACATGATGATGATTGTTCCCATCGGACAGTGGGCAGGTGGATTCCTCGGCGCAGTGGCTGTACTGATTGCTTTTTTCGGGCCGACTGCCGTACTCGCGTTTATGGTCGCCCGAGGCTGGAAGAAGCTTGAGAAATGGCCATGGAGAACATCCATTCAACAGGGGCTCGCGCCTGTCTCAATCGGACTCCTGCTGGCTGGCTGCTTCACCATGGCGAAAGGCGCGATTACTGGAACCGAAACCGCTGCTATCTCTGTTGGCGTCTTGCTGATCTTGATGCGATATAAGATCAACCCAGCTTTACTGGTACTGGCTGGAGCGGGCATCGGTGTACTCTCATTCATGCCCAAGTGATGAGCGATCGGCCGGGCGCTGGGTGCCCACCCTTTAGGCCATCTTTTGGCGTAGTGGGGGAAATCAGAAGGAACTTGGTGCCCCATATCTGCCATTTTTTGGCAGATGTGGGAAAAGAAATCACGCCTTCGCCGTGCTTACCGCCCTCTTGTTCACTGCTTCCGCCGTCTTGATCAACACCGGCAGCACATCGCCAAGCGACGCATCACACTTTCCGCCCAGCGCGTAATAAAGCTTGCGGTACAGCGGATACAGAGTTTCGTACACAGCCTGCGCTTCCGCCTCCGGCTTGTAGACCTTGTACTGCGGACACACGCGCTCTTGGGCCTCTTCGATCGTCTTGAACGTTCCTGCGGCTAGAAACGCGAAGATCGCCGAGCCAAGGCTCACCACTTTTCCCGCAGGCACCAGCACCGGCTTGCCCAAAACATTCGCGTACACCTGGTTCAGCACCGGATTCTGTTGCGGAATTCCTCCGCCGTTGATCACCCGGCGAACTTCCACGCCGTGCTCTTCCATGCGCTCGAAGATCACGCGCGTATGAAACGCCGTCCCTTCGATGGCCGCAAACAGCTCGTCCTGCGCCGTGCTCTGCAGATTCCATCCCAGAGTCACGCCGCGCAGATTCGGGTTCACCAGCACCGTGCGATCGCCATTGTCCCAGCTCATGCGCAACAGGCCAGTTTGTCCAGCTTGATACGCTTCCAGTCCTTCGCTGAGTTGCCGCACACTTACTCCCGCGCGCGAAGCAATCGCATTGAAGATATCGCCGACCGCCGAAAGTCCCGCTTCGATCCCTGTATATCGCGGATGAACGCTTCCCGGCACAACTCCGCAAACGCCAGGAACAAGCTGCTCCGATTCCGTGATGCCAATAATGCACGTCGAAGTGCCGACCACGTTTACCATGTCAGCGATCTGCGCGCCTGCTCCAATCGCGTCCCAATGCGCATCGAAAGCGCCCACCGGAATCGGAATCCCCGCTCGCAATCCCAGCTCTTTCGCCCAACGCTCGGAAAGTGTTCCGGCAATCTGATCGGACGTCGCGTACTCGCCATCCAACTTCTCTCGCACTCCCGCCAGCAACGGATCGACGCTGACCAGGAATTTTTCCGGCGACAATCCGCCTAGCGCCGCATTCCACATCCATTTGTGGCCCATCGCGCAGATGCTGCGCTTCACCTTCTTCGGATCGGTGATTCCGCACAGCGTCGCCGCCACCATGTCGCAATGCTCGAACGCGGAAGCAAACTGCTCCCGCTTCTCCGGATTGTGGCGCAGCCAATGCAGCAGCTTGGAGAATCCCCATTCGCTCGAGTAGACGCCGCCGCACCAGCGAATCGCCTCCAACCCCTCGCGATGCGCGGCTTCGGTAATCTCCGCCGCTTCGCCCTTCGCGCGATGATCGCACCACAGGTAATATTCGTTCAGCGGCTGCATGTTCTTGTCGACGGGAATCACCGACGAGCCGGTCGTATCGAGCGCTATCGCCTCGACTTGATCACCGCTAACGCCCGTCTTCTTTAGGACCTCACGGCAAGCCGTCGCCAGCGCACCCATGTGATGCTCATGCGCTTGCGTCGCGTGCTCCGGATCTTCGCGCTTGCGATGCAGCGGATATTCGGCGACCGCCGAATCCAGCAGCCCGCGCTCGCTGTCTACTAGAGAAACGCGGACGCTCAGGGTTCCGAAATCGACTCCCGCAACAATCGACATCAGCAGGCTCCGTTTTCGCAGCCGTGGTAATACATCTCCCAACCCAGATAGCGCGTTGCTGCCTCATTCACGGCCGCTCCAACCGTCGACAAGTTCGCTGCCACATGATGCTCGAATCCGTTCTTGCAGATGTAATGCAGCAGCTTCTGCATCTGCGGAATCTCCACCACGCCTGCGCCTCCGAACGTATTCAGCGGATCATCGGTAAACGCGCCTTCGCCAACGTAGCCGCGAACGCGGCCGCCTAGGTCATCTGTCGAGAACCGCGCGTAGGTCATCTTGCTCGGCTTCACCAGCCCGACACAGGTTCCGTACGTATTCTCGATTCCCACCGTGCCCGGCAATGATCGCCTGATAGTCCATCTTCACTTCGCGGAAGAAGTGCTTGGGAAGATTTGAGCAGTGGAAGCAGACAGCCTTGTTCGGATCCGAGCCGTAGTTGTTGTTCCAGTCCAGCAGCGCCGAGGGCGTTCCCGACGCCAGCCGCAGCGCGTGCATGCCGAGCACACCGCAGATATCGACCTCGCAGGCGCTCGAGAGCAGTTCGTTGCTCATCATGCTCATCACCGTGCAAGGAACGACTCCGAGATTCTCCTCTAACGACGTCCAGCACTGCACTGCGCTGATCGCGACTTCAGTCGCTGCCATCCACTGATCAATCACCGCTCCCAGCTTCGCCATCTTCAGCAGCGCGGCCGCGGGGACATTGCTGGAATCCGCGTATTGCTTGATCGCCGCCAGCTTCGCCTGCGCGTGGTCGTCACCGTCTTTCATCCGCGCGATGCGGCCCAGCACTTCGGAAAGATCCAGCGTCTCGATGGAGATGCCATTCGACTCCAGGATCTTCTCGCTGTAGCGAACGGTATTGAACGCCGTCGGCCGTGCACCAATCGCTCCCACACGCAGATTTCGGAAGCCCTTCACCACTCGACATACAGCCGAGAACCATTCCAGGTCGTGCGAAAACTCCGGTGAATCAGGCGCCTCGGTATGCAGAGTCGTGATCGAGTATGGAATCCCGTACTGTTTCAGGTTGTTGCACGCCGACATCTTGCCGCAGAAGCTATCGCGCCGCGCGGCGATCGACATCTTTGCCGGTTCATCCGGCGTGGCCTGGATCAGCACTGGCACACGCAGATCGGCCAGCCTGAGCGTGTCCGCAATCGCCCGCTCTTCTCCGAAGTTCGGCAGCGTGACGATTACTCCATCAATGCGTTCGCGATGCTTCTTGAAAAGCTCAGCGCAGCGCCGCGATTCCTCTCGCGTCTCAACCGCGCCGTACTTGCTCTCTTCCGGCGTCAGCGCGACCACATCCACTCCCGCGCTCTCCAGAACGCGCAGCATTTCCTCGCGTCCGCTCTTCGCCAGGTGATCGGGGAAGAATCCGCGGTTCCCAACAATCAATCCCATTGTCATCTTTTGCTTGGCCATATGATTTCAGATCGCCTCTTCGATCACTGCTCTGTGTGTCACTTCGACTGCCCGTAGTAAGCCTTCGTGCCGTGCTTCCGCAGGTAATGCCGGTCATGCAAATCCCGCCCAATCGCGGACGAATCTCCGTTGATCTGCAACGTCAAATATGCGGTCTGCGCAATCTCTTCGAGGATCACCGCATTGTGTGCCGCGTCCTTCGCGCTCTTTCCCCAAGTGAATGGCCCATGATTCGCCACCAGCACTGCGGGTACCGCCGAGCAATTCTCCTCACCGACAGTGCGCACAATAGCATGACCGGTGTTGGCTTCGTACTCGCCTTCGATCTCGTCCCGGCCGAGCACGTCGGTCACCGGCACCGCGCCGTGGAAATAGTCTGCGTGTGTTGTCCCAAAGCATGGGATCGCCTTGCGTGCCTGAGCCCACGCCGTTGCGTATCGCGAATGCGTGTGCGTGACTCCGCCTATCTCCTGAAAGGCCTTGTACAAAGTAATATGGGTCGGAAGATCAGACGACGGGCGCAGGCTGCCCTCGACAATCTTGCCCTCGAGATCGGAAATCACTAGGTCGGCCGGAGTCATCGTCTCGTAGGGAACGCCGCTCGGCTTGATGACCACCAGCCCTTCGCCGCGATCGATGCCGCTGGCATTTCCAAACGTATAAAGAACCAGTCCTCTGCGTACCAGCTCAAGATTGGCCTCAAGGACCTCTTCCCGAAGAGACTGCAACCGCATAGCGGCTCCCAATGTTAGTAATCGTTTACTCTGCCGAAAATAGATGGCCGCTTGCCGCTTTGTCAATTCAGCTGCACTGCTTTGCCTTAGGTAGACAGCGAGACTCAGACCTCGAGTCTCACCCTCGCGCAGGTATCTCGGCTGCTCACACGTCACAATCCTCGGTGATTTGCAGCAGCGACGTCCCCTGCCGCTTCGACCTACGATGGTGCACGGTTAAGCAGACTTCCGCGGTCGCGCCACGGACACTTCTTCGGGAGGGGTGCCGCATGTTCGAACAAGAAATGGAACTGGAAAAAGGTAAAGGTGGCTGGGGGCCGATGCTCCTGGTCGTTGTTCTCATCGGCTGCATCGTTGGTGGAATCGGCTATTACGTCTACCAGATGAAGAAGGGTCTCTCACAGCAGGAAGCATCCGCAGTAATCACTGACATTTTGACTGCGAAAACGCCCAAAACTCATTTCCGCACCGGCGTTGTTATGCCCAGCATTGACGAAAAACCGAAAGATCCGCACTACCAGTTGCTTGAAAAGGCAGGAATTGTCACTCTTCAGAACGCGGTGGGTGGCGGTGAGGTAGTAAAGCTCACCGATGCCGGCCAGCGTGTGATCGAGGCTATCCCGGGTGAGAAGAGTTGGAAGAGCTCTGACGGAACCTTCCAATACGAAGTTCCCCTTGCCGTGCGCAAACTGGTTCGGATCGACAGCATCAACATGACCGGTCCCAGTCGCGCTAAGATTGAATACACTTGGCAATGGGACGCCAACCAACTCGGAAAGATCTTCGACGCGTCCGGTGACCTGGTACAGAAGTTCAACACCTGGGATCGCGGCAAGCTTATCCAGAACTATGGCGCCGACTTCTTCAAGCCTGATCAGAAGAAAGAATCCGTTTTCCTGATTCGTGGCGAAAAAGGCTGGAAGCTCGAAGTTCTCGACTAAGGTTCGCTGAATCTGAAGTCGTCCAACAAAGAAAGGCCGGTCGCATTGACCGGCCCTTTCTATTCTTAGGATCGCGCGGCGAACTAGTGGCCTCGCCCGCGTGGGCAGTTCCGACTACCCTTCCCACTCTTCCCGCAACACCGAATAGATCTTCAGATCCCGAAATTCTGCCTTGATCCGCGCATGCTGTCGCAGTATCCCCTCGTATTTCATTCCTGACTTCTCCAGCACCCGCGCCGACGCAAGATTCTCTACATCGCACCGCGCTTCCACCCGATTCAACTTCAGTTCACCAAAGATGAATCTCAACACCGCCGCCACCGCTTCGGTCGTGAGTCCCTGGTTCCAGAAGCGGCGCGAGAGCGCGAATCCCAACTCGGCCCGCGAATCGCGATGCTTGAATGATCCAAATCCGCATGTCCCGATCATCTTCCCGGTACCGCGTTGGGTGACTGCCCAGACCATGCCCTCGCCGCGGCGATGTTGTTCGATGATGTAGCTCAGAAACACGCGCGTTTCATCGACCGTCTTGTGCGTGTCCCAGAGTGTGTAACGTGAGACTGCCGGGTCGGACGCATATTCGAAGATGTCATCGACATCGGTAGCACGCAATTGCCGCAAGACCAGCCTGCGCGTCTCGAGCACAGGCATGCTGGGCAAACTCCACTCCAGCAGTTTCTGCTTCGCGAGACTAAAGGCGGTTGATGACCGACGCAACATAAGCGGCTCCGAACCCATTATCGATGTTAACCACGCTTACATTGGATGCGCACGAATTCAGCATCCCCAGTAATGCTGCTAATCCTTGGAACGACGCGCCGTATCCCACGCTGGTGGGAACGGCGATCACCGGAATCCCAACCAACCCGCCAACCACGCTCGGCAGCGCACCTTCCATCCCTGCGCACACAATCACCACGCGCGCCGCATGCAGTACGTCACGATTCGCCAGCAGCCGATGGATTCCAGCGACGCCTACGTCGTATAGCCGATCGACTTCGTTCCCCATCGTCTCCGCAGTGACTACGGCTTCTTCTGCAACGGGGATATCGCTCGTGCCGGCCGAAACCACGGCAATCCGGCCCTTGCCGTACTTCTTTTTGTCTTGCACTAACACGATTGCGCGGGCTTGTTCCTGGTAAGTCGCGCCGGGAAAACTATTGCGCACCGTATCCCAGTGCTCTGCCGTGGCGCGCGTCACCAGCACATTGGTTCCGCGCTCGGCCAGCCGCCCGAATATCCCCGAGACCTGCTCCGCAGTCTTGCCCTGCCCGAAAATTACTTCCGGCATGCCATTCCGCAGCAGTCGATGATGGTCGACCTTCGCGAATCCGAGATCCTCGAATGGAAGATGATGCATGCGCTGAACCGCATCATCAGGTGTGACCTTCCCCGCGCGCACGTCTTCGAATAGCTGTCGGATCTGCTCAACATTCATGGAAGATTTGGCCCGGTCTTCAGCTTACCATCTGCAGACGCTGGCCGGAACCGGAGGAGGGCGGGACGCGTTGCAGTTTCAGCCGCTCCACTGTATCGGAATAGAGTTCGCGCGCGGCGCCCGGCTCCCAAAGGGGTGCGCAGAATAGCATTCGTAGAAATCGTTTATTCACCTTGCCCGCCACATACGCGTCGTAGATCCGGCTTGCCAGCATCTGTCCCATCCTGACGCTCGCATCGGCAACACAGGTCACCACGCGCGAGGGGCAAAGAATCTTCGATCCAAGGTAGGCGAGTGCCTGTTCGATCGCTTTCCGATAGAACTCATCTTCCGTCGAGCGGGCTTCCGGCCTCACGGTAGAACCTTCTCCCTGGCAGGCGTGATGTACGAACCGCGCCGCCTCCTCTGCCGCTTCCGGCATCAGGAACCTCTGCGCAAAAACAGTGTTCACGGCAGAAACATAGCAGCTACCTCGCAGCCGCAGCGTGGTTAGGACTTGCGCAATTTCCTCCGAATTCAGCCCCGCGCGTTGTAGACGCTTCCGAATGCTCTGACTCCGCCGCGTGCAACTCACTTCTGGAAAGTTGTCGGAATGCGCGGAGGCGCTCGCATCGCGCTCCAGGTTCAGAAAACGGCACAGCGTATCGATCAGGTTATAAACGCTCGGTGCCAGGTCTGGAACACTGGGCTGCTCGCGCTGCCATTGTTCGATGTACATCCGGTAGTTTTCATATTTCTCGAGCGGCGTCGACGTAAATGCACAAATCACGTCCTCATTCACGCGTACAGCGCCAACATTCTCTAGCGCCTCGCCCGCGGCTTGCCAGTAAAGCGCGTCCACATTCTGCAGAACTGTAAAAATTCGCGCTTCCGGCTGCTGCTCACGCAGTCGGCTCGGCAAGTGATTGGGCGCCAGATGCGATTCGCCAAACAACACCACGATCACCGCTTCAGGATGTCTCCGCCGCAGTTCCAGCACCTTGGCTGCCGCATGCCGATCGCGCCTCGCGATTGTCCGCATATCACTTCGCGGAGGGCAGTCCAGCCCGCACACTCCGCTGGTCACCTTCCTCGCTCGCTCCAGCAACTCACGATACGGTCGCCAGTCGTATCCCCAATCCGCGTCGAAGCGAATTCGCTCTCGCAACTCTTCGCTGTCGATCTCCTCTCGAAACCACTCGTCCACGATCGCCTGATCTCGCGTAAGAATCGCTTCCGCGCAGAACAGCACTGGCCGTGAACCTTGGGCCAATTGTTCCAGGATCGAAGCAGCATAGGCCTGCGCTGCGGAGAGCGCGTGATAGTCGCCGATCAGCACAATGTCTGCCTGGCTAAGGTGAACAGCCATCTCGCCTGGCCTCAGAATGGAACGGTAACTTTGGAACGCTGCCGCGTAGTCCTTCAAATAACGACAGCGTGAAACGGAATCATTGGCGGAAATGGTGCGCTCCACATTCGCGAGCGCATGCAACTGCGCAGCACTGCGACGAAGCCGTCGCACCGAACTCTTGGCCATATCTTTCTTAGGACGGTTCCACAGGGCCGCCCAAGGGACATCGGCCTTGACTTATGTGCAGGCGTGTCCCTATCCTCACCCGTCCGGCTGATCGGACGTTTCTTTCCTACTTTGATGCCTAAACCGACGCATTCAGACCAGCGCAATTTAACCGTCGCTACGACCGGAGCGAGCGGCGCTATCTTCCTGAAACAACTACTACTTACCTGTGAGCACGATAGCCGGATCGCGAACCTCAACTTCATTCCTTCTGACAATGCCCTGCGCGTCATCGCTGAGGAACTCGGCCTGACCGGTCGCAGCAATCTGGTGGAACAGTTGCTTGGGGCGAAGTCATCCAAGATTACCTTGCAGAGCAATGCCGACATAGGCGCCAACGTCGCGAGCGGTTCCTACCCGACCAGCGCCATGATCATTCTTCCCTGCTCGATGGGTACTCTGGCCAAGATTGCGAATGGCCTCGCGACTCATCTCATCGAACGCGCCGCTGACGTTTGTTTGAAAGAAAAACGACCCATCGTACTTTGTGTTCGCGAGACTCCACTGAACAAGATCCACATTCGCAACATGTACCGGGCAGCGGATGCTGGAGCTACAATCTTTCCTCTCATCCCAGCGTTCTACAATCGCCCTGACTCGATCGAGGAAATCGCGCGCCAATTCGCCGGCCGTGTTCTCGCCCATATCGGCCTGGATCAACCGGACACTTACCGCTGGAAGGCGTAAAGGCTGTTCCTGCATTCTCCTGAAAATAAATTCCAAAAACAAATTGCTTCATTTGTCGATTTCGTCTCGTCCCATCCGACGTGCCAGTGGAATTGGATGATTCCGGGATCGAACGCCCGGATGTCCACCCGCAACCAACTACACAGGAGACATTCTCAATGCGAGTCATGGTCATCGTGAAAGCCGACAAAAGCTCAGAAGCAGGCATCCTTCCCCCTCCGGAACTCTTTGCCGAGATGCACAAGTTCAACGAAGAACTGGCGAACGCCGGCATGCTCTTAGCCGCTGAAGGCCTTCAGCCCACGTCAAAAGGCGCGCGTGTCAAATTCGAAGGTAAACGGCGTACCGTCATCGACGGCCCGTTCGCGGAGAGCAAGGAACTGATCGCTGGCTTCTGGCTCTGGAAGGTGAAGTCCATGGAAGAAGCTGTCGAGTGGCTCAAGCGAGCCCCCTTCGACGGAGGCACCGAAGTTGAAATTCGTCGCATATACGAAGCCGAGGACTTCGGCGACAATCTCACTCCCGAGCTGCGCGAGAAGGAACAACGCATGCGCGAGCAACTGGGAGCCCAGAAATAGAGCGGATCCAGGATCTAAGTGCCGGGAAACGTCGCTTGATGGACAGGCAATTCTGGTGTCCTATCTCAGTGGCGCGGGCGCCCTCGCCCGCGTCCTATATCTCGATACGAAAGCCGACCTACGCTTCCCCTACTTCGCTCCTGGATGCAGCGTCTGCGGCGCGATATTCCACCCGCTGATCAGCACCTGCGGCGCCCCATGCGGATCCGAAACCGTGTAGGTCGCCGAGACCTCACGTTTCTCGCCTGGCATCAGGGTGATGTAGTTGTCGTCGAAGAACACCGGCAGATAATCCTGCTCCTTGTTATCCGTGACCCGCAGATACGTCATGAACGCCAGGTTTTTCGACGGATTGTGCAGCGTAACGTGCACAACCTCATTGTTCCCGCGATGCTCTACCGTGCTCGTAGCGGTCAGTTGAACGTTCGGCAAAGAATTCAGACCCGACAGATTTGCTTCCTGTGTAGTGGGCGTCGTGAAGAAAGAGGTCTTGCTCCAGTCATACTGTTCCGTCTGCGTTGAAAGCCAATAAAAGTTCTGGCTGACCAGTTTGCCCGTTGAGTCGTGCAGCGCGAGCCGGACAAAATAGGTTGGCGTCAGGCCATCAACCGCCGGGATTTCGAGCGCCTTCACGCTGCCATCCTCGGGAACATCGACATCAGTTTCCTTCGAGAACTTCTCGGACAAATCGAGGTTGTAGACGGTCACCGTCGCCTTCAGCTTCGAGAACGCCTTGTACTGATCGTTCACCACCCACACCGCATGATCGTCATAGCCATACAGAACATGCAGCGGCTCATTGGCCAACTTCGTCGAGAAAAATCCCGCCGCCGGCTGCAAGTAGTAGTCATAGAGATGCCAAATTGTGCTGGGCCACGCGTTGTCCTGCATCCACTGAATCACGCCGGTCGACGTGTACTTATTGCGGCGATACGCCTCAAACATCGCGCGCTCGCCATCGTAGGCCATAGCTTGCGACTTGCGCAGATAGTCATCCAACGTCTGCGGCTGTCCGTAGCGCGCATTCATCGCGTTATTGAAAATGTTCATGTTCATGAACTTCCCGCTGCCCGCGTGATAGTCCCAGATTTCGTTGATCGGCCAAAGCTTGTCCGCCGGTATGAACTTCTTCAAAGACTGCACCGGAACCGGCGCTGGGCCAGGGCTGGTTTCAGAATTGAATCCGAAAGCGCCGCCATCGTGCCCGGGGATGCGCTGCTGCGGATTGTCCTTGTCCACGAACCAATAGCCAGGCGGAACGTAGTCGTAGGGGCCGCTCATCTTCACGCCGGTTGCCCCGGTAATAGTTGTGGTCTGAGCCGTAGCCGAGGAGAGGATAGGATTCGGCCAGTGCAACTCGTCCTCAATTTTCAGATAAGCCTGCTCCACTTCTGCAGGCGGAGGATTGTCGCTGCCGTTCAGCCACATCAGCATGCTCGGATGATTGCGCATGCGGAGCATCTGGTCGTGAAGCGATAGAGAAGAAATCAGGTGGTCAGCCGGAACCCAATCTTTCCAGTGCTCCCAATGATCGCAACAGCACCAGCCGGCCATCACCAGTATGCCCATACGATCAGCGGTGTTGTAGAAATCGTCGCTCTCCATCTTGCCTTCGAGGCGTACGGTGTTCAGGTTCATGTGGAGCACATACTCGAGCTGGGCACGATCGCGCATGAAGTTTTCGCGCAGAAGCATATCCGGAGCCCAGCCTCCGCCGCGCACCAAGAAGTTGCGCCCGTTAATCTTGAACTGGCGACCACCTTTGTCGTTGATAAACGATTCAATCTGACGAATGCCGAAGGTGGTGTGCGCGGAATCGGAAACACGACCGCCATCGCTGAACTCTAGTGATGCTGTATATATAGGTTGCTTGCCCCACTGTGCGGGCCACCACACACGTGGATCCTTTAACCTCAATTGCGAGAACTTTGCCGGATCGAAGGTCACTACCTTCGTTTCGCCAGCGCCGAGTTCGACGGGTTGATCGAAGCTGATGCTGTTATCGATCTTGCCGTGCAGCGTTCCCTTCACCGGATTCGTGCCTGCATTGTGCAACTCAGCGCTCACTGTCAGCTCGGCGGAGGAGAGTGAAGGCAGATCGAGCTTGGTCAGAACTTGCGGGTTGCGCACTGAAACCGGGCCGGATGAAGTCAGGTAGACCTCGCGCCACAATCCCATGTTCTTATCTGGAGGCTGGGGATTCCAATCGACCCAGTTGATGCCGAGATCGTTGTAGTCGGGCGCGGAGACTTCCACGGCGATCACGTTCGCCTTGCCGGGTTCAGCAAGCTTGGTGACATCGTATTCGTACGTACGATACGGTCCGGCAACGTCGTTGCTGTTGGCGATCTGCTTGCCGTTCATCCATATATTGGCGCGGTAATTAATGCCACGGAAGTTCAGCCACTGCATTTTGCCCTTGGCCGACGACGGCAGTTCAAACTGCGTGCGGTACCACCACGAGCACCTGAAGGGACTGTCGTCCGGCATGGGTTGGTTTTCGAACAGCGAGCCCAGCGGGTAAGTTGTGCCGGGAATGGAGCGCAGGTTCATCGCGTAGTAGGGATCCGGGTAAACCTTCGCCGCGACCAGCGCAGCAACCACCGTGTTAGGCACGGTCGTCGCGGTCCAGCCGTTTGGCTTGAATCCAGCGGTCGAGATCACGGCGCCCTTCTCGTCGACCTTGCAGGACGACTGAATCTGCCAGTTGTTCTTGAGTTCCAGACGAGGACTTGGGTCCGGGTCCGCGGCAAATGCTGAGATAAAGGGAAACAGCAGCACAAACGGCAGGAGTACGCCCATGATCCGTATACGCATAGAGAATTTGCTCCGTAAGAGACGCTGAAGATTAGTCAATCGAGGGGGTCTTCGTCAAACCGAAGCTGCAGGATTGGCTCTATTGAATCGTTTTAAAACTAGGAATCGACAGCATGCTGCGGCGGAAGAGGAGCGCTGGCATGAACTTCCGTTCCGTCTCCGACTTGCGACGAGAAGGTGATGTCTCCGCCGATGGAATGCATCCGCTCACGCATGCTGACCAGCCCAAGGCTTGTCTTGTAGAGATCAGGGGTGACTTCAAAACCATCGCCGAAATCGCGAATGCTCATTGAGAGTTGTTTGCCGTCGCCGATCAATTCCAATTCCACCGCTTCCGATCGGCTATGCTTTACCACGTTGTCCAGCGCCGCCTGCGCTACCCGGTAAAAGCAAAGTGAAAAATTAGTATCCAGCTTTGGAGGCACATTCTGGCAGGTACAGTGAGTTTCGATGCCGTATTGATCCTTGAATCTGCGACAGAGAACTTCAAGGGCGATGCCCAGCCCCAGGAAGTCCAGTTCGGAAGCATGCAATTGATGAGAGAGCCGGCTGATTTTGCCTATGATGTCCCGCGTCAGGTCAGAAAACTCTTCCAGCAAAGCAGGCGTCTCCGGATTTCCAGGCTGGGGATGCTGGATCCGTATGGCCAGCAACGCCACGTCCTGGCCAATATCGTCAAGCAACTCGGTGGCGATCTTGCGTCGTTCTTCTTCCTGGGCGGTAAGTAGCCGTCCGCCGATTTCCTGAAGGGTTCGCTCCGCCTGCTTACGCTCTGTAATGTCAGCAACGACGCCCAGCGTGCAAGGCTCGCCATCGATTTCAATAATTTCCGCTGATGCTAACCCAACCAGGATCCTCCCCGATTTATGGACGAGGCTGATTTCGACATTCTGAACGGACTCTTCATGAAACAGCCGGCTCGTTAGCTCGATTCGCTGCGAGGGATCCGACCATAGGCTGAATTCGAACGGCGTCTTCCCGATAACTTCCTCTCGCCGGTACCCTGTAAGGCGCTCGAAAGTCTCATTCACATCAATGTAGCGATGAGTTTTCGCATTGGTGAGGCTAATCGCCAGGGGGCCGTGCCGGAAGGCTTTGGAGAATCGCTCCTCCGACTTTTGCAACGCTTCTTTGATTCGTATGCGCTCGGTGATATCGAGAGCTACGCCGACTAGTTCCGCCGGAGCACCGTCCTTGCGGACGATCTTTGCATCAGTGCGCAACCAGACAATGCGACCGTCAGCTGCGATCATGCGGCATTCAAAATCAAATTTGCGTTGCTTGGCGGCACATCGCGTGAGCAGTTTAAGGACACGGTCCCGGTCGTCTGGGTGGAGTGTCTGTTTCCAGAAGTCGGGATTCGCCGTCCAGGTTTCGACGGGATAACCGAGAATCTCTTTGGCAGAATCGTTCACGGAAATCAAGCGAAGTGTAACCGGATCCAGCCGCCACACAATCGCGGGAACGGTTTCCGTGAATTCCCGATAAAGCGTGTCGATTTCCTTTCGCGATGCTTCGCTGGCGCCGAAAGCCGCCTCTGACAGCGTGGATTGCAATAGGTTGCAGCGAGCATCTGCTGTCAGTTCCCGTTCCGATAAATATCCCTTCAGCATCGCTGCAGCTGCAAATACAACCAGGGCCGCGAGCACAACCAGCTGGTGGACATCGCGAATGTCAGGCGATCGCTGCCGTTCAACAAGGTCCAGAATTCCGACAAGCGGGATCGCCAGCACCACCAGCAGCGCCCACAACGGGCCCGAAGCATGCACTCCTGTCTCGGGTATATCTGGCGCAACGTCTTCTTCCGGAAGTTTTCCCCACCGTAAGGCAGACCACGCAAACCATGCAGCCGACGCGTTCAGGCCGAAAGCGTACACCGCGCGATTGGAATAAAACCCCGCATCGATCGCCAGGTTAGCAAACGCCGAGCTGAGTGCGTAGAGCGTACAGGCGCCGAAAAGATTGAGATAAACCGGTCTCCACGGTTGCTTACCCCGCAGGCAATAGAACCCGATCACGAGAACGAGTGCCAGGTTTTCGATTCGATAGAGGAAATCGAAACGACTGTTGTAGAGCTGAGGGGCAGGAAACAGATACTGATGCGGGAAAACGTAGTAAGCGTAGAGGAAGATCCAGAAGAAGAGCAGGAGTAGAAAATTGAGCGCGGGCCGATACAGCTTCAGGCGAGTTGATTGCAGGTGCGGAGCGAATGCAACCGCTGCCATGAACGGCACAATGTGAAGGAACAGCACCGGGTCTGCAATTGAACTGTCGGGAATGTCACCCTGCACGACGAATTCGTAATAGAGATACAGCCATTGGTCGACCAGCCACAGAGCACAACCAGCCGCGATAAACATCCAGAATATGCGGCCGTCACGCTTGTTTTTCAGAGCATTCACAGCCGAAAACGAAGTTGCGAGAAGAATGAAAAGAAAGTAGCAGACACCCCCATACGTCGCCGCCAGTTCTCCCTGCTTGAGCACCACAGACAGGACGAACTTCAGCGCCAGCATGCTGATCAGCACAGCCGGCCAGAACTGAATTTTCAGCCCGAAATAACGAATCGCAGTGATCTGGTCTGTCATGCGATTCTCAGCCGCCACATCGCGTCGCAACCACCCCCACCCAAGGATAGTTCCACGATCTGCCTCCAGCCTTTCATGAGGCTTTCTGAATGTGTACGCAGGGACCCGTCCCCGAACTTTACTCCTGCGAGGCTGATTGGAAAATCAGTTTAAGACGAGCCGAGAGAAAAAAGTTCTCGTTGACGAATGAGTATCCTCGACGACCAGAATAGTTTCGCCCACAGAGCTGTCGCCGCGGGCCAGGGATCAGGGCGCCACCGACCGGGCGGGGGCTCGGGATATACGCTTCCTACTTCGACGCGTCTGCGTTCTTCGTCTGGAATCGGGTAGCGCGCGTACACGTGCTCTCGCGCACCGGATGCGTTACGCCCGTATGGTCGTCTTCGGCAACCACAACGCTATGAATGTTGTAGCAAAGCGTATCGGCGGAATCCGGAGCCTGTTGAGAACCAGAAAGCGCAGCTTTCTGCCATGCATGCGGCGGAATAAACATCTCGGGCAGCAGTGCTGCATTCTCAGCGGTCTTTGGTATCTGGATGATCCCAACTGGATTGGTTGCATTCACCTCCGCACGCGGCCCTTCAGCAGCGAAACATAGACCGGCGCAAACGGCCAGAAATGTGACAATGAGCAGAGCTCGTGGAAGGCGCATGGGGGATCCTCCCTTGCGCCGGATTATAGCTCCAATCGCGAGTTCCACGCTGTTAATGAAAAAGAGGCGGGACGAATCCCGCCTCCATTCGCGAGTGCAACGAACCAGCTATTTGTTCTCTTTATCCTCTTTGTTCTCAGCAACTGCCTTGGCATTGCTTACCGCCGCCAGAAAAGCATGCGCCGAAGCCGGAGCAGGAACCGTGCCGCTCAGGATTTTGCGTGGCGTGTAGTCCTTGCCATACATCGCTTGGATTGCTTCCTGATCCTGCGCGATGCCGGCGCCTTCCAGGGTCGCGCCTACAAAAGCACCCTTGCTGCGCGAGTAAGTCAGGATTTCCGTATTCAGTTTCCAATCCGTGTCCGCTGACGCGTGACGTCCAACCGGACCGGCCGCTGCCGACGCTTCGCCGCCGATCTGGAACTTGCTGTTCAGCAGTTGCTGCATGCCTTTGTCGTTCATGACTAGCATGACCAGGTCAACGCCTTCTACGCCAATCTGCGCTCCCCAGCTTCCACCAGTCACCGTAAAGAACGACGGAGCGCTCCAGCCATGAGCCGTGCGGCAAGTGGCTACGCCGCGTCCGTGCTTGGCGCCGAATACGAATCCACCCTTGATCAAATGAGGAACTACCGCAACGCACTTGGCACCGTCGAGAACTTCCTCAGGAATCCCTTTATCCGGGGTTGCCATAATCTGCTGCAAAACTTCAGCTGACTTCTGCAGGCGATCCACATCGTCCTGCTTATCTTCAGCTGACACGAACGTGCTGAAGCACAACATGCTGAAACACAGGACCGTTAAACTTGCTAAAAACTTTTTCATAACCCTCCGACTCCTCAGAACCCAACTATGTTGGCGCCTATCTTTGCGCTCTGGTGTTAGAAGCACGATTGTGACCCGGGGTTCGCCGGAGCTGCAGGACGAAGATCCGCGCCAGCTCTCAACTGCACGGGCAACCTTTGTGACAGTTCCATTCCTGGTCGATACCCTCTAGGTTCATCTAAGGTGAGTGCCCAGTTGTATACGCCGAGAATTCAGGTACTCTCCTTTCATCCAAGGGAGAGCAGTTTTGTTGCGTCGAGGCAGTCCGCCGCTGGTACCTATCTGGCCGGGTGTGCGCGTTGTGGAGCGCAATCCCTTTCCGTTTTTCCCATTCAATCCACGATGGCAACAGGGACTGGAACGCGAAGACCTGGACGCCTTCTGTTCGGCGCTCAAACTAGCGTGGATCTCCGAACGCCCTTGCTATCTTCCGAACGATATAGAAGCCATTGAGCAACTACTGCGCGAGAAAGGGACTCCGCGGAAAGTTACCGCACTCGTGATCAGCAGATTCGAGCTTCAGCCGGGAACGGGCCTGTTATTCTTTCCTCCGCAGTTGCGTGCGCTTCGCCGCTTGATCGAAGGCGAAGACATGTACTCCCTGCTGTGGGACGAATCGCTGTGAGCCAAGAGCACGAAGAAGCGGAAGGCTATGGTCCCAGCCCAGGCACTGTCGCCCGGCGAAGTCATGCAGGTCTGTCCAAATTGCTCGACGCAGTTATGCGACAACCACTGCAAGCTGGTCTGCCCGCAATGCGGATTCTTCCTGAGTTGTTCGGATTTCTACTAGTGTGTTGCGTGTGGTGGGGCGGACATTCCTGTCCGCCCGGGTTTAGCTGCTACTCGCTCCGTCATGCCACTTTCAAGATCACCTTGCCTTCTGTCTTGCCTTTCTCACTCAACTCCTGCGCTTCTTTCGCCTGATTCAGACTCAGCGTCTGATCCATCCTCGGCTTGACCGCGCCTTTGGCGACCAACTGCGCCAGTTCGGCGAGGTCGGCGGAATTTCGTTTCATGACGATCCGTTCCGCTCGGATTCCCGCGCGCTGCGCCGCAGCTTCGTCAGGCGCCTGAACAGTGGAAACCAGAACTCCGCCGCGCTTCACGACTCCGTACGAACGGGCCGCTGTATCCTCGCCCACCAGATCAACCACGGCGTCCACACCGTGAACCTTGTCTTCGAAGCGCTCGCGCTTGTAATCGATGACCTCATCGACGCCGATCGATTTCAGATACTCGATGTCCTCGCCGGTGGCTGTCCCGATCACGCGAGCACCCTTGTTCTTTGCGATCTGCGAAGCGAACGAACCCACGCCACCGGCGGCGCCGTGAATCAGAATGGTCATGCCTGCCTTGGCCTGTACAAAGTCGCGGATGATCTGCAACGCCGTCAGGCCCGCCGTGGGGAGCGCCGCTGCCGTGGCGAAATCCACTCCGTCGGGTATTTTGGCTACCGTCGATGCCGGTGCCGCCGCGATTTCGGCGTAGGTCCCTTGCGCGAAGCCAAACACGCGATCACCTTTGGCAAACTGGGTCACCGACTTTCCTTTGTCTACGACCTCGCCGGCAAAATCCTGACCCAACGTCAGCGGAAACTTCGTCTGCATTACGTCCTTCATATATCCCTGCCGGATCTTCCAATCGATGGGATTCACGCCCGCTGCGCGAACTCTCACCAGCACCTGATCGTCTCCGATGGTGAGGTTCGGAATGTCTTCGAGTTGCAATGTATTCGCATCGCCGAATTGATGGATTCGAATTGCCTTCATCATTCATCTCCGTTTCGCAAATGTCAGGTTGGGGGGTGGCCGGGAAAAAGGAGGAGAGGAACTCTTGCAACGGCGAGCCAGAGCTGTCGTCGCTCACCGCTCAGCCACTATAAACCCGCCAATCAGAGCCTGAACCCGAATTCGAGAGTTGCTGGATTGCGGCTTCAAGTTCACTCGTAGATAACTTCACCGTGGCGATGACGCCCGGGCACCTCACCAACCAAAGGGAATCCCAAGTTGATACTCTCCGATTCCCTAAATGTCAGCGAAAATTGAGGGTGATCTCAAATCTGCAATCTAGCCTGGAGACGCAAGCGCTGTGACAAGTGGCTTCGAACCAGCCGGAGGTGGAACGTGACTTCTTTTGCAAGGTGTGCCGCGCTGTTGCTTGCGGCTAGCTTCACCGCATCGGCATTCGGACAGGGCTTCGCGAGGCCGGATGGTTCCCTCCCCGTGCCGATGGATTGGAGCTCAAAACATGTTCTATTTACCGCCGGTTACACGCCGGAGCAGGCGGCGAAGATGTGGAACGAACCACGAGCGTATGCAGAGTGGCTCTTGCATGGGAATGCGCCCGCAAATTCACGCCTCGCGCGCAGACGGTCGGGACCGCGAACGCAGTCAAGGGGCAAAATGAAGAAGGACTGGGCCGTTTCGCTGGGCGCCGGCGGCGTCGCTCCAGGAATGTCGCCCGCGAAATACTCCTTCAACGTGAACGCGGCGCCGAGCTGCAGCGCAGATTTCGCAGTATTCCCGATCAACGCGCCCACCGGGAGCACGCGTGCCAAGGTTGTCGGCACCTTCACGGGCGCACCGGCGTCTGGCCAGACTACGTCGATCACCATAACTCCGACCGGTGGAACGGCGGTCACTCTGACCTTAACCGCGTCGACCACCACGAACACAGGAACAGACTTCGTATTGTCCGGCACGGCTGCCACCGATGCAGCCAATCTGGCGGCGGCGATCAACCGGAATCTTAGCGGTACCGCTGTCGACCGAATCGTGGCGGTTGCGTCGGCAGGTGCGGTTACCGTCTATGCGCTCACCCCGGGAAGCCGTGTGACGCTTACAACTGCCGAAACCCTGAATAGTTTCACCTGGGGCGCCGTCACTGCCGGGACGAATGCCTCTCAGGCCAACATCGTCGCCTTCAATCAGCTCTACAGTGGGTCAGGGACATCGCTGTGCAATCTGTCGAATCCGGAATTCATCTTTTCTTACGCCTCCGGCGTGGGGCCGGTCACAACCTCACCTGGCCTCTCACCTACTGGCACGAAAATCACCTACGTGGAAAATGACCCGAATATCGGAGCGATCGTACACGTGTTAACGTTCGGCAGCGGCAGCTCCGAGTATGGAACCACCGCGAGCTGCGCCAACAACAATCACGGCGGGGCCACGTTGCCGACCTGCGCCACTAGCCCGGTAATCCCCGGAAGTACCTCCGGAAGCACCGCCACGGACTTCATGCTTCCTCTGGGCTTGGTTGCGGCCAATGCAGGCACTGGAGTGGCTGGAGCGGCGGATAGCTTTTCATCCCCATTTACCGACTTTATCAACGACACTACGTACGTCGGCGATAACAACGGCTATCTGTATGCGATCTCTCCCACTTTCACCGGGACGCCAGCGCACGCGGGAGGAAATTTCCCGGTGCATGTAAGCGCCAGCCCTGCCCTACTGAGCCCGACTGCGGTGACAGCAACCACAACTACAGTGACGGTAACCGTGGCCAATTCGCTGAGTATCGGAGAGTTGGTCGCCATCGCGGGCGTAGTCAACAACGGCGGCCGCTGCAGTGCGGCGGACGCTACTGCCATAAATGGAACGCAAACCGTCGCCTCGGCAAACGCTACCCAGTTCACCTTCAACGCCACCATTCCCACGGCGACTACTGGCGCCGGGTGCACAACGACCGGCGCAACGATCACTCCCGGATCAAACTATCTCTCGTCCCCGGTGGCCGATGTTGGTGACACCGGGAATATTTTTGTCGGCGACAGCAGCTCTAATTTCTACGAATTGACGTCGGCCGGAATTACTGAAGCCACTCTACCGCTCGGCGTAAATGGGGCGACGAACCAAGGCGCCATCAATGGCGGCATTCGCGACGGCTCCATCATTGACTCGACGAACGGCGTGGGATACGTCGTAACCTCATGCAACCCAAACACCACCGGCGAGCAGGACACGGGAATAACCGGCAACACCGGCCTGGTCCAATTCACATTCACCAGCAACACGATGAACGCAGTTGTGTACGCAGGTCTCGACACCGGCGCGAATGAAAGCTGTACGACTGCTGGTTTTCCAAACTACGCCCCCACTCCGGACGAACGCTACTACGCCTTGGGCATCAGCAGTGCGACTGCGGCCAATAACGGGGAGATAATTGGCGCCAGCTCCGGCACCGGCGGCCAACAGCTTAAAGAATTACAGTTCGTTAGTTCCACCATGCAGACCACGCCGCAAAACAACGACAAGCCTCAAATGGGCAACAACGCTTCGCCCATCTCCCCGCTCACCGAGTTCTTCAACAGTCAGCTATTCACCGTGACCGGGGTCTCGGCATCTACAACTGTAGTGACCGTCACGGCGAACAACACGCTCGCCGCCAACGATCTGGTCACCCTCTCGGGCGTAGCTGCCAACACTACCAACAATTGCACTGCCGCTGACATCGCTGCCATCAATGGCGGAATTCAGACGGTTGTTTCTGCGACCGCGACGAATTTTACGTTCGCCGCTACCATCCCCACCGCGACTACCGGCGCCGGATGCTCTGTGGCCGGCGCAACCGCTACGGGCGGACCAGACTACCTGTTCGTAGGAGTGGTTCAAAACCCTGCAGAAATATATGCCTTCCTTTTGCCTAACTCACTTCTTGTCGCGTCAGGGGCTGCGCCTACCGCTGTGGCGACGAACACCGCTGATGCGGTCGGCGGGACCAGCGGCATGATCGTGGACAACGACTCCACCGCTGGGCAGGCATCGAGCATCTATTTCGGCACGCTGGCGACATCGACCACCGTTTGCGGAACCACTGCCGCATACTGCGCGGTTAAGCTCACGCAGTCCGGGCTGCAGTAAACGAGTTCGTGGTTGGCTAGGCGAATACGGACGAAATAGTCACAGAAGAATGTTACTGAAGAAGCGATTGGCCATGTGCGGCTCTTGAGCATGAAAACGCCAAGAGGGACTCTGGCTTGTTTTTACGTACAAAATATTGAAGTTCGTCCGTAACTGATAGGTACTACAGCCGCTGAAATCTTTGGTGCCGAAGAAGGGACTCGAACCCCCACGCCGTTGCCGGCACATGGACCTGAACCATGCGCGTCTGCCAGTTCCGCCACTTCGGCTTATAGCACTGCGGACGTCTGAATACTCTCAGAAGGTCTGCTTGCAGAAAAGCGGGCGTCTCTCGACGCCCACCTTTATTGTACAGACGGTTCCGCTCCTGTCAAACCTGGAACAGTTCTCAGTTGACCACCAGGGTCGCAGTCGTTGTCTGTTGGGTTGTTCCCGTCGTCGCTTGGATCGTGATGGGATATGTTCCGGGCGCCACGCCTGTGGCTGCTGTCCCAGTTCCGGTCGTTGCCGACTTGGTGCCAGTGCTGGCCACTCCGCCGCAACCAACGGATACCATGACCGCGAGCAGAACCAGCGACACCAGACCGATCCAGAACTTCCGCGAACGGCGCTGCTTACCGGCGACCACCATTCCCAGTCCCAGGCCAGGTAGCCAGAACGCGAACATCCCGTTATGTGGAGCCAGGCTTGCCGTGCTGGCAGCGCCGACTGAAATGGTCAGCGTGGTCGACACCGGTGCTGAACCAAGTGCCATAGTGCTGTTCGCGAAGCTGCAATTGACTCCAGCCGGAAGCCCACCGCACGCCAGTGACGCAGTCCCCGTGAACGTGCTGGAAGGGCTCAGTGTCACTGTCATCGTTCCTGACTTGCCCGAAGCAACAGTCAACGAAGCCGGCGCCGCAGTTACATTTCCCGAACTCGCGGCCACTCCACCCGAGCCACTACCGCTGCCGCTGCCTTCAACCGGAGTATTTCCGCCGCCTCCTGTTGAGGTATAGGAAATCGCTGCCGACATGTGATTCTTAATCGAAGGACGTCCTACGGCCTTCACGTAGACCGTATACGCTCCCGAAGGGAATCCGAACTGACTCAGGTCCAGCTGGTGAGTGCCTGCCGCTACGTCCGTAACAGGCATCAGATTCTCGCCATCCGACGAAATGTAAACCGTGTAGTGGTCGAGAGTATTCTCCGCGCCGTTGATGGTCCAGCTTAGTGTGGCTGCTGAGGCCGAGCCCGCAATCGAGACGCAGTTGTCGATGCCCATCTCCAGAGCGGTTCCCTCTTCGTAATCGTTCCAGGTGACCAATTGCAGATTCTCGAGCTGTCCCGAGGCGGAGTAGTACTTGCCGATCTCAGTGAACGTATCGAGCCAGGTCTGCCCACAACTCTGCGGAACGATTCGGTTCGCGCTCCAGGCAGCTTTCGTGTCGTTGAAACCTTTCTTCGTTGAGCCGAAGATCTGCCTGGAACCGTTTGCGGCTCCGGTCTTGTAGAAGTAATCGAGGTAGTTCTGACCCCAGTTGCTGTTGTTGAACGTATCGGTAACCCAGCTATAGGCCCCATCCGCACCGGCCATCGTGAAACCGCTCGCATCTTTGATGATGAAGATCGGGTTTCCCGGAACCGCCGCGCGGGCAGCCGCCAGATTCACTCCCGGCAGGGTTTGTGTGTCGAAGAAAAAAACCACTGGCCGGCCGTTGATGTGGAAATACGCAGACGACTGCTCGTACTTGTTGTACGCGTACGTGAGATCGCTGATCAGCGGCCCCTGGCAGGAGCTGCACCCGCGAATCGCGCCCGCGTCTTCCATCACCGCGAACAGGAATGGGCTGTGAGCTTCCGCCGCTTGCATCATGTTTTGGGTGGTGATGTCTTCTTGCGTGCCTTTTTGGCCATACCAATCGATGATCGCGCCCTGGATGCCGCGGCTCATCATGTCTTCAACTTGCTTCGTAACCTGATTGGGGTCAGCTGAGTTGTAGCCCACATTCAGGTGGCTACTTCCGCCGAACCACGCCATGAAGTGAGCGAAAATCTTGGTGCTTGCGCCAGGATAAAGAAGACTTCGTGTATCGACTTTACTTACGTTAGTGGCCGCTTCATTACCGTCGGACCACCCCTGAAAGGAATCTGCTGTACTTGTATTATTGCCAGTTTCTGCTGATAACGTAGTGCTTGGAGCTACCACATTTCCGGCCAGCGCATTTAACGCCGTAATAAAGAGAATTGCTGCAACCGCAGCCGGGAACCATACTTTACGCATTCGTACCTCCGGGTATTCGTTCTGGGGGGCACGCTCGAAATCCGGCCTTGGCTGTGGCTAGCTACAGGTGAATTGAACGTGAACATGCGTGAAGTCTATGTGGCTGGGCAGCAGAATTGATTCCGAGGAAGCCCGTAGGTGGTCTAGCTACTTCACCCTAGACCGAGCCTTAGGGATTCAGAGTAGAACGACTAAGTAGCAGCTTTAGCGCGCGTTTTGGCCCGTTCCCCGCATCCATTTCATGAACGTTTGCGCGCGCAAGCTGCTCTTGCGCACCAGGAAAAAGCAGCTCACAACACAACGTTTCCCGTGGAATGTGCTTCAAACAGAATGGGTTACGCGGTTCGCCAGATCCAGTTCACGAGTCGCCTCGGTTACACTGTCCGGAAAGCTTGGGGTTGTACACTAGATCAGAACGGAAGGGCTCACATTGATGCCTATGGAAACCTCGAATAGCGCTATCGAAACCAATAGTAGGCTCCGTACCCTAGCCCACGATTTGAGTAACTCCATCGAGACCATCATGCAGGCTTCGTACCTGCTGGCGCAGAGCAGCCTGGATGAGAATGGAAAACGTTGGCTGGAACTCATTGATAACGCTTCTCGCGATGCGGCTCGAATCAACCGCGACATTCGCGACAACCTGCGTACTCAGACGACGCAGTTAGGTGGATAGATTCTGTAGCGGAGTTTGGAATTACGCGGCTTGGCGCGGTTCTGGTCTCAGTCCCCGTAAGAAATCCTGCGCAGCGTGATATCCCGGCAAGGTTCCCACGTCCATGTACACTTCCCCGGCATGTGACGCGCGCACCGAATTTCCCGCCTCGATATAAGCATTCAGCAGATGTCCCAAGAATTCGTCTTCGCGATGACGTGACTCCCACAATCTCTTCAGATCGCGGAACGCAGCTCCGGTGGTGATCACGGCTCCCCATATCCAGAGTGATTCGTAGTCTCGCACCTTCACGTCTACTCGACGAACGTATCCATTCTCGTCGCTCACGACGGAATCGAATGCGGAGGCGTCGGTCACCGGAAAGCAGACCAGGTTCACCTCAGCCGCCGGATGCAAATCGAGGCTCGTTCGATAGGCATTCTCTGGGAACCATATTGTGTCCGGCAGCCCGATCAGTACTTCGCGATGCGCACGCGCAAACGGTTCCGTGCGAAACAGGGCGTCGCAAAGTCCGCGCGGCTGATTTTGAACCGCGTAAAAGATCTCTGCCGCGTAATTACGTTCGGCAAAATAGCGAACGATATCCGTCTTCTCGCCCGAGATGACGATGCAGATCTGATCGGCGCCGGCGGCGATCATCCGCTCTACCAAGTATTCCATCACCGCCTTGGGCCGCTCCACGCCATCGATTACACGCGCACCGACAGGCAGCAGTTCTTTCGAGCAGCCAAGCGGTTGTATGCGCTGGCCCGCACCCGCGGCGGGAATGATTCCGATCATGATGCCGCCTCCATGCCCATGAGCCGCGCGCGCGAACTGCGTTTGCGACTTGTCGCTTCCTGCAAGTACCCGAGCAACTGCTCGGCGCGGCGATCGCCGGTGTGTTCCGCCAGCGTGCGTGCCCGAGCTCGCCACGCCATCGTGACGCGATCCTGCTCCGGCATTTCCAGGATAGAGAGCACTTGTTGCGGTTCATTGGCGACCGCGATCTCTTTGCCAGGCCTGAAGAAACTGTCTAATCCATCGAACCAGTCGCTGATGATGGGCGTGCCGCACGCTGCAGCCTCAAAAAATCTGCCGGATGGACAGTAGCCTCCGCGTGCCATATCCCCGCGCGTCAGGTTCAACGTGAAGCACGAGCTTGAATACAGCGCCGGATGCTGCGCCGGAGCCACATGATCAAAATGGCGCACGTTCTCGGGCCACTTCCACTCGCGCGGATAAAGCGATCCCGCCAGCACGAACCGCTCGCCCGGAAGTTGTCGCGCGGCTTCTAAAAACAAGGAATTCAGCTTTTCTTGTCGATCCCGCGCGTGCGTTCCCATGTAACTGAGCAGGCAGCGGAACTCCTGCTCTTCCGGCACGTTCCGGTACACGTCCGTATCGACGCAGCCATACAGCGGTCGCGCGCAATGCGCTCCCCAATGCTGCTCCAGCTCCTGAAGAATTTTGCCGCCAGTAAAAGAGAGATACAGATCGAATTGCGGAATCTGATCTCGCCGCAAGTACTCCGCCGAGCCCCCGGCCAGGTTCGCTAGCGTAATTGGCGTGTCGAGGTCGTAGAAAAGATGCAATCCGCTGACTGCACCTGCCACTTCGTCGATGATGCGCGCCCCGTCCGGACAGTAGCTGGCGTTGATCACCGCATCCGCATTGCGAACGTCGTGTATCGCTCGTGCGCGACTCTCATTCCAATCGCGATAGAGGATCAAATCGCAGAATTCGCAATGCCGGAAGTCGCGCCGTGATTCGTAATACGGGACATCTTTCTCGTAAAAAATTACGCGATGCCCCCGCCGGTGCAGCGCGCGCAGAATAGCTCGATACGGTGTGGCGTGCCCATTTCCCCAGGAAGATGAAAGCGTGAGACCGAATATGACGATTTTCAAAGGGGCTTCCAATGTACTTACGTTGAGATGGCAGAGTGGGAATGGCAGTTGTCAGCGGGATGAGTGGTGCCCTAGGTTCGCGTCCTTCTGTTGAACGCTAACCTGGGAACCTTGCAGCAAAAGAGGCTCTCCGCAGAGAGCCTCTTCCGAACGCCTGCTGGACCGGAGCTACACCAGCTTCGCGTCCATCGTGATCTTGGTATTGAACAGCTTGGAAACCGGGCACCCGGCCTTGGCCGCGTCTGCAGCTTTCTGGAAAGCTTCCGCACTCGCGCCAGGGACTTTCGCCGTCACCGTCAGCTGCACTTGTGTAATGCCGAATCCGCCATCCACTTTGTCCAGTGTGACTGCGGCTTCCGTTGCGATCCGTTCCGCCGTAAGCCCAGCGTTCCCCAACTGCGCCGATAGTGCCATGGAAAAGCATCCCGCATGCGCGGCCGCCAGCAGCTCTTCAGGATTCGTTCCGACGCCATTTTCGAAACGGGTTGCGAATGAATATTGCGTGTCTTTCAGCACGCCGCTGGCGGTCGAAACCGTTCCCTTTCCATCTTTCAAGCCGCCAGTCCAGACGGCGTTTCCTTTGCGTACCATGATTCCTCCAAAAATTTACTCTTCAAAAGCCCAACAAATCTTACGCTACGGTTTTGATTCGGGTTCAACGAATTTCGCTGAAGGAATTTTCGATTTTGCTACGATACAAACCAGTGACATTGGGTAGTTCGGATACGGGAGGTCTCATGCAACGCCATAGGCTATTGTGCGCACTTGTAATTGCTTCACTTGCGGGAGCTGCTTGGGCTGCGGATACTCAAAAGGACGCTGCGTATCAGGCCGACATCATGAAGTGGCGAGCTCAGCGCGTAAACAGCTTGAAGGAAAATTGGCTTCCTCTTGTTGGCCTCTTCTGGTTAAAAGAAGGCAGCAACCAGTTCGGATCCAATGGCAACGACCCTGTGCTGCTGCCGCACGCCAAAGCCCCGGACCAGGCTGGCATTTTCGAGCTTAAAGATGGCGTCGTCACGGTAAAGGCGCTCCCCGGATCGGACCTGAAGGCCAATGGCAAACCGGTAACAGAAATGAAGCTCGAGTACGACGAGAGCGAGAAGCCCACGGTTCTCGAACTGGGCGACTTGCGCATGCACGTGATTAAGCGCAACAAGCGCGTCGGGATTCGCGTGAAAGACACGAACAGCGATCGGGCACGAGAATTCCAGGGATTGCAGTATTTTCCAATCCAGGATTCCTATCGCGTCTCCGGCACCTTCGTTCCGTTCGACAATCCCAAGAAACTCGCCATTCCCACCGTCCTAGGCGAGAGCGTCGAGATGACCAGCCCCGGATATGTGGAATTCACGCTCAACGGCACCAAGTCGCGACTCTCTGTTCTGATCGAGGACGATCCGCACCAATACTTCTTCATCATGAAAGATCTGACCAGCGGCAAGGAGACTTATCCCGCGGGCCGCTTCCTCTACGCTAACTCAGCCAAAGACGGCAAAGTCACGCTGGACTTCAACAAGGCATACACTCCGCCCTGCGGATTCACGCCCTATGCAACATGCCCGCTCCCGCCCAAAGAGAATTATCTGAAAGTGGCGATCGATGCCGGCGAGAAGTACGAAGGACACCACTAAAAACAAGTGGCTAGTGGTTAGTGGTTGGTGACTAGTTCTTAGCGCCTGTAAAAAAGACGATGTGTGGGAGAGGCGATTTCGCTGTCCTGTCACCGGCCGCGTGGGGCCAGCCGACCTCGGCTGCCCTGAACACCTTTCATTAGACGTACCATCTCAGTTCGAGCGCCAACCAGCCGCGGAGCGGCGTCATTCGTAAGCCCAGCGCGTAAGCGCTGGGTACGCGCGCAAAAAATCCACCAGCCCCGGCGGGGCGACACACCGACACTAAGAAACCCAAAGTAACTACAAATCGATCCTATCCCGAGATAACATTCATCTTGGTGTTCTACTCTTCGAAGACCAGATCGTCCTTTCTCTTCGTCGCTCTCGCATTCGCGATATCGGTACTTCCCTGCAGCGCGACCAATCGAACTTCAACTCCTACCCGGATCGTTCTTGACCCAACGACATTCCCGAAAATCTCGCGTCCACTCCTGCAGGAAACGGCGGATCAGGTAGCGAAAACCGTCGACGAACTGATTCCCGGAGGCTATCCGAACACCAGTTCGTCAACTATTCTGTGCTTCGTAGCTCATGGAAACTGGGCAGACAAACCGCGCGCTCTTGTGGGCAAACCTTGGAAGATCGAACCTCCTGGCGCATCCAGATACGCCATGCGAGTAGCGTTCACACAGCAGGTTCTGCCGGGGGCATGGCAGAGGCTCGCCTTCCAACTCGCCCATGAATTAGCACACCTTAAGATGGACGCGAGAGTCGACAACAACGCTCTCGAAGCTTTTGCAGTGGCAGTGTCGCTCGAAGTGCTACACAGACTCGACTACGATCCGTACCGCGAAAGCAATGAGAGCTACTACACACAGTCCATTCCAGAGGTTTTGGCAGCACTGAATCGCAACGATTGGTCAAACGTTGGACTGTATCTCCGCTACGAGTGGCGGCAGGAGTATAGCGAGAACTGGGATCAGGGCACACATTTCGTTGCAGCAATAGCACTCCGCAAAATACGCGGCTTTCCCTGGGGGCGGCTGCTCAACATTGGCGCCAGCGCGGAGTGTGGTTCAAATCGACTAAACGGACGGGCGCGGTACTGCCCGTTATCGCCGGCATCGTTAGAAGATTTCCCGGAGGCACTTAAATCAATCGTCTCTCCCGATCTAGGTAATGTGGCGCTCGTGCGCACTGGCATGCGAGAACACAATGGCGCGGCTTTGACTTTTCAAGAGAAAGGTAAATCGGTGTCCTTACGCTGGTCCCGAAAGACGGATCCTTTACTGCCTGACGGCTTCGTGCCCATCAACTAATCGTGCAGTGCCGGCGTTCCAGCCGCGGAGCGGCGTTATTCGTAAGCCCAGCGCGTAAGCGCTGGGTATGCGCAAGAAAAATCCACTAGCCCCGGCAGGGGCGACACAAACTCTGCTACACCGCGTAGACGCTCGATCGGCATAGATCTTGTCAACACCCCAAAACCGCCGATTTCCCTTCAACTCACTCATTCCATTCCGAAAATAAACTTCGCGAAAGTGTCTAGTAGGTCCCCTCGAATTTGTCACAATAGAAATAGGATGGAGACGCAGAGCAATGGCTGAAATCGAGCACCGGCGGCGTCCGACGGACAGACCAGAAAATCCGACGGATCATCCGTCGCATCGACCATCGTGATCCGACGGATAAATTTCTCGTCCGACGGATACGTTGTTTGTTTTCAACGAAAGCGCGGCGACCCCTCCCCCCGGTCATTATCCGGAGGGCCGGTCGCAAAACTTAGTGCTGTCCGCCGCCTGCCGCCGAACTCGCACTCTTGTAGTGAAACTGATAGTCGTTCCGCTCGTCGCCCGCGTAGAAGCGCGTGTTGTAATCGAGCAGATACTTCAAATGCTCCGCATCGTACGGATAGCTCTTCTCTTCCGCATACGGATAGCTTCCCATCGCGCGATACGGCAGCGGCTCCACGGTCAGACCATCGGCGGCGTAGAAGTCCATGTCTTTCTCGTAGCCATCGGCAAAGAAGAAGTAATCGCGTACCCAGCCGTCTTGCAATTTCGGCAGATGCGACGGATCGAAGTCCACCTGCACCTCGTCGCCGGTACCGAACACAACGAAACGATCGTCAACATTCTTGATGAGCTGCGTCACGTCTCCCGGGCGTGTGTACTGTCCGGACTGGTGCACGAACGGCCCGTTGGCGCTTACGTCTTCATACACGTACCAGTGGTCGCCCGGATTTTTCCCGATCACATCTCGCGGATATCCGTGGTACCCCATGCGGGCCGTCGCTAGCGGAACTTCGCTCGTCCGGACCGGAGCCGCTCCCGCCGTGCGATCCACCAGGATCTGATCCCAATAGATCTGAAGATTCGTTCCGATGCGCACGCGTGTCGCACCGATTGGCAGTTTGCCGCTGAGGTCCGCAACCATCGTGCGCGGCAGTCCCGCCGGGAAGCCCATGTCTTCAAGCACGCGCACCCATTTGCCGTTGGCATCCTGCGCTTCGATATACGGCGAAACCGGATCAAGTCCCGCCTGATGCGCCGCATAGAGCGAGGTCGCCGAGAAATACTCCACGTATCCATTCAGCAACAGGCGCAGCGTGCCGCCCTTATACGGTTCGCCCAAATCAAGCGTAAGCGTATGCGGATCAGTAAATCCCGCAAAGTGCAGCACGTTCAGATCATTCACAAACTGGTGATCGACTTTCGCTAACTGCGGCGTGACATTGCGTCCTTCGTTATCCCAAGCGCCCGCCAGGGGCCGTAAATCGCCCGCGCGGCTGGAGACTAGCTTGAATTCCGGATATGGCGGATTCGATAGAAACGCCTCGTTCGAGTTGACGGCGTAATTCGACGGATGATCTACCGCGATCAGCCGAAGCTGATCCACATAGACCACTTCTTCCATCGGCTCCATGAAGCGGAAGCTCAGCTTGCCATTGCGTATCTTGGCGATCGAGCCATCGACCTTCACATATTCCGTGGGATCGGGAATGTCGCGTTGATCCGGTCCGACCCAGTGTCCGACCACGCCTGCGCCAATCATGTCGGTGATGAACTGATAGCGCTCGCCGTTCCACGCAAACAGCACCGGGCACGAACTTCCGCGTCGATCCAGTTCCAGAATGCTGGCCGGTTTGTTGGAAGCGACTTCAATCTCGTCCTGGATCACGCCGCTTGGCCACAGCATGCGTACAACGTCGGCTTGCTTCGCCTTCCCGAGACCGGCAATGATATCCACATTGCTTTGCCCAAGATAGCCGGCGCCGGTCAGTTCGAATTTTTGCGATTGCCCCCCAGCAAAAACTTCGACCTTGGTTCCGATGCCGCTCTTGTTGTCATTCAGACCCTTCAGCGCCAGTCGCAGAGAGTTGTTCACCGTACCACCTTCATTGTGCAGCAGCCACGGAATGCCGCTCTTGCTTGTGATCAACAGATCGGCCGCGCCGTCGCCATCGTAATCTGCCACGACAACTGAGCTTGGATCAGAAACAGGAATCTTGTCGAGACCGACATCAGCGGTTACGTCTCTGAATCCCTTCGTTCCCTCGTTGCGCAGAAGTTTGATTTCAGCCTTTCCGCTCGCGTTCTCGCCCACGGCGACGAGGTCGATGTACCCATCGTTGTCGTAGTCAATCGGCGCTACGCCCCACGCACGGGTCCAGTGCAGATCCGGCAACGGAACCTGTTCCAGTTTCTTGCCCTCTACGTTGCGCCACAGCGTCAGCCCCGGTGCCGCGCTGTGCGTAAACGCCAGATCCATCCAGCCGTCTTTATTGAAGTCGAGAACGGCGACTCCGACCGCATCTTTGATCGCGGGCGGTCCGTCCAGCGGCCGAAACTTGCCTTCGCGCGGATTCAGCAGCACGCGCGAATTGGTTCCCGCGACCACAAAGTCCACCGCGCGATCGTTGTCGAAGTCCGACCCAACTGCGCTGAATTGTCGCCCGTCGCCGCCCATCCCGGTCTCCGCGGTCACATCAGTGAATGTGCCATTGCCGTTGTTCCGCATCAGAACGCTCGCGCCATCGGCAGAAGAGATGTAGAGATCGGTGTCGTTGTCGTGGTCGTAGTCGATCCACGTCAGGCTGGCGACGTTCTTCAACGGCAGCTTCAAGCCGGCCGCATCAGTCACATTCTTGAACGTGCCGTTGTGCTCGTTATGCCAAAGCACCGCGTGATCCGCGTATCCAATGGCAATGTCGGTGAACTCGTCATTGTCGTAGTCGGAAGCTGCGCAGGAGACTGCAGGGCCGCTGGCGTCAATGCCAGCAGACTTAGTGACTTCTTCAAACTTGCCGTTTCCCAGGTTGTGGTACAAGGCGACTGCACTCCTCGGACCCCGAACTAAAAGCAGATCCGGCTTGCCGTCATTGTCATAGTCGAAGAAGCATGCGCCGTCGCCGATCTCCTTCTTGTCGTAGAACGTTGCCCAGTCCGGTGCTGGGATGAATCCGCCCGAGGCTCTGTCGACAAACTTCACTGGAATTGCCGCAGCGGCTTCTCCTTCACCGCCATTCACCGTCACCACCAATGACAGCGGCCCCTGATCGCCATAGGCAAGCGTGATGGGTGCTCCCAGCTTTGCTTTGCGAATGTGATCGAAGCTCACCTGGTGAAGCTTCGCCTGGTCCATCTGTCCGAGATTGCGATATGCGCGGGCGAGTCCAAATTCAGCGGAGGCATGAAATGGATTCAACTTCAGCGCACGCTGAAAAACAGGCACTGCGGCCTCGTTCTGCCCGTCCTGCAACATCGACATGCCCAGAAAGTACGCCGCATCGGCGTCGTTCGGAGCCAACTGGCTCGCCTTCTGAAACGCATCGATCGCGGCTTTCCCGTCACCGATGCTCTTATCCAGTAATCCCAGGTTGTACCAGCCACGCGGATTCTCTGGCTCGCGCTTCACCACGTCTTCGAAAGCGGCCTTCGCCTCTTCTGTCTTCTGAGAATTCGCCAGCGCGATGCCTTCATTCAAGCGCGCGACTACCAGGTTCGGATCGGCCTGCACCGCCTGGTGAAAATAGCTCGCGGCCTTTTCGAATACCTGTTGGTTAACGTAGGCAGTTCCCAGATTGTTCAGGCGCACGGCCTCGCTACGGTTAGCCGCAGAAACGGCCTTTGCGGGCTCTGATTTTTGTGGAAGCGCATCCGCGAGGAGCGTGACCGTGAACCCAAGTAGAAGAATGATGGCGATTATACGAAGAGAAGTTTTCATGGAGATAGCGAACCATCATTGTACGGGCTGGGAGACAGCCACGGAAAGCTCGATGGTTTCGTGGCGGGAACCACGCTACCCGCAAAGATTCTGTCTGAAACTCTATCTCAGGAACAAGCTGCCCTGCTACGGCGCCAGCACGTCGTAGGGCCGCATCATCTCGTTGTCTTCGTGCTCGAGGATGTGGCAATGCCAGACGTAACGGCCCACGTAACCCTCGAACTTCACGATGATTCTCGTAACCATCCCGGGATGCGCTTGTATCGTATCTTTCCATCCCATTTCGTTGGCCGCCGGAGGAACGACCGCGCCGATGTATTGAACCTTACCGCCGTGATAGTAGGCTTCGGGTTCAAAGCTCCTGCGATCCAGAATTTGAAAGCGCACCATGTGCAGGTGAATCGGGTGCGAGTCGTCAGTAAAGTTCAGCAGTTCCCATATCTCCACCGAATCCAGCACCGGGTTTTCCGTGATTGGCATGTCCCAATGCGCGTTATTCAGAAGCATCATCTTGGGCATGCCGGTCTTGTCGTCCATCTCCCCGACCGTCAGGATGCGGGTCTTCACGGCGCTTGCTTCGGGAATCCGCGGCACTGGCCGCAGAGCGGCAGGAAGCGCACTGGTATCTGCGGCTCCTTTCTTGGCCACACGAAATTGCATGACCGCACGCGTATCATTCGCCAGCACGATGCTCTCTCCAGCAATTGCGGAGAAGTCAACAATCAGATCAGCGCGCTCAGCCGGCGCAACCATCACGTTCTTCAGTGGGACCGGCGCCGGCAACAGCCCGAGGTCAGTCCCGATCTGGTGAAACGATTGATTATTCGAAAATCCCAGGTGAAGAAAACGAGCGTTGGAAACATTTAACACGCGGAAGCGATATTTGCGTGGCTCCACTTGCAGATACGGAAACAACTTGCCGTTAACCAGGACCGCGTTGCCAAACACTTCCGGGACCCAGGGCGATTGCGGATCGCCGGACGTCGGATAGAAAAGCTGCCCGTCGGCATCGAATGAGCGGTCATACATTGTCAGCGGAATCTCGTATTTGCCCTTCGGCAAGTTCAACGCATCCTCGAAATCGTCGCGAACGATGAAACATCCGAACATCCCCGCATAAACGTTCAGGCGCGTGATCCCGAGCGCATGATCGTGATACCACAACATCGCTGCGTCCTGATTGTTCGGGTAATGGTAGATTGCGGACTTTCCCGGCACGTACCAGTCTTCGGGATAGCCATCGCTTCTCGCCGGAGCCTTTGCACCGTGCAGGTGCGTGACCGCGCGCACGTCGGGCTTGCTGGCTTCAGCGCCGTGAATACTGTGATCGATCGGCAGGAAATGCCGCTTCGGCAGTTGATTTACCCACTCCACCAGCACGCCTTGTCCGCTTCGCGTCTCGAACGTCGGCCCAGGCGAGCTATTTCCGAAGCCCCAGAATCGCGTCGGTTTCAAATCTCTGTGGATCTTGCTCTCCACCTCGCGCATGGCAAGTTTGTAATAGGGGAGCTGCAGTTTTGCATTCTCGGGACTGGGACGCATTCCGCTCGAACCGACGACGGCGGGTATTGGAAGTGGATCGACGAATTTGGCCAGCGAATTGGGATCGAGCGGTTGCGGAGCAATGGCTGCTTCCTTCTGCCTGACGGACGCGCGCGCCACAAGGCCGGCTGCCATCAATCCAGAGGTCCGCAAGAAAGCACGACGGGTAAAGGGTCCTGTTTTGTTCATTTATGTCGGATGCGATGTTAGCTTTACCACAAAATTATAGGCACGCGGAGATGAAATCCGCGTGCCCATTTTTCGATCGTACTTCGTAATACTACCAGCCGCCGTGCTGCGCGACGGGTTCTCCTGTGGAAGGATCGAGGAATAGCTTTCCGTCATCGTCGCGATGATGCGTGAAGTCAAACATCTGCGCGATCGAATTGCTGATGGAATCGAACGATCCCTGACCAATCCGCTGTCCACCCAGCCAGTTGTCCTCTACGAAATGAATGACCGATGTCTGATCGGTGACGGTGTGGTCCACAAAGTTCTCTCTCGCCCAAGGAGAAATAACGAGCAGTGGCTGACGCGGACCGTACCCGCAACGACCCTGCGCATGCGGATTGGAGGCATCAATTCCGGGCAAAGCGCTGCTGCCGTCGCCGCAGGCCCCAGGTGCGGTGAGGGCGTCGGCGGGGCTCGTGGATTGATTCACGATCGGACTCATTACGTGGTCGTACCAGCCGTCCGAGTCGTCATACAGAATCACCACGGCAGTACTGTCCCAGTCGTCCGACTTCTGCAGCGAGTTGATGACGTTCACGACGAAGGCCTGTTCGTCCAGCGGATCGGAATAGCCGGCGTGGGCGTCCTGGAAAGCCGGGGCTTTCAGGAAGCTGACCGCAGGAAGATCTCCTGCCTTTAGCGCTGAGAAGAAATCGTTAATGTCGTAGTTGTGGTTCGCCGGACCATCGTGTCCGACTTCCGAGATGGAAGACGGCCGCGAGTGATTCGGATTCGCGGTGGATGCCCAGTACTGAAAGAACGCGTGGTGTGGAACGTAGTCAGCGGTCACCGGCACGACGGTGGAACTGGTTGAGCGCAGACAACCGGTAGTTCCATTCGCGTTTTTGGCAGTAAGGTCGAAGCCACCCATGAACGAGCCCCAGGTTACGCCAGCCGCGCTCAACAGATCACCGATGTTCTTGCCGCCCATGGTCACCTGGTTGCGTGTGGGAGCCGAGCAAATATCACCGATCGGATCCGGATCACCTATTACGGTCAGCGTTCCATTCCCGCCATCGGTTTCGTTACCCGTGCCGTTGAGAGTCTGGATGGCGCCGTTCGTTTGTCCGGCGACCAGGTTCATCAGGCCGGGTGTCGAGGGACCGAAAGTGGTGTCAAAGGAGTTGTCGCTCATCGCGAAATTTTGCGCGTAGTTCCACAGTGCAGTGACGGTGTTTCCGTCGTAATAACCCAGGTTAAGACCTTTGGTCGTAACGATCGAAGGCGGAGCATTCGGCGGAGGCCCAGCGGTTCCCACCGACTTCGGGAACAGGTCCATCAAACCGAAGTGCGTGGCGGCCTGTTCCGGACCATAGTTGTGGTTCTGATCGTTGGTCCAAGCCTGCAAGCGATCCAAACGGAACGGGTTCGTCGCTCCCGCGCCATTGGCGGTGTTCAGAAGATTCGGGTTGTTCGTGAGCAGAGCTCCGCTGAGTCCGTTAACGGTAGGCGTGCCTTTGCGCGCTTTAAAAACCGGCTCCCCTGTAGGATTTGTGGCGTTGGGATAGGTGCCAAAGTAGTGATCGAAGGAAATGTTCTCTCCGAAAATCACCACGATATGCTTGATTGGAGTGGCGGTCTTCTCACCGTAAGAGTGAGCAAACGCTGGTGTCGATCCCAGTACGAGAGCGTAGGCCATTAAGCAAGCCAACAGCTTCCTGGGGGCTTCGAACGCATGGTCACGATCGAACATTCAATGCTCCTTAACAACAAGTTGTAGCTGTGTTGGGTGGCTGACGAGCGATCCCCACAAATCATCGCTGCGTCATGCTTTCAGAGACAATGTTTGAGGAATACTGGAATGGCATTAACCCTGTGTTACTCGATTGTGAAGACTAGATGAAAATCCGAGTTGCTGGACGAAGAATGTCATCGGGCTGCGTCTGATCGAAGCGGCAGAGCGGATTAGATTTCAGAGTGATGTTGCAGGATTTCGGTGGTGAGGCGAGAAGATCTGGCAAGGCTCAAACAAGAATGCGATTCAACCAACTTCGCAACGGCAAGAACGAGTTCATCTTTGAAAGGACGGCCTGCGATCTGGACGCCAATCGGCAAACCCTCTTCCGATTGCGTCATCGGAACTGCAGCCGCCGGACATCCGAGCAGATTGAACCATTGCGTGTATGCGAAAGTGTCCGCGAAGGTGGCGGAATGTTTCGCTCGTAGCCACCCGATTTCGCCGTGACGAAATGCAGGGCCGGGAGCTACCGGCATCAACAGAATCGGATACCGCTCCGTCTGTTTCAGGAAGCGCGCGCGCACGATATCGCGCTCGGCAAGCGATGCAAGAATCTCCCCGGCCGTGAGCGGGGGAAGCGACGCAGCATACTCCAGGTACTCGCGGAAGATAGGACTCAATTCCGCCTCGTTGCCTCGCACCATCGACTGAGAAGAAAGCGCGATCATCCTTACGAATGCATCTACCCAAAGCTTATGGACGCGATCCAAGTAAAGGAGGATGAAACAGCTCTACGACTATTCCCGCATTGCGAAGCGCAGCAGCAGCAGTTTCGACGGCAGCTCTCGTTTCCGGCGTGACCGGATGCGCCGTATCCTCCACCATCAAACCGACACGCGTGCGTTTTAACTCACTCGCTTCTATCTCGACGAACGGGACCGGAGCAGATTCCGCATCGGCAAGATCTTCGCCAGCCATCACACGGAAGAGGGCTTGCAAATCGTCGACGGTGCGAGCCATCGGCCCGACGGTGCCGAGCCAGGAGAATCCGCCCTCGCCCGGAGGGAAATGCCCTGTGCTGGAAATCCGCCCAGGCGTGGGCTTCAGACCGCAAATTCCGGTGTAGTGCGCAGGAACTCGTATGGACCCGCCGCCATCGCTGCCAACGCCCGCGGAGGACATGAACGACGCAATCGCCGCCGACTCGCCACCGCTGGATCCTCCCGCGGTTCGCGTAAGGTCCCACGGATTGTTGGTTCGACCGTAGAGTGCGTTGTCGGTCTCCCACGCCATCAGGAACTCGGGCGTGTTGGTGACGCCCAAGACGATGGCGCCAGCAGCCTTCAGGCGGGCAACCAGAGTAGCGTCAGTAGAAGGGACATTACCCTTGCGCAATCGGCTTCCCGCTTCGCAGCGCATGCCGGCAACATCGATGCAGCTCTTGATGCTGATGGGAATGCCGTGCAGAGCGCCGAGTTCGTTTCCAGCAGAAACCGATGCATCCGCCTGCCGCGCCTCTTCGCGCGCCTCGTCAGCTCGTAACTGGACGTATGCATTGAGAACAGGATTCAGCCGCTCGATTTGAGCGAGATGTGCTTCGATCAACTCGAGTGAAGAGAATTCGCGGGCGCGAATGCCCTGCGCCATCTCGCATGCCGATAGTTCGATGAGAGCTTTCGCGCCGCTATTCATGCTTGGCGCTCCATGCGCGCGAAGCTGACCGCAGCACTATTGCAATTTCGCAACGATCGCCCCAAACGGTTCCAGTTGAACATCGCTTACGTTCACCTGCGCGGGCGCCGCGAACGAAGCAACGAGTGTCTGCGCTGAACTTCCCTGCACTCCTTTGGAAGCCAGATCCAGGTTCACCTTCTGCGCTGATTTGCTCATGTTCAGTATCACCAGCACATTTTCGCCCTGGTAGCTGCGCACATACGCAAGCACATTGGGATCATTTTCGTTCAGACGGAATGTACTTCCCGTCGAGCAAAGCTTTATCGGTATGCCGCAGCGCCAGCAACTTTTGATAATGGTTCAGGATCGAATTCGGGTCCGCCTTCTCCGTTTGCACGTTGTAGGTCTTGTATCGCGGATCGACCGGGTTCCATGGCGGCGCCGTGCTGAAGCCTGCATTCGCGTCTGTCGTCCACTGCATTGGCGTGCGCTCTCCGTCACGGCCTTTTTCCTTTGGCCATCCCCGCTGGCCGATAGGATCCTTCACATCTTCCCTGCGCTTGGGATCGTTGTTCTCCATCCCAAGTTCTTCGCCGTAATAAAGGATGGGCGTGCCCCGAAGTGTTAGATACAGGGTCGCCATCAGCTTCGCGATCTGGTCGTTATGAACGCCGTCGCCGTAACGATCATAGACGCGGCGAATATCGTGATTGCTCACCACATAAATGGGCCAACCGCCCGAACCGTCAACCGCGGCAATCTGCTTGCGAAAATCCGGCGCCGAGACTTTGTTCACCATGGTGAACATGAAGTCCATTGGCATCTGCAGCTCGTCGGCGTGATCCCCGTAATATTTCTTCAACTCCGCCGCATTGTCGGTCCAAGTCTCGCCAATCAGTACCGCGTTGTACTCATTCGCAACCTGGCGCAACTCCCTCAGCGTGGTGTGCACTTCCGGAAATTTGTCGTTGTACTTGTTGATCTCGTTAGGATCGCCGTAAATATTCTTTCCCGGCAGCACCGGATTATTAGTCAGCGCCGGATCCTCGTAGAGCGTATCCACGGCGTCCAAACGGAAGCCCGCGATGCCGCGCTTGTACCACCAGCGCGTCACATCGAACATCGCATTCTTTACTTCCGGATTTCGCCAGTTCAGGTCCGGTTGCTGCGCGTAAAAAAAGTGGTAGTACCACTGGCTAGTTTTTGGATCGAATTTCCACGCAGAACCACCAAACAGTGAATTCCAGTTATTCGGAGGCACACCGGGTCCCTTCCCGTCACGCCAGATGTACCAGTCACGCTTGGGATTATTGCGCGACGATTCCGACTCCAGGAACCATGGATGCTGATCCGAGGTGTGGTTCATCACGAAATCGAGGATGAAGCGGATGTTCTTGTTCTTACCGTCAGCGATCAAGCGATCCATATCGCTTAGATTGCCGTAATCAGGATTGACGTTCTCGTAGTCCGATACGTCATAGCCGAAGTCCACCTGGGGAGAAGGAAACATCGGAGTCAGCCACACCGCATCCACGCCAAGCCAATGCAAATAATCCAGCTTCGAATCGATGCCGTTCAGATCGCCGATGCCATCGTTGTTCGAATCCGCAAAGCTGCGCGGATAAAGCTCGTAGAACACCGCATGCTGCCACCACTGATGTCCTTCTGCGTCGGTCGCAGCATTTGCAGTGGACGCGGTCGCGGCATTTGCGGGAGCTTTGTCTTCGGCCTTCTTGTTAGTGCAGGAAGAACATAGGAAAAGCGAGAGGATAAGTCCAAGTATCGCGACACGGTTACGCATCGACTCCCCTAGGCACAATTGATGAACTGATATTACCTGAATTGCTGGAGAGATCGCACCGGGCCGAATTTAGACAGATTGTGAGTTCCTATGCCACGCCGTAAATGGCGCTGAAATCTAGCGCTTGATCAGCCACATGGCCCAGCCCGCCACGATCACTCCTCCGATGAAGAGTGAAAAGCAATACAGGCCGTAGCGCAGCATGTCCTTGGGCGCTTCGCGTTGCGTGATTCCGAACACCACGGAAGCGAATATGGCGAAAACCAATGCCGCCGCAAAATGCGAGAGCTGTATCGGTGAGAGCAGCATTAGCGTTTTTTCCCCAGAGCGATGTGGTGTGCGTCGACCGCGGCGATTACATTCAGTAGTCCCGCCACGATCATGAACTTCGTTCCATAGTCGGCAGTGGCGCGGAAAATCGCACCTGAGCCCAAATCCAGAGCTCGCGACACGATGTAAAGCCCACCCGCTCCCAGGTCTCCGATAAAGCCCAGCATGTCGAGCAGATCCCCGGTGTTGAAGGCATATATTTTCCCCTGCATCTTCAGTCCGAGCACAAACATGCAGGTCACGGAGATCATGAGCAGGATGCCGCGAATCCAGCGTCCCTGGATGATGTGGCCGGCGCCTGGGATCAACCATCCAACAGCGGGGGCGACTACGACCATCGTCGGAGAGGCCGGGGTTAAGGGCGGTTGAGCCGCTCGCGCCTTATCGCGATCGAGAGCTGCTTCCAAGTTCTTTCCGGTAGATGACATTAGATAAGTACGATCTCTTCTTGAATTTTACCCGTTACTTCGGCGGAATGCTCGCGCACCAGCATATTCACTTCGCTGCGCACGCCAAACTCCGGCAGGTAGACGCCGGGTTCGATCGAGAAGCATGAGTTCGGCAAAATGCGGCGCACATCGTGGACTTCCAGATTATCCATGTTCGGGCCGTTGCCGTGCACTTCGGTTGCGATGGAATGCCCGGTGCGGTGGATGAAGTAATCTCCAAACCCTGCCTGCTGAATCGAGCCACGCGCAGCATCGTCTACTTCCCATCCCGCGAGCACTTTTCCCGCCGCGATCGCCGACTTCACCTTCTCGACGGCTGCATCGCGACCGCGCCGGACAACGTCGAAGATCTCACGATGCCGATCGGAGGGATTGTTGCCCACAAACCCTGTCCATGTGATGTCGTAATAAACGGCCTCAGGCCGATTCTTCTTTGCCCAAACATCGAGCAAAACGAAGTCGCCCTCCTTGATCGGCATCGAGTGCGCTGCCGAAGGTTCGTAGTGCGGATTTCCGCTATTCGCGTTTACTGCAACAATCGGTCCGTCGTCGGTGACCAGATTCTCCCGACGGAACGCTTCCAGAAACCATTGCTGGATCGCATGCTCATTGGTACCGCCATTGCGAACGCGATCGCCGATCTCCTTGAACGCTGCGGCCACGATCTTGTCGATGGCGTCGCGCGCTTCAAAGTGACTCTTGATCTGCTCATCGTTCCACGTGGCTTCGAACTTGCTGACCAGGTCGCCTGAGCTGACCACTTCTTTTCCGAAGCTACGCACTACTTCGATTGTCCCTGCATCGACCAGCGAAATCACAAACACGCGATTGTCCGGCGAATACTCCATGGCGATCCGCTTATACGGCGCCAGCATCGATTGCAGCTTGCCGCCAAGCTCCTGCCATCCGGCATACTCGGTTTTCGTGCCAGGAAGCGTATCCAGATGTCCAGCCTCGATCTTATGAACCAGCTTGGCGGGTTCGCCTTGCGCGGGAAGGAGGTAGTACCACCTGCGCGTTACAAAGAGCGAGTCGGAAAGACCGAGCACCCGGTACGCGATGGGATCGCGCCGGTGATGGTCGTAGAAGAGCCACGCGTCAATATTCTGTTCGCGAAGAGCAGCCTGGATCGCTTGAAGATTCATTCGTGTCCACGGACAACGAACTATTCTAGCAGTCGGACAGTAGTCGGCATTCAGCAATCAATAGTTAGGCGCGTGCCCCTCGCGCTTTCTTTGTACCCAGAATCCGGCCGCGTTCAGCCGTAGTCAGCTTTTCACATGCAGTTCGCAGTACCAGACGTGGCGCCGCCGCGCGGATCGTCATTAAATAAGGAACAGTTCTCTCCGGATCTGCCTTTGCAGCTTCGCGCAGCAACCATCCCAAGCCCTTCTGGACCATGTCGTCCTCGTCTTGCAGGAGCAGCATTCGAGACTTTCACGACTTGTTCGAAGCCTGTTCGTTTTCGAGCAGAATGGATCAGCGCGACGGCTGCGGCCCGCCGATGCCAGCGATCGCGCGATTTAGTCCACCGAAAAACCAACTTCGCCCGATTAGGGTCCGCCAGGATCATGGGACCGATCAGGTTGTGCACCAACGCGTCGTGATCAGCCCAGTTGCTTACGCGATCAAGCCAGCTTTCGAACAGCCTGAACTCCCTCGCGGCGAAGCCGCCCGTCTGCCCCTCCAGTATTAACACGGCGAATACTTTCTCCTCCAGCACGCGGCCGGAAAAGAGCTTGTCGGAGACCTGCACTGCGAAGTCCATGCCATAGTCAGCGACCATCTGCCGTCGGAAGCGCACTGCCAGTTTTCGCAATTCGTCTGTGCGCCAACCTCGAGAAGCCACTTCCTCTTTGAAAAACCTTTGCACTTCGACGGAGTGCGGCGCCGAGCCGCCATCCTTGATGACGCGGCGAATGAAGGCAGCAATATATGCGGGAGTTTTGCGAGCCATGCGCGGAAAAAGATACACGGATTTGCGCAGATCTGCAGTGATGAGATTCAGCGCACGTCCGAGGAGGTGCGGAACGCCGGGTGCCCATCTCTGCCATCTTTGGCAGAGGTGGGATCACACGAATATTACTTCGCTTCGGGTGCCCCATCCTAGCCTTCTGTTGGCTAGGGTGGGATCGGGAAATCCTACTTCGCCACTTCTGCAGCCAATTCTGTCTTCGCGGTCTTGGGTAGTACCAGCCTGTCATACAGCCACAGCAGCGCCGCCGTCGCAACACCAACCGCCATCACCGCCCACCATATCCGTGCCGGTTGGTGCGTCACTTCGCCAAAATGATGGACCAGCTTCCCGCCAAACCAGCCACCAATCAGCGAGCCAATACCAATCGGCAGGAAGGCGAATCCCATGTAGGTGCCCTGTTGCCCCGGCGGCGCCAGTCGCGATATGTACTCGTAATAACGCGGCGACTGCGTTATCTCGCCCAGCGATACAACGAACAACGTGAGGATCACCATCATCGGCGTGGGATGCATGATCAACAGTATCCACGCAAGGGCCGAGATCAGCGTTCCCATGGTGATCGCGCGGAATGCCGGGATCTTCTGCGTGAGAATGCTGACCACCATCTGCAGGCAGATCACCGTCAGTGGCCCGGTCACCAGCATCAGTTCCGTGTCCATGCTCGAACTAACGTAGTTATGCACGTAAAGCGGCAGGATGATGAATTCCTGCCAGAACACGATCCAGTAGCCGGAAAAGATCAACAGGAACAGCATGAATCGCGGGTTCGTGAGCACTGTCCAGAAATTCCGCGCTGCCGCGCCCAAACTTGTCGCCTGAACTTCTTCCGCGCGCCGCGGTTCTTTGTAGAGCAAAAGCACGGCGAAAAACATCGCGAAGACGCTGAGTGCCGCGACGCGGAAAACATTCTCGACGCTCATGTGCCGATGAACCCAGGAAGCGACGAACGGTCCGGCCGCGCCACCCACATTCACCAGCGTGTAGTAGATCGAGTATCCGATGGAGCGGACGTTCTCTTTCGAAGCGCGCGCCGTCGTGCCAACCACGCTGGGCTTCACCAGCGCGACTCCCAATGCCGGCAGCATCAATACGAATGTGACCAGTACCACCAGCGGGACTGCCTCACGCACCGGCCCAAGCCAGGGCGCGCCGAGCGAGCCCAGCAGAAAATACGAGCAGCTCAGGATCAGGTACGCGAGCGAAAGAGCGCGTCGGAATCCCATGCGGTCGGCGAGCGTGCCACCAAATGCCGCGAGGAACCACACCAGCCCGCCAAATAATCCGGTGAGCGTTCCAACTCTTTCCGTGGGGAATTTCAGGGTCTCGCTCAGGTACCGCGCGAGCGAGGCGAACGCAGCATAGTAGGAGAGCCGTTCGAAAAGCTCGCTGACATTTGCGATCCAAAAAGGCCGCTCAAACCCATTTCGTATGTCGCGCCAGCGCTGCGCAATGCTCAATGTTTGCCCTCCAGGACTTCAGCAGCCCGCAAGCGCTCTTCAGCCTGCGCCGCACTCACGCCCGCCACTCGAATCAATTTGTTGCGGTTGGTTTCGCCGGCGGCAATCGTAACCGAACTGCGCGGCACGCGCAAAATCTCGGCCAGAAAACGTATGCAGGCCTCATTGGCTTTGCCATCCACCGGTGGCGCGTTCAGGGCTAGCTTCAGCGCATCTCCTATTTCGCCGGTAATCGCGTCCCTCTTCGCCCGTGGATGGACTTTGACGGCGAAGGTCACGCAGCCTGCGCTCTCTCGGATGGGAATCATTGCTTCTTAGGCCGCATTCCGAAGATCGCCGTACCTACCCGTACGCACGTCGATCCTTCTTCAATCGCGACTTCAAAGTCGTGAGACATTCCCATCGAAAGCACATCGAGCCGAATCCCTTGCTGTGCCGCGACCTGATCGCGCAACTCGCGCAGCTTGCGAAAGTACGGACGCGCTCCCTCCGGATCTTCCGTATACGGAGGTACCGTCATCAGGCCACGAAATTCGAGATTCGCCAGCGTCGGCTCCGAAAGAATCACGCCAATCTCATCCACGCTCGCGCCAACACCGCTCTTCGCTTCTTCCCCGCCGACATTCACTTCGATCAGCACGGGCAACTTCTTCCCCAACTTTTCTGCCGCGACGTTCAAGCGCTCGGCGAGTTTCAACGAATCCACCGAATCGACCGCCTGAAACAATTCCGCTGCCTTGCTTGCCTTGTTCGATTGCAGGTGTCCGATCAAGTGCATCTCGAGTCCAGTAAGGTCAGCCACCTTGGGCGCCTTCTCACCGAACTCCTGGACGCGATTTTCCCCGAACAATCGTTGGCCGGCCGCATAGGCCTCGCGAATCGCGTCCGCTGGAAAGGTCTTGCAAACTGCCATCAGCGCAACATCGGACTGGGACTCGCTCCGTCCCGCACGCTTGGCCGCCGTAGCTACGCGCTCGCGGACCCGCGCCAGATTCTCTGCAATCGACATGCGTTCATGATAGCGCGCGCTTACGATTCGTCCGCTTCCAATACAGATAGCCGGGAACGCCGATGAGCATTAGCACACTGCCAGCAAGCGATTCGCGCGGCCGCTCCACCAGCGCATTGATCGCCCATCCTCCAATCAGCACGATGTAAATAAGCGGAAGCCACGGATATCCCGTGCACAGATAAGGTCGGGGCCGATTGGGCTGCTTGCGGCGCAGCACGAACACTGCCGCCACCGTCACCACATAGGAAATCATCAGCCCGAACATGGTGTAGGTGAACAGCTGAACGTACGTTCCGCTGATAGCAATCGCCGCGCTCAGCACTCCCTGCGCGATCAATGCGAACGCCGGTGTTCTCCACTTTGGATGGACCCCTGCCATCTTCTGGAAGAACAATCCGTCGCGGCCCATTGCGTAACTCACGCGCGCTCCGGCCATGATGTTGCTGGAAAGTGCGCCGAAGCACGACAGCGCGATAACGGCTGACAGCCAGAACGCAACTGTCGGCGAGAACAGAACGCTCGCCGCCGATTGCGCCACCACGTCAGACTTCGCGATCCCCGTCACCGGCAGCGCATATAGATAGACGGCGTTGATGGCGATGTACAACGCTGCAATCAGCGCCATCCCGATCATCAACGACCGCGGCAGATTCCGCTGTGGATCGCGGATTTCGCCGCCCAGCCACGATGCATAGATCCATCCGTCGTAGGACCAGAACACACCGATGAATGCCACGCCCATCACGCTCATGAACGGATAGAAGCCGTGCGCGAATGCATCTTTGAATCCAGCGCCCGAAAAATGGCTCCAGTCGCCATGGCCGAAAAGAAATCCAAGGCCGATGAACGCCGCCAGAGCCGCGAACTTCATCCACGTTGCTACGTTCTGCAGCACCGTCGCGCGCCGCAATCCCACCACATTCAAAATCGTCAGCGCAGCAATCGCTGTCAGTGCGACCACATCGCCACGCGTGAACAGCCAGTCGCTCTCCACCCAATGTCCTGCGCGGAAACCAATTCCGGCAACATGCCCGAGCACGTGATCACCCGAGAGCCCCGGCACCGCCACGCCAAAGAACTGCGCGAATCCTACGCTGTTCGCGGCGATGCCACCGCTGCTCCCTGCGACAAACATAATCCAGCCATAGAGAAACGCGATGAACTCACCGTAGGCTTCGCGCAGGTAGACGTACTGGCCGCCGGCTTCAGGGAACATCGCTCCCAACTCGGCGAAGGCGAAGCATGCCAGCAGCGACACACCCGCTCCAGCTATCCACACCAGCAGAAACAAAATCGGGGAGGGCAGCTGCGAAGCAACATCCTGCGAGGTCAGGAAGATGCCGCCGCCGATCACGCCGCCTACGATCAGCAGCACCGCATCGGTCAGCGACATCACTCGCAGCAGCGAGCGCTCTTGCTCAGGACGAGCGCCTCCCTGGCGATCGGCGCCGGTTATTGCAGTCTCATGCATCGACAGACAGCCTTCATTGGAGGGAATAAGGAAGACAAGGTGACGGGAGCCTAATTCAGCATGTGAGTAGCGTCAAGCGGACCAGGTCTGCCGCTCCTTAGTTCCACCGGAAGGACACGGCCTAAAGCCGCTGTCCGCCGGGCATCTGGCTGGTTCGCGGGCACTCCCGTAGACTGCTCCCATGGCATCTCAGGCAAACATGCAGCCCAACATCTGGTCTGGCGAACCGGCATCGTATCCGGTCGTCGCTATTGGGCCTGTCCGCAAACGAACTCCGATCGAACACAAGTCCTGGTCGCGCCGCATCAAGACAGAAGAACGGATCGGTTCGCTGATCGCTTCAGGTGGATTGATCTGGTGCGCGCAGGTACTTACCGTCGACATTCACGACATGTTCAGCCTTACGAGGACACCCGGCCCACTGGAAGTCTGTGCGATCGGAATTCTCATCTGGCTGCACGCCAAATGGCGACGATCGGTGCAAATCTAAATCTCAGGCAAGACGATCGACAGGAATCGGCGCTGACTCTGGCTCTTCGGCCTCTGTGCGTACCATAATTCCGCCCAGTTCCAGCCGGTAATTTTCGCCGCGCCAAACGATCGTGCGCCCCAGATAGCTGGCCGCCCAGAAGCAGAAGCCCATAAAGTCGCGCACCGGGTAGAACCAGCAATAGAGGATCGCATTCGGATCGCGCACCACGCCCCACCCGGCCGCAAGAGCCAGCACCAGTCGATTTGCTATCGCGTACCCGAGCAGCCACAACGCCAGCCTCGGATTGTGCAGCGAGTTTGCGGCATAGAAGCCTAGCAGTCCAAACGGCATCGCGAAGGTGAGCGCCGTCCCCAGGTGGCCCTTGGGACGAGAGAAGCGCGTGCTCTTCATCCAACGCACTTGATGCAGCCACGAAGCCATGAACGAGCGATTCAAAACGATGTGTTCGATCACGTAATCGGAAAGAACAACCTTATATCCGAGCTCGGCGATTCGATTCCCCAGCAGGTAATCATCGGAACAATATTCCGCCAGAGCACCAATCCCACCGGTCTGTTCCACGACCTCGCGGCGGGTGGCCATCGTCGGTCCGAGCGTGAACTTCATCCCTTCCAGAAGTTCCGCGGCCATCACCCCGGCCGTCATCTCCACCGACATGCCTAACGCCTCGAGTCGCGACCAGACGCTTCCTGTAGGCACTCCGCGATAGAGGCACGTAACCGCGCCGACTCGAGGGTCCAGCAACGGACGTACGACTTCGTGAATGTAGTTCGACTCTACGTGAACGTCGCTGTCGCTGAAGATGAAGTAATCGGACGTGCTCGCCTCGATCATCTTCTCCAGCGAGCAGACTTTGGCATTAGGATGATTCGGCTCGCCTGAGAAGACCACTTTCGCATCGACCCACGGATACCGGCGCTGCAGGCTCTCCACCACGCTCAGTGCAGGATCGGCTGCGTCACGCGTGCCGAAGATGATTTCGAAATTCGGATACTCCTGCGCGAAGAAACTTTCCAGGCTGCGCTTGAGTTGCGGCTCCATACCACACAGTGGTTTCAGCAGCGTGACTCTGGGCCAGCATATGGATTCGACAGATTCAATGCGACGCATGCGCCATCGAAAGCGCACGATAGAGATGAGCGTAAGAACCAGAAAAACCGTGCAACTGATTAGTCCAACCAGTGCGACGGACAAAAATACTCGGTCAAGCATTCGGGTACCACTTATGAATAACGGTGAATAACGCTATACAAGTCTACCCTTTCCAGCGGCTCAGGGCGACTGTTGGCACAATCCTGTTCACGGAAAGAGTACCGCCTGATGTAACCGGCTACTTGGCCACCGAAACCATTGAATTGGCGGTACTTGCTTCAGGTGTTAGCCGCGCGGTCGACTCAACCTTTGGGAACATCTGTACCTCGCCACCGGCCATTTTCCTCAGCGCCCCGGCGACGTCCTCATCGATTACATGTAGCTTGCCTTGCTCGAAGCGCAAAAGCACGTCGCAACTTGCGAGTGTACTCAGCCGATGCGCAATCATGAAACTCGTCCGACCGGACATCAGCTCGCGTGTTGCGCCAATTACCGTGGCTTCGGTTTTGAGATCCACAGCACTGGTCGGCTCGTCCAGGATCAGCATCGGAGAGTTCCGCAAAAACGCTCGCGCAATCGCAACGCGTTGACGCTCTCCTCCCGAGAGACGCGCTCCGCGATCCCCCACTTCGTTCTCATACTGATCCGGCAACCGCTCGATAAAATCATGAGCATTCGCGGCGACCGCAGCCGCAACGATTTCGTGCTGCTGCGCGCTCGGCCGCGCGAACGCGATATTTTCGGCGATGCTCGTCGAAAACAGCACGGGTTCCTGCGGAACAATCGCGAATTGATTTCGCAGATCCTGCAACCGGTAGTCGCGCAGATCGACACCATCCAGAAGAATTCTTCCGCCGGTCGGATCGTAGAAGCGCAACAGCAGGCTGACCAGCGTGCTCTTTCCTGAACCCGTGGGACCCACGATGCCGACGCGTCTTCCGGGTTCGATTACAAACGAAACATCCTCGAACACGCGATGCCCATTCGGATACGCAAACGAAACGTTTTGGAACTCAATGCCCCCCACCGCTTTACCGATTGCGAGCGCCGTCGAGGATTGCAGCGGCTCTTCCGCTTCATCGAGCAACATCAGCGCGCGCTCCACGCTCACCATCCACGACTGCAATTCCGGCAGCTTGGTGCTCATCGTCCGCAGCGGCTCATACAACTGGCTCATGTAGGCCATCACGATCAGCAACTCGCCCAGCGTCAGCACTCCGGAACGCACGTGCAGCGCGCCCACCAATAGAGCAGCGCCAGTGCCCACCGCAATCAATAATCCCGTAGCACTGTGATACCCGGCCTGCACGAATGCCAACCTGATCTGTCCCCACATGCGCTGGTTCGATCGCGTAACAAAACGTACATCCTCGTCGCGCTCGCGTCCGAAGGCCTTCACCAGCCGCATCGATCCCAGCACTTCTTCCAGCACCGACATGGCGCTACTGTCCATCTCCTTCACTTCGTGCCAACCGTCGTGCACTTTGCGGCTCGAAGCGCGCGCCAGCCAGAACAGCGGCGGCGACAGCGCGAACGCAATCAAAGACAGTTTCCAGTCCATGCGCCACGTCACCATCGCCATTCCGACGAAAGCGAAAGCGGAGCTGACGAACGGGAGAAATCCCTGGATCGTGATCAACTGAATCGAAGGCGCATCGTGCTGGATTCGATAGACGGTATCGCTCGTACCTTTGCGATCATGAAACGCCAGGTTCAGCCGCTGCACGTGAGCGAATAGCCGGGCGCGAAACTCCATCACCAGCTTTTCCCCCGTGTAAGTTTGCAGCAACCAGCTGGCGAGCGACTGCAATTGCATCAGCAGACCGATCGCGAGCAATGTGCCCGCAGCCAGCACCATCATCATCCCGCTCGATTGCGTGATCCACGCGGGAATCCATGGCTGCATCACTCGCGGCAAAGGCTGCTTGCCAATCACATTGTCGACAACCAGTTTCAGAGGCAAGGGCAGCAACAAGGCAAAGGGAGTGGAGAGCAGAGTGAGGAAGAGGATACCTGCGAGATGCGGCCAACACGGGCGCGACTGTTGCCATACTCGTACCAGAACGCCGGGTTTTTTGGTCCCGTCAGCATGCTTCTGGCTCGGCCGCCTGGGATGATCGCGACGGTCGACTCCTATGTGCGTCCAGATGCTGGGACCGGTAGACATGGCGCTCCAATTCGTCCCGGCACAACAGTCCTCGACGGCTCAGCTTTTGCCGCACATGAGGCCATTTGATGAAGGGCGAAGGGTAATCCTAGGGCGGGTAAGTAGACCATTCAATCAAGGGAAAACATTAGAAGGCCGGGAACCGATTACTTCCGTCACCTGAGGATCTACTGGGGGGTACTTACTCGTATCGCAGCGCCTCTACCGGATCCATCTTCGAGGCCTTTTGTGCCGGGAACCACGCGCTGATCAGTCCCACGAACATCAGGATGATCGTCGACAGGATCACTGTCTGTCCCGAGATCTGTAGATGTATATCCGCCTTGCCTGAAGTGTCTTCGTATAGCGGTCCCAGCAACGGCAGTGTGCCCACCGATAGCGCGATCAAATATGACAGCCCAATGCCGATCGCCCCACCGATCAGTGCCAGCACCAGCGCCTCGGCCAGGAATTGAAACCTTATGTATTTCTTCTTGGCGCCCAGCGCCATGCGCAATCCGATCTCACGCGTGCGCTCGTCTACCGACACCAGCATGATGTTCATCAATCCCACGCCGCCGATTCCCAGCGTCAGCGCGCCGATGAACATCAACAGCATCTCCAGGCCGATCGTAATGCCATCAATCACTGGACGAAATTCCTCGCGCCCGAACATCTGGATCGCCTTCTCGTCCGTTGGCGAGAACTGTTGCCGCTCGGCAATCTCGGCGCGCACATCTTTCATCGCCTTCTTCTCGAACAGAGGCGTTACCGGCTCGAAGACCAGCACGCTCGCGTAACGCGTGTCCCACAAATCGCTCGCCGCGGAATACGGGATGAATGCAGACTCATCATCGCTGGTGAAATAGTTGCTGAGCTGCATCTTCCGATCCATCACGCCGATGACGGTGAATCGGACACCATCGATTCTTACCTCTTCATTAACCGCGGGCCTTCCCTTGAACAACTTGTGATAAAGCCGCTCTCCAATGAACACCACGCGACGGCGTTCCACCATGTCCGATGCGTTGATCCAGCGGCCATTTCTGGGCACTTCGTTGCGCATCTCTCCGTAAACCGGGCATACACCGCGAATCGCCGTGTTCGCCATCGTGTCCTGGTAGCTGATCGTTTTCCAGCGCACCGTTTCGAGACAGACGTTCTTCACAACACTCACATTCGAGCGGATCAGGTCCACGTCCTCCTGCTCGAAATGCACCACCTTGCCAGCACGCTGTCCGCCGGGTTGTTCGCTCGTCGCCTGTGGCCAGCAGACCACCGCATCGCGCCCGAATGCCTCGAATGCCGTAACCAGTACATTGCGGAATCCATCGCCATACGAGATCAGCAACGTAACAGCCGCGATTCCCCACACAATCCCCAGCATGGTCAGCACGCTGCGCACACGGCTACGCTGCAGCGCAATCCACGCTTCCTTCACGATTTCTTTGATCATGCCCATGCGCTAGCCACCCGCCTCGTACCGCAGCGCTTCAATCGGATCTACCGATGCCGCTCTTCGCGCCGGATAAATCGCTGATCCCATCGCAACGATCTCCCAGCAAGCCTGCCGCAAGCAATCCGGAACTCCACGTCGGAATCAGCCCGGCGAAGAACTCTGGCATTGGCAACAGATTCACTAGCCCACAGAATCCAAACGCTACCCCGAGGCCAATCGCTCCGCTGATGAAGACCACCAGCACCGTCTCCGTAACAAATTGCATGATGATCGCCTTCGACGCCGCCCCCACAGCTTTGCGCACGCCAATCTCGCGCGTGCGCTCGCGCACCGCTACGAGCATCACGTTCATCACGCCCAGGCCGCCCAGGAACAGCGTGGTGATTCCAACCGCACCAAGGAAATACTTCATGCCATCGGTCATCTGCTCGAAGGCCTTGGCTTCCTCAATCGTGTCCCAGATGGGCGCAGCCTCTTTGTCCGTCGGATCGAAATTGTGAATCTTTCCCAAGACCGCGCGTGTTTCAGATTTGCAGGCCTCGTGCTGATGCACTGACTTCGGAACCACCAGCATTTGATCGAGGGTGTGCGCCGTGGCCGGAGGTTTGTTGGGGAAGTCGCGTTCCATCACGGCAAACGGTATGAATAGTTTGTTTACATCAAAGCCGTCGTAGCTCGAATCCTGATCCTTCTTCTTGCTGACGCCAATGACCGTGAACGGAAATCCGCCAATCTCGATCGTCTCCCCAAGTGCCGGCCGGTACGCAAAGAGTTGCTTCTTCGCCTCCGCGCCGAGCACGACGACGCGTCGCGCGTCACGCTGGTCTTCCCAGCTGTAGAAACGTCCGTCGGCGATGTCGATGCTGCGCACGTCACCGAACGGCGGCAACGATCCCGTTACGATCAGGCTCGCGGAATTGAATCGGCTTACGATGCGAACGTCTTTCTGCTCGATCTCCGGTAGTGCGTACCGGCAATCGGGGGCGTCACTCTCGATCAGGGCAGCATCCGTATCCTCGTAGCGAATCTTGCGGCCGGCTCGCAACCCTCCAGCCTGGGTGCTGGTGGTTCCAGCGAAGACAATCATGATGTCCTTGCCAAGCGTAGCCGCTACTTTCGCCTGACCTTCGCGCAGTCCTTCTCCCGCCGCGACCATCAGCACCATAGAAACGATGCCCCACGCGATGCCGAACATAGTGAGTGCCGTGCGCAACTTGTGCGCCATCAGGGTTCGATATACATCGACGATCAGATCGCGAAAAACCATAGGGGCCTGTGGTTTGGACGTATCCGGACGCGAGACGATAGCCTGTCCCCACCCTACTTCTCTCTACGATTTACGACGGAAAAAGGTTCCCGCGATTAGCCCTGATTTACCTGAAACCGCGGTTTGTGGGGACAACTCGCGGTATTGATGCAGCTATCCGCCAGTTGCAGCCGCTTCACTGGACGGCCATTCACGATGTGAGACGTCACAATCTCTTCCACATCGTCCGCACTTACAAAGCCGTACCAGACCGCCTCCGGGTACACCACCACTGTCGGCCCGTGCTCGCACTGGTCCAGGCATCCTGACTTATTCGCGCGTACTTCGGCGCGCACTCCGGCCTCAGCCAGCTTCTTCTTGAAGATTTTCTGGAGATTGCCTTCCCCACTCGGATCGCACGATCCCCGCGGATGCCCCTCGGGCCGCTGGTTACAGCATATAAAGATGTGGTGCAGGAACTTGGCCATTGAGAAGTTATAGCAGCAACTGTGCAAGGATGATCTTCGTGATCATCGCAACGGGATAAATGCTGGCGTAAGCGATGCTGGGCTCATCTGAACGGCTTGCCTCGTCGGCGAACGCCACGCACGCCATCTGCGTCTGTATGCCGGAGCTCAGTCCCATCAGGTAATCGAAGGGAATCTTCAGCCACTTGTATCCGGCCACCAGCACGATCACATGCACCACCACCGTGATCACCGCTCCCGCGAGCAGCAGTCGCAGACCGCTCGTGCGAACCGTGTCAGCAAAGTTGTATCCGGCATTCGTGCCCACACCTGCGAGGAACAGTACCGACCCAATCTGCCGCAGTGTAAGATTCGCGCTCGCCGGCATCACCCATGTGATCGATCCCGTGCGCTCCAATCGACCCAGCACCATCGCCACCAGCAGCGGACCGCCTGCCAATCCCAACCTCAGCACCTGACCGCCGGGCAACGGGATTGGAAACATTCCCGCCAGCACTCCCAGAACCAGCCCAATTGCCACCGACCCGAATTGAGCCTCTGCCGTGCCGCGAATCGAATCGCCGAAGAATTGTGACATCACCGGAAAATTCTCCCGCTCGGTCACCACGCGCACGCTGTCTCCGTATTCCAGTCGCGTCTGGGGTGTGGGAATCAACTCCACATCGCCACGCCGTATGCGCGTGACGTTCGCATTCAATCCCGCGGGCATCGTGAGCTGGCTGATTTTTTTCCCGACCACCAGCCTGCTCGATACCAGGAAGCGCCGGTTATCGAGCCGCGTGCGATCCAGTTCGATTTGCGATTCCGTTTCCGCCCCAAACATCAGTCCGGCGCGGTCTAATCCCTCTTCGCCGCCCACCACCGCAAGCACATCTCCGAGTTGCAGCACCGTCTCGTCGCTTGGCAGCTCCGGCAGCGCATTGCCGCGCTGTATGCGGCTGATCACGAATCCCGGCTCTTTGTGGTGACGCATGATTTCCTGCAGCGTGCGTCCCACTGCCCCCGGATTCTCCACCACGAAATCGCGTATGCGAATCTCCGATGTTCGCCCGCCTTCCTTGAACTGCACCCGCCATAACTTGCGCGTGATCTGGAACAGCAGCAGCACACCGATCACGCCAATCGGATACGTTAATCCATACGCAACCACCGGCTCGTTCGCGTTTGCCTGCGCCTGCTCCGGCGGCAACGCCTTCGCCAACTCCTTCACGCGATCGCGCACCGCCGCCAACGTCGGAGTGCTGGTTAGCGACCCCGCATACATGCCCGCAGCTTTCGGTCCGGTCAGGTGCAGGATGCGCGCCGCTCCCATCGTCATCAGGAAGCCGATCGCCAGCACGGTCACCGCGAGCAGCGTGTCGCGCGAACCTTTTTTGCGGAACGATTCGAAGAACGCCGGCCCCGACTGGATCCCCAGCGTGTACACAAACAGGATCAGCCCCAGGCTCGCCACCGCTTCCGGGATGTGAATGTCCGGATTGAGCGCTCCCACCGCAATTCCCATGAACAGCACGCCCGCCACTCCCAGGCGGAAGCTGAACAGATTCAATTCGCCCAGCAGGTAGCCCAGTCCGATCACCACGAACAATGTGAGGATCGGGTTCTGCGCGAGTTCGGAACCGATGCTATGGAACATAGGAATGAGTCGCCGTCACGATTCGGCTACTGCCGCACGGCAAGAAGAATGAGGCATCAGGATAGCAGAGGATTTTCGCGGGTTCAGTGATGTGGTGGCTGTTGGTTGTGTGGCGCGGACATTCCTGTCCGCGGCCTTTGCCTCGGGTTTTCTCTGGGAAGCTGGTGAGACGACCGCCGGTCGCTGATAGCCGACCGCTTTTTCTGACAACTGACAACTAGCAACTGAGAACTTACAACAACGCTGCCACTCTTCCCGCAAACGCCGGTTGTTGCAGACGCGCCAGCAATCCCGCCGCTTCGGTCAATTGACGATATCGATCCGCCACCGGCTCCAGCTGAGTCGAAAATTGCGGCACCCACAGCTCTCCATAAAGCTTCACGGTGACGCTCATTGCCAGCAGCCGCATCCGCAGCGCATTGTTCACCAGCACCTGCGCGGCCTTCGCCACCTCCGGCTCGGAACTGTGGCGTGCCGCTTCGCCCAGTCGCATCAACACCTGCGCATTGTGCGCCAGGCGCTTTACATATTCCAGCGTAGCCTGCAGTCGCGCGCGCCGCAGCTGGCGGTAAGCATTCGACGACAATCTTTGTTTCAGAAACTGCTCCTGGCTTGCGTCCAGGAGATTACTGAAGGCCGCGAAGTCCACTGGCTGGGTCTGTCCTGCCAGGTCTTCGAGATTCCGTACCAGGATCCGCTCGCGGCGAAAATTCCAGTACAGAAACAGAATTGCGATGACCGCGACTACGGCTACAAGCGTTATCAAACCGTTACTCCAACTCTGATTCTTTTAAACCAGCTGCGCCGGAAGCGTAAATCGATTTTGTCCGGCCGCATCTTACAGCCCCAATGATCGCCGATAATTGCCGTGCAACTCAAAAAATAAAATTCTAGTCCCGAAAAACGGAATGCCGAAATAGAGCGTCTTCCCGACTCCCGCTATGGGACTGATTTTTCACGTGGTAGGCCCTAAAGTCCAGTCGTTACACGCGAAATGAGCTGGCGGGGATTATCTAGAGACCGGCTGGTCGTCGTTTTCTTCTTCTTCGACGTCGTTTCTCTTGGCGGTCTTGGGCTTTAGCAGCTCTTCCAACTTCTCGTTCCACTTCGCGATGTCGTTGTAGGGGATCACTCGAATTGGCTGCGCAACAGCTACTGGCTGGTGGCCCACTCAAGCCTTCTGTTGGCTTGAGTGGGGCAGTTCCACGGCTGGACATAACCGACCCTGCGCGCGTTCTCGCTCCCGAGCCGTCCATTCGCATTCGATCTCGACGCGACCTTCACATCCCGTTGCCCATTGCCGAAAACTGCTCCATTTCCAGTCTTCCGGGCGCTCGCACAAACCCCGCGCCACCGGATTGCGGTGAATGTAGCGTAATTTCTCTACAAACTGCCGGTAGCTGCGCACATTGAAATCGTAGTAGCGCTTCTGCCAGAAGTGCTCCGCACTCCCGATCAAGCGGCGCGACACACCTTGCTTCAGTGATTTCAGCGCAACGGCCAGTGTCTCCCGCTGAGGCTCGCTCAACAGCAGATGTACGTGCTCGGGCATCACTACATATCCGTACACGGATAGTCCATAACCACAGCGAACGCGCTCCAACGCATCCTCGAAAACTCTGCGAGTCGCCGGACTGTTCAGAGATGGATGGCGGTGGTAACAACAGAAAGTCACAAAGTGAGTTTGCCCGGATTCGTGGAATCGCTTCAATCCCCAAGGCACGCGTTCAGCTTAGGCTCATGAGCTAGTCCCACTCAAGCCAGAAGAAGGCTTGAATGGGCCACCGGCCACATACGATCGCTGACTATGATTTCGGGGAGTTCTACACCTGTATAGGGGCGGGGGGCTACGCGCTTTTTCGCTTCAGCAGTTCTTCCAGCTTCTCGTTCCACCTCTCGATATCGTTATGGGGGATTATTCGCACCGGCTGGGCAAGTCTTTGAGGTTGCAGAATGTAGTATGCCCAGATAAGGATCATCACGTTGTAGGCCCAGGTACTCAGAGTGTATTGAAGTTCCCAAACCGCGTTCCCGTACTGCGCTCTCATTGCGTTGAGTACCAGTTCCACAACCGCATATATTCCGTATCCAAGCGCCAAACCGAAGGAGTAGCTTCTCCAGCTTAGTCCCAAGGATCCGGAGAGCGCGAACAAGAGGATCATCAACCCTGCCTGGATGAGTCGAAGGCTTCGAGTAACAAGGTTCATCGTCTGCGTCAGACGATCCGCTTGAGGACCCGCCCCATAAATGATCCACGAGACACTAACGATGACAAGGACGGCAGCGGCGACCAGGAAAATCACGCGCCATACACGCCTCAGAGCATCGTAGGGTTCCAGCACAAACCTGAACAGCTCAAATATCACTCCGAAAGCAAGCCCTATACTGCATATTTGAAGCGGATACCAGGTGTATGCATAATGCAAACGAGAGACCTGAAGTGCTAGTTCAGCATAGATAACTGGAATCGTACCGACCTGGTAGATCGTATAAATCGTGTAGATAGGGAACTTTCTAAAGAGTCGTCGGCGGATGATTACGACAGCAATCATTAACTGCAAGACCGCTGGTATAAAACCAAAAAGGTACTCTCTCGGGGCTATATGCATGGGGCTGACGGGAAGCTTATCCTCTTCCGCGCCAGCCCACAATGGTAGGGACAACCCTTCGATAATTTATCGAATCTGCGATTTTGCTTTCGGGTTCGGGGGCGGAATTGGACCTGGATAATCTGCCAATGGCTGTGCTCCGTCAACTGCCTTCGGGTTGGGGGGCGGAATTGGACCTGGATAATCCGCCCACGCCTGCGCTCCCGATAGCATCAACATCAAACCAACCACAAAACCACATACGATCTTTTTCATAACACCCTCCCAGTGCCAAGTGGGCACGGCCCTAGCATCAGCGGAGAGGTGTCACGAACTTCAAAAACCTGTTTTCATTCCTGAATTTGGAACAAGAAATGACTGCCCGTGCATTCCGGCCGGAATTGGTGTTTACTATTTGTGTATGTTTACGACCCCGCGCGAAGACTTCGAACAGAACACTCTGAACTCGGTACCAGGCACACTCGGCAAGCTCGAATACCTCGCCCAGCTACGCGAAGAAAATGGCCGCTATTTCCATTGGGGACTGGCCCGACTGCATGGCGACGAGGCCGCCGGCGCCACCCTGGAACAGGCACACCTGTCCCAGTTCCTGGCGCTGTTGCGCACACCCCTGCCCCAGTTGTGGGACGAGATACAGCAGGCCGCGGAGACGCATCAGGTAAAGGCTCAGGAGTATGTAAGGGAGTTACGGCAGCTGGGACAGGCGCTGGTGCCTCCGGTTATTGGCGGAGGTTCGCACCGTCACTTTAGTTCAGTTTTGCAGGCGCTTTCTGCGCTGACGTCGCCGGCGGCCGTGCCACCCCGTCGAGCCGCATAGCCATTCCCACCACCTGCCCGATCACCTCCGCCTCCTGCGGATGCCGCATGATGCGCGGCGGCACGGGCGATAGCGGATGCGGCTGCAGCACGATGCGATCATTCTTCTCGACCGTGCACCAGCAGCAGATGTGTTCGTCCCGCGTCTCTACGAAGTAGATAGGGCGCTCATACTCCGAACGCCAGCTGCCTTCCTTTACCTCATTCTTCGACTCGTCGATCTGCAGGAAGGTCCCCGGCATGATCAGCGGATACATCGTGTAATCGTCGATTCCTACGTAGCCGTAAGTGAAGTCGGCATTGGCCAGCGGCGACAGGTATGCGAGTGGAACCAGGCCCCACTTCTCCACCATGCGCCCCAGGTTGACGGTCTTCTTCAGGTCGAAGCTCGGGTCGAGCTTGACCGGGAGACGCACGTCGCCCTGCAGCTCCAGGGCAGCCGGGCGCGTCTTCGGCGCCTCCGCCAGCACCAGGTCGGCCGAGTAGTTTTCCGTGTCGATGCCGTACCAGATCAGCAGCTGTTTAATCGTTACCCGATAGATTACCGCCAGCGAATACAGCCGGTGCAGGCTGGGAACGAGGCTCTTGGTTTCAAAGTCCGAGAGGCGGCTGATAGGGATGGCGTACTCTTCCTCTTTGCGCCTCTGGGCGATACGCTCACTCGCGATTTCCACATCGCGCAGCTTGTAGCCCAGACTTTCACGCAAAGCCTTGAGTCTGGCTCCGGGCGTGGTCACGAGAAACTCCGAGTTCCAATTGATAGGAGGACAGCTTGCTGCCCTGATTATATGCAGAATACGATAGAAAAAACAGAAGACAGTGTTTAGTGGCTAGTGGTTAGTGGTTAGTGGTTAGTGGCTTGTGGCCGGTCTGGATCACTAACAACTGGCAACTAACAACTGTCTTTAAGTGGTAGAGCGGCGCTTCAGCGCCGCGTCACCCGTTGCTGAAAATCGAGGCTTTAGCCCCGGCTGTGACCAACCTCACACACCGCTCTCTTGCATTGATCTTGTCAACCCCCATTTTCTTTCAAATTTCTCCTAATTACCTCATTCCACGATAGAAATAAATTTCGGGAAAGTGTCTAGTCTCCCCCATCGAAATTGTTACTCTGGAAATAGAAGCTCGTCGTGCGTTGGTTTTTTCTGATAACTGACAACCAACCACTACCAACTCCTTTGTTTTCAATATTTTCACTGCTAACTCCTTTGTTTTCCGGCAACTGGCGGAACCTTCCCGCCAAGTTGCTGAACTCTGGAGATTTAATAGAGAGGAGGGGGAGGGGGTACGCTCCCGAATCGTCGCGCCGGACGCCTGAGGGGTACATCGTGAGCGAGGGTTTAGCTGGCTACTGCTACTGGCTACTAGCCCCTCAACCTTCCCAGACGAACGCATCGAACACCCGTGCCACCGAGAATCCCAGTTGCCGGTACAGATCCACGGCGCGCTCATTGGCTTCGGTCACGGTCAGGGACAGTGTCTTGAAACTGCGCTTACGCAGCTCCTCTGCGCTGGCTTCCAGCAAGGCTAAACCGATTTTCTTTCCGCGATGCTCGGGCAGAACGCACACCTGGGTCACATGCCCGATGTTGTCTTTCACCCGCGAACAGAGAATCAGGCCCACCGGAGCCCGGGTGGCGCGATCGATGGCCACAAACGATGAATTAGCGTCGAAAACTCCGCAGCCCGGAAAGCGCACGATGTTGTTCAGGAAGCGCAGCGCTCCCTGCACCGTGCGGTACTGGTCGTTGATCTGCGAATCGATGTGCCCGCGATAGCACGCGGTAATCAGTGCCGCGGCATGCTGGTAATCGCTCTCCTGCCAGCGCCGCAGTTCGAAAGAACAAGCCTTCGCCGCGCTCGTCTTTGCCGGCGCCACGCGTCCGGGCAGAGCCAATTCCATGAAGAGTCGCGGATACCGCTGAAATCCCTGGTGGAGAAAAGGTCCGGCAACGCGCCCGGTTTCATGCAACAGCAGTTGCGCTTCGATGCGATGTACGCCCGGCGATTCCTGTAGCGTCTCCAGCACATGCGTCACCAGCTTCTTTCTCCACCGGACTTTCTTTGCCGTTGGGAGCATGTTCATGCGCCACGTACAAATCGCCGATTACACCTTTGTTCCCCTCATACACAAAAAACGCATAGCCGTGCAGTTGTCCGCGCTCGACGGCCGCATAGCCCGGCAGAATGCGCGCATCCACATAGCGGAGAATCATGTCCGCCGACGAGCTGTAATCCCAAGCCAGTTCATCCGACCACACTTCCGTCTCCTCTTGCAGCAGAGGTCGCAAGTCAGCCGAGGTGAAGTGCCTGAGATCGATGATTTCCACGTTGTCCCTGTACGATTGGATGTTCCCGGTGCCCTCAGGGGAGCAGTCAGCACGCAGACATGGAGTCTAAGCTTCCCAAGCTTCGCAGAGCAACGGGGGAACACGAAAGAGCAATGCACTGCGCACGTACCCGTGTGACATTCACGCACTGCTGCGCGCTACCCCCTACTTGCTTCCCGGTGATGGCTCAGCGTTCGTGTCTGGCGAAACGCGGCTCATCCAGTACATCTCCAGCTTCTGTGGCTTGTAGCTGCCCACCGGCAACGCCTTCCATCCCGGAGCCAGACTCTGTGCGTCCTGGATCTTTCCCTCCGGAACGATCAGCAGATGCGCCGTCGCCGGTATATCGCCCTGCTGATAATTGAGAATCTGCTCGTTACGATAGAAGTTTAAGCCATAATCGACATCGCGCTTCACGCCAAACACCGCAATGGGGGCCGGCGTTGGTTCCATCGCGCTGATCTCGCGCGCGAGCGTTCGCGACGACAGATGCGCATCCATGACCGGCGCGCCCATCTTGATCAGGAAAGCCATTCCCAATACGACGGGCACCATGGTCATCAGCCGCAGCGTCGCGATGCCACGCAGCAGGATCACCACAATCATCGCCAGCGCAATCGATCCCCCTACGATCGCAGCCGCTATCATGGCGCCGGGAATTGGCCGCACGCGTGAAATCCAATACCAGACCAGCAGTGCTCCGGTCAGCATAGTTCCGTTCAGCAGGCAATGAATCACCACCACAGCCGCTGGAACCCGGCGCGCGTGCTTTTGCTTCTGCCATAAATAATCGGCGAGCAGGAGGCCAAATGCCGGAATCGCCGGCAGGATGTAGCCTGGCAGCTTCGACTCCGACAGCGAGAAGAACACCACCGGCAGCACGCCCCAGAGCAGCAGGAACAGCTCAAACGTGCCGCTCGTCTGCAAGCGTTCCTGGATCAATTTCCGGATCGCTCGAAACAATGCCACGCTCACCAGCACCGTCCACGGCAGCACCGAGACCACCAGCACCGGAATGAAGTACCAGAACGGCTGCTGATGTTGGAACATGTTGGTGCTGAAGCGTTGCAGATTGTGCTCCAGGAAGAAGACTCGCACGAATTGCGGATTGCGAACCTGTACCAGCACGTACCACGGGAGCATGACAGCGAAATAGATGGCGAGGCCCGGCAGCCAGAACATGCGCGCGAGCACCTTGAAGTCGCGCAGCACCAGGCAAAACGCGACAACAATCAGCAGCGCCAGGAACGGTGCGACTGGCCCCTTCGCGAGCGTGGCCAGTGCCAGGAAGAAATACGCGACGCCCAGCCAGCGCTTCTTGTCAGTCTCCAGCCACGCATACCAAGCCAGCAGCGCGATCCCTAACATTGCCGTCAGCGGCATGTCGGTGGAGGCAGCCCGCGCAAAACCAATCATAGCGACCGACGACGCCACGATCAGTGCGCCATCCAGTTGCGATCCTGGACGGAATCGCCGCAGGAAAAGATACACGGAGAAAACCAGCAGTGTGGCCATCGCAGCCGAAGGAACGCGCGCCGCCCAGTCACTCACGCCAAACAGCTTGTACGAGAGTATTGCGCCCCAGTAATAGAGCACCGGTTTTTCCAGCCACGCCGAGCCGTTCAGTACCGGCGTCACCCAGTCATGCCGCGCCAGCATCTCTCGTGCGATCTGTGCGTAACGTGGCTCGTCGGCGCCCACCAGCCCGAAGCTGCCCAATCCATAGAAGAAAAGAAATCCGCAGAAAATCGCCAGGGTCAGCAAATCTGCGATAAGTGCCGCACGTTGGCCTGGAACCTGCGATACCTGATCCGGCATCAGGCCGCACCTTCAATTCGGGAAGTGCTGAGTTTTGTGCGATTTAGGGCCAAGCCCGTTAGGCTCCTCAATTTCAAGAGAATAGCAAGCGGCTATTGTAAACGGCAGCTTCTCTGGACTGGGAACATACGTGCAACCTGCCGCTCTCGACTGGTACAATTTCGGGACCGATGCAGCCTCGTATGGAAACTGCTGCCGAATTCAAGCCGGGTGATCGCTGGGTCGCGGAATTGCCAGACCGTGCCCTCGTCCTGATCGCGTCCTACAATCTTTATGGGCGGTGGACGATCACCATCTACGACCAGAAAAGCCAGTCGAACCTGTTCGAATTGCACGACGAGCAGACTCTTGAGGGTGCCCGCAAGTACGCGGAAGGGTATGTGAACGGAGCCTTTCACGAGGAACTGGGACCATTCCAATGGAGTTTGCACTCTAACAGCTAGAAAGGCTCAGCGCGGCCACTGGCTGCGTTTCCGCACACCTGTATTCGTCTCGCCCATAATCCGAAACTGCGCCAACACCCTTTCCACGCTGACCGACAGCGGTCCATCCAGCGACAAACCGCTCGCACAATTGTGGCCGCCACCGCCAAACTGCTCCGCGACCTCCGAGACATCGATTGAACCTTTGCTGCGCAGACTTACGCGCCAGCGGCCGTCCTGCATCTCGCGAAAGAAGACAGCTACTTCTACGCCCTCAATCGCTAACGCATAGTTGACCAGACCTTCGCAATCCTCGTCGACCGCATCCACGCGATCCATTTGTTCGCGCGTTACGTACATCCATGTGAGCGGGCCTTCGCGATGTAGATTCGAGAGCGCCATTCCCAACAGGCGCATCTTCGATGCCGCGTGCGAAAAGTAAACGCTCTGCGCGATCCGCGCCGGTTCCGCACCGTACTCGACTAGTTGTTTCGCGAGTTCGAATGTCTTCTCGTTGGTTCCGACAAAGCAGAAGGAGCCGGTGTCGGTCAGGATCGCCGTGTAAAGACAGGTCGCAATCTCCGGCGTGATCTTCACATTCGCCTGGTTCGCCAGCCAGAACACCATCTCGGCGGTGGCGCAGGCACTAGGTTCGATCCAGTTCACATGGGCGAACGGTTTCCCGGTCGCGTGATGGTCAATGTTGATCAGGAACTGACGCTCGAGGCCATTCAGCCGAGTGCGCTGGACGCTGTCGCACTCCAGCAGGATCGCCGCTTCGTAGCGGCCGTTCACCGCGTCAGCCTGAACCACGTGCTCGGAAAAAGGTAGCTTGCTATAGATGTGGGGAACAGGGTCGTACAGAATCACTTCGGCCTGCTTGCCCATGCGGTTCAGAATGCCGCAACAAGCCAGCGCCGACCCTACGGCATCGCCATCAGGACGGGCGTGCGAAGTGAGGACGAATCGATCTCTCGTTTCAATTGCCTGCAGAACGTCGTGCAGCATTGTGGGAACCTTGGCTCTTCAATGCAATGCTTGCAAGGTCCGCTTTCACGGCTCCGTGACCTTACTCCACTACCGGGCGCGCTTCTTTGAGCGCTTTAACAACTCGTCAATTCTAGACTCAATCTGCTCCGATCTGTCCAGACGGAAAAACAGTTCCGGCGCATGCCTCCGATGCAGGCGATCCACGATTTCGTGTTTCATATAGCCCGCGGCGGCTTCCAATCCTTTAAGGCTCTCTTTCGCTTCCTCGTCTGATCCAGTCACCGACACAAATACGTGCGCTGTCTTGCCGTCTGGGGCGAGGCGCACATCCGTGACCGTTACCAGGCCGATCCTGGGATCGCCCAGTTCGCCTTCGACGATCGTCGCGATTTCTTCTTTCAGCGCCTCCATCAGGCGCTCCCGATGATGTTGTTGTGCTCGATTTTCCATACAGTCGTTCGTCGATGGTTAGTCGCGTGCGGTGCCCCGCCTAACCTGGGCACAATCCCAGCTACTCGCTATCAGCCGCCCCGTCCATAATTTCCAGATACGAATCCACTACTTCGCCGCCGGCATTATTCGCGAAACGGTTCGCCGCCCGCTCTACCTTATCCATTAAACCCTGAAGATAGTCGCGTGACCCGGAAATGCTTACTACTCCAATTGTCGCGCGTTGCCACAGGTTTGTCTGGTCCAATTCCGCGACCGCGACGTTAAAACTGGCGCGAAGCTTGTCTTTCACGCTGCGCACTACCTGCCGCTTGTCCTTCAGCGAGGCAGCCGCCTCAATACGAATTTCCAAGGTCAAATGCGCAATCATTTTTGCCGGTCTGTCGTCGTGTTTTCGTTTTTCTAACGACCATCGACAACCGACTATCGACCAAAAAATAAAGGCCAGCGTCAGCCACCTTTTCGGCAACTGATCGCTGGCCCTGATGCTTGGTTAAGCGATGGCCTCGGCCGCAACCTTTTCGGTCACGAATGCCTCGATCACATCGCCCACCTTCACGTCGCCGTAACCGGCAATCGCGATACCGCATTCCATGCCGTTGCGGACTTCGGAGGCATCTTCCTTGAAGCGCCGCAGCGATCCGACCTTGCCCTTGAACACCTGCACGTTATCGCGCAGCAGGCGCACTTCGGAATCGCGCTTGATGATCCCATCCTGAATGTAGCAACCGGCAACCATGCCCACCTTCGGGATGCGGAACGTATCCCGCACTTCCGCGCGTCCCTGATAGGTTTCTTTGATTATCGGTTCGAGCAAGCCGGTCATCGCCTTCTTAATCTCGTCCTGCAGTTCGTAAATGATCGAGTGCAGACGAATGTCGACCTTTTCCTGGTCGGCCAGTTCCTGCGCCATGCGCTCCGGACGAACGTTAAAGCCGATGATGATCGCTTCGGATGCCGACGCCAGCAGCACGTCGCCTTCGTTGATCGCGCCTACGCCGCTGCGCAGTACCTTGATCTTTACGCGATCGTTCGAGAGCTTCATCAGCAGATCGTTGAGCACTTCCACCGAACCCTGCACGTCGCCCTTGAGAATGATCGCAAGCTCTTTGACGCCTTCGTTCTTGATCTTCTCTGCGAGGCCTTCCAGCGAGACACGCGAAGTCTTCGCCAACGTGGCTTCGCGAGCTTTCTGCGTGCGGTACTCGGAAACGCCAACTGCCTTTTCGCGATCAGCGAGCTGGATGAAGTTATCGCCAGCTTGCGGCAATCCTTCCAGTCCAAGGATCTCCACCGGAGTGGACGGCCCAGCCTCGTCGAGCGGATTGCTCCACTCATCGAACATAGCGCGTACGCGTCCGAACACATTTCCAACGACGAAGTATTCGCCAGTCTTCAATGTGCCGTTCTGCACGAGCACCGTCGCCACCGGTCCGCGGCCGCGATCGAGTTTCGCTTCCAGCACTACGCCCGAAGCAGCTCGTTCCGGATTCGCTTTCAGGTCCTGCAAATCCGCAACCAGGCAGATCATTTCCATCAGCAGGTTGAGATTGGTCTTCTTCTTCGCCGAAACTTCGACGAATACTGTCTGACCACCCCAGTCTTCCGGCATCAGGCCGCGATCCGCGAGTTGCTTCTTCACGCGTTCCGGCAGCGCTTCCGGCTTATCGATCTTGTTGACCGCGACGATGATCGGCACATTCGCCGCGCGCGCGTGATCGATCGCTTCCAGTGTCTGTGGCATCACGCCGTCGTCAGCCGCGACCACCAGCACTACGATGTCCGTGACCTTCGCGCCGCGCGAACGCATGCGCGTGAACGCTTCGTGACCCGGCGTATCGAGAAATACGATCTGCCGTCCGTAGGCCGGCGAGTCTTTATCGGTGATCGTTACCTTGTACGCGCCGATGTGCTGCGTGATTCCACCAGCCTCGCCCTCCGCCACAGTTGCGTGACGGATCGAGTCGAGCAAGCTCGTCTTTCCGTGATCGACGTGACCCATGATCGTGACCACCGGAGAACGCGGAACCAGCGCCTGGGCGGCTTCTTCGGCCGTGCCCCCGGCCGGCGTCATTTCCTTCTCAGCTTGTTGCTCGAAGGTGATAACGCTGGTATCGGCGCCGAACTGCTTCGACATATCCGACGCCAGTTCGGCGTCGAGTGTCTGGTTGATAGTTGCGAAAACACCGCGTCCCAACAACCTTGCGATCAGGTCCTTCGCGCGAATTCCCAGCTTCTCCGCCAGGTCCTTCACGCTGATACCTTCTGTGATTGTGATGGTGCGTGTGATCGGCAGCGGCTCGTTCGAAACCACCATGCGCGGTGGCGGAACGAAGCCCTTCATTGGGCCTTCCTTCACCCCACGCGGAACATAACGCTGTCCCGGACGCCGCGATGGCGCCGGACGTCCTGCCGGCCTTCCGGTCGGAGGCGGTGGAACCGCGCCAATACCGCCGCCCATCGGACGCGCTCCCGTAGGAGCCGAACGTGTCGGATGCATCGGTCGGCGCTCGCCCGGACGCATTGGCGGACGGTTGCCCATCGGGCCACCCGGACCACCCTGCTGCGGACGCGGACGCTGGAAAATTGGCTGGCCTGGCACTGGACGTCCACCCTGCGGACGCATGCCTGGCGCCTGTGCACTGGCAGGCGGAGCTGGCGGTCTGACCGGCGCCGAATACACCGGGCGCGGCCCCGTCTGCGGAACAATCAGCCGACGAATCGGCTGTCCTGGTATAGGACGGCCCGGTTGCCCAGTTCCACCTTGCATCGGGGGACGGTGCAACGGCGCGGTCGGAGGCGCAGGCGTCATCGGAGTTGCCGATGGCGTGCTCGCCGCCGGAGCGCTGGGCTCGGCTGGCTTCGCCTGTTCCACCGGAGCCGCAGGAGGTTCTGCGGTCTTCGCCGCTGGCGGCGTCGGCACCACAATGCGCGGCGCCTGGCGCGGTTGCGGCGTAATGAAACGCGGAGCCGCAGGCGCTTGCTGTGCGGAAATTGTTTCTGTCGGCTCGACCGGAGCCGCGACGGGCTTCGCCTCCTCGACCGGCTCTTGTGCCGCGGGAGCAGCCGGAGCTGCTTCTACCACTGGCTTCGGAGGCGCGGGCGGCGGTGCCACCGGCTTCTGTACCGACGGAGCTGGCGGCGTGTATGCCACCGCTGGCTTCACCGGTTCAGCCGGCTTTGCCGCGGGACGCGCGGGCGCCACGGGTGCATCGGTCTTCTGATGAATTGCTTTTAGAACATCGCCCGGCCGCGAGATGTGCGACAAATCGAACTTCGGCTTCAGTTCGTCTTCGCCATGCGACCGCGATGCGTGAGCTTTGGAGGACCCACCGTTGCCGTCGGAATGCCCTTTGAGACGGCCTTTGACCTTCTCGGCTTCCTCGACACTAATGGAGCTCGAGTGAGTTTTCTTCTCTGTTACGCCAACTTCTGGCAGGACATCGAGAATTGCTTTGCTTTTAACTTCGAGCTCCCTTGCCAGATCGTTAATTCGAATCTTATCCATTCCGCCCTTTAATTCCTCTCCGTGATGTTCCTTAAGTCTTCATGTCAACCTCACGGTCCAGTTTTTGATTCTTGCCGCTATCCGCCACGCGCCCCTCATCGAAGCGCGCTTGCCCGCTGATCACTGCTTTTCCCGGGATTCATCGTTCTCACCGGGATGTTCACTGTGCGTCGTCAATTCACTCTCTTCTGTAGCCGAAGCGTCTTCCACGCTGCTCGCCGCGATTTCTTCTATCGCCGGCTCGCCTTCAGACAGGTCTTCGGCCTCGGCATGCGGAACCTTTTGTACTCCGGTTCCATCACCGGCCTGCACATCAGCCGCAGTCTCACCCTCAACCGGATTCGCTCCGGCTTCCACGGGAGCCGCGTTCAGTTCTTCACCACCTGGTTCGCCAGCGGGCTGATCTTCAGATCCCTGGAAATCGGGACCGCCACCTTCCCCGGCTTCAAGGCTGGAGAAGTAATTATTGACCGCAATACTGATTTTTTCCACCGTCTTCGGACCGATACCCGGAATTGCTTCCAATTGCTCGGGCGTCATATCCGCCAGCGCTTCGACTGACGTCACGCCGGCCTCGTTCAGCTTCTCGATCACACCCTCGCCCAGGTCCGGAACACTCTCCAGCGGAGTGGAAGCACTGGTGACCAGTTGCGACATCGCCTGTTCCACTTCCTGGCGCTTCTCTTCTTCGCTCTTGATGTCGATCTTCCAGCCCAAAAGCTTGGCAGCAAGGCGAACGTTCTGACCCTTCTTACCAATCGCCAGTGAGAGCTGGCTGTCATCGACGATCACTTCCAGATGCTTCAGCCCAGGATCGACCACCGTCACGCGGCTAACCTTCGCCGGCTGCAATGCCTTCTCCGCAAACGTCTGCGGATCTTCGTGGTACTCGATGATGTCGATCTTCTCGCCGCGTAACTCGCGGATAATCGACTGCACGCGCATGCCCTTCATGCCCACGCACGCGCCCACCGGATCTACGTCCTTGTCCCTCGACATGACCGCGATCTTGGTGCGCTCACCCGCTTCACGCGCCGTCGCGCGAATCTGCACCGTACCGTCGTAGATCTCCGGCACTTCCGTCTGGAACAGGTTCTGCACGAGTTCCGGAGCCGCGCGGGAAACAATCACCTGCGGACCCTTCGACGCTTTCTCCACGCGCACGATCACCACCCGCACGCGCTCGCCCGGCGCAAACGACTCCAGCCGCGACTGCTCTTTCTTCGGCATTCGCGACTCGGCCTTGCCTAGGTCGAAGATGTAATCCTGGCCTTCAACGCGCTTCACCGTGGCATTTACGATCTCGCCTACGCGATTGATGTACTCGCCATACACGGTGTCGCGCTCCGCCTCGCGAACTTTCTGGAATATGACCTGCTTGGCGAGTTGTGCCGCAATGCGACCCAGCACATCCGTAGCCTTAGGGATGTGAACCTCGCCACCAACCTCAGCATTCGCGTCAATCTTCTGCGCATCCGCGAGCGACATCTGGGTCAGCGGATCCTGCAGCGTCTCCGGACCTTCCACAATCGTCTTAACTGCGAACGCCCTGATCTGACCGCTATCCTTGTCCAGCACCGCGCGCAGGTTTTCCTGCGTCTTGTAGTATTTGCGCGTAGCGACAACAATCGCGTCTTCCACCGCGCTGACTACAATCTGCGGATCGATTCCTTTTTCTCGGCTGATCGCGTCTATGGTGTTATAAAGCTCGCTTGCCATGATCTTCCTTGCCGTTTCGCGCTGGTGAATCTTCGTTCTCTGTCGTATTAACTTCTCGTTCTTGTCTTTCGCGAAACGTGAAACTCGAAACTTTTTTAAATCTCTGGAACCAGGTTCGCCTTCGCCACATTCTTCAACTCAATCGTGACCTTGCTTCCTGCAACCTGCTCCTGTTTCTTTTTCGACTTCTTCTTCCCGGCAGCTTCCACCTCGATGGTGAATTTGCCGTCCGCAATTTCTTCCAGTCGTCCCCGGAAATTGCGATTGCCCTCCACGGGCTCATACGTCGTAACCTTGATCAAGCTGCCCTTGAAACGCTCGTAATCGGCTGGCTTCGTCAGCTTGCGATCCAGCCCTGGGGAGGAAACCTCCAGCAGGTACGAATCGCCGGGCACCACATCTTCCATGTCCAGGATCGTGCTCACTTCCCGGCTTACGTTCTCGCAATCTTCGTGGGTCACGCCACCAGTCTTATCGATAAAGATGCGCAGCATGCGAGCCTTGCCGCTGCCCAGGAATTCTACTTCCACCAATTCCAGGCCACTGGACGCGGCAACCCTCTCCGCAATATTCCTGACTTGCTCCAGATTCAAAGCCATACGTGCTTGTTAAATGATGACCCGCCACTGCGGCGAGAGGACCGAAAGCAATGCTGCTGCCCGCTCAAATAAAAAGTGGGCTCGCGCCCACTGGGTTGCTTCGCCGAAGCTGACCTGGGGAAACCGGACCAGCCCGCTATCCGGAATGCAAAGAGCACCGCGTCTACGCTCTTCGCCGCTGCAATCTCGCAGCTAGACTAATAGATGATACCGCCGAATAGGGGAAAACACAAACCGCCCCAGCCTACTTACAGTTTTAGATGCAGTACTGCGGACTTCGATTCAAGTGCATGATTTTTCAGGATGTTTTCTTCTTACAGAAAGCTTACGAATCCGGAACTTAACCGTCCAACGCTACGTACAAACACCTATGGAACTACTTGCCTCCAGACCCCGCCTGCCCGCCATTACTTCCATCCGCTTCTTTGCGGCATTGCACGTGGTGATCTTTCACCTGCACGCCATCAAAGTCGCTGCGGGCCCGCTGTGGTACCAGAATTTCGCTTCAATTGGCTACGTCGGGGTAAGTCTGTTCTTCGTACTCTCCGGATTCATCCTCGTTTACACCTACTCAAACCGTGAAACTCCTGCCCGGACTTTCTGGCGTGCCCGCTTTGCGCGCGTGTATCCCGCTTATATTTTTTCGCTCATCGTTACGTTGCCATTTTTTATCTACGTTCTCTTTGTTATGCCTATTCAGCCCGGCGGGAACATGGATATGTTCGTCTGGCCCAAGCATCATCCCCTTGCGTCGGCGTTGCTGGTTCCTTCTCTGCTCCAATCCTGGATTCCCGGAGCCGCCCTCGCCTGGAACTCGGTAGCCTGGAGTCTCTCAGTCGAAGCGTTCTTCTATCTGATCTTCCCGGCACTCATCGTTGTTCTTCTGCGGAAGCGAAACTCGACCTTGATGTCGTTGCTTCTCATCTCTTGGGCTATCAGTCTCGCGATCACCGTGGGTTATACGCTGCTGAAGCCTGATGGCGTTGCTTTCGTCGACGACAACATGCTCGGCCTCACCTGGCTGAATATCGTAAAGTTCAATCCGCTGGTACGCCTCCCCGAATTCCTCATGGGAGCATGCTGCGGATTCCTCTTCGTGCGAAACTCCGTCGATCGTAAATGGGCGACTCCGTTGGCTGTCGCAGGATTGGTGGGATTCGTTGGAGTCGCCGCCTTCAGCTCTCATATCCCTTATCCGGTGATCCATAGCGGCCTGCTTGCTCCGGCGTTTGCCGCCATCATTTATGGAATTGCGCTTCGTCCCGCTTGGGCACGCGTGCTTGAGTTCAAACCTCTGGTTCTTCTCGGTGACGCCAGCTACAGCCTCTACTTGCTGCACTCAGTGGTGTTGCCGATGTTCTTCCAACCAGATTTTCAGCACCCCAAGCATTACTTCGTCTGGCAGATCCTGTTGGGAGTGTTCATCGCGATTGCCGTTTCCGTTGCCGTCTACCTGGGGATCGAAGAGCCCCTCCGCCGGAAGTTGCGGCCCAAGCGCACGGTGCAACCGGGACTCGTCACCGCCGCCGCTGAAGCATAAGACAGTTTGTGTGGCGTGGGCGTAGGTTGTGTGGCGCGGACATTCCTGTCCGCGCGCTTTGCCTTTAGCTTTTTATTCCGACTTCTGACTTCTGCCTTCGTACTTCCCCTATTCCCCTCCCGATTTTTGCCGATAGATGAACTTGACCCTCAGCACACCCTCGCGCTGCCATGAGAGTTCTCGTAGCTGAACACGAACCGATGTGTCAGAGCTTTCTGTGCAATGCCTTATCGGCGCACGGATTGAATCCGATTCTCGTCGTGAACGGCGAACGCGCGTGGTCCGTACTGCAGGAAAAAGACGCCCCTCGGCTCGCCATTCTGGATTTCCGGCTCCCTGGAGTAAATGGAATTGAGATCTGCAGGCAATTGCGAGCGCGCCACGACCCCTACTACACCTACCTGCTGCTCCTGATACCGAACTCCTACCGTCTCGATCACCTGCTCGCGCTTGAATCCGGTGCCGATGATTGTTTGGCTAAGCCATTCAACCAGGACGAACTGAGCGCGCGTCTCGCTATCGCCGGTCGCATCCTCAACATCGACGATCGTCTCACCGAAATCAGTGGGCGCTGGCGCACTATGCTCGACACGCTGCCTTTCGGCGTGGCCACCGTCGACGAACACGGCCTTCTGAAGCGAATGAACATCACCTTCGCTCAACAGATGGGCTTCGCGCATCCTCACCAGCTGCTAGGACAATCGCTCGACCAGGTACTGCGTAAGCGGACCGACGTCCACGGCGTGCTCGACCAGATCAGTTGGGCCGAACCGTTCGACAACGTAGAAGTCGAGTGCCGCGCTCCCAAAGCGAAATCGCGCATCGTTCATCTCTGGGGACGCCCTCTGCCCCCGAACAGCGAGGCCGTCTACCAACTGATCGTTCAGGAAACGCTCTGAGGCCTTAAGCCGCCGATGCGGAAGCGTTCCGGTAGTTCGGCAAAAATACCTCGCGCGCAAACTGAGCGAAGGTCATTTTCCCACTTAGCTTTTGCTCGCCCAGGAATTCGTGCGGCAGCCCTTCCGCTAAAGCGTGCTGCATCTCCACAAATTCGCGAGCAAGTTCCGGAGAAAGACCTGCGCCAACCAAACCAGCCACAAGCGCCTCATCAGGAACAACGACGTGACGCACGGTCTTCCCGATCGTTTTACTCAGAGTTTCAGCAACCTGGTCGAAACTGATGTCTTCGGGACCGGCTAGATCGAAGATGTGTTGTCCATCACGTCCGGCTAACAGCACGTCTGCGGAGATGGCCGCGATATCCGCCGTCGCAATCTGTGGTGCAGTCGTCGACCCGGGCACGATGGAATAGATATTCCCGTCGCTGATGATGGTGGGCAGCGACGAAAGAACATTCTCCATGAAGTAGTTTGCCCGCAGGGCCGTGAGGTTCTTCACCGTAGCGCGCAGCTTTTCCTCGGCGTCGTGCGAGCCCTTAATGGGTCCAGTTCCTTCTGTACGGTTTGCTCCTATGCTGGAGAGCAATACCAGTTTGATCTGCGGAAACTGCGAAATGGCCGTCGCTGCCGCATCGGCAAATTTGCGGTACTCTCCCCTTGGATCTTTCGTCGTGTAGTTAGGTGGATTCAGCCAGAAAAGTGAGTCGGCACCTTCGATAGCGCGTTGTACCACCGCAGGATCGGAATGCGCGCCGGCAACAACATGTGCGCCTCGACCAGCGAGATCTTTCACTTTGGCTGGATCGCGCGCGATTACCGTTAGCTCTGCGCCACGATCGAGTAAAAGGTTGGAAAGTTTGCTGCCAATGTGACCAGTTGGGGTGGTGATGGTGATCTTCACTCGTTCATCCCTCCTCTATGGCAGATGGCAGGAGGGAGCAAACGGTTACCGTTTATTTCCCTGTCCGCGCGGCGTCGACCAGGTGTTTCTCCGGGCACCTATGTTGTTGCTTGTTCCGCAGCGGTGTGAGGGCTATGCTTTACTTCCCCCGCAAAATCCAAAGCCGTAATTCCTACAGGCGCAGCCATGGAAGGCGAACGAGTAAAAATTCGAAGGTACCGGTATTCGCCATCAAAGAAGAAACGATCAAGGCGGTCCGGGCGCGCTCGCGTATGGCTCTCAAAGGCACTTTCATCCGGATACACCTATCTGGCCTTGTTCGGTCTGTTTGCGATCATCGTCATCGTCTTCGTAACTTCCTATCCGTGGCTTTCGATGGAAGAAGATTTTTCCTTTCGATCTGGGGATCCTTACTCCACTTCATTTCTGCTCACAAATGAAGGCTGGCTCCCGGTAACCCATCTGTCTATCGAGTGCACAGTTACTCGCAACCAACATGAAGTTGCGCATTTTCAGCATCGTGATTTCGATCCTTATCTGTCATACAAGGAGCGCAGCACCGTCCCATGTTTTAGCGATGTTTCGGGCGTCCCAGCACCCCTTCAGCAAAACTCCAGCCTTACAGTTGAACTAACTTATGGATTTCTTGGCACCCGTCAAACACACCGCAAGCAAACCTTCCGTTTTCTTTCCGTGCAATCTCTGGATGGCTCCTACCACTGGATCTACAAGGTCAGGTAAGCCTTACCACATCTAACGTTGCCATGTGCTGGCTACGCCATTTGCCCCCGTCGCCACTCACCTTTAGAATGAAACATCATCCCTTCGTGTAGGAAAGAGCTGCAATGATCCATTTTCCCGTTCCAGAGGCGCTTACTTTCGACGACGTGTTGCTGCTTCCCGCCGGCTCCGACGTTGTCCCCGCCGATGTGAATACGCAAACCAGGCTTACCCGCAACATCACGCTCAACGTTCCCATCATGACCGCCGCCATGGACACCGTTACCGAGTCGCGTATGGCTATCGCCATCGCGCAGCAGGGCGGCATGGGTGTCATCCATCGCAATATGACGGTCGACCAGCAGGCCAGCGAAGTCGACAAGGTGAAGCGCTCCGAGAGCGGCATGATCGTCGATCCCATCACGCTCTCGCCCGACGCTAAAGTCGCCGACGCCCTCGAAGTCATGCGCCGCTATCGGATCTCAGGCGTGCCGATCACCAAGAACAAGAAGCTCGTTGGCATTCTCACTAATCGCGACCTGCGCTTTGAGACTCGTACCGATATTCCGATTTCGAGGGTGATGACCAAGGAAAACCTGATCACCGTGGCGGTGGGCACTACGCTCGAGGAAGCGGAGAAAGTTCTGCACGAGCATCGCGTTGAAAAGCTCCTCGTTGTCGACGACAAGTACAACCTCAAAGGCCTCATCACCGTAAAAGACATTCAGAAGAAGCTGAAGTATCCCAACGCCGCCAAAGACACTCAGGGACGCCTCCGTTGCGCTGCCGCGATCGGCGCCACCGGCGACTTCCTGGAGCGCGCGCAGGAACTCGTTCGTAACAAGGTCGACGTGCTCGTCATCGACAGTGCCCACGGCCATCAGAGCCGCGTGCTCGACGCCGTCTCTCTAGTGAAGTCGAAGCTTCCCGAGGTTGATCTGATCGCCGGCAACGTCGGCACCTTCGATGGCGCCTGCGCGCTGGTGAAGTGCGGCGCCGACGCTGTGAAGGTCGGCATCGGTCCTGGCTCGATTTGCACCACTCGCGTCGTCACCGGCGCCGGAGTGCCGCAGATCACTGCCATCGCCGAAGCCTATCGCGCCGCGCGTGACGCGAATGTCCCCGTCATCTCGGACGGTGGCATCAAGTACTCGGGTGACGTCACCAAGGCGCTCGCTGCCGGCGCCAACGTCGTCATGGCCGGATCGATGTTCGCCGGAACCGATGAGAGTCCGGGCGAAACCATCCTTTATCAGGGACGCTCCTTCAAGTCCTACCGCGGCATGGGATCGATGTCCGCCATGGCCCAAGGCTCTGGCGAGCGTTATTTCCAGAGCACCGAAGAAGCCGACGGTGGTGCGAACATCTCTGTCGAGGATGGCGACACTAATGGCAATCGCCTGAACAAGCTTGTTCCCGAAGGCATCGAAGGGCGTGTTCCCTATCGCGGCACTCTGGCCATGATCGTCCATCAACTCGTCGGAGGCTTGCGCTCCGGAATGGGTTACACCGGTTGCGGCACGATTCCCGAGTTGCAGCAGAAGGCCAAGTTCATCCGGATCACCTGGGCAGGCATGCGCGAAAGTCACGTACATGATGTCGTGATCACCCGCGAGGCGCCCAACTACCACGTGGAGTAGCGCTTCACGAGCGTACGCCGGGGCTGCTGAGTAGCGTGATCGGCTGTGTTGCGAGGACATCTCGTTCTCGCAGCGACGTTACCAGAGTTCATTGAAGCGTACCGCTCCACCCTCGTTCCCCGGCATCGAACCGTTATACTAAAGTGCGATCCATCGCGATTTGGATACTTTGTTTTGACCACTGTTCGTAGCAACTCGACGCGGCTTCTTCTCGCCTGGCTTCCCGCGATCTTCTGGATCGGCATCATTATCATTGAGTCAACGCCCTATCTTGGCGCTGATCATACCGGCAGCTGGCTTGCAGCTATCGTTGGTCCGCTATTCGGGCACTCTGCACTCAAGTATGTTGATTTCATCAACCACATCATGCGCAAGACCGGTCATTTTACCGGTTACGGAATTCTGAGCCTTCTGCTGTATCGCGGCTGGCGTGAGATCACGCTCATTCAGCTGGAAGACCGTCTCAAGCCGGCGATGCGAAGTCCGGAGTTTCTGAAATCGCTCCGCCGCGTGTGGTGTGCTCGCGCCAGTGCGCTGGCGATTCTGAGCACCTTCCTGGTGGCCTCGCTCGATGAATTTCACCAGACGTTTCTTCCCAATCGCACCGGCATGTTTCGCGACGTGCTCCTCGACACCACCGGCGCTCTCTTCTTTCAGGCTGTGATCCTCACCTTCAGCGCTCTCCCACCAAGAAGCAGAGGCAAGCTCATCCACATGCCAAAAGAAGTTGGCGCAGGAAGTTCCCTGTCGATGCCATCGGAAAGCTAAATCATGAGAGACGTTTTATGAATCGCGGCATTAGTCGCTGCCCGCGTAGTAGCCCTTGCGGGCATAAACATGCAGGCTGGACTTCATCGGCTCGCCGTTTAAATGCACTTTGAGTTTGTGCCACTTGCCCTTGAGCTCCGGATTCGGAGTGGGTGAATACCCGATTACATACTGATTTCGCAGCTCCCGATTAATCTTCCGGATGGCGTCATTTAGATCCTGAGGACTGTGAACCGGGAACACACGCCCGCCGGTCACGCTGGTCACTTCATCAAGGCGCAACGGTCCCATTCGTTCTTCTAACCGGCTTGCACGCGGATCGAACAATCCAACCGCATACACCAGAGTATCGGATTCCTCCAGAATCGATTTGATTTCATTCTGCGTATACCGGCTGTGGTTGTCGCCGCCGTCGGAGATCACTACCATCGCCTTCTTCTGGAACTGCGCCTCTTTGAAATCGGAGACGCCCAGGTACATCGCATCCCAGAGGGAGGTGAAGCCGCTAGGACGCACCTCGTCGAGGCGTTCACTGACTTCATCCAGCGAAGCGCCAATATCAGCAACGCTGGCTGGCTTGCTGCTGACTGTGATCACCCGGAACTCGTCCTCTGGATTGGAAGACTTGAACAAGTCCAGCACTGCCTGGCGCACCGACCTGATTTGCGGCGCCATGCTGCCGCTCGCATCCAGGATCACCGTCAACGAGAGTGGCGCGTCGTCTGTGGAGAAGTATTTGATTTCCTGGGGCGTTTTTTCGTCGAGAACCGTGAAGTCTTTCGCCTGAAGGCCGTTCACAGTTTTGTCGGATTTATCGACCACCGTCACTGGTACCAGAACCAGGTCGACATTCTTGCGCAGAACGGGTGAACCAGATCTGCGGCTCGCTCGATGTAGATATACTTCTGGAGTTGCGTCTTGTGCTGGAGCCAGCGCAAGCGCTGTGAAGAGTACTAACGGAATGGAAAGCACCCGCCAGGTGTGCAATCCGAACCTGCTATCTAGACCGTGCATAAGCCTATCCCCAAAAAGCCGCTACTGCTAGTGCAATGAGGAAGGCATCGAGGCCCGGTAATCTGATTCGTCAGCCTAACCATTGGATCCTTGCGAGATCTTCACGTCTGCCTTGCGCGGTTCTCAATCCCGCACAAACGGCCACTATACGCACAAACAATGGATGCTTACTCTCGATGCCGTGGCGACTCACTCGCAAAGAAAAAGAGCTGGATTGGATGAATCCAACAAAAAAAGCCGCAGCGGTCCGAGACCGCTACGGCCGTCCATCTGCTCTTCAATGGCTTTGTACTATGTTTTTTCCAAAACGAAAGGTCGGTCCAATCGAAAAGCGGATGTTGTTCTGTGAGCCATCTAACAAGTCTGTAAATAGGCCCACACGAACAAAATCCATTTGAGCTCGTACGGCAAAGTGCTTGGAGAAGTTCAAATCCACACCGCCACCGGCGCCGTAGAAAATCTCAGTATCGTTCTTCTTCATGGTCGGCCCGACAAGGCTAGCGACGATTTGCGCCATGATCGCATTCGGTGGATTCGCGGTTACGCTCTCGTGCATTGCTCCGACCGAGGGGCGAACGAAAATCGTGATTGCCTTGAATTTCCGGATCGAGAACTGTGGGCCTCCGGTGATGGTGTAAGTGGTGGCATCATATGGGGACTCGATTACGAATCCCGGCGGCAGCAATGGCGCAATCGGTGCCAGTTTCGCCAGTTGTGTCGAGTTCAGGTCACTGGTGTGCAGAGTACTGCTGCCCGTGAAGTAGCTGAAATCTACGCCCAGCGCCGCCCAGGTTCGGGCGTTGACGCCGAACTGCGTGTGAAATCCGTTCTGAGACAGGCTTAGCTTCGGCGAGTTTAAATACGAGTAACCCGCAAACGCATCGTACCGGCTGACAAATGTCTGTTGAGCAACGGATGAAACCACACCTAAAAACAGGAACAACAGTAGAAGAAATACACTCGAACGCCGCATAAAAAGTCTCCTTGTGATTCTCACTGGACTTGGGCAGGTCCGAGATGAAAGTCTGGTTGGCCGAAATCGCGGGACAATGCTGGCTGGCAACACTGTCGCGGCCCTAGGGTGCAGCGTTAGTTTCGCCTAAGTTCCCGGATGTTCCACCTGAGAATGTTAGAACTTCGTGAATTGCTTCCCAAATCGGAACTATTCGGGTGTTGTTGGCGCTGGAGGCCGCATTTCACCGCCTCGCTACTTCGAAACTGCCTTCGCAAGACGTGTCGCAACGATGTTGTAGACCGCGGGATTGAAAACCAGTCCAACGTGGGTTCCCGTGACTTCGAAGTCCACCGCGGGATCTTCCGCACGGCAATACCGCCAATCCACGATGCCGTCGTTTTTTGTGTAGATCGCCGTTTGAGGAGTAGACAGCGGTTCTGCGCGACGCAACGAATCCAGAAAATTGCAGGTACACCGTGCGGTGTAACAACTGGGTAAAACGCCAGCCCCGTGTTCGTCGAGGATGCGCTTGCGCACGATCTCCGCTGCCCGGAGGATGTTCTTGTGGGCAACATTTCCTCGAAACGGAGCTGCCATCATGATGACAGAAGCGACATCACGCGGCCGCTGGGCGGCAACCGAGCGCGCGATGATTCCACCCAGGCTGTGTCCGATGAGATGAACCGGACGCCCTGTCTCTTTGAGTGCCTGTTCCATCGTGTCGTTCAGACAGCGCTGAATGAGAAGGTTGGGGCAGTCCGCATTCAATCCGATGCCGGAGAAATACGCGCGATAGCCGATGCGTCCTAGCCACGAGTGAAGATGCGAGAGGTAGAAGTCTGTTCCGAGAAAACCGGGGATCACGACGACCCCGGCCTCATCTCCCTTCGGAATCCCAAACCCGTAATACGTAGGTGACATATGCAGCAAAAGCATCTCGGCGCCAAAAAACGCTTCTGTCCACATCGAGAGCTTTGCTTCAGCGAAGTCTTCGCGAATGCTGTTCCGAGGCACGGTGGATCGCAATTGTTCTTTACTTCCCCATATTCCGTACGCATCCTGCTCCCACAACTCGGACGCGTGAATCAGGAATAACCACTTTTGGGATGCGGAAATTTGAAGTAAGGGTATACCGGGTTGCTTTGTTAGAAAAGCCGTTTTGAAACGGCGCTCCAGAGGCTGACAATCATCAAAGGCAAAATGCTCAACGGGAGAGACACTGCAAAAAACGTGCCGCTGCCGGGACAGCGGCACGACGATCAATGCTTACCTGACAAATCACAATCGCCACTTCATGCGACGGCCGCTGCAGCCCTCGCGGTGCGTGGCTTCCGAGCTGCACGTGCTTTCGCACGCCGCTCCGGTTTCGCCGCAGGTTTACGCCCTGCTTTCATCATGGAATCGATCATTGCCTTCTCGGCATCGACGAAGCTTTTCACGCCTTCACGTGTCAGATCCGCCAGCGGCTCCAGCGGCAGCGGCTTGAACATTTTCACAGTGCGGCCAGCCGCCTTCACTCCGGCGCCCATCTGACGTCCCGCGACGTCAAGCAGCTTTTTCTGCGCATCGATGAACGAATCCGTTGCCTCCAGCGCAAGCTGGCTGAGTTCCGACTTCTTCATCTTGCGCTCGCCGCTCTTATTTTTCGACATCGCATTAGTGCTTTCTTCGGCAAGGATGTCGAGGAACTTTTTCTGCGAGCGGACAAAATTGCCCATGCCTTCCTGGGCGATATCGACCAGGCGCACACCTTCTGCTCCCTTGCCGGCCTTGGCTCCCATCAGCCAATGATGTGTCTGCTTGCTCGCAATCTTCAGGAACCCATGTTGCATTTCCAGGAAATTATCAATACTGCGACGCGCCATATCAGTCATGGCCGCCGTCACTTTGGTGACTCCAACGCGCTCCTTCACGCCCTTCATCAGGATTTCGTTTTCGCTCTGCACCAGGCTGAGCAGAATCCGTTGCGCCTCGATGAAGTTGGTGATTCCCTCTCCCGCCAGTTCGCTGATGATCGCTGCAGGACAGATATCCGGATCGGCAAGCCGTTCACGGATCACTTCCATGGCATTCGCGTTCTGACGGATCGCGAGATCCACCAGGATTCTTTGGGTGGCGATGAAGCTCTCAATTCCCTGCTGCACCCATCCCGACAGCAAGGACAAGAAGGATGATTCCCGAGCGTAACTTCTGGAGGGCTCATTCCTCATAGTCTCTGGCATAACCGCCTCCAATTGCTGCATTGCAGCATCAAGTTAAAGATAGGATTTATCTGTGCATTTGTCAACGATCTGGGATACGATTGTGCATTGCAACAAGGAGCGTTTTCCGTGCAGGCCAAAGCAGTTGTCGTCAAGAAATACGGAAACCGTAGACTGTATGACACTTCCGGCAGCCGATATATCAACCTGGAAGACATCGCTACTCTGATCCGAAATGGAACTGACGTAAAAGTTGTCGACGCCAAAACTGGCGAGGATCTCACCCGCCTGACGCTTACCCAGATCATCGTGGAAGACGCGAAGGCGCAACCACAGGGACTGCCCGTTGAGTTTTTGCGGCAGCTCATCATGGCAACCGATCGCGTTGGCCGTGAGTTCATCATGTGGTACCTGAAAACCGCATTCGACGCCTATCACAAGGTGCAACATGCGGTGCAAAGTCGCTTTGCCGGAGTGCAATCGGCAGCGCTCTCTCCTTTGCAGGCAATGAAGAACCTGCTGCAGACGCCGCAATTCGAAGACGGTGCGGCGGCGCAAGAAGAACTGGAGGAACTCCGCAGGCGCATCGCCTTCCTGGAAGCGCGCCTGAAAAAGAACGGAGTTCCAAAAGCCAGCCGAAAACGAACAGCTAAGCGGCCACTGCGGAAGCCGTAAGCTGCTCTCGCAGAACTCGCTTCTGTACCTTCCCCGTCGAATTCTTGGGCAGATCACCACGGAAGACCACACGCCCCGGAACCTTAAATTTCGCGACATGTCTTCCGATGTGAGCGCGAATGTCGTCTTCGTCGACCACCACTCCTGGCCTGCTCTGTATGACCGCGCAGATCTCTTCTCCGAACGTGGCGTCTGAAATTCCGACCACCGCTGCCTCGGCGACAGCCGGATGCAGATACAAGACCTCTTCGATCTCTCGTGGTGAGATATTTTCTCCTCCCTTGATGATCAAGTCTTTCTTGCGATCAGTAATGTACAGGAAGCCATCTTCGTCGAGATACCCGACGTCTCCGGTGTGGAACCAGCCGCCTTCAAAAGCATCTTTCGTTGCCGAAGCATCGTTCCAGTAGCCGGAAGAAATGTTCGGACCGATGAGGCAGATCTCGCCGACCTCTCGCGGCGGTAACGGCTGGTTACTGTCATCGACAATGCGAATCGTCATCCCTGGTACAGCTCGCCCCGCAGATCCTGGCCGATATTTGTCGTGATCATCATAGACAGTCGCGATGCCAATCGACTCCGACATCCCATATCCCTGGTCGACTCGTCCCGGGAACATCTTGGAGAACATCACACGCACCTGCTCGGGCAGCGCAGCGCCTCCGCTTACTGTTCGGTAGAGACTATCTGTCTTGTACTTCGCATGGTCGGGATGGCTCATCAGATAGAGCATCATCGTCGGCACCACTGGCAGGTAGCCGATCTTATGTTGCTCAATCGTCTCGAGCACCTTCGTCGGCTCAAATTGCCGCACCAGCACCGACGTCAGTCCCCATTCATTTGCGCATCGCAGTAGTAAGAGTCCGAAGACATGCGTCAGCGGCAATGCATGCAGCATGGGAAGCTGTGGCATGTCTGCATTCATCTCGCAGACAGCATTCACCGCAGCCACAATGTTCCCGTGAGTCGCGATCACGCCCTTGGGAGCGGCTGTCGTTCCCGACGTATAGAGCAGCATTGCAATATCGTCAGCAGCGCGCTGGGCAGGAAGTTGTAGCATTTTCGCGCCCATCGTCAGTTGCGGCAAAATATTCTGCGCTCCTGGGACTGCGCACTCGCCAAACACCAACAAGTTACGCACACAGCCGACTTCTTTTTTTGCTTCCGCAATTCGTGGTGCAAGCGCCGAGACCGTCAGCACCGTTTTCGCTCCCGCATCCTTCAGCACATGAGCAATCTCGGGAGCGGTCCACTGCGGCATGACCGGAACTACGACGCCGCCCATCGTCCAGATTGCCTGGAAGGCAGCGGTGAGTTCTGGCGTGTTCGGCATCGCCAGCACCACTCGGTCACCAGTCGCAACTCCGTGATCCTGAAGAATGCGCGCCAGTTTTCCGGCCGATTGAAGTTCCTCGACGTTGGTATAACTACGATCCTCGAAATAGAGTCGAGTGTATTTCCCGAACTTCTCCAGGTTCTTGTGTTCCATCAGAGCGACATTGGCAGAAGTTGCCGGGAAGGTAGAGGGATCAGAGAAGGCCAGCATAAGTTCCTCCGTCGGGCTGCGGAGGGGGTTGACTGCAGCCGGGCGTGACGTGGGAGGTGAGCGTCGCGTCCCGAAATCTGCAGACAGCGACCACGTGCCCTGGGTTAGTGCGCGAAGCATATCTCTATAGATAGGCAGGCGCAAGAAAGTTAAAGCACGTCTTCCCAAAATGGGTCGACTGACACAACGGCGTATGACAGATTCACGCACTGGCTGCCAACAGCGTCTCTTGTGCCGTTTTTTCGTGCTCAGTTGAACCTGAAGCAGGAACTGGATCTATCTTTGCGATCGTCGTCGCTCGTACTTTCGTTTTGCGCGCGCGCATCGGCTTGTCCACTCTTACGCGCGACCGCACTCCTGCCGCTCTGCGCAGCTCCGCCAGACTCTCTGTCACGAATTGTTCCAATCGCTCCAGGTCAGGCGCGGCATGCGCATCGCCGGTAAATCCGAAGTAGGCGCGCCCGTCGTAAGTCAATATCGCGCAATTCACGCCCATCTCGCCGCCGATTGGAACATACGGATACCACGCAGTCATCCGATGACCTAATAGATAAATCGGCGTCTGCGGCCCGGGCACATTCGTGCAAATCACGTTGCAGACACTCAAGGGTAATCTGCTCGCGATTGGCCCAATCAGCGCCTGCACCGATGTGGGGATCGCGGCCAGCAGCGCTCCGAACAACCGGACGAATTCGGCGAGGTGCGCATTCTTGATCAGTTGTGTTCTTTGCGAAATATTCGCCAACAATTCGCGTGCATTTCGGATGTCCATCGGGGCAGGCACGGGCACAAACGAGATTCGATTCCCTAGTTCACCAACATCACCCGAGCCGCGCACGTTCACCGGCACCACCAGGCGCAACAGACGATTCGCTGTGTTGACCTTGTGCGCCTCCGCATATTTTCGGAACGCGCTGGTGACAATCGTCAGCACTACATCATTGAATGTTCCGCCGCAACGTTCGCGGACGGCCTTGAACTCGGCCATCGGAACGCTGGCCCATGCGAATTTTTGCGGCCCCTTGCAGACTTGGTTGAAGGGCAGACGATCTGCCGGCGCTGTTATCTCCGGCAGCAATGAACCCAGCTCGGCGAAAGGACCTGTGCCACTTTGCGCGACGATTCCCTGCGCGACCTTCAATACTTCGGCTTCTGTCACCAATGCCTTGCTCACCAGTTGGGAGTATGCATTCACCAGCGACTCCAGCAGCGCTGCGCCCGAGTCTCGCTGCGGTTCGGCCTGTACCCGATTGCTCTTGCTTCTCTTGGGAGTTCGTTGCGGTGTGGCTGTGGCGTCGAGCAAAACATTCATCAGCCCAATGCCGGCGATTCCGTCGGCGAGACAATGATGTATGCGTGCCACTACCCCAGTGTGGCCTCCGCGAATTCCGTGCAGTAAGGTGAAATCCCACAACGGCCGGCTGCGGACCATCACTCCACTCAATATTTTCGAGGTGGCCTTCTTGAGTTCCGCTTCCGATCCGCGCCTTAACTTTTCCTCCCGTATGTGATGGCGGATGTTGAACTGCGGCGCAGACTCCCACGTCGGAAGGCCTATGTTGTAGGGCGGCGTAACAACGCGCTGCAAGTATCGCGGGATCAGCGGGAGCTTTGACTCGACCAACTGAATGCAGTCTTCCAGCTTTATACTGCCTTCGAAGACACAAAGAGATGCCACATTCAGCGGCGTGCCCTCACGCTCAAGATAAAGAAACGCAGCATCGCCCCAGGAAAGACGTTCCCCCTTTTGTGATTGCAGCATGCCGCCCTCCTTCAGAAACTAGGGACGATTGCGTCCCAGCTTCTCATGGGCCGAGACCCAGTCGCCGTGCAACATAGCCGCGGCGAGCGAGGTTTCGCCGGCGAGCACCACGGCTGCGCAGATCTCCGCGAATTTCTCCACTTTCCCTTTGCCGTAACAGCCAAGCATTTCGAGACATTGCTTCTGTGTAGCCAAACCGGTACCGCCGCCATACGTCGCCACGATCAACGAAGGTAGAGTGATCGACCAATAGAAATCGCCACCATTCACCAGTTGCGAATACGTGAGCGCCGCGTGCGATTCAGCTATATTGGCGACGTCTTGTCCGGTCGCAATGAACACCGCCGCGAGTCCATTGGCAGCGTGCGCGCCGTTGTTCGACGACCCTGCAAGGAATGCTCCGGTCATCTGCACCTGGCGCGTCCACAAGAATTCTGCGGTATCCACGTGCATCACGGTTTGCAGAATTTCTCGCTTGATCACGACTTCTGCCACTACGCGTTTTCCACGCGTGAGCAGCGTGTTGATGTGCGAATGTTTTTTGTCAGTGTCCAGATTTCCGCTCAGAAAATACTGCAACGGGTCCGGATAGTTCTTCTTGATCCATTCGCACGCCGCAAACGTCGCTTTGCCGGCCATGTTCTGTCCGGCAGCATCGCCAGTGGTGTAGTTGAATCGCAAATAGCGCAGAGGACCGACGGCAAACTGCGCGATGTCGCGCAATCGGCCTACGCTGGTGGTCGATTCCGCTTCTCGCTTGATGGCGGCAAAGTTGTCCTTCACCCATTTGCCGAAATCTCTGGCCTGACGCGCGTCCGCTAGAACAAATGCCGGCGCGCGCTGCATGCAATCATCGATGACGGTCGTCTTCACTCCGCCGCATTCGGTCAATAGACGCATGCCGCGGTTGTAGCTCGCGATCAGGCTGCCTTCGGTCGTTGCCATGGGCACATAGAACAAGCCCTGCGCATGTTCGCCATTCACGAGTAATGGACCGGCAACTCCGATGGGAACCTGAGCCACTCCAATAAATTGTTCGATATTCCCGGGCAATAATGCCGGGTCGAAGGAATACTGCGCTACATGCGAGAGTTCCGCACCTGTCTGCTCACGAATAAATTGGCGGCGACGCACCGCCATCTGGTGTGTGTAGTCGTTTTCTTTGTCGCGGGGTATGCGAAGACGCTCGCGCTCGAGACTCGAAATCATGCTGCCCCCTTTCGCGCGAAATCACCGGAGGGTCAGAGGCAGGTTGAGGCCATCATACGACTTCCTGGATTGGTGTCGGGAAGCTAGATCACCGCATTATGTGATTTCCCAACATGGGAATAGCTGCTCCGTGCTCATTCGGAGTGCGGCTGAGCTGCGGCTTCCGCTTTTCGGATCGCTTTCTCTTTCAAGTCCCACGATTCGATCGCCTGCACCGTACCGTCTTTAGCCATACTGATGCTGAGGCGTGACTCGGCAACCGCGAATGTCTCTTCGGCGCGCATGTGTGCTTCATAAGCGACATCGTGGGCCTGCTTGATTTTCTTGGCCAGCGCTCGAATTTCAGGGGAGATCTCAATCGCTTGATCGAGCTTCTTGGAATGACGGTGCTGCTCGTGATCCGGATCCGCTTCTTCCAACTCGCGATAGGCATGCTTCAGTTCGTCGCTCCACGATTTCTTGATCTTCTCCTCGAGTTTGTCGAGCGCCTCATTGGCTTGATCGGCGGCTTCGCGTACGCGCCTCTTTTCAGTCAACCACGTCCACACCGACCACTCCCGTGCCTCCATCATCAGACTTCGCGCATTCTCAACAGCTTCAAGCTTGTGCATCCCGAGCACCTCACGAGCGCAGCTCACGAGCAACGAGCTGCATATCCGGCGGCGCGTAGTATACGCCGAGATCGAGAGAGAAGCTGGAATGAGTGCTATGGATCGATGTGATATCAATCAACTCACGGCAATGTAAACGCAACATAGATCCCGCCCGATCCGGATTTTGGATCTTTGCCTCCACCGGCCGCAATCACCACGTACTGCTTTCCGTTCACTTCGTAGGTAGCGGGAGTCGCATTCCCCGAGAAAGGCAGCGCCGTCTCCCACAACAGCTCACCAGTTGATTTGTCGAAAGCGCGAAACTTGCGATCGAAATTCGTCGCTCCGATAAACAGCACTCCGCCAGCTGTCACGATGGGTCCACCGTAGTTCTCGGTTCCGGTATTCTTCAACCCGGCACTCGCCAGTTCCGGATACTCCCCCAGCGGAATTTTCCAGAGGTACTCTCCGGTGTTCAGATCAATCGCATTCAACGTTCCCCAGGGCGGCATCACCGCGGGATATCCGTCTGGATCATAGAACCGGTGATAGCCGGTAAAGCGATACTTCATTTGAATTGCGTTTCCTTCACTCGCCAGTTCTTTGCTTTCGCCTTTTGTCAGGAAATCCGCGATCGCATTGAGTTGATCATCCGGAAGTTGGCTGAACGCAGGCATCCGCCCTTTACCCGTCTTCATCACTCGCACGATTTCGGGTGCACTGAGACGATTTCCAATTCCAACCAGCGAGGGAAAATCGGGCGGCGATCCGGCCAGATTGTCGCGATGGCATACGCTGCATTGATTCTGGTAGATAGTGCGCCCACTCACCTCATGTTCCGTGTTTTCGGCCAGGCTCCCCGTCCAGGGAATGTCGTTGGCATTTAGGTACAAGACGCCTGTCGCCGGATCTACCGCCGACCCGCCCCACTCCGCCCCGCCATCGAAGCCCGGGAACACAACGGTATCTTTCCCCGCACTGAATGGAACAAATTGTCCGTCGCTTCGAAGTTTGCGGAATTGCTCGACCGCCCAGTCATGAGCTTCGGCATTGCGATTCGTGAGCATATCTTCCGTCAGCCGCTGACGCGCGTATGGCGCGGGCTTGGTTGGAAGCGGCTGCGACTCGGCCGCGACTTCACCCGGAACATTACTGGGTGGATAAGAGTGATACTCAACCGGAAACATTGGATCGCCTGTCGTCCGGTCGAGAAGATACAACCAGCCTTGCTTGGTCGGCTGAGCAACGGCATCGATCTGCTTTCCATTTTGACGAACTGTCAGCAGAACGGGCGGCGAGGGAAAATCGCGATCCCATATGTCGTGCTTCACGCCCTGAAAATGCCAGATCCTCTGCCCTGTTTCCGCATTGAGTGCGAGCAGAGTATTCGCGAACAAGTCGTCGCCGACACGATCCGCTCCGTAAAAATCAAATGCCGCTGAACCGGTGGGAACGTAAACGATGCCGCGCTTCACATCCACCGACATCCCTGCCCAGTTGTTGGCCGCGCCGCTTGTCTTCCACGCATCCTTCGGCCATGTTTCGTAACCGAATTCGCCAGGATGCGGAATGGTATGGAAAATCCAGCGCATCTTCCCAGTGTGCACGTCGTAGGCGCGAATGTCGCCCGGAGGAGCGGGCAGCGTTTCAGGCTCGCGTCCCCCCACGATAAAGAGGTCTTTGTAGACGACAGCAGGGGTAGTCACGGCAAACGATTGCTCTTGCGGCTCACGCCCAAGTCCATCGCGCAGATCGATGCGGCCGTTGTCACCAAATGTCATGATCGGTGTGCCGCTCCTCGCATCGAGCGCATACATGAAGTTCATCACACCGGCGAGGATTCGCTTGTCCTTGCCGTCGGACCAGTAGGCGAGGCCGCGGACTGGTTGCGTGCCGCCGATTCCAGAATCGAACTTCCACAGCAGATTCCCGGTTGCGGCATCGAGCGCGATCACCTTTTGCGACGGCGTATACGCATAAAGGATTCCATCAATGATGATCGGATTTGTCTGCAAGCCTCCGGTTTCGCCCGAATCGAACGCCCATGCGACTTTGAGTTTCATCACATTCGAGCGGTTGATCTGCGTCAGTGAGGAATAGTGCGTTGACTCCGGATTGCCGCCGTAAACCGGCCAGTCCTGATTTTGGGATTCTGAATGGGAAGCAGTCTGAGTCCGCAGCGCCGTTTGAGCAACGCCCGCGTACCCCCAGACGAACAGGCTGACAGCGACGGTTCCAATGAGCAAGCGCATCGAAAAGAGCCGGATTGGGTGGCTCATTGTAGAACCATTGTGGAAGTGTCCACAGCACAATCGGTCGGGCAACCGCAGACTCACGCCACGTGAGCTGTCGGAAGTTGTCGCTTGCTTCCCGTTTAGCCTGCGATAGCTTGACTCCAAGTGGCAGGTCGTTTACGAGGGGAAGCTCCCGGTTTGCACCTGCGTCGGCTCGGTCAGGGGATCCCAATGTTGCGGAGACCTGGGTACAGGTGTCGCCAAGCTCCGAAATCAAGTGCCTATACGTTGATTCGCTTCAGTGTGCCCAAATTCCTCCTGTTCTGCATTCTTGTCGGTGGCTTAACGCCTCTTTCCGCATTCGCTCGTCTTTTTGGCAACTCCGATACCACCGTGGTGAGCAATCAGTTCCAGATCTCTGCGCCCGAAGCCGACGTTCTGGAAGCGGTGAAGCACGTCAGTCAAGACGAGATCGTGCACGGAACGTATGTATACGAGAAAGAGAAGACGCTGAGAGGGGCACAGACGGCGAAGTCGTCCAATGCCTTTCGAGGCGACAAGCCAGCCGGCGAGGTGTTCTACAAGGTCGCCAAAGACGTGCTCGACCCCCGTCATTTCAAGGGCAGCAACGGGGTGGGAACGCTTACCGTGCGATACGTTGTGAACGCTCGAGGTACGGACGAGACAAGTCTGCGCATCGATGCCGTCTTCGTCGAGGAGGAGCGGCGTCGCGCCGATAAGTCGGATGGAACCGTCGAGTCTGCCGAATACGATGCGGTGCGATCTCAGGTCGAATCGATTCAGCAGGCGCGACTGAGTCCCGCAGTCGAGGCCCCGCACACCGGAGATCGGCCTGTCGCCCCCACTCCGGTGGCATCCGCGCTTCCGCAACCCAACCCCATTCAACCGGCGACTGCCAGCACGTTCCCGCCGCCTACGGCGAGTGCTGGTATCGCAACCATCGACAACCTTGTCTCCTGAAGCGTTCAAAGATCTACAGCAGCGCGTCGCGGAGCTGCGGTTGCAGGTCGAGGGCCAGGTCAAGAGCAACGGAACAGCGCTCCGGCAGGCTCCCATCTCGCGATCCACAACCGTGGACACCCTACCGGCTGCCAGCGCAGTCGTTATTCTTGTCATTACGCCCAAGTGGTATGGTGTGGAAACCGCGGACGGACATCGCGGATGGGTACGTCGTACCGAGCTGGAGCCGCGACAATGATCAGCAGATATCCTGGATTGCAAATGCTTCAATTGTCGCTGAAAGGCCTTCTTTTCCTGTCGATCCTTGCTGGCGTACTCTGGGCTCAATCGGCGAAACCGACACAGCGGACATTCTCAGCTCCCAAACCGCAGGTCGAACGCGCCCTTCGGCAGTTGGCGGGCAGTTCGGGAGGCAAGCTCCCTATTCTCGTAGGATTTGCTGTACCCGGCGACCACTCGCTCGAACGATTTCGGCAGGGATATTACGAGTATGAAATCGCTGTGACCTCGATCAACGCGCGTGAAACCGCAGTACAGGTGACCGCCAAAATCACCGCGTGGTATGCCGGGGAGAAGCCCGAGGAGTCCAATTACGAGCTCTTGGGTTCGAACGGCCGACTGGAATCCGATCTGTTGGATCGCCTCGCAGACGCGTTAAAGCGTGGCGAGTCGCCGGCCCAACCTCCGCTCGCACCAGTCGGTACGGATGCGCATCGTGCCCCAGACCCTCGTCCTGACGCGCCTTCCACGGCGAAGGTCAATTACCTGTCCCAATATTTGCGGCAGGTAGCGCCAAAGTCTGAAGGGATCGGAGGCCAGCCAACTCCTGCACCGGCAGAAGCTGTTACGGATCGGCAGATCTCAAAACTCACTCGAGAAGAGACTGCCCTCGCGCAGATCAAGAGCAGCCAGGCTCGGCCGACCGATCTTGCAGTCGTGAAGGCGGCCAAGACTCCAGTCCTCTCGCGTCCATCGAAGGATGCTCAAGTGGTGCTGGTTGCCGAGGCGGACGACGAACTTCAGGTTCTCGACGTAACTAACGATTGGGTCCATGTACATCTCATTGGGCTTTCGCGTGGATGGGTTCGCCGCTCGCAACTCGATTTATCGAATGTCTCTCTCCCCGCCACTGCAATCAAGCAGGCCGCTGCAACTTCCCAAGATCAGCCCTTCCAGAAGACTCGCGAAGAAACCGGTACGTTTCCCGGCGAATGGAAGCCGCTGCAGGGGAAGAAAGTAAATATCGTTTGGGTGCAGGAACGCGACGAGGCGTCGCCACCGTCCGAGTCCGGAGAAATGCGCTATTTCGAGTCGTTAATGCGCAAGCAGTACGCAGCACTCACCGCGGAACACAACCAGGTGGAAGGTGTGGTTCTCGTTCTTGATTCCGCGAACGGCGGGATGATCGCCAGCACCAATTCCGCGCTGCAACGCTGGACCGCCGGCAGCCTCTCAAGTGATTCTTTCTGGCGGGAGTGCTGGTTTGATCCGCCTGATATCTTCCAGAGCCTGCGGCAAGGTAAATAAAAGCGCCGCGGTCACCAGTCTCTGTCGTCATCGCCTGGCAGATCAGGATCGTGGAATTCGTCTTTCTTCCGATAGCACACCCGAACCATTGCCAGCGTCAGCAATGTGGGAGGAACAACCAGGATCAGGATCCCGCTCCTGAGCGCCTGGATCATCCGCCCGCCCGATTGTGCGGCTTGCGTATAACAGAGTGAGCATCCCTGCGCGAACACTGGCGGGCAAAGCGCCAGCACCGCGAGAATCATGATTACAAAGCCGATCGACCGAGGTCCGATAACAAATCGATTCTTATACTTCATGGCGTAGTGCTCGTGGTGGGTTGTCCCCCGGGAACTCCGTAACGAATACGGAAGCTATCAGTCCAGGAATCCTGCATGGTAAGCAGGACGAAACCCGTAATCAGCACGATGAAGATCAGAAAGCCTCGCTTTTCCGCCCAAAGGTGCATGAAAAACATAATAGCCAAACCAGCTTCCGCAATGGCGACGAACAACATTCGTGCCACCATACCTGTCATGCTGATGTTCTGACGAGCGATCAGGAATTGCAATCCCGCCAGCAGCAAAATACAGATGTAGATCACGACATATTTGGTGACGCTATCAGTGTACTTCGCTTCAGGTGCGTGCTTCTCTACATCTGGCGCATCGAACATCCCAATCCTCCGGCGTCAGCGAGCAACGTTCAAGAGATAGACCAGCGGAACTACAAACATCCAGACTAGATCCACAAAATGCCAATAGAGACCCGCTACTTCCAGATCGTCGCCGTTAAAACGGCCCTTGTTATAGCGATAGGTGACCCATAGAAGGACGAGGACTCCGCCAGTCACGTGCAGCAGGTGCAGCCCCGTAATGCTGTAGAAAGTGGCTCCAAACTGCGGATCGCCCCACGGATTGTGAAATAGAGTTACGCCTTCGCGAATCATTCCGAGCCATTCGCGGATGTGCAGCAAGGCGAACAGAATGCCCAAAACGACTGTCACGAGAGTCCAGCGGATCGCCGCGGACTTGTGATGCGCTTTTGCCGCTCTCACGCCCAGAAGCATCGTAAGACTGCTGGTGACAAGGACGAAGGTCATCACTCCGGCATTGATTACGGATGGCGTTTCAAACGGAGTGGGCCACTTCTGCGACGCATTGCGCAGGAATCCGTATACCAGCAGACAGCCTGCAAAGGTGGCGGCATCTGCGATGATAAACAGCCAAATTGCCAGCTTTTTGGCCGGAACGGAGAACATCGGTTCGCTTACAACGATGCTCCCGGGAGTGCCCATAGAAACATTAGCCTCGCTCAAGCTTTTCGCTCCTGCATTGACCCGTTAGATAGTGAACCAGAGCAAACACAACAAATAGATCCACAAGGCATCCATGAAATGCCAATATCGCGAAACCGCATTCAACGTGCTTTTCTGTAAGGTAAGGCGCTGCAGTCTGGTGATGATGAGCACCAGTCCTCCAAGTCCACCCAGTACGTGCAGGGCATGCGTGACCGTGAGCACGTAGAAGAACGAACTACTCGGGTTCGTCGCGAGATACAAACCTTCACCACGAAGTTGCTGCCATGCGATGTATTGACCGGCTACGAACAACAGCCCAGAGCACAAGAGTGAGATAAAACCAGAAGGTTGGTTTTGCTGCGCTGGCGGTCTGTCATGAACTTTCCAACGGCACGCCGCCCTATTTCCAGCACAAAACCACTGGCTAGCAACACCAGCGTATTCAGGTAAAGAATCGATGGAAGCGTGAAGCTCTTCCAATCTGTAGCCCCACCTTTACGCACTACCAGCGCGCTGGTAAGTGCCGCGAAGATCATGCCGATTCCGGCCAATGCAACATAGACCGCTGTGGAACTGGGATGGGGCGAACGCCGATCCAGCACTAGATGCAGATTGCCGTCTTCGGTGAAAAACCCGCCATGGCCCGATCCGCCACCTGCGACCGGAGTCCGTTCATCGATTTTGTTTGGTCTCTCTACTGTTGTTGCCATACCCGTGGCCCATTTCTCCTGCGCTAATTCTCGATCACTCGGTCGTTTGAGTAATCTTCTCCGGAGAGTTCTGCATGACGTAATCGCCAGTCGAGCCCTCAACTCCGTATTGGAACGGATCGTGATAAACGACCGGAAGCGTTCCACCGAAGTTGTCAAACGGCGGAGGCGAAGTCGTGATCCACTCCAGCGATGTGGCTTCCCAGGGATTGTCTGGCGCGGGCTTACCCCAGAATCGGCTGTGAATTAAGTTGAACACGAAAATCAGCTGCGCGGCACCCGTCAGCAGAGCAGCAATGGTGACGAACCGGTGCACCGGAATCAGCGGCTCCATGTATCCCGAGAATGCCTGATAGCGCCGGATGTTGGCTGCCAGTCCCAGATAATGGAACGGCATGAAGATGCAGTAAGCGCCGATGAAGGTAAGCAGGAAGTGCAGTTTCCCGAGCTTCTCGTTCATCATGCGGCCGAACATCTTCGGGAACCAGAAGTACGTTCCGCAGAAGATGCCAAAGATGGCCGCCACCGCCATAACCAGGTGGAAGTGTCCGACCACAAAATACGTGCCGTGCAGCATGATGTCGAGACTGGGCTGAGCCAGGAAGAATCCAGACACCCCGCCGGCGACAAACATCGAAATAAAGCCCAGGGCAAAAAGCGACGCTGTGTTGATCCGCAGATGCGAACCATAAAGGCTGCCAATCCAGATGAGCACGATGATCGTTGCCGGGATCGTGATAATCAACGTCGGGAACGAAAACACCAGCGACGAGAACGGATTCATCCCGCTCACGAACATGTGGTGTCCATAAACCATGTAGCTGAGTACGGCAATCGCCAGCATGCAGCCGATGATCACCCGGTAACTCAGCAAGGCTCTGCGCATGCTGGTGACGAGGACGTGCGAAACGATTCCCATCGCCGGCACAATCGCGATGTACACCTCGGGATGCCCAAAGAACCAAAACAGGTGCTGCCACAACAACGTGGATCCGCCCGAGTGCGGCTGCACCTGATCATTTACCACCAACCCACCCGGGATGAAGAAACTGGTTCCAGCGACGTGATCGAGGATGAGCAGAATGCAAGCCGGCATCAGAACCGCAAAAGCAGCCAGGGCCATCAGGGAAGTGATGAACCAGGCCCACACCGTGAATGGCATCCGGGAGAGTGTCATTCCCTTGGTGCGCATGTCGAGGGTGGTCGGGATGAAGTTCAGGGATCCAAGCAACTGACCCACACAGAAGATCGCGATGGACGCAGCCCACAGAACTTGTCCTGTCCCTTGTCCCGGCCCGGCTACTTCTCCTAAAGCGCTGAGAGGAGCATAGGCAGTCCATCCGGAGAGCGGCGGCCCACTTCCGACAAAGAATGACGCGATCAGAACCAGGAAACCCACCAGTGTCACCCAGAACGACATCATGTTGATGTGGGGAAACGGCATGTCTTCGGCCCCGACCTGGATCGGCAGGAAGAAGTTGCCGAACGCAGCAAAGGGCGCAACCGTCAGTACGAAGAAGACCATGATTGTCGCGTGCATGGTCATTAATTGCAGGTAGTACTCCGGCGTCATGATGTTGCCAGGCGCTCCGTTTTGCGAAAGCAGGTGCAACCCGGGGATCGGCCAGCTACCCCACGCAAGGTGGATTCGCATCAGCCATGACAGAACGGTGCCCGTGAGGACCGCCACCAAGCCAAGACCAAAGTACTGCTTCCCAATTACTTTGTGATCGACGCTGAAAACGTATTTCTTGATGAAAGTCGTCGGAGGCGCGTGATGATGAACTCCGTGTGTTGAAGCTTCGTGCATTTTGCTTACCCCTTGGCCGTTCGGGTTACTGCAACGCTGCTTGTTTCTTCAACCAGTCGTCGTAGTCTGCCTGCGATAGAACGCTGAGAACTGCGCGCATGTTGTAATGCCCCAGCCCACACAGCTGCGTGCAAACGATTTCGTACTTGCCGATTTTTGTCGCGGTGAAATGAACCGACAAGTCGACACCGGGAACGAAGTCCTGCTGGATCCTCAGCTCGGGAACAAAAAAGGAGTGGCCCACATCTTTGGATCGCATAAAGAGGTGTATCTCGCGGTTGACGGGAATCGCCATTTCCGCGGTCACGATGTCATCTTTAGACGCCTGATCGTGAGTGGTGTCAAGTCCGAAGAAGTTCTGGTTAGCTTCGTTGATCATCTCCGGGTGAATCGGGCCGAAGGTGTTATCCGGCCCGGGATAGCGGAAATAGAAGGCGAACTGCCCAGCTTGCACCTGCATAGGAAGAGCATTCGCGGAAGCTGGAGAGAGAAAGACATTCGCCCAGGCTTTTGCTCCGAACGCTCCCAGCGCCAGAACCTCAGTTCCTACCAGGATGAAGCCGGCAATTACCATCGCCGCAGCACCGCCAGGAAAATTCCTGATCTTGGTACCAGGCTTCGGATTCGAAAACTTCCAGATGAAGGCAGCGAGAATGATCTGCGCAGCCAGGAAGGCGAGGCCTGCTTCGGCCATCGTCTCCGACATTTGCTCGTCTATCTGCTGCCCGTGGGTAGAAATATCTTCCGGCTGATGCCAGGTGTGCCGGACGATTGGAATCGCCGACAGAATCGCAATCACAACGATGGTAATTGCAAACAGTTTGGCCATAGGTCACTTCGCCGTAAACGTGAAGTTCGCCGAGGCTGGTTTCCCCGCGGCAACGGTTACCTTCTGGGTTTGTGTTCCATACGTCTCCTGCCATGCCGTTACCGTGTAGTTGCCCGGAGGTACACCCTTGATGGTGAAATTTCCGCTGTCGTCGGTTATTGCATATGGCCCCTTTACGACGACGAAATATCCGTGCATCCAGGGATGAATATTGCACTTCACTGGAATCGCTACTTCTTCAGCCTTCCAGGCTGCTTCGATCGGCGGCGCCCCTGGAGGCTGTGACTTGTTCCAGGGAATATTCCCCGTGGTTGGATCGGGAAGCGGATGAATGTTGTGTGTAGTCTGGTCGCTTGTTTCTACCTTGAACTTCTGGTTCACGTCCATCGCAAGGACGTGCGGCGTGTACATGCATCCCTTTTGATCGAACACCGGAACTTCCGATGGGGCTGAGCTGGCCAGATTCGCAGGGAGCCCTTCCGAGATGTAAAGCACGACATTCTCAAGGCCGCCGCCAGAACCGACCACAACCGTCTCCATTTTCACCGGAGAGTTCGCGTGTTGCTGAACGCAATAAGGATCTTTTGACATGTCGATGCCGCGCATATGCGGCGGGGTGCCATTTAACTTAACTGTGCCGGTAATTGATCCCTGGGCGGCAGCATTGACCGAGAGAAACGCCAGGCAGAGGGTTAGTGATAAGGTCCATGCAATCGCCGAGAATTTGTAGCCCGCTTTCATTGTGTTCTCCTTGGCTGCCGTCACTTTTGAGGAGTCGCAGCCGGTGTTGTGGTGGAAGTAGTCGAGTTCAGGCCGATTTGCTTCGCGATTTCTTTCTCTTTGGAGTGAATCGGCTGCAGAGTCCGCAGGTACAGAACCAGTGCCCATGCCTCGTCGGGCTTAATGTTGTCGGACCAGGAAGGCATTGGCGTGCCGTCAAGTCCGGTCATGAAGATCCGATAAAGGTCCTCGTCGCTGGATCCGCACTTGAACCTTGTCTCCTCGTGGAAGTTGTAGGGCTTGATAGGAACGCCTTGATCATCCGTCAGCGTTGAGGCCGATGGACCGTCACCTCTACCCGTGTGGCCATGACATTTCCAGCACTGCACTCTGTCATAGACCTCCTTACCTTCCTTGATCTCGGCGGCGGTTGGCTGAGGCTCAGGAGGAATTTGAATTGGCGTGCCGGGTTTTTCTGTCGCAAAACGAGGTGAGAAGCTTTTGACCTTAGCGACCAGATTAGCTCGCTCCTGATCTGTCAGAGGCATCCACTGAGGCATGTTGGATGTAACCAAGCCACGTCCAATCGTGTCGTAAAGATCTGTATCCGTAGGGAGAGTTCCCGTGGGTGTGGATCGGCACTTGAAGATCCCAAGCGTGAAGTTGCGCGGCTTAGGATCAATCCACTGGGCATTCTCGCCTTCACCATTCCCCAGTTCGCCATGACAGCCCACGCAGTACCTGTGATATTGCCTGTCGGCGTTTTCGGCATGGCCGGTGAGGTTGCCGATATGGCTCTCCATGTTCGCTTCGCTTTTTGCCTGGGCGTTAGCTGCGGGAGTGCATAGAAGGCCTACTATTGCCGCAGCCAAGAGAATCGGAAAGAAGTCATTCATATTTGTTCTGCGCATCGGTAGGCTCCTAGAAGTCGAAGTCAGTTCCGAACAATAGGGAACTGCTGGTAACGTCTGTGCCAGTAACCGGCGCAGTCTTGCTTTGTTTCAGCCAGGAATACTCTCCGTGGAGTGCAAATCCTGCCCGGCTCGTCATGATCGGATACCATCGAACTCCGAACGTGTAGACACTGAGATTGCCCAGATCGGACGGGTTCGTCAGCAAAGCCTGCTGCGACATGCGAACAAACTCATCACGCTGGAACAACAGAAGTTGCGGGGTGAAGACGAAACGAGGCTCCACGAAAAATCCATTCCAGGTCGGATCCTGAGCTCCTACAGGCAGGACACCGTTTGCAGGAGTCGCCGTTCCGAAATACTTGCTATCCGAGCCGTGCTGGTAGTACACGGGAATTTCAAATCTGCCGATGTAGAAGTCACCGAAAAATCCCGCTCGGTAGAAGCCTTCGGTGCCTAGACTCGATCCCGCTACGGGTGCACCGTTGTCAGTGAGCGAGTATGTAGGTGCGGATCCAGTGAAGTAGTATCCGCCGACGCGCTGCAAGCCCAAACCGCCAAGGTCGAATGCCTGACTGGCCGTAAAGTAGCCACTGTAGCTGTTGGCGTTTACCAGGTCCGGACTTCCGTCATTTGAACTGAAGAGTGCGGCCGAGACTCGGGTGTGATCGTTTACGGAATGGCCCATCCATTCGATTCCGAGCTGGTTATCACCTAGCTGCGCGACGAAGTTGTTATCGCCAACCGGCTCGAAGTGGTAGTTCTGGTAGTAGCCGCCGTTCGCAGACAGTGTGGGAATGCGCTTTTCGGATATCCAGTTATCCAGTTCAAATTTGCCGAACTTGATGTTGACCCAGGAAGTGTGGAAAAGATTATCCACCCTCGTCCAGACCGACTCGAAGTGGAATGCGCCAGTTTCGTCCGCCGACGGGACGAGCAAGAACGAAATGTTCTTGTACAGAGTTCCACCTGCCAGGATGTCGAGACCCGAGTTATCAAAACCGTGCTGAGTGATTTGGACCTCGCCGGTCCCCGGACCCGCTGCGGTATCGACCTGAACTTTGTCGGTGCTCTCTCGATGCCAGTATGGGGTTATGCGGAACGCGACTGGCCAGTAAGCCGGATTCTGCCAGATCGGGGCATCGCGATCGTTCATCAACTGGTATCCGTTGTCTTTGAATCGCCAGCCGAAGTCGTTCAGGATGGGCCATGCTACATGGCAGGCCGAACATCGCAGTCCATACTTGCGAGCAAAAGCCGGAAATGCATGGGCGTCAGTCGAAATGAAAAGAAACGACGCGATCAGCACCAGAATAGTACAAAGCTTCGGGCGCAAGTTCATTGACCCCTCCTAACGCAACCGGCGCGGAGAGACACAAATTCCCAGCGAGTTCGTACTGAGTTCGATGGAATCCCCACACCTTTGAGAGGTGACGCGAGCGTAGCTAAGGCGCTCCTCTCATCCGGCCAACTAACTTAGTCCTGGTATCCGAGAGTGCAACCGACAACTTCCGACATGCTTGATTTGGCGGTTTGGAAGAGGCTCTTCCGACAATTTATTTGTTCGAGACGAGCCTCATCCCATGATTGTTCCCGGCCATCTGGGATCATCCAGAGCCCAGGAACTACGATTCGGCGGGCACACCATCCATGGATCGCAACTGTTCTGAAACGCCGACCAGGTCCAGGATTGTTTGAGGAATTCCCTTTGCTCTGTGCGACAGCATCAAAACCGGCACCTCCGGCCGATGCTTGTGAAAGACTCTTGCTACTCCTTCTCCGTCCGTATCCGTCACCGCGTAATCCAGGACAATGACGTAAACGTGATTCGTTTCCAGTAGCCTCAGCCCGCGCCGGACATCGGAGGCGGTGAGCACGCGATAGCCCCCGAATTCCAGCAACTTCTTACGAGTCGCCAGCCGATCCGGATGAGAATCAACACAGAGCACTGTAAGCGCGGCCCCCGTCGACTGGCCGAAGGAATCACCTGTCACCGGGTTGGAACTGATTGCACTCACACCTCGTGCTGAGGTTCGTACACTCCACGCCTCGATCTCCGAAGCCAATGCGATCACAGCGGAGCGTTCCCTGCCTGCAGGACGATGCACTGGAAGACCGTAGAGCTTTTCCCAGCGCTGGACCGTGCGCTCCGTCCGGCCCACAAATTCGGCAATTTCCTTCCACGAATTCAAAAGCAGTTTCCCTGACATGGACTCAGTCTCCTACCCGCATTGCACTCGCGGGAGATTGTATTCACTTAGCGTTCATTCCAGAGCGCTGGCCCCTACATGCGCGTTCAGGCCACTCGTGGCTATCCCGCGATGCGATGTTCGTCGATCGAGTCGTACCGTGCTGGGCCAGTTCCGTCCAACGAATCCCGGCAGTCGACTTCAATCAGCAGCGGAGAATAGCTGACGAAACCGCTGTACAGGGTTTTTTGACGTTAGAGTCGATTGAGGCAAAAAGGCGGGATAGAGAACTCAAGTCAATTAGTAATGCGGAAATCAATAAGAGGGCAAAAGAGGAACGCGAGCGAATGAACGACCGAATGGAATGGAGCACCGCTACGAGTCCAGAGGTCGAGAAATACCGGCCGTGGACAGAAGGCGGTCGATAATGAGCGGCAGGGATCAGGAATAGAGTTACAAAGAAGAGAATCCCCACTACAACCAACGCGTGTTTGAAGAGGCTCGAAGTCATTGGAGTCAGCGACTCCTGAACGTCTACATGGGCCCAACGCTTAGATTCGGGAGAGTACCCCTTTGGTTGACAAATTTAAGACATATTTTTGACAACATCATGACGTTTTCGTCATTTGCCCCAACCCTGTTGACAATGGAGATTCCATAGAACCGGCCGATTTAAACGATTTTGCAATGCACTGGCTGTTGTTGCCCGAAAGTGCTTCCTCGTGACCTCGCTGTTGCATAAAAGAAAACGCCGCTCTCTTACAGCGCCGAGCGGCGTGGATTCTTCGGGCGTCAACACATCGACCTACCGAAACAATGTCTACGCGACAGCAGAAGTCGACGGCGGCGTAAATGACTGGATCGCACTCGCCTCGTCTGCCTGGATATCGAAGACCGTATGCAGCTTGGTCATCTGCAGCAATTCAGTAATCCGCTTGCTGGGATTCACTAGTCTCAGTTGTCCGCCTTTGTTTCGCACGGTACCATACGTGCCCACCAACTCTCCCAACCCCGAGCTGTCGACATAACCCACATCGTGCATATTAAGGAGGATCTTTCGTGCGCCACCGTCCATCAATTTACGAACTACTTCGCGTAATGCGATATTTCCTTCACCCACGGTAATTCGACCGCTGATATCCACGATGGCGACATCCCCAACCTGGCGCACCGCAGTTTGCATTGGAACCGGAGTGTGTCCATGGATCGCCATTCCTCTTCGGTCCAGAATTTCCGAGGCCAGCTGAACAGTTTGGGCGGATTCGGTGCGAACCAGGACCAGCGATCGCCCCTCTCCGAGCACCTCGCGGAAGAACTTAACGTCCTCTGAGCACTTTTCATCCGGGGTTGGCTGCACGGCGCCAGTTTCATTTGCGATTGCCTTGCCTACCGCGGCTCCAGTTCCCGCACCACCCAATCCGAGCAATGCGGCCGCTCCGAAACCGAGTGCGAAAATGGTCCCAATTCCTGGAAGCAACAGAGTTGCAGCAGCTACCCCGGCGGACATGCCGACGGCTCCGCCCATGAAGCCCCCAACGGTCGCTCCCAATTGTTTTCCGACGCTCTTTGCTTCGGTCGCTGACCTGGTTAGATAAACGATTGACTCTTGCGGGACGTGTTTTCCCAAGAGCTCTTGTACTGCCTCTTCCGCTCGCTCGCGGGAAGAAAATACGCCTATAGCGGTTTCCACAGATGCCTCCTGGTTGCGGGAATTTCGAAACGGGAGCCTGCCCTCGACTTCGCATTATTGCGCCTTAGACTTGCTTAAGTGGGGAGGGTCCAAAGCGGCCTGCGATTGGCTCGAAAGGATGCGCCCAAACGAGCTCTTTGTCAACGCTTCATGCAGAGCAACGATCGAAACTGCAGTATTTCCTCGCGAATGTAATCGCTGGCGTCATTCCAAGATGTCGCTGAACTCTCGAGTCGGCTAACCAGTGCGAGTCGAGCCAGATCCGTGCAACTAACCATGTGATCTGATGAATAGTTCTGATCGTAGCTCCCGGATCTCTCCAAGGTAAGTAGCTGATTCCACGTTGCTTACCGCATTCGATCCTGGCGCTCCTCGTACCGCTCGTTGTATGAAGCTTCCATAAGTTACTGATTTTTCTGATGAAGCAAAAAGCAGCGACGAACTACTGCGCGAACTATTCGTTCGTTGTCAGGGAAAGGCGCGTCGGGGACCCGGAGCGCGCCTTTTAGACAGGCGAAACCCTACGGCATCGGCGAGTACACGAGCACCATGAACGTACCTGGCTTAATGCTCGGGCGTCTCTGTCCTTCTGCAGGCGGTCCCAGTTCCGCTGTGGCCAGGTAGATCTTGTGAGTTTTCGGATCCAGTGCCATGGTGCGAGCGCCCCGAGCCGTCTCTACATTGCCGAGGACTTTGTACTCGCTTGTATCCGACTCCTGCGCGACGGTAAGCGTCCCCTCGCCATTAGAGGCGAACGCGCGTTTCAATCCTGGATCGAACGCGGCAGCATCGGTACCAGACCCAGTTGGAAGTGTCGCGAGTTGCTTGCCATCTTTGGTCGCAACCACCAACATCTTGCTATTGCCACACACTGTGAATAGGTGGCCCGCGGCGTCGTCGATCGCAAGGCCGGATGGTTCCTCACAGTCGGCCAGCTTCCAACGCTCGGTCGCTTTCCAAGTCTTGGAATCGACGACCGCGATCTCGCCAGTGTCTTCAACGTTCACGTACACGTGCGCAGGGTCCGCCGCCGCGAATTCGAGCTTGCCTCCAAGCGGCACCGTGGCAACGACCTTCAATGAGTCCGGATCAATCGCCATCAGATCGTGGCTGCGCCCGTTCATCACGATGACGCGATTTGCGTATTTGTCGTAGATGATCGCGTCCGGGTTCTCGCCTACCTTGATGTCAGTCTTAGGCGTGAGCGTCTTCAAATCAAATACGGTTACTGTTCCGGCGCGGCCGTTGGAACTGAACCCGAGCCCCTTGTCGGGAACGAGCGCAACACCATGCGCACCGTTGGCTGGAACCTCACCAGTCTTCTTGCCACTTGCAGCATCGATGACATAGATAGCGCTATTGTGCGCGACAAACAGGCGATTGCCGGTGGGATCGTAGGTGACGTAATCCCAGCCGCCATCACCGCCGATGGTGTACTTGGCGACCTGTTTGTACAGTGGAGCTGAGTCTGCCAGCAAAACGCCGGTCAGAATCAACGACGTGGAAACCAAAAAAGCAAAAGCTTTTGCTGCTCGGAACATTCGAAACTCACCTTCCTTCAGCATGGCTGAGGTAGAAATGCACTGCGGGAGTGATTACCAGCGATAAAACAATGGAAACTGTAATGCCGCCGATGACGGCGATGGCAAGCGGCTGCAACATCTGGGAACCGGAGCCTAGAGCGAGAGCCAGAGGCAGCATTCCGGCAATCGCGGCAAGGGCCGTCATGACGATGGGGCGCAATCGTCGCCGACCGGCATGCAGCATGGCATCGCGCGGCGAATATCCTCGCCCACGATATTTCTGATCTGCATCGAGCAACAAGATGCCGTTCTTCGCGACAATACCGATCACCATAATCAGGCCCATAAAGGACGAGATATTGAAAGTCGTGCCGGTGATCAACAGCGCGAGGAGAACTCCGGCCGTAGATAGCAGCGCGGACGTGAGGATTGCCAGAGGTGCGGCAAACGTGCGGAACTCGAAGAGAAGAACCACGAATACCAGCACGACCGCGAGCACGAGAACGAACATAAGGTCGTGGAACGACTTTTGCTGTTCTTCGTAGGTTCCACCATACTGAACGCGAATTGACGGGGGAAGATGAAGGTTATCAACTGCTTTCTGGACAGCCGCAATAGCGCTGCCGAGATCGCGCCCTTCCAGTCGCGCAGTAACAGCGACATCACGCTGCAGATTCTCGCGCCGGATTTCCGTCTGACCGGGAACTTCCGTGATGCTGGATAAAGAGCCGAGCGTGGCTGTGTGTCCGCTACTGCTGACCAGGAGCGTATTGCTCATCGCGGCCAGTGAAGCGCGGTTCGCGGCGGGAAAGCGCACGCGAATCGTATAAGCGCGATCGTTTGCGATTACGGGCGTTGCGGCCGGCTCGCCTTCGAGAATGGCCGTCGAATCGGTAGCAACCTCCTCCGGCGTGAACCCCGCGTGTGCGGCTACTGTGGGATTCACCTGGAAAATGGTAGCGGGTCCGCTGACAGTATTTTCAATGCCATTCTTGAGATCGACGACACCGTCGATCTTTTCAATCGCGGTCGCCACTCGCGGAGCCCAATCCTGAAGTGCGGCTGCATCGCTCGAGAAAAGTTTGATCTGCACCGGTTCGGGCGAGTTCGAGAGGTCCCCAATCATGTCCTGCAGAATCTGCGTGAACTCCACATCCACGCGCGGCTCTTCCTTCGCAATCCTCGCGCGAAGGTCGGCGATGATTTCATCCGTGGAGCGGCTACGCTTGCTTTTGAGCTTCACCGCAATATCGCCGGAATTGGCTTCCGTCACTGCCGCCAGGCCTAGTTGTAATCCCGTTCGACGCGAAGACCCTTGCACCTCGGGGATCTCGTGAATCATCTGCTCGAGATGGCCAACAATGCGATTCGTCTCCTGGAGAGAAGTGCCTGGGGGAGTGAGGTAGTCGAGGATGAATCCGCCCTCGTCGATTGCCGGCATCAGGTCGGTGCCAAGCGCCTTGTAACAGAGGAACGAGCCGGCGATCAGAATGCCGCTAAAGAGCGCGATCCACCTCGGGCGGTCAAGCGCAAAGCGCAGCCAACGTTCATAAAACACAAGCACTCTATGGAACCGGCCGGTTAGCTCTCCCTCGACCCCATCCACCTCCGGCTCGTCTGACTCCTCCGCGTTCCCGGACTCGCTGTGCACGCCGGTACGATTCGACCGTATGAAGTACTGGCTGAGGGTGGGCGTCCAGGTTAGAGCCAACAGAAGCGACGCAAGCAACGCCGCCGCAACGGTGATGGCCAAGGCGCGAAAGAAGAGGCCAGTTACGCCCGTTACCACCGTGAGTGGAATGAAGACCACAATCGGGGTGATCGTCGATCCAATCAGAGGAACGGTGATTTCTGAAAGAGCGCTCCGAACCGCTTGCAACGGACGCTGGCCAGCCGCGCGATGAAGTGAGATGTTCTCGACAACAACGATGGCATCGTCAATCACGAGTCCGACGGCAGCTGCGAGTCCGCCCAGCGTCATCAGATTGAAACTTTGGCCGAGTAGCTTCAGGGCTATGAACGTGATGGTTACGGTTGCGGGGATCACCAGCGCGGCGGTGATCGATGCTCCCCAGTCACGGAGGAACACGACAATAATTATGCAAGCGAGGATCAGCCCGATCAGAACCGCATCGCGGACACTTTTGATTGATTCCGTGACCAGTTCGGATTGATCGTAGAACGGTTGCAGCACGATGCCAGGCGGCAGGGACCTCTGGATATTCGCAATCTCTGCGTGCACTTCGTTCGCGACCTGGACCGTGTTGCTGTCCGGTTGGCGACTGATGTTTAGCAGGGCCGCTGGTTTGCCATTCGCGGTGACGATTGTGTACACAGGCTTGACCGCCGGCACAACGCTCGCAACATCCCCGACACGAACTGGAATTCCGGCCTGTGTATTCTTGATAACAATCTGCGCAATCTGCTGGGGATCACGAACCTGCCCGTTGATCAATCCCAGGTAGAGCTGATGATTTTGTTCGAGGAGCCCCGGCGAATCGATGAGATTCGTACTCTTCACCGCGTTGAGAATGTCGGTGACGGTAACACTCGCAGCGAGCAGCTTCGCGGGATCAGGGATGATGTGAAACTCCGGCTCCTGACCTCCCTGTACCACCACGGTTGCAACCCCATTCAAACGATTGAGGCGCGGTTTCAACTCATACGTTGCGAGTTCCCAGAGCTGAGTCTGAGGCATCGTCTCCGACGTCAGGCTGTAGCCAAGGATGGGAAAGCTGGCGAACGTGAGGCGGTGCGTGTCCACAATTGCGCCCGGGGGCAAACTCGTGCGCACGCGTGAGAGCGCTGCATCCACGAGTTGCAGCGTTTGCACCATGTCGACGTGCCAGTCGAAGAACAGATCGATCTCGGCGGAGCCGCGACTGGTGATCGAGCGCACGCTCTCCAGGCCGGGAACGCTGTTGACCGTCTCCTCGATTGGCCGGGTGATGGTCACCATCATCTGGTCGATCGGCATGACGCCGTTATCGACCCCAATGACTACGCGCGGGAAGTCGGTGGTAGGAAACACGGAGAGCGGGATCGTGAATGCGAGATACGCCCCAATGCACGCCAGGACAACGATACTGAAAAGCACGGACTTGGCGTGACGGCTATACCAGTAGCGTTCTTCCGGAATCGGAGCACGAACCTGGCCCGGTAGCGATTGCAAACTCACCGGCGCATCACTCCTTTTCCGATCCAGCCGCAGGGGCAGGCGCAGCCGCAGTCTCTACCTGTTTCACATGCGTCTTATCGCCAAGACCATAAGCGCCGGAAGAGATTACCGTTTCGCCGGCATTCAGACCTTTGGTGACCTGCACATCACCCCCGCCGCTGATTCCGGTCTCGACCACGCGCTCCTGTGCAACGCCATCATTACTCACCACCATCACCTTGGTTTCGCCCTCGGGCGCTTTGAGAATGGCGGAGGCGGGAACAGCAATTGCGTTTTCTTCCACGCGCGCGACGATCTGCACATTCACGGCTGTGCCGGGGCGCAACGCACCGTGGGGATTGGGCGCTTCAATCCATACTTCGACGGTCGTGCTGTTGGGGTCGAGCGCCGGACTGATCAAACTTACCTTTGCAACCGCTTTTGTATCTCCGGGAGCGGTAATCGTCGCCGGATCGCCGACTCTTAGAATGGCCGCTTCGTCCTGCGGTATATGCGCCTTGGCGATGACCGAATCCGTATCCATGATCGTCAGCAACGGCGTGCCTGCTGTCGGTGTCTCCCCCGGATACAAAGGACGGTCTGTAACAACCCCATCGATCGGACTTCGAATCTCGGTGTAGCTAAACTGTGCAGCCGCTCCTTCGAATTTGCCCTTCGCAGAAGTCAACTGTCCGGTCGCCGACTTCTCTCCTTGCGGCTTGCCAATCGCGAGAGTCGCAGCTAAATGTTGATTTGCCAGTTGGTACTGCGCCTTTGCCTGCGCCAACGAAACACGCGACTGATCAAGTTCCTTGCGCGGCAGCGCTCCCTCTTTATACAGAGCTTCGCGGCTGTCGTAGAGTTTCTGTTCCGCATCAAGCGCTTCCTGCGCCGTCTTCACGTCCAATTCGGACTTCTTCAAATCCTCGGGAATGTTCGCACCGGTGGTTGTCTGGTAACTGGCTTGTGCCTGCTCGTAGGCACCTTTGGAATCGGTAACCGCCGCAGCCAAATCGCGGTTCTCGAGAACGGCGAGGAGCTCTCCGGCGTGAACACGCGAGCCGCGGTTCACATAAAATTTCCGAACGGGCGCAGTGACCTTCGGCGTAACTGCTGACTGCCTCCTCGGGAAGAGGATAGCCTCTGTCGTGACGATCTGGCGGATGGACTTGCGCTCGGCCTTGACCATCTGAACCGCGACTACGGGCTCAGACGCCGGAGCTTCCTTGGAGCGGGTGAAGAATAAGATCGCCGCGACAGCAACGGCCACAACCGCCCCGGCGATGAGTAGAATTCGGCTTCTAGTGCTCATCTAGAAAGCACCCGTCAGTGTTTGCAGATTGGCCACTGCGACCCGGTAACGCATCTCTCCATCATCGTAGTTGTTTCTCGCCAGTACCAGCGCATTTTGCGCATCCACGACCTCAAGCGCTGTCGCTTCGCCTGCCTGATAGCGAAGTGTGGTCAGACGCAAACTCTCCTGGGCCAGATCGGCCGATCGCTTGAGAATCTCGATTTGATTTTTGGCGACGGAAGCCTCGGAGTAAAAGGCCTGGAGATCAGCCATCGCCTGCCGTTGGGCGGCGCTCAGTTCCACCTGTGCCTGCGTGCGTCTCAGTTCCGCCTGACGCACACGGCTTTGGATGGCGCCCCAGTTAAAGATGGGCAACTGCAGACTGGCAGCAACTTGATATCCAAGATTGCGCACGCCATCCGTGTAAGTCGCGTATCGTGGCGCGTCAATTCCATAGAAGTAGTCGAACGTCAGCGTGGGCAAATGACCGCCAATTGCCGCTTGCACTTCGCTCGAGGCGACCTGTGAGGCGGCGAACGCCGCTTTCAGCTCGGGGTTATTTCTGGCAGCAAGCGCCTGTACTTCGGCAACCTGGGGCAACGGCGCCGAAAATCGCAGATCATCTACCAAATCAAAGTCCTGCGTAAAAGTTGGAAAGAGCAATACGGCCAAGCCTAGCCGGGATTTTTCTTCTGCCAGTCGCGCCTCTTGAACGGCCCGGATGCTGTCATTCGCCTGCAGTTCAGCCTTGATCACATCGGCATGGGCGACCTCGCCACCCTTCTCCAGACGCTCACTCAGATCGAGAAATCGCTGCGCTTCGTCCGCCGCTTGCTGAACGTTAGCTGTCTTGCGTTGTCCAACGATCGCGCCGTAGTAGCTCTGCACTACGGCAACCACCAGTCCGCGGGAGGCAATCTCGGCTTGCGCGTTCGCAAATGCTTCGACGGCATGGGCGCGACGATAGTCGGCAACGGTGGTAAAGCCGATGCTCTGGTGCACGTTTCCCTGGCTGATGTACTCCCGCACGCCATTCGCCGCAATGAACCGGGGGGTCGACTCGTTTGTGGGCTCCGTGTAGACCGCGCCCGTCACATAATCGACACTGGGAAGCAACGCCGCACGGGCCTGGACCCTATCTTCGCGCGCCAGTCCCGCCTGCATGACCGCGGCGCGGAACTGCGGACTGTTCACCTTGGCTCGCAGTAGTGCATCCTGCAAACTGATGGTCGGACGCTGCCCTGGAGGGGGCGCACTCGCGCCGGTACCCGTAACCTGGCACCAACCGTGAACGGAAAGCACTGTGATAGCGACAAAAGAAAGAAGACGTAGATTCACTTCGGCCTCTCAGAGAGAGTTCTCTACTGTTACACAGCAAACCTTAACGGAACCTTAATTCGAGTTTGCGGGGAACCGGACGGTCATGGTGGTGCCAACACCGACTTCGCTCTCGACACGAATCGTCCCACCGTAGGCTTCGACTATCGCCTTCGAGATCGCCAGTCCGAGGCCATATCCGCCGGTATTGCGGGCTCTGGATGTGTCCGCGCGGCGGAAGCGATCGAAGATGAAGGGAATTTCGGCAGCAGGAATCCCCTGCCCATGGTCTTTTACCGAGACCTCGGCTCCGGCATCTACGCCAACAACCGTCATTTGCACGTTCGACCCAGCCGGGCTGTATTGGATGGCATTCTCCAGCAGATTGCCCCATACGAGTTCCAGGTCTTCAGCATCGGCCTGTAATTTCGGAGAGCCATCGCGCTGAAAATCGATTTGCAATTTTCGAGACTCGGCAAGCGGACGAAGGTGCGCAACCGAGAGTTCGCAAGTCGAGGTCAGATCGATTTCTTCCAAATCGCGGCGCAGACTACCCGACGCCCACTGTTCGGCGCGCGCCAGGCGCAACATGGAGTGAACCAGTTTTTCGAGGCGCTCGATATCTTCCAATGCAGCTTCGATGCCATCGCGATATTCTTCCGCTGAGCGAGGCCGCTGCAATAGCGATTGAATCGTCGACTTCACAATCGCTACCGGTGTTTTGAGTTCATGCGCCGCATCCGCCAGGAAGGCACGCTGCGAAGTAAACGCCTGCTGCAAATTCGCCAGCATCGAATTCATGGCCTGAGTCAGAGGAGCTAGCTCGGAGGCCTGCAGGGCTTCGGGCGGAGCATGCAGCTCCCAATTCGCGGGCGAGACGTCGCCTGCACGAGAGGCTAATACGGCCAGCGGCGACAAACCTCTCTTGATTCCCCACAGCACAGCCATAGTCGCGATTGCGAGCATGGTGACGCTGGCGATGCAAATCAGTAGACCGGCACGCCACACGGATTCTTGCAACTCGTAGGTTGGCGCAGCGTAGAAAACAGTGAGGGTCGCGTCGCTCTTTGCGGTGCCTGGGGGCTCCTGGTCAAGCACCGGAACATTATTCAGTCGAACAGCGCGATACACTGCGCCTTGTATTTTCAGATTCCAGTTGTTCCGGTTGCCGTGCGGAGCAGGATTGAAGTTGACGGGCCAGTTGTCTGAGGCGGCGAGCACCTTACCATTCTGATCGAGTATCCGATACAGGTCCGGATGGCGGCGGTCGAGCGGCGGCGGAACCATCTCACGGTCAAAGACGAGAGTTGGATGCTCCTCTTCGGAATAGCGAACCAGGGCAGCGACACTCATGGCGCGGCCGTGCAACCCGGCATCGAACGCGTTCCGAAGCTGACGCTTCGTCAGAACGACGGCGACGGTGACCACGCCAATAGTGAGCAGCAGCTGCGTGATCAGGACTACCGTGACGAGGCGCCGTTTGATCGAGGCACTCTTCATGCTCATCCCCGCAGCACGTAGCCCTGACCGCGAAGAGTCTGAATCAGCTTCTCGCCTTTCGCGTCGCCCAACTTGCGACGAAGTCCCGAAATATACACTTCGATCACATTGCTGAACCTTTCCCAATTGAAGTCATAGAGATGTTCCAGCAATTCGGTCTTCGAGACGACTGCGCCTCGCCGATGCGCGAGATATTCGAGCACACGATATTCCATGCCCGTAAGTGAGATCTGCCTGCCGTCGCGCTGGACAGTATGATCAGCAGTGTTCATCTCGAGGTCATGGAAACGCAAGATGGTATCGCTTTCACCTTTTCCACGACGAATGAGTGCCTTCGCGCGAGCAATGAGTTCGCCCAGATCGAATGGCTTGGTAACATAGTCATCGGCACCGGCATTGAGTAGAGCCACGACCGATTCTTTTTCATCGCGCGAAGTCAGAACGAGGATCGGCACGCTCGCGCCGCTTCTTCGAAATTCCTGCACGACAGAGAGGCCATCCCGGCCGGGTAACATCAGGTCGACCATGATCAGGTCGTAAGGATTGGATTTGGCCATGTAGAGGCCGTTTTCGCCGTCGAAGGCACAATCCACCGCGTACCCGGCACTCTCGCGCACGCTTCGCGCGATGTTCTCGGCCAGCCTGCGTTCATCCTCAATGACCAGAACGCGCATGGCTAACTATACCCCGCCTGCATCAACTCTTAATGCAATGAGCCGAGCCATCTACACGATTGATGAAGGCTGGACGGCGGACCAAGCAATGGCTGCCGCATTCCAGATGGGATTGTGCAGGGACCGACGGTGCCAAATCTAAATCATCCTGGCGAATAGTTTCACGGGCCGCCCCCGAGCAGTACGCAATAACTCGACCCGCCACTAATAGATCTCGCGCCCTGGCTTCGGCGACGCGCCAGGGCCGAAACACACGCGTTCTATACTGACCAGGTATGCGCCTCATGTGGGTTTTCCCAGTCCTGCTTGCTTCGATTGCGCCGATGCTCCGCGCTCAAACCATCACTGTCAGTTTTCCGGCTGCCTTGTCCGCGAAGCCGCTGGACGGCCGCGTTCTATTCTTACTCTCGAACGATCCGGCCGACGAGCCGCGGATGCAGATCGATGATACGCCGCGCTCGCAGATGATTTTTGGAGTGACGGTCGACGGCATGAAGCCAGGCGACTCGGTAACAATCGGCGGAGGTGCTGCGGGTTATCCGATCCGATCCATCAATGATGTGCCCCCGGGCGACTACACCGCCCAGGCCGTCTTGAACATCTACGAAACCTTCCACCGCAGCGACGGTAAGACGATCAAGCTCGCGCCGGATCGAGGCGAGGGGCAACACTGGAATCTGGCACCTGGCAACCTGTACAGCACGCCGAAGAAGGTGCACCTCGGTCCCGGGGCGCCGCCGATCAGCATTTCACTCGATAAGGTCATTGGGCCCATTCCGCCGCAGCCGGACACGAAATACATTCGCCATCTGCGAATCCAGAGTGAACTGCTGACGAAGTTCTGGGGACGCCCAATGTACCTGTCGGCCATTGTCTTGGTGCCTGAAGAATTCGACGAGCACCCCGATGCGCGCTACCCCGAGATGGTCTTTGAAGGCCACTTCCCCGATGGATTCGAGGATTTCCGGACGATTCCACCGGATCCAAATCTTAAGCCTGATTATTCTTACCGGTTCCATCTGGCAGGATATAACCGGATTCAGCAGCAGGAGGCCTATGACGAATACAAAAAGTGGATCAGTCCGGGCTTTCCGCGTGTATTGGTCATCCAGATCCAGCACGCAAACCCGTACTATGACGACTCCTATGCGGTGAACTCCGCAAACCTTGGGCCATACGGAGACGCGATCGAGACTGAACTGATGCCCGCCGTGGAGAAGAAATTTCGCGGCATCGGGCAGGGGTGGGCGCGATTTCTCTACGGCGGCTCAACCGGTGGATGGGAATCGCTGGCGGTGCAGATTTTCTACCCCGACCATTACAATGGCGCGTTCGTGGCGTGCCCTGATCCGGTTGACTTCCACGCTTACATGACAACCGATCTCTACAACCAGTCGAACATGTTCTTTCTGCAGGGTGCCCATAAACGGGTTGAGCAACCGGCGATGCGCGACTATCTGGGCCATACGTTGATCACAGTACGCGACAACATCGCGTATGAGGCAGCGCTTGGTGATCACGGCCGTTCCGGCGAGCAATTCGATATCTGGCAGGCAGTTTATGGGCCGGTGGGCGCGAATGGTTATCCGCAGGCGATCTTCGACAAACAGACTGGTGAGATCGACCACGTGACGGCAGCCTATTGGCATGACCATTACGATTTAGACGCGATTCTGCAACGCGACTGGAGCACCCTCGGGCCGAAGCTGCGAGGTAAGCTCCATATATATGTCGGCTCCGATGACACATATTTCCTCAATGACGCCGTCTATCTCATGGAGGACTTTCTAAAGACGACGGGAACGCCAGGGCACGGAGTTCCGTATGAGGGAGAAGTGAAGTATGGCCCGCGAGCGGAGCACTGCTGGAACGGCGATCCCAACTTGCCAAACGCTTACTCCCGCTTACACTACAACACGATGTACCTGCCGCAGATCATGGAGACGATCGAGAAGACGGCTCCTCGGGATGCGGATATGAGCTGGAAGTATTAAAGCCGCCTCATCCATCGACGCTTGCCCAGGCGTGAGTTCTTTTCATCGGGGTGCGCGACAGCGTTGCGGTGTCTGCAGGATCGGGAGTGTGATGCGTGTGAGGCCGGACGCTTACCCCCATCCATTCTGGAAGCGAGTTGCGTAGTCTCAAGGCTGCTCTCCTTGATCTCAACTTACGGAAGCGTAGCTGATTCTGCGCTGCTTACTGAGTTCGATCCTGATACTCCTCGTACCAGGCCATTTGGATGGCTTCGAGTTTGCCTTCAGTCGATTTACCGGGATCATCCACGAATGTCGGCAAGCCGGTGATCAACTTGTGCAGGTCAGTAAAACGAACCTCCAGCGGATTCTGTTCTGGGTAAATATCCGCCAGCTTCAATCCAATATCTTCCGCATCTTCCCAGCGCAACTCTTCGGCCATGCTCGGTCTCTCAGTCGATCGGTTTTCAGTAAATCAGTTCGTCAGTACGCCAGCTTCTCAGCTTTTCAATTCTGCGGTTTTTCTGTTTTCAATGGCTCAATTACCAAATCACCCAATGGCTCAATGTTTCAGTGTCCTGGTTCTTCGCTGACATAATTCCGGTTCCACGCAGGAATCTCCACCACGATGTCGCCCGGCTTCTCGATCACGCTCTGGCATCCGAGACGCGAATCGAGTTGCAGATCTGCCGCCATGTCGAGTCGATCCGCTTCATCATCGTCCATCTCGCTCAGCAGTTCGGATCCCTGCTTTACCCACACATGGCAAGTCGTGCAAGCGCAATTTCCGCCGCACGCATGATCCAGTCGCACGCCGTTATTGATCGCGACATCAAGGATCGACTCGGGCTTGCCATGATCCTTATACGGCAGTTTGCCGTGCTCGAACTCCACCACCTTGCCTTCCGGCAAGAACGTCACGCGAACCGTGTTGGGGCCCGGAGGACTGTCCACGGTAGCTGTTCCTGAGTTCTTCGTGTTCTCGTCAGCCATATCTGTTTCCTCTGTGTTCCTTCGTGTCCTCTGTGGTTAGTCTTTGAATTCGGCCGGCGCAAACGGATGCGGCGCCGATGGCCCTTCGCCCATATCCGCCTGATCGAACGTCTTCCCTTTGAGCGCGCTCGATACAGCCGTATCCATCATCAGTTCCGCCAGTCGCATCGTCCCCTGGTTCAGCGCGTCGATCGCACTGCGAATCGCCTGGTAGTCATCAGCCTTCATCACCTGTTCGAGCGCCGCCTGCTGCTTCGCAATCTTCTCGCGCTCATCGCTGGTGAGTTGCTCCCACGCCGGACCTTTGCGGCCCTTTTCCAGCGCGCTCAAGATCGTGTTCGCTTCATTGCGCGCTTCGATCACCTGACGCTGCCGGAAATCGTCCTCTGCATAATCGAACGACTCGAGCAGCATGTTCTCCACTTGCTCATCGGTAAGTCCGTAGCTCGGCTGAACCGAGATCTCCGCCTCTTTGCCGCTGCGCTGTTCGCGTGCCGAAACGTGCAGGATGCCATTCGCATCAATCAAGAATCGCACCTCGATGCGCGGCATACCTGCCGGCATCGGTGGAACTCCCTTCAGATCGAATCGCGCCAGCGACCGATTGTCTTTCGCCAGTTCGCGCTCTCCCTGCAGCACGTGAATAGCAACGCTCGTCTGACCTTCTACTCCGGTGGTGAAATGCTCGGTCGCTGAAGCCGGCACCGTCGAGTTGCGATGGATGATCTTGGCCACTACTCCGCCCAACGCCTCGATGCCTAGCGACAGCGGTGTCACATCGAGCAGCAACATGTCCTTCGTGGCCTCTGAACCGCCGCCAAGAATGTTCGCCTGCACCGCCGCACCCAGCGCCACCACTTCATCAGGATTTAATTCGGTGTGTGGCTCACGCTTGAAGAGTTCTTTCACCAGTTGCCGCACTCGCGGGATGCGTGTCGATCCACCCACCAGCACCACTTCGTCAATCTGCTCCGGTTGAAGCTGCGCGTCTTTCAAAGCCTGCTTCACTGGACCGACGGTCCGTTGAATAATCGGCTCCGCCATCTGCTCGAACAAAGCGCGCGGAATTGTCCGCAGATAATGTTTCCCGCCGGGCAGCTCCACTTCGAGGTCAACGGACTCTTTCGATGACAGCGCGATCTTCGCCTCGATCACCGCTTTGCGTACCTGCTGCACAACTTCCGCATTCCGATGAACATCAACTTTCAGATCGCCTTCAATGTCGTCGAGCGCAATCGCGATCAGCAGGTTGTCGATATCGTCGCCACCAAGATGCGTGTCGCCATTGGTCGCGATCACTTCGAAGATACCGTCATGCAGCTTCAGAATCGAAACGTCAAACGTGCCGCCGCCCAGGTCATAAACCGCGACCGTGCCGTTCTTCTTTCTCATCAAGTCCGTAGGCCAGCGACGCCGCCGTGGGCTCATTCACCAGGCGCAGCACCTCGAGGCCCGCAATGCGTCCCGCATCTTTCGTGGCTTGCCGCTGCGCATCGTTGAAATACGCTGGAACCGTAATCACGGCCTTCTTGACCGGAGCGCCGAAATAGCGCTCGGCATTACGCCGCAGCTGCCGCAAGATGAAAGCGGAAATTTCGGGCGGCGTGAAGTCCTTATCGCCCAGCTTGATTCGCAGCACTTCGCCAGCCTGCAGATCCTGAGCCAGCCGAAACGGAAACAGCTTCAGCTCTTCCTGAACATCTTCCACGCCGCGTCCCATCAGGCGCTTCACGGAATAAACTGCGTGATCTGCAGTCTCGATCAGATACTTGCGCGCCGCATTTCCAACAATGATCTGTCCCTGTGGATCCAGCGCCACCACCGAAGGCACCAGGTTCGACCCGTCTTCCCCCGGGATAACAACCGGCCGGTCGCCTTCCATATAGGCCACCAGCGAATTCGTCGTACCGAGATCGATTCCTACTACGCGTTCGTTTTGCATTAGCTCTTAAGGAGTTACTAACGACTAATTACTAATTACTAATTACTGATTTTCTAATTAATGGCTTTCCAAAACCTCATTCACATCCCGCACTAAATTTCTGATGTACGACCGCCGGTTCAGCAGGTCCACCATGCGATCACGAACCGTCGCTCGCTCCTGATCGGGTACCGCGTCGCTGTCTCCAGCGGCAGCGCGATCTTCCAGCGCGTCCCACTCATTCCAGTAGGATCGCAGTTCCTCCATCAGTCCGTCGTATTTCGCTTGCAGACCCTTCTTGGTTTCCTCGAGTTCGCCGCTGAGCGCTTCATCCACTTCGCCCATTTTCTTATTCATTCGCGCTTCTTCCAGCTGCATGTTCAACTCGAAGACTTCTTCCAGCAGTTCCGGCGGCACTACCTGCTTCTTCTGCGAGCCGGTCTCGCGCGCTTGATCGGTCGCGGCCTTCGATTGCCCTTCGAATTCCACGCCTTCCAGTTTCAGCAGATACTCCGTCCGGGGAATCGGATCTTTCAGCGTTCGATAAGCGTCGTTCAGCAGCGAACTCTGTTGCAGACTCCACTCCTGCTCTTTCCCGGAAGCAGTCGCATACACATCCGGGTGAAGCTTCCGGCTCATCTGGTAAAACGCGCGCTCCAGCGCGGCCGTCTCGAGGTTCAATTTCCGGGGCAGCCCGAAGAACGAGAAGAAGTTGGTCGGCACCGGCGGCTGCACTCGCCCGCAGGAAGTGCAGAACGCTGCTGCGCGCATATCACCACACGACCAGCACGACTGCTCGGTCGGAGCTCCAATCTGTACCGTCTGCGAAGAATTGTCACTCACCGGCGTCCCTTCCTTACACAACTCAGCCCGGCTGGCGTCTTCACCGGAGCCGCCGGGCTGCAATTTCCATCGTGGCGCCGGCGTCCCGCCGGCATAACAATTACGCCGTGAACGACGTTCCGCATCCGCATGACTTCTGCGCATTCGGGTTCTTGAAGACGAATCCCTGCTGCATCAGCGTCTCTTCGTAATCAAGGATCATGCCATGCAGGTAGATGAACGACTTCGGGTCGACAAACACCCTAACGTCGCCGAATTGAAATACCCGGTCACGCTCGCGCGGTTGCGAATCGAAACGAATGTTGTAGCTCAGGCCCGAGCAACCGCCGCCCTGCACTCCGACACGCAGTCCACCCTCGGTGGGCGAAATGCCCTCCTTGACCATCGCCGATTTGATTCGTGCGATCGCCTTTTCGGTGATCGTGATCCCCCTCGCCGTCTGCGTCTGGGGTGTTGCCGGACTTTCCGTAGTTGTGCTCATATCTTTTGTCACAACGCGTTCCTCGCGCAGCGGAGCATTGTAGCTCCGCTACGGATGCTCACGCAGTGATCAGTCGCCCGCTTTCGCTTCGACCGGAACTTCCTTCGCGCTGCCGTTCTTCTTCTTCCAGTCGCCGATCGCCGCGCGGATTGCATCTTCCGCCAGCACCGAACAATGGATCTTCACTGGAGGCAGCGAAAGTTCCTTCACGATGTCGGTGTTCTTGATCGCCAGTGCTTCATCCACCGTGCGACCCTTCACCCATTCCGTTGCGAGCGAAGACGAAGCAATCGCCGAGCCGCAGCCGAACGTCTTGAACTTCGCGTCTTCGATCACCTGCGTCTCGGGGTTTACCTTGATCTGCAGCTTCATCACGTCGCCGCATTCCGGCGCACCAACCAGGCCCGTGCCTACGTTGGTGCTGCTCTTGTCGAGCGAACCCACGTTTCGCGGATTCGTGTAGTGATCGAGAACCTTATCGCTATATGCCATTTTTCATCTTCTCCAAACTATTTTGCTGCCATCCCTGCGAAGCACTTACTCCGCGCTCCACACCACCGACTTCAAATCCACACCCTCTTTCGCCATCTCATACAGAGGCGAGAGTTCGCGGAGCCGCTTCACCGTCTCCACCACGCGATCGCCGATGTAATCCACCTCGGCTTCCGTGTTGAAGCGGCCAATTCCGAAGCGAATCGAGCTATGTGCCAGATCGTCCCCTGTCCCGAGCGCCTTTAATACATAAGATGGCTCAAGCGTCGCAGAGGTGCAGGCAGATCCACTCGATACCGCAATGTCGTTGATCCCCATCAGCAGCGACTCACCTTCTACATACGCAAAGCTGATGTTCAGACTCTGCGGCAGGCGATGCTCCCACGATCCGTTGATAAAGACCTCATCCAAATTGTTGAGGATCTTGTCGCGCAGCCGATCGCGAAGAGCCTGCAGCTTCTTGCTCTCCTCCGGCATATCCAGCATGCAGATTTCGCAAGCTGCGCCGAGACCCACAATACCGGGAACGTTCAATGTTCCCGAACGCATGCCGCGCTCGTGACCACCACCGTCGATCTGCGCCGCCAGCTGCACTCGCGGATTCTTGCGCCGCACGTACAGAGCGCCCACGCCTTTGGGCCCATAAATCTTGTGACCCGAGATCGACGCCAGATCGATGTTGTCCTTATTCACATCGAACGGAACCTTGCCCACGGCCTGAACCGCGTCGGTGTGGAAGAGCACGCCCTTCTCGCGACAGATCTTGCCGATTTCACGAATCGGTTGCAGCACGCCAATTTCATTGTTGGCGGCCATGATCGTCACCAGGATCGTCTTGTCGTCAATCGCCCGCTTCAGATCGTCGAGATCAATCAGTCCATCCTTCTGCACGGGAAGATAAGTCACGCGATAGCCGTACTTCTCCAGCCGCTTGCAAGTGTCGAGCACCGCTTTGTGCTCGGTCACCTGGGTGATGATGTGATTGCCCTTCTCGCGGTACATCTCCGCAACGCCCTTGATCGCCAGGTTGTCGCTCTCCGTCGCGCCCGAGGTGAAAACAATCTCTTTTGCTGTGGCGCCAATCAGCTTCGCCACCTGGTCGCGTCCGCGCTCTACGCCTTCTTCCGCCAGCCAGCCGAATTGGTGATTGCGGCTCGCCGCATTGCCGAAAACGCTCGTCAGATACGGCATCATCGCCTCGAGCACCCGCGGATCAACCGGGGTGGTAGCGTGATTGTCCATATAGATCGGAAGCTTCACGCCAGAGGGAGGCGTCAAATTTGTCTCGTGGCCATTGCCATTTCCATTCGTACTCATTGCCAAGTCTCCAATTCGCACTGCTCGTTATGAGTTCAGCGTAATCAATTCCGTTACATCACCACAGCTGGCGCCAGCCGGCTGCTTCAAATCCCAAATCGTCAATTTCGAAAGTACTTCTTCAATCCCCAGGCTCACTTTGCGCAGGGGCTCTCGCACTGTGCAGCGGGTCGTCTGTTCGCATTCGCCCTTGTGCGTTACGCACGACGTGATGAAAAGCGGCCCTTCGATCGCCTTGATCACATCGAAAGCCGAAATTGTTCGCGGATCGCGCGCCAGCATATATCCGCCATTGGTCCCGTGCTGCGAGCTCAACAGCTTCGCCCGGACCAGCCGCTGCAAAATCTTCGCCAACAACTCCGAAGGAATCCCGTTGGCCTCGGCGATGTCCTTCGCGCACGATGCCTGCCCCTCGGCACGTTCCGCCAGGTACTTCATGGCGATCAATCCGTAGTCGGCTCTTTTGGTCAGTTTCAGCATGCTGGCAGCTGGCCGGAGCAGTAATCCCCGACCAAATCAGTCGTACATTGCTAGTTTAGATGCCCCAGCGGTCAAGACGCAACATTTTTCAGGGAAATGCCTTAATTGGCAGTGAAAGGTAAGTCTAGGCAGCCCAATAGCTTAAAATCAGGTCTGAAACGGTCGGATATATTTGCGATGACATCGGTCGCAATTTACCCTTTGTTCCCGAATTTTTAGGTATTTTCGGGATCAATTCGTGCAGCAGCCCGGCTGCCACCTCTTTTTGTTGTTCTTTTGTTCGCGCGAGGTGCGCAACGTCACTTCTCTCTGCAACGCGGCATCTCGACTGGTCGGCACTGGCCGTTCGTTTATCCTTCCGCACAAGTTAGCAATGTACTGGACTTCCTGGGAGCCAACGGATCAGCGCTCATCAATTCCAGCTCTGAATCCAATCATCCTCTTGACATCCGATTGCGCAGGGCTAGAATACCCCGAGAAATTCTCCAGAACGGACGGTCCCCCGGGATTGGGCGGATTTGTTCCCCGTATGAGTCAGAACCAGCCTTTACCCCCCAACGGATCCCCTCAGAGAGTCCCAATGCAGACAGTGTGTAAGCACCCGCGCGTGCAGATCGTAGCCCGCGAAGAAGACGTCGAATACGTCGAGTGCAAAGAATGCGGCGAAGTCTTCGAGTCTAGTGAATTTAAAGATATGGCCATTGAAGAAACCCACGTGGACGATCCCGAAGAGTAGCCCCGCCAATCACTTACGCTAAGCTTCGCGCATCGTTTGCACGATGGTAACCGCTCGCCGCGGCCGGTAACCTTGTCGCGGAAGTACATGCCCTGTTAGCGTCGAATCTGCCGCAGACCGCTCGCGCGGCCCGGACTCTTGGCGTTTGCCAGAAAGGTACAATGACCACCGCACTCGTCGTTGACGATTCATTACTCATACGCCACACAGTGTGCCGGTTGCTCGAAAAACACGGCTTCTCCGTCGAAAGCGCTTGCGACGGACTGGAAGCCCTGGAGCTGTTGAAGCGAATCCAGCCCTCGCTCATTGTCACCGATCTGCTGATGCCCAAGATGGGTGGCCCCGAATTGATCGGCATCCTGAAGCAGAATCCCGCCACCGCCTCCATTCCGATTATCGTCGTTGCCGGACACAAGTCCGCTTCACAGCCGCCGGAAGAAACTGCCGCTGACTACATCATCTTCAAAGATATTGATATCGTGGAACAGCTTGAGAAAACGCTGGATTCACTCAGCCCACAGATAGCGAACGTTTGATCTAGAGGCACCCCTACGAGATGCGCGTCGCCGGTAGCTCTGGGCTCGCAGCGACCAGCTACAAGCTACCCTGTGTACCTGGAACTTTCTCTGTGAACTCTGTGCCTCTGTGGTGAAAATTCCTATCCCAGCGGAAACGACGCCTCCGCCGACAACTCCTCATCCGCGAACTGTCCTGCCAGAAACTTCGGATAGGCCGCAGCCGCGATCATCGCGGCGTTGTCAGTCGAGAGCCGCAACGACGGGAAGTAAACTGGCACGCCTTCCTCCGAGGCACGCTCTAGGAATCGCTCGCGTAACCGGCTGTTTGCGGCCACGCCGCCCGACACCAGTAGAGTTTGCACGCCATATTCACTCCCAGCCGCCAGTGTCTTACCAACAAGGTCTTCGACAACCGCATTCTGGAACGACGCCACCATGTCGAGCGTCCGCCGATCCGTTACTTTTAGGAAATCCTCGACGGTCGGCTTCGCAATCTCAGCCAATGCCTTGCGCCGCTCTTCCACCACGGGACGCATCTGGTTAATCTCGACCCAACGCAAAACCGCAGTCTTGATGCCACTGTACGAAAAATCAAAATGCGGCGAATCCGGTTCTGGCTTGCCGTGATCTTTCCTATCGCGATGCTTGAGCTGCGGCGTGCTGAATTTCACAGCTTCACGATCGCCATACTTCGCCAACTTATCGATCACCGGCCCGCCCGGATATCCAAGCCCAAGCAGCTTCGCTACTTTGTCGAACGCTTCTCCTGCGGCATCATCGCGCGTGTGCCCGATATTCTTGTACGTCCAACTCGTGCCCTGCACTTCCGCCAGATAAAGATGCGTGTGCCCCCCGGAAACCACCAGCGCCAACACCGGAAAGCGCAGCTCATGATTCCCTTTTTGCCGCTCTTCCAGCAGCACCGCGTGAATGTGGCCCTCGAGATGATTCACCGCCACCAGCGGCTTCTCCATCGCCCACGCCAGCGTCTTCGCGTATGAGATCCCGACCAGCAGCGCACCAGCCAGTCCCGGCCCCTGCGTCACCGCCACCGCATCCACCGACTCGAAGCTATGCCCCGAATCCGCCAGTGCCTTGCGAACCACCGGCACGATGTTGCGCAAGTGCTCGCGCGATGCCAGCTCAGGAACCACACCACCATACGGCTGATGCGCTGCGATCTGCGACAGCACCACGTTCGAGATCACTTGTTCACCCGAACGCACCACTGCCGCCGATGTCTCGTCGCACGAGCTTTCAATTCCGAGGATATAGGTATCAGCCATCATCACGATTCTATCCGCTTATGAGTACCGCCCGTGCCAGGATTGCCATAAGCACTTCTTTGCTTTCTCGACAACATTATAAGTGATAACGTTCGTACAGGTCATATACACGGAGGCCCTTTGTCGACCGATTTCGCAGGCGTCAATCTCTGGACTTCATCCGAACACGCACTCGACTATCTCTCCCGGGCAGACACCATCCCACACCGCACGGAAGGCGAGCGCACGCTGCTGGAATTCATTCCACCAACCGCGAACCGCATCCTCGACCTTGGCAGCGGAGACGGTCGCCTGCTCGCGCTAGTTCTCGCTGACCGTCCAGAAGCTGACGCCGTCGCGCTCGATTTCTCCCCGACGATGCTCGACCGTTTGCGCCACCGATTCGCCCCCAATCCCCGCGTGCAGGTTATCGAACACGACCTTAGCGAACCGCTTCCGGAATTTGGGACACTCGATGCGATCGTCTCCAGCTTCGCAATCCATCACCTGATCCATGCGCGCAAACGCGAACTCTACACTGAAATCTTCGCGCGTCTGAATCCCGGCGGAGTCTTCTGCAATCTCGAGCATGTCGCTTCTCCGACTCCGGCATTACACACTCAGTTTTTGTCGGCAATCGGCTATACATCCGAAACCGAAGATCCGTCAAACAGACTCTACGATCTGCATGCGCAACTCACATGGCTCCGCGAGATCGGCTTTAACGACGTCGACTGCCACTGGAAGTGGCGCGAGTTGGCGCTGCTTTCGGGTTTGCGCACCGGGTAGTCGCGATCGTCGTCGTCACCACCGACGCGTCCAAAAAACCACAAAGTCATGGTGACGCTTCGCGGAGCGAAGCGGAATCCATCTATGTATTTTCTGCCGCCCACACTCCCGCTGACCGGATTTGGGGTTTCTATTACCTATTTCGCAATTACCAATTTTTCCTCAGGCTCTTCCGGCTTCATTCCGGTCAGCATTTCTTTTGCCTTCTCGAGATCCGCAAGTTTGGCCTTATCCAGTTTTGGATATTTCGGATCAAGCTTGATCAGCGTGTCCACCACCACAGCTCCCACTGCCAGTCGCGTGAACCACTTGTTGTCGGCGGGAACCACATACCACGGCGCGTGTTCGCTCGCGGTGTTCTGGATCATCTCCTCGTACGCGTCTTGGTAGTCCCCCCAGAATCCTCGTTCCTTCAGATCGGACGTCGAAAACTTCCAGTTCTTGTGCTCATCATCGAGCCGGGAAAGAAAGCGCCTCTTTTGTTCTTTCTTCGAAACATTCAAGAAGAATTTCCGAACGACGATTCCGTTGTTCGAGAGATATTTCTCAAAATTATTGATGTCTTCGTATCGCTGATCCCATATGTGTTTCGTGATCAGCTCCTTTGGCAGCTTCTGGGAATGGAGGAATTCCGGATGCACCTTCACCACCAGCACTTCTTCGTAATACGAGCGATTAAAAATGCCGATTCGCCCGCGTTCCGGCAGGCACTTGGATGTGCGCCAGAGGAAATCGTGATCCAGCTCTTCCGCCGAAGGACTCTTGAACGAGTACACCTGCACACCTTGCGGATTCAATCCCGACATCACATGCTTGATCGTGCCGTCTTTTCCGGCTGCGTCCATCGCCTGAAAAATCAGCAGCAGCCCCCGCCGATCCTCGGCGTAAAGCTTGTCCTGCAGGTCAGCCATTGACTCAATTCCCCGTTGCAGCAGGTCTTGCGCCTCTTTCTTCGATTCCGACTGCAGGCCCCCAGTATCGCCGGGGTCATAATCCTTCAATCGAAAGCCTTTGCCCTTCTCAACTCGATAGCGAGTAGCAAACTCCTTCAGTCGCGGAAACTGTTTTTCTATATTTGCCATTCTTCCCCCTCAAACATCATTCGTAGATGGAGAGCCCACGATTGTAATAAGCTGGCTCACGTCGGTCATCATTTTGTAGTTTCCCCGTCTAGGCTGCTGCCCAGCCACTCCTTCCTCTCATCGTGGAAGGCGGCAATTTTTCGTTCAATTACCGATAACCTATTACCCGATTACCAATTCCATTACCATTTAACAGCTGAAACGAAAATGCGGAGACAAGCTGCTATCGAGGTAGTTCGAACCCTGCGCGCGCACGGACACCAGGCATACCTGGTTGGCGGATGCGTGCGCGACCTGCTGCTCGGCCGCGAACCCGCCGATTACGATGTCGCAACTGATGCCGTCCCGCAGCAGGTAATGCGCATCTTCCCCGAAACCTATGCCGTCGGCGCCCAGTTCGGAGTTGTGTTGGTTCCCGTTGACCATCTCACCCGCGCCGATCTCGCGAATGAGGCAGAAGCGCATCCGGACGAAACTCCCGGTGAAGCCGCCAAGCACAAGGCAATCGAAGTTGCGACCTTCCGCAACGATGGCATCTACTCCGATGGCCGCCATCCGAACCAGGTTACCTACAGCACCGATCCGCGCGAAGACGTACAGCGGCGCGATTTCACTATCAACGGCCTGCTCATGGACCCGCTCGACGGCGATCGCGTGCTCGACTTCGTCGGCGGGCGCGAGGATCTCGATCGCAAACTGATCCGTGCCATTGGCGATCCTGAACGGCGCTTTCGTGAAGACAAGCTGCGTATGCTGCGCGCCATCCGCTTCGCAGCGCGCTTCGAATACGTCATTGATCCGGCAACGTTCACAGCGATCCAAAAACTCGCGTCCGAAATTCACCAGGTCAGCCACGAGCGCATTCGCGACGAACTCACCAAGATGCTCACTGAGGGTCATGCGCGACGTGCCTTCGAACTGCTGGACGAGTCCGGCCTGTTGCACGAACTGCTGCCGGAGATTGAAAACATGAAAGGCGTCGAGCAGCCGCCGCAATATCATCCCGAAGGTGACGTCTGGATTCACACGCTGATGCTGTTAGATCAGCTTGAGCCCGGAGCTTCACCCACTCTTGCGTGGGGAATGCTGTTGCACGATGTTGGCAAGCCGCCAACCTTCCGCGTTGCGCCCGATCGCATCCGCTTCGACGGGCACGTGGAAGTTGGGGTTCGGATGGCCGCTGCCATCGCGCGTCGGCTTCGTATGTCAAACGAAGAAACCGAGCAGATCCTCGCACTCGTCGACAATCACATGAAGTTCGCAGACACAAAGAAGATGCGCGAGTCGACCCTCAAGCGCTTCCTGCGTCTGCCAAAGTTCGACGAGCACCTGGCACTGCATCGCGCCGACTGCCTCGCCAGTCACGGCAAGCTCGATCTCTACGATTTCGCGAAACAGAAGCTGAATGAAACTCCGCCAGAAGAAATTCGTCCGCAACCACTGATTAACGGACGCGATCTCATCTCCGCAGGCTACGAACCCGGACCACGCTTCAAAGACATCCTGACCGCCGTGGAAGACCGCCAACTGGAAGGGACATTGCGAAATAAAGAAGATGCGCTGTCGTTTGTGCGCCAGGAATTTTCGCAGTAAGGTTAGTTTACGACTGACTTCTGTCTTTCAATCACCTAATTACCAAATCACCCAATGACTCAATCGCCTTACCTCGCTCTCGCCAAATGCAGCGCGAACCACTCTCTCCGATCGGTCCAACTCCGATCCAATTCGAAGCCGCCCATATTCAGGATCGAGCGCACCATGTACGGCGTGAACTTATAACTGTTCTCGGTATGCATCCGCTCGCCGCGATCGAAGCGCACACGCAGCCCGAGACCGCCGATGTTCACCGTCTGGTCGCGGGTGCTCTCCAGGTAAATCTCGATGCGTGAACACTTCGGATTCCATATGGCCACATGCCCGAACGCGTTCAGATCGAAGTCGCCGCCCAGTTCGCGATTGATCCTTGCCAGCATGTTTTTGTTGAACCGTGCAGTTACTCCCTGAGCGTCGTCGTAGGCCGGTACGAGCACGCTTTCGCTCTTCACCAGGTCGGTTCCCAGCAGCAGCGCATCACCCTCACGCAGAGAATTCCTGACGCTATGCAACACTGCTCCAGCCTGCATCGGCTCAAAGTTCCCGATGCTCGAGCCCAGGTACAGCACCAGCTTGCGACCGGCACTGTTCGCAATTCCGTCCAGGCCTTCGCAATAGTCCGCCACCACTGGATGCATTTCCAGTCCCGGGAAATCTCCGTTCAGACTCCGCGCCGCGTCCTCTAGCGCTGAACGCGACACATCAATCGGATAAAACTTCACGCGCCGTTGCCGCTTCAGCAGTTCGCGGATCACCGTACGCGTTTTCGTCGCCGTGCCCGCGCCCAACTCCACTAGCGTGATCTCAGTGCCCGCGGCTTCCACCATCTCGCCTGCAAACTGCTCTAGGATCCCAGCCTCAGTTCGCGTCAGATAGTATTCGGGCAATTCGGTAATCAACTCGAAAAGCTGTGAGCCTTCAGCGTCGTAGAAGAGCTTCGGTGGAAGCGACTTCGGCGTTCTGGTCAGCCCTGGAAGAACATCTTCTGCAATGGGAGAAACTGCTTGTTCTGCTCTTTCGTATGCGCTCATTTCGCCAGCCGTATTCCGGAGTATTGCCACCGCGTATGCGGCGGGAAGAAGTTGCGGTAGGTTGCGCGCATGTGCGAAGCCGGAGTTACACACGATCCTCCGCGCAGCACCATCTGGTTTGCCATGAACTTGCCGTTGTATTCACCCAGCGCACCGGTATTCGGCGCAAATCCCGGATACCCAACATACGGACTCGCCGTCCACTCCCATACATCGCCAAACATCTGCTGCGGCGCGCCCTCTCTCTCCGGTTCGGGAATTGGATGCAGGTACCCGCCCTCCAGAAAATTGCCGTCGACCGGAACATTCGCTGCCACCACTTCCCATTCCGCTTCCGTCACAAGTCGCGCCTTTGCCCAGCGTGCGTACGCATCGGCTTCGTAGAAGCTCACATGGCACACCGGTTCGCGCGGATTCACCTTCTGCATGCCGGACGCAGTGAACGTCATCCACTCATCTCCCTGATGCTCCCAGTAGAGAGGCGCGCGCCATCCCTGCGCGTTCATCGTGTCCCACCCGTCGGAGAGCCACAATTCCGGACGCAAATACCCATCGTCATTCATAAACGCCATATACTCGGCGGTGGTTACCAGTCGTGATGCGATCTGAAATTCATTCAGATACGCCTGGTGACGTGGCCGCTCGTTATCAAACGCGAATCCCTGGCCCTCATATCCGATGGTGTAAAGTCCCGCATCAAACCCAAACCAGCTCACGCCACGCTCGCGCGTCTCTGGCGAAGGTGTCGACTGCGCATACGCCGGACGCAATGGCTGGCTCCAAAACGCATGTTTGATGTCGGTCAGAATCAGTTCCTGATGCTGCTGCTCGTGATTCAAGCCAAGCTGCACCGCATCTCCGAACTCCGCCAGATCGCCTGACTCCAACAGCGCCATCATGTGCTGATCGACGTGCGCACGATAGTTCTGCACCTGTTCAAGCGGTGGCCGCGAAAACAGGCCGCGATACGCGCGATTCGGATGCGCTCCCAATCCCTTGTAATAAGAATTGAAGACGTACTGGAAATCTGGATGAAACGGCTGGTAATCGCGAAGGTAAGGAATGAGGAGGAAAGTTTCGAAAAACCACGTGGTGTGTGCCTGGTGCCACTTTGCCGGACTCGCATCCGGCATCGACTGCACCATCTGGTCTTCTGCCGATAACGGTCGACAGATCGACTCCGTTGTCTTGCGCACTTCCATGTAACAGCGCGCCAAACTATTCCTGGCACCTGATAGATCTAGAATTCCCCCAGGCGCCCATTGCTGGATGGCATTCATTGGCTGGCCTCACATACAGTCATGCTGCGCCGGGACTTCCGAACCCGGCGAGATCAAAAGTTGGATGACAGTTCTACGGGGAGCGTTACATTTATTCCAGAATCTATTCCACTTTTATTGACCTTATGATCAAAGAACAGCGCACACCACACGTCGCCCCAGTTCGGTTTTCGCGCCGTATACCAGGCGCGGATGCCAACGCATTTGCATGAGATGAAAGGGGATAGTCGAGGGGAGACTTCGCCGCCCCGAGCGCCGTACGAGCAACCTCGTCGCCGCCAATGAACAACACCGCCGTCGCATAAAGCGTGCCTTCGCCCTTGTCACCGCTGGGGCCATCTCCGCCGCAATCCCCTACACGCTGCCGCCCAGCGCCTGCCCGAACATCACGGGAGGCTTGATTGATTGTCTAGTTTGAAATGCTTGCGGTTCTTACAGACCGCCCGCGCGACGCGCGCAAGTCGCCAAAACGCAGTGCCTGCGCGGCATCCATCAGAAGCTCCGCGCGCACATAGGGAAGGGAAAAACTATTGATGTACGCCAGCGTTAGATCCGGATCGCTCTTGATTCCAGTTTGCACCAGCGAGCCCAGCATGTACCACGAGACCTGTCCCTGGTTGTTGTCCTGTTCCTGTCGCAGCAACTGATCGCCAATCTCGAAGCCTTGCCGCAACGACTCGCGCAGCATCGCACCATTATTCGTTGCCTGTGCAACCTCCGCTCGCGAAGCCACCAGTTGCAACTCGGTCTTTAAATCCTGCGAGTCACCCGCAGTTTTCTGCGCCTGGTCAAGCAGTTGCATGGCGCGGCTTGAATCGTCGCCCGCAATTCGCTCCGCCACGCTGCCCATGGTCACGGCGCGCATATTCGGATCGGTAATGCTCTGCGTCATCGCCAGAGCGCTATCCGGATTCCAGCTCGCCATACCCTGCGCACGCAACCGCATCGTCTGGTTTGCATTCGGACCACCGCCAAGTGCGACTCCTGTAACCCCGAACCATGAACTCGGAAGCCGAAAGCGCCATTGCCGCTAATCTTCGGCATGGGTGCTCTCCACAGTTGCTTCATCAGCTCCGGGTCGAACTGTTGAGTAAGGAATTAATCGATACAGCGCAGATCTCGACGGGATCGTTCAACTGCGATTGCTCTCGATCCGAGATCTAAGTTCAACCGAGATGAAGGCAGGCGAGGGCGTGGTCTGCACGTTGTTCACGAAAACTTCCAGTGCATGCCGCACTTTTTCTTTTGGAAGCTGGTAAGCGAGCCGCTGCACCATTCGTCCAAAGTCCGAATTCCCCGACCACGTCGGGAGGCTTCGTTCGTAGTTGGCGACGGCTTCGTCGAACACGGACTCCAGCAACGAACCTTGCATCTCGCTGGGCCCACCTTCCCCGCGCCGGTGGTCGCGAACCAGTTCGATAGCGACACTGCCCATGGCGTTGTAGGGATATTGGCTCTCAGCAGCCAGCCGCAACGCTTCCTGGCGCAAACGCGGCAGCTGCGATTCTCCCTTTTCTCGTGCCAGTCCCTGAAAAACCGCACTCGCGGCCGCACTAATCATGTTGGCCGAAACCAGGGCCGTCGAATCCGTCTCTGCTACTGGTTTGATCTGGTGCAGAAGTTTCAACCCGAACTCCGGATCGCCTTGCGCCACCATCTGTATTGCCATCACCTGCATGCGCGCGCGCTTCTGATCGTCCGCCTGATCATCACCCAACTGAAACAGTTCCAGCGCCCACTTTTCCGCGCTCTCCGAATTCAGCCGCGAAATCATGCTGATCTGGCGCGCCAGTAGCGTAGCTTTTTGATCGGAAAGAACTTCGTCGTTGGCGGCGTGGCTCCGCTCCAGCAGATCGACGATCTGCTGCTTGTGCGCGGCGGCCGGATCGTCTTTTGTATCAGGCGTCTGATCCTTTTTCTTCTTTGAATCTGGCTTTGCCGTCTTCGGATCCGCTGTGCCTGCCGCAGGGATCGCAGAAGCGGGCGTCGCAGGAGCAGGAGCGCCCGAAGCCGCCGGTTGCGTCTGCGACGTTGCCGCCTCTTGGGTCTGTGCAACACACCCCAGGGAACTCAGGAGCACAAGGGAGAAAAGCGCCAGACCAGACTTCATTCGAGGTACTCCGGAGAAGACTGCTTTGCGGATTGTATCGCCATTTCGACGTACTTGAAATCCGTGTCCGGCAGGCTCAATTCATCTCACGATAAAATCTCTGCTGTGGTCACCCCTCTCAGAGATGTCATCGTATGCCCGCATTGTGGAGGACGCGAGATCGTCTACTCGTGCGAGCCCAAGTGTTGTTTCAACCACGTCTGCGCCGATTGCCGCAGCACCTTCGAAATCAATAACGAAAAGACAGGGCGCACCGATCAGGAAACGCCTTTCAACCTTTCTGACCCGGATTCCAGTGAGCCCACCACCGGGTGCGCACAATGCGAAAGCCTCCGCGTAGGCGTACTGTCGGTCGCAGACGACGCTACTTTTCTGCTATGTGGCAAGTGCCGCGCAGTCCTGAAACTCGCCATCGAGAATTTCGTTCCCGGCAATTTCTAACTGCTTATCTTCGTGACCTTCGTGCCCTTTGTGGTTAATCTTTTGTTATGTCCAAAGAACGTGCGGAAAAGATCAAGCTCATTCTGTTTGACGTAGACGGTGTGATGACCGACGGAACCATCTTCCTATTCCCCGCCCCAGCCGCTGCGCCTCGCGCCACCGCCGACCACGTCGCCTCGCGGGCCGACGACGGCGGCTATTCCATTCATAGCGAAACCATCGTCGAAGCCAAGGGATTCAATGCGCATGATGGCGCAGGCATTTCGCTCGCTCGCCTGGCTGGCCTGAAAACAGGAATCATCACCAAGCGTGTTTCCGAGACTGTCGCGCTACGCGCGCGTGACCTCAAGCTGAATCACGTCTACCAGGGCATCGCCGATAAGCTTTCAATCTTCCACGAGATTCTCAAGAAGGATAACCTTCGCGCCGACCAGGTCGCTTACGTGGGCGACGACATCATCGACCTGCCTGTTATGCGCAATTGCGGGCTTGCCATCGCCGTTCGCAACGCGCGCGAAGAAGTGAAAGACGAGTCGCACTACATCACCGATCACGAAGGCGGCAAGGGAGCGGTTCGCGATGCGGTGGAGTTTGTTCTGCGTTCGCAGGGAAAATTGGAAGCAGCCATCGCCGAATATATCGGCCAGCGTTCACCGGCAGCTAGCTCTTAGCGCAGCAGTCAGCACTCAGCTGCTCTTGGCACAGCGCTGCCTGCGCCTGAATTGAATCTAGAAGTCCAGTGCTGAGACTAATTGTTTTGAATTAGGGTCGCTTTTTCGGGCACCAGCTACTAGCTGCGCAATCACTGGCTGAAAGCTGAGAGCCGACTGCCGAAAGCTGTCTTCAAAAAAAGACCCCCGCGCTTGCTTGGGGCGTTGAGGAATAGCGCGGGGGTTTCACCGTTTCCCCTTACTCACTGTCGCTTTCAGGAGGCTGATCATATAGACGCAGGACTTCCCGAAAAGTTCTGCGCTTTACAAAGCTTTACAATCAGTATTTATTGCGGAATTGAGGGTGGACGCTGTGTCATCAGGTCGTTGAATCTCGGGTCTTTTCTCAGTCCTGCGAACTCATTGTCCTTGTAGACATCGTCAATGTTCTTATACCCATCTTCCAGCGCGTGCCGCAAATAAAGGAGCGCCTGGTCGAGCATGCCTGCCTTCGCATACATTCCTGCCAGCACATACGAGTAATGCGCGCGGTCTTCGGGTGAAGACATCTGTGCCGCAATACCGATTTGTGATTTGCGTTGGAAGATTGTCGGGTCGAGTTGCAGGGCACGTCCGTATTCCTGCGTCGCGAGATCAAATTGCTGTTTCGCGAAGTATGCGGTCCCCAGGTTGCTATGGAAAGACGCGCTCGGTTCTTTCAGGGCAATCGCTTTCTCATAGTTTTTGATTGCCTTGTCATACTTCTTCGCCTCGTAATACACGACGCCAAGGTTGTTGTGCGGTTCTGGAAATGTCGCATCAGCCTTGATCGCGTGTTCGAAACCTTTTTTCGCTTCCCGGAAGTGTCCGGTTTGCAGTTCGGTGATGCCGATCTTATTCCAGATTTGTGCCTTCGCCGTCGGTATAGGCGCCTTTTTCATCGCAGCGTGATAGAAATCCATCGCGTCGAGATAGCTCTTTTCCGCGCGCAATTGGTCACCCTGTGCCTCAAGATCGGCAGCGCTGGCGTTGGGATCGGGTGCCTGCATTGTCCGGTGAGCGACCGGAGCATTCACCTGAAGCGCATTGTCCTGCGCCAACATGGAGAGAGAAGCAAAGCAGATTGTGAGAAACGGTAGGACGAGAAAGCGTTTCATTGGACGCCTCCTGACCCGAGCCCTGTCCAGTACCCCAAATTCCTGGCAGGTCGCGAGTCTTTCCCAACATTAGACACCGCAAAATGGAATATGTCAGCGCCGGAACTTACTTAGGAGTCTTATTTGAGGGCTGCTGGTCGTTTTGACCCTGCTGCTTGTCATCATCGCCCTTGAAAACCCCTGCCAGCTTGCCAAAAAAGCCCTTTTTCTTCTCTTGTTTCGGGGGAGGCGGCGGAGCCGCAGCCTGTACCGTCGCACCATTTTGCGGGGGTGGAAGCACCGGATGGCCGGGCTGGTTCTGGTTCGCTGGGACGGATTCCGTCGGAGCCTTTGGATTCATCCACCCGAAAATCTTGCCCAGCACTCCCTGGTGTTCTCCCGGAGTTTGATCGCAGGTGTCTCTCGGCTCCGTTCCGGCAATGAACGCTACGGTATACGTTTCCGGGCATGAAGGAGTCGCCAGCCGATTCGTTGTTTTATCCAGCCGTACGTCGATCACCCCATCCGGCTGCTTGAAATCCGTCGCATCGCGATAGCCCTGAATGGTAGTCGCGCGCTTCATGAACTCGGCCCAAATCGGAGCCGCCGCCGCAGTTCCCGAAAGCCGTATGTCGCTGTAATCGTCTAATCCCACCCACACGATACAAAGCAGGTTCGACGTGTATCCGGCAAACCAGGCATCGTGCGAAGTGCCGGTCTTACCTGCCGCCGGAGCCGTAAATCCCATCTGCCGGACAATGAAGCCCGTGCCAGTGTTAACCACTCCTTCCATCATGCTGGTCATGACGTAAGCGACTCGCGGATCGAGCACCGGCGAAGTATCTGCCGTGTAGCTCTGCAGCAGCTCTCCCTGCGAGTTGTGGATCGCCCGAATCATCATCGGCGAAATGTGTTGGCCATTGTTCGCAAAAACTGTGTAGGCCCCTGCCATATCCAGCGGCGTAGCGTCGTACGCGCCGATTGCCATTGCCGGCGTCGCCTGCACCGACTTGATCCCGGCCGCCTTCGCCAGTTGCACCACATTCTGATAGCCAACGTCTTCCGCCAGCTTGATCGTGGCATTGTTCAGGGAATGAGCCAGCGCGTACTCGGCCGAAACTTCGCCTTTGTACTCTCCGTGATAATTCTTCGGCTCATAAACCTGGTTATCAAAAAGGAACGTTGTCTGTTCATCCTGGAGCAGCGACGCTGGCGTCCACACCGTGGGACCACCCGTCAATGCCGTGTTCATCGCCGCCGCATAAACAAAGGGTTTAAAGATGGACCCGGTCGGCCGCCTCGCCACCGCATGGTTCAACTGGCTCTGCCCGTAGTTCCTTCCGCCCACCAATGCCAGTAGCTCGCCGGTGTGCGGATCCAACACCACCAGAGCGACTTGCGCCTGCGGTCCAGGAGCGACCGTCGTCTCGTACTTTGCTTCCTTGCCGGTGCCAACCTTCTTGCGCTTGGTACGAAGTTTCGTAAGCTGCTCATCCACCTGCACCATGCCGGCCTGCACGGCTTCCGCAGCAGCCCGCTGCAGGTCGGGATCGATCGTCGTGTAAATCCGGTACGCCTGATCGCTGAATTCGCGCTCGCCATACTTCGCGACTAGCGCATCCTTCACCATGTCGACGAAATAAGGAGCGTCGCTTGCTTCCACGTTCGGCGCAGCTAGCTTCAGCGGCGTCGCCTTCGCCTTATCGGCGTCCTCACGCGAAATCGCGCCGGTCTCGACCATCGACTCCAGCACCAGGTTCCGCCGTTCCAACGCGCGCTCCGGATGCCGGTACGGATTCAGATAGCTCGGCCGCTGGATCATTCCCGCCAGCAGTGCCGCTTCCGGCAGCGAGATGCTCTGCAGATCTTTGTTGAAGTAGGCTCGTGCTGCCTCAGCAAATCCGTGGATCGTGAACGACCCGCGCTGTCCCATGTCGACCTGATTCGCATAAAGCTCGAAGATCTCCTGTTTCGTGAGCTTATGTTCCAGATCGCTGGCGATCATCATTTCCACCAGCTTACGTTTGAAGGTCTTCTGCGACGAAAGAAAGAAGCCGCGCGCCATCTGCATGGTGATCGTCGATCCGCCCTGGCTCAGGTGGCCGGAACGTAGGTCGACAAATGCAGTCTCCACCAGTCGGAAATAATTGATGCCGCCATGCTGGAAGAATCGGCGGTCCTCGATCGCGAGCACCGCGTCCACCATCACTTTAGGAATTTCGTTGTACTTCACCAGTTGGCGCTTCGAGCGCTCTTCGGTATCGAGCGCGGTCAGCAGCGGCGGTTCCAGTTCGTAGCCGCTCAGGTAGCGTCCACCCTCTGCCCCTCCCCCGATAATCTGCTGCACCTTCCCATTTGTTACTCTTATGGTCGCGCCATCCTCATTGTGGTACGAAGCTGGGCCAGGCTGGATTTGAATCCCGCCCTCCATCAGCTTGAACGTACCTACAGCCGAATCCGTCTTGTCGGAATAGCCTGCGCGCCTCAGGTCTGCCGCGATCTCGCTGAGCTGAACCCGATCGCCGGTTGAGACCAGCCGCGGTCGCGCGAAAATCCGTGCCGAGTTGCTGAAAATCGGTCCGCGTATGCGCCGTTCGACAATCCGGTCGTACTTCACCCAGTAATAGGTGAACACAATGCCAAATACCACCAGCATCAGCAACGCTGCGCCGATTCCTGCTTTCACCAGCGGATTGGAAAGCTTGAGTGATTTTGCGACTTTGGATTGCCGCTTCGAAGAACTGGTCTTCCGGGGACCACGCGGGATTTTTACTTTAATAGCCACAGTTTAAAGGCAGAGATGTCACTCCTCATTTCGACGACGGAGCGCTCACAAACGTTACCTCAGGGGTTCCCAAAAGCGAGGAATCCTTCGCGCACGCAAGTCGGAACCTCTTCCGGGCCAGAGACTGTGACCATTGTAAAGCAAGCGGAACCAGAAAAGTTGCTCCCGTTCTCAGCAAGTCACGGGAGTTGCACGCCAACTTCTAATAAGCCTTGTGATTCTGCGAGTTCGGGGTGAACGATAAATCGAAGGGATGTACCGGTAAATCTATATGCACGGTGTACGCCGCGCTGATCGACACCGCGTTTGACAGTTTCTGGACCTGGATCTGGTCTGCTGTTAACGGAAGATCCAGTGACTGGGCTTTTTTCAGCACGCTGTCTCGAATGTCCTGCTCAGTCTTTTGCGAGTAGCAATCCAGCCTGGCTTCCTCTTCGACCGCGTCCTGGAACTGATAACTGCTCAAATACACAGGAGCTACGCGATATGCGACGTAGACCAGAGAACCAAAAATCGCGATGGCAAGCAGGGCCTTCAAAGATTTCATACTGAATGTTCCGGACACTTACGCCCCGGAATGACTTACTAAACGCTCCACTTGGGTTGAAATTGCGCCGATGTTAACATCGTGTTTCTGCCCTGTCGAGCGTTCGAACAGCTCCACCAAATCTTCGGTAACCTTCTTGCCAACAATGATTCGGAAGGGGATACCGACCAAATCTGCGTCTTTAAACTTCACTCCCGGCCTTTCATCACGATCATCCATGATTACGTCAATTCCGCGCCCCGCCAGTTCCTCGGCAATCTTTTCCGCCACTTTCATCTGCGCCGTCTCCCGGACATTAATTGGACTGATCACCACCTGGAACGGCGCAAGCGCCACCGGCAACCAGAATCCCTGCTCGTCATGATTCTGTTCAATCGCCGCCGTCAGGATTCGCTCGATCCCGATCCCATAGCTGCCCATGATCGGCGTCACCTCTTTGCCATCTTTATCCAGCACCCTCGCGCCCATCGACTCGGAATACTTGTATCCCAGCTCGAAGATGTGCCCGATCTCGACCGCCTTCGCTACCGTTAGCGGCTCGCCGCATTTTGGACAGCCTTCGCCCGCTTCCACATTCCGCAGGTCCACCCACTGATCCAGTTCGAAATCGACTTCAGGCGTGACGTTCTTCAGATGGTGGTCCTGCTTATTCGCTCCGGAAACCAGGTTCTTGCGGCCCTGTAGCGCCGTATCGACTAGAACCGTTCCTTGCGCTCCGCGAAACTTCCGTCCCTTCAGTCCAATCGGCCCCAGGAATCCCGCAGGTGTTCCGAAGAACTCTTCAATCTCCTCCGCGCGCATCGGACGAATCTGCGCCGCCGGCACTGCGCCAGCCAGTTTCGCTTCGTTCAGAATGTGATCGCCGCGCAGGAACGCAACCAGCGGCTTCTCGTGGACTTCGGCCCCATTCTTCGACGGCACCGCTGCCATGTACGCCAGTGTCTTGATATTGTTCTTCGGCGAGAGCGTCAGGAATTTCGACAGATCCTCAATCGTCTTCACGTTCGGCGTGTGCACCAGCTCCGGCTTGCCATCGCCCGATGCGGCCAGCTCTTCCACCGCATCCAGCTTCGACGTTGCCTTCTCCAGATTCGCCGCATACCCGCATTTCGCGCAGCTCGCAACCAGGTCCTCGCCTGCGTCGGTGTGGACCATGAACTCCTGCGACTTCGATCCGCCCATCGCGCCCGAATGCGCATCGACCACCACGTACTTCAGACCGCAGCGATCGAAAATCCGCCGATACGTCTGCTCGTGCTTGTTATACGAAACGTCCAGCCCAGCCTCGTCGATGTCGAATGAGTAGGCGTCCTTCATCGTGAACTGCCGCACGCGCATCAGCCCCGACTTGGGCCGCGGCTCATCGCGAAACTTCGTCTGTATCTGGTACCAGATCTGCGGCAGCTGCTTGTAGCTGCGCAGTTCCTTGCGCGCGATCTCCGTCATGACTTCTTCGTGCGTCATGCCGAGGCACAGATCGGCTCCCTTGCGATCCTTCAGGCGGAACATGTTCTCGCCCATCACTTCCCAGCGCCCGCTGGCTTCCCACACCTCGCGCGGATTCAGCGCCGGCAGATAAAACTCCTGCCCGATCTTGTCCATCTCTTCGCGAACGATGTTGGTGATCTTCAGAATCGCGCGCTGCCCCAGAAACAGGTAGCTGTAGATACCGGCTGCAAGCTGGCGAATGTAGCCCGCGCGCACGAGATATTTATGACTTGCGACCTCTGCGTCGGCAGGCGCCTCCCGCAGCGTCGGAATGAATAATTGCGACCAACGATACATGTAGAAATTCCTCTTGATTCAGAATCCTTCATTGTACCGTGCCGAATACCTTGGGTGGCCCATTCAAGCCCTCTGTTGGCTTGAGTGGGGTACTTCACTTCATGGCGTCACCGCTCCACATCCTGGCAAACAACTCACCTCCTTGACGCGCCTGCCAAAGCCGGTTACATTTAATTAGTGAACGATATCGTACACTAATTCATCCGGACGGAGAATCAATCATGGCGTCGACCTTGCAGATTACCGACCGAAGCATCCCCAGCGGATACGAGATTTACGCATGTCCCTCGTGCAAAAGCCTCCTGCATCACGAAAAAGAAGATCTCTCTTGCCACAACTGTGTGCAGAACTTCCCGATCCGTAACGGCATTCCTGACTTCCTTCGTGAAGAGCTTTCTCAAAGCCAAGACCCTGTCCTAAGGCGAATGCGCTTCATCAACCGGATGGCCCGCATCTACGAAACCCGGCTGTGGTATCCGATCGTTTTAAGGATGTACGGTGGATCTCAAAGCCCATCTTTCGCGCAGCTGATTCGTATAGTGTCTGGAAAAATTCAATCGACCACCGGCCGCGTTCTGGATATCGCTTGTGGCCCGGGTACTTATGGGCGGCGGATAGCCTCCCAGTCTAGAGAGGTCTTCGGCGTCGACGTATCCATGGGAATGCTCCGGCAAGGTATGGATTACACCGCTAAGGAAGGTATTCGCAACATGCATTTCGCCCGTGCGAGGGTCGAGGCCCTCCCGTTCGAAGACAGTCTTTTTGACGGGACCCTCTGTTGCGGATCGCTTCATCTCTTTGCTGATACATCGATTGCGCTGAACGAGATATCTCGCGTCATGAAGCCCGGAGCAATTCTTTCCGTCTTCACTTTCACGCCCGGTCGTGGAGGTATCCTCAAGTTTCGCCGGGTTCGTGAGAGCCTTCGTAGGAAGCATGGCCTTCACGTATTCAATCTTTCCGAGATGGAGCAATACTTGACCGCTTCGGGCTTTACCGACTTCCAGCCAGAAGTTTCTGGCTCGATCTTGACATTCAGCGCTCGCAAGCAAGCGGCCCGGCGAGTGGGACAATGAAGTCAAAGAATCGGAGCGCATCCAGCCAACGTGAGAAGCGAACTACACGGCAGGTTAACGATGCCCATGAGAAGCCTCGTTCCACGCGTTCGCGAGGACGGCCCATTAGCGAGTCGGTGGATCGCGCTCTGGTTGAGGCTGCTCTCCACGAATTCGTCGAGCGCGGATACCATGCCATGAGCATGGAGTCTATCGCCGCCCGCGCCGGGGTAAGCAAGGTCTCCTTGTACCGGCGCTGGAACTCCAAGCTCGCCGTCGCAGCCGATGTGTTTCGCCTTTTGCGGGAAACAATCACCGTCCAGGATCACGGCAGCCTCGAATCCGACATTCGCTTGCTGCTAAACCAATCCATCGGATCACGAGACACAAAAACCACCGCCAAGATACTCATGAGGACAATGGGAGAAATCAGCGGCAACCCTGAGCTCCTGGCTCTGTACCGTGAACATATACTCAATCCACGAATTGAACAGCTCCGCGCCCTTGTAGAGCGGGCCCGCCTTCGTAAAGAATTGCGCGCCGATCTGTCGACCGAGCTCGCTTCCGCCATGATTGCTGGCCCACTCTTTCTGTATTATTTGGCCCTTCTTGCCGAAGCCGAAGTCGATCTGCCAACCGATCTGCCCGCGCAGCTCACGCGAGCGATTCTCGAGGGAATCGCCACCTAGCTTCCGAAGAGCGATCGCCAAGCCGGAGTGGATTCGCTATGACGCCATCTTGCTCTCCCGCGGGTACTGGCCACTGCTCTTGAGACGAAACGATGAAACCCGTGGAAGCTGCGCACGGGTTGCAAGAACATAAAGGGACACTGTCCCGGCACTACCTCCATTCCATGAGTGCTCCAGAATTCAATTGCTTCGTCGCTAGCCGATCCCTGCCCGCCTCCTCGATACATCCATATGCGCTTGATACCGGCTTCCGCACCATCGCGCACCACGGAATTAGTCACAGATGGGGATGTCAGTAGCAGCGCCCACGTCTGGAACAGACTGGATGTCCTGCACCCGAGCGAAACAGGCGGCTCCGCTGCAAGGTTTTTGAGTCGCAACTAAAAGTTTTGATAGTTTGCCTCTCCAGTTTTCATCGATACACTCCCTCCGCCTATATACCACCGGGAGGAAATAGGAGTGCACGGAGCTGGGCCTGTAAAGCTACTTGCGTTTACTGCAGTTGCAGCTTGGCTCGTTGTGATTTCCAGCTTAGCGACGGCCCAATCGACGACGCAACCAAACGAATCGTCATCACGAGGCAAAGAAGCTGCTACTGATCAAAGTGCAACCGACCAGAGTGCGTCCGAAGAAGAACAAGCGAAAGCGCTGGCGAAGGCCGTTCAGAATCCGGTCGCGAGTCTCATCAGTGTGCCCCTACAAAACAACACGAACTTCGACATCGGTCCCAACGATCGCACTCAGAATATTCTCAACATAGAGCCCGTCATACCGGTACGCGTGAGCAAGAACTGGAATCTGATCATGCGCATCGTCACGCCAGTCATCTACCAGCCGAGTATCACTTCGCTCGTTATCCCGGTGAACACTCCTTTGAATCATTTGGGGACGCTGGGGCTGGGCGATATGAATCCGACTTTTTTCCTGTCACCGGCAAAACCTAAAAAATTGATCTGGGGTGTCGGCCCTGCGTTTCTTCTCCCAACCGCAACCGACAATGTTCTGGGGCAAGGTAAATGGAGCATCGGACCGTCGGTGGTCGGCTTGGTTCAGCCGGGTCACTGGACCATAGGGATTTTGATCAACAACGTTTGGTCATTCGCGGGAAGCGGGCGCACGCTTCCGTTTCCCACGCAACTCTTGCCATGCGGCGCTTGCACAGGGCCCATTGGCGAGAGCAACACGAAAGACGTGAACCAGATGCTGTTGCAGTACTTCATCAACTACAACCTGAAGAAGGGCTGGTATCTCGCATGGCAGCCGATCATCACCGCCAATTGGGAAGCGAAGAGTGGAAATGTTTGGACTGTGCCCTTGGGTGGCGGGATTGGACGAATCATGAAATTCGGAAACCAACCGGTGAATCTCCAGGCACAGTTTTTCGGGAACACAACCCATCCCCAGTTCGGCTCGCCTTGGAGTATGCGTCTACAGCTCGCCTTCCTTTTTCCCAAGCTGACGAAAGCTGAGGAAAAGAAGATCCTCGAGCGAAAGTTGAAGCAATTGGATCAGGAGCAACAATCACCAAAGAAGTAATTAAGTCTGAGTGCGACAAGCGCGGGAGAAGAAGAAATGAGCCGTAAACCACGAATCGTAAATCGCGTGCCTCATCGGTTATTCATCAGCGCAATCGTTGTCTGTGCCCTCCTCTTGGCCATGTCCTTATTCACGGCAGCACAGACCATCGATGGACAAGTGACAGGCGCCGGCGCACCAATTTCAAGATCGGCGGTTACGCTGTGGTCGGCAAGTCCGGCCGCGCCAAAGCAACTCGCGCAGACTCAAACGGGGGACGATGGTCGATTTACTTTGAACAGCTCAGGAGCGGCGAGTCCAGAAGACATCTTATACATTGTCGCTAAAGGCGGACAGCCGACAGCGCACAAAGGGACCGGAGACAACCCGGCGATTGTGCTGCTTTCGGTTCTCGGCAGCAAGCCCCCTGCACATGTGACAGTCGACGAGTTCACCACGATCGCGTCGGTGTCGGCAATCAATCAATTCATCACCGGCACTGTAATTCAAGGCTATCCGCTCGGTCTCAAGATTGCCGCTAATAATGTACCGAACTTCGTCGATCTTCAAACCGGCGGTTGGGGCGACGCTATTCAGGACCCACTGAATAGCGGCCAAACACCAACCATGGCGAACTTCGCAACGCTCGCCGACGTGTTATCCAGTTGCGTTACGCAAGTGACCCCAGATGCGTGCAACAAACTCTTTGCGGCTTCAACGCCACCGAAAGGAAGCGCACCGGCTGACACACTTGCCGCCGCTGAGTCCGTCGCTCGTTATCCCTGGTATCAGCCCGAAAGGCTGTTCAGGCTGCTGCAGGAAACCTATCCCGTACCTGAAGGAAAGACCATGCGTGCGGTCCCCTTCATGCCATACCTCACTTTTTCACCAAGTGCCTGGGTATTTCCGCTCAAGTTTGACGGTGGTGGATATCGTGCAGGTGGGAAGGCGATGTTCGATAGCCAGGGGAACCTCTGGGTCGGCGACAACTTCACGGTAGGCTGGCAAGGGCAGGATACATTGTGGCAGGGCAACGCCACCAAGTTCGCACCAAATGGAAAACCACTTTCTCCGATAACCACCGGCTTCGCGGGCGGGGGCATGCAAGGTGGTACCTTCGGCGCAGCCGTAGATTCTCACGACAATGCCTGGCTCGCCGGATATGGCGGCAAGAACATAGCTGTCTTCGACAAGAACGGCAAGCCCCTCACGCCACCCGAGGGCATCACCTTCAACGGAAAGCTCGGCCTGATGCAAGGAATCATTGTCACACCGAACGGCGATGTTTGGGCGCTCGGTATCACCAAGAGCCAACTCCTCTATTTCCCCAAGGGTGATTGGACCAAGGGGAGAATCGTTTGCGAAGGCCGCGATGTTGAACCGTGCAAGTCCTTTCTGGCTCCGTTCCACCTCGGTATCGACAAGCAGGATCGCATTTGGGTTACAAATGGCTTTGGTGGTCATGTAACGAGGTTCCCCGCCTCGGACCCGAGCAAGGTGGAAAAATTCAATAGCGGCTGGAGCGGAAGTGGACTTGGCATCGACAGTCAAGGAAACGTGTGGGTCACAAACCGGTTGGGTAACTCGATTCGAGGTGAATTTGTAGTGGCACACGCGATCGAAGCACTGAAAACCGGCGGGAACGGAGATGAAGTCCTAACTCGTGCAATGGCCAAACAGACCGGGCGCGATGGCGGCAGCGTCACACTGCTGCGTCCGGATGGTAGCCAGTATCCGGGTTCCCCTTTTACGGGTGGCGGTCTCCCTGGGCCTTGGGCGGCAACCATCGATGGCAACGACAACGTTTGGATTTCCAATTTTGCGGCTCCGAACAGTCCGATTACCGAACTATGTGGAACGCGCACCGAGAATTGTCCCCCCGGCATGAAGACAGGCGATCAGATTTCACCCCCCGGTGGTTACGTGGGAGGAGGCTTGCAAATGCAGACCGACCTCGCAATCGGACCTGCGGGCGACGTCTGGGTCATGAACAACTGGCAGGATATCGACAGCTGTTTCGGTGTACCTCCAGAAGAACTCTCGACCCGCTGCGGCGGACAAGGCGTTACCGTGTTTTTCGGAATTGCAAAACCAGTGAAGGCGCCGCAAATAGGTCCGGCACAACAACCGTAGGCACTGCGGAGGTATCCACGGAAGAGTACTGCTGACGGAGCTTACCAGTAGCTATCCGAAGGGCAAGGCGGGAAGCAGCCACAGACGATCTGCACATCCGGCGGAATCTTTTCGACCAACCACGGGTGCCCAACCGGATCCACCAGCGCCATTCATAATTCCGCAGTAGATCATTTGTGAGTGAGGCCCGACAGTTTGGGGCGGCACAGTCACGTCGAAGCGGTTGCCGTTATCTGGGTCGCTGCCGAGACCCTCAGCGAAGTCGAAGGACGTTCCTCTGGCTTGAGCGGACACTGCCCGCCGCTGAAGCATCCTTGCTCGCGAAGTCATGGTGAGCGCGGCGAATCCATCTCTGCATTTCCGAGTGCGCATCAGACGGCTTTCAGATTGTGAGTGATAAGGCGAGTTGCTGTTGAAAAACTCGGTTTGCAGGCTCATTCTTCTGTTCTCGGGAGTTGGTTGCGATTCGCCCTTTTTGTTAGCGAGTGTTGCTTACGCGCTTGCGAGCGCCGGTTCCGGTTTCATACTGAGGAACCGCACCAGCCGTTTGAGGTTCTGTGCCGCGGCTGCTAAGTAAAACTGTTCTCGTACGAACTTGATCCTGCGTAGCCGCAAACGTCGTAACCCGATCTGGTTTTTTAGTTCCGAGAACAGCGCTTCCACTTTTCTCCGCTTCCGTAAGGCCTCCGCAAACTGCGGGGTCTTGGCGATCTGATAGGCTTTCTGCCTCGCTGCTTCGCAAACGTGGATTGAGACAATGCGATACTTGCCTCGCGTGCACTGCGGTTTTTGCGGGCATCCGCGGCAGCGCTTCGCTGTCGAATGGTAGGTATGCACGCGGTTGAGTTTGTTGATGCCGACGTACTTCAGGGGCTTGCCTTCGGGACAGATGTAACGGTCCTGCTCCGGCATGTAGGTGAACTTCTCGATCCCGTACAGGTCACGAGTTGGAGTCGGACATTCTTTCACGCGAATGTACGGTGTAATCCCGCGATCGTCGAGCCACTGCAGCAGTTCGCCATTTCCGTAGGTGTTGTCGGCCGCCAGACTCTGCGGCAGTCGGCCATGCCGTTCCTGGTAGCGATCAAGCATGTCGCGTGCGGCTGCGCTTTCCTGACTCAACCGCGCGGCAGTGGCTTGCACCCCCACGATCACGCAGCTTTCATTGTCGACCAGGTAGTTGTCGAAGTATCCCAACTCGGCAGCGCGGTTCCCCTTGGTCATGTAGGTCGCATCCGGATCGGTGGTCGACACCTTTTCCTGCTGGTGGACCGGCTGCCCTCGCCGTTCTGCTGCTCCAGTTCTTCCAGATATTTCCGTGCTCCGTAGTTCACCTTCGCCGCTTCCGCCAACTGCTCACGAGGAATACGACTGTGGTGATCCGCATCGGCTTGGATGAAGCTGCCATCGACTGACATCTGCGCACCCTGCACTAGCCCCGTCTGGATGCACTGCTCCACGATGCGCTCGAACAACTCCTGAAACAGATTCGACTCCTGGAAGCGCCCGTGTCGGTTCTTGGAAAAAGTCGAGTGGTGCGGAATCTCCTGATCGAAACCCAAACCGGTGAACCAGCGCCACGCCAGGTGCATGCGCAGCTCCTCCAGTAACTTCCTCTCGCTGGTGACCCCGTACAGATAACCGAGCAGCAGAACACGCAACAGCACTTCCGGATCAATCGAGGGCCGACCGGTTTCGCTGTAGCAATCGCGCAGCTTGTCGCGGACAAAGTCGAAACTGACATGACGATCAATCAGTCGCAACAGATGGGTTTCAGGAACCTGATCTTCGATGCGGAAGTAGTAGAACAACGACTCCGAACGGTCGTGTTGCCCCATCATGATCGGCAAGCCTCCGAGTTTAGCGATCCAGTCCAGCATCAGGAACTCTCGTCTGCTTATACGTTCCTGCGCTCTCACTTCACAAGCGTCAACTCGGTGACTTTTTCAACAGCACGCGATTTCCCAACAGTAATCGAACATCTCTACCTGTCTCGACTTTGGTGTTTTGGTAACATGCCCACTCGGATAGGAGAAGCGAAATGTCCTTGCGTTTATTAAACGAACGTCTATTGGCTGTCCTTCTCTTGTGGGCTTCTTGCGGAATGACGCAAGACAAGTCCGATGCGCTTGTCCTCCGAATCTCTGAGCTGCGGTCTTCGAAATACGTATGTACCGTCCTGACCCCAGAAGGCCACCTGCGTCGCGAGGTTTGGTCGATAGATAGAGGGCAAACTGGCCGCCCAGAGGTCTTCGAGGGGATCGCTTCACCAGAGGATATGAAGCTCGTCAAAGCTCTTGCGGGCGAACCAGACTTTGTGACGGCGACAGAGCACAACGCGCCAGGAATGACCATGGTGTCTCCAGAAGGTCGAATACTGACCGTTGAAGCAGGCTCGGGGGACACGCCGAGAACAGCATCGTTCGCCGATCCTACCGGAAGGACCGCGCCGCCGCCTTACCTTGCGGGATTCTTATCCTTTTCTGAGGATGTTAAGAATCGAAATTTACCGAAGCTCAAAGGAAAGGTCGAAACGATGTGCCGCAGTCTGTCCATGCACTGACGAGGCCACTGGCGTTTGTGAGTGGTAAGGCGATTTATCGCCACCTATCCTGGCCGACGGCACATCACTGTAACTTCCGAATAGCCGCAGCTCTCAAGTACCTAACGGTTGGACAACTCCAATACGGCAGCTTTATAGAACTTCGCTTTCTGCTGATTGTTGCTCTGTTGCGCGGCTTTTAGCGCTCCGAGAAGAGCGTTTCTTCGTCCGGGTGATTGCAGAAGAGAAGCCTCGAATGCTTTGAGCGCCTCTGGGGTTTCCTTCAGCTCCAGCAATAGATTTCCAAGCTGCTCGCGGGCGGGAATGATAGGTCCCGGGGTAAGGGGAAGCTTCTCGATGGAGTCCTCCAGATCAGCCGCGTTGACCATGGATTGTTTCGCAGAGCTTTCCTCACCCTTAGCCAACTTGGTCCAGGCCTTTGCTTCAGCTATCTGTATCTCTACCTGAACGGCCCAGTACGTCTTCTTGGTGGCACTCAACCGGCGCCGCAAATATTCGAGCTTTTCGATCTTGCGATCAGCTTCTTCAGGATGACCACTGCGGGCCAGCCCAACTGCATTCGCCCAGACTGCAACTGAACTCACTTCCGGCGGTACGTTTTCCGCCGCAGTAATGGCGGACGCCTCGCGCCACTGCTGGCGCTCTATCGCGAAGCGCACCGGCATCGCGGTTGCGGCGTAGCCTACTTTGAAGTCTTTTGCTGGGAGCTCCTTAATGCGATTCAGATCGGCGATGATGGCAGCGGCCTCTTCTTCTTGCCCCAGTTGCAGATAGGCGTATGTGAGATAGTCCATTGCATGCAGTTCCTCGCCTACGTCACCTTGCTCGTGAGCAGCTTCGCGCGCCGCCAGATTCGATTCCACACTCTCATTCCACATCCCCAACCGCGTGAAGATATGCGACGGCATATGAAGGGCATGCGGCGCGGAAGGAGCTATCTTCGAGTACGCGCGCGCGACATTGATTCCTTGGCTGGCCATTTCAGCGTTGTCATAAGCGTGGATCAGATAATGCGCAATTCCCGGATGCTGAGGATTTGCTGCATAAAGTGGCTCCAACAACGCTGCCGCTTTCTTTTGATTCGTATGCGTTGCGTCGGTGGGAGCGGCAGTTGAAAGAACGGCTAGCGCATAAAACACTTGCGACTCGGTATCTTGGGGATTTCTTCGTGCCACATCGCTCATCTGGCTTTGATAGCTCACCATCCGATCATGCAAAGATCGTTGCTCCGCATTGGAATACAAGCTCGCCAATGCGGATATGAAAGCCTCTTCACGCTCGGATTGTGTTCCGATTGTGGTAGCTTCCCTGATCTCCAACTTGCCTTTGTCGTAATCGGCACTGCTGAGCGGCGGTTCCCAAAGTTGGTGGTAGTAGCTCATTGCGATGCCCCAGTGCGCAATAGCACAAGCGGGGTCAACGACTAGGACTTGTCGAAATTGCTTCTCGGCTTCTGAATAAGCAAACGAATGAAGCAGGGCAACCGCGCGCCGGAATTGCGACTGCACGGCAGTGTCGCAAGAGATCGTGAACTGCACTGATCCAAGCTGTTCGGGAGCAGGATGACTGTGTTGCGCTGTTACTTGCAAGGAAGCAAGACAAATAGACGCAATGGTTAGCGATGGGTGCCTCGCCAAGCGCATAGATTACCTTCACAAACAAAACAGTCGCAGTGAAATAGTAACTTCAGCGGGATAGATGTTGCGAACGGCGCTTACCACTCCCTATCGAAAGCAAAGCTGAAAGCGCCACAAGCTATTCAACCCCTGCAGAGTCTTTCCGATCTACCAGGCGTGCCCAAAACGGATCCACCCAGTGCACCCTGCATCTGTGGCGCGGGCGGCCTCGCCCGCGAAAACCCTGTCAAGACTGGTACACGCGATACACCAACAGCTAACGGCGATTACTGCCGATTCTGCCGCTCCGAACATAGTCAGCCCATGCAGACGGCGCAAGTTCATAGAATCCGGTGCAGGTTCGCGAGACAGCGGTTAGACAGTGGGGGTCTATATCAAGGGCACGCTCCATGGGTACACTATCAAGTTGCGCAATACGCGTAACCAGAAGCTGCTCTTGTTTCCCAGTAATGTGCGGGACTCCGATTCGGTATGGGCTATTCGGATCGGCACGACCAGGGGCGCTCGTATTCACGACGTACTCTATTGGCGGCACACCTTGGGCGTCGTCCGTAAGCGGGGCGCGTATCTGTCCGGCAACAGTTCGGGTGCCCTGAAGTTTTCCTCCCGCGACCTCGAACCGCGTTTGTACTACCCAAGGATGAATCCCAGCACTCTGGCACAGGTTAACCAGAAATCTCATTGACGGAGACTTGTACAAAATCTGTTCCACCGCGTTCGCGATTCTTATTTCAAACGTACAGTCCTGAATTGTGCATGCTGGTTGCGTTACCGAAAAGGGGACGATTGTCTTTCCATCAGGCCCGTAACCTGCCATCCCATAAACTCTCGGCTGGAATGGAAAAGGCTGCTGAATGGGACGGCCGCTATGCGTCAGCACAAACCCCCGCACGGTTACAAAGCCCGCAGATGCGAACGGAAACTGTTTCAGGTCTCGTATAAATGATTCGGCTTTCCTACGTTGATAAACAGACTCAAGTTGCAGTGAAAGCCAAATGGACACAAACATGAAGGGCACGAGCGCGATAAGCAACCAGATTCGTGCGACCCATCTCGAGCGAGGGATTCGGTCCATTTTGTCGTCGTTCACTAAGATTGCAGACACCAAAAGCCAGACGGAAGTTCCTGCACACAGCTGGCGCGGGCGCCCTCGCCCGCGAAAAAACTTGTCAACAGCCCAAAATTGCCGAAATCTCGCCAAACGACTCATTTCACACCAGAAATAAACTTCGCGAAAGTGTCCAGTAGGTACACCCAAATTTGTCACAATAGAATTAGGCAGAATTAGGCGCTGGGAGTTCGGAACGTCTTTGACTTTGCTTTTGTCTGACTACTAACTACTAACTACTGGCTCTGTTAACTCCTTTGTTTTATCGGATCAATCGGACTAAGTGCTTTGTTTTGTAGGGACTAAGCCTTATCCCATGCCCCGTAAGTCCTTTAGAATGCGGGACGAGGGGAGGGGGTACCCCATGGGACCTCCCGTTTCGGGAAAAAGTTGGGGACCGCTTCGCCCTCGAGCGGGACCGTGCCCATCCGCGCAACAGGGCCTGGTATCGCGAAACGCGGAACGTGAAACCAATTCGCAAGCCCCCACAATCAACGCGCTACTGTAAACGTGAATTCACATTTACATTTTGCCAAGCTAGAATACGCGGAGGTTCAGTCCGAAAGAATGGCTCCTACCACTCCTGCCGACATTCATGCGCCCAAACAGGCGCGCAGCCAGCAATCGATGCGCCGGCTCATTGATGCGGCACGCGAAATCCTGAATGAAGACGGACTGGAAGCGGCTACCATCCCCCGCATCGCCAAACGCGCCGGGCTTTCCGTTGGAAGTGTCTATCGGCGCTTCTCTGATAAAGACGCTTTGCTCCGCGAAATATGCCTGCAATACTTCCTCGACAAGCACGAATTCCTGAGCCAGATGGGCGACCAGATTCCGCCGGACGCTTCTCTCGCCGACATCGTGAATGGAATGGCACAAGGCATGATGCGATCATTTATGCAGGATGCCGGCTTGATGCGCGCCACGTTTTTTTACTCGCGCGAGCAAGCCGATCCCAAAGTTCGACAGAAAATCGAACGCGCCGGACGTCGCACCTTCGAACTCGTCGTCGGAATCCTTCTCTCGCGCCGTGACCAGATTGGCCATCCTGACCCGGACACTGCAGCCCAGCTGACCATCACCATGATCCTGGCAACCATCCGCGAGCTGGTGCTCTTTCATTGCCCAAAATTAACGGTTACCGATTCCAGCAAGATCGCCTCCGAATTAGCCTTGGCGGCCTGCCGGTATCTGGATGTCAAGCCGAAGACCTAATTCGGAAACGTGAAACATGAAACGCGAAACGTTCTTTTGCAATCGCGCCGCACGCATGAGACGCTAAAGGAAACAGGAGCCAACCATGTATCACTACGATCCGACTACTGCGCTCGAAGAAATGCGGGAAGAAGCTGTGCTTCCGAATCCGGTGCATGTACGCGACATGCTGCTGCGCGCGCACTTGAAGCCCGAAGAATCTCTCGAGCTGAATCGACTTTTTCTGGATTACCAGACGCACTTCGGCGAGGTTCAGAAGCTAGGCAAACAGATCCTGGAACAATTAGCGCAACGGGCAGCGTGAAAGCTCTTTGCTACAACTAACAACTAGCCACTGACAACTTGTTTTAGATCATTTCCGTTTCCCACAAATCGTGCAGGTGCACGATTCCGGCGACGCGATCCTCACCATCAAGCACGACCAGCGATGTAATTCGCTTCTGCTCCATGATGTTCAGCGCGGCGGTTGCGAATTCGCCGGAGCGGATTGTCTTCGGTTGGCGAGTCATGCACTCGCCGCAGTCAGGTCCATCACTTCTTTGCCGCGGCGCTCGAGCAAGTCGCCGCAAATCGCCGTCGCTGATGATGCCAAGCAGCTTGTCGCCATCAACAACGGCCGTTACTCCGAGCCCCTTGCGCGACATCTCATAGATCACATCGTTCATGTGCGCGTTCGCCGCGACCCGCGGAACCGCGTCGCCAGTGTGCATTAGCGATTCGACGCGAGCCAGCTTCTTGCCGAGCTTGCCGCCAGGATGAAGACTGGCAAAGTCTTCTTCCTTAAAGCCGCGCCGTTCGGCCAGCGCCATTGCCAGCGCGTCGCCAAGCGCGAGCATCGTCGTCGTGGACGCTGTCGGCGCGAGTCCGAGTGTGCAAGCTTCTTTCGCCACCGAGCAATCGAGCACGACGTCAGCAGCTTGCGCCAGCGTGGAAAGCTTCCGGCCATTGCCCGAAAACGCGGAATCACCTGTCATCGCGATCAGCTTTACTTCCAGCCGCTTGATCGTCGGCAACAGCGTGAGCAGCTCTTCAGTCTCGCCGCTGTAAGAAAGTGCGATCACGACGTCACCACGCGCGATCATGCCAAGATCGCCATGAATTGCTTCAGCCGGATGCAAGAAGAGTGACGGCGTTCCTGTGGAGCTGAGTGTTGCCGCGATCTTGCGCGCAACCAGTCCGCTCTTGCCCATTCCGGTGACAACGACGCGCGCTGCACAGCAATACAGAAGTTCGACGGCTTGCCCGAAAGCTTGCGCCATCGGACCGGCGATCCGGTCGGCAAGCTCGCGGAGAGCTTCCGCCTCAACTCGAACAACATTAGCGCCTGTGCGGTTCACGAAGTCACGATGCTATCAAATGTGCGCGTTCCAGCGTTAGTAAGAGAGATTCACAGGTGAAGACCCACGGCAAATTGCCGATAAGCCAGATGTGCTGATTCGCGGAGTTCTCCCATGAAGTTGCGCCTCATGCTCATCGCGTTCGTGGCTTTGACGGTTTTACCGGCTTCGGCCATCACCGACCAATACCGGACAGGAATCCTCGTTCACGCTCGGCCCTCACAGGCAGAAGGCAAGAACTGCGTGACGCTGACTGTGCTGGTGGAAAACCTTGTCTTCGTCGCACAACAGTGCGCCGCGCTGCCGTGGAATCAGTACGTGCCGGCGGAATTCACCGAACAAGGCGACGTCGAAGTTCGAGTGGAAGAAGACAAGCTGCTGTTACGGCGTCCGAGCGGGAAGGATCTGCGAGCAAGAATCCTGAAGAGGGCTTTGCTGCGAACTCGCGTCGATCTGGAAGAATTCTGGAGGCGAAACAGCGCCGATCGCGAAGAAGGAGCACCGCCGATTATGCCGCCAGAAAACTCCGCACCATTTCCGGTGTCAGTTCACTAGGAAGAAATCGCGTCCGATTTTAGTTGACGGTTTCTTGTGGCGTGGGCTGTTCGCGCACTGCCTTGTCTACGGCGAGTAACTGCGAGAGAACACCGCGCAGCAGTTTCAGGTCGAGTGCATTCGCGCCGTCGGACTTGGCCTGCGCCGGATTGTCATGCACTTCCATGAACACGCCGTCGACACCCGCCGCAACTGCCGACCGCGAGAGCATGGGAATAAACTGCGGCTGGCCGCCAGAGACGGCGACTCCGTCCGCGCCTGCCGCTGAAGGCATCTGCACCGAATGCGTCGCGTCGAAAACCACAGGCGCGAACTCGCGCATGATAGGCAGCGAGCGCATGTCAACTACGAGATTGTTGTAGCCAAACGAAGCTCCGCGCTCGGTGAGGAAAACCTTGTCGTTGCCAGCTTCGCGAACCTTCGCGACAGCATGACGCATGTCCCACGGCGAAACGAACTGGCCCTTCTTGATGTTCACCGCGCGGCCGGACTTTCCAGCGGCGATGAGCAGATCGGTCTGACGGCAGAGGAACGCGGGAATCTGCAGGACATCGGCGGATTCCGCCACTCGCTGCACGTCGACGGCTTCATGCACATCGGTAAGCACCGGAACATGGACGGTGTCTGCGACTTTGCGCAGGATTCGCAATCCCTCGCTGATCCCGGGACCGCGGAAGCTTTGGATCGACGTGCGGTTTGCCTTGTCGTACGAGGCTTTAAAGATGTAGGGAACTTTCAGCGCGCGCGCCACGCCATTGATGCACTCGGCCATCTTGAGGGCGTGCTCTTCGCTCTCAATGACGCACGGACCGGCGATCAGGAACAGCTGACCGCCGCCGATCTCAACGTTGCCGACTTGGAAAGACAGTTTCACAGTTCGAGTCTCACGGTTCGAGTTGGATGCCCGTTCCACATTCGTGAAACGTCTAACATGAAACGCGAAACGGCTTTACGCTTTCCCCACCTTCTCCGATCGCAAGAACATCTCGACTTCTTCCTTCTCGTGTTGTGTCTCACGTTTCAAGCGATTCTGATAGCTCGCCTTGATGAACGCTGTGAACAGCGGATGCGGCTCAAGCGGCTTCGACTTGAACTCAGGATGGAACTGGCATCCGAGGAAATATGGATGTCCGGGGATCTCGACGATCTCAACATAGGTTCCGTCAGGCGAAGAACCGGTGATACTCAAACCTGCGGCAGTCAGCGTCTCTTCATACTCGCGATTGAATTCGTAGCGATGACGGTGACGCTCGCTGATTTCGACCGAACCATAGGCCTTTGCGGCCAGCGTGTTCGATTCGATCTTGCATGGCCACGCGCCCAGGCGCATCGTTCCGCCAAGTTCTTCCACGCCGCGCAGTTCGCGCAATTTGTAAATCACGCGATGCGGCGTCGCGGGATCGAACTCACTGGAATTCGCATCGTCGAGGCCGCATACGTTGCGAGCATACTCAATGCAAGCAGTCTGCATTCCCAGGCAAATGCCGAAATACGGAACACCACGCTCGCGCGCGTAGCGAATGCCGTTCAGCATGCCGGCGATGCCGCGCTTGCCGAATCCGCCGGGAACGAGAATGCCGTCATAACCTTCAAGCTGCGCTTCATAGGACTTGTCGGCCTTGTCCTTGGTTTCGAGGCCCTCGGCTTCAATCCATTGCAGGTTCAGCTTCAGGTTCTGTGAGAGTGCGCCGTGCACCAGCGCCTCTTTCAGCGATTTGTACGAGTCTTCGTACTCGACGTATTTGCCGACGATACCGATCACCACCTCGTCTTTAGGGTTGTAGACGCGATGGACAAGGTCTTCCCACCTCTGTACGTCACGGTCCTTTGCCTGCAGGTGCAGGTACTTCATTACCAGGTCATCCACACCTTCATTGGCGAACATCAAAGGGCATTCGTAGATCGATCCCACATCTTTCGCCGTGATCACTGCCTCTTCTTCCACATTGCAGAAGAGCGCAATCTTCGATTTCAGATCTTTCGCCAGGAAGCGGTCGGTGCGGCAAAGCAGGATGTCGGGCTGAATTCCCACGCTCAGCAACTCTTTCACCGAGTGCTGCGTCGGCTTCGTCTTCAGTTCGCCGGCTGCGGCGATAAATGGCACCAGCGTCACGTGCACGAAGAGCGTGTTCTCGCGCCCCAGTTCTTGACGCATCTGCCGGATGGCCTCGATGAAGGGCAGCGACTCGATATCGCCGACGGTGCCGCCGATCTCGACCAGCACCACATCTACCTCAGCCGCCACCTTTTTCATGGCAGCCTTGATCTCGTTCGTCACGTGCGGGATCACCTGCACGGTTTTGCCGAGATAGTCGCCGCGGCGCTCCTTGGTAATGATCTGCTCGTAGATGCGGCCGGTGGTCCAGTTATTGTCGCGAGTCAGCTTGGCGTGGGTGAAACGCTCATAATGGCCAAGGTCGAGGTCGGTTTCAGCGCCGTCGTCGGTGACGAACACTTCGCCGTGCTGAAACGGCGACATGGTGCCCGGATCGACGTTCAGATACGGGTCAAACTTCTGCATGTTGACCTTCAGGCCGCGGCTTTCCAGCAGGCAGCCGATGGAAGCCGCCGCCAGACCTTTACCCAGAGAAGACACAACACCACCGGTCACGAAGATGAACTTTGCCGACATCTTGCCCTCAGCTCTTTATTTTTTTTGGGATCGTGCAGGTAGTAGGGGTGCACGATCAATTATGCCCTAGGGAGTGGTCGGCTGACTAGCGGTTCTTTGAATGGAACCTATCTCAGCGCATTCTGTCCCAACCCCTTTGCTCAACATGCCCTGTTCCCGCTACACTTCCACCTTCGTTCCGGAGACTTACTGATGCGCAAGCTACTGATTGTGGTATTCGCCACCTGTCTTTCTGCCTTTGCTCAAACTGCACCTGCGAAATCTGCTCCTGCCGCCGCGCCGGACAAACCATTGCAGGCACTGCCCTATTCTCCCAGCCTGGACTTGAACGACATGGATAAGTCCGTCGATCCCTGCGTGGACTTCTATACCTATTCCTGTGGTGGCTGGCAGAAGAAGAATCCGATTCCCGCGGATCAGTCGTCGTGGAGCGTCTACGGCAAGCTGTATGACGACAATCAGCAGTTCCTCTGGGGCATTCTCGACGATCTCTCGAAGCAGACCACCGGGCGCACTCCGACTCAGCAGAAGATCGGCGACTACTTTGCCGCGTGTATGGACGAAGCCGCGGTCGAAAAGTTGGGCGCTACTCCTCTGAAGCCGCAGTTGGACGCGATCGCCGCGATGAAGTCGAAGAAAGACCTGGCGCCGTTGCTCGCAAAGCAGCAGCTTGAAAACCGCACGGAAGGCTTGCTGTTCAATTTCGGATCCAATCAGGATTTCGAGAACTCTAACGACGTGATCGCCTTCGCCGACTCGGGCGGCCTCGGTCTTCCCGATCGCGACTACTACCTGAAAACTGACGAGAAATCAGTCAAGCAGCGCGACCAGTACGTCGCCCATGTCACCAATATGTTCGAGCTGCTTGGTGACTCGCCCGCAACGGCGAAGGCCGAAGCTGCGAAGGTGATGGCGATCGAAACCGATCTGGCGAAAGCCACGCTCACGCTGGTTGACAAACGCGATCCTTACAAACTGTTTCACAAGATGGACAAGGCGAAACTGCAGGCGCTGACGCCGAGCTTCGACTGGAATACTTATCTGACCACGGCAGGCCTGCCAAACGCGCAGATCTTCAACGTTACAGAGCCGGACTTCTACAAGGAAGTAGAGAAGGAACTGAACGCAGTCAGCCTCGACGACTGGAAGACCTATCTCCGCTGGCACATCGTGCATGCCAACGCACCGTATCTCTCGTCGAAGTTCGTGAACGAAAACTTCGCGTTTTACGGGAAGACGCTGCGTGGCTCAGAGCAGTTGCGTCCGCGCTGGAAGCGCTGCGTAAGCCTGGTCGACGAGCAACTCGGTGAGGCGCTTGGACAGGAATTTGTACGTCGTGCTTTCACGCCCGAGATGAAAGCCTCTACCGTGCAGATGACGCAGTACATCGAAGATGCGATGAAGCAGGACATCGAGCAGCTGACCTGGATGTCTCCGGAAACCAAGAAAAACGCGCTTGAAAAACTACACACCATCGTGAACAAAGTGGGCTATCCGGATAAATGGCGGGACTACAGTACCGTCGAGATCAAGCGCGACGACTTCCTCGGGAACGAAACCCGGGCGACGGTGTTCGAGTCGGACCGCCAACTGGCGAAGATCGGCAAGCCAGTCGACCGCGCCGAGTGGGGCATGACGCCGCCCACCGTGAACGCCTACTACAACCCACAGATGAACGACATCAACTTCCCCGCGGGCGTACTGCAGCCGCCGCTATACGACCCGAAGATGGATGACGCGCCGAACTATGGCAATACCGGTTCGACGATTGGCCATGAACTCACGCACGGCTTCGACGACCAGGGGCGCCAGTTCGATGCGCAGGGCAATCTGAAGGATTGGTGGACCAAGCAGGATGCGGACCAGTTCACCAAGCGTGCCCAGTGCGTGGTTGACCAGTATGGCCAGTACACCGTGATCGATGATCTGAAAATCAACAGCAAGCTGACGCAGGGTGAAGACATCGCCGACCTCGGTGGAACCATCCTCGCATACGCTGCCTGGAAAGCCGCAACTGCGAATCAGCAGCTCCATGACATCGAAGGATTCAATCCAGATCAGCGCTTCTTCATTGGACTGGCACAGTGGGCCTGTGAGAATCAGCGCCCGGAGAGCCTGCGTTTGCATACGCTGACCGATCCGCATTCGCCGGGGAAGTATCGGATCAACGGCGTAGTCGTGAACATGCCGGAGTTCCAGAAGGCATTCTCGTGCAAGGCGGGACAGCCGATGACGAAGGAGAATCGCTGCAGGGTGTGGTAGTTGGTCGAAGGTGGAACTGGCGCGGGCGCCCTCGCCCGCGCGTTGTTGCTATTTCTTGTCGAAGGCTGAGGTGCCCCAGGTTCGCCCTTCAGTTGAGCTAACCTGGGTTGCGATAAATGTCTAGATCCACGGTAAAGGTGCGAACTTCCTTACCGCGATTGCGATGGGCAGTCCAACACAAAAGATATGCGTGACGATCGCAAGGATCGTGAGCTCAAGCGACAACGGCCCGCGACGCACCGCCGAGAGCGGCATCACCACCCAATACATAAAGATATAGACAGCCACCCCGTAGAGAGCACCTGCGGCGACGAAGTGCTTGGTCATAAACCTCAATTTGCGGCTCGCCAGATAGAAGACGGTTGCGGCCGTAAACGCGATCAGGAAATGGATTGCGAATCCCAGGAGCGCTGTTTCGTTCCCGCCTTGGAACGACCGCGGCCCCAGCAGTCCGCTCGCAATGGACTGTCCAATACGGACAGGCGTCACACGCGCACGCAGCCACCAGGTAACGCAAGCTGCCGTGTAGTCCATAATCCCGCAAGCGAGGCCGGCGGTAACAATGGCCTTCGTTGCGCTGGAATGCGATTGAACCCGAGTTACAGCTGCTGTACCCATATTCACCCCGATGTAGTGGAGCAGCATCCTCTCACAAATGACCCATTTTTCGGAACGCTCTCTGGCTGGTTACTCTCTGTTGGACGACCGATTTCTCGGGAGGTCATTTTCCCGATTTCCTGGAAATAGCGCATAATATTTGCGGTCAGCCCATGTCTTCGGTCCCTCTTCGCGTTTTTCGGTTGCTCGCGTTGTTCGCGCTGCTGCTTGTCTCTGCGCTCCCCTCGGTTGCTCAGAATGATCCCACGAAGCGTCTGGTTCTGAAGGACGGCTCCTATCAGTCTGTTGTGAAATGGGAGGTAAAGGGCGATCGCGTGCGTTACTTGAGCGCCGAACGCTTCGAGTGGGAAGAAGTTCCCGGCTCGCTGGTCGATTGGGACGCAACCAACAAGTACGCCGAGGATTTGAAAAAAGGCGTGTCGCACAGTGCGGCGGACGTAGACAAAGAAGTAGAGGCCGAGCGCAAGGAAATGGACGCAAGATCTCCGGAGGTGGCGCCCGGGCTCCGCCTGCCGGACACGGGTGGCGTATTTCTGTTCGAGACGTTTACGCAGCTTCCGCAATTAGTGGAACTCGCACAGAACGGTAGCGACATCAACAAAAACACTGGGACAAACATTTTGCGTGCGACCGTGAATCCCCTGTCGAGCGCCAAGCAGACGATTGAGTTGCCAGGCCTGCATGCGGCCGTGCAGGCGCATGGTGCGCGCCCCGTGATCTATGTAAGCGCAGCAGACGAGGCGCCCGCGCCATCGCCAACCGACAAGAGCTCTGCGAGCGCCGCTACAGATAAGAAAGACGCAGACAAACAGCCAGCGCCTGCGGCGCAGCGTTTTCAGATCGTCCGACTTCAGCCGAAGAAAAACACGCGCGTGGTTGGAAATTTAAAGATCGCAGTGTACGGGAAGGTGAGCCAGGACGAATCGTTCGTGCCGTCTTCCATGGAATCGATCTCGGGGAGTTGGTTCAAACTCACGCCGAATCAGGATCTGGCCCCCGGAGAATATGCTGTGGTGGAAATGCTGAACAGCAAGGATATGAATCTTTACATCTGGGACTTTGGCGTGAATCCCGCTGCGCCCGCAAATCAGACTGCATGGAAACCGGTTCAGACGAACGTACAGACGGGAGGCGACGAGCCTCCAACGCTACAGAAAAAGCCCAACTGATGGTTAATCTGCCGCCGGTTCCGATCGCGCAACCTTTCCCAACGCTAGCAGAACCTCTTGAGCGGCGCGATAGCCGCTTTCCAGCGCGCCGTGTACGGTTCCAGTGTGTCCGTTACTGTCCGTCGCCTCACCGGCGAAGAACAGCGTGAAGTCCAGCGGACGCGCCAGTTCCGCAGCGGCGCCCACTCCACCAACTTTGGCCCAACTGTAAGCACCGCGGGAAAACGGATCAGCCTGCCAGTCGTGCAGGTAGTGAGCTTCGAGAAGCCGGTCTAGCTCCGCGCGATCCATATGCGTCAATCGCGACAGCGTATCCAGCGCGCGAGAGACGATGGCTTGCTGATCCTGAGATGCGAGCGTCGAGCAGTGCGGCCCTGCTGACCACGCCGTGAGGATCGGCGTCTTCCTTGGCATGGTGGTCCACCAGGTTGGAAATACGGGATCGTCGGAATGGAGAAAGCTCATCTCGGATAACGATTCTTTCCCGGTCTTCGAGTCGGCCTCTATTCGCTCCCAGAAACGCTCACGAAAACGCAACACCACGCGGATTACCGGTCCCATTTCCAAAAGATCTAAAGCATTTTGTTTGGACTTCAGCTCAGGAACAAAAACCACTGCGCCCGTCTCACCTGCATTCACCTGCAGCACTGCCAGTGGCAAGGTGACTATTGCTGTTCGTGCGCGAACGTGAACTTCACCACTGGCGTCTTGCGCTGTAATTTCAACTCCACCTCGGCGCCAATTAACCCGACGGACAGTGGTGTTCAAGCGGATTGGGAAGTCGGCGCTCTCGACCGGCGTAAGTGTACTCAGTAGGGCACCGTACCCGTTCAGAATGCGAAAGGACCGGTATCCTTCAATTTGGTCCGAAGCTTGATTTTCGCGAGCAAGAGCTTGCGCGCTGATGCGATCAGGGTAGGCAGCCTCGAACCCTTCGATGTAGCCGCATACATGTTTGCGCGTTTCGGCACTGAGTCCGGACAGTGAGTGGAGGAAATCAGCAAACGATTGGTCGGGACCGGATCCTGGTTGGGGCAGTTTGCCCAAGACCTGATCGAATTCGTTGTTCAGGAATTCGCACGCGTGGAGACGCCCCTCATCGAAGCACCAGCGCTCTCCCTGCACAGGCTCAGTGAAGACTCCGGACTGACGCACCAGGTTCAATGTCTCTCGGGGATGTCCGTGAACAAACTCGGCCCCAAGCTCGATAGGAACCTCGGTAGCAGGATCGTGATGCGTGTAGATGCGCCCGCCAATACGGTCGCGTGCTTCGAGGACGCAAACATTCAAGCCTCTCGAGCACAGGGTACTCGCAGCGGCGAGACCCGCGGCCCCGGCGCCGATAATCGCTACATCGTATTCTTTCCGATCAGCCATTGAAGAGTCTTAGAGACTGTTACGTAAGATGCGTATGTTACTGGCGAATAAAAGACGAAAATAACAGCCCGCGGCGCCAGCTTTTCCCGTTAGAATAGTACTAATGTCTTCTGCCGTTCACAGTGCCCTGGGGTGGGCGCACCCGGTTGTTGCGGAGTGGTTTGTGCGCCGCTTTGGCTCCCCTACAGAGCCTCAGGAAGCGGGCTGGCCCGAGATCCTCGCCGGACGCACCACTCTGATTGCGGCACCCACCGGGTCTGGTAAAACGCTCGCAGCTTTCCTCGCGTGTATCGATCGACTGGTGCGAAAAGCCCTCGCTGGTCAACTTGAAGATCGGACCGAAGTCCTCTACATCTCTCCGCTCAAGGCCCTGGGCAACGATATCCAGAAGAATCTCGAAGCACCTCTCGGCGAGATTCTGCAACTCGCGTCCGAACGCGGCCTGATGATGCCGGAGATCCGCACTGCCGTTCGCACCGGCGACACGCTCATGCACGAGCGGCAGAGGATGCTCAAGCGGCCCCCGCATATTCTGGTCACTACGCCGGAGTCGCTCTACATCCTGCTCACCGCCGAAAAAAGCCGGCGCATTCTGCGCGATGTAGAAACGGTAATCGTCGACGAAATCCATGCGGTTGCCGGTGACAAGCGTGGCGCCCATCTCCTGCTGTCGCTCGAGCGACTGGAAGCAGTAACGGCGAAGTCGCCTGTTCGCATCGGGCTCTCGGCTACGCAAAAACCGATTGAGCAAATTGCTGAGTTCCTGAATGGTTCCGAGCGTCCGTCGCCAGTGATTGTCGACGTGGGACACAAGCGCGAACTCGATCTCGCCATCGAAGTCCCCCCGATGGAATTGGGTCCAATCGCCACCAACGAGATGTGGGACACAATCTACGACCGAATCGCGGAGCTTTCGCGGGAGCATCGATCCACACTGGTCTTCGTCAATACGCGGCGGCAGGTCGAACGTGTTTCGCTGAACCTCGCCGAACGCATTGGCGAGGAATTCGTCGCCGCGCACCATGGAAGTCTGGCGCGCAAAATTCGTCTCGAAGCCGAACGCCGATTGAAAAATGGCGAGATCAAAGTGCTGGTCGCAACCGCCTCTCTGCAACTCGGAATCGATATCGGCTTCGTCGACCTGGTGTGCCAGATCGAATCGCCCCGCTCGATTGCAGTAGGGCTGCAACGCATTGGCCGCGCAGGCCACTGGCGCGGAGCCATTCCCAAAGGACGCCTCTTCGCGACGACCCGCGAACAACTCACAGAACTGGGAGCGTTGGTACGGGGCATCAAGCATGGTGACCTCGACCGGATTCTGATCCCCAAGTGCCCACTGGATGTGCTCGCCCAGCAAATCGTGGCCGAGTGCGCCGCCGTCGCAAACCGCGTGCCCGCTGGAGGCATCGCTGCGGAAGTCGACATCGACCAATCCGGTTGGGATGAAGACGAACTCTTCGCGCTGATCAAGCGTGCTTATCCGTATCGCGATCTTTCGCGCGAGGAATACAACTCTGTCCTGGAGATGCTCTCCGAGGGCATCGCTGCGCGCCGCGGACGCTACGGAGCCTACCTCCATCGCGATCGTGTGAATAAGCGGCTGCGCGCACGACGCGGAGCGCGCATGACGGCAATCACCAGCGGCGGCGCCATCCCGGAGACTGCGCTGTACACGGTGGTCCTTATGCCCGAGGGCACCATGATCGGCACCGTCGACGAAGATTACGCGGTCGAGTCGCTCGCCGGTGATGTCATGCTGCTGGGCAACAACTCGTGGCGAATTGCGCGAATTGAAAGCAAGACCGGCCGCATCCTCGTGGAAGATGCGCACGGCCAGGCGCCCAATATTCCCTTCTGGCGCGGTGAGGCCCCCTCGCGCACCGCTGAACTTTCGTCGCTGGTCGCCGATCTTCGACAGCGAGTTAGCGACATGCTGCCGAACGTATCGCCAGTCGGGTTGTCGCAGAACAATCCGGTGGTGGCAGGAACAGTCGCATGGCTGAAGTCGGAATGCGGTCTCGATGACGCGGGCGCTGAGCAGATCATTCAGCATTTCCTGAACGGACGCGCCGTCCTTGGCTCCGTGCCCACACAGAAGACCGTTATCGCCGAACGCTTCTTCGACGAAGGCGGCGGCATGCAACTGGTGATCCACGCTCCCTTCGGCGGGCGCATAAATAAGGCCTGGGGACTCGCGCTCCGCAAACGTTTCTGCCGCAGCTTCAATTTTGAGCTACAGGCCGCGGCGACGGACGAAGGCCTGAACATCTCACTCGCCGAGCAGCATAGCTTCCCGCTGGAAGATGTTTTCCGCTTCCTGCAACCTGAAACCGTGAAAGACGTTTTGCAACAAGCGGCGCTCACGGGATCGCCCATCTTCGCCACACGCTGGCGTTGGGACGCGAATCGCGCTCTGGCCCTGCTGCGATTCCAGGGCGGCAAGAAGGTGCCACCGAATATTCAGCGCATGCGTGCTGACGATCTCCTCGCCTCGGTCTTCCCTGACGTTGCGGCCTGCCAGGAGAACATCGAAGGCGACATACAGGTTCCCGATCATCCGCTGGTGAAAGAAGTAATGAAGGACGTCCTACACGAAGCAATGGATGTGGATGGGCTGATTCAATTGCTGCGCGGCATCGAAGATGGTTCGATCCGGTGCCTCGCGGTTGATACGCCAGTTCCGTCGGAGTTCTCACACGAAATCCTGAACGCGAATCCCTATGCGTATCTCGACGATGCGCCCCTGGAAGAGCGGCGAGCCCGCGCTGTCAGCATGCGCCAGGTGTTGCCGGCTTCAGTGTTGGAAGAAGTCGGGAAGCTCGATCCGTCCGCCATCACGCAGGTCCGCGAAGAAGCTTGGCCGGACGTGCGCGACGCGGACGAACTGCACGACGCCCTGTTTACGCTGGTCGCGCTGCCGGAACAATTTCCTTTCCCGAGCGATCTGAACGAAGCTGGTCCGCGTGCTGTGCGGGACCTTTGGGGACGTTTCTTCGATCAACTCGCATTTCAGAAGCGCGCCGTAATCGCTGAACAGAACGGAATCCGCTTCTGGGTTGCGGCGGAGCGGTTGCAGGTCTTTCGGATCATTCATCCGGACGCATTGGTCGAGAGTCCGTCCGCGCCTCTCGACGGCATAGACATCTCGCGATCCGATGCGATTTACTCCGCAATCACGGGATGGATGTCGCACATCGGGCCAGTATTTCCTGCCGACCTGGCGCGCACGCTGAGCGTTGAGCGAATCGGATATTCAACAAGCATTGCTGCGATTGGAATCTACCGGGGCAGATCCTGCGCGGAACGTTTACGGGCAAACGCACTCTTCAGCCAGCCAGTGACGCTCTAGCAACTGACAACCAGCAACTGACAACTGAATTCTGCGAACGTCGTCTTCTTGCCCGCATCCACCGCCTGACGCTCGGCATTTTGCGACGCGAGATCGAACCAGTGATGCCCGCGCAGTTCATGCGGTGGCAGCTTCGCTGGCAGCACGTTGCACCTGGATCGCAGGTCCGTGGTGAACGCGGTCTGCTCGAGGTCCTACGCCAGTTGCAGGGATTCGAGATCCCAGCGAATGCGTGGGAACGGCAAGTGCTCGCGCGGCGCGTCGAGGAATACGATTCCGCCGAACTCGATAAGCTGTGCCTGATGGGCGCAGTCGGATGGGGACGTCTGTCGCCGCATCCCGCCACGATCGACAGCAGCTCCAACACGAACGGCGATGGCCAGCGCGTTCGACGTGTGATTCCCACCAGCGTGGCGCCGATCACTTTCTTCTTGCGCGACGAAGCAGATTGGATGCAGCCGCACCACACAGCTCACGACGGATCGGAGCGCGCAGGTCTGAGCGAGGGAGCGAAGCAGGTGCTGGAGTTCCTTCGCCAGAGAGGCGCGTCCTTCTTCCCTGATATTGTTCGCGGTACCGGAAAGCTCAAGGCCGAAGTGGAGACCGGCCTGTGGGAGTTGGTCGCCGCTGGCTTGGTCACCGCTGATGGCTTCGATAATCTGCGCTCATTGATCGATCCCAAACGCCGCTCGGGCCAAGGCAGCGGACGCGCCGCTCGTCCCCGCCACAGCGCCGGGCGATGGTCGCTGCTCTACCCTGTGTTCAGCGACGATCGCAATCGCACCGTTGAAGCAACCTGCTGGATGCTTCTGCGTCGCTATGGAGTGGTCTTCCGCGAATTGCTGGTACGCGAGAACATGTTGCCGAAGTGGCGCGAGCTGGTGATGGCTTTCCGCCGACTGGAAGATCGGGGTGAGATCAGGGGCGGCCGCTTCGTACAAGGCTTCATCGGCGAACAGTTTGCGCTGCCAGTCGCAGTGGAATCAGTGCGCGCAGTTCGCAAGCTCGAACCCTCCGGGGAAACAGTCACGTTGTCGGCGGCAGATCCGCTAAACCTGATCGGGATCGTGGTTCCGGGCGAGCGAATCCCGGCGATCTCCGGCCGTACCGTGACTTACAGTGATGGTGTGCCGGTCACGAAGCCTGTGCACGTCATCCCGAGCGCTGCGGTTGGGGATTAAGGTAAATTCCCAGTGTGAAACCTTACAGGTGTAGACCTGCTTCATTTGACAGCCGTTTCGCAGATCGCATTCATCGTAAATTTGCAGAGCGGAAATATGCGTTCAACACGTTAGCATTACCATCACAGGCGCGCGGTAAGGAAGTTGGGTGGAGAAATGCAGCCCTTGGGTGAAGTAGAAATACTGGGCAATATCATATTCGTCTCCTATCGGGGAAAGATCGTGTTCGGAGATGAGCCCTGCATTCTTAGTAGGAGCATTCGCGAACGCTATCCGGAGTTGAGGGACGTGATCGTCAATCTGCAAAAGGTTGAATTGCGTCCCGGCGATATTCCTGGACTGCTGGTTCAATATCTAACTGCATATGCGGCAGGTTATCGGATTCGTCTCTGTTCGGCACCGAAGGCCGTGCGCGACGTGCTGGAGAGCACCCGCGTGATCGAAGTTTTCCAGCTGCCGTTGGACGAAACCCGGGAAGCATCGGTCGCGGCTTTTCAGTGCAGCTATGTTACCCCGCGCAATTCGCGGACCCAGGTTGCGGCGTCGTAAATCCGCTACTCACGAATCACTATCGGCGCGTAAGCCGATGTTTCCTCGCGCGGTCAGAGCGATAGGCGGTATTCTGTCTGCCGGATCCCAACAAAACTTGAAGCTGAAAATTGTTCAAATCGGCGATCCCGTACTGCGGCAACGCGCACGGGAGCTGACTGTCCACGAGCTTCGCAGTGGGCCGATTCAGGAATTGATAGAGTTCATGAAAGAAACGATGCGCGATGCACCCGGAGTTGGACTGGCAGCTCCGCAGGTAGGCATGTCGCTGCAACTCGCTGTCATCGAAGATCGCACGGAGTATTTGCAGGACATTTCCGAAGAAGACCTTCGCGTGCGCGAGCGCCGGGCCGTACCATTCCACATCATTGCGAATCCTCGCATTATTCGCAGCGAGGGCCCGAGTCGCGAATTCTTCGAAGGCTGCCTGAGCCTGGCTGGATTCGTGGCGCTAGTTCCGCGAGCCGAGGCTGTCACGGTTGAGTGTCTCGACGAGACAGGCAAACAGAAGGTGATCACGGCCACGGGATGGTACGCGCGCATCCTGCAGCATGAGATCGATCACTTATACGGCTCCATCTATGTCGACCACATGTACACGCGCTCGTTGACCACGCTGGATAACTTTAATCGGAGTTGGAAGCGCAAGACTCCGCAGGAAATCAGACACCTGCTGGTGGATGAGGAGCCCTGAGTAGGCCGCTTAGCGTTGGTGAGATGCGCGGGAGCACCTTAAGATCAATTCACGATCCTCGCTGGAGAGGTCGGAGAACTCGATACCGTACTGATCTCCGTTGTGGTTCCGCACCGTTCCCTCACAACGAATCTGCTGCTGCTGGATCGCATCGAGCAGCACGACCACTCTTAGCTTCTTGCCGATTCGCAGTTCGAGTGGCAGATGAACCGACATGCCACGATCGCTTAAGTTTGTTCCCATTCCGTGGCAAATCGTGGTGACACCGGTGGAACTGGTTACGCTGACGCGGGTTCGAACATCGATACGCTCTCTTGGCGATCGCCGCCGCTCCGCAACCGGTGGTTGCAACAACTCGGTCGGCTGCCTTAAGCCTGACATCGTAGTTACCTCACCTTATGGATCGACTGCGAATACTCAGAACAGCAGAGGCGGACGAAACGGAAGTAATCGCAACAGTGTTAGCCGCAGCGGAAGCGCGAACGAAGATCACGCCACATGACTACGCGGCACGGAGTCTTCACGACGGCGTTGCGTGGAAACTAGTGCGGATCGCAGGTGGCGGCGCATGCACGTGTAACACCTTACTGGGCGGAGCAATAACAGCGGGAAAACAAACTTCTCCCAGCCGCCACGTCTGCGAGAACGATAAACATCGTGGCTATGGCAATACGGACAACGATGAAACGCCAACTTCATAACTCAAGCTCCGCTCAGGGGCGTTGCCGGTTGACTTTCAGGAGCGGGAGGTTTCCCACAACAAAATATGATTGCTGCCCCGAAAACAGGGTAGCAGGATTGTCCTTATTGTACTTCCATTGAGAAACGTCTGCGGAGATTTTCGGCGGACGGCATAATCCGTGCCTTGAGAAGCAATTTACTTTGCTCGCGTTTCTACCGCTTCCAGCGCGCGGGCCACATTCAATTCCTGGGTGCGTAGTCGTTCGAGCGTGATCTCAAGAGCCCCGGCTTTTTCACTCAAGCCGCGCTGTTTCGAAAGCTTCAGAAGTTCGGCTCCCTGCTCCTGCACCTTGGTAGCGCAGGCGAGCAGGTAGGTCATTGAGTCGGCGTGCGACTTCCAAAGATACGCGGAATCACTATGCGAATTGAACTCGTCGGTCTCTGCCAGCATGCGAGCGCAAAGCGCCACCGACTCCACGATTGTAGCCGCATACTCGCCACGAAAGCTCTTCTCTTCCCGATACTCGGCGCGGAACGCATCCACTTCAGCAGAGGTCAGCATCAAGCTCCCGTTACGCATCGGGAAAGCGCACCCCGATGTTGCCTCGGCAGCAGCAATGAAGTTCTGGATGGAGTTGACGGTCGAACGAACCTTGCTGTCTTCGTTCGATTTGTCTACGCCCTTCGCTTCCGAAGCGCTGGGCATTGGTACGCGCCCCGCAGGGGGCCGCAGCGAAGTCGCCGGCGATGGCCTTGCCGCTGTTCCCGTGGGTGTCGCGGACGCCGGAGTCGCTAACGATCGCGTTTTATTGTCGACAACCTTTTGCAGTTTCGAGACGGTACGCAGCTGATCGGCGGAGCGCGCGTAGTCCGTGCTCATGATCGCCGTTGCCTCTACTTCCGCCATCTGCTTAATGGTGACGTCGCCCTCGATTCGCGACATGATGCTTCCGCCGGCCTTTTGAACCTTCGCTGCGAATTCCCTGATCTCATGCGCCGCCTGCTTAAAGAGCGAGTCAAACCGCTCTCCCATGTAGACGTTGTATTCAGCCGCCGTCGCCAGCACATGTGGATGGTAAAAGGATGAGCCCAGTCGTAGCTTGATATCGCGCGAACGCTGCATCACTCCTGAATCCATCAACTGGTTGAAATCGCGAATCTCCTCAAGTTCCTCGCGAATGAAGCGGAATTCCCGCGTTAATTGGCGATGCTCTTGTGGCAACGCTGGAAGTTCCTTCAGGCCAAGAATCGTCGTCAGGGTAGGCTCGAAGGGCGTAGGTTCGTCGCCGGTGTACTCATCCAGAGTTCGCACTGGGATGTTTCGCACACGGTGCAGGAACGTGGAGACAAAATCGGTCTTGTCGCGGTCGATCTCTTTTGTGGGCTGCTTGAAAATGAAGTAGCGCAGCAGCGCTTCCGCCGTTTGCGAGCTTGTCGATTCCCGCAGCCAGTCACGCACCATCAGCGGAGTGACCGCCAAGTCCAGTAGCGATAGCCAGCGCGACATCGCTTCGGCCCCGTTCTGCGCCGGAGCGTTCGCTTCGGCAGGAACTGGGATCGGATGCGCGAGTTCCTGCTCCAGCATCGAGATGTAGAACTTTTCCACCTCGAGCATGTCGGGCAGGTGCTGGGCCGGATTGAGCATTGCACGCCTCCTCGGCGCGATCGAAAACTCTATGGGGGAAGAATCGAAAGTGTAGTGCAGCTCTGCACTGGAAACAAGGCAGGTACACGTTACCAAGGGGTAACGCTTTTAGTTTGCGAGGGACCGCCCTAAACAGCAGAAATCGACTAGTTTACGAACTCGAGCCCCAAAATGTGCGCGTCGCGAAATCGCACGGCGACCCGAATCGTGTGGCGGATTTCCCCCGCCTCGAAAACGTCGACCAACAATTGGGATCCGGCTGCGAGCGTGCATCCGGCAAGCTGGGTCGACAACCGGACCTGCATGCCGCCGCCACCGATCTTCTCGATCCGGCCCAATTCCTGACCACGATAATCAAAAGCCATCAGCTCATCGGTCACTTCATATCGTGGATAACGGCGCTGCTCGGTGCTTAGTCCTGGGTTCATATTCACTTTCCGCCTACCACCAGCTTGGCAATCGTCTGCAACTGCATGTTCGACGTGCCTTCGTAGATTTTCCCTATTTTCGCATCACGATAGAATTTTTCAACGGGGTAATCCTTTGTGAACCCATAGCCCCCGTAGACTTCTACTGCTAAGGAAGTAACTCTCTCGGCAACTTGCGATGCGAATAATTTGGTCATCGCGGCTTCCTTCACGAAGTTCATTCCGGCGTCTTTCATCCGGGCCGAGTTGTACACCATCATTCGCGCCGCCTCTAATTCCGTCGCCGATTGCGCCAGTTGGAACTGGACTCCCTGAAACTCCGAGATCGGCTTGCCGAATTGCTTGCGCTCCTGCGCGTACTTCGCTGCGTACTCCCATGCGCCGCGCGCTAGTCCGATCATTTGTGCGCCGATGCCGATGCGGCCCTCGTTCAACGTCTCGATCGCGATCTTGTATCCCTTTCCTACCTCGCCCAACACATTTTCTTTCGGCACGTGGCAATCTTCGAGAATCAGTTCGCAGGTGCTGGAAGCGCGAATGCCCAGCTTGTCTTCTTTTTTGCCGACGCTGAAGCCTGGAAAATCTTTCTCGACAACGAATGCTGTGATGCCCTTATATCCCGCGCCCGGATCAACCGTTGCAAAGAGCACGAAGATACCCGCCTCTTTACCGTTGGTGATCCAAAGCTTGCGCCCGTTCAGAACGTATTCGCTGCCCATGAGTTCCGCGCGGGTCGTCAGCGCAAACGCATCGGAGCCGGAACTGGCCTCGCTCAGCGCGTAGGCACCAACCGTATGCGTCGCAAGCATCTGTAGGTATTTTTTCTTCTGCGACTCGTTTCCCCAACGGATGAAAGCATTGTTCACCAGCGTATTCTGGACATCGACAATGACGCCCGCCGAGGCGTCTACTCGCGACAGTTCCTCTACAGCGAGAATCGCTTCAAAGAAAGTACCTCCGCCTCCGCCATATTGCTCGGGCGTCTCGATTCCCATCAATCCAAGCTGGAAGAACTGATCGATCAGGCTGCGCTCGAACACGCCTTTCTCGTCCATCTCCTTTACGTGCGGACGCAGGCTCTGTTCGGCCAACTGACGAATGTTGTCGCGAAAGAGAATTTCGTCTTCCGTGAGCGCAACGAGTGGAGCGGGAGCAGCAGATTTCTGCAGAGTAGTTTCAGACATTCGGAGATCTCACCCATGAAGTCAGGCAAACGGGAGATTGTATATCAGCGGAGGGGTGGAGGTTGGTGGAGGGAGGTAACCAGTACTCGCTAGCTAGTAGCGACCGACTGCTGACTACTGACTACTGTCTTTCACGGCCTAATCTCAATTGGCGTTCCGTCAGGAACCGCACGCCAGATCTCATCCATTTCCGCGTTGGTCACAGCGATGCAGCCTTCTGTCCAATCGGCCGCAAGTTGAGAGTAGCCGAGCCACGCAAATCCATTCGGCAGCCCATGAATAAAAACGTCGCCGCCCGGAGAAACACCGCGCTTATTCGCCGCTTCGACCTGCTCGGGCGTTGGATAGGAAATATGGATAGAGCGGTAGTACTGGCTCTTGGGATTGCGACGGTCGAGGATGTAATGACCTTCCGGTGTTTTGTGATCCCCCTGGCGCATTTTCGGCCCAACTGGCACGATGCCGAGAGAGATGGAGTAGGTTTTTAGCGCCCGCCCTTGCGAGTAGAGGATCAGCTTTCGCTCTTTTTTTAAAACGACAACAGAGTCGGCGCGCGCCTCGGCATCGAGCGGACTCGCTGCACGCGCTTTCGGAAGTAGCGAGACCGAGAGCAGCACGGCGAGACTGAGGCGCAGACCAGTTCTCCAGCGAACGCGACGCATAACTCGCAAATTGTACTCTGGAAAATCATGGTTTCCGCTAGTGTGAATCCTGTAGATCCGTTACTGAAGTTTGACTTCGATTGTCTGGTCGCCTGCCAAATGAAACTTTGCCGTTGTGTAGGACGGAGCTTTAATCAAGGCGTGCGGGTTATTCGACATAGCCCACTGTTCCTTGGGCTTGCCCATCCAGTTGCGATCCATTTTGTGATTCTGGTTCACATCATGAAGAACTGCAACGGCATAATCACCTGCTGGAAGATTGGGAATCGTCACGACAACAGTTCCCGGATGAGCAGGAACGATGATGTCCTTCAACGCCGCGGTGCGATCTTCCGGCCAGCCTTTATCGGAATTGAATACCAGCACACCGATGTTGCCGCCTTCCTGATTCACGTTACTGACCGATACGGTGAGGGTATGGCCGCCGGCGGGAGCAACGGCCTGTTGGCTCGTCGCGATCAAAGCTGATAACGCCATAACCCAAAGCACGCAGAGAAAACGCATCGTGGTTCCTTCCAAATTACTTGGTAGATGGTACTCGCTCTCCCGCCGGTTTTCCTTTTTGTCAAAGCGATTTCTAGAAGGAAGTTCGGAAATGAAAAAGGGCCACCCAGTTAGGTGGCCCCTCGCGCTCAGCCGGGGAATGGTTATCGGCGATCGCGATCACCTCGTTCGTTCCGATTCCGATCATGATCCCGGTCATGGTCTCGGACTTTATTGCGATCATGATCGCGGTCGCGATCCCGGAACTGATAGCTGTTGTTGTACCCGTAGTTCGGGTATGCATATGCGGGACGGTTCACCGGATACGCATAGACAACACCGTTTTGGCAGTCCTGACCGCGATGATCCCAATCCTGCGCCAGAGCCACTCCGCTGATTCCCATCAACATCGCTAAAGTCCCCGCAACTGCTTTCCACTTTTTCATCGCTTCCCTCTCGTACTGCCCTACTTTCCAACTGTCACTTGATTAGACACAGCTCAAGCTTCCATTCGCGTAAAGAGGTGGTGAAGGGACGTGAAGATTTGTATTAGCGAAATGACTTAGATTACGTGAGGCTTAGGGCTCTTCGCCCTCGTCGCCAGAGGGCGGATCCGTATGCGGCCCCTGATTTTCCTGGCGGGCGAAGATCCAGGCCGCTGCCAGTCCGCCCATCAGCATCCATGCGAGACTTACGCGCGCACCTTGTTCGTCTACGTGCCAGCTGCCCAGAGGCCTGAATAGCACGACTGCAAATACAAGCGCCGCAGCAATCAGACCAAGGTAAGCGGCTCTTTTTCCGATAAAGAAGGCGACCAGTGCGGCGAGAACGATAAAGAGGAGCGGTACCGAAGTCTGATACGGAGTCTGCCGGGTTACCACAGCTGCCGTCACGGAAAGAAAAGTGAATAGAGCAAGCCCGAGAATACCTTCCAGCAGGGGATTGAGCTGCGCTCGCAAAAGGCCCATGCCACAAGTATTCAAGCGTGGCGGGAGAAATTCAACCTTGCTGGGAGCAGATGGTAGGGCTTGGAGCAGCAACTGGTAGGCCCGGCAGGAATCGAACCTGCAACCCTCGGATTAGAAATCCGATGCTCTATCCGATTGAGCTACGGGCCCTCGCGTCGATACGTTAGTCTCGCATGACTCGACGAATCGGACAATCTGGCGCTCCGACCAACGTCCATCGTAGCCGTTTGCCTCCGCCAGGAACGCGCAGTGACCGCCGTGAGCGGACTCCAGCAACCGCACATTTGGATTCTGCTGAAGTTTCTGCCGCGTGGCGGGCAGCATGCGAATGAAGGGATCGTCGAGCGCGTGAATTACTTGCGTAGGCACTGCTATGTGCTCAAGCACCGGACCGGCGCTGGCCCGCTTGTAGTAGTCTTCCGCGCCGTTGAATCCGAAGTACCGTGCAGTGATCCGGTCGTCAAAGTCTCGAATGCTCCTAATGGACGCGAGCGGATACGCGCGAAATCGTTCCGGAAACAGTTCGGCTTTGCGTCGCATTCTGCCCGCCAGCGCGATCAAAAACCACCATTCGTACAGCCGATTATCCCAACGATGTAACGCGTCTGCCGAGGCGGAGAGATCAATCGCCGGCGATACTGCAACCACCGCACGCACTTCTTTCGGAGCATCCGCGCCCCATTCCCCAGCGATCTTTAGCACGATATTGCCACCCATGGAGAAGCCGGCCAGCGCGATCGACTCCAAGTGTTCTTGCTCAATCAGCGCGCGCGCCACGGCTCCCGCATCAGCCGAGAGTCCCGAATGATAAAGCGTAGCGGAGAGGCTCTCTGTGCCACCGCAATTTCGCATGTTCATGCGAACCACGTTCATCCCCGCAGCCCATGCCTTGTTGGCGGTGCCGATCACGTATTGCGAAGTGCTCGATCCCTCCAGCCCGTGCACGATCATCAGCGTGGTGCTGCTTTTCCGCTCAGCCTGCCAATGACAGTGGCACATCACCTGGACTTCAGGTTCGACCGAAAACAACCGTTCTTCCGCCCGAGGCAAGTGGTCCGCACGCTTGGCAAAATAGGCCGCGAGGGTCTGCATATGACCGCCCCTCAGACCGCGCCGGGGGACAAATACTTCGTCTCGCAAACCTTCCCGATGGATTTTGACGCCCATTTCGTTCAGTGTAGCGAAGATGCTAGATTGATGTGGAGATCAATCGCGGTGGAGTTTTGGTATGCCTATTTTCGAATACATCTGCAAAGGCTGTAACAGGCACTTTGAAGCCCTGGTTTATGGATCGCAGGAGGCCGCCTGTCCAGCGTGTCACGGCACCAACCTGGATCCGCAGATTTCTTCGTTTTCTGTGGGACACAGTTCCAAGGCCGCATCGCCTTGCATGAGCGGAGGTTGCGAATCAGGCGCTTGCGGAATGCCCGGTGGTCCAGGAATGTGTTGCGAGAATTGATCTCGTTTGGGAGGTTTGAACGAGATTGCGCTTTTACGACTCCACTCCTCGCTGCCTGACGAGATTCAACACCAATACCAGCAGAGCGGCTGCCAGCAACAGGTGAATCATGCCGCCCGCAACCTGGAACCCGTAACCCAGCAGCCACAGCACGAATAGCAATGCAAATGTCAGCCAGAGCATGGCTCACCTCTGCTGAATTCGATTCCGCCATTCTTTCCCGAGTTGCTGTCCTGTTTTGGTCCGTTTTTTCGTCACATGTGGTTGTGACAAACCTTACAGCCGCCACACCGCCGCCATCCTAGAGTGAACCTGCATTGCGGCGTGTTCTGCGTACCGCGTGCATTGCAGCGTGCCTGCGTACACAAAGGAGGACCCATGCGCGTACGTCAGCTGTCGATTCTTCTTCCCGCAATTATGCTGTTTACCATCGGGTCGCTCGCGGCCGATACACCTTCGCCTTCATCCGGCAAGCAGCTTTACCAGTCCTACTGCGGTTCGTGCCACGGCACCGACGCCAAGGGTTCCGGACCCGTCGCTTCCTCGCTGAAAACAGTGCCCACGGATTTGACTCTGCTCAGCAAGAACAACAATGGCAAGTTCCCGGAGATGCATGTGATTCACTCCATCGAAGGGGAAAGCATGGTTGGAGCGCACGGCTCGAAAGAGATGCCGGTATGGGGACAGCGCTTCCGTCGCACCACGGGCAGTCCTGCCGAAGCTCAGTTGCTAATCAAGAATCTCACTGATTATCTCGCCTCGATCCAGGCGAAGTGACACCTCGGGAGCCAGGAGCTCATCCTCCTGGCTCAGGCATCCCATCGCAGAACACTACTCAGCGCCGGACGATGGTTTCGAACAGCAACCACGTCACCGCCACGAGTCCGAATGCGATCGCGGCAAGGGCTGCGACCAATGCCGCAATAAATGGAATCTCCTTGTTCTCAGGCGGAGGAGTGATCCCCAGAACCACTCCGCAGAAGCCCCTCACAAAGTGGTGAATGGCATTGCGTAGCGTGCCTCGATCGGCATTGCGATCCGGTTGATTAGACACTTGTACGCACCCGATCCGTTACGATCAATTAATTCCGGTCGAGGTTGCGGCTGGCAGCCCAAGTTTTGCTAGTTTCTGCTGCAGCCCATCAATCGAGCCCACCTGGAATTCCGGCTCGACCGTCCGCGCCAGGTGAAGTGCTTTCTCGTAGGCAGCACGCGCTTCTTCCGATCGGTGCAGTTCAGTCAGCACGTCCCCGAGGACTGCATTTGCCTCGGCATTGTCGGGAGCCAGTGCAACCGCCTGCTGCGCCTCTGCTAGCGCGGAATCGAATTGCTTCGCTTCCATCAGGCCGCGCGCTGTCTGTATGTGACTCTTCGCTGCCGCGAGCGGTATCTCGAAGTGGCCATCAAAAACAAAGACGCTGTAGTCGATGACCGCTGTGGGTTTGAGCGCCTGAAATTGAGCGTAGGGATTCAGCGCTCCTGGGCCATATTCGAATCCGGAAAGGTCACCCGCGCTGACCAGCACCGGACCATCAATTGCGGGTGGAGCTTCGACCTTCTCGTTTACCCAAAGCGAGTCGGCCGTCGGCAGAGGCTTGCATGGGATCCCATAGTATTTCGCGTCGATAACTCCCTCGCCGAAGTAAATGAACCAGCAGTCCTTCACTCCGCGCGCGTCCAGGTACTTCTTCACCGATTTGAGCTGCTGTCCCCAATCAGCGTTGGAATCGCTCAGGTACTTGTACGTCTGCGATGGCCCACCCCACAGTTCATTCGCGTATGCCATGTACGCTGGATAAACGCGCGCGGAAGAGACCGCCTGGAACACGAGCAGCGCAACTACTGCGTAGGCCCACTTGCGATTCGTCCGTATCAGCGCCACTGCACCGCCTGCCGCCAGCACCCATAGGAACGCGTACATCGGCAGAATGTGTCTCAGTCCGATATTCATTCGCGATGCCATGGCGATCAGCAGGTAAAAAGCAGGGGGAATCGTCAGAAAGAGGATTTCGCGCCAGCAGGTCAACTTTCGCGTACTAATAGCCACGATCGCAGCCACAAGCAGGATCAGCAGGGTTAGCGTCGACTTGATCACAAAGGTCGCTGGAAAATACGACCAGACTCCATGCGGATAGACCGTCCCGAACAAGTAGCTCTGGTAGAAGTCCGACATGATACGCACATCGGCCAGCCCGTAAATGTACGACTCCGGCAGCAGCTTCCAGTGGGCTACAAATTGCAAACCCTTCACTTCGTGCGGACGAGATAGTCCATGCATGAACTCCGCTAACGGCGGGTTGAGTTGCATCCCGGCCGGACGCGCCTGGTAGCGGAACCCATAGAAGCCCCACAATATGGCAATCGCGACCACAGTGATCACGACAATCGCCCCTGCAAGTCGGAACGCGTATTTCTTTCTGCTCTCGTTGGAAGGGCTGGAGTTGCGCACGATTTCCACGATTGCCAGTATTGTTAGCATCGGTCCGATCAAAATTGCCGTATGCTTCGCCGCCAACGCCAGTCCCGCAAGTATCCCGGCCAAGGCCATTCGCCAGGCCGATGGCACCTTCACATAGCGATAGAAGGCATAGATGGAGCCGAACATGAAGCAGCTGAGGCCCACGTCGGTCCCCAGGACAGCGCCATGCGCCAGCAAATTGGGATCGAACACTACAAGGCCCAGCGCGATGAAACCAGCGGCCGTGCCGAACATCTCTTGCGCGGCGAGAAACACGATCAGCGCCAGCAGCAGTGTGAGCGATGCCACCGCGATGTGAACGCGAAATAACATTTTGTCCGCGTCGTTCTTGAACAGAAAATCTTTGCCGTTAAGAAAAGCTTCGGTTTTGAAGAAACGGTCTTGAGGCTGAGGCATCGTCAGAGGCATGCGCAGCAGTGGCAGTGTTCCGAGCAGTTTCACCAGCGGAGGGTGTTCGGGATTCAGGCCAAAGTCCGCGTGTTTCCACGACATGTATCCGGCGTAGATGTGATCGTCTTCGTCCCAGGTGATGGAATTGCGCCGGGTGGAAAAGGCGAGTTGCAGGAAGAGAATCAATAGCAGAAATGCGACACCAATTGCCACGAGCCCACGCCGCTCACCACCCGTTTTTTGGACCAAAGTTGTCTCCCAAGAATGTCGTTTTGCCAGAAAGCCCTGTGCTCAAAACCGACCGGCTTGTGTAAATGATCGATCTGTTGATTTTCAAGTAAATACAACACATTCCGGCGTAGTTCGAATCCCAGAAGAGGAGTGTAGCCCGGATAGAGCCCTGCGCAAAGGAACATGTCCTACCGGTGTTTGTAGACCCTTCCGGCGTGCACTTAAATATCGGCAAGGCCCATGAAACGAAGCTTCACTTGCGCGCTTCTGTTGTGCTTGCTCGCCCCCCGGTTCTCGTTCGCCAAACAGAAAGAAAGTATCTTTGATTGGGTCCGCGCCAGCGATCAGACTGTGGAGCTCTTGCCCCGTGGATTCTACGCAGGACGGACGTATCACCCCGGACCAAACGGCGGAGCCATTCGCGTGGATATCCAAGCCGGGCAGCCTGTTACCGTTGCCATGGTCTCTGCCGAGGATTGGAACGCTTTCCAGCAAGACCCGCGGCTGGATCGTAATCTTGATTTTCGCTGTCTGCGTGAGCACGTAGTCAGCACCACTTACTTCTGCACTCTGCCGGGACGACCGATGACGCTGATCATCCGCGACGAGCATAAGCCAAGCCTCGCGATAGTGCGCGAGGTGAGTGCAACCGTGAACCACCTCGACACCCAACCGTTCCCCGCCCGGAACGACCTGCTGATCACTTACTATCGTTGGGACTGCATCAACAATTGCGAACCGAAGCTCCGTTGGTCACGATTGTCGAAGCAGAAATACGATGTCACGCGAACGCAAAAGGTTTATGGCATCGTCGATGCGCAACGAGCAGGCCGCCAGATCACCGTCCGCGTCCAATCGTCGATCCCACTGCTCGCCGCTTTGATACCGGCGAGAGAAGCAGCGCAGTTCGATTGGAACTCGAAACCGCCGCAGGTTTCGGCGTGTACCCAGTTTCATGATCGCGACACGACGTTCAAGTGCACCGTGAACCCCGCAGATGGCCCACTCGCGCTGGTACTTGTCCCCGGCGACGGCCCGAACCTGCCCGCACACACTAAAGCCGTGGTGGAGTTGGATTCCGCCAGGTGCGTGTCGAATTGCAATCTTCCCGTAGGGCGCCGCCAGTAGGACTCCGTTCCGTCATCAGTTCTAGAACGTTCTCCCGATTTCTCAAATCGACCGGTGCTTGTATGCTTTTATCGTGCCACTACACCGGAACTCCAGTTCTAGCTTCCCGCATGCGCTCTTGTTTGTGCTCTTCATGGTCGGCCTTCTGACGCCGTGCGCAGTCTCCGCGGAAACCGCACAGAAGAGATCGAGCGAATCTGGCTTTCGGATCTCATCCGCACCGGCGCGTATCACCAACGGTTCGCCCTGCCTGTTCGAAGTCGTTACCGCCAGTCCTCTCGAATCGTTGACTGGGACTTTTATCGGTCACGAGGTACGATTCTTTCGCGGACAACAGAAGAACACGTGGTACGGATTCGCCGGAGTAGACGTGGATACCGCGACCGGCTCGTACAAACTTGACGTAATCGGCACCGCCAAGAATGGCGACAAACGAGAGTTCCAGCACGTCGTTCTCGTGGGCAAGACCATCTATCCCAAGGTGACTCTTCACGTCCCCGAACAGTTCGTTGCTCCGAGTCCAGAACAGCAGCAGCAGATCGAGCGGGACAAGACTCTGAAGTCCGCAGCCTTTGCCGAGGGTGCTCCCTTACCGCAGTGGTCGGGCAATTTTTCGATGCCGGTCGAGGCCGAGGCCTCCGACTCGTTCGGAACTGCGCGCGTGTTTAACGGCAAAGTGGCCAGCGTGCATCGCGGAACCGACTTCCGCGTAATCTCCGGGACTCCGGTACGCGCCGCCAACGACGGGCAAGTTGTGCTCGCCAGCCCATTATTCTTCGAGGGCAACTGTGTCGTCATCGATCACGGCGAGGGGCTGAAGACGATCTACATGCATCTTTCGGAGATCCAGGTGAAAGATGGTGAGAGGGTCAAAAAAGGGCAGGTTATTGCGTTGAGCGGCGGCACTGGCCGCGCTACCGGCCCGCATCTCCACCTTGCGGTGCGCTGGGAAGGAGCTTATCTCGACCCTACGAAACTGCTGAAGATGCAAATGCCGGAATACGCCGATTCATCACAGTGAACGACTTATTGATCGGAACCTAATTCCCGATCGAGTTGCTCCAGTTCCTTTTTCAGCATCTCGGTATAGCGCGGATTCTGCGAACGCTTGAGTTGCTCGAGAACACGCGCACGGTTCAATTCCAGGGACTGCCGGTGACGTAATCGATTTTCATCTTCCGGCGAAAGCGGGGCCATCTTCTCGCCGGAATTCCTGCCGAACTCGCTCTGCTGCTCTTCTACGGACTTGCTTTCCCATCCGCGCGCCATGAGCTTATTTTACGCGCGAAAACAGGGGACGATCTTGCACGACTGCTACTTTGCCAGGTTGTGCTCGCTCAAGCAGGTGGATCCGTGCCCATCGTCCGCAAAGCGAACGTCTCCGCTCTCGTCCGCGCAAAAGGCTCGCAGACCTTCGCGCGAATTTAACGGGACCGCAACGACTTTGAACGTCGAGATCACTTCTCCGCGGCAACCGGAAAGACTGTAGCGATACTTGCCTTTGGAATCTCCGCCCCATGCAGCGTCAGTCACCTGTGCTTGCGCGGCTGCAGTGCTACCGAGGTCGCTTAGCGAGCACGTGTATCCCACTTGTGGATTACTCGCCTTGAATGTCTTCTCTGCCGCTACCACATTCTTCACCGCGGCGATCGCCGAATTCTCGCTGCCATTCGGAGCGCGAAATACTGCGGGAGCCTGGTTGATCATCGTGATCCCATTGGCGGACGAGAATGGATCTTTCGCTGTGATCGAAGTCGACGCTTTCATCTGTGTTGCGGCGTTCTCCATCTGCTTCTGGATGCTATCGATCAGCGCGGCATCGAGCTTTACAGCGATCGAGAATCCTATCTCGCTCAGCTTCCATACGCTCTGTTCTGATTTCATCTGCACCAGCAGGTGCGGAATCACGCTCATCTTGTCTTCGTGTCCGTCTTTGATCGCATGGAACGACAGCTCCATCTCGTTACGATCGCCCTTGATCTCGTCGCGATCTACGCGCACTTCCATGCGCCCGCCACTCTTCGGAGTATCGAAGGCAACGAGCACTGGACCAGTTGCGTTCCACTTCAGGTTCGTCCCAGACTGCGCCTGGCTGCTCAGGACCATTGCTGGAAAGGCGAACTGCTGCTGTGCGCTCTGTCCCAGTGCCTTCAGCTTGGCACGGGTCTCATTCAACAGATGGGGCTCAAATGTACCCGGCGTTGGTGAAGCGACCATTTCGATCAGCGCTTCACGCGGAGTCTGCGGTTTCGCAGCCTGCGCCCACGCTGTGGCGGCTAGCGCCAACGTCCCCAACAAACACAAAGCTTGCTTCATCTTCGATTCCTCGCTGACGAGGGTACGACGAAAACCGCCCTGACTCTGCATATCTCCGGGTCATGGCCCTGACGAAAGTAACCGATGGGTTTTGCCCTGAATCTTCTGCTCCGGAGATGCGGTTTCCGCGGGCTTCTTTGCATAACCATCCGAACGTGACGCTTATCACAGACCTTCTGGTCATGACTGCAGAACATTGGCTGTAGAGGCGTCTTCCCCGGAGGTCCCATGTTCCGCATCCTGGAAACCCGCGAGCTCGGCCGTGGCGTGAAACAGTTCGTCATCGAGGCCGCTCGCATCGCGCGCAAGCAAAAGCCCGGACAGTTCGTTATCGTTCGCCTGCACGAGCACGGCGAGCGGATTCCGCTCACCATCGCAGACTCCGATCCGCATGAAGGCACGATCACGCTAGTCGTTCAAGGAATCGGCAAAACCACTTGTCTGCTGAACATGCTCGAGGGCGGCGACTCGATCCTCGACATCGCTGGACCGCTGGGAAAACCGTCCGACGTGCAGCATTACGGGACCGCAGTTGTGATCGGCGGAGGCGTTGGAACAGCTATTGCTCTTCCGACGGCGCGGGCGTTGAGGCAGGCTGGAAATTACGTCATCTCGATTCTAGGTGCGCGCTCTCGCGATCTGGTAATCCTCGAGGACGAAGTTCGCAAGGTGAGCAGCGAAACGCACATCTGCACCGACGATGGAACCTACGGTCGCAAAGGCGTCGTGACGGACAAACTCAAAGACCTGCTCGCTGGCCCTTATCCGATTGACTTCATTCTTGCCATTGGACCAGTTCCGATGATGCGTGCCGTTGCTAAAGAGACGAAGTTTACGGGCGTGAAAACAATGGTGAGCCTGAACTCCATCATGGTGGATGGAACGGGCATGTGCGGCGGCTGCCGCGTGCTGGTGAACAAGAAGAACCAGTTTGCATGCGTCGATGGACCGGAATTCGAGGCTGAGGCCGTGAACTTCGATGTGCTGATGGAACGCAACAGCGCGTATCGCGACAAAGAGCAGCGAGCCCTGAAAGAGCTGCTGGAGAATCCCGAGCACGAACTGGAAATGATCCGCGTGGAAATGAAGAAGCACTTCGTGGAGGAAATCACCGGTGAACCAGCAACTGAGGTGAATGGTGTCTCTTAATCCACTTGCGAATAAAGAGCGCATGAAGATCCCGCGGCAGCATATGCCGGAGCAGGATGCGCACGAGCGCGCTCACAACTTCACGGAAGTAAACCTTGGTCTTCCTACAGAAAGAGCGAAACAGGAAGCGTTGCGCTGCATTGCGTGCGCCAAACCAACCTGCGTGATCGAGTGTCCGGTTGGCGTAAAGGTGCGCGAGTTCATCGACCTTGTGCTGGCTGAAGATTATCTAGGCGCGGCGGCGAAGATTCGCGAAGACAATGCGCTGCCTGCGATTACGGGACGCGTTTGCCCGCAGGAAGACCAGTGCGAAGGCGCATGCGTTTTGAACAAAAAAGGCGATTCGCTCGCCATCGGATACCTGGAGCGCTTTGTCGCGGATTACGAGCAGAAGAGCGGCAAACTCGGACTTCCGCCAATCGCTAAGAAGACTGGAAAGAAAGTCGCAATCGTGGGCAGCGGTCCTGCGGGACTCTCCTGCGCCGGCGACCTCGTCCAAAAAGGACACGAGGTCCGCGTTTTCGAAGCGCTGCACGAACTGGGCGGAGTGCTGGTGTATGGCATCCCCGAGTTTCGCCTGCCGCGCGACGTGGTGCGACAGGAAATTCATAACCTGCGCCACATGGGCGTCGAGTTCGAAACCAACGTCATTGTCGGCAAGACCGTCACCATCGACGAACTGATGCAGAACGAACATTACGACGCAGTGTTCGTCGCCACGGGTGCTGGCTTGCCCGTTTTCCTCAACATTCCGGGTGAACACCTAGTCGGCGTGTTCTCCGCGAACGAATTCCTGACGCGCGTGAACCTGATGCGTGCCTACCGTTTCCCCGAATACGATGAACCGCTGTACGACTGCAGAGACAAAGACGTGGTCGTAATCGGCGGTGGCAACACCGCGATGGACGCCGTCAGAACCTCCCTGCGTCTGGGCGCGAAATCCGCTGCTCTGCTCTATCGCCGTAGCGAAGCCGAAATGCCCGCGCGTAAGGAAGAAGTCGAGCACGCGAAGCAGGAAGGCGTCGAGTTCCAAACACTTGTAAACCCGGTTGCATTCCTGGGCGACGAGCACGGACGCCTGAGCACGGTTCGTTGCCAGCGCATGGAACTCGGCGAACCCGATGCTTCCGGACGGCGTCGTCCGGTGCCGATTGCGGGATCTGAGTTCACGCGTCCTGCGGCGCTGGCCATCATTGCCGCGGGCACGACCGCAAATCCGATGATCCAATCCACGACGCCTGATCTGAAGACGAATAAGTGGCGCTACATTGAAGCAGATCCTGAGACCCAAAGGACGTCGAAACCGGGCGTGTTTGCCGGCGGCGACATCGTCACGGGCGGCGCAACCGTGATTCTTGCGATGGGCGCGGGCCGCAAGGCGGCAAAGTCGGTACACGAATTTCTCACGACGGGAAATTGGTAAAGGAAGTCGATCAGTCTCTCAGTCGATCAGTCTCTCAGTACATCATTTTCAGTACGTCAGTTCTTCAGTTCTCAATTCTCCGGTCCTTCGGTTTTCGATTACCAGTTACCCGATTACCTATTACCCATTCTTAGTTCCCCTGTTCGGTCGGTGATAATACTTGTGTGACCCAGTCTTCGCTTTCAACTCTCGTCAAGCAGGCTGCTCGCGATGCCGGATTCGATCTGGCGGGGATCGCACCTGTCCGCGAATTTCGAGAGCTGGAGTACTTTCCCGATTGGATCGCGAAAGGCCATGCCGGCGAGATGCGCTATCTCGAATCGCGAGATGAGAGCGGCCAGTTCAAGCGATCTTCGTTGAGCCGTGTCGCTCCCTGGGCGCGTTCGGTCATCGTGTGCGCGCTCAATTACAACACCGCACAACCGTATTCGACGGAGCCAGCCAGCTCCGATCAGGGTTGGATTTCACGCTACGCCTGGTTCAATGGCGACTATCACGACTTCGTGATGAAGCGCCTGCGGCAAGTTGAAGCCAAACTGCGCGAGTCTGCGGCAGAAATCGAAACGCGCTGCTACGTTGATACAGGTCCAATCGTCGAGCGTATTTACGCGAAGTACGCTGGCCTCGGGTGGATCGGCAAGAACACCTGCGTGATCAACCAGAAGATTGGATCGTGGCTCTTTCTGGGCGTCATCCTTACTTCGACCGAGTTGATCCCCGATCTTCCCGCGGCCGACCGCTGCGGCACGTGCACGCGTTGTCTTGATGCGTGTCCGACCAATGCTTTCACCGCACCGCACCAGATGGATGCTTCTCGCTGCATCGCTTACCTGACAATCGAAAAACGCGGCGACGTTCCCATCGAATTCCGCGATCAAATGGGCCGGCAAGTTTTCGGCTGCGACATTTGCCAGGACGTGTGTCCCTGGAATCGCAAGGCTCCCGCCAGCAACGCTCCGGAACTTCAGCCGCGCGCTGAACTGGTGAATCCGGCTCTTGACTGGCTCGCAACCATTACGGAAGAAAACTTCCGCGAGACGTTCCGCGGATCGCCGGTGAAACGAACGAAGCGGCAAGGCGTGCGCCGGAATGCAGTGCTGGCGATGGCGAGTTCGGGCGATCGACGTTTCGTGCCGACACTCAAGAGACTAGCGAACGACGAAGATCCGGTTGTGGCTGAGCATGCACGGTGGGCGCTGGAGCAGATGCGTTAGTCGTTTCGCGTTTTCACCTTTCATCTCCAAAAGCAGGATATGCGGAAGTCTGCTTTTGCTCCCGAAATGGGAGGTGAACAGCCGGGATCATCCCTGACAGATTAGACCGGGGACATACCTGACGCTTTCTCCGCCCGGTTGAGGGGATGGGGTGCAGGGGAAGGGGAGGTGTCCTCTTCCCCTGCTCCATCCACGTTGAAGTCTTTGGGCAACGGCACAACGTGCCGCAGCCGACTGTCGAAGCTGGCGAGCGGCAGATGCGCGAAGTAGATGGTGAACCAGCGATCATCCACGGGCAGCAATCCTACACGTTCTCCCCAGAGCACTTCGCTCAAGAACACCTCGCGCTGCTTCCAGCGGAAGTGACCATGACTCTTCACCGGGCATACTTTCATGGTTTCCGGATAGTCCACTTGCGGCATCTCGCGCGGATACTCGCGTTGTGAAGGCGCATAAACACTGGCCGGAGTTTGCATCCCCAGTGCTTCATGCGGACGCACCTGGTTGTATTCCTGGCGGAACTGCTGCAACTGGCGCTGTTGCGCTCGTCGATCCTTGGCCGGAGGAGTGGCCACTTCCTGCTTCAGGGTGCGATGCATGCGTTCATGACGCCCGTTCTGTTCGGGATGCCCGGCCTGGATGCGTTCCGGCACGATGCCCAGCTTGATCCACCATACCGCCAGCCGCGACAGTCCGGCGATCGCGGTCGAGGCAAAGGGCGCGCCATTGTCGGTACGAATCGCCTGCGGCAGACCGTATTCGCGGAACGCTACCTCGAAGATCGCCTGCACGCGCGCCGTGTCGGTCTTCTCCACTGCCTGACAGCGCAGCAGATAGCGGCTATGCGCATCGGAGATGGTCAGCGGATCGATGCGCGTGCCGTTGGTGGTACGAAACCAGCCCTTGAAATCAGCACACCATACGCGGTTGGGTCCATCGGCATGCGCCAATGGCTCCGTGTAGGGCGCAGTCTTGCGTCGCTTCTTGCGCGGCACCACCAAACCTTCGCGTTTCAGCAGCGCGCCGATGGTGCTCGCCGCTGGCCAGACGGGGCCGGGTTGATCCCGCTCGAGAACACGCTTCAGTTTGCGCGGTCCCCAGCGCATGTGCGCCTGCCGCAGCTCCAGCACCAGTTGCTCGATCGCTGCCGCTGTCTGATTGGGATGACGCGCCGGAGCCCGGTCTCGTTCCAGTAATCCTTCCAACCCCATCGCCCGATATCGCCGCAGCCACACATACCCCGTCTCCCGGGCTACACCGTAGCGGTCGCACAGCTCCGTCATCGTGTGCTCATCCTGTTCATACTCCAACACAAACCGTGCTTTCTCTTCCATCACACTGCTCGCTTTCCAGGGCATGCCGTGTTCTACATGCCTCCCTTGGCGAATCACAGTGTCAGGGATGTGCCCGGTTCAATCTGTCAGGCATGTGCCCGGTCTGTACCATCGTCCCGGCAAACAAAGGACTTAGTCCCATCGTCCCGCAAAACAAAGGAGTTAACTGCGGTCGATCAGTCGCTCAAAAACACTGGCCGCTGTCGGTATCTCAGTACAGATGGATTCCGCTTCCCCTTCGCGGTGCTCAGGGTCAGCGTCACCATGACCTCTCCTGATCTGCTACTTCTATTGTGACAAATTGGAGGGTACCTACCGGACACTTTCGCGAAGTTTATTTCTCCAATCGGAAGAAGGGTTTACAGAGATTTGTCGCATTTCGAGCTGTTGACAACATTTTCGAAATTGATAGCGTTCCCTCGCTGCGCTCGGGATGACAGGTGAAGTTCGGTGGAAGTGATCAGGTTCGGTGGAAGTGATGAAGTTTGGTGGCAGTGATGAAGTTTGGCTCTAGCTCGTTAGGTTGGACAGAGTAGTCAGCTCATGCCCTGTTTGCGATAACCCGTTCTATCCGATTGCAAGAAGTCTTTGAACAGCGGTTCCTTTGTGTCGATCAGGGAATCTTTTGGAACAGATTGGCGATTCTTGTGGAACAGATTGGCGATTCTTGCGAACGATGGCGATTTTCATGGCAAGCTCATTGTGAATCGCAGCTGACGAGTGATGATGCAAGGTCACTCTCGCTGACGAACAGGCCACAATCGTAGTACGAGGTAAGCAGATGCGTGTTCTTTCTGGCTTTCTACTTGTCCTCTTTGGAATAAGTGTTGCGATCTTGTGCGCAGCGCAGTTGTTGGCACAGCAAGCGCCTACGCAATCCCAAGCTCCACCTTGGACATTATTGATGGACCCAGTCTGTCCGGTCGCGCCATATCCTGGCCGGCCGAATGGGACCAAAGAGTTGCGTGTTCTGTACTTCCCGACGGCGAAGGATGCGAAGCTGAAGGATTCGAAATCGCTGTCGCTGCAAGTTGGGTTCAATGGCCCAAACTACGTGAGCAATCGTGCGCTGGTGCCGTTCAGCCGCAAGGGCGATCATTGGGAGGCGCTGGTCCCTCTGGAAAAGAGCAGTGCCGCGTATGCGATTTTTTCGGTCAAGGATGACGACACGAACGCGGTAGACGACAATAGCGGCAAATATTGGGACGTGGTGCCGTGCACTCCTCTGGGCGACAAAGATTCCAACGGTCTGATGCTACAGGCGGAGAGTTATGCAGGAGAGACCTGGCCCGCCGGCATCCGGAGAGAAAAAGACCTGAACAAGGTGGTGTCACTGCTGGAGAGTGCGATTGCGGACAGAAAATTCCAGAACTCGATGGTGCTGACAAAGCTGTGGGAGTACAAGGCCAAACGCGATGGTGACAGCCCAGCCGCCTATGCCAAACTGGCGGCAGAGATCGAGCACTATTTGGACGAGCACATCGACGATCCGAATGCGCAGTTCGGCGTGGGGAACTTTGTGGTGCTGCGCGAGAAGAAGTTTCCTGCGGATTTTGCAGACCACACGGTGGCCGGGATTGACGCGAAGATCAAAGAGCCAATGATCAGTTTTCGCGCATCGCTAGCAGTCCAACGAGCGCAGGACGAGGCCGACCCACGCAAGCGGCTTGCTGCTCTCGACCAGGTGATCGCTCGATATCCAGGGACAGTTGAGCTGGAAGATGCTTACTCATCTCGCTTTTACGCGTGCGTGGAATTGAAGGACGTGCCTTGTGCGGAAGTAGCACTCGCAAAGAGCCGCGAGGCATCGCTCGCTGACAGGGCCGTGGAGGATACCACTGCGTATGGCCGATACCTTCAGATGGCTGCGCTTTATGCGGAAAAGGGCGAGAAATTGGACGTGGCGCTCAACTTGACTGATCAAGCCAATGAGTCCCTGGGATTCTTAAAAACCCCGAGCACTGAGAACATCTTACGTGAGGTCGAGGCGCAGATTGCGCAGACACGAGCGCGTGTCTATCTCGCCATGCACAAGTACGATCTAGCGGTGCAACAGGCGCAGATCGCGATGGCCGAATTCAAGAAGAGAGCTGAGTTGCATTTCATCCTCGCGGAGGCCTTTGCCGGTGCCGGACAAAAGTCGAAAGCCCTGGAAGAATACTTCAAAGCGGCGCTAATGCCGTCGAACAAAGATCTGGAATATCGCGCCGAGTTGCAGCATTTCTATCTCGCACACTTCGGGAATGAAAAGCAATTCGAGTCCGCGCTTCACCAGCAGATCGCGAACCGCTTTCAAGCCGCCAACTATGTTCCTAAATTGCTTGAACAACCGGCTCCGAAATTCGGGTTCACTACCTTAAAGGGAGAAAAGTTCGATTCCGTGCAATTGAGCGGAAAGATAGTAGTCATCAACTTCTGGTCGCCAGGTTGAATGGTCTGCATCTCCGAGTTGCGGGGATTGCAGGAATTTCAAGCGCGGCATCCGGAAACTGTCGTGGTGGCGATGAATATTCTGGAGAGCGACGTGGCGAACAATGCGATACAGAAACTTGTGACCAAACAGAAGCTCGAAAGCTTACGGATCGCGAACGGCGCACAGTGGCAAAGCAAATTTCAGCTTCCCGAGCAGATTCCGGAGACGCTGGTTATGCAAGATGGCGCGGTACGTGTGATCCACGATTCCGTAATGCCTGATCCGGTTTCGTTCCTGGAGGCCGATGTGAAAGCAATGATGGGTGCCTCGAAGAGAGAAGTCGTCCAGCAGTGATATACGACAGAGTTGGTATGTAGCTTTGTACCCGCAGCAGCGCCCGACCGAGAAGACAACCCACGTCCGCCCTGCCTCATCAGGTGGAACATTGCAGCGTTAAGGAGCGTACCCGTGAGGAAAATCTTGTTGTTTACGGCATTCGTGGCGGTATTTACCTGGCTTGCCTGGGCTGCCGACGTGAATAAAGAGATGACTAATGCAGCGAACGTAATGAGAGACATGACATCTACCAAGCAGGTCCCAAGTTCTCTCCTCGACCAGGCGAAGTGCATCGCCGTGATCCCGGACGTGACCAAGGCGGGCCTTGGAATCGGTGGCAAACATGGCAACGGCGTGGTGAGTTGCCGGACCAGCTCAGGCTGGAGTGCGCCCGCGTTTATCGATCTGACCGGCGGCAGCGTGGGATTCCAGGCAGGAGTGGCGAAACAGGATGTCATTCTGTTGATGAATGACCAAGGTGCACAGCAACTCCGCAGCGGTAAGTGGGACATGGGAGCGGAGGCAGTCGCTGCCGGTCCGACCGGCGGTGCTGAAGCAACCACAGCCTGGACGGCGCCCGTACTTTCCTATACACGGTCGAGCGGAGCGTACGCAGGCGCAAATCTGGCAGGATCGAAGCTAAGTGCCGACGAGGATAAGATCCATGACGAGTATGGTAAGGACACCTCGTTTGGTTCGGTACTCGATGGCAAAGTACAGCCGCCGTCATCGGCACAGCCGTTTATGTCAGCGTTGAACCAGGTCGCTCAGAAGTAGTTGAAGGCGATTTGTCGCGCATAGAGTCGCGCATAGAGGAGTGAGTAGCAGAATCGAGCGCCCGGGAATGCCTGTCTACGGCGATTGTTGGGACAGCGAGACCTCGGCTGTCCCAAAAACTTGTAGCCTGATTGCCCAGCAACCCCGCTTCAGGCGTGCTAGCATCTTCTTGATCGAGGGGCCGAGCGTCAGCCGCCGCCCGGCGCGCGCATACCATGGGTCGCAATCAGCAAGTTCGCCTCTTAGGACTTATTCTCTTCCTCACATCCTGCCGATTTGCATTAGCTTCGTCATCCGAACAGCAGCACTGGATGGAGGCGCACTCGAATCACTTCGTCGTGCTGACGGATATGGACGCCAATCACGCCCGCGCAGTCGCGTATCGCTTCGAGCAGATGCGTTATGTGTTCGGCGCCGTAATGCAGAAATCGACGGTGAACCTGCCGGTGCCGTTGCAAATCATCGGATTCCGCAGCCGCGCTGAGCTGCTGCAATATGCGCCGCTGTACCAGGGCAAGCCGGTCGATATGGCAGGATTCTTCGAGGCGTCCCCGGATCGCGATTTCATTGCGCTGGATCTTTCGACGGACGATTGGAGCACCGCGCTGCATGAATACACCCATGCGCTGGTACATGCCAATTTTCCTCCGGTGCCGGCGTGGTTCGACGAAGGACTCGCCGAATATTTTGCAACACTGAAGGTCAGTAACTATGGGCTGGAAATCGGTAATATCTCGGACGCGAATCGCACGGCCTTGACCAACATGCCGTGGATGAACCTGGAAGAGCTGCTGCTGGTGCAGACCGGATTCGATTCCTATAACCAGCGGCAGCGGCGGGCAATCTTCTACGCGCAGTCGTGGCTGCTGGTGCACTACTTGATGTCGAAGCAGAAACTTCCGGACTTGTTCAATTATCTGCAATTGACGCAGATCAAGCAGACACCGGTTACAGAAGCGATTGAGCAGGCGTTCGGCATGTCCCCTGATGAGTTCGAGAAGAATTTGCGCGACTATTTCAAGGGCTCGTTGAGCGTGCAGAAGATCCAACCGCTAGTGCTGGACTATTCCGGATTTCCTTTCAACAAAGTCGATATCGCAACTGCGAATGCCGAGGTTGCCGATCTGCATGCGCATTCACGGGATTATCGTGTGCAGGCGATGGGAGAACTGAAAGAGGTGGTGCGGAGCGATCCGCAGAATCCGATAGCGAACCGTGCATTGGCTTACTTGTACATCGACAACAAGGACTACGAAAACGCTGTGCAGTGCATCCAGCGCGCAATGTCGGCAGCTCCCAAAGATCCTGAACCGCATTACCTGTGGGCGGTTTATGTGAAAGATAAAGCGCAGGCCGAAGGGCAACAACCGGGCGGTGCGGTCTCGATGCAGCGCGAATTGGAACAGGCGGTCGCGCTCTATTCGCAATATGCGGATGCCTACGATCTGCTGGGTTACGCGTATGCGCTGGAGGAACGATATCCACAAGCGATCGCCAGCACACAGAAAGCAGTGCAACTGTATCCGGGACACGAGCAGTATGGGCTGGATCTAGCCCAGTACTATGCCGACGCCGGACAGTTCGATAAGGCCACGGCAGTGCTGAATCGGGTGAAGAACAGTGCGGATCCAAAAATTGTGACTGCCGCTAACAACGGGTTGCAATCGATGCAGGCGAAACAATCGCAATATCTACAGGAAAAGCATTTCGAAGGACTGACGTCGGAACGCAACAACAAGGACCTGACTTCCCCGCAATGGAAAGCGGAGCCAGGGGAAAAAGTAGCCAGCCTGGATGATTTGACGGCGGCGGCGAATGCGCAATCGCAGGGGGCTAAAGTTCGTCCGACGAAATATCTTTATGCGGAACTCATGAGCGTCGACTGCTCAACCCCTCCGACGGCGACACTGAATCTGAACGCGGACGGTAAACGGCTGCGACTAAACGCGCCGGACGCAAAGCAGGTGATCGTAGTGGGTAGTGACGAGACATTCTCGTGTGACTGGCGGAACCGGAGAGTATTGGTAAATTACAAGGCCGGAGGTCAGTCGGATGGGGAACTGGTAACGGTAGAGTTGAAGTAAGTCGGTGACGACGCGGGCGAGAGCCACCCGCGTCAATTTTATGCTCTGAGCTGTTCAGGAATTACGCCCGGCTAACGTTGGCTGCCTGGAATCCCTTGGGGCCCTTCAAGAGGTCGAATTCCACCGTTTCGCCCTCATTCAAAGAACGGTATCCATTCTCCTGGATGGCGGAATAGTGGACAAAAACGTCTTCACCGGTGGAACGTTGGATGAAGCCATAGCCCTTCGCCCCATTGAACCACTTCACTGTACCCTTTTCTCTCACAACGTACTCCTTTCGCCTCTGCGCTGAGGTATGGTGCTCTCCTCGGGCCCCAATCGCGGCGACTTCGGAAGAAGTCGCATCGCGAGACCGCGGAGTTCGGGTGCCATCACCGTCCTGTGCCCGGCTGGAGCAAAGAAAAAGCCCCCCTGCGCGCCCACGCTCAGTAGAGCGGCAGCAACAGGGGAGCCTGAACTTTTTCGCCAATCCTTACAGCAGATACCGGAAACATCCACCCATATCCACTGGCGTATTTACCGCCAGAGTTACCGGGCCAATCGCCCGGTAAGCTGTGGATCATATTCAGGAACTAACCTAGTTGGCAAGAAAATTTCGCTCTTCCATCGATGGCGGTGGACCAGCTTGAAACACATTAGCTGGCCTGTTTTTAACAAGATCAACAGCAAGACAGATAACAGGAGGCGAGAGCATCTGAGGAGCTTGAGATTTCAATCCGCGACCGCGGATCAGTTGAGCGACCCTCAACCAGCTTTCAGGTCAGGGATTTGCTCACCAGATCGAAACAGCGCGATGCTGGTAACCTTTGCATCTTGCTCTGTGCGCTGGGTTATCTGCTCCAAATCCTTGCGTGACCAACCTACGGAGGAGATCTCGATCACGCCGTCCTGCCCGATATAGAACAAGGTCGGAACGTTGGTGATTCCATAGCTGTTGGAAACTGGATATCCCCTCGGATCGTCGAGCAGCACCGGGAAACTGACGCCATAGTGGCGCAGGAACGCAGCGGTATCTTTCTGATTGTTCTGAGAGATACCCACGATCGTGGGCACGCTGTTCCCTTTTAATCCCTGATAGAGCCGCTCCAGATAAGGGAGTGTGAATTGGCACGTCGGGCAGGAAATCTTGAAGAAAACCAGCAATACAGGCCCGCGCTTCAGGGCCTCTTCGAGCGAGAACGGACCAGCTTCCAGATCGTGCAGCTTGAACTTGGGTGCCGGAACACCGGCTATGAGTGCGGGCATTAAAGTCTCCTGAATTAATGATTCTAAAAGAGTGCTGCTCGTCGCAGGATCTTACGTGCCAGTCCCGTCAGCGGAATATTCGGAAGCTCACGCGTTGGCCACCAGCGTCCACGCCGGGATTCGGGCGTAGAAAGTCGCCAGACGCGGACGCGGTAATCGGTATTCATGATTGAGTGTTTGAGATTCAAGACTGGGCAGGCCGGGGGAAGGGGGACGACAGTGAGAGTGGGCAGTTCCCACATACCGGTCATGACGGTCGCCGACTTGGGACGGCGCACCAGTTTCACGCGGTTGCGATCGGTAAGCAGCGCGATATCCAGTTCGCAAACTTTTCGTTTGGCTTGCGCAGATCTCGATCCGACGCCACGCGTGTCACACCACTTGTGGACCGGACACAGCAGACAGCGCGGCTCCGCCGGTAAACACAGGGTTGCGCCCAACTCCATCATGGCCTGATTGAAATCACCGGGCCTCTCCGCACTCAACAGGTCTTCGGCAGATTTCCACAAGTCTGCGGTTCTTGCCGCACGGCCAGAGAGTCTCGCCAATACGCGCTCGACGTTTCCATCGAGGACAGCGCATTTTTCGTCGTAGGCGATGCTGGCGATGGCGGCAGCGGTATAGCGTCCAATGCCTGGTAGATGCCGCAGCTCTGCTGCTGTAAGAGGTATTCTGCCTCCAAACTCGCCCACAACCTTCTGTGCGGCGGCGTGCAGGTTGCGGGCACGCCGGTAATATCCGAGTCCGCTCCAAGCCGCAAGAACGGCATCCAAGTTGGCCGATGCCAAGTCGTCCAGAGTAGGAAAACGAGTGAGGAACTCCCGATAGTGCTCCAGGACGGCGCTCACGCGCGTTTGCTGCAGCATGATCTCGGAAAGCCAAATGCGGTACGGGTCCTTATTCCGGCGCCAGGGCAAGTCGCGTTTCCCAGCGTCGTACCAGCGTAGTAACGCCAGCCGGAACAAACGTTTGTCGGTCGAGCTTCGGAAAAGGGCACAATCCATGAAGGATTTCAGCATTTTAAGTTGCGGGCGGGAGTTGGGCAATTTCGGTCATGTCCATTAGGTACATGATCGATCGTCCAAGTTGCGCTAATGTGCAACTCGCAACAATAGGTCGCATCCGAAAAGACTCACAGGAGCGGAGCGGTGCTTCGACTAGTTTCTCTCATTTTGATTTGCGCACTTCTCGTGGCATGTGGCAGCGGCGCGCCCGGTAGTGCGACGAACGGCATTAATCCAGGCGGGCGCGGCGCTGGCGGCACGGGCACAGGAGGAGGCACCTCCGGTGGAGGCGGTACCGGCGGCAGTACGTCCGGCGGGACCGGTGGCAGCGGAGGTGGGGGTGGTGGCGGCGGCAGTACAGCTCCTTCGACCCCAACGGTCGTTTCGGTTTCGGCCAATCAGACAACTTCGGGCGCCGATATCGCCGTAGTCGCTCCGACAGGAACCAATCCCAACGCGATTGCGCTGGGGACGATGGCAACGGGTGCAAGCAGCGGTTCCGCTTCGAACACCGGTGGAAGCATCGCACAGGGTTCCACGATGACCGTCCTGATGTTCGGCAGCGGCCTCTCGTCTTCGATGACAATTAGTATCAGCGGCCCAAGCGATCTTACCGTCAGTAGCCCAGTAACGATCCAGTCGACGGACAATCCGCCAATACCCGGTGTTGCTTTCACGCTCGCAGCGACGCCCAGCGCTTCGCTCGGCGCGCGCACGGTGATCCTGCAGGACACCAGTAACAACGTGACCACGTTCACGGGAGGGTTGCAGGTGATACCGTGAAACGCCTTTTCTTCGTTTTCGTATTCGCGCTTGTGGTTCTTGTGATCACGCAAGGCCGCGCTACCACGATCCGGCCGATGAGCGTGGAACAGATGACAAAAGCAGCTTCCACGGTTGTAGAAGCGCATGCATTGAACTCATGGTCGGCGTGGAATGCGCAACACACCATCATCTACACCTACACGCGCCTGCAAGTGACGGGCACGCTGAAAGGCTCGCCCGAGTCCTACCTCCTGGTGAAACAGATTGGCGGGGCTGCGGACGGATACGCGCAGCACGTTGAAGGCGTTCGGCAATTGCAACCCGGTGAAGACGCGGTGCTGTTCCTGTATCAGAACAACGCTGAGCCGGGAACTCACGTCATTGTGGGCTTGATGCAAGGACAATTTCGCGCGTCACGAACGAAGTCGGGGCAGGTACTGGTGAGCAATGGCGTTCCGGGAGCTGAACAGCTTCAATATGGATCGAACCACGTGAGCGTGTATCAGGGATCGGCGATGACGCTGCCCGAACTGGAGTCGCGCGTGCGGAGGACGTTGCAACAATGAAAACCATTCAGCATCGCCCTTGGCTCGTATTTGGGATTCTGGCTTGCCTGATCGTCGCAACCATCGCCTTCACGGTTCCGGCGTTCTCTTACCTTCAGCAGTTGACGGTAGTCAATGGGCAGAACTCGCTGGTTACCAGCAGCCAACCAGGATTCGCTTGCGCCACCATCTACGGACAGAATTGCAATGTCTGGGACTTCACAGCTTTCCCGGTACAGTGGAACCTGAATCCTACGACTGGATCGAACATCACCGGCAGCACGAGCCCGCATGATGTGATAGCGGCTGCATTCGCTACCTGGACGAGCGCTCCGAATGCAGGGCTGTCAGGAATGGTGACAGAAGGACCGACTTCGGCAGCAACGGATGCCACAACTGCCCCAGCCGGCGCCAACCTGATTTGCTTCGTCTGCAACGGCAGCGATCAGACTATCTTTTCCGATACTTCTACGCTTGCCGTAACGCTGACGACCACTGCGACTGCACCGGGGGAATCAAACCAGCACGGAGGGACTTCGACATTCGGCGGGCAGATCCTGCAGGGAATCATCCTGTTCAATCCGACGAATACTTTTGTCACCAGCGGGACACCCACTGGCAGCCAGAGTGACCTGCTGACGATTGCTACTCACGAAGTCGGCCACTTTTTCGGGCTCGCTCATTCGGCAGTGGTGGCTGCTGTCATGTTCCCGTACGCAGCGGTAAGCAAGACCCAACTCAGCTACGATGACGTTGCCGCCGTTTCACTTGGCTACCCCTCGGCGTCCGGTCAGACGTTTCCTGCTGGGTCCATTAGCGGACAAGTTACGCTGTCGGGTGCGCCGGTATTCGGCGCTCACGTCTACGCGGAATCCACGAGCAACCTGCAACTGTTTCAGCTCCCCAATATCGTAAAAAGTGCCGTAGGAACGATGTCTAAGCCCGATGGCACCTACACGATTACCGGCTTGCCGGCTGACAACTACGTTGTGTATGCGGAGCCGCTGGATGGACCCGTCGAAAACGGAAATATAGCCTCGTTCGCGCCGGTCTACGGACAGACAAACGGAGTGCAGACCAACTTCACGACGCGCTGGCATTGATTCAGTGGTTAGTGGTTAGTGGTTAGTGGTTAGTCGAGATAGCTGAGCTGGGCAACTTGTGAGAGAGAAGTCGCGGGAGTAGTTCTGACTACTGGCTACTGACTACTGACTACTGGCTACTGGCTTCTGGCTTCTGACTTCTGACCTACTTCCCTACATTCACCTGTGAGATCAGAATCCAGTGTCCCGCGACTTCCTGCCAAGTGCTGACCACACGCTGCGGATCCGATGGAAGCGCATTACCGTTCATGGTTCCGTCCACGCTGATCAGATACACGATGACGGCGTCGGCGCCTTGCGGACGTACGGTGAGATCAGAGAGCGTGTAACCCTTGAGGTCAAGATTGCGGATACGCTCCATCGCAGCAGCACGATCAAAAACGCCGCCCGGGGTGACCATCACGAAGTTCGCGGACAATCGTTGCTCGACTTCGGTCCAATGCTTGTTCTTGATCTCATCCAGGAAAGCGCGCTGAAGTTGTTCGCCACCGGTAGCGCCGGAGAATCCAGGTGCTCGCTTACCCCAGAGAGTGCAGCCTGTAGCGATCAGGCATAGGACAAGAACTGAAACGAGAGCGTGCTTGCGCATGGCGCAGATTGTAGCAAGACTGGTCTTTCAGTCGCTCAGTCTTTCAGTCGGGCATCGCCAAGGTGACCGGGCGAAGGCGGGTGATCGGGCTTTCAGATCACCCGATTATCGATTACCCGATCCCCCGATTAATTTATGCGTTTTCCAAGCCACAAGAGCCGCAACCCGCCTTTGAGTCGCAGCCGTTAGAGTTCGATTTGACTTTCTCTTCGTAGCTCTCCAGTGACACCGAATACTGTCTCTCGATCTTGTCGCGGAAGACCGGTCCGGAGTTGTAGGAGCAGAACGGATAGAGCAATCCATTGGGCGCGGCGTAGTGGATGACACAGCGCTTCACCCGCTCCACGTCGTAATTGTAGGAATCCATGAAGTGCATGCCGGCGACCATTAGCGTGCGATAGGTGAAAGTGCCGTCCATGCCTTCGCGGCCAAACTTCTTGTCGGTGAAGCCTTGGAGCGTTTGCAGAAACTTGTTGAAGGTCAAACCCGGAGGCGCGAATTCAGGCTTGTAGTGTTTGTGCAGTGAACTCCACGCGCTCACTCCGGTGAACACCTTGAACACCGACTTTTTCGTCTTGCGGGAAATCTCGTCCATGTCTTGCAGGAGCGCCGGGATATCGACAAAGCGTGTGACCGGAATGGCGGTCTTCGTTTTGTCGTCGACGAACAGGTACGTTCCCATCGAGCAGTGCGGATGACAGCTTAACGTAACGTTCTCTTCTCCCTTGAGCGCGCTGATCAGCTTGGAGAACGGCGTAACGCAGGAGAGCGGGAACCAGTCGGCGTAGACGTCGCAGATACCCGTCTGATCGGCGACGGAATGCGCCAGATCCGCGAGCGTGAAGCGCTTGGCTTCCAGTTCGCGACGGTTGATGCGGCCAGTAAAGGCGACGGGCTGGAAGCTGATGCCGGAGACAACGTCGATGTTCTCGATGGCCAGCCGAAGGATGTCGCCGACCTGATGATCGTTGAGTCCCTTCACGATCGTAGGCACGAAGATGATTTTCATGCCGGCTTTGCGGATGTTATCGATCGCCAGCAGCTTGGTTTCGTAGAGCGACTGCCCGCGGGTGCGCTTGTAGACGTCATCGCAAACGCCGTCAAACTGGAGATAGAGCGTCTGCAGACCGGCTTCCTTGGATTGCCGTGCAAATTCGAGGTCGGCGAACTTGATCCCGTTGGTCGCGGCCTGGATATGAGAGAAGCCCATTTCCTTCGCGAGACGCAGTGCATCCAGCCAGCGCGGATGAATGGTCGGCTCGCCGCCGGAGAACTGCACCACACGTCCGGGCACCGGTTGTTCGCCACGCAGCGCGGCCAGCATCTTGCGGATGTGGTCGAGATCAGGCTCGTACACATATCCAGCAACATTTGCATTCGCAAAGCAGACCGGACACGTCAGGTTGCAGCGATTGGTGAGATCTACATTCGCCAGTCCGGTGTGCGAGGTGTGCATCGAGCACAGGCCACAATCGTCGGGGCAATGGGTGGCGTTCGGGACGGCGGGATTCGTCAGTCCGCGATTGTCGCCGAAGACCCACTCTTCCATCTTCAGATAGAGCTTGGCATCGGAGTAGACGATGTCACGAAACTCGCCGTGCTCGGCACAGCGCTTTTCCATTACGACTTTGCCGTTGTCTTCCCGAATCACGGCGTCGATCACCTTCGTGCACTCAGGGCACAGCGATTGCGTGGTCTTGGGCAGACCTTTCTGCAGCGGCGTTATCGGCGATCCCGTGTAGGTGGTCTCGGGCTGAATCACTTTGAAGTCGGGGCGGAGGCCTTTAGTCACTCCGGCGCTGCTGGCTCCGCGTTCGTTCGCGGGCGGATACACTGCCTCTGGCGCAATAGTTTGTGTGCTCACTTCGTTGCTCCCTTGGATTTCGGATCGCGAGATGAATCTGGCGCGAATCGTCCTAATACTTTGAGTCCAAGCTATTTAAGCAACTAAGTGGGACAAACCCCAAAAGCCGTTCCGTGAGGAGAAAGGCCGTTCAATGCATGGGAGACGCGATTCACGAGTGATTAACACTGAATCGGCGAAGTTGTCACCGTTCAACGTGAGATCGGTCACAAGAGAACCCACGTTGATACCGAGAGGTGCTCGAGAGTGGGGATCCGGTAAGCTCGAAATATTTGTGTTGACAATAGTCGTTATAACGATTAATGTGATTCACGAAAGATGAACCCGAAGACTCAATCCGAGACGAAGCGCCGCGTCGGCTCACCCGAAGAGGCTGCGTTCCTGGAGTTAATGCGCACGACCGACATGCTATCGCGAGGCTTTGCGCCGCTGCTGAAAGCGGAAGAGCTGTCGTCGACCCAATATAACGTGTTGCGAATCCTGCGAGGGGCTCCCGAAGGGCTTCCCTGCGGCGAGATCGGGACCCGCATGATCACGCGCGATCCCGACATCACGCGCCTGCTGGATCGTCTGGAGAAACGAGGCCTGGTCTCGCGTTGCCGGGAGACGAAGGACCGGCGTATGGTGCTGACTCGAATTACGGACGACGGACTCGAACTGTTGGCGCGCCTCGATGAGCCCGTACAGGCGACCCATCGCGCGCAACTGGGTCACCTCGGTCGGGAGCGATTGCAGGCGCTGGTCGAATTGGCGCAGGCGGCCCGCAGCAAGACAGGATGATTTTTTTGTGCATATATTTGTTGTAACGACTATCGTGCAAACACATCCAATCTACGAAACCGAAAGGAAACCACTATGAGCACCGTTGCTACACCGCAAGCCGCAATCACCACCTGGAATGTCGATCCGATTCACTCGGCAGCCGAGTTCAAGGTGAAACACATGATGATCTCGAATGTGAAGGGTCAGTTCACCGGAGTCTCCGGCGTTTTGTCGCTCGATGAAGCGAACCTGACCAAGTCGCATGTGGAAGCCACCATCGACGCCGCCTCCATCAACACTCGCGATGCGCAGCGCGATGGACATCTGAAGAGCCCAGACTTTTTCGACGTGGAGGAATTCCCTACCCTGTCGTTTAAATCCACGCGTGTGGAGAATGCCGGCGGCGGAGAGTTGGCGGTCGCGGGCGATCTGACGATTCACGGCGTGACTCGCAATGTGGTGTTTACGGTGGAAGGACCGACGCCACCGATGAAAGACCCGTGGGGCAATACGCGCGTGGGATTGTCAGCGACAACGAAGATCAACCGCAAAGACTTTGGTTTGACGTGGAACGCTGCGCTTGAGACCGGTGGGATACTCGTCGGCGAGGATGTGACTCTCACGCTCGATGTCGAATTCGTCAAGGCGTAATAGCTTTTCGCAGGAATGCCCGGAGAATCCTCGCTACACGGCGAGGATTCTCAACGCAGCCCATCGACCGAAACGGGTGCTGTGCTAAACGTGCTGCGAAACGGACAGCACGTTGCCGTCTGGGTCTTTGAACCAGGCGACCTTTGCGCCGCCCGGTGCGCTCCAGATTCCCAATTCGTCCTGCTGCGCCCACGGATAGCGTTCGAAGTGCACGCCGCGGGAGTGCAATTCAGAGACGGCCTGCTGCGCATCCGGCACCTCCCAACCTAGAATCGTGAACTGCGCGGGCGTAAATTCCTTGAGCTTAACCACTCGCAGCATGTTTTCGTTCGCTTCAAAGACCAGCGCGAAGCCGTCATCGCTCACGAATTTCAGTCCGAGTTTCTGCTCGTAGAATTCGCGGGCGAGTTGAGCATTGGTAGTGGGAACAAAAGCGACAATGTTGTGCGCAGCAAGCATGTGCAGTCCTCACGAGATTTGAATCAAGGCAACAACGTTGGTGAATCATATATCTTAGTTGGGCCGGAGTGCGGCATCGTTCGAGAGGAATATGAAAGCCATTCAAGTTCAGAAGACTGGTGGTCCGGAAGTTCTCACGCTCGTAGACATCCCAGTTCCGAAACCGAAGCCGAATGAAGCACTGGTGAAGATCGCCGCCAGCGGCGTGAACTTCATCGACACATATCTGCGGGAAGGACGCTATCCCGCACCTCTGCCGTTCGTTGATGGCCAGGAGGCGGCTGGGACAGTGGCCGAAATTGGCAGCGGGGTGAAGAACGTCAGGGTGGGCGATCGTGTCGCTTACACTAACGTGCTTGGCGCGTATGCCGAATACGCCGTGGTTCCAGCGGATCGGTTGGTGCAGATCCCAGGCAAGTTGGACTTCACCGAAGCTGCTGCGGCGATGCTGCAGGGGATGACGGCGCATTATCTCGTCTATGGCAGCTATCCACTCAAGAAAGGCGAGACCGCTCTGATTCACGCGGCAGCCGGAGGCGTGGGACTGCTGCTGGTGCAGATGGCGAAGGCGATTGGCGCGCACGTGATCGGAACGGCAGGCTCGGATGAAAAGTGCCGGCTTGCGAAACAAAATGGCGCCGACCATGTGATCAATTACTCCACGGAAGATTTCGAGGCTGAGACCAGACGCCTGACGGACGGGAGGGGCGTTCACGTCGTATATGACGGTGTGGGAAAAGCGACGTTCGACAAGGATCTGAACGTGCTGCGTCCGCGTGGCTATCTGGTGCTGTTTGGAGGCGCCAGCGGAGCGGTACCGCCGTTCGATCCCATCAAGCTCTCACAAAAAGGGTCTCTGTTTCTTACCAGGCCGACTCTGATCAACTACATCGCAACACGAGAAGAACTAGAACATCGCGCCGGAGATGTGCTGGGCTGGATTACCGACGGCAAGCTCAAGCTGCGCATCGAGCATGTATACAAGCTTGAGAACGCTGCGCAAGCACACCGCGACCTGGAATCGCGGAAGACGACCGGCAAGCTGCTGCTGATTCCGTAACTCTAATCGCCGATTCGCGAGCTTGTCTGGTCCTGGTCCAGGAGCTCACGGATTTTCGCCAGCAGCGTGTCGGGGCGAATGGGTTTCTCAACAGTGATGGAGTTGTGGGAGACCTCTTCTCCGCTCAACGCCTGATTGCTGTACCCGGTGATGTAAATTGCTTTGACGCTGGCACGCCGCGTACGGATCTGGCGAACGGCTTCGGGACCATTCAGCTTGGGCATCACGACATCGGTCACGATCAAATCGATAGGTGCGAAGTGGGAGGCGGCAATATTTACTGCATCCGCTCCGTCGCGTGCCTGGAGCACGTTATATCCCTTGGAGCGCAGCATCGTGGCGATCATCTCGCGCAACTCGGTGAGGTCCTCAATCAACAGTATGGTCTCGGATCCCGCGGCAGATGCAGTTACCGCCGGCCCGGCGGTCTGTCCGACAACCGTGAGTGCACGAGCCTTTGGAAAATAAATCGTGAAGGAACTACCCTCGCCGAGCTTGCTCTCCACGTCGATGTGCGCTCCGCTCTGCTTCACAATTCCGTACACCGTCGCGAGGCCCAGTCCGGTGCCTCCGCTTTCCTGCTTCGTAGTGAAAAACGGCTCAAAGATTCGTAAGCGAACCGAGTCATCGATTCCGATTCCGGTATCGCTGACGCGAATCGCTTCGTATTCTCCTTCGAGTTCCGGGTGTTTATCCTGCGGAAAATTTGCGGTGAACGTGTCGATGGTGAGCACGCCGCCGTGAGCCATGGCATCGCGCGCATTCACAACCAGGTTGAGAATCACCTGCTCGATTTGGGAGCGATCGGCTTCAATGTTCCCCACCCTTGTCCCGAGCCGAAGTTCGAGTTTGACGCGCTCGTCGAGAACACGCGTGAGCATCCCGCTCAACTCGGAGATGAGCTCGTTTACATTCAAGAGCTCGGGATTCAGGATCTGCTTGCGGCTGAAAGCCAGCAACTTGCGGATCAGATTCTTTGCCGAATCGGCTGCTTTCAGCACCTGTGTCGTGTTCTCGCGGACAGAGCTTGTCCCGCCGAGCTTCGACTCGGTGAGGCTGGTGTATCCGATGATGATGCTGAGCAGGTTGTTGAAGTCGTGCGCAATTCCGCCGGCGAGCTGGCCGAGGGCATTCAGCTTCTCGGACTGGAGGAGCTGGTGCTCCAGTTGCGCTTGCTTCGCCTTCAGCTGCTTCGACTCAGAGATGTCGATCGCATAACCGATGCCTCGATCTTTGGAGCCCTCCAGCAGCGCACGTCCAACCAGCGCTTGCAGCCGCTCTCCATCCTTGCGTATGACTTCTTTCTCATACAGATGGGACCTGCCACGGGATGCCATCTCCTCGTCAGCGTACCGATCTGCCTCCCAGTATTCCGGGGGAGTCACCGCCTCGCGTGTCAGTTTCCCGGTTGTAAGATCTCTGCGGCTGTAACCCAGCGCGTTGAGAAGACTGGTGTTTGCGTCGGAAATGCTTCCATCCGATCGCCACTCATAAATACCCAAAAGGCCGCACCGTCGCAGGCTCTTGAGCATGGATTCAACACGCGCGCGTTCCGCTCGATGCTTGCGGTCACGTTCTCTCACTGCAAGGAAGAGAATGAGGCCACTCACCAAAACGTAGACAAGGCCCTTGTAGGACTCGAATTTCCATTCTGTATTCGGGCCGTTCATGACTACGTGCATCACGTAATCCGACCCAATGACCCACAGGGCAGACCAGATAACGTAAATAGCTGCGAACTTTCGCGCAGTGACGTGATCGGTGCGGGTTGGCCAATCAGACATTCCCATGCGAACTCTCCGGACGAGAGGAACGAGCTTGGGAGGCTTTAGTCAGTATGCACCCATTGTGAGAGGGTCCGATTAATTTTGAGAGTTGTTACGGAAGGTGGCAAAAGGGCCGATAACGCCAGCGGGAGGACCGTTGTTGAACCAGACCGCGCATAGGAATCACGCCAGCAGTCCATCGACCGGCGACCAGGCCATGTACGATCGATTGCCTTATATAGTTGTTATGTACGGCAATTATCCGTACACTATTGAAGCGAGGTGTACATGGCACGAAACAGTTTGGCCCGTAAGCAGGAGCGTCTGGAAACGCGGTTGAGCCCCGAAGAGAAGGAAACGATTGAGATGGCGGCGCAGATTCGCGGAACGACGGTTACTGATTTTGTGGTGACGAGCGCAAAGGAAGCTGCCGTTCGGGTAATCCGTGAAAACGAAGTGCTCGTGCTGGGCGAGCGTTCGCGCAAGGTCTTCGTGGATGCGCTTTTGAATCCGCCACGACCGAACCAGAAGGCGCTCTCGGCTGCCAAGCGATGGAAACAGGAGCTTGGATAAGTTGGGGCAAGCCGGCCAATCGAATTTCAGAATTGAGCCGCTCGATCGAAAAAGACATGATCGCGTGGCTTTTTCGTGTGGCGTCGACGCTCTCGACCGCTACCTGAAGCAGCAGGCCAGCCAGGATATCGAGAAGCGCGTGGCGGCGGTACTGGTGCTTACGCCCGACGGATCGACAATCGCCGGCGATTACACGCTTTCACAGTACGCCGTATCGGTTGGTCAGCTTCCTGAGCCAGTGCTGAAACGTCTGAAGCCACCGCGATATCCCGAATTGCCAGCGACTCTGCTGGGCCGCCTAGCACGCGACGTGGCGTTCAAAGGACAAAAGATAGGCGAGCTGCTTCTCATGGACGCTCTGAAGCGGTCGCTCGATCACAGCCGAGCGATCGCATCGGTTGGAGTCGTAGTCGACGCGAAAGATCATCGGGCCAGCCTGTTTTACGAGTCCTACGGATTCGTGGCGTTGCCAGAACATCCGAAACGACTGTTTCTGCCGATGGCGACGATATCGAAGATATTCGAGTAGTGCGGTAGCATTCGCGCACACAATGCTCCACTTGTCATTTCCCCTGCGGTTGAGCGTTCTTGAACTCCACCGAGGGCGTGCGCCACGTCACTGGGTCATTGACCGCACCGGCCTTGTAATTCAAGACGTCCATGCGCTCGGGTATCACCTTGATCAGCACCAGGTTCTTGAAGCCGGGGAATGTCTGGTCCCAATAGTCGCGTTTGCGCTTGATCATCTCGGCCCGATCGTCCACCAGCACCGCCCGGCCTGTAATCGCGACAAAACCTGTGGCCTTGCTGTGATTTGCATAGTAGAGCGTCACCCGCGGATCGCGACGAATGTGCTGCACCTTGCGCGTCAGTGTGCTGGTTGCGATCCAGACGGTCATGTCGTCTTCTGGCGGAAATGGATTCATGGTCCTCACCGTCGGGCGGCCGTTCTCATCGAGAGTGATGAGAGCGCAGTATTGCTGGGCTGTCATGATTTCGCGCGCGGCGGCAATGAGGTCGGCGCGAGAGAGCGGGGCAGGCTTTTCTTTATCCTGGGCGACGACCGGCGTGATGAAGGCAGCGAGCAGCCCCAGGATGAACAGCAAGCGCATGAAACTTTTCATGGTCGATTCCTCGGAGCACCGAAGGTACCATCCTGCGGCGACATGAAAAGTGACGAGCGTCTCGGAGCAATGTGTTAATCTGCGACGCCTTTTCAACGCCAGAGCCATTCTTCACTGCCGGGCGCGATCGGATTCCGAGGGGAGGGGGAGGGTCCGGGAACTTTTATTGAAAACAAAGCATGTATCCGACGGACGAGAAAATTATCCGACGGACAAAGCCGGACGATCCGTCGGATGGTCCGACGGATATCCGACGGATCAATTCGAGTTTTTTTAGTTCTCCGACCATGCAGTCTCTCAGATCAGCTTCGGCTCTTTCTTTCCAATCCTTCTATTTTCAGAATAGCAATTTCGACCCAACCTACCGGACACTTTGACGAGGTTTATTTCTATCGTGAAATGATAGAGTTGCGGCGGAAACGGAGGTTTGGGGCTATTGACAACGGATTCCGGGAATGGGAAGCAGGGCAGCAGGTCTCTCAGTCGGTCAGTTCTTCAGTTCTTCAGTTCTTCAGTTCTTCAGTTCTTCAGTGATGGGCATGATAAGGCTACGCCCTTCCATCACAACGTTAGGAAAATGCAGATCCCTCCGCCTCGCTGCGCAAGGCGTCGTGGTGACAAGCGAACATTCTCCATGGCCTCTTGTTTCGGCGCGGCTGAAGCCGCATCCCTTTAAAGCAGTACGCGGGCGAGGGCGCCCGCGCCACCTTCACAGCAATGCAGATCCCTCCGCCTCGCTGCGCGAGGCGTCGTGATGACAAGCCAGAATCTTCTCGGATGGGCCCTGTGACTCTGTGGTGCAATGAAAAGGGCCGCTTTCGCGGCCCAATCTTCAATCTGAAATCTTACTTCTGAAATTGCCTAGTCGCCTGCGACTCCGGCAACTTCGTCTTCGTGCACCGGCTTGGAACCGTTTCCATTTCCGTTGCCATTCGACGGAGCGCCCAGCGTGGTCAGCGGAACGAACCCTTCCGGAGTCTTTTCTCCCAGAACCACTTCGCGATAGAGCTTCATCATCTCGCGGTTCTTGGCTTCTTCTGCCGGAGTCAGGTTCTTCTGCTTCGCGTCACGTGCGCGCAGTTTCTCTTCACGCGCATTCTTGGCGATCCCGAGCTTGTTGAGATCCTGCTGCTCAGTTTCGGTGACCAGCTCGTCTTTGAGCTGCAACAGTTCCAAGTGGCGCTCGTTGCCGGACGCCATCGAAACGCGCTTGCCGCCTGCGAAGATTTCATGCCGGCCATGCTCTTCGTACCACTTGGTGAGCGTAGCGGTCATGTGCATCTTCTCGACGATATTGCGCCAGCCCACGCCCGTGTTGTAGGCGCAGAAGCTGATTTCGCCTTCCTGCGTGGCGTAAGGAATGATGCACTGCTCGGTGCGGCGGAAGTCGTAGTTCCACAGATCCTGGAACCACATGCCGGCAACCATCAGTACGTTCCAGCGATCCTTGCGACGCTTCTCGATGTCCTCGAGCGTGCGATCGCCGCCGACTTTGCCGTAGGCGCCCGACTTCGCCTTCTTGGTAACGCCGAAGGTTTTGTCGAGCTTCTTCAACATGTCGAACATGGTGAAGTGCGTGGTGGTCTGGAACGGATCGTAGTTGCGCAGGAACGCCAGCGCCATGCCGAACGCCGACCATTTCTGGCCGCGGCCTGCATCGACGATCATGGCGGTGTCGCGCGCCATCTGGTGCGCGTCGAGGAACTGCGTGATTGGCGCAGCTTCCTTAGTTTCCTTGTCGACCATGACGGCCATGCCCACGCCGCAGTTCGGGTGGCAGCCGCAGCTCAGTTGTCCCCAATCGTGCCCGGGACCGTGTGCCAGGTCAGACCAGTCGGAAAACGTCGACATGAACGAGATGGGGAACCAGTCGCGCGTAGGCTCGCCGATTCCAACCTGCGTCTTCACGTCGTGCGCCAGGTGCGACAGCGTGTAGCGTTGCGCCATGCGACGCTCGTCGGTGATCTCCTCGTCGCGTCCGGTGAACGAAACCGGCTGGAACGAGACGAACGGGATGATCTTGGGATTGTCGAGCGCGAACTTGACGATGTTGCCGACCTGCTCGTTGTTGATGCCGTTGACGATGGTAACCACGGGAACGATGTCGACACCTGACTTATACAGGTTTTCGATCGCGCGCAGTTTCACGTCGAAGAGGTTGCCGATCTTGCGATGGGCATTGGCAGCGTTGCCGATTCCGTCGAACTGGAGATAAACGTAACGCAAGCCGGCTTCGGCGGCTTGCTGGCAGAACTCGATGGACTTGGCAAACTCGATGCCGTTGGTTGCAGCCTGCACCGACGTATAACCAACGTGGCGGGCATAGCGAACTGCGTCCAGGAAGTACGGGCTCAGCGTGGGCTCGCCACCTGAGAACTGTACAGACATCTGGCGCTTCGGCTTGATGGTGACGGCGTTATCGAGCAACTGCTTGATTTCGTCCCAGGTCAATTCGTGGACGAAACCGACCTGGTTCGCGTCCATGAAGCAGGGATCGCACATCATGTTGCAGCGGTTGGTCAGATCGACGGTGAGCACCGATCCGCGGCCATGCTTCACGGTCGAAGTGCCGTGATTGTGTAGCTTCTCGTCGGCGTGGGCGCGAATGTCGCGGCCCGGGAAGACGTCTTCCAAGTGCTTGGAGAATGCCGGGTCGACGGACATGACGTCTTCGAAGTGCCCGTGCTTGGGGCAATCTTTGATCATCATGATCTTGCCGTCTTTTTCGACGATGGTGGCCTTGATTTCGCCGACCTTGGCGTTGCGCAGGATTTCCTGCGGAAGCTTGCCATCGAGGATCTGCTTGCGGATATCGGGCACGCACTTCGGGCAAAGCGAGTCGGTGGCGCGCGGCCATCCAAGCGGTGGCTTGGTCTTTTCGTAGGACTTGAGGAGCGGTTTTTCACTCCAGGCGGGGGTGAACGAAGGCGTCTGCTTGCGCATGCTGATGGCCGCGTACGGCAGCCATGCGGCCTTCGCTGCGATTGTCACCACCTTCTCTACATACTTGATCGGTTTTGGCATCGTCAGGTATCTCCGGCAAAACAAAAAGCTACTAGCGGGATGGATAGGCAGAAACCTGCCGGGGAACACCCCTGCTAAGTGCAACAAGTAAAAAGACTATTCCCCCACACTTGTCATGTTAGCTGGCATGGGCGGATTCGGAAACGATCTACGCTTAAAACGCTTGTTTTCACTGCCAAGTGGTCAACTGCTGCATTGAACGGGAGCAGCTAAGTGCTTGAAAAACAAGAGAAAGCACCTGTTTCAGGGGATTGTTGACGAGTGGGATAAGATGCTGGCCGGGCGGCGTTGGAAAGCGGGCGCGGTCTCGGGCTTCACCGAGACGCCCGAGGTCGGAATGCTAGAATGCGATTTCAATCTTCCAGGTCTTCATTCTGGAATTCTGGACTTCAGATTCTGGACTTCGCCATGCAACATGGGCGCACTGCCTTACAAAAAATCATGGGAGAGTTGCTGGACGGGGCCCCGGCCAATGAGGCGCCCTTTCTGGCGTGGCCGCTGGTTTGCGGTCCCGGAGTCGCCAAACGCACACGGGTACTTGGCTTTCGAGCCGGCGTCCTGCGCGTAGAAGTTCCGGACGTCGCGTGGCGCAATCAACTGAACAGCCTGGCTCCCAAGTACCTGGACGCGCTGAACCAGACGATCACCGCGCAGGTGAAGCACATCCTGTTCTTGCTTCCGGGCGAAAACTACGGATTCGATCAGAAATGAAAGTCACCGAAAAAGACGTGCAATATGTCGCCGACCTGGCGAACCTGGAACTAACGCCCGAGGAACAATCGAGGATGGTGAAAGACCTGAACTCGATTCTCGAGCACATCGACCGCTTGAACCAGCTCGATACGAAAGACGTTCCGCCAATGGCGCAAGTGTCGGATCGCTTTGGGATCGATCCTTCGAAGCAGGGATCGGAGCGATTTGGCTACGTCATGCGCGAGGACGAAGTGCGTCCGTGCCTGCCGCGCGAGGTGGTGATGGAGAATGCGCCGGATTCGGATGGAGCATTCTTCAAAGTGCCGAAAGTAATTGAGAGATAGGTAATTTGTAATTGGTAATCGCGATAATCCTCGGAAGGCCTGATGAAATTGTCCTCGCAACTTCCCGTTCCACCAGCTGCACAAGCCAACAAGAGTGCGATTGAGTTACTTCGTGCGTGGGTTGTGAACAACGGTCTGCAATGCAGTGTCCGCGTTGGAAACGGAGAAGACGAACCCTTACTATGGGGAGTGCTGACAGCGACGTCGCAAGACATGTGGCTGACGCTTTGAATAAGCAGAGTGGGATACCACAGAAGGATGTGCTGGATCGTATCCGTGAGGTTTTCAACGACGAACTGGATGCTCCCACTGCCGCAACTTCAGGTAGCTTCACTCAGTAACTGAAAGACTGACAGACTGATGGACTTAAACGCCCTTACCGTTGAATCGACCCGCACTGCCATCGCCGAGCGCGTGCTGAATCCTGTTGAGCTGGTAGAAGAGTTCTACAAGAAAATCGAAGCCGACGATCCGCAGATTGGCGCTTATCTGACGCTCGCGAAAGATCGCGCGCTGACGAAGGCCTCAGCAGTGCAAGCGCTCGCGGATAAAGGTGACGCGCTGCCTCCGCTGGCGGGCGTGCCAATCGCGATCAAAGACGTGATGACGATCAAGGGCGTGCAGGCCACTGCGGGGTCGAAAATCCTGAAGGGATGGATTGCACCTTATACGGCGACGGCTGTACAGCGCTTGGAAGATGCAGGGGCGATCATCCTCGGCAAAACCAATTGCGACGAGTTTGCCATGGGCTCGTCGAACGAGAATTCGGGCTACTTCCCTGTTCATAACCCGCGCGACCTTTCACGCGTGCCGGGAGGTTCGTCGGGCGGAAGCGCAGCGGCGGTTGCGGCGAACCTGGCAGTGGCTGCACTGGGATCCGACACTGGCGGATCGATTCGTCAGCCCGCGGCGTTCTGTGGAGTGGTGGGCTTGCTGCCTACCTATGGACGCGTGTCGCGATACGGACTGATCGCCTTCGCGTCGTCGCTTGATCACATCGGTCCGCTGACAAAGACGGTGAAAGACGCGGCCATCCTGCTGCGCTACATCGCAGGACGAGATGAGCTCGACTCGACTTCCGCCGCGGTTCCGGTCGCCGATTACGAAGCCGAGATCGGCAAACCGGCGAAGGGCCTGAGGCTGGGCGTACCAAAAGAATATTTTGGCGAGGGACTCGATCCGGAAGTGCGGGCTGCGGTGGAAGCTGCCATCCAGAAACTCGCGGAAGCGGGTTGCGAGATCGTGCCGATTTCCCTACCGCACACCGAGTATGCGATTCCGACGTACTACATCATCGCGACGGCTGAAGCGTCCGCAAACCTCGCGCGCTTCGATGGCGTGCGTTACGGATATCGATCACCGCGGGCGCATACGCTTTCGGAGATGTATCGGCGCTCGCGGGATGAGGGGTTCGGTGCGGAGGTGAAGCGACGCATCATGCTGGGAACGTATGCGCTCAGCGCCGGTTACTATGACGCGTACTATCTGAAAGCGCAGCAAGTACGTACGCTGCTCACGCGCGATTTCGAGAATGCGTTCCAGCAGGTGGACGCGATTATCACTCCCACGACGCCCACGCCTGCGTTCAAACTCGGCGAGAAGGTTGATGATCCGGTCTCGATGTACCTTGCCGACATCTACACTGTGACGGCTGATCTGGTCGGAGTTCCCGGGATTTCGGTTCCATGCGGCACGTCGAAAGAAGGGCTGCCAATTGGACTACAGATTCTTGGGCGGCATTTCGATGAGGCGACGTTGTTGCGAATCGCGCACGTGTACGAGCATGAGGCGGCGGGCGGTAGCGCTAGATGACGACCCTGGTGTCAGTCCACCGGGATCAACAGCGTGACTCGCCACCACACAAGATCAAGATGCAGATGCCTCGCTACGCTCGTCATGACGAGCAAAAGCGGGCATTCAAGGGCTAAAGACGAACGACTACCGACCATCGACGACTTCGTAATAGCTTTCCCCCGCACATCCTCTACACAGCACCCGGCCGTCGCGCCGAACTTCACGCTTGTAACTGATGCCCTCACTACACTGCTCGCAAACGATGCGCTCGCCCTTGTATCCGGGAAACTCTTCAGCAGGAAGATCAACTTTCACCCATTGCACGTCGAAGAGGTCGGCGTCGGACATCTCGCGGTAGGCTGCCATCTGCTGCTGGTTCTTGCTCTCCAATTCCGGATGCATGTTCCTGGCAAGAGCCTTAGACGATTCTTTCGCCGCAATTCGCACGGCTTTGCCACTGCTGACATCGACAAACGTCGCTGCCATCTTGCCCCAGTCGCGAAACTTCAGGGCGCGTTTGCCTAGTCTGCAGCCGGTAACGACTCCAACCGCATCTGTCGCGCAACGATCTATTTCGACAAAAGTTACGAGGCGCTTGCGATCGGCACCCTGAGGATCTTCGATCCCGAGCTTTTCCAATCCGAGTATCGCCATGCGCACTCCCAGCACCTGTCCGGCGCAGAGGTGTCCATGGGCGTGCGCGGCGTCTTGCAACAATCCATCGAGCGATTTCATATTGTCTTTCGATGCCAGGAACGCGAGCGCTTATTTGCTACTTCGCGTCTTCCTCCGCATCTGTATCGTCCTTAGTTGCCATATCGGTGGCGTGTGCGTGGATGGTGAACACGGTTTTCTGGCCGCCGGTAGGTTGGAAGACGATCCGTGTTGGTTCGCGCTGCCACTCGGGAGTGGCGCACTCGGAATCGGGCATCTCCCCATTTTTGGCCTTGCCGAGTTCCTGCTTCACCACCGGTTTCTTTCGTCCCAACTGCGAAACAATGGCGAAAACACGCTCGCCATTATCGGAGATGCCGCAATATCCGGCAAAGTCGCGAAACCAAACGGCCTCAGAGTAAAAGGGATCGAACAAGGGCAGGGTTATGGGAGAAATTTTTCCGCTGGTGCGATCCACCAGCAGCCACCCGCCGCGCTGCCACTTCCACCGATGTGCTTTGTTCGCTTGATCTTCCGGCAACCAGTCGTTCAATCGATAGGCTTTGCGGATCACGAAGAGACGGTCGGTTACGTCGTGAGGCTCGCCCATGGTGAATTCTTTGACCCGCGTATCCACCAGGAGGGGACGAATTTGGATTTCTACTTTCTGTTTTTCTTCGGGACCCACAAATAACGGGACCGTGGTCGATTTACCGAAAGTGATGACATGCGGTTTCGACGCGGCCGAGGCCGTGACCGGCAACACGCAGGATATGAAAAACAAGAATGCGGTTAGTTTGCGCGCCATAGGCAAAGCGTACGCCAGTGGGCCTAATCCCTCAATTCCGTAATGCAACCAATCGGTCTCGTTTATCCTCCCACGAGCAATGGACCTTGTTGGCCCTCTTCATAGACGTGTGCCGAGAATATTGATCGTAGACGATAATCGCGACAACGCTTTTCTACTGAAGGAATTGCTTTCTCGATACGACTACGAGATTGCGACGTCAAACAACGCCGAGGAGGCGTCGCGCGAAATCCATGCCAATCCGCCCGATCTGATCTTGCTCGATGTAATCATGCCCGGACGTTCGGGTTACGAACTTTGCCAGGAATTGAAATCGGCGCCGGAGACGCGCCTGATTCCGATTGTTCTCATTACGGGCCTTACCGACCGCGAAGACAAAATCCACGGAATCGAAGTCGGCGCGGACGATTTCCTCAACAAGCCTATCTTCCCCGAAGAACTGTTCGCGCGGGTGAAGTCCCTGCTGAAGCTGAAAGAATTTACCGACGAACTGGAGAATGTGGAAGACGTACTCTGCACGCTTGCTCTGAGCGTCGAGGCGCGCGATCCCTATACGGCGGGCCATTGCGAAAGATTGGCCGCCTATGCCGTGCAACTCGGAACAGCTCTGACTCTTGGACAAGAAGATCTTACGGCGTTGCGCCGCGGGGGCTATTTGCATGACATCGGAAAGATCACGGTTCCCGACGAGATCCTGAAAAAAGGATCGAACCTGACTCCTGCTGAATGGCAAGTCATGCGGCAACATCCGATCGCGGGGGAAAACATTTGCCGGCCTCTGAAATCGCTGCGTCCCATTCTGCCAATCATTCGTCAGCACCACGAACACTGGGACGGAAGTGGGTATCCCGACCGCCTGGTTGGGCATGAAATCCCTTTGCTGGCGAGGGTTCTGCAGGTGGTCGATGTCTATGACGCTTTGCGCACCGCACGGCCCTATAAACCTGCTCTTTCGCATGCTCAGGCGGTCCAAACCATGCAGGAGGAAGCCCACCGGGGATTGTGGGATCCTGAACTGGTTGACACCTTCTTACACCTGGTGGACCAACAAAAGGCCGCGTGACCGGGCCCGAAGGAGAACTGCAGCACTGCGGGGTGTTTATTTGCCTCTAAACAGTTACGCAGATAACAAGTAGAATCTACCTTGCGTCTAAGTACCTGATGAAATCGCCCAGCTATACCATCGTCATTCCGGCTTACAACGAAAGCACAAGGATCGCGGCTTCCCTCGATCACATTCTCGCCTTTGCCGCAGAGCAACAATGGGCAATGGAAATCATCGTCATCAACGATGGTTCGCGCGACAACACTGCCGAGATTGTGCGGAACTATGCGCGCAAAAACCCCTGCGTGCAGCTGCTCGAGAACCCGGGGAACCGAGGCAAAGGGTATAGCGTACGGAACGGCGTGCTGGCGGCCCGCGGCGACCTAATTCTCTTCACGGACGCAGACCTGTCTTCGCCGATCGAGGAAGCACCTAAGCTTTTTGCCGCGCTGCACAAAGGCGCTGATATGGCGATCGGATCACGGTGGCTGCAGGTGGAATTGCAGAATAAGCGTCAGCCACTTTATCGGCAGGTGTTCGGACGCGTTTTCAACCTGCTGCTGCGTGTGACCCTCGGTCTCCCTTACAAAGACACGCAGTGCGGGTTCAAGGCGTTCCCCCGTCCGGTTGGAGAGGCAGTGTTTTCCCGGCAGATGATCGACCGTTGGGGATTCGACCCGGAAGTCCTATTTCTGGCCAGGAAAATGGGCTACAAAATCACCGAGGTTCCAGTTGAGTGGGCACACGACAGCCGGTCGAAGATCAATCCTGTGACCGACGGCTTCAAAATGTTCCTGGAGATGCTCTGGATTCGGTGGGCAAGCGCATCAGGACGGTACGACAAAACGAAGGTCGAGCCCAGCCTGGTTACTTCGAAATCCGCTTAGTCTTTCAAACTACGCTGTTGCATGACTCACGGCCGTGCCCGCAAGCGGCGCGGTGACAACTCCACGCTCGGCATCGACCTTGACAATGAGCCTGGTGGCGCAGGACGAGCACAGCCAGAAATATTCGACCTTACGATGCGGCTTACGTTGCGCGTTGGCCGGATCGGTGTTGGGCTTGGAGGTAACTTCGATCTCAAACAATCGGCCCTCTCGGAAATAGCGAAAGGAAGCTGAACATCCCGGATTGGCGCATTTTGAAACCATCAGAGCCCTCCCGGCTCATGTACTAAGCAAACTCGTCTGATACGAGCAGGCTTTCCAGATTACCAACTGCACTGATCACATTTTAAATCGGTTTACCGGGGTCACCAGTGCTGTGGAAATCAAAAACGCATGAATTTTTATGATTAGGTGGATTCGAGGAAATGTCACAACCCTTAACAGGAAATCGAACTCGCTGATTCTGCGCGCGCCGCAACCGGCGAACGGGCAAAATCTTCGAGGCGCATTTCAAGTCCGCCGAACTCGGGATGATCATTGTGCTCGAGCGTGAATGCAATATCGATCGAATCGCCCACCAGGAGACTTTCCTGCAAACACCGCTCGGCCATTCGCCAGGCCAGCGCGTCCCACTTTCGACTCGCGTTTCCGTTCGCGTGAGTAAGTCGAAACTTCACGTGCTTGTCTTTGATCGTTTTCGGAGGCAGTAGAATCCGGGCATTCCGGGTGACAAGGACCGGCTCTGGATTGCCCATTCCGAAGGGCTCCAACTGAGAGATGCCGTGAAACAGCTTGGGCCCGATCTCATCCCACTCGACCTCTGCATCGACCTTCAAGATCGGCACGAAGTCAGCTTCGGTGAGCCGTTCACGAGCGTAGGCGTCGAGCCGTGACCGCAATATTTCGATGCGCTCACATGGGAGCGCCAATCCGACTGCATGGGCATGGCCTCCAAAGCGATTAAACAGTTCGCGGCATGATTCCAGCGCTTCCAGAAGATGGAAATTGTGAATGGATCGTCCGGAGCCATGCGCTTCTTCTCCGTCGCGCGAGAGCACCAGCGCTGGCCTGCCATAACGTTCGACAACGCGAGTGGCGGCAATTCCGATCACGCCGCGATGCCAGCTGTCACCGTCGATGACCAGACAGTACGCTTCGCGTAACTCGGGAGCAGCTGCGACCCGCTCCTCAATCTCCTTGAGGATCTGAGCTTCTTCCTGTTGGCGCTCGCCATTCAGCATCGTGAGCCGTTCAGCAATCTCCCGGGCACGCTTCGGATCTTTTTCGCTGAACAACTCGATGACCGTCTGCGCCACGTCCATGCGTCCGGCGGCGTTCAGCCGCGGAGCAACGCGAAAAGCGATGTCTCCGGTCGTGATGGGACGCGTGCCGTCGAGCGATGAGATTTCAAGGATCGCGCGCAATCCGGCATTCACGGGCTGGCGCAAGCCTTCCAGTCCCAACTTGGTGAAGATGCGGTTCTCGCCGATCAATGGAACGGCATCAGCAACCGTGGCAATCGCGACAATCTTGATGAATGATGGAAGAAGGCGGGAGCGTCCAGTTTCTTCGAGGAGGGCCTGTGCGACTTTGAATGCGACTCCTGCGCCGCAGAGCGACTTGCACGGATACTCGCAGCCGGACTGATTCGGATTCAGCACCGCCAGAGCTTGTGGCACACCTTGCGCGGTTTCGGGCAAGTGATGATCGGTCACGATCAGGTCGACACCAACCCGCTTTGCAGCCTCTGCGGCAGCGAAGGCGCGAATGCCGGTATCGACGCTGATGATGAGGCGCACGCCTTCGGCAGCCGCGCGCTCGATCACGTCGTCCTTCATGCCGTAGCCGTCTTTGATCCGGTGGGGGACATGAAACTGAACGACGCCTCCGCAGATCTCGATCGCCGTTTTCAGGATGACGATCGCCGTTGTGCCGTCGACGTCGTAGTCGCCGTAAATCAAGATGGTTTCTTTGCGCTCGATGGCGGCGCGGATTCGTTCGACCGCCGGGCGCATGCCGAGCATGGAATAGGGCGAATGAAGATCAGCGAGAGCAGGATGCAGGAAGCCCTGCGCATCTTCTGGGCTGACGATGCCCCTATTGACGAGTAGTCGGGCGACCGCCGGGGACAGCTTCAGAGCTTCTTGAAGTTCAGCAACTCGGTTCGGATCGGCCTCTCGAAAAATCCAGCGCACAGTTCAAGCTTCTCAGGAGTGGTAAATCTCAGGTTACACCAGAAGGGTCGGTCGCTTTGAGGATTGTGAGTCAGGCGTGCAGATTCTTCCTGCGACTTCATCCGATCTGACTTGGGACTATCGCTCGTCGTCCTGATCGGTCTCGAATGGAATACCGCCGAGGTCTTCGGCCATATCGAGCAGGCGCTGATAGCGCTCGTACCACTCCGTTGAGATTTCGCAGACGAAAATCGACCCCTGGTGCGGGAATCCCAGTTGCACGAAGCCGGTCTTGCCGACGTAGGTGCGCAACCAGCGCGCTTCCTCTACGTCTTCCTCACTGGCGTAAGCGGCGTTGCGCAGGCGCTCTACCAGGAAGTCCACTTCCTCGCGGTCGAGGAGCAGATTATTCATCGTGAGGAACGTAGCTCCACTATGCTTTGCGAGCTCAACAAAGTCTTTCCACGTTTCAAGGTTCGAGTTCAGGTCCCACATCACCGTCTGGACTTCTTCCCCGACGTATCCCGGAAATCTGCGCATGCCATGGCCTTCAATAAAGGCAATCATGTCCTCCTTGATGGTGGTCAGATCTTCCTGCATGAGAAGCATATTCTCCCGTCCCTTCCGCGCTCAGGAGGCGGGCCTCCATGAGACATGATACTCCCGGGCAGCAACGTGTGAGGTAGAAACCAACAGCAACATCAGCCGCAATTTGTGGGGTTTGCCCGCTATCGACGGACCGGATTCACGGTATGTTAAACTTGTTTGTTTCCCTATACTTGTCGACCCAAACATGCTCTATTCCAAGGAATACGTAGGCTATTTAGCCAAGCGACTCACGAAAAAGTTGAACGAAGGCGAGTTCATCGAAGCTGCTGAAATCGGCCCGGTTACGGAACGCGTCCATGCAGCGTTGCTGGACGAACTGACGCTGGAAGACCGAATCAACGACGAGGTCCGCGCCATCCTCGAGGCCTACTCTGACGAAATGCGTAAAAGCGGAGCCAACTACCAGGAAATGTTCAAGAAAGTGAAGAACGAACTGGTGCGCAAGTACAAGGCGGTCCTGTGAGAATCAGTCGCGACAAAGTCAACCGCCTCGCTCATTCGGTCACCGACGCACTGGCCGACATGGAAAAAGTGGACTTTATCGAGGATCGGAACACCATTCGCCTCGAAGTCCGGCGCATCCTCGAAGAACTATTCAACGAAGAAGCCAAAATCGACCAGGCTGCCCGCCACAAGATCGAGAATCAGAAGAAGACCATTCTGGAAGGAAGCCAGGAATGGGACATCCTCTACCGCAAGTATTACAACGAGGAAGTCAAGAAACTGGGCATTTAGCGAGCCTCCGCATTAGTTCTAATACGCATGATTCGTGACCGGTTACCGGAGTAACCCGTCTGGTAATTGCCCCATCGGTCACCCCCTCCTATATTCGAAGAAGCCCAGGAATAGAGGCAGGAATCGTGCATTACTTGGGATTGTTTGCGGGGGGCACACTTTTATCTGCTCTCCTCACGCGGTACGTACGAAACAGAGCGCGCGAGAATGGCTGGGGATGCTGCCCGGTGCGCGATCGCGATGTACACACATCGCTGATGCCGCGCGTGGGCGGAATCGGTGTCTACCTGGCTGTGCTGATCACGATTTCCGCGGCATTGCTCATCGGCGGCCTGAAGGGACACAAGCCAAACTTTTCCCAATTCCAACTGTTCTGGATTCTTGGTTGCGGTACTCTGGTCTTTTTACTCGGACTGCTCGACGATCTTCGCGGTCTGAATGCGTATGCGAAATTCAGCGTTCAGGTGCTGGCCGGCGCGTTGCTTTATTGCGGCGGCTTACGCATTTCTATGATCCCCATTCTGTTCGGGACAAAGGTCCTCGGGATTTTCATTTCCCTGCCGCTGACAATCCTTTGGGTCTTATTGATTTCAAATGCCTTCAACCTGATCGACGGACTGGATGGCCTCTCCGCGGGTTCAGCCCTGTTCTCGACCGTGGTGGTCTTTGTAGTCTCGCTGTTTAACGGCAACATTCTGGTTTCGGTGCTGGCGGCCACGCTGGCCGGCGCGCTCATCGGATTTCTTCGCTATAACTTCAATCCGGCAACGGTTTTTCTGGGCGACTGCGGAAGCTTGTTCGTGGGATTCATGTTGAGCGCGCTGTCGATCGCTGGAGCGCAAAAAGACACCACGCTAGTTGCGGTCACGATTCCACTGGTGTCGTTCGGTTTGCCGCTAATCGATACAGCGTTGGCCGTGATTCGCCGGTTTCTCAGTGGCAAGCCGCTATTCTCTGCAGATCGAAATCACATTCATCATCGGCTTCTCGAAATGGGATTCAGTCATCGGCAAGTGGTCATCATTCTTTATGGTGTTTCAGCAGCACTCGGACTGCTAAGCCTGCTGATGCTCGACGAGGGTAGTAGCTCGGTAGGCGTCGTTCTCATCATCGTTGGATGCGGCATCATTTTTGGCGTGCAACATCTCGGGTATCACGAATTCGCCGAATTGCGGCGCGCAGCCGAACGTACGATCGCGCAGAAAAACATGATCGGCAACAACCTGATCCTGCGGCGAGCCTCAGAGGATCTCCTCGCAGCAGAGGATCTTTCCCAGGTGTGCTCGATCCTGAAGAACGCCTTCGACGCGAATGAGTTCGATGAACTCGACCTTAAGCTTCTTGGTGCGCTTTCCCAACAGGCGACGGAGCCGTTCGAAGAAGACTTCGATGGAACCTGGCACTTTCGCTGGTCACGCGAAACTGCTCCGGGACATCGTTTTCGCGGCTCGGCGGCATGGACAATTTCGATCGAGATGGTACATGCAACTCTGTCTCTGACGAGAAGTAATAATCTTGATCCCATCCAAGTGGATATCGGCCTGCTGACGTCGGAATTCCAACTTGCGCTCTCGAACGCACTCGACCGGTCGGTACTGATTCAACCGCTGCGCCCTGCGTTGGTGCGACAAGTTTCACAAAGAGCGGCCGAAGCTTTCCAATAGGTCGTGTAGCCCAAGCGACCTGATTTATACTTCGCTTTACCTGTGAAACCTTGCGCCGATCAGCTCCATTCAAGGAGAAGGTCGGGTTGCATGCGAATGGAATTCGTCAGGGAGCGGTAGCTTGTCCATCGGCGTTGGCAAACCTGAAGCACTCACCGGAAGTTCCCCGCTGCAGAATGCCGGCGGAAGAGGATTCCGGCTTACCGTGCTGGTGCCGGTCTATAACGAACGGCACGTTGCCGAGGCTGCCATAAGGCGGGTGCTCAGTCTCTCCGATCCATTGATCCGTGACCTGCAAGTGATTGTCGTCGACGATTGCAGCACCGATGGTACCAGTGAAGTCCTCACCAAGCTGGCAGCAGAAGAGCCGCGAATCCAGCTAATTCGCCACGAGAAAAACAAAGGCAAGGGCGCAGCAGTGCGTACTGCAATTGCGGCGGCGACAGGCGACATCTGCCTGATCCAGGATGCCGACTTTGAGTACAATCCCGCCGACATTCCCTCACTGCTCGTTCCCTTCGCGGAAGAAGGTGCGGACGCTGTCTTCGGCTCCCGGTATATGTCAGCGCAGTATCGCCGTGCCCTGATGTACCGCCACACGCTGATGAACAAAGGCCTGACGGCCCTCAGCAACTGGTTCACCGATCTTCATCTCACTGATATGGAGACCGGGTACAAGGCGATCAACACGGTGCTGCTGAAGTCGATACCAATTCGCAGCGACGACTTCCGCTTCGAAGTTGAGATCACGTTCAAGCTCGCGAAACGCGGCGCGCGTATTTTCGAAGTTCCGATTCGCTATCTTCCGCGAACCCGCGCTGAAGGGAAGAAAATCGGCGCGAAGGACGGGTTCCGCGCCCTTTTCGCAATGTTTCACTGGGCGCTGATTGACGATTTGTTCCAGAAGGATGACTACGGCACTCGCTTGGTCTCCGAGTTGGAAAAAGCCCGGCGCTTTACGCTGTGGCTGGGAAACACGATTCGTCCTCACGTCGGCGACTCCGTGCTGGAGGTTGGAGCGGGCGTTGCCAGCATTGCGAATCAGTTCATCCCCAGAGATCTTTACGTCGCTGCAGAATCGAATCCGCACTATTTGCGATTTCTCCAGTCCTACGCGATGGGCAAACCTTACGTGCGTGTCGCCGAGTTCGATCCCGCACGCGAGGAGAGCTATCGCGCCATGGGAGCGCGATTCGACACCGTCCTGATGCTGAATGTTTTGGACACATTGCCGGATCCTGAGGCTGCATTGGTTTGGGTATGGAACTGTCTCAAGCCCGGAGGTCGCATCATTGTTCAAGTTCCGCAGGGGCAAAGCCGGTTTGGCACTCTCGACGAAGAACGCGGGCGAAAAAAGCGGTTTGCGGCCGACGAACTCACCTTCATGTTGTCGCGCAGCGGATTCCGCAGCCCGACGATCTTCGACTTCAACCGGCTGTCAGTTCCGGGATGGCAGTTAAATAACAAACTGTTGAAGCGCAGGCGATTTTCACGGATTCAATTGAAATTCATGGACACTATCCTGCCCCTGTTCCGGCATCTCGAATGGATCTGGCCGTGGCGTGGGTTGAGTCTCATAGGAATTGCAATTAAGGACAATTAAGCAGCCGATTGGCGCTGATCAGCAGTTGTGAACCAGCCCTTCGGGCCGGCACTGTGTCCAATCAGGTTGTTCTTACGTTGTTTCCGATTACAATCGGGTAGTGGCACGGAGGCGTGGGCTTGCAGATCGCAGTGGTAGGTTCCGGATACGTAGGACTAGTAGCGGCCGCATGCTTTGCGGAAATCGGGCACGACGTCATTTCCATCGACAATGACGCGGAGAAGATATCTCGTTTGCAACAAGGCGAGGTTCCGATTCATGAAGAACATCTTCCGGAACTGCTGGAACGCCATCGCGGCAAGCAATTGCAGTTCTCGACTGACCTGGTGGGAGCCGTGCGGCAGAGCTCGGCAATCTTCATCGCAGTCGGAACGCCGTCGACGGAGGAAGGCGATGCGGATCTCTCGTATGTCGAATCAGTATCGCGCTCCGTAGCCGCCGCGATCAATGCTTATAAGGTTGTGGTCGAAAAGAGCACGGTCCCGGTGTTCACCAGCAACTGGATACGCAAGGTAATGTTGCTTGACGGCGCACCTGCGGATCTGTTCGACGTGGCCTCGAATCCCGAATTTCTGCGGGAAGGCACGGCAGTCGTTGATTTTCTGTATCCGGACCGCATTGTGACGGGCGCGGACACGATTCGCTGCTCCGAGGTGTTGCGCGAAATCTATCGCCCGCTGACTGATGGCTCGTATTACCTGCGCCCCGATCGCGCGGCCGTGCCAGCGCCTGCGAAATGGTCCAGTCCAGCGCACCTTATCGCCACCAGCACCAAGAGCGCGGAAATCATCAAGCATGCCTCGAACGCTTTCCTGGCTACCAAGATTTCGTTCATCAATGCCGTCGCTAATATCTGTGAGTCGGTCGGTGCCGACGTGAAAGAAGTCTGCGAAGGAATCGGCTCCGACTCGCGGATTGGAAACCGTTTTCTCAATCCCGGAGTCGGTTACGGCGGCTCATGTTTTCCGAAGGATCTAAAGGCCTTCCGTCACGTCGCGCGTGAGAATGGTTACGACTTCAGCCTTCTCTCCGCGGTCATCGCGATCAATGACGAGCAGCGTGCACGATTTCTGCGAAAAGTGCGAACCGCGCTATGGACGCTCAAGGGAAAGAAACTCGCGGTCCTCGGACTCGCCTTCAAGGGAGGAACGGATGACATCCGCGAATCTCCAGCGATTGAAATCGTAAAAAGCCTGGTCAAAGAAGGCTGCGGGATCCGCGCGTATGATCCGGCTGCGAGTGAGCGCGCGCGCGAGGTGCTTCCCGCGCAGGCAATTTCGTACTTGGACTCCCCGTACGCGGCAGCGCAGGGTGCCGACGCCCTCTTGATTCTCACCGACTGGCCGGGCTTCGCCAAACTCGATCTCGAGCGGCTACGCTCTGTGCTGGCGTATCCCATTATTGTGGACGGCCGCAATCTCTACGATCCGTCAACAATGTCGGCGCACGGATTCCTGTACTACAGCATTGGGAGGCCCGACGCGCAACCGAAGCGGCAGGGAGAAAAATCAATAAAGATGGTCACCGCTAGTTCCGGGAAGGTGGACTAACCGATGCGCGTACTAGTAACGGGAGGCGCCGGATTTCTAGGATCGCATCTTTGTGATGCCCTACTCGGCGAAGGTCACAAGGTAATCGCGCTCGACAATCTGCTGACTGGAAGGCGCGAGAACATTGAACATCTTGCGAACGAGCCGCGCTTTGAGTTCTTCGAAACCGACGTTTGCCGCAAGTTTGATTGTGGTCCAGTTGGATACGTCTTTCACCTTGCGTCCCCAGCCAGTCCGGTCGACTACATGATCCACGGCGTCGAAACGTTGCAGGTGGGAAGCCTCGGTACATTCAATGCTCTCGAATATGCAAGACAGCACCGGGCAAAGTTCTTCCTTGCGTCCACGTCCGAGTGCTACGGGGATCCAGCCGTTCACCCGCAGAAAGAGACCTACTGGGGCAACGTGAATCCTATCGGGTCCGCGATCTGTGTATGACGAGGCCAAGCGCTTTTCGGAAGCCGCGACCATGGCCTACCTGCGCTATCACAAGGTAGACACGCACATTATCCGCATCTTCAACACCTATGGCCCCAAAATGCAGATCGGCGACGGCCGCGTGATTCCGAACTTCATGAAACAGGCTCTCACAGGCGAAGACCTGACGGTGTTCGGCGATGGCAAACAGACCCGAAGCTTCTGCTATGTGTCGGATGAGATCGACGGCATTGTTCGTCTCGCGCACTCCGACGAACACGAACCGACCAACATCGGCAATCCGAATGAGTTCACGATGCTGCAATGTGCGGAGAAAGTTCTGGAAGTAACCGGATCGAAGAGCGAAATTCGGTTTGAGGCACTGCCACAGGATGACCCGAAGCAGCGCCGTCCCGACATCACCAAAGCTCGCACGCTTCTCGGCTGGGAGCCGAAAATCGATCTTGCGACGGGACTGAAGCTCTCACTCAACTACTTCAAATCCGCCGTGGCGAAGAGCACCGCAGCCGCAAAGTGATGACTTACCGGTTCCAGCAATGAATCAAATGCTCAGTTCCACTGGCGGGAACGCTCGCAACGTTTATTCCGTCCAGATTGCAATCGCTCACCGGCTTTGGAGCCACGCGAATCGACCGCACCTCTGGCCTTCCTAGAACCGCTACTCCCAACAGCAGCAGTAAAACAACGTTCCTGCTCGATTTCATGTACGCCCCCGTGCACACTCTCCCTCTTTGACGAGCTACTTACAGGAATGTTAACTGGTTGGTCACAGCGGAAGGGCGGCTGGTCCCTGCTATTCGTACTTAGGCAACGCTAGACAACAGCTACTGGCCCTTCTTCTCTTTGTCCTTGGGGGACGGAGTCGCAGAGGCTACGGGCGTTCGCCGGATCGGAACGATGGCGCCCTCAGCCGGGCTCACGTGGGAGAAGCGCCCAAGCATCTCTTTCTGGATGTACTGCACAAATTCTCCCATCTCCTTCTGCATTTGCTCCATGCGCTCGCGCATTTGCAGAATGATGGCGATTCCCGAGATGTTCACGCCCAGATCGCGGGCCAATGTGAGGATGAATTCCAGGCGCTCCAGGTCTTCATCGGTGTAGAGACGAGTGTTGCCCTCGGTGCGCGAGGGCTTCAATAGCCCTTCGCGCTCGTAGAGTCTTAGTGTCTGCGGATGGATCTCATACATCTCCGCGACCGCGGAGATCATGTATGCGCCCTTACCACGTTTCTTTGCCATGAGGTTCGAGCATCAATGGGATTTGTAACTGTTCACTCTACATCAGATGCAGCGAGAATTGCTCAGTTACCTACGCCAGCCGCTCGGCTTCGACCACAGCTGCGTTTCCCTGCGATCGTTGATCGCGGCGCACCAGCGCGTTAATCGCATAGAACACGAATCCGGCTCCGACCACGATCAGTCCGAACGTGAAGGCGCTCATCCCCAGGATCTGCTCGTGGTCACCGCTATAAACGGAATACCCGAGCATCGCCATGGGAACCACACCAACCATGACTGCGCCGAACAGGCCGCCGGGAACGCGGAAGGTACGCGGCAGATTCGGCTCGCGAATCCTCAGGAAGACCAGCGCCATGAATTCCAGAAGCAGGCTGCAGCCGTAGATCAGCACATCGATGGTGACCAGGCGCTCGAAGCCCAATCCCAGACAGAGCGCCCAGCCGGTGGCCAGCACGAGGATCGAAACCCAAGGCACGCGCGTCTTGGAATGCATTTTGCCGAATACCTTCGGCAGCATGCCATCTTGCGCCATCGCCAGCGGCAGGCGTGAGTAACTCATCACCAGCGAATTGAACATGCCGAAGGCGCTCATCATGCCGCCCAGCACCAGCGCAACGCGCAGCAGCGGGCCTCCGACCAATCCGGCCAGGTCGGCCCACGAGCCGGTCTCCCATTGGCTGGGATGAATGCCGGTCATCCACATCGCGGCCACCGGCAAGATGTAGCTGAGCGCCACCACGACCACCGCCCAGATCATGGCGCGAGGATACGTTTTCTGCGGGCGCTCGACTTCCTGCGCGATGGTGGAAGCGTTGTCCCAGCCCATGTAGTTCCACATGGCGATCAGCAAACCGCCCATGATGCCGACGTGCGAAGTCACCGGCGTGGTGGAAGCACTGGCAAGCGCTCCGAACTTGAACGGCGCGAGCAGCACGATCAGCACAAACGGCGCCGAGAGGAGCGCGAACAACCACAGCGAGGTCGTCGCCACCACGCGCACGCCCGCAATATTCAACAGCGCGCACACGATCACCACAGCAAGACCGACCATCACGCCGCGATGCCCCGCGGCGAACCACGGCACTAATCGCGTCAGGTACGCAACGAAGAGCGTGGGATAAATGGCCATGTCGAAGATGCTCGCCACCAGTGAGAGCCACGCCTCCTGAAATCCCCAGATATTCCCCATCGCGCGACGTACCCACGCATAGTAGCCACCCTCGGCGGGAATTGCCGACGAGAGCTCGCCAATCATGAACGCCGTAGGCAAACTCCAGATCACCGGCGTCAGCAGCAGAATGAGAATGCCGCGCAAATAGCCGGCTCCATGCACGATGTCCTCAGTGCCATAGGTTCCACCCGAAACCATGAAAAACGTTGCGGCAACCAGGGGCCACAAAGTCAGCTTTCCGGATTTTCGACGGGATGTGGAAGTCGCGAGTATTTCGGGACGAGTGGGGTTAGTGGCGGTCGACAATTCCTATGGCTGCCTCCTTGGCTTTTCTGAGACTTAGGTTGTGGAAATCCCCGAATCGGAGAATAGGGTGATTCGCCGATTGCGTAAACAAAAAAATGAACTCGGCGGGAAGATTTTGGTTCAGGATGCGGGCGCGATCGCTCTGCCAAATTCGTCTCGTCCAATCGCGTACACGAAATGCCGAATTCCCCTCCAATCAATTTCGCGATCAATACGCAGACCATTCTTTTCCGCCACTCGCCGTGAAGGGATGATTCTCGGGTCTGATCAGCGAGATCAAGTGCCCCACCGGGAACTTTTCGAACGCGTATAACATCGCAGCACGTGCTGCTTCCGTTGCATAACCGCGGCCCCAGTGATCGCGACGGATGTGGTATCCAACCTCGAGCTCGCGTTTTCCTTCGACTTCTTGCCACACGGGACCGCAGTCGCCGATCATCTCGCCGCTAGTCTTGAGTACCACAGCTCGCAGACCGGAACCGTCCTCTTCATAACGCCGGATGTTGCGCTCGATCCAGTCCAGCGTGCCCTGCTTGTCGTAAGCGGATGGATAGAACTGCATCGTAAGAGGATCGCCGATCACGGCGAACAGAGCTTCGAAGTCAGTTGGGAGGAATGGTCGGAGTAGCAGGCGTGGGGATTGGATGATCATGAGCTCTTAGCAAGCAACACTTAGCATTCAGCTTCTGAGCACCGAAAATGTCTAAAGGCTAACGGCTAAGAGCCAATTTCTTTCCACAACTCCGCGCGCGGATCTTCCGGATTCAGCTTTGCCAATTCGCGCAGCAACTCTTTGGAGCGCTCGTCCTGCACGTGAGGAACCACGACTTTGATTTCGACGATCTCATCTCCGCGCGTGCCCTCTTTGGTTGCCGAAGGAACGCCCTTCTCGCGCAGGCGCAGCTTTTGTCCGGACTGTGTGCCCGGTGGAATTCGCAGAAGCGCGCGGCCATCAATGGTGGGCACTTCCACCTTCGCGCCCAGCGCCGCTTCCGTAACCGTCACCGGAACCGTGAGATGGATGTCATCACCTTCACGATGGAATACCGGATTATCGCCGGTGCGGATAATGATATAGAGATCGCCAGCGGGCCCACCGTGCACTCCGGCGTTTCCTTTTCCAGCCAGGCGGATGCGCTGTCCGTCGCGCGTGCCCGCCTTGATGCGTATTTCCAGCGGCTCGGTTCTATTAACTACGCCTTGTCCGCCGCACACTCCGCACACCGAACGTGCCTTACCAGTTCCGCCACACCTTGGGCAGGTGACGTTGAACTTCATGCGTCCGCCGGTCTGCTGGATCGTCCCTTTGCCACCGCATTCTGGGCATGCTCCGGGTGCTTCGAGGTATCCATGGCCATGGCAGTTTGCACACGTATCCTGCCGCGTGATGTTCAGGCGCATCACGGTTCCACGAATCGCCTGCCAGAATCCTACGTGTACCTGATATTCGAGATCGGTTCCCGGCTCAGGGCCTTCCGGTTCCATACGGCTGCCGGCGCCACGTCCACCTCCGGTGAACATCCCGGAGAAGATATCGCGGAAGCTGCCACGATGGCTTTGTTGTTGCTGCTGGGCTTCCGCGCCGCTAAACAGATCCGAAAAATCGAAGCCGCTGAAATCGAAGGGCACTTCCTGCGCGCCGCCGCGTGCATTGCCGCCGCCCGGATATCCGCCGGGTGGAAATCCACCGACGCCGCCACCGCTCTGCGCTGCGCGCGCGTACGCTTCCGCTGCGGCCGGATCGATATTGTCCGAGTAGTATCCAAGCTGATCGTAGATCTTGCGCTTTTTCGGATCGCTCAGGACATCGTTGGCTTCGGAGATGGTTTTGAATCTCTCCTCCGCCGCCTTGTCTCCGGGATTCACATCCGGGTGGTACTTGCGCGCAAGTTTGCGGAACGCTTTGCGGATATCTTCGGTCGAAGCACTCTTCTTGATGCCGAGTGCCTCGTAGTAATCCTTCTTGGTAGCAGTTGCCATTTTCAGTTGATCGTCAGTAGTCGTTAGTCGTTGGCTCTAATCGTCGAAACCTGTCTCCATCGAAACAAAGATACGCCACTGCCTCAATTCACAATTTCGTCTTCATCCTCGGTCGGTTCGATCACCACGCGGAACGGACGGTAATCCGCCGCGTCTTCCACGACAGGGATTTCAAGCAATCCCGTAACCGAGGGAGCGATTACATGCCAATGTCCATCATCGGACTCAAAATTTACAAAATACGTCTGGCCGTTTACTTCTAATTGCACTTTCTTCTCCTGGAGAAAAACCTCTCCTATGTTTGGACCCATCGGCACAAATCAAGTTGTGCCTCAATGCGAAGAAGCCACGGAGGCTGGAAACTGCGGACTGGTCAGCCCGTGTTGATCCTCGCCTTCCGTGGCAAATTCTTTCGAATCCCCCATTCGAGCCAAAAGAAGGCTTGAATGGGCCATCCGAGTCTGTGGTGTTACTTCTTGTCTTCGACGTCGACGTACTCGGCGTCGATTACGCCTTCCTGCTTCGGTTGCGAAGACGATGCGCCGTCGGCTCCAGCTTGCGGACCAGGTCCAGCTTGTGGACCGGGCTGCGCCCCGCCTGCGCCCTGCGTCGCCGTGGCCTTGTACATCTGCTCAGCCAACTTGTGCGACGCTGCAGTCAGCTTCTCGCGCGCGGTATTCATCGCGTCTTTGTCGCTGCCTTCGAGCGCCTTCTTGGCGTCTGCCAGCGCGTTCTCCACGTCCTGGCGTTCGCCGCCGGAGATCTTGTCGCCGTGCTCGCGGAACATCTTCTCGATCGAGTAGACCATTCCATCAAGCTGGTTGCGCGCTTCGATCTCTTCCTTCTTCGCCTTGTCTTCCGAAGAGTGCGCATCGGCTTCTTTCGCCATGCGATCCACTTCTTCCTTGCTCAGACCCGAAGACGACGTGATCGTGATCTTCTGATCCTTGCCCGTGGCGTTGTCCTTGGCCGTCACGTTAAGAATGCCGTTTGCATCGATGTCGAACGTGACTTCGATCTGCGGCACGCCTCGCGGAGCCGGTGGAATTCCCGTCAGATGGAATTTACCGAGCGTGCGGTTCTGCCCCGCCATTGGACGTTCGCCCTGCAGCACGTGAACTTCAACCGAAGTCTGACTGTCCGCGGCAGTCGAGAACGTTTCCGTCTTGCGCGTCGGAATCGTCGTGTTGCGCGGGATCATCGGCGTTGCTACGCCACCCAACGTTTCGATCGCCAGCGTCAGCGGGGTCACATCGAGCAGCAGCAGGTCTTTCACCTCGCCACCCAGCACGCCTCCCTGGATCGCAGCGCCGATTGCCACCACTTCATCCGGATTCACGCCCTTGTGCGGCTCTTTGCCGAACAGCGTCTGCACCAGCTTCTGAATCGCCGGCATGCGCGTCTGTCCGCCGACAAGAACAACTTCGTCGATCTTGTCGGGCGTCACGCCTGCATCCTGCATTGCCTGTTTGCACGGCTGGATGGAGCGATCGATGATGTCGCGCACCATCTCTTCCAGCTTCGAGCGGGTCAGGCGCTTCACCAGGTGCTTCGGTCCGTTCGCGTCCGCCGTGATGAACGGCAGATTGATTTCCGTCTCCATGGTTGTAGAGAGTTCAATCTTGGCGCGCTCGGCTGCGTCACGCAGGCGCTGCAGAGCCATCTCGTTGCCTTTGGCGCGCAGGTCGAGACCTTCATCTTTCTTAAACTCGTCGATCAACCAGTCGACAACGCGCTGGTCGATGTTGTCGCCACCCAGGTGAGTGTCGCCGTTGGTGGACTTGACCTCAATGACGCCTTCGCCGACTTCCAGCACCGAAATATCGAAGGTGCCGCCGCCGAAGTCGTACACGGCGATGGTTTCGTCCTTCTTCTTGTCGAGGCCGTAGGCCAATGCGGCTGCCGTTGGCTCGTTAATGATGCGCTTCACCGTCAGACCGGCAATCTGGCCGGCGTCCTTGGTAGCCTGGCGCTGTGCGTCATTGAAATAGGCCGGAACCGTAATTACGGCTTCCGTGACCGTCTCGCCCAGGTAGTCTTCCGCGGCCTTCTTCAGCTTCTGAAGAATCATTGCGGAGACCTGCGGCGGGGTGTATTCCTTCCCCTGCGCCACAATGGCGACGTGGTCGCCCGACTGAACCACCTTGTAGGGCACCATCTTCATTTCTTCGTTCACTTCGTCGTAGCGCCGGCCCATGAACCGCTTGATCGAATAAACCGTGTTCTGGGGGTTGGTGATCGCCTGGCGCTTCGCCACCTGCCCGACCAACCGCTCGCCGTTTTGGGTGAAGGCCACGACAGAAGGGGTCGTGCGACCACCCTCTTCGTTGGGGATCACTTTCGGCTCACCGCCTTCCATGACGGCCACTACGGAGTTGGTGGTACCGAGGTCGATACCGATAATCTTTGCCATTGGGGATTGCCTCCTACAAACTCAGCCCCAGCTAAGTCGTTGAAAATTTTGGGAATTCCGTCCTAAGCTGCCTTTATAACAGGAACATCGTAGAACTTGAGTCAATTACTGTCAATGTTATAGATGACGTTGTTAGTCTTGGAGTTGCAGAGTTTTAGGGAGCCGCAAACGCCCGGTTTTGAGCCCAAAAAATCGAACCCGACTCCCCATTCGCTCAGTCTCCACCTAGCCACTCGGGCGATGTGCGCTACCAGATTCCGTCCGAAACTGTCCTTGCCGAAACAACGGCAGGAGGTTTCCTTGAGCAGCACATTAATAGATTTCTCGAATAGCATGGCGGATGCCGTCGAACGAGCAGGCAAGAGCGTAGTCGCCATCGTCGAAGGCGGACAAACCGGGGTAAGCGGCACCATCTGGCGCGAAGGCGTTGCGGTGACGGCGGCACATACTCTAAGAGGTCGGGATGAGGTCACACTCGTTCTTCCTTCTGGCGAAACCACGACGGCAAAAGTCGCCGGTCGCGATCCCGGGACCGATATTGCCGCCCTGCGGTTCTCAGCATCGGACGTCAGCAAAGCACAACTCGCTCCCTTGCAGGATTTGAAAGTCGGGCATGTGGTCCTGGCGATTGGCCGGCGACCGAAATCCGGCGTCACCGCCAGCTACGGAATCATCAGCGCAATCGGTGAAGGCTTCCGGACCTGGAGCGGTGGACGCATCGACGTCGGACTGCGACTTGACCTCTCTCCTTATCGCGGCTTTTCCGGCGGCACGCTCATCGATAGCCAAGGCCGCGTAATCGGGATCAACACCTCGGGTCCGCACCGCGGCGTCCTCACTATCCCAAATACGACGGTCGACCGCGTAGTGACACAGCTTCTCGAAAAGGGACACATCGCGCGCGGCTACATCGGAGTCGGCGTGCAGCCGGTAGAGATCGGCGAAGCCATGCAGCGTTCGGCTGGAGTCAAGCAAGACGCTGGTCTTCTATTGCTGATGGTCTCGCCGGCAGGTCCCGCGGAAAAAGCAGGTCTCCTCGTCGGCGACATTCTGCTTACGGTGAATGGCACGGCGGTTTCGGATCCGCGCGAATTGCAAGCTGCGCTCGACTCCGAGAGCGTCGGCAAACAACTGAAAGTCACCATTCTTCGTGGCGGAAAACCAACTGAAGTGACGCTCACCATCGCTGAGCGCGGGAGGTAGCAATGGCGGCCACCGTGAATCGAATTCCGGCAATCGGCATCAGTGTGGGACAGGAAGTCTCTGCGCTGGCTGAACGGTTGCGAAAAAGCGTGGTGCGCGTTGGAGGCTATGGGTCCAGGCAGCGGGTCGGGGGTGATCTGGAGCGCCGATGGACTTATCGTGACCAATGCGCATGTTGCAAGCGTCGAAGGACTGCACGCGGTACTCGCGGATGGACGCCGGTTGGAGGCGCAATTGGTGGCACGTGATCCGCGTCGCGACCTTGCTTTGCTGAAGGTGAACGCCGCCAATCTGGTTGCGTTGGAGGCGTGCGATCTGTCCAGCCTTCGTGCTGGAGAGGCAGTGCTCGCACTCGGATATCCGATGGGAGGCGACGCCGTGACCGTTGGCATTTTGCATGCCGCGCCGCGTGATGCGCACTGGCTCACTGCCGACATTCGCGTCGCGCCGGGCAATTCCGGCGGGCCGCTCTGCGATGTACAGGGGCGGCTGGTCGGAATCAACACCATGGTGGTCGACGGCCTGACGCTGGCGATTTCAGTACGGGCCGCTCAACGGTTCGTCGCACGATTCGAAGCCGGACAACAGACGCGCGCTGCGGCTGCTGATTGATTTTTGTGTGGGGCGGACACTCCTGTCCGCCCTGAGGTTTTCCACCCGCGGACAAGAGTGTCCGCGCCACACAACCTATGAACCCAACTCGAGTCCTCGTGATCGCTGCTTCCGCCATGATCCGCGCCGGATTGGAAGCACTCGTTCGCGAGGACGCGCGCTTTCAACTAGTCTCTTCCAATTCAAACAACATTCGGGTGCCCCACTCGCGCGAAGCGACGAGTGGGAACGCCGCCGACGTCGTGCTTGCCGAATCCGATCTCGATTCCATTGCGCGCGTGATCACGACTGCTGCGGGATCGCCCATCGTTCTCATCACCGACGAAGTCAGCCGGGCTGATCTCAGGCGACTACTCCACTCGGGCGTTCGCGCCGTGCTCGGCCATGATGCTGCACAGCATGAAATCCTCGCCGCTGTGGAAGCCGTTTCTGCCGGGCTCACGGCACTCGCTCCCGAACAAATGGATTTGCTGCTGCCTTCGACCGCGGACAATGACGAATCCGAACCCTGGCTGCACGAAGCGCTCACGGTGCGCGAATCGGAAGTGCTGACCATGTTGGCCGAGGGGGCGAGCAACAAGGAGATTGCCTCGCGGCTCAACATCTCCGAGCACACGGTGAAGTTTCACGTCAGTTCGATTCTCGCGAAGCTTGGTGCCACCACGCGCACTGAAGCCGTGTCCCGAGGCGTGCGCCAAGGGCTGATCGTCATCTGAGCGTAGGAAGTGAGCTACAGGTCAGTCGAAGCGCTCGAACAGGATCGATTTGCGGTCCCAGCCAATGCCTTTCAGCATATCGCGGTTTGCCTGCACCATGTCGCGCAGACCGCAAATGTAGGCGTCCATATCCGTGCGCGTGCCCACGATTTTCGCGACGTGCTCCTGAACATAGCCGCGAGCGCCGGTCCAGCCTTCGTTGTCGCGGCTGAGCGTGGAGACGTAATGGAAGTTGGGATGCTTGCGCTCCATCTCAAGAAACTGCTCGTTGTAATAGAGGTCCTCGGCGTAGCGCGTGCCGAACACTAGCCAGAACTCGCGACCTTCGTGGCGTGTAGGCTCGGCGAACAGCCAATCCAACATGCCACGCATGGGAGCGATGCCGGTGCCTGTGGCGATGAATACCGCATCACGCACCGGGTTCTTCAAAACGAAGTATCCGTGGGGACCATGGAAATCGACCAAAGCGCCAGCTTCCAAATCGCAGAGATAGTTAGAAAAGAATCCATTGGGAACGCGGTTGAGGCAGATGTCGAAGGTGCGTTGATCGCGCGGCGCCGAGGCGATGGAATAAGCGCGCGTGATCTCGCGTCCATCATGCAGGGCCTTCATGGAAACGAATTGGCCGGCGATAAAGTCGAAAGGCGCGGGCTCGACTTCAAAGAGAAGATGCTTGGTCTGAGATGAGAGCGACACCGACTCCAGCAAGCGAGCCTTCAACGTTGGATGTTGGGACATTCCCTAGTTTGCGGTCCTTTCGAGTCCTACCTACCCCACCGGATACTACCATTATAGAAAATGGACATCCGAATTGCCGCCACAAGCGGAACATGAAGCGCGCCGGCGACGTTTCGCGTTTGACGTTTCGCGTTTCACGAATGAACTGCCGGGATCATCCCTGACAGATTAGACCGGGGACATACCTGACGCTTTCTCCGCCCGGTTGAGGGGATGGGGTGCAGGGGAAGGGGAGGTGTCCTCTTCCCCTGCTTCATCCACAGAAGTCTCGGCAATGGCAAACGTGCCAGCCGATGTCGAAGTGGCGAGGGCAGAGCGCGAGAGATGGGACCAGCGATTCACAGGCAGCAATTCACGACGTTCTCCCAGGGCACTTCGCTCAAGAACACCTCGCGCTGCTTCCAGCGGAATTAACCATGACACTTCACCGGGCATACTTTCATGGTTCCTGATAGTCCACTTGCGGCATCTCGCGCGGATACTCGCGTTGTGAAGGCGCATAAACATGGACGGAGTTTGAATTCAAAATGCTTACAGAGGAGCATGGTTGTATTCCTGGCGGAACTGTTGCAAGTTGCTCAGTTGCGCAGAAAGATCCTTGGCCGAAGGAATGGCCATCTCCTATTCAAGGGTGCGATGCATGCGTTCATGACGCCCGTTCTGTTCGGGATGCCCGGCCTGGATGCGTTCCGGCACGATGCCCAGCTTGATCCACCATACCGCCAGCCGCGACAGTCCGGCGATCGCGGTCGAGGCAAAGGGCGCGCCATTGTCGGTACGAATCGCCTGCGGCAGACCGTTTTAGCGGAACGCTACCTCGAAGATCACTTGCACGCGCGCCGTGTCGGTATTTTCCACTGCCTGACAGCGCAGCAGATAGCGGCTTTGCGCATCGGAGATGGTCAGCGGATCGATGCGCGTGCCGTTGGTGGTACGAAACCAGCCCTTGAAATCAGCACACCATACGCGGTTGGGTCCATCGGCATGCGCCAATGGCTCCGTGTAGGGCGCAGTCTTGCGTCGCTTCTTGCGCGGCACCACCAAACCTTCGCGTTTCAGCAGCGCGACGATGGTGCTCGCCGCTGGCCAGACGGGGCCGGGTTGATCCCGCTCGAGAACACGCTTCAGTTTGCGCGGTCCCCAGCGCATGTGCGCCTGCCGCAGCTCCAGCACCAGTTGCTCGATCGCTGCCGCTGTCTGATTGGGATGACGCGCCGGAGCCCGGTCTCGTTCGAGTAATCCTTCCAACCCCATCGCCCGATATCGCCGCAGCCACACAAACGTCGTCTCCCGGGCTTCACAAAGCGGTTACAAGCTCCGTCACGTGTGCACATCTTGTTCATACTTCTACACAAACCGTGCTTTCTCTTCCATCACACTGCTCGCTTTAGGGAATTGCCTTGTTTTAACTCTGGCGATTCACAGAGTAGCGATCCGGTTCAATCTGTAGATTGCTCGGGCTGTTCGAACAAGTCCGCTCTCCATAAATCGAGTGGTTATGCTGCCTACAGGAGAGCAAGGGATAACTACTCGAACAGCCTATCGACGGTACATTCGAATTGCGAATGGGTGAGACCAATAACACGGTCCTTCAAACGTTAGTAGTGGTCAATCAGGATCGCGCGTGCTCTTCAAATTCGCATTCTCAGCTGACGCCTGTAATACGATCAGTGCCGTTGAGAAAGCCAACTCGATTCCATCGACTTTCACATGCTCCATACTTGGTCGTGCCCTAGGGCGCGAAGCCGACGATCAGTGGAAATTGGCATCGACCCGAACTAATCTGTTCAAGATACGAAGGCAGATAGAACATCGGCCGTGAGAGAACTTGCTTTTCGGATAGAAAGATTGGAATGATCAATCTGCCGCAGCCTAGGGCCGTTACCGTCGAGAAAAGGATGCAGGATTTCAAACTGTGCATGAATAACTGCCAACTGCACGAGCGCATCGGGTCGGTCCATGTGGTAGTACTTCTCCCAGTTATCGAATGGAACTCTGGAAGTGTCTCGGGTGCGGGGGGAACGAAGTGCGCAGTGTCAAGAGTGCCTCCAGGCGCACCTATCCAGTTTTGGAATATTTTCTGAACTGGCCTCTTGCCTTATTCCGGTCCGCGTACGCTGTCGAGCAATATTCCGTGCAATTGCAGCAGAAGATTCAGGATTAAAGGGCCGCCGGTTTAGTTCCTCTTCGGCAACTCGCAGAGCGTGACGATAGTTGATGATTTCCTGAAATGACGAGTCGTTTGGATTCCTGTTGAAGGTACAATTCGCCGTCTTCAAACTTCAGCACCTCCGCCCAGAGTCGCTCCTGGTGCCTCCTCAATTCGCGAGGACAATACTGCTTCTTGCGTCGTGAGGGGGGAAAGAAGCACCTCGGGATTTGGAAGGCCGTAGAGGACTCCGTCATATCGGGCCAGCGCTCGATTGGCTCTCCCAATGAGAGGGATTAGAGATTCCCAGTCCAGTTTTCGGATTGGCAGCTTTTGTGGCGTGAATGGTTTCATGATTTTTGCAGTCGTCGACGCGAGTACCATTTGTGTCAATGATATATGCGTTTAGCTTTACACAATATCATTAGTTTCAGGTAGAACTGGATTCAGGCCGGTAGTGTCAAGATAAGAAGCGCTTACCTTGACACAACGGCGTTTGCGTCTCTCATCCTTGACACAAGCGATAAGGAGGGGGAAGGCATCAGGAATTGTTACGACTTCAGTCCGAGGCGCCTGCAGATCAAGAAGTTGACGCTCCCTATTCCACGGTCACCGACTTCGCCAAATTCCTCGGTTGGTCGACGTCGCATCCGCGGCGCACCGCAATGTGATACGCGAGCAATTGCAGGGGAACAATTTCGAGGATCGGGGAAAGCAGTTCCGGGGCTGCCGGGACAAACAGCGTGTGATCGGCGGATTCGTGAATCTCGTCGTCGCCTTCCGTTGCGATGGCGATCACGCGGCCTGAGCGCGCTTTCACCTCTTTGAGGTTGGACAGCGTCTTCTCGTAGCGCGTCATCGAGCCGGGATCGTTAACGTCGCGCGTGGCGATGATGACCACAGGCAAGTCCTCGTCGATCAGCGCATTCGGACCGTGCTTCATCTCGCCCGCCGGATAGCCCTCGGCGTGGATGTAAGAGACTTCCTTCATCTTCAATGCGCCTTCGAGCGCGATGGGATAGTGAATGCCGCGGCCGAGGAAGAGGAAGTCGGTGACGCGCTGGTATTCCTTCGCCAGCGTCTCGGTTTCTTCTTCGCGAGCCAGCAATGTCTCGAGTTTCGCAGGCATGCGGCTGAGTTCGCCGATGTAGCCCTTAGCCTGCTCGGGGGTGATCGCGCCACGAATTTCGGCGAGGAACAGAGAGAAGACGAACATCGCCGTAAGCTGCGCCGTGAATGCCTTGGTGGACGCAACGCCGATTTCCGGACCGGCGTGCGTGTAGACGGTGCCGTTCGATTCGCGCGTAACCATCGATCCGACGACGTTGCAGATACCGATGGTTTTCGAGCCCTTCGCCTTGGCCTCGCGCAGCGCGGCGATCGTGTCGGCAGTTTCGCCAGACTGCGTGATCAGCATGGTGAGCGCGTCTGAGCTGACCAGCGGATCGCGATAACGGAATTCGCTGGCGTAGTCGACTTCCACGGGAATCCGCGCCAGACGTTCGAGCATGAATTTGCCGGCCAATCCCGCATGCCAACTGGTGCCACAGGCGGCGATATTCACCTTCTTCAAGGCCTTGAACTCGGCTTCCGAGATATCCATGTCATCGAGAAAGATCTTGCCGGAGTCGAGCGATACGCGGCCAATGGTGGTGTCGCGGACGGCGCGCGGCTGCTCAAAGATTTCCTTGAGCATGAAGTGCTTGAAGCCGCCCTTTTCCGCCATGATCGGGTCCCAGGTAATGTGCTGTACCTGGCGCTGAATCGGGCCACCTTCGAAATCACTGAGTTTCACGCCCTCAGGCGTGATGACGGCGAGATCGCCATCGCCCAGGAAAAACAAATCGCGGGTGTGATAGAGAATCGCAGGAATGTCGGAGGCAACGAAGAATTCATCTTTGCCCAGGCCGATGACCGCGGGCGGTCCATTGCGGGCGGCGACGATTTTGTTGGGCTCGTCGGCGGAGATGACCGCGATGGCGAAGACACCATTGATCAGTTTCACCGTCTTGCGAACCGCATCTTCCAACGAGATGGGGTGACCGTTTTCTTTCCCGGCCGCCATGAACTTTTCCACCAGGTGCGCAAGGATCTCGGTATCGGTTTCAGTGACGAACTTGTGGCCTTCTTCGCGAAGCTGCTTCTTCAGCGCGAGATAGTTCTCGATGATGCCGTTGTGGACGACGACGATCTTGCCGGTGCAGTCGCGATGCGGGTGGGCGTTTTCTTCGGTTGGGCGTCCATGGGTGGCCCAGCGCGTGTGGCCGATGCCGTAAGTCCCGTCGAGCGGTTTCAGGCGGATGACTTCTTCAAGGTTGCGCAGCTTGCCTTCGGCGCGGCGCACTTGCAGTCCTTCGCCATTTCCGGCCACGGCGATACCCGCGGAATCGTAGCCGCGGTACTCGAGTCTCCGCAGGCCATCGATAATCACCGGGACAACTTGCTTTTTACCGACGTATCCAACTATTCCACACATGGATGTTTTTCCTCCGCCGCTTGACGCGAACAGGCGAACTCGCCCGTCCTGCATCGCGGCCCTAATTTCCAGAACCCCGACAGAAACACTGCTTTGCTGGCTCTTACTCAGGGGAGGAGCTTGCTTGTGATCACTATGAATGCAATATGTAATGATTCGCGACGACAAACCCGCGATTCAGCCCACGACTGTGCTTGTCTACTCAAACGAGTAATGAAATTCTTCGATCACCGGATTGGTCAGAACCTCGCGGGCAATGCGCTCCACTTGCGCCTTTGCCTCGGATTGTTCCAGACCATTTTCCAACTGAATTTCGAAGTACTTTCCCTGGCGAACATCGGAAACGGTTTTGTAACCCATCTTCTTCAGCGCGCCCTGTATGGTTTTACCCTGCGGATCGAGCACGCTCTTCTTGAGCGATACGTATACGTAAGCCTTCATTTTAAGAAGATTATACCTGCGCGACCGGCACGCGGGAGTAGAAGAAACGGCTTACTGGCGCGACGTGCCCAGTTACGGAAGTGATTTTTTGGATGTGCCGTATAAATGCAGCTTATGCAAGTTGAGGATAAAGGGGAATTCGCAAGCTGCGATTGCCAGCCGCCTGGAATCTCTATCAGGCAGGAGGTCCAGTCAACAATCGGCAATGAGGAGCGCCAAGCCCCCTACAGCTTGAACAACTCCCGCAGGCGCTTGGTCTGGGCGCGGCTCACCGGAATTTCGGTCTGCTTCTTGTCGTCCATGCGCAGCATGTAGGAGCTCTTGAACCAGGGCACGACTTCGCGTATTCGATTGATGTTCACCAGGTAGGAACGGTGCGCGCGCCAGAAAAGCTTGTTGTCGAGTTGAGCCAGCAGCTCTTCCAAAGTCCGGCAGTTTGACTGGCCTTCAATCTGTGAAGTGCTGACGGTAATGACTCCGTCCTCGATGGAGGCGTGACAGATTTCTTTCTGATCGACGAGGAAAAGCCTTCCGACAGACTTGATCAGGATTTTTTGCGGCTGGCTCTGTTGCTGTTCCTTCTGCTCCAGCATGCGAACCAGAACGTCGAGCTTGTCGCCTGATCCCGAGGTGGACTCAAGCTTCCGGCGTGCGCGCTGAATCGATTCGGCCACGCGTTTTTTGTCGAAAGGCTTCAGCAGATAATCGACGGCATTGACTTCGAACGCCTTGACCGCATACTGGTCGAACGCGGTGGAGAAGACCACCTGGGGCATGCGGACTTTCTTATCCAACAACTTTTTGATAACGCCAAAGCCGTCGAGCCCGGGCATCTGAACGTCGAGGAAGACGAGATCAGGGTTATGTTCCTTGATGAGATTCACGGCCTCAACGCCGTTTCTCCCTTGCGCAACTACATCGACCTCGCCTACCGCCTTCAGCAGGAACGCCAGTTCGTCGCGCGCCAGTTGCTCGTCATCCACAATCACTGCCGATAAAGACATCATTACCCCACAAGGAGATGCGAACGGCCCGTACGAGGCACATTCCTTCCTGAAGTATAGCGATGGTGTTTTTGCCCGGTCAAACGGGCAAAAGAATACCCCACCGCAGATAACAGCTCACCCGCAGGTGGGGTATGAACGATGGGATCGTCCGGGTTAGCCTTTCTTCATCATCCAGGTCCAGGCTGGGGTGCCGTCTTTGTCGCGAATTACCAGCGTATTGTCGCCCTTTACGATTTCGCGGGCGAGGATCACGTCGGTGCCATCCATCGTGGCTTTCGATCCGGTGATCTCCAGCTTGTCACCTTTGGCGAAGTCAAAATCCATGGCTTTGAGGAACTCGGCCGGGCACAGACAAATCTCGTAAAGCTGATCGCCCACTTTCACAATCAGGTGGGTACTGTCGCCCGATTCGGTGTGATGGGTCTTAAGCTCCTGGACTTCACCCTTAATGTTGACCTCGGCCTTGGGGTCGTACTTGGGATACCCCTTCTGCGCCAAAGCCACAGTAGAAACCAGTAGCGTCAACAGGAGGCTGCAGAGCACGCGGAACGTATGTTTGGTTAGCATAGCTGCTCCCCTCTCGCGCGGACGAACCGCGCTCATCCTCGGCCAGTTCCGACCATTCGCGGAGAGGCTCGGATGAACTCTTCATGCTTACGGTAGCCCTGTGCTGTTGTGGAAGAAGTGAACATGGTCACAATGGTCTGTGATGTGTGCATCGGAATGAAACCTGCGCCCAAAGCGGACTTCCAGACGTGGTCGTTGGGCGCAGGAAGATAGATACGAAATCTCCGCCATGCGCTTCCACTCGAGCTACAATGAACTCACGCATGTAAGGCACGACAGCCTGCCTGCGGGGCCAACGCGCTCTCCTGTCCGCTCTGAAACTCCTAACCTTGCCGCCCTACGTGAGGTTGACATGCTGTCACAGTGCGCTAATCCCGGTTGCACGAATCTCTTCCGGTTCCTGCATGATGGAAGAGTGTTTGTTCTGGATTGCGGTCCGAACGCGGCTTCTGAGAAATCCGATGAGGCATGGAGCGCCGCAAGTCGTCGCGTCGAGACTTTCTGGCTCTGTGCCGAATGCTCCCGAAGCTGGACGGTAAAGTTCGACGGAAGACGAGTTGTCACACTACCGGTGTCCGGTTCATCCAACAGCTCGGTCTACCCGTCACAGAAAGTGGCGTAAGGAGCGGTTGAAATAGGCGGTAGTGACATCTCTCGAAAGATATTGAAATTGAAATTCAATATTGATAATCATTCTGCAGACTCTTCGATGAAGCGCCCTTTCGAATCCCTGACCGCCCAGGAAGCTCTGCACGTCGCCATCTTCATCGAAGAGCGGAATGCGCAGATCTATCAGCAATTCTCGGAATTGTTTGCGGAGTTTCGCGATCCCGACTCGCTGCAGATCGCCCAGGTCTTTTGGGAGATGGGCGAGGAAGAGCGACGCCACGGGACAATGCTGCAGGAACGCTATTTCGATCGTTATGGAACGCAGAGCTGCGCGGTGACCGAAGAAGATATCCGCGAAATGATCGAGGTTCCGAAGATCGACAATGGAGAATTGTTTGCGATTACGCGCGCGCGTATCTCAGCGCGTCCTGCAGACAAAGCATTGCAAATTGCGTTGGACGCAGAACTAGCGGCGCAGCGCTTCTATCGGCGCGTCAAGGAACAAACACCGGATCCTGATTTGAAGAAGCTCTATTCGGAGCTCGCCGACTTCGAAGACAATCACACCGAGTTTCTGCAGAAAAAATTAGCCGAAGCTCCCGCGCCGCCGTCGTCTTCAGACCAGTCGTAGCGGCTATACAAGCGGTCGCGCGTTATCCTGCAGTGGTTTTTCCTCCAAGCAAAGTCAGCACTTCTCCGGTGATATAGCTGGAATCGCCTTCGGAAGCGAAGAAGACATACGCCGGGGCGACTTCCTCAGACTGTCCGGCGCGCTTCATGGGAGTGTTGGCTCCGTGCTGTGCGGTCTCTTCGGGTTCGTAGTCGGAGGCGACGAGCGGAGTCCAGATTGGCCCAGGCGCGACACAGTTGACGCGAATCTGACGGGATACAAGATTCTGCGCCAGCGATTTCGTAAATGCATGGATGGCACCCTTGGTCGCGGAATAATCGAGCAGATCTTTGTTTCCATCCAGTCCGGTTATGGATCCCGTGTTGACGATCGCGCTGCCCGGCTTCAAATGCGGAATGGCAGCCTTCGCCATGTGGAAGTAGCCATAGATATTGGTGCGGAAGGTGTGGTCCCACTGCTGTTCACTGATCTCTTCGATATCTTCCTGGCTGTTCTGAAAGGCAGCGTTGTTTACGAGAATGTCGAGGCGGCCGAACTCCTCGAGAGTTTCCTCGACTGCACGCAGGCAAAAGTCAGGATCGGTGACGTCGCCCGGAATGAGCAGGCACTCCCGGCCATGTTCCTGAACGGCATCGCGCGTTTGTTCCGCATCGCTCTGTTCTTCCGGTAGATAAATGATGGCGACGTCTGCCTTCTCGCGCCCATAAAGGACTGCGACCGCGCGGCCGATGCCGGAGTCGCCGCCGGTGATGAGAGCGACTTTCCCTTCCAGCTTGCCAGCGGGCCGATAGCGCGAGCCTTCGTACCGGGGCTGCGGCTGCATCTGGCTCTGCAATCCGGGCTTCTGCAACTTGGCTTTCATATAGGGCGGGCGCGGCTCCTGCGCGGGACCATTGGTCGCTGCACGCGATGGGAATTCATGGACTTGCGCCCGCTTCTTAGCGCTACTGTTTTCGCCGGAGCCTCCGCCCTTGGAGGACGGTTTCGCAGAATTCTTACGTGGCATGATGTCAGTCCTGAAACTAGGATTTGATCTCTGAAGTTCGGATGCGGTCGTCAGTTTCTGTGCGGTCCGGCAGTCGATTTCTCCTGACCAGGATCAACTCAGGCCGCCCGCTTGAGCGCAGAACTCAGCAGTGCTTTTAGCGCCTTGGCATTCTGTGCCGCATACGCAGCCTGATCGTTGTCGAAATACAGGTACACACCTTTTAGTTCCGAAGACCAGTTCACGATCCGCTCTGCCCATCGCTCCAATTGCCGATGCGCATAGCTGCCCTGGTAAGGTCCTTCCGGCCCATGCAGGCGGATGTAGCTCCAATTGGCTGTGATCTCAATGGGAGAGTGGTGCCCTGCGAGTTCGAAGATGCAGAATGCCGCGTTGTGCCGGCGCAAAATGTCGTATACGCGCGGTGTATGCCAGCTGTGCTCACGGAACTCGAAGACGTAACGATGCTTCCTGGGAAGCACCGAAAGAAACTCTTCCAGCCGTTCAATATTCACCGGCCAATGCGGTGACAATTGGAACAGGATCGGGCCAAGTTTCTTGCCCAATGCTTCGGCGGGAGGCAGAAAATTCTCGAGCGCATTCTGCGGATCTTTCAATTTTTTCATGTGCGTGATGAAACGCGAGGCTTTGACCGCAAAACGAAAATCTGGGGGCGTTGCCTCGCGCCAAGCGGAAAATGTCTCTGCCTTCGGAAGCCGGTAAAAACTATTGTTGATTTCAACTGTGTCGAAGTGGCGAGTGTAATGAGCGAGCATGCGCGAACCGGGCGTCTTCGCTTCGTAGAACGGGCCGCACCAGTGTTTGTAATGCCAGCCCGATGTTCCAATTCGGATCTCACATGTCGCGTTCATGACTAAGTGAGATGGAGTCGGCCGCAGGCTCTCAGGTTGTGCGACATCGGTATGCAACCTGTCCTCTCGCTCAGCGTCTCCAACCTTTGAAAGCCACGGAGGGAATGATGGGCGGAAGAAGGAAAGCGCGGAGAAGTTTCCGTTGGGGCATGGCGATCGGCGTTGGGGTTGGCGCGGTTGTGTGGCTGATTCCAGAGTTGATCGGACGCGCGCGTCGCAGCCATATCGTTCGCTTGCAGAAAAGCATCCAGATCGGCGCACCGGTAAAGGAGGTTTTTGACAGCTGGCTTAATGTGCAGAACTTACCAAGAGTGTCCAATGATGTGCGCGAGGTGCAACACCATGGGGCCATGACGCACTGGAGAGTCGGTATGGGACCAGCGAATCTGGAATGGGATGCCCGGATCGAGCAACTGATCCCGAATGAGGCGATCGGATGGAAGTCGGTGAGCGGACCGAAGCACACTGGCCGAATTACATTTGCGCCGATTGGAAATGACACGCTGGTGCAAGTGACGATGAACTACGCTCCGCCGTTGCGTCTCTTCCTGCCATTTGTGTCGCCGATGACGGGTCGCATCGAGGGAGTGATCGAGCGCGTGCTGCGCGACTTCAAAGCATCAGCCGAGGGTCGCGGCTTTGGCCAGCAACGCATGCCGTCACAGAAAGTGGGCCCCGGGACTTCGATGTCCCAAAGAAATATCGCACGCGCGACCGGAACAAACGATGCCACGTCAGAGAAAGTAGATCGGTTCGGAAACCGCGCGAATCCGGCGGAATACACGCGACCACCGGAGGCGAAATACTAGTTCGGCGTCGTCATGTCATGGGGAAACGACTTGAAGGTGACCTCCGTCGATTTCGCGGACGTCTTTTTCTTGCTATCTTCCGTGTACTGAGTCAGGGTGCCGTGGATCACGGCGTATCCTTCTGCGCCTGGCTGCTTGGTCTTGTCCGTTGAAACCTTGCCTTTGAACTCGAACCAAACTCCGTGCACGGAATTCGTCGTGAAGCTGAGCTTCTCGCCTGCATACTCGCCTTTAGTAAATGTGTGATCGAGGAATGCGCCGCGATCGCTATCGAGATCGCCGAAGCGCGAAATAAATCCGGTGAGACGGTTCCCTTCCTCGAAGTCAACTTCGACGAACTCGCCTTCCCGAACAAAGCTGTACATGCCGGAGAGAGGGTCGGGGTGATAGGTAGAATCAGCGCTCGTTTTCGGCGGCGCCTGGGCAGTTACCATCGACGCGATCAGAAGAAAAGAGAGAAAGGAAAGCAGACGGCGCATAGGGATTCCAGCTCACATTAAAACATGGATTCTGCCGGTCGCAGTTTAATTGCTTGAACTCGAAGAGTCATCGGCTGGAGCTGGAAACTTGAAAACGTGAGCCCCGGGCTGCACTTCGGGGACACTGCCGTCATTCACCGTAACCTGCTGAGGCCGTCCCTGAACAGCGATGCGAGTCGTCTCCTTCTGCTTGGGTCCAACTTGCACGCGGCCCGAGCTCTCTCCATTTTCTCCGCGGACAATCACCGGTACATTTGCCGTGGCGGTGCCCTGATTCGCGACCGTCACCGCGACGATGAACGATCCGTTCAATGTTTCGCGAGGTGTAGCTGCTTCAATACTCAGATCGGGCAGTCCGCGGTCGCGATATACCCAGTCGTCGAAGAACCACTCCAGGTTCTGCTTCGTCTGCGCCTGCAGCAGACGTTGCATGTACGACTGCTCCTTATCTTTTTCTGGACGATAGCTCTGGATCGCGGCCTGAAGTGCGTGGTCGCCCAGCATGTCGCGCAACATCCACCAGACGTACATACCTTTGTTGCGATAGATATTGTCGTCGACCGTATTCGCCAGTGCGGTAGCGGCAGCGTTTGTGCCGTGATCATCGCCCGGCTCGATGAGGAGTGCGGGAAGCCTGGCCTGTAGGTACGCAATCGCCGCTTTCCTTCCGTCCTGCCGCTCGCGTTGTAGCGCTTGCGCGAAATGCGCGAGGCCTTCATCGATCCATGGCCGCGGCGACGTGAACGACGCGTGCACCCAGCTGTGCGCCATGGTCAGTTCGGTCACGCGAGTATCCATTTTGAAGGGCGCGATGAGCGTGGTTCCGCTCTCGAATGGATTGCCATTGGGCACAGGCAAGTCAATGATCTGCAATGTGGACTGCGGCTCGCCGAACCATTCGGTAATCAGCGGACGAACTTTCTCTGCCGCCAATGCGAAGTCTTCGGCGTCGCTCTTGGTGTCGCCGAGGTAATAGAGGTTCATCTGCGGGCGTTGGAGAACCTGAAACTCACCGAGCGCGAGCATGGGAACCGTATTGCCGAGCGACGTAAAACGGAAGTTGGAGCAACCAGTATTCGCGTCTTGCTGCTCTGTGTTGGCGGCGATGCCTTCGAACTGTCCGTTGCTGAGCACGGTGAGGCGATGGTCTTCCGGACCGATCCAGCAGGCCTTGAGGTGCATCTCCGAGTGTTGTTGACGCGCCTGCCACGTGCCGACGGCAGAGGAGAGTTCTCCGGCGGACAAGTTCACTGCCGGCATGGCCACCGGATACCAGAGCACATAGCCAACGCCGCGCAAAGCGGTGAAGGGCTGGCCAATCTGATCCCATTCGCTGGCGTCAGCGGCCGATTGCGGTGTCTCCAGCCGCTTCAGACGATCGGTGCTCACTTCAATGTTGCCGCTGTATCCGACTTCGAGCTCGATGCTTTGCTTCGGCGCAACCGCAGTGGGGAGCTTGATATTCGCTTCATCCGCAGCGCCGGTGTGATCGATGTCCGTGTTATACGGCTGCGCAATGTACTCCAACTGCTCGCCGTTTAGCTCAATCATTCGCCAATCGAGCGTAGACGAAATCTGCAGAGCAACGTTCTTCTGAGGCTCCGCCGAATCGTTGCGCAAGGTGATCTTGCCGCGAGCGGCGAGCTGGTGGCTCTCTGGATCGAGGCGAACCTCGAGATCATACTTCGTGAAAGTGAAGGCGTTGCGGTCGAGAGCGAAGCCCGCTGTTGCACCACAGAAGACGCAGAGGACACAAAGAAATCGAAGAATACGGAGCGAGAAGGTCGAGAACAACTTAGATAAATCCATGAATGAAAAAACTGGGTGAGGCTAATCTTTCCTTTTATCAGGCCTTTTGTCGGCCTTTTTACTGGGCTGAGTGCGACGCTGGCGCGCAACTTCGTACATTACAACCGCGGCGGCGACGGATACGTTCAGCGAAGGCACCTGGCCGAGCATCGGAATCGAGACCAGGAAATCGCACTTCTTCCGAACCTGCTCGTGCAGGCCTTTGCCTTCAGCGCCCAGCACGAGCGCACAAGACATCCGGTAGTCGACTTTGTCGTAAGCTTGTGAGCCGCGCTCATCGAGACCGACCGTCCAGATATTTTTTTCTTTCAACTCTTCGAGCGTGCGACCAACATTGGTGACGCGCGCAATCGGCAGATGCTCGCTGGCTCCAGCCGAGGCTTTTGTCACGGTGCCAGTCACACCCACGGCGCGGCGTTCGGGGATGATGACCCCGTCGGCGCCCGCGCCATCGGCCGTACGTATGATCGCGCCGAGATTGTGCGGATCTTCCACGCCGTCGAGCAGCAGAACGAACGGCCATTCGCCACGCTGGTTGGCTAGGACTTCGTCCACATCCGCATATTGTTTGGCCGATGCGACGGCGATCACACCCTGATGCGCCGACCCGGGCGCAAGGCGATTGAGTTGCTCGCGCGGAAGCTGGCGGACGGGAACGCCCAGTTCGCGGCACGAGGTCACGATCTTATGCACGCGCAAGTCGTGGCGCTCGGGCGAAACCGCGATGTAGTCAAACGAGCGACCGCGGGCCTTCAAGGCCTCGGTCACCGCGTTGATTCCGAAGATCACACTCACACTCTAAGTGTACGCGAACCGCTGAAAATGCGCCTTCTGCTAGACTGAATTCAAGCAACTGTCCTCTCGAGGTGAGCGTGCGGGACGTGTTTATCCTCTCTGCGGTTCGAACCCCAATCGGTAAATTTGGCGGATCCCTGGCGTCGCTCACGGCCGCGGATATGGGCGTTGTGGCCGCCAAGGCCGCGATGGAACGCGCCGGAGTGCAGCCGGATCAAGTCGAAGAAACAGTCTTTGGCAACGCGCGACAGGCTGGAGGCGGACCGAATCCTGCGCGGCAGATTTCAATCCGCAGCGGCGTCCCAGAATCAGTTCCGGCGTTTACGGTGAATATGGCTTGCGCCTCCGGCATGAAAAGTCTGGCGCTCGCAGCGCGTGAGATCGCAGATGGGAATCTCGATTGCGTGCTTGCCGGCGGAACCGAGTCGATGTCGCGGCTTCCTTATTATGTGGAAGCGCGGTGGGGATTCAGGCTTGGTAACCAGGATCTGGTGGATGGAATGTATCGCGATGGATTCTTCTGTCCGATGGCAAAGATGGTCATGGGCGAAACCGCCGAAGTCCTTGCAGAGCAATACAAGATTTCGCGCGAGGAGCAGGACGAATTTGCGCTGTGCTCCCAGAAGCGCGCCGAGCAGGCAATGAAGACCAATCGGTTCGAAAGCGAGATTGTGCCGGTCACGATAGAAAGCAAGAAAGGCTCGCAGGTGTTCGCAATCGATGAACACCCGTTTCTCGGGGCGACTCTCGAGAAGATGGCAAAACTCGCGCCCGTGTTTGCGAAGGACGGCACCATCACTGCAGGCAATTCTTCTGGAATCACTGACGGCGCCTCCGCGATGGTTCTCGCCAGCGAAGGGTTCGTTTCCAAAAACAAACTGAAGCCGCTGGCCCGCATTGTGGACTCGACTTCCGCGGGAGTCGATCCGCGAACGATGGGCATCGGACCTGTGCCCGCGATGCGCAAACTCGAAAAACTCACCGGGCTGAAGCTGGCTGATTTCGATTTGATCGAATTGAACGAAGCGTTCGCGGCGCAGGTGCTTGCGTGCGATCGCGAACTTCATTTCGATCGCGACCGCTTGAATGTAAACGGCGGAGCCATCGCGCTTGGCCATCCCATTGGATGTACCGGAACGCGCATCACCGTGACCCTACTGCACGAGATGATGCGGCGCCGCACGAAACTTGGAGTCGCGACCCTGTGCGTGAGCGGCGGTATGGGAATGGCGATGGCGGTAGAGAACCTGGCTTACTAGAGTGCCCCAAAAGAAAATCGCCACCTGGTTAGGTGGCGAGTTCCTTATCTGACCATCTTCCGTTCTTTTGGCGGCTGGTCAACCTACCACGTTTCCGGTCCTGTTTGACCGGTTTGCCTGGCAGGCGGAGGCTGGATTTTCCAGAGGAGCGTTTTCAGCTCAAATCCAAAATCACCTGCGGCAGTGTGAGTCGCAACGACGGCGTTTACCGTCTCGCACTCGCGTGCGTATGTTGCCTATGACTTATGCACGCCGTGAGCCAAAGATCCCGCTTCTCACAAAACCCAATTCCACGGATTTTCAGTGATTTAACCGGTGGCCCGAATTGGGCTTTGGGGCGAGTGTGCAAGTTGATGCACATTCTAGGAGTGTCCAGTCCCGGAAATAGGTCTAGGCGCGGCGGAAGGCGTATTGCGCGGCGACTTGGCCAACCCGTGCCAGGCGTACAAGCCTATAAAGAGGAATGACAAATTTCGGCAGTTGGACCGCGTCCCAATCGCCTACGCCGGGGGTCAGTAGGAAGCGGGAGACGTGCCGGATGCGGTCAATTCGGCGCTCGCGCGCGACGAGCATGTAGCGGTGCCATCCCGTATAGGTGGGCTGAATCAGACCCTGCATGTAGGTGATCGACTCGTCGGCGAGAGCGGCGATTCGCGGCGCAGTCAGAGCGCGATCGGCGATCTCGTTGGACAGCGTCACGCCAAACAGTCTCTGCGCAACGAGAGCGCCCAACAGCAGAATGCCTTCTGTGCCGGATGCTTTCGCGCGCGCGCTCAACGATTGCCAGTCCAGCGCGGTTGACTTGCGCAGCAGACGTGCGACATCCGCGATCCATAGCAGGCGGTTCCATGCGTGCTTCCAGCCGTGAATGCAGAGGATGAGCATCAGATCTTCTGGCGCGAATGCGAGCGTTGGCTGTCCGCCGAATTCGGCACTCTGCGCACGTTGCCAGCACGCGTCTATCTCCAGATCTACCGAAAAGCATTTGGGCGCGATTCCCCACTGCAACTCCAACGGAGGCATTCCCGTCTTTTTCAGCTGTAATTCCACTGCTCGCGGAAACAGTCTCTTCCAGTCAGACTCGGGCGTGTAACCGCAACTCAGCAAAACTTCAACCGCCTGTCCGACCTGCGCGGGCCGAACCAGCAGATCGATGTCCATGGACTGGCGCAGCGTGAAGTTTCCCCACAACTCCGCAGCCAGAGCTGGTCCCTTGAAAGGGATGCATTCCACTTGCGCAGAATTCAGGTTCCGCAGAACTCGAACTAGTTCACCGGAGAGAGCCAACGTTCCTTCGAGCGCGCGTCGGCTCGCCTGCTGGAGTTCGAAGCGAACTCGTTCCGGCACACTGGTGAGTTGTCGCAATAATCTCGGCGCTAATACTGGAATCAGGCCATGGAATTTAGCAGCCGCAAGCAGGTAGTCCCAGTCCAACGCCGGATCGGAGAGCAAGTCAGTGATATTCGCTTTTTCGTCAAAAGCAACTTCAGTGAGCAGTCGAAACTCGCGGCGCAAGCGGTTTTCTCGGGGTGGAAGCACGCGGACGGGAGGTCTCGGAAGCGCCGTAGTCGTCATTCAGGAGTTCCCCGAGTTGCGAGACTGCCCGGTGCGATCCTGGCTGCGGAAGCGGTCACCGCAATTGCGGCCATCACCAGAAATAGCGCAGCGTTCGCAGGAACGTGGAAATTGAAGTCTACGAGGCTGTGCACGAGCAGCCCGGTGATTCCCGCCAACACGGCGATGAGCACCGAATCGGAAGTCTTCGCTCCCGGCCGGAGCTGCTTACTCGCATTACGATATACGAGCACGAGGAACCAAGCGATCAGCGCGGCGCCAATCAGTCCGGTCTCGCTCAGCAGTTCCAGGTAATCGTTATGCGCATGATTGATGACGGAATCCACCACGAAGCTCTGGAACGTGGGATAGACGAGATCGAATGTGCCTGAACCATATCCAAGCACAGGCCGCGACCACCACATGTGCAGCGTGTCCTTAAAAATCGACACGCGGTTTGCATCTTTCATGTCGGTCAGCCGATGCACTACCGGGTCGGAGCCCACCCACACGATCAGCACGGCGAGGACTGCTGCGATTACCCCGATCGCGGCAAACGACTTGGCGCGATGCCGGATGCGGCTGAGGAACACCGCGATGAATATCAGCTCCGCTCCCAAAGCGACCATGCCACCGCGTGAACGGGAGAGAAAAACACTGAGCACCATCAGCACGCCGGCACCAAGAAGAGGAAGACGGCGTTCCGGCCGCTGCGACAGGCAAAGCAGGAACGGCAGCGGCGCCAGTAGTTCCATCAGGCCCGCGTAGTGATTTCGATTCACGAACGGACCATAGATCTGCGCCGCGATGTCAGAGGGCTGGAACATCCAGTAGATTGCCTTGGTCCCACTGACGTCCTGGATCATGGCGAAAACTGCGAGCAGCGCGCCGAAAACAGCAAGTGCGGTCAAAAAACGGCGGAGTCGTTCGGGATTTACGGCCATCGTAGCGGCTGCACACATCACAAAAAGGCAAGCCAGGTAGCCCAGCCAGTCCTGTTCTGTCTGGTAACGATACACTGTGATTCCGAATGCCCACTGAGCCGCGATCCACGCCCCGAAGATCAGCAGTGGCAGAAAAGCAGAAGGGATCTGAAGTTCCCCAGAGATGATTTGTCGGGCTGCCCATAGCAAAAATAGAAGCACCGCTCCGACGCGAAGACCGAAGATTCCCCACGCCTGAACTGCGCCAAAGGACATGACCGCGACCACTAACAGCACCAACAGGCCGATTTCGAGGGCCTGATCCAGGAGTTTCAGACGTGCCAGTTGTCTCCTGCTGGCGCGCTCTTCGGGCGATTGCATATCAATCAGAACTGGCGTGGGGCGCACATGCGTGGACGTCATGGATTGCGCACCAATTCCAGATCGTCGATCCAGATCTTTCCCCGGATTCTGCCATTCGCCGGATTCCTGACAATACTCAATTCCAGAAGGTTTGTGCCTGGAGCCGTGTTGAATTCACCACTAACTGACCGCCACGGGAATGAGCCGAGTGCATCTTCGCTGTTGAATACGATCTGATGAGTCCTGGTATCAGAAAACGCGAATCGTGGGCCACTCGCAGTCTCAATGCTGTCGCCGCGAATCCATGCCGTAAATGTGTAGTGGGAAGCAGGTTCGACGGGAACAAACTGCTTCAGACCGGTAACGCCCAGATTGTCAGTATCGAAGCTGACGGCGAGAGAACGGCTGCCGGAGTGAAATTCGGCGGTGTCCACCGAGACATCGATTCCGTCGACCGGCTTATAGATCCAATCAAATCCGCCATTGAGAATGCTGCGCTCGAAACCTGCGTTAGAGATCAGATTTCCTCTCGCGCTTCGTTGAGCCAAATCCGCGTCGCGTGCCGCCAGTTGATGCCATGCCTGCGTAGCAGCGTCCACATCGTTCTGCGCCAACAGCGAATCGATGAAGAAGAGGGCGTCCTTCGACTCGAAAGGCTCCTGACTTTGAATGATCTTCTGCCAAACAAGAGTCGCTGGCGCGGATTCGTTCTTCTCGACCAGCAATTTCAGGAGAGCCAGGCGCGGCGGTGTGGTTGGCGGCAGAGCCTTTGCCATCACTTCTTCGGCATTCGGATTGTGAAACCAGATGTTCGGAAGTATGTGTGCCGCCCAGTCGGGACGTTTCTGAATTGCCAGTCGATAAAGCGGCAGAGCGCGCTCGACCTCGTTGCTATTTACGTAGATCGTTGCAGTGTTCAGCGCAATGTGAGCGTCATTCGGATCGGCGCGAAGGGCGGCCTCGAGAGTGCGCCGCTCATTTGCGAGATCCCCGGCCTGAGCATACGAATCTCCGAGGGCCGTCCAGCAAACAGCGTCGTGCGGATTGAGTCGTACTCCGGCCTCAAGAGGAGGAATTGCAGCCCGAGGATTGTTCTGCAGAATCGTATAGGAAGCTCCAAGGTTGCATGGCCAGGTGGCATTTCCTGACTCAAGCTTTGCGGCGCGTGACCAGTCACCGTTTTGCGCGGCGGACCAGGCCACCACAGTTCGGGTGGCAAAAACGATGGTGCACGTTCCCACTATCACGGCAGCCATGGCAACTGCGCTTTTGCGAAACGCGGAATTGAGCTTCAAGCGCATATTCGCAAATACCCGCGCGCGAGCCGTCGTACAAACAAATTCAAGCCCGGCGGGGACGATCTTCCTCGCTGTAGCGGCCGTAGCCACCGTACTTGGAGCCGTAGTAATAGCAATTATCGAAATCAGCCGCGTTTACATCTACGCCGTTCATCACGAAGCCCATCACCTGAGCGTTCACCTGGCCCAGTAGATCGCATGCGCGCTGCAGCGCCGCCTTGCGCGTGGAAGCAGCGCGAATGACCAGCACGACGCTATCGGCCTGTACTGAAAGCAAAACGGCGTCCGTAACCGATAAGGCTGGCGGGCTGTCGATCACGATGTGATCGTATTGTTCCCGCCATTGCGCCAGCAGCCGTTTCATCGTCTCTGAATGCAGCAACTCGGCAGGCTGTGGGGGAGGTGGGCCAGCCGGCAGTACCGTCAAATTCGGCACCTCAGAAGACGTCAGCGTCGACTCTTCGAAGCTGCTGCTCCCGGCAAGAAGCGTGCTCAACCCTACTCCGCTGTCGATTCCGAAGATGCGATGCACACTTGGCCGCCGCATATCGGCATCGACGAGCAGTACGCGTGATCCGTTCTGCGAGAGCACGATGGCCGTATTGATGCTGGTCGTCGTCTTACCTTCCTGGGGAAGAGCGCTGGTTATGAGAATCACTTTTGGCGGGGCGTCGCTCGAAGACAGCAGGATGGACGTCCGCAACGCGCGATACGACTCTGCCATGTCGGAGCGAGGCCTCTTGTGGGACGCGAGTTCTACATCGCCGCGATCTGCATCTTTACCATTCGAGATTTGTTCGTGTGACGGCAACGCAGTTCGCGCCATTGGCGCCAGGCGGCGAATTGCGGATTCCGGATTGCTTCCAGGAATAATGCCGAGCGACGGAATTCCGCATAGCAGTTGAGCTTGCTCAGGGGTTCGCACGGTGTTGTCCAGCGACTCCAGGACAAATGCCAGCACGACTCCGCCCACCAATCCCATGGCGAGCGCCAGCATCACATTGCGCCGCCGATCGGGGCGCGCCGGACTCAACGGCACGCGGGCGGGATCTACAATGCGGATGTTGCTCGAACGCAATCCGGCGGAAACGCTTGCTTCTTTCAGCCGCTGCAACAGTCCTTCGTAAAGCTGCCGGTTGGAATCCACATCGCGACGCAGCAGCGTGTATTCAATGGCACTTTCGTTGAGCGTGTTCGCCTGTTGCTTCTGCTGATCCATGGCAGCCCGCAACATGCTTTCGCGCTGAGCCGCCGTCAGATAATCGCCCTTGATGCGTCCCGCAAGCTTGTCGACTTCCGACTGCGACGCCTTCTGCACCTGCTTGAGCTGATTGTTCAGTTCGAGAATGTGCGGGTGAGCCGGACCCAGATGAACTTCTGCTTGCGCGATCTGCGTCTTCAGATCCAATTCCTGCGCATGCAGTTTCGAAAGCAAGCTGGTTGAATCCAGATTAGAGAGCATCTCCGCATTACCGTTTGCAATCAACCGGTAGCGCGCTTCTTTCTGAATACGATCCGCTTCGGCCTCGGTGAGTTCACGATTGAGCTCATCCAGTTTCTGAGTCACGATGTTCTGCTTCTCGTCGATGCCGAGAATCCCATGCTCGCGCTGGTATCGAACCAGCTTCTCCTGCGACGCCTCAACCTTTAACTGCAGATCCGAAAGCTGCTTCGAAAGCCAATCGGAAGTCTGCATCGCCGATTCAAAGCGCGTCTTGAAATTCTGCTCGATATAAACATTTACCAGCGTGTTGACCACGCGTGCCGCGAGCTGTGGATCGGAATTCGTGAACCGGATTTCCAGGATGCGCGTCTTGGGGACCTGGGTGATCTGCAATCCCCCGTGGATGAAGCCAATCAACGCGGCTTCCTGGCGCGGGTCCGCGGTGGGCGCAGCTAATATCTCCGCCGGCTTTTCCTTCGCGGGCATAAAGGCGGGGTCTTTATCTAACCCGAGTGCCTTCGCCGTCGCCAGCGTGATCGCATCACTCTCCAGGATTCTGGTCTGCGTATCGAGCGTCAACTGGTAGTCGATATCGTCATCGGTCAACGCTTCCACGCCATTCTTGAAACCCAGGGCATCCGCGTTTTCGCGATTGATCGCGATTCTGCCCAGTGCGTCATACTCAGGCTTGGTGCGCAAGGAAACGATGATGGCGATGATTACGGTCAACGCAACGGTTGCGATGATGGTCCAGCGGTGCTTGCGCAGAATCGGAACATACTGCAGCAGTCCCTTGTCGTCTGCCTTCGGAAAACTTCCATAGGCGATCTGCGGGTACGCGGGCCACTGCCCCGGAGGTTCCGTGTATGAGGGTACCTCAGCCCGAAACGGCGGACTCAGACTGTTATGCGTTTTCATCCACCTACACCATTGCGCCCATAACCTGACAAACACGTCTCCCCAGATTTTGCACACTGGTGAGCGGCTGGATTCTAGCATTCGGCGGAGCTCGTTTTACATGGAGGAAGCGGACTAGTAACCCGTGTCCACGCTACGAATCGCTCCTATCGCACCTATACTCGACACGGAAATCCACGCCCTTGATGGCACTTCGGAAAAATGCGCGCATCTGCTTTGTGAGCACACTAGGCGAACTGGGCGGAGCTGAGGTTTGTCTGCTCGACACCATTGAAGTGCTGAAGAGGCGGCATCCGGAATGGCAAGCGGCTCTGATCGTTCCCAGCGATGGCTCTCTCGCGTTGAGGGCGCGCGAACTCGACATTCAAGTAGAAGTGGTTCTCTATCCTGCGTCGCTCGCTCGCATTGGCGATTCGCGGCTTCGACGAAGCAGTCGGTCTGCCAATGCGTTCGCGGTGGCAACCAGCTTGATCTCGGCTGCGCCCGCGTTCGCGAGTTACCGGAGCAGCCTTCGCCGGACATTCCGGTCTTTCGCTCCCGATGTGATTTATGCCAATGGCTTCAAAGCGCAGATTTTCGCTGCGATGGTGAAACCGCGCGCGAGTCGATTGGTGTGGCACACGCACGATTACGTTTCATCGCGTCCGATTGTTGCGAGGCTCTTTCGGAGGTACGCTCGACGCGCTGATCGGCTGATCGCAAATTCGAAAAGCGTTGCCGAAGATATTCGCTCAGTGCTTGGTCCAAATTCGGCGCTGCCTGTAGACGTGGTTTACAACACAGTGGATCTGGATCGTTTTTCACCTCGAGGTGAACGTCTTGATCTAGATCGCTTGAGCGGATTGGATCCGGCTCCCTTTGGAACCTTACGCGTCGCATTGGTGGCGACGATGGCCTGGTGGAAAGGACACAGAACTTTCCTGGAAGCGATGTCGCGTCTGCGCAGCTTACCGGTTCGTGGATATCTTATTGGCGGCCCCATCTACCGTACGGGCGGAAGCGAAAACTCACTCGCCGATCTACAGGATCAGGCACAGAAGCTCGGCATCAGCGATCGTATGGGTTTCACGGGATTCCTTCCGGACACTGCTTCTGCGCTTCGCTCGGTGGACATAGTGATTCACGCCAGCACTCGGCCCGAACCGTTCGGCCGCGCACTGATCGAAGCGATGGCTTGCGGCAAACCGGTAATCACAACCGGCTTGGGTGGATCTGCAGAAATCGTTTCGGCAGGACCAGGGACCTTAACGTTTTGGCCGGGAGAAGCGGACGATCTTGCGAAAGCGATCTCGACGCTTGTTCGCGATCCTTCTCTTCGCAAGAGCATGGGCGACTCGGCACGCAAGACTGTGGTCCAGCACTTCGGACGAGAACAACTTGCGGAGGAGCTGGATCGGGTAATGCAGTCCGTTTCTTCGGACGTCCGAGCTGCGGTGATGGAGCCCGCTCTTCCTCTCGAGGAGAAGGCACTGGCCTCCGGAATCTAGATTCAATGTCGCTTGCGCTCTGCATTGCCGCTGCTTTTGTCACCTACTACCTGGGACGCCGATCGTTGGTCGCCGGGCTGTTGAGCCTTTTCGGAATTGGCTACGCTTACGGCATTCTGCGCGCGAACCTGGAATCGACGGCTATCTATTTTCTCTTCGACGCCGCGGTTGTCGGCTTATACGCGTCACAACTCGGCGTTATGAAACAGCAGTTTCTCTCCCCCGACGGACAACGCCTGAAACACTGGGTCCTGCTGCTCACATTGTGGCCGATAATTCTATTCTTCGTTCCGCTGCAGGATCCGTTGATCCAGGTGGTCGGACTGCGCGGCAATATCTTCTTCCTCCCCATGATTCTGCTGGGCGCTCGGCTCACCCGCGAGAAGTTGTATCCGCTCGCGCTGGGACTCGCGGCACTGAACATTCCCGCTTTCATTTTGGCGATTGTGGAATACACACTCGGCATCGAGCGTTTTTTCCCGAGAAACGTCCTTACCGATTTGATCTACAGCAGCAACGACGTCGGAGCACTCGGAGCCTATCGCATTCCTTCAAGTTTCCCCAACGCGCATGCCTATGCCGGCACCATGGTGATGACGCTTCCCCTGCTTTTAGGCGCCTGGGTACAACATCATCGCCGGCGGTCGCACCAGTTCCTGCTGATGGCGGGAATCATTTCCGCGGTGCTGGGCGTGTTTTTCAGCGCTGTGCGAAGTCACTTCATCGTGATGGCGGTCGTACTGGCCATCTTCATTCTGTCTGCAAGTGTTCGCCCCGGTCTGAAGCTTGTATTTACGATGGCGTTGATTGCCGTCGGAGTGCTGGTTGCACAGCAGGATCGATTACAGCGGTTCGCCACCTTGAGCGACACGCATTACGTGGAACGACGGGTACAGAGCAGCGTCAATGCAAGTTTTCTGGATGCGATGCAGCAGTATCCGTTCGGCAACGGACTAGGCGGTGGCGGCACCAGTATTCCCGCGTTCCTGCAGGGTCGCCTGCACGCGTCTCTGCTGATCGAGAGTGAATATGGACGTGCCCTGCTGGAGACCGGAATCATCGGCCTGGCACTATGGATCGGCTTTCTGTTGTGGTTCGTCACGCGACGGAATCACATCGGCGGCCGCGAACCATGGGCGGTCGGACGCCGGATTGCCTGGGTGGCATGCGTCTGCTGTTTTGCGAGCGGCTTCGTGGGAGTAGGAATGCTGCTGTCAATCCCACAATCCACAATGTTTTTGATGTGTCTTGGATGGGCAGCTATTCCGCAGAACGATCAGCCGACGTTCCAACCGATGCCTCTGCAGCGCGCCAGGTTCATCGCACCCCGAATCAAGGAATTCGCCTGAGCCGTTGTTGCTGCAGATTGGAATTTCCGCGTTGCGTGAATCTCTTCAGTAAACCGCTCGTACCCATGCGACCTTGGGATTCGCTGTGGAGTGTGCAATTCTCAAGGACGGCCTCGAAGTGAAAAGTTTCGCCACTGGCGAAGCGTCATGACTGCGGGGCAAAACGCGATGTCCGCCACCGATAAAGCAATTCCGTTGAATCCAGAGTGCTGCCGTCCGGAAATTGCCGATCCGGTCTTCGATAAGCCCTATCTGACGATCCTGCCTTCCTCCGGGCGGGCCAGTCTCGAGCTGAAGGAAGTCTGGCAATATCGCGAGCTCCTGTATTTTTTGATCTGGCGCGACATCAAGTTGCGCTACAAGCAAACTGCGCTGGGCGCAATCTGGGCGATCATCCAGCCACTCCTGCCCATGCTGATCTTCACATTGTTTTTTGGGCGGCTCGCGCATGTACCGTCAAACGGAATCGCCTACTCGCTTTTCGCTTACGCTGGCCTGCTTCCGTGGACATATTTTTCCAATGCCGTCTCTAATAGCTCGTCGAGCGTGGTGGGGAACGCGAACCTTGTCACCAAAGTCTATTTCCCGCGGATGCTGATTCCACTGTCCGGAGTATTGGCGGCGTTGGTTGACTTCTTCATCGCCAGCGTCATCCTGATCGCAATGATGATTTGGTATCGAGTGCCACTGTACGTTTCGCAGCTCTGGGCTCCCCTGATTCTTCTGGCGATTACTTTGCTCGCGGCGGGAACCGGGATGCTATTTGCGGCACTCAATGTGCGCTTCCGCGATGTGCGCTTCGTGCTGCCTTTCTTCGTTCAGTTCTGGATGTTCGCAACTCCGGTGATCTATCCGGCCAGCCTGATACCGGCCAAATGGCGGTGGTTGCTCGCTCTCAATCCTATGGCCGGAATGATCGAAGGATTTCGCGCGGCACTCTTCGGGACGGCGCTGGAATGGCAGATGCTCGCGATTTCAACGCTGGCCGCGACACTACTGTTGGTTTATTCCGCTTACTTCTTCCGGCGCGCCGAAAGAACGTTCGCTGATGTGATTTGATTTATGCGTCCTGCAATAAGGGTTGAACAACTCGGGAAGCAATACCAGATCCGCGATCGCGAGATTTACGAGACACTTCGCGACGCCATCATGCAAAAGTTCCGTTATCGCACAGAAAATGGGCGCCAGCCGGTGACGAAGTTTTGGGCTCTCACTGATGTCTCGTTCACGGTAGGCCAGGGCGAGGTCGTCGGCGTCATCGGACGAAATGGCGCGGGGAAATCCACTCTGCTCAAAATTCTGTCGCGCATCACCGAACCCACCATCGGGCGAGTTGATCTCTATGGTCGCGTCGGAAGTCTTCTGGAAGTAGGAACGGGCTTCCACCAGGAGCTTACCGGACGAGAGAATGTCTTCCTCAACGGAGCCATTCTTGGCATGCAGCGCGCAGAGATCGCCGCGAAGTTCGATGAAATCGTCGCCTTCGCGGAAGTGGAGCGCTTCATCGATATGCCGGTCAAGCGATACTCGAGCGGGATGTATCTTCGCCTGGCCTTTTCCGTGGCGGCGTTCCTCGAGTCCGAGATTCTGCTCGTCGATGAAGTTCTCGCCGTGGGCGATGCGACCTTTCAGAAACGCTGCCTCGGGAAAATGCGCGACATCAGCGCCGGCGGCAGGACCGTCATTTTTGTCAGTCACAACATGGCTGCCATTGAATCGCTTTGCACACGTTGCCTGATGATCTCGCAGGGCACTCTGCTCGGAGATGGAACACCGCACGAGGTCATATCGCAATACATGGCGGCGGATCTGGCCACGCAAGCGACATCTTCCGACCTGCGATCCCATTCCAACCGCCGCGGCGGAATGAAACCCGTGATGCAACGCGTCACTCTTCTGTCGTCAAAAGGACTCGTCGTTTCATCTGTACGCATGGGTGATTCACTTTCCGTTCAGGTTGATTTCTTTTGTGATAGCCGTCCGGTACGACCCAATCTCGAGGTCTGCGTAAAGAACAGTTTCGGCGTCACGGTTTTCAACGCAAGCAATCGAGTTATTACGCAATATCAGTTTCCGGAGTCGATGCAGAGCGGTTCGATCACCTGCAATCTGCCGGATCTTCCGCTGGTACCCGGTCTCTACTCGATGGATCTTTTCTTTGGGGAGGAGTACCAGAACCTCGACGCGATCTACGATGCCATTTCGTTCGAAGTGACTCCCGCAGATGTTTTCGGCAGCGGGCAGATTCCCAGCGCAAACGAAGGCACGATATTCTGGCCTGCGACCTGGAACGTCAAGGCAAACGATGCCGGTCATCAGCCCAACGAAAGAGCCTGATATCTCTTCGCCGAAAGCCGCTCATTACACCGGACGGGTGCCGCGCGTTCTCCATCTTGTCCCAGCGCTGTTCGATATGGCGGGCTCGATTGGTGGTGCGGAGCGCTACGCGCTCGAATTGGCGCGTCATATGGCCGACCGTGTTCCCACCAGGCTCTTGAGTTTTGGAGACAGTTCTCGCGAAGAAGTCCTGGGCAAATTACAGATTCGCATCTCCGGTAAGCCATACTACGTTCGCGAACAGCGGATGAACCCGCTCTCCTGGGACATTGTTGAGGAGGTTCGGCGCGCCGACGTCGTTCATTGTCACCAGCAACACGTCGCAGCTAGCAGCCTCGCGGCGATGTTGAGCCGAATGACGGGCCGCAAGGTTTTTGTCACCGACCACGGCGGAGGTGGCTGGGATGTATCGTCTTACATATCTACCAATCGCTGGTATCACGGTCATTTGCATGTAAGTGAGTACAGCCGCCGCGTCTTTGGACACGCCGAAAGTCCGCGATCGCACGTGATCCTCGGCGGCGTGGATACGGAAAAATTCTCGCCGCCGACAGTAAAACCCCGGCGCAGCCAAGTTTTATTTGTCGGAAGATTGCTGCCCCACAAAGGAGTGGACAGCCTGATTCGCGCGATTCGTCCGCGAACGATCCAACCGGAACTTCCACTAACCGTTATCGGTCCCAAGCTTGACGACGGTTACTTCAGCGACCTGCAATCCCTTGCAGCCGGAAAGCCGGTGAGCTTTCGCACAGAAGTTAGCGACGAGGCGCTTGTGGAAGCATACCGGCACGCTCTTTGTGTCGTGCTTCCCAGCGTCTACCGCAATATGTATGGTACGGAAACGCGAGTGCCGGAGTTGCTTGGGCAGACGCTGCTGGAGGCGATGGCATGTGGAACGCCGGCCATCTGCACCGACGTCGCCAGCATGCCAGAGATAGTTGAGGACGGCGTCACCGGCTTCGTGGTTCCAGCTGGAAATTCGGAGGTCATGCGGGAGAAACTCGTGTGGCTGCAGCGGAATCCGGCGGAAGCCACCGCGATGGGCGCTGCCGGACGAAAGCGCGTTCTTGAAAAATTCACCTGGTCCGCGGTAGTCGAGCGCTGCCTACAGATCTACGGCGGATCGCATGCGTGAGTGGCACATCATCACGTGCGAATACCCTCCGCAAGTCGGCGGCGTAAGCGACTACACCGCTCTCCTGGCACAAGCATTACGCAATGAGGAACAGCCGGTTCAAGTGTGGGCGCCCGGATCGCAGGAGACCTCGCCCACTGAAGCGAACGTCCACCGTGTCCTTGGAAATTTCGACTCCGCTTCTCTCGCATGCGCAGACGAACTACTCGACCAATTTCCTTCGCCGCGCACCCTGCTGGTGCAGTGGGTTCCACATGGCTATGGCCGCCGATCGATGAACATCGGCTTCTGCCACTGGCTCGCAAGACGCGTTCGTCGTCACGGCGACTTGCTGCAAGTGATGGTGCACGAGCCTTTTCTGGAATTCCGCAGCATTCGTCAAAGTGCGGCCGCTGGCGTCCATCGCTGGATGATCTGGACTTTGCTGCACTCCGCCGAGCGCGTATGGCTCTCGATCCCCGCATGGGAAGCGAAGCTGCGCACATACGCACCCGCGAAGTTGCGCATGGACTGGCTCCCGATTCCGAGCTCAATTCCCCGCACTGCGGCGCCGGCGTCCACCCGCGCAGCGCGCGAAAAGCTAGGGAACCCGCCGTTATTGCTGGGACATCTCGGAACCTATTCAGCGAATATTCGCGAAATGCTGGAGCCCACGATCGTCGAGCTTCTGCGATCGCATCCCGAGTTGAGTTTTGTCATGCTCGGCGCGGGCGGCAGCGAAGTTCGTTCGGCTCTGCTTGCAGAGTCACCAGATCTATCGAGCCGGTTGCTCGCCACCGGGTTTCTGCCGAGTAGAGAACTGTCTTCCTATCTCGCTGCGTGCGACTTGCTGATTCAGCCGTATCCGGACGGCGCCAGTTCGCGGCGCTCGAGTTTGATGGCGGGAATTTCCCATGGCGTGCCGGTCGTCACCACCTCCGGGCATTTATCAGAATCGTTGTGGAACGAATCCGGTGCAGTCGCGATCGCTCCCGCGCGCGACCGAAGTGCCTTCATGAGTTCAGCGAGAAGATTGATCCGATCCCCGGAGGAGCGCGCCCATCTGGGAGCCGCGGGCTTACAACTCTATCAGGAAAGATTCGATTGGCCCTTGGTAGTGGCCGCTCTCACCGACGCGCCGAAACCCGAACCAGCCGCTCACATCTGCGATCGTGGGCACCAGCCTCGATAATCCTTCAACCGTGATACGCAAGCTAAAATCGCCACAATAGCTGGCAAGAATTTCGGTCGGGACTCGATGCGCGTTGCTGTAGTCACTCACGCTGCAAGGAAAATTGGCGGCGCTGAAACATACATTGAGGCGCTGCTGCCGGCGCTGGAGAATGCCGGCCACCGTACAGCCGCGGTCTTCGAGTCCGATGGAGACCTGACTCGCCCTCCGATCCGAATTCCATCGCAGATGCAATGCTGGTCCGTTCAGGATCACGGTCCCGATGTCGCACTGCTGCGGCTGATGTCGTGGGCTCCAGATGTGCTTTACGTACACGGCCTGAGAAGCGCTGATTTGGAGACCCGCATTCAGCGCATCGCGCCTTCAGTGTTTTACGCCCACAATTTCTACGGTCTGTGTATTAGCGGGTCGAAGTGTTTTGGACTTCCCTCGAGAACGACGTGCACTCGCACTTTTGGACCGGCTTGCCTGGCCCACTTTTTTCCACGCGGCTGCGGCGGTCGCAATCCGCTGCAGATGCTGAAGGACTATCAGCTGCAAGCGGCGCGATTGCAGTTGCTGCACGGATACGTGCGCGTGCTGACGAACTCGAATTTCCTCGCTACGGAGTTCTCGCGGCACAACATACAAGCTCAGAGCGTTCCTTTGTTCCCTTCCAAGCTGCCTGCGGAGCCACCGGCGATCGGCGAATTCGCGCTTCCGGCAGGGCGCGATCCATGGCGCTTGCTATTCCTTGGGCGGGCGGAGCCACTGAAGGGTGGCGATCTCCTGCTGAAGGCACTGCCCCTCGTCGCGCAAAACATCGATCGCTCGCTTTCGCTGACAATCGCGGGAGATGGCCCTGCTCTGGCTAAGTGGCGCCGAATAGCGGACAGTATTCGGAACGATCGCATCGAGATTGAGTTCGTCGGATGGAGCTCGCGCACAGAGGACCTCCTTTCCAGATCTCATTTGTTCGTGATGCCAAGCGTCTGGCCCGAGCCTTTCGGCCTATCTGGAATCGAAGCTGGATGCTACGCCGTTCCGGCGGTGGCGTTCGCGACTGGTGGAATCCCAGAATGGCTGCATGAAGCGGAAAATGGACATCTGGCTCCCGCCGATCCGGCGACAGCAAAAAATCTCGCGGCGGCGATCACGAGTGCGCTGTCGGATCGAAACCACTACTTGCGCCTGCGGGCCAATGCATTGGTTCGCGCTCGCGAATTCAGTCTGTCGCGCCACATGGATTCGCTGCTGACTGTCTTCCAGCAACTGGTTCGCCCTGCCTACGCGCCGCAGGCTGCGAAGGTGGCTGCCCGATGAACGCTCTTTTCGTCATCCACACGCCGAAAGATCCGCAAACGGCTGTGTTCAAGGTCGTCACGCAGCAGGCTGAGGTTTTGCGCGCACGGGGCCATTACGTCGAGATAATCGCGCCTGAGGACTTCGCGGCCGCGCGCCTGATGGGGCCACGTTTCGATCCTTTACTTTTCCCTGTACTCCTGGCGATTCGACTGCTGCATGGTGGGCGGGATCTCGACCTCATAAAGTTTCACAGTTACAGCGGCTGGCTTTTTACCCTGCTTCGGCCAATGCGCCGCTCGTGGCGAAAGATCCGCATCGTAACGGAGTTTCATGGGCTGGGGCCGCTCTATGTCGCTGCATTGCAGGAAGAAGCGCAGCTTGCTCAGCCACCATTGACTTGGCGTTTTCGCCTCATCAACGGCTGGTTCATGAACCGGATTCTCCGCATCGCGTGTCATCGCTCCGATCGTGTGCTGTGCTTGAACGCCAATGAAGTTAACTTTTTAGTGACCAGCGGCTGGGCGGCGCTTTCGCACATCGCGACATATAAGAACGGCGTCCCACCCGAGTTTTTTGAAATTCGCAGAGAGTACAGCAAGCACGCGGCAACGATGTTGTTCATTGGCCAGTGGAACGAGATGAAAGGCATTCGATATTTAGTCGAAGCCTTTACAGAAATCGCGGCAGAGAATCCATTGGTCCATTTGGTGTGTGCCGGAACATTGCGAAATAAAGAAACTGTTCTTCAGGATTTTCCCGCTGAAATTCGCAGCCGTGTAACGGTGTATCCGCGAGTCACACGCGATGAACTGATCCAGCTGCACTCGCAGGCAGACATTTTCATCTTTCCAACACTCTTCGAAGGTTGCAGCCTAGCTTTGCTGGAAGCGATGGCAAGCGCTCTGCCCATCGTGACGACTCCCGTCGGAGCTGCACCGGACATGTTGCAGGATCAGACAAGCGCGTTGTTGATTCCCCGGCGCGACAGCGCCTTACTCGCTGCCGCCGTGCGAACGCTCATCGAGAATGCTGAAATGCGCGCAGAGTTGGGCGTAAAGGCTCGCGCCGCGGCAGAGACGTACCGTTCGACTTCAGTCCTCACGCAGAATGCGACACAACTTGAAGACCTAGTGCTCGATCCCGGCGAGCAAATGTTTGCGCCAGATCAAATTTCGACCGCGGCGGTGAGGAACTAAATGGCAGCGCCTGCGCTCAATGCCGAAATCACTCCTACGAGCCGGGAAGCCTACGACAAATGGCACGAGGTCTTCTCGACCGATCCCGAGGCTAACAGTCCCTGGTATCGCCTGATCAAGACTCATCTACGGTCGCAAGATTTCGAAAGCTGCCGCATTCTCGAAATTGGTTGTGGGCGTGGCGACTTTACCTGCTGGCTGGCACGAGAATACGGAAACACTGCTGAAATCTGCGGAGCTGATTTCTCGACCACTGCTGTTCGCAAAGCTCAGGCATTCGCAAAGTCGCAACAGCTGCGGGCGCGCTGGCTGGTCACTGACATCCAAAGCATTGCGGCACCTTCCGACAATTTTGACGTGGTTTTCTGCTGCGAGACTCTCGAGCATGTTCCTGATCCGCGCAAGGCAGTGGCAGAACTCGTTCGTGTCTTAAAACCGGGCGGCCGATTATTCGTCAGCACTCCGAATTACACGGGATTGATGGGTCTGTACCGCGGCTATCTCCGGCTCGTCGGTCGCCCCTACACAGAAGTTGGACAGCCGATCAATCACTTCACAATGCTACCGAGAACAATCCGGTGGATTCGTTCCAGTGGTCTGCGAATCACGAGAGTGGACGCCATTGGACACTACTTGCCTTTCCCGGGAAGACCACCGCTCGAAATGCGTTTCCTGGATAATCCTCGGTCGTTCATGCGCTGGACTGGTCTTCATTCCTTGGTGATGGCGCAAAAATGACGACAGCGATGCTGAAACCACAGGTCTTCGAGAATCGATGTGACCGCGCCCGATCGTTGCGCCCGATTCGCGTAGCGCTGCTCTGCGACTATCGCGAAGAGAAGTGGTACAGCATGGATCTGGTCGGCGACATGTTGACCGACCACCTCGCACGCGAGCACGAGAATAGCGTTCATGCGGAGCAGATCGTCCCTCATATGTCCGAACCATTCGGGAGTAGACGCGAGGGATTTCTAAAAAATGCCCATCGAGCGCTGGGCCGCTTCGTGGCTTATCCCCGAGAGATTCGAAAACTACGCAATCAATTCGACCTGTTTCATATTGTCGACCACAGCTATGCGCACCTGGCACTGGAACTACCGCCGGAACGCGTGATTGTCACGTGTCATGATCTGGATGCATTTTCGGCTTTGTTGCCCGGGTCTCCCGTTCGCACTTCGTTTCGAGCAAGACTTGCTCGACCGATACTCGCCGGCTTGCAGCGTGCTGGGTGGGTTGTGTGTGCGAGCGATGCCACGCGGCAACAATTGCTGCAGCATCGATTGGTTCAGGCCGCGCGCACTTCTGTAATCCACAATGGAGTGCATCCGGCGTTCACCGCGAGCGCAAATCCCAACGCCGACGCAGCAATCGCACGGTTGTTAAATTCGGGAGAATCCCCCGAGGTACTTCACGTAGGCAGCACAATTAGGAGAAAACGTATACAGGACGTCCTGGGGATCTTTGCGAAATTGCGTGCCAGGCTTCCCAGACTACGCTTGCTCAGGGTGGGTGGCGTGTTCACAAGCGAACAGCAGCGGCTCGTCCGTGAGCTGGGCCTTCAAAATTCTATCGACGTGTTCCCGCACATCGACGCGGCTCAGCTCGCCTCAGTGTACAGGCGTGCTCGCGTCCTCATTCAGCCTTCCGAATCCGAAGGGTTCGGCCTTCCGGTTGCCGAAGCGATGGCGTGCGGCACGCCGGTGATCGCTAGCGATACCCCAGCACTACGCGAAGTAGGCGGAGGAGCCGCAGAGTATTGTCCGGTCGGCGACATGGAGGCATGGTCGTCGCGAACTCTCCAACTGCTCGGCGAAGACTCAGACCGCCGCGGAGTGCGCAGCCGTGCCTGCATCGAACAAGCCTCGCAGTTCAGTTGGAGCAAATACGCGTCATGCATGGCAGACCTCTACCGTGAGGTGCTCGCTTGGTAACCCAGGCATCGGTCCGGCCACTGTTTGGAGCTGCCGCCGCAGTTGAAGAATACGTAGCAGTTCGGCGTCCCCACATTTTGCAGGTCGGGAAATTCTGGCCGCCGCACTATGGCGGAATCGAGACCCACCTGCGCGAACTCTGCACCGGACTGGCTTCCGTGGTTGATGTTGACGTCGTGGTCTCCAATGTCGGACGCAGTTACGTGCAAGAGCAAGATGGTGATATGCGCGTCACGCGGATTCCCACGTTTGCGCGCGTCGCATCTGCACCGTTATCCCCTAGGATGCTCGGGTTTCTGCGCGAGAGTCCCGCCGATCTCGTTCATCTTCATTTGCCAAATCCGCCAGCTGTGATTGCTTACCTGCTGAGCGGACATCGCGGAAAACTGGTAGTGACCGTTCACAGCGATATCGTCCGGCAACGGATGATGGCTAAGCTGCTCAGCCCGACGCTGACTGCCCTGCTGCACCGTGCCGACGCCATCGTCAGCTTTTCGCCGAATCGCCTGGAACATTCTCAGGTGCTCCAGGGTTTCAGAAACAAGTGCCACGTGATTCCGCACGGAATCCCCTTCGAACAGTATGACGAGGTTGATCGCGCGCAGATCGAAGAGATCCGCAATCGCTATCGAAAGCCCATCTTGCTCGCGGTCGGGCGGCTCGTGTACTACAAGGGATTTGAGTACCTGATCCGAGCGATGCGCCAGATTGATGCACAACTGCTGCTCATCGGCGAAGGTCCGCTGCATCAACAGTTACTGGAACAGGTGGCAGCTTCCGGCGTGCAGGACAAGGTTTCGTTTCTCGGGAATGTACGCGATTTGCGCCCCTACTATCACGCCTGCGATGTCTTCGCTCTTCCCTCGATCGCGGTGAGCGAAGCGTTTGGAATTGTTCAATTGGAAGCGATGGCGTGCGGAAAGCCTGTAGTAAACACGCAGCTGCCCTCAGGCGTACCGTGGGTTTCGCAAAATGGAATTACCGGGATTACGGTGCCTCCGTGCGATGTTGACGCGCTGGCGGAAGCTGTTTCTGTGTTGCTGGCTCAACCTGAACTTGCAGCACGGTACGGACGTGCGGCTCGTCGTCGAGTGGAACAGGAATTCGCCACTGAGAGGATGCTCGCGCGCACACTCAACTTGTACTCGAGGGTTTTGGGGATCAGCTAAAACTGCCAGCCGGGATTAGTGCGCGCCGTATATTGCCAAACCAGTTGCTACTTGCATCACGGATTCCATGCTACGCTTCACAACATTCTTCGCAGAGCTGCCGGGAACGAAGAGGATGTCTTCCGGCTGCATTTCCATATCGCTCGTCTTGGCCGCCATCATCTGTTTCAGCGGAACCTGAACTTCGGAGGGCCCCTGAGGCGTGCGCCGGATAATTCTTGCCGAGCCCATTGCCGCCGAACGATTCACTCCCTGCGCAAGTGCCAGCACTTGCAGCACGGTGATGCGTTCGTTGTTGTCCATGATGAATCCGCCGGGCCGCCCGACGTCGCCGACCACATAGACCAATCCAGCTTTCGACACCATGATCGTATCGCCCGGCTCAACTTCCACATTGCTGCTGACCGATTTTGCCGGATCTGCATCAATGCTGACGATCACCGGTTTCTGTGGCTCATCCCGATGCGTAATCGTAACGGTCTTGCCGGCCCGCGCGGAGAACCCTCCGGCCGCTGAAACCACATCATAGAGTCTCCGCACGCCCAACGATGGATACACACCCGGGTGCGCAACCTCACCCAATACGGAGATTCCTATCGATGCATACTCCTTCACAAACACCGAGACATGCGGATCGCGGAAGTAATTTCCGTCGGACATTTTCCTGGCGATCTCGTCCTGCGCTTGTTCTACCGTTCTGCCACCGACAGCGACTTCTCCAATCAGCGGCAATGAAATCACTCCTTCTTCAGTGACTCTCACTTCGGGCTTGTAGTCCGATACGCCATCGACAGTGACGATCATCAGATCCCCAGAGCTGATTTTGATCGCGACATGCTGCACCTGAGCTGTGGGCGCGGAAATGTTTGTCGGGGAGGAAGCAGGTTGCTTCACTTCGGCGGTTTCCGCCGCTGGCTCAACGCGCGGGTCCGCAGCCGTCTGCGCGCACGCGGAAGGTGCGCGGACACCCAGGCAGGAACCAACGATCAGCGTTGAAAGAAGAACGCGGCGTGCAAGCATTGCCATCGGAAACTGAGCTAATCTAACGCAATTTCCTTGCCTGCGCGCCGCCTTCTGGATGCGGTAACCACGGTTAGCACTACGGTCGGTCGTCAGCACTGAGTGCTGGATGCTGCGTTTATTGCGCCACCAGCACCGTGTATGTCTCTGAGGCCGTCGGCGTGATCGACGAACTCGTGTGATTGCAGAAGTTGACCGTGACCGTGTTGGTTGCGGTGACATGTCCATGGTCCACGTTTAGCCCGGCCTGTTCGGTCGCTTTCTGCACGGAGACGAACATGTCGCCAGTGGCTACGCCGGTAACCGTGAACGACTGCGCGGCGCACGTATTCGCTGCAACCGCAGTTGGCGAAAGAGTGGCCGTGTACTTCGCCATTTTCGTCAGCGACGTCCCATTGGTCCCGATCTGCACACCGCCATTGAATGTGCCTTTTCCGCTGGCGTTAACGGTAGCCACCGCGCTGCCGGCACCATTGCCGAAGCGAATTCCGCCCGTGCTCGTGCCGCTCGTTACGTTGAAGTCGATGGTTTGCGTCGACTCGCTGTTCATCTGCGTGCTGCCAGAATTGGAGAGCGCCAGCCGATACGGCGTGAACCCCGCGTGCGCGATTGCGAAATCGTTGATGCTCGTCTTCGGATAGATGGTCCACTTCGGAGAACTGGTCTTATCGTTGAATGTCCATTGGATATTCTGATCGGCGGTGTTCCCCGCGTACCAGTTCCAGACCATCGGATTATCTGTCTGATCGTAGACGCTCATATTTCCCGTTCGCTTGAACATCCACACTTGTGTTGAGACAACTGAGTTTCGCCCGTCACTATCGCTCACAACCGGCAACGTTACGCTCTGGATGCTGTTGTAAGCTGCGCCGCTGATAAACGAGAGATCGGTCGTGTTTCCCTCGGTCCTCGCCTCACTCAAGATGTTCTGCATGGCTCCAGCACCGAAGGAATAACCCACAAGTGCAGACTCCACATCGAAGCCGATGAAGTTTACGTTGCTCGCATATTCCAGGAGCACGCCGGTTCCGTCGGTTGTGTTGTTGGTGCGCGCCGTTCCTCCGATAATCTGGAAGGCCGCGTTTCCCTGGGTCGAATTGCCGGTCAGATGCAGCGTGTTGTGGCCACCGCCGAGATAAAGGTTGCTCAGCACGATGTAAGCGTTCATCCCGCCCGTACCGTCCAGCCGCAATGCTTCCTGTGTGGTGCCCGTCGAAGTTGAAACCAGCAGCTTCAGATTGCTCAGTGTCGCGCCTGTCGTATTGTCGATCTCCATGGCGCGAACCGCGTTCCCGCCGCTCGACGCATCAACCTGAAAATTCTCCAGCCTGATGAAATTGGTCGCAGCCGTCGACGCTCCTACTTTGAAGGCAGAGCCATTGCCGGTGTATTGCAACGTTGTGCCACCGGGCGTGTAAGACTGGTCTGGTCCCCATCCGGCGCTATAGCCGGTAAACGCAAACTCATTCGCTCCGGGCTGCACCACAATGCGGTTGCTGCCCATCGCCAGTGTCGTTTGTCCGGCAAGGATTGTGATCGATTTATTGGCGACGACCAGGTCTGAACTCAAGCTCTGCGAACCCGTAAGCGCGCGTGCATCGACAATTCCGCCGCCCGCGGGTAGATCGGCCATCGCTGCGGTAACCTTGGCTCCCCAATCGGCTCCCGGATATGCATCCGCGCACCGTGTGCCTGCAAAGCTTTGGCACTTCAGCGCAGTAAACGTTCCTGTTCCCGGAGTTGTGCTGCCAAGATTGCCGGGAGCGCTCCAGTTGATCTGCGTTTGCGGCACCAATGCGTTGCTGTCCAATGAAGCGTACCCATTCGCCACACCCTTGCTCGCTGCTGGGTCGTTGCCCATCAAGACTGCGACAGCTGCCATGTTGTCAGCCCAGGGAATATTCATTGACTGCTGCATTGGCGAGATCAGTTGCACCTTGTTCGTGGTCGGCGTGTACACGCGAAACACGCTGGTGGGTGCTGCGCCCGCCAGGGAATAATTCCCCGCCGTATAGACAATGCTCGTCCCACCGTGTACCGCGACGTGTGGAGCTCCGTTTGATGTCTCGATCACACCGCCGTTCACCACTACGTTGCCCATGTTCACAAATGCAAGCGCATGCCGGTTCGTCGCTGGATTGGTTTCCGCGCTGAAGACCGGATGATTGAGTACCAGCGAAGAGTTTGCCTGACCTTTGAAGACTGCGCCGATCTCGGTGCCTGTGCTTTGTTCCACCCACAGCCCATTGATCACGGCGCTTCCCGTGTCCTGGAAAAATGGATAGTGGCCAGCTGTCAGCGATATGTCATTCATCGTCAGCACGCCGCCGGCAGGCCCGATTCCCAGATCGAACAATGTGCTACTGGCGCCGATCACCTTCACGCTGGTCAGCCGATTCAGATAGTCGTTATTGAGCAGCTGTATGCCACGCCAATAAGTTGTGCTGGTTAAATTCTCGAAGCGGCTGTTGATCATGTAGATCGCATAGGGCCCGGTTCCGATCAGGCTCAGATCGCGCAACTGAAGATCCGCAACCTGACCATAGCCGCCGCCAATTCGTCGCAAGAATAAATACGCAGGGCCATCCGATGTGGTGGCAGTGGTGAACTGATCGAAGTTGTTATCGAAGTTCAACAGCAGCATCGTGTTGCTATCGAAAGCGGCCTTTGCTGTCGGATTAGTGAAATTGGAGGTGTAGCGTGCCGTCGACGAGATTCGAATGGAATCGATCCATCCATTCGTCATCGCGTTATTGAACGTCGATTCCATCCACCCATTCGCCAGGGGGCCGACCAAAAAGTCTTCGCACGCGAGTTGCTGAATGCTGCCGCTTGCGGAGGCGCTCGCCTGCAACGTTCCGTTGATGAACAGACGAATCTTGCTTCCGTCATACGTCAATGCAACGTGGTAGATCGTGCCTTTCTGGACCGCATTGTTTGGCGTAGTGATCGTGTTCAGGGTGCCGCCAACATTGAGCGTCGCAGCAATCCGATCGCTGGAAATATGCTGTATGGATAACGACGTGTTCGCATCCACGGGCGTCGCCGATCCTGAACTGGATAACAGGTTGTAGTTCGTATCGGCCGGACCGTAGGTGGCATTCGGCTTATAAAAAAACTCAACTGTAAGACTAGTACGCCCGTTCAACTCCACCGTTCCTGTGTCTCGCAGGTTCAGCAAGTAACTCAGGCTACCGTCGAGGTACATCGAGTTTCCCGCGCCGCTTGCCAAGGCGGGACCAGTTGGGACGCCCGCATATCCCAGCGAAGTTGACGGAGAGATTACAAATACCGGTCCCTGATCACTGCTTCCGGCAGTGATGGTCGTTCCATTCTCACCCGCGCCGTAGAACTTGATTCCCCGGCTGATGTGCAGCGGCTTCAGGACACGATAAATTCCTTTGGGCACATAAACCGACCCGCCCAGCGACACATCCGTGCTCGCAGCATTGATCGCGGCCTGAATAGCGGCCCAATCATCCGTCGTGCCATCGCCTCGTGCACCGAAGTCTTTTACGTTGAAGAAACCACGCGTTCCGGAAGCGCCGCCTCGCAAATCAATAATTGGTATATTTTGCGGATTGGTAAATCCGTCGATTCCGGCATAGTCGCTGGAAATCACCACCGCGCCAGTGCTTCCCGCATCCGTGATGGCGTCCTGTATGGACGAAAACTGAGACGCGTAACGCACGCTTGCCATGCTGATCGGCGTATCACCCTGTCGCCCGAGTTTCTGCGCGAGACCCATATTCACAGTCGCGGTTTGCGAATCGACATAGTGGCGATTGGCTGCCTGGCTGGAAGTCGTCGGATCTCCTGCAAGAGTCAGCGGCCCGGTCATGCTGTCGCCGCTCTTGTTGACAAAGCTGCTGGTGGAAACGCTGGAAACAGCCGTGTCGACGTACGCCTTATTCACTGCGGCTGCATTGATCGTCGGAGAAGGAACAAGGGGAGAGGCCGCAAACGTCTTCACTCCGGTGACCGCCTCGTCGCCCGAGTTATGAACCACCACGGCGTCGTTTGCTTTCGCCGTGAGGCTGGAATCCAGATACTGTCGCGATACCATCTGCGCCGCAACCGATGCCGGCACGATGCTCGAACGAATCGCCGCAATCGTAGTCGGGGAGGATGAAGGCACATTCCAGTACTCGGTCGTAGTTGTCCCGTCGTCCAGTTTCAAAACAATCTTGTAGTAAGTCCCTGTGGGAGTGGCTCCCTGGTTCGGCACCAGGTTCAAGTTGACCCATCCGCCTGTGCCAATGGTCGCGCTCATCGTGCCTGCGGCCACTGGCTTCTGGTCGGCACTGGTGAAGGCGGGCCATGAAATCAGAAGCGTGCCACCCGCCGGAGTTCCGTCGGCGCGGTAAACGATATCGTTGACGAGCGTGGTCGCTGGCGACTGCGCCTGCGTGTAGGAAACGCTCAACAGTACGAGGCAAATTGATACCAGAAAATAAAAAAGCCGCCAGCATTGGCGGCCATAAAGCCATGAGATAGTCATCGTCTGCTCTCGAATCAGGATCGCTAATTTCAGAGTACCAATTCACCGGGTACCTACTAGACACAAACGCGAAAACTATTTTTCCTTATTTTTCATCTGGTTACAGTGATTTTGGACGATCTGGGGGCTTGACAAGAATTTCCCGTTTCGAGAACGCCCGGCCGATCTTCCGCTGCACCCTGCTTCTTGAATCGCCAAGCAGCCATTAACATCAGATAGTTAGGAAGAATTTGATATGAACACACTCAAGACAGCGCTCCTTCTCACCTCGCTGACCCTGCTCCTCCTTTTTATAGGGGAATACTTTGGAGGTCGGAACGGTCTGATCCTGGCGTTTCTCTTCGCGGGTGTGATGAATTTTGTCTCCTACTTCTTTTCCGACAAGATCGCGCTTGCCATGTATCGAGCTCAGCCGGTAACCCGTGAACAGGCGCCTCGGCTTTATCAGATCGTGGAGCGGCTTACCGGTAAGACCGGCCTGCCCATGCCGAAGATATTCGTTATTCCGACGGATTCGCCGAACGCGTTTGCGACCGGCCGCAACCCAAATCATGCATCCGTTGCTGTGACCCAAGGCATCCTGGGATTGCTCAACGACGACGAAATGGAAGGCGTACTCGCACATGAATTGGGCCACGTCCGTAACCGGGATATCCTGATCAGTTCCGTGGCGGCTACTATCGCCGGAGCCATCACATTCCTCGCACGCATGGGTGCCTGGGGAGCGATGTTCGGAGGCTATGGCGGACGTGACGATCGCGATCGTGGCGGCGGACTGGCAGCGCTACTCATGCTGATCCTGGCGCCGATCGCTGCTATGCTGATCCAGCTTGCGGTGTCGCGTTCACGCGAATACCAGGCCGACGCCACCGGCGCGCACATCACCGGCAATCCTTATGCGCTGGCCAGTGCTTTGCAGAAACTCGACTCCTACTCGCGCCGCGTTCCCATGCAAGCCACGCCTTCGACGGCGCATCTGTTCATCATTCAGCCGCTGTTGGGAATGAATCTCGCGAGCTTGTTCTCGACGCATCCGCCGACCGCGAAACGCATTGAGCGCCTCACCGGACGTCCGGCTGAGTTTACGCAGTAACGACACACGATGATAGTGGAGCCCGCTCTCCCTCGAGCGGGAGTTTTTTTGCAATAATGCCTTGACCCTTCCGCAACGTCAGACCTCAGAATCCTTCACGAGGCAGTACATGAAACCGAGCACTGTGCCTGAGTCCCACGTCGCTTCTTATCAAGCCCACGAATTTGCCGAGTTGGCTGGAGTCACCGTCCGCGCGCTTCATCATTACGATCGCCTCGGACTGCTCAAGCCGACTCATCGCAGCGAAGCGGGATACCGGCTGTACAGTCGCAAGGATCTGGCGCGGCTCGAACAGATCGTGGTGCTCAAATTTCTTGGACTGTCTTTGCGGGAAATCGGTGAAGTGCTTCGGCAGGAAACGGCAGCGTTACCGCAAACGCTCCGTCGCCAGCAACAAGTGCTCACCGAGAAGCGCCGCCAGTTAGATAAAGCAATCACCGTCATCGCCAAGGCCAGCGAATGCATTGGTCAGGGTGATGAATCCGATTGGCGCCTTCTCGCAAACATCATCAAGGAGATCAGCATGCAAAGAGACAAAGGCTGGATGGGTCAATACTTCAGCGAAACGGCTAGAGCGAAAATCGAGGCACGCAAAACCCTGTGGTCGCCGGAACTGCAGGAGCAAACGGACAAGAAATGGAAACAGCTATTCGCCGATGTGGAGGCATCGCTCCATGAAGATCCGGCGAGCGAGAAGGGACAGGCGTTGGCACAGCGGTGGCAAGGACTCGTCAACGAATTCACCGGAGGCGATCCCGAGATCCAACAAGGACTGAACGCACTCTATTCCGATCGTGGGAACTGGCCGAGTGACTGGAAAGCGCCCAGCTCGTCAGAGGTGCACACTTTCATCATGAAAGCCATGCAGGCGCGCAAGAACTGAGTGACGGCGACCAGCTATTCCGCGCCTCCGCGTGGGACAGGCAATCGTGCCTGTCCTTTTTAATTGCTGGCAGCCGGCCCACTCTCCGGAATCGGCTTCTGCCCTTGTTTCAGCGTTCGATCGAAGAAATCCGCCGTCGCTCCGTACGTTCGCAGCCAGCTTCGATACAGCAGAAAGCCGTGAATCTCGTCGGGCAGTACGATCTGGTCGAACGGCACGCCCTGCGCTCTCAACCGCTGTACCAGGTCGACTGTCTGCGAGAACGGTACGTCACGATCGTCATCGCCTTGAATCAGCAGCACCGGCGAACGCCACGTCCCGATCGACGAGTTCGGCGACGACTCGAAAGCTAACTTCTTGGCGGCTTGCATGTCTGGAGGCGTCCCCGAATTCGGTCCGGCGTAGTCGTCTAGGAATACCGACCAATCGTGGACTCCGTGAAAATCAACTCCTGCGGCAAAAAGGTCGGAGTTCCGCGCCAATCCCATCGCCGTCAGATATCCGCCATAGGACCCGCCCCAAAGCCCGATCTTGCGTGAATCCACATTCGGCAACGACCGTAAGTATTTCGCGGCGGCAACGATGTCCTTGTACTCTGCGGCTCCGCGCCAACCACCGTCTTTCACCTCGCGGAAAGCCCGTCCATACATGACTCCCGTGCGATAGTTCACCGAGAGCACCACGTACCCCAAGCTCGCCAGATATTGATTCTCCGCATACGCATTGTGGTAGTAGTTCATGTAATGGAAGCCCAGGACCATCTGCCGCATCGAGCCACCATGAATGAAGATAAGCGCGGGCGCTTTGCCAGTGAGGCCGGCTGGCGTGAATAGTTGTCCGTGAATCTGCCAGCCGTCTTCCGACTTGAAAATCACCTGTTTCGGCGTGACCAGCTGCGCGGACGGGAAATCCGCCGGCAACGTGGACGCCGCGATCATCTCCCTACCTGTCGCCGTCAGGCGGTAAGGCATAGCCGGGGTGGTCGCGCTCGATCCCAGGCAAACTACCGTCTGTCCATCTGCTAGCTCAACTGGCGACCACTCAATAGTCTCGCCATTGCTCATCGCCTGAGGAGTGCCGCCCGAGACCGGCACGCGCCAGATGTGCCTGCGATCGATGTCATCCTGATTCGACGAGTACACCACCATCTTCCGGTCGGGTGTCAGTTGAACGTCTTCCACCTCGAATTTCCCCGGCGTCAGCAGCGTCGCTGCACCGCCATCGGCAGTCACCGAGTAAAGATGGTTGTATCCATCGTGTTCCGATGCAAACACAATTCGATTCCCGGCCGCGAAGTTGAACGAGTCATCCTCGGTCAGTTCCGGATAGCTCTCGGTCAACTCTTTTCCGCTACTCCATGCTACGTGCGCGTCCCCTGTGAACGGATCGGCCACCAGGATCGACCAGTGCAGCGCTAAGAGCGGAATCAGCGGCTCATCTCTTTGAATACCCGGACGACGGACGAACGCTACGAGTTTGCCGTCCGGCGACCAGCGCGGGCTGCCATCGCGATCGACACTCGGCGCGAGATAACGGACGGTGTCGCTGCCCAAGTCGTACACGGCGATGTACCTGTGATCTCCGCGGTCGCTGACGAATGCGATCCGCTTCGAGTCCGGCGACCATCGCGGAGCGGAATTATCTCCACGGATGTAAACAAGCTGTCGAGCCTTTTCCGCGCCCGACAGCAGCGCAATCCACAGATTCTTGCGTGCTGACCAAACTGCCCATTTGCCATCTGGCGCGATCTCGACATCCGCGCAACCTTCTTCTGAGCACTCCACCAACCCCAGGTCGCGCGGACTACCGTCATCCACATCGACGGCCCAAACATCCTGATGCGGCTGATGCACCGCACTAGCGGGGTTGGCGACTTCGCCTCGCTTGTTGGTTTCGGTTCCGCGAACATATACGACAGTTTTGCCGTCTGGCGTCAGCCGGACCGACGCGATCGTCTGGCCATCGTCGCCACTGTAGTTGGTCACTTGGCGTGCCGCGAACGCCGGTGCATCGGCAATCCAGATGTTTCGTACGCCCTTCTGATTGACTGCCCAAACGATGCGGTTCGCATTCGACGCCGACCGCAGTTGGCTAGGAAAAGGGGAGCCCAGAATCTGCTCTAACGTGAATCGAGCATGGGCGAAGTTGGCAAAAATCAGGACAGCGGCAAGAGCGACGAAGAGAATACGGCGTCGTGTCATTGGCATCGCGAAGAACCTTACGATACCCGCACCGCAAGGCACAAGATCCTGCACAAAAACGTTTAAAGAGGGACTTCATGAGGCTGAAATGCCACGAATAGTATGAAAACTGGGATGAATTGCATTCGCGAATTCCAATAGCTGTAGGAGGAACTCACGTCTACATCTTCCCAACCCGCCTAACCTGCTCCCTATTCGCGAATGCCAATCATACAAAAGTATGCTGTAAACACTCATACTTCCTAGTCATACCGACGCATTCGCATGTCGGATGATTCATGGAGAAAATCCGTCGGACCCACAGCTCTCGATTTGGCCGTTGAGTTGCCAAAGCAGCAACAAAGGTTTGCCTTCCAATTTTTCTTCCGCGGCAGACCCCAGGGTTAGGGCCAATCAAGAACCATTCTGTTCGAGGGAGTAGGTATCTCCCTATGACCATGCATTGAACCATCGGTTCGCAGCGTTGGTTCCGTTTGGAGATTGTCATGATTGGGTCGCATCGACTTTGACTCCTTCAGCTTCACCTGCCGGACCATCGACGACTTCAGTTTGCAGTTTTGTGCCGAGAGCGAAAGTCACATTCAGTAAACGTACTCAGTCGCTGTTGCTTGGGATCACAAGAACAAAATTCTCAATTGGCAAGGCATAGGAGCGTTTATGAGCTCAATTTTGCGCAGGCTGGTCGCCGTGACCGTTCTGCTTGTTGCGCCTCTGTTCGCCCAGGAAACGACGGGCGGTTTGCAAGGCATCATTAAGGAAGCGTCCGGCGCCGTGGTGGCGAGCGCTCAGGTGAGCATCACGGGAACGTCGCTGATCGGCAGTAAGCAGGTCGTTACCGATAACAGCGGTTATTACCGTTTTGCGAACCTGCCCCCTGGCAAATACAAAATTACGGTTGCCGCCAAAGGCTTCTCGACCGCTGAACAGGCAGGCTTGGTAATCGAAGTTGGCCATCTGCCGTCCATCGATTTCGTCCTGCAAGTGGGAACGAGTGAAACTGTGGTCGATGTAAGCGCCGAGGCCCCCCTCGTCGATACCACAACCCAAACGACCCAGACCAACATCGAGCAAGATGTGATGGCTAATGTGCCGCACGGGCGCTCTTTCCAGTCCATGATTCAGTTCGCGCCTTCGGCTCGCAACGAACCCCTTATGGGTTCCACGGGCGGTACCGGTGGTTCGATGCCCGGTAGCAGCGGCAATGGCTTGTCAGTCGGCTATTCAATCGGCGGCGCCGCCGACTCCGAAAACAGCTACCTCGTTGAAGGTCAGGACACCGAAAACATCAGCGGCGGCTACTCCAAGGCAAATGTCCCCTACCAGTTCATCGAAGAAGTTCAGATCAAGACCTCCGGCATCGAAGCTGAGCACGGTGGTGCGCTCGGCGGCGTGGCCAACGTGATCATGAAGAAGGGCAGCAACAGCTGGCATGGCTCCGTATTCGGCACCTACGAAGGAGCGAGAACCGATGCCAACCAGAATGCCCAGTATCTGCGTTATGATCCGACTGCCTCTGTCCTGAACGCGGTGAACGAACCGCAATCCCAGGTGTATAGCCCCAAGAAGGACAGCTTCAATGTCTTCCAACCGGGCTTCACAATCGGCGGTCCGCTGATCAAGAATAAACTGTTCATTTTTGCGGGTTTTTCTCCGTTCTACGACAAACTCGGCAGAGATGTTAATTTCAACCCTGCCGGTCTTGGTCAGTACAGCAGCGCCCCGTCAATCGGCATGCAGCACTTCAACCAGGATGAGACGCAGTACTACACCACCGCCCGTCTGGACTACGCGGCAACCCAGAAGATCCGTCTCTTTTCCTCTTGGCTGTATCAGTATTCTCGTGAGACCGGAGCAAGCATTCCCAAGTATGCCGATCCGCTGGAACCGGGTTACCTGAACGCTAGTATCGAACAACCCCTGTCGCAGTATGCCAGCAACATCGGCTGGTCAGCGCCGAACTCCACCTACAACTTTGGTGCTGATATCACCATTAACAACAAGATGGTTGCCACCACCCGTTTCGGATACTTCTTTGAGAACTATCACGACTTCGGTTGGCCTACGACAAGTCCGAATCTCAACTGGGAGACTGCCGGGGTCACCGACGAATTGGGCAATCCCCTTCCCGCGGGTTCCGGACTGATTGCCGGTGCTGGCACGCAGACCCAGCCTTACAATGAATCGTATACGCTCTATAACGCCAACAAGCATTTCCAGTTCAACCAGGACTTAGCGGTCTTTAAGTCGGGCTGGGGGGGCACCCACAATTTCAAGTTCGGCTACCAACTGAATCACCTTGTCAATCTGATCAGCCAGAACGGCAATGTTCCCAACGCGTACATAGTGACTGGACCGGGCATCGGTTACAGTCCGCTTACTCAGACCGGAAGCGCAAATTGCGCGCTTCTGGAGCAGAACGCGTGGGGAACTTGTGCTGGCCAGTATGGATACCTTCAGGTCGTAGACTTTGCGACCGTCGAACCCCATCCCGCGTCTGACTGGAATCATGCATTCTTTGCGCAGGATGCGTGGACTATCGGGCACGGTCTTACCATCAACGCCGGTATTCGGGTCGAGAAAGAAAGCCTGCCCGCTCCAACCGGTGTCAACATTCGCACCATCGATTTCGGGTGGGGGGACAAAATCGCTCCTCGAATCGGGGCCGCTTGGGATCCGTTGCGGACCGGGAAGATGAAGATTTTCGGCAGTTATGGCGTGTACAACGACGTTATGAAACTGCTGGTTGCGGAAACCTCTTTCGGTGCTCAGGCATATGAAGAATGCACCTATGCTCTGGGGCCGGACGGAACGCCTCAGGGCTTTAATGTTTCAAGCATCGACCTCACTTATGTCAAGGATCGTGCCTGCCCGAGCGCGTCGCCCACAACCGGCGCTAACTTCGCCAGCGGCTCGGTTCCTGCGAGCCTGACCGACGCGGGAAGCGGGGTTTCCTTGATTGAGAATATCAACCTGCGGCCCTACGAACCGGTCATGCCCAACCTCAAGCCGTATCGCCAGCATGAAACCAGCATAGGCGTCGATTACATGCTCGGTCGCAATTGGGCTCTCGAAGCTCGCTGGGACCGCCGTCGTCTTGATCACGTGATCGAAGACGCTTCCTTGTCCGATCCGGACTGGGGCGAAATCTACACCATCGTCAACCCTGGCGAAGGCGTGAACCGCACGATTGATGGCTACGCCAACTTCCTGCAGTCCTTGGGCGAGGGCTTCGGTTTCCCGGGAATGGCGTTCAATGCTGATCCCGCCAACCCATTCGGCACTTGCCCCTCTTGCCCTCCGAACCCCAAAGCCGTTCGCGACTATGACGGGGTTGAAATCCGGCTAACTAAACGCGCCAGCAACGGATTCTCCGGCATGGTTAGTTATACGTGGAGCAGACTGTGGGGCAACTACACCGGCTTGACCACCACCGATCAGACCGACGGTGGCGGCGTAGGACGTAACTCACCCGATACGACCCGCGCCTTTGACGAGCCGTTCTACTACTTCGGGGCGAATGGCCAATCGAATAACGGCCCATTGCCTACTGATCGTCCGAATACCTTCAAGGGCTATGCCTATTACGACCTGCCATGGAGCAGAAGGCATGGAATGGGCACTACGTTTGGCATCTTCCAGAGCGCCTATCAGGGCACCCCGATCAGTTCGTTCATCGATCTCGGTACGATGTTCGGCCAGGAAGTCTCAGAAGCCGTCGATGTCTTTGGTCGCGGTCAATTTGCCAATATGACGGTTGATCCAACGACCGGCGCCGTCACCCTTGGCACGCCGCACACCTTCCGCACGCCATGGTTCACCCAAACCGACTTCAACCTCGTTCAGTCGTGGAAGGTGAACAAGCAACGTGAAGCGGAGGAGGTGGCCTTCGAACTCAACGTCCTGAATTTTCTCAACCAGCATGCCGTTACGAATTACTACGGCGGCATGAACTCCACCTGGAACCCTTCCCCGATACTCCCGGGGGGACTGGGGCTTTACAACGGAGCGGCTACCTATCAGGCGTACGAGTCGGGATACAACACACAGCAGTTGATCAATGCCGCGGGAACCGTCGGGAACAGCTGGTATGGTCAGCCTTACAGCTACCAATCCGCTCGAACCCTTCGCTTCACGCTACGCTTCAACTTCTAAGCCTTTGTCCTGAAATGCGGGGGCCGAATTCTCTGGCTCCCGCACTTCTTTAGCGCTTAGCAAGTATGAGATTTGGTAAGCCCAAGCTGCACATTTTCCAAATTGCGTAAAAGAACCGTAAGAATTCGAGATAAGTACTTGCACAGCAATAACTTTGGTTTGGTATTTGATTTGCCTAAGTATCCTCGGGCTGATGCCACGGCAGTAAATGCCGGAAGAGCGAAATCAGCCGAAATTTCTCGCTTTGCCTGATCCACAAACTGGCGCTTTCGCAGCGTACGGAAGAGCCCGGCGGGTCAGGCAGCAAAAGTTCTTAGTTGCTCGGAGCCGCACCGGGAGCGGTAAAGAGCTTTAACTAGCGGGCCGTAATCGGTCCGCTTTTTTTTGCTCTGGGTGTAGAACGGCTTAGAACTGCGGGATCCGCCAGAGAATCAATCAGCTCTGTCGGTGCGTCGTACCGGCGAGTCAGGAATGCATCCGGCTGTTTTCCGCGATCAGAGCCTCGATCTTGGGGCGCTCCGTTTCCGATACAGGCTCGCAAATCAACATTTCATTGCCAACGTGCAGTTCGAAAGGACTTCGCACCACCAGTATGTGGAGCCGGTGGTCCGGGCAGCCGAGGGCGTACGCTTCCAGCGAATTGCGGGCATCGGTCTGGTCGTGCAGTTCCTTCAGGACCTCCCAGTGATGGCCCTTCACAGCACGGAAGATCTCTTCCGTCGCCTTCAGTTGATTGACCCCCAGCAATCGGCTGGCAATCAACGCAATGCGATGTTTCGTCCATGGCTTGTGACAAGCTGGGCAGCGCTGCACAATTGCGCTTAGCTTGCTTGCATGAGCATGAAGGCCAGCACCCGCGGGCGCGGGTTCAACGTGAGCAGTTCCCTTCATCTTCGTAGGCCTCTGACCAAAAAAACGAGAGCAGAATGAATGTCGCATATACGGCTGCCGGAAGAAGTGGAACTGGATCACATGATGTTGTGACGCCGGAACAGCCCTTCAATCATTTCTAACCTTCGCGAGGAATGTCCCGAAAGGCCTTGGCGAGTCATTTCTCTTCTACCCCGCTGTTAGCGAGCAGGTTTGCCTGTCTTAGCGGCTTCGATAGAACCCTTTGCGGAGATAGGCGCCTACTGCGCGCGAACTACGACCTTCGCCGACCCCATATTGTCGAACCGGTCGTACACGCGCACAATCACAACGTGCTCTTGCGCGGCCAACGCTGGCTCTGGGGGCGTTGACTCTGGCACCTTCTTGATTGCCTTCACCACGATTTGCGTTGCAGGCTTCGACGCAACCATGTCTCCATCCGACTTCGGCAGGCGAGGCGATCCAAGCGAAACATCGTAGTTTTCCACCCGGTTATCGGAAATCTGCCCAACCGGCTCGATCACCTGCCAGGCACCGGCGTCCACCGAATACTCCGCGCGCTGGATCGGCGAAAATCCATCGATCGCGCGGAATGTCAGGTGAATCGCTCCCTGCTCATACGAGCCATTCAGGTTCACGACTTCAGGCGGGGTATTGTCGATCTCGAAATAGGAGCTTTGTTTGGATGCCGTCAGAGCTTCCTCGGGTGAATGCGAGGGCGCGTCCGACGCCACCACCTTGAGTGTATAGCCGCCATCTGGCAGCAGATTAGCGTCGAAGGAGTAATACTTGTCGGTCAGTTCGCCCTTGACCAGCTTCCACGCGGTTTCGCCCTCACCTCGATAGTAGATCGAGTAGACGAGCGAATCGTCGTTATCGTCGTGCGCGCTCCAGCGCACCGCGATCGAATCGCGATCGCGAACTGCCACTGCAGGAATATCAAAACGAGCCTGTGGAGCCGCAGGCGACGGACCAACACTCACCGGGAGGTTCTCGGCATTCTTGGGCGTGACCGGGAACCGCGCACCCGGTTGCACGTAAACTTCGCCGATCTCTGGAGCTACATTCTTCGACAGATAATTCACCAGCACGCTGTCGACATTCGGCGCAGGATTCGACGGATGCAGCACTACCTTCCACTGCAGAAATCGCGCAGGCGGGACGCCTACAGGCGCGTCTTTGGCGAGGTCGACCTTGCTCCAGGCGCTCCAGTTGCGATCAGGATTGTCGACGTTCCCGCTTCGCGCGTAGACATCGAAGGCTCCCGTTCCGCGGATCGCGGTCCGGCCCCAATGCGAGAAAATCTTCGCATCGAAGACGTCGCTCTCGTAATTCCCATCATTCGCGGCAGTACCGCCAAGCTCGAAGATCTTCCCCAGATTGCTCGTCCCCAGGTAGAGCCCGCCTCCCGGAGCCTGCGTCATACACGTAACTTGGGTGGCGCTGACTTTACCGATATCGATAAAGCTGTCGTCGTCCAGCACCGTGAAGATGCGTCCGGTGTTTCCGGTGCCGGCCAGCAGGTGATGCTGCCGGTCAAATCCCAGGGCGTAGACCACGTCGTCTCGTGAACTCCAGATCCGCTTAGGCGATCCATCCGGTGCAATGCGGTATATCTCCGATCCGCCTGTGATCCCAACCGGCAGCGCTGGCGCTCGCGTCGCCCCTAAAGCACTGGCATTCGGGACCGCCGTGGGCGTTGCCCCGCCTGCCGCAGCCGCAGCGGGTAGCGGCGTGACCATCGGTATTGTCGTCATCCGCTTGTCGCCTACGCCTGCGGCGTAGATGTTTCCATCCGGATCGACCACCAGCGCCGTGATCTCTTTTTTGTTCGCGCTGTACAGGACGAAAGCATCTCCCGCGGGCGATATGCGGTAAATCAGCCCGCTTCCGTCCGATCCCGCAATCAAGTTGTCTTTGCGATCTACCGTAAGCGCACGTATATGTGCTTCATCGCTCTTGAAGAAAAGCGCTCCAGTCCCATTCTTCTCAATCCGGAAAATCTCTCCTGTATCCCCAGTGGCCACGTAGATCCGCCCCTGCGAATCTTCCGCCAGATCCCATATGTATTTGGTCTTAGGCTCGAACAGAACTGTGGCCGTGTATGCGCTGTCGACGGGAACGTTCTTCGGGATCTCTGCCTCGGTCGAAGCATCTTTTTTAGCCGGGGGCGCGGGATTTGGAAACGATACGCCTGGTTTGCGCACTATCCTGTAGACCTTCCCATCAGGAGAGGTGGCCGCGTACAAAGTGCCGTCCTTGTCAACCAGCAGGGACTGCACCTGCAGTTCCTGGGGCTCGAAAATGATCGAGACTTGGCCTTGTGGGGTAATTCGGTAAACACGCGCCGGTGATCCGGCGGCGGCATAAATGTCGCCCGTTGCATCGGCTGCCAGGGCCCACAGGAATGTTGAAGGCGTCGTGGAAATCGCCTTCAGCGGCGGCGCCAATTCCAGATGGCCATTGCTGTGGATGGCGACCCCTTTGGATGTGCCTTTTTCAAACTCATCGTAGCTCGATTGTTCCCAGCTTTGGGTGCCTTCGGCGAACAACAGGCTTGAGATCAAGAGGACGGGGACGAAGTAGTACAACTTGCGCATAGTTCCTGAATTCAACGAGCTCTGGAGGATGAAAACAGCGTACCACGAACAGGATTACAGGCGATTGTTCCCGTGCCGCCATAAGGCCGCAAACCCGCTGAATGTAAGGTGAGAGCCCGTGGAATCAGGCGCTGGACCGGTGCTTTTTCGTGCCTGCCTCCCGGAAGGAGTTGGCGTAAGATGAGCGTAACTGAAGTTCGGAAGTCTCCAGACCCCGATTCGTGTTCCGGCTCTGAATCACAAGCGTGGGTGCTTATGGCAGAACGGCAAGCCTTCACGGGGGCAAACCATTCATCAACGGATAGGCCCATTGGCTCGCGTGTTGGACGCTACACCATTCGCGAATGCCTGGGCGTCGGCGGCATGGGCGAAGTCTATCGCGCCGACGATTCTGTTCTAAAGCGTTCCGTCGCTCTCAAGCGCATTACTCCCCAAGTCGGCGGCGATCCCATGTACCGCGAACGCTTGCTCCGCGAAGCCGAGCGAGCCTCCAGCATTTCCAATCAGCACATGGCCGCCGTTTACGACGTTCTGGAAGAGGAAAGCGAACTCTACCTGGTTATGGAATATGTCGAGGGAGAAACTCTTCGGCTCAGCCTGAAGCAGCCACTCGATGCAGCGCGGTTTTTTTCTTTCGCCCGGCAATGCGCTGAGGCGCTCGCTGCTGCTCATGCTCGTGGCATTCTCCACTGTGATCTCAAGCCCGAAAACATCATCATCACCCCGGCAAACGAAGTGAAAATCCTCGACTTCGGATTGGCCAAGACCCTGCCTCACAGCGAACTCTCAAAGGACTCGAGCCCCACGACCAGCAAGAGTACGAGCATCAGCGGAACTCCGGCGTACATGTCGCCCGAGATCCTCATGGAGCAGGTACCTGATCAGCGTTCCGACATCTTCTCTATGGGAGTTGTGTTCTACGAGGTGCTCACCGGAATGAATCCGTTCCGCGCCGATACGTTCGTTGGCACAACCGATCGCATCTTGCGCGAGACTCCTGCCGCAATCCGTAATACCAATCCCACCATCTCAGCGGCGCTCGAGCAACTCGTCTTCAAGATGATTGCGAAGCGACCCGAAGACCGCTATGCCTCCGCAAACGAACTGCTGGACGACTTGAATGTTGTTGAGCACGGCGGTCGCGGAGCGCCGCTAACTGCTGCTCTCCCGTGGTATCGGTCACGAATCGTTTTCATTGCCATGCTGATCGTTTTGGCGCTCGCCATTGGATTCGGCATATGGCGAAGCCGATCACGTCCGGCGAATGCCCTCGGCCAAACCCGTCACATTGCAGTGTTGCCCTTTCACGCACTGGACAATGATCCCAACAGCCCAGGCCTTCAGCAGCGGCTTAACCGAAACGCTCACCACCAAACTCGGTTCCCTGCCGCGAAGCTACGCATTGCAGGTTGTTCCTCCCGCGGAGATTCGCACGCAGCACATCGCCTCTGCGCAACAGGCACGCGGAACCTTGGGCGTGAACATGGTGATCGAAGGAAGCTTGCAGCAGTCCGGCAACATGATGCGTATCAATTACAACCTGGTAGATGCGCAAACCTTGCGCCAGCTGCGCGCGGGCACCATCACCGCCCAGGCAAACGATGCATTTTCCGTGGAAGATCAGGTTGTCGACAGTGTGCTGAATGCGCTCGATCTCGAACTGCACTCTGCGGAGAAGACCGCGCTCGCGAATCGCGGCACCACTGAACCCGCCGCCTATGACTTCTACTTGCGTGGCCGCGGTTATCTTCAGGATTACGAGAAGCCGGAAAATGTGGATAGTGCGATCGAAGTTTTCCAGCACGCACTCGAGCGCGATCCCAATTACGCACTGGCCTATGCCGGACTCGGACAGAGTTATCAGCACAAGTTCGAAATCACTCACGACGCGAATTGGCTACACCGGGGCCAGCAGGCATGCCAGAGATCCGTTTCGCTGGCGCCAAACTCCCCTGCTGGATACGCGTGTCTGGGAGCCGTCTACAACCAGACCGGACAATATGAGCGCGCAGTTGAACAGGCGCAGCACGCCCTCAGCCTCGATCCGAATGACGACGATACCTATCGCGCGCTCGCGCTCGCCTACGAAAATCTCAAGCGCTTCGACGACGCAGAGGCTACGTATCGCGAATCCATTACCATGCGCCCGCAATATGCGGCAGCCTACAATTGGTTAGGCAGTTTTCTCTACACGCGCGGCCGCTACACCGAAGCAGTACAGTCGTTCCGTCAATCGACCGAACTCGCGCCCGACAACTATCGCAGCTACTACAATCTCGGCGGTGCGCTGACCTCTGCTGGACGATATGAAGAAGCGATCCCGCCCTCGAGAGATCCATCTGCAATTCGTCCGAATGCGGCTGCTTTTGCGAATCTCGGAACCGTGTATTTCTATCTTGGCAAGTTTCCCCAGGCAGCTCAAGTGTATGAAAAAGCTGTCGAACTAGATCGGCAGGATTCTTCCATGCTCGGAAATCTCGCTGAAGCGTATTACTGGATTCCCGGTAAGCGGGAGCAGGCACAGGCTACTTATCGTGCGGCGATATCTCAGGCTGAAAAGCAGCTGAAGATCAACCCTCGCGACGTCGCCATCATCAGTGAGATTGGTGTCTATCATGCAATGCTCGGGGACACTGCGCACGCAAAAACCTGGACCGCGCGTGCTCTCAATATGGATTCCAGCGATCCCTATGTGTTGTTGAACGCTTCTCTCGTGGCTGCTCACTTTAGACAAGATCAATCCGCAATCGATTACCTGAGAAAGGCCGTGGATGCAGGCGTGGAGCCAGACACAGCCTTACACTCGCCGACGTTTAACCAGCTTCGCTCGAACCCGGAATTCCAATCGGCCCTACACGCGACCAGCTAAGCCGAATTAGCTGCCGGCAGGTCTCCAGGCCCCAGCCAACGCAAATCCGAGGAGCTCCATCATGGAATTGATGATCGAAGAATTTACGGAGACAGGAACCTCAGTCTTCAAGCTGCCCGCCGAAGCCAACATAGCCACCGTAACCATCCTGAACGATGAAGGGATGGTCGATCCAGATCCGGTCTCACTGGGACCGTCTTACGGAAACAAGTATCAGATCCGATGGTTTAACCAGACTGCTCACCAGGTGACCATCACCATTGATTATCAGTACGAGGGTAGTGTTCGTGAAGGCGGATTGGTTCAGGAAATAATCGGCGCTCTGAAGAGTCCGTTTCCTGGCGCGGTTTTTGTCATCCCCCGGGCGTGGGCGTAACCAGCGGACGCCATCCGAAATGATCTGACCGGGCAGCATCAGTTCAAGTACTCGGTGCAGACTTACAAAACCACAACGACCCCAGGATCATTATCAATCGCTAGAAATCTGGACGCGTAAGGTCCCACTGATCGCGGGACCTCGTCCTACTTGATCGTGATCGTAATCACCTGTGCGCCGGAGACGACATAATCCACGGGCGTCGATTCTTCTCCTACCGACGACTCTCCCAGCACCACCATGTCCTGTGTGCCGCGCATGCCTTCCATCACGTTCATCACCGAGAGCGGCAATGTTGGCATGATTTTGTCCTGCACCATCGCCTCTGGATTCTGCTCCAGCAGTGAAACATAGAGCCGGTCATTGATGCGCTCTTTATTCAGCATCGCGATCGTCGATGCCAGATCAAGCCGCTGCGCAAATGGACGCGCGGTCTTGCGAATCTTGTCCAGCGTATCGGCATCGCTCACCAGAATCCGCAATGTTCCTTTCGGCGTTGAGGTCGGAATCTGGATCGGAAGCTGGCGCACAATCCGTTCTCCGCGATACGGCCGCAATGCGGCTTCAATCGTGATCTGATCGCCCGGCCGCGCTTCCGTCACATCCGTACGCGCACTCTCCAGGCGCGCCCAGCGGCGTTCGTTCAGGATGTCGAAATCGAGCTCTACTCCAGTAATGTTCGGTTTCACGAACTGATTGTCATAAATGCGGCCAAATCGATCTCCGAGCGACATTGCCAACGCTGCCGCCGTGGGTACGTTGCCGTCGGACGACGGCGCAAACATGTCCTGCAGCTTGACCTCAGGATATCCGTGCACGTCGATTTGCCCATTCAGCCGGTACGTAACATCTTCGCCGTACTCGTTGATTCCCTGGAGCACGCTGTACGCCGTCGACATGATCGCCACGGGCGTCAGCTTCGGATTGTTCAGCACTTCGTAGTGAAATGTCTTCGGATTGGAAACGCCGTGAATGCGCAGCGTCACCGGGATCATGTCCGGTGTCTGATCGAAGCGGCCAAGAATACCCGTGTGCCGATCCTGGACGAATGCGCCTACCGCCTCGGTAGTGTTGATGATCTTGAAAGCATTCTCTGGTGAAGGCAGCGTCGCAACCACCTGTGCCTTGTTCATCGGAATATCGACATTGCCAAATTGAAGCAGCGGATGTCCGCAGGCGAGCAACCGCTCCGGATCGACGTAGGTCACCGTGCACGTCGCCGCGATACTCAAATCGCCGCGCACCAATACGGCGCTCACCGCCGAACCCGGCACAAGCGGTTCCGGCTGCTTTTCATCGCTTACCGAACCGGCGCCCATCACCGGCGTAATCCCGGCCGCCGTAAACTGCGGAGCGAACCTCCGCACCGCCTCCTCCGTGAATCCGTTGAACACCAGTGGTGTTTCCATGGGCTTCATCAGGTTCGCGAAATTCTGCACGTCAGGCCCGCCGCTTACCGTCCCCGGAGCCCCAACCGGAGTCAGCGCAGCCGCTGGTCGCTTCGCGGAAGTCTCCTCGAGCGTATTGATTTCCAGCATCTGCTCAATCGGCGTCACCCCGGCAATCGGCTCTTTCGAAAATTGTCCGATCCGAAATGCCAACGCGCCCACCAGTTTTCCGTCTATATACACGGGGCTTCCGCTCATGCCGGCAACTACCCCTGTGTATTCGGGCTTGCTTCCCTGCAGGCGAATCAGGATCACGTCGGAGTCAGGTCCATTCATATTCTTCAGGACTCCGAGCACTTCGAGGTTCATCGGCTCTGGCCGCGTACCCTGGAATACCGTGTAGGCCACGCCCTTCATGCCCGCATGGACCTCGGACAGGTGCATGATCGGCACATTGGGCTTAAATGCAGGCGGAGCGGACCAGCAATTCTGAATGGAGAAGACTAGGGCGGCGAAGCAAGCAAACTTTTTCATACTACGGGCGTGAACCTCGGGTCCCTGAGGGGGGACCATATCGCGATCGGCCTTACTTCTTAACCTGATACGATCCACCAGTGGACCAGATCAGCGGAAATTGCCAAAAATGATCGCTTTGGCGACGAGTCAAAATGGTGGAATTGAGGTTCTATACTAGCATAGACATTCTGGTGCGGGACCCTGCCTTACTACCTTTCGGAGCAACGGCAACGGGTCAAAAGAACCCAATCCGGAGCGGTGGAGTTCCCATGGGGATCGGTTCAATCGATTTGAAACTCGCAAGCCCAGTAGCACAAAAACAGGCTTCTTCGTCGTCACGCAAAAGGCTGGCGATTCTTCTCTTATTAGTCTTCGCCCTTTCCACGCTGACGCCGACCTTGACTCGCGCGCAGTCGCAATCTCCGAATAGTGGCGATCAGGCCCCGCCCCCGAGCGATCAGACGCCCGAAGCCGGCGGGCCCTCCGGCGATACCGGCCCGATGGCTATCCCCAAGAAGAAGGACGAGGCTCCGCCGGAGCGTGAGCGTACTCCTTCTGCGCCGAAAAACCCCGAGGGTATGCCGGACTTCTCGATCCGCGTGGACGTCCCAGAAGTGCAAGTGCCGGTGAGCGTCGTGACCAAAGACGGCCAGTTCGTCCCCGGGCTGAAGAAAGACAACTTCAAGATTTTCGAAGACGGCGTTCCGCAGCAAGTCGCGCAGTTCAGCCAGACCCAGGCTCCCATCACCTGCGTCCTGCTCGTCGAGTTCGCCTACACGAACTATTACTTCATGTACGATGCGATCAATGCCTCCTACCAGTTCGCCAACACGTTGCGACCTCAGGACTGGGTTGCCGTCGTGTCTTATGACATGAAGCCCCATATGCTGACGGACTTCACTCAGGACAAGCGCGAGATCTATGGAGCCATCCAGTCCCTGCAGATCCCCGGTTTCAGTGAAACTAATCTCTTCGACGCCTTATATGACACTCTGGATCGTGTCGACCGGCTAGAAGGACGCAAATACGTAGTTCTGATCTCCAGCGGCGTCGACACTTTCAGCAAGCTAACCCTCGACAAAATCTTGAAGAAAGTGAAAGGCACTCCCAACGTAACCATTTTCACCGTCAGTACCGGCGAACTGTGGCGTACGTTAGCCGAGAGTCGCGGCGGCGGATTGGGTGCTTCGATCCGGAATCTCGACTTCCTTCAGGGTGACAATGAGATGCAGACCTTTGCCAAGATGACGGGTGGCCGCTGGTATCACCCTCGTTTCCAGGGCGAGCTGCCGGAGATCTTCCATGAGATTGCCGGTGACATCCGAAACCAGTACGTCATCACGTACCATCCCACGAACGCGGCCTTAGACGGAACATATCGCAAGCTGAAGGTGGAAGTGGTCGCTCCTAACGGCGGCCCGCTGGAGATTCACGATCAGAAAGGCAAGAACCTGAAATACCAGGTGGTTGCGCGCGAAGGCTATACTGCCAAACACCAGGTGGAATAAGGCAGTAGTCAGTAGTCAGTTGCTTATTTGGCCGTGGCTGGTGCAGGATAATTTGGAGGATCCGAGTAGGGTCCTTTGTTTGTCGTCACGAGCAAAGCGAGGGATCTGCAATTAGGAGCAGACAGGCAAGACTGCTTTCCAACAACTAACCACTAACCACTTCTTCACAGCTTGGGCAGCAATTCCCGCAATGCCCACTGAATCCGATTCACGCTGCTCTTGATTGCCCCGAGCTTCTCCTGGTCGGAGGTCGAATAGGAGTTGAACTCAATCACCTGAAGTGCGTTGCGCACATGATGATTCATGTTGGCGATCACTTCCACTCGCTGACGCAGCATGGCTCGTTGCTGCCGATACAACCGAAGGAAGAGTAGAAAAACAAATCCGCAGATAAGTGCTGATACAGCGTCGGACAGCTCTACCGTTTGCCGGATCGAGTCGTCCTGGTGCAACATCATCCAGTCGAGACCAAATCCCAGTACAAACACAAACAGAGCAAACAGCAAAGACAGCAGCGCAATGCCCCAGTAAGACCGAAACAACTTGCCTTCCTGTGGCGGGGCGAGCTGTTCCGCAATCTCCGCGTCTACTTGTCGTCGTTTGCTGTCCACCGCCCGATAAGGAGTACTCATAAGAATGTTAGACGTATTTTACGGCTTGTGAAGAACGCTAAACGTTAATGAATGTGAAAAAAGGCGTCGAGGAAAAACATCAGGCCAACGCCAATAAACACAAGCAGTGCCATCGCGATTCCGGGCTCGCGGTTGACCTCTGGAATCAAGTCCGAAGCCGCTACATAGATCGTCACCCCCGCCGAAATAGGTAATCCCACCCCCACCGCCTGCTTGGTGACAGCCATTGTCATCACTCCGAGCAGGGTGGCAGCTCCCAGGAGAATTGAAGATCCCCATGCGAACGCCTTGCTTCTCCCACCCGCGAGCATTACCGATGCTACCGTGAAGCCTTCGGGTACCTTGTGCAGAAAGACTGCAATAAAGATGATCCACCCGAGCCAGTTGGAAACGATAAACCCCGACGCGATCGCAACCCCGTCGAAGAACGTATGAATCAACAGACCCGCGAGCACGGAATTAGTTTTGTGGTGGTGAAGAAATTCTTCTTCATGGGTCTCTTCGCCAAAATGAAAATGCGGACTGACGGTGTGTTCGAAGAAGTGAACGATCAGGTATCCGATCAGGATGAGAAAGCCGGCTCGGCCGCCGCGTAATTCGATGCTCTGGGGCACCATTTCCGACAGGGATGTTGCCAGCATGAACCCCGCACCCAGAGCCATGAAGTAGCGCAGGAAGCGTCGATCCCAGCTTCGCTGCACAATAATGGCGCCGCCAAAAACATTAGCGGCGGCAGCCGTAACTCCGAGAATCAGGCTCAGTGCGATTGGATTCATGGAATCAGCAGAGTACCAGCTTGTTTGCAGAAAACAAAAGCACTCCGGGTGCGCCACGTGTCCTGGTCTTGGATATCGGGAGCAAGTTTCTCAACCGCTGTGCCGGATATGCATCACGTCGCCGTCCTGCACGATGTACTCCTTGCCTTCGAGGCGCAGCGTGCCCTGCGAACGTGCCACGGCTTCCGATCCGGCCTCCAGCAATTTGTCCCAATGGATCGTTTCCGCGCGAATGAAATGCTTTTCCAGATCGCTATGAATTGCCCCCGCAGCTTCCACCGCCCGCATTCCACGATTGATCGTCCATGCGCGGCACTCATCTTCACCGACAGTCAGGAACGAGATCAGCCCCAGCAGTTCATAGGTCTTGCGGATCAGTCGCGACAGTCCGCTCTCTGTCAGGTTGTAGCTCGATAGAAACTCCGCCGCATCTTCGTCGCTCATATCGGCAAGTTCCGCTTCCACCTTGCCGCACACCGCAGTCGCTCCGGTATTTGGCTTCGCGGCAATCTCCGTCAAGCCAAACTTTGTCACTGCCGCTTCCAGATCTTTGCCTAGATCGGTGCTCTCGCTGATGTTCAGCACGTACAGAATGGGTTTCTCGCTCAGGAACATGAAACCGCGCAGCAGCTTCTTGTCTTCTTTCGTCATCTCCATCTCGCGCAACGGCTTCTCTGTTTCCAGGAAAGCCTTCGCGCGCTTCAGGAGGTCGTTTTCTTTTTCGAGATCTGGCGAGCGCATCTTCTTCAGATCTTTTTCCAGCCGCTCCAGGCGTTTTTCGATCTGCCCCAGATCGCTCACCATCAGGTCAAACTCAACGTTCTTGATGTCGCGAATCGGATCAATATCTCCCGCGGCATGCGGAATCGACGGATCGTCGAAAGTGCGCACCACATGAGTCAGTGAATCCACCTGCCGCAAATTCCCGAGGTAATCCGCTGCCTTCAGCGCTTCCTGCCCGATCGCCGCCACGTCTACGTACTGGATCGTCGCATGTATCGTCTTCTTCGGGTTGTAGAGTGCAGCCAGTCGATCGAGTCGATCGTCGGGCACCGTTGCCATTCCGAGATGCGCTTCGCGCGGATTCGCCCGCTCCGAAACTTGCGCCTTCGTCAGAATCTTGAATAAAGATGATTTGCCCACCTGTGGCAGGCCGATAATTCCGCTCTTCATAATTTGCTTTCAGCCTTCAGCGCTCAACAAAAGCAGAACCGCACAGACGGTCCCGCTGCGCTTCAGGCAAACTTCTCCATGTATCAGAATAAAAGAAGGAGAGTGACATGCCAAATCAGAGATCAGTCAGAGGGTCGCGATGTCCAAGGAAAACAGATCGGTGGTCGTTCCTGACTACTGACTACTGGCTTCTAACTACTGATCACCTCAACTGCCTCGCCGTGAGATACAGCACCACCAGTCCGATCAGATAGACGGACCCCTCAAGTCGCGTCGACCAATGATGCAGTCGATTGAACTCCACCCGCCGCGGATCATCCTGCGGAACTGTGTCGATGACGCCCATCTCCGCGCGTAGCGCCATCATGCGTGATGAAATGGCGAACATCGAGACCAGCGTTAATACCAACATCAGCACGACCAGAAGATGTCGCGGCGCTAGCGCCTGCGCGGATCCAGTAGTCATCGCCGCGTAGGTCATCGACGTCGCCAGGAACACGATCCCCGATACGACTCCCATCCAGTGCAGCACCGGAAGCGTGCGATTCACCACCGTTCCAGCCAACTCTCGCGTCGGCAAAACAGCAAACACTGTCGGCGCAAGCACAAATGCGAAGAACGTAATCCCGCCCAGCCACACCACTAGCGACAGCAGCATGAAAAATCGCAACACAGACATGTCTTTGATTATTGCACCACAGGAACAACTTGAGAGGGTTCTGACTTCTGACTTCTGACTACACCGGCACCGCCACCGTCTCCACAATCTCTCTGAGTATCTGCTCCGCCTGCTCCGACTTCTTCAGCGTCGACGAATACCTTCCGCCGACTACCACCCGATGCGCAAAGACCGGAATCGCCAGCGTCTTGAAGTCTTCCGGCGTGGCAAAATCGCGCCCGTCGACATAAGCCAGCGCTTGCGCCGCCCGATACAGCATCAGTGTCCCGCGCGGAGAAACGCCCAGCGACAGATATGCCGACTCGCGTGTCTTGCCCACAATTGCCAGTGCATACTCGATCAGCGAATCGTCCACGCGCACCCGCTTGACGTCATTCTGAATCGCCACCACATCCGCACCGCCGAGCACTGGACGAACATCATCCAACCGCGCTGCTCCCGCCTCCGCCCGCAGAATCTCCTTCTCGCTTTGCGCCGAAGGATAGGTCATCGGCAGTCGCATCAGGAACCGGTCCATCTGCGACTCCGGCAAAGGATATGTTCCGTGATGCTCGACCGGATTCTGCGTCGCGATCACCAGGAATGGCTCGGGCAAAGTGTACGAGTGGCTGTCGACCGTAACCTGTGCCTCGTTCATCGCCTCCAGGAGTGCCGATTGCGTTTTCGGCGTCGTGCGATTGATCTCATCCGCCAACAACACGTTGGTGAACACGGGGCCATGCTTGAACTCGAATTTTTGTTCTGAAGTCGAGTAAATCGAAATGCCCAGCACATCGCTCGGCAGCATGTCGCTGGTGAATTGCAATCGCTGGAACTCGCAATCGAGGCCTCGTGCGAGAGCATGTGCCAGAGTCGTCTTTCCTACTCCCGGAACGCCCTCAATCAGCAGGTGACCGCGCGCAAACAGGCAAACCAGGGCCAGTCGGACTACCTGATCCTGACCTCGAATCACAGACTTTAGAGTGGATTCCAGCTGAATTACGCGCTCCGGCGCGACCTGAACGGTAGAGGCCATTAACGCGATTGTAAACGATCTATGAGGCTGGAAGGCGAAACCAGGGTAGCTGTCCGAAAGTGATTCCCATTTTGTCAAAGAAATTGATCTCACGGCAAGGCTACTCGCGCTTGGCTCTGAAGAAGTTAGCGCTTCGAGGAAGCTTAATGTTCAATTGCAACCTCACCCCGCACACGGGACGACATCTCAGGACAGCTTTCCTGGCAGAACGCTGACTGGCCATCCGATGCATATCTTGACTCCGACCGCGGCTCTCTAAGCCCAACTCTGCCGATCTTGTGGCTGATTTGGAAGTAGTTGCAAATCAGGTGATCCCGCCGACTTCAGCAGCCGGAAGCCCCGCATCAAACTTCACTTGGAGTCGCGATGGCCACCCAACCGCTGCCCGAAGAACCGGAACTCGTCACAGTTTTTGAAACCGAGGACGAACCCGAAGCGCTCGTTGTCCAATCGTTGTTACGCAGTGAAGGCAACATCGAATCCGTTGTCACCGGCATCGACGCACCCCCCGACGTTCTACCCGGCGTGGGGGGCATTATGATCCGCGTTCCCGTCGAGCGCGCCGCCGAAGCTCGTGCCATCATTCGCGAATACCGCACCTTTGGCGACTCCGCTGCCGGCTCCGATGAGGAGGATTCCAGCGACCCGTCTCAGAATTAATTCTGTCGAATACAGCAGTTAATGGCAGAAAAATAGGCACGGCCTTCGCCGTGCCCTGCCGATGAGAACTTGCCTTCTACCGGTTTGCTGCCTGCGATCCAAACAGATGCCGCACATCCGCTCCGCGCACCCAGAAGATCACGTCTTCCGCGATGTTCGTGGCGTGATCCCCGACGCGCTCCAGGTTTCGCGAGATCAACAACGTATTTAGCGCCTGGCTCGTAAGCGACGGACTCTCGTGCATCGTCTTCAGCATCGCGTGGTACACCTCGGCGTTCAGCTGATCCAGCTGGCTGTCCGTCTTCAAAACTTGCTCGGCCACATCTGCTCGCGCGTAGATAAACGATTCTAGTGCTGTGCGCACCATGTTCGAAGCGACCGTCCCCACTCTCGGGATGTCGACGCTTAGCTCCGCCTCTTGCAGCTTGATCAGTTCCATCACGCGTTGCACTACGTTGACCGCCTGATCGCCCACGCGTTCCAGGTCGGCATTGATCTTTACGATCGCGATGATGAACCGTAGATCAACCGCCATGGGCTGTTGCATCGCCAGCAGATCAAGGGCAAGTTCATCGATTTCTCGCTCCATGGTGTTGATGGCGCGCTCGCCATCCAGCACCTGCTGGCACAACGCAGCATCCCGCAGCCGGTACGCTTCAATAGCGCGATCGACTGCCTGTTCTGCCAACCCGCCCATTCGCAGGAGCTTCTCTTTCAAATCGTCTAACGACTGGTGAAACCGAGTGCGCATTATCCAAACCTGCCCGTTATGTAGTCTTCCGTCCGCTTGTCGCTCGGATTCGTGAATATCTTTTCTGTCTTATCGAACTCCACCATGGTTCCCAACAAAAAGAAACCTGTGAATCCGGCTACGCGTGCCGCCTGCTGCATATTGTGCGTCACAATCACGATGGTGTAATTCACCTTGAGTTCGTCAATCAATTCTTCGATCTTGCCTGTCGATATCGGATCGAGCGCCGAAGCCGGTTCGTCCATCAATAAAACTTCGGGCTCGACCGCCAGCGCCCGTGCGATGCACAATCTCTGCTGCTGACCGCCCGAGAGGCTCGCTCCCGATTTCTTCTTCAGATGATCTTTTACTTCTTCCCACAGCGCCGACTGCTTCAGAGACTTCTCTACGATTTCGTCCAAGCGGTGCCGGTTGCGGAATCCATTAAGTTTCAAACCAGCAGCTACATTGTCGTAGATGGACATTGTCGGGAATGGATTCGGTTTTTGAAACACCATACCCACTCGCCGCCGCACTTCGACCGCCGGGGTCCCATTAGCATAGATGTCAGTTTGGCCAATCATGACCGTGCCATCCACCTTCGTTCCCGGAATCGTCTCGTGCATGCGATTGAGGCAGCGCACGAACGTCGACTTGCCGCAGCCCGAAGGCCCAATGAGTGCTGTCGCCTGGTTCGCAGCGATCGACATGTTCACGCTGTGCAGCGCTTCGCTGCTCCCGTACCAGGCTTTCAGGTTTCGGACTTCGATCCCGACCCCCATCGCCTATGATGCTCCCTTCATCATGCCGCGGCTGGTCACAATCCGGACCGCCGTCACCGCCGCTACGATCAGCAGGATTAACACCAACGCGCCAGCCCACGCTTGTCTATGCCACTCATCGAATGGCGAAATCGCGTAAGCAAAAATCTGGATAGGCAGCGCCGCCGTCGGCTGGTTGATATTGAAACTCCAGAACTGGTTTCCGAACGCCGTGAACAACAGTGGTGCCGTCTCGCCTGCTGCTCGTGCAAACGCCAGCATCACGCCCGTAATCACTCCGGCGGATGCAGTTTTCAGCGTTACCGACAATGTTGCCCGCCACTGCGAAACGCCCAGCCCCCACGCCGCTTCACGAATCGTGCGCGGCACCAGCAGCAGCATCTCCTCCGTGGCGCGCGACACGGTTGGAATCATCATGATTCCCAGCGCGACCCCGCCTGCTACCGCCGAGAAATGCTTCTGCGTCAGGACTACCAGGCCGTATACCGAAATTCCCACCACGATCGACGGAATCCCATTCAGAACGTCCGCCGTGAACCGAACCGTGTTTCCCAGCCAGTTGCGCCCGTACTCTGCCAGGTAAATACCGGCCCCAATTCCCAGGGGGATTCCAATCACGGATGCGAGGCCAAGAATGATGCCGGATCCAACGATCGCATTGCCCATGCCGCCGCCGGTCTCGCCCACCGGTTTCGGCGCCTGCGTCAGGAATGCCCAGTTGATCGAGCCGATACCCTTCATCACCAGGTACGCGAAAATCGCGAAAAGAGGAACGATCACCAGGACCGACGATCCAACCGCAAACAACGTCAGCAAGTTATTGGACAGCTTGCGTGTCCAGCTGATCGGCTCCAGTATTCGAGGTGCGATTGCGTTGCTAGCCATTGGCCCTCGCTGGCATTCCGCGGGTCGTCATCCATATCATTGCCTGGGCGAGCGCATTCACAATCAACGTCACAAGGAAAAGTGCCAGTCCGACCTCAATGATGGCGCTCAGGTACAGATTGTCGCTGGCCTCGCTGAACTCGTTGGCGATCACGCTCGCCATGGTGTATCCCGGCGCAAACAGCGATTTCGCAATCTCCGGGCGGTTGCCGATCACCATCGTTACCGCCATGGTTTCGCCGAGCGCCCGTCCCAATCCTAGGATTACCGCGCCGATAATTCCGGTCCGCGCGTTGCGCAGCACACCCACTCGGATCATCTCCCAGCGGGTCGCGCCCAGCGCCAGCACGCCTTCACGCTGCACTTGTGGAATCGCACTCATCACGTCGCGTGTAATCGACGCCACAATCGGCACGATCATGATCGCCAGGATGACGCCCGCCGCCAGCATGCCGATCCCATAGGCCGGACCGCCAAACAGTCCTGTCCACCCCAGGTACTTCGCGAGCATCGGCTCGACGTAACCCCGTAAAATCGGGGCCAGGACGAAAATCGCCCACAACCCATAAATCACACTTGGAATCGCCGCCAGCAATTCCATCAGGAACGAGATCGGCGTCTTTATCCAGCCCGGCGCCATTTCCGTGATGAAAATGGCCGCGCCTATCGAGAGCGGCACTGCCAGAAGTAATGCCAGGAATGACGAAACCAGCGTGCCGAAAATAAAGGGCAGTGCGCCGAACTCACCCGAAACCGGATCCCAATCCGATCCAAAGAAGAAGTGCCACCCAAACTGTTTCAGCGACAACTGCGAATTGATGACCAATTCGTAGACGAACAGCGCCACAATCGCCAACACCGATAGCGCGCTCAGAGTGATTACCCACTTGAACCCGGTATCCGCGAACCGATCTGTGAAAGAGGGTTTGTTGGCGATCGGCTTCTCGATCACCGCGTGAATTACGCCTTCGGCTTGGTTTCCATTGGGCACAGGATCAGGGTTGGAAAAAATATTCTGGGGTGCCACCACCGGATGTCCCCTCTGCTCACGAAACTATCAGTGATCTGTTACAGATTGATGAACGTGCATAGCCATTCGCAAAAAAGCGGCGGTCCGAGTCATCGTAACCGCCGCCCGATTCGCCGCGGAGTTACCGAATCTGCTTGATTACCGCGCGCTCTTTCTCTGCTACTTCCTTCGGCAGCGGAGCGTAGTCCAATTGCTCTACCATGCCCTGGCCGCTATCCAGCATCCAGGTCAGGAAGTCTGTAAAGGTCTTAGCCTTGTTCCCATCCTGCCACTGCGCAGGCACCAGCAGCCACGTGAAGCTGGCGATTGGATAAGCATCTTTGCCCGGCGCATTCGTGATCGAAACCCGGAAGTCGGCCGGCATGGTCTTCATGGACGCGGCCGCCGCCGTCGTTGACGCCAAGCTCGCCTTCACGAAATTCCCCGCAGCATTCTGCACGCTTCCATACGTAATGTTGTTCTGCAAGGCGTAGATCAACTCTACGTACCCAAGCGCACCCTGCATCTGGCGGATCAGGCCCGCAACGCCTTCATTGCCCTTGGCGCCGAGTCCGACCGGCCACTTCACCGACGTCGCCTTGCCGGGACCGCTCGCCCATTCCGGACTCACCTTCGACAGGTAATCAACCCAGATGTAAGTAGTACCGCTTCCATCTGAGCGGTGCACGATGACGATCGGACGATCAGGCAGGTTTACCCCTGGATTCAGCTTGGCAATCGCTTTGTCATTCCAGTTGGTGATCTTGCCCAAAAAGATATCGGCGAGCACCGGCCCGGAGAACTTGATCTCACCGCTTACGCCGGGAACGTTGTAGGCAGGCACCACGGCGCCCAAAACTGTCGGCAGGTGAAAGATTTTCCGCTTGGCATCCGCGAGTTGCTGATCCGTCATCGGACCATCGCTCGCCCCAAAATCAACCGTACCTGCAGTCACTTGGCGAATACCGCCGCCGCTGCCAATTGACTGGTAGTTGATGGAAACGTCCGGATGAACAGTGTGGTACTCATTGAACCACTTCGAATAAATCGGGTAGGGAAACGTCGCCCCAGCGCCATTCAATGTCGACTGCGCTGCTGCCGCCCCAACGAATAAAGTGAGACCCAATAGCACGAAAGTGACGCGATTCAGCATCATCCCTCCTAGAGTGTGTGAAATCGATTTCTAGTCGTATTTTGTTAACAGGGGGTTACAGCGGCTTGAATATTGGATGAATGGATTTGCTGAGTTCGCTTTGTCCGATTGCTGACTGCTGATTGTCCTTCTACCGCTTTGCTGCTTCCTGTCGCCGCATCCAGTCCAGGAACATCTCTTCAAAAGGCTTGTCGCTGGCGCGAATCAAGTGACGAATACTTTGGCCGCTCACCAGATGGCAAACTTCCTCGGCCAGATTTTTTACGTGATCTCCCGCGCGCTCCATCGTCTGCGTCATGATTACGATGTGGAAGCTTTCCTGCCGCGGTTGATTGTCAGGATTTTCCACGTGCCTGAGAAAGATCATGTTGCGCATGCGATCCAGTTCAGAATCTGCTCGCATCACCTTCAGACAAGCCTTTAGATCGCGATTCGCAAACGCCTGGTGCGCGTCGGCCAGCATGCGCTCAACGATCGACGCCATCAGCGTCAGATCCTTCACATCCTGCTGCTCCATGCGCTTCAGTACCGCTCCCGCGCGGTTCACAAAGTTCAACAGCAGGTCGCCAATTCTCTCCAACTCCAGGATGAACTTCAGACACGCCAACAGCTCGCGCGCCTGCGCCTCCGGGACCTTGGAAATCGCGCTCGTCACTGACTGGTTGATTTCGCGATCGAGATTGTCGAGTTCTTCTTCGTAGTCACGCATCACGCGCAGATGAGAAGTGGACGCAGTGGCAATTCCCTCAGCGATCGCAGCGGCAGCCGCCTGCGCGACATCCACCGCGTGGAGTGTCTGCTGCACGATCTGTTCGCACCCGAAGTCAGGCGGGGTTTTCAATATTGCAGTGCTCATCGCGGTTCCTCCCCCGACAGCCTGCATCATCCTGGCCGATGGCATGGAGTGCCTCTAGCATAGACCCAATTTGTGAATATGGAGTGAAGAACCCTGAAAATCGCGGCTATCGTAATTGCAACATGGGAAATAGCAAATCTCAACTTGAGGATGGGCGCCCCACCCTCGACCCTCCCTTTGGGCCTCTGGGTGGGAAAGCTGGTGCGCTGCGTTCGCGAAGCTAATGTGGGTGATCGACCCTATCCCCGCGCATTCTGCGTCTCCACCACCGCCGCTCCGCTCGCCGCCAGCGGCAATCGGAACGAGAACTCCGATCCGTATCCCAGCTGGCTTTCGGCTCGCACGGTTCCACCATGCACGCGGATAATGTGCTTCACAATCGCCAACCCCAACCCGGTTCCACCGGACTCCCTCGAGCGCGCCTTGTCCACTCGGTAGAACCTTTCGAACAACCGCGGCAGATGCTCCGAAGGGATGCCCTGACCCGTATCGCGCACAAAGAACTCCAGTGTGGAATCCACTTTCCGCACACCAAGAAACACTTGCGCTCCGGCCGACGAGTACTTGATCGCGTTGTCGATCAGATTCGCGAATACCTGCTGGATCGCGTCTTCGTCCGCCTGCACCAATTCTTCCGTGTTGCTCTCGATAGTCAACTCAACATCACGCGAACGAGCTACTTCCACAAACGTCTCGTAGGCATTCTGCAAGAGCGTGCTCGCAGGCACCGGATGGAACCGGAAATTCTGCTCCCCTGATTCCACTCTCGCCAGCGTCAGCAGATCTTCTGTCAGCCGCGACATGCGTGCAGCATTCTTGCGGATAATTTCCAGGAACTCGTGCGTCATCGACGCGTCATCCAGAGGCGCGTCCAGCAGCGTTTCTGTATAGCCCTGGATCGATGTGAGTGGTGTTCGTAACTCATGTGACACGTTGGCGATGAAGTCCCGGCGCGTTTTTTCCAGCCTCTCCACTTCCGACAAATCGAACAGCACTGCGACCGCGCCGCCATTTGGCATCGGAGCCGCCGTCACGCTAAAAGCACGTCGCGCTGCGATCCAATTCACTCGCGCGGTCTGAACTTCCTTTTCCTTTGCAGCATGCTCAATTGCACGCAGGAAATCCGGATCGCGAACCGTCTCCACGACCGGCGCATTCAGGCGAACGCCCGGCGGAGCCAGTTCGTTCATCTTGCGATTCGCCCAGAGTGCACGCCCGTCCGCCGACACCGCAATCACCGCCTCCTGCATGCTATTCAGCACTGCTTCCAACTCTTCGTGGCTTGTCTCCAGTGCCGCGAAACTCTCCTGTAATCGCCTTGCGGTTTTATCCAGCGCCGTTGCCACCGCCGCAATTTCGTCAGAGGACCGGCGCTCGTCAATGCGCGCCGTCAGATCGCCTTCTGCAACGTTGTGTGCGAAGCTCACAATCGCTTTGAGTCGCCGGCTGATTCCCTGCGCTGCGATCCCCGCCAGTATCGTTGCAACCACAATCGCCAGCAGGCTTCCCCACAACAGCTTCATCCACACTTGTTTTCGCACCGCCTCAACCGAAGCCAGTGGATACGCCAACCGCACCGCGCCATTCGGTATCGGCGCCGCTACATAAAGGAACTGCACTCCAACCGTGCGACTTGACCGCGAGTCCTCGCCAATCTCTCCGTTCAGCGCGCGCGCAAACTCCGGACGCGTCGCATGATTTTCCATCTCTGCCGGATTCGCCTGCGAATCGGCTAGCACGTGCCCCTGTCGATCGATGATCGTTGCTCGCGCGTTCGACGCTTCCGCCGCCTCCTTCGCAATCGTCACGTAATCCGGGTGAGTGTCTCCCTTCACGCGATTTGCCAGCATCAGCGTCTCGCGCCGCAGGGAGTCTTCAGTGCTTTGAAACAGGGAGCGCTGCCAGGAGTGGCGGACCGCCAGATTGAGCGTCAGCGTGGCCGCCGCAATCACAATCAGGAAAAAGATGAACAGCTTAAAGAAGATTTGCGTCTTCACCGCGGAACCTCGAACCGGTACCCTGCGCCCCGAACCGTCTTCAGCATGCGCGGAGTATCCGGTTCGCGTTCAATTTTCTCGCGAATCCGGCGAACGTACACATCTACCGACCGTGGCGTCACAAATTGCGTATCGCGCCACACCGCATCGAGCAGCTGGTCGCGCGTGAATACGCGCCCGGGATGCCGCGCCAGGTAATCCAGCAGGCGAAACTCGGTCGCGGTTGTGGGCACTTTTCTGCCACGAACCGTCAGCGTCATCGCCCCGGTATCCACTTCAATGTCGCCCGCCTTCAGTAGCGACGGAACCAGTGGCCGCTCGAACCGTCTCAACACCGCCTTGACTCGCGCCACCAGTTCGCGCGGGCTGAACGGCTTGCTGATGTAGTCATCGGCCCCCAGTTCGAGGCCTACGACGCGATCCGCTTCCGACGTCCGCGCCGTCAGGAAAATCACCGGCACAACTGCCAACGCCTGATTCTGCCGGATGCGCCGGCATAACTCCAGGCCGTCTCCCCCGGGAATCATGATGTCGAGCAGAAAAAGTGTGGGCGTCTGCTTCTCCGCCTCGTTGATTACTCCCGTTCCACTGGCGAATGAGCGAACGCTAAATCCAGCGCTTTCCAGGTGATGGCGCACCAGGCGCGCAATGTCCAGGTCATCTTCGACTAGATAGATCATTTACCCGGAAAGATTACAGCACGAGATCGCGAATCCGCTATGACTTCGCGCGACTTCAAAACCCGCGCTGCGGTCGATTTTGGCTGAAACCCCCGCCAATACAGGGGATTGCGTAAAACCACTGCCCGCGATTACTCTGATTCGTGGTTCTTGGTTTTTACATTCCGTTCATCGCGCATTAACACATTGTTCACAATCGCTCTCGTGGAGCTGGCTGATGCGACTATATCGTTTAGCGATATATATTCTGTGCACCTCCGTGCTCCTCGGCGCCGCCTCAGGTCCGGATTCGCGGCGACCCACGGATCCGAAATCCGTAGCCGCACCGGCCAATCCTGCCGCTCACCCCATCTCCATCGCAGACCTTTTCTACAGCCGCCAGATCGTTCCCGGTTCCTGGTCGCCCGATGGCCGCGAGATCGTATTCAGCACCAACATCACCGGCCGCCTGAATCTCTGGAAGGTGAACTCCGCGGGTGGATGGCCGATTCAACTCAGCCAGTCCGATGATCGCCAGGATCGTGCCTCGTTCTCGCCCGACGGCAAGTGGATCGTCTACCAGCAGGACGTTGGCGGGGGTGAAATCTACGACCTTTACAAGATTCCCAGCGACGGGGGACCGGCCGTCAACCTCACGAAAACACCTGAAATATCTGAGGACGATCCGACTTTCTCGCCGAAGGGCGATTTGCTTGGCTTCGAGCTCAAGCCGAAGACCTCGTCCGCTTCCGATGTGGCGGTCCTCGAGTGGAACACCGGCTCGATTCGTAATCTCACGCACGAGCAAACGAAAGATCACGTGTGGATTCTCCGCGCCTGGAGTCCCGACGGCCGCTATATCTATGCCGACCGCTTCCTCGCAGCTTTCACCGACGCAGATATCTATCGCGTCGACGTCCAGACGGGCGCTCTCGAAAACCTCACGCCACATCAGGGCCAGATCATCTACTCCGTCGCCTCCGTTTCACCCGACGGCCGCACGCTCCTCATCTCCGATAACGCGAAAGGCGGCTTCAGCAACGTCGCCCGGCTCGATATCGCGTCGAAGAAAATTACGCCGGTCACCGACACGCAATGGGAAGCGGGAGCCGAAGACTTCTCGCCGGACGGCAAATCGTTCACCTACAGTCTGAATGAAGACGGACGCACCGCAACCTATCTAGGCGACACCGCCACTCTCCAATCAAGAAAACTCAACATGCCCGAAGGCATCACCGAACCGGTTGGCCATCCCACCGGATTCTCTCCCGACGGCCATTCCCTGCTCATCGCCCATCAGAGCTCGCAGCGCGTCAACGATATCTGGGTCTACGATCTCAACTCCGGCCACCCTCGCCAGCTCACCTACTCTGCTATCGCCAGTCTCAGTCCCCGCGATCTGCCGCCTTCGCAGCTCATCCATTACAAGAGCTTCGACGGCAAGATCATCAGTGCTTTCCTCTGGGTTCCCTACAATCTCAAGCGCGACGGCTCGAATCCCGCGGTCGTGATTCCCCACGGCGGGCCGACCGGCCAGACCGTCGACTCCTTCAACCGCACTGTCGCCGCGCTCGCGAGCCGAGGCTACGTCTGCATCGCTCCGAATGTTCGCGGGTCCACCGGCTATGGGATTGCCTTCCAGAAAGCGAACTATCAGGATCTTGGCGGCGGCGATCTTCAGGACGAAGTCTATGCCGCGCATTTTCTCGTCGACACCGGCTTCGTCGACGCAAAGAAGATTGGCATCACCGGCGGTTCCTACGGCGGATACATGACCCTGATGGCGATCGGCAAAACGCCCGACGTCTGGGCTGCCGCGGTCGAACAATATGGGATCATCAACTGGTTCACCATGCTCCAGCACGAAGACCCATTCCTCCAGGAATATGAAAAGACGTTGCTCGGCGATCCCGTGAAAGACCGTGCCGTCTACGAGAATGCCTCGCCCATCAAATACCTGCATGATACCAAAGCACCTCTGCTGGTCCTCCAAGGTGAAAACGACATTCGTGTACCCAAAGAAGAAGCCGAGCAGGTTGTCAAAATTCTTCAGGATGCGGGTAAGACCGTGGAATTCCACTACTATCCCGCGGAAGGCCACGGCTTCGCCAAACGCGAAAACCAGATCGACGCGATCCAGCGCATGGTCGCCTTTTTCGACAAATACCTGAAAGGCTCCCCCGGAGGTCCCAAGTAGCTTCCGACTCCGGACTTCTGGCTTCTGGCTACTGCCTTCTGACTACTGGCTACTGTCTTCCAGCTTCTCTGTTCTTGTCTTTTTGCCTGCAAACACCCCGCCACGTTCAGTCATCCAACTTAGAGTGAGAGAGGTTCCCATGTCTGAACCGGCGAGGCACGACGACGCGTGGGGCCAAGTTCCGCGCTCGGAGAACGAAAAACGCAGGGAAAAGGAAGGGGAACTCGGATCCCGAGTCTCGCCTCCTCTCGCGCGCGTCTATCCCGAACGAGAATTGCCCGAGCGAGCCACTCCCGGGGAACTCGGCGAGTGGCCAGTCCGCACCACCAGACCCGGCGCGCATCCACCTGCTGACCGCGCTGGTTTTGCTTTGGGAGCAGCTGTCGGCCGCAGCAGGCAGATGCGCCTGCACCTGCAGGATCAGGTCCACGACCGCATTGACGATCTCCGCTCCCGCTTTCAGGTAATTCGCGGCCGCGCCTCCGAAAACGTGGAGGAGACCGCAGGCGATCTCAGGCGTGACGCTCGCCACAACCTCCGAGAAGCACGTTCGCGCGCCCAGTTTCTTGCTCACGAGTACCCGATTCATTTTGTTCTTGGCGCCGCAGGCAGCGCCTTTGCAATCGGATTCCTGCTTGGATGGTGGAGGCAAAGTGAATAATCCACGCGTCACTTTTATCGATAACCGCGGGCATGTGGAGACGGAACGGACGCTCGGCTCCGTGGTGAACGAAGCCAAGGACGAATTCAAGACCTTCGCTCAAACGCGCGTTGCCATGCTTATCTCGGAAATGCGCGAGAACCTGCAGACAATTAAGAGCGCTGCTCCCATGATGGCGGTTGGAATCTTCCTGGCCTTGACCGCCTGGTTGGTACTTACCGGAGCACTTGTCGCGCTCATCTGGGTGGCGTTCGCGCCCAGCGTCTACGCGCCCTTCCTCGCGTTCGTGATTGTGGGCGGCGCTTATCTCATCATCGGCGGCATACTGGCCTTGCTCGGGTACTCGTCAATACAAGAGAAGAGCCTGGTCCCTAAACGCACCATTCAAGTATTGAAGGACGACCGCACGTGGTTCCAGACCGAAGCGAAGACAAAACTATGAACTTGCACAATGTGACCAGCAAAATTGATGTGGATTCCCGCAAGATCTCGCCGGATATGCCAGCAGACATCCTGGAACTTCAAGCCACCGAACAGCGCCAGCGCCTGCACGAGACCCTTTCCGAACTTCGCTCGGGCGTCCGTCACAAACTGGACGTCAAATCTCAGGCCCGTGAATACGTTTGGCAAGCCTCCACGGCAGCCGCACTCCTGAGCCTCGCTTTCGGATATACAGCAGGCAGTCTGTTCCACCGTAGCCTTCGTTAACCCGCTGATAACGCGCGCACCGGGCCTTAGCGGGGGGCATTGATCAACATTGCTCCCTCCTATTCTTTCCTTATATCTATCTCCGTTTCATCGTGGTATAAACCCCAGCGTAGAAACTCCCGATAGCTTTAGCCCTTATAAGGAGGAGGTTTCGTGTCCGAAGCGCGAACTGGGAAGCGGTTCGATTTGAAGCTTCCCATAGTCATAAAGGAGTCTGATTCGGCAGACCTGCTTCAGGGAACCACCGATAATCTCAGTGTTGCTGGTGTTTACCTCCGGGCGGGCGCGGATTTTCACGTCGGCTCGAAAGTGACCTTCGAAATTACCCTGCCCGCCGAAGTTACCGGGGGCAAAAACGACGTTAAGCTTCAATGCCGTGGAACTGTAGTGCGCGTCGATGAACCCGATAATGGCGAGAATCGCAACGGCGTCGCGTGCGTCATCGATGGTTATGAATTTGTTCGCAGTTAATTTCTGACTACCATGCTCAAACTGGTCGTAGCCGATAAGCAACCTGTGTTCCGGGCCGGTATCGCGAAAGTGCTCGCGGTAGAAGACGAGATGCGCATTGTCGCGCAGGTCCAATCTCCCGAGCAGATGCCCATGGCGCTGGAACGTTTCCGCCCTTCCGTCGTCGTCTGCTCCGCCAATTTTTATCCCGACATTCACGGTCTGGCCCAGTCGGCGGCGAAAGTCAAAAGCCGCCTCATCGTGATTGCGGAAGCGGGCGAAAATCCGTCCAGCTATCTCAGCTCCGGTGCTCACGGTGTTGTCTTCCGCAACGTGACCGGACCGAACCTGCTCGATTGCGTGCGCGCCGTTTCTCGCGGTGACGCATGGGTCCAGGACAATGCCGTTCCCGTGGAAGTCAGCGAGAACGACATGGTCGGTGCCCGTGTCGTTGATCGCCTCACGCAAAAGGAACTGCGTATCGTTGCCTTGATCGTGCAAGGTTATAAAAACAAGGAAATCGCCACCGAACTCGGCACTACCGAGCAGGTGATCAAGAACTATCTGCGCAATGTCTATGACAAGATCGGTGTCTCCGATCGTCTCGAGCTTGCGCTGTTCACCATTCATCACCGTATCCTGGCGGAAGCTGCTGCTGCCAGCGCGGCCGGAACGACTGCTGCCGCTGCTGCACCCAGCGAAGCGCGTTAATCTCGACCTCAACAAAAAAGGCTCCCTGCGGGGAGCCTTTTTCGATCTCAGACAATCATGGAGCCCACTTGATGACGGAGCCCACTCGCCATCGAGTGGGCGGTGGCCCATTCAAGCCTTCCTTTGGCTCCACTATCTACGCGCTTCTTCGCTCCGCCTCCACACTGGGCAAGTAAATATCGAATTGCGTTCCCTTCCCAGCGTTACTCCGAAAGCGGATATCCCCGCCGAGCGCCAGCACGATTTTCTGCGCGCCCGACAGTCCTAGCCCCGTGCCTCCATGTTTGGTCGTGAAGTATGGCAGAAACACCTTTCGGCGATCTTCTTCTGCGATGCCGGCGCCAGTGTCGCGGATCCACATATGCACGCGCTGCCCCTCGGTTTTCGCGCCAACAATCAGTTGGCCGCCGTCCGGCATTGCTTGCAGCGCATTGATGATCAGGTTCGTGAACACGCGCCGCAAGTCCGCGGCATTCGCCCTTACCATCGGCACTTCTTTCAACTCGCGAACCAGCTGCACCTGATTCCGGCGGTGGCGCAAGTGGTCCGTCCACTCCAGCGCATCTTCCAGCAGTTCGCTCACATTCACCGGGCTGAGCTCGCCCGTGCCGCTGCGCGCGTAATCCCGTATGCGCGCGATGATTTCGGTCCCATGCTCCACGGCGCTCTGTATCAAACGCAGCAGCGTGTGCCTCTCTTCGACCGCGGGTTCTGGAGCGGACTGCAGCAATACCACCGCGTGCGAAATCGTCTCCAGCGTGTTATTGAAGTCGTGTGCGATACCGGCCGCAACTTGTCCAATCGCCAGGTGCCGTTCCATGTCCGAAAAGCGGCTCTGCAACTGGATCAGCTCGGTAACATCGCGCGCGACCACCAGCGCGCCTACCGTTTTCCCCGACGGATCGCAAATCGGATTCGCCGAGATCATCAGTTCAATATCCTTGCCTGTCTTAGGATCGCGAATGACTCGCCGTTCCTCGCGTACCTGTTCGCCCTTGAGCGCCCGTTCCAGGAGGTTTCTCCGGAAGCGAAGCACGTTTCCGGCAGAGCCCTCATTTATCAATTTCGAGCCGGCTTCCGACAGATCGCGGTCACGGAATTGTTCGCGGGTACCGCCCAGAATCCTCGCCGCCGCCTGGTTGAGGTCAACGATGCGGTAGCTGGCATCAAGGATGACGATCGCGTCCGGCATGCTCTCGAGCAGCGTCCCGATCTCCACTTGCCGGGTTGGACTCAGCTGCCCTTGCCGTCCGCGTCGTTCTACGAGATACACGTTCGCTCCTGCTACGGATGCAGTACCAGCAGTCAATCCCAGCAACCGGAGTAACAATGTAAGTTGATGAAATATCACTCGTTACCAGCCGCAGTCCCGCGTTTTCACGAGGCCCGATTGACCTTGCTAATGTGCAGTTGCTGAGATGTAGGATGAGGGCTCTTCGCGAACGGGATGCCGGGGGGAACTATTCTGAACCGACGCGGGCTGTGCTCTTCAGGAGCTCGTTGACGATTGTCACCAATTCTTCCGGATTCACCGGCTTTTCCAGGTAGAGATCGGCAAGCGGCTCGGCTGCCTGAAACGCTTCCGCGACATAGCCGGACACAACCACAACCGGCAGCGTGGCATGATTTTTCGCGGCCTGCACCACGGCGCGGCCTACGTTGTCACCAAGCCGCCAATCCGTGACAACCGCGTCGTAGTTGTCATGCTCCAGTTTCTGAATCGCGTCCTGCGCAGACATGGAAGCGGTCACATTGTGACCGGCCGCCTCTAGAATCCGGCATTTCAGCGTGACGACATTGGGTTCATCGTCCACGCAAAGAATTCGTGCCATACGCGATCCTCGCGACCAATCATTCGGCCTGATTCCAGCTAAACCCGCCAAAATCAACGAGCTATTCTCAATTGGTGAGAAAACTCTGTCAACCCAGCCTTAAGCGATCACGCATTTAGATGCAAGAAACAGGCCCGGGAAGACGCTGGACCGACATTTTTGTGACTTCCCGTCGGATTTGGGTGCCTACAAAACCTTCTTTCCCACTGATTTTGCCTGGGTAAACAACAACAGGTAATCCGGTCCACCCGCCTTTGAGTCGGTGCCAGACATATTGAACCCGCCAAACGGGTGCGCGCCTACAATCGCCCCGGTACACTTGCGATTCAGATACAAGTTGCCGACATGGAACTCGCGGGTAGCCCGTTCGAGTTTCTTCTCGTCTCGGCTGTAAACCGCGCCCGTCAGGCCAAATTCCGTGTCATTGGCGATTTCCAGGGCATGATCGTAGTCACGGGCCTTGATCACGGCCAGCACCGGCCCGAAGATCTCTTCCTGCTCCAGCTTCGATTTCGGCTGGATATCGGCAATCACGGTCGGCTGGACAAAATAGCCGTCCTTGCCCGGTACGCGTTGTCCGCCGGTGATCAGACGTCCATCTTTCTTGCCGTGCTCGATATAGCCCAGAATCGACTTCATCGAGCCCTCGTTCACTACCGGACCCATGTTCGGGTTCTCCGTGGGATCGCCCAGCGTGATCTTCTCCACCCGCGCCTTCAGCTTGTCCAGGAACGTGTCATAGATCTTCTCGTTCAGGATCAGTCGAGAGCATGCCGAGCACTTCTGCCCGGAGAATCCGAACGCCGCAGTCGCCGCGCCTTCTACGGCTGCGTCGATATCCGCGTCCGCCTCCACGATGATCGCGTCCTTGCCACCCATTTCCAGGATCGTCCGCTTGATCCATATCTGGCCGGGCGTCTGGTCAGCTGCCACTTTATTGATGTGCAGCCCGACTTCGCGCGATCCGGTGAACGCGATGTAACGGGTCTTCGGATGCGATACCAGCGCGTCGCCAAAGCTTCCACCCGCGCCGGGGCAGAAGTTCACCACGCCCGCAGGCAGTCCGCATTCCTCGAGGATGGAGAAGAAGAAGCGTGCAATCGCCGGAGCATCGCTCGACGGCTTCAGGATGACAGTATTGCCCGACACGATCGAGGCCAGCGTCATTCCCGCCATAATCGCGCCCGGGAAATTCCACGGTGGAATCACAATGCCCACGCCGAGCGGAATATAGAAGAGAGAATCGCGCTCGCCCGGCAACTGCACGTCGGTCTCGGCCTTCGCAAGCTTCAAAGCGTGGTGCGCGTAGTACTCGGCAAAGTCAATCGTCTCGGCGGTGTCCGCATCGGCCTCGGCCCAGTTCTTGCCAACTTCGTACGTCATCCATGCGCTGAACTCGAACTTGCGATCGCGGATGGTCTTCGCCACCTTGAACACGAACTCGGCGCGCTCTTCCCAACTGGTACGGCTCCACGTCTCGAACGCCTTCTGCGCCGCTTCCATCGCGGGCTCGACGTGCTCTTTACCGGCTTTCTGGAAGACGCCAACAACCTGGCTGGGATTCGCGGGATTGAGCGACTTGATCTTGTCGGCAGTCTTAATACGCTTGCCGCCGATGACCAGTTCGTATTCGCGTCCGAGTTCTGCGCGGACTTTGTCCAGCGCAGCTTTCATCTTCTGCGCGTTCTCGGGCCGGCTGAAATCTACCATCGGCTCGTTTTTGAAGGACGTCGTGTGCTGTGTGCTGATTTGGGGAGGGGCTTCTACACTTGCCATTTATTAGACCTCGGGCCTCAGGCGCTCCGGTGCCCAAGGCCAAACACTCAATTTTACACGGTGAATGCGGATCAAGCGGCAGCCAGCCTTTGACGTGATTTGATTCACGGTAAGGGTCGTTAGCTGCGAAGCATTTCGATCTCCGGTTGCCGCTGGGATTACCAGTTGATTACTCCACCCCCTCCCCCTCCCTCCCGGCAAACAAAGGATTTACGAGGTAGAGCGTCTCTACATGCGGCATAACAAAGGACTTAAGGCCTCTCTCCGGCAAAACAAAGGAGTTAGATGGCCATTTTCCCGAAACGATACGTCGCGCTGAGACACGAAAAGCCACGGCAATAGTGGCTTGCCGCAGCTTATGCGAGCAATATAGATGTTAGCTTAAAGATATGTCAACTACAGAATTACATTTCTACAAGATATGGCATCGAGAGAGTTGCACTTTGGAAGGTGGCTCAGACCGGCGGTCGAGATCAAATCACAGCGGGAGAGAAAGGCGCATGTGGCTCGGAATTGACCGCTGCGCAAAACAAAGAAAAGCCGCCCAAGCAGCGGGCGGCTTAGTCTGGCGGAAGGGTTGAGGACTAGAAGGGCTTCGGCGGGCGGAGATCCCGGGGACTGATAGCTGGCGGGCGAAGCAACAGGTCGGAGTTGCTCGACGCCGCTGCCGAGGCGAACCAGCCGGTCGGATCTTTCTGCGCAACATCACATTCGCTGGAGACCTGATAAGGGCGATACCTGAAGTACGACTTGTCCGGAATAGCTGCTTGACAGTGTTCGGATTCAAAGAACTGCACTTGTGGTTTGTGGTCGAGGGCGTATTCCTCCGACAGAATCCGCCGATCAAGCCACCAGTCTGGGTCTTCCCCAGCAAGATAGATGTCTAGAAAGGCGACCATATACTTGGTTACCACTTCGTGCGCATCCGCGGACGAAATTGTCACCGGGTTGAACCCCGTGCTGGCGCAAGGCCACGAGGTTTCTATAGCCTTCAAGTCATCGGCCGAGATTAGTCCTATGTTGAACCAAACCTTAAAACCGTCGCAGGTGTTGTCAAAGGAAATGTGATTGGATCCGTTGACATCCACGCGAAAGGAATCGCGGCGGTCTATCGCGGCATGCGGGCGTGCGTTCCAGTCCCCCATATCTGGCCACGAGGCGAGCATCTGGTCAAAGGTCTCGCCCATTATTAAGCTGGGTACTGAAATCCGAGACAACTCTTTGTAGTGGAGAGCCTGTGAGGATAGGCCATCCAGAGCGACTATCGCGCTAATGCGATGATCGGGTGGGGTCCCCACGCATGTGTCAGTGGGATAGGGCAAGGAGTCTACGCCAAGAAGGACCGGCCACAATGTGTCACAGACAAGATTATCCCCGCCTGCGAGAGCATACGAGGCGTATACACCGATCGAATGTCCACTGGCAGCAATTTGCTTAGGGTCGATAGAGCCAGACAGCAACTCACCGCGTTTTCTGCTTTTGGCAAGTAGCTGCGTGATAGCGAAAGACATGTCCCTGGGTCGATTGACCATGTTTGTCAAAAAATCATCGCAAGCGCTCCAAGACCACTGACAATCGCCCCAGTGCTCGGTGACTGCCACGACGTATCCGTGACTGGCCAGGCGGGTGCCAATGTAGACATACTGCCAGGTTTGCTCGGTTTTCCCGGGTGAGAACACGAGCAGTGGAAACGGTCCATCCTTGGAAAGCGCTGGACCCTCATAAGCGCGATCGTATCCCAGTGGTTCCCAGTCGGTTGAAAGGGTAATGGGAAGATTGGTTGTGCCTGTGTATGGGTCTAAAGGATATTGGGCCGGAGGTGTGGAGTAGTTGATGCTTTTCGCATCGACAGGGTACCAGACACCGACGTATGCCGGCCGATTACCATTGTCTTTGTCGGTCGAAAGGTAACTGGTATGTCCGATTGCGTAGTGCCCGAGTTGGCCGGGGTCGTCCATCCATCGTTGGCCTTGCGCGTGGAGGAGACCGACTGGCAGTAGCACAAGGAAAACAGTGAGAAATAAGCTTCGGTTAAATCCTCGCAACATAGCATTTTCTCCCTTCACATCCGATAAGCCGCCAGTAGCGGCAAGAGATACTCGCATTTCATAACGTCCGGGGACAGGAGGCATTCCATCCCCCGATCTAAGGCTCCAGTGCAGCCTGTGGGAATGTGTTGCCCCGGCGATAATCTGTGTGATTAGGGTTCGTTCTCGAGAGTTCGGCCTTGCTTCGCCTTCGGGGTGTTGCGTCCCGATTGGGGGTGCTCTTCGGGGAGGCAAAACAACAGGTTATTTCCTGCATTCTCTCGCCGTTCACTGCGGTTGTAGCGGAAAAATCTCGAGAAGAGGTCTCCTTTTCCTGAAAACGGAAAGGCCATGGCGGAGTTGATTGCGGCGCGCAATGACTCTGTGACGTCCCATGTGATTCATTTAAAAACAGGGTGGCGACCGAGCGTATAACGCTCCGTTTCTCAGGCGCAAAACCTGCACGGAGGCGCATAACCGAGGTAATCTAGAAAGGCTCTCGGCCGGGGTATACATCTTTGCTCGGCGGCTATTTTGCCGAGGAGATCGCATGAAAATATCCTGCCTCTTGATTGCTGCGGCGTTGGTTGTACCGGTTTCCGGCTATGCGCAAGCTTCCAAACCCTGCGAAGAACTGAAGTCTGAGATCGCGAAGAAGATGGATGCAAACGGCGTCAAATCCTACTCGCTGGACATCGTGGAGAAAGAGAAAGACGCGCAAGGAAAAGTCGTCGGCACCTGTGAGGGTGGCACGAAGAAGATCGTCTACAGCCGGACTACGGACAGCGACAGCGCTTCGAGCCCGCAAGCTCCAGCCGCGAAACCGTCGGGAGAGGCGAGCAAACACTAAAATTAGTGGTTAGTGGTTAGTCGCCAAAACATTCGGCCACGGATCACACAGATATTCACGGATTTCATCGAGCATTTAGTAATCCGTGTTGATCCGTGAAATCCGTGGCCGAGATTCTTACTCCGCCGAGGTCACCATCTCAGGCGAGGTCAGTTCCAGAACGCATCCGGTTGTCTTGCAGGAAACCGTGCCGCGGCGTACCAGCTTCGTCGGAGTATCGTCCGGGAACGAGACGCCATAGTTCGCCGCCGAGAGCTTCTTGACGGCGTCGCGCAGCTTGTCGTCACCGCTGCTGGTTGCGCCGAGGACCTTCACAGCGTCAACCTTCGGTCCCGGCGAAAACACCAGCGCAATGTTGCCTTGCATTTTGTCCGGACCAACCGATCCGACATTGATGTCAGTCAGCAATGCCAGCTCCTGATCAGCCTGCTTCAGTGCCGCATCGACCTTCTTCTTGTCTTTCAGCAGCGCGGTCAGATGCTCGCGCGCTTCCGGATACGAATGCTTCGTCTGTAAGGCCATCGCATACATCTGCGCGGCTTTGTCGGCGCGACCGGTCTTTTCGTAGATCTGCGCCAGGTGATCGCCGCATTCGCCGTAGTGATTGAGCTGCCATGCGGCGCCAACATACTTTTCCGCTGACTGCATATCGCCCTTGGCAAAGTGGACCCATCCCAACGTATCCCAATACGAGCTAATTTCAGCAACGCGGCTGTAGTCGTCGATCTTCAGGTGATCGGGATCGACATTGCGCAACTGCGCGGCAATCTCGGCTACTGCAGATTCTGCGTATTGCTGCGCGCGGTCGAGCTGCACCTTGTGACGCGCGAGTTCGTACGCAACGTTATTCCACACTTCGGCCGAGTTGCTCAATTCCACCGCTTTATCGAATGCGGCCATACCCTTGTCGTTCTGGCCTACTTCGAGATAAGCCCGGCCCAACTGCGTCTGCAACTCGCCATTGCGCGGTTGCAGCGATGCGGACTTCTCCAACTCGGGCACGGCTTCGGCGAACTTGCGCTGCTCCATCAGAGCATTGGCCAATGCGGCGTGCGCCGTCGGATCCAGCGGATTCACGTCCAACTGCTTCTGGAACGCCGCAGCCGCTTCGGGCCACTTGCGGTCCATGGCATAGGCGAATCCGATACCGCTGTTCGCGTACGAATCGTAAGGATTGAGTTCAAGCTGCTTCTGGAATGCGGCGACGGCATCAGCATTGCGTTGCAGTCCCATGTACGAGGCGCCCAGTCCGTTCCATGCGTACTTGTTCTTCGGCTCAAGTTCGGTCGCGCGTTTGAACGCCTCCAGCGCGGCCTGCTCGTTATGGTTTTGCAGGGCGGCCTGGCCAGCGGCGACGAGATCGTCGATCTTCAGATCTGCCGGCAACTTCGGACCATTGAAGTTGCTGGTATCGAGCGCGATCAACTGCTCCTGGTCGGACTCAACAACGCGCCGGAACGCCAGATAGTCGTCGACACGCGCCTTGGAAACCTCGCGAATGCGGAGGTCGACGCGCCGTTGGGCCGTAATGATGTTCTTATCCTGCGAGTAGGTAACGGTGTAATCGCCGTAGTCGCGCTTGATGGAACTGGGCAACGGCAAGCTGATTTTGTATTTCTCCGGAACGTCGAGCTTGATGCGGAAATCGCCCATGAACGGCGCGCCGTTCAGCGTGATCGGATCTTCCACGGCATCGTCGCTATCATCATCGTCGCTGACGGCGGGAATGGAGAGGCGCGGAATCGGAATCTTGAACGTGGGATTCTTGCTCGACCACGCCATATAGTTCTGCACGGTCAGCGTGAAGCGCACTTCAAAGGGCTTGCTGGTGTCGGCTGGTTTGTCGGCAACCAGGTCGCTGGCTTCTCCATGCAGGCCGCCGAATTCGCCCATCATGTCTTTCCAGTTGGTTTCGGGCGCATTGCGGAAGGCAGAACGGAAGAGCAACTCAGAGTCGCCGCGAGCGGTGTAATGAACTTTCTCGATCAGCGTGCCCACGTCGTTGATCTTGGCGTCGATGTCCGCATACTGCTCGTTCGGAACTGGCGAGTTCGGCGGCGTTTCGATGATCTGCGGCTTGCCTTTCAGCGAAACCCACAGCGCCTTTTTGCCGCGAATCTGATAGCTGAGCAGTCCGAAGGGCGCGACTTCGGGAGTTGTATCGAGCCAGAGCTTCATCTTCGCCGGTTCAACGTAGCTGATGACGTGGTCGAACTGCGAAGGCGATGGAACTTCTTCGTCGAGCTTGCGCCAGGAATTGATAAGAACAGGATCGGCTTCAATGCCGATCGAGGCCAACATCGCTTCCAGCAACGTGTGCTTGTCTTTGCAGTCGCCGTACTTGTTGGCGAAGATTTCACTGGCGGCGTGCGGTTGATAACGGCCAACTCCGAAGGACAGGCTCACGTAGCGGAAGTCCGGCGCAACGAAGTTGTAGATCGCACGAATCTTCTCTTCGTCCGTCTTCTTATCCTTCGTCAGTTCAAGAGCCTTGGCGCGAATCTCGGGGGTGGGCTCGGCGCGGTCTTTCTGTAACTTCGCGTACCAGTCGCCAATCTCCTGCCAGCTCTGGAAAGTCGTCAGCTGAATGGCCGGCGTGTAGAGCGCGCGCTCCTTGTACTTCTTGATGCGCTCTTTTTTGAGCTCTTCCGGAGTCTTGTGCACGGTGTTGGAACTGGTCCAGCGATAGAGCGTGCGGTCGCCCTGGTCGTGCACGTCCGCCCTGTAATCCGAAGTGGTCTTCAGCTTGATCTTGCGGTCGCGCGGAACATCGATCTCCAGAACCTCGTTGAGAACAATGTTGTCGTGATCGAATTCGTACTCGAACCAGAACTGGTTGGGCGCAAGCGCCTTCACTACCTTCGTCACCATCTGGTATTCGAGGATGTCACCCGGTGCGAGCGACGGAACCGTGATGTGCTTCTGGCGATAGTCGGTATACATCGGCGCCTGCCGCAACACGGGCGCAGTCATGTCCTGCATGTTGTCGAGCGGCGCGTTAATCACCGACTTGTCGGGCTTGATCACGCGCACGTATGGGACTTCCACCTGCTCGTTGTCCTGGCTGTAGCCGATCACCAGCTGTCCCCACTGCTGCACGCCAAAGGCGCTATTGACCTGAACGCGAATCGTCATCTCGCGGAAGCCGGTGCCGTCGTTATCAAAGCGCACGCGCGACTTGAGCTCCTGGATGACGAAGGGCTCCTGCGAATAGTCAGTTGGAGTTTTGGCGGCCTTGTCGACATTTGGCTTGGGCGCGGGAGGCAGCGGAATTGCGTTCTTGTCTTGTGCGACAGAAAAAGTGGCGGCGAGCAGCAGAACTGCGGCGGAAACAAATTTCTTCATAAAGGGTGGCGCTTGAGTCCTGACCTAAGAACGGGTCCTCAGGACAGACTTGCTGCTCAATTCTGACGCAAGCGCGGCAACTTGGAAACAGGGATTCCCCTTACGAAGGTACCGGCGGCTCGAGAATCACCTAGAATTCATTGAGTTTTGAGGCTAAGGCCTGCCGTTTTTCCGTCAACTTTTGTCGATTTTCGCAGGTTCATCCGTTGATACGGTGTTCCGGCAACTGCCGGCAAGGACGATCATGAAATACATACTTCTGATTTATGGCGACGAGAAGGTCTGGGAATCCGCCAGCAAACCGGAGGCCGAAAAAATCCATGCGGGCCATCGCGTCTACGGTGAAAACATGGCCAAGGCAGGAGTGATACGCGGCGGCGCGGAGCTGAAGTCGACGACTACCGCCACCAGCATTCGCTTTAAGAACTCTCAGCCCACTACCACGACCGACGGTCCATTCGCCGAAACAAAAGAGCAGTTGGGCGGATACTACGTCATCGAAGTCGACAACCTCGAGCAGGCGATCGATTGGGCATCGCAAATGCCTGGCATGACGAACGGGACTGTCGAGATAAGGCCCATGGGCGTCATGCAGTAGTCGCAGTGGTTAGTGGTTAGCACCAGCAAACCATTAAGAGTTGCTCTCAGTTGGCCACTAACCACTAGCCACTGCTGTTAAAACGCTCCGCCGCCGCCACCGCCGAAGCCGCCGCCGGAGAAGCCTCCTCCGCTGCTGAAGCCGCCACCGCTCCAGCCTGATCCCCCGGAACTCGCGCGTGGCGCGGAGACGAAGACCTGCTGCATGTCGGAGGTCATGGAGTGCATGTTGTTCGTGAAGAAGATGGGATTGAACATGGAATACGGCGTCGGGCCGACATACCAGGTCGGCGGGTTCTGCACGATCCCCGCAAAGGCCTGTGCCCAGCGGTGCTCGACTCCCAGCGCCATCGCGTAAGGTAAAAATTTTTCGAAGGTATCAGGTGGCATGCGTTTCAAACGGTCGGCGTCGACGCGATTCATGAACTCCTGAAAGCCGAGGACCTGTACGGCGGTTCGTCCGCCAAGTACGGTCTTTGCGGTCATCTGGCGGCCGAAGAGCCAGATGATGAGCACGGAGATCGCAATTCCTACGCCGGTGACGAGCGGCGCATCAAGGAGCGAAATCCATCCGAAGTACTGGCCGAGAATAAATGGGATGGCGATCACGACGGCGGCGACGAACACGTAGCTGTGCGCGGAATCGGGATCGACGATGTACATCCCTTTGCGCCGGAGCGCGGCCATGATGTCCTGCTTGAGGACCGGAATGGCCGTGTAGAAGCGGTTTTTCAGGCTGGAGAGCCGGGTGGACTCGCCTCCCTGAAAGAGATTCGTCATCATCACGGTTTCGTGCGGCGCCAGGTCACCCCATTCGCTCATGGGCTTGAGCAGTTGGAACTCGTAATCCTTGTGGCTGAACAGCAGAACCTTCTCGTTGATCTCCTGGATCTTCAGATAGCCGCGGACTGCGAGGTCGACAATAGTTGAAGTGATGTCGCGCGGATGCACCGCGTCGTCGACCAGTGATCCGGCCTCGGCGGGCGTGAAGCCCTTGGGCGGCTCATACTGCGGCGCGACGGATACGCCGGGATCTGGATCGCGTCCCCAGGTGTACCAGGTGAACCACATCACGATCAGCGCCCAGATCGGAAGCAGCAACGCCGGATTGCCGCGAATGAACCAGACAAATTTCGTGAGCGCGCTGGGCGGATGCAAAATGCCTTTGGGAATGTAAACGTCGACGGTCAGGCCGCCGCGCATGGGCAGCGGATTCGTGGTCGCGAAATTCACATCGGAGCCGTTGACCTCCGACGTTGCCTCCTCATCATGCGAGCCGTAGACGCCCGTGAACGCCTGCGCGCGCAGGTTCCCAGAAGCACCGGGCGGGAACTTCACGTAGGCAGTGGCTTGATCGATCGGCACAGGCCAGTCGTTGCCAGTCACGTTCCAGTAGAACTCGTCGTGATCGTCGAAGAAGCGCGTCGCGTTCGGGACAGAATAAGTAATGATGACTGTTTTCTGCGTGTCCTCGGCGCCGGGAATGAAGATCTTCAGCTTGCGATAGGCGCCATCGCGATGCGACTCGTATTTCAGCGCATTGCCCTCGCCGTCGGTAACGCTCTCGACTTTCAAAAACAGACGATAGTTGGTTCCGTTTGGGCCTGGATAATCGACGGGAATGGTGCGATAAATTCCCTGATAGCTGCCGTCGAAGACCACGGCGATGCGCTCCATCACGACGACAGCGCCCTGATCGTTGACCGAGACGGTGGAATGAAAGTCAGATATATGCCAGTTGCGAGCCCAGGCGGGAGCCAGGCTGAGGGCTATAAAGAAGATGACGGCTAAGATTTTCTTCATGCGATCGGCGTGCTTCGTTGGGTAGCCAGTAGCTAGTAGTCGGTTGTCAGTCATTGGTTCTGACTACTGACTACCAGCTATTGACTCTGCCCTTAGAACTTTACCTGCACGTTTTCCTTCTCTTCGGGCGACGAAAGCTCAAAGAACTGGCGCGTCTGGAAGCCGAAGGAACCGGCAATCATGTTCGCCGGGAACGACTGGATGCGCGTGTTGTAGTCGCGGACCACTGCGTTGTAATAACGACGCGCGTTCTGCAACGCATCTTCGACTTCCTTGAGCGAGTTCTGCAGCGACGTGAACTGCTCCGAAGCCTGTAGTTGCGGATAGTTCTCAGCGACAGCGAACAACTGGCGCAGACGCACCAGTGAGCTGGTTTTCGGCCTGAGCACGATCGGCAGGAGCCTGCGCGGTCATGGCCGCGGAACGCCACTTGGCAATGTTCTCGAAGGTCCCCTTTTCGTGCGCGGCGTAACCCTTCACGGTTTCGACGAGGTTCGGGATCAGGTCATGACGGCGTTTGAGTTGAACATCGATGTCAGACCAGGCGGAGTCGGCGCGGACGCGCAGTTGCACCAGTCCGTTATAGAGGGCGATCAGCATGAAGACCACGATCGCCACAATTACGAGGAGAACAATCAGGCCCAAACCCATCTCGCCTCCAATGTATGCAGAAGTATCCCCGGAATTGTCGCACAGTCACTACGGCCGAGGGCTATACATAAAGAGGTACGAAAGTTTGGGAGATTTGTTCCAAATCGGTAAGCGCGCGGGCGAAGGCAGGAAGAGCCTCGGGCCGAAATCCAATGAACGGTGTGGCTTCCTGCCAACTACTGCACGACTTTGGCGCGTTTCTCCTGCAAAACGGTTCGATAGATCTGTTCGAGACGATCGGCAACACGACTCCAGGAGAATCGCTCGACCATGATGTTGCGATTGTGCTGGCCCATCGACTCCTGCAACGCGGGTGACCGTAGAACTTCCACGAGGGCCGAGGCGAGCGTATGCGGATCTCGGGGAGTGGCGAGGCGTCCGCCAGCTTCCGAAACTACCGATGGCAGACCACCGGCGTTGGTGATGACCACTGGGCGCCCGCAAGCCATCGCTTCCAGAACGCTGGTGGCGAAAGGTTCGCCATACGATGGAAGGCAATAAACCGAATGCTTCGCCATGAGCGCGGGTACCGAAGCGCGAGCGACTTCGCCGACCATCTCGACCGAATTGGTCAATCCCATGTCAGCGATCTGCTTGCTCACGATTGCGTATTCTGCCCCGCCGCCTGCGATGGTCAATCGCGCTTCAGGAATCCGTTCGCGCACCAGAACGAAGGCTTCGAGCAAGGTGAAGATTCCCTTCGCGCCGGTTCAGGTTCGCGAGAAAGAGGATGCTTGGCTTTCCGTCGTAAAGATCCGCATGAGGTTGAAAGAAGTCGATATCCACGCCCGGAGGAAGTTCGAAAATGCGTCCGCCGCCCGGCCGCGCAACGCGATCGATAGCAGCCGGTGTCATCAGCAACAACGCTGACGCTCGGCTCTGCTGCAGTTCAGCGACTCTTCGCTTCAGGGGCGCGGGAAAATAACGGGTAATGCCGACGTCTAAGGTAGCGCCCGAATCAGGCGGCCACGCTGGAGGAAACGGTCCTAGAACGAGCGGAATGTGCTGATCGAGCAGGCTGAGACTGACTCCGCGATATACAGGATTGAGCTCGTGCACGAGATCGAAACGGGTGTGCAACTTTCGGATGAGACTTCGCACCGAGCGCATGAAGCGCAGCCGTTCGAGTAATGTCTCTGAGGAGCGAGTGCAACTGTGCGAATACACAAAAACGTTCGGCGGTGGCGGTTCGACAAAATCAATATTGCGCGCCGCCACATGCAAGGTGTGTCCGCGTTCGGCGAGAGCGCGAATGTAACCCCACGCAAGCCGGCCATCGCCATGCGGCCGATTGTCGGTGAGCAGCTGTGATGGAAATAGAACGAGGATAGTGAGCGGCTGGGCTTCTATCGCGCCGGGGAACTGGTTATGAATGGAAATGGAATCGGTGGCGGCCATGGGCGTTGGTTATTGCATAATCTCCACTACTAAAGGATGGTCCGGGACCTGCAACGCGATGCTACGAACGTTGGAGTTCCTGGCGATGGTTGAAGTCGATCGAGACGGCATGTAGACATTCGCCTCGTGGATTGTCCGACCAAAGTCGAGCGTCAGGGAACGCGGGCTAACGTTGAGGTCAGTCTTGAGCAACGTGTTGTAGCTGGAAGTCTCGTTCCACAGAATCAGATAGAACCTTCCGTTTCGCTTCTGCAGCAAAGTGTGATCGATGTTGGAAGTGTCTCCTCGCAGTGTGTACTCGAACTTCGCGGGCTGAAAGGGCTTACCCGGATCTTTGAGCAAGACAATCAGGTTCTTCAGTGAAGCATAAGCCGGTTTATCCGAACCATCGGCGCGAATCAGTCCAAAGCTCTGTTCCGGATCTTTGCCATCGGGATCGGGTTTTTCGTCGGCGAACTCGTACAGGTAGCTACGCGAGAATCCGTGATTGAAGTACTCGAGGAACAAGCGTGGAACGTACTTGCCCGCGGCGGCTTCTGACACTCCGGGATGGCCTGTCGATCCGTGCGTGGCGGTGTGATATCCAGTCTCGGTAGGAAAAATGGCATGGGTGCCATTCACTTCCCTGCTCATTGCGAGCTCCCGGTCGAGATGCGTCAGCGGATCCTTGCCGCCTGGGTAGCAGTGCACGTTGGCATAGTCCATGTCGGCACTAATGTCGCCAAGCTTTTCGCGGCTCTCTGGATGGATGAGCGAAGGACCAAGAATGGCGAGATGCTTCGTCGCGCTTTCAGCTTTCGAAAGATCGTAGAGCTGCTGCTGATAGGCGCGCAGGTCCTTGGCCCAATCTTTATTGCCGCTGTTGTCGTACTCATTCGGACCTTCGAGCGATTCGAGAGCAGGACCACCGAGTTCCGCAATGTGCGCGAGCTTGTCTCCGGTAAGAGGCGTGATTGCCCGGGGATCTACGATAAGGTCAAAGCGAATGCCAGCGTCGGACAGCTGGCGCATGCGCCCGTAGACCAGCTTGTCGTAGTTCGCATCGGTCGCGGTGAGTTGGGCGCCATCGCGCGCATGGCGAACACCGAGTTCGGTCAACTTGGACTTGATCATGTCGAAGTGACCGTAGGAGGTATCGAGATAATGGATGTGCAGGTTGACACCGATACTGTCGACGAAAGAGTCCGCCGGCTTCGCGACCTCGCTGATCGGAACGGAAGAGCTTTTCGTACGATCGATGGAACCGAGAGACACAACGAGCACACCGGCAGTGGCCAGGAAGAGAACCAGCTTACCTGCGTGCTTGCGCATCGCGCTCTGGCGCAGTCTGTTCATGCCGCTTCTGCTGGGACCTCCACTTGTAAGTTTTTCCGCAACGAAGACGGACGGAATGCCATGCGAGTAACCAGTCCCATGCCGCGCAGCAAGTCAGCAGCGCCGTAACCTTCGCAACAGGCCTTCATCAGGCGAAGACTCGTTCCAGGCGAGATCAATCCCTGCCACCAGCTCACTACTCCCCAGAGAGTGCCGTCGGCGGTGTGGACGGCGCGGGCTAACGATCTGGCGTACTCGCTGCTGATGTCGGAAGAGACGCGCAATCGGCGTGTGGAGAGCTTCTCCATGCGGGCAAGCGGGCCTTCGAGATTGCTGAGCGTGTGATTCCAGGAAAGCGAGTTGGTGACGGTCGCACGCGCGGCTGCGCCCAATTGGTTCGCAAGTACGCGAGAAGTGTGCAGTTGAACTATGCCCGCGGACAGCGCATCGGCATCGTCTACGACAGCAGAGAATCCGTTTGCGCCGTCGCGAATGGTCTGGGGCACCAATCCCACACGAGTAGCGACTACCGGCGTTTCGCAAGCCATGGATTCGAGCACGGTGCAGGGTCCACCTTCCACGCGCGAAGTCAGAAGATACGTGTCAATGCTGGAATAGAAGTCGGGCAGCTGGCTCTCCGGCACAAAGCCTACATAATTGGCAGAGATGCCCTCGGCTCGCAGTTTGCTGACTTCCTCTTCCCATCCCAAGCCAAGAAAAGAAACATGCAGGTTGGGAATACGGTCGCGAAGCTGCCGGAGAACGCGATCGAGCGTGTCGAGCCCTTTTCGTCCGGCATCGTAGTTGCTGGTTTTTGAGCCTACAAAGCCGACGACGAACGCATTCGCAGGCATACCGTATTTGCGACGTTCCGATGGGCGCCGGTAAAACGCGTCGGGATCGACGCCGTGCGGCACGACGGTGATTGGCAAATCGGCACGTGCATGATTTGCGACTTCCTGCTTCCACTCGCCGGTGCAGGCAATCAGTTCTCTCGATTGTTCGACCGCTTCGCAGATTGTGGGAGTCCAGTTGGTGACGTGGTGCAGCCACAACAAAGACGGCAGCTTCTCGGGATAGATCGCTTTGTGAATGAGGTGATAACCCTTGTCGGTGAGCGGAAAGGCGAAGTCGATTTCCGGCGCCAGCGCGCGCACCACATCGGGCCGCAGGCGAATCATCTTGTCGGTCATCAACCAGAACTCATAGCGATGGCTGAAACGGCGAATGATGTGCCCGGCCATTTGACCAACGATCCACGAAGCCGCGTTGGGGACGATCAGAATTCGAGGCTTACTGTTTTCATGATGGACAGCGAATCCGCGCTCCGGAAGCGTGGACGCAAGCCGCTCGTAATAGGAAGTTTTGGGATAGCTAGCCATGGGAGACTCCGCTGTGAACGGGAACGAACCGGCGATATTGGGAGAGCTCGACAATTCGACGCGCCCGCAGGCTCGGCGTCGCGGCTCTCGCGATATTGGGCAGAGGCGATCCAAAGCGCGCCGAAGCTCCATAGCGCGACTCCATTCACTCCGAGCATGAGACTTCCGAGTGGGAACTGCGCGATGAGTGCGATGAAGATTGCGCGCGATGCGTGCGAAAACGAGTCCTGCCCGGGATAGCGGCGCTGTGCAAAATAGAGCACCACAAGTGACGATCCGTAGAGGAGCGCACCGAGCCATCCGAGCGAAAGCAACATGTCGAGAATGGCGCTATCGCGTGCACCGATGGTCTGATCCGCATAACGCTGCTGCGTCGCGTCCATCGAGCCGATGCCGTTGCCAAACGGATTCTTCAGCGACTCACCGAGCAGTTGCTTGTAACCTCCGAGGCGATCGTTCGCGCTCTCGTCTTTCTTGAGATCGGAGAAACTTTGCATGCGCTCCTCCAATAAATGTTGGAGCGGAGGAGCAACTGGCGCCGCGAGCAATGACGCTGCAACCAGCGCGACCACCACGATGAGGCTGAGACGCTGTCGCACGGTGAAATACACGAGCAGCAATGCCAGTCCAACGAACCAGCCAAACCATGCGGCACGAACCATGGTCAGGAGAAACGTGGCATAGCCCACGATGGCGACCGGAATCGTTTTCCAACCGCGCATCGCGAATAGAAGCAACAATCCCGCCATCAAGACCGGAGCGAGCGTTCCCGACGAGTTCATGGTGCTGAAGACACGAACCTGCATCGGTTCCGGCAGACCGAAGGAGAGGCCGGTGCCTTCGCCGATTACACCGGCCAGCCAGTCGCGATCCCAACCGGGCAGCACGAAGAACTGATACAGCCCGTACGCTCCCATCACGAAGACGCCAAATAGGAAGGATCGTCGCACGACTGAACTGATCGCCGGATACGATCGCCAATTCACAAAAAGATGAAAGGCGAAGAATACTGGCGTAGCCCAGTTGAGAATTCCGACGACCAGATCCTTGGCGGGAACGTGAGGGAGCCCCACGGCTGCGCCGTAAATGATTGCGGCAAGCGCCATCAAGAATGGCAATCCTGTTCTCTTGGTGAAGGCGCCGGGGTTCCGCACGAAGGTGATTACAGTGAGCAGACTGACGGCATGCGGAGCGAGAAGAATAGTGCTGAGCGGCTCGAAGCCGCTTCGGAAATCAACCAGGCGGCGCAGGAATGGCGTGAGAAACCAGAGCCAGAGGCAGAATCCGACGAACATCTCCGGGTAAAGCCAGTAGAGAAATCCGCCCACTGCAAGGCTGAGAACCGGAAACGTGTAACGCAACGATCCGGCGAGACCAGTAAACACGCAAAGCGCAGTGAACGCAATCAGTCCGGCGACGACGGCCCAAGCCGCACCCTGACCGCTCAGATTTTTCGGCCGCGGCATTGCAAATCCGGCGGCGCTCATTGCACACCATCCGACACGGTCGCTGGATCGGAGAAGCTGGGCCGGTTAACAAACATTCGCCAGAAGTTCTGCAGATCCTGCCAGGATGGGACGAGCGACAATTTGCGCACACCCAGTACGTAGCGGAACGCGCCCATGACCAGGAGTGTTCGAGCCAGAGTAGAGCACAGCAGCGCGAGTGCAGCGCCTTCGATTCCAAATCGCGGAATGAAGAGGAGCATCAACGGAACGCTGAGCGCGAGTCCAGTGCCTTGAAGCATGGTGACCAGACCCGGTCTGCCCAGTGCCATGAAAGTCTGCGACAAGAACAAACACCAATCCGGAGAAGACGACTTCGATCACCAGGATGCGAAGAGTGGAACTGGCTGCGGCGTAAGCTGATCCGTAAAGCAGTCTCAACAACAGCGGTCCTAGAAGTGCGACCATGACCGCACAAGCAGCAGTGACGGCGGTACTGAGGCGGGCGGCGCGCTCGGTCATCGAGACGACTTCTTCAACAGAACGACCGGCAGCCCGCGGGAAGAGCACCATGACCGCAGAATATTGAAAGACGTTCAGCACGCGCGAGAGGCTGAGAGCGACCACATAAGTGCCCATGGCCGCGGGATTCAGGAGATTGATGACCAGTACCTGGTCGACCTGTACTGCCAGCGTGCCGAGAAGATCGATGCCATAGGAACGAATGCCGTAGTGGAGCAAGCTTCGGATATGACGAATCGGAATGCGATATTCAAGGTGCACGGTCTTATAGAGACGATGCACCATCCAGAGAAAGATCGGAATGCCAGAGAGCGTATAGGCCATCCCAGCGAAGATTGGCGTCATGCGTCCGAAGACCACCAGGAGAATGAGCACAGCGAGGGTGGGTAGGGGCGTGAACAGCTGTACGACATTCGAAGCAAGAAAATCACCACGAGTTTCGAGCGTGGCGCGGCCTATCAGCATCAGCGTGCACAGCGGGGTGGTCAGCATGAAGAGTTGAGCCGCGTGCACGACCCAGCTCGGATATTGCGCTAGCAAATGCGGCATGGCGATGGCGCCGATCAGACCTGCGAGGCTGCCAAGGATGAATCCCATCCAGACTGCGGCGGAAAGCAGCGACTTATGATCCGCGTGGTTCTGCTTGAGGTTGAATACGAGCGAACTGGGAACGCCCAGGCTAAGTGCGCTGGAGAGAAACACCGGCCACAAGATCATCGCACTCAGTTCGCCACGCGCCGTGGGATGCAGAGCGCGCGCAGAGATGATCCCGGTCGCCGCATTGATCGCCAGGATAGTCCCCTTGGTGATCACCGTTTGTACAACCGCATGCGAGCCCTGCTGCGGGTAGAGGATGGAACGGAATACGTTGCTGAAAGTGTCGCGCTTTAACAGACGGCCAGACCACGCGTAGGTTCCTGTTGCCATTACGCGGCCCCCCGTTGAACTGGAGTTGCTGAAACACTCTCGACGAAGTCACGGATGCGGGCTTCGAAGACGCTGCGGTCAAAGGAACAGGCGTGCGCGCGAATCAGCGATGGATTCCATCGCTCATTCTCGAAACGACGAATTGCATTCGCAAGCGAATCGACGTGAGGATGATTAAAGAACATTCCGCTCACGCCTTCAGCCACCGTTTCCAGAGCTCCTCCGGCCCGGTATGCAATGACAGGACGTCCCGCAGCATTTACCTCCAGGGGCGCCATGCCGAAGTCTTCTTCTCCCGTGAACAACAGAGCCCGGCAACGCGCAGCATATTCGTGGACGGATGCGTCCGGCTGACGGCCAACGAACTCGATCGTCGGTCCGGCGATCGCTCTGAGATGCTTGTACTCAGGCCCTTCTCCGATCACGACCAAGCGGCGGTTGAGTCGAGTACATGCTGCAACCGCGAGGTCAATACGCTTGTAGGCGATGAGGCGCGAGAGCACGAGATAGTAATCGTCGTGTCTGGCGTTTGAGGGCTGAAATCGGTTCACGTCGATAGGAGGCGGAATTACCTCGGCGTGCCGCTTGTATGTTTTCTGAATGCGATCCGCGACGGCGCGGGAATTTGCAATGTAGTAGTCAGGACGCTTCGATGCTCGCAAATCCCATCGGCGGAGCGAACCGAGCGAAGCGCCAATCAGCATGCGTGAAATGCGCCCGTGACGTTCCCGATGCGTGTACTCGTCGCTACGCCATGCCCAACGCATTGGTGTGTGGCAGTAGCAGACGTGCACCGAACCGTCGGGTCGCTTCAGACCCTTGGCATATCCAGATGAACTGCTGAGTATGAGTTCGTAACCGTTTAAGTCCAGCGACTCAATCGCCCATGGATAGAGAAGGAAGTAGTGGCGGTAATACCGGCTCATGCGCGGAAGACATTGCATCCAGGTGGTGCGAATCTCGGCTGCTCCGAGCTGCGACGGCATATGGTCCGGCAGTGCGACAGTGGCGAACACTGTCGCATCGGGATAGATCGAATACAGAGCTTCGGCAACCCGCTCGGCTCCGCCGGTCTGGACAAAGTAATCGTGCACGATGGCGACCTTGGACATGGCTAGATCGCCTCCGCGTACGAATGTTCCGCTCGCTCTTCTACAGCCGTGCCGGGCAGCAATTCGCGATAGAAGGATTCGACATCGTGCACGTATGCGGTGGAGCTGAGATTCCGCTCTACGAATCGCCTTGCGTTGAGAATGAACAACGAGCGCAGGCTTTTGTTATTCGCGAGTTCGACCATCGCCCGCGCAAGAGCTTCACGGTTACCGTAGTCAACGAGGCGTCCGGTTTGGCCGTCGGTCACGATCTCGGAAACGCCGCCACCGCGAGTGGCGATGACAGGAGTTCCACAAGCCATAGCTTCCGCAAGAACCAACCCGAATGTCTCGTTCGCCGAATTCAGAACGAAAACGTCGAGCGCGTGCATCAGCGCAGGAATATCTTTTCTTTGTCCCAGGAAACGTACCTTCTCCTCGAGCCCGAGGTCACGGACTCGCGACTTTAACCCAGCGGCATAATTGCGGTCGTGCTCGAAAAGCGGCGTGCCGACAATCAGCAGCAGAGCGTTGGGTATCGAATTAAGCGCGTGGGCGAAGGCGTCGAGCAGCCCGGCCTGGCCCTTGCGTTCGGCGATCTGCCCAACTGATCCAAACACGAATTCGTTGCCGATGCCGAGCTCTTCACGAATGCGCAAACCCATGCCGGGTTGGAACTGAAATGTGGCGAGTTCGATCCCGTTGCGAATGACCCTGACCTGACCGCTTCGACTCATGGATCGTGCTGCGGCATGAGAGCAGGCGATCATGCGCGTACGCTTCGATTTGCGCGCGAGAAGCCGAATCGCGGAAGTGAAGGGATGCCTGGGCAAAATGTCATGCACGTGCCAAATCAACGGCACATCTGTGCCGAATGTCGCGAAGTTCGCAACCAATCCGGCGCGCACGCTGTTGGCGTGAATCAGATCTGGGTGCAGCCGCCGTACGAGTCGTCGAAGGTCGGCGCTTGTATTCAGGATGGAGGCCGCATACCCAGCCAGCCGATCAGGCCGTAGTGTGAAACGCGCATCGAGAGATTCGATTTCGTGAACCTCCACGCCAATCTCCTCGCAGGCTCTCGCTAAAGGGCCTCCTGACGGACATATAACGATCGGGGCGAAAGAGCTACGCCGCAGATTGCGCAGCAGCAGTAGCATCATCCGCTCACCGCCGCTGACCTGGCTGGTGTGGTTGTAGAACAGAACCCGCTTTTTATCGCCCTTGGAGTTAAACAGCACCAGTCCCCCGTACTACCGCCGGAACGGTTTTGAGCAGAATCGAGAGGTCGAGCGCCAATGACCAGTCGTCGATGTATTTCAGGTCTAGCTCGATCCAGCGATCGAAGCTGGTATTACTGCGGCCGCTCACCTGCCATAGTCCAGTGATGCCAGGCTTCACGCTAAATCGCCGCATCAGCCATGCTTCAGAGAATCTCGAGACGTCGCGCGTAGACATGGGTCGCGGACCAACCAGCGACATATCCCCACGCAGGACATTGAATAGCTGCGGCAGTTCGTCAATGGACGTCTTGCGCAGGAACTTCCCAACCGGCGTGATTCGCGGGTCTTCCTTGATCTTGAAAATTGGCCCAGCCGCTTCGTTCAGATGTTCGATCTGCGCCTGGGCTTGCTCAGCGTCGGCGCGCATGGTGCGGAATTTCAACATGCTGAACCGCCGCTTGTTGAGCCCATAGCGCTGCTGCACGAAGAACACCGGACCTTCGCTGGTGGTTGCGATGGCGATAGCAGCAGCGATAAGAACTGGCGACAGCAGAAGAAGCCCAACAACGGCTCCGGCAAGGTCGATCGTGCGTTTCACGATGCGGCAGAATGTATCGTGATGGACCACTTTCATCACAATGGCGGACGACCGCTCGGTGGTCCCGTAGCTCACACGCGCGACCGACGACTTGAAGATTTCGGCGGAGTAGCGGGCTTCGACTCCAACTTTTTCGCAGACCGCGATGGTCTCCTGGATCTGGTTGTAGCAAGAGCGAATGGGAAGCGCGATCAGCACCTCGTCCACTACCTGGAGCATCAGGATCTGCTCCAGTTCAGCCAGTGATCCCATCAATCGGCTGCACACACGCACAGGAAGACGATCGCCCGGCCTGTAGGAGTCGAGAAATCCGAGCACGTTCGCTCGCGGATCGCGGCACGCTTCGCGATACATCTCAAGCGCAATGGGTCCGCTGCCGACAATGAGAACGTTCCGTTCTTCACGAAGGCGGTACGAGATCTGGTTCTCGTAAAGACGCAGTGCGTAACGAACGGTGAGAGCCGTAGTGACGGTGGTGAGCCAAATTGCTCCAATCGACTTCATAGAATGGCCGTGCGACATAACTACCGGCCACAACACGAGAGAGATTGCGCTGCAGATCGAACATGCGATCAGCACCGCTACGGTCTCGTAAGAGTGCCGCCGCACTTTTTCGTAACTGTACAAACCGAAGGCGGAGAAAATTCCCCACCACGTGCATGTGGTAAATATCAGAAGAAGAGCGTGCTTAAGGTTCACACCGAGCGACATGAACTGCGCCAGGTTGTGAGGAATTAACCACGAGTTGTGAACGAGAAAATAGCCAAGAAAGATTACGAACGGCACCGCCGCATCCAGCGTCATGTAGAGCTTGCGGTTCAGCTTCCGCAAAGCGAAGAGCTTGGCTGCCCCATCGCTGGCGCTGGGAAACGACGTTTTGTAACGGAATACGGAAGCCGACATCTACAAATCCCAAAACAATATAGGAAAGAGTTTCGTTGAATTGTGCCAATAGCTTTACGGAATGACGCGACCCAGGTCGAAGTACGCGCCTATGTTCGTGAGCTTCATGAAGTGCTCGAACTTTGCCCCCGCATTTTCAGGAACGAGCAACATGTCTCCATTCTGGAGAGCGATGTCACGCTCCAGCGAAGATGTCTTTTCGATCTTCTTGAGATCCAGAACTTTTACTTCCGCCGTGTCTGAATTGATTTTTCGGAACAAAACGATCTTTGAGGCTTTCGCTGAATCCTTAAATCCGCCCGCCATCATCACTGCCTGAAGTGCAGTGGTGTTCTCGCGCATATCGAATTTGCCGGGGCTGGCCACCTGGCCGGCAACAACGAAGTAGGGCTTTTGGAAATCCTTCAGGGTGATCGACACCTCGGGCTGGTTCAGCCGTTCGCTGGCCTGTTTGATAATGGCAGTGCGCGCTTCGTCGACAGTTGACTGGCTGACCTTCACGTTTCCAACAAGGTTTAACGTGATGTAGCCATCCGGCTGCACCGTGACTGTCTGGTCGTACTCGGGTGTATAGCGATAGTGCACTTCCATCACATCGCCCGGCTGAATTTGATACTGCGGACGCGTCTTCAACTGTTGCGCGCCTGCTGTTGTCAATCCGGCAATCAGTAGCGCGCCTAAAAGAAAAGCGGCTTGTTTCGGCAACGTCATAGAGCCCCACGTCGAAATACGTTTTGCGATCGTGTTACAACCTGGCATAAAGCCAATCCGGAATCAGATACCTGCGCTTGTTCAGAACGTATCCGACCACCTTTCCGTGGGCGGATCGCAAAATCTGTTCTGAGAATTGAATGTGATTACGGCGCGTGCGGCCCGCTTCGACAACGAGAACGACTCCGTCAGATATCGGCGCCAGGCTTGCGGCAGTGGCATCGTGGCCAATCGGCGAACAATCGATTAAGACGTAATCAAAAACGCTCTTCAGCGTACGCAGGCACTGCTCGCGAAAGCCGCGATCGCTCTTCCATGGCGAACTTTCTGCATGGCGAACTTCGGAAGAAGCGGCAGTAAGGACACAGTACCGATTGCTCTCACGCCGGCTGCCGGCTGCAATCTGATCGAGATCGCCAGGCGTCAACTTCTGCAAATACGCCGAGTCGATGATCAACGTGTTCTTGTCGTCATGCTGGGCCAGCTCCTGCCCGAGTCGTCGCACGACATAGGTCACGCCTTCGTTGTGCAAGGCCGAGGTGAAGACGATGCACACACCTTCCGCGTTCTCCGGTTTGGTCGGACGCTGGAACACCGTGTAGATCAGGTGTTGCAGCTCGGCGTGCGGACGCTTGCCTACGATTGTCCTGCGCATTCTCATTCGGCACCCGCCTCCGCGCGCCACTGGCGCGACCTGTTCCCGCTGGCACCCAGGAAGCCCGCGGTGTTTCGCCCTCGTCCGCCAACGCCATCACCTGCCAAGCGCCGCGCTCCGCTGATCATGCGGCCCGGGAATGACTGAACCGGAATGCTGGCCAGTACGGGTAATTGCGTGAACGCCTCGAGCTCCTTGGGCGTGAAGGCGGTATCGCGCATCATCTCGGCAAAGAAGATCGCACACGCACCAAGGAAGAAGGCGGTGAACATGCCCAGGGTTAAGTTCAAGAGCGGCTTCGGCCGCACCGGGATCAGCGACAAGGTCGGCGGCTCGGCGATGGAGACGTTCAACAGCTTTTGCTGGTCCATTGCGTCGGCGATCTGCGATTCGTCCCTCTTCTGCGCATATGTTTTGTAGTTGGCTTCCAATTCCTGCACTCTGCGTGCAATGGCGTCGTACTGCACGGTAGCTGCCTGCAGTTGCGCGAGGCTCTTCTGGCTGTCTGCGAGTTGCTGATTTAGTGCAGTGCGGCGCGCCATGTCTCCATTGCGCGATATCTGGTCTCTTGCGAGCTGTGCACGCAGTTCCTGCCAGACCGTGTTCACGTCGGACGTTTTCTCTGTCGCATTCGACTCGTTGGCGTTCTTCAAGGCTTCTTCAGTCTGCGCAATCTGTTGATCGAGTTCCTTCACCAGGCGATCGTCGGGCTTGAACTTGGTCAGCATGCTGGTGCGGCGATTACGCAATTCCACGAGCAACGTATTCATGGTTTGCGCGGCTTGCTGGTTCGGCAGGACCCGAGTTTGCGTTGAGATCCGAGGCGTGATGGTGTGCAGAAGCTCGGAGTTCGTCCTCATGCGCTGATCGATATCATGAACGTTCGCGTCGGAGATGCGAACCTCCTGCTCCGCATCATCGATCTGTTTCTGCAACGCAGTTTTCTGATCCTCGAGCGAGACCACTTTCATCGAGCCCTGAAAATTACTTAGCTCGGCTTCCGCTTGTTCCAGGTCGTGACGGTAACGCTCCGCCTCGTTTTTGAAGAAGTCGTAAGCGCCCGATGGCCGCTGCATATGCAAATGCTTATCGAGATAGTCGGCAGAGATGGCATTCAACATATTGCGCGCCTGTCCAGGAGTTCGCGCCGTGTATCGGACTTCGATAACATTCGATTTGCGAATCGGGCTTACACGCAGTGTTTTTTGCAGACTATCGACGGCCTTCTCCAACTTCATCGGCGTGTTCACACTGCTGGGAGGATTTACCTTTTTCACCACCGACTCGAGCAAGTCGCGGCTACTGATCAGTTCAACTTCTGAATTTGTCTGCTCTTCGGTGACTTCACCGCTGTTGATGATGCGCTCCGCTCGGTCGGGGGAAATCGGGTCGATTGGGCGAGCATTTTGCACCAGGATCTTCATCTGCGATTCGAACGACTGTGGCGTAATGATGGTTACGAGTACCGTTAGTGCAAGCACGGCCATCACCACCCGGAAGAAGAGGCGCTTGTGCCGATACCATGCCTCGACCATGTCAAGCAGCGAGAATTGCTTCTCCGCGATTCCGGCGGGAGGCACGTGAGGCTGACGCCGCAGATCGAGTTGCGTTGACGCGGGCAGCTGCGAGCAATGTGGATCGTCTTCAAAGTATTCGCTGGCTTCGTGTCTCATCTTTCCTATCTCCGGACGCAAGACCGGCTTTTCTAACACTACCCAGTCCAGCTAAAGCTCTGATTAAGTCGCGATTAAGCGGGCATTAAAATGAGATTAAGACTGATTCATGTCGCTGCACGATATTATTTGGCAATCGCCCGGACTCCCGGGCCAGAGGGACGCCGAATTGTGGCGCTCGCGAATTGGGCTTTCAGCCATGCGAGCCGCCGACGGAAGCGAGGCAGATTCGACCTGAGGACACTCAGGACGGAAAATGCAATTCGGAATGGCCAGGAACTTGCCAACACTGTTCCTCTGGGCCAACTGTGTTGCGGGCGCAGCTCCAGGCGGCCGGTTCTTAGAGATCGAGCAAGCTCTCGCGCCGTCATAGGGGCGGCGAGCGGGCGAACATGAGAGTTATTCAGGTTCACTTCGACCGGAAATTGTCCCCAGTACTTGGCCTCGGCGGAAGATGGCTCAAGCCAGAACAACCGGAGAACCTCTCGTAGACCATGACGAACATCGACATAGGGATCGCAGAGTTCCGGTTGCAAATTCGCAGTGAAGGCGGTGACGTAGGCGGCTGTGATCTGATGGATGCGCGGCAATCCCCAGTCTTTCATCGGTGATTCTGGCGTTCGCAAGATCGGTCCAATGCGGTCTCCGTCTCGGAGATATCCCACGACTGCGCCATGATCGGCGGCGCAGAACATCTCGATCAGTGATGTCGTGGACGGTAGATAAGGAAGATATCCGTGCTTGCAGGCGTCGTCGAAAAACCAGGCGTCCATTCGGTCACGCGCCAGTTCACCGGCAACGCGGTGAGCGTCGTCGGCGAGTCCGAAGAACAAATACAAGTTGGGCTGAGGGATGGATTCATTTGCGAGCGCCTTGCTCAAAGCGCCGGCCATACTGCCGCGCCACCCAGCGTCGACCAGCGCGAATGGCTCGCCATCAGCCCATCCCTCTTGCCGCAGATAACCCAGGAGCAGGTCGCGTGTGCGCAAAGAACTCTGTTCGACGAGCGTTCGAAGCGGTTCTTGCACGAGCGCAGACTTCAACTGTTCCCGTTCGGCTGACGTCAGGTTTCGATCCCAGCGAGAATGGTCTAGAAAGTTTGCGGGTAATAGTGGAGCCAAAGTTTCGGGCGAGACGCTTAGCAATTCGCGCAAGTCAGAAAGGCGGCATGTTCCCAGTCTCATCAGGTCTCGAGCCGCATCGACGGGCGATCCAGCGAACTGCACGGCCTGACGACTGCCATACAAGTAGCGCAGGTCGAGTCCAGTGCGCAGGACGTTTTCCAGTCGCTGTGCGATCTCGACCAGCACCTGCCCATCGCGGCTGATGAAGTACACCTTCTTGCAACCGGACTCGGCGGCGCGACGCATGATCCACGTCACCCAAGCGGTCAACGTGGGAGCCATGACTCCTGTCGCGACATCGCACAGTGCGCAGTCGCGTTCGCCGATTGCGCTAAAGGACAGACGGGCCAGCCGTGAGGCTCCAGCCATCAGCGAGGAAAGGCCGCCGGTGGCGAAGCTTTCGGCCGCGAGCGCTTCTTCATATCGGTTCAGTTTCGCGCCCGCGGTGTGTCGCACCTTCCAGCCAGACAAACGGCCATTGCGGACGTCGGCTACATCATCGTTTCCGTGATGAAGCAGCTGCCACGGGCGCGCAACTAGTTCGCGCGCGACGTGAGGAAACATCGTGCCTCGACCTTTGTCAACGCCGCACTCGCACGAGGCAAATATGCGATCGCCCGACTGCCAGAATCCATGCATGCGCAGTAGTTCGCGCAAGTAGTGGGAAGGCAGGTTCGTATCGGTGATGAAAACGATGGAGCCTGAACGCCGCCGCGCTGTTTCCAATAACTGTTCGGCGTCCGGCACTCGGCGAGACAATTCGGACTCAAGCTTGAGCTCTTCATCCACCATGCGATCGAGAATGCTGTTGGGAAGTCCGAATGAGCGGACTAATTCCTCGCAGATGGCTCTCAGCTTTGGATGGCTGTCCTTACAAAGGTTGGCACGCTCTTCCGCATAAAGGCGTTGACGAGCGAACATCTCAGGGGAACAAGCGGTCACGCCCGACTCAGATAGACGCCGCCCGAGTAACAGAAAAACGTCTTCGGGCTTTGCGACTGCGCGGGTCAGCAAGGTATCGAAGATATCGAAACATATGGGAACCGCACCGAGATCGTCTTTGACCTCCGCCGGCGGATTTGCGCTCTTGCGCTCCAATGCGAGCGTCATAGAAACTCCTGAGGTATACATGCGCGTCTCGGCGCTCAACTTTGGTTATCAGTGGCGGACAGGGCCGAAGGACGAATGGTCAACAAGCGCGCGCTTCGTTCATGGTGCTGTACCTCTCGCCAACGGCGACATCACCAGGGTCTTCGATGAGATAGCCGATGCCGCGCGCGGTACGCAGGAGTTTCAACTGGAAATCGCGATCGATCTTGCGACGGAGCATATTCACGAATACGTCGACTACATTGGTCAAACCTTCGTAGTCCTCGTTCCACACATGCTCCATGATCATGCTGCGGGTCAGCGGCCTTCCGGCGTTTCGCATCAAGTACTCGAGCAACGCGAATTCTTTGCTGGTGAGGTTCAAGAGTCTGGTGCCGCGTTTTGCCGTTCGGCGAAGACAATCGATTTCCAGGTCAGCCACGCGCAATGTGTGACTAACATGTCCACCCTGGCGGCGCATTAGCGCTTGCAGGCGCGCGACAAACTCGGACAAGGAGAACGGCCGCAGCAGACAATCGTCGGCGCCGCACTCGTAAAGATGGATACGGTCTTGGGTGGACTCGCAACTATCGAGAACGATGATGGGCGAAGCAAAGCGAGCATTTCGAATTCGCTTCACGACCGAGGGAGCCTCTTGCGGCGAAAGCGAGTCAAGGATGATGCAATCGTATTCGCGCGTAAAATCGCTGATCTCAAACACATCAGATTTGATTGCAAGCCTGATTTGCTGGGATTCCAGGGCCTTCTTCATTGCCAAAATCGACCTGTCTTCCTTGCTAAGTAGAAGAGCATGCATTCCGCGTGATTCTCCTTGCGAGTTTCCGGGTTACGAATAGTAACGACATCAGCCCAGTTAAAGCCTAGCCGCAGGAGTGAGCCGCATCACGGCACACAGCATGTCCATCGTGCGGAGACACTGGTTGCGACGATTTGTGCTCCAGTGTGCGTCCGTCGCTCTCGATCTCATAAGTCAGTTAAGTTGTCCTTGGCGTTAAGTGTTCCGATGGTTCAGCAGTCCTCCAAGATGTCTAGCAGAAGAGGCTTAGGTTTAAGTTTGGTGAAAAATCCCGCTGACCTAAGTGAGCTCACCTAGGAAGAAATTTCTTCATGTGCTTCTCATGTGGTTTCGTCCCCGCGCGAGACACAAATGATGAGTGGAAGGTTCGAACATTGACGCAGTCGATTCTTTGTACCTTTGCGCTTTTCGCCTTGGACTTTGGTAACTGCGCTGCATGTATGAGGACTCTGAGAAAGTGAAGCGCACAGGTATGCTTGCGCCAGTCCCCTAAATAGTTCGAAACGCTGCCACTACAGCGACACTTCGTCAGGTTGGAAAGCTAGGCACAGTTCGGCCAAGAACCAATTACGAGGTGAACCCTTGCGTTTTCGGAACGTATGCAAGCGCTCTTCGCGATCATTTATTTACATCGTCGTAGCAATCGCATTGATTGTCGCGGCAGTGGGATGCAGCGTAGTACAGAGGGCCACACCAACAAGTTCGACGGCAAGAATGGCTGCGTCCGCTAAGGCACAGTCCTCCTCATCGTTACAGAATGTGACTGGGGACACGGCGAGCTCAACACGTCACCGAAGATCGGGGCCGTCGCGCAGACCCGAACCCGCGCCTACAACTGCTTCGTCGCCCACCCCCACGCCTTCACCCACACCTAATCCTGCACCTGCACCGAGCCCGACGCCGTCACCTTCGGGGACCGGCGAACAGGCGCAAGCCGCTGACACGTTCGTCGACACGATTGGCACTAACGTTCATCTGCATTACCTGGATACCGTTTATGGAAACTATGCGCTCATTCGTCAACGGCTGATTGACTCGGGCATTCGTCACGTTCGCGATGGCGCCGATTTGACAACCGATCCGGTCTACAACAATCTCGCGGTTGGACACTACGCGGATCTTGCCACCGTTGGCGTCAAAGTCGATCTGATTGTGGATCCGCGTTCCAGTATCAAGCAGGTCACAACCGACACCATCAGTGCGCTCAAAAAGCTGGCCGGAAATGGGCTGGAGTCTTTCGAAGGGCCCAACGAATACGACATCAGCGGAGACTCGCAGTGGGTGCAGACGCTGCATTTGTATCAGCAAGAGCTTTACGCTTCGGTGAAACAGAATGCGTCGACTAACAATGTGCCGGTGCTGGCTCCGTCGCTGGTGCAAGCGGCTAGCGTGTCGCAACTCGGCAACTTGAACACCATCGCCGACTTCGCAAATATGCATTCGTATTCCGGCGGCAATATGCCTTCCAATCAATTGGAGCAATTGGCTGCGCTGAACGAAGACGTTGCATCGGGAAAACCAATGATTCCTACGGAGTGCGGTTATCACAACGCGGTCGGATCGAACGGTGGCTTCCCTGGTGTCTCCGAAGCGGCAGCTGGGAAATATATGCCGCGCCTTTTTCTCGAGTACTTCAACCAGGGCTTCCCGCGAACCTATAACTACGAATTTATCGACGAGAAAGCGGATACGACGAACAATCCTGAAATGCACTTTGGGCTGCTCCGGGTGGACGGATCGGCCAAACCTGCATTCACGGCGGTTGCAAATCTGATCCAGATCTTGAAGGATCCGGGTGCGACGTTCTCGCCGGCGAAGCTTGACTACAAATTGACAGGCGCGCTCAACAGTATCCATCACACCTTGCTGCAGAAACGTGATGGCCGGTTCTATCTGATCCTGTGGCAGGAAATTTCGAGCTTCAATTTGCAGACGAAACAGGACATCAGTAATCCGAATGAACCGGTGACAATCTCATTCGCGAACACACCGCAGAATATCAACATCTATTTCCCGATGAACTCGGCGGCCGCGAATCAGAAATTTCAGAAGACGCAGCAGATCAACGTTGCGGTTCCGGATCATCCGGTCATTCTGGAGCTGACGTTCTGATGAGTCGCCGGAAGTGCGCCAGGTAGTCGCGATCGACGGCTTGTAGATCCGAAGCTAGCCCGCGAGCCTGGCGCGCGTCACTTTCCAAGAGGGGCACAATTCAGCTCGAGACCGCCCCCAAATCGCATTGCCTTGCCAGTGCCGAGCGGGAGCTAGATTAAGCCGTGCTCTCGACTGATGAAAAATGGTGCCGGGAGGGGGAATCGAACCCCCAAGGGCCGAAGCCCGGCGGATT
>CAVUNN010000008.1:0-266211 GCA_963742895.1 Terriglobia bacterium
GCTCTGTTCGGCCACGAATTGGCCGGGATCATTGAGGAAGTTGGACCCAACGTAAAAGGCTTCAAGAAGGGTATGCGCGTAGTGGCGCTGAATTCGGCGCCCTGCGGCATGTGCTTCTACTGCTCAAAGCATCAGGAAAATCTTTGCGAAGACTTGCTCTTCAATAATGGCGCGTACGCGGAATACATCAAGGTTCCACGCCGTATCGTCGAAGCGAACATGCTCGCGATTCCTACCAATGTAAGCTTCGAAGAAGCGGCGATGGCCGAGCCCCTCGCTTGTGTGTTGCGCGGCTTGCATGAGACCGGAGTGGAGATCGGCGACACTGTAGTAGTCATCGGCGGCGGTCCGATTGGATTGATGTTTACGCAGGCAGCCAAGCTGACTGGATGTAACGTGATCTCGATGGTGAAACGCGATTCGCAAGTTTCCGCTGCGAAGCGCCTGGGCGCCAACGACGTAATTCAGATCACGAAGACAGACGATCCGGTCGGAGCGGTTCGAGCCTTGACTCCCGACAGACGCGGCGCCGATGTGGTGATCGAAGCAGTAGGACGTCCGTTGGCGTGGGAACAATCCATCGATATGGTGCGCAAGGGCGGGACGGTGAACTTCTTCGGTGGCTGCGCCAACGGGACCAAGGTCTCGTTGGATACGAACCGGCTTCACTATTCGGAGATCACGCTGAAGGCGACCTTCCATCACACGCCGGAGAGCGTCCGGAAAGCGTTCGCATTGATTTCTGAGCGGAAGATCCGCAGCGCGGATTACATAACGGGCGAAGCGCCGCTTTCGCGCCTGCACCACGTGCTGCAGCACATGATGAACCGGAATGGCGACATCAAGACCGCCATTATTCCCGGTCACTAATTTATTCGAGTTCGATCAGGTCCCGGGAACTGGCCGGTTCTCGGGACTTGGTTTGTTCAGGATCAGATGGGAATGGCAGCTCCAAACAGCGCGGATATTCACGCCAGGTCGAGTTGGGCTGAGCTGCCGCCCGAATACGCTATTCCTGCGCAGGCTCCGTCCCTGGCCGAGGCGCAAGCCTACTGCAAGCGGCTTGCGACCAGTCATTACGAAAATTTCTCGGTCGTGACTTGGTTCCTGCCTGCACGTCTGCACCAGAACTTTTACAACGTCTATTCTTACTGCCGGATCAGCGATGATCTGGGAGATGAGGTAGGAAGTCCGCAGCTTTCGTTGCAGTTGATGGACGAGTGGGAAGCAGAGTTGGAGGCGTGTTACTCGGGAAGTCCGAAGCATCCGGTGTTTGTCGCGCTACGCGAGACGGTGCGCGAGTGTGATATCCCGAAGAAGCCGTTTGCCGATCTGTTGAAGGCTTTTCGGCAAGACCAGACAGTTGGCCGATATTCCACGTTCGACGATTTGCGTGGATACTGCGTCAATTCGGCCGATCCGGTTGGGCGACTTGTGTTGTATGTGTGCGGGTATCGTGACGACGAGCGGCAGCGGCTTTCGGACTACACATGCACCGCGCTGCAGTTGGCGAATTTCTGGCAGGATGTGACCGTCGATTACGCCAAGAACAGGATCTATCTGCCGCTGGAAGATTTGCGAGCGTTCGGCGTGACTGAGCAGCAGATAGCGGAGCGGCGATGCACGCCGGAGTTCATCGATTTGATGAAGTTTGAAGTGCAGCGCGCACGTGAATGGTTCGAGCGCGGGCTTCCTCTGGCTGGGAAACTCGATAAGGAACTTGCCATCGATATTGAATTGTTCTCGCGTGGCGGGCAAGAGATACTGAACGCCATTGAAGCGCAAGGATATGATGTGTTGAAATCGCGCCCGGCGCTGTCCAAGCGGCGCAAATTCATGCTTCTGGCCCGCGCAGCCGTGCGGAGACTCGTGTGACGACATTGGCGCCGAATCCCACAAAGACGGTTCGTAAGAAACCAGCAGAGCTGCAATTGAGTGCCGCGTACGCGGTCTGCCGCAGCATTACACGGGCTTCCGCCAAGAATTTCTATTACGCCTTTGTCGCCCTACCAAGACGTAAGCGTGATGCGTTGTGTGCCGTTTACGCGTTTATGCGGCATGCTGATGATATCTCCGACGATCCGGAAGTCTCCGACGAAGATAAGCGCCAGCGACTGGGCGCGTGGCTGGAGGGCTTTCATCGCGTGAATTTTGGTCGCGCAACCGACGATCCGGTGCTGCTGGCGTTGGCCGACACTCAACAGCGGTTCAAGATTCCTGTGCAGCTTCTGGAAAAGCTGGTCTACGGCACCAGTATGGATGTACGCGTCGAACCAGTAAGTGCGGGTGAACCACCGGCGGTTCCGTATACCACGTTCAAAGATCTGTATCAGTACTGCTATCACGTGGCGTCGGTTGTGGGCTTGGTCTGCATCCGCATCTTCGGATATCGCAATCCGCAGGCAGAAGAGTTGGCCGAGAAAACGGGGATAGCTTTTCAGCTGACCAATATAATTCGCGACGTGAAAGAAGATGCGAAGATGGGACGCATCTACCTTCCTCAGGATGATTTGCAGGCGTTCGGCCTCACTGCCGAACATTTTGTCGGCCAGGTGAATCCAGAAAACTTCAAACCGCTATTGAAGCTGGAAGCGGATCGCGCACGCGAGTACTACAAGTCCGGGTACGAATTGATCCCGCTGCTCGATGCCGATGCACGCGCGGCGATGTGGGTGTTGATCGAAATCTACAGTCGCTTGCTCGAGAAGATCGCGAAGGCCGACTACAACGTTTTCACTGGCAAGGTTCGCCTCACTACCGCAGAAAAACTGAAGGTCCTCGGCAAAGGCTTTTTCCGGCGCTTCCAGGCATGATGTCCCAGTCACAACAAACAGTGGCAATCGCGGGCGGTGGTTTGGCCGGACTCGCCGCTGGCTGTGCGCTCGCCGAGGCTGGATATCGCGTGCACCTGTTTGAACGGCGTCCTTATCTTGGCGGACGAGCTTCATCCTATCAGCATCCGGGGACGGGAGAGGTCGTCGACAATTGCCAGCACGTGTTGCTTGGTTGCTGCACCAATCTACTCGATCTATATAAACGTTCGGGCGTGCTCGAACAGGTTCACTGGTTTGAGAGCTTGAATTTTATGGAGCCGGGCGGACGTCGCTCGATCATTGGGCCGTCGTTTCTGCCGGAGCCGTTCCATACCTCGTGGTCGTTTCTAACTGCCAGCGCGCTTTCACTTGCCGACAAAGCTGCGGTTGCGCGGGCGATGCTTGCGCTGCTGCGCGACATTCCTGAAGATGGCAAGTCCTTTCTCGACTGGCTTAGAACGCATGGGCAGACACAGCGTGCAATCGATCGGTTCTGGAACGTTGTGCTGGTGAGTGCGCTCAATGAAGACCTGGATCGTGTTTCGACCCATTACGCGGCGCTGGTATTTCGCGAATCGTTTCTGAAATCGCGGGAAGCTGGGCGAATGGGGATTCCGGCGGTGCCACTAACCGATCTGTATTCCGCCACGGGGAAATACATTGAGCAGCGTGGCGGCGAGGTTAACTTGCGTGCCTCGGTGGAATCGTTCAAGGCGGACGACAACGGCGTGAAGCTTTGCGTTGGCGGAAAAGAAGTTCGCGCCGACTTCGCGGTTCTGGCATTGCCCTTTAATACTATGCAACAGGTAATGCCTGAGGACGAGAAGGCGCGCCCGCTGCGAGGCATGCTGGAGCGGTTTGAGAGTTCGCCGATTACCGGCATCCATCTTTGGTTCGATCGCAAAGTAACCGGCCTGGATCATGCTGTGCTACTGGATCGGACGATCCAGTGGATGTTCAATAAGTCGCGTCTGCAGGGACGCAACGACGAAGGAAGTTATCTGGAACTGGTAGTGAGCTCTTCGAAGAAACTCGTCGATAAACCGCGACAGGAGATCATTGATCTTGCGATCCGCGAGCTAGCCGAATTCTTTCCAGACGTTGCTCAGGCGAAGCTGGTGAAGAGCACGGTCATCAAGGAAATTCACGCAACGTATTCTCCCACGCCGGGCGTAGACGACTATCGCCCCGGCGCGAAGTCCGACTGGGCGCGTGTTTTCCTCGCGGGAGACTGGACTGCAACCGGATGGCCCGCGACCATGGAAGGTGCGGTGCGCGGCGGCTATCTTGCCGCGGAAGCGGTTGCAGGAAGAAAGTTTCTGGTAGCGGATTTGCCGGCGCGCGGGTTGATGAGACTCTTCTAGATTGCGACGAGCGCTACTCCGCTCGCCACCAAAAGAGCTGCCATCCATCGGCGCCGGTCGACACGTTCGCGCAAGAAGAACTTGGCGGAGAGAGCGTTGCTCAAAAAGGTGAGCGACGCAGAAGCTGGACCGACTAGGCTTACATCAGCCCACGAGAGCGCGAGCAGCAGGCTGAAGAAGCTGCCTGCCATGCAGGTAACTCCCATCCACAAAGTGCCATTCCCCGTTATTGATCTCAGAACTCCAGCGAAACCGATCTTCCTGTAGAGAGGTCCGACATCGCCAACACGCTTCATCGCGTTCGAGATCAGAACGTCCCCTGCTGTCGAAAACGCAACGACGGAGAAGATACTCAGCCAGGTGTAGATGTCCTTCATGGCTGGTTGCTCCTGATTTCGTTTTCGGAAGCATGCACAGTCAAGGCAGGGCCGCGCGCAACAAATCCAACTCCCAGAGTGATCAAGAACACGCCCGTCCAGCGGGAGAGGCTGACCTGCTCGTGCAGGAAGACGCGGCCAAGCAACGCCATGTTCACGTAACCGATGGATGTGGCGGGCAGGACGAAAGTCAGGTCGGCAAACGAGAGGGCACTGAGGTAAGTGCTGAAAAAGCCTAGCAGCAGCAGGATTCCGCCGATCACCCAGGGATTGGCGAGGGCGGAAATCAGAGCTCCGAGATTATCGATCGCCACCGGTGGCATGCTCTTCATGCCGCGGGACAGAGATACATCTCCAAACGAGCCAAAAAGCACTACTCCGGCAAGAGTTGCGATCTTACGAAAGGACACTGATCAGTTCTGCTCCCTTATTCAGATTCTGACGAGATGCGCAGCACAGGCTTCTCCTTACAGAGTAGCATCCGCCCGGGGTACACCCGGGGCTTTCGCTGAGTTGTTCGCGACGGCACACGGGCAGCTAAGGTACGCTACCTCGGGGTGAATTGCCTATTCGGGCTCGAGTTCTTCGAGGAGAGCGCGGCGGATCTGGAATTGATGTTCGCCAGTCAGCTTCGCGCATTCCCAGGTGAGGTAGAAGACGTCGATAGCGACGTGTCCTTCGGTATCAATGAGCGCGACTTCGATGTTGCAGCCATAGCGGCCGAGAGTGGACGCAATTTTGTAGAGGAGTCCAGGGCGATCCTGCGCGATCAGTTCGAGTAGCGTACTGTGCGATGACGAATGATTGTTGAAATCCAGCCGAGTTGTCACCTGCGGCTTGGTGGGGCCATTGGACGGAGTGCGACCGCGCCCCTCGAGAAGCTTGTGAAGGGAGACTTCACCGGAGAGCACTTGCACGATGCTGCGCTCGAAGCGATCGAGTTCGGGAGGATTCAGTTCCAGCGTGCGGAAGCGATCCTTGAAATAGAATGTGTCCACGATGGTGCCCGCCTGATTGGCAAACGCGTTCGCTTTCACGATGTTCATGCCCCACGCGGAGAGCACGCCCGCGATGGTAGCGAAAACCAGGGGACGATCGCCCGTGAGTAACGTTAGTTCATAGAGTCCACGAGTGTGCTTCAGCGAAATCTGAACTGGTTTCTTCGCCAAAAGAGTCGACATCTCGAAATGCTTGGCGATCTGTATGGGAGAATGGGTGCGCAAATAGCGGTGCGGCAGCCCTTCAAGATATTTCTGGAGTTCCGCGCTCTTCTTTGGGACTAGTTCGCCGATGCGCGTCAGGGTCTCAGCTTCAAACTCGGCATGGAAGCGATCGTCATCGACGCTGCGGTTCATGTAATTCGCCGCGGCCATGTAGAGACGCCACAGCGATTCGGCTTTCCACGGCGTGAGAGCCTCCGGATTTACCGAGCGGATGTCGGCATAGGTCATGAGGCAAAGCATCTTCAGCCGCTCGGGCGTTCCGATCTTGTCGGCGAAGCCACGCACGGTTTCGTGGTCGAAGATATCGCGACGGAGTGTAGCTGACATTGCAAGGTGTTCGGTGATGAGGAAGCGAACGGTTTCCAACTCTTCCTGGTGTACGCCAATTCCACGCAGGCTCCGCTCCATGATGGGCAAACCAGCGGCAACATGCGAGTCGCCTGAAACTCCCTTGCCGATGTCGTGGAACAGCAGGGAAAGATAGAGCAACTCGGGCTGCTCCAGTTCCTTCAGCAGGTCGGAGAAATAGTGCTCCCACTCGTTGGGCGGCTCTTTTCCCGGACGTGCGAGCAAGTGGTGCAGCGACTCGACCGTCAGGAACGTGTGCTCATCCACGGTGTAGCGATGGTAGAAGTCGCGAATCACGAGGGAGTCGATGAGTTGATAGTCCGGGAAAAGCTTGACCAGAAATCCGAGCGAATGCATGGTGCGAAGCGCATCGGCGGCGAACGGAGCCGCAAGAATGTGCTTCAGGTGAGTCCAGAGGGAGTGAGTGCGCAGCGTTTTGGAGTCGAACGTCGCGATCGTCTCTGAGAGGCGCTGTTCAGTTTCGCTACCCAGGCGGAAGCCATTCTTTGCCATGAATTCGAAGGTGCGAAAGACGAATGCAGTATCGATTGGCGACGCCGTCGGTTGCAGAAGAATCCTGCCGTTCTCAACCGTGAAGTCGCTGTTGGATACGCGCGACCGCCAGCGCTGAAACTTCTGATAGAGCGATCCCGGCGCAGGAGGAGCCTCGTCGAGCAGTTGAGTCGTCAGGCGATCGATTACGCGGGCGTGACGGAAGTAAGCTCGCATCCAATCGGCGGGCAAGGTCTTGACGTGTCCGGGGATGCCGATTGCTTTCGCCGCCGCATCGTCTTGTGAGTCCCACGAAAGATTGTTGTCATCGCGCCCGTGTCGGTAGTGCAGGAAACATCGCACCGACAGCAGAAAATCAAACGCGCGTTCGACTAGCTCGCGGTTCGCCGAAGGAAGCAAATTAGGTTCGGAGGGCCACTTGCGGTTCTTTTCCAGAGATGCGATGAGAGATAGCCAGTTCGCAACATTGAAATCGCGAACTCCGCCCGGGCTCTCCTTTAGATTCGGTTCGAGATGAAAGATCGTATCGCTGAACTTCTCGTGCCTTTTCCGGGTGACCTCGGAGAGAAGTTGCACCACGTTTTGTCCGTCGCGCTTTACGAGTGCAGGAATCAATTGATCATGCAACTTGTCGAAAAGTTTCTGATCGCCAGCGAGCCAACGACAATCAAGCAGAGAAATGGTGAACTCGACGTTCTCGGAGTTCAGTCGAGCGCACTCACTCATTGGGCGCGTGGAAGAACTCACACGAAGGCGAAGGTCCCATAATTCCTGATTGAATTTACGGATGCGATCCTGCAGTTTCGGATCGGGCTTCTCCGCCTCAGTGAGGAACAGAAGATCGACATCGGAGTGCGGAAGCAGGAGCCGGCGACCGTAGCCGCCGAGAGCGAGTAGTGCCAGCCCGGCAGGCTCGTGCAGGTCTGCAGAGACGAACTCCTGCCACAAGCGCTCGATGATGGAATCGACCAGGGAGCTACGCCGGGTCGCGGCAGCTTTGCCGTCTCCTGTCGTTTCAAAGGCCTGACGAATGGACGCGGATTCAGCGCTATGCAGTTTGACCAGATCAAATAGTGAAGGGCTCGCAGACATCCTGGTAATCGCCTCGGTGACTCCGTTACTGAATTTGGGTTGCCGAGAAGATGCCCGGGGACAGGCGATCCTCCGACGTTTACTTACAGCGCTGCGGCGCCTCGTTCTTCGTTGCGAATACGAATCGCGTCGTCGATCCTGGACAAGAAGATCTTGCCATCACCGATCTTGCCCGAACGAGCGGCGCCCACGATCGCGGCCACGGCCTTCTCTACCAGTTCGTCGGCGAGAACTACTTCCACCTTCACCTTCGGCAGAAGGTCGACCGTGTATTCACGTCCGCGGTAGAACTCGGTATGGCCTTTCTGGCGGCCATGTCCACGAACTTCGAGAATCGTCATGCCGTCAACGCCAATTTCCATCAAAGCATCTTTCACTGCGTCCAGTTTGGAAGGTTGAATTACGGCTTCAAGTTTCGTCATGTAAGCATTTTTCCCGACTGTCAGTTTTGGTTTGCTTGGTTCCAAGCTAACACAAAGCTACACCGGAGATGCCTCCCAGTAATAACCTTCCTCACCATGTTGCGTAACATCCAAACCCTGCATTTCATCTTCGCTGGTGACTCGCAGTCCGATGACGAGATCAACCAATTTCAGAATCGCTAAAGTGCCTACGATCGCCAGAACAAACGCGATCGCAATTCCCACCATCTGATTCAGGACCTGGCCAAAGTTTCCGTCGACAAAACCCAACCGGACTGCGTTCCCTTGAGCATCGTGGAGAATAGGGTTGATTGCGCGGGTAGCAAAAACACCGGTCAGCAGCGCACCAATCGTCCCGCCGGCGCCATGAACTCCGAAGGCGTCCAGCGAATCGTCGTAGCCGAGCTTCTTCTTGACGCTGAACACCATGAAGAAGCAGAAGACACCAGCGATCAATCCGATCAGCAGGGCTGACATGGGGCTTACAAATCCTGACGCGGGGGTGATGGCGACGAGTCCGGCAACGGCTCCGGAAATTGCGCCGAGCGCGCTAGGCTTTCCGTGGAGAATCCATTCGGCGCCGCCCCAACCGATGACGGCCGCGGCCGCTGCGAAGTGGGTGGCGACGAAGGCGCTAGTGGCGAGACTGCCTGCACTAAGCGCGCTGCCGGCATTGAATCCGAACCAGCCTACCCACAGCATGCAGGCGCCGATGAAGCTGAGGACGACGCTGTGCGGGGGCATCGCCTCGCGTGGATAACCCAGTCGCTTACCAAGATAAAGCGCGCAGACGAGAGCTGATACGCCCGAGGTGATGTGGACGACAGTTCCACCGGCAAAATCGAGCGTAGGGAATCGCCCGCCCAGGGCTGCGTTCAGAAGGCCGCCCTTGCCCCAGACCATGTGCGCCATCGGCGAATAGACCAGCAGCGACCACAGGACCATGAAGACCGCCATAGCGCTGAACTTCATGCGCTCGGCGAAGGCTCCGGTGATGAGGGCTGGAGTGATGATGGCAAACATGAGCTGGTAGATCATGAACGTCTGCTGAGGGATGGTGCCAGCGTAGTCGGCATCAGGTGTGGCGCCAACTCCTCGTAGAAAGACATGGCCAAAGCCGCCGATGAAGCTATTGCCATGGCTGAAGGCGAAACTGTAGCCGACTATCGCCCAAAGTACGGTAATTATGGCCATCATCGCGAAGCTCTGCATCATGGTAGAGAGCACATTTTTCCTGCGAACGAGCCCGCCATAAAAGAGGGCAAGTCCGGGTCCAGTCATCATCAGAACCAGCGCAGCGCTTACCAGCATCCACGCGTTGTCGGCTGAACTCTTCGCTTCCGTCACCTGCTGTTCAAGCTTCGCAATTCGTTCGGGCGAGGCCGTGCTCGAAGCGGAGAAGGTCGTTACTGCTGTATCAGTCGACTGCGCTACTGCAACCGTGAGCGAGGGAATCAGAAGGAGGCACGCCAATAATAGCCTTCGGGAAATCCATTGCATGGATAAGACCGCTCCATTTCGACATCGAGATTTCGATGAGAGATGACATGGTCCTCCGATTCAACGGAATGATTCCATTGCACACTGCTAACCGCTCTGAAGACCTTGGCATCGCTAACTACCTGTGAATTGAAGAGGGCAGCGGAAGTGCAGCAGCGCACCCGGATCGGTCACAGTTGGCACGTTACGTAGATATCTCTTTCTTACCTGTATGGGGAGCGATCCGGAAATCAATAATTTTTATTCGTCAAATCAGGGCGGGTTATGCAAAAAAAAAGGACGAGCCGGCGGGATCCGGCTCGTCCAAGTCTGTGAAGGCGGCTAGAAGCCGAGTTTCAGGGCAAACTGCATAATGCGAGGGTCGTGCGCTCCCGTCGGACGCAGGAAAGTGTCAGCCCCGCTGAGCGAATTCTGAATGCCGCCGCCGCCGCCGATCGACCCCGCCATCCATTGCGTGTGATTGAAGACGTTGTAGGCTTCCGTGCGGAACTCGAGGTTAAAGCGCTCGTTCAGCTTGAAATTCTTGTAGAGGGCCATGTCGAAGTTCCAACGGCCGGGATTGTTCAGCGAGTTGCGCCCAGAATCACCTTGGGTTAAGCCGGTGGTCTCTGCAAACGCGTCGGGGTTGAAGAGAAGTGGTCCCTTTGCACTGGGATCCGATGAGTAGATGGGCCCTGAGATCTGGCGTGGATTTCCGACCAGATCGGCAAAGCTTCCAGTGCTGGTGCCATTTCCCAAGCCTGCGCTGTCAGAGTAGATGCCATCCACGACGGAGAAGGGAGTCCCACTCTGCGCAACGAAAATTCCCGAGTACTGCCAGCCGCCCAGAACACTCTGCTTCCATCCCGTCACCTTGAAGAAGGGAAGGTCGTAGACCCAACTCGCGGTCAGCACCTGTCGCTGATCGAAGTTGGAGCTGGCGTAGTTGGCATGAGGATCGTAGGAATTGACGAAGTTCGAATCGTAACGGTCAGAAGCGTCGTCCAGCGAGTGGCTCCAGGTATAGGCGAGACTCAGGCTGAGGCGCCCTTGCGTACGGCGGGCTGAAATCTGAAGAGCGTTGTAATTGGAGTTCGCCGTAGGTTCGATGTTGGTGATCGTTCCATATCCGGGGTAGTTGGTTCGGAATGGATTAGGATCGTTGCCGCAAGCGGCAGTCGAGATTGCCGAATGATCGGATTGCCCGGGAGCAATCGCCGTGTTGTTCAACGTGTATACGCGCCAGTGTTCGGATCGGTGAGTTGCAGATGTCTGCAGTGATCGGCTGACCATGCTGGAACGGATTCTGCGAAGCCGGAACCGGATAAAGTTGGTTCAGGTCGCGTTGCAGAGTAAGGTGCGTGCCCTTCGTGCCGACATAAGAGATTGTGGCCACCGTATTACGGAACAGTTCGTGCTGAATATCCAGGTGCCACTGCTGCATGTACGGCCAGATAGCCTTAGTCGGGATTGCTGTGACCCCCAACGGATTGAGCTGGCCAGCGGCGCCACCGATATTGTCGTAACCGTCGATGGTGTATTGGGTCGGAGTCAGGACCAACGGCGGTGAATTCTCAAGCGATTCGGAGTTGCCCTCGTTGCCGTTGGTGTGCTCGTAGAAGACACCATAGGCGGCACGAATCGAAGTCTTGCCGTTGCCAAATGGGTCGTAGGCAAATCCGATGCGTGGGGCCGGATTGAAGAGATGCCCAGTCTGGCATCCCGGGGGAGCGCCGGCAACGCCGCACTGAACCATGCCATTCGTGGGTGACCCGGTTCCAGGAATTAGGAAGCCATTGCCATCGATCTGAGGCGCGTTCGCGGGATCCCAGGCAGCGGGCTCGAAGTTGTAAGCCTGGTGCTCTTTTTCGCGATACGTACCGAACAGACTGACGCGAAGGCCGAGGTTCAAAGTGAGGTTGTTGGTGACGTGCCAATCGTCTTGAAGATACGGCTCAAGAATCTTGTAGCGGTTGTAATACTTCGGCTGCGCACTCGCCTGGGTGAAACTCGCAATGTTGCCCATGAGCAGATCGGCGAAGGCATTCCCTGTGGAGCCGGGAGCGGTGCTATCAAAGCTCAGAAGGCCATTGTTCTGGCCGCTGGAGAGTTCGTTCTTCTGCGCTGCTACAAAGTAGGCGCCGAACTGAACGTTGTGCTTCCCCATGTTCTTGGTGACATTGTCACGAAGAGTGTAGGTCGGATTTGAGTTGTACTTACCTTGTGGGATGAAGCTCGGGTCCTCAGAGAATCCGCTTTGGTACTCGCCATTGGTAGCTAAAGTGACGCCGGGAAGTTTGCCGCCATTGTCAGGAAATAGCTGGCCAGCCGTGAAGGAAGAAGGCCGTGCCCAAGGTCCTGTATTCGACAAGCTGATCTTGTCGGTCGTGTAGCTGGCGACGAATTCGTTCAACATCGTTGGGGAGAACGTCGAAACCAGTTTGGCTACCATGCTTTCGCCGGGACCCGAAAATTGAGTCTGAATCGTCGGGAAGCTGGAGGCCACAGCGCCCCAAGGGAGCACGGTAGGTGTGACCGTACTCCAGGAGTCGTGAATGTAACGGAACGTAGCGCGATGTTTCTGAGTAATGTTCCAGTCGCCGCGCGCCAGTTCTTCGCGCCAGTTGGTTGGCTGCGAAGGGGCCGCGTTGAAGAAGGAGGATGCTCCGGATCCAGCATTTGCAGCTGGAATCATCGCCAACAGTGCGGCGGAGTTCGGATCGATGGGAACTGATGTTGTTGGGGAAGGGCTGGCCGGTTGATGGATCGACAGGGCAATCGGTCACGCCATTCGGATCGTTGCAAACATCCGTGAAATTCCCAGCGCGGTTCTCGTTCGACGGAACTGACTTGGTTGAAGACCTGTCCGGGGACGCGGTCACGCCGCCATTCCTGCGACCAGAAGAAGTAGAGCTTGTCTTTGATGATCGGGCCGCCGAAGTTGTAACCGAAATCGTTCTTCTTATAGCCCGGCGTGGGCTGGCTGGAATCGAGGAAGTAATTGCGCGCATTGAAGACGTTATTGCGCACATACTCATACACCAGGCCATGGAACTGGTTCGTGCCTGACTTGGTTTCCACTTCGATGGTGCCAGAAGCGTTGCGGCCGTACTGGGCGCCGTAATTACCGGTGAGCACTCGTACTTCAGCGATGGCGTCAAGGCTCGGATAGACGTTCAGCGTGCTGTTGCTGCCGTTATCCATGTTGTCGCCGCCATCGAGTTCCCAGTTGTTGTACTCGGTGCGGCCACCGTTGATGCTGTATTCGACGTTGCCGTTCACGCCAACCTGGCCTTCGTCCTGGCCGGTCTGGTTATTCACGCCCTGGCACAAGATTGACGAGTTGAGTGAAGTTGCGGCCATTGAGCTGGAGTTTACTCAACTCCTTGCTGTCGACGGTCCCAGCGAGCTCGGAAGATTGCGTATCGACCTGGGCGAGGCCTTCACCTTGAACCGTCACCTCGTTGCTAACGGCGCCTACTTCAAGGGCTACGTCTACGCGCGCCTTTTGAGCGACTCGAAGGGTGATGTCCTTGGCCTCGTACTTCTTGAACCCTGGAGCGCTGACTTGAATCGCATACACGCCGGCAGGGAGCCCGCCGGCTAGATATTCGCCGTCAGAGTTGCTCGTCAGTTGTCGTGTGACACCCTTTTCATTATTGGTGACGACGACAGTCGCGTTGGGCACCGAAGCGCCGGACGAATCCTTTACCGTGCCGGTCAGGGACGCATTGTCTTGCGCCGCCAGGGAAAGGGAAACGAAGAGAAGAGCCAAGCCTAAAAGCAGAGAACGTCGTTTCATAGCCGCCTCACCGTCTTTGGGAATGCTGACCGCACCCGTATGAAAAAAATTGTTATTGGACCGTTCCCCACCATTAAAACGTCCCAATATTGAAACGTATTAATAGGTCGGATAGCTCTGGATTGTCAATGGAAAAATGCAAGATAGGACGGAAAGAGTACCTATTCGAGACGCCTGGTAGATTGGCGAACTACCAATTCTGGCATAAGTTTACGGTGCAATGTAGTAATTTCTCGCTTCTCCAGTCCTGCCTTGATCGCGGCGGAGGCGATTTCCACAGCAACCGATCCCATGGTTTCCATCGGTTGGCGAATTGTAGTCAACGGAGGGCTCGCGAAGGCCGCCGGAGCGACGTCGTCAAAGCCGATGACGGAGCACTGCTCGGGCACCTTGATGCCTGCCTTGATGAGCGCCCGGCTGGCGCCGAGCGCGGTAATGTCGTCGTACGCCAGAATCGCCGTAAAACGCCGTTTGTGCTTGATCAGTTCTTCGGTGAGCTTTTGCGCGGCTTCGAAGCCATGATTGGTGTCGATTACCGAAGGCATTTCGAGGATAAGCTTGGGATCCAATTTCAATTGCGCGGAACGGGCGAAAGTGCGGATGGCGTTCCAGCGCAGCTCACTGTCGCCAATCGCCCTGGGGCCGCGAATGAAAGCGATTTCCCGATGCCCGAGCTCGTAGAGGTGTTCGATTGCCATCCTCGCACCAGCCTGATTGTCGACCAGGACGGAACTGACGGTGTCAGGCTGCAACTCGCGGGCGACAATGACGGTGGGAATGCGATGCTTTTCAATATCCGAGAGCAGGGTGATATCGACGAGCATCCAGTTGGCAATCACTATGAGAGCTTCCACGCGGCGCTCCAGCATCATTTCGAGATAGCGTTCGAAGCGGCCGTGATCGTTCTGCGCATCGGCAAAAATCGAAAGATACGAGGCTTTGTAGAGGCTGCCTTCAATGCCACGCAAGATCGGAGTGCAGAACGGATCGGTGACATCGATTACCATCACGCCGACCGTATGACTGCGGCTGCCGCGTAATGAGCGCGCGAACTGATTGGGACTATAGCCGAGCCGGTGCGCTACTTCCTTGATATGCTCCTTGGTTTGCGCTGACATGTAACGCGCCAAGGGCGCATCGTTGAGCACGATGGAGACGGTGCCGATGGAGAATCCGCTTTCGCGCGCGATGTCGCGAATGGTAATCATTCCCGGTGTACGCTGCCTGGGCAATATATCTCCGTTTACGTTGTGATGAGAGTGCCTAACCAGAATCGGGTTCGTCAAGCGATACCAGCACAATGGGCTGCACAAAGCCATGGGCTCGCTCGGCCATCGAAGATCTCGATCTGTCGCCGATGCCTGAAAGTAGCTCTGATCGCAGTTCTCATCATATGCCCTCGGGTCTGGGCGCAGTCGGAGAGAAATGGATCTTCCGGCACAAACTGTTTACAACCGGAGCTGGCCAGGCGCTTCCAGGCGGCGAGCGAGGCACTCCGGTCGGGCAGTCTTGACGTCGCGGAGCGGGGATTCCAGTCGGTGCTCCGCTGTGGTCCGAACGCCGGTGCGTATGCAAACTTGGGCGTCGTATACATGCGGCGGCAGGATTGGGCAGCCGCTACGCGCGCACTGAAACAGGCGGCGCGACTGGCCCCTTCGATGACGGGAGTCCGCCTGAATCTGGCGTTGGTGGCCTTCCGCCAGGGAAAGTACGAAGACGCAGTGCCTTATCTGAAGACGATAGTGAGGGAACATCCCGCGTCGGTGCAGCCTGCGTATCTTCTAGGGCTTTCGTACTTCTTTACTCAACAGTATGCGCAGGCGACGACAACGCTGCAGGGGTTATGGCCTAAATTGAACAATGACCTTGCTTACCTTTATGTGGTGGGTCTGGCTGCCGATAAGGCCGGTGAGACACGGATTTCAGAGGCAGCATGGGGCCGCTTGACAGAGATTGGCGCCGATACGGCGCAGTTTCACCTGTTGATGGGGAAGGCAGATTACAACCGCGGCGACCCGGACAAAGCGATTCCCGAGTTTCAGGCAGCTGCGAAGATCGACCCCACTTTGCCGTTCCTTCATTACAACTGGGGCAGGGCGTATGTCTCTATTAATCAATATGACGAAGCAAAAGCAGAGTTTCTGAAAGACATCGCGGTGGAACCAGAAATTCCGTATAACTATGAGGAGTTGGGCCGAGTGTATGACAAACTCGGGGACGATGTCTCAGCAGAACAGAGTTTTCAGAAGGCTCTCAAGCTTGATTCGCAACTGCCGGGATCGTATTTTGAATTGGCAAACATCTATGAGCGGCGCGGCCAATTGGATCAGGCTTTGAAAGCGGTAGATGCCGCGCTTGCTCTTGATTCCGAGAGCAATAATCTTCATTATCTGCGCGCGCGCCTTCTGCAGCGGATGGGGAAAAAGGCTGAAGCAAAGATTGAATTTGCCGAAGCCAAGCGCCTGCTGGATAAGCATCGCGGCGAGGACACAATGGAACGGCGCTTGGCAAATCCCGAATTGAATTTTCAGTCGAAATAAGTTGGTACCAATGGTTCGCGGCCGGTTGCGATGGCTGCTGCCATCTTGTTTAATCGGTGGTGTCCTTCTAGAACTTCTGACGTCTCTTAGAATCAGCAATCCAGGGAACAAATGGCGAAAACGCAAACCATCCTAGTCTTTACATTGCTTACGTGCCTGTTGTGGGCCGGGTGCAGCCGACCGGCGCAGGGAAATGCTCCTGCAGCCGGACCACAAGCGATGCCGGTGAAAGTGCAAACCGCGGAACTGCAACAGGTCGGAGAATTCACGGAATATCTTGCAACATTGAAGTCGCGAAATGCGGCGATTCTCCAACCCCAGGTCGAGGGCGAGATCACACGCATCTTCGTGAAATCTGGCGATCAAGTGCAGGCTGGGACGCCGATTCTGGAAATCGATCCCCTGAAGCAGCAGGCAACGGTGCATTCCATGGAGGCGAACCATCAGTCGCAAATCGCCCAGCTGGAATACAACCGGACCGAGTTAGAGCGGCGTAAGAGGCTGTTTGCTGCCGGTGTCATCAGCAAGCAGGACCTGGATCAAGCGCAGACTGCATACGACGCTTCCGTTGCCACGGTGAACTCACTCGAAGCGAACGTCCGCGAACAGCAGGTCCAACTGCATTACTACACGGTCGCTTCGCCCGGCGCAGGCACAATTGGTGACGTCCCTGTTCGAGTGGGGGACCGCGTAACCGTCAGCACTGTGCTAACAACGCTGGACGAAAAGGGCGAACTGGAAGCCTACGTTTCGATCCCGGCGGAAAAGGCCGGACAGGTCAAGGTGGGGACGCCTATCGATTTACTGTCGGACACTGGAACGGAAGCCACGCGCACCTTACTGTCGGACACTGGAACGGAAGCCACGCGCACCAAGATCAGCTTCATCTCGCCGCGAGTCGATTCCGCGAATCAGCTTTTACTGGTAAAAGCTTGGGTCCCGAATAGCGATCATCGGTTCCGCAACGACCAGGTCGTTCATGCGCGCGTGATCTACCGCGAGTCAGAGCGCCCGGTGGTCCCAGTTGTCGCAGTGTCGCGCATGGGCGGACAGATTTTCGCGTTCGTCGCCGAGGGCCAAGGGAGCCAGGCGGTCGCGAAGCAGCGACCGATCAAGGTGGGGGATGTAGTGGGCAACAATTACGTGGTTCTCGACGGCATCAAGCCAGGGGACCGCATTATCACGACAGGCGTGCAGATCCTAGTTGACGGCATGCCGGTTGCGCCGCAGTCATAGGCCGGAGAGAACTCCTCGATGTTCGTTAATTTCTTCATACGAAGGCCGGTATTTGCGACCGTTTGCTCGCTGCTGATCATCCTGGCAGGTGCGGTGGCCATTCCTACGTTGCCGATCGCGCAATTTCCTATTCTTGCTCCGCCGCAGGTTACGGTGGGCGCCTACTACACGGGAGCTAATTCCACCGCGGTCGAGAGTGGAGTTACCACGCTGCTGGAACAGGCGATCAATGGCGCGGAAGGGATGCGCTACATCACTTCGACGAGCGGCAACGACGGATCGAGCGGTATCACCGCTACCTTTGATCTGAACCGCAGCCTCGACATCGCTGCCGTGGACGTACAGAACCGGGCGTCGACAGTTTTGGGCCGTTTGCCCGCGGAAGTCCAGCAGACAGGCGTGGTGGTGAATAAGGTTTCGTCAGCATTCGTAGGCGCGGCGGCATTCTATGCCGACAACAACCAGTACGACAGTCTGTTTATCAGCAACTACCTCGACGTGTATGTGAAAGACGCACTTAAGCGAGTGCGCGGAGTGGGCGATGTCGTAATCTTCGGCGAACGCAAGTACGCCATGCGTTTGTGGCTCGATCCAATCAGGCTAGCAAAGCGAAACTTGACTGCCCAAGACGTTGTGGACGCACTGCGCGAACAGAATGTGCAGGTAGCTGCTGGGCAGATTGGCCAATCGCCTATCGCTAAAGGACAGATGTTCCAGATCAGCGTGCGGGCGGTTGGACGGTTGTCGCAGCCAAGCGAATTTGAAGCGATTATCCTGAAGCGCGCAAATGACGGGTCGCTGGTCCAGTTGCGTGATGTAGGAAGGGCGGAACTGGGCGCGGAGGATTACTCATCGAACCTCGATTTCAACGGGCACGAGGTCATCGGCGTTGGCGTACTGCAACTGCCGAATGCGAATGCGCTTGACGTTGATGCGGGCATTCGTCGCGAGTTGGAACGTCTCTCACATACTTTTCCGGCAGGTCTGAAATACGTCATCGCGTTCGACACCACGACTGCCGTGGGTGAATCCATCCAGGAAGTTCTTAAGACGCTAGCCGAAGCGATAGCAATCGTGGTCATAGTTATCTTCCTATTCCTGCAGAGCTGGCGCAGCACTCTGATCCCAGCTATTACGATTCCAGTTTCGCTCATCGGAACATTTGGCTTCATCAAGTTGTTTGGCTTCTCGATTAATACACTGACGCTGTTCGGTATCACGCTGGCGACAGGACTTGTGGTCGATGATGCGATCGTGGTTATCGAGAACGTCGAACGCCACATGGAAGAGGGCATCCGCGATGCGCGGCGGGCGTCCGAAGTGGCGATGAGCGAAGTTACGAGCGCGGTGATAGCAACTTCTCTGGTGTTGATTGCCGTATTCGTGCCCGTGTCGCTGTTCCCTGGAACGACGGGTCGACTGTATCAACAGTTCGCGTTAACGATTGCGTTCTCGATTGCGCTGTCTGCATTCAACGCGTTGACCTTAACGCCGGCTCTTTCTGCCCTGCTGCTCAAGCCGCAACATGGCACGCGAAACCCGCTGTTCGCGGGCATCAACCGACTGATCGTTAGTGGCACGAAGGGTTATACACGGGTGCTCCGCAAGATGGAGCGCTGGCGATATGTGGTTGTGATTGTGTTCCTACTTGGTCTAACTTCGACCTATTTTGTTTATCGCGCCGTGCCCACCAGTTTCGTTCCCGATGAAGACCAGGGTTATTTCATCGTCGCTGTGCAATCGCCACAGGGGGCATCGCTCGAATACACGACGAAGGTCGCAGACAGAGCCAGCGAGATCTTGCGCCAGAATTCAGACGTTCTGGGCGTATTCTCGGTTCCCGGATATAGCCAGACCGGAGCAGCTCCGAACCGGGCGATCATCTTCATCAACCTGAAGCCCTTCAGCGAACGCAAGGGAGAGAAACATTCGGCGCAAGCGGTCATCGAAGCAGTGCGAGGACCGCTGATGAGCATTGGCGAAGCGTTTGTGGTGCCATTTCTGCCGCCTCCGATACAAGGACTGGGTAACTATGGAGGGTTTGCTTTCGAGTTGCAGCAACTGAATAACACGCGTTCGATCGAAGATCTTGAGACTGTGATGCACCAATTTATGGGTGCAGCCTCAAAGCGTCCGGAGTTGGTGGGCCTGTTCAGCGACTTCAGCGCGCGCGATCCGCAATATCTGGTCACGATAGATCGCGAAAAAGCGAAGAGTCTCGACGTGCCTTTCTCGCAAATCACCTCGGCATTGCAGATCTACATGGGATCGCAGTACGTCAACGACTTCGATTTCAACAATCGCTCGTATCGCGTCTACGTGCAGGCCGACCAGCAGTTTCGCGCTCAACCACGCGACCTGAGGCAGTTCTACGTTCGTTCCAACTCCGGCGCGATGGTCACGCTCGACAACCTGGTCAGCATCAAGGAGACGACAAACGCGACCATCATCAGCCACTACAACCTGTTCCGTTCGGCTGAGATCGATGGCAGTGCGGCTCCCGGCTACAGCTCGGGACAAGCGTTAGTCGCGATGGAAGAGGTTGCGAAAAAGGCGCTGCCGACGGGCTACTCCTTTGAGTGGACTGGGTTGGCGCTGGAAGAAATTCAGTCGGGTTCGCAGACGCTGATTCTTTTTGGCCTTGGGCTCCTCGTTGTTTACCTGACGCTCTCCGCGCAGTATGAGAGCTTCGTACTTCCTTTCATCATCCTGCTCGCTGTTCCAATGGCAATTCTGGGAGCTCTGGGCGCGCAGGCGATGCGCGGGCTCCAGGACGACGTGTATTGTCAGATCGGTTTAGTGATGTTGATCGGACTGGCCAGCAAGAACGCAATTCTGATCGTGGAGTTCGCCGAGCAACTGCAAACTCGCGGTATGGGCCTCTTTGAATCCGCCGTGGAAGCCGCTCGGTTGCGCCTGCGTCCAATTCTGATGACGTCGATCGCATTTATTCTCGGCGTGCTGCCGCTGGTGTTCGCAAGCGGCGCCGGATCGGCGGGTCGGCACTCGGTGGGGACCACCGTGTTCGGCGGCATGATCGTCAGCACGCTGCTGAACCTGTTTATCATCCCGATCCTGTACGTGATCGTTCGCGGATGGATGCCGGCAAAGGTCGAGCAGCAGGAGGCGGTTCCCGAGAGAGAATTGGTCCACGGAGACGACTAAAGCGGAGCAGTCGGCCTCGGCTGCCCCACCTCACTGTCAGTCTTGAGCGGCCGCCGCCGCTTTTTTCTTTTCGTTTCCAACTCCGACGTCCTGCGTTAAATAGAGCGTCCGGGAAGGGAACGCGAAGCCAGTTCCGGCATCGTTGACCAAGTCCATTATCTTCAGCAGCAGGCCTTCGCGAATTTCCATGAATTCATTCCAATCCCTTGTCAGGATCAGGCAGAAGATTTCCAGATCCAGGCTGCTTTCTCCGAATTCGATGAACCGTACTCGCTTGACGGTGGGATCGACTTTCGGGTGCTGGGTTAACAGTCGAGAAATGCTCTCCAGGATCGAACGCAGCTGGTCGGGCGTGGTTTCGTAGCGCAGCCCGATTTTTGTTTGGAACAAATTCTTGTCGCGACGACTTAGGTTCTCGACATTCATGTTCGCGAGCACACCATTTGGAACGGATAGCTCTACGCGGTCAGGCGTACGTATGCGGGTAGAACGCAGGCTGATGTCCTCGACGGTCCCAACTTTGTCGCCGAGCCGGCAGGTCTCGCCGACGCGAATCACTTCGTCGCTGAGGACCATGATTCCGCCGAACAGATTCTCGAGCGACTTCTGGGCGGCAAATGCGATTGCAATTGAAGTGATTCCCAATCCGGCAACCGCGGTCGTCATATCGAAGCCGAGAATTTTGAAGGTGGTCAGTCCGATTATGATCGCGACCAGCACCTTAAACATGCGCTGCCCCAGCAGGATGAGCGATCCCTGCCGAAGGCCCATCCCGAGCATCGCTTTCAGGCGTTCGCGTTCAGCCCAGCGGTTGATCCAACGAAATACTAGCCACCCGATCCCCAGTACTAGAACGACTCCGGCGGCCTGGTGGTAGTAGACGCGGTAGAGCAGCGGCAATCCAAGGTATGCGATTCCGATCTGGTGCAATACATCGGTCAGAATGAGCGTTGCCGGAGGGGCTAGAGAACTTTCCGCAGAATTGCGCTCAGGGTGTTTACGCCAGGCGCCCCAGGAATGCTTTCCAATTCTTGCGAACCGAATCAGCAGCCAGGAAACGCCATAGGCGATTGGGATAAGCAGCAGGAATGCGACCCAGATCCAAAGAGGCGCAGACAGTATGCGGTGAGATACGAGGAACGTTGGCAGGCCTGGCTCGACGCTCCTGATTTTCAACTGTTCGGCAAGATCCGGTACGTCCTCGAGTGTGGCGGAAGAGAACAGCCAGACATCTCCAACCGTAGGGTCCACCTCTCGAGCGAGGACAACGTCGTATTCGCTGCTATCGACATGGAAGACGCCGATGCGCTCGCGGTCCGCCGGAACTCCCACCTGGACAGAACCCTCACGCTTTTCGCTGATCATGTTCACTTTGCCGGTGAAGGCACGATCCATGAGCATGTGGAGATCGCGCGCAAGGTTCTCACCGTGCGAGGCGCGCTGGTTCTTCGTCAATTGAAGATAGTCAGCAGCCAGCTTGTAGTCTCCAGACTGTGCCGCCTGGAGAAATCCAACGACGGTTCCTCGAGGCGTACTCCGGCCGAGAGGATCCACGACCTGTGCTTGAGAGCCATTGGCAGTGGAAGACGGCGAAAGGATCTTGTCGACCGTTTGTGGGATTGACTGCCCGAGAGCCAAGGTAACAAGGGTGAATGCCAGTAGAAGAGTGAGTATCCGCCGCCGAAACATTTTCATATGTGGTGTGACGCCCCAATTGCCTGCCTGAAATCTTGAACTACCGGGCGTGCGTTGGCAAATGGCTGCCGATTGTCGGCAATAACTTGCGGTGCGATACACTGCCGTGCGAAGCATTTCAGGAGGGATGACATGAAATCAGGTCGCAAAGCGGGGATTGTCTTGTTGTGCGCAGTGCTAACGGTATTGATCGCGATTGGCCTACATGCTAAGAACGCACACAATCCGCAACGGACGGCAGGGTGGATAGACATCTCCGTTCTAGTCGATCCAGATACGACACCTGTATATCCTGGCAATGCACCGCCCAAATTCACCTTCCTTCAGTCGTTCGATAAGGGTAACCAACTGACGCTTTCCATGGTGGAGATGGGAAACCACACGGGCACCCATATTGATGCGCCTTTGCACTTTATTAAAGGCGGAGCGACCATCGACGAGATTCCAGTCTCGAAACTGGTGGGACCGGCGCTGGTGATCGAAGTTTCGCAGTCCGCGAAGATTGTCGATGCGGAGGAACTGAATCGCCACGACTGGCGCGGGGCTACCAAGATTCTGTTCAAGACGCGCAGCTCTTATGACAATTTCTGGGCCAATAAGGAGTTTCACAAGGATTTCGTCGGCATAGCGCCTGACGCTGCGCAGTTGCTAGCCGATGCAGGAGTCGATCTGGTCGGCATTGACTATCTTTCTGTTGAGCAGTTTGGTGCGCCAGCGCCCCTGACTCACCGGGCTTTGTTGGGGAAAGGCGTCGTAATCGTGGAAGGCCTCGATCTTCGCCAGGTGAGCGCCGGTAGTTACGATTTGACGGTTTTGCCGTTGCGGCTCAAGGGTCTGGAGGCAGCTCCGGCGCGCGCCTTGTTGAAGCAAGGACCCTGAAGTGAACCTCGAGTTTTCTTAATATTTGTTACTTTCAGTGATCTTTATTCGCGAATTGGCGAGATTGGTGGTAGCATTTTCCCGCTTCGTTAACGTTAACGGTATCATCTTGCCAAGGATGACAGTGCACTCAGTAATGTTTCTCGGGATAGACGTGGGTACGGGCGGCACCAGGGCCATCGTCATTGATAGTTCCGGAAAAGTAGTTGGAGCCGCAACTGGCGAGCACGTTGCGTTTGCATCTCCGCAGACAGGTTGGGCGGAACAGGATCCAGCTGACTGGTGGAAGGCGGGCCAGATCGCAGTGCAAAACGCGATTCGGGCGGCGAACATTTCGAGCGATCAGATCGGCTGTGTTGGCCTGACCGGACAAATGCATGGCGCAGTCTTGCTGGATGGCGACGGTGCGGTCATTCGTCCTTCGATCATCTGGTGCGATCAACGCACGGACGACCAGTGCCGGGAACTGACCGACAAGATCGGCGCTGCCCGCCTGATTGAACTGACGTCGAATCCTGCATTGACGAACTTCACGCTTCCCAAGCTGCTTTGGGTTCGCGAGCATGAGCCGCAGAACTGGAAGCGAATCAAGAGCGTGCTGCTTCCCAAGGATTACATCCGCTTCCGGCTGACTGGAGAACGCGCCATTGATGTGGCCGAGGCTTCAGGGACGCTGATGCTCGATGTCGCGCATCGGCGATGGTCCGAAGAAGTGGTCGCAGCCGCGGGGATCGATGCCGCATGGCTACCCACGCTTTACGAATCCATAGAAGTCAGCGGACGCATTTCCGCCGAAGGAGCAAGAGCTACCGGTCTGCAGGCGGGAACGCCTGTGGTTGGCGGCGCTGGCGATCAAGCTGCTGGCGCGGTGGGCATGGGTATTGTTCGACCGGGAGCAGTGAGCGCGACGATCGGAACCTCAGGCGTGGTGTTTGCGGCGACGGATCGTCCTGCGCTTGATCCCAAAGGCCGCATCCACACGTTCTGTCACGCGATCCCGGGCCGCTGGCACGTGATGGGCGTGACCCAGGCGGCCGGTCTTTCTCTGCGCTGGTTTCGCGATAACTTCGGAACAGTTACGACCGACAATCGCGATCCTTATGACCGTTTGGCCGACGAAGCAGCGAAGATTCCCGCGGGATCAGACGGTGTGCTGTGGGCGCCTTATCTCATGGGCGAACGGACGCCGCATTTGGACCCGTATGCGCGGGCGGCGCTGATTGGGCTGGCGGCGAATCACGGCCGCGGATACATCATCCGCGCCATCATGGAAGGCGTGGCCTTCAGTCTGCGCGATACCTTCAGCATCTTCGAAGAGATGAACGTGCCGGTGCGGAATATCCGTCTGGGTGGCGGTGGGGCGCGTTCTCCGCTGTGGAGACAGATTCAAGCTGATGTGTACGCACATGCAGTTGAAGTGGTAGAAGCCGATGAAGGCGCGGCGTATGGAGCAGCGTTGCTTGCGGGAGTTGGCGCCAATGCATGGCCAACCGTCGACGAAGCCTGCGAGACAGCGATTCGTGTGGCCAAGCGGGTTGAGCCGAAGTCAGAGGATCAAGCGGTGATGCAACGGCAATATCAGGCGTATCGAAGGCTTTATCCGGCGTTGCGTTCGGTGTTGCGGAGCGAGAACACGGCGGCGGCCAGTTAGATCTTTCTCAAGGAGCAATCATGTCAGACTCGTATCAGCCTCGTCCGGAACACAAATTTACGTTTGGTCTATGGACCGTAGGGAATCGCGGCCGCGATCCGTTCGGCGATGCCGTGCGTCCTCCGAAATCGCCAGTTGAACTTGTTGCGCTGCTCGCAGAGGTTGGTGCGTGGGGGGTGAACTTCCACGATAACGACCTGGTGCCGATCGATGCAACGGCAGCCGAGCGCGACAAGATTGTGCGCGATTTCCGCGCTGCGCTGGAAACGAACGGCCTTGTGGTGCCGATGGCGACCGTGAACCTGTTCTATGATCCGGTGTTTCGCGATGGCGCGCTGACGGCGAATGATCCGCGCGTGCGTGCGTATGCGCTGCAGAAGACAATGCGCGCGATGGACCTTGGTGCGGAGTTTGGCGCGAAGATCTTCGTGATGTGGGGCGGCCGCGAAGGCACCGAAACCGACGGCTGCCGCAGGCCGGATGATGCGATCAAACGGCTGCGCGAGGCGGTTGATGCTCTTTGCGAATATTCGATTTCGCAAAAGTATGGCTACAAGTTCGCAATGGAGGCCAAGCCGAACGAGCCGCGCGGCGCTATTTATTTCCCGACAACCGGCGCGTACCTTGGATTTATCCCCACGCTTGCTCATCCGGAAATGGTTGGAGTGAACCCCGAGGTGGCGCACGAGCAGATGCCCGGGCTCAACGTCGTCCATTCGGTAGCTCAGGCTTGGGAAGCAGGGAAGCTGTTCCACATCGACCTGAACGATCAGGAGACCGGCAAATACGATCAGGACTTCCGTTTTGGTTCGGTAAATCCGAAAGCCGCGTTCTTCCTGGTTAAGTTCCTGGAAGAAGTTCATTACGACGGATCGCGACACTTCGATGCGCATGCGTATCGCACCGAGGACTACGAGGGCGTGAAGGACTTTGCGCGCGGCTGCATGCGGACGTATCTGATACTGAAAGAAAAAGCCTGCAAGTGGAATCACGATCCAGCGATCAAGGCAACACTGGAGGAGATCGCGTCCACGAATGGCGACTTGGTCCTTCCGGAGAAGCTGTCGGCCGCTAAATTAGCAGAGATTCAGTTTGACCGCGTGCATCTGGCACAGAAGAAACTGCCGTACGAGAGACTGGACCAGTTGACGATGGACGTATTGTTCGGCGTGCGCTAAGCAATCGCCGGCAAAGGAAGGGCGAGGCCAACCAGCCTCGCCTTTTGCTTTTTTAGAGGTCATCCCACACGGATCGATCGAGTCGATTCACGCTGGGATCGTCGGATCGATAGCGAATCAGAACGTGCTCGCCGGCGCGAAACTTCCGCTTAGCATTCTTGATTCGCTTGACAGATCCGATGGTAAAGGTCGGAGTCCAAAAATCCTCTCCAGAGTAAGGACCGTCGCCTCCAATCGAAAAACCATATGTGACCGATAGTCGTAAGGTGTCGTTCCTTCTGTTACTGTGACGGATTCGTTCGATTTCCGCACTCGTGACTTGCCCGTTCACAGTTGGCCAGCGCCAGCTCCAAGCAAATGAGATTGCGTCGTAAAGATCCTCGAACATTGTAGTGGGAGCTTACTTCAGCCCTTCCACCAAATATAAATCAGCCAGCATGCGGTGATAGCCAAAGACGCATGTCTTCGCGTCTGGCGTGAGCAGGATGGGCCCAATGTTTTCGACGCCCGCTGGATCGGAGGGCATGAGCTGTCGCCAGAGCGTGCGATTGCCGGTCTGCAAGTCGAGGCGATTGACGAGAGTTGGCAGTTCGCCCGGCTGGTAAATGTAGAGAGAGCGGCTGTCCGTGCTGAAGGTGATGGGCTGCTCCCCGGCATTCATTCCCGGGATCACGCGAGGCTCACCACCAGCTACGGGATACAGATAGCCCTTTTGATCAGGACCAATGCCGGCGACCCACCGCGAATCGGGCGAGATAATAAATGAGATTCCGTTCACGCCTTCCTGGGAGATAGCGTGGCTCTTGCCCGAAGCGATATCGAGCACGTAAAGCTTCACGCCTTTTCCGGGTTCATTCCCGGCGAAAAGAATGCGCTTTCCGTCGGCAAAGAAATGCGCCCAGCTGTGGTTGACGTTGTCATTCGTCAAATCGCGGGCTTCACCTGCTCCAGTGGGCAATAGTTTCAGCTGAGAAGGCGTGCTTTGTGTTTGCGCGATGGCCCACTTGCCGTCCGGTGAAAGCGCGACAGCTCCGCCTTCTCCCAGCAGGATCGCAGCGCTACCTTCCGTCTTGCGCAAGTAGACGGCGTACGACAATCCCACTGACTTGGAGTAGTCAAGCGCGCCGCCGCCTCCTTCTTCGTCAAAGAGCAGCGTTTTACCGTCGTCCGAAAGTCCGGCGGGGTAGGAGTAGTCGAGCCATGAGAGGTCGCGTTCCTTTTCATCGCCGGAAATCACGCCGCGAAGTTCGCGCCGCCAGCTGGCGCGCATCAGCAGAATGCGTCCGTCCTTAGCGATATCCAGAAGCATGAGAGCACCTGGAAGACGCAGCACCATGCGCTGCTTGCCGTCGAGGGTAATCGCGTAAAGCGTGCGGTCGGTGCCGCTCTTGCTGGCGGTAAACCAGATCTCCTTGCCATCAGGAGACCAGGCGAGACCTTGCGCGGTATACCACTCGCCGGTCAAAACCTTCTTGTTCCCCTTCAGATCGACTATGGCCAGCGTGCCGGCATCGTCGCCTTGATTTGGATGGTCAAGAAAGGCGATCAATTTACCGTCAGGCGAGAGGCGCGGATGCCCGATCCAGCCACCAGTTTCGTACAACGCGATTGCCGATCGGGAATTCCAGGCGATTGCGTCCGCCGAAATCTCGAACGACGGCGAGATTATTTCCGTCGGGAGCCCAGTCGGCCCACTGCACCTGCTCCAGAATTTCGCGCGGAGCTCCTCCGGCGAGTGGAGCGCGTGCCAGCGTGCCCATGGTGACCCACGTCCCGATGGACTTGCTGTTCAGAAGCACGGCCATCTCTGCGTTCGACGAAATCGACATCAGTTGCGTATGGGCCAATCCCATGGAACGCGACTCGGGAGCTTCCGGGCGCGCGGTGAAGACGTCCATCGGATTGCCTTGCCACGCCGCGCTGTACAGGATGGTCTGTCCATCGGGTGCGAACCGTGCGGAACGAATGCTTCCTCGTCGAAACGTCAGCTGCCGATAAAACGGCGGATCAGCAGGGGCACTGGTGAAGAGGAACTTGCCAGCGAGCAGCCCGATCGCGAGTGCAGCGAGAATGCAAGCCGCTAACACCGCAAGAGCCACTTTGCTCCTGCGTTTGAGCGTGAAGTCAGACGCCGCGACCTTTGCAGATACAGGTTCCGCAGTCTCGGTGACCACGGAAGATCGCGAAGAATCGATCGAGCGCTTCAGGCGTTTCAGGTCCGCGCGCATCTCGGCGGCGGACTGGTAGCGCATGTCGGTGTCTTTTTCGAGAGCCTTGGTGATGATCTCTTCGAGCTTCGCCGGCATTTCCGGATTCAGCCGAACCGGAGCCGTTGGCACACGATTCAGGATGGAATCGCTAATGACGGCGGAAGTCTCTCCGCGAAACGGCAGCTTGCCCGTAGCCATCTCATAAAGCACTACGCCGAAAGAGAAGAGATCGGTGCGTCCGTCCAACTCCTTCCCGCGCAATTGCTCAGGCGACATGTAGGCGACGGTGCCCACCGCAGTGCCTGGGCTGGTGAGGTCGAGATTTGTAACACCCGCGATGGTCTGTGATTCGCCGCTTCCAGGGCGATTCTTTTGGGTGATCTTGGCGAGTCCAAAGTCGAGTATCTTCGCGTGACCCCGATCGGTGACGAAAATGTTTGCGGGCTTGATGTCCCGATGGACGATGCCCTTTGAGTGAGCGGCTTCGAGTGCGTCCGCGACTTCGATTCCAATCGTGAGAATCTGCTCCAGATCGACCGGAGCGCCATGCATCAGGTGCTTCAGCGTCTGACCGTTAAGGCACTCCATCACGATGAACAAGTGCCCATCGTGCTCACCAATTTCGTGAACCGTGCAGATGTCGGGATGATTCAGAGCTGAGGCGGCGCGCGCTTCGCGGCGAAAACGCTCCAGGGTAGCCGGGTCTTTAGCGGTTTCGTCGGGCAGGAACTTGAGGGCAACGAAACGGCCGAGGTTGGTGTCTTCTGCTTTGTAGACGACACCCATGCCACCGCCGCCCAGCAATTCGACCACACGGTAGTGGGAAATGGTTTGACCGATCATCGTGACGTTGGTGGCGATATGACCCCGTTGTTGCGCGAAAGGAGGTTGAGTCATGGTAGGGACGAACGGACGTTCCGTCAATCTGCTATGAGACCCGCCGCAGAATGGGAGATGCTGCTTGATTAAGACGGACGCATTCTTTGCTGGATGCGTCCGTGAGGAGTTAGTCGGCGCTCATGTATTCCGGCGCGCTCAGTTCGAGACCTCCGCTTGGTGCGGGGCTAGCACCGCCGGCAACTGCCCGAACCGCGAATCGTGAGGATGTTCGTGTCAATTCCAGATACGGTGACAGCAATCCAGAGAGCTCAGACGCTTCAGCGAGGAAGGCATCGTGGCCGTGCGAGCTGATCTGTTCCAGGTAAGTCGTGTTAATTCCTAGCGAATGGATCTTTCCGGCAAGCTTCCGTACGTCAGACGTGGGGAACAGCCAATCCGAAGAGATCCCCACCAGAATCAACCGCGCTTTGATCCGGCGTAGCGCTTCCTCTGTGTTTGCGTAACCGTCGGCCAGATCGAAGTTATCCATCATCTTCGAAATGTAGAGATAGCTGTTGGCATCGAAGCGTGCGACCAGTTCTTTCTGCTGGTAATCCAGGTAGCCGGCAATGTCGTAGCGATCATCGAGCTTGTGAGCTGGATTTTCGCCGTTGCGATTCGGACGCCGTTCGTAACGCTTATCGAAGAGGTGCGCAGATTTGTACGAGCACATAGCAATCGCGCGAGCAATGCCTAGCCCCGCCGCCGGCTGTTCCGCGGGCGTGTACCGGCCTTGCTTCCATGCGGGATCATTTTCGATTGCCTGCCGCTGAATGTGATTCAGTGCGAGTCCCATCGCTGAAAGTGGCGTGGCTCCGATCGCAATACAAGTGTCGAGACGGTCGGGATATTCAATTGCCCAGCGCAGCGCCTGCATCCCGCCGATTGATCCGCCTATGACGGCGCGCAGGCGCTTGATGCCTAGATTATCGAGCAGGCGTGCTTGCGCTTTGACGTTGTCGCCGATGGTGATGAGGGGGAAGTCTGTGCCGAAAGGCTGGCCGGTGGCGGGATTGATGGAAGTAGGACCCGTTGTGCCGTAACACGACCCCAGAATGTTGACGCAGATCACGCAGTCACGATCGAGATCAAAACATCGATCGGCGCCGAACAGGTCTGTCCACCAGGCGCCGACGTGCGCCGAGCCCGACAGCGCATGACAGACGAGGATGGCGTTGTCGCGCTGCGGGTTCAGTGTGCCGTAGACCGCGTAATGAAGTGTCACCGGTTGGAGCTGGCCTCCGGCTTCCAGAAGGAAGGGCTCGTCTTCACCAAAGGTGAAGACGGCCTCATAAGTTGGAGCGATCGCTTGACTCACTTGCGTGTCCCTGCGCCGACTGGTTCTTCCACCGGCCGCGATTTGCCTGACGGTACGCTCTTCTCGAGCGCCTGTTCGAGGTCGGCAATGATGTCCTTCACGTCTTCGATGCCGACAGAAAGACGGATGAGATCGGGCGTTACTCCAGTCGATGCCTGTTCTTCCTCGCTCAGTTGCTGATGCGTAGTCGACGCCGGATGAATGATCAGCGACTTGGCGTCACCGATGTTGGCGAGCAGGCTGAAGAGCTTCACCGAGTTGATGAACTTCTTACCAGCTTCGTAGCCACCGCGGATGCCGAAGGTGATGAGCGCTCCCGAGCCATTCGGCAAGTACTTTTCAGCCAGCTTGTAGTACTTGCTGGAGAGAAGTCCCGGATAGTTCACCCACTCGACAGAATCGTGATCTTCGAGGTAGCGAGCTACGGCGAGGGCATTTTCGGAATGACGCTGCATACGCAGATGAAGGGTCTCCGCACCTTGCAGAAGCAGGAACGCGTTGAACGGCGAGAGCGGAGCGCCGGTATCACGCAATCCTTGCACGCGTGCTTTCAGGATGAACGCCAATGGACCGAAAGCCTCAGTGAACGACAATCCGTGGTACGAAGGATCGGGATTCACGAAGTCGGGGAAGCGGCCCGAGGTCCAGTCGAACTTTCCGCCGTCGACGATCACGCCTCCGATCGAAGTTCCGTGTCCGCCGATGAACTTGGTGGCGGATTCCACAATTATGTCGGCGCCCCACTCGATGGGACGAACCAGCGCTGGTGAGGGCGTAGTGTTATCGACAATCAACGGTAACTTGTGCGAATGAGCAATCTGCGCAAGCCGCTCAATGTCCGAGATGTCGAGTTTAGGATTGCCAACCGTCTCGGTATAGATGGCCTTAGTGCGATCGTTGATGGCTTTCGCGAGACCGTCGTAATCTTCGGCGTCGACAAAACGAACCTTGATCCCCCATTTCGGTAGCGTGTAGTGGAATAGGTTGTAGGTGCCACCGTACAGAGACGTGGTCGAAATGATTTCGTCGCCGGCGCTTGCTAACGTAGTGAGAGCCAGCGTCTCCGCAGCTTGGCCAGAGGCGAGCGCCAGACCCGCAACTCCACCCTCGAGCGCAGCAATGCGCTTCTCGAAAACGTCCGTGGTGGGGTTCATGATGCGCGTATAGATGTTGCCGAATTCCTTCAGCGCGAAGAGGCGGGCAGCATGGTCGGCGTCGTTAAATACGTAGGACGTTGTCTGGTAGATCGGCACAGCGCGAGCGTTTGTCGCAGGATCTTTTTCCTGCCCGCCATGCACGGCGAGGGTTCCGAAGGAATATTGCGGCTTATCGTCTGGCATCTCTTCTCCTCAATTCGTTTCTTTCAAAATTGGCAAACTCAGCGGCGGTTCCACGTGGAAGTCCGCCTCGGAAATCTCGGCAAGCGCTTCGCTTAAGACAGACCGGCCACAGGCCTCGAGCGTGATCACGAAGGGCAGGCTTGTCTTAGGGAACCCGGGTTTCTGGAACACGGCGTCGATGTTGATGGAGTACTTCGAAAAAACTTTCGCAAGGTGCGCGATGATGCCGGGGCGATCGCGAACGACGAAGCGAACGTAGTGGGGCGTGGTTACCTCCGAAGTGACTTCCTGCTTCTTTACCTGCGACACCTGCGCTGCGCCGCGCTGCTGCGCAATCAGCAGTACGTCAGATACGACGGCAACCGCAGTGGGATGTCCACCGGCGCCATGTCCTGAGAATGCTGTTTCGCCGCCATACTTGCCGGTGCTGATCACCACGTTTTCACTACCACGCACACGCGCCAGTGGGGAAGTGGTGGGTATGACCGCAGGCTGCACGAAAGCAACAACGCGCTGGCCTTCGATCGCGGCACTCGACACCTGGCGAATCGTGGAACCGAGAAGGCTGGAGTAGTGAAAGTCGACGGGCTGAATCGGAGTGATGGAATTGACGGCAATCTCTTCTGGATGAACCTGGGTCTGCAGCGCTACCCGAGCGAGAATCGCCAGCTTGGCGCGCGCGTCGAAACCTTCGAGATCGTCAGTAGGATCAGCCTCGGCATATCCGAATTGCTGCGCTTCGGCGAGCGCGCTTTCGAATGAGACACCGCTCGACTCAATACGCGTGAGGATGTAATTGCACGTTCCGTTGAGAATGCCGGTGACTTTGAAAATCTGATCGCCCGAGAGACCTTTCTGCAGCCCGAGCAGTACGGGGATACCGCCAGCAACGGATGCTCCAAATTCCAACTGAAGACCCTTGCTTTGTGCGAGTTCGAGGAGTTCGCTTCCGGCATTGGCAATGAGCTGCTTGTTGGCCGTCACGACCGACTTGCCGGATTCGAGCGCGCGTTGGACCCACTGCTTTGCAGGCTCAATGCCGCCCATCAGCTCTACCACCACGTCGACATCGGAGGCGAGCACGTCATCAATGTTCTCGGTCCAGCGCACGTCCTTGGGAACCCACGAGACATGCTTGGACGCTACATTGCGATTGAAGATGTGAGTGAGCTTCACCGCGGACGGGTTGCGATAAGAAAGGATCTCGACCACCGCGCGACCTACGGTGCCAAACCCGAGCACCGCGACTCTACAGACTTGCGATTTCGCCGACGTGCGATCCAATTCCGGTTGTGCTTGCGTACTCAACGATTCCCCCTGTTTCGTTTTCCTGGCTGATAAACAAAAAACCCATCGCGGGTATAACTGGCGATGGGTTGCGCTTGAGCTTATAAATGAGTGCTGGGAATTAGCTCGTCTGGAACCCTTTGCCAGTTGGACGATTGGTACACATGTGCATGCTCATGGCCAAAGCCGGCCGGCGGCGTGCAACTGTTGTCCGAATCTGACAGCGGGTTGACATACGTAATATCCACTAATTAAGCCTTAATTCGCGGGCTCCCGTCAAGCGGCGATTTTAGGAGAAGATACCTAGCAGTTACGATTGGCGGTACGGCGTCGAGAGTGGTAACGGAATTCTGGTGGCGCACAGGCGTAAGCGATTGCATTCTTAACCGCACTATAAGGCAGGACAGCACCATGCATAAATTTGTGTTTCACAACGACGAGTTGCTCCCGCTCGAGCAGGTGCGGCTTTCACCCGGTCAGGCAGGGCTGCTGAACGGCTGGGGCGTGTTTACGACGATCCGCATTTACGAGGGACAGCCGTTTGCCTTCGAGCGCCACTGGAAGCGTTTGACCACCGATGCTCATCGCATCGACCTGCCGATTGAGCACAGCGAAGCCCTGGTGCGCGAGCGCTTGACGGAATTGCTGCGCGCTAACGAAGTGGTGGATGGATGCGCGCGCATTTATCTCGTCTACAACAAGATTGGGATCTGGAGCAGCCGCGAGCAGATGCCGACGGTTGATCTGATCATGTATACGACGGATCTCCCACTGCGCGTCGGACCGGTGAAACTTGGCGTTCAATTGAATGGCAGACATGCGGCGCATCCGCTGGCGGGGACCAAGGTGACGTCGTGGCTGCAGAACGTGTGGCTGGTTGAGCAGGCGCACGCCCGCGGATTCGAAGACATGGTGCTGCTGAACGAGCGCGAAGAGGTCGCCGAGTGCACCGCGGGAAATCTGTTCTGCGTGAAAGCGGGAAGTGTATTCACTACGCCGTTGAAGACGGGTTGCCTCGCGGGCGTGTCGCGACAGATTCTTCTGGAAGAGGCGGAGCGAATCGGCATTTCCATCGGCGAACACGTGATGGGGCTGGAAGAATTCCTGGACTCCGACGAGATCTTCATCACGTCGACGACGAGACAGGTGCAGCCAGTCAGTCACATTGAGAAGCGCGAGTTTACGCACGAGGGTGAAGTCACGCGTGCGCTCGAGAAACTGTTCGACGATTACGTTGATCGTTATCTGACGAAGGTTGCGGAGAAGTCTTCGACTTAGCCGCTGATTTGCGGGCTCCGCTTGTGCCAGTCCGTCGCTTGCTGGAAGGTGTGCGCAAATCGGAGGACCGCGGCGTCTTCGTGCGCGGGACCTGTGATCTGCAAGCCGATCGGAAGGCCGCCTTTCGAGAAGCCGCACGGAATTGAGATCGACGGCAGTCCGAGCACATTAAACGGACGCGTGTTGCGTAACATCACGATCTCGGCTGGGCGAAGCTGTTCGGGATGCGCCTGCAGGTCAGCGATTACAGGCGGCAATACCGGAACGGTTGGGGTCAGGACGAGATCGACGTCGTCGAAGATTCTCGCCGCCTTTCGTCGCAGTTCGAGTAGCTCTGCTTTCTTGTGCTGATATTCATCTGTTGTGACTTTCTCTCCCGCCATTATCCGGCGCAGCGTCTCCGGTTGGTACTTGTCCGCCGATCCTTGCAGATACTTCGCGTGATATTGATAGGCCTCGTAAACATGGACCGTGCGATCGGTATCGACGGGAATTGAGATGCTCTTGATCTCCGAGACCAGGGAGCGCCCGATTCGTATCGCTTCGTCGAAAGCGGCCGCGACTTCAGGATCGAGATCGTCAAGAAAGAATTGGTCAGGTATCCCTAATCTGAGTTGCGTAGTTGGCTCGCCTAACGACTGTGCGTACCCGCCACTCTGGACGGTGCTGCTGTTCGGATCCCACGAATCGTAAGCGGCGATCGCATCAAGCATCAGGGCGCAGTCTTCCGCGGTTCTCGCCATGGGACCGACGTGATCGTAGGAAGGCGCGAGCGCCACCACGCCGTGCGCGCTGACCAGACCAAAAGTAGGCTTGAATCCAGTGATGCCGCAGAAAGCAGATGGCAAACGAATCGATCCGGCAGTATCGGTGCCAATCGCGCCCAGACACAATCCTGCCGCAACCGCTGCCGCCGATCCAGAAGAAGAGCCTCCGGTGATGCGCTCCGTGGCCCATGGATTACGCGTGATGCCGAACGCACCGATGATCCCGCTTCCGCCGTACGCGAACTCATGCAGATTGAGTTTGCCAAGCAAAACTGCCCCTGCAGCTTTCAGTCGCTTGACGATGAATGCATCTTCAGCCGGAACACGTTTCTCGAAAAGATGGCTCGCTGCGGTGGTGCGAACACCAGCAGTGTCGACAATGTCTTTGAGCGCTAACGGAATTCCATGCAACGGACCACGATACTTGCCGCCATGAATCTCAGCTTCAGCCCGTAACGCCTCTTCGCGAGCGCTCTTTGCCGTGACGGTGATAAACGCGTTCAGCGCAGGATTTAGCCGCTCGATTCGAGCTAAACAGTTCTGCGTCAGGGCGACAGGGGAGACCTCTCCGGCGCGAATCTGTTGTGACGCTTCCTGAATCGTAGGATGCTGCATGGCGAAAGGCACGATCACCGGTCAGTTGGCCGGCTCGATGCCTACTGCGCGATAGACATCGGCGCTCTTGTAGACTACGCCATCTTTCAGCACCAGCTGGCAGCGTCGAATGTCGCCGATGTTTTCGACCGGATTGCCGCTCACCAACAACAAGTCGGCGCGCTTACCCGCAACGATCGAACCGAGTTCCTTCTCCTGCTTCAACAGACGTGCTGCGTTCCACGTTGCTATCTGCAAGGACTTTGCCGGCGGGATTCCAGCACGAACCTCGAGTTCCAGTTCCCGATGCAACATAATGCCGGCAGTCGAGTCAGTTCCGGCGAGGATGGGAACGCCCGCATCGTAGAGTCGTTTCGTCATCTTCAACATAGCGGCATAGGAATCTTTGTAGAGCTGATCATTCTGCTCCGTTACGGGCAGTCCGCCAGTGTAGGCGCTGCGCTGCACCTGCGCGGGCAAGCGGTCCAACACCGGAGCAAGGTCGGGAGAGATCTTTCCAGGACGGCCCGTGAACATCCCCTCAAACGCGCCTAAAGTGACGTCGACCGTAGTGTGGTGCTGTTGAAGCAATGCAATGAAATCGTTCACTTCTTTTGACTGAAGATCGATTTTCGCGGCATTCGCGCCGACTGCCGTAAAGCGCTCAGGGGTGCGCGTATCATTCACCTGCGCCGCCAGGAAATTTAGAAAGATAAAGTTGATGTGCTGAATCTCGTCGGCGCCGGCCTGCACGAACTGGCTGGCAATCATGCCATTGGGAACGTGGCCACTGACGCGCAATCCCCGGGCATGCGCCGTCTGTGCGATTCCGGGTACAAGCTCCGGCTTGAGCGAACTGTAGATCTTAACCTGGATATAACCCAGGTCCGCATACTTGTTAACCGCAGCACGCGCCTGCTCAGGTGTATCCACATAAATGCCCGTGGGAGCTTGCATCGGATCGTGTCCGTCGACGAGTCCGGCTTTCCACAAATGCGGACCAATGGCCGCCCCGCTGTCCCATACGGATTGCAGGTGTTTCAAATCATCCATGTCGTTGCCCATGTCGCGGACGGTGGTGACACCGCTCGCGATGTTGAGCATTCCGTCCACAGGCTGAACGTGCACGTGCATGTCGAAGAGCCCGGGAAGCAGTGTTTTCCCGCTGCCATCGATACGCTGGGCGTTGACGGGAATTTTCACCGAGGCGGACGGCCCGGCCTGGGCGATACGCGTGCCGTCGATGACAACCGTCTGATCCTCGCGGATCGAAGCCTGCTCCGAATCAAAGACCCTCACGTGCTCAATGGCGATCGGCTGAGTCGGGTGTTGCGCTAACTCCTTCGCCAGACGAGCCATTCGCGCATCTTCTGCCGAACGGTCAAGCGCATACAGTTGATCGTTGGTGCCTTCCCAGCCCTCGCGCATGATGGCGAACCACTTTCCGGGAACGGCGAAGAAGTGCAGATCATCGTCAAGCCACACGGTCTGCGGCTCAAATGAAAGCCCGGTGATCGCATACTCAGTGACGTGTAGCTTCTGTCCATGATTCTCCAGGCTGACGTCGCTCATTTTCTCCAAACGGGCTTCACCGGCTGGAAATAGCTTCAAGGGAGCGCCTTTGGCTTTTAGCAGAGCGGATACAAGAAAGGCAGATTCGGCGGCTGGTCCATTGTTGCTGATGTAAAAGCCGGTTCCCGCCGTATGCCCATTTTCGGAGGTGCTCTTCCATGTCCCCACCCCGTTCTCGAGGGTGAAGCGTTCGTCGACCGGAGCTTTCAAGTAGTCATTACCGGTGACAGTCGTTTGCAGCGGAAGGCTGTTCTCGGAAAGGATGTAGTGCGCGGCGATCTTCGGTCCGCGGCCGCGATCGTTGTACTCAAAGGTCGAGTCGACCTGCGCGCCCGGCCCGTAGGTATCGACTTCACTGCCGGCAGTTCGGCTGTTGCTGATCACGCTGTAGCGAATGGTCTGACTTCCGGTGTCCGCGGCCCACAGGGAAGCGGCAGACGGAATCAGAAAGGCAACGAGAGCGAGTCGAAGTAAGAACATGGCAGGACATTATGCCATTCCGTTGTGGAACGCGGTCAGCTTTCGAGCGCAGTTTGTATTCAGCATTCTCACTTCCTCTCCGAACTTTCGGGACCTAGAATCGGTAAATCTTCTCAGCTGTTAATAACTTCGCCCTAAGCACGTCATAGAGTTGAAGGCGAGCTGAGGAGGGAAGCTTGGCAGCCGTACCGGAAACGCAAATGATCGTCAAACGTGCCGCGGATGAACTCGAAGCGTTATTTCGAGACCATCATCACCGGGTGATCAGTACCGCTTACCGCATTACCGGCAGCCTCGCGGATGCCGAAGATGTGGCCCAGTCGGTATTCCTTCGCCTGGCACGCGGAGAAGTTGACCTGAGCGGCGTTCAGAACCTGGGCGCTTATCTCCATCGTACGGCCGTAAATGCGGCGCTCGATCTGCTACGCGCGCGGCGAGATTCGCAGTTCTCGACGCTCGAAGATGCCGGCGAGCTCCAATCCAAGAATCCTTCGCTTTCGCCCGACCGGATGCAACACGCATCTGAAACCCGCGAGCTCCTGCGGAAAGCCCTGGCCAGGCTTCACCCGCGGACAGCGGAGATGTTTGTGCTCCGGTATATCGAGGACTACGACAATCGCGAAATCGCCAAAGTGATGAAGACGTCGCAGGCCGTAGTGGCGGTGACGCTCCATCGCACACGAGCGCGGTTGAAGAAAGATCTTCGAGGACTAATGAGGGGGAGAGTATGAATCCGTCGGATCGTAGCAAAGTCGATCTAGATGAAGTGATCGCCGAGATGCGTGGCCAGCACCTCGAGGATAAGGAAGTTAAGCAAGCAGCCGATCGCGTGTGGCTGCGCCTGCAGGATGCCGCGGCAACAGAAATGCCCGCCATCCAAACTATTCATGGTTGTGAAGATATTCGCGCCTTACTACCTGCTTATTTCGAGAAGAAACTGTCGGAGAACCGCGCGCTCGTGGTGAAGAATCACCTGCATGAGTGCGCCGTATGCCGGCAGCATGCGTATGGCTTGAATGATGCGGAGCAAACCGTTCTCAGCTGGAAACCAACTGCGCCCGCGCGGCGCGCGTGGAGCTTCGGCTTACCGCAGTTTGCGATGGCCGCGCTGGTACTCGTCGTCGGACTTGCTAGCTATTTCACTTACAACCGCTACTACGGATCCGCAGCCGGTGAGCGCGCGCAGCTGATGTCGGCAGAAGGCGCTGTTTATGCCATCTCTGACAGCGGCGAGCGCGAACTGAAGCCGGGCGAATACGTCGGGGAAGGACAGCTGGTTCGAACCTCTGCCAGTTCCCATGCTTTCCTTCGGCTGCTGGATGGCTCCGTGGTCGAGATGAATCGCCGCGCGGAAGTGTCGGTCGGTGCGACGCGCCGGAATACGACGATTCGCCTGGGTCAGGGTGACATCATTGTCCAGGCTGCGAAGCGCAAAACGGGTCACCTCTATGTGCTCACGCCCGACTGCCGTGTGTCGGTGACTGGAACGGTGTTCTCCGTGAACTCAGGCACCAAGGGTTCGCGTGTCTCCGTAATCGAAGGCCAGGTGCTCGTCGCGCAGCAGGCCGGAGAGTCCGTGCTCCATCCGGGCGATCAGGTCACGACGAGCGCGAGTATCTCATCGGTTCCAATCCAGCAGGAGATCGCCTGGAGCCAGAACTTCGATCAACATGTGGCGCTGTTGGCCGAGTTCGCAAAACTGCAGAATAAACTCGAGCAGATTCCCGCTCCTCCGCCGCGCTACGACAGCCAGATCGTTCCGCTGCTGCCGAAGAACACGACGTTCTTCCTGAGCATTCCGAACCTCGGAAATACATTGGGAGAAGCGAATCAGATCTTCCAGCAGCAATTGCAGCAGAGCCCTGTGCTGCAACAGTGGTGGGCCAGCCAGAACAAGAGCAAGCAGGGCCCGGCGATGGACAAAGTAATCGCCGAGTTGCAGGCATTGAGCCAGTACTTGGGCGATGAGATCGTTGTGGCCTCCGATCCGCAGGATTTCGGGCCGAACTCCGGGCCAGTGATCCTTGCTACGGTAAAGAGTTCGGGCCTGAAGGAGTTTCTGGAAGCCGACTTCGCCAAGATGCTTACCGACAAGAACGGACAGACGCATCTACGCGTAGTTGAACCGCAACAGCTCTCGCAGACAGGTGGTCAGTCGCACGATCTGCTGGCGGTTGTGCGTCCTGGAATGCTGGTGATGAGCACGAGCGCCAGCGCGCTGCAGCACATGAATACGCAACTTGACGCCGGGGCCTCGGGCTTTCCGAGCACGGAACTGGGTGCGCGAATCGTGTCTGCGTACGGTCGTGGAGCAGGGTTCCTGTTGGCGGCCGACCTGCAGACGATTGCGGAGGAGAGCCGCAGTCAAACCGGCACCACGGTATCGCCTCAGCACGAGGCTGCGCTGAATGCAAGTGGTCTCAGTGATATGCGTTATCTCGTTATGGAGCATCGCGAGATCAACAATCAGCCGGATAACCGCGCGGTGCTGGAATTCGCCAACGAACGTCGCGGTGTTGCATCGTGGCTGGCGGCGCCGGCTCCTATGCGTTCGCTGGAATATGTCTCGGCGAATGCGGGCATCGCGGTTTCGTTCATCTCCAAGAATCCGTCGGCAATCTATGATGATGTCATCAGCATGATCGGCGGCGATGCTTCTGCTCAGCAGCACCTGGCGGAAGCCGAGACGGAGCTGAATCTGAAGATCCGCGACGACATTGCCGCGACACTTGGCGGAGATGTCACGGTGGCGCTCGATGGTCCTGTGCTGCCAACTCCATCGTGGAAGGTAGTGGCTGAAGTCTACGATGCACCAAGACTGCAGGCTTCGTTGCAGCAGTTGATGAACGTGATGAATCGTCACGCAGCGGAGCACGGCCATTCCGGCTTGCAGATGGAACAGGAGATAGTCGGAGGCCGGACGTTTTATAGAGTGCAGTCACTCGACCCGTCTTTCAACAAGGAGACGGATTACACGTTTGCGGACGGCTTCATCATCGTAGCGCCGTCTCGTGCCCTGGTAATGCAGGCGCTACAGACGCACGCCAATGGCGACACGCTGGCACGTTCGCAAACGTTCCGGTCGCTGTTACCGAAGGATGAGCACGCAAACTTCTCTGGGCTGCTGTATCAGAACCTGAGCCCGATTCTGCAGCCGCTGTCGTCGCAGCTGAACAACCAGCAACTGCAGCTGCTACAACAGTTGGCGGCGGGAGCCAAGCCCACTGTGATCTGCGCTTACGGCGATCAGGATCGCATTGAGGTGGCGAGCAACAGCCGCTTCCCGGGACTGGATTTCAACAGCCTGGCGCTGATCAAGTTGTTAGGCGAGCCGGGAAGTCAGGGAACTAGTCATTAAACAGGAACGTACATAACCACAGATGACGCCCACCATCGAACTCGACGATTTGCACGTTCAACTCGGCGGCAGAACTATTCTCGACGGACTGCGCGGCGCGCTCAATGGGCGCGCCATCGGTCTGCTTGGTCCGAACGGAGCGGGCAAATCCACTCTGATCAATACGCTGCTGGGATTTCATCCACCTGAGCGCGGGACGGCACGCGTCCTGGGCATGGATATACGTCAGGATGCGCGCAAGCTGCGAACTCAAGTCGGATATATGCCGGAGAGCGATGCATTCATCTCCGGGATGACCGGGCTGCACTTCGTCCGCTACATGGCGGAAATCTCCGGCCTTCCTTCGGAACAGGCGATGGAACGTGCTCACGAAGCGTTCTTCTACGTCGGACTCGGCGAGGTGCGTTATCGCAAACTGGGTACTTATTCATTGGGCATGAAGCAATTGGCCAAACTTGCGCAGGCGATCGCGCATGGACCAAAGATGCTGATCATGGATGAACCGACGAATGGACTCGACCCGCCGGCGCGGCAACGCATGATCCAACTGGTGCGCGAGATTCGCGATGCCAGCGATATGCGGCTGATCATTTCTTCCCACTTATTGCGCGATGTCGAAGAGACCTGCGAAGAGGTGATCATCCTTCGCAACGGACGCGTAGCCGCGTTGTGCAACCTGGAAGAAGAGCGGCGCGCCAATCGTAAGTTTCTGGAACTTGAGACGATTGGCGCAAACGGTGCTTTCAGCTCAGCGTTGCAGCAACTCGGCTGCGAGTGTGCCGTGTTCAACAATGGCCGGATGAAAGTCGTGATGCCCGACAAGATCGAAATTCGCGAGGTCTATCGCATTGCCGAGCAGCAGGGAATTCAGATACGCAAAATGAATCATCGGCGCGACTCGCTGGAAGACATCTTCCTCAACGCGATGGAGCAGACAGGAGCGGCCCATGGCGGTCTATAAACGAGCATACCGCGCGTACAACGGACCAATGACCGCCGAGCGGTGGCGTTTCCTGGTGCTGACGCGCTACTCGCTCTCGCAGCTGTTCTCGTCACGTGCGTTCTCCTGGTTCATGATGATCACGCTGTTGCCAGTGCTGGTTTCAGCGGCGTTCATTTACGTGAGCAATAACGTCACCGTGCAAACAGTATTGCGCATGGGGAACCAGTCAATTTTGAACGTCGACGGAGGCTTCTTCGCGAAGATTTTGATCGGACAGGCGTGGATGGGTTTATTCCTAACTTGCTGGGCTGGACCGCTGCTGGTCGCGAGCGATCTGTCGAACGGCGCTCTTCCGCTCTATTTGAGCCGGCCACTGAATCGGGCTGAGTACGTTGCAGGGAAGGCTGCGGTGCTCGTAGGCATTCTTTCTTGTGTCACTTGGATTCCGGGTCTGTTGCTGTTCGCGCTGCAGTCGAGTCTGGGCCGCGGTGGCTGGGCATGGGCGCACAAGTCATTTGTGCCGACGATTATCCTGGTGAGTCTCCTCTGGATCGCGGTGCTCACGCTGATTTCGCTGGCAACGTCGGCGTGGGTGAAGTGGCGTATCGTCGCCACCGCCGTGACCTTCGGGCTATTCGTGCTCCCGTCGGGATTCGGCGAGGCGATCAACGGCGTGCTACGAACCTACTGGGGACGTGTCCTCAACCTTCCGTATTTGTTCGAAGTGATCTTGACGAACATGCTCGGCGCGCCCATGCAATCGCAAAGTCCGTTCACGAGCGAGAAGGTTCCGCAAGCTGCTGCTTGGGTTGTGCTTGTTGGCGTCTGCATGGCGTCGCTGCTCTTGCTGAACAAGCGCTTGCGTGCGCGTGAGGTGGTGCGCGGATGAACACCACTGATAACAGGATCGTTTTCGAGAACGTGTCGAAATTCTACGGGGAAGTGCTAGGCGTCAACCGAGTGAATTTGGTGCTTGATCCAGGAATCACCAGCCTTGTGGGTCCGAATGGCTCCGGCAAGACGACACTGATGAATTTAATGACCGGATTGATTCGGCCGTCACGGGGAAGCGTCAGTGTGCTCGGCATGACAGTTGACGATCCCGAACACCTTTTCCGAGCGGTTGGATATTGCACGCAGTTCGACTCATTTCCACACGGCGTTAGTGGATACGAATTCATCTACTGGCCGTTGCGTCTGCACGGTCTCGATCACACACGAGCCGATCAGCTAACCAAAGAAGCGATCGATCGCGTCGGCATGATGAGCGCCGCCTAGTCGCAAAGTCGCGGGCTACAGCAAAGGTATGCGTCAGCGCATTCGCCTGGCACAGGCGATCAGCCATCATCCCATGGTAGTCGTGCTCGACGAGCCTCTGAATGGCCTTGATCCGATGGCGCGAGCGGAGACGATCACGCTGTTCCAGGCGCTTGGTCAACATGGGATGCACGTCATCATCTCCAGCCATATTCTGGAGGAAGTGGATCGCATATCCGATCGTGTCGTGCTGATGAGCAACGGCTACGTCGTGGCGGAAGGCCAGATTCACGAGGTCCGTCGTGAAGTGAAAGATCATCCGATGCAGATCCTGGTGCGCTGCTCGAATCCGTCAAAACTGGCGTCGCAAGTGTTCGCACTGGATCATGTCGTTGAGGCGAAGATCAACGTCGACGGCCACGGTTTGCTGGTGCGCACACGCGATGCTGAGCAGTTCTATCTGCTGCTGAACCGCGTTGCCGCGCAAGGTGTGGTCGACGTCGAGGCTGTGGCGCCAGCCGATGACGACGTGAACTCCATTTATCAGTATCTAATCGGTTCCGACGGGAGCAACTCATGAGCGCGGTAGCGAATACACGAACATGGATCGTCGAGCAACCGTGGCGCACATGGACGAATCAGGCGCTGACCATCGCGCGCATCGATCTGCGACGAGGTCTGTTCTCGCGCCGCGCGTGGTGGGTCTACCTGATGGCGTTCGCGCCGGTGGCGCTGATCGGGGCGCATTGGATCGTCGATTCCGCGCAGCGCTCGGGAGGTTATCTCGAAGAGGACACCAAAGTCCTCGCCGGCATTTTCCAGATCTACTACATGCGTCTGGGAATCTTCTTCGCCTGCATGGGCATTTTCACCTGGCTCTTCCGCGGCGAAGTCGCGGAGAAGAGTTTGCACTACCAGTTCCTGGTCCCGGTGCGCAGAGAAGTCCTCGTTCTCGGCAAATTCCTGTCGGGCGCGTTCACCGCCTTTGTGCTGTTCGAGACCGCTGTCTTCAGTTGCTTCGTGCTGATGTACATGCACTTCGGTCCGCTGGGTTCTGCGTTTATTTTCGATGGTCCTGGCCTGCGGCATCTCTGGATGTACCTGTTAGTGACTGCTCTCGCTTGCGTGGGATACGGCGCGGTGTTTCTTGCGCTCAGTCTCGTATTCAAGAATCCGATTATTCCGGGACTGCTGGTGATGGCGTGGGAGGCGATTAATCCGATCATGCCGGCAATTCTGCAGAAGCTGAGCGTAGCTTTCTATTTGCGGAATCTGTGTCCGGTTCAGTTGCCCGCTGAAGGACTTCTGGCGCTGTTTACAGTAGTGGCGACGCCGGTTCCGGCTGTCGTTGCCGTACTGGGCCTGCTTTGCGTGACGGCAGCGGTAATCGTGTTTGCCTGCTTGCGGATACGCACGTTCGAGATCACGTACAGCACCGACTAGACTTCGCAGTGCATTAAATTTGTTCTTCCAATATGGAACCAAGGCGGTTGGATCCTTCGTATATCATTCGAGGGATTCAATCGCATTGATGCTGTTCGGAGGGAAGCTATGCGAGCCGTACTTATTTGTGCGTTACTTTCGGGACTATCAGTCTTGGCTGTCGCGCAGAACAGCGCAGTCACGCCACCGTCTGGAGCGAAATCACTGGTGATCACCTTCAAGGACGGGCACCAGCAGACGTTTTCAGCAGCCGATGTTGCGCGTGTCGAATTCTCGGCGGCAAACGCGCCTGATGAATATCCCGGCCGCTTCCGCGGCAAGTGGAAGGTCGGAACTGGCGCGGGCGACGCCACCTTTTACATCACACTCGACAATCATGGAAACGCTACAAAGTCCTTTGGCGCGAGCCATGGAACCTGGACCGTAGTTGGCGAAGAAGCCCGCATCTCGTGGGACGATGGCTGGCACGATGCAATCCGAAAAGTTGGAAAGAAATACGAGAAGGTCGCATACGAGCCTGGCAAGTCTTTTTCGGATTCTCCTTCCAACGTCACCGAAGCCGTAAATACTTCGCCGAATTAGATTTACGGGTTCTCGTTGGTTGCTCCAAGCTCAGGGTCCAAAATAAGGCTGAATAAATCGTTTTATCTATGGACTTGCCTCCGGGAAGGCGGTAATTTATCGCAAACCACAGGAGGCTCTTGTGCAGGACCAAGTCACGTGCGTTGGCTACACATGTCCTGTCTGCAAACGGCGAGTCACTGTTTTGCGCTCGTCGGCTCCGCCGAAAAAAGGCCCGCTCTTTTATTTCGAGTCTGAATGTGAATGCGGCTTCGCGCTTCGAATTCCGCTCGATCAGATTCAACAGCTCGATACGTGGAAAGAAACCGGAAGACCTCTCTAATCTTTCTCTCTCGGTTGATCTCGCCTGCGTCACTATGCAGAGGGACTCATTTGCTCGTGATTTCTCCTTATTCCAAGTTCCTTCCTCTCGTTTCCGGCAACTGGGTAGAGAGCAAGCCTGACAGCAGGAAGCCCAGAGCGCACAGGTAAAAAGCGGAGTCGAGTCCATGAATCTGGCCGACGCGGCCGATCACATACGGCGAAAGTGCGCTCAAGGTGCGCGCGCCGTTGTATGTAAAGCCAAGAGCCCGGGCGCGGATACGAGTGGGGAAGATTTCGCTTGCAATAATTCCTGAACCGGAGAAGAAGCCGGTGCCAAAGAAAGCGACTGCGGCCCCCAAAATCAACAACGCGAGAGGATTTCGCGCACGAGCATAAACTGGCACAATTGCTGCCGTGCAGAGCAGATACAGTAGAAACGCACGCTTGCGGCCGAGGCGATCGGCGAACCAGCCGAAGCTGAGATAGCCGGGAAACATTCCTGCCAAATTCAAAAACACAAGGAGGCCAGTGGTATTCATGACACTGAAGCCTCGTCCGCCTTGTGACACGGGCAGTGACAGGTAGGGCGGGATCCATGTGAACAGTCCCCACCAGGCGAACAGTCCGAAGAAGTTCATGAATAAGAGCGCGAGCGTGGAGCGCAGATACTCCGGAGAAAACAGCTCCGCAAAGCCACTCTGGTTGCGCTGTGCCGGCGGCCCTCTCGTCTTCCACATTTCGGGTTCCGGCACGTCTTTGCGAATCCAGAGTGTGACGAATGCAGGCAGAATTCCGACGAAGAAGACAGCGCGCCAGTTGAACCTGTGCAGGAGAATTCCACTGACCAGCGCCGCGGCCGCATAGCCGAGCGCCCACGAGCTTTGGACGACCGAGAGTGCGCGTGCGCGCAGCTCGTTCGGCCAGGTTTCCGCGACCAGCGCCGCTCCGGTATTCCACTCGCCGCCCATGCCGAGTCCGAGAAGAAAGCGAAAGCAGGCGAGCATCAGCAGGGAAGTAGATAATCCCGAGGCAAAAGAAAAGACCGAGTACGTCAGAATACTGAACATCAGTGCACGTGCGCGGCCAACGCGATCGGCGATGAATCCGAAAAGCACGCCACCAATACCGGATGCGAGCAGCGTGAGCGTGTTCAACAGTCCCGCCTGCGCTTTGGTAATGTCGAGGTCGCGCATGATGTAAGCGATGACCATCGCGTACAGCATTACGTCGAAGGCATCGAGCATCCAGCCGAGAGCTGCCGCAAGCAGCGTGCGCCGTTGGACCGCCGTGACGCCGCGGAAGAGAGCAGGAGCCGGTGCACTGGGCATTGGCGCAGATTTTATCAGTGCGCTGCAAGTTCCCATCCTTCCTGCCTTCTATAATGTGCGCGTGCTTCGACCTAACACGCCGGTGTTGCTGCTCTTACTGTTCGTCGCTGCCTTTGCGCGTCCAAATGCAGCGGGACAACAGTTCGCGATCACGACCAGCGGGCTTCCCAACGGAGTAGTTGGAGATACTTACAAGATCGAACTGCAATCCAGCAACGGTCTGGCTCCGATCACATGGCAGGTCGCCGACGGGCAGCTTCCCCCAGGGCTCAGGCTGGACTCCAAGGCTGGCGACATCTCGGGTACACCAACCCAGATCGGCACGTATGTATTTACGGTGCACGCCAGCGATCAGAGCAATTCGAGCGTCAGTCGACGTTACGTAGTCAACATAGGAACGCGCACCCTGAACATTGTCTGGAAGGACTATCCGACGGTTGCGAGCACGGCCATCAATGGCGGAGTTGAGGTTTCGAATCCGAGTAACGACACGTACGACCTCACCGTGATCATCGTGGCCGTCGACGAGCACCAGAAGGCATGGGCTCTGGGCTATCAGCATTTCAGTTTTCCCGCGGGAGCGCGCCAACAAATCCCGTTCGGGTCGACCGTCCCCGACGGCAGTTACGTAGTTCATGCCGATGCTGTGGGCGAGATTGCCGCGAAGGATGTGATTCGACGAGCGCGAATCAATACGCCGCAGCCGTTAAGTGTTCACACTGTGACCACGGAGCCGATCGGATCGCGGGGGCGGTAATCACGTGAGCCATGTAGTCTGAATCATCCAATCTGTAAGGTATGTCCCCGGCTGTACCAAGTCCGAGGAATACCGCCCGGGGGGTACCCTGTGGAAGTCATTCTTATTCAACAACTTAGGATTCCCGTTTTTGCAAGATCTTCAATCTAAGGGGCTAAAATCTCAAAATCCTCAAAACAAAGCAGTTGCGTTTCACTGCTCAGATCCAGTCTGCGGCGAGACGAGGTTTGCTCGCCCAAGAAGCCAGAAACGGCGAGGCTGAAGCCGCGCCCCTTCAAATCTCCATTTATGAAACATCGCTCTATATCTCAAGACTAGCAAATTCGATGGGACCTACTAGACACTTTCGCAAAGTCTATATTTGCTGGAGTTTCATCGGGATGCGAGGAAGTTGAGGTCTGGAGGGGGCTTGACAAGGGATTAGGCTTGCGCTCGGCGAAGACAGAGAAATACATAGATGTTTCGCTGCGCTCAACATGACCTCGACGTTTCTGGACGCCTTTGTGGTTTTCGAAAGAAGGACAACTGCAGATGCCTCGCGGACTAAGTAGGTTCGTGATGACAACAATTAAAGCGTGCGATGCGCGGGACAGCAGTCTTCAGCTTGCTGGTGACTGGAGTTTTAGAAGCTGGAAGTAGCGGCGCGCGCGGTGGACGTCGCGTGCAATCTGTTCGCGCAGCTCTTCTACCGAGGGAAACTTCATCTCCGGGCGCAGATGCTTCATGAACGAGAGCTCGACGGGAGTTTCGGCGGTCAGTTCGATGGGATGGAAGTTCAGCAGATGGCTTTCGATGGCGAATGAATCCGGCCCGAAGGTGGGGCGCACGCCGACGTTGGTGACCGAGTCGAAACACTCTTTGCCAATCTTTGAGCGGGTGATGTAAACGCCATTCTGGGGGATGAGTTCGTCGTAGCGACTGAGATTGATTGTCGGTACTGTGTACTTGTGCCCGTAGCCGCGGCCGCGGCCAGGCGTGGAGTGAATCGAAAACACGCGCCCGATGAGATGGCGAACGCGGCTCACTTCTCCTGATTGGATGAGCTTGCGAATCTGGCTGCTGGAGACGGCAGCGCCGCGAATCTTCATCTCCGGGTAGACCTTGACCGCGAATCCGTAGCGGGGCGCCAGTTCCTCAAGAAGCTGAACGTTGCCCTTCGCTTTGTGACCAAAATGGAAGTTAAATCCCTCGTGAATTTCTTTCGCGTGCAGTTTTCCGACGAGGATCTGTTCGACGAAGTGGTGCGCGCTCATGACCGATAGATCGCGAGTGAAGGGAAGGATGAGCGCGGCGTCGATGCCTGCATCCGCGAGGAGGCGAATGCGGCTCTCTCCCGGCGTGATGAGCTTGAGATCTTTGTCGGGATGAAGGATTCGCACGGGATGCGGGTCGAAGGTGACCACGACGGCTTTGGAGCCGGTTTCGCGGGCGCGCTGAACCACTTGCTTGAGCACCGCCTGATGCGCGAGGTGGACGCCATCGAAGTTACCGACGCTTACGATCGAAGGGCCAAAATCCGCCGGGATGTGTTCGAGATCGCGATAGATGTTCATCGTGCGGTCAGATCTCAAATTCCAATTTCAGCCCGTCGTAGGCCAGTCGAACGTCTGGCGGCAGCGCGGCGTTGGTTGCGGCATGCGGGAGATCATGCGCGATGTGAGTGAAGAAAGTGCGCCTGGGCTTGAGCCTCTCGACAATTTGGAGCGAGTTCGCCACGGTCGAGTGAGTTGGGTGCGGCTTGTGCCGTAAGGCGTCAAGAAACAGAATGTCGAGATCGCGCAACTGATCGAGGGAGGATTCAGGGACCTCGCTGAAGTCGGTGAGATAAGCGGCGGACCCGAAGCGGAAGCCCAGAATCTCAGCATCGCCATGCAGGATCTTGATGGGCAGGAAGCAGGCTTCCCACAACTTAACTGGCCCATCGATGGGATGAAGTTCTACTTGAGCTAATCCGCCGTACTTATACTTTCCGGCGAAGATATAGCCGAACATGTCGCTAATACGCGCGAGGGTGACGGCGTCGGCGTAGAGCGGGATCTTGCCTTCGCGATGGAAAGTGAGCGGGCGCAAGTCGTCGAGTCCGAGGATGTGGTCAGCGTGCGCATGGGTGTAGAGCACGGCGTCGAGGCGGCGGATCTTTTCGCGGATGGCCTGGGCACGAAAATCAGGCGTGGTGTCGATGACGACGACGCGGCTGTCGTACTCGATCATGATCGAAGGTCGCGTACGGCTATCGTGCGGATCGACGGAGCTGCAGACCTCGCACACGCATCCGATGGTAGGCACCCCCATGGAGGTGCCGCTCCCGAGCACTGTGAGTGTCGCCTTCATTTCTTGAAGGGATTGCCTCCGCCGGTCTTAAACGGATCAGCTGGGCCGCCGGTGGTGAACGGGTTAGAGCCAGGAACAGCCGACGCAGGTTGAACCGCGCGAGTGAGCGCGTTGGTCACGTCGACATAGGCCATCTGCACTTCATAGAGGGAATTCTGAATCAAGTTTTCCTCTGCTGCGGTGAGATTGCCTTTGGTTTTGTCGCGGAGCAAAGACAGGGTGTCGATGGTCTGACGCGCGCCGATGAGGTCCACGCGTGGCTGATCGTTCTGCTGGTGAACGAGTCCGAGCTGCATCAACGCCGTCATGTAAAGCGAGGCGATGAAGCGGTCGAAGCTCATCTCAAAATCTTTGGCACTGCGGCCGAGTTGAGACTTGATCTGATCGTCGAGAGCTTTGGAGGATGCTTTGAATGCGTCGTCGCTGGCCTTCTGCTCTTCGGCAGTGGGAGGCGGAGGAGCTTCCTGCGTCGGAGGGGCGGCGCTCTCTTCGGTGGAAATGATTTGCGACGAGGCTGGGGCGGCTGTCTCGACGGGCGCTGGGGGCGCGGCTTCGGGCTCAACTGCTGGAGTTACGGGGCGAGCTTCGTCTTCCTCGGTGAAGCGGCGACGATCGGTGACGGTAAATTCTGGTTCGTTCTTTTTATCTGGCATAGAAATGTGATGCTGCGTTTCGTGTTCCTGAAATGCCTTTCAAAATTGTCTTCGGGCCTGTGTATCGCGGGCGAGGGCACCCGCGCCACGAACTCCTCCCGTTTAAACCGGTGTGAGCGCTTCCTTGAACGGTGGCCGAACTACTACTGCCGGCGAACCGCTCACTTGCACACTCTTGCCGGGCTCAGCTGCCTCTTTGCGGATGTAGCCGAGCGCGACAACTTCAGTGCCACTCTCCGTAGGAAGCTGCTTCGAACTGGTGATCTCGCCAACTTCTTTACCCTCGGCTTCGATCTTGGCGCCCGGTTCGGGCTGCGCGCCGCTGATCATGAATCCCATGAACTGGCGGTGTACGTTGCCGCGCGAATGTATGCGTTCGACGATCTCCTGGCCGACATAGCATCCCTTGGTGAAGTGGAGAGCGTGGCTCTGGCCAGTTTCCTGCGGGAGGTCGCGCTCACGAATGTCCTGTCCATAACGAGGGACGCCAGCGGCCACACGGAAAATTTCGATGGCGTCAGTGCCAACGGGCTTGGCTCCGGCAGCTCGGACGGCGTTCCATAGCTTGGGCGCGTTCTCGGGAGCGAGCCAGATTTCGTAGGTCTGGGCAATGTCGCTGGCCATACGGGTCACGGAGATGCCAGTGCCCTGCCAGACGGAGCGCTCGACTTTTAGAGGCTCAACGTCGTCGGCGATGGTGAGGCCGATGCTACGGAGGATCTGTAATGCTTTCGGACCCTGGACGGCGATGGCGGTGAGCTTGTCGGTGATATCGGAGACCTCGACGTCGTCCATGATGATGAATTTATCGAAGATGTCTTTCAGGCGCTCCGCTTGCCAGAGTTCGGTGTCAACGAGCAGGTGATCGCTGAAGTTGTAGACGTAGAGATCGCCCTGGATGCGGCCCTGCGGATTCAGGATGAAGTTGTAATTGCCATGATCCTGCGGGAGGTCGCGAACATTGTTGGTGACCATGCCGTTGGTCCAGCGGATACGATCGGAGCCGGTGAGCACGATCTTCGCGCGCCAGCCTAGGTCGTAGACGCCAGCGGCGGAGACGAGCGCGTGGTATTCCGCGCGCGAATCGCCGAACGAGCGAGCGGTTTCCGCACCGCAGTACTCGGCGAAGTCGGCGCCAGCGGCAGCCAGTTGATCATAGAGTGGAGTACGCGCCATAAGACAACAGATGATTATATCGTGCAAGAGATGCGAGAGGATGGGTGCGGCGAGGGCACGCCGGATCACGGGCGATTCTGCTATCTTGTGTGCCGTGCAAAACAAGAAACGAATCGCAGTGGTGCCCGGAGACGGCATCGGGAAAGAAGTAATCCCACAGGCAGTCAGCGTGATACAAGCAACAAGCGCACCGGTAGAGTTCACCGAGTTTGATTGGGGGGCGGAACGCTACCTGAAAGACGGAACCACGATTCCAGCCGAAGGATTTCAGATGCTGGCGCGCGACTTCGACGCGATCTTGGTAGGCGCGCTGGGAGATCCGCGGGTGCCTACCAATATTCATGCCAAAGAAATTCTGCTGGGGATGCGCTTCAAGATGGATCTGTATGCGAACGTGCGTCCGGTGAAGCTGCTGGATGAGAGCTTGTGCCCGCTGAAAAACGCTAAGCCGGAGGATGTGGATTTTGTGGTGATCCGCGAGAATTCCGAAGGCGTGTACATGGACATGGGTGGCCTGTTTAAGGCGGGCACGCCGGATGAGGTGGCGACGCAGGAGGACATCAATACGCGCAAGGGCGTGGAGCGCGTGATTCGATTCGCGTTCGAATATGCGAAGACGCACGGGCGCAAGAAGGTGCTGATGTCCGACAAGTCCAACGTCATGACCTACGCGGGCGGGCTGTGGCAGCGGGTATTCAAGGAAGTGGCGAAGGAGTATCCGGAGATTCAGACGCAGCACATGTTCGTGGATGCGCTTTGCCTGCAGATGGTGAGGGATCCGAAGTCGCTGGACGTGATCGTGACGAACAATATGTTCGGCGACATTGTGACGGACTTGGCGGCGGCGTTGCAGGGCGGATTGGGGATGGCGGCGAGTGGGAATATACATCCGGGGCGGACGTCGATGTTCGAGCCGGTGCATGGATCGGCGCCGCCGATTGCAGGAAAGAATGTGGCGAATCCGATGGGCGCGATTCTGACGGGCGCGATGATGCTGGCGCATCTGGGATTTGGGAGTGAGGCGGGGGGGATCGAGGGCGCAGTGCTGGAGGCCGTGCGCCAGAAGAAGACGACTGCGGATGTGGACGGAGCGCTGGGCACGCGGGAATGCGCGGAGTGGATACGGGATCGAGTGGCGCGGGGATGACGAAAAAGGGCGATAAATCACTGGGGATGGATGAGGGGATTACACGGCGCGACTTTCTGAATTCGACGCTGATCGCCTCCGGTGCGGCGCTGCTGAGTTCGGCGGCTCCGGGCGAACTGCTGGCCCAAACGAAAGAGGATGACTGGAACGGCTACGGCGGCGTAGGGGATTATGCGAATTCCAACGGTAACACGCAGGCGGTCGTAAATGCTGGGCACGAGATCCGGGACAAGGTTTACAAGGGACTGCCGGCGGATACGGTCGAGACCGGCGAAGCCTATGACTGCGTAATTGTGGGCGGCGGGATCAGTGGGCTAGCCGCGGCTTTGCTTCTGCAACAGCAGACGGCAGGGAAGACGAAGTCGCTGGTGCTGGAGAACCATGCGATCTTTGGTGGCGAGGCCAGGCGCAACGAGTTTGAGGTGGATGGACAGCGCCTGGCGGCGCACCAGGGATCGGCGATGTTCTGGACGCCATTTCCGTACAGCTTTATTGGGCGCTTCTATGACTCGATTGGGCTGAAGCCGCCGGAGCTCAAGTATCAGACGTGGGCGGGGAATGATCCAGAGTTTGCGCTGCCTCTGTCGCCCTACGATATTGCGGATCGTAAACGCTACGGATTTTATTTTCCGGCGATGGCGGGACAGAAGCCGGGGACGTGGGTGATCGATCCATGGGCGAAGAAGCTGGAGGGCGCACCGATTCCGGCGAAGGCGAAGGCCGAGCTGCTGGCGATGTGGCAGGCGGAGGGGAAGGATCAGCGTCCGAAGTATCCGGGCGACGTGATTTCGCGACATCTGGATAGCGTCACCATCGAGCAGCACCTGATGGAGACGTATGGACTGAGTCGCGAGACGATTCGCGCTTATCTGGCGGATGAGGGCAGCGGATCGGGTCTGGGGCCGGATGCGTTATCTGCGTATTCGGACTACGCGGCAGATTTTCTGTATCCAATGGATGACAGCGGGCAGATGTTTCCGGGCGGGAATGCCGGGATCGCGCGGATGATCACGAAAACACTGATCCCGGATGCGATTGCGGGTGAGGCTTCGGTGGAGGGCGTCGCACGAGGCGCGGTGAATTTTGGGGCACTGGATCGCCTGGGTCAGACGACGCGGATTCGGCTGAACTCGACAGCCGTTTGGGTAGAGCATCAGGGAACGCCGGAGAAGTCGGAGTTCGTGAATATTGCGTACGTTCGCGAAGGCAAAGTGTATCGGGTGAAGGCAAGGTCGGCGATCATGGCCGGCGGTTGCTGGACGACGAAGCATATCGTACGGGACCTGACGGGTGAACAGCGCCAAGCCTATGCGCAGTTTTATCGGTCGCCGTGCCTGATGGCGAATGTGGCAGTGCGGAACTGGCGGTTTCTCTACAACAAAGGCATTGTCGGATGCCGCTGGTATGGCGGGTTGGGCAACTACACCAGCGTGCGGAAAATGGCCACGTGCGGCCCGCAACCAGCGACGATCAGTCCGGATTCACCGACGGTGCTGACAATCAAGCATATCTATTCGTATCCGGGAATGCCGACGGAACAGCAGGGAGTGCGCGGGCGATTCGAAATGCTGGGGACGCCCTACGCAGAGTATGAGCGGCAGATTCGCGAGCAGTTCACGGAGATGTTTGCGGGATCAGGATTCGATGCGAAGCGCGATATAGCGGGCATCATTCTGAATCGGTGGGGACACGCGTATCTGAATCCGCAGCCCGGATTTTTCTTCGGCAAGAACGGAAAGGCAGCGCCGAGTGATGTGCTGCGCGCGGCACCATTTGGCAGGATCGCATTCGCGAATACGGATCTAGCGGGAATTATGGACCATCGGTGCTCGATCCTGGAGGCGAATCGCGCGGTGAGACAGTTGTGCGATCAAGTGCTGCGGTGATGAATCAGTTTCACGTTTCGCGTTTCACGTTTCGCGAACGGCAAGATTCAGGATGAGTGAGTATTCTGGTGACAGACTTGCATCGGAGCCCAATCTGGGCGTGACGTCCAACCATCTGCTTTCCTAATTTCCATGTACATCACTGTCAGGTGGTTCCTGCGGCATTAAATTCGGCACTTCGGCCGGACTATGTCTTACAGGAAGACGATTGTGTGCCTGGCGAACTCACGCAAGTGGCAAGGGCGTTGCATCGCTGGGATGGAATGGGATGGACAAAAGCCTGGAGCTTGGGTACGCCCCGTGACTGCGATGGAAAAAGGAGCGCTGATGCAGCAGCGTATTTGTGCGAACGGGCGCGATCCACAATTGCTGGATCTGGTTGAGATTGAGTTTGCTGGTCCGCAAGAGCATCCGTTCCAGCCGGAGAACCATGCGATCGATCCGCGCGGACAGTGGAAGCATCAAGGGTCCATTTCTGCGAAAGATATGCTGCCCTTCGTCGAGACGGTAAAGGGGCCGCTATGGGCGAATGTAGGCTCATCGAAATATGGGCAGAATGATGGGATCCCGCAGGAAGTGGCGCCGGGACTGAAGAACTCATTAAAGCTGGTACAGACTGATGAATTGGTAATAAGAGTGAAGATGGAGGGCAGCAAGTTCGGCGATGGGAAACGCAAGCTGCGCGGCGAGTTCCTGCTCGCGGGCTATTGGTACACTCTGTCGGTTACAGACTGCGGAATCGAAGCCGATTTGAAGACCTGTGCCGTGGGCACGGAGAAAGTCTTCAAGAATCCGATGCTTTGCCTGAGTCTAAGCGAAGTGTTTGAACCGAAGCATTCTTGCTACAAGCTGATTGCGGGCGTGATTCCGACAGAGGCGTGATGGAACGACGCGTCTACACCATCGGGCATTCGAACCACGAGTTCGCGAAGCTGCAAGCTCTGCTGCAGCAACACGCGGTTACTGCCGTGGGGGATGTGCGTTCGGCTCCGTACAGCAAACGGTGTCCTCAGTTTTCGCGTGAGCCGCTGGAGAAGGCACTGCGCGAGGTGGGCATCGCATATGTGTTCTTCGGGAAAGAACTGGGAGCGCGTTCGGAAGATCCCAGCTGCTACGAGAACGGGAGCGTGAAATACGAGCGGCTGGCGAAGACAGCGATTTTTCAGGCGGGACTGGAGCGCGTGGAGCGCGGACTCGACTCGTGCACACTGGCGTTGCTGTGCGCCGAGAAGGAACCACTCCACTGTCACCGCACGCTGCTGGTAGCGCGGCATCTGGAGGCGAGGGGCATTCGCGTAGAACACATCCTGGAAGACGGCTCGCTCGAATGGCACGGCGACACCGTTGCGAGATTGTTACGACAGCTTCACGAGGCAGAAACGGATTTATTTCGGACTAATGATCAGATCGTTGCAGACGCATACGCAGCGTGGGGAGACAAGATCGCGTACACGCGCGACGAGGTCGAGCAGGAATGAGAGTCTTCACCATTGGGTTTACGAAAAAGTCGGCCGAGGAGTTCTTTACGACGTTATCGAAGTCAGGGGCGAAGCGGGTAGTCGATGTGCGGCTGAACAATTCATCGCAGCTGGCGGGGTTCAGCAAGCGAGATGATCTGGAGTATTTCCTGAAGGCGATTTGCGGGATGGATTATGTGCACATAGGAGAACTGGCACCGACGCAGGAGCTGCTGGACGCATACCGGGCGAAGCAGATGGATTGGGCGGAATATGAAGCGAAATTTTCAGCCCTGATGAGGGAACGCAGGGTAGACGAGTCGGTCGGCCGCGAGGTGTTGGACGATGCGGTGCTTTTATGCAGTGAGGCCAAGGCGGAGAAGTGCCATCGAAGGCTGGTGGCGGAATATTTTCAGAGGGCGTGGGGAGAGGTGGAGATTGAGCATTTGTGACAATTCGTCGTGGGGATCCCTCGCTACGTTCGGGCGGAGGACTCAATCGGAAAGAAAGACACGCGGGCGAGGGCGCCCGCGCCACCAAAAAACTAATTCCACAAAAATCCTAATTCCACATCGCTTTGAGTTTCTTTAGGGCGAGGGTGGCTACCTGATAGTTGGGATTCTGCTCGAGGGATTTTTCGTAGCAGCACACGAGCTTTATTCCAGTCGTGCTTCTTCTCCCAGATGCGGCCCATGTTGAACCATGGATAGCAGTAGGCTTCGTAGCGAGGCGCACGCAACGCTTTTTCGAACCAAGGCAGAGCTTCATCGAACTTACCCTGCTCAATCAGGTAGGCGCCGATATCGTTATAGGGATTACCGAAGTCGGGGTCGATGTCGATTGCTTTCAGGCACTCTCTGATGGCTTTTTCCCAGATGCCCATGAAGGAGTAAGTCCAACCGCGGAACGTGTAGGCTTCGGCGGTCGGGAAGGCATGGATGGAACGGGCGTAGAGGCGAAGCGCTTCCTCGTACTCGCCCTGCATTTGACGGGCGTAGGCCTGCCGAAATAGGTCGATTGCGTAGTCGCGTTGATCGGAACCCTGCACGGCGAAAAATATATCTGAAATTCGGGGCAGGCGGGCAATCCGATGGTAACCATTCACAAACGGCAGTTCACGGGGGAGATGTACCTCTGGGACCCGCGCCGATACATTGCCTTACACTGTGGGTTACAGTAGTTACCAGAGAATTCCTTGAAAAGAATTTCATTCGTTCTAGTTATAGCGATGTCCCTTTTGTGCTGGGGACAAACGTCGCCGTCTGCGCAGACGCAGTCGCCCACTCAGCCGCCCCCTCCGGTTCAGCAGCCATCGCCGGCGAAAGCTCCGGATGCAAAGGTTCCAACAGACTCGCAGGTTCAGCCAGAACACCGAATCTCGAAGGCCGAGGAGAAGGAACTCCTCGATTCGGTGAATGCGATCCTGAAAATCCAGAGCGAAGACACCGGGTTACCTCTGAAGCACGAGGTAAAGCGGCAACTCATCAGCCGAGACGACGTCGAAAAGTTCTTCGTTGAGCGCTTCCAGAAAGATGAAGCGGCACAGAAGCTGAAGCGGTCGGAAGTGGTGCTGAAGAAGTTTGGCCTGATCCCGCGGGACTTTTACCTGGAAGGATTCATGCTCGAACTGTTGCGCGAGCAGGTGGCGGGTTACTACAACGCAGAGAATAAGACGGTGTACTTGCTGGACTGGATCGATCCAGATCAGCAAAAGCCAGTGCTGGCGCACGAGTTAACACACGCGCTCCAGGATCAAAATTTCAAGCTGGAAAAATGGTCGAAGACGGGACTCGCGGGAGAGAAGAAAGTTCAGGACGAGATCCAGTCGGACGAGCAATTGGCGGCGCGCGACGCCGTTCTGGAAGGCCAGGCAATGACGGCCATGCTCGACTATATGCTGGCTCCCACGGGGCAGTCGGTGCTCACCTCGCCGCTACTAGTCAAGGCGACCGAGATGGGAATGACAACGGGCGGAGGCTCGCCTGTCTATGACAAAGCGCCTCTCTATCTGCAACAGGCGCTGATCTTCCCTTATACCTACGGGCTGGATTTCACCGTGGAGTTGCTGAAGAAGGGCGGCAAGGAAAAGGCGTATGCGGATGTGTTCCGCAATCCGCCGCAGAATACGCGCGAGATCATGCAACCGGAGACGTATTTAGCGGGCGAAAAGCTACCGCCACTGGTCATACCTGATTTCAAGAGCATACTGGGGCATGATTGGGATCGGTATGACGTGGGGTCAATTGGTGAGTTCGATGTGTCCATCATGGGGCAGCAGTACGGGATGAAGCGGGACGAATCCGAGAAGCTGGCCACCGGATGGCGCGGCGGGTACTACTATGCTGCGGTGAGGCATGGGACGAAGGATCCGAAGACGGCGGACACAAGCGTGGTGTTTGTGACCAAGTGGGACACGCCCGAACAGGCCGAGCAGTTTGAAAAGGCGTACTTGGGTTATCTACCGAAGCGCTACGCGGCGGTGACGTCATCGCATGATCCCGGGCAAACGTACCGAAAATACGGCACGACCGAGGGTGCGGTGATCGCAAATCAGAAAGACGGGCTGCTCACCATCACGGAGAGCTTTGACGATGAGACGGCGCAGAAACTGATGCAGGCGGTTGAGGCGACGCAGGTGAAACCGTAGAGGTTGTCGCGTTTCCGGGACTTACCTTGTCCATGACTTCGAACATTCCTTTGAGCGCCTGGTCCCAATAGCGCCAGTTGTGTGCGCCGGAGCTTTCACGGTAAACATGGTCAATGTGCTCGGCCGCGAGAGCACGATCGAGGAGACGGTTCACTCCCAGCAGAGCATCTTTGCTTCCACATGCCTGGTAAATGTAGGGCAGTCCTTTCGGATTCTTTACGGATTTTGCCAGATAAAACGGGTCATAACTGGTGCGAACGCTGCTGCCGAGCGGGCCGAAGATCTTGCGCAGTCTCCAGTATTGACCAAAACGCTGGAACGAGAAGCCGCGACTCGGAGCGTCAACCGCGCCGCTCATGGAACCCATGAACCAATAACGGTCAGGATGTTTTAGACCTAGATAGAAAGTACCGTAGCCGCCCATGGAGAGGCCAGCGATGAGGCGCGCCTCGCGCTTGCGAGCGACTGGGTAATGCGATTCGACGTCGTCGGGGATGTCGTTAAGGATGTAGTCGGCGTAGTGGTCCTCAGGTATTTCAGCGGCGTTGACGTAATAAGAGTTGTCGCCTTCAGGCAGCACGGCAACGAGCTTGCGATTGCGCAGGTAGTCGTAAAGATGTGACCAGCGAAGCCAGTCGCTGGGCTCGCCGCCGAAACCGTGGAGTAGATAGATGACGCCGAAGCCGTCTAGCTGGCCGGAGTTTTCAGGGCGCACGACAAGATATTGTTTTCGCCGCTGCAAAGAGGGGCTGTAAAACGTGACGCGCTCGGCGTGAATTCCCTTGATCGTGATGGGACGCACCTCGCGATCGGTGCGAGGCGGATCGGACCGGTGGCAAGAGGCGAGACAGAGCAAAACAGCCACGCTGAGCAGTGTGCGGCGGGTGAAATTCACGCTGTCTTCGATGCTAGCACGGGGTGATGGACGTTCCACGTTTCGCGTTTCAAGTTTCACGAGCAGAAGCGGTGAGGAATCAAGCTGCAGATCCCTCGCGGACTGCGCCGCTCGTGACGACAACAAGTTGCTGTGCAGGAAGTGCCTCGAAGCTCTTGATTAGGCGCAGGCACGGTAGGGCCCCTTCGACTCGGCCGTGCAGCCTCGCTCAGGGTGACAGTGGCGGAGAGGGAGACAGCGGTCGACGTTTTGTATAATCGCGAGTTCACCTTGAGATAGCAGGAGATACCGTTTGTCGCAGGCAGAGATTGGCATTATTGGTGGCAGTGGTTTGTACAGCATGCCGGGAATTACCGATGTCCATGAAGTGAAGGTGGACACGCCGTTTGGCGCGCCTTCCGATCCGTTCGTACTGGGGACGCTGGAAGGGCGAAAAGTTGCGTTTCTGGCGCGGCACGGGAAGGGGCACCGCATCCTGCCGAGCGAGCTGAATTTTCGCGCGAATATTTTCGGATTCAAGCTGCTGGCAGTAGAGAGAATTCTGTCGCTCTCGGCGGTGGGATCGTTGAAACTGGAACACAAGCCAACGGATTTCGTGATCCCGGATCAATTTGTGGATCGGACCAGCAAGCGCATTTCGACGTTCTTTGGCGACGGTATTGTGGGTCACGTCGCGTTTGGTGATCCGGTATGCGGCGAAGTCGCGGCAGTGCTGCATGGCGCGTGCAAATCGGCGGCGGTTGTTGGAAAGATGGGCGGGACGTATGTCTGCATGGAAGGGCCACAGTTTTCCACGAAGGCTGAGTCGAATCTGTATCGCAGTTGGGGCATGGACGTGATCGGCATGACCAATCTCCAGGAGGCGAAGCTAGCGCGGGAGGCGGAGATCTGTTACGCGACGGTCGCGATGGTCACCGATTATGACTGCTGGCATCCGGAGCACGACAGCGTGACGGTGGAACAGATCGTAAAGGTGCTGAATCAGAATTCGTCGAACGCTTGCAACGTGGTGCGCGAGGCTGTGAAGGCGATGCCCACCGGGCGCGGATGCAAGTGCGGATCGGCACTGCAGTTTGCGATCCTGACGGACAAGAGCAAGATTCCGGCGGCAACGAAAGAGAAGCTGAAACCGATTCTGGGGAAATACCTGGGCTGAGTTTGCGGTGCGTCTGATTACTAGCGGGAGAGAAATCATTGTCGATACTGGTAGTGGGTTCGGTTGCGTTTGACACCATCAAGAGTCCGTCGGGAAGCGTGGAGAAAGAACTGGGCGGAGCGGCGACCTATTTTGGTTTGTCCGCGAGCTACTTCACGGATGTGCGCGTCGTTGCAGTAGTAGGCGAGGACTTCGGCCCGGAGCAGGAATCCGTCTTCAAGAAGCGCAATATCGATCTGCGCGGACTGCAGCGCTCGGCAGGGAAGACGTTTCACTGGGGCGGGGAATACGGCGAGAACCTGAACGAAGCGAAGACGAACTTCACGCATCTGAACGTGTTCGAAAGCTTCAAGCCGGAGTTGCCGGCAGACTATCGTGAGACGCCGTTTCTGTTCCTGGCGAATATTGATCCGACGTTGCAGGCAACGGTTCGGCGTCAGATGAATGGCGCAAAGCTGGTGGGCGGCGACACGATGAATTACTGGATCAGCGGGCATCGAGACAAGCTGCTGGAGACATTAAAGCTGATCGATGTGCTGCTGATTAACGATACGGAAGCGAAGATGCTGGGCGGAGAGAGCAATCTTCCGCGCGCGGCAAACAAGGTGTTAGCGCTGGGGCCGAAGGCGCTGGTGATCAAGCATGGCGAGTATGGCGCGACGGTTTTCTTCCGCGAAGGGGCATTCGGGATCGGGCGGCATCCATTTCGCGCGCCGACGCTTCCGCTGGACGAAGTGAAAGATCCAACGGGTGCGGGCGACTCGTTCGCAGGTGGGTTCATGGGATACCTGGCGTCGCAGGGCGAGATCAACCGCGAGACTCTGAAACGCGCTATGTTTTACGGAGGCGTGATGGGCTCGTTCGCCGTCGAGCGGTTTGGGACCCGGCGGTTGCAGGAACTCACGCGCGATGAGATCGACGAGCGGTTCCAGATCTTCCGCGAACTGACTCACCTGGAGTAGGTGCCGCTGATTAAGGCTGATCAAAGCGGAACCGTAAGCAGCCCACAATCCACAACTGTGCGTTCGGCTTCTGAAGTTCGAGGGAAGCCGGACGCCGATCTCTGGATACTGGGTGCGATCGCGGCTGTCATTTCTCTCGCCGCTTTCTTCTATTACTTCCACAACGGATCGTTGCTGCTGTATGGCGATGCGGTCGCGCATATGAACATTGCGCGGCGCACGATTGACTCGCGTACGCCGGGGCCGCTGCAATTGGGGACGGTGTGGCTGCCGTTGCCGCATATCTTGATGCTGCCGCTGGTGGCGTTCACATGGATGTGGCGGACGGGAGTGGGCGGCGCGATTCCGTCGATGATCGCGTATGTGGCGAGCGTGCTGGGGGTCTTTCGCCTGGTGCGAAGCGGTCTGCAGCGCGGATTCGGACTGGAACGAGAGTCGCGGATGGCCGCGTGGTTTGCGACGCTGACGTTTGCGGCGAATCCGAACTTGATATATCTGCAGACTACCGCGATGACTGAGCCGCTTTACCTGGCGTTCTTCATTTGGGCGACGGTCTATTTCTCGGATTTTGTGTTCGGGGTCCGAGACGGGAAAGATGAGGCGGCGCAAAAAGCGTTGGTGCGATCAGGATTCTGCCTCTTCCTCGGGAATGTTGACACGCTACGACGGCTGGTTCGCGGGCGCGACGTATGGATTGGCTGCGACGCTGGTGATTGCGTTCGCAATGCATCGTCGTGGGGAGCGATGGACGAACCTGCTGCGCGATGCGAAGTGGAGACGCGCGTTTGCAGGTTTTGCGCTTTGGCTCATCATCACCCCGGCGATATGGTTTCCGTGGAACTGGCTGGGATTTGAATGATCCGATGGCGTTTGCGACGGGTCCGTATTCGGCGCGCGGAATCGAACAGCGGACAAGAAAGCCGGACCAACCGCGTCATCCGGGATGGAATAATCCGAGGGTAGCGACGCTGTACTTCGTGAAGTCGGCGAAGCTGACCATGGCAGGTGGCAACGGCGAGCAGCGTGCCTGGATGTGGTTCGCGGTCGTAGGGTCAGTGCTGTGCCTGTTGTGGGCGCGCCGTCTGTGGATGTGGCTGCTGTTGTGGGTACCGGTGCCATTTTATGCGCTGTCGATAGCGCACGGTGGAGTGCCGATCTTTTTGCCGGAGTGGTATCCGTATTCCTACTACAACACGAGGTATGGGACGCAGCTATTCCCGGCGATTATTGTGTTCTCAGCACTGCTGCTGTTTCTCCTGATGGTGAAAGTGGAAGAACGGCGCTGGCAGGTGCGGCTGATGATCCTGGCATTTGCTTTCGCGGCTTCGAGTTACATTTTTGTCTGGCGACAGACGCCGGTGGTGTTGCGCGAGGCGATTGTCAATGCGAGAACACGAGTGGCGTTCGAGACGAAGCTGGCGGCGGAGTTGGCGAAGCTTCCACCGAATGCAAGCATCCTGATGTATAGCGGCGAACATGGCGGCGCGCTGCAACGTCTGGGAATGCCGCTGAAGAGAACGCTGAACGAAGGAAATCGCGAGGCGTGGAAGAAGGCGCTACCTGATCCGGCGGCGGCAGCGGATTATGTTGTCGCGACGCAAGGAGATGATGTGGCCGCAGCAGTGGCGAACCATCCCGAGGGGCTGGAGAAGGTTGCCGAGGTGCAGTCAGAGGGGCAAAATCCGGCAACGATCTATCGGTCACTCGCGCACCGTGCATCCGGCGAGTAACCAGTAATCACAGGCCGGCGTTAGCCCTGCGTTGTACAATCCAGCCGAAACCTTGAATTTTCTAAGACACATCTGGCAGCAGAGCGGGTCGAGCCCGTTCATTGCCGAGAGCATGGTGCGCCTCTTGCTGGCAGCCATCCTGGGCGGAGCGATTGGACTGGAGCGCGAACTGCGGCATCGTCCAACTGGCTTGCGTACGAATCTCTTCATCTGTTTCGGCGCGGCGATGTACACAATTCTTTCGTTCAAACTCGCGGGAGAATTTGGCGGCGATCACACGCGCATTGCGGCGCAGATCATCCCGGGCATCGGCTTCATCGGAGCAGGCTCAATTATTCATGCGCGCGCCGGAGTCACTGGCTTGACATCAGCGGCGACGCTGTTTGTAGTTGCGTCAATCGGGATGGCGTGCGGTGGAGGTCTTTATGCACCTGCGGTGTTTGCGACCGTGATGATTCTGCTGAGCCTGGTAGCTCTTGGGAATCTGGAAGCGCGCTTCAGCCTGAAACCATTTACCACAGGATATGAAGTAACAGGTCAGGATTCGGAACGGGTGATCGGAGCAGTCAATTCTGTGCTCGAAGACGAGCACAAAGTGATGCAAACGGTGAGCGTCGGTAGAGTAGCCGAAAAGAGCAAAGTCCAATTCACGGTGGAAGGAACGCGCAAGGAACACGAGTCCCTGCAGGCGAGATTGCGCCTTCTTCCTGAAGCAGAGCAGGTCCATAGCTTCATTGTTCCCGAGTACGAGTAATGTCCAAACCGATTCCATTTGTGAAGGCCACTGCCTGTGGCAATGACTTCCTGTTGATTGAGCAAAAGCACGCACGTGCTGAAGACCTGATCTCGTGGACCAAGAAGATTTGCAACCGTCACTACGGCGTCGGTGCGGACGGCGTGGAGTGGCTTTCCCCTGACGCGGCGGCGGATGTAGCAATCCATCTGCTAAATGCCGATGGCTCCGAAGCAGAGATTTCGGGGAACGGTACGCGCTGCGTTGCCGCATGGCTGACCGAGCAGAGCGGGAAGCGCGAGCTAAAAATCCGGACTGGCGCCGGAGTGAAAACGTGCACCCTAATTACAAACTCTGATAAGAGCTTTGAGTTCAGGACCGCCATGGGGCAGCCAGCAGTGGGCGGAGAGCTATCGGTGCGACTTGCGCATCGGGAAGTCGCGGGAATTACCGTCTCGATGGGGAATCCACACTTCGTGATGTTCGTCGATGAGTTTGCGAAAGGATGGCAGAAGGAAGCAGCAGAGATCGGCGCACTAAGGCAATTTCAGCACGGGACAAATGTAGAACTGGTGAGGGTGGTCGGCCCGCGAGAGGTTGAGATTCGAATCTTCGAGCGCGGAGCAGGAGAGACCGAATCTTCGGGAACGGGATCCTGTGCTGCGGCAGTTGCGTCGATCTTTAGCAAACGAGTGAGTTCGCCGGTAAAGGTGGTCAGTCCAGGCGGACCGCAGACGGTCGAGTGGGAGAACGAGGTTCTATTGACGGGACCGGCGCAGATCCTTTGCCGCGGAGAGTTCTACCTCTAGGCTCAGGCCGCTTTCTTTTCTTCGGGAACGACTTTCATCTGAACCCAGTCGTAGGGAAGATCTTTGCCGCACTCGAGGCAAACGACATAGGTTCGGGGTTTGGATGGAATACCCTTGCTGTTCCGATTCGGCTTGGTTGTGATTGGGAAGCTGTAGTTGGTGTGCAGACAGCCAAACAACGCGTCGACAACCTTGGAGAGCATGGGAGACTCCGTGTACTGATCAACTTAGATTCAGGAACACTGCCCGTGGTTTACTGCTGTCAAAGCAGTTTTTCAAGTATTGGGATCGGTTTCCGCACCGCGCACCCGCTTACTGAGGTACTTTCTGCCGCTTCCGGCTGCCAAAACAGCAGGAACGAGTTCGAGAGCCGCGTCAGCTTTAACCACGTAGCCCAGCCCGCCGCAATTCAACGAGCTCCGCACAATCTCGCTTGAGGTGTGCTGGCTCAGGAACAGAATTCCGCAGCGAGGTGCGAGTTTTGCAAGATGTTGAGCGACCTCCAAGCCATTGAGATCGGGAAGACCGATATCGAGGAGAATCAGGTCTGGTTGAAGGTTTTGGGCGAGTTCGAGTGCTTGCGAACCGTTGGCAGCCTCGCTAACGATCTCAAGGCGAGGGTCTGTCATGAGGATCGATAGAATTGCGGCGCGGACTTGGGAATTATCGTCCACTACTAAAATACGCATGATGCGCCGTAGAAACCCAACCTGGTGGGCGTAAATTGCTCGCCAGCATACAGGAGCTCAGTCAATGCGTCAACGCGAGGTAGCGGCTGAAACGTTTCAACCCAGCTTCCAGGGCGGCCTTTAAGGGGATCAAATGCAGGCTTGAATTCTCGAGAACAGGTGGGGTCGCGGTGGCTCGTAGCGGTAGGTAATTGCGAGCACCCATGCTATAATCCCCGTTTGTCACCAAGCGGTTAGCGTTCTTGGGCGCACGTCTGCGATGCGCCGTAAGTGACTGTTCTGTGGCAAATTCCTCATATCTCTGACGAGGTCGCACTATGTCCGGCCACTCAAAATGGGCCACAATCAAGCATAAAAAGGGCGCGCTGGATGCGAAGCGCGGCAAAATTTTCACGCGTCTGATCAAGGAAATCACGATTGCTGCCAAAAGTGGTGGCGATCCGGACAAAAATCCCCGGTTGCGCACGGCGGTTCAGGCTGCAAAGGCCGAGAACATGCCTGCGGACAACATCAAACGCGCGATCCAGCGCGGTACCGGTGAGTTGCCGGGCGTGAACTATGAAGAGTTCGCGCTGGAAGGCTACGGACCGGGCGGAGTTGCCGTGCTAGTCGAGATTTCAAGCGACAATCGTAATCGTACCGTCAGCGAGATTCGGCACGTCTTCGGTAAAAACGGCGGCAATATGGCGGAAGCTGGTGCGGTTTCCTGGATGTTTCACAAGAAGGGCGACATCGTGGTTCCGAAATCGGCTGCCAAGGAAGACGACCTGATGAACCTGGTGCTGGAAAATGGCGGCGAGGATCTGACCGACGATGGCGAGAACTGGGAGATCCTGACCGAACCCTCTGCTTATGAAACCGTTCTGGAGGCGATCAAGAAGGCGGGGATCACTCCGGTGAGTTCGGAGGTCGCCATGATTCCCCAGAACTACATCAAGCTGGAAGGTCAGGCGGCGAACACGATGATCCGGTTGCTGGAAGCGATGGACGACAACGATGATGTCGAGCACGTCTGGTCGAACTTCGATGTCGATATTAAGCAACTGGAAGAAGTAGCCAGTTAGCAAGTTACTATTCTGAGATCAGGCCGCCTGCGGGCGGCCTTTTCGTTTTGCCGCTCAGATGACGATCATGAACCGATCGCACTTGCATTCGCAGAGATTGCAGGTGCGGAGTCATAGCGCGATTTTTTCTCGCCGGGATCGGGTCTGTCCGATTAGAGTGGGATGTTTCAGCATGGAGCAATCTGGATTCTGCATGAAGCGTCTGCTCGTCATTCTGTTGCTGTTCGCATCCACCTGCTTTGCGCAAAAAACCTCAAATCCGAACATACAGGACGGCGCTGTGGAGATTACCCCGTGGGTTGGAGGGGGAACTGGCGTTGGGGCAAGTTCGGATTTCAAGTTTTTCGAGACGGGCGTCCGCGTCGGCAAAGATTATTACTTCAGAAATCGGTACGGGACGATTTCGCTGGCGCTTCGAGTATGCGGGCGACATCATGCCGGTTTATCTGGTGGACATCAGGCAGGGCGGATGGGTATATGGCGGGGGATTCAATCCCGTAGTGTTGAAGTTCGCGTTTACCGCGAACAAGAAAATTGTTCCGTTTCTCGAAGCAAATGGCGGCGTACTGTTCTCGACGCAGCAGGTTCCGCAACCGGATACATCGCAGGTGAATTTCATGTCGGGCGTGCAGGGCGGGTTTCACTATTTCGTGAAAGAGAAGCGGGCAATCACGTTTTCGACGCAAGTGATTCATATTTCAAATGCGAGCCTTGGGAATCACAACCCTGGTATCAACGCGTCCGTGCATTTCCGGCTGGGATTTACGATTTTCAAATAGCTCGGCACAGTTGCCGAACTGATTCTTATGAGCACTCTTGTTGAATGCGTACCGAATTTTTCTGAAGGCCGCGACAAAACAAAGGTGGATGCGATTGTCGAGGCGATGAAGGTGGAAGGCGTGTATCTGCTCGATCGCGAGATGGACGCCGATCATAACCGTTGCGTGATTACGCTGGTTGGGAACCGTGAGGCAATCGCGGAGGCCGCAATTCGTGGAGTCGGTAAAGCTGCGGAGCTGATCGACCTGACGAAGCATCAGGGTGCGCACCCAAGGATGGGAGCTGCAGACGTGGTGCCGTTCATCCCGATCGAAGGAGTGTCGCTCGAAGACTGTGTACAGATCGCGCGGCAGGTAGGGCAGGAGATCTGGAAGCGATACGAGATTCCAATCTACTTTTACGATGCTGCGGCAATGATGCCGGAGCGACAGAACCTGGAAAACATCCGGCGCGGACAGTTTGAGGGGATTCGCGCAGAGATTGAAACCAATCCAGCGCGCAAGCCGGACGTGGGAGAGGCACGCGTGCATCCGACGGCGGGAGCGACGGTGGTTGGGGCGCGCAAGGCGCTGATCGCATACAACGTGTTCCTGAATACGACGGATGTGGATATCGCGAAGAAAATTGCGAAGGCAGTGCGATTTTCGTCAGGCGGGCTGCGCTATGTGAAGGGCGCCGGATTTCCCGGTGCGAGGTCAGGCGCAGGTCTCGATGAATCTGACGGACTTCGAGCAGACGCCGATCGCACGCGTGTTCGAGTTCGTGAAGCGCGAGGCTGCTCGCTATGGGGTGATGCCGACCAGCAGCGAAATCGTAGGCTTGATTCCAAAGAAGGCGTTAGAAGATGCGGCGGAGTGGTTTCTGCAGGTGGAGAATTTCGATTCGTCATTGATCCTGGAGAACCGACTGAGTGCGGTGATGAGCGGCAAGATGGCCGTGGGGGATTGCGAGCCGGAGTCGAGCCGTTCATCGAGCAACTGGCTGCGCCGACGTCGGCGCCAGGCGGCGGAAGCGCTTCAGCTGCGGCGGCGGCGATGGCGGCTGGATTGGCAAACATGGTCGCGACGATGTCACGCGGCAAGAAAGCGTACGTGCAATACGAATCGCAACTGAGTGAGGCGATTGCGCGGCTGAGCGTGCTGCGAGAAGAGCTGAAGGTGGCGATCGAGGCCGATACGGAAGCTTTCAACGTCGTGATGAAGGCGTACAAAGCTGCGAAAGACGCGTCTGATGGTCAACAGGGAATCAATGGCGCTCTGAAGCAAGCGACACTGGTTCCGATGGGAGTGGCCGAACGCGCAAAAGAGGTTGGGAAGATTGCCGAGAAGCTGCGGCCGATTACGAATCCGAATATGGCGTCGGATTTGACGGTGAGCCAAGCGCTGTCGGATGCAGCAGTTACTGGAGCGCTGGCGAATGTGGAGATCAATTTGGGGTCGATTACGGATGAGGTGTTTGTGGAAGAGGTGAGGGGGCGGGTGAAGGCGATCGCTCACTAGAGCGGCGTGTTGCCATACTCGGCGATCTTTCAACGGACGCAATGCGTTGTTCTAAGTTAATAAGTTGCAGGTGAAACTCCTTGTCAGTGGTTGTTGTTTCCAGCGCGCTTCGGCAGTATTTCTGAGCTTCGGTAGAATTCCCCTGCGCGGCGTAAGCCAGGGCGAGGAGATACTCGGTTTCAGGGGCGTTGTGGCTGTCTGCGGTTTCTTTTTTGAGAATTGCGATCGCTTGCTCCGGGCGATCGATTTCCAGCAACTTGTGCGCAACCTGTAACCGCTGCTCCTGCGAAGGGCTCGAGATCTTTGCGAATGCTTCGACGTCGGCTTCGACTGTGCTCTCGATGTGCGCGGTGATCCACTTGTGAAATGTTGCGTCATGACCCAGAGCGGCGTAGGTGCCGTCTCCAAGTTCCGTAGCTATCCATGCCGGGTGCTTGGAAAAGACTGTGGTCAGGTACTCGAGCGCGAGATTAGGTTCTCCGATGTCCAAGGCGATATGCGCCGCTGGCAACAGGACTCGAGGCCAATTGGAACTTTGTGCGACGGCATCGACGAGCAATGACTTCGCGATTTCCGCTTGTCCATTTCTCGCGGCGCGACGGGAAGCGATTATCTGCTGCCGGGCGGTATACATCCTGAAAAGCCGATCGAGTTCCGCGACCGGATCGGGGGAATCGTCCACGCGCAGGTCGATATCGATTGGCCATCCCGCAGTTGTTTTTACCAGCAGGGCCGCGGATTCGCGACCAGTGGCTTGACCGCCAGCGGCGTCGCCGGCGATGAGAGCGGCCATTAGTTTTGCGGCGAGCGTCCCCTTGGTTTCGAGATAAGCATGCTCCATCGCATCGATGACACGAGCGCTAACCAGACCGTTTCCCTGAATGCTGTAGCCGTCGCCGGCACGTGATCCGGCCCACGGGGAATTCTGTGCATTTTCGCCGGTGTGAACGGCGGTTCGTCCGTTGACGTCAACGATCGCGACTTGCCGATCAGCAGTGGTTCCTCCGTCGAACGTATTGTCTTCGGAGAGGATCTGCGCGATCGCTTTGGCCGGCGTTTCTCCTTGCGAGAGTAAGGCAAGTCCGCGCGGTCCATAGTTGGGGTTTGTTTCGAACTGCGAGACAACGGCGCCGACTCCAGCCAGTGCGTAAGGAACACTTGCGCCAACGGCAAGATTGTTCGTCTGCACGGCGGCTCCGCATGCACGCGTCTGCGTGTCACAGGCGATGATGGAGTAGGTGGCGTTCGCAGGCCGGGGAAACATCGGAAGTGCAAGTACGAGAAGGAAAAGTATCGATTTGCGCATGTTGCGGGTACGATCCAGAAAGGACCATCCCGGCTTAGACGGGCCGCGGCAAGGCGGGTGAGCCGAGAGTTGAGCACTGAGCGCAACTTTCTTTCCTTACCGCGGTTTGCAAGGAATGGCTGAAGGAACGTTCTTGGTGTTAAGACACCCCTCCCGTGGGACAGGCACCATTGGTATTGATCTAAGGGGAACGCCTGCGTCTCGGGCGAGGAATTTGCAATAGAATTGTAGGAATTGCTGATCCCACCTCGACGTGGGGTTAGGTCATCTGAATCAGCAGGAACATTCAAGAGGTTTCATGAAGCGTTATTTTGCAGCAGTTTGTATTCTCGTGCTGGGAAGCAGCCTGGCGTTTGGCGCCGCGCTGGGGACGTCGGCGCGTACGGTGATCCCAAGTCAGATTCAGCAGGTGATTTCGGTTGACTATCGCGCATTGCGCAATTCGCCGACAGCGATGGCCCTGAGGGACCGAGTCCTTCCCGATAGCCTGAAGCAGTTCGAAACGCAGTTGCATCAGTTTGGATTGACCGATGACGAGATCGAGCAGCTGACCTTTGCCGCGTTCCGCGTGAAAGACAACTCAGTACGAACGGTCGGGATTGCTCAGGGACAGTTTCCCACGAAAAAGATCTACGCCAAGATGAAGCTGAAGAAGATCACCGGCAAGAAGTATCACCAGTCGGTGATCTATCCCATGAACAATGGCATGCAGATGTCGTTCATCGACGATTACACGCTGTTGTTTGGCGATGGTGGTGCGGTGAAATCAGCGCTCGACGCGCGTGATGGGTATGCCGAGAGCCTGAATACCAACAGCCAGATGACCGACATGGTAAATGCCGTTCAGGAAGGCGCGGTGTGGAGCGTGCTGGATCAACTGGGGACGCAGAACATGATGCGCTCTACGCTGGGCGATGCGGCGCGGCTGGGCGATTTCGAGACGGTGAAGAAACGGCTGATCGGATCGCGTTACATCATGGACTTCAACGACGGCGTAGACTTCAATCTGGATGTGGTGACTTCGGACAGTATGACGGCTTCGACGCTGTCATCGCTGATTAAGGCCGGGGTGCTCTTCCGGAAGATGAATGCAAGCGCAACGGAAAAGCTGGCGCTGGATAGCGTGACCGTCGATTCGAACAGCTCGCTGCTGCAGCTGAAATTTAAGACCGACGACAGCAAATTCCAGTCGCTATTGCATTCGGATCTGTTCGCCTCAGTATCCAAGTAATCGACAAGAATTGATTACGGAGGGCGGCCCGTTCAGGGCCGCCTTTTCTCTGCTCAGAACAAGCTTTCGCACCCACTCGCAACAGCAACTTCCAAGCTGACAAGCTGCAAACTACCCGATTAATCACCAAATACTGCCCTGAATAAAGTGCGTTTCTTATGCAGGTACTTAAGTGCATGAAAAATCGAGGAAGGTACACTTTTTGCTTGCATAATTATGCACCATGCTCGATAGTTATGCATCTGATATGCATGTATGAAAACAGCAAGGCAAAATTTGGTTCGCGACATGATCTCGACGGCGCCCATTTACACCCAGGAAGAGTTGCGTAAGGGATTGGCGCAAAAGGGGATACAGGTAAATCAGGCGACGCTATCGCGCGATCTGCGGGAGATCGGCGTGGTCAAAACAGCGAATGGATATTCGCTGCCGACGCAGGATGACACCGGTGGATCGCCATTGCCGTCGTTGAGCCACCTGCTGAATGAGTTTGTGGTGGATATTCGCGAGGCGGAGAACCAGTTGGTACTGAAGACCACGCCAGGAAGCGCGCAGCCAGTGGCCGCCGGGTTGGATTCTTCGGGGTGGAAGGAAATTGTGGGCACGATCGCCGGCGACGACACGATACTGGTGATTGCCGAAAGTAAGGCGATCTGCCACAAGTTGGCCGAGCGGATCCGGGAGATTGTGGAAGGTTGAACGAAAAACTTCAGGTTGGGGTGATTGGTCCCACAGGCTACAGCGGCTTCGAACTGCTGAAGATCCTCTTCCGTCACCCGCGGGTAAAGAGCCCGGTGCTGTTCGTACGCGAGAAGGCGGAGGGCGGTCCGCGCAATTTAAGCGATGTGTATCCGCAGATTTCTGGCAACGGCGCGCACCCGCTGGAACCATTCTCCTGGTCGAAGGCGGAAGCCGCCGGAATTGATTTGTTGTTCCTGGCGACGCCGCACGAGTTTTCGCGCGAGTTTGTGCCGGACGCGGTTGCACGCGGAGTGCGCGTGATTGACCTCAGCGGCGCGTGGCGTTTGAAGGCGGCGGAGAATCGCAGCGTTTACGGATTCAAAAATGAAGCAGCGGGCGCGAAGCTGGATGAAGAAGCTGTCTATGGTCTGCCGGAGTTGAACTCCGACAATCTAGTGAACGCTCAGCTCGTCGCAAATCCGGGGTGCTATCCGACGTCGATCATCCTGGCGCTCGCGCCATTCATACAAGCGGGTTGTGTGGATAAAGATCGCGGAGTGATCTGCGACTCGAAGTCAGGTGTTTCGGGCGCAGGAAAAGCGCCGACGCAGGACACGCATTTCGTGGAAGTAGCCGACAACTTTCGCGCATATAAGCCAGTCACCCATCGGCATCGCGGCGAGATTCTGGAGCAGCTAGAGCTGTCGTCAGACGAGTTGGTGTTTACGCCGCACCTGTTGCCGATTCCGCGTGGAATGTTTTCGACGATTTACGTGCAGCTGAAAAAGAAAATGACGGCGGCGCAAGTAGAAGATCGGCTAAAGACATTTTATTCGGGATCGCCATTTGTGCGCGTATTCGCGCCGCCACGTTTGCCCGAGTTGGCGTACTCGCTGCACACGAACTTTTGCGACATCGGATTCGCGCTCTCGCCCGATGGCCAGCGGCTGACGCTGTTCAGCTGCATCGACAACCTGGTGAAAGGCGCCTCAGGACAGGCAGTGCAGAACATGAATGTGATGTACGGATGGTGTGAGAAAGAAGGATTGTCATGAAGCTGGTGCTGAAAATCGGTGGAGCTGCGCTGGAGAATCCGGCGACTCTGCAGAGCTGCGTTCGGGCCATCAAGAGCCTGGTGCAGGACGGCCATCAGCTTGTGGTGGTTCATGGTGGTGGTTCTGCGCTGACTCGTACATTGAAAAAGCTTGGCAAGCAGAGCCAGTTCATTAATGGCCTGCGCGTGACGGACGCAGAGACGCGCGACGTCGCGCTGATGGTGCTGGCCGGTTTCATGAACAAGGGGCTAGTGGCCGCGCTGACGCGAGCCGGAGTAGGCGCTATTGGGCTTTCGGGTGGTGACGGGCCGGTGTTCCTCGCGCGCAAGCGCAACAGTGGTGGACCGGATCTGGGATTCGTTGGCGATATCTGCCAGGTAGAGACGCGCTGGCTGCAAGCGATCTGGAGCGCGGGTGGCGTGCCGGTGATTGCCAGTGTCGCGCTCGGAACAGATGGCGAGTACTACAACGTGAATGCGGATCAGATGGCATCTGCGTGCGCCATTGCGTGTAAAGCGCAGACGTTGATCTTCCTTACGGAAGTTGCAGGCGTACTTAATGCGGAAGGTTTGCCGATTCAGCGGCTGGAGACGACGAAGGTTCCGTTCCTGGTGAGCTCGTCAGTGATCAGCGGTGGCATGCTGCCGAAGATGGACGCGTGCCTGAAGGCGCTGAGCGGCGGTGTTGGACGAGTTCGGGTATTTCCCTCGGAGAAGGCGGACGTATTGGCGGATTTTTATCAGAAGAAGATCGATCTCGGAACAGAAGTGGTGGTGGCATGACGCTGGCAACTGTGCAGAAGGCCGAAGCGGCCCACCTGATTCCGACGTACGAGCGTTATCCCGTGCTGCTGACGCACGGACGCGGCGTGTATCTGTGGGACGCGAACGGGAAGCGCTATCTCGATTTGCTGAGCGGGATTGGCGTGAACGGCTTGGGCCATACGCATCCGGCGGTGAAGAAGGCAATTGTGAAGCAGGCCGGGAAGATGCTTCACACGTCGAACCTGTTCTTCCACGAGTATCAGGCGGAACTGGCGGCCAAGCTGACGAAGATCTCGGGACTCGATCGCGCATTTTTCACCAATAGCGGTACCGAAGCGATTGAAGGCGCGCTGAAGATTGCACGCGCCTATGCGCAAGTCCACAACACGAACGGTTCTGGTCCGAAGTGGAGAATCATCGCGCTGGACAATTCATTCCACGGCCGCACGTATGGCGCGCTATCAGTTACCGGACAGAAAAAGTATCGTGCGCCATTCGAGCCCGTTGTTCCGGGCGTGAGATTCGTGAAGCTGAACGATGTGGCCGATCTGGAAAAGAAGTTCGACCACACCGTGTGTGCAGTTCTGGTGGAACCCATTCAGGGTGAGGGCGGAATTCGGCCGCTTACCCAGGAGTTTCTTCAGCGGGCGCGCGAATTAACGAAGAAGAGCGGCGCGCTGCTCATTGCCGACGAAATCCAGAGTGGACTCGGCCGCACCGGAAAATGGTTCGCTTATCAGCACGTGGGCATTCAGCCCGACATAGTCGCACTGGCTAAGCCGATTGCTGGCGGATTGCCACTAGGTGCGATTCTCGCGTCGTCGGAAGCCGCCGCAGCTTTTCATCCAGGAATGCACGGTACGACGTTCGGCGGCGGTCCGTTGACGTCAGCGGTTGCAGTTGCGGTGCTGAACACGATCGAAAAAGACGGGTCTGATGAAGAACGCCGTCATCGTTGGCGGCTACTTCCGCAGTCGTTTGGAAGAACTCGCAGCACGACATACATTTGTCAAAGAAATTCGAAGCAAAGGTCTGATGATCGGCATCGAATTAAATTCCGCCGAAAAGGCCAAGACGGTTGTCAAGGAAGCGCTCGCGAAGGGCGTGATCCTGAACCGGACGAATGACACAGTTTTGCGATTCCTGCCGCCATTCATTCTTCAGAAGAAGCATGTGGATGAAGCGATGAAAGTGATCGCGCCGATATTCAGTGGTTTGGAGGCCCAATGAGCACGTTAAGTAAACCATCTAGTTTCAAAGCCCGCTTTCGGCAGAGCCGGAGTGAAAAAGATGCGGGCGACGTTTGGGCTGTCGAAGCCCGATCTGATCTCGATCCAGGATCTGACGCCGACGGAAGTCGAAGGCATCCTGGAACTGACCGGACTGGTGAAGACCTATCCGAACGAGTTCGCGCGCGCACTCGATGGCAAGCAGATCGTGCTGATCTTCGAGAAGCCATCGCTCCGCACGCGACTGACGTTTGAAGTCGGCATTCGCAGCCTGGGCGGCAGTTCGCTGTTCGTGGATCAGCGCGGAGCGCCGAATCGATGAACGCGAGGCACTGTCGGATGTGGCGCACAATCTCGAGCGGTGGGTCGATGGGATCGTTCTGCGAACGTTTGCGCACGACACCGTGACAGGAATGGCGGATTACGCGGGGATTCCGGTAATCAACGGATTGAGCGATCTGGAGCATCCATGCCAGGCGCTGGCCGACTACTTCACCGTACGCGAGAAGTTTGGCGATCTGCGCAAAGTGAAGCTGGCGTACGTCGGCGACGGCAACAACGTCGCGCATTCGCTGATGCTGGCGGCGGCAGCGCTGGGAAGTCACATTGCAGTGGCGACGCCGCTCGGCTTCGAACCGGACGACGAAATCGTGAACGCCGCTTGCGAGTTGGCAATGCAGACCGGCGCGAAAATCGAGGTCAGCACGGATGTGTTGTCAGCGGTTGACGGGTGCGCATGCTGTCTATACCGACGTGTGGGCGAGCATGGGTCAGGAAGATCAGGCGGACATGCGCAAGAGCGTGTTCTCGCCCTACCAGGTAAACGAGAAGCTGATGAAGGCCGCCCGTAAGGATGCGATCTTCATGCATTGCCTGCCGGCGCATCGTGGCGATGAAGTGACCGACAAGGTGATTGATTCCCCGCAGTCGGTGGTGTTCGATGAGGCAGAGAATCGCCTGCATGTACAGAAGGCGATCATGCTGCTGTTGATGGGAAATGGCGGATTCGCGCCGCAAGCGTGAGAACGCAAGGTTCTTCGACTCGGGGCGCTTCTGTATCGCGCCCCTCGCTCGGAATGACAGATTTTTATAACGAAGAAGAGAGAAGCGAATGTCTGAAAAAGTAGTGCTTGCGTATTCGGGTGGCCTGGATACTTCGATCATCATTCCATGGTTGATCGAGAATTATGGCTGCGAAGTGATCGCCATGGTCGGCGATGTGGGACAGGGCGACGACATGCAGGAAGTCGCCGAGAAGGCAAAGAAGACCGGCGCGACCAAGGTCGTAGTAGAAGATCTGCGCGAAGAGTTTGTGCGCGAATACGTGTTCCCGGCGGTGAAAGCGGGCGCGGTTTATGAGCACAAGTATCTACTGGGAACGTCGCTGGCGCGTCCGGTGATTGCGAAGGCGCAGGTGGAAGTAGCGCTGCGTGAGGGCGCGACCGCAGTTGCACATGGATGCACGGGCAAGGGCAACGACCAGGTGCGTTTCGAGCATGCGTTCCAGGCTCTGGCGCCTCAGTTGAAGATCATTGCGCCGTGGCGTGAGTGGACCATCAAGTCGCGTGAGGATGCCATCGATTATGCCGAGGCGCGCAATATTCCCATCACTGCGAGTCGCGAGAAGATTCATAGCCGTGATCGCAACCTGTGGCACTTGAGCCATGAGGGTGGGGAATTGGAAGATCCAGCGAACGCTCCGTTGGAGTCGACGTGGCAATGGACGACTTCGCCGCAAGCTGCTCCGGAAAAGCAAGAAGTCGTGGAGATAGAGTTTGTCGGTGGAGCGCCCGTTGCAGTCAATGGGCATCAGCTTTCGCCGGCGGCGTTGGTTGGAGAATTGAACACCATCGGCGCGCGTAACGGCGTCGGTCGCGTGGATCTTGTCGAGAACCGATTCGTAGGGATTAAGTCGCGCGGATGTTATGAGACGCCGGGCGGCACGCTGATCCTTACCGCGCAGCGCGAACTAGAATCGCTGTGTCTGGATCGCGATCTGCTTCACTACAAACAGGAAGTCAGTCTGAAATACGCCGAACTGGTTTACTACGGGTTGTGGTTCACGCCGCTGCGCGAGTCGCTGGATGCGTTCATCAACAGCACGCAGCAAAATGTGACGGGGACGGTGAAGCTCGGCCTGTACAAAGGCAATGTGAATACGCTTTCGAGGAAGTCACCTTTCTCGCTATACCGCACGGATATTGCTTCGTTCACCATGGGCGACAGCTACGACCAGAAGGACGCGGAAGGATTCATCCGCATTCTTGGTTTGCCGGCGCGGTCGCAGGCGTGGTTGCGTCAGCAGCTTGAGAAGAAGGGCGAGACCGTGGGGGTCCGTTCGTGAAAATGTGGTCGGGACGGTTCCGGGAACCGCTCGATCCGGAGTTCGATCAGTGGCAGCGCTCTTTCAGCTTTGATCGTCGCCTGCTGGGCGATGAACTGGCGGCGAGCGCTGCATGGGCCCGGGCCCTGGAAAAAGCGGGCATCCTCGATTCCGCAGAGCTGGCGCGGATTGTCGAGGGCCTGGAGAAGATTGGGAAAGCGTGCCAAGCGAATCCCAAGGTGATGGACGAAGCCGATGCTGAGGACGTCCATCACTTCGTTGAATTGCAGCTCGTAAAAGAGATTGGCGAGACGGCGTACAAGCTCCACACGGGGCGCAGCCGCAATGAGCAGATTGCAACCGATTTGCGGTTGTTTGCGCGACGGAACGTGGATGCGATTCGTGGGCAGCTAGCGGCGCTGGTTGCTGCATTGATTGCCCGTGCGGAGGAGTTAGGGTCGACGGCGATGCCTTCGTACACGCATTTGCAGAAGGCGGAGCCGGTGCTGTCGGCGCATTGGTTGTTGGCGTATGCGGAGATGTTCTTTCGCGATGCGGATCGGCTGGCGGATTGCCGCAAGCGAGTGAATGTTCTGCCGCTGGGATCGGGCGCGGTGGCGGGAAGTGGATTGAAGCTGGATCGCGCTGGTATGGCGAAGGAACTTGGATTCGCCGGCATTACGGCGAACAGCATGGACGCAACCAGCGATCGCGATTTCGAGATCGAGTTGTTGAGTGTGCTGTCGATGATTGCGGTTCACATGAGCCGGTTGGCGGAGGAGATCACGATCTTTTCGACGCGCGAATTCGGGTTCATCACGCTGCCCGACAGTTTAAGTACGGGCAGCAGTGCAATGCCGCAGAAGAAGAATCCGGATGCGACCGAATTGTTTCGCGCCAAGGCAGGCCGCGTGGCGGGGGATTTGCTGCAGGCGACGATGACTGTGAAAGGTCTGCCGCTTGCGTACAACAAGGACATGCAGGAGCTGCAATTGCCGCTGTTCGATGCGGTGGATGCGATTACGGGGACTCTGGAAGTGGCAGCGAAGTTGATTGCGAAACTCGGATTCAATACGGATGCGATGAACCTGGCGGCGACGACAGGTTTCATGAATGCGATGGAAGCCGCGAATTACCTGGTACGCAAAGGCGTGCCATTCCGGCGAGCGCATGAGGCGATCGGGAACGCGGTACACGTGTGTATCGAGCGCGGCTGCGAACTGGATGGATTGACCATCGATGAGCTGCGCACGATTCGTCCTGAATTCGGCGATGACTTTTACGCTTGTCTGAAGTTGGAGTCGGTGCTCGCGCACCATGATGTTCCGGGTGGAACCGCTCCGCAGCATGTGAGCGCGGCGATTGGAAATGCAAAGACACGGCTACAGGCCCTGAAGGGAGAACACATTGCAAACGCGTAGAGCGATTCTCCCGGATGCGCCGAGAATCTACGAACTCATTTCACAGTATTCCGATGACGGCACGCTGCTGCCACGAACGCAGCAGGACATCTTCGAGAACGTGCGCGATTTTGTCGTAGTGGAAGACAAAGGAAGAGTCGTTGGTTGCGCTGCGCTGCACTTTTACGGTCTGAGCCTGGCAGAGGTGCGGTCGGTCGCTGTCGATGTGGAGTACCACGGACGGCATGCAGGGAGCACGCTTATCAAGGGGCTGATGGCGGAAGCGAAATATCACAAGGTCCAGCGCGTGTTCCTGTTTACACGTGTGCCTGAGTTCTTCGGACGCATGGGATTCACGGTAGTTCCGCACGATCTGCTGCCGGAGAAAGTTCACAAGGACTGCATCGTGTGTCCGCGGCGGCATTGCTGCGACGAAATTGCCATGGTGCACGGTCGCGTGCCACTGCATGAGTTGACGCGGCGGAGCGGCAATCGAAACCTGGTGACCATTCAGGGCTGATGACATCTCTAACAGAACAATTCAAAGTCCCGGCCGGATTCCGGGTGGGCGCAACTACGTGTGGCATCAAGCAGAGCGGATCGCCTGATCTCGCCCTGATTTATGCGCTGGACGGCGCTGTCGGCGGCTGCGGTGTTTACGACGAATCGGTTGTGCGCGGCTCCGGTGATTGTTGGACGCGAACATCTGGCAGCTTCGGACGGGCGAATTCATGCCGCGATCGTGAACGCCGGAAACGCGAACTGTGCAACCGGCGAGCCGGGACTCGAAGCGGCGCGCAAGAGTTGTGAGGCCGTGGCGGAAGCGCTCGGTATTCAGGCCGCGCAGGTAATTCCGAGTTCGACTGGCGTGATCGGTGTGCCGTTTCCGACAGAGAAGTTGATTGCAGGAGTTGGTCGCGTCATCGAGGCGGCTGGAGATTCTCCCGCGCATGCGGAGAGCTTCGCGTGCGCCATCATGACGACGGATACGCGACCGAAGCTGGCAGCGGCGACGATCGAACTACGCGGGAAGACAGCGACTGTGCTTGGAGTTTCCAAGGGCGCAGGGATGATTCATCCGCAGATGGCGACGATGCTCGCGTATGTGATGACGGACGTTGAAGCGACGCCGGAGCAGTTGTCGCGAATTCTAGGCGGAGTTGCGAACCGCACGTTCAACCGCATCAGCATCGACGGAGATACTTCTACCAACGACACGCTGATGCTGCTGGCGAGCGGAAAATCTGGGATCAAGCTCGACGGGCGAGCGGCGCAAGCGAAGTTCGCCAAGGCTGTCGAACAGGTTTGCGAGTCGTTGGCGGAGCAGATGGTCCGCGATGGCGAAGGCGTGAAGCATCTCGTCAAGCTGAAGATCCAGGGTGCGCGCAGCGAGAAAGAGGCGGAGCAGATTGCGAGCGTGATTGCGACGTCGGCGCTGGTGAAGACTGCGTGGGCTGGAGCCGATCCTAACTGGGGACGAATTCTGGCGGCGATCGGTCGAAGCGGAGTCGCGGTCGATATCAGCAAAGTCGACATCAACTTTGGCGAGTTGCCGATTTGCCGCGCTGGAATGGCTGTACCGTTCGAGGAATCGGCTGCGCACGCTTATCTTTCCCAACCAGAATTCGAAATTACTATTCGGCTGAATCGCGGATCACGTGAAATCCTTTACCTGACGTGCGATTTGACTGCCGACTACGTCAAAATCAATGCCGATTATCGCACTTGATTCCGCACAGATTGAAAATCCATTGGTTTGGGATTAGTCTGTATATCCCACAAAAGGCTGGAGTTGCCGGTCGTGTCGCCTGGCGATTCCGGCGCTGCCGGGAAGGACTTCGTAGAATTTTCTTTCCTTCGGTGCCGACTACGCAACTCGCGATGACGTAGACTGCCACAAAGGGGCTCTATACAGCGAAATGGCCAGTGCAATTGGGCAGACAATTTCCGGAGTAGCTTTTCCGTCGCTCGTTTTTGTGAACGGCAACGAGCAGCGCAAACTGGTGCTCGACCACATGCCATTTTCCATTGGGCGGCGGACAGAGAAGGACCTGGTGATCTCCGATCCGCGGGTGTCGCGCGACCATGCGCTGCTGATCTGGGAAGGCGACGGATTCTACATACAGGACCTTAACAGCAAGCACGGCACCTACGTAAACGGCGAAAAGATCGACAAGAAGCGCCTGCAGAAGAACGACCGCATGGAGTTCGGGGTGCGCGGCGAGGCGTGCGTAATCTTCGATCCGGACAAGCAGCAGCAGAGCCGGTCGCGCGAATTTCTGAGCCAGGTGTCGATGTGGAAGCCGCCGAGTTCAACGGGCGCGCCAAGTGCGGCCGCGGAACTCGAGACCCTGACGCTGTTCCTGGAAGCCGCGCGCAAGCTGAATACCAGCACAGTGCTGGAAGAAGTTCTGCTGACGTTGATCGATTCCACTCTGCAATTGACCAAGGCCGAGCGTGGATACGTTTTCCTGAAAGAACAGAATGGCGACTTGCGGTTGGTCGCGGGCCGCAACAATCGCGGAGAAGTGCTGATGGATGACAGCACGATTTCCCGATCGATTTTGCGTGAAGCGGTCAGCAGCCAGTCGGAGTTTCTGGTTACGGACAACGATGATTTCAGCAAGATGGCCGGCCGCGAAAGCGTGGTCGCGCACAATCTCAGAACCGTAATTTGCATTCCGCTGCGCAAGACGCAAATACAGGGCAAGGCGAGCACGGATTCGAATCCGGGCGGCGATCTGCGTGGCGTTTTGTATCTAGACAGCAAATTCATGTTCGGCAAGATGTCGGCCGTGAGCCATGACATTTTGCGGGCGATCGCGACGGAAGCCGCCAGTCTAGTGGAGAACGCGTTCCTGGTGCAGGTGGAAGAAGCTGCGCGGCGCAACCAGCAGGAATTGAATATCGCTGCCGACATACAGAAGCGGCTGATGCAGGTGACGATTCCGGACGTGCCGTTTGCGAAGATACAGGCGAAGAATATTTCGTCGAAGGAGATAGGCGGCGACTTCTTCGACGTGATCCGCACGCAAGAATCGCTGACGGTAGTGGTAACGGACGTGAGCGGAAAGGGAATTTCGGCCGCATTGCTGGCATCGATTCTGCAAGGACTGTTGTATGCCCAGTTGACCCAGCAAAATATTCCGCTGCGGCAAGTAGTGACGACGGCGAACCGATTCCTGTGCGAAAAAGTGATGGGCGAGAAGTACGCTACGATGCTGATCGCGCGGCTGCATGCATCGGGACGGCTGGAGTACATCAATTGCGGACACGTGCCTCCGGTGCTGGTAGGTCCCGATGTGCAGGTTTTGACTAACTCGAATTTTCCCGTCGGCCTGCTAGAAGAGGCGACTTTCGAGGATGCTGAGATCAATCTGAATTGCGATTGCCGGCTGCTGGTGGTGACGGATGGCGTTACGGAAGCCGAAGATCCGCAGGGCGAGTTCTTCGGGATGCAGCGGTTGAAGGAAGTTGTGCCGCAAGTTGCCGGGATCGAAGAGTTGCTGAATGAGATCAGCAAGTTCTGCGCGGGTACCGCATTGAATGATGACTGCACGGCGGTGCAGTTGGAGTATCTGGCGGGAAGATAGTCTTTCACCGCAGGGGATGCCGAGGGCGCTGAGGTAACTTTTCTCATTTGTCCTAAGTACGCCGAAGTTTGTCCCGTTTCATGTTTTCGAGATGGCGGCGGATGGCCCTCGCTGCCTGCTGATAAACCTGCCGCAATTGTCCCCGCGTGAGGACCTCATCGGTGGTTGCGATTTCCAACCTTTTAAATGTGTAGAGCACCCCTGACGAAGTTCGAGGCGGGAGCTTCGGTTGGCGTCGAGGCTTATCCCGGTAATGCTGTTTGAGATGGAAGTAACAGTGCGAGTGACCGCGGAGCGCCGGTGATCCGCAACGCATGCCGCCGGTCTTGACGTGAGTGCATATCGGTATCGTCGTCACTGGATCCTCCTTAAGACCCGGGTACCCCCTCCCCCCTGCGCCGACTAAGTCCTGCGTTGCCAGAGCCTTGCGGCGAAGGTTCTGCCAGCTCCGGCATTCCAAAGGACTTAGCAGTCAAAACATTGAAAGCAAAGGAGTTAGTTTTTTGGCGTCTGAGCTCTACTTCTATTGTGACAAATTTGGGGCGACCTAGTGGACACTTTGGAGAAATTTATTTCTATCGTGGAATGAGATAGTTGAGCAGAAATTGGGGAGTTTGGGGGGCTTGACAAGAAATTTGGCGGGTGAGGCGGTTCACGAAAACTGCAGATCCCTCGCGCGCAAGCGCGCTCGTGATGACAAAACAAAAAAGTCAAAGTCAAAGTCACAGTCAAAGTCCCCGCTCAAACCAGCCGTGGACCGCGAGTTTGTCTACACAAACAAAACGCGGGCGAGGGCGCCCGCGCCACCAAAAGCTAAAAGTCTTCATCACTCCTGCAACTACTGTTTGTCGCCGGGCTTGAAGAAGGTCCAAGGGCCAGCTTTCATGTCGGTGAGGACCGGTTTCTGCCAGTCGAATTCGGGATGCTTGTTCAGGAAATCGCTGGCGATGAAATCGTCACCGCAGGGATGACCGCGGCGCGCATAGAAGCTCATCGAGGCTGCCAGAGAGCTGTCGGTGGCTTTGCCTTGAACGGCGCCATCGGGTGAGTAGGGCGGCCGTTCCCAAACATGGACACCACGCGGGGAATTCTCGACGTGACCGCAAAGGGTGCGCTCGTCGGCGTCTTCTTTCTTCTCGAAGGTATCGAAGTGATCGCCGAGAAATTGCTCAGCGAGTTTCACGTCGATGCGTCCTTTGTATTCGGCCATCAGTTGCTCCCAGCGAACTCGACGGGCGTTCGGGAGAACTGGAGAGATCGGCGGAGTCGAAGTCGGTTTCGTCTTTCAATAGCTGTGGATCGCGCCCCCAGTTCGAACCGACAAAGTAACCATCCTTCGTGCGCCAGACTTTTGAGTGTTTCAGGCCCAGTTCAAATTGAGCGATCTCGCCGGTCTTGCGATCAGCGAGGAGCCAATCGTTGGCGTATCCGCCGTTATTGCCGTCGAGCATGATGGTGACGTAGTCGTCGATGGAACTCGCGTACTGCATGGCTTTGCGGGCACGCATGAATTCGGGCTTGCCATCGGGATCGAAGCCCTTGAATCCGCTGATGGTGGTTTCAGTGATGATCAGGCCGGAGTCGTTCACGCCGAAGTCGTCGTCACTGACGATGACGCCGGGGAAGCCGTCCATGATGAAGTGGTGGCCGTGAGTAGGAACGATGTCGAAGATGATGCGCCAGCGAGCGCCGGGGATGAAGCCGGTCCAGTTATTGTGAGCGATCACGATCTGGTGATCCTTGGTATAGCTGCCGGTGGCGACAAATGCGCTGCAATTTCCGGGGCTGACGAGGTGAGGAGCCTCAGGGCGAGCCTGCTGCTTGTCGAGAATGGGAACGTAGTAATCGGGAACTTCTTCGAAGGCGTTGAGAGCGACGATGTCGTAGACATCTAGCTTTACGCCGTGAGCGTTGAGGCCGCCGGCGATACCTTGAAGCTCCTGTTGATATTCGGGATCGATATGCGGCCAGAGAACTTCACGCGCCGTCTGGCGGAAGAAGGCCCAGTCACGCTTGGTGCGGTGAGTGTCGTCGTACTTGACGGCGTTGAAGGCGTCAGCGATTTCGGGCGCGAGGAGATATCCGTGCTGGTAGCCGATTTCGGAGGGAGAGCCCTCGAGGTGCACGTAGATCCATTGATCGCGTTCGAACCGGTAGGACTTCTTCAGGGAGTCGGATTGGGGAGCGGCGAAGGCGAGAGAGGAGAGGAGGAGTGTGAGAACGAATGCTGTAGGTTTGGTGATCAACGGTTTCAATTTCCTTTCGATTCACGCCGTAATGGTCATACCCGAATCAACTGCAGATCCCTCGCGCGCAAGGCGCGCTCGTGATGACAAACAAAAAAGTCAAAAATCAAAGTGAAAAATCAAAGTCAAAATCCCCACTCAAGCCAAAAGAGGGCTTGAATGGGGCACCCGTAAACCAGCCCTGAATCCGCGAGTTCGTCTACACAAACAAAACGCGGGCGAGGGCCCCGCGCCACTCAAGAACTGCAGATCCCTCGCGCGCAAGGCGCGCTCGTGATGACAAACAACAAAATCAAAAATCAAAGTCAAAATTCAAAGTCAAAATCCCCACTCAAGCCGAAAGAGGGCTTGAATGGGGCACCCGTAAACCATCCCTGATGCCGGAGTCGTGAAGTGTACTGAGTTACGACTATTCGTACAATTCCAGAATCAGTCAGATCGCAAAGTCTCACTTGCTGGGAGTGAGCGTCAGTTCGTGGGATCTGGCGCGGTCGACGGCATCGTCCGAGAAGGGAAGACGGACGGTGGTGCCGTGATACCAGTTGTCCCACTGGTTGTTGAAGTAGGGGCTGAGCAGATTGCCGGCCTGGCCGTTCACGATATTCAGCGTGCTGTTGTCGAGATCGGAGAAGTCGACAGTGAGGCGCTCTGACGGTCCGAGATTGCCGCTTGCCTGTTTGACGGTAGTGCCGTCTCCGGGCAATGGCTGAATTCCCGTACCAGCCCAGCGGCGAACGAACGGAATGCGGCTGAAGAGCGGATGTTCAACGTCGACTGTGTGAACCTTTCCCCACGTCCAGGAAGAGAGATCGGCTGGTACTTCCTTAGCATGCAGCGCCGCGTCGAGTGCGGCGGTGAGGAGTTCGTCGTAATTGGTGAAATTCGACGGTAGCCAGTTCTTGGGCTGGTGGGTCAGCGTGCTTTCGATCCAGGCAGAGGAAACGAACCAGTGGTATTCACGCCAGCCGTCGCGAACTTGCGGATTGTCGGAGCCAGTCCCGAGTTTCGGCTCCAGCAATAGGCGCTGGAGTTGCTGGCGCGCGCGAGCCACGATGGTGGGCGCTGGGGAGTTTACGTCGAGGACTCCATCCCAGTTGCGGAGAATGTCCGCGGCCTGACGATCGCGAGGGGAAGCGGACTGACTGTGGTCAACGGCGTAGGCGAGACGCTGCGCGAGGAAGCGGTCGAAATCAGAGTAGACATCGGTTTGAAGAGCGAGCATATCGGCCGGCGTGAACTTCTTGTCAGCCTGAAGGTAGCGATAAATGCGCTGCGTGCGGACGGATGCGTCCCATTCGAAACTCACGATGTTGGGATATCCGTCGGGCGTGATGCGGCCATTCGCGGTAGCGAGGATGCCGGAAGGCGGGTCGTAAGCGCTGGGAAGCTGATCGAAGGGGATGTATCCGGTCCATTCATGAGCATTGTCGTTTCCGGGCACAGGGGCGACGGCGTCAGAGTTGGTACGGATAGGTATCTTGCCGTTGGCGAAATATCCGATGTGGCCGTCGACGTCGCCGTAAACGACGTTCTGTGAAGGCGCTCCGTAATGTGAGAAGGCTGTGCGGAACTGCTGCCAATTCTGCGCGGTATTGATGTCGAAGAAGGGGATCTGGACGAGACCCGGATCGTAAATATTCCACCTGAGCGCAAGCTTGCGCGTCTCGCCGGGGAAGAGCGAAGAGATGATGGGACCGTGTCGGGTCAGGACGACATCGACGTGTACGTCGTCGGCACCTTTGACGTGGATCACTTCATGGCGATGCTCAGCTTTCCTCCAGCCGTCGGGCGCCTGGTATTCGTCATCGGCGTTAAACGATTCGACATAAAGGTCGGTGACGGCAGGGCCGACGTTGGTGAAACCCCAGGCGATGCGCTGGTTGTGTCCGACGACGACGAACGGGATTCCGGGGAGAGTAACGCCAGCGACGTTGAAGCCGGGCGCTTCGAGTTGCGCTTCATACCAGACGTTGGGGATCTGGTTTTCGAGGTGCATGTCGTTGGAGAGCAGCGGCTTGCCGGAGGCGGTGTGGGTGCCGGAGATGACCCAATCGTTGGAACCGGCACGAGCTTCGGGAGGAGGTGGGAGGAGGATGGTATTCGACCGGGAGTTTCGTGGTGAGGCAGGGTTCCCTAGCTGCGCTCGGGATGACAGTTCCTCGCTGCGCTCGGAATGCGACAAGCAGGATCGCTTGTTCCACATGAGCCGCGGGAAGGGCCCCCTTGCCCAGATAGAACGCTGGCGAGGGCGCCCGCGCCACTGAGATCCTCGCGACGCTCGGAACGCGCAGCCGGGGTCGGCTGCTCCACGTGCGCGCCCGCGCCACCAAGACGCATGTCAGCTAGGCCGGCGCCGTCGGGTTGTGTGTCCATGGTGGGCGGATGGTCACGCCAGGTGACATTGGGAAAGAGTTCAGCGGCGAGTTCGGGTCCGACTTTGTTGGCGACCCTTTCGCGGGCGAGCATCTCGGAGACCCAGTAGTAGTTGAGCATCTGGGCCATGTTGATGCCGACGAGAAGCGAGTCGGTGACCGTCCAAGGCTTAGGACGGTAGCGAAGGATGCGGAATTCGAGAGGAAGCGTCTTGCTCTGTTGCTGTTGCGCGATGTAGGCGTTTACGCCGCGTGCGTAGACTTCCAAATAGTGTTTATCGCTGTCGCTGAGGTATTGGACGGAGTTCTCGGCGAGGTGACGGAATCCAAGAATGCGCTGTTGACGATCGTGCGAGAGAGCGACCGAGCCAAAGACTTCGCTGAGCTCACCGGCTGCGTAGCGCCTAGAGAGATCCATTTGCCAGAGGCGATCCTGGGCGGTGACGTAGCCCTGGGCGAAGAAGAGGTCGTCGAGATTGTGAGCACGGATGTGAGGGACTCCCTGCTGATCGCGGAGGACCTGGACTGGGGTGCTGAGTCCGGGGACAGAAGTAGTGCCATCCAGTTGCGGGAGAGCTGCACGAGCAGCGCCGAAGAACCAGAGGCTTACGCCAGCCGCCGCCAAGACCACTACTAACAAGGCGATCAGGAGGAGACGGAGTAGTGGAGACAGGGTACGGCGAGCAGGCGAGGTCGCAACAGTTGTGGCCATGGAATGCACAATTGTATTTGGGAGAGGAGAAGGGGACAATCAGACCTTTACCGGATTTTCGCCCATGCCTGGACATGGCTAAAGGGACATGGGGAAGCGCGGCGGTGTTATCCTGAAGCAAACAAAGACCAGAGTTACTATCGGGGTATTGGCGAGCGCGCCGCGGATTTCGAAGATGGGAATGCTGCCGAAAAGAATCGATGACCATGCGACCGTCTCGCGGGAGATGATGCGAGAGGCGACAGACATTCTTCATCGCCATCTGCGAAAAGTTGGCCTGAAGCATACGGAGCAGCGCGACACGATCCTGCATACATTCCTGGAAACGCATGATCATCTTTCGACGGACGAGTTGTTCCGGTTGGTGCGAAAGAAAGATCCGAAAATTGGCTTCACGACGGTATATCGAACGCTGAAGTTGCTGTCGGAATGCGGACTGGCAAGCGAAGTAGCGTTCCACGACGGGATCACGCGATACGAGCACCAGTACAACCGGCGCAGTCACCATCACATGGTGTGCACGGAATGCGGAGGATCGGTGGAGTTTTTCTCGCCGGAACTGGAGCAACTGGAAAAGGCGATTGGGAAAAAACATCGCTACCTAACGGCGAGACATACGTTCCAAATCTACGGGATTTGCGAAGAGTGCCAGAAGAAGGCAGCCGCGCGGCGGCCGGTCTAGCGGCGAATTGCGACCATCGAACTACTTAGATTGTCTTCCAGCGGGATTTCTGATAATTTGCGCCAATTCTGAAAAGGGCCGGCGAGGCGCCGGATAGACCTTCCGTGTCCTACTGGAGGCAATATGGCCCGTTTCTGTGTTTCCTGCGGTGGCCAGATCTCTGATGAAAGCAATGTGTGCAGCAAATGCGGACAGCCTGCTTACCAAGCCGCGGGTGGCGGCACGGTGGCAGCGTCGAGTGCTGGCACAGCAGGATTAACCGACAATATCGCTGGAATGCTTGCGTATGTCACGATCATTCCTGCGATCGTATTTCTTTTGCTGGAGCCGTATAACCGGAATCGGTTCATCCGCTTCCATTCTTTCCAATGCATCTTTCTCTGCGTCGTCCTGGTGGTGATTCACATTGTGTTGCTGGCGGTGCCGATCATCGGCTGGGCAATTTCAATCTTCGTGAATCTAGGTGCGTTAGTGTTGTGGATTGTGTTGTTGCTGAAGGCGTATCAGGGGCAGAAATTCAAGCTTCCGGTGATCGGGGATCTGGCGGAGAAGCAAGCGAACACGGTTTAGAGATTGGGTAATTGCGCTATTTGGTGATTGGGTGATTTAGAACCAATTTGCAATCGGCACGTGGGACAGACCTAAGTCCCTGTCCCACGGTTTCTATTCGCCGCCGACACCATGAAGATTTGTGTGGTCCTGTTGCCTTGACAAGGTGGCATCCCACTCGCCATTCTAGTTAGCTTTGTCTGGGCCATGGTTAGTTTCTGAATGGCAGCGGGAAGGAAATCGGTGAAGGTTCGAGTCCTGTATCACGACAAGTGTTTTGATGGGGCATGCTCGGCTGCGCTGTTCTCACGCTTTTACCAGGAGCGGATTCACCGCGATGTGGAACTGGCGTACACGGGCCTGGTGCATAGGGCGGGCGCGCTGTTCAGCGAAGAGCAGTTCGACGGGGATGAAAATGCGGTGGTGGACTTCAAATACTGCTCGTCACCGAAGGTGACATGGTGGTTCGACCATCATCTAAGCGCATTTCTTACGCCGGAAGACAAAGCACATTACGAGCAACAGCAGAGCAATACAAAATTCTACGACGCGGATTTCCGGTCGTGCACCAAGTTCATCGCGCACATTGCCGAACGGCGGTTTGGATTTAATGCAGAGCCGGTGAAGGAAGTAGTGGAATGGGCGGACATCATCGACGGTGCGCTTTATACAGACGCGAAGACGGCAGTGGAGATGCGGGAACCGGCGATGAAGCTGACGATGGCGATCGAAGCGACACAGGATCCGGCGTTTATTCCAAGGCTGATTCCGTATCTCGCGCACATGCCGCTGGAGGAGATCCTGCAGCAACCGTTTGTAGCGGAGTTGATTCCACCGTTGCTGGAGAGGCATTGGAAGTCAATCGAGATATTGCGGGAAAAGTCGACGGAAGAGCGGGGCACGATTTATTTCGACGTCACGGATTACGATCTGGAAGGGTACAACAAATTCATTCCGTATTATCTGCACCCGAATGCCATTTATAGCGTGGGACTGAGCCGGAGCAGCTTCCGGACGAAGGTTTCGGTGGGTTCGAATCCGTGGGCTCCCACCAATCAATTTGTCAATCTAGCGACGATATGTGAACGCTACGGTGGTGGTGGGCACGCGCGGGTGGGAGCCATCTCATTTCCGCCAAACCGGTTCGACGAGGGACGGAAGGCGGCGCAAGAAATCGTTCAGGAACTAAGAGATAGCGTTTCGCCGCCGCCACTCTGAGCCAATTCGGGATTTCGTCACACCTGCACCTGAACTACATCACAAAGCTTTGGTAGAGAGTTGGATAGAGTGAGTTTGTCCGCTACCAGCGTCCGGGAGAACCCGGTGCGGGGGCTGTTTTGCATCGCTGCGGGGTGAGTGGCACATTTGCCGGACGAAAGACAAGAAGTTCGCGACTTGGGACACGACGCCAGTGGCAGGACACTGGCTGAAATCGTGCTGCGAACGATCAACTCGATCGTACTAGTTGCGAACGGCAAGGGCGAAATCCTATACGCCAGTCCTTCAGTGAAGACAATTCTCGGGTACGAACCCGAGGAACTGCTGGGGATGAAATACTGGGACACTCCTTCCACTGATCCCGACCTTCGCACGAAACACTTTCACAAGATTGCGGCAGTGGCCAGAGGAGAAGAACCCGTCCCGGACGCGCCCTATGCGGTCAAGATGCTGACTCGGAACGGGGAAGAACGATGGATCTTGTGGCGGGATGCCCGGGCAACCGGCGATCTGGTAGTAGGAGCGGGGCAGGACATCACCGAGTTGCGTCAAACGCAGGAAGAACTGAAACGCAGGGAAGAAGAGATTGGAGCGGTATTCGAGCGCGCGAATGACGGTATGGCGGTGGTGGATAGCGACCTGCGCTACGTCGATGCGAACCATGCCTTGTGCGAGATGTTTGGGATGAGGAGAGCGGAGATTCTCGGCAGAGAAGTTGGAACGATCGCAATGAGCAAGATCGGGACAACTCGCCTGCGAGAGCAGATGGAAATGACCGGAGAAGCGATGGAGGAGGCCGAATATCAGCACGCTGACGGGTCAAAGAAGAGGCTCGAGTGCCGGATCACGGCAAATATCCGGCCGGGGTTCCACCTGGTCATCATTCGCGACATTACGGTTCGAAAGCTGCTGGAGCAACAATTGGCGGAATCACAGCGATTGGAGGCTGTGGGAAGGCTGGCGGGCGGAGTTGCGCATGAATTCAACAACATGCTGACGGCAATTACCGGGTACGCGGAGTTGATCGTAAAGAATTCAGCGCCCAGCGAACCGATTCACAAGTATTCGCAGGGAATTGTGAACGCTGCACAACGCGCCGCGCAGACCACGCACCAACTGCTGGCATTTTCGCGGCGGCAGGTTATTCAACCGAAAGTGGTGGCGGTGAACGAGGTGATCCGGGAAACCGCACAATTGCTACAGCGCATGGTGGGTGAAGACATCCAGGTAATACTGCGGTTGAACGAGAGCTGCGGACCCGTACACCTGGATCCGAGTCAATTGAGCCAGATGCTGGTGAACCTGGGATTGAATGCGCGTGATTCGATGGCGCGCGGAGGCAAGCTCATCATTGAAACCAATCCCGCGCGACTGGATCACGCCTACGTGACGAAACACGTACAGGTCAGACCGGGTCCGTATGTGCTGTTGTCGGTGAGCGATACGGGGATTGGCATTGAACCGGAACTGCAGGCGCACATCTTTGAACCGTTCTTCACCACTAAGAAGCAGGCAGAAGTAGGCGGCTGGGCCTGGCCACGGTGTATGGAATCGTGCGGCAGAATGATGGGCACATCTGGGTTTATAGCGAACCGGGCGCAGGAACGACGTTCAAAGTTTATCTGCCGACTTCCAAAGAGGGTGTACCCATCGGTTCGACGCTTGCGAGAGCGCGGTCATGCGGCGAACGTACTTGTAATTGAAGATGACGAACCCACTCGACAAGTGATCGTGAATTCACTGCGGGAGCAGGGATATACGATGCTGCAAGCCGCGGATGGAGGCGAGGCGCTGGCGGTCTGTGAAGGATTTGATGGAGATCTGGACATGGTGATCACTGACCTAGGTGCTCCCGCGATGAGCGGGGAGGATCTGCGGGCCTATTTTGTGGTGAAACATCCGGGAGCGAAATTGCTGCACATGTCGGGGTACTCGGAGGAGAAAGCTGAAAGCCACGAGCGAATTGCCTCCGGATGTGGAGTTCCTGCAAAAACCGTTTACGGTTTCGGAGTTGATCGAGAAAGTTGGGCAAGCCCTGGCTCGGGAAGTAAAAGGCGTTACTCGCCGATAAATGGGTTGAAGCTGGCAGCCTGAGCATCTGCGTCATTCCGAAGTTCAATCCATCGATAGATCGGGAACCGACTGGAAGACCCGAGCTAAGTCGGGATCAAATTGCTGTCCGGAACAATGTGTGATTTCAGCGTGTACCTGTTGAAGAGAGAGTGCGGCGCGATAACAACGATCTGAAGTCATCGCGTCAAGGGTGTCCGCCAGCGCAAAGAGGCGAGCGCCAAGCGGAGTGTGATCACCGACGAGGCCATCAGGGATAACCCTTGCCATCCCAACGTTCATGATGATGGCGGATGATGGGCGCACAGTCCTGCAACATGGCTGAGCGCCGCACGATCTGCTCGCCGATGACTGCGTGCTGTTGCAGAAGCAGGGTCTCGGCTGGATCGAGTTTCCCAGGCTTGAGAAGGATTCGATCGGGTACAGCGACCTTGCCAATATCGTGAAGTAGGGCAGCCGTGGAAAGCGTGGGCAATTGATCGGGCGGATAGTTGATTTCCGCTGCAAGATAGGTTGCATAGCTGCGGACACGAAAGGAATGCGCGCAAGTTTCGTGTTCGCGGTGATCGAGAATGACGACCATGGCTTCGATAATCTCGCGGTAGCTGTCGCGAAGCTGTCTTCTCGTGTCTTCAAGCTGAATCACGCGATGACGAAGTCCGTTACGCAACTGATTGCGGTGAATGCGTTCCCGGCGTGTATGGAAGACGCGGGCATAGGCTTTTTGGACGGCGGTCTGGAGAGATTCGAGAGAGAACGGTTTCAGGAGGATGTCGGCGGCGTGGAGGCGGCAGGCGGCGACGAGGTCGTTCACCTGGGGCTTGCCGGTCATGAGTATAAATCCCAAGTCGAGTTGGGTATGGGAAGCGTGTTGCAACACATCGAGGCCTCCACCACCAGGCATGTAGAGGTCGCAAAGCACGACGTCGAAGCGGTCCGAATCGAGGGTTGAAATTGCCTCGGCGGTATTGGCGGCGATAGCCACTTTGGCAGCGATTGTAGGCAGTGCATCGGCGACTGCGTCACAGATCGTGGGCTCATCATCCACAACTAGCACCTTCGGACGCGGGACTGAAATGGGGGAAAGCAAACCCATATGGTTAACTTCGTCGATAAGAGCGGTGAGCATTACGAAGCAATCGGTGGTCGTTCTGAGGCGGGCGATTTTCCGATCTGAAACCCTACCCAATGCGGGATTTCATTTCTAAGCGAGTCCTAATTTTTGTGCTGAACGGCGCGGTGGGGCGCTTATGTTAGTTGCCGGACCTGGTTATGAGAATTCTGATTGCGGAAGACGATGTGCCTTTGGCGGGCTTCCTGCGCAAGGGATTTGAGGCAGAGAGCTACGCGGTGGATGTAGCGATGAATGGGGAAGAAGCAGAAGAACTGGCAGGGACCTATCCGTACGACGCGTTGATCATGGACTGGAACCTGCCGAAGCGAGACGGGATTTCGGCGCTGCGGGGGATTCGTGAAAATAAGTCAGGTGTTCCCGTGCTGATGCTGACGGGACGAAACAGGATCGAAGACCGGGTGCAGGCACTGGACTGTGGAGCGGATGACTACCTGATGAAACCGTTCTCGTTCGCGGAACTGTCTGCGAGGATTCGGGCGCTGATGAGGAGAGGGCGGACGCCTTTGGAGACGCGACTGCAGGTGGATGATCTGGTGCTGGATCGACTGGAACACCGGGTGGAACGGAGCGGGAAACAGATCGAGCTGACTTCGAAGGAATTCAGTCTGCTGGAATACCTGATGCGCAACGCGGGCCGACGAATCACCAGAGCGATGATCATCGAGCATGTGTGGAGTATTACGTTCGACACGAGCACGAATGTGGTGGACGTCTATATCAACTATCTGCGTAAGAAAGTGGATGAGGGAGCGCAGCGAAAGTTGATTCACACAGTGCGCGGAATTGGATACGAGTTGAGCGCAAAGACGGAGGCGGCATGTTGAGCCAGGAGAGGCGGCGCGAATATCTGTCGGAGGCGTTCCACTCATTGAGCCAGCCGCTCACTGCGCTGCAATGCGGGTTGGAATTGGCAGTAGCCATTCCGCGAAGCCAAAAGGAATATGAGCGCAGAATCGGGGAGGGACTGCAGAGCACCGGCAGCCTGAGGGAGATGATGAGCGCTCTGCGCGAGTTGGTAGAGGCGGAAGATCCGGGAGAGGATGCGAGGGAAATCGAGTTGGGCGAACTGCTGTCGTCGTTAGGGGATTCTTTACATAAAATTGCGGTGATGTATGAATCGGAACTCGAGGTGCAATCGGCAGAGCAGATCAGAGTTTGCGCGAGTCAGGAGAAGCTTTCACGACTGTTATTGTTTCTGGCAGAACAAGTGGTGGGTCGCCAAGGTATCTTGCACGTGAAAGCCGAGCGCGGCGATCATAAGGTGGAGATCAGAATCGAAACCGACGGACAAAAGATGAAGGAAGAGGCCGAAGGGCGAAGCTGGCGCGATCGGGTGAATGAGATGCGCATGAGTGCCGCCGACAACTACATTGCGACGATTGGCGGAGTGTTGCGAGCATCAGAGGCAGGATATGAGATCGAGTTACCGCTGTTCGGAGACTAGACAATTTTTCCGGCTGCGAGATCGCGCACGAGCTCTTTGTCGGCGTCGAGGAAATCAAATTCGGGCAACTGGCCACGATTGACCCAACGCACGTCCCGGAAGATGCGGTTGTCTAAGTCTCCCTGAAAATCGTGGACGACATAAAAGCGGAGTTCGACGGCTCCGCCGTTTTTGTAGTTGTGGCGGATGCGCGAGACTTCGTCTCCGATCGTGGCATCGATGCCGAGTTCTTCGACCAATTCGCGGCGAAGGGCGTCGCGGGGCTGCTCACCGGGTTCGATCTTGCCGCCGGGGAATTCCCATTTCAGCGGCATCGGCTGGTGCTTGGTGCGCTGGCAGATGAGGATCTCATCAGCGCGCTTCAGGATGGCGGCCACCACTTGCTTCATACTTTCCGTCCACGAGTATATAGCCTCGCCCAGCGGGACTTTCCACAGATGTGAGGTCGGGCTCAGGCGGAATGGAATTCCATGAAAGAGCCGACCTGCGCCGCACAAAATTCGATCAGCGCGCGATCTTCAGCGGTGAAAGCAGCGGGGAAGTGGCTGTCGATGTCGATCTCGCCGATGACCTTGTTGTTTACGAAGATCGGAACGACGATTTCGGACTTGGTTTCGAGAGAGCAAGCGAGATAGCGCGGATCGGAGTTGACGTCGTCGACCACGACGGTTTCACCGGTGGAAACTGCCGCGCCGCAGATGCCTTCGTTCAAAGGAATGCGAGTGTGCGGCGTCATGGCACCAACAAACGGTCCGAGAACGAGAGTGTTGGGATCGTCTTTATCGAGCATGTAGAAACCAACCCAGTTGTATTTGAGGAACTGACGATTCAGAAGCTCGCAAATGTTCTGCATTAAGACGTCGGCAGATGAAGCTGAGGAGATGAGGCTGCGAAGTTCTTCCTGCAAAGCTTTGTGTTCGACGATGGCCATGCGAAGCATTTTACTGCGAGGTAGTAGCAGGAGCGTGATTGACAGCGTTGATGCGGCGGAGGCGGGCAGGTGCGGAAAAGATCTCCGGGTGAATGGCGGCGGCGAGAGCTTGCAACCCGCTGATTAAGGTGGGCGCTGGCGTGTTCAGCCACTCGTCGGGAATGCAAGAGACAAGGCCATTGTGCGCGGCGGATGTTTGCTCCCAAGCGCGATCGCGAATGATCTTTTCCAGAGGAACGCGGTCTCCGGCGCCACACCATGCGGCGATGATGACGTCGGGATTAGCGGAGCGGATAGTGTCAGCGGTGGTGTGCTGACCGGGTTCGCCGACGAACTCGCCGCCAGCGGCTTCGACGAGTTCTGCGACCCAGAGTTGCGAGTGAATGATGGGCTTGCCCCATTCTTCGCAGAAGACGCGGGGCCGAGATCCAGATGGGACGAGAGAGCGGACTTCGGCGATCGCGTTTTGCATATTGGTGATGACCGAGGAGGCTCGTTGCGACTCGCCAAGGACACCGGCGATGAGTGCGATGTCAGCGTAGATGTCGGCGAGGCTGCGCGGGGACAGGAGCAGAACGGGGATTGCGGATTTGAGGATCTCGATGACCGATTTTTCCTGGTAGGGAACGGAGGCGAGCACGAGATCGGGCCGGACGGAGCGAATCTGCTCGGCCTGCGCGGTCCAGGAATCGGCAAGGATGACGCGGTCGGCGATTTCAGGACAGACTTCGCGGCAATATTTGGTGCAGGCGACGAGGCGATCGAGAAGGCCGAGATCCTGCATGATCACGGTAGCGCTGGGTTGAAGAGAAGCGATGTGCTGGGGGATGTAGTTTGTCTGCATGCGATCAGCTGACTTGGGGCGCGTCGTTCACGCGATAGGGTTCGAGTTCGGATGCGGGGATTGATGGCAGACGGTTCCAGCGGTGCTTAAGGTACGACCACGGAATGTGAAAAAGAAGAACTTTGGGACTGAATTTCGTGGATCCATGGATGAAGCAGGAGTGCGTGCACCAGCACTTCGCGCCGGGAATGTCGGCGACCTCTTTCTTCATGGCCGCGGATTGCATGGCGGCTGTGAGGTCGTAGTCATAGTCCTTGAGGTCGCCAAGCTTGGAGCGCAGCTCGCAGGAGCGGAAGTGGCCGTCATGATCAATGACAAATGTGGTTTGTCCGGCGGTGCAGGGCATCGGCCAGGCTTTGTCTGTGTAGTGATTTTGCTCGTGCAGGTCGAAGTGAAGCTTGATGTTGCCGAGATAGTATGCGCGAGCAAAGGCGCGGGCTGCGGGCGAGAGATGCGCAAAAAGCTTGTCGGCGTACTGTTCGTGAAACCACATCAGCTGGCGATGAAGCGCGGACAGATCTTCGCGAGGAATGCGCTTGAGGGCGGGATCCATCGGATTGCCGCGAACGATCTCGAAATAGTGACCGTCGGGATTGGTTTCGCGCATCATCTTCTGGCCGAGGTCGACCAGTTCGCGATAGTTCTCGGTGGTGACGCAGCTGACGACGTTGCGCCGTACACGGCGGATCCGCTCCCCATTTCTGTTCTGCGAGGCGGATGGTGGCGAGCGTCTTTACAAAATTGTTAGGGACGCCGCGGATGGCGTCGTGAGTGTTGGCGAGTCCGTCGAGCGAGAAGTTGAGATCAACGACGAGATCGGGACAGCGCTCGAGAAGGTTGCGAGACAACGGATTCCATCTTTGTGGGAAGGAGTCCATTCGTCGGCAGATTCACGTGGCGCATGCCGTTGTTGACGTAGAAGAGCTCGATGATCTCGGCGAGATCTTTGCGGAGGAACGGTTCGCCGCCAGAGATCCAAAGCTTGTGAAAAGCGGGCGCAGTCTGGCTGATGCGCTGGAGCTGGTCGAAGGTGAGGTCGTGGCCTTTGTTCAGTTCGTCCCAGTAAAAGCAGGTGCGGCAGAGCGAGTTGCAGGTGGAGGTGACGAAGAGAAACACGGACTCCAGGGACTTGGGGCGGAATATGCCGCGTGCGTAATGGAAGTACTGGAACCCCACGAGTGCTCCTGCGCTGAAGACATTGTAGATGATGGGGTAGCTAGTAGCTGGTGGCGGGGTCTGTGAAGAGATTCGGTGTTGAGGTAAGTTTCTGGTTTCGCGTTTTCAGGTTTCACGAACGGCGACAAACTAAAAAGCGAGGCCGGGTACGGCAGCTTCGTAAGCTAAATACAGAGATGGATTCCGCTTCCCCTTCGCTACGCTCAGGGTCCGCGTCACCATGACCTCGGGGAGCGGGTTGCTTCATTGGAGACTGAAAATGGGGACGCGGGGAAAGCGAGCATCCCACCGCACCGATAGAAGGCTTGGAAGGGTACACCTAAAACAGTCCTGATGTGCTGCAACGGATACAATCGGTGGCGATGTATTCCAAACAGGTTCTGGATCATTTTGAACATCCGAGATTTGCGGGGCAATTGGAGAATGCCACTGTGTGCGTGGATGTGGAGAATCCCGCTTGCGGGGACCGGATAAGGCTGGCGCTGAGGATCGAAGGCGAGCGGATTGTGGACGCGCGCTTCAAGGCGAAAGGATGCGTGCCGGCTATGGCATGCGCGTCAAGGCTGGCGGAGATGGTGACAGGGATGGATGTTACAGCGGCACAGAATCTCACAAGGGAAGAGCTAGTGGAGAGTTTGGGCGAGTTGCCAGAGGCGTCGACACATGCGGGACATCTGGCGATGGATGCATTGCGAGAGGCACTGAGCAAACACGCGGTCCGGTAAGTATTTCGGTGAAACTCACCGCGTCGGCAAGAAAGACGAATCGATGAGCAAGTACCTTTTCATACTGAATGATTCTCCGTATTCAGCCAACGCAGCTATAACGCGCTTCGCATGGTTGGAGCGATGGCGAACAGCGAGACCGACGTTTCAATTTTTTTGCTGGGCGATGGCGTCGTGAATGGATTGCGGCGGCAGAACCCGGCGGATGCTTCGTATAACGTTCAAGAAATGCTGAGAGCGCTGAAGCGGCAGAACGTGAGTATGGGCGCATGCCGAACGTGCCTGGAAGCGCGGGGAATCGACGATGACTCACTTGTGGAAGGCGTGAAGAGACAAACGCTTTCTGACCTGCAACAGTTGACGGAAGAAGCGGACAAAGTACTGGTTTTCTGAACCATTCTGGGACGAAAAGCAGTGAATCCATTGACTCGTATTCGGCCTCTCCAATTACACTGTCAGGGATGAACTCTCTAATCGTTGCCTCTATTGCCATCATTGGCCTGGCGACTCTTGCTCCCCCTGCATCCGGCGCGGAGTTTGGGCCCAGCAATCCTTTCTACGCTCCCAGCAAACTGCCGTTCCAGGCGCCTCCTTTCGACAAGATCAAGGATGAGGACTACCAGCCGGCAATTGAAGCTGGCATGGTGGAACAGCGCAAGGAGATCCAGGCAATTGCGGATAATCCGGCTGCGCCAACGTTCGAGAATACCTTTGTCGCGATGGAGAAGACCGGTCTCTTGTTATCGCGTTCGGCTGCGACCTTCTTTGCAGTGGTCAGCGCGAACACGAATCCCACGCTACAGAAGGTAAGGCAGGTGGAAGCACCGAAGCTTGCGGCGCATCAGGATGCGATCTACCTGGATCCGAAGCTATTTCAGCGCGTGGCGACGGTCTATAAGGAACGGCATTCATTGAAGCTAAATCCCGAGCAACTGCGGCTGGTGGAGCGCACCTACGAGGAGTTCGTGCATGCCGGAGCGAACCTCAGCGAGGCGGACAAGACGGAGCTGAAGAAGCTCAACGAAGAACTCGCGACCCTGTCCAATACTTTCAGCAACAAGCTTTTGGCAGCCACGAAAGACGCCGCGTTCGTTACTACCGATAAAACCGCGTTGTCGGGACTGAGCGATGCGGAAATCAATGCCGCCGCAGAAGCGGCGAAGGGCCGCAAGGTCGAGGGATATGTTCTCCCGTTGCAGAACACTACGCAGCAACCGGATCTGGTGACGATGACGAACCGGTCGACGCGGCAGGGGATTTTCGAGAACTCGTGGGGACGCGCGGAGAAGGGCGATGCGAACGATACACGAGAGACGATTGCGAGGATCGCACAGCTGAGGGCGCAGAAGGGCAAGCTGCTGGGGTTTCCTAGTTTCGCGGCTTGGAAGATAGAAGACCAGATGGCGAAGACGCCGGAAGCGGCGTTGAAGTTCATGGATGATCTGGTGCCGGCGGCGACTGGCAGAGCGGCAACCGAGGCACAAGATATTCAGGCGCTGATCGACAAACAGAACGGCGGCTTCAAGGTGCAGCCGTGGGACTGGGAGTTCTATTCCGAGCAGGTACGGAAGGCGAAGTACGACCTTGACGAAGAACAGGTTAAGCCGTATTTCGAGATGAATAATGTGCTCGAGAACGGCGTCTTCTACGCGGCGACGCAGTTATATGGGATCACGTTCAAGGAACGCAAAGATCTTCCGGTGTACGCGCAGGGGATGCGGGTGTTCGAGGTATCGAATGCGGACGGCAGTCCGCTAGCGCTGTTCTACTGCGACTACTTCAAGCGCGACAACAAGCAAGGTGGCGCCTGGATGACGAATTATGTCGATCAGACAAAGCTGCTCGGCACAAAACCAGTGGTTGTGAATGTCGCCAACTTCGCGCAGCCGGCGGCGGGCGAACCTGCTCTGCTCACATCGGACGACGTGAGGACGATGTTCCACGAGTTTGGTCATGCGCTACACGGGATGTTCTCGAATACGACCTACCCTAGCCTTTCGGGAACTTCGACGGCGCGCGACTTCGTGGAATTTCCGTCGCAGTTTAATGAGCACTGGGCTACGTATCCGACAGTGTTCCAGCATTACGCCAAGCACTACAAGACTGGCGCGCCGATGCCGGCAGACCTGGTGGAAAAGATCAAGAAAGCAGACACGTTCAACAAGGGTTACGACACGACCGAGTTGCTCGCCGCGGCCCAGTTGGATATGAAGTGGCACACGCTGCCGGCAGGCGCACCACTGCAGAAGCCGGATGTGTTCGAGAAAGAATCGTTGGAACAGATTCACCTGTGGGTAAGCTATGTGCCTCCGCGTTATCGTTCGAGCTATTTCGCGCACATCTGGGGAAGTGGATATGCGGCGGGATATTATGCGTATCTGTGGACGCAGATGCTGGCGGACGACGCGTATCAGTGGTTCGATGAGAACGGGAAACTGACACGCGCGAATGGAGACAGGTTCCGCAACATGGTGTTGTCACGAGGGAACACCGAGGACCTGGAGACATTGTATGAGGCATGGCGCGGGAAGAAGCCGACGGTTGGACCGATGCTGAAGTATCGTGGCCTGGAAACAGGCGGGGCATCGAAGTAAGGGCGCTTGCGAGTAAGTGGGATTACCTCACCCAAATCGAAAGAGAACTTGGATGGGGCGCCCGCAAACCAGTCTCAATTCGCTCGCGGCGAGAATGCATAGATGGGTTCGCTGCGCTCACCATGACTTCCGGGTTTCATGACGCTTTATTGGCGGGAGGGGGATCGCCCCCCACCCGCTCGAGGGCGAGCGGGCTCCATTTCCGCACCGACTGCGATTCGCGGGCGAGGGCGCCCGCGCCACTAAGAATCCTCGCTGCGGGACGACAACCGCAGAAGATCACGGTTTGCGTTGCGGGTGGTAGATCGTCCAGTGGTTCTGTTTTGCAATCACTTCTAAATCAGGATTTGGATTGATGGCGAAGGGGTGCCGCGCTAGCGTGAGCATGGCCTCGTCAAAAATCGAATTGCCGAAAGCGGCGTCGGGAGTGGTTCCGACGACTTCGTTAATGGCAAGCGCTTTGCCAACTCCCGAGGGAACGCGTAGCAAACGATCGGTGGCGAGTCCGTTTTCACAATGCACGCAGGCCGCAAGGACGTGATCGGCGGGAATGCCGAAGTCTTTCACGCCTTCGCGGACCACCCAATCGTTGGTGGATGACACTGCCCACAAATCGCAGCCCTGATCGGCGAGTGCGCGCGTGAGGACGAACATTTCCGGGAAGATGGTCGGCGCCACGGCTTCCGGAAAGTAACGGGCAACGGCACGTTCGAGATCGGAGATCGAAAGGCCAGCATGAACAGTGACCATCTCGCCGCACATGTCGTCTTCGCTGACTTCACCACGCTTATAGCTGGCGTAACGATCGTGCAGCCATTGGGCGGTGCGATCGTCGAGCAGATTGTTTTCGAGTTCCCAACGATAAAAGAGTTCTCCGGAATCGCTGTCCCAGAGAGTCCCGTCGCAATCGAAAACAGCGAGGCTTGGACGGAGTTCGAGAACCGAGTCGATGAATTTGCGGGCGGATGCGGAAATGAATGATGCGGTTTGAGTGCTCATGATTCGAATATTCAGTGGGCCAGGGAAGCAGTGGCGGCGACCAGTTTTTGATAGTCCTCGGGAGTGTCGATGTTGGTGGCGACCAATGGGTCATTCACTTCCACGTAGACGAGGCGGTCCTGATGTTGATGCTGAATTTCGCGAGCGTTGGAAGTCGCAGGGGCACTGAGGAACGCGCTAATCAGTTCCCGAGTTAGAAAGATCGGATGGCCGTGCTTGCCCTGAAATGATGGAATGAGCGCCCACGCGCCCTCGTTAATACGCGGCAAGAACTGGTCGTGCAGATATGAAACAGTCGCGAGTTCCGGAGCTGGGCGGTCAACCAGGGTGAGAATCGCGGAATCCCGGCCACGATTCAGGATGTCCTGCAGCCCGACTTGAAGTGAGCTGAATTGGCCACGCTCGGGTTCGGGATTGACCACGAGGAATGCACCAAGAGAGTCGACGGTCGGGCGAAGCTCTTCGGCATTGCTTCCAGCGACGACAATCACAAGATCGGAAAATGGCGAGAGTGTCTGGATCGCGGAGCTAAGAAACGATCCTTGCCGCCAGGGCAGGAGAGCCTTGGGGCGACCCATGCGCGAGGACTGGCCCGCTGCAAGGATCAGACCACATAGGCTGGGAGCGCGAACCATGCAAAAACTGTAACAGAATGGCTCATCTTGCGGTATCCCGCGCTACCGGCAAGAAGACTTGCTGGTCAACAACTTCGAGCTATGCAGCGGGTCTAAATAAAAAAAGCCGAACGCAAAGTGAAAAAGCTAAATCTAAGTTAAGCACTTGATGTGTGGGAATCCAGCCAGCCATGAGTACGAGCACTTGGAATGTTGAATTAGACAGTCAGAGATTCTTTCTCTGGGCTGAAGTCGTTATCGCTTTTCTGCTGATCGAATCTGCATTGTGGAGCACGGGTCCAACGCAGAAGATATTTTCGTTTGTGGGGATGCTGGCGATCCTCGGATTCACGGTTGCGAATCGGAGCTGCCTGAAAGAACTGGGTTTGGGGAGGACTGGTTTCTGGGGGGCGATGGTGGCGGTACCGATCGCCGTCGCGGTGGCGGGCGGATTCCTGGTTTTGGGTGCCTGGGCAGGAACGCTACGAAGCCTCTTCGGGGCAGGGTCCGTATACCTGCACGCGTTCGGCTACGGGATCTGGTCGCTCGAGCAGGAATTCATTCTCAATTCGTTCTTCTACGTGCTGCTGGAGAAGTTGCTCGGCAACAATCATCGAACGGCACTGTGCGCAGCGCTGCTGTTCTCGTTTGCACATATGCCGAATCCGATACTTGTCCCGGCCACGCTGGTTGGAGGACTGCTTTTTGTGGAGGCATTCCGGAGGTGGAGGAATATCTATCCGCTGGGGATCGCGCACGCGCTGCTGGGACTGTCCCTTGCGCTCACCGTATCGGACTCATGGATGCACCACATGAGAGTGGGCCTTTCTTTTCTGCGATTCCATGTGAATGGGTGAGATGAACGGTTGCGGTTGACCGTGTCGCCGAGCAAGGCGTAGAAAGTAAGTAAGTACTTACCTATGGGACATCAGGCTCGACTTTCCTCGGGGGACCGCCGGCAACAGATTGTAGAAGTGGCGACACAGTTGTTTGCGCGGCAGGGATACGAAGGGACGACGACGCGACAGATTGCCGAGGCGGCCGACGTCAATGAGGCGATTATCTTCCGGCATTTCTCGACCAAAGAAGACTTGTACTGGGCAGTGATTGAAGATCAGTGCCGAATGCGAGCGGGAAGAGAGAAGCTGGAACAGGCGCTCGGATCGGGGCAAACTGACGAGCAGATATTCACTTCGATCGCCAGCGAGTTTCTAAGCCGAGATGCGACTCTGCCGCGACTGTTACTGTTCAGTGCGCTGGAGCGGCACGAGGTTTCGCAACGATTCTTCAAAGTGCATGTCGCGTCCTATTACGAAATTTTGGGCGATTATATCCGGCGACGAATTGAAGACGGTGCGTTCCGCGACGTGGATCCGATACTGGCGGCGCGATCATTCTTTGGCATGCTGGTCTATCACTTCCAAGTACAGGAACTGTTCGGGGCCAAGCACCTCCACGACATCGAACTGGAGCATGCAGCGAAGACGTTTGTGGGGATCTGGCTGAAGGGCATGCGGCCGTAGACCAAATTTGGTGATTGGGTAATTTGGTCATTGAGCAATTGAAAGACGCTGCAATGGCCCTGGCGGCAGCCGCAATTTCCTAAATCACTCAGTCGCGAGCACGTTCGTACTGCGGTGGCCAGGCGATCTTGTGATGGAGCGCTCGTGCTGCGTGCAGAGGCCAATAGGGATGGCGCAGGAACTCCCGCGCAAGCAGAACGGCGTCAGCCTGGCCGGTGCGAATAATGGTATCGGCCTGTTGAGGCGAGGTGATCATGCCAACGCTGCCGGTGGGGATTCCAGCTTCTCGGCGAATACGCTCGGCGAATTGAGTCTGATAACCGGGACCGAATGGGATTACGGCGTTGGGAACCAGACCTCCTGAGGAACAATCCACAAAATCTACTCCGAGTGGCTTGAGTTTGCGCGCTAGTTCGACGGACTGATCCAGGTCCCAGCCTCCGTCGACCCAATCAGTGCAGGAGATGCGGATGGCGAGGGGCAGAGAATCGGGCCAAACCTCGCGGATCGCGGCAGCTACTTCACAGACAATTCTTGTACGGTTTTCATAGGTGCCGCCGTATTGGTCGGTGCGTTGATTGCTGAGAGGCGAGAGAAATTCATGCAGTAGATAACCGTGCGCCGCGTGGATCTCCAAAATCTGAAAACCGGCAGCGAGCGCGCGTTGAGCCGCTTGCTTGAAAGCGGAGACGGTGCGTTGGATTTCAGGGATGCTGAGTTCGTGGGGAGCCTGGTAGCCGGGCGCGAACGGAATTGGGCTGGGGGCGTAGATCGGTGACCATCCGCCATCTGCGGGACTGAGTGGAGCGCCGCTCTTCCAGGGAACATCAGTGCTGGCCTTGCGACCCGCGTGTGCGAGCTGCATACCTGCGACCGACCCTTGCGAGGTGATGAACCGAACGATTCGAGACAGGAAGTCGACGTGAGCGTCTTGCCAGATTCCGAGATCGGCGGCTGTGATGCGCCCTTCCGGCGTGACCGCGGTAGCTTCCGTGAATACAAGCCCGGCGCGAGCTACGGCGCGAGTCCCGAGGTGGACAAGGTGCCAGTCGTCAGCGAAGCCGTCTTTGCTGGAATATTGGCACATGGGTGAGACGAAGACGCGATTGGGAAACTGAACGGAACGGAGAGAAAGGGGATCGAACAGGCTAGCCATGAGTTTTCGTCGTTGCAGCGTTCTTAGTCTATCGCACGGGCGGCGGAAGACGATTTTGGAGGCAGAGTAGATGAAAAGAGGTGGAAATCGGGATCAGAGTTGCTGGAGTTTGGTGACGTGCAGATGTATTTTGATCAGCTTTTTCAATCGTTTGGAAATTTCTTGTGATTTGGACGACTGCCCCCGATTGCCGCATCCGATAAAGTGGGGTAATTTAATGGAGGCTTGCGTGACTGGGGTGCGCATATGCCCGTCCTTTTCCTAACTCTCGCTGCGCTGATTTTCTTCATCCTGGTGGTTACGGCCCTCGCCATTGCCCAGATGGCGGAAAGGCGGGAGTCGCGACGCCTGTCGCTGTATATACCTGGCCGGCCGTTCTGCGTCATTTGCGTTGCCCAGGCTTTCGAGGAAGACTCGGCGATTTTGTGGGAGACGCAGGTCCCGGCGCTGCAATCGATATGTTCCGGAGGAGGGCGCGGAGTGACGGTGGATCGAGTACGCCGCGCATATAACGAATCTTCGAAGCGATATCCCGAACTTTACGACGGAACGAGCTTCGAGCACTGGTTGCGATTCCTGGCCGATGCAGAATTGATTGGCATCACTGATGACAGGATTTCGATCACGCCGCAGGGAAGACAGTTCTTGAAGTATCGGATCATTCCAAAGCCGGCAGTAGCAGCGTAGAACGACTGCAGATCCCTCGCGCGCAAGGCACGCTCGTGATGACACTTCCAAATATTTGTTGTTCCTTACGCGGGCCCGCGCGCGCCGCCAGGCTATAAAATTCTGGGGTGGCGAGTGGAGCTATTTCGGCCGCTTTGTTGCGGCGTGAGTTGAGTGCGCGCAGCGAAGCATTCGCGCGGAAACACAATCTGCAATATCAGCTGAGTTATGGCGAAGCTCCGACGGTAGTGTTCCATCCCGGAGCGAATGGCCACGGCAATTTCCTTCCTGAAACCTTTCAAGCAATTCAGAACAATGCGGCATGGTCGCGGCGGTTAAAGAAAACGCACACGGCGGGACGGACATCGCTGCCGAAACTGTGGGATCACCGCTGGTGCGAACTCGATACGTGTAACAGCTCCGACGCGCTGTTGATGAATGTGTTTTGTCATCCCGAGACATTCGCAGATGGAAGAGTGGCGGCGATGTTGGGAATTGACTCGGATGTGCGGCCGGAATTTGGGGTGCGAGCGCGAGTGCCGATGAAGGAAGATCGGAGCGATCGGACGGAAGTGGACATGGTACTTGGAAACCTGCTAGTGGAAGCGAAGCTGACGGAAAGCGATTTCCAGACCGCGTCGAAGGAACTGATGGAACGGTATATGGAGTTCGCACGCGTATTCGCCCGTAGAGAGCTTCCGCGGCGCAATGGAAAATATGAGGGATATCAGTTGATCCGTAATGTACTGGCCGCGCAGGCGGCGGGAGCGTCGTTCTGTTTGCTGGCAGATGCCAGGCGTCCCGATCTGTGCGAACAGTGGTTTGCGGTGATGCGCTGCGTACGTGACGCCGAGTTGCGCACGCGATGCAAGATGCTCACGTGGCAGGAACTGGCAGAAGTGCTGCCGGAGAGACTGCAAGAGTTTCTAGGAGAAAAGTACGGAATTGGTCCCTCTGTGTTTGCTGCGGACGCCGATTGAAAACATATCTTCAGCGTCTCGAGGCTGGAAAGTATGGGGGCTGTTTGCGGCAGCGAAACAGGCGAGCGGGCAGGATGTTGAGGGGCTCGAAGTCGAGATCGACCGAGGGGAAAGTTTTTCGCAAGTCGGGCAGAACGGCGCGAGTGTATTGATACACGACAAACAAACCTTCGCGAGAAAGCACCTGGCGCGTTTCGAGAAAGATATGGCGGCGTGTTTCGCGTGGCAGAACGGTGTACGGAATACCAGAAAGAATGCAGTCGGCCTGAGACAGCTTCATGGGCAGCAGGAGATTGCGAACGTCGACGGCCGAACCATGCAACACGCGCAGGCGCGGATCAGGGAGTGAGTCGCGGAGAAACGTCACGAAGTCCTGATTCAACTCGATCGCAATCAATGACGCGTCGGGTCGCAACCGTCTGAGAATCTCGCGCGTAAAGGTCCCGACTCCAGGGCCATATTCGACCATGATGCGGATGCGGGGCCAGTCGAGAGAGTCGAGAACACGATTGATGAGAAATCGTGAGCTAGGGATTGCGGAGCCCAACATCACGGGGTGCTTGAGAAAATTCTGAAAGAAGAGACCTGTCTTACGAATGGACCGGTCGGATGACTTGGTAGTGAGCTGCTGAACAACTTCTCTTGCTGACAAACGAATAGCTCCTATCAGACGGGATTTCCGCCGGGTTAATCTGTGCCGAACTGTTTAGATGCTTACAACGATCTGGGGTGGAACTCTGGTTTGACAGTGTGAGCTGCTGTGTTACTCTTCCGCCACACTCACCAAAAACTTACCGGAACCGGGACCAAATGGAAACCCACGAGATAGAAGAAAAGATAGAAGAAGCCAGGGAGTCGGCAGATAAGCGGATTGGCTTGACGATGGCGATTGTGGCAGTGCTCCTGGCGCTGGCGACGATGCTGGGACACCGCACGCATACCGAGGAAGTGCTGATTCAGACGAAAGCTGCCGATCAGTGGGCGTATTTCCAGTCGAAGAATACGCGCTCGTCGATGCACGCAGATTTTGCCGAGCTGGTGACGGCGATTCCGGGTAATGAAAAGCTGAGCGAGAAGTTCCGCACGCACTCGGAAGAGCAGAAGAGCAGCGGAGAAGAGATCAAGGCGAAGGCCGAGGAGCTGGAAAAAGAGACGGCTCAGACGTCGCGACGAGCGGGCCAGTATGACACTGCGGAGATATTCCTGGAGATCGCAATCGTGCTGAGCTCGATTTGCTTGCTTACGGGACTGCGTGTCTTCTGGGCAGTGTCGTTCGTGAGCAGCCTGGTTGGAGTGGGATTCCTGGTGTTTGGGCTGATGATGCGGTAGCAGCCAGGGCAGCAGAAGTGGCGAGCTCGTTCTGGCGCACGCCACGAACTACAAATGCAGATCCCTCGCTGCGCTCGTGATGACAAACCAAAAACGACAAGGCCAAAAAACTGGATGGGCCTGTTACACCGAGACGGGTTTGGGCAGGCTGAGACAGAGAGCAGCGCCGCCAGCGACACCGGCATCGTGGCCGTATTTGGCATGGACGAGAGGGATCTCTGAAGCGCGCTGGTTGATAGCCCACTTAGGAAACTCTTTTTCGATGTGAGAGAACCAATCTTTCATCAGATCGGTGAGGCCGCCGCCAAAGACCATTACTTCGGGCTCGAGTATGTCGACGATGTTGCCGATCCACGCGGCGAGCATGTCAGCGGTTTCCTCGAGAATTTCAGTGGCGAGCGGATCGCCTTGCTTCCATGCATTCCCAACAATCTCGGCGGTGATGTTGTCGGCTTTGCCGTCCGCTAATTCGAGCAGGCGGGCGCCAGCGGTTCCGGCGGTGACTGCTTTTTCACGCGCGCGGCGGGCGACTGCTCTTCCTGACGCGAGGACTTCGATGCATCCCGGCTTTCCACAACCACAGACGTAACGGCTGCGATAGTCGATGGTCATGTGACCGCCTTCAGCGGCCGCTCCGGTGCGTCCGTGGAAGATCTTTCCATCAAGAACAATTCCCGTGCCGATGCCGGTGCCGAGGGTGGCGTAGAAGACATTCGAATAGCCGCGACCAGCGCCCCAGATGGCCTCGGCAAGTGCAGCGCCGTTTGCGTCGTTGTCGAGAACGACCTGCGGACCATAGTGCTTCTGAACTTCTTCGACCAAGGGATAGTTGCGCCAGCAAGGATTGTTCGGGGGATTGATGATGAGTCCGCGCTTGGGATCAAGAGGGCCGGGAGCAATCAGGCCGATACCCTGGATGTTGGCGTCGCGCTGGAAAGCGAGTGCGTCGTCGATAGCCTGACGAACAGCGGAGAGGCCTTCTGCAGCGCCGCCCTTGGAATTCATGGGATTGCGGGTCTTGAATATGATCTCGCCTTGTGAATCCACGAGGCCGGCAGCGACCTTGGTGCCGCCGATATCCACACCCATTAGAAAGCTATCCGACATGGGATCTCCCTGAAGCACAACTCAGAGGCTACATACCTATATCGAGGAATATAAAAGTTTTCGTCCGTATGTGGCAACTAAATTTAAACGTTTAAATAGAGCCATGGAGTTTGGATTCCGTATTCCGAACAGGGACCGAATCGGCGATGCGGGGGGCGGAATCTGATAGGTGCGAATGGAGTCGAGGAAAATGCTATTTGAGGGGAATGAACGCAAAGAGCTGGAAAACAGGATGCGGGAAGAGGGGCGACTCCCGGCGAATCAGGTGGCGACGCTGAAGTGGCCGGTGCTGCACTATGGATCGGTGCCAAGGTTCGATCCGGAACGTTGGGATTTTCGTGTCTACGGTGCTGTGGATGAGCCTGCAGGTTGGAACTGGAGTGCGTTCAACAAGCTTCCGAGATCGACGATGACCAGCGATTTCCATTGCGTGACGCGCTGGAGCAGGTTCGATAACCATTGGCAAGGCGTGCGCGTGATTGATCTGCTGAAGTTGGTGCGAATCAAGCCGGATGCGAAATTTGTGCTCGTACATGCAGAGCAGGGCTACACGGCGAATGTGCCGCTCGAAGACATGATGCGCGAGAACGTGTTGCTTGCGACGCATCACGATGGAGAGCCGTTGACGGCGGATCATGGTTATCCGGTGCGATTGGTAGTCCCGCACTTATATGGATGGAAGTCGGTGAAATGGGTGCGCGGGTTCGAGATGTTGGAGAGAGATTTGGCCGGATTTTGGGAGCAGAATGGATACAACATGTATGGGGATCCGTGGAAAGAGCAGAGGTTTTCGGAGTGAAGGCTGCGATCCGACGTTAGCGCCGAAAGAGAGCGCGAACCTCGAGCACGAGGCTGACAGTTGTGGCCGGAAAAGCGTTCAAGATTGATCAGATTGCGATCGGGTCGGGGTCCTTCGACTCGGGCGTGCGCCCTCGCTCAGGATGACAAGAGTTTATTGAATTTCGAGGGATGTGCCGAGGGAAATGAAGAGGGCAGCCGAGGTCGGCTGCCCTACGCAGATTGTGAAGACTAGCGCTTCAGGATTGGGTTGTAGCCGTCGGCGGTGAGGCGCGTGCGCATGGACTCGGCGTCCTTGATGTCGGAAAAGGGTCCAACCTGGACATGAAACAGCTTGTCGGTAAGCGCGTCCGCGATGAAAACAGGGTAGCCTTTTTTCTTCAGTGCACCTACAAGGGCGTCGGCATCTTCCTGTTTGCTGACAGCGGCGATTTGAACCACGTAACCGGACGCAGCGGCGGAATGAGAGGCATCGGTTGCGGGTGTGACTTGCGCAGCCGGAGTCGCAGCAGGTGCCTCTGATTTCTCAGCGGGTTTGCTGTCGTCAGGGGCCGGAGTTTCGGCCGGTTGAGCCGATACAGGAGTCGGGCGCAGGATTGCCGTGGGAGTGGGTTTGGCGGCAGCGGGTGCAGGCTCGGCGTCGGGAGCTTCTGTGAGATTCAGACCCGCTTTCACGGAGTTGCGCCCCATGGAAAACCCAAAGGCAAAGAACACGGCGCAGAGCACGACCAAGGCGACAAAGATGCCCAGAAGCTTGCCGGTGCCCAAAGTTATTTCAGTATCCTGCGCGTCGGTCACTTCCTGTTCGGAAATCACTTTGAGCCAGCCTCCGGTTTAGTAAGTTTTGCGGCCATTCCGTGGAAAGCTTCCAGCAGATCGAGCGGAAGCGGGAAGACAATCGTGGTGTTCTTCTCTACACCGATCTCAGTTAAGGTCTGCAGATAACGGAGCTGAATGGTCATCGGTTCGGTTGCGAGCTGATGAGCTGCGTCGCTGAGTCTTTGCGAAGCAGCGAATTCGCCCTCGGCATGGATGATCTTGGCGCGTTTTTCGCGCTCGGCTTCCGCCTGCTTCGCCATAGCGCGGAGCATGGTCTCCGGCATGTCGACCTGCTTTACTTCTACGTTGGTGACTTTGACGCCCCAGGGATCGGTGTGCTGATCGAGGATGGTCTGGAGGCGCAGGTTGATCTTGTCGCGATGTGCCAGGAGTTCGTCAAGATCGACTTCACCAAGAACGGAGCGGAGAGTGGTCTGCGCAAATTGCGAGGTCTGGTACATGTAATTCGAGACCTCGTTTACGGCACGACGGGGATCGATCACGCGCAGAAAGATGACGGCGTTCACCTTCAAGGTGACGTTGTCACGAGTGATGATGTCCTGCGGAGGAACTTCCATGGCTTCCTGGCGGAGAGAGACACGGACGATGCGGTCGATGGGTGCAAACACGAGGATCAAGCCGGGCCCTTTGGCTTGGGGCAGAAGCCTTCCCAGCCGGAAGATTACGCCGCGCTCGTATTCAGCAAGGATCTTGATAGAGCTGAGGATATAGAGAAGAACTATGGCAAGCGCGATGAAACCAAAGCTAAACGGCATGATGGCGCACTCCGATCTTACTTAAGGCGGATTGTAGCTCAGGAAGTCCGCCAGGGTATGTGCCAAGGGTACTAGGAACCGTGGAAATCAATGGCGGCCCGGGTGCTAGGACCGGAGCGTCTGCGGAACGGCCGCACTCTCAGCAGTTGTTACGGGTTCCACGTGCAAAGTCAGCCCGTCCACCGCAGTGACACGGACGCGCTGACCGACTTTCAGATTGGCATCTCCTACGGCGTTCCAAATCTCACCACGGATGAAGATCTTGCCCTCCGGCGTAAATGGTGTGTGAACGACGCCTGTCTCTGCCATGAGTCCTTCTTGTCCCGTGGTGACTTTGTTACGCCGGGCGCGAAGGGCGACGGTCATAAGGAAGCTGGTGATGACTCCCAGGGGAACACTGACCGCAAGGGCGGTCCAGATATGGACGCGCATCTGCGGGATTGGCGAATCGACGAGGAGGAGCGCGCCGAAGGTGAGCGAGACAATGCCAGCGATGGTGAGAACGCCATGGCTGGCGAATTTGGCCTCCAGGGCAAAGAAGACGAAGGCCACGAGGATCAGGGCCAGGGCGGTGTAGCGGACCGGTAAGATGTTCAGCGCGAAGATGGCGAGGACCACGAAGAAGAAGCCGACAACTCCAGGAACGATGGCACCGGGATGATTGAATTCAACGTAGAGGGCGAGCAGTCCGACGGCGAGAAGCACGAAGGACATGTTGGGATCCATCAGAAAATCCATGATCTGTTCTTTGAGCGTCATCTCAAAGGGCTGGACGGGCTTGTCGGCTGTGTGGAGCACGACTTTGCTGCCATCGAAACGGCTAATTTCGCGGCCGTTCAGCTTCTGAAGGAGGTCCTGGTCGTTGTTGGCGATGACGTCGATGAGATGGTTCTGCAAGGCCTCCTGATCGGTGAAGGATTTGGATTCGCGCACGGCGCTTTCGGCGACCTGTGCGTTATGGCCACGCTTGGCTGAGTATGAGCGGATGAAAGCGGAGGCATCGTTGGTGACTTTTTCTGCCATGACGTCATCCATTTTGCCGCCTCCCATCATCACGGGATGGGCAGCGCCCGTATTGGTACCGGGAGCCATGGCGGCGATGTCGGCGGATTCGAGAATGAAGAATCCGGCGGATGCCGCACGAGCGCCACTGGGCGACACGAAGACGATCACCGGGATCGGCGAAGCAAGGATCTTCTGCACGATCTCGCGCATAGAGGTCTCAAGACCGCCGGGGGTACGAAGGTCGATGAGAACGGCGTCAGCGTGGCGCGCATTGGCGGCGTCGATACCGCGAGAAATGTACTCAGCGCTGATGGGCTGGATGGTGTCGTCGACAACCAGATGAACGATCTGAGCGCTGGCGAGTTGGGCAAGAGCAATGAATATCAGAGCGATTGCGAAACAACGAATTGTGGCTCGCATGAGAGCCCCCTTCGGGCGAAGGACTAATTCTTTACTGTAGACCTCTCGTCGATCGAGCGCTTCAAATCGAGAGCTGCGGAGTTGGCGGGGTCCAGGCCCAGCGCTCCGGCGATCTCAGAAGAGGCGGCATCCAGCTTATTTTCCTTCACATGGATACGCGCGAGCACTAAATAAGCATCGACGGAGGGCTTCAATTGTAGAGCCGCACGTGCCTCTGAGACGGCTTTCGCGGGATCAGTGCTCTCGAGCGTTGCCGCTAATCCGGCGTGAGCAGCGGCGTCGGATGGGTCGGCTTTTACGGCTTCGGCGAATTCCTTTTCGGCCTCAGTGGGGAAGCCGCGCTTCAGGAGATCGTTCGCGCGATCGACATGGAATTCGGCGCGAGTATGAGGATCAGCCTGCGCCAGACGAAGCTCGTTGGCTTTCTGAATCTCCATTGCGAGCTGCTTGTAGGAGGTCTCGTCGTAATTGAGCTTGATGCGTTGCAAAGGAACGCGACTGACTGCGGTTGTCGACTGAGCTGAGAGGCTGTCGAGTAACGACTTGGCCTCGGAATCAGAGGGACGCAGGTTCAGAACTTCTTTCAACTGGCGCGAGGCAGCAGTCGTCTGGCCAGCGTGGTAGTAAGCGACAGCGAGATTGAAGTGATAGTCGGGATCGCTGGGGTCGGCAGTAACCGCTTTTTGCAGATAGTCGATTTCAGCGTGTTTTCCGCGATGCCCGGCCGCGACGGCAAAGTTGTTGTAAACCTCGGTGAGGGGAAGAGTGCCTGAGAGATATTGGAAGGCCTCTTCAGATTTTGCATAGTCGCCGAGATAGTACTCGGAGAGCCCGTAGAAAAATGCCGCTTCGTTTCCGTAGGGGCTGGAGCGCGGGATGCGGGAGAACCAGGAAGCTGCCGGGTCGTACTCGCGATTGTCGTAGTGAGTGTGGCCGAGCTGCAACATGGCCTCGTAATAGGCGGGGTCGAGGCGAATCGCATCGTGGAAATGTTTGATCTTCTCCTGGCGCGAGGTGGTAATCATCCCTCGTATGTAATTCTCGAAAGCATCGAGGCGCACCGGCGTGGACGCAGCGACGAAACTCGTCTTCGCAGGAAGATCAGACATTTGTGCCTGGTGAAGAAGATCCCAGGCCAGCGCATCCTGAATTTCGACCATGTTGGGCAGAGGACCGGACTCGGTCAGCTCCGGAGAGAGGTGCAGAGCCTTCATGTCCAATAGCTGAGCGTGCGCACGGAATTGCTGACCGTCGTAGTCATAGCGGCCGAGAACGATGTAGTCGACGTCCATCTGCTCGGCGATCTGGTAAAGACTGATCCGGGTGAGATGAGCGGTGAGCGGAATGCCGGCTCGATCGAAGGCGTAAGCGCGGTCCTCACGAGGAACAAGATAAAAGCGTCCGCTAGCCATGCGCGGCCCCAGAACTTCAGGGAAGGATTCCGAAATCCATTCGAGCCCGGGAGCTTTGGACGCGTTCTCGAAAGGCAGCACGAGGAGCGTGTCGGTGGAAGTGTCGGCTGCGCTGGATTGAGCGAAAAGAGCAGAGCCGATTATCAGGATCAGTAGAAGAAAAGCTGAGTTTCTCAAGACAGGATGATTATAGCGATTTCGCGGACGGGAAATTGAGATGAGAGGGCGGCGTATCGCAGCGGTTACGGGAGTGTGATAGGTTAGCCGGTTTCGCTGGAGGCGGCGATGAAAGCCATTCGATTCCACGAGTTTGGCGGACCTGACGTGCTGAAGTACGAAGATGTACCCGAGCCGGAGTTGCGTAAAGATCATGTGCTGGTGCGGGTGAAGGCGTGCGCACTCAATCACCTGGATTTGTTTGTTCGCAGCGGATTGCGCGGAATTACATTGCCGCACATCAATGGCAGTGATGTCGCGGGAGAGATTGCCGAGGTGGGGGAGTACGTCACATGGTTGCAGAAAGGGCAGCGGGTTCTGCTCGCACCGATGACGTTTTGTGGTCATTGCCCGGCATGCGTTTCGGGACAGCAGAATTTTTGTCCGGAGTTTTCTGTTCTCGGTTATCTGAACGACGGTGGCAATCGCGAATTCATAGCAATTCCCGCGGTGAACGTGATCCCGATTCCCGACAGCTTGAGTTTTGAGCAAGCCGCGAGTGTGCCTCTGGTATTTCTTACCGCGTGGCACATGCTGGTGACGCGGGCGCAGATTCGTCCGGGACAAACAGTGCTGGTGCTGGGTGCAGGTTCGGGCGTGGGAACGGCGGCGATCCAGATTGCGAAGAAGATATTCGGAGCGACAGTGATCACGACAGCCGGTGACGAGAAGAAACTGGAAATGGCGCGAGAGCTAGGTGCGGATTACACGATCGATCACTACAAGCAAAAGATTTCTGAAGAGGTGAAGAAGATTACGGAGAAGCGCGGAGTGGATATTGTTTTCGAGCATGTTGGCCAGGCAACGTGGGAGGAGAGCATGAAGTCGCTGAAGCCGGGCGGGACGATTGTTACTTGCGGCGCGACTACGGGACCTGAGGTGAAGCTTGATTTGAGGTTCCTGTATTCGCGGCAACTTTCTTATTTGGGATCGTTTATGGGAAACATGGGGGATCTGCACAGCGTGTTAAACGAGGTGTTCAGCGGGAAGCTGAAGCCGGTGGTGGATCGAACATTTCCGTTGAAGGATGCTGCCGAAGCGCACCGGTATCTGGAAAGCAGCCAGATGTTCGGGAAAGTGGTGCTAGTGGTTTAGTGGGAAGCGACTCAGGTAAGGGGTAGCTAGTAGCTGGTGGCCGGCGCAGGAGAGAGCAGTTCTTCAGAAGAAAAAACAAGCGGACAGGAGTGTCCATTCCTCAAACGGAAGCAGCAAGATTGCCTGTCCTACATAAGGGCTATAGAATGGAAATGAGATGGCATCCCAAGGACAAGATCGTCTGAGCAACTTAGTCGGGGCCAAAGATGGCATTCACCGCCAGGATTCGGTGACCTTTGGCGACCCGGTACCCCAGGGCGTGATCCTGACGTCGCTGGATTGGGTGGTGAACTGGGTTCGTAAGAGCTCGATTTGGCCGATGACGTTTGGTTTGGCGTGCTGCGCGATTGAGATGATGTCGATGGGCGCTTCACGTTTCGACATTGCGCGATTCGGAGCTGAGGTGTTCCGCCCGTCTCCAAGGCAGTCGGACCTGATGATTATCGCTGGAAGAGTGTCGCAGAAGATGGCGCCTGTGATCCGACAGCTTTGGGAGCAGATGCCAGAGCCGAAGTGGGTGATCTCGATGGGAGCCTGCGCGACTTCGGGAGGCGTATTCAACAACTATGCTCTGGTTCAGGGCGTGAATCAGGTGATCCCGGTTGATATTTACGTTCCAGGATGCCCGCCGCGGCCTGAGCAGTTGATCTATGCAATCACGTTGTTGCAAGAAAAGATTATGAACGAGCGGGGCTCATTCAAGCAGACATTGAACCTGGTTTAACAAATCAAGCGTTTTTCCACAGACGAGTGGCTCCGGCCACTCGTTTTTGTTTGCCCGGCAACTAAAAGGCAGCAGAACTGCCACCTTGCTGCATCGTATAGCTAGACCGTATCTCTCTGAACGAATTGGGAGCCGTTCACCTCAAAGATAACGTGCGAACCTTTATCTCAGTCACGATTGCTGTCCTGACTCTCACGTGTGCGCTGTGGAGCGGAGATCTGCGCCGAATTGCGATGGTGGATCTGCCGGGCGAACCCGGTTTTGAAGCTCTTGCCGTTGCAAATGGCAACCTGGTGATTGCGCACGCCGCGACCAATAGCGTCGATATTTTCAACATGCCGCGCCGACGGCTGATTGCGCAAATCAAGAATATTCCCGGGGCAAGCGGGATCGCGGTGGATACGGCTGGGCGTCGAGTGTACGTCAGCAGCAAGACCACGCCGAAAGTATTTGTGGTGAGTACCGGTGATTGGAGCGTCGAAAATACGATCACGACAGATGCACCGGTGGACCACATGCTGTTCTCCGCAGACGCCGGGCGGCTATTCCTCAGCAGCGAGGTAGCGCAGACGATCACGTCGATTGATCCGGCGCATCCCGAATCCCGTCAGCAGGCGAACGTTCAGGGATTGCCGCAGGGAATGGTATTCGATCCGCAACAGAAGTTGCTGTTTCTGGTGTTGCAGGACCAAGCGCAGGTAATCGGAATCGATGCGGGAATGCAGATCACGAAGAGATACGAGGTGCATGCGTCGCAGCCGTCGGGGCTGGCGCTGGATACGGCGGAGCAGCACTTATATGTGGCGGTTCGCTCAGCAGTGGTTCAGTTGGACTCTCATAACGGCACTGAGACGGCAAGGGTGGCAGCATCGCCTGGGGTTGATAGATTGTGGTTCGATGGAAGCAGCCGGACTCTCTACGCGTGCGCAGGTAATCTGGTGGAGGTAATGCGCGTCTCTGGCGCGCGGTTTGTGGATACATCCGACAACGCGATTGAGGTGCGTGGACAAGGGTTGGTATTTGATCCTTCGACGAAGCTAGTCTATGTGCCGGGCGGACGTGAGGGCCGGTCGAAGCTGCTCATCTTGAAGCAGGTGGGACCGCGTACGCAGGCGGTGGCGCAAGAAGAGCAAGGCGCTGCTCAAGTTGCAACGCGGTAAATCGGCAGTAATTTCTCCTTCCTAAGTACATTGTAATCCTGCGAAAAATTGCCGTTCGTGATAGAAAAGCTCCATGCATTCGAATTTGGGCAGCAGCCCAGCGAACGATGGGCGAGCGATTCTGGCCCAAGCACCATGTCGCGTCGATCTGGCTGGCAGCACCCTTGATCTCTGGCCTCTCTATCTTTTTCACCCCGGCGCGGTCACCGTAAATTTCGCAGTACCGATCATGACCACCTGTAGGATCACCCCGCAGCCGGGTAAAGCAATTCATCTGCGCTCGATCGATCACAAACGGGAAGAGCGATTCAGCGATCTACAAGCTCTTTGCAAAGCGAGAAAATTTAAGCACGGTCTGGCGCTGCAATTGATCAAGCATTTTCGGCCAGAAGGCGGCTTTTTGCTGGAGACGAATTCCGAGTCGCCGGCAGGGGCAGGCATTGCGGCATCGTCGGCGTTGATGATCGCTACTGCAGCTGCGCTGTCAAAGCTAACGGGAAAGAAACTCTCGCTGGAACAGATGCGGGTGCTGGCACAGAACGTAGAGGCGCAATTGATCAAGGTGCCGACAGGGTGCCAGGATTACTATCCGGCGCTGTATGGAGGCGTGAGCGCGATCCATCTGACGATGGAGGGAATCCAGCGCGAAGCTCTGCCGGTTCCGCAAGAAATGATTGATTCCCAATTTCTATTGGTCTACACGGGAATGCCGAGGCATTCAGGGATCAATAATTGGGAAGTATTCAAGTCGCACATTGCCGGTGATAAGAAGGTCGTGAAGAATTTTGCGCACATCTCGGCGATTTCGAGCGCGATGCATAAGGCCTTCCTGAAACTCGACTGGGACGAGGTTGCTCGTCTGATTCGCGAAGACTGGAAATTACGCCGCAGCAATTATGAAAAGATATCCACTCCGCTAATCGACAAACTGATAGCTGTGGCAGCCAAAAGTGGCGGCCGTGCGGCGAAGGTCTGCGGGGCGGGTGGAGGCGGTTGCGTGATCTTCATGGTGAAAGCGGGAGCGAGGGAGCGGGTCATCGAGGCACTCCGCATGAACGGCGGGCAGGTGTTGCCGTCAAATCTGTGTGCGCAGGGACTGGTTGTCTCCGCGGCACGTGCCGCCGGTGCTTAGAACAGCAGAAAGCTCATGGACCTGTTTTGGGGAGAAGATGGCCGGCTCCGGAGCGGGTGGCGTTTCGGGCTCTCGGTATTCTTCTTTTTCGTCGTTAATAGCTTCGCGGTAGATATTGCGAACGCTTGGGCTGGACCCAGCGATCGCAAATTCGAACTTCTGTACCGTCCCCTGCTGATGTTTTTTCTGCTTGCGGCTTTCAGCGTTTTACTCAAGACCGTAGACAGAGTCGGTGGTAATCCGCTGCCCGCGATGGGATTAGTTCCCCGCTATTTCCTTCCTGACGTATTGGTTGGTTTCGTCGTCGGCGCGGTGATGGTGGGTTTGGCAGTCTTGCCAATCGCGATCGGATATCACCTTGGATTCCATGTTGTATTCAGCCGGCATTCTCTCAAGTTAGCTTGTGCCGTTTTGTTCATCCTCGCGACTGGCGCAATGGCCGAAGAAGTGGCGTTCCGAGGTTATCCGTTTCAGCGTCTGGTAGAGGCAATGGGCGGCACTGCGGCGATTGTTTTCTCTTCAGTACTGTTCGGCGCGGTTCATCTTCGAAACCCGCACGCTTCGGTATTCAGCCTGATCAACACAATCGTGATTGGTGTGCTGCTGGCTATTGCGTACCTTCGAACTCAAGCTCTATGGCTGCCCTGGGGATTGCACTTTGGCTGGAATCTGACGCTGGGATTCATTTTCGGTCTTCCGGTCAGCGGTATTCCCCAGTTCGCGGTTGTAGTGCGGGGAACTGCCGAGGGCCCGGGATGGCTGACAGGGGGAGCGTACGGTATTGAAGGCGGAGCGGCTGGAACTTTCGGCGTCGTAGCCGGGTTATGTTTGTTACTGATAGGGCTGAAAAGCCGTCCCAAACTCGTAGCGGAAGGTTTGGAGGAGGAAAAGACCCCAACCGGTTCCGATTCTCCCAGCATCCAACTGAGCCAAGGAAGCGGCAGGCCCGGGCGGCTTGATCCCTAGCAGACCGATTTGGACGTATAATCGCCCCAGCAGCCGAGAATAGTCATGACCCAGCGGCGTTCGTTCGCTCTCGTAGTTGCCACACTAGCCTTCCTTCTGCTGTTGCCGTATGCGCTCGGTGACGATGCTCAATCAAACAAACCTGCGTCGACGCCATCGACCGAAAAGCTGACACCTCAGGGGCGGATGCTGATCATCCGCGGACTGCAATCGGAATTGTGCTATGCCCGGCGTCCATTCCCAATGGGAAAGGCTGGCGTGACGTTGAAGAACGGCACAGTCGCGGACGAGTCGAAATTGTCGACGGCAGTGGCTGCGTATGGTCCGGCATTGAAGCCCGGAGACCAGGCGCGAATCACGCAGATTATCTTCAGGCAGAAGAGCATCCTGTTCGAGATCAACGGTGGCCCGGAGCGCAAGAAAAAGTGGTACGAACACGTCGAGATTGACGCCATGGGCGGTGGGTACAGTCCGGGGCAGCAGCAGCAGTCGACCGAAAACTTGAATATGCACGGAAGCTTCGTGCAGCTGTCGTTCGACAACTACGTTCCGAATCTTGATGGCGATCAGGTAAAGAAGATGCTGGACCCGGTGCTGGACTTCCATGCGAAGTCAGCGGCCGAGGCGTACCTCGATACAGTTCCCCCCAAAGTGAAAGCGGCGATCAAGAATCACCAGATCCTCGTCGGCATGGATCACGACATGGTGATCGACGCGAAGGGGCGTCCGGGGCAGAAGATCAGAGAGAAGGATCCAGTTTCCGGAAACGAGTTCGAAGAGTGGATTTATGGCAATCCTCCGCAGGAAGTGCAGTTCGTGCGCTTCAACGGCGACGAAGTGGTTCGCCTGGAAATTATGCAGGTGAACGGGCAGAAACTGATCAAGACGGAAAAAGAGATCGACGCGCCGAAGAAACCGACAGTGGATGTGGCCCAGCAAGGGGGGCAGCCGCAGGTTGTTCCGGTGAACCGGCCATCATTGCGACGACCTGGTGAGGATGGACCGGATGACAACGGCAATACGCCGACTTCATCGCGAACTTCACCCGCTCCAGGACAGATACCGGTAGGTGCTCCGGGTGGTCCGGCTGATCCGAACACGGGAGGGTCGCGTCCTTCACCAAATCCGGGTGGGCCCGGGGTAGATATGCCGCCAACGCAAGGACCGCAGACGCAAGGGCCGCAGCAGCAGCCGCAGCAGTTGCCGATTCCTACAACGACGCGCACCACGATACCGGATACGAATGGCCCACCGGATACGACTGGTCCGAATCCTGGCAGCACCGGGCCAAACTAGCGCGACGATGAAATTTGGCGAGTTCGAGCGATGGCCTTTACACTTGATGTGTGAAGATTGCGCTCGGGCAGATCAATACCACCATCGGCGACTTCCAACGGAACACGGACAAAATCGTTGAATACTCGCGGCGAGCGCATTCGAGCGGAGCCGAATTAATCCTCTTTCCCGAACTGAGCGTTTGTGGGTACCCTCCCAGAGACCTGGTTGAGCGGCCTTCCTTTGTCGAGAAAAATCTGAAAGCCCTGGAGCGGATTCAGAAGGAGACATCCGGGATAACCGTGGTGTGCGGTTTGGTGACTCCGGCCAGAGCGGAGACGGGCAAGTCGGTTTTGAATTCGGCGGCCGTGATCCGCGATGGAGAAGTTGAGCTGATGCAATCGAAGGTGCTGCTTCCGACCTACGATGTTTTCGACGAGTCGCGAAATTTTGCAGCGGCCGCAGAGCAGCGCCTATTCCAGCTGGATGGAAAGCCGGTGGCACTCACCATTTGTGAGGACGCCTGGAACGATAAGAATTTCTGGCGCAAACGGCTTTATCCCCTGGATCCGGTTGAAAAGCTACTGCATGACGGCGGCAAATTGCTGCTGAATATTTCGGCGTCCCCGTTTTATGTGGGCAAGCAGAAATTGCGGGAAGAGATGCTGGCCGCACTGGCACGCAGACACGGTGTGCCGGTTGCGATGGTGAATCTGGTAGGCGGGAACGATAGCTTGATCTTCGACGGTTCGAGTGTGGTGATCGCGGCGGATGGTGCAGTCGTCGCAAGAGGGAAGTCGTTTGAGGAAGATTTGTTTTGCTTCGATACGGAGATGTTGCGCGGGGACCTGCATGAGCAGGTCAGTGGAGAAGAAGCGAGCGCTCTTGCAGCATTGGTATTGGGAACGCGCGACTACGTGAAGAAATGCGGATTTCAGCGAGCCCTGGTCGGACTGAGCGGCGGCATCGATTCAGCGCTAACGGCATGCATCGCCGCGGAAGCGCTGGGAAAAGAAAACGTGATCGGCGTAGGAATGCCTAGCCCATATTCCTCGCGCGGGAGCATCGATGATGCGAAGGCGCTGGCGAATAACCTGGGAATCCAGTTTGAGTTGATACGGATTACGGATATTTTTGATTCCTACCTGAATACTCTGCGGCCAGTGTTTGCTGGACGCGACGAGGATGTAACCGAAGAGAATATTCAGTCGCGCATACGCGGGGCGCTGTTAATGGCGCTATCCAACAAACTGGGTGCGATGGTGCTGAGCACGGGGAACAAGTCGGAATTAGCGGTCGGGTACTGCACTCTTTATGGGGACATGGTCGGAGGTTTGGCGGTGATATCCGATGTGCCGAAGACCATGGTGTACCGGCTAGCGGATTATGTGAACTCGCAAAGAACGCTGATTCCCAGGTCAACCATCGAGAAGCCTCCTTCCGCGGAGCTTCGTCCGAATCAGAAAGATCTGGATAGTTTGCCACCGTATGATGTGCTGGACGCGATCCTTGCGGCGTACATCGAGGGGAACGAATCAGCGGAGCAGATCGCCAACGAGCACAACTACGATTTGCAACTAGTCAAGAATGTGATGCGGATGGTGGATCGGGCCGAATATAAGCGGCAGCAAGCAGCCGTGGGTTTGAAGATATCCGAGAAGGCTTTCGGCGTAGGACGGCGGTTGCCCATTGCGGCGAAGTCTGAAATCTGAAGAGCAAGAAAAGGGGAACATGCGTAAGTTTCTACTGGCGATATTGACATTGATGCTCTGCGGGATGGTTTGGGCGCAGGCGACACAGAGCGCGTCGAGCGACGCGAAGAGTGGAACCACAGCGGCAGGAAATCGGCCGAGCCGCGAAGTGGTCGATTCGTTTCTGCGTCACACCTTTGGTTACGACCCCAACATCAAGTGGGAAGTCGCCGACATCAAGCCTGGGGAGGATCCGGCAATCTCGGTGGTCACGGTCGTTTTGAGGACGCCACAGGGTGCACAGGAGATGAAGCTGTTCGTTACGCCGGATCAGCGGTATGCGATTGCCGGAGACATGCTTCCGTTCGGGCCGAATCCATACGCGAAAGTCGCGAATGACCTAAAGAAGAAACTGACCGGGCCGTCACGTGGGCCGGCAGATGCGAAGGTCACGATCGTGGAGTTCGGCGATCTGCAATGTCCGGCATGCAAGGCTGCGCAGCCAACTATCGACAAGTTATTGGGTGATGTTCCGCAAGCGCGGCTGGTATTCCAACAGTTTCCGCTGGTCACACTGCACAAGTGGGCTTTTGCCGCGGCGAAGTATGGCGAGTGCACCAGAGAGCAGAAGCCAGATGCGTTCTGGACATTTCAGTCGCTAGTTTATGAGAACCAGCCGTCCATGGAATCGCTCGATGAGGATCAGGCGATTCCGAAGTTGAAGGAATATGCAGTGCAGGCTGGCGCGGATGCAACGAAGCTGGATGCTTGCGTAGCAGATCCGGGAATAGCAGCGAAGATCTACAAGTCCATGGAGCTGGGCAAGTCGGTCGAGGTGACCTCGACCCCCACGCTATTCATCAATGGGCGAAAAGTGGGAAACGTCGCTGGAATGCCCTATGAAGTCCTGAAAGAGCTGACGGAGTTCCAGGCACAACAAGAGCCGTAACGCTATTGACCAGCAGCGCGGGGCGCGAGCCAGATCTCATTGTTGCCGCGAGTTGGGGTGCTCAGAACGTAGGGTGTAACGACGATCAGCAGGTCGTCATCCTGCTCGTCTTTTTCGGCGGTAGAGGCCGCGTAGTTGATGCCAGGCACACTGGACAAGCCAGGGATTCCGGTTAGCGTGTGGACTTCTTGCTTCGAGATAAAGCCTGCCACGAGCCCGACTTCTCCGTCCCCGAGAGTCAGATTGCCGGAATATTCGCGATTAGCAATTACTGGAACGCCATTAAAGCTCTGCGCCGTCAGCGTCCGAATCTGAAGCTCAAATTTCAAACTTACCGAGGAGTCGTTCTGAATCAGAGGAGTTGCTTTGAGAGAAATTCCCAAATCCTCATAGTTGAAAGAAGGGAATGGTGCGACATAACTCTGGTTGCCGATGGCCTGAGTGATCGCCGGACTGGCATAAATAGGAGAATAGCTGGCATTCAGAATCGGGTAGCGGCTACCAATCCGCATGGTAGTGGGCAGCGATTGAGCAGCCCGGAGGCTGACGTGATCGAGCTCGCGGATGTCCGATTGGTTGAGAGAAAAGCTGACGGTTGCAGGGGCAATGGGTACCGCGAATAGAGTTTTGCCGCCGCCAAACGTCGCGAACGGCGTACTCAACAGCTGAGAGAGACTGGAGTTCTGCGATTGCGCCAGAAGCGCGGAGATTGCAGTGGAATTGGCCTGATTAATGCCGCCACTTGAGATCAGTTGGTTGATGAGGCTCTGAAGATTCGTTCCGGTTCCTAACGCGGCGAGAGCGGCTGCGCCTACATTGATCGCCTGGAACTGCAGAGGCCAGCTTACACCCATTGCGCGTGCGAAAGTACGGCTGACATCGAATACTTGCAAGTCGAGCATTACCTGCGGGCGCTTCATGTCGAACGAATCAAGAAAGCGAGTGGCAGCCATGACTGCATTGTTCTCGCCGCGCACCGTGATCGTCCCACTGCCCTGTTGGGAGACGATGAACTTGATGTTGAAGATGGTGCGGAGTGTGTTCACCATATCCTGAAGCTCCTGCGGCGAGGTAGCGTCGGACAGGTAGAACGTGCGCATTGTCATTTGATCGAAGCTGCGGTGCTGCTCAGGCGTGTCTTGCAGGACGATGATCTGATCGGGAGAAAAGGCGACCCAGAAGGTTTTGGTGGCGTCTCCAAGAGCGCGCATCGCCGAGAAGAAGTCGACGTCTTCGACATCGAAGCGAATTGGCTTGGACTGGACAGAATCGTCGAAGGTGACCTTTACACCGAACTTTTGGACGACTTGTTGGATAACGTCGCGAGTGGTTCCGCGAAGATGGAAGTCGACTCGCGCCGGCGAGGGGGAGAGGACGATCGGCCTGGACTCGTCGGTGAACGTAATGTTCGCGAACGACGAACGCGGAATTTTGGGCTGCGATTCGCGAAGCTGCTGAACGGCAACCCTGCTCTCGGGATCAAGTTCGAGAGCAGAGCGGAACTCGTTGGCGGCATCCTCGCGTTTCCCGGAAACGATCAGCGCGTTTCCGCGACGGACGTGCTGGGTGACCAGCGCCTGACGGAGGACTTCGGCCTGAGTCGCGTAGGTTGGGTCGCGCGGAACCAGGTGGTTGGCCTCGCGGGCAGCGACTAAAGCCTCTTCCAGTTTTCCTTTGCGCCCAAGTTCCTGAGCTTTCTTGTACTGCTCGCGAGCCTGTTTCTGGTCGGCCTTCGAGACTTCCACCGGACAGTTCGCGTCGACACACTTCGGGGGCGCGGGCTCCTGAGGGAGACACATCACAGAGAACAGCAGGATCGCGCTAAGTACAGCAGCTCGCATCAGAGCCCATTCTATCCTGCTGGCCAGCTCTGAAGTCACTATTCAGGCCTTTACCTGAGGAGTCACTAAGAGGTCGGTGCAACACGAAACGCAGAGATCGGGTTCAAGCGCTTCCAGTTCATGGAAGGAATAAATGCCGGTAGCTACGGAGATGATGGGCAGTCCGGCCTGACGAGCAGCGGCGATGTCGGACGGGGTGTCGCCGAAAACATAGATCGTTGCTTCGGAGCCCAGACGTCTTTGGGCTTCCCTTTGCGCCGCTATGAAAATGTCTGTACGTAGCTCGTTCTGATTACTGAATGAGCCAAAGCTAAAGTATCGCTTTAAGTTTGTAGCAGTGAGCTTTGCCCATCCGATGCGCTCGAAATTTCCGGTCACAATGCCGAGGAGTTTGCCCGCGGCATGCAGAGACTCGAGCAGTTTCGGGATAGAGGGGCAAAGGTCGGCGCGAATCTCAGCGCGCTTGCTTTCGACTTCATCCGACATTTGCTGAACGATCAAAGGAAGCTTTTCTTCAAACGATGCGTCGGAGATTCCCGCACGACGAATAACAGCGCGGAGAATTCCGACGTCCGTATTCCCATGAACGGGCACTCCCTCGAGGCTTGCATCGATGCCAAAGATATCTTTGAGTACGTTGCGGAAGGAGTAGTAGTGCACGCCATCACGCGTATTGAGGAGGGTGCCGTCGATATCGAAGAGGTAGGCGTCGGCGGCACGCCAATCAAAGTTGTTTGAGGCCTGCATGATTCGGGAATTTAGATGCGCAATGACGACACGTCAATTCTCGCAGATCATAATGCGCTCGACAGAGGACGCCTTGCCGGTGTTCTCGTCGCATTCAATGACGACACCGCAGAAGCGAGGATCGCCGGTCGCTGGCTCCCATCGCGCAGGGAGGTTGGTCAGAAAGCGCTGGATGACGAGTTCTTTCTGCACACCAATGATGCTGTCGTAGGGGCCAGTCATGCCGACGTCAGTCTGGAAGGCAGTGCCTTTCGGGAGCACGCGAGTGTCGGCGGTCGGAATGTGTGTATGAGTTCCGAGGACGGCAGTCACGCGTCCGTCGAGATACCAGCCCATGGCGACTTTTTCGGAAGTAGCTTCGGCGTGTACATCGACGAGAATGACTTTCGCAGTGATCTGCTGGAGCAACTGGTCGGCTACGCGGAAGGGGTCGTCATTGCTGGGAAGAAAAACGCGGCCTTGCAGATTTATCACCGCATAGGGAATTCCGTCGCGCGTTTTGCCCTGATAAAAACCGTGACCAGGAGTGCCTTCGGGGTAATTCGCAGGCCTGATAAGGCGCCGCGCAGGCTGGCCGTTGGTTGCCTGCTGCATGTATTCCATGATTTCGCGCTTGTCCCAAACATGATTGCCGGTGGTGATGACGCTGATCCCCTGTTCGAAGAGTTCTTCGGCGATCTGCGGTGTGATGCCAAATCCCCCGGCAGCATTTTCGCCATTGGCAATGATGAGATCGATGCGATGCTGGTCGACAACTTCGGTGAGGTGCTGCTTGACCATGGTGCGGCCCGGTCTGCCAAAGATGTCGCCGATAAACAGAATGCGCACGTACGCCCCTTCGAAAACTACGATGGTATCACGCGGTTAACGAGCTACTGGAGCTGAGCAGAGATCAGGAAATCGTAGTTGCCTGCGGGATTCAGTGGGAGATTGCTGACGCGAGCGGTGTGCACGAGAACGTTGTCGAGATACCAGAGATTGATGTAGGGAAGATCCTCGGCAAGGATCTGCTGAACCTGAGCGTAGATTTGCTTTCGTTTCTGCTGATCGGTTTCCTTGCGCCCGGCGGCGATTAGCGCATCCAGCTTGGGATTGGAGTAGAAGCCGCGATTTTGGCCTCTGGGCGGCATATGGCTGGAATCAAAAGCGTATTCAAAGATATCGGGATCGTTGTTTCCTCCAACCCAACGCAGCGTGTAGGTCTGAAACGCTCCCTTAGTTACATCTGCGAAAAAGGTAGCGAATTCATAGGTGCGGATATCAAGGGCGATGCCGACATCTCGGAGTTGTTGCTGCAAAACGGAGGCGACAAGGCGCGAGGATTCTTCAGTCGAGGTCTTAAAGGTAATGTGGAAGCGAACGCCGTTCACCTGTCGGTATCCGGTTTGATCGAGAAGCTGGCGAGCGCGTTCGGGATCGTAGGGATACTTTTCGACGTCGCCGTCGTAGGCCCAAGAATTGGGGGGCAATATGCTTCCGGCAGGTCGAGCAAGATCGCGCCAGAGATATTGGATCAGAGGGCGGCGATCGATCGCATACGCGATTGCCTGACGCACGCGAACGTCCTTGAGGATCGGATCGCGAGTATTGAATGCGAGATATCCGAGAATGGTGCCCGGTGCCTGCTCAACCTTCAGGTTCGAAGAGTCGCGTCGGATCGCAACGATCATGTCGGCCGTGAGCGCGTTCGTCGCAATGTCGGCACTGCCTTTGCGAAGTTCGAGCGCTCGGGTAGTGGGGTCGGGTATGACATTGAATAGCACGCGTTGAACGTGCGCCTGCGATCCCCAATAGTCGGGATTGCGTTCGATGACTACATCTTTGTCTTGGGCCGCGCTGACGAAGCGAAATGGGCCGGAGCCGATCGGGTGCGCGGTAATCTCGCCCTTTGATCCGTACGGAACGATGCCGATGGCGCCATCGGAGACGTTCCAAAGCAGACTCGCCCACGGCTCCTTCAAATGAAAGACGACGGTGTAATCGTCGGGCGCATCGATGTGATCCACGAATCGATAGGAACTTGCTTTGGCCGTGCGGATCGTTCCGTTGGTGATGGAGTCGAAGGTCCATTTCACATCACGAGAAGTCAGGAGCTGACCGTTGTGAAAGCGCACGCCATTGCGTAGATGGAAAACGTAGGTCAATGGATCGGGAATGTCCCAACTGGTGGCGAGTGAAGGTTGCAGGTTGAAGTGCTCATCGCGTTTGACCAGCGCGTCGAAGAGGAGTTCGTCGATGCGCTCGGACTGGGCGTCGATGCCGATGCGCGGATCGAGACTATTGGGACTGCTCTCGATGATCATGACCAGCGTGTTGGGATCGGGCTTACGTGAACAGGTGCAGAGCGCAAGCAGGAACGCGGCGGTCATCAGCAGATGGAGAAGTTTGCGCAAAGGAAATCTTTACCACATGGAAGGCAGAGGATGCAGAGAAAACTGATGTCGGTCTAGGGGAAGGTGATGTTGCCGAGGATGGCTGGATGTTCGGCGCCGGTCGCGGCGGGGATGTTGCCGGGGAGACGGAACCAGGTTTCGTAGGCCAGCAGGGCAAAGGCGACGGCTTCTTTCGCTTGCGAAGGCATGCCGTGATCGTCACTGGAGGTGATCTTCAGACCAGGGAGGCTCTCGGCCAGCATCTCGATGAGCGTGGCGTTTTTGGCGCCGCCGCCGGAGATGATGAAGTCGCGAAAGGGCAGCTTGCGCTGCTTCTGCGCGGCGGTTTTCATTCCGGGGAGCAGATTGCGGATGGAGTAGGCAATCGACTGAGCGGTGAGGGCGGTGGCAGTGGCAACGATATCTTCCTTGGCGACACGACCACAGGATCGGATGAATGCGTCCACGAATTCGCGACCGAAATCCTCACGGCCGGCGGTTTTTGGAGCTTTACGACGGAAGAATGGACGGGCAAGAACTTCGTCAACCACGCGTTCGAGGACGCGTCCGCGGGCAGCGATGCGGCCATCGCGATCATAGGGCTTCTGAAAGAGACGCTCGGTGACGGCGTCGATAACCATGTTCCCGGGACCGGTGTCGAAGGCGATCACGTTTTCGGGCCTGAGCAGCGGCAGGAATCGCGGTGAGATTGGCGATGCCTCCGATGTTTTGCACGATGCGGCCGCGACGGTAGTGTCGGTAGAGGATGTAGTCAAGAAAGGGAACCAGCGGTGCGCCTTTGCCGCCAGCGGCCATATCGGCTGGGCGGAAGTCGGATATGACGGGCATTGCCGTGCGCTGCGCAAGAATGGCGCTCTCTCCCGTCTGCCATGTGCAGGCGATCTTGCGCCCCAGGAATGGTGCGGGCTCTCCCTGGTGATAAAGAGTCTGGCCGTGACATCCGATGAGACTGGCGCCGATTTTGTGCTTCTCGCAGGTGCGGGTGACTGCCTCTGCATAAAGTTCGCCGAGGAGGAAATTCAGGCGAGCGAGATCGGCCACAGGGACCCTGGCGTTCATGAACGACAAGATGGTGCGGCGGACGGCGGCGGGGAATGAGTATTCCTCGTGTGCTAGCAATTCGAGGCGAGTGCGAAAGCGACGGCCGCGAAGGCGAACGATGGCAACGTCGATGCCATCGGCAGAGGTGCCGCTCATCACCCCGGCGACAATCATGCGGTCCTCACGGCATCGGAGTCGAGCCGGATTTCTTCGGTGAATTCCCAGATCTTGCGACGGAGAGCGTCAATGCTCTTCGTGGAAGGCAGCTTGGGACGTTTTTTGAACTCACCGGCTCTCTTCTTGAACGCGGTAATGTGTTTGGCAGCTGCACGGACGAGATCGGCGAAGCGTTTGTCTTTCTCGGCCTGGCGGAGGACCGTTTCGTAGGTTTTCCAGACAAGCTCTTCCTGGCGGCTGACGATAAACAGGTCGCATCCGGCGCGGATGGCTTCGACGGCGGCTTGGTCGACCGGCAGGGCTTCCTGCACTCCACCCATTTCCAGATCGTCGGTGACGATGAGCCCCTTGTAGCTGATCTTCTTGCGAAGGATATCGGTGACCCATTTGCGAGAAATGGAGGCCGGTGTGCGATCTCCAGTCACTGATGGATAGGAGGCGTGGCAGACCATCACGAACGGCAACTGACGCCTGAGCTCGCGGTAGGGGTAGAGGTCTTCTTCCCAGAGGCGTTTGAAGGGCTTGACGATCTCCGGCATACCTTTGTGGCTGTCGAGACGGCCCTCGCCGAGACCGGGGAAATGCTTTCCGCAGCTGAGAATGTAGCAATCATGAAGACCGCGCAGTATTTCGCGCGCGCCAGCGACGGTTGCCTTGGGATCGGGAGAGATAGTGCGCGAAGTCATCACGTTCGAGCGATGGCGGCAGGCGGAGATCGAGGCAGGGAGTGAAGTCGGTATTGAAGCCAAGGGTGCGGCATTCGGCCCCGAGGAGAAGCCCGTGTTTACGCAGGAGCTTTTTCTGTCCGGCGGCGGCGACATCGGCGACCGAGGGCATAGGAGCGATGAGGTCGCGGAAGCGATCGACGGTACCACCCTCGAGATCGACGGAAAGAAACGGCGCGGTGCGGAGGTAGCTATGGCATTCGCGATTGAGAGCGTACGTCTGGTCGGGTGCCTCGATGTTGCGACGGAAGAGGATGATCCCGCCTGGCTGCAACGTCGAAAGAGTAGTGCGCAGGTGCGAAGAGACTTCAGTGCCGTCGAAACCCATGATGAGAAGTTGTCCGACTTGCAGGCGAAGCTCGTTTGCAGATTTGAGGGCCATGATAAGCAGTCGAGTGTAACGCGAGCACTGGGTGCGTGTCGTGGGGGGAATCCCTTCCCACATCTGCCAAAAGTCGGCAAATAAGGGGCACATCAGGTCAAACTAATCGAGTTGTTTTTTTAGCGTGCTCAGCAGGTTTAGCGCTTCGAGCGGAGTGAGGCGGTCGAGGTCGGCTTGGCGCAGTTGGTCGACGATCTTCTGCGAAAGCGGGGTGAAGATGGTGAGCTGCAGAGGTTGGTCGGGCGCTTCGTCGTGGGAGAGCTTGTCTGACGCGCGGCGCTCGGCGGATTCGTGCTCGGCGAGAACCTCGCGCGCGCGGCGAACAACTTCGTTGGGCAACCCGGCGAGCTTGGCAACTTCGATGCCGTAGCTCTTGTCGGCGGGGCCGGCTTCCACTTTGCGAAGGAAAACGATTCCACTGCCGGCCTCTTTCACGGAGACATGAAAGTTCTTCACTCCAGAGAGGCGATCAGCGAGTTCGGTCAACTCGTGGTAGTGAGTGGCGAAGAGGGTTTTGGCGCGAGTCTGCGCGTGAATGTATTCGATGGCAGCCCATGCGATCGCAAGGCCGTCGTAGGTGGCGGTGCCGCGACCGATCTCGTCGAGCAGAATCAGCGAGCGCGGAGTGGCCGTGTTCAGGATGCTGGCGGTCTCGGTCATCTCGACCATGAAAGTGGAGCGGCCGCGCGCGAGATTGTCGCTGGCACCGATGCGGGTGAAGATACGATCGACAACACCCATGCGAACTTTCAGCGCGGGCACGTAGGATCCCATCTGCGCCATGATGAGGATGAGCGCAGTCTGGCGGAGGTAAGTGGACTTGCCGCCCATGTTCGGACCGGTTAGAACAAGGATCGCCTGCGAGGTTGAGTTCAGGTAGAGATCGTTCGGAACAAAGCGCTCGGCTCCGGCGAGTTCCTGAACTTCAACGACCGGATGACGGCCCTCGACAATTTCCAGATCTCCCGAATCGTCCAACTCTGGACGGGAGTAGTTTCGGACCGAAGCTAAGTGCGCGAACGACGCCAGCAGATCGACTTCGGCGATGGCTAATGCCGTATGGCGGATGCGCTTGGCTTCCGCGGCGACGGCAGCGCGAAGCTCGGCAAAAATGCGGCGCTCGATGTCGACAATTTTTTCCTGGGCGTCGAGGATTTTGGCTTCGTATTCCTTCAGCTCGGGAGTGGTGAAACGCTCGGCGTTGACGAGGGTTTGCTTGCGCTCGTAGTCCGCGGGAGCGAGATGCAGATTCGACTTTGAGATTTCGATGTAATAGCCAAAGACGGAATTGAACTTGACCTTGAGCGATCCGATGCCCGTGCGCTGGCGTTCGCGTTCTTCGATTTGAGCCACATATTGCTTGCTGTTGCGTGAGAGTGAACGAAGTTCGTCAAGATCGTGGTCGATACCCGCGGCGATTACACCGCCGTCATTCAGGGTGAGCGGCGGCTCGGGGACGATGGTCTGCTGAATGCGATCGTGAAGATCGGCGAGATCGTCCATTGAGGCGAAACGCTGTTGGAGGCGATTGGCCGTGAACTTTGCGAGCGCGGCTTTGAGTGGCGGAATTTTCGCGAGCGAAGCAGAGAGACCAAGGACGTCACGTGGATTGGCGGTCTCGAGGGTAACGCGGCTGAGCAGGCGCTCGATGTCGAAGATGCCATCAAGGCAGCGGCGCAGGTCCTCACGCTCAATGAGGTCATGGTGCAGATCGCTGACGGCATCGAGACGCGAATCGATTTCTACGCGGTCGAGGGCAGGACGCAACATCCATGAGCGCAAAAGACGCTTGCCCATGGGAGTGAGCGTTGCGTCGAGGCAGCGAAGGAGGGTTACCGAATCCCCGGAGGCGGCGAAGAGTGGTTCGACCAGTTCGAGGTTGCGAACGGTGACGGCATCAAGAACCAGGCATTCCTGGCGCTCGTAGTAGCCGATGCGGTCGACGTGATCGAGCGATCCGCGCTGGGTGGAGCGGACGTAGTGGAGCACGGCCCCGGCGGCAGCGGCTGCGGAAGATCGGCCGGCTAGTCCGAAGCCTTCGAGAGAAAGAACGCCGAAGTGATTCTCAACGAGCGGGATGGCATAGTCCGTGGCGAAGATCCAGTCTTCGAGCGGAGTAAGCGCCCACTTTGCGTTTCCGGTTCCTGCGACCCGGGGAGCACTGGCGGGCAAAGTGGCTTGAGCCGCATTGATTTCGAAGAGCGGCAGTCCGCTGGCATACAGAACTTCGCGGGGACGCAATTGCTCGAGTTCGTCCCAAATGCGTTTCTCGGCGTCGGCGCCGGAAAATTCGGTGGCGCGAAACTCGCCAGTGGAGAGATCAAGCGCGGCGAAGCCTACTACGCCAGAGCTAATGGAGCCATTGCGGCCGGGCATGCGCGCGATGGCGGCGAGAAAATTGTTCTCGTCGGAACTGAGGCCCGAATCGGCAGCGGTTCCGGGCGTAAGGACGCGAGTGACTTCGCGGCGGACAATCTTCTTCGCAACTTTGGGATCTTCCATCTGCTCGCAGATGGCGACCTTGAACCCCTTGCGGATCAACTTGGAGATATAGCCTTCGGCGGCGTGATAAGGCACGCCGCACATGGGGATGGCGATCCCTTTTTCCTTATTTCGGGAGGTCAGCGTGATTTGAAGTTCGCGGGAAGCGACGATGGCGTCTTCGAAGAAGAGTTCGTAAAAGTCCCCAAGGCGAAAAAAGAGCAGTGCATTGGGATGATCCTTTTTGATGGCAGTGTACTGCCGCATCAGGGGAGTGCCGGGTTCGGTCTGCTGCGGATGCGGCGAGTCGGTCATGACAGAAGCTGCGCGGATTATAGCAATCGGAGGCGTGTGGGGATTACTTAGCCTCCGACTTCGGAGTTTTAGGCGGCTCCCACAGTTCGATGCGATTGCCCTCCGGGTCGGTGATCCAGGCGAAGCGGCCGTAGTCGTAGTCTTCGCGATGCGGGTCGATCGTAACGCCCTCGGCCTTTAGGGCCGCTAACAATTCATCGAGGTCGTGGACACAGTAATTGATCATCACCGGAGACGGGCTATCTTTGAAGTAGGTCGTGTCGCGAGGGAATAGCGACCAGACAGTCATTCCGAGTTGCTCTGGTTCTTGCGGATCGCGCCACTGGAAAACCACGGCTTCGCCCGATTCCATGCGTTGAAGGCCAAGGTGCTGCGAGTACCAGTCGTACATCTTCTTAGGATCGTCGCACTTGAGGAATACACCGCCCAATCCCGTCACTCGTTTCATGGACCCTCCGCGAGCCAGAATTGTAGCGCACCGGACATGATCCGTGATTGACGGCAAGGCCGCTCTCTGCTTTCCTTGTAGCGCGATGCAGCTAAGAAAAGATCCGATTACGCGCTCCTGGGTGATTACGGGCGACGATCCTGTTGGCCAGGTGCACGAGAACCGCGTTTGCCCATTCTGCCCCGATTCGCCGACCCAACCCCATGTGGTCTCGTCACAGGCACCAGTTGGGGGCTGGCCGTGGTCGGCGCGGGCGGTGGTGCATCCCAATCCGGTGTTTCGCGTGGAAGGCGAGGCTGCGCGGCGGGGAGAGGGGCTGTACGACCAGATGCGGACGGTGGGCGCGCATGAAGTGCTCATCGAGAATCCGAATCACAATCGGCAATTGTGGGAGGCGACGGACGCCGAGGTAGAACAGTTTCTGCTGCTTGCGGCCGGTCGCATCCAGGATCTGAAGCAGGACCAGCGCTTCAAGTATGTGACGATCTACAAGAATTTCGGGGCGGGTGCGGGACAGGACTTCGAACATCCGACCAGCGAGTTGACGGCGACTACGTTTGTTCCGCGGCGGATCTTGTACGAGTTGCGAGCCGGCAAGGACTATTACCAGCAGAAAGAACGGTGCGTCTTCTGCGACATCCTCGATCAGGAAGAGAGAGAGGCCACCAGGATTATTGAGAACCGCGGCGACTATGTGGCGCTGTGCCCGTACGCACCGCGAGTGCCTTTTGAGACGTGGATCATGCAGCGCAGCCATGAGGCGTTCTTCGAGAAGGGTGTAACGGCGCGGAATTCGGGCGTGAAGGAGTTGGCGGCGCTACTGAGGCGAACGCTCAAGCGCATACGGACGCTGACGGATGCCTTCCACCTGGTGTTGCACACGGCACCAAATACGCTGCATCGATCAGAGGTGCTGGGCTACTGGAAAACCATCGAGGAAGATTACCACTGGCATATCGAAATAATGCCGGTGCTGCCGGGGAAGGCGAAGTCTTATACCTACAAAGAAGTGTATTTCACGCCCGTGAGCCCGGAAAAAGCTGCGGAGCGTCTACGAGAAACATCGCCCGAATAACTATGCGGAACCGACTCTGCATCATTGTGATGGTATTGGCTGCGGTTTGCGGCGCTTTTTCCCAGACTGCTCCTGCGTGCTGTCCTGAGGCGACCAAACAGAAACAGCAATTGCTCTGGCAAAAGCTCGAGGCTCAGGTGCAGGAGACGGATAAGAATCTGGATGGCGTGATGGGAGTGTCCATCCTGGATCTTTCGAGCGGGCAGGCCATGTTGTGGCACGCGGATGAGGTTTTTGCGCAGGCGAGCTCGATCAAGATTGCGGTGCTGGCCGAACTTTACCGACAAGTTGCGCAGGGGAAACTCAAGCTCACGGAGTTGTATACCGTTCGCAAGTCTGACATGGTGCAGGACGGCGATATCTACAACGGACTGACGCCGGATGTGACACAGGTTACATTGCGCGATCTCGCAACGATGATGATTGCGGTCAGCGATAACAGCGCGACGAATGTGCTGATCGAGCGCGTTGGAATGGAGAACGTGAATGCGACGCTGCGCGGATTAGGGCTGAAGAAGACTCTGCTGCGGCGCAAGATGATGGACGTAAAGGCGGCTTCGGAAGGTTTGGAAAATATTTCTACGCCGCGCGAGATGATGGTGCTGCTGCAGGCTCTTTACGCCGGGAAGCTTTTCGACGGCGAACTAAAGGACGACTTTTTCAGGATGCTGGCGACGCCTAAACAAAGTCCAATTCGTCGAGTGGTGCCGGAGGAGATCGTTTCGGCGGATAAGCCGGGTGAACTCGAGGCTATCCGCAACGATTCAGGAATTGTGTTTGCGCAGAACCGGCCGTTTGTAATCTGCGTAATGACGGGATATCTGCGACGCGAACCGGATGGGGAGGCGGCCATCGCCACAGTAGCAACAGCTGCTTACAACTACTTTGATCGGATGGGGAAGGCGACCGAATATGGGCGCGTAGTTTCGACAAAGAATTCAGCAACACCGTAAGTGCCTCATCTGCGACAAGTGATTGCGGGTTGTCCATGTGGGCAGATTTCGAGTCCGAAACAATTCCAAGTACCAGCTGCCTTTTCCAGTGTAGAGGTTGTTTACTCGGTTCCTGCTCCTGTAATCTCAATAGGTTCTTCGGGAGTCGTAAATGCCTGCCGCAAGCGCAGTAAAACCTGCTTTTCCGTTCCTGGACCTCAAAGCCCAATATGCCAACATTCGAGACGAAGTGAACTCGGCAGTAGAGGGCGTTTTCGAATCACAAATCTTCATCATGGGGCCCGAGGTAAGTGCCTTCGAGGAAGAGGTGAAGGCACAGGTCGGTTGCAAGTACGTGTTCGGCTGTGCGTCGGGTTCGGACGCGTTGCTGCTGGCACTGATGGCTCTGGGCGTCGGTCCGGGCGACGAGGTGATCACCGTGCCGTTCACTTTTGTGGCGACAGTGGGAGCGATTGCCCGTCTGCATGCGCGCACGGTGTTTGTGGACATTGATCCGGTAACGTTCAACCTTGATGCCAAAAAGTTAGAAGAGGCGATTACGCCGCGGACCAAGGCGATTATTCCGGTGCATCTGTTTGGGCTGTGCGCCGACATGGACGCAATTCTCGAGACTGCGAACAGGAGAGGTATCCCGGTAGTCGAGGACGCGGCGCAGGCGATCGGGGCGAGGATAGGAGACAGAGTTGCTGGAAGCATGGGAACGTTTGGATGCTTCAGCTTCTTTCCTTCGAAGAATCTGGGTGGCGCTGGTGATGGCGGCCTGATTACGAGCAACGATGCGGAGTTGGCGGCAAAGCTGAAGCTGCTGAGGAATCACGGCAGCAAGACTAAGTACGACTATGTGCTGCTGGGGATTAACAGTCGACTGGACGCGCTGCAGGCAGCGGTTTTGCGGGTGAAGTTACGTCATCTGGACCAGTGGGCAAGCGGGCGAAGAAGAAATGCGAAAACGTATCGGGAACTACTTCATGTTGATGGATCGGTGAGCTTGCCGCACGAACCCGCGGGATATTTTCACGTCTACAATCAGTACACGATTCGCTCCGGGAAGAGAGATGCGTTGAAAGAATCTCTGCAGAGCAGAGGGATTCCGAGCGAGATCTATTATCCGCATGCACTGCATCTGCAACCCGCGTTTGCGGATTTGGGATACACCGCGGGAGCTTTTCCGGAAGCGGAGAAGTGCAGCGCAGAGGTGCTGTCTTTGCCGATTTATCCCGAGCTGAAAGACGAACAGCTCGAGGCAGTTGCACAGGCGATCAAAGAATTCCAGGCGCAGCGATGATGGTGGAACGCGAGCACTGGTATCAGGAACTCCTCGGACGGGATGCATTTCGACTTCCTCGGGAAGCGGCCAAAAGTTTTGCGGGAACCACGATACTGGTCACAGGTGGCGCGGGTTCGATTGGGTCGGAACTGGTGTGGCGACTCCACGAACTGGACGCTGCGCGAGTCGTGGTGTTTGATAACGCCGAAGATCGGCTGTATCAACTCCATCGTAAGCTGCAGGTTGCAGAACGTGACCAAGTCGAACTTGTTCTGGGCGACATCAACTCCCGAACGGAGATGCTGTGGGTGCTGGAAAAGCATCGACCTCAGGTGGTGTTTCATGCGGCCGCTCACAAGCATGTGGATTTCCTCGAAACTCAGGTTCTTGCCGCAGTTCGGACTAACGTTTTCGGAACGAGAAATGTCTTGACAGCCAGTCTGGCGAGCGGAGTTGAGTCGATCGTCGTGCTGTCGTCGGATAAAGCGACCAATCCGGTCAGCGTGCTGGGGGCGACGAAGCGAGTAGCGGAACTTCTGGTGCTGGCGAATTGCGAACAGGCGAACGTGTCTGCGGTCAGGCTGTGTAACGTGCTGGGAACCGCCGGTAGCCTGCTGCCACTGGTGGCGGAGCAAGCGCAGACGGGCGTCGTGCAAATCACGGATGAAGCGGCAGACCGCTATTTCATCGCGCCGACGGAGGCTGCAGATTTGTTATTGTCGGCGGCGAGCGCGTGCGAAAACGGCGTCTTGATTCCTGCAGTGGCCTCACGACTGAACATTAAGGCACTAGTGGATAACATCCTTCAGCACTCGGGGAGCGACGAGACGCAGATCAAATTTGAAATAACGGGATTGCGTCCGGGGGAGAGACTAAGCGAACAGTTGTACTCAGATGAGGAAGCTCTGAAATCGTCGACTGCGGATGGGTTAATGAAGGCTGGGACAGCCGAGCGCGACGTTCGGGATTTGCGTGCCGACATCGAGGAGTTGGAAGATGCATACTCTACCGGCGACGACGATCTTGTTCTTGAGAAATTGATGAAGGTTGTTCCCGGGTACAAGTCGTCAGTCAAAGTGAGCACACCTGTATCGCAATGAAGCGAAAGATCGCGGTCGTAACAAGTTCGCGCGCAGAGTATGGCCATCTTTATTGGCTGCTCAGGGACTTATCGAAAGATGATGCTTTCGATCTGAAGTTGCTGGTGATGGGAGCGCATCTCTCGCCCGAATTTGGGACGACCATTCACGAGATTCGCAACGACGGATTTGCGATCGAGGCAGAGATCGAGTGCCTGCTGAGTTCAGATTCCGATGTGGGGATGGCAAAGACCATCGGTCTGGCTACATTGGGATGTGCAGATGTGCTGGCGAAAGTTCGCCCGGATGTTCTGCTGCTGATTGCCGATCGTTATGAAATGCTGGCGCCGGCGTCTGTCGCGGTAGCCCTGCGAATCCCCATCGCGCACATTGAGGGTGGCGAAGTGAGTCAGGGTGCGATAGACGATGCTGTCAGAAATGCACTGACCAAGCTGAGTCATATTCACTATGCATGTACCCAGAAGGCTCGGCGTCGTGTAATCGCCATGGGAGAAGAAGAATGGCGGGTCCACTTCACGGGAAGTCCGGGGCTGGATGCATTAAGGCGGCGACCGTTGATGTCATGCGAAGAGTTGGAAGAGAAGCTCGGTTGTGGCTTCGCTGAGCCTCCGGTTGTGGTCGCGTATCATCCGGTTACTTTGCTTGAAGACACAACCGCTGAGTTCGAGTATCTGCTGGAGGCCTTGAAGGATGTTTCGCAGCAGTTGATCTTCGTGTATCCGAATGCGGACGCGGGCAGCCGTTTGCTGGTGGCTCGGAGCCGGGAATTCGCTGAAGTCAGAGGCAACGCCAGGGTATTCGTGAACCTGGATCATCACACGTTCCTGAGCTTGCTCGCCTTATCGTCCGCGATGGTAGGGAATTCGAGCAGCGGAATTATGGAATCGACTTCGCTGAATCTACCCACGGTAAATATTGGCATCAGGCAGCAGGGGCGCGAGCACGCAGACAACGTCCTGGATGCCAGAGCCGATACCGACGATATCGCCAGGAAAATGCGAATTGCGTTGAGCCCTGAGTTCAGGGAGCGAGTGAGAGGCGTGTCGAATCCCTATGGCGATGGCTGTGCGTCAGAGCGAATCTTGAAGGTGCTCCGGGAAGTGGAACTGGGGCCGTCGTTACTCATGAAGGCGCCGCTTGAGGTGTCTTGAGCCGATGCAGGAGTCGATTCCGCTAGCGCGTCCGGAGGTTACGGAAGCGGATATTGCCGCTGTCACCGCGGTGTTGCGGACGCCGTTCCTTAGCAGCGGCCCGCAAGTGAATGCCTTTGAAAGTGCGATCGCGAACTATGTGGGAACTCGCCACGCGGTGGCAGTGAATTCTGGAACCAGTGCACTCCATTTAGTTCTTCGCAGTTTCGACTTGAAAGCCGGCGATGAAGTGATTGTGCCGTCGTTCGCTTTCGCAGCCGTAGGCAATGTGCTGCTTCAGGAAAACCTGGTGCCGGTTTTCGCCGATATTGAACCAGCGACTTTCAACCTTGATCCGGGTTCAGTGGTACGAGCGATTGGTCCTCGCACCAAGGCAATTTTGTTTGTGCATACGTTCGGGATCCCGGCTCGTGTCAACGAACTCCGCGCACTCAGCAAAGAGCAAGGACTGCTGTTGATCGAGGATGCTTCGGAGGCTCTCGGGAGCAGTATCCAGGGAAAAAGGGCTGGTGGGTTTGGAGACGTTGCGATCTTCGCGTTTTATCCCAACAAGATGGTGACAACCGGCGAGGGCGGCGTGGTGGTTACGTCGGACGATCAGGTAGCAGATCGGTGTCGGCGGCTACGAAACCAGGGGCGCGCTATTTCGAGCGACTGGTATCAGCAGATGGAACCTGGCTTCAGCTATCGGCTGTCGGATATCAATTGCGCTCTCGGTCTTTCGCAACTTGCGCGAATTGGTGAGACGTTGTCGCGGAGAAGAAGGCTTGCCCACCTGTACGGTGAAAGACTCTTCCACACAAAGGAAATTCAACTGGTGCGTGAAAAAGCTGGCGAGGAGATCGGTTGGTTTACATATCCCGTCACGTTAGCAGAGAGATTCTGCCATAAAGAGCGAAATAGGTTATGGGCCGAGTTGAATGCGGCCGGAGTGGGATGCGCGCGATATTTCGCGCCGCTGCATCGGCAGCCGGTGATGCAAGGACGAACCAAGGACCAGAACCTTCCAGTCACCGACTCGGTGGCCGGGCGGGTTTTTCAGTTGCCCTTCTTCACGCAATTGAATGAGGAACAGATCGACGCGATCGCCAACCGGTTGGAAGCGGTGCTCGCGAGAATCGCCTAACCGGCCGTTTGAGGGCCGGAAAGTTGCCGAAAAATGAAGCAATCTCTAAACTGATGGTTTCGATTCATCTATTTGAAGGGTTTCCGTCTGGAGGTAAGGCGATTCAGACGGGGAGGGTTCATGCGGCAGTCCGGTAAAACGGGATTATTTCTAGTAGTTCTGGTTGTACTTGCGATGTTTGGTTGTGGCGGCGGCAGCGGTCCAAACGAACCCTCGGCTATATACATTTCTCCGCCGGACGATACGACGGTGACTCCGTACGTGATTAACAATACGCCCGACACCGCAGGAAACTCGGTTCACCTGGCGGGATCGCTGAACTATGGAGACGTGCTACTGCTCTCGGCGACCGTCTTCGGGACAAAGGGACTTAATGTCACGAATGCTAACGTCGCATGGAGCAGTAGTAATAACTCTCTGCTGACAGTTTCTACGACCTTGCCAAGTGGATTTGGCTGCGTAACTGGTTTCCAGGGTTGTACTTTGCTATGCGCTGGCACATGGGACAGTGCCAACATCGATTGCATCCCGCCACCCGCGGGCACCGCCGGAGGGCCGATTACGGTAACAGCTCAATCGGGAGCGGCATCGGGAACCGTAACGGTATACGTGCACCCCAAGGTCGACAAAGTGGTCATCAACTCGGCGACCGGCGGGTGCGTCTCGCTTGGAGGGTTGACTCAACTCTCGGCGACGGTTTACAGCGGAAATACAGTTCTTCCAAGTTCCGGTCCAGGCGATGTAATTGGTCCGGTTTTCTGGCAAGTTGCCAATTCAGGAGTTGCGGCGTTTCCGACGGCGCGCGCGAATGGAGTAGTTGCGACCGTGGCGCCCGGAAGTACCACGATTGTCGCGAGCATACGGCCGGGGCTTCCGGTATCCGGAAGTTCGCCAGCGCCTTCCATTTCGAGCGCACCAGCGACATTCCTCACATGCCCGATTTCCAGTATTCACGTGTATGTGTCCGGGGGAAGCGCCGTCAATACGACCGTTGCGCCTGCAGGCACATCGCAACTGGCCGCGGACGTGTTCGACTCAAGCGGCACGCTGATCACGGGTGCTCCTATCCGTTTCAGCAGCAGTCAACCGGCGGCTGCGACGGTCAGCGACGCAAGTGGCCTCGTTACCGGAGGCGCGGCAGGGACTTCGTCGATAACGGCTGCGTGCAGCGGAACGGGATGCAACATTGGATTGTCGCCGATCTACAGCAATGTGGTGACCGTCAGCGTGACCGGCACAACCTCGACGACGGTTTATGCTGCGGCAAATGGGGGTACGAGTCTCATTCCGATTTCGGGCAGTAGCAGTGTTGGAACCGCCATCACTCTGCCCAACGCCGCGAATTCTATTCTGTTCAATCGACAAGGAACAAAGGCGTATATCGGAAGCATCTCGGGCATTATGGTCTTTGATCCTGTCGCAGATACGGTCGGGGTTCTCAGTGGAACTCCGACTGGACAGGTGATTGGGATTTCGCCTAACGGGAACTTGCTGGTTACCTTTAATAGTTCGGGGAATGTGGTGCAGGTTCTTGATGTAAGCAGCGCCACATCGACCATCGCGGACGCATCGTTTTCGGTGGGAGCTCCGCCTCGCGTAGATTTTTCACCCGACAGCGAAAAGGCTTTCATCGCGGCTGGCACGGTGCTGTACTCATTCACCTCCGCAACGAGCCCACTCGTGCCGGTTACTTTATCGGCCGCTGCGAACGACATCAGTTTCCTGCCGCAAGGATCATTTGCATACCTCGCAGGCGGCGCACCGACGGCGATCACGGTACGTACGACCTGCGACAACTCGCAGGCGGATTCGAAGACGGTTCCAGGAACGCCACAACTCATCAGCACGGTGCCAGATGGAACAAGAGTGGTAGCAGCCGATTCCCCCGGAATCGATTTGATCTCCCTAAGCACAACGAACGTAGGATGCCCGCCTCCGCTGGTGGACTCTACTCCAACATCGGTGGATTTTGGGTTGGGAACGTTTAGTGCCCAGCAACTCTTTGTGCTACCCAACAGTTCGAAGGCTTACGTTGTAACGAATCTCGCGCAGTTGCTTGCGTACGACCTGGCTGCGAACACGGCCTCTACCATTTCACTGGCGAATGCGGCGCAACCTTTGAATGCTGGCTTTACGCTCGACAGTGGCACACTGTATGTGGGCGGCAGCGATAATGCAGTTCACGTAATCAATACGTCAACTGGGACTGACACGGCGCAAGTGCCGTTGACGTTTACGCCAAATCTGCTGGCGGTGCGTCCGTAGCTTAGGATGGGGGCGGGTATTCAGCGGGAACCTGCCCCATTCCGGAATCAATCTCTAAACACGCTTGCTAATGACAACTGGTATTTGTGTTTCCAATGCCAGAGTGTGTGGGTGTGGTGGTCGCGGCCGAGACCTGGCTGTTGCTGCTCCGCCATGAGCTTCTGAGAAGACATGCTAAAATCTTTAGTTCGCCACAGCAAACGCGCTTAGCTAAAAGCGCTCTGTTCTGAATGCGAGACTCGCAAATGTTTCAGCGTCTTCGGCCAGAGTCGGACGCCGCCCGAGCGGCCGAAACCGGCTTCGAAGCTCCTGCTCTTCCTCCCCTGTATCTGGAGAATCGATGGTATGCCGCGCGCACGAAATCACGGCATGAGAAGAAGGTGGCGGAACATCTGGCGGGCAAGGGAATTACCAGTTTCCTGCCTCTTTACCGAGCCCAACATCGGTGGAAAGATCGTGTAGCCAAGGTGGATCTGCCACTCTTTCCGGGCTATATCTTCGTTCAATTTCCGCTGAAGGAACGCCTGAAGGTATTGGAAATTCCGGGTGTGGCCAACCTGGTTTCTTTCAAAGGTGAGCCCGCACCTCTTCCAGATCAGGAGATTGAAACACTGAGGCAGGGTCTCTCCGCCGATGTCTACGCGGAGCCTCATCCGTATCTAAAAGTTGGGCGCCGAGTGAGAATTAAAGGTGGCCCTCTCCGCGGATTGGAGGGCATACTGGAGAGGAAGAAAGAAGACTCGTTCCGTGTCGTGATCTCCATCGATCTGATCATGCGATCGGTATTAGTGGAGGTTGCCATGGGAGATGTGGAACTGGCGTAGGGTCGAAGCGGTTGAATTCAAGCTTAACTGACGGGTGCATGCAGAATAAGATTCTTGTCACGGGCGGAGCCGGCTTTATCGGTTCAAATTTTGTCCGACATTGTGTTTCCGCCTGCGGGCTGGCAGTCAACAATGTTGACAAGCTGACTTACGCGGGAAATCTGGGTAATTTGAGCGATCTGCAAGAGAGAAGCGGATACATCTTCACTCAAGCAGACATCAATGACGCGCCCGCAATGCGCAGGCTCTTGCTCGAGTTCCGTCCGTTTGCGATCGTCCATTTCGCCGCTGAGAGCCATGTAGATCGATCGATTCTGGATCCGGACGAGTTTATCCAGACCAACATTCATGGCACTTTTGCTCTGCTTGAGGAAGCAAAGGCCTATTGGAATGGATTGGACGGCGCCGAAAAGGATCACTTTCGATTCTTGCACGTATCGACGGACGAGGTGTATGGATCTCTGACTCCGACTGATCCTGCGTTCACGGAAGAAACTCCCTATGCGCCGAACAGTCCATATTCGGCTTCGAAGGCAGCCTCGGACCATCTGGTTCGTGCCTATCACCACACATACGGGCTGCCGACTCTGACGACGAATTGTTCGAACAACTATGGTCCGTATCAGTTTCCCGAGAAGCTGATTCCGCTGATGATTTCGAACGCGATCGGCGGCAAGAAGCTTCCTGTTTATGGCGATGGATTGAACGTTCGCGATTGGCTGTATGTGGCGGATCACTGCGAGGCGATCCTCGAAGTGTTGAAGAAGGGCAGAGCCGGACAGACCTACAACATTGGAGGCTGTGCCGAGATGACGAATTTGGATGTCGTAAATACCATCTGTCAAACTCTCGATGAGTTGCGCCCGAGATCGGACGGAAGTTCTCATAAGGCGCTCATCAGCTTCGTAAAAGATCGGCCCGGTCATGATCGCCGATACGCAATGGATATCCGCAAAATCAAGGCGGAATTAGGGTGGTCTCCCAAAGAGAGCTTTGCGAGTGGAATCCGCAAGACGGTGAATTGGTATCTGGAGAATAGCGACTGGGTGGAATCGGTTACCAGCGGAGCGTATCGCGACTGGATCAAAACTCAGTACGCTGGCCGCTGAGAATTCAGGAGAATTGATTGAAAGGAATAATCCTCGCCGGGGGAGCTGGCACCCGGCTGTACCCGATTACCCGGTGTCTTTCGAAGCAGCTTCTTCCTATTTACGACAAGCCGATGATTTATTACCCGCTCAGTGTGCTGATGCTGGCGGGCATCCGTGACATTCTGGTGATATCGACGCCTGAAGACACGCCACGATTCGAACAGTTGCTGGGAAATGGAGAGCAGTGGGGAATCCATTTCAGTTATGCGGTCCAGCCGACGCCGGAAGGTTTGGCGCAGGCGTTCATTATCGGCAAGAAATTCATCGCAGGATCACATTGCGCGCTCGTACTGGGGGATAACATTTTCTATGGGCATGATTTGTGGACACGGCTTCGGGTGGCGCAGGATCGCGAAAAGGGAGCGACGATTTTTGCATATCCGGTGAAGGATCCGGAGCGTTACGGTGTCGTGGAATTTGATGATGAGGGCCGCGCTAAGAGCCTGGAAGAGAAGCCGAAGCAGCCGAGATCCCGTTACGCGGTAACCGGCCTGTATTTCTACGACGAGCAGGTCGTGGAAGTTGCGTCCGCGATCAAGCCATCGTGGAGAAACGAGTTGGAGATCACAGACGTAAATAAATGGTACCTGGAGCGTAATCAACTTAGCGTCGAGGTACTCGGTCGCGGGTACGCGTGGCTCGATACCGGAACGCATGAATCGCTGCTGGATGCTAGTTCCTTTATTCGGACGATTGAAGAGAGGCAAGGACTGAAGGTGGCGTGTCCGGAAGAGATTGCTTACCGAGCAGGATTTATCAGTGGCGAGCAGTTGGAACGGCTGGCGGCGCCGATGGCCAAGAATGGCTACGGCCAGTACCTGCTGCAAGTCCTGCAAACGCGAGTCTACTAAGAGAACTATCTACAATGAACGTTCGGCCTACCGAAATCTCCGATGTCCTGATCTTTGAGCCCAGGGTCTTCGAAGATTCGCGTGGGTATTTTTTTGAGAGCTTCAACAGTCGAGGACTAGCCCAGGCGGGGATCAACTATCAGTTCGTGCAGGACAACCAATCACGGTCGGTTCGGAATGTCTTGCGTGGGCTGCATTATCAAATCCGGCAGCCGCAGGGGAAGTTGGTCCGAGTGGTGCGCGGCGAAGTTTACGATGTAGCAGTCGATATTCGCAGGAGCTCGCCTACCTTTGGAAAATGGGTGGGCGTGACTTTGAATGAGCAGAACAAGCAAATCTTCTGGATCCCTCCGGGTTTTGCGCACGGCTTTCTCGTAGTTTCCGAATCAGCTGATTTCCTCTACAAGACCACAGATTTTTATTCTCCCGCCGACGAACGCACGATCCGGTGGAACGACCCGGACCTGGCTATAAAGTGGCCCATTCAAGGCGATCCCGTAGTGTCAGCTAAGGATGCAGCGGGGCTTCTTCTTCGCGACGCCGAAACCTTCTCGTAATTCTTTCAATACACCCATCACTAGCTTGTTGAGACGGCGGGTTCTGATCAAGGAATCCTAATCGTTCCGCGTACTTATGGGAGAAGCGACTTTTTTTCTACTCGCTGACAACCCGTTACGAATCTTTACAAACATTAACAGTGAAACTCGGGTTCCGCGGTCTTTACCTGCCGCAGGACAGGCATCTCAATAACGAGCGACTCGGTTTGATAATCGTCGTTCGCACCTGGATTTGCTGTGCTCGATGGAGGTAGTGGCGCGCCCCGGGATTGTTTCTCGTGATCAACCGGCCGTCGCGAGATATTGAATGCATCCTGACCAAATGGAACCGCACGACGGAGAATCCCGCTCACGGGATGACTCTTCAACCCATCAAATACCTGGAGCCAAGCCAAAACGACGGCATCGCTGGATATGGATAGTCGTTCTTCTCCTGTTCGGATTGTTGTTCTACGCCGTTCTACGGCGTGGCTCAACGAACGCTGCCACGGCACCGTCGCGACGCGGCATGACCGGCGCCGTTCCGGTGACCACAGTGACCGCCAAACTCGGCAGCATCGGCGTCTATCTGGACGCAATCGGGACGGTGACGTCGGTCTACACCAACTCAATTACGGCACAGGTTACGGGAGTGATTACGAGTGTCCATTATCGCGAAGGGCAACTGGTGACGCGAGGCCATCCTTTGATCGATTTGGATGCACGTCCTTTTATGGCGCAACTTGAGCAGGCCGAGGGAACGCTCGAGCATGATCAGTATCTCTTGGCTCAGGCGCAAATGGATTTGGAACGCTATCGCCAAGCGTGGGCGAAGAACGCGATTCCAAGACAGACATTGGAAGATCAGGAAAAGCTTGTCAGGCAGTTGCAGGGCAGTGTGAGAACCGATCAGGGCCTCGTCGACTATAACCGGGTGCAGGTTGCGTATTGCCACATCACTTCTCCGATCCAGGGCAGAGTGGGCCTTCGTCTGATTGATCCTGGCAACCTTGTAACCGCGAACAATACGACTCCTCTGGTGGTAATCACGCAAACCGAACCGATCACCATCATCTTCACCATCGCTGAAGACAATCTGGGCGAGGTTCTAGACCAGATGCGCCACGGGACAAAGCTCAGTGTTGAAGCCTGGGATCGGCAGATGAATTCATTGATTGGAAAGGGTGAGGTGACCACTGTCGATAACCAGATCGACACAAGCACCGGAACAGTGAAACTACGCGCCACATTCGCTAACAAGGATGAGGCTTTGTTTCCCAACGAGTTCGTGAATACCCGACTGGCCGTGAAGACGCTTCCGAACCAGATTCTGATTCCGGATTCCGCTATACAACACAACGGCGATGTCGCTTTCGTTTACCTCATCCAAAATGGCCAGGCGAAGATGACGAATGTGAAGACTGGAGTCGCGAATGCCGGCGTGGTCGCGGTTCAAGGTATCCAGGCCGGAGACGTTATTGCTGACAGCAGCTTTGAGAAGTTGCAGGACGGCTCCAAAGTGACGATCTCAAAAGTACAGCTTCCTTCGAGAACAAGTGAGAGTAACGCGCCGTGAGTCCGTCTCGCCCATTCATTTTGCGTCCGGTTGCCACCTCATTATTGATGGCGGCCATACTGCTTGCGGGCATCGTTGCGTTCAAACAACTACCGATATCGGCACTGCCGCAGGTTGACTATCCGACCATACAGGTGATCACGCAATATCCGGGCGCGAGTCCCGATGTGATGGCGAGCACTGTGACCGCTCCGCTGGAACGCCAGTTCGGAGAGATGCAGGGCTTGAGCCAGATGACGTCGACGAGCGCAGGTGGAATTTCAGTCATTGTTCTGCAATTCCAGCTCACGCTGAACATCGACGTAGCAGAACAAGAGGTGCAGTCGGCCATCAATGCCGCACAGAGTTTCCTGCCAGCGGATTTGCCGGTGCCGCCGATCTACAGCAAAACGAATCCGGCGGACGCACCAATCCTGACGATGGGCATCACGTCGAACTCGATGCCCTTGTCCCAGGTTGAGGATTTAGTGGATACACGACTGGCTCCGAAGATCTCGCAGCTCAGTGGAGTTGGGCTGGTCAGCATCAGCGGCGGACAGAAGCCGGCCATTCGTATCCAGGTAAACCCCGTTCAGCTTTCGGCGTACGGAATCAATATGGAGGACGTGCGGACAGCGTTAGTGCAAACCAGCGTGAACGCCGCGAAAGGAAATTTTGACGGTCCGCGACTGGATTATCAGATCGACGCGAATGACCAGATCACCGTCGCCAACGATTACAAAAATGTTCCCATCGCGTTCCGCAATGGCGCACCCGTGCTGGTGAAAGATGTTGCGAACGTCGTAAATGGAGTCGAGAACAATCGGCAGGCGGCGTGGATGAATGAGACTCCCGCGGTGATCCTGAATATCCAGAGACAGCCCGGAGCGAACACAATCAATGTTGTTAAGGCGATTAAGACGATCCTGCCACAGCTGCAGGCGAACCTTCCGGCGTCTATCAAGATCGTTACATTGACGGACCTTACGACCAGTATTCAGTCTTCGATCAACGACGTTGAGTTTGAGCTGATGTTGACCATCGGCCTGGTCGTGCTGGTTATCTTCCTCTTCTTGCGCAGCGTGTACGCGACGATTATTCCAAGCATTGCCGTACCACTTTCCCTCGTCGGAACCTTTGCCGTGATGTATGCGCTCGGCTATAGCCTGGACAACTTATCGCTGATGGCGCTCACGATCTCGACCGGTTTTGTGGTCGACGACGCGATTGTGATGATCGAAAACATTTCTCGGTACCTGGAAGCTGGCGACGCGCCGTTAGTGGCGGCACTCAAGGGTGCGGAACAGATTGGCTTCACGATCATTTCTCTGACAGTCTCGCTGATTGCGGTACTGATTCCTCTGCTCTTCATGCGCGACGTGGTAGGACGACTCTTCCGCGAATTTGCCGTAACTCTGGCGGCCACGATCATCATCTCAGCTGTCGTTTCTCTGACTCTTACTCCCATGATGTGTTCGCGCATTCTCCGTCACACGCCCGAAACGCAGCAGACTCGTTTTTACCGCATCACCGAAAACGCCTTCAATCGCATGATCGAGTTTTATGGCCGAACGTTAAAAGTCGTTCTCAGACATCAGGGACTCACGCTGCTGATTTTCCTGGCTACTCTTGTGCTTACTACCATTCTCTATATCACCATTCCTAAAGGCTTCTTCCCAGTACAAGATACGGGCGTGATTCAGGGTATCTCCCAGGCGCGGCAGTCGATTTCGTTTACCGCCATGGCCGCGAAGCAGCAGGAATTGTCGAAGGTAATTCTCCAGGATCCGGCGGTTGAGAGTCTCGCATCGTTTATCGGCGCTGATGGCATCAACACCACGTTGAACAGCGGACGTATCTCGATCAATCTGAAGCCGCTCAACGAACGGCGAATGAGCGCTTCTGATGTCATCCGCCGGCTGAGCAAGAGTATTCAGAAAGTGAAGGGAATCGTCCTGTACATGCAGCCTGTGCAGGACATTACCGTTGACGATCGTGTCACCCGCACGCAGTTTCAGTACACGTTGGAGGATCCGGACACCAACGAGCTGAACGACTGGAGCAACCGGTTTGTCGACAAGTTGAAGCAGCTGAAGGATCTCGAAGATGTCGCCACCGATCAGCAAATGGGAGCGCGCGCAATTTTCCTGACGATCGATCGCGTGACCGGGTCAAGGCTGGGCATTGCTCCCGCAACAATCGGCAACACGCTCTACGATTCTTATGGGCAGCGCCAGATCAACACGCTCTACACGCAACTGAACCAGTATCACATCATTCTCGAAACCGCACCTCAGTGGCAGAGAGAACCCGCCAATCTTGGAAACCTCTTCATTCAATCGAATGCATCGTCAGGCGCGACGGGCGCGAGTGCGGTCACATCATTTTCTTCGTCGGCGTCGGCCGCAGCCGGATCCAATGCTACGACGACTTCGGTGTTGTACACGCCATCTTCCGCGGTTTTAACTGCACCACCGAACGCCCTGACCACAACCACCACGACTCCGAACACCGTGAGCACTGCCTCCGCGCCGAATGCGGTGCCGTTGGCGACGTTCAGTCAAGCAGCACCTACTACGGAAGCGCTCACGATCAATCGCCAAGGACAGTTTCCGGCGGTTACCGTGTCCTTCAACCTGGCGCCTCACGCTTCGTTGGGAACGGCGATTACGCAGATCGACAGGCTTGCCCAGCAGATGCATTTTCCCGCCAGTCTGCAGGCTGACTTTCAGGGAACGGCAGCGTCTTTTCGAAACTCGCTATCAAACGAAGCGCTGTTGATCCTGTTTGCGCTGGTCACCGTATATATCGTGCTCGGCGTGCTGTATGAAAGCTTCATTCATCCGATCACCATTCTTTCCACGTTGCCGTCGGCGGGTGTCGGAGCCTTACTGGCCCTGATCCTATTTCGCCAGGATCTCAGCGTGGTTGCGATCATCGGCATCATCCTTCTGATTGGCATCGTAAAAAAGAACGGCATCATGATCGTGGATTTTGCGCTCGAGGCAGAGCGCCAGCAGGGAAAGGATTCGATTGACGCGATCTACGAAGCAAGCCTGCTGCGTTTTCGACCGATCATGATGACGACTATGGCCGCGTTGCTAGGCGGATTGCCGCTTGCGTTGGGTCGAGGGTTAGGGTCGGAATTGCGACGGCCGCTAGGAATTGCGATGGTGGGAGGGTTGCTTGTCAGCCAGGTTCTGACGCTCTATACCACGCCGGTTATTTATGTGTTCTTTGACCGCGTTGCGTTGCGATTCACGGGCAAGAGGGCCAGCCAGCGTGCAGTCAACGGCGAAGTGGCGCCGGTTTCGGAGCGTTCATGAGCGTCTCTGCTCCATTTATCCGGCGTCCTGTAGCTACCACGTTACTGACGATAGCTGTGGGGATTGCTGGTGCGATTGCTTTTACGGCATTGCCTGTGGCGCCACTGCCGCAGGTTGATTTCCCAACGATCTCGGTGAGTGCCAGCCTCCCTGGCGGTAGCGCCGAGATCATGGCGTCGTCGGTGGCCACTCCACTGGAACGCCAGTTCGGGCATATCGCAGGCGTCTCGGAGATGACGTCATCCAGTTCGCTCGGGAGTACTTCAGTTACGCTGCAGTTCGATCTCAGCCGCGATATCGACGGAGCTGCCCGGGATGTGCAAGCGGCAATCAATGCAGCACGAACGTATCTGCCCGCGAACCTTCCCCAGAATCCCACTTACCGCAAGGTGAATCCGGCAGATGCACCGATCATGATCCTGAGCCTGACGTCGGACAAATACGAAGTATCAAAGGTCTACGATCTGGCGTCGACAATACTGGCACAAAAGCTTTCGCAGATCGATGGTGTGGGCCAGGTGATTGTCGCTGGAGGCGCAACGCCTGCGGTGCGGGTGGAGGTGAATCCAAATAAGTTGCAGAGTAACGGACTCACATTGGCTAACGTCCGGACGGTGCTTAGCACTCAAAACTCGCACGAGCCGCGGGGGCAGCTGGCGGACGACAATGTTACGGCGGACATCATCGCGAACGATCAGATTTCTCACGCGGTGGACTACCGCCCATTGATTGTGGGCTACCACAACGGTGCCGCGGTTCGGCTTTCGGATGTTGCGGATGTAATTGACTCGACGCAGGACCTGAGAACCGCAGGCTATTCGGACGGAAAGAAATCCATCACGGTGATTATTTTCCGTCAGCCTGGCGCGAACATCATCGGCACGGTTGAACGAATCCGCGCGCAGATGCCGTCTTTGCAGGCAGACATGCCTCAGGGCATTCATTTCACGATTGTTCTCGACCGTACCACCACGATCCGCGCGTCCGTGAGCGACGTGGAAAGAACGCTGATCATCTCGATTTGCCTGGTCGTGCTGGTCGTCTTTGTTTTTCTCAGGAACACGCGAGCCACATTGATTCCGACTGTGGCTGTGCCGGTCTCGCTGATCGGCACCTTCGCCGTGATGTACATGTTTGGCTTTACGCTGGACAACTTATCCCTGATGGCGCTGACCATTTCCACCGGATTCGTAGTGGACGACGCTATCGTCGTGATGGAGAACATCACCCGTCACCTGGAAGCGGGAATGGAGCCGTTTGCAGCTGCTCTCAAGGGAGCTCAGGAAATTGGTTTCACGGTCTTCTCAATCAGCATTTCACTCATCGCGGTGTTCATTCCGATTCTTATGATGGGCGGCATTGTCGGCCGCTTGTTCCGGGAATTTGCCGTGACGCTCTCGGCAGCCATTCTCGTCTCCATGGTGGTTTCGCTGACGACAACGCCCACCATGTGTGCCCATTTTCTGAAGCCGCAGCATCGGCAAGAAAAACATAGCCGACTGTATCGAATGAGCGAAAGATTCTTCGCGGGAATGCTGTCTGTGTACCGGCGCTCGCTGACCTGGGTTCTCGACAATCCAGCACTGATGCTGATCTTGCTTGCGCTCACGATTGCACTCAATGTCGTTGTGATGATTAAGATTCCCAAAGGATTTTTTCCTCAGCAGGACACTGGCGCGCTTGTTGGAGGCGTTCAGGGACCGCAGGATGCGTCGTTTACGTTCACCAATTTCTCTATCCTGAAGATGGTCGACATAATTAAGCAGGACCCCGCAGTTGCGCACGTCAACGCGTACACGGGCGGCCGTGGATCGACGAATGGTGGGTTCATATATATTGCGCTCAAGCCTCTGAACGAACGCAAAGTAAGCGCGGCCGAGGTAATCGGTCGTCTTCGCCCCAAGATCAACCGGCTTCCCATTGCATCCGCATTCTTCCAACCAGTGCAGGACTTACGCATTGGGGGACGTTCGAGCAATGCGTTGTATCAGTACACAGTGCAATCTGACAATGTTGACGATCTCGCGCACTGGGGCCCGCTGTTATTTCAGAACATGAAGAAGCTTCCCGGGCTACAGGATGTGAACTCCGACCAGCAAAATGGCGGGCTGCGGGAGATGGTTACGTATGATCGCGTGACGGCAGCACGGCTGGGGCAAACGAGTCAGTCGCTTAACAGTCTTCTGTACGGAGCTTTCGGACAGTCGCAAGTGTCCGTAATTTATACGCCGCTGAATCAGTATTACGTTGTGATGGAGGTTGCGCCGGAATGCAGCCAGTCTCCGGAAGGATTGAACAGCCTCAACATTCGATCGGGCGGCGGTGCTTCGAACTCCACAGGTTCGAATGCAGCAGCCACAAATGTGAGCGCAAATACGATGTCGCCAATAGCGACGGTAAGCACACATCAGACAGGGACAACCGCGCTGCAAGTGAATCACACAGGGCTGTTTCCGTCGGTCACCGTGTCTTTCAACCTGGCGCCGGGAATGTCGCTGAGTGAGGCATCGCAGGAAGTTCAACGGATGGAAGAACGCCTTGGCATGCCTTCGACTGTCCGAGGATTTTTCTCAGGGACACTGCAGGCATATCAGCAATCGCTGTCGACCGAGCCAATTCTAGTCCTGACGGCATTGCTGGCGGTCTACATCGTTCTGGGCATTCTTTACGAAAGCCTGGTCCACCCGATCACGATCATTTCCACTCTGCCCTCCGCGAGTGTGGGCGCGATGCTGGCGCTGATGCTCTTCCACATGGATTTGAATGTGATTTCGATTATTGGAATCGTGTTACTGATCGGCATTGTGAAGAAGAACGCCATCATGATGATTGACTTTGCGCTGATGGCCGAGCGGGTGGAAGGGAAGAGCACATCGGACGCGATCTTCGAAGCATGCATGCTCCGCTTCCGGCCGATTCTAATGACGACTATGGCTGCGATGTTCGGCGCGTTGCCATTGGCGCTCGGCACTGGAACAGGCTCGGAGCTGCGCCGGCCGCTTGGAATCACGATTGTCGGGGGGCTGTTGCTCAGCCAGTTGATCACGCTCTATACCACGCCAGTGGTCTATCTCGCGCTCGACAAGTTGCGTCTGCGCCTCATGGGCAAGCCGCGGGACACGTTTAATCCGGGTTCGGAGGCACCGGCGCTCTAAGAAGGATTATGAAGATGCAACGCCATAGATATTTCGTTCATGGAATGTGGGTAGCGTGGCTGCTGGTTCTTACTGCGTGCACGGTTGGGCCGAAGTATCACGCGCCTGTTCCGCCGAAGGCGGCTGCGCCGAGCTACAAAGAATCGCCGGTAAACTTCAAAGATGCCGAAGGCTGGAAGGTTGCGAATCCGCAGGAAGGGATGTTGCGAGGGAAGTGGTGGGAGATCTTCAAGGATCCGGAACTGAACGCGCTTGAAGAACAGGTCGACATCAATAATCAAAATATAAAGGCGTCTTTTCAGAACTTCATGGAAGCGCGCGCGCTGGTCGCCGAGGCTCGTGCTCTTTATTGGCCGACGGTTACTGCAAATTTCGGTTGGAATCGCGCCAAATCTTCCGGGACCCTGACCAATTCAACACAAGCTAATACAGGGCGAACTGCCACAGTTATTTCTGCTCCTATCGACGTTTCCTGGACTCCCGATTTCTTTGGCAAGATTCGCAATCAGGTACACGAATTCCAGTACGCGGCCCAGGTTAGCGCAGCTGATCTTGAACTGGAGCGACTGACGGAGCAGGCGAGCCTGGCGGAATTCTATTTTGAGATCCGCGGGCAGGATGCTTTGCAGGAAACTCTCAATAACCTTGTGAAGGCTGACACGAAGACACTTGAGCTGACACAGGTTCTCTACGATACCGGGATCGATGACTACATCTCGGTTGTAGAGGCCAGGACCACATTGCAAAGCGCCCAAGCGGCGGCAATCAACGTTGGAATTGCGCGCGCACAATTCGAGCATGCGATCGCCGTGCTCCTTGGAAAAGTTCCATCGGATTTCAAGATGCCTGTGAAACCGCTACTCACGACCCCACCGCCGATCCCGGTTGGCGTTCCTGGCCAACTGCTGGAAAGGCGGCCGGATGTCGCCGCCGCGGAACGGACACTAGCGCAGGATAATGCGATCATCGGCATTGGCTATGGAGCGTTCTTTCCGGACATTACGATCTCCGCAACGGGCGGTTTTGAGAGCTCCACATTTGAGCATCTTTTCACTGGTCCCAGCCGTATTTGGTCGATCGGCCCATCGGCTTCACAACTGATCTTCGACGGGGGACTTTACCGAGCCGAACTTCATCAGTATTCGGCGACCTATAACAGCCATGTGGCGAATTACCGGCAGACGGTCCTCACGGCGTTCCAGCAGGTGGAGGACAATCTCGCGGCCGTGCGGATCTATTCGCAACAGATTCAGCGTGAGAAGGAAGCGCTCGCATCTGCGCAGCAATTTCTGCAGCTTTCCGTTGCTCGTTATCAAACGGGCATCGATCCCTATCTAAATGTTTTGACCGCGCAGAATACCGTGTTCTCGGACGAGCAGACTTTAGTGACTCTGCAAATTCAACAAATGGTCTCGGCGGTAACGCTGATTCAGGCGCTGGGCGGAGGGTGGGATCGTTCACAATTGCCGACTCCCTCGCAGGTCTCGCAGAAGGTCCCCGCGGCAGACTATAAATTGCAGAAGTAGAGCTATCGACAGCTGGGACTAATCGCTCGAGAGCTGGTCCGAGTTTCCGTTCTCCATAGATTAGGGGAGTAGAAGCTCTGCGATTTGGTAGAGATCGCTCGTTTCTGGGCGATACGCCTGAAAGGTAGTTACCTTCAACTCGTCCCAGATTTCAAACTGATAGTCACACCTCGAACTCTGCGCTTCCCCGATTTCGATATCGAGCCCTGATCACGCACTCTGCTGGATTGGCACGTGCAACTTACCCCAGCGACTCTGCAAAGCGTTGGGGATGCGAAAACACTATCAATTCAACTCGTCCCTCAGTTTACAGCGGAAGTTTTTCTTCCCCGGCGCCGATCGGCAGCACTTCGTCCTGAGCGCGTGCAGGAGCTCAAGACCGACTCTCCCGTCCCGCAGAAATTTAGGAGAAGAAAAATGACACCGTTTCTTTCAAAACTGACCGGATTCAGACGCCTCGTTTGGGGTGTGACGATCCTGGCGACAATGTCGCTCGTATTGCCGGTCGCATTTGCGCAGTCTGAGAAAGGGTCGCTCTCCGGCATAGTCACAGATGCGACCGGAGCCGTTGTTGCCGGCGCGACCGTCACTGCGACCGATGTCGGAACGAATGCCAGCCGCACCATTCAAACCGATACTTCCGGAAACTACACGATCAGCAATCTGGCGCCAGGTACGTACTCAGTGAAGGTATCAGCCAGCGGGTTCGGAGAAATTGTGCAGAAGGCGCAATTAGCGCCGGGTGGCCGCGCTGCGCTGGATGTGCAACTGAAGACAGCCGGCACAGAAACCACGGTTGAGGTAAACGCTCAGCCTGAAACCGAAGTGGAGACACAGAGCTCGTCGTTGACGCAGGTGGTAAGCGCAAAGCGCGTAGCCGAGCTTCCTTCTTTGACGCGAGATCCTTATGACTTTGTGCAGACGCTTGGGAACGTTGCGCAGGATTCTTCTTCCGGTACTGGTGGAAGTGATCAGATTACCCGCGGCGCGGGCGTTTCCATCAACGGCCAGCGTTCGGCGAGCACAGATAGCTTGCTCGACGGCGGCGAGAACGTCGATGCGTATACGAGTAAAGTTGGACAGTCCGTTCCACTGGATGCCGTGCAGGAATTCAGCGTAGTCAGCAATAACTTCTCCGCTGAGTACGGACGCGCCTCAGGTGGAGTCATCAACGTTGTCACGAAGTCGGGAACGAATCAGTACCATGGATCGCTCTATGAGTTCAACCGCATTTCGGCGCTGACCTCGAACGATTACGATTCGAACGCGAACGGGATTCCTCGGCAACACTACACGCGTAATCAGTTTGGATACGCTTTCGGCGGTCCCGTAATCAAGAACAAGCTTTTCTTCTTCAGCAGTACAGAATGGACACGCGTGCGCAGCGCAGCCACGGCGATCACGCTGGTGATGGATCCAGCATTCCTGGCGGCTTCGTCTCCAGCTACACAATCGGTGTTCACAAACCAAAAATTGCGGTCAGGGCTGAATCTTCTAGGAACAGAAAGCGCTAACGACGCGGGCATCGCGATTGATCCGACGGCTCAGCCCACCCTCGCAGCCTACGGTCCGAATGCGCCGATTTTCGATAAGGTCAGCTACAGCGTGCCATCGGATTCCGGCGGTGGTCCTCCGCAGAATGGTTACAGCACCCTGAACCGCGTTGACTTCCACCTGTCGGATTCGACACAGATGTTCTTCCGGTATGCGCTCTTCAGCCAGAACGAATTCGCCGGCTTCTTGAATAACAGCCCATATGTTGGATATGACACCGGTCAGACGTTCTTCAATAACAACTTCATGTACTCGGTGACGCATGTGTGGAATCCGAGGCTGGTCACAGAAACGAAGTTGCTGTTTAACCGACTCAACAACACGCAACCGTTGGCGTCAACGCAACCGGTTCAGCCGAGCCTGTATTTCAGCTCGAGCGCGGCCGTTGGAATCAATGGAGACCTGATTAGCTTGCCTGGATACTCGCAACTGACGCCTGGCAACAGCATTCCGTTCGGTGGTCCTCAGAACGTTGCTGAGATCTCTCAGGCGGTGAGTTGGACCAAGGGTAAGCATGACCTGCGTTTCGGCGGGGAGTATGTGTACACACGTGACAACCGGACCTTCGGAGCCTACGAGAATGCAGTGGAGGCGCTGAACGGTGCGGGTGGAGTCCCGGGTGATCTGGAAAACTTCCTGACCGGTACAGCGGGATGGTTCCAAGTAGTTGTGGATTCGCAAGGAAAGTTCCCTTGTGCCAAGGACGCGACCGGCGCCGTCATACAGACTCCATCATGCACCATCAATCTGCCGACTGGACAGCCCAGCTTCAGCCGCAGCAATCGATTCAACGATATGGCTTTCTACGGCCAGGATACGTGGAAAGTAACGCCGCGGTTGACATTGAATCTTGGACTGCGTTGGGAGTATTACGGCGTGCAGCACAATAAGGATCCGCAGCTGGATTCGAATTTCGTGTTCACGCAAGGCGGAAACTATTTCGATAACTTCAGGAATGGCCAAGTCTATACGGTCGCTCCGACTGCCAATAGCCCGGCAAGCCCGGTCGGAGGATTGTGGCAGCCGCAGTATCACAACTTCGCGCCGCGGGTTGGTTTCGCCCTCGACGTATTTGGCGATGGCAAAACTTCGCTGCGTGGCGGTTACGGAATCGCGTACGAGAGGAACTTTGGCAACGTCACTTTTAACGTGATCCAGAATCCTCCGGGACAATTCAACTCCATCTTCAACACTGGCGTTCCGATTACGAGTGATAACCTTGGCCCGTTCGCGGGAACCGGAACCAAGGCTCTGCCGCCCGCCAGTTTGCGCTACGTTCGTCAGAATATCCCAACCGCATATGCAAATATGTGGAATCTTTCTCTCGAACACCAGGTATTGCGGAACTCACTGGTGGCGTTGGAATACAGCGGATCGCATGGTGTTCACCTGTACTCGATCGAGAACACGAACCAGGCCGGCACCGGAATCGTCTATATGGGTGAAGATCCGACGGTGGACTCTCCTTTGGATCGCATCAATCGGCAATACGGAAACATGAACACTCGCGGAACGAACGGGTTTTCGTATTACAACTCGCTCAACACGCGTTTTGTTTCCAGCAACCTGTTCCACCAGGGCATCGATCTGACGGTCAACTACACGTATTCACACGCGATCGACAACATCAGCTCAACCTTCAGCGAGACTCCTCAGGCACAAGGGTGGCTGGGATTGCTGGATCCATTCAATCCGGCGCTCGACAAAGGCAACGCTGATTTCGACGCGCGTCAGCGAATCGCTTTGAGCGCCGTGTGGACCCTGCCTTATGCGAAGGGCATGCATGGCGTAATGAAGCAAGTCATGGACGGGTGGTCGTTAGCGCCAATCGTTACGGCGAGAACGGGCAATCCGTTCACTGTGTTTGACAGCAATGGCTTTGTGGGCACTGACACAATCGCATCGCGATATGTGCCGACAGCGCCGTTCGGGCTTACCGGTAGCACCAGCACCGCGACTACGCTCGGTACACCGAACACGTTTGCGTACCTGAATCTGCCAGGATCGAATACGTACACCGATCCGCTAGTTGGTTCGGGCGAGCTGCCGACGTGCGATATGGTTACGAATGCTGCGGGCAACCTGGTCTCGACGGGGCAGAATTGCCACTTCCCGTCGGACATGACACATCGCAACGCCTTCCGTGGACCGGGTGCGTACAACATCAACCTGTCGGCAGGCAAAGAATTCCCCGTGACTGAGCGTGTGCATCTTCAGTTCCGTGGGGAGTTCTACAACCTGCTGAATCATTCCAACTACTACGTTCAGTCGAACCTTGCGGATGCGGGATATTTCGGAAGCCTGACGCCCTTTACGATCGAAGGGAAGAAGGGCGTGAACCCAGCCGCGGGCGTGCCGAACGAGCGGCGGTTCGTACAGTTGGCTCTGAAGGTGACTTTCTAACTAAAAAGCAGACTCTCCTCGGGGATGGGCGCAAGCTCATCCCCTTTTTTCTGTTTACTTAAGGTCGAGAGCTTGGTTTCAAATCGACGCGTCGAGGAGTTGAACGGTGTGAAAGTTAGACAGATTCCAGCGTCGCCGTCCGCCCGCCTCGTTTGGGCACGACAAGGGTAAGCGAGGGGCTCTTTCTGGGAAGTATTGATGATGCGGAACAGCGGCCACCTCGAATCCGCACAGCCGAAAGGCCACGCCCATCGCACGGAGGACCCGCCAAGAACGCCAAGAAGTTTCTGTCATATCCTATCGAGCGCAGAGTTGGCTGCGTTGGAACCGCACATTCCATGTACTCCTCCTCCCGGGGGCGTCGATGAGGAACAGATGTAAATGTCACGCGCAGAGGTCGCGTAATGCGAGTTCGTGGGCCGAAAAAGAAACTGCATCAGATTTACCTCGCCGCCGTTTATGTCTCCGCCGATCAGGTTTCCGTCCATCGCTTGAAGCGCTGCAGGAGAAAACACGCGCCTTGCTAAAACGCAATCCCGGAAGCCGGGAGCGAAGCGCTCTATCTGAGCTTCCAGCCGTGGCAGCATGTCGAATGTAGATCCGTTCGGCACGTGACAGTACGCCCATGCCGTGTGCTTGCCTTCGGGAGCCCGCGAGCGATCGAAAAGCGAAGGTTGTGCGAGCAATACAAAAGGACGCTCAGCGTGCAGACCCTTACGCATGGTCTTTTCCGACTCTGCGATTTCATTTAAGGTTCCTCCGATGTGAACGGTCGCAGCGCGTCTGCAGTCTGTTGCTCTCCATGGAATCGGCTCGCGAAGCGCGTAATCAACCTTGAACACCCCCGGTCCATACCGCCAGGATTCCAGTCGTCGCCGGTATCGTTGGCTCAAACGTTCTCCGGCGATTTCGATTATTTGGCGCGGTGTTAGATCGCACATAGTGACGTTCGCTTTCGGTAGGTCGGCGATGCGCTCAACCCGGCTCGCCGTCTTGACGCTTCCTCCTAAGCTTGTCAGAAAGGCGCAAAGGGAGTCCGTGATCGACTGCGCCCCGCCGCGGGGAATAGGCCAGCCGACGGCATGTGCCACCGCACCGAGAATCACGCCAACTCCGGAACTTAGAGGTTCATCGAGGCTGAGGAAAGAATGTGCGGCAAGCCCGGCGAAGAGCGCCTTAGCGCGCTCTCCGCGAAACTCGTAGTTTGCCAGCCATGTGGCAGGCAGAAACGCCCGAGGCGCCAGTCTTGCCATAGAGAATGGGTGACGCGGGAACCTGGTGAGAGGGCGTAGCAGATCGGGCGCAATCTCAAACCAGTGATCTGCGAGTGGGGCGAGCAAATGTCGCCAGGCTTTTCCGTCTTGGCCCAGATTCGCTTCGGTAGTCTCGATACTCCGTTCCAGTATGACCGCAGTACCGTCATCAAGCGGGTGAGCCAGCGGCGAAATTGGGTGTATCCACTCCAGTCCGTATTTGATGAGAGGAAGAGAAGTGAAGAAGGGCGACCCAATAGCCATGGGGTGAACCGCCGACCCAAAATCGTGAAGAAATCCTGGCAAGGTCAGGGGCAAAGTTCGGGCGGCACCGCCTGGCTGAGGTTCGGCTTCGAAGGCTTGGACTTGAAATCCAGCCTGTGCCAACACGATTGCGGCGGCCAGTCCATTCGGCCCGGCTCCAATCACGTTCGCGGTGCCGTTCATTCTTTCGACCCCGCGATTGTCGGCCACTCGAGTACTATCAATTTTCCGTTCTCATTCTGCGTGAGGGTGGGAGCGTACGTGCCGAGATACTGACGCCGCCACCAGTTGCCGGTCGCACTCTTTTCCTTCATCGAAGTGAACCAATACTGCCACAGTACCGCACGTACCTGTTTCGGCGGAGCATTCGAGAAAGGATTGCCACGGAATAAGTTAAGGACGTCGTGGTCGTTATTCAACAGGCGCTCTTCCGTGCTCACGACAAACATGTTGTCGCGCCACGACCCTAGTGATGCAAACCATAAATTCCAGTCGAATCGAGGCTGATAGGGTGCGTAGATACCTGGTGCTTCATTTAGCGCTTGCGGCTTGTAGCGGAAAGGATAAGCAATCCAATCTTGCCCATCGTTGGATCCCTGAAATTCGATTTCATACCGCCCCCTCGTCATCACTGCGAATAGTCCGTATCGATTCGCAATGCGGAACGGCTCGAGCGCAGCAACGGGAGATCGTGGGAAGGGCATGCTGGGCCACAGTGTGCGAACGAGTTCCACAGTTGTCGCATAGAAGATCCACGACAAGACCACGGCAGAGACGCCGATTTTGAATTTACGAGCATATGAGCTGAGTCCCTCGAGGGCACTCTTGGCGGCTTCCGGTGCCTTAATGCGAAATCTCCCTCCGAGCAATGGGGCCAGAAGTCTGTCGTCCAGCAGCAGGAACCCCAGCGATAGCACCAGGTAATTTAGAAACGTGTAATTTGCGGTGAGGATCACCACAAGTTGCCAAGCCGTTGTGATAAGGAAGCAGACGATTCGCAGTCGGCGTCCCATAAACATCATCCACACCAGCGCGAGCTCCATTACGAGTGTGGCTAATGCCGTGGTCCAGTGGAACCAGTGCGGGAGGTGCTGGAGGTACCATCCGATCCAAGTCGGCAGCGGACCGTTTTGGTAATACTCATCCATCGCTGTCAGATGCCGCCACTGTGGATCGCCGCTGACGAGCTTGACCAATCCCGATCCGAAGTAGATGCGAAACCATTCCCACTGCAGCAGAAAGAGACTGGCACGTGAGGGCGGAGAATTTTCTCCCCAACCAGGGCTAAAGCCCGAAGGCGCGAAGAAGATGGACAGAAATCCGGCTTCGAGCAGCATTCCGTCGGATTGATAGCCTGAGAAGTCCTGGGCAGCGCTGACGAAGGAAAGAAAGCATAGAAAAGAGACCACCAACATCCCGCGCGGCCAGAAATTGAAAAGCAGCAAAAGGGAAGCGACCATACCCACGACGCAGAGCGCCATCAACATGTGCGGTCCGCTCGAAATCCATAATAGAGTTGGGGCAAACCAGAGCTTTAGGTCCCCAAAGGAACGCGCGACGGTCTCCAGATAACTGCCCGCAGGAAGGATTCCATTGGCACCAATCAGTCCCTTTATCTGGAAGGCGAGGGAATAGAACGCAGAGAAATAAATTAACCCGAGGGCGCGAAGAAATATCCAGCGCGGGATCAGTCGATCGACGGCGCCTTGCTTTGAATCGAAGATCCAGCCAATCGCGGACACTCTCCCGACTCCGAAGGATGAATTATATCGATCGAGCCGTAACGCGACACGATAGTCCAGTGCAGATACACGAATGAAATTGGGTAGTGTCCCAGAACTGACCAGGCGCAATCGATGTAGCCGTTCGACGCGAATCCAGCCTTCGCGGCCGTCGGTATGATGCGCATCTCGGCCTCCTTCGATCCGAGCACCAGCTATCTCAGAGCAAGATAGTGATATGACGGTTTGTCGACAGTCTTCTAACGACTTCGGGCGATGTCAACTGTTCGTAAGAGGTTCTTGCCGATCAGTCACACTACTGCATCTGCGTGGCGGATTGTGTGGCCAGGCGGCGTTTCTTGGGCGAGGGCTTCTCCGGAATGTTGTCATCAACAATGATTCTTTTCGGAGATCGGCCAGCCGAAGACGATAGCTGCTGATTTTTACTCTCGATCGAAGCAGCAGTCTGCTGAATATAGAAATACAAGTCTTCCCTGAGCCGATTCATGTCCGAGAGATCGTTGCTCAAAGCTACCAGCTCAGTTTTGCTTTCGTGCGAACTGGGCGGGAGCAACGAATCCAAGGACTCGCAAACCACAGTCAGATCTCTATAGAGCTTAAAAGTCGTGGAGATACTTCCACCAGAGCCTTGCGCATCGTGGATCAAATTAGGCACGGCAAACTGGAGGTTGCGGCGCAACGCTTCTGCCGTCTGGGCGTTATGGGCTTTGTCTCCGCGCCAAAACGTGACCCAGTGGAGTCTCGCGCCCGGTTGCTGCAGGATGGCCAGGTCCTGGTTTGTTGCAGGAGCTACGCGCATCAACTCAGCCAACGTGGGATTTAGATCGCGTGCAGCCGAAGAAGCTGAAGTCGGGGCTGCAGCCGTTCTAGATTGTGCGAACAAGCCAATGGTGAAAACAAGGACGAAAACCATGGTGAGAACATCCCAGCAGGCCCGGCGAGTAATGGCAGTTGCCATAAAGCAGACTCCTTCGTACCGCGCAAGCATAGCCTGATTCTCCAAAAGTAAGGCGTTACTGACGTCTAGTTGCCCAATGTAAATGGGTACTGTCCGAATGGGCGGAACGGTCCTGAACGCGCGTTACCACTCGGTATCTTTAAAACGAGATTGTGAGCGGTAATGTAAGGTCTGCCGCTTATCTGCAAGGCGATTTCACGCTACCGATGTCGCTGCCTTCGGGCTTTGGCAACGCTCGGCGTTGGGCGGCAATCCGGACTAATGTTCAGCGAGGAATCATTATGAGAGAGATACCATTAACCGTCCCTGAAATCGGCATGATCAACAGCACTCGATTCACCATCGGAACGGGGGTGGGATTGCTGCTTGCCGGGGTACAGACCGGGCACATGCCTGACAGATTGAACCGGGCACATCCCTGACACTGTGATTCGCCAAGGGAGGCATGGAGAACACGGCATGCCCTGGAAAGCGAGCAGTGTGATGGAAGAGAAAGCACGGTTTGTGTTGGAGTATGAACAGGATGAGCACACGATGACGGAGCTGTGCGACCGCTACGGTGTAGCCCGGGAGACGGGGTATGTGTGGCTGCGGCGATATCGGGCGATGGGGTTGGAAGGATTACTGGAACGAGACCGGGCTCCGGCGCGTCATCCCAATCAGACAGCGGCAGCGATCGAGCAACTGGTGCTGGAGCTGCGGCAGGCGCACATGCGCTGGGGACCGCGCAAACTGAAGCGTGTTCTCGAGCGGGATCAACCCGGCCCCGTCTGGCCAGCGGCGAGCACCATCGGCGCGCTGCTGAAACGCGAAGGTTTGGTGGTGCCGCGCAAGAAGCGACGCAAGACTGCGCCCTACACGGAGCCATTGGCGCATGCCGATGGACCCAACCGCGTATGGTGTGCTGATTTCAAGGGCTGGTTTCGTACCACCAACGGCACGCGCATCGATCCGCTGACCATCTCCGATGCGCATAGCCGCTATCTGCTGCGCTGTCAGGCAGTGGAGAAGACCGACACGGCGCGCGTGCAGGCGATCTTCGAGGTAGCGTTCCGCGAATACGGTCTGCCGCAGGCGATTCGTACCGACAATGGCGCGCCCTTTGCCTCGACCGCGATCGCCGGACTGTCGCGGCTGGCGGTATGGTGGATCAAGCTGGGCATCGTGCCGGAACGCATCCAGGCCGGGCATCCCGAACAGAACGGGCGTCATGAACGCATGCATCGCACCCTGAAGCAGGAAGTGGCCACTCCTCCGGCCAAGGATCGACGAGCGCAACAGCGCCAGTTGCAGCAGTTCCGCCAGGAATACAACCAGGTGCGTCCGCATGAAGCACTGGGGATGCAAACTCCGGCCAGTGTTTATGCGCCTTCACAACGCGAGTATCCGCGCGAGATGCCGCAAGTGGACTATCCGGAAACCATGAAAGTATGCCCGGTGAAGAGTCATGGTCACTTCCGCTGGAAGCAGCGCGAGGTGTTCTTGAGCGAAGTGCTCTGGGGAGAACGTGTAGGATTGCTGCCCGTGGATGATCGCTGGTTCACCATCTACTTCGCGCATCTGCCGCTCGCCAGCTTCGACAGTCGGCTGCGGCACGTTGTGCCGTTGCCCGAAGACTTCAACGTGGATGGAGCAGGGGAAGAGGACACCTCCCCTTCCCCTGCACCCCATCCCCTCAACCGGGCGGAGAAAGCGTCAGGTATGTCCCCGGTCTAATCTGTCAGGGATGATCCCGGCTGTTCAGCCGGCGCGCTAGATAGAGGAGCACGTAAAGCCGTGGGCCTGAGTTTGGTCCTAGTCGGAGCTTTGGTCTCGATTCCAGTGGCCGTGTCGTTCCTTGGCAAGCTGCGAGGTAGCCAGCCCCAGGCTCCGCAAATTACAGAAAAACGCGCGGCCTAACTGGTCAGCAACTAAACGGCTGTTTGCCCGGCTATGCCGCAAGAAATTCGCGGCATATCTGAGCGCAGATATTGCGATACCCGCTCTCCGATCGGAGCCGCACAATCTAACCCAATACCGCGCCTACGAGAATGTGTCCGTAGATTTCCCGAATCCTCGTTTCCGATCTCTCATCGCGGTTCCCTCGCGAAGGGTATGGGTTTTTCGGCTGCTTGGCGGCAAAAGAATGATCTGTAACGCGTGCATCATTTGAGCTCGTAGATCGAAAGCGATCTGGCCGCCGCCGGCAACTTGATTCTGCCGTGACTCACCTCTACATCCGTCCTCTTCCACCCGATCAGATCAAACTGGTGGACGTCAGCAATCGGGGTGTCGCCGGTTGTGAGAGGAACCTCCCCGGCTTTGTCGGAGTTGTTCATTATCATCAGGAGCCGGTCGGTCGGAAGCGCATCGCCGGGCTTTGTGTAGTCACGAACGTATACGATGGTTTGGTCGTCGCAGAAGAGCGTATAGAGTTTGCCTTCGCGCAAGGCGGGATGATCTCGGCGAAGCTTTAATAGACCCTGTAAGTGAACAAACACGTCCTGCTCTTGCGGCGTTCGATCTTGAGTGCCGAACGCATCTTGCTTGTCTCCGGGAAATCCGCCCGGAAAATCATGGCGATTGTCTGGATCATCTCCTCCAGCCATTCCGATTTCATCGCCGTAATACAACTGCGGAATGCCGCGCAGGGTGGCGAGCAATGACAGTGCGAGTTTCAGCTTCTGTGTCGAACCACCGGCATCGGTGATGAACCGTTTCATGTCGTGGTTACCGATGAATGTAACGAGCATCTCGGGATGCGGGTAGAGTCGATCCTGACGGAGCACGTCCTCGATCTTTTTGGCCGTCGCTCCATGATTCACAACGTCGCGAATCGCCGCGTTGAGGGGAAAGTCGAAAGGTGTGGACAAATGAGTGTCCACTCCGTCGAATCCAGTGTGGCCACCGGCAAAGTAAGAAACGACGACTGGATCGAAGTTGTAGACTTCGCCAACGCTGAAAAAGTTTGGATAGAAGTTTCGAATGCCGCTCAGGTAATACGTCCAGAACGAGCGCGGCACGTAAGGGAACGTGTCGATGCGGAAGCCGTCGATGCCGCCGCTCTCGATCCACCACAGCGCGTTTTGCAAAAGGTACTGAGCGACGAGGGGATTCTCTTGCGCGAGATCCGGAAGTGCATTCGCGAACCAACCGTCGAGCGCGCTGCGATAGCTGCGTGGAACTGCGTGAGGATCAGCGAGAGGCGGAAAATCGTAGTCCGTATTGATGTGCTGTTCGGTTGTGCCATGCAGCCATCCGGGCGCAGGCTGCGAAGTTGCCCACGGATGTCGGGGTCCAATGTGATTCGGAACCATGTCGAGCAGGACCTTCATGCCTTGCTGGTGCGCAGAGTTTACGAGACTCTGAAAGTCCTGCATGGTGCCAAAGTGATCTTCCACTTTGTAGAGATCGACCGCGTGATAACCGTGGTAATCGGCGGTTGCATCGGAATTGTCGGCGATCGGGTTGAGCCAGATGGTCGTGACGCCAAGATCTTTGAGATAGGGAAGGTGTTGCTGGGCGCCTCGGAGATCACCACCGTGATACGTTCTCGCTGAGTTGCGATCGTACGTTCCATTGGCGGCGCCCGCGGGCTGATCGTTCGATGGATCGCCGTCCGCAAAGCGATCCGGCATGATCAGGTAGATCACATCGTCCTGCGTGACACCTTGAAAGCGCCCTTGGGAAGACTCGCGCCGTAGCAGCGGAAGAGCGAATTGGGTTTCGCCGCTCGCGGTCTTAACCTGAATCGTGGCAGTACCTGGTTTGCTTTTCGGCGAGATTTCGAGCCACACAAAAGCATGTTTTCCGTCGGGCTGAACCTGCGTCTTCTGAATGGACAGGCCGGGATAGCTGACCGAGACCTTCGCGCCTCCAAGACCGTCGCCATAAAGCAGCACCATGACCGGCGAATCATAGTTCGCCCACCAATTCGGAGGTTCCACCTTCGAAATCTGTGGAGCTTGCGCGAGTGAAAGCGCGGTAAGAACAAGTAGAAGAAATCCGAGATAAGTGACGGAACGAAATCTGCAGGACCACGAATTGTAATTGTGCATTGTGTCCGGAACAGTAAAAAAACGGCAAGAAAAAGGGGAACAGGAACGGAATACCTGCTCCCCGGTAAAGTTTAGAACGTGAAGCGCAGAGCGAACTGCAATTCGCGTTCGGAGTATTGACGGGTGGCGTTGATCTCGCCGAACTGCCCGCCGTTAGTGGTGAATGTCGGCACGCCGCCGTTTACCTGATAACCCAAGCCGGAACTCGGATTGGCGAACTGAGGAGTGTTGAATAAGTTGTAGGCCTCAGCACGGAACTGCATCTTCAGGCGCTCCGTAAGAACGAAGTTCTTGAAGATGGAGATGTCGATCGGATCATAGCCAGGGCCGTAGAACTGGTTTTTATGCAGGGTCGGCACGCTGGCGAATGTCCCGTCGGCATTTTGCGCCACCGGGGTAAAGCCATTGAATCCGCTTAACCAGATCAGATTATTGGTCTTTGGATCACGACCCTGGTTGCCGGTGTTGATGCCACCGGACATATCCGGGTGGACTACGCATCCGTTGCAATTGTTCGGTTGATACGTGACGTCGAAAGGCGTACCGGTTCCGACCGTCGCGATCATGTTGAACTGCCAGTTTCCCAGGACCTGGTTGGGTACGCCGCTCCAGCCATTGCCCCAACGCTTGCCGCGTCCGAATGGAAGTTCGTACAACGTTGAGAACGTGAAGGCATGTCGCTGATCGTCTTCGGAGTTGCCGTAGTTGTACTTGAGCAGGGCTCCAACACCATCTGTAAACATCTGCTGGTTGCTACCTATGTTCGAGAACGCACTACGAGAATTGTCCAATGCGTGCGACCAGGTGTAAGCCGCCGTGTACTGGAAGCCGTTGGTCCAGCGATGCACGAGCCGTGCCTGCAAACCGTTGTAATTCGAGGTGCCGTTTGCTGCGTTGACGATTACGTTCAAGCCGGCTGCTGAGTACGGGTTGCCCGCGAATCCTTCCAGTTTCGGACCGTTGGCATTGTAGATGGTCATCAGGTGGTCGGACACGTTACCCACGTAGGCAATATTGAACTCGGTGTTATTCCCCAACTGTTGCGAGATCTGCAGATTCCACTCGTTGATCGAGGAAGCCTGGTTGTTTGGAGGATAGGCGAGAACCTGAGTGTTCGTAGGGTTGGTGACGCTCACCGGCATCGGCGAGTAGATCTGCCCGGCAACGGCTTGTGAAGGATCGTTGGAATTGATCGGAGCGGCCCCTGAGAGCGTGACTCGATAGCCGTTGGCGTAGGTATACGCGCCGGCAGCGGTCCAGTTCGCGTTCTCTCCGAGTTGATTTCCGATTCCGCCGCGATCCAGGAAGTAGAACATCCCGAAGCCGCCGCGGACTATGGTCTTGCCCTGACCAAACAGATCGTAGGCAAAGCCGATGCGTGGCGCGAAGTTGTTGGTGTCGGTGTTGATCAGACTTTTGGAACCGTTTTGACCGGCAACAAGGAGTTGTCCAGTGGCGAGGTCGAAATTCGATATCTGGTTATTCTTTTCACTTGGATTGGTGAAAAGGTCGTAACGAAGGCCGAGGTTTAGGGTCAAACGCGGCGTGATTCTCCAATCGTCCTGCCCGTAGTAGCCGGTCTCCCATGCGCGGGTGTCGTTTCTGACGGGCGTAGATATATCGTATTCCGTCATGAATCCGTCGAGCAACTCCGAGACGGCATACCCGGTGGTGTCGCCATTTCCGATCTGGAAAAAGCCTTTGCCGCGGTAGTCAGATTCGAAGAAGTTGACATCGCGATGGATGAGGTTCGCTCCGAACCTGAAGCTGTGGTTGTGGCGAATCCATGAGACGGAATCCTCAACTTGCAACGTCGGCTGTTTAACGATGTACGGTCCGCCGTCACCAGTGTAGGAGATCGAGCTGTCATAGGGACCAATCAGCGCGCCGCCGCCAAGTACCGAGGAACGGTTCGCGCCGGGAATGCCGAGCTGTTGGGCAATTGGAACACCCTCAAATGGATTCAGGTACTGGTAGTACTGGCGTACCCATCCGATGTGGAAATCGTTCAACAGCGAAGAGCTGAAAGTGTGTGTTTCGCCAATGACGATTCCCCGAGGCGAGGCATCACGGCCGCCGGAACCGTAGCCGGAAGGCAGAATTCCCAGTACCGTTTGCTGTGTGGTGTCATCTTCGGCATAGCTGAAACGGCCAAAGACCGAGTCTTTCGGCGTCATGTTGTAATCGACACGTATGTCGAAGTCGTTGTAGTTCTCGATCACCTGTGGACGGCTGGTGAAATTGTTCTGGAGGACGCCCGGCACATTTGCCGCGGGGAACGCATTCAGATAGGCCAGGCCAACCGAGTTAATGTCTCCGGGGGGGATGATGTTGCCAGTGAACGGTTGGCAATTCACTGGATTGAAGATTGCTCCCACTGGCGCTGTCGCGGAGGCGCATGACGGCGGATGCGTGAGATTGGTGCCAAGCAACTCCGAGAAGTTTCCGGTTCGCATCAGCGCGGTTGGCACAGTGGTAAATTGCGGATTCTGCGGCTGCGAATCGCGGAAGCCCTGATAGTCAACAAAGGCAAACAATTTGTTCTTGATGATAGGGCCGCCTAGTGTGCCACCGAACTGGTTGCGTCGGAAAGGCGTCTTTGGGGTCGGCTTGCCATTGGTAAGTGGGTTGAAATAAGCATTATTGGCATCGAACACGGAGTTGCGCAGGAAATTAAATGCTGACCCGTGCCACTGGTTCGAGCCTGATTTGACGGAGGTCTGGATGATTCCACCACCGGCGCGCCCGAACTCCGCTGGCGCAATCGAGGTCGTGACCTTGAATTCCTGCGTCGCCTCAACTGGCGGGAAAAAAATGATGCTGTTCACCAGCGACTCATTGTTGTCCATGCCGTCGAGAATGTAGTTGTTCGATTGCTGGCGCAGCCCGTTGACGCTGAGTGCGGCGCCGCCGGTCTGGGCATAGCGGAAGGTTTCCGTCTGGTTACCGATACCGCTTGCCTGGCTGCCATATGCGCCACGCGTAACCCCGGGCGTGAGCAGTGCCAGCTGTGTAAAGTTGCGGCCATTCAACGGCAACTCGCTGACTTGTTGTCCTTCGATCACTTCGCCGGTCGACGACGAAGTGGTATCCACCACGGTAGCACCTGCGTCCACGGTTATGGATTCAGTTACTGCGCCAAGCTGCAGCGTTGGGCTGAACTCTCTGTGTTCAGAGATGTTCAGCAAGAAATCTGCCTTGGAAGAACTGAATCCTGCAGCGGCTACCTCGATATGGTAGGGTCCGCGAATGACGCCCGGAATTGTGTAGGCGCCATTGCTGTCGGTTTTCGCTGTATAAGCGTGATTGGTTCCCGTGTTAGTAGCGGTCACAGTTGCGTTGGAAATGGCTGCGCCCTGTGGATCTTTTACGGTTCCGGTAATGCTGCTGGTATCGCTCTGGGCGAAGCCGAAAATACCCATTGCAAGTACACAGAGCAGCACGAACGAAACCATTAAGAATGAATTCCTCATGGATCTCCTCCAGAAAAAGTTGGGTAATGGCTTTCACACGGGTGCTGTGGTGTTGACGTGTAAAGCCTGGGAGGGCAGCTCGGCAGCGGCTCGATTCGAACGTCCCTGAAGTCTTCGACTGCCTTCTGCGGAAGTCCACCGGGATGGTGCGGGACTGTCCGGGAGTGGCGCGCGACTCGCGGTCACAGTTCCCGCACTCTGCAGAAAACCGTCTTGCTTCAGCTGGGCGGACTATCTCCGCTCCTTCGACCAAGCCTGCTTGGTTACAGGTGAGCTGCACACCCAACTAAGCACTACGGGTGGGAATCCAGAGTTGTACCAACATTTGTCCAGTCATAAATCGATTTATTTTTCTGAGGCAAGGCAGCTACTCTGTGCTATACAGCTTCTTGGCAGTTTGAGTAACAACTGCCCCGGGCAGAGGTGTCTTAAGCCGTGTCAGCATCAGACGGCGTGTTTCCGACAGCAGCATTTCCGGCGTCAACGATTGAGCAAGAGCCTGATGTTCGCTCCATCGCAAGATCGGAAGACGAGCTGCTCATGATGCAGGTGCAGGGTGGAGACGAGGGAGCGTTGGGTCAACTCTTCGACCGCCACGCCCAGACTGTACTCGGAATCGGCATGCGCGTTCTTCGCGATCCTGGAGAAGCGCAGGAACTGGTGCAGGACGTGTTCCTGCAGGTTTATCAGAAACGCCACCTGTTCGACCCTGAAAAGGGAACAGCTCGTGCCTGGCTGCTGCAGACTGCATATCACAAAGCGTTCGATCGCCGCGAATACCTGCAGTTTCGTCGCTTTTACGAAAATCAGAATTTAGAAGACTACTCCGAGGTCATGCGGGCGTCTTCCGATGTGGAATACGAAGCGCAGCTTGAGGAGTGCGAAGGTGTCCTCCGCAAAGCCTTCGAAGATTTGAGTAAACCGCAGCGCATGACACTGGAGCTGTTCTTCTTTGAAGGGTACACGTTACGTGAGATCAGCGAGCGCCTGAAGGAGCCGCTTCCCAAAGTTCGTCACTTTTACTACCGAGGCCTCAAGAAATTGAAAGAGAGCGTAGACATTCATTCGCTCAATGAGGGTGAATAGCAGCACCATGGAACCTGGTTCAAAAATCCCGGAGTCACCGAATTTCATGGACCACGAGTACTACGAATCCTTGTGCGCACTGGCGACGTCAGGAACATTGACGGACACCGAGTGGCAGGCGATACGGTCGCACGTCGTCGAGTGCCACGCGTGCGAGAAGCTCCTGGGCCAGTATCGTTCTGTCGCCAAGAACGGAATTGCGACGCTTATGTCCAAGGCTGATCCCAAGGATGTTCCGCAGCAACAGGAGTGGTCGGCTGAAAATGCCAAGAAGGAATTGTTCGCGCGCATTGCACAAGGCGAGGCGGGTACTCGCGTCTACTCGCCGCGCGTGCGAAACATTCCCAAAGCACGGCGCGGTTGGCGAGTTCTGGTTTCGACTCCCGCCCAGCGGTACGCCAGTTATGCTGCTGCTGTAGTTCTGATGATCCTCATTCCGCTCTTCGCGTTCAAAGAGGGACAGCGACGGGGATCGGAATCCGCTCAATCGCGCCCAGTCGTCACGTCGCCCCAGCGGACTGAGCTCGCAAGTCTTTCGCAGGAACATACCGCACTCTCCCGCGATATCGCTGATCGCGAGGCGCAAATTGGAGATTTGCAGCAGCAGTTAAACAAAGAACAGAACCGGATTGCGCAGTTGAAGGCACAGGCGGCGCAGCTGCAACAAAGCTCGGCTCAATCGAACGCGGAAGTTTCGAGCCTGAAGAGTCAGACGGTTGCTCTCGCAACGGAACGCGACGGAGTTGCCCGCAAGTTGCAGGAAGCGCAGTCCTCACTTGAGCCGCTAGAGCGCGAAATTGATTCTTTGCAGCAGCAGCGCTCGCGCGACCTGCTGCATACGGCTTCTCTGGAAAAAAGCATTGAGGATCTCTCTACCCGCCTCAAAGATACTGACGATACAGCGCAACAGCAGGCGCAATTCCTTGCATCGGATCGCGATATTCGCGAACTGATGGGAGCGCGTGATCTCTACATCGCCGATGTCTTCGATGTGGATCGCGAAGGGGAAACGCAGAGAGTCTTCGGCCGCGTGTTCTATACCAGCGGCAAGTCGCTCATCTTTTATGCATTCGATCTCGACAAGCAGCCTGGTCTGAAAGACGCAAGCAGCTTCCAGGCATGGGGACGCCGTGGTCCGAACGACAAGCGTCCGCTGAACATGGGAATCTTCTATCTCGACAATCAGGCGAAGAAGCGTTGGGTGCTGCGGTTTGATGATCCGAAGCTCCTAAAGCAGATCGATGCGGTATTCGTGACTGTCGAACCGAATGGCGGCCGGGCTAAGCCAAGCGGGAAGCACTTGCTGTTCGCTTCGCTCCGTACACCGCCGAATCATCCGTAACGAGGGTCCGAATTCTGTCTGTAACGAAAATCGGGAAACTTGCGTCGCTGTTGCGCTCGCGTCTTTTTCGATTCGCGGCGATCCTCGTTTGTCTGCACCTCCTTCTCGCTCCGTGTAGTCACGGCCAGAGTACGAATGCGGCCGTCACCGGACGCGTTCTCGACCCCTCTGGTGCGGTAATCACCGGTGCCGACATTGACGTCATCAATACCGAAACCTCCGTTCCATATTCCGGCAAGACCAACGGCGACGGCATCTACCTGGTGTCCGATATCCCGCCGGGCACCTATCGCGTGGAAGTCGGGAAGCCCGGGTTCAAAACGCTTTTGAAGCCGGACGTGGTTCTGCACGTCGAAGCGGTTGTTGCGCTGAATTTCACTTTGCCGTTCGGCTCTGTATCTGAGAGCGTCACCGTCGAAGCCGGCGCGCCGGTCGTAAGCACCGAGTCGGGATCGATCGGAAGCGTCATCGAAGGCCGGCAAGTTACCGAACTGCCTCTCAACGGCCGCAACTTCACCCAGTTGGCGCTGCTGACTCCCGGCGTAACCCGCGGCGCCTATGGCGACAATGCCAGTGGCGGCAAGAGCGGCACGAATGTCGAGACATTTCGCAACTCCGAAACCGGTGGCGCGGCACTATCCGTCAATGGCGTGCGTCCGCAAGCGAACAACTTCCTCCTCGACGGCCTCGACAACAACGAATCGCTGGTGAACACGGTCGTGTTCTTCGCGCCGGCAGAAGCAATCCAGGAGTTTCGCGTTGCCACCAGCGTAGCCCCTGCGAAGTTCGGGCGTGCTGGTGGTGGCATCGTTGAGACATCCATTAAATCAGGCACAAACCAAATTCATGGCTCTGCGTTCGAGTTTTTGCGAAACAGCGCGCTCGATGCGAACGACGCCTACTTCGGTACGCCTGATCCGCAGACCGGGGTCGTGCCGAAACTTCCGTTCCGCCGCAATCAGTTCGGAGGCACCCTTGGCTTTCCGATCATCAAGCGCCGCCTCTTCATGTTCCTGGATTACCAGGGACTGCGCTCCTCGCGCTTTCGTGAACCGGAGTTCTCCACGGTTCCCACTGGATTGATGCGCCAGGGAAACTTCTCCGACCTCCTGGGCACAAATTTGACGACCACGCCTGATCCGACGATCACAGGATGCGCGGGCGTAGCGGCAGTGAAGGGAGCAATCTACGATCCGCTCACGTGCGCCCCTTTCCCGGGCAACATCATTCCAAGCTACCGAATAAATCAAGTTGGCCTGAATTACCTGAATGCCTTTCCGCTGCCGAATCTGCCGGGCATCGAAAACAACTATCAGTCGCAACGGCGGGACTACCGTGACTCCGACGACTTCGATGCCCGTCTCGATTTTGCCGCCACCGCGCGCGATCTCTTCTTCGCGCGGTTCAGTTACGCCCAGGATCGTTTTACCGTCACATCCCTCTTTCCGAACCTGCCGGCGGGATTTGGATCTGGCTACAACCCGACGCACGTTCGCGGTGGCGCCGTCGGATACACGCGAGCTTTTTCTCCGAACCTTGTAAATGATCTGCGCCTTGGATACACAAGCGATCTGTTCGCGTATGCGCCTCCATTCGGGAATCAGGATCTGGCCGCACAACTCGGGATACCGAATGCGAATCGCACACCACAGCTTGGAGGAGGAGCTCTCATCGGCGGTGGCGGAAGCGAGTTGACGTTTACCGGGGACGGAGGTCCCTACAACGTCCACGAGGACAGTCCACAGCTGGCCGATAATGTGACGTGGTCACGCGGCAGGCATACGCTGCGGTTTGGTCTGAACCTGATCCATCGCAATGTGAACTTCTTCCAAGGGAACTATGCAAAGGGCTACTTCCTGATCGGCGGGGTTGAAAACGTAGGCACGGGCCGCTTCACGGGCTATGAGACCTCCGAGCTGCTTGCAGGATTCAGTGACTACGAGATCGGTAGCGGCGACTCGAAGTTCTACACCAATAACTGGGAGACAGGATACTACGCGCAGGATGATTGGCGCGTAACAAGCCGGCTCACCTTGAACCTCGGAGTGCGATACGACTTGTACACCAATCCGGCGGAGGAGCATAACCGTCAGTCGAATTTCGATGTGGCTTCGGGGACGCTGGTTACGCCCGGCCAGGATGGATATTCGCGCAGCCTGGTGAATACCAGCACCAACAACCTGGGTCCGCGATTCGGATTCGCCTACGACGCCTTTCAAAATGGCTTAACCGTGATTCGCGGCGGATACGGCATCTTCTACTTCCTCGATCGCGGTGGCGTCGGCAATCAGTTGAGCAATAATCCCGACTTCAACGGCAACGGCACCTATCAGGCTCTCAACGGCTACCGTCTCACGCTTTCCGGGTCTGCCCCGAATGGGAGCAACGATGGTAGTAATGCGACAGGACCGCTCCCACCGGCTGTTCCCGTGGTCAACCCGCAAGACCCGCGGAACGCCAGCGTAATTGCCGTGCCACCGAATAATCACAGCTCTATGATTCAGCAATGGAACCTGCAAGTGGAGCGACAGATCGATCGCAATACTGCGCTCAGCGTCGCTTACGTGGGAAACAAAGCCAATCATCTGATGACGTGGTTCAATCTGAATAATCAAATCCTGAATACGCCTTCCGGCACATCGCTATTTCCGGGCAGCGGATTGATTGTGAACATGGGCGCGGCTTCCGGTTCGTCGAGTTACAACGCGCTGCAGGTGAACTTGAATCGCAGGCTCTCGGGTGGATTGCAATACACCGTCGCGTATACGTGGTCGCACACTTTGGATGATTCGAACGGACCCTTCAGCGTGACCGGCGGCAATGCACGAATATTCGTCTATCCGGGCGTAGGCGGGGATCTCGCTGAGAATCGCGGGAATTCCGATCAGGACCAACGGCACCTGTTCACCTTAAGCACGCTCTACGAATTGCCGTTTGGACACGGCAAGCGAATTGGAAGAGGGTGGAATCCTCTGCTGAACGGATTTGCCGGAGGCTGGCAGTGGAACAATATCCTGACGCTGGCGACCGGAACGCCGTTTGATGTTTCAGTGATTGGAAATCCGGCGAATCGCCCCGATTATTTAGGGAATGCCGCAAACGGCGAGGAAACTCACGTGAACGGAGCGGTCGAGTGGATTAACTACAATGCCTTTGCGACGCCTCCCGTAAATGCGACCGGCGTTTACCTACGACCGGGAACACTTGCGCGGAATTACTTCCACGGTCCGGGAACTCACACACTAGATACTTCCTTCTTCAAGACTTTTGACGTCAGCGAGGAATTCAAATTGCAATTTCGAGCCGAGGCGTACAACGTGCTGAATACACCTCAGTTCATCAATCCGGATTCGAACTGGAGCGACGGTCCCGCGAATTTTGGTTTGATCCGCAGCACGCGCGCATTTTCGGAGCGCCAGATTCAACTGGCGGTGCGGGTTAACTTCTAGCCGCGAGGCGACAACTACTCTGTTGAGGCTGGCTCCAAAACCGGTCGCTCGATGTCGGAACGATCGAGTTGGGTGGCAGCCGGATCGTAGACCCGTTGCATCAACACTGCCGCGATCAGCAAAAACACGCCCCCAAATACAACGGCCATCGATCGGTTATTGTTCAGCCAGTGGTTCATGACCCAGCCAAAGAAGAGGGAAGCGAGAATTTCTGGAATCACAATAAAGAAATTGAAGATTCCCATATAAACGCCGATTTTCGCGGGCGGAAGCGATCCCGCTAGCACCGAGTAGGGCATCGCAAGCGTGCTTGCCCACGCAATACCAACGCCGACCATGGTCAGCAGCAAGATCCACTTGTTGTGGATTACAGCGACAGAAAGTAGTCCAGCCGCTCCACACACCAGGCAAAGGCTATGTGTGTTCTTCCGTCCAATGGATTCGGCCAGCTTTGGAAGCGCGAAAGAAAAGGCGAAGCACACCGCGGAGTAGACCGCGAAGCATCCGCCGGCCCACTCGACTCCTGGCGTATAGCTTGGGCTCGTCTGGTCAACCGCACCAAAGACGTTGTGCGCGACGGCAACCGGAAAATAGAGCCACATGCAGAATAACCCTAACCAGGTACACAACTGAACTGGACCCAGTTGCCTCATCGTTCGTGGCATATGCCCAAACGCGCGTAGGATCTCGCCGGCGTTCGCCAGTAATCCAGCTTTCTCCGTCTTCATTCGGCGGAACGCTTCCAGGTCCTCAGGCGGATGTTTCGGTGTGGTGAAAATAGTCCACAACACCGCGCTCAGGAAGGCGCCTCCTCCCACGTAAAACGAAAGGCGAATCGTGTAGGGAACTGCGCTCTTGTATGTACAAGCCTCGACCAGGTTCGATCGCTGGAGTGTCCAATGATGGGTTGCACGATCAGTCCGGTAAGCGGCGCAGCCAGCCAAAGAATAGGAATCTGATCGGCGCGAGCGCCTAGATACTCATAGATCGCGCTCATGTTGGCCATCTGGAGTCCCCAGCCGAACTGAATCCCCAGAAAGCCAAAACTCATGTTCCAGATTTGCCAGAAACTACGGGAGGGCTTATTCATGGGTTCCAAATACGGATGAAGAGTAACAAACGGACGGTGTAGATCATACTCCTGCGTAGTGAGAGTTCACATCCTCGTTCGCACGCGAAAAGACAGATTTGGCAACTGGCATTTTGGAATCGATAGCGAAGTGATCGGCATTGAGCTTTCAATACTCGGTTGAAGAATCAGCGTGCATTGCCGCAACTTGCCAATCGTTTGAATGACTGCAACACATTAATCGCCATACCACCACCTATCTCAGGCTGAGAGAGAGACGTTATCGACAGCTATCCGCCGGGAATAGTTTCCGAATTGCCCGTTATTCGAGCCATCCCGAAATACCCTCCGGAATCCGATGTTCCGACTCGATCACCATGGGATGGTTTCGTTTTTCCAGCGCGTGAACGTACCAGTAGGACCATCCGGGCCTAGCAGCGCGACGCGCACCACCTCGCGAGAGCCATCTTCGACAGAGGCCGTACCCTCGTATCCGTTGAGGTTCGTCTTAGTGAAGCCCGGGGTCACTAAGTTGACTTTGATCCCGGTCGACTCCAGCTCGATCATCATGGCCAGCGTTATAGCGTTGAGAGCCGTCTTGGACGCAGGATAAACAGGACTGAACATCGCGTGGTAGGAGTAGGCGGGATCGGCGTTCATCGTCAGCGAGCCCACTCCGCTCGAGACGTTGACGATACGGGCATCTGACGACTCACGCAGAAGCGGCAGCATCGCCTGGTAAACGGCGAGGACACCGAATACGTTGGTTTCCCACACCGAACGTATTTCGTCGAGCGATGCCTTGCTCGCGAGGGTTGTCTTTGCATACTCCTGGAGAGATAAGTTGCCCTTTGTCGTATTCGAGATAGCTGCGTTATTGACGAGCAGGTCGAGACGGCCAAAATCCTTGCGGATGCGTTCCGCCGCGGCGGCAATTGAAGGCCGATCCGTTACGTCGAGCTGAAGGGCGATGGCGCCGTGTCCGATCTCCTTGGCCGCAGTCTCGCCGCGCTCGAAATTGCGCGACCCGACCAGCACAGTGAGACCGTTCGCCACGAGTTCCTTTGCCACCTGAAACCCGACTCCTTGATTAGCCCCGGTGACCAGGGCAACGCGTTTGCTCTGCATAGATGTCTCCTTCTAGGTTTAGGCTTGGAAATACTGCATATTCTCAAGATCGGCGATTAAGCCAGGAGCGGTCGGGTTCCATCCCAACTGTTTCCGTGTTTGCGCACTGGAAGCCGGCATGTCGAAGCCCGCGAACATCGCAAGCCAGCCAAAGTGAGCTTGCGCCTCCTCTGGAGGAAGGCTGACCACAGGCACCTTCAACCCCTTGCCGATCACTGCAGCAATTTCCCGCATCGGTATCCCCTCTTCAGCGACCGCGTTGTACCTACTTCCTGCTGCGCGCTTCTCCAACGCGAGCCTATAGAGATGGGCAACGTCCCGAACATGAGCCGCCGGCCAGCGATTGAGTCCCTCACCGATGTACGCCGACGCCCCCTTATCGCGGGCCACTTGGACCGCGTAGGTGATCAGTCCCTGCTTGACCGTGTCGTGGACCTGGGGAAGGCGTACCACTGACACGTTCACTCCGCGCTCCGCCACCGAAGCTCCCGCGACCTCCGAAGCTTTACGAGGATTTGGGTGGTCGGGATTGAAATGATCTTCGGTAGCAGGTTCACCTGGGGCAGCATTGCCCATTCCGGTTCCAGAAGTGATGAGGAGCGGGCGGTCCGATCCGATGAGCGCGGCGCCGAGAGCCTCGATGGCGCGCTTGTCCTTTTCACAGACCTCGGCGAACTTCGAGAAGTCCTGGCCGAAGGCGCTGTGGTCGAAGGCGCAGTGAATCACGCCATCGCTGTTGGCTGCCCCGCTGCGCAGGCTTTCCAGATCTTCAAGATTCCCTCGATGCACCTTGGCACCGGCGGCGATCAAAGAGTGAGCGCCAGCCTCGCTACGAGCGAGGCCGAGAACCTCATGGCCAGCGTTGATCAGTTCCTGAACGACGGTATATCCGATGAAACCTGTGGCACCCGTAACAAATACCTTCATAGAATGTCCTCCTGGATTGTTGTGGCATGAATGACAGTTAGGGCGGCTACTGACTTCCTTGAGCTCGACCGATTGCGTCGAGATCCGCGAGTACTTCACCCGGGATCTGAAGCGTCGCAGCCTTCAAATTCTCGCGAAGATGTGCGACGGAAGATGTTCCAGGGATCAATAAGATGTTGGGCGAGCGCTGCAGAAGCAAGGCTAACGCAACCTGCATGGGCGTGGCGTGCAGCAAGGCTGCTGCCAAGTCAAGTGCCGACGACTGTAACGGTGTGAATCCTCCCAGCGGGAAAAATGGAACGTAAGCGATACCTTGGGCGGCAAGATCATCGATGAAGTCGTCATCGTTTCTGCGGGCCACGTTGTAGAAATTCTGCACGCACACGATCTCAGTAACTGTTTGAGCCTCCGACAGCTGCTTGGGAGTTACGTTGCTTAGTCCGATGTGACGAATCAGCCCCTCACGCTTCAGTTCGGCAAGCACTGTCAGCGGCTCCTCAATCGAACCCTCCGACGGTTCCGCCATGCCCCCAACGCGGAGATTTACAACATCGATGTGATCGAGCCCGAGATTTCTCAGGTTGTCATGAACTCCGTCGATGAGCTCCTGGCGGGAGAGAGCATGAATCCAGGACTTGTCTGAACCGCGGCGAGCGCCAAGTTTGGTGACGATCACGAGATCATCCGGGTACGGATGGAGAGCCTGCTTGATTATCTGATTGGTCACATGCGGTCCGTAGTAGTCGCTGGTATCAATGTGGTTCACGCCGGACTTTACTGCCTCGCGAAGAACAGCAATGGCGGCATCGACGTCCCGCGGTGGTCCCCAGACGCCGGGTCCGGCGAGCTGCATCGCACCATATCCCATGCGGTTCAAAGTCATCGATGTACCAGGAAGAGTGAAGCTGTGGGCAAGATGAGTCTGTTCAATCATTACGTTCCTCCTTGCTACAATTATTTGATGAAGGATTCTTCAGGTTTGGACTTCGCATATGCCGGCTGACGCTCTGGTTGCACTTGAGCCAAGAAAGACGCCCGTCCAAGCGAGGTCAACGGTCACGGTCGAGGCGATTTCTGAGGCGACCATTCAGGTTTTGCTCCGCCATGGGGCAGAGCGGTTGACGACGACGCGGGTCGCTCAGCGTGCCGGCGTCTCGGTGGGCACCCTGTATCAGTACTATCCCAATAAGCAGTCGCTGCTCTTTGCAGTGCTGGAAAATCATCTCACTAAAGTAATGGCAACGGTTGAGGCCGCTTGCGAGAGCGCATGTAACAAACCGTTGGCCGAGATGCTTCGAGAAATGGTGGAGGCGTTCGTCGACGCCAAGATGGACCGCGCAGACATCTCTGTGGCCCTCTACCAGGTCGCTGTCGACGTGGGTGGCCCCGCCTTGATCAAACGGATCAACCAACGGTCTCGGAAAACTGTTGAGGCGATGCTGGAGACAGCGTCCGACATCAAGTCGCCACCCGACAAATTCGCCATCGACATAATGCTTTCAGCCATGGCGGGCGCGATGCGTTCCTTGCTGGAAGCTGGACCATCCCCTGCAACGGTCCGCAAAGCGCGAGAGCAACTCGTGCTGCTTTGTCAGTCATACATGACGGCCGCGACAGCAAAACGCGTTTAGGGCGCTCGCCGCGGTTGTTAACAACAGCCCTTTTGAACTTGCATGGTCCGATCCAAAGTGCCAGCCCCATCTGAATCGACTTACACCACGCACGATGCATCTGATCGTAACGATCGAAACGCGAACCGAAAGAGATCTTTGGAGCGTCTACACAATTGAAGAGGGAAGCGATCCATACACCGTGTCAAGCTCCAGCTAACCTGAACTCTCATTTTGGTGAAGCAATCGAACGGATTAAGAGGATCGAATTCAAGGTTGCTCGCAAGTCACACGTACGAGTAGCTGCCGCCCAATATAAGCTCCATGGTTTCGGTCCAGATACGGTAGTAAAATTGTTTGGTCTGAAGGGTGAGCGGCAGGCAGAGTTGTCTTGAGGATCATCGCGCTTTCGGGTTGTTTGCGAAACGTACCAGAGCAGTAGTACGGCGTCCCCCATTCCCTAAAATCGGCCTGTTCCGGGGGCATCATTATGCGTGCATCTCCCAAAGCTGAAGCGGGCCCAAGACCGACTCTTGTCGAGGACCGTCGCCGGAACATCGACGATCGAAGAGCAGCTCAAGATCACCTTCGATTGTTTATCGACACAACTCCTGCGCTGCTACACAGTGGCCTTCCCGACGGGTACCTTGATTTCTTTAATCAGCGCTGGCTGGAGTACCTCGGCCTTTCTTTGGACGATATACGTGGCTGGCGTTGGACTGCCGCAATTCATCCCGAAGATGTTGAGGAATTCGTACGCAAGTGGCGCTCGTCATTGGCAACCGGAGAACCATTCGAAGCTGAAGCTCGGGTCCGGCGCGCTGACGGAGAATATCGCGCGTTTTTACATCGCAAGGTACCGCTTCGTAACGACCAGGGAAGCATCACGAATTGGTACGGCTCCAGTATCGATATCGAAGACCGAAAAAGGGCGGAAGAGGAGTTACGACGCAGTGAGTTCTATCTCTGCGAAGGCGAGCGACTTGCTCACTCCGGGAGTTGGGCGTTCAACCTTTCTGGTTTTTTTGACCACTGGTCGCAGGAACTGTTTCAAATCTATGGCCTCGATCCCGCACAGGGAGCCCCCACACTTGAGGACAATCTACGACTTGTCCACCCACACGACCGCGAGTTCATGGCGCGAACGATGGAAAGAATGCTGGCGCAAGCTTCGGGTTGCGACGTTAAAAAGCGCATCGTCCGGCCTAACGGCGAGCTTCGGCACATTCGTTTCGTCGCTGTTCCCGTCGTCGAACATGGGATATTAAAACGCATCATCGGCACTGCCGTGGACATAACCGAGCAAGAGGAGATGACTCAAAAGCTGCGTCGTCGCGAAGCGTACCTGTCGGAAGCGCAAAGGTTGAGTCACACGGGCAGTTTCGGTTGGAATGTTTCTAGCGGCGAACTCTTCTGGTCAGAGGAAAGCTTCCGGATATTTGGATACGATCCTCGGGTGACCAAGCCAACCGTACAGTTGGCGCTGCAGAGAGTTCATCCGGATGATCGCCCCCACGTGCAGGAAGTCATCGACCGCGCCTCAAGCGACGGGGAAAATTTCGACATTACGTATCGCTTGCGGATGCCCGACGGTGTACTCAAGCACTTGGAGGTTATTGCCCACGCGATGAAAGATGATTTAGGAAACACCGAGTTTGTCGGCGCGGTTACGGACATAACCGAGCAGCACGAAGCAAGAGCAGCATTGGAAAGCGCCTTTGAAGAGATTAAGACGCTAAAAGATCAGCTTTACAAGGAAAACCTGGCTCTCAAAGAAGAGATCGACCAGACGTCGATGTTCGAAGAAATCATCGGCTCCTCGCCAGCACTGCGACGAGTCCTGGTGCATGTCTCCAAGGTGGCACCAACGGATTCGACGGTGCTTATCACGGGCGAGACGGGAACCGGGAAGGAATTAGTCGCACGTGCGATTCATAGGCGGTCGCGTCGTGCGACTCACGCGTTTGTCTCCGTGAACTGTGCTGCAATCGCGCCCTCTTTGATTGCGTCCGAACTCTTTGGTTATGAAAAGGGTGCCTTCACCGGAGCAGGTCAGCGCCATCTGGGGCGATTTGAACTGGCCGATCGAGGAACGCTCTTCCTTGACGAGGTTGGGGAACTTCCCCCCGATACTCAGGTAACCCTTTTGCGAGTGTTGCAGGAACGATCGTTTGAACGGGTGGGCGGGAGCCAACCGATTGCCGTCAACGTACGAGTCCTCGCCGCTACGAACCGCGACTTGCAGGCTGCAGTGGAAGGCGGCGCATTCCGGCGCGACCTCTACTACCGATTAAACGTTTTTCCGATCCACGTGCCACCACTGCGCGATCGTGTCGAAGACATCCCGTTGCTAGTTGAGTACCTCACCGAGCGGTTCGCGAGCAAAACCGGCAAAAAAATCAGGAGCATCAAGAAAACAACGTTGGAGCTGTTCCAGACATACGATTGGCCGGGAAATATTCGTGAACTGCAGAACGTGATAGAGAGAGCAGTGATCCTGTGCGACGGAGATACTCTCGCCGTCGATGAGACCTGGCTGAAACGCGAATCACCGCGGGCAAGCAGCTTCACACACAGACTCGGGCGACCGGATGTTGATGAGGAGAAACGGGCCATCGAAATCGCGCTGAAGGAATGTGGCGGCCGAGTATCAGGCCCGCTCGGCGCCGCCGCGAAACTCGGAGTTCCACGCTCGACACTCGAGTCGAAGATAAGGAGTCTGGGAATCAATAAGCATAGCTTCAAATCTGAACAGAGCTAATCAGAAAACTGCACAGCTTTACCTGAAACTCTGTTCCGACAAACTTCCGCTTCAATTGATCCACATAGCCGTCCTGGTAATGCCTTCCTGACTGTAGCCACGCCAGTCCTGAAATCGTGCTCAGCGAAATGTCGAGTGACTTGTCGTAACTCGCCAATTGTCGAAAATCGCCATCGACACTTGAAGCGAATAGATCGTGGTTTCACCGAGTTACGTCTGGCAATGCGGTTGCACTTCTTGTTACGAGATCCTCTGATGGTCTTAAAAATCGAACGCGTGTCGGACGCAGCAGAGACGGTTCTTCGGCTAAGCGGGCGAATTGAATCGGAGCAAGTGCAAGAGCTGAAAGCACAAATCGACGGCAACACGCAGAGAATCGCTTTCGATCTTGAAGAAGTCCGACTGGTTGACCTCGATGCGGTGCACTTTCTCGCAGTTTGCGAGATACACGGGATCGAACTCCGGCATTGTCCACCTTTCGTGCGGAAGTGGATTCTCTCGGAGAAGCGGATGATCGATGAACTCGAGTAAGGGCCGCAGTTTGGGAGAACTTGTCGGGACTCTTTAAGAAAAATACCTGGGGAACAGATCAATAACTGAAGACAGGAGATTACTTATGGACCGCATGCTCGCAGTTGTTTTCGACAATGAACTCAAAGCATATGAAGGAAAAAGAGCGCTTCAACAGCTCGACAGCGAGGGCAGTATCAATGTCTATGCTTACGCGGTAGTCGCGAAACACGCCGATGGCACGTCCTCGATTAAACAGGGCGACGATGTCGGCCCACTGGGCACTCTGCTTGGGACTTCGCTGGGAAGCCTGATAGGTCTGCTGGGCGGGCCGGCAGGGGTAGCGATCGGTGCCACCGCGGGGTTCGGCTTAGGCTCTGCAGCCGACATCGACAACGCTCGGATTGGCGATGATTTCGTAACTGAGATCAGTCAAAAGTTGACGCCCAACAAGGTGGCAGTGCTGGCTGAGATTGAAGAGGACTGGACCACACCCGTGGACACGCGTATGGAAGCGCTTGGGGGGACGGTGTTCCGCCGCGCCCTTTCCGAAGCGAGAAAGGTCTCCAACGAAGAGGAGGTCAACGCCATGAAAGCGGACGTTGCTCAGATGAAGGCAGAGCATGCGGAGGCGAAAGCCGACAGAAAGGCAAAACTCCAGGAAAAGATTAGCCAGCTCGACTCCAAGATCAAAGCTCAACTTCAAAAGGCCGAAGAGAGGCGTAAAGCAATCGCTAAGGCGGCACAGGCCAAAGCCGAAGTGCTGAAGGCGAAAGCAGTAGCCGCCAGGGCCAAGGTATCGTAACGCGAGAAGATGCCTGGAGCCGATTCCTTTTCCAACACTAAGCAGGGAGGTCGGCGAGACCTCCTTGCCAAAAATTGAACGACCGTATGAGGGAGGATGCCATGCCTACACAGAGCCTAACCGACGACATCAAAAAGCGTTCTACCTGGAGCATCTTCATGGGCGTCATTACCGCCGCATTGGGTGTGTTCCTGATTGCTTACCCCCTCGCTACAGCGACGATCACAACTGTCCTTCTCGCTTGGGTGTTGATCTTCGTCGGGATTGCCCAGTTCGTCTTTGCTCTGCACTCGGAGACGGTTGGGAAATTCTTTTTGAAGGTCCTTCTGGCGCTTGTGTACGGCGTTGTCGGAGTCGCCTTGGCGTTCTTCCCGCTAGGAGGTGTGGCAGTGCTGACCGGGCTGTTGGGAGTATTGCTGCTGGTCTACGCAGGACTTGCGACAATCGCGGCGGTCCAGATGCGACCGGCCGACGGATGGGGTTGGTTCCTTTTCGAAGCCATTGCCAGCTTCCTGCTCGGGATAATGGTTCTGGTCCACTGGCCATCTAGTTCGCTGTGGGCGATCGGAACACTTGTCGGGGTTGCCGTTCTGGCAAGCGGTATCTCCAGAATCGTCCTCGCTTCAAAGATCAGAAAAACCACCAGCACCGTTGAACAGACCTTTCGGGGAGCAGCATAGGCAGATAACCATTTTTTGAAGTCGTTCGGCTGGCGGAAGACAGCAATGGGTTGTTGTCCGCGCCGCGAAGCGATGACAAATTATCTCTGTCTAAATGCGAGCGCCAAGCTACAGGGCTGATTGAGCGACTCGCAATCGATTAAAGGGCCACAAACACCAAACTGAAAAGGAGAACAATCATGGCACAACTGATAGTAGTTGGTTTCAAGAAAGATATGCACCGGGCATCGGAGGTGCTCAACCAGTTGCAATCTATGAATTACGACTGGGTGGTGGACCTTCACGACGCGGTCGCCGCATACCGGGATTACAACGGGAAACTGCGCGTTGACCAGAGTTACCAGATGACCACTGGGGAAGGCGCCGGTTTGGGCGGCTTATGGGGTGGCTTGATCGGCCTTACGCTTGCCGCTGCCATCCCGCTCACCGCAGGCGCCAGTGCCGTAGCGGCAGGGACTCTTGCAGCAGGGACCGCCGCCGGTGCAGCAGTAGGCGCGGGGGCTGGAGCCATCGACGCGTCGTGGTGGAAGGATGAGTTCGGTATTCCGGATGAGTTCGTGAAACAGGTGGGCGCGATGATTCAGCCAGGGGACTCCGCCATCTACGCACTCCTGCGCACCGCTAACCCTGACGTCGTGGCCAATCAATTCCGTGGCTACGGCGGCACGATCCTTAGCACCACACTCAACCGCGATCAACAGGCTGAGGTGGAGAAGGTCCTGCACCAACGGGCAGCATAGGACTTTCCGGTTGGAGAGTTGAAGCGAATTAATGGATAGACCAGAGGAGTAACTCAATGAGTGAACAAAGCGCGGCTGGAAAACAATTCGAAGAGAAGATCAACACACAGATGCAGGATGCCAAGGCACGGCTTGATGCACTCGAAGCGCGCGCCAAGGAAAAGAATGCGCAAGCCGAAATCGCAACGATCAACAATTTGAAAGCCAAGAAGCAGGAGATCAACGCCAAGCTTCAGGATCTGAAAAAATCTGGCGAAGCAAAGGCTGCGCAAGTGAAGCCTGAGATTGATGCCGACGTGGCGAAAATCAAAACTGCGTTGGACCAACTGTCTTCGAAACTTGGGAGTGACACTCGGGCTAAAGCAAGCTGAGGACCAGGCCGAAGGTAGAGGCCGGATGCGATTTGCCTCTACTGGACCCCGTTCCCGCGCCCATCGGCCACCCGTGTGGCAACAGTAGCGGGTGGCTCGGTGGGCCGCAAAAGTTCTGGAGATGGACCGTGACTTCACAGAACCGGGTTCGAAGATCGTTGACAGCCGTTCTACTCGGTTTGGCGATCGCTTTTGCTTCCGCGCCTGCCGATGCGGCGGAAAACACATTTAAGCAATCAGCAGAACTCGGAAAGAGCACGGCGAAGACATCCAGCGATATCGACAAATATGTGGCCCAGCTCGACAAAACTGAGAAGTCTTTGTCTTCCGTGAGTCAGGCCCAACGCAAGAATTTAAAGAAACAGTACGAGTCTTTTTCCAAAGAAGTGAAGAACCTTGAGAAGGCACAGCAACGCGCCACATCGGACATCAACGGAATGAAAGCGAAGGGCACACAGTATTTTTCGCTTTGGGACGAGTCGATTACTCAGATCTCGAATCCGGAACTGAAACAAGCCAGCATCGAGCGACGGACAAAAGTCATGGACGATCACGATGAGATCGCTAGCAGCTTAAGTGCGATCGGCACCCAGCTAGAGCCCTTTATGAGTAACCTGAGCGATATCAAGGCTTTTCTTGGCACCGATCTGTCGCCTGCAAATGTCAGCAAAGGCAACGACATGATTCAGAAGTCTCAGAAAGATGCGCAGGCACTTAAAAAACAAATCGCGCCCATACAAACGAAGCTGAAGGCATTGGAGAGCGAGGCGCCCAAGTAGGTTCGGGCATGAGAGCTGTGGCAGGGAGACATCAATGACGGTTCGATACAAATTGCTTCGAACATTCTTTATATACGTTTCTGCATTCCTGTGTTTCGCAACTGCTGTAAGTGCTGGCGCGCAATCCACAAGCGAACAGAGTCAGGATGAAGAAGTGCAGATGGGCCAGGAGGTCTTCGATCAACTGAAAGCTAAGGGCGAGATCATCGAATCCTCACCTCTTTACGACCAACTTAGACCTATTGCCGACGCCATCACTCGTGCTGCACAGCCTCGTTACAATCACCCGTTCAAGTTCTACCTCGTCCACGAGACTCAACCGAACGCTTTCGCGACTCCGGGCGGCAATGTGTATGTGGTGGATTCGCTGCTGTATTTCGTAAAGAACACGGAAGAGCTGGCCGGAACCCTTTGCCATGAAGTCTCGCACACCATCCACCACGACACGGTGACGTTGATGGAGAAACAACAAAAGCTTGAGGAGCGGGAAATCGGCGCTGCCGTGATTCTCGGTCCGACCCGTGCCCATGTATTGGCCATTCTTCTCCTGGGCAAGCTCCATTCCCTCAGCTATTCACGGGACGTGGAGTCGAGGGCGGACCTGACCGGGTCTGACATCTGTGCCCAAACCGGGTACAACCCGTGGGGACTCGTTTGGTTATTCCAGGACTTTGAAAACACAAATAGCGATCAATTGCCGCAACTTCTGTCCGATCACCCCGATGATCAACACCGGGTCGCCGCGTTGAAACAGCATTTTCGGAAGAACCCGTCGACATTCGAAAAATTCAACCCTGACCCGAGGTCGGCAACAACATTTTCTGTTCCCAAGAATGCAGCAGAGGTTTTCTTGCATTGAGGATCAATTCGCGCGGTCCGTAAACGGTTGAGAGTGACGGCTGCGCAAAGCAAGCATTTCAAAAAAAGGAGGAGGGACAATGACCATACTTAGTGATGTTTTCGCTGCGGGGCTCGAGCAGGTCAGGAAATCCTGGGGTTGGTTCCTGGTCTTGGGCATACTGCTGACGGTTCTCGGTGTGGTATGCATCGGCAAGGCGCAAACCGCAACGACTTTCTCCATAATGGCTTTGGGTTGGGTGCTTCTGATCAGTGGAGTCATTTGGCTCGTCAACTCGTTTTACGCCCTCAACTGGCATGGGTTCTTTCTGTTCCTGCTGAACGCGCTCATTCGCTGCGTAACCGGATACCTGCTGATCCGTCATCCAGACGCAGGCGCACAGGGTGTGACCATGCTGTTGGCAGCGCTCTTCATCGTAGGCGGCATATACCGTGGGATAGGAGCGATTGTGATTCAGTTTCCAAGGTGGGGATTGACCGTATTGTCGGGCCTCGTGTCATTCGCTCTTGGCGCATACCTGCTGACAAGGTGGCCGGCAGCCAGCACCTATTTTATTGGAGTTGTGATCGGGGTTGATCTGATCTTCGATGGTGCAGCACTCGCAGCCTTTGCAGGTGCAATCCGCAGCCTGCCGGCAATGTATCGGAAAGCTGCATGATCCGAAGCAGCGATTGCGAGCGTTCACTCGACCGATGTTCTGGTGTCGACAGCGGCCGGAGTTGGAACGCTGTAGATGGTCCACCTCACTGAATAGTGAAAGGAGAATACGAAATGTTCAGTACGGTTGACGTATTGGTTAGGGCTACGCCGCGGAGATGATTCACAACTGGGGATGGTTTCTCGCGTTTGGGATTGTCCTCTTACTGCTCGGCATCGCGGCAATTGCTCGATCGGTTGCAGCCACCGTAGCTTCCATGGTCTTTTTCGGCTGGCTGCTCATGTTCGCCGGCATCATCGAATTCGTCCAGGCATTCATGGTTGGCAGATCGGCAGGCATCTTCCTGCACATACTCATAGCACTGCTCTTCCTAATAACTGGCGCACTTATGGTGTTCCGGCCCGTTATCAGTGCTGAAGCCATAACGTTTGTGATGTCCTTGTTCTTCCTGATCGGCGGGTTCTACGAGTTGTTCGCCTCCTTCTGGACCCACGTACCTGGGTGGGGTTGGCAAGCCTTGAATGGAGGTCTGTCAGCAATTCTGGGTGTGCTGCTTCTGGCTCAATGGCCAGCGTCGGGTCTCTGGGTCATTGGACTCTTTGTTGGGATCGATCTCATCTTCTACGGCTGGGCTTGGATTGCGCTCGCTCTGGATCTGCGTAAGATGTGAGCGACCATGTCAACCAATGTTGTTGGCGAAGAGGCCTTAACTGGAGGCCTGACATCCCAAGAGGCGGAGGCCCGCCTTGAACGTTTCGGTCCAAATGAGCCCACAACCACCCGGCACCGTTCTGTCGTTTCCGACCTTTGGCACGCGTTCACGAATCCGCTTGTACTAATTCTTGTGATTGCCGCAGCTGTCTCGGCTTTTTTGGGCGCGAGAGTGGATGCGGTCATCATCGCCATCATCGTTCTCCTGAGCACCGCCATTGACATAAGTCAGAGTTATCGCTCCCAAAGTGCAGTGGAGAAACTGCGGGCTCAAGTCGCGCCTACAGCAACTGTCGTTAGAGACGGCCAATGGAAAGAGCTTCGCAGGCGCGAGTTGGTGCCAGGAGACCTGATTCGTCTTTCAGCCGGAGACCTCGTGCCAGCAGACGCGCGCCTACTAAAAGCGCGAGATCTGTACGTTCAGCAGGCCGCACTAACCGGCGAATCGCTTCCGGCGGAGAAAGAAGCAAGCGGCGAGGCCCCCTCAACCAAGGCCGATGCGCGAAACATGGTCTTTTTGGGCACCTCCGTGGTCAGCGGAACCGCCACCGCTGAAGTTGTCACGACTGGTTCCCGGACTGCGTTTGGCGATATTGCCGCTCGTCTCGGCGCACGTCAGGAAGAAACGGCGTTTGATCAAGGCCTGCGAAAGTTCAGTCAGCTCCTCGCGCGGACAGTTCTGTTTCTTGTGCTCTTCCTTATTATCGTGAGCGCGGCACGTCATCGCGACCCACTGCAGTCTCTGCTGTTCGCAGTTGCCTTGGCAGTCGGCTTGACTCCCGAGTTCCTGCCAATGATCACGTCGGTGACGCTCTCGAAGGGCGCCGTCGCAATGGCAAATAAGAAGGTAATCGTCAAGCATCTCTCTGCTATCGAGAACCTTGGCAGCATGGATGTCCTTTGCAGCGACAAAACCGGCACGCTCACTGCAGGAACAATGTCGTTCGACCGATCTCTCAATCCATTCGGACACCCGTCTCAGCGCGCATTGGAGCTGGCATATATCAACAGCAAGTTCGAGACCGGTATCCGCAGTCCGCTTGATGATGTCATTCTGCACCAGTCTGTTTCAGATGTTGATGGCTACAAAAAGTGCGACGAGATCCCTTTCGATTTCCAACGAAGACGGCTTTCGGTGGTGGTAGAGCACGGACCCGGTCGGACTCTTATTACGAAAGGCGCACCGGAGGGAATCTTTCCTCTGCTTTCCGGTTACGACACTGATGGCCAGGCCGTTGCGATCAGCGACGATGCCAGCAAACGCATGCAACGGGCTAGCGATGACCTGAACAATCAGGGATTTCGCTCCCTGGCGGTGGCCTATGCCGAAGTGCCCGTACGCGCGAGTTATTCAGTCAGTGACGAACAGAGACTAATTCTTGCTGGTTTCCTGACTTTTGCTGACAAACCATTGCCTGACGCAGCACAGGTTCTGGCCTCTCTAAAACAAGATGGCGTGGAGCTGAAGGTTATCTCTGGCGACAACGACCGCGTGACGGCCCATGTTTGCACAGAGGTAGGGATTGATCCCGGTCGGATCGTTACGGGCGAGGAATTGGATCGGATCACGGAGCCAGCCTTGCAGCATGTTTCCAACGTGACACGGGTATTCGCGCGTATCTCGCCGGCGCAGAAAGATCGGATCCTACTCGCTCTCAAACACAGTGGCCACAGCGTGGGATTCATGGGGGACGGCATCAATGATGCGCCTTCGCTTCATGCCGCCGACGTTGGCATTTCAGTTTCGAGCGCTGTCGACGTGGCGCGCGAAGCGGCGGAAGTAGTTCTTGTTGAGCCGGGCCTGAAGGTTCTCCACGAGGGCATCCTTGAAGGGCGAAAAGCGTTCGGGAACGTGATGAAGTACCTGCTCATGGGCACAAGCTCGAACTTCGGTAATGTGCTCAGCATGGCGGGCGCTTCGCTTTTCCTGCCGTTCCTGCCGATGCTGCCCATGCAAATCCTGCTGAATAATCTGCTATACGACTTAGCTCAACTCACTATCCCTACGGACAATGTTGACGAAACTTACTTGCAGAAACCGCAGCGCTGGGATATCGGTCTCATTCGCAGTTTCATGTTGTATATCGGACCTATCAGTTCCATTTTTGACTTCCTGACTTTTTACGTGCTGCTGCACGTGTTTCGCACAACCGAAGCTCAGTTTCATACCGGCTGGTTTGTGGAATCATTGGCAACACAGACCCTGGTTCTGTTCGTTATACGGACTGCAAAAAATCCGCTAAAGAGTCGTCCTAGCAGCCCGTTGATGGCAAGTTGCTTTGCCGCAGTGGCGGTAGGAATGTATCTGCCCTTTAGTCCGCTTGCGGGCATGCTCGGCTTCGCCGTGCTCCCAGCGAGGTACTATGTTTTTCTTGTGATCGCAACGGTTGCATATCTCTCAGTTGTCGAGATCGCGAAGCGACGCTTGCTCTCACGGGCAGTTGCGGCAAATGCAGGCAAGCCTCAAAAGACATCTGCGGCTGCAGCATAGCCTCGATTCCCGGAGATGTCGTACATGGAATGGCAAGTGACGATAACGTCTGCACTCTTCGCGACCATACCGGCCTCGGTATGGAAGTGGATTCACCGCCTGGGAGGACCGGGACTGATTCTCCTTGGAATAGCGGACAACACGCCTTTCATTTCCGCTCCAGCTGGAAGCGTAGATGTGATCGTCATCATGCTTTCGGCGCACCTACACCAGTATTGGGCCTATTACGCTCTGATGGCCACAGTGGGTGAGGCACTTGGTGGATACATCACCTATCGGCTTGCCCAAAAAGGCGGTCGGGTAACGCTGGAAAAGAAACTGGGGAAAGCGCGGGCAGAAAAGCTATACAAGGTCTTTGAGAAGCACGGCGGCGCCACCGTATTCGCCGGTGCGGTGCTGCCACCACCATTCCCCTTCACTCCTGTGCTGACCGCTGCCGGAGTCATGCAATACCCACAAAGAAAATTTCTGTCGGCCCTTGCGGGCGGCCGTGCTGTTCGTTTTTTTGGCATAGCGTATTTGGGACGTACGTATTCACAACAGCTCATCAACTTTTTCTCACGGTTCTACCGCCCAATGCTGTATGGGCTGATCGCCCTGGCAGTGGCGGCTAGTGTCGGCGCGACGATCTATTTCGTGTGGTACCGGCCCAAGGCACAACGAGAAGAGCGCAGTCGGGGCGAGCAAGTGGAAGAATTTCCCGTTCCTCACTGGCGCCACCGAGGGTGAAACGATGGTTGAAAGAAGATTGCATCGAAGATGCAGAGCAATATCAATCGTGCAGCCGGGCATTAGAAGAGTTGTCGCGGTACACGACTTGATGCGCTTTGTTCCATGGCTCATCTTGCTCGTTGCCAGTGTGTCCGGCTTTTGTCAATCGAACAATGATTTGAAAACATTCTTCCAGCGAGATATCGGACTGAGTGAGGATCAGATTGCAGCTATTCAAAGCGGAAAGGCCGTTGCGAAGACGCTCCCATCTCGTACACCGGCGGAAGTGTTTCTATTCGGCGCGATCTACATCCATGCTGCCCCTGAGAGTTACCGAAAGTTTGCGACGGATTTCGATCGCCTCCGCAAGCTCCCTAACTACCTGGCGCTCGGGGTGTTTAGTGATCCACCGCAGCTTTCCGACTTGAAAGGCTTTTCGTTGGATCGCGATGACATTAACGATTTGAAGGACTGCAAGCCGGGAGACTGTTCGGTCCAGATGCCTGCACCGTCTATCCAAGAGGTTCAGCGCTCCGTGGATTGGTCCGCCTCCGACGCGGATGAAAAGGTAAATCAACTTCTGCAGAAAACCGCGCTGCAATTCCTTCTTGCGTACCAGAGAGAGGGCAATCAGGCGCTCGGGAATTACAACGACAAGCGCGACCCGACCGAGGTGTCGAAGCAGTTTGCCTACATGCTGAGCTACACCAAAGCGCTGCCGGCGCGTTTGCCTGACTTCTACAACTATCTGCTCTCTTATCCCAGACAGAAACCCGCGAACGTTGAAGATGGCTTCTACTGGGCAAAGGTGAAATTCGGATTGAAGCCGACCCTGCGTATTGTGCAACTGGTTACAATGCGCGGGAGTGCTAGGGACCCAGTAGCGTACGCCATAGCCGAGAAACAACTCTATTCGAGCCATTACTTCGAGACCGCGCTGGATCTTTCGTTTTGTGTCCGCGACACAACTAACCAGAAGCAACCTGGCTTCTATCTAATCATGGCCATGGGATCTGAACAGGCGGGCCTGACCGGTGCTAAGGGATCAGTGGTTCGAAAAGCAGCAGTAGGCCGCTCCGTCTCCAATTTGGAAAACGCGCTCAGGAGTATTCGGCATACCTTGGAAAATAGTCAGCCTAGCGGGAACTAGAATAATCGGAAGCGCGATGGCGTCGATCGAGGAGTCCAATGAAAGCCGCTGTGCTGACCTCACCGCAAGACGTTTCCAAGCACCCTCTTAGAATCGGCCAAGATCCGAAACCTGAACTCGAATCAGGTCACGTTCTCCTTCGTGTACGTGCGTGTGGCGTGTGCCGGACTGATCTGCACATCGTCGAGGGCGAGCTGCCGTCCCGCCGTGAAAACCTGATTCCGGGTCATCAGATAGTAGGCGACATCGTGGACGGGGCTTCGACGGAACTACCAGCCGGGACCCGCGTCGGAGTCTCCTGGATTGGTGGCGTTGATGGAACCTGTTGGTATTGCCGTCGGGGTTTCGAAAACCTTTGCGATTTGCCCACCTTTACCGGATACACGGTAAACGGTGGCTATGCCGAATATGCACTCGCACGCGCCGACTTCACATTCCCGTTGCCCACGGCCCTCGACGATCTTCAAGCGGCGCCGCTTTTATGTGCCGGCATTATCGGTTTTCGGAGTCTTCGCGTAGCTGGTGTGGAACATGGTGAGCGCGTGGGATTGTTCGGGTTCGGCGCATCAGCACATCTCGCAATTGCAGTGCTGCGAGCCTGGGAGTGCGAAGTATATGTCTCGACTCGAGGAGCTTCTCATCGCAAATTAGCTGCTGCGCTTGGAGCTGCTTGGGTCGGAGGAGAGACAGACAGGCCACCCGTCCCACTCGACCGAGCGGTGACCTTTGCGCCGAGTGGAGATGTGGTTGTCGCCGCCCTGGCCAGCCTGCGCAAAGGGGGTATTGTTGCGATCAACGCGATTCACTTGGATCGAATTCCCGAGTTCGACTACGATCACCTGCTCTGGGGCGAGCGTCAGCTTAGGAGCGTCACGAATATGACGCGCGCCGATGCTCGAGATTTTCTTCAAATTGCGGCTGAGATCAACCTTCGGCCCAAGGTAACGGTATTCCCGCTTGATCAAGCTAACGAAGCCTTAATTGCAGTGAAGAATGATTCAATTGACGGAGCAGCGGCAATCGCTCTGTGAGAGAACACTGGCTGGCGTGTTTGTGTCTGCTTCAGCCTTACAATCTGCAGAGAGTGAGACGATCAACCGGGCCAATTCATCGTGGAAGCGCGAGCATCGCCATTGAAGCAGGCAGCGCCGATCGCATCTGCCAAAGGTACTCGAAAGCGAGGTCGTAAATATGGCCGACACAGGGGAAGATCGAGAAATCAAGCAACGAGCAAATGCAAACGAAGCAGAAGTAATCCGGAAATCCAAGAAGCCTGTGCCGAAAACTAAGGTAAACCTCAAGCCAACGAAGAGAGCACCAGGTGCAAGGTCAGGTGATCGGCGCTTCAAAGCCGGGAAATGATGCGACAGGGTACCCAAGTTTCTGGCCGGACGATAGAAGAGCGAGGATGTGATGCCACTGCTCGAGGATTGCAAACGCGAAATCCTTCAATGTTCAACGTAGGACTTCAACAAAATCAACCGTTCCTGGAAATAAGTGCGGGACATCTGCATAGGAGAGTGTTCGCCTTCGGGCCTGGGGTGATGTCACTTTGCTGTGCCGCAATGCGCCAACAATACGAGCCCAGCGCTGGGGATAGCATTTTGTGCGGAGTACCGGACGAGGTTAGTGCAGAATTTACGATCGAGTATCGATTGCCAAGGCCCGGAAGAGTCGATCTCTCACAAGTGGACTAACGAGTGTGCTCGCCTCGCGGGACGGCCTTTTTGTTTGGCCCGTGGGTAGCTTTGTCCCTTTCCTTTAACAGTAAATTAACACTGCGCGCTTAACATATGGGTAAGTCCCCCTAGGAAGTATGTTGAATGCAGTCCAGTACCTGTTTCGCAGACGCTCTGCGGAACTCTTATACCCTCTATATCCTCCACTTGGAAACTGCGGTTCTGAAGCTGCAGTCCTTGCTGAATTCCACTGAAATTACCGAAACCGCACGAGCACGACTCCAAACAGTGCTGGCAGAGATTCAGGCTGAACTAAGAAGTTTGCCCTAATTGTGCACGCAAAGTCCTTGCTGAATATTTAAGGCGCCTAAGTCGACCAAGAGGTGCCAGCAGCCTCTCCACGCCTGAGAAGTTCGATGATGGACGTTCGAGACCTATCGCGAGCACTGGCAATTGCGTATCGGCAACTCTTGCATGGTCAGTTGGTTCAGATGTGGGGAGAAAACCTAAAAGATCAAAAGGAGCAGAGCCATGTGGAGACACTCATTGATCATTTCCGTCTTGGTTCTGGGGGCAGTTGTGCCGGGTTCGTCCTCGGACCGCGACGATGATGTGGGGCGTATAGATGCCGCTACTCAGGTCTTCCAGGAGATCATGAGTACTCCAGACAAGAGCATCCCGCTGGATTTGCTGAAGTCAGCGAAGTGCATTGCGATTATTCCCGGCGAGAAGAAAGTCGCCTTCGGAGTTGGTGGGAACTATGGCAAGGGATTGGCAACCTGCCGCACCGCCAACGCCTGGAGTGCGCCGATGTTTGTGGCGATCGGAGGAGGGAGTGTAGGCTTCCAGATCGGTGGCTCTTCCACTGACGTCGTGGCACTCTTCATGAACGACCAGGCCCTGCAGAAATTGGTCAGCGACAAATTCACAATCGGAGCGGATGCAACCGCCGCAGCAGGACCCGTGGGCAGACAGGCTGCCGCCGGTACGGACGTGAATCTAAATGCGCAGATTCTAACCTACGCCCGCAGCAAAGGGGCTTTTGCCGGGGTCAGCTTGGATGGTGCCGTCGTACAAGCGGATAAGAGTGGGGACGAGGCTATGTATGGTGCCGACGTCAGCCGCCAGGAAATCCTGAACGGCAAAGTTCCGGTTCCTGAGTCGGCACAGCCCTTGATAAAGAGCATAGTTAGATACGCGGGCGAAGCGAAGTCTCAGGGTTGAGTCTAAATGGCTGCCAGCACGCTTTAGCTAAAGAAACATTCTGGCATTGAACTGCTGCGTCCCATGACCCCTGTGTGTTTCGAGGAAGCCAGTTCAGGCTTTGAGGTGGCTGGAAATGATCGCAGAAAATGTCCGGCTCGCAGAAGCTCATGAAGGAAAAGCGCCGTGGCGAAGTTGGGGACCTTATCTTCCCGCGGAGTCGAACACTGGCATGTTCGGGGGCAATTCCAACTGGCGCGGACCGATCTGGATGCCGATGCAAGCGCTAATTATCCGCGCTTTGCTGCAGTTCTACTTGTATTACGGCGACAACTTTAAAGTGGAGTGCCCGACGGGCTCTGGGAAGCAGATGAACCTGTTTGAAGTGAGCCAGGAAATCACGAATCGACTGACACGAATCTTTCTGAGGGAGATAACGGACGCCGTCCCGTCTTCGGGTGGGCCCAGAAATTCCAAACTGATCCCCACTGGCGCGATCAGCTTCTCTTCTACGAATATTTTCACGGTGACAACGGAGCTGGCATCGGCGCCGGCCATCAAACTGGTTGGACGGGGGTCATTGCTCGCCTTATTCAATTCTTCGGCTACCTGGATGCCAAGACCCTTCTAGAGCGTGGCAAACGTATAGGTTTGCGATATGAGGGAAGCCCGAGAATAGCAGCTTAAATTGTTGCCTCATCGCGGATGTGTGTCTTCACGGATCCAGAGAGATTCTGATTTACAAAGGAGAATCTCGATGCCATTCATCACTGTCGGTCAAGAAAACTCCGGCAACATCGACCTCTATTACGAGGGCGACGGCTCTGTTAAACCCGTTGTACTTATTCATGGATATCCGCTTTGGACTGACCAGGGGAATCGGTGAACTGCTGGAGAGTAAAGAATCCCGACGTTACCACTAAATACAAAGAGCGGGCTTCGCAGTCGTCATAACCCAGAGCAGCGAGCGATTCAAGGCGTAGGGGAACCGTGCCGAAAGGAAGATCTGCACTTCAGAGAATTTGCTGAATGGCCACTATTTCTCGCGTTTAGTATTTTTTGACTATTGTTTCTCCTTCCACCCGCCTTTAGATTCCACTTACAAATTTCCCGGGGTGCCCTCGCATCCGTTCGATCACGCGCCGGCAGATTGGCAAGCACGGTTCGTTTCGCTTCGGAGAAATCGTCGAGGGAAATTCGAAACAACCAGACGAAAAAACTAACCGCGGATTCTCTCGCGCCGCGCTCAGGGAAATCTCTGTCAGCTTGCAACTTGGTTGCGTAGCACCCGCTGAACTCAAGAAACGGAGTGCATCGATTCATGATTCGAAAATTGTGTGTAGGTGTTTTGCTGCTTGCTGGAATCGCATTAGGCCAAGAACTAGGTACAGCCGTCCTCAACGGAGACGTAGCCGATCCCTCCGGCGCCGTGGTTTCTGGCGCGCAAGTGGCCGCACAAAACAAGGCCACCGGCGTCACGCGCACTACGCTGACGAACAGTGCCGGCCGTTTTGTCCTGAATAATCTGCGCCCTGGTTCCTATGAAGTCCGAACCCAAGCGTCAGGCTTCGCGCCCTACACGGCGCTCGTAACTCTCGAGGTCGGCCAGCAAGCCGAACTCAAGCTCCGCCTCAGCGTTCAGCAGGAGCAGCACAAGATTGATGTTCAGGACACGCAAGCCGCAGCGGGCGTAAACACCGTCTCGTCTGTCGTCGACGGCGTCATCAATTCCAATCAGATCGGCACCCTTCCGCTGAATGGACGGAACTTCCTTGAACTCGCGTTGCTGATGCCGGGAAATTCACCGGCTCCCAACTTCGATCCCACGAAGAGCAATACCGTCCTGATTTCTTCTGCCGGCCAGCTGGGCCGCGGCGCTAATGTCAGCATCGATGGCGCCGACAACAATGACGATGCCGTCGGAGGCATGTTGCTCAACGTGCCCGAAGACACCGTTCAGGAATTTCAGATTGCTACCAATCGCTTCTCCGCGGAGCTTGGCCGCTCCGGAACGTCCGTCGTGAACGTCGTTACCAAGTCTGGCAGCAACGATCTACATGGCGCCGCCTCTTTCTACGAGCGGGACAAAGCCTTGCAGGCCGAGCCCCCCACCTTCAGCAGTCCCAGCCCACAGGCCGGGCAAACGCCGCCTTTTAGCCGCCAGCAATATGCGGCTAACATTGGCGGTCCCATCGTGAAAAACAAAGCCTGGTGGTTCGCCGGATTTGAATTTCGCAACGAACTCGGCGGCGTACTCGTCGGCACTCGCGATACCTCGACACAGACCATTCCCACGAGCTTCGCTCCCGAGCCTCTCACCGACGGGATGGGTGTCCTTCGGGGCGACTGGCAAATCGCGAAGAACGATCTGCTTGCGCTGCACTACAACATCGAGCGTCTCGACGCCACCGGCGCTGCCAGCTTCCTCTCCGGCGCGCCGATCGGCACTGCATCCGAGCGGCAGGACATGGCTAACCGCTTCCAGTCTTTCAACTCCTCCTGGACGCACATCATCAGCCCCAACGTTCTGAACAAGACCAGCTTCAGCATCAACGATTTTCAGAACAACACCGATCCGCTCGTCGCCGAGCCCGAACTCGATTTTCCCAGCATCTCCGACGGCGGCTCTTATCGCGTTCCCCAGGGCACGCATCAGCGCCGCTATCAATTTGACGATGCTATCGACTGGAGTCACGGCAAGCACAACTTCCACTTCGGAGGCCAGTACCAGCGCGTCCTCGACGAGTTTGTTCTTGGCGTCTTCCAGAACGGCGCTGTCGAATTTGTTCAGGACTTCCCCAACTTCGATCACAACGGCGATGGCGTCATCAACGACGAGGACTTGCTCTTTGCAGTGGCTATCCGCAGCGGCAATCCGACGAACACGCTCGTGATTCCCAACGCCAACAACAACCACATCGCCGGCTACGCGCAGGACGATTGGCACATCCTTCCTCAGCTCACGCTTAACCTCGGCGTACGATACGAACTCGACACCGGCGTCAACGATGTTGGCTACGCTCACAACAACCTGAACCCTCTACTGCTGCCATTCCTCAACGGCTCGCGCCACATGGATACCAACAACTGGGGTCCGCGCGTCGGATTCAATTGGGCCAATCGCGCTGCCAACTTCAGCGTGCACGGCGGCTACGGCATCTACTATGACCGCGTCACGCTGGAAGTCCTGTCTCTCGAACAGGGGCTCGATGGCCGCGCCCTTCCCATCAACGTCTATGGCGGCAACGTCAATTACCTCGACACGACCGGCCACTTCGTTCCTGGAGCTCCGACGATTTCCAATCCATTCAGCGGATTCATCATCCCCGGAGCAGGCGGCGCGCAGGAAGGCATGAACGTCATCGACAACAACATCCAGAATCCCATGGTGCAGCAGTTCAACCTGGGTGTGCAGTACGAGTTCGCCAAGAACTGGATCGTTCGCGCCGATGGCATTCACAATCTTGGCACACACTTCATCATCGGCGTGCCGGTGGGCTCGGTCTTCAATCCTGACTCCGGCGGTCCGGAATCGGTCACGCGGCTGCAGTCCAGCGCTAACACGCATTACGACGCGCTCTGGCTCACTCTCGACAAAACTTTCTCCAGCCGCTACCAGTTCCACGCGGCCTACACGCTCTCGAAGAGCCTCAACTACACCAATTACGATCAGGTGCCGTTTGGCTATCCGCCGGTCGATCCCACGGATCTCCGCCGCGAATATGGACCATCGCCCGTCGACCAGCGCAATCATTTCGTCGTGCAGGCGACCGTGAATCTGCCGTGGGGAATCCAGTTCTCGCCCATCTGGAGCATCGCTTCCGGCGTTCCGATGGACATCCTCTATGTCGATCAGAACGGCAACAAGTCGCGCGTGCCGGAACTCTCACGCAACGCAGGTGGCCGCTCCATCACGACCGGAGCACAACTGAACACGATCATCTCCCAGATCAATGCCAATGGCGGTGAAAACGGAGTTGATCTTCCGCTCGTCTCTCCGGATGCACGCTTCAACGACACGTTCGACTCGTTCGACATGCGTCTCGCGAAGACCTTCAAGTTAAGCGAGCGCTTTCGCTTGATGGCGTTCGGTGAGGCGTTCAACCTCTTTAACAAGACCAACGTTCTCGGCGTCGACAATGCCGATTACTCGGGATACTTCAACGTGCTCGTTCCGGACAGTAACAATCCGAACCATTCTTCGAAGTTCGGAACGCCGGTTTCGACCGCGGGCGGTGTCTTCGGATCCGGTGGACCTCGCGCCTTCCAACTCGGCGCAAAGTTCACCTTCTAGTATTTAGCTTGTGTGGCGCGGACATTCTTGTCCGCGCACGCGGGTGAAAGCAGCTCAGGACGAACTCCTGAAATTCACGTGATACAACAATGGGTGCCCCACCCGTGCGAAGCAACGGGTGGGATTCTTTTCTCGATATAAATTATGGCCGCTTCCTCCTCAACTCTTCGTCGTGAACTCGGACTTGGCTCCGCCGCTGCAGCCGTTGCCGGAGAAGCCATCGCAGTCGGCATCTTCCTGACGCCTGCGGGAATGGCCAAGTCTCTCGGCTCGCCCTTCTGGCTGTTGGTGGTCTGGCTCACTCTCGGAGCGCTCACCCTCAGCGGCGCGCTCTGCTTTGGCGAACTCGCCGCGCGTTTTCCGCAAGCCGGAGGCCTCTACATCTATCTTCGCGAAGCTTACGGCAGCCGCATCGCGTTTCTCTACGGATGGATGAGCATGTTTGTCATGGACCCCGGCATCACCGCCGCAATTGCGGTAGGCATGGCCGCGTACGCGTCCTACATCGTCGCGTGGCCGCCGATCGTGACCAAGTTGGTCGCCGTCGGCGCGATCATCCTGCTCTGCTTCTTGAACATCCTGAACACACGCATCGGCGCTGGATTACTTCGCGCACTCACCTGGCTCAAGTTCCTGATCCTCGGCATACTCGTCGTCTGGGCACTGATCTTCCATCTCGGCTCCTGGTCGCACTTCACGCCTTTCGTCGCGCAGCATCCCGGATCGACGCCGCTGTTGCCAGCACTCGCCGGTGCGCTCGTCGCCGCGTTCTTCTCGTTCGGCGGGTGGTGGGACGTCAGCAAGATTGCTGGCGAAGTGAAAGACCCCACACGCACTCTGCCGCGCGCGCTCGTTCTCGGCGTGTCGCCGTGATCACCGCCTACATCGTCGTCAGCGCCATCTTCATTTATCTGGTCCCAATCGAAAGCGTCACCTCCGATCAGACCTTCGTCGCACAGGCTGGCGCCGTGCTCTTCGGTAAGCATTGGCGCGGATCTTCTCTCCGGAGCCGTTGTCATCTGCGTGCTGGGAACCCTCGCCGCGCTCATCATGGTTTGTCCACGCGTTTACTACGCAATGGCCAAAGACGGCGTCTTTCTCTCGTCGGTCGCGCGCACACATCCTGTCCACGGCACGCCCTCTCGCGCCATCATGATTCAAGGCGTGATGTCGTCGATCCTCGTGCTCCTCGGCACCTTCGATCAGATTCTCGGCTACCTGATCTTCTCGGCTGTCCTCTTCCTCGGGCTCACCGTCGCCGGACTCTTTCTCTTGCGCCGTCGCTCGCACGATCAGCTGCCTATCGGTTCCAACTCCCGGTTATCCAGTCACGCCGATCCTGTTTCTGCTCCTGGTTGCCGCCATGCTCTTTCTTGATGGCGATGCGCAGTCCGCGCCAGGCCGCTCTCGGTCTGGTGGTTGTGCTGGCCGGATTACCCGTTTACGAATTCATTCAACGTCGCCGCCAACGCGTCCCTGGCGCCGAGCCCTCTTTGGTAAATTGAGAGAACTCCGATGACCGATCCCAACGATCCCACAGCCGCGAAGCCCGCACCTGCACCCGCGCCGCACTCAACGCCCACACCGACGAAGATCCGCATCATCGAAGACGCAGAAGCCACCGGCGAGACCGCCGCCGTTTACGACGAATGGCGCGCCGCTACCGGCCGCACGCAGGTCCCCGGCATCCTGAAGTGTTTCGGCGCGCGTCCAGACTTCTTGCGCGAAGTGATGCAGTTCTCCAACACGGTTCATTTCTCGGAAGGCCATCTCTCACGCCGCTACAAGGAGATGATCGCCAGCTACGTCTCTTACCTGAATCGCTGCCCGTATTGACTGGACAGCCATGCCTTCTTCCTGCGTGTTCAGGGAGCCGATGACAAATGTGTTGCAGCAGTTCTCGAAGGCAAGCTCGACGAAGCCGGCCTGGCTCCGGCGGAGCGCGCGCTCATGGATTACGTCGAGATCGTCACTCGCGCCGCTTATCGTTCAACTCACGAAGATGTGCAGAAGTTGCGCGATGCCGGATGGACAGAGAACCAGATTTCAGAAGCGGTCTACATCACCGCGATGTTCGCATTTTTTAATCGCGTTGCGGATGCATTCGGCATCCCCTCCCAAGGCTATCTTGCTGCAGGAAAGATGACATCGTAATGGTCTCACGTCTGTAGCCTACCCCTATGTCATAAGCCGCAGGTGTCAAACGCAGCCGTAAACCCAACTAGGCGGCGGCAGGAGACAGCCAGCGTCGAGGAAGAACGAAACGAATTAGCAGATGATCGGCATCTTTAATCAGGACAGTGTCACCACTCCTTGAATCTACGGAAGCCAGTAGAACAGATTGGCAAACAGCCAATTGCCTGGTGAGCTGTTCATCATCGCAATCTTCTCCCCAGCGCTCTACGCGACCGAGCAGAGTAAGCGCGGTTACATCGATAAACTTGACTCCTAAATCGGCTGTCTCTCCGAATAAGCGCGACAATTCACGCTGAACATCTTCAGAAATAGGCATACATCCACCAATCTGAGGAAATGCTACTCGTTTTCCAGCACTGAGAAGTTAACGTCGCGTAAAAAATGCTTCGAGTTTCGAGCAGATCACACCTCAACAGATCTATCTCTGCCCGAATCACGCGACGAGTGGCATCTTCTTGGTGCCCTTCAGAGCATTTCGATTCGTTGGAGACCATCAGTGAGCACGCCTGAGTAACCCGACCACTCTTCGCCTAGAGTGATGGCGTCGCATCTTGCATGTGCGTGTGGCCGATTTTGACGATGTTTTTCCAATCGTTGACTTTCGCAGCGATCGCATCAGCCAGCGCCTTTACCCAGAAAACAACGCTCTGGGCCTCCTTATCCCAGCAAAATAGGTAAGAGAACGCCAAGCCCTAAAGCAAGCAACCAAACAGCGGGTGCAGGTGTCCCGACGGGTCGAATGCGACGCTGCTCCCTTGCAGCGTTTCGCGGATCGAGAAGCAACCGCCGGGTAAAGCGACGCTCGAGCAGAAGGAATACAAACGCTGTGGTCGCGCCGTAGATCAAGTGCCCAGGTAATAAGGGAAGGAGGGCCGATGCGGCTTCTGGACGCCAATCGATTTCACCGGTGAGCAGCATCGGCAGGAGCGTCAGAGGCCCCAGGTACCACCAGATGAGACCAAACAGCCATCCCCACGCCACACCGTGTCCCAAGCTGGGAGACTCACCCCTGAACAGCAGTCCGTAGCTCATCCCGATGAGCGCACTTATCAGCAGATGGAGCAAGAGGCCGCGGACTCCAACGAAGCTCGTGTCGAGACCAGCAATCTTGGGCAGGATACCTGTAACCAAGAGAACCGGACTTGAGACCACGCCTCCTATCAAGCCGGCGAGAGCTCCCCATTCGAGCGATCGAATCACGCGGAGGCCCGGGCCCTCGGGCTCACGGTTGAGCGGATCCGAATGGATGAAGAGTCGTACCCAAAACCGGTCGAAGGCGGCGTACGTAAAGCCCAGCATCAGTCCATAGAGAATGTGTCCAACCAGAGAACCAAATAATTCGCTGGCCTGCTCTGCAGACCAGTTAAGCGGCAAGCCGGCAGCCAGACGCGAAAGGGTAAGCGGACCGAGAAACCACCAGAATATCCCGAAGCCCAGACCCCAAGCCATCGAGGAGCCGTAGCCGCGCACGTCTCGTTGAAAGAGTATGCCGAATATGGCACCGATCAGGAGCGCGATGAGCAAAGTGCAAAGCCAGGGTTGCGGTACGCGAAGCCGGTTCTCCGTACCCGGCGAGAAGAGGGAAGTAATTTCCGGAGGAGACCCACAGGCCGAAGATGAAGCCCGCAATCGTGCCCGCAAGTCCACCGGCCACAATCGCGCGTCCCCAGCTGAACTTCGGCTGATTTGCTCTGGAATGAAATTCGCCCCAGATCCCAAGGGTGACTCCGACGGGCATGCCCAGACAAATCAGGAAGGCGACAAGTTGGGGAAAGCTTGCACGCGCATCGTTCAGCATAGACAACGAATCACCGGAGTGGCGTAGTGGCAGAATCCCCGCAGGCAGGACAATCCAAAGGAGCAGAGCGGTGGCCACGCCCCAAATCAGCCCTGCACCGGGACTGGTGGCCCGGCGTGAAAAGAACAGGCCGAACAGAAGTCCGAAGGACGCACCATAGACAATTCCGGTGCTGACGGGAGTAGCGAGCAGCATGCTTTGTACTGCGCCCCCTAACACACCAATCCCCAGGCCGAGCAGAGGCTCGACCGAGAGCGAGGCGACGCGGGCCTTTCGAATCTGTGGTGTGACGGGGATGTCCAGCTCCGGCATTGAGGTAATTCCTACTTCAGATCAATCGTCTGCACGATGTCACGCGGAAAGAAGAGTTCGATCGTCCAGTCCATGAGTACACGAATCTTGCGCTCCAGTCCGGGTAGTTTGGAAAGATAAATCCCACGCCACATGAACCAAGCCAACAGTCCGGAAAATCGCATCGATTTGTTGCGAGCAAAAGGCACCGTCAATTCAGCACACGCCGACTGGTGTCCGACTACGCAAAGCGCTCCGAGTGAATCGAAATGAAAAGGGCTGGCATGATCGATCCTTTCAGCTGAGCTTCTATATTGCGGGCGAGTAATTCGGCCTCGCGGATAGCGTACTGCGCTGTGGGAGCACACGGCTTTCCTGTCTTCGCATCGTGCACAGACGCACAGTCCCCAAGAGCCCAAACGCCGGGATGCCCGGGGACGGCAAGTGTGTTGTCGACAACCAGAGCGCCCCGCTTATCTTTCTCCAAGGGAATCGATTTCAGTAGCGGACTCGGCGCCGTTCCCGCGGTCCACACCAGAGTTTGCGCACGGATTTGCCCGTCGCTGAGTATGACTACTCCTGGCTGTGCGTCGGTTAGGCGTGTGTTCAGGCGGAAGGTGACACCACGAGCCTGCATTTTTATTCGTGCATAATGGGCGAGCGACTCGCTCAACTCCGGCAAGATCCGCTCCCGCGAGTGCACCAGCGTCACACTCAGGTCTTCCTGCTGCAGGTTCGGATAGTCTGCAAGGATGCCACGGGAGAAATCGTTGAGCGCTCCTGCGAGTTCGACGCCCGCGAATCCTCCTCCGGCGACTACAAAGGAGAGGAACGATTTACGCACCAAAGGATCAGGTTCGCGATCGGCTCTTTCGAACATCTCGATCACGTGGTTGCGAAGACGAATTGCGTCAAGCAGCGTCTTGAAATTGAAGGAGTACTTCTCGAGATTGGCCATGCCGAGGTAGTTCGAAACCGAGCCTAGAGCAAGGACTAACTGGTCATAAGGGATCTGCGTCGAACCCTTTTCACCAGTGCTGCCCAGATCATTTTCCAGAATTACCTGGCGTATTTCGAGATCGACTGCGGCGACCCGTCCGCGAATGAACTCAGTGCCATGCAGGCTGCTGCGCAGAGGCGTGGTGATGTGGCTGGGCTCGAGGCTGCTGCCCGCGACCTCAGAAAGCATTGGAGTGAACAGAAGCGCATTTGTCTCGCTGACCAGCGTGATGGAAACCGAGGAGCCAAGCTGCTCCTCAAGGGATTCAGCAACACGCATGCCGGCGAATCCACCGCCCAATATGACGATGCGTGTCTTCTTCGACGGGACCGGCGAAGAAGAAGCCGGCTCTGGGCCGAGAGCAAGATTAGCGGCGTCACTAAGCACCTGCAGGAACAGTCCTAAGGCTGCGCCGTATATGATCCAGCCAACGAGCGAAGGAAACTGTTGACGCATCTGCGCAGCACTCCACTCGGGCATCTGTCCTGAAGATAGCGGAAGCGCGATGACACTGATCAGAGCCCATAGCGGCACTCCGAGTGCCGCTGCAGCTATCAAATTGTCAACATATGTTCCACTTGTCGGGCGCACGCTCACCGAGAATGCGGCACCGATTACGATACCGAAGGTGACGCTGACCAGCGGATGTCCAACCGTGACTACCAAAGCGGCGCTTGCTAGCGCTCCTGCGATCGCCCCAATAATGATTCTTCGTGTCAGGGTGCGCATTCAGGTGCTCCGTCCAGATGCCTTAGCGGCACCCTTTAGCTAAGAGTCGCAGCCCGTATAGAAGTTTCAGGGTGCGCTAATTAATAGTTGTGAGCTCCGGCTGGTGTCGGGGTTCCCAAAGCGAATTACAGAACGCATTGTTCACGCAACCGCTTTCCTCAGAATCCGGATCGGCTCGATGTGCCCCAACTGCGGCTCAGGAACGTCGCACGCCTAATTCTCTCCAATGACCATGCTAGCTGCGTTCGCATAGTGGAAGTAGTTCTGGGCAAAGGCGTCCGCCACTCGCAATCGACCAAGACCTGCAATCGCCGCAGAGGGCAATGGGCGATGACTACACAATGCAAATCAGTGTTGTGGCGATGTACAGCGTGGCAGCGGAATGTCGATTGGCGCTGGGGAATGCCAGCAGCGCTGCGCACCCACTGCATTTCGTATCTTCACCGGGTGTCGTCACAGTCTGTTCTCCAATTGCACTGCGGACATGAGTTCGGTATCAGTGATTCGATCATCCAGTCGAATCACGTACCGCTCTTTCTGATTGTGCGGCCCTGAGGTTGGGAATGTCTCCCGTCTCTCTCGTCGTAACTTCCCTCGCGCCTACGCATCTGATGGGTAGGAACAAGGAGTGCGGAGGAAGATCATGAAGAAACAAAACTTGTCATTTCTATTTACGTTAGTCTGCATCTTTGGGTTGGGCCTGGTCGCCCGTGCTCAGGGGGAGGAGGCTATCGTCGCAGAGGTACCGTATGACTTTGTCGTCGGAACCCTACAATTTCCGGCGGGCACGTATACTGCCGGTCGTATCGATTCTCCTAACGGTTCGCGGACACTGGAAATCAGAAGCCACGAAACAGGCGCAACCATCTTGTTGATCCCGTCAGCCTTCGATGACCTTAAAACCGAACATACGAGATTCAACTTCGAGCACGCAGGGGACATATTTTTTCTCAGCGGCATCGAGACACACATGGGCAGATACTCGATCGTAGTTCCGCAGTCGGCAATCGTGACTGCGCAGATGAAACAGCAGGCCCCGTCTTCGGCTGGAAGCAACTGAAGCGACGAAATCACTGGGACCGAGTTCACGAAAGCTGACAAGTGGCGTGAACTCGCGTCCCGTCCGAGAACCGCGAAAACACTGACCCTAGAGAAGCCAAAGAGAAGCCAAACCCGTAACTTTCCTTCTCTTTGTGAATATTGTGCTCAGTAGGGATCTTATAGAAACGGTTTCCACGCATGATGCTCATCGACAGATCGAAGCAAAATGTTCAGGACAAGGCTGGAGGAATGCTGCGTTTGTGGTCCTTGTCCTTCCCAACAGCAGTCCTCGTTCTCGCCATAACCTCGCTCGTTGTGCTGTCGGCAAAAGGGACGGAACTTAGGCGAGATACTCCTGCACCTGGAACTGCGACTAGCCCAGTGCTGGTGGAACTGTTTACCTCTGAAGGCTGTTCCGACTGCCCACCTGCCGATGCTCTCTTAGAGCGATTGGATCGGTCTCAGCCGGTGGACAGGGCCGAGCTTATTGTTCTCAGCGAACACGTAGATTACTGGAATGACATCGGATGGCGGGACCCCTACTCCTCGCATCAGTTTAGTGAGCGCCAAAGCAATTATGCAGGGCTGTTCGGGCTTGACAGTGTCTATACGCCGCAGATGGTTATTGACGGAAGCTTTCAGTTCGTTGGCAGCGACGAAGCCCGGGCGATTCAGGCCGCTGAAAACGCAAGCAGGCTCAAAAAAATACCTGTGAACATCTCGTCCGTTCATTTGGAATCGCCCCATGAGCTCTCATTGCACATCGAGGCGAACCAATTGCCTTCCTCCTTGCACAAAGCGACGTCCGCCACTGTTTTGCTGGCCATTGCAGATGAACGAGATGAGTCGCACGTCAGTGGAGGCGAAAACGGTGGAAGAACCCTGAAACACATCGCCGTCGTACGCAGTCTGGCCAAGGTCGGAACCGTCAATGAATCCGCCGAATTTTCAAGAGAGATAAAAATCAAGCTCAATCAGGGACGCAAAGATATAAGGCTCATTGCTTTCGTCCAGGATGAAAAAACAGGAAGGATCTGGGGAGTGGGCTCGGCTCGCCTGTCGAATTAACAGCGAGCTGATCTTTGGCCCGAGGAACACGTCCCTGTATTTGAGAGGAATCTCAAATCGCTCAAGAGGTCAAAGTCAGCTGCTCTCATGGTTCTATTCGTTCTCTGGATTCCGAAAGACCATCAGTACTGATGGAGAATTGAGATATATCAGGCTTGCGACAAAATGGGAACTACGTTTGCGGGTGACAGGCGCATCGAATTAATGAGAACTTCGCGCGATTTAAGCATTCTATTAATTAATCGTGGCCGAGCGTACGCATCATGACTACTTCGGCATCGAATTGGAACACTGTTCCGTGGGCAAAACGGTAATCGAGCTTTGCGCCAGAAGCCTTGCGTATATTTCAAGCCTCGACTAAGAATTCGGGAATCCCTCTTCCGGTAGTGAAAGACCATGTGGGTACAAATATAGCTGTGCTTTCCTTCCGGGTGATCCAGGCGGAAGATCTCCGTGAATGTGATGTTCAGTAGCAAGCGTTAAGCTGCATTATGGGACGCTATCTTCTGCCGTGCATACTCGGCGACCGACGCAGGAAGCACCGGCATAAAAGTTTCAGGGGCGCGAATTAAAAGTTGTGAGCACAGCAGGCTTCATCGCGGAATACTCTCGGATGTTGGCACTGCGCCGATCAGCCGTTCACATCCGAAACCTGAGGATAATGTGACTGAGTCTGATTTATCGCCAATTTGCGCTCTTCAGGCGCAGGCTTACGGGCCCGGGTGCGCGTGCACCGAAGCCCGTTGCTCTGTCACCTGAGACCATCCAAGTGGTTGCCGTCGTTTTAGCTAGCTTTCTCCTCAGCGTTGAGCTTTTCTGAACAAAGTCGGTCTCAACGTCTTTCAAAGACTAGTCGTGAAGCGATATGTCATCGTCGTTATCCGCGCGAACGCTATCGCCCGCACTGGGTGACGAAACTTTCCGAGCTGCCGTTCTCCGTCCTAGTCGAGATCACTGACCGCATGCACCGTGGCGGAACTGACAGGGCGATTGCCGCCTGGTTGGTCATGCTGCCGAACCGCAACGGTTGCGCTAATCTCGCGGAAGAGACCTTCAGGACGTACTTAGCTCCGTTCCGGGACGAAGTTCGCAAGCTTGATCGCTACCGTGTGCGGTCCATCCGCCTGCTACACCGTGCTCAGATGAAGCTGGAACGTGAAAGCGAAACGACAGCTGTTTCTGTCAAGCTCCACCGTGTATACGCGACTGCTGCTGCTGCTCCCACACCGGCACCACTGACCGGCGCGCCTTCTGCCGCCGGTCCGGCCGCACCGGCGGCCCCTGCGGAAGGAGACCCTACCGATCCGAGCGGGCCCTCCAGCTCCGGATGCCATGGAAACGAATCGAGCGCGAGTACCGGTTGTGGGACGGTATCGCGTGAGAGTGAGATCCCGCCGGCGGCACCCAGAATGCCGGATCTGAAGGCCGACTCGTTGGGACAGTGGTTTTTGTCGAGGCTGAACTACATCATGGCGCAACAGGATCAACGAGAAATCGGGAAGCTGGTGATTCTGACTGACGGCCATCGTATCGCGCGCATGCTGAACCTCGAATCGATGATGCCCGTTCTCCTCGACCAAACCAGGAAGGAGCTCGAAACCTTCATGAAGTTCCAAGAAATGAATTTGAACATGGAGGAAAAGCTGATCCGCAACGCCAAAGCCAATGCTGAGCTGCAGGAAGCTTCGCGTTTTTCTCTCGATACGCTCGCAAGCGAGCCCAAGAAAAAGGATCTCGATACGCCGGAAAGCAGGACCAAGGAAAAGAATTCGGAAAGAGTTGAACGCATTCTAGCTGACATGAATCCCGGTGCGTACAACAACATTCTTACCTTTGGGATACTAGTGAACAAGCTCTTAAAGCTCGAAAGAGAACCGCCGGACGAGGATAATGGCACGCCTCAGTCCTGACCGAGAAGAACGGAGAGCCGAGCTGTGGGATCGGATCAAGCGCTGGTACCCCAGTGCGCAAGATTCCGAGGCGCAGTGGCTGGCGGCTCAAGTCATTTGCCAGGAGCTACGAACAACCCAGGACATGTCGGAGGCGTTACGCGAGGTGTTCAGGAGTCGCTACGAGCTGATGCCGGTTAGTGTGCACGAGTTTGTTACCGGAAAACCATATCTGAACTTAGCCGTTGGACCCAGTGGCATTTGTCCGAAGATTTTGGAGGTGCTCAAGCAGCAGTTCGCGGGCCATTACAGCGAGGTAGTTCTGACCGGCTCAATCACCTGGGACAAGTTGACCTTTGTAAAGCTGGCTACTTGTTACAGTCTTTACTGGCTGAGTTGTCTGAAGGACCCGGCGCTGACCTTCGGCATGAAAACTGGCAGCAACATAACATTTCTCAGCATGGCGGCGGGTACGCGGACGGCCGAGCACACTTTCTTCCAAGGTCTACGCGATATGATTGGGTCTTCATGGTACTTCAATCACAGATTTAGATTTGAGTCACTCAAGAGTGAGATCCGGTTTCCCAAGAACGTGCGCTGCTACCCGGTCGCTGCCACTGAGAGGGCAGTTTTGGGGGTGAACGTATTCAGCGCGTTCATGGACCAAGTCGATGGAATGAATGGAATCGCAAGCTGCAGGCGCCGGATGCCTGGTACCCCGAAGAGTTACGATCAAGCCGAACTAGTATTTAACAGCCTGCGCACCCGCATAAAATCGCGTTTCAATCTGGACGGGAGGACGGCGGGGCACCTCTATACGTCTTCTTCGTCGCCTTACATCGATTCCTTCACGGAAGAACGGATCAACGAAGCACGCAAGGAAGGACATGATGATGCAGTCCATAGTTCGCAATACCGGCGGGCTCCCTACGTGCTCATTGTGAGGTAACCCTTAATGATGCACGGGCAGGATCGACCAGAATTCCGGCCACATGCTACTGGTCGGGCGAATTATTTCGTACTGCTCGATATTGCATCGAGTTGCTGCGCAGCTATCTCGAGTTGTTCGGCTGTTCTGAGCGTGTGCGAATGGTCTGGGGAGACCACACGTTCAAGATCATGGGCCGGATTGGGATAAGGGGCCGCAGGACTGATCGTTTGAGGCGACAAAGTTGCAGGGCTCATGTCGCTGCGGCATGCAGGTTCTAAGTCATTGATTTTACAGGTACGTTGTTCTCGATTTTGAATCAGATATACCCTGTCCACAGCTATAATTAAGGTGAGGGTTGCAGAAATCTTTCCGATCTTGGTTCTCTGCCCGCACCAGTGAGCGCGAACTTTGAGTGTAGACAAGACAATTCGCAGGGTCACAAAGCCGGAACAGCAGCAAGCGGAAACATATCGCTACTGGCAAAGTCTGCCAATTGGGGTACGACTCTCTGCCGTTTGGGATGTTAGCGCAGCCGCTTATGCTTTCGCGGCCGCTTACAAGGGAGCTTCGCTCGATGATGCCCGAAGACCTCAAAGAGCTATTACGCGCGTTCAACGATCACGGGGTTAAGTATCTTATTGTAGGGGGCTACGCTTTCGGCGTTTACGCAGAGCCACGAGCAACCAAAGATCTGGATATTTTTATCCGATCAGACCAGGAAAACAGCAAAGCCGTATTCCGCGCTCTCGCTCAATACGGCGCACCTCTTGACGGCCTATCTCCCTCTGATTTTAGGGACGGTACAACTTTCCAAATCGGCCAACCCCCGACACGCATCGACATTCTGCAACACATTGACGGGGTAACGTTCGATCAGGCCTGGGAGAACCGAATCAACGGACTTATCGACGGCCAAATCCAAGCTGCCGTCATATCCAGAGACGATCTTATCCAAAATAAACTCGCGACCGGACGGGAGCAAGACGTTTTGGATGTCAAGAAGCTACGTGCTGCCAAGGAAAATGATCCCGTATAGGTTTCTGTCGCGCCGCGAGCGGTCAATCTCCCAGTTGCTAATCTCGCTAACTCGTCAAATCAACTAGTGATTCTTGAACTGATGGGTTTACCATAGTCGTGGGTGGGTTCGTCAGCGTCGCCCATCATCACCACAGCACTTGAAGAGAAGTGGGAAGGCTGGGATTCCGCCGCCGAGGAAGGCAAAGCCGTGGCAGGACTCGAGAAAGTGCTGGCACAGCTGGGGGAAACGGTCAGAGATATGTTCAGCAGTTGACCGTCTTTTGTCGCGCGAACCGTCTCATAATTTTCGACTCGCTCGCCTCTGGCAATCTTGCTTAGCATTTCGACAGTGTCATCTTTGTGGCCCTCTGGCACCACGTCTTCACTGTACCGTCCAGATCTTTACCGATGATTGCATCGTCTGAGAACTCCACGATCGAAGCTAAGTTGCAAGGTTGGCTTCTAATTGGCTTCGCTCTGAATTTCGACTCCAATTCAGCAACCGCGGCGGCGAGTTGAGCCGTTCTGTCCCGAACTTTGTCTTCGAGTCCTCATGAACATCCCGGAGTTGTTTTATGAGCATTTTGCAGCTCGACTTGGTATTGCCGAGACCTCTTTGCCTCGTCCAGGGTGAATTACGCATCCATTTCCGCGATGCTTGTGATGGCATCTTTGCGAATCAGAAGCAAGACTAGACCGGCGCCGCCTCTGGACGGGTTACGGGCAAGCGGGAAGTAATCCCAAGGTAAGGTTTGCCGACAATTCGCTAGATACGTTGATTGGTATGTCCAGATCTGCTGGTCACTACAGTTTCCCCGGCGTGACAACGGATTTTGCAGGCAACTCACGCTCCTCAACAGCTCCCACCATTGGAGCCTATGAATGAGGACCCCGATTGATACACGCCGAACGCTGGGACTCGGTCGCCAGTGTCATAATAACCATCCTACCTGACGAGCTGTCGCAAAGGTTACGCCTTGCGAACCTCGCAAAGCCTGGGACCAGATTCGTGACTCTCGTACACAACGTGGAGGAGAGTTCGCCATGCCGAACGAACAAAGAAAGGGCCTGGATCGTCGCGACTTCATGATGGCAGCCATCGGCCTGGTTGGCGCGTCGGCTTGTCTTACGAGCAGTGCCGGCACTGCGAAAGCCCAGGACACGAAAGCACCGCCGTGGCCCGCAACCGGGCGCACTGCAAAGAACGGTCTACACCGGCGATGTGATCGAGGGGAAGAAGGTCATCAGCGCTCTTGACGTGAACGATCTGCAGCCCGGCAAGAAGCACGCGTTCTATTTTGAGGGTGTGCAAATGCCTACGGGGCAACACTGGTATGTGTCGGTGTTAGTCGCTGTGGGGGCAAAGCCGGGCAAACGCGTCGCTCTGACCAGCGGTGTACACGGTGATGAGATCAGCCCGGTGCACATGATACAAACCGTCATGAGTCAGCTCGATCCGGCTCAAATGTCGGGTACGGTACTGGCGGTCCCTGATATATCCCGTCCGGCTCTGGAAGGCATGGCGCGTAGATGGCCTAATTCAGGAAGAGGAATCGACCTGATCGACATCAATCGCGAATGGCCCGGGGATGAGAATGGTGCCAATGCGCCCAGCCGCCACGCCGGGCTTCTGTTCAACAGGCTCTTGAGACCGAACGCCAACTACGCGCTCGATTTCCATACCGGGACTACAGGTATGGATGTAACAGCGTTCAATCTTGCCCGGATGGAGCTGCCAGCGGTCCGGGCGATGGCGGAGCTCTTTCCCATCGACCAAATCTTCGACAACCCCGCCTATCCCACTCTCCTCGCGAACGCATTCATCAATGTGGGCATCCCGGCACTCACGCCCGAGATTGGCGCTTCACGCATTCTGGACCTCAGTATGATCCCTCTGTTCGTGGAAGGCACAATGAACGTGCTCAAACACCACGGGATTATCGCCGGTGCGATGGGCCGCACCGGGAAGGACACGAACATCTTCATCGCCAATGATGGGCATACTGTCCTTGCAACTCATGGCGGATTCGTTGAGCTTCTGGTCAAGCTGAACGACAAGGTCAAAGTCGGGCAGAAGGTTGCTATCCAGCGCAACACGTTTGGCGAAGTAGTGGCCGAATACACGAGCGGAGTGGCCGGCGAGGTCATGGCTCGTCGCTCAGACGCAACAGCCGAGCCTGGCATTCCGCTGATAGCTATCCTCTATAACGACGCGACTCATGAGTTCCCGGTGGACTACTCCGAGTGAGTCAGCGGAGAGTGTGAATCAGGCGGCGTGGCCCATCGTTTGATCGACGCGCAAGCTTCAGACGCGAGTTAGATGGGCTCTTCGCGCCTGTGAGTCTCGGCCTTGAAGGTCTTTGCTTCGCAAACTCCGAACGCAACCCATCACGAGTTAACCGACCTCGCTGAAGGCGGTAAGCCCCATGCGGCTCGAATGACTCAATTTCGGGATTGCGGACGAGTCACGGGCAAGCGGGAAGTAATCCCAAGGTAAGGTTGCCAACTATCTGGGCGGAACCTAAATCCGACGCTCCCCGTACCGCCGCAGAGATGCGCCAATCGCCTGAGAGAAGTCGGTCAGATGCCAGCGTACCAAGCATACCCTCCTTCTGGAGATGCGGAGCCCAGTCCCTTGCCGAATGTTTTCAGATTATCGGTGACGGTCAGCTGCGTGATGAATTTCACGCTCTTGTAGCCAAGCTGGCGAGGGACCCGCATGCGAAGTGGTCCGCCGTTGCCAACAGGAAGTTCGCCGCCGTTCATTCCATAGGTGAGAAAAGTCTGCGGATGCAGTGCGTCCGCCATGTCGATGCTGTCCCACCAGTCGGGTTGGATGGAGAAGTAAACAACATATTTGGCTTGCGGACGGACGCCCACGATTTCGAGTACATGGGAGAGAGGAACACCGATCCACTCCGCTATGTACGACCATCCCTCTTCACACTGCACTTGAGTGATCTGACTGCGAGAGGGGAAGCTCTTAAGCTGGGCGATCGAAAACGAAGCGGGCCGAGCGACCATACCGTTTACGGCGAGGCGCCAGTCGGCGAATGCTCCCGCTTGGAAACGCTTAAAATCCTTACCTAGCGGCGCGATTTCGTTAGCGAGCGGCGGATTCGAAATCTGGCTGCGAGGGAATTCACGGGCTAACGAGTGCCTCGTCAGCAGCCGCTGCGAAGCATAGGTCAGCGTTTCGCCAAGCCCGTAAAGTCCGCCATGGTCGGGCGGAATGAGTCCATGCTTTTCCGCGATGCGCGCAACCACACTCAAACCCGATGCGCCCGCAATGGCCGCGAGTCCAGTTTTTATCAGTTTGCGGCGTGAGAGATTGCTCATTTGCGCTCCATGTGCGTACCGGTCCGGCCGGTGATCATCGCTCGCATGCGGTTTCTGAATCCAGCGAGACAAACCATTACCACGTGGACAAGCAGAAAGAGTACGAGAGCCAGGGAGACCAAGAAGTGAAGCGTGCGTACCGATTGCTGGCCGCCGAACAGGGCGACGGATGAAGGAAGCGATGAAACAAACGCGGGAGACATCGCCAAGCCCGTCCAGACAACTAATGGGAAAAGAACGAAGATGACAAAAAGGTAGGTTATCCGCTGGAGCAAGTTGTACGACCAGGCTTCTGCCTCACTGGGCCTTTCGAAGCGCAAATGTTTAGCGATGGTAGTCGAGAACTCCCGCCATGAAAAATCGGCTTTATTCGGCAGCAAGTCTTTCCGAAAGTGCCCGGTGACGAAACCGGAAATTGCATAGAACAAGCCGGTAAAGACCACAATCCATGCAGCTTCAAAGTGGAGAGAGCGGCTCCAGCCATTCTGGTCCGGCAGCACGTACCCGTACCCACTCGGCACCAATGAACGCGAGGAAGGAATCGGCAATTTGAATAACGGTTTGGTTAGTACAGTACCGGTTTCGCCCCAGTAGAAACGAGGATGAGAGATGAGGATTTCACTTCCGCTAAGGAGCAGGGCAAAGAAGCACAGAGCGATGATCCAGTGGGTAATGCGGACGTGGGCAGAGTGCCGCGATGTAACCGTCGTGACCGGGACGGCCGAGGCAGCACTTGGGGCGCCACCTCCCAACTGCGCCTGCGCGGATCCCACTCTCGCCATTCTTGGCCTCTCTTCGCGCTCCGAGTTTCTCCCAACGATGGGTGTCATACTACACCGCTAAAGGAACTGAAACGGACAAATGTTGGAGTGACGGGCAAGCGGGAAGTAATCCCAAGGTAAGGTTTGCCGACAATCCGCTCGGAGCCCAACTGCCACATCTACGCATATGGCGTTATACGGCCAGATGAAAGAAAGCATTCGTAAACGCTGGCCGACTTATCGGGAATAACAGTTGACCACAGCGCTGTGATGGAAGAACCCGGTGCCCCACGGAATTGCAAACTCTTGCATCAAAGGTTAGTTGTTTGGAAGATTGCCTGTGGGGTGCAATCGGCGCATATCTCTTCACGTATGGGTGGCCAGTGCATCGAGGACTCACTATGAACTACCTAACACGGCGGGTCTCGGCTGTGTTGCTGTTGGCACAAGCAATCTGTTCGACAGGTTGTGGTGGCGCGCCCTCCGTTACCATAGCGGGAGCGTATTTCCCAGCCTGGCTCTTGTGCGCCATTGTTGCCGTGCTGGTGGCGGCGTTCATCCGCGCCCTTGTGGTGGCAACGGGTCTTCAAACTATATCCCCTATCAGCTTGCGGTCTGCTGCTCAGCGGGCGCGATTGTCGCTTTGATCCTGTGGCACCTGTGGGTGGTTTGATGACTGAGGTACGTGGAATTCGCAAGCGTAATCCTGTGGGTGCGACTATCGCCGCAGTGGTCGTCCTCATTGCGGCCGTAGTCTGGATCTGGACGTTATTAGAGGCAAAGCCGAGCACAGACGACGCAAGTATCGACGTCGAGGTTGTACATATCGCGCCACTCGTCGGCGGTCGCATCATTGAACTCCCAATACATGAAAACGAACTTGTGCACAACGGAGACCTGCTTTTTCGTATTGATCCTGTCCCGTATCAAATCAATGTTGCGGCTGCCGAAGCCAATCTGGATATCGCTCGCGCAGCCTTGGGCTCAAAAAGACGGCTTGTCTCCACTCAGCGATGGGACGCGGAAATTGCAACTCAGCAAACTAACCGGGCGAGAGATAACTTAGCCTTGTCAGAACGGACTCAGGTGCGTCTTGCTCCATTGGCGGCGAAGGGATACGTCCCAGAGCAGCAGTTTGACCAAGCAAAGCTTGCCGCCCAGGATGCGACAACCTCGCTGACTCAGGCGGAGAAACAGCAGCATGCCGCCGAGGGGGCAATCGATACGGACGATGCTGCATCTGCAAATGTTCGAGCCGCAGCTTCTGCGCTTGCCAATGCCCGCCGCGCCCTCTCGGATACGGAAGTCAGGGCTCCACATGACGGGCGGATCGTTGGGCTACACATATCGACTGGAGAAGTCGTTGCCCCATCCCAATCGCTTTTCACCCTGATTAATACGGAAGAGTGGTTCGCGTCTGCGAATTTCCGTGTGACTGATCTCCACCGGATCGGGCTTGGCGAATGCGTAACCGTCTACTCGATGATCGATCGCCGCCAGCCAATGAAGGGCATTGTTGATAGTGTCGGATACTGGAGTTCTTGCCGCAGACAAGATCGACATCCCTAGAGCGGCTCCTTACGTGGAACCATCATTGAACTGGGTCAGAGTGGCCCAGCGATTTCCGGTGCGCATCCGTCTGGAGAACCCGCCCGAATATCTGGTAAGACTGGGCGCCAGCGCCATCGTGGAGGTTGCACATGGCACTGCGTGCAAACAGCAGCGTTAAAAGTTCATCTGTGTGGCATCTCATTACTGAGCGCCCGCCTGGCCGATTAGCATTCGCCGCGCGCCTCGCGCTGATATGCACGCTCGTGGCCGTGTTCGCCGAAGTCTATAAGACTCCAGAAATCGCTCTCACCGTCTATGTCGTATTTTTCCTGAACAAACCGGATCGCACGTCGAGCATGCTCCTGACGGTGGCGATCGTCATAATAATAAGCATCGTAGTCGGAATCCTCGTTTTGATCGCTCCACCGCTGTTGGCGAATCCTGGCTTGCGGGTCCTGACGATGGCCCTCATTTCGTTCGTGATGATGTTTCTAGCGTCCGCGAGCAAGCTTAAGCCAATCGCATCGATCTTAGCTCTGGTGATTGCATATGCGCTCGACGTCTTGAGTTCGGTTCCGCTGGGCGAGGCGGCGACCCGAGGCGTACTGTACCTTTGGCTCTTCTTCGGCATTCCTGCACTCGTATCCATCGTTGTCAATTTGCTCATTGGCCCTTCTCCACGCAGCCTGTTGCAGAAGGAGATCGCCGAGCGGCTTCGCGCCGCCGCAGCCGCTTTATCCGAAGGTACCGATGGTGGCGGTCACGGCTCAAGGCGTTCCCTATTGATGGACGATGAGGAAACGCAGAAAAATCTCAAGCTCGCCGGTCTCGAAAAGACGGGCCGCGCAGAGGACATTGCCGCTCTAAAGGGAGCTACCGACTGCGTTGTCTCTGTGCTCTCCGCTGTGCAGCTCATGTTAGAGGAGCCTCAGGCGCTGCCTGCGGCAAACCTCAAACGTAAGGTCGAGACCAAGCTCATCGAACTGGCCGACATCTTCGATGCGGGCGGCTATCCAGCCCGGGTCGAACCGGTCGAAGTCGATGCGGATTGCAGCGAGCTGGCGATCTCAGCCATCGCATTCCTCAACTCTGGACTGATTCAGTTCGGAGACGTCAGGCCAGCCGTTAACCTCGAAAAAGAGAAGGAATCGGGATTTCTTCAGGCCGACGCATTCACCAATCCGGCGCACGTGCAATATGCCCTCAAGGTCACGGGAGCGGCTATGTTGTGCTACCTGATCTATTCGGTTCTCAGTTGGCCTGGTATCCATACGGCGCTTATCACGGTTTTCATCGTATCTCTGACTACAGCCGCGGAGAGCGTGGAGAAGCTGACCCTGCGTATTGCCGGCTGCCTGGTAGGCGCCGGTCTGGGACTCTTTGTCATGCTGCGGATCATCCCTCATACGACTGGTATAGGCGACTTGGCCGCAATTGTCTTCGCAGGCGCGTTTCTTGCAGCCTGGATCGCGGCCGGTGATAAACACATCTCGTATGCCGGGTTTCAGCTTGCGTTCGCCTACTTTCTTTGTGTCATCCAGGGACCTTCGCCGTCCTTCGACATGGTGGTTGCACGAGATAGAGTGATCGGCATTCTGTTGGGAAATATCGTTTCCTATGTCGCGGCAACGCGGGTCTGGCCAGTCAGTGTTGGCCCCCGTATTGATAGAGCTCTGCCGAAAGCAAAGCAGAAGCTGGAAAGTGTTCTTAAGGCGGCGGACGTGTGGTCGAGACGGCGACTGGTCGCGGAGACGCAATCGATGGTGGAGGGAATCACAAGCGACATCCGTCTGGCCGCATATGAGCCGGAGTGGATTCGGCCTGATCGCAACTGGCTCGTCGCCCAGCAGCATGCGGCAGAAGCTATCCAGAAACTACAACCCCCAATGCTGGGAGTTGCAGAATTGGCTCCTGAACAGGTGAGAAGCAGCCTTCAAGATGTTCTGGGCAGTGCAGACACGGGATCGCCGCCAGCCTTTTTGTCTTGGACGCGAGAGTCAAAATCTCTCATCACTCTGGAAACGATACTTCGTGTGCGAATTGCCGCGCTTCGGCAAGCTTTGTCGAATCTGAAACAGGCGGAACAAGATGGATAAAACTGCCTTCACTTTGATTGCATTCCTGCTTCCGCTGCTTGGATCTCCGATACAAGCGCAGAACACGCCCTCTTCTTCTGCTACGGCAGGCACCCCGGATCGCGTGCCGTACTTCCATCTCCCCGACTCTCCCTCTGCCCAGCAGAGCTTCGTATTACCGCCGAACCCCAAGGCCGGATTGATTCCTAAGCCACGCACAGAACTGACAACTGATCACGAGTACACACTGACGGAACTGATCGATATTGCCGAGCGGGAGAACCCACAGACCCGAGTCGCGTGGCAAAGAGCGCGTAATGCATCAATCACCGCGGGCATCGCAGCAAGCACCTACCTGCCCGTCATTACCGCGAATGTGCTTGGGGCATATCAGGGCGCGGAGGGTTCAAATAGTAGCTTCGGACTCTCCCTCCAGAATTCAGGCAACCTGTTTGGCAGCGCGGAGACCGTGTCGCTGGCGTGGCTGCTTTTCGACTTTGGCGGCAGAAGAAACATTATCGATTCAGTCCGTAAGCTGTCCTATGTATCCAATATCGGCTTTACCCGCGCTCACCAGCAAGTTATCTATGCCGTGTCAATCGCTTACTACATGTATGTGGCGGCGATACAGCGCCACCGCACAGCGTTACAGGCGTTGGCCAACACCAGAGACGTCGAGGCTGCAGCCGAGGCGCGTTACAACCACGGCGAGGGTACTATCATTGAATCCGCCCAGACTCGGAATTCGACTGCACGAGCGCAACTGACTGTGGTGAACACACAAGGGGCCGAAGAGCAGGCGTACGCAACACTACTCACAGCAATGGGCATATCGCCTCTGATTATCATCCGAATCGGGCCCGTGGAGCACCACCCACTTTCTAAGGAGGATCTTGGACCAGCCGATCAGATCGTTCGAGATGCTCTGTCCCGGCGCCCGGACGTGCTCGAAGCCTACAACACAGTGCAGGCAAGTCAAGCATCTGTAAAAGCGGCGCAGGCTCAGAACCGCCCGAAGATCTTTCTGGCTGGCACCGGTGCTTACGTGAGCGGTCAGTTGGGACTCACAGCAATCCCTGGTATTGGAGAGCAGTTGCCGACCTTGAATATCACCGGCAATCAATGGAACGGAACGGTCCTGCTGGGCGTGTCCATCCCGATCTTCGATGCTCACCGGCGGGCTAATGCAATTCAACAAGCGAAGAATGACGAGGACAAGGCAGCGGCAACTCTCAACGAGGTTCGGCTGAATGCCATACGAGACGTTGTGTCTGCGCAAATCTCATTGCGGACCAGTTTGGCGGCAAACGATGCAGCAGCCGTATTACGAGCTACCGCGCAGACCTCCTACGACGCGGCGCTGGATTCGTACAGGCAAGGGGGTGGGTACAGTAACGGCGGCTGTAGAAGCGGAGACTCAGCTGTTTGAGGCGGGGCTGGCCGAAGCCGATGCGTATACCTCTACTCTATCCGCTGCGGCTACGCTCGCTTATGCGACAGGACACCTGGGATCAGCACCTCGATAACCGATGGAAACTCTGAACTCGCTTGCACAGGTTTCGCATGCAGCTGCTCCTCCCCCGCCCAAGTTACTGATATGTATGTGCTGGGCACACCCTCCCCAGGCGGAGAGCAACTCGGAACATGACCCACCAATTCATCGCCAAGCGCGCTTGAAGTCGGCTTTTGAGGAGATTGAACCGATCATACAGTAGCGACAAACGCACATGCGACGGATCTGGGGTGGAATCCGTCCTGTCGGCGTGTAAATCACTCGGACGAGGAGTCCCCATCTCGGAGATGTTCTCCGTCCGGGGTTGATCCTGGATGACGGGCAAACCTTCCCTAATCCGGTAAGGGAAGGTTTGCCGACAAGCCGGCAGTTGATCGGATCGTCAACACAAGCGCGTTTGCCGGTACTGATCCAGTTTGATCTCGAAGATGGACCTTCTTTGGCGTAACCTGCTTACTTCAGCTTCGCGTATTCTGCCTTGGCTTGCTTCAGGATGGGGATGTCGGAATCGGCCTGCAGCCAGACCACAAGGAATGCGGCGTAAGCCTCACGGGCCTTTCCCGCATCTCCAGCCAGCTTGTAGGCGCGACCTAATTGCAGATGGGCGAGTGCGCCCAGCGGAAGGTTCGCCACGATGCCGCGATGGTCAATCATCTTCTGGAATTCAGTGGCAGCCCGCACACCGTCGCCCGCGCGTAGATACGCTTCGCCGCGGACATACACCGGGTACAGGGTTCCGTGAGACGGCCATTGTACGGGCTCCCCAAGTTCGTATTCGGAAGCCATACTCAGCAGTTCGATTGCCTTTTGCGCATCGCCGCGATCAATCGCAATGGCGGCACGGATGGTTGGGAGCCAGTAAGCTTGAATCATCGTGTCGCGGTCGAATTCCGCAGCGACTTTGTCGGCAAGAGCCGAGGACTGTACCGTGTCGCCGCTGCGTGCGAGGGCCAGCGCCGCTAACAGCTCGATATCAGGCTTCGAGCTCAAAGCCATCGTGTCGGCAACAGCCTTGCGAGCGAGGGCGGTGTTGCCGAACTCGGCTTCTCGCAAGGCCTCGTTGACCTGCCAAAGTGCCGCTGTGTCGGCGCTTCCGTTTCGCTTAGCCGATTCCACCGCCTGTCGCGTAAGCTCGCGCGCCTTCCGCAGGCGCCCATAGTAGGCTTCCGTGTCAGACTCATCGGACAGCTGCCCATCTTCCGCTGCGGGTTTTCCCCTCGCCCACAATGACTGCTCCTGCATGGCGGGCAGGTCATTTTCCAGAAACGCTAAATGATATCGATCAAGGTGAAGGAATTCGAGAGTATCCAAGTTGCGCCTGCTGGCCTCGTCCAAGGTGGCTTTAGCGTCTTTGATTCGATCTAGAGCAAGGTAATCGTCGGCAAGATTTCCGTAGGCAATCACGTCGTCGGGTTCAAGGCGAAGGCTTGCGTTGGTTTCTTCGGCTGCCTTCTCGTATTGTCCGAGGAAGTTGTAATTGTCTCCCAGGTCGGCAGTGGGGTCCGTAATCTGTCGAATAAGTACGTGCCCATTCCGTGTAAGTCTGAATAGCCTTATCGATTTCGCCGGTTACATAACCAAAGTAGAAAGCCTCAATGAGAAAGCGCTCCCGCTGGGTCACGCGGTCGCGTCAATTCGTAGGCCTTCTGAAAATTCTCCCTAGCCAGGCTGGCCTGGTTCAGATTGCTGTAGCTCGCCGCCCAACGAAGCGTAGGCGATTGCGAAGTTCGGGTCCAGTTCGATCGCTCTTTTCGCGTAGGGAATCGCCGCGACGTCCCCCTCTTCCCGCTGCTGCTCTTCCCCCCTCGCTATACTGCTGTAGAGCTTCTAGAGATGAGGTTGTCGCCTCTGCCAGGGGTTGGTTGTATTTTGTGACCGAGGCTAGCGACTCGCCAAGTTTTTCGCGCAACTTCGCGGCTGTCTTCCCCAACGCGCTGAGCACCTCTTCTTTGCGATCAGCCGTTGCCTGTTCCTCGGCGAGAACATCGCCGGTTTCGCAAGATGCCGCCTTCAGCCCCACGACATACTCTTTACCGAGAGCGGAAATAGAACCTCCGATGTAGGCCTTAGCATGTGCGCGTTGGCAGACTTCACGCGCCACGTCATTCGTGAGTTGAGTGTTGGGCGGACGAGTCATCATGGCCAGGGTCGCAGCGACTCTGCTATCAGAGAGGATATTGAGAAATGGCGATTGGCGAAGAGAGATAGAAAGTCCCTGCTTCAGCGTGTTATCGAAAACGGAATCGCCGGTGGAGTTTGCGAAGTCGGCAAGCACGACGGCGTCCTTTTCGTTGAGCTTGGATGCTTGAGACACACGTCTGTGCGGCAGACCAAAGATGATCGCTACCAGCAAAGCCAGTAGGATGAGGCCCACCGGAAGTGCAATCTTCGATCGACTCTTTCGGGAAACCGCCGCTTCGAGGGGCGGTGTCGCGATGTTTTCGGACTCAGCCGGGCGTTGCCAGGGCGATTGGTACGGCTCTCAACTGTTGCAGATCATTGCGGATCTCGGAAGCGTGCTGATAGCGCAATTGCCGATCTTTTTGCAATGCCTTGGAGATGATCTCGTCGAGTTTTACCGGCAATTGGGAATTCCAGCGGGTTACGGGTTCCGGCGCTTCGTGCAGTATGGCCGCAAAGGTCGCGCCGACGGTCTTACGGTCAAACGGCAAGTGCCCCGTGGCCATTTCGTGAATTACGACACCAAAGGAGAACAAGTCGGTTCGCGAGTCCAATTCCTCGCCCTGCACCTGCTCGGGAGACATGAAGGCGATAGTGCCCGGGGTATCGCCCAAAGCTGGTGAGATCTTGAGCTGTTGTGGTGCTAGCTTCGAGGAGATTGTCAGCCACGTTGCAAGTCAACGGGTGTCGTCATTTTTGCCAGGCCGAAGTCAAGTATCTTGACGTGCCCGCGCTGCGTCACGAAGAGATTGGAGGGTTTGATATCGCGATGAATGATCCCTACGGCGTGTACTGCCTCCAGAGCATCGGCTATCTCAATGGCCAGGGAAAGGGTTACGGCTGTCTCCAGCGGATGCCCGGCAATACAGTTGCGGAGTAATCATCCCCTCGAGCAATTCCATGACAATGAATGAGTGGCCATCCTGCTCACCAATGTCGTAAATCGTGCAGATATTGGGATGATTTAATGCAGAAGCGGCCTTGGCTTCACGGCGAAATCGCTCCGAGGCCTGCGGATCTGTGGCCAAGTCTGCGGGCAGAAACTTCAGAGCGACAAAGCGGTCGAGCCGGGTGTCTTGTGCCTTGTAAACCACACCCATCCCTCCGCTGCCCAGCTTTTCGACAATGCGGTAATGCGAAATGGTCTGGCCGATCACTTGAGCGGAATCCTACGGCTGCGATGGGCTGGTCAATGAAAGCCCTGGAGTTAACGAGGTCTCCTAGGGATAGTTTACCTAACATCGCCACTGCGCTCACTGACCGGGGCGAGTAGTCGCAACACGGAAACTATCTCGAAACGGACTTGAAGGGGTCAAATGACGATCTCCTCGAAGCCGACTTCTGGACCGGAGCAACTACCGACAATGTCGGCTAGGATCGAGTGAACCGCCCTGCCCGAAGGTTTCGAGTGTTGCGAACAGGTCAGTGCTCTCATCTAGCTGGGAAGCTACTCAGTTTGACATTGGCGGCGATGCGCCTGTTGACATTCTTCCCGCTTAAAGTTGTTTCCTGATGACGCGCGCCTCGTGATCGAGGACTGGACTCATCAAGAAGGGGGCACTCGCATGCGCGCGCGATGGATTCGGTTCCACGTGATTCGAACTTTGTTCTCCGTTCCCGCATTTGCCGTTTATGTTCTTGCCGTGATGCTACATATCAGTCGATAGCGGGGATGATCGATACTCATGCCGAGTCAAAAAATGAAATACACGCTTAGGGTTAACATATCCTGGCTCACTCGCTCTTCTCATCGGGTTGCGTGGGGCGCACGGCCAGTTCCTGCCGGATCACGTTAGGACTCTATCGGAACTGCTCCGCACGCACACCGTTTGTCCGTTGGAGCCTCCCCAGCAGAAATATAGCTTTAGATCGGGGGGCAGTTTCGATAGAGCCGTGAGAAGGAAGTCGCTGGTGCGGTCGGGGCAGGACGTTTCAGTTATGGGTTTTCAATGGCTCCAGGCCAACGAACGGCCGTTGTGAAAGCAGCGGAGTAGTGGGACAGCAAGCGCTCGGGAAGTGCTGGCAACGCGGTTCTGACCGCGACCGATGTTGAGACGTTCGGACAAACGGTGTTCTTGGTCTCTGGCGACGAGGCAAAGCACACCTCGAGTAGCATGTGTCGTGCACGCGATCAGGCGCCGGTCTGAGCCGTTTGTTAGGACGAGTCAAAACCGCTCTCCTCTCTTATGTCTAAGAAGTAGATCTGTGCAGCGGTGAGGCGCTGGATGACGTACATCGGGCCGCTGCAGCGCGGGCACGAGCGAACTGAACAGGCTGCTACGTTCGTCGATGTGTCGGTCGCGGGGGATGGCTGATGAAGCAGACGCGACAGAGGAGAAGCAGTCGCTTGCGTCGGTTCGCCATCCAGCCGAAATAGCGAATGCGAGGAAATCCCTTCGGCAAAACATGCTGAAGAAATCTCCGAAGGAACTCGTTGCTTGAGAGAGTCATCGATCGCTGGCGGCTACCATGAGCGTAATCCTTCCAGCGGAAGGTGACAGTCGCATCGGTGACTGCGAGCAGTCGGTGGTTGGAGATCGCGACGCGGTGAGTATAGCGCGCGAGATAGTGCAATACATGTTCGGCTCCGCCGAACGGCGGCTTGGCGTACACAACCCACTCCTGTCGAAACAGTGAGCGTAGAAACGCGGCGAACTCAACGTCGTTGTTCAAGGGCGCACACGGGCCGAAGAGCACGAGTTGGTGTTTACGGTAGGCGCGACGCAGCCGAGCAATGAACTTACCGCGGAACACACGACTGAGAACCTTGACGGGCAGGAAGAAAGTGGCGCGCGTCTGGATCCACTGCGTGTGGTCGGCCGAGAGGCCGCCGGCCGGAACGACGCAGTGAACATGAGGATGTGGTTCGAGCGTCTGGCCCCAGGTGTGAAGAACGGACAGGAATCCAATCTGCGCACCGAGGTGCTTTGGATCGGCTGCAACCTTGAGAAGAGTCTCGGCGCTGGCGTCGAACAACAGGGAGAACAATACCCGTTTGTTCTGCCAGACCAAAGGAACGAGCGGGTGTGGGAGGGTGAAGACGAGATGGAAGTAGCCAACCGGCAGCAGTTCATCCTGACGCTTTGCCACCCACTTATCGCGAGCGTTGGTCTGGCACTTGGGGCAGTGCCGATTACGGCACGAGTTATAGGAGATGGCCTGGTGTCCGCACTGAGAACACTGATCGCGATGACCACCGAGCGCTGCCGTGCGACAGCGAGCGATGGCGTCGAGGACCTTGCGTTGCGGCCAGGTCAGCGACGCAGCATAGTGTTCGCGAAATCTGTCACCCGCGTTGTGAATCACATCGGCCACCTCGAAGGGTGGCCGACTCATCGCTTCTGCTCGGGAAAGATGTTCGCGACCGTGATCTGATAGAGCGGGTTGATCGCCGCATGCAGATGATGTTGTGAGAGGTGCAGGTAGACAGAGGTGTCCTCGAGGCGCTCATGTCCCATCAACAACTGAATGGTCCGCAAGTCTGTGCCGGCCTCGAGTAGATGGGTAGCAAAGCTGTGTCGCAGGGTGTGCGGCCCCATCTTCTTCGTGATAGCAGCACGCTTAGCGGCTGCCTTACAGACGTTCCAAACGGTCTTATCAGAGATCGGCTGTTCGGCTTCGCTTCTGCTGACCTTGCTCGGGAACAGATATATAGCTGGCTTCTTCCATCGCCAGTACTCGCGCAGTTCCTCCAGGAGCTTAGGCGTGAGCGGTACGTCTCGATCGCGCAGTCCCTTACCGCGACGGATGTGAATCACCATCCGCCCGCTGTCAATGTCGCTTACCTTTATTCGTGATGCCTCGGTGCGGCGCACCCCGGTCGCATATAGCAGCATAAGGATCGTGCGATGCATGCGGTTCCGCGTGCTCTCGATCAGTCGTCGGACTTCATCTTGACTGAGCACGTTCGGCAGAATGCAGGGCTGCTTGGGAAAGGGGAGATCATCAAACGCGAGGTCGCGCCTCTTCAATGTCCTCTTGTAGAGAAACCGCAAGGCCGACACACAGTTCTCGACACTACCTGGCGCCAGCTTCTTCTCATGCAAAGGGTAGATCTGATAACGGCGGACCTCTTCGGGAACCACTGTTGAGGAGATCGTCCAATAGAATTTGATGAGCAATGCCGAACTGCTCGGATATAGGCACGTATGGTGTCGGGAGTGTAGTTGCGGCGACGTAGATCGTCCAGCATGCGTTGACGCAATGGGGTCATAAGAAGCCTCCTTCTTGTGACCGAGACGGTACTGCGTCTTCTATTGTCGGTTCCATCGATGCTGATTGTCCTCCTTGCCATCGGTTTCTTGTTGACGGGCAATTCGGAACTAATCGACACAAGACCGGCCTCACCGAATGAGGCTGTGCAGCACGCTGAACAGGACTATTACTCCTGGAGTCCCTCCCATGACCAGTGTGGGATTTTCAGTCCGTTCGGGACATCATCGGCGCACCGGTGATAGTGGGACATCGTTGTCGTGGTCGCCCAAGCGAAATAGTCGTGAAGCACTTGTCGTAAAACTTGGTCGCTGGCTAATCCGACATCGGCCAGAGCCAAATCGAAGCAGGCAATCGCACGACGATTCATTTCATCGTGCTCCCCATTCCCGCTGTGCATCTTGACGACGGTGGTTTCGTCACCATAGCAATCGGAATACGCAGTTGGACCCCCGAGCGCCTCGGACCAATACGCGGCCAGTCGCTCGACATGCTGAGGGTGGAAACCATGGCTGAACGCATGAGCGACGACCTCATCGGCCATCACCCGTTTATGCCAAGCGTAAGCAAGACGGCGCAAACCTTCCGTCCCACCTGCTGCCTCGAAGATAGTTTGCATCGAGCGATCATGACAAATCCTTTGGTGCCTACGCAATAGGTGAGCGGCCGACTATTTCCGGATTGCCGACGATTCAGACAAAATCGGTTCGGCGCAACCGCAATACGTCCAAAGAGGATCAGTTTTCTTTCTTTCGAGAAACCAGGCGGTGCAGATACTTGGGACCTTCTTTACGGTAAGTCTCGACGCCACCGCGCAGCAGCAGTTCACAGATTTGCGAGACGCTACGACTCTCGGCGTTGGCGATCTGCTCCAGTTCGTCGCGTAACTCCGGTGTCAGTCGAAATCCAATGAAAGCCTTCTTGAGCGGGGTCACGCCCCGAATATAGGGCGCGGCTGATGTGAGAGGAGAAAGACAGAAAAAACTGGAAGTGACCTGATGTTGTCCTCTGATTCGCTTGACCGTCGTCAGAAATCCACTCAATTATTTCGCAAGAACCTGCGCGCCAGCCGAAGCCGTTGGCCGCTCAGTCGGGAGAACCACGCGAGGCTGCGTGCCGTTACCGAGGAGTTTCAACTCTCGGTCAGCAGCGGACATCTCGTTCTCCTCAATCAGACCTGGTACATCACTCATGCCGGGCTGCTCCATATCGCTCACCAGGCCGGATGCCACAAGATCCATGTTTCTCCGGTAACAGCGTTCTGCGATCCCTCCCAACCCCGCTGGGCCTTCAGTGCGCGGGTCTGTAAGTCGGCAAACTGTGGAGGGTTCACCGGGTTTGGAGATGCGGATCCAGCGAACGTTCTCCCCTGGTGCGCGGGGCGGAGATGCGCATTGCCGAAACGCGAGCGGTCAATCGAGCCTTGCGGAAAGCCTATGGTATCGGCCTCTGCTCAGCCGAAGAAATCGGCTCGAGTTCGGGTCCGCTGGAACCGGCGGCGCAGGCAAAAGAACCGCCAAAGCCAGCAGTCGTTAACGCCAACGGCAATGGTCATCATTTACGTGATCGGCTCCTGGTCCTGATTCGTCAACAGAAACTGGATGGCGCATCGGTCAAGGCTTATGCCGCCGACTTTTGTGGCGTGAAGGAACTCCGGGGCGCCAGCAAAGAGCAGATAGAGGAGTTCGTTGCCCATCTCGCTGAATACGCCGCGAACGATCGCGACGGACTGCTATGCCAGCTAAACAGCTATGCAACTAAGAAGCAGGAGAGTGCCGCATGAAACGCACGATTCCCGGGTTGGCGAAGGCCAGCAATCCGCAAGAAGAACTGCCTGCGGGCGAATACCTGGTCGAAGTCGTTGGTGGCCAATACCGATGGCAAAAGCAAAAACCGTTTTACTCCATCTCGTTTCGCGTACTTCAGCCTGAACAGCTCAGCGGCGGACACATCATCGGTCGCCTATATTGCACGGTGAAAGCCTTGTGGAAGCTCTCCTGGTTTCTAACAGACTTCGGCTATGACACCGATTTGCTCGATCGCATTGAACTCGATGAGAAGGCCCTGGTAGGGCTTCGCGGCGTCATTCGTGTTTCTTATACAAATATGGTCAATGGCCATCGACTGCTGAACCTGGAAGCGTTCGCTCCGGCCGATCGATGGAGCGAATCAGCTACTCAGCCCAACCTGCCCGGGTCTGATCGCGAGGTGGCCTGAAATGCTCTACAGCTATACCCAGCTCAGCTACTACATGGCCTGTCCACGACGGTACCGGTATCGGTATCTCGAGGGCTGGCAAGAAAAGGACGTGCGGGCGAATCTGGTGTTTGGACGAGCCTTTGAGGATGGGCTCGGCGCCTATTTCCGGCGCGAGGATGCTTCTGTCACCTTCTTTCAGCAATGGTCGCAGTACCGCGATGCGAAGCTCGAGTATTCGACGGGTGATAGCTGGGAGAAATTACTTCAAGGCGGTTTCAAGTTGTTGGATCGCTTCGCCCAGGAAGACCGGGTTCGCATTCGCCGGGCAGGGAAGAACCTCCAGCTAAAACTGGTGAAACCACTCTCCTAGATAACTCATTCGTGTCCTATATCGATGCGATCGGTGAGTTGGACGGGAAGCGCTCAATCATCGATTGGAAGACGACCACCTCTCGCTATCCTGAGAATACTGAGCAGTTACTCAGTCTGGATCCTCAATTGATCTGCTATTCCTGGATGACTGGAGAGCCGAATGTGGCATTCGTGGTCTTCGTCCGTAAGCGCATGCCCGAGATTCAGTATCTGCGGGCCACGATCTCCGAGGAACAGCGCCAGCAATTCGGCGAGTTGGTGACCACCACTGTGGCGCAGATCGAGTCGGGTATTTTTCCGCTCCACAGCGGCATTCGTTTTCCCAACAACGGCTGCACCAGCTGCGCTCACCTCGGACTCTGCTTGGCGAACGAGCCCTTGATCGAGGCCAAACTGACACGAAAAGAGGGAAGCGACCTTGCCTGGCTTGACGAGCTTGCGGCCTAGGAATCTGCCGATGGCGCCGACACTGAACCCGAAGCGAGCCCAGTTTGTACTCGAAAAGATTGATCAGATCCTGCGCTGGGAAAAGGATTCTGACCACGAGCGCGACACCAAGTTTGTCGAGCTGGGACGATATCTGTGCGAAGTGCGAGCGGGACAATATTGGCGGCAGGAGAAATTAGTATCGTTTAACGACTTTATCGAGCAGCGCTTTCCGGGATCTCGCCGCAAAGCCTTTTACCTTATGTCAATTCACGAACACATGCCGAAACACATAAACAAGCAGCTCGAGGACATTGGCTGGAGCAAGGCGATCGAGTTAGTGAAGGTTATCCGCAGGGATCCGGAGCACTTTGAAAGTGCAACCTGGTTGCACAAGGCGAGATCTTTGCCGAAGGAGAAGCTCAAAGACGAAGTAGAAAAGTATCTCACCGGCAGCGCCGAAGCCAGCGATTTATTGTATTTCAAGGTTTACAAAAGTCAACTGCCGGTGATCGAACAAGCGCTGGAAATAGCGGCTCGGATGTTGGGATCGGACAAATCGCGTGGCTACTGTTTGGAGATGATCTGTGCCGATTTTCTCGCGGGTGCCAGTATTGAACTCGAAGACCCGGAAGCGTTGCTTGCATCGGCGGAACGTCTCTGCAAGTTCTTGTCAACGGAACAGAAAAAGCGCTTGGCAAGGCTGGCGCTGGTTGCATGAGCTCCAACAAAGGTAAGCGTCTCGCGGCGGACGAGTATCGCCTCCTGCGTTTGGCTGTACTCGAGCGCGACGGCTGGCGTTGTCAATGTTGCGGAAGTCTTACGCGTCTCGAAGTCCATCACCAGCACTTTCTCTCGCGTATGGGCGGGGATGCAGAGGAGAACCTGATTACCCTCTGCCATGCGTGTCACGAAACGATTCATCGCTGCTGACGGTCCATCCGCCACGCGCGTGCTGCTAAAAAATGATTCCCCTTCGCCATCGAAATTCGCGAGGACGCGGCCCGCGAGACCTCGGTGATCTGACAAAGAGAAGTGCTTTGCGCTTGCTCGTCAGGGAACAAACTGCCGCTAGGCCGCTTGCACGGTATAGTGCTGATCGGTAAGCACCAAAGCCGGCCGTCGCCTGGCCTGCTCGCGGCTGACTTGCGGGTCGAAGTCCATCATCACAATGTCGCCAGCTTCCGGGACGTAAGGGATCACCATTCCACCGTCTCTTTTCCTATCTCCGCTCCGGTGGAATCGCGATGAGATATCAGGTGCTAAGTATGCGCATAATCCAGTTATGTCGCTCTGGTTTTCTGAGTTGGGCAGAAAGGTCAGGCACAACCTGATTGAGGGCAGGTTCTGTCCAGACTTCCAGTGACAGGACCTCATCCACTCTTATATCAGTAGAAAAACCGCAAGTGCATCGAGAGTGAAAGAATTCTCTCGTCATGAAACACTCAGTCACGAAGCGGCCCAGGCTCGGACGAACGCAATATAGTTACTCGCCCATGACAGTCGGGACATCGATAGCCTACGCGGACAAATCGCTGCTGAATCATTTTAATGAGCACCAGTCACGACGATCCTCTATCCAAATAACACCTAGCTAAGCGCCTCACCAGCGTTCAACCTGCCGCACGCCCCAACGAAGCACATCACGTATTTCAAGACCAAAGCACGAGACAATCGAACAAGGTGAAGTCACTAATCCGATTTCTTGAGGCTGGTCAGATACCCCGCATCGCAAAGAAGACAGTGTGCAGCAAAATCGCGACGTCGATAAAGAAACTGCGATTCCGAATGTAATAGAGATCGTAGTCGACGTTCTCATGGATCAGAAACGCACGGTCTGCACTGATCTGCCACAATCCGGTGATACCGGGTTTCACTCGTAGCCGTTGCCAATGTGTCGGCGAATACTCCTCGACGATAAACGGCATCTCGGGGCGCGGCCCCACCAGCGACATGTCACCTTTGATGACGTTCAGCAGTTGTGGAAGTTCGTCGAGGCTTGTACGACGCAGAAAACGCCCAGTTGGCGTAACTCGAGGATCATCAATGCTATTTGGAGAGTAGCCAAATGCCGGAACATTGCTGAACATGCTGCGAAATTTGTATAGATCGAACAGTTCACCATCCTTTCCCACCCTTTTCTGAACGAAGATGGCTGGCCCGGCGGACTCCTTTTTAATTAAGAAGAAGATCAATAACCAAATTGGCGCCGTAATAAGAAGAGTTGCCGTTGCGACGATTACATCGAAGACGCGCTTGAAAAGAGAATAGAGCCGATATTCCTTTGGATGATCTAAGGAACTAATCAGCAAACCGTCAATGTCTGCATACTCAATCCAGAAATCCGACTTGATTGAATGGTTTGGTACAAAAGCAGTTAGAACACCTGCTTCCGCGGCTTGCTCCAAAATCGAGGATAAGTCCTGACTCGGGATTGATGGGTCGGCAACAATAACGGCCCCAGCTTTCTCCCGTCTAAGCAGTTGTGCGGTTACGGGTCCTGATCGGACTGGAATTGAACGTTGCCGGCGATAAGATGGCGCGTAAATGCGTTTGCCAATAACGTCGGGGTCGTCGTCCACAATGGCAACTGGTTCCAGTCCAAGCTTGGGCGAGCGCATCAGGGCCCCAAAAACGCGTTTCCCGGTATATCCAGCTCCGACAATGACGACTCGTCGCACGCCTTTGCCTCGCGCATGTAAAAATCGTACAGCAAGGTAAAGCAGGTGTTTCTCGCCGATCAATGTAACCGCAAGCAACAGCATTGTGGTGGTCACGGAAGCAATGGCACGAAGGTTGACCGTGAAGAGGCAAATCAGAACCGCGAGGCCCCACAATTCAGTAACTACTCGTAGTGCGCGCTCGGTCTCCTTCACACGCAGCAAACTGCCGCCCCGGCGGTAGGCACCAGCACGTTCAAGCATCAATACCGAGATGATAGAAATGACGCTTACAGTGTGCCATGCTGGCTTTCCCAGATCGACAAGAGTCAGCCAGTGAGCGTGGTGCCGCTGTGCAATCAACACGACAGCGGAAACGGCTACAAAATCCAAAAGCACTTCGGCACTCGTGACAATTCGTTCAAACAGCTCAGTTGTGGCGAGCGCCGTTTTATTAGTAACTGGGATTGAATGCTTGCGGATCGCTGCTGGCGTGGGCTTTTGAGTGATGGTTGCCATTAATGAGGGCCTTCGCACAACTATTTCGGCGAATACAACTTAAATCGCTAAGCTCGCAGTTTCAATTTCATACTGAGTTATTCTTCTACCGCGAACCTTCGTAGTCCCGCAAACTGCATCGTTATCCAAAACAGAAATGCCGGGTTATTAACCAGATAGCGCTTCCAGAGTCGTCCTGGTTCCTGAAGCAGGCGATGACACCACTGCAGACCGGCTTGCTTCATCCACGTGGGCGCGTCTTTCGTCCGGCCGGTGTGGATATCGAAGGCGGCGCCGACGCCAATCATTACTTTTATTTGTAGTTTTGACAGATGCGTCGCCATGAAGCGTTCTTGTTTAGGCGTACTCAAACCGACCCAAAAAATGTCTGGGGCACAGTCTGAAACTGTCTGCGCAAGTTGCTGTTCTTCATCTTCGGTCAGTGCTCTGAACGGAGGCGTGTATGTACCGACAACCCGAATCCCCGGGTAGCGGTTTACGAGGAATGCACGCAACTCTTCGGCGACGCCAGGGGTGCCTCCATAGAGGAAATGGGTTTGGCCTAGCTCCACCGACCGCTCACAGACTTTGAGCATCAGGTCTGGGCCATAAACGCGTGAAATCTCTTTAAGACCCTGCAAACGACCCACCCAGACAGTAGGCATTCCATCCGGCACCACAAGGAAAGAACGGTTCAAAATAGACTTGAACTCTGGGTGGCGCCTCGCTTCCATAATTCCGTGGACACCAGTCACTGAAACGTATCCTTTGCGCTGGTTGGAAACGGCTTCAGTGATCAGGCGCGTCGCTCGAATCAGGCAAACCTCGTCGATTCCAACGCCCAAGACATTCGCTTGCGGCATTTATTTTGTCGCCGTGGCAGAGAGTGCAGCACGAAGGCGGCCCTGCTTTTCCAGTTCGCTTTTGATCCACATGTAAGTGACAGCAAGGCCCTCTTCCAGTTGCACAGTGGGCTCCCAACCCAATACCTCTTTAAGGCGAGTGTTGTCGCTGTTACGGCCGCGTACTCCCTGGGGCATCGTAAGATCGTAAGTTTTCTTCAGTTTCTTGCCTGCAGTGGTTGAGACAATGTCGACGAGCTCGTTGATCGTGACCAGTCGGTCGGTTCCGAGGTTGAGGGGTTCACGACAATCAGATCGCATGAGCCGGACCAGACCTTCTACGCAATCATCGACATACATATAGGAACGTGTCTGCTTACCATCCCCCCAAATGTCGATATCTTCTCCACTTCTGGCTAACGCCACCTTTCGGCAAATCGCAGCTGGCGATTTTTCTTTGCCGCCTTCGTAGGTTCCAAGTGGACCATAAACGTTGTGAAACCGCACAACCCTGGTTTCTAGCGAATAATCCTGCCGGTAGTAGCGACACAGCTCCTCAGTGAAGAGTTTCTCCCAGCCGTAGCCTGGTTCGGGATCTGCAGGGTAGGCATCTTCTTCCTTTAAGGGTGTAACCGCGGCATCGCGCTGTTTTGACTGCGCGTAAACACACGCGGAGGAAGAAAAGAGAAATTTGCCAATTCCATTCAGCCGGCTGGCTTCTAACATGTTTGCATTAATGAGGATATTATTCCGGGAGATGTCCGCATGACTTGCCGTGATATATCCGATCCCACCCATGTCCGCGGCCAAGTTATAAACCAGTTCTATACCAGCGCGTGTAGCTTGCAGGCAGGCCTCGTACCGACGTAAATCCAGGAGCTCGAATTCGTCTGCAGCGGTCGATTCGTATTCGGGCAGTTTGAGGTCCGCGCCCCGAACCCAATACCCGTCTTTCTTGAGCCGCTTGACTAAATGATGACCGATAAAGCCGCCTGCCCCAGTAACCAGTACTCTCGCAACTGTCATTTCACCTTTTCCTTCCGATAATCCTTACTTAACAAACTCTTACAAGGGTTCGCTCCCGGAGGCCGCAAGGGCTCTCTTAAGAACACAAGTGCATGGGCGCCAACCTTTTAGCTCTAACTGCACTGAATTCTGTATGTCGTGGTAAGAGAAACAAAAATACTCCGAGTTTTATGCTGTGTGCAAGAACGAATGTCACTGAGTTCCCAAAAAGGAAGCAACAATTCTCTAGCCCTAGGGTGTTTTTCTGGACCAGAGATCAATTGACAACGTGCTACAGTGCAGCTTCCGAGCCTCAGTTATCGATTCGGGTCGCCTGCCTGAGCACTTGAATCATGGGACGCGGTCCGGACCTCTGGAAGTCCTCGCCGCTGTTTTGAACTGGAGTGAACTCCGATTCAAACCGACATCAGCAACCAGGCTTGGTATTGAGATATCATTGTCGGTATTTCAAATAACTCGTTTTCCGGATTCCTGATATGTGAGCAACTTTTGCAGGGCTGTGGTTGAGGTGAAATCCCTCGTGGTTTGCCCGCTGCATCCTCCTGAGGATTTTCACTGGATTTCCATTCACTGGACTGCCGGGGGAACAATGCTTTCCTGCCATAGGAGCACGTAATTGAAGCTGCGACTCGTTTTCTTTCAGACTTGGCGATCATTCCTGCTCATACCAATGTTGTGCGTCGCTCTCCTTCTCTTGGTAGGACAATCAAGGGCGCAACAAACCGGCAGCAGCCAGAACTCCGGCACCCGCAGTCAGAACTCCGCCAATACGCAGAACTCCGTCAGCACGCAACAGAATCCCACGCAGACCTTTTGGCCGAACATGCATCCCTGGGACTTAAAACCTCCCGCACCAGCCGCCGCCGAACGCCAAGCGCTAGAACAGGTTTCCTTTGCTGCAAATACCATCATCGACCTCCTGAATAAAGAGCCCGGATTGTTCCTGGAAGTCAAGAAAGCGCTGGTGCGAAAGGCGTTTGAACAAGGCCGCTTGTTGGATCCCGATGACTTGACGGATATGACCGTGCTGACGCTGATTCGCGAAGACTTGCATGTCCGAGTTATTGCGACGCAGGAAATTGTTGATCGTGGCTACATTCGCGTAAACCCGAACCGCGAAGAACTTCAGCAGATGATTGCCGATCAAGCGAATGGCAATCCAATCCGTATGCTGCGTATGGAAATGGGAGTCAACCCGGATCAGCTCTATTTGAATTCTCCGTTCGGTACGCAGACCAGCCCGGCCGACCAATACTGGCGGATGCGGAACCAGACACCTCCGGGCCAGCAGTCTCCAAACAATCAGCCAGATCAGTCTTATCCGATCACGCCGAATGTTCCGCCGCAGTATCAATATCCGGGTTCCACATCAGGGATACAGATTAATCGCGCACGGCTCGATACCGATAATTCTTCTTCACAACTGCCGTATTCTTCAACCAGTTCAAGCGATGAAAGCGGAGGAATGGCGCGCATCTCGCCGAATGAGCTTCCTTCTCTCTTGGCTTCGAGCTCCACCGGCCAGATGCAGGGAAGCGGTCTGAGTTCACAACTGGCGGCGTATCAGGCCCAACAAGGCGGATCTGGCATGTCGCTCTCAGATCTGCTGGACCAGGCTCAGCAGACTGGGTTGAATCCGCAATTAAGCCAGCGTGCCAGCCTCGATAATCGCAATCAGTTTCCGATGAGGCCTCTTCAGCCGCTGGAACAAGACAATCATCCAGTTATCCGCCATCGAGCGAACCCGTACGCAAATGTGCCGTCACTCTATGACCTCTACACTCAGGTGAGTAAACGCAAGATTGAACTTCAGCCTTTCGGGGCTGACGTTTTTCGAAACGGAACTGGCAATCTGGATGATCTCCCGATGGATCTGCCGGTGGGACCCGACTACGTGTTAGGGCCGGGCGACTCAGTAACCGTGAATCTCTGGGGAAGTATTTCGCAGCGGCTGCAACGCACCGTAGATCGCGAGGGGCGGCTCGCGCTTCCTCAAGTCGGGACCGTGCTTGTGGCCGGGAAAAGTATGGGAGATGCGCAACGGGAGGTTCAGGCAGTCCTGCGCACCCAGTTTCGCGATATCGATGCGGATCTCGCATTGTCGCGTCTGCGAACCGTCAGAGTCTATGTAGTGGGTTTTGTTACCAGCCCCGGCGCTTATGACATCAGTGCTCTTTCGACGCCATTAAACGCGTTGATTGCGGCCGGAGGCCCCACCGATGCGGGATCGATGCGATTCGTTCGTCATTATCGCGGCAAGCAACTGGTGCAGGAAACTGATCTATACGACTTGATCCTGCACGGTGTTCGTTCGGACGTAAAGACGCTGCAGCCTGGAGACACGATTCTCGTTCCACCGGTCGGCGGGCAGGTCACGATCGAAGGAATGGTGCGTCGTCCGGCAATCTACGAACTGCATGGGGAGACCTCGCTTTCTGACGTGCTGGAACTTGCGGGCGGCGTGCTGCCTTCGGGCACTTTGCGTCACATTGACGTCGAACGTCTCCAGGCCCACGAAATGCATTCCATGATGAGTCTGAATTTGCCGGATAGCGATAACCAGGTAAGCGTGGAAAAGGCTCTGGATGAATTCAAAATCCAGGAAGGGGATAAGATCCGCATTTCCCCAATCCGTCCGTACAGCGAAAAGACAGTTTATCTGGATGGACATGTTTTTCATCCAGGCAAGTATCCCTATGCGGATGGAATGAAGGTAAAGGACCTAATCAAATCCTACAACGATTTGTTGCCTGAACCTTATCAACAGCATGCAGAGATCATTCGCCTGGAATCGCCGGACTACCGTCCCGAGGTCATCTCCTTCAACCTTGCGGACGCAATGTTAGATAAAGGACAAGAGGATATTGCCCTCAAACCCTTTGATACGGTTCGAGTGTTTGGCCGATACGATTTCGAAGATCCACCAGAAATAACCGTGACTGGTGAAGTGCGTGATCCCGGCGATCACCCAACCAATGGCGCGACTCACCTCTCTGACGCGGTATTTCTTTCTGGCGGAGTGACCCCAGATGCTCTCATCGACGATGTCCAGATCTATCGCAAGGAGGGGAATACAGTTCGCGTAATGAGCGCTGATCTGGGCAAAGCGTTGAGCGGCAATTCGACTGAAAACTTGCTTCTGCAGAACCGCGACCGGATCGTTATTCATCGCGACTTGAGCAAACTGGACCCGGCCACTGTGGTGATTCAGGGAGAGGTGGCGAATCCCGGAAAGTACGCCTTGGGAAGCGACATGACAGTAGTTGGTCTGGTTCGTGCAGCCGGCGGCATAAAGCGAGGCGCATACATACAATCGGCCGATTTGGCTCGTTATGTTGTGGATGGCGGCTCCCGCGTGGTTGGGGAACACCAGGAAGTGCCGCTTGCGCTTGCCTTAGCCGGCCAACCCGACACCGATGTCCGCCTGCATGACGGCGATGTATTAACCGTTCGCCAACTGTCTGGCTGGAACGATGTGAGCGCGGTGATCACGGTTAAAGGAGAAGTAGTGCACCCGGGAGGCTACGGAATTAAAGAGGGCGAGCGCCTTAGCTCTATTCTGCAAAGGGCAGGGGGTTTCCGTGAGAATGCCTATCCGTATGGTGCCATACTACTGCGCAAGAACGTTCGCGAGATGGAGGAGCAAAATCAGGCAGAACTGCTGAACCGCGTTGAGAGCCAGCAGGTCGCCATCGCGGGAATGCCGGAATCGAGCTTGGACCTGAAGCAAGCTAAAGATGCGACCATGCAGCAGTGGCAAGTAACAGTTAATCATTTGAAGAATGCTATTCCCTCTGGGCGTCTGGTGATTCACGTCTCAAAGGACATTGGACGGTGGGCTAATACAACAAATGACGTCGTCGTTCAGAAAGACGACATGTTGATTATTCCGAAACGCCCTTCTTCGGTGATGGTTACTGGTCAGGTGTACAACGCAACAGCAGTTTCCTATCGTCCAGGGAAATCGGCTAAGTGGTATCTGGGGCAATCTGGCGGACCAACCGCACTGGCGAACAAGAAGGGAATCTTCGTTGTGAAGGCGGATGGATCCGTGATCGGCGGGAGCTCAGGCTCAAACTGGTGGCTCGGAAGTTCCATGAGTGCCTCACTCCAACCTGGAGATGCAATCGTCGTGCCCGAGAGGGCGGTGGCTGGCCCAAAGAACTGGACGCCGCTGCTGGCGGCGGCGCAAGTTGCGGCATCGGTAGCTGTCGCTACCAGTTATCTACTGAAGTAGCCGCGGCCGGATATCACTTGCCTATTTTGACGGTGTTCGACCTGGATGAGGGAATGCAGTTGCGAAGCAGAGTCTCTGCCTTGCTGCTTTTAGGTATCGTCCTCTGTTCTTGGCACGCTGTTGGCCAGGAGTCGCAGACGCGCGAGAATGCCAGCACTGGTACGAGTTCGTCAGAGACAGGGCGCTGCACTGACCTTTCCGAGAAAGTGATTCTTCCTTGTCCTGGTAGCAGCGGCAATGTCGATAATGGCATGCCGGGGAACACGCCAGACAATGCGACGAAATCGAAACCTTCGCCAACTGCCGCCGGACCAGTACGAACCTTTGCCGCCGGGGTCATCAACGGTCAGCGGAATTTTTGGACGCTTCCGGCGCGGTTGCGTCTGGATGATGCGTACTGGGGAGTGCCGTTTGGAATCATTACGGGCGCTTTAATCGCTGGCGATACTAGTATTGAACAGGAGCTGCCAACCGGCACAACGACCATTCAGAGAAGTCATACGATTTCTAACTACGGAGTGGGAGCACTAGGCGGCATCGCGGCAGGCAGTTACTTTTTGGGTCACTTTACTCATAACGACTATATGCGTGACACGGGACTGATCGCCGGAGAGGCTGCCGTGAACAGTTTTCTGGCAACCGAGGCCCTTAAGTACGCAATCGGAAGACAGCGTCCTACGGAAGGGAATGGCAAAGGCGACTTCTTCAGCGGTGGACAATCGTTTCCCTCCGAGCATGCTGCCGCTGCCTGGTCGATTGCTACTGTCGTCGCGAATAGGTATCCGGGGTTCTGGCCGAAGTTGTTGACGTATGGCGCAGCTTCTGCGGTTTCCGTAGGGCGTCTGACCGGCCGGAATCACTTCAGCTCGGACGTGTTCGTTGGCTCGGCGCTCGGATGGTATTTCGGTCATGAGGCCCTTCGAAGAAGCGAGGGCGAAGATTCGGGAAATTTCGGAAGTTTCGAAAAGGGAAAAGCGTCGAACGATCAAGCGGAATCCCGCCGGCGTGATCCGGACTACATGGCGTCCCCCTACGTTTCCTTGGATAGTTGGGTTTACCCGGCTTTTGATCGACTGGCGGCTCTTGGGTTCGCCCCGACCGCATTCGCCGGTCTACGGCCGTGGACCAGACTGGAATGTGCACGTATCCTGCAGGAAGTCGGGCCTGACATCGAGGGTGACGGCGGAGAAGCCTCGCGAATCTACGGCGCCTTAGTCGACGAATTCTCTGCGGATCTACGCCGCCGAGAAGGTGCCCCGAACCGGTATGCAACCGTGGATTCGATCTACAGTCGAGTCATGGAGATCTCGGGTAAGACGCTGAACGACGGCTACCATTTCGGGCAAACCATAATTAACGATTACGGGCGCCCAGATCGCGAAGGCCTGAACGTGGTCACCGGTTTTTCCACGAGCGCATCGGCGGATATGTTCTCCGCATACTTCCGTGGCGAATACCAGCACTCACCTTCGGCGCCTGCTCTCTCCCAGGATGTTCGCGAACTAATTGGCAAAATGGATGACAAGCCAGTGCCGCCAGCGCTTCCGTTTCTGCAACTGGATCAGTTTCGAATGCCGGAAGCGTATGTCTCGATGAATTTTGGCGATTGGCAGCTCTCATTCGGAAACCAGAGCTTATGGTGGGGGCCGGATGCCGGCGGGCCCATGCTATTTAGCAACAATGCCGAATCCATACCGATGTTGCACCTGGACCGGGTTTCGCCATTCGTCTTGCCTGGATTCCTGGGCTGTCTCGGACCAGTGCGCGCGGAGTACTTCCTGGGACGACTCGAAGGTCAGGAAATCGTATTTAAGAGCGGAGCGGGTTTCAGCGGGACCTATGGAACGGCGCTGAGTTCGCAGCCATTTATTAACGGCACAAAGATTGGCTTCAAGCCCACGAGTAATCTGGAAGTCGGTTTCGGGTTTACCGTGCTGTTCGCGGGACAGGGGGTTCCCTTCAACGCCACGACCTTCGGGAAAAGCCTTTTTGCGTTGGGCAACGGAAATCCGGGTAGTCCGCAAGATCCAGGTGACCGCCGCTCCAGTATGGATTTCAGCTATCGAATTCCCAAGCTGCGAAACTGGTTGACGTTCTACGCCGACGGTTTTACAGACGATCAGTTTTCGCCGATTGCATACGCAGATCGCTCTGCCTGGACTGCCGGTTTGTATCTAGCAAAAATTCCCAAGCTGCCGCACCTCGATCTCCGGGTCGAAGGGGTTTATACCGATCTTCCCATCGGAGGGGCGGTCGGCGACGGATTCTTTTATTCCAACCCTCGTTATCGTGATGGGTATACCAGCGAAACGTATCCCTTGATGGGCGGCGGGAACTTGATGGGTAGTTGGATCGGACGGCAGGGACAGGGGGCGCAGGCCTGGAGCACCTACTGGCTCAGTGCTAAGAGTTCAATACAACTTGCATATCGCCACCAGAAAGAGAGTGCGCAGTTCTTGCCGGGCGGCGGAACTCTTACCGATGGATCGGCAAAGATTAACTTCTGGGTTGGGAAGCAAGTGAATGTCTCGGGGATGTTGCAGTATGAGAAGTGGAACTATCCGAGTTTAAACCCGGTGCCGCAGACGAATGTAACGACCGCGATACAGGTAACCTTTTGGCCGGCGCGGCTGAGCAAGCTTTCGGGAAAATGAGCGATACTGTGCCGCCTAGGATTTGTTCCTTATTGTGGCCTCGGTAGTTACTAGTATTCTCGACTATAGACTCGGATAGGTTGAAAAGAGTCCCGGGTAAGGTATTCACTTGTCCGGTTACGTATGGCTGAATATAGCTTCTGTTTTCAGCACGCAATCTTCAGCCCAGGCTCTAAAATGAAAGGTGAGAATCTGCTCAGTGGCGGAACTTCCAGGAAATAGCATTGCGACAGAGACGCAGGACTCTCGGGATGTCACCGAGATTGATCCTTATGCTCTTGCTGAACTGAAGGAGCAGACAGCGCAAGATGCGCCTGTCCACGCACTGGACGTCGCCTGGATGTTATGGGCAAGGCGACGTTGGCTTTTCCGCACGTGCTTCGCGGGACTGGTAGCGTTTACATTGATCGCGTTTACCATCCCCAAAAAATACACCGCGACCACTCGTCTGATGCCTCCCGATTACAACACTGGCTCGATGATGTCGCTGGCGGCGGCTGCTATGGGGAGTGGGGGCGGAGGTTCGGGCGGGTCAGGCGGATCGGTTGGGTCGATGATGGGGCTCGCCGGACAATTGCTGGGTATGAATTCGTCTGGCGATCTCTTCGTGGGAGTTCTCCAGAGCCGCACTGTGGAAGATCGGATCATCGATCAGTTTGGACTGATGGAACTTTACAGGGTACGCTATCGGGAAGATGTGCGAAAGACACTCGAGGCGGTCACCGAGATTACCGTCGATAAGAAGACCGGAATCATTGCAATAGCGGTGGAAGATAAAAGCCCACAACGCGCCGCCGCGATGGCGCAGGCATATGTTGAAGTTCTGAATCAGACGCTTGCGGATGTGAATACTTCCAGCGCGCACCGCGAACGACTTTTCGTCGAGACAAGACTGAAACAGGTCAAACAGGAACTGGACGATTCAGCAAGAGAGTTTTCCGTGTTCTCCAGCCAGAATTCGGCAATCGATGTTCCGGAACAGGCGAAGGCAATGGTCGCGGCGGCTGCCGATCTACAGGCGCAAATGATCGCGGGGCAATCGGAACTCAAGGGGCTGCAGCAGATTTTCACCGACAACTCTATCCAGGTTCGAACAGCCAAGGCGCGCATAACGGAGCTGCAGGCGCAGATAGACAAGTTCAGCGGAAAGGACGTGAATGTCGCAAGCGACGGCTCTCTGGCAAAAGGCCAACTTTACCCTTCGATCCGTCAGTTGCCACTTCTCGGTGTGAAGTATCTCGATCTGTTTCGTAAGACGAAAACCGATGAAGCCGTTTACGAACTGCTGACTAAGCAATACGAAATCGCACGCATCCAGGAAGCAAGAGAAGTTCCAACCGCGCAGGTCCTAGACGCCGCGGTGGTTCCGGGCAAGAAATCTTCACCTCATCGCTTGCAGATCATGGTTGGTGGATTGTTTCTCACCTTCCTTTTTGCAAGTGCATGGATATTGACTCCCATCTTCTGGTCGAGAATCGATCCACAGGACCCGAGGCGTGTCTTTGACGGCCAAGGCGCGCATCACGGAACTGCAGGCGCAGATAGATAAGTTCAGCGGAAAGGATGTGAATGTCGCAAGCGACGGCTCTCTGGCAAAAGGCGAACTTTACCCTTCGATCCGTCAGTTGCCAGATTCTCGGTGTCAAAGTATCTCGATCTGTTTCGTAAGACGAAAACCGATGAAGCCGTCTACGAACTGCTGACTAAGCAATACGAAATCGCACGCATCCAGGAAGCACGAAAGTTCCAACCGCGCAGGTCCTAGACGCCGCGGTGGTTCCGGCAAGAATCTTCACCTCATCGCTTGCAGATCATGGTTGGAGATTGTTTCTTACCTCCTTTTTGCGAGTGCGTCGATATTGATCCCCATCTTCTGGTCGAGAATCGATCCAGAGACCCTCGGCGCTTTTTGCGGAGCAGTCTTGGGAAGCCTGAAAAGCCGGACGTGGAATTCACGTTGGGGGCGGTTCATTCGCAGACTGATTCCCGGAACCGCTTAAGGTTCGACCGGAGTAGCCCATAGGCATCGCGTCTCCGATGTATGCGAAAGTGACTTCCGTAAAGCCGTTTGCCGAATGACCACCAATTCCTGATTCTGCGATTGTAGAACCATCCCCATCACAGGATGCCGGCGGGCCCCGAAGGCTGTCGCCTTGCGAGGCGGTGCTTACATTGTAGTTCGGCAGGGCCTGGGAATGGTCCTGAGCCTGATTGGAGTGCTGTTTGTAACCCGAGTCATTGGTCCGGCCAACTACGGTGTGTTCGCGGCATCATTCGGTATCGTCGGCTTTATTGCGACCGTCGGGACGTGGGGAATCGACGTCTATTTGATTCGTAACCGCGAGTGTGGAAAAGCGGGAGTACAACATCGGCTTCACGCTGCTGCTGACCATCAGTTGCACCTTCGTTCTTTCGATAATCGTCGCTCGCGCATCAATCTGTAACGCGATTCATATCGCGCAAGCCTCGCCGATTCTTACTTTGCTGGCCTTTTATATTCCCAGTAATCTCCTGTCTCTCCCCGGAGTAGTACAACTCGATCGCGAACTCAGGTTCAGGCGAGTTGCATATAACGAATTAGCCAGTCAGATTCTGAACTACTCAGTGGCGGTCCCCCTGGCTTTGCGAGGCGTCGGCGCGTGGGCGCCTGCTGTGGGAATCCTGACACAGCAGGTGTCGCTTTTGGCATTCACTTACATCGCCACTATTTTCGGCCGCGTCTCGCGTGGGACGGCAAACTAGTGCGGGATATGCTCGGTTACGGCTTGAGCTATTCGAGCTCGGTTTGGGTTTGGCAGTTGCGCACGTTGATCAACCCGGTGATCGTCGGACGGTTTGCGGGGGTCACGGCGGTAGGCAACGTCGCTCTGGCAATCAGGATGACCGAGGTTCTGAGCTTTGCGAAAGGCGCGACTTGGCGCGTCGCGATGGCGGCTCTTGCTAGGCTGGGCGAAAGCCGCGAACGTCTGCGCAAGAGCATTGAAGAGGGCATGCGCCTGCAGGCGCTGGCAGTCGGATTTCCGCTTGCAGTGTTCGCCATCCTCTCGCCGTTCGTGCTTCCTGCCATCTTCGGACATCGTTGGGACCCGGCCCTGCGCGTCTTTCCTTTTATCGCGATTGATTATCTGTGCAATTCAATGTTCAACCTGCATGCTTCAGTTTTGTACCTGCTTCGCCGCAATATGCAGGTGACTTGGTTCCATGCGGCGCACGTAGCCGTCTTCTTTACTTCGTGTCTAATATTGGTGCCCAAATTCGGCATCGTTGGTTACGGCATCGCTTCGCTGATCGCGGTTCTCCCATATGCGCTTCTTCATCGAGCAGTTGCCTTGTCCGTTGGAGGACCGAACTACGGCGCTGCTACGATGTGGTTCTTCGCGGCATCATTGACGGTGCTTGGGAGCTCGAGCTCATCGCACATTCGAATATTTCTTGTTGCGTTGCTGGTTGTACCGTTACTCTTGCCGCGGGAAAGAGCACACCTCGCGGACTATATGCGGCTGTTGACAGGAGGTTTGCGCAAAGGCTGACAGAGTCAGCGTGCAAGGATATAGAAAATGTTCACGGAAAATAACAATCAAACCGACCGCTGTTCCACGCTGGTGCTAGGTCCAAGGTCCCAGAAGTCGTTGGCAGAACTGGTGAACGAGATTGCCTCGTTCACGCGTGAACCTGAAGGAACCGTTCGTGAGCGCCTTTGGGAGGAAGTTTTTGCCTCGGGTACGAACGTGATACGGGAGGCTGAGCGTCTTGGTGTTACGCCCCACGTCTTCAATGACGCAATGCTTAGGCTCTATAAAGAGGGCGATGGTTTTATCTATGAGACGCTTGTCTACTGGCAAAATCGGCATCGCGTTCAATGGACAGAGCGCGCCATCCAACGTATCCGTCTCTACTCTCAGCGCAACTCTGTTCCTGAGCCTCGGGTGTTGATACTTGGAGATGGAACCGGAAGCGATTCCCTGTACCTGTGGCGAGCGGGAATTCACGCCGATTATTTCGACTATCCTGGAAGTCGGACCTATGAGTTCGCAATGCACCGCTTCGAGCGTCATGGTGTGAAGGTTCGGTGTCTTTCGGCCGACCAACTCCGGGCCGCCAACTATGATGCGGTTCTCTGTTTTGAGGTGCTCGAGCACATGCCTGATCCCTACGATGGGATCCGCACCATTCGAGAGAGTCTTAAGCCCAACGGTATTGCTCTCGTCACAGAAGCGTTCGGAGCCGTCACCGGTAACCGTCCCACGCATCTCGCATGTAATCTTCGCTATGCACACAAGACTCCTTTTATGTTCTTCAGCGCCGGACTCACGCCAAGCTGGCTTGTGCGCCCTTGGAAGCCGATGGAATTCACCAAACGCAAGGGTTTGATTCCGGCTTCGGCGTTTACTTTTGCAGGCTTGGTGCTCGCAAAGCGTGCCATGGGATGGTGACTTCATGATTTACGATCGGATGGGATTCAATTGAGCCCAAATCCCAAACTCAGCATTCTGATCAATAACTACAACTACGGCCGCTTCCTGGGGGAGGCAATCGATAGCGCGCTCGCCCAGACCTACCGCAATATCGAGATCATCGTCGTGGATGACGGCTCGACGGATAATTCGTGTGAAATCATCGCTGGCTACGGCGATCGGATTATTCCCATCCTGAAAGAAAACGGAGGACAGGCATCGGCATTCAACGCCGGGTTTGCCATTTCGACTGGAGAGTGGATCGCTCTCCTGGATTCCGATGATGTATTCAGCCTGACAAGATCGAACTTCTTGTCAAATACGCTCAACAGCATCCCGAAGCTAAACTGATAGCCCACAATTTGGAACACTTCGATCACAAAGGACAGGTCGACCTACAACTGGAATACATCCGGAGTGCAACTATGATAGATGTCAGGGAACAAGTAAGGCGCGGAAGGATGGACGTCTGTCTGCCCGCAACTTCTGGCCTGGTCCTCAAGCGGGATTTGCTAGCCCGTATACTTCCGATGCCCTCAGATGTGTATGATAACTATATCAAAATAGCTGCCGTGGCACTCGCCCCCGCGTTGCTGATTCCAGATCGCCTGGCGGGCCAAAGAATTCATGAACAGAATTTCTATACCGGCCAGTCTGAAACCGAGGCCGGCAGAATTCGACAGGCTCTGGTAGGAGTGCGCACCGCCTACCGTATTCGTGCGAGGTTCCCCTTCCTCTCGGTTCTGGCATGGAAACAGTTTGGTCGTTGTCTTCAAGTGTTGGTCGCGAGCAAATTGCCCGACGCAAAGAAAGCAATCGCCACCGTATGGACCGAATACAACATTTTTGAGTGGTCTCCAAGGTTGGCGTTCTATGTTGGCACGGCTTTCGCACGTAGCTACATGAGATCGCGCCTTCAGCGACAAAGGCCCGCTTGAATGCATAGGACACTCCCAGCACAATCAGTTTCGAGCAAGCTGTGCCAAACAACATCGCCCCCGTCGCGTGCTGAAAAGCTCTTCGCCATCGTCGCGCTCCTTCTCTCGGCCGGAGCGTTCGGAAATTTGTGGGCAGGTGCCGAGGTTTCAGCCGAGAGCTCAATAGTTGGAGTCGGATCCATTTATGTAGTGCTTTACCTAATCATGCTCTTCCTTCTCAAGCGCCACTGCAAAGGGTATTCGCGACTGTTCCTCAGCGAGTGGCCGCTGGTCACATCGGCCGCCTTTGCAATGGCCTCCGCGTTGTGGTCCGAAGCGCCCGCGACCTCTTTTAAATACGGTTTTAATCTGCTTCTTACGTTTCTTTTCGGCCTGTATTTGGGGGTTCGATACAGTTTGAAGGATCTGCTAAAGCTGTTGGCTTGGGTTCTAGGCATATGCATAGTTTTCAGCTTCATTTTCGGGTTTTTCGGTTTAGGAACGTCCGTAGACGCGGGGGACGGTGTTCTTGGGTGGTACGGAGTCTTCAGCCAGAAGAACAATCTTGGCACAATAATGACTCTGAGCGCCATCGTCTTTCTGCTTTGGAAACGAGTTGAACCCGAGCACAGGTGGCTGTCTTCAATCGGGTTCCTTGGCTCTTTAGCTCTTGTTGCACTTTCACGATCGACAACGTCTATGGTCACTCTGGGTGTACTGCTTTTGCTAATGCCGTGCCTGCAATGGATGGTTGGCAAGGGCGCTCGGCGGACCGTCGCTGGGTTCACTTTCCTGATTGCGGTTGGGTCTGCATTGTTTGCTTATATCGCAACGCATTTGGCTGTGGTGACCGGCTTGCTTGGAAAGAGCGTTACGCTGACAGGGCGCCTGCAGCTCTGGTTGCTGTGTGGTGTTATGGCTCTCCAGCGTCCATGGCTTGGTTACGGATACGAGGCATTCTGGATGGAAGACCGGCAGCAGTTAGGATTCAGCGTGCTGGGGCATGGACGGTACCTCAAGCGCACAATGGTTTCCTGGAATTTGGCTTGAGCTTGGGCTCTGTGGTCTCGCAATCTTCGTCGCCGGATTCGCTTATTACGTCTGGAGATCTCTGAGGCTGCTTGGGCGGGATACAGCTGCTGAAGCGACTTGGCCGATCCTTTTTCTCGTTTTCATCTTCATGACCAACCTTACCGAAGTTAGTCTGTTAGACAGAAGGGGCATTTATATGTTGTTGTATGCAGCCCTAATGTTCTCAACGATCCGGAATGTCCAACACGTCGAAGGCGAACCTGCCATAGAAGCGGTCATTCGAAAGCAGGCTGCAGGTGGATAGCACAACGCGGGACTCTGTGTTCACGACACGCGTCGTCATCTCTGAGGCAAAGTCCAAACCGAGCAGAACCAGACCTAGATTTGCCGTATGCCTTGGTGCAGGAGTTTTACTCGCGCGTGCTCTCACCAGCGGTCCGGCATACTTCGCCGACGCTGGGCGTCACCTGACTGCTATTGCCAATCATAGCTACGTCATCCAGCCACCCGGCTACTGGTTGTTCAATCGTGTGGGGGGATTGTTCCCCGATCCGGAACTCGGCATCCTGGTTCTAAACTGGTGTTTTTCGGCCCTTGGCTGTGTTGTGTTTTATGCGTGCGCCCGTCGTCTCGTTCGTCAACCGCTCGCTGAACTCGGTGCGCTGTTATACGCCACCGTTTTCTTCTCGTGGTTCTCGGGAAATGTTCATAGTACCTATGCATCGCAGTTGCTGTTTGCTCCGCTGACGTTTTACTGCATACTCCGTTTTCGTGAGAGCCAACAGGCCCGATGGCTTTTCGCTATTGGCGCTTCCTTTGCAATCGGGGCAGGTCTGCGTCCGTCGGACGGAATATTTCTTGCGCCGCTGGTTTTTGCCTTTGCAATGCAGTTACCCCGCAAACAAGGCACTGTATTGGCGGTGGTTATCACGATGCTCTGTGTGGCATGGCTCGTTCCCAATGAGGTCGCTCTTCACCGCCATGCCGCAAGAAATACTGGCGAACAACTGAGTGGGGTGGCGGTTGGCGCAATAGCGCTCGGGCGGCTGAATCTGTATACCCTCTCGAATGCGCTTCGGTTCTTGTTGCCGCTCGCACTTGCGCTCGGCCCAGTCGGTCTATTTCTGATCCCGGTTCGCAACTGGTTGGCCGAACGTCTTTGGCTATGGGTGCTTCCCGGTTCACTGTTCTTTCTGCTCATCTATATATCCGATGCGCCCTACCTGGACTGTCTGCTGGGTGGATTTATTCTCATCGGTTTGCTCGGATTGAACAGTTGTCGGAATCAACGGTTAGCCGTCGCTGCGCTCACATTGTCTATCGCAATAAATACTTGCTTTTACCTGGGTTACCGCCCGATTCGCTCTCGTAGCGGCGCTGCCGCGGTTATTAATAAGGACTTAGGTATGTACTCATACTATGCTGTCCGGAATCGGATTATGTTCAGGCTGCAGGAGAGTTTGGAGAAACGATAGCAGTGTTCGGAATCGGGGAAAAGGAGATGTGCTCTCGTTTGAGACCAAGAGTGCTCATATTCGCAGACACACTGCTTCCAAGGAGCAATCGCTTTATTCTGGATCAAGGGGAAGCTCTGCAGAGTTTTGTACCCTATTTCATCGGCGCTCGGCAGATCGGTTCGCGTGGTCTGAGAATGCCTGCGGATCGCACGTTGGGAATCAATCGCATGCCCGGTCTTATCGGTAAGGTAAGGGAATTGCCGTTCAGGAGGTTTGGGTTCGCGCCGCTTTATTTTCGCAAACTACGCAAGTATTGCCCCGTGCTGATGCACGCTCACTCCGGCCCCGCTGGCTTATTCGCCCTGCCGATTTCCGAATGGCTCCGAATCCCACAGGTGACTACCTTTCACGGCTTCGATGTAACTGCTACCGATCCCGGCGCTACGGACCCGCGTTATGGCAATCGTAACTATGTGCGCCGGAAGCATGTTCTGATGGCGAAAGGGCAGCTCTTCATCGGAGTCTCCCAGTTTGTAAGGGCACGGCTTCTTGCCCAGGGTTTTCCCGAAGACAAGATCGTGGTGCATTACATCGGAGTTGACACCGATTTCTTCTGTCCCGATGAGACCGTCAAAAGAGAACCGATTGCACTCTTCGTGGGAAGACTTGACGATGGAAAAGGTTGCGAGTACGCGATAAAAGCGATGAGCAAAGTGCAGGCCAGCCATCCAGAAGTGGAATTGGTCATAGTTGGGGACGGCCAACTCCGGGCGGACTTGGAATCGCGAGCAAAGGAAGCACTGTCACGCTTTCGTTTTCTTGGAGCGCAACCGGTGCATGCCGTCCGCGATTGGATGAACCGGGCGAGCGTTTTTGTCGCTCCGAGCATGGAGGCAAAATCAGGCTGGACTGAAGCGTTTGGCTTGGTATTCGCTGAAGCCCAGGCGATGGGACTTCCCGTCGCAAGCTTCCGTTCAGGCGGTATTTCAGAGGCGGTAGCGCACGGGGAAACAGGCTTACTCGCGCAAGAGAAGGATTGGGAAGGTCTCGCGCAAAATATTCTAACGCTTCTGCAAAGCAAGGAGACTTGGCAGAGAATGAGCGGGGCAGGAAAGGAGCGAGTCCGCACGCGGTTCAATCTGAAGACGCAAACGACTCTTCTGGAAGAAATCTATCGTAATGTGATTAGTTCTAGCAGCTCCCGGTGCGCCCAATCATGACGTCAATCCCTATGGTCGTGCAGATGAATCGCTCAATTCTCATGCTCGCGTCCCATTTCCCGCCCGAGAACAATATTGCTTCGGAGCGGCCGTTTCGTTTCTACAAGTATCTTCCCAGGTGTGGATATGACGTTCACGTCGTCACCGCAAGCCCACAAGATGGCGAGTGCGATCAGGAAAACGTACTTTGGGCTTTCGTCGATGGCAATTCAGGAACGCGCGGTTTCGACCCCGTTTTATCAGGGCTTCTACGTCCCCTGATCACGAAAGACAGTTTGCGCTGGGCACTAGGAGCATTTCGGACAGCAGAAAGGGTGATTCAAGAGAAGAAACCGGATCTGATCTTCTCCACCTCCCCGCCTGTGATTTCCAACATGGTTGCAGCTTGCCTGAAACAGCGTTACGGAATTCCGTGGGTTGCAGACTTTCGCGATCCTATGGTCGGAAATCCGGATCGCAATGGAGGTGGAATTTCGCATTTACGCGATCTGGGTGTCGAGAGATGGACATTTCGTTGTGCGGATGCCTTGATCGCTAATACGGACTCAGTTCTGGAGATGTGGAAGAGGAACTATCCTCAATATGTGAACAAGCTCCATGTAATTTGGAACGGATTCGATCCGGAAGATAAATGTGCCGCGGCGCCTGTTGCGGATCGCGGCTACCGACTACTCGTCCATGCCGGCGGTATGCACAGGGCACGGCATGCCGAGATATTGCTCTCCGGATTCCGTCGTCTGATTCAGCAGGGGCGTATTGCACCAACCGAACTTCGGGTCCGCTTCGTTGGAACAGCCACATCCGATTGGAACAGCGACCCCGCAACCGTGGAAGAACTGTTGCGCGTGGGTTTCCTGGAGTATGACGGACAACTGGTTCCTAAGGAACGCGCAAGAAAAGAAATGGCAACAGCTGATGCTCTCATTCTTTTCGACTGGATTGCAAAAGGCGGCTCCGTGCAAGTACCGGCGAAATTGTATGAGTACGTCCGAATCGGGCGGCCGGTCTTGGCCAGTACTACCCGAAATTCTCCGGCCGAAAGAATACTTATTGACAGTGGCATTCGTTCTGTTTCAATTTACCCTGAGGACAGCAGCGTTGAAGTTGACCAGAAACTACTCCGATTTCTTACTCTTCCAACCGAACCAGTGATCGCCAGAAGACAGTTCTTCCAACAATTTGATGCTTTCCACCAAACTCGTAGTTTCGCGTGTGTACTCGACCGGTTTACAGGAAGCAGAGTGCCGCAGTGAAGACGACCCTAGATCGGGATCCACAAGACAGGAGTCTGTATGCTTAACGAACGCTTCCGTGGTGCAGTGATTGGGATTGTAAATGCGGTGCCTTGGTTCGGCCGTAAGCTTAAACACACCAGAGAATTCGATTACTGGAAATCCAAAAAGCAAGCAGAAGGCGTGCTTGGAAATGCGCATTACGAGTATTACTTCACAACGCATTTTGGTGTAGACCGAGGTTTCTATCGGGGCAAGCGCATCCTGGACATCGGTTGTGGTCCGCGCGGGAGTTTGGAGTGGGCAGAGTTGGCACTGGAACGAGTTGGACTCGATCCCTTGGTTCCGTCTTATAAGGAATTAGGAATAGCCGACCACAAGATGCGGTATTGCGCGGCAGGCTCCGAAACAATTCCGTTTGCTGACGGACATTTTGATGTTGTTAGCTGCGTGAATGCTTTCGACCACGTTGACGATGTATCCAGGACGGTGCGAGAGATTACGCGTGTTGTCAAAACCGGTGGACTCCTATTGTTAATAGTCGAGGTTAACCACAGAGTAAGAGTTTGTGAGCCGCATGATCTCAGTCCCCAGATTCTCGACAGCTTTGTGCCTGGCTTCACGGTAGCCAAGACTGAAATGTTCGGGTCCGGGCCCTGCAGCGAATCCCTACGCGACCGTATTCCGTACCCGGGCAGCGGTCCCGGATGGCTATCCGCTATGCTGACTAGAACGAACATTTAGTCTCTCATTTATGCAATCCACACATCGGCAAGAGTCGATTATGGACGAACCGTTGGCGGCGAGTAGTAGCCCGTTGATAGAAGGTCACGGTGGACGGCGTCATAGCGTTCTTCTGACGAATTTCATCGCTCCGTATCGACTGCCTCTCTTCAAGCTGTTGCAGATTAAGCTGAATGGGTTAACTGTTCTGGTCTCAACGACTATGGAAAAGGACCGTCGCTGGGCGCCGGAGTTCGGCGATTTAGACGTGGTGATCCAAAAAACACTTACCTTAGCTCGGTCGTCGCGTCATCCGAATGGATTCGTGGAAGACTTGAGCGTCCATATCCCTTACGACACAATCTCGCAACTTCAACAAATGCGGCCGAGTGTGGTTGTTTCAGGCGAGTTGGGAATGAGGACGTTTCAGGCGCTCCTATATCGCAAATTACATCCACAGAGTCGTTTAATTGTCTGGGCTACCCTTTCGGAAGCAACCGAACAGGGACGCGGAATGATCCGCGGTTATCTGCGACGATGGATTCTTCCGCGCGCAGATGCAGTGCTGGTCAATGGAAATAGCGGAGCACGATACGTTAAGGAATTAGGGGCGGCCGACGGGAGAGTATTTGTTGTGCCTCAGACAGTCGAGGTCAGTCGGTTTTCTGCAGTGCCATTGCAACGGGCGGACGAGACGAGTCGCCGTCTCTTGTGCGTTGGACGACTGATAGAGCGCAAGGGGCTGACACAGTTCTTGGGGGTCATTTCAGAAAGAGCGAAAGGTTTTCCTGATCGCAAGATTGAGCTTTGGTTCGTCGGCGATGGACCAATGCGGACGGCCCTGGAAGGTATAGTTGTTCCAAGTAATCTGCGCCTTCGATTTTGGGGCAATGTGGATTACGATCAACTTCCAAACTTCTATCGTGATGCAGGCATCCTTGTTTTTCCCACCTTGGCGGACGAGTGGGGCTTAGTCGTGAATGAGGCTATGGCGGCAGGATTACCAGTACTGGGAAGCCTGTACAGTCAGGCAGTGGAGGAACTTGTCGAAAATGGAGTTAACGGTTGGACATTTCGCCCTGACCGTAAGGACGAATTTTACGACGCCGTGGACCGGGCATTGATGACTTCCGAACAGCAACTCGCTTCCATGCGTCTTGCGGCTAGAAAACGTATTATGGCATTAACTCCTGAGTGCGTCGCCGATAAGATTGTACAGGCAGTTCATTTTGTCACTGGGAATAAGACATGCGAAAGACTTTGATTTTGGTTGTGCTGTTCCTCTCTGTGAGCCTACAAGCTCAACAGCGGCTCTCGCCTACGGCTAACAACACTCCTGGTCCTTTCTTTGGCCTACACGTTCACCACTTGGCTAGCACTCCCTGGCCAGCTGTTGCATTCGGAAGCTTACGTTTGTGGGATACGGGAACGGATTGGGCGAGCCTGGAACCGCAACCCGGGAAGTGGGATTTCAAGAATCTGGATGCCGATATCAATGCGGCGGAAGCACATCACGTTCAGGTACTGCTTACGTTGGGCATGACACCTGCATGGGCGTCTTCTAAGCCCAGCGAAAAATCCAGTTACGGACCCGGCAAGGCTGCCCCTCCGAAGAATGTGGAAGACTGGAAGACATATGTCCGTACGATTGCAACCCGATACAAAGGCCGCATTCACTACTACGAGATTTGGAACGAGCCCAATCTTGCGGATTTCTATACTGGTACCCCGCAGCAACTGGTTCAGCTGACAGAAGAAGCGCAAGCGATCCTTAAAGAGGTCGACGCAACAAATCGTATCGTTTCCCCGTCTGCGACCGGGCCAGGTGGCGTTCTATGGTTGCGGGAATTCCTCAAAAGCGGTGGCGGTCGCTACGTGGATATCGTTGGATTTCACGTGTATGTGACACCCAATCCTCCGGAAGACATGGTGGCGCTTACCCGGCAAGTCTGGGGCGTGATGTCCGAGTTCGGGATTCGAGACCACGAATTGTGGGATACAGAATCGGGGTGGCGCATCGCTAATCGGAACACTGAGGTCAAACCTACCGCGGCTACCGGCTTCGGCAGCAAGGTGCTGACGGTTGATGAAGCTTCTGCCTACGTCGCGCGCACTTACATCTTGCTGTGGGGTTCTCAAGTATCCCGCTTCTTCTGGTACGCATGGGACGATGGAGCCATGGGTCTGATGGAGGCGGACGGTAAAACCTCGAAGCCGCCGGCGATTGCGTACGCTCAAGTCGAAAAGTGGCTGGGTGGCGCACGCATAACGACCTGCGGTTCCGATAACGCGAACACCTGGACGTGTCAGATTTCGCGGAACGACTATGTGGGCCACATCATGTGGAACCCGGACCGGACGATTCGTTTTCCTGTGCCTCGAAGCTGGGGCGCATCGCAGCTAAGAGACCTAGCTGGCGGCCAGCGTGGTATCACTGCTGGAAGTTCAGTCGAGGTGGGGCCCTCACCGATGCTGTTGGATAATTAGGCGAAATGAAAGTTTTGCTGCTCCACAACTATTACCAGCAGGCCGGAGGTGAAGACGTCGTTGTGGAGCAGGAGAAATTGCTTCTCGAATGCAATGGACATGAGGTCAAGCTTCTATCAGCGCACAACGATTCGATTTCCAGCTTCGCTGCACGGGCCCGTGTCGCCGTGGAAACCACTTACTCGCTCGGATCGCGAAGGCGCGTCGGCGGCGTTATCCGAAGCTTTCGGCCAGATCTCGTACACATCCACAATTTCTTCCCGCTGCTTTCTCCTTCAATTTATGACGCTTGCCGAGCGGCAGGAGTGCCGGTTGTACAGACGCTTCATAACTTTCGTCTGATCTGCGCCAACGCGCTGCTCTTCAGGGACGGAGCTGTCTGCGAGGCATGTGTGGGAAAAACATTTGCATGGCCGGGTATCTTGCATGGATGCTACCGGAACAGCCGAACCGGAACAGCGTCCCTGGCGGCGATGGTCTCCCTCCACAATGCGCTAGGTACTTGGAGCAAGAAAGTCGACGCTTACATAGCATTAACTAACTTCGCTCGCGACAAGCTGACCGCGGGTGGTGTTCCATCATCGCGCCTCTGGGTGAAACCAAATTTTGCCGTCGACGCTTCCGTGCAGGGCACTCACGACGGCGATTTTGCGCTGTTTGTGGGGCGGTTGTCCCCCGAGAAGGGAATCTCCACCCTGATTTCGGCATGGTCACGCTTAGGAACGGCGAGGCTGCTGAAGATTTTAGGTGATGGTCCTCTCTTACCGGAGCTGCGAAACGCAGCCGCTGTAAATTCGAATATCGAGATTTTGGGCAAACAGTCTAGGGAGGCCGTAAGAGCTCTCATGAGGCGAGCAAGCTTCCTGCTGTTTCCGTCCCGGTGTTATGAGGGTTTTCCTATGGTGATTGCGGAGGCCTACGCGGCCGGTTTGCCTGTTCTCGCAAGTCGCTTGGGGTCCATGGCAGAGCTCGTGCGCGATGGGAAAACTGGCTTGCTTTTCGATCCCGACGATCCCGATGACATCGCGCAATGCGTGAAGCTGATGTTCAGCGCCGAATCGACAGTGCGGGCGATGTCCGCCGCTGCCCGCGAGGAGTATTGCGAAAAGTATACCGCCGAGAAAAATTACAAACAATTGATGCACATCTATCAGTGCGCCAGGGAAAGAGTCTCCTAGGCAATGCTATTGCAGTAAAAGGGGTTCTTCTCCCACCTGAATAGTCGCGCCAACTTGTGCACTGGTGCCGTCGAGAGTGCTAACTGTGGAAGCGGACCAGTCTGCTGGCAGAGTAAAGGTTTCCGTGCCAGATGTCAGCCAAACCATGTGCGCTTGCCCTCCGGTAGCTAAAGCAAGGCTGCAAATATGCAAACCATTGTTGTCGCTACAGGAATTGAGCGTCGATCCAATTATCCAGCTTTCGAGCACACCGTATGCTACGCCGGCTTTCGTTAGCGTTACTCCATCAGGCTCCGTCATCCACAAGTGTACCCATCCGTGATTGTCCCACGCGTACCAAAAAACATGCTCCACACCCGCAATCCAGTGAACCAGGATCGTGCGTGCAAAGTATGCTGCTTGCTGATCATCTGACGTGAAGGTTTGGGTTGGGCCGAACCCGATTTCAGTGTCCCACATCGGCGAGGTTAAAGAATACTTATTCAGCACAGCTCTGACCGTCTGGATGAATTGCAGCTGTGTTTCTGGGTATGCGGGAAACTGGTAGAAGTGATAGGCGATAGCGTCAAAGTACTTCGACGCCCCCATGCTCAGAAGCTGATCAAGCTGTTTAAAACCCGAGCCTTGATATCCTGGGCTCAGAACTATTGCCTGCGGATCGATGGTTTTGACGGTCTCGTACGCAGAGGCGATGAGTTTGAGCTGATCGTCGACAGTTCCGGTGAAGTAACCCGGAAGATTTGGTTCGTTCAAAATCTCATACGCGGATATCTTTCCACGGTAACGCTGTGCAACAGCCGCAACGAAGTTCTGCCAGTCCGTGATATTTGCTGGGACTGCGGCCGTGCCAGGCCCATAGTTGCCTGGCTGCGACGGCTGAGATGATGCCCATTGGGGAGTTATGCCAAACGTGTAGAGTAATTTTGTTTGGTGCTGTTGCGCGGCCAGAACCAAGGCATCCATGCGAGAAAAATCCCAAATACCTCGCTGAGGTTGTATGTCTTTCCATGCGACGCCCGAGTCCCACAATCTAATCCATGGAACCGGCGCCGTCGGCCACGGCGTGCCGGCATCGATCCTGTGGATGTGCATCCCGAAGAGGCTCGCATTTGCTTTCTCCGGAGTGTTAGTTACGACTGGCGGAGGTGGTGTTTGTGGCGGCGGATTGCCAGTTCCAGTCTCGGTTTCATTTCCTGTCGAGGCGCCCTGAGATGCTTGTTGCGTAATCCCGCTGCACCCAACTGCCAGCAGCAAGAGCAGCGCAACGGTGAGCCGCAGCGGGGATGAACGGAAAAGAAGGCGAACGCCCGTGGACTTGACCTTGCGCATCGCTACCTCTGAGAATCGCGAGATATCGCGAGCCGCCCAGTTGCGGACGACACCTCCGTTCATCGGAGGCGCTCCCGGAATTGCCGGGGTCGCCGTAATTTCCTGAAGAGATGTTTGGAACGGGGGGGAGTAGCGGATGAGGTACTTTTGTCGCTGAGCCCAGCGCCGGAAAAACTCGAAACCAGCAGTAACAAAAAGAGCCATGATCCGAGAGAACTGGTGAGCTGAGGAAGACGGTAGCCGAGCGATCGCACGTCTGGTTTCCAGCAATTTAGCTACCGAATAGGTATTAGCGATGTGGTACATACCTTTAGCTGGGATTTCACGAGTGACCTGTGGTGGGCGCAAGGGAAATGCAGTGCATAGGTTGTGCACACCCGTACTGACAGTTGACTAAGAACAGATACACGAAATGACGGCGACAACGCGAGTTTACGGCCCACTTGTAAGCAGAATGCTTGAGGCCGATCCGGACGGCGAATCCAGAAACATGCTTTCTGTCAGGTGTCTTCTAGTGAGATCTTACGCAGGCGATTATGTGGAAGCTATGTGGAGAGAGTCACGATTAGACTACAAGGATTTTGTCGAGGTTGACCGATCCTTCGGCAGTTTCCTATCCTACTTCGCCTCACCTTAGGCCTCAGGTTATAGTTTCTTAAACGGAGCAAATGCCCACGCGTAGTCGGACAGAATCTTCCGCGCGCGGCACAAAGGAACAGAACAGCTGTCGAACTAATCCACCAATCAGAGAATAAGTCCTACTACTGCACCCCCGGGTAGAGGCTAGGAAGCCGATAACCTCGGTAGGCGTTGTAGCCCGAAATATCCAGTTGCCAGACCGTATTCGGGTTCCCGTCAGGCGTAAGCTCGACGATTCGGGAGGCCGGTACTGTCGTAGGCATAGCTGTGAAATCAAATTCGAGATCTCCGTTTGGCAACAATTCGTTGGAGCCACCCCAAAATGAAAAGATGCCCGGATCATATTGCCAGTGAACGTTTGCGGTTTTGGACGCTTCGTCCAGGTCTACGAGAACACCGCGGCTATAACAGGCCGGTGTGCTTACCGTTCCACACTGGTCTCCACTGCCATCGACGACTCTTCCATTGCCGTTATCCATTATCAGCAGGCCGTCGCTGGTTCCGCTTGACGAGACAAGATTAGGAAAATGCTGGGCATAGAACCATTGCGAAGGATCTCCGCCAGCGAGTGAGAAGTCTCCTTGGTATCCGAGTCGCCACAAGACGCTACCGGTGCCGGTGCCGTTCTGATAGTCGATCTTCATGATCCAGCTCTGGTGTCTGGAAGACAACAGCAGATTGCCATCATTCGGTGAATATATGATCGCGTTGCAATGAGTCCAATCGGGAAAGAGCATCGGATGTCGGTTAATGTCCAGGTGGTCAAAAGACGACCAGACCCAGTCGGGCTTCAAATTGGGATCCAGATCCACTAGCCCATCCCCTAAGACCTGGGTCACGCCAGGATAACCAGGCAGGTCTGTAAAGGACTTGTACATATTAAAGAGTAGAACCCAGTGCCCGTTTGGCAATGCCAGAACATCGTGGTGAACTGAGTAAAATGTGATTCCGTACTGCTGAAGGTATGTGCTCAAATCTGACCAAAGGAACTGGCGAATGGTTTTCCCGCTCAGATCGATCTCGCGAACGGCTATCGGCTGAACATTCACGAGCATGTGTCCGTTTGGTAATTGCCGAATGGGAAGAACGGAGGCACCAGATTCCGGCGCGTAGTACCAGATGACGTTGCCGCTGAGATCTGTGGCCAATGCGGTGAGCGCTGTACCCGGGTTTGCGACCACCATGTTCAGTAATTCGGCTCCGGGATTCTGACCAAGGCTCGCTGGACCGGACGCCTGGAACTTCGGCAAGATGTAATTCGCCGGCAGTGCGCCCGTCGTGAACGTGTGATCAGAATCGAGGGAGACCCCGCCACCCGGGTACTCTACCCGAGCTCGCATGTGGTATTCCGTCTGAGCACGCATTCCAGCAATCAGTATGCTAACCAGGGTAGTTCCTTGACGGTTAGGATCGCCAAGGACTGCTGCCGAAACAGAGGATGTCTGGAGACCGTAGTTCGTATCTGGGCCGAATTCGACACTAACTGTGGAGCCCGAGGGTACGTAAACGGAATATTGTGCTACTAGCGGGTTTCCGGTGGCTGCGACAGAAGATGAAATTGACGCAGGAGGATCTACCGATACGCCACAAGCAACACAACAGATGCAACCGATTATCAAAATACACGCCTGCAAGGTTTTCATAGTGGTTTCGAAACGCGCCCAACCTGTTTCTGCGCGCCAGCTCCCGGAGATATTGGTTCCATAGACGAAATTGAAGTACTCAGGTTGACGAAGTTGGACATTTTACGTTGGAAATTAGGTCATGTCACGGCCACAGGGATTTTTGTTAGGTTTTGAACTTGCTTTAAGTCCTATGTAAGCCTGCGGCAGAACTCTAGGATTGCTCGAATCAATCGCTTTCGAGCGATGCTACAATTTCAACGCTCATGACAAGCGTTACCGAATACAACAGCACTAGAACCTTTACTTACGAGATGGGCGAAAGCCGCCTCAAAAAGTGTGCTCGCTTGATTTCCGACCTTCCCCCCGGAAAACTCTTGGACATTGGTTGCTCTAATGGAGATTGGGCGCTGCACTGGAAAGCAGGGGGTTGGGAACCTCACGGCATTGATATTGACAAAAAACACTTAGAGATAGCTCGCAGCCGAGGAGTCGACGCGAGGTTTTGCGATCTCAATTCCGATACCATCCCGTTTCCGGATGAGTTCTTTGACTTGATCTTTGCGGGCGAGGTCATCGAACACCTCGTTGACACCGACAAATTTCTGTCCGAAGTCGCGCGTTGTACTAAGGCTGGAGGCCGCGTACTGATTACCACGCCCAATTTAGCTTCCTTTGAGAATCGGTTGCGCCTGGTTCTGGGCATGTACCCGAACTGGCTCAACTACAATTTGAAGGGAAGTGGGCATGTCCGGGCTTACACTCCACGAATCCTCAAGAAGCAGATGGCCTCGCATGGGCTGAAGGTGTTGCATCATCTCGGGAACTGGGTGCCATTCATTCCGCAGCACTTCACCGATGACGTAAAAGTTCCATGGCTGTCATTCACTGGCGATCTTTTCCCTAATCTGTCGATGGACATCATCGTGCTCGCTGAGAAGACCTAATCCCGTATCGGTGAATCAAATAGAACTGATTCCCTGAATGCTAATAGTTCTTGTGCCGGTCTGACTATTCCAGTCGGAGACTGTGGGCGGGAAAATCCACTGATATTGATACAGGCCTTTCCGTCACCCGTAACGCTGCAAGGAGTGCCCCTATGCAGGTCATATGTAAGCTGGTAGCAGAGAGTATTCATTTATACTGCCGCTGATAGTCATGATGTCATTGCTAAAGAGAGTTATTCTACGGTTCAAATTCTTAATTGATATTTCCATCGCTGTGCTGGTTCCCCCTATCGCTTGTGTCCTATTTGCATTCAAGAGGATCGGCCCCTGGAGGCTGCCACTTTCGCGAGACGTATTCCGTGCGTTCGGTGTCTTTCCGATCATTGATCACTATTACGAGCCTCTGATTAATCCGCGACACTTAACCAGCGATCTGGCTGCCGAGCGAGAACTTCCTGGATTGTGCCTGAACGAAGCTCAGCAGATCGATCTTCTCCACAAACTAAGCTTTTCAGATGAGTTGATCGAGGCGAACATCACTCAGAGACCATCGCGGGTAGAGGATTTCTATATTCATAATCGAGGATTTGAGTCGCCAGATGCTGAATTTCTATACCAGATGATCCGATTTAGTCGACCGAAGAAGTTCTATGAAATTGGCAGCGGCAACTCCACAAAGATTGCGCGAAAGGCTCTACTGAAAAATCGTCAGGAGTATGGGATTTCCGCGGATCACATTTGCATTGAGCCGTACGAAATGCCATGGCTGGAAGGATTCGGCGTTACGGTTATCCGTGAAAGGGTCGAGCGATGCTCGGTTTCTTTATTCGGACAACTGGAAGCAGGGGATATCCTGTTTATCGATTCATCTCACATGATTCGGCCACAAGGAGATGTGCTCTTCGAATACCTGCAAGTGTTACCCAACCTTAAGCCTGGTGTAATCGTTCACATTCACGATGTTTTTACTCCGCGTGACTATCCGAAGGCTTTGATCTGCGACGATAACAAATTCTGGAACGAGCAGTATCTGCTTGAGGCTTTCTTGACCAACAACCCCAAGTTCGAGGTAATGGCAGCACTCAACTATTTGAATTACCATCACTTCGAATTGCTGCGCTCGGTCTGTCCGTTTCTGACGAAAGAGAAGGAGCCGGGATCGTTCTATATCCGCTCTCTCT
>CAVUNN010000009.1:0-1498139 GCA_963742895.1 Terriglobia bacterium
CAGTGGCCAGTGAAACCGAAGGCATGGGGCTAGTGGTGAGAGAAAAGTGCAAAACAAAGCCAATTTGCCCATGGTGTTAACCATTGGCAGACTGTGACTTAGAACAAATAAAGGCGGAATCGAGCAGGAAATACAAACCCAATTTCCGGCCGGCGGCATGAGGCGTGGAGCGGGAGAACAGTGGCCAAGGGGACGTTAGGGGCCAACCACGTTTCCCGGCGCCAGCAAGTAGGGTGCGTCGCAAAGACGCACCGAGATGCTGAGCGGTGCGTCATCGCAAGCTTGACGCACCCTACCGGCTTACGCCCCTCCCCTGCGGGGGCCCGGCCCGGCTCGACCCTTCCCTTGAACTGAACCAAGGCGATCCGCCGTGCTCATCTCCGCCTTGGCCACCGGGCCCCCGGCAGGGGTGGGCGGCATGCTCGGACCGTTTCTGGCTGCTTGAACTCCGCGTTTCTCAACATTTCTCAACATTTTACGGCTCATCTGTTCAGGCCATGGATACCCAACTCAACGCGCAGCCAACACTTCCTGTCCTCGTGTCTTCCGTCCGGACACCTGAAGACCGGTTCGCTTTCGATTCTAACCGATTCTCCGTCGGCGGTGGTGTCCCAGACAGTTTGAAACCCGGGCGTGCCGGTCCGTCGCAGAAATCGCCGGACGCAGCCGGCTCCTACAAATTTCCTCTGCAAGGGTGCTCCGCCACCCGATGCCCATTCTTGACAGGCGTGAACGAGCGGTTCATCGAGCGGTAAAAAAACAGGCGGGACGCGAAGGTCCCGCCTGGTGAAGAACTCGGAGATATCTCGGGGAAGCGTCTGCCGCTCAGGTGCGGCGGGCGATGGCCGGTGCCGCTTCGGGTGTCTTGTCCGATTTGGGGTCGAACCAGTCGGGGTCGAACTCGATCCGCCGGTTCTGCCGCATGGCGAGGTTGGTTGTGAGCGCGATGACCGCGTCGGCCAGGGCGACCTCGCCACGGCAGCGGGGCTGGTGGTCCTTGTCGTCGTGGTAGTTCGAGGCGTCGCCGTGGCGTACGCAGTAGGCGAAGTGCTCGAGCTCTTCGCGATACCCGCGGGAGGGATCGACGGTGGCCAGGGTGCCGAGCGCCGAGGCCGTGCTCGGCCCGGCCAGGCTCGGGCTGGTCGCGAGCACCGGCTTCTTGGCCACGGTCTCGACCGACACGCTGGTTTGCCGCGACGCGTAGGCGTTGCCCGCTTCCTTGTAGAGCAGGATCTCCTTCTCCTGGCTGACGATCATCGTGCCCCGCGAGCCCATGACCATTTCGCCGTAGCCGTCGAACGAATTGGTGTTGATCGACGAGTAAGTCACGACCACCCGGTCCTTGTCGTCCTGGCCGGAGGGGAACTCGAAGATTGTGAAGACGTGGTCGTCGACCTCGCGGCCGTCCTTGAAAAAGGTCGTCCCGCCCACGCCGGTGACGGCTAACGGGTGCTTCTTGCCCAGGAAGATCGAGCAGGCGTCGAGCTGGTGGCTGCCCAGCTCGGCCATCAGCCCCGCGCCGGTGCGATTGTAGAGCCGCCAGTGGATCAGCTCGTCCAGGCTCTTGTAGCCGTACTTGGCATAGTCGATGTTCAGGTCCTTGTCGGGACACGGTCTCTTCCAGCTATCCTGGTAGACGATGTTGCCCTTGTCGTCGCGGACGTACTCGGGAAGCCCGGTCTTGGGGTCGTAGATCGTGTTCTTATCTTTGTCCTTGGCAACCATCGGCTGGGCGTTGTTGCGGTGCCAGAGGGCCCGGATGTGCCGCACGTCGCCGAGTACACCGTTCTGGAGCAAGAAGTTGGCGTTGTCGTAAAGCGCCGAGTAGTGCCGCTGGTGGCCGATGGCCAGCAGCTTGTTCTTGTCGCGAGCGACCCGGCACATGTCCTTGCACTCAGCTACAGAATGGGCCATCAGCTTCTCGGTGAAGACGTGCTTGCCTGCCTTCATCGCCTCGATGGCCACTGGCGCGTGCAGCCACAGGGGCAACGCGATGACGATCATCTCAACGTCCGGGTCGGCAAACATCTGCTCCTTGGTCTCATACTGCTTCAGTTTCTTGACGTCGGCCGCAGTGTACTGCTTGTGGTCGGAAAATTCCTTGACCGCACGCTCCTGCTCGGAGGGGCGAATGTCGCAGAACCCGACGAAGTTGAGGTAATCGCGATTGTGATAACGGATCATCGCCTGGCAACCTTCGTCGCCGGTGCCGATGATCGCGGCCTTGACCGGGGGCTTGCTCCCCATGTCCTTGTAGCCGAAATAGAAGCCGGCCAGGGCCGGCGTGGCGGAGGCGGCGGTCAGCCAGTCGCGCCGGGTCATGCCGATGGCCCGATCTGCGTTCTCTCGGCCCAGGATGCGCTCTTCGGGGGTCAGGTTGGTCATTCCCTCGCTCCTCTACCAGCGACCACGACCAATGCGGCTAGCCGTGTAAAAATCAAGATCGAGTCGCGACGCGGACTGGTTTCAGGGAATCGACTGACGACGCCCTGCCGTTGGCGGTGATGCCGTACTTCTTCGCCAGCTTGCTCTCGTACCGCGCCCAGCGGCGACGGCGACGCGCACCGAAGAAGAGCGCATCGAGGCCGAACCAGTGGCCGCTGGCCGTGACGGCAATGAGCAGGCAGGCGATCAGCTCGACCAGGTTCTTGCTGACGATCCAGTAATGCCCCTCGGCCTTGGGGTTGGGCGGCAAGCCCGGCCAGGGCGGAAAGGAGAGATAGAGCAGTGCCAGGAAGGCTGCCGCGCAGATGGCAGCCAGCGGAGTCAGGAACCCCAGGATCAGGCAGATGCCGATCGCGCAGAGCCCGTACGTCGTCAGCCAGTTCGCCACGTCCAGGAAGCTCAAGGGAGCAGAATAATTGCCGGCCGACGCCTGCTGCTCCGGGGTCCTCAGGGCGACGACCGCGTCGGCCAGTTCCTGGCCCTTCGCGACCAGCGGCGCGGTCAGCGTCTTGCGGTCGCCCTCGAGCGTCCGCCGCGTCTCCCAGGCCCGCTCGCGCTCATAGGACAGAGCGTCCGGATTCCGCTCGGTCTGCTCGACCTTCCTGAGCTCGCTCAGGTACTTCTCCCGCGCCTCGCGGTTGTCGTAGGCGCTGAACCAGACGTCGGCCCAGGCGTTGCCCTGCTCGAGCAGCGCCTTCGCCTTGGACTTCTGGTCATCGGTGAACCTGTAGTGGTTCTCGATCCGCTCGATGGTCTCGCTCCAGCCCGATTTGAGCTGAGCCGGGTCGAGCAGGGCCAGGCCGTCGACGTCGGGCAGCATGCTTCGGAACTGAGGAGCCAGTGGACCGGCGGAGTTCCTCAGATAAATTTCGGCGGAGAACGGTTGCTTGCCGTATCGCGTCGACTCGATCTTGTCGAGCCCCTCGGTCAGAAAATGCCAGCCGATGGCGATCCGCAGCAACACGAGGAAGAGCGCACCGAGGAATCCAGGATAGTTGCGGGAGGATAAAAGCCCCGGTGGAATCAAGGAGCTGGGCATGGTGGTCGGTCCTGGAGGGTCGGTAAAGGAAGCAAAGGCGACCCGGCAGCCGCGTTCGCCGGCGAGGACCCTCGCTCGCAGATTCTTCACCGATACGTCATCGAGTCTCCGCATTTCAGTCGATCAGGAAATCCTCTCTGCCGAGTCCGAACGTCAACACCCGGGGCGACTGGTCGGCCGGACCTTCATGGACCATCATGACACCCACCTCAGGGTTGCGCTCGACATGGTCCCTGGCCGCATCGGGGCCGAGCAAGTAAAGCGCCGTCGAGAGGGCATCGGCGTCGGCTGCCGTGGGGGCCAGCACGGTCACGCTCGCCGGACCGCCTGCGGCGGGCTCTCCGGTCCTGGGGTCGAGGATATGGCCATAGGCTCGACCGTCCACGACGAACTGTTGGAACGCACTTCCCGAGGTGCCCAGGCCGCGATTGCAGAGGCGAAGCCTCCCAGCGGAGTCTCGGGCCGCAACGGGTTCCGCACCACGATTTTGCCAGCGGCCGCCGAACCGGCCGGGCGGTGAACCGAGGGCGAACAGGGCTGCGATTGCCCGCCATAAATCAAAGCCGAGGTGGAAAACCAGTGCTGGCGGATCACCTCCACGGCACGATCGATCGCATATCCTTTGCCGATGCTTCCCAGGTTGATCCGGATTCCCGGGCGATCGAAGCCAACCGTCAGGTTCTCGGGATTGAGCCTCAAGTGCTGCCAGCCGGTTCTGGCCCGGGCATCGGCAAGAGTCTCGGCGTCGGGAACCCGCTTCGGCCCGCGGACGAAGCCCCAGCCTGCGGAGTGCACCCGACGTCGCATGGTCAGCGGCGCCCGTGAGCTTGCTCGCGCGACAACGCGCTCGAGCAGGCCGAACAACCCTCGCTCGACCGCGACGGGGCCCAGGTGAGCCGTCGCATTCAACCGGCTGATTTCGGACTGATTGTCGCTGTAGACGGTCAACTGCGCAGCTCAAGATGTCGTCGATCGAGTGAGACCACGATTGGCCAGATCGACCGCGCCGGGAACCATAGGCAGGGACCTCCTTCGGATCGACGGCCAGCGCGTTGATGTAGAGGTCTCGCTTTGCGACATTTCGGCGCACCGAACTGAACATTTCCCATCGCCGCCAGCAGTGGCGCGGAGTGTGGTTGTGCGGAGAGAGCGCTGCCGGCCACGGCATAAGATTCATCCACCTTTTGGTCGCGTAACAGGGAATAAGGGATGGCCGGCCTGCGCAGGCGCAGAGCTTGGCATCCGCTTTCAAAATCGATTGATACTTTTCTGCTGCTTCCGCGAACCTTCCGGACTGGTAGAGATGGTCGGCTGCCACCAGTTTCAGGATTATACGGAGGAGCCGGTTTGGCCCCCTCGATGAACTTGAATCCCGGTTGCGTGCGCAAAACCCAGAACCAGGGGATCAGCGGAATCGAAATCAGCAACCCCGCCAGCGAGAACATATTCGCCACCCAGCGGATGGCATTCTTCTGCTCTTTCGGAATCAGCAGCAGAACCAGAGCGCCCACCAGCGGCGTAAAGAGAACGATCGAAAGTATGTGGTTATACATTGCGTAAGCCATTCCTAGTTAGCGGATCGCGTAATACCACACGAATCCGACCAGACCCACTACCATGACCAGCGCGTACCACTGCACCAGTCCCCACTCAAACAGTCGCGTGGGATAAGAAAGCAATCGCGCCAGAATCGCGGGACCATTCACCAGCACGCCGTCGATGATCCACTTGTCCCACCAGTTCGACACCGCCGCGCTGAACCGCGTAATCCAGCCTGCGCCGTTGACCGTACCGTCGATGACCTTGGCGTCAAATTTCCACGATGCTTCGCCCAGTCCGATCGCGCCGAGCCGCACCGGTCCCAGTTTCTTCCTGCCGGTGAACGCGTAGTCATAGGCTTCGTCGACGTAGCACTTGTTGAGCAGCGTGTTATAGACCGGAGGTGCTGCGACTTGGATCGGCTCCTTGTATCCCTTCGCCGCTTTACCATAAGCGCGGCTCGCCATGAACCAGCCGCCGATGGCTGCTCCTACCGACAACAACATCAACGCATACTCCGACGCCGGTGTGTGCTCTTCTTCGGACTTGCTCACCGCCATGGCCTCTGCTTTGACGGTTTGCGCTTCGCTCGCGAATACTGGGCTCAGAAACTTCTCAAATCGATTGGTTCCACCCAAGCTCTGCGGCAATCCCAGATACCCTGCGAAGACCGAGCAGATCGCCAGTGCCACCAACGGCATCGTCATTGACTTCGGCGACTCGTGCACATGGTGCTCAGCTTCGTGACTCAGGCGCGACTCTCCAAAGAACGTCAGGTAGATCAACCTGAACATGTAGAACGAGGTCATGATCGCCGTCACGAATGCCACGTACCACAAAGCGCGAAATGCGCCGCCTTCACGCGACCACGTCTGCCACAGAATTTCGTCTTTCGAGAAGAAGCCCGCCAGCCCCGGAATCCCCGCAATCGCCAACGTGCCGACCAGCATCGTCTTGAACGTCGTCGGGATCTTTCGCGCCAACGCGCCCATGTTGCGCATGTCTTGCTCGCCGCTCATGGCGTGGATTACCGATCCGGCTCCAAGGAATAACAGCGCCTTGAAAAACGCATGCGTAAACACATGAAAGACGCCCGCGGCAAATGCACCCACGCCGAGAGCTAGGAACATGTAACCCAGCTGCGAAACCGTCGAGTACGCCAGCACTCGCTTGATGTCGTTCTGCACCAGCCCGATCGATGCCGCAAAGATCGCCGTCACTGCGCCCACAATCGCGACCACTTTCATCGACGGCGGCGCCAGCGTGAACAGCGCATTTGACCGCGCCACCATGTAAACACCAGCAGTCACCATCGTCGCCGCGTGAATCAGCGCCGATACCGGTGTCGGTCCTTCCATCGCATCCGGCAGCCATACATAAAGAGGTAGCTGCGCCGACTTGCCGCACGCGCCGCCGAACAAAAGCAGCGTGATCGCGATCAGCCATGGATCTCCGATCGCGATCTGTCCACTGCGCGCCACACTCGTAATGTCGGTAAACCGATACGTCCCGAAGTACCAGAAGATCATGAACATGCCCATCAGGAACGATGCGTCCCCAATGCGGTTCACGATGAAAGCCTTATTCGCGGCGGTCGACGCCGAATGCCTTAGGAAGTAGAAGCCGATCAGCAGGTACGAGCACAGTCCCACGCCCTCCCACCCGACAAACAACATCGCGTAGTTGTTCCCCAGGATCAGCGTAAGCATCGAGAACATGAACAGGTTCAGATATCCGAAGAAGCGGTAGTAGCCGCCTTCGTGCGCCATGTACCCGGTGGAATAGATATGGATGAGCGTGCCCACTCCGGTTACAAACAGCAGCCATATGCCGGACAGTGGATCGAGCAGGAAGCCAGCCTCGGCCTTGAACTGCGCCGGTTGGCCGTTATGTGTTGGCAGCTTCAATCCGTCGCTGCCCACCCACGTAAACATCACTTTTTGAAATGGAGCATTGTGATTCGCGGCTGCATATCCCGTGTACTGATAAACAGCCAGGCACGAGAACACGAACGCCAGCGCCACTGTGCCTACGCAGAACGCATTCACCGCCTGCTTCGAGAGCTTACGCCCGAAGAAGAACATCACCGCCGCGCTCGCCATCGGCAGCAGCGGTACTATCCATATGTGCTCTAAGAAGAACATTGCTTCATTCGCTCTCGGCCTTCAGCTATCGGCCCTCTACCACTTCAACAAATCGACTTCGTCCACATTCACTGTTTCCTTGTTGCGGAAGAAGGCGATCAGAATGCCCAGTCCGACCGCAGCCTCAGCCGCCGCATCGGTAATTACGAAAATCGAGAACACTTGCCCTTGCAGGTTGTAGAGCCGCGAGAATGCCACCAGGTTCAGGTTCACGGCATTCAGGATCAGCTCAATCGACATCAGGATGATGACCACGTTGCGCCGCGTCAGTACGCCCACTGTGCCGATGACAAACAGCGCCGCCGCCACCACGAGATAGTGCAATGTCGTAATCGGTCCCATCACGAGATCCTCTTCTTTGCCATCACTACAGCGCCCACAATCGCCACCAGCAGCAGCAGCGAGGCAATTTCAAAGGGCAGCAGATAATTCTGGAAAATCAGCATGCCCACCTGCTGCGTGTTCATCTGCTCCGGCGGTAGCGTAAATTGCGTTGGGAAAATCGCTCGGCCCTTCAGGTACACGGTCAGGAACAGCCCGCCCAGCAGCAGGCTCGCCACAGTTCCTGCGATCCACTGTTTGTTGAACTCTTCTTCCTTCATGGCGCGCTCGATGTTCACCAGCATGATCACGAACAGGAACAGCACCATGATTCCGCCCGCATACACGATGATCTGAACGCCGGTAACGAACGGCGCGTAAAGCATCAGGTAGATCCCCGCCAGCGAAAGCAGCGTAACAATCAGCGACAACGCCGAGTGCACCGGATTCTTGCGCGTGATCACCAGGATCGCGCTCACGATGGCGATCGTTGATAGGAAGTAGAAGAAGAAAGTTGGCGCAATCGGTGTCATCGCTCGTACACCTTGCCTTCCGGACCGCGTTCCAGGCGCTCGCGATCAAGCACCAGACCGTCGCGCCCAAACTGCGCGATTTCGTAATCCTGCGTGAGCTCCAGCGCATCCGTTGAGCACGATTCTTCGCACAGTCCGCAGAACATGCAGCGACTGATGTCGAAGGTGTACTTGGTCAGCACCTTGCGCTTGGTTACCGGATCGCGTTCGCTCTCCACCACAATCAAATTTTCCGGACATGCCTTGGCGCACAGATCGCAGGCAATGCACAGCGTCTGCCCCGTCTCCGGATTCACATTCAGGCGCGGCAGCCCACGATATCGCTCCGCCACCTGCGGCCGCTGCAGCGGATACTGCTCGGTATAAATTTCTTTCGGATCCTGGTAGCGGAACGTCAGCGACATTCCTTTGAGCAGGTCGACGAGGAATATCTTTCGCAGGAGTGTGGCTACCCGCATCACAGCACTCCTTTCAACCACGTCAGCAGTTCAGGACTCAGTCCGACCACGCCGGTGACGATCAGCACGCCCAGGGAAATCGGCAGCAGCACCTTCCACCCAACCCTCATCAGCTGATCAAACCGATAGCGCGGGAACGTGGCGCGATACCAGATGTACATGTAGATAAACGCCGAAACTTTGATCATGAACCAGAAGATGTCCTGCACCCGCACGCGCACCGCCGGCAGCAGCAGCACCAAACCAACCGCCGCGATCGCCAGACCGAAAACACCAAGCCCTAACGTCTGAATTCGCAACGCCGGATGCTTCGGCATGCGCGCCGTTCCATAGAGCGTCACCGCTCCCAGGAACAGGAAGAACGCGCCGGGAACGAGTGAGAAAAGTGTGTCCCACACGTTCCCGGCCAGAAGATTTGGGAATGGACGCATCCATCCGCCTAGCCACAGCGTGACAGCGATCCCCGAAACCGCGATCATCGCCGCATATTCGCCCAGCATGAACAATGACCAGCGGAATCCGCTGTACTCGGTGTGAAATCCCGCCACCAACTCCGACTCGGCTTCCGGCAAATCAAACGGCGCACGATTCGTTTCCGCAATCATCGCAATCGCAAAGACTCCGAACGCAATCAGTCCCAGCGGGAAGAACTTGAACAGGAACCACACGCCTTGCGCCTTCTGCGCCTCGACGATACCGATCATGCTCAGTGTTCCGCTCGCTACGCCCGGCGTGAAGCTCGTCATCAGGATCGCCGAGATCACCGCCAATCCCATCGCCACTTCATACGAAACCATCTGCGCGCTCGACCGTAAGCGAGCCCAGCAGCGGATAGTGCGAGTTCGACGCCCATCCCGCTGTGATAATCCCCAGCACGCCCAACGATGACACGCCCAGCATGAACAGAATGCCGATATTCATGTCCGTCACGGCGTGTTGCGGCCCGAACGGCACCACCAGGTACACAACAAACGCCGCCGTCGTCACGATGAACGGCGCAATCCAGAAGACGACCTTGTCGGCGTTCGCCGGAATCGTGTCTTCCTTCAGCAGCAGCTTCAGCGCATCGGCAATCGGCTGCAGCAATCCATGCGGACCAACGCGCATGGGACCCAATCGAATCTGGAAGTGTGCCAGCGCCTTGCGTTCGCCCCAGTTGATGAACACTACGCACAGCGAAATCCCCGCGAAGATCACGAGGATGTAAATCGTCGCCCACAGCATGTTTCCGGCCTGGCCCGGTGTCAGCGTCGATTGCAGATATTGGGTGAACTGAGTCAGCATTAGCGGTCCACCTCGCCCAGAACAATGTCGATGGTGCCGATGATGGCGACCACATCGGCGATCAACCGCCCGCGCACCATCTGATCCAGCGCCTGCAGATTCACAAACGATGGCGGTCGCACGCGTATCCGATACGGCTGCAGAGATCCGTCGCTCACGATGAAGTACCCGAGCTCGCCCTTTGGCGCTTCAATCGAGTGGTACACCTCGCCCGCCGGCGGCTTCAGTACCTTTGGAACTTTTGCCATGATCGGCCCCGCTGGCAAGTTCTCCACGGCCTGGCGGATAATCCGCACCGACTGCCGCATCTCTTTGATCCGCACGATGTACCGGTCGTAGGTGTCGCCGTTCTCGCCCGTGGGGATTTCGAAATCAAACTTCTCGTAGCCCGAGTAAGGTTTCGCTTTGCGCAGATCCCACTTCACGCCGCTTCCGCGCAGCACCGGACCGGTCACGCCCATCGCAATGCACTGTGGCCCGCTGATCACGCCCACGCCCTTGGTGCGCTCGATCCAAATCCGGTTCGTCGTCAGCAGCTGTTCGTATTCATCGATCTTCGGCTCGAAGAAGTCGCAGAGCCGCAGCACTTCCCTCTCAAAACCCTCGTAGGTCTCCCACTGACATCCGCCTATGCGGAAAGCATGCGTGGTCAGTCGAGCGCCGCAATATTTCTCGAAAATCTTCAGAATCTCTTCGCGATCGCGGAAGCAGTAGAACACCGGCGTCATCGCGCCTAGATCGAGCGCGTGCGTCCCCAGCCACACCTGGTGACTGGTAATCCGGTTCAGTTCCGTCAGGATCACGCGTATGTGCTGCGCCCGCGGCGGCACTTCCACATTGATCAGCTTCTCTACCGTCTCGCAGTAGCCCAACCCGTTCGACACCGACGCCACATAATCCATCCGGTCCACATACGGACCGAACTGCGTATACGTGCGGTTCTCGGCAATCTTTTCCACGCCGCGATGCAGGTAGCCGATCACGCACTCCGCGCCCAGCACCTTCTCGCCATCCAGTTTCAGGATCACCCGCAGTACGCCGTGCGTCGACGGATGCTGCGGTCCCATGTTCAAAATCAATTCGGTGGAATCGAGGAAGGTCTTGTCTTCATGCAGATCGAGATTGGAGGTCGCTGTCGTCATTGTCCGCTCTGAATTCCCAGGTTCGCCTGCACCCACTCCTGGTCCTGCTGCTTGATGCCGTGCTCTTTGCGCAGCGGAAAACCCTTCCAGTCCTCCGGCAGCAAAATGCGCCGCAGGTCCGGATGCCCTTCGAACTTGATTCCGAACATGTCGTAGACTTCGCGCTCCAGCCAGTTCGCCGTCGGCCACAGCCCAACCACACTCTTCACCGTGTCGCCATCTGCGATTTGCGTCTTCACGCGTATCCGTTCGTTCAGCCGGAACGAATACAGAATCCAGATCAGCTCGAACTCCTGCTTCTCGCGTTTGGGATAGTGCACCGCGGTAACGTCCACGCAGTAGTCGTAGCTCTCATCGTTATGCAGGATCTGCAGAAGCTCGTGACGCGATCGACGGATCGACCACCATGTACTTCTGCCCGAGATAAATGCTCGCCTCGCGAATCCCGCTTCCATACTGCCGTTTCAGCCCAGTAATCAGTTCGGACTCCCAGGGCAGCGGTGCTGGCTTCGCAGGTGCCGCGGGAGGCTTGGGAGCAGCCGCAGGTGCAACTGGCTTTGCGGCCGCAGGAGCTGTCGCGGGGGCCGATGCAGGAGCTGAAGATTGCCTGGAGTTGGCGGCGTTGCTGAAACTGAGGACAGTGCGCAGGTGCTTCCGGAGTCGCGGTAGCAGCCGGCGCAGGCGCTGCTCCGGCGACTTCTCAGGCGGATGCGACACAGTCGTAGGTTTGGTTTCGTCGGACATTGCCGTTTTACTTGTTTTCTCAGAACCCTCACGCTCACTTACTTTTAACAGCCGACCAACCACGAAGTGAGGTACTACGATCACTAGCGTTTGTGATCAATGTCACTCCGCTTGTAGCGCCGGCGTCTCGCCGGCATTCCTGCCCACAGGTTCTGTCACTCCGAGCCGACTGGCGGCTGTGCCATTCGTGCGAAGCAACGAGTGGGAGGATGCCCGGACGAGCAGCGCGCGGCCAGGAGTCGAGAGCCTGCCAGCGAAGCCGAATCGGACCTTAATGTTCTGTGGTTTTGAATCGGTGCCCCACATCTGCCTGCTTTTGGCAGATGTGGGTTTCGTAATCGTTAGTCCGAGCGAAGCGGGTAGCTCCACCCACGCCGTCTTTTGGGGATGGGTGAGATGCAAAGAAACTTCAAATCCATTCCAGCGCGCCTTTCTTCCACACCCACACATACCCAACGATCAGGATCGCCAGGAAAACCAGCATCTCCGCCAGTCCAAACAGCCCCAGCGTCTTGTACTGCACCGCCCATGGGAACAGGAAGATCGTCTCCACATCGAACACCACGAATAAAATCGCAATGATGTAGAAGCGCACGGTATACCGCGCGCGCGCATCGCCCACCGGATCGACGCCGCATTCATACGGCATCAGCCTTGACCTTCTCAGGATTATTCGGACGAATGATCTTCGCCGCAATCAGCGTAATTGGCAGCGCAATCCCTATGATGGCAATAAAGATGAATATCGGAACGTAATTTGCGGGCATCCTGACCTCGCGGATGAGCTTGCGAACCAACCTGCAGACTACCGCCGCAACTCATCCTGATCAACGATGCAACGCCCGCATCACGGCTGTCTGTGAGATAGATCACGAGGCATGTATGTGGAGGAACGCATATGAGGAGGCCGAAAATTGAGACAGTTCGTCACTGTTGTTGCAGGATCTCGGCGGGCTTCCAGGCCACTACCGATCCAGCGCCCCTGGATTCGCTTCAATGCATACTCTCCACTGTGAAGAAGATCAGGAAAGTGAACAGAACCTGTATTGACATCTCGGAAATCGAGCGATTCGAGTTTTGCACGGGCGCTGTCAGCACCTTCGACCACCACCGGTTCAAAAAAGAAAATTGCGAATCTGCATGCCAGAGTCTGACGCCACTCCGCCTGGCTGCAAACTTGTAACTTATGCTTTCGAAGCTCGGAGACAAGTTGCTTGCTTGGGTCCTGCCCGCTATTGAGAAGCAGATCAAGTCCTTATCGGTCCACTTGTTCTTGGCGACCTCCGACCGAATCACTGCAGCGATAACTTGCACTTCGTCAGTATTCTTGGGCTTGTACTGTTGTGCGACGGTGTGAACTGTTCCAAGCGTCAGCACAAGCACCGTCAGAACGACCCTAAAGCACTTTTCGCGATTCACAATAGAGAGAGTATCGCCGTTCTATCCTCACTTCTAGGTTAGCTTCGGGCAGAGGTCGTACTGACACCCTTCCCTCTTCACAATCCTTAAGATTACATTTCCCTTCCCAATGCTCTATCCTGTTGCGGCCAAAATTCAGGAGATCCGATCCTCATGCGCGTTGGAGTCTTTACTCCTCTTCTGTCCCAGCTTCCGCTCCCCGCTGTTCTTAAGAAACTAAAGAGCTACAACATCGAGACCGTCGAACTCGGCACCGGCAATTATCCTGGCGACGCGCATTGCAAGCTCACCATGCTCGACGACCACTCCGCCCTCGCTGAGTTCCAGAAGATACTGAAAGACCACGGCGTCACCATCAGCGCCCTTAGTTGCCACGGCAACGCCCTGCATCCCGACCCGGCCCGCGCCAAGAAAGACCGCGAGGTCAGTCGCAAAACGATCCTGCTCGCCGAGAAGCTCGGCATCCCCGTTGTCGTCGATTTCTCCGGATGTCCCGGCGACTCGCCGCACGCGACCGCACCCAACTGGGTCACCTGCCCCTGGCCTCCCGACTACCTCAAAGTCCTCGACTGGCAATGGAACGAAGTCGTCACGCCCTATTGGCGCGAGCACGGCAAATTCGCCGCCGATCATGGCGTGAAAATCGCCATCGAGATGCATCCCGGCTTCGTCGTCTACAGCCCGGAGACGATGCTCAAGCTGCGCGCCATCGCCGGGCCCACCATCGGCTGCAATCTCGATCCCAGCCACATGTTCTGGCAGAACATCGACCCTATCGCCGCCGTGCGCATCCTCAAGGACGCCATCTTCTACGTCCACGCCAAGGACACGCAGATCTACTCGGCCAACCTGCCGCGCACGGCGTGCTCGACACCAAACCCTACACCGACGAGGCCACCCGCGGCTGGATCTTCCGCACCTGCGGCTACGGTCACGGCGCCGAGTGGTGGAAGGAATTCGTCTCTACCCTGCGCATGTTCGGATACGATTACGTGCTCTCCATCGAGCACGAAGACAGCCTGCTCTCGCCCGGAAGAGGGCCTGGCGAAGGCAGCCAGTTTCTTGAACGATCTTGTGATCAAAGAACAGCCCACGGCAGCATGGTGGGTGTAGCAATCCGAGTGACCGGCGGGTGCCCACTCGTGCGAAGCAACGAGTGGGAGAATCACGGACGATCATTGCGCGGCCGGAAGTCGAGAGCCCGCCCTGAGCGACGCCGAAGGGTTCTGCCAACGTTGGCTTAACCTGCGGAGACATCTTTTGATTTCTTTGACGCGTAAACTCCACTTTTCGTCTCTGCGACGCGAGCCGCAGAGCGGCGAAATTCGTTAGCCCACCGCGTAAGCGGTGGGTAAGGAACAAAGATGACTGACCAGCCCCGGAGGGGCGGCACAATCGACTCACCATTTCTCCTGGAAGGGCAAACAACAAATTGCTGATCCTCTCCGCCATTGTCGCCATCTTCGTCTACGGCATGATCGCTGCCATGCTGGGCACCATCCTGCCCGAGCTGTCCGAGCGTTTTCATCTCACGCCCAGCCAGAACGGCACCATCGCCTTCGCTCAGGCCCTCGGACTCATCCTCGCCTCCCTCGCCGTCGGACCTCTGCTCGACAACGAAGGCAAAAAAGCCGGACTCATCCTCGGACTCGCCCTCATTGCCATCGCGCTTTATGCTCTGCCCCGCTCGCCGGGATATCGCGCCATCATCGTGCTTCTCTTCATGCTCGGAGTCGGTGGCGGCATCGTCGTAACCGGAGCCAATGCCCTCGTCAGCGACGTCTCGAAGCGCACCGCGCCACCGCGCTCAATCTCGTCAACCTCTTCTTCGGACTCGGAGGCCTATTCACTCCTTTCGTCTCCGCCAACCTTCTCGGACGCAACTGGGTACGCCTCTGCTACACCGTCGCAACTCTCACGGTCGCTACGCTCGTCATTCAGGCCGCGACTAAGATGCCGCCTCCCACCGGCGCCGGACGCTTCATCTTGGCCGACGCAGGCCCGGTCCTAGGACGCCCACTGCTCTTCCTGTTGGGCTTTTTTCTCTTCCTTTATGTGTCGTGCGAAGTTGGCGTCTGGAACTGGCTGCCCCGCCACCTGATCGCCCAGGGCATTCCGGAATCGCGCGCGCTCAACATCCTCTCGCTCGGATTCGCTCTCGGCCTCCTCATCGGACGCGTCGCCGTCTCTCCCATTCTCATCCGTGTGCCAGCGATCACCGTCACCTTGTGGGCCTCGGTCGCCATGGCGATTACGACCTTCCTCATGCTGCGCGTAAATAAGCCTATTGCAGCAGCCGTGCTTGTCTTCCTCGCCGGGATTTCCATGGCTCCAGTCTTCCCTACCACGCTGGCGATCGTCGGCGACGCCTTCCCGCGCATGTCTGGGACCGCCATTGGCATTGTCATTACTTGCGGCTGGATCGGACTCGCCATCAGTTCGCGCATCATCGGCGCCATCGCTGGAACTGATCCATCACGTCTCAAGAAAGCGCTGCTGGTGATTCCGGCATTCTCAGTGCTGATGGTCGCCGTGAACCTGGCAATCCGCGCGTCGATGCACTAAAGCACATCCACCACTGAAGTCATGCTGAGCGGAGCGAAACATCTCTGCATTTCCGCGTCGGCTATGTTCTCTTCGCTATAATCGCCTATTGCACTCATCATCCCGCGCCCCTCTGGGCGACCCTGAGCAAAATGGCACTCGACGAGAACATTTATAACCTTCGCAAAGACAAGCTGCGCCAGATCGAAGCGCTCGGCCAGCAGGCCTATCCTTATCATTACGAGCCCACACACTCCGTCGCGCAAATTCTCGCCGACTACAGCCAGAAGACTGCCGAGGAGCTCGAGGCCAATCACATCGAAGTCCGCGTCGCCGGGCGCGTCATGGCCATCCGCCTCATGGGCAAGGCCGGATTCGCGCACATCCAACAGCAGGGCCAGCGCCTTCAGATCTACGTCAAGAAAGACGCCGTCGGCGAAAAGGGGTTCGATCTCTATAAGCTGCTCGATCTCGGCGACCACATCGGCGCGCGCGGCTATCTCTTCCGCACGCGCACCGGCGAGCTCAGCATCCACGTCGAAGAGCTCACGTTCCTCTCCAAGGACCTGCTGCCGCTCCCCGAGAAATGGCACGGGCTCACCGACGTCGAACTCCGTTACCGCCAGCGCTACGTCGACCTCTTCGTGAACCCCGAGGTGCGCGACGTCTTCGTCAAGCGCAGCCAGATCGTGAAATCCATCCGCGCCTTCCTCGACGCGCGCGGCTACATCGAAGTTGAAACCCCCATGATGCAGCCCATCGCCGGCGGCGCCGTCGCCAAGCCGTTCGTTACGCATCACAACACGCTCGACGTCGACCTCTACCTGCGCATCGCGCCCGAGCTGTATCTCAAGCGCCTCATCGTAGGCGGCCTCGAGCGTGTATACGAGATCAACCGCAACTTCCGCAATGAAGGCATCTCCACGCGCCACAATCCCGAATTCACAATGCTCGAGTTCTACCAGGCCTACGCCGACTACAAGGACCTGATGGACCTCACCGAAGAGATGCTCTCCTCAGTCGCGCGCGAAATAAACGGCAGTGCCAAGATCAAGTTTGGCGAGCACGAAATCGATTGGAGCACCTGGACTCGCCTTTCCATGCGCGAGGCCATCATTAAGTTCTGGCCCGAAGACGCGGGCGCAAAGCCCGAAATGTCCGACTTCGCCAGCGCCCAATCAATGGACGCTCTGGTGAAACGCCTGAACGCGCACCATCACCCGCACATGCAATACGGTCCGCAGGATCCCGTCGGCAAGACCATCGCCTCGATGTTCGAGACGCTCGCCGAAGAGCACCTCATCCAGCCCACCTTTATTTATGACTTCCCGCTCGCCGTTTCGCCGCTTTCGAAAAACAAACGCGAGCCCGAAGAGCGCGCTGAGTGGGTAGAGCGGTTCGAGCTTTACGTCGGCGGCATGGAAGTGGCGAACGCCTTCTCCGAGTTGAACGATCCCGAGGAGCAGCGCCGTCGCTTCGAGCAGCAGCTTACCGAGCGCGCCCGCGGCGACAGTGAAGCCCATCAGATGGACGAAGACTACATCCGCGCTCTCAGCTACGGCATGCCGCCCACGGGAGGCGAGGGCATCGGCATCGATCGCCTCGCGATGCTTCTGACCGGCTCCGAGTCCATCCGCGACGTGATCTTGTTTCCGCTGCTGCGTCCAGAAAAGCAATCCACCGCAGAGGACGCTGAGGGGGCTGAAGCATAGGACCTCCGCGTCCTCTGCGGTTAAAATTTCAATGTCAATCCGCGGATAGAAGGACTCAGTCGCCACCACCTACTATGAGCCATCGGAGGAAACGAACAATGTTGCAGAATCTCCAATGGCAATCTGTCCTGGCGCGTGACTCACGTTTCGACGGCGCCTTTGTCTATGCCGTGCGCTCTACCGGCATTTACTGCCGACCCTCGTGCCCAAGCCGACGCCCGCAGCGTGACCGTGTCGAGTTCTTCGCCGATCCCACCACCGCCGAGCGCGCCGGATTCCGTGCCTGCCAGCGTTGCCGTCCTGAGGCGAACGAACCCGATCCCGCCACTGCCAAAGTCATCGCCGCCTGCAAGCTGATCGACTCTGCCGAAGAGCCGCCCTCTTTGTCCGATCTCGCCGCGGCCGTCTCGCTCAGCCCGGCGCATCTCTTGCGCAGCTTTCAGAAATTGCTGGGCGTGACTCCTCGCGAATACGCCGATTCGTTGCGCCTGAAGACCTTCAAGCATAAGTTGAAGGAGAGCTCCAATGTCACTCATGCCCTGTATGCTGCCGGATACTCGTCTTCCAGCCGTGTCTACGAAAAGGCCGCGCCACAGCTTGGCATGACCCCACTCACCTATCGTAATGGCGGCGAAGGACTCACTATCCGCTACACGATAGGCGAGGGCGACCTCGGCCAGGTCCTTCTCGCTGCCACCGAAAAAGGAGTCTGCGCGATTAAACTCGGTGACTCCACCCAACTCATCTCCGATCTCCACCGCGAATTCCCCAAGGCCGCTATCACCCGCGACGACCTCGATCTCCGCGCATGGCTCTCGCAAGTCCTCAGTCATCTCTCCGGACGCGAGCCCGACCTGCGTCTTCCGCTTCACATTCGCTCGACCGCTTTTCAGCGCCAGGTCTGGCAGGCGCTCCAGCAGATTCCTTACGGCTGCACTGCCAGCTATTCCGATGTCGCCAAGGCCATTCGCAAGCCTCGCGCCGTTCGTGCCGTCGCCAACGCGTGCGCCACCAATCCAGTTTGTTTAGCCATTCCGTGCCATCGCGTCATCCAAAAGAATGGCAACCAGGGCGGTTACCGCTGGGGCACCGCACGCAAGGACGCAATTCTCGCGCGCGAAGCCCAGTCAGCGGAATCGACCTCAAAGGAAAACGCCTCGAATGAAAAATCAGGAAATGAGAATCGCGGAAACGAAGCCGGAAGCCACCTTCGCCCTCGACCACGAATCGCGCCGCCAGCTCGGCTATCAGCTCATCGACCGCATTAACAACTATTTCGACTCGCTCCCGGACCGTGCCGTTCAGTTGCCGGCCGGGAAGCGCACCTTCGATCAACTCGGCGACGCCATGCCCGAACTCGGCGCCGACGCCTCGCGCGTTCTCGATGACATCACCACCGAACTCATCGACAAGGGATTCCACGTTCCCGCCGCCAACTACTTCGGCCTGATGAATCCCACGCCGACTTATATCGCCGTTCTCGCCGAAGCCCTCGTCGCGGCGCTCAATCCTCAGCTTGCCAGCCTGGCGCGCTCCCAACTCGCTTCGAAGATTGAGGCCGAGACCGTTCGCTGGATCGGCGAGCGTGTCGGCTGGACTTCCAGCTTTGACGGCACCTTCACCAGCGGAGGCAACGAAGCCAACTTCTCCGCGCTCGCAATGGCTCTCGCCTCCCACTTTCCCAATTCAGTGGAAGAAGGTGTCGCCGCTATCGGCGCGCAACCCGTTCTCTACGCCTCCGCCGAAAGCCATCATTCGCTCGACAAATCCGTCGGCCTCCTTGGACTCGGACGCCGTGCCCTTCGTCGCATCCCCGTTAACGCGCGCATGCAACTCGATCCCGCTGCCCTCGATTCCGCGATCCGCGCAGATCTCGCCGCTGGCCACAAGCCCTTCTGTATTGTCGGCACCGCTGGCACTACGAACTCCGGCGCCGTCGACGATCTCGTCGCTCTCGCCGAAATCGCCCGCCGTCACCAGCTCTGGTTCCACGTCGACGGAGCGTACGGCGCCGCCGCCATTCTCTCCGACCAGCATCGCGATCTCGTCCGCGGCATCGAACTCTCCGACTCCATCACCATCGATCCGCACAAGTGGCTCGCCATGCCCTTCGCAGCCGGCATCGTCCTTACCCGCGAACCCGCTAGTCTCCAAAACACTTTTGGCGTCTCCACTCCCTACATGCCCAAGATCGCCGGCGCCACCATGATCGACAACTTCAAGGTCAGCGCTCAGTGGTCGCGTCGCATGAATTCCCTCAAGCTGTGGCTCACGCTAAAAATCCACGGCCGCCGTTCTTACGAGGAACTCATCGATCGGCAACTCCATCTCTCGCGCGTACATTCGCCGACTGGATCCGCCGCTCCGATCAGTTCGAACTCGCCCTCGATCCTCAGCTCACCATCGTCAACTTCCGTCTCAAAGACTCGAGCCTCTCCGAGTCCGAACTCGCCGCCGCCCACGCTCGTCTCGTCGAAGAAATCACGCGCGATGGCCAGCGCTGGATCTCCGGCACGGTCGCCGGTGGCCGCAGCGTTCTTCGCATGATGGTCATCAGCTATCTCACCGAAGAGCGGCATCTGCACGCGCTGGAAGACGCGCTCGTCGCCGCATCCCAAAAAATTCTTCAGTCTGAATCCAATTCGGCCTAATGCGATTCCCCGCCGTTGGCTGACCAGGACGAGCATTTCCCCTTTGTTTATCGCCGTTTAACAATGTGCCATTTCAGGCACCTCACATCCGCTCGTGCGCTCGGTCACAGACCCATACGGCATGTAACCCGTACAAGCGTAACGAACGCGCATGAGCATAAATATCGGTTTGGACATCGGTGCCGTCAGTCTCAAACTGGCCGCCATGGGAGATTCCGGCGACCAGGAAATGCTGTCTTCGCTAACCTCTCACAACGATACATTTTTCGCCGCGCAGTTCCCTTCCGACAGCGAGATGGCCGGCCACCCGCTTGTCCTTTCGCAGTATCGCCGCATTCACGGCAGCCCCATTCAATCCACCTTCGATCTGCTCCGCGAGTTCTATGAGAAAGTTCCGGAAGAGAGCGTCGAAGGCATTCGCGTCACCGGCTCCGGCAGCCAGCTCATCGCCAAGATTCTCGGCATCTATTTTGAAAATGAATTCCGCGCCGTCGCCAAGGGCATGCGCGTCTTCTACCCGGGCGTGCGCACCGTCTTCGAAATGGGCGGCGAATCCTCCAAGTACATCCACCTCGACGATACGTCCGGTGAATCCAAGTACCTGGGCATCGTTGACTACTCCACCAGTGGCGACTGCGCTGCCGGCACCGGCTCCTTTATCGATCAGCAGGCGACCCGCCTCTGCTACTCCGTCGAACAAGTTGGACCGACCGCCTGCGAAGCCAGTTGCGCCGCGCGCATCGCCGGACGCTGCTCCGTCTTCGCCAAATCCGACATGATCCACGCCCAGCAGAAGGGCTACTCCACCGACCAGATTCTCCGCGGCCTTTGCGATGCCGTTGCCCGCAACTTCAAATCATCGATTGTCAAAGGCCGCCACGTGATTCCACCCGTCGCTTTCATTGGTGGCGTCTCGCAGAACCAGGCTGTTCGCATTGCGATGCAGCAGGCGTTCAAACTGAAAGAAGACGAGCTCTTCGTCCCCGAGTTCCACGCGTGGCTCGGCGCGCTCGGCGCTGCGATGTTCGAATCCGCCGAAACGCGCAAGCGCTCCTTCAAGCGTATTCATCAGCTCAAGCAGCACACCGGCAAACAGTCCTTCGCGTGCAGCGAACCACTCAGCATGGAGCAGGTCACTCTCCTCCGTGATCGCGTGAAAGACGTTTCGCTCCCCGTGAACGGCAGCCGCATCCCCGCGTATCTGGGCATCGACATCGGTTCCGTCTCCACGAATCTCGTTGTCATCGACACCGCCGGCAATCTGCTGCATGAAATCTATCTCCGCACCCAGGGCCGTCCGGTTGAAGTCGTGCAACGCGGACTCGCTGAGATCGAAGCTGAACTCGGTGACCGTCTCGAAATCCTCGGCGTGGGCACCACCGGCTCGGGACGTGAACTGATTGGCGAGCTGATCGGCGCCGACACCGTTAACGACGAGATCACCGCGCACAAAACCGGCGCCATGCACGTCTCCAATCAGCTGGGGATGGAACGGGTCGACACCATCTTCGAAATCGGCGGCCAGGATTCGAAGTTCATCCGCCTCGATAAAGGCGTCGTCGTCGATTTCACCATGAACGAAGCCTGCGCCGCCGGCACCGGATCGTTCCTCGAAGAGCAGGCCGAGAAGCTGGGCATCTCCATCAAAGGCGAATTCGCCGAAAAAGCGCTCGCCTCGAAGCAGCCCGCACGCCTCGGCGAACGCTGCACCGTCTTCATGGAGCGCGACGTTACCGCCCTCATGCTCAAAGGTGCGGAAGTTGGCGACCTCTCTGCCGGACTCGCATATTCCGTCGCGCTCAACTATCTGAACCGCGTCGTCCGCGGCCGCAAGATCGGCAACGTCATCTTCTTCCAGGGAGGCACTGCCTACAACGACGCCGTGGCAGCCGCTTTCTCGCAAATCCTCGGCAAACGGATCATCGTTCCGCCTCACAACGGCGTCATCGGCGCCATCGGCATGGCGCTTATCGCGCAAGAGCGCATGCAGCACGCGCAGCAGCCCAGCAAGTTCCGCGGGCTACGACATGCAGCGCGTCAACTTCACCACGCGCGAATTCGTCTGCCAGGCCTGCTCAAATTATTGCGACATCAAGGAATTCAACATCGAGGGCCAGAAGAGCTACTGGGGCGACAAGTGCTCCGACAAGTTCCGCAAGCGCGCTCGCGCCGATCGCAAGCCGGTCATCGACGACCTCATCACCTATCGCGACCAGCTGCTCGAACTAGTCTTGAAGCCGCCAGTCGACGGCCGCCCCGTCGTCGGTGTTCCCCGCACCATGTTCTTCTACGATCGCTTTCCATTCTGGTGCGCTTACTTCCAGGAGCTCGGCTTCAATATCGTCATCTCGCCACAGACCGATCGTGCGATCTCGGTCGCCGGTGATGAGCTAGCCATCGCGCAGCCTTGCTATCCGGTAAAGGTCGCACACGGCCACGTCGATCATCTCATTAAGAAGGGCGTCGACTACGTCCTCATGCCCAACGTGCTCAACATGGAAGCCCCGGAGAGCGTGCAAGATTCGCATCTCTGCCCCTGGAACCAGACACTGCCATTTGTCATTCGTGCCGTTCCCCAACTGCACGCCGATAGCGACAAACTTCTCGCTCCCACCGTTTACTTTCAGTACGGACGCAAGCACGTGGAAAAATCTCTTGCTGAGTTCGCCGCAAAGCGCCTCAACATCTCGCGACGGCAGAATGAGCGCGCCGTCACCGCAGCCTATGCTGCTCAAAGCGCTTTCAACCAGGCCATTCTGGAAACCGGATCCCAGGCGCTCGACGAACTCGCTCGCACCAATGAGCCCGCGCTCGTTCTCATCGGCCGCCCTTACAACATTTACGATCGCAGCATCAATTGCGACATTCCTCGCAAGCTGCGTTCGCAATATGGCGTGAATGTGCTTCCGCTCGACTTCCTGCCGCTCGATACCGAGGACATCTCCACCATCAACTCCAACATGTACTGGAACTCCGGGCGCCGCATCCTTGCCGCCGCGCAAATCACCAAGCGCCATCCCAATCTGCATCTGGTCTATATCTCGAATTTCAAATGCGGTCCCGACTCTTACATCAAGTCCTTCGTCGATGAAGCCGCCGGAAAGCCTGGCCTCGTGCTTCAATTCGACGGCCACTCCAACGATGCTGGTTTCATCACCCGCTGCGAAGCTTACCTCGACAGTAAAGGATTCCTCCGATGCGTGCCTTCGGCCACCACTGCGTAACTAAGAAGATCAGCCCTGGTAACCCGCTGGCGAACACCATCGTCTACATCCCCGCCATGGCTCAGGGTAGCTCTGAGGCATTCGCATCCGTCTTTCGGTGGCTCGGCATCGAGGCCTACTCCACTCCTCCTTCCGATGAGCGCACTCGCGAACTCGGCGCCAAGCACACCAATGGCGATGAATGCTATCCAGCAAAAGTCACCATCGGTGACTTCCTCCGCATCATCGAGCAGCCGGGCTTCGATCCCAAGCGCACCGCCTTCTTCATGCCCACAGCGGAAGGTCCGTGCCGCTTTGGCCAGTACGCCCCTTATCTCCGCCGTGTTCTTGATTCACTCGGCTACGCCGACATCCGTATTCTCTCCCCCACCAGCCGTACCGGTTACGACGAGATGGGTGAAGTTGCCACTCCCTTCATCCGCGCCGGATGGCGAGCTCTAGTCGCAGGAGACACGCTGCGCAAGGCACTCCATCGCGTGCGCCCTTACGAGAACAACGCCGGATGGGCTGACGCGGCCTACAATCTCTGTCTCAGCGATTTCTGCGACACCATGGAAACCAGCTGCGCCGACGCCGGCTGCCAGCTCGATGCGCTGGTCGATTCCATGAAGCGCAGTCGCGAGCGTTTTCGTCGCGTCTCCGCCTCTTACGATTCTTCCGTCCCGCTGATCGGCGTCGTCGGCGAGATTTTCTGCCGCCTCAACAACTTCAGCAATGAAGACCTGATTCGCAAGCTCGAAGGCTACGGCGCTGCCTCATGGCTCAGCGACATCGCCGAATGGATCAGCTACACGAATAGCGAACAGAAACGCCGGTTGCGACTGCTGGGTCAGGGCATCTCGTTCGAAATGCTGAAATCCAAAATTCGCGACCACATCCAGCACTCCGACGAGCACGCCTTGCAGGAACCGTTCGCCGAAGACTTCATTGGCTGCGAAGAACCGCCTGTCGAAGAAATCCTCGAACTCGCACGCCCATACCTCCCCACCTCCGGCGCTCTAGGCGAAATGGTTCTCAGCGTCGGAAAAGCCGCTTACCTCGCCAAGCATGGCGCGGATGGCGTCATCGACATCAGCCCCTTTACCTGTATGAATGGCATCGTCAGCGAAGCCATCTATCCGAAGCTCAGCAAAGACTTCGGCGGCATCCCGATCCGCAATTTCTACTTCGACGGTACCCAGTCCGACCTCGATCGCGACCTCGGCATCTACATGGAACTGGTCCGTTCCTATAGCGAGAAGAAGCTGTATCAGCGCCGCTACCCGACATACTTCAACATCGCCGTCGCATAATCGACACATCCACAAATCTTGCTCCCGTTACAACTTGGCTGGAGTTGTGCATCCAACCTAAGATGAGCAACGTTGTTCTTGGGGCACTTAGCAAATAGAGTAGCTGTCAACTCACGGAGTCATAACGTCAAAACGTGAACTTGCAAGCAACTGGTAAATCTTCATCACTTTCTGCGGACCAGGCACGCTCCCGAATTTGCGGCAGCGGCGAAATGGCCAACCTCATCCGCTCCTTTGACTGGAGTACTACGCCGGTTGGGCCAATCGAAACCTGGCCTGAGACTTTGCTCATCACCGTCAATCTTCTTCTCGCAACCCGCCAGCCTATGTTCCTCTGGTGGGGAGACGATCTCATCCAGTTCTATAACGACGCCTATCGCCCAAGCATTCGCGAAGACAAGCATCCCAAGGCCGTTGGTCAGCCCGGACGGGAATGCTGGCCGGAGATATGGCACATCATCGGCCCTCAAATTGAAGCTGTGATGTCTCGCGGCGATTCGACTTGGCACGAAGATCAACTCGTACCCATCTACCGCAACGGCAAACTTGAAGACGTCTATTGGACCTACAGCTACAGCCCGGTGCGCGATCCTGACGGGACTATTTGCGGCACCCTCGTTACCTGCAGCGAAACCACCGGTCGAGTTTTGGCCGACAGGCAATTGCGCATAAGCCAGGAACGCTACAAAGCTCTCTTCGACTTGGCCTCGGATGCGGTCTTCATCGCAGATACCGACGGAAACATTAGCGAGGCAAATATCGCCGCGTGCAAGCTCCTTGGTTACGAACGGGACCAACTCCTCAAGCTCAACTATGCCCAGTGTGTCGCGGAAAGCGAACACCCACGTCTATGGAAAGCGCGCGATGAGCTGCTTAAGGGCGGCGTCAGCCTGGAGGAATGGGAGCTGGTTACCCGCGACGGCTCCGCCATCGCCGCCGAGGTCAGCGCAACCATTCTGCCCGATGGCCGCTGGCAGGCGTTCGTGCGCGACATCTCCGACCGCAAACGCCTTCAACGCGAACGTGACTCGGCATCTGCGCAGTTGGCTCAGGTACTTGCCGTCACCACCGATGCTGTCGTCAGTCTCGACCGCAACTGGAGAATTACCTATCTCAATCGCCGCGCACACGAAATTCTTTCCCCTCGTGGCAATGTTCTGGGAACAGTTCTCTGGGAGAGCTTCCCGGCTGCCTTATATGAGGGTTCTCCCTACGTCGAAAATTACTATCGCGCCATGAACCAGGGCGTACCCGGAGATTTTGAGGCCTACTACCCCGAACCGCTGAACCTATGGCTCCACGTAAGCGCTCGTCCCGCGAACGATGGCATCATCGTCTTCTTTCGCGACATCACCGAGCAGAAGCGCGCCGCAGCCGTTATCATCCAGAGCGAGAAACTAGCTGCCGTAGGCCGACTGGCCAGCTCCATCGCTCATGAAATCAATAATCCCCTCGAAGCAGTAACCAACCTCCTGTACCTCAGTGAGCGCGCCGCAACTTTGGACGAAAACAAGCGATACCTTGGCACCGCTCAACGGGAGCTTGCTCGCGTCAGTAATATCGCCACTCAGACCTTGCGCTTTCATCGCCAGTCCACAAACCCGCGCGAGACCTCTCTACGGGAACTGTTTGATGACGTTCTCACCCTTTTCCAAGGCCGAATCAGCGGCATGGGCATCATCGTCGAGCGGCAATACCATATTGACCCGAAAATCGATGCCTTCGCCGCTGACCTTCGCCAGGTCTTTGCAAATCTCATCAGCAACTCTCTCGACGCCTCTTCTAGCGGCGGAAAGATCGTGATTCGCATGCGCCCTGCCCGCAGCCTCTCCGGCGAAGAAGGCGTTTGCGTCACTGTCGCCGATACCGGCGTTGGAATAGCTCCTGAAACGCGGCGTCACATCTTCGAACCCTTTTTCACTACCAAGAGCGCCACCGGAACTGGGCTCGGCCTGTGGGTCAGCTCTGAAATCCTCAAAAATCATCGCGCCATCGTGCGCGTTCGAAGCAGTCAATCAACTCGGCGCCATGGAACTGTCTTTTCAATCTTTTTTCCGAAGGACGCGGCAAAGGCGTAATCGCGGCGCAGCCACGTTCTGAATGAAAAAGGTCGCCGTCGGCGCTTCTTTCCTTTGAGTTACTACTTTTCGAAAGCTGGATCAACCATCCGCTTCAACTTGCAGTAAAATTAATTTGCTTAGAATGATAATCGCATCGCATCAACTACTCGAGTGATCGAAACGAAAAGCGGCGACAGGCGCTTTGATTGCAGCAAAAAGGGAGTTCAGTATGGCAGTTTCTGAAGTGATCAGCTCGGGCCTCAAGCCCTACAGCATCGGAGACAAAATCCGCGCACTGCGCTTGCGCAAAAAAATGGGACTGGTGGAACTTGGCAACCACACGGGTCTTTCCGCCGCACTGCTCTCCAAGCTTGAACGCGGAAAACTCTACCCAACTCTGCCGACGCTTCTTCGCGTCGCCATGGTCTTCAGCGTCGGACTCGAATTCTTCTTCCGCGAAGAACGCAAAAACATGGTGGCCATCGTCCGCAAGTCCGAGCGCCAGCGCTTTCCCGATCGCCCCGCTACCAAAGACATTTCGTACTATTTCGAGAGTCTCGATTTCCCGGCGAACGAACGAAAGATGAACGCCTACTACGCCGAGTTCGAATCCATCGAACCGGAAAAGGCGCGTATCCATCAGCATCCTGGCATCGAATTCATTTATGTAATCACCGGCGAACTTCTTTTGAAGATCGGCGCGGAAGAGCATCTGCTCGAAACCGGCGACTCCATCTACTTCGACTCCGGCGTGCAGCACTCGTATCGCCGCCAGGGCAAGAAGCCGTGCCAGGCTGTGGTCGTCACCGCCGGTTGATCTCGCCAACTTCCGCTCGCCACGATGCTCGCGCCTTCATCGCTCCTCAGGTCCGTATGCTAAATTAAGAGTGGCATGGGCCAGTAGCTCAGGTGGTAGAGCAACGCCCTTTTAAGGCGTGGGTCGAAGGTTCGAGTCCTTCCTGGCTCACCATGTCCACGCACGATCCTGCCCAGTCACAAATTCACAGAGTTCTCATGTCTACAGCTCAGCCATCTCCCTCTCCCTTCGCCCCCGTCACCCTCGAAGGCAATGTCGTCCGTCTTGAACCTCTCCGTCCCGAACACGAATCGCTCTTCTGGGAAGCTGCCAAAAACGATCTCTCCGACATTTTTCGCTGGATTCCCTACCCCATGCAGTCTCCCGACGACTTCCACCGCTACATGGACCGCGCCTTCTCTGAACAGCATGCCGGCCTATCCATCGTCTTCGCCACAGTCGAGCGAGCCTCGGGAACCGTCATCGGCAGCACGCGCTTCATGAACATCGACGTCTCCAACCGCAAATCCGAGATCGGATCTACATGGATCGCTCCTGCCTGGCAGCGTACTGCCTGCAACACCGAGGCGAAATTTCTGATGCTCCACCACGCCTTCGAAGTCTGCCACTGCATTCGCATCGAACTGAAGACGGACGCGCTCAATCAGAAGTCACGCAACGCCATTCTTCGCATTGGCGCCAAAGAAGAAGGAACGCTCCGCCATCACCTGATCACATCCACTGGCCGCGTACGCGACTCCGTCTACTTCAGCATTCTCGAGAACGAATGGCCCGAAGTGAAACATCGCTTGCAAGCCCGCCTGGAGCGCGCTTGATCGCATCTCTATAGGCGCAACTTGCGCCGCATTGTCCCTTTGCCTGTTTGAATTTCTGTCTAGCGGATGCTAACATCGCCCCACTTAATTGCTAGGAGGTTAAGCATGTCTGATTCTGATGGTGGCAGTGGTTTCGGTTGGTTCTTAGCTGGTCTGGGGATCGGCGCCGTGATCGGTCTCCTCTATGCTCCCCAGTCGGGTGCCGAGACTCGTGATGCCATTCGCAAACGCGCGGAAGAGGGTCGCGAACACCTCCGCACGCAAGCCCGCGACGCTCGCGAACAGGCAGAGCAATGGGTCGACCGCGGCAAGGATTTCGTCCAGCAGCAGAAGGAGCAGTTCCGCTCCGCCTATGACGCTGGCCGCCAAGCCTACAAGGAGACGACCTCTCCCGGTGAAGGCGCTGCGAACTTATAAGTACTCAATACGCCGGGCATGCGTCACTTGCCCGGCCTAGGACTCTCATGGAAACCCGCTTCACGATTTTGCTGATTGAAATCGGTATCGCAGTCACGGTCCAGGCTTGTGTCCTGATCGGCATCCTGATCGCTGTTCGCAAAAGCACCACGCGCATGACCACGCTTGCTGAAGAAATCCAGAAGCGCGCCATTCCTACGCTCGAAAACGTTCAGAAGCTTGTCGAATTTACGCGCCCCCGGGTCGAGACCGCAGTTGAAAACTTGGCACAAGCTTCCAACTCCGTGCGCGCTCCAGGTTCAAAAACTGGATGTAGCCGTAAACGACATCGTAGATCGCGCCAAGATACAAGTCGTTCGCGCCGACGATCTCGTCACCCGTACGCTCGACCGCGTTGAGACCACCACCGAAGTGGTCAACAACACGGTGATCTCACCCGTGCGCTCCATCGCGGGCATCGTTTCCGCCGTAGGCACCGGACTCGGCGTCTTCTTCCGCCGCTCGCGTACCTCCGGCAACGGCTCCCACAGCGAAGAAATGTTTATTTAGCACGCAGCGAAGAGATGTTGATTTAGCACACTCGAAAGATGTTCTAAAAGCTCAGTCATTCCGAGCGACTGGCCGCAGAGTGCTTATTCGCGATCGGGCGTTTGGACGCGCGGCCGGAAGTCGAGGGACCTCGCATTTCGATGCACTCGTTGTGCCCAACTCACGCGTGGCACCGAGTGCTCAGCTGAATTCTGACTTACTAATTACTGGCTACTGCCTTTCTTCAATTTCCCGGCTGCACAATCGCGATCCGCGTCTCCGACCCTGACGTCGCCAATCGCAATCACTTTCGTCTCCCCTGGCCTATCCACCGCGATAATGTTCTGCCCGCTGATCTCCATCACCTGGGCATCCGGATACAGTTGCTTGTAATACGCCATCACCGTCGCCAGCGAATCGGAAGTCGAATACACCTGGTTGGATACTGGGATCCCGACATCCGGTATTGCCGCGTCCTTCATATCTACCGGCTGCGACCCCGGATAACGATCCGCTGCGGACCGCGACGCCGAACCCGCCACCGCCTGCTGCGACGACGAGCCTTTCTGTCCGCCTCGCTGTGCCATACCGCTCACGGCATTTTGGATTGCCTGCACGTCGATGCCGTTCGACGAAGTCCTACTTCCTGAACTGTTTTCCTTCGGCGTGGGTGCCGGAGCCGACTGTCCGGGCTGTGAACTCGGGCTTGTGGGACTCTCAGGCTGCTCGGGTGAACTCTGGGCCGGCTTCTGCGAAGGGGGCGGCTCCTGCGGTTGCGTAACCGGAGCCGGTGCTGGCGCGTCCCGTCTTTGTCCATGAAGCAGCCAGCCCGCCAATAAACCGACGGTTGCCGCCGCAACCAGTCCCATCGCCACCACGATGTACCACATCTGCGTGTGCTGACGGCGCAGCTCTGCTGCCATCAACTCCATAGGATCCGGCGCGACCAGCTTTCCGCAGGCAGGACACGCTGCACCCGCTTCCATCTGCTTTCCGCATTGAATACAGAACGACATAAGCGCTCAAGGATACCCCCGTCGGTACCTGAGTGCACCGGTACCTCGGTGACTAAGGCACCTCAGTACTTCAGTACCCGTTGTGAGCTTGATGCCAGGCCGTATTCGAGACAACCTTTGGCGGCCCGTCCTTACGCCTGTCTTCAACCAATTCCGGGTGGCCCATCCTACGCCTCTTTTGCGTAGGGTGGGGTAAACAGAAAATTCTGCCACCCCTGTCGATTTCCATTCCCTTTCCGCGTCGTTCTCGTGAAGGAGCAAAACATGATCACCCTCGAAGCCACCGACATCGAACAGGCCCATCAATATTTCGCCCGCACCCTCAAACGTGTGACCGACGCCACCACCGGCCTCTCCGAGGCGCAGTACCGCTTCAAATCCGCCCCGGATCGCTGGTCCATTGCGGAGATTCTCGAGCACCTCGTCATCGTCCACGAGCGCGTTCTGGTTCGCATCCAGGAGCAAATTCCCACTGCGCCCGCTCCTCCGATGCAGAGTTCAACAGCCGGCAGGTGGACGCGGTCGTCATCGACAAAATCCCCGACCGTACCATCAAGGCGAAGGCTCCCGACTTCATTGCGCCAGCCGGCGTCCTCTCACCATCGCAATCTCTTGACCGCATCTCTCGGAGTTACGAGCGCCTCGCCGACTATGTAGAATCGAGTCCCGATCTTCGCGAACACGTTCTCGAGTCGCCCCCGCTGCACGTGCTCACGGAAGGCGCCTACAGCCTCTCCGACGGATATCAATGGGCCCTCACCGCCGCCGGACACGACGAGCGCCACGTCCGCCAGATCGAGGAGTTGAAGTCTCATCCGAACTATCCCGCGTCGTAGTGCGCGATCTGAGGGCCGGGCGCCTCACCGTCGTTTCGGGTGCCCCACCCTCGGCCTCTTTTGCCGTCGGTGGGTTCCGACCAAGCTTCACTCTACGACGAAGCGTCCTAAGCCACCGGGTCATGGTGAGCGTAGCGAATCCATCTATGTATTTCTTCCTCGTCCGTATCAGTCCGTGCAATCATTTCCAGGGAGCCGCTCATGCGTTACATGATGCTGATTTACTCGACGGAACAGCGTGAAGTTTCCGAGCGCAGCTACGAACCCCATCGCGCGCTGATCGAAGAGGCCAGTCGCGCCGGTGTCTTCGTATCAGCCGAGCCGCTCGCCCCGCCCTCCAGTACCACCACCCTCCAGATTGAAGGCGGACGGACGCTCATCACCGATGGCCCCTTTGCCGAATCGAAAGAACAATTGGCCGGTTACTACATTTTCGATTGCGAGAACCTGGACCATGCAATCGAATGGGCAACCAAGGTTCAAACCGCCTGCACCGCCTCGGTCTTAATCGAGATCCGCCCAATGCCCGGCATCCCGACCCTCTTAGATGCCGACGCCGTTCCCAGCAAAAGTGGCATCCGCCAGACCTGACCGTCGCCCTGGACCTATCCACGATTCCCTTTCACTTCAACTTAACTTCGAACGAGCGCGGAGACGGAACGCGCCCGAGTCGAGGGACCTTGCGTCCCCTTTGAAAAGCACGGCCGGTGGTTCCCACAGCGCTCCACAAATCCTTGTCAAGCCCCTCTTCTGCCCGAAACTCGTCGTATCCCCATGAAAATGCTCTAAATATAAACTTCGCGAAAGTGTCCAGTAGGTCCCCTCGAATTTGTCACAATAGAAGATGGGCATGAAGTTCGGGAGATTCTTGCTTTTCTGACTTCTAACTTCTGCCTTTTCTTACTTCTGCTTCAGCTAACTCCTTTGTTTTATCGGATCAATCGGACTAAGTGCTTTGTTTTGTAGGGACGAGCCTTATCCCATGCCCGTAAGTCCTTTAGAATGCGGGACGAGGGTAGGGGAGGGGTACATCCGGGATCTCCCATTTTGGGCTAACCACTAACCGCTAGCCACTTTTTACCGAAGGAACTCGCTCATATCCGGGGCCGTTGCCCCCGCACCCGGAATCGTCGTTACGCCCAGCAGTTCCATGCTGAACCGATCCACGCTCTCGTGCTGATAGAACGTCGTCGACTGGTATGCCTGCTTCAATTGCGGGCTCACCAGCACCACGGCAATATGGCCGCCACCGTTCGCTGTATCCGCATCCTCGGATTCATCGAATACGATCGCCAGAAGGCCATTTTTTTGAAAACTGGCGTTCGCGATCAGCGGTGCAATGTTTGTTTGAAGCCACGCATCCGCCGCCTGAAGTTTGTCAGACAGTGCGCACGTGCTCATTCCGCCCGGACAGTCGTGCGCGTCGTTCTGGGAATTCGGCACCACGAATGAATAGTTCGGCAGATTTCCCGCCGCAAGGTCGATCGCAAACTGAGTAAAAGGAACCAGGTTCGCTTGCTGAGAAGGATTATTCACAACATCACTGAAGTAGCTTAGGGGATTATGACGCTGAAGGTAGAGTCCTTGATCACCGCCTGTGTAACCCACAGACGGCAGCGACTCCGCATACGACCTCCACGTTTTGCCTGCGGCAGTCAGTTCGCGCACCACATTGTCAGCCGAAACCGTTCCGTTAAACGAGTCGTCATTCGTCAGGATCTGCCCAGTCGTCAGCATGAAGTAATTGCCGATCGACGGATGTGTATTTGCGTAGTAGTTCGTCGCCAGCGCATATTTCTGCGCCAGGCTGTTTAGGTATGGCATGCTCGTCGAATCAATTACGTCGCTATAGCTGGCATTCTCCAGCATCACGATGACGACATTGCTGAATGACGGCGTTGGTGGCGGTGCCGGCGTAGGCGGTGGTGCAGGGGTCGGAGGTGGCGTTGGAGTTGGTGTCGGGGTTGGAGTCGGCGTTGGAGTTGGAATCGGATTAGTGGCCGTGCCGGAAGAAGAGCTGCTTGATGATCCCCCGCACGCAACCAAGGCGAGCATGAGGAAGCAGCACAGCAACCGTAGCACGATGCCATCGCGCTCTCGAACGAAATGCGATACAGCCGGCATTCGGCTACTTCGATGCGAAACAGCAACAGGATGTCGTCAGGAATTGATTAAGCGATCCAGCCGCCGCCTACGACCGTATCTCCGTCGTAGAACACCGCTGCTTGGCCGGGCGTGATCGCTCTCTGGGGCTGGTCGAAGATGACCGAAACGTAATCCTCGCCGTCGAACTGGACGATCCCCGGCGCAGGCTCGTGGCGATGACGAATCTTTATAGCGACGCGCATCGGCTCCGTCAGTTGCTCCACGGCGATCCAGTTCAGCTTGTGAACACGCATGGTCTTCGAGTACAGCTCTTCCCCGCCGCCCACGACTACCTCGCGACGGTCGCCGCGAATTTGCAGAACGTACAAAGGCGACCCGGTCGCAACACCCAGTCCCTTGCGCTGGCCGACGGTGAAGTTGTGAATACCATGGTGCGTTCCGACGACTTCGCCCGCAGGCGTCACCAGTTCGCCGGCTGTATCGGGCAACGCTTCATTCTGCTCGGCAAGATAAGCGTCGATGAAATTTTTGTAATCTCCACCGGGAACAAAGCAGATTTCTTGCGAGTCCGGCTTTTCCGCCAGCGCCAGCCCGTGCTGCTTCGCGAGTTCGCGTACTTCTGGCTTGCGCATTCCGCCCAGCGGAAACAACGTGCGGCTTAACTGCTCTTGCGTGAGACCGAAAAGGAAGTACGTCTGATCCTTCGCGGTATCGACAGGCCGCTTCAGCAACCAGCGCTCACGAACCGCATCTTGTTCAACTCGCGCGTAATGTCCAGTTGCCAGCATCTCGGCGCCGATCTGTCGCGCGGTAATCAGCAACTGGTCGAACTTAAGATGATTGTTGCAAAGGCTGCACGGAATCGGCGTTCGTCCCGACAGGTACTCTTGCACAAACGGACGAACTACATCGTTCTCGAAACGCTGCTCCTGGTTCACGACGTAATAAGGAATCGCCAGCTTTTCCGCAACGCGTCGCGCATCGTAAACGTCATCAATCGAACAACAGCGTCCTTGCACGGATTCGGGCATTCCTTCGTGTCCAGCCAGTCTCCGCTGATTCCACAATTGCATCGTCAGGCCCACAACATTGTGGCCTTCGGCACGCAGCATCGCCGCAACGGTTGACGAATCCACACCGCCCGACATCGCTACCGCAATTGTCTTCTCACTCAAAGCTTCACCCGATCCTTACTTCTTCGCGGTTGTACACCGGACTGATCTCGCGCAGACGCGAAACCGTCGCTGGCAACATGTTTAGCAGCAAATCAACATCGTCATTAGTATTCTGTTTGCCCAGGCTAAAGCGAAGACTCGCCCTCGCCCGATCGGCGCTGAGTCCCATCGCAACCAGCACATGCGAAGGCTCGATCGCTCCCGAAGAACACGCGGCGCCGGTAGAAACCGCAATTCCCTTCAGATCGAGCGCAATCACCAGCGCTTCGCCCTCGATGCAGTCGAAGTAGATGTTCGTGGTGTTCGGCGTTCGCGGAGCCGACCCACTGTTCACGCCCGTCTGATCAATCTGCTGCAAAACCGTGCTCTGAATCCGATCGCGCAGCTCGCGAATCCGATTCACGCTGCCATCTTCAAATCCCTGCTTCGCTATCTCTGCCGCTTTACCCAGACCCACAATTCCCGGAACATTCTCCGTTCCCGCACGGCGCGAGCGCTCATGTCTTCCGCCGTAGAGCATCGGCTGCAGCAGCGTTCCCTTGCGGACATAGAGCGCACCAATGCCTTGTGACGCATGAATCTTATGCCCGGAAATACTCAGCAGATCGCACCCTACTTCCTTCACATCGATCGGTACTTTGCCCGCGGCCTGAATCGCATCGCTGTGAAAGTAGACATCGGCTTCTGCCGCGATCTTCGCAATCTCGGCAACCGGCTGAATGACTCCAGTCTCATTGTTCGCCCACATGATGCTGACGAGCTTCGTATTCGGGCGTATTGCTTGCCGCACCTCATCCGGATCGATCAGTCCCTCCCCGCTCACGTGCAGGTACGTGACTTCGCACCCCATCGATTCCAGATGCTTGCAGGCGTTCAGCACCGCGTGATGTTCGATCGCGGACGTAACAATGTGATCGCCTGCCTTTGCCAGCCCGAAGATCGCCAAATTATCGGCTTCCGTCCCTCCGCTCGTGAATACGATCTCCGAGCTGCGCGCCCCGATCAAATCGGCAACTGACTCGCGCGCCCTTTCCACCGCGGCTCGAGTTTGCTGCCCATGATGGTGAATGGACGAAGCGTTCCCGAACTGCTCCAGGAAATACGGCTGCATCGCTTCCATGACTTCAGGAAGCAGCGGCGTGGTCGCGTTATTGTCGAGGTAAGCTCGTCGCATCTTCTTGGGATTTCCCCAGCGTTGTACTCCTATTGTAACCGCTGCCAAACGGCTTCCGTTCTTGCCGGTCGCACGATCCTCCCTGTAGATTGGATTCACTTGTCCTTAAGGGAGACGTTTTGTTACGCCTATTCGCCGTACTTCTTATCAATGCGGTTCTGGCTTCTACCGCCGTTGCCCAAGCCAAATCCTCAAGTAATCTGCCGCAACCGACGGCGTCAACGGCCGATCTCCCTACCGGAACCAATGAGTTCGGAATTTGGGCAGGCTATTCGCCGACATCTCCGCACGGAATCGGCATCAGTTCGGATCGCAAGCTGTTCCTGTTGAATGGTTCATTCGCTCGTGTGATTGGCAATACGAAGACGGTCGCGATCAAGTACACGTTCGATGTCGTACCGGTCGCTCTGATAACGCAGCCCGCTGAGACATTCGTCACCAACTCCGGTGCATTCATCTCTCACAACGCGCAGACCGTTTATGGCGGCGGCCTGAATCCGATCGGCTTCCAGTTCAACTTTCGGCGCGGTCACAAATGGCAGCCATTCGCGAATGCACATGGCGGCTTTCTATACTTCGCGCAGCAGGTTCCCGTCATCGACTCTTCGCAATATAACTTCACCTTCAGCTTCGGCGGCGGCGTACAAGTTTTCTCCGGAGAGCGCAGCTCATTCTCGCTTGGATACAGGTACTATCACCTGTCCAATGCGAATACCGGCGATCGCAATCCGGGAGTTGACGCGAACCTCTTCTACGCGGCCTTCACGCTGTTCAAGCGACACTAGCAGCAAAGAAAAAGCCCGGATTTCTCCGGGCTTGTCGAATTATAGCCATTATTAACCAGAGTGGCGTTCGCCAATCGGCATGTACTTTTGCGGATAGAGCATGCCGATGTATTCCGCGCGGGGCCGAATCAGCCGATTGTCATCGAGTTGCTCGATGACATGCGCTGTCCAACCCGACACGCGTGATACGGCGAAGATTGGCGTAAAGAGATCGAGATCGATTCCCAACGTGTGATACGTCGATGCAGAGTAGAAGTCCACATTGGCGTTTAGCTTTTTGTCCTCATTAATAAACTGCTCGATCTTGCGCGAAATCTGGAACCACTTCGGCTCGCCACTCGATTCGCCGAGCTCCTTCGACATTTTGCGCAGATGGGTCGCCCGCGGATCTTCAGTGTGATATACGCGATGACCAAAGCCAGGAACCTTCTTCTTCTGCGCCAGCATGCCGCGGACGTATTCGACCGGGTCTGCCCCTGAGCGATCAATCGCCTCCAGGATACGGAACACGGCCTCATTCGCGCCGCCGTGCAGCGGTCCCTTGAGCGTGCCGATCGCGGACGTGACCGCCGAATGCATGTCGGAGAGGGTTGCAGCGGTAACGCGGGCCGCAAAAGTCGAAGCGTTCAACTCGTGATCGGCATGCAGAATTAGAGCAACGTCAAACGCCCTGGCGGCGGTTCCAGACGGTCGTTCGCCCGTCAGCATGTACAGGAAGTTTGCAGAATGGTTCAGAAAGCGGTCAGGTTCGACCAGCGGTAGGCCCTTACGGATTCGATCGTAGTAGGCCACGATCATGGAAATCTGCGCCGTCAGTCGGATCGCCTTGCGAACATTGGCCTCATGGTCATTGGTCTTCTCTTCAGGATCAAAGAATGCCAAAGCCGAGACAACCGTTCTCAGTACATCCATCGGGAGCGCATGGCCCGGCGCCTGCCGGAGCAAACTGATGATCCCGGCGTCGAGCTTGCTCTCACGCCATAGGGAAATCGAAAGTTCCTGCAATTCCTTTTGCGATGGCAGCCTGCCAAACCACAACAAATAGCAGACCTCTTCAAACGTGGAATGATCCGCGAGATCATGAATGTCGTAACCGCGATAGGAAAGGACGCCGTTTTCGCCGTCAATGAAGCAGATTCCTGAATTCGCGGCGACAATACCTTCCAAACCTTTCGGCGCCGAGACAATCGTCGACATATTTCCTCTCAAAACCGTAATAATTTCTTATCAGAACAGATGCTTCGGATCCTTCGTGTGTATCCTGAGTTTGCTCGGCCCCCACTGCTGCGACTCATCGCAATCTCTCAGTAAATCAACCTTTATATCGGAAAATGGACGGCTTTTCCAATGAGGCCTTCCCCCGTAATGCCCCTTACGAGCCACTTCTGCCGCAGTTTGCACCTTCTAAATCCTGATGCCACAGAAGATTCAGCTATCTGACACGATAGGATGGCCATTGGGGTGTGACTCTCATCACGATGGTGAGTGAGGCCATAACTTCGAGGACGGCCCGGGGTTGATAGGCCCTACTTCTTCCGCATGTAAATCTCAGTGCCGCCGTTTCGCACCTGCACTTCGTCCATCAGTTCGTTGATAAGGTAAATTCCGCGCCCGTGGTTGGAGTAGAGATTCTCTCCGTTCGTGGGATTTGGGATCGACATGGGATCGTACCCCTGTCCAGGATCACGAACAACAATCAAAATACCGTGCTGTTCATCACAACCGACGCAGCATTCAATGTTCTTGCAAGGATCGTTCTGGCAGCCATGCTTGATTGCATTCGCCAGCGCTTCGCGAAGCGCCGTTTCGACCTCCAGTTCCTTGCCTTCGGCGCACTTCATCTCCGCTGCCAAAGCCAAAATGCTCTGCACAACGGCACTGATTTTATTTACATCTGCTTTCAGGCTTATATCGATGCGAACCGACAGCTTGTCCTTGTCGAACTCGACCCTATCCATTGGCATCCGTGCGGCCGCCTCTCAGCCCCTTGAGTTGATCTGATTGTAGCTGGGTTCCTTGCACTAGAACAGAGGCACGATATCAGGACGCCGAAACTGAAGTTTCAGGGCCAGATGATGGGTTGGACGTTAGGCGGTCCAGTTCGCGGAAGTTATCGATTCGTCTGGGCGCACGACTTCCTTGCGCATTTGTTCGTCTACCTGGCGCCATGCATCACAAATTTCGCTCACGTGGCCAATCACCGAATCCAGAATCGGCGCCGACGCCTTCATGTGCCCTTCCATGACCTTCGCCCGCATCACCGAATAAAACCGATCCAACTCCACGGCCGGTCCTCCGCCTTGTTCACGGTTGAGCGTGCCCTGAAGGTACCCGAGAACTGTCAGCGCATGCTGGAGTTCGGCTGATCTCTTCTCGATGTTGCCTTCCCGAATGGCGGCAACAGCCCCAGCGAGATCGGCGATCATTGTTTCGTAAAGCGCTACGACGAACCCGACCTTCGAGGCACCGCTTACTTGCGCTTTGCGATACGTTTGCGTGAAGTCGATCATTTCGAGCTCGAGCTACTGGTCGAAGGCAATGAGCCTAAAATTGCTGTGATCTGGTCCATCGTGGTCGGATAACTGCGCAACAGCGCGTCGACCTGCTCGAATTGCGTCATCAGCGACTGCTCCTCGGTGTTGAGACGGTCATTCATGTCATCAATCTGATTCTGCAAAGAAGTGTTCGTGTCGCTGATGCCCTTCAAGTCGACAGTCACGGCCCCGTTAGTCGAATCCAACATGGAGCTGAGCGTTGAGTTCAGCATTCCTGAGAATCCTTGAGGGCTCGTGGACTGAAAAAAGTTCTGGACAGCACTGTAATTGCCGGCGAGCGCCGATTCCAAAGTCCCGCTATCGACTGTCAGCGTGCCGTCGTCTTGCATGTTCACGCCCAAGTCGATCAATGTCGAGATCCCGCTATTGTTCGCCATTGAATAGCTCAAGCTTCCGAGCAGCGATTCCTGCATGGTCCGCAAGGTGCTGTCACCTGCCAACGGTCCCGATGTCTGGCTGGTCGGATCGTAGGTGAACTGAGAGTTCATGGCCTGAATTACGGAATTGTACGCATTGACGAAATCGTTGACTGACTGCTCAGCTTGCGACGTATCCGGCTGCACGTTCAGGATTGCGGTTCCGGTCGTTGCGCTATTCAGAGTTAAGGTCACTCCGGGAATCACTGTGGTCAGAGTGTTGCTTGCGTTGTCGATCTGAACGCCGTCTACCGTCAACGATGCATCTTTCGCCTTCGCTGACTCCTGAAAGCCGAAGCCAACTGAATCGCCCGAAACAGCGATCTCATTCGACAGTCCGGTGTTGTTGCTGATCAACGTTAGCCGGGACCCAGTCGCATCGGTGATCACGTTCGCGGTGACCCCCGCATTCTGAGCATTGATAGTCTTTGCGACAGTCTGCAACGTGTCGCCCTGGGCGACATTGATCGTGATCGCCTGGTTTGTTCCCAACTGCAAGGAGAAGGAACCCGCCGAAAACGTGTTACTGCTGCTGAAGGGACTGGAATACCAGGACGATCCGTTCGCAATGTGGTCCACGGAAATCTGGTGTTGTGAAATCGCCGCAGATGAGGTGGCAGTCGCACTCACTGCGCTGGATTGGGAAGATGTTGTCGCTCGCGAGGCGAGGCTGCCCGTATAGTTGCCGAGCGTTTGGATCGACGTCTCAAGACTCTGCAGCTTGGTCTGTATATCGGTCAACGCCGATGTCTGCGACTGAAGATCCGTCTGTTCCTGTTGCATCTGTGTCAGCGGCGCCTTTTGTAGCGTCATCAGCTGATCCACGGTGCTTTGCACATCAATGCCTGTTCCGGACGTCAGACTTCCCACATCAAGTTGGAGTGCCATACGAGCCTTCTACGACTTCACATCGAGTGTCGGTCTTTGTATCTCCTGCTGGAGCAACTGCTCGATACTGTCTTCTACGCTCAGCACCTGCTGCGACGGGACCTGCGAGATCACATTGCCCGTCTGGCCGTCCACCAGCTGGTAAACCGTATTCTTACTATCGTCAGTTTGGCGCGTCATCTTGAGCGAATTCTCCGACTGAACAGACTCCGCCGCCCGCCCACTCGTTGCCACCGTGCTCGGTGGCACTTTCGAGACTGGTTTCGTGTTGACCTTGTCTTGCGTTTCCCCAAATTCAACAGGTGTTATTGGCTCGATCCTCATACTCACCTCCGCCTGCCTCTTTTATGAACCCGGGAGGAATGAGATCTGCGTGGTCGCGCACACCTGCACAAATCAGAACGGCCCGGGCCCCATCAGAGCCCGAGCCATGTCTTCATCCTAGTTTTACTTCAACAGCGACAGTACCGATTGCTGCATCTGGTTGGCCTGCGCCAAGGCGGAAATGCCGGTCTGGCTCAGGATGTTGTACTTCGTCAGATTCGCGACTTCCGACGGAATATCGGCAGCCATAATGCCGTCTTCCGCGGATGTCAGGTTCTGTACCTGGTTGTTGATGACTGTCGAGGCGCTGGTGAGGCGATTCATAGTCGCGCCCAGAGTGCCGCGGTCCGCGGCGACGTTTGAGATCGCACTCGTGATCTTGGTCAGCGTGGACTGAGCGTCGGAGGCACTAAGCAGATCGACATTCGCGGCAGTAAGATCCACGGCAGTCAGACCGGTGCTGAATCCGATGCTGGAGGCCGAAAGGTTACCGACAGTCATCGTGATTGGACTGCTACCGGCCGTGGTTCCATCGCTGAGGTAAACGGCACTTCCGCCGCTGATACTCGCCTTGGCAACAGCGCCCGCTTCGGTGATCCCGCTGGTCACAACGATACTGCCGTTACCTGTTTTGTCGTTGACCTTCAGGTGGCCGGTTGTGTCCAGGCTGACATTCACATTGACGTTGCTGGAGCCGGCGCCGGTGTTGAAGTAGTCCATCAGCGTCTGCATGGTGTTACCGTTTGCAGCTGTAAAAGTTGAGCTCTTGCCGGTATCAGTGTCTGTAATCGTCATTGTTTCGGCAGCTGTAACCGTGCTGGCCGAAGTAAGACCACCGGTCGCTCCCACCCAGTTGTTCGGATCGGTCGTGCCCGCTCCGCCACCGAAAACTTGCGTGCCGTTATAGGTGGTGTTCGAGCCGATGCGCGTGATTTCAGACTTGATGGCCGAGAACTCGGCATTGAGTGCAGAGCGTTGCGTGTCGCTGACGGTTCCGGTAGCCGATTCCGTAGCCAGCGTAACGGCGCGATTCAGCAGTGTCGTTACCTGGGCCATGGCGCCGTCGGCGACCTGGAGCATGCCGACACCATCGGTGGCATTACGTGCCGACTGTGTCAGGGCAGTGACATTGGCCTGCAATCCGTTAGCGATCGCGAGACCGGCGGCATCATCGGCGCCGGAATTGATGCGTTGTCCGGAAGACAACCGGAACAGAGTCTGTTGCAAGTTAGAGTTCGTGACCGACAGTTGATTCTGTGCGGCCAAGGACGGGATATTGTTCAGAATACCGAGTGACATTTGCTGACTCCTCTCAATACCCGCTGTCGAGCGGGTGATGTCGCATTCGGTCCCGTCCTGCTCACACGCCAATCGAATCCCAGGACGTGCGGGCGAGCGGTTCGTCTGCCGCCCGTTGCCGGCTGACGGAACCTGAACTTGCGTTCGCAGAAACCATCGGCACTTCTGAGAATTGCTTTAAGATCGCCTCTGATTTTCGGCCACTGAATTGCCTCTCGCAAGTTTGTCGCAAAAGTCCCATTACCTTCGATACTCCGCGATCCTTCTTCTTTATTCAGTTCATCTCTCCGCTGCCGATAGCACAAACAAATAGAACTCAGGAGTTCACGGTGCGTAATCACGCCAGCAAGATAGAAACGGGTGGAAGACCATGATTCAGCTCACGCGACTGAACGGCCACTCCATGGCAGTGAACTCCGATCTAATCAAGTTCGTGGAGCAAGCTCCTGACACTGTGATCACCCTGATTACAGGCGAAAAGGTGGTTGTGAAAGAAAGCACAATCGATGTTATGGCACGCATCCTCGAGTTTCGCCGCGCGGTGTTGGCCGCGGCTACGGCGAACTGCGTGCCTCTATCCAGTGACAGCGGTCATCAGGAACCTTCGAAGTAGCGGGGCTCGGGAGCGGAATTGGACAAAGCTACTATCGGTGGTCTTGTTGTGGCAGTCGGCGGAATTACTGCCGGACTGTTGATCGAGGGCGGTAACCTCGGCCAGATTCTTCAGCCCACGGCCGCGATGATCGTTTTTGGGGGCACGTTTGGAGCTGTTCTGATTCAGTTTCCCTTACCTGTCGTACTCAGCGCGGTCAGAAGTCTCGGTCAGATACTCGTGGATGGCGATCAGAATCCACGCGCACTCATCGCAGAACTGGTCAGTTATGCGAATAAAGCGCGTCGCGACGGCATCGTTTCCTTGGATTCCGAGCTACCAAAAATTCAAGAGCCGTTCCTGAAGAAATCACTGATGCTCGCCGTGGATGGCACTGAGCCACAGGAAGTTCGCAAGATGATGGATCTGGAGACGGAAAACCAGGCCGAACGCGAAGAGAATATCCCTAAAGTATTCGAATCGGCCGGAGGCTTCTCCCCAACCATTGGCATTATCGGCGCCGTGCTGGGCCTGATCCAAGTGATGCAGCATCTGGACAAGATCGACGAAGTGGGTCGCGGAATCGCGGTGGCATTCGTCGCCACTATTTATGGTGTGGGCGCAGCGAACATCTTTTTTCTTCCAGCATCGGGAAAGTTGAAGCAAAGAATCCGGCACCAGCAAATCATTCGCGAAATGACGCTGGAGGGTGTGGTGTCGATTCTCGAAGGCATGAATCCGCGCATGCTGGAGACGAAGCTCTGCGGCTATTTCGATTACGAGCAGCCAAACTCCGCCAATAAAAACCGAACGCGAGTGGAATCCGACTAAATGGCACGCAAAAAACAAGGCGAACACGTGAGCCATGAACGATGGCTCGTCTCTTATGCCGACTTCATCACCCTCCTCTTCGCCTTCTTTGTTGTCCTCTACTCAACCGCGCAGGGAGATCAGAAGAAGGCCGCGCAGCTGGCAGCCGCCATTCAAGACGCCTTTCAGCAACTCGGCGTATTCCCAACCACCACGAATTCCAATGGTCAGTCGGTCTCGCCCGGCTCAACACAACTGATGCCAAAAACACCGCCTAACCAGGTGCTGGAGACGTCAGCAGCGCAGGCTCAGGATGGAGAAGATCCCGTCGTCGACATCGAACACCTACGTCGCGAACTGGAACGGCAACTGACGAGAGAAATCGATCGCAACGAGATTTCGCTGCGCATGGAGCCCGATGGCCTGGTGATCAGTCTTCGAGAGGTTGGTTTCTTCGACAGCGGATCACCCAAGCTGAAGCAGCGTTCCCTGGGAGCCTTCGAAAAAGTTGCTCGCGTTCTGGCTGAACGCCCGAACCTGATCCGCATAGAAGGGCACACGGACAACATTCCCATTCATACGCAGGAGTTTGCTTCTAACTGGGAACTCTCGACGGCGCGAGCGACGGAAGTGATTCGTATGCTTCTCGTCGAATATAAATTTCCTCCGGTGCGGCTCTCGGCAGCCGGATATGGCGAATACCATCCGATTGCCAGCAACGAAACCGAGGCAGGCCGCCAAGTCAATCGTCGCGTGGACATCGTGGTGCTTTATCTGAGGACGAGGAAGATTATCTCGCAGAAAACTGCCAAACCACAGGTGAAGACGTCCGCATACGCTGTGCAAGGTATGACGTCCCGATAGCTCGTGGCCCACTTTGGACACAAGTGTCGGGGCCATAACTCGACAGCGAGCCTGTTTCGATGAAGCAGCAGCGTTCCTTTGCCGATGAAGTAACTGCTGTACCTAGACTATGGCGATTGCTCCGCAAGAACTCGCGAAACACATCCAGCAGGTGGAAGCGATGCCGAGCGTCTCGGCGATCCTGCAACCATTGATCGGGCACCTGCAACAGCCGCTGGACAACGTCGACACGCAACGGGTGGTCGATCTGATCGCGAGCGATAACTCACTCGCAGCGCAATGTCTGCACATGGCGAATTCTCCGCTGTTCGGGCGGTGGCAAGCCATCAACTCAATCCGCGGAGCCGTGATCGCGCTGGGCATGCAGAAGATGCGCGATATTGCACTTTCCTGCTCCATGATGCGCATTTTCCCGATGAATAACGGATCGAAAGGTCCTGTCGTGTGTTGGGAGCATTCTCTGGCGTGCGCCTTGCTGAGCCGCCGCATTGCCCGCCGGCTCGGATACGATCTCGAGAACGCCTACATCGCAGGTCTTTTACATGATCTCGGTATGGTGTTTCAGGCGTGCACATTTCCCCACGAGTTCGACGCCGTCCTGAGGCTCTGCTCTGAGTCGCAAATCCCCATTTGCGACGCAGAAATGAAGATACTCGGATTCACCCATACCGATACTGGCCGCATGCTGTCGGAAAGCTGGAATCTCGCGCCGCCGATTGTGGACACCATTCGCGCCCATCATTCGCTAAGTAACATGGTGCTCGAACCGGAACTGGTGGCCATCGTTCATCTGAGTGACCGATTCTGCCGTGCGCGAGGCATTGGCTACGGGGTAGCCGAGCAGGTTTGGTTTGATTCTCCCAATGAGCCGTCTCTCGATGATTTGAAGCGATATTGTTCCCTTCTCGCGTCCCTGAACACAGCGCGCCTTGAAGCCGAAATGGAGACATACATCAGAGACGTGCGGGCTCTTGTAACCACTATTTACCACCTTTAGTAGCCGGTTAATTCTGCAAACGCTTCGCCGGTAGCTTTCGCTTCACCCCAAGCTCGATCGGGTTTACCATCCGTGAACTATCTTTGACCTGAAAGTCACGATAACGACAACGCCTGCATCGAAAAACAGTTCGAGAGTTCTAGGGACACCTATTCGTGACTAACCTGGGAATCAACGCACTTTTCTGCCTGGCGGCTCCGCAAGTCTTCTTTCCGTCGCATACAATGTCCGAGGCAGTACCGGAGACACAGAAATGACTTACAGCTGGAAACAGTGGGAAGGTCAGATCGTCGACGGGAAATTTCCCCTGCATCAGTATCTCGGAGCCTCGGATCACGATGCCGTATTTCAGACCGACCGACCCGGACAGAATCCTGCTCGTGCTGCCATAAAAGTGATTCCGGCAGAGTTCGTCGACGCAGACCGGCAACTCGCCTCCTGGGAAAAAACTGCACAACTCTCGCATCGGCACCTGCTTCGCATCTTCGAGCACGGTCGCGCGCAGATCGATGGCGTTGATGTCCTATATGTCGTAATGGAATACGCCGAGGAAGACCTTTCCCAGATCCTGCCGGAGCGACCGCTGACAGCGGAAGAGTGTACCGACATGCTTCAGCCTGTGGTCCAGGCGCTCGCCTACCTTCACAGCCACGGTCTCGTCGATGGACACGTCACGCCTTCGAACATCATGGCGAGCGCCAATGAGGTGAAGATCTCCAGCGAAACGGTGCAATCTCCGGGTCCCGCTCTAATGAAGGCAGGACCGGAATCAGCGGGTTACGATGCTCCGGAGGTCTCGACAACGGGATTGTCTGCGCCGAGTGACATTTGGTCGCTCGGTGCAACTGCGCTCGAGGCGGTAACACAAAGGCCGCCTGCATTGGACACGATGCAAGATCCGGTAATTCCACAATTGCCCGAGCCACTCCTTAGCATTGTCAGCAATTGTCTTCGGGTTGATCCGCAGCAGCGTTGGTCACTCGCACAGATTTCGAACTCGCTGCGATCAGCGCCTACGCCAAGTAAACCGGAGCCCGCGCCTACGACTCCAAAACCGGTTTCCGCTCGCGCAACCAGGCCGGTTCCGCGTGAGCCTTCGCCGGTTAAATCAAAACGAAGCCTATTTCCTCTAATCGCAGTCGGCTTGGTTCTGGCAGCACTGCTTGGCTTCTTCGTAACTCGGAAACCGCATGTTGAGGCTCCGGCGCCGCAACCTGCAACGTCTGCCGATGCGCCTCCTCCGGCGAGTGCGGCTCCGACAAGCACTTCTTCGGTCTCTGCGCCGCCAGCTGAACCATCCGCCCCCTCCGGCAAGGGAGAGGTCATCCATCGCGGAGCGCTTGAAGTCCCCACATTCGCCCGCAACACGATTCACGGAACGGTACGAGTCAACGTACGCGTTTCGGTTGACCCCGCTGGAAATGTAACGGCGACCGCGCTGGAAAATCACGGACCTTCCCGCTACTTCGCTGGCGTAGCACGCAAATCCGCGAGCGGTTGGAAGTTCTCGCCTCCCCAGGTCGACGGCAAGAGCGCGCCCAGCGAATGGGTCCTGAAATACGAGTTCCGGCGAGGTGGAACTACCGTAGTACCGCGGCAGGAAACACCTTAGGCGGCAAATCTATTGCGAATCAATGGACTCGAGCTAGTGGAACCAGTCACTTAGCGACAAGATGAGGTTCCTGTCCCTCCGAATCATCGCGCCGCTCTCGCTCATCTATATAATGTATCTACCCGGCAAGGGTTCGCCCACCGGGCGCTGTCTTGCTGTTCCGTTCCTCAATATGGGGGCGCCACGGCTTCGACGGAGATCGTTGCGGTTGAGAGGCATACCGGGGTGCACACGCCCGTGACTGTGGCAAAAACAATACTTGCCAACCAACAGCTGGCATACGCTGCTTAATTAGTTAAGTAGCCGTCTTCCACGGCTTCGCCTACGGGCCGTGAGCGGACGTCGCACAGTAGGCTGGTCTTCCGATGCGGTCCGAGTCGGAAGACGAGACTTCCGGACTAGTGGCTTGCGTTTCTTGTCGCGTTCTGACCGCGAGCTGCGAAAGTTGTGGCTAATACCCACGGCGGGAATGCGACTACGTATGTAGGCTCTCGGCTGACTACTTCTTCGGACAGGGGTTCGACTCCCCTCGCCTCCACCAAATTTCTAAACGCTATTGCAGCCGTCTCAGGACGGCTGTTCGCGCTCAGAGGGCAACGAGCTGCTTAGCTGCCCTTCACGCGAGATCAAGATACTTAACTAGCAGCACCTCGTTGCCAATCTCGTTGTAGATCAACTCATCGACGGTGCCTTGCGCAAGGAGAAGACCGTAACCGCCGGCACGCATTCCCTCCGCTTCACGCTGCACAATGTGCGCCGCGGGATCGTCAGCAGGATTTGCAATCGCAGCGCCAGTAAGCGACTCGCGCCGGAAACCGGCTCCTGGATCGCGTACATAAAAGACCATTGCTCGTCCCGTGCGAACAGCGGTGACTTCGACCACCTGCTCAGGATTGAACGCTGCTCCGTGCTCCATTGCGTTCAGCAAGATCTCTCGCAGTGCCTGCATCAGTTCTCCCCTCGTGTCCTCCGGCAACTGCGCACTCAATTCTTTCGCGAACGTCATAAGGCGCTCGGCCGTAATGAGACGGCAATTCACACGGACTGATACCCAGCCCGGCTTCGCCGACAACACTTGTATGTCATCTCGCCATTGGCTGTCAGACGCTGCGCTACGGGCTATGTTTGCGATCTCGTCAGCGTCAAACGGAGGGGTGAAGCAGGCGAACACTCGCGCACGCAGCGCCGCGATGACCTCGTCTGGAGTGCTGCGACGAGCCAGGACAATGCTCTTCACGCCAGGCCTGATGACGCGCATCTCCTCCAACAGAGCCAGATCTTCCTCGACCGTGCTGTCGGGACTGGTAATCACGACTCCGAAGGAGCGTACACGTAATCGCAGTAACGCATCTGCGTGCCCAGCCGCGTATTCCATCGGAAAACCGCCGGCGCAAAGTGTATCGCCTATCCTCTGGCTGACCTCAGCATCACTTCCCACCACTAGCACCCGGCTCATGCTGTGCTCCTGAAGCAGCAGTTCTACTCACTCCTGCTACTCGAACCAGTTCGATGCAAATGCGTGAATCCAGTAATCCGGGCACGACGTTCGACCGAAAAAGACCTAGTTGCTTAGGGACTAATTCGCTCATCGCCTACCGCTCGTCGATCGTTTACGTTCTAGTTCCTATCAGACGTCGACTCCAGTTGTCTGATGTTTTGGCGCTGCGTTAGCATCCAAACAAATGATGGAGAGTCCCTCGCGAAGGATATCTATGACCACGAAATACGATGCCATCGTTATCGGTACCGGCCAGTCGGGCCCATTCCTGGCAACTCGACTGGCAGATGCCGGGATGAAGGTCGCGATTATCGAACGCAAATTCTTCGGTGGCACCTGTGTCAACACCGGATGCATTCCGACCAAGACTTTGGTCGCCAGCGCCTACGCGGCCCACCTCGCCCGCCGCGGCCAGGAGTACGGAGTCCAAATTCCGAGCCAGGTTTCTGTCGATATGAAGCGCGTTCACGCCCGCATGAACGAGATCCGACTGTCTCATCGCAAAGGCGCGGAAGACCGTCTTCGTGATCACAAGAACTGCTCGGTCTACACTGGCCAAGGGCGCTTCGAATCCGCGCACGAAGTGAGCGTCGGCAACGACGTGCTCACCGCTGACAAGATCTTCATCAATGTCGGGGCGCGCGCTATCGTTCCCTCGATGCCGGGGGTCGATCAGATCAACTACCTGACAAACTCGTCTATCTTAGAGATCGATTACCTTCCGCCGCACCTTGTTGTCGTTGGAGGCAGCTACATCGGCCTCGAGTTTGGACAGATGTTTCGGCGCTTCGGAAGTAAAGTGACCGTAGTCGAGATGGCTCCCCGCCTGCTCAGGCGTGAGGATGAGGACATATCCGCCGCGATCCTGGACATCCTCCAGCGTGAGCAGATCAATGTCCGCCTGAATGCAAAATGTATTGGCTTCTCGAAGAGAAACGATGGAATCGGAGTGACCGTCGATTGTGAATCAGGCGAGCCCGAAGAAATCGGAACCCACGTACTCCTCGCCGTTGGCCGTCAGCCCAACACCGACGATCTCGGATTGGAAAAAGCGGGCGTTCTTCGCGACAAACACGGATACATCGTGATCGACGACGAATTGCGCACCAACGTCCCAGGAATCTGGGCTCTCGGCGATTGCAACGGGAAAGGCGGATTTACTCACACGTCCTATAACGATTTTGAAATTGTCGCCGCGAATCTGTTGGACAATGATCACCGTCGAGTCAGCGACCGCATCCCAGCCTATGCCCTTTACATCGACCCTCCGCTGGGGCACGTGGGCATGAGCGAAACAGAAGTACGGGACTCAGGCAAAAACGCTCTTATCACAACCATGCCGATGACCAGCGTCGGACGAGCCGTGGAGAAGGGTGAAACGCTTGGCTTCATGAAGATTTTGGTTGATGCAGATACGAAGCAGATTCTCGGCGCCTCCATCTTAGGCACTGGCGGCGACGAAGCCATTCACAGCATTCTCGACGTAATGTACGCCAAGGCTCCCTATACTGTCATCGAGCGCGCCATGCACATTCACCCTACAGTCTCTGAACTCATTCCCACGATGCTTGAGAGCCTGCAGCCGTTGGCAACGGAGCAAAGCACGTCCGATAACCGCAACAAGGTTCCGGCGTAGATGATGTGTTGTGATGGTACCGGCGACTTCATCATCTCTGGACCGAGTGCAAGGTCAGAGATGATTCGACATAGTCGCAGCTGAACGCTTTCGCGCGGGTATTAGGAAACGCGTAAACTAATTCAAGAACGTATTTGAGGCTGGCAATGATGCGACGATTTGTGCTTCTAATCCTGGCAAGTGCCTTTTTTACAACCTTGGCGGCGGCAGCTACTGACGCGAAACTCGTCAGTCTGCTCGACCCGCAAACTCGCGTGGTCGCTGGACTCAACGGCACTGCCGTGAAAACCTCGCCCTTCGGCCAGTACCTGCTCTCGCATTCGGCGAAGGCGGACCTTTCGCACTTCATCGCGTCCACCGGGTTCGATCCGCGCACCAACCTGCAGCAGGTGCTGTTTGGCTCTGCCGGTGATGCGAATAATTCGCAACGTGTGTTGCTCGTGAAAGGCACATTTGTTCCGGCACAAGTTCTCGCATACGCGGTCAAGAAAGGTGCTACGACGAGCTCCTACCGTGGCGTGAGCGTTGCCGAGTTCCCGGCATTCCAGGGAAAGAATGGCAAGCCGCACCCTGCGCGGTGGCTCGCGTTTCTGAGTTCTACGAGAGCAGCATTTGGAACCCCGTCATTTGTCCAGCATGCGATCGATCGTTATGTGGACAATACCGCCGCCGACGCTGGCATCGCATCGCGCATTGCGGCCGCGAGCGGGAAATATGACGCTTGGTACGTTTCGACTGTGCCGGGCGCAGAAGTTGCATTGTCATTGCCACAGTCGTCGAACGAGTTGACCGGACTCGCAGCGACCGCGCTGCAATCGGTCCAATCCGAGATGGTCGGAGTAAAGTTTAGTCAAGGCGCCTCAGTCCAGGGACGGGCGGTTACAGCTTCAGACCAGGAGGCTTTATCGCTTGCCGACAGAATTCGCTATATGGCCTCCGTGGCTGAGACCCAGGCGGCGCAAAAGCAAAAACCCACACTAGCCACTTTGATCCAGAAAGTGTCAGTCGCCACGCAAGGCGTCAATGTGGTTTGGAGTGTCCAGGTCCCTGAGTCCCAACTCGAGACTCTCGCCCAGGCGCACCATCAGCACCAGAGCGGACAATAATGGAGCAGCCTGTCATCGAGATCCGCGATCTGACCAAGCGGATCTGGCACGGACAGGGCACTCTGGAGATTCTCGCAGGTATCTCTCTCCAGATTTCTGCCGGAGAGTTCGTTGCTGTGCGAGGTCCTTCGGGAAGTGGCAAGTCCACGCTCTTGGGCCTCATCGCCGGACTGGACCGTCCGACCGCCGGCAGTATTCGCATCGCCGGTCGTGAGATCAGTTCCCTCTCTGAGGACGAACTCGCTCTTCTGCGCCGGCATACCATCGGTATTGTCTTCCAGTCCTACCAACTGATCGCAACGCTCACTGCCTTCGAAAACGTTATGTTGCCGCACCAACTTGCGGGAGGCTCGCTGCGAGAAGGCGTGGATCGGGCCAATTCGCTTCTGGATCGGGTGGGACTGGCTGCCCGGTCCGATCACTATCCACGCCAGCTTTCCGGCGGAGAGCAACAACGCGTAGCCCTGGCACGCGCATTCATGCTCCGTCCCGACATTCTGCTCGCGGACGAGCCTACTGGCAATCTCGACAGCCAGAATGGAAAACACATTCTTAGCCTGATGGCGTCGATGAACCGACAGCACGGAACCACGCTCGTCCTGGTAACGCACGACCCCATACTGGCCGGGTCAGCCGAGCGCCAGATCTTGCTCAACGATGGTCGCATCGCGACCGAAAACGACAATATGCATGCGACCATTTCTTGAACCCAGGCCGCTTCTGGCGATCGCACTACGGGATTTGCACTCGAGCTATGGTCGCTTCGCATTTGTCATCGCTTCCATGGCGTTGGGAATCGCGGCACTCGTCGGCGTACGCGGCTCGGCCGAGAGCGTTCGTCGCCAATTCCTGCAGGATACGCGCTCACTTCTCGCTGCCGATGTAGTCGTTCAGTCTCCAACCTACCCAACAGACGAGCAACGCGCCGCCGTAGCGCAACTGAGTTCCGGCGGAACCACATCCACTCTCGTTGTTGAAACGCTGACGATGGCCAGTTCTGAGAAGGCCGACCGCCCGCAGATGGTCGATGTTACGGTCGTCGATCCGTCCCAGTATCCGTTCTACGGTCGCGTCTTACTGCAGCCGCAAAACTCGCTGCTTCAAACGCTGGATCGCAACTCCATTGCCGTCTCCCAGATGCTCCTCGTACGCCTGAACGCCCGCGTGGGAGACACCATTCACATCGCTGGCCAGTCCTTTCGGGTTGCAGCGGTGCTTGTGTCGCAGCCCGATCGTTTATTTAACGACAATGTTGTGGCGCTTCCCGTACTCATGTCGACTGAAGCATTCGCCAGCACGGGCCTGATCGACACCGGCAAACGTCTATCCACGAGATATCTGTTCAAACTTCCTCCATCGGCACCCAACCTCGAACCCCTACGAAACCAGTTGACACACCTGTTCCCTGGCTCGCAGATCACCGATTTCCGCCACGGGAAACCTGAACTGAGCGAGGCTCTTGATCGCGCCACGGCCGGCCTCAGCATGATCTGTTTGTTTGCCCTGGTGCTTGCCTGCGCCGGCGTCTCTATGACCATGCGATCACACATTCGTGAACGTATGGATGCGATTGCAACCATGAAGTCGTTGGGCGCTACTTTCGCCCAGATCCTCGGAATCTATCTGTTTCAGATCCTCCTGCTCGCAGTCGTCGGCTCTGTGGCGGGTATCGTTCTCGGATTCGGGCTGGAACTTTTGCTTCTGCACTTCGCGCAGAGTTTTTTCAGCGGTACCGTAGCCGCGAGTTGGACCTGGCAGACTTTCGTAGAAGCCCTGATTACCGGTGTCCTCTCAACGCTATTGCTGACATTCCCCGCACTCTTCGATGTGCGCACGATCAAGCCGCTCCTGATTCTGCGTCGCGACTTCGAACCCGATCGCGGCAGGCGCGCTGTGCGTGTGGCTCTATTCTCGGCTCCCATCCTCCTGGGACTGGGAATGCTCGCAGCATGGCTTAGCAATTCGCGAATGATCGCCGAATATTTTCTCGTGGGATTGCTCGCGGCGATTGTCGCCCTCGGTCTCGTCGCGCAGCTTGTGTTGTGGGCAGCCCGCTCATTGTCTGGATCGACGGCCAAGATTTCGTTCCTGACCAACTACGCGCTGAAAAGCCTTTCCCGGCCCGGCAATCAGACCATTGCGGTCCTGGTGGCGCTCGGAATCAGCACCGGATTCACCCTTGGCGTCTTCCTCATCCAGCGCACGATTCTGCAAGAGCTTTCAGAACGAGTGCCGGAAACACTCCCCAGCATCATTCTTGCTGGAGTTACACGCTATGAGCGGCCCGGTCTAGTCGAACTCCTGCAGCAAAGACCCGAAGTCGCCGCTCCACCGGAATTCATTCCCATGGCGCAAGTCCGATTGATGGAGGTAGACGGAAAGCCCGCAGATCAGTTGTTTACCGTCAGGTCGGAGCGGCGTTTCCTGCAACCTCGGCCGGCCGCTGGCGTTGATGCACCGCCCTCCGGAGTAATCGTTACACAGGGATCATGGTGGAATGCACAATCGCCTCCCGCAGCTGTGGCGATTCGCGACGACGTCGCGCAGCACTTGCATCTCTCGCCAGGTTCGCGGCTCTCGTTTCAACTCGGGCCCAAACTGTTGCCCGTTACTGTAGCTGCCGTTTATCGCTGGCAGCAGCGCAGCCTCGCGTCGTCTTTCGATTTCATCGTGCCGCTTCAAGCCCTGACCGATGTTCCCGTGCTCTATGTAGGCGGAGTCCGTTTGAAACCGGGCACCGCTGATGCGGTTCAGTCAGTCATTTATCAGAGGTTTCCCAGCGTCACCATCTTCAACCTCTCCGATATCCTCGGCGCCTTCGTGGCCATCACCAACGAGATGACGCTGATCGTGAAATGTCTGGCGGCATTCGTGATTGCGGCGGGCCTCGGTGTACTGACTGCAAGCGTTGCTGGCGATCGCATGGAGCGGTTCCGCGAAGTTGCATTCCTGAAGTCAATCGGTGCGACGTCGCGCCAGATCGTCGTGATGTCGTCGATCGAATTCCTGCTGGTGGGACTGTTCGCGGGAACCATCGGCGCAGTTTTTGCGAGTTCATTCGCCGCGCTCCTGGCGCGCCGACTGTTTCACTTCACACTACACACCGAATGGGCGCTCATCATCACAGCCCTCTTAGGTACGGCGGCGCTTGCCATCGCAGTAGGCTGGTTAGCGAGTTACCGAGTACTGCGTTTGCGACCGAACGAAGCATTGCGCTGAACCGGTTTTCCACCCAGTCTGACGTCGTCCGCAACTTGAGTTCAATCCGCGGAATCAAAGCCACGCAGATGTTCCTCATGCTCGGGCAGTCATTCTGAACGTGAGCAGCGCACAAGCAACTGGCGAGCGTGGATGAAATATTTTAAAAAAACGACGACGGTGGTAAGAACGGTCCTTCGAGAGATAGAAAGGAAACATCTTCCGCTCGTTTCAGCGGGTCTAGCCTATTACTTTCTGATGTCGATGATCCCGGCTCTCGCGCTGCTGACTGCACTGGTTGCCTACATCCCCTTGGGCGGTGGATCCGAAGGATTCAGATCATTCATGACGCACGTAGTCCCCTCTCACGGTTTGGCCATCATCGATCATGTTCTGACCACAATCCAACCGCACCGCACCGGCCTCCTCTCGTTCAGTATCATCGCGACTCTGTGGCTCGTATCGAAGTCGGTAAAGGGGATCATCTCCGGACTGGACATCGTGTACGACGTGCATGAGCCCCGTTCTTTATGGCTCAACCGGATCTTTGCCTTCGGACTAACCTGCGGCGTTGGATTGCTGTTGTTGCTGGGAATGTCCCTAACTGTCGCCGGCCCGCTCCTAGAGTCGCTGCTCTCGAGAGTTGCTCCCGTACAGTCGCTCTGGACGACTCTGTGGCCCTACGCGCAATGGTTCCTCTCGGCGACGACGATCTTCGCCGCAATCGAGTTGCTATATGTGCTCGCGCCGAATGTATCTGCGAAACGACGCGTGACCGTGCCAGGGGCGATCGTTGCAACGGCGATCGTACTCTTGCTCTCCTGGGCCCTCAGCTTCTACTTCTATCATTTCGGAGATCTCAAGTTGAGCGTGGTGTATGGGGCATTTGCTACCCCCATCGCATTGATCATCTGGCTGCACTGGAGCGCGAAGGCCATCCTGATTGGTGCTGAGATCAACGTTAATATTCAGGCCTTCAAACTTCGCAGAGCATTTGAACGCGAACAATTGGTTCAACACAGAGCCGATGCAGCTTAGAAACGGAGTCATGCTGCCTGGTTTCGCGTCCCTCGCACATTAGCGTGTTCCTCCCGAAGAATGCGGATCAGCGACGCAAATACCACCAGGACAACCGGGCCTACGAAAAATCCGATCGGACCGAATACTGCCAGTCCCCCCATCAGCGAAAGCGTGATCAACAAGGAATTGGTTTTCACACGTCCGCTTATCACTCTGCAGCGGACAATTCCATCTGCCATCGACACCACAATCAAGCCCCATAATCCCAATAGGATCGCGTTCGCCCAATCCCCACGCAAAGCCAGAAGAACGCACCCGGGAATCCATACCAGGGATATGCCGACGTAAGGCAGCACTGAAAGCACGCTCGCGATGGCGCCCCACACTAATGGTGAGCGTACGCCCAGTAACCAGAAACCAAGCGCGATCAGGATCCCTTCTGCCAGACCAACCGCCACCATGCCGTAGATATTTGCGACCACGCCTTGGTTCACTGTACTCGCCAGTTCCCGTGCTCGATTCGCGGATAAAGGAAGCAAAGTTTGGGCGCCGCTGCGAAATTCCTCGCTGCTTCGAAGTAAGGAAAACAGAAACACTGAGCCGAGCAGCAGCGTCATCATCTGCTGTGCAAAACGCTGCGCGACTGATCCAGCGAGTGTTACCAACCTTCCGCCAAATTCGCGCGCTCGGCGATTGATCTCAGCTCGCAGTTGCGCCTCCGGCATCCCGGTTTGTTCCGCAACCTGCTCTATCACCGGATTCAGCTGCGCTGGCCAATTTGCGGTATTACTCAACTGATTAAGGAAGCTCCTGTAATTACTGTTGGCCTCAACTGCCAGGCGAACGCTGACAAGAAGAAACGGGACGAGGACAAGGAGCATCGCGAGAACAGTCGTCAGGAGCGCTGCGATGTCCTTGTTGCGAACCTTTCGCATGATCCACTTGTGCGGTGGCGTGAAAGCTATTGCCATCACGATCGCCACAACCAAGGCCGTGAGAAAGGGACGAAAGATGATGTAAGTGAGAAAGCCGGCAATGGCTGTGAGGCCGAGCAACACGAAAAGCGAGAGCTGTCTGTCATCACTCCACGAACTAGTTTGTGGAGGTGGCGTCGGAGTGAGTGGTTCCACCTCTACAGGATTCGCTACGACGGGCTCCTCAGACGACAGTGTCTCTGGCGATCGCCTGACCAGTTTTAGCTTCCATGGATTCATCTACCAACCAGATGATGCAGGAGTCTTTGCGTGGGAGAGCAACAATCGGCTGCAGCAGCTTTCAAGCGGAGCACGATTTACTAATCCCTCCACTGGATGAGCGTGAAAAGATCGCGGTTGCTAATCTTCAGCATCTTCGGGGAAAGCACAGCCTCGAGAATGCATCTCATCAGATACGGAGCGAGGCCTCGAAGAATGTCTGTCTCGCGCATCTGGGATTTACGCCGCGGCGACACCGACGACGATCGTATGAGTCCGTATGCGGGAGGTCTGCGTAGCGTCGTCCTGTCAGCAATACTTGAATTCAACTACCTGATGGCGCCAATTGGCTTTTTCGCGCTCGTCATCGCTCCAGCGCTCCTCGTTGGGATCGCGCCCTCGATCGTTGCAACCTACGGCCATGCATTGCTCCACTCAGCAAACTATGCTCGCAGGAGTCTCGTCTTCGCGTTCGTACTTCTTGCGCTCCTGGCCGGCGTTGCTTTTTGGATCGGGCGGCCACTCTTCACCACCATGTTCTACAGGTTCCGCCATCTCCACTACATCCTCGTTTATCCGATCTTTGTTTCTGTTCGCGAAACCATTCGCGTGATCATCGAAAGCGTCGGACGCCAACCGATTACCGCAGAACAGCTCTGGCGCAAGCGCCGGCTCGGCGCCATTCTTGCCGCTCTGCTCTTCGTAGCGGGTGGCCTGTTCCTGGCGCTCTCGGTTGAACTCTCATTCGGTCTCAAATTAATGAATGTTGAGCGTGTCCGGGTACAGGCCGTAATTCTCGCTGCACTCGGCAATGCTGCGGTGATCCTCGGTTTCTCCACCGCAATCGAAAGCCTTTATTGGCTCTGGCGTGAGCTCACGCTAAAAGATCCTGTGGTCGACTGGATCCCACCGCCTTCGGAGCCTTCCTTACGATCTCTGCGGGTGGCACATCTATCGGACTTGCACATCGTCGGCGAACGTTACGGTTATCGCATGGAGTCCGGAACGCATGGTCCACGGGGGAATCATTGCATTCGCAATACGATTCGCAAGCTCTCCGAGACCCACAAACTCAATCCGCTCGATCGTGTTCTGGTTACAGGTGATATCACTGACGCGGGAACTCGCGCCGAATGGGCTGCTTTCATCGACCTTCTTCGAGGCTGTCCCGAGTTGCGGCAGCATCTTTCGTTTGTACCGGGAAACCACGACGTAAACATTGTCGATCGCACTAATGCAGCGCGCCTCGATTTGCCCTGGAGCTCTGCCCAGGCATTGCGCAAACTCCGCTTCGTGCTGGCTCTGGATGCCATTCAGGGCGAGCGCGCCCATATTGTTGATCGTGCATCGCGCTCTTTGGGGCCGTCGCTTCGTGAATACTTGAGAGAGGGTAAGAGGGCCGAGCACATACGTGCTCTCGCAGAGCGTGGCGCTATTCGCGGCCGATGGGAGATGGCGAAGATCTGGGAGGCAATCTTCCCTCTGGTTGAACCTCCGCTGACTGACGACGGCTACGGCTTAATTCTTCTCGATTCCAACGCCGTCAGCCACTTCTCTCTCACCAACGCGATCGGCGTCGTCGGTCCTGCGCAGCTTGCGTCACTCAAGTTCGTACTAAGGAATTCTCCTGGTCGCGCCTGGATCATCCTGCTTCATCATCAGGTCGTCGAGTATCCGGTCTCATCAATTCGTCTGCGCGATCGCATCGGGCTTGCGCTCATCAACGCCCCAGACGTTCTGGCCGCAATCAGGCCGTACGCCTCGCGTGTTCTCATCCTCCACGGCCATCGGCATAAGGATTGGATCGGCACCTGTGGCAAAGTTGTTTTGTGCTCTGCCCCATCGGCGTCCATGGGCTGCGACGCAGAAATGTATCGTGGAAGTTTCAATGTTCATGAGCTCGCCCTTGCCGACGATGGAGGCATTCGACTTGCTGCGAGCAAGCACGTGCGCGTCGCCTGATCTGCTCCCTCCCAGGCAGGAGGCGTTGCGTGGGATCAATCTCTAACCACAACAAGTTCCCTCGGAGGATAATCGCTATGGCGAACAGCAGGATCACCAACGAACACCGTGTGCTGCAGAGTCCTTTCCCTATTCACGGGCTTGCGCTCATCTCTTTCATCACCACCTCGCTTGTCTTATCTGTAGCTCTCGCGGGAGCACAACAGAACGCAGCTCAATCAAGCTCTACCAATCCCACTGGAAACATGGCCACGGTGCCTACCGGCACGCGAATGATGGTTAAGATGGTGGATTCGGTCGACTCAGAACGAAACCAGGCGAACGACCGTTTTCGTGGTTCCCTGGAAGCGAATCTGATGGCTGGCGACGTCGTCGTCGCCCCGAAGGGCACCACCGTTTTCGGTCGCCTGCTCACCGCAGATTCGGCCGGTCGATCTGGCGGTCAACTTGAATTCGATCTCACTGAAATCGTGATCAACGGTCAAACGTATTCACTCTCCACCACGTCAAATCAGGCTCAAGGAGGAGCGGGCAGTGGCGGCACAGGAACAGGTGCTCGAACCGGAGCTGCCGTTGGCGCGCTCACCGGCGGCATCGGAGGAGCTGTTCGCGGCGCCGGAACCGGCGCGATTGTCGGCACAGCGGCGGGAGGAAGCACAAGCGGAGAGAGAGTGAATATTCCCGCGGGAACGTTAGTTGAATTTAACCTCGATCATCCTGTTTCCCTGCCGATTGCGCAGAAATAGAACCGCTTGGCGTGGCTGAAAAAAGGGGGCGCGCTTGCCCCCTTGTGATTCCCCTCACGCTGCCTGCTGCGCTAATTCGTCGAGGTAGACTATCGCGGTTTCGATGCCGCGATGGAACATCTCGATACTGTAGTGCTCATTTGCCGCGTGCAGACCGTCGCTGTCGAGACCATATCCCATCATGACGACGGGAATCTTCATCATCTCGCTGATCTCGGCAACAATCGGGATGCTGCCGCCGCCGCGCGTAAAGACCGGCGTGTGACCCCACGCTTTCTCGTACGCGCGCGACGCCGCCTTCATTTCAGGCAGATCGAAAGGAATCAGCGCTGGTTTGCCCTTGGTCACCAGGCTGACGTTCACCTTCACCGTTGGTGGCGCGATCGATTCAATGTGCTTCTTCAACAACTTGTAAATTTTGTCCGGATCCTGATTGGCCACCAATCGAGAACTTAGTTTTGCGCCGGCCTTCGCTGGAATAATCGTCTTCGGTCCGGGGCCCGAGTAGCCACTCCACAATCCGTTGATGTCGAGCGTGGGACGCGCGGAAACGCGCTCGCGAATTGTATATTTCTTATCTCCCCAAACCGCTGGCACTCCCGTAGCTTCCTTGAACTGCTCTTCGCTCAGCGCGGTTTTGCCGATCATCTCACGTTCATCCTTAGTGAGCGCCACAACATCGTCATAGAAGCCAGGAACGGCGATGGTATTGTCCGGGTTATAGAGTTTCGAAAGAATCTCGACGAGTGCGAGAGCCGGATTGTGTGTTGCTCCTCCCCAGAAGCCGCTATGCAGATCGTCTTTCGGCCCTTGAACTTCAAGTTGAATGTAGGTCATCCCGCGCAGACTATGCGTAACTGCCGGTTCCTGAATCTTTCGCATCGACGAATCGCTGATCACACACACGTCCGCCTTAAGCATATCCAGATTCTTCTTGATAAAAGGTGCGAGATTAGGTGATGAAACCTCTTCTTCGCCTTCAATCAGGAACTTCACATTGACCGGCGCGCCGCCATTAGCCTCGAGACAGGACTCCAGCGCTTTAAGGTGAATGAACATCTGTCCCTTATCGTCCGTCGCGCCTCGCGCATAAATCTTGCCGTCTTTCTCTACTGGCTCAAACGGAGGATTATCCCAGCCATCTTCCATTACGGCCGGCACCACATCGTAGTGGCCGTACACGAGCACGGTTGGCTTATTCGGACCGGCCCCCATCCATTCGCCGTAAACAACTGGGTGGCCGCCCGTAGGCATGACCCTGGCGCTCTTCACGCCTAGAGCATGCAATTGAGCAGCTAGCCACTCCGCAGTGCGTTTCACGTCTTCGGCATGTGCCGGATCGCCGCTTAAGCTCGGGATCCGCAACAATTCATGGAGTTCGTGTCGAAACCTCTCCGCATGGTCACGCGAATATTTGCGCGCTTTCTCGCTATCCTGAGACATATATTTGGGATCTCCTTTTCACGCCTGCGCAAGTAGATAGGACGGCGCACGTAGAGGTTGCGCAATTACTCCAGCCACATACGAAAAGCCGAGCTTCGCATTTGCTAACAGGAAAAGGTAATTCCGCGGTCGTGAATTGTTTACGCGCTTTAAGGGTAGGGACTGCGTTGGCGGCCCGATCTGGCGCCTTAGCGGGCGACACCGTTTGCCACCCGCAGAGCATGAGTGATGGGATACCGGTTTTCGGCTACGACGCCGGACTCGCCACTTGCAGATTGTTCGTTACCGAGAAAATTCCTGGCACCGTATTCGCGCGGATCCCGACCATATTCTTGTCGGCTTCGCTATCGACGACGCCCTCTAGCGTAACGCGGCCATTCCTGACGATTATGCGAATCGGCTTTATCACCGGCAGGTCGTATCTGCGCAGCGCGGGGAATCCGTAGATCGCTTGAAACAGCTGTGTTCGCAACCGATTATCTTGCGGCGATGGAGGCAGAACATCGATCTCGTTCTTGACCGTCTCGACGCCTTCGATTCCCTTGACCGCCCGTTCCGCATCTTGCTTGATACTGGGCCGCGTTACGGATCCCAATAGCGTCACGTTGTACCCATCTACTTTGAACTGCAGATTGTCGAATACACTCACAAGCGGCAACATAATGAGCTCGTGTCGAACCTCTTTAACGATCTGATCATGGTTTTTTGCTGGAACTGCTCCACTCGCCTGCGCAGTTGATTCCTGTGAAGAAAATAACAAGCTCGAGATCGCGAGACCGGCTAAGAACACCGTCCTTTTGAAGAAGCACACCTTGTTCACCTTCATCTTGCCTCCGGCAGAATGTGTACATCTGCACACTTGGATCCCAGGCTATTTTGGATGATTGTCACTGGATCAGGGTTGGTGTTCGGAGACTCAGATGCGGTTAAACTTATCGCTGTTTGGACTGCTGAACATCATCGTTCCAGAGCCGGATACCGCCAGTCATCCCTGCAACGTTCTCGAAGGTACGAACCCTGGAAGGTAGTTCACCGATCAGCTTCTGGGCGTTGCCGCCGCCAATGTAGAGGACATCGTAGTTGAAAATGGGCTCAATCTGCTCGATCACCTGTCGTACGCGCTTGTTCCACTTTTTTCTGCCCACCTTCTTAAGCTCACTATTCGACACACGCTGTTCGTAAGTGCTGTTGTTGCCGAACGGATGGTGTGCCAATTCGAGATTCGGCACCAGATGTCCATTCGAATACAACGCCGAACCTAGTCCCGTACCAAGTGTGAATACCAGTTCGACACCAACGCCCCGGATCACGCCGTAACCCTGCAAATCCACGTCATTCATCGCGCGCACTGGCTTACCTGTAGCCTGCCTGATCGCTTTTTGCAGTTCGAATCCGCGCCACTGCTCCGTGCCAAGATTAGGTGCCGTGTGCACGACTCCGTGAACCACCACGCCCGGAAAACCAACCGACACCCGGTCATATTCTCCCTGACTAGCTAACATCCGCTTTATCGTTTCCATCACCGCCTGGGGCTGTGCCGGTTGCGGGGTGAGTTCGCGCGCACGCTCGGCGAGGGGCTTCCCTTTACTGTCCATCGGCAGCATCTTCATTCCGGTTCCACCAATATCGATCGTTAGCGTCCGCGGGTCGGCCGCCCGCATTTCGTGCACCTTGGCGGTGTTACCACTCTTTACTCGAAAGGATTTTGCAGAGGCCATACAGATGATCGACAAAACAAGCGCCGACACCTCTGTGATTCGCAAGCGCGAGTGCCAGTTGTACCGCGAGATTATTCCGCACGCACTCTATGGGATTGAGTTGGACTATTAGGCCGCTCTGCGGCTTCCCTTTTGCGAATCGGATTCCTCGCTGAACCGAACTTCCTCTCGCTCTTGCGCCACGCGAACTGCGCGTGCTGGCACGGCAAGCGCCGTTCCAACTTCTGTTACCAGGTCCATAACTCGAAGCAGGATCTCCTCACGAATCGCCCGAAATTTGGTCAGCTCCCTCGTTAAGACATGGCACGAAATCTCAATATTCAAGCTGCTTTCGCCGAACCCTATCAAGCGAACGCTGGAGATCCTCGGATCCATGTCCACCTGTGGATGGGCGTCCAGCAGGGCATGAATCTTTGCCAGCAGCGAGCGGAGCTGGTCCGAGGTGGTATCACATCGCACTCCGATTGTTTCCTCAAAGAGCCACTTGTCGCGCCGGCTGAGATTTTCCACGTTCATGCTCGCCAGTTCGCCATTCGGCACGGATAGCTCCGTCCGTTCGAGCGTTCGAATCCTGGTCGACCGCAGGCTGATGTCCTCGACCGAGCCGATCCTGTCGTCAATGCGGCACGTTTCGCCTACGCGAATCACCTCATCGCCGAGAACGGATACTCCCCCGAATAGATTTTCGAGTGTCTTCTGCGCGGCGAAAGCAACCACCACGCCGCTGATACCAAGGCCAGCCACTACTGTCGTCATGTCGAAACCGAAGATTGAAAACGTGACGAACACCGCAATCACTGCGACCAGAGCCTTGAATAGCCTCTGCCCAAGAAGCAGGATGGCTCCACTTCGATACCCTGAGCCCGAGCGTGCTTTCGTGCGTTCCCATTCACCCCATCGGTTTACCAGTCGAAACACCAGCCAGGCCGCACCCACAACCAGAACAATGCTGGCTGCGCGGTGATAGTACATGCGAAAAAGAAGTGGCAAACCCAGAAAAGCCGTTCCAATCTGATGAAATACCGTCGTCAGGATGAGAATCGATGGAGCGGAAATGGACTGGTGAATGTCTTGGACAATCGGGTGATGTCGCCAGCGCAACCATATGCGCTGACCGTCGCGCAAAAGATAAACGATCAGCCAAGCGAGTCCCAGTGACAACGGTGTCAGTAACAGGAAGGCAATCCATCGCCACAGCGGGGTGCTGAATACTCTTTCAGTGACAAGGAAACTGGGAAGCCCTGAGTCTATTTTGCTGACTTCAAGTTCAGTGAACAGCTCAGGAACGGCTGCGAGAGTCTGCGAAGAGAATAACCAGATTTCATCCGACCCGGGATCAGAAACGCGTACCAGCTCGACGTTAACGTTGTTGCCGGGAAGTCGAAATTCACCAATACGTTCGCGATTGCGCGGAACCCCAGCCTCGGTAGATCCTTCGCGATGATCGCTAACCGGACCGACCCGGCCTACGAAAGCATGATCCACCAACGCGTGAAGCTGGCGCGCGATCGATTCGCCTTCTTCTGCTCGCTCGTCGTTCGAAAGCTGGAGATACTCCGCTGCATCCTTATAGTCTCCGCTTTTGGCTGCATGCAGGAACCCCAGCACCGTCCCCCGCGGCGTGCTTCTTCCTAGTGGGTCGCTCGGCTCTTCTGCATGATTCGCGTTATCGGCGGTGTCGACCTGTTGGGGGACAGGTTGACCCTGGCCTACCGCAGAAAGAATTAGGAAGATGAAGGGCACGCACCAGCGTAGAAAGCTCTTCGTTAGAACCGTGACTTACCTCCGTAGTTCTGATCTTGGCCACATCGCCGTGACCGCTTAAGCAGCTGCCTTTGGATGGACCGACTTGACCGCCGCTTTCTCACCGGCAGTCGACGTCAAACGCTCCGGAGATAACATCCATGTGACCTGCTCCCGCGTCAGCAATCCCGACTTCACCACCAGGTCAGCAATGTTAGCGTTGGTGGCCAAGGCCTCTTTTGCCAGCTCTGAGGCTGGCCCATATCCGATATGCGGAATCAGCGCTGTGATCACTCCGACAAACGAGCCGACCTGGTTGGCAAGCCGCTCCTTATTCGCAGTGATTCCGACAATACAATTATCGCGAAGCGTTGCTACTGCGGCTGTCACCCACTTCGTATTCTCAAACAACACATGCGCCATCACCGGTTCGAACGCATTGAGCTGAAGTTGCCCAGCCTCAGCGGCCATGGTGAGCGTTACATCGCCGCCAGCCACCACAAACGCGACCTCGTTCACCACCTCGGGAATCACCGGGTTGACCTTGCCCGGCATAATGCTCGACCCGGCCTGTCTTGCCGGCAGATTGATTTCGAAGAGACCCGCTTGTGGACCGGAACTCAGCAGTCGCAGATCGTTACAGATCTTGGAGAGCTTGATCGCGCAACGTTTGAGTGTGCCCGACAATTCGACGAACACGCCAACGTCGGTTGTCGCTTCGACTAGGTTTGGTGCAGTGACGATGTCATACCCGGTAATCTCCGCGAGATGCTTGCGCACGGCCTCAGCGTAACGAGGATCTGCAGCGATTCCTGTTCCGATCGCCGTCGCGCCCAGGTTGATTTCGCACAAATGCCGCACGACTTGTCTAAAGCTGTCGTGATCCTCGCCCAATGCGACCGCGAAGCCCTCGAACTCCTGCTCCAGAGTCATCGGAACGGCATCCTGTAGTTGTGTCCGACCAACTTTTACGATGCCTGTAAATTCCCTGCCCTTTTTGCGGAATGCGTCTTCCAGTAGCGCAAGCTCCGCCAACAGTCTCTCGACCGAAAGACATAGACCAATTTTGAATGCGGTCGGATACGTATCATTCGTGCTCTGGCTGCGATTTACATGATCGTTGGGATCGAGATGTTCATAGCTGCCTTTCGGATAGCCGCCCAGTTCCAGCCCGCGGTTCGCGATCACCTCGTTCGCATTCATGTTGGTCGACGTGCCCGCGCCTCCCTGCATGATGTCCACGATGAACTGATCGTGAAGCTTGCCGTCTTTGATTTCTTCACACGCGCGGTCGATGAGATCTGCTTTCGTGCGATCCAGCACTCCAATCTCGGCGTTGGCCCGCGCTGCGGCTTGCTTTACACAAGCGTAACCAAAGATAAGATCTGGATACGACGAAATCGCCCTTCCACTGATGGCAAAATTGTCCAATGCGCGACGTACGTTGAGACCCCAGTAAGCCTCGGCTGGAATCTGTTTCGTCCCGAGGCCGTCCGTCTCTGACCGCGTTGCTCCGGCGTCAGCAGCAAACGTATGAGTGCTCTTGTGAAAGGCCGCGTCCGCACGTTGGTCAGCCATGTTTCCTCACTTTAGTTTCAGTACCGGTAAAACGCCTGCTGCACGGCAGCACTGTCCATTCCTTTAGCAAGGCAGAGTTGAAGCAGCACGCGACTCTTTTGCGGATTCAGTTGATCGGCTGCCACCAGGCCCAATGCATCGTCATCCATCTCAATGTTCCGGCCAACATCGCCGCTCACCACGCGCGTGCTGCGCACCACGATCACACCCGCCTCGACGGCCTCAGCCAGCGCGGCTGCGGTATCAGTGGACACGTTTCCATTCCCCATCCCCGCCATTACGATTCCTCTAGCACCGAGCGAAACGCTCGCACGCACAAGGTCGGCAGGCATGTTGGAATAGGCGTAGAGAATGTCTACCCGCGGCAGGTGCTCGCCGCCATCCGCGGCGAACTCGGACTCCACCGTATGCACGTGGGTCGGATAGCGGAAATAGCGTATACGCCCATAACTGGCCGTGCCTAACAATCCGGGTCCAGGCGAAATAAACGTCTGCACATCCGTCGTATTCGACTTGGTAACGTCGCGCGCGCTGTGCAAGTCGTCATTGATCGCCACGATCGCGCCGCGGCCGCGGGCATCTGAGTCGGCGGCAACGCTCACCGCATTGAACAAGTTCAGCGGGCCATCTGCACTCAACGCAGTCGACGGACGCATCGAGCCCGTGAGCACTATCGGTCGGTTGCTCTTCACTACAAGATGGAGAAAGTAACCAGTCTCCTCAGCCGTGTCCGTTCCGTGCGTAATCACGATTCCGTCGGCTTCATCGGCAGCGAAGAGAGCGTTCACTCTTGCGGCAAGCTTTAGCCACAGGCAGTCGTTCATGTCTTGACTGCCTACTTGCGCGAACTGCTCTCCCCTGAGTTCAGCAAGCTTCCGCAAGCCGGGCACAGCGTCCACAAGCTTTTCCACTCCGACTTCACCGGAACGATATCCTGCTTCCGTCTCCGATCCGGCTTGTCCGGCGATGGTGCCCCCAGTGGCCAGAATATGAACTCTCGACATCGCCGACCTCCGCCGCAGGCTGGCGCTTCCCACACCAGCCAATATCGGACCCGCATGCTTAGGCAGCCGTGCTAACCGGAGCTTTTTCCCGTTGCCCCGCGGTGCCCCTCGCCCTGCCTTCAGCTCGTGCGATCAGAAATTGCGTGAGCAGCGGTACCGGCCGGCCGGTTGCTCCCTTTGCATCGCCCGAAACCGCGTTCGTGCCCGCTATATCCAGGTGCGCCCACTTGAAGCCGTTTGCAAATCGCTTCAAAAAGCACGCCGCTGTGATACTGCCGGCAGGTCGCCCACCGAGATTACTCATGTCGGCGAAATTGCTTTTAAGGAGGTCCTGGTACTCATCGAACATCGGCAAACGCCACGCCCGATCTCCCGTATCGTTACCGGATTCCAGCAATTGCTCTGCGAGTTCGTCGTCGTTCGCGAACAAACCGCTCGTGAGATTCCCCAACGCGATCACGCACGCTCCAGTCAGTGTCGCAACGTCGATCACATAATCGGGATGGAAGCGCTCGGCATAGGTCATCGCGTCCGCGAGTGCCAATCGTCCCTCGGCGTCGGTATTTAGGATTTCGATAGTTTGGCCGGACATCGAAGTCACAACATCACCCGGTCGAGTGGCGTTGCCCCCCGGCATGTTCTCGACTGCGGGAATGAGAGCCACAACGTTGATGGGGAGTTTCAAGCGCGCGACTGTCTTCATCGCGCCAAACACGCTCGCGGCGCCGCACATGTCAAACTTCATCTCATCCATGTTTGCGCCGGGCTTCAGCGAGATGCCGCCGGTGTCGAAGGTCACGCCTTTACCGATCAGCACAATCGGCTTCGACTTTCCTGCGCCGTGGTATTGCATCACGACGAATTTGCATGGCTGCGCGGACGCCTGTCCCACAGAAAGCGCCGCCCCCATGCCTAACTTCTTCATGTCTTCGCGCTCGAGTATCTCCACATCGAGGTTGAACTCTTTCCCCAGCGCTCTGGCCGTATCCGCAAGATAGGCTGGGTTACAGACATTGCCCGGCAGATTGCCCAAATCCTTGGCTAGCGCAATTCCTTCGGCAACTGCCTGGCCCTGTCGCACTGCATTTTTCAATTCATCGGTTACCTTGTCGCCGACCAGCAGAGTGATCTTGCGCACGCCACGTTCGTTTTTTGCGGTTTTCCCTGGAGCGTCAAAGCGATAAGTTCCATCCGCGAGAATGCGGCTTGCCGTCTGCGCGCGCCAAGCCAGCTCATGGCCCGGCACATCGACCGAGAGCGTGACGGCTGCATCTCTTGCCGGACCGCTTGCGAGCACTTTCGCAATCGCGCTCAGTGCATCGCGAAAAGCTTTCTGGTCAAACTTGTCGCGTGTTCCCAAGCTTACGAGCAAGACTCGCTCTGCTTCCACTCCAGGTAGATCGTGTAGCAACAGAGTAGAGCCAGGCTTCTCATCAAGATCTCCACGCTTGATCACCGCCGACAGCTTTCCCTTCGTCGCTTCGTCGATCTTTTGTGAGGAGCGCAGAAGTGTGCCGTCGGAAAACGCGCCGACGGCCAGAACGCCTGTTTTGAACTTCTCCGGAGATGCGCTGTCTATATTGATTTCGATCAGACTAGTCCTCGTATGTGCCATACCTCTACTCCTGAATGAGCCGGATCTTCGGCCTCGCTGAAAGATCGTTGGTTTTCATTGCCTGCGACGTTCGTCAGAAACCCCATGGAAGTCCCACTATCTGCCATGCAACTAGCAGGATCATCCAGACCACCTGGACGATGATTACGTAGGGCAACATCATGGCAACGACGGTGCCCACACCGGCGCCTTTTTGGTATTTCGCTGCGAATCCGACAATTAGCGGGAAATAAGCCATCATGGGCGTAATGGCATTCGTGGGCGAATCGCCTACGCGATAAGCGGCCAACACAGCCGCTGGGTGGACCCCCAACCTCATCAGCAACGGCACAAACACAGGCGCAAAAATCGCCCATTTGGGAATGATGCCGGTAATGAACAAATTGAGGACAGTGACGACCAGCACAAACCCAATGAGCAACGGGAGTGGACCGAGGCCCAGAGTCTCCAGCCAATCACCAACTTTTACCGCTGAGATCGTCGCCAAGTTGGTGTATGTGAACAAGGCAATAAACTGGCTGATAAAGAACAGCAGGAAAATCAGCCCGCCCAGTCCGATGACCGCTTTCTCCATTGCCTTGATGACGTCCGCGCTGCCCTTCATGGTTTTTGCGCCGAAGCCGAAAGCAGCGCCCGCTACTAGAAACGCCAACGCGATAAAGACGATCAGTCCGTTCATGAACGGAGAGTCTCCAATCAGACCTCCGGTTTCCGGATTGCGCAGTGGCGCCCCTCGAGGAATCGTCAGAAGAGCGAACAAGGCGAGAATCGCAATTGTTCCCCAAACCGCAAATTTCAGACCGCGAGGTTCGTTCGACGGAGCAGCTTCCCCCTCTTCTTCCACTACTTCTTTTGGTGGCTTGTACGGGCCCAGGCGAGGCTCAATCAGTTTGTCGGTTATCAATCCGCAGACAATCGTAAGCATCAGCACTGAGGCGACTGAGAACCAGAAATTCGCAGTAAGGGAGACGGAAATATTTGGGTTCATGAGATGAATGGCATCGTTCGTAATTCCAGTGAGGATGCCATCCAGAGGTTTGATCAGGATGTTGACGCTAAACACTGCGGAGACGCCGGCAAAGGATGCTGCCAATCCAACTAATGGATTGCGGCCCACACTGAGGAAGGCCGCTGCCGCTAGCGGGATCAAAACCAGGTACCCGGCATCTGCGGCGATGCTCGAAACAATTCCAACGAAGACCAGAATGTAGGTTAACGCCACTGGTGGAGCCACCTGTACGAGTTTGCGGATCAATGCTTTGATCAGCCCCGATGTTTCGGCTACCCCGACGCCCAACATCGCCACAATGATCACGCCCACAGCGTTGAAGCTCATGAAATTCCTGACCACCTCTGCATATAGGAACCGGATTCCATCGGCGGTCAACAAGCTCTGAGCTTTGGTGGTTATTTGTTCGGTTTGGTGAGTATCTGGGTTGATCGTTTCGTAGGTGGCGCTGAATCCCAATAGGTACAAGATATGGGATACGACAATCACCGCTGCAATCAGCAAGATGAAGATCACCGCCGGATGCGGGACTTTGTTTCCCACTCGCTCGACGGTATCCAGGATCTTTTCCAGTCCCGTCTTCTTGGGCGGTTTGGGCGGTGCGATTGGCTGTACTCTAGCCCTCTCGGCCATAATGACCTCCTCGTCATGGGCGATGTCAGACGCGATCGGGAGATACTTTCTCTCTCGTCGCAATATGAACCGCCTCAACAACTCTTATGCGGCAGTTACGGCCGCCGGTGTCTCGAGCGCTTCGCGCAACGCCTTCTCGTCATCCTTGTCGAGGGACGTTTGAAACACTCTGCCTTTCCCCGCGAACTCCTTCAAACCATCGAGCACCTTCTCGGGCGCGGCCTTCTTGATCAGAACAAACAGTGCTGATGTGCCCGGCTTGAGCGAGTCGCCGATGTCCTTCATCATCTTGTTATCGATACCAATGTTGCTGAACTTCCCCGAAAGTGCACCTGCGCCCGCGCCGACCGCCGCACCAAGGAGCGGGTTGAGAAAAAGTAATCCGATGAGCATGCCCCAGAATGCACCGCCAACCGCGCCAGCGCCTGTCAGACTGACCGCTTGGTGCAAACGCGTTTTACCGTTCGTGTCTCTCGTTACAACAACTGCGTCTTCCATATCGAGCAAATATTGCTTTTGCATTCTTGCCAGCGCAGCGCGCATGTCGAATGCAGTGGACTCATCGTTGAATACAACTGCTACCAATGTGCTCATGATTTTCTCCTCAGTGATTGCGGGGAACCAGACGGGATGGCGCGTTTGAACATTGCATTCACTCCCGGGTTGCCTTTTTCTCGATTGATAGCTGCTGTTGCAGTTTTTGATAGCTCGCAACACGAGACCTGTCGAAAGTGACGGATTGTAACAATCAAAGCGAGCAGTCTATCGGAACGCATTCTAGACTGGGAGCGACGGAAGCGTTCATCTCGTTACTTCGTTTTGTCGATGACGTAGAGTGAGTGCGTATCGGTTGGAGAGTCTAGTCGAACCACTGCACGCGGACATCTGTCAGAAATGATAGGTGTGCGACTAAGGTGATGCTCGAGAACTTACATCGACGGGATTCGATCCCCAAGCCAGGCTAGAGCGAAGCGCTGATGCCTCTCTCATTACGACAACTGCATCATGCGGCAGGGCGCGACGCAAACAGGTTCAGCCCCAATCGCTCGGACAGGAACTTGGTCGCAAGCTGACCTCTCACGCTATTTCCAGCCTCGTCCAAAGGGGGCGCGAACGTTCCCACGCCTCCTTTGCCGGGAGCGATGGTTACAATGCCGCCGCTGACTCCACTCTTGCCCGGTAATCCAACCTCGTAAAGCCAATCACCTGACTGCTCATACATTCCTGCTGTAGCTAATGCTGCGAGGACACGTTTACATCTTTCCGCATCGATCACCCGTTCTTTCGTCATAGGATTCACTCCGCCGTCAGCCAGCGTTGCACCCATGACTGCCAGATCCTTCACCGTCACATTTAGAGAGCACTGTTTCGTATACACATCAGTCGCTTCGAAAGGATCGAAATACATTCGGCCGTAACTCTCCAGTAGACGGGCGATGCCCTGATTTCTCTGATTATTGGCTGCTTCCGACGCGTACACTTCCTCATCCAGCAGCAACTCCCGCCCTGCGAACCGCGAGAGACCCTGCTGGATGAAGCGCCACTTCTGATCCGAAGTTTTTCCCGGAGTCAGGCTGGTGGTCGCGATCGCTCCGGCATTTACCATCGGATTCATCGTGCGCGTTTCATTCAACTCCACAGCCATCACTGAGTTGAAAGGCAGCCCGGTGCTGTTGACGCCGATTTTCCTGCGCGCTTCGCCTCCGCCAAGCGCCTGACATACCAGCGCGAAGACAAACGGCTTTGCAATACTCTGTATCGAGAACTCGTGCTCAGCGTCTCCCGCGCTGTAAACCGTGCCGTCGATTCCAGCCACACACAAGCCGAACAGCTGACGCGGCGCTCTCGCCAGTGCGGGAATGTAGTCTGCAACTTTCCCTTCATCAACCGTTACGAACTTTGCATGCACTTCAGTGATCAACGAACGTATCAGATCAGATGGAGGCAGACTTCCTGTTGAGACTGCCGATGGGCCTAGGTTCTCTTCAGCATAGAAGCGAGTGTACATACCTACTTCTTCCGCAGTCCTTTTCGTGTTGGGGAAACCAGTAATGAATACCTTGAATTCAGCGCTTCGCTAAACTCCTGCCTTCAGATGCCGCGGGAATTTGTTAAGCAGCATCACTAACAAATCGGTGATGCAGAGCTCACCGAAGTAAGAAGCTGGTCGACATCTCTGCCTTCGTGTTTGCAGAGTTGCCCGAATATCCAGCACCGAGTGGAAACCCGGAAGGAATTCTGTCCATCTCACTCCGACATCATGCCTGCTGGCGAGAAACACGCGCCCGCTGGCGTGAATGCACACGCAACGTCGCCTCAAGCAATCACTCAACTCACGGCCGCGTAGTTGTGCGGCTTGGCCTTCGGTATGGTGAACGGGATTTCTCAAGGGCCTACCATGAGCCGCTCGATCTATTCAGAGCAACTGGACGCTGGGACGTGTCTCTCCATCTCCCGCGATGATTCTGCTTTCGGAATAGCGCACACGGTGTCTACCACGGCCTGAACAATGGAGGACAGCTATGCACGGGACATGGAAGACAATACCCCTGCTTTCTTTGCTGCTGCTTTGCGGCGCGAGACAGATGTCGGCTCAGGAAGCTGGAGTCGCCCAGGACGAAGCGGTGCGCAAACTCCAGACGAGGATGGATGAGCTGAAGGCCCAAATGGCCGAGATTCAGTCTGAATTAAATGCGATCCACCCAACGAAACTTCCGGAGCCTGGTTCTATCGTGAGTACGCCACCGCCACCGGTGGGAAAGCTCACTCCGGAACAAGAGAAAGAGGCTGCAGGCAAAGCCACCCAGGATCACCACACCTTTGCAGAAGACGAGTCGGACGCGCCGCGTCTCTATAACGCTCCTCTGGAACCCACGTTGCCCGGGTTCTTCCTTTTGCCAGGCACTAAGACGCTGCTGCGTCTCGATGGATCGGCGAGAACTGATTTCATCTATGACCTGAAGGTTCCGTCTTTAGGAGATTCGTTTGTTCCTTCATCAATACCAATTCCAGCGGAATCGGGCCCTGGGAATTTCATCGCGAGCATCCGTGGAAGCCGCGTGATGGCGGACTTTCGCATTCCTGTGGGTGATCTGGGCAGTGCACGAACTTTTTTCCAGCTCGATTTCTTTGGGCCGAATGGCACGACAGCACCTCGGCTACGCCATTTCTACGCCCAGTTGGACAACGTTCTGGTAGGCCAAACATTTACAAACTTCATGGATCCGGATGCGTTCGCTGATTCGCTCGACACGCAGGGAGCAAATTCGGCAGTTAGCGTTCGTATTCCGCAGGCTAGATACAGCTTCGGACTAGGCGGCGGCGCGAGTGCTTATGTCTCGGTCGAGGTTCCCTCGTCCTCTATTAATTTTTCAATAGCCGGCACACCCGCAATTCCGACCACTCCCGCTCCGGACGGCACACTTCGATTTCGAAACGAATGGAAACATGGGCACGTCCAACTGGCAAGCGTCTTTCGTGACTTGGGGGCGCAATTGCCGGATGGACCACACGAATCCGTCTTTGGATGGGGCCTGAACGCAACCGGCGGTATTGAGGTGTTTGGCAGGGATAACATTGTTTTGGGCGCGGCCTACGGTCATGGAATGGCGCGGTACGTGGGCGACACGGCACCCCTGGGCCTGGATGCTGCTCCGATTTCGGCAACTAATTTGTCTTTGAAAGCGCTTCCACTCTTTGCGACATATGGCAGTTATCAGCATTACTGGAAGCCTTGGATTCGCTCGAACGCGACGGTCGGTTTTGTGCAGCTTCAGAACACAGACTTCCAGCCGCTCACCACTTATCACAAAAGCACCTATTCGTCGGTCAATCTGATATGGAATCCGGTGGGCAGCTTGGATTTTGGCGCCGAGTTTCTCTATGGATGGGTCGAGGAGAAGAGCGGGGCTAGCGCCAATGATCCCCGCTTTCAAATCACGGGAAGATATACGTTCGTGAAGCTACATCCGAAGGAAGAACAGGCTCCGTAGTTCGACAACAGTGTATCGGCGCGGCCGAAGAAAAGGTGTCACTCGGATACTGCTTCCTTCTCAGGAACCCTCAGTGTCATCCTGATATGTAGCTCTGATTCGCGGGCGGCGCGTATCGCTTCTCGCAGCTCCTCCTCAATCTCTTCCTGGGTCTTCACATGGAACGCGGCGCGAAGAGCGACCGGCGTGAGCACGGTCGTAAGTAGAACGACGGCAACCATGACGGCCACTTCGGAACGGCCGAAGATACCTGAGCTGGCTCCCATGGCGGTCACGATCAGGCCCACTTCACCTCGTGAGATCATTCCACAACCGATTCGCAGGCTTGAGACCCACCCCATGTCGGAAGCGAGCGCAGCCAGTCCGCAGCCAAAAACCTTGCTCACTATCGCGACTACAAGAACTGCCGCTAGCAGACCCCAGTGTCCGGAAAGCGCTCGGTAGTCGCTCGAGAGTCCGATGGACAGGAAGAACAGCGGAATAAGCAATCCGTGACCGATTGCGTAGAAGCTTCGCTCCACATCTGCTTTAAATTTCGAGCCAGCAAAAACATAGCCCAGCAGGTACGCCCCGGTGATCCCGGCAACGCTCCCCAGCCACTCCGCAGAGATCGCATAAATCAGCACCAGTGCGAAGATGCAACTTGGCACCGCTTCATTCGCTGATAGTTTGCGTAATTGCAGGATTAGCGGATCGAGCCAGCGACGAGCCACGGCATATCCGACAACGAAGAAGACGCCCACACAGAGGGAGATGACCAGCATTTGTACGAACAACGGATGCTGTCCCGCGAGCGATACCCGATGCGTGAGCCATCCGCTCAACATCGGCGCGACGCCAAAAGCTTCGGGCTGTGAGGTTGTGGTGGATGCAGCCAGGAAGGCGAGCACAAAGAGCCCGATCACGTCGTCAATGACCGCAGCACCCAGAACCACGGTGGCTTCGGGCGAGGTCATCTGGCCCACGTCCATAAACGTGCGCGCTGAGATCGAGACGCTCGTTGCGGTAAGAGCCCCACCAAGAAAGTAGCTGGTGTTCCACGAAAGGCCAAAGAGGTGAGCCACGCCAGTTCCCAGAAGGAACGGCCACACTACTCCGGAGACCGCGACGATGAACGCCGTCTTGCTGGCTTCCTGCATGCGATCGATGTCGGTCTCGACGCCAGCAATGAACATTAAGACAATGCCGCCGACCTGAGAGAGGAGGAGCAGAGCGCCAGTGGCCTGGCCCCCTTCAAAGAGACGCAGGTGAAGTAGGTTGATCGCGCCCGGTCCCAGAACGACCCCTGCGAGCAGCTCACCGAGTATTCCGGGAATACCGACGCGTGTACACACCGATGCCGCCAGTTTTCCGATCGGCAACAGTATGGCAACCAACAGCGCAAGCTGAAGTGCTGGCTGCATTCTTAACTGATATCCAGGGCCATTGAACTTTCTTCGCGAGCGAACGGACGTAACCGGCGCACGAATGCGAACAGCGATGATCCCGGCATCTTGAATCCGCCGCGTTCCGCGCCCTCTCGCTTCATCGTACGTAGCGTTGCGGCTTGACGCCGTGCGAGTTCCGACTGCGCAAAGTTACACGCAAGTCGCGCAGCAGCGTGTGTATGCTCCTCGGCCTTATCACAGGCACGCAGGCGCATCCACAACTCTCCCAGTTTAAGGTGAGCGATGAAACTTTTCGGGGCGAGTCGTACGGCTTCCTCGAGTTCAGCGATCGCTGCCTGCGGCTCGAGATCGACGCAGAGCGCCATTCCCAGGAGCACGCGATAGTCTGCAACCTCGGGCTGATACCGAACGCAATCGCGCAACTGCTGTACAAGGCTAATACGCTCTTCCTTCTCGAGAACATAGGGATCAGCAAACATCCGCAGCAAAAGATCCTGTGCTCTGGATGGAATTGCTAGAGCAGAAGATGTTGAAGACGCATGGACGATTTCCGAAGAAGACTCGCCCGATTCCACGATTTGTGTCCTGTTATCCATTGGCATAGTCGGCACGATTCCCACTGATTTGAAAAGAAACGCAAGGCGCAACATCGATACGAAGTTGCGCCTTGCCTTGCACCTCGCGTAGGGCGGAATCTACGCGACCGCAACTGCGTGGGCCTGAGCCATGATTTCCGGCTCTGGCCGGAAAACAAACTCCGGATAGCCCAACTGACCCATTTCCGGTAAATCGAGGCCCGCCACCTCGGCTTCGATTGAAACTCGCTGCCCAAGGAAGAACTCAAGCCCGAGATTCAAGACGAAGCTGAAGGTGAACACAAAGCCCAACAAGGTAGATATCCCGACGAGCTGTGCGACCAACTGGCTGGCGTCACCATAGAACAAACCGGTAACGGATCCGGTGACTCCGTTCCAGCTTCCTCCATAGTTACTCGTGCCGTCAGCAAAGAGTCCGACCGACAGCACACCAAATAATCCGCACGTGCCGTGAACCGAGATTGCGCCGACTGGATCGTCGACTTTGAGCACGTTCTCCACGAACGACACGCTAAAGCAGACAAGTACACCGGCGATCAAGCCGATGATGGCAGCGCCAGTCGCGCTGACAAACCCGCTAGGCGCCGTGATCGCAACCAAGCCTGCGAGCAATCCGTTGCCGCTCATCGAGGCATCCGGCTTGCCTTTGAATATCCACATGTACAGCATTGCCCCGAACGTTCCCAGGCAGCCAGCCAGCATCGTGTCGACAGCCACTGCGCCGATGCGGAGATTGCCGTTAGCAGAAGCGCCCAGTGTGCTGCCTGGATTGAATCCAAACCAGCCGAACGCCAGGATGAAACATCCGATCAACACTGCGGAAATGTCGTGCCCGAGAATCGCATTGGAAGAACCATCGCGGTTAAACTTCCCGATGCGAGGCCCGATGATTAGCGCAACTGCCAGCGCCGTTAGCCCGCCGACCGCGTGCACCACGCCAGACCCCGCAAAATCGCAGTAGCCCTTCCCCAGTCCGACATTGGTTCCAAGCTGTGAAAGCCAGCCGCCGCCCCAAGCCCAGTTTGCGAACAGCGGATACGTGAACGCGCCCATCAGGACTGAGGAAACGCAGAACGTCAGGAACTTCCAGCGTTCCGCACAGGCGCCGGTTACGATCGTCAGCGCGGTGTCCATGAACACCATCTGGAAGAGGAAGATCACCATCACACCGACGTCATAGGTATGGCCGGCCAGAAACATTCCCGAGCCGCCGAAGACTCCCCAGGTGTGGCCGAACAACGAGAGCGTATGCTCGGTAGCGAGTGGCGCAAGTCCGCCAAGATTCCCATTCCCTGCAGCACCGCCCATCTGTATGGCGAAACCGATCAGCCAGTAAGCGAACAATCCACAGGCGTACACCATGAAGTTCATCATGTATGTGTGGTTTGCATTCTTCACTCGGCATAGGCCCGCTTCCACCATCGCAAATCCGGCCTGCATGAACATAACCAGGAAGCCGGTAATCAGCGTCCACGTGAAGTTGATGGCTATCTTGTTTTGACCAATCTGGTTGGCTGCATCTCCCAACGTCAGACCGGCCTTGCTGTCTGACACCGGAACGTCATTGATCGTGCCAGTGATCGTTCCCCCTGGATCGCCCTTCTGCATGTCAGCTGCGGCAGGTGCCTTCGCAGTTGCATCCTTCAGTTCGGTCGTTGATTGTGACTGCGCCAGGCCCACAGCTGTCATCATCAGGCTGAGGACAAGAACGCAGAAGGCGAAACAACATCTGCGGGTCATTTTCATCTCGTAAGCTCCATCGATTGTCTTGAGTAGCCTTTTCATGCGCTCCTAAGCCTTCCAGATCGCGTTCTTGTTGAACGTAGCGGGTAATACGAACAACATGCCGAACAAGCTCACTGCAATGCCGATGAGCGCAACAACCAGGCGCCCACCGACCGTCGAAGCCGCATGAAGTCCCCCAATTGTTACGAGCCAGCCAAGGCAGACCGTTGCTGCGCCCACCAATTTCATCGCTGTGGAACTGGCCTTCTGGGCCGTCGCCCCTTCAAGTGGTTTGATTTTCAAAAATCCGAACAGGCTCGCCAGTACGATTGCCGCCCCGACAATCGCCGATACCTTGCCGATGCCAGTCGATAAGTACGCTATGCCAGCGCACCCTACAGTTAGCCCCACCAGGAAGAGCCCGAATCCTTTTCCTTGTCCTGTGTTGGCTGCCATGAATACCGCCTCCTTAAAATCCCCAGAAGGGAAACGTTTTTAGCTACTCACCTGCAACTCGCGACGTTCCACCTGAAACGGCACGAGCACTCCCTCGTGTAACGAGAAATGCAAACCGCAAAGTTTGGCGCGCATTACCAGGGAACTGATCCTTGGTGAGACTTCATCGTCCCGCGCCACCATGCCTGTAATAATCAAATCTCGCAACGCTCCCGTGGAATGCTGATACACGCGAAAGCGAGCGCTCTGGATCTCTGGGATGGCCCGAAAAAGTAGTTGTCGAATTGCCAAGGCATCTCGCAACGCTTGCAGCGTGTGGTTCTTCTCCCGAATGCTGGCAGCGATATCCGCATCCCACGGATCCGGCGGACGCGCTAGCCAATCGCACTCCGCCTTGCTCTCCTGAATCTGAAATCGAAGCAACTTCAACGGCGCGCGAGAAAGATCTCCCGACCGCAGTTGCGACCTAAGCTTTCGCAGAAATGCACTTACACTCCACAGCTGTTCCATTTCCGTGCAGTTCCGATCCGCTCTTCAGCTCGTACGGGTAAAGCAAGGAAAACCAGAAACTGCAGTACCACCGTAAGTTCCAACATCAACGGCAAACCGTACTGCAGTCGAACCACAAGCATCAGCAACACCATCGAAAACCACTGCCATCGGGAACGACGTAACCTCTCGAGGCGTCCCGGGAGACGGAATATGCCGCCGATACTGATTCGCTCATCCAGATTGAACGGACCGTGAGCGCGCAGAAACCCGATTGCAAAGAAACTGGCAATCAAAACTTGGACCAACAACATCTCTCGACTCACGCGCCTTCTCCTTAATCAACTTCCGAATCCATTTCGCCGCAGTTCACCGAATACACCAATCCGGTTGACCCCGAGGAAGACTCACTCTCGGTCCTCGCAGCGAATACACTTCGGCCGCTGCCGGTTATTCAGTGTCTTGCGTTGGATTCGGCACTTCGTCGTGCCCAAGAATCGCCTCTTCTCTGCGTCGAAAAGAGGGAATTACTCTGCTACCTGGAACTTGATGGAGTGATGTTGCTCTTATGAACCAACAGAGTCAAATTGAAACTTTCTATAAACGATATTCAGAGTTCTAATCGCACCGCACGGAAATGCGCGCTGACTCCCCTACTTCATCATTTGCGAAAGCCCGCTCTTCACCGAGTACGTCAGCACGATCGCGTCCGCGATGTCGCGCATCGATTTGCGCCGCTCCTGGCTCTGTCGCTGCAACATTGCGTAGGCAGCCTGCTCGCTGATCTTGAGCTCCTGCTGGAGGATTCCCTTCGCCCGCTCCACCAACTTACGCGACTCGAGCTGTTTTGAAAGCTGCGAGTTCTCGCCTTCCAGGCGCGCTAACTCCACTTCGGCTCCCACCAGGAACCCAAGCGTAGAAATCAGCCGCATTTCGTGCTGGCTGTATTCGTGCGCTTCACGATTTTGCAGGTTGATCACACCGACTAATCGTCCGCGACTAAGCAACGGAACCGACAGGAAGGATTCGAAGCGATCTTCGGGAAGTTCGTTAAAGAGCTGAAATCGCGGATCTCGTGACGCGTGGTCGGCAACCGCGACCGGTTCACAGTACTTCGCAACCCAGCCGGTAATTCCCTGTCCAACTTTCAGCTTCAGCCGATCCACAGCTTCCGGATGTGGATTCTTCGACGCGCGCAGTACTAGATCTTCTCCCTCAAGCACATAAAGGAAGCACGAGTCACAGCGCACAATGGTCGCCACGAAGCTGACCACTTCTGCCAGAACATCGTGGAGTTCAGCTGCCGCGATGCGTGTCGCCACGCCGTGCAACAGCGTGACACCTGTATTTTCGGGAATTGTCACCGTCTGGTTTAGGGCACTCATCAGGAACCGTTCCGGCGGAAGGCACACCCCCGCCTCCAAAGCCCCCAACGTTTGAATAAACGTAGCTACTCTGGACCGCCAACACAATCATCCTTTGGTATAGTCGGCGAACTTCAAGACCTACTTTGGCTTTTGACCCTATCGGCCATTCGTACAAGGTCGGCCAGCGACGTGGCCTCCATCTTCGTCATCACCTGGCGGCGATGAATCTTCACGGTGATTTCACTCAGCCCAAGTTTCGCGGCTATCTCCTTGTTCATCAGACCGGCCGTGACTAACCCCAACACTTCCCGCTCGCGCGCGGTTAGCTTCTCGTACCTGCTCATCAACTCGGAAATGACGGCCTGCTCCTCGCGCCGGCTTTGATCCGTTTTCAATCCCTGTCGAATCGCTCCAAGCAATTCCGTCTTCTGAAATGGTTTGGTCAGGAATTCGATCGCACCCGCTTTCATGACCTTGCGCGTCATCGGCACATCCCCGTGCGCAGTAATGAAAATGATCGGAATCTCGATTCCCGTTCTCCGCAGCTCTTCCTGGAATTCCGGTCCGCTCATTCCCGGAAGCTTCGCATCCAGTACCAGGCAGCTGGGGACTTCCGGCCTGCTGGAGCTGAGGAACTCCTCGCTCGATCCGAATGTTTGCGCAGCCAATCCGACCGAGTCGAGCAAATTGCTCAACGCATTTCTCACCGAAGGGTCGTCGTCGACGACAAACACAATTGAATTTGCGCTAGACATCTACTACCTGCTGCTGAATCGGAATGCTCAAATGGAAAACAGCTCCCCCGGTAACGCGAGGCTCGGCCCACAATCTGCCCGCATGTGCTTCGGCAATCGAGCGGCTAATCGACAGCCCCAGCCCAATCCCCTGCGGCTTCGTCGTAAAGAAAGGTTCAAAGATCTTTTCGGCCATCTCTGGAGCTAAGCCCGCTCCCGAGTCTTCCACTGACACCGTGATCTCCGATTCACCAGTTGCGCGCGTCATGATGACGATTTCCTTCTGAGCCGTCTTTTCCAGAAGTGCCTCCATGCCGTTCATCACCAAGTTAAGGATTAGCTGTTGCAACTGCACTTTGTCCGCTGTGATCAGTGGTAATCCCAACGCAAGTCTGGTAGTCACAACGATACTCCGATTCGCGGCCTCATCACGAACGAACCACGTGACCTCTTCGATCAATCGATTGATATCCAGTGGAGCTTTCGCTAGCGCCTCATTCTTAAACACGGCGCGAATACGGCCAAGCACTTCGCTCGCTCGAGTTCCGTCCTGGATGATTCTCTCCGTGGTCTGCCGCGCCTTGCTCACATTGGGAGGGTCGGCCGAAAGCCACTCCAGGCACGCATGACCGTGCGTGACCACCGCCGTCAGCGGTTGGTTGACTTCGTGTGCAATTGAAATGGTGAGCTCGCCCATGCTCATCACCCGTGACAGGCGAGCGAGTTCCGCCTGGCTATGAAGCAGAGCCTTCTCTCTTTCCTGCAGTTCAATATTCGACTTTCGGAGTTCCTCTGTGCGCTTCAGAACTCTCTGCTCCAGTTCATCTCGCGCAACGCCCAGTGCTTCCGCGCTCTTCTTGCTCGAAGAACTGACCCAACTGGCGACGAAGGCACAAAGAACGAAAGCTACGAAATAGCTTTCCGCGGTTGCGTTAATCGCGAACGAGTAGAACGGCGGCACAAAGAAGTACTCGACGAGCGCGGTCGACAGGACTACCGCAAGCAGACCTGCAGCCTTCCCTCCGAACCATGCGCTTGCCATCACCGCGCCGAAAAAGAGGAATAGAAACGGGTAAGGAAATAAATGTTGCAGGTAAAAAGTGGCCAGAAACGCGACCACCACAAAGATTATTGCCAATCCCAGACGCGCCCAATAGAAGGTGGCGACCGGTCCCGTGATTTTCGATTGCGGGATGGAGCGTGCAGCATTCATGGCTCAGATAAGGTTTGTTTACCATACCTTTTTTAATCAGCGAATTCCAAAGAATGCCCGAGTTCGATCCGCGACCGAAGTGAGTTGCCGCCCAAATTCGGATAGATCGCGTTGCGCGATAGCTTCTAAGCTATTGCAATAGCGAGACTTGCACGACCTCAGCGTCAGGCCTACCCGGTGAGAGATCTCGAATTCACAACTTTTTACTTCTTTTTACTTGGACTTTGCACATGCTGTAATGCTTTTCGGTATTGTCCCTGAAGCGGTACAGGGTGACTGGAGACCAATGCGATGATGCTAAAACGGTTTTGGAATGAGCGGACCCGTTTGATGCTCACCCTGGAGCTCGCCGTGGCACTTCCGGCAGCTGCACTGATCATCGCCAGCGTATGGCACCTGCGGAGCATTCAGCGCGAAAACGCAGTCGAGGCTCTCATCCAGCGCGATTTCGCTCATGTGCTCGCGATTAGCGAAAAGCACATGAACCAGAAAGCCTACGACTTGGTGGATGACGTCCGCGACGACTTTCCCCGACCGTCTCTCGCTTGCAGTGAGACGCTCGACAAGATCCTCACCTCCCATCCATATGCTTCCTCTGTGTTTTTGTACACGCCGAGTAACGGCATCATTTTCCGCTCTCAACCTGATCAAATGCGCGATCCGGAATTCGCCAAGGACTCATCCGAATCCAGCAAAATGTTCGACGGCTGGTTGAAGATGGAATTCGACGGAGTTTCAAAACAAATAGAAAAGCTCCAGAAAAAAGGCATTCCTTACTATTTCGACAGCAGTTCCGTGCAACGTGGCGACAAGCACCTCTACCGTAATTTCGCCATGTTCCTCATGAAGGATGAACAAACTGGCGAGAAGGCCATTGGCGGAGTGGCTTTCGATCCCGAGTACCTGCGGGACCATTTCTTTCCCGAGATGTTGGACTCTGAGATGAGTCGCAATGCGTCCGAGCCGAATAGTAGCGGGCAGTCTGTCGTGATGCTGCATTCCAGATATGACTCGACTCCAATCGCCGTGTCCTCTGGATGGGATGATGGCAATCCGGAAGTTGAGCGCAATTTAGAGGGCGCCTTTCCCGGGCTGACGCTCGCCATCAAGATGCGGGGCACCACGCTTAAAGAGGTTGCCAATCGCTTCATGCGCACCAATTTCTTGATCCTCGGTGGACTCACCTTCCTTCTCGCCGGCGGACTTGGCCTCACTTACCGCAACGTCAGCAAGGAAATGGCACTGGCCAAGCTCAAGTCCGATTTCGTCTCCAACGTCTCGCACGAACTGCGCACTCCGCTGTCACTGATCCGCCTCTACGCCGAGACACTGGAAATGGGCCGTATGGTCAGCCCCGACAAATATCAGGAGTACTACCAGATCATCCGCAAAGAGAGCGAACGTCTCACCGCTCTCATCAACAATATTCTCGACTTCTCGCGCATCGAGGCGGGACGCAAAGAATACGACTTCCGCGAGACCGATATCAGCGAACTTGTGCGCAATACCCTTGAGTCCTACAAGTACCAGATCGAGCAGCAAGGTTTTGCATTCGAAGAAAAGATCGAGCCAGTTCCACCAATGCGCGTGGATCGTGAAGCTCTCGCGCGCTCGCTCGTGAACTTGGTGAACAATGCGCTCAAGTATTCGCAGGATCGCAAATTTATCGGCGTAAATCTCTACCGGAAGAACGGTTCCGTGAAACTCGAGGTCGTCGACCACGGCATCGGTATCCCATCGCAGGAACAGGACCGCATTTTCGAAAAGTTTTACCGAGTCGGTGATCCTCTGGTTCACAACACCAAAGGTAGTGGACTGGGGCTCTCACTCGTTCGGCACATCGTCAACGCGCATGGCGGAGATGTTTCTGTAGACAGCACGCCCGGCGAAGGCAGCACATTCACCATTACTCTTCCGGTAGAACGCGGACAACAGGTCAGCAAAGCGACATCAGCCTAAAGATTACTTCGGAGAGCACGACAAATGACGAAGATTCTGATTGTCGAAGACGAACCCAATATGGTCGCCGGACTGCGCGACAACTTCGAGTTCGAGGGATACGAGGTCATTTCCGCCCCGGACGGCGTTGCCGGCCTCGAACGCGCGGTCTCTCAGACGCCGGATCTCGTAATTCTCGACGTAATGATGCCGCGCATGAGCGGCCTCGAAGTCTGCAAGCAACTCAAAGCCAAGCGCCCCGGAGTTCCCATCATCATGCTTACCGCGCGCGGCCAGGAAGTGGACAAGGTCGTTGGCCTCGAACTAGGCGCGGACGATTACGTCACCAAGCCGTTTTCGATTCGCGAACTTCTCGCGCGCGTGAAAGCCGTCCTTCGCCGCGCTCAACCGGTTGCGCAAGATCAGGAGCGCCGCGCGTTCGGAGATGTGGAAGTGAATTTTCGCACCTGTCAGGTACTAAGGAAGGGCAAGCCTCTTGAGTTCTCCGCCAAGGAATTTGAGCTCTTGAAATATTTCGTGAGCCATTCCGGCGAAGCACTCAGCAGAGATCGCCTTCTCGAGGACGTCTGGGGCTACGACAGCTTTCCTACCACCCGTACGGTCGACGCGCACATCGTCCGCCTGCGCCAGAAGTTGGAGAGCAAACCAGACGAACCGCATTTGATCCTGACCATCCACGGCATTGGCTACAAATTTGTTGGCTAATCATTTGGGAGTGATCTGTGAAAAGGGCGCGAGACCAACGAAATCATCTTCGGCGCTGCGGCGACCAACCACTTCCGGCAACTCGTCCCGAGCTGCTCGCGGAACTGGTTCGGCATAACCGCCTCCTTCAGGCCGAACTCTCCGACGCAATCGCTGAGCGCGATGAACTCAGACACGCCATGTTCGAAGGCGCTCAGATGCAACGTCGCCTCTGCGGTCCACGCCGCTTGCGCCGAGGTCCGTTCGAATTCGCAACCGAGCTATTCCCTGCTCGGCATCTCTCCGGTGACTTCATCAGCCTCTTTGACTGCGGCGCGGAAATAGCGTTTGCTATCGGCGACATCATGGGTAAAGGCCTGCCGGCCGCCATGTGGTTCACCCACATGATGGTCTCCTTGCGCGACCAGATGCTGAGCACCCGCACTCCAAGTCAGGCCATGCAGGCAATCAACAATGATCTTTGCAGCGTGCCCTTCGCTGCACCGCTCACCACCTTGTTCCTCGCCAGGTTAAATCCGGCGAATGGCAAGCTGCTCTGGTGCAACGCCGGTCATCCACCTGCGCAAATTCTGTCAGCAAACGGTCGGCTGCGTCTGCTCGAAGATGGTGGCCCATTGCTCGGCGCAGTTCCCAACGCTCCATTCAGTTGCGGAGAAGCTCACTTGGACCCGGGCGATTCCCTCCTCGCTTACTCCGACGGAGTTCTCGAATGCCGCAATACCTCGGGAGCAGAATTTGGCATGGATCGGCTTCTGAAGGCCGCGAAGATGTCGATTAGCCCGGTTGCATCCGTCGTACTTTTTTCGGTACTTGCAGCGGCGCAGGAGTTCACCGTGAATCAGCGCCGCGAAGACGACATGGCAATGATTGTAGTAAGTCGAGGCAGGAACAATTCCGCGCCTCTGTTGGACGCACAATGACTGTGGCTGAACTTACTCAAACTCGTAATGTAGCACCCTGGCCGAACAGCCTGAAGCAGGCGCGTTCCAGCCCTCCCCAGCAGGAAAAACGCGAACAGACTCGCCTTGATACCGACGATCTGATTCGCCGCGCCCAGCAGGGCGACTCCGCGGCATTCGAAGAACTCATAAAGAACTACGACCGTGCCGTGCTCGGACTGGCCATGCATCTCACCAAGTGTAAAGAGGACGCTCAGGACGTCTATCAGGAGGCGTTCCTGCGTGCCTACAAGAATCTTGGCCGGTTCCGCTTCGAATGCTCTTTCTACACCTGGATGCACCGCATCGTTACAAACCTCTGTCTAGATCGGCTTCGCTACAACCAGCGCCGCAATCGTGCGGTGGAACCGGAAGTTTCGGACGAGGGCGAAGAGCAAGATCCGATCGACCGCCTTCCCGACCATCGCCCTGGCGCCAGCCCCGAGCGCTCTCTCATCAATCGCGAGTTACGCGAACGTGTCGCGCGAGCTCTCGGAAAACTCTCTCCAAAAGAACGCATTGTTTTTGAGCTGAAGCACTACCATGGTTTACGGCTGAGAACCATCGCCGGGTTCTTTGACACATCCGAAGGAGTGATGAAGAACACTCTGTTTCGCGCTACGCACAAACTGCGCGCCTCGCTTGCCGAGTTCGGCTGATCGCTGGATCGATCCGTGATTTGGATCGCGAGTGCCAAGGCAGAAATTTTTCGCGGCACTCATCTTGACGAATTGCGTCGGCCCGTTGTTGTGCGAGGAAAAGCGCAGCGTGCAAAACTCTGCACTTCTTTTCCTCATTTCAATAAGTCGCTTTGAAACCCTCTATTCACGCCTGTTTCGCGCAATCACTCACCTTGTCAATTTCTTTTCAGCGGATGGAAATCCCTCATCTCTCCCCGCTGTGATGACCAGCGTTGACAAATATTGATGGACGGCTAGAATGTGCGTCGACTCTTCAACGACGATTCCAACTGTGAATACTCTGATTCCTCAAGACACGCTGCTGAAGACCAATTTCCCCGATCTGGAACTTTTCGCCAGTGGCAAAGTTCGAGATATCTATCGGGTCGGTGAAGATCGGCTTCTTTTCGTTGCTACCGATCGCATCTCTGCGTTCGATTACGTTCTCGCCTCCGGCATCCCGCTTAAGGGAACCGTGCTTACCCAGACATCTCTCTTCTGGTTCGAATTTCTGAAGGGCATCGTCTCCAATCACGTTGTTACCGCCAACGTCGACGAATACCCCGCCGAACTGCAGAAATACCGCACTCAACTGCGTGGCAGGTCCATGCTGGTCGCGCGCGCTGAGATGTTCCCCGTTGAGTGTGTCGCCCGCGGATATATCTCCGGCTCCGCTTGGAAGGAGTACAAAGCCAGCGGCTCTGTCTCCGGTATCAAGCTTCCAGCTGGACTTCGCGAATCCGACAAGTTGCCCGAACCGATCTTCACGCCGGCTACCAAGGCTACAACCGGACATGACGAGAACATCTCCTTCGAGCAGATGCAGGAGATTCTCGGCGCCGATGTCAGCACCAAGTTACGCGATCTCACTTTGAACATTTATAGCTCCGCGCGTGACTATGCGGCCGGACGCGGCATCATCATCGCCGATACAAAGTTCGAATTCGGCCAAACGGAAAAAGGAATCGTTCTCGCCGACGAAGTTCTTACGCCCGACTCCTCCCGCTTCTGGCCGGCAGACCAGTACAAGCCCGGCGCGACCCAGGAGTCCTTCGACAAGCAATACGTCCGCGATTATCTCGAAGAGATTCATTGGAACAAACTGCCTCCCGCCCCGGCGTTACCGCCGCAGGTGGTGGCAAAGACTAGCGAGAAATACGTCGATGCGTACCGGAAGCTCACGGGGCGCGAATTGAGCTTTTAGATTGGATCGCCGTCCGAAGTTGCAGTGAGACAAGCGGCCCAGGATTGGATCCATGACAGTAGCGGATTGGTTGATCGTTGCGGCAATTGTGCTCTCTTCCGTGCAGGCCGCAGCTCAAGGATTTTTTACCGAGGCTTTTGCCTTGGCTGGAACCGTAATTGGGTTCCTGGTGGCAGCCTGGGAATACCCTTGGCTGGCCGATGGCGTGTTATCCAGCGTGAATCCTCGCTGGGTGGCCGACATCGTTTCGTTCTTTGTCATCTTTGTTGCCATCGCTTTACTCGCCGGAATCGCCGGAAGAATTACAAGCTGGGCTGTTCGCGAAGCGGGATTGAAGTGGATGGACCGCTTTCTCGGCGCGGTATTTGGGTTCGTGCGTGGCTTACTGGTCGTCACCGTCGTTTGCCTGGCGACCGCCGCCTTTGCACCCGGAGCACGATGGTTGAGCCAATCTTCCACGGCTCCCTATTTCTTGGCCGTGGGCAGAGCTGCAACCTGGCTCACACCCGCTGATATTCGGGCCCGGGTTCGCGATGGTATTGATTTGCTGCATCACGCAAAGAACCAGGCGGAAGATGCGGCACACGTAAAACCAAGTTCCGCCGTTGTTCCGGCGTCTAGCTCCCAGGGTTCAGGAAAATGAGTGGCTTAATGGAATCAGATCAGAAAGAGAGATACAACGTGAAGGACCAGCTTGAAGCGCTTGTCACACAAATGTACAAAGGCGGAATTCTCTATTCCGAAGCTGTCCGCGAATTTAAGAAGCGATTCATCATCAACGTTCTCCAGGAAAGCAACGGCAACCAGTGCCGTGCCGCGCGCCAGCTTGGCATGCACCGTAATACCCTCTCCCGCACTATCGACGAGTTGAAGATCGACATGCGCGCCTTGCGTGACGCGAAGCGCCCTCCTCGCAGCGCACGTCCCGCATTAGCCCTCGAGAAGAAAGCCGCCCGTTAGGCAGCCCACAACCGCTCTCTTTAAAACTGATCTGAACGAAAAAAAGGCAGCCTGAACTAGGCTGCCTTTGTACGTGGCCGAAGAACTCGAGCTCCGCGTCGTTCCTTACTGCGGCTTGCGATGAGTCGTGGTGGGCTTTTTAGGAGTTTCCGTCGGCAAATTCAGCAGTACACCCTTTTCCATGTGAATAACAAACGGAGTGGGGTCATATGTGGTCGGATTGCCCTGGAAATCCACCGTCGCTCCATCTTTCGGAACCAGGCGGGTCGGAATCGGATTCGCCATCGTCAGTTCGATATCCGCCTTATTCGCCTGGATATCGTCGTAGCTGCCGGCGATCATCAACTTGGTCGGCGTACCCGAAATCAGCTTGCCTTCAATCTTGATTGGCTTGTCCTTCAGATCGTTCCACACCTTGGTTGCAGCGTCCTGATTGCCCGAGGTGAGCACCATCTGGATCTGGTCGAAGCTCATCTGCGTTACAGGCGTGGATTGCACCAACGTGGCCGCCTGCTCCGCCGGAGTGGGCGCCGGTTTGATCGTGAAGTTGGCGGGCTTGGTCGGCGATGCTGCCTGAGCAAGAATATCCGTCCAGCCATCATCTCCACCGTGGTACTTGATGTACTTGCGGCGGCCATATTCGGAGATCTGTTGTTTGTATTGGGGCGAGGGCGCCAAGTTTGAGGCGCGCGCAATGTACCACAGGCCATCGATGTAATTTGGCTGGGGCGCATCCAGGTTCGCCAGCGCCAACTGGTAGGTCGTCGCAAAATCAGTCGGATTCGCGGCAGCCGCTACCGCCAGATGTGATTGCGCGTTAGCGTAATCTTTGGTCTGCAGCGCATTCAAACCGACGGAAGCGTTGAAGATTCCAGCAAGCTGAGTCTTCAGCTGTGCGAACTGGTCATCGGTCATACCTTCAGGCTTTTGATAAGTCTGTAGCGCCGCGATTCCCTTCTGCCCGTAATCTGCCGCCTGCTGCAAACTTTGCTGAGCATTGGGCCCTCCCTGCAGCGCCTGCATGCGCTTGGAATAGCTGAGCAGCGCGAGAGCCGTCACATTATTGGGATTCGCCTGCAATAACCGGGTCGCCGCATCTTCCGTCTTCGGGAGATTGTTCGTCTGCTGGTAGGTGCGCATCAACAGTTCGAGCGCATCTTCCTTCATAACTGAGTCAGGATAAGTCTGGAGAAATGCTTCCAGTGCCGCCGCTTTCGCCGTGGGGTCCGTCTGTTGGATGGCGCCCATGTAGGCGTTATATTCGGCGGGGTTCTTGATCTCTTTCTTCTGCTGCGCGGGCGCGGCAGATCCTGCCTGTCCGGCCGCCGGCTGTTGTGGCGCGGCCTGCACAAGCCCTGCAGTCGCAAACATGAGCACAAGCATCACAAGCGACTTCTTCATTCAGTAGCTCCTTAACTTCCGGGAAAGTCAATTACGCGAATCGAATATGGCACGCACAATACTAACTAAATGAAGCTTGCACGGTAGAGTCACCCACCCCCGCCATGCCTGCCTGAAACACACATCCTCCGGCAACCGTGACTTCACAACATCAATGACACGGAATGTTCGGACGCTGGATTATATGAATCAGAGTTCATCTAAGGCAAGTAATGTAAATACGAAGGCCACTTTTCTCGCGATTATGGACACTATATCCGATGCTGCAGAATTGTGCAGTGTTGCCGATTTGGGCCGTCTCCCGGGCCCCCCATTGAATCCAAGCTGGACTGAAAGGCTCGTATGTTAAACCCTGAGTTGCAAAATGGAACTGCCCTCGTTACCGGTGGTGGCCGTGGAATTGGCCGCTCGATATCTGAAAAACTAGCCCAGCTCGGTTTTACGGTCGTGATTACCGGTCGCGACCAGAATCTGCTCGAACGAACAGCCGAAGCCATCCAATCAGCTGGCGGCAAATGTCGAGCTCTGGCTTGCGATGTAACTGACTCAAACTCGGTGACGAACGCAGCTCGCCGCGTCCAGCACGAGTTCGGCGGCTTGCAAGTCCTGGTGAATAACGCCGGAATCGGCGGGTTCTCCACGCCCCTTCATGAGCTTCCTCCGGAGCAGTGGGATGCCATCCTCAACACCAATCTCCGGGGCGTTTACTACTGCATCCGTGCTTTCGCGCCGATGATGATCGCCGCCCGTCGCGGTGACATCATCAATATCTCGTCGTTAGCCGGCAAGAATCCTCTGCCCAAAGGGGCCGCTTATGCCGCGTCTAAGTGGGGACTCAATGGGTTAAGTTACTCAGTTGCCGAAGAGTTGCGCGCCTACAATGTCCGCGTCACGGTAATCTGTCCCGGATCCACCAATACGGATCTCAGCCCACACGAGGGCAAGAATACTTCGAAGATGCTTCAGGGCGACGACATTGCCCACGTGGTCGAGATGCTCGTCACCCAGCAGCCGCGCTCCTTCATCAGCGAAGTGTTAATTCGACCTTTGGCGAAGCCCTAACTGTGGTCAGTGAACGAACTCCAGCACTCGCCGTACACCTTCAGCGAATGTTGCCTCTGGCGTGATCAGGCTCAGAACGAGGTATCCGTCAGAATGGAAATCAAAGAATAATCCCGGATGTACGACCACCGACCGTCGTTCCAGCAGTTCGACCGCAAGTTGCTCGTCTGCTCGGGTCACCGGCACCCGCAACACTGCATACCATCCGCCTTCAACGTCGAGTCGCTGGCAAAGTTGTTGCCCATCCAGTTGGCGGTCCAATTCCGCCACATTCGCCTTTACTCGCGTCATCACCTGCTCTTGCATCGACGTCCGCAATCGCAGGAAATCTGCTGCCGCGTGCTGAATGGGCGCGCTCGGGGAAAGATATGTATCCGCAATGAGTTCCAATCGCGCCAGTGCCTCCCTTTTCAGTTCCTCCGGGCCCGACGCGATCAGCCAGGCAAGCTTCATCTGTGGCAAGGCACAGACTTTCGACAGTCCGCTCAGCGTAAATGTCAGCGCATCAGCATTTGTTGCGAAACTTCTATGTCTCGCTCCGTCGAGCGGAAAATCCAGAAACACTTCATCCACTACCAACGCGAGCTCGCGTTCTCTCGCAATCGCGTTCAGCTCCGTCCGCTCCTCATCGGAAACGTAGGATCCCGTGGGATTATTGGGATGCACCAGCATGATCGCGCGCGTTCGCGAAGTCAGCTTCTGGCGAAGCGAATGGAAGTCGATCTGCCATCCGTGGTCGTAGACCAGTTCGTAGGAAACCAGCCGGACGTCCTGTATCTCGGCGAGATATTCAAACAATGGATAGCTTGGAGTCCCAACCAGAACCTCATCTCCCGGATTGCACATCAGACGAAATAAATAGGAGTACGCCTCGCTCGTGCTGGCAGTCAGAATAATCGACTCCGGATCTAACTCCGTCTCTCCTGCGGACTCGGCATAGTACCGGACAACAGCCTCCCTCGCACTCCTGAGCCCTTTCGGATCGGGCTCATAAATCAGCGACTCTGGCCTCGACAAGCCAGTCAAAATGGCGGATTCGTCGTACGTCAATCCAACCGTCGTCGGATTCGACGCAGTCAGATCGAGAATGCGATTGCCTGACTTCCGCCGCCTCTCCAGCGCCTGCGAAAACTGGTTTACCTGCAGATTCCACCGCGTACGATCCGCAAACATGAGCAACACTGTAAACGTTTGGCGCCTGCGATTTCCAATCCTGGCCCGATTCTCCGCCTAAAAGGAAACGTCTGTCACGGAACTTGCATCGCTGTATTTAGTATCGGAAAACGATGTTTGACTCTGAATCGTGTCATATACCAAGTAGGAGATGAAGTATGCCTAACCCTGTTATCAAGATGCCGTCGCCAGTTACGCCGGAGATGACGGTTACGCCGGAGAATCGGGCCGAGGTCGTGTTGCAGCCGATTGCTGCCCCATCCATTCTCGGCCTTTACGGGTTCGCTGCAGCCACCTTCATGGTTGCCGCGCACATTGCACATTGGTACGGATCGTCCAACACAGAGCTCTACCTGGCGCCGTTCGCTGCTGTATTTGGTGGTCTGGCCCAATTTCTGGCAGGAATGTGGGCGTTCAAAGCCCGCGACGCCCTCGCCACCGCTATGCACGGCATGTGGGGCGCCTTCTGGATCGCCTACGGAATTCTGAACCTGCTGTTTGCTTCCGGCGATCTTGCTCGACCACAGGGCGCTTTTCCGGCGCTCGGGTTCTGGTTTATAGGACTGGCAGCTATTACCTGGGTTGGTACCGCGGCGGCCGCAGCAGAAAGCAAGGCTCTGACGTCCGTGCTTGCATTCTTGGCCCTCGGATCAACCCTCTTCGCCATCGGACAAATCGCCGGCAATGGCAATATCAATATCCTCGCTGGCTGGAGCTTCATCATTTCGGCCGTACTCGCGTGGTACACAGCAAGCGCGATCATGCTGCAAAGCGCCTTCGGAAAAGAGGTTTGGCCCCTCGGAAAAACCGAACGAGCTCTCCACAGCGCTGCGTTTAACTTCGGCTTTGGTGAACCTGGTGTAAAGCACGGACAATAGGAATTAACCAAACGATATCCACATCTGCCTTCCGTGGCAGATGTGGACGAGGTTGAAAGGAAAGCTGGTGCCCCATATCTGCCCTCTTTTGGCATATGTGGGACAACAAACTACGGCTTCCGTGCCTGCGCCATAATCTCGAAGTGCCCATTGCGAAGTAGTGGGCCCGAGCCGATGAACGCTCGTGCTGGAAGATTCCCGCTGAAGTAAGATCGATATCTGCGATTGAATCGATCGAACAGCGACAGATCGGGACAGAAAATCTGCACGTAGACAAGATCGTCCATATCCATTCCAGCCTGCTCGAGCACGGCTTTGATACCGTCCATCAGAAAACTTATCTCCTGATCGATATCCGCTGGCGCATAGCCGGTCTGGGGATCGATTCCAATACGACCGGAGAGATAAAGCGTGTCACCAACTAGAACCGCATCACTGAAAGGAAGGTCTTCGCGTCGATTGGGTAGATTGAAATATCTCCGCTGCGAATCACTCATTAGCTCGCACCCGTCCTGAAGTTTTCGATTTCCACACTCAGCGTAGCATGATCCATTTCTCGCAATGGCAACCCTCTCCCACCATTTTCGCTTCTTTCTATTGTTGCCAAAAATCTTTCCGAGGCACTAATGATTAAGGAGCTTCTGTCGCGCTGGCCTGTTGTTAAACAAATCCAAACTGGATCAGACGGAACCGGACCGGAAGCCTGGAGCGACCGTACCAAACACCTGAAACCCAAGACACATGATTGCGAGAAATCTCGGTCGATCTGCCCCTATTGCGGTGTCGGATGCGGCCAGCTTATTTTCCATAAAAACGGCAAGCTCGTTTCCATCGAAGGCGATCCTGAATCTCCGATCTCCCGTGGACGACTGTGCCCAAAGGGCTCCGATACTTACCAGCTCCACACGCACGCCGGCCGCCTGAAAAAAGTAAAGTACCGCCGGCCTTTCGCCACGGAATGGGAAGAGATTGAACTCGATAAAGCGATGCACATGATCGCCGACCGTGCCTGGAAAACACGCCAGGGAACCTTCGTCGAAAAGGACGAAAAGGGACGTCCGGTCATGCACACGCTTGCCATGGCCCACCTCGGTGGCGCCACGCTCGACAATGAAGAAAATTACCTCATCAAAAAATTGTTCGCCGCAGGCCTCGGCATGAGTTGCATTAGCAACCAGGCCCGTATATGACACAGCTCAACGGTGCCCGGTCTGGGCACCTCATTCGGACGCGGCGGGGCTACCACCGCTCAGACTGATCTTGCTCGTGCGGACGCGATCCTTATCATGGGCTCGTCCATGGCGGAAAACCACCCCGTCGGCTTCCAGTGGGTAATGGAAGCTCGCGAGCGCGGCGCCACCATCATTCACGTCGATCCGCGCTTTACGCGCACTTCGGCCATGGCCGACATCTGGGTCCCACTGCGACCCGGAAGCGACATTATCTTCCTGGGCGCGCTGATCAATTACGTTCTCTCCAACAATAAGTATTTCGAAGAATATGTTCGGCATTACACCAATGCTCCGTTCATCCTGCGCGAAGATTTCAAAGACGTGAACGAACTCGGCGGAGTGTTCTCCGGCTGGATTCCCGAGGAACGCAAATACAGTCCTGAAACCTGGCTCTACGAACAAGAACCCATGAAGGAGGGCGGATACACTCCTGGCGGCCATGAGGTCGCCGGTGGACACGGTCAGCGTGGCGGTGAAGCCGGCAAATCCAACATCTTCATCACCGACATGACCATGCAGCACCCGCGCAGCGTGTTCCAGGTCTTAAAACGGCACTTCGCCCCCTATACCCAGGAATTGGTGGAGCGCTACTGCGGTGTCCCAAAAGACGTGTTCTTGAAAACCGCAGAGGTCTTTTCGAACGCTTCCGGACGCGAGAGGACCGCTGCGATCTGCTATGCCGTGGGATGGACACAGCACTCGAAGGGTCCGCAAATCATCCGCTCGGCTGCGATCTTGCAAACGCTGCTCGGCAACATCGGACGTCCTGGCGGCGGAATCCTTGCTCTCCGCGGGCATGCCTCCATCCAGGGCTCAACCGATATTCCTACTTTATACGACATCCTTCCGGGCTACTTGCCGATGCCTATGACCGATGCCGATACCTACACCTGGGATAAATACATCCACAAGCACAAGGGTCAAACCGGCCTATGGGCGAACTACGAGAAATACATCGTCAGCCTGCTCCGCGCCTACTATGGCGACAACGCGAAAAAAGAAAATGATTGGGGATTCGGTTGGATTCCCCGCGTGACCGGCGATCACTCGCAACTCGGGTACTGGCTCCAGATGGAGGACGGCAAGTTGGACGGTCTCTTCGTGATGGGTCAGAACCCGGTTGTCGGCGCGCCCAATGGCCGTTTGCAACGCATGGCGCTCTCCAAGCTGAAATGGTTGGTCGTGCGCGACATGAGCGAAATCGAGACTGCATCGTTCTGGTACGACTCGCCTGAAGTACGCCGTGGTGAACTCGACCCAAAAGACATCGCCACGGAAGTGTTCCTGATGCCTGCGGCGGGTCAGGCGGAGAAGTCAGGCACATTCACGAACACGCAGCGCTTATTGCAGTACCACAACAAGGCAGTCGACCCACCTGGAGACGCGCGCAGCGAGACGTGGTTCGTTTATCATCTCGGCCGCATCCTGAAGGACAAGGCTTCGCGGGAGCGAACTCCGAAGAACGAGCCGTTGAACGCGCTGAACTGGAGTTACTCGACACACGGCAGAGATGCAGAGCCCAACGTCGAAGAAATCCTTCAGGAGATCAACGGCTTCACATGGAGCGACCGAAAGCTCCTCAAGTCGTACAAGGAGTTGAAAGAAGACGGCTCGACCGCTTCCGGTTGCTGGATCTACTGCGGCGTGTTCCCCGAACCGGGTCTGAATAAGGCAAACCAACGCGAGTCGAAGGATTACCTCGGCCACGGATGGGGATTCGCCTGGCCCAACGATTCGCGGGTGATCTACAACCGCGCTTCAGCTGATCCTGATGGTAAGCCGTGGAGCGAAAACAAGAAACTTGTCTGGTGGGATGCGAAAGGAAAAGAAGTGGACTGGTCTGGATCGTCCTGACTTCGATCTGGAAAAGAAGCCTGATCACCCCGGCGACTACCGCAACGGCAAAGGTACGGACGCCCTTGCCGGAGATGACCCTTTCATCTTGCACGCTGATGGAGTCGCATGGCTGTTCGTGAATAGCGGCCTGAAAGATGGTCCGCTGCCGACTCATTACGAGCCCCTCGAATCGCTCATCGCCAACCCGCTCTATCCGGAGCACGGCACGAATCCAGTCGCAAATACCGAGCAGCGTCCCGATAACCCATACGCCAATCAGCCTGGCGATCCACGCTTCCCATACATGCTCAGCACTTATCGCCTGACGGAGCACCACACCGCTGGGGGCATGAGTCGGACCTTACCTCATCTATCAGAGCTGCAGCCCGAGTTGTTCTGCGAAATCTCGCCGGAACTCGCCAACGAACTTGGCATCATCAACGGCGAGTGGGTGACCATTACCAGCCCACGCGGTATCGTCTCTGCGCACGCTCTCGTCACTCCACGCATCCGCCCCTTTCAGATCAACGGTCGCACCATGCACACCGTAGGCATTCCCTACCATTGGGGTTGGAAAGGAATCGTTAAGGGCGACGTCGCCAACGATCTTCTTGCTATATCCGAAGAGCCCAACGTCCGCATCATGGAAACCAAGGCACTGGTTTGCAACCTTACTCCCGGCAGACGTCTTCCCGACGAGTCCGGAGTCCTCGAGCAGTTCAAACGTGAAACGCAGAGGGTGGCATGAGCAGCGCTCCATCAACGAAGGCTTTCCATCTCCGCACGGAGAATCCGGACGTTCATAGCCAGCGCACCACCGGGTTCTTCACCGATTCCACTCTCTGCATCGGTTGCAAAGCCTGTGAAGTTGCTTGCAAGGAATGGAACGACCTGCCCGCGGATGGTTACAACTGGAGCGGCTTCTCTTACGACAATACGGGAGCGGTGAGCTACCACACCTGGCGCCACGTGAAGTTCGTAGAAGGCCAAGTCGAACCCGGACAAGGTGGTAACGCGCCGAATCACGTCTCCTGGGAATTCTCGTCCGACGTCTGCAAGCATTGCGAAGTGGCCGGTTGCATGGAAGCGTGCCCTACCGGAGCGCTGGTGCGCACCGAATTCGGGTCAGTGTTTCTTCAGCCCGACGTCTGCAACGGGTGCGGATATTGTGTTGTCTCTTGTCCGTTCGGCGTAGTTCAGCGCAGTCCCGATGACGGCCGCGCTTTCAAATGCACCTTCTGCACCGACCGCCAGAAAGCCGGTCTAGAGCCGGCGTGTGCCAAGGCGTGCCCGACCAAGTCGATCATGTTCGGAAATCTTGAGCAGCTTCAGGCTCAAGCTCAAGAAAGACTTGAAGACCTGCATGACAAAGGCATGAGAGACGCGCAGATTTACGACCCAAGGGAGACCAGCGTCGGCGGCCTTCACGCCTTCTTCCTGGTTCGTGGCGACCCGCGTGCCTACAACCTTCCACCGAAGCCGGAGGTCCCAACCATCTACCACAAAGATGCGTGGCGTTCGGCGGTCATCGGCGCCGGCGCATTCGTCTTGGCAGCGGTTGTCGCCTTCACCGGATCTCGCAAGAGCGCATCATCACGTACCGGCAGCTGGACCCCACGGAGGAGTCGGAGATGAGTACTTGGCCATCGGAACACGATCCGAAACAGCAGCGCGTTCCCGACGCCGCCAGCGAATCGCGCCTGCTGGAGATTCGTCGGGAAGCCGAACGCAAAGGACGAGTCGAGACACCCGGGGTTCATCCCGAAGGTGCTCCGTTCCCTCGCGCCAGCGCTGAAACTGGTTACTACGGAATTCCTCTGCTCAAACAGCCACCCTGGACGTGGGAGATTCCCACTCTACTTCTTCGTCGGAGGCGTTGCCGGATCCGCATCGGTAATCGGCGCTCTCGCCGACTGGATCGGCGACGACGAGAGAACTCGCCAGCGATGCCCGCTGGGTAGCCGTCGGCGGTGCCGGCCTCTCGTCCGTTCTATTGATCTCTGATCTCGGCCGCCCAGCACGATTTCTCGGAATGTTGCGTGTGTTTAAGCTGCAAAGCCCAATGAGTATGGGCGCGTGGACGCTTGCCGCCTTCGGTTCAGCCGCTGGCGCAGCCGCCTTTGCGAAATTGGTTCAGCGGCGTTTCGATTCCCTTCCGGTTCGCATTCTCGGGCAAGTCAGCCAGGGCATGGCCGCCCTCTTCGGGCTCCCTCTGCACAACTACACTGGCGTACTGATTGGAGCCACCGCAATCCCTGTCTGGAACAAGAACGTGAAAACGCTTCCCGTCCACTTCGGCATGTCGGGAGTCCAGGCCGGAGTCTCTACGCTTGAGTTACTGGGCAATGAAAATGCCGCCATCAACTGGCTCGCTCTTCTTGCTGCTGCTTTCGAAACCTGGGAAGGATTCACTCTCGAGAGCGATTCCGATCTCGTACTTCGCCCATTGAAACGAGGTCCCAGCGGCTGGATTACCCGTGCTGGAGGTGTTCTCTCTGGCCCTGCGCCTTTGCTCCTGAGACTCGCGGCGGTCTTCTCGAAGAGATCGCGCGGCCTTCGCAAATTGGCCGCTTGCTGCGGCATCGCTGGCTCAATCTTGACTCGCTATGGATGGCTCGCCGCGGGTCGCGCTTCCGCGAAGGACTTCCGTCTACCACTCGACATCAAGGAAAAGCGTCCTCCGCAGAAACCGCTGCCCGCACGAATGCTCGACACGATCCGTGAAGAAAAGCACGCCTGAATCTGCAATTCAATGGTGGCGCGGGCGCCCTCGCCCGCGTCCTCACGTTCTATGGGAGCCCACTCGCCCTCGAGTGGGCCAGTCTCGGCTCACCGACAATCACGTGGCGCAGCCGACCTCGGCTTCCCTGCCTTTCTTGTTTTTTGTTGTCATCACGAGCGGACGCAGTCCGCGAGGATCCGCATTACCTTGGCACGGCCCCCATCGCCTGCTCAATCGCCTTTTCCGCTATCGGCGCCATAATCGTCAAGTCCCGCTTCGTTGGGGTGAAGACCATCGTCTGCCAGATCTTTCTTCAGCAATCCGCGCTCATCTACCGTCGCGCTGAAGTAGTCCAAATAAACATACCCATGATCGCCCGCGTACTGCTTCAGCCACTGATTCAGCGCCACGATCTTCTCTGGCGAGCGCTCGCCAAAGAACAGCTTGGATCTCAGCGTGTAGTTGTGAACGGGCAAGATCGATGACAGCACCACGTTAATCCGATTCGCATGTGCCAAATCCGCCATCGATGCAAAGTTGCGCTCAATCTCCTCCAGCGAAATCGGACCCGTGTTCCCCGCAATATCATTTGTTCCTGCCAGGATCACAACCACGCGCGGTTTTAAATCCACCACGTCCTGTCGAAAGCGCACCAGCATTTGCGAGGTGGTTTGCCCGCTGATTCCACGATTGACGTACGGCTTTCCCGGAAAGTATTGCGGCAGCTGCCACATGTCTGTGATCGAATCGCCCATAAACACTACGCGCTGTTCACCGGGTTTCGGCGTGCCGAGATCCTGATTCGCCGCTCGATATCGCCCCAGATTGGGCCAATCCTGCAGCCATTTCCACATCACTGTCGCTCTCTGTTCCTCATTGTCCGTGGTTGGTTTCGGCACTGCCTGCAAATATTGAGCGCAGGCCAGGCTACCGCTGAGGAGGCACGCTGCAAATCCTACAACTCTTAGTTTTCTCTTCACGCAAAACTCCCGTACACGGTTTTCCAGCACGTTGAATGTAACTCAGCGTGAGCTGCTTTTTGCCATTTCTTACGCGAGGCATCGCATCTGACAATCGACACCCTACGGGGATCACAACTCACAAATGAGGTACTAGAATGCGCGTACGCAGCGGAGAAGTTCGCGAAGACGAGTTCACTGGAAGCATCGAACGTTATACCGCAAAGATTCCATCATCCGGCTACTTGGGGATCGCTCTAGGTTCAATTGCCGCGTCGGCAGTCCTCAAGATACTTGGCCGCGACGAATGGGCACTCTTCGTTGGCCAATGGGTGCCCGCGTTTCTAACGATTGGCGTCTACAACAAACTTGTAAAGCAGCACGGCTCCGACGCCTATAGCCGCGCCGCCTAGAGTACGACTTGTGGCGCGGGCGCCCTCGCCCGCGTCATACACATTCCCGTGGAACTCGCTCGCCATCAAGCCGACGGCTCTTCAATACGGATAAAACACAAAGAACAACAGCGACAGTCCTCCCAGCACCCACAACCCAGGACGCACTTCCCTCCACCGTCCTGCCGCGACCTTGCACAACGGATACAGCACGAATCCCGCAGTCATCCCTATTCCGACATTAAACGTGAAGCTCATCAGCGCGACGACGACAAACGCCGGCACCACCTCCGTATAGTCGTCAAACGGAATATGCACCACCGGCGCAAACATCATCAATCCCACAATGATCAACGCTGGTCCATACGCCTGTGGCGGCACCGACGCGACAAATGGCGAGAAGAATAGCGCAAGCACGAAGCACAGTGCCGTCACCACCGATGTCATCCCCGTTCGGCCTCCCGCTTCCACTCCTGCCGCCGATTCCAGGAACGCGCCCGATGTTGTCGTTCCCACCAGCGCCGCCAGCATCGTCGAAATCGCATCCACCGTCATCGGACGCTCAATCTGCGGCAAGCTCCCTTCTTCATCCAGTAATCCCGCGCGCGCCGACACCCCAATCAGCGTCGCCATCGTATCGACAAAGGCCATGACAAATATCGTGAGCACGATTGGAAAGAACGCCCACGTAAACACGTGCCGGAAATCCAGTTTGAACAAAATCGGCGCAATGCTCGGTGGCATGCTAATGATTCCATGAGGAGGCGGCGCCACTCGCAACACCATCGACAAAACGGTCACGATGAGAATCCCAGCGAGAATCGCCCCTGGAAATCGATGGATAATCAAAACAGTAATCAGCAGAAATCCCAGGATCGCCAGCAGCACCGGCAGTGACGCCAGATTTCCTGGCTTCACCGGAGCCCCCGCAACTCCGAGCGCAACAATTCCGCTATCGTTCAGTCCGATAAATGTCAGGAACAATCCAATGCCGACCGCGAAGCTGTACCGCAATGTCTTCGGTATCGCGCCCACCAACCACTGCCGCAACTTCAACACCGTCATTAACAGGAAAACGCACCCGGCAAGGAAGACTGCGCCCAGTGCCGCTTGCCAACTCATTCCCAGGACACGCACCACGGTGTACGCGATGAAGGCGTTTTCGCCCATGTATGGCGCCACTGCAAACGGACGCTTCGCATACACACCCATCAGCAGCGTTCCGACCGCAGCGGTGATGATCGTCGCCACCAGCGATGCTCCCGCGGGAATCCCAGCAGCCGTCAGAATCGCGGGATTCACTACCAGGATGTACGACATCGTCATGAACGTCGTTAGTCCGGCGAGTACTTCGCGCCGCAACGTGGTGCCATGTTTCGCGAATTCGAAGAACTCTTCGACCCTTGTCATTACGGTAGTTTTTCTCGTTTCTGTAGGGGCTTCTGCTTAAGAATCACGAATCATAGTGACCTTAGTTGGAGCACCGTTATCTATCGCTCCTATCGGGATTTCTAATAATAATTCGTGGTACTCTGATAGCAAGAAAACCGAACAGACCTGCTTCGGTTGGCGAAGTGGCTAACCTGAAGCCGCAAGAACACATCGGAGACTAGGAAGCGTGCCGCGGCTCCGAGAAGGTGGGGCGTTTTCTAGTGCAGAATGATTTAAACGGGGACCCTGGTAAAACTCAAGCACTTCGGGAATCCATTTACCGGCACATCCGTTATTCCCTGGGTCGCGACACGCAGGGACTCGGAGCGAAGGAATTGCTACGGCCTCTTTCGCTCGCCATTCGCGATCTCCTCGTCGATGGCATGCTCGATACCGAGCGCCGCTACACATCTGCAGCCGCGAAACGTCTCTACTACCTCTCCATGGAATTTCTCATCGGGCGCACGCTCGGTGACACTCTTTACAATCTCAAGCTCGTAGAAGAAGCGCGCCGCGCTATCGCCGAGTGCGACTCAGACCTCAACGAAGTTCTGGACGCCGAGCCCGACGCCGCCCTCGGCAACGGCGGACTCGGTCGCCTCGCCGCCTGTTTCCTCGAATCCATGGCGACGCTTGGCATGCCTGGCTTCGGTTACGGCATCGACTACGACTACGGTCTCTTCAAACAGGAGATTGTCGACGGCTACCAGGTTGAAAAACCGGACCGCTGGAAAGAAACGGGATTCCCTTTTTACTTCGAACGCATCGACGAACCTTTTCTCATCCCGATCTACGGACGCATGGAGCGCTCCGCGAGTTCGAACGGTACCGAGAAGCGCATCTGGGTCGACTACAAGGCAGTAATCGGCGTTCCCCACGACCTGCCGGTCGCAGGCTACGCCGGCAAATCGGTGAACTGGCTGCGGCTGTTCGGCGCGCGCACCTCCGCCGACTTTAACCTTAAGGCCTTCAACAACGGTGAATATTTCACGGCGGTCGAGGAACAGATCTCTGCCGAGAATATTTCTCGTGTGCTCTATCCTTCCGACGCTTTCCCTGCTGGAAGAGAACTTCGGCTCCTTCAGGAATATTTCCTCGTAGCCTGTTCGATCAAAGACATCGTCCGCCGCTACCGCGCGACCCACGAGACTTTCGACGACTTAGCCTCCAATGTTGCCATCCAGATGAACGACACGCATCCGAGCCTCGCCGTCGCCGAGCTCATGCGTGTGCTCGTCGATGGTCACAATCTGGAGTGGAAGCAGGCCTGGGAGATCACCGAAGCCACGCTCGGCTATACGAATCACACGCTTCTTCCCGAAGCACTCGAGAAGTGGCCGCTATCGCTGCTCTCCTATGTGCTCCCGCGTCACGTGGAAATCATCTCCGAGATTAATCTCGAGTTTCTGCGTAAAGTCGAAATCTCCTGGCCTGGTGATCTCGATAAACTCCGCAAGATGTCGATCATCGAAGAAGGCGGCGAAAAACAAGTGCGCATGGCGAATCTCGCCATGGTCGGCAGCCATTCCATCAATGGCGTCTCCGCGATTCACAGCGAGCTCCTCAAGACAACTCTCGCGCCAGATTTCTTTGCGCTCTGGCCTCAGAAATTCAATAACAAGACAAACGGCATTGCCCCTCGCCGCTGGGTCCTGAAATCGAATCCTGGACTCTCGCGACTCTACACCGATGCCATCGGCGACAAATGGATCACTGATATCAGTCGCCTCCGAGAACTTGAGCGCTTCGCCGACGACGCGGCTTTCCGCGGCGAGTTTCTTGCCATCAAACAGCAGAACAAAGTCCGCCTCGCCGACGTCATTCGGAAGACGACTGGAACCGACGTCGATCCCAGCTCCATCTTCGACGTTCAGGTCAAGCGGATCCACGAGTACAAGCGCCAATCGCTGAACGTGCTCCGTATCATTGCCGAATACCAGCGCCTCATCGAAGACGCCGAAGACTCCCTCGCGCCGCGCACTTACATCTTCGCGGGAAAAGCAGCGCCCGGATATTGGGCCGCCAAGCAGATCATCAAGCTCATCCACAGTGTAGGCAATCTCATCAACAATGACGCTCGCGTCAAAGATCGCCTTAAAGTCGTCTTCATCCCCGATTACCGCGTTTCGCTCGCCGAAGTCATCATGCCCGCCGCCGACATCAGCGAGCAAATTTCCACTGCCGGAATGGAAGCATCCGGGACCGGCAACATGAAGCTCTCGATCAACGGAGCGCTCACGCTGGGCACGCTCGACGGCGCCAACATCGAAATCATGCAGGAAGCCGGCGAAGAGAATATTTACATCTTCGGTTGCACCGTGGAAGAACTGAAAACCATGCGCGATCAAGGCCTCTATGATCCTTCCGCCCTCTATTGGCAGGATCCACGCCTCAAGCGCGCCATGGATGCCCTCGTATCCGGCGTCCTCTCCCCTGAGCAACCGCACCTCTTCCGCTGGTTTTTCGATTCCGTCATCCATCACGGAGATCGTTACTTCCATCTTGCCGATCTTCCGTCCTATCTCGATGCTTCAGCGCGCGCCGAGCGCGACTTCGTCGATTCTGTCACCTGGGGACGAAAGACCATCCTGAACGCCGTACGTATGGCCAAGTTCTCCAGTGATCGCACTATTCAGGAATATGCTCGGGAAATCTGGCGTATCGAAAGTATCCACGATTCCAGTGAGGAAATGGATTCTCCCGTCATGGTCGGTGACTAGCTGGGCCTGAATCGGTCTATACTCAAAGATAGCTAGCGCGTTACCTTAGTTTGTTGCTTCCGGCACGCCAACCCAAGTATTGTCGAACTAGTTATGTTGAGCGACATCCAGCGACTGCAGCGGCAAGCCCAATTAGAATCCGAACGACGCAGGGAACCACGTTTCGGAGCCGAAGGCGAAGTTACCCTGATTATTGAAACGGCAACAGGCGATATCGAATTTCGCGGCAAACTCCTCGACTTCAGCTTGCACGGCCTGCGCGTTCGTCATCAATGCAAAGACATCCTGCCCGGCCAGGATGTGCGCGTCTTTTTTGTCTGGGGCGAGGTCGTAACCAAGGTGATGTGGAACACGCCATCCGGAGATTCGCTCGAATCCGGACTGCGTCTGTTCTAGTCGAACTCCACGTTCTCGAAGCCCAATCCCTTCAGCAAACCAGCCAGAGTTGTGCGCGCGTTCTGCTGCGCCGTATTTAGGATCCCGTCCTGCAGCGCTGCGTCGTGTAGCTGCTGCTCTGCCTGTTGCCGCACTTCCGTCTCAAGCGTTGAATCCACAGGGACCAGCAGTCCGGTCTCACGTGAATAAACTCGCGTGTTCTGGCTGTCGAGCCGCGTGAAGAACACCTCGGCCACCGGGAGCCGAACCCGAATTGTTTTGCGGTCGAGCGAAACATCTGTAAGTTGCAACTGCGAGAAATCAATTCCTGCCACGACTTGTCCTTGCGCCAGCAACAACAATCGATCGCCCACCAGGAAGTCCGGGAGAAGCTTCCCTTCGCGCTGCCCGACCACGATCTTGTCCATGCTGTAGACCACGGTTTCCAGCCGTTGCAATTGCTGGATTCGGCGCACCACCGCAGGTCGCGACAAATCGATGCGGCTGGATCTCGCCGTCAGGGCATGCCAGAAGCCCAGCGCTGCGGAATCGCTTGCGACCCTGGATGCGATCATTACGATCGCGGCACCAAGGACCACTCCCAGCATTCCAACAATTACGGTCGGCAGTCTACGAGCACGATATGCAATGGGCTTCGGAGGAACATCAAGAGCAGGCATAGGTAGATTCTAGCGTGCATTCGGGATTCATTTTCCGGCGAGGCTCGCGCCCTCACGCCTCCCGGTAGTTCAGTAGAATGCCTCCCATCAAAACGAAGCACACGGGCCATATCCAAGATGCAACTGCGCCGTCCCGAGTCGGCAATCGCAACTGCAACCATCGCGCCCATCCGGCGATGATGGCCAGAAGCGCCAGCGGCAAATGGCTCATTTCCGCCAGCAACTCATCTTGTACATTATTGAGCGAGTGGTTGTGTGTCATCAGCATCATCCCGCCTACTACGCACACCGCCGGGAAGACCAGTGGAGCGAATGCCCTTTTCGCTTTTCCGAGTTGTACACGCCACTCGAAAACTGCAAATGCAACCACCAACACCACGGCCAGCCGATGTTGTAGCACTTCTGCCTGATCGAAACTCTCCCAGAAACCGTTGGGACCGAGGGGCCAATTCTCCGGATCGGCGCGCAGAAAAATGAATGCGGCCATCAACAGGAAAGCCAGCGGCCAGTGACGTGTGAACGACAGGCGTCCCGTTCGTGAGATCGTCGCCAGCACTCCTGCAATCACCAGCAGTAATCCCATCCAGTTGTGGTTGTATTCCGACCACGCAATATCCGCCGGTGAGTTAGGCAAGTGAATCTTGTCACCCGGCACAAGCGAAACCGGGCCGTCGGCTTCCGCTGCCTTGTCCCAGGCTCGCGTCGCGGGCGACAACGATGCAACCGAAGGCGTCCGGAATCGCGGCCATTGAGGCCTGAATCGATCGGCAATCGTCTTCGCGTCAACCCTCCCCGAGACCAGGTCAATTGCTGGCGGCTGCGAAGTCATGGAAGCGGCAGTCAGCACCAGGGCAATGCCAATCCCAATCTCGGCTCCCACGAAATTCTGCAACCGTTGTCTGACTTCCTCCCGATTTCCTCGTCGAATGATCGATCGATTCAGTGCACCGAACAGAAGCATCACTGACAGCAGCACCACTTTCGCCAGTAGCATGATTCCGTACGCCGTGCCATATAGCGCGGCCGCCGAATCGACGTAATGAATCGCCGTCGCGACTCCGCTCGCCACCAGCACGCCAACGCCTGCCAGCGCAATATGCGAATAACGTGATAGCACCCTTGCTTTCGCGTCGCCATCCGTCGTTTTTCGAATACTGAGCAACAGGTACGGCAATCCTCCGATCCAGCATCCCAGCGCCGCCAGGTGCAGCGTCGTGAACGCTACCACCGCCGCTCTCGACTCCACCCGTGAGAATGCGTGACTTGTAGCCACCGACGCCAGCAGCACTGCCAGCGACATTGCCGACAGCTGTGCGACCGTCCAGCGAAACTTGTACGGAATTGTCGCGATGAGAATTCCGCAAATGATCTGCACTATCCCAGCGAGAAAGAAGTTGGCTCCGAGAATCTCCCCAATCGACAGGCCAACCGTCTGTATTAGCACAAACGATTCGCAGGAGACGTAGATCAACTGCGTAATAGCGAGTCCAACGCCAGCCAATCGAAGCAACCGTTCGCATGTGGCTATGGGTTCGCTGCTCTTCTCAGCTCGCCATCTGCCCAACACCGCGCATAAGAACAGCACGCCTCCGATGATCAGTGATTGAAATGTGATTGTTGCGGCGCGCAGCACCACGGCCAGAAAGCCGTATATGTTAAGGAACTGACCCATTCACCTTGCAACCTTGAAAGGGATCTCGCCTTGGGTGATATGCCCATCCGAGGCCAGAACCTGCCACCGGATCGAATAGTCCCCATTAGCCAATCCGGTTACTTGCGATTCCAACAGCTCTGGCTCGGGCGAGTTTACCGATAGCAGCTTTTGCGATTTATCCGGCAGGACAAGCGCCACTCGCGATCGCTTTGGATCTACTCTGACATTGAACTGGAGCCGTACAGTGATCGCCGTACCTGCCACTGTCGTGTGTGCTCCCGGCACGGCTTTCACCAGCACTGCATGGGCGTGTGCAGCAATCGAGTACGCAACCAGAAAACAAATACAGCAGAATCGGAAAAACCGGCGCTGAACGACTGTTCCCGCCGAACGAACCGCCTGATGTCGTAACTCGCCCATCGCCTCACTCCCATCAAACGAACTTACGTGATGAGCGGCTCGGGTAGAACTGGCAAAACTGCCAGCTCCCCAAAATGTCTATGACTACTCTTAGCCGCCCATCCTTGCTTCCTGACTCGCAGATGCGGCAACCAGTTCCGCACTCTAGTCAGATGCAATCTGCACCTCCCGCTCATACAAATCTTCGCCCTTGCGCTTGTCTTCAGATCGACCTGAGCTAAACCTATGAAGCATCAAGCTGAGGGAAGATTTCGCGCAGCTCCGCTTCCGCAGCGGCCAGTAAAGACTGAAGGCGCCCGCGCTGGGCTTCGGTTATCCCAATCTGATCGAGCAGATATTGAATGTTGGCAATCTCAGTTTCCAGGGTGATAAGGCGGTAGGTTATGGTTCCCCGAATATCATTCGGGATGTTTTTGGTGGGAGGCATGCAACGCTGCCTGATTCGGAGATGGAACCCCTGAGGCTCACGCTATCGCTGTCTCTACTATTTCTATGTGATTGTGCGCACAATCGACCGTGCAATCAGAACATCGGCAGAATTCGTCACACTCAGTCCCGTGCGCCCCCAGTGTGGCTTGCGGGTGCGCGAAAACATGCAAGACAGAGCCGAAAATACCGCGGAGCGGCGTCATTCGTAAGCCCAAACCGCGAAGAGACAACTCACATTCTCAGTGGTCCGCTTTCGGGTCTGCATCGGGGAAATTACAATTGGCCCCCGGTGAGCGGTAAAACTTGTCCCGTCACAAATGCCGCCCCCGGCGAGAGAAAAAATTCCACTGTTTGCGCCACATCTTCCGGGGAGCAGAGCTTCCCCATGGGGACCTTCGCCTCCTCCGCCAGGACTGCTTTGCTGGTCTTTGTGCTGTTCATGCCGACTGACATAAACGAAGGCGCAACGATATTTGCAGTGATATTGCTCCGGGCCAATTCGGGCGCGAGTAGCCTGATGGCGTGTTCGCCAGCCGCTTTCGCAAGTGAGTAGGCAGCTAGATTGATAATCGGCTTGGCGGTAGCGTATGTGCTTCCTATAACGACAAAGCGGGCTCCGGCGGCACTAGAGTGCGACTTCAAGAACCGGGCCAGACGGATTACACCCACTCCTCCGAATTCGAGCTGCGCTCGGAGCGCATCCGTCGCTACATCCAGGAGGCTTCCCTGCGGGATAGCCGGCCAGGCAGCATGAACCAGACCATGAAGGCTTCGGCCGCCAAGTTCCCGTTCAACTACAGGCTCCCAGTCACCGGCGGCCAAGTCTGCACTGATCCACTCCTGAATCGAGCCATTCTGCCCTGCCTGCACATCTGTTGAAACCGCGAGACCGCGATTTAAACCGATTACATGATACGACTCCGCCAGCACCGCCGCGATGGTCCGGCCCAAGCCTCCACTCGCACCGGTGAGCAGTACGAGCTGTCTGTTCTCGGATTGGGGTCGCTTCGTTTGAGATTCGTCCCGCGCCACCGAACGAGTCTCATGCAGCGAGAATCCGACATGAATTTCGGAGGTTAGTTTCGAGCTTACAAGGTCAACTACGCGCACTCGCGAGGTTCCACTCCCCGACTGCGGCACCCACGCCGTGATCTCTCCTTGCACACGAACCCGCGACGGATAATACAAGGGCGCTGGAAAGCGGCACTGAAAAGATCCAACAACAACCTGGCGTCCGGGCAGGTACATGCCTGTCATGGCTGATGCCAATCCCACCTGGAAGGCACCATGCACAATACGTTTTCCGTAGTTGGTTTCGCCGGCGTACGCTGCGTCTAGGTGTAAAGGGTTCCAGTCACCGGAAAGGTCTGCAAACGCGGCGATATCTTCCGCCGTGATTTCGCGCTCGAATTCTGCCTGCAATCCGCAGCGCAGATCGGCGGCAGTGAACAGGCGGGACTCACGCATTTGGGGCTTCATTTTCCAGATGGTCGACGATGAGCTGATAGGAAACCAATTCTTCGAAGTTTCCTAACTCGAAGGATCTGCCAAATTCTTCTGCTATAGAAGACAGCAATGTTATGTGCGCGATGGAATCCCAAGCCGCAAGCGATGCCGTACTCGCCCGAGCAATCTCCTCTTCCCGCAGATTCGGGAATACATTGAGAAAACACAGCGTAACTCGTTCTCTGATATTGTTCATTCTCTTAGGTCTCGTATCCGATGCGGCAGGACTTCGTTCTTCGACAAGAAGGCCGTGCGCGAAAGCCAATGGGTTCCTTCGGGTTCCGGACGGATGCCGACATTCTGGAAAAACTTTTGCAGTGGTTGATTTTTTTCCGTCGGTAAGAAAGTGAACTGCAGGCTCTCCACTTCCGGATGACAAAACAGGCTGTGAAGTGCATGGTGCTCGAGGCGGCGGGAGAACGCCCGACAACTCATCACCCAATGTGAAATTTTCAGAACCCCGTTGGTCCTTCTTCCCAGCACAACTGCAATCTTACCCAGAGGACCAAATTTGTCCTCATAGGAAAGGACCGCCAAAACCGCGTCTCGATCATCGAGATACCTGTGCCATTCCCCCTCGCCGATGCGAAGGCCGTTTAAATTGAACTGATTCGTTTTGTTGATCAGTTCGAGTGGCCGTTTGTCGTTCGGGTCATGGCGCCAATCGATCGTTACAGTGCCGTTGAGACTCCGAAGAAAATCGAGAGAATCGGACACCTCATCCGACTCATGAATCTGCACCGATGAGCGGATACTGTCTTGCCGAATCCGATCTTCTTCCATAAGTTGCGGTTTCCCGAACAGGTCCCGCAGTTCGCATAAGAGTTGCCATACTTTAGTCGGATCTTTTCCCCGAAAATGAAGGCAGGTCATCTGTGGGAATTTCTGCTTGACCTCTTCCAGTTCCATCGGATTGTCGTCGACGAAGACGACGGCATCTTCTCCGATGTTCCAAGTCCGCAAAATGCTCTGGATCGACTGAGACTTCTGCTCCCAATTCGCACATACGGGGAAAATCGAGTCCGCCTTCACCAATAGGTCTTTCCGCGCCAGAGCGGTTTCAACAACCGACCGTTCGTTCTTCGAGCAAACTGCGAGCAAGACTCCGCAACTCGCCAGATGCCCAAGCATCTGCTGATACAGCCCATGTGACTGTGTGTGATGTTCTTGATTCCAGGATATCTCGCTCACACCCACCTCGCCTACAAGTCCGGACCAGAGGGTGTCATCTAGATCGGTGATGAGGCCTTTTTTAGGCGCGGGTTGATATAGAAGTTCCGATAGAGCATCTGCCAGCAGATCGGCAAACGATACAGTGTAGGGAAAACCGGCGAGCAGCTCCATTTTTGGATCGAGACGTTCCGCAATCGGAATTTGCTCGAGCCGTGATTTGTGGAGAATTCGGACACCGGAGAAATGTACGATCCGCAAGAGCATCGTGGCCAGAGTGTTATCGAGTTCCAGTTCCACGACGCTGGACTGAGCACTCACAGTATGGCCGAACGGAGGTAGGGGTAAACTCGGCGGGACGATTGCAACGGGCATGCGCTCCGCAAGCTTCCGAATCGCCATTTCGAACTGTGCACAACGTTGTTGCGCCGTCGAGAGGACATCGTGCTTAACATCTTCAGACCAGCCGCCACTGCTGCGCAATCCAAGTCTTGGATCGAAGTCGCTCCACTCAACCACCACTCCTGCAGCTATCGCTGATGTCTCCGCCGCGAGAATCAAATTACCGGGAAGATCTCCGTAAATGCCGCTGCAAACCTCGACATTTGCGTCGGACAGGCGCTCCAGAAGTCTGGCCCAAAAAAAAGTCTTAAGATGCAAGGGTTCGAAGCCGCAAACGAGATAATGCTGCTTCTTCTCTTGGTCGCCAGCCTTCCTGGAATTGATGATTGCGAGAGCCTGGTTAAGCGTCATCACATCTCTTGGCCTTGCAAAGTGAGTGTAAGAAAGAGAGTACTCGCGCTCGGTTAAGGGATTATTTCAGTTGACAACCAGTATCTTTATAAGAGAAACGCCGCCTGAGCACACACAGCCCACAAATCCACTTTAGAACTCATCGAATAACGAAAAGTCCCACACATCGGGCTTCGCAAGCGTAGAAACCAGACTCGGATGAGAGGCCTTGTAAAACAGCTGCCATATCGGATAGCGGTACGATCTCGGGTTCAGCGAGAGGGCAAGTTTTCTCTTGATGACGTTACCTCCTTGCCATTCGAGGGCGGCGGCTCCGGCCAAGCGAGTTGCGCCAATTGCGGCCGTCATCAGGTCAAGTAAAACTTGCTCCGAATCATCCAGTGCTTGTATGTCTAGGATGACGAATTGTCGCAGTCCCAGGTGCGCGCGAACGAACTCGCGAAGAACAACGTAGCCAACCAGTTCCTGACCGCTGAAGGCCCCTAGCAGCACCGCTCGACTCTGCTGCAGGGCACGTCCAAAGCGCCATGTAAGTGCGGCCGCTGTACGAACCGCCCGCAGGCGCGGAGGTCCTTGTCTGAGTTTCTCCCAGAATCCATCAAACTCAGGGCCAAAGCCTTTTAGCTGCTTCACCGCGGTGCTGGCCTCTCTAGCACGCCTTGAGCAAATATCCAAAAGCCAAAGGCCTATCGCTGGGGCGGACGAGAGCACGCCTGCCGCAGGGATCTTGCGCTTGCGCATCGCGGCCGCTACAAATGCTCTGTACTTCGTGACCCAGAAGTAGCTGAGGTCGAAATCTGGCGAGGGGATTCGCTGGATTTTCATTGCTGACATCAAACGTGAAGTAACTGCGCTGGCGGAGCCAATGACCAGGAGATCTATACCTTTCTGGCTGAAATAGGAATTCATCAGAGGCAATGAACAGTTACGATATGAAACGTCCACACACCAGGAGCCGGTAGTGGCAGCCTTAAGCCGGTTCCCGTCGAGTTCATACATCATGTGCACATTGGAAAGCGTACCTACAACGTTTCCGTTTTCTGTCTCGAGGACCCACCCATTTGGCACGCTATCGAACTCTCTATGAAAAGGATGCGATGCCCATGTCCTTCGCATATCGTCTGGTTCGGATGCGGGAAATGCATTGCGAACACAAACGTCCCGGATGGCCTCGGCATCACTCGGCAGTACTGTTCGAACGCGGATCATAGGGAATGGTACGACCCAAGTTGCGCGCCCAATGGTAAAAGCCTGCGCCAGTCGGACCGCAGAAATTCAACCTCTTCGTTGTACCGTGGATCGGTGGTTCCGGGGTGGACCATCAACTCTAAACTCCGAAATCGAGGCACGCGTCCGATATTCAATGTCGCGTAGAAGTCTCGGAACTCGCCGAATCCCTCTGTGCTCCTGGTTGGGTAGATGTGACGCAGAGCCAAGCTGAAAGTCTGTTTCTTGAATGCCTGCAGCCTATTTATTGGTTTACTCGGTGAGAACAGGTTTCGCGTCATTCTAACCTTACGCATGCCAAACCTCCGCTGTAATGACTTAACTACCCAGAACAGTTGTGGAATCGTGTGAACGTGCTGATGAGAATCGAAGTGGCTGATTGGAACGCCAAGCTGGACGACCCGCTGCACCTGAATCGTCAACTCCCGAAGGAGCGCCGCACGCACTGTTCTTGATAGTGACGTCCGAAAGAGTTTTCTGGACAGATGACCGTCCTCGTCCAGGACTGGATGCAGGTCAGAAGAAGGGCCGATGGGCGGAAATGCGGTCAGGTTGAGGTGTACACCGAAAGAACAGCCCGGAAACTCGCGAACTCGCTCTGCTGCTTGTTCAAAGGCCGGAGCATTGGCGATGATTGTGGCGGATGTGACGATGCCGGCCTTCATCAACGCGAAGGTTTCTTCATTTATACGTTCACTAGTTCCGAGATCGTCGGCGTTTACGATGAGAAGCATTGCAAGGATTCCTCAAGTAACATTGCGTTGAATGCTGTTCCATCCGTAATGCTGTGGGGGGCGGACTGGAGCGCTCAGCATCTTTCTGTTGTTGAAAGTAAAAGACCCACAAACTGTGTCGTCCAGTTGTGGGTCTTTCAGCTGAATTCTTGCGCGACTAGATTGCGGGAAACGCGGTTAGGGGCTGACGTTTTGATCCACCACCTGTAGTAACGGAGCCATGTACAAGTATCTCAAGCCAGGCGTTACGGGCAGGAAACGGTCTCCGGAACATACAGCGTGCCGATCACCGCGTTAACGGTGGCGTCCGGTAAATTTGGCTGCAAAATCGTGACCTGGTTAACGTCTGGCACCGACGCAATACTGAACGTCCCGTTAAACGAAGCATCGGGCATACCGGCAACGATAATTTGCGTTCCCGGCGCCAGATTCACGTTTGTGGATAACGTTATGGTGGTGATTGCGGAGGCCGTGCCACCGTTCGTGCGAGTTGCACTTGCAATCGAATAAAGGGTGTTTCCGCCAGGCCTGAAAGAACAGGGCGGACATACCATGGCGAAGTGGCACATCTCATCTCCGCCGGGAGTATCGTACAGACCGCAGGTTAACGTAAAACTAAGCTGAGAATTCTGCTTATAGCCGAGCGCAGTGATGTTAAAGGTGCCGGTGTTGGTGTTTGCCGTCAGAGTAGAAGCGTCGAGGTAGGAAATACCTATAGTGGTATTCCCATTTGGCGGGATTATTCCTTCGTATGGACTGAGAGTAAACCAGTTCGCAGATGCGTTCGCCGAGAAGTTCATTTGCGAATTACCGGCGACGAGCGAGCATGATGGTGCCGGCTGATTGGTGACGCAGCTAATGCAGGACTGCTCGTAGAGCGAGTCTCTGAGCACGGTAAAAGACTGCTCACCGCTTTCAATAGGATTCCAGTGGCTTGCGGTCAGCTGTTGCGCTGTCGGGCTGCTTATAGCTGCCTGGTAAGGATCCGTAACTGGGGGAGTGTATCCACCTCCGCAACTGACAAACAGTTCAGTCAATCCAAAGACGAAAAGTAGTAAAAGAAAATACCTCAAGGACGGCACACGCATTCCGACTCCAAAAAGATAAAAGAGGACTGATCCGCTCCGGCAAACCGCCAAACTAAGTGGTCATCCGTGTTTTGTCCCCTGACGGGTGATGCCGCCGAGGAAATCTTCTAACGAGATGAAAGGTTCGCGCGCCGCAACGAGTGACAGCCCGTAGCAAGGGTGACTCAAGAGCAAGATGCCGAGGCACGGTGGTTCTGCTACCGCACCTCGGCTATCCAAGTCTCTATCGCCTTTGCGCTACGGCTGGAAGGTCACCTGATATGTCGCGGTATTGTTGCCGTTGTTGGGGTCGATTGTGCTGATCGACCACGTGTAGGTCGCTCCGGTGGTGAGGCTGGTTACGGATGCCCCGTTATTCGCCCCAGTCGGATCCACGGTAGTCGACCAAGGCACTGACGTGATCGAACTGGAGAAGCCGTTCGTCGTCGGCGTTTGCTGGCCGGGTACCTGCCAGATCAGATTGTCCAGCGAATCCATCAAGGAGAACTGATAGATAAAGCTGGAGGCGTTGGTGGGGTCAATCCACGAGAACGTCGGGGTTGTACCGGCACCAGTTCCGGACGGGGAACTGGCAGTTGCAAAAGAGTCAGATACACCTGTCACCATCAGGGTCGCTGAGTCCGGCAAAATGCTTGAATCACCGTAGCTGATTTGTATCTTGTAGGTATCCCCGACTTGCGGCCTCACTCCGTTGGTGTTGAGCAAGAGATTGAACTCGCTGCCTGAGCAGGTTGTGCAGACAGCAAAGTCCATCGGAGCCATCACGTTAGGTCCGGAAAGCAATGTAACTGTTACCGGCAATTGAACGAGTGGGTTCACTGTCAAGTGCAAGTTGTAGCTTTCCGAAGTGCTATTCGACAGGCTGACTGCCTTGAGATGCTGGGTGGTTAAAGTGGAGCCGCTGTTGGCGGTGTACGCAGTCAGATCTATATTCTTGGTGGTACTTGCAGTTATGTTAACAATCGATGTAGTGGGATCGTTGAGATTGTAAATATCTCCACCGAGTGCTTGGTTGATGCTGCTTGTGATAGCTCCGGGGTTGCTCGGCGTAATGAGACCATCGTTGCTCTGGTCAATTACCGCGAACGGGAAGCAGGCGGCGCCTGTCGGAATCCCGTTAACCTGGTATGGATTTACGCCAACTGAAGCGGTCACAAGGGCGCTCTGCTCGATGCTCGCAGCGTAAAGGTTATCGGTTTTCTCGTCGTAGCAGCCGGCATACAAAGGACCACTCGGGGACGCGCTATCTGGAACCGTTACATTCCCGGAGAGCGTATTCGTTCCGGAACCGGCGGCCGGCTCGCCGACGGTGACCATCGTGGTTTCAACAGCCCAAGCTCCTAGCACAGCAGCAGGTATCGAGTTGATAGCGATTCCCTGCATGCAGAAGCGGTATTGTGAACCGTTTTGCAGCAGTCCGCTGAACAAGTTCGTACTTGCGGGATTAGCGCTGTCTATAATCACGAACCTTCCACCGCCGGCAGCAATTTCGTTGGTGGAGAAGATGTACCCGCCGTCAGGACCGGTTTCGCAAGAACTAATATTGGTCGACGGATCCGTATCCGAGGTCCATTGCAGGTTGTAGAACTGCGCCTGCTCCACGCCGTTCTTTACGATCGGTTGATATTCGACGATGACCCCTTGGTCAATCGGAAAGATTTTCATGGCTGGCGCGACGGGTGTGGCGACCGCAGCGGTGGGGTCGAGCAATGTGACGTTTGCGCTAGTGACGTTAGCGGCCCCAACGGTCACGGTTGCGGTGCCGGCCGGATTGTAAGCGTTCGGCACACCGTAGCGCACATAGTCCATCCATGCGGTGAGAGTATACGTTCCCGGTGGCACTCCATTAATCGGCCCAAACGCCAGATCGAAATGTTCCGGTGTACCTGGGGTGGGAGGGGTCGTGGTCGGGTCCCCAGGAATAGAATCATCCGCAGCTAACAAGCTGGTTCCTAGGATCGCCGGACATCCCGAGGCGGCGCAAGCGGTGTTCTGTAGGCTAAAGAAGATCTGGCCACCATGGTAGTGCTGGCCGTGATAGCTCACGACTCCGGAGACCTTGTAACCGTAGGCTGCTGTGAAGTTGATACCCGTCACATCGGCACTACTCACCGTGACGCTCTGAGTGTGGGGATAAACCGCTGAACTCGGTGCCGTTTGTGGTATCGACACCACCGTTACGGTGTGAGTGCCGTTGGGTACTGACGGAATGGTGAACTGTCCGCTGCTGTTGGTGGTGGCATTGAGAGTACCGTCGAGACTGACTACGGCTCCAGAAACGCCTGCGCCGCCATTAACAACTGACACCGTTCCGCTTACGTTGTGGCCGGAGGCGGCTACGACGATGGTAAAGCTCTGTTGCACCGGGTTGACACCGTCTGTGGCTTGCACCGTGAAGGTTGGTGAGCCAATGTCCCCGCTCCCGGGCGTTCCGCTCAACACTCCAGTGCTCGAGAGGCTGAGCCACGCAGGTGCGCCGGAAACCATGCTCCATGTGATGGTCGCTCCGCAAGCCCCACCGGTTGAGTGCAGTTGCTGTGAAAAGGCTTGATTTACCGAAGCAGTGAGATTCGAAGCAGGAGTAATGACCAGCGGAGTTGCGGTGGTAGTGATGCTCAGCGCCTTTGCGGCGCTGGTGATGTTCAGCGAATCCCGCACCGTAACCGAGAAGTTAGCGGTGGCTGTGGGACATGTTGGCGTTCCGGAAATCACACCGGTGCTCGCATTCAGGGTGAATCCGGTAGGCAGGCTGCCGCTTCCAGAAAGCTGCCAATTCCCGTAGGGAACGACTCCACCTGTTGCCGCCAACGTTTGGCTGTAGAGCGTACTCACTGGGGCGTTCGGCAGCGAGGTAGTAGACACAGTGACCAGAGGATTGATAGTGAGAGTCAGTTGAGCCGTTCCAACCGCAGACAGAGTGTCTGTAGCCGTGACGGTGATGGTGGATGTGCCTTGCGTTGGCGTGGTTCCGGTAATTGCGCCCGTGCTGGGGTTGATAGCCGCCCAAGCCGGCAATCCCGTCGCGCTCCAGGTATAGGTACCCGAACCGCCTTCGGCCGCGAGGGCTCCGCTCGCATAAGGAGCCGAAACCTCGCCCGCCGACAGCGATGCTGTAACAATCTTGATTGGTACGGTAACCGTCAACGGCAACGTAACGCTGATCGCGGCGGAGTCGGTTACTTTTACCGAAAATTGTGGGGTAGTAACGGCGCTCGTCGGAACCGTCGCGGCCGAGAGCACGCCAGCAGGCGTTAACGTGAGCCATGATGGCAGAGTCGAACCGGACGCCAAGCTCCACGTAAATGGCCCAACTCCGGTTCCCGCAGTGGTCTGCAAGGTGAGACTGTAGGCACTGCCGATGTTTGCAATCAAGCTCGCTGCTGTGGGCGTTGTTACGGCCAACTTAGGATTCACCGAAAGTGTCAGTTGCTGGGTAGCCACAGTGCTTGAATCGGAAGCCTGGACGGTAAAGGTTTGTGTCGTGGCACTCGTGGTGGGGCTGCCTGTAATAGAACCATTCGGCGCCAGAGTCAAGCCTGCCGGGAGAGCACCAGTAGTAATGCTCCACGTATAAGTACCCGAGCCGCCCTCTGCAGTCAGCGTTGCACTGTAGGAACTCTGCGTCTGTTCCACACTGGGCAACGAAGTTGTGACAATCTTCATAGGTACGGTAACGGTCAACGGCAGCGAAACGCTGACGTTAGCGGAGTCAGTTACTTTTACCGAGAATTGCGGGGTAGTAGTAGCCGTCGTGGGAACCGTCGCGGCTGAGAGCACTCCGCCCGTAAAGGTGAGCCACGATGGCAGAGTGGAACCTGATGCGACGCTCCACGTAAACGGCCCAACTCCGGTTCCCGCAGTCGTCTGCAATGTGAGACTGTAGGCACTGCCGATGTTTGCAACCAAGCTCGCTGCTGTGGGTGTTGTTACAGCCAACTTAGGATTCACCGAAAGTGTCAATTGCTGGCTGGCCTTTGCACTTGTCGAATCGGTGGCTTGCACAGTGAAGGTTTGCGTTGCGGCACTCGCAGTCGGGGCGCCGGTAATAGAACCATTCGTTGCCAGAGTTAAACCTGCGGGCAGAGTCCCAGAAGTAATGCTCCACGTATAAGGACCGGTGCCGCCGCCTGCAGTCAGGGTTGCAGTGTACGAAGTCTGTGTCTGTTCTGCGCTTGGCACGGAGGTGGTAACGACCTTGATCGGAACATCGATCGTGATCGGCAGGCTCGCGGTGACATTAAAGGCATCTTTCACCTGAAGCGTGATTTGCGGCGTGTTCGCAGCAGTGCCCGGGACCGTTGCAGCTGAGAGGACACCGCCAGCTGATAACGACAGCCACGATGGCAGAGTGGAACCGGTTGCCACGCTCCATGTAAACGGCGCAACTCCGGTACCCGTCGCCGTCTGTAATGTCAGACTGTAACTGCTGCCGATATTGGCGACCAGACTCGCAGACGATGGTGCTGTTGTCGCGAGAGTCGGAACAACGGTTATCGTTTGAGTCGCCGACTTCGTGGAATCCGTAACCGAAGTGGCCGTCACGGTAACCGTGAGGTTACTTGTGAGGGCCGCGGTCGGCGGGACGTATGTCGCGCCGGTGGTGCTGGTATTGCTCAGCGTTCCGCACGCAGACGCCGAACAAGTTGGCGTTCCCCAGTTGACCCCCGCAGAGTCCCCACTCGTCGCGGTCATAGTGAAAGGTTGGGTTTGTCCCTGCTCAACTTGACCAGACGCCACGCTAGGCGTGATGGTCACAGAAACTGCGGGCGGCATCACGGTAATAGTTTGACTCGCCGAGACAGTAGGGTCCTTCACAGAAGTCGCTGTCACAGTGACCGTGAGGTTCGCCGTGAGGATCCCGGTGGGCGGGTTGTACGTCGCACTGGTAGCCGTCGTATTCGTCAGGGTCCCGCACGAAGATGCCGAACAGGTTGGCGTCCCCCATTTGACTCCTGAAGTGTCGCCGGTGACTGTGGCGGTGAGAGTCACCGTCTGCGATTGAGTAATTTGGGGTGGCGTCGCGCCGCTGGATGTCGTGATGGCTACCTTAATCTGAGTCGGCGGGGTCGTGGTCGACGAATTGCCGCTGCCACAACCATTCAACGCGAGTATCGCTAGCACGAGCGACACGATTAGGAAAAAACGAATGCGAGTCATCACACCCTCCAAGGGCTGTAAATAGAACTGCAGAATTTTGCTCAATCGCGGCGCGAACACTCCGGGAACCTGCTATTTGTCTGCGGAACTGTCCAATTTGGATTGTTGCGGGATGGGAACTATGAACTGAACGCCGCTCTAAAGCGACTGAGGCTGGCGTCCCCGGAACAGGTTCGCTTTAAGCATGGCTTCGCCATGCCGCCTTAGCAGTGGATCCTTTTGTTATTTAGACAGAAGAGTACTGGCAGCTCCCCTGGGAGCGGTTCGTACGAGAAGATTTCCTGAGTACCTGAGCGGATCGAATATATACCGGTGATTCTTTCAAGATCATGAATTTTCCATGAATAGAATGTTAATTGCGCGAGGTCAGGCAACCTGCTGAGCGATGGCTAAGTGAATGGCGTCATTTCCTGCTCGCGTCTCAATGCCGCTTCTTGCGGCACCTGGGAGCGTTAATTCTCGGCAGCAGTCATCGCCTAAGGACGCGAATATCGCACAGGTTCTTCGCGCACAGGCACATTCATGGCCGGAACTCCAAGCGCAATTTGATAAGAGGGCACATCACGAATCACAACACTGTTCGCACCGACGGTCACATGGTCGCCGATGGTTACCCCACCCATCACCTTACTGCCGGAACTGAGGGTCACATGGTCGCCAATTCTCGGCACGCCTTCTCCGCGCCCGTTCGCTTTGTTGATGAGCCCAACGCCAGCGTTGATCGTGCAGTCATCGCCGATGACAACCCCGTCGGCGATTACGATCCCGAAGCTGGTATGGACGTGAAACCTGCGGCCGATCACCGCTCCTGAACGTATGTCGGTCCCGGTAACAGTACTGACCAAGAAATTGGAAAAAATGGAAAGCAACCGCAAGGCACTTCCGATGAGCGGGATTCTCAGTTGCGCAGTCCAATGTCCGAAGCGATAGTTCGCGTTTACCCAGAAGAACCGATCCAGCGCAACCGAAATGAAGCTTTTTTGCAGTCTTATGCTTCGATAGAAGCGAAAGTCGTCCCTAATTTCCGCCAGTACATTCATCGACGTTCGCAAGGATACTACAGCACTGATTTGAGTGAACCGAGACTCGGGCTGTGACAAGAATTCCGCAGCCCGATCTCCCGGTTCATGTTTGGGCCTACTATCGTGCTCTTGCTGCTCCTCAATCCAGCCTGGCGGCAGGCCAAGTTGCATCGTGGCACGACAGTATTTATCAACTCAGGCCGAGCGTAATGGCCCGGCCCAGAGTTGTTATTGTAGGGTTAGGGTGCCGTTGACCAGCGTCACGCTGTAATTCGACAGCCTCGAGTTGGTGCTCACCTTTGGAACAATCGTATAGGTTCCTGCCGGACTCGATGTCGTCGCCGTTGTACTGTACGTGGCGACGATGTTGTCGCTCGGAAGGGCGCCCACGATTTGTCCCAGTTAGCGTCGGAAGCGGCTGTCCCACAGCACTTGTCAGACTGCCTGCGGTTACTGTCAGAGGCGCTTTAGTTATAGTGAAGTAAGCGTATTTGGGAATTACAGTGTAGTTGCTAAGCCGGTTGTTGGGATCGTTCACATGCGGAGTGATTAGATACGATCCCACAATACTGGAAATCGTATCCGTACTGGTGCCGTAGCCGGTAATACCATCCGCGGCGAGCGCTCCGGTTACGGTTGCCGTCCACACCGGGTCTGCGGCGCCATAGAGTCGAGTCTGATTTGGATCCGCAGAAACAGTCAGTTGCGCCTTGGTTATCGTCACCGAACCGGGGACAGTGCTGTTGATGAAGTAGTTGTCGCTGTTCTTATTCCACTGAGGTGTGATGGCCTTGGGGTAGGAACCCACAGGACTATTTAGCGCGACCGATGGTGCGCTTCCGGTCACGCCGGCCATCAACCCCGGCAGGTCTGCTGGCAGCGCGCCGATCAGCGAGAACTTGAAGTTATCAGCAGTTCCGTAAGGACGCACTTCACTCAAACCAACCAGTGTGAGCCCCAAGGGGTTAACGGCGAGATATCCTGGGGCGATAGTGACTGCATAGTTGCTTAGCTTGTTGTTGGGATCGTTGAGCTGAACGTTGATCGGGTAACCTGGACTGTAGTTCGCTGGACTGGTCGGAGTCACATCCGGCGGCGGCGTAAAGGTGGCTGTAATGCCGTCACCCGATAGAACGCCGACTACAGTTCCGTGCAATACCGGATTAGCGGCTCCGTAAAAACGGTAGGTGCTTATGGGGGTGACGGTCAGAGGAGCCGGGCTGACGGTGAACATGTACGGAGTTGCCGTCAAGTTCTGGCCAGCAGTGCCGGCAAAGCTCGCTTCTACCGTGTACGATCCAGCAGCCAGCCTAGGCTGTCCTGTCAGCGGGAGAGTTAGGAATGCCGACCCCCCAACAACATTCACTGGAGTCTGCGCTTGACCGTTCACAGTGAAAGTCACGGCGCCGGCTAATGCAACCTTCGCGGCGACTTTCACCAACTGTCCGTAAACAGGGGCACCATTGGTCGGTAATGCCATCGACAGGGTCAGATTGAGATCAACTTCCTCCGTCAGGCTGGCGCTACTGCTGCTCAGGACCGTATTCCCTGAGTACACTGCCGTGATGGTGTGCGAACCTTGTGTCAGGCGATTGGTGGTATAGACGCCTTGCAATCCGCCTGTGGGGCAAGTGGTCAGGTTCGGATTCAACGGATCGATAGTTACCTGGCCCAACTCCACGTTACCGTCGAGGAATGTCACCGTTCCCCAGACACCTGCTACTGGGCCTAGGGGTGTGGCACACGCAGTGAATGTGACCGGCAATCCCAAGCTCTGCGGATTCGCGTTGGCTTGTATGGTTATTTGAGTTGGCGGATTAATGCTGGCGAAAGGATACGCCTGCAGACGGCTAAGCTGCGGCGAACTGACATTTCCGTTCCCCGCGCTGCTGGAGGTTCCTTCGGCGCCAAAGGCAGAATAGAGATAGAGCGTATGCAAACCGGGCAGTACGGGCCTGAGCGACAGAGTGTAGCCCGCTGGATTGCTCCCGGGGCTTCCGGCGGCCGTCGCTGTCATCCAATTTCCGGCAGTGGAGTCCACCTGGTAGTAGAGCGCTGTCGGCGCAACGGTATTCGGTGAGAATCCGCTATTGACCACGGCCGCGAACGCTGGAGTCGGGTTGCTGGTAGCGAAAATAGCCATGTTTGCGCTTGTTCCGCTATCGGCTGTGCCCTGCGCCTGGATGGTGAGGGGAATCGCCGGGTTTGTCGACGTCGCTTCCGTAATCACGGTCACATTGTTGCTGCCGTTGTTGGCGACGTAAACTTTGCCGGTCGTCGGATCGACCGCAACTCCGGTGGGTCTCACACGAGTCAAAACCGTTGTCGTGCTGCCGGAAACCCCATCGATAACCGTTGTGTTGTTGCCGCTATAGTTGGTGACGTAAATCTTGTTCGTCACAGGGTCAACCGCAACACCGTACGGGTTGGATCCCGCTTCGATCGTTGTCGTGGGAAAGAGATTGGTACCGTAAACCGGATCCAGATTGTCGCTGATTGCGGTCACGTTGTGACTGCCGTAGTTGGGAACGTAGGCGTAATTTGTTGCCGAGTTGATCGCGATCGCATAGGGGTTCGTTCCCGTCGTGATACCGTTCGGCGGCAAGTAATCGCCATATTGATCGTAAACATCAACACTGTTGCTGCCGTAATTGGCAACGAACACGTGATTGTCCGATGGATTGACAGTCACCGCGATAGGCCGGACCGGTTGGACTGGGCCTTGGGGATACCACGGCGTGATGCTGTACTGCCCGGTGGTGACGTCCAGCACGTTCATCATATACAAGCCGCCGTCGGCATAGGCTGCGGCAGCGGTCCCTTCATTGACCACGTAGACCTGGCCGTTACCGCCTGGTACAACGGTCGGATCTACCGCAATGGAAACCAACTGAAGCGGTCCACCGATAAACAGGTCCGCACCTAACGGAACGTTTTGGACGACGTTTGTTGCGCCGTCGATCACGCTTACGCTGCTATCAACCCAATTCTTGAGGGATGTGCCTTGGTTAGCGACGTAAATCACATTGTTCGCCGTGTTGATTGCAATGGAAATCGGGTCCGGTCCTACTCCGTGAATTGTCGTCGGCACGTTCGTGACACCATCAATCGCAGTCACGCTATAGCTGCCGTAATTGGCGACATAGATCTTGTTGGTTACGGAGTTGACTGCGATAGCGCTTGGTAGCACCCCGACAGGAACTGTGCTCGCCGCATTTGTGACTTCGTCGATGACAGTTAGCGTCGAGTTGCCGCGATTGGCGACGTATGCCTTGTGAGTTACAGGGTTGACTGCAACCGCGATCGGCAGTGTGCCGGTAACATCCACATTGGTGCTGTTGGTGGCTCCGTCGACAACCGTTACATCATTGCCGGCGTTGGCGACGTAAATCTTATTCGTTACCGGGTTCAGTGCCACCGCGCCGGGTCCCGTGCCTACCGGAACAGCGGCGCTCACCGCATTGGTGGCACCGTCAATGACGGTCAGACTGTTACTGCCCTGATTGGTGACATAGATCTGATTTGTGGCTGCGTTGACTGCTACGGCGGTAGGACTATTTCCGACTGGAACCAGAACGTTACTTCCGATAGTTGCACCGTCTTGGATGACTGTCACAGTTCCGTCGCCCTGGTTAGCCACATAAACCGTGTTGGTCACCGCATTAAACGCCAGTCCCGAAGGGTTGTTCCCGACGGTGACTGTTTTAAGGACTTTCTTCTGAACTGGATCGATAACACTGACGCTGGGGTTAACGGCACTGTTGCTCAAAGTAGTCGCAACGTAGACGTGGTTGAGGGTTGGATTGACGACTACCGCGATGGGAAGAACGGCCGGACTCGTTGAGATGGTTGCCGTAACAGAATCGCTCGCACCATCGATTATCGAAATGGTATTGCTGCCCTTGTTGGCTACATAAACCTGGTTTGTTGCCGTGTTGATTGCCACCGCAGTCGGGCTGGACCCAACTGCAACGTTGGTTGCCGCGTTAGTGTTGGCATTGTAGATAGTCACCGTGCTTAAACCATTGCCGTAATTGGCAACATAAACCTTGTTGGTGAGAGGGTTTACCGCCACTGCCACAGGGCTCTTGCCGGCGGTAATTGTGGCAGTGACCTGATTCGTAATCCCATTAATTACTGTCACACCGCCGTCTGCGAATTGCTTGGCTGCGGTGCCTTGGTTAGCGACGTAGATGAGGTTGGTTGTTGGATTGATCGCTACTGCTGTGGGTTGGGTCATTGCCACCCCGCCGGGATTGATGCCGACCGGGATGTTCATTGGTATATTCGTCGCTCCGTTTATCACGGTGACGTCGTTGCTGCCAATGTTGGCCACGTAAATTTGGTTGGTTAACGCGTTTACTGCAACTGCGTATGGGTGGACATCAGCGCTGATGCTAGCAGTGGCGGACTGCGCGCGCGCTACACCTGCAGCAATCAGACACAGTGCAACGGTCAGGATCGCAGGGTATATACCGAATGGCGCCCGCGAAGAGAATGAGCCGTATGAAGTCTTGCGCATTGACGATCTCCTACCCGCGGTTAGGCGGGTGTCTTCGAGTGATTTGTTGGGGGGCCGTGGAGGAGGAGCGGTTCTACAGCCCGCGATCCGCAACAACATCGAATCGGGGGGAACGGTGATCAGAAACAATGTTGAATTTAGTTGTAGGGTTTAAATCGCGCTGGGGCGCGAATATAAGCGATCGTCGAGTTTGAATTCCTAGAAGGCGCCGACGTCGGGGGTCTGAGCGCGCTTTTTGCCGTCCTGGTCAACCGAGGCGTTGCTGGGTTTTCCTGCGCCTCTCATTGCGCTTTTAGGCATGAGACGAAAATTTCCACCGCTTGCGTCAATAAAGCCCGGTCCGACGGCGAGGCTAGTCGATAGTTCCTCGGGACATTTGTTGTCAGCGCCATAGCAATTGTTATTCGATCCGGAGAGATACGTCGGTGCTGAACGGCCACCAGGATCAGTTCCGTAACTACTGAAATAGGTTTGCCGATTCACTCCTACCTGAATGCAGGCATTGTTCACTAAAGACAGTCCAGCGGTCCCATGTCTTCCGCTGAGACTTGTTCGCAACGCGAAACACGCATTGTTATCGCCAGGAGCGCCACCCGATCCAGCGTTATAGATGGTGTTGTTGTAGAACTTAACCTGGCCCGCACGATCGGGATTAGGCATGCAGTCCTCGTCGTTGGAGACATACACCCCGGCGAAACTGCTTTGTTGCACCATGACACTGCCGATTCCGCAGCGGTTCAGTGTGTTGTTATAGGCTTCGACCGCTCCCTTACTTGGATCCACCGTGCCAAATGCGAGGCAGTCGCATACCGTATCGTGAATGTCATTGTCGTGGACAAGCAGATCATGCTCGTCGATGCCGGCAGTCGAGTGAAACAGCAATCCTCGACATGCCTGGCCCTTGCTTCCATCTATATCGTTCCACGCGAACTCGACCGAGTTTGAGTTGCCGAAATATACGTTGTGAAAAAACTTCGGAGGAGCTGGGAAACGAAATTTCCAGGTCGTTCCCTCAGGCAGATCGGGACTGAATGGTGTATCGAGTTTTCCAGATCGGCATCCTGGGTCACAACTTTGCACCCTCCGCAATTGGCCATTCGCCACAATTACGTATCCCGCTCCGAAGCTGCTGGTCCATTGAGAGAGCTTCCAAGTTAGTCCCGAGGTAGAAACTGTGCTTTTTCCTGTAGGTACCCATGCGCAGGGATGCGCCGATGTCTGATAATTCTGGTCTTCGTGACAGCCAACGTCATGGATTCGATTACCGAAAACGGTGACCCCTGACACCATGGCTCCAGGACCGCCTACTGTCAATCCGGCATCGTAGCCATAGCAGTGGTCGCCGGTACAGAGAATGTCATTGTCCACCAGACGCAGTCCTTCTCCCTGTGACAATTGAACCGACAGCTGTGCGCTGTCGAACATCATCCCCGCAATTGTCCAGTGGCTGACATCGCCGGACGGCTTGAAATTCGTGATCGCTCGCATCGCACCAGGCGTCCTATGGTTGTCGACAATAACCGTTGCACCCGGATAAGCGACCAGTGCTTTTGGCTTGTCAGGTTCGCCTGAGGACGTGAGGACAATCGCCGCTCTGTACGCTTCATTCGCGGTCACCTTTACGCCATCTTCGATGTAGCAAATGTCGCCCGGCGCCATGCGGTCCTTACATTGCCGGATGCTTGCCCACGGATGATCGCTCGAACCGTCCCCGGCGTTGTCGTTACCACTCGTTGTTACGAAGTACACCCGGCCAGGACGCACGTGAAAAGGTATGCCATTGCTGTTCCCCGCCGATGTCATGAGCTGAACCGTGCCAGCACCGAGAGGCGTCAAATGACTGATCTGGAAACAAGCCTTGGCGTAATGACCCGGTCGATAAGGTTCACCTGGATCGGTCCAGACTTTGTATTCCGCCGCTCGAACTCCTCGGATGGCAATGCTCGATGAACCGCGCGTGTTTCCGAAGTGTTCCCCGTAGAGGCACAAGAAGGCGCCGTCTCGGCCGCCTTCGCCGCCACTTTGGGGAGCGGAAAGAAGGTCGGTGTAGAAGATAACCGGAACACTTGAATCAGCAACACCCAGCCCTGATAGACACAGACACAACACCGCGAGCATGAGCGGGCGATTCAAACCTCTGCTTTCACAGCAGCGCGTCAAGATTTTCCGGGACGTCGGGCAAGCTCAGTGAGTGTCGTAAGCGTAGTATTTGGGCGATTTATGGGCGCCGTTCCAAACGACTCCAAGGATCTTATTCACATCCAGGTGCTCGAGAGCTTCCTCCAGACCTGCTCGTGACGTCTTCAGAGCGCGAACCACCATCAGGGTTCTGTCACATACGCCAGCAATAAGATCTGCATCAGCAAGTCCGCAGACTGGAAGGGAATCCACAATTACTAATTGGAAGTGATCCCTTGCCCAAGTCATGAACTCCTGCCATTTTTCGCTTGAGAACAGTTCCGCAGGAGAACGGTGACTACGGCCTGCACAAACAATCGATAGTCCTGTAAGGTCAGTTTGGATCGGAATGTCTTCGCATGGCGATGTTCCGTTCAAGAAATCGGCTAAGCCCGGCGAAGGCAAATCGCCTACCAGTTTCGACAATCCTTGAGTCCGCAGGTCAGCATCCACCAGCAGAACCGAAGCCTTTTCCAATTGTGCGCAAGTGCATGCAAGATTGAAACTCGTTAACGACTTGCCGTCAGAATGTTCCACGCTTGTAACCGCAAGCGAGCGAACATCACTGGTGACGTGCGCCTTCATGATCTGCGTGCGAAGGCTCTTGTAACCCTCCACCCACTGCGCTGACGAGCTATCGGCGCTATTGACCAACAGCGGATTGTTGCGGAAATTCGGAAGAACGACCCGACGGACTTCCCTGTCTTCCAAACCCTTCCAGTCGGATTGCTGTGCCAAATTCGGCCTGATTATAGATACCATGAAGTGTCTTCCTTTAAACGCGAAGTTCCCCCGCGTGGGTAGATAACCTGCGAGCTAACCAACGCCCTGGCACGCGCCATCCCGTATACGATATGTAAAACTACCAACTGCGGCAATGCCCACCATACAAGATTCCACTGGCTTACTCTCTTGAGTTTTAACACGCTGAGCACAATAGCACCTGTCAACATCGCTGACAGAGCCGTGAGCAGGAGAGTATACCGCCGCAATATCAACTCGGAAACCAGACCGCCTACTACCCCGATGCTACACACCAACATATAGACTGCGAATGCAAGCGCGCGAAAGTCTGACCATCCGCCGATGTTTTTCAATAGGGCTAGAACAACGTGGGCGCCGTGCCATCGTTCCCGAATATAGAATTCCCGCAAAGTTTGCGGGGTTCGCAGATGAAGGACGGCCATATCCGCTACTCCGCGGACGGGCCATCCAGCGCGCCGCGCCCGCAGACAAAGGTCAAAGTCCTCGGTGGTCTGAAGGTCATTGCTGAAGCCTCTAAGCTCAACAAAGCAGGAGCGACGCACTATGAGGTTGCCAGAAGGCACGTATGATACGTCGCCACTTTGGGGAGCATAACCCAACCTGTACCAGGCTCGGGCGATCCAGGACGAATCGTCCGGAATTGTGATGTAACCGCCTACGATCCCTGCCGGAACGTGAGCAACATGGCGTTCCACGTTTTTGAGCCAATCATTTGGAACCAGGCAATCGGCGTCGAGAAACGCAAGAATCGATCCGAGCGCGAAGGAAGCGCCCAGGTTGCGCAGCGCGCTGACCGTAACACCTGGCCGCTTGAAGACATTCACCTGAAGACGCCCGTAATAGGATAGTGCTATTTCCGCCGTGGCATCGGTTGATCCGTTGTCCATGACGATTACTTCGAACCTGGTCTTCGAATATTTTGACTCAGCCAGCGCTTCCAAACACCTTCCGATCATTGCCGCCTCGTTTAGAGCCGGAATGATTACGGAAATCAGCAGCGAATCAGAAGTTTCGAGCTGACTTGGACTAATGTTGGTATTCAATCTACTATCCTCAAGCTTGGCTTGGTCCCGCCAGGCAGTCACTATCGTGCACCGAGGTATGGCCGGTTATCTTGCTGTACTCAATCAGATACTTGCGGGCCATTTGCGCAGCGGAGAACTTCTCGCATACGATCTCATGTCCCCGGAGTCCAAAGGAGCAACGAAGTTCTGCATCTTTGAGAACACGAAGGATTGACTCTTGCAGTTGGTGCGAATTGCCCGGTTCGACCAAACAGCCACTCTCGTTGTCAGCGATCATGTCTGGAATCCCACCGACCTTCGAAGCCACAACAGCTCTCTTCGCGGCCATCGCTTCGAGGACCGCCATGGGAGTACCTTCTGCCAGGGAAGGTAAAACTACAACATCGAGCGCTGCGTAAACCTGAGGCATGTCGGCTCGGTTTCCCGCGAAGAAGACTCGCTTTCCGATACCAAGTTCGCACGCAGCTTGCTCCAACTGTTGCCGCAAGGGGCCCTCCCCTATTACCACGAACATCGTATCGGGACACTCAGCAAGAATGCCTCTGGCGGCTTCAAATAGTTGTGAATGGCCTTTGCCGTGAACGAGACGGGCCACGATTCCAACCAAGCTTTCTTTCTTAATATCAAGGAGATCTTTTGCGGGAGAAGCAGACTCGAAGACATCGACATTGGTTCCGTTTTCAATAACGACAACCTTTTTGGTCAACACTCCTGCACGTTTCAGCCGAGCCACTCCTTCCCGGGAAACAGCGATGACGCGGTCGAATCGGCCCAGCAAAGCATGCTCGACCTCACGATACCCACGCATCTTCACGTCCTTAACACTTAGCACACCTGAGATTGTGGCGCGGGTATAGTGACCATGGCATGTGGCTACGCTTCGGCAGCGCATTCCTCGGGCCGAGAAATAACCATAAAGGTGCGATTTATACCCATGGCTGTGCATCACGTCGATCCGTTCCCGACGGATGAGGTCCTTAATCGCCAGCCCAGCGCGCCGATCAATTCTCCCGTTGCAGTACACCCACTCGACAGGCAGGCCTTGGCGTGCGGCAACTTCACCAACCTCGGCTCTAGGACTGTCCGGATCTTGCAGCACACCGACGACGGTGCTGATACCACTGTGTTGAAGTTGCTGCGACAGGGATACCATCACCTGTTCGGCACCGTAATAACCGGAACTGCTGATCAGCTGCAGCACTCTCATCAGAATTCCGCCTGTACCCCAACCGCCGGGACCTCGGAATCCCGGGAGCCCAGAATGCCCCAGATGCGGTCATAGCTACGCTCGCCGATCACCGCTCTGAGCAGAAGCTTTGAACGGTGCTCTGTTCTTAGCCTTCGGAGCGTTCGCGCATCTCCACTTAGCACCTTTGAGAGCCGATCTGCGGTTGTCCTGCGGCTCACGGCAAATCTTCCGACTGTTTCGACGCCGCATATCCAGGACTGCGCGACTGGATCGGAGGTATAAACACGTCGATAGCCGGCGAGAGCGCACGCTCTCATCACCCGAACATCCCATCGTCCGAAAGGAATCGAGATCGCATTGATCGCGACCCCGAGCTTTTGCTCCAATTCAGATCTCGAGTGTCCCAGCTCATTTGCCAACTGCTGGTCCCCACAATGAGTTAGCGGTATGTGTGAGAGGCCGTGTGATTGCACGTCGTGCCCCGCTGATACTAGTTCTCTGAGCTGTTGCCACGTCATGTAGTCCGTTCTCTTACCGATCCAACCGACGATCGAGAAGAAAATCGCGCGAAGGCCATGCTTTTGGACCAAAGGAAAACCGTAATCATGTTGGGACACATGGCCATCGTCGAACGCCAGTGCGCAATCACCTGGAAGCGAAGGGCGATACTTGGCAACAGTCGCCAACTGCGCGTCAAACGCCTTGGCCGTAATGCTGTATGTGTACCTGGAGAACTCAGGCAGCACCAAGTGATAGCTTGGCTTGAGCGCGGTTGAGGCTTTCTCCATGGGAGCGGCTGGCATGCGGGACCGAGACTGAATTAGGCAGGGAGTATCAGGCGCGCGAATCGGTTGATAGGTGAGCTCTGTCTCTAAAATATCTTCGCGTTTACCCTATCGGACAATTTCTGCTTAAGGCGTGCAGCCAGGAGTTGCGTAAACTTCCCTTCCCCGACAGCGTTGAGGTGCACTCCATCAGCGAACAGATCCGCGGTAAACTCGATGCCTTCGGCCGGTGAGAGCACATCCACGCCAGCCTGAGTTCCGGCCTGTTCGAGGGCGTCGAATTGCTCCTCTTCCTGTACCAAGATCGGCGGAACCACGAATACTAACCGAGCTCCGTTTTCCCTACACACCTCGCTCAAGGCACGCAGCCGAGGCGTGGCACGCTGAACAATTTCCGAGCTCGGCGGAAGCGGTTTAGTTGGTGGCCTTAAGTGGGAGCCCAGTTCTTGCAGATCCGGCATCAGTTCTGTCGCCAGCAGCCATTTTCTAAACTGAGTACTTCCGCCGTAGAAAGAGCTGAGATTTTCGAAATAGAGATTACTCAGCGTTGTATTGTCCTTGTGCAGTTCCCGCCCGACTCGCCACAGGTCGCTGGTTTGGATTAGAACATTTGCGCTGAGTCCTCCCTCGATTCGATCGAGAAGTAACTGTCGCGCCGAAAGGCCGACAACCACCACCTGCGGTCGCGCACCCTCAGCGAAGAGTCGTCTCAAGCCGTAGTACCAATCGCTATAGGACGTGTCACTTACGACAAAACGGGAAACCTGATATTCAGAAAGCTGATCGCTCAGCAAGCGGATGTCGACTCCCCGCTCAAAAAGCGAATTCCCAACCAACAAGATGGCTGGCCTCTGCGGGTCGCCTTTTAGCTTCCGCGCAGCCTGGCGCTCGACTTCGATGCGCCGCCGAATCCGGCTGATCCTGGGGAAAACGTAACGCGCTGACACCTCGGCCGTCATGGACGTTAAGACCAGCAGCACCAAAAGCAACCGGGTACACTTTCTCGTCGAACCAGTAACGTCCACAAGAGCGAGCCAGAAACCGTTTTTCGTATCGTTTTTCACGATGCTCTCGGAATTCACACTCATATCGCTAATCGTGCCTATCGCGCCGTGCCTACTTTTGCAGCCGTTTCCAGCATCTTCGATACAGTTTCGAGATCATATGGCGCCACGTCCGACGGAGAAATTCGGCGCCTCGTGACTCTTTCAAGCTCTTGCAACATTTCAATCAGAGCAAACGAATCTACCAATCCAGAAGAAACCAGCGGTGTGTCTTCCGAGAGCTGAACGGTTGGATCCCGAACGATTGTCGTCTTCAGGTAATCGAGCATTAATTGCGCTTCCGCTTTATCGTTTGTCATGAAGTTCCCCCGCGAGTAGCCGCCTGCTGACCCATTCCTGCTCAGCTTGCGACAGATTTTCGGTAGAGATTACTTTTCGAGCTGAAGAGACAACTATCGTCTTGCGATCGGACGAGCGAAGGACCCGATAGTCGAACACCATCTCAAACGACCCACTCAGTTGAACGTCGCCCTGAACCCGAATGCGCGTTTTCAGAAGAATGTGCAGTCGATCGGTGCTCTGAGCATTGCCGAAATAGCCAATGCGCCTGAAGTATGTCGATCTGCGATCAAGCAGGCGCGGCGGCATCGGATCGTCCAACTCACTCAACAAGCGTCTTTCCGCAAGATCTAGAAAAGAGATGAAGTTCGCAAAGTAAACCAGCCCGGCCCCGTTGAGATCGCGATCCGCGTCGATCTGGTAAACAAACTCTCGCTCGCCTGCATACAGCTCGATTTCGCCCGGCTGCGGGTCGATGAAGCTCCCGCGCGCTTTTGCTTGGCGGCAGAGATTCAAAGAATCTGGTTGTTCGGGCAATTCAGGAATCTCGGAGAAATCCATGTTTACGGGTACGGTCACAGATAGTTTGGAGGGCCCGCGCTCCTGGTATATAAAAACATTGCTGCTGCGAATCCAACTATCCGGATAGTTCACCAACGAGTGGCGGCCATCGAGATAGACCTTCGAATAATGTGAGAGGTCTGTCACGAAGTGAACTGTGCTATTTTCGCCAAACGTGGCGAGCGGCAGGTCGGGACTCAGCTTGAGTTCGAGATAGTAGAAAGTTGCGTACAGTCTCTCACCGGCTTCGTCCCGAATGAGTGCCGATGGTGTCTTCCCTGCCTTCTCAATCTGTCTCCAACGATCAGCGCCTATGGCTTTGAATAATGCGCTTTCAGACAGATTATTCCTTCCCAGATGCGGCATTCCCAGTTCAAGTGAGAAGGTTGCATTCGTATGTGGCGTACTTGGTGTTTGCGCGGACTGGGCGGCGGCGGTACCGAAGACCCGATCCGGTATCAAATTCGATCGATCAGAATAAAAACTCACGATCTCGGAAACAGTTTCCGGAAACTCCCCCGCGTTATAGGGATCAAATGTGAATTCGTTTTCGAGCACGGTCGCCAACATCGCAGCATCCATCGAATCCAACCCGAGTCCGTCGTCGTAGAGCCTATGATGTAACCCAAGCTCGGTGTTCTCGACGCCTTTGGCTTTAAGGACGCGAACCACCGATGCGGCAACTTTCTGACGGATAGCTTCGGTCAAAACCCCACCATCTTGGCTAAGTACGGATATACCCATGCGTTCCTTCTTGTGTTCCTACATCAAAGCGAATCGCGGTCTAGGCCTCACGCAATTGAAAAACTTGACTAGAGGTTGAGAGGTTTGTGGCGTAGTCCTGCAGTTCGGGATGGCTTGCAGCCCAGCGTATCATTTCCCGCCGCGGCCAGATTACCATCGCCTTGCGAGGTTTAAATTCGCCCTTCTCTAACGACATACCCCTGGCGGAGCTGCCGACGAGAACACCACAGTCGGGTGTTTCAGCTCCCATATCGACGACCAAACCGCCGTTTTCGAGAAACACTGAGTTTAGCCATTCTAGGTGCGGACTCACCTTGAAAGTTGCCGGCGAATGAATCCACGATGTTGCGACATAACCAAGGATCTCTGGCTGACGCTCCATCGATTTCGCCATTCGATAGTAAGAAATGGTCTGCGCCTTCTCCAAAAGCAACAAACGCCCCTTCCGTCGCCCGTTCAGGTGACCGCAGAAGCAGGGGCTAAAGCCGCCCAGCCTCTGGCTTATAAAATTCAGCGTCTTCGGCAGTTCCCAACGTCGAACGTCTAGTAGTGACGATCGTGGTATTCCGGAAATCTCCCAATGCATCTGCCCGGCAGGAAAGCGACGCAAAGATACCAGTTTGCACATCTCCGCGAATCGATATCCTCCAACCTGAAACATGCTCAGGTATTTCGGATTGGAATTGGCAAAGAAGGAGAACTCTTCGCGATACAAACTCTTGACGGATTCCGCTATGGGCAACGCAGCGATGTCGTTAGCAGTTTGTGACGCGCTGTTCAGCAGTAAGAATCGCTCCAGGTAGTAGTCGACAGTGAGTTCGGGCGCCTGCTGTTCTAGATTCTTCTTTAAATCGGCAATGGTTTGATGCGTCGGCCGCAACTCATTCACCGACTCGACGAGATTGTGACAACTCTCGGAAGTCAGCCCTTGAGCCGCCAGGCGACCACTGATTTCCGCAAAGACGGGCTGTTGCAGAGCCGCTCCCGTTATTGCCAGCAGATCGTCAGTTAGCGGCAGAGTTCCCCCTGGCATCGCGTCGAAGAAACGAACTCAGCCCACAAGCCCAACCGGCGAATTCAACCTGAGATACGTCTGCGCCGTCCAAAACTCTTGGCAACAGCAGCGGACTCACTCCTGCCGAGGCCAGTCCAGGCTCACAGGTAGTGGCTGAAACAACTCCCATATCAGATAACCACGGCAAGAATTCCGGCTTGTGCACGCCACTGGGATAGCAGAAGTGGCTGGCAACTCTTCCCGTCATCGTTGCTATCCGGCTACGGTTTTCTTCGATCTCCGCGTGGAAGAGCGTACGCTCACTCGGCGTTCGGTGTCGATGAGTATGGAGTTGAACATCCACGCCGGCGGCCGCAACGGCAGAGACTTCAGCTGAGTTCATACGATGCAACAGCCGCCCCTCGACAAACTTCCCGTAATTGAGCGAGAGCGCATCAGCAAGTTTCTTCGCGAACCCAGTTTTGTCCTCGGCAGACCAATTGTCCTCTTCTGCTATTCGAAGCATAGACTGCAAGGTACTTGTTCGGGTCTCGGTACTGCGAAGATCGAGTTCCGAGACAGACTCGAGTAACCCATGCGCAGGAATCAATTTCCCGCGACGCTTCCACAGCATGTAAGAACATATGTGATTGAACAGCGGCTTGTTGTAATCGCAATAATATGTTGTGAGATAGACCGTCGCTGGGTACCCGTAACGTTGCAGCAACGGAAACGCTTTGGCATAGAAATCGTAGTTCCCATCGTCGATCGTGATCACGACGCTCTTATCGGGCAGCGTACCGTCGTATAGCTTCTCCAGTGCAACCGACAGCGCCAGAACCGTATAACCGCCATTCCGCAGACAAGCAAGGCGAGCTTCGAATGCCGAGGCCGGAAGAAACAGTTCCGGAAACCACAGGTGTTCGTCTTCAAGCGAAAACCCGTGATAGGCGAGGATAAGCAAACGCCTGCCACGCCAGCGGCTCTCTCGGAGGAGGTGGAACAGACCAAGACCCTGACACATCTCAAGTCCCCAAAGCTTTGCTCTTTTTTTCAGGGTCATAGTTGAGTGAAGTTAAACGTCTCGGATTTCGACAATACTCAGAATTGGAAATAGACGAATGTGCTTGCTTCGTTCGCAGAAAACAGGATTAGAAGTATCCAAGCGGAGAGGCCCATTGCGACCCGCAATATGGGAGTCCGGCGCTGAAACAGATACTCGGTCCCGGCCCGCTCGTTCGCCATGTCGAGAAGGAATAGTGGTATTGAGAAAACGGCCAGAAAGCGTAGTGCTGTCCCATACATAGGCTGCCAAGTGACGACGCGCAGTCCTGACAGCATCTCAAACGCCGCTGAGATCGAACCCGCCCGAAAGAATATCCAGGTAAAACACAAGAGATGGAAGAGCAGGATTCTCTGGATCCATGTTTTAACCGGACCAGGTTGTGAAAGGCGAGACGCAACGCCGCTCAGCCGCGCTTTCAAGCGCTCAGCAGCCATCACTACACCGTGCAATCCACCCCACAGGATGAAGGTCCAATTCGCGCCATGCCACAAACCGCACAGCAGCATCGTCAGCATCAGGTTTCGGTAGGTGAAGCGAAGGTTTAAATAAATGTAGTCCCGGATCCAACTGCTAAGGCTGATGTGCCAGCGTTGCCAAAACTCGCGCAAACTTGTTGCCAGGTACGGCTGGCGAAAATTAACCATAAAGTGAAAGCCAAGCAGTTGAGCGACTCCCCTTGCAATGTCGGTATATCCGCTGAAATCGCCGTAGATTTGCCAGGCGAAAGCGTAAGTCCCCAGCAGCACCGTGAAAAGCGTCGGAGCTCCCAACCCTCCTCCAAAAGCTGCGTTGGCGATCAGGGCGCAGTTATCGGCAATTATGCATTTGCGAAACAGGCCCGAAAGAATCAGCAACAGCCCATCGAAGAATCTTTCATGATCGAACTCTCTAGGGGCCTGCACCTGTGGCAGTAGATGGGATGGCCTCTGGATCGGCCCAGCGATGAGGTGCGGAAACAAGCTAATGAAGAGCGCGTAATCCAGCAGCGATTCTGATGGCTTGATCTTACCTTTGTAAACATCGACCACATAGGCGATCGCCTGAAAGGTGTAGAACGAAATTCCGGGCGGTAGCAGAATCCGCAGGGCCGGAAGTGGTACGTTCGCTATCCCGACCCCGTGCAAAGCGGTAGCGAATGAATCCACAAAAAAGTTGAAGTACTTGAATACGCCTAAGAAAGACAGGTTCAACACCAGCGAACCAATCAGCCAAGCACGCCGAAAGGTCGGATTGTCGCATCGAGCAATCCGCTTCGCGATGAAGAAATCCGCGACCGTGCTCGCGGCCATCAGGAATAGAAATCGCCAATCCCACCAACCATAAAAGAAGTAGCTTGCTGCGAGCAGGAATAAATTCTGCTGGCGCCACGGAAGTCGCCAGTAAGCCACTACTACGATCAGCAGAAAGACAAAAAAGATTGGCGAATCGAATAACATACGGTTGTCGTCGGAAGTTTGCGCTACTGACCCACAGGAGCGACCTTAGTTTCCAGTCGCGCCATCGCTGTTCGATTGGGTTTTAGATCGGTGCGGCGAACGGGTCCGATCGAAGTATCGGCAGTCTCCCTGGAACTGCCGAGGATTCTAAGTGACATCGCATTGCTCAACCCATTGCGAGTCGTGAGCTGCACTTGCTTCTCCCCCGATCGACTCCAGCGATTCAGTTCCCCACAAATTCTGGCAAGCCGCCCGGGTCCATAGGGGCGACCTGGATCGGCCCACTCCCGATACACTGATACCGGAGCGCCACCGACCGTTAGTACGGAAGTCCGTCGTTCGGCACCGAAGTTTTCTCCATATACACAAAACGTCGTAACCGGTGAGTCTTCCGGCGTCGACAACAAAACGGAGGATAATTTGGGTTCCGGCATATCGGTGTGCGGGTCCGGGTTCTGCGGCTCAGCACAACAGCCCACGAGAGCTGCCATGTTTTCGTGCCCGGGAGAATTCATATTGCTCCGCGGCAGGGCAATTCCGCGCAGGATTGTGCACTGTGCCAGGGCGAATGTCTCCCTATCGCCCAGACTCCAAATGCCGAAGACCATGGCAATCAGACTGCAGCAATAGCTGGCAACTAATAACCTCAGAGTGCGAGTTCGTCTATGTCGGCGCGTAAATATGATTCTCCAATCTCGAATATGATTTGCGCCGTCATTAAGCAAACAGCGATACGGCTGGCGCTTATTGCAGAAAGATAATGCTCAATCGGACATCGGTTCAAAAGCTGACTCTGCGTAAGTACCTGTGCGAAGCTGAGATCCACGCGCTGTGATTGTCTGCACCGCTCCCTGCCGTACTGTTTCCCAAACCACGTACTTTCGTCCACGAATCAACTCCGTGATGCTGACCAGGGCAGCAGCATTCAGAGTGCAGAAGTACAGCGGAATTCCCAGAACCTTCCAGAATCGATGAACAGGAACCGCGACTGAAAGGAGCGCGGATAGATAGAATGCGAGTTGCAAAACCAGCAGCGAGTCTACCCAGTTCCCACGAGCCATCAAACTGAAGATAAGAGCTCCAGCCATGAAAACTGGCACGAGCCATCGCATGACTTTGTGCGAATAGAGTTGGAAAGCTATCCATCCATATTTCCAGGGCTTGAGCAGATCGGGTACACTCAGAAGTCCCCGCATGCCACGAGTGACAACTCGTACTCGCATGGAGAACTCTTGGGCAGTCGACGTTGTGGTTTCCTCGTAGGCCCAAGCTCGGCTCTCAAAAACAACGCGATAGCCCCTTAGAATGACCCATAGAGGTTGCACAAGATCGCTGATGATGTCGTCAGGCAACTTTGTATACGCGACTTTGCGAACCGAATAGATACAGCCCACGCACCCCGAAAGAGTGTGAATACGCGACTGCAAGGATTTGATGACGTTCTCGTAATTCCAGAAGGCCGTCGTTCCCAACCCGGTCGGCGAGTTCTCTTCCGGATCAAAGAAGTGATTCCGGCCGGTTACTGCACCTACAGTCTGATCCTGGTAGTTGGTTGCCAGGTAGCGCAACGCTTGAGGGTGGTAGATCGTGGTCGCGTCCGAAAAGACGATAACTTCACCTTTCGCGATCTTCACTCCCTCGTTCTGGGCGTGCGTTTTGCCTCGCCGCTTTTTCGTCCGTAGCAGGCGAACACGAGGATCACGGAACGATCGGACAATCTCATCGGTACCATCCGAGGAGCAATCGGACAGCACGATCACCTCGAGCTTATCCGCCGGATAATCTAACGCCAGAGTATGTTCGATCTTTCGACTGATATTCTTCGCTTCGTTATACGCGGCTATCAGAACAGAGACGGAGGGGCAATGACCTGGATCCGGATTTTTACGCCGGAAGAATGATCCAATCACGAGAAGAACAGCCGGGTATCCAACATACACGTAAAAAATTGCAGCCAAGCAAATTTCTAGAAGGAGTCGGCAGATTTCCGCGAATCCGAAGGAGGCGGGTAGATGGAGAAGCGCCACGATACACCTTTTCCTTTATTCCCTGATCACAGATATTGGTTCTGGCGGGGAAGTTAATGCTTCGGTTTCGATTCAGTTCCACGTGGTTACGGGTTTGCGGATGATAGCGACGATAACGGCGCGAAAGGATTCGAGCCAGCTACAGCGCAGCATGCTAGTAATTGCTTTTTCCAGATTTACGATAGGGCCCCCAAGCCGGATGAACTCAGGAGGACATTCCACGGTGTCAAGTAATTCAATTTCCATGCCGGCATTACGCACTAACTTAGCGACTCTCGATCGCGTGTTCATGCTGTAGTAGGTCGGAAAGATGTCCAGTTTCGCTCGCCCTTCCAGCGTTGCGACTATTTTCTCCTTCACGACGTCCGGCATAAAAGAAGCCAACAGGGTTTGATAGTAAAGGTGATTCGGAGTTGCGAACAGAAAACGCCCTCCGGGTTTCAGTACTCGATTTACTTCGCGCAGAAACGCAGCAGGCGTTTTTACGTGCTCGACAACACTACGTGCGGTAGACAAGCTGAAGGAGTTGTCCTCAAATGGCAACTGCAAGAGATCGCCGACTACTCTTTCGTGAAGATAGGGATGCCGGGACACATCTTCTGACGCCGCGTCAATCCCAACCAGCCTCTTACAACGCGACGACAAATACTTCTGGTCTGCGTCAGAATTCTTTAGCCACTTTGGCAGCAGTTGACGTCCGCATCCCAGATCGATCCACTCTGTCTCGGGTCCAACCAGACCGAACAACCGGTCGCGATAGTAAGCCTCTGCATAAGTGGTCATGCGATCGGGTCTCTACCTGCGCGAATCTTTCTTTCGTGCAGCCAGCATTTCGTCGTAAACCTCCACCAGTTGGGAGGTAACGATCTCGGGCGTAAAACGCTGGCGCATCGATTTCTGGCCGCGTTCCCCCATCTGTCTAGCTAGAGATGGATTTCGCAACAGCGCGCAGACTTGTGCTGCGGCCCCTTCGTAATCTCCACTCTCGACTAGAAATCCAGTGCGTCCCTCTTCAAGTGCCTCAGCATTGCCGCCTACCCGACTGGCCACGCACGGAACACCGCACGCCATCGCCTCTAAGAGAGCATTCGAGAGACCTTCACTCCGCGAGAGCAGGCAAAACGCATTGCTGGCCTTCAACAACCCCGCTACGCCATTGAGTGGCCCAAGAAATTTGACGTTCTCGGCGAGGTTCAACTGCTGCTTCAGAGTCTCCAGTTCCTGGAAATAACCTGGTTCGGCAGTATCGAACGAGCCGGCGATTGCAAACACGGCCTTGGGGAAATGTTTGCAAACAATAGCGGCGGCACGGAGGAGAACTTCGAATCCTTTGACGCGACGGATGTTTGCGACTGTCGCGATGACGTGGGATGCCTTATCAAGGCCGAAGCGCTCGCGCAGTTCTGTTGTCGAGGCGCGAATCTCCAGTTTCGCAATATCCACGGGAGTGTAGATCGTCTTAACTCTCTCCGGGTCTAGCCTGTCATGGGTGATGGAATACTGCCTGACTTCTTCCGAGACAGTGAGTACTTTGTCGAAAATACCTCGCGCGAAGCGGTACCCGATTCGATGTTTGGTCGTGCGCTCAAAGCCCATGTCCCTGCGACTGGAAACCAGGATCGGGCGGCGAGAGAGCTTTGCAACCACCCCGCCCCAAAGGTCCGCCGAAGCAAAAAAGGTATGGACAACGTCGACTTCTTCCTCGTGGATAAACCTTGTCAATTGCTTCGCCCTGCGCAAAGAGTTCCAGTCATAGGTGCATTCGAGAGGCAACAACTGAACGGGGCATGGGAAGTCCGCGAGCATCGGCAAGCCAGAATCAAGACGGAAGGTCATCACCGAGGATCGAAATCGTTGCGGCAGCCAGCGCACTGTGTTCAACAAAGCCGATTCCGCACCGCCCGTTGCGCACAACTGGTCGATCAAAAAGAGCACCCGCACGGTATCTGTCCTGCGCATCAAGCGAGGGCCCTTCGTTAGCGCCCAAGGGGAGCGCATCAAGTCGTCAAGAACTATGGTTGCCATCGGCGTTGCCTGTCTAGGATCTCAGCTCAAACAGGTAGTGGTAGGTGGGAGAAATTCCGTATCGCTGCACGTTTCCATCGAGAAACTTTGGCCTCTTTTCGACCAGGCGGTATCCCCTCGCCTTCAATTCCGGCAGGTAATCCTTCATTTGCTTCTCGTCGTACCTCGCAGTTTCCCGCGTTAGAAAAAGATGACCGCCATTCTCGTAGGAATCCGGCACGATCATCAGGTACTTCACGGCATGTTCGCGTAGCAGATCCAACCACCAGCACACCGCAGCCAGAGTGCATTCCGAGAATGAATGAATGTTGGTGGCCAGTTTGATCGGAGTCGCCGCCAGTGCTTGTCGTATCTCATCCAATGGAACCACGGTGCCACGATCTGCACGGCGGAAGCGGAGATAGTATTCGGAGATGAAACTCGATTCAGCAATTGCGTCCACGCAATAGAATCGGCCTAGGTTGGGCAATGCGGTCAAGGCACGATAGGCCAGGCGGCCGTATCCTGCGCCGATGTCGAGAATCGTTCCGTCGACCCACTCCGTTACTCGTAAAAGATCCTCCAGGAAGCACAGTTCAGCAACTGAATCCAGCAGGTCGCGGCTGACGTATCCATGATCGAATTCGAAGGTCGATGCTCCGAACAGCCCATCTTCTTTTAATACGTTCATCCAGCCGTGTCGGTCAATGCTTTTGAGATAAAGCGCGGTCGCGACGTGCTTCCCCTCAGTATTCTTGGCACGAAACTGCCAAATGTAGGGATTATCTCCGCGAAACCAGGGCCACTGGATGGAATCAATGTGATCCTGGCTCCAACGTGAAGGTCGAAGGGCCTCTGGTTGGTATCGCTGGTAACGAGCTTTCAGGGCCTTCAGCCGCTCATTGCCGGGATTAAGGTACTCGCGTGCACCCGGGGGAAGATCTCCCAAACAATAGGAGGGCTGGTAGAACTTCTCCGTCTCCTTTTGCATGCGAAGCATGGCCGACTTGCGCACCAGACAAACGTCAGCTGGATTCAGAAACGTGTTAACACTCTCGAGAATGCGATGTCTCAGTGACATGCGGCTGTGCTCTCCTGAGTTGCCGATGGGGGCTGCTCAGTCTGCTCTACTTCAAGATGAATCGAATACAACTCAAGGTGTGTTTGGACGTGACGCGCCGACCACAAAGTTACGACTGGGGTCGAGTTCGCGGCTCACTTCCATGCATGCACGACAGCGCGATACCCAACTGGCTGTTTCGTCCGTCCGTTGCCGGTGAAGAGCTTAGCGACCCTTCGCAGCGGATGTTGCTTAAGATCTGGGGGGCCAACAATGATATCGACTTTGCGGAACCCCGCGGCGTGACACAGCCCAACCAGAGATTTTTCGGACGGAGCCCACCAGTTCGTCACATCGCCGCTCAGTTCGTTGCCCGGATAGAACTCCCACAAAGACTTGCCTTCGTAGCCGGGAACCGTGACCGCGACCGTCTCAATGATTGCTACTTCCCGAGTAACAGCGCCGACTCGCATCATTGCTTCTACAGGGTTGCGCATGTGATAGAGCACGCCGAGGTACAACACGACGTCAAAGACGCCCAGCGGCGTCACGTCCATCGCCATAAAATCGTCGACGTGCGACTCGACCTTGCTCCCCAGAAGTTTACGGGCCAGATCGAAACCGTCTTTGCCCGGTAGTCTGTCCGGATCCCATATACCCGGCAAGGTGTCATATTGCTGCGGAACGACCTTCCGTCGCCTGCAGTCGTCGTAGTAATTCCACATGCGCAGTGAGTCGATGCACCAGGCATAATGGTCCAAGGCCAAAACTCGTTTGGCGCCCCGCCGCTCCGCTTCGAATGAATAAAACCCGTCCCATGCCCCAATATCTAAAACAGTCTTGCCCTTAAGTTCAGGCACACGAAGAGCATCCCACGCCGCCAGATCCGTTTGCTTCTGACCAGGAGTGACGATACCGGGCGCGACCTGTATGCGGTGCCACCAAAAGGGTACGCTTTCAACTTTGGCCTGGATCGCTTCAGGAGTTTCGATTTTTGCCACAGTGGCTTCAGGGCTCATGATAGTGAGGGTCTCCCTCAATGATTTCAAATGTTAGGGGCGATAGCAGGTGTTCCCGGTCCCGCAGCCAAAGGCGAACGAACAGTGAACGCTGATGCCGTTTCCTGTACATCGTTCTCCTGCTCCTGTGGTTGGTTTGTAAGCACCCGTGCACGGCAAACGAGCGCGAGAAGAATCCATAGGTAACTATCAACTTGAAGATAGGTCCACCTGTCCCCGAAGAGGTTCGCAACCGCTGCCCCCATGACACAGCCCACAAAACCCAGACCTAGAGCAGATAGAAACGGTTCTGTGCTCTTGAGGAATAGACCGTAACCTTGGGCAAACATCTGCCAGACGATGACAAGAAAGATAAGGAGGCCTATGATTCCCTGCTCTACCAGAACCTTCAGATAGTAATTGTGCGTATCACCATATCCGAGAGCGCGATGCATGAATTCGTACGTCTGAAATCCGGTTCCAGCTAACGGGAAGGCTTTAAAGAGTTGGAGAGCATCTTGCCAGATAATTACCCGTTCCTGAGCGGACGATTCCAGGCCTTCCTCGCTCGAATCTGACGTTTGGACATACGTTCCAGAGACCCGCTCCCTAACCGACGGCACTAACATGGCTGTGCCCAGCAACCCCGCCACAATCGCGATTATGAGGAACCGCTTCTGCGCTGCCGCAACCAGGAGAACACCTGCGGCGAAGGCCACATACGCGCCTCGCGAAAATGCGAACAGAAGGCAGTAGACACATACGACCAGTGTAATCAGTGCCAGAGTTCTCAGGGTCTTCCCGACTTGAAAGCTGACCAACCCGACCAGGAAAAGAGCAAACATCGCTTCGAACGCTGCCAGACCGTTCACTCCCGCGTATCCCAAGAGGCTCGAATATCGCACGGAGTCAGAGAAGTGCGATAGGTCCCGCTCACTTACGACTTGGAAGAAATCGATACCGATTAAGAGTGCGGAAACGCACATGACCATGAGTACGGTTCGAATCTGCTCTCTCGTCTTGATCACGGCGAAAGTGATGAACGTCAGAACCCCGAGTTCGACGCATGATTTCCAGAAACTAAACCGAAGATCGTCCGGAGTAATTGGCCATGGAAGGCCCATAAACAGAGATCCGTGCCACAGCGAAAGGTAGGAATAAATAAAGAAGATGAGGAGCATCCCTTTCACCGGCAGATCGGAAAACAAAGGCTCTGACCGGTCCCGTAATGTGCCGATCAGCGCTCCCAGCAGGACAATATCAACGATGCTTGCCCCGAGCGGATAAGACTGTATCTGGTAACGAAGCGTCTGCAACGGCAAGACAAGCACGAGGAAATAAATTCCGAGATGGGGGCGCGAGAATGCCAGCAGGAAAGCGACAATCGCTGCCGGATATATCAGCGGCGTTAAGATGTTCAAATCCACGCTAGATTCTGTCCGCTCGAAGGTCTCTGGCGATTCCGCCAAGTCTTGCTCTTCCTGCTGCTACCCTTCTGGTGATTGTGCGCAGGCGTTGTGCCCGCGATTTCCAGTCAAATTCCGTACGTGCCCGGTTGCGGCCGGCGCTTCCCATCGATACAGCCTTGCCTCGATCTAACAGGAACCCGCGGATGGCAGCGCTCAGTTGTTCGAGGTTCGTTGGATCAACGACTTCACCGGATACACCAGGGCCAACAGCTTCGGGTGCTCCACCTGATCGTCCACCAATCACCGGCTTTCCGGTTGCGCTCGCTTCCAGGAAGGTAATTCCAAATCCCTCCAGATCACCGTCCTGCTCGCGATTTGGCATCACCACAAGATCGCTCAGACGATAGCAATCAGGAAGTTTGCTATCGTGAATAAATCCCGCAAATATCACTTTCTCGGCGATCCCCAACTCAGCGGCGATGTTACGCAATCTCGGCTCGTCGGGTCCCTTTCCGATAATCAAGTACCGGAGGTTCGGAAACTCTCCCGCTAAACTGGCCATTGCCTTCAAGACCATATCGTGTCCCTTGCGTGGGATCAGGCGAGCGACCGTCAACAACACGAATTGATTGCGAAGCCCATAACGATCCTGCAGTTGAGCATCCGGCTGTCCAGGTGAAAAGACGTTGCAGTCCACTCCCGGCGTGATCTTGTGAATCCGTTCGCTTTGGACTCCGATCTTGAGCAACCGATCACGTGCATAGTCCGCATTCGCAACCACGGCGTCTGCAGACAAGTAAATACGATTCCTGATGAGCGGCTGATAACGAAATCGCTCGGTTTGTGCAACTTCCTCGCCGTGACAAAATGCGATGTATGGAAACGCCCGGGCACGCTTGAGAAACAAAGCTATGAGTCCCTGCGGGAACAGATCACCGCTGTGTACTACATCAACTCGCCTCAGGTGTGTTCTGGCGACTGCCTGCAAGAACGGCAACACAGCTTTGGGCAACTCAGAATACTTGGCGCTCGGAGACGGTTTGAATCGGCGCACGATATGGAAATACTCATTCGATTCTCGGGAATCGAACTCCTGCCATCCAGGGACTTTTTTTGTCAGAACTGTGACCTGGTCCGGCATCCACTCCTTAAAGAGGTGGTAATAATAGGTTCGCGAGCCTCCCCCATGAGGTAAAAACGAGTCCGTCAACAGCAGTGAATGCACTGCATCATTCGTTTCGAGTCTGTCTGATAACGACTGTTTCACAATGTTCGCTCGCCGGGCAGGCGCTGCGGTAACTTGGTTGCTTCAAGAACAAGCGTCTCCATGCGGTTGTGCGACTCACCGACGAGTTTGCCGTGAGATTCCAGGCCTTGAAACTCTGGATCGTCGCTTTCGCCAGTTTGAAAGCGCGCAATATGACCAAACCCGCACTCCTGCAACAACGACGAAAGCGTTTCCTGGTTGTAAAGGTGCTTGTGACCCCAAAGACGAAACATCGTATTCATGACCGAGAGGGGATGAACGGGAAGGTTAGGGGTATAGGTTCCGACGTGCCACCCCATGAAATCATTTACTTCTGAACTGACTTTCTCGCCAAACATGCGAAGGAAGAAATCGAAATCCGGAGTGGAAACCCGCAGCTTACCACCGTCCGACAACACCCGGTGGATCTCCAGCAGCATTCGGCGCCCTTGCTCGAATGATAGATGTTCAATCATGTGTTCGCTGAACACGTAGGTAAACTCATTGTCGGCGAAGGGAAAGTTTTGCGTTGCGTCCACCGCTAGCACCTGTTGCTTGGGGCGCAGATCAGTGTTCAGCCAACCAGGAAGAGCATTTTGCCCAGTTCCAATCTGTAATTTTGTCCAATGCTGCCGGCGGATTTGACGGTGATACGGTATGTACGAGACCCGCTCCTGAAACGCGCGAACGCTAAAATACTGCGCCCTGAGGAAACCCCAAGTCGAACCGATTGGTGGGATCTTCTTCAATTCCCGCCAGATCCGTTTCACCGCCCCAGCGGGCTCAACACTGCTGATGGCAGGATCGGGCGGCAGCGTCGGGGGCAGCACTAAGCGGATGTTTGAAGACATACGGTTCGTCGTTTCCTTATCTTATGGAGGAGGAGTCGTGTTTCTTTCAGGACAGCGACCGAGTTGGTTCCTTGATCGGCGCGGAGTTGGCTAGCGACAAGAGCAACCGAGCGACCCGTGGCGACCGAGCGGTGAGTGCCCGAAGGTGTTGTTTCCAGTCTCGTCGGAAGACAGGCACTGACGCAAGCAACCGCCGGGTACTTTCAAAGTCTCCCGAAGCAAATGCGCCGGCCGCTGCGCACTCACTTGCCTCGCGGATTCGCTTCCGGAGAGGTTCTTCGTATTGAGCCGCCGCCCCATGATGGGATCGTATGTATTCGAGTACATCAACAAATCCGCTGAGGGACAGGTACGAAGCAAGTGTCCAATTTCCATCGTGCTTCCGAATCCCAACCAACGGCTCCGTAATCACCCCGAGCGGAGGACGAACAATACAACGAAAGAGAAATTCAATATCTTCGCTCGGGTTGCGACCGAGCTTTTCGTTCCATCCTCCAGCAGACTCGAAGAACGAACGCCTCATTAGCAGCGTTGAAGGGAAAATCGGCTGGTGCGAGAGCAGTGGAACGAATAGATCCTTTTCAAGCACAAACATGTCTCTACTGAGATCTCTTCGCGGAATACTCCAGAAGTCCGTTGGCAAGCTGTCGAACTTGGACTCTTTACACCAGGTGTTCCCAACCACTAAACGGAAGTTGGTAAAGCAGTACTCCACGTCTGGTGCACGACGGCATAGATCTACTTGCGAGCGAAGCTTGTCGCGGTGCCAAAGGTCATCGCTGTCACAGAACGCAATCCACGGAGCACTGGTGGCTGCAGCGCCAGTGTTACGAGCCGTGCACGGTCCGGAGTTGCTGATGAGCAAATACTTGACCCGCGGAGCAAAATCTCTAACAACAACTTCAGTGTTGTCCGTCGATCCATCGTCCACGACTACAACTTCTTCCGCAGCGTAGCTCTGCGCCAGGATCGACTCCAGAGTGTCTCCGATAAGATGTGCCCGGTTATATGTTGGGACTACTACGGCGATATTCATACGCGAAAAGACGATCTACAAACGTCGCTCTAATCGGTGCCAAATGCGGTTTGGAAACGTTGCGGGATGTGTGGCGCCAAGTCTTTCCAAAACACAACAACTGTCGAGAAGAGGAAGACCGGCAGGATGGCAGCAGTCTGCATGAAGAATGCGGGAAGACTAACTGCCGACCAATGGTGTTCCTGATACCAGCAGGCTGCCACAAAGGGAACAGCAGCAGTCGCCGCGCATCCCCAAGTCCGCCATAGATAGTTCCAAGCAGGCAACTGAAGCAGTTTCGTCATATACCTTGGCCAAAAGGCTAAGTTGCAGATCACGCCGGCAATCGCAGTACCCCATGCGACCCCATAAACACCCAATCTGCGGACGAGAAAAACACTGAGCACTAAGTTGGCGATTGCTTCGAACATCGCCCACGCCGCCAGTGGCCGATGTTTTGCCATTCCATAAACAATTCCAGCGCTTGCCAGGTTCGCCACAGTCAGGATCTGATTCAGCAGAAGAATCTGTAATAGCGTGCCCGACACCTCAGCGTACTCGGGTCCCATCCACAGTCCGATGAACGTTTTCCCGCGGACAAAGAGCACAATGCTAATAGGAAGGGAGACTAGCAAGCTCGCCTGCGTACCACGAATCAGCAATCGCCGGAGCTGCTGGATCTTACCACCGGCTTCAAAGCCACTCGCGATCGGCACGAATGTGTTGGACATCGCAGCAACCGCCTCGCGCGAAGACAGGATGAGGTTTCCCGCGATCGCATAAAACGTCACTGCGCCAGGCAGCAAGAAGAATCCTACGATGCCATTATCCATGTAATTGATAATGGCGCCAGCGATCGTGATCAGGAACACGTAGGCACTGTAGTTCCAAAGGGTGCCCATCATCTCCCGCTCCGGGCGACGGAAGAAGTGCCGGAGTTCGGGAAACGTCCAGGCGCACAGGACGGTACATGCAATGCTCATCAGAATCGCCGCAGCTAACTCCCACATCGCAAGGGCCACGATTCCGTAACCACTGCGAAGCAGAAAAACAAATCCGGCGGCGCGGAAGAATGTGCGCAGCAGATTCACCAGACTCAATAAATCGTAGCGGTGTTGTGCTGCGAGAACTGCGCTTGGCACCCCGGAAGCCAGATTGATGGCGAGGCTGAGTGCCGTAAGCATGATGGCAAGGCGAGCACGATCCTGAAGTTCTGCAGCAATCGAAAAAACACGTGGGAACAAGAGCGCGACGACACCGGCCAACAATACGATTAGTACACTGAGGCCAATTCTTAGCCACACCGCAGTGGAGACGACACGTCGCGATTCTTCGTGTAACTCGAGCATGCGCGACTTGGATATAAAAGTCGTAATCGCGCTTCGCAGGCCCAGATCCAGTAGCTGGAAGTAAGCAACGCTCGAAACCACCAGGACCCAGATACCATACAGTTCATTTCCGAGGTGGTGAACGGTGTAAGGCGACAAGAAGAAAGGAACGCCCAGACTCGCCAGCATCGCTACCCAATTCAGTAGCACGTTCCGCACGAACTGAGACTGGGTGATCATGGCAACAAAGTTGTTGAGCAAGAATTCAAAGTGAATGCTGTGACAGGCAAACCAGGTCGGGCTCTAAGCGGGGTGGTAGAGTCTCCAGAGGAAGAGCGCGACTCCCATGTAACAGAAAATCGAACCGGTAATGGCAACCGCCGCCAACCGGCGCTGACGATTCGTATTCGATGGCGTATCGATTTCCGGAATATGGCCGACAATCGGTATCGACAGTGGCAGGATTGCTTTGAGATCGCGTTCCGCACTGATCGTTCCGCGCAATCCAACTTCAATAAAAACCACCAGAAATGCCGGTAAGAAGAAGGAGAAAGGCACAGCTAGCAAGACCCACCGCATGCGATGCGGCTTGAATGGCTTCTCCGGAACCTGCGCTGGCTCGATGATCGAGAACCGATCCGTGTTATGAGTGCGCTCCAATTCCTCCGCCATCTCGGCCGTAAGCGATTTATCGAGGAGGCTCTGATAACGGACGCTGGAACTGCGGTAATCGCGGCTCAGATCATCGAGCCTCTGTTCCAGCAGGGGTGCGGCTTCCACTTTTGCTTGGTACTCCTTCACTTGCGCGAGAATTTCCTGCTGTTCCGAGTGAAGACGCGTTATCTCGTTGTTCGTCACCAGCACCCGGGCATTGTTTGTGCTCTTTGATTCAGTGCTTGCCGGCTCCTGGGGAGCAACCGGAGCCTTTGTTGAGAGCTTCGCCAGTTGCTGCTGAACTACCGCCAACCGATCGCTAATCAGCGCTACATCAGGATATTCATCAGAGTATCGGCTGCGCAGATCCGCCAACTGTTCCGAAAGTCTCCGTTGCTGTTCTTCCAACTGGCTGCGTTCATTGTGTGTCGGCGCCGGTGCTTCCGATCGTCCTTGGCCACTACCTTCTGCCAGAAGAATCTTCTCCTGTTCCAGACGGTTCAGGTTATCGATATTCGCTTGCAGAGCAACCTGCAATCGTGCGAGCGTCGCCGAATTGCTTGGCGCCTGCTCCGGCAGTTCTCCCAGATGCTGACGGCGAAAGTTGTTAACCTTTTCCTGCTGTTCATCCAGTTCGGCTCTTGCATCCTCTACTTGGCTGGCTAAAAATTTGGTAGCTCCAACCGCCTGGTGCTCTCTCATCCCGAGATCCCACTCGATGAAACTGTCCGCCAATGCGGTCGCCACTTTGGCTACGATTTGACGATTCTTATCGCTGAACTTGATCGTAAATGCGCTTAAATTCCGATCACCGCCTTGCTTTACGGTCACGACGATATTCTTGCGCATGTAGTCGATGACCTCCTGTTGCGTCATACAGGCACGAAGATCAGGATAAAGATGTAGCTGATCGATAATTTGTTGGAGTCGCGGCGTGCTCAACACTTGTTCGGCTAAATTATCGAAGCGCAGTTGGTCCGCCATAACCGTTGAGGACACATATCGGTCAGGCATCTTCTGCGGATCGACGGAGACAGTTATGCTGGAGGAATACCAGTTGGGGAGCAGCATTATGCTGACAACGGCGGTTGCGCTGAGCAGCACAGCTCCCGCCAAAACCATCCACTTTCTTCGCAGGACGAGCTGCCAATACTCTTTCCCCTGAGTAAGTAGATCCACCTTTTTAGTTTGTTTCACGTTATCCTCTCGATGCACCTAACACGCAGTTAGGACCGCATGGGGGTACGAGCCAACGCTGCGGATGCGACAGCCTGATTGATCAAAAGCTTTTTGGACGGGGGTGCCAGGACAAGCCCACCGTCGCCCAATCATGGGCAAAGCTCGACGGGGAGCCCTCGGAACTTGATAAGTGCCCGTAACCTGCCTGTAAGCTCAAATTGTTAGTAAACTCCCAGAGAAATCGCGGAGTCACAAAATAGCTGGAATAACCGGATTGCGGAAGCCCAGTGTTGGAGCCATCCAGATAACCGCCGGTGAGTTCGAACGACGTTTTGTCAGTCGTCCGACGATGAAGTCCGGCTCCGATTGAAGTCACCCAGACACTCCCGGGCACGTAATAGGTATCCAAACCACGGGTGACGCCCAAAGTAACCGTTGTTCGCCGCGCGACCTGTCTTCGAAAGGTTCCTGAAAAAGAACCGCTCAATCTCCGGTTGCAACCACGGTCGCCATACTCTGGGCCACCCTCTATACTCCAGGCCGTAAATCGGCCCCACTGTTGCTGGTAGCCAATACCGCCGCCGCTGAGTGTGCAACCGAATTGGCTGGAATTAATCCGATGAACATCAGTGTAGGTGAACAGATTCGCCAGCGGGGTAATGTGCTGGCTCATCTGGATTCGCGCCACACTGACGCTTGAGCTTAAGTCGCGGGAAGTGGCGTCCCAGGGTACCGTGGAATACGATTCGCCAACAGAGAACGACCACTCTTGCGAGACGCTACGGCGCCAGGCTAATGCGATCTGTCCCGAAGTGGAGAACAACGCTGAGGTGAAGGTGTGAGATGCCGAACTGGCCTCTTCTGAGGAGAGCACGGGGTTCTCCCCTGCTCGCGCCGACGCGTCCGATGTGGTGCATTGCGGCTCGCAGTTCTGAGGTCCGAGGGCGAGTACCTGCGAGAACTGGTCGCCATAACTGGCCGAAGCGTGAATGTTAAGCCATAACTTCGGGGACAGCTGAACAGCTAAGCCGAGCCGCGGATCCAAGAACCCGTTAATTCCGAAGCTCTCGGACTGTGAGGGCGTATAGGTAAGGATCGGGGCTGACTGAAGATTCAGCCGCATCCTCCCGCGGTACAGATCGAGACCAACGTATGGCCTGACTGCCGTAAATGTCTCCCTGTACCACGCCGATGAAACAGTTGTTCCCTTCTCATCAGTAAGAGTAGAGTTCTCGTTCGAGGAGCCGTATCCCTCCATAATTGTGGCTCCATAAACGAATCGTTTCTGAAGCCGCTGCGACATGGATGGAAGCAACGTAACGAGGTCAGGGTCAGGATCCGGCGATACCTGCTGGTCAACAGGCTTGTCGTCTGCTGTTCTTGTTTCCTGATCCTGGGCCGCCATGGAGACACACAGTGCCGCCACGGCACTCAGCACCAGAAACAAACGTGGAAAGAAACTCATCACGGGACAATAACGGTGTCGCCCGGAGCCAATTCGATATTTTGCTCCGCAGCCTCACCGCGGAGCACCTTGGCCAGGTTCACTTTCATTTTTTCCTGCGTCCCGTTCATATTGCGCAGGACAATAACCGATTTGCTGTGAGCGAATGGCGTAAGTCCTCCGCCCTTGACCACCAGTTGCACCACATTGGTTGTGGACAGCAGGTTGTAAACGCCCGGTCTCATGACTTCTCCGGTGAGATAAACGGTCTTGCTTTTGACTTCCACTACAGTGACCGTGACTTGAGGCTTATCGATGAAGCGCTTCAACTTTGCCTTCAGGATTTCCTGTATCGCCGAAGGAGTCATGCCACTTACGCTCACTACGCCCACCAGTGGTACAGAGATCATTCCATCCGGTCGAACGGAAATGCTCGCTTGAGAAATCTCCGGTTCTTTCCAGACGTCGATGCGCAGGACGTCAGCGTCGCCGACGATGTATTCGGGAACGCCGGTCTTCGCCGTGTTCATAGAAGGGGGTGCGGCATTGCTTGCGGGAAAACGTTCAACATCGGCCCGCGCAATATCGGCTGTAGCTGAAGATGCTGACTGCGCCATCGTGGGCAACGCCAGGCATAACACAAACGCCAGCGCGGAAACACCTCGATAGGTGGCGCGTAGCAGAGGATTGGTGACTTGTAAGTTCATTCTGAACCTCGCGCGAATAGAACGAATCTCGTGTAATGGCCAAGTTATGGACGAGTAACTGAGGACTGCAGGCCCGAGGACCTCTTACTGACAAGTTGGACAGAGCGGAGTCTGGGCAGCGAAGTATCCCAGTAGCAGTGGGCTTGCCATATCCGTTTCGATAAAAAAGCCATGACCGCTGTCAATGAGGTAGAACTCCACGGCCGCGGGAGTTGCAATTCCTGTACCGGTCGTAATCAACGTCCCGCTGAACCGTCCGGTGTTCGAAACAGCCCCAAAAGTGCCGGTGAACGGAGTGGGATTTCCATCGAGTAGATTGCCGAAACCAAAATCGATCCAACCCGCCAGATTATTTGCGGTTGCATCGACCGTCATTTGACCGCTCACATCGGCATTCGCGAGGCTATTCGCTTGACTCAAGTTCAAGGCGCTAAAGCCATACTTCCCGCTAAATGCAAACGGTGACGGAGTTTGCGGATACACGATTCCCGTTCCTACAGTTTGCGCCACGGGATCCGACATCAGTACGACGAGGGGCGTGCCACTGCCGGTAAGATAAAAGATGAATTCCGGGGCGGACAGAGAGGCATTGTTCGCGAAGGTTAGAGGCGCGTCCACTCGTCCAGTACCTGACGCATCCACGGTGTAATTGCCGCTATAGGTATCGGCAATCGCCATGCCGGTCGTAATCTCGTCGCTGGTGCCACTAACCTTTCCAGCACCGTCTGACGTAAGCAACCCAGCCGAAGTCAACGAGGATGGACTTCCGCTGGTGTCTAAGCCTGAGATTCCGAAGACAAATTTTCCGGAAAATGCGGTTGCGCCACTGGTAAGCGGCGCCGTCCCTTGGCTTAGAGCAACGCCGCCGACAGCATATCCTGCAACCCCTGGATTAATATCGAATTCGATCAGTTGCAAATGCCCACCATCCACAAGGTAACCCGTTAACTGCATAGGACTCGCGGAAAAGCACGTTGTCAGGTTTAACTGAACCGCGCCGAACGTGTCCGGGGCACTGACCGTTCCTGTTAGCCCAGCTGCTGCGCCGGCAGCGGTTGGTGCAGGACAATTCAGCACGGAACCGTTTGAGGCCTGGTCCGCTACGCTTTTATTTCCCGAAATGACGCCGTTTGGCTGATCGATGTTGAAAACTCCACCAACGGCCGTCGGCGCGCTATTCGAATCCGTGCCAGTAAGCGCAAAGGCATAACCGCCGGTAGGAGCCGTTGTGGCAGTCTGCAAATCCATTGCTCCGCTCGCAAAAGCAAACTGATCCACTTCCGCAATTAGAGCCTGAGAGTTGGAAATAGATACAATACTGAAAGTCTCGGTCCCGGCTATCCCGATGTTTGCATTGTCGGTGACGAGTGTGAGGATTCCCCGACCATCCGCATGCACAGAGTAGCTGCCTCCGGTAATGTGGGCGGACCCAGCCGCTATAGAATCGGTATACGTCTGCTCTCCGGCTAGCATCCGACCATTGACATTCACCACGGCCATTCCGCCATTGCCATCCAGGCTCACTGCACCGGCCACTTGGTACGATTCAGCAGTAGGATTCAGAGTGTCGCTTCCTTTCGCGTGAAAGACGAAAGTCCCCTTAAGACGGCTGTTGAAATTCGGCAACGCGATCGCAGCTGTAACATTTTTATTGTGATCTGCGGTTGCAAAGGCAACGATGTTCACGGTTTCACCGTTCCCTGGAACTGTGGTCGGAGCAGCGTAGGTCACGGGTTGGCCGCTATCTGTATGCGGCGAGCTCAATGTACCGCACTGGTTGGGGGGGCAAGTTGCCCCGCATGAATACCCCGGCACCGCTAAACACCAGTCCACTCCATAATTCGCGGGATCATTTTTAACCACAGCTGTCAGTTGCGTAGTGCTCGATGTCAGCGATGCTGGAGGTGGGGACTGGAAAGAGATCGATACTGGATTGGAAGTCTGTGATGAATTGCTGTTACTGCCCGAACTGCCCCCACAACTCGCCAACACGAATGCCAGCACCGCTATCAGCGCAACCTCAATCCCTCTCTTAATTCCCAATGCCAGCTCCCTTTTTTCCAACCTTGACATCGCCGGTAAGTTCCTTCCCATTACTGCCCAAATCCGCGCAGATAAACTGTCTGCTGCTGCGGACCTATCACTTTAGGCGACGTGGACGTGTAGGTAATCGTAAGAGTCCCCGGATCGAATCCCGTCGAATTTGGCTTAAAGATGATGTTCAGGGTGCAACTGCTACCTGACGCGAGGCTTCCCCCGCAATTGTCGGTCTCGAGATAATCGCCCGTGACCAGATTTCCTTTGAATGTTACGGTTCCAGCATTGGGATCCTGCGGGTCGTTATATAGAGTGATCGTCTGAACATTGCTGAGGGTTCCGGTCGCCGTAGCACCGAAATCCAAACCGGCTCCGGGGGTCATTCGCAAAGAACTGGCTGGGTTTGCCGTCAGTGCCACAGGAAATCGGCCGCTATCGATTTCGCAGTCGGCTTGTGCCGACCCACCGGGACATTGTTGGGTATTGAGTTCCAGGAAATAAGATGTCGATGATGTCGAGGGCGGTGAAGCCGGTTGGGGCGCATACCTGATGCTGATGGCACATGTACCTTGAGGCGCTAGAACCGCTCCCGAGCAGGCATCCGATGTAATTTGAAAATTCGGAAGGCCACTCGTCTTATCTATGTCGCAGCCATATTGAACGGTATTTCTGGGCGCCGTGGTCGATGCAATCCCTGAAATCCCATAGACTATCTGGATTCCGTTCACGCTTCCCGCCTGTATTGGTTGAGGAAGTATGGAAGTGCAGGCGTTTCCGGAAGGCAGAATCCGTACCGGGAACGTTCCTCCGTTGGTAAACGTCACCTGTTGTGGAAGACTCGCTTCGGTCACCGCTTCCGCTCCAAAGTCGAGTTCGGGAGTGGAGGGCGTCAGGGCACTCAGACCCACCCCTTTAATAGGTACAACAAACGTGGTATCGCTGTCCGCGCTCTGCGGACTGGTCACAGTCAGTGTCGCGCCGAGCCCTGGTGGGAGTGGCACCGTAGCGCCCAGAAACGGCGGGCATTTGCTTCTCGCAAGATCCGAAGGTAACCAGGGGCAGCTCTGCTGAGCAGCGAATGAGATTGTGATGGTGCAACTTTGTTGCGGCGCCAGATTGAACGTCGCTCCGGGCGAACTAGCGCAATTGTCTTGCTCGGTAAAGTTGGGCAGCCCGCTGAAGTCGCTAGGGTTAGGGTCGGGGAAGCCAGAGGAAACTACGTTCGAGAAGTTTAACGACAGGCCCGTCAGGGTCGAACCGGAAGGGTCGCCGTTGGTGAGCGTGATTGTCTGCGTGACCGGATCCGAACCGACCAATCTCGTCGGGAATGTGATCGCCGCGGGGAAAAGTGAGATGGGTTGCGTACAATCAGTAGCATTCCCCATTGCCATGCAGAGGTTGCCCAAATCTCCATTGGGACAACTCTTTGTTGTTACAGAGTATCCGCTGGCGCCGTGCACAACATAATCACCCGACGCCATGCTCTCGTACTTAACAGGATTCGCAGAAGAAGAGCTGCTAGTATTTTCGGGTGCGCCGATCTGTCCGATCGTGAGCCCGTTGTCGGCAAAGATCTGCAGAACGACGGAACTGCCGCTGATTTCGCCGCTCACGTTCACCGTCTGATGGGAAGCACTGCCGAGGCAGGAGTAGCCTTGAAAGGTAAGGGTACCGGTCACGGTTGCGCTACTCGCTCCGATATTGTCTCCTTGAATCAGAACACCGGTAAGCGGAAAGTTCTGGCCCTTCACTGAGGCGGTGCTGGATGGGTTACTGTGAAAGAAACCCTGTATCACCCCGTTGAGAGGTGGCACCAAGCGCGCGCTCCACTGCAATCCGGTTTGCGCTGTCCCGCAAGCGGTGTTGCTGGCGCCCGTCATTGAGCCCGCAGTCGACGTGTAGGTGCCCATGATTGTCGTACCGTCGCTGCTCAGTTTTCCAGCCAGCGTAAATGTCTGTCCACTGGCTGCTGCCGTTAAAGTTACATTTTGACCACTGATCTTGCCGGTTATCGGCGCTGATCCCCCGTTGCATGGCTGCGGGTCGCTCGATTTCTGCAGAATTGCGTAAGTAGCGCTGCCGGTGATCGCGCCGTTATTCTCCTGCAGGAAACCTCCCTGAATGCCACCCACAAACGACTGGTCGGAGGGAGCCGCCATCGTAAACTGCCAGTTCCCGACGAGAGAGGCGCCGCCCGCGGTGACTTGCGAAGCACCGCGGCCGCAGCTAATGAGGCCGGAGCCAATGACCACCATCAAGATTGCCATCAATAAAAATCGTGTTGCGATCTTCAACTATCCTCCAGGGCCGCGTCCATTCCATGTGCAAGAACAGAGCGCCGAAGACAACCAGGGCACATCCAGAGCGAACTGGATACCCAAAACATGAAATCAATGTGGTTCGAATCTAAGGATTGAAATAAAACTTCAGACCAAACTGCACGGTGCGCGGCCGGTGCGCGTTGATTGGGTGCAGGAAGGAAGCCCCGGTGACGCAGTCCGCGCCGCCACTCGCCTGGTATCCAGCTGAGTATTGCGGTCCCGCATAACAGCTGATGATGTTGTTCCCTGTATTCCCGGGATTATCCGGATCATAGACACGAAACTGCGTGTGATTGAAAACGTTGAACACTTCGCCGCGAAATTCCAACGAAGTCCCCTCGGTGATGCGATATGTCTTTCGTAAGGTGACATCAAAGTTGGACCGGCTCGGATTGTTCATATAGTTTCTTCCGGCATCGCCGAAAGTGAGTCCGCGCGGCGCGACAAACCTGGACGGGTCTCCCAGCAACCGGCCAAAGCTCTGAGAATTGCCGCCCGGCTGAATCAAGTCGTGTGTATTGGGCGCCAGATCAGGATACGAGGCCGCTATGCCGAGTCCGCTGTTGACTCCGGCATTGTCTGTAAGAGAGACGCCTGTGTTCCCGGCGCTGTTAATAACCGTATACGGAGTTCCCGTTTGCCAGATCGTAATTCCAGCGAGCTCCCAGCCACCAAAGAAAGAACTCAATTTCTGTCCTACAGATCCGAAAACTCCCTTCCCTTCCGTTTCGTCTGATGAGGCATTTTCTTGACAGTCGCTATCACCAGCATCCGGTGGGCACGAGAATCCGTTCCTGATCATGTTGATGAAATTTGGGAGCCGGTAGGTATAGTTGACGGTCAGCGAGTGCCGCTGGTCGAAATTTGAGCTCGCCCGGTTTGCGCTGAGGTTATAAGAATCGACCAGCACTGGATCGCTTCGATCGGAAGCATTATCGATGGAGTGACTGTAAGCGTATCCTCCTCCCATCGACAAGGGTCCATGGTTGTACTGCAATCGCATCTGCAAGGCGTTATATGCGGAATTGGCAACGTTCTCCAGGGAGTAGATTCTTCCCAAACCGGGGTAAGGCCGGTTAGGCAAAGAATTCACGTTCGGTAGATTCGGCGTACCCGCACATGCTGCCTCCAGATAGACGTATGCTGGATTTTGCGGAGTCACCGTCGTCCCATTTTGTAACTGGAAGATTGGGGTGGCACTGCCGGCACCGCTGGCCCCGGCTGCCTGACACTCCGATACCAATAATGGTTCATGCGGTCCGAACGGATTCTCGCTACTGGGTAACGGCGGGGCCTGGTTCAGGTTACGCTCGATGGTGAGGTGAGTGCCCTTGCTGCCCACATAGGCAACATCGAGAACTACTCCCTCGTGCAGTTCGCGTTGAAGACTGAGACTCCATTGCTGAGCATAAGGCCATACCGCCTTGGTCGGAATCGCTGTGACATTCAGCGGAAACAGACTACCAGCCGCCGGAGGCGCAGGTTGACCCAGAAGGCTACAAGTGCTGTTGCTCCCGTTGCCATAACCCACGTTCCCGATGCAAGCGTAATTCACCGGATTAGGCTGCGTAACACTGAGCACGAGCGGTGCACTGGCTTCTAACGATCCCGTATTAGCTTCATTGCCTGTGCCGTGCTCGAAGAAGATGCCATATCCAGCTCGGACCGAGGTTTTCCCGTCTCCGAACGGATCCCATGCAAAACCAACCCGCGGAGCCGGATTGAACAGGTGGCCTTTCATGCAACCTGCCGGAGTCCCATCCACACCGCACTGAACCAGACCCAGGTCCTTCACGACCCCAGAGTTCAACTGAAATGTTGTCGGGTTGAACGGTACTGGAGCCATCGTGCTCTTATCCACAAGTACCCCGGAAAAGGAGTCAACCGCAAAACGGGAAGCATTGAATCGACCCGGTTCCCAATTCCATGCATTGTTGTTTTTCTCTTTATAAGTGCCGAACAAGCTCACCCGCAGACCCACGTTTAAGGTGAGTCTCTGGGTGACCTTCCAGTCGTCCTGTACGTAAGGCTCTGCGAGTTGATACCGCTGGTAATAACGTTGCTGCGAGGAATCCTGCGTGTAGCTTTGTATGTATCCCTGGTTCGTGCCGAATCCTTGGTTGAGTAGGAAATCGCTGAAAGCGTTGCCGGTACTGTTGGACAGATTGCTGTATGTCAGCAGGCCCTGCACGTCGCCGCTGGCGGCGCCGATGGCGTTGTTGTCCTGATTTCGCTGGGCGTAGACGTACTGCGCCCCAAATTGCAACGTATGCTTTCCGATCGACTTAGAGATCGAGTCGCGGATCGCGTAGGTAGGATTCGTGTGGCTCCATGGCATATAAGACGGATCCACAGCAAACCCTCTTCCGCCATAGGCAGCATTGGTGCCCTGGAACACAACGCCCGGCATTTTTCCACCAAACCCATTATTGAAGATGTAGCCAAGCGGGCACTGCGGAATTCCAGTCAACGGATCGGTACTGAGTAAGGGATCGCACCCCGCGGCGGAAGTCGCCACGAGGGGCTGGCCCAACGTGGGATCCCGTTGGTATTGAGCGCCACCCGGTCCATTCTGATTCTTCAGGGTGATGTTGGAATCAACGTAACTCAATACCATGTCATTCAGCAGCGTTGACGAGAGGATGTTCGTCATCTGTCCGACCAGGCTGGTGCCCGGACCTACAAACCGGTTCTCGACAGTGGGAAAGCTGTTATGAACCACACCCCACTGGGGAGTAAGTACGGTGGTATCCCAGGCATCGTGAATGTAGCGAAACGACAGCTTCAGGTTATTGGTCGGATTATGGTCGATGCGGAACAGTTCCTCACGCCAGTAAGTGGAAGGCGAAACGGAGGCGTTATAACAGTGGTTCGGATCGGACACATCGAAGTTAGCCACGGAATAGTTGCAACCGGAAGGCGAGTTCGCCAACGGTATGAGGTTCGAATTCAGAATCGCTAACGCATTCTTGTTCACGTATCCCGGTGGCAGAACATTTTGTTGGATGCCATTGGACAGCGTCGGGCAATCTGGGTACTGCTGCCGGCTGAAGCTTGTGCCCGGCGGAGGACACACGTCGTTAAAGTCGAACGCCTGGTAGACTTGCCCCGTCGCAGTAGTCTGCAGGTTCTGCCGAATGCCCTGCGGGGTCATGATCAGGCCGCGCTCTTTCAGCGAGGGCACAGCCTGGTTGTAGTCGGTAGGCGTTTCCTCGAGGCGGGCTTCTTCAGAGAAGAAGAAGTACGTCTTGTCCTTCTTCGCGCCATAAATGTGAGGGATCACTACCGGGCCGCCGAACGTACCCCCGAAATCATTGCGCCGATAGAGTGGCGCTTTACTGCTGCTGACGTCGAAGAAGTTTCTTGAATTGAAAGCCTCGTTGCGGATGAACTCATAGAGACTTCCATGCAATTGACTGCTTCCGCTCTTGGTCGTGACGAGTACTGTTCCCGAAGCGGTTCTTCCATACTGTGCGCCGTAGTTGGAAGTCAAAACCTTCACTTCTTGAATTGCGTCGATGCTGGGATACACCATGAGGGTGCTGGCGGCGCCATTCAACCCCGTATTCAGCACATCGCTGCCATCCACCTCGAAGGTGTTGTATTCGACGCGTCCACCGTTCACGCTGTACTTCACACTGCCAACCACGCCTACCTTCGCTTCATCCTGCCCAGTCTGATTACTCACGCCAGGAGCCAGCGCGATGAGCTGCGAAAAATTGCGTCCGTTGAGGCCGTAGGTTGTAACTTCCTTCTCGGACAGCGTGCCTGAGACTGATGCGGTCTCCGTTTCAACTTGATTCGCATTGGCGTGCTTTGCACATTCACATCACTCTTGGCGATAGCGACTTCGAGCGATATGTCCAACATAACCTCATCGCCAGCAGCCACATTAATGGAATCCAACGTCTTCACTCCAAAGTTGGCCGCCGTGACCATCAAGTTGTACGTTCCCTCAGCCAGACCGGTGAAGACGTACTCGCCCTTGTCGTTGGTCTTGACTTCCTGATGAAAACCGTTGGGTCCAGTGAGAGCGACCGTTGCGTCACTGACGACGGCCTGAGACGGATCGGTTACTGTTCCTTTAACCGTGCTCTTGCCTTGCGCAGTGCGTGAGCATGCTGGCTTGAGGAGGCAGCTTGAGCTTGCTGGCCTGTACATTGCTGGTTTGCGCGCTGCGGCTTGCGCATGACTCTGCTGGGCGAGAGCGACCTCAAGCGATACCTCTAATTCCACCTCATCGCCTGCCGACACGTTAATGGAATCCAATGTCTTAGTTTCGAAATTTGCGGATGTAACCGTCAGGTTGTACGTTCCCTCAGTCAGACCGGTGAACACATACTCGCCCTTGTCATTGGTCTTGACTTCCTGATGGAAACCTTTTGGGCCAGCCAGCGTCACTGTCGCGTCACTTACGAGGGACTGCCTTGGATCCGTCACTATTCCTTTAACTGTGCTCTTGCCTTGCGCAGTGGTTACCGTCTTGCTGTCCGAAGCTGAACGCCGACATGAAAAACAGCACAACAGAAATGAGGCCTGCGCAAGAGAGAACGTGAATGGTGCGATACATCGCATGTAGTGAATTTCAATGACATTTTGACCATCTAGGGGAGCTGCGGCATGAAGCAGTACTTCAAGGAACACTGCGCTCTCTGCGCGTGACTACTTTGAATTCAACGGAGATTTTGCGGCGTTTGACTGGCTGGACAGCTTCTGGTTCGTTTCTGCTTTGATCTGAGGATGAAGCTCGCCTTTGATCCAGTCCAATACCCGGTTGCCATCCATGATTGCCTGCGTCTCTTCCGGAGTCTTATAAATGACTACCGTTGCTCTCGGCGGGGCGGCTGCTTTCAGTTTGTCCTTGGCTGCGGTCGGAGTTGTCGGTGCAAACATCGCCTCTTGCAACCTGAGCTCCTTCGCCTGCACCTTGGGCAACCACGTTACTGGATCGAGACCCGAAACCTTCTGCAAGAACTCGGGCTTGAGATAATTCGCCCGCTCCTCCTCCGGTATTGCGGGAGAACTCTTCAGCCAGTCGGGCCAGTCACCCCATGGACCCACCAGGTCCAGAGCCTGGATGCGCGGGTCGACAGCAGAGGCCAAAATAGCAATGCTCGCGCCGGAATCCTGCGCGAACATTCCAACATGGCCCATGTCCAGATCACTCCGGGTGGCCAGGTAGTTTAGAACCATCTGTACATCGTGCGCCGATACTGCGAGGCTCTCCTGTAGTTCGCTGACGAACCATTGCTTAAACGGACGATCATGGTAGCGCTGGCCAGTCAGGGCAGACACGAATCCCACCGCGGCAAAACCGCCACTGGTTGCGCCCTCCCCAAAATTCTGGTCGAGAAAGCGATCAGTATCGGATTTATGCCCATAAAGAAAAAGAACCACCGGAGGCTTGGTGATTCCTTTGGGCTTCGCAATGTAAAGATCTATGGGGTCCGCCCAACGCCACTGCACGCGCACGATCTCCACGGTGTAAGAACCGCGATCGTTGGCGCCGCTCGACAATGGCTGGACAGCCCGCAACGTGCTGGTTCCCAGCGCGGGCGTGGTCCAATCTTCTTTTACACCTTCAAAACGGTTATCTGTGGGATCAGCGAGTGGAGGAGTTGCCGGCGTCAATTGCGCCGCGCACACAGTAGTCACTACAAGGAAGGCGAGTAATGGAAAACGTAGGAATTTAAAAGAACCAGAGAATTTCCTAAACATGACCTACCTGAAAGAGGACCGGGAACCCGGATAGAAATGGTGGTGCTCGAAATAAAATGCGCGGGCCGTCAGGTTCGGCGGCCCGCCTTTTACTGGGTTAGCGAGTACGTTCTTACTGGAACAGAACGAAACCGAACCCGTCTTGCGTGAAGTTGACTTTGAGATCGCCACGGGGCAGGATCTGGCCACCCGCATCGCGTCCTTTTTCAGGGGAGTTGAACGGAGGATTGATCGCTGTTCCGAGCACATTCAAGCCGCAGGTAACAAGCGTGCAGCCGTAGTGCGAGCGCACGATGTTGAGGCCTGGATCGATAATGGTCGTTCCAGACTTAACCGTGACGTACGGAATGTAGTCAGGAGTCGTGGTAACCGCGTAGACGTTCGAAGCGGTGACCAGAGCGTTGGCATTGATCCATGCGGGACCCGCGATTAAGCGAACCGCTGACCATGACGGATACGCGCCGTTACGCACGTTCGGGAAGGAGTAAGAGACTGTCGGTGTGTTGGTGATACCAACAGTGGTGTAGCTCGGGTCCGCTGACCAGAGGCTGCTTTCTGGGCAGGGGAAAGCCGTAGGCGGAATTGCCGATGCGCTTCCGCAGGGCGTGTTGTAAGGCAACTGACCCGGAGTAAGACCCGCTTGGCCGGGATCGTTGATCCCGTTTGTTCCCGGAACATAGTTGTGCCAGATGGGATCGACGCCATTCAGCGTGATGTAGCTGTAGTTAGAGCTACCACCGAGTGTCGCCACGTTGCCGTAGCTGAAGAACGTGAAGCCAATACCATCTACACCGTAGTTGGTAAATGCGGTCTTTACGGCATTGACCTCGCGGCCCGTGCCAATCGCGCGGTAGCGGCCGCCGTTGCCGTTCAGCGGGTTGTCTACGGCAGGATTGACACCCGTTTCCATCGAGTAGCGGTAAAGGGAGGTAGAGCTGGGGTGACGCATAACCGTCTCTTCCGTCGTGTTATAGGTGCCCGACAAAGGTTCGCGGACCATAACGGCAAAATTCGCTGAGGGCAGCCCGAACACGCTGGCATTGTGGTTTGCACCCGAGAACACCGTGCCGAGTTGGGCTTCGGTAGCGTTCGTCAGGCCGGACAAGGTGCTGCCGTTGTTCGAGTGGATGAAAATGATCGGCGTGGCGCCGACCGGGAGGACGTGCATCGCAGGAATCGTCGCGCAGGTGAAAGGATCTTGCCCGGTGATGTTGAAAGCGGCTACGTTAAACGAACTTGCGCTGCCGGTTGAATTGTTTGCCCCGTTGGTTTCCTGACCCTTGATCGCTGAGCCGACCAGGTCGGCAACCGTGGCGCCAGGAGTGGTTCCGGTGCAGTTCGCCGGCGCGGCGCCCGGAGTTGTGCTGTTAGGACCAGTTGCGCCCGCCGACACATATCCGAGACCATCACGCTGGTCGGCGCTGGTGCCGCCCAGTACCGAGTTTGCGCGAGTGATGGCGAAGAAAGCGTCTTCTGGACGGATGTCCGAAGCGCCCACGTTCACAAGATTAGGAGCATTAGCTACGCCTTCATTAGCCGACGTAAACAGCGCCTGGATGTTAGCCGGTACTACGTCATCATATCCGCCGCCAGCGGGAGAGGTGCTGCCCCATTCGGCCGGTGGGATCGTGAAAGAGGTTGCGCTAGTGGTGTCCTGCGGAGCTGGGAAGGTAGCAGGCGCTTCGACGTAGACGCCATAAGATCCGGAGCCAACGCTGCCGAAGATCGCGCGGTTACCTACGACAGAGTCGGTATTGAGATAGAGCCACACGTTAGGAGCGCAGGTTGTGCCGGTGCCCGCAACGTAAAGCGTGTGCTCGTCCCACACCATCCACACCGTGCCGGTGTCGGTTAATTTGGTACCACCCAGAGCCAGCGGCCGGGCATCAACGAGGTTGAAAGCCGCACTGCTGACATAGTGGTGAGTGTTAGCAATGGATCCAGCAACACCCTTTCCTGAGTTGTAAGCGCCCAGCGCCATGGTCGTCCACATCGCTGAAGAGCCTGCGATAACGAGTTTTACAACCGGTGTACCCGCCTTGTAAGCAGCATTTCCGGGCGTGCACGCGGCAACCTTGTAAGGCGTTTGCGCCGTTGCGACACCTGTCATCGCAACCAGCACCAGCGCCGCAAAAATTGACTTCAAACGTAACATGCTTTTTCTCCAAAGTTCGTAACTGCATTGGGATCACACGAGCGGCGATTTGCCACACGCAAGAAAAATGGCGAGGCCCAACAACAGTGCATCGTGCTTCGGCTACGTCCCGGCAGGGCTCGCCGGGAAGCACGATCTGGTTACGGAAACTTGGTTTTGTCGTGAATTAACCGAACAACGCGAGAGTAGTTACTTGTTAAGTGGACATCCCGTTACATGTTGAGGAGTTGACGGGGAGATGAGAGAACTGGTCTACGAGCAGGACTCGAGTTCATCGGCGTTCACGTGAACCGCGACGCTGCGCATGATCTGGTCCAATGAGAGGACGATTCGCAGTCGATCATCCTTGCGCACTACGATCCCTTCCATTCCCGTCAGTGGCCCGGAACGGATGCGCGCGCGATTTCCAATTTTTATGTACGGATACGGATCGACCTGGCGCAGATGGAGCCCTTCGCGAAGTAGTTCGATTTCCTTATCAGGAAGCGGATCGGGCTTCCCTTTCGTTCCGACGATCGATACAACTCTCGGAACCTCCAGCACGCGAATGCGCTCAGACGAGCTAAAGCGCGCAAACACATAACCACCAAACAAAGGAACTTCGATCTTTGCCGTCGTACGATTCTTCCACCGTTTTACCACTGTGCACACCGGCAAAAATACTTCGATGTCCTTCATTCTGAGATGCTGTACAACCCGCTTCTCGTGGTTGGGAATCGTATAGAGTGCGTACCACTTGCCCGCTTGTTTTACCGGCAAGGGAGTCTCCGAATATGGCGTTGAGGAAATCGGTGAGCTATCAAGTTGCATATGATCTTGCGTAAAGTCTTGCACTGCTGTCTTGCCGATCATTTTGGTGAGTCTTGCGCGTTCGCAGGCGTTCGATGCGGCCGGCTTGGGGGGAGACAAGGCTTCGCCATACCGCCTTAGCAGTGTTGTTCCTATAAAAAATGAGACTGGAAGCTTGCCTGTTTAGATCCGCCGTCCCATGCCCGTAACCTGGGGTGGGATTCTGTACGAGCGAGCGACGGTCTGCCCGCAGTCAAGTTCTGAACTTTCCAGTCACTCACTGCGAAACAGCTGATCTAGTTTTCAGGTTTTACTGAACGGGGCCGATCATACGACCTTGACCATTGTGAGAAGATGAAATTTACGTTGTCGGCAGATTAATTCTTTCCACTTACTCCTGCCTCTCCGATTACCCTAGAAAATCGCCGTTCCAAAACAGGAAGTCGCTTCCCAATAGACAGTTTTGATTCGGTACAGAACTCGGTTGTCACTTGGACTGCCAGAATTAAGCCCGCAGAATCGTTGCAACCAGCAAAGGCTTCGCCACGCCGCGTTAGCAGCTTACTTTTTCCTCAGAGACTGTTCACGAATAACGAACAGACCAACAGGGATGATTAATTTTGGCTGTTTCTTGGAAGCGAGCGGATACTACACGACAATTTTGTGCTGGGAAAAGTTAAAAGTTTATGAAAAGGCGGAGACTGCATCAACCGGCATTCGCGAAGCTGGTAGCTGTTTTTCGATCCAAGCAGCTTTGCGTCACAAACAGTGCCAGCGAACACCTTGCGAGGGGGAGAGAATCATGCCAATGCAAGCGTTTCGCTCTGGGCTTTTTGTGGTTTCTGATTTCACGCCCATTTAATACTAGTTTAATACTGACGTAAGACTGAGCGTGGTATTCCAACAACTAGCGGAAATACGCTCAATGACCTTCGGAAGCTTTCAGTATCGTCCTTCTCGCGGTAACGGCGCAGAGCGCGGCTACTTGCTTTTAGTTCTCATGCTCGTCGTTGCCGCAATTGTGCTGACTACGCTGTCTTTGGCGCCTGCAATTAAAGCCTCGATTCGCCGTGACAAAGAAGAAGAAATGGTCCATCGCGGGAGCACAGTACGCGCGTGCCGTCCGCAGGTACTTTCAGACGTTTGGCCGTTATCCGCCAACTCTCGAGGCGCTTGAGGATACTAATCATATTCGCTTCCTGCGCCACCGCTATAAAGATCCATTTTCCGAAGATGGCGAATGGCAACTCGTCCGCTACGGCGACGTCCAATTCAACCTGGCAGCTGCGGGCGTAGCCCCATCCACGATCGGAAGCCAGCCGCAAGTGGTAAACACCTCTGGCACGTCTGGTACACAAGGGTTCTCGTTGAACTTTAATTCAAGGCCTTCCAGTAGCCTGTCCGGTGCGACGACAACAGGAGTTCATGGGCCAGGACGGCCAATGGCATACGATGCAAACTTCCGATTCCCAATCCACTTCGGCGCAGAGCACAAGTGGAAACGCGAGTGGAACCGGCGCCCCATCTACAGACCAGTCTGCGAGTTCGTCTGATTCCGCAACGCCTAGGTATGGAGGTGGAGCGATTGTTGGAGTAGCAAGTACAAGCGCGCACGAGTCGATGCGCATTTTCGGTGACAAGAACCATTACAAGGATTGGCAATTTATCTACAACCCGCTCCTTGATGTAGGACCACTCATCAAAGGACCTTACGACGCGTCGAAGGTGTTTCGAGGGCGAATCTCCAACGCTTCGGCAGGTCAACCCTTAACTGGACAGCTTTCGGGACAACAGCAATCGCCGAGCAGCGCCGGCACTGGCTCGAACGGCAGCTTCACAAATCACGATCAGCTTCCAGAAGCGTCTCCCGCCTCAAACCAAAACTAACCTTCGTCGCTGGACAGGAGCCTCACCGTGTGAGCACTAGGACTAGCGACCATCTCGTTATGCGATGCGCTCACGGCGCATGGCTCCCCCTCGATGCGCCAAGTACGTAGGAGAACGACAAGAGCAAGCTCTTCTTCAGTACGCTGTCCAGTCTCGAGATACCCTCCACCAGAGCGCGTGATCTCCATAACTGGCGCGGCACAGCGCTACCGCCTGCCAAAAGATCCGTCGTGAATCCGTGTCGGGCGAGTTCTTCCTGAATCTCTCGCGGCCGAGGTACCGACCTGCGCCTGAGCCGAAGAATATCTGAATAAAAGTGCCCGGGATTTTGTTCCCAAATAAACACCATGCCGGTGTCGTTTAAGAGAGCGGAGATCTTGTCCACCGTATCCCTCAACGGCTGAATCTGGGCAAAAGCTGACATGCTGAATACCGCGTCATACTTTCCGCCGAGCGACTTTGGGTCTGCCTTCCGAAAGTCGAGCGCCACAAATTCCAACTTGAGTTCTCGTCCAAGCCGGGCCTCGAAGTATGCTTTTCGTTTGCGGCAAAGCGCGACGGAGTCAGCGTACATGTCCAATCCCAGAACTTCCCAACCCCGCGATGCGAACAGAATGGACTGCATGCCCAGCCCACACCCAAGATCTAGAAGCCTCTTGGATGTAACACTGGCGCCAAGATATTCGATCCCCGCGGAAAGATTGCTTACTGCATTATTGAGAGCATAACTGCGAGTCTCTGGATCGAGATACCGGCCATAGTAGAGGACCGGATCTCTCATCAATGCCAACTCCCGATCGTCGTATCCTCCGTCGCGCACTTCATCAAGCAGCAGCGCATAAAGCGCTTTGACCGACTCCTCGTTCTGATTGAACTTTCCCAATTTCGCAATTCCCTTCCGGCCTCTGACCTTGCACTTGGCGGCTTGTCCTGATTGCTGGAGGATAAATGATAACGCTGGTAGCTCAGGATGAGTTCGTCTGCGGTTCAGAACTCATGGCCTGCCCGACAGAACCCGGCTATTGAATTTTCATCTTCTATACACGTTTCCTGTGTAGGGTTTTTCGTACATGATCAGGTGATTGCAATGCGCAGGCTGCTTCACTTCATTCCCGATTCGCTCTTCGTCGCAGTCGGCGATATCCTTGCCATCAATTTAAGTTTCATCCTGGCATTCGTCTTTCGCTTCGGTTTCGTCTTCGAAAGCAAACGACCCAACATCGAAGCGTACGAGCATTGCCTCGGATACATCGTTGTTTTCGCGATTGCCCTGGTTTATGCAAACGACCTCTATGCGAGTTGGGTTCGCCGCTCGCGCACCGAAATCGCCCTCTCCTCTGCGATGACCTCCATGCTGTTGGCCGTTTTCATCATGGCGCTTGGTTTTTGGCAGGGGCAACTGGCTCTCCCGCGCAGCGTCATTGTCCTGTCTATCCCGTTCCAGGCCGTTATCCTTCTCTGTTATCGACTAACGATTAAGTCGTTATACGATAGACATACCGGACCACAGCGTTTGTTGATTGTGGCTGATGACGAAGAATCTGCTTACACATTGGCCGCTAAATTCGCGGGGCACGCCAAATCCCGATTCTTGGTCACAGGACTGATTCAGACCAATGAAACTCAGGATCTGCGATCTATGCTTCAGGACGTAGACGCCGTCGCGGTTTCTGCTTCGGTGCGGGAAAAACGCGATCTCATGGAAACCTGCACCAGGGCGGGTAAGCAGGTGTTCATTGTTCCTGACGGCTTTGAGCTCTTGCTCAATACTGCAAGACCGGAGGCGGTCGACGACGTATTGCTTTTCGCGGTCAGGCCAACGTACCTCACCCCGATGCAACTGCTTGCAAAGCGACTGATTGACCTCGTCGGAAGTGCAGTGATGCTCTTCCTCACCACGCCATTAATGCTCGCATCCGCGTTGCTTATCGTTCTTACTTCGAAAGGCCCCGTTTTGTTCAAACAGGAGCGCCTGGGACGCGGACGAAAGCCTTACATGCTCTACAAGTTTCGGACGATGGTTGAAAATGCCGAATCGCACACCGGGCCAGTTTTAGCTTCTGATCGCGATCCTCGCATCACTCCTGTAGGAAGCTTCTTGCGTGCAACTCGACTGGATGAACTTCCGCAAATTTTCAATGTACTAAAAGGAGAGATGAGCCTGGTGGGACCTCGTCCCGAAAGAAAGTTCTTTATCGATCGATTTGAGGAACAGATCCCAAACTACGGCCTCAGGATGATCGTGAAACCTGGGATAACGGGTCTAGCCCAGGTTCTGGGCCGGTACAGTACCACCGCGGAGCGCAAACTAAGTTTCGACCTGATGTACATGGGTTCCTATTCGTTCCTGCTTGATTTCAAGATTTTGATCAAAACAATCGGGGTTGTACTTAAGACTGAACAGGCGAACGGAGTTAGCGCGCCTAAGCCGACCCGTGTCTCTTTCCTCGAGAGCCTTTCTCCATCAACTGCAATAGAGGAGGCAAGCGCTGCAAGCTTAGTGCGTTCGGGAATAGTGTCCTGCTTCCAGGGTTTTGCCGAAGGAACCGTAGCGAATCCTTTGTGGCCAGCCAGCTTCTCTTGTTGAAGCAACATGCTGATCCTCGGATGACGGACGCGATCACTCCTACATCCTGTCTCGTTCGATTTGCGCTGACCAATCAGCTTCTGAGAACCGTTGGATGTTTTTGATCAAGCTTTCCTCGCACCGTGACCGGCGAGCGACCTGATAACAAGAGAGGAATATCAGCAATCATGAAGAGAACTTACATACCGCTTTTCCTTATACTGCTAACGATTTCAGCCCCGGTGTACGCACAAAGAAAAACGCCTGAACACTTATCTGAGGCGGCTTATTGCCTGGTAAGTGGGAAACATGATTGGCTCGGTTCGGCGAGGTCGGAAAAAGCTGGTCTGGCACTCGGATTCTGGTCAGAATCTAAGTCTTACCGGCATGAAAAACATTTGATCGTAGTCTCTTTCACGGGAGCGCACGAAGGCCATATATTCGACTTTCATATCGAACAACATCATGGCCGCAAAATCCTAAATATCGAAAATGATGCCGAATTCGTTCACCCAAGCACAGGAATTCAGTTCGTCCGACCGCCCTTGGGAGGCGCATGGGCGAACGTTCACCTGGAACTTGCCATAAAGCGAATCGAAAGAGCACAAAAATTTTCGATTCCTGTCGAACAGTTGTCGGACCAGAATACCGAGATCGTATGTAGCTCGTATTTTGAAAATCGATCCCTCCTGCAATAAGCGCCCACTTCGTTCTGACGCGCGGTCATCGCTCCCTTTGTCTACTGAACGGTAAGCGTCACGGTAGTGGAGTGGCTGATAGTCGCGCTTTGGCCCGATGTGCCGCCTGCAGTTGCGGTGATCTGGACTTGGCTGGTTGCCGCTGATGTGGAGGGAGAAGTTGCCGGTGCGCTCCCACCAGAAATGTTAGCTGGTGCGGTAACGCCAACACAGGCGACCATTGCTGTGAGAAGCACGAATGCTATCGCTAATAACAGAATTAGTCTTAACGATGGTCTCTTGCTAGTGGATCCCACCATGATGCCGACCAATGGCAGAGACAACCACAGAGCGATTATCGGCCTGGTGCCATGACCGCGAATCGCAGGACGAATGATGTCGGACGAAACCGCAGTCGTCGTGATAGTCAAAGTCGCCGTTGCGGGGCCGCCATTTGGGATCAATGAAGCAGGGCTGAAAGCACAAACAGCAAATGCCGGCAGTCCCGCACAGTTAAAGCTCGTCGCACTGTCAAAGTGACTTTGCGGAGTCACCGTGATCGTGAATGTCGCGGATTCCCCCCGCGTAATCGTAGCGCTTGCCGGACCGGCAGTGATCGTGAAGTCGGGGGAACCCGAGGTTGAGTTGGCCGACGTCGTTTGATAGGCCCCGACGGTGTATGGACTGGTCCACAACATTCCGTCCTGGTCCGTCACCGATAACGGAGTGTGTGAACTGAAGCGAACTGCCGGACTTGCTTCCTGGAGATGGTAATTGGTGCCCGGCTGTCCAGCCCCTTCATTCGCAAACAGGGGGTCAGCACTTAGAGAGTTGGTGAAGTCAACGGGGCAACCACCACTGCCATAGCAGAGATTGCTTTGTGCCGCGGTGTTGGCCGTCGATTTCTGGTAGGCCGTATAGTATGGGCTGGTTGCGCCGGCTGGTTGGACAAAAATGTTATTCGTCAAGATCAGCTGAGTAGAAGGATCATAGAAGTTGTAGCTTCTGGTGATTGTGCCTTTTGCCGAGGGCCACTGCATTGTAGCCTGGGCTCCAGTGATGCCGCTGTTCACGATGGTATTGTTGAAAACTTCCAACTGGTCGGGGTAGGCAGAACATGCCGCACCCCTCGGGGCTCCCGGTGTTCCGGATCCAGACATGTAAATGGCGGCGTTATTGCCTCCGCCGCCCGGCGGATCAGCGATGATATCGCTGATACCCTTCCCTGCACGCACAATCAGGTTGTTATAGACCTGCACCGGTCCGCATGTAGCGTCGAAGGAGTTCAGGTTGATCGCGTCGCAAGTCGTGTCGTGAATATAGTTGTCATGGATCAGCAGGTCATGGTTGTTCTCTGCCGTGGCATTGTGGAATATTTGGAAGCCACGGCACGCCTGTCCGGCGCTCCCGTCGATTTCGTTCCAACCGAAATTCAGAAAGAAGGTAAAGGCTCCGAAATAGACGTTGTGTTCTGTCTTGGCGGGCGCATAGATCCTGTACTGAAACGGCACCGCGGAATCTTTGGGAATATCGGCGGTCAGGGGATGGTCAAGTGTTAATTGCCACTTCGTTCCGAGCTTGGTGGCACAATCGAACAGATAGTTTGCCAGCTCGGTACAGTACGGCTGACTTGGCGACCTAACCGGGCGAACGATATCTGTGTTGCCAGCATAGGTAATCTGGAGCACGTTCGGAGCGCTCCATCCAGTTGGTGAGCCTGCAAGATACATCGTCGTCCCCGACGTATAGGCGGTAATGGAGCCGGAGTTGATCCATGCGCAAGGATGCGGAGCTGACGAATAATCCATGTAACGCGACGAGTCGTTCTCGTCGTGGCAGCCGATGTCGTGAAAGCGGTTGCCGAGAACCGTCACGTGGTCAAAAGACTGCGTAGGGTCGCCACTCCCACCGAATCCAGCGGCCAGAGCAGCGCATCCGCCACCGGTGCATTCAATGTCGTTATCCACGAAACGAATGTAGCTGCCTGGCCTGCCGATGAACGCGTTGAGGTATCCGTTCAGGGCGAGCCCGGCCACAGTGAAGTAGCCTACATACCGTCCCCCTGGGGCGTAGTTGAAGATTGCACGGGACGTTGCTGGACTTCCGCTTCCATCAACGGTGACGGTCTCACCGGGATACGCGACAATCGCGATGGGATTGCCTGAACTTCCCCCCGCTCCGAGCCACAACACAGAGCTGTAGTTGTCGAGCGCCGTAACTCTGGTTGCGTGGACGTAGCAGATATCTCCCGGACTGAGGGCATTCTTACAGCGCTTCAACGTAGCAAACGGTTGCGACGCAGTGCCGGGGTTGCTATCAATGCCCGATGTTGAAGCGAAATAGACGCGCCCGCTTCGCACCGTGAAAGTCAGAGCATTGCTCTTGCCGGCGCTGGTGGTCAACACGATATTCTGTGTGCCGTTCGGCGTTGCGCGGCTGATCTGACCACATGCTTTCGCGTAGTGACCGGGCAGGTAAGGAGCGCCGGCGTCGGTCCATACTTTGTAAGCGGAAACCTCAGTTGCCGCGATCGTCAGCGATGACACGCCTTGCGTGGCGCCGAAGTGTTCTCCATACACACAAACGAAGGCGCCGTCGGTCCCACCTTCTCCACCTGTGGCCGGGCCGGAATCCAAGTCGCTATAAAGAAGTACTGGAACCTGCTGCGCGTGAACATGGAGTGCAAACAGCAGAACAATCAAGAAGAGGAATCGTGCCGAGTGGGAGATGTCATCGATCCGGTGTTTCTTACATGCTCGCAACAAATCGAAAGGTGGAAATACTACAGCCGCGGATCCTCGCCTCCCGTCGCTGCGGTTGCGGGCACGCCGGAGGGAACCAAAAAGACCTTGGACGCGGGTTGCCTCACGATCTTCCATGGTGGCTGTTTCATCGTCCAATGATGTAGTTTTCTTGAGGCGAGGAACTTATCGCCTCTTCCAAACAGACCTACGGAGCAAGAGGTGTGCCGAAAAGTACTTCGCTTGGACTTTCGTAACCTTGGGCAGCGGAGACAACTGAAAGGGGGAGACTTAGTGCAGATTTGGCGGGAAGGAGCTTTCGTGCAAGATATGGTTGCCGAAAGATAGGCGAGCGTTGCAGCTTCCGATTTTGAGACTCGGTCGCCTTAACTTTGAGATTTTGGCGCCCACTGAGTATCTACAAATCACCTGCCGATATCGGCCCAGAGACAATATTCACGGCGGATCGACCCCTAAAGTAGCGCCAACGAATGGGACGCTTGTCGCAAGTCGTATCGTGAGGAGAGATACAGGATTCGTCGATGGCCATCTTAATCCGCTCCCGCCCATCGCCTGCTGGTTGTATCGAACAATGGACCCCGCGATACTCCGCGCATGTGTTGCATTTGTTACAGCGTTTTTTCTCGGTGCTGCAGTTTCACAGCTTATTTACCGAAATTTTAGAATGGACCCATTATGTAGATGTTAAGCTCCATTTCAATTTGCAAATACTCCTAACCTCTTTTTTCTGCTTGACCGAATTCCCGCACGTCGTCGTGCCGAACGCTCCATATTGGAGGAACAGTTCTGGCCCATCGGAATCGAACAGACGCCGCGTTGCCCCAAACAATCAATCGGCCAGATCAACTGAGGTTCTACGATCATCCTCTTATCTCTAGCTACTGCATCTTTTCCGATCAACTCAAAGCCGACATTTGTCTGCAGAACTACATTCTGGGATTCACAAGTAACCAACAATTCACACTATCGAATCCGGATACTCTGTACAATTTTCACAGTTTCGACAATATCCGTTTGCCTTTTAAAGTTCTATTGCGTGCCTCCGGCACTGTGAGGGATTTGCAATAATTCTAGGAAACTGCTGATCCCCCGACGTGGGGTTAGGTCATCTGAATCAGCAGGAACATTCAAGAGGTTTCATGAAGCGTTATTTTGCAGCAGTTTGTATTCTCGTGCTGGGAAGCAGCCTGGCGTTTGGCGCCGCGCTGGGGACGTCGGCGCGTACGGTGATCCCAAGTCAGATTCAGCAGGTGATTTCGGTTGACTATCGCGCATTGCGCAATTCACCGACAGCGATGGCCCTGAAGGATCGAGTCCTTCCCGACAGCCTGAAGCAGTTCGAGACGCAACTGCACCAGTTTGGATTGACCGATGACGAGATCGAGCAGCTGACCTTTGCCGCGTTCCGCGTGAAAGACAACTCAGTACGAACGGTCGGGATTGCTCAGGGACAGTTTCCCACGAAAAAGATCTACGCCAAGATGAAGCTGAAGAAGATCACCGGCAAGAAGTATCACCAGTCGGTGATCTATCCCATGAACAATGGCATGCAGATGTCGTTCATCGACGATTACACGCTGTTGTTTGGCGATGGTGGTGCGGTGAAATCAGCGCTCGACGCCCGCGATGGATATGCCGAGAGCCTGAATACGAACAGCCAGATGACCGACATGGTAAATGCCGTTCAGGAAGGCGCGGTGTGGAGCGTGCTGGATCAACTGGGGACGCAGAACATGATGCGCTCTACGCTGGGCGATGCGGCGCGGCTGGGCGATTTCGAGACGGTGAAGAAACGGCTGATCGGATCGCGTTACATCATGGACTTCAACGACGGCGTAGACTTCAATCTGGATGTGGTGACTTCGGACAGTATGACGGCTTCGACGCTGTCATCGCTGATTAAGGCCGGGGTGCTCTTCCGGAAGATGAATGCAAGCGCAACGGAAAAGCTGGCGCTGGATAGCGTGACCGTCGATTCGAACAGCTCGCTGCTGCAGCTGAAATTTAAGACCGACGACAGCAAATTCCAGTCGCTATTGCATTCCGATCTGTTCGCCTCAGTATCCAAATAGACCAGAGAAGTTGACGGTAACCAACCTGGCGCTGCTGTTCTCTCGACAAGGCCCGTCCCGTTCCCAATGAGCCATGCACTGCAGCTCCGGATGGGTGTCCCCGATTCGATCAGTAGCCAACATGTTCGTTTCCTGAAGATCAGTCGCGGTGGCCCCCGGGCCATTGCAACGGCCACAGTTTCGCCAGTAAACTGCTGATGGGCGGGTGATTTTCGAAGCGTCGCGAAATTGATGGCACACGCACAATTGCAGTAGCTGATGTGCTCTTCCATCTCCCATCGGACCACGAACTGAGTCAGACGAATAGTTTGCCTAGGCGCGTGAGGTCGAAGAAAGTGGCACCAGAAGTGGCACCAGTAAGAACGGGCGAAGTCGGTGCCAGCGTAACACACATGGACAACTTCCTATTATGATGATGTTGTGAAGGCGTGGGGCCTGTAGCTCAACGGTTAGAGCAGCAGACTCATAATCTGTTGGTTGTAGGTTCAAATCCTACCGGGCCCACCATCTAACCTACTTTTGATCAGCGACTTAGCTGAAACCCAAGGGTCAGTTGGGGTCAGATGAGCTAAATGCCGGTGACTACGCGCTTGCCGCCTTCTTTCGCAGCACCATCTCAACGACATTGTCGTTCGCTCTCCGCATGTCTTCAGGCACCGCGATCGTGTAAGTATTCAGCGTGGTGCCGATGTCAGCATGACGAAGGAGTGACTGCTGCACCTTGATATCAACCTTCAGGTGCCGCAGAAGTGTCGAGTAAGTGTGCCGGAATGAGTGCCACCCCAGTCCTTTACCGAGACCGGTTCGTTCGCCCGCAGGGTCAATAACATCTCCCTGCAAGTCGTACATCGAATACGGCCGATCCGACTGCGAACTGTGGAACACCCAAGGAACGCCAGTTTCTCCCACCGCGCTCGATGCTCTCGCAAGATCTCGGCGAGTCCATGACCGAGAGGAAGTGGCGCCTTCGAGCGGTAACTCTTTACATCGTCTACGTTGCCCTCGACAACTCCGCGCTGGATGAACACGAAGGACTCCTCCCAATTGAAGTCGTTCCATTGCAATCCCGCAATCTCGCTGGCACGCAGACCCAGGCAAGCGGCGACGACCGTCATCGTCCGGAATGGCTCTTCGAGTTCATTCAGGACCGCCTGGACTTGTTCGAACGACAGGACCTTCCGAAGCCGCGGCTTGCATCCCAACTGCTTCAGCTTTGCCACTGGCAACTCGAATAGGCGCTTGGTCGCGTCAGGGACGCGAACGCAGGACATCGGATTCGCCCCGATCTGCAGCAGCTCCCACCGCATCGCGCACTTGAAGAGAATGCTCATGACGTTGCGGATGTGAACCTTGCTCTTCGGAGCCAGCTTCAATCCACGTAGCCAGACCTCGACGGGAAACGGTTTGGCAACTGAAGAGATGGGATAAGCTGACCACTTGGGACGAATCCACTTCTCGAGCCACGACACGTTGTTGCGCCTCGTGGATTTTCGCTCCGGCAACTCTTCAGCGATATATCGATCGATAAGCGCTCCGAAACGGATTTCGTGGGTTGTCGTGTTTTCTGGGTTGGCGATCAGACGGAATCCTTCGGAAGCCTTAAGCGCATCCGCCTTCGTCGGATACTTCTCAACGCTTCCGATAGTCACGCTCTTTCGCACTGTGCTCGCTTCACAGTGCAGGTCCTGAATGTCGACAGTCTCGTAGCCGCAAGCGCGTCTATCGATACTAATCCGACCGACGAACCGATAACTTCCGGGTTGCCCGTCACTCGGGAGTTATCGATCACTTCCAAACCTGCCCGGATAATAATTCCTTTGCTCCCTTGATCAGCCTGGCCGTCAATTCCTTGGTCACTGAAAACGAGCTACGAGAAGCCTCGCTTTAAAAATTAAGACAGAGACTTACAGGGCACTCTGAAATTTCACCTCGGACCACCATTGTCTGGGTCGTGCCATCCGCCACGTCTTCGCGGCTCAGCATCACATAACTCGTGTATGCCCAAGACTTGAAGGCGGAGTATGTTGAGACTGCTGACAGACTGCGCACCAAGGCAGCAGCGCTAAAGAAGATGCGAAAATTGGTAGGCTAGTTTGCCGTCGGCACGAACGAGCGCCAAAAGTAAGTGGGCTCCCTAGAGCGCCAATAATAAAACCCGGTGATTTGTCACCTTTCGTTCTTCGCACACTCTCACAGTTTGAGATTGTCCGAAAAGACTTCACAATAACAACGCCTACATGAGGAATAGCTATCGTGGACGACCCGACCGGCCTTTCGTCGTTTGCTGATGAACAACAGAAGTCAATAAGAAAGGTTGGTTGATGTCTCATCACTTCGATACCCCAACTGCTAGAGAGGATCCACGGATAAACGTCTGTGACTTGTATCTATTTCGTGGCAAGCCCGGAACAACGGTTATGGCGTTGACGGTGAATCCTAATGCGGGAGGTAAAGCTCCGGATACCTTTCGTGACGAGGGGCTCTACGCCTTTCGCTTCGATCTAAACGGCGACTTCCAGGAAGATGTGACGTTCAAGGTTCGGTTCGGTGCTCCCGCGCACGTCAGCATAGACAAACAGCAACATGTACAGACGTTTGAGGTTCGCCGCGCTACAGGAGACGCTGCTCTCAAAGGCGCTGAGGGCGAGTTGATCATCTCCGGCAGCACCGGAAAAATAATACAGACAGAGTCCGGTTATTTGGGATACGCGGGATTGGCACCCGATTTGTTTGCGGGAGATGCGGTTGCTCTCGGCGCTTTCAGAAAAGCGCTCTGGCAAGAAAACCGTTTCGCTCCGGAGGCGTTTCAGCATCGCGAGAACTTTTTCGGCCAGGAAAACGTGACAGCCATCGTCATCGAAATTCCAAGCCAATTGATCGGACGCGGACTGGTGCACGCCTGGGCCACGGCATCACTCTACGGTCACGCTCCGGAAGTTCAGGTTTCCCGCTGGGGCTTGCCGCTCATAACACATGTCTTTTTGTCGGATCCGTCACTGAAGGACGAAGCAGAGAGGTACAACAGAGCTAAGCCGGAAGATGATATCGCGCTTTTTTCTCAGCCGATCGGCAACTTCGCTGAGAAGGTGATAAGACTCTCTAACTCTGCAGCTGATCCGTCCGACCATGCAAAGCAGCTACTCGCGCGAATCTGCCCGACAGTATTGCCCTATGAACTCGATACGCCGGCTTGTTTCGATTTCGCCGGTTTCAATGGGAGAGCACTTACGGATGATGTAATGGACGTAATTCTGACCTTGACTACGAATACGCCATTGGGAGACGGGGTGTCGCCGGACAAGCAACTACTCCGTCGTGACTTCCCATACTTTGGAGAACCGCACACGCATAGCCGACTACCGGAGCTGCGGTAACGAAGAATCAACAATTGCGGACGGTTCTGCCGGTCCGACTCTGGAGCGGCGCGGTGGATCGCGTCGACGGCTCCTAGGGGTAATTGACAGTAATCACTTCAATCTTTTTACCCGGTGCTTCCGCAACCCTGTCCACAGCGGATACGAGGCTTACGGTTGATATCCATCATTCTGCCACTGGACGAACAATGCGAGCTGAGCTTCTGTCCAATAGGGTCCACCTGGCGGCATGGTAGGTGGCTCGCCGTCATGTGGAGACAGCGCCGCTAGCACCTGAGTTTGCGTTGTTCGGATTCGACATGTAGGTGTAATTGTCCAACTCTACGTTGAACCTCTTCATGTGCGAAATGTCGATGGCGCGAAACAATGGTTTGATATCGGCTGCGAAGGAAACCTGCGGCATACTTTCTCCTTACAACTACATGCGGCCAACCAAGCCACTTATAGTGCAGGAACATAGTGCAGGAACAACGGCCAACCGCGCTGGAGTACTGCCGAAACGTCGATTTGCTTTTCACCACGCGCGACACTCCTAGAGGCTGATTGCGATTGGCCAGTTGCTCGAGTGCAAATAAGCCAGCAAAGTCTTAGGCGGCCACCTTCGATGCAACCGCTGCCTCCGTGCTCGCGGTAATTGTGCCGTTCAGGCCGGTTGGGAAGAAGCCTCCTTGTTTCGCACCTGCCTTCCCGCCAAACGCAAGGTAGAGCACCTGCCCAGCCGTTCTCGCTGCGACCAACCCATCGGTGACGTCGATGGAGAGGACCTGCCTCGGTTGTCCGCTAGGTGGAGGTATTAGGTCTACGCCGTCCAAAGGAGTCGTAGGTATTTTCAATCGTGCAACTTGTGTTCGTATAGCGGCAGCATGTTCCGCCTCAGCGCCCAGAAGCTGGGCCGCAGCGGTAATGATGTCCGGAGTCTTAAGCAGACCGGCCGCACCCGCGTATGCCGTCACGCCGATGTCCTCCAAGATGCGTGCTGCTCGGAGGAAATCATTCTGATTACCAAAGCCAAAACCAAGGGCACCTAGATCGATATTGGGCATTGCAACGGCAGCCGAGCCCAGTGCGCCACGGAGCAGGACTACGTGGGCGCGTTCATCCGAGCCGATCTGTGTTGCGAGATCGCGAGTGAAGAGCTCATTGTCAGAAAAATTGACCTGTTTGCCTCCGACCGTAGCCGCGCCTTCCGCCGGATTCGCTCCATTAGCGTGGCCCTTGATCCCAACACCGAAGCTCGTGATCGACTTACCGGTAGTAGCGTACGTATAAAACTCAGCCTCCAAATATTCCAGATTCAGCGCGAAGTTCAAGACGTCTTGTTCGTCAATTCGATTTTCAGCCATGGATTCCTCCAATGTCACATTCGGCAGCTAGCTAGTTGATGCTGTCGACGGTAAGGTGAGCCCCGCTCGGTCGCACCTTCGCAATCTCGAGAGTCACAGGCGGTGCTCGGCATTGTGCAGCGTCTAGAGTGGTGCAAACCACCTAAAATATTCCCGGACCGGGGGAAAATCTATTGGGCATTCGTCATCTTGATGTTCCAGAAAGGGGTAGGGATGTAATGCTTTCGTTTACGAACCTTTACAAGGGCATCCTGAACTCCTCGAGCACTCGAAGAGAGGCGCCATTTGGTCTTCACTCGCATCGAACAAGTGGGAGCGGAACAGTCTGGTACTTCCCGCATGCACTGAGTATTAGCGCAAGACGGGAAAGTTCAGGCATGAAATTCTGAGTCGATCAGGAGAATTGCTGATGGCTATCATCTCACGAGGGTTTTCCGGTCGACGTGCCGCAGCCGATGTAAAGTTACCGCCAGGCCAGTACCTCACCACCGACTTCCCCGTCCTATCCGCGGGGCCGACACCGCGCGTATCGCTCGACAGCTGGCAATTAACAATCGATGACGGCTCGAGAGTTTTGCGGAAATGGGATTGGAAGTCGTTTCGCGAATTGAGTAGCGAAGCTTTCACCGTTGATCTGCACTGCGTCACCCGATGGTCAAAATTCGGTACATCTTGGGAAGGCGTCTCCCTTGATACTCTGCTTGCAGAGGTAAAAACGGATGCCTCCTATGCTTTCGTACATTCGTATGGTGACTACACCACAAATTTGCCTCTGAAGGATCTCTTAAACAGACAGGCGTGGGTTGCATTTCGTTTTGACGGCGAAGACCTTGCACCCGAGCACGGCGGCCCCGCACGGCTTCTTGTTCCACATCTCTATTTATGGAAGAGCGCCAAATGGGTCCGACGGATTACGTTGACGCGCGAAGATAGGCCTGGCTTTTGGGAAGGCCTCGGCTACCACAATTATGGGGACCCATGGCGGGAGCAGCGTTATTGGAGCGAGTGATGTGGCGTGTCGGAACCGTTGTTGCTCTTCATGACGAAACAGCGATAGTAAGGACGATCAGGCTCAAAGTTCCCGATTGGCCGAGTCACGTTGCTGGTCAGCACGTTGATGTGCGGTTGACAGCATCGGACGGATACTCTGCGGTTAGATCGTACTCGATTGCCTCTGCGCCGAACTCCGAGAACCACGTTGAACTAACCATCGAACGACTCCCCGAAGGCGAAGTCTCACCCTATCTCACGCAAGAAGTTGCGGTCGGCGATCGTTTGGAGCTACGAGGGCCAATCGGTGGTTGGTTCGTATGGCGCACATGCCAAACTGAGCCGGTCCAGTTAATCGCAGGCGGCTCAGGGATCGTGCCGCTCATGGCTATGATTCGCTCGTGTTCGGCGTGGCGCAGCACTGCGCCATTCCGATTGTTGTATTCCGTACGCGAACCAAGCGCGGTTTTGTACCGGGACGAGTTGCATGCGCTATCAGGTCACGACTGCCCTGTGACTGTAGCTTACGCGTATACACGAGCCACTCCGGAAGGTTGGCCGCGACCGCCAGGCCGAGTCGACGCCTCCCTGATCGCGAACACAACCTGGCCCGCCAACCTTGCCGCGACTTCTTATGTCTGCGGCCCCACATCGTTTGTAGAAACAATTGCTGGCCTGCTTACGGCCTCTGGCCACGAACCGGATAAGATCAGGACAGAGCGTTTCGGGCCCACGGGAGAACGGCAATGAATTCACATTATGACTATCTTGACGGCAACGCTGCCGCAGGTGAATTGAGCAGCATACTTGCGATGGATGTTACGACTGCAGAGAGCCAGTGTGCGAACTGCGGCGCAACCAAACGCTTTGCCGAGGCTCATGTGTATATGCGGGGTCCTGGAGTCGTGGCACGGTGCGCCGTTTGCGAACACGTACTCCTCCGAATCTCAAATGTTCGTCACCGCGTTTTTCTCGATGTGCGCGGTATGACGTTCCTAAGCTTCGACACATCGCAACTTCCGTAGTCAGGCTCATATTGCAACTCCGGTCGGGGCACAAACCCCAGCATCGGATTGGTCCGTTGCTAGTAGGCGACTTGAGAACGAAATTGATGAGGCTGGGGCAACCCGACAATCGTTTTACTAGTCTCTGTAGGCTACGCTCAGGGTCTCCACTGTCCAACAATCTAAGCTTGCAACACAGGCACAGCTGAGCGGTTAAGCATACCTGAACGATTTTAAGAGAATGTTGAAGTTGTGCATACCAGAGCCTCGGCTGCTGAGAAAGACGATTATCGTCTTCAGTGCATCCGCAAACGAGGCTCATTCGTGCAACCAGAGGGCCCCGCGAAAGAACTGAATACCCGGCCGCGTACGACATATCTGGCGGCGGTTCTGAATCCGAACCCCGAACTGCCTGAAACTCAGCCGGAGCAGAATCTGTAATGGACGAGAGAAACACACAGGAACTCGCGGCGCACATCAACACGCCGTTGTTAGTCGGAGAGGGGCACACCTTCGGGACGATCACCGACAAGATCAGCTCGATCGTGCTGACGACCCAAACGCCACTGTTGTGGTTCGCCGTAGTTGGCATCGGGGCCATCCTGGTCGGCGGGTTGGGAATGGCAGTGACCTACCTGTTCTACCAGGGTGTTGGCATATGGGGCGTGAATATCCCGATCGGTTGGGGATTCGCGATCGTCAACTTCGTCTGGTGGGTCGGTATCGGTCACGCCGGGACGCTGATTTCGGCGATTCTGCTGCTCTTGCGGCAATCGTGGCGAAACTCCATCAATCGCTTCGCCGAAGCGATGACGCTATTCGCCGTCATGTGCGCCGGTATGTTCCCAGTGCTGCACCTGGGCCGTCCCTGGCTGGCGTATTGGCTGTTCCCTTATCCAAACACGATGAACTACTGGCCGCAGTTCCGCAGTCCGCTGGTGTGGGACGTGTTCGCGGTGTCGACATATTTCACGATTTCGCTGGTGTACTGGTATATCGGGTTGGTGCCTGATCTCGCGACCATGCGTGATCGCGCCCACAACATGTTCGCGAAGATGACATACGGCATGCTGGCACTCGGTTGGCGCGGTTCGGCCCGCCATTGGCATCGCTATGAGAAGGCATACCTGCTGCTCGGCGGACTGGCAACGCCGCTTGTGCTTTCGGTACATACCGTAGTGAGCTTCGACTTCACTATTGGCATCGTTCCCGGCTGGCACAGCACCTTCTTCCCGCCGTATTTCGTGGCGGGCGCCATCTACTCGGGATTTGCCATGGTGCTGGTGCTCGCGATCCCGATCCGTTCTATCTACAACCTGAAAGACATGATCACCGACTGGCATCTTGAGAACTGCGCCAAGCTGATGCTCGGTACCGGGATGATTGTGGCTTACGGGTACATCATGGAATCGTTCTTCGCCTGGTACAGCCCCAACATCTACGAAAAGTCGCAGTTCTTCTGGCGCCAGCATGGCTATTACGCCCTCGCCTACTGGACCCTGATTGCCATCAACGTAGGTTTCGTGAACGTTCTGTGGTTCAAGAAGGTCCGGACCAGTCCGGTTCTGCTTTTCCTGGTATCTGTAGTTGTGCTCATCGCCATGTGGTTGGAACGATTCGTCATCGTGGTGATCAGCCTTTCACATGACTTCCTGGTTTCGAGTTGGGGCATTTACGTACCAACAAGGTGGGATTGGATTACGTTCTTCGGTACGCTGGGCTTCTTCTTCCTGGCATTTGCATTGTTCATCCGCGTACTGCCTATGATCTCGATCTTTGAAATGCGTGATTTGCTGCCTTCGGCGCATGTGAAGGGCGCCGCTCTCAAGGAGGCCAAGCTGCAATGAACGCGGCTTGTGTTTTTGAGGTGCGCTGCCATCGGACAGTTCTTTGCATTATTCGCAACATCATGCTAGGGACGCGAGAAATCATTGCAAAGCGATCGTTCCCAAGTCTTTCATGGCGTTTTTATCGACTTGCGCCACAGTTGCACCATGTTCTGGCTGAATGGTCGGCAAACCGGAGGTAATCCGGATGGGCACCGGATCGGTACCGGGAAATCGGGATAACAGAACTCATCTTTCGAACGCTGTGTCTGACAGAAATCTGGAGTCACTTGAGGTCAGGTTGAGCTAATGCGGCGTAAGCCGCTATCGTCGCAGCCTTCGTGAGGGCTTAAGTCTGAAGCGGAAGCCGGCGGCCTGAAACAAACCGATCCCTCACCCGCAAAGCCTTTGCATTCATCTCCCTTCTGCTGTTCTGTATCTGCTGGTTCTTCTCTTAACTTTCCACCACCATCTGGTATCTCCTTGTTTCTGTTCTCATCGATCCACCGGGTAGATCATGCAGGTCCTCTCTTCTTTATTACTCCTTACGCACTCTCTCCGTCTGATTACGCACCTACAGCTCTTCCTAACCTCACCACCAGCCAATCAACGATCGCTGGTACTACTGAGCCAGGTACTCGACGGCTGTAACAGTATCGAAAAGACGCAGTAGAAGGTTAATAATAATGGGAATTTCTGACTACTTATCCCGTCACGTTGACTTTCAGATTGTCGACCACTGGAGTTGACGCGGTTCTTGACCGCAAGCGTGTCTCTCGATACTAATCCGCGGACGAAACGATAACTTCCGGATTGCCCGTCATCCGACAACAATCGTGCGAACCTGCTGTCGGGAGTTGGAGGGCATCAAAACCGAGCCTCTGGTTTTTCACCAGGTATTGGTACCGGCTATTTTTGACGGCGGTGGATGATGACACAAGTTGGGGCGCATTGGAGATGGTCTTACTCACCGCCGATGAGCGTTTCTTCTGTGGCGAACTGAATTGGAAGCCGAAAGCCAGGCATCTGATCGTCGGCTCCGCCACGCCCGTGCTATTGATGACGACATCTGCCAAGCCATAGATCGAAAGAACAAGAGAAAGGACACACTCTTCGGTAAAAAGATCGAACTCGGCGAGATTTTCCCGTGGTATAAAGCGTGACCGTGGACTTCGCTTGACCGCCTAATCACAATAGTCGAGCACAATTCCGGCTACTGCGTCGAACTGACAGAAGGCATGCCAGCAGGCGTCGGTCTTTGAATCCCAAGCTTTTTCATCTTGTGAATGAGCGTCGTTCTCTTCAACCCAAGCTTTGCAGCTGCCCCCTTGGATCCTCCGATTACCCAGCCAACCTCGTCGAGCGTGCGCAGAATCAGAGCGCGCTCTGTGTCTCTCAGCGTGATCGAATCTGGAGAATAGCGAACCTTTTGCGCCTCGGCGCGCAGGTAGCGGGTTTGGTAGAACTCCGCCGTTCGCCAGAATCACCGCGCGCTCAACTAGGTTTTGAAGCTCGCGTATATTGCCAGGCCAGGAATACGTACTGAACGCTGCCATAGTTTCCGCAGGTACATCGTCAATCTGCTTGCCCATCCTTCGGCTGAAAATCTCGACGAAGTGCGTGACGAGTTCCGGCACGTCCTCAGGGCGTTCACGCAGGGGCGGCAGAGCTATCGGAAAAACGTTGAGGCGGTAATACAGATCACTGCGGAACTCGTTGCGAGCCACGATCTCCGCAAGGTTGCGGTTCGTTGCAGCCACGAGCCGAACGTTAACCTGATGAGTGCGTCCGCTCCCCAGGCGCTCAAACTCTTGTTCCTGCAGGACGCGCAGCAACTTCGGTTGCAGCGCCGCGGGAATGTCGCCCACCTCGTCCAGGAACAGCGTCCCGGTATCGGCCATTTCGAACCTTCCAATTTTTTGGGCTATGGCTCCGGTGAATGCACCTTTTTCGTGACCGAAGAGCTCGCTCTCCAGAAGGTCCAGAGGGATCGCTGCACAATTCAGTTTGATGAATGGCCGTCCGCAGCGCGGACTGAGAGTGTGGACAGCGCGCGCAATCAACTCCTTACCTGTTCCGGTTTCTCCCTCGATCAATACTGTGGATCCCGTGGGAGCGACTCGTTCCACCTTTTCCAGCACTGATTCCAGAGCGCGGCTGCGCCCAATAATTTGCTGGAACCTGCGTTCACCGGACTCTTGTTCCCCCACGTTCACTCTCGCCGTTGCCATGAGACCTCCTGGCTTACTGAATGGGCCTACTGGAGCTGCAATGCCAGAGCTGCCTTTATATTCTCGAGTAGCACATCATCGCTGAAGGGTTTTGCCAGGAACTCGACGGCTCCCGCACGAAGAGCCCGCATTCGCATCTCGGCGTCTCCGTGGGCAGTAATAAAGATTGTTGGGATTCTGCACTTCTGCGAGTTCAGCGTCGCTTGCAGTTCGAGGCCAGACATCCCGGGCATGCGAATGTCGGCAATCAGGCATGCGGTTTCGTGCTGTTGCCCAGACTTCAGGAAATCTTCTGCCGACGCAAACGCCTGCGCCGGGAGCCCGACCGCTTTCATCAAGCCCTCAAGAGCGCTCCGAAGTGACTCGTCATCGTCAACGATTGCAACCAAATTCGCTTTCATCTGAGTCGCCATAAGGACAACATACTGGCGCGACCCTGAGGGCGCAATTATGCGTTGGTGAAAGCGCAATTATGCTTTGGTATAAGGATGGCTTCTGGTGCTGAAGGTGACGAAGTGTTGTCTGCGATGGCTGGGCCGAGGTCGACGGGCCGCAAAGAGAGCTATTTCTTCGCGCCAAGCTTTAGTCTTTCCGTCATCCTAACCAACTCGGCGAGCGACCCGGCTTGCATCTTGTTCATCACATGGCCACGATGAACTTTCACAGTGATTTCGCTGGTACCGAGTTCAGACGCTATCTGCTTATTGAGCATGCCCGAAACGACCAGGCGCAATACCTCGCGCTCTCGAGGCGTCAGTTCTTCATATCGCTTGCTCAGCTCGGACACTTCACTTTGCTGTTGCCGCCGACTGCGATCTCGGTCGAGCGCCTGCTGAATCGCATCCAGCAGTTCCTGGTCACGGAATGGTTTCGTCAAAAATTCCACCGCACCGGACTTCATAGCTCTGACGCTCATCGGGATGTCGCCATGTCCGGTGATAAAAATTATGGGAATCTGGACCCCTGCGTCCGCTAACTGGCGCTGGAAATCAAGACCGCTTATTCCGGGGAGCCGGACGTCAAGGACCAGGCAACTGGGACCTTCCGCAGGGTGCTTGGAGAGAAATTCTTGGGCGCTCGAAAACGCCTCTGAGCGCAATCCGACTGATTTCAGGAGTCCTTGGATGGAAATCCGAATCGAGGAGTCATCATCGATGACGAAAACTGTGGACGTTTCTGCCGCTGCTCTCACACGTGAACCTCCGCGGCTGAGGGCAGCGTAAACGAAAACGTAGCACCGTGGCCGGAGTTCGAACTTGCCCAGAGGCGCCCGCCATGCGATTCGATAATTGTGCGGCTGATCGTCAGTCCCATGCCCGTTCCCTGAGACTTGGTCGTGAAGAAGGCATCAAAGATCTGACGCACCTCTGGCGGCAAGCCAACCCCGGTGTCGCTCACGGAAATCAACACTTGGCCAGCGGCGTCGAGGTGTGACCGGAGAACGATCTCCCGTGTGCCCTCAACATTCTTCATTGCGTCGATGCTGTTCAGCATCAGGTTCATGACAACTTGCTGAAGCTGGACGCGATCTGCCGTCACTTGCGGAAGATCGGCTGCGAGTTCGCTGCGAATGGAAACTCCGGACTGAACCGCTTGGTTGCTTACTAGCGCCACGATCTCGTCGATAGCTTCATTGACATTGACCAACTCCCGTTGCGCTTCGCCTTTTTTGAAAAGCGAACGGATGCGGTTAATGATCTCCGCCGCCCGGGTCGCATCATTCGCAGCTCTCTTCGCGGCTTCACGGGCCTCTTCAATATTCGGCACTTCATTGCCCAGCCAGCGCACGCTGGTGTTTGCATTCGTCACTGCCGCAGCAATTGGCTGATTGATCTCGTGAGCGAGCGACGCCGTCAATTCTCCCATGGCGGTCATGCGGTTGATGCGCGCGAGATCTGCCTCTAGCTGGTGTAACTTCTCTCGTTCTTCTTCAATGCGCTTGCGCTCGGTTACGTCCATTGCCGTGCCCACATATTCAATCTTGTTGTCGGAACCGCTGCACAAGGGATGGCCTATGCGCTGGATGTGTTTTACTGTCCCGTCCCGCAACAATATTCTGTGGTCCACCACGTAATCCATCTTCTGACTTACTGCCCTCCATACGTGTTCGTATACCCGGTCGCGGTCCTCGGGATGGACACGATCCACGAACTTCTCGCGACCTGGTAAACCCTGCCCTGGATCCAACCCAAAAATGTGGAACATTTCCTCAGACCAGTAGAGCATATTGTCCGACTCGGGGTCCCACGCCCAACTGCCCGTGTGCGTTAGTCTCTGCGCTTCCGCCAGGTAAGCTTGGCTGCGCCGCAGCGCATCCTCTGCACGTTTCCGGTCCGTGATATCAGTCACGCTACCCATAAACTGAATAAGATCCCCGCAATCGTTTAATACTGGATGCCCGACAGCGTAGAGGTGCCTGATTCTGCGATCAGGCAAAACAATACGGAATTCCAGTTCGTAATCAGCTTTCTTTTCGATCGCCTGATCAACTGCCGCTTGCCATTTGCTTCGATCATCCGGATGAATGCGCTTCAGCCGTTCCTCCCAGGAGCTCGGTCCATAGAATGCCAGGGGAACGACACCGTTCACCTCAGTATCGGCGTCTGCTATCCGTGGGCCGCTCTCTTCTTCAAAGCCATAAATGCGATACCACTCATCTGACACGTGTAAGGCCGCCCCAGTCCTGACATCCCAAATGAAGCTGCCTGTATGCGTCAATTTCTGCGCCTCGGCCAGATTGCGTTCGCTTTCCCTTAACGCTTGCTCGGCCCGTTTGCGATCTTCAATGTCGGTGACGATTCCATACCACTTCACAATGTTTCCTTGGTCATCTTGTAGCGGCACCCCGGTCGTAACAAACCAACGATATGTGCCGTCAGTTCGGCGGAAGCGTATCTCATCCTCGAAGCGCGAGCCTGCAGCCGCGGATGCTCGGAAAACGCCCATATGCCGTCCGAGGTCATCGGGGTGAACTGCCGCTTGCCAGCCTAGTCCCGCAGTCTGTTCCGCAGACTGGCCCGTATACTCCGCCCATCGTCTATTCATCGTTATGTTGGAACCGTCGGGCTTTGCACTCCAAACCATAGCCGGAACTTGTTCGATCAACTGTCGAAGCTCATTTTCGCTCCGGCGCGCACTCTCTTCTGCCTGTTTGCGCTTGCTGATGTCGATCATCACGCCACGCAGGTGGGTCACGCGGGCATTCTCCACCACAACGTTCACCAGATCGCGTATCCAGACGACGCGTCCATCTGCTGCAATCATGCGATATTCGGAATCCTGATTACATTTCTCGGCTGCCGCCTTTACGCGAACTTGCACCGCCCACTCGCGATCGTTCGGGTGAAGATGATCCTTCCAAAATGTAGCTTCGTTGACCCATGTTTCCGATGGATAACCGAGGACACGTTCCGCCTGCTCACTGACGAAGGAAAAAACGAAACTGTCGGCGTTGGCTTCCCACACAACACCCTCGACCGAGTTGACAAGGTCAGCGAACCGCTGTTGCTCAGCCTGAGCTTCTGCTCGACGTTGATTGGCCTCGAGGATTGCGTTGCGGGCACGGCGCGAGAGTTGACTAGCAACCACTCCTGTCACAAGACATGCGGTCAGCAGAGTCCAGACACGTCCGTCGGCAAAATGAAGATGTCCAACCGGAGGCAGCAACAAGCTGAACCCCAAAGCCGAAAGCACCGACAAAAGTATCGCGTAACGAGTGCCCCAACGGATGGAGGCTACTAATACCACTGTAAGAAAGAGGTTAAGGGCTGCGGACAGTAGACGATCATGCGGCACGCGTACCAGAGCAAGCACGGCGAGTACCAACACGATGGACACGACGCAGAGGACAACCCTGACTATCCAGTTGCCAATCGGGCCTTTACGCCTGGTGCTTCCCGATGCGTTCGGATCCATTTCGCAGCTCCGTAAAGCCACTGCCACTACACGCTTTCAAGCCGCTGAAATGATACCGTACAGCCGAAGACCAAGCTGCGCCTATGTATCTGCTGTCCAGGATACGCACAGCACCCGTTTTATTGGGGTAGCGCTACCCATGCGTCTGACTCGCAACGTTGCCCGGCTCGCCCTGAATTGCGGCAGTCTGTCGGTCGTCCTCTCGTTTCAGTCGCATGAGTTGCGCTAACCGCCTAAGGCAGAGAATCGTCGCGACGCCTTTGCGCTTTACCCCTGTCGTAGGTTTCTCCAATCTGCACTATTTGCACCCCCAATTACTCAGGGCATCGCACGTTCGTATGCAATGCGCGCGCCACTCCAGGAACGTACCGCGTTTGCGCGAAGGAAGAACACCATCACTTTCATGACGCCAGGGAGTCGGAGAGCGCGCGGCTCCTGTTGTCAGTCGTTTGACACAAGACTTGGACACCATGACCGTCTATCGCCTCGAATAGCGAGACTCCAGTGCTGCAAGCTAGGCGACCACGCAGCCTGCGGAATGGAACACCATATGCATTTGGATCGTGTAAAGCGCCGGTCCCAACGGGATGGCTCGCGATACTGGCGGTAGGAGAAACGTGATGAATCGACTACAGCAGGCTTTTTCAATTTTGCTTTCATTTTGTATTGTGCTCACCACGCTTGACGGAAGCACTGCTTACGCGGAGAACGAGCCAAACCCAGATACTCCCGTCGTATCCGCGCAACCCTCTGCAGAGCAGTTACAGCAATTAGTCGCACCAATCGCTCTATATCCGGATTCGCTAGTGGCACAGATTCTTGCCGCCTCTACGTACCCCGAACAGGTTGTCGAAGCAGACCGCTGGGTTCAGGCGAATCCAACGCTCAAAGGAGATCAACTGGCCCAGGCAGTTGACGAACAAAACTGGGATCCGAGTGTGAAGGCTTTGACGGCGTTCCCGTCGGTCCTCGCGAACATGGACAAGAACCTGTCCTGGGCCACCTCACTCGGCGAGACCTATATCAACGATCAGCAGGCTGTGATGAATGCAGTTCAGGAGATGCGGCACAACGCTCAAAAGGCGGGGGATCTAAAGAGCACGCCGCAAATAAACGTCACTGATCAAGGGCAAACGGTCGTGATTGAGCCAGCTAATCCTGAGGTTGTTTACGTGCCCGAGTACGATCCGTGGATCGTTTATGGGGTTGCCGTGGCTCCATGGCCGGGCTGGTACTGGTATCCCGGATTGTATTGGACGTCACCGGGTATCGGGTTTGGCATGGGCTTTGGAATCGGTTTTTTCAGTGGGTTTTCCTGGGGCTGGCATCACTGGGCACCAGATTGGTACCGCCACACCATAGTTTTTAATCACCTGAACTACATATCTCACAGCAGATCAGTGATCAATCGCAACTACTACATCAATCGAGAACACAACAGCTTAGCTCGCGGAGGTTCCGGGGGATTCCATGGCGCCGACGCGTTTCATGGGATCAACGCATTTCACGGCGGAGCTACTTTCTCTCAGCACGGGTTTGCAAGCCCCAGCACGAATCATACCGGTGCTTTCGGCAGCTTCGATCACGGCGGAGTAGTTGGCGGTTATTCCGCTCGCGGCTTCTCGAGTCTAGGAGGCTTTCACGGCGGCATGGCCGGACTTCACGGAGGAACCGGCTTCCACGGCGGAGGGCGCAGGTAAATGGGCTCTCTGCCCCGTACAGAGTTACTTGAGTTAGTTATTAGAGGAGAAGATGCATCATGCGTACGAATCGAAGAAACAGCAAGTCACGTTCGTTAGTCGACGGCACTACTATTGTTGGAAGAATCGCGTTGCTGGTCCTTTGCTGCTCTCAATTGAGTCTCGCTGAGCAACTGCAACCGAGGACTTTCGCGTCCCCTACTCAGGCATCGCAAGCTCTCTATGAAGCTGTGAAGAACAACGATGAGCCGGCTATACATGCGGTTTTAGGAGCTGGACCAGAACTGATCTCATCTGGCAGCCCAAGCGAAGACAAGCTCGATCGCGAACGGTTTACGAGAAAATACCAACAGATGCACCGTCTTGTTCAGGAAGCGGATGGAGCAACGGTACTCTACATCGGAGCAGAGAACTGGCCGTTCCCTGTTCCCTTGATGTCGACAAAGGGCAGATGGTATTTCGACCCGGAGGCCGGAACTCAGGAGATCTTCGCCCGGCGAATCGGAAAAAACGAAACGATTGCCCTCCAAGTTTGCCAGACAGTGGTATCGGCAAGTCGAAACGAAATGGACCCTACGAGCGACGATCCCGTTAGCGACTACGCGCAACATCTCGTTGCTGCCGGCGTCGCGACTGGTGCTGCTATTCCGGAACGAGAACTCTTCCATGGATACTACTTTCGAGTGGTCCCCGAAAAACTGGGCGGCGCCGAGCTCGTAGCGTATCCCGCGGAGTACCGCGTCTCAGGAGTGACGACCTTCCTTGTTACCCCTGATGGCTTGGTTTACGAGAAAGACCTTGGGCCGCAGACGCCAACATTAGCAGAACAGGTTCACGGAAAACTAACCGGCAACTGGGCCGCGGTGCAGGCCGGCCCGGATAAATGACTGTACGGCGCGAGCTGCTTCGGCCTCCGGGACGAGGCAGCTGCTGGTGCTGACTCGCCGATGACTTACTCGGCAAAGTTCGGTATGACTGTGCCTCACAGCTGCTGAGATCTTCGCGTCGCGTTTAGCTTCACGTGTCTCAACTAACGGTCGGTTTAAGCACTCGATAGTTGTGGTGCTTAAGACCGTCGCTGCCGTGTATTCCCGCTGCGACCATCCCTGCTCGGGGCATTTGCGTCCAAGAATAATCGTGATCGGTGCCTCGGCGTTAACCTTCTCCGTCGATGCACTCAGCATGGCGACTAAAGAAGCGCTTGCCTCTGGCGTTCGCATTTCGACTGTAGCTGGCGTCAACATATTGACACTGACTCTACAAAGCAGACCAACTATCAGGGTTTCGCACAAGATCCTGTACTCAAATGCGGTCGTGGTGCAACACCGGCGTTGGCATCGCAAGTGCTTTTGACAAGGCCGAAGGATGTGCCACATGTCAGCGATTTACTTGAAACCAGATCCCCTACGTTCCAAGGAGTTCGAGGACGAGAGATCCTTGCCCGCAAAATCCGCCGCGACCATGCTAGTCGAGCTCGGAGTTGCGATCGCTCGAGTTCAATCCGGCGCCCCAATGCCAGGTCAGTGCTGCCTTTGCCATAGCCGCCGCAGCCCACGAAGCTCCACGGCCGAATTCCCCAACGTGTTTTGCTCCGAGGAGTGTGAGCAGGAATTCGTTCGCGCCGCTCTCGCTTCTCTCACCTTGGAGGACTGCATTCGCATGCACCAGCGGCTTGAGAACTTGGCCATGAGAGCCGAAGCAGCTCCCTCATAGGTGCGCCGACGCGGAGTCATTATGCGGGAAGCAAAAGAAGGTAGTTGTCACCGGACGAAATCTGGAAAGTAAACCCATTCGAGACGAATACTTATGTGGATCGTTAGACTCGCATTACGCAGGCCTTATACGTTCGTGGTTCTGGCCATTCTCATTCTTGTTATGGGCGCGCTGGCAATTTTCCGTACTCCGACGGATATTTTCCCGAACATTAATATTCCAGTGGTCAGCATCATTTGGAATTACTCCGGCTTGGTTCCTGAGGACATGAATAACCGGATTGTTTACGTGACCGAGCGCGCGCTCACGACCACTGTCGATAACATCGAGCACATCGAGTCCCAGTCGCTCTACGGAGTGGCGGTAGTCAAAGTGTTTCTACAGCCTACTGCGAATGTGGAACGAGGGATTGCGCAGATTACGGCAGTTTCGCAAACCCAATTGAGGCAATTACCGGCTGGGACGACACCGCCGCTGATTCTCGCTTACAGCGCATCCAGCGTTCCGATTTTGCAGCTTGCTCTTTCCGGGCAAGGGTCTCTCCGAGACGCAACTCAACGATTATGGCCTTAACTTCATTCGTGTCCAGCTCATTACCGTCCCCGGAGCTTCGGTGCCTTATCCGTATGGCGGAAAGCAACGTCAGGTGGAGGTTGACCTGAATCCTCAGGCGCTGCAGTCAAAAGGACTCTCCGCGCTCGACGTAGTGAATGCGATCGGCTCACAGAACCTGATCCTTCCAACGGGCACCTCCAAAATCGGTGGAACGGAATACCAGGTCACTGTTCCAAACGCCGCGCCGCAAACAATGGAGGATCTGAATCGTATTCCGATAAAAACCATCGGAGATACCACAATCTATATAAAAGATGTTGCCTGGGTACATAACGGCTCGCCGCCGCAAACCAACATCGTCCGCGTAAATGGACAACGATCCGTGCTGTTAACCATCCAGAAGGGCGGCAATGCTTCCACGTTGAGTGTGGTCTCGGGCATCAAAGCGATTCTCCCCCAGATCGCCGCCACCGTTCCGCCGCAAATGAAAATAATGCCACTCGCGGATCAGTCGATTTTCGTCAAAGGCGCAATCAGCGGCGTGGTTCGGGAAGCCTTGATCGCTGCATGCCTGACCGCCCTGATGATTCTCGTGTTTCTGGGCAGCGGGCGAAGCACGCTGATCATCGCGACTTCCATCCCTCTGGCAATTCTCACGTCAATCATCGTGCTGAGCGCGATTGGCGAGACCATCAACATCATGACCCTCGGTGGATTAGCTCTGGCCGTCGGTATCCTGGTCGACGACGCCACCGTGGAGGTGGAGAACATCAATCGTAATCACGAAGCAGAGCCGGACAAGGACATGGACGACATCGTACTGGAGAGTGCGTCTCAGATCGCCACGCCAGCGTTTGTTTCCACCCTCTCCATCTGTATCGTCTTTGCTCCCATGTTCTTGCTGTCAGGAGTGGCGCGTTATCTGTTTCTGCCGTTAGCGGAAGCGGTGGTATTCGCGATGCTTGCTTCCTACATTCTCTCGCGAACCATTGTTCCGACCATGGCGAAGTATCTACTCAGGCACCAGAAGGTGGGAGAGCTAAGGCACCAGAGCCGCAACCCACTCGTCAGAATGCAGCAGCGTTTTGAAGCCGGCTTTGAGCGATTCCGCGATGCCTATCACCGACTTTTGACCGTTGTGCTTCATCACCGGCGCGTATTCCTGGTGGGCTTCTTCGTCGCTTGTCTGGGATCTTTGGCACTCTTAATTCCGTGGCTGGGTCAGGACTTCTTTCCCGCCGTCGACGCGGGCAGCTTCAAACTTCACGTTCGCGGCCCCACGGGCATGCGCATTGAAGACTCGGCATTCCTATGCGACCTGGTTGAGAATTCGATTCGACGGCAGATTCCAGCTGCTGAGGTATCGAGCATCATCGATAACATCGGCCTGCCCTACAGCGGCATCAATCTTTCGTATAGCAACTCGGCTCCGGTTGGTACGTCAGACGCAGACGTCCTCGTCACACTGGCCCCAAAGCACCATCCGACGCAGGAATATGTCGACCAACTTCGCCTCACATTGCCGAAGCAATTTCCAGGGGTGATGTTCGCTTTCTTACCCGCTGATATCGTCACGCAGATTCTTAACTTTGGCTTGCCCGCTCCGATCGATGTACAGGTCATAGGCCGAGACCTTGAGGGCAACCATGCATGGGCAAACGAAGTGCTTGAGCAAATCAGATCCGTCCCAGGTACAGCCGACATGAGGATTCAGCAGCCATTCAATGAACCGTACCTGAAGCTGAGGATTGAGCGCACCAAGTCCCAGGAGCTTGGGTTTTCAGCACACGACATTGCGCAAAACCTGCTGGTGTCCCTTAGCGGCAGCTTTCAAACGGCTCCTACCTTCTGGGTCGATCCGAAAACTGGAGTCAGTTACAACATCGAAAGCCAGACACCGCAGTACAAAGCTGATACGTTGCAGGACCTGGTGAACATCCCGGTCACGGGGACAAATCCGTCAGCTACTCCATCGCTGATGGCGAGCCTGGTCTCCATGAAGCGAGGAGCCGGGATGGCGGTGGAGTCGCATTACAACATCCAGCCAGTCATCGACATCTTCGGTACGAATTCGGGACGCGATCTGGGGGGAGTCTCGCGCGACATCGACACGATCATTAATGCGAATCGCAGTCGCTTGCCACGTGGGTCGCAGGTAGTAGTGCGCGGACAGGTGCAGACAATGCGCGCTTCGTATATAGGACTTTTGAGTGGGTTGGTATTCGCGATCATGCTCGACTACCTGCTGATCGTAGTGAATTTCCAGTCCTGGCTTGACCCATTCATCATGATTTCCGCTTTGCCCGCGGCACTGGCGGGAATCTGCTGGTTCCTGTTCATTACTCACACAACTCTCAGTGTGCCGGCGCTGATGGGGACCATTATGTGCATGGGCGTCGCTACGGCGAACAGCATTCTGCTTGTCAGTTTCGCGACCGAGCAGATGGAGGGCGGCCAAGATCCTATGGAGGCTGCCTTGCAAGCGGGGTTTACGCGCTTTCGTCCTGTTCTGATGACCGCGTTGGCAATGATCATCGGCATGGTTCCAATGGCGCTTGGGTTGGGAGATGGCGGTGAGCAAAATGCTCCCCTCGGGCGCGCCGTAATTGGCGGCCTCCTTTTTGCGACGGTGTCTACGCTGTTCTTCGTTCCAACATTCTTCAGCCTGTTGCATGAGCACCGGTTAAAACGCAAAGCGCAAGACGCAATCTCAAACGGATAGGAACAGTGGTGACTACTATGGCTGAAAACCGAGTCAGTGAGCAGATCAAAGAGTCTGGCGAGAGTTCCTTGCGTGGATCGGGTCCAGGCGCTGCTTCGCGAAGGCACTGGTTAGTTGCGGTACTCATCCTGCTCATCGTAGGTGGTGTTCTGCTTTACGGAATCCGGTCGCGATTGAACGACGAGGCGAAATTGCGCACCGTGGTAGCGCAAACGGCTGCGCCGTCCGTTTCTGTCGTGTTGCCGAAAGCTGGGGCGCCGGCGCAGGAAATCATTCTGCCGGGCAATGTGCAGCCGTTTATCTCATCGCCTATCTACGCGCGTACCGATGGATATTTGAAGAAGTGGTACTTCGACATCGGGGCGCACGTGAAGGCAGGGCAACTGCTCGCTGTAATTCAGTCTCCTGAGGTGGATCAGGAATTGGCACAGGCACGCAGCACTCTAGCCACAGCGCAAGCCAATCTGGAGTTGTCGGATGTCACCATGAAGCGGTACGTAGGACTGTTTGCGAAGCATGCTGTGTCCCAGCAGGACCGAGATAATGCCGTTGGCACCCTCAACGCGAACCGGGCTATCGTCGACGCGGACAAGGCAAGCGTGCAGCGCTATGCAGCCCTGGTGTCTTTTGAAAATGTATATGCTCCCTTCGATGGCGTGATTACCGCACGTAATACGGATATCGGAGATCTCATTAACGCGGGCAGCACTGCCTCGCCGAAGACCGATATGTTTCACATGGCACAGACGGACACCCTGCGCGTATACGTGAATGTGCCGCAGGAATACTCGCAGGGTGTCCAACCTGGCAAAACCGAAGCGGATATTACTCTAGCGGAGTTTCCAGGACGCAAGTTCGCGGGAAAACTGGTGCGCACTGCGGACTCCATCAACGTGACGACCCGTACGTTACTGGCTGAGGTGGATGTTCCTAATCCCACAGGCACCTTGTTCACCGGTTCGTACGCAGAAGTACATCTCAAGATTCCCGCGCAAAATCCCACTTACCTGATTCCGGCGAATACGCTGCTGTTTCGGACGCAGGATCTGCAAGTAGGCGTCGTGGAAAGCGGAAAAGCCGTGCTCAAGAACGTAACCCCCGGACACGACTTCGGGAACGAAATCGAGATCGTTGCCGGGTTGAACGATCATGATCAGGTGATCGTGAATCCCTCCGATTCCCTGGTTACTGGTCAGGCGGTCCAAGTGGTGAATGCGAAACTGCCGGGAGACAACTCAAAATGAAAAGCCCGTTTGGCGAGAGTTTCGTAGCTGAGATACGGCACCAATATTGGGCCTTGATTCTCGTTGTCGCTGTCCTGCTTGCATTTACCGGGTGTGCGGTGGGCCCCAAGTACCACCAGCCTCCCGTAGCGACTCCGCCTGCCTACAAAGAAATGGGGAACTGGAAAACAGCTCAGCCGAGCGATCAGAATCTGGGCGGCAATTGGTGGGAAATCTTTAAGGATCCCCAGCTCAATGCCTTGCAGTTGCAGATTAACGTTTCCAACCAGAACCTGAAAGCAGCGGTGGGTCGATATCAGCAGGCGCGCGCTGCACTCCGCTATGCGCGTGCGGATTATTACCCAACACTAAACGCAGCTCCGTCGGCAACCAGACAGAAGTATTCAGTCAATCGTTCCCCCCAGAGTTCGCTCTTCAACGGCATCACGTTCAATGATTTCAGCTTCCAGCTGCAATTGTCGTATCAGACCAACGCCTGGGGACGCGTGACTCGGAACGTGGAGATTTATCGCACTCAGGCCCAAGCTAGCAATGCCGATTTGGCCGTGGTCAACCTGAGCCTCCATGCCGATCTGGCGATCGACTACTTTGCGGCACGCACCCTCGACGCGGAAGAAAAATTGTTGCGTAACACAGTCGTTCAGTATGAGAAAGCGCTCCAGTTGAATGAGGAACTCTATCAGGGAGGACTCGCGTCCGAAGTAGAGGTGGAACAGGCAAGGACAATACTTGAGACGACACGGGCACAGATGGTCGACGTCGGTGTGGCTCGCGCGCAATACGAGCATGCAGTCGCGGTTCTGATTGGCAAGCCTCCAGCCGAGTTCAGCCTTGCACCGTTGCCGCTCACCACGCCACCGCCGCCCATTCCAGTTGGGGTGCCATCGGAGTTACTGGAGCGGCGTCCTGATATAGCGGAGTCCGAACGGCTGGTCGCCTCTGCCAACGCTCAAATTGGCCTGCAAGAGACGGCATACTATCCATTGGTCAACATCGTGGCCGCGGGCGGATTCGACACCGGCAGCATCACAACTTTGTTTCAGGGACCGAGCGCAATCTGGTCAGTGGGAGCTTCCGCGCTCTATACAATTTTCGACGCTGGCCGGCGGCATGCGGCCACCGACGAAGCCAAAGCAAGCTACGATTCTTCGGTTGCATCGTATCGACAGACGGTGCTGGGAGCGTTCCAGCAGGTAGAAGACAATCTCGCGGGCCTGCGCATTCTCGAGCAGGAAGCCGGAGTTCAGGCCACTGCAGTCCAAGCGGCAGAGAGATCGCTCGCGCTCTCTGAGACTAGGTACGAAGGTGGTGTCACCAGCTATCTCGAAGTGATTACCGCGCAAAATGCCGCACTCTCGGATGAAGTCACTGCCGTGAACATTCTTGGAAGACGAATGGCGAGCGCAGTCCTGCTGATCCAGGCTCTTGGAGGCGGATGGGACAAAGGCGAACTGCCGCAGCGTCCAGAATGCTGCGGGAAGCTTCCCGTGGGAACGGGAAGTTGAACTGCTTGCATCGATTCTGTATCGAGTGAATATAGCGGGATCGTCCGTATGAGAACTGTAAAGATCGCCTTAAGCGTGGTCGAGCTTCTCAGACCAGTTCTTCATGCGCTATAGCAACTGCTCCACTTTGGACCAGCGATTGCACTGATAACAAAAGCTGCACGGTTGTAATCGAGTGCGCGGAGGTATTGTCATGAGGTTATTCACACGATCAGTCGGAGTGTTGCTCACGATTGCGATAGGGAGTCTCTGGAGCATCGCATTCGCGCAAGAGGCTCCGTCCGGCTATTTATCGCCATCGCAGTCCGTCCAGAAAAGAGGCAGCGCACCGGGAATGAAGGTCCAGCTGATCAGCAATGCGAACGGCGCAAAACAGTACGCGGTTATCTTTAGTAAAGGGGACGAAGCCTACTCCGGGCTTCTAGATTTTGCTGAGAAGTATCACGTCACCAGCGGCCACTTCACTGCCATTGGAGCACTTAGCAGTGTGGACTTGGCGTGGTTTGATCCGCAAAAGAAGATGTATCTCGCGAACCCCATCCATGAGCAAGTCGAAGTGGCATCCATGATTGGAGATTTCGCGCTCTACAGAGGGAAGCCTGCGCTTCACACGCATATGGTCGTTGGCCATCGCGACGGAACAACCAGCGGCGGACACGTCATCGAGGCAATCGTGTCGCCCACGCTGGAAGTATTTGTCACAGTAGACGCAGTTCCGCTGCAGAAGAGATACGATCCCGAGACAGATCTAACACTCATTGATCCCGAAAGAAAATAGATAAGGGCGTACGGCTGCCCGAAGGAGTGTTCAAGTGTCATTTAACGAGCAAGAAGATTCGCCAACCAGCACGAGCAAAATACAGCTGTTTTTAGCGATGGACATTCACCAGGGCAAGCTTTCGGATTTTGAAGCGATCGCGAAGCAAATGGTTGACGCGAGCAAGAAAGAGCCTGGCACCCTGTGCTATAGCTTTTTCCTAAGCCCTGATCACAAGCACTGCCGTCTGATTGAAGCTTACTCCGACGTGTCAGCTATTACGGCGCACTTCAAAGGACCCGCGGTACAGCAATTCGTACCGCAGTTGCTGCGGGTAGCAAGCCTGAATCTTCTGGAAATATACGGGGACCCCGGATCGGAAGTCACTGCGATGGCTGCTCAATTCAAACCGCTGACCTTCAGAAGTTGGCACGGATTCGAGCGCTCCTAGATTCCGGCTGACGCCTTACAATCGCAATTGCTACCCCGAAGCTTGGCCAATGTCGAGGCCATGTCTTCGGGACCAACGCCGCTGCTATTTGCCTAATCTAAAGAAGAACACTCATTCATCAACACGGATGACGGAGCAAGCGACCACTCCTCTCCTTTCTCCCTGATTTCGACAATGGAGAAGTGCCGGCTATTTCGACACCAATGACACTTTGACACCCGATCTTCGACACCAGCAGGGGAAATGTCAGCTGTTTAGCAACCTGTCTTCTGCGGATTACTCACAGCAAACCGCTTACACATGAGGGGTGGGAATCAGGCTTTTGGTCTCTGCCGTGCTTTAGTTCAGTGTGAAACACGCTGATGGGGTGCAGACAAGTCAGCCACAGCAGTTCAGTTCTGAACTGCTGGAAGTACGCCAGCAATCTGCTGAAAGGAAACAGAGACTCAACTTCTTTTCGAGGAGATCAACACATGAAAATTCATAAGATGTACATCGCAATTGGTTTGATCATTGCTTTTGGACTGTTCTTCGAGCTCACAGCTCATGCCGACGAAGCCAACCAGGAGACCAAACTCACCTTCAACGCACCGCTTCAGATTCCAGGACGTGTCCTGCCCGCCGGCACCTATACCTTTCAGCGCATGGACAATGACGATCTGAACCTGGTCCAGATCTTCAATGCGGATCGCAGTGTTCTTTATGCAACGCTCCAGACGCTCCCAGTCGAACGTGAGAATGCAACTGACGACGACGGCAATCACCTTGGCAGAAGAAAACAGCCAGCCTGACGTCCTGGTGAACTGGTTTTACCCGGGAAGCCTAACTGGACATGAGTTCGTCTATCCCAGGACGCAGGAGCAGAACGTAGCTCAGGCTTCACAGGAAACCGTTGTCGCCAATCAGACAACGTTCAGCGCCGAAGGTGCTGGCGATTGAGGCTGCGAAAAGCCGTTCGTTCTCTTAGCTGGCTATTAGCAGGATGAACGAACGGCATCGTCGGCGAACAAATTAAGGAAGAGTTGAGGAGACAATCATGCAATTAACAAAACGTTCACTCGGTTCAAGCGGACTTGAGATCACCACAGTAGGTTTCGGAGCTTGGGCTATCGGAGGCGGCGGTTGGTCATTTGGCTGGGGTCCACAAGACGACAACGCCTCGGAACGCACCATGCGCCGTGCGATCGATCTGGGTGTGAATTGGATCGATACCGCCGCAGCCTACGGGCTCGGACATTCCGAAGAAGTTGTGGGACGGTTCCTGCGCTCTCTGCCAGGCTCTGAGCAGCCTTATATCTTCACCAAGTGCGGCCTGATCGGCGACGAGCGAAATCCCATGCAAGAGCCGAAACGCATCCTCACGCCTGCATCCATTCGTTCTGAATGCGAAGCATCGCTCCGTCGGCTTGGGATCGACCGCATTGATCTTTATCAATTTCATTGGCCTGATGAGACGGGTACAGCGCTGGAAGATTCGTGGGCAGAGATGCTTCGGCTAATCGAAGAAGGCAAAGTACGGTTGGGCGGAGTATCCAATTTCGACGTCAGCCTGCTCGATCGCTGCGCGGCCATCCGCCATGTCGACTCTTTGCAGCCACCTTTCTCTGTGATTCGACGCGATGCTGCCGCACGCGAAATCCCTTGGTGCCACTCTCGCGGGACCGGCGTCATCTGCTACAGCCCGATGCAATCCGGTTTGCTGACGGACGCTTTCAGTGCTGAGAGAGTCACCCGCATGGCAGCCGATGACTGGCGACGCCGCTCGCCCGAATTCAACTCGCCGAACTTGGAACGCAATCTCGCGCTGCGCGATGCATTGCGGCCCATTGCGCAGCGGCATGAAACGTCTGTCTCGTCCGTTGCAATTGCATGGACACTCAGCTGGCCAGGCGTTACGGCAGCAATCGTGGGAGCCCGATCTCCTGAACAGGTCGATGGCTGGATCGATGCCGCTAACCTCACGCTGACCGAAACCGACCTTCAACAAATCTCAAACGCAATTCAGAAGACTGGTGCGGGCAGCGGTCCATCTATGCCGGGCCACGAGTCAAATGAAAGCGAACTCACAGGTTCTGCTCGTGACTATTCGAAGTCCTGAGTCGTACCTGGCTTAACAGCAAAATTTAGGAGGATTGACATGAAACTATTTACTGCAAGCGAAGTGACACTTGGGTTCATCGGTGTGGGTGCCATGGGAAGCCGCCTCGTGCGGCGCCTGCGCGATCGCAAATATCAAGTCATTGTCTACGACCACAACAAGCGCAATGCCGCGGCACTACTTGCGATTGGCGCGTCGGTAGCCGACAACCCTGCGGAATTGGCAGACAAGGCGGACGTAATCCTTTCCTGCCTGACGGATGGCAGCGCCGTAAGCGATGTATATCTAGGTCCTCGAGGTATGCTGGCGACAGCAGCACCAGGGAAGGTCGTACTTGAGATGAGCACAATCTCTCCGCAAACCTCACGCGAAGTGTATTCCGAAGGCGCGAAGCGTGGAGTGAACGTTATGGATGTTGCCATCTCTGGGAGCACTCCGGCCGTTGAACAAGGCACTGTCACATTACTCGCCGGCGGCGATCCGGAAGTGTTTCAGGCGGCGGAGCCGATCTTCCAGGCATTAGCGAAACACTATTTCCTCATGGGACCGGCGGGATCAGGGACCAGCATGAAGTTGGTCGTGAACACTCTTCTCGGAATTGGCATGCAGGCGGTCGCGGAGGCAGTCGCACTCGGAGAATCGGAAGGGCTTGATCGTAAGCGATTGCTGGAGGTCTTATCGCAGACAGCCGTGATCGCGCCAGCACACATCGGGAAACTCGCGCGAGCGGAGCACGATGATTACGCATCTCAATTCGGTGTTTCATTAATGAATAAAGATTTTCGTCTGATTTTGGAGGCTGCGAACTCGTCGAGTCTTGTTCTCCCTGCAACGACGGCAGCATCGGAGGTCAACTCGTCGGTACTGAACGAAGATCCCACTGCGGATTTCTCTGCCGTGATTCGGTACATGGAAAAGTTGGTGGACCACAGCGTTTCGAGATAGGGGTGATGAAATGATGGTTGGCAGGGAGGGCTCCCCACTCCCACATGCTGCTAGGTGTGGCTGCGTATGGCATTCTGATGTCAACGCAGTCACCTCTGCAACATAAGCTTCCTGCCGGCACGCACTAATGTGGCAATTCTGGCAGCCAGGTCAGATTGCCCTGCCCGTTCGCCTTGCCCTGCAAAAGGCCGTTTTCGAACAGGTGAGAGCTGTAGCTGAACGGAACGGGCGCTAGGGACTCCCTTCGCGGTTCAAGTCAGTAGACGATGTTGTTCTGTCCGAATGGTCGGCAAACCGGAAGTAGACCGGTCCGCGGTCCGCCAATGCGAGATTAGTACGGGCAAGTCGGCTTCTGGGTCGTAGTAGCATCTTTCGACTGCTTCTGGATCACGGGCGATCCGAGATAAAGATGATGCTCTGGATAATGCGTTCTGCCCTCACCACGTCTGGCGAAAGAAGGTGGCCCCCGAAAGCCGCAACGCGTCACAGACCATCTTTAGCTTAGAACCTACAATACGCAGCGTCGTCATAGCACGTTCGGAGATGCTACTCGATTTCCCAATTACCCCAATTTTCCGTGCATTGCTCTGAGGTTGTCCCGGGCTCAATTGGACGCGATAAAGCCAGGTTTTCAGCTGATCATATCTAAGCACGCGCAAGTGATGATCCGCGGCCAGTCACCATACATTGATCACTTTGGGTTGTACCCACATTCCAAGCTAGGGACCGGCAAGTATGACCAAGTACTGATGGAACGCGTTAATCGCCTTTGGGCGAGGCTTTACTCAGTATTTCACTCGTCCACTGCCAGCCATCGTCTGCGTGCGGATGCCTTCGATTTGGCGGTGCTGATGTTGTGCGTCCGAACCACCAGAAGCCAGAACCGGCATGGTCATATTCGATGTGCGTCGAATTTAAGATCGAGCGATCGACTCGTTTCCAGCTCGAAAAAAATCGCAAGCGCGCAAAACGAGCTTGGCTAGGTTCCGCCGCAGACAAAGTGTATTGGGACTACCAGTCGCGCTGGCACAAGCTCTCGCTCTGGATTCGTGTTCACCTGCTTTTCTGTCGCTGCAATCGGACGGAACCTGGCAGTCGAGCCCGACTCGACCGGCAGGAAGTGAAGCACTGTGTTGCTCTCGCGCGCGAAGGCCTGAAAAACGAGAAGGTTCCTTCCCCGTCCGAGAAAGAGCTTCGACGATTAGTGCGCCTTGCGATGCGATACGTGCGTCGTGGACGAGCTTTTGTGACGCTTGGCAGTCTGTTGCACAGCAGACCCAGCGGACAGAGGTACTTGACTAAATTTGTAATGGACTCTGCGTTATTCATACAAACATCTCTGCGTTATTCATACAAAGGAGAACTCATAATGGCATCATCCACCCAATCAGCGAATGCCGCTGACTCCCACAGAGCGAAGCACCGCAAGGCGCTCTCACTCGTAGAACGTGGATCTCGGCTGCGGTCACTAGTTGATGCAGGTTGCACAAACCGTGGATTAGCCGAGGATCTGAATTGTACTGAGGGGACCATCCGTCGTGGTTTGAAGATTGCGAGGCTCCCAGACTCCAAACGTCAGGCAATAGAGCAGGGAGCCAACGCTACTCCCATTCTCAAGGGGGCGGAAGATGCGGCTCGACAGCAACAACGAGACGCTCTCCTCAGAGAGGAGGAAACGAGAGAAGCTGCCATTGCTGAACTTGAAGAGATAGTGCATGCGTTTCTTGACGATGAAAAAGTAGATCACGCGAGCCACCGTTTTCAGATCCTGGACACGGTGGAGCGCCAGATATTCGATCCTTGCGCTACTTATCGTCCGGAAACAGTCCGGCCGAAACCAGTTGGAATGCCTTTCAAGACTTTCCTCGAAGCATGCCGTCCCAAGCTCACCCCTGCCGAGATCGCAGAAACAATTCCAACCCAAATCATTGCGGATCACTTGACGAATGCTTTGCGTTTTGGAGCGAACGGACGGATTGTTCCCGAAGTGTTGCGCCGCACTATGAAGCGTTACGAGGGCCAGTTGTCAGCGCAAGCACCACGTCGGCAAGGAAAGTGAAAAGGGCCGCAAAGGGTTTCCACACGGCTATTGGAGCTCGTATGCCAGATCACCTAGGCCGTCGAATGCTCGTGTTCTTCCCGAAACTGTAACGGGACATAACGTGCGAATGCAGAAGGTATTGTCATCGAATTTCTTCTACACTGCCCGGCATGCCGGCTCACTAACCCGCAATTCTTTAGTATCATTATTAGTGCCGGGGTAATCAGCTATCTTGGGCGTTTTTCATGCTGGAGCTTCTCTTAAATATCGTTTGGGTGCTGGTGGTCACGGCCAGCTTGCTGTTTTGGCGGCGATTTTCATCTGCAAGCGAACACTGTTCCCGCCGGCCCCTAACTGCCCTGGTTGCACTCGTGTGCATCCTCGTGTTGCTGTTCCCGGTGATCTCCGCAACTGACGATCTGCACGTGGCTGAGTTCGCTATCGAGGATTCCGGGCGCAAGGTCCTGCGACAGCTGCTGCCTGATACTTCGTCAGGCATTCAGGGATCGCACGCCGCCTTTGCTCCTCCAGTCCCTATATTCTGTTTGGCCACTCCCCTGGCGCTGACCGTTGTTCCGGTTCAGCAGCCTCAACTTGTTTTTACGTCGTCGTATCGCGACTCGGTTTCTGATCGCGCCCCTCCCGCGCTCGGCTAATTTCGTTCATCTCATATTCATTTCGTACCACTACACATGTTGCATATGCGTGGGGTCAGTTCGCTGATCCTCATCATTCATTGAAAGCAAGTTCTTATGAGACGAGTGAGTTACCTTGTGCCGGAATCGGCACATCAGATCCTTTTGAGCGCACGTCCGCGCTTTCGCGTTCGCCTTCTCGCACCCCTCGCACTTGGATGTGTCGTCCTCGCGCTGACCGGTTGCGGTGACAAATCCGGGGCCGAAGCCGCGTCACAACCCGCACTGAATCAAACGCCCGTCGTTCAAACCCAAGCTGTTCAGCAGCAACTTGTACCAGATGCACTCGAACTCGCCGCCAAGGTTCAACCCGATCCCGCCTCAGTTGTGCGCGTCTTCCCACCAGCCGGTGGACGAGTCGTTCAAGTCATGGTCCGCCCCGGCGACAACGTCCGCTCCGGCCAGGTCATCGCCGAGCTCCAAAGCAGCGACGTCGCCCAGGCACGTACCGACTATCAGAAAGCCCTCGCGGAATATGATCGCGCCTCTCGCATTCTCACCCGCTCGCAAACTCTCTACGAACATAAGGCCATCGCCGAGAAGGATCTCCAGGACGCCCAAATCAACGCCCAGGAAGCGAACGCCGATCTGGAGCGCACCAAGGAGCATCTCCACGTTCTCGGTGTTCCGCTTGATGGTTCCTATGACACGTTGCGAGTCGTTGCCCCGCGCGGCGGTGTCGTTCTCGACCTCGGTGCCGCTCCCGGCGAATTCTCCAAAGCCCTTGATGCGCCTGCTCCGGTAGCCACCATCGCTGACCTCAGCACCGTCTGGGTTGTGGGTGACGTCTACGAAAAGGATCTCGCCACGGTCCACCTAGGCTCCCCGGTCGACGTAGTTGTTAGCGCCTATCCCGGACAAACTTTCCGTGGCAAATTGAATGCGCTCTCCGGAAACATCGATCCCAACACGCGCACGCTCAAGGTTCGCGTCGACATCGCCAATCCCAAGCAGCTTCTTAAGCCGGAGATGTTCGCCACCATCCGCGTGATTCGCGCCGATCGCCCGGTCATCGTTCTGCCGACCACCGCCGTTATTCGCGAAGGTGATCAGTCCTCCGTCTATGTCGAGCAATCCCCTGGCAAATTCGAAAAGCGTTCGGTCCAACTCGCCCGCACTTCCGGCACTCAGGTTGAAATCGCCTCTGGCCTTAAGCCCGGAGAGCAAGTTGCCGTTCAGGGAGCAGCCCTCTTGCGCGGTGGAGGAGAAACGGACTGATGAACAATCTCGTTTCCACTCTCCTGAAGTACCGGCCCCTGATGTTGGTCGCGCTCGGCGCCTGGTTAGTTGCGGGCATCTTCTTTCTGAAGAAACTCGACATCGAAGCCTATCCCGACCCCTCGCCGCCACTCGTAGAGATCATCACCCAGAATCCTTCCTGGTCCGCTGAAGAAATGGAGCAGCAGGTCACGGTGCCCGTGGAGACCGCCCTCAACGGCGTCCCTCATCTTCAATACATTCGCTCCATCAGCATCTTCGGCCTGAGCGACGTGAAGATGTATTTCGACTTCGACTCCGACTACTTCACCGATCGTCAGGAAGTCCTCAACCGCCTTCAACTCGTCACGCTCCCTGCTGGATTGCAACCGCAACTCTCGCCGTGGTCCCCGATCGGCGAAATCTATCGCTTCCGTATCGAAGGCCCAAAGTCGCTCAACGAACTCAAAGCCATTGCTGACTGGCTCGTCCGTCGCGAAGTCAAACAGGTTCCCGGCGTCATCGATCTAACCGTTTTTGGTGGCACCACGCGCCAGTATCAGGCCGAGGTCGATCCCAACAAGCTTCTGCAGTACAACCTCACGCTCCCTCAGGTTGTCACCGCCGTCCAGAACGCCAACGCTAACGTCGGCGGCGGCTACATCTCGCTCGGTAGCCAGGCCGTCAATGTCCGCGGAATCGGCCTGCTTCGCTCAGTCGACGAAATGGGCAACGTAGTCATCGCCGAACGCAACGGTGCCCCCGTGTATCTGAAAGACGTCGCCACCGTGCACGAAGGCTACCAGCAGCGCCTCGGCAAAGTCGGCATGAACAATGACAACGACATCGTCTTGGGAATCGTGCTCCTGCAAAAGGGCGAGCAATCGATGCCCGCCTTGCGCGGCTTGCACGAAAAGATTCACGAACTGAACAATGGTCTATTGCCGGCCGGCGTGAAGATCAAGACTATCTACGACCGTACCGACCTGATCCACATCACGACCGACACCGTTCGCCACCTCATCTTTACTGGAATTGCGCTCGTACTGTTATTGCTTCTCGTATTCCTCGGCGACCTCCGCACCGCCATCATCGCCGCACTCACAATTCCCTTCGCCATTCTCTTTGCATTCGGGATGATGGTGATCACCGGCCACTCCGCCAACCTCATCTCGATTGGCGCCATCGATTTCGGCATCATCGTCGACGCCGCCGTCGTCGTCGTCGAACACATCTACCGCGGCCTGCAGGATCGCCAACCCGAATATCCCAGCTTCGACGTCATCGCCCACGCCACTGCCGAATCCGCGCGTCCTGTCCTCTTCTCGACGTTGGTCATCCTCGTCGCCTTCCTCCCTCTCTTCACCATGGAAGGCGTCCCCGGCAAGATTTTCGAGCCTATGTCCGTCACCTACGGATTCGCGCTCACCGGTGCTCTCATCTTCGCCCTGCTTTTTGCTCCCGTCCTCACCACTTGGGGAGCAGACCGCATCGCCCTCAAGCAAAATGGCGAGATCCGCGTCGTTCGCGTCCTGCGTGTTCTCTACCGCAAGTCGCTCAACGCCGTTCTGAACCACCGGCGCCTCACTCTTCTCTTCGCCTTCGGCCTGCTGATTCTCGCTATGGCACTCTCCCCGCTCATTGGCGGCGAATTCATGCCCAAGCTCGAAGAAGGCAATCTGTGGGTTCGCGCTACTCTGCCCACTGATGTTTCTTTCGAGTTTTCAGCCAATTTCGCAGACGACGTCCGCGGCATCTTCAAAAGTTTCCCGGAAGTCACCAACGTTGTCTCACAAGTCGGCCGTCCCGATGATGGCACCGACGTCGTCACCTTCAACAATGCCGAGTTCCTCGTTCAATTGAAGCCTCAGAACCAATGGCCCAGCGGCGTCTCCAAGGACGATCTCATCCAGCAGATGTCGAAGAAGCTTTCCAAGTACCCAGGCGTTGACTTCGGCTTCTCGCAGAACATCCAGGACAACGTCGAAGAAGCCATGTCGGGCGTGAAAGGTGAAAACTCGCTCAAGCTCTTTGGCGATGATTTCGACAAGCTCAGCGAAACCGCCGGCAAAATCAAGGACATCATGCAACAAGTCCCCGGCATCGCCGATCTCGGAGTATTCCGTGTCACCGGTCAGCCCAACTTGCTCATCTCCATCAATCGCACTGCTGCCGCGCGTTACGGACTCGCCGCCGCCGACATCAATTCAGCCGTGCAGGCAGCCATCGGCGGCATTACCTCCACCGAGATTCTTGACGGCGACCGTCGCTTCGACTTCGTCGTCCGTTACAAACCTGAATTCCGTCAGGATCCCGACGCTATTCGCAACATCCTCATCGCCACGCCCGACGGCAGCCGCATCCCGCTTAGTCAGGTCGCAGACATTAACTTCCACGACGGCGCCTTCATGATCTATCGAGAGAATAATCGCCGTTACATCCCCATCAAGTTCAGTGTCCGCGGTCGCGATCTCGCCTCCACCATGGAAGATGCGCAAAACCGCATCTCTCATCAACTCCAGTTACCCGAAGGTTTCCATTACGAGTGGGCCGGCGAATACGACAGCCTGAAAAAAGAGCAGCGCCGCCTGCTGATCGTCATTCCCATCTCGCTCGCCATCAGTCTCGTGCTTCTTTACGTTGCCTTCGATGCCATGCGCGACGCCCTCATCGTGCTCGGCATTCTTCCCTTCGGCGCCATCGGAGGTCTGCTCGCTCTCCTAATCACCGGCACTCCATTCAGTGTCTCGGCTGCCGTGGGATTTGCCTCAGCTCTTGGCGTCGGAACCCTCGGAGCACTCGTCTTTCTCAGTGCGATCCGTCGTTTACAACGCGGCGGACATCCCGTTACCGAAGCCATTCGCAGCGGAGCCATGCTCGAGATGCGTCCCGTCATGATGGCCTGTCTCGCTGCCGGACTCGGGCTGCTTCCCGCTGCCGTCTCTCATGGCATCGGCGCGCAAGCACAGCAACCTCTCGCGCGTGTCGTCGTCGGCGCCATGATCACTACTCTAGGCGCAATCCTGTTTGTGATCCCTGTCCTGGCAAGCTATTTTCCCGGACAGATCGAATCGCAAGATCTTTCCGCCGAACCCGAACAGGAACCCGCTTACGAAGGCAGCGACTAGTTCGTTGATTTTTGCTTTACGCAGTGACGCTCAGGCGCTGAATTGTCAGTTGTCATCACGAGCGAGCGTTGCTCGCGAGGGATCTGCAGTTTGTCTATCGGTACAGGTCCGTACAAGCGCACCGAGGGGAGAATCTGACTTCTGACTTCTGACTTCTGACTTCTGACTTCTGACTTCTGACTTCTGACTTCTGACTTCTATCTGACTTCTACCTTCTAACTTGCCCCAACCTCCTCGAGAACATCCGTCCTCCTCACCACCCGCATCCCTCCCGCTGTCCAATCCAGAGTGAACTCCCGCGCGCACTCTCCGCATAACCAGAATGCCTCCACCGCTCTCGTATTCGGACACTCCCGTTGCTTCTTCGGAAACTGAAAAAGCTTCCCGGACCGGAAGTAAAGAAACCGCTCACCGCATTCCGTATTGGCACATTTCGCGACCACGCTGGTTCGAAATGCACAACTGTAGCCAGATTTGATGAGAAATTCCTCAGGGAAAACTATTGCCTATTGTGTGAAATTCCCCGTCCCTTCAGCAGTATCGGACCGCGACGTGCCTCCTCACCCGCGCTCCAAACGGGAATCTTTAATACCGATTTGGGAGTCTTGCACGTAATCGCCTCTCTCTTCTTCCTCAGTTACTTACCATCCATCCTTGTAAGTCACTATTTAGCTTCGCCTTATTGGCCCAATCCAATCACCGCCCCAAAAACACGTAATGGCCACCCATTTGCACCATTCACACCGTCAACTAATTTCCTTCGTACGCGGGTACTCATGATCGACCTCAACCCCGTCCTCCCCTCTCTCAAACAACGCATGCAGCGTCTGCTCGGAAAGCACATCGAGTTGCTCTGGATCCCCGGTGCGAAACTCGACAAGGTACGCGGCGAGACCGCAAACCTCGAACACGCAGTGCTTGAACTAGCTCTCCGCGCCCGCCTGAGTCTTCCGTTCGGCGGCAAGGTTATGGTTGAAACCGCCAATGTCGAATTCGACGATTCACTTGCTCGTGAAGCCTCGTTGAAGCCCGGCCGATATGTCCTGCTGGAGATGACCTGCGTGCGCCTTAATCAGGAGGAGGCTTCCTCTTTTGGGCCGACCTCACTGGCGTCGCTGTCCTTCACCGACACCACTTTGATCGCACGCGAGATTCTCACCAATTCCGGTGGCGGACTGCAGGAGTATTCTGAGCCTGGCAAAGCACTGACCTTCCGTGCCTACCTGTCCACGGCTAACAAAACTGGAAGCGCGTCCATGCCTGTCATCGATCCCAACACCCGTCCGACAATCCTCCTCGTTGAAGACGAGGCGTTCGTTCGCGATGTTGCTTGCGAGATTCTTCAGTCCCTCGGATACCAGGTCATTCCTGCCAGCAATGCCGATGAAGCCATGCGTCTCTTTACCGAGCGCCAGCCCATCCATCTCTTGCTCACCGACGTCGTCATGCCCGGAATGAACGGCAGCGACCTCGCTGAACAGCTCAAATTGATGGATCCCAGGCTGAAGACGATCTACATGTCCGGCTACACCAGCAACCCGCTCGTTCGGAAAGGCTTTTCCAATCCCCGGATTGCGTATCTCCAGAAGCCATTCACATTGGAAGCGTTAGGACAGAAAGTTAAAGAAGTACTCGATGAATCCGAGCCCACCGCCTGAAGCTCTTGTTTTGTGATCACGAGCGTAGCAAGATACAAGGGATCTGCAGTTCGGTAGCGGGGGCGCTTTCCCCGCGGATCACATCCCTGTGGTGCGAGTCCGAGCGTTAGTGATGACTGTCATCCCGAGCGCGGCCGAACGGCCGAGTCGAGGGAGTCCTGCCAGGCCGCGTGCCCGACAATCTCTTACAAACACTTCAACCGCACTCAGCAGCAGCTTTAGATGTCCGCACTGTGCAACCGCTACCAGCTACTAGCTACCCCAAATTCCCAATGCCGTCTTCTCCAATATCTGCTGCTTTTCGGCCTCACCGATCGGCAGTGCTCGAAACTCATCCAGATTCTTCTTGATATCCGGCACTCCCGGACCCGGCCAGTCGGTCCCGAACACCGTCTTCGACGCAATCTCTTCAATTCGGGGAAAGTACTTCAACAGCGTCTTCGGAGGAATCCCACTGATATCGAGATACACATTCGCATGTCGTCGCACCAGGAAGAACGCCGTGTCCATCCATAGCGGACGCCCCCCGTGCGCCATCAAAATCTTCATGTTCGGAAAATCCACCGCTACGTCGTCCAAATAGATCGGATCCCCATACTTGTTCCGCGCCCCTGGAAAAATCGACGTCCCCGTATGAAACATCACCGGAATCCCATTCCCCTCGGCCGCCCGGTAAATGATCTCCAGCTCCTTGTGCGCTCCCAGGTATTCATTCGGAAACAGCAACTGATGCGGCGGATGAATCTTGATCATCCGAATTCCCAGCCGAACAATGTTCTCCACATCCGCCATCACATTCGTTGTATGCCGCGGATGCAGACTCCCGCACGGGATCAACCGCGTCGGATCCGTCTTGCAATAATTGGCGACCCACTCGTTCACCTCGGCTGTGAACCCGATCACCTTCGGCGCAACATAATTAATCAGCACAGCACGATCGATCCCACACCGGTCCATATACGCGAGAAACGCCTTCGGCGAGCGGCAGAACTCGACGATCGTCTCCCAGTTCGCCCGCTTCTTCTTCATCAGTTCGAGCGCGGTGTCGTTAAACATCTCCACGGGCGCGATATGAACATGGCAGTCAGTAATCATGATCTTCTGTGCGCATTAGCATGCGGCGCGTTGCTTTTGGTGGCGCGGGCGCCCTCGCCCGCGATCTCACCGCCGAATATTGAGCGCCGATATTCAAGGCCTGTCGTTTCGAGCGAGGGCGCGTTCTTTTGCGCCTGAGTCGACAAACCTCGCGTTCGCTTCGCTTCAGCTGTAAACGCGTGGCGCAAGCCGACCTCGGCTGCCCGTCCGAGCGTCAGCGAGCACTGTCACCCCGAACGCAGTGAAGTACTGGTACTGAAATACTGAGATACTGACGAACTGAAAGACTGAAGAACCACCTAGCTCCCCACCGCTTCCATCACCGCCCGCTTCGCAAAGACTTTGATCATCTCCCGCCGATACTCCGGCGTGAGTGCCGATGTCGTCAGTGGCTTCGCCGTCTTTGCCGCCAGTTCGCCGACAACCGTAGCAATGTGCTCGTCCACGGCGCGCCCGATCATCGCATGATCAGCACCCACCACCAGCATCGGCGAAGGATTCACCGCCGTGATCGCAACTCTTGCATCCTGAACCGGAGCATGTCGCCCACTGGTCTTGAGCACCACCGCAACTCCAGCCAGTGGATAGTCGATTGATCCGCGAATGCGCAGTTTTTGATAAGAGCCCCGGTATCCGGACATCGATTGCGGAATGAATACGCGCGTCAGCATCTCGTCTTTCGCGATTGTCAGCCGCGTGTCGCCGAGTCCTGTATACAGATCGCCCAGTGCTATGCGTCTTGTTCCACCCGGACCGGCGATCTCAATCTCCGCGCCTAAACACAGCAACGCCGGCGGCGTATCGCCCGAAAACGCCGCCCAGCATTTCGTTCCGCCGGGTGCAACATGGCACAGATTGCCATCTTTTTTAATGCAGAACCCGCACGACGTCCGCCACGTATACGACTGGTTGTACCAGAGGCATCGCGTATCCAGGCAGATGTTGCCACCGATCGTGCCCATGTTCCGCAAAATCGGCGACGCCACCGTCATCGCCGCCTTGCGCAGCACCGGGTAATTGCGTCGTACGAATTCGGAATCCTCGATTTGCGAGAGAGTGACCAGCGCGCCGATTTCCAATCCGCTGCTCAGCACACGAATGCGCTTGATCTCGTCGATGCCGCGAATGTCGAGCACATACTTCGGCGCGAACAGCTTCTGTCGCATCGAGGGCAACAGGTCGGTTCCACCGGCCAGCACCTGTATCTCGCCCTTATGCTGCGCCAGCAACGCCACTGCAGATTGAATTGTTTTGGGACGCAGCAGCTGAAATTCGGGCAGAGCCATCAGTCCTGCCCTCCAGGAACTGGAGTAGCCTGTTCCGCTGCCTTGCGATCATCGCGCACCGCCGGATCCAATGGATGTCGCGCCGGACCTTTGCCACGGAACCACAACGATCCGCCATGCTCACGAAACGTCTCCGGCTGTTCGGGATCGACACCCTCGGTCATGTTGATCTTCTTCTGCGACTTCTGTGCCCTCAGCGCAGCCAGCACGCGCTCAGGTGTAAAAGGCGCTTCCCGCAATCGTATTCCAACCGCATCGTAAATTGCATTCGCAATCGCCGGAATGGTCGCCGCGAGCGATCCCTCGCCAGCCTCTTTCGCGCCAAACGGACCTTCGGGATCGATGCTCTCCACGATGAATGTCTCAATCTTCGGCGACTCCACCGAAGACGGCGAACGGTACTCCAGCAATCCCGGGTTCATCAGCAGGCCATCTTTCCAGATCATCTCTTCCTGCAGCGCCTGCCCCAATCCCATCCACACCGATCCGACCACCTGCCCCTCAACCGCAACCGGATTCAGCGCCCGTCCGCAATCGTGCGCCGCCCAGATCTTGTGAACCGTAACCTGACCTGTCTCTTCATCCACGCTCACTTCCGCCACCTGCGCCGAATACGAATATGCTGGCGACGGACCGACTCCCGCGCCTTTGAACTTTCCTCCACGCGCATCTGCTGGCGGCGCATACGATCCCGTCCCCGTCAGCGCGCCACTAAAGTCGATCGCCGCCAACTACTGCTTCTTCGAAGCTCAGATGATCGCGCACACCCTGCTCTTTGCGCTCCTGCAGCACCGACCCACGCAGAATCTGTCCGTCGATCCGTCCTTGCGCCGCAGTTGCCGGTACGTCTTCAAACTCCGCTCCACGCTTCCAGATCAGATCGCGCCGGAACACCAGTTCCTCAGCCGCACAGTTCAGCTTCTTCGCCGCCGCCTGCTCGATCTTCTTGCGCACGTCCTGCGCGGCACGCAGCGCCGCATTGCCTGCCATCATCGTCACGCGACTCGAGTACGATCCGAGATCAATCGGCGTCAGATCCGTATCCGCCGCAATCACCTTCACGCGTGCCATCGAACATCCCAGCACCTCGGCAACGATCTGCGCGGTCATCGTGTCCGACCCTTGCCCGATTTCGGCAGCGCCCGTGTACACCACCACGCCGCCATCACGATCGATCTTGATGTTCACTGTCGAGTGCGGCATGTCCGACTTGATGATCGAATTCGCCGCTCCGCTCACATAGTGGCTGCACGCCATTCCCAGCCCACGTCCGCGCCCCAGCCTTCCGCGTCGAACCGCCCACTGCGATGCCCCCGCAACTTTCTCCATGCACTCCGGCAATCCATAACTGAGCACACGCAGGCCATTGACCGTGATGCACGGCGGCTTCAGCAGGTTCTTGCGTCGCACTTCGGCTGGATCAAGCTTCATCCGCGCGCATATCTCATCCAATTGCGACTCGAACGCAAACCGCACATTTACCGTGCCGTGTCCGCGCATCGCGCCGCATGCCGGCTTATTCGTCAGCACGCGATAGCCGTCATACTGCACGTTGGGAATGTCGTACAACGCTCCCAGCAGCGCGCCCGAATACAGAATCGTCACCGGACCATACGAGCAGTAGCCACCGCCGTCCTGCACCACGCGCGCCTTCACCGCCGTGATCCGTCCGTCGTTCTTCACACCGGTTTTCAGATCGATGATCGTGCGCGGCCTTCCGCGATGTGCCCAGAACACTTCTTCCCGCGTGTAAGTGATCTTCACCGGTGCCTTCGCCGCGCGCGCCGCCACCGCCGCAATAATTTCCAGCGGAATTACTTCGCTCTTTCCACCAAATCCACCGCCCACCAGCGGCTTGATCACCCGTATCTGCGACATTGGCATGTCGAGCACGAGCGACAGCTTGTGTTGCAGGTAATACGGAACCTGCGTCGACGACCACACCGTCAGTCGCCCCTGCTTGCCTGTCTGCGGATCGAACTCGAAACGATGCCAGCGTCGAATGTGGCTCCATCGCCGCATGCGTCACTTCATTCGCGATATACCGCGCCTGAGCTACATAATCGGCTTCTACAAAACCTCGCTCGGGATCGCCGAACACGTGGTGATATTCCTTTTCAATGTTGTGCGGCTTGTTTTCGTGGATCAGGTCCGACTCGGCCTTCATCGACTCTTCTGGATCGAACCACGCCGGCAGCAACTCGTACTCCACGTCGATCAACTCCAGCGCCTTCTCCGCCGCCGACTCGCTCACCGCTGCCACGCACGCAATGTTGTCGCCGACATACCGCACCTTGTCGACGACCAGCGCGTGCTCATCATGTCCAATAGGAAGTATGCCGTAGGAAGTCGGCGCGTCCTGACCGGTGACGATTGCCACCACGCCTTCAACCGCGAACGCACGCCGCAAATTGATCTTGCGAATGCGGGCATGCGGATACGGCGAATGCAGAATCTTTCCCACCAGCATCCCCGGCAGGCTCAAATCGTCTGCATACTTTCCGCCGCCCGTCGTTTTCTGCGCCGCATCTACCAGCGCGACCGGCTTGCCAATGATCGAGAACTCACTCATGGGGTCCTATTTCGCCGCCGCCAAGCCCTTGCGCTCGGCATCCACTGCATCCTTCACCGCCTGATACATCTGCTCGTATCCGGTGCAACGGCACAGATTCCCGCTGAGCGCCTGCCGAATCTCGTTCTTCACTCGGATCGGAATTATTCTCCAGCAAATGTTTCACGGTCATGATGAAACCGGGCGTGCAGTATCCGCATTGCGCTCCGCCCCATCGTCCATACGCCTGCTGGATCGCCGCCAGTCCACCGTGCTCGGCCACGCCTTCAACTGTCGTGATCTCCTGCCCCTGGCAACTCGCGGCCAGCAACGCGCACGAAAGCATCGGCACTCCGTCGATCATCACCGTGCACGCGCCGCACGAGGACTCATCGCAGCCACGCTTCGATCCCGTCAGCCCGAGATTCTGGCGCAGCACATCGAGCAGCAGTGCATTCGGTTCCGCCGCAAGCTCGTGCGTCCGCCCGTTAATCCGAAGTTCGATGAGTTCTTTTTTCATGTTGGGCTGGTCAGCTACCAGCTCTCAGCCTTCAGCAAACAAATTCTTCGACGCACAAAGCCGATAGCCGACGGCCGCTCGCTGACAGCTAATACAACGGCACCTTCGGATCGACCGTTCTCGACCACTGATCGATGCCGCCGCGCATCGATTGAACGTTCTCGAATCCCTGTTGCCGCAACCATGCCGTGACGTTGGCCGACCGTACGCCGTGATGGCAGACCACCACGATATGTTCATCCGGATCGAGTTCGTTATTTGCGCGCGCTGGAATCTCATCCATCGGCATCAGCTTGCTGCCTTCGATATGCGCCGTCTCGTACTCCCACTTCTCGCGACAATCGAGTAACGTAAACGCATCTCCGGAATCGAGTTTCTGTTTCACTTCCTCAGGCTTGATCTCGAAATCCATTTAGAACTTTTCCGACCTCATCGCGTGCAGCCGTTCCTGTGTGACCAGCATATCTGGACGCTCCATCACCACACTGTCTGATCCGCAGAACGGGCATACTGGAGTCGCGCCTTAATCCCACCAGTCAGTGATCTCCTGAAACGTAAACAGCCGCTCACAGCCATAACATCCACAACGTTGCTCCGCAAATCCAGGCTCGTCGGTATTCATTTACTTAGGCAGCCCTTTGTACTTGCTTGGATTGTCTTTCAGATCCCTGGCTAGCTCAACAAACTGAGCTGCAGATCCGGACACGAAATCCTGGCAATACCGCAACAGGTCACTCGCGAGACATCTAAACTGTTCCAGGATGTCTGGCGAGAAGGATGGATACGAGTTTGTGCCAAAAACTCCGAGTTGCTTCATGTAGCTTTCGTGATCCAACTGGTGACCCGAAACGTAATATGAAACCAGACCGAGACTGTGTCGCACGCTCACATCAAGCATACGATTGTCTCTGACGAAGCTACCGTTGGCGTAATCTCCTCCCGAGCTACGCCCTGAATCGCGAAACAGAAACCGAAACCCATGAGGTTGCAAAACGCCAGCAAGGATTTCTGCACCATCGCGGAGTGTTCTTACTGCCCCGTCCACTTCGGCTTTCTCTTCTCCAGCCACGCCTTGATTCCCTCTTGCGCGTCGTTCAGCGGCATCAATTCTTCAATGTAAATCTGCTCAGCGCGCTGCAGCCCTTTGTCGACGTGCGCTGAATCCCAAGCGTATAGCGCCTTCTTGGTCACGGCAAGTGACGCCGGACTCAACTGCGACAACCGTTCCGCCGTCTCGTCCACCATCTCCGAAAGTTCGTCTTCGGGAAGCGCCTCGTTCGCCAGACCAATGCGCATTGCTTCTTCGCCCGTGATCTGCCGGCCAGTCAGAATCAGTTCCGACGCATGCTTCTGGCCCACCAGCGCAGCCAGCATCGCGGCCGCAACTGGCGGGAAACATCCCAGCGAAATCTCCGGAAATCCCCACGTCGCGTTATCGGCAGTGAACACAATGTCGCAAACCGCCGCAAGTTCAGCGCCACCACCGAGGCAATTCCCACGCACCACAGCGACCGTCACTTTCTTACTGGAAATCACCGCACGAATCACCGAGTGAAACTTCGCCAGCATCCCGCGGACGTTTTCCAGCGTATGCGCGCCAATGTCGACGCCCGCCGAAAACGCCTGGTCGCTGCCCGCGAAGATCACAGCAGAAATATCCGGCCGAGCTTCAATGGACTCCATCGCCACCAGCAGTTCGTCCATCATTGGCATATCGATCACGTTCACTGGCGGATTTGCCAGGATCACGCGCGCGATTGGCGCCTGCATCGTGACCATCAACTTGGAATATCGGGGTTTTGTCTCGGCAGCCATGGGTTCGTGCTCTGTGAGGCGTTCACTAGCGGACAGTGGTCGCCCGGCTTCGATGCTACACCGGGAGCGGGTTTGTGCGAACGACCACCGCCCGCCTCATGGCGATTTACAGATTGATCGCCATCTTGCGCGGTTCGCCTATGGTCTCTAACGGATCTTTGGCGCCCGCTTTCGGAACAATCCACTTGGGATCGTTCTGAATGATCTCCATCAACAACTTTTTGTCCTCCGCCGAGGGCATCGCCTCCTTGAAATGTTCTTCGTACTCGCGATCGCTCAGCGGTTGCCCCGTCTTGCAGTGGAACTTTTGATTCGCATACTTACCGATCATGCGACTGAACTTGATATCCGGCGCGTAGAGCGCTTCGTCGCCAGGCTTCAGGTACTTGTTGAAGCGCTCAATCAGCCCCGACACTTCGTTGCGATACAGATTGCGGTTGTAGTCATTCAGATCATCCAGGTCCGCCGTGGTCTCATTCTGCGGTTCGTCATAGCGACCTTTCACACCCCACACGTACGACCAGTGCGCCGACGATGAATGGTCTGTTCCAAACAGATCGTAGGAAGTAGAAATCCACTTGTTGAGATATTTCTGCACTAGCCACGGCGGAATCCTTCCGGCCTCGACCACGCGCCGCAGCCCGTCGTTCCCAGTGCCCATATGGAACGACTCTTCGCGCAGCATGTACGACATCGATTTCCCCAGCGGTGCAAACGCCGAATACTTCAGCATTTGCAGCTGAAACTTTCCGTCGCGATCGACAAAATCGGTGTAGGTAAAGAAGTCCATCCAGTTATCGACATCCACATTGAACGCGCCCAGCAGTCGCTTGTTCTCGAACGCCCTTCGCTCCAGCATCTTCTGCGCTTCTACTTTGCCCGAGTGCCCGAAGTGCTCCACCAGCAGCGCGCACATCTGCCAGCCGTGGCGCATCTCTTCGATCATCACTCTCGTGAGCGCCTTGCGATCCCAATCCGTCGGCGCTGTCTCAAACAGCCAGCGCTGCTGCTCCACGCTCGCAAACTCCGTATCCCCCTGGTACACGATCAAATTCAACAATGCATCTCGGATTTGCTGAGTGGGAACCTGCCGTACGTTCTCCCACTTCTTGCGTCCCTTCCAGTGACCGAACTGGATCTCGTCCATCTCGATGGCCCCGAACAGCGTATCGAACTTGAATCCCGAGATCTCATCGCGATTCACGCCGATCTCTTTGCGCCATTCGTCGAACAATCCGACCCAATCGCTGAAGCTCCCGATTTTTAGCAATGAAGCCATTCCGCAACTCCCGAAATTTGCAGCTGCCGCTACGCAATTACGCGATGTTCAGCCAGACGCTCTTCAACTCGGTGTAGTGCTCCACCGCATGCGCGCCCAGTTCGCGCCCAAAACCCGATTGCTTATATCCGCCGAACGGCAGCGCTGCATCCATCAGTCCATAGGTATTCACCCACACCGTGCCTGCGCGCAAACGCTTCGTCATCAGGTGCGCACGTTTCACATCGCGCGTCCAGACAGCTGCCGCCAGACCATACACATTTTTGTTAGCCGCCTCGATCACTTCTTCCAGATCATCGAACTCGATCACCGCCAGCACCGGCCCGAAGATTTCTTCCTGGGCAATCTTCATGTCGTTGTTCACCGATCCGAAGATAGTCGGCTCTACGAAGTAGCCCCTGCTCCCATTCACCGGCACGCGCCTGCCCCCGAGTACCAACTGCGCTCCTTCGTCTTTCCCCTCTTCGATGTAGCCCAGCACGGTGTTCATCTGTTTCTCGCTGACCAACGCACCGAGACGCGTCTTCGGATCCAATGGATCGCCCGGGCACATCTTCTTCGCGCGCTCGACCAGCTTCGACATGAACTCATCTTGAACCTTGCGATCGACAAACAGCCGCGAGCCCGCGTTGCACACCTCGCCTTTGCCGTAGAAAATTCCGTTGATTGCGCCCTTCACGGCCTGGTCGAGATCGCCGTCTGCAAACACAATGTTCGGAGACTTCCCTCCCAGTTCCAGCGTGATTCGTTTCAACGAATCCGCCGCTTCCCTCATGATTTCTTTTCCGACGGCCGTCGATCCCGTGAAGGCGATTTTGTCGACCAATGGATGCTTCACTAACTGCGCGCCCACCTCCGGCCCGCCAGTAATGATGTTCAGACACACCCGCCGGAAGTCCCGCCTCCATCGCGATCTCGCCAAATCGAACTGCTGTCAGCGGGGTCTGTTCCGCTGGCTTCAAAATCACCGTGTTCCCGCACGCGAGCGCCGGCGCCAATTTCCAACTGGCTAGCAGCAACGGAAAGTTCCAGGGAATAATCGCGCCCACCACGCCCACCGGCTCGCGCAGCGTATAGGTGAACGCCGTTTCATTTACATTGATCGTGTCGCCCTGTATCTTCGTCGCGATTCCCGCGTAGTAGCGGAAGACGTCGACAACCATCGGCATGTCGACGTGGCGTGATTCAAAAATCGGCTTGCCGTTATCAACCGTTTCCAGTTCAGCCAGTTCGTCGATATGTTTTTCGATCAGATCAGCAATGCGCCACAGAATTTGTCCACGGTCGCTCGCCGAGATACGCCGCCATTTGCCATTTACATCATCGAAGGCAGCACGCGCTGCCTTCACTGCGCTGTCAACGTCCTCGTGCGCAGCCCGTGCGACTCGCGTGATCACCTCGCCCGTCGCGGGATTCACAGTGTCGAAGCTCTTCCCATCCGCCGAATCAGTCCACTCGCCGTTGATCAGTAGCTTGCAAGGCTCGATTTTGATTTTGGTGGCCGTCAACATGCAGCAAATCCCTACTTCGCTTTGAACTCCGCCGGACGCTTGTCCACGTACGCTGCAAGTCCTTCCTTCGCGTCCTGCGAACTGAAGAGCGATGCCTGCAACTCGCGCTCCACCGCCAAGGCGCTTTCCATCGGAATCTCCCAGCCCGTCTGTACCGATCGCTTGATGTGCCCAACGGCCTTCGCAGCCTTATTCGGCGGACAGAACTGATGCGCATAGTCCATCACGTCCTGCATGAAGTTTTCGCGCTCATAGATGTCGTTGATGATCCCGAACTCCTTCGCCTCTTCGAACGAGAACGTGTTGCCGGTCACCATCAACTCGATCGCCTTCGACTTTCCCACCAGCCTCGATAGCCGCTGCGTGCCACCTGTTCCCGGCAGAACTCCCAGGTTCACTTCCGGCAGGCCGATCTTCCCTGCATCCCGGCGAGCAATGCGCAGATCGCACGCCATCGCGATCTCCAGCCCTCCGCCTACCGTGTGTCCGTTTAGCGCGGCAATCACCAGCTTCGGCGTGTGCTCCAACCGCAGCAGCGTCTCGTTCGCATGCAGGCAGAAGTAATACTTGAATGTCGGATCTACCTGCGACAGCATGCGAATGTTCGCGCCTGCCGAGAAGAACTTGTCGCCCGATCCAGTCAGCAGGATGACGTACACGTCGTTGTCCATGCGCGCTTTCAGGATGGCATCGTCCAACTGCCGGTTCATCTCGTACGTATAGGTATTAGCCGGCGGATCATCCATCGTGATCACGGCAACTCCCGCATCCGTGCGGTATTGGATCAACTGCTTGGTCGTCTCAACCGTCGTGGTCGCCATCAGGAAAACTCCTTCATTCTGAAGCTTTGGATGCACTTGCCTCGAGATTTGCGTATATTGCCTTCGATGTCTGCGGACCGCTCGGCCGGCAACACGCCACGGAGAAAAATATCCGCCATGTGTCCGGCCAACTCGCCGGCATCGGCATCGACGCGCGGATTGTGCCACGTGTAAATCCAGTTCGTCATACCGAACAGGCTCAGCACTGCCAGCCGGCTGTTCAGTCGCGAGTCGAACTCCGGGTGACTCTGCCGCAACTCCTCCACCAGGCCGACACACAGCTTGTAATACTCGCGCTTGAGTTCCGCGATCTCTTTGCCGAACTCACCGGTCAGCGTCTCGTCCTCATGCGACATGACCGTCATCGCCTTGCGATTCTTGAGAAAATACTCGATGTGGTTGTGGATGAAGCTGCGCACCCGTTGTTCCGGATCGGAGGTGCTTGCCAAACGCTCGCGCGCCGATCGCAGCACCGATGTCGAAGGTATGTTTCTGGATCAGGTAGAGCAGGCGCTCTTTGGATTCGAAGTAGTAATAAAGACCGGCCAGCGACATCCCACTGGCGCGCGATAGATCGCGCATCGAAGCCCCTTCATATCCGCGCTCGTAGAACACCGCCGTTGCATGCTCCAGGATTTCGCCCAGCCGTTGCTCGAAGCGCTCTGTCTCCCTGCGGCGCGATGAGTCGTTTTTGCGTTGCGAACCTTCGCCGCGGCTTATCGAGTGCGTAGCCATTCGGACCTTCTGAAGCCAGTCGACCGAGTATTCGAACGTTCGTTCGAATTCTACTTGAAACTGAATTTCAATTGCAACTCAGAGTTTTTCACAGCCTCCTCTTCCCCCAGACATCCGCCGCCGCCTCAATCCGAATCTAAATCTCTGCTATTGCCCTACTCAGCTTCCATTCTTCAGGGCATCCGCTCGGAGCAAATTCATGCCGCAATTCGTGGAAAACGTCGAGGAAATCCGTAAACGCGCCATTCAGAAAATTGACGAAGGTCCGGTCACCCACACTTATGACCTGGACAAAGACCAAGCTATCGGTCTGTTGAATGATGCGCTCGCCACCGAAATCGTTTGTGTACTGCGCTACATGCACCACTACCTGATGTCGACAGGTGTGCACGCCGTCTCCATACGCGACATCTTCAAGGAACATGCTGATGACGAGCGTCAACATGCCGATCGTATCGCCGACCGTATACAGGAACTTGGCGGCGTGCCCGACTTCAACCCCGGCACCCTGGTGCAGCGCTCCGCGACTCAATACGTGGAAGGCGAAAACCTGGCTGACATGATTCGCGAGGATCTGATCGGCGAACGCATCGTCATCGACGTTTATCGCGACCTCATTCGCTTCTTCGCCGACAAAGACCCAACTACCCGCGTGATGTTCGAGGAAATTCTTAAGGACGAAGAAGAGCACGCCAACGATCTCACCGACATGCTGTTTGTTTCGAATCCAACGACCGGCAAGACGGAGGGAGAAGATCCTGGAACCGAGATCTATGGCAGGAATCAACTGCGTCGCGGCGCAGCTCAAACGCAATCACAACCCGCGCGGGCACGACAGACTGGGCAGAATCGGGAAGAAACCGAACCGGCTCATCAACCCGGAACGACCGGCCGTACGATGAATCGCAGGGGCCGCAACGAAGCCGATGCCGAAGATGAACTTGCAGCCGGCGCAGGCCAGTCCGGCGGCGACCGCTCCGAGAAAATTACCAGGCCCAATCGCAAGAAACGAGTCGCCTAAACTAAAACGGTGAACAAAGGGAGGCTTTGCACCTCCCTTCAGTTTCTGATCCCCGCCATCAACTTCTCCACTTCCTTTTTTTCATCCGAGGTCAGCGGTAACAACGGCAGTCGCGCGAGGCCACCGTAGTAGCCATTCAGATCGAGCGCATATTTCACTCCGGGAATGCTGAGCTGCCCCACTACCCGTCTTGAAGCTGCCGCAATCCGATCCTGTTTCTCGCGCGCGATCTCGTGTGCGCGTTCTTTCCAAGCCTGGTAGACCTCGAAACATGCCGTCGGCGCCGGATCCGCAAATGCAAGGATCGCGCCCACCGCTCCCGCCTCAAGCGATTCCAGAAGCTGATGCGCGGCTCCCACCATCACCTGGAATCCAACTTCCTTCTGACGCGTCTTCAATGATCCAACCACCTGCACGGAAGACGATGACGGTTTTGCCGTTCCCGCCAGCGCGCCTACACTGACCAGCTCGCCAGCTGCCACTCCGCTCTTCTCTTCGCTCAACATGCGCCCAGTTACAGCCTCGAAGGTTTCCGTCACCTGCACACTGCGCTTGATGTGGCGTGTGCCCTCTACCAGCGCCTTCACCTTCTCTAAATTCCCCGCCGACTCCTTAATCGAAATAATGTTTCGGTGTTCCGCCAGTCCCACCACCACGTCGGTCGGGATGTCATATCCCGTTGCTTGCGGAAAGTTGTAGATGATCACCGGCAGTGGCGACCGATCCGCGACCGTGCGATAGAACGCCAGCATCGCCGCTTTTGTCATTGCCATCTTGTAATAATGTGGCGTGCGCACCATGGCAGCGTCATAGCCAAGTTCCGCCGCGTATTCCGCCAGCTTGATCGTCTCCACTGCCGACTCAACGCCCACGCCAGCGATCAGCACTTTGCTCGCCGCCGCCGCTTCTCTCGCCACACGCAGCACATCTCGCTTCTCCTGATCGGAAAGCATGATGGCTTCTCCGGTCGATCCCTGCACTACGATTCCGGCAATTGGCGTTCGCGAATAACGATCCACATTTTGTTCGAGTTTCTTGTAATACACCGAACCATCCGCATAAAACGGCGTCGTGATCGGCGGAAAGATTCCCTGTAAGAGCATTTCGATTCTTCCTATCGAGTTTCAGCTCTGATGATTATACGTTTCGAATTGGAACTCAGAGCACTCCCAGAGCTGTCCTCGCGCGAATCACCCTTGAGATTCCAGAGTCTCCGGATATAATCCAGCCACTCGCACCAAAACATTTGTGGGGCTAACTCTTTTCTCTGGTCCGTTGGGGTTCTCTTCGAGGGCACGAATGAAACTCAGGCTATTTGTAGCTGTACTGCTTCTTAGTTGTTCCAGCCTCCTTGCTCAAACCTTCCGCGGCAGCATTCAAGGAAACGTAAGCGATGCCACCGGCGCGGCAATTCCAGAAGCTCAAGTGACTGCGAGCAGCGCCGACATAGGCGTCAAGCGTATGGTCACCAGCGATGCCGCTGGCAATTTCACCATCACTGAGCTTCCGCTCGGAAAATACGTTGTCACTGCCGAACGATCGGGATTCCGCACCGAACTTATGCGCAATGTCGAAGTGACACTCGGGGTGGTCACACGCGCCAATCTCACCCTCTCTCCCGGACAGATAAAGGAGACAGTCGACGTCAGCGCTGACGTTCCCTTGATCGACACCTCAAACGTCACTACCGGCGATACCATTGAAGGCGAGCAGGCCGCCAATCTTCCCGTAAATGGCCGCGACTTCACCAAGCTGCTGGTGCTCGTTCCGGGCGCGGCTGGCGATCCCAGCGGCGCTGCCGATTCACCTGGCTCCTTCGGACTCTTCAGCATTAACGGCAATCGAGGCCGCTCGAATAACTATCTGCTCGACGGTACCGACATGAACGACGGTTACCGCAATCTGCCGGCCATTAACGAGGGTGGTGTCTTCGGAACACCCGCCACAGTGCTGCCCATCGACGCGCTCGCGGAAATCCCGGTCATCTCGAATACTGAACCTGAGTATGGCCGCAACTCCGGGGCGATCGTGAACCTCGTCACTCGGTCAGGGACAAACAGCCTGCACGGCAGCATCTTCGAGTACTTCCGCAACAGCGGTCTCGACGCGCGTAATTACTTCAACTCCACTGACCAACCGAAAGACGCTTTTCACAATAACCAGTTTGGCGGCTCGGTTGGCGGCGCCTTCGTCAAAGATCGCCTCTTCTATTTCGCGTCTTATGAAGGACAGCGTGAATCCGGTGGAATTCCCACGCCTCTGAATGTGCCAACTCAAGACGCGATCAACAGCTACGTTAGCGGCGGCGGTGTCATCAATCCGGTGATACAGAACCTTCTTGCCCTGAATCCCTGGGGACCCTTGCCGCAAAGCAATGGCAGCGTTGTCGAATCGAATCCGTTCAGGAATCGCGTCGACAGCGCAATTGGCAAAATTGACTATCACATCAACGCAAGCGATCTGCTCACGGGACGCTACTATTTCGGCGACAGTCAACAAAGCTTCCCCCTCGCCCTGGTTGGCGGAGGTGTAACTCCCGGCTACAACACCACCACTCCCACGCGCGTTCAGATCGTCTCCTTGTCTTACACCAAAGTCTTGAACAATAAGTTGCTCACGGAACTTCGCGGTGGATGGAATCGCTTCGCCGAGCAGTTTGCGGCCCAGGACAGCAGCTTCAATCCCGCGACCATTGGACTCGCCTCGCTCTCTCCGTCCGCCGTGTCGCGTGATTTCGGCTTACCGCTCATCACCTTTGGGGACGGCACCTCCAGCATCGGCGCGAATGCCAGCGTTCCTCGTGGGCGCGTCGACACGAATACGCAGCTCTTCAACAACTGGTCGTACACGAGCGGCAAACATGCCTGGAAGTTCGGAGCCGAATTCCGCCGCACCTCAGTCAACCAGTACTTCGACGCCGGATATCGCAGCAAAATCAGCTTCGCTACGTTTAATGATTTTCTAGCGGGCACTCCCGACGGGGGACGTTCCGCCACCGGTAACTCTCAACGCGACACCTACGAGAACAACTACGCGCTGTACGCGCAGGATACCTTCCGCCTGACGCAGCGCCTCACCTTGAACTACGGGCTGCGCTGGGATTATTTCGGCGTTATCGCTGCGCGCCTGAATCAGTTCAGCATTCTCTCTGCGGATGGGAGCCAATTGCTTTACATCGGAAGTGGCGGCAATGCGCCGAATAAGCTCTATCCCAGCGACTACAACAACTTTGGCCCTCGCGCCAGCATTGCGTGGGATGTGACCGGCAAAGGTGGCACTGTCGTTCGCGCCGGATGGGGATTGTTCTACGACGCCTTCTCGCAGGATTTCTTCGCCGGACAACTGCCCTACAACACCTTCAACCCGGGAGCTGCCTACAACAATATTCAGTTCTCGTATTCGCCGGCGGCCACGATTCAACCTGGTGTTCCTGTCTTCGATCCAACATCCTTCGCCGCCTCGGATGTTTTCACCGTCAGCCAGAAACTGCGCACGCCTTACATTCAGAACTACAACCTGGGCATTGAGCAGGAGCTGACGAAGAACGTCGCTCTCGACGTCGGCTATGTCGGATCGCAAGGGCGCAAGCTATTCCGCTTCGTCGATCTGAACCAGGTGAACCCAGCGACCGGAACCGTGGCCTATCCCAACTTCGGCTACGTCAACCAAGTGCAGACGAGCGCTAGTTCCAGCTACAACTCGCTTCAGGCGAGCCTCAAGCTTCGCAGCTTCCACGGGCTAACCTCGACCGCCAACTTTACCTGGGGCCATTCCATCGACAATGCCAGCGACGGACAGGACTTCGTTCCCAACGCCTCTCAGCCTGATAACAGCTTCAATCCCGGCGCCGAGCGCGCGAATTCGAATTTCGACATTCGCAAGAGCTTCCGTTGGTATTGGTCATATGATCTTCCCAACTCCAACTTCGCTCCCTGGCTCACCAACCACTGGTCGGTGAACGGCGTAGTCACACTCAACGATGGCCAGCCCTATAACGTGAGCTATTTGTTCGAAAACGACTTCAATGGAACCGGCGAATATTTCGGACGACCGGATCTGGTCGGCAATCCATTCACGGGAACCAGCACGCCTTACCAATATCTCAACTTGTCAGCTTTTGCGGTTCCCTGCACTGTCGATGCAACGGGTAACTGCATTGCCGGCACTCAGCACATCGGGAATTTAGGGCGTAACGCCTTTACCGGTCCAAGCTATCGCGTCTTTGACTTCTCTGTTGCGCGCAGCTTCAGGCTCGGGGAGAGCAAGGAACTTAAGCTCCAGTCTGACTTCTTCAATGTCCTGAATCATGCGAACTTCACCAACCCAATGCTTCCCAATTACGGCATCGACTTCTTGGCCAATGGAATGTCGCCGACCGGCACAGGGCAGGGCTTCCTGCCTCTAACGGCAACACCTGACGTTGGCATCGGCAACCCATTTCTTGGAGGAGGCGGTTCCCGCAACATTCAGTTGTCAGCTCGTTTCTCTTTCTAGCCTCTCTTTGTAGCCGAAAACCTCGGGTTCCCCACATATCCTGTTTTCGGATTTGTGGGGAAGATTTGCGAACACAACCCCTTCTGAATTACTCTGCCTTCCGGCGAACACCTTCATTGAAACGATTTTGTACTGGAGTTATTGAATGCGGACTTTGCTCGTGTGCCTCTTTGCGGTGATCGGTATGTCCTTTGCATCAGCTCAGAACACCCCGTCCACGAATCTCAGCCTCATGCCGTGGCCAGCAAAGCTTCAGGCCGGCACAGGGCAGTTGATGATTACGAATCCGTTCTCCGTGGCATTCACCGGATATTCAGAACCTCGACTGCATCGTGCCGTTGATCGAGCGGTCTCCACGCTATCCGTGCAAACCGGCATTCCGCTCCAGACTTCAGTAGGCGAGGCCTCCAAAGCCACCCTCGTCATTCACGTCGACCATGCGAGCGCCGAAGTTCAGAAGCTTGGTGAAGATGAGTCGTATCAACTCCAGGTCACTCCCACAGAAGTTCGTCTCAGCGCACCCAATCCCCTTGGCATAATTCGCGGGCTGCAAACCTTCCTGCAGCTCGTGCAGCTCACACCAACCGGTTTCGCAGCACCCGCCGTTCAGATCGACGACACCCCACGCTTCCCCTGGCGTGGCCTGATGCTCGATGTCTGCCGCCACTGGCAGCCCATCGACGTCGTCTATCGCACCCTCGACGGGATGGAAGCCGTGAAGATGAATGTCTTCCATTGGCACCTCTCGGAAAATCAGGGATTCCGCGTCGAAAGCAAGAAATTCCCCAAGCTGCAGGAGATGGGCTCCGACGGAAACTACTACACTCAGGCGCAAGTGAAAGAAGTTATCGAATACGCGCGCGATCGCGGCATTCGCGTCGTGCCTGAATTCGATATCCCCGGTCACACCACTGCCTGGTTCGTTGGTTATCCGGAACTCGCCAGCGCTCCCGGCCCCTACACGATTGAGCGCGGCTGGGGCGTCTTCGATCCCGCGATGGATCCCACGCGCGAGCAGACTTACAAGTTTCTCGAAGGCTTCATTGGCGAAATGGCCGCCCTCTTTCCCGACGCCTTCTTCCACATCGGTGGCGACGAGGTAAACGGAAAGCAGTGGAACGCCAACCAGAAAATTCAGGCGTTCATGAAGAGCCACAATCTCAAGTCGAACGAAGAGTTGCAGGCGTATTTCAACAAACGCGTCCAGGCTATTGTCGACAAGAATCACAAAACCATGATCGGCTGGGACGAAATCCTCAATCCCGACCTGCCCAAGTCGATCGTCATTCAATCCTGGCGCGGACCCAAGTCGCTCGCCGCGGCAGCGCAGCAGGGCTATCGTGGACTGCTCTCCAGCGGCTACTACCTTGATCTAATGGACAGCGCCGAGCAGCATTATTCCATCGATCCACTGACCGGCCCATCGGCAAATCTCTCGCCGGAAGAAACCAAGCGCATCCTCGGCGGCGAATCCTGCATGTGGACGGAATGGGTCAGCCCCGAGAACGTCGACAATCGCATCTGGCCGCGCAATGCTGCCATCGCCGAACGGCTGTGGTCTCCGCAAGATGTTCGCGATGTGAATTCCATGTACGCCCGCATGTATGTGGTGAGCGACCGAATCGCATGGCTTGGACTCAAGCACCAATCGAATCCATGGAAGATGTTGCAGCGTCTTTCCCAGGGAGAGCAGGTGCCTTCGGTGAAGGTTCTCGCCGATGCCGTCGAACCCGTAAAGGGCTATGAGCGCGAACAAACGCAAAAGTACACGCAGTTCACTCCGCTCAATCGCCTCGTCGATTCCACTCATCCGGAGAGCGAAGTTGGACGGACTTTTGCCAACCTGACGGACGCGCTCCTGGCCGGTAAGGCAACTGCCGCTGACAAGGCGCAGCTGCGATCCATCCTCATTGCGTGGCGCGACAACGACGCTCGTCTTCAGCCCGTGTTCCAAAGCTCGTTTCTGCTTACGGAAGTCGCGCCTACGTCGCACGATCTCGCCGCCCTTGGTGCAATTGGTTTGCAAGCGCTCGATTATCTCGACCAGCATTCGCCTTCACCCGAGTCCTGGCGTGCCGAGCAGTTGACGCTGATTGAGCAAGCCGCTAAGCCCCGCGGCGAAGTCGCGCTTGTCGGCGTTCCATTCAGTCCGCAAATTAGTGGAGGCCACCGGGCAAGCGAGTACTACAACCGCATCGTCTTCGAAATAACAAAAAGAACGGGGGCTGCAACTCGCGATCCCCCGTTCCGTTCTAGCACTCTTCCCACTCCGGAAAACTCTTCCTTCGGAGCCAATCCGATTTATGCGAGTCGAGCCCGATCGCCATCCATACTTAGCTTGTTATCGGATCGAGCTGAGCTCTTGGAACCGGCGTCTCAACAATCCGCGCCAGTCGCAGTCATCGTTCGCGGGGTCGACGCTCACGGATATCCCTTCATGCAGACCGCACAGGCAATGCGCTTTTCTCGAACTTCCGTGGAACTCGCCGGCATTGACTGTCTCAACGGCGCCGCCGATGTGGTCACCCTGGAATTCAAACGGCGTCGTTGCCGCTATCGCGTGGCGTGGATCGGTTGCGACAAAGACGGACGCGCCGGACATGCTCGTCTCGAATCGCTCGACCAAATCACCTTCATTTTCGATTCGCAAAACGAACCACTACCTGATGCCTCTCCCCGACCCGTTCCCGATGCGCCGAAGCCGATTCCGGCTAGCTCCGCCATCAACAAAACCCAAACCGAGCGCCGCCGCTTTGAGCGCTACGCCTGGGGAGCAAACTCGCAGGTCCGCAAGAAGGGCGTTCCCGTAAACACTCCGTGCAAAGTGAGCGACATCAGCCTCGGCGGCTGTTATCTAGAACTCATGATGCCCTTCCCTCAAGAAACGCCCATTGAACTGGACCTTTTCTGGCGCGATCGCAAACTTACCATCGACGCGCGTGTCGCCACCTCGCATCCCGCCATCGGTATGGGTGTTTCGTTCTTCGGATTTTCCGAAGGGCAATATCGCCTGTTGCAGGAATTAATCGAAGAGCTCTCCGGCAAACGCCAGGCCCCGCCGGCGAAGGTCATGAACACGGTCAATCCTGCTGAGCTTGCTCGCGATCTGCTCGACTGGTTTGAGCAGCATGACGCTCTCTCGCGCTCGCAGTTCGAACAACTCGTACAAAAACAAAAGCCGAAGAATGTCTCTTCGGCTTCGCCTGCTGTAAATACCGGAACCTACTAACGTTGGGTGCCCCACACATCCTGCTTCTGGATGTGTGGGATAAAATTATCGCGCTGCCGTTGCACGCTCCGCATGCAGATGTTGAATTGCTCGGACCGTTACCTCTCCGCGCTGCAGTGCCGCAATCCCGTCCGCCGCCGCTCTCGCCGCCGATAACGTCGTAATCGTCTGCACGTGATACGTAATCGCCGCTCGCCGAATCGCCTTTTCGTCGAACCACGGCTCCGGCCCATGCGGAGTGTTGATGATTAGCTGAATTCGATCGCCCTTGATCAGATCGACTACATTCGGCCGTCCTTCTTTCACCTTGTAGACGATCTCAACTTTGAATCCAGCGTCTTCGAGAATCCGCGCTGTTCCTGTCGTCGCCACCAGTTTGAATCCCAACTCAACGAAGAGTCTTGCGACCTCCGCTACCTGTGGCTTATCGCGATCATTCACGCTGATAAACACATGTCCTGCGGTCGGCAACTTGTTACCAGCGGCCATCTGCGCCTTGGCGAACGCTTCGCCGAAATTCTCGGCGACGCCCATCACTTCGCCCGTCGACTTCATCTCCGGACCGAGCACCGTATCCACGCCCGGGAACTTCGCCCACGGAAACACCGGTGACTTCACGAAGTAGCAGTTGCCAGTATCGAGATCCGTAGCCTTCGCGATGTTCTCCGGCAGAAACTCGCGCAGCTTGCGGCCGGTCATCAGTCGCGCCGCAATCTTGGCCAGCGGAATCCCCGTGGCCTTGGAGACATATGGCACCGTTCGCGAAGCGCGAGGATTTACTTCCAGCACAAAGATCTTGTTGTTCTGAATCGCGAACTGAATGTTCATTAAGCCGACAACCTTCAGCGCGCGCGCCAGCTTCAACGTGTACTCCCGCATTTTCTGCAGTGACTGCTCGGGAATATCAACCGCCGGCAGCACGCACGACGAATCGCCCGAGTGTATCCCGGCCTCTTCAATATGCTGCATGATCCCGGCCACCACAACGTCCTCGCCGTCCGAGATTGCATCGACGTCCACTTCCGTCGCGCTCTCCAGGAAGTGATCGATCAGCACCGGCCGCTCCTGCGAATACTCGACGGCTTCTTTCATGTACTTGATTACCGACTCATCGTCGTACGTGATCTGCATCGCGCGCCCACCCAGCACATACGACGGCCGCAGCAGTACCGGATACCCAATCTTGTTTGCCGCCGCCAGCGCCTCTTCTACCGACGTCGCCATCGCTCCGGGTGGCTGCGGGATATCCAACTCTTCCAGTAGTCTCCCGAATCTCTTGCGATCCTCTGCGAGGTCAATCGACTCCGGCGATGTTCCGATAATCGGCACACCAGCGGCTTTCAACGGCAGCGCCAGGTTCAACGGCGTCTGTCCGCCAAACTGCACGATCATGCCGATCGGCGCGCCTGAGCTAGCCTCGTGCTCGTAGACTTCCAGCACGTCTTCCAACGTCAGCGGCTCGAAGTACAGGCGATCGCTGGTGTCGTAATCCGTCGAAACCGTCTCCGGATTGCAGTTCACCATCACGGTCTCGAAACCGTCATCACGCAGCGCGAACGCCGCATGGCAGCAGCAGTAGTCAAACTCAATGCCCTGCCCGATGCGATTCGGGCCGCTGCCCAGGATGATTACTTTCTTGTTCTTGGTCGGCGCCGCCTCATCTTCCTCTTCGTATGTCGAATACAGGTAGGGCGTATAGCTCTCAAATTCCGCCGCGCACGTGTCCACGTGTTTGTAGACCGGCCTTACGTCGCGTTTCTTGCGCAGATCGCGAACTTTCGTGCCACCCTCGCGCCCATCAATTCCCCAAATGCCCGCCAGCCGCTCGTCGGACAATCCCGCGCGCTTCGCCTCGCGAAGTTTCTCCTCGGGCGCATCAATCGGATACTGCGCCACGTCGTTCCAGATATCATTGATCTCTTTCAGCTGATACAGGAACCAGGGATCGATCGACGTCATCTTTGCCAGTTCCTTCACCGTCATGCCCTCGCGCAGCGCGTAACGTATGTACGCGAGCCGCTCCGGATGCGGCGTCACCAGCCTCTGTACCAGGATCTTCGGTTCCAGCTTTTCGGAACTCAGCCGCTTACCAGTCTCCAGCGAACGCACGGCTTTTAGCAGCGCCTCTTTGAACGTGCGCCCAATCGCCATCGCCTCGCCGACTGACTTCATCTGCGGGCCCAAACCCTCATCCGCGCCGGGGAATTTCTCGAACTGCCATTTCGGAATTTTTACGACCACGTAATCGAGAGTCGGCTCAAAGCACGCCGGCGTCTTGCGCGTGATCTCATTGGTGAGTTCATCGAGCGTGTATCCCACCGCCAGCTTCGCCGCAATCTTCGCAATCGGGAACCCCGTCGCCTTCGACGCCAGTGCCGACGAGCGCGACACGCGTGGGTTCATCTCGATCACCACCATGCGACCGTTCACCGGATTCACGCCGTACTGAATGTTCGATCCGCCTGTCTCGACTCCGATCTCGCGAATCACCTTGATCGACGCATCACGCATCACCTGGTACTCTCGGTCGGTCAACGTCTGCGCCGGAGCCACCGTGATCGAATCTCCGGTGTGCACGCCCATCGGATCGAAGTTTTCGATCGAGCAGATGATGATGACGTTGTCGTTCATGTCACGCACCACCTCGAGCTCGTATTCCTTCCACCCAAGCACCGACTCTTCCAACAATACTTCGTGTACCGGCGAAAGATCCAATCCACGCGCCAACAATTCCATCAACTCTTCACGGTTGTACGCGATGCCACCGCCGGTTCCGCCCAGCGTGAATGATGGCCGCAGAATTACCGGGAAGCCGATCTTCGCGCTGAATTCCAGTCCGTCCTTCAGGTTGTTGATCAACGCCGACTTCGGCACGTCCAGACCGATGCGCGTCATCGCATCTTTAAAGAGCAGCCGGTCTTCCGCTTTCTTGATCGCATCGAGTTGTGCGCCAATCAGCTGAACGTTGTACTTCTCCAGCACGCCGCCATCGGCCAGTTCGACTGCCATGTTCAGCGCCGTCTGTCCGCCTACAGTGGGAAGCAGGGCAAAGCCACGGCCGCCCGACATCTCCGACTCAATGCGGAGGATCTCTTCCATGTACGTGCGCGTGATTGGCTCAATGTATGTGCGATCAGCAAACTCCGGATCGGTCATGATGGTGGCCGGGTTCGAGTTCACCAGCACCACTTCATAGCCTTCGGCCTTCAGCGCCTTGCAGGCCTGCGTACCGGAGTAATCAAATTCCGCCGACTGCCCGATCACGATAGGACCGGAGCCGATGATGAGGATCTTCGAAATATCAGTTCTACGTGGCATCTGTGTTTGCGGGAGGAGCTACTTCCCCTTCCACTCCTCCATCATCTTTACGAAATCTTTGAACAGATAATACGAGTCGTGCGGACCCGGCGCCGCTTCCGGGTGATACTGCACGCTGAACAGCGGCAGGCTGCGATGGCGCATACCCTCGAGCGTCTGATCGTTCAGATCGAAGTGCGTGCATTCCACATCGCTCGCCGGCAGCGAATCCGGATCGACAGCGAAGTTGTGATTATGCGCTGTGATCTCCACCTTGCCGCTCTTCATCTGCTTCACCGGATGATTTCCGCCGTGATGTCCAAACTTTAGTTTGTAGGTCTTGCCGCCCAGCGCGATTCCCGTCAGCTGATGTCCCAGGCAGATGCCGAACACCGGCACGCGTCCCATCAGTCCACGAATGTTGTTCACCGCATACGTGCACGGCTCCGGATCGCCCGGTCCATTCGACAGGAAAACGCCATCCGGTTTCATCTCCAGAACGTCTTCGGCTGAGGTCTGCGCCGGAACCACCGTCACGCGACAGCGCTCGGCTACCAGCTTTCGCAAAATGTTCTGCTTGATCCCGAAGTCATACGCGACCACATGATGCACCGGCGGTGCGTCCTTCACGCCAACCACTTCCGTCGGCTCATGCGAGCGCTCGCCCACTTCCCATATGTAGCGCTGCTTGGTCGAGACGACCTTCGCCAGATCGGTTCCGTCCATCTTGGGAATCGACCGCGCCTTTTCGACCAGCTTCTCCACGTCGGTCTCGATGGTCGACACCACACCGCGCATTACGCCGCGATCGCGCAAATGCCGCACCAGCGCCCGCGTGTCGATATCAGCCAGTACCGGAATATTGAAGCGCTCCAGATATTCCTCGGCGACCTGTTGCGAGCGCCAGTTGGAACTTACCCGCGAGAACTCGCGCACGATCAACCCTTCAATGTAGGGCCGATTAGCTTCATTGTCTTCGGGATTGGTCCCGTAATTGCCGATCTGAGGGTTTGTAAGAACTACGATTTGTCCAGCGTAGGAAGGATCGGTAAAGATTTCCTGATAGCCGGTGATGGAAGTATTAAAAACGACTTCGCCGTAGCATTCGCCTTTGGCGCCGTAACCTTTGCCGCGGAAGATTCTGCCGTCTTCCAGCGCAAGGATAGCTTGCATCGTTACTCCGAAGGGTGGATTTTATAGATTCTATCAGGGGAATGCTCGATGGGCCAGAGGATTGCCCATCCTTTTCCGCGTAATTCGAACGATTCAGACCTCGTTTTCAACAGCTCATATCCGGCGCCAAGTGCGGGCTGCGCCGCGCGTGCGAAGCGGCGAGTGGGATCACACTATTTCTTAACCGGATCTGCTTCCCCTCCATCCGCAGCCACCTTCCAGCTACCATCCTTCTCTTTTCGCCACACCGTCAAGTAAGTTCCGCTCTGATGCACGATCTCGCCTTTCGCATTCTTGAACACGCCCTGATATCGCCCCACGGTGTATCCCATGTTTCCTGACGGAAATATCTCTGCCTTCGTCGGCTGCCAATCCAATCGAAAATCCGGATCATTGAACAGCTTCTGGTAGGCCGCGCGAATCGCATCCGCGCCCAGCACTGGATTATCCGAGAACAGCACACTCTTGTTCGTGAATACAGTCATCCAGCCGTCGAGGCGATGCGCCGCCGTTTGCTTCGCGAACTCGCGATCTGCCTGAATCAGCGCATCTTCAGTGCGCTGCGCTACCGCCGCTCCCACCAGCAGAAACAACACACACGTCAGCCCCTTCAATCGCATGCGATCTCTCCCTGCATCAGAAATATTCGGAAGGAACTTACTTTAATTTGCCCAGCTTATCCATGGGCCAGTAGCCGAACACCGCTTTGCCGTAGATGAACCGCTGGTCCACCGGACCGAAATCGCGGCTGTCGTTGGAACTGCTGCGATGATCGCCCATCATAAAAAACGAGTGTGGCGGCACCGTCATCTCCGGATAGTAGCTCTGATCCGCGTAGCGGGCGGGCACATACGTTTCGTTCATCAACCGATCGTTGACATAGACGTGTCCCGACGCAATGCGCACCGTATCACCAGGCAGCGCAATTACGCGCTTGATATAACTCTTCGATGGATCGCGCGGATAGTGGAACACCACGATGTCGCCGCGCTCGATATCGCCCAGTTTGTATACAAACTTGTTGATGAAAATTCGTTCCTGGTCGTTGAGCTCCGGTTCCATACTCGTGCCTTCTACCTTCACCGGCTGATAAAGGAAGACGATGATAAAAGCGGAAACAAGGAGGGAGATCGCCAGATCCCGCGCCCAGACTGCAAGGCCCGGTGTCGTAGCCGGTTTCGGTGGGATCAGCTCACTGATCTTTGGCAATTCCTGCATTCAGCTTCAATTCTAAACCAACTTTGTTGCGCAAGGAGCCCGCGTTACGACGAACCCGCCCCAGCCTGAGTTGAGCCGTGGCTACACGCACGCAGCGCGTTTTCAGAGTAGAATAAAAGCGACAGGGGACTTGCGGGATGAAGCCTTTCTTCGGAGCATTGTTTGCTCTCGCGCTAGTGGCAACGTTGTTTGCGCAATCGGACAGCCTCGCCATTCCGGCTTATCACAAGGCTGCTCCGTCCACGTCCGAGAAATTACCGCCAATTCTGTCGAAGGATCAACTCTGGGGACCGTCTTTCGAGCAAGCCTATCAGGCACATGCCTACGAACTTGCGCCCAAGGTATCCAAGATCATTTATCAATTGCCCTGCTACTGCTACTGCGATCACTCCGGACACAAAAGTCTGAGGACCTGCTATGAAAGCACGCATGCGGCACATTGTGCGGTTTGTTTGAAAGAGCTTTACTACGCGTACAGTGAAAATAAAAAAGGCAAGACGCTGGCGCAAATAAGATCCGGCATCATCGGCGGCGAATGGCAAAAGATCGACCTCGAATCCGCAGCCGGAATGGAATAAGTTTTTGCACCTTTGGGTGCTTTGCAATAAGACTTGGGGACTAGACTAGCTGGCGCACGTTCGCGTCGCCAGATCTGTAAAGCAAGCAGCCGAACAGCGTACGCAAGATCATCTGCTTCGCAACTGCCCGGCCAGTTCTGCTCCCTGTTGACGCTCATCTCGAACGCGTGTAACGTGCTCGCAATTCAGTTTTCCACAGGGCTGATCGCGTGCACCGTTCAATGCGGTTGGTTTGGGCATCAACTACATGAAACGCAAACTGCTAGTAAAACCTAAACAATCAGCTGCTAAACCCAAGAAAACAAACATGGCTAAGCCTGGTTCTGGAAAAACGTTACAAATGACCAAAGCAGCACCGAAAAGCAATTCTCCAGCGCAAGATCCTCAATTCTCACAGGCTGTGCAGAACTATGAGGGCGGATTGCGTGCCCTCCAGGAGCGAAAGTTCGACAAAGCCAAGGCCCTGTTCCAGAAGGTCATTGAAAGCGGCATTCGTCAGCTTTCCGATCGCGCCTCGGTCCACTTGAACGCCTGCAATCAGCATCTTGCCCGTACCGCAGTCGCCTTCAACACTCCCGAAGAACACTACGACTACGCCATTTCGCTGATGAACGTCGGCGATTATGTCACCGCGCGTGAGCACCTGGAAAAGCTCGTGAAGACAAACGGCCAGGCCGACTACATCTGGTACGGTCTCGCCGTGCTCGACTGTCTCACGGGTCATTCCGAGGACGCACTGAAGCGTCTGGCGGAGGCCATTCGCCTGAACCCTGCGAATCGTTTCCAGGCGCGAAGCGATAGTGACTTTAATCCCATGGCGGACGATCCGCGCTTTACCGAGCTGCTCTATCCGGAGCCCGGCGCGCCAGAGGTCTCCACCTATGGGAAGCCAGACGACTTTTAGACGCACGCATGACTTCCAGTGCCAAGCTATCGGGAGAGTCGCATGCAGCGCGCCCGTTGCGGATTGTGGCCATCGGTGGAGGCACCGGACTCTCTACCCTTCTTAAGGGGCTCAAGCGTTTCGTACGTACTGCCACGCACGAACCGGAACGACACCCTGCGGGGGTAGATATTTCCGAACTCACAGCCATCGTCACCGTTACCGACGACGGTGGTTCCAGCGGCAAGCTTCGCAAGGAATTCGGAATTCTTCCTCCTGGCGATATTCGTAACTGCATCGTCGCCCTGTCCGAGGACGAGCTGCTGATGTCGCATCTCTTCCGCTATCGTTTTCCCGAAACGTCCGCGCTCGAAGGCCACAGCTTTCGGGAATCTGTTCTTGACGGCTCTCACCGCGCTTACCAGCGACTTCGCCGAAGCCGTGCGCCTTTCCTCCGAGATTCTCACCACGCGCGGCCACATCTATCCCTCAACCACCGCCAACGTCGAACTTGAAGGCCACATGGACGATGGCTCCTCCGTCCGCGGGCGAAACCAAGATCACTGCCAGCAAGCATCGCATCATGCGCCTGGAGATGATTCCGCCCGACGTTCATCCTCTGCCGCAAACGCTGGATGCCATCGCTCACGCCGACCTCATCACCATCGGCCCTGGGTCGCTCTTCACCAGCCTCATTCCGAACGTTCTCGTGCACGCCATCCCCGAGGCCATCGCCTCTTCGTCGGCAATGAAGGTCTACGTCTGCAATCTGATGACGCAGGCCAACGAGAGCTTGGGCCTGTCTGCGGCCGACCATATCAAGGCCATTTACGAGCATGCTGGAATCGAGATCTTCGACGCTGCCCTGCTGAACGAAACGCCGGCTTCCGCTGAAATGAAAGCCAAGTATGCGCTGGAAGGCGCCTCACAGATCGTTGTGAATACCGAGACCATCGAAGAGATGGGCGTCCGCCCCATTCTCGGCGACTACCTCATCGAAGACCGCGGCGTCGCCCGCCATAACACCGATCGCGTCGCCCAGGAACTCCTCAGCCTCGTGGCCAATCGCACCGCCAGCGCAGTCCACCACTAATCATCGACTACGAGCCGTAGCCAGTACGAAGTGGTGCGGGCGCCCTCGCCCCGCGTATCTTGCTTCTGGGGGACTTGCTTGTGTGGGACAGGCGATCCCGCCTGTCCACATATTCCTCCTCCCAGATCGACGCAGCAAAATTTGGCCCGCACATTTCCTCCGACAGGGTCCTTTCATCCCGAGCGCCAGCGAGGGAATCCTATCCCTACCACTATCCTGTCCGAGATATGTCCAATGACTCACTTACCCAATGCACCCAATTCCCAAATGATTCAATCACCAAATGCCTTTTATCTCGCTCCCGCAGCCCTGTAATATCTCTCCAATGCCTACACGCACTTCTAAAACAACAACACCGCGCATCGCCATCGCCATCATGGCCGCCGGAAAAGGCACGCGCCTCAAATCCAAGCACCCAAAGGTGCTCCACGAAATCGGCGGCAAACCGCTCTTGCGCTGGGTCATTGAGACTGCCGCGAAAATCGTTCCTGTCGCAGACGTATACGCCATAATCGGCTTCGAAGCCGATCGCGTTCGTGAATCGATGGCCGAGACTGGATGCAGCTTCATACTCCAGGAACAGCAGCGCGGTACCGGACACGCCATCATCGTCGGCGAGAGCGCCCTCTCGAATTACGACCACGTTCTCGTCCTTTCTGGAGACACGCCGCTCATCCGTGCTGAAATAATCGAGCGCTTGCGCGACTTCCATCTCGCGCAGAAATCTGCCATGACGCTGCTCACCGCCGAGCCGGAAAATCCCTACGGTTATGGCCGTATCCTTCAGCCGCAAGAAGAATGGCAAGAGCACCAATGAAGTTCTCGCCATTGTCGAGCAGAAGTCTTTGAAGTCCGGCCAGGAGAAGATTCCCGAAATCAACGTCGGCATCTACGCGTTTGCCGTCAAGCCACTCTTCGCCAACATTCACAAGCCTCGGCACCGCCAATGCTCACGGCGAGTACTACCTTACCGACATGGCTGAGCTCCTTGTGAAATCCAAGCAGCGGGTGCTCGCTCTGAAAGAAGGAGCCATCGCCGAGACCCTCGGCATCAACACCCGCGCCGAACTCGCCCGTCTCGACGCTCGGGTGCGTGCCGCCAAGGCCACCGAACTGATGGAAGCCGGCGTCACGATCTATCATCCCGAAACTTGTGTCATCGATTCGGACGTCACCATCGAGCCCGACACAATCATCGATCCGTTCGTCCAAATACTGGGTCGTTCGCGTATCGGTGCCGACTGCCGCATTCAATCCGGCACAGTGATCATCAATTGCGAAATCGGAGACGGCACCGTCGTGCAGCCCTATTGCGTTCTCGAGCACTCCCGCATCGACGAGAAAGTTAGTCTCGGTCCCTTCTCGCATCTCCGTCCCGGCAATGAAGTCTCCGCCGGAGCCCACATCGGCAACTTCGTCGAACTGAAGAAAACGAAGCTGGGCCGCGGCTCCAAAGCGAATCACCTCACCTACCTTGGTGATTCCGTAATCGGTGAAAAAGTGAACATCGGCGCCGGCACCATCACCTGCAACTACGACGGCGTTCACAAGCACCAGACAGTCATCGAGGACGGCGTCTTCGTCGGCAGCGACTCCACTCTCGTCGCCCCTGTGAAGCTCGGCAAAGGTTCTTACGTTGGCGCGGCGTCCTGTATTACCAATGACGTTCCCGAGGATGCACTCGCCATCGCCCGTGGCCGTCAGATCAATAAGCCCGAGTGGGCTCGTATCAAGCGTGACGCTATTGCCGCAGCCAAGGAAGCTGCAAAGAAGTAATCGGCCCTGTTCGAAGGCGCCCAAATGACGATCATTGTCGAACCCGGATTGTGGTTAATTGGAACGGTCTCTCCTGGCCGGAATCGTTTTCATCATCAGTATCGTCAGAATCCAATCGCGTTCCGAGCGCGCCGACCGCACCAAACCTGCCGATGAAGAGTGGTCCCGCTTTCGCGATCCTCAATGTTCCCGTAGTGACTTCCAACTTTTGCGCTTGATGCCCAGCACCGCATGGAGTCAAGCCGAGTTCTTTCTCGAAGATGAACAGCGCACCCGTATTGGGTCCTTTGTGTCGCAGTCACGCGTACGCGCTGATCTGCAACTCCATGGCAAGGCGTATCAGATGTATATCCAGCGCTCAGGAGCTTTCGCTTCAAGCTGGGCCGGCAAAGTCGGCGGAACTTCCGATCATTCCATCGTGATCCGCACCTCCGACTCCGTTGTGACCGAATTGATCCCCATTCGCAAGTTCCCTGCCTGGTCTTATTCGTTCACTGCTGCAGCGCAGGACTACACAATCGCAGGCGGTGGCTGGCTTCCCACCAAGCCACTGCGCATCACTCGCGCAAACGAATGCGTTGGAATCTACGTGCGCGACAATCTTCGTTCCCGCAAAGTACTGGTTGCGGTTAAACGCGATCTGCCCGACTCCGCTCTTCTCGCCATCATGGTTGCTGCCCTGCTGCAGTAGCCCCGCGCGGGTTGCCTCCTTCTCCGCCCCAACCTGCCCCGCCTGAACTAAGCCGCGCGCATCCAACCTCTCATGACTACGCTATTCATGCACCAGACGCCCAATATCCCTGGCACGAGTCCCGTGACCGACGATCCCAATCCCGGCGGAAGTCAAGGCGCCGATCCCGAAGGTCCAAGCACCGATCCGACTCCGGGTCCAGAACCTGATCCAGATCCCGACGCTGCGCCGGTACCGCAGCTACGATTCCGCACACCCTCGATTATGGTGGCGTTCACCCGACTGGAGGAACCGCAGCGAATAAGGGAAAGGTAAATCCGAAGGCTCCCACAGAGGGCACGGAGAACCAAAGCTCAGAGAACGGCAGATAGCCTAGATACCACAGGTGCCCCATATCTGCCTACAGGTGCCCCACATCTGCCCTCTTTTGGCAGATGTGGGGTGCGCGGTTCCCCCAAACATCCTGCTTTTGAATGTCTCGGAATTACTGCGGCATGATGATTCCCCGCAGCAACATGATCGGCAGTGGACCTTCATCCAGCGCCTTGTTGTGGAATTCCTCCAGGTTGAACTTCGATCCCATCTTCGCCTGGTAGTCCTTCCGCAGTTGGAACCAGTCGTTGATCCCGACAAAGTACGTTGGCAGCTGCACGGAACTCAACTTCGCTCGTCGCAGTTTCCCATCCGCCTCGGCTTGTGTCTGGAACGCCTGATTCATCATCAGGTCCATCGCTTCCGCGTCGGTCATGTTCATGGTCTGCATGCGAACGTCGAGAATCGTATTCGACAACACGCGCAGCCGTATCTTTCGCATCACCAGCCTGAACTTCGGATCTCCATTCAGGAAGCCCTCGTCCATCATGACTTGCGCAATGTACTCGGCCCATCCCTCGATGTAGGCGCCATTACCGAATAGCGCTCGCAGCAATCTCCTCGTCTCTGGCTGAACATTGTTCGCGTGCTCAAATTGAACGTAGTGACCCGGCAGCGCTTCGTGGATCGTCAACCATTTCAGCGTGTAGTTGTTGTATTCCCGCAGCTTTGACTCCGCCGCCTTTTCCGTCGCGCTCTTCGCGATCGGGGTCACCCAGTACTGCGCCTCCGCTGTCGGTTCCAGCGGCGGCGGACTGTGGAATCCCGCCACCGAATAGATACCGCGCAGAAATAAGGGCGTGGCAATCACCTTCAGGTTGTCGCGATCGCTCAAGCCGACGATCTGCTTCTCCTTAATGAACTGGATGATCCCGGCCAAGTCCCCCTTGATGTGATCCATCAGTTCATCGCGCTGTACGTGATCGTCTGAAATCTTCGTCAGCACCTCGCTGATAATCAAGTTCTCCCGCTGCTGTGCTGGCAAGTCACTGTGATCCGTGTGATCTGGATACATCTGCTTGTGCATGGGTTCCGCCAGGGTCAGCATCTCCGCACGCACTGCGGTCATCTGCTGCTCAGCCTTCTGCAGAATCTCGTCCGGCGTCACCGGAGTCTCCATCACCAGCTTGAACTTGGCATCGTAAAATTCTTTGCCCAACCGCCACGTCCGCGACGTCGGGCGCTTTGCCAAATCGTTCTGCATCCAGGCAGAAAAATCTTTCAGTGCCTGGATCGCCGGCGGTGCCACTTGCGCGTACTGCTTTTCCAATGCCGAGCCCGCGGGAATCTGCTCCTTCACCGTGTGCTCGATCAAGTCGATGTTGCCTTCGTTCTCATCCAGCGCCGTGCTCGTGTAGATTGGATCGGTATCCACCAGCACCTGCTTCGCTTGCTGCATGGCACGGGGAATTTCTCCGATTCGTGCCAGCACGTGTCCCATGCGCACATCCGCTGCTGCATAGTTCTGGCTCATCGGAAGAAAGAGCGCGTTGCCGACGAATTCCACGTAGCCAGTCGGGTTGTGTTTGTAGCTCTGGATTCGATCGAGTTCCAGCAGACTGTACGCAATCTGATCGTCAATCAGTTGCCAGTCAGCGTTGTCCTCTTTCGTCAACGAAGCACGATCGAACTTCCGAAAACGTTGCTGCCACTCGGTGTAGAACTTCTTTTGCACTGCTATCCCAGACGGGCCCAGGTCGTCCAGCAAAGCATCCAGTTCGACGGTCTTCCCCGTCTTCGGATCGGTGTACTTGTGAAATCCAGCCTGCGAAGCATTCACTGGCGAGAGCACCAGTGAAGCCTTCATAAACTGGCCAGCAGCTTTTTCGAACTCCGCACTACCTGCATTTGCCACGTTCTTCGCCTGCACCCCTATCGTCAGAAGCAATATAAAGATACTAATGACAGTCGTCTTCACCTTCATCCTGCTCTCCTCCGGACAGCAGAGTATACGCGTGCTCTGGAAGTGAGTCACGATTTCACCCAACCGTACGGAGACGAAAAAAAAAGCCCCTCGTGGCGAGGGGCAATTCAGGAGAGAGGAGCTAAAACTAAACTTTCATTTTCGAAATCGCTTGCCGGATTGCGATCCGCGCTTGATGTAACCCGAACACGGATTCGTCTGCGCTGATGCCGAGCGTTTGAGCTGTACGCTCGTGCGAGTAACCTTCCACATCGTGCAGCAGGAAAACCAATCTCTCAGTGAGCGGCAGGCTGACCACTGCCCGTTCCAACGCAACTCTCTTCACATTCTCGCGAACGGTAGAGCGTTCCTCGCACACCTGCTGGTTATCCAGCGTAAGATTTCCAATCGGATTTGTTTCCCGCAACACCGTCACTAATTCAGCGTCGATCGTCTCAGCCGTTGCTTCTCGTTGAGTCGCGAACGCCCGGCAGAAAACTCGGCCACAAATCTCTTCCGCGGTCATTTCATTGTCAGTTGCGTAGAACGCCAGGCTGTAGACGCGGTGCCGGTGCGTCTCGTAGATCGAACGAAAATCTCTCCGCTGCTTGATTACGATGGCTGGTACTTCAGTGATGAACCCTGTAAGTTTTCCATCCAGAATATTGATCGCCATTCATCCCTCAGCATTTATATGCTTTGATTTTGTCGCTTCTGACTGAAGTATCTTCGCGTTCGCCATTCTCTAAAGCATTTGCTGAGCCATTTCTAAGTTCCTCAGGATGAAAACCCAACCATCACTTGTTTCATTCGGAACGTACCTCGAAGATCCTCCCCATGCTCCTCACTTCAGGGCCGGAAACAGCAGTCTCTTCAGGGTTTCCTATCTTTTTCTCCCATCCACGCATCCCATGAAGAGCTGCAGAGTTCGTGGGTATTGCACCAATTCAGCGGCTACTCAGGCTTCTCCACCGGTTTGTCTATGCTTGAGAGTGGGGTCCGGAAGTGGGGGTTGCTCTTCTCAGTGTTGGTACTTGGATGCCAACTATTTCCCTGCAGGGAATCACTTCGGCTTAAGGCACGGTTACGGTGGATTGCGTTTTCTGCATCGCGCTCCGGGCGACGGCGATTAAGTCTGAAACTTCGAAGGGCTTGGTTATCGTTGCAACCCCGTTTTCTTCAACAAAAGATCTGACTTCAGCATCTGTCATATTCGACAGCGTGAGTACCACGCGCTTTTCCAGCCCGGGTTGATTTGCAGCTACCCAGCGATAAATGTCCACTCCACTGCAACCTCCCGGAATCCAGCTGTCTACCAGGATGGCGTCGAACTTCCCTCTTTGTAGTTGGCGAATCGCGTCCTCACCCCGGGTCGCCGTGCTGACCTCTGCTCCGGCGCCGGCAAGAACATCTCGCTCGAATTCCAGCACAGCCTCCTCGTCATCCACAATCAGAACGCGCCCTTGTAACGGAATCACCCGCTGTCCACCCGCATCGCGCAGCGGAACTCCCTCTTCCTCCACTGCGATCGGAAGCAGAACGCGGATCACTGCCCCGCCGCCCTGCGCGTGGTTGTGCGCTCTTATATCGCCGCCGTGCTCCTTCACGATGCCGTAGCAAATACTCAGTCCCAGCCCCGTTCCTTTGCCCAGGCTCTTGGTCGTATAAAAAGGATCGAAAATGCGGTTCAACTCGCGAATGCCCGGCCCGGTATCGTGGAACTCCACCGAAACGTATCCGCCATCTGTCCATATGCGTACATGCAGTAATCCGCTCTTTGCGTTTTCCAGCATCGCATCCACTGCGTTGTTGATGACATTTAGAAATACTTGCTCGACCTGGTGCGGATCTGCCACGACTGGCGGCAGGTGTTCCGGGAACTCCTTTTCGACGCTGATGTTATGCAACGACATGTCATAGTCACGCAGCGCCAGTGTGTCCTCCACCACGCGTCGCAAATCGCACGGCATCTTCGCGGCTTTTCGTTGCCGCGCAAACGAAAGCAAATTCTGCACCACGCGGTGAGTTCGCTGCGCCTGTTTGAACAGCTTGCCTACGTAATCGCGAGCGCGGTCGCTTAACTGATCGGACTCCAGCAACTGGGCATAACCTAGAATCGCTGTCAGTGGATTATTCAACTCGTGCGCCACACCTGAAATCAGCTGGCCCACCGCCGACATCTTTTCGCTCTGCAGCAGCTGTTCCTGGGTTTTGCGTAAATCTTCGTAGGCTCGCATCGTCTCGTCGTACAGTCTTACCTTTTCAAGGCTGTTCGCGAGTTGCCGTCCAATGGTGATCATCAGCTTCTGATCCAGCGTGCTGAAGTGCCCTTCTTCCCGGCTGCTCACGCCGATGATCCCGATCAGCTTTTCGTTTGTCCACATCAGCGCCCAGATCCATTCTTTCAATCCTTCCGCCAGCAGACGCTCCGTCGTTTCCGGCGGCAACTGCGACATATGCTCGCGCGTGATAAGTTCGATCTTCTCCTTCTCGAGCAACGCCATCAATGTGTCCGAGACGGAAAATTCGCGGGCATCGAGCATGCTCCCGCGCTGCCCATAGTTCGCCACACGCTTCAGGATTTTGGAGTCTTTGTCGAACAGGTAAACGGCCGCGGTATCACCTCGGAACAGATCCACAATCTGGCGCATCGCCATATTCGTGATCTCGTCCATGTCGAAGGACTGATTGGTCAGCACCGCGATCGTATTCAGTGCCTCCAATTCACGATTGCGCCGTCGAATTTCATCTTCAATCTTTTTCTTTTCAGAAATGTCCAGCAGCACCCCATTGAAGCGCTCAATCGCACCGGTCTTATCCCGGCGCCCGTAACTGTTCTCCAAGACCGTAACCACCGAGCCGTCGCGCCGCTTCATCTCGAATTCGAAATTCTTTACGAACCCCGTTGCTTCCATCCCTTCGAGGAATATGCGACGGTCCAGCGGGTTACGATAGAACTCCTGCGCGTGGGCCTGCTCCAGGACTTCCTGCCGGCTTTCGTACCCCAGAATTCTCACAAACGCTTCATTACACTCCAGGATTCGTCCCTGCGGAGTTGAAACGAATACGCCCTCCTTCACCTGTTCGAATAGCGTGCGATAGCGTTCTTCTGCGGCGCGCCGTTCCGCCATATCGCGGATGATGTGAATGGTCGACGCATTCCCCTCGCCTTCTTCGCTATACGACGACGTGGAAACGATCGAATATCCATCTATGACCGGGTCCGGTGCCTCGACATCTGCCTTATGGCTTTCGCAGTAAGGGCAATTCTGCCAATTCGCACCCGGCTTGCGTAGAACCGCTGCGGCGAGCTGTCCCACCAGCTTTTCTGGTTCGTGTTCCCAACCTAGCCGCACCAGCAACGCGCGATTCACCTGCCTGATTCGAAATTCCCGGTCGTGCACCAGGATCAGCTCCGGCATCGCATCGAAGGTATTCGCCCAGCGTTTCTGCGAGACGGAGATACGCTGTACCAGTTGTAGATTCTCGTTGGCAATGCCTAACTGCTTGGCCGCCGCGTTCAGAAACTGCACTTCCTCGGGCTGGTAGGCTCGTGATTTCCGCATCCCCAGCGACAGCGTCCCGATCACCGCCGTTTTTCCGCGCACTGGAATTAGCAAGATGTGATTCAGGTCATCACGTATCAGCGTGTCCCGCACCATCGGCAGTGAGTTCGCCCGATCCAGCAAAATCGCGCTTCCCGCTCTGATTAGCGACGCCCCGTGCCCAAAACGCGTATCCGAATCGCGATGCTCTTCTGCAAACTTCTCTGAAACTCCAACCGCCTGCTGTAGGCGGAGCACGTCCCCTTCGAGCAAACGAAACCACACCGCACTTGCGCCCAGTAAATCTTTCAACTCCACCATCACCGCCATTACCATCGGCGAGCACTCTTGCGCCTTCGCAATTGCGTCGGTGATTCGGTTCAGCACTTCTAGCCGCCGCGCCTTGGCCTTCGATTCCTCCAGCACGATGATCAGCAGGCTCAGACCCAGCAGCGTGTCCACCACCATGTCGGCACTTTCCAGCGGGTGCCCTTGCGTGATCGCCGTATCCATGTGGATCAGGCACAGCATCAACGCCATCAGCCACGGGCCAACTTCGCCTCGTCCCATGCTGTATCTCGCCAGTTGGATGGCGGCCGTAAAAGTAATCAGGCGATAGAGAATCTGGATGGCCAGCATCAGGCCGTGATCGCTGGGCCAGTAGGAATATTGCAGGATGGTCAGTTCAAGTGTGATCCCCGCCAGAATGACAACTGGAATCATCAACCGGAGCCGTCTCACATACTGGAACACCGCTGCCGCAAACAGCGTAACTGCAACGATAAATGCGCTTTGGGAGATCGCCAGCGCCACCGCTGGACTGCGAGCCAAATCGAGGAGATCGCTGCTGGACCGGTAAATTACGTAGCTGGCCCACCCGAAAATCCACCACAGCAGATACCGTTGCCGGAACGAGCGGAAGACCAGTACGCCGCCACCTAAGAGGACAAGCGCACTTGCCACATCGGCTAGCAGGTCCACTTCAGGGACGTGCGTCCATCCGGCCATGGGAAGGAGCAGCGTCATTGCATAGGATAATGAGTCATTGTTGTATACCACGAGAAATTACTTTGGTGTTACGTTTCGCTACTGCTAACCGTGTCTTCCGAGGAACTGCGATACAATGCGCAGCATGCAATCAGATCGGATTTTAATCGTCGATGACGAAGAGGCGATTCGCGAGATTGTGGCCTCCATGCTCACGATGGCCGGATATGACTGCAAACAGGCAGGTTCCGGTCTGGAAGCGCTCGCCATCCTCGACTCTGGCGAAGAATTCGAGCTAATGCTCTCCGACCTGATGATGGCCGAACTCGACGGCATCGGACTCCTCGAAAAGACCAAAGAACGCTACCCCGAAATGCCGGTCGTCATGGTCACCGCTGTCCATGACATTTCCGTGGCTCTGGCTGCCATCCGCAATGGCGCCTACGACTATCTCCTTAAGCCCTTCGAGCGTGAACAGTTACTGGCGACTGTTCGCCGTGCGCTCGAAAATCGACGCCTGCGCATGGAGAATCGCGCCTACCAGACCAATCTTGAAACCCTTGTTCAGGCTCGCACCGAGCAACTGCGCCAGGCCATGTCGGACCTGGAGCGCTCCTACGACATCACCCTGGAGGCCCTCGGCGACGCACTCGACTTGAAAGACGCCGAGACCGAAGGCCACTCCAAGCGCGTCACCGCCTTCACCATCGCCATTGCCCGCGCCATGGGCCTTAGTTCCGACCGCATCCGCGTCATCGCTCGCGGAGCCTTCCTGCACGACATCGGCAAGATGGCCATACCCGACGCGATCCTGCGTAAACCGGGTGCTCTGACCCCGGAAGAAGTAGGCATCATGCGTGAGCATTGCTGGCACGGGTACCAGATCCTGCGCAAGATTCCGTTCCTTACCGAAGCCGCTGAAATCGTCTACGCTCACCAGGAGCGCTGGGACGGCTCCGGCTACCCGCGTGCCCTTAAGGGCGACGAAATTCCGCTGGGCTCGCGTATGTTCTCGATCGCTGACACCATGGACGCGATTATGTCTGACCGCCCGTATCGTCCGGCACAGCCCTTCTCCGCCGCTCGCGACGAAGTCGTACGCTGGTCAGGACGTCAGTTTGATCCCGAAGTTGTTAAGGTCTTCCTGGGAATGCCTGAATCAATCTGGCAGGACTTGCGCAAGGAAATCAACACTCAGATTTACCGCTTCACCGCCGACGCCTCAAAGACCGGCAAGCTCATCCCTGTCTAGGATTCGACATGGAGCCCGCTCGCCCTCGAGCGGGTAAGCGAACGCTCGTGCTTGCCGTTCATTGACCCAATTACCAAATCACCCAATGCTATTACTGGGCTGTTTCCAGCGAGTCCGCTACCCGATTTAACGCTGCCTGTATGCGATCCAGTTCCCGCTGTGCAGCTTCGTTCCACGCCAGCAGCTGATCGGGGGTTCGCGGCAATTGTTGCGCGGCCCAACGCACCCAGCGACGACCGTTCTCACTCATCAAAAATACAGCTACTCCACCTACACCGAGTAACGCAGCCGGAATGTACCATTTACCTCTCATGGCGCCTCTTTCCTTGGGATCTCCGACAAGCCCTCTCTTGGTCCTGCCAGAATGTTCTCCCGCCCGCCCGTGCAACAACTTTGCGGACTTTCTGGTGTTCTCATTTTTGCATGCTTGCTGTGAATTGGAAGTTACAGAGGCCGAGATAATTACTCATGAGTTCTAGCACGAAAGATTCACCATTCCGGGAAACAACGCCACGCTCCGTTCCAGCGTCTCTGCCCTTCCATCATTCAGTTCCGAATTCCATCTGAGGTGTCACTTATGAACCGTGTTCGCAAAAGCTTGATCTCGGCCCTTCTGGTTTCGACTCTGCCCGTTTTCGCTTCCGACTACAGCAATCGCGACAGCGCCACACCAGGGCCGAATTGGATTCCCGAAGGAACCCATTTCGTGATCCGACTTCAGGACAAACTCGACACGAAGAAAATCGGCAATGATAAGAGCAAACACTTCAAAGCCAAGCTCGCCGAGGACCTCACCGCTCCCAACGGCTTAATGATCTCCCGCGGAGCCGAAATCAAGGGCCATGTCAGCGAAGTCAGCCGTGGATTCCACGGACGCATCCTGCTCAGCTTTGACGAGATCAAAACACCTCATGGTTGGATGCCCCTGGCAGCGACCGTGACCGATGTCCCCGGCGAACATGGCGTGAAGACCGACGACCGCGAAGGCGAAATCGAGCGTAAGGGAGTCAGCAAGCAGCGCGTGATTGAAGCCGCTGCCGTTGGAGCTGGAACCGGGGCCGCCGCAGGCGCCGCTGCCGGAGGCGGTCATGGAGCCGGAATCGGCGCTGGTGCCGGAGCCGCCGTAGGCGCTACAGCCGGCATTCTCGCCGACCGTGATCTCCGCCTCGACAAAGGCCAGCAACTCGAACTCAGCCTCGATCGACCTCTCGAAGTCCCACTCCGCTAAAGATCGCGAACTTTTGGGTGCCCATCCTACGCTTCTTTTGCGTAGGGTGGGATTCTGGAGCTGATCCCCTCGCTCCCCGCCTCTCCCACCCCGAAGTCATGTTGAGCGCAGTGAAACATCTCTGCATTTTTCTGCTTTGCGTGTTTGAATTACCTCAATCACCAATTCCTCAATCTTCTGCAACTTCCCACCGCTTTTCCGTTCTAAGATCACGAACGTGAGTTCCAATCACGAAAGGCACGCATGTTGAAACGAATCGCAATCGCGCTTCTCTTCTGCTCCGCAATCTTTGCAGCCGCCCAGCAGCAGCCCATCCTTAACAGCGTCACCGCCGGCGCTGATGGCAAGTTCGAAGCCGCACCTGACACTGCTGTGATCCAATTCAACATCGCTGCCCAGGAGAACACCTCGCAAGCCGCTTACGACCGTGCGTCAAAAGCTGCCGAACAAGTCCGCCAACTAATGCGCAACAACGGCATCGATCCCGCATCGGCACACATCGGCAGCTACTCTATCTCGCCGGTCTTCGACTACAAATCCCCGAAGCGCAAACTCATCGGCTACACCGTCAACACCGGCGTCAAGCTCAAGCTCAAAGACTTCTCCAAGATCGGACCCATCGTCCAGCAGCTCACGGATCTCGATCTCACTGACAACCAGAGCATCAGCTACACCCTCGACAACATGGAAGCTGCCAAAGCGAAGGCCGTTGCCGACGCTTACCATAAGGCTCGCGCCACGGCTGAAGTCATTGCCAGTGCCTCGAACCGCTCACTCGGCGATCTCCTGCAGGCCTCCGTCGACAGCTTCGAGCCGGGCCCGCGACCGATGATGACATTCGCAAAATTGAACGCGGCGCCGAATGCGGCTCCTGCTCCCACCGAGCAATTCACGCCCGAGACCATCACTGTCACTGCTCACGTGAACGCCATCTTCGCCCTGAAGTAGCTCGATTGTGTGCCCGGTTGCTTGTGTGGCGCGGAAATTCCTGTCCGCGCGACGTTCCGATGCAATAAAAAATGCCCAGGACTCTCATCCTGGGCCGAGGCAAGTATCGCTTCGCGACTACTCCGAACTCTTCTTCCACGGTATGCGGCACACCAGCAACACCGCGCCAATCACAATCAGGATCACCGGCCAGAAGCGGTCGAAATCCGGACGCCATACCGACAGTGTTCTCAACAGGAACAATCCGCCCACGGCAATCAGCACCAGAGCACCCGCCGGGAAGCTTCGTTGCGGATCGGCTGCGACCGCTCCGGCGCGCACATGTGTTTCGCCGAACAAGCTTGCCAACCCAAACGGATCCGGCACCGGCAATCCATACAGTCGCGCTTCCGCCGTTTTATACGCATCCGCCACCATATAGAAGACCGAGAACGCGATCATTAACCCGCCGAACAGGCCATAGCCTTCGGCTGCCAGCCATATAAAGCTTGCGAACGCCAACACATGGATCAACGCCTTCGTGAACTGGCCGTTATAAAGCGCTCCAGCTCCGGGGATGAATCCCACCAATGCCGCCACCGTCGGACTCGGCATTCTCACCGGATACATCTGCATCGGCACCGGAGCGGCGGGAACATTCGCCTGAGGAGCTTGAGGATAAGATCCGTACTGGCCTTGATTATTGAGTTCGCCTGTCATTGTCGTCCACCTGCTCATACATACGTGAACAGGAGGCAAGCAGTTCCCTCTCAATTTTGAAGGGATTGCGACTCCAAACGCAGTGCGCAATCCCCTCAAACACTATTCCGAACTAGCTAGCTTTCTTTGTAGGTCGTTTGCTGCCATTCCCTTTCCTGAATCGGGATTCTGCTTCCACTCCCACCGGAGTAGAGTCGGCCGGCGAGGTTACCTCCGAACCGGGAACCGGTTTAGTTGGAGAAACGTTCAGCCCATCGCCGTCGAATAAAGGTGAGTTAACGACGTGAAGTCCCGCGTGTTCGACGATTTCAGCGGATACACTCTCCTCTTCTTGCTCGTCAACTCCCGTTGAATCGTTGAAGAACTCGTCGACCAGGCCTGGTGTCGGAGCAATCAGCCCAATTGAAAATGGCGGCTTCTCCATCGTTTCCAGTGCCGCACTGAAGGCTCGCATATGCGTGATCTCGCGTGTCATCAGGAACTGTAGTGCTTCCTTGGTTCCCACATCATCCGTGAAATTAATAAGCCGCTCGTAGACAATCTTCGCCCTGGCTTCCGCAGCGATATTGCTGCGCAGATCGACAGCCAGATCGCCCGTTACCTTCAGATAGTCAGCTGTCCAGGGATCCCCGACAGAGTTGAACAGCGCGACTCCTCCGCCACCTGCGATCGACACAAGCGGATCGGCTTCTGCCGCTTCGCGATTGCTCTTCATGGGTTTCAAGTGCATACGAATCAAAGCGCCAACAACCTCGAGATGACTCAACTCCTCTGTACCAATGTCCATCAACAGATCTCTGCGAGCCTGATCTTCACAGTTAAATCCTTGAATCGAATATTGCATTGCTGCAGCCAGTTCTCCATTAGCCCCACCGAACTGTTCCAGGAGCATATTGCCAAAACGAACGTCCGGCTCCCCAATGTTTACGGTGTACATCAGCTTCTTTACGTGGTGATACATGCTTAGGAAATCTCCTTGTGTTCAAGGATGAGAATCGCGGGGTCAGATGCACGTTGCATGACACACTGCGTTAATCGCAGCAAGTTCGTATAGGAGCCGTTGAATAGTCCGCCGCACGAACATTGATTGTCACTGCTTGGAATGAGGTTTGTTTCTGAAACGCGATTGTTCGTTCTACGAACAACTCCCCGCCAGACCTGACGTGTGCCAACGAATGCCGCGGGCAACCCTGAGCAGCCTCTCTGGCTTTTGGACGATCGCCAGCCTTCGCCTCTTTAGTCCGGCAGGGCGCTCTTTCGTCCCATGAACCTATCCGCCCACTTGAGGAAGTACTTCATATTCGGCGCGTCCGTGTGTCCACCATCATGCTGACGCCACGCCAACTCCCCGCCGAGCAATCCCACATTCATCGGCGGCATCTTCGCCGACTGATAGTCGTCCGTTACTCCGAGGCCTTTCGCTCCCAGCAGGCGAAACACCGCATCAGCCGAGACCGTCGCCATGAAGCTTCCTTGATGATCGAGCCACTTGGCATCGCCCTTCTCCGGCACACCATAGCTGATAAAAGTGAGCCGAGGTGCGCACAGCGCGATCAACTCATTCGAGTCGACCGGAAGATCATTTGCTGTCTTCTGCCCGAAGCTGCCGCTCGACGCGTCATATTTCAGGAAGCTCCCTGCCATCCAGTAATACTCACCTGTCGCGAGGTTCGATACTCCCTCGCCGAAATTTCGTCGCAGCGGTGTCGCTCCGCCTTTACCTGAAGACCCAACCAGCACCATCGCGAAGCGCGGATCGAACGCCATCGTCACCAGCGCCGCTTTTCCGTAACGCGACACGCCTTCGATGCCCACATGCTTCGCATCAACCGCCGAGTCAGTTTGGAGATAATCCAAGCCTCGTCCCGCTCCCCAGGCCCATGCCCGCAGCGCTCCCCAATCGTCTGGCTTCCGCGGCTGTCCATGATTCACCAATCCAATCATTCCGCGCGTGAGTCCCGCCCCGTTGTCCGCCTGCACGCTCGCAGGATCGATCAACGCGAATCCCCATCCGTCAGCGATGAGCTCATACGTTGAAGGCGGATCACCATCCTCATTCGGTTCCGGACGTACAAAGAACGGGCGCGCCTTCACTATCTCGTACGCTGGATGCTGGGCAAAAACATCCTGCAACGATGGATCTTGCTGCACCATCAGCGCCTTAAGTGCGGCGTTGATCTTCGCGAACTCTTCACGAGACGGCTCATTCGGCGCCGGAAAATCCGCCAGTCCAAACATCATCAGCACAGGTACCGGACCCTTAGCGAATGCCGGCGTCACCAGCATCATGCTGATGTTGACCTCGACTGCCGGGTACGACGAATTGTCCACATGTCCCACCAGTTTCTTCGCCACCACCGGCGTGAATCCAATCCACTCACGGTCGATCGCAGCCACCGTCCACGTCACTGCCGGAACATTCGCCGGCACTCGCCCGTAGACCTCGCGCTCGTAATCCTCAACAATCTCCGGACGCCGCCGCTTCCACCACATCTCCGGCGTGGTCACCTTCTCTCCATTCTTCATCGTCAGGGGATCAGGAAGGTTCGGAAACGGATTCGCTTGCGACTCGTCGTAATTCGCGTGATCCGGAGCCTTCTCATCGCCACTTGCGCCCGGTCTGAGCGCGGTGATCCCGAGCTGATCCATCATCTTCTGCCGATCTTCATCTGCCGTCAGCGCTGCAGGTTGAGCAGTCGCAGTGGGATTCGTCTGTGCATGCGTCACAGTGGCCGGCAACAGAGCCACCGCGGCACAAACGGTGCCAAGAAAAGATCGAACCTGAGTGAGCTTCATCGATTCGTCCCGTGAACCTGAACCATAGATCTCCTGTGCTGCGCCCCTCTCCACGAGGTCATGTTGAGCGCAGCGAAAAATCTTTGCGTTAGTGCCCTTCCACAGGTGCCCCACACATCCTGTCTTTGGATGTGCGGGATCGTGAAACGTGAAACGCGAAACGTGAAACGGTATCTAAATCGCCTCCAGCACTGCCACCAGATACTTCCAGAATCCCTCCACCGACGAAATCTCCACCTTCTCCTGCGGACTATGTGGACCCACAATGGTCGGCCCGAACGACGCCATCTGCATCCCCGGATACTTCTCCCCAATCACGCCGCACTCCAGTCCCGCGTGCATCGCGATCAGCTTCGCCGGCTCGCCAAAAACTCTCTCGTGAACTTTCTGTAGTTTCTCCACGATCTCGCTATGCGGCTCCGGCTTCCATCCCGGATACCCGCCACCCGACACGGCTTCGAAACCCGCCAATTCGCACACCGTTCTTACCATGTGCGCCGCGGCCTGCTTGCTCGACTCGATCGCGCTGCGCTGGCTGCGATCCAATTTCAATGGCGCCATCTTTCTTTGCGATCGTCGCCAGGTTTGTCGACGTCTGCACCAGGTCCGCAATATCCGGACTCATCGCCAGCACCCCATGCGGCATCGTCGCCAGCAGATCTGCCGTCTTCTTCGCATCTTCGCGATCCAAAACCTGCGCCGGCTTCTCGGTTTTCTCGACGGTAATCTTCACGCCGGAATCAAAATCGCCCAAATCCGCTTTCCACTCCGCCTCCGCCGATTGCGCCAGCGACTTCAACTCGTTCTCTTTCGCTGCATCCAACACAATCACCGCAAACGCCTCGCGTGGAATTGCATTCCGTGCGCTTCCGCCCGCGAGATCCGCAACCTCCACCGGCAACTTCTCCATCAACGTCTGCAACAGCCGTCCCAGCACACGCAGTGCGTTCCCGCGTCCCAGATGAATCTGAATCCCCGAGTGGCCGCCCTTCAGCCCCGATACCTTGATTCGCCATCCCGCATTCTGCGTCGCCGCCTTAAGCGTTACCTTGCGGCGCGCCGTTGTGTTCAACCCGCCCGAGCACCCAATGCAGATCGTTCCCTTCTCTTCGTTATCCAGATTCAAAAAGTATTTCGATTTGAGCAGTCCGCCTGGAAACTCCGCCGCACCCGTCAGCCCAGTCTCTTCATCGATGGTGAACACAAATTCCAGCGGACCATGCTTGATGTCGTCGCTCTCCATCACCGCCAGCGCTGCTGCCACACCGACGCCATTGTCGGCGCCAAGTGTCGTGTCTTTCGCCTTCAGCCAATCGCCATCGCGAAGCACTTGTATCGGATCGGTATCGAAATTGTGCGCCGTGCCTTCATTCTTCTCGCAGACCATATCGAGATGGCCCTGCAGCAATGCCGGCACCGCATTCTCACGACCCGCATGCGCTTTCTTTCGTACCACGATATTTCCAACTTTGTCGCGCTCGAGCTCCAGCCCATGCTTCTTCGCAATGCCCAGCACGTACTCGCGCGCTGCTGCCTCTTTCGTCGACGGCCGTGGGATCCGTGTCAACGCATCAAAGTGCTTCCACAACCGCTTCGGTTCAATTTCCATCAGTACCGACGCCATGAGAACGTCCTCCTATAAAAACGACCGACCATCATAAACCTGGTGCTCGCGCGAGAGCCCACATCTGTGATTTCGAAGAAACTCGTGCTCTTTCGCGCGACACTCCACACCTGTCATTTCGAGTGAGGCCACTTCTTGCGCCCGAGTCGAGAGACCTTGCGTTTGCTTTTTCAATTACCTACTACAAATTGCCCAATCACCGATTGATTTACCTCAGCGCATTCCCCACCATCGTCTGCGCCTCTCCGACAATCTCATCAAGGTGACTCTGACTCTTGAAGCTCTCCGCGTAGATCTTGTAAATGTTCTCGGTCCCCGAGGGCCTCGCCGCGAACCACCCATTGGTCGCGACAACTTTCAGTCCGCCAATCGCCGCATTGTTTCCCGGAGCTCTCGTCAGCTTCGCCGTAATTGGCTCGCCCGCCAGTGTCGACTCCTTCACATTCTCCGGTGACAGTTTCTGCAGCTTTGCCTTTTGCTCCGGCGTGGCGGGCGCATCGATCCTCGTATAGAACGGCGCACCAAATTCCGCTGCCAGTTCCTGATAATGTTCGCCCGGATCTTTCCCCGTCACTGCCGTAATCTCAGCCGCCAGCAGCGCGAGGATGATTCCATCTTTATCCGTCGTCCACACGGTGCCATCGCGCCGCAGGAAGCTCGCGCCCGCGCTCTCTTCTCCGCCGAAGCAGAACGATCCGTCGTATAGGCCCGGGGCGAACCACTTGAATCCCACTGGCGTCTCCGACAACTTCCGCCCGACCTTCGCCACTACGCGATCGATCATGCTGCTGCTCACCAACGTCTTCCCCACCAAGGCGTTCGCTGGCCACTTCGGGCGATGCGTCAGCAGATACTGAATCGCCACCGCTAAATAATGATTCGGGTTCATCAGCCCCACCGATGGCGTCACGATTCCGTGCCGATCCGAATCCGGATCATTCGCAAACGCCACCTGGAATCCGATCTTTCAGCTTCACCAGTCCGGCCATGGCATACGGACTCGAACAGTCCATCCTGATCTGCCCATCGTGATCTACCGTCATGAACCCAAACTGCGGATCAATCTTCGGATTCACCACCTCAATGGCCAGTCCATACTTCGCATTGATCGGCTCCCAATACGGCTGCGCCGCACCGCCCAGCGGATCCACTCCCAGCTTCAACCCTGCAGCGCGAATCGCCTCCATATCGATCACATTTCCGAGGTCGTTCACATACGGTGCAACATAGTCGTACTCACGAGTCGTCCGGGCCTTCATCGCCGCTTCATACGCCACGCGCTTCACGTCACGATTTCCGTTACGCAGATACTCATTCGCGCGCGCTTCCATCCACTTCGTAACATCCGTATCTGCTGGACCGCCATTCGTCGGGTTGTACTTGAATCCTCCATCCTGCGGCGGATTATGCGACGGCGTCACCACCACGCCATCCGCCAGATGTTCCCGCCTTCCGCGGTTGTAGGTCAAAATTGCGTGCGAAATCACCGGCGTTGGCGTGAATCCATCCTCGCGCTGGATGACGGTCTCCACTCCATTCGCCGCCAGCACCTCCAACGCTGTCCTCTGCGCCGGACCCGACGCCGCATGCGTGTCTTTCCCCATGAATAGCGGACCATCCACTCCCTGTTCGCGTCGGTAATCGCATATCGCCTGCGTGATCGCCACGATGTGCGCCTCGGTGAACGTCCCCTTCAGCGGCGTCCCGCGATGCCCACTGGTCCCGAAGCTGACCATCTGGTTCGGATCGCTCACATCCGGTTTGCGCTCGTAGTATTCGCGCTCGAGATCAGCGACATCGACCAGCATGTCCTTCGTCGCCGGTTTGCCTGCCATCGGGGAGAGATGCACCTGCGTATTCGTCTGCTGAATCATGGTTCTTCCTTTCGCAGAGATCATAAATGACCCCAAGAAGCGCTCACTCGCGGAGCTAATTATCTTTTCGCAATGAACCACGAATTGCGGGTGCCCCATCCAAGCCCTCTGTTGGCTTGGGTGGGATTCCACTGACCTATCCGATCCGAGCGCAGCGAGGATCCTGTCATTCCGAGCGCAGCGAGGATCCTGTCATTCCGAGCGCAGCGAGGAAACCCTATCCTCACCACCGGTTATCAGGGTGCACCGGTTGGAAATCTGCGAAACGAATCCCAATCACCAAATCCCTTGACTGCCTCTTTCTTGCGCGTACCATAGCTCCCACCTTCCGTTCGTTCCCCGGCAAGCAATTCGGGTCTCACAGTTCCCGGTAATTTGCTCTTTCGAAAAGGAGACTACCTCTATGCGAAAAACCATCTTTTTGTTGGGCCTGTCGTTTGCGTTTATCGGATCTACGTTTGCCCAAGATCAGTCAGCCCTGGCGCCTCCCAAGGTCCTCCTCATCGTTCGCGAGAATCTCAAGCCTGGCAAGGCGGGCACGCCTCACGAGAAAAGCGAGAGCGCCTTCGTCAACGCCTTCAAAGCAGCCAAGTGGCCACAGCACTATCTCGCTGTGGACTCCCAGTCCGGCAACCCGCGTTCTCTTTTTCTTGTCGGCTACGATTCTTTCGCCGCCTTGGAGAAAGACGTGAAAGCCACGCAGAAGAACACCGTTCTCTCTGCCGCTCTCGATCGTGCTACCGTCGCCGACGGCGAACTGCTCTCCAGCTACGAGGTTAGCCACTTCCTTTATCGTGAGGACCAGAGCTTCCACCCCAACCTCAGCCTCGCGCCCATGCGTTACTTCGAAATCACGCGCTTCCACGTACGCCCCGGCCACGACAGCGATTGGGACGCCATTGTGAAGCTCTACCTCGACAATTTCCCCAAGGCCGTACCCGATGCGCACTGGGCCGTCTTCCAGGAGTATTACGGACAGGGCGGTAACGTTTATCTGGTGTTCAATCCTATGAAATCCCTGTCGGAGGTCGACTCGGGCCTGGGCGATAACAAGAAATTTGCCGACGTTATGGGAGCCGATGGCATGAAGCGGCTGTCGGATCTCACAGCCGCTGCCGTCGACGATGTGCAAACCAATATCTTCACCTTCAACCCGCACGAGAGCTATCCTCCCCCCGAGTGGATCAAGGCTGATCCCGCGTTCTGGAACCCCAAACCGTAACGACGGATATCCGAGAGGTCGAGATCGGATGCCCGCCAGGACTGATCTACAACTCCCCACCCTCGCCCTCTGTTGGCGTGGGTGGGGATGTTGACTTGCGCTTCTATCTGCACATTCTCGCTGTCATCGCCACCCAACCACCCCACACCACGAAGTCATGGTGAGCGCAGCGAATCCATCTATGTATTTGAGGTCAACACCAGGACTTATCTACGGATGCCCCATCCAAGCCCTCATTTGGCGTGGGTGGGGATGTTGACTTGAGCTTCTATCTGCACATTCTCGCTGTCATCGCCACCCAACCATCCCACACCACGAAGTCATGGTGAGCGCAGCGAATCCATCTATGTATTTTGACGTCGACGCCAGGACTGATCTTCGGGTGCCCCATCCAAGCCCTCATTTGGCTTGGGTGGGGATGTTGACTTGAGCTTCTATCTGCACATTCTCGCTGTCATCGCCACCCAACCATCCCACACCACGAAGTCATGGTGAGCGCAGCGAATCCATCTATGTATTTGATTTTCACTTACCCGACTACGGCTTCACCACAACTCTGCGCCCGGGATACTCCCGTGTCCACGACTCTTCGATTTCTCTCAGCGCAACACTCTCAGTCGCCGCCGTTAGATCTCCACTTGCTCCGTGCGCCATCACTTTTTGTAACGCATTCGCCAGCACTTCCATCGGCGGAATCCCCGCCGTCCCGGTGATCGTGAGCGCAGTGCTCCGCAGTACTGCTGCCGGAAGCGAGATTGTCGGCCCTGCGCTCTCTCCCGCCTGCACCAAACGAGTTTCTGTTTTGGCAAAAGCAAACTCTTTGCGCGCTAAGGCCGATAGCAGCACTTCTACCGGGCGCCCCCACAAATAGTCGATCACAACTTGGAACCCAGCTTCTCCGGCCTCGTCGGCGAAGCGTTGACGCAATTCATCTTCCGGCACGTCCAGACGAATTGTTGCATCACAGCCGAGTTCCGGAAGCGCGCTCAGAACTTGTTCATTGCGGCCCGCTGCCACTACCCTGCTCGCACCAAGGAGCTTGGCGATCTTCACTGCCAGCTTTCCCGTTGTGCCTGTTGCACCGAGTACCAGGACGTTGTCGCCTGCTTTCAGCTTGCCTTGATGTGCCAGCGATAGCCACGCAGAGACTCCCGGATTCGGCAGCGCAGCAGCGGTCTCGTCGTCCAACTCATCGGGTACAGGAAAACAGAAAGCTGCTTTCACCACCGTGCGCTCCGCCATCGCGCCGAACGGAGGACGCGCCCCTCCGAAAAAGACGCGCTTGCCGTCACTGAGATATCCAACACCGTCCGTGCCGCAGATCACGGGCAGTTGCCGCGGACTCGCGAAATGCGAGCCGGCGGCCAGTTGCTTGTCGACCGGCTTCAAAGATGCCGCCCGAACTTCCACAATCGCCTCGCCCTCGCGCGCCACTGGATCGGCAAATTGTTCATAGCGGGGCGGCTTTCCCAGCGTGTGCAATACGGCACCGTACATTCCGTGAGCTCCTTGCGTGGCTTCAGTAGCTCTACCTTATCCAGTGTCTGTGAGTTCACGCAATTGTTTAAACAGCGGCCGGATCTAGGCTGATTACAGCCACAATACGGGATAGATCAACGTGAAAGAGGTCTGGCAGAATTTGAGCGACGCGCGGGAAGGCGGTCTATGCGGACTGCTCCGAACACTCGAGGCGAGCAAGTGGATTCCGCGCTCACGCTAAACTACGCAGCGATTTTGGCCAGCAGTTCAGCGGGAGGAATTGGCTTTTGCAGAATTTCGAAAACGTGCCCTTGGCGACGAGCTTCATCGAGCAGATCGACCGTGGCCGCCTGCCCCGAGAAAAGAAGCACCCGACACTCTGGATAGCGTTCGCGGATCAATACCGCAAGTTGCACGCCGTTCATTCCCGGCATCTCCACGTCGCTGATCACGAGTGCAGGCTTCATTGTGTCCATTTGCGCGAGAGCGCTTTCAGAGTCATACAAGGCAAGCGCTTGATAACCATTACTGCGGAGAATTAGGGCGATGGTATTAGCGACGAGTTCCTCATCATCGACCACGAACACTGATTTCGAATCAGGTTCCATAGAATTAGCCTTCGCAGAAGAATTAGCCTTCTCAGATCTTAAAAAAGTACGGCGCTGAAGTCTGTCTGGCACCAGACTCACAGCAAACGATAACGTTTGTACTCGTCGCGCACTGTGCGATAACACTCACAGGCCATTTTCTCGAGTCCAGCCCGGTCGCGGATCATGATTACGCCCCGTGAGTGGTCAATCAGCCCAGCGCGCTCGAGAATTCCCACTGCCAGAGTTACCGTAGTTCGCGGCGCACCCAGCATCTGTCCCAGGAACGTTTGGGTCAGCTGAAGCTGATCGGAAGGCATACGATCGCGGCAGGTCAGAAGCCAGCGCGCCAGTCGCTCCTCAATATCATGAACGCGGTTGCATGCGGCAGTTTGCGCCGTCTGGGCCATAAACGCCTGGATGTACTTCTGCAGATATTGCCTCAGTTCTCCAGGCCGCTCGAACTGTTCACGCAGGATATGCGGCTTGATACTGTACCCAGAACCTTGAATCTGCATGAACGTGTGGCTAGTCCCATTTTCAACTCCCAGCAGGCTTGGAATTCCGACTACACCGTCGTGGCCAATCACGCCGACCTCAACTGTATCCCCCTCTTCCAATGTGACCACCACCGACGCTATGCCGCCCTCCAGGAAATACGCCTCCGTAGCTTTTCCGTCGAGCAGGCTCGTATGCTGCGGTAAGTCAATTGGCTTAAGGTATGGCGAGAGTCGACTGAGCTCAGGCGTCGGCAGTGCAGCTAAGACATTGTTCTTGAATCGCGGCGAGCGCGGGTTCATCTTGCTCCTTCGTGTCGGCCAAAAATGGCCGCATCCGGATGCGCAGATGAACCTGCTAAGGCAGGAAAACTTGCGTATGGAGATGTCGACCTTGAGTATAAGCCCTTTCAGAGTAGCGCGTTAATCTGCCGTTAACTGTCCGATACCAGACATAATGTGCTACAGTAAGAAAGGTCGCCATTCGTGACTCCTACCTGCCATCCACTTTGAGGGGAGGCAGCGTCCGCACTGTTCCTCAATCACCTGCCACGGTGACTTGTTCTCGAACGATCAGGCCCGGTCACACCCTGCGAGGCCGAGGTATGCGGACAATCCTGGTAATCGACGATCACTTCGTTACCCTTGAAACCATTTGCCTGATCCTTAAAAAGGAAGGCTACAAAACTTTTGCTGCGAAAAACGCGCAGGAGGCGCAAGAACACTTCTTCGGAAATGAAGTGGATCTTGTGATCGTGGACCACGGGCTTCCAGGCATTACAGGAAGTGAGCTTGCGAAGCGTCTCAAGGAATTCAAGCGCGTGTCTGTGCTGATGCTTTCCGGAAATACTGATTTGCTGGAAAAACCATCAACGGTGGACGCGCTGTTACCTAAACCGGTCAGCGTTCCCATCTTGCTCGCCGAAGTCCAAAGGCTTACGTCGGGGACGGCGGACGCCGCAGTCGCCCAAGATTAATCACAGGCCCTCGTTTCATCGCGCTGATCGCTGCCTGATCAGCCAATCAGCTTCGACAGGAATCCCTTCCTCTTCACCGCCGCCTTGACCCCAACAGTGCCGAGAATCTTCTCGACCTCGGCGTCCCCCAGTGGCTTCCGATCCTTATTAATCCGGATCATTTCCTGATACGCCGTAAACTGGTCGAGGCAGTAGAAGCAATCGCGCATGTGTTGCTCCGCCAGTTCGCGTTCGCGCCAGGTGATCTGCCCATTCACCAGATTGTTGTACGTCCGCAGCGACAAACACTGATCGGTCTTCGTCGCCTCGGCCGCTTCCATCAGCGCGCGCGCCGATACTGTGAACGCCGCGCTTGTCGCTTCCGGCAGCACTTCTGCAAGCCGCTTATCGGCAATCTCCTTCACCGCATTCGACGTCGCTTCCGCGTTCATCATCATCGGCGCAATCTGCGCGGCGCTATACCCCTTCACGCATAGCCACAACAGTTGCCGTTCAACCACTGGCAGATCTTTCACGATTTCGCGGAACTGGTCCAGTGAGATCTCCGGCTTAGGCAACCGGGCAGCCGCCCGTCCATAGGCGAACACAAGCTCGCGGAACGCCATCGCAAACTCCCGCTCATTCTGAAACTTCAACTCACGGAACCACTCGCTGTCGTTGGCGTACGCGCGCGCAAATGGACCGGCTAAATGCGTGTCCATCTCCGGGACAAGCGGCGGAAAGTAGTGCGTGAGCAGCGTCCGGCTCACCGGACCGTAATCGCGCACAAAGTCGGACCATCCCGTGCGCTCACCCGCGGCGCACTCTTCGGCCATGCTGAAGATCGTTCGAATTGCCATCACAGACAGTGTCGCCCCGCGGAGCCGCCCGTTTCAACCTGCACGGATGCAATGGCAATTTCCGCGCACTGAATGGAGCAAATGGACGGGTGCCTTATTGGGCGTTACGCAGCAATGAGATGATGTCGTCCGCCGTAATTACGCCGCTCAGCTTGCCCTCATCGTCGAGCACCGGCAGCGTGAGCAGGTTGTACTTGTCGAAGAGTTCCACGAACTCGTTCTCCTTCGCTTGCTCGTGGACGGAGATCAACGGCTCGGCGCAGAGTTCGCTGAGCTTTTGCCCCGGCTTCGCGAGCACAAGTTTCTGCAACGGAACCGCGCCCGCCAGTTTGCCTCCCGGATCAAGCAGGAACAGTGTGACCACGCTCTCCACGCCGCCTTCGAAGTTGCGCAGCGTTTCCAGTGCGTCTTCCACCGTGGCAGTAACCGGCAGCGACAGAAACTCCGTCGTCATGCGGCCCGCGGCGGTGTTCTCTTTGTGCTCGAGCAGTTCTTCGACTTCCTCGCGTTGCTCAGGCTCCATCTCCTCGAGAATCTCTTCTGACTTCTCCTCCGACAGATCGCCCAGCAGGTCCGCCGCGGCATCCGGATCCATCTCCTCCACAATGTCGGCGGCGCGATCCGAGTCCAGCGAATGGATAATCGACCGTTGCAGTTTCGGTTCGACCTCCTCCAGCGCGTCGGCGGCAACCTCTTCGTCCAGCGTCTCGAATACCGCTTCGCGCTCGTCTGGCGACAGGTCTTCCACGATGTCGGCAATGTCCGCCGGATGCAGCTTGGACAACCCTTCGTGCTCGATCTTCAGCTTCACCCTGCGCGCCGGATCGGTCTCGATCAGATCGACATAGTCCCACGGAATCAACCGCGGCGGAATTTTACGGAGCAGCGCCTGCAGCGCTCCGTAAGGGACAATTCCCTTCAGCAGACGGCGCACCGCGCCACGCGCGCCAATGTCGACCGCTTCCATCTTCAGCGCGATATGGTGGTTCGTGGGCTCCTGTCGCAGATCGACATCATTGACCCGCACCACCTTGCGTCCGTGCACGTCAATGATCTGCTGATCCAGCAGATCGCGGCTCAGCAGCAGAAATCCTTCCGGATTGCTGAATGGCGCCCAATGGTGAACTCTTCCCCGCACGCGCACTCCGCCGCGCAGTTCATCCACTTCCTTCAGCGGGAGCAGCCGAAGTTCGCGCCCTGCTTTCACTACGAACGACGAGATCCAGAGCGGGTCCTCCTGCGGAGAGAGCGCAACCTCGCGCACCCGCGCGATCACCTGTCCAGCAGGGTCGAGCACCGGCGAGCCCAGGATCTCGGTAAGAGAAATCAGCGACATCAGTGGGAGCATACCCAAGAGATAAGCCAGAAAGCTAGCGCTATCGAGCCATTCCGCAATGTCTTATTTCTAAATTGAACCAAAGCAGCATCGTGACAGCGCAATCCGCATCGAATCTCCAGAAGCAACTCTTGAGGCAGGTGGAAGATGAGTGACAATGCACGTAGAAAGATCGATTCACAGGAAACAGATCGTTTCGACTCGGTAGGCGATTCGGAGTCGGCCGGCCAGTCGGGCGACACCCAGGGTCTCTCGGATATCGAAGAGGCTGATTCCGAGAGCGTCGAAGAATTGGCTGAAGAAGGACAGGCCGACGAAGCCGAAGTCATCGACGCTATCGAGAACGCGCCTGATCCGGACGTGTCGGAAGTCCGAACCCGCGAAGTTCCCGAAGACGACGTTCCCGAGGAATACCAGGACGACAGCAGTAGCGACGTCGCGTAATGTCTCGTCTGTTATTTCGAGCTGTGGCTGTCGATAGCCAAAGAAAAGGGAAGGCCGAAGCCCTCCCTTCTTGGGTTGAAGTGTTGCCACCCGACTTTTTTATCTTTAGTTGCTGCCGCCGTTGGCGCCGGCTTGGGCGGCGAAGGATCGCCACTCCTGTTCCGTCAGTTCCTTCTGTACGATCGCGGGGCTCTGGAATTTATCGGCGAATACCGTTTGCATCAGGTTTGAGCGATCCACCGCCTTGGGAACCAAAAGCACTGCAGGCACTTGGGAGTCCCCATTACTCACCGTCATCTGCGCGGCAGGTTTCTTGCCTTTCGCCAGTTCTATCGCGGCCTCGGCTCCCAGTCGTGCCAGGGGAGTCATCGGTTTGTAAATCGACATAGTTTGCGTACCCTTGATAATTCGCACCACTGCCGAAAGATCCGAGTCCTGTCCTGAGATGACCGGGAACGGTTTCACATTCATGTCGAGCAGCGCTTGCGCCGCCCCCGAAGCAGTGTCGTCATTTGCCGCCACAACTGCCTGAATATTCTTGGTCACCGCCAGAGCCTTCATCATCTGCATGTAGGCCTCGGTCTCGCTCCAGTCCTTCACCCACTGCTGCGTCACTACCGTGATCTTCCCGCCGTCGACAGCTTCCTTCAAAGCCTTTAGGTGACCTTGGTAAAAGAGAGTCGCGTTGTCGTCGGTGCTCGATCCTTCGAGCAGAACGTAGTTCCCTTGTGGCGCCAGCTTCAGCAGGGATTCCGCCTGCAGTTCACCGATGCGTTCGTTATCGTACGAAACGAAGAAGTCAGGTTGTCCACCCAAAATCATACGGTCGTAGCAAACCACGGGGACGCCATGCTTATGGGCATATGCCACCAGCTCGGCAGCCTTGTCGCCATCGACAGCGTTCACTACCAGCACCTTTACGCCCTTGCTGATAAGCTCCTTGGCTTGATCGAATTGGAGATCGGCGTTGCTCTCCGCATCCCGAGTAAGCACCGCGGAGTCCAGTTCTCGTGCGCGGTTGGTGAACTGGTCCACGTCCGTTTGCCAGCGCTCGTGACGCAGGTCGGCGATCAAAAGACCAAGTTTTGGACCATTCTTGGCGGCAGGCTTCGCGGCGGGCTGCGTTTGCGCAACGCTCGACAATCCGCTGAGCAACAAAAGGGTTAGGGCCAGGTACTTCCCACGGGCCATATTGAAACTCCTTGGCGACACACACGAATTCTGTGTCAGTGGACCGCGAAGTTATCAACAGCCCGGTAACCAGACAAGATTACCTTCGTTAGATGGACCTTTGGCGATACCCCGAGAACGAGGTCAGGAAATGAGGATTAAAAGCCGCCGCTGAGAGCGGCCTTTGGGTGTTTAGGCTTGTAGAGCCGACTTCTGACCGCAAAACCGGTCGAAAGTGCGCGTCAGTTCCGCAGCCAGATCTCCAGCATCGCGATGTTCAATATCGCTGCGCTGCATCAGGTAGATCAGTTTGCCATCTTGCAGAAGAGCAATGCACGGCGAAGAAGGCGCATGACCCGTGAAATAGGAACGTGCGCGCTCAGTCGCGTCGCGATCCTGTCCCGCGAAAACCGTGCCGATCGAATCCGGCAAAGTACCGTGTTGTAACGCCGCCCGCACTGCCGGCCGCATCCGTCCCGCCGCGCATCCGCAAATGGAATTCACCACGATCATGTTGATGCCCGGACGCTCTATAAACCGCTCCACATCTTCCGACACGCGTAATTCTTCCACCCCAATACGCGTCAGTTCCTCACGCATGGGGATCACCATCAGTTCTGGGTACATTCCGTCTCCCGCTCCAGTTTTGTATTGGGGGATTTGTCCATCATTAATACACTAAACAGGCCATCCCCGAAAAGTCCCATCAGCAGCCTTCGATCATTTCGCGGCCACGCTTTGCTAAGATGGCGCCAGTGATGTTGCTGCAGGAACACGTCCCGCTCGCCGAACTGACAACCCTCAAAGTCGGAGGACCGGCCCGCTACTTCGCTCGCGCCTTAAGCGAATCAGATGTTCTGGATGCACTGGATTTTGTCGCAGTGCGCCGTCTCCCGCTTTTTGTCCTCGGCGGCGGCAGCAATCTGGTTGTCTCAGATCGCGGATTCCCCGGTCTCGTGCTCAAGATTCAGATTCGTGGCATGAAAGCGGATGCCGCTGGCGATCAGCGAATCTTCGATGTCGGTGCAGGTGAAGACTGGGACGCCTTCGTCGCGCACACCGTGGATCAGAATTGTGCGGGACTTGAGTGCCTGAGCGGTATTCCGGGTACGGTCGGCGGCACTCCCGTACAGAATGTCGGGGCCTATGGTCAGGAAGTCTCGCAGACCGTCGAGTGTGTTGCTGCAATCGAAATCGCGTCTGGCAAGAAGCGCCTCTTCAGCAATTCTGATTGCGAATTCGCTTATCGCGCCAGTATGTTCAACACTCGCGCGCGAGCCAGTTATATTTTGCTTCGCGTGCGTTATCGCCTCCAATCCGGCGGTTCACCAACCATCTCTTATCGGGATCTTAAGGAGCACTTTGCGGGGCAGACTGTTCCGACCTTGGTGGAAACGCGCAACGCGGTTCGCGAGATTCGCCATTCCAAAGCAATGCTGATTGTTCCTGGTGACGATGACTGCCTCAGCGCCGGATCGTTCTTTAAGAACCCGGTTGTTAATCGCAGCAGCGCTGAGTCTGTCGCGCGCGTTGCCGAACAGCGCGGCCTGCATCTGGCGACGTATCCCGCGAGTGATGGATTCGTGAAACTCCCAGCCGCATGGTTAGTAGAACAATCAGGATTTTCCAAAGGGTATACTTCCGGTCCGGTAGGTATCTCCAGCCGTCACTCACTTGCCATCGTGAATCGCGGCAGCGCTTCCGCTGCCGACATCATTGCGCTCACAAATCGAATCCAGAACGCTGTGTTCGAGCAATTCGGCATCGAACTGAAACCGGAACCTGTATTCGTCGGCTTCGAAGGCGGAGAAATTTAAGCCGCCGAATTTTCGCCTATAGCGAGTGTTTGAGCGATCGCTGCAGCAGATGGCAGGAGTAGGTTTTAATTACCAGCCAGACGGTGTTGCCCGGCCGCAGCGCCAGCGATTCCTGCGCACCCGGCGTCAGATGAACCTCGAAGGGGACGCCGCAATCGACCAGCGCAACCAGCATCACGTCTCTCCGCTTCAGCGTCTTCAACTCGCCCTTCAGGATGTTGCGTGCACTCAATCCATCCGGAACTTTGTTTGCCACCAGGATCTCGCCTGCACCAATTCCGATTCTCACCGTGTCTCCAACTAGCGATCGTCCAAGCGGCACTTCCAGTTCCGGCCCAGCGTTCGCAGCGCCGCCGATACGGCATAGCATCGTTCCTTGCCGTTCGTGGAGCGCCGTCACTTTGGCGTCAAAGATATTCTCCAGCCCCATCCATCCGGCAATTGCCTCCGTTCTCGGCGCGCTCAAGACCTCCAGCGGACCCCCCGCCGCCACGACCCTTCCCTGCTCCAGTGCAATCACTCTCTCGCCCAGCGCAAATACCTCCTCGCGGCTATGGGTCACATAAAGGATCGGGATGCGATGCTGCTCATTCCAGCTACGAAGATCGTCCATGATTCCCGACTTCGTGGCTGGATCCAGCGCCGAGAGCGGCTCATCCAGCAGCAACGCCCTGGGATTCGTCACCAGTGCGCGAGCCAGCGCCACACGCTGCTTCTCGCCACCCGAGATTTCGTTGGGCTTGCGATTTCGCAGGTGCGCAATCCGAAAACTGTCCAGAATGGCGTCGACTCGAGTCTTCTTCTCGTCCGCGCGCAATCTGAACAAACCGTATTCGACATTACCCTCAATGCTGAAGTGCGGAAAGAGCGCGAGGTCCTGGAAGACGTATCCAACTCCGCGTTTCGCCGGGGGCAGATTCACTTGCGCTGCCGAATCAAACAAATACTCGTCACCCAGGCTGATCTCACCCGAGTCAGGGCTTTCGACACCCGCGACGCAATCTAGCAGCGTCGTCTTGCCGGAGCCCGAAGCCCCGAACAGCATTGTGATTCCCTGCTGAACCGACAACTGCGCATCTAGCGAAAACTCGCGAACGCCTGTGTCTCGGCTGCCAGCGTGAAACGTCTTGACAACATCGACCCGCAGCAGCGCCTCAGTTCCATGTTCTTCGGATTTCAACGGAATGTCTGGTCTCACTTGAATGGATACACCGCCCACACTCGCCGGTTCAGCGCATAAACCACGGAGAGCACCGTAAACGAGAAGATCAACAGCACCACCGCCGTTTGATTCGCGCTCCCGTATTCGAGCGCCTGCACGCGATCGTAAATGTCGATGGAGACGGTGCGCGTAACTCCTGGAATGTTGCCGCCGATCATCAGCACTACGCCAAACTCGCCGACAGTATGCGCAAAACTCAGAACGATTCCTGTGACTACTCCAGGAACCGACAGTGGCAGAATCACGCGCCAGAACGTTCGCCATCGCGATGCGCCCAGAGTCGAAGATGCCGATAGCAACGCGGGATCGACACCAGCGAACGACGCCGCGAACGGCTGCACCGCAAACGGCAGACTGTACAAGATGGATGCAAACACCAGTCCCTGAAATGAAAACGCAAGCGTGTGTCCTGTAGCCGATTGCCACAATCGGCCCAGCGCGCTATGTGCTCCGAAAACTATCAGCAGATAGAAGCCGAGAACGGTCGGCGGCAGCACTAGCGGCATCGAAACCAACGCTTCGACCAGGAACTTCCATCGCCAGCTGCTGAACGTGATCCAGTATGCAATCGGCAGCCCGACGACCAGCAGCGCCCCAGCGACGATCGAGGCGAGGCGTGCGGTAAGCGAAATGGCTTCCCAGTTCATTCGAGGCGCTTACGATAAGCGTTTCGATTGTAGCCGGAAGCCATGCCGGGTTGAACGATCTTGCTTTGGACGGACTTCAGCCCTTCAGCTTGGCCAACAGATCCTGAGGATGAACGGGTTTTGCCAGGATTTCGAACTCATGTCCCTGAGCCCGCGCGCTCTCCAGCAGGTCGGCCGTCGCCGCCTGGCCGGAAAACAGGAGAATCTTGCAGGATGGAAGGAACTTTCGTATATGAATGGCCGCTTCGATGCCGTTCATATCCGGCATAATGACATCGCTGATCACGAGGTCAGGTTTCACTGCACGGGCTCGCTCAACGGCGCTCGTGCCGGTGTACACGGCCGCTGCATCGAAGCCGTGCTGATTCAAAATGATTGCGAGCGTGTCTGCTATAACCCGCTCATCGTCGACTACTAGCACTTTTGGTTTGACTTGCGTTTGTTCCATGCGGCGCTCAATTGGATGCAAGCTTCGGCTTTTTGGCTTGCAAAAACTTCTTTTCTTGTCCCGGCTTTCATTATAGATAACTCCAGCCGTCGCCACACGATGGCTTCGATTCGTGACGTCGAGCGATGGTTCACGCCGCCGAAATCCACACAATGACACCGCCGCCGCGCTCCTCATCCGCAATGACGCGCAGGGATTTCGTCGGCGTCGCAGTCGGCACGACCGCGATTGCCGGACGTGGCAACATGAGCTTTGACCTGCACATTCGCCTCGACCGCTATAATCAATGAGTGAACGTTTCTATCTCCATCAAGAAAATGGCGGAGGCAAATTTCCCCACGATTTGGGGTAAGTTCCGCATTTACGGCTTTGAAGGTCACTTTGACGGCATCGGCGAACGCCGCAAGGAATCTGCCGTTGCGCTGGTGATGGGCGACGTCCTCAGCACGCCCCCGTTAGTCCGCATCCATTCGCAATGTCTCACTGGCGACGTCTTTGGATCGCTACGCTGTGACTGCCGGCAGCAACTTGAGATGGCGCTGGCGCTTATCGCCGAGGCTGGCGCCGGAATCCTCATATACGAAGAACAGGAAGGGCGTGGAATTGGCTTGATGCCCAAGCTGCAAGCCTACGAGTTGCAGGACCAGGGTCTCGATACCGTGGAAGCCAATGAGAAGTTGGGCTTCAAAGTTGACTATCGCGAGTACGCTTTGCCGGTCGAGGTATTGAAAGCACTGGGCGTGAAACAAATTCGCCTGCTCTCCAACAATCCGGACAAAGTGGAAGCAGTAGAGAACGCCGGAATTGAAGTGGTCGAACGCGTTCCCTGCGAAGTCGAACCCGGCTCGTCTTACTCCCAGGCTTATCTGAAAACGAAAAAAGAAAAGATGGGACACCTCTTCACTCGCTAGACTTCCGCGTTCCCGCAAGCAATCGAGCCAACTCTTTCTTCTTCCCGACGGGTAGTGTTCTCAGAGCCGAGCGTGCCAGTGCGCGATAAACTGCTTCGGCGTCGGGAACTTTCTTCAGAGCTGCCAGATTCTTGCGAACTGTCTCCACATCCCCGCGGACCAGCGGTCCACTAAATGCTCCCGCTGCACCCAAAGTGATGTAGTTGAAGATGGTGGTCGCCAGAATGGGTGCGATTGCCTGCCTGACAAAATTCTTCGAAACTCCAGCCTTGATTCCTATTCGTTCTGCCAACGCCAGATTCGCGATAATCAAAGGCGAAAGAAAAGCGCCGAATGCGTGGTAAAGAGGTTTGTTCGCCGTGGAAATCCGCAGGCTTTCGCCACCAAGATCGCGCACGATCCTCTTCGCGACTCCCAAGGCCTTCGCGTCACCTTCCAGCGCGAAAGGAACTTCAAACGTAGCCTCGGCGCCATGGTGCACAAACGACATCAACGGATGAACCGACGCCACAGATGCTCCGGCCTTGTGAAGCGACGAGAGTTCCCGGCTGCTGAGCGCTCCACTGGAATGGAATACAACTTTACCCTTCCATGAGCCTCGCCCAGAGATGCTGCGCGCCACGGAAGCAATCGATCCGTCCCCGACACAAAGCCACACCATGTCAGCCGAGAATCTGGCATTGCTAAGTTCAACCGCACGTGCCCCGTAACGCCGTGCTAGCTTTCGCGCATTCTGCTCAGAACCATGCCCCGTCTTCTTTCCCGATACACTGCGCCGGAATACGATCTCATCAAGCTCATAATTTGCGTCCGCAAGCGCCTGAGCCAACGCCAGGCCCAACCGCCCCGGACCAACAATCGTGATTCTTGGTTTTCTCACTGCGCGGCAGAATAGCAGGCGCACTCCAAACGGTGCAAAACGTAAAAGGCGAGACGCCAAGGAGATTACCCGCTATATTTCTTCGTCATGGCAAGGACGAAAAAAACTTCAAAGAAGAAGGCGGTCCGGATCCTCTCCTCCCGTGTAGTGTTCCGGGGACCGCTGTTTCAAATCACCTCCGACCAGGTGAAGGAACCAAGCGGCGTCACCGCTCGCCGCGACATCGTTCGACACCCGGGATCGGTGGTCATCATCGCGGTACAGGTTGGGCCAGGCAGCCGGAAACGAGGTGCCAAATCCGCTAAAGCCGAGCCCCATGTACTGCTCGAATGGCAGTACCGTTATGCCGCAAACCAATTTCTATGGGAAGTCCCCGCTGGGCGAATCGATGAGGGCGAAGACGAGCTGCCCGCCGCCAAGCGTGAGTTGCTGGAAGAGACCGGCTACACCGCAAAAAAATGGAAAAGAGTCTTGTTCTACTATCCCAGTCCAGGGTTCATGGATGAAACGATGGCTGTTTACCTGGCCACGGGTTTAACAGCCGGACAGGCCAAGCCGGAAGAAGATGAGTCTATCGCACACCGATTCTTCCCGGTTTCTAAGGTCACGAATATGATTTTGCGGGGCACCATCCGTGACGGTAAGACGATCGGGGCTGTCCTCTGGCTGGAAAAAGCCTTAGCTGCGAAAATACTCACTCAGACAGCGCTTTCAGCGTAGTTACTGTATTGACAATAGCGAATCAATGCAGCGAGAATTACAGCATTGGTCTTCAAGCAGGTCTTTTCTAGCCCAAGCGACCCCGGCTCCGACTGAAAGATAGTTCGCCCCCCTGTGCGTTTGGCTTCACCTGATTGAGGCAGTCTCAGGCACGTTCTGCACGTGCTTCATCTGCACGGAGGAAGACAACACAGTGGCAAGGATCAAAGGAAAAGTTAAATGGTTCAATAATGCCAAGGGCTACGGATTTATCGGTCGCGACGATGGTCCAGACGTTTTTGTGCACTATTCAGGAATATCAGCCGACGGATACAAAAGCTTGCAAGAAGGCGACGACGTTGAATTTGAAATCGTCGATGGCCAAAAAGGTCCCCAGGCAGCAAATGTGACAAAACTAGCCCAGGCAGTGTAGCCACCTTTTCAGTCCAAAAGTTCCCCCTTGCCCAGCCCTCGCGGTTGGGCTTTTCTTTTCTAGGTAGGTTTCCGTCACGCCTTCACGCACTCCGGCTAAAATCTCCGTATCGGTTCTGATCCCATCTGAATGGACGCACGTGGATAACAAGAACATAGCTACTCTGCTTTACGAAACAGCAGACTTGATGGAAATCAATGGCGACGATTCGTTCCGCATCCGCTCGTATCGGAGAGCTGGAGAAGCGATCGAATCGCTGGGCGAACAGGTTGAAAAATTAATATGCGAGCCCAAGAGAATGCTGGAAGTTCCGGGCATCGGCAGGGGCATGCTCGCGAACTTGCAGGAAATCTGCGAACACGGGTGACTTGACCGCCCGCCGTGAGTTGCTCTCCAAATATCGTCCTTCGATGCTGGAGTTGCTGAAGATTTCTGGCCTTGGTCCGAAAACAATTGCTCTTCTTTGGAGCGCATTCCAGGTGGCGGATCTCGATGGCGTCGAGAAGCTTGCGAAGGAAGGCAAGATCCGTACCCTCCCGCGCATGGGCGAGAAGCAGGAACAGAAGATCCTCAAGTCAATCGCCGACTACAGACGTATCGCCGGGCGTTTCCTCATCGACGAAGCGGATCGCACCGCGCTGAAGCTCATCGATCACATGAAAGATCTGGCCGGAGTGCAGAAAATCACGCCCGCCGGCAGCTTACGCCGTGGTCGCGAAACCGTTGGGGATCTCGACATCCTGGTCACCGGCGAAGTCTGCGAGAACGATGGAGAACGACAGGCCGCGATCGAGCATATCCTCCGTTTTCCAGGGATCATGGACGTTCTTGCCAAGGGTGACAATAAAGTGAGCTTCCGCCTGCGCAGCGGAATGCAGGTAGACGTTCGCCTCCTTCCACGTGATTCTTTTGGCGCCGCAATGCAATACTTCACAGGTTCGAAATCCCACAACGTCACGCTTCGACAGCGTGCGCTCAAGATGGGCCTGACGCTGAACGAATACGGACTAGCCCAACTCGAGGGTGGAACCCGCGTCGCCGGCAAAACCGAGTCGGAGATTTACCAAAGACTCGGCCTTGAGTACATACCACCGGAACTGCGCGAGAACTGCGGCGAAATCGAAGCCGCTGAAGAGAATCGCCTGCCGGAATTGATTACCGAGCAAGACATCCAGGGCGATGTGCACATGCACACCGTCGAAACCGATGGCCGCAACACGATCGAAGAGATGGCCGAAGCAGCGCGTGAACGTGGATACAAGTACATGGCCATTACAGATCATTCCAAGAACCTGGCCATGGCCAATGGTCTCGACGACGAGCGCGCACTCGCGCACATCAAGAAGATTCACGCCGCAAATAAGAACGTTCCTGGAATTCGCATCTTCGCCGGAATCGAGGTCGACATCCTCGCCGACGGCACTCTCGATCTTTCCGATCCTGTGCTGGCAGAGATGGACTTGGTGATCGCCAGCGTTCACTCACACTTCAATCAAGAGCCGCAGCAGATGACCGATCGCCTGTTGAAAGCCGTCAGCAATCCACATGTGTCGATCATCGGGCATCCGACTGGACGTCTTCTTCTTCGGCGCGACGCCTATCAATACGATATGGAAGCCATCCTTCGCGAAGCCGCTAAGAACCGCGTCGCCATGGAACTGAATGCCTACCCCGACCGGCTCGACTTGAACGACGTTCATCTCCGTATGGCCAAGGAACGTGGCGTCAAGATCGTGATCAACACGGATTCGCACCATACCTCGCACCTCGAAAAAATCCATTACGGGATTCTGCAAGCGCGACGCGCATGGCTAACCAAGGCTGACGTCCTGAATACGCTCCCTGTGGCGGACTTTGCGAAAGTGATGAAGCACGCTTAGCCGTGCGCACCCTCGGAATTGTGCATCTCACGTTTTGCCTGTTACCGGGCAATTGGGCGTAGCACAGCTGCCGGAGAGATAATGAACAGCACCGCCCCATCGGAGGATCGAATGCCAGACGAGAATACGAATCTGCCGCAGCCGTCAGAAGAGCCCTCACCTACGGCGAAGCCTGTATCTTCCGATGCGCCTGTCACACCTGCCGCCACGCAAGCCGCGCCGCCGCCACCTAAGCCGGGCCAGCCTGTGCGCAAGGCCGCTGTTCGCACCAAGCCAGTGCGTCCCTCAGGTCAAATCACGACAGAAGCTGGCCATACTCCGCTTACTGAAGAATTCGATCGAGCCAAGTGGACCTTGCCACCGGCAAGCATGTTCTTTATCGCGCTCGGAATCGTGGCCGTGGTTGTAGCCGCAATCGCATTTCTGGGCCGAGCGAAACCGGTAGCGTCCGGCAGTATCAACGACGTCGGAGTGGTGCAGGTATCAGATAACAGTGTGCTCGCCGTCGTCCAGTTCACTATGTACAACACCACCGAGAAGCCGCTCTGGATCAAGGAAATGGGCGCGAAGATCAAAACTGACCAGGGCGAGTTTTCTGACACCGCTGCTTCTGCTTCCGACTTCGAGCGTTACTTTCAGGGCTTCCCTGACCTGCGGACGCACGCAGGCACTCCCATGCTCGTGGAGACGAAGATTCCTCCCGGCGGCAGGCAGAATGGAACGATTATCGTCAGCTTTCCTATCAACAAGGATGCGTTCGACAAGCGTCAATCGCTCTCGGTTGTGGTTACGCCTTACGATCAGCGAGACGTGGTGCTCACCAAGACAGGTCCTACACCGTAGCGCGGCTTCCAGTGCGGACTCAGTCCGCCGCAACCTCTCGTTCCGCTTGCGTAACTAGCTTCGCACTTTGCGTGCCGTGTTCGAAATCTCTCACCAATCGTCCTTCCGACGTGCCGTTCCATCGGGTGTAGGAATCCTTAACGATGCGCCACACTGAAGTCCGGTTTTGCGCAATCAGTTTCAACCATTGCCATGTTCCCTTCTGCGGAAAATAGATCCCGCGGAAGAAAAGCCGTGCCATGAAATGGCTGATTTTGTACGCCGCAGGTTCATTTGCGATCGAATCCAGTGCCAGCTCGGTTGCCGCGGGACTGTAGGAGTTGGTCCACGCATACCGCACCTCGTTCTGCACCTCGGGTATCGATATATGTGTCGGGGTGTGAGCCATCCGGAACGGCGCAAATTCAAGCCAGTGTTTCGGCCGGGTGAGCCGCCCTTCTTTCAGTAAGCGGTCGTACAACGGAGTCGCAGGAAACGGGGTTATCTGTCCGAAGACCGGCAAAACCGGCGGCCACTGCCGGATCTGCGCCAGAGTACGTTCGGCAACGCCGGGAGTATCGTGATCCAGTCCGAAGATGAACGACGTGATCGCATAAACATTGCGTCGTGCCAGTGCCTGGAGCACGCCCGCATATTCCGCCGGTTTGTTGAAGCCCTTCTTGACGCTCGCCAAGTTCGCTGGATCGAGAGACTCCATACCGATGAAGATCCACTTCCCACCCGAAGCGGCGATCAAGTCCAGCAGCTCCTCATCGCGCAAGAGGTTGGCGCTGATTTGCGCCACCCACGAAAGCTCGGCACCCGCAGCAATAATGTCACGTAGCAGCGACTTGGTGCGCTTCACATTGATCGCAAAATTGTCGTCAACAAAGAAGACAGCGACCTTGCCTTTGCTGTTGCGGCCGCGCTGCTTGAGTCTGAGCATCTCGTCCACTACGCTCTGGTTCGTTCGAAACCGGATTGAGTCGCCAAAGAATCCTGTCACCGTGCAGAATTCGCAACCGTAAGGGCATCCACGCCCCGACTCAAGGGGAACAATATGAAACGTTTCCCATTCGGCTTTGAAGTGCCTCATGATCGGACGAAAAACCGCAGGGATGCGATTGAATTGCTTTAGGTCGAGAGACTCCCATGGTATCGCCGGATAGTCTTTCAACGGCGGCTTGCGCTCTTTGCCCGAAGCGTCCGTCGGCGTGTAGACCTCTTTTAGTTGACCTCGGGCCGCGTCCTCGACAATAACCGGCCACGTTTCGTCCGCCTCACCCAAAGCCAAAGCATCAGCATGGCGAGGTTCCCCATTCCGTCCCAGCGCTTCGTCGGGGATCTCCGTCACGTGCGGCCCACCCATGACCACGGGAATACCGGCGGCACGGAGTGAATCCGCCACCCGGTACGCTTTCGCGATCATCCGGGTCATGGCTCCGATACCGACCAGACCCACGTTTTGCTCGACGGCGAACTGAACCAGTTCGGCGTCGCTCATCGGTCGGGTATTGCCATCGATCAGGATGGTTTCATGTCCAGCGGGCGTCAGCGCCTGCAGCAGAAACATCCATAGATGAGGCATGAAGTTCTGCGTAATACCATTATCAGGGTTATAGAGAAGGATTTTCAGTCGGACACTCCCCACCGCCAGCTAGCCAGCCAAGATGCCGGCTCTCTCCCGGCAAGTTGTCCCTGACCTCAGCAGAAGTGTGCTGACAAGGGAGATGTCGGTTGGGCGCTATCCTAACACCTATAGTCCGATATCGCACTTTTCTTCGAGAACGGACTTCCTTGCACCACTTGAGTTGCACAAAGATACATATCGCTGCGAGATACGACGAAAATGCACAGCAGACCCGGGGGTTGGGCAGGATACGCGTTCCGAAAACGACCCCTTAGGCCCCCTCCGCGCGCAAATGTGCGGCAGGGTTGGGGGCCTTCCGGATCTTCAGGAATGCACTGCGATCGAATGGAATCGATCAGACCCAAGCTCTCTTTCCTGCCACCGCCTGGCTTCCGCGATGCAGATGATGTGAATAATCAAAAACAGAGGCACTGCGAAGATAGGAATCAGGCTGAGCGGCAACGCCGTCATCGAACTGGTCGCGATTCCACTTGCACCTGTAAAGTCTTCTGGGCGAATGAATCGTCCGGCAGCTCCGGTAACCATTGCCGTCATCAAGTCTGCAATTCCAAGCCATTGCCAGAAGATGAAGCTCTTCCGATAACTCGGCGTGGCCCACTTCGTGGCTACGAGCAACGCCGTCGCCCCGATGAAAATGTCTCCCCATCCTGCGGGTAGCGCGAACATTCCAGGCAGCATTCGATAGCTATAGAGAACCAGGAACACGAAACCTGCAATTCTCCACGACTGCACGGCCGTTAATGTGTGCGGATCCAGCGACAGAACATACGCGCGAAATCCGGCTGATCGCATGTACCACGCCGCGAACAGCACGATAGGAATTACCACCGCCAGCAAAAGCCGAAGCGGCGGAAGGTTAGGAGATGTGTCGAATACACGTCGCGCCGACGCGAATATTGAGAAAGCGAACCAGGCTACGATCAGCACGGTAACTAACCTGCTATACCCTTTGTGTGTCATAAAGATTCTCCGTTGTTGTGATCTCCGCTGTGATGTCATTGGCTAACTTCATCAGCTGTTCCCAAGGTTCGGCCCCCATTCGTCGTTTCACGTCTTCCTGTGCCTTCTGCCAAGCCGGGAGGGCGCGCATAAGCTGAGCTCTGCCGTTCGCGGCAAGCTGCAGCCGCCATTCCCGCTTGTCCTTCCCACGGCGCTTGCTGATCCAGCCTCGACGCCTCATGATCCCGAGCGTACGGGTCAGAGTGGTGCTATCCATAGCCAGGATTCTCCCTAACTCGCCCTGCGTGATTTCCCCGGTGAAGGACAGCGCTTGCAGAATTGTGAATTGCGTTGAACGCAAGCCAAAGGGACGCAGGGCCTCCTCATAACGCTGTGTTAATGCGCGGGCTGCCCGGCGAAGAGTGGCGCACGCGCATGGAAGCTTCGGAAGTGCGGATTTGTTCATCGAACAATTAGATGTATATGCATCTAATTGATTCTATTTTTTTGGTGTTGTTTCGTCGCAGCGAAATGCATCGCGGAAAACGACTATTGCTTTTTATTCAGGAACCGAACCCGGCGGTGCGGCAGGACTTCTGGCTTCACGTCGTCGTACTTCAGGAAGCTCATTGACCCGTCGACTTCCAGCACGCCAATGGCTACATCTTTTGGACTGGAAATGCTGTGCTCGCGCAGGGCGCGCTCCAGTTCGTCCATGCTGACGTGTTCTTTCGCCATGTGAGCTTCGATAATCGTGCCATCGTGGATCAGCATGGCGGGCTGCCCCTGCACGAACTTTCGGAAATTGCGATTCATGCCCGACAGATTGGCTACTACGTGATTGAGCCCAAAAAGTGTCACGGCGGCAGCCGCTCCGCCAGCCAGGGACGTATCTGGCCCAGTCATCGCATTTTGGACGGAATTACTTAACAGAAGCAGTAGCGTAAGGTCGAACGGCGTCATCTGCCCGACTTCGCGCTTGCCAGATAGGCGCACGCCAACCAGCACGAGCAAATAAACAATCGCGGTGCGGACCACAATTTGTCCCAGCGCGATCAGCGGATGCGGGAAGAACATAAGTTCTTCATACCTCAGCGCGCGAGGCATGACTATTAGCTGCGCGGGTGCACAAAAGAAAAAGGCCTGCCGCAGCAGGCCTTGATCGAAACAGGCAGTCTAGCTAATTCGAACTGGTTTGCACCGGTGTAGGCGCGTTCTTCGGAGTGCTCAAGTAGCCGGTGACCTTGTTTTTGTCGGCAGTGAAAACAACGATTTCGTACAGATTTCGGTCCCGACCCGTGTAGAACTGCATCGGTTCGGACACCGTGCGGTCTTTCTTTTCGATGGTCCGGTCGTCCGCAATCACGTTCAGGCTAAAGCGGCCTTTCTTGGCATCCACCTTTTTCAGCTGCAGACTCACCGTCCCAACCGGCGTCGGCTTCGATCCCTTGTTCAGCGTGAATTCGTAGTAGTTACGATCGCCTTTATGCTTGAGGTATTCCAGATCCGACTGCGTATGCGCAATCAGCCCGCTCTGCACTCCGAGGTCGCCGACGGCGTGATCGAGTTTAGCCTTGGTCGCGTCCAGATCGGTACGCGTTGTAGCGATCTCACCCTTTGCGCCAGTAAGATCGGTTTTGACACCTCCCACTTCTGTTGCAACGTTCGAGATATTCGAACTCAGCAATTTCTCCGAAGCCTCTTGTTGCCGGCGAAGTTCGGCCGTGCGAGTCGTAACATCCTTCTGAGTCTGTCCCAGCTTGGCGGCCAGCGCTTTCGCCTCAGCCTCGACGTTCGCTTGGGTGATCCCCAGCTTTTTCATGACCGCTTCGTTGTGCGCCGCAGCATCGTCGGCTTGCTGCTTTTGAGCGACTTCCAGAGCGCCCAGGCGCGTGTAGAGCGAATACATGAGGATCGAAGATCCGAGCACGAAGAGGATTCCCAAGGCGACCAACACGTTCCGTAACGTGTGGCTTTCTTGCATCGGTTCGTAAGCTGTTTCCTGATCTTGCATCTTTCACCTTCTCCTGGAGGAATCGCGATCATTGTTCAGCAGCATCTAACATTTCGTCAACACCGATACTACATCGAAGAGCGTTTGGTTTGCGCTCTGCTGGCTCAAAAACCTCACTAGAAGCGGGGTTCGGCACGACACTTGCACAGTATTGCAAATAGTTGTTCCCCAACCAGTAACCGCCTCTGAGAGGACTCGGCCATAAGCAGCACACAACCAGCGGCTTAGGCCATGCAGTCAGGGCTAAAAGGCAGCTGGACGTGCACAGGCCCAAGCAACTTACGGTACTAACGATGAGAACACAAATTCCAACAGAAAGTCGCAAAGTTATACAGCAGGTCTTATGCGTAAGTTAGGAATAATCGCTATCTTAGTTTTATCAGCAGTGTCCATCGCAGGGGCCCAGAACTCTGGAAGCGCCAACTCTGATACAACCCAGAAACACGTGACCACGCGACGCGTGATCCATATTGTTTCGCCCGCTTTTGGAGAGAATCTGGAAGGAACTTCTGTTTCGATTCGTTACGAGGTGAGTTCGACCAAACGAATCCCGGCACACCCCACTATGTTCCGAATTCAGATGGACTCTCTACCACCAGTCGAGACGATCGAAAACGCGTATACCTTCGACTCCCTGGCGCCTGGGCAACACGACGTGACTGTCGAACTCCTCGACTCGAGGAGCCGCCCCGTCTCCTCATCGCTCGTCAAGACCAGCTTTGTGTCTGCGGTGCCCGACACAAATTCCACCGCCGAACTCGTCGTGGAACCGATGTTGCCACCGACTCTACAAAAAGTGGCTATGTTCCTTCCGCAGGCGGCAGCCCCCATTGATCCCGGCGACGGCAGTGGGGAAATGCCGTTGCTCAGCGTCATCGGACTGGGCGTATTGGTCGGCGGCATGGTTTCGGCAATGAAGACCCGCACTTAGTGAGCCTTCTACCACGCTGAAATCTGCGGTATTCGCGGTCTTCCTCCCATAGCGGCGCACGCATCTTACGGAATGTATGCCACCGCGAGACACAGCTCGTGCGCGACGACGAAGACGGCAAGTGTCGCGGAATCCCAGCAAAGTTACGAAACCGCCAGCTCAGCAATCTCTTGTACGCTTAACAGAGACTCCGCCTGACAGTGACATTCGAAAAAGAGCATCTACCTGGCTCGACCGACGCTGGCATCTGTCTCTTCTCTTCCTCCGTTCGCATTTTCGTTCTAAACAGATCCAACAACGCTGGATGTCACTCCTCTTCATCCTGCTGGGCGCGGGCCTGCTCACCTACGTGGTTTCGCAATATGCGGAAATGTACCGCAGCCAGAAAAACATGGCGGCGCAATGGACCGCCCAGGAAGCCCCAGCGCACAGTGCCGCAATCGATCCTTCGCTTACCCGGCTGATCATTCCTAAGATCAATCTGGATTCCTTCGTAGTCGAAGGCACCTCGCACAAAGCGCTGCTCCATGGACCCGGTCACCTGAAGAATTCGGCCGAGCCGGGCCAGCCCGGAAATGTGATCATCAGCGCGCATCGCGATACTTTTTTCCGCCACGTCTTCGAACTCGCGAAAGGCGATCAGGTACAGGTGCAACACGGCGGCAAAACAGCGATCTACGAAGTAATGGAGAAAAAGGTCGTCGATCCCGACGACGTGGAAGTTCTGCGCCAAACAAAAGATCCGCGCCTCACTCTGATTACGTGCTATCCCACCTACTACATTGGTCCTGCTCCCCGGCGGGCCATTGTCATCGCAAAACTCGTCTCGTTGCAGGATTCAACCCGCGCCGCAGCCTCGCAGAGCGGCGTCCACTGAACTAAAACAGTCAGCTCGCATCTTGTCCTCTAAAATACAAATGTGAAGCTGTGGGACACAGTCGTCGTCGGCGGCGGCATCATCGGACTCTCGCTTGCGCTTGAGCTCCGTCGTCACGGACAGAGCGTGATCGTCCTCGATGCCAACCAGCCCGGACGCGAGGCATCGTGGGCCGCCGGTGGCATGCTCGCCGCGCGCGATCCCGAGACCAAGCCCGCATTGCGGGAGCTCGCAATCGCCAGCGCAGAGATCTATCCCGAGTTCATACACCAGATTCAGGACGAATCCGGAACCCCCGTTGACTTTCGCACCGACGGAGCCATCCGGTTTCTTCTACCCAAGGAACTTGCGAATTGTGCCCTCCCACTGCTGACCGAAACTGAGCTGCGCGAGTTGGAACCGAACCTTGGTTACACAGCTCCCGCCGTTTTCCTGGAGGAAAGTTGCGTCGATCCGCGGTTGCTGCTCCCGGCCCTGGTCGAAGCGGCAAAGCATCATGAAGTCGACATCGCCTCAGGTGCCGAGGTACAGGAAATCGAAGTAGTCAATGACCGCGCTATTGCCGCAATCACTACGAAAACTCGATACCCGGGCGCCGCGATTGTGAATTGTGCAGGCGCATGGGCGGCGCAAATTGGACCATTGAGGATCCCCACCCGCCCGGTAAAAGGTCAGATGCTGGCCTTGGCTCCACTAGTCACTCCAGCGAATTTAACTACTCCGAAACGGCTGGTTCACCACGTCATTCGGGGAGACGTCTACATCATCCCTCGCGGCGATGGCAGGGTCGTCGTCGGTTCCACATCTGAAGACGCCGGCTTCAATAAGCGAGTCGATGCTCCAACCATCCAGAACCTGCATCAGGCAGCGGCAAATCTGGTGCGTTCAATTGGCGAGGCACGCATTCTGGAAGACTGGGCCGGCTTGCGCCCCGGTACGCCGGATGGCCTGCCGATCCTAGGGAGCACCGAAATCGACGCCTACTACGTTGCGACCGGCCATTTTCGCGATGGAATTTTGCTGGCGCCTATCACTGCGCAGCTGATGTCACGTGTGATTCGCGGAGAGGATCCTGAACTCGACATCTCGCATTTTCGTTTGAGCCGATTTCAGACTAGCGAAACCAGGCAGGCGAAGTAGAATAAAAGCATTCCACCCCGTAAAGGTGTCGTCGTAGCGAGGGTCGAGCAGAGGCGCAATCATGTTCTGCAATTCCTGCGGCACGCATATTCAAGCCGGGCAAACTGCCTGTCCTTCCTGCGGCAAAGCAACCTGGACTCCAGCTGTTGGCAACACCACGCCGGGCGTCGCTCCTGTCATCGCGAACCGCGTCGCGCAGCACGTGAATACTCTCGGAATTTTGTGGATCATCTACGGAGTGCTGACCGCCATCGGGGGCCTGATGATGCTGCTGGTCGCCAACGCGTTCTTTGGTTCGTGGATGCAGGGCCAGGAAACACCCATGCCTCCGTTCATTCGCCCGATGATCGGCTTCATCGGCACGCTTCTGGTGATCACCGCCCTCGTACGCTTACTCGCCGGTTGGGCTCTCTATGCAAAACAAAGTTGGGGACGAATCCTGGCGCTGATCCTCGGATTCCTGTCGCTCATCGATTTCCCCTTTGGCACCGCCATCGGGATCTACACCATCTGGGTACTGCTCTCGCATGGAGCCGAACAGCAATACCATCAACTCGCCTACGCACGATAATGCGTTTTGTCATTTTAGGTTTCCTAGTACCGGCAGTGAAGTGTCTCAGCACCAGCCGCGGAGCGGCGGCATTCGTTAGCCCAGCGCGTGAGCGCTGGGTAAGTCAAAAAAGAGTTCACGAGCCCCGGCAGGGGCGGCACAACCTAGACGTACAATCTATTAAACAGAACTCGAATTCATGATGAAAACAAACCCTTTTTTCGGCGCGTCGCGGACGAGATGCTGGATCACGAAACCGCGCGCCAGATCACCGAGCAGGAAGAAGCGATCGCCCGGAATCCTGACTGGGCGGAAGGCTACTATCACCTCGCACAATTGCTGCGCGTGCAGCAGAAACCTCTGGAAGCCAAACGTCAGCTATTGATCGCGCTCGAGAAAAAACCTCTCTTAACCGATGCCCATATCGCGCTTGGTGAACTTCTCATCGCCGAAGGCGAATTTGACCGTGCGCACGAACATGCGGAGATCGCAGCACAACTGGGCAATCGGCCGCCTGCTGGAGCAGATGGAGAGAAACAGTGGTAGTTAGTCGTTCGCCAATCAATCTACTAGGTGCCTCTGCGCACGAGATCCCATTACCGGCTAGCTGATCAACACCGAATCGTATACCCTGTTAGCCGCTAACGAACCAACGACCAGCGACGACCGACCACACCGACTGATTTATACTTCCCTGTTTGCTTCCACAGCACTCATCGCATTCGCGAAAGTGAGGATTCCATGGCTACAGCCGCCGTCAGTTATGCTCGCGAGAATCAGAAACGCTTCCTTGAGGAACTAAAAGAATTGCTGCGCATTCCCAGCGTCAGCACCATGGACGAACACAAAAACGACGTTCAGAAGGCTGCCGAATTTGTGGCCAGCGAACTGAAGCGCATCGGGTTCGAACACGTGGAGATTATTCCCAGCTCCGGTCACCCTATGGTTTATGCCGACTGGCTGCATGCATCCGGCAAGCCCACCGTACTCTGTTACGCGCACTATGATGTACAGCCTCCCGATCCGATTGACGAGTGGACCACGCCTCCCTTTGAGCCCACCGAACGCAACCAGAACATCTATGCGCGCGGTGCCGTCGACGACAAAGGCCAGCTCTGGATGCAGGTGAAGGCATTCGAGTCGCTCTTCCGCTCCGGCAATGGCAAGTTGCCTATCAACGTGCGCATTCTCTTCGAGGGCGAAGAGGAAGTTGGCGGCGAGGCCATCGCCGAGTACATCCGCAAGCACGGCGACAAGTTGAAAGCCGACTTTGCCCTGGTGAGCGATACGGAACTCTTTGCGCCGGAATTGCCTACTCTGTGTGTTGGTCTGCGCGGCCTGGTGTACACCGAACTCGAAGCCGTAGGCGCGATGACCGATCTGCACTCTGGCGTTTACGGCGGCGCGGCTCCGAATCCGCTGGAAGCGCTCTCACGAATCATCTCCAAACTGAAAGATGACAGCGGCCGCATCCTGATCCCCGGCTTCTACGACGATGTACAGAAACCGACCGACGCCGAGCTGAAAGCCTGGAAGTCGTTGCCCTTCGACGAAGAGCACTATCGCAAGACAGAAGTCGGATCCAACGTACTCACCGGCGAACCGGATTATTCCGTCCTCTATCGCACGTGGGCGCGTCCAACGCTTGAAGTGCACGGCATGCCCGGCGGCTTCGTCGCCCCCGGCGCGAAGACCGTCATTCCGGCGAAGGCTTCCGCGAAGATCTCCATGCGTCTGGTGCCGAATCAGAATCCCGACGACATCCTGAAGAAGTACGAGAACTTCGTGAAATCGATCACACCCAAGGGCATCCAGATCAAGATCAAAGTTCATAGCAAGGGCGAGGCGATTGTCGTCGGCACGGACAACAAGTACATCAAAGCCGCGACTGAAGCCCTGCACGACGTCTTCAAAAAGGACACGGTCTACATCCGTTCAGGCGGATCGATTCCCATCGTGACCGACTTCGAAAACGTATTAAAAATTCCTTCGGTGATGATGGGTCTGGGCCTGCCCGACGACAACCTGCACGCCCCTAACGAGAAGTTCCACATCCCGAACTTCTACCGCGGCATCGAGTCGATCATCAACTTCTTCCATCGCCTGGCGGCGTAGAAGCACGAAGTCAGAAGCGCGAACTCAGAAGTCTTGCCGTAATGGAGCCCGCTCGCCCTTGAGCGGGATTTCTTCCTTTTCGCCGACCACGTCACCCCGCCGCGCATCAACCCTGTTGAATCGGCAGCCTCCATCTAAGGTTAACTTCCCTCCACCCTCCCCGATCTTCCTTCTGACTTCCCTTGCTTCCCTGCACCGTTCGCGCTACAGTTGACCTTGCTCTAGTGGTTCTTCCTTCCTCTTTTTCTCCACCATGCAATTGGTTTATTTGTCGTGTCTTGCGAAGTTGCTGCATTGGTTGTGCAACATACCGTGGTTTCCACAGATAAGCCCCAATATGTGGTGTTTATATGGTTGACGCACGCCCACTACCCCGCTAGATTTATCGAGACTTCGGAGTTACGCAGCCACAGCTTTCCCAGCCAAGGTGGCGGCCATCCGAACAACGATGCGGGCTCTGGCGGGCTTGCAGACAGGGCCGTCAAAACGTGAGTGGCCCATTCAAGCCTTCTTTTGGCTTGAGTGGGGTAGGCAATATCGCATCCCCCACTGGACGACCGGGTTCTTGTCCAGTATCTGTGGATTGGGCAAGATGCATCGTGGTTCCGTCTGCGCATCCCTCGTGCGCCGGCGAACGCAACGGCCATAAGGAGTCACATTGCTGAAACTTAAGAAGTTACAGATCCTTGGCTTCAAGTCGTTCTGTGACCGCACGGAGCTGAAGTTCCAGGGCGAAGGCATCGCGGGCATCATCGGCCCGAACGGATGCGGCAAATCCAATATCGCCGACGCTATCGCCTGGGTGCTGGGCGAGCAGTCCGCCAAAACCCTGCGCGGATCGCGCATGGAAGACGTAATCTTCGCCGGCACGCGTGACCGCAAGCCCAACGGCATGGCCGAGGTCTCGCTGACCATGATCGATCCCGACGCCTACGAGGGAGCAGACGTCGCGGAGCCCGAGATCGAGATCGTCGACGAAATGCCCGGTGACTGGGACGAAGCCAGCCTGCGCACCAAGGCCGAGCACGAAACCGACGAGTACACCGAAGATGTGCGCCCCGGGCAGACCGAAGAAGTCCCGGGAGAAGTAAAGGCTGCCCACGAGACGCAGACCGCCGAAACCGCAGATGGTCAGCCCGCCGTTGACTCGCCCGCTCCCGACGCGCCCGAAGCATCACCCACCGAAGCGCACAACTTGCATTCGGCTGTGGTGCTCAAGATTCGTCGCCGCAAGTTCAATCGCACCACGTTTAAGAAGGGCGAGATTGTCGTCACGCGCCGCCTGTTCCGATCGGGCGAAAGTGAATATCTGTTGAACGGCAAGCTCTGCCGTCTCCGCGACATCCAGGACATCTTCATGGGCACGGGTCTCGGTCCGGAGTCCTACGCCATCATCGAGCAAGGTCGTATCGGGCAGATCCTGAGCAGCAAGCCCACCGACCGCCGCGCCATCATCGAAGAAGCTGCCGGCATCACCAAGTTCAAAACGAAAAAGCGCCTGGCCGAAGCGCGCCTGGAAGAAGCGAAGCTGAACCTGTCGCGCCTCAACGACATTTTCGACGAAGTCACACGCCAGATGAATTCGCTGAAGCGACAGGCTGCAAAGGCCGAACGCTTCGCCAAGCTGCGCGATGAAATGCGTGCCAAGCTGCGCCTGGTCCTGGCGAGTAAGTGGACCGCACTCCAAGCCGAACGCGCTGAACTCGAAACTCTGCTTAACCATTTGGTCGAAGAGATCCGCGTCAAATCCGAGCAGGTACAGTTGCTCGAAGCCGAAGTCGCCGAGCGCATGCAGCGCGGTTACGTCGTCGAGAATGAAGCGCGCGAGACTCGCGAACGCCTCAGCAACATCACTCGCGAGAACGATCGCCTCCTCAATCGCCGGAAGAACAACGAAGAGCGCTGTGTCGAACTCGAGGCGCGCGTAGCCGTATCAGCCAACGAGATCGCCGCCGCCGAAGAGCGCCGCAGTGCACTTTCGCAGGAATGCGACGCCAATCGCCAGACTCTCGCCAGCGCCGACGCCGATGTTGCCGCAGCTCAAGAGCAGGCGCGTATTCGTCGAGACGAAGCGCGCGCGGCTGCCGCTAATCTGAGCGAAGTCGAGCGTCAGCAGGAGCAGCGCCGCGTCACTGTCATGCAGGCTGTCGCGGAAGAATCCGCAGTGCGCAGCGAAATCGCCAAAGCCACCGAGCAGATCGCCGGCTACGATCGCGAGTCGTCCCGCCTTACCGCCGAACTCGCAGCCGCCAACGCGCAGGTGGAAGCGTTCGGAGCACAGCGCGGGCAGATCGCCTTCCAGTTTGAGTCTTCTTCCGGACAGGTAACGACTCTGCAAACCATGATCGATGCCACGCGGCAGTCCCTATCAGAAAAGCGTGCCGCAGAATCCGAGTCAAAGCACCGCCTCGATGGACTTCGCGCAGAGTTTGCTACCGCTCTCGGCAAGAGGGCTTCGCTCGAATCCGTCATCGCCGAGCACGGCTACTCCACCGACTCGGTGCGCCGACTCTTTCAGTCCGGCGCAATGAATGCAGGATCGACGCCAGCAGGTGTCCTCGCCGACTTCCTCGAAGTCGAAGATCGCTACGAGCACGTCGTCGACGATTTCCTTCGCGATGAACTGAACTACGTCGTCGTGAAGTCGTGGGATGCCGCCGAAAACGGCCTGCAACTCCTCCGCAGCGACGTCGAGGGACGCGCGACCTTCCTCGTGCATCCTGAAGACTCGCAAGCGAAATTCTCTTTCGTTCCGGGCGAAGCTGTGACCAGCGAATCCATGCGCCGTGACGCGGTTCTTCCGCTGAAGCAGTGCATCCGCGTACTCGATGGCTTTGGCAAATCGCTCGAAGTGATTCTTCCCAAGCTGCGCGACGGGTACATCGTCGAAGATCCCAAAATTGCGCGCGATCTTGCTCTTGAGAATCCCGATGCATTCTTCCTCGCCGCCACGGGAGAGTGCTTCCATAACGTGACCGTCACTGGCGGCAAGCAGCGCGCCGAAGGTCCGCTCGCCATGAAGCGCGAACTGCGCGATATCGCCCGCCAGGTTGCTGAACTCGAAAACACTCTGCGCGAAGAAGAACGCCGCTCTGCTCTGTTGACCCGGGAGATCGGCGAACTCACCGGAACGCTCGAGCGCCTTGAAGCCGAGAAGCGCGAAGCCGATCGTCAGGCGATGACCTCCGGCCACTCCCTGAAGCAGCTCGACTCCGAGATGGCTCGGACGCGTGAGCGCCTCGCTACCTACGAGCGCGAACTGCAACAAGTTGCCTCAGCCCGCTCCGCGAAAGAAACCTTCATAGATGAAAAGCAGCAGCTACTGGCCTCTTGCGAACAGCGCCGTCAGGAAATCGAGCGCGCCATCGCTGAAGCCCAGGAAAGCCTGGCTGGCCTACGCACTGCTCGCGATGCCGCAGCACAGACCGCGTCAGAAATGATGGCGCAAGTCGCGGCACTCGAAGAACGTCGCCGTGGCGCGGCCGTAAGCTTGCAGCGCATTGAATCGATGCTAGAAGGAAGTAGGCACTCGCATCGAAGCTCTTCGCGCGCAATCGGAATCCGCTGCAGCCGAATCCCAACAACGTGCAGCCGAGAACATTCAGATAGCCGAGCAGATAACGCAGCTCATCGCCGAGCGTGAGCAACTCGAAGTACGCGTGGCCGAGCTCCAGTCTGAATCCGAGACCGTTCGCGCTCGTATCGCCGCAATCGAAGAAGGTCTCAAGTCCGAACGTCAGCTTCTCGATCAGAGCCGCGACCGTCGCGGTGAACTTGGCGCTCACGCCGGCAAGCTGGAATCCGACTCGATCCACATGGCCGAGACTTCTGTCGCTGAACTCGGCCAGCGTCCCGAGGAATTACTCGCCGATGAGACACTCCAGATCATCGCTGGTGACGAACTCGCAATTCAGGACGAAGAGTATCGCCAGATGCGCGCTCGCCTCGACGCGATGGGTCCGGTGAACATGATGGCGCTCGAGGAGTACAAGGAAACCGCCGAGCGTCACGAATTTCTCGACACGCAACGCAAGGACCTCCTCGACTCCATCGAGAATACGCAAAAGACCATCAAGGAGATCGAAGTCGTCTCGCGCCAGAAGTTCGAACAGGCCTTCGCGGCGATCAATACCAACTTCACCGCGACCTTCACGAAACTCTTTGGCGGCGGCACCGCCTTCATGCGCCTCACCGACGAGGAAAACGCCTACGAAAGCGGCATCGATGTGGTCGCTTCGCCTCCGGGCAAGAAATTGCAAAACGTACTGCTGCTTTCTGGCGGCGAGAAGGCGCTCACTGCTCTCTCACTGCTGGTAGGAATCTTCCAATTCGCGCCCAGCCCGTTCTGCATCCTCGACGAAGTGGACGCGCCGCTCGACGAAGCCAACATCGGTCGCTTCACGCAACTGGTACGCGAAATGAGCGCAGGCACGCAATTCATCATCATCACGCATAGCAAGAAGACGATGAGCATCGCTCCGGCGCTATACGGCGTCACCATGCAGGAACCGGGCGTTTCCAAGCTGGTCTCTGTGCGCTTCAACGAGGGTGAAGCACAACCGGCAGCGATGACGGCGTAAATGCGGGTGTGGCGTTACTCGACCGCGCCAAGATAATGAACCGCCGGAACGCTGCGCAGCCGTTCTGCCGCAGCTTCCGGCGTGATATCCCGTTGCGGTGAGGCCAGCAACTCGTATCCCACCATAAACTTCTGCACGGTCGCCGATCGCAGTAACGGCGGTAGATAGTGCGCATGGAAATGCCACTCCGGATGCTGCTGGCCATCGGTGAGTCGTTGATGGAATCCCATCGTGTAGGGAAACGACACTTCGAACAGGTTGTCGTACCGTGTCGTAACCTGCCGCAAAATATCAGCCAAGGCCGAACGCTCTTGATCCGACAATTCGTCCATCGCCGTGAGATGCCGTTTGCTTAGCAGCATCGCCTCGAACGGCCATACCGCCCAGAAGGGCACGATCACCACAAAAGCGTCGTTCTCGCAAACGACACGCTCCCCGAGCTTCGTTTCGAGCGCTACGTAATCGCAAAGCAAACACCACCCGTGCTCGCTGAGATGCGCCTTCTGCATTTGCTCTTCGCGCGCAGGAACATTCGGCACATTGGCATTCGCCCAAATCTGGCAGTGTGGATGCGGATTGCTCGCGCCCATCATCGCGCCGCGATTCTCGAATATCTCCACATGATTGATCCACGGCTGAGAACCAAGCGACGTGTATTCCTCCACCCACACATCGACCACGTTTCTGATCTCACCCAGCTTCATCCGCGGGATTGTCAGATCATGCCGCGGAGAAAAGCAGACCACTCGCGATACACCCGGCTCGGTCCGCGCAACTAACAACTCCGATTCCCGCACACACACGTCCGCGGTCTCCGCAATCAGCGCCGGGTAATCATTGTTGAAAGCGAATGTACTGTTATACGCAGGATTCTTCACGCCGCCGGCGCGCGTGTTCCCCGGGCAAAGATAGCAAGTCGGGTCGTATTTCGGCTGAGCATCACTTGATGCGCGCTCGATTCTTCCTTGCCACGGCCGCTGCGTTCGTTGCGGAGACACCAATACCCAGTCGCCGGTCAACGGATTCAGCCGGCGGTGCGGTGTGTTGGTTAGTTTTGCAAGGTCCATGAATCAGCAGTTCGACTCAGCGCCCGCTTGCTGCTCAGAACTGTGTCTTGAAGGCGCGCGCCTCTTCGAGTGTAACGCGTTGTTTCTGGCGATACGAGATATTCGCCATATGCGCCGCCACCGCCGACCGGTATCCGATCTCCACTGGAGCGTTCGGAGTCTTGCGCGTGCGCACGCAATCAATCCAGTTCGCCATGTGATCCTGATTCTGCGACTCGCCAGTGAGCGCAGCGCCGTTAGGCCGGTTCACTTTTTCCGGATAATAGTGAACGCTCTGCGCCGAGCGCCCGGTCACCATATCGTTGGTGCCCCACAAGTGCTCGATACTTCCATCACTGCCGAGAATGCGTTCGCCCAATCCAAAATGGTTGTTGCTGAAAGTGGATTGCCACGTCACCACCTTGCCCGGGAAGTTGAGGGTCACCGCGATTGTGTCCGGCACCTCGCGGCCATCCTTCTCCGAGAAGACTCCTCCCGACATATAAGCCGATTCAGGCAGCGGCAGATCGAGCGCTGTCATGATCCACGCAATCTGGTGCACCATGTTCTCCGTCACATTGCCGCCCGAGAACTCCCAGAACAATCGCCAGTTGATGAACTTGTTTGCGTCGAAGCCGTGATCGGGACGGCCATTCAGGAATGCCTTCCAGTTCACGTTCTGCGCATTACAGTCAGCCGGGATCGGCCGCACCCATTGTCCTTGCCCGTGAGGCGTGTTGCGGCTCATCCAAGACTCCACCTGCGTCACGTTCCCCACAATCCCCTGTTTGAGCCAATCTCGCGCATCCGCTAGCGAGCCTGAACTTTCGTGTTGCAATCCAATCTGCACCACGCGATCTGACTTCTTCGCCGCCGCCAGGCACTGCTCGGCCTCCGCAATCGACCACGTCATTGTCTTTTCGGAGTAGAGATCCTTCCCCGCTGCAAGCACATCCACGAAATGCAGCTTATGAATGTGAAGCGGGCTGGCGACAATCACCCCATCAATGTCCTTGCGCTCCAGCAAACGGCGGTGATCGTCAAGAACGTCGATTCCGCGAGCCATCTGCTTCGCCTGATCCCGGTGAAGGCTGTATATATCGGCGATAGCAACCAGTTGCGCATTCGGGATCTGCTGCACTTGTTTCAGCAATTCCTGTCCGCGACCGCCCACGCCAATCATGCCAACTCGCACTCGATCATTCGCGCCAAGAACTCTTGCAGGCGAAAACGCTGCCAGGGCAACTGTCCCAAACGCGGCTTGCTTCACGAAATCTCGTCGAGTGCTGTCGGCCATGTCCTCTCCTTCTGATCGTTCCTATTGATTAACACCGCTGGCAAGAAAGCCGCCGTCGACGCAAATAATCTCGCCCGTCACGAACGAAGCAGAATCCGATGCAAGGAATATCGCTGCTCCCGCAAGCTCTTCGACTTTGCCAAAACGCTTCATCGGCGTACGCAGAACGAATTCCTGTCCACGCGCACTTCCGTCCAGCAGTTTCCGGTTAAGCGGCGTCGGAAAAACTCCAGGCGCAATCGCGTTTACACAGACGTCATACGGCGCCCACTCGATTGCCAGCGATTTGGTAAGCGAAGCCACTGCAGACTTGCTCGCGCTGTACGCTGCAACTTCCATCAGTGATACGAACGAAGAAAGCGACGCAATGTTGATGATCCTTCCGTAGCGCCGCTCAATCATGTGGCGCCCGAAAATCTGGCAGCTCCTCAGCGTTCCCGTGAGATTTGTTTCCAGTATCTGGTTCCAGTCATCTTCCGAGAAGTCGAGCGTCGGTGCTCGCTTCGTACGTCCAGCGCTGTTCACCAGAATCTCCACGCTGCCGAACTTCTTGATGGCAGCCTCCAGCAATTGCTTGACAGATTCGCGTTCAGCCACGTCGCTGGTAATCCGAAACGTCTTCCCGCCGCGCTCCTCGATTTCGGCGGAAACAGCTTCCACTTGCTCTTTGCGTCGCGACGTCGCGATTACATTTGCGCCTGCGTCTACATAGCCAAGCGCGATCGCCCTTCCGATTCCTGAAGTGCCGCCGATGACCACTGCCGTCTTTCCAGTTAGATCGAGCCCTTTGAATGCCATCTTTCTTCTTTCTTGTCCGTGGATCTACAGCGCGCCCGCTTTTTCCAACTGCGCCTTCATTCCTGCCCAACTCTTGCGAGTGGACTCCTCCGGGGTTCCCGCACCGTGCCAGTGCGTTTCCAGACTGACTGCATCTCGGTACCCATTGCGTTTCAGTGCTCTGAACTGCCCAACCCAGTCGATAATCCCCGTCCCCATCGCCGCCCACTCGTATTTACCATCTGCTGCCTTCACCACATCTTTGCAATGGCAGTGCCCGATGCGCGCCTTGGGCAACAAGTCATATCCATCCGGATAGGGCACCTCTCCCGTGGTCGCAGCATTTCCCGGATCCCAGTTCAAGAACAAGTTGGGCGCCCGCGCCCCGATATCATCCAGCACTTTAGCCGCCTCGGCCGCATTCGCCGTGTTGCATGCCATTTCATTCTCCAGGAGCAGCATCATGCCTTCCCGCAGTGCCTTGGCCGCGGCTTGTCTGAGTCTCTCATTCATCGCAGCGCGATACGGTTTCTGATCCTCCAGTCGCCAGAAATCAAAGCAGCGCACGCGATCGGTTTGGAATGCCTTTGCCAGCGCGATACTGCGCTCCAGCACTTCGTCCTGCTGATCGAACGTGAAGTCTGCATGAAACTGGTCACGCTTCGGACTGAACTTCGACGTCGGTGCGCCCGGCCAATCCACTTTGAACAACGGACTCGCAATATCCGTCACGCGCAGCTTGTATTTCTCCAGGATCTTGCGCGCTTCGCCCACTTCTTTTGCATCGAGATTCAGTACATTCTTGTTCCACATGCCGCGAATCTCGATCCATTGCAATCCGAACTCACGCGCCACCACTTCGCAGGCACGCCCAAAGTCCTGCGAGATCTCGTCATTGATCACCGCAATACGAAACGGCGAGCTCATAGCGCGAGCCCCGCCTTCTGCAAATATTCCTTACTGATCTCCGCCGATTGCCTCGGCGTGTGCGTTCCATCCGTCGGACCATCCAGCTCGACGATCGCCCAACCGCGAAACTTAACGTGATTCAGCGCTTTCAGCACAGACGTCAGATCAACATTGCCCTGCCCCAACTCCGCGAACTGATAGTCACGCTTCACGCCAGCCGCAGCCGCCAAGGGCTTCACATCTTTCAGGTGCAGGAACAGCAGCCGGTCGCTGTACTTCAAAATCGCTTTCGCCGGATCGCCCCCGCCTTCGAAGTAATGGGCGATATCTAGTTCCAGCTTCACATACCGCGCATCGGACGCATCCATGACGCGATCCACTTCTTCCGGCGTCTGTCCCATCGCTCCCATGTGATTGTGATAACCCAACGGAATCCCCAGATCAGCCGTTTGCTTCCCCAGATCCGTCAACATTTGTCCCAGTCGCTTATAGTCCGCGGCAGTCGGGGCATGCTTCGGTTTTTTATCGATAATCTGCAGATACTTCCCGCCCGCTTCTCTTAAGAACCGGCAATTCGACACATGATGTGCCACCGCGGCCGCTGCATCCGGTGCATCCACATCCAGATCCCCACTCGACAGCGCCACAAATTGCATCGAGTGCGCCGCCAGCAAATCCCGCACCTTCTGCGGACTCCCAAATTCCTCTATGCAATTCGAGCGGAGCTGTATGCCTTTGTAACCCACGGCGGCAATGTCTTCGATCGCCTGCCGATCATTTCCTCCCCACGTGATCGCCGCATAGCCAACGCGAATATCCGCCGCGGCGGGTGTGATCTTCGTATCGAAATACGCCAGATTCATCGCCGGATAGAGCTGCTTCGGAAGCAGCGCCTGCGCGCCCGGTACCGCCCCTGCGATTGCTGCCCCACCCGCTGCGCTCAGACCACCGAGAAACTTACGTCGCGAAATCGACACCATGCTTCCTTCTTTGCCAGAAAAACTACCCAGCTTTGTCCAGCACCCAGCAAGATAAACTGTCCCCCGCCGCGCTCGGAAGTTAAGAAGTGTTACGCCGTGCGTTTTAGAAGTCACAAAAGTGTCCGAAAATCTTCCGGGCCAGCGATTTTATCGAAAGTCCGCCACCGTCTATCGATTTCCTCCCGCTTCGGTCCGAAACGTAATCAATGTACTATCACTTCATTGCACTCTGTACGGTGCGCTGGCTATACTGGCTTTCCCCAGAGGCAGACGTGGAGTTCTATGCATTCGACAACGCATACTATCAACGCCTTAGGACTGGCGATCCTGAGACGGAACGCCACTTTGTCTCCTATTTCAGCGATCTCATTCTGATCAAGCTGCGTTCGCGTCTGCTTTCCAGCGATACCATCAAGGAAATCCAGCAGGAGACCTTCGCGCGCGTCCTCGTCACCATTCGCAAAAACGGCGGCCTGGAAAAGCCCGAGCGCCTCGGTCCCTTCGTGAATTCGGTTTGCAACAACGTGATGCGCGAGTTCTTCCGCTCGAACTCCCGCCACGATCAACTGGACGGCAGCTTTATCGACCCGCCCGATCGCCGCGCCGATCTCGACAGCGCCCTCGTTTCGGCGGAGGCCAAAAAGCACGTCCAACGCGTTCTCGACCAGCTTTCCGAACGTGACCGCGAGGTCTTGCGCGAGGTCTTTCTGGAAGATGAAATTGGCGACCGCGACCAGCTTTGCCGTCGTCTGGGGATCGACCGCGACTACCTCCGCGTGCTCCTCCATCGCGCCAAGAAGAACTTTAAGTCCTTATACGAGAGCATGATGGCGGAAAATGCCAAAAAACAGAAAATGGGATGAAACGTTCTACCCTCTTCCAGCACTATCCGGATGAAGTACACAGTTGGTCTCGGGTGGCGACTGCTTCTGGGGAGGACGGCGACATCCGAGACCGATTGGTGAAGAGCTAAGCTTTTTGTCATTACGAGCCGACACAGGTCTGCGGCTTTAGCCCAGACTCGCGAACGGGATCGGCGAGGAAACTGCAGTTTTAAAGGCGAACTTAACGATGGACCATTCCGAGGCCGTACAACTTAGGGCAACCGAGAAATACCTGCTGGGCGAGCTTCCAACCGACCAGCGGGAGGCCTTCGAAGAGCACTTCTTTACATGTACGGAATGCGCCCACGACGTCAAAGCCGCCGCGGTCCTTATCGATAACGCTCGCTCAGTCCTGCGTGACGTCCCGGTTCCAGCCCGAAATCTGCAACCAGCGCGCGAGAAGGCCTGGTGGGGATGGTTCCAACCGGCTTGGGGATTGGCCGCCGCTGCCGCAATCCTCGCCGTCGTCGGTTATCAGAATCTGGTCACCATTCCGCATCTGAAGACCGAAATGGCCGCCGCTACTACTCCGCAGGCGCTCACGTCGTTCAACCTGACGACCGCGGGATCTCGTGGTGCGATGGAATCACAACCCATAATTCCAGCAGCCAAGTCATCCAGCTTCTACATAGATATTCCCGCCAGCGACTCCTTCGCATACTATAGTGCCGCCGTAGAAACGGATTCCGGTGGCCGCAAGTTTGCTGTGCCAGTGTCTCGCGAGCAGGCGAAGGATCCAGTACAAATCCTTCTGCCCGCCAACACGCTCACGCCAGGCAACTATATGCTGGTCGTTCGTGGTGTAGGTCAGGCGACATCGTCTGCTAGCGAGACTCACGTGGGGCAGCCCGCTGCCGGCGACACCCGCGTGGGGCAGCCGACCTCGGCTGCCAATGAAGGCACCGAAATCGCACGCTATCCGTTCTCTGTTCAGTAGAAGGAACCGCGCAGCGGTGGCACAGGATAGCCCGGCACGTAAGTGCCGGGAATGCACGGTGAATCAACGCGAGTCCGCTTCAGCGGACGTTTGAGAGTAGCCCAGGACGAAGTCCTGGGAATGAATATTGCTATAGATCTACCACCGTACAAGCCGCGGAGCGGCGCAATTCGTTAGCCCAGCGCGTAAGCGCTGGGAAATGTGTAGAAGAATGTCACAAGCCCCGGCAGGGGCGACACTGCACCACAAACAGGTGATCACAAATGAAGCGCTTCAAAACCCCAAGAGCTTTCTTGTATCACGCCCACGGCTTTGCCATCAGTGGAATGATTACAAAGCCCTATCAGGAACACATCCCAACCCAGGCCATGGCCACGCTGGCAACAACCGGCGGTACTGCCCGTGCGGTCCAGGACCGTTTCTCATTCAAGGACGTCGTCTCCTTCGACGGCGCCAAAACGGTCATCACAGGGACTTCTCCTAAACCTAATGTCTACGTCACCGACATGAAAGTGACCATCGACGGCTTGAACATCTTGAACAGGTTCACCGCCAAAAAGGTCGTCACTCACATCCAGTGCACGCATACCCTTGGCGAATTCGGCAAGGAAAACAAGGATCGCTCGGAGATCATTCCGCTCGACGCCGACATAACCGGCGTGGAGATCGATGGGCGTCCCGTCAACATAACTCTCGATAAGAAATTCTTTCAGAAGTATTCGAACTATGCCCGCCTGCGAAAGGATTACAAAGGCTCTTTTCGTAAGCAAGTGCAGCACAAGTTCCATTGGGTTCCCGACGGGAAACCGAAGCGAACTGTTCCCGATTGCGTGCAGACACGGTATAACTGGGCTGAGCGACTAAAAAACAAGCTTCCCGAACATGGGCATATCCTGTGCACGCTGGTAGACAAGGCCGAGGTCCAACATCCGGAGGCGCAGGTCTTCGGCAATATTATCGTGCTGCCCGACTTTGGAACCATCTATCTCGGCGACTACTTCATCGACAGACACTCAACGCGCCTGGAGATGGTGCGCGTCGAGTTGGACGGCCCAGTGACGGGAACAGTCTGCGACGGCGGCGGCGGAAACGGAACTGGCTTCCCGCCGTCTGGCACATAAGCCTCGCCTTTCTTTCCACGCTACTTCTCCTCTCCGGCGCATGCAGAAAGCAGCCTGCGCCGGAGATTATGTACTCCCAAGTTCGATCGTACATGCGCCACACGAATCTCCGTGCAGCCGGGGATCTGGCTGGTGCCGGTTACCGGCGATTTCAAGGAAAGGATCTCGCGTGGGCAGATCGATTTCGGGTCCTGCAGGGAGAGGTCTTGATGTATCGTGGGCTCTCTCAGGATTCTCTTCAGGTACTCCAACCAGAACTGGTTTCGTCTCTGCAGTCCGAAGATGTCGCAGCTCTGCGATATCTCGCCCTGGGAATGGATTACTACCATCTGCAGCGGTTCGCAGAATCGAAAGAGTGCCTCGACAAAGCCGAAGAACTCGCTCACACGAAGTCGTCGAGCCTGCGTTCCCAAATAGCCTTGAATCGTGGCACGGTCTTTGCATTCCAGAATGATCCCGCCGCAGCTCGTGCTCAATACCACAAGGCCCTGTCTCTCGCGACTGCTGTCGACGACACGTATATTGAAGCCAATGCTCTCGGCGGGCTCGGCCTCGCATACCTGCGAGAGGAACATTACGACCAAGCCATTGATTGGTTTACGGCAGCGCTGGAGAAATCCAGAACTGTGAACAATCCCGCATTAACTGCGGTAATAATCAGCAATCTTGGATGGTGCTACTACAAGGTTGGCGATCTTGATCGGGCGTCCCAACTATTCGAGCAATCTGCTTCTCTTTTCGAAAAATTAGGCTTGCTGCGGCAAGAGAGAGAGAGTCTCAACGATCTCGGACTCGTTCGCTATGACCAGCGCGATTATTCTGCCGCGAAACAGTATTTAAACGAGGCCTTAGCGATCGCGCGGCCACTTGATGATAAGGCGGCAATTGTTGTGTGTTTAAACAACCTTGCAATGTTGGCGATTCAACTGAAGCAGTTTGACCAGGCGCAGCAATTCAATCAAGAAGCGCTGGATCTGAATCGTGGCAATCACGATCGTCAGTTCCAACTGCAGTTGCTGCAGAATGATGCTGCAATTGCACAAGGACGCGGCGATCTCAAAAAGGCTGAGGCGCTGTTCTCCGATCTCATTCGGGAGTCCACCAATGATGTCTGGCTGCGCTGGATGGGCCAGGTCGGTCTGGCCAGTACCTATTCTGATGAAGGAAAAGCTGCTGCTAGCCGACCGCGAATTCCGCTCCGCACTCGCGACTATCGATGAGGCGCGTGCGGCAGTCGGAAAAGAAGAATACCGCCTCTCGTTTCTCAACACTGCCACTCTCTTCTACAACAGCTACATCGACTTCCTCGTCGAGCACGGACGTGCAAATGACGCGCTTCACATCGTCGAGCACAGCCGCGCGCGCACACTCGCCGAAGGACTGGGACTCAATGCAAGACGCGCAGCGGCGACAGAGCATAGGCCAGCAAGTCCAGTCCGCGTTAGCGGACGTTTGGAAGTAGCCCAGGACGAAGTCCTGGGAGAGTTAAAGCAGAACGAATCAAGTCCGCGCAAGCGGACGATTGAATCCGGTGAAACCAACCAGCCCCGTAGGGGCGACAGAATCACCGCGCTCAATTCGCCACTGGCTCCCGAACAGATTTCCCGACAGATGGGCGCTGTCATCCTCGAATACTGGCTCAAGCCCAACCAGTCCTATCTCTGGGCGGTCACGCCCAACAAAATCGCGCTCTTCAAGCTGCCCGCCGATACCGAAATCAACGCCGCCGTGCAGGACTACCGCAAGGCCCTGCTCGGCCCACGCGATCCGCTCGAAACCGGTAAAATCTCTGGCCGCAAGCTTTACGACATGCTGGTTGCGCCCGCTCAGTAAACTCATCCGTCCGGGCGCGCGCGTCATCATCATCGCCGATGGCGCTCTCAACAACCTGAACTTCGAGACCCTGATCGCGCCTGCTCCTAAACCGCATTACTGGATCGACGACGTCATCCTCAGCGATGCCAGTTCCCTGGCGCTGCTCGCCGGGTCACGGCACACGACCGCGTCCAGGCAGAAGAACTTGCTGCTCGTCGGCGATCCTCTCTCAGCCTCCCCCGAGTATCCGCGTCTGCCTCAGGCAGCCACCGAGATCGACCGTGTCGAGCAGCACTTCCCCGTTAAAGCTCGTCTGGTACTTGAAGGTGCGCAGGCCACGCCGCAGGCCTACCTTGCCAGCGACACCGACCGCTTCGCCTACGTCCACTTCGTAGCCCACGGCACTGCCAGCCGCACCACGCCGCTGGAGTCGGCGGTCATCCTCTCGCCCCAGGGAGACTCCTACAAGCTCTACGCCCGTGACATCGTCACTAAGCCGCTCCACGCCGACTTGGTGACCATCTCCACTTGCTATGGTGCAGGCAGCCGCGCCTACACCGGCGAGGGACTGGTTGGACTTTCCTGGGCTTTCCTGCGGGCCGGCGCGCACAACACCATCGCGGCCCTATGGGAAGTCAACGATACGTCCACAGCTCAACTGATGGATCAGCTTTATGCGGGAATCGACAAGGGACGCGACCCGGCCGTGGCCCTGCGCGCCGCCAAATTGGCCATGGCACATTCCGACGGCGTCTACCGCCGACCGTTCTATTGGGCGCCCTTCCAGCTCTATCAAGGTTGGAGCGGGGCAGAACCCCAAGTACCTGCCCCGCACTCCGACCGGTGATGTTAGTCGGCGACGAACCCGCAGTCCCGCTTTTTAGAGACTCGATGAGGCCGCGCGTCACCGTGGAAGAGCGGCGCTTCAGCGCCGCGTAACGCGCTGGAACTTCCCGGGCTTTAGCCCCGGAAAATCCTGTCAAGCCTCTTTCCCTGCCAAATTCCTCGTATCCCGATGAAATCGCTCCAAATATAAATTCCGCGAAAGTGTCCAGTAGGTCCCACCAAAATTGCTAATCTGGACATAGAACATCATGCAAGCGGTACGGCGTTTTCGTTCTGACAACTGACAACTAACAACTTGCTCCAGCAACTTCTTTGCTTTCAATATTTTGAGCTATAAGTCGTTTAGAATCCGGCAACTGGCGGAACCTTCGCGCCAAGTTGCTGAATCAAAACTACTTACGTGGTGCAGGGGGGAGGGGGTACCTCCCGTGTGTGGCGCAGGACCGATGGCGGGGCAAGAGGTGGCGCGGGCGCCCTCGCCCGCGAAGAGTATGGTGCCCCAGGTTCCGCGGCCGTCTTTTTGGCCGCTAACCTGGGTCTGGACAACTAGCAACTGACAACTAACAACTGTTTCCCTACTCTCTCGCCGCGTGCACAGCCTCCCGCGGATGCTCCGTCACGCGTCCACCGTACGACCGCGTCTCCGGCGCCACGATTTTCACCGACTGCACCAGCGCCGGTCCGTAAGGCACCACCTTGAGCGCCAGGCGTCCCCGCCCCGAGGGCGGGGTGATCAACGAGAAATTGACGGCAGCCACACCGGGGGTATCCCCGCGCCGCCCCGGAACAGTAATCGGCTCCGGCTGTACGATCGCCAGCGCCTTCTCGCGTATGCCGATCCCGAACGTGTCGTGCCAGGCCGTCACTTCGACGTCCCGATGATCCATGGGGTCCGTATTTTGCAGGAACGCGAACACGTTGTAAGCGTGCGTCGGCTTCAGGCTGTCCGCGCTGACGGGGATTTGTGGGGTGGTTTCGGCGTCGACGATCAGCATCTCTTGGTCAGTGGCTACCAGGAACGACAGCGGCATTGTGATGCACTCCCATCCAGTGGCTGGCTTCGGCCGACCGATTCCAAAATGGGACGAGGGTCAAACCGAATCTGCTGGATAGTGCACGTAACCCGAAAACCGTTTCACGTCACTGCGGAATTATTAGAAAAAGTGAGCCAATTTCCGCGTTTGGAAACTCGCGATGGCTCTACTATTTAGGCGCCATCGGCGGCTATCGCAACCGAAGGTGAATTTCCCTGAGCTATGTGTGCACTTGTTTGCACTCCTTGTCACGTTCGTTGCCAGTACGCGTCTGAATTAAAAGCGCTTGCTGTGGAGCGAAAAGTGCACTATAGGAATAGCACGACAGCTGTGGCGAATCCCCCGAGCCGCTGCGTCACTTAAGTGAAAATCCCGACCCCAGGCGGGAAACACAATGCGACTCAGCAATATTGTCTCCAGATATCTCCGCGAAATTGCTACGGCGTGGCCCGAGTTTCAGTTCGCAACGCCGGACGGTCGGGTCTTCGCCATGATCGACGATAGCATCAATTCCATCCTCTTCCGCATTCAGGCCCGTGGACACGTCCCCGCGCTCTGGGAGCGCGTCGCCCTTCACAAGATTCGCGGCGCCATCATTGAAGTGGATACCTACGATCCGCCCTTGGTCTTCGAAGACCGGCTGGAGATGCTCCAGGCGTGGCTGCAGCTTCACGACACATTCCAGGTCGAACTCTCCGAAGAAGAGTGGGACACCTACCTGGGCACGTCCGGAAGCATGGAAGCCGAGGACGCGGGTCCGGAAGCGATGGAAGCCGACACCGATCCTGGCTCTGAGCCGGCCGCTCACTAACTTATTCACTCAGTTGAACGTGCTCGACAGCCTCGATCGGTTGTCCGAGGAACCGTGCGCCCAATCGGCGGAATTTTTCGACTGAATCTGTCGCGAAAAACTTCAACCCCGGAGTTCCGGCCGCGCCAGACTGTGCCAGTTGTTTCGCCACCACATCAGCGGTCGATTCGGCCGAGTCCACAATCGTGACATGCGCTGGAGAAACGCGCTGCAATAGCGGCTTGATCAGCGGGTAATGCGTGCATCCCAGCAGCAGCACGTCAGCGCCCTGGAATCCGTCGCGGAAAGCTTCGTCCAGATAAATGCGCGCGACCTCTTCGGTCACCTTGTGATCGATCCATCCCTCTTCGACCAGCGGAACCAGCAGCGGACACGCTTTCTCTTTGGCACTGATCCCACGTGCCTCCAGAGCCTTCAAATACGCATGGCTGCTCACCGTAGCATCAGTCGCCACGACCACAACCTTCTTGCCCTTGCTGGCTTGCGCGCCGCGATCAGCGCCCGGCTCAACGACGCCGGTCACTGGCACATGCGCGCAAGCGCGAATGCTGTCGAGCGCCAGCGCGCTCGCCGTATTGCAGGCGATGACTAGCATCTCCGCTCCATGCTGTTCGAGGAAGTGCGCAGCGCCAACTGCGTAACGCGAGACGGTCTCTGCCGACTTTGAGCCATACGGCAGGCGCGCAGTATCGCCGAAATACAGATAATCGGCGTTGGGGATCAGGCGGACCATTTCGCGCAGCACGGTGAGTCCGCCAAAGCCGGAGTCAAATACTCCAATACAAGGTCGAAGCTTGGTCATGTCGTATGGCAACTATAAACTGCCGCAAGCTGAATCGCTGTGAGCTGGCGCTGCCGTTATAATTCCGCTTCCACTCTGGAGGCAGGCTTGCAGCGCAAATCGGCTCTGGCACTCACGGTCCTCGCTCTAGCCCTGTCATATTCGCACAAGCGCAAGCCGCTGCAGCGCTTTACATCCAGGCCGTGTTGAAGAAGGAAGGGATCGACTCCGAGCTTCTCGAACCGGTTCCCGGCCGGACGAGCATCGTGGCAAAACTGCACGGCAATGGCAGTGACACAGGTCGGAACGAATTGGCCGCCGGTCTCGTATAGCAGACCAGAGCTGGCCTGTCTTCGGTTATGGATTCAGCGGCGGTCCTTGATTTTTGTTTTTGTTTCGATAACACTCAATAGAGCGGAGGTACTTACCATGAGAAGTGCAGTACGGTGGATGGCAATCATACTCGTGCTGGCAGCTGCGGTTCCGGCTTTCAGCGATGACCAAAAGGGTGCTGAAAAGCAAATCGCAAAGATCAAGGCGATGGCTTGGGACCAGACGGCCCGCGATGCCGTAAACAAGAGTGTTGCTGATACCTATAAGCTGGATCGCAATCAGCTGATCCAGGCTCGCCGGCTGATGAATATCGATTACGGTTCCATGTTTCTACTGGAAGAAATCGCAGCAGGCGGCGTGAGTATGGATGAACTCGCTGGCGAGATCAAATCCGGAAAGACGGCCGTCCAGATCGCGAATGAACGGAAAGTCGACTGGAAGAAAGTTCAGGCAGACGCCAAGAAAATGAACGCGCTGATTGAGAAGAACCTGTTTGTTCAATTAGCCAAGCCGAAGACGACCAAGAAAGAGGAAGCCGCTGCGAAGTATGATCCGGCCAGCGATGGCCTCGCTGTGGATAACGAGGTTCCTCCCGATCAGATCGCAGAAGCAGGCGATACTTATCACCGCATTCAGGGCATGGCAACCTCTGCGACCAAAGCGAATCGCATCGACGATGCGGGAGAACTCACTGCCGGGCGTGACCAGATTCGCGAGGGATCGCCGGGAACCGCAAACTCCTCGAATAGCAGCAACGGTTTACCTAAATAGCTTCCTGCCAGTTCGCCAGTTCAATGTCCAGCTGCCGATCCATAGCAGCTGGATTTTCCTTCTGGCGCCGATTACTTCGTTGCTTCGAAGCAACTTTTTATGCATATAGTGTTAGATCACTATTCAGCACTAATCTGTCGGGACCGTAGCTTAGACTATTCGAGCGTTATCTGGATTTACAATCCCAAGCAGTTGGAAACTCCAAATCAACTAAACCATGACGGATTTCCGCCATCGCACGTTCAGACTGCTCCTCCCAAAAGCAATCGCCATTTTTATTGTCTCGATCACATTTTCGGCTCTAGCTGGTGCCCAAGCTCCAGCGCGGATTTCACTTGATGACGCCATCAAGCTTGCAATCGAACACAGTCATACCCTGAAAGCCGCGCAGAGCCAGATCCCGCAGAGCCATGCTAATGAGGTCACGGCAAACCTGCGTCCTAATCCATTGCTTTCGTGGGATGCGCAATTTATCCCGATTTTTGAGCCTAGCCAGCTGACCTCGACATTCCTGAACGACAACGCTCAGTACGATCTTGGCATTGGGTACACCATCGAACGTGGCAAAAAGCGCCAGGCACGTCTCGCGGCAGCCCAGGATGCGACCGCGGTGACCCGCTACCAGGTCGCCGATATCGAGCGCACGCTCGCGTTTTCCGTTGCGCAGCAGTTCATCAACGTGCTGCTGGCCGAGTCCAATCTCGATTTCGCAAAGCAGGCGCTTGATAGTTATCAGAAAACGGTTGGCATCAGTAATGAACGTTTTCGGGCAGGCGATATCAGCGAAGGTGATCTGCTCAAGGTGAAGTTGCAATTGTTGCAATTTCAGTCGGACGTGTCGGCCGCCAACGTTGCTCGCGTTCAAGGCCTGGCCCAACTGAGGCAATCCATAGGCTACGAAGCCTTGCCTGACACTTACGACATCACCGGTGACTTGGTTTATCAACCCCTGAACCTGAACCTCGATGATCTGAAGCTGAAAGCTTTGCGAGAACGGCCCGACCTTCTTGAAGCGAATGCAGGAGTAAACGCGGCGGGAAGCCAGAATCGCCTGGCGATCGCCAACGGTAAACAAGATCTTGGAACCACTTTCGACTACTCGCATGTCTCGGGCACTAACACGGCCGCATTCTTCTTCAACATCCCGCTTGCCGTCTTCGATCGCAACCAGGGAGAAATCGCGCGCACGCGCTATGCAATTGACCAGGCCAAGCAAGTGGACTTGGCTGCTTCCGATGGAGTTCTGACCGATGTGTACAGCGCCTACGCCGCCCTTCGCTCGAACGATGAGGTCGTTAAGCTCTACACCTCGGGCTATTTGGATCAGGCTAAGGAATCACTCGATATCAGTCAGTACGCATTCCAGCATGGCGCCGCAAGTCTTCTCGACTTTCTGGACGCAGAGCGCAGTTACCGTTCGGTTCAATTAACCTACCGGCTATCGCTGGCCAGCTACATGCTTGCTGTGGAGCAGTTGAAAGCTGCGGTCGCGACTCGAACTCTTCCGTAACCTAAACCGCTCCGGCTATGCAGTCTTTGCGAGGAGTCGCCGCAATGCGGAAGCAATCTTCTCCAACCCGACTGGCTTGAACAACACCGCGTTCGCGCCTGCTTCCATTGCCGTTTCGGAAGTGTCGTCGTAAGCCAGGCCGGTGAAGAAAATAATCGCACCTAGTGGATTCTTCTTTCGAAATATCTTCATGACATCAAGACCGCGCAAACCGGGCAAAGAGTCGATGATCAATCCCGACATTGATTCTTCCTGGATCAAGCGCATGGCGGCAGGCGCGCTATCCGCCGCGAAAACCTCGTAATCTTCGGAGCGCAGAAAAACCGTCATGATTTCGACCAACGCGGCATCGTCGTCCACGATCAAGATGGTATGGCGCATCCGTACTCCGTGCATCCATGACAATACCCCCAAGAGTAGCCACTGTCGCGGAAATTGAGTATTCTTACGCAATTTTGACATCAGGGAGAAGGTTCCCTCTCGTACTTGCCCCTAGCCCAGGCCTCCACCGCGTCAGTGCCGGAAACTGCATCTAATCAGCTTTGCCCAGTGTGGCGGCTGATGCGTTCTGATCGAAAATTTCTTCTACAAATCACGATCCTCTTTGCATTCTTGGCTGTATACGCCCATAAGGCACGGGCATACTCCGTCTTGTCCCACGAGGAGGTCGTGGATATCTGCTGGGACAGCACGATTCGACCCGCGCTGCTCCGACGCTTCCCGCAGTCCACTCCTGAAGATCTCAAGACAGCACACGCTTACGCATATGGCGGATCTGTGATCCAGGACATCGGTTATTACCCGTTCGGCAGTCATGAATTCACGAACTTGCTGCACTACGTTCGCACGGGAGATTTTGTCGACCGACTCATTCGTGACTCCAGCAACGTCAACGAATATGCATTCGCCCTGGGAGCGCTCGCGCATTACGTCGGTGACAGCTGGGGACATCCCGCAGTGAACGACTCGGTGCCAATCGAATACCCGAAGCTCAAGAGGAGATTTGGGAAGGTCGTCACCTATGAAGAGAATCCCGAGGCGCATCTTAAAACCGAGTTCAGCTTTGATGTCGTGCAGGTCGCCAAAGGCCGTTACACCGCCAAGCAGTATCACGACTTCATCGGTTTCGAGATAGCTCAAAACCTTCTCCAGCGCGCCTTTCAGGAGACTTATGGAATCGCTCTATCAGAATTTCTTCACAATGAGGAGTTGAGTATCGGTACTTTCCGCTTTGCAGTCAGCCAGGTCATACCGGAAATGACCAAGGTTGCTCTCGCGACCCGTGATCACCAGCATCTCGAGGAAAAGCACGATCCGGCGCGGAAGGAGTTTCTCTTTCACGTTTCGCGCGCCGATTACGAAAAGCAATTTGGCTCCGAATACCAGCGTCCCGGCTGGTTTGCACGTTTTCTTGCTTTCATCTTGAAGCTGATTCCGAAGTTCGGTCCGTTGAAGACATTGCAATACAAGGACCCCACTCCGCAGACGGAAGACCTCTACATCAAAAGCATGGACAATGTGGTCAAAATCTACCGTGAGCAAGTGCGCCAGGTGGAGGTCGGAGTGAACGACCTGCCCGATCGGAACCTGGATACAGGCGATCTCACCGAGCCCGGCCAATACAAATTGGCGGACGACGCCTACAGCGAACTGGTGCTCCTGCTGGCAAAGCACAACTTTGTAGGCGTGACGCCCGGTTTGCGGGAGAACATCTTGTGGTATTTCTCGACGAGTAACGCAAGTCTTTCTCTTAAGCGCGGCAAGTGGACGAAGACGGAAGAGGCTCTGCAGATGCTAAAGACCACCAATCTGCCACAGTCCGCGGCTCCGAAGCAGAGCTTACTTCCACGCTCTGAAGAACGCGATGCAGCCTCGGGTGGTCACTTCGTACCGGCTGAAGATTTTTGAAAGTCCATCTTCCAAATCCGCGCGCCGGTCGTTGTAATTGCTGAAAACTCCCTTTGAATTGAAGATTCGCATGTAAATGCGAGCCAGCCAATTACGTTCGACATCACCACCAAGAATGGTTGTCCCGAAAATAACGCCACCCTCGCGCAGCAGAGGCTTGAGATTCTCGAATACCACCCGCTTCGTAATCATATTTCCTGGAAGGCAGTGCAATAGATAGTTCAATCCCATTGACCCGAATCCCGAATCTCCAACTTCGATTGGTTCAAGCACATTTCGCAGATAAGTCTTGGGATGATAGCGCCGCAACCGCTTCGCCGTTTTTCCCAGGCTGTTCTCGTTCAGATCCATAAGCGCGATTTGTGGCGTCGTGGACGGGAACCTGCAGCGATCGAGGAAATACCCGGTCCCCACACCTACATCGAGGTGCTTGTCTGAAACATTGTGGTCGTAGAACTCCAGGATGTGTGACGACGGGCTCTTCCAGACGAAAGTGTTTGTGAACCGCAGCACGAAGAGGTCGTAGATCGCGAGCACTGGTCGGCTATAAACCGCTGCTCCTCTTCGCACTGCGTCTTCGCTGATCGCAGAAACGTCCATGCCGAAATTAGACGCGCCTAAACCGAAGAAGGCTAAGTCAAATTTTTGTCTCTAGAAACCAGGCAGGGCCCGGATGCCCTTGCCTTCGGTGCACTCGTAAGCTTTACCGGCGCCTAGATTCTTGTGCTCCTCGTTGATTCCACTTGGCCAGTAGATCACCGCTCGCTCGATGTGGTCTTCTTTGCCCAGTCCAAACGTGACCGGCAACTCCGATTGCGAGAGATAGCTCGATCCGCCCTTAACCATTCGCGACTGGCTCATGCCGGCGTAAAAGATACGCACGGTCGCTCCGATTGCAGTCGCGATTGGATTTCGTTCCTATCAGGTTGAAACGAATGCTGCGGTTCCCAGCCGTCTGATCGTTGCGGAACAGAAATGCAGGCCCATTATTCGTGGTGATCAGCACATCGAGATCGCCGTCGCGATCGAAATCCCCGTAGGCCAGACCTCGCCCAACCCGTGGCTGGCTGAAATCGCCGCCGGTCTCAGCGGCAACTTCGCGAAATTGCGCTTTGCCGTTGTTGAGGAAAAGCTGCGGCGGCTGCGCGTAACCCACATCGCGCCGAATGTTGCGTACGGTATCGTCAATGTGGCCATTAACCGCAAGGAGGTCAAGGTAGCCGTCCAGATTAACATCGAGGAAGCTGCAGCCAAATCCGAGCGAGTTGCGCGAGGCTCGTCCTATGCCTGTTTCATCCGCAACGTCGACATAGCTGCCGTTCTTCTCACGATAGAACCCGATCATTTCATTGTCGAAATTGGTAATCGCCACGCCGACTACACCGGAGTTCTCGAAGTCTGCGACATCGACACCCATTCCCGCCCGAGCCTTACCATCGTTGCTGAAAGCGATGTCGGCCTCGACGGCAACGTCTTTGAATGTCCCATTCTTCTGATTGCGGTACAGCTTGTTTGGCTGCGTATCATTGGCGACGAGCAAGTCCGGCCAGCCGTCACGATCGTAATCGAGCAGCGCCACTCCCAGAGACTTCGAAGTCGCATCGAAGATGCCGCTCTTGGCGGTTACATCCTCGAACGTTCCGTCACCGCGGTTGTGAAACAGCCAGCAGGTCGCGCCACGATACGCCTCAGGCGTGCAATACGATTTGTGCTTCCCATCCAGACTGCAAAACACGTCCTGATCGGCAGACCACCTCACATAATTGCAGACAAAGAGATCGAGCAGCCCGTCGCGGTCATAGTCGAACCACAGCGCTGACGTACTGAAGGCCTGCTTGCCAAACAGTCCGCTCTTTCGCGTCACATCAACAAATTTTCCCTTGCCGGTATTGTGAAACAGGCGATTCTGTCCCACGCAAGTGATCAGAATGTCTGGAAAGCCGTCGTTGTCGTAATCGCCCACGGCTACGCCCATGCCGTACATCTCAACATCCAAGCCGGCTGCGCGGGTTACATCCGTAAATGTGCCGTTGCGATTGTTGTGATAGAGCCGGAGCGTGCTCCGCTGACGCTTGTGGCCGGGCCAGTCCATGCCATTGACCAGCAGAATGTCCTGCCAGCCATCGCGATCGTAGTCCAGGAAAGCGCAGCCGGAGCCCATCGTCTCTGGCAAAAGTTTGCCGCCGTAAGCGCCAGTATTGTGCTGAAACTGAATGCCTGCTCTCTGGGTGACGTCGACAAATTGGAAGCCAAGACCGGCAGCTCCGGGAAGAGCGAATGCCGGACTCGGAATCACCTTGGCTGCAATTGCGGAAGCGATGAGACCAGACAGAAAGGACCGCCGGTTCACGGAATATTCACCAGCCCGTTCCGGATCGCGTAAACCACCAGTTCCGCGGTCTTATGAATACCCAGTGCATCCATCATGTTTGCGCGATGCACGGCGACGGTGTTCACGCTGAGATCGAGTTGCGTGGCGATTTCTTTGTTCGACTTGCCATCGACAATGAACTGCAGGATCTCCAGTTCGCGCGTGGTCAAACCATAGTCGCGCTCGCCCTTCAGGCTCCCGGCTTTCGCTACGCCCGGATCGAGCACCTGCTCTCCTGCCACAACACGTTTGATCGCGTTCACCAGCTCAAGATCGACGGCGTTCTTCAGGATGTACCCTCGAGCGCCAGCGTCCAGAGCCTGCCGTACCCACGTATCCTCCGAGTGCATGCTCAACATGAGGACTACTGTTTCTGGACACGCGTCGACAATCTTTCTTGTCGCCTGTAGCCCGCTCATTCCCGGCAGCGCGCAGTCCATCACCACGACCTTCGGCTTGAGCTTGCACGCCAGGTCGACGCCTTCTGTTCCATCGCCCGCTTCGCCGACCACTTCGATTCCAGGCTCGTCTTCTAATATCTTGCGAAAACCACGGCGCACCAGGCTGTGATCGTCGACAAGCAAAACTGAAATCTTATCTGGCATGTCCGTCTGCTGCCTCTCTTGGAACCATCAATCGCACCAGCGTTCCTCCCTGGGTCGGCCGGCTGAATTCCAGCGTGCCGTTGACCAACTCCGCGCGCTCGCGCATCGCGACCAGCCCAATGCCACGTCTCTTTCCGTCGGGACTAAATCCCACGCCATGATCTTCCACTTCCAGATCCAGCATCTGCGGAAGAAATCGCAGCCGCACCCATGCCTCTTTCGCCTTGGAGTGCCGCGCAACATTGTTCAGCGCCTCTTGCAAGACGCGGTACACATGCACGGCAGCGCTGCCTTCCACCGGAAAGGGAGTTCCCGACTTCTCATAGGATACGGTAATCCCAGTCTGCCTTTCCACCGTAGGCAGATACCAGTCGAGCGTGCTCTCCAGACCGGCTTCATCGAGCGTTACGGGATGTAATGCCTGCGAGAGGGTGCGAACCTTGTCGAGGGTCGACTGCGCAATCTCATTGACCTCGCGCAGATCTTCGCGAAGCTTTGAGCCCTCGGCCGCATGTCGCCCAGCGCGACCCAACATCGATCCCATCGCAGTCAGTATCTGTCCAAACTCGTCGTGCAATTCGCGCGAAATATGCCGTAGGGTCGATTCCTGCGTCGCAATCAGGGTTTGCGCCAGTTCGCTGCGCTGCTGCGAAAGTTCGGCCAGTCGCGCGAACAGCATGCGGTTCGATCGGATCAGATACAAGCTGGTCAGCACAATCGCAATCAGGACGGCTGTCAGGAAGATATAAACCTGCCGCTGCACCCTGTCGTAGATCTGGCTGACCCTCTGCGCGGCCTGCTCTTCGCTTTCGTTGTTCTGCACGAGGAGGCGCGAGACCGCATTACTTAAAGCTTCCTGCCGCGATTGCAAAGACAACCGTATCTGCGCGCGCGCCTCATCTTCCTTGCCCGATTGTGCCAGCGCAAACGTTCGATCGACCGCGTCCCAGAATTGTGCCAGGTTGTTCCGCAGATACTGCCGCTGCTCGGGAGTACGGGTCGCGGTAGCCAGCTGATCTTCGCGATTGATCGCATCGTCGAGATCGCCGCGAATCCTTTGCAGCGGCGCCGACCACGCGCTTAGCGGATAAGGCTCATCGTTGTCGAGCATGTCGCGCATCGACAGCGCGACCTGGTTCAAGTCATTCTGGATACGGAGGAGTTGCAGCGAGTCCTTGCGATTGCGGTCGGCGATATTGCGCTGCAAATCGCGCAAACCCGAAATCTGCACGGTGATGTACCACGAATAGGCGACGACAGCCACAAGTGTGACGATCAGGCCCAGAAGCAGGGCGCTTGTCGGAGACCTACCAGTTGAACGTGGCACATGCCGAGGATACAACGAAGCTGCTGGCCACCGAAAGCATCCAACCACTCCGCAGCCGGCTCTGCTTACCTAGGTACGCACCCTGATGGATAACCTAGGCAGCCTCGAATCCACCTATAATCCGCTTTGAATCAGCCACTTTCCGCGATGACAGCAACTTCAGAACAGGCATCGAGCCGCTCGAATTTGTGGCTCTACAATCCGTGGTCGGATCTTGTTCTCGGCTGCGGCGCCTGGACCGTTCCGCTGCTCCTGCTGTCGTATCTTTCTGCCTCACATGAGCTCGCGTGGGGAGTTGCGTTTTACGCATTGGCGCTGGTTTTTAACTATCCCCACTACATGGCCACTCTCTATCGCGCTTACCACACGCGCGAAGACTTTCGGAAGTACCGCATCTTCACGGTTCATATTACCGGGCTCATTATTCTGACCGGCTTGCTGGCCCATTTTTCCTTCGCGGTACTGCCCTGGCTGATCACGATTTACCTGACCTGGAGTCCCTGGCATTACAGCGGCCAAAACTACGGCCTCTTCATGATGTTTCTCCGCCGTTCCGGTGCGCAGCCAACGCCGACGCAACGCCGTGCGCTCTATTCAGCCTTTCTCCTGTCATACGGATTCTTGTTTCTTGCGCTGCATACTGGCGCATCGGGCGATCCGCTCTTCATTTCGCTTGGCATTCCTGCGAAGCTGTCTCTTGTTCTGCGCGCAATCTTCGGCATAGGTTTCGTGGCCGCATCATGCTTCGGTCTGATTGCGGCCGGCAAGAAGATTGGCGTCAGAGCAATGATTCCATCCCTGACGCTTCTCAGCTCGCAGACACTCTGGTTTATTGCGCCTAGTCTGCTTGCTCTAATTGCGGGCTTGCAGGTTCCGCAAAGCCGCTACAGCACTGGCGTGCTGGCGATCATGCACTCGGTACAATACCTATGGATCACTACCTTCTATGCTCGCAAGGAAGCAGCGTTCAAACGCCTCACCGGATGGAAGCCGTTGGCTTACTTTGCTGCTCTGATAGTCGGCGGAATTGCGCTTTTTATCCCCGGCCCGTGGTTGGCGAGCTATGTCTTCCACTACGATTACAGCGCCAGCTTTCTGATCTTCACGGCCTTGGTGAATATTCATCATTTCATTCTCGACGGCGCAATTTGGAAGCTGCGCGATGGTCGAATCGCTTCCCTGCTGTTGAACTCCAAACAGGAGATCGCATACGTAACACGCAATGCGCGCGACAAAGCAACAACAGGTTTGGAGTGGATCAAGGGCTCGACACTGCCCGCACGCGGACTTCGCTACAGCCTGATCTTCCTCCTCGCTGCACTCGCAGCCCTTGACGTGGTTCGCTATGGCCTGGCCCTCGATCAGACCAATGTGAAGCGCCTGTACGACGCGGCTCAGCTCAACCCATACGACAGCACGGTAGCGTTGCGTCTAGCCCGGCAGGAAATTCAGTCCGGAAACAATCAACAGGCTCTGCTGAATCTGGAGCAGGCGGTATCAGTCAACCCCACGTTTCCGGCAGCGCGAAATGAGCTTCTTCGATTGCTAATTTCCGAGAAGCGCTACGGCCAAGCACACGAACTCACCGTTGCCCTGCTTCAAAAATTGCCCAGGGATGGCGAACTCCTCGCCAACAACGGGGTCCTCGCCAGCAAACTCGGCCTTTCTGACGAAGCAATCGATAGTTGGCAAAAAGCCCTCAGACGCGATCCGAAGCAGCTGACGCTGCACCTTTATCTTGCCAATCAATACCAATCCGCGAGCCGCTTTTCCGACGCAATTCCGCACTACGTTTTCTTTCTTGATAGCGTTGCAAAAGCCTCTAAGGCCACAGATCTTCCGCCGGATCGAGTGATTCCCATCGTCCTCCAGTTAGCCGAATGCCAGGTGAAAACCGGCCAGCAGCAGAATGCCGTAAAGTCTTACGATCTAGCACGAGTGATCGCCTCGAAAGCGAACGCCCCCAATTACGAGAGCGTTGCCGCTGGAAACGAAGCTGATCTTCTAGCCAAGTTGGGACGTACGGCAGACGCTCTTCGCCTCTTTCAAGCCACGTTGAAGCTGGACGCCGTTCTTGCAGACCGCGAGGGTGAAGCCACCGATTGGTATAACTTCGCGCTTCTACTCCACAGTGATCATCGGGATGAACTGGCCTACGCCTCGCTGCTAAGGGCGAGCGATCTACTGACGCAATCCACCTCATCACAATATAAAAATCTCGTTCAGAATCAGCTTCAAAATCTGGAACGCTCACTAGGGCGGCATGCCGCAGACGTTCGTCAACATGCGGATCAGATTCGTGATCGTGCCCTGTCACTCACTACGTAGCGCCGAAGCTTTTCGCGGAACTCCCCCTGCACTCCCGGGTTACAGCAATTGTGCGACTCTGCGCCTAGCCAACTCATCTGAACAGATATCTGAGGAGCACTTTTGGGACCTGGTTCCGAATTTCATCTCACGTTCTTGCTGATCCCGCTAGCTATTCTGGCGCTGTTTTTTCTCGCCCAACGATTTTGGGTTAGGCGGGCTCTCACTCTCATTCGGCGCATTCAAGGTCGCAATCTCCGCCGCGCAAGCCGCGCAGTTCTCTACGCGTTTGTCGGCTTCCTGGTCGTCGTTATCGTGGACCGCATGTTCATCCACGCGCTTCCCCGAGGTGGAACGTTTTCCTTCCTGATCGCGATGGCGCAGTTGTGGCTCTTCGCCTCTTTTTTTGGCTTTTTAGGAATCCAGGTCATCCACCTTGTTGGGCAGATTTGGGACTGGCTCTCCCGGTTGGCTCGGCCGCATGCTGCGCCCGAGCTTGCCAGTCCGGCGCGCCGCGGATTTCTTCGCGCGGCGTCCTACGTTGCTGGCGCCGTTCCCCTCGTCGCAGCCGCCTATGGATTCGGCAAAGAGCGCCTGGACTTTAGACTGCATCAGGTCGACATTCCCGTCGCTAATCTGCCCCCAAGTCTCGACGGACTGAAAATTGCCCAACTCAGCGACATTCACGCCGGCGACTTCATGCCCGCAGACCAAGTACGTCGTGCCGTTGACCTGGCCAACGGCCTTGGCGCGGACCTTGCGGTCGTGACTGGGGACTTCATCACGTCCAATGGCGACCCTCTGCAGCAGTGCATCGCGGAACTGAGCCGCTTGCGGGCTCCGCTTGGGGTCTGGGGGTGTAACGGCAACCATGAGATCTATGCGGATGCGGAGGATCTCGCCGAAGAGCTTTTCAATCGTTATGGTATGCGCTTGCTACGCCAGAACAATGCAGAGCTCACCTGGAAAGGCGAAGCGTTCAATCTGATCGGTGTGGACTATCAGCGTCAGCATACTCCTCTTGGCCTCGAAGTCCCAATGTTGCAGACCATCGAGCCATTGGTCCGGCATGACGTTCCCAACATTCTGCTTTCCCACAATCCCAATAGCTTTCAACGCGCCGCCGAACTTGGCATCGAATTAAGCCTCGCCGGCCACACCCACGGTGGGCAAGTGAAGGTCGAGATCATCGATCACAGCTGGAGTCCAGCCCGATTTATCACGCCATTCGTCGCAGGTCTCTATCAGCTTCCGCTGCGCTCGCACGACCTAACCTCAAATGGCACAGCCAGATCCGCCTTATACGTGAATCGTGGATTGGGCACGATTGGCATTCCTGCGCGTCTCGGAGTCGATCCCGAAATAAGCCTGCTCACGCTGCGCCGCTAGTCCTAGTTCTAGCAGCCTGCCCTCCCTCTTAGTACACTTGAGTGGGGGCGTTCCTTGTCTCAGCCGGAAACCGTCATCTCCGCCGCGCGCACCGTCACGCCATCCCTCGAGGGATCGGTCCTCGTACTCATGCTTTACGACACCTGCGAGGAAATCCAGCTTCCGGAGCTTAACCAGATTCTTGGCGCGCGTCGCCTGGCGCAGGCTTTCAAACATGCAGCCCCTGAGTATGTTCGCTTCGAGCGGCCTCCGGTTGTCGAATACCTGGAACCGACGCATCTCGACGGCAACTTAACCCTCAACCGGCAGATTAAGTATTACGACTATGGCGTTGTCAGCGTGATCTTTGAAATCCCATTTGCTGGCGAGTGGGAGGACCTGATCACGCTTTCCGCTAAGTGGATGGCCGGCACCGATTTTGAGCGCGAGGCCGAGCGTTTGGCTCGAAAACAGGTCGGACGCGCCAAAGCTGCGCTAGTCCGTCCTTACGAGAATTGGCTCTCCGAAGACTACTTCATCTTTAACATTCGTAGTATTGCCGGAGGTCCAACCGCCTCCGAACTTATCCAGAAGCGTGGCGCCGACATTGCCCGCGTCGTGCGTGGAGAGACGATCGAACTCGCGGACAGCGAACGCGCCGAAGTACTGCAATCCAGCATCTCGTACTATCCGACAGACCTATCGGTGATCAGCTGGAATGCGGCTTTTGTCTACGACACGCCAGCCGGCGCCGAAACCAGTATCCAATTGCTCGAATACGCAAACTCCCAGTTGCTGGAATTTCGGCATTACGACGATCTGCTCACCCGGGAACTCGGTGATGTCTACAATTTCCTGAAGCACAGCAGTGTGGTACTTCGCCGCTGGAGGCTCGGCCGCGAGGCTTACAAGCTTCAAAGCGTAACGGTGGAAGTGAACGAACTAGTCGAACGGGCCGATAACGCCATCAAGTTTCTGAGCGACATGTTTTCCGCCCGCCTGTACCGGCTGGCTGCGGCCAAGGTGGGCGTCCATGACTACAAGAGCCTGGTAAACCAGAAGCTCCACACCGCTGAAGACCTTTACCGTTTTCTGATCGAAGGATTCAATCAGGCTCGCGCCTTCGTTCTCGAACTGATGGTCGTCGTCATCCTGGTGATCGAACTCGTCTTCCTCTTTCACCCCACGCGCTAGGCTGGGTCGTCGAATGTGAGCTAAACTACTTTCCTGCCGAACCCGGGGTGAGGCATGCACAATCTCATTCATCTCGCGATTCCCGGTTTCCTGCTGCTCTTGCTGATTGAAGTGATCGCGGCAGCGTGGATGCATCAGGACCTGTTCGAATGGAAAGACACGGCCGCCAGCCTGAGTATGGGCGTCGGCAACGTGATTATCGGTCTCTTCACCAAGGTCCTGCTATTCGCCAGTTACAGCTTCGTGCATCGCTTCGCCATCTTTAATATCGGATACCAGTGGTGGGCCTGGTTGCTATTGTTCTTCGCCGAGGATTTCACTTACTACGTATTTCATCGCAGCAGCCATGAATGCCGTTTCTTCTGGGCCTCGCACGTCATCCATCACTCGTCGCAGCGTTACAACCTGGGCACCGCTCTCCGCCAGACGTGGACCGGAGGCATCTCGTTCAGCTTCGTCTTTTGGCTGTGGCTTCCGCTCGTTGGCTTCCCGCCCATCATGGTGATGACCATGCAGGCCATCAGCTTGCTTTACCAGTTCTGGATTCATACGGAGTTGATCCGTTCCCTCGGGCCGCTGGAAGCCTTCTTCAACACGCCTTCGCACCATCGCGTTCATCACGCCTCCAACCTGCGGTACCTCGATCGCAATCACGCCGGAACGCTGATCATCTGGGATCGTCTCTTCGGGACCTTCGAGCCGGAAGATGAATCCGAGCCGCTTATTTACGGTCTAACGAAGAACATCAACACCTACAATCCGGTTCGCATCGCCTTCCATGAATGGATCGACATCGTTCGTGACTTGCGCTCTGCGCGCACATGGAACGAGAGATGGCATTTCGTCTTTGGGCGTCCGGGCTGGAAATATGAGCGGCAAGTTGCTGGTGCCTCTTCGCCTCTGGCCGAGTCCGCGGATTAGCCTGAATCTTCCAGACAGTCGCACGAATCCAAACGGGGTCTTTCAAAGAAACAGGAGAACTCAATGGCTGCTGCTACATGTACGCATCTGAGCCAGATTCGTAAAGTCACTCCCTCGGCAAAGGGCTGTGAAGAATGCCTGAAGATGGGTGACACGTGGGTTCATCTTCGCCTATGCGAAACGTGCGGTCATGTTGGCTGCTGCGACAGTTCCAAGAACAAGCACGCCACCAAGCATTTCCATTCCACGCAGCACCCAATCATCAAGTCGTTTGAGCCCGGCGAAGACTGGCTCTGGTGCTACGTCGATCAGATCTTTATGGAGTAATCAGGTCGTCCAGTCCGGGCCGATCTTCGTCGTGTTTGTCACCCCTGCGTTTACAATAGTTGCACTCCTGCTGAGGGTGACTTATGTCCGCAACTACAAACGCACGTCCGCAAACTGCTCCGGCCACCATTCCAGAAGTGCCGCTTACCGTAGAAGGCTACAGCGTCCTGCATCAGATGATGCGATTCCGCTGGTCCGGCTGGCGCGCGTTATCTCAATCCGAACGTACAGCTGTGCTCGAAGAAGCACAAGCGGTTCTTCAACAGATGGAAGCGCAGCAGACGGCGCTCTTTTCACTCCTCGGCCATAAGGGCGACCTTCTTTTTCTACACTTTCGCAATTCGTTCGACGAAGTAAACGCCGCCGAGTTGAAGCTTTCGCAGTTGAAGCTGTCCGACTACCTTGAGCCGCTCACATCGTACGTCTCGGTTATCGAGCTGGGATTATATGAATCGACAGTCAAGACCTACGAGCAACTGATGGAACGCGGCCTCGAACCGCACTCCGATGAGTGGAAACAGGCGATCAAGGAAGTGATCGAGCGCCAGCGTGAAGCGATGCGCCCGCGTCTCTATCCCGATATACCCAATGCCCGCTATCTTTGTTTCTATCCTATGGACCGCCGGCGCGGCGAGGAGAAGAACTGGTACACGCTGCCCATTCGCGAACGTCAGCGCCAGATGCATGAGCACGGTATGGTCGGCCGTCGCTATGCCGGTGAGGTAAAGCAGATCATCACCGGCTCCATTGGTTTCGACGATTGGGAATGGGGAGTTGATCTGTTCGCCGACGACGCGCTCGTCTTCAAGAAGCTGATCTACGAAATGCGCTTCGACGAAGTCAGCGCCGTTTACGCGCTCTTTGGGACGTTCTATCTCGGTGTACGCTGCCCGGCCGCAGATCTGGGTAAGCTGTTGAGCGGCAAACTCCCAACCAAGAACAATCTCTGAGCGCACGTGCAAAACTCATCGAGCGAGGCTTTCCATTTATGGCTCTGATTGTCCGTTCTTCCGATCTTCATGCCGCTGGAGTGTTCGCCACCACCCAAATCTCCAAAGGCGAGCAGGTAGTTGAATACACCGGGCCACGAATTTCGCAATCCGAGGGCTCCCGTCTTTACGACGATCGCCCGATAACCTACCTATTCGCTCTCGACGATCCGAAACTTCTGATCGATGGGCACGGTACCGCAGCTTTCATCAATCACAGTTGCGACCCCAACTGCGAGACGGAAGAGATCGACGGTCACGTCTGGGTTTGCGCTATCCGCAACATCCAACCGGGCGAGGAAATCACTTACGATTACAACCTGTTTGACGGCGAAGGCGACGCCCCTTGCTACTGCGGATCAAAGCGTTGCCGCGGAACCCTGTATTCGCGCGAAGAAATCCGCCGGCGCGAGCGCGAAGCAAAAAAGAAACGTCTGCTCGCGAAGAAGAAGTCTAGCGCTGTCTCCTAAGCGCTCATGGAGCGAGAAAAAGACTTGATTGCCTTATCTTCGCTGTCGAAAACATCGAAGACCGTGAGCAACTTGGTCATCTGCAGCAGATCCAGCATGCGTTCGTGCAGATTGGCCAGCCGTATCGTCGATCCGATTTTTCGCGACGACGTGTAGAGGCCCACCAATGTTCCCAGGCCGCCGCTGTCGATGTGGGTGGTCTCCCCAAGATCCATCACGATGTTCTTTGTGTCCGGCAGCAGCCCTTTCACCATCTCGCGCAGGGCTACTGCCTCGTCGCCGAAAACGATACGGCCCTTGCAGCGGATCACGGTAACGTCGTCTACGATGTGCTTCTCCAACTTCAATTGCATGTAACCACCCCAACGCAACGGTAATCAATACCGGTTTTGCCGAGAGTAGCCGCGATTGCCGTCGTTAGCAAGCGCTTTCGTTTACGACCACTTACCCACTAACGATCATCCTTGCTTCAAATTGATCGTGTCCTGCGTGATCTGGTCAAAGGTGGTTACCGTGCGAGCGTTCGCTTCAAAGGCACGTTGTGCCTGGATCAGGTTTGCGAACTCGGTCGCAATGTCAACGTTCGATAGTTCCAGCGCGCCTCCGGTTACCGAACCCCGGCCGCCCGTCCCAGGCGCTCCGATCGTGGCCGCGCCCGACGCAAGAGTTGGAGCATAGTTATTCCCTCCGGTGCGCATAAGGCCTTGAGTGTTGGCAAAGTTCGCCAGAGCCAGTTGGCCCAGCGTCGCTGTCTTGCCATTACTGAACGTGCCTTCAATCACGCCATCGCTGCCGATGCTGAAGCTCTGCAGGGTTCCTGCTCCAAACCCATCCTGGTTCGCTGACGATGGACTGCTCGGGGACGCAACCTGCGAAATCATGCCCCCTCCGTTCTGATAGAGCTGCCACGTAAAGTTAATGTCGGCAGCGCTGTCGGCCAGATTCGTGACCGTGATTCCGCCGACGTCCGCTGCTGGAGTCGTAAGATTTCCGGAGCTATCAAAGGTCATGGTGCCGGTTTTTACGACTTGCGGAGTCGCTGCCCCTACATCCGCGCCAGGGACGGTGATTTGGTAATCCCAGGCATTCGCCGCCGTCTTCGTGAACTGGAAGGTCAGAACGTGGCTCTGTCCGAGTGTGTCGTATACCGTCAGTGGAGTGCTATACGAGTCGTTAATTGCTGTGCGCGAATCGAGATTAGCCGTCATATCAACATTGGTTGTTGCATTCGGCGGACTTACGGTGCCACTGCCCACCTGCAGTGGCGAGAGTCCCTGTGTCTGGCTGATCGCCCCATTTACTGCAGGGAAACCCAGAACCTGCTGTCCATCGGCTGTAACCAGATCGCCATCGGTGCTCTTTGAAAAATTACCTGCTCTGGTGTAAGAGTTCACACCGTTGTTGTCCTGCACTACGAAAAACCCGTCACCACCGATGGCGACGTTCGTGTCTACGCCCGTGCTATCCGTGCTGCCGGGAGTGAAGTTGGTATCAATCACTCCAACCTTTGTGCCCGCGCCAACTTGTATGGGATCCCCACTGCCGGACGACCCGATCGTCTGGTAAAAAAGGTCGGAAAACATGCTCTGTGCACGCTTGTAGCCAACCGTATTCAGGTTGGCGAGGTTGTTCGCTATGGTCGCCAGTGCTGTCGAACTGGCATTCAACCCAGACAATGGAATTGAAAACTGTGGCATACGCTCTCTCCTGAAATCGTTATTGACTGCTTGCTGGCGTTAACTGGCTTACCTCTTGCTGGATCTGCGTCACTTCATCCAACAGGTTCATTTGCACCAATTGACTCGCCAGCTGATTTCCATCCATGGGCGACATCGGATCCTGATTCTGCAATTGCGCCAGCAACAACTGCATGAAAGTTGAATCGGTACTGCTCGTCGTCGAAGACGATGTAGTACCGCTTGCCGCTGTGTCCGCGTAATTGGTTCCTGTAACGTTCATCTCTCCCTCACACGTGTACGCTGATTCCGCCCCGCGCGATGGTCGTAACCATCTCGACAGGCAAGTCGTTGCTCTCTGAGCTTGATTTCGCCGCACGATAGAACGCTGAAGCCGGCGGCCGTGAATAGTCCTGCGACTGAGGCTGCCGTCCGTTGCCGTACTCCGAGGCAAGCGTCGAACCTGTGTCGTGAAATCTCACCTCGCCCAACCGCAGATCGTGATCCCGAAGAGTGTTCTCCAGGCCCGGCAACTCTGAAACCAGCGCGGAACGAACGTCATGTCTCTCAACGCCAATCGATACGCCAACGCTGCCGTCGTGGACTGTGGCCTTTACATCGATCGTGCCGAGTGTCTCCGAACGCACGCCAATGTGCATCTCCGCCTGGCCATTTCGTTCAAACATGCGAACTGCATGCACCACATCAACCGGAGTACTGACCGGCGGTGCGATCTCCGGCGCACTCGTCTGTCCGGCCTGAGGCGGTTGTGTGGCAGAAGAGTGCTCCGCAATTGCAGGTACACTCGATGCGCTAACTGCAGGGTGCATTCCCGGCAAGACCACCTGCGCTTTCTCCGCGTTGACTTTAGCGAAGGCTTGTTTTACCTGCTCATCCGGCTGCGTTCCTGCCTGCGCGGTTGCACCTCCATCATGCTGTTCAACCCGTTTACTATCCTCCAGCGCGTCCTTGCGATCTTTGATTGCCTTTGGATCCTCGACCGGCGAGGCTGACTTGCCGTCGTTCTGTTTAAGTTGAAGCGGACCGACCGGCGCTTTCGGTTCGCGCGGTCCAATCCCCTTAAGTCCGCTCGCCTTGATCTCCTCGGCCGCAGCACAGAATCCGCCGCTGTCTGTCACAATCGGAATGGATGGCGTCTGTTGCGCCAGCGCACCGAGTGGCGCAGGCGCTTCTGCCTGTTCAGTAGGAGGCGCTGCCGCTTCGGGCGCTTTCACCGATTCTGTCTGAGGGTGTTCTGATCCTGCTTTCTTCTTCTCATGCACCTCGCCAGAACTGCGCGGCGAGATATCGCTCTTCTCCACCTTCTCGGCGATTGCGCTGTCATCTCTTTGCGGCTCTTCCGTTTTTTTCAGGAGGGAATCGGCTGCCGGAGTGTCTGCTTCTTTACCACCCTGCACTACAGATTGCCAATGATCACCTTTCCCAGCGTCGGTCTGTTGCGTTTCGGTCGGATTGGCAGTTTGTGCTTTTTCAATCGGTCCAGTGCTTCCCTTCATGTCAGCCAGTTCACCAGGAATCGCAGCCGCTAAACATCGCGTCTTCGCTCCGAAGTGGGCTGGAACATCGTTCGCTTCACCGCCAATGGCGGGTGCAACCGTGTCCCGCATTGCAGCAGATACGCTTGGAGCGGCGCTGCTGTTCTCTCGTAGGTTGGCCACGCTCGCTGGATTGATGGGCACGACCGGAGCCGTATTGACTCGCGTCAGGTTGAGCGCCGCCATTACAGGAACAACCAGTGACAGTTCAATATCTCGTGGCCGGCTTTGGCTCGTTCTCTCCCCATCTTTTTTGTCATTATTATTCTCGGGCTTGCCTATGCGACCTTGCCGCACTGGGCTGACATCATCGATCTGCTTCGCCAGTTCCTTCCCGAAGCTTTGGATGTCTTTCGTCCCCTGCGTTGCCGAGGAAAGAAACAGTGCCGCTAAGCTTTGCGTCTGACCACTGGTCATCTGTGCTATCGCATCCATTGATGCAGGTACGAATGCAAGCGCGTGACCAGAAAAGATTGGCGAAATTAAAGGTTGTCGGGGAAATGTCGAGACGGGGAAATTAGAAACTTCATCAACTCAGTTGCCGGCGATCCTGCCGCGTCGAAGCAAAAATAGTTCGTCCACGCGGGCCTGCTCGCGTCGCGCCCGTTCTGTATCGTAGGTGTTCTTCCCGCGTAGATAGAGATTCTCCAGAACCTGGCGCTTCTGTCTTGCTCGGTAAAACTCGGCGAGCTTAGCTGATGCCTGCTGCTTCAACGTCAGCAAATACCGTTCGAACTCCAAACGCCTTTTCTGGTAATACTCTTCACCCCACACCTCGAGTTCCGCAGCCTGAACGCCGTGGCTCAGTGCCGACAAGCGCTCCTTGCGCCACTCCACGCGCTCGCGCTCCAGTTGCGATAGTAAAACTTCAACTCTCTGCACCTGCTGATTGGCCGCCTGCAACTCAAGCCAGCTGCGATGCTCCAGGTTCTCCCGAAACCGAAGCAACGTGGCCAGCGGAAAGCGGTACGCCATCTTTAATTCCTCAGCGCCAGCAATTGCTGGATGTTGTCCTCGAGTTTGGCCGTCTTCGCCGCGTCCTGTCGCAGGAAATCTTCAACTCTCGGCAACATCGCGATCGCGTTATCCAGCTCTTTGTCGCTGCCTTTCTGGTATGCGCCAATTCGAACCAGGTCCTCCGAGCGCGCGTACAGCGCCAGCAGCGATCGCAATTCCGCTGCCCGGTTGCGATGCTCCTCCGAGCAGATCGCCGGCATCAGGCGGCTCAGGCTATTCAAAATTGAAATTGGCGGATAATGTCCTCGAGCTGCGAGTTCGCGATCGAGCAGCACGTGGCCATCGAGCAACGATCGCACTGCATCCACCAGCGGATCCTGCTCATCGTCGCCTTCCATCAGCACCGTATAGAACGCAGTGATACTCCCATGACCGAATCGCCCAACTCGTTCCACCAGTCGCGACAGCAAGGTGAAGACCGAGGGCGTATATCCCTTGGCCGTCGGCGGCTCTCCCGCAGCCAGCCCAATTTCACGCTGTGCCATCGCGAAGCGCGTGAGCGAATCGACCACCAGCAGAACTTGTCTTCCTTGTGCGCAAAAATACTCTGCAATCGTCGTCGCGGCCAGGGCCGCCCGTATTCGTAAAAGAGGCGATTGATCCGATGTGGAAACCACAACCACCGATCGCGCCCGCCCGGCTTCGCCCAACTCTTCTAGGAACTCTCCCACTTCGCGTCCACGCTCACCTACCAGCGCCAGCACTGTCATATCAGCTGACGTGCCTCGTGCCATCATTCCGATGAGCGTGCTCTTACCCACTCCGCTGCCGCCAAAAATTCCCATGCGCTGTCCGCGGCCACAGGTCAGAAATCCATCGATCGCACGCACACCGCATCCCAGCGGTTCTCGAATCGGCAGACGCGAGAGTGGCGACGGCGCTGCTCCATCCACTGCTTTACTCGATCCCGCCGCATACGGTCCCAGGCTATCGATCGGTTGCCCCGCCGCGTCAATCACGCGCCCCAGCAATGACTCTCCAGTACGAATCACCGGACGCTGTCCCCACGCTAGAATGCGATCGCCATAACGAATTCCTTGCGGCCGCTCCAAACACATCGACAGCACCTTCGCTCCGCGGAATCCGACAATTTCTCCGGCAAATCGACGTCCTGCCGCTTCCACTTCGCAGCATTCGCCGACCGAACAAAATGGTCCATCGGATTCCAACAGGTGTCCGACCACCTGGCTCACTTTGCCCTGCCAGCGATTCGAGCAGCTGCTGTTCACGCTTTCGAAATAGGCTTCGAGCACGGTTCCTACTCCGCCTTAGGCCGCTGCGCCAGCAGATCGAAGAATCCCTGTTCAATCTCTTTCAGGTGAGCCTCTACTCCGATCTCCGTTGTACCCACGCTGGATTCGACGACACACGACGTGCCCGTCATAGCCTCGTCGGCAAGCACTTCGACACGTTGTGATAGATTTCGTTCGCTCCCCAGGAATCGCCGCCACTCATCTGCCAGGGGCGGCGTAACCCGCAGTGAAATCTGCGTCTCCTCCTGCAACATATCGAGCGTCACTCGTACCACAGCCCGCAGGAACAGCGGATCCAGCTGCGCTTCCCGATGCAAAACCTTGCGAGCGATCGTCATCGCCAACTGAATCACCTCCGCTTCCACCGCACGAAAATAACGTTCTTGTTCCGTGCGAAACGAATTGAGAGCTGCTGTGAGAATTGCGCGCTCTTCACGGATTGCAGACTCGTAGTCCGCTCGTGCCGCCGCCTCTCCCTCCTGGCGGCCCAGTTGCCGCGCGTACGATTCCCGCCGGGCAAGTTTTTCTTCCGTCATCTCCGCTTCCGCGGGCGAAGAGCCGGAGTTCTGAGTCCCTGCTCCACTGCCTACGACCGGATACTCGAACTCTTTAATCGCTGTTCTTGCTTCAGACCATGTACTCATCTTCGCCCTCAGTTTTCAGCGTGAGCTTTCCTTCGCTCTCCATCTTTCTGGCAATTGCCACCACCTCTTGCTGTGCTTTGGAGACCTCTTTCGAGCGCACCGGCCCGAGAATCTCGATATCTTCCTTCAACATTTCAACCGCGCGCGATGACATCGACTTGAATACATGGCTACGCATATCCTCCGACGCACCTTTCAAAGCCATCGCCAGCGTCTTCTTATCGAGATGCGCCAGCAGTTCGCGAATCCCTGTCTCCGGCACGCCCAGGAAATCTTCGAAGGTAAACATGAGATTGCGTATATTCACCGCGACTTTTGCGTCGTGCTTCTCGATCACCTCCAGAATCGATCGCGCGGCATTCGGCTCCAACCGGTTCAACATGTCGGCGACGCCCTTTAGTCCGGCATACGCGCGCCGGCTCTGCTCGCCCAACGATTGCAGCCGGTTGTGCAACACCAATGACACCTTCTGCGCCACATCCGGAGAAAACTGCCGCAGCTGCGCCAGACGCGTCACGGCCTCGGCTCTCACTGTCTCCGGCAGTCGCATCAGCAATGTGCATGCCTGCTTCGAATCGAGGTGCGCGAGGATCAACGCAATCGTCTGCGGGTGTTCGCTCTCCAGAAATTTCGCCAGCTGCTGCGGATCGGATTTTTGCAGCGAATCCAGCTTGCCGGCGCTCATCTCCTGCGAACGCGCCACCTGCTCCATCAGCGAGCGCGCTCCGTCTTCACCAAACGCTTTGACCAGTAGACGCTTGGCATAATCGCTTCCACCCTGTGCCATGTAGTCCTGGGTGAGCGTGAGCTTGTGATATTCCTCCAGGATCTGCAGCGCCGTCTGCGCATTGATCGTTTGGAGCTCGCCAATCTCCTGCGTGAGCCTCTCTACATCCTGGTCGGATAAGTTCTTGTAGACGGTGCTGGCCGCATCTTCGCCCAGCAGACAGACGAGAATTGCAGCCTTCTTCGCGCCGCTGATCGGTGTCCCCTGTGCCATTGTCAGCCTTCATTCATCCAGCCCTGGATCAGCCGGCTTGCCGACGTGGGCTCTGATTTCACTTTTTCCGACAATTGTTTCTTCAAGCCCGAGAGGCGTTGAGTTTCCGAACTGCCCTCCCGCGGCAACGCGTTCGCGTTCAGCACACTGTCGCGGCCAAGTACGGCAGCGTGATCCGCAGCGCCTGCTTTCAACATGCCGATTCGGCCCGGCAATTCCCGAAATGCCGTTAGCAGCTGCTTCTTGATCGGACGCAGGAACGTGAAATAGACCACGAAGAAGAGCGCAGCGATTCCCGCATATCGCAACAGGCTCGACCACTGCACTAGCACGGTGCGGACCTGCACTAGCTTGGAAGCTCTCGACGGCGTTTCAATCGTCGCCTGCTGGAATGTCAGATTCTCGACAGCGAGGACATCGCCACGAGTAGCGTCCAAACCGATCGCTGCTGCCGCCAGCTGCTCGATGTTCTTCATCTCCTCCGGCGTGCGCTTCCGCCGCGTCGTCTTCGCTTGCGCACCCTCGCCGGTCACTTCGGATGCATCGTCCACCACTACCGCTGCTGCTATTCGTTTCAAACGGCCCGCAGGCTCCATCGTGTGACGGGTCAGCTTATTCACGACAAACGTATTGGCTTCTGCTTTGGAAGATTGCTGATCTTGCACCATTCGCATCGCGGCTACTGAATTCGCTCCCGCAGCCGACGGAACGTTGCTCGCAGTTCCAGGAACGCCTCCCGGCGCGACTCCTCCGGCATTCTCTTCTGATCGTTGCGACGTTACCGCAACCGCCGACTTCGGATCGTACGATTCCTGGTTCTCTTCGCTGGTGCTGCTGTCGATCTCCACGCGCACGCTGGCGCGAACGCGCTCTGCTCCCAGCACCGGCTCGAGCGTACGAACAATCTCCTTCTCCAGCTGATCTCCCAATTCCCGCGACGCCGCGCCTCCCACCAGGCCGCTGTGATGCGAAAGTGGCCGCCCTGTATCTGCATCGAGCACAGTCACGTTCTCGGGTTTCAGTTTGTCGACGGCACTAGACACCAGCTGCGCGATACCAAACTGCTTGTCTTCCGAGATCGATCCGCGCGTCTTCAGGATCACCGCAGCCTTCGCTTCCTCCTGACGATCCACAAACAGCGACTCCGGAGGCATTACCAGGTGCACGCGTGCCGACTCGACTTCCCCGAGCGTCTGAATTGTGCGCTCCAGTTCGCCCTCCAGCGCACGCTGGTAGTTCACCTTGTCCGTGAAATCAGTCCCCATCCAGTTCGGAGTATCGAAGAGCTCGAATCCGAGGCGCGCGTTTTTCGGTAGGCCCTGCGAGGCTGTCTCCATCCGACCCTTATCGAGTTGGTCCGCAGGAACGGAGATACTCGCCCCGTCCGGCGAAATCTGATAACTGATTCCTTTTGCCGAAAGCTTGCTGGCGATACCGCTGGATTCCTCCGGCTTCAGTCCCGAATACAGCGTTTTGTAGTCAGGACTGGTAAGCATCCGAACAAAAATCCACAACACCGCTACCACCACCACCGCCGCCGCTGCAAACATCGCGCGTTGACGTGGCTTTAAACCAAGCACGAACTCTTTTACCTGGTCAGCAACTTGTCCGGATCCCTGTGTTTCTGGCGCCACGAATTACCTCGCCTGCGCGGCTAGAATTGCAGCCTGGAAATCTCCTGGTACGCCTGCACCATCTTGTTTCTCACCTGCATCATCAGCTGGAACGACAGATCGGCTTTCTCTACCGAGATCATCGCCTGATGCACGTCCGCTCCGTTTCCCTTCACCATCTGCCCGATCTGATCTTCTGCCGTCTGCTGAAGCGAATCCGTATCGGCGACGGCGTTTTTCAGCGCCTCTCCGAAGCTCGGCCCGCTGCCCGGCTTTGAACGGATCTGGCTGCTTTCAATCTCCGCCGGAAGTATGCGAATTCCTGATATTGCGCCGCTCATCTTCTGCTCTGCACCGGTTACTTCACAATCTCGAGTGACTGCTGAATCATTTGTTTCGCCGCCTGCACTGCCGACGAATTCATCTCGTACGCACGTACTGCACCCAGCAGGTCCACCATCTCCCGCACCGGTTCCACGTTCGGAAAAGCCACGTAGCCCTGCGCATTCGCATCGGGATGCGATGGGTCGTAACGCATCTGTGGGGGAGCTGGATCGGTCACCACAGCCGCCACTTTCACGCCTTCTGTCTGCGCGTTCGGGCGATAAAGCGCGTTCAGCAGCCGCGGAAAGCGCTGCATTGCACCTGACTGGAAGACCACCAGCTTGCGCTGATATGGCCCTCCTTCAGGTGTGCGCGTGGTCTCCGCGTTTGCCATGTTGCTGGCCACCACCTCCGCGCGCTGTCGCTCCGCAGTCATCGCCGATGCGCTCACATCCAGCATCCCGAACAAGTTCATTTCTAGCTGCCTCCGTTGATCGCCGAGGCCAGTCGATGGAATTCCAGCTTCACCAGCTGCACACCCGCATTGAACTGCAGCTGGGTTTGCGCCATCAGCAGGCCTTCCCGCTCCACACTCACGTTGTTTCCGTCTGGCCGTTCCAGCAATCCCCGGACTTCTGTTGTCTGCGGTCCACTGCTCACCAGCTGCAAACCGCTTTGCGCACGATCTAGTTCCGCCGCGAAATTGATATCGCGCGTGTGATAGCCAGGTGTATCGATGTTGGCCACGTTATTGGTGATCTGCGCTTGCCGGGCTGTAGTCAGGTCGAGGATTTGCGTGAGCCGTTCCAGATTCGGCGTCTCAATCATGCTCATATCGTCTTCTCGAACTCTTCGACCATTGGTTTGTCCTAAGAATTATCCGCATCTCGCCTGCCAGAGGCCTTTGAAAAAGCTCAGCAATCTCTAATCACGAGACCTCGCCCAAGTTCGGCGCCGAAAAGTAAAGATGTTCGGGAGTAATCCGCTCGTCTCCTTCGGCCAGGATCAGCGCCCGCTCGATCACATGCATCAGTTCACGCACATTCCCTGGCCAGCTGTGCTCCTCAAGCATCTTTTCGGCGTCTTCGCTGAATAACGCACTCTGGTCCGCCGAAATCCGCCGCAGAAACTCGTGCGCGATTGGCAGGATATCCCCGACGCGTTCGCGCAACGGCGGCAGCTCGATTGGAAACACTGCCAGGCGAAAATACAGATCCTGGCGAAACTCGCCTTTACTCACCCGGTTCTCCAGATTCGCATTCGTCGCTGCGACCACTCGCACATCCACTTTGAAAACGTCGGAGCTCCCCAGCCTCTGTACCTCGCCGTATTCCAGGAAGCGCAGCAGCTTCGCCTGCAATCCCATGGGCAGTTCTCCAATCTCATCGAGAAACAGAGTCCCGCCCTGCGCCGCATGAATTCTTCCCACTCGTGATTGCACTGCTCCGGTAAACGCTCCCCGCGCGTATCCGAACAGTTCGGCTTCCAACAGAGCTTCTGGGATCGCGGCGCAATTGATGACCACGAACGGCCGCTCGGCCCTCGGACTCAAGTCATGAATCGCCCTTGCCACTAACTCTTTCCCGCTGCCCGTTGGACCGGTGATCAACACGGCCGTACTCCGCGGCGAAACCAGCCTCACCATCCTCGACAGCTTCTGCATTGGTAGAGTCGTCCCCACCATTCTCGGCAGAGGCTCGAAAGGAAGCTTCAGGTGCGTTTCAGGGGGGACTTGTTCCGTCGCTGTCCACGGCAGCACGCGTCCTGTTCCCGCACAATTCTTCTTTAGGCTGGAAAAAGGATCGGGACTCGCGGAGTCGAGTATTGCCACGTGCACGCCCGGATAGTCTCGCGCCGCAAGTTCACGCAGTTCGTCTGCGTTCAAGTCCGGAAGATTACGATCCAATATCAGCAGATCGCATTCACTGTGCTCGAGCTTCGCAAGCGCGTCGGCTCCGCTCGAAGCCAACTCCACGGCACATTGGTTGAGGAAGTTCGCCGCCACGCGGTCGCGAAATCCCGCGATCGGAACTCGCAATCAATACGCCGGCGTTCGACTGGAAGAGGGGGGCAGTCGTCATAGCCCCTCGTTTGTATTCTTGAAGTCTTGGAAGGAGATTAGCAGAAGATTAAAAAACTCTAAGACGGTGCGAAATCGCTAAAGATCTGTGGGAATGTCTCCGATACCGCTCACGGTGTTCCAAACGCCTTCAGCAGGTCTCCACGTTGCGACCAGAACAAGACCGCTGTCATCCCGATAAGAATCACCGTGGTCGCCCACGTCACGGCGTTCGCCAGACGCGAATTGGTGAAGTCACCCATCAATTCTTTCTTGTTCACCAGCAGCACCATGAAGATCAGCACCAACGGCAGCACCATGCCGTTCAGCGCCTGGGAAAGCAGAATTATCTTCACGTAATTGATTTTCGGCAGCAGGATTACGCCTCCGCCGGCGGCGATCAGAAATGTATAGAGCCAATAGAAAAACGGCGCCTCAGAGAATTTCCTCCCTACCCCCGACTCGAATCCCAGTCCTTCGCAAACTGTGTAGGCCGTCGAGATCGGCAGAATTGATGCCGAGAATATCGAGGCATTAAATAGTCCTGCCGCAAAAAGTATATAAGCGTAATTCCCTGCCAGCGGCCTTAAAGCAAATGCCGCATCGGCTGCACTCTTCACCTGATGACCTGCAACAAACAACGTTGCGGCGCATGCCACGATAATGAACCACGCCACCACATCGGTAAAAATGCATCCGACGATCACATCCAACCGTGACGCCGCATAGTCACGCCGGGTGACTCCTTTTTCCACTACCGACGCCTGCAGATAGAACTGCATCCACGGCGCAATCGTCGTTCCCACGATCGTGATGATCATTAACAGGTAATCGCGGTCCTGAAACTCACGCAGGTTGGGAACACGAACGGTTGAGATCAGCGCGAGACTCCAGTTCGGCTTCGCCAGCACACCAGCGAGGATGTATGCGATATAGAAGAACGAAGCGAACAGGAATATCTTCTCGACGCTCTTATAGCTGCCCTTCACCACCATCAGCCATACCAGCGCCCCACAGATCGGCACGGAATAGAACTTCGATATCCCGAACAATTCTCCGCTGCTGGCGATGCCGGCGAATTCGGAAATCACATTCCCGAAATTGGTAATCACCAGCGCGATCATCAGGAAGAATGTTGTCCGCAGGCCGTATTCTTCGCGGATCAGATCGCTCAGCCCTTTGCCGGTAACCGCTCCCATGCGGGAGCACATTTCCTGCACGACGATTAGCGCCAATGTAGTGGGGACCAGAGTCCAAAGCAATCCGTACCCGAACTGTGCTCCGGCTTGTGAATAAGTGAAGATGCCGCCCGTGTCGTTGTCGACATTTGCGGTGATAAATCCCGGCCCAACGACTGCAAGGAACAGGAAAATCTGCGTGCGCCAGCGTTTTAACCAGTCCAGGATCGCAGTCATCGGCTCGTATGGTTACATCGGCTTAAATGAGATTAGCCTGACCAGCATAAACGGCTCTGGTTATCTGCCGCCACCACGAAATAGGCACCAGCGGTGTAACGCAACGAGAAAGCTGCTGAACGCGTCTAAGTGCGCATGCTGAAAAACTATCTTCTTGCCCTCGTCCTGCTTCTTTTTTCTGCAACTGCGTTCTCTCAGCGCAATGATTTGGCGGTTACATTCGGCGGCTACTTCCCGATCAATAGCCAGATCCCCGTCGGCAACTCATTTGCCATACAAGGCAACTTCGGACACCGGATTCTCCACGTTCCGCTGGCCTCTCTCTTCGTGGAAGTTCCAGTCGCAGGAACCTTCAACTCCGACGTCTTCACCACCGGGCATCTACTGTCGCTTGGCACGTATTCCGCCGTGTTCGTCACTCCCGGAGTTCGACTGAAACTCGCGCCCGGCTCTCCGATCTCTCCCTACCTGGCGATCGGCGGAGGTCTCGCGCATTTCAGTAAAAGCGGCAACGCGCTCGCCACCTCTTCCTCGACAAATGCTGGGACCTTCGACTTTGCCGGAGGCCTGGAAATGAAGATCTTTCCGTATCTGAGCCTTCGTGGCGAAGTCCGTGACTATTACTCCGGTAGCCCCAATCTGCTCCCCGGAGCGGACGCCAGCCAAAACCAGTTGCTGGCGACCGGTGGCATCGTCTTTCGCTTCTAGCCTCATACGAAAGTTGGTGCCCCCACATCTGCCCCTCTTCTGGCGGATGTGGGATCGTGACCGAATTCACAGTATCGGGAACCGCAGCGACGCCAGCCGCTGCCCTAACAGAGCCTTTTCGCCTGATAAAATCGCTCCAGTGACTTCTCCCATTCGCCTGATCGCCATCGACATCGATGGCACCCTGCTCGACTCGCAATTCAACATTCCTGCGGCCAACATCTCCGCCCTGCGCCGTGCACACGAACTGGGAGTGGAAATCGCACTGGTCACCGGCCGCCGTCACTCATTCGCCCTGCCCATTGCGGAAATGCTTGCCTTCGATGTAACGCTCATCAGCTCGAACGGCGCGGTTACGCGTTCTCTGAAGGGCGAACTCTTTCACCGCGATCTCCTTCCAGCCGCAACCGCCCGCACCCTCATTCGCCACATGGACGAGTTCCGAGGAAATGCCGTGGTCACCTTTGACATAGAGGCAAAGGGCGCTCTCGTCCTCGAGCGCGCCGATGAGCTTCACCACAGCATCAGTCGTTGGCTGGAGAAGAATGCCCCCTTCCTCGAATACCGTATTCCGCTCGAAGATTGCCTCACTACCGACCCCGTTCAAGCTATGTACTGCGGAACCATCCCTCATATGCGGGAAGCCGAAAATCATCTGAAATCAGCCGGTTTAGAGGGCAAAATTACCGTTTTGAAGACGGAATACCCCCATCGTGACCTGTGCATGTTCGACGTCCTTAACTATGCCTGTTCTAAAGGACATGCGGTCGAGCGTTGGGCCGCCCACCGGCAGATTCCTCGTGACCAGATCATGGCTATCGGTGACAATTACAACGACCGCGAAATGCTGGAATATGCCGGTATGCCGGTGGTAATGGCCAATGCATCGGAGGAGTTGAAACAACTTGGCTGGACCGTTACCCTCTCCAATGATGAAGGCGGAGTAGCCGCCGCTGTTGAGCAAGCGCTGGGCTTAGAGACTGCGAATACCTGATTTGAATTTTCGACGCCAACTCGGCCTCCTTTGCTCGATTGCGCTCTTCTCGCTGTTCGGAATGGCCGCCGACGCCCCGCAAGCCACCACCGTCGCGCCATCGCACACCGAGTTCGATGCCGTCCTGCAAAATGGCTTTTCGATCCATCACATCCGCCGTGAAATCTTGGGCCAGACTACGCGCCTCTTCGTTTCAAACGAAGCCACCAGCTACATCGACATTCCTACCGCTCAGATCCAATCGATCCAGGAAGTTCAGGTCGCCGACAAGGCCACACCGCAACCTGCGACCCTGTCGATCTCTGACGCGGTAAACGCTGCGAGTGACAAACATCAGATCGACGCTGACCTCATCAACAGCGTCATTCGCGCCGAGAGCGCGTTCAATCCGCACGCGGTTTCTCGCAAAGGCGCTCAGGGATTAATGCAGCTCATGCCCGATACCGCAACCAAACTCGGTGTGAAGGACGCCTTCGATCCCGCTGCCAACGTGAATGCCGGAACCCAGTATCTTCGTGATCTGCTTGTCCTCTACCATGGAGACATCGTGAAGGCTCTCGCTGCCTATAACGCTGGCCCGCAGCGCGTCGCGCAGTATCACGGCGTTCCGCCCTATCATGAGACTCGGGCCTATGTTGCCCAGATCGTGCGTGATTTCAATCGCAAGAAACTGGCTGCCCAAAAATCCCAAGCGACCGCGAAAAAGCACTTGCCGATCACCACGTCTTCTACTGCTTCGCAATAATCTCCCTACTCTGCACCAATCCCGGCAACATTGACCTGATACGCCCCCTCATTTACTGTGACTGTTCGCCCAGGCGCCATCCGGGCCGTCTTTGTCACTGAATGAAGCGCAAGCAGATCCTCATCTCGATTGTCGTAGTTGTCGTTCTAGCTGCGCTGGTTTATTTACAGATTCGCGAGTGGCGCCGCTTTGACTGGCAGAAATTCGCCGAAGGCAGCGAAGGTATCCTTTGGTACCGCGTTCTCTTCGGCGTGGCGCTCGTCTATTTCGCCGACTTCCTGCGCGCCATACGCTGGAAGATTCTTCTCCGCCCTACTCGCCCCGATGTTGCCTGGAAGGATCTAGTCGCGCCTACCTACGTTGGATTCGCCGGCCTTGCCATTCTTGGACGCCCCGGCGAACTGATCCGGCCCTACCTTATAGGCCTGAAGACCAAAACCGCCTTTTCAGCCCAAATGGCGATCTGGGCCATCGAGAGGATTTTCGACATAACAGCTGTCGTCATCATGCTCGTTATCGTCATCTTCTTTGTTCCGTCATTGCGCACCATTGACCACTACCAGGCATTCCGGGAATTTGGATACGGACTGATCGGCATCGTGGTGCTGCTGGTGGGCCTTGCGACCACTCTCCGCCTGATTGGACCACGGTTCGCCGCATGGGTCTGTCGTATCGTTTCGCCCATATCCCCGCGCTTGGGCGGACTGGCTGAGAAGAAGATTCGCTCCTTCAGCGAGGGTCTGGACACACTTCGCGATCCCATGTCCATTATTCAGGTCTCCGGCATCTCCATGGTCATCTGGATCCTGGTCGCCTTCGCCTATCGCGAAGTAACGCATGCCTATCCAATCGATACCGGTATTCCTGCCCTGGACCTCCCGCAAGTCATCCTCCTCATGGGTGCCAGCGTAGTCGGCGGCGTCCTGCAATTACCTATGGTCGGCGGAGGGGCGCAACTGGCTACCATCGCCGTTCTCAACAACGTCTTCGATACCGGCCCCGAACTCGCCGTCAGCGCAGGCATCCTGTTCTGGCTTGTAACCTTCATGTCGATCGCACCGGTCGGCTTGATCCTGGCTCATTTCGAACATCTTTCCCTGCGCAAGATCACCCAGGAGAGCGAATCTCTCGAAGAATCGCAGCCCTCCGTGCCCGCGTGTCCGCCTGAGCATCCCCAGTGACCTCTTGTCCCGCACTACGGCTGTTACAATTGGTGAGAGATACTCAGGTCAGCGCTAACTCCAATGAAATGTCCGTTTTGCGGGTTCCCAAATGACAAAGTTGTGGACTCGCGCGAAAGCAAAGAAGCCGAGTCGATCCGGCGTCGCCGTGAATGCCTGAAATGTTCCAAGCGCTTCACCACCTACGAGCGCATCGACGAGATCCCTTACATGGTGGTGAAAAAAGACGGCCGCCGCGAGAAATTCGATCGCCAGAAAGTTCTGAACGGCCTTTTGCGCGCCTGCGAAAAGCGTCCCATTCCGATGGGCAAACTCGAGCAGATTGTGAACGAAGCCGAGGGCTTTGTCATCGACTCTCCCGAGCGCGAGCGCAAGACCAGTGAAGTCGGCGAGTTAATCATGAATCGCTTGCGACGCTATGACAAAGTCGCTTATGTCCGATTCGCCTCCGTCTATCTTGATTTCAAAGACGTGAAGGAATTCATGGAGGAACTGAAGCACCTCCTGAAGGCCGCGGAGTCGACAACCGAGAAGGCGAAGTCGACCGCCAAGAGCTGAGCCGTCAACGCCCAAACAACCGAACAGGATTTTTGATTTATGACACACAAAGTCACACTTATTCCCGGCGACGGCATCGGTCCAGAGGTCACGAGCGCCGCTGTTCGCATTCTCGAAGCAACCGGCGTCAAGTTCGAATGGGAAAGTTTCAAGGCGGGCGCTGATGCGTACGAAAAGTATCGCGAGTACATTCCCAAGGAACTGATCGAGTCAATCGAACGCAACAAAGTCGCGCTTAAAGGCCCGATCACAACTCCCATTGGTGGCGGCTTCTCCAGCATCAATGTCGAGCTTCGGAAGCGGTTCGAACTCTACGCGAATTTCCGGCCGATTCGCAATCTGCCCCACGTGCCCACGCGCTATCCCGATGTCGACCTCATCATTATTCGCGAGAACACCGAGGGACTCTATTCAGGCATCGAGCACGAAGTCGTTCCGGGCGTCGTCGAAAGCCTGAAGATCATGACGGAGAAGGCTTGCACGCGTATCTCAAAATTTGCTTTTGAGTATGCGCGCAACAACAACCGCAAGAAGATTCACGTCATCCACAAAGCCAACATCATGAAGATGTCCGACGGACTCTTCCTCAAGTGCTCACGCGCGATCGCCAAGGACTACCCCGAAATCACTTACGGCGAACACATCATCGACAACACTTGCATGCAACTGGTGATGAACCCTTACCAGTACGACATGCTGCTGATGGAGAATCTATACGGCGACATCATCTCTGACCTTTGCGCTGCTTTCGTCGGCGGCCTCGGCCTTGTGCCGGGTGCGAACATCGGCCATGAGATCGCTGTGTTCGAAGCCGTCCACGGCTCTGCTCCGGACATTGCCGGCAAGAATCTGGCAAATCCAACCGCGGTCGTCCGCTCGGGACTGCTGATGCTCCGCCATCTCGGTGAACACGACGCAGCCCTGAAAGTTCGCGATGCGCTTGAATATGTCTATCGCGACAAGCAGAACCTGACGCGCGATCTCGGCGGTCCGGCCACCACGAGCCAGTTCGCAGACGCCGTGATTGCCGCAATCCACAGCGAAAAGACTCAGCCCGCTCCCACCAGCGCTTGAGCTGTTTTCCGGGAACGGTTTACCGGTGCCCCGCCCTATCGCCCGCTTTTGGCAAAGGGTGGGACTGGCGGCGCGGGGCTTCGGGAACGCAGGCGAATTAAAATGTTCAGTTCCTACGAACACTCATCATGTCACGGACTATCTTCGCTTTCCTACTGGCGCTCAGTCTCGCCGCCTGCAACAAGCCAACGCAGAAGTCTCAGTCCAAACCCATCACCACCATCGATCCCACCACCACTGCCACCATTGCTGGCACGGTTCACTTCGAAGGCGCCGTTCCTGCCGCAGCCAAGATCGACATGTCCAATGATCCCGATTGCGGCGCAAAACTCGCCTCCTCCGAGAACCTAATCGTCGATCATGGCGGTCTCGCCAATGTCTTCGTATATGTTAAAAACGGACTTGGCGATCGCGGCTTTGCTGCTCCGCAGACACCTGTCACCATCGACCAGCGCGGCTGCCGTTATGTTCCGCACGTGCTCGGCGTTATGATCGGACAGCCCGTTCAGATCCTCAACTCCGACTCCACCACCCACAACGTTCATCCCATGGGCCACACCAATCACCAGTGGAATGCCTCGCAACTGCCTAACTCGCAGCCGCTGACCAAGACCTTCACCGAACCCGAAATCATGCTTCCGATCCACTGCAACCAGCATCCCTGGATGCACATGTACCTCAACGTCATCGACAATCCCTTCTACGCCGTCACCGGACCCGACGGCCGCTTCGAACTTAAGGGTCTTCCGCCGGGCGAGTACACCATTGCTGCTATCCACGAGCAATTGGGCGAGCAAATCACAAAAGTCACCGTCGGTCCGAAAGAAACAAAGCAGATCGCCTTCATGTTCAAAGCCAAGTAGTGCCCTGCATCCACTCCCTCCCATTTCGGTCCGATGTCGGAACTTGTCGTCTCAATCCTCTTGCCCCGAGCGCCTCCCACGGTGATACCATCGGTGGTTGCGCATCACAGCGCGTTGTGATGTGGGGAAATAAGGAGAGATGCACCTGAAAGGTTCTCTGACCACGCCCTTCAACCGGGCGCACCATAATTTCGCGGTTTTTGCCGCGTTCGCGACTTTTATCCTCATCATTGCCGGTGCCTTAGTCACCAGCAACGACGCCGGCCTCTCCGTTCCCGACTGGCCCACCAGCTTCGGCCACATCGCCAAGATGCCGCGCATGGTCGGCGGCGTGAAGTTCGAACACACGCATCGCATGATCGCCGAATTCATCGGCACGCTCACCATCATCATCGCGGTCTGGACGTGGCGCAGCGACCGCCGCTCGTGGATGAAAAAACTCGGCATCGCCGCTCTCGGCACGGTAATCCTGCAAGGGATTCTCGGCGGCATCACCGTTCTTGAATTGCTGCCCCCTGCCGTTTCGACGGCACATGCCATCGTCGGACAGACCTTCTTCTGTATCGCCGTCGCTATCGCCCTCTTCACCGGACGCCGCTTTGTTCAGGAAGAGGCCGCGCACTGCGCGCGACAGCCGCCGTCCTAGCTTGATCGCGCTGACGAACCTGTCCGTCTTCATCGTTTACGTCCAACTGGCGCTTGGTGGAATGTTCCGGCACAAAGGCATGAGTTGGGAGCCGCACGTGTTCAACGCCGCGCTGGTCACCTTCATCCTGATCTGGACCTCCGTCCGCGTGCTCTCGTACTACTCTGAGATTGAAGGTCTCCGTCGTCCTGCGATCCTTGTTCTCAGCCTCGTTATCGTGCAGCTTTGTCTCGGATTCATGTCGTTCCTGACCAAAGTAGTCTGGGGAGCACAAGCCGTGCAGCCCACGCCGCTCATGGTCACTTCCACTGTGGCGCATACCGCGGTTGGAGCGCTGCTTCTGGCCTCCACTGTCGTCCTCGCCATCCAGGCTCGCCGTCATCTGGCTGTTTTCGATGAGCACGCCGTCCGTACCGGCGCGCGGAGGCCCGTTACCGCATGAACACCGCACCTCGAGCTATTGCGATCTCACCCAGCAGTCTCTCGGTGTTGTTGCGCGATTATGCCGAGCTCACCAAGCTGCGCGTAACCTCGATGATCGTTCTGACCGCATGGACAGGGTTCTACTTTGCGGCCTTCAAGTCAGGTGTCAGTGGTTTCTCGTGGACGCTCTTCCATGCCTTGATCGGCATCGGTCTTGTCTCCGGCGGGACCGCCGGCTTCAACGAAGTCATCGAGTGCGATACCGACTCGCACATGCGCCGTACCGCCATGCGACCGCTGCCTGCGAAGCGCATGGGCCTGACGCACGCTTCCATCGTCTGCTCCGCCCTGATCATCGGTGGCGCCACGTATCTCTGGCTTGCCACCAACGCTTTGACGGCCCTTTTGACGCTTGCCACTGCTATCTTCTATCTCGGCGTCTATACCCCACTGAAGCGCGTCTCCCCCATCTGCACCTTCATGGGAGCGTTCTCCGGCGCCATGCCTCCGGTTCTCGGCTGGACCGCCCTGCGCGGCCGCGTTGATTTCGGCGCCCTGGTTCTCTTCGGCATCCTGTTCTTCTGGCAATTTCCGCACTTCTATTCCATCGCCTGGCTCTATCGCGAGGACTACGAAAGCGCCGCCATTCGCATGCTCCCCGTCGTACACTCCGACGGCCGCTCCACTGCACGCGAAATCATGATCTACTCAGGCCTGCTCGTTCCTATCAGCTTGCTGCCTACGTACATCGGCATGGCCGGACGAATTTACCTGTTCGGCGCGCTGATTCTCAGCAGCGGTCTCTTCTACTATGGCCTGCGCCTCGCTCTCTGCGATTTACCCGCTGACTCGCCGCGTTCCAAGGCTCCGGCGCGACATTTGCTCCGTGCAACTGTCATCTACTTACCTTTGCTCTTCCTTCTGATGATGCTGAACGTAGCGTAGAATCAATTAGGTGACCTCCGGAACAACATCCCTTTCCGCAACTCCGCCCCGTGAGGCGAATGCGGCCAGTGCCGTGATTCACGTCGAAAACCTGCAGCACGCCTACAACGGACGCGCCGCCCTCAAGGGCGTCTCCTTCGACGTTTATCCCGCCGAGATCTTCGGCCTGCTCGGCCCCAATGGCAGCGGCAAGACGACCATGTTCCGCATCCTCTCCACCCTCATGCTGCCCATGGGTGGCCGTGCAGTGATCAACGGCAGCGACTCTGCCTCCGATCCGGCCCGCCTTCGCCAGCATATCGGCGTGGTCTTTCAGGCGCCCAGCATCGACGTAAAGCTCTCGGCCTACGAGAACCTGCAGCACGTCGGCCATCTGTACGGAATGCGTGGAGCGGCTCTCGATGCTCGCGTGAAGGAGATGCTCTCTCGCGTGGGACTCTCCGATCGTGCGAATGAGCGTGCAGAAACGTTTTCAGGAGGCATGCAGCGCCGCCTCGAACTCGCCAAAGGACTCTTGCATCACCCGTCAGTGCTTCTGCTCGATGAGCCCACGACCGGCCTCGACCCCGGCGCGCGCCGTGATCTCTGGCAATATCTCGCCATCCTTCGCGATGAAGAAAATGTCACGGTGATTGTGACCACGCACCTGATGGAAGAAGCCGAGCGTTGCGACCGTCTGGCAATTCTGAGCGAAGGCCAATTAGTCGCGCTTGGCACTCCGGCTGAATTGAAGAACGAAATCGGTGGCGACGTTCTTTTGCTTGAAGCGCGCCACAATCCGGAAGAGTTGTCCGTGCGTATCAGCCAGCGTTACGGAGCCGAAGCCACCGTGCTCGACGACGGTAAGGTCCGCCTCGAGCAGGACCAGGGACACCGCTTCGTTACCGACGTAGTCGAAGCCTTCCCCGGTGAGATTCAATCCGTCTCTGTGAGCAAACCAACTCTGGAAGATGTATTCATCCGTCGCACCGGGCATCGCTTCTGGACCGAAGAACAACAAGCAGACGCGCAGAAAGCAGCTGGCGGTAAGAAAAAGAAGAAGCACTGAGAATCAGCGTTCATCTGCGTTAATCGGGTGCCCCACCCTATCGCCCGCTTTTGGCGAAGGGTCGGAACGAGAACCTAATAAAATGGCAACTCAAGTACAAACGCTCCCTGCACCAACATCCGTCGGCACCCTGCTGCCCGCGCTCTCCCTGTGGAAACGCGAGATCGTACGCTTCTACCGCCAGCGCTCGCGCGTTGTCGGCGTCATCATCTCGCCAGTGCTCTTCTGGATCGTCATCGGCTCCGGCTTCGGATCATCTTTCCGTGGAGGCGCCGCCGGAGGCCAGCACTATCTCGACTTCTTCTTCGTCGGCGCGCTTACGATGATCGTCCTTTTCTCCTCAATCTTCGCCATGATGTCGCTGATCGAAGATCGCAATGAAGGCTTCCTGCTGACGGTTCTCGTCGCACCCGTAAGCCGCTCTGCCATTGTCATTGGGAAGGTGCTGGGCGGCGCCACCATCTCGGCAATTCAAGGACTGATTTTTCTCGCTTTCGCGCCCCTGATCGGCATTCACTTTACCGTTGCCAGCTTTGGCCTGATCGCCATCACGATCTTCCTCGTCGCCTTCTCGCTCACGGCCCTGGGTTTCGCCATCGCCTGGCCCATGGACTCAACCCAAGGCTTCCACGCCATTATCAACCTGTTCCTGATACCGCTCTGGCTGCTCTCCGGATCGCTCTTCCCGCTCACCGGAGCTTCGGTCTGGGTCCGTGTTCTGATGCGTTTCAACCCGCTTACCTATGGAACCGAAGCGTTGCGCGCGTTGCTCTTTCCGGCTAGCGCTTCGCCAGACTTTCCGGTGGGCACATCGATTTTGGTCTTGGGAATTTTCTCTTTGATAATGTTCGCAGTGGCCTTCTTCATGGCCAACCGCAGAACCACCAAACCGGCCGCATGATGCAGGACTACTCAGTTTTCCCGGTAATTAACGCTTCTCTCAACGGCACCGCCGCTGTCTTGATCGGCACCGGCGTCTATCTCATCAAGACCGGACACGAGCGCGCCCACAAGGCCGTGATGGTCCTGGCCATCTCCGCCTCCAGTCTCTTCTTGATCTCCTATCTCTACTATCACGCGCACATCGGCAGCTATCACTTCCGCGGACACGGTTGGGCGCGACCGCTCTACTTCACGATCCTGACCACGCACACCATCCTGGCCGCCGTGATTGTTCCACTCGTCATCATCACGTTCACCCGAGCCTGGCGCGGACGTTACGATCGCCACCGCTCCATCGCCCGTTGGACTTACCCGCTCTGGCTCTACGTGTCTATCACCGGCGTGGTGGTCTATTTCATGCTCTACAAGATCTTCGTCAGCTAGTGGTCATCGTTCAGCGTCCTCCCGCGCCTGTCATCCTCGAGCGAGCGGCTACATCGCGAGCGAAGGATCCGGGCGAGCGACCGCGCCGACGAGGCGAAGCCGAGTCGAATAGAGCGCGACGCGAGCATCCTTTCTAACTGCTGACCATCTGTTCACCGATCACCCGACTTCCCAATTACCAATTGAAGTACACTACTCCCGCATGCGCCCACTCATCGCCGTTCTTCTCCTGTCCCTCGCCGCCTCGGCTCAGAACTTCACCCAGGCTGACATCAACTCTGTGTATCCCAGCGTCGAAGCCCTTTACCTCGATCTTCATCGCAATCCCGAGCTCTCGCTGCACGAAGTGAACACTGCCGCCAAACTTGCCGACGCGCTCCGTAAGCTCGGATTTGAAGTCACTACCGGCGTCGGGGGCACCGGCGTCGTCGGAATCCTGAAGAATGGCGAGTGGCCCCACCGTCATGCTGCGCACCGAACTCGATGCTCTCCCTGTGCACGAAGACACCGGCTTGCCCTATGCGAGTCATGTCGTCACCAAAGATGCCGCCGGCAACGACGTTCCGGTCATGCACGCCTGCGGGCACGACATTCACATGTCCAGCCTGATCGGCACCGCCATGCTCATGAGCCACGCTCGCGATCGCTGGCACGGCACTCTCATGCTCGTCGCTCAGCCTGCCGAAGAGATCGGTGCGGGCGCTCCCGCAATGCTCAAGGACGGCCTCTTCACTCGATTTCCCAAACCCAACTATGCTTTTGCCGTTCACGACGACAGTGGCATTCCGGCCGGGCAGGTCGGATTCATCCCCGGCTACGCGCTCTCCAACGCCGACTCCGTCGACATCACCTTCTACGGCAAGGGCGGTCACGGCGCGATGCCGCAGACCACCGTCGATCCCATTGTGATCGCGGCGCGCTTCATCCTTTCCGTGCAGACCATCGTCTCGCGCGAACTCGCGCCCACTGATCCTGCGGTCATCACCGTCGGATCCATTCACGGCGGCACCAAGCACAACATCATTCCGGATGAAGTCCACTTACAGCTCACAGTGCGCTCTTACAAAGAAGAAGTGCGCAAGCACATCTTCGACTCGATGAAGCGCATTGCCGACGCTGAAGCCGCTGCCGCCAACGCACCCAAGCCGCCGCTCATCACCAGCAAGGAAGGTGGCCACGCTACCTACAACGATCCCGCGCTCACCGAGCGCATCGCCGCCGCGGAAAAGCGTGCCCTGGGCGACGCGAACGTCTATCAGATTCCGCCCAAGATGGTGTCCGAAGACTTCTCCGAATATGGACTCGCCGGCGTTCCCGCAACCATCTTCTTTGTGGGAGCCGTAAATCCCGCGAAGTTCAAGGCCGCCAGCGCAAGCGGCGAAGCTCTTCCCTCATTGCATTCATCCATGTTCGCGCCTGACCGCGAGCCCACACTGAAAACCGCAATGGAAGTCGAGACGACGGCGTTGCTCAACTTGTTCAACGCGCCACAGAGTCACTGAGGCAGCCACGGGACACTGAAGCAATTTCCCAGTCCTCGCTTCTGCGAGGACTGTCATCCCGAGCGAGGCCGAATGGCCGAGTCGAGGGAGCCCTACTATGTCGCTGACTCAACGATCGCGCCCATGCTTTTCGACATCAATCGCATAACGATGCACTGATGTACTGATCGACTGATTGACTCAAAGACTAAAAGGAGCCGCCGCCCCCGGGGGCATCCGTGAGCAGCGACTCCAGCAGGGACATCAACAGATCAGGCTGATCTGCCATTAACACCCTGTAGACAACGCCGCCCTCCAAAACGTTCCTGAAAACACAGAAATATATTTCTTCACAGAACTGGGAACCTTCTCAGGCCGCGGTGTCTATTCCGGTAGCGCATGCGCAATCCAGGTGGGCCGCTCCCACCAGAACACGCGAGCGATGTGGGGCTCGCCGAAAGCCGTTCAGGAGGGCGTATGTTTGAAGACAGCTTATTCGAATCCAGTAGTGTCGCCAATCCACGACGAGGATGGACCGCACTCGTTTCCTTCTTCGTTCAAACTCTTTTCATTGGAGTGCTGGTCGCGCTGCCTTTGCTGTTCACCGAAGCTCTGCCTCTCACGCATTGGGCGAATATCCTGGAGGTGCCACCAGCATCAGCACCGCCTTCTGTAGCAGAACCGATCCGCCACAACACGCAGCCTCCGGACACAAACATGGCTGGTAGCCGAATCCTGCAGCCTACGCGCATTCCGGATCACGTAGCGACGCCGGTTGACGAGGGCCCGCCTCCACAGATTGACACGCTGGGTGAATCCGTTCCTGGATCCACTGGTCCATCTGGCTCCAACAACCCTTTCATGAGCAACCTGCTCAATAGCGTTCATCCACCCGCACACCCATCGATCGGTCGCCCAACGAAACCCGTGCCCGTCTCCAGGGGCGTCTCCGAAGGTCTCCTCATTCACCCGGTCAAGCCAACTTATCCACCGATCGCTCTAACCGCTCACGTCCAGGGAGAAGTCATCCTTCAGGCCGTAATCGGCAAAGACGGCACCATCCAGAACCTGCACATCGTTAGTGGGCACCCTATGCTGATCAAAGCCGCTGTCGATGCGGTCCAGCAATGGCGCTATCGCCCTTACCTGCTGAACGGCGAACCGGTCGAAGTGGAAACACAGGTTCGCGTGACTTTCACTATCTCCTGAGCCGGGCCTGAATGGGGCAGTCGACCCTTCGACTAGCTCAGTGCGGGCTTTCGGCTGCCCTGCTTTTGCTTCCGGCCCATACTCGGAACCCTTTCCCTCAGCCATCATCTGACCTATAGACGCACATCCTATTCAGAGAAGCTGGTCGACGCATCGGATGCACTCCCTCGCTCCCTCACAGCCCGATTCAGCGGTGGATCGCCGACGCAGTCGTTGGCGCTGGCTTGGCATTGTCCTACTCGTACTCTTCATAGGCGCCATGATCGGCACTCGCCTGCTGATCTCCCATGCTGAGCCAATCCTGCGCGCACGCATCATCGAGACACTCTCGACTCGCTTCAACAGCCGTGTTGAACTCGGCGAGCTCCACGTCTCTGTGATGAAAGGCCTTCAAGTTTCTGGTGGTGGGCTAAGGGTCTTCGGCAGCTTCGATCCCAATCCAAGTCAAACTGGCATTCAGCCTCTGTTCGCTGTCAGTTCATTCCAGTTTCACACCACCGTTCGCAGTCTTCTGCGCACGCCGATGCATATCGATTCGGTCCATGTGCAGAATCTGGTTCTCAATATCCCTCCCAAGGAGGAGCGCAAGCAGGCGCCGCAGCTTCGGCCAAAAGGCGGGAAAATCCGCATTTCTGTCGGTCAGGTTGTTTCCGACGATGCCAAGCTCGTCATCAACACCCTGAAGCCTGGCAAGCTGCCCACCGAGTTCGACATCTCGCATCTCGTGTTGCGCACGATCGCATCGGGTCAACCGTTGCACTTTGACGCGACGATGGTGAATCCCAAGCCCGTCGGGGACATTGCCTCCAGTGGCTACTTCGGACCCTTCCAGGAAGATAGCCCGCGCGACACTCCGGTTAAAGGCGACTACTCCTTCAGCAACGCCGACCTCAGCACTATCAAGGGCATCGGCGGAATTCTCTCCTCTACCGGCCGATACAGCGGAACTCTCGGCGGCATCGTCGTCGACGGCACTACCGACACGCCCGACTTTCGCCTCAGCATCAGCGGACATGAAGTTCCTCTGCACACCGAGTTTCACGCGATTGTCGACGGCACCGACGGCGACACGTACCTGCAGCCAGTCAAGGCGCAGCTCCTGAACTCACCTTTTGTGTGTAACGGTTTTATCGTGAAAGAAACTCAACCGCCAGGTCGGCACATCAAGCTGGACGTAGTCGTCGAGAAAGGACGAATCGAGGATTTCTTGAAGCTTGGAGTGAAAACGGATCCGGCCGTTATGACCGGCATTATTGCGCTGAAAGCAAAGCTTGATCTGCCGCCGGGTGAGCCTGACATCGCGAACCGACTCAAATTAATCGCCAACTTTCTTGTCTCATCAGCGCACTTCACCAACGAGAAGATTCAGGAAAAGATCGATCGCTTCAGTCTTCGCAGCCGAGGCAAAGTCAGCCAGATCGCCGAGTCTAATCCGGACGTTCACTCGATTCTTGCAGGCGCCTTCGTCCTCAACAACGGCATCCTTCACTTTTCTCGCGTTCACTTCCAGGTTCCGGGAACGCAAGTTGACCTCAACGGCGTCTACAGCCTCGATGGCAATCGCTTCGATTTTCACGGACACGCGCGCATGGACGCCAAAGTTTCGCAACTGGTCGGTGGATGGAAATCGATCTTCCTGAAACCAGTCGATCCCTTCTTCAGCAAGCACGGCGCAGGTACCGACGTTCCCATCAAGATCACCGGAACGAAGTCAGAGCCGCAGATCGGGCTTGATTTCGGACACAAGGATGAAGATCAATAAGTAAGCGTACGTGCCGCTAACTCAGGGCTTTACTAACAGGATACAAGTCACATCCCGCTCCAATTGATTTCAGCTACACTGTTCAGCGCCCATGAACAAGGTACGCGAGGTCTCCATCCTGTTGTCATTCTTCATGACTCTTATCGCTTGCGGAGGCGGTGGCGCCGGCGGCATATTTCCAACGCCCACGCCTACCCCAACTCCCACGCCCGTACAAACGGTCTCCGTTACCGTAAGCAACACGGTCACTGGTGCGCCGTTCAAACTGGCAATGTCGACGTCGTTTCAGCCTGCCGAGTGGGACTACCAGTTCTTTACCAATCATCCGACGGCGATTCAGCCACTGGGAGATCTGAATGCCTCGCACATCCGCATTCAGGCAGTGTCGCAGGCGATACCGCAAACCGGAGTGAGCGCCTGGAACTTCACGATGCTGGATGCGATTCTTCAGCCCGTGCTCGGCGTCGGCGACAACAGCCCCGAATTCCAGGTCGCCTTCGCACCGGCTTTCATGTATCAGCCGAACACGAAGATCTTCAACGATGGCACCAGCCTTCGCGATGTTTAGCGATTACGCTGCCAACCTCGTGAAGTACTACAACGGGCCGGGCATTCCGAATCCGAGTGGCGGGGCGAACCTCCAATCGCCCAGTTCGCACCCCATTACCTACTGGGGCATCTACAACGAGCCCAACATCAACGGATTCGACAATACCGCCGGACACTACACGCCAGCCGACTACGCAACGCTTTACAACGTCACAGTTCCCAAGATGCAGGCAGTCGATTCCAGTCTGAAGTTCGTTGCCGTCGAGCTGTCTGATTTCGGAACCTGGGAGAACGACTTTCTGCCAACGTTTGTCAGCGATGTCACCGCTCAGGTCGACGTTGTCGCCACTCACTTTTATTCCACGTGTAACCAGAGCAGCACCGACCAGACTTTATTCAACACCATCCCGGCCTTTGCAACCGGGGTCAAAAACATCTACTCGATTCTGCAGAAGAATCCGGCGCTGACGAGCGTGCCTGTCTGGATCACTGAAAACAACGTCAACGCCGACTTCGGCGACGCGAAACGGCAACAGCACCTGCAATCCTGGACAGAAGTTCGTCGACGGACACGCGTGGCTCCAGCGCTTTCTTTGCCGCCTGGCGACCTTATCTGTTTTCGCAGGTCGGGACAAGCTCGAGCACAACTGCTGCATCATTGGGATTTCGCTGCTGACGCGCAATATGGCGAACTCGACGATCAGACCGGCAACAATCGCCTCAGCTATTGGGTGGACAAAACGCTCCAGCAATACTTTCCGGCTTCGACTGCCGGAGTTGACGTTCTTCAGGCGACCAACAGCGACAACACGAACGTGGAAGCCCTGGCCGTGAAGAATGCGGACGGCAGCGTAGTTGTCATGATTTCCAACCACGCCGTAGCAAGTGCTTCTGATAATAATGGCGCCGGATCGCCGCGTAAGGTCACGGTGGACTTCACGGCGCTTGGCACTTTCTCCAGTGCCTCGCAGCTCACGATCGACGCGAACACGAGCCTGGTGAACGGCCCAGCCGCGCAGACCCTCACCTTCGCGCCGCAAATAACCTTTACGCTGAATGGATATGGAGTGGTGTTTCTGAAGTTGCAGTAAAGAAGTCTTTCAGTCAATCGGTCTTTCAGTATCTTCAGTTCAGAGTGAAGCGAGGATCTGTCATCCTGAGCGAGAGCCTGCCCTGAGCGAAGCCGAAGGGGCAAACGCCCGAGTCGAAGGAGCCCTACCAAGTGCGATCCCGCAGAAAAGTGACCCAGGTTCCTCGTGGAAAAACTCTCAAGCTGACAGACTGATCGACTGAAAGACTGGCGGACTAAGCCTATTTCGCCGCCGCATACTGCCCGAGCGCCTGCTCAATGGCTTCCGGAGTGAGGTTCTCGCCCTCATTCATTCGCTTCAGCAGCGAGTCGATGATGTCCTTCGCTTCGTCCTTGCCGTAGTTCTTGATGAAGCCGTCGTAGAAGTGCTCACCGGACATCGCCTTATTGATTTCCCACTCTTTGTTGTTCTCGTTGAGTTCGGTGTAATACACCACGCGGTATTTGCCCGTATAAGTGGCTTCCCGGTAAATCTCGAACATCACCTTGTCGGATTCCATCGCCATCGACACACCCCGTCCTGATCTCGGTTAAGCATACCGGAGTCCCGCGCAGCTTGCACCTTGACAGGGTACAACCTTTGCAGATCCCAAAAGAAAATCGCTCCCGCCTTCGGAAGCGATTTCCGCTTGTCCAATCACCAAATCACTCAATTGCCAATTTGGCACTAGTCCCCGCTCAGCTCCACCAGTTCGTTCTGCGCTGGCTGAATGCCAATCAGCTCGCTGGGAACGCTCTCGTGCGTACCGCAGCTATTGCCGCGGTCACTCGAACTGCCAGCCAGCTGCAGCTCGTGGCGTAGCTGATCTTCGAACTTCTTCAGCTGATCCGCAATGCTCACTTCCTTACTGCGGTTGCGAACCATGTCTTCACGATAGCGCTTGAGGAAGTAACCAATCGTCTCCACGCGAATCTTGATCGAGCCGCTCGGCTTGTTCTCGTCGATATCCTTGAAGCAGAAGTACGGCGTACCTGAGTGCTCCACGATTTCTTCGATCACGGTATAGATCGGAGCGTCGTGTCCGCACTTGAAGCTTGAGAGCTCCAGTGCCACCAGGTTTGGATGGCGGGCAATGTACTTTGCCGCCCAGACCTTGCGCGAAGTGTTCTCCGAGTAGGAGTTTTTCCACGCATCCGACACGTCCATCGGGTGCTTGATGTAGCCCGCACGCACCTCGTCACCGAACAGCTTCCAGACAATCTCATCGTCCAGCGGCAACGAATCCTGCGAGAACACCGGATAACCGAGCTTCTGGAACTCTTCCAGGATCTCGTGGTTGATACCCGGGTCATTGTGATACGGGCGGCCCAAAAGCACAATCCCCAGCCGGTTTTCCTCTTCGAGCTTCTTCAGCACCTCACGCGCTGTTCCGCGCATGACGACGTTGTCGAACTTCTCCATTGCAGCGAATCCCAGTTCCACCGCGCGATAGTTTTCTTCCTCGCTCAGGCCGAGGATTTCAGTCCAATCGTCGAACATCTGGCGATGCGCAATCTTCGGATCGTCGAGACAGATCAGCGTGTCCTTCCAGATCAGGCCCTTTTCCTCGAAGAGATTGCCTTCCTTGGTGAATGCCGCTTTCACTGACGCAGGAGTCGCGGTCACCGTCGGGCAAGCACGGCTCGACTGCACATGCTTCAGGAACGTTGGCAGCGAGTCGATCATCGGGAAGAAGATCACATTCAGGTTCTTCTTCGGATGGACAGCGTACAGCAGGTTGTGAACGTGCGGAATGCCGACTTTCGACGGGAAGCACGGATCAATAGCACCGCGCTTCGCGCCTTCCTTATATAGCTGCTCGTTGGTGTAGTCGGACCAGAAGATATTGTCGGCCTTCACACCGAGCGCTTCGAAGTAGGCGGTGAAGAACGGCCCGCAGCTGTACATGTTCAGCGCCTTGGGCATGCCGATACGAAGCTCGGCGCGCTTCTTCATCTTCTCGATGCGTTCTTTTTGCGACTTGGTGATCGCCAGCTTCGGCAGCGGATCGGCCACAACCGGTGGCTCATAGCTCTTGAACGCCGCCTTCGCCGCGATCTCCACCAAGTTCGGGATTTTCCTTCTTGATGGCGTCAATGTTGCCCTTGATGACGCGCATCTCTTCCACGTTCTCGACTGTTCCCTTCTCGCAGGTCGCAATGATCAAGCGCTGCGCGCCCTCGGCGAGTGGAACCTTGGTCTTGACCGGAGGCTTGTAATTTGGATTCGGTGTCGCGGTCGTTACGTCGATGAAGGTACGCAGGCACTTGTTCTTGCAGAAGTAGCACCGCGTCGCTTCGTCGCGCGTGGTCGTGTACGTGATGGAAGCAACGCCTTCCAGACCGATGAACTCGGTCTTCATACCGTTCTCCCACAGACGTACGGCTTCAAACGCGCAGCCAATCGCGCCCGCTTCACCGCAGTGCTGGTGAACGATCACGTCGGCTTTAACATCCTTGCCTTTGAAGCGCGATTCGATGAAATCGACCTGCGACTTCACCGCCGCCATGTTGTGCTGCGTGCCGCCTTGCAGAACGAACTTGCGGCCAATCGCCGAGAGGTTCGGGATCTGCGATACGTACAGCCAGATATTCTTCGGCAGCACGTTGCACAGTCCGGCCATGATCTCTTCCGGCTTCCATCCCTGGCGCTGGAAATCCACGATGTCCGACTGCATGAATACCGCGCAGCCATAACCGAACTGCGGGAATCCCTTCGCGTTGAAAGCAATGTCCGCAAAGTCTTCGACTTTGAAGCCGAAGCTTTCGCATGTGCCTTGCAGGAAGTAGCCGTTGCCGGCCGAACACTGGGTGTTCAGCTTGAAGTCTTTTACGCGGCCGTCTCTCAGGATGATGATCTTGATGTCCTGACCACCCACGTCGCAGATCACGTCGGCATCCGGATAGAAGTGCAATGCGGCTTGCGTGTGCGCCACGGTCTCGACAAGCGCGACGTCTGCGCCAACAGCGTCCTTCAGGATGTCCTTCGCATAGCCAGTTGTGCCTACGCCCATGATCTTGAGCACAGCCCCCTGGTCGGTCACCTGCTTCGCAACCTTGGCCAGCACTTCCTGCGTATCCTCAATTGGATTGCCGCGTGAGAGCTGGTAGGTCTTGCACAGGATGTTGCGGTCCTTGTCGACGAGCACAGCCTTTGTCGAAGTCGATCCGCCATCGATACCGATGAAGCCTTCCACCACTTGACCAGAATGGAACGTGGTCGGAATAAACTTCTTCTTCGTGTACTTCGCAGTGAACTCGGCGAGTTCTTCCGGACTCTTTGCCAGCGCCTGCGCGCCGCCCTTTTTCGCTTTCTCCTGAGCGCGTCCCTCGGTCATGTACCACTCAAGCTTGTCATAGCCGACATACACGCCGATTCCCGGATCTTCCTGCTTACCGAACTCCACTGCACCGATGCACGCAAAATACTGCGCATTGTCCGGCGTCTTGATCAGCGTTTCCGGATCCACGCCTTCTGGCAGCGGATAATTACGCTCTTCCCAGATTTTGGGGATGTTGTGCTTCCAGCAGTCGCGCATGCCCTTGATGTAGCAATTCGGACCGCCCAGCAGGAGCACCGTCGGACGCAGCGTGTTGCCGCGCGTCAGCACGGACAGATTCTGCTGCACGATGGATTCGAACAGCGACGCCATCAGCTCATTCGGCGGAACGCCCTGCTTCTGCAGGCCGTTGATGTCCGTCTCGGCGAACACGCCGCACTTGCCGGCCACCGGATGCAGCTTCTCGCCCTTGTAGCCCATGTTGCAGAGCTGATCGGACGGAATGCGCAGCTTGGCGTTGATCTTGTCGATGACGGCGCCCGTACCACCAGCGCACTTGTCGTTCATCGAGGGCAGCTTCTTCTTTTTGCCGGTCTCAGGATCTTCCTTGAAGATGATGATCTTCGCGTCCTGACCGCCCAGTTCGATCACCGATCCGCATTCGGGATACAGCTTCTCCACCGACAGCGAGACCGCGTTTACTTCCTGCACGAACTTCGCGCCAACGTGTTTTGCAATTCCAGAGCCGCCCGAACCAGTGATGAAGATGCGATAGTTCTCGTCGGGAACATTCGGCAGATCTGCCTTGATCTGCTTCAGCATCTCCAGCAGCTTCTCTGGCTGCTTGGTCTCGTGGCGCTGATAGTCCTGCCAGAGGATGTCGTCGGTGTCGCCGTCAATGACCGCAATCTTCACGGTCGTCGAACCTACGTCCACACCCATCCAGAGCATTTCGTACTTCTTATCTGCAATCGCTTTGTCGGTAAGTCCGGGCATTTAGTCTCTCAGTCCGTCAGTCGTTCAGTTTTAGTTGGGGTTTTGGTCTCTCGGTCAGCGATCGCGCCGACCGAGAGACTGATCGACTTCAGTGGCTTAGTGCGCGTCCGTGTGGTACGGCACCTGCACGCCCATCTTCTCCGCCACGTGGATCGCGTAATTCGCGGCGGTTCCCACCACGCCCTTGTATTTCGGCACGGCGTAGAGCGCGTTCGACATCTCGGGATGCTGCTCGACATACGCTTTCAACTCATCGAGCGGCTTGCCGACCTTCTCCATCACGTCCTTGAATTCCAGCTTGGCTTTGGCTTTCGCCTCGCCCAGCGCCATCTGTACGCGGCTGTGCGCGTTGATTTCGCCTTCGCCGGAGGTCTCGATCGGCAGGAAGATCATGTCTTTGTAGTGCGACACCACCGCCGACTGTGCGCCGTCCGATTGTGTGGAAGGCATGCAGCCGAAGGGCTTCAGAGAGAGCACCATGTGCGCCATCTCTTTGTTCGTGTAGTAAATGTTCTTCGCGACTTCCAGGTGACCCTCGCCACCACCCGCACGCGAGTTGTAGTAAGGATGTCCGAGCCGCTGCAGTTCGTACTGGTCCACCAGCCGGTGAGCCGTTCCGCCCAGCGCGTCGACAATGCGGTGATACTCACGGGCGAAGATCACTTCTGCCGCCTTCAGCTTCATCAGCTTGTTGCGGTAGTTCCATTCGATCTTGGCCTGCTTGTCGAGACGCCACTTCGGAGGCATAACAACGCCCTCTTCAAGTCCGCGCTCGTCGCGAATCTTCTGCACCACCTGGTGGATCATGTACATGATCCAGGTGCCGATCGGCTCCACGATAATTTGTGCGCCTTCGCGTTGCAGGAAGGTGAACATATTGAAGTTGCCGTCGCCTTCTGTGGTCTGCGCCCAGAATTCGCCGGTAATCTTCACGATCGGCTTCACGCGGAAGTGATCAACCTTGATCTGGTTGAAGCGCCCGCGCACATGCTCAAGGGCGACCATGTAGTCGTCCGACATGAGCTGGTTCAGGAACTTGCCGAGATACTCGACCGTTCCCTTCATCGGAATCTTGTTCGCAATCTTGCCGAGCTTCTGCTCAACCGACCATGGCGACTTCTTCTTCAGCACTTCGTGCATGTAGTCGACAGCTTCGTCGAGAATCGCATCGGTGTCGCCGGCATTCGTTTCGAACGGACGCACCTGGTAGCTCACCTCGTTGATGATGTCGCCCATGTTCAGCGAGTTCAGCAGGTTCAGGAAGAAGTCCAGGTTCATCTGCAACCCGGCTTCTGCATCGGACTGATCCAGTCCGCCTGATTGCTGGAAGAGCATCACGCGGAATCCGTCGTAACCCGCGTTGCGCAGCGCCAGCCGGTACTCGGCTTCGTACATGCCGAAACGGCACGGACCGCACGCGCCAGCAGTCAGAAAGACGTAATTGTTGATGAGGTCTTCACGCCGAATGCCCGATTCTTCCAGCTTCTGCAGATACTGCACCAGGTTCCCGACCGTGAAATATGTCGGGTTGCACTGGCCGTTATTGCCGTATTCCTTGCCAAGCTGGAAAGCAGCAACATTCGCCGTCGGCACGACTTCGCACTTGTAGCCCAGTCCTTCCAGGGCTCCGTGCACAAGTTTTTCGTGTTTCCAGGTGAGTCCTCCGAATAGGAGGGTGGTCTTGTGGCGCTGATCGGCGGTAAATGCTCGCTCAATCGGCTTGTGGAAGTGATGAAGTTCTTTATGCTGAATGCCGGCTTCTTTTTCCAGCCGGGCCCGTTCTTCCGCTACCCGTTGGCGTACTAACTCTTCCAACGAGGAAATCTGCACCAGTCCGACACCGGTGGCCGGATGAGTGGAAGTGCTCATTTCTTCACCTTTTCTTCAAAGAACTGCCGAATGATAGGGATTTCCCCCGCTGCCATCCTCGGTAACCCACGGCAACAATACGCATTGTTGACCTCTTTGTCCAATAAGAAGGAATCCTTTGTATTGAATGGTTGAATTCGGGGGTCCAACGGGGCTCAAAAGCAGTTGGACGCGATAGGAATTTTGTTGATTTTTCAGATACTTAGCGTTGGGCTTTCGGTGATCGGCCGTCAGCTATCGGACTTGAGTCTCGGGGCTAACATCTGCACTTTGTCGCGCCGATCGCTAATCGCTAGAAATACTTCCAGAAGAAATAGGTCGTCATAGAGCAGCCAACAAGGATCACGAAGGCACGCACATATTTCGGATCCACCTTCTGGGAGTAATGAGCGCTCCAATAGCCTCCGACGACGGAACCCAGCAGCATCAGCAGTGCCTGCGGCCACCAGACGATTCTGGCCACGATGAACGTGACCAGCGCCACTCCGTTTACGGCGGTGGCGAAAATGCTGGTCAGTGCGTTCATCCTGTGGATGTGCTCGTAGCCCATGATGGTCAGGATAGCCAGCATCAGTATGCCCATCCCGGCTCCGAAAAATCCTCCATAGACGGAGACCACCAACTGCAGCAGCAGTGCTAAAGGGCGACTCATATGATGACCCTGCTCCCCACGAGTGGCACGAATCATCTTTCGCCCAAACGTGAAGATCAAGGTCGCGGCCAACATCAGCCAGGGAATCATCTTCGAGAACGTGTGCTGCGGCGTGTGCAGCAGTAGTTGTGCTCCCACCGCTCCCCCGACGAAGCTCACCGCGATGAATTCCGCCAGCAGCTTCAGCTCAACGCCCTTAGTATTGCTGGCGAAATCCAAAGATACTGGCCACAGCTCCCGGCCATAGCGCCACTGTGTTGGTCGCGTTGGCGGGGATGGGAGGAACTCCGGTAAAGATCAGCGAAGGAAATGTGAGAAAGCTACCGCCTCCGGCGACGGCGTTTAGACCGCCGGCCACGAGGGCCGCGGTAAACAACAGAAGAGTGTGGTTCCAGTGCATGCTGAAAGCAGAACACGCAGGATAAATGAACGGGCGGCCCTGAACGGCGTAATTCCGCATGGTCGACACGGGCTCAAAACGGGCAGGGCGTTGCTAGGAGTTCCAAACCGGGCTGTTTTTTGACGGATCACCGGCAGCTCGAACTCGAAACTCTCCCAGCGAAGCTGTTACACTGCCGTTTCACCACCTCCTCTCCTCGGAGTTCTCATGGCAAAGAGCGTCAACAAAGTCATCCTCATCGGAAATCTCGGCAAAGATCCTGAATTGCGCTACACGCCCAGCGGCACGGCAGTGGCCAGCTTCTCTCTCGCGACCAACGAGCGCTACAAAGATAAAGAAGGCAACTGGCAGGACCGCACCGAGTGGCACAAGATCGTCGCCTGGCAGCGCCTCGCAGAAATCGCCGGCGAATATCTGAAGAAGGGCCGCACCTGCTACATCGAAGGACGCCTGCAGACCCGCTCCTGGGACGACAAGGAATCCGGCCAGAAGAAATATTCAACCGAAATCGTCGCCAGTGATCTCGTCCTGCTTGGCGGCCAAGGCCAGGGACAAGGACAAGCCGGTCGCGATCACGACGAAGAAGCCGCGCCCGCGCGATCCCGCTCCGCGTCTGCGAGTCAGGCACCGGCTCACGACGACGCCGGCAGCCAGGGCATCACCGACGACGACATCCCGTTCTGAAGATCGGATAATCGGGGAGTTAGGATCGGGTGATCTGCGACGCAGGTTACCCGATTTGCTTGTGTGGTCTTTGCTTGTGTGGCGCGGACATTCCTGTCCGCGCGTTCCTGATCGCAAATCCGTGTGATCCGTGGCTGCTTTTTATTGCGCTCGTCGCCACCACGGTCTCACAATCTCCTCATGATCGCGCGCGTATGGCATGGCACTACTACTCCTGAAAATGCGGACTCCTACGAGTCCATGCTCAAACCCGAACTACTTCCCGGCATCAGCAAAGTTCCCGGATTCAAGGGCAGCTACTTCCTGCGCCGCAGCATCGGCGACGAAATCGAGTTCATCACGATTCTTCTGTGGGAATCGCTTGATGCATTAAAAGCTTTCGCCGGTCCGGATTACGAAGTCTCCATCATCCCCGAAGAGCGTCGGACATATCTGAAGCATCACGACGAGCGCGCCGCGCACTACGAAGTGATTTCAGAGCCACAAAGACTCTAACCACCAAGGACACCAAGGCCACGAAGAAGTAGACCCACATTCGTCCGAGCATCCTTCGTGTTCCTTTGTGCCCTTTGTGGTTAAGGGTTTTCTCCTTGCGCCGCTCGCCTCGCCGACGTACCTTACTCCCGCCGCTGTCCATCACAATCCGGGAGCCACTCTTGTCGCTTCGCAATTCATTTCTCATCTCCACGGTAGTCCTTATCGGCACGATCTCCTACGCACAGGAAACGGCCTCCGTCCCGCAAACCAACTCCAGCTTCATCGACGCTAACGGCATCGCGCACGTGACACGCGTCGTGCCGGTTCCGAAAACGGTTAGTCCCGAATCGCAGAGGTGGCTCTCCGAGCCAATTCCCGACACCGACTCGCCTGTCAGCGACGAGCAAAACAAAGCGCGTGCGGAAGCCTGGCAGAAACAACTAGCCATCGATATGCAGGGGATGTATCCGACAAAAGTGACGGAAGACAAAATCGCAGGCGTGCCCGTACGCATCATCACGCCGCCGGCGATTCCGGCGAATAAGCAGGATCGCGTGCTCATCAATATTCACGGTGGCGGATTCCGTGCCGACTGGGGCTCCGTCGCCGAAACCATCCCGCTCGCGAGCCTGACCGCAGACCAAGGTCATCGCGATTCGTTATCGACTCGCGCCGGAGTACCCGTTCCCCGCCGCCGTCGACGACACCGTCGCTGTGTACAAAGAGCTGCTCAAGACCTACAAGCCGCAGAACATGGTGATGTATGGAACTTCCGCCGGAGCGGTTCTGACTGCCGAGGTTGCAGTAAAACTGAAACAGCTCGGGCTTCCGCTTCCTGCGGCGCTCGGCATCTTCTCCGGATTCGGCGACTTCACACGCCCAGGAGATTCCAGAGCGCTCTTCGGACTGCGCGGACTGCAAGGGCCGCTCAACGATCCGCCCAACACGCTGCCTGATCCTCCCTACGTAGGCTCAACCGATCGGCGCGATCCAGTCCTGTCGCCAGTGTTCGCCGATCTCAAAGGAATGCCGCCCACGCTGTTCATCACCAGCGAACGTGACTTGCTCCTCAGCGGCACTTCCATCCTGCACCGGGCATTTCTGAACGCCGGCAACAGTAATGCAGAACTCGTCGTCTTCGAGGGCCTTCCGCACGCCTACTGGAACCAATTCAAATTGCCCGAATCAGTCGAGGCGCATCACCTCATGGCCAACTTCTTCGACAAAGCTTTGAACCATTGAGTGATTGAGTCATCGGGCGATTTTTCAATGATTCAATGACTCACTCACCAATGGCTCGATCCTCTTAGTGTTCGATATCGAAATAAATTCTCGCTGTGGCGCGATATAGCGTCACGTTCTTTCCATCCATTTCCAATTCAAATTCCGACACCCGCGCCCACTTCAATCCGCGCACCGTTTTTGCGGCCTCCTGCACGGCATTCTCCGCCGCCTTTGCGAAGCTTTCTTTCGATACGCCGACCACATCAATCACTTTCTGAGCCATGATTTCTCTCTTTCCCGCAGGCCAAAATAGCCCGCATTAAACCGGCGAAAATACTACCACCGTCCGGCACCGTGAGGTAACGCTCACAGCAGCTACCAACTCTGCCCGCGTCATCTTCATCCAAGAACTTGGGATGCCAGATTTTCGGAAACTCAGCCCCATTTTTCTCGCCCTCTTGGTGGCGACCGGTTGCACTCGCCACTCCGCTGACCTCCGCCAGAGCCTCGCGCAAGCCGCTCAACTGCAAGGCACCGAAGGATCTCCGCGCCTGCTCGCAGCCTACCAGCCTTGGTTTGGCGAGCCTAAGCACATCAATGTCGGGTATTCCTCGCACGATCCAAGCGTGCTCGCGCGCCAGGTTTCCGAAGCCAAGGGCCTCGGCATCGATGCCTTCGTAGTGAACTGGTACGGCCCGCGCAAGCAGTTCGAGGATCAGAGTTACGCCTTACTGCAACAGGCCGCCGCGCAAAACAGCTTTCAGACGGCGATCATGTATGACGAGGACACCGAGTACGTCGGCCAGAACACCGAAGCCGTGCTCGTCGACCTGCAATACGCCTACGACCGCTACATCGGACCGCATGCCGTCGCCTCGCGCAGCGCGTACTTGCGCTTCAACGGACGTCCCATGATCTTCATTTTTCCCAAGAGTGGCGGCACCGATTGGAATCGCGTGCGCGAAGTTGTGAACAGCTGGGAAGATCCGCCGCTACTCATCTTCAAGGACATCAACACACACTATCCAAACGCATTCGACGGTTTCTACGCGTGGGTGCAACCCGGTCGCGAAGGCTGGCAACGCGACGGCAGCAATTGGGGCGAGCAATATCTCCAGGATTTCTACACGCGCATGAGCTCGCAATATCCCAACAAGATCGCCGTCGGAGCAGCATGGCCAGGCTTCAACGACACGCGTGCCGCATGGTCGCAAAACCGCCATATGAGCGATCGCTGCGGACGCACCTTTGAGGAATCCGTTCGCCTTTTCCGCCGTTATTACAACGACAGCCGCCAACTCCCCTTCTTGATGATCGTCACCTGGAACGATTACGAGGAAGGCACGGCGATCGAACACGGCATCAACGGCTGCAGCAGCACAGGCAACGTACAGTCGGCTGCGGCAGCCGGACAATAGCGCCGCTTTGCTAGAATCACCGCATGACGCAAGATGAACAGCAGTTCCGGCGCGCGGCCGATGCGGCTTTAGAAGATTTGAAGCGCAGCTTGATTGCGGCAGAAGAGTCCGCCGACATGGAAGTGGAAGATCAGTCAGGAGCGCTGCATATCAGTTTCGACGAACCTGCGGGCCGTTTCGTCATTTCCCCGAATGCTCCCGTACGCCAGATCTGGATTTCAGCGCTCTCTACCAGCTTCAAACTCGATTGGTCCGAAGACGCGAAAACTTTTGTCCTGACAAAAACTGGGGAAGCACTGAAACCGCTAGTCTCCCGTCTCATCAACGAACAATTAGGCGAAGAAGCTGTAGACCTGGCCTGATCTAATCTGAATTGATCCGTAGGATCCGTGCGATCCGTGGCCCGGTTTTACAATCCGTCGCCACGTTTTATGTCGACTCCGAATAATCCGGCTCGCGTCTGTCCCTCGCCCTCAAGTCTTTTCCGCAATATGTTTCGCGATCTGCACGCCATGAAAGCGGCCATTCTCGATGAAGATTTCGTTCGTCTTCGCCCCGGCCACGATCACGCCTGCAGCATAAATTCCCGGCACATTGCATTCCAGCGTCGTCGGATCGCATACCGGACGGCATTGATCGGCGGTCAGCTCCATTCCCAGCGCGCGCAAGAAATCGTAGTCCGGATGATAGCCAGTCAGCGCGAACACGAAGTCATTCTTCAACTCGACTCCGCCATCGGGAGTGGCGATGATGACTTCATCCGTCGTGATCCCGCGAACCTCGCTGCGAAAGTATGCTTTGATCTCTCCTGCCTTGATGCGATTGTCGATGTCCGGCTTGATCCAATACTTCACATGCGGATGCATCCCCGGCCCCCGATGCACCAGCGTCACCCGGGCACCATGGCGATACAACTCCAGCGCTGCAATCGCCGCGGAATTCTTTCCCCCAATCACCACCACGTCGGTGTCGTAGTAAGGATGCGGCTCCCGGTAGTAGTGCAGAACTTTCGGCAAATCCTCGCCCGCAATTCCAAGATAGTTCGGCAGATCGTAGTAACCGATGGCAATCACGATCTTCCGCGCCTTATGCGCATGCGCGCGACCATGCTGGTCGAACGTATGCACAATGAACTGGCCATCCTGTCCAGCCACTCGAGTCACGGTTTCGTACTGCCGGAAATCGAGCCGATAGTGCGCCGCCACCTTCCGGTAGTATTCCAGCGCCTCAGCGCGGTTCGGCTTGCGATTGTTCTCTGTGCTGAAAGGTATCTCGCCGATTTCCAGCAGCTCCGGCGTGGTGAAGAACGTCATGTTCGTGGGATAGTTGAACAGCGAATTCACCACGCAACCTTTGTCGATGTTCAGCGCGGAAAGACCCCGGCGGCGGCATTCGATAGCGGTCGCCAGGCCGCTTGGTCCCGCACCTACGATGATCACGTCCCATTGCTGATCTCGCGAGCGCTCGGCCAACGTGCGCGTCTGTGTTTGTATCTCCAGTTCTTCCATTCAGATCACTTTAATTGCTAGCGATTGGATTGCCTATAGCGACGCTCCGGATTCAAACACTCCCCCGAAAGCAACGCACAGCATACGACGACAGCAATTTCGCGAGGTGCGGCTGATCACACCACCGAGTGTCGCAGAACACACCTCAGGCGGACGCGTTGCTATAATTTTCGGTTCTCTTCCTGAAATCACGTTGGCATATACGGCACTTGTTAGGAGTTTCCCTATGGCAGCCTCGACTGAGCAGCCCACCCGCATTGAATCCGACAGCATGGGAAAGATTGAAGTTCCCACGAACGTTTACTGGGGTGCTCAGACGCAGCGATCTCTGCATCACTTCGACATCGGCCGCGACACCATGCCGCCCGAACTGATCCGCGCCTTTGCCGTCCTGAAAAAAGCGACGGCGCTGGTGAACCAGGAACTCGGCAAGCTCTCCGCCGATAAAGCCAAGCTGATCGTCCAGGCAGCCGACGAAGTCATTGCCGGCAAACTTAGCGACCAATTCCCTTTGCGCATCTGGCAAACCGGCAGTGGCACACAGACCAACATGAACGTCAACGAAGTGATTTCGAACCGCGCCATCGAGATTGCTGGCGGTGTACTTGGCTCCAAGAAGCCGATCCATCCCAACGACGACGTCAACATGTCGCAATCCTCGAATGACACGTTCCCGACTGCGATGCACATCGCCGCTGCCGAACGCGTAGAGCGAGTTCTGATTCCCGCCGTAGAGCAAGTCCGCGATGCCATTGCCAATAAGGCCAAGCAGTTCGAGAACATCGTAAAGATCGGTCGCACGCATTTGCAGGACGCAGTGCCACTTACCATCGGCCAGGAATTCTCTGGATGGGCTTCCCTGCTTGATCGTGACGTCCAGCGCCTGAAACTCGTGCTCGACGGACTTTATGATCTGGCAATCGGCGGAACTGCCGTCGGAACGGGCTTAAATACTCATCCTGAATTCGCCGAGCGCGCGGCCGCCAAAATCGCGCAGCTCACCGGTCTACCCTTCCGCTCGCATCCCAACAAGTTCGCCGCTCTCTCCGCCCACGACGAAATCGTTTTCGCGCAAGGCGCTCTCGAAACGCTGGCCGCTTCTTTGATGAAGATCGCCAACGACATTCGCTGGCTCGCGTCTGGGCCACGTTGCGGTCTCGGCGAATTGATCATCCCCGAGAACGAGCCGGGATCGTCAATCATGCCCGGCAAAGTCAACCCCACGCAGTCGGAAGCGATGACGATGGTCGCCGCCCAAGTCCACGGCGCAACCGCAGCAGTGGGCTTCGCAGGATCACAAGGCAACTTCGAGCTCAACGTCTTCAAGCCGGTCATCATCTACAACTTCCTGCACTCGGTGACGTTGCTCGCAGACGCCTGCCGCGGCTTTGTGGAGTTCATGATCAACGGCATCGAAGTCGATCGCGAGCAGGTCAACTACTACGTCAACAATTCGCTAATGCTCGTAACGGCTCTCGCGCCTAAGGTTGGATATGACAAGGCCGCAAAAATCGCGCACACAGCGCACGTTGACCACAGCAGCCTGCGCGAAGCCGCTCTAAAGCTTGGATATCTAACTGGGGAAGAATTCGACGCCGCAGTGAAGCCCGAAACGATGACTCACCCATAAGAACTTAGCCACGGATCACACTGATATCCACGGATTTAAAGCCTAAAGGCGAGGGTTTAGCCAGCCTTGGTTCTATCCGTGTTTATCCGTAAAATCCGTGGCTGATTCTCAGTACGCCCACTTCAACAGCGCAGCGCCTACCGTGAATCCCGCGCCCACGGCTGACAGCAGCACCAGATCGCCCTTCTTCAACTTGCCTTCATCGATTGCGGTTTGCATCGCCAAGGGAATCGTCGCCGAAGTCGTATTGCCGTACCGGTCAATGTTGATGATTACCTTGTTGAGATCCATCCCCAGGCGCTCAGCCGTATTCAGAATGATCCTCTTATTCGCCTGGTGCGGTATAAACGCGTTCACATCGTGGCCAGTCAGTCCGTTCCGCTTCAGCAGAGTGTCACAGACCTCCGCCATTTTGCGCACGGCAAACTTGAATACCGCCTGCCCATCCTGGTGAACGTAATGCATTTTCTTATCGACCGTTTCATGCGTCGGCGGATTCAAGCTTCCCCCGCCCGGCATGAACAGCGAACAGGCTCCCGAACCATCGATCTCGTGCAGGTAATCGATCATCCCCAGGCCTTCATCCGCCGGTTCAAGGATCACCGCGCCGCCGCCATCGCCAAAAATCACACAGGTCGCGCGATCGGTGTAGTCGATAATCGACGACATCACGTCCGCGCCCACCACCAGCACCCGCTTCTGAGCACCGCTCTGGATGAACTGGGTTCCCACCTGGAGCGCATACAGAAATGACGAGCAGGCTGCCGAAATGTCGAAGCCCCAAATTCCAGGAGCCCCGATCTTGTTCTGGATCAGGCAAGCCGTAGCCGGAAACATCATGTCCGGCGTAACACTGGCTACGATCAATGCCTCGATGTCCGTGGGCTTCAAACCCCGGCGTTGCAGAGCCTGTATCGCCGCGGCCGCACCTAAATCGCTAGTCGCAACGCCCTTGTCGACCAGGTGCCGCTCGCGAATCCCAGTGCGCTCCATGATCCATTTGTCGTTGGTATCAACCATCTTTTCGAGGTCGTGATTGGAAAGAATGCGGGGTGGTACGTAGGTCCCTAGGGATGAAATCTTTACCCGAGCACCATTATTCAATGGCCTTCTCCTGAGTAGAATTCTCTATTTTGAAGCTTGGAAAGTGAAAAGTCTATTCAGGAGAACCCACATGGCATGATTCAGTAAACTCCCATCACGCCGCCGCAATCCGGCGCATCAGGTCTTGTTGCTCCGCTTTGCTTTCCGCGCCAATCGTGAATGCATCCAGCACCCCCGTCGACAGCGCAAAACGAATGGCTTCGTCCTGACGATCGCGCATATCGCCCTGACCCAATATCTTCATTCCAACCACGCCTTTGCCCGCGGCCTTCATTTCCTTTACGACGGCGAGCACCGTCTGCGGATCGGCATCCATGTGCGATCCAATCGGATTCAGCCTGACTAGGTCGACCTCGACCCACGGCGACTTGGCAGCGGCGCGCAGCGCCTCGATGCTGTGGCATGAACAACCATGCGCTCGTATGATCCCCTTCTGCTTCGCCTCCGACAGCACTTCCATCACGCCCTGGTATCGCGTGGTCCAGTCCGCCTCGGTCAGGCAGTGCATCAGGAAAACATCTATGTAGTCGGTTCCCAATTCTTTCCGGAAGCGATCCAGATCCGCTCGCATCTCCTTCGGATCCCGCGCCCACGATTTCGATAGCACGGTGACCTTATCCCTCTGCACGTGCTTCAGCGCCTCCGCCACATGCGGATGGCTCCCGTACGAATCAGCGGCATCGAAAAAGCGCAATCCATTGTCGTAGCCATTCAGCAACAACTCAGACAGCCCCTTCACTCCTAACGCGGTCTGATTCGAGTGGTGCCCTGACCCCACGGTTCCAGTTCCCATCGCCAGCCGGCTGGTCTGGATCCCCGTATGCCCGAGCGTCACCGTATCCATCGCGCTGACTTTCTTCAGCGGCGCATCGGCAAAAAGCTCACCAGTCATCCCTCGCGATAACCAGGCAGCTCCTACTGCGCTCGCTGTTTTCACCAGGAACTCTCGTCGCTTCATAGCGCCTCCTCGGTTCAGCAAATCCTACCCTGTCCAGACGAAGCAGGAAACAGAACGTAATATTAATTTTTTTTGAAGTTAGCTAGCCGTAATTGCGCTACGGGATGAACCGAGGTAGAGAGGTACAAACAAGCCGAGCACCGGCTACCCCACTGCACAAGCACTAGCCCGTTACCGTTGCTTCCTTCCGGACCTGGCGGGGTTGGCGGGATTGCGTCGCGTGGGACCGATGCCCGACCCTTGATTCTAGCAAATCGTCTCTGCCCTCTCGTGTGTTCACCCCCTTTTCTTCCCCGCCCGAATAGCGAACAATAGCTGAGTGCTGAAGCGCTTTCGCAAATCGGCCCCGGCAGTGGCCCCAGAGCCCCTCACGCTTGCCGTTTTGAACACACCATTTGCGTCCGCGCTCGAAAGATATTTTCAGATCTCGCTTTTTCTTCTCATTGTCACCGGATTCGTCGCTCTCGCTGGAACCGGACGTCTCGACTGGCCTTCTACGCTTTTCGTCGCAGGCGCTCTCGTTTTTCGCGGGTATCTCATCGCTCGCAATCGCGACCTTCAGATCCCCAGCCGATGGGCCAATTACCTCACCGTCCTCTACGTAATGGTCTTCTTCGGCGACCTCTTCCTCGTTTCCGGAAGTTACGTTGCGGCGACCGTTCACCTTGTACTCTTCACTCTCGTAATCAAGCTCTTCTCTATTCAAAAGCCGCGTGACTATGTCTATCTCACCGTACTCGCATTCCTCGCCGTCCTTGCAGCTTCGGTCCTGACGGTCAGCAGCAGCTTCCTGCCCATCTTCACGGTCTTTCTGCTGCTTGCGATCAACACTTTCATCGCAATGGAAGTTCGCCACGCGATGATCAAAGCCGTTCATCGCGGCCACATTCCCAACCAGCGCGACTTCAGCCGGCAAGTGGGCCGCTGGCTAACGCTCAACAGCCTGCTTCTGATGAGCGGCATCGCGGCATTCTCCGTAATCCTGTTTTTCCTGTTGCCACGATTCTCTGCCGGATACCTGAGCGCTTACGCTCCGCGCACCGAATTCACCACCGGATTCAGCGATCACGTTCAACTCGGCGAGATCGGCCGTATCCAGCAATCGAACGCGGTCGTAATGCATGTCCAGTTCGAACACGGTGAAGGAAATCTCGATCTGCGCTGGCGCGGCATCGCGCTGAACCAGTTTGACGGCAAAACCTGGACGAATGAGAATCCAGAGCTCGAAATCATCTCCGACCAGTCGCCGATTCGGAACCTGCAAGTCGAGCGGCACAACCTGCCGCAATCGGTCCGGGGAACCGGGCAGTCCAGCCTGGTGCGCTATCGCGTGATCATGGAACCGATCGGAACTAACGTGCTTTTCCTCGCGCCCGTTCCGATCGAAGTAAGCGGCAGATTCCACGACGTGGGCGTTGACGAGAATGGCGCCGTGCTGAATACCGATCACAGTCGCAACACGGAAAGCTATGAAGCACTATCCCTGATCGTGCAGCCCTCGGCCGAGGCACTACGTCAGAGCTCCGGCGACTATCCCACAGATGTAAGGGAAAACGATCTGCGCCTGCCGCCGATTGATGGCCGCATTCGCGCGCTCGCCCGCAAAATCACTGCCGATCAGGACACCGACTTCGACAAAGCTGCCGCCATCGAGAACTATCTCCGCACCAATTTCGGCTATACTCTGCAGCTCTCCGACCAGCCAACGCGTGATCCCTTGGCCGAGTTTCTCTTCGAGCGTAAGCAGGGTCATTGCGAGTACTTCGCATCTTCCATGGCTGTGATGCTGCGCTCCATCGGCGTTCCCGCACGTATCGTCAACGGTTTCCGGACCGGCGAATACAATCCACTCACTCGCAACTACATCATTCGCGCCCGTGACGCGCACTCGTGGGTCGAGGTCTATCTTCCCGCAGTTGGCTGGAGCGCTTTCGATCCAACCCCGCCCGATCCGCAATACGCATCTGCCGGAATGAGTCGCCTGATGAGCTACTTGGATGCGGCCCAGGAGTTCTGGCGCGAGTGGATTATCAACTACGACTTCTCGCACCAGCGTGCGCTTACCAACACCGCAACTGCACAAAGCCAGCGTACCCTCTGGAACATTGGCCGCTGGATGCACGATACTTACGAGCACCTGCTGGTTGTCGCCGAACGCATGCAGAACCGCGTCTCGCAAGCACCGGGCCGATGGTCGACCACCGTCATTGCACTGCTCGCCCTCGTGCTGCTGGTCGCCAACTTGCGCCGCATAGCTCGTGCCGTCATCAATATTCATGTCGCGCGCAGACCCGCCAACTCACCGCGACTGGCCGCCGCCGTCTGGTATGAACGCATGGTGCGCTCGACGGCAAAGCGCGGCTACCGCAAACAGCCATCGCAGACCCCCCGTGAATTCGTGGAAACCATCCGCGAAGAGTCCCTGCGAAGATCAGTCGAGAACTTCACACACGCTTATGAGCGTGCCCGCTTTGGCGATTCACCCGATGACGCCAACCGCCTGCCCGAAATTTATGACGAAGTGAAGAGTAAGTAGGCTTTAGAAATAAGTACCCGTACTATCCCGCAGCCTTGGTCGCAGGCGCCGTCTTCGAGTATGGCGTGAACCCTGCGCGCTGCATACCACGCTGGGCTTCAGGATTCTTCATGAACGTCTTCCATAGAAATCCTGTCCGAACATTTTCGGCCATCAGGAGAGTAATCCCCGTATCAATACCCACCACGAAGTTGTCGTACCACTTCCTCAACGGGTTGAATGCATTCACGAAACCGTACTGGCACCAGGCATCCGGATAAGTTCTTCGCATATTGCGAAGCACACGCATCACTGGTTGCGTCAGAAAGGGCAGCGATCCAGCCGAGGCGCTGGGTACCACGGTGCCATCAATTGGCCCCATCTGCGGAGGCCCACCCCACGCCACATAACCATTTTCGGAATCCGAAGACGTGATCCCCCACAGATCTTCGCTGTAACTGGGAAACCGGCTCCCCAACTCCAGGCAGAAGAGCCGGTGAACCTCGGTCGCAATCATCGAATTCTGAAAATAGTCAGCATAATCGTCGCGTTTGTTGCGGAAATCGAACCATGCCTGCGAATACTGATGAACGAATAACGGCGCGAAAGATCCAATGTATCGGAGCCCACGGTACTCGAACGTTTTTCGTTTCCACGCTGTCCATGTTGCCTCCGGCAACGGATAGGTAGGCGATCCGAGCCCGAGCAGGTACATCATCATCAGCTCGCTGTAGTAGTCCCAGCGATACGGGAGAAACCCAATCTCCGGAAGCCACCCATGCGGCAACAGCGGAGTATCTTCCGAAAGCCAGCTCCACTCCACTCGATTGAAGATCTCGCGCGCCAGTGCCCTGATCTCGGTATTCAGAAAGTATTCGTGACAGGTCACTACCCCGCAAAGCAGGATGGCGGTGTCAACTGACGAAACTTCGGAATCCCACTGCCGCTCTCCGGTGTTCATGTCAGCGTAGTGATAGAAGAATCCGCGGTGATTCGGCACCTTCTTTAGCAGAAACCGCAGAGCAGCCGTGGCACGGGTACGCGCCTCGGCCAGCGAGATGTAGTTCCGCTGCGTTCCAATACAGAGCGCTGTAAGCCCGAAACCAGTCGAGGCAATACTCGCCACAGTATTGTTTTCTTTCGCCCGCACATTCGCACGGTCCTTTACCAAGCCTGTCTCGGGATTCACCTGCTCGACGAAGTAGCGAAAGGTAGCCTTCTCGATCTCTTCCAGGAGTGTCTCGTCGTCAGGTGTCAGAGTAGTCGGAACGGGTGCGGCTACGATGCAGGCATCCGGACTGCCGGCCGGGTTGTCAGCTGCCAGGCCCTCCAGTCGAGACAACGGAATCGCCAGACCCGCACCAGCAAGTTGCCTCATCCACTCTCGCCGCGAAAGTTTGTTGTGGCTCACGCGATAAACACCCCTGCTCCTAATCTAATCTAAAACGAATTCGTATCCGAGAGAAGACGGAGACATCTTGCCTTCCCGGCTCTCCCAAGGATACTGTGAGAAAGAAATGCCGGAGATCTACACACCCGAGGTGGTACCACAATCCAGCCGGAGAAGGTTCGCGATCTGGGCCGGTGTAATCGTGGCTTCCCTCGCATTTGGCGCGGCATTGTTCTTGAAGTTCTACCATCCCAAACCGCAGCTGCTGCCCCCCTCTGTCCTTGAAGGCTCAGTTTTGAAAAACGACGAGGATACCCAGAAGCAACAGCCGATTGCGGATGTGCAGATTGTTGCGACGAGCGGGGCTTCAACCGGCGAAGCAAAGTCCAACGAGATGGGTTTTTTTCATATCGTGATGCGCCCGGGAGTCCCCAAAGGCGCGCCGGTCACCCTCAGCTTTCGCCATCCGGACTACAAGCCACTCGACTTGGAAGAGATCTCGCGTGACCGTCTCCTGATTGCTCGCCTCAATCCGTTGCACGAGATGAATCCAGTGGTCCCCAAGGGACCCGTTGTAGGCGTTACCAATGTCGTGATCAGATATTCGATCCAGACGACGACCACCGCAAACACCGGCAGCGCCGTGCGAACGTTCCAGGTCATCAACACTGGAAATGTTCTTTGTGCCGGAGTTTTCCCATGCTCCCCCGACGGAAAATGGAGAGCAACCATCGGCAGCATCACCCTCGACGCCGGTCCAGGCAATCAGTTCCAGAATGCCCGCGTGTCCTGCATTTCCGGCCCATGCGCTTTCACTCGAATCGAGTCCACTACGGTTTCTGATAACGGCCGAAAGATGGAAGTTTCTGCGCTGAATTGGTCCGATACAACTACGTTCCTGGTCGAGGCCGAGGTCGTCCATCCCATGGTCAGCGATCTAAACCTCGATCTTTATCCTGTAATTTTTGGCCAGGCCCTGAACTTCAACCTGCCTCCGACCGCTCAGGGCCTGAGCATCGAAGCTACCGTGAATACTGAACCAGTGGTCTACCCAATCGGGCCCGATCTCTGCCTGAGTTGGGCCGACTGCAAAGTCTCAGTCGCAAAAGATCAAACAAAGTCCTACCGCTGTGAGCTTAAACCTGGATATCGCTTTGCTCCTGCCCAATAGGGATGAACCTCACTCAACGAGTCACTTCACTGTTTGCCACTCCATCGCGACTCGATGCATAGTTAGACGATGAACTTTGAAAATCTGGTGCTACAGGGACACCACGTGCGGCTGGAACCTCTTGCCGAAAGCCACATGGATGGACTGACAGCCGCCGCAGGAAAAGACCGCGCTCTCTACCAATGGAGTCCCGTCCCCCGGGGCAAATTGGAAGCCGCGAAGTATGTCGCGACAGCCCTCGCCTGGAGGCAGGCAGGTACGGCAGTGCCCTTCGCGACCGTCCGTTTGGAAGACGGTGCAGTCATCGGCTCTACCCGCTTCTGGAACCTCGAACGCTGGTCCTGGCCCGAGGGCCACGCATCCTACGGGCGCCCCGAGCCCGATGCCTGTGAGATTGGCTATACATGGCTCACGGCCTCGGCGATCCGTACGGCCGCGAATACCGAGGCCAAGCTGTTGATGCTCACTCATGCGTTTGAGGTCTGGAAGGTACTTCGAGTGTGCTTTCATACCGACGCCCGCAACGCGCGCTCACGAGCGGCGCTCGCCCGCATTGGCGGTCAGTTTGAAGGAGTCTTGCGCGCCCACCGCATGGCCGCCGACTACATTCCTCGCGATTCCGTTCGCTTCTCGATCATCGCTTCAGAATGGCCTTCAGTGAAGCAACGGCTGCATGGTCTTTTGGAACGCCGCCTCTAGATTCCCGGAATCGGCGCGAGCGATCCGGAGACTGCTAGAATAGAAGGATTGCATGTCTGATCTGAAGCTCACTGAGGCACCCCAGACCAAATCCCAGGCGTCCCCAACCAAGGTTGGATTCGTCAGCCTGGGCTGTCCCAAGAACCTCGTCGACAGCGAGGTCATGATGGGACTGCTGGCGCGTGCCGGCGCGGAACTCACCCACAAAGCCGAAGACGCCGACGTGATTGTCGTCAACACGTGCTCGTTCATCGAGAGCGCGCAGCAGGAATCGGTCAACACGATCCTCGAAATGGCACAGTATAAAGCTGGCGGATCGGCAAAAAAACTGATCGTCGCAGGCTGCCTCGTCGAGCGCTTCCGCAACGACATCCAGAAGAATATTCCAGAAGTTGATGCCGTCGTCGGTACCGGTGAGTTGGAGAACATCCTGCAAGCTGCGGGAATCCAGCCGGCTCCGCGCCCAAGCCTTGCTTCCCCGTTCAACATCATCACCAGCCGCGCTGAAGGCGACGCGCGCGAATCCGCCGGACGCTTCTCTCGCGAGAACTGGGACGGCGCCGTTGCTGATCTTCCCAACTATCTCTATGACGAAGAGACGCCGCGCGTTCTCGCGACTCCGAAGTATTCGGCGTATATCAAGATTGCCGAAGGCTGCGATCACCCTTGCGCCTTCTGCATCATTCCTCAACTCCGCGGTAAGTTTCGTTCGCGCCGATTCGAATCCGTAATTTCCGAAGCCGAGCGCCTGGCGAGAAGCGGTGTTCGCGAAGTCACGCTCATCGGACAGGACACTACCTGCTACGGCGAAGATCTGGACCTGAAAGACGGTCTCGCGCTGCTCCTCGAGAAGCTGGCGCAAATAGAAGACCTCCGCTGGGTTCGCTTCCTCTACGCCTATCCCAACAAGATCACTGGCCGCCTGCTGGACACGATCGCCAAGTATGACAAAATCTGTTCCTACGTTGATGTCCCGCTACAACACGCATCGCCCAATGTGTTGAAGCGCATGAAACGCGGCGCCGGTTCTGAAATCTTCCTCAAATCGATTGAGAAGATTCGCAACACGATTCCCAACGTCACTCTGCGCAGTTCCTTCATCGTAGGATTTCCCGGCGAGACCGAGCAGGATTTCGACGAACTCTGCCAGTTCGTCCAATCGGCCCAGCTTGACTGGATGGGAGCCTTCGCCTACTCCGACCAGGAAGGCGCCGGTGCATTCGCCCTGGACCAGAAACTTTCCTCGCGCGAAATCGAGCGCCGCCGCAAAAAGCTGATGACGATCCAGCAACGCATCAGTCGCAAACGCAAGAAGGCGCTGATCGGGCGCGAGTTCGATATCCTCCTCGAAGGCCCCTCATCGGAGAGCGACTTGCTCTGGGAAGGTCGAACCGAGATGCACGCGCCCGAGATTGACGGCAAAGTCTATGTCACAGATTTTGACCAGATCTCTGATCCGCAACCCGGAAATTTCTACCGTTGCCAAGTTACAGAAACACACGACTATGACTTAGTCGTCCGATTGGTTTAACCTTCCGCATCATCAAATCCAACAGCAGCATCCAAGTATTTAAGAAGGTCACGCGCCATGGCCAAAAGAGTTCTCAACTTGCGCTGTCCAACCTGCCGCAAGATTGTCTTACGAGCCGACCCAGGATTTCCCTTCTGCAGCGATCGTTGCCGTTTAATCGATCTCGGCAAATGGGCCAGTGGAGGGTATGTGATTTCAACGCCGATTAACGATCCGGAGGACGTGGATTTCGCTCCTCCTTCTACCTCTCGCGTTCGAGCAGAAGGTTCTGGTACAACTGCTTACCGGAACCAGAATGAACGACGCCGAAACCACTGAAGCGACTGCGTTGAATCCAAAAGGTGTTCCTGCCCCGGCATGGGCCTGGATCGTCGGCACTTTCTTCGGCACTGGCCTGCTGAAACCCGGGCCGGGCACATGGTCCTCTCTCGCTACTACCCTGATTTGGTTTGCTCTCGGTCGCGCATTGCCGATCGGCATGCGTCTCCCCATTCACTTAGCGCTGCTTGCGCTCGCAACCGCCGTGGGCATTCCCGCAGCAACGCGAATCGCCCGCGCTGCTCGGCAAGAAAGATCCCGGCATCGTAGTGATCGACGAAACTGCCGGCCAGTTGCTGACTTTGCTCGGAGCTCCGCTCAACTGGCAAAGCATGTTGGTGGGACTTATACTTTTCCGGGCATTCGACATCACTAAACCGTTTCCCATTCGGCGCTTGGAAAAGCTGCCAGAGGGAACCGGAATCGTCGTCGACGACCTCGGTGCGGGGCTATACGCCCTGGCAGTGATGCAGTTTCTGCTCCATTTCGCGATTCTGAAGTAGTCTAGAACTATGGGCTCAGCAAACCGGTCGGTGGGAAAGAAAAACGTTAACGGACAGCCGCATATCAATGCGCTTGAGCCTACCGCTGCCCTTCCGGGCGGAGAGGTTCGCATCGTCGGTTCTGGACTGAATCCCCTCGATCTCCACCGTCCTCAGGTTCGCTTTGGCGAAGCCGCCGGATCTGTAGTCGTCAGCACCAGCGAGTTCGTCATCGCCCGCGTTCCGGAGACCGCCACCTCAGGACCGGTCACTGTTACCACGCAGGCCGGCGCCAGCAACGCCGAGCAACTCCGCGTCGCGGTCAACGTCGCGGAGAATCTCCATCCCGTCACCAATCCCGCCCTCGACGCCGAAGGAAACATCTACGTCACGTTTTCGGGATCGCGCGGACAAAAAGTTCCCGTCTCGATCTACAAGATCGACACCAATTACACCGTGAAGCCATTCCTCACCGAAATGATGAACGCCACTTCGATCGCCTTCGATCGCGAAGGTCAGATGTACGTCTCTTCGCGTCACGACGGCGCCGTCTATCGCGTGGGCCGAAATGGCACCATGAGCGCATATTCCGAAGGGATGGGCATCGCCACCGGAATCGCTTTTGACCAGGAACAAAATCTCTACGTCGGAGACCGTAGCGGCACGATCTTCAAGATCGCGCGCGATCGGCAGATCTTTGTGTTCGCCACGCTCGACCCAAGCGTTTCGGCGTATCACCTTGCATTCTCGCCCACCGGCGACCTCTACATCACCGGGCCCACAACCTCCAGCTTCGACGCCGTCTATCGCGTCAATCCCAACGGTGAGGCCGAGGTCTTCTATCGTGGGTTGGGACGTCCCCAGGGACTTGCCTTCGACGAAGACGGCAATCTTTACGTAGCCGCTTCTCTGAACGGCAAGCGTGGGATCGTGCGCATCAATCCTGCCAAAGAAGCCAAGCTGGTCGTCGCCGGACAAGGACTTGTAGGACTCGCGTTTGCCTCAGGGCGTGCCGCCATTCTGGCCACCAACAATGCCGTCTTTCGCCTCACATGGGACGTGCAGGGTAAGGTGCTCGCCTCGCCAGAGATGTAAGTCTTAAGACCCGATCTTTGCCAGCTCTGTTCCTCCTGCCCGGAGTAGAAGCATCCTCTTAACCTGCCCTGCATCCAGATTTATAGGGACATCGGTTTTCAGCAGCTTTTCTGCTATCGATGTTCCCCAAGGAGAACCAGCATGAAATCGAAGTTAGGGATAACCCTCGCCGCCATTGCCTTGATGTTGCCACTTTCCGCTCTGGCAGCTAGTAAGAACAGCTCGAACGTTCAGATACCCGATAAAGTGGTGGTCAACGGCAAGCAAATCCAGCCTGGTACATACAAAGTGGAGTGGAACGGTACTGGACCGAACGTCGAAGTTTCTATCCTGCAAGGTCACAAAACCGTCGCCCAGGCTCCGGCACGGGTGGTGGACAAAACCTACGAGCAGCAGGCAATTGTCACTCACCAGAACAACTCAGGCGCAAACGTATTGGACCAGATTCAACTGAAGAACAAGGAACTCGACCTCAGCGCGAGGACGAATTCCGGCGCAAACCCTGCCACGAATTCCGGCAGCTAACCTGTTGATGTAACCCAACGGTACGGGGATGGGGCGCCGTACCTTCTTCTCTCTCTCGAATCCAATCTGTCGCAAGCTTTCCTGCCACAATTCATGTACTGCCAGTTAACTGGTCTCGCACCTTCCACTAAAGCCTCTCCCACCTCCGAAGCCATGGTGGCGCTGACTCTGAGCGTGCCAAAGGGGAAGCGGATTGCATCTATGTATTTGCTCTTCCCCTCATTTAAACTCGTCTCGTGAACGCTGAGATCGTCGCGATCGGGTCCGAACTCCTTACCCCTTATTTTCAAGACACTAATTCCCTATTCCTCACGGAAAAGTTGAATGAAATTGGGATCGAGGTGGCGTTCAAAACTATCGTTGGCGACAACCGCCGCAATCTGACCCAGGCGGCTCGAACCGCTCTTGGACGAGCCGAGATCGTTATCTTAATGGGTGGACTCGGACCCACCGAAGACGATCTCACCCGCGAGTGCGTTGCCGAAGCCCTCGGTCGCGAAGTCCATCCCGATCCCGACTTGATCGCCGCTCTCTACAAAATGTTTGCCGAGCGCCGCCGTCGCATGTCGCCAAATAACGAGAAGCAGGCTGCGGTGATCGACGGGGCCACAGTACTGAAGAACAATTTTGGCACCGCCCCCGGCCAGTGGCTCGAAGCCGAGTACGAAGACCGTCAGCGTTACATCATGCTGCTTCCCGGACCTCCCTACGAACTCAAACCAATGTTCGAGGAGCAGTGTCTGCCGCGGCTGCGCAAGCATGTCTCGCAACAGTTCATAGCGCGACGCACGCTGCGTATCGCCATGATGGCCGAGTCTGAGTGCGACGCGCGCGTTTCGCCGATCTACAAAGCTGCTGAGGGAGTTGACACTACCATTCTCGCCACCGGTGGCGAGATCCAGCTACACATGCGCGCGAAAGCGGACACGAAGGAGATTGCCGAGACGCGCGTCGAAGAGCTGGCCGTGAAGATCGAAGAAGAACTTGGCGACTTCGTCTACTCGCGCGGCGAACCGCTCGAAGATATAGTCGGCCTTCTTCTGCAATTGAAAGACGCTACGTTGGCAGTAGCCGAATCGTGCACCGGCGGAATGCTGGGCAGTCGGCTGACGCAGTTCAGTGGCAGCTCGCGCTACTTCCTCGGCGGCGCCATCGTCTATTCAAACGATTTGAAGACTTTGTTCGCGAATGTCCCGCCAATGATGATCGCTGAGCACGGTGCGGTCAGCAAAGAAGTGGCCCAAGCGCTCGCGGAAGGCGTGCGCGACGAATGCCAGTCTACCTACGGGCTCGCTATAACCGGAGTCGCTGGTCCTACCGGTGGAACCGAGGAGAAACCGGTCGGACTCGTCTATTGCGCCCTGGCCGATGAGCACGAAACTGCGGTCGTCGAGCGTCGCTTTCCCGGAGACCGCGAACGTATTCGCCGCTTCTCAACCCAGATGGCGTTAGATATGCTTCGCCGAAAGCTGATCAACACTTGAGTAACAATCTCGATAGGGTAGCTCCTAGCTAGTCCCTGAATCTCTGCACGACAGCCACTAGCAACCAGCTACCCGACGCCACTATATGAGGCTATTCGTAGCGTTAGACATCCCATCCGAGATCCGCCAGCGCATTTCGCGCTTCGTCGAAGCCTTGCAGCGATATGCGCCAGACTCGAACTGGGTGAAGCCTGCGTCCTATCACGTCACTTTGAAATTTATCGGTGAGAAATCCCTCGAGGATGCCGAGCAGCTGAAACATGTCCTCGCAGAGATCGCCGCCCGGCCGGTAAACATCTCCTTTCGCGGCTTCGGCTTCTTCCCCAACGCAAATTCCCCTCGCGTCTTCTGGGCTGGGATGGAACACGACGATGCCTTGCCGCAACTCGCACATGCTGTCGATCAGACCTGTTCGCAACTCGGTATTCCGCTTGAGGAACACCCGTTCCGGCCGCATCTCACTCTGGCGCGCGGTGGCTCGGGATCTCCTCGTCCGAAACGAGGCGAGCGCGCGAATCCAAAGCTGAAATACCTGGCGGAGAAGTTGCAGAACTTCCCGGCTACTGACTTCGGTACAATGACGGCGCAGGAATTCTTTCTCTACGAAAGCAAACTGTCTCCAGCCGGAGCGCAGTATACGAAGCTGGAGCGATTTGCTCTGGGCTGAATGGTATTCACGCATCCACAATCATGCTGATCTACGTCATCGTCGCTGTAGCTTCTTATCTCCTTGGCTCGATCCCCTTCGGATACATCCTGGTGCGTCTGTTTCGCGGCGAGGACGTGCGCGCCACTGGCAGCGGCAACATCGGCGCAACCAATGTCATGCGCTCGGGATCAAAGGGCCTCGGTATCGCCACGCTAATTCTGGACGCCAGCAAGGGATACGCTGCTGTTGCCCTTGCGGCCGGTTTCGCGCAATCGATATTTACCTATCAAATAGACGGAACCTACGCCATCGACAAATCAATAGCCATGGCCATCGCCGCTGCTTTCGCCATTCTTGGACACATCTTTCCCGTATGGCTGAAATTCAAGGGTGGCAAAGGGGTCGCTACGGGAGTTGGCTCTTTCCTCGCTCTCGCCCCCAAGGCAGTGCTCGTCGTTTTGCTGATCTTCGCTGCTATAGTTGCGGTCTCGCGTTATGTTTCACTCGGATCCATCGTAGCTACCGCCGCGTTTCCGGTTTTCGCCCTCCTGTTCTATCGAGGTAACATCACGCCTGCTTTTGTGATCACAACTCTCGGTGCCGCCGCCCTCATCATCGCCAAGCACCACCAGAACATCCGCCGACTCCTCTCCGGAACCGAGAGCCGCTTTGGCAGCAAGAAAGGCGCGAGCGCATGAGCGAGATCGCTGTCATCGGCGCCGGCGCCTGGGGAACCGCGCTCGCCATCGTTCTCGGACGCAAAGGAACTCATCGCGTATCGCTCTGGGCTTACGAGAAAGAAGTTTGCGAGTCAATTTCGCAGCGTGGCGTGAACCAACTCTTCTTGCCTGATTTGCCCATTCCGCTCGGCATCGCCGCCACCAATAACCTCGAAGAAGCGTTGCGCAATGCCAGGCTCGTGGTCAGCGTGATGCCATCGCATCACACTCGGCGCATCTTCCAGCAAATGGCGCCTCATCTCGGTCCGGACACTATGTTCGTCAGCGCGACCAAGGGCGTGGAGAATGAAACCCTGCTGCGCATGTCGCAGGTGATCACCGAAGTCCTCTCAACGAATAGTTCTTCAGCTTCGCGCATCGGCGCGCTCAGCGGTCCTTCGTTCGCAAAGGAAGTTGCACGCGGAGATCCCACCGCTGTCACCATCGCTTCCACCGATTCGGAGCTTGCCTGCTTCGTGCAGCGCGAGTTCAGTGACCCCAATTTCCGCGTCTACACCAACACGGATATAGCCGGAGTCGAACTCGGCGGCGCTCTCAAGAACGTGATTGCCATCGCTGCGGGCGTTTGCGACGGTCTTGGCCTTGGTCACAACACGATAGCCGCTCTCATCACACGCGGCCTCGCGGAAATTACGCGTCTCACGATTGCTTGCGGCGGACGTCCCGAAACCATGGCCGGACTCGCCGGTCTAGGCGACCTGGTGCTCACCTGCACCGGCGGCCTATCGCGGAATCGCACTGTCGGCGTGGAACTTGGCAAAGGACGCAAGCTCGACGAAATCATCGCTGGCATGCGTGGCATGGTTGCTGAAGGCGTGCTCACCACCAATGCCGCTGTCGGACTGGCTCGCAAGCACAAGGTGGAGATGCCCATCACCGAGCAGATGTACGCGATCCTGCATGAAGGCAAGTCGCCGCGCGAGGCCATCCGAGAACTCATGACTCGCCGCGGCACCAGCGAAGTCGGACTCTATTCCTCCTGACCCCGCTCCACCAAAACAAAAAACGGCAGCCGCTAAGGCTGCCGTTCTCTTCTTCATATCAGGCAAGTCTATGGCTGGTCATTGCTCTGGCTCACGTTCCCGTTACCATTCGCGTTGTTGCCGTTCCCGTTGCCATTAGAATCGGCATTGCGATTGTGATGGCCAACCGGTATCACTGTCAGTGAGTCCGCCAGCTTGAAGTTCACAATCGATTCCGACGCCAGTGTTACCTGTTGCCCTTTCGTCACGCCTTGGGCAGCCGTACCACCACCAGCGCCCACGCCCGCACCGATCGCCGCGCCTTTGCCGCCGCCGATCAGCCCGCCGATCAGCGCGCCGACCGCAGCGCCGCCGCCGACCTTGGCTGCGGTGTTCTTACCGCGCCCTTTCCCCTGTTGCGAGAATTCCTCGGTGCTGATCTGGTACGTCTTTCCATTCACTGTCAGTGTCGTCAGCTTGAGCGCCAAAGACGAATTGCCGGAAAAGTGTCCCGCGTCCTTTGCGTCGGTTACCTGACCCGTCACGTCGGAGTTCGCCGGAACCACCACCTTATCGCCGACAACAATTGGCTGTGCCAGCGTTCCATGGAACACGTCACCACCGTGATTGCGCCCGGAATCCAACGCCTCAACTAGCCGCACCGCCAACTGCGTTCCATCCGGAATCGTAACTTTCTGAACCGGAGGTGGAGGAGGCGATGGCGGCGGTGCTGCCTGCTGCGCAGGAGGCTCATTCTGCGCTACCACGGGAGCCGCAGGCGGAGGTGCCTGATCCTGGTCGTTCGAACGGCCGGCGTTAGGCTTCGCCTTTTTGTGCTCCTTCTTTTCCGGAGCTGGAGTCGGCGCCGGAGCAACCGCTGGCGCTTCTTCAACCGGCGGTGTCTGCGCCACAACCGGAGGCGCGGACTGCAGGTTGTTCACCACCGTTTTCACGCCCGCAACTTTGCCGGCGTCGATTCCCGCCAGGCTGCGTTCCGCGTCCGAAGCCACGGTCCCCGATAGCGTGATCACCCCGCTTGAGGCCTGCACAGCAATCTGGTCTTTATTCGTGATGCTCTGATCCGACTGTATCTGGCTCTGCACGTCCGACGTGAGCTTCGCATCCGTGGGCGTACGGCTGCAGCCTACCGCCAGCGCCAGCGAGACCAGCAGCGCAAGCAGTATCAGCCGCGCTGGAATTATTACCGTCTTTTTCTCCATATCATTGCACCCCCCAGCACTGGAATCCGATTCATAAACAGAATACCGAATGCTCTTCCTTATATACATGATCCGCGCGTTTTCGGCGACCAGGATCAGCTCCTAACCCTTTGCTTTCGTTGGCTTAGGGACCGCCTATGTTCCTTTCCTAGCTTGTAAACCCGTCTTTCAGAGTTTTGACGCGGTAGCGTTTTGGGAATACCCCCTGCTTCCCAGATAGCTCAAATCACTGAATTTCTCATGACTCGCCGCTCCTTATTGTGATAAAAAAGGCGGCCACCTGAAATGAGGCTCTCGTCTTGAATCAAACTCAAATGCCGATCCAGGTAGAACGGAGCGATTTCGATCCGTCTGTCGGATTCCAGTACTACGTATACTTCAAGCCCTACATGATGGAAGAAGAAGGCGGCGGCATCGTTCACCAGCGCATGCCCGTCGAGACCGCCGTATCCGTAAACGAAAATGGTGATCTGGCCGACTTCACTTTCGAACTCCCTAAGCCTTGTCGCAACGACCATGCCCTCACATTCCTGCGTCGCCATCAGGGAGTGAATTACGTTCCTCCGCGCATCTTCATCGATGTTCCTGGTCAGAATGGTGACGCCGTCATTCGCGCCGCCGCTAATCTTGATCTCGATCTGGCCGGCCGCATCGTCGGTATGGAGATCCTCTGGGCGCCTCCGGAGAAGGCTAACTAGGGCGAGCGCTGGCACTCCATCTCGGCTTCCCTGTAACATTCATCCATGACCACCGTTGCGGCGTTTGTTCTGACCGGCGGCAAGAGCAGCCGCATGGGCCAGGAAAAATCCGCGCTTCTTCTCAACGGGAACACGCTCCTGGAACGCGCGCTTGAGATTGCCCACGCCGCCAGTGATGACGTGCACCTGCTAGGTGACCCGGCCGTAGGGACCAACCTTACCGCCATTCCCGATCGCTTCCCCGGTTGCGGACCGCTCGCCGGAATCGATGCCGCACTCGCCGCCACCGACGCTGAATTGAATTTCATCCTCTCCGTCGACACACCTTTTGTTCCACAAGGCTTTGTGCGCTATCTGGTCGAACGCGCGCGCGCCAATGACGCGCTGGTCACTTACGCGCGACTCGCCTCCGGATATCAGCCGCTCTGCGCCGTTTACCGCAAAGAATTTGGACCGATCGCCGAAGCCGCGCTGCAAGCCGGCCACTACAAAATCGATCCGCTCTTCGCGCGCATCCCAACGTGCACAATCGATGACGCCGAATTGAGAACACTGGGATTCGGCGACGAAATCTTCGATAATCTGAACACGCCTGAAGATTGGGAGCGGGCACAGCACCGGCTACATATGGCATGAGCGACCCACAACAGAACCCGTACATCGAGTTCAAGCACGTGCACAAAGCCTTCGGCTCGCGCGTCGTGCTCGACGATGTCAGCTTCACAGTGATGCCCGGTGAGACCGTTGCCATCCTCGGCCGCAGCGGCGTTGGCAAATCCGTCTCGCTCCATCACATTATGGGATTTCTCAAGCCGGACGCTGGCCGCGTCATCGTCGCTTATCAGGACATCACCGACTACACCGAAGAGGAACTGGAACGCGTTCGCAAGAAAGTCACAATGGTATTTCAGAACGGCGCGCTCTTCGACTCGCTCACCGTCGGCGAGAACGTCGCTTTTCCATTGCGTGAGCGCGGCGATCTCGATGAAGGCCAGATCTACCAGATCGTGGACGGCCTTCTCGACATGGTCGGCGTGAAGACCATGCGTGAACAGTTACCGGCAGATTTGTCTACGGGAATGAAACGATCGGTCGCCATTGCGCGCGCACTCGCCGCACAACCGGAGGCCATTCTTTACGACGAGCCCACCACCAACGTTGATCCGCTAATGGCCCAGCTACTCGGAGATCTCATTAAGAAGTTAAAATTTCAGTTGAAGCTCACCAGCGTCGTGGTTACACACGATATGCGTCTCGCCCACAAAGTCGCCGACAAGATAGTTTTCCTGCATGAGGCAAAAGTTGTGTTTTACGGAACTCCCGACGAGATGATCCGCAGCTCGCAGGAGATTGTGCGCGAGTTCATAGAACTGGATAGCCCAAGCATCGACCAATTCCGCCACCGCCCAGAAGCAGGTCACGTGCCAACTCTTAATCAGTAATCATTTCGCCCAAACATTCTCGTATCGACAATTACGCAGAGGAAGCCCATGAGCAAATTATCGGTATTCGAGAGCGAATCGGAAGTTCGGGATCGACTCGTAGGCACCTGGAACCTAGTCTTAACGGAAGAAACTCTTCACGACGGGAGCACGCGTCCCTTTCCGCAATTTGGCTCCCATGGCAAAGGATTCCTGATGTATCAAGCTGATGGGCATATGTGCGCTGTGCTACTGAACCCCGACCGACCTCAATCGGGTGATTCGGTCCACATAACGCCGGACGAAAGAGGTACCGCCGCTGCCGACAGGTCGTTCGCGTATTGCGGCCGTTATGAAATCGACGTGGAGCGAAAACAAATTGTGCACCTGCCGGAAATCGCGACTGCTTCAGGTTATGTCGGCTCGCGCCAGATTCGTCCTTATCAGTTCGAGGGCAAACGCCTGATTTTCACTGACGTAGAGAAAGATGGTTCTGCCGTGGCGCGCTGGAAAATCGTTTGGGAGAAAGCGCACTGAGACGTTCGCTAGCGGCGAGAGTCCTCCTTTTGATCCGATTGCCAGAAGTGTCTGATTTCACGGGGCCAATCGGGTGAGTTTCGCTCTTGTTAATCTTTGCTCGGTTCTTTCCCGCAGTCACGGTTTGGAGTTAGCTGACCGGGTTCTGAAAACCTCGATCCTGCGCGATTTTTCTCTCTCTTAGGCAGTCAAATCCAACTCCGCACGTCATCCCTGTCGACCGCCAATTAGAACGTAAATTCAATCAAATAGAACCGCGGTGCTCCGCAGATGCGAAGCCGAGGAGCGCGGGCAGATCTGCGCCAAAGTAGTTGGTAACAAATTTCGTAACAACCGTGCTTGAATCTGCGTACTTGCGTTCACGAAAATGGTTCGGAAACCATTGGTTTTGGTCATAGCATAAAGGTTCGCTTCCCTCCACGCTCACCATCTCTTTCCAGCGACTTGCAAGCCAGACAGTCGAGCTCGGGACTTTTTCTATTACCTATCACCTATTCCCCAGTTACCTATTCCTAGAATCCCTGCGCCACCAATCTCTCCAGCGAAATCGCTCCTTCGGCGCGTTCCCCGCCCATCATCTTCTCCACGTATTTCGCAATGATGTCCGTTTCAAGATTGATGGGATCGCCTGGCTTCAGAGATTGCAGATTCGTCATCTCGCAGGTATGCGGAATAATCGCGATCGTCACCTGGTTCCCTTCCACCTTGGCAACTGTAAGGCTGATCCCTTCAATCGCGATCGATCCTTTGTACACAACATAACGTTCGAGCTCTTCGGGAATCTCGATATGCAGCCAGAAGTCGTCCGCACCCTGTATCTTCTCCAAACCGAGAAATTTCCCGGTGCCATCCACGTGCCCCTGCACCATGTGGCCGCCCAGGCGGCCATCGACTTTCATCGGCAGCTCCAGGTTGACAAAGGCGCCTTCGGTAATGCGGGAAAAAGACGTGCGCACCCAGGTCTCTTCGGCCAGATCCGCGCCGAAATGGTCGGGGGCAATTTCCACCGCGGTTAAACAAACGCCGCTCACGGCGATGCTGTCGCCACTCTTCAATTCACGCGTGAGATTTTTGGCCGCAACCGTGAGTCGCCGCTTTCCCGCAATGTGCTCAATGCTCTCAACTCTTCCGACTTCTTCCACCAAGCCAGTAAACATGAGTGCCTCACTCTTCCCCGTAGGGATCTCGTAAGTATCCTTCCACCGCAAAATCTTCTCCGAAACGATGCAGCCGGAATCTCTTCACATAAGCGGCTTCCTGCATATTGCTGAAGCCGCGTCCGCCGGCGAATGGCACCGAGCCGGTACCGCCTAGAATCTTCGGCGCATAATACAGGAAAATCTTATCGACCAAACGCCCTTCAAGCGCCGCCCAGTTAACCATCGCTCCGCCTTCAATCAGAACGCTCGTGATATCCAGGCCGCCCAGGCGCTCCATGGCGCGGCGCATATCGGGACGCCCATCCGGCCACGCCAGCGGAACTTGTTCGACACGAATTCCCAGCGCCTCCAACTCAGCCTTGCGTTTGTCGTCAGGAAACGAGCAGAACACCAGCACATCGTTGTGACCGCCGGCAGTTTGCGCGATTTCAGAATCCAGTGGCAGCCGTAACCGCGAGTCAAGAATGACACGCAGCAGTCGTCGCCGACGTGGGAGTCCGCTTCGATCGGTCAGCAGCGGATCGTCCGCCAAAACCGTTCCTACGCCGACCATGATCGCATCGCTGGCATGCCGCAACTGCTGCACGTGGCTTCGCGCTTCGTCGCTCGTAATCCATCCGCCACTCGAGCCACCTGCCCCCGGAGCCGGCAGCACATTGTCGCTCGGAGGCGGCGCGATCTTCCCATCCAGCGTCATGCCGGCCTTCACGATTACCAAGGGCAGCTTCGTGCGCGCATATTTCGCGAAAGCCTCGTTGAGATGTTTCGCCTCTTCTGCCAGCAGACCGACGTGCACCTCGATGCCTGCATCGCGCAGTCTTTGAAAGCCCCCGCCACTGACCTCCGGATTCGGATCCTCAATCGATGCGAACACCCGCTTAATCCCGGCCGCAATCACAGCATCCGCGCACGGTCCCGTGCGCCCATGGTGAGAACAGGGCTCAAGATTGATATACAGCGTCGCACCGCGAGCGCGCTCTCCGGCTTGCTCAATAGCCAGCACTTCCGCGTGCTTCAGACCGTCGTAGGTGTGGAAATCGCTGCCAACTATCTTTCCTTTGGCATCGACGATGACAGCTCCCACCGCCGGATTGGGTGCAGTAAGGCCGACCCCTTCGCGCGCAAGCTCAAGCGCGCGTCGCATGAACTTCTCGTCCTGTATGTTCATTTCCAATTTGTCTTTGAATCTTTGGTGGTGGAAGCACTGGCCTTTAAGGCGGTGACCATCCGCCCCATGGGCAGGGGCTTCAACCCAGCACGAATAGACTTCTTATTCGAACAGCGAATCGACAAACGCTTCCGCATCGAACCGCAACAGGTCGCCGGCCTTCTCACCGACTCCAACGTATCGCACTGGCAATCCCAGCTCATTCGAGATTGCAACCACGATTCCGCCCTTGGCCGTGCCGTCCAGTTTGGTCAGCACGATTCCCGTCACGCCGGACGATTCCGTGAACAGCTTAGCCTGCTGCAAACCATTCTGGCCCGTCGTTGCATCGACCACCAGCAATGTCTCGTGTGGTGCGCCCGTGATAATGCGCTGCGCAGTGCGCCGCATTTTTTCCAGCTCCGTCATCAAGCTCGATTTCGTATGCAGACGTCCGGCCGTATCGACGATCACATAATCCAGATTACGCGCCTTCGCCGCCTGCAACGCATCGAAAAGCACCGCCGCTGGATCTCCACCTGGCTTCGTCTTGATCACTTCTGTGCCCGTGCGATCTCCCCAGACTTCAAGCTGCTCGATTGCCGCCGCGCGAAAGGTATCCGCCGCGCAGAGCACGACACTTTTTCCATCCGCCCGAAATATATTCGCCAGCTTACCGATCGTAGTGGTCTTTCCTGTTCCGTTCACGCCGACTACCATGATCACTTCCGGTTCGCCGTCAACCGTCTCTACCGGCTGCACATTCGCCCGTAACAGAACGTTGCGAACTTCTTCTTTCAACAATCTCTTCAACTCGGCGACGTCGCCAATCTGCTTGCGATCGGCCTTCTCGCGCAATGCTGTCAGTAGCTGTTCCGTGGTCTTCGTACCAAGATCGGCACCGATGAGCGTAGCTTCCAGATCGTCCAGCGTGCTGCGATCGATCTCCGCATTGAGTGACACCACTTCGTCGATCCGCTCGCTCAGGTTCTCGCGGGTGCGCGAGACCGCAAGCTTCATGCGTTCGAAAATGCCCTGCTTTTTCGGTTCTTCTTCCGTACTGCCAAATAGAGTCTGAATCATGAATGCCAGCCTGAGTTCGTGCTTCTAGCTGACGCAGCACGGACTTCGGAATCTTTCATTATACGGGGAGCACACTGACGGCCGCGCAGGAAAGCCCCGCCACGGATTTCACTGATCTTCACGGATTAATGTCAAGACAAACGATTTTCGCAGGTCTCATGGATGAAAGGGAAAGCCAACAGAAATCAAGATATGACATACAAAAAGAAATATCCGTGATAATCCGTGTGATCCGTGGCGTTGTTTGCTTTAGCTTGCGGGAACTGCTTCGCTCGGTGCTGGAACTGCCGCCAGATTGGTCTCTTCGCCAACCGTCGCAGCACGCTTAACTCGGATCTCGCCGCGCTCGAAGATCCGCGTGAGCGCCTGCACCACATCCGCATCGAACTTGTTTCGCGTAAGTGACTGGATAATTCGAATCGCATATTCCGGCTCTTTCGCTGACTGATACGGGCGATTCGTAGTCATGGCATCGAACGTGTCTGCCACAGCGATAATTCTCGCCGGGAGCGGAATATCGTCGCCCCTAAGTCCATAGGGATAGCCCTTGCCATCAAGCGACTCGTGGTGCAATTCGATACCGGGAATCATCTCTTTCAACTGCTCGACGGGACGCAGAATGTTGGCCCCGCGCACCGTATGCGACTTCATTACTTCGTACTCTTCTGCCGTCAGCGCACCCGGCTTTTTCAGGATGCGGTCTTCAATACCGATCTTGCCTACATCATGCAATTGCGCGGAAATCCGAATCTTCTCCACTTCTTCCTGCGCCAGCCCAAGCTCCTTGGCGATCAGCATCGAGAAACGCGTGACGCGATCGGAATGGCCGCGCGTGTATGGATCCTTTTCGTCGACTGCACCGGCGAGCATCGTAATGGAGCCCAGGAACAGATCACGGTTTTCCGCCGCGGCGTGCCGCAAATCAGCGACCAGATGTTCCAGGTCCTCGCTCATGTAGTTGAACGTTTGCGCGAGTTCACCAATCTCCGTGCGGCTCTTCAGGTTGACTCTTCGTGAAAAATCGCCGCGAGCAATGGCGCGACTGGTTTCGGTGAGAATCTCAATCGGTGTGATGATCCAGCGTGCCGCCATGATACCGACAAGGCAACTCACCAGGATGGCTGCCAGCGCCAACAGTTTCGCTGTGCGCTGCATCTCAAAGACGCCGCGGTATGCTTCGTCCTGCGGCTTCTGCGCGATGACCGCCCAATCCAACATGGGAACTGGGCTGTACGTCCCAAGCATGGGAGTCTTGCGGCCATCATCATTCGTATTGAATTCGTAAGTAGCGACCCAGCGAACGCGACCACCAGACTCGGCGAAGCTCTTCACGATATCCAACTTCGTCATGTTCTGGCCGGCCGCGAGATGCGTCCATTGCGGCGCTGCCACCAGTCGCCCTTGACGGTCGACTGCGTAGGCTAGTAGTCCGCCTTTGCTTACCTGATCCAGATCATTCAGGAGAAATGCGAGGTCTATCGCCGAACCAATCATCCCGACGAACCGTCCGCCGGCCATGATCGGCACACTCACGAGCACAATCGTGCGATGCTTGTCGCCGCTGTCAATCGGCAGCACCTGCCCGCTGTAAGCGCGTCCTTCCCTCGCCGCGGCAAAAGCTCGCTCCAGTTCGCGTTGCAGGAATTCATCAGGATTAATGCGTCCCACCGATTGCCCCTTGGCCTCGGTGTTCAGCAGGGTGACATACGCAATGTCGCTGGACGAGGAAACGAATCGTTCGAGGAGCGCGCGCAGTTCAGGAGCACTAACTTTATTTCCATCCAGGTCTCCGCCGCTCGTCACCTGGATTGCCGAACCAAGATTGCCCAGCATCGCATCCAGATTGCCCATCTTCTGCGAGATCTCGTCGCTCAACGAGCGCGTAATCGTATTCTGCAGAAGCATCTCGTTCGTCTTCAGCCGTTCGCGGTTGATCTCCAGCACCTGCCGGGCGTAGAAGTACATCGGCACAACACTCAACGCAACGAGCACTCCAACGATCAAATACAGGATCGGGATTCTCTGCGGCAGCGCGAATTTGAGCGAACGTTTCTTCCCCACCGATGGCAAGGGACTCCTGCCCCAAACACTCGGGTCAGCGACCAAGCGGTGCACTGGTGAACTGCCCTGAACTCGGGATTGTATCCCGAGTACCATGCCGAATCTGCTGAAACCGGACCTTCCCGGTGTTACTTAAGTACCGCAACTGCAAGCAAAAGGCGCCCCGGAAGGCGCCTTGCTCCTCATCACTGCAAGTTTACAGACTCGCCGGTTACTCCAGTTTCGATTCTGAAATCCCGCTCTTGCGCGCTTGCTCGCGAGTGTCGTCCAGTTTTTCCTTCGCGTCGGCAAGTGCCTTCTGTTTCGCCTCGAGATCCGTCTGGTACTGGCGCTGCTCGTCGGCCCACTTCTTCTGATCGCGAAGTTGGTTCCCCGCATCGCCGTAGTAGGACGCCTGGCGCAACTTGTTCTCGCGCTGCATCAGGTCTACTTCTTTTTCGAGCGAATTGATCTGCTGCTGCTGATCTTCAACCTTAGACTTCCATTCCTTCGCGTCCGCCTCGGCAGCTTCTTTGTCTTTTGCTGCCTGTTCCTTCGCGGCGGCATCGTCTTCTTTCGTGGCATCGCTCGCGCCGGCGTCGTCTTTCTTATCGGCATCACCGCTCGCCGCATCCGCCGCCGGAGCTTCCTTTTCTGCTTCGGCGTTGGCCGCAGTCGCTTCTGCCGCATGCGACTCTTCCGCCATCCTCGATGCCGGCACTGACGGCAAATCGTCTTCCGTGTACACCTTCGTCGCGGACTTCTTCGGCTGCTGTCGCGCAGCCTTTGCTTGATCTGCCAGTGACTGCGACATTGCCGTGCCCACCAGCATCAGGACCAACGCCGCCAGGATAACTCCGCTCAATTTCTTCATGCTTGACCTCCCAATCTCTACAAGAACAAGCCCCAGTAACCGCGTAGCAGCGCGTTACCGAAGAACAGAGAAAATAGCGCCATACTGCCCAAGAACACACCAAACGGAATCTGATAGAACCGGTACACCATGCTGGCCGATTGCCATGCTCGCTTGCGTGCGATTGCCATCGGCTCGTGATTCCGAACAATCCTCCGGCGCGTTCGTTTCCGCCACACATTCAGAATCATCGCCAGCCCAAACAACGATCCCACCAGCGACGCCCCAAACAGCGTAATCACCGTCAGCCGTACGCCGAGGAAAGCGCCCACCATGGCCATCAGCTTCACGTCGCCAAAGCCCATTCCTTCTACGCCTCGCGCGCGCAGATAAATCTCTCCCACGCCGTAGATGAACGACGCGCCCACCAGCGCTCCCAGCGCTGAATCCATCAGTGAAACCAATCGCCACGCATTGCCGCCCAGCGTCGAGTTCATAAACGACGGCATGATCTGCCCAAGAAAATCATTCACGGGAACAAACAGGCTGAACCCAAGTCCAATCACCAATCCCGTCAACGTCAGCTTGTCCGGCAGCAGCTTCCACTCAGCATCGATGAAAACCAGTCCAATGATCAGGAACGAGAACACGCAGTACTTCAGCGTGCTCAAGTTCAACCCAAACTCGAGGAAGCAGAGTAGGAACAGAACGCCGGTAAGCAACTCCACCAGCAGATATCTTGGCGTGATTGGCGCTTTGCAATTGCGGCACCGGCCCCGCAGCACTAACCAGCTGAAAACCGGGACGTTATCGTAGAAATGAATCGGCGATTTGCAATGCGGGCACGCCGAACCCGGCCATACGATCGACTCTTCGCGCGGAATCCGATGGATGCACACGTTCAGGAAGCTCCCGAACAGCAGTCCAAAGCAGAAAATCGCGATCGCGAAGAAAAGGAACATTCACGCCCAGTAGTTGTTGGATTCGTCCCCGATTATATGTCGCAATCGCCCGTGTCGAAGGGTACCAACGTGCCATAGGTAATCTCATGGGTACATGGACGCCGGTGTGCCTGTAGGGACAAACGCAGCCATCCTGCGCAAAATTATGGATTCTGGAATCGGATCAGGTCGCCCGCCACGCCAGGCGGTCCGTCGGTATTAGGCGGCAGATCGCCTGTCCAGTTCAGCCGAGTACGGTTCACCAATCTCAGTTCGCTGGTACAAGTTTTCCAGCCGCCATCGCTCTCTTCCCTTACGCCAACTGCAATCCCTGTCTCCGATATCGGGATCATGTTGCTTCCACTCTTGCAGCGACGCCTCCAACTCTTCGCTCAAGGCCTCGTTGGCGCATAGACAGAAGACCCAATCGTTCTTTAGATCGAGAACGTATGCGCCGCGATCCACGCCCGGGATCGCAGCCTTTACCGCGGCGCCATGTTCCTCGGCAGCTTTCTGCGTTCCGTCCGTCGATCCATGATCGATCACCAGCACTTCATCGCAAGCGGCGCAAGGAATCGAGAGCGCGCCCGATCCGTTTCACATCATTCATCGTATGCAGGAGGGCAGAAATCTTTGGCATGTGGCTGATTGTGAGATGCGCAATCCCACCTCAGTGTAATCCGATTGAGCGCGCGTTTTCTTCGCCATTCGTGTCACAATTGAATTCAGCTGGGGTGAATCCAAGTGAACAGTTCCAACCGCGCTACGCGTGTTGCTGTCGTCGGACTTGGCAATGTGGGCGCCACTTTTGCATACGCGCTCATGCTCAGTGGCCTCGCCGCTGAAATCGTTCTTGTCGACGTAAATCGCGCCAAGGCCGAAGGCGAAGCCATGGACCTGAGCCATGCCGTCCCGTTCTCCCACGCCACCAACATTTGGGCTGGCGACTACTCAGACTGCGCTGGCGCCGCCGTCACTGTGGTCACCGCGGGCGGCGCGCAAAAGCCCGGTGAGACCCGTCTTGACCTCGTGAAGCGCAATGCCGCCATCTTCGGGAAGATCATCCCCGAAGTCGCTCGCTACAATCCCGACGGCATCATTCTCATCACCACTAATCCGGTCGACGTCCTCACATACACCTCGCTGCAAGACTCCGGACTCCCGGCCCAGCGCGTCTTCGGCTCCGGCACCATTCTCGATACCGCGCGCTTCCGCACCTTGCTCGGACGTCACTTCCGCGTCGACCCGCGCAGCGTTCATGCCTGGATCATCGGAGAGCATGGCGACAGCGAAGTTCCCGTCTGGTCCTCGGCAAATATCGCGGGCATGCAACTACGCGATTTCGCAAAAGCCCGCGACTGCCAGTACGAGATCGAACAGATGGAAAAGATCTTCCTCAACACCCGCGACGCCGCCTATCAAATCATCGAACGGAAAGGCGCGACCTACTATGCGGTCGCTGCCGGACTGATGCGCCTCGTTGAAGCGATCCTGCGCGACCAATACACCATCCTCTCAGTATCCAGCCTCGTCGAGAACTACTACGGCATCACCAACGTCTGTTTCAGCTTGCCAACCGTGATCAATCGCAACGGAATTGAGCGCGTGCTTCACCTGCAACTCGACGAGCACGAGCAGAATCTCCTGCGCAAATCCGCCGCCGTTCTGGAAGATACGATCGCCAATCTCGGACGCCGATCCGCAAGCGCTACCGACGCTGCTAATTAGATGCTCCCGTTCTCATCTTCTCGTCTCTCAAAACATGCGATGAATTAGAATGAAGCGCGTCTCATCTCTTTAGGCGCTCCCTTGTACGAGGACTCAAATACAGAATGCGAATTCAACGACTCACCGTTCTTATTCTGCTCGGCCTGATGTTCGCCTGCACCTCTGAACCCAAGAAGCCCGCGCAGGAAGCTGCCGCGCCGCAGCCTACCGAACCTACGCTCTACACGGGCCGTGAAGCGGCCTACAAAATGTATGTCGCGGCTCGCTCCTGGCAAGCAGACGGTCAGCCCTTTCGACTCGAATCTCAGCCCACGAAGAACGTGACCGGCCAGGACGGCAAATACGCCGTTTGGCGTGCCTCTTTCGGATCGCCCAGCCATCGTGTCGCCAAGACCTACACATGGTCTGGAGTGAAGGAAGACGATGCTCCCGAGCCTGGCATCTCCTTCGGAGCGGAAGACAGCTACAATCCGACGAACGCCTTCACCAAGACGTTCGATATCGCTTTTCTAAAGATCGATTCTGATAAGGCCGTACAGGTCGCCAATCAACACGGCGGCGAGAAGCTGTTGAAGCAGACTCCCACCACGCCGATCGTCTGCCTCGCCGAGTGGAACACCCAGGAAAACGTATTGCTCTGGCACGTTCAATATGGAGGCACGGGCAACGAAGCGAAACTTCGCGTTTCCGTGAATGCAACTACTGGGGATTTTGTGCGGGTGGAGAAGTAGTTCCCGTATCTTGTGGCGACTTGTTCGAAGCCGTTCCCGATCCCGGCACAGCATGGCACGGGCTGTTTCCCAGGTGGATGCAGCCCGGCTTCAAATCTTTAAGATGCACTCCATGGTGCCCAGCCTGCCCATCAGTACTCCCCGCCTCCGCTGGACCATTCGTGTTCCGCGCCGTAACCGGAACCGGACCACCTAGCCGATCTAAAGCTTTCTGTGCTTTCTCGGAGTCCGGTCCATTCGGCAGGATATGTAAATAGGTGGAGTAATTCTTCCGCGCCGCCTCTGGCTCCTCCAGCTTTTCTTCTACCACCGCGAGTTTGTAGGTCGCTTCCGCGTGGTTCCACTGGTATCGCAGCGCTTCCTGGTAGCGGCTCTCAGCCGCCCGATAGTTGCTCTTCTTGTAGTAGAAGTCGCCAATCTCTACGTTCTTATCTGCCTGGTGCGGATTCCAAGGACGCATCTCTTCCACGTCGCTCGGCAGATCCGCTCCCGTATGGTTTTCATCTCCCGGTGGCGGGCTGATGTCGGGCAGATTGTCCTTGCTCGAGCTTTCACCATCGCTCCTCGGCAAGGGAGCGCTTGCTGGCGGCTTCGACGCATCCTCCGCTGGAGGCGTTGTCGGTGTGTCCTCAGCCGGCTTGCTTGAGGCTGACGATGAAGGTGCGGGTGCGTCCGGCACATTCGGCGCAGGCTTGTTGGCTGGAGTCGGTGCATCCGGCACGTTCGACGCAGACTTTTTCGCAGGAGTCGGCGCATTCGGCACATTTCCCGCCTTCGCCGCCGGTTTGTCGCCAGGAAAAGTTGTGTCCGTGCTCAGGTTTGGATCCTGCGCAAACACCAGGAGCGGAGCACAAATCACCAGCCCAAGTAGCACACGCCGCATCCCGATATTCTAGCCCTTTTCCGGAAGTCTTTCAGTTAGTCCCTCAGTCTTTCAGTCGCTCAGTCTTTCAGTCGTTCAGTCGCGCAGAAGGCGTCAAGGAAGTCAGCGATGCTAGAACTCGAGGCAATGCGAGACTGTTGGGCTGAGAGACTGTCCTGGACTTACAGACTTATAGTCTGACGGACTGAAAGACTGAACGACTGATGGACTGACAGTCTGATCGACTAACAAAAAATTGGCCGCCCTTTCGAGCGGCCCGCAGAGGCATTACAGGGGAGGCAAATTTATTGCGCGGCTGGCGGCTTCGCCGAGGCTGCCGTAGGATTCTGCTGCTCCTGGATGTTCGTCATCAGGCGCACATCCACGCGGCGATTTTCCGCACGGCCCTTGGACGTCTTGTCGTCGGAAGCCGGCTTGTCCTTGCCCAGACCGATCAAGTAGATCTTGTGGGCGGGCACGTTGTACTTCGAAGCCACATACTGGACCACGGCATCCGCACGGCGGCGGCTCAGTTCATAGTTGTAGGACGCGGGACCTACTGAGTCGGTGTTGCCATCGATCACCAGGATGTAGTTCTTAGCATTAGGAATCTCGGTGCCCAGCTGATCCAGCGCTTCCTTCGCCTTCGCCGTCAGGATCGACTTGTCAAAGCCGAAATGCACCGTGGTTTCAACCACTGGACGGTAGTTGTCGAGGTTGGCGACCGTGTTCGCCAGCGACTGCACCTGACCGGCGGTCGTGGAAGCCAGGGTCTGCGCCTGATCGGCCTGCTGACCGGCAGCCATAGCCTTCTGATCGGCAGCATCGGACTTGGTGTTCACACCCTGGATTCCCTGCTGAGCGCGCGCGTCGACATCCTTGATGTCTTTTGTGTTTTTCGCGGTCTGGTCATCCAGTTCGTTGACTTTGTTGATGGTAGGTCCGGTTTGGCTGCGGACGTATTTCTTGCTCGAGCACCCTACAGAAAGACCTACGCTCAGAGTGGCGGCAACTGAGAGAACAAGAACCTTGTTCATGGAGAAAAGCTCCTTAGCGCTTTTTGTGCCGGCTGCCGGATCTATCCGGCGCCCTATCTTCTACTCGCGATCTAGGCACGAGCGCTTCGTCTTAGGAAATAGCACGCGTTCTGCCAATGTTAAGAAGCCGATCCATCCGCTAACCGTCATGTTTTCAGTAACCTGAAAACTTGATCTCAATCGGAACCACCTCTCAGGGAAGCACATCTCACCACAGCCGTAAAAAATTTACAGAGGGTAAATAAGTGCCCAGGCAGGAACTGTCCGCTCGCCCATCGATGCGTCACCTTCAATGTCAAGCCCCTAAAGCTCCCGGAATCACCGTAAGTATCTCATTTGCTTGGAAAAATAATCTCCACGAAAGTGTCCAGTAGGTGCCAGCGGATTTGTCACAATAGAGTTAGGCGCTCGAGTTCGGGACATCTTTGGATTTTGCTTTTGTCTGACAACTGACAACTAGCAACTAACAACTGAGCTAAGTTCTTTGTTTTGCCGGACCAATGGGACTAAGTCCTTTGTTTTGTGGGGACTAACTTTATCCCATACCGGTAAGTCCTTTAGAATGCGGGACAGGGGTGGGGGTGGGGGTATCCGGTACCCATTTTGGAACTCGACCGCCTCCCAGGAAGGCTGGGTCGCCCATTTCAAGCACTCTTTTGGCTTCAGTGGGGCAGTTCTCAATCGTAACAACCAGACATCAACGCCATTACAGAGATGTCCTCCGCCGACAAAGCGTCCCACCGCCTCCGGGTCATGGTGACGCGTCGCGCAGCGAAGCGGAATCCATCTATGTATTTGGGTTCATTACGGTGCGCTGCAAGCATTATCCGAAATGGTTCAGACCGTAGATGCCTTCGCGCCGCACATCGCGACCAGTGCTTTCTGTAACTGTACCGGATCACGATATAACTCGTAGTGGCCGGGTAGCATGACGCTTGCCTGCTTGCCGCTGTGCGAGATCTGCGCTCGGTGTACGCCCTGATGGACGAGCACATACAACTCGGAGCTAACGCCGGATACTTCTTCGTGCAGAACGCGCTTGTAGCCGAAGCTCTCGAGGACCCCTGCCAGCTTCGACTTTGCTTCTTTCGAAGGCTTGAGCAACGCTGCGCCGCCAACGCATCGCCGGCCGTGACCGCTCAATGGTTTGGCGCACTTCGAGCACACAAGTAAGTCGGTTCTGAGCAGTTCGGTGTAGTGCTCCGGCGAAACAAGAATCCGGCGATTCCTGGCTTTCGGTTTCATGCCGCAGAGATTATCACACACTTGTTTGGTGGCCCATTCAAGCCTTCTTTTGGCTTGAGTGGGGCAGTTTTATACGATTTGTTGTGGGGGTGCCCCACTCGTGCCCAGCAATCACTGACAAAAACGCGCCACGTATCGTTACACGATGCATTGTCGCTCACCATGGTGCCTGTACCAAAGTGTTAAGAATTCTTAAATCCGCAATGTGCGCAATAATAATTTCTGATTTGCGCTCAGGCCAATCTCTTCGTACGCTGATGTCGGTGAATACTCCTGGCTGCGCATTCACTTCCAATCCAAGCTGATCTGTTACCGCAGCGTCGAGCGGCACACTTTTCGCCCGGCGTTCAACGGTTCCGCAGTCGTTCTGAAGCAGCTGACGTTCTCCTTGTTGAGCAACCGTTCAGCGGCAAGGCTCGCGGACACAACCACAACGGACATCGCGTCGTGCTATCGAGATCCCCGGATCTCCAGCATCCGCGCATTTCCGCTCATCGACTTTCGATTGGAGATGAAAATGAATCCTGTGAAGAAACTCGCTCTCGCGCTTCTTATCGTCCTCGCCGCCACCTTCACCGCCAACGCGCAGGACACACGCGCGAAGTTCACCCTCACTCACGAAGTACGCTGGGAGAACGCTACACTTCCCGCCGGCAACTACATGATTTCCGTCTACTCGGGCACAGTTCCGCGAGCGTTTGTCACTTCAGAAGATCGCAAGGGACCTTCCATTATCGCGGTGCCCACAATCGCCGATTACTCCAGTTCCTGCAAGAGCAGCTCCGTGAACCTCGTCCGCGATGGCGCGGCCTGGGACGTTACCTCTGTTTGCTTCAATGAGTCTGGCTTGGCGCTCTATTTCGGCGCCACGTCCCCCAAAACAACGCTTGCCAGCCTTTCGCCGCAGGTGGGTTCCGCTAAAGGTTCCCAGTAGTTTTGTAGCCGTCCTGCGCAGGGACGCAGCATTCCCGGTGCTGCGTCCCAACACTTAACCGTTAACCGGCGATGAAAAGCTGATAACAAATCGCAATCGTCGCCATAAAGACAATCAATCAGCACAACCTGACTCTGTCATTAAGATTGAACTATGGAACCGATAAGTCCTGCGCTTGATTTTCTCCATGACGTTGGCACCCGTATTGCCGCCGCAGACCCGCTTCATGAAGTCTTGAACGAGATTGTCGAATTTGTTACCGACTTCGTCAGCTGCGATTCCTGTTTCATCTACGTCCTTGAGCGGGACGAGCTCGTTTTACGCGCCTCCAAGAATTCCCATCCGGAAGTGTTGGACCGCCTCACAATCCACTTCGGCCAGGGCATCACCGGATGGGTCGCAGAACATCATGAACCAGTTGTGCTGGAACGCGATGCTCCGCGCGACCCGCGATTTCGCCCATTCGCTGAATTGGCCGAAGATACTTACGAATCGTTCCTGTCGATCCCGGTAATTTCGCGCGCCCGCCTGGTCGCCGTCATCAACGTTCAGCACAAGGATCCATATCCGTTTTCCCATCGCGAGATCAAATCGATTTCGGCGATCGGCCACCTCGTCGGCGCTGCGATCGAAATGGCGCGCCTGGAGGATGAAATCAACGAGCTCTCCGGCAAGCTGGAATCACGGAAACTCATCGAGCGCGCCAAGGGCATTCTCCAAAGCGAACTAGATATCAGCGAGGAACAAGCCTACGGCATGCTTCAGAAAGAAGCGCGCGATCGCCGTATCTCCATGAAGGACGTCGCCGAAGCTGTCCTCTTATCCAACGACCTGCGCCGCGCTCGTAAGTTCGGTGGCGCGGACAAGCCACAGTAAACTTACTCTCTAGGCAATGCGCAGCGGAATCGGCGAGAAGGCCTCCGCTGCGCCGCTTGGCCGCAATTTCCTTCGGGCTGTAAAATAGAGTTGTCGCGGCTCTCCGGGTATTCTTCTCTCCAGTTCCTCGATCATCGACAATACTGGATTACGACAATAAGCCCGGCTCGGGCTTGGAGCCCTGCTCCGCCCTGAAACTGAAACATGGACCTGCTCGCTAAAATTCGGACCCTTCCTACCGCGCCCGGCGTGTACCTCTACAAGAACGCCGAAGGCGAGGTGATCTATGTCGGCAAGGCCCAAAATCTGCGTGCACGCGTCCGCAATTATTTTTCGGACGAAGCCCTGGCCGACACGAAAACCGGCACGCTCATGCGCGAGGCGGTCGACATCGACTACATCGTCGTCGACAACAATAAGGAAGCGCTGGCGCTCGAGAACAACCTCATCAAGCAGAAGAAGCCGCGTTACAACATTCTCCTGCGCGATGATAAAACGTATCCTTATGTAAAGCTCACGCTGGGCGAGCGTTTCCCGCGCGTATACGTCACACGGCGGTTGAAGAAAGATGGAAGCGAATACTATGGCCCGTACTTCCCTGCCAACCTGGCCTACCGCATCACGGATCTGATTCACCGGCACTTCCTTGTACCGTCGTGCAACATCGACCTGAACCGGTATCATCCGCGTCCGTGTTTGCAGTTCTACATTGGACGCTGCCTTGGTCCGTGCGTGAAGGACCTCACCACTCCCGAGCGCTACAAAGAAGCGGTAAACGACGTGCGCCTGTTTTTGGAAGGCAAGCAGACGGAATTAGCGCGATCCTTGCGCGATCGCATGGCCGCTGCGGCCACCGCCGAGCAATACGAACTTGCAGCCAAGTATCGCGACTTGATCTCGACCGTCGAACAGTTGCAGGAAAAGCAGCGCATGGCAGCTGCGGAAGGCGATGACGCCGATGTATTCGGTTATCACTTCGAGAATGGCATGCTCGCCGTAAACCTCTTCCACATCCGCGGCGGCAAGATCGTCGATCGTCGAGAATTCTTCTGGGAAGAGTTGCCAGCATTAGAAGATGGCAAATTCGATCCCGGCGAGTTCTTCTCCACGTTGCTGAACCAGGTCTATCTCGGGCAGAAATATGTGCCGCGCAACATATACCTGCCGGTCGACTTCGAAGACCGCCCAGTGCTCGAAGAAGTTCTGTCTGAGATACGCGGGCACAAAGTGGAGATTCTGATTCCACAACGTGGCGACAAACGCTCATTGATCGATCTGGCCGGAAACAATGCCAAGCAGTCTTACGACCAGCGCTTCCGCGTGCTTAAGCCGAACGCCCAAGCCATTGCCCAGGCCTTGCAGGATGCACTCACCTTGGCCGAGCCTCCTAAGCGAATCGAGTGCTTCGACATCTCGCACATCCAGGGCGCTGAGACCGTTGCTTCCATGGTCGTTTGGGAAGACGGCCAGATGAAGAAGAGCGACTACCGCAAGTTCATCATCAAGACCGTTGACGGCGTCGACGACTTCGCCTCCATGCGCGAAGTGGTTACCCGACGCTATAAGCGCGTGACTGAAGACAAACTGCAGATGCCGAGCCTGATCCTCATCGACGGCGGCATCGGCCAATTGCATGCTGCGGCGCAGGCGCTCGAGGCGCTGCAGATCACCAGCCAGCCTCTGGCTTCGATCGCCAAGCGTGAAGAGATCATCTACGTCTACGGGCAGGAGAACGATCCAGTCGTCCTCGATCACCACAACCCGGTGTTGCACCTGGTACAGGTGATCCGCGACGAAGCGCACAGATTCGCGATCACGTTCCATCGCAAACGCCGCGAGATGCGCGATCGCACCAACGAACTCGATGACATCCCCGGAATTGGCCTGATCACGCGACGGCGTCTACTGGAGCATTTCGGGAGCGTGAAGGCCGTGAAAGAAGCTGACCCGGCCGCGCTCTCCGCGGTGGTCAATAAATCACAGGCAGAAGCAATTCACTCGTATTTCCACAGGGACGAGGCAGAACTCAGCGGGCCTTCGAACGCTCGCTGATTTCCTCGAGCAGTTTCGCCTTAAACGCAGCATTCATCCGCGAGCTCGAAAGCGCATTCTTCGCCTGCACCGCTGGCATGGATTTCACGATTTCCATTGCGATGTGAAGCGGCGTCTTCGCAGCACGCAACATCGCGATTCGTATATCAGTTCGCAACGACCACTTCGGATGCCGCCAGGTGAATTCGAACAGCATCGGAGTGGAGTCCGGCGAGTTTAGCGCCTTCGCGACGAAAGCTTCTGTCATGTAAGGATTGTTCAGCGCCGCTTCGAGGATGCGCGGATCGGCGTCTGTCAACAGACCCGCTGCAATCCGTGTCGAACCGCGCTTCGCGATCGTGATGCGTTCGCCAGCGGAAATCGTGCTCATGCGGTTGATGAGCGCCTCTTCAATCTTCATCTTCAAATCAGCGGGAACGGCTGGTTGCAACACCACCTGCATCAGCTCAAATGTGAACAGATGCCGTGTAAGCGGAATTGAAATATGACGCGGAGTTTTCGGATGACAAACCAATCCAACGAGTACGGCGCGAATCTTCAGCGCAGCGTGATTTTGCGCAAGCGCCGCAAGAACTTCAGCGCTCAGATCCCGGCGCTGGAACAAAGCGCGCGCCAGGTCTTCAGTCAGCTCAGGACTCAACGCCGCTTGCAACAGGTCCAGCTCAGAAGCGCTGTGAATCTTGGCCGCTAGCGACGAATCCAGGGCTTGTTGTCGTGAAACTGCGATGTCTTCGCTCACGTTCGCCGAATCCTCAGATCAGCAACTTGGCCTTCATTTCTACCATAGGTTTGGAGCCGGACATCATGGCTTCCAGTGTTACTTCTTTCGTCACCATACGTAGACATCGCGCCTTCGATTCGGATACTCTGCCGCTCAATTGCTGGATTCGCAACGCTCCGGAGATCGATGGGCCTGAATGCGCTCGACCTGCTGATCATCATTGTTTACCTCGCGGGAATCACTCTGTTCGGGCTGCGCTTCCGCAAGCGCCAGCGCTCCCTGCGGGATTACTTTCTCGCCGACCGCAATATTCCGTGGTGGGCGATTTCGCTCTCCATCGTCGCCGCCGAAACCAGCACGCTGACCATCATCAGCGTCCCGGGACTGGCGTTCGCCACCAACTTCGCGTTTCTGCAACTCGTTTTCGGCTACATCGTCGGCCGCATCATCATCAGCTTCGTACTGTTGCCACATTATTTTCAGGGGAATCTCTTCACGGCGTATGAGCTCATTCAACGTCGCTTCGGACCGCGACTGCATTCGCTTACCGCAGGGTTATTTCTGATTACGCGCGCTGCGGCCGAGGGCGTTCGCGTATTTGCGGTCGCGATTGTGGTCGGCATCGCGCTGTCAGCCGCGCTCAGCGGTATGAGCGACTTCGGTCGCGACCTGGCTGCGATCGCCATTGTCACTGTACTGACGTTGATCTATACGTTCGAAGGCGGCATGACTGCCGTGATCTGGACCGACGTCGTACAGACTGCGATCTACGTCGGCGGAACGTTGGTTGGGTTCTTTACGATTCTGCATTCCGTGCCGGGCGGCTGGCACACCGTCTCTTCACTCGCGTCGGCTTCCGGCAAGTTCCGCGTTTTCGACTTCTCCTGGTCGTTCTTCACGACTTACACGTTCTGGTCGGGACTGATTGGCGGAGCTTTCCTGACCTTCGCAACTCACGGAACCGATCAATTGATCGTGCAGCGGTTGCTTGCGGCGCGCGGTTTGCGACAATCGCAAGCCGCACTGATCAGCGAGCGGGATCTTCGTAGCAATTCAGTTCGCATCTGTTCCTGATGGTCGGAGCGATGCTGTTTGCCTTCTATCATCAATTCCCGCCGAGCCGCGTCCTTCGGGAAGACCGACCGCATCTTCCCCACATTCATCGTCACGCAGATGCCGCACGGTATCTCCGGACTTCTCATCGCGGCCATCCTTGCCGCTGCCATGTCCAACCTGAGCGCCGCGCTGAACTCTCTTTCCTCCAGTTCGATTGTTGACTTTTATGCTCGGCGCCATCCAGAAGCGAGCGAGCAGAAACGTGTGCGCCTGTCGCGTGTGGCGACAGTGGTCTGGGGACTCATACTCTTCGTTCTGGCGATTCTGTCGCGGCAGCGGCGGACGTGTCGTAGAAGTAGGACTCTCGATCGCCGCCGTCTCCTTCGGCGCACTACTCGGCGTCTTCATGCTCGGCGTACTGACGAAAGCGTGCCAACGAGCGTGGAACCATGATCGGCATGCTCGTGGGCTTCCTCACTTCTGTTTACCTCTGGCAAGGCCGCAACGTGCTTGAGTGGCTGCAAGCTGTGACTTCGCTACACTGGACGGCGTTCGCACTGCCGCGAGCCATTCCGTTCACCTGGTGGTTCATGATCGGCAGTCTCGTAACTTTCCTGGTCGGCTATGCTGCGAGTGTCCTACTGCGCGAGAACCATAACAGCGCAGAACCTGCTGCAATCGTCGCCGAGCACGTTCGCCCGTGAGCACACCATCACCGCACAACCTGAACTGGCTCGCGATCTCAAGGTCAGCCACGCGGCTGCGGTCGTCGTCGGCACCGTGATCGGCAGCGGTATCTTTCTTGTTCCCTCGGAGATGATGCAGGCGGTTGGCTCCGCGGCGCTGGTTTACCTGGCTTGGATCGTCGGCGGCCTGCTCTCGTGGTTTGGCGCGCTCAGCTACGCCGAGTTGGGCGCAATGAAACCGCAAGCCGGAGGCGAGTACGTTTATATTCGCGACGCCTACGGTCCGCTCGGCGGATTCCTCTACGGCTGGACTTACTTCCTCATCGCCAAACCCGGATCGATCGCCACGATTGTCACCGGCCTCGTACGTATTCTTGGAACGTTCGCTCCACTGGCATTCCTGCCGCAAGTCTTCATTCGCCAGCCGATCACTATCACTTACGGCCAACTGATTGCGGTCGGCGCGATCGTCCTCATTACGCTTCTGAACTACATCGGAGTAAAGCGCGCCGGCGAATTTCAGCTGTTCTTCACGACGTTGAAAGTTGTGATCATTCTTGGTATCGCTGTCGCTGGATTCACATATGCCGGTGGCAGTTGGCATCACTTTTCGGAATCGTATATGGGAGCAACGGGCGGCTTCGCGGGATTCATGACGGCCCTTATCGCGGCGCTCTGGGCGTACGATGGCTGGAACCTGGTGACGACCGTCTCCGCCGAGATCCGCGAACCGCAGCGCAGCCTTCCGATTGCGCTCATTTTCGGCGTAGCGATTGTCGCCGTGCTCTACATGCTGCTGAATGCGGCGGTGCAGTATGTGATGCCGCCGGCGGCCATCGCCGCTTCTCCGCGGCCCGCAAGCGACGCCATGTTGTTGGTGATGGGATCAGCCGGCGCAGCCATCGTTTCGGCGGGCATGGCGCTCTCGATGCTGGTGACGCTGAACGGCAGCACCATGACCGGCGCCCGCATTCCCTTTGCGCTCGCGCGTGACGGCTATTTCTTCCATGGGCTGGCGAAGGTTCATCCGCGCTTTCATACTCCTTCGGTAGCTCTTGGAGTCCAGGCTGCGCTGGCGATCGTTCTGGTGCTATTTGCGGGAACCTTTCAGCAGCTTTTTTCGCTTACGCTGTTTGCGGAATGGCTCTTCTACATGCTGGGAACGGCCGCAGTGTTCATTTTTCGCCACCGCGAGCCCGACACGCCCCGGCCTTACAGAACCTGGGGCTATCCGGTGGTCCCTGCGTTGTTTATCGCGGCCTCTGCCGTTCTCCTTTATTACTCATTCATGGCGAACTGGCACAATTCTGTCGTCGGGGCTCTGGTAATCCTTGCGGGAATTCCCGTATTTGCCCTATTCCGCAGGCACACCAGAGCTGCATAAACCCTTTACCAATCAGGCAGCTCAGGATTGCGGAATTGTTGCTTCTCGCATAAAGTGGCAGAACTAACCTCTCAGGAGTGGCAGGGGTACAGCATGACCATGAAAACGAAGCAGGAGCAGCGGCGCGAACGTCGAGTGATCGCCACGGTTCCCGTACGCGCACGCTCACAAAGCGCTGGAGAGATGACGGGACATACGCGCGATGTCGGCTCAACCATGCGCAGTGTGTTTGTGTACTTGAGCAGTCGCGTGGCGGTGGGCTCGGAAGTTGAACTGGTTTTCCCAATTCCGATTGGTGTCACACCCGCCGACGATACCTGGGTCCGTTGCCGCGCTCGCGTAATGCGCGTGGAAGAAACCGAACAGGCCAATCGCTTCGGAGTCGCCGCAGTGATCGAAAGCTTCGAACATCTCGATCCCGAGAACAGCAAGTACACCACTTAGATTATCGAGTCCGCTCGTCTCGAGCTGGCAGGCGCGCGAATGTGCGCCTTGGCACCGGACCGTGTGATCTCGATTACCGCAAAAGCCTGTTCCAGCCGCGAAACTCAGCCCATGTCGCATGCTTATGCTCGGAACTATGTTCACCTGATATTCGGCACGAGAGAGTCGCGCAAGCTCATTAAGCCGGCGATTGAGATTGAGTTACGCAAGGCGCTCCGTGGAATCGCTATTCAATATGGGATCGACCTTATCGAGATTGGTGCGACTGAGGATCACGTTCATCTGCTGGTGTGCATGCCGCCGAAGATCGGAGTGGCTGTCGCGGTGCGCGCTTTCAAAGTGGAATCAGCAAAACAGGTCAATGAGGCGGGACATTTCTTCGCGTGGCAACAGGGATACGGCGCTTTCAGCGTCAGTGCATCCAATCTCGATTCCGTGGTGAAATATGTGCGCGAGCAGACCGAATATCATCGCAGTCGCACATTCGACGAAGAGTTCCGCAGCTTCCTGGTGAAGCATGGGATTCGGACAACAGCGCCCGTCGTAACCGATTAGGCTGCTGCCGCCCTGATCTGCCGTACGCGCTCATAGACCCGCACATACTCTTTGGCGGACGTCATCCAGGAGAAATCTTTCTTCATGCCGTTTCGCATTAGCGTCTGCCAGTTCGCCGGATCTTTGAACGTCTGTAAAGCCAGTCGCACGCTCGCCAGCAATGCCTCACCTGCATATTCCTGAAACTTGAACCCGGTGCCGCGTTTGGTCACGGGATCCCACTGCTCAATCGTGTCGTCGAGGCCGCCGGTAGCCCGTACGATCGGCACCGTCCCATATTTCAAGCTGTAGATCTGGTTCATCCCGCACGGTTCGTAACGCGAAGGCATGAGGAACATGTCGGCGCCCGCCTCGATTTTGTGCGCGATCGCATCGTCGTATGCGATCTTCACTGCAATCTTCTGCGGATACTGCTTCATCAAGCGGCGGAACAGGTCTTCGTAATCGCGATCTCCTGTACCTAAAACAGTGATCACCAGTTCTTCGCGCGCGAGGCGATCGGCAGCCTGCGCAATCAAGTCGAATCCCTTTTGCGCGGCGAAGCGTCCTACGATGCCAATCACTGGAACTTTCGGATTCGCTTCCTTGATCCCATACAACGTGAGCAAATCTTTTTTACATGCGAATTTGCCATCGAGATCGTCGGGCGAGTACTTCCGCGCAATATAAGTGTCCTTCTCCGGACTCCATTCGTTGTAATCAACGCCATTCAGGATTCCGGCCACCGTCGCTGAGCGCGCCTTCAGCACGCCTTCCAGTCCGAATCCGAAATCGGCTGTCTGAATTTCCTGGCTGTATTTCTTACTAACGGTGGTAACGAAATCGGAGATCACCAGCGCGCCCTTCAGAAAATTCACTTTGCCGTAAAACTCCATCTTGCCGATGGTGAGCAGATCCCAGGGCAACATGATGAGCGGCAGAATGTCGGGCGGAAACAGCCCCTGATATCCCATATTGTGAATAGTGAATACACTGGGAACGCGTTGGAATACTGGATCGTCGTCGTAAACTTCGTGCAGCAGAATAGGGATCAGAGCCGCCTGCCAGTCGTGACAGTGAAAAATATCGGGGACACCAAGAATTTTGGACGCTTCGATTACTGCCCGTGAATACAGGGCAAAACGCTCGCCATTGTCGCGATAATCCCCTAAAGAGGTGCCGTAAAGAGAGTCACGATCAAAGTAAGGTGGATAATCTATAAAATAGAACTGAACGCCGTTGTGGGCACCGCCGTCGACGACAGAACAGAAGCGATACTTGTCATCGAAAGGTATAGTCAGGCTGGGGATGACTGTGCGGGCGGTGGGCGGAAGTTTTACCTGTTTATAAAGCGGCAGATAAACTGTGAGCTTGTGTCCTAATTGGGCCAGCGCCGGAGGCAGGGAGCCGACTACGTCTGCGAGCCCGCCGGTCTTTGCAAACGGGACGCACTCGGATGCCGCAAAAACAATGTGCATGGAACGGGGTCCCTTTCGTCCGCGAAACTGGGAGCCCTGAACAGGCCGTCAGAATAAGTCGCTGACGAATGCAGCCGCTGGCAGCCTGAACGGCGCGAAAGGTGAGTCTAATGGCGAATGGAAAACGGGTCAACGCTGAGAGCGAACAGGAAAAGGCAATAACCGTGGTGGAAACCCAAAAGACGACAACGAAAGCACCACGTACCCGCTCGCGCAGCGGAAATCGCCCGAAGCTTGGCCAAAATTTTCTCGTCGATCCGGTCGCGGTGCAAGGGATCATCGACGCATTAGGCGATATCTCCCAGAAGATTGTCATCGAGATCGGTCCCGGCAAAGGTGTGCTGAGCGACAAACTCGCAGTTCGCTCCGGACACCTGATTGCCATCGAGCTCGACCGTGTGCTCGCCGCGCAGTTACGCATGCGCTATAACCGACTCGAGAATGTCGAGGTCATCGAAGGCGATATTCTGACCATGGACTTCTCGAGCATGTTGGGGCCGCGTCCTGGAATGCTGGTCGACCGTTCGCCGCACGCGCTGCCAACTACCGCGCGTCTAGTCGGCAACATTCCCTACTACATCACGTCAGACATTCTGTTGCGGCTGTTCAGCTTTCATAGTTTCTTCGACGAAGTAATCCTGATGTTACAGAAGGAAGTCGCGGACCGCCTGTTGGCGCAACCGGGCAACAGCGAATACGGGCTTCTCTCCGCTACTGCGCAGCTTTACGCGAAGATCGAGAAGCTCTTCGTCGTTCCGCCGGGCGCATTTGCCCCGCCACCAAAGGTCTATTCGGAAGTGTTGCGCCTCACCATGCAGCCCAGGCTGCCGCAACTCCGAGTACCGGAGCGGGAATTCATCAACTTCCTCAAGCTTTCTTTTGCGCAAAAGCGCAAGACTTTGGTCAACAATCTGAAGGGTACCTACGCCAGTGAGGCGGTTCGCGCAGCCCTGAAGGCGGCTGGCTTGCGCACGGATGTGCGCGCCGAGGCAATTTCGCTGGAAAAGGCGGCAGAACTATTCCGGGAACTGGACCAGATTACGAAGCCGCTTGCCTCCTGAGTCTCGCTTTCGAGCTTGTAACCCGGAGCGAAAGCGGAAAGGATTACGCCATGGCAACTTTCGTTCGTCCTCCGGTAGTTGCTGGCCATTTCTACACCGCGAATCCGGATCGCCTGCGCAGTGAAGTTCTCGAGTTCACCGCACACGCCGGTGAAAAAGTGGCCGCCCTTGGCTGCGTTGTTCCTCACGCCGGATACATGTATTCCGGACACGTGGCCGGTGCGGTCTATGGAACATTGCAGCTGCCATCCCGTTTCGTGATTCTCTGCCCCAATCACACAGGAGAAGGTCAGCCTCTCTCCATTATGAGCCAGGGACGCTGGCAGACACCTTTGGGCGACGTTGATATCGATCACGAATTGGCTCAATCGCTGATGCCGCGCTTCCCGGTCCTTCGTGAAGATCATCAGGCGCAGAAGTATGAGCATGCTCTGGAAGTGCAGCTTCCATTCCTGCAGGTGCTCGCCCCACAATTTCGCTTTGTTCCGATAACCGTTGGCGTGGGAGGGTATGACTATCTGCATGGGTTGGGTGAAGCCTTGGGGCAGACGCTGGCGGGGATGCCCGATCGCGTCATGATCATCGCCTCCAGCGATATGAATCATTACGAATCGGATTCCATCACCCGCGAGAAAGATCGCAAAGCGATTGACCGCATCCTCGCACTTGATCCCGCCGGCTTGCAGGAAGTACTGACGCGCGAACACAGCACCATGTGCGGGTATGGTCCGACGATCGCGATGCTGGTGGCGGCGAAGATGATGGGAGCGACCTCAGCGGAATTGGTGAAATACGCCACTTCGGGAGACATCTCCGGTGATCGCGATTCCGTAGTTGGCTACGCTGGAATTATCGTGCAGTGACCCAGGCAGAACTCAGATGACCACAGACTAAGTACGCAGATTAAAAATGGAAAGAGCGCCCCATTTCTGGAGCGCTCTGCTTTTCTGCGAGTTTTCGTAGTCTAGCGTTGGCTGCCGCTGTGTCCGCCGCTGCTGGCACTGCTATGAGCAGCACCGCCGCCGCTGAATCCCCCTCCGCTATGAAAAACCGAACCAGCGCTTGCTGCAGACGGCGAATGATAGGCTCCCGCACTGCCCATGGAGGTCGCGTTCCGCCCTGTTGCGCCGGGGCCCATGACAGCGGTTCGTCCGCCACCAGGAGCCATCATCGTGCCGTTAAATGACGCTACGGGCCTGCCAATCGGGGTGCGTGTCTGGCTCACGACTATGGTCGGCCGCGCGACCGACGTTCCGACTGCCGTTCTAGCTACGACGGGAGCTGCAGGTGCCTGGAATCCGGCAGGTGGCCGCACGATTCTAGGTAGTGGCTGCCAAGTCCGCGTGCCAGAGGGTGTCCAACCCCATCCATAACCATTCACGTAGGTCCATTGGCCGTAGTGATATGGGATCCAGCCCCAAGGGTCCATCGAAACGTATGAATAACCGACTCCGGAATAGAACGCCCAGGCGCCATTCATATACGGGTTCCAGCCGCTGCTAATTCCGAAGGGCTGCCAGAGGTATCCCGTCCCCGGGATATAGCTGTATTGTCCGTAGTACGCCAGGTCAGGAGCTGCTCCGTAAGGCGTGCTCCCGTAAACCGATCCGGCGTACTGCTTTTGGAATTCGGAACGTTCCGCGTCCCAATTATCCGTGGGCAGCGTGTCGATTCCCTTTGCGGTCGCCACCTCTTTTTCGTCGACTAGGTCGAAGGTAGCTGTCTGTTCCTTTTTCAAGGTTGCTGCTTCAACTGCATTGGGGATCTTCAGTTCACCCTTGAACACGGACACTTTCGCCGTCGCCAGATCAACCGACACGCGGAAGCGTACCTCGTGATCCACATCGATCGACTGGTGAGCGAACGCAACGCGCATCTCTTCCTTTTTCTTATGCAGCACGTTGAAATAGGCGGTTCCGAGCGTCAATTGCGCAGTACTCGCGCGAATACCGGAGTCATGCAGCACCAGCTCTGGAAACGACATCGCCGTATCAGGCGCAAGCCGGATCGTGGTGCCATCTTCCATTTCGACTTCAGCACGTCCATTGCTTCCTGTTTGCAGGCGTACGCCTTGTGTGATTGGCATGTTGGGAATTGCTTTTTCAAAGCCATTCCCGGAGTTGCGATCGATTTGAACGGTTCCATCCACTTGACTCAACCGAACCATGCGGATCTGCGAATCGGCAAAGGTGAGGGTTGGAAGCGCAAGGGAAAGGATGGTCACAGACGCCAGTGCGGATACTGCTCGTAGCCTGGTCATAGGAGCGCTCCGATCAGCAAAGACTATCATCTTTAGAAGCGGCTTGGGATAGATAACGCTGCTCGGCTCACAACAGACTTCATCCACCCCTGTCAGCTTCAAACCCTTGAGCTCTCACAGAGTTGTTGTTGCCCGGGTCTCTGCGCGCTGGGCTTCTCTGTGCCGTCCGGCTCAAGGTCTGGCAAAGCTTACGGCAATTGGAGAACCGGTATGTCACGGCAAGTCAACGACTTGGAGCTCATGGGCGGAGCTTCGGGTTCCCTGGCAGAGGTAAGATCGTCGAGCCAGCACCCGGCATCGAACCGTTCGAGCTTCCATTCGGTTCCGAGATGGGTTAAAGATGAGAGCCACGAAGGCCAGGAGAGACCCAGAAATAAGAACAGGGACGCGTTCAGCGCTCGTGGGAGTTATTGCAGGAATGCGCACCAGCTCGGCGCTGGCGCTTGTCGGGCAGATTCGGGCCCACGAAAACCGTAATGGTTCCAAGGCGAAGAACGTCCTGGGAGCTCTGTTTGTGGGCGAACTCATCGCCGACCTCTTGCCCTTTATGCCGGCTCGAACCAAGCCATTTTCTCTTCTGGCGCGCGTGCTCTCTGGCGCCAGCTCGGCAGCCAGGCTTGATTCGGATCGAAGCGAGAAGTTACGCGCGGCGCTGCTCGGCGCGGCTGGAGCTCTCGGAGCGACTTTCCTCTTTTATCAACTACGGAAAGAACTGGGCCGACGTTACGAGATACCGGATTACCTGCTGGCGTTGGGCGAGGATGCGGTCTTGATCGGACTCGCGGCTTGGGTGCTAAAGCAAGCAGAAGAATCCGATGCATTCAGCTGGAGGTAGCCCCCGACCAACAGCATGTGATCGCAATCGCAGCGAAGACGATTCCAGGTCGATAAAATCGCGGTCCGATGCTTCGCCTGACCGCACTAATCCTGTTGTTCTCTTCGATCTGTTCTGCGAAGTGTCTCTCCGTCGCGCAGGCCGCCGACAAGATCGGATCGGAAACCTGCGTCGCCGGGAAAGTCGTTAGCCTAACTCCACTGCCGGCAGGACACTTCATCCTTAACTTCTGCGAAAACCAGAAGACATGTGGATTCAGCGTTGTCGTATTTCGCGATGACCTGCGCGATGTCGGCGATGTGCGGCAACTCGCGGGCAAAGACATCGAGATTCACGGACTCATCAAGGAATACGGCAGCCACGCTGAGATTATCTTGAAGGACGTACGTCAGTTGAGGGGTGAGTCGGCACACATGCCAAAACTTCCGAAGGCGTACGACGTGAGTCGCCATGGAAATTACAGCGCGGGATCGTTTTATGGGACCAAGACTCCGAAACAGAGCAAAGGCACCAAATCGAAGAAGCAGAGTAACTCTGTAGACGAGATCGAACCTGCAATGCAGGACTGAACTTCAGCCCTTCACCAGGCCGCTCTTCAGCTGCTCGAGCGGATACCGAGTTCCCCGCCAGATAATTCCGTCGTTCCGAAGCGCGTGAAACATCGAGCGCATCATCGTGTAGCCAAGGAGTAGCGTTGCCACAGGATGCAATAGCACAAATAATGGCGAGATCGGCGAATACCACGACATCCCAACGTACATGCAGAAGACGCTGAACAGCGCGAGAGCATACGGCACTTTCGCCAAACCTGGTGCCCATAGCGTTCCGATGAACGGGAGCAGGTTGAGCCCGAGCAGCAGAAAAAACGCACCCACGGTTCTCGGAACCGAAAAGTGCATCAGCGAGAAGGAATTCTTTGTGAGATTGTGAACGATGTCGAGCGCATGGTCGCCCCAATCGAGCAGCAGCAAGTCCGGTCCCAAAACGTTGTGCTGCTTGTAACCAGCATCCTTCACCAGCTTTCCAATGCGCATGTCTTCGATGATTTCCATGCGCAGCGCGTGAAACGTCCCGACCTTTTCGTAGACTTCGCGCCCAATCATATTGAAGGCGCCCACGCCGATGTGATCGCGCGAGTTCGGGTCCGCGGTCTTCCACGGCCGGTGTCCGAACATAAACAGGATATTAAATCCCGCAAGCATCACCTTCTTACTGAAACTCCAATCGGTGTGCGTGGGAAACATCACCAGGTGATCGACGGAATTCTTTTCAGCGTAATTGGCAGCGCGGCGAAGGACATCTTTGCGAAAGTGAATGTCAGCATCGGTAAATAGCAGCCAGTCGCCGGTTGCCTGTTGCGCGGCGGTCCACATCGCGTGCGGCTTTCCCAGCCAGCCATCCGGCAGAGTCGTCACATGAATGACCCGCAGACGCTCGCCGTTCGGATGCGTAGCTGTGAGCCGATCCATGATGGAGCCAGTCGCATCGGACGAGCGGTCGTCGACGGCAATCACTTCGTAGTCGGGATAGTCGAGTTCGAGTAGCGCTGTCAGCGCGCCTTCGAGGTGTTCCTGTTCATCGCGTGCAGGAACAATGATGCTGACACGCTTCGGATTTGCAGGCTGGTGGTCCCATTCGGGCCGGCTGACGTCTGTCAGCGTGCGCATGCCAAAGGCAGCATCGATCACGCTGCGCACCCAGAATAGAGCCAGCGGCACACCAAACAGCCACCACGCCCATTTCATCCCGCAACCACCTCGGCTGTGGCGCTTGGAATTTCAGGCGCAAATCGCATGCCGTAGAACAGGACGAGTGATCCCAGCACGATCGCAACGATCGCAGCCAGAAAACCAGTTTGCAGACTGCTTACATCGGAGATGTGCCCGATCAGCGTTGGCGAGAATGCGTCGCCGAGTAAGTGGATGACGAATAGATTCAGCGCAATTGCGGTTGCGCGGATCGCCGCGCCCACGGAATTCACCACCGCAGCATTCAGTGGAGCAGTATTCAGAAACAGAAGGAATTCCGCGAGGAAAATTGCCGGGAACATCATGGGGCCGGTCTTGTAAATGGCCAGCAGCATGGCAGGCACCGACAGAGCAAGCGTTGCCGCCGAAACCAGGTAATAGGCCGACGCTGTTCGCTTTAGCAAACGATCGCCCAACCATCCGCCCAGGAAAGTTGCCGCGATAGCGTTGAACGCCGTGATTCCGCCAAACACAAGGTTGGCATGATCAAGTGCAACTCCGCGCGAACGCGACAGAAAAGTGGGCATCCAGACCTGCATTCCACCCATGGCGAATGTGGTCATCGCCATGCCCAGTGTGGCCATCCAGAATGCGCCATTGCGGAATAATCCACTGATTGTGGTTCGTTCGCCCGTTGCCTTCAGCAGATCATGGCTGCCGCGTACAGGCTCAGGCAAGAATGTCATGGCAATCGCCAACAAGAACCCCGGCGCGGCGGCGACATAAAAGGGATAACGCCACCCAAAATGATGTCCGAGATATCCGCCCAACATGTATCCAACGGCGGTTCCCAGCCCAATATTCAAATAGAAGATCCCGAAAATCTGTCCACGATGCTCTTCCGAAAATAGGTCCGATAGAAATGATGGAGCGATGGTCACAAACGTCGCTTCGCCGATCCCCACGAGTGTGTGACGGAAGAGCAGCGTCTCAAAGCTGTGCGTGACGGCCGTAAGTAATGTCGCCGCACACCACAACAGCGCGCCTCCCACCATGATCCATTTTCGCGAGTAGCGATCAGCAAAGTAGCCGACGATGGGCGCCGCCACCATGTAACAAATGAAGAATGCGGTCGTAAGAAAACCGTATTCGGCGTCATTGCGAGGAAACTCGCGTTGCACCAGCGGCTGCACCGCGAACAGCACGGACCGGTCAACGTAGTTGAAAAAATTCAGCGCCGACAGGACTGCTAGAGCTGTGCGTGGGTAGTAAGAGCGTGCCATCCGGTGTCGGTCAGTGTATCAGCACTGGGTGGCGCTTTTAGCTCGCTCGTTTTGACAATTGTGACGAAACAGGAACCTCCAGCGCTGCACGATCCCACCGGCCCAGCGTTGCTCCCGCATCATATGTGCTTCGGCAGAAGTCGAGGACTGCTTCCTCCGGCGACGCCAGAGTGCGCAGAGTGTCATACATCAGCAGAAACTCGCCCAATTCTTTGCTCCAGACCGCTTCCTTTGGCAAGGCCTGAGCATTGGCGAAGTTCTCTGGAGTCGGAGCCATGTAGGAATAAAAGGCAGCGCCCTTCACGTCGCCTCCTCCTGGCCAGAAGCCGACGCTGCTGCACTCATGTGAGTAAGCATCGCGCGTGATCACATCGGCACCGGGACGCTCCGGCGCGCGCCGTCCGGAAAAACGCGTCACCGCCAGGTCGAAACTTCCCCAGAAGAAATGTACGGGACTCACCTTGCCCAGAAATCCGGCACGGAATTTCTTGAAGAGCGTGTCGCAGTTCGTCAGGATATGCCAGAAACGATGCGCATACTCGGGATCGTACGCCGCGTGCTGCGTATCCTTCTCGAATGGAATTGGATTGGGAACTTCTACCGGCATCGTCCAGATATTCACGTCGATGCCCATGGAGCGCAGAGTCTGCATGACTTCGGAATAAAACTCGGCCACCGACTTTGGTGACAGCGCCAGTTCCTTGCGCTGACCATCACTCTTTCGAAATATCAGCTGGTGCGCGATGAAATCAAATTCGACGTCGAAGATGCCGTCTCGGTAAGGCATAGGCGAAGTATTCAGTCCCACGGCGCTCACATAGAACGGCACTTCCCACCAATGATTGAAGTGCGGGCTGAGTTCGAGACGCAGTTTCCCGACTACCTGCGTCCACATGTGCAGCGTGTCGCGCGTGTCCTGCCAAGCCGCAAGAGGAAGTTCTGGCCAAACGAGAGAGGAAGTCTGCGGCATTGGTGATCTCCTGAAAGCAGGTTCTGGAGTCCTTAGATTCCGATAAACGATTCGAGGGTAGAAAGAAACTACCGGCTGCCGTTATTCTTGGCGCTCGTACGGGGCCAGCGCGCTTCTACAACCGTTCCCATTCCGCCGCGCGGTCGAAAATCTCCCTTCACCACGGCCCACTTGGGCTTTGCCGCTCGCACCACGTCCTCAAGGATCCGGTTCACCGCATTCTCCTGGAATATGCCGACGCTGCGGTATTCAATCATGTATTCCTTCAGGGATTTCAGTTCGAGGCAAAGTTTGTTGGGCATATAGCGAATGATGATCGTGCCGAAATCCGGCAGTCCCGTCTTCGGGCACACCGAGGTGAATTCGGGATTATCGATCACGATCTCGTAGGCGGGAAACTGATTCGGCCAGCACTCGATGTCCGGCAACGGCACATCTAGGCCGGAGGCTGCGTGTTCAGGCGTGTAGCGAGGGGACTTAACTGGCATGACATCATTGTAAATGGCGCTGCATAATTGAGCCGTTCCCGCGCGGGCTTCCTCACCCATCTACGTTATGCTGCGACACCTTCATCCCACGCGGAGGGAGCTTTCACCACTTTCGGTGGCGGCTGCTTCAGCTCCAACTTCCCTCCGCTCTTCGCTTTCAGCAGTTCGGCATTAACTTCGGCGCCAATCAGGATGATGAACCAGCTCCAGTAAAGCCAGACCATCAGAGCCACCGCTCCAGCCAGGGTTCCGTAGGTGTGATTCATGCTCGGGAAACGGCGAAAATAGAAACCGAGCGAGAAAGAGGCGCCAATCCAGAAGGCGACACCGATCGCGGCTCCGGGAAGTGGCGCCATGAATTTCTGTCTCACATTCGGCGCCCAATAAAAAATCAGTTCTACCGCAAGAACGATGAAGGTGATAGAGACACTCCAGCGGAGAATTGGCCAAATCTCCACGAATTGCCTGCTCATATCGACTTTATAGGCTAGCCAGGCGCCGAAACGCGGTCCGACAAACATCAATGTAGTTCCGATGACGAGCAAGCATCCGGTCACAGCCATCAACTGCAGAGCTAACAAACGTGTCTTCCAGATGGGACGCGTCTCTGGAACTCCGTACGCCACATTCAATGCTTCAATCAAGGCAGCGAATCCGCTTGATGCAGTCCAAAGCGTCCCCAGAAGTCCTATGGTCAGGAATCCGCCACGATGCGGCGTGATTACATCTCGCAGAACCGTCCGCACCAGTCCCATGCTGTCGGCAGGCACCACCTCCGACATTGCACCCAGAATTCTTCCGAACATGTGTGGTAGCGGCGAGTATCCCAGTACCGCCGCCGCAAGTATCAGTGCCGGAAACAGGGACATTACGAAGTAGTACGACAAACCAGCCGCCAGAGCCATGATGTGATTGGTCATCACATTGTGGAAAATCCTCGAGACGAGTGGGCCGAGGCTTCGCATATATTCAGAGTTGTAGGCTTAAAGGCGAACACTCTCTTCGATGTAGCGCGTTGCAGCACTGTCGCCAGCAGATATCAGGAGATAAAACAGAGCTCACCAGGTACCTCGGGCATCCAACGATAAAGATATTGGCGCCGTCGGCTCGATTGGTTGATTTTCCCTATTGCGGCCGATACCTTCCGGATGCTGGCACGTAACAGCGATCAGAAGCGGCCGCAATCATTTATACTTTCCTATTCGCAGGATGCAACCGGAACATCAAGAACACGAAGCAGTTAACCCGCGGCGGCGCACATGGGTTATTCTCCTTTTAATCGCCATCGCGGTGATCGCGCTGTCGGCATTTTTATCCAGCCGACGGACCGTCGTCCCCATTCGCACCACGCAGGCGCAGCGGGCCACGATCGCCAGTTCCATATCAACAAATGGCAAGATTGAGCCTTCCACTAACTTCGAAGCGCATGCCCCCGGACCAACCACAGTCAAACGCATCCTGGTCAAGGAGGGCGACTCTGTCAAGAAGGGGCAATTGCTGCTGCAACTCGACGACTCAGATGCGCGCGCCGAGGCAGCCCGGGCTCTGGCACAGTTGCGGGCGGCGGAAGCAGACTTGAACGCGGTCCATAGCGGCGGAACTCGCGAAGAGGTTATCACCAATCAATCGGAGCTTAATCGGGCTCATGCGGACGTCGATGCTGCCCAGAGAAATCTCGACGCGCTGAAGCAACTTCAGCAAACCGGCGCGGCTTCGCCCTCCGAAATTCGTGACGCCGAACAGCGTCTCCAGACCGCACAGAATCAGCTCACTCTTCTTCAGCAGAAAACGACAAAACGTTATTCGAGCCCCGAAGTCCAACGCGTGGAAGCGCAAGTACAGCAGGCTCAAGCCGCCTATTCGGCCGCCGAGGACTCTCTCAACAAGTCCAATGTCGTGTCTCCCGTGGATGGCACCGTGTACTCGATCCCAATCAAGCAGGGTAATTTCGTCAATGCGGGAGATCTTTTAATTCAGGTCGCAGATCTCTCGAAGGTAGTCGTACGCGCTTTTGTCGATGAGCCCGACCTGGGCAGACTCGCCGCCGGAGAACACGTTGAAGTCACATGGGACGCATTGCCCGGTCGCACATGGCAAGGCTCAGTCACTCAAATCCCCACGACGGTCACAGTTCGCGGCTCACGTACCGTGGGTGACGTCACCTCGCTGGTTGCGAATCCTGACTTGAAGTTGCTTCCCAACACTAACGTTAGCGTGAACATCACTACGGCGCGCGACGACAATGCGGTCGTGGTTCCTCGAGAGGCGGTCCACCAGGAAGATAGCCGGCGTTACGTCTACGAAGTTGTGAACGATAAATTGCGTCAGCAGTACGTCGATACCGGAATCTCCAACCTTACGGTGATCGAGATCACTCGCGGCATCCAGCCGAACGCTTCGATTGCTCTAGGCTCGACAAACGGCCGTGCACTTCGCGATGGATTGCCTATCCACGTTGTGCCATAGCCCTCGTCATTCGTCCTAGCGGGCATGGTTCACGTCGCCTCTCTGAGCCCGCCAGATAGCTACAAGGTTGTTATACTCGCGTTTTCCGGCGCTGATGCCTCCATGGCGCAACGGATGATTACGACTTCGTGCAGGTGGCGCAATGTCTAATACCTATCGCAATCTACTTCTGCTGCTCGTCTTCTTCACGTCATCGACCCTGTCACTTGCCCAGCCGATCACATTCGAGCAGGCCATCCAACTTGCGCTCACGCACAGCCCGACTCTAGTTATCGCGACGAACGATCAGGTCAAAGCGTATGAGAGCTATTTGGAAACTCGCAATGGCTACCTGCCAACTCTTTACTTTGGGTCTGGTCTCGCGAAGACATGGGGATTTCCGCTCAGCATCGAAGGCTCTGCGCCAAGCGTCTTCAACGTGAACTACCAGTCGTATCTGATTAATTTTGCGCAGCGCGATTACATTCGTTCCGCCAAGAGCTCGTGGAACGCGGCGAATCGCAGCCGTGAAGATTTGCGGCGCGATGTCATCCTCGACGTTGCGTCCACCTATCTTGAACTGGAGAAGATCACGAATCAGATCAGCTCAGCCGATACGCAGCGCACCGAAGCCAACAAGCTGGCCACAATTGTGAATCAGCGAGTACAAGCCGGACTGGCGACCCAGCTTGATTTCACGCGTGCCCGTCTAGTTGCGGCCCGTCTTACGATGAAGATGGCTAATCTGACCGGGGCTGCCGACCTCTTGCGGGATAAGCTCGCGCAAGCTACTGGCCTGCCGGCTCGCTCCATTGAGACAATCGCTGAGTCTGTACCAAAGTTCCCTGAAACAAATGTGGAAGAAGACCTCTCCACGAAAGCTGTCTCGAACAGCGGAGCGATTGCGATTGCCCAGGATCGCGCAAAGGCCGCCTCTTTCCTGGCGCGCGGTGCGCACAAATCATTCCTGCCCGAAGTCGACCTGGTAGCAACTTACGGTCTATTTTCCAAGTACAATAACTACGACCAGTATTTCAATCATTTCCAGAGCAACAACGCCGCAGTGGGCGTCAATATTCGCGTTCCATTCCTGAACTATGTGGCGAGAGCGCATGCCGCCCAGGCGGATGCGGAAGCCCTCAACGCCAAAAAACAAGTCGAGATAACTCGCAACCAGGTCTCGGCAGAGACTTTGAAGCTGCAGCACCAAGTGAATCAATTGCAAGCAGCACAAGAAGTAGCCCAACTGGAATATGAACTCGCCGACGGCCAGGCCCGTGCCGTTCGCGTTAGGACGGAAACCGCCGGTGGCACCGGATCCGCTGCGACGCCAGCCCCTCAGGGAATTTCGCTAACAGCCTCTCCCGGGGACCTCGTGAATGCTGAACTGGAGGCTCAGGAAAAATACAGCAGCTACTTGGACTCCTCGTTCGAATACGACAAAGCTCGGCTGCAACTGCTCAGGCAAACTGGAGAACTGGAGTCTTGGGCTATCCCCAAAAAGTAACTAGCTTGCTCAATTTCATTGCCTTACCGGATTGACCCTTCGGCCCGCCTACAACGCCATTGCATTGCTTGAGCTTCTAATTTGAATCTCTTGGCTGATATGCTCATCGTTTGTACGAGCCTTGGATTACGTTCCCTTTTGTGTACCCGGCTCAACACGCCAAAAGGTACTCGGAAATGTTAGGATATTAGAATCAACAACATGCCTTTAAAGACGCTTTTTCTCAACCCGCCGTCATTCGAAAACTTTGACGGGGGTGCAGGCTCGCGCTGGCCCGCTACGCGCGAAATCGAGTCATATTGGTATCCCGTATGGTTGGCCTACCCTGCCGGCATGCTGGAAGGTTCGCGGCTGCTTGATGCCCCTCCTCATCATGTCTCGGGGGATCAGACGATCGAGCTATGCAAGGAATATGAATTCCTGGTGCTATTCACCAGCACCCCGGGCTTCCCCGGAGATATTCGCCTTGCCGAAGCGATCAAGCAGAAAAATCCGAACATCAAGATTGCCTTCGTTGGACCGCACGTCACGACGCTGCCCGAGGAATCGTTGAACATGTGCGCAGCAATCGATTTCGTCGCGCGGAAAGAGTTCGACTTCTCTGTCACGGATTTTGCCAAAGGCAAGCCGCTGGAAGAGATCGCCGGCATCAGCTATCGCAAGAATGGGCGCGTGGTTCACAACCCTGATGCGCCGCAGATCACGGATCTGGATGCGCTGCCCGACGTGGTCGATATCTACAAACGTGATCTCGACGTTCCGCGCTACAACGTGCCGTTTTTGCTGCATCCGTTCGTGGCGTTGTATACGACGCGCGGCTGTCCCGCTCAGTGCACGTTCTGCTTGTGGCCACAAACGCTAAGCGGGCACCCGTGGCGCAAGCGTTCCACCGACGCCGTCGCTCGCGAAATGGCCAAGGCGAAAGAACTCTGGCCAGATGTAAAGGAATTCTTCTTCGACGACGATACCTTCAACATCCAGAAGGCACGCACCATCGAGCTTTGCGAAAAGCTGAAGCCGTTGAAGCTCACGTGGTCCTGCACGTCTCGTGTTACCACTGACTACGAAACGCTGAAGGCGATGCGCGAAGCGGGTTGCCGTTTGCTGATCGTTGGTTTCGAGTCGGGGGATCCTCAGATCTTGAAGAACATCAAGAAGGGCGCCACCGTCGAGCGCGCACGTCAGTTCACCAAGGACTGCCACAAACTTGGACTCACCATCCACGGTGACTTCATTCTTGGTTTGCCAGGCGAGACACGTGAGAGCATCCGCCGAACGATCGATTTTGCGAAGGAACTCGACGTCGAAACCATCCAGGTTTCGATCGCACATGCTTACCCCGGCACCGAGCTTTACGACTTCGCCAAACAGAACGGATTCATCACTAACGCGAAGATGGTAGATGAGGGCGGCCACCAGCTTGCTCACATCCAGTATCCCGGATTGCCGGCTGAAGAAGTCGTCGACATGGTGCACCGCTTCTACGACGAATATTACTTCCGGCCGAAAGCCATCTTCCGCATCCTGCGAAAGTCTATGTTCGACTCTTCCGAGCGGAAGCGGCTCTACAAAGAGGCGAAGTCATTCCTAAAGCTGCGCGCGGCCCGCAACCGGTACGTAAAGGATAAGCGCAGCGAGCACACGAAACCGCCCGCTAACGGTGGCGGAGATAATTCCAAAGAACAAGAAGCTGAAGTAGTGAACGCGTAGAGATAGTTTTCGATATAGAAGAGGGTGGCCCGCGGGCCGCCCTTTTCTTTTTGCGGTTCGAGCCACGCGTAACTTTGCGGGCAAAAAATCGGGGAGCCCGAAGGCTCCCCGAAATTCTACCAACGTCCTTGTTAGAAGTTGTACTTCAGAACCAGCACCACTTGGCGGGGATGGTTGGAGAAGACAGACTGTGGTTTGTTGAAACCGGGATCGTTAGGCTCCAGCATGCTCAGGACGTTGGATCCGGTGTAGCCCAGTGGAGCAACGTCGCTGATGTAACCAGGTACGTGCTGTGCGTGATTCAGCACATTCGTTGCCTGGAACTGGAATTGCACTGACTGACGTTCAGTGATGTTGATACGCTTCATGAACGACAGATCCACATTGCTGATTCGGGGCATAGCAAGAGTGTTGCGGCTAATGTTCGACATGGCTCCCTTGCCCGCAACGATGTACTGGGCGTTCGGGTTAGTTGCCACGTAGCCGACAGTGTCTCCTGCGCCATTCTTCAGCGCAGTCACACCTGAGCCCGTTCCCGGAACTCCGGCTGGATTGTAAATGGCTCGATCACCGGCGCTGTCACCGTTCAGGTTGGTATCCACTCCGCTCTGAACAGTGGCGTATTCCGGAGACTGGAAGGTGTACACCGGGGCTATTTGCCAGCTGCCTATGATGTTCTTCTTGAACCATTCTGCGTTCTTGAAGAACGGCAGCTCGTACATCGCCTCCAGGGTGATGCGATGGCGACGATCTAGGGCCGACGTGCTCCAGTCATTCTTAAAGTCTTGGAAGTCTTGCGGACGACGTGGCGTCAGATACGTAGAAAACACATCTGCCGTCGAGTTGTCAGTCGCATGACTCCAAGTCCAAGCCGCCTGGAACTGAAGCCCATTGGTGAAGCTACGAGTGAGTTGGGTTTGCAAGCCGTTGTACTTCGATCCACCGTAAGGTTCGAAACCAACAACGCTCTGCACAAATCCTGCAGCCGAATACGCAGGAATTACGTTCGGGTTTGCGTTGATTTGAGCCAGTGTCGTGGTTAGGCCAGCAATGGTTGCTGGGTCCGGCGTACTGAGGAACGTCGGAAGAAACAGAGAATCAGAGGTCTTGGCTTCCTTATTCAGACGAGTCTGAACCGGAAGATGCAGGCCGCGGGTCCCGACATAACGCACTTCCGCCACATACTTCGAGGCGAAGGTGTGCTGAATGCCGAGTGTCCAGCTTTCGCTGTACGGCAACTTCTGATCGGGAATGTACCCGGTAGTTGCATTCCGAGCGACCGTGGGATCGCTGATTGGAGGAATGGTCGCCGCGTAAGGGAGGCCACCGCCTGCGAGAAATCCGCCCTGTCCCAGGCTTGGATCTTTCCAGAAGCAGGTAGAGGTCGCGCCCGACTGATCTCCCGGTGCAGCATCGCAGGTTTGCTGAACCTGAGGTGATGCAGAGAGTAGACCCAGGTTGTCATACAACACGTCGTAGGCCATCGAGAAGCCACCTCGAATCGACGTGTTCCCTGAGGACCCTGGCGAGTAAGCGAATCCTACCCGTGGCGCGAAGTTTTTCTTTTGTGCTTGCGGTTCGCCGAAGCTGATCAACCCCGGAACATTGGAAATCGCATTCAAAGGCTGCCATTGACGCTCTGAAAGGGGTACCTGCGTGAACTCGTAGCGAAGACCGATATTCAGCGACAGATTGGATGTGGCGCGGTATTGATCGTTCACAAACGAGTAGATTGCGTTCTGGTTGCCGTAGTAAGTGGTATTACCGATTGAGCGCTCGGCAAGATAGTCGGGCACCTGGTCAGTGAAATAACGCTTCAAATGTCAGGTAGTCGTAATCACCGCGCACGCGTTGCGTGAACCCTTGTGGGCTGATGTATTCGCGGTACTCCACGCCGAACTTGAAGTTATGTTTGCCCTTAATCCAGCTCAGGTTGTCGACCGCTTGATAGGTATTCTGAATCCCGAACTGCGGTGCGTTTCCATCCGGTCCAAGCTGGACGCCCGCGCTCTCGCCAATGCCCACCAGGAGGTTCGGGATAGGTACCGAGACCCGGGAAGCTGAAGTTGCCCGCCGAGAACGTCTGGGAGTTACCGATTGAACCCCAGTCGGAATTCGTTGTTTAGACTCGGACTGAAGTTGTGGTACTCGCCCAAAGTAAACAGGTGGTAGCGAGTGGGAACATTGGTCCAGAAAGGACGGGATTTGCGCAGCAATATCCGGCGAATCATTCTTCTGATACGAGTAGCGGACACGCAACTGATCTTTCTCGCTGATGTTGTAGTCAGCCGAGTTCGACCGTCGTCAGATTGTTAGTGTAGTCGGCGCCTGAAAAACCGAATTGGGCCAATTGGAACGTCCGTGCCCAGCACCGAGGTGGTGGGAGCGCAGTTCGGATCAGTCGGCCCAGCTTGTGCCTGAGCAGCGCCCACCCCTGTCTGGAATTGCGAAAGGTTCGTCTGGCTTACGCCCGCAAGTCCTGCCAGTGTCGTGTAACCTGCTGCGGTAGGAGCGCAACCCGTCGAAGAGGTCGTATTCCCAATGGGGTTGTACTCAAGCAGCGTATAGAAGAACAACTTGTTCTTGATGATCGGACCGCCGATTTGGCCGCCAAAGCGGTTGTTATCATATCGCGTGTTCGAACGGGGTCAGCCCATTGGCAATCTGCGATTGCGCGACAATCGAATCCTGCGCGTTCAGATTGCGATTCTGGAAGTATTCGTACAGGCCGCCATGGAACGTATTCGTGCCACCCTTGATGGTCTGATTGAACTGGCCGCCGGAAGAGTGACCGAACTCAGGCGAAAACTGGTTCTGCAGAACTGTAAAGTTTTCGACTGCATCATTCGGGACCTGGAGAAGCGGACCGGTCACGCTCTTGCTGTTGTTGTCCACGCCTTCGACAGTGAAGTTGTTGTTGCGCGGGCGCTGTCCTGAAATCGAAGGACCGGTACCTAAACCGATACCACCGCTGCTGGCAACACCGGCATTCAACAATGAGAGATTGACTACGCCGCTACCGACCGAAGCAAGTGGCGAGTTCGCTAACTGCGTTGCCGTAAACGTATTTTCGATCTGCGCCGTTGTAGTGTCCACCGCAGCAGCAGCCTCGTTTACTTCAACAGTTGTGGTCGAACTGCGTCGGCGTCGCAATGACGTTCGCCGTCACTGTGTGGTTGAGTTGCAATTCAATATCAGCGATCGTGCCAGCCAGTCCACCGCCGGACGCCTTCACTGAATAGTGGCCGCCGGGCAAGTTCACGAAGCGGAACTCGCCTGCCGTATTCGACTTTACGGTGGTCTTAAATCCGGTGCCCAGATTGGTCGCTTCGACAGATGCTTCTGCCACAACCGCTCCGGAGTTATCCTTCACCGTGCCTACGATATCGCCGCTGATTGCCTGGCCAAATGCAAAAACTGGCACCAGCAAAAGCAGCGAGAGCACGGAGACGAACTTTGTAATCCTAAGTAGCAATCTCATGCTGACTCTCCTGAAATCTTTCGTCCAACTTGTTCAACTCGGTATTGAAAAAAGAAAAACTTGCTTACCACAGGCCCCATCGGTCGTTCTGTCTCTAACTTGCTGATCTCTTAGCTGAGTTTTTGGAACACTCTGCCCCAAGCAAATGCGACAACCTGAGAGAAGCCCCCCAGAGTTGTGCAATCTATGTACCACGTGTGACGAATCCCAAGTAGCTTGTTATGAGCAGCTTACTATTAGGGACTAGCCGAGATATTCCAAATTTTGTAGATCACAATTACGGTTCATCCAGATTTGTATAGCCCGCCTACATACTTTTGGTAATGAAATCCCTAATTCTGGTGTCGTCTTGCCTGTTTTGTGTGTTTTTGACCGTCGCTGCCTGCTCTTATCGGTGCTGCGACTCACCACCTTTGTCCATCCGCCCCGTTCAGCCCTGAGGAATTAAGGGACGGAACGAAATACGCTTTTCGTCGAACTGCAAATCCGGACACCGGTTTGTATCGAGAGCTAGCATTCACGCGAGTGAGTAGGGCGACTCAATCGTGAATTCGTTCCGATTACTACGCTCCGGACGTCGCAGTTTTGCCTTAATTTTTCGTGAAGCTCTTTCGGAATCCAAATGAGAAAATAGGAATCTTGGTTTAGAGGTGTCGCAAAAATCTGTTGCGGTCTAGCGCTTACAAAATTCCTGATTAAGATCGGCGAGGTTGAATGATGGTCACCACAGCAGCCAGCGTTAATCTGCTTAAACTCCTTCAAGACAAAGCCACACGTTTGCGAATCGATTCCATCCGCGCCACCACCGCAGCCGGTAGCGGACATCCCACGAGTTGCGCTTCTGCGGCCGATATCGTTTCTGCGCTCTTCTTCTCCGTCATGCGCTACGACCCGAAGCAGCCTCACAATCCGGCGAATGACGTCTTCGTTCTTTCCAAGGGACACGCCGCGCCAGTGCTGTACTCAGCCTGGTCAGAAGCTGGTCTGTTTCCGAGAGAGCACCTGCTCACATTACGTCAGACAAATTCCGATCTTGAAGGCCATCCGACTCCGAAACTTCCCTATGTGGATGTTGCCACCGGATCCCTTGGCCAGGGACTTCCCGTGGGACTTGGAATCGCGCTGAATGCAAAGCTTGAGAAGAGCGATCAGCGAATTTACGTTCTGATGGGAGACGGTGAATCAGCCGAAGGTTCTGTATGGGAGTCCGCCGAACTTGGCGCAAACGACGCGCTCGACAACCTATGCGCCATCATCGACGTGAACCGCCTCGGGCAGAGCGGCCCCACGATGTTGCAACACCACATGGAGATTTACAAAGCGCGATGGGAGGCGTTCGGCTGGCACGCGATTGTTGTCGATGGACACGATATTTCGGCGCTTCTCAAAGCGTTCGATGAAGCCGAACAAACCACAGGAAAGCCGACTATCATTCTCGCCCGCACCCTGAAGGGCAAGGGCATCGTCGGCATCGAGGACAAAGAAGGCTGGCACGGCAAGCCACTCCCGAAGGAAGAAGCTGATCGCGCCGTTGCCGTCCTGGAAAAATCGCTCACCGGTGAAGCCGATAGCTGGACGCCGAAGTTACCGGATCAGAGTGCTAAGTCCACCGTACCCACTCCCACTGGTGCGATGCCAAAGTCGCCGTATGCCGTCGGTGGAAAGGAAGTAGCAACGCGAAGGGCCTTCGGCGATGCACTCCAGGAACTCGCAAAGGTCAACCCACGTGTGGTCGCGCTCGATGCCGACGTGAAGAACTCCACCTTCACCGAAGAGTTCATGACGACAGCGCCGCAACGCTTCTTCGAAGGCTATATCGCCGAGCAAAATATGGTGGGCATGAGTATGGGTCTCGCCGCCCGTGGCAAGATTCCGTTTTGTAGCACCTTTGCTTGTTTCTTTACCCGTGCTTTTGATTTCATCCGCATGGCAGCCATTAGCCAGTTGAACGTCAAGTTCGCCGGAACGCACGTAGGCGTCTCCATTGGCGAAGACGGACCATCGCAGATGGGCTTAGAAGACATCGCGATGTTTGCGGCTGAGCCGAACTACACCGTCCTCTATCCTAGCGACGCAACCAGTGCATGGGCCGCAACCATGCTTGCCGCTGATCTTGTCGGTCCGACCTATATTCGACTGGGTCGTCCGAATAATCCGATCGTGTACTCCCCCGACGAGAAATTTGAAATCGGCAAATCTAAGATTCTCCGTCAGGGTAGCAACGATCGTATTCTGGTTGTGGCCGCTGGCATCACTCTGTTCGAAGCGCTGAAGGCATACGACGAACTGAAGAAAAGCGGAATCGAGATACGAGTGGTCGATCTGTTCAGCGTGCAACCGATCGATCGCGCGACGCTCCTTGTATCGGCGCGAGCTGCCGGCAACCAGGTCATCACCGTCGAAGATCACTACTCGCACGGCGGCATGGGCGATGCCGTCCAGTCAGCACTGAGTTCCGAGAGAATCCCTGTTTACAAAATTGCCGTTACTGAGATTCCCCACAGCGGAAAGCCGCAGGAACTCGTAGAGAAGTTTGGCATCTCCTCGAAATCGATCATCGCAAAGGTAAGAGAACTCGTGAAGTAGGTTTTCTGATCCAGAAAAGAATAGCCCAGCTGAAGAGCTGGGCTTTTTTCTTTCCCGCGCAGCAACGATACGCTCCGATACTTCGAGCGCACCATCGGAATGCCGGGGACGCATTACTTGGCTTTACTGTCGATGAAGATCGGCGCCGATTCGAGCAGCGCATCGATCAGTTCCATCACTCCTGCGCCGTTCTCTGCTGTGGTAACCATGTCAGCGCACGCCTTCAATTCCGGCACCGCATTGCCAACGGCCACCCGAAAGCCTGCTACTCGAAATAGATCTTCATCGTTTTCGCCGTCTCCGACCGCTACTGTGTCTTTGGTCGAAACTCCCATACTTTCAAGGACTGCAGCCACCCCGGTCCCCTTGTCGACACCCGACGGCAAAACCATTGCAGAATTCTTGTTGAGAATCACGTGGTACGGAAGCCCTAACGCGCGAATCGTTTCATCAAGAACAGCGGCATGCCTCGAATGGATGGCAGCAATCACCTCGCCCCGAGCGATCGGGCCGACGCCACGCTTGCGAAGTTCCTGGAAAAAAGAGTCTGGAGGGGCCGCTCCCAGAACCTCCTTGACTCCTGTTTCAGGCTCGAAGAGCACCGCCCCATTCTCGGCCACTACCCACTGGAACAGCTCGATCTCTGGCAGCACACGACGTATATCCGGCAACTCGCGCCCGGTTGCCAACACCAGTTTCGTTCCAGCCTCCGACGCTGAGATGAGCGCCTCGATTATCTGAGAACCTGCAGTTTCACCAGTGGCCAGAGTTCCGTCGTAATCACAAACTAAAATAGCGAACTTGTTCATCATTTAAGAAGTCTGTTACTTCCTGTTGCAATTCTGATTCCGCTCCAAGGCAGAGTTCCTCATAATTTTTGGCAGAGTGTCGCGATTCAGCCTCTACTCGGAATGCTTCACCCACTGGTCAAAATCTTCACTCAACTCTGTCCTGGTCGTACAATTATTACAGCTTGGGTCTCACGCAAGGCACCTATCGCCTTTGGAATCCATTGTGAGTGAGATGCTTAACCCGCCTTGTTCTTTGGCTTAGTTCTTGCATCTCAATAACGTGCAATTCTTTGCGCAGATATGCCTTTTGCTGCGCCTTAACACCACCAGACTTGAGGAAGAATGCGTTTAGCCCTTCGGATCGTTTGGATCCTGGCAATAGGTTTGGCCATCATCTCAGTTGTCTTCACCTGGCAGCAAGTTCGGCGCGAACGCCGCAACATGCAACGGGATGTGGAGAGGCGCGCCCAACTACTCAGCGAAACCTTGGCTGCTCGCATCGAACCTCTGATTGAAAAGGGTGCCAAGCTTAGCCAGTATCAACGGGTGTTCGAACGCTACGGCTACAGCATGGGACTCGCAGGTCTGGCCGTCTACTCCACGGACGGAACCCTGATCGCCAAATCCCCTGGAACCGAATCACGAATTACCGGCGAACCTGGGGTGGTCATCCACGCAATTGCCGCTGATAAGCCTCAGAGCGATTTCGTTCGTACTAAAGATGCTTCGCTCAACATCCTGGCCGTACCGCTCCACGATCACGACGATCAAACAAAAATCGGTGGATTGGCCGTCGTTCACGACACCAGCTACATCGATGTGCGGATCTATCGACTCTACCGTGAAGCAGCTCTGCGGATGCTTCTCCAGCTCATTCTGGTCGCCGCCATCACGATCCTGATTGTACGCCGCACCCTCCTCCACCCAATGAGTCATACCCTGCAGTGGATCCGTGCCGTACGCGCGGGACGCCTATCACCGGCTTCAACTGCAGTGGTCCAAAGCGACGATCTGCTCAAATCGTTTACTCAGGAAGTGACAACTCTCGCCCAAAGCTTGTCGGACGCCCGGGCGTCCGCGCAACAGGAAGCCCAGCTTCGCGATTCCGCCGACTCTGTATGGACCAAAGAACGCCTTGCCGTCCATGTTCGTTCGAAGCTGAAAGGAAGCCAGCTCATCGTGGTTTCCAATCGCGAACCCTACATGCACCGGCAAAAGGGCAAGGAGGTGGAAACCATAGTTCCAGCCAGCGGTCTGGTCACTGCGCTCGAGCCGATCCTGAACGCATGCGATGGCACCTGGGTGGCCCACGGCAGCGGGGACGCCGACCGCAAGATGGTCGACGCCAACAATCGCTTGCGCGTTCCGCCCTCCGAGCCTGCCTACACACTGCGGCGTGTGTGGCTCACCAAGCAGGAGGAGGAAGGCTACTACTACGGTTTCGCCAACGAAGGTCTATGGCCACTGTGTCATATCGCGCACACCCGACCTACCTTCCGTGCCAGCGATTGGGATCAGTACCAGAGCGCCAATCAGAAATTTGCCGATGCTGTTCTGGAAGAAATCGACGGTCTGATCGAACCCATGGTGCTGGTGCAGGACTACCACTTCGCCCTGCTCCCCAAATTGATCAAGCAGGAACGGCCAGACGCGCGTGTTGCCATCTTCTGGCACATCCCGTGGCCAAATCCGGAGGCATTTGGCATATGCCCATGGCAAACAGAATTGCTCGAAGGACTGCTCGGGGCCGACCTGATCGGTTTCCACGTGCAGTCGCATTGCCACAATTTCTTGGAGACCGTCGACCGCGCCCTTGAGTGCCGCATTGACTGGCCATCAGCCACCGCAATGCGTGCTGGACACACAACGGAAGTGAAGCCATTCCCGATCAGTGTGGACTTCAAAGCGCCCGGCCCCAGCAATCGCAGCGAGAAAAATTATCTCGTTGGTCAGCCTCAACTACTAAAGGAACTCGGCATCGAGGCTTTTTATCTCGGAGTCGGTGTCGATCGCGTCGATTACACCAAAGGCCTGCCCGAGCGTTTCGTAGGCATCGAACGTTTCCTGGAAAAATACCCTTCTTTTATCGGCAAGTTCACGTTCGTACAGATTGGTGCACCGAGCCGCACCCACATCAAGCGTTATCACGACCTGATGACCGAGGTGGAAGCCGAAGCCGAGCGCATCAACTGGAAATTTAAGTCGGGAAACTGGAAGCCCATCGTTTTCCTGAACCGCCATCACAGCCACGAGGAGATCGAGCGTTTCTACAAACTCGCCGACTTCTGCCTTGTTACATCGCTGCACGATGGAATGAACCTGGTAGCCAAAGAATTCCTTGCCTCCCGAGAGGACGAGGAAGGCATGCTCATTCTCAGCCGCTTCACCGGTGCCTCAAACGAGCTGCGCGATGCCATCCTGATTAATCCCTATGACGCGGATGAAATAGCCGAGGCCATTCGGGTCACTCTCGATATGCGCCCGGAAGAGCGCCGCCGCCGCATGCATCGCATGCGCGAACTAGTGAAAGACCAGAATATTTATCGCTGGGCCGGAACTCTGATCAACGAACTCAGTAATGTGCAGATTGAAACGCCCAGGGTTGCGACTTCTTCAGTACGCGCAGCCGGAAACGCCAATATCGCCTGAAGCTTCACGGACAAGTTGTAGCCGAAATCCCGCTCCTATCTTTGCTTTCCTCCTCTCGCTTGACAACCTCTCCGCCGCGCGCCAGAATCTATTCGATGGCGAATAAAAAGCGAAAGTATCCGCTTTTGTAATCGCCTGATTCCCACTTCCCTGCGCAGGTTCCCTATGTCTTCTGCCGCTGCTCGTATTCTCGATTTTTCGCGTGCTCAGGCCATTCTGGCTGATTCAGAACTGGGGGTTCGCCGTGCGTCGACACTGGAACGCCCCTCGCCAGAGATGGTCTCAACCGGAGTTCCTGCCATCGATGCGCTCACCGGAGGACTACCGCGTGGAGCACTCACCGAGATCGTCGGCCCTGCCTCTTCCGGCCGCACGAGCCTGCTGCTTTCCCTGCTTGCCCAGGCCACCGCACGCCAGGAAGCCTGCGCCCTTGTCGACGCCAGCGATGCCTTCGATCCTGAGTCTGCCGTTGTCGCCGGCGTCGATTTGAAGCGCCTGCTCTGGGTTCGCTGTCGGGTGCTTGATCGAATATCTGGTCGGGTGCCCGGTCTTCGGGTGCCTGGTCCTTGCGAAGCAAGGGCCGGAATTATGGAAAAGAGCAAAACCGATCCAGGCGCTCACGTCGAACAAGCGCTTAAAACTGCCGACCTGCTATTGCAAAGTGGTGGTTTCGGCGTCGTAGTCCTGGATCTCAGTGACGTTCCGCCGGCGATCACCCGCCGCGTACCGCTCACCTCGTGGTTTCGCTTTCGCCGCGCCGTAGAGAACACTCCCACGGTCCTGCTCGCACTGGAGCAACAGGCTTATGCGAAAGCCGCTGCTTCCCTCGTGCTTGGCCTTGCGCGGTGCAATTGCCATTGGAAAGCCATTGCCGATCGGGCCGGGCCATCGCATACGCGTCTGTTGGGCGAAATTGAAATCGGCGCTGAAGTACTGCGCTCGCAAATTGCCATCAAGAAACGTCCGGCTTCGGCGCATGCCCATTACGTTCTGACTTCCGCGTGGTCGATTCGCACTTAATCAGGAGCTTGCTTCCATGTTCGCCTGTCTCTTCGTCCCTGATTTTCCCGTGGAAGCATTCGTCTGCCTCGAACCCGAACTGCGCCTCCAGCCAGTCGCTGTGCTGGAAGGCAAGCCGCCGCTGTCGCGCATCATCGCCATGAACGACCGCGCGCGCGATGCGACTCTGGAGTTGGGCATGACGCGCATGCAGGCGCAATTGCGCGCTCCTGAAGCCGTGCTGCGCATGCGCTCTCCCGAACAGGAAGCCACCGCGCACGCTTCCCTGCTCGATTGCGGACACGCCTTCTCGCCGCGCGTCGAAGACACGGCGCTCGACCACATCGTGATCGACGTCTCCGGCCTCGACCGTCTCCTCGGCAATCTGTCGCAAGTCGCCCAACAAATCGCGCAGCGCGCCGCAAGTCTGGGATTGCGGGCAAATGTCGCGCTCGCCTCCAATCCCGACGCAGCAATTTACGCCGCTCACGGATTTCCAGGAATTACGGTGATCTCCGCTGGTGCCGAAACCGAACGTCTGGGCACGCTCCCAATCGAAAATCTTTTTCCGCCCCCCGAAACTCTGGAAACGCTCTCTCGCTGGGGCGTGCGCACGTTTGCGCAACTCGCAGCGCTGCCCGAAATAGCTCTCTCGCAACGTCTGGGCCAGGAAGGATTGCAGCTTCAGAAACTCGCCCGCGGGACATTTGTCCGCACACTGGTTCCCGCCGAAGGTGCGCTTATTTTTCAGGAGTCAATGGAGCTGGAGTATCCCATCGATCTGCTCGAACCGCTCGCGTTCGTTCTCGCACGATTACTGGAGCACATCTGCGCACGGCTCGAATCGCGCTCGCTGGCGACAAATTCTCTGCACCTGTGGCTTCAACTCGAAGACATGGGCCGTGGCTCCAGCATCTTCGAGCGTGATCTGCGGCTGCCCGTGCCCATGCTCAACCCAAAGTTGTTTCTGCAGCTGCTGCATCTTGATCTGAAGGCGCATCCGCCCTCCGCTCCAATCGGCAAAGTCCGGCTCACTGCCGATCCCGTGCGGCCACGCTTCGCTCAAGGCGGACTATTCCTGCCCGTAGCGCCTGAAGCCGAACGCCTCGAACTCACGCTCGCACGCGCCAAAGGTGTTGTTGGCGAAGAGCGCGTCGGCGTGGCCAAAGTATTGGACACACATCGTCCCGATCCATTTCGCATGGAGCGCTTCGAAGTCACAGCTCCTGCAGACAAAGCGCCAATCGCAAAGCAATCCAGCCGAGTGGTGAAACGAATTTTTCGCCCGCCTGTGTCCGTGGTTGTGCTCGTGAGTAATGGCTGTCCGGTAAAGCTGCAGCCCCACAGAGATGTCCTTGCTTGCAGCGGTCCCTGGCAGAGTTCAGGCGAATGGTGGAGCGATCAAGCCTGGCAGCACGAAGAGTGGGACGTCGCCGTGCGCGAAAAAGAAGATGTCGCGCTCTATCGCATTTACCGCGACATGACGAAAGGTCGCTGGTTCATCGCTGCCAGCTACGACTGATTGATTTCATAATGACCTACGTTGAACTTCATGCCCGCTCCGCCTTCAGCTTTCTCGATGGCGCTTCCCTGCCGGAAGAAATGGCGGCCGCGTGCGCTGCGATCGATATGCCGGCCATGGCGCTGATCGATTGCAATGGCGTCTACGGCGCGCCGCGCTTCCATCTTGCCGCGGAGAAAACAAAAATCCGTTCGCACTTCGGCGCTGACGTCCTTTGCGAAACTGAGTTCGGACCCGTCCGCGTTCCACTGCTTGTCATTAATCAAGCTGGATATCAGAACCTTTGCCGCCTGATCAGCCGCATGAAGCTGCGTGTGCCGCGCAAAAGTGAAGGCATCACGAGTTACGATGAACTTGCTCAATTCGCCACCGGATTAGTTTGCCTCACCGGCGAAGATCAAGGTCCGCTCGCCGTCGCTCTCGCCAACGGCGGATTCACCGGAGGCCGTCGCACTCTCGAGCAACTTGCCTTCATCTTCGGCCGCAACAATCTGTTCGTCGAACTGCAGCGGCATCATCGACGCGAGCAGGAAGCTCGCAACCAGGCAGCCGTTTCGCTGGCGCGCTCTCTTAGTCTTCCGTTGCTGGCCACCAACGGAGTTCGCTACGTGCAACCCGCAGCTCGCCAGGTGCTCGATGTCTTCACCTGCCTTCGGAACCATCGCACGCTGGCAACCGCCGGGCGCCTGCTCTCCCGCAATAATGAATGCTGTCTAAAATCCGGCGCGGAAATGGCGCGTCTGTTCGCAGATCTTCCCGAAGCCATCGCCAATACCGCTGAGCTTTCCGCTCGCCTCGAATTCAAACTCAACGAACTCGGGTATCAGTTCCCGTCCTATCCCGTGCCGGACGGCGACGACATGAACTCCTTCCTGCGCAAGCGCACAGCAGATGGCGAGATCGCACGTTACAGCGAGCGCGATGCCGCATTCCGTGAACGCGCTCACAAGCAAATTGCGCGCGAACTCGCCCTGATCGAAAAGCTCGGCCTCGCCGGCTACTTCCTCATCGTCTGGGATATCGTCCGCTTCTGCCGGGAAGAAGGCATTCTCGTGCAGGGCCGCGGATCGGCTGCCAACAGCGCGGTTTGCTATTCACTCGGGATCACAGCGGTCGACCCAGTCGGCATGGAATTGCTCTTCGAGCGTTTTTTATCGGAAGAACGTGGCGAATGGCCCGACATCGATCTCGACCTCCCCAGCGGCGAGCAGCGCGAACGCGCCATTCAGTATGTCTACAAGCGCTATGGCAAGCTGGGCGCCGCTATGACGGCCAACGTCATCACCTATCGCGGACGCTCTGCCTCGCGCGAAGTCGGCAAGGTGCTGGGCTTCGACGCCGAGACCCTCAACCGTCTTTCACCGCTGGTGAATTCCTGGGAATACAAAGACGAGTCGGACACGATGGAGCGTCATTTCAACGACGCCGGTTGTGACACCTCGCATCCGCGCATCCGCAAATTCCTGCAGCTTTGTATGGCATTGCAGGATTTGCCGCGTCATCTCGGACAACACTCCGGTGGACTGGTCGTGTGCCAGGGACGGCTTGATTCCGTCGTCCCACTTGAGCCTGCCAGCATGCCCGATCGCGTCGTCGTGCAATGGGACAAAGAAGATTGCGCCGACATGAAGATCGTCAAAGTCGATCTGCTTGGTCTCGGCATGATGGCAGTTCTCGAAGACACCATCTCCGTAATTCATGATCAGTATCGCGAAAATGTCGACCTCGCCCAACTTCCCGCAGACGATCCCACCGTGTACTCCGTACTGCAGAAAGCCGACACCATCGGCATGTTCCAGATTGAAAGCCGTGCGCAGATGTCGTGCCTGCCGCGCCTGCGACCCGTACGCTTCTACGACCTCGTCGTGCAAGTCGCCATCATTCGTCCCGGACCAATTGTCGGGCAGATGGTCAACCCATTTCTCGAACGCCGCTTGGGACGCGAAGATGTCACCTACCCACATCCCTCGTTGGAACCCGTGCTCAAGCGAACTCTGGGCGTACCGCTCTTCCAGGAACAACTCCTGCGCGTAGCTATGATTGCCGCCAACTTTAGCGGTGGTGAAGCCGAAGAATTGCGCCGGGCAATGGGCTTCAAACGCTCGGAAAAACGCATGCGTGAAATCGAGGTAAAGCTACGCCGCGGGATGCAGCAGAACGGCATTTCCCCGGAAGCACAGGAACAAATTATCCAGTCCATCACCTCGTTCGCTCTTTACGGATTCCCTGAATCGCACGCGGCCAGCTTCGCTCTGCTCGCTTATGCCAGCGCCTGGTTGAAATGCCACTACCTGGGAGCATTCACCGCATCGCTGCTCAACAATCAGCCGATGGGCTTCTATCATCCGGCAACCATCGTTAAAGACGCGCAGCGGCATGGGCTAAGAGTTCGTCCCATCGACGTTCTTCGCTCGGACTGGAAGTGCACGCTCGAGCCAAACAATGAACAGTTCGCCCTGCGCATTGGTATGCGTTATGCGCGAGGCATGCGCCAGGAAGCGGCAGAAGCGCTTGTCGCCGCGCGTGCCATGCGGCCCTTTGCTTCCATCGATGAACTCGCGCGTCGAGTCCCTGAGTTGCGGAAAACGGAGCTGGTCACCTTGGGCGAGATCGGCGCCTTGAACGCCTTAGGGGGCGCCAGTGTTCATCGTCGCGATGCTCTCTGGCAGGTAGAGCGCGCTGTCCGCGGCACCGGACCTCTGCTGCGCGAGGTTCCAGACGAACACGACGCATCACCGCTTTCCCGCATGACCGCCGAAGAACGTCTCGTAGCCGATTTCTCCGGTACAGGCATGACCGTGGGCCCACACCCCATGCGTTATCACCGCGAGCAGATGAATCGCATGGGAATCTCGCCCGCCAGTCAACTGCCGAATCTCCCGAATGGAAAGCTGGTCCGTGCGGCTGGATCGGTGATCGTGCGCCAGCGCCCTGGTACGGCGAAAGGCTTCGTCTTTCTTAGCCTGGAAGATGAGACGGGCATCGCGAATGCGATCATTCATCCCGATTTGTACCAGAAAAACCGGGTCACACTTGTCTCTGAACGCTTCCTCATTGTGGAAGGTGTATTGCAGAACCTCGACAACGTAATTTCCGTGAAGGCGAATCGCATTCTGCCATTACACATTACGCAAGCAGAGACTACTTCTCACGATTTTCACTGACCCGGTACTAAGGCCCTGAACATCTTTCGAATCCTTGCGATCTGAAATGAGATTGAACCACCTGAAGCGATCCTTGCATCCATACCAAGACGGAGATTTTCGTTTCATGGCATACAACCGGCGCCTTGGTATTCGTTTGCTTTTGGTCCTACTTGTCTTTGCCGGACTGGGCGTAGTGCTCGGCCAGCGCATGGATTCAGGTGGTCTGAATTCTGGTCCACAAAGCGCTTCACCCGACAACGATGCTCAGGCTCGCGAATCCCTGCGCCACTTCACCAACGTTTACGAAATGGTCGAGCAGAACTATGCCGAGGCCGTTGATCCCGACAAGGCCGTCTTTGAAGGCGCCATTCCCGGCATGTTGCGGGTGCTCGATCCCCATTCCACGTTCTTTGATCCCAAAGCCTACACGCAGCTTCAGGAAGAACAGAGCGGCAAGTATTACGGGATCGGCATGAGCATCGGCGCGCGCGCGAACAAAATTGTTGTGATCGCCCCCTTCGCCGGCACTCCCGCATATAAAGCTGGAATTCGTCCCGGAGACGTAATCGCCGCCGTCGATGGCAAGCCCACCGATAACATGACGACCGACGAAGTCGCCGACCTCGTGCGTGGTCCCCGTGGAACCAATGTGCAGATCACGATCGTCCGCGAAGGCCTCAACCAGCCGGTTCAACTCACCGTCATGCGCGCGGAGATCCCGCGTAACAGCGTCGATGTTCATTTCGCACTGAAACCAGGTGTTGGCTATGTGCACGTCGCCATGTTTGATGAAACGACAGATACGGAACTCCAGCACGCTTTAAGCGAGTTCGGAAATCTCGACGGTCTTGTGCTCGATCTTCGTCAGGATCCGGGCGGTCTTCTGAACCAGGCAGTCTCCGTGGCCAGCGAATTCCTGCCCAAAGGCCAAGTGGTGGTATCTCAGCATGGGCGCTCGTCTCCCGAGCGCGTCTATCGAGTCGCTCAGGGAAATGGTGGTAAAGATTATCCAATCGTCGTGCTCGTCGATCGTGGAACCGCGTCGGCGGCTGAAATCGTCACTGGCGCAATTCAGGACCACGACCGCGGCATCGTGGTTGGTCAAAACACCTTCGGAAAAGGATTGGTCCAGACGGTATTCCCGCTTTCCGATAGCACCGGATTGGCGCTCACGACCGCGAAGTACTACACGCCCAGTGGCCGTTTGATCCAGCGTAACTACGAAGGCATATCGCTGTACGACTACTACTACAACGTAAACGATAACAGTGCCGACAATAGTCATCGCGAGTCCAAGAAGACTGATACCGGCCGCCTCGTCTACGGTGGCGACGGCATCACGCCCGACGTTAAACTGCCCGAACCTAAGCCAAATGCGTTCCAGCAAAACCTTACGCTGCACTACATTTTCTTTGACTTCGCTCAGCAGTATCTGTCGCAACACAAAGTCACGCCCGACTGGAATGTGGACGAGCAGACATTGCAGGCATTCCGCAATTTCCTGCAAGACAAGAATGTCACCTACTCGCAGTCCGACTTTGACTCCAACACTGAATGGGTGAAGGCGCACATCAAGGCCGAACTATTCACCGACGCTTTCGGACTAGAGCAGGGGCAGGCAGCCCGCGCGGCTACCGATCCCGAAGTTATGCAGGCCGTTCAGTATCTCCCGCAGGCCAGAGCATTACAGCAAAATGCCGAGCACGTGATGCTGGAACGTGGCAAGTCCGCCGCGCTGACAAACCAGTCTCGCTAGCAATATGACCGGCGACATATGGAGGCAGTCGGCCCCACGCTGACTGCCTCTTAATCGACTTCCACACTCTGATTCCATCTGCTAGCATTTTCCTCCCGCTTCTCTTTCTTAGCTGCCAGGAGAACTCCTTGGATCGTCGCAAATTTCTGCAATCTACTTTGCTGACCGGAGCAGCTGGTGCTCTCGGCTCCGACGTTCGTCGAAACTGCTGCAGCGAACACCGCGCCCTCGATTCCCAGCTTCGAGCTCGAGGAAACCACAATATCGGATCTGCAGTCTGCGATGCAGTCCGGCAGACTCAGCGCCCACTCCCTCGCAGAGAAGTACCTCCAGCGTATCGCCACGATTGATAAGCGCGGGCCTGCGATCAACAGCATCATCGAGTTGAATCCCGATGCGCTCGCCATCGCCGACGCGCTCGATAAGGAGCGCAAAGCCAAAGGTCCTCGCGGGCCAATGCACGGCATTCCCGTGCTGATCAAGGACAACATAGATACTGCCGATCGCATGGCCACGACCGCCGGATCGCGAGCGATGATTGGTGCCAGGCCGTCGAAGGACGCGTTCATCGTGCAACGCCTGCGCGATGCCGGTGCCGTGATTCTTGGTAAAACAAATCTGAGTGAGTGGGCGAACATTCGCTCCAGCCATTCAACCAGCGGATGGAGTGGACGCGGCGGTCTCACCCGCAATCCCTACGCGCTCGATCGCAATCCCTGCGGATCGAGTTCCGGATCAGGCGCCGCCGTTTCCGCCAATCTGTGCGCGGTCGCTATTGGCACCGAAACCGATGGCTCCATCGTCTGTCCTTCTTCGGCGAATGGGATTGTCGGCATCAAGCCCACGGTTGGACTCGCAAGCCGCTCTGGAATCATCCCCATCTCCCACAGTCAGGACACGCCCGGACCGATGGCGCGAACTGTGAAAGACGCCGCGATTCTTTTGGGTGCATTGGTGGGTGTCGATCTGGAAGACGCTGCCACCACCGCCAGTCGTGGCAAAACTAAGTCTGACTACACCCCGTTTCTCGACCCCGATGGTTTGAAAGGCACGCGTCTCGGGATCGTGCGGAAGTATTTCGGTTTCAGCGAGAACGTTGACGAGCTGATGAACACTGTCATCGATCAAATGAAGCGGGCCGGAGCCACCATCGTCGATCCAGTTGATCTCCCCACTTTCGGCAAATTCGACGATACGGAACTGCTGGTCCTTGAATACGAACTCAAGGCCGATCTCGACACCTATCTCGCGCGACTTGGTCCTAACGCTCCAGTCCACACGTTGAAGGACGTCATTGATTTCAACGACCGCCATCACGAAAAAGAATTGAAATACTTCGGGCAGGATATCTTCTTGAAGGCGCAGGACAAGGGTCCGCTAACCGAGACGGAATACATCGACGCTCTGGCGAAGAATCACCAACTCGCGCGTGCCGAGGGTATCGACGCCGTTATGGATCGCCTGCAACTCGACGCTCTAGTGGCGCCAACCGGCTCTCCCGCCTGGGTCACTGACCTTGTAAACGGAGATCATTCGATCGGAGGAAGCTCGAACTTCGCGGCCGTCGCCGGTTATCCGAATATCAATGTGCCCGCTGGAATGCTTTTCGGACTCCCCGTTGGGATCTCGTTCTTCGGACGAGCATGGAGCGAGCCGACACTCATCAAGATCGCATACGGATTCGAGCAGACGATCAAAGCACGCACGCCTCCGCGCTTTCTGCCAACCCTCGATTTGAAGGTTTAAGAAGCAGGGGCCACACAATCTTTCATCGGCGCGTTTTTTTTTGTGAAACGTGAAACGAAACGACTGTTGGGACTATTCCGCTGCTTTTGAAAACGTGTGTATGCCGCACTCCAGCTTCGCGCCGCCCCAACGTCCTGAACGTGGATCGGCTCCGGCATCTGGAATCTTCGTACAAGGCTCGCATCCAATACTCAAATACCCGCGATCGTAGAGCGGAAGATATTCAATCTGGTTTTCGACCGTGTATCGCCACACCTGCTTCCAATCCCAGGCAGCCAGCGGACTCACCTTTAATAATTGTTTACCGCTAGGCAGTTGGTGGTTCTCCGACAATTTCAAATTCCGCCGCGTGGGCGACTGTTCGCGCCGCAGCCCCGTGAACCATACCTCGTAAGAGTCCAGGGCCTTCATCAGTGGCTCGACTTTTCGTAGCTGACAGCATCGCGTGGGCTCGCTTTGATACAAAATGCCCAGCTCTGATTCCTGCTGGGACACCGTCTTGACGGGGAGCACATTCACCAGGTTCAGCGACCACTGCTTCACGATGCGATCCCGGTACTCGTACGTTTCCGCAAAGTGATAACCAGTCTCCAGGAACAGCACAGGAATTTCCGGCAGGCGCTTACGCACCAAATCCAGCACGATCATGTCTTCCGCCTGAAAGCTGCAAGTCAGGCACGCAGAGCCACCGTTCTTCGCCAGCACTTCATCGATGATCTGATCCGCCGCCAGCTCTGAACTCAGCTGAAGATCAAAGGTCATTGGAGCCTCCAAGATTGCGCAAGCTGCGTGCCAACGAGGCAACGCGCTGCAAGGCCTCGCCTCTTTCGCCGGAGTTCAAGACAGTCAGGTCGAGAATTGAAACGTCTTCCGACTCGTGCGCGATTTCAGCGGAAACCGTTTCACTCGAAACTATGGCGACAAATCCATTCTTCGCTGCGAGCTTCGCCAACGAAACCAGACCGTCACCCGGATGAGTATCTTCGTTCACCGCTATCACCTGGTAACCATCGTCAAACAGCTTCCGCTCGATCGCCTGACCCAGTTCTTGATGTTTCACCAGAATCACCGCTGGCCGGTGGCCGTTTCTAGCTTGGCGCTCAACTGCTGTAACTGGCGCATAATCCCCGGCACTCTCCGCCAGGTTTCTGCGGATCATCCCGGCAGCCACTGTCGCGTTGCTGATCGGATCGATGAGTATGAAGCTACCGGTGGTTCGATTCGATTCGTATCCGTCAAAGAACAGCGGCGTCACCGTCTGCAACTCGACCGACGCAATGTCGTTCATCTGCAGTTGCCGGCTAGGTTCATTTCGGAGAGTTGAAATATTCACCCGATGCAGGATTCGCAATGCCCGCGCTCGCGTGGTCCGCGTCGTGTGCTTCAGCAGAAAATTCTGCGAGAGCTGCATCGGTTGAGGATGCATCCACACGATCATCGCCTCGAAGCGCCTTGACGCCTCGGGCGCCTGATCCGGGCTCACCAGCATGTCGCCACGGCTCAAGTCGATTTCATCTTCCAATGTGAGCGCAATCGACATCGGAGAAAATGCTTCGGCAAGATCGCCATCAAAGCTGGCAAGCGACTTCACTCGCGTGCGTTGCTGCGATGGAAGAGCCAGCACCTCATCGCCTGGCGCGAGAATGCCCGACGCAATCTGCCCTGCAAACCCACGAAAGTCGGCATCCGGACGGATCACATATTGAATCGGAAGTCGCAGTGCACCGGAGCTCACCGGTCGGCGGATCGGCACCGTCTCCAGATGTTCCAGCAACGTGGGGCCGGTGTACCATGCCGTCCGACCGCTGCGGCGGACGATGTTCTCGCCCTCAAGCGCGCTGATCGGGATCGTCTGCACGTTAGCACGCCCGAGTTGCCCAGCCAGTTCCGCGAAGGCCTGTTCCAGCTCCAGGAACCGCTCCTCGCTGAATTCGACAAGGTCCATCTTATTCACTGCCGCCAGCACATTCGGAATTCCCAACAACGATGCAATGTAAGCGTGGCGATGTGTTTGCGGTAAGAGTCCCTTAGTCGCATCAATCAGAATGATCGCCAAATCCGCCGTTGACGCGCCGGTCGCCATATTGCGTGTGTACTGCTCGTGCCCCGGCGTGTCGGAAATGATGAACTTCCGCCGGGCGGTGGTGAAGTAACGATAGGCAACATCAATAGTGATTCCCTGCTCGCGCTCGGCGCGGAGTCCATCCGTCAGCAACGAAAAATCTATCGGACCCGTCGAGCGATTGAAGCGGCTCTTCTTCACCGACGCCAACTGATCTTCATAGACCGACTTCGAATCATGCAGTAGCCGTCCGATCAGCGTTGACTTCCCGTCATCGACACTGCCCGCGGTCGTGAAGCGCAGTAGCTCAGCCTGCAAATTCTGTTGCAGCAGTTCGGTATGTGCGTTCGATTCTGCGAAGGCAGTGCTCATCAGAAATAGCCCTCGCGCTTCTTCAGTTCCATCGAGCCTTCTTCGTCGTGATCGATTGCGCGATTCTCGCGCTCCGAGCGTCGGAACTGGATCATCTCCTCGATAATTTTCGGCACAGTGTCTGCATGCGATCGGATCGCCCCTGTACACGGCACGCATCCCAGCGAGCGCATGCGGATCTTCATCCGGTGCGTCTTCTCCCCCTCCCGCAACTGATCTTTGCTGTAGATCACGACAATCGATTCGCCGCGGATCACCACATCACGTTCCTGCGCAAAGTAAAGCGGCACGATCGGAATATTCTCCAGGTGGATGTAGAGCCACACGTCCAGCTCAGTCCAGTTGGAAAGCGGAAATACGCGGATACTCTCGCCTTTGTCGATCCGCGAATTGAAGATGTTCCACAGCTCTGGACGTTGATTCTTCGGATCCCATTGCCCCGAGCCATCGCGAAACGAATAGATCCGCTCCTTTGCGCGCGACTTCTCTTCATCTCGGCGAGCCCCGCCAAACGCTGCATCAAAGCCACCTTCGGTCAGTGCGTCCAGCAGCGACTTCGTTTTCAGCAGCCCGCAACACTTCTGCGTACCCAAAGCAAACGGATTCGCACCCTGCTCCAGCGCCTCACGATTCTGATGAACAATCAACTCAGCCCCGATCTCGCGGGCATAGCGGTCACGAAATTCGATCATCTCGGGAAACTTGTAGCTGGTATCGATGTGCAGCAGCGGAAACGGAAACTTGCCCGGAAAGAACGCCTTTTGCGCCAGGCGCAACATGACCGACGAATCCTTCCCGATGGAATACAACATGACTGGCCGCGCAAATTCAGCTGCCGCTTCACGCAGTATGTAAATGCTCTCTGCCTCTAACGTACGCAAATGGCTGAGCCGCCGTTCGTAACTCTCCGCTATCGTTCCCTGCAGAGGAAGCGCATCGGGAACGTCACGCAAACCTAATTCCGAAGAAGTCGCCATCGGTCCTTTCTCACGCCAAAAAAAAATCCACCGGCCGGTAGTTCCGGCGGGTGGCGTTGGTCTGATCTAAGCTTGTTTTGAGCTTTAGCGCATCATCGCATCCGTCCGGAAGACAGTCCTGTGGGCTGCCATACAACAACAGCAGGGACGGGTTCCGCGACAGTAGCTCATTTCCCTGACTATACGTGAATCATTGATTGATGGACAATCGCTCTTTGAGATTCACACTATCGCGAATCTCGATGCGCTCAGATCTCCGACCCAGGCGATAGAAAAGCGAAATTAATCCCGAGGTTCAGTCACCAAAAACGTGCCTTCCGGCTTTCTCTTCAGCTTTTTGCAGGGTCGGGCATCTTTCGTCTTCGCTCTGAAATCCAACGAAATGCGCCAGTACATCTGGCTATAGGGCACAGTGTGGGTGCGGGAGAGTGTGCATGAAGGCGATCCTATTCGTCGACGATCACGAGGTGCTGGCTCGCCTGAGCTGCGAGATCCTCGAAATGCAGGGATACCGAGCCGTGTCCGCTTATAACGGCCACGATGCGCTGGAGAAGTTCGAGAAAGAGCGCTTCGACCTGCTGGTCACCGACTTTCGCATGGATGGCATGAATGGTCTGGAACTCGCGCGCAGGGTGCACGGCAAATACCCCGACGTTCCAGTGATTATCGTCACCGGCTACGGGCCTATCGAAACGGGCGCGGACGCCAGCGCCTGCCTCTCGAAAGAAGACTTATTTCCCGGACTGCTGGAACAGATCCGGTATTACCTCGATCAGGCAGAGCACACGCCCACCGAGTTAACCGGAGCCCCACGACCGAATTAAGCCGCCACCGCCCCAACATTTCTCACCTGATAAACTGGCGCCAATGCGGCGCCTCATCATCAATGCCGATGACTTCGGGCTCACCGAGGGCGTAAATCGCGCCATTCTCGAGGGCCACCGACGTGGTGTGATTACCTCCACCACGCTCATGGCAAACGGTACGCGGTTCGCTTCTGCTGCCCGATCTGCGCAGTCTGCGCCTGAATTAAGCATTGGATGTCACGTGGTGCTAGTCGATGGCGAGCCTCTGCTGCCTAAAGGACAAGTTCGCTCTCTTCTTGCGGAAAACAGCAACGTCACCGCTCGCTTACGCAACGGATTTCTCGAATTAGCCCGCGATAATTTCCGGCACCGGATTCAGTCCGGCGAGGTCGAAGCTGAAGCCACCGCCCAGATTCGCACTCTGCAATCTGCTGGAATCAGTGTCTCTCACGTCGACTCCCACAAGCACGCACATATGCTCCCTTCGATCTGCAAGGCGGTATTGAAAGCAGCACGTGCCTGTGGCGTAAAGGCGGTGCGCAATCCTTTCGTACCGGTCAAGCCGCTGGCCTTCGCGCATCTAGTCCGTCGCCCCAAGCTGTGGACGCGTTACACCGAAGTCAAAGTGTTGCGTCGCTATGAGGCCCAGTTCCACGAGATGGTCGCCATCGAGGGCATGATAACCACCGACGGCAGCTTCGGCGTATTGGTCACCGGCGCGCTCGACGAAAGCCTGTTTGAAGCGATCATCGGCTCGATACCGGAGGGCACGTGGGAGTTCGTCTGCCATCCGGGATATAACGATGCCGAACTGGACGGCGTTCGGACTCGCCTACGCTCCTCCCGCGAAAAAGAACTGGCTGTGCTGACTTCCGATCGCGCGCATGACTTGCTCAAGAAGCACGGCATCGAGTTGATCTCGTATCATCAACTGACCACTTAAGTGACTTTCAGTGTGCATCGTCGTCCTTGCAATTGAATCGAATAGTGGTCCGGCTATAACTTTGAGGGCTCCATGAAGATTGGGATCACCTGCTATCCCACCTACGGCGGCAGCGGTGTGGTGGCAACAGAATTAGGCATCGAACTGGCGCAACGCGGCCACGAAATTCATTTCATCACCTACTCTCAGCCGTTTCGCCTGCGCGAACCGCAGCCCAACATCAACTTCCACGAAGTCGAAGTCTCTTCCTATCCCCTTTTCGACTATCCGCCTTACGATCTTGCGCTCGCCACGCGCATGGCCGAAGTCGCGCAGATCTATTCATTGGACCTGCTGCATGTCCACTACGCGATTCCGCATTCGGTGAGTGCTCTTCTTGCCAAGCAGATGCTTGCCAGTTCGAGCAGTCCGCACAAGCTGCCATTCGTTACCACGCTGCATGGCACCGATATCACGCTCGTTGGACTGGACCGCTCCTATCTGCCGATCACTCGCTTCTCTATCGAAGAGAGCGACGGCGTAACGGCAATCTCCAACTATCTTCGCGACCGCACCTATAAAGAGTTCAACGTTCGCAATGAGATCGACGTCATCTACAACTTCGTGAACTGCGACGTCTACCGGCGCACTCCCGAGGTCATGGCGAAGCGCTCCGAATTTGCCTCTGATGACGAGCGCCTCCTGGTGCACCTGTCGAATTTCCGTCCAGTTAAGCGCATCTGCGACGTGATTGAAATCTTTGACCGCGTGCAGAAGAAGGTTCCTGCGAAGCTTCTTCTGATTGGCGATGGGCCTGACCGTTCCCGGGCCGAGTGGCTCGCCGTGGACAAAGGCATTCACGAACGCGTCATCTTCCTCGGCAAGCAAGACCTGGTGCACGAAAAACTTGCTCTCGCCGACGTGATGCTCCTGCCCAGCGAACTCGAATCGTTCGGACTGGCCGCCCTCGAAGCCATGGCCTGTGAAGTCGTTCCTATCGCGACTCGTGTAGGAGGCGTGCCCGAGGTTATCGAGCACGGCGTATCCGGGTACATGGCCGATGTCGGCGACGTCAGCACCATGGCACGCTTTGCGACCGAACTGCTGTCCGACTCCGCCCGCCTGAAACAGATGGGCGAACAGGCGCGCAACGCCGCACGAGCCCGCTTCTGCGCCAGCAAAATCATTCCCATCTACGAAGAGTTTTACCGCAAGGTGTTGGAGCGCGCGTCCTGAAGTGCCGCGGCGAAGTCCTGCGCTGCCTCTGCTGACTGCAGCGGAATTTGCAACTGAACTGCCGTGCCTCCGTTGGGCCGGTTGCTGATAATCATCCGCGCATCGTCGCCGTAAAGCACGCGCAGGCGCTCGGCGACGTTGGCCATGCCGATTCCCGTGCCGCCCATCCCGGTAGGCTTCTCCAGAAGCCCATCCGCCATGCCGACACCGTCATCCTCCACTTCAATAATCAGCCGTTTGTGACGTACCGCGCTCTTCAGCACGATCGCTCCGCCTTCGATCTTCGGGCTCAGCCCGTGCTTGATCGAGTTTTCCACCAGCGGCTGCAGCAGCATGCTCGGCACCATCATGTCTAAGGAGAGCGGGTCGAGTTCTTTGATGACCTTAAGTTTGTCGTGTCCGAACCGCACGACTTCGATATCTAGGTAATCGTCGATGAACTGAATTTCCTCGCTCAGCGGCACAAATGCGTCTGTCTTCCGCAGCAGCCGCCGCAAAATATTCGCCAGCTTCACGATGAGTTCACGCGCCGTATCCGGATCGAAGCGCACCAGCGACGAAACCGAGTTCAGCGTATTGAACAAAAAGTGCGGATTAATCTGGCTCTGCAGGGCCTCCATGCGCGCCTGCATCAGCAGGCGTTCTTGCTGTTCCAGCTTCAGTTCGATACGCGTGTTGTTCCAGATCTTCAGCGGGATGCCGATGCACATCAGCACCGTGGCGAAAATCGCAATTGTGATCCAAATGTTCGAACTGTCGACCGCAAAGATGTAAGAGTGGAACCATCGCGAACGCGCCAACTCCATTCGCAGGAATTCCAGTCCGATGATGACCAGGAAAAAACTGATCTGCCAGTCGATCTTCGGGCGTGGGAGTACTTTGCGTACCCACCGGTACAAGCTCAAATCGACAAACGGCGAGAACGACCAGATCATCTCGCGCTCGCTCGCCGCATCGCGCAACGTTCCCGCGATCAGCCCGCAAAGCACGTTGAACGGCAGGCTGAGCAGTTCACCATGAATTGCTGCCGGAACCGCGATCAGGATGCCGCCCAGCGCTCCGGCGAATCGCCCGCCAATCACGCCGATCAGCATTACCGCCTCGAACGACAAATCAGCCGCGATGAATCTTGGCGTCACCACGCGCACCACGATGCCGAGCGCAAAAGGAATCGCGATCCATATGGTCAGATAGATTTTCTGTTTGAGAGTCCGCTCTTCGCGGTAAAGCAGTGACTGGAATTCGCGCGAACGCGCTAACGTGCTAGCCACGGCTGCGGCTACGCCGAGCTTCACCAGGAGCGAAATCAGAACCAGTCTATCCATGCTTGAAGATTGCGGCGCTTTCTAAATCGTACTGTAGCATGGTTCGCATCAGGGTTTCAGGTCGCTCGCATACAACTCAGCCCGCCAGTTGAGACACAATCTGATCCAGCAGCGAAGCCACTCGCGACGGGTCCGGAACCCCGCCCTGGGCAAGGTCTTTCGATCCGCCTCCCCGTCCGCCAATAGCCGTCATGGCCTCCTTCATCAGAGCGGAAACATCCATTTCCACGTCGGCAGAGCGCGCAAACACGACTGTGGCAGGAGATGTAGTCGAGCCCAGCAGGACTAGCATTCCCGGAAATTTCGTAAGCTTCTGCGCGAGCAATTTGATGAACGTCAGATCGCGATCCGCGAACACCTGGTGCACCACTTTGAATTTACCGACGGTCCGGGCGCTCGAACTCATTTCAGCAGCCCGCAGTTCAGCGATTTCTTCCAGCAATACATGCTGCCGCTTTTGCGCCGACTTAGCTTCGTCCAGCATTTTATTGATCTGCTGCGGAACATCGTAAATATGTCCTGAGAAAAGGCTCGCCGCTTCCGTCAGTGTTGCGTAATCCTTTCGCGCGATTCGCAGAGCACGGTCACCACACACAAACTCGACTCGAATCCCCTGCCTCACCTTCTCTGTTTTGCGAATCAGGACCATGCCAATCTGGCTGGTCTGCGTGACGTGCGTTCCTCCACATGCACATAGATCGAAATCCTTGATCTCGACCAACCGCATTTCATCTTTCTGCAGTTCGGGCAGTTTCCGCAGTCCGAGTGAGCGCGTCTCTTCGATGCTGACAAAACGCACGCCCACTGGCCGATTCTCGAACACAACCTCATTCGCGCGCGCCTCTGCCCGAATAATCTGCTCATTACTCAGCCCCTTCGCCGACAGATCGATCGTGCACGTCTCGTCTCCCATATGGAACGAAACCGTCGGCATCTCGAACAACTCGATGAACGCCGCCGACAGCACGTGCTGGCCCGAATGCTGTTGCATATGATCGCGTCGCCGCTCAGCATCAATCGTGCCAGTAACCTTTTGACCCGGCACAAGTGTGCTCGCAGAAGCTTCCATGTAGTGCAGAATCCTGCCGCTCTCGTCTTCAGCGACTTCCATGACTCGGAGCGCGCTTCCGTTCGCGCTGAGCACACCGGTGTCGAACACCTGCCCGCCGCTGGTCGGATAGAACGCCGTGCGGTCCAACACCACAGCCGTACGATCGCCGGGGATTACCTCGGCGATCTCCGCGTCGAAGTCGCACAAAAACGAATCCGTGTAGTAGAGCCTTTGCGTCATAACGCGCGAGCCTAGTACGGCCCGATGATCCCCCCGATGTGTCTCGCTTTCGGCGCAGGAGTTTTCTGTACGCGCCGGTTCGCGTACTTTGCGATCACGTCGATGTATTTCAGACCCGAGCCGGTATTGAAGAGCACGACCTTGTCTTCGGGTTTCAGAAAACCAATGGCGAGCAGCTTGCGATATGCCACCAGCGAGGCTGCCCCTTCCGGCGCGGCGAAAATCCCCTCATGTTCCGCCCAATCATGGAACGCTTCCATGATCTCGTCATCGGTCGCTTCAATTGCCGCTCCGCCACTCTTTTTCAGAATGTCGAGAATGATGTAGTCCCCGTACGCTTTGGGCACGCGCAAACCAGCCGCCAGCGTCCGCGCATTCTGCCACATCTCCGAAACTTGCTTATGATCCTGCCACGCTTTCGGAATCGGCGCACATCCGGCGGCTTGCACTGCAATCATCTTCGGGCGCTTGCTGCCGATCCAGCCCAACTGCTCCATCTCATCGAACGCCTTCCACATGCCGATCAGGCCCACCCCGCCGCCCGTCGGATAGATCACGGCCTCCGGCAGCTCCCATCCCATCTGTTCGGCAATTTCGTATCCCATGGTCTTCTTGCCTTCCACGCGAAACGGCTCTTTCAACGTGGAGATATCGAACCACTCCTCCGCCTGCTTGCGCTCATTCACCATGCGCGCGCAGTCGCTGATCAGGCCGTCGACCAGCGTAACCTTCGCGCCGTAAGACTGGCACTCGACCAGGTTCGCTTGCGGCACATCTTTCGGCATAAAGATGTGCGCTTCGATTCCCGCCGCGGCAGAATATGCAGCCAACGCGCTCGCCGCATTCCCCGCAGATGGCACAGCTACCTTTTTGATCCCGTACGCCTTTGCCATCGTCACCGCCATGCACAGGCCGCGTGCCTTGAACGATCCCGTCGGATTCAGCCCCTCATCCTTGATCCACACATTTGGATCGTGACGGCTCGCGAGCATCGGCGTGAACCCTTCGCCCAGCGTTACCGGCTCAACATCAGGAAGCATCGCCGCGTATCGCCACATCGTCGCCGGACCACGCGCAATCGAATCTCGCGATGCCTTCTCGCGAATTTTCTGGAGATCGTAACGAACGTAGAGCGACCCGCCGTCCTTTGGGCAGACGGTCTGAGGCTTTTCCGGAGAAAGGCGCTCCCCGCATTTGGAGCATTCAAAATAAGAGATGGAAGGCATTGGACAGAAAAGTTTATCAGCAGAGGAATGTAGAACAGGCAATCCTGCCTGTCCGCCGGGCAAGCACTAACAGCTAATAGGTGAAGGGTTTCTTTCCCATCTTCGCTTCGTCGAGCACCAATGGCCGTTGCAGCACCATCTGCACCGACGTTCCTTCCGGAAGCATCACGTCAGGTCCGCGCGTGACCAGCGTCGCGATCAAACCAGCCGCAGCCCCAACGCCGCCACCGATCGCTGCATCTTTGACGCTCTGTCCCGCCAGTCCTCCGATGCCGGCTCCAGCGCCGGCAGTTTTTGCAATCGTTCCTGCGTCCTTGCCTGTATCTGGATTCTGTTGAACTGTGCCCTCTTCACCTTTTACGTTCTGGCTTTCCGATCCGGGCATGTTGTGTACTGAACCCGGCAGAATCGCTGTATATCCGTTCGGGAAAATAAGGCTAGTGAAGTGCATCAGGATTTCAGCGCGGCCCTTCACTCGTCCGGGCCGTTTCACTTCAGAGATGCGTCCTTGAACGTATGTGCCGGTCGGAATCATGATGCGGTCATTTAGCACTACGGGGAACACCGTCTCCGCATAAACAGCATCGCCAGGTTTCGCGCTTTTGGTCGAGATCGCCTGTCGCAGCTTCAACGGAATCTGCGTGCCCGCAGGGATCTCCATCGCTCGAACGCTGGCGTGATCACCGGTCGTGAGTGCCGGAGCTGAATCCTGTTTGCCGCCCGAAGCGGCTGGTTGTTGTGCGAACACGGAGCTGCTGCTGATAAAGATGACAGCGAAGACTGCAATTAGAACGCGGATCATCCAGGCCTCCCTGCTTCTCTCTGATGCAAGGTGATGCGTGCAGTATAGAACCCCGGAGGCCCGTGGAACTCTCGGCAACTTAGATTTCAGTAAATCAGGAATTTCTTCCGGATCTGTTCAAAAGCCTGTATTTCGTCCAACAACTCCGCGTTGACGCGTCGCGGATCTTCGCCCGCCACCAACTCATTGAAGGCAGCCTGGCTCCCGAATAACTCCAACATTTTGTTCGCCTCCCACTTCGCCGGATAAAGCGTACGCAACGCGGAAGCAATCTCCATGCCCATCTCTGGAGCGTCCAGCACGTTGCGGTCAAGCACAATGATGTTCACGCCCCCGCACAACTGGTTGGCATAGTCGCTCGAGTTCGGAGTGAAGCTCACCGGCACAAATCGCACTCCCGCAATGCCTCGGTTATTCAGGAATGCAGCGAGTTCCACCGACTTGATCCACGGTGCGCCCACAACTTCGAACGGAGTATCTGTTCCGCGCCCGACCGAAAGATTCGTTCCCTCAATCAATCCCACGCCGGGATAGAGCGTAGCTTCATTCAGGCTCCGCAAATTCGGCGAACCGTTGATCCACATCAATCCAGTGGAATCTAACCAATCCCCTCGATACCAGCCGCGCATCGGGATCACCGTCAGCCGCGCATTGATGTGGCGCTCAGAATTGAACAGCTTAGCCAATTCTCCAACCGTCATCCCATGACGGACCGGCAGGGAGTGATAGTTCGTGAAACTCTCATGCCCCGGATCGGAGATCGGCCCTTGGACATAGGCCCCAGTAATCGGATTGGGCCGATCGAGCACGATCAGCTCAACATTGTTCGCCGCCGCTGCTTCCAGGAAATAACCCAGCGTCGTTTCATACGTCCAGTACCGAACGCCCACGTCCTGTATATCGAAGACAATCGCATCCAGCTTTTTGACGACGTCCGCCGCTGGGCGCCGCTTCGCATCCGTGCCGCCGTAAACGCTGTACACAGGAATTCCGGTCGCTGCGTCTTTCGTATTACCGACGTTCAGCGCATCCAGCGTCCCCGCTACTCCGTGTTCCGGGCTGAAGATCGCAGTCAGCTCCACGTCCGGCACATGCGCCAAAACATCGATCGTGCGACGTCCCAGCGAATCCATGCCTGTCTGGTTCGTCAGCAGCCCTATATGGTGCTTCCCTTTCAGCTGCTTGAAGTTGTCGTCTTCCAGCACGTCGATGCCGGTCTTCACCGTGCCATTTCGAACCGCGATGCGACGCGCGGCGGTTGCGACTTCGTTGTAGCCGGTAATCTGCTGCAAGCGCAGCTTGTCTTGCTCGCTCGGAGTTAACTCCAGCGCGGCCGTAACTGCCGTCGCCACGCGCGATCGCAACGAGACAACGCTTCCTTTCCCACGCGGATGCACTGCGTTGCTCAGAATGATGACGTAGGTGTTCGTCGTTGGATCGATCCACAACGACGTGCCCGTGAATCCCGTATGCCCATACGATCCCAATGGGAGAAACTCGCCGCGGTTACTGGAAAATGGCGAATCGATATCCCAACCAATACCGCGCACTACCGTGTCGTTCGGCGGCTGCTGCGGCGTAGTCATCTTCTCAAGACTGAGTGGCGAAAGAATGGGCTCACCGCCGTTCAACATCGCCTTCGCGAACTTGGCCGCATCATCTGCCGTAGAAAACACACCGGCGTGTCCAGCGACCCCGCCCATGCGTCGCGCGGTAGGATCGTGCACTACGCCCCTCAACATCACGCCGTGCTCGTCATACTCCGTCGATTCGATTCGCTCCCGCCAATACTCCGGTGGATTGAAACGCGTCCAACTCATCCCCAACGGTTCAAAAATGTTCTTTGCTGCATATTCATCCAGCGACCGTCCGGAAACGCGGTGGATCAGCTCGCCCAGCACGATGTAGTTAATGTCGCTGTACAGAAAACGTGAGCCCGGCGGGAAAGCCGGTGCCGTCTCCATCGCCATCCGCAGGGCCGTTTCATAGCCTTCCCACTTCGCTTTCAGATCAAGATCTTCCGGCAGCCCCGAATAGTGAATCAGCAACTGGCGGACGGTAATGTCCTGCTTACCATTTTGCGCAAACTCAGGAATGTACTTCGAAACCGGATCATTCAGCCGCACCTGTCCGGATTGCACCAACTGCATGATCCCGGTCGCCGTCACCATGCATTTGGTCAGCGACGCCATGTCGAAGATCGTATCCATGGTCATCGGCTCGCGCTGCGGCTCCAGGCTGCGATAGCCGAAAGCCTTGCGATAAACCGTCTCGCCATTGTGTCCTACGATAACCACCACGCCCGGCGGATTCTGTTCCTGAACAGCTTTTTCCAGGATGGCATCAACGGCTGCGAAGCGGTTCACGATCGCCGTGCCGCCAACAGGCTCGTTGGCCTGAGCTGCACCGGTGGCGGCGAATGAGACTAGCGAAATAAAAATTAGGGCTAACGCCCTCCAACTGAATTGCATTCTCGATTTGCCCAACCATGGCAGACTTGCTGCCTGCATTCATCAGCATAGCCCGCCCAGCGTGCTAAGAGAGCATCCGCTCTTAGGCGGAGTGCATACTTCGGTAACAGCTGCCACTTTGCATTACTCGTGGAAGGTGTTCTCCTATACAGACTGAGTTGATCACGATTTCACCGAATCCCTTAATGACCGAATCTCCCGAAGAACTCCTGCGCACCGATTTGAATGGGCAAGACCGCCGCTTCGGCGAAGCGTTCGCCGTCATAAAGCGCGGCATTGCGGACCGAGCTTTCCCAGGCGCGTCTGTCGCCGTCGTGCACTCCGGTGTCCTCGTCGCGCTTCAGGGATTCGGCCGCTTCACCTACGAATCGAGCTCTCCGCGCGCCGCATCCGACACGATTTACGATCTTGCTTCGCTGACTAAGGTCGTTTCTACGACCGCCATGGCAATGATTCTCTACGATCGTGGACTCCTGCATCTCGACGTTCCCGTGATCGAGTTGCTCCCACAGTTCGCAGCCGATGATGACCGCAGGTCCGAAGTGACGGTCCGCATGTTGTTGACGCACACTTCTGGTCTTCCCGCCTACGAGCGCCTGTTCTTGCGTTTCGTCACGCGCGACAAACTGCTCGCGGCGGCGATGAAGCTCTCCCTCGTAAATGAACCCGGCAGCGTCACTGAATACAGCGACGTAGGTTTCATTTTGCTCGGGGAGATCCTGGCTCGCCTCGCGGATGCAACTCTGGATTCATTCGTCCAACCTGAATTATTTCAACCGCTTCAAATGCTCGAGACCACCTTCCGTCCGCAAGCGAGCCTGCTCCCACGAATTGCACCTACAGAGATCGATCGCGACTTTCGCAATGGAATCGTCAAAGGTGGCGTGAACGACGAGAATGCCTGGATTCTCGGCGGAGTCGCAGGACATGCCGGTCTGTTTGCTCCTGCTGCCGATCTCGCCCGTTTCGCGCAATGCATGCTGGCCGGTGGCTGCAGTCTGATCAGACGCGACACCATCGAGCTATTCACAACTCAAGATCGCACGTTCCCTGGAAGTACTCGCTTCGGCCTCGGATGGGACAAGCCGACACCTCCGTCGCAGGCAGGCCAGTATCTTTCCTCGCGATCTTTCGGCCATCTCGGATTCACTGGAACCTCTCTCTGGATCGATCCCGAGAGACAACTCGCCGTCGTTCTCTTGACCAACCGCACCTGGTCGGACCGCAGTTCACAAATAATTAAAGAAGTCCGCCCCAAGTTTCACGACGCCGTCGTTAAAGCGATCGAATCGGGAGCCAGGCGATGAAGTCGCGGAAACTCAAAGTCGAACTCTCGAAGCTCGCAACCGAGCAGCAGAATCCCAACACCCTGCACTTGGACGAAATGACTGCTCTGGAAATCGCGCGTGCTGTCAATCGCGAAGACCAGAACGTACCGAAAGCCGTTGAAAAGCAGTTGCCACAGATCGCAAAAGCCATTGAGCTCGTGGCCGACTCGCTCGGCAAAGGTGGCCGCCTGATTTACGTTGGCGCCGGAACAAGTGGTCGCCTAGGCGCGCTCGACGCCTCCGAAATTCCTCCCACTTTCGGCATCAGCTCTAAACTGATTCAGCACGTCATCGCCGGCGGCGATAAAGCGCTACATTCGGCGGTGGAAGATGAGGAAGACTCGCTCAATCTGGGCAAGAAAGATATCGCCCACAGTAAGCCAGGCAAGAAAGACATTGTCATCGGAATAGCCGCCAGTGGTCGCACTCCCTACACACTGGCTGCACTGAAGTATGCGAAGAAGAAGGGCGCGAAGACCGTTGCTCTCGTTTGCAACCGGAATTCTCCCCTGGAACATGCCGCCGACCTGGCGATCGTCATCGATGTCGGGCCGGAGGTGCTCTCCGGATCGACGCGCATGAAAGCAGGCACCGCCCAGAAGTTCGTCCTCAATATGATCAGCACCGGCGCGATGGTGCGTCTCGGTCATGTCTATGGCAACTTGATGGTGAACGTTACCCCGCGTAACCACAAACTGCGCGAGCGTGGCGTGACCATCCTTGAAAAGTCCGCTGGCGTAACCCACAAGGAAGCCGCAAAAGCTCTCAAGGCCGCCGGAGGAAAAGTCCCCATAGCGCTGGTTATGTTGAAGACATCGTCCTCTAAGGACCAAGCCAGGAAAAGTCTGAAAGCCGCAGATGGACAGGTGCGCAGGGCCATCGAGTTAATCGCCGGTTCCCGCACTTAGATTTTTTGGTTCATTGCACCTCGGTTTCCAATCTTGGTCTCGTTTTTCCGTACAATGAGAACTCAGCTCTTATAGGTGGTCTTGGTTGAATGGATAAGTTTGTGATTCGCGGTGGCAGTCCCCTGCTTGGAACCGTCCGTATCAGCGGAGCGAAAAACGCGGCGCTACCCGCAATGGCTGCAGCCCTGCTCACGGAAGAACCGGTCATCCTCGAAAATATTCCACAGGTCCGCGACATCGAGACCGAACGCAGGCTTCTCGTGGCCATGGGAGCCGAAGTCGAACTCGGCTATGGACGCGCGCAGCATCGCACCACCATCAACTGCCGCAACCTGAATACTCCCGAAGCCTCCTACGAACTCGTGAAAACCATGCGCGCCTCCACCCTGGTGCTTGGTCCGCTCGTGGCAAAGTTCGGACACGCCCGCGTTTCTCTGCCCGGTGGCTGCGCCATTGGCGCGCGTCCCATCGATTTGCATTTGAAAGGTCTCGAAAAACTCGGCGCGAAAATCACACAGGAACACGGATACGTCGAAGCCCGCGCCGATCGCCTCAAAGGCGGCCACATCGTGTTCGACAAGATCACAGTAACGGGAACGGAAGATCTGCTCATGGCCGCAGCGCTCGCCGATGGCGAATCTCTTATGGAAAACTGTGCGCGCGAGCCTGAGGTACAAGACCTCGCCGACCTCCTCATCAAGATGGGCGCGAAGATCGAAGGCGCTGGAAGCTCCACCATCAAAGTGAAGGGCGTTCCCAGGCTGCACGGAGCGAAGCACCGCATCATTCCTGACCGCATCGAAGCCGGAACCTTCATCATCGCGGGCGCAATCTCGGGCGGTGACCTGATGGTCACCAACTGCGATCCCAATCACCTCACTTCTCTTCTCAACAAGCTGGAAGAAGTCGGCGTGAAAGTCACTCGCAATGGTGAATCGGTGCGCGTGCTCAGCCTCGGTGGATTGAAGGCCGCCGACGTCGTGACCGAGGAATATCCCGGATTCCCCACCGATATGCAGGCGCAGTACATGGCTCTCGCCACGCAAGCCGAAGGCAGCTCCGTCGTCACCGAAAATATCTTCGAGAATCGTTTCATGCACGCGCAGGAACTCGTACGCATGGGCGCCAATGTAAAGATCGAGGGACGTCGTGCAATCGTGCGTGGCCGGACTCCTCTCAGTGGCGCTGCCGTTCTCGCTTCCGATTTGCGCGCATCTGCTTCTCTGGTTCTCGCTGCTCTCGTCGCCGAGGGCGAAACCATCATCGACCGCGTCTATCACATCGATCGCGGCTACGAGCGCATCGAAGAGAAGCTGCGCGGTGTAGGAGCTGAAATCCGCCGCATCGGAGAACTCCTTCCCCGAAAGGTACACGTTCCGGCCCATGCTTAACGGCAACGGTGACCCCTGTCACTGACTTAAGTTCCCTCCAGCGATAACTTCATCGTGGATGAAAAGACGTTTCGTTTGTCTCTCACGAGGAGGCATTATGAAGGCGACCGTCCGGCCAATTCACGACCCGAATTTCTGGGCTCCCTTTGCACTCGTTCTTTTCGGGGTAATGAGCATTTTGCTCATCGTTCTGCTTTTATCTACCGTGCGCTAAGGCTGTCTGCCGCGCGTTGAGATTCGTTCAAGGATACACAGAGGCTGTGCTGTGTCCTGCGACTTAGCCACTATCGCGCGAGTTCCTCCTTGAAGTCTTGAGAGTGTTTATGCGAAAGTTATCGCGACAAATATCCAGAACTTGTTGTCACGATTTCACGCGGATGCTCCGTCGCAAGGAGTAACTTCTGCGCGTTTTCGGCAGTGCGCTGAAAGCGAAATCTCGCGGCAAGCTGGGCTGCACCGCTGATAGGAAAGAGGCAAGTCCATCCATGATCAGTACTGAGATTATCCGACGCACCTGCAGTCCTATTTCTAACCGGATTGGCTTGTCGATTTTACTTCTCGCGCTGACCTGTTCAGCGCTGACCTCCTTCGCAGTCGCGCAATCAGAGGACAAGCAGTCGGGCGCCGCCGTTTGCACCCTTGACGATGGCAAACAGATCAGCGCTCGCTACACTCCGGTGCCCGCGACGCGTGCCGGATTACCGCTAGACAAGCCCTGGTCGCCCGGCGGTTCCGCGCTCACGCTCTTCACGGAGAGCACTCTGATGCTCGGCAATACACCGATCAGCGTCGGCGCATATACGATGTACCTGGTTCCGGGCAAAAAAGACTGGACTCTAATCGTCAGCAAGAACGTGAACGTGGATCAGGCCTATGACCAGCAGCAGGATCTAGCGCGCGCCCCCATGTCTGTTGGCACGCTCATGGGCCAGGTGCCCGAACTGCGCGTTACCTTCGGGCACACCGGTCCAAAAAAGTGCGAGCTGAACGTCGACTTCGGCAAGACCAAAGCCTGGGTTGAGTTCAGCGCCATTTAGCTGGCTACGTCAGTTGGCATCGCCTTCGACAGATCTTTCCACGTCACCAGGACGAATCCCTGATCTTTCAGGAATTTCTGGAACTCAGGATTGCTCACCAGGTCCAGATCATTCTGTCGCCACTGCGCTCCCCAATCCGCGTGATCTGACGTCGCGCCCTGAATCTCCGCATCATTGTGCGCGAGATGCACAATCAATTCATAGGTTCCCGGCGGCAACGGAGCCAGCATCTTCTTGTAAGCATCCAGCCATTGCGATTGCGGAACGCCGGGCATCATCTGCAGAATGCGATCGACCAGCACCGAGCCCTGCATTAGGTTCGTCGTATTAAACATCCCGTCGATGCCGACGGGAGTTTTGCTTCCGGCGTCGATCCCCCTACCTGTCCTCGGCTCAAGCAGCACGGGCAGGTTGTACCGATTGCCCAACCCCACATAGACCGCGAGCAGATCCTGCGTGCTGGCGATCGTGCCCATATGCGGATCGAGATGCGTAAGCCGAATTCCTGCTGCCTGCGCCTTGTCGATCTGCGCGCGCGCTTCCGTCTCCACGTCGCTCATCTTCGCATGCGCATCAACGTAATCAGTCAGCAACGGCAGATAGCCTGCATCATCGAGCAGACTCGAACCCTTCACCTGCCCGGAAACGGGCCGCCACCGATATGTGGTCCAGTCCGCATTGAGCGTGATGTGTATGCCGAGATCCGCGTTCGGATGCGCCTTCGCCCACTCGGCAACTTCCGGGAACCACGGACATGGCACCATGATGCTGGCTGAATTCACCCAGCCTTTTTCGAGCGCTTCCTCGATTGCGCTGTTCACCGTGTGCATCATGCCGAAATCGTCGGCATGGATCACCAGCAGGCGCGAATTCGCAGGATATCCAAGGCGCTCGGCTACCGTTTTAGTCGATTGCGCGATAAGAGCAGAAGTCAGGAAAAGTACGGCGAGCAGGATCGAAGTGAAACGTTTCAATGCTAGCCTCCAGCCACAATGATGACGAGAGAAGCATCTCAGGTTCTACTGGTGGTTTGCAAGCTAGCAAGCGAAAACTCAGTCGAGAACCAGTTCGACTCCGTCCTGAGACTGCGCACCGCCGACCCCGTGATCTCGAATGATCTTCACGATGTCATCGAACAAAGTTGGTCCTTGGCCAGCACGAGCCCGATCAACCTTCTCCTGAACAGAGCTGATATTTGACGCATGACATCGCCTTAGGACTTCTTCCCATTGACGCGTAGTCTCCTCGTAAGAGAGCTGTTCTCTTGATATGGAGTGCTTCTTCCAGATCAGCCTGAACCCTCCTTCCGGAGTACCAAATCCACCGCTCAGGATGTCGTCGAATGCATCCATATTCCGACCCCAATAAGCACCCGGAACAAGTACACGGCTTATCTCATCGAAGAATCCCTGCAGGTTCGAAAATCGTTCCCCATCTATTTCGTAAGTCTTCAAGTTTCACCGCTGACTCGCTTCCCCGGCCGCCACTTTCTGATTGAATTCCGCGGAGTTGTTTCGTGGCACACTCAGTGACTTCCAATTCGCGCTCTGAAGTTGCTTCGCGAGAAACACAATCTGCCCGACGTGATACGAGTAGTGCGCCACCTGCCGATTGATCGCCTGCATCACCGAATGCGGTTCGCCCCGAATGGTCACGCGCCGCTCCAGGTCAGCATCCGTCAGTGGAGTCAACGCGGAAAACAGGCACTCCCAGCCGTCCTCCCAGCACTTCATCAACGTCTCGCGAGATACGGCCGGTTCAACAAACTCGCAGTCGCGGTTGCGATCCGGCTTCTCACCGTCGCTGGTAAGGAAGTCCGTCCAGCGCGAACGCATATTACCTGCGATGTGCTTCACGGTTATCGCTACAGAATTCATCTCCGGATCAAGCGCAGCGAAAAGCTGCTCGTCCGTGAGTTGCGCCATGGCGCTTTCGCCGAGCTTTTTGTAATAGTGGAAAAGCGCGACGGAATCCTCGATGTAGGAGGTACTGAACTGGTGGGCCATCCAGAAATTCTACAGCTGATCGAAACCGTTGCTTAGGCCGATTCAGCCAAATTCTCGGACTCCACCGTCGCCGGAACCGGCCCCTCACACTCGTCGACTGTCGGCTCCCCGGCCCCACTCTCTTCTCCCAGTTTGCCGCCTGCGGTGATCCGGGCCGCACGGGAAAGCGGCGCCGTCAACTTAGCCAACGGGCCTGTCATGCCTGAGTATTCGCCTGAAATGAGGGAGCCCGCAGCGAGAGTGAATCGAAGAGCGTCCTGCTGGTCTTCGAAATAGAGAACGACTTTCTTGAGCGCCATAACTGCGACTCCTCAGATATCTTCTTTTCGTTCACCGGAGACCGGTGTCGTGCCCGAACAATGAGTTGTTTAAATGCGTTCGTGCTTTGAAGCGGCGCAGGAAAACTATAGCCCGATTCGAGGCGCTAACCGGACGCGATGTGGTTCAGCGGAATACAAATGGTTAATGGAAACAGCACTCAAAAGCATCGCCCCTCACCACCTGGGTCAGGATGAGATTTTCTGCCCACGAAATCGCTCCGCATCGGGTCGATTCGTGATGCGAGTTTGCGTCGCGCTCGCTCGCCTTTCGTCCCTAGCCGCGTCCATGTTCTGGCAGAGTTATCTAAGATTCTCGTCTGCTTTCACCCACAGTTCTGTTAACGTTCCAACTCCTGGAGGGAGCAATGCGCGCATCAAAGTTCTTCTTCGCGGGTCTCGTTTTCAGTTGTTGTTTTGCATTCGCCCAGAGTTCTACTGGCGTTACACCCTCGCTTACTCACTTCGATCCGTCACTGATAGATCGTTCACTTGATCCTTGCGACAACTTCTATAAGTTTGTCTGCTCAAAATGGATCGCCGCCAACCCGGTGCCCTCCGATCAGGCGACCTGGGATACCGATTCGAATCTGGAGTTATGGAACGAGTCAATCCTGCGCGACGCTATGGTCGAGGCTTCCAACCCGGCCAACCAGCGCGACGCTGTCCATCAAAAAGTTGGCGACTACTGGGCCGCTTGCATGGACGAGAGCGGGATCGAGAAGAATGGGCTGAAGCCCCTCCAACCCATCTTCGATCGCATCGCCGCGATGAACGACAAGAAGCAACTGGCTGAAGTCGTCGCCATGCTGCATAAGAGCGTTCCCGCTGCGTGGGCAGGCGCGGACAACCAGACCAACGCCGCACTTCTCGGATTCGGGTCCCAACAAGACTTCAACGACTCCTCCCTCGTCATCGCCGGTATCGATCAGGGCGGCCTTGGGATGCCCAGTCGTGACTACTATCTCTCCGACAATCCGAAGCTAACGGCCGTGCGCGAGAAATATATCCAGCACGTGAAGCGCATGTTTACACTCGCTGGCGATACTCCCGAGCAGGCAGCGGCCAACGCAAATACCGTCCTGAAAATCGAAACCGCGCTCGCCAAAGTTCAAATGGACAACGTGAGCCGGCGCGACCCGCAGAAACTCAACAACGTCATGACCCTGGCGCAGGTACAGGCGCTCACCCCGGCATTCGCTTGGCAACGCTATCTCGTCCTGGTCGGCAGTCCGACTCCGAATCATTACGTCGTCTCATCGCCTGACTTCTTCCGCGGCGCTCAGCAGGTTCTCGTCACAGAGCCTCTCGCCAGTTGGAAAGTTTATCTACGCTGGTGGACGCTGCACGGCCATGCTCGCTACCTCAGCAGCGCTTTTGAAGAGGAAAATTTCAACTTCTACGGCCGAACCATTACCGGATCCGAAAAACAGTTACCCCGCTGGCGTCGCTGCGTCGCCTTCGCAGATCGAGATCTCGGAGAAGCCCTCGGCCAGGCCTATGTCGAAAAAGCATTTCCGCCTGATAGCAAGAAGCGCGTGGAAGAGATGGTCGCCGCCATTCAGAAATCCCTGGGCGATGACATCAACGGCCTGGACTGGATGAGCCCGGAAACCAAGAAGCAGGCGCTAGTGAAACTCACCGCAATGGAGCCCAAGATCGGCTACCCGAAAACCTGGCGCGACTATTCCAGCGTAACCATCACGCGCACCAGCCTCATCGACAACGTCCATCAAGCCACGGCGTTCGAGTCCAAGAGGCAATTGAACAAGATCGGCAAGCCTGTCGATCGGCTTGAATGGACCATGACTCCGCCAACCGTCAACGCCTACAACGATGGTCAGTTGAACACCATCAACTTCCCTGCCGGAATCCTGCAGCCACCCGCATTCGAATCCTCGCTGAACGATGACGTGAATTATGGCGCGATCGGCATGGTCATCGGGCACGAGATCACGCACGGCTTCGACGACGAAGGTCGTCAGTTCGACGCCAAAGGCAATCTCAAAGACTGGTGGACCGCTCAGGACGCCTCCCGATATGAAGAGCGCGGCAAGTGCGTTGCTGACGAATACACGGAGGAAGTTCCAGGACTCGGCGTGAAGACCAATGGCAAGATGACGCAGGGCGAAGATACCGCCGACAACGGCGGCCTTCGAATTGCCATGATGGCTCTGGAAGATACCTACAAGAAAGCCGGCAAGTCGATCGACGAAAAGGGTCCAGACGGATGGACACCGCGCCAGCGCTTCTTCCTTGCACACGCATTTTCGTGGTGTGGAACCTGGCGGCCTGACTTCGCGCGTATGGTAATCACGACCAATCCGCATTCTCTGCCCGAATTTCGGGTGAACAATGTGGAAGCAAACTTTCCGGAATTTCAGCAGGCATTTGGCTGCAAAGCCGGACAGCCAATGGTCCGATTGAAGGCCTGCAGGGTCTGGTAGTGGCAATTACGTGGGGCAGCCGACCTCGGCTGCCCTCGCGACCGAGTTGAGAGACCTTGCGTTACAAAAGCTAGCGTCACAAAAAAAGAGCAGCCATCTCTGGCTGCTCTCTCTTTTGCTTTAAGCTCTACCGCCGTCCGCGTCCGCCGCGATCGCCACCGCGTCCACCACCGCCATGGTGACCGCCACCGCCACCACGACGTCCACCGCGATCACCGCCCCGTCCACCACCCGGACGAGGTCCACGATCCGGGCGATCGGATTGCGTTGCACCGACCGGCTCATCGGCTTCGTTACCCGGCTCCGGATGCCCGCCTTCGAGCGTCATCGGCTCACCGGCTGGAACCTCGCCGCCTTCTCCGCCTTCCATCTTCGCGCGCTGCTCACGCAGAATCGCTTTGCGGGAAAGGCGAATGCGGTTGCCTTCGATCGATAGCACCTTCACCAGGATCTGATCGCCCTCTTTCAGTTCGTCGCGAATGTCCTTGATGCGATGTTCGGCGACTTCGCTGATGTGCAGCAGTCCATCGGTACCAGGCAGAACTTCAACGAAAGCTCCGAAGTCAGCCAGACGGGAAACTGTTCCGAGATAGGTCTTCCCTATTTCGGCCGTCGCCGTAATCTCGCCGATCATCTTCAGCGCCTTCGCTGCGCCCTCGGCATCGCTGGAGGCGATGTTCACCTTGCCGGAATCCTCTACATCGATCTTCACGCCGGTCTCTTCGATGATGCCGCGAATGACCTTGCCGCCGGGCCCGATCAGGTCCTTGATCTTGTCCGTCGGAATCGTCAGCGTGTAGAACCGCGGCGCGAATTCGGAAATCTTGGTGCGCGGCTCAGATATGACTTCATTCATCTTGCCAAGGATGAACAGCCGTCCTTCCTTCGCCTGCGCCAGCGCCTCGCGCATGATCTGCGCGGTGATGCCCGTGACCTTGATATCCATTTGCAGAGCGGTGATACCGGCTTCCGTACCTGCGACCTTGAAATCCATGTCGCCGTAGTGATCTTCTGCGCCAGCGATGTCGGTCAGGATCGCGTATTTCTCGTCTTCCTTCACAAGACCCATCGCAACGCCCGCAACCGGAGCCTTCAAGGGAACGCCCGCATCAAGTAACGACAGGGTTCCGCCGCAGACGCTCGCCATCGAAGACGATCCGTTCGATTCCAGGATGTCCGAAACCACGCGCATCGCGTACGGCCAATCCACTTCCGACGGAAGCACCGCGGAAATCGCGCGCTCTGCGAGTGCTCCGTGACCGATTTCGCGACGGCCCGGCCCACGCAGGAACGCAACTTCGCCAACCGAGAACGGTGGGAAGTTGTAGTGCAGCATGAAACGCTTCTTGGCTTCGCCTTCGAAGTGTTCGACGCGTTGCATATCTTCGCCCGTGCCCAGGGTGGTCGTTACCAGTGCCTGCGTTTCACCGCGGGTAAAAACAGCTGATCCGTGTGCGCGGGGCAGTACGCCCACTTCGCTCCAGATCGAACGGATCTGGTCGAATGCGCGCCCATCGGGACGACGGCGATCATCTACGACTTGTTCGCGGAAGATACGCTCACGCAACGTCTCGTAGTATTTCGAAAGCTTCGAGAGCGCCTCGACGTCTTCTTTAGGGATCTCCGCCTTCAGCGCGGTCTTGATCTCCTTCACCTTCGAGTAGCTTTCCAGCTTCGGATATTTCTCGGTGTTGAGTGCATCCGCCAGCTGCGCGCCAACCTTCTTCTTCAACTGATCGAAGTACGCTTGATCAAACTCAGGCGGTGTTACCGCGCGCTTGGTCTTGCCACCCTTCTGCACCAGTTCATCAATCGCGGCACAAATCTTCTTGATTTCCGTATGCGCGAATTCGATAGCCTCTACGATGCTCTCTTCGTCGATTTCGCTAGCGCCGGCCTCGATCATCACGATGCCGTCTTTCGTTCCCGCTACCGTCAGGCGCAAAGTGCCTTCGCGCTGTTCGTCGTAGGTCGGGTTCACAAGGAACTGACCATCTTTCATTCCAACTCGCACAGCGCCAATCGGCCCCAGAAATGGAATGTCTGACAAGGCCAGTGCGGCCGAGGCCGCATTGATGCCAACAATATCGGGATCATTCTGCGTATCAGCCGACAATACCAGCGCGATTACCTGGGTTTCGTTTTTGAAACCTTCCGCGAACAAAGGTCTGATCGGACGATCGATTAAACGGCTGGTGAGAATTTCGCGCTCGCTCGGACGGCCTTCGCGCTTGATGAATCCGCCGGGGAATCGTCCGCCGGCATAGGTGTACTCGCGGTAATCAACCGTGAGGGGGAAGAAATCAATTCCTTCCCTGGGGTCGGGACTGGCCGTTGCTGTTGCCAGTACGACGTTGTCGCCATTCTTGGCGACTACGGAACCGCCTGCCTGCTTGGCAAGCTTTCCTGTTTCGAATGTGATGGATTTACCACCGGTAAGTTCTACGGTGACTTCCTGCTTCATGTGTTTCCTTCTTCCGCACGGTCGCGCACAAGGTCATTGGGGAGGCGAAGTCTAGGGCCAGAGATCCCTGCTTCAACAGCTGTTACCGGCTTTCGGGCAGATGGACTGCGCCGAAGAGCCGGTGAACGCACCGGTCCGAGGCGTGTTGTTGGGTCGGTTCGAAATATGGCAGAGCTACTTGCGGATGCCGAGTTTCGAAATGACGCTCTTGTATCGCTCGGAGTCGTATTTCTTGAGGTAATCGAGCAAGCTACGCCGCTTGCTGACCAGCATGAGGAGACCCCGCCGGGAAGCGTGATCCTTCTTATGCGTCTTAAAGTGCTCCGTCAATTCGGCAATGCGCTCGCTTAGAATTGCGATCTGGACTTCCGGACTACCCGTATCAGTCGCATGCGTGCGATAGTTGTCGATGATGGTTTTCTTTTGCTCTCTGGCTAACACTGAACCTTGTGCACTCCTGCTAATTTTTCCAATCGATTTGGTACCCTACGAGACTAACATGCAGGCAGAGGTTGAGTAAAGATTAGCAACAGCAAGGGCTTACAAGTACTAGGGGAAGGCGTCCAACCTGATGGCAGAGCGGCAGAATCACATATCTAGTAATAGTTCCTTGGAAGGGCTCCAAATGCAGACTGCGAGGGAGCAGGAATCGATACTTATCTGTACGCAGTGCGGACATATTAATCCGGCCACGAACAAGTTCTGCGGCAACTGCGGGAACGGTTTGGTTTCCATCTTCGATGCACCTCCGTCGAAAACCGTCGACAATCGAAAAGTCATCGATCCAGGTATGGTCACCATGCCTGACCTGACGAATCCACCGCCGGCAGCAAAGTCTGAAACGCCTTCACCGCACCCCCAGATGGTACCGCGTGAGACTCCTCGCTCCGTGCCGCCCGAACCCAAACCGGAACCTCGGCAGGTCTTCCGCGAAGAACCGGTTTCGACCATCAGCGGCCCGTCATTCCTCGGCTTGAGTTCTGATCCAACCGCCACCAGCGACTACCTCTTGATGGAGGAAGAGCCCCGGAAAAGCGGGGCTTTCCGCTTCCTGATGATCCTGGCCATCCTCGCGCTCATCGTCGTCGGCGCCCTGGAATGGAGAGCAATCCGGAAAATGGTCGCAGAGCAAGGCGCGAGATTGCAGTCGTCTCCGAATTCTGAGCAGGCGCCTCCGGCAGCAAGTTCCGATTCAACCCCTCCAGCTGCAACGGATGCACAACCTCCTGCCACGACTCCTGGAACCGCAAACCCTGCCCCAAACACGGGCACTGACATTCAGCAGCAGCATCCACTCGTAGAAATGGATTTGCCCGCTGCGGGCCAGACGCAATCGCAATCTCAGCCACAGCAAGCAGCCCAGCCAGGATCCGTTCCTCCTGCAAATCAACCCGCTTCAGCCCAGCAGAGCGTTCAACAATCTGCCCCGGCGACCCCGCCACCGTCGGGCACGAGTTCACAGCCTCAGGCTGCGCCGCAGGGCCCCACCGCCGCCATAAAACCTGGCAATGGAGCGCGAGTCCAGCGAGCCTCCGAGACTCCGGGCAAAACCCTGACCGCCAGCCTTCCGGCGAAGCCGCTCCAGGAGCCACCAAAAGAGAAACTGGATCCCGCTAAGGACCCAGAGGTCCTCCGCGCCGAGAAATATCTCTACGGACAAGGCGTGTCGCGGAACTGCGTAGCTGCCAGAAGTCTTTTCGAACAGGCCGCCGAACGGCAGAATCCTAGTGCGATGTCCCACCTCGGAGCGATGTATGCGACCGGGCAGTGCGTATCAGCTGATAAGACGCTGGCTTACATTTGGTTCAGTCGAGCCTACGATGTGAATCCTGAAAATCAGTGGCTGGAGAAGAACCTGACCATGCTCTGGCGTGACATGTCGTCTAGCGAGCGTCAGGTCGTGCTGAAAGCCAAGAGCGGCAGATAGTGATTGCGTGCCGCAGCAAAGAAAGTGGAAAGCCCGGTCGGAGCGACCGGGCTTCTTGTTTGCTGAGCGGAGGTTCTCTCACGCGTTGATGCTTGTGAGCACATCTTCCAGATTGCGTGGAATTGGTTCTCCGGTCAGCTTATTAAGACCAAAATCGTATCCCTGATCGAACGCTTTCAAATTCAGCTCTTTGAAACTTGCCGGTACAGAGTCCGCAATCGCCGAGCGCAACGCCTCCACACTCAGGACCTTCGAGACCGCCCCAAAGAATCCCACCATCACTGAGTTCAGCACCATGCGCTTTCCCAACCCTTCAGCAATGCGTGTCGCCGGACAGCTGAACACCCGCGTTGCCGCCGAGATGTTCGAAACTCGTACCAGGTCCTGCTCCACCAGCAACAGGCCGTTCGGTTTCAGCTCGGGCGCGAACTTGTTGTAGGCCTCCTGCGACATCACCATCATGATGTCCGGCCGCGTCACGTACGGATACAGGATCGGATTATCTGAGAGGATCACCTGCGCGCTGCATGCCCCGCCACGCGCTTCCGGGCCGAAATTCTGGGTCATCGTCGCAAAACCATTTTCGTAAATCGAGGCGGCCTTGCCGATCACGATGGCAGAAAGAATCACGCCCTGCCCTCCGAATCCAGCGACGCGGATCTCTGTTAGCTGCATAAGCCCTCCTCGCATCCTCCCGCTGCCTCGTGCTCGCTCTCGGCACATTCGGCTGCGACTGGATCCACGTATCGCGAACCCAGCGTTTCCTGCATCTGCTCGCGCATCAGCTCGCGATACTCGTGCCGGGTACGATCCACAAACTTGCCGACCACGATTTCGCCCTGCTTATCCAATCCAACTTCGCTGGTCGGCGCACCGTTCTTCACCTTGCTCTTTTCCTTGTAGTACTTCATGGTGTCGAGACCGTCGCCCATCCTGTTGCGCCGCTGATAGAGCGTCGGACAAGGCGAGATGATTTCGATGAAGCAGAAACCGGGCTTCTGGAAGATCTCGGCAATCGCCTTCGAAAGCTGTCGTACGTGGTAGGTCGTCCAGCGCGCTACATAAACTGCTCCAGCCGCTTCCACCAGGTGTGGCAGATTGAAACTCGTATCGAACGTACCATAAGGATTGGTGGAGGTAATCACGTCGGCAGGTGTTGTAGGCGCCGTCTGACCGCCGGTCATGGCATAAATCAGATTATTAACACAGATGACTTTCAGATCGACGTTGCGTCGCGCCGCGTGAATCAGGTGATTTCCGCCAATCGCGGAAAGGTCGCCATCGCCCGAGTACACCACCACCTGCAGCTTCGGATTCGCAAGCTTCAAGCCAGTCGCGAACGGAATGGCGCGCCCGTGTGTGGTGTGGAAAGAATCCAGTCGAACGTAACCGGCCACGCGTCCCGAGCACCCAATGCCCGAAACGATTGCGAGATTATCGAGATCGACCTTGGCATCCGTCAGCGCGCGCGTGAAGCAATTCACCGTCGTGCCGATTCCGCAGCCTGGACACCATATGTGCGGCATGCGATCTGTTCTGAGAAACTGTTCAACCGGATTGGCTGGAGCTATCGTAGTCAAACTCATTTTGCCGCCTCCAGGATGGCATCCAGAATCTGCTCGGGCCTGTGAACACTTCCCCCAGCGTGCGTGACGGACACCGTTCGCGCTTGACCGCCGGCTGCGCGCTCAACTTCCAGCACCACTTGCCCCAGGTTCAGCTCCGGCACCACAAACGCAGTGACCCGCTTCGCCAGCGTTCGAATCAGCTGCTCAGGAAATGGCCATACTGTCATCAGTCGAAGTTTGCCAACGCGGATCCCGCGAGCGCGCGCCATTTCGATTCCTCTCTGCGCCACCCGCGAAGTGATGCCGTAGGACACCACTACCACCTCCGCGTCTTCCAGATTCTCTGTCTCGTACAGTCCGATCTGGCGATTTGCCGCATCAATCTTCGATTTCAGCCGCCGCACCAGCTTGTCTTGCACCGGTGGCGTCATCGCCGGATAGCCACGCTCATCGTGGGTCAGGCCGGTGACGTGGAACCGATACCCTTCGCCCGCGTGCGCCATCTCCGGCACACCGTCCTCGCATGGTTCGTACGGAAGAAATTCTTCCGGGGATTTCTTCGTGTGCCGCCGCGGTTCTACATGAATCTTTTCCGGATCGGGGATGATCACCTTCTCCGTCATGTGCCCGACCACTTCATCCATCATCACCATCACCGGAACACGATATTTTTCCGATAGGTTGAATGCTGTGATCGTCAGGTCAAAACATTCCTGCGGCGAATTCGGACAGAGGGCGATCAGCGAATAGTCACCGTGTGAGCCCCATCGTGCCTGCATCATGTCGGACTGCGCCGGAAGCGTGGGCAGTCCCGTCGACGGTCCGCCGCGCTGCACATCGATGAACACGCATGGTGTTTCGGTCATCACCGCGTAGCCGATGTGTTCCATCATCAGCGAGAAACCTGGGCCGGAGGTCACGGTGAAAGCTTTTGCGCCTCCCCAGACCGCCCCCTGGATTGCGATCGACGCAGCCAACTCGTCTTCCATCTGGATGAACGTTCCACCCACCGTCGGAATACGCGAAGAGAAGCGTTCAACAATTTCTGTCGAAGGTGTAATCGGATAGCCGGCGGAGAAACGTGCGCCTGCCGCAAGAGCTCCCTCACAGCAGGCGTGATCTCCGTCGATAAAGTGGGTTCCCGTAAGAACCCCACGTGGATCGGCATTCATTTCGATGTCTCCGATGCTGGGGGCACATCACGGTGCCCGAAGATCGCGAAATCGGGACAGAACATTCCACACAAATCGCACCCGCTGCACTTCTCCGGGTTGATCACATGCGGTGGATGGTATCCCTTGGAGTTAAAAGCGGTGGAGAGAGCCAGAACCTTCGTAGGACAGAACTCAACGCAAAACCCGCAGGCTTTACAGCGCTCCACTTCGATTACGACGTTACCTTTTACCATTCGAACCTCGACGGGGTGGCCGGCTAAGGCCGGTGTTTCACCCGGGTCAGGCAGTTTGATTTGTGCCCCCCGCACTGACTTCATACTGCCGCGCGGCGCAAAGCACGTAGTCTGGATTTGAACTCACAGCGGGAAAGAGCGCCTTGACGTTCCTGCGGCACCATCCCCAGCACGCGATTGATTGTGCGCGTGGCATGTTGCAGGGGGGTATGACGTAAATCACAATCGGGTGTGAGGTGTGGGCCAGAGTACCTAGAATCGAGAAGCTGAGGCGCAGTCGGCCAGTTCGCGCAGAACGTCGAACATGTCGTACCCGCCATATCTCGCCGTATGTTCTTCGGAGAGGCTGCTCACGGGAACACTGGCTGCAAAATGGGGTGAAGTCCGCCGGAATGATACAGTCAGAAAGTCACTGTCGCGAGAGGCCACCAGAGCATTCATCATCGCGGTAATCTCGCGTTGCCAGTCAGTGCGCGTTGTCAGGACGAAGGGCCCGCAGGTCTCTACTCCATCCAGGTGCGGCTGCCGCCGCCGCTTCCGGCCAGAGCGCCCGGACCATCGCTGGTTGTGCACTTCCAGGCTAAACCCGGGCGGGGCATCAAGATCAGCTTCGAAAGTAAGTGTCTCGCGCTGGTTCCTGATCGCACTCAGAAACCAGCTCAACGGCAACTCCCTTGGGACCAGCTGGACAGCCACTGAGCAGTGACGGAATATTTCTGGAAACAGGCGGAGCCGGACGTGGAAACGAGAAGGGCTGATCCAGTGAATTCCAACGATTTGAGCGTGTCCGCCCAGCGCCGCCCTGATCTGCTCGATGAGCACGCGAGACCGGCGCCGGTTGGTGCGGAAAAACCACAGGTACCAGACGCTCACCAGCAGAATACCCGCCGCGACTTCAGCGACAATCGTCACAACCATGTTCACAAGTACTTTTGATGCGCAACTTCCCAAAAGCAGATGTAAATTCTGCGGCTTACGTTGGTCGAAGCCCGCCGTTTTCTACAAGCACCCAATCGACACCGAAAGTGAGGGCAACCACCGTACGTGCTGCCGCATAATCCTCACTAGAAAGATGTCCCACTGGGCTAAATGCCAAGAGCTAACTGCTGATAGCCATCACGCAGTCTTGGAAGTCGGGGCTGGAATACCGGTCGCATCCACAACGTACATCCGTGCTGGACCTCCCGGCTGCACATGGTTTTTCTCGAAGCATTCCTTGATCCGGCGCCGCAATTCGCGTGTCACCGCATACTGCTTACCTGGCCGTGTCTTCACCAGCATCAGATAGTCCACTTCGTTCCCGTTGACGCGTTCAATGCCGGGAACTTCGGGCGGAGCCACAATCTGCTCTCGAAACGGTGGATCGTTCCAGATATCCGCGCCCACCTCCCGCAGCAGCTTCTCGATTCGATCGCTGTTCTCCGTATATGCAACCGAGATGTGCAGTGACACTTGCGACCAATCTCGCGTGAGGTTGGACACAACTGTGATCTGGCTGTTCGGGACTACATGCACCGTTCCGTCCGCATCCCGCAGCACCGTACGGCGCAGAGTCATTATTTCCACCGAGCCCTGCACTCCGCCAAGCTTAACCGTATCGCCCAGGTCGTACTGATTCTCGAGCAGCACGAAGAATCCGTTGATCACGTCTTTCACCAGTGTCTGCGCCCCAAAGCCAATCGCCAGCCCAACAATCCCGGCGCTCGCGAGCAGTGGACCAACATTGATGTTCAGCACGCCAAGGATTTGCGTGATCGCAACAAACGCAACCAGGAATACTCCTGCCCCGTAGATGACCTCCGACAAGGTCGCCAGTTGTTGCGCCCGTACACGCGACGGCAGTGCTTGCGAAGCCGAGTAGGCCTTCACTCGCCGCGTTACCACCTTGAGCAGCCGAATCAGTATCAGCGCAACGATCAGAACGATAACGATCTTGGGAACGTCTGTCCGCGCAAATTCCAGGGCGTCACTGCGCGATTGATGAAAAACGTCGGAAAAGCTATTCCATTGAGGTACGAACACCATGAGCGAGATCGGATTTACCATGCGTTTCAACTCACAATTAGATTGGAGTTCGTGCCGCTATGGTTGGCGAACTTCCGCTGCTGGCGCTCATCGCGGAAGCGCTTACACAGCTATAATTCAGATACTCCACTCGTATGAGGCGACTTGTGCGCTTTTTCAGAGGCTGTTCAGCCTTCATTTTCCTGGCACTGCTATCGTTGATTCTCTCGATCCCTGCTCAATCTCAACCACAGGACTTACCTCCAGACCAACTTCCCGGTATTGGACCACCGACCCCACCTGCTTCTCCCGAACAGCGGCAGATCGAACACGACCGCGCAAAGCGCATGAACAAAGAACGTTTCGATAGCCTGAAGCGCGACACCGACAAGCTCCTCGAACTCGCCACTGAGCTCAAGCAAAACGTGGATCGTGCCAACGAAAATACGCTTTCGCTCGATGTGATCCGGAAAGCAGACGAGATCGACAAACTCGCCAAGCAGGTCCGCGAAAAAATGAAGGGCCAGTAGTCGCCTGATTCGTGAAACGATACCTCTCCGTGGAAGAGCGGCCCTTCAGGGCCGCGTTCTAAGCGACCAACTCAGGGGCTTTAGCCCCCGCAATAAAAAACGCCACCTGCAATCCGGATGGCGTTTCTGTTTCGAATCGGCTTCTCTTAATCGGCCGCTTGCGCGCGCTCGGCCTTCGCGATCGTCCCGATTCGCATCCCGTAGAAAGACCGGTGTACGAAAATAACCGAGATCACGAAGAACACCAGGGCAAGTACGCTGCTCAGCATTGTCCCTCGCGTGCGGGTGATGCTGACCGCAAGTTCCACCGCCAGCAACCCGAACAGCGTGGTAAATTTAATCACCGGATTCAATGCCACCGACGAGGTGTCCTTGAACGGATCGCCAACGGTGTCGCCCACCACGGTCGCCGCGTGCAGTTCCGTTCCCTTCTCCTTCAGTACCGTCTCCACGATCTTCTTGGCATTGTCCCAGGCTCCGCCGGCATTTGCCATGAAGATTGCCTGGTACAGACCGAAGATTGCGATCGAGATCAGATAGCCGATAAAGAAGTAGGGCTCCACGAATGCAAAGGCCAGAGTCCCGAAGAACACCGCCAGGAAGATGTTGAACATGCCCTTCTGCGCATACTGCGTGCAGATGGCCACCACTCGCTTGCTGTCGGTGACCGAGGCCTTCTCTACGCCTTCCAGCTTGATGTTCGCTTTGATGAACTCCACAGCGCGATAAGCGCCAGTAGTCACCGCTTGCATTGAAGCTCCGGTGAACCAGTAAATCATCGCGCCACCGGTAATCAGCCCCAGGACAAACGGAGCGTGGAGCAAGGACAGGTTGTTGACGTTTTCTGTCAGACCATTGGTCAGCGCCATGATGATCGAGAAAATCATCGTGGTCGCACCTACTACAGCCGTTCCAATCAGCACCGGCTTGGCAGTTGCTTTAAAGGTGTTGCCGGCGCCGTCGTTCTCTTCCAGCAGGTCTTTGGCCCGCCCGAAGTTCGCGTCGATGTTGTAGTCTTTTTTCAATTCGCCGCTGATATTCGGAACCTGCTCGATCAGCGACAGTTCGTATACAGACTGCGCATTGTCCGTAACCGGTCCATAGGAGTCGACCGCGATCGTGACTGGCCCCATGCCGAGGAAGCCGAACGCTACCAGGCCGAATGCGAAGACCGCCGGAGCGAGCATCAACGGTATTGCGCCGCCCGGCAAATTCGCTCCCAGGCCCAGAGTGCTCACTCGGTAGGCAATCGACATTAGCGCAACCATCGTCAGGCCCAGCCAGTAAGCGGAGAAATTACCCGCAACCAGTCCCGACAGGATGTTCAACGATGCACCGCCCTCGCGAGCCGACGTCACTACTTCTTTCACGTGGCCCGACTCCACCGACGTGAACGCCTTCACCAGCTCGGGGATGACCGCTCCCGCCAGTGTTCCGCAAGAGATGATGCTGGCCAGCTTCCACCAGAGCGTGGGGTCGCCACCGAGGTCCGGGATAATGACGCGCGAGACAACGTAAGTGAGAATGATCGAAATGATCGAAGTCACCCAGACCAGTGACGTCAGAGGCGCTTCAAAGTTCATTTCTTCGGCATTGCCGTACTTCGCCTTTGCGTATGCGCTATTCAGGAAATAAGCACCTGCGCTCGAAACCAGCATCATGATGCGCATGACGAAGATCCAGACCAGCAACTGAACCTGGATTGTCGGATCTTTCACGGCCAGCAGGATGAACGTAATCAGCGCTACGCCCGTCACGCCATATGTCTCGAAGCCGTCTGCGCTCGGCCCAACCGAATCGCCTGCGTTGTCGCCGGTACAGTCGGCGATCACGCCCGGGTTACGTGCGTCGTCTTCCTTGATCCGGAACACGATCTTCATCAGATCGGACCCGATATCGGCGATCTTGGTGAAAATGCCGCCCGCGATACGCAGCGCCGCTGCGCCCAGCGATTCGCCAATCGCGAATCCGATGAAGCATGGTCCCGCGTAGTCACCCGGAACAAACAGAAGAATGAAGAGCATGATCAGCAGTTCCACGCTGATCAGCAGCATCCCGATGCTCATTCCTGACTTCAGAGGAATCGCGTAGCACGGATACGGCTTGCCGCGAAGACTGGCAAAAGCAGTGCGCGAGTTCGCGAACGTGTTTACGCGAATCCCGAACCATGCCACGCCATAACTGCCCGCAATTCCCACCAAACTGAATCCCAGGATGATCGGCAGGGTCAATGCAACCGGTTTACCCGGTACCGGCGACAGCCAGCCGAAGTAAGCAACAATGATGACGGCAATGAATGCCCACAGCACCAGGATGAATTTGCCCTGATTCATCAGATAGGTCTTGCACGTCTCATAGATCAGTTCGGAAATTTCCCGCATTGACCGATGGACCGGCAGGTTCTTCAACTGCAGGTAAATCGTCAATCCGAAGAGCAGTCCAAGAAAGCAGAACGCAATACCGATGAGCAGGAGAGCGTGACCGTTCAGGCCACCGATGAATGTGACCGTGGACAAATCCGGCAATTTCAGCGCGGCTTCTCCGCCAACTTCGCCGGTTCCTCCCGTTTGTGCGGCAGCCAAGGTCGAAAGGAACAAGGCGGCCAGCGCAATCGGTGCGACGCGAGCGCGTCCAAGAATGCGACGCGCACTAATAAGGCTCTGTAGGAGCCAGTTTTGCATGATGTCCTCCGAAGAGTGCGGCAATGAATTCAAGAAATTTTGATGCTGAGACGGTTCGGGCGTACAGGTCCGCCGAGAGTTTGATTCCCGGTTCATAGACCAGAAGATGCCCGGCAGGAAGCCCAAAATAGCCTTCCCGGTTGAAAAGACGGACCCGCCCCAATTCTCGGACATCGAACACTCGTTCGGTCCTCGACACGCAGCGGGATTGTATAACATGTCGCAAAAGCCGGGTCAAACACAGCGTTTCAGAATAAAGGGTCGTGAGAAAAAGGCCTAGAACAGGCCTCACAGCTCAGGGTGAGGGATATCACGAACGTAGGGGACACTCCAGCGCACGAGCCACATTTTCCCGTTCTTTGGGGTCATTCCGCACTACACCGATACGCTTATTTTCCGGCCTTTCCAGCACCTATATCTGTTTGTACTCTTCCCAGTGCTGCCTCACGCTATCCATGATCTTCTGGTATTCGGGATCGCCTCGCAGCTTGTCGTAGTTCTTATCCCGCTGAAACCATGGATAATTGTGGTTCCCAAGGTCTACCGCCCGCCGGAACCAGGCGATTCCCTGGTCGCGATCGCCCAGCATGGAGTGAATCCCTCCAATCCAATACGCTGCGTCGCCGTCCACCACATCCTGAGGCCGAAGCTGAAGGATCTTGGAATCAATCTTGTCCCGCTCCCCGCGCGAGGCGTAAAGAAATCCAGCCATGATTCGCGCGGAATCGTCATCGCTGTTGCGTCCTAGTTCCTCAGCACGCTTCAGGACAGCTTCAGCCTCGTCCATCTTGCCCTGGTAATAAAGAAACTCGCCCAGAAACGCCAATGCCTTGTACTGATTCGGATTCTCCGAGGTCGCCTTCCTCATCTCCTGTTCAGCCTCAGCCACCCGACCCACGTAAAGCAGCATGCGCGCGTGCATCCAATGAATTCTCGTCGTAGTGGGATCCAACTCCGCACTGCGGCGATACGCCTTCTCAGCCTCATCGTCCAGACCGGCATAGTGGTAGACGTAGCCCAGACCGTCCCAGACCCATTCCGAATTCGGTGCCAGCGCCATCGCCCGCTTTAGCGTCTTGATGGACTCAATATTCTTGCCTTCTTCGGTAAGAATCGTGGCTAGCGAAACGAGCCCTTCCAGCAAGTCCGGTTTCAGTTCGAGCGAGCGACGCGCCAACTTCTCGCCTTCAACCAGGTTTTGGGCGCCGTTCTCCGCAATGTTTGCGCTTTCCATCAGATATAGCCGCGAGAGCAGCGCATAGGCATCGGCGAACGAGGGATCGATCGCCAGGGCTTGGCGAAGAACGCGCTGCCCCTGGCGAAGGCTCTCGCCATTCGAGTGTATGAAGTATTCATTCATGTAGTAGCGGGCCTGCAGATACAAGTTGTAGGCTTCCGCAGAGTTCGTTGGCTTTGCCGCCAGCGACTCCTGCTCCTGGCCGGAGAGTTCCACTCGCATGCCGTCTACGACCTTCTGCGCAACTTCATCCTGAAACTTCAACATGTCGGCGGCACGTAAGTCGTAATGCTCCGCCCAGCGCATGGTCCCCTTATTTCGATCGATCAGCTGCACCGAGATCCGCATCACACCCGCGGCGCGTTGGTACGTGCCATCCAGGACCGAATCGACGCCCAGTTGCTGCGCGGCCTGCGTCGGATCGATTGGCTCCTTCACATACTTCAGCACGGAACTGGTGGGCCGGACAGCCAAGCCTTGTAACGATGCCAGGCGCGTGATGATCGCGTCCGTCATTCCAATCCCCCAGGCGTCCTCCCCCGGATGCATCGATAGATCGCGAAACGGAAGCACTGCCAGGCTCTGTACCGCAGGCTGCGCGGACGCAGTGCTCGGCGTGACCGGCGGGGGCGGAGGCTTCTCGACCTCATTCTTTTGGCGGATTACAAAAAACAGTCCCAGCGCGACAACCGCCGCTGCCGCGATGCCGATAGCAGCGTACTTCCCTGTGCGACGGGGAACGCGCGTTGCTCCAGAGCTAAATGCAGTAGTACGGCCGGAATCTGATTCGCGCTTCAGCCGCTGCAGATCGCTGCGCATCTCCGACGCGCTCTGATAGCGCAGGTTTCGGTCCTTCTCCAGCGCTTTATCAATGATGCGTTCCAGTTCCGGCGGAGCATCGGGATTAAGACGGGCGACCGCGGTCGGCACCCCGTCCAGTATGGCCTTGAAGATGACTCCCGAACTTTCTCCACGAAAGGGCAACGTTCCCGTCGTCATCTCGTAGAGAACCGCTCCAAACGAAAACAGATCACTGCGCGCGTCCAGCTCTTTCGCGCGTACCTGCTCCGGCGACATGTACGCGATCGTTCCAACCGCCGAGCCGGGACTGGTGAGATGCGCATCCTTCGTATCAGTCGCCGTATTCCCCGACCCGATCTGCGTCGAGGAACTGACGACCGGCGCGACCTTCGCCAACCCAAAATCCAGGATTTTGGCGTGTCCGCGGCGCGTGATGAATATGTTGGCAGGCTTGATATCGCGGTGAATGATCCCCGCCGCATGGGCCACATCAAGCCCATCGGCGATCTCAATCCCTAGCGTCAGGATCAATTCGGTTTCGAGCGGCTGATTCGCGATTCGATGTTTCAGCGTCGATCCATCCAGGAATTCCATCACCAGGAATGGCTCGCCGCCCTCCTCCCCGATCTCATAAATCGTGCAGATATTCGGATGGTTCAGCGCCGAGGCAGCTTCTGCCTCACGACGAAAGCGTGCCAATGCCTGGGGATCCTTGGCAACATCATCCGGCAGGAACTTCATCGCGACAAAACGATGCAGGGTCAGGTCCTCGGCCTTATAGACCACGCCCATGCCACCATCGCCTAGCTTCTCAACAATGCGGTAGTGCGAGATCGTTCGGCCGATCATGAAAAGAAGAGTGCCCCTTGAGTGGCTTCATCTTACGGATGACCTACTAGCCAGTCAACGAACACGGCTCGACGTACGCCCTCAATTACCAATCCTCCGATCGCTCCGCTAGAATGACGAAATGCAGCACTTTCCGCAAGCTTATTGACGCCCACGAAGTTCCGCTCACGTATACTCCTCGCGGTGTAATTCCCATCAATCACGGAGGAGTTCCCTTGGTGTCCCTTCGCAAGACTTTCTTTTGGCTACTGACTCTTCTCATCTTCTGTCTCTCTCTCGTCAATCTGGCGTTGTCACAATCGGGCAACGAAACACTGCCTCCTCCACCCCATACCGACTCTGTACACCGCAAGCATGTGTTGGTCATCGGCGAGACCAAAGGATGGGAACACGAGTCGGTGTCCGCTGCCATGGATGCGATCTACACCATGGGGAAAAGCAGCGGTCTCTGGGACACAGAAATGCGGACCGACACCAAGCTCCTCACGAAAAAGGATCTCCCCTTGAATGGGAAGAACCTGAACTACTTCGACGCCGTGGTCTTCACCAGCACCACCGGAGAGCTACCCCTCGACGCCAGCCAGAAACAGGACTTCCAGTCGTTTATCCACGATGATGGCAAGGGCTTTGTCGGAATCCACGCGGCGCTCGATACGAATTACACCTGGCCGGAATACGGCGAGATGATCGGCGGATACTTCGATCAGCACCCGTGGATGACTTTCATGGCACCCATCGTCAACGAAGATCCCACCTTCCCTGCAGTGCGCCACTTTCCCAGGGAATTCGTAAAGTACGACGAGATCTATCAACCGAAGGACTGGTCACGGGACAAGGTGAATGTGCTGTTGAGCCTCGACTCCAGCAAGCTGGATTATTCAAACAATCCGCGCATCCACCGCCAGGATCACGACTTCGCCGTAGCTTGGAGCAAGATGTATGGAAAGGGCCGCGTCTTCTATTCCACACTCGGCCACACACAGGACTCCTGGGACGATCCTGATATCCGCACTATGTATTTTGAAGCCATCAAGTGGGCATTGCGGCTGACCGATGGCAGTACGGCATCTCACCCGCGCGTCCAGACGCCCTAGAAGGAATGATTGGGGCAATGGCCTACTTGCCGTTGCCCTTGACTTCCACGCCCGCCCACTTCTCCAGCAGTTCAAGCGTCGAGGCGTAATCGCGATCTCCGAATCCTTCTTCTGCCGCGATGTCGTAGACCTCCTCCACCGTTTCCAACTCCGGCAGCTTCACGCGCTGCTCCCGTGCTGCATCCAGCATCAGCTTCAAATCCTTATGCATCAGGCGCAGCGGAAAGTTCGGACTGAAGTCTCGCTTTAGAACAAATGGCGCTTTGTAATCTACAACTCCGGAGCGAACCATCGAGGACTGGATGAGCTGCAACATGTTCTCGCTCTCCACCCCTAGCTTGGACGTGAGCACCAACGCCTCGGCAAATCCCTCATACATCGTCGCGATCATCAGGTTCATGCCAATCTTCGCCGCCTGACCTTTACCCGTGCCGCCCATCCGCAAAGTCGTTTTGCCCATGGCGCCGAAAAGCGGCTGTAATCTCTCGATGACGGCAGCCTCCGCGCCCACAATAAATACCAACTGCCCGCTCTCTGCTCCAATCTTCGAACCAGTCACGGGCGCGTCCACATACTCTGCTCCCTTCGCCCGCACGCGTTCAGCGAATCCCAGCGTCGCTGACGGTGAAATGGTGCTCGAATCCACCACAGCCATTCCTTCTGTGAGCACGCCGTCAACGCCGTTCTCTCCGAAGAGAACTTGCTCCACTGCGTCGGTATCGGCAACACACATCCATACCACTTCTGCGCCCTGTGCTGCCTCCGCGGGAGTTTGCGCCGTCTTCGCGCCCTCAACCTCTTTGCCCGGAGTACGATTCCAGACAGTCACTTCATTGCCGGCCTTGACCAGGTTCCCGGCCATAGCGCGACCCATGATTCCCAAGCCTAGAAAAGCTACTCTCATTTCAGGTATTTCTCCCGTCCGACTAAGGCGATTAGAAATGACACTAATACTTGAGTCAAGGAAATGAAGGGATTACAACAAACCTATTACACGTTGCTTGTAAATCCTAAAAAAGGATTCGCCGGAACTGACGGGACACTCTGTCCGCTCGTCCTTCGAATCCGAAGCGCCACGAAGGACGTCTAAATTAAGAGATGTTGAATATTACGTTACGCAAAAAAGCGGGACAATTCTCTAAGCTGGTCAGGCACTCGGCGCTAACACCCCGTACTGGCAGGCCACGAGTCCCCGTACTGGCCCGTTCCGGTCAAACCGGAATTACTTTTATCGGTCATTCCAGTTTCTTCTTACAAATTGGTGGTCAGAATCTTGTCATCGATCCGAACTTTGCTCGCTGGCTGTTCGTGCTGAAGCGCCTGCGCCGTCCAGGTCTTCGCGTTCGAGATCTGCCTCGCATCGACATCGTATTGGTCTCGCACGCTCATTTTGATCACCTCCATCGCCCGTCTCTCCGTGCGATCGCGCGTCACAGCCGCCGTCTCGGACAAGCTCCGATCCTGATCGTCCCCAGCCACGTTCGCGACCTCGTTTCCGACCTCGGCTTCCGCCAGATCGTCGAACTGGAATGGTGGGAGGAATACCGTCACCGCGGTCTGACCATTACCCATACGCCCTCGAAGCACTGGGGTGCCCGCATCATTCGCGATATGCACCGCGGATTCGGCGGCTATGTCATCGCTCATGGCAAGAACTCGATCTACCATGCCGGCGACACGGCCTACTTCGACGGCTTTTCCGAGATCGGCGAGCGTCTGCATCCTGAAATCGCGCTCTTGCCCATCGGTGCCTATCATCCCGCATCATTCCGCAACGTTCATACCAGCCCGGAGGACGCCGTCCGCGCCTTCTGCGATCTCGGTGCCCGCTGGATGATCCCCATGCACTATGGCACGTTCCGCCTCTCTCACGAGCCGGTGCATGAACCTGTCGAGCGCTTGGAATCCGACGCATTCCGCGAAGGCATCGCCGATCGTGTTCTCGTCCTTCAGGAGGGCATAACTCGCCTTTTTTGAGGTGCACGGATCGTGAATTTACGAATCGGCAACCCGCCGTCTTCCCTGCTCGTCTCACTCAATACAGCTCCAGTGGGTGCATTTCCCAAGGACCCGTCTGGATCGGAGGGATGAACATGGCAGTCGTATGGTGGATTATCGTCGGCCTGATCGCAGGCTGGGCAACCGGCAAAATCATGCGTGGGTCCGGCTTCGGAACGCTTGTTGACATCATTGTCGGTATCGCCGGTGCAGTCGTCGGCGGCTGGATCATGAGCGCTCTGGGATTTTCAGCACGCGGCGGGATGATTTACACAATTCTCGTGGCAATTCTGGGAGCGGTACTTCTCACCTGGATTGTCCGTCTCATCGCCGGCAATCGAACCAGCGGCACCGGCGGTCTGCGTCGTGCCGCATAAGTCAGCTTGCTAGCAGAATGCGGAGGTCGCGGACATTGTTTCCGGTCGGACCGGTAACCACCGCGTCTCCCAGCTTTTCGAAAATTGAATAAGCATTGAATCGGGCGAGGGCCTGCGTAGGATCTAACTCCTGCCGCCTCGCCCTTTCCATTGTTGAGCCATCCACGACAGCTCCTGCCGCCTTGCTGTTCCCATCGATCCCATCCGTTCCCGCGCTCAGCACAGTTACGTTCTGACCGGCAATCTTGTCCGCGCAGTACAACGCGAACTGCTGATTACGTCCCCCGGCACCAGGTGTCCCGGTAATTCGCACCACGACCTCGCCTGCGCTGATCAGGCACACCCGTGACGCCCCGCGACGCAACTCCTTCAGCCTCGCCAGTAGATGATCTGCCGCCTGGGAATAATCCCAGTCATCGCAGCTGTTATCGATCTCGACCGCGAATCCTAGGGCGGCAGCTTTCGTCGCGGCGGCTTTGGCCGCCGTTGCGCTGGAAAGAATCGGCCACCAGCGCGCGCGCACGAATACCCAGTCATCCGGCTTCGGCGTCTCTTCCAATGCATTATGCTGAAACAACTCCCGCACGCTTGCTGGCAATCCTTCAATGAAGCCATACTTCGCCGCAATCCGGTAGCAGTCTTCCGTAGTGCTCAAGTCTGGCATCGTTGGGCCAGAGGCCAGTGCGTCCAGCGCATTCTCCGGAACATCCGAGATCAGGATAGAAACCTGATGCGCCGGGGCTGCCGCCGCTGCCATTCGCCCTCCCTTCAGCAATGACAGATGCTTGCGAATCGCATTGATCTCTCTGATTGGAGCGCCCGAATGCACCAGCGTCTGGTACGTCTGCACCAGGTCCTCGAGTGAAATCGATTCATACAGCGGACTCTCTGCCAGCGCCGATCCCCCTCCGCTGATCAGGAAGATCACCAGCGCGAATTCATTCAGGTGGTGAAGCTCTCGCAGAATATGGCGCGCGGCCGAAACCGATTCCTGCGTCGGCAGTGGATGCCCTCCCTTGAAGTAAGTGAACCGGTGCAGATAGTGCGCGGGTTCGGTCGGAGCCACCACCACTCCCTCCACGCGCCCGCCCACCTGCGCAACGAGCGCATCGGTCATCGTATGAGCAGCTTTGCCGATTGCCACAACGAATACCCGCGAGTACGAGTCCAGGTTGTACAGATCTTCCCCGATGCGCAACACGCCGTGGTCGTACTCGACGTTACGCTGAAACGCGGCCGGCACGCTGCATTCGGCCAGTGTGTCCAGAAAGATCTCGCGCGCCAGTGCCCGCATATCGGAAGTTGGCACCGGTGGCGCTGCGTCGCCTTGCTCGTCGGCTAAAGGCATCCTGTGTTGATCCTTATCCCCAGCTTAATTTGCCTCGATCCTTGCAAAGATGCACGCCGGACTTTCATATTTGCAGGGTCGAATGGAGCCATTCTTCCAGCTGATGGCGCATTTCCGCCAGGTGTCCCGCAAAGAAGTGGTCTGCATCACCGATCAGGATAAGCTGCTTGGGATCCGCCGCCCCCGCAACCAGTCCCTTCAAAGCATCCACCGGAGCAAACTGGTCATGATCCCCACCACAGAATAGCTTCGGTTTCGAACACTCTGTCAGGAACTGATACTGATACGTACGGTTATCCGCCTGCACCGGTGTCCCCAGAGCGATGATCACCTTCACGCGCTCATCCGGGCAGGCGACCTTCATCCCCACCGCGGCCCCAAATGAAAATCCGGCAAAGATAATCGGCAACCGATACTCCTTTGCCAGCCAGTCGAGCGCAGCTCGGACGTCATCCATTTCGCCATCGCCCTCTGCATGCACGCCCTCGCTCAGGCCCGCTCCTCGAAAGTTAAATCGCAGGACAGGAAATCCAAAGTGATTCAGCGCCTTCATCGCATGAAACACAACTTTGTTGTGCATGGTCCCGCCGAACATCGGATGCGGATGGCACACCACCGCCGCATAGCGCGCGTCTGCACTCCCCCGATTCAGGATCGCCTCCAGTCGCCCGACAGGCCCATTCAGGAAGAAGCTTTGTATCGCAGGAGTCTGCGTCATCCAATCTCTCAATAAACTTCCGGTGGCCCATTCAAGCCTTCTGTTGGCTTGGGTGGGGTACGAAACACAGTTACCAAAGAGTCCTCTGGAACACGTGCAGAGGTGACGTCAAGCACATCCCCCTGCTCCCAATTTGGATATTTTCTCATCGCACTCATTTGTTATGTGCGTCGACTGGGAATACCCAGTCGATTCTGTTGAAGAGCACTCTTCCAAGCCTGAAGAAGCTCTAGCGCCACTCTTGGGCCCTTTCCAGTTTGGGAAGGGTCTTTTTTTATTTTCTTTCCCATGAGTCCTCCCGCCCACCGTTGACATCGAAACATTCGAACAGCGAGAGCATCGTTTTCGCTGTTCATCCAAGCCTCTGGCCCGGCGCCCCTCCTACTCGCGTCCGGGCATTTTTTTTATTCCTGCCCCTTTCGTAACCCTACGGAGCCCATTCGCCGTTTTTTGAGGACCGCTGATCGAGGATTTGGGAATGAACTTCCCCTGAAAAAAGAACAGCCCGGATCGGTTCCGGGCTGCGTTTCTGATGCGGAATGCGTGACATCGCTCGGCTTCAGCATCCCTGAAGACAGCAAAGCGATAAAAGGCTGTCAACACCAGAGTGATCTGTTTCCGTTGTCTACGATGCTCGTGCGAAATCGCGTGTTGTCAGACCACTTCCCCGCCCTCCGACGAAAATTGATCTCCGTGCCCTGCCCAGTTGTCTAATCGAGCGAGGTAAGGAAACTCGAAATGGAAATCCTCCATCAGTCTCAGCTCCCGTTTGTTGGCATGTCGCACGAATTCGTCGGCGCCGCGCACAGCAGTGTCGACATCTCGTTTTTTCTGGTAACCACCACAGAACCCGGCCGCAGTATCCGGCTGCACAAGCACGATTACGATGAGATCGTTTACGTGATCGCCGGACGCGCAAAGTGGATCGTAGGGGACGTCGAATGCGAAGCCTCCGCCGGGGATGTTCTCATTGTGAAAGCGGGCGAGCCCCATAAATTCATGAATGTAGGAGAGGAAACCCTTCGCCAGATCGACATCCATCTCAATCCCACGTTCGAAACAACATGGCTCGAATAGCACCCCTCAACGTGAGCAGACGTCAATCGACGAAATCAAAAAGGGCCAACGACCCTGGCGGGCTGGCCCATGCTACGCTTCTTTGGCTTAGCGTGAGGGGCTAACTGAAAATGGCTCTCTTTACTTCACGCAAACCAGAGAATTCGTGATCGCGTGCACCGATAGCTCAATTCGGTTTTGCACTCCAACTTTGCGCATCAGTTTGGCCACATGAGCTTTGACGGTGCGCTCTGCGATGCCCAGTGGTGCGCCGATCTCTTTGTTGGATCGTCCCACAACCAGCATTTCCAGGACTTCCTTTTCGCGGTCCGTAAAAGTTACTGGACCGGCAGGAAAAACGCTTCCCGGCGAATTGCTCACGCGTTCAATGAACAGAGACAGCACTCGCCGCGGAGCCCACACCGATCCTTGGTGCACCACGCGTATCGCCTGCACGAACTCCGTCGGATCCGCTGTCTCGTCGACATACCCCTTTGCCCCGGCTGCAATGGCCTTAAGAATGTTTTCATCATTCATTCCAGATCCCATCACGATGATACGCAGGGCTGGATGTGCCGCTCTCAGCGTGGCCATCACCTCAAACAGGTTCGGACCGACATGGTTCCCCAGTAGCACCACGTCCACGTTCGGTTGCGTTCCCACATCTGCCAGGGACGCCGAGCTCAGCACAAAATTCTCGGCTGCGCCCAGGAACGTGCTCAATCCCATAAACCGCAAAGGATCGCTCTCGATTACGGCAATATAGATCGGCGTTTTTTTGGAGGGAGGAGTTTTCATGACCATCCTTGCTGCGAGCTTTTCGCTTCACGACATTTCCCTTCTTCCGTTCCTCGGGAAAAGGCGAAAAGACCAGCGTTGTTCACCAGCAATTCTTACACGGGTACATGAACCACCGCTGCGGTACGAAAGGTCAGGTGCGCCGGCGCAGCCAAAGCAAAGAGGGCGGCGAGGTTGTAGACTGATGCATTGAAGTTCGGCTGATGAACTACGCCTTTTCAAGCCGCTTAAGACCCGCCGGAGGTGCCGTTCCACTCAACACTCTCGAAGCATCCGGAGATGTCTCCTGCCAACTCAACGGCGACCTGCGGATTTGCTACTGCAATCCCGCTTGGGACCGGTTTGCGCTCGCTAACAACGGTGGATTGGCGCTCTCAAATCGTATCCTCGGCTCGCTAATCCTGGACTATGTTCCGCCCGAACTGATCGAGTTTTATACGGCTGCATTCGCCGGCGCCCGCGACGCCGTCGTCGAATTCGATTACGAATGCTCCAGTCCTGATTTGTATCGTACCTTCAAGATGCAGATCCTCCCCAACGACCGGCCAAAAGGCTACACGGTGATTAACGCACTCAGCGTTCAGGAGAGGATGGAGGGAAAACGTACGGCGCTGGTCCACCGCTCGCTGTACTTAACGGATGCAGGGATCATTACTGTGTGCAGTCATTGCAGAAGAAGTCGCCGAATCGACATCCCGGGTCAATGGGATTGGGTACCAGCAAATCTGAAACCGGCGCAGCGTAACGTTTCCCATGGTCTGTGCCCGATCTGTCACGCGTATTTCTACGGACACATGTTGCCTAAGTCGTTAGACAAATCCCAAAGACATCCCGCGGCTTAACCGGATTGCCGCCCGACACGTCTATCCGCCGGATCTCACAACCTCCAACTCTCTCTCGAGCATCCGCTTTACTTCTTCGGTATGTTTTCTGGTTACGAGGTCAATTGCGCTCGACTTCAAAAGACTATTAAGCGATTCGATTGTTTTCGTGACGTGTTCGAATCTCATCGGGTCCATGTCTTAGCGTCCTTGAGATCTATCGCGACTTCAGCGCCGGCTATACCGCAAAGGCCTCTGCCCACGATACATTCGTTCCCCATAAGGATGGCGAACGTGCTTACTGTATCACGCAATGTCTGGCACCAGACATTGCGCTCTCAATTATCGAGCGGCTCCGAAGCCGCTGATCTGCTCGCCCGAGACGCCGCTGAACCTGCTGCTCGACTCGACCGTCACTTACCTTTCAAGCAAATGCCAACGAATACATCTTGATCGCGACAGTTGTGAACCACTTAGCACCGTCTATTCCCATTCCTGCACGCCTCTGCGCCCAACGACTATTTTCTTGTTATCTTTTTGCAATCTGCGACTACACTTATAATTCCTTTTAGATATGGAGGCAGCGGACCAGTTCTAGGGAACCTGAGACTGACTACTGGCTACTAACTTCTGACTCCTGCAGTTAAGTCCTTTGTTTTCCCGGAGGAAGGCCTTAACTCCTTTAGAATGCCGGATGTACAGCCGCACTACCTCGTAAGTTCCTTTGTTTGCTACACGAGAGGGGTGGGGGTGGGGTTATCGATGAGTAAACTTCACGAGCGTTCACGTCTCGCGATCGGTCTTTTCGCTCGCCGTTACTTTCTATCTTTCTGTCTATGCTCGTCCTTGCCCTCATGGTGGCATCCATAGAAAAACAGAACAACCAGTACTCCCAGCGCAAAGAAGCAGATGGGAAAATGAGCAATGTCGCGCAAGTAAGGGCACACAAAGACCGTGAATAACCCACCAGCAATGGCGAGCAGCGAAAACCAAAGCAAGTTGCCGCGCAACATCGACCACATAAGCGATGAATCTTGGATGCGACGCCTGCCAGGAGTGTCCGCCCTCGACTGGAACTCCGAAGTCCGCATGCGCTACTTACAGGCAGGCTCCGGACCGCCCTTGCTGCTTCTCCATGGGCTCCTCGGTTATTCATTCTCATGGCGTTACAACTTGTTACCGTTCTCAGAGTTCGCCACCGTATATGCGCCCGATCTTCCCGGCACCGGATATTCCGAGCGCGTCCTCAACCTCGACACCGACCTGACCGTCCGCGCCGAACACATGCTCCGCTTCATGGACGCCATGCACATGGAGCACGCCGATATCCTCGGCACATCTCTCGGCGGCGCCTTGGCAGTCATGCTGACCGTCTTGTGCGAGAAGAAGTACCCGGGGCGTGTCCGCAATCTGATCCTCGTCGACCCCGTGAATCCTTGGTCGCGTCACGGCGCGCAATTCACTCGCGTCGCAGCCACCGCTGGTGGCTCTCTCGCTCTCCGCTACTCCTTCCCTGCCATGAAAAGGATGCAGCGCATCTTTCTCGCACGCATGTATGGCGATCCCAAACGAATTTCGCCGGGAACGATGGAAGGCTACACCGCTCCGCTCGACCATCCCCAGACGATCGATTATGCGATCAGCGTGGTTCGCAGCTGGCACGCCAATTTGCGAAAGTTAAACACGGCCTACGAGGAACTTGGCAAAATGCGAACCCTGCTGATTTGGGGAGACCGCGACCGCGCTGTGATTGCAAAGTCCGCTTACGAACTCAAGAAGCGCCTGCCCAACTCGGAGTTGGTTATGCTCAAAGGCGTCGGTCACCTCCCTTATGAAGAGGCGCCCGACGAATTCAATGAAACCGTCAGACGTTTTCTGACTTCGTAATAAGCGGCCCTTCCGTGACGTCAAACTCTTGTCTGGTACTCTCAACACGATCGGATTCGCCCTGTGTTCGAACACATTCGGCAGTTTTTGATTCACTGGGGTTACTGGGGAGTCGCGGCGTTCCTTCTCCTGGAAAACGCTGGAGTTCCGCTGCCCGGAGAAACCGTCTTGCTGCTGGCCAGCGTGCTCGCGTTCAAGAGTCACGAATTGCGCCTCCCGTGGATCATCGTCGTCGGAACCATCGCCTGCACTGCCGGAGACAATATCGGATATCTGATTGGAAGCGCGGGTGGACGCCCGCTGCTCCAGCGCTGGAAGAACTTCTTCCGCGTCAAGGACGAACACATCCACAGTGCCGAAGAGCTCCTGCACCGTTACGGCCCGGTAGCCATCTTCTTCGCTCGCTTTATCGCCGGAGCCCGCATCGTCGCGGGTCCATTGGCGGGCGTCCTGCGGATGCACTGGAAGACCTTCGCGCTTTTCAACTTCCTGGGAGCGCTGACCTGGGTCACCGTCATCGCCAGCCTGGGATACATTTTCGGAAGCCAACTCGATCGCCTTCTCGCAACTGTGAAGCATGTCGAACTCGCGTTGCTGATCCTGCTGCTGATCGGACTTGCGGTCTATCTCTGGCGGAGAAAGAAGCGCATCTCGGCCAGCGGCCAACGGTAATCGCCCGATCCCTCGGAGTCGATTACCATGTTTACAGCATGGCCGCCCGGATGAAACTGAAGCGGATCGCCATTGAAGTTGCCGGCTGGACCTTTATTGTCCTCGGCATCGCCGGTCTGTTTCTTCCCATTCTGCAAGGCATTTTTTTTCTGCTGATCGGATTATTCATCCTCTCCACGCAATATGCATGGGCGCATCGGCTTCTCCACCGACTGCGCGATCGTTTTCCAAAAATCGCCGAACAATTTGATAAGGCCAAGGCAAGAGCCGAGCGCTGGGTGTCGCCCTCAGCATGAAGAGACTCTTCAAGTCCGCCATCGCAGGTATCGACAAAGAAGCTTGGGTGCGCTTCTTTCTCGCCCTGATTGGGCTGGCGATGGCCTTCGGCGCTGCGCTGCTCTCGACCGTAACGCGGCAGCAAGGCAATCTCTGGGCAACAGCGATTCTCGCTTCTGCGGCACTTCTGCTTGCGGCTTGGGTTGGCGCAACCACCGTACCCTACCTCGCGCGTCGGGTATCGGTGCTGCACGTTCGCGACGCCCTCGATTTCGACGTAACGCGCGAAGGTCTGCTTTATGTCGGAATGGTAATTGTGATCGGCGTTGCCGCACTGAATACTGGCAACAATCTTCTATTCATTGTGCTCTCGGCCATGCTGGCGGCCATCTTCGTCTCCGGGATCACCTCGACAGCGCTGCTACGTTCCGTGCAGTTAGACATCGCGCTCCCGGAGTACGTGTTCGCCAATACCGAAGCGTTCGCCCGCCTCATTCTCAAGAACACGCGCCGCATCCTTCCGGTATTCTCCGTCTCGGTTACGCCAGTAAAGGACAAACGGCGCCGGCGCGAGTGGAATTGGCAGCACGTCACCTTCCGCTTTCCTCCGAAAGCGCCTCCAGGTAAAGAGTGGGTTGAGCTTCCCGACATCTCCATGCGACGGATCCAGGTCGAACAGGAATCGACGCGGATTCTGCGCGATCCTGTGTACTTCCCTTTCCTGCCCCCCGGTCAAAAAATGACGGCTGACGTGAAGCTGAGTTTTCCCAAGCGTGGCCGCTTCACGCAGAACACTTTCGGTCTGACGACCCGCTTTCCCTTTTCCTTTCTCGCGAAAACCCGCCGCGTTCGCCTCGAGAAGGAACTGATCGTCTATCCCTCCATCGAACCGATGGACGAGTTTTACGAGATCCTGCCGATCATCACCGGTGAATACGAAAGCTATGTCGCGGGACGCGGATACGATCTCTACCGCATCCGGGAATACACATCCGAAGATCCGGCGCGCCACCTGGACTGGAAAGCCACCGCAAAAACCGGATCGTTGAAGATTCGCGAATTCACCCGTGAAGATGAACGCAAGCTCCGCTTTGTCTTCGATAATCCGGAGCCCGGATTAGTAACTGAACCGGCCTACGAGCGCGCCATAAGTCTGGCGGCTTCTCTCGCCTGGCATTTCTCGCGCGAGGGAGCGCAGCTTTCGTTCGTGGCACCGGGTTTGCCTGCGAATTGGAATCTCGACGGATTCCTCAGATATCTCGCTCTCGTTCAGAGCCGCAGCGCGCCGTCCGTTCTGGATGAGATTCAGCTCACCGACGACTACAACCTGGTGTTCACAGCGCGCCAGCGTGGCACGATTCCGACCGCGCTCTGGTCGTGTTCCTACATTGTTTTTCTGGACTGACGGGACAAGGCCACCAATAAGGCTTCCCTAACGTTCTCAAGTAGGCATATACTCTCGCCGCGCCGGACTTTGTGGGGCAGAGTCCGCTTCGGCCACTTCTCACACCACCTTCGGAGAAGACACTATGAATGCGATTTGCAATTTGATTAAGGGCCGCGAACTTCACGCAGTGACTTCGGGACAAGTGGTAATGGAAGCGGTGCAATACATGGTGAAACACCATATCGGAGCCGTGCCTGTACTGCGTCATGGTGAACTGGTGGGAATCTTCTCCGAACGCGATCTCATGGTGCGCATGGTCGCTGAAGGACGCGACGCCACAACCACGTTGGTAGACGCAGTCATGACATCCGATCCGCTTGCCGTCTCACCCGATACTGGCTTCGAAGAGTGCATGATACTGATGAAGGCGCACGGCTTTCGTCATCTGCCGATTTGCGAAAACCGCAAACTCATTGGCGTGATATCGCTGCGCGACCTGCTTCTGCACGACGTCGAAGAGAAAGATGTAGAGGTACGCATGATGCGTGCCTACATTCAGCAAGCGGGCTGATCAGCGGACGATTGTCGCGTCGAGGACTTCTTTCGCCCAGACGGCACTCTGTGGGTTTTCTTCGTGCTTGAAGAACGCGAATACTTCGCGTTCGGCAGCAAGTTCGCGGAGATGCGCCGCAATCTGCTGGCGCTCCTCGGATGAATAGTCAGGACGGCGAAGTCGGAAATAGGCGAAATCGGCGGTCATCACTTCTGGAGTTTTCAGCTCTTCATTTTCCGCGATACAGAGCGCACAGTTGCGCTCGCGCAACGTCGCATAGATCTCGTCGTTAAACCACGTTGCGTGGCGAAACTCGAACGTGCAGCGCACCGCTCGCGGCCAGATCGCGAGGAATTCACGCAGCAGACCAACATCGCCCTTCAGATTCGGAGGGAGCTGTATCAGGATCGGTCCAAGCCGCTTCGCGGTAAACAGCGGCTCGATAGACGAAGTAAAGAATTTCACGGAATCTTCGGCATTGCGCAGCCGTTTGATATGCGTAATCTGCTGATGCGCTTTCACGGCGAACATGAAGTGCTCAGGCGTCTGTTGCAGCCAATCGCCAATCGTTTTCGCCTTCAACATCTGGCGAAACGAATAGTTCACTTCTACGGCATTGAAGACGCTCGCGTAGTAAGGGAGAAACTTCTTCTGTGGCACGTCCTTGGGATAGAACTCCGGCTTCCAGCTTGGATATCCCCAACCGGAAGTCCCCAAGTGAATCCGCGGTGAAGAGATCGCCTTCGAACTTGCTTCCTGTGCCATCAGCTATGCCGTCTTCCTCTTCCTGGCGGTTGCCTTCTTACGAGTTGGTGCTTTGACGGTAGTTGAAACCGACACCTTGACTCCGTCCAACGCTTCCGCCGCTTTTTCTAAAGCCGATATGTCAGGAAGCTTTTGTTTCTGCTTGAGTACCGGCTCATACAAGTCGCCGTGCTTGTCGGATCTCTCCAGCACGGCTGCGGAATCGAAGACGAGCAGGTCGGCGTCTTCCTTCTTCAGGCACCGTTCCACTTCTTCCCAACTTACCGGCGTAGACGCGGTTGGTCGATCCTTCGCTCGCAGCGAGTACACGCAAATCGTCGTCTTGTACTGATCGTTCTGGCTCCAGTCGACGAACACTTTATTGGTGCGCAGCGCCTTCTTCATATCCGACACCACCCGATCCGGATAGCGCCTCTCCAGCAAACGAGCAATCTCTTTTGCAAACGGTTTGGTCTCGTCATAAGTGACGGGCGTATGCAGCGGCACGTAAACCTGTAGCCCCTTCGACCCCGACGTCTTCGGATACGCCTGGAGCCCCATCGCCTCGAACAAGGTCCGGACCCAGAGTCCGACCTGGCAGCATTGAACGATGTTGGCAGGCGGTCCCGGGTCAAGATCGAATACAAGGAAGGTCGGCTGCTCAATCTTCGTCCCCAAGGAAAGCGAAGTGTGCAACTCGATATCGGCCAGATTCGCAGCCCACACCAGCGTAGCCAGATCGCCCACCATGCAGTACTGCATCCAGCGATTGTTGCCGTCGCTCCACACGGGGATGGTCTTCACCCAATCCGGCCGGTGCGTCGGACAGTTCTTCTCATAGAAGAATTGGCCTCCAACCCCCTCCGGATAGCGCTTCATAGTCAGCGGACGCCCCTTCAAATGTGGCAACAAAACAGGAGCAATGCGGACGTAATAGTCAATCAGCTGCGCCTTGGTGAAGCCCACGGCCGGATACAGCACCTTGTCCAGGTTGGAGAGCTTCAACTCCCGGCCTTCCACCTCAATGATGGTCGTCTGTTTGGCCACGTCCGGAACCTGCCTCCTGCTTCGTTGGATGCCGAGTGCTGAAACGAAATCCAGCTGGTTAAGTCTTGCCTGCCCCACATCATGGACTGTGCCGCAGGGCTCGCACGCTAACTCTCCGCTGTCGCGACAGTTTACTTGCCGAAGAACCGTGCAACAACCGTCATCAACAACTTGCCATCAAAGCCTGAGTGCAGAACGCGGAAAATAACGAGAAGTCAAGCCAAGAGCAGAAACTGCTGCCCATCAGCTCGTCGAGTCCGCCGCAATTTCCGCCAGACCAGGAGAACCTGTTCCGGGAAGTGCTGCAACTGCTCTCGGAACAAGGGGTTCCCTTCGTTGTGTCCGGCGCCTTCGCCCTGCAGACGCATACCGGCATCTATCGTGACACCAAAGATCTGGATCTTTTCCTCTCCACCGAGGATGCCCAGCGGGCGATCCAGGTTCTTCAAGATGATGGATTCCAGTGCGAAGTCAGTGATCCGGTATGGCTTGCCAAAGCCCACCGAGGGGAATTCTTTGTCGATCTCATTACCGGGATGAGCAATGGGGTCGTCAACGTAGATCGATCCTGGATCGACCGCGCAACCCCTTCCGAGCTTTTCGGCGTTCCGGTGCGCGTCCTGGGCCCGGAAGAGTTGATCCTCTCCAAGCTGTTTGTCACGCGCCGTGAACGCTTTGACGGCGCCGATATCGTTCACGTGATCTACGGCACTCATGGCCAACTCGACTGGGATTGGCTGTTGCAATCGGTGGGAGAGCACTGGGAGGTGCTGTACTGGATGCTGGTGCTGTTCCATTACGCCTATCCCGCGAAGGTCGACTATGTGCCCAGCCGCATCTGGGACGACCTGATGAACCGCTTCCAGACAGCGATTCGGAATCCTGATCGAAATGCACCGTTCCGGGGAAGCCTGATCGATCCGTTGATGTTCGCAATCGATGTCGATGAATGGGGAATGCCGGATATGAATCAGGAATACCGGGAACGCCGCCAACCGAAATTGCACTCTTCGTGCGAGGAACCCGCCGCATGAGGATTGCCGCCGTTGCCGACCTCCACTTCTCTCCTCCGGCTTACGACCGCATTCGCGCGAGCATGGAACGGGTTCGTGACGAGGCCGATCTGTTGATCGTTGCCGGCGATTTGACGAACTACGGCAGAGTTCAGGAAATGGAGTCGCTGCTGAATGCGCTGGTTCGGCTACGCATCCCGATTGTCGCCGTGCTCGGTAATCACGATTACGAGAGCGGCCAGGAAGCTGAACTGATGCGCATGATGACTGCCGAAGGGATCAAGGTGCTGGATGGTACCGCCTACGAACGCGACGGAGTAGGATTTGCTGGAACCAAGGGCTTCATCGGCGGATTCGGACGCGGCGCCCTGACCGCCTTCGGAGAGCCACAAATCAAATTCATCGTGCAGGCCGCTGTTGATGAGGCCTTGAAGCTGGAGCGCGCATTGGCGCAAATCCGGACAGAGAAACGCGTAGTCGTGCTGCACTACGCTCCCGTCCTGAGTACCGTGGTCGGCGAAGCCCCAGAGATCTATCCCTACCTTGGCACCTCGCGGCTATCCGAAGTAGTCGACCGAAATGGCGCAAATTTCATTGTTCACGGTCACGCTCACCACGGCGTGCGAGAGGGGAAGACGGTGAGCGGTATTCCCGTCTACAACGTTGCGCTACACCTCCTACAGGTGGAAGACCCGCCGCGAGCGTACCGGGTCTTCGACATCTGACGAGTCAGAGTTCTGGTTTATAATGTAGTTAACACCTTGGACCAGGACTATTCCTTGAATCAACAGGCAAAGACCATTCTCGTTGTGGTTGACGATAGCGTCCTACTACGCCTCCGTTCCATGATTCTGCAAATGCACGGCTTCAAAGTGAGTGGCGCCTCTTCGTCGGAAGAGGCCTTCGAGTGCTGTGAGCGCGAGATTTTCGACCTCGTACTGATCGACCTCAGCACCGGGATCGAAGCCAGCACAGACCTCTGCGATGCAATTAAGGACAAGCATCCGCAGCAAACGGTGGCTCTGCTCGCGCCTGCTTATGCGTATGTTGGATCTGAATGCCCAGACGAGGTGATCGCCAAGAATGAAGGGCCTGCGAAGCTCGTCAGCGAAATCCGCGAGTTGCTGCAGCGCGAATCCGACAAAGCCGGCGATCCCGAGCAAAGCTCTGGTAATCCCGGGTAAATCTCCTTCCGTTTGACAAACTTCCGGCGCGGGCCGTACTTTCGTCTCCTGTGCTTCCACGCACGGAGGTCGCATGAAGTTCTTGAGAGCCGTTCCGCTGCTGTTCCTGCTCCTCGCTCTGCCTCTCCTCGCGCAGGATCTTGCCTCCTTTGAAAAGCGAACCGAAGTACGAACTCTGCCGAACGGGTTGACGATTGTTTTTTGTCAACGTCACGAGGCCCCGGTGTTCTCCTTCTATACGCTCGTCGATGCTGGATCGGTTCAGGATCCGAAAGGGCAGGACCGGCCTGGCGCATATGTTCGAGCACATGGCGTTCAAGGGAACGCCCACCATCGGCACGAAGAACTACGCAGCCGAAAGAGTAGTGCTCGACAAAATCGAAGTGGCATATCAGGCCTACATCACTGAACGCGACAAGATTGTGGGACGCGATCCCAAGAAGCTCGCCGACCTCGAGAAGCAGTGGAAAGATTTGGTCGACCAGGCCGAGCAGTATGTGGTTCGAAACCAGTTTGGCGAAATCGTGGAAGAGAACGGCGGCGTTGGAATGAATGCCGGAACTGAAGAAGATCAGACCGTCTACTTCTATTCGATGCCGGTGAACCGCCTGGAACTTTGGGCGTACCTGGAGTCGTCCCGATTCGCGGAACCGGTGATGCGCGAGTTCTACAAAGAACGTGACGTCGTCTACGAAGAACGGCGCATGCGCGTGGACAGCGACCCTACAGGCCGATTGGTCGAACAGTTCGTGTCTAGCGCTTTCCAGGCCCATCCCTACCGCAATCCGGGAATTGGCTGGCCATCCGATCTGAAGACATTTTCTGCGACCGATGCCATCAACTTCTTTCACACCTACTATGCTCCTTCGAATATGACGATTGCCGTAGTGGGCGATCTCACCCCGGAGCAATTCTGGCCAATAGCGGAAAAGTACTTCGGCCAGATTCCCAGTCACCCCAAGCCGGATGAAACCACCACCACCGAGCCGCCCCAGAATTCTGAGCGTCGCGTCGCACTCGAAGAGACCGCCCAGCCGTTGTACGTTGAGGGTTATCACCGTCCCGATTATCTGGATAAAGATGATGCCGTCTACGACGCCATTACTGACCTGATGTCGAACGGACGCACCTCACGCCTGTACCGCTCACTGGTCCGCGACAAGCGGATTGCCGCAGTTGCCGCTGGTTTCAGTGGACTGCCGGGGCAAAAATATCCGCACCTTTTTGCGTTCTATGCTGTTCCGCTACCGGGGCACACGAACACTGAAATGCGGAATGCGATTCATGTTGAGATCGATCGTTTGAAGAAAGAAGACGTGACCGACGAAGAATTGCAAATGTTCAAGACACGCACGCGCGCCTCCATCATTCGCAGTTTGGGAAACAACGAAGGACTCGCAACCTCGTTGGCGACCATGCAGACTCGCTACGGCGATTGGCGCGAGTTGTTCCAGCAGTTGGATCGCATCGACAAGGTAACTAAGGCAGACATCCGGCGCGTAGCGAATCAGACTTTCGTGGAAACGAACCGTACTGTGGGCGTCATCGAAACCGCCCATGTGCCGCATGGGCCCGGAGCCCCTCCCTCGCAACAGCCAACAACGCAGCAATGACCCAGACGCAGTAGCTTTGCCGCTTAGAGGACGATGACTGAAATGATAAAGAAAGTTGCAATCGCGTTCATTGCGTCGGTTTTGATCGCCGCCGCCTCGGCGCAAACTGCTCCGGCCAGCCAGGCGCCCGCGCCGACCTCGGTTCCACAAGCTGGTAAAGAAGCTCCGCAACAGCAAGCGGAGCAAAGCGCGGCGCTCAGCCAGATCAAGGTCCCGCCGCTGCCGCCCTTCAAACCTCAGCAACCGGAACGCATTCAGTTGCCGAACGGCATGGTGATTTTTCTGCAGGTGGACCATGAGTTGCCTTTGATCGGCGGAACGATTCGTGTGCGCGGCGGATCGCGCGATGAGCCTGCCGACAAAACTGGCATGATCTCGATGTATGGCGATGTCTGGCGCACGGGCGGCACCAAGAGTAAGACCGGCGATCAACTGGACGACTTTTTAGAAGCGCGTGCCGCCAAGATCGAAAGCAATGACGGCGCCGACTCAACTTCCCTCTCCTTCGACTGCTTGAAGGGCGACTTCGAAGACGTATTCAAGATCTTCCTCGATGTGTTGCACGACCCTGCATTCCGTGAAGACAAAATCACCCTCGCAAAACGGCAGATGGAAACCGTCATTGCCCGCCGGAACGATGATGTGGATTCCATCGTGAGCCGCGAAGCCGTGCGCCTTGCCTATGGGCCCGACAACCCGTTGAGCCGCGTGCCAGAATTTGCCACAGTTGCCAAAGTAACGCGAGAAGACATGGTGCAGTGGCATACCCAGACCGTGCAGCCGCAAAACCTTATCTTTGGAATCTACGGAGACTTCGATCCTAAGGTGATGGAAACACGCCTGCACCAGGCCTTTGACTCCTGGCAGAAGGGCAAGCCGTTCACCGAGGCTAAGTTGACCTTCAACCCTGCCCCTGCCGGCATTTATTTTGTATCGAAGGACGATGTAAATCAGAGCTCGATCCAGATGGTTTCGCTCGGAACCCGGCGCGACAGTCCCGACTACTATGCTGTCGAAGTCATGAATGAGGTTCTGGGTGGCGGCTTTGCCTCGCGCCTTTTTGAGACACTTCGCTCCAAGCTGGGGCTGGCGTATTCGGTCGGCGGTGGTGTGGGAACTTCATGGGACCACCCCGGCATCTCACGATTCGAGATCGCGACCAAGAGCGCGACCACGGCGGAATCGGTGAAAGCGATGAAGGCGGAGCTCAGCAGACTATTGACCGATCCGCCCACGCCTGAAGAAATGCGGCGCTCAAAAGACTCCATCCTCAACTCCTTCATCTTTAACTTCGACGATAAAGAGAAAGTACTGGCGGAACGCATGCGCTATGAATTTTACGGCTATCCCGCCGACTTCCTCGAGCGCTACCGCTCCGGCATTGAAAAGGTGACCGTCGAAGATGTGAACCGAGTAGCGCACAAATACATTCACCCGGATCAACTCGCGACGCTGGTGCTTGGCAATCCCGGAGAACTGGGAAACCAACTGACCTCGCTCGGGCCGGTGAAGACGCTGGACATCACGATTCCGCCACCGCCGGGAGGACAGCCCTCGGAAATGCGAGCGCAACCGGGACAGCAATAGGCCAGCTTGCGCGAGCTGCCGCTAACATCTTGAGCACCCTTTCGTCTAAGGAGCGGGCGCGGAACTTACGTCCGAACTATTTCGTACCTATCCTTGACTCCGGAGTAGGGGCATTACTATGCGCAAATTCCTCATCGTTTCCCTGCTTTTTCTCACCGTTACCGCACTCGCCTTCGCAGACGAGTGGAACAAGAACTTCCCGGTTACCGCGAAACCCGACTTCCGCCTGGTAACCGATGATGCCAACCTCAACGTCGTCAGCTCGGACGCGAAGGAAATTCGCGTCAACGTAACCACCCGAGGCTGGAAGATCCCCGATGACGTGAAGGTCGTCGCGCGCCAGGAAGGTAATCAGGTCAATGTGGAAGTCCGGATGGTTCACAAAGATCACATTTCATGGGGCATGAACCGTTCCATTCGCGTCGACGTCTCGGTTCCGCGTGAAACCAATCTCGATCTTCGAACTGGCGATGGCAATGTGGTCGTCGACGCCGTGAAAGGCGCAGCACACATCCAGACGGGCGACGGCAACGTAGACCTGAAGACACTGGATGGCAGCCTGAATGCCAGTACTGGCGATGGCAATCTCAAAGTTCGCGGGCGTTTTGACGAGCTTACTCTGCATACGGGCGACGGCAATATGGCCGTTTATGTTGAACAGGGTTCGAAGGCCGCAGGTTCGTGGATACTGCGGACCGGCGATGGTAATCTTGATCTTCATCTTCCCGACGGATTCTCGGCAGACGTCGATGCGCATACCGGGGACGGCCGAATCACGTCCGACCTGCCGATCTCGACTTCCGGCCAGCTTCGCGAAAACGAGTTGAGAGGCAAGCTGAACAGCGGCGGAAACACGCTCGAACTCAGGTCGGGAGATGGCACGATTAGTCTGAGCCGCCTGTGAGCTCAGTGAACGGAAGCTGAGGTTGTGCGCGTTGCCCAATCCCAGGCGGCGCGCGCAATCTGCGCAATCACTGCCTCGCGAATATCTGCGTCGGCGGGCGAGTCGGAAACGAATACCGCAACGGCGAGGTGGTTTCCGTTGGGCAGTTGTATCAGGCCGATGTCGTTGGTAGCCGCCGCGAGTCCCCGTTCGGTGCCCGAGCTTCCAGTCTTGTCAGCGACCTGAACCTCGCGCGGAAGTAGCGCCCTGATCCGCTGCGAGCCGCTTCGCGCCTCGATCATCCAGCTAAGAAGCAGATCGCGACTGCTGGAGGAAAGTCCTTCGCCCGCCTGCAGCTTTTGCAAGAGAGTGACGGCTCCGCGAGGAGTGGCCCAGTTGTCGTACTGAACCTTATCGTCGAGCGCCATTTCCTTCTCGGTGTTCTCGATTTTGATGCCTTTCACGCCAAGCTTGTGAAGGTATTTCCGTACGTGACGCGGTTTTACCAGGCGTAAGAGAACGTCGCTTGCCGATCCATCGCTCTCGACGATAGCCGCGCGTGCCAATTCGCGAACCGTCATATCGAAGTTTCCGCTCGGATTCCGGTCACGAATCGGGCTGTGGATGTTGGGCGGAACAAGGTCCGCGGACGAAATATGTACCTTCTGATCCAGTTTCAGCTGTCCGGAATCTGTATGCGCCAGGACCGCCATTACGATGGGCAGCTTGTAGACGCTCTGCATTGGAAAATGTTTGGACCCGCGAATTTCGAAGGTATCGCCAGTTTCCAGCAGCAGAGCTGCTGCACCAACCTTACCTTTAGCCGGTGCGGCCAGGTTTTGCAGCAGCTGTTGCAGGTCAATTATCTGCTGCGGAGAACTCTGCTTCTGTTGTTGCTCCGGGTGCGGGATTTGGCCGAAGAGTGTTGTTTCAAGAAGCAGCGTCGCGCATATCCAGAGTAGTCGTCTCATCGCTCTCATTACCGGCGGAACATAGTACGCTGAAATCGAAGTTCCCCAAATCCAAATCAGCACGCGCGAGCATCATGAAGTAAGTGAATGCTTTTGTGAAACAATCCAGCCCGGATGAACGTACTGGGATTCAGGATGATGATAAACAAACCTCTCGACTCGCGATCAGTATGGCAATTCGGCTTGGCCACTATATGCGTAACCGCCGCGCTTTTTTTCTTCGGTAATGGACTGGCGCCCGTCTGGTGGCTGACGTGGCTGGCGCCGATTCCAGCGCTTGTGCTCGCGCCTCGTGTCAGCAAACTCGCGGCCTTCGCGGTTGCTTTCGCTGGCTTCAGCCTGGGAGCATTCACCTGGTGGACCTATCTCCACCGCGTGCTTGAGCTCCCTTTGTTGGTCTTCATCCTTGCCACGGTGACTCCGTCAATTTTCTTCGGACTTGGTGTGCTGCTTACACGGACGTTCCTGCTCCGTGGCTCGCTGTGGCGTGCCGCCTTTGCATTTCCGGCCGTGTGGACCACCTACGAGTATCTGAATACGCTCGCTTCGCCGCACAGCACATTCGGAAGTCTCGCCTATACGCAGATTAACTTTCTGCCCATCATCCAGGTCGCTTCGATTGCCGGGGTATGGGGAATTGTCTTTTTGCTTTTTCTGTTTCCCTCGAGCGTCGCCGCCCTGCTGACCTACTCGCCACGGGATAAGAAGTGGAACTCATTTACTGCCGCGATTACCCTGATTTTTGTAGCGGTGATTGGTCTCGCTTCATACCGTCTGTTCTCCACACCTTCCAGAACACAAAAAGTGACGGTTGGGCTGCTCGCTTCGGACGCGCGCGAAAACCGCGGCGAGCCGTCAGGCGAAAAAGGCATGCGCGTTCTGCACAACTACGCCGATCAGATCGCCACGCTTGCAGCGCAGGGCGCGCAGACCATCGTTATTCCGGAGAAGATTGCCACCGTCGCCGATACTGATCTCCCGGAAATGGATCGGCTCTTCCAATCCGTCGCGACCAACAATCACGTAGACATTCTGGTTGGCATCGACCACCGTGAATCCAATGACTATTGAACGAAGCCCGCCTTTATCATGCCGACGGCGCCCCTGTGACGGTCTACATCAAGCACCATCTTGTTCCGGGATTCGAGAGCCGCGATCGTCCCGGATCCGAATTCTCCGTGCTCAGTACGGGACCATTCGTGCAGGGGCTTGCGATCTGCAAAGACATGGATTTCCCGCCCCTCAGCCGTCACTATGGCAGATCAGATGTAGCTCTGCTGTTGGTACCTGCATGGGACTTTGATACCGACCGCTGGCTGCACGGTCGTATGGCAGTCATGCGCGGTGTGGAAGATGGATTCACGATTGCCCGCTCGGCAAAGGAAGGACTGCTGACCATCAGCGACAATCGCGGACGCATCCTGGCCGAGAAGCGCAGCGATGCGAGTCCATTTTCTTCGCTCGTGGTTGTGGTGCCCGTCTATCGCTGGGCAACCATCTACTCGCGGTTCGGCGACTGGTTCGCCTGGATCAATCTCGTGTTGCTGGTCGTGCTGGTTGCCTCCGCGATCAGTCGCAAGACGGTGTCCGTCAGCTAGTTCGGCAGCTTGAATTCCACCATCACGCTGGTATCCATCTCAACGGGCGTGCCATTCAGCTTCATCGGCTCGTAGCGCCAATGTTTCACCGCATCCTTTGCGGCTGCCCCCAGGAACGGATTTCCCTTCAACACACGAATGTCTTTCACCGATCCGTCGAGTCCAACGTGTGCGCTCAGGAACACTTGCCCTTGAATACGGCGAGCCTTGGCCGTTTCCGGATAGATCGGATCGACTTTCTTGATCAGCTTGCCGCCAATGGTTCCACTCGACATCCGAACGGCAAGCGACGGCCTGACAGAATCATCGGGCAAGCGAATCGCAGCAAGATCAGCTTGCGCTGCAATCGGAGCAGGAGCTGCCGGTTCGCTCTCCGTTGTAACTGTAGGTTTCGGAGCCGCTGGCTGCGCACCTGTTCCCGAGAGCCCGGCATTCGGAGTTCCCGTTTCGCCGCTGCGGTTTACCACGATCACGTCGTCAGAGCCATCCTCGGGCAGTAGCGCTTTCTGGCTTGGTTTCTTGCGCTTGACGACAGGTGCAGGCGCCGTAACTTCCGGCAGCAACGCAGTTGGCTGGCGGCACTACAGCTGGTGTCGCGGTCGTTGCTACGGCTGCGACCGGGCGCGAGGCCTGAACCGAAGCTGCGCGCTTCTTCTCCCAGCGCGTGTACAGAAACACCGCTGCCGCAATTTCCAGAGCAATCACAACTGCCCCAATGACGCGCAGCGCTTTCCCAATGCCAGTGCGTTGGTTTCTGCCCGCAATCAACCATTCCCTGGTCCGCTCCGCAAGCGAGGGGCTTTCGACGGAGAACGAAGGTACAGGCAGAATTGGGATTTCATTGGAGAGATCAACCGCCGAAAACCTATGCGGACTCGCCGTGATCTCCTCGGCCGTGTTTTCCGCGGTCGACGTCGCGGTGTTCGGCTTCGTCAGTTCGGCCAGTTTGACCGCCGTTTCTTTGGCTGCAATCTGCGATGTAATCACAGGCGCAGCCAGGGCCGCAGGCTTTACCTGCCCTACTACTTGTGGCTCAACATTGCGTTGCGCGGTGCCCGCAGATTCAGACCGGATCGCCCTTCCGTTCGCGGGGGCAGGAGCAGAGACATTCGCTTGTGGACCGCCAGACGGCCGGTCTCCAATTTTTCGCGGAAGGTGAGTACGTTCCGGCTTCAGCTCAGGTGAGCTATCCGCCGCGATCGACTCGCTGTTCGCAACGGGCACCACGGGCGAGGACTGAGGCTTCTTCTCCGCACTCGGAACCAGATCTGCCGCAACCATGCCGAGAATCCTCGTTAGTTTTTCCAGCTTCGCAATGTGATCAGGAGAGAATGCCCGCGGCTGTGAAGAAAACACTTCAAGAATCCCGCTGAGTTCGTCCGCGTTTTTACCGGAAAATACGGGGATCACCAGCGCCGACCTCAGCTCCATTTCACGGCAAGCCGCGGCGTTCACACGCTCGTCCGTTTCAGTATCATCGCAGCGCACCGTAGCGCGGCTTCGAACGCAATACCCGGTGAGACCTGAGCTGGGATTGATGGGTACTCCGACATCAGGCGCATTACCCGCGCTGGCCCGGCAGACCATCGCTTCCGGAGGCCCAATCGCGATCGCCGCTCCGCTGGCTTTAGTGATGGCCATAGCTCGCGCCAACACCTGCACCACTGCGCGATCTAACGTGAGCGATTCGTCTGCTTCCAAAGGGGCGCTTTCGCCCGCAGCGGCAACTGGCGCCGCAAGACTGCTTTCCGCAGAAGTCGGACGAATCGGCTGCCGTCCCAGGCTTACCCAGCGTTTCAGACGTTCGCTTGCCAGATCAGGCACGCGCTCAAAACGAATGCCTGCGCGTTTGCCGGCGCCGAACCATACCACGCGCCCATCCACGCGCACGTGACCACCACTCTCGGGCAGATCGAAATCCACCGCCAGCGTGCTCCCGGGCTGTAGAGGCATCGCGAGTTCCAAACCGACGCCGCTTTCACTTAAATCCACAACCACGGCTTCGCCGGCCGGTCCAAGACGTGCCTTCACCTGCCGTATGTTCCCCATTCCCTTGCGCTGCGCGCTTCGCTTGATGGGATAAATCGATGACCCTTGATTTGTATCAGTCAGGACTTCAGGCATACCGGCCTCTGGAAGGCTTCGGCAATCTCCGGCAGATCATGGAAATCGCCTCAGTGTTTTCTGTTCGTTCTTTGTTTCTCCAACTCTTACTTCACCGCCCGCCGTAACCAATTCCAACTCCACGTTCTGGCTTTCTTCCAACATACGTGCAGCAGCCTTCAACGCGGAGATCTCGCGCGTCAGCCGCTCAACTTGTTCTTCCTTCTGCTGAATAATCTGATAGACAGTCATATCCCGCCTTGGCCAGAAGTGGTTGCGGAACCGTATCGTTCAATTCACTGCACTACTTCAGCGGCGCATGGAATCGACTCTTTTCGAGCCGGTGAAAGGATGGGAGGTTGACGATCGAGCTCCCTGGATTCGCCCTTCAGAGTGGGATGATTTTAAACCAGTGTTTTCGTCAGCGGTCTAGGTTTATAACCCTACAGGCCAGAAAATCGGCCATGTACCAGTTTTTTGGACGGATTCTGTCCAGAAATGTGACATCCGAACTATTGGGCGGCAGGCGCCGCCACCTCGCGCGAGAAATATCCTGTCTTGCATCGCACCGTGAAGCCCGCCTGCTTCGGTCGAACCACGATCTTGCGGAAGGTATCATCGTGGAGCGACTTCGGTGCAAGAGAGCGTTGCTCAAGCTCAGCCAAAGCTCGCCGTATAATCACGTTCCACCACCGGCTAAAGAGTTGATCGATGTCCAACCTGGAAATACTCAAGTCGATTGCTGAACAGCTGATGTCGCAACCGACCGTGGACGTGCAGGGTCAGTCGATCCAGGTGAAGCGCACCAGCAGCAATCGGCTGAGGATGGTCTCATTTGAACTTGACGGGCGTAAGTACGACGCCATTGAGCAGAACCGCGAAAAGCCGAGCCGCTGGGGTCAACTTGCCCGCAAAGGCCACAAAGTCGTTCAATTTCGTGACGTGGCCACGAACAAGTACATCGCCGTCGCCGTCGATGGCGATGTGAAGGTTTACGGCAAATAGACGGCCCGCGAATTCAAGTTACTTTATGCGACCGCAGAGCGCCCCTGCAGAGCTGCCGGAGGTTCGGCAGGCAGCAGAATTGAGAAAGCTGTTCCCCGACGAGATTTTTCTGTGCTTGAACGCAGTCGGATGGTACCGCCGTGCTTGTCGATAATTTGCTTACTCACCCACAGCCCGAGCCCGGTTCCAATCGCACCCTTCGTGGTGAAAAGCGCGTCAAAAACCTGCTGCTTTGCATTCTCACTGATACCGGCACCGTTGTCGGCTATCGTAAATCGCACATATCGTCCTCCGCCGTTCAACGTGGAAGACCTCGATATGCGCAATGCGATAGTGCCTTTATCCGAAATCGCGTCCAGGCTGTTGACCAGGAGATTCGCAAATACCTGCCGCAGTTCTCCCGCGACGGCAATCACCTGCACGTCCTCATCGCACTCTTTCTGGATCACCGCGCGCTTTTCCCGGATCTTCGTTCTGAGCAGGTCGAGAGCGGATTGCAGGGCGGCATTGACCGAGGTGGGTGCGGGTTTTCCAGATTCCCGGTAGAAGCCTAGAGATTGTCTGGTTATATGCGCGATCCGCGTCAACTCCTCACTCGCCGTTTCCAGATAATGGCGCGCCAATGGCGGCAGACCTGGACAAGTGTTAGCGAGATAGAGCAGGTTCATCACGCCTTCGAGAGGATTGTTGATCTCATGAGAGATGGTCGCGGCCATGCGACCCAGCGAGGCCAGCTTTTCGCTACGGATCAGCGCTTCTTGTGCTCGCTTGCGCTCGGTAATGTCGATGGCGGCGCAGGTCACTCCAGCAATTTTCCCTTCCGCATCCAGCAGAGGATCAACCAGAAGATCGTAGAGTCGTTCCTTACCCCGAAAATCGAGCACAACTTCCTGGCGCCGTCTGCAACCAGTGCGTATTACCTCCGCTTTAATTCCTTCTGTGAGCTCTGCATCTTCCGCGCGCGGGTAGATATCTCGATCACGCTTTCCAATAATCTCGGCGGGGGAATGACCCAGGTCTGGACAATAGAGCCATGTATAGCGCAACTTCAGATCCTGGTTGAAGACGACGACGGGCGAACCCCGCAACGATACCTTGAAGCGATCGTTAGTAAGGCGAAGTTCCTCTTCCGCTCGCTTCCGCTCGGTGATGTCGCGAACGACTACGAAAGACCTGGCTGGCACCCCGGGGACAATGACAGAGCTGACCTCGCCGTCGAACCTGGTGCCGTCCTTGCGAATAAACGACAGTTCCGTACTGCACCTTCCCTCGCGGGTGCGTATTTCCAGTGCAGGCGTCAAACGCGCATCGTCCAGAGCGATGAGCCCATCTCTCCCGGCTTGGCAGAGTTCTTCTTCTGTCATTCCAAACATCGCGCGTGCCGCCGGATTAGCCGCGGTGATCTTGCCGTCCGGTATCGTCAGAAAGACTCCGTCTGGCGAACTATCGAAGAGCGACCGAAATTTTTCCTCGCTCTCGCGTAGAGCCTCATTTGCCCGCTTGCGATCGGTGATGTCCGAAGCGATCCCTAGCATTCGAGTCGGTCGCCCAGCGTCGTCGTAATAGGCACGTCCGCGTGCCGAGATCCAGTGCAGGCTTCCGTCCGGCCACAGCGTGCGCATCTCCATGTCGTAGTCTGCGTGAGAGTCGATCGCCATTTTCACAGCCTCTTCCACGCGTTTACGATCTTCCGGATGCAGTGATTGCAAAAACATCTCATAATTCACTGCTGCATCTGGGGCTAAACCAAACAACGACAAACAGCGCTTGGACCATGCCAGCTCATTCAAGCTCAGATCCCAGTCCCACGTACCCAAGTCCGCAGCCTGCGCTACGAGGGAAAATCTTTCTTTGCTCTTGACCAGTTCTTCCAGTGCGGCCGAGGGTCGCTCCACTTTGCGCGAAGAGGTATTCCAATCAGCATTTACATCCAATGCGGACACCGGTTTTGTTCCGGCAATTTGCTCGCTTTGACTTTTATCTTTTTCTGGCATAACCCGAAACCAGATACGCGATGATACTGCGGATAAACCTCTCATTTGGTGACAAGCACAGAGACTTTTCATCTTTATTTGAGCATCGAAGCCGGAGCCTTCGACGCTAAGCAACTATCCGTAACACCTTACGTCTGTCATCCTCGGGCTTATCTACTGCTGCGCACAAACGCGGAAGATTAGGCCGTTTGGATTACGAATCTCACCTCAACTCGATAGTCAAACACGGATGCGCGAGTAACGCGGAGCAGAGATTGTCTGAAGCCACGGCACTTTCATACTGTGAATTCTTACAGTAATTATTCAGTAACGCTTAGGAAAGGAGGAATCGTCGCGCCATCGGCAGTCGTAAGGGTCGCGAACACCTGCTCGACATGCGGTCTCCCTTAAAGCAGGTTCTTATGGATCTTTCCGTCCTTCATGATTACCAAGAAGTTCTTCTCGGGATTTTCGATTAGCCTGATGTTTGCGATAGGATCGCCATCCACCAAGAGTAGGTCGGCGAGCGAGCCTTCTTCGATCACGCCTAGTTTGCCGGGATAGGGGTCGCGTGGGCCGGAGAGCGCCAGCAACTCGGCATTGTCCACTGTCGCCATCTTGAGTACTTGTGCCGCCGAATACCAGCGGGTCGTCTTCGCCAGCAACTTGCCTTGTCTTCCCGCCAGATTGGAGTCGAACAGCGTGTCGGTGCCCTACGCGGTCTTCACTCCGCATTTGATTGCCAGTTCGTAAGCCGTATCGGTCCCCGCCGTCATCTCTAACTGCTTTGCTCTCTTCCTCCCGGCAATGGGAATCGAATCTTCGTCGTCCAGAAAAGGCTGCAAGCTCCACCATATTCCACGATCCGCCATGATCTTCGCGGTCGCTTCGTCCGCTAATTGGCCGTGCTCAATGCACTTTACGCCGGCAGTGATCGCCCGCTGGATGGCTCGCGGCGTATAGGCGTGCACCATCACGTACGTTCCCCAGTCCTCCGCGGCTCCAACCGCTGCCTGCAACTCGGTCTCGCTGTACTGGGTGACGTCGAGCGGATCGTGATCGGACGCAACTCCACCACCTGCCATTAGCTTGATCTGGCTCGCTCCCTTCATCAGTTGCTCGCGCGTACGTAGCAAAACCTGGCTCGTACCATCGGCAATGGCAGCGGCTCCCATCCGTTCGGAGTGACTCAGCGACGCGCAAGGATCTCGCGGTATCTCGAACATAAAGCGGAAGTCACCGTGCCCCGACGTCTGCGAGATAAATGCCCCCGACGGATAAATTCGCGGACCCGCAATCACGCCCTCGTCGATCGCGCGCTTCAGACCAAAGACTGGCCCTCCTGCATCGCGAACCGCCGTGAAGCCTCGCATTAGCGTGGCTTCGGCTTGCTTGCCCGCAACCAGTTCCACGTAGCCAATATCCGCAGTGAGGATCACGGGTTGCGGAATGCTCGCGAACATCACGTGGACATGCGCATCGATCAGTCCGGGCATGAGCGTCCGTCCTGCACCGGCAATCACTCCCATCTCTGATTCGACCTTGATGGGCGCACTTGAGATTTGGGCAATCTCATTACCGCGGATCAGCACATTCTTCGCACTCGACAAGTTCCCGAGCCTTGTGTCGAGTACCCGCACGTTCTCGAAAAGGGTTGCAGGCGCCATCCGTAGATCAGCCCTCCCCAAACTCCTGCGCAGATCCGCCTTTTCAACGCAGGCGAGTTGGGTTCAGAGATGCGCAGGCGCACAGTCCGGGTTGACAACGAAGAAGAAGAGCCGCTCCTGTTCGGCGAAAAGGAGATACCAATCGCCCAGGCACACCAGTTCGCAGGATTACGATTTCGGTCGAAGCAGTCGTTGATCTAGTGAACGCGTGGTTGCAGATATCCGTGGGATAAGACCCTCGACTCCCGCGGCTTACGCACTCCGAAGATCCATATCAGCTGGGCTATCAGATAGGCAATGCTCGGCAGAAACCGCATCAGGCGCCCGCCATCCACGACACTCTGCCTTTCGCCAACTACCGACAACAGCGTTGCGATGACCATACCGGCTGCGACCATGTTTTTTCGGTCGCGGAGCAGCACGTAGAACGCGGCTACAAACACGGCGATTTCCGCATTGCGTTCAAGGGCCAAAGTCGGATAGAGCAGTTGCCGGAAGGACAACGTGACCGCCACAAGGCTGATTGGAATCATCATCTTCGGGAAGAAATCGCAGAGCACCCAGATGGAAGCAAAAACCAGGATACAGCTGGTGAGCCAGTAAACTCGCGAGTACATGTCCATCCCGCCAGCCAGCAAAGTTGGAAACCGTACAAGGGTCACTATGAGCCGAAAGGCCGTATAGGCAAAGAAATATGGACGCCTGTCCCCCCTCCAAAGTACTGCCAGCAGCCATATGTTCAAGACGAGATCCATCTGATAAAAAATCATTCCAGCTTCAAACATTCCCATGGAGGACCTCCACAAATGCGAAAGCTCTATGCTGCAGTGTTTGCCCTGATTCTTGGGGGAGTACTGTATGCCTCAAACTTCACTACTTCGTGCCAGGATCCGGTTCCCTGTGCACCAACTGGATGCCAAAACCCAAGATAGCGCCTGAAAACAACAAACCCGGGAGGTGAGCAAGTTTCCTTACGCTAGTTTTCTTTAGAGTTGTTGAAGTGACGTTCGATGCTGAAAAAAGCGCTTTGCTAATTTGGCCGACAGATTAGCACAGCGCCGCCATCATATCGCCAGTTCGTAAAAAATCTTTCGACGTAACGCTGCGAAACTCCAGCTTAAATCTGGTAATCGATTTCGATCACGGCTTGCAGTGAGTGAATCCCATCGTGATCAACGTTGCCGTTCCCTTCCATCTTCTTAACCTTGTCCTTTAACTCCTTCACCTGAGTCGCAACAACTGCAAGCGCTTCCGAGAGCGGATCCGCAATCTGCTTGGGATCGGTAATTACGATCCGCTTGCCGTCGCGGAACACAATGTGCGCGGGAACGCCCACCACCGTGGAATTGTCGGGAACATTGCGCAGGACGACGGAACCCGCGCCCACGCGTGAGTTATCGCCGACCATGATGTTCCCGAGTACCTTGGCGCCTGCGCCGATCACAACGCCGTTTCCGATCGTGGGATGACGCTTGCCGTGCTCTTTCCCAGTGCCGCCTAATGTCACTCCCTGATAGAGCGTTACATCATCCCCAATAGTCGACGTCTCACCGACCACTACCCCCATGCCATGATCGATAAACAAACGTCGCCCAACCTGGGCCGCGGGATGAATCTCGATCCCTGTGAAAAATCTGGCAATCTGCGAAAACCAGCGCGCGAAAAATCGAAAGCCGTGATTCCAGAGCCAGTGATTCAGTCGGTAGGCCCACAACGCATGCAACCCGGAGTAGCAGAGCACGACCTCAAGCGTCGACCGTGCAGCCGGGTCGTTCTCTTTTACCGACAGGATGTCTTCTCGTATCCACTTTAGAGCTGTTGCCATAGGTCACACCGCAACTGCGGTAAGCTGCTGCGCCTCATTTCGCAAATTCTCGAACAGCACACTGCTCAGGTAGCGCTCGCCGAACGATGGCAGCACAACCACAATGATTTTGCCCGCGTTCTCAGGCCGGTTCGCAACTTTCAGGGCCGCAACCACCGCCGCACCCGACGAAATTCCCATCAGCAGTCCTTCTTCCAATGCCAGTCGTCGCGCCATATCAATTGCTTCCTGACTGGAGACTTGGATCACTTCGTCGATGTAATCAGTTCTCAGAATCTTGGGAATAAATCCGGCACCGATGCCTTGAATCTTGTGCGGGGAAGGTTGACCACCCGACAGTACCGCGCTCTCAGTAGGTTCCACCGCGATCGCCTTGAATGAAGGCTTCTTCGGCTTGATGTACTGCGAAACGCCGGTCAAAGTCCCGCCGGTGCCAACACCAGACACCAGGAAGTCGACCTTGCCATCAGTGTCGTTCCATATCTCGGGGCCGGTAGTCTCGAAGTGAATCTTCGGGTTCGCTGGATTGTCGAACTGTCCGAGGATGTAGCCATTCGGTGTATTCGCCAGGATCTCTTCCGCCTTCGCGATCGCGCCCTTCATGCCCTTCGGACCCGGAGTGAGAACGATCTCCGCGCCAAACGCCTTCAGCAGCACTCGCCGTTCCATGCTCATCGTTTCCGGCATGGTCAGAACAAGCTTGTATCCTTTTACTGCCGCCACGAAGGCAAGAGCGATTCCAGTATTGCCGCTCGTCGGTTCAATCAGGACTGTTTTCCCGGGTTGGATCTTGCCGCTTTCCTCTGCGTCTCTAATCATGCTCACGCCGATGCGATCTTTCACGCTCGCCAGCGGATTGAAGCTCTCGAGTTTGGCGAGCACCGTCGCCTTACTGCCCTTGGTCACTTTATTCAGCTGTACCAGCGGAGTGTTCCCAATTAACTCGGTCACATCCTTCGCAACTTTCATCTCGTCTCCTTCTACAGGCGCTTGATTTATCCCGGAAAGCAGAACGGCCCACGATTTCTAAGTCGTAGGCCGCCGAGGAATTCCGTTTGTAAAAATCTAATCAGGGCTCCTCAAACCACCCACGTCCGGTCACACGTACAGATGCACGGACAACAACAGCAGGGCGCGTTTGAGAGCACAGTCAACATCTGGTCCTTTTATTAGCTTAACAGTTCGACCTGTTCTACAGAAAACAAATCATTTCCGGGCTGAACACCCTGGTAATCAGCCCCTCGCGGCGGCCAACAGCTCGGAATCTGAAGTTATGTTAAGGGCGGCCCATTGCCCGATTTAGCGGGTATTATGTAGCACGACTTCAACACTGCCAAGGACAACCAACTAGACATGTACAAACCAAGCCGTCTGCCGGCAACACTGCTGGCAATTGCCTTGATGCTGTTTTCGCTCCCTTGCGTATTCGCCCAACACCGCCTTCACAACGCCGAAGAAGAGAAGATCAAAAGCTATCCGTGGATGAACCCCAGCCTCTCTCCCGACGAGCGCGCGGACATTGTTCTGAAAGAACTCACGCTCGACGAGAAGATCGATCTCGTTCATGGAAACGGTATGCCCGGCTGGGGTAAGCCTCGACCGAATGCTTATCTGGGGAACGGCGGCGCGGGTTTCGTGCTCGGCGTGCCGCGCCTCGGAATCCCCATGATTCAAATGAGCGATGCCGCCTATGGCGTTCGCAGCAGCGCCGAGAATGGACGCTATTCGACCGCACTGCCCTCCAATTTGGGCTCGGCGGCGAGTTGGGACCCGCAAGCCGCTTGTGAGTACGGTGCGCTGATCGGACGCGAACTCCGCGCGCAAGGCTACAACATGACGCTCGGCGGTGGCGTGAATATCACCCGAGAGCCACGCAATGGCCGCACCTTTGAATACATGGGAGAAGATCCCATCCTCGCCGGAACCCTCGTCGGCAATCGCATCAAGTGCGAACAGGCGCAGCATGTTATCGGCGACATCAAGCATTACGCCGTCAATGATCAGGAAAGTGGACGCGGCGAAGTGGATTCCATCATCGGCAAGCGCGCTCTGCGCGAGACCGACCTGCTGGCATTCGAGATCGGCCTTGCCATCGGCAATCCGGGCGGCGTGATGTGTTCCTACAACTCCCTCAACGGCAACTTCGCTTGCGAGAACAAGTATCTGCTGACAGACGTCCTGAAAGATGAGTGGAAGTTTAAGGGCTTCGTCCTCTCCGATTGGGGTGGCACGCACAGCACGGTAAAAGCTTCTGCCGCCGGCCTCGACAATGAAGAACCCCTCGACGAATTTTATGGCGACAAGCTGAAGCAGGCAGTGCAGTCGGGGCAAGTACCGATGGCGCAGCTCGATGATCACGCGCGCCGCATGCTTCGGTCTGAATTTGCCAGCGGAATCGTGGATTCTCCGAATGGAAAGGCTGTAGTGGATGTTGAAGGCGGGTTCGATGTCGCTCGCCGATTGGCAGAGCAGAGCACCGTGCTCCTGAAAAACAGCAACGGCATTCTGCCGCTGGATCGTACCAAGGTTCAGTCGATCGCCATCATCGGATCGCACGCCGACATGGGCATGATCTCCGGCGGTGGTTCTGCGCAGGTCGATCCTCCCGGACTGCCTCACCATTGGCAGGAGCATGTCTGGTTCCCCACTTCGCCCTTGAAGGCGGTTGCAGCGAAGGTGCCGGGAGCCAAAGTGCAATTTGATTCCGGCGCTGATCCCGCGTCGGCCGCCTCTTTGGCCAAGAATTCCGATGTTGCAATCGTCTTTGCAAACCAGTGGGAGAGCGAAGGCATGGATCTGCCTAACCTCTCGCTCCCCGACAATCAGGACGCGCTGATCGAACAAGTTGCAGCAGCCAATCCGCACACCATTGTAGTGCTCGAGACCGGCACCGCCGTAACCATGCCTTGGGTCGACAAAGTCAGTGGCATTCTCGAAGCGTGGTATCCGGGCAGCAAAGGTGCCGACGCGGTTGCCAATATTCTCTTTGGCGATGTGAACCCCACGGCGAAACTGCCCATGACCTTCCCGCGCAGCGTCGAAGACCTGCCGCATCCAAAGCTGGTAGTCCCTCCGGCCGGAGCGCATGGTCGCGAGGCAGTAATGCGTACCGGAGAGGCAAAGGCCACCTTCAGCGTGAACTATGACGAAGGCCTGAAAGTCGGATACAAGTGGTACGACGCAGAAAATAAGCCCGTCCTCTTCCCCTTCGGCTACGGCCTGTCTTATACGACCTACGCCTATTCGGATCTGAAGGTCACACCAGGAAATGGGGCCTCCGTAAGCTTCGATGTGAAGAACACTGGATCGCGCGCTGGCGCCGAGATCGCGGAAGTCTATGCCGCGCTGCCCTCGAGCGCCGGTGAGCCTCCCAAGCGCCTCGTGGGATGGAGCAAGGTTCAGCTGAATCCCGGTGAGAGCAAGCACATTCGGCTGACCATCGATCCGAAGTATCTATCGGTTTTCGATGAAACCGCGAATGCCTGGAAGCTCGTTCCCGGCGCCTTCTCATTCATGGTAGGGGGATCCTCGCAGAACCTGCCGCTGTCCCAGAAAACCGACTTGAAGTAGCTGCATCACGCTTCGTCCGAGGAAGTAATCCACGATAGTGGTTTAACTTCCTCGGGCGGACGCATCCCGCCCTGTCATCCAGATAGGAATTCAACGAATGATGCGTGCCAAGTCTACGGGCTACTTCGCCATATCCAGCTGATAGTGCGTTTCGTTGCCGAATTCAATCCATTCGGCCGGTACGCGTTCTAAGCCAATCTCTGTGGGTAGGAAAACGGAGAAGGAGGTACAACGAGACGGCCTGGAAGTGGAATGGACAGTGATATTGCCGCGATATTTACTGATCAAATTGCGTATGACCCACAAGCCCAGGCCGGTGCCTTTATTTTCTTTCGTGCTGAAGAAGGGCTCAAAAATTTTCCCGATCGTGGCACGCGAAATTCCAGCGCCGCTGTCGTGAACGTAGATCCGTACTCCTCGCATGGAAAGATCGCGCCAATTTCTCGAAGGCGCTACCTTGACGAATATCTTGCCGCCGCACTCAGACGCCTCCATCGCATTGATGATGAGGTTGGAAACGATCTGTCTCACTTCCGTAAAGTGGCCGTTTACCACGCCCGCACACTCGAAGGATACCAACGCTTGTAATCCCGCTTCGCGGATCTTCGAGCTGAGCAGTCCCAAAACATCGTTGGTAGCTTCACGAACCGACACTGGCGAAGATCGATCCTTGCTCCTATAGAAGCCCAGCGTCTGGCTGACTATGTAGCTCACGCGTGAAAGTTCCCGGTCTGCCCACTCCACGAGCTCACGCCCGCTCTCATCGAGAGATTCATTGCTCTTGAGCAGAAAAACGATGTTCATGATGGCCGCGAGTGGATTATTGATTTCGTGTGCTACGGCAGCAGCCATCCTGCCGGCAGCCAGCAGTCGCTCCGATTCGCGCAGCGTCGCTTCCGTAGTCTTACGATCGCTGATGTCCAGGCTGACCCCTAACATCCGAACTGGCTTGCCGTCAGGATCGCGAAATATCGCTCCGCGCGTTGCAATCCAGCGTATCGTTCCGTCGGACCACAGCGAGCGATACTCCAGGTCGTAGTCCTCTTTGCCAAAGATTGCGAGTTCCAGTTGCCGGCGCACCATCGGCTGATCTTCGGGGTGAATCGAGCTCAGCCATTCTTCAAAACTCAACGTTTCTTTCTCGGGTGGGCGGCCATGCAAGGGAGGAACGCTCGAGGAGAGATGAATCGTCCACGTCTCAAGGTCCCACTCCCATGTGCCCATGCGTACTTTCTTTTGGGCCAGATCGAGCTGCTCGCGCCGGATCCGCAGCTCTCCTTCCGCCTCATGCATTCTCAGCAGTGAGCGGACAGTCGCAATGAACTCCTGCGGCTGCATGGGCTGAGTCATGTAAGCGTCGGCCCCATGCGTTAGACCTTCGAGTTTATCGTCCAGGCTGGTGTAGCTGGCCGAGAGGTGAAGGACGGGAATAGAACTCGTCCGCGGATCGGACTTAAGCCGTTCGCATACGGTAAAGCCATTCAGATCCGGCAACCCTACATCGAGTACGACCAAGTCAGGAGGTTCGGCAGCCGCCAGGTCGAGACATTCGCCACCAGAGCTGGTCTCGAGCACCTGATATCCAGCATTGCGCAGAGTGCGCGATGTAACGTAGCGCTTAGCCTCGTTGTCGTCGACATTGAGGATCCGGTACGAGCTGCTAGGCTTTGACATTTCTATTCGCGAAGTCCAATCCTGCGCGTTCGAAAGCTGCTCCCAACGCTTCTAATTGTTCCTCGCGCGAATTGGCGTCTTTCATGAGAATTCCTGCAGCTCTGCTCAAGGCAGCCCTTTCCTTCTCATCGAGGATCCTTGATGTGTAAATCACGACGGGTACATCCGCTGTGTTCTGATCGCTTTTCAGCCTGTCGAGTATCTCAAAGCCATTCAAATCAGGGATGTTCAGATCCAGGAAGATAACGGTGGGTCTGACGGCGTGCGCCGCCCTCAACCCCTCAGCCCCATTCGATGCTTCCACAAGTCGGAGGTTTGCCCAGTGCAGTAGCCCCTTCAACAAGTATCGTGACACCTCGTCATCGTCGATGATCAGTGCCGCCGGTTCTCCATCAGGCGCCGCCCCCTCTTCTTCTCGGATCTCCTGGAAATTCATCGGAATGGTCAAGTGGAAGATCGACCCGATGCCAGGGGTGCTTTCCACGGTCGCCGTGCCACCCAGAATGGTTGCCAATTTTCGCGAGAGCGGCAGCCCCAGACCGGTTCCCTTTGCTGTCCTTTGTACCGGGTTCTCTACTTGAGAGAACTCTTCGAAAACGCGGTCCAGATCCTGAGGAGCAATCCCTATTCCCGTATCCTGCACCGAGAAGCGCACCAACCCGTTCTCGATTGTTCGTGCACATACCCGGACTTCTCCGCGTTCGGTGAACTTCAGCGCATTCGAGATAAAGTTGCGAAGAATTTGGGCAACTTTGCTTTCATCGGAATAGAGCGGAGGAATACCTTCCGCATCTTCGAACACCAGCTCGACTCGCTGGCTGACCAGCAGAGGCTTCAACACACTGCGCAGTGAACCGAATAACACTCCCACGTCGAAATGAACTGGCCTGACGGTGATCTTGCCGGCCTCAACCTTGGCAAGATCCAAAAGGTCGTTTACCAGTTCAAGAAGATTGTCAGCAGAGCGTCGAATGAATTGAACCTGCTTTTCCTGCTCTCTCGTCAGTTCGCCGTCCAGGCGATCAAGCAGGATTCTCGATAGCGCGAGAATCGAATTCAGCGGCGTCCGAAACTCGTGGCTCATATTCGAAAGAAACTTGGACTTCAACTCGGAGGCGCGTTGCAGATAATCGGCCTTATCGTTGATCTCTGCATAAAGAGCGACAACGCCGCGATTCGTCTCCTCAAGTTCCTTATTCAGCTGTACGAGTTCCGACTGCCTCAGGTTGAGCTGCTCCAAAGTCGAAAGCAACTCGCGATTCTGTTGTTCCAATTCCCTGAGCGGCTCATTGGTTCGTCCGCTCATCACGCTGTTCACCGCGGCTTCAATCTTCTTCGCGTCCAGCGGAGCCACACGCGGAGCCAATCTCTTGCTCAGCACGACCCGAGTGCCCTTTCCGGGACCCGATTCGATACTGAAGCCATCCATCAGCCGGCGCGCTCCCGTGATGCCTAATCCCATGCCGGTCGACGAGGTATAGGCGCCCGACAGAATGCGGTCGACATCGGAAATTCCCGGTCCTGAATCCCTGGTCTCGATAATGAATTCATCGACATTCTTGGCGGAATCCAGCGAAAACTCCACCCTCCCCGCTCCCGCGTATTCAATGGCATTTCGCGCGATCTCGGATATGGCAGTGGCGATTCGGATCTGATCTTGATGGTCGAATCCCAACGCGCCGGCAAGTTCGCGTGCTCGCTGACGAGCCTTCACCACATCTTGCTCATACCGCAAATCGAGAGTGAGAAGTGGAAGCTTCACGCTGCCGCCTTTTTGGTTTGACGTGCCACCATCACTGTCGAGTCGTCACGCGTACGCTGGAAATCGCGGTAAAGCACCGCGGCGATCATTTGCGCCGACTTATTCATCAGCCCCGCATGCTTATCGAGATGCCACTGCGTTCCGATGCCGTCCGAATTCATGACCAGCATCGATTCTGGATTCCATGGATAGGTAAATTCCTGCACCTTGCGCATCTCTGCGCCTACGATTCCGTTGTGCGAAACCAGGCTCCGAGAGGTGCCATTCGTAAGAATTGCTCCCGCAACATTGCCCACACCCGCATACCTTACGACGCCGGTTTCGAGGTTCACATCCGCCACGGCGACGGCCGCACCGCGAGTAGGCCGCAGCGCCGCATGCGCCACTTCCAGCACTTCGGTAGGACCATTTTCCGCAGCCTTGCCGAACACTTTCATCGCTTGAGATGCAGCCGCATAGGCCGGAGTACCGTGTCCAAGCCCGTCGGCCAGCATAAAAGTGGATCGATTCGGGAACCGGCTCAAGGCCCACCCATCTCCACACTCGATTTCGCCCTTGACCGGCCGGCACACAATCCCAATCTCGAAGGGATAGGTCTCCCAGGCCGGCGCGCCTACGGTCGCTATAATCGCGGTCCCTGCGCCCGGGCGCGTATAGATTTCCAAGGAAGTACTCTGGCGCGCAATTGCTCCCAGGCCTTGTCCGGCCGTCCCCGCCGAAGAAAAACCGTCTTCCATCGAGCGTTCGAGATTGCCCATGCCGGGCCCCGAGTCCAGAGCGATGACATCTACCGATTGGGCGCCACGGACGTTACCTATGAGGATTTCACCACGGTTGGCGTGTTTGATGATATTGCTCGCGAGTTCCGTGACCACGATCGCCAATTTCCCGAGTTCCGTGTCGTCGAGATGAGCCAGATTCGCGACCTGGACCGCGGCCCTTCTTGCTTCTCCGACTTGCGATGCTTCTTCGATGGGTACGAAAACCTGATAGTGCATCCTATTTCCACCGTGTGACAGTCACACGAGTACCTTCCCCGACTTTGGTCGCGATTTCGAAATCATTGACCAGCCGCTTACTGCCGCTCAACCCGAGCCCCAGACCGTTTCCGGTTGTGAATCCATCTCTCATGGCTACGGTGATATCGGGTATCCCGGGCCCCTGGTCCGAAAAACTGAGCCGCAATCCAGCACGCCCGGTTGAGTTCAGCACCTCGACCTGGCATTCCCCACCCTTGCCATGCTCCAGCGTATTGCGTGCAAGTTCGCTGGCTGCCGTAACAATCTTTGTCTGGTCTACAAGGCTAAGGCCGATTTCCGCGGCGCGCGCGCGAACCACCTGGCGCACGATCACGATGTCACTGGAGACCCGAATCGGTAGAGTCTCAGTCCGTGGCTGGACCACCGGCCCTCCTCCTCGAAGCACTGAGTAACGCCATTCCCTTTTCCACGTTCAGTGCCGTGCGTACCCCGGGTAGTGACAGCCCCAGTTCTACCAGGGTGATCGCGACCGCCGGCTTCATGCCAACCACCACCGTCGCCGCATCCAGCACGCGCGACATGGCAGCGATATTGGCAAGCATCCGTCCGATGAAGGAGTCCACGATTTCTAGCGAAGAAATATCGATAAGAACGCCACGGGCGCTTGCGCTGACGATCTTGTTCGTGAGGTCGTCCTGTAGCGCCAACGCGAGGCGATCGTGCATATCCACCTGGATGGTGACCAGGAGGAATTCGCCCATCTGTAAGATAGGAATTCGTTCCATCCCAGCTCCCTTAACTTTTAGGCTTTCCGTTGCTTTCTGCGAACGACGATCGGACGGAACTTCCGGTTCGTTCGAGAGCTATCAGGAACGCATCCGCGAGCGTAGCTTTGGTGGTGATGTCGCCCAATCCCACTCCCAGATGAACGATGGTCTGCGCGATCTGTGGGCGAATTCCGCTGATTATGCAATCGGCGCCCATCAGCCTTGCGGCCGTAACCGTCTTCATTAGATGCTGTGCGACCAGCGTATCGACGGTTGGGACACCGGTTATGTCAATGATGGCTACTGCCGAGCCGGTATCGACCACCTTTTGCAGTAAGGTCTCCATCACCACCTGCGTTCTCGCGCTGTCGAGGGTGCCGATCAGTGGAAGCGCAAGTATTCCGTCCCAAAGCTTTACGACTGGCGTCGAGAGCTCCAGCATGTCCTGTTGATGCCGCGAGATGATCGCTTCTCGAGATTTTTGGGAAACTTCGGTTGTAAATAGGCCGAGTTTGTCGATCAGTTCACTGGTAGTCTGGATTTCCGCGAAGAGTTGGTCCGCATTCCCCGATTCGCGAGTGCGCAAACGGGCAAAGACAGGCTTTTTCAAAGAGAAGACCAATCTCGCTGTTTCACTCGGCGTGAATCCGTGGCGAGCTCGCGATTCCGACAATTCGGTCAGAAAATCGCGAACCAGCGCATACGGTTCGCCGCCGATTTCGGTCAATTGACCTGACTGCGTGGCCTGCTGGAATAGCCGCAGGAACCGGTCGCACTGCTGGCGTAACTCGTCGCCGTTGATGAGGTCAGAGCGCTTCTCCGCCGAACTCATGTCACGCATCCACTCGGACAAAATTTGCTGCTCATCTTCTCGTAGAATTTGCGGAATCTTGCTCATGGAACGGGAGCCCTCCATTCGGAAGCTTCAAGAGATTCTGATGCTGAAATTACTGAGATGCAGGCCGGCTACTTACAACTAGGATTTTTTGCGCGTGCGCTTCGCTAAAGTTCCCCTGATTACGATATCCAACTGCTCCGGTTCGATCGGGAAGCCAAGGAAGGCGTCCGCCCCGAGTTCGTCTGCCATCGCCTGCGCTGGAGAGTTGTTATTGCTGGCGGACAAGAAGATGACAGGCAGATGGCACAGCTTTTCGCTCTGCCGGATTCGCCTGCAGATCTGGAAGCCGTCGATGTCCGGCAAATTAACGTCAAGAATCACCAGGTCCGTGCTTTCGTCGATAATGGACAGCAAATCTTCGCCATTGCTGGCACATTGAACCCGATATCCATAATGCCGAAGAGTGCGTTCCAACGCGTACATATGTGCGACGTTGTCGTCAACCGCCGCAATAGTGTACTGAATGTTCCCAATGGTCTCGTTGGATGGTGCGCCCATGCTCTCCCACACTCAATGGCAGAATTAGATCACAAACCAGCATTCTGGGAAAAGCCGCAGGCCGAAATGAGGGAAACGAGCCCCGCTCCTTCAGACTCTGCAAAAATATCGGGGATTGAAAGCGCGAGAGTGTTGCCGATCGATTCGTTTGAGCGAATTGAATCTACTTGTTACAATGAAATCGTTCCAGACATCATGGTCGCTCACGCGATCACCTGCCTGATGTTCCGGACAGTCCGCTTTAGCTTGCGTTCCTGCAAGCGATTAGAAGTGGCCAGGTAGCTCAGCTGGTAGAGCGCAGCCCTGAAAAGGCTGGCGTCGGCGGTTCGATTCCGTCCCTGGCCACCATTAGAATCTGTGACTTGCTTCCCCGACCTGCTTCGATTCACCGGCTACAGTCTCTCAAGATAGCCTCGAGCTCATCGGGCTTCTTGCCCAACATCAGAGTGGCATGTTCGTTCGTGAAGCGAATCTCAGTGCCGCCGCCCTGATGATGCTTGATCCAAACGATCTGTGCGGGATTGATATACACGTCTTCCTTGTTGTTATTGGACACCTTAATCAAAACGCTCACGTAATCCTCCCCGTAGGCGATTCTGGAAACGAAGCAGATTTTAACCTGAAATATTCAATCGTGAACTCGAAGCAGCTCACCGTTTGCGATCACCTCCGAGCAGACTTCTCCGGCGATCCAATAGGCAATCTCCCGATAGTCTTCCACATCGAACACGGCCAGATCAGCATCTTTGCCCCGCTCAACGCTTCCCTTGCGATCCTGCAAGTCGAGCGCGCACGCGCCATTGTAGGTTGCTGCCGTAATCGCCTCTGCCGGCGACATCTTCATTTGCGTGCAAGCTAGCGACAACACGAACGGCATACTCGCCGTCGGTGATGTGCCAGGGTTGTAGTCCGTCGCCAACGCAACGGCCACGCCGGAATCGATTAACTTTCTCGCCGGTGGATATTTGCCTAAGCCGAGAAAGTAATTCGCTCCGGGCAGCAATGTTGCGACGGTGTTCATCCGGGCAAGCGATTGAACGTCTGCATCGACCACGCAATCCATGTGATCGTAAGACGCAGGCTGGAATCGCTTGAGTGGATCGAGCGCAGCTTCACTCAACTGGCAAACATGCGCCCGCGTTCCTAGCCCTTCTTCCTTCGCGGATTCGAAGATTGCTTGCGTCTCCTTCATCGTGAACGCCCCATGCTCGCAGAATACATCCACATACGCTGCCAGCTTTCGCCGCGCGACCTCGGGAACCATCTTGTCGCGGACCAGCGCAACATACTCCTCGCGCCGCTCGCGAAATTCGGCAGGCACAACGTGTGCCCCGAGCAACGTAGGGACAACCGTTCCCTGCCACTGCTTGGCTGCCTCGCGGATCGCCTCCAGTGATTTGATCTCCGCCTCGAAGCTGAGCCCGTACCCTGACTTTGCCTCGACCGTCGTCGTCCCCATCGCCGACATTTGTTGCAGTGCTTTCAATATGTGGTCGGCTAGCTGTTTGCGCGTGGCCTTGCGCACTCCGTCGATGCTGGACCGAATGCCGCCTCCCGCTTCCGCAATTTCCTCATACGTCGCGCCCGAGACGCGCTTATCGAAATCGACGAGACGTGGCTTTGTGAAAACCGGATGCGTGTGCGAATCCACGAATCCCGGCAGCACCACACCGCCGCGGCAGTCGATCTCGCGAATCTTCTTCTTGTTCTTCTGAATCCAAATGTCGCGCTGCGCTTCGCGCCGAGAACCTACCGAAACGATCCTCCCGCCAACACATAACACCGCCGCATCGTTGACGATGCCCAGTTCCGACAGTTCTTTCCTGCGGCGCGGACCATCCCCGGTTCCACGCAGTGAGATGAGTTGGCCAATATTGGTGACGAGAATAGGCGGCGCCGCGGCGCGCGCCAGCGTCTTTCGCTTGCTCGTTTCCGCTTTAGCCATTCTTTGCCATCGGTACTTTGATTCCCGACTTCGCCGCGAACTCCTGCGCTTCCTCGTAACCCGCGTCCACGTGCCGCGCCACACCAATCCCCGGATCGTTCGTCAGCACGCGTTCGATCCGCTTCGCCATATCATCGGTTCCGTCAGCGACGGTGACCTGCCCAGCATGTTGCGAATACCCAATCCCAACGCCACCACCGTTGTGGATCGATACCCACGACGCACCGCTCGCCGTATTCAGCATCGCGTTGAGCAGCGGCCAATCGGCAATCGCGTCGCTGCCATCCTTCATCGCCTCGGTCTCGCGATACGGCGAAGCGACTGAACCCGTATCCAGATGATCGCGTCCAATCACGACCGGCGCCTTGATCTTTCCCTTCTTCACCAGATCGTTGATCGCCAGACCGAACTCCGCGCGCTCACCATAGCCAAGCCAACATATACGCGAAGGCAATCCCTGGAACTTGATCCGCTTGCGCGCCAGGTTGATCCAGCGACTCAGCACCTGATCTTTCGGAAACATCTGCAGCACTAGATCGTCCGTGATCGCAATATCCGAAGCCTCACCCGAGAGCGCCGCCCAGCGGAACGGTCCGCGCCCTTCGCAGAACAGAGGCCGAATATACGCAGGCACAAATCCCGGAAAATCGTAAGCGTTCTTCACTCCACGCTCATACGCAAATGTCCGAATGTTGTTGCCATAATCGAAGGTGACGGATCCCATCTTCTGCAGCTTGAGCATGCCCTCGACGTGGCGAGCGATCGAATCCATTGAGCGTTCGAGATATCCCTTGGGATCGCTCTTTCGCAGCTCAATTGCCTGCTCTATCGTGAGTCCCTGCGGAATGTAGCCGTTCAGCGGATCATGCGCCGACGTCTGATCCGTCAGCAGATCCGGGACTACGCCTCGCTCAGCGAGCTCAGGAATCACATCGGCGCAGTTCCCAACCAGTCCCACCGAAACCGCTTCCTTCTTGCGAATGGCGTTTTTCAGGATGCGCAGCGCCTCGTCGAGCGTGTTCACCATGAAGTCGCAATAACCAGTCTTCAGTCGCTTCTTGATGCGCTCGGGATCAACCTCAATTCCGAGGTATGCCGCCCCTGTCATCGTGGCCGCGAGTGGTTGAGCGCCACTCATGCCGCCCATGCCGCCGCTGACCACCAGTTTCCCTTCCAGGCTTCCCAGATTGTGTTTCTTCGCCGCTGCGGCAAACGTCTCAAACGTCCCCTGGATAATCCCCTGCGAGCCGATATAGATCCACGAGCCCGCCGTCATCTGCCCATACATGATCAGCCCGGCGCGATCCAGCTCATTGAATCTTCTCCCAATTGCTCCAGTGCCCAACGAGATTGGAATTCGCGATTAGCACGCGCGGCGCGTATTCATGCGTCTTGAAGATCCCCACTGGCTTGCCCGATTGGACCAGCAGCGTCTCGTCATTTTCCAGCGACTTCAACGAGCGCACAATCGCGTGGTAGCAATCCCAGTTGCGCGCAGCTTTACCGGTTCCGCCATAGATCACCAGGTCCTGCGGACGCTCGGCCACGTCCTCATCGAGATTGTTCATCAGCATGCGCATCGCAGCTTCCTGCTGCCAGCCTTTGCAGGAAATCGACGTGCCTCGTGGAGCTTTTACGGGAACATAGGAGGAATGCAGAACTTCTGTATCGACGGGCATGTGGGAATGGTAAGCCCCGCGCCTGAAGGGGCGCAATGGCCGTAAACTAGAGCGGCGCAACGGCTGCGAACGTCATCTCCTTCGCGTCGCTGCCGGTTTTGCGCTGCCACGAGAAGAACAGCTCGGTATAGCTCTGGGTAATGAACTTGTCGTCGGTGATCTCTAGCTTCCTGGCAATCTGATCGATCCAGTCGGGCTTGCCTTCGATCTCGCCAAAATCGCCAATCGGCGTCTCATCGAGCACCACGTGGCCATTGCCGTCGGTCCACTCGCTGCGGAATTTTTCGTAACGGAAACTGGGCTGATATCCGAGCGCGCGGATGATCTGCTCCATCTGCTCACCGTCGCCGACCTTCGTTTCCAACTCCTCGCGAGTCTTGTGGCGGGCATTCACCGCCTTCGCCTTATATGTCAGCGTCCACTTCCCGCCGTAGTCACGCAACCGAAGCAACTGGCCTTTCGCCCGTAATTCGCCATCGCGATCGTACAACGTGTTCATCTCATGCGTACGGGGAGTCTGTTCGCGAAAGCCGGCCTCGCGCAAACGCTGCTGCACGCGCTTCAGATCGTCAATCCGAAATTTGATTTCGACTTCGTCCGCCATAAGCTCAGTTTACCAGCCAAAACTGATCGCCAGCAGTAACGATTGTCCTTCCCGTGCCAGAGTTGCTTACAATAGCTAAAGACAAAAGCAGGAGTTAACGATCCATCATTTCGAACGTCTACTTAAGCAGACATTCGTCTTGGCTTCCAGTCGTGAATTCCATTGCAACGTGGGGAAAAATGAATAGAATCTTCAGCTGAGGACCACCGCGGCCGTAGTTCTCGCCGGGTTCTCCTTACAGGTTTCTATGCCAGCTCAATCGAATCCAGCTTCTTCCCAGACCCACTCGACGCCCGCGTGGGTCAAACGCAGCGACCAGAATGCCCAGGTCCTGTTAAAGGTTATCGCCGAACTTATCGCCCGAGGGCGCCGGACAACTAGGAGTCGAAGGGGCTCGACGACAAAATTTCCGATTTCAGCCCGGCGAGGAAACGAGCGCGCCGCAAGGCGCTGACTCCAGCGGTTGCGGAATTGCGGTCCCGCCTCGCGAGTCGAGAAAGACCCGTTGGTCGTCGCAGGATCTTCACATACTCATCAAGTCTGGAAGTGATTCCTGATTCGCGACGATCGAACTCAGCGATAAGTACGACATTCCATACTAAATCTAAGTCGTGCATCTCTTCCAGGAATTCGCGCCCTTCTCGACGAGCAGGTCTAGTCCCAGTCGATATCCGGCGGCCGTCGTTCGTCTAAAGAAATATGCCGGAATGGAACCGGGATACAAATCGGCCGTCGAACTCACGGAAGAGACGACCGCCAGAAAAGCTGAACACCCCGGACTGATCGGTCCTTACAACGGTGAAGTCGAGAAAGACCTCGCCACCAGCAGATACCTACATCGACGGCATCGGCAAGCTCTTCGAGAAATACCACGTGCAAGGCTATGAACCGGCCTATACCAAGCTGAAAGAACAGTTGTTGTCTTATAACGAATTCGTCAAGAAGGAAGTGCTACCGAAGGCAACTTCGGACTTCCGTCTTCCGCCCGAAAAGTATGCATTTCGACTTGAAAAGGTTGGTATCGACATCCCGCCAGCGCAACTCGCAGAAATGGCGCACGCCTCCTTCAACGATCTACAGAAGCAAATGCAGGAACTGGCGCCCATCGTCGCCAAGCAGCATGGATGGCAGCTCACCGACTATCGCGACGTGATCCGCGAATTGAAAAAAGATCAGTGGACGGGCGAATCGATTCTGCCCAACTACGAGAAACGCATCGCGGAGATCGAGGAGATCATCCGCAAGCAACAACTCGTTACCCTCCCTGATCGTCCGATGCGCATTCGCCTCGCCAGCGCTGCCGAGGCTGCGTCCACTCCCGCTCCCAACATGCATCCGCCGCGGCTGCTCAACAACAGCGGTGAGTCCGGCGAATTCGTTTTGCCCCTCTCTATTCCCGGAGGCAAGGCCGGCGAGACGCAGAAGTTCGACGACTTCACTTACGCCGCCGCTTCCTGGACGCTCGAAGCGCACGAAGGCCGCCCCGGTCATGAACTGCAATTCGACGCAATGGTGGAGCACGGAATCTCCGCCGCACGCGGCGTCTTCGCTTTCAACAGTGTGAACGTGGAAGGCTGGGGCTTGTACTCGGAAGCGATCACGCTTCCCTACATGCCACCCGATGGACAGCTCGTCTCACTAGATTTCCGCCTGCTGCGCGCAGCACGCGCGTTCATCGATCCCGAATTGCAGGCTGGAAAGCTCACGCCGGAAGACGCCAAACGCATCCTGACTCAGGACGTGGTGGTCTCGCCAGCGATGGCAAATTCCGAAGTCGAGCGCTACATGTTCTGGGCGCCCGGTCAGGCAACCGCGTATTTCTACGGTTACACGCGGCTCGCACAATTGCGGAAAGACACCGAGAAGGCGCTCGGATCGAAGTTCAACCAGAAGAACTATCACGACTTCATCCTTGCGCAAGGACTCTTGCCGCCTCCGCTTTTGCGGAAGGCCGTGATGGATGACTTCATACCGCAAACGCTGAAGTCAACGAACGTGGCCCAGACTTCTACTTCGAAATCTGTTTCCAACTAGCCAAAAGCAGAAGAGGGTGGTCGAGTGACCGCCCTCTTTCTATCTACGACCCGGCGGCGCTTCTGAGCAAACCTACGCCCAGCGTGAGCACACTGAAAGCGAGCACCACGATCCCTACATAGATCAGCCGAACCATCCCGTTCGGCGCTGTAGCCGCCGGATTCGTCATCGAAAGGAAGAAGCCAGCCGGAATCAGGATCGCCGTAAGCGGGACGCCGATTCTCACCGCCCACGCAAGCGGGTCTGGCAGCGCCGCTGAATCCACCAATATCTGACAAACCAGCGCAAGGATGATGAACACGCCGGCATGCGCGTGTCCTGCGCGAAAGAAGTTCTGCCGCAGCGGATTTTCTATATATCCGGACTGCTTATTCATCAGCGAGGTCAGCAGGAAATATCCACCATATTGAATGGACGGAACTGTCAGCAGGATCACTCCCGCCATGATTTTCGACGCCTGGCTCATCTCTCCCCTCCACTTGAGAACAAGAATAGCCGTATAGGATGATTTTCGTCTGCTTGATCGGAGTGCTTCTAGGAGGAGAGAACCCGGCTTCTGGCTTCGTCGGACCCTGGCTTTCCTAACCACTAGCCACTAATCACTAACGACTGTTTCTACGAATTTCTTGCCACCACGAAATCCGGCGCCCACAGCAGCGCTCGCTTGTACTCCGAGTCAGAGAAATTGCAGATTGCTTCACGTGCTGCCGCCGCGTACTCCGCGGCTTGGCTCATCGCGGCGTCAAGTGAACCATAGCGTTCAAGGATGTCGAGTATCTGCCGGTGCGTCACTCCGTTGAAGGCGCGATCATGCAGCACTTTTTCAATCTTCGTGCGCTCATCTGGCGTGCAACGATCGAGCGCGTGAATAACAGCCAGAGTCGCCTTGCCTTCACGAAGATCGCTAGCCACAGGCTTACCAAGCACTTCTTCCGAAGCCGTCAAATCCAGCACATCGTCCACAATCTGGAAGGCCATCCCAAGATTGCGGCCATACGAAGCCACGGCTTCCTCCTGTTCGGGAGTGCCACCGCCCACAATTCCGCCGAGTCGCATGCAGACTGAAAACAGGCACGCCGTCTTCCTATAAATAAGGTCCAGGTGTTCCTGCTCGGAAATGGTCTTTCCGAGCTTCTCGATCTGCAGCAATTCGCCTTCGACCATCTGCTGCGTCAGATCGGTGAGCACGTCGAGCACGCGGAAATTGCGCTCCTGCACCGCGATTTTGAACGACTGCATGTACAACCAGTCGCCCGCGAGCACGCATTTCGAATTGCCCCATTTCGTATTCGCAGCAGCGCGCCCACGGCGCTTATCGGCTTCGTCGATGATGTCGTCGTGAACCAGCGTGGCCGTGTGGATGATCTCTACCACTACTCCGAGTCGCACCGGCGAGCGTCCCTGGCATCCGAACAATTTCGCAGAAAGCAGCAGTAACGCCGGGCGCAGCCGCTTACCGCCACCGGCGCGCAGGTACTCGCCGATCTCGGTGATCACATGCACGTCAGACAGCGTCTCCTGTCCGAACTCGCGCTCGATCGCCTGCAGATCGTCACGCAGCAGATCAAAGACTTCCTTGGTGCTGCTTGTCGCTGAAGTCGCCAACTCTAGCCTTCCCAGATCCCCACTCGCCCAAAACCGACTAGCTCGAACGATAATTCGTAAACTGCATATCAATTCCGAAATCGCGTTGCTTCAGCAGCGCAATGATGTCCTGCAGCGTGTCGCGGTCCTTGCTGCTCACCCGCACCAGATCCCCTTGGATCGATGCCTGTACCTTCTTCTTCGAATCTTTAATCGTCTTTACGATGTCGCGTGCCTTCTCGATCGGTATTCCCTGTTGCAAGGTGATCTTTTGCCGCACCGAACTGCCCGCCGCCGGCTCAATCGTTCCGTACACCAGTCCCTTCAACGGCACGCCGCGCTTCACCAGCTTGCCCTGCAGGATTTCATTCACGGCCTTCAGCTTGTACTCGTCCGCTGACGCCAGCACGATCGCGTCCTTGCCTTCGATCTTTACGTCCGAATGCGTGCCCTTCAGATCGAAGCGCGTAGTGATCTCCTTCAGCGCCTGTTGAATGGCGTTGCTCACTTCCTGCAGATCGATTTTGCTGACGATGTCGAAGGTGTTCTCAGGCATAACGGGTTAGTTTACGCTATCAGGCCTTCCCATTAGTCTGATTTCCGATTTTGAAGAATCGATAGAAATTTTGCGTTGTCTGCTCGCCAATTTCCTCAGAGGAAAATCCTCGCAGCTCCCCGATACTCTTCGCCGTGAAAATTACAAATGCCGGCTCGTTGCGCTTGCCACGATTGGGAACGGGAGCCAGGTACGGCGAATCGGTTTCAATGAAAAACCTGTCCAGTGGCACCATCGCCGCAACCTCCCGAATATTGAGTGCCTTCGGATAGGTGACGTTCCCGGCGAAGGAAATCATGAATCCCATGTCCAGCGCTGCAGTTGCGTGATGCTTCTCACCCGTAAAGCAGTGCAGCACACCACCGATCCCGCTAGAAGCCCAATGTTCCCGTATCAACCCCAGGCAGTCCTGCCACGCGTCTTCAGAATTCTGCGATGGACGGCAATGAATAAGGATGGGCAGCTTCGCCGCCTTCGCCAGTTCCATCTGTCGGATGAAGACCGTCTTCTGCACATCTCGTGGCGAGTGATCGTAGAAGTAGTCGAGTCCGATCTCGCCCCACGCGATCACGCTCGAATTGCGCGCCAAATGCGTCATGCGCGCGTAGTGTTCTTCGGCAACCAGTCGCGCTTCGTGCGGGTGAACTCCCAGGCTCGCATAGACCTTCACGCCGGATGGATTCGACTCCGCCAACCGGATTGCGACATCCACGTCATCGGGACCATCGCCATTCCCGATTGCCAACACGGCTTCGATGCCGGCAGCTTCCGCGCGCCGAAACACCTCGTCGCGATCCTCCGCGAACTTCGGCCCTTCCAGATGGCAATGGGAATCTATGTACATGGCGTAGGCGATCGCTGCGACTGGGTAGCTAGTAGCTTGTAGCCGGTTGCCCATAACCATTAGCTCGAACCGCTAACTCCCGCAGCTACTGGCTACCAACTACCCTAACTGAAAGCTACTTCAACTTGGCTCCCAACGGCACATCTTCCAGGAAACTCGCCAGTACTGGTTTTCCGTTCTCGTCATTGGGAAGCGACGCCGCCAGCAGCATGCCGTTCGACTCCAGCCCGCGCATCTTGCGCGGTGCCAGATTCGCCACAATTACGATCTTGCGTCCGACCAGCGTTTCCGGTTCGTAGTATTTGGCAATGCCGGCGAGTATCTGCCGCTGTTCGTAGCCCAGGTCGACTTCCAGTCTCAGCAGTTTGTCCGCGCCTTTTACGCGTTCGGCTACTTTCACCTGTGCCACTCGCAAATCCACTTTGAGGAAGTCGTCAATGGCAATCTTCTGATTTTCCGCTGCAGGCGCTGCTACGCCTACTGCTTGTGTCGCCGGTTGACTTGCCTGCGCACCTGCTCCTGCTGGCGCCTCCTGCTTGGGTTCTGCTGCCGGAGTTGCCGGCCGATCCTTTTCTTCCAACTGTTGCATCCTTTCGATCGCGCTTTTATCCGCGCGTGGGAATACTGGCTCCACTTTGCCCAGCCGCGTTCCGGGCTTCAACTGTCCCCACTGCAAATCCGTCGGCTTGCATTTGCGAATGTCATGCAGCCCCAGTTGCGTCCAGATCTTGGCCGTCGAATCCGGAATCACCGGATGAACAAGCGCCGTCACCAACCGCAGCGCTTCAGCCGCTGTGTAGAGAATCGCGCCCAAACGCGCGCGGCTCGCTTCATCATTCCTCTCGGCAACGACCCAGGGCTCATTTTCCACCAGGTACTTATTCACCGCACCGACCAGCGACCACGCCGACTCCAGTGCCCGCGAGAACTGAAACTGCTCGAAGTACGCATCGAAATCCTTGATCACCGTGCGCGCCAGATCTGCGATCGCCTCGTCAGCCGCCGATTTCCCCGCATCCGCACTCGGGACCTCTTCGCCGAAGTAGCGCCCGATCATGGTCAGCGTGCGGCTCGCGAGATTGCCCAGGTCATTCGCCAAATCCGAGTTATATCGCTGCACCAGCGCGTCGAAAGAGAACGACCCATCCTGTCCGAAGGCCACTTCGCGCAGCAGAAAATAACGCAGGGCGTCGGCGCCGAGCACATCGAGAATCGTCTCTGCCCTCACGATGTTCCCGCGCGACTTCGACATCTTGCTCTGCTCGAAGAGCAGCCATCCGTGCGCAACGATTCCCTTCGGCAGTTCGATCCCTGCGGCCATCAGGAACGCCGGCCAGTAGACGCAGTGGAAGCGCACAATCTCTTTGCCGATCATGTGCACATCCGCCGGCCAGTAGCGATCGAATTTCGCGTGATCGGGCTGCCCATACCCGAGTGCCGTGATGTAGTTGCTCAGGGCATCCAGCCATACGTAGATCACGTGCTTGGGATCGCCCGGCACCGGTATGCCCCACTTGAAGGTGCTGCGGCTGATCGACAGATCGCGTAGTCCACTGCGCACGAACGAGATCACTTCATTGCGCCGCGTTTCCGGACGGATGAATTCCGGATTCTCGGTGTAAAGCTTCAGCAGCTTGTCTTCGAATGCCGACAGCTTGAAGAAATAGTTCTCTTCGCTGATCGTCTCCGTCGGCCGCCCACACTCGGGACAAGGCGCACCCGGCCCGGCCGAGTCTACGAACATCTCGTCGGAAACGCAGTATTGGCCAGTGTAGGTATTTTTGTAAATGAACCCATTCTTCTGCAGGACCTTGAACAGTTCCTGCACGCCGAGCTTGTGACACTCATCGGTGGTGCGAATGAACTGGTCGTAGGTGATCCCCATCCGATCCCATAGCCCACGGAACGCCGCCGAGACATCATCAGCTAACTGCTTCGGCGTGATTCCCGCCGCCGTCGCCGCGCGTTCAATCTTGATCCCGTGCTCGTCCGTGCCCGTCAGAAAATACGTATCGTCGCCGAGCATGCGATGCCGCCGCGCAATCGTGTCGCACGTAATCGTCGTATAGGCGTGCCCAATGTGCGGCCGCGCGTTCACGTAATAAATAGGAGTAGTTATGTAGAACTTTTTATCCATTCTGGAGATAGACCCGGATGGCTTCCTGCATCACGCTCTTCAGCGGGACGCCTTTCTCTTCGGCGATTCGCCGGCAATCTTCATATTCAGGCGCGTAATTCGTCACCGTCCCATTCAGGTTGGCGATCTTCATGCGCACCTCGCCCCACTGCGTTTGCACGGATGTGAATCGCCGTTGCAGCACCTGTCGTCGTTCCTCGCGCATGCGCACACCCAGCGTCGTCGTCTCGGCGAAGATGATGTTTGTCATCTGCGACACCTGCTCTGGCCGCGCCAGCACCGTGAGCACCATCCCCGGGCGACCCTTCTTCATCTGCACCGGCGTGCCGAACACATCGAGCGCGCCCTCGGCGAATAGGCGATCCATCACGTAGCCGAATACCTGCGGATTCAGGTCATCGAGATTCGCTTCAATCACCGAGACCATCTCTGGCGTGGTGTCGGCTGAAGCCGTGCTCTCGCCCACGACTAACCTCAATACGTTCGGCTGACCAGGCAGATCGCGACTCCCTGCGCCGTATGCCGACGTGCTAACCTTCATCGCTGGAAATGCACCGTATCGCGAAACGAGTGTCTTCACGATCGCCGCGCCGGTCGGCGTAACCAGTTCTTTCTGAATTCCTGACGAATACGTAGGCACGCCCGTCAGCAGTTCCACAACCGCAGGTGGCGGCACTGGCAGAATTCCATGCGCGCACTTCACCGTCCCACCACCGACATTCAACGGCGAACAGACCCACTCGTCCACTCCAAGCGCTTCCGCTCCTACGGCAGCACACACAATATCGACCAGCGCGTCTACCGCTCCGACCTCATGGAAATGAATGCTCTCGATGCTCGTGTTGTGAACCTTCGCCTCGGCCGCGCCCAGATTCTCGAAGATCGCAATTGCCGTCTTCTTCGCCGTTTCGCTGATTGCCGCCGCAGTGATGATCTCGCGAATCTCCTTCAGCCCGCGACCGTGCACATGGTTGTGGCTTGTGTGGCGCGGACATTCCTGTCCGCGGTCTTGATCCTCAGCGGCATGTCCCGAATGGTGATGATGTTCGTGCGAATGACCGTGCTCTTGGTGGCGCGGGCGCCCTCGCCCGCGTTCGTGGTCTTCAGGCGAATGAGCATCCTCGTGCTCCGCCCAATACTCATCCCGCGGCTTATCTTTCTCGCCCGCCACCCACACATCCGCTTTCGTTGCAGCCAGCCCACCTTTGGTAACCTTCGCAATCTCCAGTCGCGCTCCCAGGTTCAGCGCCGCTACAGCCTCCTCGAGCAGCTTGGGCGAGACTCCGGCGTCCAGCAGGGCGCCCATAAACATGTCGCCGCTGATGCCGCTGAAACAGTCTAGGTAAGCGATTCGCATTGTCTCGGAGGCGTCCGATTCGGACTTCAAAGAAATTGCGGCTTTGTAACGTCTTCCGTTAACTTCTACTGTTCCGACTTCGCACTTCTGACTTTCATCATAGGTAAGCCGCCCTAGCCCGTCAAACCGGATCACCGCTCCTGCTCTGCTATAATCACTTGTTTATTCAGCAGCTTACGGGGATTCCTGTCACTTGTACCTCTATTTCCAGCGCCGGCTTACCGACCGTGTTCGCCACTTCCTTCAACAGCAATACGGGCTCGACCTGCCCACGATCGTCATCGAGCAGCCGCCCAAAGTCGAGTTTGGCGAATACGCCCTGCCGCTCTCATTCGAGCTGGCCAAGCGGCTGCGCAAGGCGCCCCGCAAGATCGCCGAAGAGATTGTTGCCGGCCTCGGCAAGGTAGACGGTTTCGACCGCCTGGAAGTCGCTGGCGCCGGATATATCAACGCCCACCTTTCGCGCCCCGAGGCCGCCACCGCGCTGATCAAATCGGACTCGACCTCCTCCGTCGCCGAGCGCCCGAAGATTCTCGTCGAGCACAGCTCCATCAATCCGAACAAAGCCGCGCATATCGGACACCTCCGCAATGCCATCCTCGGCGACACCTTCGTCCGGCTGCTTCGCTTCAACGGATATCCCGTCGACGTCCAGAATTACATCGACAACACCGGTGTGCAGGTCGCAGACGTTGTTGTCGGCTTCCGCGAACTAGAGCACAAGAGCAAAAAGGACATCGAAGCTCTCATTCAGCTGCCTCGCTTCGACTACATCTGCTGGGACGTCTACGCCGCCGCGTCTTCCTGGTACGAAGAAGACCCCAAAAACAAGGAAAAGCGTGCCGAGACCCTGCACGCGATTGAAGAAGGTAACAACGAAATTGCCGAGATCGCCGAGCTGATCTCGACTGCCGTGCTCCGCCGCCACCTCGAAACCATGGACCGGCTCTCTATCGAGTACGACTTCCTTCCGCGTGAGAGCGAAATCCTGCACCTGCATTTCTGGGATCTCGCCTTCCGCCATATGAAGGACAAGGGCGTCCTTTATCTCGAGACCGAGGGCAAGAACGCCGGTTGCTGGGTGATGAAGCGCCCATCGGCGCTCACCAAAAAGCCGGAAGAGATGACCGACGAGGATACCAAAGTGATCGTGCGCTCCAATGGCACTGTTGGCTACGTCGGCAAGGACATCGCGTACCACCTATGGAAGTTCGGCCTGCTTGGCCGGGATTTCGGATACTGCAAGTTCTATCGCTATCCGATGGGACTGCAGTGCTGGATCTCCGCCATCGATGGCGAGTCCGACCATCCGCATTTCGGTGACGTGAGCACCATCTACAACGTCATCGACACGCGCCAGGCCGAAGCGCAGAACACCGTCATCGAAGCCTTGCGCGCGCTCGGCTACAGCGATGCCGCTGATCACTACACGCACTTTTCGTACGAAATGGTGGCGCTCACTCCGCGCTGTGCCAGCGACATGGGGTATCCCTTATCGGAAGACGAGATGGGCAAGGCCTTCATCGAGGTCTCCGGGCGTCGCGGTTTCGGTGTTAAGGCCGACGACCTCATCGACCGCCTCATCGCCAGCGCACAGAAGGAAGTCGACATGCGCCATCCCGAGCTATCGGAATCAGAACGCACCGGGATTGCTACCGACATCGCCGTGGGCGCCTTGCGCTACTTCATGCTGAAGTTCACTAAGACATCGGTGATCGCCTTCGATTTCAAAGAAGCCCTCAGCTTCGAAGGCGAGACCGGTCCGTACGCCCAATACGCGGTCGTGCGCGCCACCAATATCTTCCGCAAAGCTGGACTTAGCCCCGAGCAGGTGCTCGCTTCCGCCGTCGACTTCGACGCGTATTTCGAAGGCGAGACTGGAGACCAAATCTGGGAAGTCTGGCTGGCCGCATCGAAGACTTCCACCGTCATCGACCAGTGCATCGTTACAACCGAGCCTGCCTATGCGGCGAAGCACGCATTCCAGTTGGCGCAGCTCTTCAATAATTTCTACCACCGCCATCACATCCTTAATGAGCCTGATCCACGGCGTAAGCAGTTCCTGCTGGCCACCGCCGCCATCGCGCGACGCGAATTAATCCGGCTGCTTGCGGTGATGGGCATCAGTGTTCCGCCGGTCATGTGAGTTGTAGCGCCGGCGTCTCGCCGGCTGTCACGTGGGCGTCTCGCCCACGCCTAAACTGGACGATGTTAATGATTTCTCCAAACCTCACTGCTGAACGCAGCACTTCGATCGACAAAAGCTTCATCGCAGTTGTCCTCGCCGGCGTCTGCACGTTCCTGGAGGTGTACAACACCCAGCCGCTGCTGCCGTTTCTGCAGACGATTTTTCATGCGTCGGAAGCCGAAGTAAGCCTCACGGTCAGTGCCACGACGCTGGGCATTGCTCTGGCCGCTCCAATAACCGGCCTTCTTGCCGAATCCATCGGCCGTCGCAAGGTCATCGTGCCCGCGCTTTTCGGACTCACCGTCCCTACATTTCTTGCCGCTACGGCCCACACACTGGGCGCTCTTTTGGTCTGGCGCTTTCTCCAGGGATTATTTGTGCCCGGCATTATCGCCGTGATGATCACCTACATTGGCGAAGAATGGGCAGGCCGCGGCGTGGGCTCAATGATGTCCGCTTACGTGAGCGGCACTGTACTCGGCGGCTTCCTCGGACGTTTCTTATCGGCGCAGGTCGTCACACGGTTTCACTGGCAGGATTCGTTTCTCCTGCTCGGCACTCTCAACCTCGTAGGCGCCGTGCTGGTCTGGCGATGGCTGCCGCCTTCCGCTACCTTCAAGCGCGCACCGGGAATTCTTCACACTGTCCGCCATACCGGTGAGCACTTTCTGAATTGGCCGCTGGTGACGAACTTCGTCACCGGGTTCACGGTGCTCTTTAGCCTCGTCGGCGCATTTACATCGATTAACTTTTATCTTGCGGCGCCTCCGCTTGGCCTCGGACCCGGCGCACTCGGAAATGTCTTCTTCGTATATTTGCTTGGACTGATTGTCACGCCGATCTCTGGGCGCTTCCTCGATCGCCGCGGATTCCTGCGCACCGCAACCGTCGCCGTCGCCATGGGAATCGCCGGACTGGCCATCACGCTGGTTCACTCTTTGTGGGCGATTATTCCCGGACTCGCGGTGTTTTCTTCCGGCATCTTCATTCTGCAATCCGCCGCAACAGTACAGACCGGACGCCTCGCAGAAAAAGCGCGATCTTCTGCCACTGGACTCTACGTCACCTTCTATTACGTGGGAGGAAGCTGCGGGGCCGCACTGCTCGCGTGGATTTATTCCATCGCCGGATGGCCGTCATGCGTGGCTATTCTCATCTGCTCGCTGATAGCAACACTGTTGCTGGCGCGCGCCAGCAGAGGCGAAACGGAAGATGCCGCCTGACGCACTAGGGGCTGCCTCTGGCGTGCCCGACATGATCGCAACGGCGTTCTGGAAATCAATCCGAGGTCTTCTTCGAACGATGGTCCAGAGCTTTCCTTCGATCTGAATACTCTGAATAGGCGATCACCAGCGATGCGCCCAGCAAGGCCGACACCGCTCCAATCAAGCACCAAAATAGCCACATATCAGTCCCACCAAAATGCCTTTCGCTACAATCCCGCGCCTGAGTTCGCGCCGGGTGCCCGGTCCTTTCCCTCTTCTGGAAAGGGCCGGATCGTAAAAGTCCGGATCGCGGCCTATTAACCCTTCTGCCCGCCCGCGCCGCCCGCGACTTCGCGCGCCAATTCGATCAGAGAACGAACCGCAATTCCCGACGGACCTTTGGCGATCCACGACTTGTTGTCTTCCATCCACGCCGTTCCCGCGATGTCCAGGTGTAGCCAAGGCGTGTCCTCGACGAATTCCTTCAGGAACATCGCCGCGGTAATCGCACCACCCCAGCGTCCGCCGGTATTCATGATGTCGGCAATATTCGAGCGAATCATCTCAAAGTATTCGGCATCGAGCGGCATGCGCCACATCTTCTCGCCCGCTCGCTTCAGCGCCGACTGGAACTGCTCGTACCAGGCTTCATCATTCGCAAACACGCCTGCGTTCACATAGCCGAGCGCGACCACGACTGCTCCTGTCAACGTTGCAGCATCCACCAGGTGGGTCGCGCCTAGCTGCCGCGCATAGTGCAGACCATCCGCCAGCACCAGCCGCCCCTCGGCGTCGGTGTTGATAATCTCGATCGACTTACCTGACATCGCAATCTGCACATCGCCTGGCTTCTGCGCCTTGCCCGACGGCATGTTCTCGGTCGCCAGTACGATGGAGATCACCTTCACCTTCGGCTTCAGCAGCGCGATCGCGCGCATCGCACCCAGCATGGCGGCGCCGCCAGCCATGTCATACTTCATCTTTTCCATGCCGTCGCTCGGCTTAATGGAAATGCCGCCGCTATCGAACGTAATGCCCTTGCCCACCAATCCCAGCACCGGCTTCTCCGGGGCGCCCTGCGGCTCGTAGGTCAGTACAATCAGCGCGGGCGGCTCGTCAGATCCCTGCGCCACGCTCCAAAACGCACCCATCTTCAGCGCCTTGATCTTCTCTGCGCCGTAGACTTCGCACTTCAGCCCGACTTCCTGCGCCATCTTCTGCGCGCGTTCCGCGAGCATGGTCGGCGTCATGCGATTGCCCGGCTCGTTCACCAGTGTGCGAGTGAAATTTTGCGATTCGCCTATGATGCGACCTTCGCTCACTGCAGCCTCGAGCGCACCCTTATCTCCTGAGTCCGCTACCAGCGTGATCTCTTCCACGCGCTGATCTTTGCGATCACTCTTGTAGACATCGGGATCGAAATTGCCGACAAACGCCCCTTCGACGCTCGCACGGACAGCATCGGCCGGTCCGCCTGCAATTTCGGGCACCGCGAAGGCAAAGCTGCGGAGACTCTTCGGCTTCAGGAATCGAACTGCCGTTCCCACCACCTTGCGCAATTCCACCGCGCTAAAGCTCTTTGCCTTACCGCCGCCGACAAGCAGCAACCGCTTGGCAGCGAGTCCCTGCGGACGATGCAAGAGCGTGGTCTCGCCCAGCTTGCCGGTCACTTCGCCGCCGGAAAGCAGTTCTTTTACCGCGGCTTGAATCGCCGGATCGGCTGACAAAATCTGCACGTTAGGCTTGTCCTTCTCGCCGGCATCAACCACGGCGACGGCCAGGATTTCCGTTGCGACTTGTGCTGCGCTTCCCTGAACTAACTTTGTATTCATTTCCACCCCGTGAATTCTTGCTTGCGTGGAGCAGCCGAACTCAGCCGCCCAAAATCCGCTTTACGGCCGTTTACTCCTCTGAATCGCTTCCCGCGCCTCTTTATCCGCCGTACGCCGCCGCTCGGTCTCGCGCTTATCCCAAAGCTGTTTGCCCTTAGCCAGTGCCAATTCCACCTTTACCCGGCCATTCTTGAAGTAGAGCCGTAACGGGATCAGCGTCAGTCCCTTTTGCTGGGTCTTCCCAATCAGTTTCTTGATCTCTTCCTTATGTACCAGCAGTTTCCGTGTCCGCAGCGCCTCATGGTTAAAGATATTGCCGTGCTCGTACGGGCTGATATGAGCATTCAGCAGCCACAATTCATTGTTCTTGACGATCCCGTAAGCATCCTTCAGATTCGCCCGTCCTGCCCGCACCGACTTCACTTCCGTGCCCGTCAGGGCGATGCCCGCCTCGATCTTTTCCAGCAGGAAGTAGTTATGCGAAGCCGCCCGGTTGACTGCCGCGTCTTTCTCGCCAGCGGCCGTAGCCTGGCGTTTTGGCGCCTTTTCCTTGTCTGGTTTGGTCTGATGGGTGGCTTGCCGCGGCATAAGGCTTTCTCAGGAGAGTCCCAAAACTTCAATGCTAACACAGGGTTAACATCGCCCTAGTCCTTCGCCGAAGGCCAGAAATTGGGCAGCTCCGGATGTTATAATCCCGACTTCGCGAAGCCGAATCATTTACCAATCTCTTCGGCTTTGCGTGCAAGTCCAGCGCTGCACTTCGTTCTAATTTTGCGTCGCAGCGGGCGTGAACCAGGGCCGTGTGTTCATGTGTGCCGATTCAGAGCCGAGGTCTGCGTTCACAACCAATCCGGATGAGGTACTGCGTGGGAAACACTGGTCGCCCAGGAAGTTCGATGAAACGCCTGATACGAATGGCGGGAGCGTTCTCGCTTCTTGCCCTCACTTTCACTGTTCTGGCATTTGCCGTTGACCAGGCAGCCAAAGCCTACAAAATTGGTGCTGACGCCGAGGCCCGCAACGACTACATCAAGGCTTACGAGGAATATAAACAGGCCTACGACCTGAAGCCGAAAGAGATCAAGTATCGCGCGGCCTATACGCGCATACGTTTCTATGCGTCCTCGGAACTGGTCCATCAGGGCGAACTCTTGCGGAAACAAGGTAAGTTGCAAGACGCGCTGGTGATGTTTCAGCGCGCCGCCGCGATCGATCCCAGCAACTTTGCCGCTGAACAGGAAGCCAATCGCACTCAACACCAGATCGAGACCGAGGGCATCCCCAAACCTACGGCCCAGAAGAACGAATCCGCGATAAGCCGCCTGGCGGCGAATGCCGGAGGACCCGCCGAACTTAAGCCAATCTCGAATACGCCGATCACACTGCGCATGACCGAGGACGCCAAGGTGGTCTACACCACCATCGGCAAGCTCGCCGGAATCAATGTACTTTTCGATCCGGATTACACCTCGCGCCGCATCAGCATTGAACTGAACAACGTCAGTCTCGACCAGGCCCTGGAGATCGTCGCCCTCGAATCCAAGACTTTCTATCGTCCAGTCACCGAAAACACGATCTTTGTCGCCGCCGATACACCGGGCAAACGAAAGGAACTGGAACAAAGCGTAGTCAAAACTTTTTATCTTGCTAACGTTTCCAGCCCCAACGACCTACAGGATTCCGTCAACGCCGTTCGCCAGATCACGAATATCAACAGCATTATTCAAATACAGTCTCAAAACGCGATCGTCGTTCGTGGCACGCCGGATCAGGTGGCATTAGCGGAACGCATTCTTTCCGATATCGACAAGTCGAAGCCTGAAGTCGTCGTTGAAGTCGTAGTGATGCAGGTCAACAAAGACAAAGTCCGGACGCTGGGCTTGCAGCCGCCGCAGACTGCAACCGTGCAATTGCAGTCGAATACCACCACTACCTCAAGCACCACCGTCAATGGAAATTCCGGAAACGGCGGAACAGCTACCACTACGACCGGCAGCGGCACTCTTACTCTCAATCAGTTAGCGCACCTGAATGCTACGGACTTTGCAGTCAGTATTCCATCCGCCACGGCTTCGTTCCTGTTCTCTGACAACAACACCAAGATCATTCAGAATCCTCAGATTCGCGCCGTCGACAACCAGAAAGCCACTTTGAAGATCGGTGAACGCGTCCCGGTGGCAACTGGTTCGTTCCAGCCTGGTATTGGTGGTGTTGGCATCAACCCGCTGGTCAACACGCAATTCCAGTATCTCGACGTCGGCGTCAACATGGACATCACGCCGCGTATCCATTCTGACGGCGATGTCACGCTGAAAGTCGTGCTCGAAATTTCGTCCGTCACCGGCAACACCAATATCGGCGGCATCAACCAGCCGATCATCGGTCAGCGCCGGGTGGAGCACGAAATCCGGTTGAGGGAAGGTGAAGTCAGCCTGATGGGCGGCATGCTGGAAGATCAGCAGATCGATAACGTAAATGGCTGGCCCTTTCTGGCAAAAATCCCCGGTCTGAGATACCTGTTCTCGTCGGTTGACAAAGAAACTCACACCACCGAAACGGTGTTTGCGCTGATCCCCCGCATCGTTCGCTTGCAGGACATTCGCGCGGAGAACTTGCAGCCCATCGCGGTGGGAACGGCGAACGCCGTCGATCTGCGACGCGTTTCGGCACTCGTACCGCCGATGCAGCCAACAGGAGCGCCGGCGCCCGTTGCTCAACCTCCAGCGACGCCTCCCGGTGGAGCAGCACCTGCGTCGCCTAACATTCCTCCGGGTTCCGCGCCGCAGGCCAATATGTCGACGGGAAACGGCATCATGAGCTTCGAACCCGCGACCATCAACCAGCAGGTTGGATCCACCTTCATGGTGAACTTGAGCCTGGGTGGAGCCTCGAATGTGTTCTCGGTGCCGGTCGAAGTTTCCTACGACCACAATGTGCTGCAGTTGCTGAACGTTTCCGACGGCGGCACCCTGGGCAAAGATGGGCAGCCGATAACGCTTGTGCATCGTGAAGATCCGACTAACGGCAACCTTCAGATTACGGCCACGCGGCCTCCGGGTTCGGGCGGTGTCGCTGCGCAAGGCCCGGTATTCACCTTAACCTTTGCGGCCAAGGCTCCTGGAAACTCACAGTTGGTGATTACAAAGGGCACGGCACGCGATCCGAACATGCAATTGATTCCCCTGGCCGGAAGTCAGGCGATGATCACCGTGAGTAAGTAGGTCGCGGGCGCGGCTCCAGAGAAGATGCTGGCGCCAATTCTCGCGTAGAATTTAACTATCGCCAGTGTGGGTTTTGTTTTGATGTCCAGTATCAAAGTTCGACGCTTTTCTCAGCGCGGGATGACCCTGATCGAGCTCATCGTGGCTATTTCCATCATGATGATCCTGACCACGGCCGTTCTGCCTGTAGCGCGCCTCACCATTCGCCGTGAGCGCGAGCAGGAATTGCGCCGCGATCTCTGGGAGATACGGGATGCCATCGATCGCTACAAGGACGCCGCTGACCGTGGTCTCTTTCAGATCAAGCTGGGAACCGAAGGGTATCCTCCTGATCTCGATACTCTGGTCAAGGGAGTCGATATCGGCGGCAAGAAAGTTCGTTTTCTCCGCCGAATTCCGACAGATCCCATGACCGGCAAGACGGAATGGGGACAGCGGTCGATGCAGGATGACCCGAAGAGCACCTCCTGGGGCGGCCAGAATGTATTCGACGTTTATACGCAATCGCAGGACACTGCTTTGGATGGGACGAAGTACATCGAATGGTAAATCGCCGCAAATTCAGCCGCTCGCGCCTTACGTCAGCAGGCTTCACGCTGATTGAGTTGATGATCGTCATCAGCATGATCCTCATCCTCATCTCGGTGGCAATCCCGATCTACACGCAGTCCATTACACGCGCCCGCGAAGCTGTGCTCCGGCAGAACCTGTTCACGATGCGTTCGGTCATTGATCAATACTCGATGGACAAGCAGAAGGCGCCGCAATCGCTCGATGATCTTGTCCAGGCCGGCTATCTCAAGCAGATTCCCACCGACCCGATGACCAACTCCAAGGATACCTGGCAGACGGTTCAGGAAGACGTGCTAGTGAGTGTCGATCAGAATCAGCCCGGCATTACTGACGTACATTCCGGCTCCGCAGCGAACGGCAGTGACGGCACCGCCTACAACACCTGGTAACGATCACGCTAGATTTGCCGTGCGAGGGTGTACTCGAACTCATACGAGTGCTTGCCGTCAGCAATGTTGATCGCCATCTTCCCTGCCAATCCTGTGAGTTCATCCGTTCCGGAGTCCGGTACGACCGTAACGCTCAACGCGGGCCTGCCGCGTTCCATCGTGCCGGTATGTTGAAGGAGAAACGATCCGCTGCAGCCGTGCAACTTCCCGGTCACGAGTTCCATGGCAACGTAACCGGCTGAGCCCTTCACCGGCGTACCGCCCGTCAACATCTCGCCCTTGCTGGTCGCCTCCAAGTCACCCTGGAATTGTTTGTCGATCGACAAGCGCCCGAGACGGGCATCCCCGTCAGTCACCTGCGGGCTTAATTTGACCTGAAAGGTTCCGGTTGCTGAGCTCATTTCAGGAGCTTATCATGCCCGGTTTTCTACGCAGCGTGAGCCTTTTTCTGCACTGCCTGCTCGTATCCGCGCGAAGCGAAGTAGAGCGCCTGATCGTAAAACTTGTCCAGCATCAGCGCAAATTCGCGTTCGCCATATAACTCGAAAATCCGGTCAGCAAAGTGCTCGTGCTGCAGCAACCCCCACAACTGTTCCTTCGACATTAACAGAGCCCAAATCAGCTGGCTTAGAGGAATGCCTTGTTTTGCGCGCTGATCCCCTAACTGGCTGTACTGCAACTCGATGTCGCTCGTAGTCTTGGTCAGCAGCCAGTCGGTCAGGTTTGCGTAGACCTGCAATCCTAGCTTCACGAGGTCCTCTTCCGGAATCGCTCGATATCCTGGCGTGCGTTCCGAGGTTCTCAGTTTGCGAGCAAGATTGATGGACAATTCGTTCGAGTGACTTTCCACTACCTGAAACAATCGGTTGCCAACCATTGTCTAAATCTCCCTTACGGCTGCCGCAGCGCTTTGCCAACGTTTATCGCTACACGATATGTGATTATACAACACCAATGCTTTTGTTGAAAGTAAGAAGGGCACCTGCAAAGGTGCCCTATCTTAAACCCAGTTGATTTGATTCTGTCTCGAATAAACCGATTCGTTCTTTAGATTAGACGCATCACATTTACTTGCCGCAGCATTTCTTGTATTTTTTTCCCGATCCGCACGGGCACACGTCGTTTCGTCCCACTTTTGCCGCGCCTCGCACCACCTGCTGCACCTGCGCAGCGTCTCCTGCGCCTGCCATTTGCGCCTGCGCAAGTTCGCGCTTCTTCTTTCGCAGGAACTCCTCTTCCACCTCGTCCACGCTGGTCGTCGCGTGCCGCCGCGGTGAATGACCATTGTCTCCGCCCGGAATCGGTTGTCGTACTCCTGCACCGTCCCCGCCGAAACCACCGGTCAGACCGCCGCTTTCGGTAGCGGATGCGCCGGCCTGTCCCTGTGGTCCACCAATCACTTGCATCAGGTACAAGTACCGAACCGTCTCTTCCTGGAAGCGCTTCATCATTTCTTCGAACATCTCGAATGATTCGCGCTTGTACTCCACCAGCGGATCATGCTGTCCGTACCCACGCAGTCCAATGCCCTCGCGCAGGTGATCCATATTCAGCAGGTGATCCTTCCAGTACTGATCCACAACGCTCAACATGATCATGCGCTCGTGATAGCGCATTGCCTCCGGACCGATCAGTTTTTCTTTCGCGTCATAACGCTCGCGAAGCTTATTGAAGACCGCGTCCCCAAGTTCCTGCCGGTTCAGCGTCTCCGGTTTCAGTCCTTCCGCCACGATGTCCACGCCGAATCGCGTGAAGATCGCGTCCTTCATGCCCTTGATGTTCCAGTCTTCCGGATGAACTTCTTTTGCCGCATACTGATCGAGCAGTCCCGCAAGAATATCCGCGACGTAGTCTTCGAGAATCAGATCCTTCTGATCCACACCCTCGAGCAATTGGCGACGCAGCCCGTAGACCGCCTCGCGCTGCTTGTTCATCACATCGTCGTATTCGAGCAGGTGTTTGCGGGCTTCGAAGTTCTGCGCTTCCACTGCTTTCTGCGCGGCTTCAATCCGGCGCGAAATCAGCTTTGACTCGATCGGCACGCCCTCTTCCATTCCCAATCGCTGAAGCAGCGTGCTCACCCACTCTTTCGCGAAGATACGCATCAAGTCGTCTTCCAGCGACAAATAGAAGCGCGACGATCCTGGATCGCCCTGGCGTCCTGAACGTCCTCGCAACTGATTGTCGATGCGCCGCGACTCATGCCGCTCCGTGCCCAGAATGTGTAATCCGCCTGCTCCCACCACGTCGTCGTGTTCGTGGTCGGTCTCGATCTTGTACTTCGCAAGGGTCTCTTCCCAGTTCTGGGTCGGAACCTCGTATTCATTTCCCTGGTAATACCAAACCGTGATACCCTCGCGATCGCGTGTTTCGATCTCGCCGCCGACCTGCTGAACGGCACGAGCAATGCCTTTCTTCACGAGCTCCTGCTTGGCAATGAACTCTGAATTGCCGCCCAGCAAAATATCCGTACCGCGGCCGGCCATGTTGGTTGCAATCGTCACCTGGCCTTTTCGCCCGGCTTGCGCCACGATCTCGGCTTCGCGCTCGTGATACTTGGCATTCAAAACCACGTGCTTGATGCCCTTCTTCTTCAGCAGATCGGAAATGCGTTCCGACTTTTCAATCGACGTCGTACCTACCAGGATCGGCTGTCCGTTGGCATACAGCTTCTGAATTTCATCGGCAACCGCGAAGTATTTTTCCTTCTCGGTGCGATACACCATGTCGGAATTTTCAAGGCGCAGCATGGGCCGGTTTGTCGGAATCACTACCACTTCCAACTTGTAGATTTTGTCGAACTCAGGCGCTTCCGTTTCGGCCGTACCAGTCATGCCGGCCAGCTTCTTGTACATGCGGAAATAATTCTGGAAGGTAACCGTGGCCAGCGTCTGGTTCTCGCGCTCGACCTTCACTCCTTCCTTCGCTTCCACCGACTGGTGCAGGCCATCGGACCAGCGCCGGCCCGGCATCAGCCGTCCGGTGAACTCGTCCACGATGATGACTTCACCGTCTTTCACCACGTATTCCACGTCGCGGTGATACAAGGCATGCGCCTTGATCGCCGTTTCCACGTGGTGCTTCAGGTCCCAGTTTTCCTGGTCGGCAATGTTCTGGATCCCCAGCAGCCGCTCAACTTTCTCCCAACCTTCATCGGAAACCGTGATCGTCCGGTGCTTTTCGTCGACCACGAAATCGCCCGTCAGGATCTTCGGCTCTCCCGGGGCTGTCTCCTGCTCCTCACCTTTAACGAGGTTCGGGATGATCTTGTTTACCTTGTAATACTTGTCGGTCGACTCTTCGCTCGCGCCGCTGATGATCAGCGGGGTACGCGCTTCGTCGATCAGGATCGAGTCCACTTCGTCGACGATTCCGAAATTGTGGCCTCGCTGCACGCAGTCCGCGAGATCGAACTTCATGTTGTCGCGCAGGTAGTCGAAACCAAACTCGTTGTTGGTTCCGTAGGTAACGTCAGCCGCGTACGCATCGCGACGCTCCTGATCGTCCAGATCGTGGACGATCACGCCCACCGTCAGGCCCAGGAAGGTGTAAATCTTGCCCATCCACTCGGAGTCGCGCTTGGCCAGGTAGTCGTTGACCGTGACTACGTGCACGCCACGCCCCGTCAAGGCATTCAAATAAACCGGAAGGGTCGCAACCAGCGTTTTTCCTTCGCCGGTCTTCATTTCGGCGATTTTTCCGTCGTGCAGCACCATGCCGCCGATCAGTTGCACATCGAAATGCCGCATGTTCAGGACGCGGCGGCCCGCCTCGCGTACTACCGCGAAAGCCTCGGGGAGAATCTCGGCGAGGACCTCGTTCTCCACCCGACGACGCTCATCGTCGTCTTCGATGTCCTTGGTTCGTTCCTGAATTCGCGCCCGGAACTCGTCCGTTTTCGCGTGTAATTCGGCATCGCTGAGCCGCTTTATTTCGGGCTCGAGCGCGCTTATCTGTTGCACATTCGGCATCGTGCGCTTGATTTCGCGCTCATTTTTGGTGCCGAAAACCTTACCTAGTAACGTATTGATCAATGTAGAATCCTGCCGCCCAATTGACGCGCCGCGATCGTCGCTGGCGACCTGCTCCGTAGAGCCGGAGTTTGGGCAGACTTCACTTAAGTCTAACAAATTATTAGATGCTCTTCAGAAACTCCGGACTCTAAGGCTCTTTGCGGTAACCAGCCTCTACCACAAAGAAAAAAGCGCGAGCCATGCCCGCGCTTCAACGATTTCGTAGCCTAGCCTTATGCCGCTCGCCGGCTCCGTCCCGCTCGACCCGGTCGTCGCTTTCCGCCTTCCTCTTCTTCTTCGCCCATGCCCAGGTTTTCGGGCTTAAGCTTCTTGCTGAAGCCTTCCATCTTCTTCAGGGTCTGCTGCTCTTCCTTTAGATTCTGATTCAGCAGCTTCACTGCTTTCTTATGACCCATAAGCTGGGCCAGGCGAATCAGGCTTTCATAACTGCTGATTTCGTATCGCTCGACCTTCGTCGCGGCGCCTACATTAAAGATATCCATCAGGTCTTCGGACGGATCCACATCCTTGAAGCTGTCGTGCTCCTCGATCAGCCCCTTCAGACCCTTACACTCCGTCTCTTCGGGCTGCTCCTCGATCGACTCGAACACCTGGTGGAGTCGATCCACCTGCTTCTCTGTCTGCGCCTGGTGCGCTTGAAACGCCTTCTGCAGCTCTGGACGGCTGCTCTCTTCCGCTTGTTCTCCCAATGCCTCTACCAGTTTCTGTTCGGCATCAAGCATGTCTCCCAGTTCGTGGATAAAAAACTCGTGTGCTGTTTGCATCGGACCTCCTCACCAAGCCAGTTCGATGCCAATCCGCGAATCCGTGCTGACTGCCCGCGCGATTGGAGCACTCATATCCAACAAATCGCAGGTCTGGGCTGACTCGCACCCTTTCAGGTATGATCTTCCGAGCTTACATGGCCAATTTCTATACGCGGTTTCTGCAGGCTGTTCAGCAGTTCCCTGCGCATGTCGCCTTTCAGATGCAACGCGAGAACGGCGACCTGGAAACCTACACCTTTTCCGACACCCGGAAGATGGCGGACTCCGTCGCGGCATGGCTGGAATCGTCTGGCATCAATCGTGGCGCGCGTTGCGCCATCCTCGCCAATAACAGCCCGCGATGGGTCGCGGTCTATCTCGGCATCGTTGCCTCCGGACGTGTTGCCGTTCCCTTCGACACGGCTTTTAACGCCGAGCAGGTTGCCAAGCTCCTCAAGGATTCCGGCGCCGAGCTGCTGGTCACCGACGCAACTCACGTGGCTACATCGAAGTCGGCTCTGGAAAAGTTTCCGTGTCGCCTAGTCCTGCTCGACAAATCGAAAGACGCGCCCGAACTGGCTTCGCTCGACTCCGTTCTGTCCACGCCTCAGTCCGATCCATTTCCAGTGGTCGACGTCGGCTCAGGCGAGACCGCCTGCATCCTCTATACCTCGGGAACCACGAGCGACCCCAAGGGCGTGATGCTCAGTCATGCCAACATCCAGGCCGAGGCGGAAGGAGCGTTCCGGATCTTTAGCGACATCGGCGAACACGACGCGCTGCTCGGAATCCTGCCGCTGTTTCATGCGTTGTCCCAGATGGCCAGCCTGCTGCTACCGCCCATCAAGGGAGCGCGAGTTGTTTTCCTGGAATCGCTGAATACCAGCGAGCTGATGCGCGCTCTGCGCGAGCGCGGAATCACCATCTTCGTTTGCGTCCCGCAATTCTTCTATCTGATCCATAACCGCATCTTCAAGGAAGTGGCCGCTCGTGGACGCATGGTGGAATCGCTCTTCCGTGCCATGCTCTCGCTGAACCGCGTCACCCGCCGCATGGGATTGAACCTCGGGCCTCTGCTCTTCAAGAAGGTCCACCAGATGCTCGGTTCACGCATTCGCATGCTGATCACCGGCGGCTCGCGTCTCGATCCCAAGATCGGCGCAGATTTCGAAGCGCTCGGCTTCACCTTGCTCAATGCCTACGGCCTCACCGAAACCAGCGGCGCCACCACGGTTACAACTCCAGCCAACAACGTAATCGGATCCGTAGGTAAGCCACTGCCGGGCAACGAAGTGCGTGTCCACAAGCCTGAGAAGGATCCCGAGACCGGCTACATGGTTGGCGAAATCGCGGTTCGTGGCGGCATCGTGATGAAGGGCTATTACAACCGTCCCGATGCTACCGCCGCTGTGATGGATGATGGCTGGCTGCTCACCGGCGACCTCGGCCGCCTCGACGAGGACAACAATGTATTCATCACCGGCCGCGCCAAGGACATCATCGTCCTCGCCTCCGGGAAGAATATTTATCCCGAAGAAATTGAAGCGCACTACCTGCGCAGCCCGTTCATCAAAGAGATCGCAGTCATCGGTCTGGAAGGAAAGCCGGGAGAGCCTATGTCAGAGCGTCTCCACGGCGTCATCGTTCCAAACTTCGAAGTCTTGCGCGAACGGAAGATCGTCAACGCGAAGGAAATGATCCGCTTCGAGATCGAAGGCCTCTCCTCGCAACTGCCAGCGACCAAACGAATCCTCAGCTACGACATCTGGCAGGAGGACCTGCCCCGCACCACCACTCGCAAAGTGAAGCGCAATGAAGTAGAGAAGCGCGTTCGCGCTATGCAGGGCCGTTCCGACGATACCACCGAGTCGACCGGCACACTCAGTGCGCAGGACCAAGAATGGATGGGCATCCCCGAAGTGCAGCGTGCGCTGATGGTGCTGCGCGATGCCTCGAACAATAAGCGCGAGCGCATTCTTCCCAGCGACAATCTGGAACTTGATCTCGGCCTCGACTCCATGGAGCGCGTCGAACTCCTGGTCGCTCTCGAGCGCGAACTGAATTCGCATGTGCCCGACTCGATCGTATCCGAGGTCTACACCGTCCGTGAGCTGGTCGATGCCGTGCGCGCGCGCATCGGCACAGAGAGCTCTCGCGAGAAAGACGTCGCAGCCTGGGGAACAGTTCTGCAGACCGATCCGACGGAACCCGACATACTCGCCATCACGCAAAAGCGTACGGTTCGACTGTTCTTCTGGTACTGCTTTGGAAAGCTCGTCTACATCTTCTGTCGCATCGCTTTTCGAATGCAGGCTACTGGAATCGAGAAACTACCGCACAAGGGTCCGTACATCATCGCTCCCAATCACCAGACCTATCTCGATGCTCCGATCTTCATGAGCCTTCTGCCCTGGAGCGTCTTCCGCCGCCAATTCTCGGTGGGCACCAGCGAAATCTTCGGAGCTGGCCTGGTGCGCCGGATCGCGAACTCGTTCAACCTCGTTCCCGTCGATCCCGACGCGAACATGGTTCCAGCGATGAAAGCTACAGGCTACGGCCTCCGCAATGGCAAGATTCTCGTGATCTTCCCCGAAGGCGAGCGCTCCATCGATGGTCCGCCGAAAAAATTTAAGAAGGGCGCGGCGATCCTCGCTGTCAATCTCAACGTCCCCATCTACCCGGTCGCGCTCGATGGCTTCTTCGAAGCGTGGCCGCGCGGCAAGGGCTTTCAAGGATTCACTCGCGCAAAGTTCGCCTTCGGCGACCCAATCTTCCCGCCGAAAAATGCGGCCTCTCCCGAAGCAGCCTACGAGCAGATGAATACGGAGCTAAAGGATCGCGTGATGGAAATGTGGCTGCAGATTCACGAACCAACTCAGGAAACAGCGAGCGCCACGGTGAGCTGAATGCCTTTGGGTGGCCCATACAAGCCTTCTTTTGGCTTGTGTGGGGTATTTGTTTTGTCATCACGAGCTCGCGCAGCGAGCGAGGGATCCGCATTTAGTGCTGTGGGTGTGTCCATTCGTGAACGACCCTTGCCCCTCTTGGTTCAACTCCAGCATTCCCTCTGCGCTCTCAGCGTCCTCTGCGGTTTAATCTGATTAATGACCGACTTCAACTTCACTCGCGCGGAACTCCGCCGCCTGCGTGCCCTGCGCACGCCATTGCTCATCCAGCGTCATCTGGAATCACTGCCCTATCATCACGCGAATACCGCATGGTCTCCTCGTCGAGTTCTTCAGGAAGGAACTGCGCATTGCCTCGAAGGCGCGATCTTTGCCGCGGCTGCTCTGCGCGTCAATGGATTCGAGCCTTTGCTGCTGGACTTTGAAGCCGTCCGCGATACCGACCATGTTCTGGCGATCTATCGTGTCAATGGAGGATGGGGCGCGATCGGCAAATCGAACTTTGCCTTCCTACGTTTTCGTGATCCCGTGTATCGCTCACTCCGCGAACTCGCGATGAGCTACTTTGACGGCTACTGCAATCTGCGCGGCGAACGCACTCTGCGCGCTTTCTCCCGTTCGGTGAGTCTGAAGCGCTTCGACCATTTGCAGTGGATGACTACCGCAAAGCCACTCTGGTTTATCCCCGAGTACCTTTGCCATATCCCGCACACGCCGCTGCTCTCGCGGTCGCAGGAAAAAGCACTCACCCGCCTCGACCGACGCTCTTTTCGCGCGGGTCTCACCGGACATCAACCGCACTAACCCTGATTACTCGCCTCCGGGTTGTGCCATCCGCCCAGATGATTCGCCAGCAGATCCGCCTGCGCCGGACCCCAAGTCCCCGGTTCGTACATGTGCACCGGAGTTACATCGCCCAGGATCGGTTCCACGATCGTCCAAGCGGCTTCCACTGCATCCTGCCGTACGAATAGCAATTGATCGCCGTGCATGGCGTCCGTCAGTAGACGCTCGTACGCTTCGTCTTCGTCGCTGCTCTTTTCATTTACCGCCGAGAGTTCCACTCCGGTGGTCGCCCCCAAACTCTGCATGCTCGTTCCTGGACATTTCACGCGCGCGCCCAGGCTGAGCGACAGATCCGGGCCCAGTCGGAAACGGAAATAGTTGTTCTTATCCAACTGCATTTTGGCCAGCGGAGGACGCCGCAGTTTCACCATCACCTCGGTCGCTGTGACTGGCAGATTTTTTCCCGCGCGGATCAGGAACGGCACGTCCGCCCATCGCCAGCTATCCACGTGCAATTTAAGCGCAGCAAACGTCTCTACCTCAGAATTCGGATCCACGCCCGCCTCATTCCTGTATCCGCGGAACTGTCCCCGCACCAGGTTTCTCGGATCAATCGGCGGAATCGTGCGGAACACCTTCACCTGCTCATCGCGCAGAGAATCGACGTACATCGTCGTCGGCGGCTCCATTGCAAGAAAAGCGACTACCTGCAACAGGTGATTCTGCACCACATCGCGAATCGCTCCCGCTTCCTCATAAAACTTACCTCGCCCCTGAACGCCGAACACTTCGGCCATATTGATCTGCACGCTGTGTATGTAATTGCGATTCCAGATCGGCTCCAGGAATGCATTCGCAAAGCGGAAGAACAGCAGGTTCTCCACAGCATCTTTCCCGAGGTAGTGATCGATGCGGAAGATACGCGATTCCGGGAAAGCCTTGTGCAGTGTCTTGTTCAACTCGATGGCAGACTCAAGGTCGCGCCCAAACGGCTTCTCAATGATTACGCGAGCATTATCTGCACAACCGGCCTGCGCCAGGCCCAGTACAACCGTCTCAAACATACTGGGTGGAATCGCCAAATAATGTGCGGGGGCTTTGCAGCCCGCCAGTTCCTTCCCAAGTTGCTGGAACGTCTTCGGATCGGCATAGTCGCCGTCAATGTAGCGCAATTCCTTAATTAGTTGGTCGAAGGCCTGCTCATCCACCCCGCCGCCATGCTTCATCAAGCTGTCGCGGGCTCGCTCGCGCAACTGATCGATGTTCCATCCCGCCTTCGCAACGCCAATGATCGGAACTTTGAGGCGTCCCTTGCGAATCATGCGTTGCAATGCCGGGAAAATCTTTTTGTAGGCCAGATCCCCTGTGGCGCCAAAGAACACCAGCGCGTCGGCATCATTCGCTGTGGACTGCGGCCGAGGAACTTCTGCACAGTCGTTCAATTGCTGCGTGTGCGTCGTGATCGAAGGTTGAACCGTAGTAGTTGCCGATGAAGTCTGACCGTTGCTCACAGATTCCCCCCGAGTGTAAGTCTAATGGGCGTGTCGCCCTTCCATGCAACCATTAATTTTCTGTGACTTCTTTCGTTTGCGCCGCAAACTAGCCGTCCGCTGCTCGCGTTATAATCGAGAGATGCCTATAGCCCAGGATTCGCTTCTGTGAAGCGTGCGGCGGATCGACGGCCTTACTCCGAGTCCCAAGGTCGCCAGAAGTTTCACGGGCTAAGTGCTAATTACTAATTGCTAATTACTGTCTTTTGGACTTCAAACTCCATTCCGACTACTCCCCTCGCGGCGATCAGGCCTCTGCCATCGCTTCGCTTACCCGGGGTATCGACGAAGGCGAAAAGCACCAGGTTCTACTTGGCGTTACCGGATCCGGCAAGACCTTCACCATGGCCAAGATCATCGAGCAGTTAAATCGCCCTGCCTTGATCATGGCCCACAACAAGACTCTCGCTGCCCAGCTCTATCACGAGTTCAAACATTTCTTCCCGCAGAACGCAGTCGAATATTTCGTCTCTTACTACGACTACTATCAGCCGGAAGCCTATATTCCCGCCGGCGACATCTACATCGAAAAAGAAGCCACCATCAACGACGAGCTCGATAAGCTTCGTCTCTCGGCTACGCGCTCTCTTTTCGAGCGCCGCGACTGCATCATCATCGCCAGCGTCAGTTGCATTTACGGCCTGGGCTCGCCGGAAGCTTATTACGGCATGCTGCTTTTCCTTGAAAAAGGACAACGCATCAAGCGTGAGGACATTCTCCGCAAGCTGGTCGAGATTCTCTACGAGCGCAGCGATGGCGACCTGCGCCGCGGCACCTTCCGCGTGCGCGGTGATGTAATCGAAATTGCCCCTCCCTACGACGACATGGCTTTTCGCGTAGAGCTTTGGGGAGATCAGATCGAGTCGCTCTCGCAGATCGATCCGCTCTTCGGCACTGTGAAGCAGCGTTACTCGCGTCTTCCGATTTATCCCAAGTCACATTACGTGATGAAGCCTGAGACGAAGAGCTCCGCCGTTGATTCCATCCTCGCGGAACTCGCATGGTGGGAAGACGAACTGCAAAAGCAGGGACGCCTCGTCGAATCCCAGCGCGTGCACCAGCGCACTCGCTTCGATCTCGAGATGATCAAGTCGATGGGCTATTGCCACGGCATCGAGAATTACTCGCGCCACTTCACCGGACGTCTTCCGGGAGAACCGCCGCCCACGCTGCTCGACTACGTTCCCCGCGACTACATGCTCTTCATCGACGAGTCGCACCAGACCGTCCCGCAAGTGCACGGCATGTGGCACGGCGACCGCTCGCGCAAGAGCACGCTCATCGAATACGGATTCCGCCTGCCGTCGGCGCTCGACAATCGCCCGCTGACCTTCGAAGAATTCGAGCATCGCGTGAACCAGGCGATTTATGTTTCCGCCACGCCGGGACCCTATGAACTCACGAAATCTGCAGGCGTCGTGGTTGAGCAGATCATTCGCCCAACCGGCCTGATCGATCCGCCAGTCGAGATTCGCCCCGTGAAAGGCCAGATCGACGACTTGCTGCACGAGATTCGCGAGCGCGCGAAGATTGGCGAGCGTGTGCTCGTCACCACGCTCACGAAACGCATGTCCGAAGATCTTGCCGAGTACTACAGCGAAGTCGGCGTGCGCTGCCGCTACATGCACTCGGAGATCGATACTCTCGAACGCGTGAAGATCCTGCGCGATCTGCGCCGTGGTGAATTCGACGTTCTCATCGGCATCAACCTTTTGCGCGAAGGTCTCGATCTGCCGGAGGTTTCACTCGTTGCGATTCTGGACGCCGATAAAGAAGGTTTTCTCCGCTCGGCCGGATCGCTCATCCAGACCATCGGACGCTGCGCCCGCAACCTGAACGGTCGCGCCATTCTTTACGCCGACCACATGACGGACTCCATGAACAAGGCGATCAACGAGACTGACCGTCGTCGCGCGATCCAGCAGGCCTACAACGAAGAGAACGGCATCACGCCGCAGTCAATCATCCGCTCCGTCGATATGGAACTCGCCCAGATTGTCGGCGCTGACTACACCGATTTCACCGAGCAGGCGGATACGATTCCCGAATTCAAATCTCAGGAAGACGTCGACAACTACATCGCGAAGCTCGAAACCGATATGCGCGAAGCCGCCAAACGCTTTGAATTCGAGGTGGCCGCCAAACTCCGCGACACCATCAAGGAACTGCGAACGAAGGAATTCCTCTTCACGTAAGAGGACACCACCGCATAGGCGACCGACCGAGAAGTCTCTCAAATATCGGCCTGATGAATCCCATGATTATGGCTCTTTCTCGAAATCCCAAAAGTATAAATAGCTAAGCACTGCGATCGTTACGATGATGATTGTGTCCATACTCTCCTCGAACCAGCACACCCGGACACAAATTTTCGTCTCCGCGGCCCGTCTTTTTAGTCGATCCGTATTAGTTCAATAAGAAATAAAGCTCTAAGGCCCGACTTCAACCCTTAAAATCCCCTACCCAGCCAGTAAAAAAACCGGACCCGCAGGTCCGGCCTTTCCACAAAATCTTTGACTACTTCTTCACCGACGCCGCCAGGATATGTTTGTCCAGCGACGAGATAAACGGTTTCGCATCCTCGGGAGCCGGCAGTTCGCCTGTCAGCAGCGTCTTGAACGGAACCATGCGTCCGTAGAACGCGCGTGTATCGTCCTTGCCCTGCATCACCACTGCGCCATCCAGGCTGATCCCGGCAAAAATGCCGCGCGCCCGCGAATAGGTCAGAATTTGCGCGCGCATCTTCCAATCGGTTGAGCCCGACGCCTGGCGTCCTACGGGGCCAGCAGCCGCGGAAGCATCTCCGCCAATCTTGAACTTGCTCGCCAGCAGATTCTGCATGCCTTCGTCGTTCATCACCACCATGATCAGATCAACCGCCTGACCGCCAATCTGGAACCCGAAGCTCCCGCCGGTAACGCGGAAGAACGCTGGCGCGCTCCAGCCCTTCTCCGTGCGGCAGCTGGCTACGCCTTTGCCATATTGTGCGCCGAATACGAAGGCGCCCTTTAGCATCGAGGGCACTACAGCAATACATTTGGCCGAATCAAAAATTTCGTCAGGTATACGCGAATCGGGAGCGTTCATGATCTCATCGATCACCGTCCCCGCCGCTTGAACTCGCTCCACTGTGTTTGCGCGATCGCCTTGCGCCCACAGGGCAGCCGGAATCATCGCCAGTACCGCCAGCAAAACCAACTTCTTCATGACGTCACCTTCTGGAAGACTTCCGCCTGCGGCCGCGGCTCTACGCAGCAGCTCACAGGTGAATAGTTGGATGTTAACTCAGGCAGGGTTGTTGAAGGAAAAGAGGTACTGAATTGGTTACCCGAAAATAAGTGAGGGGCTAAGGCAGATGACCCTCGTTATCAGCCTTAACCCCCGTCTCCCAGGTTCTGTGGTAGGTGAGTTGAGTATCGGCCTGAACCATTTTTCGCTCAAGTTACACAGGTCACTGGCCGAAAGTAACGCCTACTTCGAGCTGACCAGTGAATGCGTAATCGCGTGCACCGACAGCGCTATCCGGTTCTGTACGCCCACTTTGCGCATCAATTTCGCGACGTGCGCTTTTACCGTGCGCTCTTCGATTCCCAGTGCGCTGCCAATCTCTTTATTGGACCGCCCGGCCACCAGCAGCTCCAAAACTTGTTTTTCGCGATCCGTAAATGTCACCCGTCCCGCGGGGAAAATTCGTCCCGGCGAAGAGGTCACGCGCTCGATGAACATCGACAACACTCTGCGTGGCGCCCAGACCGATCCCTGCTGAACGATGCGGATTGCCTGCACAAACTCCTCAGGGCTGGCGCCTTCATCCACGTAGCCTTTAGCTCCTCCGGCCAACGCCTTCAAGATCATCTCGTCGTCCGCGCCAGTGCCCGTCACGATGATTCGCAAGTCCGGACGCGCCGCCTTCAATCCCGCCATCGTGTCGTAAAGGTTCTGTCCTGCCTGGTTTCCCAGCAGCACGATGTCGACATTGCTCTCTGTGGCCAGCTGGGCCAGGGTCGTGGCGGAAAGTTCAAAATCCGATTCGGTATCAAACAACGCGCGCAGTCCAATCATGCGCAGCGGATCAGTTTCCACAACCGCAATCTGAATTTTAGGTTTACGAGCGGCAGCAGCTTTCATATTTGCGCCAGCAGCCTTCATATGGGGATTCCCTTAAGGGTTCGGGCGTAAGCATAACGTCAATTCAGCTTCCCGCAAAGCGGGGAATCCCTTAGGTCAATGAACCAAAGGACACGTACTACTCGATACGGGAAGGGTACAGCCCATGCATGTGCGCGAAATCAGCGGGTAAAAAGCGGTTGAAACACGTTATTTCACGGCCAGGTGCGGATTGTCCTGCTGGTTGGTGTAGCCGTCGGAATATCCAATCGAAAACGCCCGGCGGAAGCCGTCACAATACGCGGGGTCTTTCGCCACAGGTGCATTCTGATCCAGCGCCGTGCAGCCGGGCTCCAACTGCCGGAAGGCGGCTGCGGTGCGTCCGTCGTGCAATCCTTCCGACTGCCCGGCGTAATAGCCTTCTTGTATCCCCATTTCAAACGACTCTCGTTTCCGCTGGCCCCAATCGTCCGTCGAAACACCGGCCATCGCCATTCGCAACGAACGGACCGCGCGGAAACTCCGCCCTGACATTCCATCGACATATCCCACGCGGAATCCCTGACGAAATCCACGCTCGTACACGCTCTTATCGCCGGAATTCGCCGGACAATCGCCCACTTTTTTGTATTCGGTCATCGTGCCTACGTCGCGAAATCCATGCGCCATCTGGATATCAACGTCAGCATTATGGAATCCTTCCTCGTATCCGTGAACATACCCATGAAGGAACACGGAGCTCGAGTACAGCGCCGCGGCAAAGGAATCCTCTACGTAATTTCGATCTTTCGCGTCGCGCGCGAAGCCGACGCCACAAACAGACAACAACAGGCAGAGACAGACAATGCGATTGCTGAACAGTCGAGTCACTTGCGCACCCCGGGTGGTGCTATATCGAATTTCTGATGTGATCGTTCGGACCGTGGGATGTCATCCGCCTGTGTGCCATCCCGGCTATCTTTTTGCGAATTAAGGTCTCTTCCGTAGGGTATCTAGGGACTTCAATGAATTCTCTCCCGCCGCTTGGACCTGCATACTTTCCGCAACACACCCACAAACGAGTTTAGCGGCCTCTCTGGCGTAATTTGAAACTGGGGGAAACGCGCTTGAGGACCGTTAGCAGGGTGCTCCCCGCTGGTGAATTCCGGCGGGGAGTTCAATTCGTAATCGCTGATGCCCTTCGCCGACTTGCGTTCGTCGCTCTTTGTATTTGTTCTTGGGCTCGCAGCTTTGAGCTGGAGTCAGGAAGCGTACCAGCACGCGCCCTCAACCAATCCATATGATCTTCGCCTTGCCGCTGCGGAGGCCAACTTCACCTCTGCCTCGCCCGCGCAAGCTTCTGTCCTGCTGAATCGAATCCGAAATTTAAGCGATTACGTCAACAATCCCGCCGAAGTTACTGACTTCCTCCACAACGTAGCGGCTGACAATCGCCAGAGCATTCTCCTCCGCGATGAAGCACGTTCGTACCTCACCAACCCCAGGGGCGAGAACGCGCTAAACGCCGAACCAAGCAATTCGCACGCAGAGGAACTGATCCATAGTGCGCAACAGGCCGTGAATGCCGATCCCTCATCGGCTGCGGCTCACGAAACACTTGCCGAAGTCGCGCGGATTCATAGTCGCCAAGGCTATTCTGACGAATTCGACAAGGCTGCCCAGCTCGCACCAACCGCCACCCGCTGGGTGAACGTCGCTGAAAGCTGCTCGCTAGCTTCATGCAGACTCTCCGCCCTGCAACATGCATTGCACAGCAACCATCGCGACGCCAAGGCCAATGCCCTACTCGCTAGCTACTACATCGATCGCCATCAGCTACTGAAAGCACGAACTCTATTGCAAACCGCTGCTACGAGCGATCCCGGTGACTTTGTCATCAGCAAGCAACTGGCCGATGTGAATCTCGCGATGGGACGCCATTCTGTCGCCATTGCTGCTTACCGCAAGCTGGAAGCGCAGTTCCCCGCTCCGCTCTGGCTGCGCCGAGAACTCGGTCTCAAGTATGCCGATCTTGGATTCTTCGCCGACGCGACCCGCTTGCTCGAACCGGCGTTCGCCGGATCTGCGGAAGATCCTGCCGTTTACAAGGCCCTTAAGCACGTCTACCAGCGTACGGAGAATTCTGCCAAGCTTCGCGAGTTGGAGCACCACGGGCTTTCCCTTCATCCCGCAAACACCGAGTCGGCTAGTTCCCTCTCCACTCTCGACAGCAAGAGCAGCCGAGTGGATGAAGCGATTCGCACTATGGAGTCGCAGGTCGCTCAGCATCCCAACGACTCTTCGATGCATGAGTGGCTCGCCTACCTCTACGGCAGCAGCGGACACAAGGTCCAGTACGAGAAGGAACTGGCGAAGGCCGCTGAGCTGAGCACGCCATCGGAAAACCCCCGACGGCAGCTTCCCGGCCCGCAGGCGCCGACGAACGATTCGGACCGCCAGCATTTAGTCAACGTCGCTGACACATTGCGCGACCTTCGGATCAATCCTCCATCCGACTCGTCGAACGTCACTTCGCTCGCGAACGTAACCGTAGAACGCGTTTCACCCAACGGGCAAAGTTCGCAGCACAACCAACTCATTCTATTGATGAACACCGACTCGGGCGCCGCTGACTATTCCACCTATCGCATTCAGTACAGCTATGCGCTCCAGAAACTGGACCTGATCTCGGCACGCATTCACAAACCCGATGGCCGCACCGTGCTGGCCGAAAGCGGCGGTGAAACCGGCTATTCGGACGCCTCCATCTCCATGTACTACGACACTCGCCAGCGGGTCGTGCGCTTCCCGCACCTCTCCAAAGGCGACGTGCTCGAACTCGAGTACCGCATCTCTCCGAAGATGAACGTCAACCCATACGGCAGTTACTACGGCGGGCTCGTCACGTTCCAATCATCGCTGCCGGAAAAGCTTCGCCGTTATGTTCTGATCGCGCCGGTTTCCGAAGCGCTAAGTGTTTCGGAGTACCGCATGCCATCGCCAGCCACGCTCAAAACAGAAGGCTCGCTTCGCACCTACAGCTGGGAAGTTCGCAACATGCCGCCGCTCCACACCGAGCCACGCGGTCCCTCACTCACCGAAACCGCGCCCTATGTGAACATCTCCACCTTCGATTCGTGGCAGGCGTTCGGTAAGTGGTACGCCGATTTCATTGCGCCGCAGTTACAGCTCGACAGTGCTCTTCAATCTACTCTGGATAAGCTCATTCAGGGGCACACCACCGATCTCGAAAAGATTCGCGCGATTCACCAGTTCGTCATCGAGAACACGCATTACGTCGGCCTTGAATTCGGTGTTTACAGCTACAAGCCGTATCCAGTCAGCCAGGTGTATGCACGCCGTTTCGGCGATTGCAAAGATAAAGCCAGCCTGATGGTGGCGCTCCTGCGTGCTGCTGGCATCGATGCAGATTTCGCCTTAGTCCGCACGCGCAAGATGGGCGACGTCGGTGACAAAGCCACATCGCTCCAGATCTTCGATCACGCTATTGTTTACGTTCCCAAGTACCAGCTCTGGCTCGACGGCACCGCGGAATACGCGGGCTCGCACGAATTACCTCTCGATGATCAGGGCGCCATGGCGCTTACCGTCGGCGCCGACGGTGACGCAATCCTTCGTCGCATTCCCGTGACCTTGCCGATGGAAAACTACACGCACCGTGTGGTCCGCGCATCGGTGCAGACGGATGGTACGATCACGTTCAGCGGATCGGCTTACACACGCGGCGAAGACGCTCCCGGCCTGCGCCGCGAATACGAAGCGAGCGACCGCCAGCGCGATTCTTTGCGTTCCAACCTCTCGCAGGTCTATCCCGCCGTGCGCGTCGAAGACATCCTCGTAGACGGAGCCGATGATGTCGAGCGCGACGTCAATCTCAAATTCACCGGATCGATCAACACCTTCGCCGGATCTCGAACGCTCTCCCTGCTTTCCTCCTGGATGCCGCACAAGTACACAGAAACTCTTGCCTCTCTGCCAACGCGCTCGCAGGATCTGCGCTTGCCTGCGCCCTGGACCACCGAAGAAGAGTTGCACTTCGCTTTGCCCGAAGGCGCTTCGTTCGAAGACATTCCCAAGTCAACCACTCTGGACACTCCGTTCGGAGTTGCCGTTCTACGCTATGAGCGCCGCGGCCACGAGCTCGTCGTGAGCACTTCGGTGCAATTCCGCCAGCTCCGCATCACGCCTGCCGAATATCCGGCATTCCGCGCCTTCTGCAACGATGTCGAAAAAGCCTTCCACTCCGAAATTAAAGTTCATCTGGCTGGCTGAGGCGGGTGGCCCATCCTACGCCTCTTTTGCGTAGGGTGGGGAACGCCGAACAGGATTGTAGATGGAGGAAAAGAGGTCGGGCTGGTGCAACTCACAGCCCGGTCGAACGCATTCGTTTTCTTAGACGAACTACCCCGCGTACTCAGAGCCCATCTCGCGCAGTGCTCCGCCCAAACCACGGCTTTCCGCGCTTTCTGCAAATCGCTCTGCCAGCCGTGAAAGCGTGTTGAAGATCTGCGTGCCGCGCGCGACGTATTCAGGCGCATTCTCCCAGACGGTCTCGAAGCGCTCCGGATATTCCGCAGCCAAAACTGCCAGCCCAACCGTCGCACAGATCACACCAGCAGGCCGTCTTCCCTTGATCAGCATCAGCGCCCCCGCCGTTAGCGATCCAATGACTACCGCTTTTTTCCAGTTCGGCATCGTTCCTCCGCCACGTTTCAGCTCAGTTTACGTCGAATGATTAGAAGTATTGCCCCTGCATATCGTTGTACGCCGCGCCAATTCCGTGGGCACCTTCTGTGCAAAAAGAAACCCACCCAGCTTTCGGCTTGGGTGGGTCGTTAAACCTGAAACGCGAAACGGGTTCTCTACATATCGAACTGTTCCTGATGCAGCGTGGGATCCGCTTTCACCAGGATGTTGTGGCTGGTCAGTTCTTCCATCTCTGTCAGCCACTTTCCGTTGTTCCCCTTCAGTTCCTTGGCGACTTCCGGGTTCACCCGCAACGTGATGTCGTGTTCGAAGTGCCGAGCCATCTTGCGCATCTCGGTGTAGATCTCGTTGCACACCGTCTGCGGCGACTTCACATAGCCATTCGCCGTGCAATACGGGCACGGGCTGCCGAGCGTGCGCTCCAGCGACTGCTTTACGCGCTTGCGGGTAATCGCCACCAGGCCGAAATCATTGAACTGCAGCACCTTTGAGGGAGCGCGATCGTTCTGCAGTTCCTCTTCCAGTGCTTGCATGATCTTCTGCCGGTTACGTCGCTCATCCATGTCGATGAAGTCGATCACGATGATGCCGCCCAGGTCGCGCAGCCGTATCTGCCGCACGATCTCCTTGATCGCGTCCAGGTTCGTCTTGAAGATCGTGTCTTCCAGTCGCGTGGTCTTGCCCACGTACTTGCCGGTGTTGATGTCGATCGCCACCAGCGCTTCCGTCTGGTTGATCACGATGTAGCCGCCACTCTTCAGCCAGACCTTCGACCGCAACCCCTTGTTGATCTCTTCCTCCACGCCGAATTGCTCGAACAGCGGCGTGTCCTTCGAATAGAGCTTCACCCGGCGCGTCAGCGATGGCTGGAAGCGATTTACGAAGCGCACCACGCGTTCGTACTCCGGCTCGGTGTCGACCCAAATTGCCGAGAAGTCTTCCGTCACCAGGTCGCGCAGCGTGCGCTCCACCAGGTTTAGATCGTGATAGATCAGTGCCGGCGGCTTCGAACTATCTGCCCGACCCTTGATGTCATTCCACAAGCTCTTCAGGAAGCGAATATCGGCGCGCAACTCGTCTTCCGCAATTCCTGCTGCGGCCGTCCGCACGATGAATCCGCCATGCCCGTTCTCGCGTTCGCTGTTGACGATCCGCTTCAGCCGCTGCCGCTCTTCGTCCGAGGCAATCTTGCGCGACACGCCCGTATGATTCACCGACGGCATATACACAAGAAATCTTCCGGGTAGCGCAATGTGGCTGGTGATTCTGGCGCCCTTCTTGCCAATCGGCTCCTTGGCAATCTGCACCAGCACTTCCTGTCCTTCTTTCAGGACGTCGCTGATCATCACTGTCGGACGCGACTGCTCTCTCCGTGCGCCGCCTCGTTGCACCCGTCTCCCACCACTACCGCCACGACGTCCGCGCCGGTGATTCCGGTCGTACTCTGGACGCGGCGCCCTCTGGAATCCTGCCGTACCTGACGGACCACGTGTCTCCGCGCGTGCTGCCAACTCCGGCTCCTCCGCAGACTCGGCTTCCTCACCGTTCTCTTCGTCCGTCGCGTAGCCGTTCGTCTCGTCTTCTTCCAGTTCGTCACCGAGTTCGTTGGCTGCCATCGCTGCGCGCTCGAGCGTTTCCTCTTCCATCTCTTCGTAGGAATCGGGCTCGTAGAGCACTTCCGAGGGATGCGGGATATCTTCTTCCTCATCCCCCTCAATCACTTCTTCTTCGAATGCACCGAGTGGAGCATTGCGATAGTCCGGTTCCGGGCGATCCTGCGCTCTGTCACCGATTTCAGCCTCGTGCCCGCCCTCGAAATCGGCGTGAACTTCGGACTCATGTCCGCCCTCAAAACTTATCGAGGCGCTAGCCGGCTGTTCCTCCCGATGCTCAGCTTCCACGGCGCTCTCGGGCTTGGCTGCCTCGTGCTGCGTCGGCTCTTGCTGCGCATGCGTGGGCTCTTCTTCCTCTCCGAAAATAAATGCCTTCATCCGACCAAAACGGCTGGGACGCGTCTGCTCGGCATGATGCCCAGCTTCCTGCTCGTGCGCCCGCTCCGCTTCATGGATCTCAACTCGCTCTTCCGGTTGTTGCTCAGGCTCGGCTTCCACCGCGCCCGACGCCGACTCCACGTGCTGCTCCTGCTCGTACTCAGCTTCTTGCGTTTCCGGCGCAGGCTCTTTCGCGTCAGCTTCTTGCCACCAGTTCAATGCTTCCGGCTTGATCTCCGCTGCCGCAACTTCTGCTGCGGCCACATGCTCAACTGGCGCAGCGATCGATCCGTTTTCTTCGCCAGCTTCAACTCTCGCCTCGGCCGCTACCGACTCCGCTGCTTCCGTATTCTCCTCGGCGCGTTTCTCAGCAAGCACTGGCGCCGCAGCCGCTGGCTTGTTGCGATACTTCGAAATCGACTCGCCCGGCAACACGATCGGCGCATACGGCCTATATTCTTCGCGACGCGATTCTCGTGCCCGGGGCGCAGGCGTAGCCTCGGCTGCCGGTTCTTCCTTGGCAGCGCTCGATGCCTCTTCCGCTTTCGGACCGCGATTCCGGTTGTACTTCGCCAGAGATTCGCCGGGCAGGATGATCGGCTCATAAGCCTTCGGCTGTTCCCGCCGAACCGGAGCCTCAGGAGCGGCCGCAACTTCCGGCGTCGCCTCCGTGCTCGTCTCCACCGCTGACTCTTCTTCATGATCCGCAACCTGATGATCAGTATCCTGCTCATCAGCCACAGGCGAAGCAGCTTCCGTCTGGACTGGCTCTACTCGCTTGCGATTGAACTTCGCCAGCGACTCGCCCGGCAGCACGATCGGCGCCTGCGGTACATCGGCTTCATCCTCGGCTTCTTCCGACTCCGCCTCACCGCTCTGCTGGTGCTCGGGTTGCGCAAACTTGTTTTCCGGGAATCCGCGACGACCGCGTCTACGGCGATTTCTTCCTCGCCAGCGCCGATTCCCATCATCCTCCCGGCTTCCTTCAGCCGCTCCGTTCGTGCCAGTCGCTTCGTGGGCTGCCGCTTCCGGCTCTTCACTCTCTTCTTCCGGCGATGTCAGTACGACCGGCTCTGGCCTTGGCTCTGGTTGTGCCTGAAATGGTTTGGCCGCTCCGGCTGGTATGGGATCGAAGGTCTCGTCCTCGTCCTCGAGCTCGAAAAAGTCGGACACATAAAGGAACGCATCGCGCTCCAATCCGATATCGACGAAGGCCGACTGCATGCCTGGCAGCACGCGCGTAACCCGGCCTTTATAAATGGATCCGGCTAAGGTGTATTCGTTTTCGCGTTCGAAATAGACTTCAGCCAGTTGGTCGTTTTCCACCAGCGCAACCTTGGTTTGGTGCGGTGTGGAAGACACATACAATTCTTTTGACATTCAAAGCTCCGGTGAAACACCGGCGATGACCAACGGTAGGTCTTACAAAAGCTGGACTCAATTGCAGGAAGGCTGCTGGCGAGCGCAAACACTTATCCCCGGCTGTCCCAAATCGGAACTGCCTTGGACCGGTATCTCACGCCTCCAACATGCCCGTTGGAAGGAATCCTGTTCTGCTTAGGAATCTTTCGCACCTATTCAGGCCCAACAAAGTTCTGTGACCGCTCTCTCGGTACCGCTATCGGAGTTTCCACTCATCCGAATCTCACTCCGACTTCCGAGGGGGCCGTTACCCGCAATGCTGGCTCTGTCCTCGATTCGCTCACCAGAGCGAATCTGCTGCAATCCTTGTCCGGCACCTTGTCGCCGGCTACTGCCCTCATTCACGAGAGGGCGTCGTAATCTGCAATCTTTGCTCCGGCTTTACGGAGCGTTCCGGAGAGTCCTTGACCCGACCGGAAGCTTCTGACCCTTTTAGTTCACGAAACGGCGCATGCGGACATTCATCACAATCCCCAGCGCAAGAAACGTAAACAGGACTGACGATCCGCCATAACTCATCAACGGAAGCGGAATCCCGGTAACCGGCATAAATCCGACCACCATGCCTACGTTTACCAGGATGTGGAAAACCAGTACTGCCACCACACCCATCACCACAAACGCCCCAGCGCGGTCTGGCGCGGTCTGGGCGTTCTGGATCAAACGCATCAGCACCATGAAGTATAGCAGTAGTATCCCCAGGGCGCCGACAAAACCATGTTCTTCCGAAAACGCTGCAAAGATGAAATCTGTGTGCGGCACTGGCAGGAAAAGCCCTTGCGTTTGTGTGCCTTGGGTCGTCCCCTTGCCCCAGATTCCCCCTGACCCGACCGCGATCAGCGATTGATTCACCTGATACCCCTTGTGCTGCGGGTCCGAGTCCGGGTTCATGAAAACCGTCAGCCGGTCCTTCTGATACTGCTTCAGTCCAAACTTCCAGGCTGGAATCGCCACCATCGCCAGTGACAGCACGATCGCCAGCGCGTGCTTCCCCTTCATCCCGCCGAGGAACAATGCCATCACGGCGATCGGCAGATACGTCAGAGCTGTTCCCATATCCGGCTGCGCCAGGACCAGCAGCATCGGGACGCCGACCACGGAAGCCGCCTTCACTAGGTCGAAGAAGCTCATCTCCCGTTGCCGGTTTTCGGCGAAGTACTTGGCCATCGCCAGAATCAATATGAGCTTGACCCACTCCGACGGCTGGAAGTGCGTCGCCCCTCCAATCCTGATCCAGCGCCGTGCGCCCAGGTATTTCTGGCCGAACAGCAGCACCGACACCAGCGACACGATCGCGATCACGTACATCCACGGCACCGCTTCCAGCAGCGACTGGTAGCTGATGCGGCTGATGATCAACATCAACATCAGCCCAGCCATGATCCAGTACACCTGCCGTATGTGTGCGCCGACGAACTTCGTGTGCAGCGTCGCGCTGTAGATCTCGACGACGCCCACAGCCGAGATCAGCAGCACGAATACCAGCAGCACCCAATCAAAATCCCGAAATGAAATGTATCTCTGCATTGCCCTCTAACGACTTATGGAGCCCGCTCGCCCTCGAGCGGGCAAAGCTCACATCACCACAACTTGCGTGGGGCAGCCGACCTCGGCTGCCAATGTTTTTCTGAAAACTGCAAGTCCCAACTGACAACTACCGCATCCCCGGCGCACCTACCGCTCTTTTCAGAGCGCCATCCGGTTGGATGGAAAACCGCGCCGTCCTCAATGCTTCCTCTCCATCGTAATCAGTAGCAGTCCAAATCCCCGCCATATCTGACTGCCTATGCAATGCCGCCATTCCACCAGGTTGCGACGGAGCGTTCGCCGTCGGCGCGGGCTTTACCTCAGGACTTGCCGGCTTCTTATTCGCAGGCTTGATGATGCGCTTTGCATCTGGTTGCGTTTCTGCCGACGGAACAACGATCGGCTTGTTCGTCTCCGCACTAGCTCCTGAGTGTTCTGCGTTCTCGTAAGTCTCCGTTTGCGGCGGAGGTTCTTCCCCATCTTGCTCAGCAGCAGTGGGAGGAGGAATCGCGTGCGACTGCGCTACATTCGTCTGCATCGCCTTGTTGCCATGTTGCTTCCCGACATAAGCTTTGACAACTTGCGAAGCAATACGCGCGGCGTAGTAACCTTCCTCTCCGCCCTGAAACAGCACCACTACCGCAATCTCGGGGTTTCGCCTCGGCTCGACTCCCACGAACCAGCCGTTATCTTTGAAGTGGGCCTTGCCGTTGGAAAGCCGAGCTTTGCCTTGATTCGAAATTAACTGCGCCGTTCCCGTCTTGCCGGCAAAGTCAACGCCTTGAATATGCGCACTTCCCGCTGTACCCAGAGGGGTTGTCACATTTGCCATCGCATCGGTCACCGTCTCCCAGTTCTTGGGGTCGATATCCACGTTTTGCACGTCCGGATATTTCTCGGAAACCTGCTTATAGCGAGCTTGCATATCCCCGGGAATATCGCCGAAATCCACCACATGGGGTCGAACCAGCTTCCCGTCCATGGTGATGCCGGAAATCGCGCGCAGCAACTGGATGGGGGTTACAGCGACCGCGCCTTGTCCGATACCGACCGAAATCGTTTCACCGGCGTACCATTTTTGTTTGAAGTTGCGAATTTTCCATTCTTCCGACGGCATTACACCACTGACTTCCTGAGGCAGGTCGATCCCGGTCTTCTGTCCGATTCCAAGCTTTGTCGCCCACTTGGCAATGTTTCCGATGCCAAGTCTCTCTGCCAGCGTGTAAAAGAAAACGTCACATGACTGATAAATACCCTTGCTGATGTCCACGATGCCGTGCGTCTGGTGGCGAGCGGAAATCCAGCACTTGAAATAGCGCCCGTAGAAACTCGCGCCGCCAGTGCAATTCACCTTCAAGTTCTGGGCGATCCCTTCCTGCAATCCCGCCGTCGCCATAATGATCTTGAAGGTCGACCCCGGCGCCAGTTGCGCCTGGATGGCTTTGTTCATCAGCGGCTTTCCTTCGTCCGTTACTAGGCGGTTCCACTCGTCTCTGGAAATGCGCACCGCAAACGAGTTCGGATCAAAGGTCGGCCGGCTCACCATTGCCAATATCTCTCCCGTATTCGGATTCATGGCAATGACTGCGCCGTCTTTATCTCCCAGTGCTTCTTCCGCCGCGATCTGCAAATCCAGATCAATCGTCAGCTTCAGCGGTGTTCCAGGCGTCGCCGGAACCTCGTCCATCTGTCCAACGACTTTGCCGCGGCTGTTCACTATCTCGCGTCGCGATCCATCCTGGCCCATTAGGATGTCGTTGTACTGCAACTCCACGCCTGACTTGCCCACCACGTCACCGGCCTTGTAGAACTCCCATTGAGGCTGGTTCAGCATGTCTTCGCTGACTTCGCCGACATAGCCGATCAGGTGCGCCATAAAGCCATTCTTCGGATATAGCCGACGGCTCGCGCGAATCGTGTCCAGCTCCGGCAACTCGTTCTTATGCGATTCGATGTACGCCAACTCATCCGGCGTGATGTCGTCTTTCAGGATGATCGGCTGATATTGCGGCATACCGTTGAACTTCTTGAGACGGGCACGAATATCTTCCGGGTCCATATGCAGGCCCGACGCAATCTTGTCCACATCAGCATCTAGATCGCGCGTTTGATCGCGTAACAGCAGAGCCGAGAACGACGGATAGTTGTCGACAATGATCCGGCCTTCGCGATCAATTATTTTTCCGCGGGGCGCGAGGATGGGAACTTTGCGAACGCGATTCTGTTCAGCGAGTGACGCGTAGTAGTCGGAACCGCCTACCTGGAGTCGCCAGAATCCGTAGCCAAGCAACAGGAAGACTCCGAGAATCACGTACTGCACTGCCGTGATCCGAATCGGCGATACTTTGTCTTCGCGGCCGAACACTATGACCTCTGGCCAGTCCTGATTGGATGAACCAGCGCAGCACTCCGCTCCAGCCTTAACACTTGAGCACGCGGCTTAACTGGATTGCTTTGAGTGTAGCAGGATTTACCACGTATCCGACTGAGCAGACACCCCTAACTCAAGTGATGTGAACCTTAGTTCTACCGAGCGTGCGCTGGGCGCATCCCGAGCGAGGGCTTTGAGCCCGAGTAATCCTTACCCCTGCTTCACTTTGTCCAAGAAGTGGAATAGCAACACGCCAAGAATCGCGTTCGCGATCGCTCCGCGCAATTCATGCATCCACAACCACTGCAGATCGATCCGCACCAGCCAGCGCGCCACCAGCCAATAAATCCCGTTATGAATGAAGTAGAACCCGAAGATCATCAACACCCGCGTGCCGGGATTTTCCACATCGATCTTCGCGCCCAGCGACGACGCCCCGTACGCCACCAGCGTCTTCGAAATGCCGTAAATTCCCAGCGGCTGATGCGTAAGTGCATCCTGCAACAGCCCAATGGACGCGCCGGTCAGTAATCCTGTGATCTGATTGCGCCGCGCGACGGCAAAGAAGATCGTAACCAGCAGCGGCAGGTCAAAAATCCCAAACATCCGCAGCTTGATGGGAATAAACGATTGCAGCACGATCGCAAACAGCGGCACAAAGATGGCTACCAGCGGGTTGAACCGGTAAACCTCGATCCGCTCCGTCTTTTCGAATGCAATCGTCATTGCGGCGTAGTCCCAGTTGCAGCAGCTGGTTTATTCGGACCCGTTGCGCTCTCTGCCGGATGCGCTGCAGGCTTTGTTGTGCCGGCTTGCCCAACTCCCGGCGTCGTCGCGCTCTTCGGCATCGTCTGCGCAGCTTTCACCGGCAATCCACTCGCACCCGCAGTCGCAGGCTTCGGCTTTGCTTCCGCCGAAGTCGTTCCAGCAGGCGCACCGGGCGTCGTAGCCGTAGTTTCTGGCTTTGGTGGAGGCGCTACCGTCGGCAATCTCTCCGCCAGAATATCGATTGCCCGCACCGGGATTGGTGCAAACGGCTGACTCTCCGGAGTCCGCTCGTCCACCTTCGTTACGACCAGCACTTCCTCAGCGCGGCTCAACTGCGCCGAAGGCTTCACCCATATATCCAGGAAGATGTCTTTCCCGTGCGCAAATCGCGAAACCACGCCCACCGGCATTCCCTTCGGGAAGATGCGATCGCCGCCGCTGGTCAGCACCCTTTCGCCGACCTCAACTTTCTCGTCGGCCATGATGTTCTGAATAATCAGTTCGCCGTTCCCGTTTGGATTACCCTTCAGAATTCCCTGCAGTCGCGACTTTTCCAGGATCACTCCGGCTCCGCTGCTGGGATCGTTAATCTCCAGCACCAGCGACGAACTTGGATACACGCGCAGCACTTTCCCCATGATTCCGTCCGGCGTGATCACCGGCATGTCCTGCTTCACGCCATCGTGCGTACCCTTGTCGATGTAAACGCCGCGAGAGAAATCGCTGCCCGTGGTGCTGATCACCTGCGCGGGAAGAGTCTGCGAAAGATATTGTTCTTTGAATCCCAGCAAGACCTGCAGTCGTCGCGCCTGGTTCGCATCTTCTTCCAGCCGCACCTGCTGTATGCGCATGCGCGCCAGTTTGTCCTGCAGATCTTCGTTCTCCGATCGCACATGCCGCAGATCGAAGTAACCATGCCATACGCCCGAAATTGATTCTTCGGCGTGAACCACGCCCTTGGAGAGAGGTGTAACCAGCATCACGGCCCATACGCGAATCAGGCGGGTCCCGCCGCTGTCGCTGGGCCGCTTGACCTGTACGGCCAGTCCGACCACCTGCACGAACAGCACGAACACGAGGACCACCACGTTCGCAACGTTCCGGTGCCGGTTGATGACGCTATCCATGGACTCCAGTTTCCAGTTTTGCCGTTTCGAGTTTCCAGTTTGCTGAAAACCGGACGCTGGGAACTACTCGATCGAAATCTTTCTCAGCAGTTTGAAATCGCTCAGCATCTTACCGGTGCCCAGCACCACGCTGGCCAGCGGATCGTCGGCAATCGACACCGGCAGCCCAGTTTCTTCGCGGATTCGCTTATCCAGATTCTTCAGCAGCGCGCCACCACCAGTGAGCACAATGCCACGATCGCTGATGTCCGCCGACAACTCCGGAGGTGTACGTTCTAGCGCCACGCGAATCGCGTTCATGATCGTCGCAACGCACTCGCTCAGCGCTTCGCGAATCTCGCTGTCGTCAATCGTGATGCTCTTAGGCACGCCCTCAATCAGGTTGCGTCCCTTGATCTCCATCGTCAGCGGTTTATCCAGCGGATACGCCGATCCAATTTCAATCTTGATCTGTTCCGCCGTGCGTTCGCCGATCAGCAGGTTGTACTTGCGCTTCAGGTAATTCATGATGGCTTCGTCCATCTGATTGCCCGCCATGCGCACCGACCGCGAATACACAATGCCACTCAGCGAGATCACCGCAATGTCCGTCGTGCCGCCGCCGATGTCCACCACCATATTGCCGCTGGGTTCGGTGATCGGCAGTCCCGCACCGATCGCAGCCACCATCGCCTGCTCCACCAGGTGAACTTCGCTGGCCTTCGCGCGATACGCCGAATCCATCACAGCGCGCTTTTCCACTTGCGTAATTTCCGAAGGCACGCCGATCACAATGCGCGGATGCACCAGCATCTTCCGGTTGTGCGCCTTCTGGATGAAGTAGTTCAGCATCTTCTCGGTAACTTTGAAGTCCGCGATCACGCCGTCTTTCATCGGCTTGATGGCGACGATGTTGCCCGGCGTACGGCCCAGCATCTCTTTGGCTTCCTTGCCCACCGCCTCTACTTCGCCCGTGTTCTTGTTGATGGCGACAATAGAAGGTTCATTCACCACGATGCCTTTGCCTTTGGCATAGACCAGCGTGTTCGCCGTGCCGAGGTCGATCGCCAGATCGCTCGAAAACACACTGAAAAGCGACCGGAGGTTATGAAAGCGTGAGCCATTAAAGCCGTTGGTTGTCATACGCGTGCGTCTGTTCTCTCGTTACTTGGAAGTTACTGCTTACGGCACAATATCATTAGTGCCCTTGATTCTAGGTGAACTTTCAGATTGCCTGTCGGAAACCGAAGTCTTTGACCCTGTGGACGTCGGGCACCGAACTCAATCCGGTCAAAGATAATGCGGAACCGCCCTGAAAACCCGTAACCATCATGATGCCAGCAGCGCTTTCGGCCACGCCGCGCCTACTGAATCACGATCTTCTTCTGCTCCGTGCGCACTCCGCCTTTGGAGTTCTGCGCCGTCACCGTAATAATGTTCTCGCCCGCCGGCAGCGGTGCCGTAAAGAACTGGAAACCCCCATCACTGCCAATCACAGGTACTTCCTGCCCATTCACCATCACCCGCGCCGTAGGCTCCGTCTTGCCTTTGATCTCCAGCACATGGCCATGCTGCACGAAGGGCGATAGTTCCAGTGCAATACTGGCGTTCTCCGGGCCTTTACGAATAATCGTGAACCGATTCTTTTCGCTCTCTACTGATTCGCGCCCGGCCTTGTCGATCGCCTGCACTTCCCAGTAGTACGCGCCTTCCGCCAGCCCTGGTATATTCGCCGCTGGCGATGTCACCCTGCGATCTGCCACGGTCGACGAGAAATAAGGATTGCGCGAAACTCGTATCCGGTACTCCGCCGTATTCGGTATCGTCGACCAGGTAAACGGAATCGGTAGCGACGGATCATCCATGAACAGCGGCGCCATGTTCGCCGGCCCAATCAGCGCCGGCGGCGCCATTTCCTTCTGCTTCACCAGTTGAGACTGTTCCGTCGTAAACGTAACCTTTTCATACTCACCGACCGGAATCGATTCTTTGCCGCGCGTAACTTCACCCGATCCATGCTTTACCAGGATCTCGTGCTCGTCGCTCTTCGGATCATTACTCACCATCGCCGAACTGTCGCGAGAGAAAGTCGCCGTGGCTCCGCCTACGATTACCTGCGACTTCGATCCCTGCGTATACGTTCCCGTCGAGAGATCCACGGTTCCTGTCGTCAATTGCACGGAAACATTCGTCTGTTGCGATTCGTTCGCGGAGTTCTCTTCCACGACGATCAGTGAATCCTGTTTCACGTTGTAGCTGGTGCCATCGGGAAACACGACCTTCGCAATTCCCTCCGACCCGGTCTGCACCACGTCGCCCTTTTCCAGCGGCAGTTGATAATCCGCCGTCACCCAGGTGTTACTGTTCGCCTTCTTCACCTTTACCGTTCCGTCGATCAGGGTGAAGCTCGCCTGCTGCGCGTTACTGTCTTTTGTCTTGGTGGCAGTACTGGTGCCGATGCGTTCGGCCAGGCTCAGTAGGCTGGTCGCGGCTTTCTTCGTGGGTTCCGGAAACACGACGTACGACGCCGCCACAATCAAGCCGACCACCAATAAAATGGCGCCCAGCACGCTGCGGTACGTGGCAGTCTCTCCACCCGACCTGGATTCTCGGAATGTGATCCTGTTGGGGCACTCTTGGCTATCGTTCGCGGTGATTCAATTTGAGCCTACCACAAGCTACTCACCTCGCAATAGGGAGTTAACTGTAGACAAAGAAAGGAGAAACCTCTTTGGTACTGTAGGAGGATTAGTTCAAGCCTTCACGAAACTCACGGCACACCACAAAACTTCACCTGTCATCCCGAGCGTGGCGAGGGAACCCTATTCCCCTCCACACATTTCGACTTCGATCAAGTCTTCGCGAAATTCGCAGGACACCACAGGACTTCACCTGTCATCCCGAGCGCAGCGAGGGAACCCTATTCCCTCCACTTAACAGCTAACCACTAGCCACTAACCACTTCTCCCGCGGTACACTCTCGCCGATGACTCCCGCCAAGCCCTACCTTCGCTGGCTCCTGAATCTCTGGCCCCCATTTCTCGGATCCGGCATCCGCATCACGCGACTTGATCCCAACTGGCGCGCCATCGACGTCGAATTGAAGCTGCGCTTCTGGAATCGCAACTACGTCGGCACGCATTACGGAGGGTCTCTCTACTCCATGGCCGATCCGTTCTTTATGGTGATGCTCATCAATATCCTCGGCCCGAGCTACATCGTCTGGGATAAATCGGCCAGCATCCGCTTTCGACGTCCAGGCCGTGGCACCGTCCACGCCCATTTTGAAATTACGGACGAGCAGATCGCCTCCATCCGCCAGCAACTCGAATCCGCCGAAAAGATCGAACCAACTTTTACTGTGGAAGTGAAGGACGCCTCCGGCCAAGTCATCGCCGAAGTCCAGAAAGTCCTCTCCATCCGCCGCAAACAGTGATGCACTGCTGATCGCCGGAGTGGTTTTGCATGTCGAGGCGGACACTCTGTCCGCCTGGCTTGAGGTGGCGGCGACTGCCTCGCTCGGTCGCAAGAACTTGGTGGGCGCGGGCGCCCTCGCCGCGGGCGTTTCTATCCGCTTTTGATTATATGGAGCCTGACTGGCCCTCCAGCAGGTGTCTGATCAGCCCCTGCCCCCGCCTACCCCTCAACTTTCCCCCGCTTGCACCACCCCATGCCGCCCAGCTAGCATGACAAGTTTGCCTGTGGAGGATTTCATGGCTACCGAGCCCGTCCGTGTCACTGCTCCCCGCGTTTATAAAAACCTCATCGATGGTGAATGGGTCGCGTCCCGCTCCGGACAGACCTTCGAGAACCTCAATCCCGCCGACACCCGCGAAGTCGTCGGCATCTTCCAGCGCTCCACCAAGGACGACGTCAACGCCGCTGTCGACGCCGCCACCCGCGCCTTCGCCAAGTGGCGTCTCGTTCCCGCGCCTCGCCGCGCTGAAATGCTCTATCGCGCGTCCCAGATTCTCGAAGAGCGCAAGGAAGACTACTCGCGCGACATGACCCGCGAGATGGGCAAGGTCCTGAAAGAAACACGTGGCGACACGCAGGAAGCCATCGACACCGGATACTTCATGGCCGGTGAAGGCCGCCGCATGTTCGGCCACACCGTGCCCTCCGAGCTGCCCAACAAGTTCGCTATGGCCGTCCGCCAGCCCATCGGCGTTTGCGCCATGATCACGCCCTGGAACTTCCCCATGGCGATCCCGTCGTGGAAGCTCTTCCCCGCGCTCGTCGCCGGCAATACCTGCATCATCAAGCCCGCGCAGGACACGCCGCTCTCCGTCTTCAATTTCGTCGAAGCGCTCGTCGACGCCGGAATTCCCAAAGGCGTCGTGAACATCGTCACCGGCTTCGGCTCGGAAGTCGGCACGCCGCTCACCGAGCATGAAGACGTACGTGCCATCTCGCTCACCGGATCAACTGCCGTCGGCCGCATCGTTGGCGAATCCGCTGCGCGCAGCTTCAAGCGCTGCTCGCTCGAACTCGGCGGCAAAAATCCAATGATCGTGCTCGACGACGCCAATCTCGACCTCGCCCTCGACGGCGCGCTCTGGGGCGCCTTCGGCACCACCGGACAGCGCTGCACCGCCACCAGCCGCATCATCGTCCAGAAAGGCGTCTATCACGAGTTCGTCAATCGACTCGTCGAACGCGCGAAGAAACTCAAGATCGGCAACGGCCTCGACGAAACCGTCGACATGGGTCCTGCCGTCAACAAGGCGCAGCTCGAAACCGACCTGAAGTACATCGAGATCGGACAGAACGAAGGCGCCAAGCTGCTCTGCGGCGGGCATCGCCTCGATAAGGGCGACTACCAGCACGGCTGGTTCGTCGAGCCCACCGTCTTCGGCGACGTCGATCCCAAGATGCGCATCGCCCAGGAAGAAATTTTCGGCCCCGTGGTCTCCGTCATTCCTTGCGACCACATCGATCACGCTGTCGAGATCGCCAACGGCGTCGTCTACGGGCTCTCTTCTGCGCTCTACACGAAGGACGTGAACCGCGCCTTTAAAGCGATGCGCGATCTCTACGCCGGAATCACCTACATCAACGCACCCACCATCGGCGCCGAAGTCCATCTACCCTTTGGAGGCACCAAGCAGACCGGCAACGGCCACCGCGAAGGCGGCATCGGAGCCATTGATTTCTATACGGAGTGGAAGTCGGTCTACGTCGACTATTCCGACCGTCTCCAGAAGGCCCAGATCGACCGCCCCGAATAGTTGGGATTTGAAGTGACAAAGCCCGCTGCCCCCATGCGGGCTTTTTTGCTAGTGTTGCCAGTGTTGCCAGCTGTCATCTTGAGCGAGGGCGCACGCGCGAGTCGAAAGAGCCCTTCTCGTCGAGCAGATAAGAGAATCTCCCAAGCACTCAGGCCACTCAATCTTAATCCGAGCGCAGCGAGGATCCTGTCATGCCGAGCGTAGCGAGGTATCCCTACCCTCTCCACAAAATCTGTCAATAGCGTGAATTCGCCAGAATCCCCGCAACTCTCTCATTCGCGACAAGAAATAAATCTCGCCAAAGTGTCCAGTAGCTCCCCTCCAATTTGTCACAATAGAAGTGGCTGTCTGACAACTAGCAACTAACAACTGCAGCTAAGTCCCTTGTTTCATCGGACCAATGGGACTAACTGCTTTGTTTTGTAGGGACTAACTTTATCCCATGCCCGTAAGTCCTTTAGAATGCGGGACAGGGTAGGGGAGGGGGTATCCCCGGGACTGCCTAAATTGGGAAAACCTGCAATGCGACTGCGTCAGCGCTGCCACTGGCAACTCGCCCTGTGCATACGTAAACTGTGGATGGCTTTGAACAAACATCATGTCCCTTTATAGCGAAGCAACACTGGCCACCATCCCCGCCGCCGCCCGCCTTGACCGCGTGCGCTATGCAATTCGTGACCTCGCGGTTCTTGCCGACGAAGTCGCAAAGACCGGCGCGAAGATTCTTTCCCTCAACATCGGCGATCCGCTGAAATTCGATTTTCAGACTCCGCCGCACCTGGTCGAAGCCGTAGCCAAGGCTATGCGCGATGGCAAGAACGGATACGCGCCCTCGCTCGGCGTCGACGAAGCCGTCCAGGCGATCCTCGGCGAGGCCGAGCGCAAAGGGATTCGCAATGTTCAGGGAGCCTTTGTCACCAGCGGTGTCAGCGAGTGCGTCGACGTCTGTCTCGCAGCGCTGCTGAATCCGAACGAAACCGTGCTCACGCCCAGCCCCGAATATCCGCTTTACTCCGCCGTGCTCGCCAAGCTCGAAGCTCCTCTCGCGCCCTACGATCTCGATGAAGACAATGGCTGGCAGCCCAACATCGAAGAACTCGCTGCAAAAATCACGCCGCAGACCCGCGGCATCGTGGTCATTAATCCCAACAATCCGACTGGCGCGCTCTACTCTCGCGAAACTCTTCTACAGATCATCGAACTCGCGCGCCGACACCGCATCGTCATCTTCGCCGACGAAATCTACGACAAGCTCACCTTTGGATCGCGCCCGCATATCCCCATGGCATCGCTCGCCAGCGATGTTCCCATCATCACTTTTGGTGGATTGTCGAAGTCATATCTTGCGCCCGGATGGCGCATCGGATGGGCCATCGCCAGCGGCGATCCCGCTTGCATCAAGCCGTACCTCGAAGGAATCTACAAGCTGCTGCGCGCGCGCCTCTGCGCTAGCCAGCCCATGCAGTGGGCCATCAAACCCGCGCTCGAAGGCTCTCAGGATCACCTTAAGGATGTAAACGAAAAGCTGCGCCGCCGCGGTCAACTCACCATCGACTGGTGCAACCGCACACCGCGTGTCAGTTGCGTTGCTCCCGAAGGCGCGTTCTACGCGTATCCGAAACTCGACATCCCCGAAGACGACCTGACCTTCGTTAAAAAAGTGCTGACCGAGAAACACACCTTACTCGTCCACGGCAGCGGCTTCGGCCAAAAGCCCGGCACCAAGCACGCCCGCATCGTCTTCCTTCCCGACGAGCAGACACTAACGAAGGCATACACCGGCATCGCCGAATTCCTGACTGAGCACTACGGATAGAGTTTCAAGTTTCACGTTTCGCGTTCTGTCTTGATCGCGTCATTCGTGAATGTGTATCGGGATCTCAACCATGCTCATCCCTTCTCGATGTCATGGTGAGCGGAGCGAATCCATCTATGCATTTTTAGCTGACAGACTGATCGACTGAAGAACTGACTCACTTCTTCTTCAACTGCCTCTTCCAGTCGAGCACTCGAGCCGTATTCGCCTCGGCCTCAGCTTCGGGAACCATGCCCTTCTTCTGGTAGAGGATCGAAAGACTTGTATGCGCGAGAATGTCATCCGGATCGAGTTGCACGATGCGCTTGGCGACTTCGATCGCTTCGTCGTAGCGTTCTATGTCCTGATAAGCGCGCGCCAATCCGTGCATCGCCTCGGTAAACGTAGGATCGGCTTCGATGGACTTGCGATACTCCGCGACTGCCTCGTCCTGCTTGCCGTCGGCGAACAGGTCGAGCGCGTTGTAGTAGTGATCTTCGGCGAGCTGGCGGTCGTTTGCTTCGATACTCATTGCGCCGATTCTAGCAAACTGCGCCTTTCGCTGATCACGGACTGATAGACTGAAACTGCATGCGCTACACACTCCGCTTTCTGTGGAACGCAACCAAAGGTCATCGCATCGCGCCCTGGCGTAGTCCCTATCTCCGCTGGCGCATCGAGACCTATTGTGGCGTAAAGATGAATCAGGTCGGATTCCTGGAGTTCTGGGGATTTCTCTGGCGGGAAAAAAAAGAGCTGCTACGGTTTTTGAAGTGGACCGGGCAGATGGAACGTTACGCGCGGCCCAAGCCGAAAAACGTTTGACCCTGTTTCGCGTTCTCCGAACTCAGCGTTCCTTCAGTATGAAATTCCAGGACTGAATGCTAAGTGCTGACTGCTGATTGCTCTCACTGAGAGACTGATCGACTGACAGACTAAAAGCTAATCACCACTTCACTGCCTTTTTCCGCCGAAATCGTACGATTCGCCGCCCCGCGATTCATGGCGATTTCCAGGAAACCCATGCTGTCGACGATCACGAAGACTTCACCCGGAGTTCCTTCGGCATAAGCGCTGTGTATATTCGTCACTTCGGCTTTGCCGATCTTGACCTTGAACGCCGCAGGATCCGCGCCGAACAGTTGCGGAACATCTTTGGGCGTGAAATTGGTAATCAGGTTGCCGAACTTATCGACCTTGATCACGCTTCCCTTGATCACGCCATTCGCTGCCTTTGGTTTCGGTGCAGCGAAACGAACGAAGTCCTTGATCTCCTCGCCAAAGCTCGCAGAATCAACTCCCTTGCTCAGATATCCAGCAACCGCGGCGAACACATCGCGCCCGTGGAAAGTCTGGCTCACCGGCTGCAAGAAGTAATGTTCAGCCGTGACATGTCGAACGTTAACGCGCTCTTCTTTCTCATACACGAGCGAAAGCACGCCATTATCCGGCGCAAGAAACAGGCCGTGCTCGGTGCGCGCGATGATCGGCCGACGCGAAGTACCAACTCCCGGATCGACAATTACGACGTGTAAAGTATTCTTCGGGAAATATGGATATGCTTGCGAAATCGTAATCGCGCCATCGAGCACATCGTAAGACTGAACTGCATTGCTGATGTCGACAATTCGAGCGCTTGGATTGATGTTGAGAATGACGCCCTTCATCGTGCCGACGTATGGATCGGACACTCCGAAGTCAGTGGTTAACGTAATGATTGGGTCGTGAGCCACGTCTGCGCGCTCCAATTTCGGATCAGATCTCGTATTTCTTCAACAAGTGACGGAAACTGCGATAAGAAACGTGCAGCAATTCCGCCGCGCGCGTCTGCACTCCGTTAGACTGCTTCAACGCCGATTGGATCAATCCGCGTTCCAGCCCCTCGATGTACGCTTCCAGGTCGAGTCCATCATTTGGCAGCGACGGCACACCATTTCCGTGGCCATTGCCATTTCCGTTGCTGTGCTCAAACGCTCCAGCATTCGGCCTCTTCGAGCGCTCAACGGGCACGTCAACATGTAATTCGTCAGTCGCCTCGAGCGCAACCGCGCGTTCGATCGTGTTCTCAAGCTGGCGCACGTTTCCCGGCCAATTGTAATCGCACAGATCCTCAATCGACTCCGGCGAGATTCTGAGAATGTTCTTGCCCGCTGCAGGCGCGTACTTCTTAAGGAAGTGATTGGCCAATAGAGGTATGTCTTCGCGCCGCTCGCGAAGCGGAGGAGCTTCGACCGGAATCACACTCAGCCGATAATAGAGATCTTCACGAAATAAGTTTTGTGCAACCAGATCGTCCAGGTGCTTGTTTGTCGCAGCAATCACGCGCACATCGACCGCGACTTCGCTGGTTCCACCCACCGGTCGCAGCGAACGCTCCTGCAGAACTCGCAACAGCTTCACTTGCATCGGAAGCGTCATCTCGCCGATTTCGTCGAGAAACAAGTGTTCCGCTGTCGGCGACTTCAAACAGCCCAGCTTTATTCGTATTCGCTCCGGTAAATGCGCCTTTCACGTAGCCGAATAGTTCGCTCTCAAGCAGCGTCTCGGGAAAAGCTCCGCAGTTGATCGAGACAAACGGCGCTGCCGCCCTAAGCGAGCAGGCGTGCACGGCTCGCGCGACCAACTCTTTCCCCGTACCGCTCTCGCCGTAAATCAAAACTGTGCTGCTGGTGGTGGCAACGCTGCGAATGGTCTGTTTTAGACGATCCATGCTGGCGCTGACTCCCACGATGTTTTCGAGCGAATTTCGTCCCGCCGCGTCGCGCTGGTAAGCGATGTTCTGCTTCTGCAGATTCTGCTGTTCCATCGCCTTGCGCACCGAAAGTTTCACATCGTCGACCAGCCCGGGTCCTTTGCGGATGTAATCCCATGCTCCGCCAGCCTTAACGGCTTGCACTGCAGGTTCGAGATCATCCACCGCGGTGATTAGAATGACGAGAGAATCCGGCGAGACTGTGTGTGCGAACCGTAACACTTCGATGCCATTCGTTTGTGGCATCCGAATGTCCGTGATCACCACACCAAAGAGAGCGGACTCCAGCTTCTTCTTGGCGGCTTCGCCCGATGTGACCGTCTCGACACGATGACCGTCCTTGCGAAGTGATATTTCCAGCATCTCGCAAATCGATCGTTCGTCGTCGCAGATAAGTACGTTACCCATGAATAACCTTCCCGGAACCAGCGGCGCCCGCCGCCACGAGCAACTCCGACCCGTCTTGCTTGTCGGACTCTGAGCTTTCGTCCGCTGCCCGTTTGAACTGCAATATGAAGTCGGCTCCTTCACCAGGCCCGGAGCGAACTGAAATCTTAGCGTCGTGCGCCTGAACTATCTGATAGACGATCGCCAGACCCAACCCTGTACCGCCATCAAATTCCGACTGAAACGGCTCGAAGATCTTCTCAATCTGATTTTTTGGCATTCCCTTGCCAGTGTCGTTGAAAGTAACGACGAAGTGGCTATCGTTGGCGCGTACCGTGACCGTTAGAGTTCCGCCGTCTGGCATTGCGCGAACCGCATTCTCGGAAATGTTCCAGAAGACCTGCTTCAAACGATCTGAGTCGGCGATCGTGTATGCCTCAGAAATCTCAAACTTGCGGAGAATCTGAATCGGAGCATGATTCGCGTCGGATGAGCGATCCAGAGACGGCAAGCGGTTCTCCAGCAGCTTCAGAGTCTCGTCGAGAACTGGAACCAGATTGACATACACGAATTCGTATTGCTTCTCACGCGTATAGGACAAAAAATTCGAGATGATGTCGTTTAAACGCTCCGACTCGCGGTTGACGATGTTTACCAGCATCTTCTCTTCGTCATTGAGAACGGCTACGTCAGAAAGCACGCGAACCGAGCCGGCAATTGAAGAAAGGGGATTACGAATCTCGTGCGCAATGGCCGCCGCCATCCTCCCCACTGCCGCCAGACGATCGCTCAGGCGAACTTCGCGCTCCAGTCGGCGGATTTCCGTCAGATCATCGAAGTTGTATACGTACCCCACAGCACCGCGTCCCGGGACGGTGAGCACAGTCGCTGTTATGCGAAACGTCTTCTGGCGACGACGTCCCCGTGGGCATGACGCTCGCACTTCGGAATGCGCGCTGCTATTTGTTGGAGACGGAACGCGGTCAAGGAATAGTGAAGCGATCTGTTTTCCCAGAACTTCACTGGCGAACCTTTCCAGCAGAACTTCGGCTGCAGGATTGACAAGTGTGATATGTCCCGCAACGTCCGTGGTGATCAGACCGCTGCTGATGGACTGAATAATGTGCTCGTGCTGCGCTTGCAGATCTTCGAGCGCACCGCTCTTGTCTTTTAGTTCGACGTCGACCTGCCGCATGCGCGTGGTCAACCTCGACGCCAGATAGGCGATCGCCATATAGCCGACGAACTCGATAACCAGCGTGGCCTGCAGCGAGATCAGCGTACTTCGCGATGGTGGACTAGTTCCAAATAACCAATCCAGCGATGACAACTCGAGCATTCCCGCATGCAGAATAAAGGCCAGCACCGCTATCATCAGTGACCACCGGCGGCTCAGAAGAATACTGGCGTTAATTATGATGAGCGGATACAGAAAGTAGAAAGGGCTGTCGAAAGCGCCTGTCGCATACACCAGCATCGTCGCCATGCCCAGGTCCGTTAGGATCTGCAGCCAGGTATGCATGAGGCTGTTACGCCACTGAGCAGCAATGTAAGCCAGCACAGCAGACACCGCGTAGCAGAACGCGATCACGACTACGAACTGTCGCCGGTTGATCGGAGTCGCGGTCAGATTACTGACCGCCAGCTCGATTCCGAGCAGAAAAGTCAGGATGAGAATTCTGACTTTAGCCAGCCACACCAGCCAGCTCTGTTCATATGCCTGTTCGGCTGCGGCGCCCTGTTTTGATTCTGGCGCCGCGCCCGAAGTGTTTTCCTGAGAGTCCTGCATCTGTTTGGACCTGCGATGTTGCGGTCAAGCTAACCGGACAATTTTGCAATCATGGCGAACAGCGGCATATAAAGCGAGATGACAATACCGCCTACGGCTACGCCGAGGAAAGCGATCAGCAAGGGCTCGAGGAGTGCGAGCATATCGCGAGTCGCAGCATCGACTTCGTCTTCATAGAAGTCCGCGATCTTCTGAAGCATAGCGTCCATGGCGCCGGTCGCTTCGCCGACACCAATCATCTGGCACACCATGTTCGGAAACACGCCGCTCTCTTTGAGCGGATCGACAATCGTGCGGCCCTCTTCGATCGCCTTGCGCACCTTCATCAAGGCCATCTCGAGAACTGCATTACCCGAAGTTTTTGCGGTGATGGTAAGGGCTTCCAGAATCGAAACGCCAGACGTCAATAATGTTCCAAGCGTGCGGCTGAATCGGGCAACGGCAATCTTACGAAGCACCATGCCGAACACCGGCAGCTTCAACATCATTCCATCCCACAGGAGTCGGCCGCGGGGAGTCTTATTGAGCTGCTTAACTCCAAAAACTCCTCCCACTCCAACAACCAAAACCACCCACCAACCGCGACTGACCACGTCGCTCAATCCCATAACGATGCGTGTCGGCAAAGGCAAAGCAACGTCCAAACTCGCGAACAGGGTCGAGAAGATAGGCACCACGAACTTCAATAGACACCCAACCACGATCACCGCGATGCCGATGACCGCAACCGGATAGATCAATGCCGATTTCACCGCCGACTTCAACTTCACAGCCTTTTCCACATAAGCCGCGAGTCGCTGCAGGATCAGATCGAGAATACCGCCGGTTTCACCAGCATCGATCATGTTCACGGTCAGATCATCGAATACTTTGGGATATTGCTTCATGGCAGCCGACAGTGTCGCGCCGCCTTCTACGGTGGTTCGAACGCCCGTCAGCGTCTTCTGGAACGCGGCATTCTCCTGGTTCGCTGCCAGGATTTCCAGGCACTGAACCAGTGGCAAGCCAGCATCAATCATCACCGAAAACTGGCGAAAGAAAATAGCTACATCCTTCACCGGGACCTTGGATGACCCCAGTGTCGGAAACGCGAACTCCTTTCCCTTTTCCTTGATCGTTACAGTGGAAATTCGTTCGCGCGCTAGCGCGGCTTTCAGAACCTGCTTATTTTCTGCAACCCGCTCGCCGTTGATTTTCGCGCCGGTTGCGTTTTTCCCCGTGAATGTAAATACAGGCATATAGCTACCTCGTCAGTTTTCTCGATCCGCTACCGCTTGGCCGTGGCCGCAACACCATTTCCTTTGTTCAGGCCCGCTCCACGGTTAATCATCTCCTGCAATTCGTCAGGCAGCGACGAACGCTGGATTGCTGTTTCCAATGTGATCTGCTTCTGGAAATACAATGTGGCAAGCGACTGGTTGAACGTCTGCATGCCGAACTTGTCCTGGCCCGACTGCATCGCCGAATATATCTGGTGAATCTTGTCTTCGCGGATCAGGTTCCGCACCGCTGGGTTGGGAATCAGGATTTCCATGGCCATCGCGCGGCCTTGGCCTCCCACTTTCGACAGAAGCGCCTGGCAGAGTATGCCTTCCAGCACCATCGAAAGCTGCGCGCGAATTTGCGGCTGCTGGTGAGCCGGAAAAACGTCGATGACACGGTTGATCGTCGATGCCGCCGAGTTTGTGTGCAGTGTTCCAAAGGTCAAGTGCCCGGTTTCTGCAATTCGCAATGCCGATTCGATTGTTTCCAAATCGCGCATTTCGCCGATCAGCACAACATCAGGATCTTCGCGGAGAGCCGCTCGTAGTGCGGCTGTAAAACTCTTGGTATCGGCATGCACTTCGCGTTGATTGACCAGGCACGCTTTGTGTTGATGCACGAACTCGATAGGATCTTCGATCGTTAAAATGTGCTCGTGGCGCTCGCTGTTGACCTTATCCAGCATCGCCGCAAGCGTCGTCGACTTACCCGAACCGGTCGGACCCGTAACCAGAATCAGTCCGCGCGGCTTTTCGCACAGCTTGGATACAATCGGCGGCAGCGCCAACTGCTGAAATGATTTGATCTCGTAAGGAATGACGCGGAAAACCGCTCCGCAGGCTCCGCGTTGATTGAAACAATTTGCACGAAAACGCGCCAATCCCTTTAATCCGAAAGAAAAATCGAGTTCCAGATCTTCTTCAAAGCGATGTTTCTGCGCATCGGTCATTACGCTGTAGGCCAGCGCTTTGGTATCGGCAGCCGTGAGTTGCGGCAAATCGAGCGGTTGCAGATGACCGTGAATCCGAACTTGCGGCGGCGAATTCGTGGTGATGTGTAGATCGCTACCACCTAATTCGACCATTCGCTTCAGCAGTTCGCTGAGAGTTGCTGCCATGCCTTCAACCCCTCTTTATCTTCGGGCGGCTTATCGGTCCGCCTGCCAATATTCCGTTTTGACTTACCGCTCCACTTAGCGTCTTTAGTGAACCGTCTCGCGGGCAACTTCTTCCAACGTCGTGATCCCCGCCATAACCTTGATCAAGCCGCTTCGCCGCAGCGTCAACATGCCGCGTTCAATCGCTTTCTTCTTCAACTCCAGCGCCGACGCTCCTACGAGGATTAGCTCGCGGATTTCATCGTCGATCTCCATCACTTCGTACAAACCTGCACGGCCCTTGTAGCCGGTGTTGTTGCAGGTGGTGCAACCTTTTCCCTTCTTCGGCTTCGCGGTCTTTGCCTCTTCTGGCTCAAAGCCCGCATCAAGCAGCGCCTGGTACGGCATATCGACGACTTCAGCGCAATTCGAGCAAACGCGCCGAACCAGTCGCTGAGCGCAAATCAAGTGAACGGCCGTCGCAACCAGGAAGGGCTCAATGCCCATGTTCATCAAACGACTGATGGTTTCGGGAGCGCCGTTGGTGTGCAGCGTCGAAAGCACAAGGTGTCCGGTAAGGGCTGCCTTGATTCCGATTTCTGCGGTTTCGAAATCTCGAATCTCACCAACAAGAATGATGTTCGGATCTTGTCGCAAGAACGAGCGGAGGGCGGCCGCAAAGTTCAGGCCGATGGATTCCTTCATCTGCACCTGGTTGACGCCGGCCAATTGAAACTCGACCGGGTCTTCCGCGGTCATGATGTTCGTGTCAGGCTTGTTCAGCTGCGAAATCGACGAATAGAGCGTATTGGTCTTACCGGATCCCGTTGGCCCAGTCACCAGCACCATGCCGTAAGGCTTCAGGATCGCCTTCTCGAACTTGACCAGCGACTCCGGCTCAAAACCCAGCTTGGTCATATCGAGGCGAAGATTTTCTTTGTCGAGCAACCGCATCACGATCTTCTCGCCGAACAGCGTCGGTAGCGTGCTCACGCGGTAGTCGAGCTGCTTTTTCTTCCCACCCACATTCATTTTCATCATGATGCGTCCGTCTTGCGGCAGACGCTTTTCGCTGATGTCCAGCTTCGCCATAATCTTGATGCGGGAGGTTATGGCGTCTTTCAACTTCATTGGGGGATTCATGATCCCCTGCAGAATGCCGTCGATACGGAAACGAACCCGGAACTCTTTTTCGTAAGGCTCAATGTGAATGTCGCTGGCGCCACGCTTCACGGCATCGGTCAGGACCAGGTTCACCAGCTTCACGATGGGGGCTTCTTCGGCAGCCTTCTCGAGATCTGAGAGGCCTATCTCCGCCTCTTCAGCCTGCAATTCCACATCGGCGTCGTTATCGTTGATCGACGCTACGATGGAATCGAGATCATCTTCTTTGCCGGCCGGCTCAGAGTAGGCTTTTTCAATTGCCTCCATGATCGCCGTCTCGGAAGCGACCACCGGCTCGATGTTGAAGCCGGTCATGAACTTGATATCGTCCATCGCGAATACGTTCGTCGGATCCACCATGGCGATGGTGAGCGATGCGCCCACGCGGCTCAGCGGAAGAATCTGATAACGCTTGGCCGTCTCCTGCGGGATAAGCTTCACCACCGCAGCATCGATTTCAAAATAGTTCAGGTTGATAGCAGGGACGCCATACTGGCGCGACAAGAAATTGGTGACATCCTCGTCCGTAAGGAAGTTCAGTTTGACGAGGATCGCTCCAAGGCGCCCGCCCGTCTCGCGTTGAGCCTTCAACGCCTGATCGAGCTGTTCCTTGGTGATAACCTTCTCCTTAACGAGAAGGTCTCCCAACCGCTGCGACATTCCTATAGCTGCCATAGTTCTCTAAGCAATGCTGTAGATTCCGCGGGGGTTTGGTTACTCCGGTACAATGCCCGCAAGTTCTTCTGAATTAATGGTTTATCCAAGCAATCGAAGCGTAGGGTCGGTGACACAAATTGTCAATTAGCAAAGGCGTTCCTTCAGTAACCAAGAGGGCAATAGCAGGCGTCACTTTGGTAATCGAGTCGGATCGGTATCGATGAGATCGAAAACGGAAAAACAGGAAAATATCCGTGCGATTTTTCGAGCGCTATTCCAGCGTTGGGGACATCAGCACTGGTGGCCGGCCGAGACTCCTTTCGAAGTGATCGTCGGTGCCTATCTCACTCAAAACACTGCCTGGACTAACGTGGAAAGAGCCCTCGCCCAACTCCGCGAAGCTGGCATTTTGAGCGTCGGGGGCATCCGCTCGATTGACGTCAGCGAACTCGAGAAACTGATCCGTTCTGCGGGATATTTTCGCCAAAAGGCAGCCCGCCTGAAGCTGTTCGTTACTTTCTTGGATCACCGCTACGGCGGATCGCTGGAACGCATGTTCGCGACGTCGACCGACCAACTTCGGGAAGAACTGTTGGCTCTGAATGGTGTGGGACCTGAAACAGCTGACTCGATCCTTCTCTATGCCGGGCAACACCCGATCTTCGTCGTCGATACCTACACTCGCCGCATTTTCGAGCGCCACGGACTGGCCGACGCCTCGACGAAGTACGAGAAGATTCGGGCGCTGCTTGAGTCCGCGCTGACGGGTGCCGTCCTGCCAGAGCTAGACGGGATCGATCCCGCGATGCTCCCCGAGGGCTCCTGCCACCCGCCTTCCGCCATGAGCACCGCGACCCGCTGCCCTCAAGCGGAGGTCTTCAACGAGATGCACGGTTTGATCGTGGGAGTGGGCAAGAACTACTGCCTGAAGTCGAAGCCCAAATGCGAGGAGTGCCCCCTCGGGCCATTGCTCCCGAAAAGAAAAAAGTTTGGCATCGGATTGAAGACAAACTCCGGCGGGATGTCACAATAGAGGCCTTGTCGTGCCTGAACATCCAAAGGTATTTTGGAGGTCTTATGTCGTCTCTTCCGCAATCGCAACCCGAAGCCCATCCCCACGTAGCAGAATTACCAGCGTTCGACGTAATCGGACTCACGACGCGCACCAGTAACGAAGACGAGTTTTCCGGAAACAGCAAAATTGGGCCGCTTTGGGGAGCGTTCATGGGAGGCGCAGGAAGACTCGATCCCCGGCGCGCTCGACGAAACGATCTTCTCGTTGTATACGCACTACGAAAGTGATCACCAAGGTGCCTACGACGTGATCCTCAGCAAATCGGTGAAGCCCGAAACGCAGACTCCAGCCGGCATGATCGCCAAACATATTCCGGCAGCGACCTACCTGGTATTCCCTGCCGAATCGCGTGCTCCCGAAGCAATTGTTGCGGCCTGGCAGAGTGTCTATTGTTACTTCGACGAACCGGGTGCACCGAAACGAGCGTTCACCATCGACTTCGAGCGCTACAGCGACAAGGGTGTCGAACTCTTCATCGCCATCCAGTAAGCCATGCAGCCCGAAGCCTACCTGCGCCGCATTCACTACGAAGGGCCGCGCCAGCCCACGCCTGAGGTGCTGCGCAATCTCCATCGCGCGCACATGTTATCCGTTCCGTTCGAGAACCTGGACATTCCGGCCAAGCGCCCAATCATTCTCGACACGGAGCGTCTGCTGCACAAAGTTGTCGGCCTGCATCGCGGAGGCTTCTGCTACGAGTTGAATGGAGCCTTCGCGTGGCTACTGCGGTGTTTCGACTTCGAAGTGAAGATGCTCTCGGCGCGCGTCGCTCGAAAGGATGGAAGCTCCAGTCCTGAATTCGACCACATGGCGCTGGAGGTTCGTGATGAGGCAAGTAATTTCTGGCTCGCCGACGTCGGCTTTGGTGACTGCTTCCTGGAACCGTTGTCCCTGACTCGTCCCGTTGAGTCCGAACAAATGGGAAAGACCTACCGGCTGCTTGAAAACGGAGATGGCTTATTACTCCAGCGTAAGTCTCCTGAAAAGGACTGGACACCGCAGTACCAGTTCACACGCACTCCGCACCAACTGGAAGAATTCGCGCCAATGTGCCAATTCCACCAGACCTCGCCAGAATCGTCCTTCACGCAACGACGGCTCTGTTCGCTGGCCACACCCGACGGCCGGATCACGCTGGAAGGGATGCGTATGGTTACGACACAAAATGGAAAGAAGACGGAGACCGAAGTTGCCGACGAAGAAGAATACCAGAGGTTGCTGCGAGAGAGGTTTGGAGTCGAACTAGGATAGCCTGCACTCGGCTAGGGGCTTCCGCCAGCCATGAAGTCATCCTGAGCGCAGCGAAGGAACTATGTATTTGGTTTGCGAGGATCAGACAACAGCGTCAGGACGGCAATGCATAGATGCTTCGCTTTTGCCCAGTATGAGCCATGGCACTTAAGTAGGTGGTAGTGGTGCAGTGTGGCACCACTACCACGTTAGTACCGACTTTAAGCAAGGTCGTAGCGATCAAGGTTCATCACTTTGGTCCATGCCGCCGCGAAGTCCTTTACGAACGCCTCCTTCGAGTCGCTACATGCATACACTTCAGCAATCGCACGAAGCTGTGAGTTCGAACCGAACACAAGGTCGACGCGCGTGCCGGTCCACTTGAGTTCGCCCGTCTTGCGATCGTGCCCTTCATACACGCCTTCGGCCATAGAAGACGGCTGCCACGCCGTATTCATGTCCAGCAGGTTGACGAAGAAATCATTCGTCAGCGTCCCAGGTCGCTTGGTGAAGACGCCATGCTTCGTCTGTCCGAAATTCGCATTCAGGACGCGCAAGCCGCCAAGGAGAACCGTCATCTCTGGGGCAGTCAGTGTCAGTAACTGCGCTCGATCAAGGAGCAACTCCTCTGCCGGCGTCTTCTGTCCCTTGCGGACGTAGTTGCGGAACCCGTCAGCTCGCGGCTCCATGACAGTGAAGGCGTGCGCGTCAGTTTGTTCCTGAGAAGCATCTGTGCGTCCCGGCGAGAAGGGAATCTTCACATCGTGCCCGCCTTTTTTCGCAGCTTCCTCGATCGCCGCGTCGCCGCCCAGAACGATCAAGTCGGCCAGTGAAACCTTCTTCCCCTTGTTGCCGTTGGACTGCGCGGCGTTGAATTCCTTTTGGATCGCCTCCAGCTTCGCCAGCACCTTCGCAAGTTGAGCGGGCTGGTTCACTTCCCAGTCCTTTTGCGGAGCCAGGCGAATGCGCGCTCCGTTTGCTCCTCCGCGCTTGTCAGAGCCGCGGAAGCTGGACGCCGCCGCCCACGCCGTCTGGACGAGATCGGAGATCGACAGTCCCGAAGCGAGAATCTTGGCCTTCAAAGCAGCCGCGTCCTTTTCGTCGATCAGCTTGTGATCGACGGCGGGAACCGGATCCTGCCACAGCTGTGGCTCCTTCGGAACCAGCGGGCCAAGATAGCGTGAGATGGGACCCATATCGCGATGCGTCAGCTTGAACCACGCCTTGGCGAACGCTTCTGCGAACTGATCCGGATGCTCGTAGAAGCGTTTTGAGATCGGTCCATAAATAGGATCGAATCGCAGGGAGAGATCTGTCGTCAGCATCGATGGCGCGTGCTTCTTTGACGGATTGTGCGCATCCGGCACCGTACCGTTGCCACCGCCATTTTTCGGAGTCCACTGATTTGCACCGGCCGGGCTCTTGGTCAGCTCCCATTCGTACTTGAACAGGTTCTCGAAGAAGTTGTTGCTCCACTTCGTGGGCGTTTTCGTCCAAGTGACTTCCAGCCCGCTGCCGATCGCATCTCCGCCTTTGCCCGAACCAAATTTGCTCTTCCAGCCGAGGCCCTGCTCCTCGATGCTGGCGGCTTCCGGCTCCGGACCAACCAGTGCCGCATCACCCGCGCCGTGAGTTTTGCCGAAGGTGTGTCCGCCGGCAATCAGCGCGACCGTCTCCTCGTCATTCATCGCCATACGAGCGAAAGTCTCGCGGATATCCCGAGCCGCGGCGAGTGGATCGGGGTTCCCATTGGGACCTTCCGGGTTCACGTAAATCAGGCCCATCTGCACCGCGGCCAGCGGATTCGAGAGATCACGATCGCCGCTGTAGCGCTCATCCGCAAGCCACTTGCCTTCGGGTCCCCAGAAGATGTCCTCTTCCGGCTCCCACACGTCCGGGCGCCCGCCGCCGAAACCGAATGTCTTGAAGCCCATCGATTCCAAGGCCACGTTGCCGGCGAGAATCATCAGGTCGGCCCACGAGATTTTCCGCCCATACTTCTGCTTGATCGGCCAGAGCAACCGGCGCGCTTTGTCGAGGTTCACGTTGTCGGGCCAGCTATTGAGGGGCGCAAAACGCTGTGTGCCCGAGCCTGCCCCGCCGCGGCCGTCGCCGATGCGGTACGTGCCCGCGCTGTGCCACGCCATACGAATAAACAGCGGACCATAGTGACCGAAATCCGCCGGCCACCACTCCTGCGAGTCCGTCATTACGGCGTGCAGGTCCTTAACTACTGCATTGAGGTCTAAGCTCTTGAATTCTTCGGCGTAATCGAACTCCTGGCCCATCGGATCGGATAGCGGAGAGTGCTGATGCAGCACCTTGAGGTTCAGTTGATTTGGCCACCAGTCCGAATTTGTCTGGTGTCTAGGCGCACCGTGTACTACCGGGCATTTGCCTTCGCTTGATAAGGTTTGCTCATGGGGGACAGATGCCCCAGCTGCAGTGGCGAGTTCTTTCTCCATTCGTTCATCCTCCTTCGCATTAGCCCAAAGAGACTGCGACGAAATACGAACCCATCCTCACGTTTCGATTCGCGCAATTGACAGCCGCGCTTTGCTGACGCGCGTTATACATCCGGTGTGGGTAAGTCTACGCCACTTGACCGGACGTGTGCTTCGGGGCGCGCTTGGTAAGTTGCGACCTATTCTCCCCGCTCCTCCAAAAACTTCTCCACCTCTAACGCCGCCATGCACCCAGTGCCTGCTGCTGTGATCGCCTGCCGATATCGCCGGTCCTGTACATCGCCGCAGGCAAACACGCCCGGAGTATTCGTGAAGACGTAGTTGTGCGTCTTGATGTAGCCGTCGGCGTCGAGATCGAGATGTCCCTGGAACACCTGCGTGTTCGGTATGTGTCCGATGCCGAGAAACATCGCACTCGTCGGATAGTCCCATTCCTTGCCGGTCTTCACGTTCTTCAACTTCAGGCCGGTAACTTCTTTCGCTTCCACGTCGTTAACTTCTTCCACGACCGTATCGAGCAAAAAAGAAATCTTCGGATGTTTCTGCGCTCTGTCGAGCATGATCTTCGACGCGCGAAAACTGTCGCGCCGGTGAATCAGCGTCACCTTGGTTGCGAAACGCGTCAGGAAGATTGCCTCTTCCATCGCGGAATCGCCGCCGCCGATCACCACGATCTCTTTCCCAGAGAAGAAGAATCCATCGCACGTCGCGCACGACGACACTCCGTGCCCGATCAGCGCCTGCTCGCTCGGCAGATTCAACCAGCGCGCCGACGCCCCACTGGCGATGATCAGCGTCTCGGTGTGCACCATCTCTTTGCCGACGGTAAGTTCAAGTGGCGTTTTGGTCAGATCGACGGCAGTCACCAGTCCATGCTTGTAATCGGCTCCAAAACGTTCTGCCTGCCGCCGCATGTTCTCAATCAGTTCTGGCCCCTGAATGCCTTCGGGAAATCCCGGAAAGTTTTCAACCGCAGTCGTGAGTGACAGCTGTCCACCGGGCTCATGTCCCGCCAGAACCAGTGGTTTCAAATTCGCACGCGCCGCATACACGGCGGCGGTCAACCCCGCACAACCGGATCCGATGATTACAGTCTTACGTACGTGAGTCGCACTCATGTAGTCCTCTTTGATTGCGCTTTCCATGAAAAGATTCAGGCCTCGATGGCAGGATCAGTTGTGCTTCTTGTTTGCCGCCGGATGTGATTGCTGGCTCGCAGCCTTTGTGGCTCCTACGCCGAGCGCAGCCAGTTCGCGTGGAATCGTCTTCTTGACGCCGAGAACGGCGCGGTAATTCGCCATCACTCTGGAAGCCTGGTCGAACAGCGGCTGATACGCGCTCTGATCGGCTGCCGGGCACTTCGCCAGCACCACTGACGCTTTGCCGAAACGCTCCAAACGTATGCGGTCCACCGGAGTGTCGGTCGCAAGAATCGACGCTGGACTGCTCGCACCCGTAATACTGTCCTCCATCATTACCTGCACCACATCGCGCGTGTCGCGGGAATGAAACACCAGCGTTTCCGTTGTTCCCTTCTCGTCAGTTGTCAATGCGTATTGCGACGATGTGAACGAGGCGGCAGGAGGGAAATCGCGGCGCAGGCGCACCCAGTTGGAGACCGGCGCGTCCTCCATCGAAGAGCGTCCCCGCGAAATCTCGAAGTCAGGCGAGAATTGCGGCCTGGTGGGCAGCGCCGCCAAAGTAACCGAAATCAGGTGCTGATCGGCGAGCGACGGATCGCATACATTCAGGTAGTTGATGCGAACTTGTGTCTTGCCAGACGCGTCCTGTGCAGGCGCCGGCGCAGCGTCTTGTGCCGCAACTCCCATCGCAATGAACATACCAAGTGAAAGGAAAAGATGAGCGGATTTCAACACCGGACGATTTTAAATCAAGCAGCTTACAATCTTCTGCCCTTGCTACAATGCGGGGCATGGCAAACCTTGTTCTGGTTTATGGCATGCGCCTCCTACCCGCGGACGATATCGAACAGATCGGGGACGCCGTTATCAAGTTGAAAAACGGGCGCGAAGCTCGCGTCACCATGCACGTGCTGGAAGGTAGCAAAGAAGATATCGAGAAGCAATTCCAGACCAGCACCGAGGCATTTTTCGACATGTATCCTGAAATCTAGGCAAGGCCCCGCACTCTCCGAACTTCTTGACCGGCAAATCGTATCTATATTGTGTGGGTAATTTCTGGGGGCAGCCTCTTCGGATCCGCCACTCAGAAACGCGTAACAGCTTTATAATCAGGGCTTAATCCGCATGGCTTCAGCTAACCTCAACCAGGCCCGAAGATTCCTAGTTGCTCACGGATTCCTTCCGCTCAGCAAGTTGGCCCGCTTTACGCTCTATCTCCTCGGAGTGGACCTGCTGCTGTATATGGTCGACAGCATCGAGGGAACCGTGCGGCATACCAGCGGTACCTGGTTTGGCGGCCTGGTCAGCTTTCTCACGTTTGTTGCATGCATTCTGCTTTTTATCCTTTTCGTACGCTGGTTCCGTCGCAAGCTCATGTGGCGGCTGCGCAATCGTCTCATCGTCACCTACATGTTCATCGGTGTCATACCGGTGGTCCTGCTGCTGGGGATGGGATCGATCATGAGCTACCTCTTTATCGGACAATTCGCCACTTATGTTGCGAGCTCCGATCTGCAAGCCGAGCTCAAGAGCCTGGAGGCCGTGAACTCGCGCCTGGCTTCAGAAGTCGCGCTTAGCCTTCGATCCGGCCGTCCACTCTCCGCAGAAATGATCTCCATGTCGCAGGCGCAGGAGGACATGTTCCCGAAAAATGAGCTCACAGTGTGGTACGGAAACAAGCCGTACGTGCTGCATACCACGGTGCACGACAACGGCACCAAGGTGACCCAGGCATCGGAAACTACTCCCGTTTCGCTTCCTAAAGTTGGCGGTGATGAGTTCGGCAGCATCACCGAGGATGACGGAAAACTCAGCCTTCGCGCCGTTCGGGTTCTCCAGGTCGATAAGGAACGGCTCGTCGTGATCTCCTCCGTTCCGCTGGACCATGCGCTTCTATCCAAAGTTGCAAATCAAGTCGGCGTAATTTCGCTTCGTCCTTTCGCGGCTGGCAAAAATCAGAGTTCAAGCGGGCCATCCGACCAGGTAATCGATTTCGGTCCGAACCCGCACAGATTTGCTCAACAGAACGTGAGTGGCGGCAACCTGCCGCCTCCGGAGTATCTGTTCGATCGAGAGGTGAATTTCCCTGCCACGGCTTCCCTGCTTGACTGGGACACCGGCAACGATCCCGGCGGTCTGTTCATCCTCGTCACCACCCGCCCGTCGCTGCTCTACGGGCGGCTTTTCCGAACCGTGGGGAATTTCGCCGGCGCCGTAATGATCGCACTCACTGCGATTGCCATATTCTTCGGCCTGATCGAATTGGTAGCCCTTATCATCGGCGTTCGCCTTACGCGCACCATCACGCGATCGGTCGCCGCGCTCTACACCGCAACCCAGCACATTAACCGCGGGGACTTCGCCCATCGCATTAAAGTAAAGAGCGAAGATCAACTCGCATCGCTGGAGCGATCGTTCAATGGCATGACCGAGTCGCTGCAAAAACTAATGCGCGAGCAGAAAGAAAAGCAGCGGCTGGAAAACGAGCTGTCAATCGCCCAGGAAGTCCAGGCTCAGCTCTTCCCGAAACAAACTTCCGAACTGGACACCCTGGAACTCTACGGCGTCTGCAAACCTGCGCGCACGGTCAGCGGCGATTACTACGATTACGTACCGCTCGGTTCCAATCGCCTGGCGATTGCCGTCGGCGATATCAGTGGTAAGGGAATTTCGGCGGCGCTGATGATGGCCACCATCCACTCGGCTGTCCGCGCCTACAGCCTGGAACGTACTCCCTCGCTGGCCGCCGCAAGTGTCGGCAGCGGCGTTCACCTCATGACGAACTACCAGGATTCTGCGTTTGCTGCCGGTGAGTTCGATATCTCGCCCGGACAGCTTTGCGCGATGTTGAATCGGCAGGTCTACCACAGCACTCCGCCTGAAAAATACGCGACTATGTTTTTGGGGATCTACGACGGCTCCACGCGTAAGTTCAGCTACTCGAACGCGGGGCACCTGCCGCCGCTTCTTCTCGGGCGTAACGGCTCCATGCGCCGTCTCGAGGCCGGCGGCAGTGTGATTGGACTCTTCGACGGATTAACCTACGCGGAAGGCGAGGTTCAGCTTCAGCCTGGCGACACCATCGTCTTCTATAGCGACGGCATCACCGAGCCCGAAAATGAGTTCGGTGAATTCGGCGAGGACCGGCTCTCGATGATCATTAAGGAGAACTTTTCGTTCCCTCTGTCGCGCATCTCGGAACAAGTTCTCTCAGCGGTCTCCGACTGGATCGGTGCCAACGAACAGCCGGACGACGAAACGCTGGTCTTAGCGCGCGTCCGCTAGTTTTAGGGTTTCAGGTGACGGGGTCTGCTGCGCAGCGGACGGACTCCGCTCTCGAATATTTCCATTAGTTCCGTCCCTACGGCCTGCGCGACTTCTAGACAGGTCGGCGGATTTTCCTTGAGATACTCCCGGAAATCGGCCCTCGCCAGAAACGAAACCATTACCGATTCCACGGCAATCGCCGAGTAGTTATGCGGGCGTTCGGTCAGTGCGGCAGCGACACCCAGCAGGAATCCAGGATAGGCAACGCGCCGAAACAGCGTACGGTCACCCACGGTCACGCTCACTTCCACCTGGCCCTCGCGCAACATGAAAACACGATCCGCCTCATCTCCGCTGCGGAACAGAGCCTGCTCAGCTTCGAACCGGCAAACCGCTCCCGATGCAAACCTGTCCAGCAAGGTGGAGATACGTTTTTCTCCCGGGTTGTCGGGTTGCGAGCTTCGCGGTTGCATGTCATGACCATGCTGCGTTGTCTGTGTCTCGCAGGGCTGTGATTCGAGTCACCTACCTGAGTGCCCGAGGCACGCAAAAGCTGGTCAGGATGGGCAATTTCTGCCCCGGCTATTTGATGTTATTCATCGCCATGGGCGTGCCGTAATCGTGACCGGCAGTATCCAGGGCACGCGCCACCAGCCCCGCGAACGCTTCTCGCAGCTGCGGATACTTGGTCACCATGGCGCGCATCGCGTCGGTATTGTCAGCGAACATCTGCCCATTGTTGCCCAATTGTGGAACGCGATATTTAAAGACCAGGTAGATGCCGTTGTCGTACTCCACTGGAAACATCTGTACGACCTGAAACGTCTTACCATTACCCGAGACCGTGAGCGGCTTATCGGAGGACGGCAGGTCAGCAGGACGCACCGGCTGCATTTCATCCGCAAGCCGATCCTTCGCCGCCGTATACATGAAGTCCACTGGAGCAGCCATGTCCCACGCCGTCAGGTAGTAGTACCAGGCGTTGAAGTTCTCGCCCTTCGCCTTGTATTGCCGAGCCTGCGCAAGAAACCATTCCTGATCGTGTCCCGCGATCTGGCTCTGCCTGGGGTAAAGTCCTCCCAGCTTCCACGCCCCTGATGCATCTTGCTGCATCACGAACGTCAACTTCATCGGCGCTTTTCCACCGCTGACGTCCAGGACAACAATCGCGTATTTCCCTGCCGACAGATTCGGTATGACAAAACTCACGCGATCCGGAGAATTGAAGATCCCGCAGAAAAATTCCGCGCGACCACCGGGTGCGGTCGCGGGATTGGTAAGGAGATAAGTTCCCTGCGTCGTGGCCGTCGCCCCGGTCAGGTTCGCTTTGTTGTCGGTCAGCATGTACTGGATCCCGCTAAAGTCGGATGCCAGGGAAGGTATCGCATTCTGCTGAAGCCCGGCGCTGTCGGCTTTAGTTGCCATTTGAAAGAACTTCTGGGCAGCCTGCTGGGCCGACGTACGAATCGCGGGGTCGATATCCTCTCCCATGTCGCAGGTTTGTGCGTACGAAAAGGAACCTAGCGAAAAGAAAAATAGCAAGAATAACAACGCTGTGCGTTCTAGAAAGTGAGCCTGTTTCATGCACAATTTACGTGGAGTTCTCATGATTTCGAACATTGCGGTACTTTCCTCTAAGATGCCAGTGTTCCTATTTCCGATGTTTACCACCGAGCCAGACGACATTCTGGGCCGGGTGTAGAATCTGAGCAAATATCCTATGTCCCGGACCCTGACCAGATCGGTACTGCTCGCCACTTCGCTATTAGTGCTCACTAATCTAAGCTCGGCTGGCACAGGAGCGCAAAAGAGAAAAGCAGGGGCCAAAACGGATCAAACGCCGCCTGCAGCTCAGCAATTGGTCCCGGTCCCGCTACAGGCGCCCACTCCGGAGCAAATGCCCGCGCAACCTCCGCACGTCACTTTTCAGAACGGTCTATTGGCCATCAACGCCGACAATTCTAATCTTGCTGACGTATTGCGCGGAGTGCGCAATGCGCTGGGAATCGGTTTGGACACGCCTCCAGGTGCTGGGTCGGAACGCGTCGTCGTGCACCTCGGCCCGGGCCAGCCGCGCGATGTACTCACCCAGTTGTTTAGCGGATCGCGATACGACTACATCCTGGTCGGAACCGCGCAAGATCCTCAAGGTGTCTCCCAGGTGATTCTGACGGCTCGGCAGGGCGCGACAGTAGCGGGCAATGTACCGCCACCGCCTCAGCCGGCGGCCGGCGGTGTGTCGACGGACTCCAACGATGCGGATGCGCCGGATTCCGATGACATGGCCCAACAGCCAGAGCCCTCTGCCGCTCCGCAAATGCCTCCCTCGAATCCGTACCAGCCAAATATACCGCCTCAGCCCGGCAACACCGCAAATAGCGGCGGCGAAACTGGCGGCCAGCAAGTCAAGACGCCGGAGCAGTTGTTGCAGGAACTACAGCGCATGCAGCAACAGCAACAACAGCAACAACAACAACAGCAGCAGCCGAATCGTCCTCAATAGTTTTTTTGTAATGCTTCGCGTGGCTATCAAAGGATGCCTAAAGCATTGCCATATGAGAATACGACCACGCTTCGCCGATGGGAGGGATCAGCAACCTAAGCTTTTGTAATAGTGACGCACTTCATTGGGAGTGAAGTCCGAATCCACCAGTCAGACTGAACTCTTTTAAGAATTTCAATCGATACGGGGTCGCATAGCTTGGGCCGCGCTGAAGAGCGGCTTCGATATCGGAAACTGCTCGTATCTTCGAATAGAAGTAGGCTATGACTGATTCATGCCTAATGAATGGATGATCTCCAACATTGAGTACAACAAGCCTCTCTGAACGACGCATGCTTGTTACAAGGCATACCGTAATAACCTCTCCCTCACTAGGCGGAGTGACTATTATCCACAGATGGAAATTATCTTCGTCGCCATCGCCAGTTAGAAAGGTGTCTCCGCACTTAAGCATAGACCCGAGCGAGGTTCTCCTCGGCGTCGGCTACGGAGCACAGTTCCTTGATGATCGCTCGAATCTCTTCTTCGCGTTCCCCTGCGGCTACCAGAATGTCTCTGACGGATATTGGAGTTGAACTGCCGTTTGGATCCTTCCATTCCGGAAGTTTATGCATCACGTTGTCTATCAAATCCCATCTGTTGCGGTAGCCGAATTTTTCAAAAATCTCCGCCATAAGCTTCTCTTCTGCCCGGGAGAGGCGACTCGTTGGAGCTTCCTTCAAGAGTCTGACTTCATAGTCCCCAAGGGGGGCAGAAATGTACTCGGACCAGATTGGCTTCGGACGATCATCGGTGATTAGGCTAAGTATTTTGCTGGTAACCGGGCCGTTATCCATCGAAACATGACGGTCGGTCGTCACCAGAACGCCCCATCGCAGGAGAGCTTCGCGGTCTGTCAGATATAAGAGCTTTATCAGCTTGATGTAGTGCATCTGGCCGCCCCTCAATTTCAAAAAATAGGCAGCCGCCTGCGTAGCCTTGGCTTCATCAAACCTGATCATGCTAGTAGTCTACCCTTATATATAACCCTTCGCACCCGGAATTGTAAGTGTATGTACAGGCTGGCATCTTCTGAAGTCTAGTCACCCGAGCTGTGTTGCGACACCAATACCGGGGCAGGCGTTTCGTGACGCGAATTTCCCGCAAATGCGTTCAGAATACCGGTGATGATCCCGTAGCCAAGAACGGTGCCAAAGCCTAACGACAAAACAACGGTGAGTGTGAGTATGAGGACCGTCACCAATGAGGTCACTTCCTGGCCTGCCTTTCGTTCGATGCCCTGAATACCTGCCCTGGATGCTTCCAGAGTCTCTAGAGTAGTTCGGCCAAATTCATCAGCCGTTTACTCATTTCTTTTTTTCCGCGTTCCAGATCGTTCTTGAAACTGCCCTTCCGCAAAAGGGACAAAAGTTAATGGGAAACAAATTTGGCCGGTCTTCCGGAGATCGAACCGCATAATCCGAATCGAGCTCGTTCAGCAACCGCCCCCGCATCTGTAGCAGCGGCTGATTCACGATGGCGTCACCATCCACCGCTTGCTGCAACATTTCGCAACAGTGTTCCGTCATTGTTGGAGAATCATTTTCGGAGATTTGGGCCCGAAGTAACATCCTGCGATCAACTTAGTTCGCCCGATGCTTTGCTCGATACGCCCCCGAACGACTCTACCTTCGTTGACGGCTTCCGTTGTTAACAACTAAGATACGGAGTAGAACTGTGCCTCATCTCCGCCAATCTTTCTAGGGGGTAGCACCCTATCGGAAGGGCTAGCACCTGAGGCCGGGACCAAAGTTTTCATGGGCATTTCGAAAATTACAGTACGTGGGGCTCGTCAGCATAACCTCAAAAACATCGATGTAGAGATTCCCCGGAATACTCTTACGGTGATTACCGGCCTGAGCGGTTCAGGTAAGTCTTCGCTGGCTTTTGACACCATCTACGCCGAAGGTCAGCGGCGTTATGTGGAGACTTTGTCCGCCTACGCGCGCCAGTTCCTCGACCAGATGGAGCGGCCTGACGTAGATGCGATCGACGGCCTCAGCCCGTCCATCTCCATCGAGCAGAAGACCACCAGCCGCAGCCCGCGCTCCACCGTGGGCACGATCACCGAGATCTACGACTATCTGCGCCTGCTCTACGCATCGGTTGGCGTGCCGCATTGTCCGCAATGTGGACGCGCGATCTCGCGCCAGTCGGCCGATCAGATCGTCGCTCGCGTCATGGATCTCAAGCCGGAAGATCGCGTGATGGTTCTGGCTCCCATCGTTCGCGGACGCAAGGGCGAGTTCAAGAAAGAGATGGAGAAGCTCGTCCAGCACGGCTTCACCCGCGCCCGCATCGATGGCGAACTGGTGAGCATGGAAGACGACCTCAAACTGGACAAGCGCAAGAATCACACCATCGAAGTCGTCATCGACCGCCTTCTGGTGAAGCCCGGCATCGAGCATCGCCTGGAACAGTCCGTCGCGTTGGCCATGAAACTGGCAAACGGACTGGTTCAGGTTGTGGTCGTCGGAGGCGAGGAATATCTGTTCTCCGAGCGCCTCGCATGTCCCGAGTGCGGCATCAGCGTGCCTGTGCTTGAACCGCGTTCGTTCTCGTTCAACAGCGTGTATGGCGCCTGCCCCGAATGCCACGGGCTCGGCAGCCGGTATGATTTCGATCCCGCGAAAATCATCAACGACTGGTCGAAACCGCTCTTCGACGGCGCGCTAGGGCCGGGATCGGCTTCAGCAAATTTGCGTCATCTCGTGGAACTCGGAGCGGCCGCCTACGGCATCGACATCAACACACCTGTTGAGAAACTGCCAGTGAAGCAGCAGAACCTGCTCTTCTACGGACCCGACGCCAGCGAGAAAAAGAAAGTCGGATTCCGCGGCATCCTCGAGTTTCTCAAGCAGCAGATGGACGAATCTTCGTCCGAAAGCTATCGCGAATATCTGCTGGACTACATGTCCGCAACAACGTGCACGGCTTGTCACGGCAAGCGGCTTCGTCCCGAGAGCCTCGCCGTGAAGATCAACGGCATGTCCATCGCAGACTTCACTGCTCTGCCCGTCTCCCGCGCCGTTGAAGCAGTAAAGCAGATCAAGCTGAACGAGCGCGAAGAAAAAATCGCAGGACGCGTGGTGCGCGAAATCGCCGAGCGCCTGGGATTCCTCCACACCGTCGGACTCGGTTACATGTCGCTCGACCGCAGCGCCGCCACTCTTTCCGGCGGTGAGGGCCAACGCATCCGCCTAGCGACACAGATCGGCTCCCGCCTGCGCGGCGTCCTCTACGTCCTGGACGAGCCTTCTATCGGCCTTCATCATCGCGACAACGAGCGCCTGCTGAAGTCGCTGGAATCGCTGCGCGATCTTGGCAACACCGTGCTGGTGGTCGAGCACGACGAAGAAACTATTCGTCGCGCCGACTACGTGATTGACCTCGGTCCCGGCGCCGGTCGCCACGGCGGCGAACTGGTCGCCTCAGGCACGCCAGATGAAGTCATGCACAATCCCGATTCGCTCACCGGCAAGTACATCTCCGGCAAAGTGCAGATCGAGATGCGCCCCGAGCGCCGCCACACCAACGGAAATGCGCTTACCATCCTCGGCGCCAAAGAGAACAACCTCAAACATCTCGACGTCACCTTCCCACTGGGCGTGATGACGGTCGTCACTGGCGTCTCCGGCTCGGGAAAGTCGACACTGGTGAATGACATTCTCTATCGCGCGTTGGCGCAGCGGCTTTATCGCTCGCGCGAAATGCCCGGAGAACACAAGTCGCTCACCGGAATCGAGAACATCGACAAAGTCATTCGCATCGACCAGTCGCCGATTGGCCGCACACCGCGCTCGAATCCGGCAACCTACACTGGCGTCTTCACTCAGATCCGCGAACTGTTCGCCATGCTGCCGGACGCTCGTGAGCGCGGCTACAAGGCTGGACGCTTCTCCTTCAACGTTTCCGGTGGACGCTGCGAAGCCTGCCAGGGTGAAGGACAGCGCCGCATTGAAATGAACTTCCTGCCGGACGTGTACGTGCTTTGCGAGGTCTGCGGAGGCCATCGCTACAACCAGGAAACGCTGTCGGTGAAATACAACGGCTACTCGATCGCCGACCTGCTGGAGATGCCGGTATCCGATTCCCTGCCGATCCTGGAGAACTTCCCTATCGTTCGCCAGAAATTACAAACGCTGGTCGACGTGGGCCTCGGCTACATCCACCTCGGACAATCGGCAGTCACGCTCTCCGGCGGCGAAGCACAGCGAATCAAACTGGCGCGCGAACTGAGCAAGCGCCAGACTGGACGCACGCTCTACCTGCTCGACGAGCCCACCACCGGACTCCACTTCGACGACGTCCGCAAACTGCTCGACGTGCTCCACCGGCTAACCGATCTCGGCAATAGCATCATCATCATCGAGCACAATCTCGACGTAATCCGCAATGCCGACTGGATCATCGATCTCGGCCCTGAAGGCGGCGAAGACGGCGGCCGCGTGGTCGCGCAGGGCACACCCGAACAGGTCGCCAAGGTCAAGAAGTCCTATACGGGCCAGGCGCTGGCGCACTACTTCGGGCGGAACAACCGATCCGCTTCGTAGTTCTTGGAGTGGCGCGGGAGCACCGGCCGGGTGCCCGGTCCTTTCCCTCTTTTGGAAAGGGCCGGAATGAGACGTCATGGCTGGGTAATGGGCATTGCGAACACACGAGCCCTGGAAGTGCGACACGCACTTGCATTCCTCGCGTGCTAATTAACACAGGCAATACTGCGAATCCGAATCGTTCCTACTCGTTTTCTCCATCCGCAGTTGGAGTCGCAATGCTCTTTTAGCGTGCCGCGAAACTCCGCAGACCCGGACGGTTTCAACCTGCCGCGAAATCCGCCCAAGAATCCGAACGAGAGCTTTAGATTTCTGCCGCTAATCTCCCACGATCCGCACGGGAGTTCTCCCGTCTTTGACAGCAGGGGGAAAACACGATGTTCAGCCGTCAATCTAAATCGGGGCGGAATAGCCTGGATGCTGTGGTCTGGCGGACTCCACGACAAAGAGGTCACTTCATAGCACCCCGCAAATCCAGTGGAGTGCGATTGTTGTCCATGCGCGCACAGGGAGAAGCAAAGGATCAGCAGTAACAAAACAATAGGCGAGGCGTGGCGGACTCTCATCATGCGCTGAACCTGTTCCACTAACTTAACAGGTTGTCTACACCGACGAGCCTCAATGCAGGTACCGGACGAAGGCGGTGAAACCTGATTCAGAGACTACCGACCAATTCGAAATTTCGGAGCTCCTGGAGAAACAAGCGCTCGAACGTCTCGCATAGGAGGCTGGCCGAAGAAGCGGCTGTATTCGCGATTGACGCTTTCTAGTCGTAGCGGGACAATACCAGACCGCATTTCGTCGGAGGATGGTATGCGTCGACAGCTAACAATTGCAGTCCTGCTTTGCATTGCGCCCGTCATCTGCTTTGGGCAGCAGAGTTCACATAAACTCTCCGATTATGTCGGTACATGGCAGGCGAACCTCCACGGCACGGTGTTCATAACTATCAACCTGGTAGAAAAAAACGGCCATCTGACCGGATCGGTGGGCGTCGGCGACATCAATGCCACTCCGAGCGGCGAGATCACAAATGTTGAAGCACCAGCAAACGAATCGCCTATCGTGAGTAGCCGGCTGCTCGACTCTGGTGACTTGGAACTGACGTCGCGCGGAGACGACCCCGATGACAAGATCACCGTTGTGTTGGAACTTACCGGTGCGAAAACTGGTTTTGTCCGATTCGGCATCGCAATGGGTCACGACGCAACGGTAGTCAAACCAATTGCCGTGCAGAAAATAGAGCCCAAGACGTAGCTTAAATGGCCATAACTGGCGTTATCGCTCACAATCCGGTTCTGAGTGGTAAGCGATTTCACGCCAGTAATCACTTGCAAGAAGGCAGATCACTGTTGCCTTTCAGCTCGGTTCTCACTGTTGCCGTCCAAAAAGCTACACTTGCTTTACGGTAAGTTCGCCACTAAACGCTCCGACGTGTCCAGTGTTCTTCCCGTCAACGTGCCGCTCACTTCGACATAACGCCGTTCAGTCGATAAAAACGCTCGAACAATTCGTCGTCAATTGTAGGTAGATAGCGTTCTTGAACAATGCGTGCTGGAAGTCGGTTTTTCCGCCATAGAGGGCGTTGCGTTCACGTTGCAGGAAAATAAACTTTGAAACGACTACCTGTTTTCCGTCGTAACGCTCTGGCGAAGCGATAAGCGCGATCAGGCTGACGTTCGGGGGCTGTTGTGCAACGGAAACGATGGTGACCAGCAGCAGAACCGCTACGGTTAGCTTTTTCATGTGAGCAACTTACCGCCATTCAGAACGCACTTCCACGATGACTGTTCAGAACGGAGATTATCACTCCGTATCTCAAACCGACACGGCTGGAGTTATTTCTTGCCTGTACGCCGTAGACGTTGATTGAGTCCTTCGAGGCCAGCGGAGATATCGGCACCGCCTGGGAGCACGTGCGCGGACTTTGGCATTCTCGACTCTTTCGCGATCCACTTCTCCAAGTCCGCACGATTCGCTACTGTAAGTCGCCCTTCTCGTCTCACAGGCATCCCGGACCTGGCCCATGATCCGCAAAGCCTGTGTTCGTCGTCAGGCTTCGCTCTTCAGTCACAAGCCTTCCACAAGCCTTCGCCCGTTCCTTTCGCGCAAGTGTCAAACGTTCGTAAATATAGGTTCTCTGGCACGAAGCATTTCGCTAACGCACGAGTCTATGACAGGAACACAACGGGATAGGACGTGAAGGAAGGATCCTCGGAGTGCCGAGGTTTTTCAGCTGTAGCGGCCCACCCCGAAGGAGATGAGATGTTCACGAAACGCATGATCACCTTGCTCGGACTATTGGCCCTCGCAATCGGTATGCACGCACAGGACATCGTGCGCGCAAACGTTCCCTTTGATTTCAGCGTTGGCGGGCAAAACTTGCCCACCAGCAACTACGAGATCTCACGAATTGAAAACCCAACCGGGGAAACTCTGGCCATTCGCAATCTCAACGACCAGAGTGAAAACAAGTTGGTACTCGCCAGAACGAATGACGCTACGGGTCAACCTAAACTGGTATTTGACCGCTACGGTGGAAAGTATTTCCTCGTCGCAATCGTGACGCAGGATGGCAGCTACGATTTGCCGCAATCGAAAGCGGAGCAGCGTTTGGTGAGCCATGCGGCACTTCACGTGGAGGTCAGCGCCGAAGGCCGATAGGCCATTCCACAGGGAACTCGGCAAAGCGCTGTGATGGAACCACATCGAGTCGCACGTATGGGAGATTACGGACCAACCAGTCCCAGTCTCCCCTAATTGAAATCGTCCCTCACGCAGGACTCGTAACCTTGGGGTTGCGAGGAGTGTGGCGAGATATCGACAGTTATCTCCAGCCAAAGCTTGAACCACGTTTCACTTCGGCGGTTCGCGGCTCAGTGGTAGACAAGACCTCAATAACATCTTCGCCCACGAACATGAAATGCTGGACTCGCCAATCGCGGTAGATTCCTAGCGTTTGGTCGTGAAACCACTCCACCCACTCAGAGTTTTCGACTCTGAGCGTAGACCACGGCAGGTCGTTGAGTGACTCGATCAGCTTTAGGCGATAGCTCTCGTTCGCAGAACGAAACGCAAGCGGGTTCTCGAAGTGAACGTCAAATGCGCGCCCGTCTGCACGTGGTTCGACTAGTGTAAGTTGGAACCCGTGCTCGTAGTGGCTGGTGAGCACCAGTGTGTCGAGTTGGCGAGGGAGACCTGAAATCGGCTCCCATTTGACGAAGTGTTCCTTCTGTTGCATCAGCCGGATTGTGCCGTTTGCACGGATAACTGTCCAGAACGGAGATTATCACTCTAATCAATGCAGCGGGTCGTGAACATGCGCAACAGGAAGGCACGTCATCCTTTGCAACCTATCCAAGTTCAGGACATATGGCTTGGGACATGGTTCGACGAGTACGCGCCAGTCACTGTCGACGGAAGTCTCTGCATGAAATGGAGGGGCAAAACCCATCGTATCTGAAAGTAAAACGTAGAAATTCTTTGCAGAATCCATCGCCAAAGCGGTTGAACTGACCGAGTCAAACCCTTGGCCCTGATAACTCACATAGAACGATTTTCCGCTTCGGAATGCATCCTGAGTGCATGCATTGGCAAGCTTAGTGCTTCCCTTGATAGCGACATCACCACAAGCTATTGCCTTCTCTCCTGCGAGAGACTTCAAGCGGTTCTGAAGCCTTATATTCAACGTACTGGGGTCGATGAGTTCCTGAGCACCAGCCAACGCAACAAATGTCAAAAAAACTGCAAGCATCCTCAGTAAGTTCAAGGCGGCCTCCGGTGCCGCCGAATTGTATCGTGAGACGGATTAATATTGCCAACGGAGATCATCACTCCCCTATCTCGAAACGAGATACCAGTGGGTATCAGAACTATCGTTTGCCAAGCGCGCAAGGAAGCGGTTCAATCCCTATCTCGAAAGTTCGCAGATCCAATTGACTTCCCAGGTCTTTCCGCCATCCGGGGAAAAAGACTGCTCCATCCGCGCTGACTTAGGAGAAATGTTCAGCCACATATAGCGCACAAGGATCGCCCGGCCCTTGTACTCTTCCTGATCGTAAAACTCGCCGCGATTCCCCGTGAACTGGCCAATCACCGGAGGCAGGCTGAGAGTCCCATTATCGACATCCACCAGGTAGATGCTCCATTGGTGCGATGTCGGGTTATAGAGTCGAAGGGTCTGCGCCTTGATGTGGAGTTTCTTGTCGGTGCTGGTTACTTCGAACTCTTCGAAGTTTGAGTTGCTGTTGAGGATTTTCCTGTGGTTCGAGATGCCGTCGTACTCCACCCACACGTTTGAATTGTTGAGCCGGTCGGGCAGGCGTTTGACATGCGCTTTCCAGTCTCCAATCAGAAAGTCGAAGTCATGGGAACCATCCCGTTGAGGAAGCTGCGCGGGATTGGCAGTCGTTTGCGCCTGAACGAATACCGATGCGACGGTTGCGCAGAGGAGCAGTAAAAGGAACCGCGGTTTGCTGGTTTTCATCCGTGCTCTCATCCCTTTTTGAAGATTTTGATTGGACAAGCAACGTAACACTCTCGTTAGACGACAGGTCTGTTCCCTGGATAGCGACTCGATGGCCGACCGTCGATCAATTAATAAAGTGACGAACGTTACAGCCAGTTCGCCGCACTACATTTCTGACCGGAAACACTTCACTAGAAGTTTTGATAGTTGCCTGACGCCCCCGTCTGGGCTTTAGGTTGACTAGCTCTTCGCGCAATAAAGATCTAACGCCGAAAGAGTGTTGGTCTATGAAGCACGCCGCCAAAGCAGCATTGTGGTTTGGTTTGTATCTATTTCTCATCTTGTTTCCACTGATCGTGGGCGCGGTGGCGCATCCGGGAGGCGCGCAGCGAGCGTTTGTACTGGAATTTGCGGTCGCCTGCGGCTATGTAGGTCTTGCGATGATAGTTTTTGAATTCGCCCTGATCGCGCGAGTTCAATTTTTGGCAGGCGCTTTCGGACAGGATGCTCTCCAGCAGTTCCATAGACAGATGGGATACGTTGCCACGATCTTCGTGCTCGCACATCCGATCTTTCTCTTCCTTTACGGATATCCCTGGACATTGCTCAGTCCCTTCTCGGGAGCCACTCTGTGGATGTGGAGATGGGGAGTAATCTCATTTTGGGCACTGCTCATGCTGGTTCTCCTCACGATAGTTCGGAAGCATCTGAAGATCTCATACGAACGATGGCAGGTTGCACACAGAGGCTTGGCAATTGTTGTGGTGCCATGCGCACTGATTCATGTGGAAGCAATCGGGCATTATGCGCACTCGACGGCAATGGAGTGCCTGTGGGCATCCTACTTGGCCTTGTTGCTTGGCATCGTCGTTCACTATCGAATCTTCAGACCGATCAGGCTGTGGCAGAAACCGTGGCAGGTGATTCAGACCATCCCGGAGGCGGGAAGCGCACAGACTCTGGTTGTACATCCAGTAGGGCACGACGGATTCGATTTTGAGCCTGGACAGTTTGCTTGGCTTAATATGGGCAGAACGCCCTTCCACTTCGAGCAGCACCCAATTTCATTTTCATCTTCTGCAGAAAGAGAGCGAGGCGGTGCGATCGCTTTTACGATCAGGGCGCTTGGGGATTGGTCAGGCAAGGTTGTGCCGGCGATTAAACCGGGAATGCGCATCTGGGTCGATGGACCTTATGGAGTGTTTTCGTCCGACCAACAGCAGGGTCCCGGCTATGTGCTGATCGCCGGTGGCATTGGGATAACGCCGCTCCGTTCTATTTGTGAAACCATGGCGATGCGAGACGACTATCGTCCAGTGATCGTCTTTTACGGAAGCCAAGACTACCAGGACATTACCTTCCGTGAAGAATTCGAACGACTTCAAACGCGCATGAACTTGAAAGTAGTCTACGTGCTACAGAAACCGGATCAGAATTGGATAGGGGAAACCGGTCACATTACGACGGAAATGCTGTTGCGGCATTTGCCGCCACAATACAAACGCTTTCAGTACTTTGTTTGTGGCCCAAGCCCATTGATGGATTCGATGGAACGTGCGCTGCCGTCAATCGGAGTTCCACCGGAATCAGTGCACACCGAACGATTCGATATTTAGGAGAGTTATATGGGTCGCGCGATCGTCGCACGCATCGTGATTCTGGTGGCACTGCTTGCTGCTGTTGGCTGCCTGCTGTTCGCGAGAATTGTCGGCAAATAGCTCCTGCGTGAGCTGCCATAGCGTCGACGAGGCGGGTTAGCGAACTCCCGCGCACAAACCAACAAGTGAATTGCACCTTCGAAACGTGGAACCCGAAGCTTGAAACAACCTCGGTGTCTTCAACCCAAGCCCTGCATCATTCGTCACTGCATTCCATGTCGTGTCTGACCTAATATTTAGCTAGCTTTGGGTCCTGTTCGCTACGGAGGTCCTCCGTGCCGACGTTAACCCGCATCTGTCGCACACTCCGTCCTCCAGGGAATTTCCCCGTCTCCAAGTCTCCTCAAAGGAGGATCCGTTATGAAGTCCTATAGTTTGATCCTCGGCCTCATCTTGGGCATGCTCGTGATTGGCGTTTTGGTAATTGGCTTCGGCGGATCGCAGGATCCCGCGTCGATCCGCTACAACCCTGCTACCGAAACCACTGTTCAGGGCACGATCCTGCACATCGACGAGTTTGCCTGCCCGGTGAACGACGGCGAAATGGGAGAGCATCTCGTGCTGCAGACCGTGAATGGAACGGTGCAGGTGCATCTGGCTGCGTCGCGCATCATGCGCAGCGTGAACTTCCCATTCAAGCCGGGCGAACAGGTCGCTGTGATGGGATCGAAAATTAAGTTTCGCGGTCACCAGGACGTGATCGCCCGCGAAATCATTGCTGGCGACGACATCTTCCGTCTGCGCGATTCCTCCGGGCAACTGCTTTTGAAGCAGCAGTGATTCGTCCCGGTATGTGCAAGCTCGGGGCCAAGTCTTGTTCCAGGCCGCGCAGCCGCTCGGCTTCGCCGCTCGCGACGAGTGGATATCGTTTATCCTTACGACTTGGCCTCGTTTGACAATCCGCAGGATCTTGGCCCGGAAACCATCGAGGCCCAAGTTGCCGGCTCGCCAGAGTTACCGCTGCCGCAAAGCTCGCCTTCCGCAACTCTCCAACGTGAAAATCCGCCCTGGAACATGGCCGACGTCGTTCGCATTCTGCTGGTGGCGATCGTGGCCCTCGTCGTACTGGGTGCGGTGATTGTTCCTATCGCGGCGCGGAAGTTAGGAATTCCAGCCACCAGCGCTCAGATCACCGACAACCCGCGCGTTGCCCTTCCGGTCCAGACAGCCGCGTACCTGGTGGTGCTGATCTTCATGGTGGTCACGCTGCGCGTTCGCCAGTTGCCATTCTGGAAGTCGATCCAGTGGAGTTGGCCCGGGCTCAAATGGCCTGCCTACGTAGTGGCTGGCGCCCTACTCGGATTCCTGATTGAAGGCGCATCCGCGTTTCTGCCGATCCCGAAAGAAGTACCCTTCGACAAGTACTTCACCGACGCGACTGGCGCGTATCTGATGGCAGTATTCGGCGTCACCCTTGCTCCGCTGATGGAAGAGCTATTCTTTCGCGGATTTCTCTATCCCGCGCTGAATCGCAGGCTCGGGATAACGCTGTCGCTGGTCATCACTTCCCTGGCGTTTGCTCTTCTTCATGCGGCTCAATTAGCACACGCATGGGCGCCCTTGTTCCTGATCTTCATCGTAGGACTGGCACTCACCTACACCCGCGCCCGTACCCGATCGGTCGCCAGCAGTTTTCTGCTTCATGCGGGCTACAACAGTACTTTGTTCATCTTGATGTGGATCGCAACCGACCATTTTCGCCATCTCGAAAGAGTAAGCTGAACGCGTCTTCAGAGTAGATTTGCCGTCCCCTTCATGGTCACGCCGCGCATCTGGTATGTTTGTTCCGTGACGACAACGGCCCGGCAACAACTTCTCGCATTACTCGCTCGCGACTCCTTTCGCCTGGGAGAGTTCAAGCTCTCGTCCGGCGGCACCAGCGACTATTACATTGACTGTCGCACCACTACCCTCAGCGGCGAAGGCGCTCGGCTCACTGGCCGCGTCTTCCTCGACGAAATGTATCGTCATGGCTGGACGCCTGAAGCGATTGGCGGACTGACCATGGGCGCCGACCCCATCGTTGTTTCGGTCGCCATGCTCAGCGCGCAGCAGTCCACTGAACGCCGCCCGATCCCGGACCTCAGTCCCGGAGCTGCCGATTACATCCGCATCAATGGATTTCTCGTCCGCAAGGCCGAAAAGCAGCATGGCACCGGCCAGCGTATTGAAGGCTTTCACAAGAAGGGCGCGAAGGTCGTGATTGTCGACGACGTTTGCACCACCGGCAACTCCACCATCCAGGCCATTGAAGCCGCCCGCGAGTTTGGATTCGATGTCATCGGCGCAATCTGCCTGGTGGAGCGCGAAGAAGCTGGCGGTCGCCCGAACGTGGAAAGAGCTGCAGCACCGGCTCCGTTCCTATGCATCTTTACAGCCGACGACGTTCGCAAAGAGCATCTGCGGCAAAATGCCGAAAAGACGGCCTGAAATCAATTTGGATTCGTAAACTGTGATCAAAACACTGGAATGGACTGACGACGGCGTTCGCTTCATCGATCAGACAAAGCTGCCGACTGAAGAGGTCTACGTAACGTGCAGCGATTATGAAGAAGTCGCGAATGCGATCCGCACCATGATCGTGCGCGGCGCGCCCGCAATCGGCGTTGCTGCCGCGATGGGCGTTGCGCTCGGGGTGCGTGACTCCGATGCCGATCACGTCTCCGAACTTCGCCGCGATTTCGAGCAAATCTGCGACACCATCGCGGAGACCCGTCCCACGGCCGTTAATCTCTTCTGGGCGATCCAGCGGATGAAAGATAAATTTGACGCTGCCTCCGAACTGCCGGTTGCGCAAATCAAGCAAACGCTGGTCTCCGAAGCGCAGCGCATGTATCTCGAAGACATCGCCAACAACGAAGCCATGGGACGCTACGGCGCTGTCCTGCTACCTTCCGACGGCACTGTACTCACTCACTGCAACGCTGGAGCTCTGGCGACCTGCGGATACGGCACCGCCCTTGGGGTGATTCGTGCCGCCGTCGAAAGTGGCAAGAAGATCCAGGTCTATGCCGACGAGACTCGCCCCTTCCTGCAAGGCGCTCGCCTCACCGCATGGGAACTGGTGAAGGACAACATTCCTACCACGCTCATCTCGGACAACATGGCTGGAGCCATGATGCGCCAGGGGAAAATCGCCGCTGTCATCGTCGGTGCCGACCGCATCGCTGCCAACGGAGACGTCGCTAATAAGATCGGAACATACACCGTAGCGGTGCTCGCCAAAGAACACGGCATTCCCTTCTACGTAGCTGCGCCATGGGCGACAATCGATATGGAAACGCCCGACGGCAGCAAGATTCCCATCGAACAGCGCTCCTCACGCGAGGTCACCCACTTTGCCGGAAAACAGATCGCTCCCAACGGTGTGAAGGTCGAGAACCCAGCTTTCGACGTCACTCCGAACAAGTATGTGACGGCGATTATTACCGAGCGCGGGGTGGCGAAAGCGCCCTTGGCGGAGTCATTGAAAGAACTGTCGACCGCCGCCCTGGCCACCTAGTATTCATCCTTGTCACTGGCACGGTTGTTCACAAGGCACTAACATTCCACGTATAGGCAAGCATTCCAAGTTGCGGGTGGTAGTGTGTCGAGCCGGGTAGGGTCTACGCTTCTGATTATGCTGCTGGCATGCTGTACCTCTCTCTGCCGAGCACAGGACCAAGCTGCCCCCATGTACGCGAGTCCAGGAGTCGTGGTCAACGGCGCCAAGCCGCTGGCGCACGAAGCGCTGCCCGGCGATGTGATTGAAATCCCTGCAAACGATAAGCTCACGCTTCACCCCAGCGGGGATGAAGTGAAGCTCGAGCCTCTTTCGTCTGCGGTGTACACCAACCAAAAGCAAATTGAGCTGAGGAACGGCACCAGCACCATCACAACGAAAACTGGCGTTGGTGTTCATGTGCACCACTATATGGTGACTCCGGTTACGCAACCCGCGGAGTATCAAGTCTCATGGAACAATGACGGCGGACGTGTCTGGGTGCGCCAGGGCGAAGTACGCATCGATGGATGCGAGAAGAAACTGACCGTTCCCAAGGACAAGCTCGCGGAGTTGGGACGGGACTGCAAAGTGGGAGCGTATCTGAGACCGCCAGCTGGGATATGGGATAAGTTTATGATTCCGGCATCGATCGCGACGCCGTCCACACCGATCATCTGCTACTACCTGTGTCTAGAAGACGAAAGCTGCGAGGGGAAAAAGAGCAAACTGACGCGGCAGAGTTCGAAGCACGATTAGTCCAGTCCGCATCTGCCGCCCGGCACGCCACCAGTAATCGAGCGATAATTGAGGAGATGGCGATGGGGATCTACATCTCTGTTCCTTTCTGCAAGACCAAGTGCAGCTACTGTAACTTCGCCTCGGGCGTGTTCTCGAAGGCGGTGTTCGCGCGCTATGTAGATCGCGTCTGCGAAGACATAGAACGGTTCGAACAGATTGCCGCGGAGATGCGCGGCGTGTTCGAGCGCGAGGCGGATTCCGTCTATCTCGGTGGTGGAACTCCAACTCTATTGGAACCAGCGCAACTGCAGCGGCTGTTCGCAGCGGCGCGCCACGAGTTTGCAGTTTCGCAGGACGCCGAGATCACCGTAGAGTGCGCACCTGGAACGCTGTCTGCTGAAGTGATCGAGACGCTGCTCGGGTGCGGCGTGAATCGTGTGAGCCTGGGCGTGCAGTCGTTTATCGACCAGGAGGCGTCGAGCGTGGCGCGTCTGCATACGCGAAAGATCACGCTGGAAGAGATCGAGAGGCTGCGATCAGCGGGAATTACGAATATCAATATTGACCTTATTGCCGGGCTGCCACACCAGACAGAGGCGAGTTGGCAGGAGTCGCTGCAACAGACGATCGATACGGGCGTGCCGCACGTTAGCGTGTACATGCTCGAGGTGGATGAAGATTCGCGGCTGGGTCGCGAAGTAATGGCCGGGGGGACGCGATACCACGCGCACTTTGTCCCCGACGATGAACTCACCGCGGATCTTTACGAGACTGCCCGCGCCGAACTGAACCGCGCGCGTATTCAGCAGTACGAGATTTCGAACTTTGCGCGCCCGCGATTCGAGTCTCGACACAACTTGAAGTATTGGACGCGACAGCCTTACGCCGGATTCGGCGTAGACGCGCATTCGATGTTGGAGGCTGCGCCGGATCAGGCGTTGGATGCCATGCGTTTTGCTAGCCCCGACGCGCTGGAGCAATACACCAGTGGCGCGGCGCTGATACGGACTCCAGTGCCCCATGCGGACGCCTGCGAGGAAGCATACTTCCTGGGATTGCGATTGACCCGAGGCATCGACCTGGAGCAACTGGTCGAGCGATATGGTCCGGAGGCGGCAAGTTTCGCTCGCGATCAGATTGCGGAGTTCTGCCACGACGGATTGCTGGAACTGGAGGAGGGCAGGCTCAGGCTGACGGCGAAGGGCAGGTTGGTGTCAAACGAGATCTTCGAGTTATTCATTCACGACAACAGCAAATGCATAGATAGTTCGCTGCGCTCACTATGACCTCGAGGAGAAGGAGGCCATTGCGGAGTACGGTACCTTTGCGAATACAAGAACGACAGCAAGGCGTCAGATTGCCTACACTTCCGCCAACGCCAGCGGCTTCTCAAACACGCACTCTTTCGGATCCTTATCCTCTCGCAGACCTTCGTACACAGGCGCGCGCATCTTCACTCCGCCACTTTGCCCTTCATGCGTCCATTCGGTGAACTTGATCTCCGCAACTAGCTCCGGCTTTACCCAGTGCGCTTTGCGGTCGCTCTCAACTTTCCCGTGGAACGGATTCTTGCTCGTCTCCAACTTCTTTAGGCGCTGCCACATGTCCTCGTGAGTCTTGGCTGTGAATCCGCTCCCCGCCTGCCCAACTGCGATAAGCCGTCCTTTGTCGTCGTACAAGCCAAGCACGATGGAACCAAAATGTTCGCGGCTGCCGCGCGGCTCGGTGTAGCCGCCGATCACCGCTTCCTGCCGGCGCGTGACCTTCATCTTCAGCCAATCGCGGCTGCGCTTCTGGATGTAGCAACTGTTGCGTCGTTTCGCGACGATCCCTTCCAACCTGCGCTCCTGCGCGGCGTGATAGAGATTCTTGCCATCGCCAACAAAGTGCTCGGAGTAGCGAATGAGCGCGTCCGTCTTGAGCATGGCTGCAAGCGCTTCTTTGCGCTTTTCCAGATCGACGCGCATCAGGTTGTAACCGTCGGCATAGAGCAGGTCGAAGGCGTAGTAGACGATAGGGATGGAATGATCGGGGGCAGTGCGACGTGTGCCGATCCCGCCTGCGCGCTGCTGCATCAGGCTGAACGAGGGACGGCCTTCATCGTCAATCGCTGCGATCTCACCATCGATGACGGCACGCTCGCCGCGAAAGTGATCCCCAAGTGATTGCAGCTCGGGAAATTGTCCGGTGAGTTCATTGCCATTGCGCGAGACAAGACGTACCGAGCCGTCGTCGATATAAGCAATTGCGCGATACCCATCCCACTTGATTTCGAAGAGCCAGTCTTCGTTATCGAATGGCTCCTCGACGAGCGTGGCGAGCATGGGATGGATTACGCCGGGCATTTCGGCGCGCTGCGCGCCCTTTAGCGATTGGAAGTCGAACGCCTGGCCGCGGGCGGCACCATCCGAATCGTCTTTGCTCTTGCTGCGAGACTTTGTCTTCCGCGCTGCAGTTGCGGGCTCGCGCTTCGCAGCTTTCTTAGCCGAGGCTGTCTTCGTTGCGCTCTTCGCAGCTTTTGCCGGAGCAGCTTGTTTGGCTTCATCCGACTTCGCCAGCGCATCGGCGAGCCATGCGTTCTTACGGCTCGATCTGCTCGTGGATTTGCGGCTGCTTGCCCACTCGGCCGAGCCCTGGTCACCCGCGATCTCCGCCAGAGAACGGTGCGTGAGCACGGAGTAATCGAGCTTGTCGATGTCGAAGCCCGGCTGCACGTACTCGTCGCGATGCTTGATCAGCAGCCACTCGGTGCCTTTGCTGCCCGGACGTCGCGACTTCATATGCGCGAGCACGAAGCTGCCGTTGAGCTTCTCACCGTGCAAAGTGAATTTGAAGTCGCCCTTCTTGAGCATCTCGTTTGGATCGCCGCCCACAGGTTCCCATGTACCCACGTCCCAGACCATGACAGTTCCCGCGCCATAGTTGCCTTCCGGGATAGTGCCTTCGAAATCGAAGTAGGAAACAGGATGATCCTCCACCTGCATGGCGAGGCGTTTGTCTGCTGGATCGAGCGACGGGCCCTTGGGAACGGCCCAGGATTTCAGCACGCCATCCATTTCCAGGCGGAAATCATAGTGAAGGCGGGTTGCCCGATGCTTCTGCACTACGAAGCGATGGCCTTCTTTAGCCGCGACTTCACCGGCCGGTTCAGGAGTGCTGTCGAACTTGCGTTTGCGCTTGTATTCTTCGAGAGCCACAGGAAGAAAGTTGCCAGATCCGTCGCGGATGTTGCCAACCCGCGGAACCGGCGGCCTCCTTTGTTATATTGCCAGATGAGAAGCCCACATGCTGACCGTAAGAATACGCTCGATGGCGCTTGTGAGTCTGCTGCTGATTTTCGTGCAAGCCGCGTTTGCACAAGCCAAGGCACCGCCAACAACAGCATTCACCCCTGAAGTCGCAGTCAAGCTGATGGACCAGCTGTTACAAGGCTTGCAGACGCAGAATCCGACCCAGTTTCTCTCCGCCTTTGACCCCGAGTTCATGACCAACTACGGCCAGTTCGCGAATCAGATCAGCGTGTTATTCACGCAATACGAGGGCTTCGTGGGCCGCTACCATGTGCGCCAAATGGGTGACAATCCCGACCGGCCGCTGGTGCTCGTGCAGTTCGATTTGCAGGCAGATTCCACCAGCCCGGGTGCGCCCTTACGCAAATCATCGCAGGTTCGATTTGAGTTCGCCCGCGGCAAGAACGGCTGGAGGATTGTGAATCTCACGCCTCGGGGATTTTTCTCGTAGTGCAGCGCGAGTATCCAGATCGCCCGCTGGTCGGTGTGGGAGGCGTGATCATCCACGAAGAGCGTGCATTGATCGTGCAGCGCGGCAAGCCCCCACGGCAGGGCGAATGGACAGTCCCCGGCGGCATGCTCGAGTTGGGCGAAACCTTGCGCAGTGGCACAGAGCGTGAAGTGCTGGAAGAAACCGGATTGGTGGTGAAGGCCGGCGAGGTGCTGGACGTCTTCGACAGCATCCACAGCGATCCCGAGGGCCGCACGCAATATCACTACGTGCTCGTCGATTTTCTGTGCACGTGGGTGAGCGGTGAGCTGAAAGCGGCTTCGGACGTGGCGCAAGCGCGCTGGATCACTCGCGAAGAGTTGGAATCGATGCCACTGATTGGATTCACGGCGCAGGTGATCAAGAAAGCTTTCGAGGGGAGGAAGTGACTGTCACGGATCGGCAGGATTCTCTCGCTACGGCTGCTGGGAATTCGTGCGCCACTTGCCATTTTTTCCCAGACAGCTTTCGTCTTGTAAACACAAGTAATAGCAGATGATCGGAGCCACGGGTGCGGCCAATCCCAGAGCGTAGACCGGCCTGATCCCTTGGGGTCTCAGATACGCTCCCACTTTGCAGTCCCGTCCCAACTCCGCGAGCTTGTCCTTGGGAACGGTCAGTTTCTTCTCGCATCCATCGATGCGTACTTCGCCCTGGCGCACCCAGACACGTCCGCCGTCATTGTTCCATGAGACTTGATACTCCGCGGGTTGCGTAACCGGAGTCACCATATAGTGGTGCACATGAACACCAACGCCAGTTTTCGTTGTGATGGTGCTGGTGCCGTTCCTCAGCTCAATTTGCTTTTGGTTGGTGTACACCGCAGACGAAAGAGGCTCGAGCTTCACTTCATCCCCGCTGGGGTGAAGCGTGAGCTTATCGTTTGCAGGGATTTCAATCACATCGCCGGGCAGCGCTTCGTGCGCCAGCGGCTTGGCGCCGTTGACCACGACTCCTGGACTCGCGTACATGGGGGCAGCTTGATCCTGTGCTCGGCAGAGAGAGGTACAGCATGCCAGCAGCAAAATCAGAAGCGTCGACCCTACCCGGCTCGGCACACTACCACCCGCAAGTTGGAATGCTTGCTTATCTACGCAATGTTAGTGCCTTGTGAACAACGATACTAGTGCCTCAGTTTACTGAAGAGGCACTCTCAGCTCTTGCCTGCAGGCGGCACGATCGATGACTTTTCCGCGCCTTCCTGAGCTTCTTTGCCGGCTCGGCTCAGCGCCTGCCGCTTGTGGCCGAGGACCCCTTCTGAATTTCGCTTACAGGCGATCATCTCGGCTACGATCGAGACGGCAATTTCTTCGGGCGTGACTGCTCCAATTTCCAAACCTACGGGTGCCATGACGCGCTCGAACAGTTGGGGAGAAAGTCCCTCTTGCTCTAGCTCTTTATAGATCGTCAGCACTTTGCGCTTCGATCCGATCATCCCGATGTAGCGCGCGCTGGTCTGCACCGCCCAACGTAATATCCGCATGTCATCGCGGTGCCCGCGGGTAACAATCACGAGGTAGGCGTTCTCATTCGGCGTGATGCGTGCCAGAGCCGGCTCGAAGTCTTCCGCGATCACCTCGCGTGCCTCTGGGAAACGTTCGCCGTTTGCATAGCTCTCGCGATCGTCCACGACGACCACGTCGAATCCCGCGGTCCGCGCAACTTTATATACGTTATGCGCAACGTGGCCGGCGCCGAACAGGTACAACAGAGGCACAGGCAGAATCGGCTCCAGATACACCTCCAGTGTTCCCCCGCAAACGAGTCCCGTGTCGTACCGTGGATTTTGGTTCAGATTGAACGTCAGCGTGCGCGGCTTCTCTTCTTCCATTACTTCGCGCGCGGCCTGCCAGACGTCGGCCTCTACGCACCCGCCGCCAACCGTACCTACGATCGATCCGTCATCCCGTACCAGCATCTTGGCCGTTTTAAACGAAGGGATCGACCCACGCACATTGATGATGGTGGCTAACGCTCCCCGCCGTCCTTGCCGGCGCAGATTGACGATCTCTTCCCACAGATCCATCCACCGATTATCGAGAATGCGAAAAGGCAAGTCAAAGGGTCGAACTCCAGGGCCAGCCGTACTTTCATGAAGTCTCTGGTTTATAATCGAGTTTCGCCCTATAACCTCTGGAGTTTCTAGAAGATGATCAAGTTCCTGCAAACCCCCGGCAAAGCCAAGAAAATCGTTCTCGGAGGCATCATTGTCATTTTTTGCTTTGCCATGGTAATCACGCTTATCCCGGGTGGAATTCTCGGTGATTCGCTTGGATTCGGCCTCGGCCAGAATGTAGTCGCCAAAGTCGGCGACCAGGACGTCAACACGCAGGATATCGACATGATGGCGCGCCAGATTGCTCAGCAGCAATTCGGACAGCGCTCGATTCCTCCGGCCCTGCTGCCATTCCTGCGGCAGAGCGCTGCAGAGCAGCTGCTTATCAAAGGCGCCATTCTTTCTGAGGCCGATCGCCTCGGACTGCAGGCGACCGACGCCGAACTGCGTGATGAACTAGAGCATGGCGTCTATGCACAGACGTTCTTTCCCAACGGACAGTTCATCGGCCAGGAGCAATACGAGAACCTGATCACCACGCGTGCCCAGGTTTCAGTTCCACAGTTCGAAAACAGCGTGAAGGAACAGCTCACCATCAGCAATCTGCGCGCTGCCGTTGTGGCTCCGGTCACGGTGACGCCCGCTGAAGTCGCCACTGCCTACAAACGCGAAAACACAAAGATCAAGTTTGACTATGCTGTCCTGACCCCCGAAGACATCGCCAAGCAGATCAATCCGACTGAGCCTGAGCTGAGGGCCTTCTTCGAGAGCAACAAGAGTCTCTATAACAACTCCATCCCTGAGAAGCGGCAGATTCGTTACGTCGTCATCGATACGAACAAGCTGGCCGCAGACGCGCAGGTCTCGCAGCAGGATCTCCAGCGCTACTACAACCAGCATCAGGATCAATTCCGCGTTCCCGAAGAAGTGAAGGTCTCGCACATCCTCATCAAGACTCCTCTTCCGGGACCAGATGGCAAGGTTGACCAGAAAGCCGTCGACGCCGCCAAGGCGAAAGCTGAAGACATCTTGAAGAAGCTGCAAGGCGGCGCAAATTTCGCTGACCTCGCAAAGAAGAACTCCGACGATCCCGGCAGCGCCGCTCAAGGCGGTGAACTCGGGTGGATTGGCCGCGGGCGCACCGTACCCGAATTCGAGAAGGCCGCATTCGGCCTCAAACCGGGCCAGATGAGCGGTCTCGTGCAGAGCAGCTACGGTTTCCACATTATCAAGGTGGAAGACCGCCACGACGCTCACCTGAAGAGCCTCGACGAGGTGAAAGCCGAGATCGAGCCGAATCTCAAACGTGAGAAAGCAGCCAGCGCTGCTCAAGCGCTTGCCGGCACCATCTACACGCAAGCTCGCACGCAGAGCCTCGACAAGGCAGCCCAGGCGCACGGATTGCAGGTTCAGACCAGCGGCATGATCTCGCGTTCCGATACGCTTCCCGGCATCGGACCAGCTCCTGAATTGATAGAAGCGATCTTCGCCGCGAAGGCCAACTCTCCTGCGGAGCAGGCGCCTACACCAAACGGCTACACGGTATTTCAAGTGACTGACATCAAACCTCCGGCGACGCCGACTTTCGAAGAGGCTCGCTCCAAGGTTGAGTCTGATTTCAAATCGCAGCGCTCGGCCCAGTTGATGCAGCAGAAAGTCCAGCAACTCGCGGATCGCGCTCGCGCCGAACACAACCTGAAGAAAGCCGCGCAGGAAGTGGGCGCAACCGTAAAGACCAGCGAACTCGTAAGCGCCAAGGATCAGGTTCCGCAGCTCGGATCCATGTCCGGCGCCGCTTCTGTTGCTTTCGATCTCAGTCCTGGACAGGTGAGCGCTCCCATCAGCACGTCGACCGGAGCAGCCGTTATCGCACTTACGGATAAGCAGGAACCCTCGGCCGACGAAGCCGCGAAGAACAGCGACGAAGTACGCGAAGCGTTGCTTCAGCAGAAACGCGGTGAAGCGTTCCAGATGTTCGCCACCGATCTTCGCCAGCGTCTTCAAAAAGAAGGCAAGATTCGTATCAACAAGACCGAGTGGGAACGCGTCATGAACAATAAGCCGGAGTCGGGCTCATAGCCCGGCTTCTGCTTTTCATTTCGTAGCATCAAAGATTCAAAGTCTCAGCTGAACTCGCACAAGCCCATGCACCCTCGCGCCTCCGGCATACTTCTGCACCCAACATCGTTCCCGTCGCGAGGCGGTATCGGCGATTTCGGTCCCGCCGCCTATGAGTTCCTCGACTTCCTGACCGAAGCCAAACAGACGCTGTGGCAGATCCTGCCGCTGGGTCCTGTGGGCTACGGCAACTCTCCCTACTCGAGCACGTCGGCCTTTGCTGGCAATCCGCTGATGATCAGCCTGGAGCGGCTCGCCGAGCGCGGTTGGATCGACTCTGCTCGACTGAAGCGACTGCTGCCTGCTACAGGGAACGTCAACTTCGAGAAGGTCTGGGAAAGCAAGTATTGCCTAATCGAAGAGGCCGCGCGCGGATTTCTCAAGAGCATATCGGGCGCAAAGCGCAGTCGCTTCGACGGCTTCTGCCGCGATAACGCATGGTGGCTCGAGGATTACGCGCTCTTCGAAGTGCTGCGCAAAGAGTACGGTGGGAAATCCTGGAACGAGTGGCCCAAGGAAATCGCCCGCCGCGATAACGATGCGCAACATTTTGCGCGCGAACGTCATGCTGCCGATCTCGACGTCGCTCGCGCGGTGCAGTTCGCCTTTTTCGAACAGTGGAAAGCGTTGCACGCCGAGTGCGCTCGCCGCGGCATTCAGATTATGGGCGACGTCGCCATCTTCGTCAGCTTCGATAGCGCCGACGTGTGGACGCATCCCGACATCTTTCGCCTGGACGCGAACCTCAAGCCCGAAGTCGTCGCCGGCGTTCCGCCCGACGCTTTCAGCGCGACCGGTCAGCGCTGGGGAAATCCGCTTTATCGCTGGGACGTGCTCAAATCGCGCGGCTACGACTGGTGGGTTCAACGCATGGGATGGACACTGAAGAACTGCGATCTCGTCCGCATCGATCATTTTCGGGGCTTCGAAGCCAACTGGGAGATTCCCGCCGACGAGCCTACCGCCGTCAATGGTCATTGGGTGAAAGGTCCGGCCGACGATCTGTTCAATGTATTGCGCGAGCGCCTGGGTGGCCTGCCACTCATCGCTGAAGACCTGGGCGTGATCACGCCTGAAGTTGAGGCGCTCCGCGATCGACTCGAGATTCCGGGCATGAAGGTGATGCAGTTCGGATTTGGCGATCCTGGCGCGCACATCTACCTTCCGCACAAATTCGAACCGAACACCATCGTCTACACCGGAACGCACGACAACGACACCACACCCGGCTGGTGGCGCACTGCCAGCGAAGCCGAGCGTCGTGCCGCGAGCGCATACTTCGGCGTTGAAAGCGACGGCATTCAATGGGCGATGATTCGCGCCGCTGAAACTTCTGTGTCGCGACTTTGTGTCGTTCCGTTGCAGGATGTACTGGGATTGGGCAGCGAAGGCCGCATGAATGTGCCTAGCCGTCCGGACGGAAATTGGTCCTGGCGTTATGCTCCGGGAAGTCTGAAGCACGATCTCGCGAAGAGGCTGGGCGAGCTCACCGAAGTCGCCGATCGCGTCTCACAGGAGGTTGAGAACGGCAACCGGAAACCTGCGGAAGAGTTCGCAGCATAGCACGCGAGAATCCCGCAGCTGAACTGTTTCTCCCGTCAGCACGTTTTCCAGCTCTCCTGTCAGCTCCGGAACCGCAATCGCAGTATCTTCCCAGATCTCCCCGATCGGCGGACGCATCTCGCCGTTCATCAGTGTGTATGCAAAACGCGAGACGGCCACGATCACCGACTGGCCTTGCCAACGTCGTCGAAACGCAACTACGTGCTGCTCTCGGTTATCTCCAACGGTCAGCGGCTCGTAACTTCCCTGCTGAAACAGTTCGTGATGTTCGCGACGAAAGCGCAGGATCCGCATCGCCATCCACATCTTTACGCGACCATCTTTCCAGTTTTCGAGCAGCTCGCCACACATCTGCGGGAGATCGCCCGCCATCTCTCTCACCCGCAGATCGCTCAAGAATTGCTGCCGCCGATCGTAATCAACTGGTCTACGGTTGTCAGGATCGACGAGGCTGAAATCCCACAGCTCCGTTCCGCGATACGTGTCCGGCACTCCCGGAGAGGTGAGCTTCAGCGCAACCTGCGCCAGCGAGTTCAGTGCTCCGAAGTACATCATCCTCGGGAGGAAGTTCTGGATTGCGCCCCAGAACGAATGCTCCTTTGACGATGGCGTCAGAATTCTGGAGATAAAGCTTTCTACCGCCTGCTGGTATTCCGCATTCGGACTCGTCCAGCTCATATTCACTTTGGCTTCGTTCAGCGCCTTGGTCATGTACTCCTTGATCCGCCGAACGAAATCCTCACGATCGCGACTGCTCTCGATAGCCAGTGGCCATGCACCTACCAGCGTCTGATAGAGGAAATACTCCTCGTTGGCGTCGGGCGCGACTCGGCCATCTCCCATCGTCTGTTTCCGTCGCCGATTCGCTCTTCTCCAACTCAGCACTTCCGAAGCCCACTCTCGCGGCATCTCCGAAAGCACATTCAGCCGTGCTCGTACATCCTCGCTGCGCTTACTGTCATGCGTCGAAGTCGCGAGCATCGACGAAGGCCAATCGCGAGCACGTTCGCGGTTGCCTTCATGAAACTCCTCGAGGCTGATCCCGAACTCCGCCGGTGATCCGCCCACCTCGTTCACGGAAACGAACCGGTTGTATACGTAGCAGGTGGTGTCTTCCAATCCCTTGGCCATCACCGGCCCAGTCAGTTGCTGAAACTTTAGTGTGAATCGCAGCCGCTCCCGATATTGATCGGACGGAATCACGCCCGCGCTGGTATCCAGCAGGAGCACCGATCGCAGGAAATCGAAGATTGCCGTGGGGCTGGTTCGACTGCGTCCCTTCGCCCTGACAATCGCTTCCTGTATGTACAACCTGTCTCGCTCGCTGATCTGTCCGCGCGCATCGATATAGGTCCGGTACACCGGGAAGCAAGCGATCACCTCGCGGATCGCGCCCATCAGCACGTTGCGCGTGAAATCCCGCGCGCGCCGGTCGCCGCTCGCAATCTGTTGCAACATATCGGTGAGCACGGTTACTTCGCTGGACAGCGCCGTTTCCATGATCAGCTTCTTGCTGTTGTAGATCAGCGCTCCCACATCGACCGTGCCCTCGATAAATCGGTGATACAGGTTCGTAAAAGCGCGCTCATTCTGGCGCTGCACGAACAAGTTGTTCAGCGAATTCCCAAACTCATATCCAACTGTGCCGTCAACCGGCCATCGCTGCGGCAGCTTCTCGCCCGCTTCAAGAATCTTTTCGACTACCAGGTACAGTGGCGCTCGCGGTCCAATCCAGTTGTGATCGCCGAAGCGCTGCACGATTTCAGTCTCAATGCCCGTCTCGGCTAGAGGTCCCGTCGCGGTCGGCCCACTGCACTGGCTCGCTGCGTAGAGCATTTGCAATCGCGTGAAATATTGGATCGGATTCAGCAGCCCGTCAGGATGGTCGAGCCGCAATCCCGTTACCGCCTCTTCCGCCAGCAATTTGCGGATCAACCTGTGCGTCGCCGCAAACACTGCCGGATTCTCCATCCGCAGGCCCACCAGGTCGTTGATATCAAAAAAGCGCCGGTAATTGATCTCTTCCGACGACACTCGCCAGAACGCCAATCGATATGCCTGACCCTCGAGCAAGCGGTGCATCGGACCAAAGCTCCTCGCCACTCCCGGAATGCCGTTCATTCGTTGAGCAGCTACGTCAACGATCGCTGCAACCGCGGGATACGCTCCCCGCAGTTCCGCCAATCTCGTAAGCAGGCGCGGAATATCAGCCCTCCGCTGCCGTACTTGAATCGGATCCTTGGTCGTGTGTACCGGAAGAGATCGGAACTCACCGATCAATTCAGTGAACTCGGCTGCTCCGCGGTTCAGCCATCCCGGATCCGAACTGAACTCCTGCAGACCGGGCACCTGTTCGAAAATAAGCGCGTAGGTTTGCGGATCCACCGGCAGCTTCTTGTTGTAATAACAAATTCGATAGCGGCCTTCGTTGTATTCCAGCTTGATGTGACCCTGCTCGAGTTCCTCCCCGTACGTCTGCCCGAGGATCGGCAGCAGCACCTTCCCTCGCAACTCCGGCTTCAGCGTGTCCCAATCGATGTCGAAATAATTCGCGTGTTCCGACGCCTCTCCGTTGCGAAGCACATCCTGCCACCAGGGTGTCGTGTTGTAGCCGATCCCCATGTGATTCGGCACGATGTCGAGGATCAGCCCCATGCCGAGCGACTTCATCTCGCGCACGCAAGCGTCGAACTCTTCTTCGGTGCCGATCTCTGGATTCAGCGCGTTGTGATCGGTGATGTCGTACCCATGCAGGCTGCCGGGCCGTGCCTTCAGCACTGGCGAGAAATAACAATGCGTGATTCCGAGTTGATTCAGGTAGGGCAGCAGCCGCCGGGCATCTTCAAAACGAAATCCTGCGTTCAACTGCAATCGGTAGGTGCTGATAGGACGGTACTGATCTTTTTGGTGCGAGATGCGATTGAGACACTCGGAAACTTCGGAGCTCTCGACCACTTCTGCCTGACGGGCTTCCTGCATCCGTTACTTAGATGCGCATTCAGCTCTGGATTGCCGCTTGGAGATGAGAGCGGCAGTTCTGTCAAGAATGCCGTGAGTTAGGAATGCTTACGGGTGCCCCATCCTAGCCATCCTTTGGCTTGGGTGGGGAATCTCCCAACGCACGCCGAATCTCCTCTCCCACCCGCTCCAATTCCTCGGCCGTCAATCCTCGCTGCACCGCCTCAAACAGCTCCCGCTCTTCTTTTCTGATATGCGCGCTCAAGCTGGCTGCAAACACCTGTATGTCCGACGTCGTCAGATCCCGAGCCTCCGCGCGCTTCACGCCACTCCGCAGCAGCCCGTGCTCGATCCGCAACTCGTCCACCAGGCTTGCCGTTTCTTCCAGTTGTTCCGCCACCGGAAATAAAAACCGCTCCTCGGCTTCAAAGTGGATCGCCAGCTCGGTTTCGTAAAGCCGGGTGATCTCCTGCTGAATCGCCGCCGTTTCCATCGCCGCCGGATTGGCCAGCGCCTTGTCAATGCTCACGCAAAAGGCCAGCGCGTGCTGATGCTGGTGCGACAGTGGGATTAAGTTTTTATTTCGTAGCATTCGTTCAGATTATCTCTCGCCGTGCGCTTTACTAACCGCTCCCTAACGTTGAGAATAGATTGTTTGCCTCCGAAGGTCGATCCCAGCCCGTTCACCCGGACGTTCACAGGGATACCCGTCAAGGCAGCGGCTCTCATACCCTGGCACGTGAAGGAGTAACAATGGTCGTCTCTGGCGAACTGATTCGCATGATGAACTACGTTGACGAAATGGCCACCACCTTGCGGCGCATCGGCGCCAATATCCCTACCATGAGCGACGACGAAAAGAAGCGTCTCGCTGACTACATCCGCAAATCTGATCCGTCAGTCCAGGGAATCCTCCAGCGCCTGGAGGCTAAGTAGTGCCCGAGATCCGCACGGTTGCGGTGATCGGCGCCGGCACCATGGGTCGTGGTATAGCCCATGCATCTGCTCTTGGCGGTTACCGCACCGTTCTCGAGGATATTCTCCCCTCTACCCTGCGCCGCGCCGGCGAAGAAATCCGCGCGAACCTTGATCAGGCCGTGGAACTAGGCAAGGTTACCGTTGCGGATGCCAACGCTGCCTTCGATCGCCTGGAGTACGCCACATCCGTCGATTCCGCCGCCCGCGACGCCGATCTCGTCATCGAGGCCGTTCCCGAGGAAATGGAGTCCAAGATCGAGATCTTTACCCAGCTCGACAAATTCAGCCGCCCCGGCACCATACTCGCTTCCAACACCTCTTCGCTCAGCATCACCGAAATCGCGTCGGTTACCTATCGCGCGCCCAAATGCGTTGGCATGCACTTCTTCAATCCAGTGCACAAGATGAAGCTGCTGGAAGTCGTGAAAGCCCTCGAGACCGACACCGACACGCTGAGCACTGTGGTCGAAGTCGGCCGCCGGATGAAAAAAGAAGTCGTCGTGATCAAGGAGTCTCCCGGCTTCATCACCAGCCGCATCAACGCGCTGATTGGCAACGAGGCGTTTCACATGCTGCAGGAAGGAATCGCGTCCGCCGAAGATATCGACAAAGCCGTAAAGCTCGGCTTGAACCACCCCATGGGACCATTCGAACTAGTTGACCTTGTCGGCCTAGACACTCGCCTGCACATCCTGGAATACCTGCACAAAACCTTGGGCGAAAAGTATCGCCCCGCGCCGCTGCTCTCCCAATATGTGAAGGCGGGACGCGTAGGCCGCAAGGCGGGACGGGGCGTTTATGAATACGCTCAGACTTCCGCCCATTCCTCAGGAGATAATGGTCAAGGTACTGCGGTAACCGCCAACGCATTGAAAAAACAGTCGTAACAATTCCAATCCCACGGAGTCTATAAAGCTGGGAATCTTTCTTTTCGGAACCCGGCGTCATTCTTGGACGTATATAGCCATGTGGGGTGGACTCTGCGTTAGAAGTTAAATAACACTGAATGCAAAGATTTCTCGACATCATCCGTCAATCCCTCAGCACGCTTTGGGCTCATAAACTGCGTTCGTTCCTCACCATGTTCGGCATCGCGTGGGGAGTGGGATCTCTGCTGCTGCTCGTTGGATTAGGAGAAGGCTTCCGTTCCGGCCAGCACAAGCAGCTTGCCAGCATCGGTCAGGACATCATGTTTATCTTCGGCGGGCGCGTACCGTCGGTCGAAGGCAGTCTGCAATCGATGCAGCCCTATCACCTTACCTACACGGACTATCTCGATATTAAGAACGAAGCGAATATGGTGAAGAACATCTCGCCTGTTCTCGAGCGTGACGACATTCGCGCAGTAAGCGATTACAACAGCGCCAACGGCCAGGTATTCGGTGTTGCTCCCATATACGCCGACATTCGCACGATTCCGATTGAGACAGGCCGCTGGATCGCAGATGCAGACGAAGCCTCGCGCCAGCGGGTCGCGGTCCTCGGAATCGAACTCACCAAGACCCTTTACAACGGACGAGCAGCCGTCGGCAACACGATCATGTTGAACAATATTCCGTTCCGGGTGATCGGGGTCCTGCAGAAAGTCGGCCGCGAGGGAAACAACGGCACAAATATCCGTATCTTCGTTCCGGTCAGCACCATGCGGGAGTACTTTCCGCTGAAAGAAAACAATACCGAGAACGCGGTTTCGTTCATTAACTATCAGCCCATAACCACCGCACAGCACCTGGATGCCAAAATCCAGGTTCACAGGATCATCGCTCGCAACCACGGTTTCAACTATCTGTCGCCGGATGCCTTCGATGAGTGGGACACCATCGAGAATGAAAAGAAGGTCGCGCTGATCTTCGACGCAATGGATTGGTTTCTGGGCGGCGTCGGCCTCGTCACGCTCGGCCTCGGCGCGATTGGAATCATCAACATCATGCTCGTCTCGGTTACCGAGCGTACCCGCGAGATTGGACTCCGCAAGGCACTGGGAGCCACCAACCGCAGCATACTGACGCAATTCTTTTTCGAAGGCGCATTCCTGACCGGATTGAGTGGCACGGTAGGAATGTTGTTTGTCGCCGGACTCATGGCTCTGATGGGCACGATGCAACCACCCGACGGCTTCGACCCGCCGCGTATTGTTCCTGCTTCGGCGTTGCTCGCGATTCTCTGCTTGTCGTTCGCCGGAATCGTTTCCGGAATTTACCCGGCCCGTAAGGCCGCCATGTTGGAACCAGTGGAAGCACTGCGGCAGGAGTAAACGATGATCTTCAGTATCTTTGAGCAGGCTTACAGCGCACTGAAGCACAATCGCCGCCGCGCCGCGCTCACCATGCTGGGAATGGCTTGGGGCATTGCCACCGTTGTGATCCTGCTTGCTTATGGCGCCGGATTCGAGCGCGCCATCATGACCGTCTTCTCTTCCTTCGGCTCCAACATGATCGCCGTATTTCCGAACCGCACTTCAATGCAGGCTGGGGGAAGCAAGGCTGGCGCTGAAATCCGCTTCACCTTGGACGACCTGGATCTGATCACCAATGCCGTGCCCATGCTGAAGCGCGTCTCTCCATCGGTGGACAAGCAGACGAGTGTCCGTTACGACACGCGTACATTCACATTCCGAACCAGCGGTGTCTATCCCTCGTACATGCAGATTCGCCGGATGGAAGTCGCGCAGGGTCGCACTCTCAACGAAGAAGACGAGAGCACGCGCGCCCGCGTTGTCGTGATCGGCGACGAGGCAAAGAAGAAGCTGTTCTCCGGACAGAATGCCATTGGTAGTTATGTCCGCATCGACGGCATCAGCTTCCAGATCATCGGCATTCTCAAGCACAAGGTTCAGGATGGCGACGACAATGACAACCGCCTGTTGGTTGTGCCATTCAGCAGCATGGGCGACATCAAGGACACGCATTATCTCGGCGGAATATTCATCGAGTACGAAGGAATGCAATACACGAAAGTCGCCGACTCCGTTCGCCAGGTCCTGGCTGCACACCACAACTTCAAACCCGAGGACAAACAAGCGGTGTTTGTGTGGAACCTGATGGAGGACATCGCCCAATTCCGCATCGTTACCACCGGCATCAAGATTCTGCTCACGTTCATAGGATTTCTCACGCTGGGCATTGGCGGCGTCGGTCTGATGAACATCATGCTGGTCGCGGTCACGCAGCGCACGCGTGAGATCGGCGTTGAAAAGGCCCTTGGCGCCCGCAGGCGGCACATTCTCGTGCAGTTTCTCTCAGAAGCGCTGGCCATTACCTTTACTGGAGGTCTTCTGGGAGTGGTCGCCGCCTATCTTATTTCCACGATCATCGGCTCCCTACCCCTATTCAGCGCGTTTGCAGAAGACGCGAAGGACGCGGACATTCATCTGCATATCGATCCTAGCATCCTGATCGCCTCGAGCGTGATCCTGGCCATCGTGGGAGTCGTCAGCGGAATGCTACCGGCAATCAAGGCCGCCCGGATGGATCCGGTGGAAGCCCTGCGTTACGAGTAGCACTTCCGGGTCAGTGTGAACACGCTCGCGGAGTTGCTTCGATGATCATCGAGATGCGGACCTACAAGACGAAGCCGGGCAAACGCGCCGAGTTTCTCGAGGTCTTCCGTACAGAATCGATCCCTGCGCACGATGAGATCGGAATGAAAATCCTGGGCCCATTTCTCTCCGTCGAGGATCCCGATGTTTTCTTTTTTATGCGAGGCTTTCCAGACCTTCCATCGCGCGAACCAATGAAAGCGAAGTTTTACGAAGGCAAACTGTGGAAGGAAGAACTGGAAAGTCTACTTATGCCAATGCTCGAAAAGTGGGACGTCGTCCTGGTCGATGATCCGGACAACAAAGTTCAGTGGTGACCGGGATAAACGCCCGGGCGGCCCTTCAAGCCTTCGTTTGCCCCGAGTCGGGCAGTTCGATAGAGGAGGCAGAATGCTTGCATCGCCACTCCCGTATCCCGGTCCACGATGTCATGGTGAGCGCAGCGAATCCATCTCTGTATTTCACATCTGCACGGCAACTCTCATCAGCACGAACAGCGGAGACGCCTAAGCCGTTTCCAGTGTCTGATCGTCCTCAGCCGGCCGAATCACCGGAGCCTGGTTCTGTCTTTCGCCCGTGAATTTTTCGGGCAGCCAAACCGTGAATGTCGTTCCGTGATAATCCGGCTCGGTGCTACTGTCGACCGTAACAGTGCCGCCGTGCTTGTCGATGATACCCTTGCTCACCCACAGTCCGATGCCCGTACCCTGCTCACCTTTAGTCGTAAAGAAGGGCAGGAAGAGCTTGGAGAGGTTTTCCTCTGAGATGCCGGTGCCGTTATCGGCAATCACCACGGTGACGCCAGCTGGTGTTTCGCCCCGAGCCGGTGTTTTGGATGCAGTAATGGAAACGGCTCCGTGCTGCGCGATCGCGTCCAATGCGTTTCCGATGAAGTTCGAAAATACTTGGCGTAATTCCGCGGGGAAACCTTCCAGCGAGAGTCCTTTTTGGTAGGACTTGCCAATACTGGCTTCCTTGCTCGCGACCTTGGTCTCGAACAATGCAAGCACGCTTTCCAGCACATCCTTCACCGAGACCGGAACCGGCGTCTTCGATTCGCGATAGAGCGAGAGCATGCTCTTGGTGACCTGGCTCACGCGTTGCAGCTCCTGCATGGCCAACTCGATGTGTTGCCGCATCTCTCCCTGCGAGTCACCCTGAATGAGATAGAGAACGTTCCCTACCGTATCGAGTGGGTTGTGAATCTCGTGAGCGATGGTCGCCGATAGCCGCCCAGCAAGCGCCAGCTTCTCGGTGGTTCGCAGAGTCCGTTCCATCTGGTAAGTGCGGGTGATGTCACGGAAGACAAGAACAACACCGACCATCTCGCCATTCGAACTGCGGATCGGAGCGCCGCTGTCGTCGATGTTGTACTCTTTGCCATCCTTGCTGATAAGCACCGTGTGATTCGCCAGGCCCACTACTTTGTTAAGTCGCCGAACCTTCGACACCGGGTTTTCGACAACCTCACGAGTCTCCTGGTTGACGATTTTGAAGATCTCCTGGAGATCGTGGCCGCGACCTTCCTCCTCGGTCCACGCAGTAAGCTCGCAAGCGACCTCGTTCATCAGGGTGACTTTGCCCGTCCCATCGGTCGCGATCACCGCGTCCCCGATGCTCCGCAGAGTGGTCGAGAACCACTCGCGTTGTTCCTGAACCTGCGCTGTCTTCTCGCGGCTGTCTTTTAGAGCCTCTTCGTAGCTGTTCGACAATCCCAGCAGCTGGCGGCGAGTGAACAGGACGAGCGTTGTACCAAGCAGAATCGTTAGTCCGATGAGGCTGCCGAAGAAGATCTTGTCAAGATCCGATGACTTGCGAACTCGCTGGTCGCGCAGCTCGTATTCCGCCTGCATCAGCTCGTCCATTTGCCGGCGGATGTCATCCATCAACTGCTTGCCCTGCAAGTTCGCCTCGTAAGTGTTTGCAGTCAGCACGGCATCTGGGCTCAGCACGGTCTTCGAATACGCAAGCCACTTGTCGTAAGAATCCCGGAGTTGCTGGATTCTTTGGAGCTGCTCGGGATTATCGGCAACCAGTTGCGGCAGCTTCTCGAACTCCGCGTCAACCCGCGGAAGCGCGTCGTTGTAAGGCTGTAGAAAGTCGTCGCGGCGAGTGAGTAGATATCCACGGAGACCAGTTTCCTCGTCCACCATTGAGCGGAATGTGAACCGCGCCTCTGAGATAACCCGGTCCGTGTGATCGACCCATCCGAGTGCGGTTCGTAGTTGCTCGACTTCGAAGCCTACGATCGCTGCCATCGCCAGGATAACTAGCACGGGGATGAGCAGAGAAACCCGCAGAATCCGACCAAATTTTTTTGGCTCCATGATCAGTGATCCCCACGGTGATCGAGAGAGATGAGTTGCCCAATCGAATCCAGCAATGCTTCCGGATGAATGCCCTTGGTGATCGAAGCATCCACATGCTCCAGCGCCTCTTCCGGCAACGTAACGTACGCCGAAAGCATTACGATTCGCGCTTTCGGCCGTATTGTACGCATTACCCGCGCGACTTCGGCGCCGTTCATTGCGGGCATGTAATAGTCGAGCAATACCAAATCGAAGGGCCGTATCTTGAACATATCAATCGCGGAAGGGCCGTTCGAGGCGGTTTCCACTGCGTAGCCCTTGCGTTCCAATAGCAATTTGCGCACTGTCAAGCCGACAGGCTCATCGTCGACGCACAAGATCCGCGGTTGTAACTGTGAATTGTTTGTTGCCAAGTACCGGACTCCAGAAGAGCTGCTTTCCTCTATTGTAACCAAGCAGCACAGATTCGCGCACTCGTGGAAAACTAGCACCTGCAACGGGTTAATCGCTGCCGCCGTTTAGTCGGTGTCACTTATCAGGTACAATCTAGCTTTCTGGCCGGCGCTCCGAAGTTTCTGGCACAAAGGCAAGAACGCTGACTTCTTTTACCTCCAATTTAGGCTTTGCGCTGTTCCTCGAGCAGCGCGGTTTCGGCCATTACCTGCGCACGCACATCCTGGACACAACCTTCAAAGGTTTGTACAAGGCCAATGCCTTCGATATGTGCCTGCTTATTCCGTACTTCATCGTACTGATTCTGCTGGCATTCTACGGGCTGCACCGCTATCAGCTTGTCTGGATGTATTACCACAACAAGAGGAACAAACGCACCGAGCCCAAAGAAAAATTCGCGGAACTGCCGACCGTCACCATTCAGTTGCCGATTTTCAACGAGCAGTTCGTGGTCGATCGACTCGTCGACGCGATCTGCCGCCTAGATTATCCGCGCGAGAAACTCGAAATCCAGGTGCTGGACGACTCGACGGACGAGACCACCGAAGTCGCGGCCGGCGTCGTTGAGCGCTATGCCGCGATGGGACATCCGGTTACGTTCATCCACCGCACGAACCGCGCCGGCTACAAAGCTGGAGCTCTGCATAACGGCATGCAGTTCTCCAAAGGCGAATTCATCGCCATCTTCGACGCCGATTTCGTTCCGCCCGAAGATTGGCTGATGAAGGTGATCCACCACTTCACCGAGCCGCAGATTGGAATGGTGCAGACGCGCTGGACGCACTTGAATCGCGGCTATTCGTTTCTGTCGGAAGTCGAAGGCATTTTGCTCGACGGCCATTTTGTGCTCGAGCATGGCGGACGATCGCGCACCGGCGTCTTTTTCAATTTCAACGGAACCGCCGGTATGTGGCGTCGCCGTGCGATTGAAGAAGCCGGAGGCTGGCAGCACGACACCCTCACCGAAGACACCGACCTTTCTTACCGCGCTCAACTAAAAGGTTGGAAGTTCGCCTATCTGCAAGACGTGGAGTGCCCCGCGGAATTGCCCATCGAGATGACGGCGTTCAAGACGCAGCAGGCACGCTGGGCCAAGGGCCTGATTCAGTGCGCAATCAAGGATCTGCCGTTCGTTCTGAAAAGCAATGCCTCGCGGCGAATCAAGATCGAAGCCTGGTATCACCTAACCGCAAACATCAGCTACCCGCTGATGATTGTCCTCTCGACGCTTCTACTGCCGGCGATGATCATCCGCTTTTATCAGGGCTGGTTCCAGATGCTGTACATCGACGTGCCCCTATTTTTGGCGTCGACGTTTTCGGTCTCGAGCTTCTACCTCGTGTCGCAGAAGGAACTTTACCCGCGCACCTGGTACCGGACCTTTATCTACCTGCCCTTCCTGATGGCGTTGGGAATCGGGCTCACCATGACCAACACCAAGGCGGTGCTGGAAGCGCTGGTCGGCAAACAAACGGCATTCGCTCGGACTCCCAAATATCGCGTGCAATCGAAAGCGGATAAGGTCATTGCCAGCAAATATCGCCGTCGGTTGGGCTGGATTCCGTATCTCGAGCTAGCCGTCGGTAGCTATTTCGCGCTGACCGTCTGGTACGCGGTGACCAATGAGAATTTCATCACCGTGCCTTTCCTCGGATTATTCGTTCTCGGCTACTGGTACACCGGATTGATGTCCCTATTGCAGGGACGATTCGAGCGCTTCTTCGGGCGCGATGCGCGCGAACCGCAAACCGCGAAGCCTTATCCAGTGGGCATATAGCCACAAACCTCTCGCGTGTGGCTCGCGTACTTGTGAATCGAGTCCCAACAGGCCTACAATTCGCTCTTTTGGGCCCTTGGTTTCCTGCCCGCATTTTCTTCTAGAGGTGCTTCCATGATTAATCTTCGGCGCTTTACCTGCGCGATCATTTCCTTAATAGCTGTGCTCGGATTGAGTGCCTGCTCCAAGCACGATAGCGATGAGCACTATTACCTGGTTACCGCGAACACGCAGATCCCCTACTGGCAATCAGCCGCTGCGGGATTCTATAAAGCCGCCGAACAGATGAAGGTGCGTGCTGAGGTTGTCGGACCCGATAGCTACGATCCCCAAGCGGAGAAGGTTGAGTTCGACAAAGCAGTGCAGAAAAAGCCTTCGGGCATCCTGGTATCAGCAGGGGATGCCGAACTTTTGCGTCCGTCGATCGATGCGGCAGTCGCTGCCGGAATTCCCGTGATCACCATCGATTCCGACTCGCCGGTAAGCAAGCGCCTCTTCTTCGTCGGCACTAATAATTACGACGCCGGCGTGCGCGGCGGCGAACTGGCGGCGAAACAACTTCATGGCAAAGGCAATGTGGTGATCTTCACCATGCCGAGCCAGGCGAACCTGAATGCCAGGCTGCGCGGATATCAAAAAGTATTCGAAAGCTATCCACAGATCAAGATCGACCGCATCGTCGACATGAAAGGCGACCCGCGCGCGGTGTTCGACGAGACCCAGCGGATCCTCGACAAGAAAGAGGCTATCGACGGCTTCATTTGCCTCGAAGCCCAGGGTGGAAAAGAAGTGGCTGCTGTCCTGAATAACAACCACGTGACCGGCAAGCTCGTGGTCGCCATGGACACCGATGACGACACTCTCGACTGGGTCCGTAAGGGAGTGATCGAGGCCACCATCGCGCAGAAGCCCTTCACCATGGGCTACTTTGGAATGCAGATGCTAGATGATTTCCATCACAAGCGCATGAATGTCTCGGATGCGAACACCGCAGAAAATCCGAACGCAGCATTGCCCACCTTCGTCGATACTGGCTCAACGCTGATCAACAAAGGCAATGTGGACGGCGTCATCGAGGCACAACAGAACTCGAAGCAGAAAAAAGGTTAGCGGTTGGGAAACTGCGGGTGCCCCATCTCTGCCCGCTGTTGGCAGAGGTGGGATTCCCAAACCTTCGTGCAGGTATAATCTCCCGTTCCACTTCGTCGTTGCGAGGTTTCTCTTGCGCAAAGCACTGACCGTCCTCTTCCTGCTGGTCTCAATTTCCGCCGTCGCCATCGAGCGGCAACCGAGTTCGGATTACCACGCCCGGCGCGAGGCCTTAGCCAAGAAAGCCAATGCAGCGGTGCTGGTCTTTGCCGGGACCGAAGCCGCCGGACAGAACGATCTCTACGGCTTTCGCCAGGACAACAATTTCTATTACCTGACCGGCTGGACCGAGCCCGGTGCTGCGATCCTGGTGGCGCCGGCGCGTGCAGCAACCGACGATCAAGCTGCTCTTCCCTACACCGAAATCCTGTTCCTTCCCGCGCACAATTACACACAGGAACGCTGGACCGGACCCAAACTCGGCGCTGAAAATCCGCAGGCTCCGCAACTAACTGGTGTGGATCACGTCGAGGTACTGGATCGCCTCCGCGATGAACTGGTGCGCATTCTTCCCGCGCCCGCTGCCACCATCTACGTGAATTCCGGTGACCTTTCTGCGTCGTCGATGGCTTGGCTGACCCGCACCAATGCCTTTCCGAATTACATCTCGACCGAGGATGCCGACCCGCTGATTGCGGAATTACGCGTTCGCAAAGATGCAGGCGAAATTGAACTGATTCGCAAAGCCACGCTGGCCAGTATGGCCGGACACGTCGCGGCGATGAAGGCCATGCATCCTGGCACGGGCGAGAGACAGATTGAAGCCCTCATGCAATACGAGTTCACGAAGCGCGGTTGCGAGCGGCCGGCTTATGCGCCGATCGTGGGTGCGGGCTACAACTCCACAGTGCTCCACTATTCCGACGACGATGGCCCGATTCGCGACGGCGACGTCGTCGTGATGGACGTGGCAGGTGAGTACTCGATGTACGCCTCCGATATCACGCGCACCTTACCCGCGAACGGCAAGTTCACTCCGCGCCAGCGCGAGATTTATGAGATCGTTCTGGGCGCGCAGCAGGCCGCGATGGACGCCTTCCAGTCAGGGAAATCGAGTCTGTCTCGCAACGCACCCAACTCCCTCTATAAAGTCGCCTACGACTACATCAACTCCCACGGAAAAGATCTGAAAGGGCAGCCGCTCGGCCAATACTTTATTCATGGCCTCGGCCATTTCGTTGGACTGGAAGTGCATGATGCGGGCGACAACGCGCAGCCGCTCCGGCCGGGAATGGTATTCACCATCGAGCCGGGCATCTACATACCGGACGAGAAGATCGGCGTCCGCATTGAAGACATCTTTTACGTCGACAACAACGGCAAGCTGATTCGCTTTACCGAAGGTTTACCGCGCACCGTGGAAGAAGTCGAAGCAGCCATGCAGGCGCACTGATCTGCCGCAAGTGGGGATTCGCCGACGATTCTGATATTCTAGCGAGCTGTGTTCATTCAGGTGCTTTACGCAATTTTGGTCCTCAGCACCTTGTCTGTGGTGTGGGCTGTCGTGGCGGCATTCCTTCGCGTTCGTCGCCATATGACGGGCAAAGAACCGCATCCGGCCGTGGTGGTCGAGACCAGTGCGCCACCGAGCACAAACGATTCTGCAAACTCCTGAGGAGTAGACGATGGCAAAACAATTGGTCCAGGCGGTTGAAACTCAGCCGTGGAGTTCGAGTCTTACGAAGAACGCGGCCTTGGTCGTTGGCGCGACCCTGCTGATGGGAATTCTCGGTCGCTTCGCCATGCCGCTGCCGTTCACGCCGGTTCCGCTGACCCTCGCGAACTTTGGCGTTCTACTCGTGGGACTCACACTCGGCAGCCGTCGCGGATTCGCCGCGCTTACGCTCTATCTCGCCGCAGGTGCAATGGGTGCGCCGGTATTCGCCCCCAGCGCGCTCTCGGGCGTTGCTCAATTGCTCGGACCAACCGGCGGCTACTTGATTTCGTATCCCTTCGTGGCGTTCCTTGCAGGTTGGATCGCCGAGCGCGGCCAAAAGACCTTCGCGCGCTACGCTCTGGCTTCAGTCGCGGGCGAAATCCTGCTGTTTATGAGTGGCGTCTCCTGGATCATGGTCCTGTTGCATGCTCCGCTGGCCCGGGCTGCAAATTTCGGACTATATCCATTCATCTTTGCTGAAGTAATCAAGGTTTTGGCGGCCGCGGAACTCGGCCGTCGCGCCAAAAGTTCGCCAAGATTTGCGAATTAGTTAGCTTAATTTGCACTACCACTTTGTCTGAGGTTGTTCCCGCCTCCTAGAACGGAACGTTATGGTCAGCAGTGCTACCGCTGGATTACAGGAAATTAACGTCGCGCATAGTCCCGACTCCGACGACGCATTCATGTTTTATGGGCTCGCCACCAACAAGGTTCGTGTCCCTGGTCTGAAATTCAACCACACGCTTTGCGATATCGAAACGCTGAACCGCAAAGCCATGGACGGCGTCTACCACCTCACCGCTATCTCCTTCCACGCGTATCCCTATGTGCAGGACAAGTACGGACTGCTCGGTAGCGGCGGCAGCGTAGGCGAAGGCTATGGGCCCATGATCATCTCGCCCAAACCGCTTTCCATCCTCGACGTGAAGAACACGCGCATCGCCATACCCGGCACCATGACCACGGCCTACCTTGCGCTGAAGCTGTTCGCGCCCGACGTGGAAACCGAAGTCGTGCCCTTCGATGAGATCATCCCGCAAGTTCTGGCTGGCAAATACGAAGCCGGACTGATCATTCACGAGGGCCAGCTGACCTATGCCAAATCTGGGCTACAGCGCATTATCGACCTCGGCAAGTGGTGGCGGGACATGACGGGCCTGCCGCTTCCCCTCGGCGGCAATGCGATCCGTCGCGACCTGACACCGCAGACCATCACCGACGTTGCAACCGCTCTGAAGACCAGCATTCAGTACGCGCTCGATCATCGTGAAGAGGCGCTGGAATACGCCATGCAGTTCGCGCGCGATCTGGATCAGCAGTCCGCCGACAAATTCGTTGGCATGTACGTGAACGAGCGCACCATCGAGTACGGCCCGGATGGTCGCGAGGCGATTCGTCGACTTCTCGACATGGGACACAAAGCCGGCGTGATCCCGCGCGAATCGAAAGTAGATTTCCTGGGCTAGGGCTGTTATTCGAGTCGCTCGGGTTGATGGAGCCGACGCGACTTACTCCACCTTATCCTTGAAACTGAACTTCGGATCCAGATCCACCGGAATGTCCCGCGTCTTCGCCAAATCCTGACTCAACTGGCTCGGCATGTCGCCATACTTCTTGAACCACGCTTCGCCGCGAGCACCATCCCCGGTCGCTTCAATCTCCAGCAACTCTTTTGCGAGAGCCGCGACCGCTATCGGCATCTTGTCGAAGTCGAGCGCGTATTTTCCTGATGCGTCCCGACGCACGGCTCCCTGCTCCACGAAGAAGTTGAACTCCATCATCTCGCCACGGCCGTGCCCTTCGCCCACTCCGAAGCGAGACGCGCGGAAGATGTCGGCAATGTGCGCGGCATATGCTTCTTCCAGGCGCTCTTTCGGAAGCTTGCCGTTGTCGACCATCCACTTAACGCAGTAGAGGCCGACAATGTCCGCTTTCGATTCTTCCAGCCCACTGTACAGCGGACCAATCGCTTCGCGCGTGTCCACCTGCTTGCCATTCTCGCGCGAAAAAGCCGGGCCCAGTCCATGCGAAATCTCATGCGCCAATGTGCCGAGGAAATATCCTTCCGCAGTAGCTTTCGGCGCTTGACTCGGAATCATCAGGCGCTTGGCTAACGGCAACACGATATAGGTGACGCGCGCGTCCATGAAGTTCTTGAAGAAAATTTTCTTCGATCCCTTTGCCTCGTGAACCCGCGGATCGTTCGGCAGATTGTCGGCAACTGCCTGGTAACCGTGCCGCAAATCTCCCGCACGATATGGCGAGTCGACCACTTCCATCGGAGTCTGCAAGCCCTTCTTAGACGGCTTATCCTCGGGCGCTAGCGGCAGCGCCTCCTGCAAGTCCGGAACGTACTGCTGGAAGATATCCAGCTTCTTGCTCTCTGCTTCGTTGCGGACCAGCACCGCAGGTCCATACGACGCTTTCACGCCCAGCAGGTCATCCATGTAGGTCTCGTACGGCGCAAAGATCACGTCAATCTTCGGATCTTTCAAATCGAGCCACGCCAAATCGCTGGGATAGTAGTCGTCCGAGAGCAGCGCGTCCGCGCGCATACGCAGGAAGTTCGCGAAGTCTTTGTCATTACTGAGCGCGGCCGCTTCGCGCAACGCCTTGGCGGCTGGCTCCAGGAACGAGCTGTAAGCCACCGAATATTTGATCGCGTGCAGTTGCTCGCCGTTCTGACGCACCACCGTATACGGACTGAAAATGTCGTTCTTCTGCTCCGGATGATCCTTCACGTACTGCTCGATCTGTTCGCGCGTCAGGCCCCGTGAATAAAAGCCGCGTCCCGGGGGCATGGGCTCGTGCCCGACGAACGGCTTGAAATTGTCGAGCAGGTCGAAGCGCCCGCCATTGATGAAGAGAAATCGCCGCAACTTAAGGTCGCGCGGCGTCTGGCTACCGGCCAGTTCCTGGTAAAGCGTCAGTCCTTCAGGATCGCTCTGCCGCCAGTAAATATCCTCGAGATACCGGCATGCCTCTACGAGCTTTTCGACCTCCTGACGCTCGCGCAGCGTCAGTCCCTCGGAGTGGAATGGCATCTCTACGGGCTTCCACTTCGCCAGCCGCTCGGCTAGATCCGGAACGACATACATGTCGTCTTTCGATGCCTTACCGGTGTGATACACGCCGGTCTTGGTGTGGTGTGCCTGGGTTTGCGACGAGGAATTCGAGGTGGACATGAGCAGTAGGGCCAGCAAGCCGCCGGCCAGAAATTTCGCAGTCATCACTGGTGATTCTATCAAGACGGCCTTTTCGCGACTCACTCAGAAGCAATGCTGCCGGGCGAAGCGCGAAGTTAGACGTCACCTTGGAAGGCGTTTTTCCACGCACGATATGATGGTTCGCAGAGAATGGTCACGCAACGCCAGAATGGCTCCCAGACCCTGCTCATCGATGCCGACGATACGCTCTGGGAGAATAACATCTACTTTGAACGCGCCATCGCGCAGTTCATTTCTTTCCTGAATCACGAAACGTATACCCGCGAACAGGTCCGCGAAGTTCTCAACGATGTGGAGCGTGGGGCCATAATTAGCCATGGATACGGTCTGCACAGCTTTGCGCACGCACTCGCCAGTACCTTCGAAAAACTCTCAGTAGAACCGGTTACCCCGGAACTTCACGAGCGAGTCCTAGGCTTCGCGCACGAGATCGCCGGCCATCCGGTGGAAATCATCGACGGCGTTCCCGAAACGCTACAGTATCTCGCGGATCGGCATCACCTCATCCTGATGACCAAGGGCAACATTCCCGAACAAACCGGCAAGATCGAACGCTCCGGATTGAAAGACTATTTCGCAGCCGTTGAGATCGTCAGCGAGAAGGACGTACCCACGTACAAGTCGATCGCTGAGAAGTATGCGCTTGCGCTCGATCGCAGCTGGATGATCGGCAACTCGCCGAAGTCGGACATCAATCCCGCGCTGGGTGCAGGTTTCAATGCGGTGTTCGTTCCACACGACAACACCTGGGTGTTGGAGCACGAAGAGGTTTCCGCCGCTGAGAACAGCCGCCTGCTGGTGCTCGAGAACTTCGCAGAGCTGCGCGAGCACTTTTAGCGCCGCATTTCCCTTGGCGTGCCGCACAACTTCAGCCTCTTCTTTCACTTCCGCGCAACCACTGCATTGGTTACTTCAACAATTGTGCGCACCAAGTTCATAACCAGAGACATTGCATCGAAAAAGGTGCGCTCGTGATAGTCTCAGCTTGCTCTGACGTGTTGTGCTCCCGTGGTAGGTGAGCTCACGAAATAACAATTTTCGGCGATTGCTGCTGACCTTCGACGCGTTGGCGGACCTCGGTTCGTTGATGACAGCCGATCGCGAGTTCCCGGAGACGGCGAACTCCATCCTTTCCTCACTTATGGAATCGGTGGACGCCCGAGAGGGAGCCCTTTTCATTTTTCGCGACAAGCCCGCTATGCTTGGTTCCATCACCTCGGCGGGATTCCTTCACTTCCCCGAGCGCGCCGTCATTCCTTTGCTCCCAAAACATGTGCATGCGCTGGCAAATCTTCGCGCACCGCTGTCCATGAGTTCCAAAAGCTACGACGGTTATCTCAGCGCGAACGGCAACATTGCGCCTGAACTGTTTCGCTGTATCGTTCCGTTGCGCGTAGCCGGAAAACTGGTCGGGTTGCTGGCGCTGGGCCGTCGCGAAGGCGATGCCGCTTACAGCGAAGATGAACTCGAAGCGCTCGGCATGCTCTGCCATTATGTAGCGCTCGCTGTTCACAACTACACGCTCACGGAAACACTCGCGAGCCGTGTGTCCGATCACCTGCGACTGCTCGCCTCCGTGCAAAGCTTCTACGATAACGCGCTTGAGACTTTCGCCAATGCCATCGATATCAAGCACGTAAATATTCGCGGGCACTCACTGCGCGTGGGACGCTATGCCGCCGGCATCGGTGAAAGCCTTGGCCTTGACCTTGGCGACGTCGCCGCACTTCGCGCAACCGGATACCTTCACGATATCGGCAAGGTCGCCATCGATAAGCGGCTCTTCGGTAAACCGGCTGCGCTGAACGAGCAAGAGTTTCAGGAGATGGCAGATCACACCGTAATCGGTCACCAGATCGTGAACGGCGTTCAGTTCCCCTGGCCGAAGGTTTCCGAGGTCGTGCGCTCGCATCATGAACGCGGAGATGGCAGCGGCTATCCCGATCATCTCCACATGGACGAAGTCGCGCAGCAAGTGCGCGTCATTGGCCTCTCCGATACATTCGATGCAATGACCAGTGAGCGGCCTTACCGCCATTCGCTATCCGTCGGCGAAGCTCTTAGCGAGATCATCCGCAACACTCCCACGAAATATGATCCGCAGGCAGTACAGGCACTGCTCATCCAGGTTCGCCGCGATGCAGTCGGCAGCAACAAGAACAGATTTATCGACGAACATATCGTCTGCAATATTGCTCCCACCGACGTTGATGTCCTCGCCTCCATGCTCAATCACAAATTGAGCAGCGGCCGCATATACTCAGCGTAATCAGTGAGATACGCCGCCAGTCTCCAATTATGACCAAATCGGCCGTAAACCTTGGTAACGCAACAATCCTGCTCTCGCTGGGTTGATAATTGCGAATTCACACTTGGGGTGGGATTCGAATGAGACTGCCAACTCGAAGGCGAACGGCTTCTGCACTCATCGCGCTATTGGCATTCGGCGCGTCGCTAACCTACGCAGGCAATAAGAAGAAGCAAAAGCAGGCAGCCGCCGCGCAGATGCAGTTGGACGACCGCAAGCGCGTCATTCACGCCTTGAACCGTCTCACCTTCGGCCCGCGCCCCGGCGACGTCGATCGCGTTATGTCCATCGGTCTCGACAAGTGGATCGATCAGCAGCTCCATCCCGAGAAAATTGACGATTCCGCCCTCGATGCCCGCCTCACCGGCTTTCGCACGCTCGACATGAATGCGAAGACGCTGGAGGAAAAATATCCTTCGCGGCAAATGGTGAAGGCCGTCATGAACGGCAAAGCTTCCATGCCATTCAACTCGACGGAGCGGGCGATCTACCAGGCGCAGATTGATCGCGTAGAACAAAAGCAGGCAAAGCAGCAGCAAGCGAAAGTGGAGCAGGCCAGCGATACAGTCCCCGCCGCTAGCCAGGCCCAGGCTCCGCAAGTCGATCAGTCTCAGCAGCAGCCCCAACCCACACAGTCTGATGACTCGCGCAAAGAAGCGCACATGTACGCGGAGCTGCAATACAGCCAGTTGATGAACGAACCGCCTGACCAGCGCATGCAGGCGATCCTCAAAATGCATCCGCAGGATCGACAAGACCTGGTGCGCGCACTCAAGCCCGCGGAAAAAGAACAGCTGATGCAGTCACTGACTCCGGAGCAGCGCGAGACGTTGCTGGCCCTGCAAAATCCCGAGCGTGTGGTCGTCACAGAATTACAGCAGGCCAAGATACTTCGCGCAGCCTATAGCGAGCGGCAGCTGGAAGAAGTGATGACTGACTTCTGGATGAATCACTTCAACATTTTCATCAACAAGGGCGCGGATCGCTATCTCACCACCGAGTATGAGCGCGACACGATTCGCCCGCACGCACTCGGCAAGTTCAAAGACCTGCTGGTCGCAACGGCGAAGAGTCCCGCCATGATGTTCTATCTCGACAACTGGGACAGCGTCGGACCGCACTCCGAGTTCGCTCTCTACGGAAAGCGTCGCCAGCCACAGATGCACCCGATGCGTCCTTATTATGGTGGGCCGTTTGGCATGCCTCGGATGCCTCGCCCAGCGCCCAATCCGAACGCGCAGAACGCAAAGCAGAAAGTTCCCAAGGGATTGAATGAGAACTACGCGCGCGAACTGATGGAACTTCACACGCTTGGCGTCGACGGTGGGTACACGCAAAGTGATGTCACCGAAGTGGCTCGCGTGTTCACCGGCTGGACGATCAAAGAACCAAATCGCGAAGGCGAGTTCGAGTACGACGACTCAAAGCACGAACCCGGCAAGAAAATTGTTCTTGGGCACGTAATAAAGCCGAACGGCCAGAAGGAAGGTTTGGAAGTTCTGGAAATCCTGGCGCACAATCCTGCGAACGCGCGATTCATTTGCACCAAGCTGGCCACGCGTTTCGTCTCCGACACGCCGCCGCAGGATCTTGTCGATCGCATGGCCGACAGGTTCCAAAAATCCGATGGCGATATTCGCGAAGTACTGAAGACCATGCTGAAGTCGCCGGAGTTCTGGTCACCCGATCTGTATCGCGCGAAAGTAAAAACGCCGCTGGAGTTTGTGGCCTCTGCAATCCGAGCTAGCGGCGCCGAAGTGCAGGACGCGATGCCGCTGGTGCAAACGCTGAATCGCATGGGCATGCCTCTCTATGAACAACAGCCGCCCACCGGATATCCGATGAAAGCCGACGCGTGGGTGAATTCGTCGGCGCTGCTGAATCGCATGAATTTCTCCTTGCAACTCGGAACCGGGCGCTTGCGCGGCGTTGACTTCAACGCGCAGAACCTGCTTGGTCTGGGAGCAGCTCCGAAAACAGATTCGGATCAGATTTTGGCAGCACTCGAAAATTCGCTGATCCAGGGCGATATTTCCCCGCAGACGCACGACGAGATTATGAAGCAGATGAACGATCCGCAGGTCACCGGACGAGTGCTCGACGATAATCCGCGCGTTCCAAATACCGGCGTCATCGCGGGATTGATTATGGGATCACCCGAGTTTCAAAAGCGATAGGTGGAAGAGCGCGCCTTTGCGTGACGCTTAGCGAGAGTGGAAGAGCGCGGCTTTAACCGCGCGTTGTGAGCAGGAAAAACGGGGCTTTAGCCCCTGAACCAACGACGACCGACCAACGACTAAGGACGACGTTATGACCATCACGCGGCGCGTATTCCTGAAGGGCGGTGCCATGGCCGTAGTGGGCACCGCGGCCATCCCGAGCTTTCTTTCGCGTGCAGCATTCGCTGCGGAAACCGCAAGCCAGGGACGCAAGCGCCTGGTCGTCATCTTCCAGCGCGGCGCCGCCGACGGCCTCAACATCGTGATTCCTCACGCCGAATCTTCCTACTACTGCGATGCGCCCCACTATCGCCATCCCACGCCAGAACGTGATTGATCTCGACGGCTTCTTCGGACTGCATCCCTCCATGGCTTCATTCAAGCCGCTATGGGATCAGGGACATCTCGCGATCGTCCATGCCACGGGCTCGCCCGATACTACACGCTCGCATTTCGATGCGCAGGATTACATGGAGTCCGGCACGCCGGGCGTGAAGTCCACCGAGGACGGCTGGCTCAATCGCACTCTGCGCGTCGATAAACACGCTGATCCCGATTCGCCATTTCGCGCCATTGCTCTCGGCAGCCGCCTGCCACGCGCGCTCACCGGATCGAGTCCCGCGGTGGCCATCGACAACGTCAATAACTTTGGCGTAGGTGGCAGGAATCCATCTGCGCAGCCGCTCTCGAATACCTTCGAGGCGATGTATGCCTCATCCGTCGACAGCGTTCTGCATGGCACCGGAACGGAAACATTCGACGCGGTGAAGATGCTGAAGTCAGCCGATCCCAACAAGTACACTCCCGCTCCCGGTGCGAACTATCCGGGCGGTGGGCTCGGTCAGGCGCTGCGCCAGGTTGCGCAATTGATCAAGGCTGATCTTGGCGTCGAAGTCGCATTCACCGACGTGGGCGGCTGGGACCATCACGTCAACGAAGGCTCGGTGCAGGGTCAGATCGCAAACCGATTGCAAGAATTGTCACAATCGATGTCAGCGTTCTGGACGGATTTGGGGGATCTCGCCGAAAGCACGGTCGTGGTCACCATGTCCGAGTTCGGCCGAACCGCGCGTGAGAATGGCAATCGCGGAACCGACCACGGCCACGCGAATGTGATGTTCGTGATGGGAGGTCCGGTGAAAGGTGGCCGCGTCTACGGTCGCTGGCCCGGGCTGGCGCCCGAACAACTCAACGAAGGCCGCGATCTCGCGCTGACCACGGATTTTCGGCGTGTGCTCGGCGAAGCCGTCTATCGTCATCTCGGCGCAAAGGATCTGAATGCGGTGTTCCCAGGATTCGACAACGACCCGCGCGCGTTTTTGAAATTACTGGTCTAGGAAATAGGAAAATTGTGGGTGCCCCATCTCTGCCTTCTTTTGGCAGAGGTGGGACAGGAAAACTGTGGGGGCCCCATCCAAGCCTTCTTTTGGCTTGGGTGGGAATACAAAAACTCGGTGCCTCACGTTCGCGAAGCCAACGTGGGATCATGAACCCAACTCCACCAGCACGTCGTCCCCTTGCAACCTGATCGGATACACCTTTACGCCCATACCATTGTTCTGATCGGAAACTCCGGTCTTCGGATCGAAGCTCCATCCGTGCCACGGACAAATAACTTTGCCGTCCATCACCACGCCTTGCCCGAGTGGGCCGCCACGGTGACAGCACACGTTGTCCATGGCGGCGAGTTTGCCGTCCACATTCGCCACGCAGACGGTCGTTCCATTCACTTCGAATTCTTTCGCTTCTCCATCGGCAGGCAGATCCGCTTTGCTGCCGATCTTGATGAACTCAGCCATTCCGCTCTCCACGCCCAACTATAGCAAGTTCACCACAGAGGCACAGAGGCTCAAAGCCGTTTCTGGAGAACATCCGGGCGTGGATTCTCGAAGAGGGGATTCGTGGAAGAGCGGACCTTTCGGGGTCCGCGTTGCTGTCAGAAGTTTCAGGGCTTTAGCACCAGCAAAACTATCTCGTCTGCACCGATTGCGCTGTTGTCACATGTTTCTTGAACTCTTCCATCATGTGTTCCTGCAGGCGGACTTCGGTAGGCTTCTTGGCAATCGACATGGTATCGATTTTGTCCTGCAGCTTCAGCAGCGCGTAGAAGAGATTTTCCGGCCGCGGCGGGCAGCCGAGAGCGTATACGTCGACGGGGATAATGCGGTCCACTCCTTGCAGCACCGAATACGTGTTGAATGGGCCACCCACAGAAGCGCATGCTCCCATGGCGATCACCCACTTCGGGTCAGGCATCTGGTCGTAGATACGCTTCACGACCGGGGCCATCTTCAAGCTGACCGTGCCCGAGACAATCATCAAGTCACTCTGCCGCGGGCTGGGGCGGAAGACTTCCGATCCGAATCGCGCGATGTCGAAGCGCGCCGTCGAGGAGGCGATCATCTCGATCGCGCAGCAGGCCAGTCCAAATGTCATCGGCCAGAGAGCCGATTTTCTGGCCCAGTTGAAAACGTAGTCGACGGTCGTGACCAGAAAGCTCTTCTCAAACCTGTTCTCGAGCCAGGACATGCATCCCCCAATGATTCGCATGAAAATGGTCTCCCAGAGGCAAACATCAGGTAAGTGACGCCCGTCACAGGCATGTGCCGTAACCTGCCCAGGCAGGCCTGCCGCCAGATGAAAACACGCAATTTGTGGTTTCTGCAGCCTCCATTTACGATAGAAACAACCTTCTCCTAGGCGGTTTCTGGGCTCACGCGGCAAGCGGTTTGAGCAATCCCACACATGGTAATCCCCGATACGAAAGTTATTGATATCAGCTCGCAATCCACTTCCGATTGGCAGCGGAATTGGCGTAAGAAACTCTTCTGGATCGTGCTGATCGCGTTCCTGCTGCGCGTGGCCGCCATCGGGATCACGCATAGCTATCGCCCGCGCACCAGCGAAGCCCACTTCGGCTTTGGCTGGGAGATGGGACGCATCGCCCGCTCGATTGCCGCCGGCGAGGGCTTTTCCAGCCCTTTTACCCAGATCGGCACCGGTCCCACCGCGTGGGAGCCGCCCATCTATCCGTACTTCATGGCGGGGGTCTTCAAGGTTTTCGGCACCTACACGCGTCTGTCGGCATTCGTGCTGCTCACGGTGAATTCGCTATTCTCGGCGCTCACCTGCATTCCCGTCTTCTTATTGGCGCGCCGGATCTTTGGACTTCGTGTCGCGCGCTGGTCGGCATGGGCCTGGGCCTTGTTTCCATATGCGATGTACTGGTGCGTGAAGTGGCTTTGGGAAACGAGCATCACCGCCTTCGTCCTCGCTTGCCTGATCTTGCTGACCATGGATCTGGAGGACGCCGAAGGCTACACGAAGTGGCTCGGCTGGGGACTTCTTTGGGGATTCGCAGCCCTGCTGAATCCCTCGGTGCTGTCATTTCTACCCTGCGCGGGATTGTGGCTGGCATGGCGCCGCAAGCAGAAACACAAGAAGTGGTTGCTGCCCTCTTTGGCCGCCGCGCTCTTTTTCACCCTCACCATCTCGCCGTGGATCGCGCGCAACTACGCCGTTTTCGGCAAGTTCGTCTTCATTCGTTCGAACTTCGGCGCGGAATTCCGCATGGGCAATGGTCCCGACGCCAAAGGACTCTGGATGGCGTGGCTACACCCCTCGGCGAATGTCCTGCAGCTCGCAAAATATCGTCAGATGGGTGAGTTGGCTTACGTTCACAGCCGGAAAGAAGAAGCGCTCGCGTGGATCCATCAGCATCCCGGCCAGTTCGCCAAGGCCACTGTCGCGCGCTTCGTCTATTACTGGGCGAACTTGCCATGGACCTCATGGCCCATGTTCGCCAAGAACGCTTCCTATCTGGCTTCTTCAATTCTTGCAATCTGGGGGATCGTGCGCGCCATTCGTCAGAAGCGACGGGCGGCCTGGCTCCTAGCGTGGCTATTCATCAGCTTCCCGTTCGTCTATTACTTCGTATTTCCGCACCCGCGTTACCGTGCGCCGATCGAGCCTGAGATCACCATCCTGATCTGCTACATGATTTCGGAGACGAAGGAATTTCGCCGCAAAGAACTCACCCCGTAGAACGCTTTGTTTTCCCGGCAGGGTGTCGGACTCGCTGTTCGTGAAACGCGAAACGTGCAACGTCAGTAAATCACCCGTTCCGGCGACGTCGATTTCACATCCGGCTTGCGCGCCGTCAGCAGCAGCGCTCCAATGCGTTTGAAATCGCGCAGTTCCTCGGCGTCCTTGAACCATTTCCCGCTGTACTCATCCGGAGTCGGAGTCTCATCGGGAATACGAAATGCCTGCACATCCTCGAAGGCATGCGCCTTCAGCAGTTGCACATACTCGGCTTCCGAGCGAACCTGCACGGGCACTTTCAGTGCATCTACCCAGCGCAGCGAGTAGTGATTGTCCTTGTATAGATTAATGAGAACAAACATCCGCCCGTTGGGCGCTAACACGCGGAACAGTTCGGCGAGCGTGCGATCCTGATCCGGATAGTAGTAGAACGATTCGACCGACAACACCTTGTCGAAGAAATTCTCCTGCCATGGAATTTCATGCGCCGGACCGACAACATACATCACGTTCTCGAACTCCCGTGACGCAGCCCGCGCTTGCCGAATCATCTCGTCGGCAATATCCAGTCCCACTACTTGCCCGACGTCTTCCGGGCCCTCTCCAACGAGTCGTGCTAGCAGGCGCGTCGCCCATCCGGTGCCGCATCCCAGATCAAGAATGCGCTCTCCTGCTCGAATCTCCATTTGCTGGATCGTGCGTTCGGTAATGTAGAGATGGTGCCGCTCCATCTCGGTGCCGCGGCCATCTTCTGCCCACTGATTGAATTCGTGCCGGAGTTGTTCGTTCGGGTTCATGACGAAATTGTACGATGCCGGCTGTGCCTAACGCGCATGATACATTGGCGAAATGGCAGACGCCCAAGCATCCAAGTCCGATCCGAAGCCGCTGCTTTACTGCCCAATCTGCGCGCGCGAAGTTACGGACCCGCTCACCTGCGGCGATTGTTCTGCCGTGATCTGCCGAGTCTGTGGAACTCCGTTAGAGTCGCCAGACGAACTGGCAATGGGCTAACAGACGCCTGCGCTACACGGCCATCCTCTGGCCCATGCTCCGTTCCGCCCTGAACCGCAGCAACGCGGCAATATTTCCATGGCGCTGTAAATCGGCGTTCTCAGGAACGTAGGTCACATCCGCGCCAGCCCCCAGAGCACGTCCAATGATGGCATCGCCGAGATCGTCGATGGGACGCATGTCATGATTGCAGACCGCACAATACTTCGCGTGGGCCATATCCAGGTACCCGCAATTCGAGCACTCGCCGCCGGTAGCGTGAAAGCTGTGTTCCAGCAGCAGTGTTTGGATCTCGCCCATCTGCAGTGCGCGCAGCACCCTGCGTAGTCCGAGTGCACCCCGGTTATCTGCTTTGGCTTCATCCAGAACTTCGCCCACAATTTCCTGGCACATGCGCTGGCGGTGCTCTGCAAGAATGCGTTTTGCATTCTGCCGCACCTCGTCCGCTGAGAGTTGCGCAGGCTCAGCGACAAACTGTCCAATCAACCGTTGTCGGAGATACGGATGTAATTCGTTTTCAATGTCGTTGCGCGCTTCTTCGTGACAACCAAGGATCAGATACTCCGCTGCGCCGTTCCCGTACATTTCCATCAAGCGCTCTCCGACCCGCCGATAGTGAGCAGCGATCTCGTTATCTACTCGCCGCTCGGCGTGTCCAGCATCGAATCCCAGAAATCCGTCGCTGCGGCCCCGGCGTGTGAGTTCGTTGATCAGGTCTGCCACTTCCCGAATTTCATTCATCTGCAACTCAAAAATGCGCGCTTTGGTGCGATCGATCAGCACGATCGAGGTCTTCCCCAGCACGTCGTTCAACCCCGTCATAGGCGTGACATGAAAGCGCTGATTCACGATCAGCCGAGTTTCAGGAAGTTGTGAGGGCAGATCGAACTCCCTCCAGTAATCTTGCGAACCACATGCGAACACCGCTTTCGCCATTCCCTGATTCCCGTGTAGATGCTCGGAGAGCGACAGAACACGGTTCAGCGTACTGAGAAGATCTCCATCCTTCCCATTCCTCTCGGCCGCCTGAGCGGCATTTCTCACCAGGTCTTTCACGAGAATTGCGTCTTGCCGGTGCGACTTGTCTTGCGGCGCTCCTGGCTGGAAATAAAAAGTGACGGCATCATGTGATGGCGATTGAAAAGCAGCAATTTCGCGAAGTGTTTCGCGTGTGATCATGGCACAGCTCCTTGCGGCCGGATGGCCTAAACAGCTTTGGAGTGCTCGAGTAACTTGTCTTTCAGGTGACTTGCTACGGGCAGGTTGCGTCGTAAGTATTCTCGTGCAGCCTGGATGGACTTGCGTACTGCATCCTGGGGTCGGTTACTGATGGCAACAATCTCATCCACCGTGAATCCCTCGACGGTGAACAGCAGAAAAGCTTCCCGATCGTACGGCTTCGTTCCACGAAGCGCGCGTTCAATCAAAGTGATGACTTCGCTTTGCGCTGCCGTATCTTCCGGAGTTGAGATATCTCGATTGGGAATAACGCTTTCATGCAGCACTGATTCGTCAGGCTGGTGAAATTCGAGCCGCGTCTCGTCATTGCTCGTCGGCGACATATCGAACACTCGCGCGCGGTGATCGAGACTTACCGAGTCAACATCCTCGCGACTGCGACTCGATAGATCCTGCAATGCCCGCAGAGTCAACCGGTACAACCAGGCCTCTACCGCGAGCTTTTCGGGTTTATCCTGGTGGTCCAGCGCATTCGCAATCGCTTCGTCGATGATCTCGTCGGCCCGCAACTGATCCGGCTGCAGGTCACCATTCGCCTCGCGGTAAACGATCTCGCGATCCACAAACCTCCGCAAGCGCGCCAGATTTGCATTCAGATAAGAGCTGATATCTTCTTCCGATGCCTTCGCAGGTTGCACTGCAGCCAGTGTTTCTTCGAACGGAGTCTCTGTTATCGTGCGCGTTTCTGCCGCCCTCCGCCGATTTGGCCACTTATGATGCGCGCGTAGCAGATCCTTGTGCTTGGTCACTCGCTCGAGCAAGTCTTCGAACGCTCCCTTGATCGCTGCCTCCGAGGTGGGTGCAACGTCGGAAGCAGCAATGTCTCCTGACGGCAAGCGGAGATCCAGGCGTACTTCAATTCCGGTGCGCGCTGGCTTCTCTTCTATGATTGCGTGTAAATGGACCAGGTCAGGACGGAACACCTGAAGCCGCGTTTCGAGCTTCTGAATATGTTGGTTGATTTCTCGTTCGACATCGGGAGTTTTTGACAGCTTGTAGCTGACGTGGACATTCATTCAAGCCTCGAAGCAGGAGCTTGCCCCGCCCATCGCCCTTTGTGGTAAAGGATTTTACACCTGAAAGATAAGAAGCGAGCGGCGCCCATGAACGTTGCTTTTCATTGTCATTAAGTTGGCGCGCAAAGTGCTACGGCAGTTGCACTTAGGCGGTCAGCGGCACTGCACAAATCTGTACGTGTGTACCGCAATTTCGCACTTCGACTAGACGGAGATGGTGAAAGTAGTTTCCGTCCGCGTTACTGGCCGGTAAAGAGTGTCGCGCTCAATCGGCTCGCGACCTGCTTCCGTGATCAAGCGTACGAGATCCTTACGACGAAGACCCTGCGGAGTTTCCGCACCAGCATCATGGTAGATCTTCTCTTCCACCACCGTGCCGTCGATGTCATCGGCTCCGAAGCGTAAAGAAATCTGAGCGATCTTCGGTGTCATCATCTGCCAATACGACTTGATGTGCGGGAAGTTGTCGAGCACGAGACGCGAAACCGCAATCTGCTTGATGTCATCAAAACCCGTCGTCCATGGCAGATGGCTCAACGGCGTGTTATCCGGATGAAACGCGAGTGGAATAAATGTCTGGAAGCCGTGCGTGTCGTCCTGCAGCGCGCGCAGCCTCATCAGGTGATCGACACGATCTTCATCATTTTCGATGTGACCGTACAACATTGTGGCATTGGATTTCAGCCCGAGTTCATGCGCGACGCGCGCCGTGTCGATCCACTGGCTACCATCGATTTTGTGATCGCAAATAATGTGGCGCACGCGTTCGGCAAAAATTTCTGCCCCACCGCCCGGCAGCGAATCCACTCCGGCAGCCTTTAGCTTCTGCAGCGTCTCGCGAATCGAGAGCTTCGCCCGCTTCGCCAGAAATGCCACCTCCACCATCGTGAACGCCTTCAGGTGAACCTGCGGGAAGCGCTGCTTCAAACCCGAGACGAGATCCAGGAAATACTCGAACGGAAGATCAGGGTGAAGTCCGCCAACGATGTGAAATTCCGTCACCGCTTCCGAGTAGCCGGAAGCGGCTGACTCCCACGCTTCCTCCAGCGCCATTGTGTAAGCGCCAGGGGCGTCTTTCTTGCGGCCGAAAGCGCATAAGCGGCAATAGGCCACACAAACATTAGTTGGATTGATGTGCCGGTTGACGTTGAAATACGCGCGATCGCCATGCATCCGCTCGCGCACGTGATTCGCAAGCCATCCCAGAGCCAAGATATCCTTCGACCGGTAAAGCGCCAGCGCATCTTCTGCGTTCAGGCGCTCGCTCGCAAGAATCTTCTCGTAAAGCGGATTCAGTCGTGCATCGTCGGTTTGGAAGGCATGGAGCGTGGCTTCGGCCATCACTTAAGATGATACCGTAGCCCGGGGGCGCTCGTCACACCGCTTTGTGCGCAACAGAGTTCCCCATCCTTGCATTCGGCTCGGCATCTATAGCCTTAGAATAGTGAAGCAACGGTGTACCGCACGGCGCACACCAGGCTGGTGTTCGATGACTTCGTTGATCTTGATATCGTCGCTCTTGCTTGCAATCAACGCATACGCCCAGTTCGAAGTGCCGCAAGGACTTCAACCAAGCCAGCAGAATGTCCAATCCACGCAAGCTCCTGTGAGTTCCACCACCGCACCCGCCGTCGAGAATAAGGCTGCGAACGGCAGACGGAAGCTCGACTCAAAGGTGAAAATCTCAGGACAACAGCCATGGACGGATACCGGCATCGATCTCATCGCGGGTGATCACGTTACGGTCTCCAGCACCGGACAATTGAACTACATGGAAAATGCCGCGGTCGGCCCACAAGGTGTGACGCGCACATGGAAAGACACCCTGCGCGCGCTTCCGGTGAACGAAGCCGGACGCGGCGCGCTGATCGCGCGAATCGGCAACGATCCCAATGTAGTTCCATTCCTGGTCGGGCCCGAAAAGACCTTCGATGCCAATCGCTCTGGTCGCCTCTTTCTTGGCATCAATCAGGCTTCCAATGAATCCGGCACGGGGCAATTCAATGCCGAGATCAAGATCGTGCCCGCCAAAGCGATCGCCGGTTCGGCAACAACCGCCAAGCCTCTTGCCGTTCCTCCCGACCTGTTCGACAAGATTCCGCGGCGCGTAAACGATGAAGCCGGGAACAAGGGCGATATGGTCAATTTTCTGATCATCGGCCCCGAAGACAAATTGAAGGACGTCTTCCAGCAAGGTGGCTGGGTTTTGGTCGACAAGACCAAGCAGGATGCGATTCTTCACGCCGCTTTGTCGACGCTCTCGAATAAGACTTATACAGAAATGCCGATGAGCGAATTAAGCCTCTTCGGACGTTCCCAGGATTTTGGTTTCGCCCGCGCCGAACCGGTGCAGGTCGTGGAGACTCGGAACCACTTACGCGTTTGGAAGGCACCGTTTGATTTCAACGGCCAGACCGTTTGGGTTGGCGCCGCCACGCATGATATCGGGTTCGAGAAGGATCAACGCGACGGAAACGTGACCCACAAGATCGATCCCAACGTCGATCTCGAAAGAGAGTTCGTTGGATCCACTCTTGGGGAAACAGGACTGGTCGCAGCCAGTACCTACGTTCTTCCCAAAGACCCAATACAAACGGCGCTCACCGCGACGGGCGGCAGCTTCCATTCCGATGGACGCGTACTAGTGATGGAATTGAAGTAAGAAACATCCCGAAGCGAGAAAGCTTAATTCCGCCACCACCGCCCGTCCCTCCTAGAGGTCATCCTGAGCAGCGAAGGAACTATGTATTCAACTTTCAGTCTTCGCGGCAACAACCGGTTCCACCACCACCGCCCATCCCTCCTCGAGGTCATCCCGAGCGCAGCGAAGGAACTATGTATTCAACTTTCAGTCTTCGCGGCAACAACCGGTTCCACCACCACCGCTCATCCCTCCTCGGGTCATCCTGAGCGCAGCGAAGGAACTATGTATTTCTACCTTCGCACCAGCAAATCTCCCGCCACAAACGCAAAGAACACCACCGAGATCACACCATTCATCGTGAAGAACGCCGCGTTCAATCTGCTTAGGTCGTCATGCGACACGAGCGAGTGCTCATATCCGAGCAACAGCGCCACCGCAGCAATTCCGATAAATGCCAGCGCGCCTAGATGAAAGGCCACCGCCAGCCAGATCAGCAATCCGATCATTGCGAGGTGCAGCAGTCGCGCGAACATCAGCGCCTTGGGAATCCCGAGATATCGCGGCACGGAATGCAGCCCGTAGTTGCGATCGAAGTCGTAATCCTGGCACGCGTAGAGCACGTCGAATCCACCCACCCAGAACGTAACCGCTGCGGTGAGAATAAGGATTCGCGGATCGAGCGACCCGCGCACCGCGATCCATGCCGCTGATGGAGCGATCCCCAGAGCGAATCCGAGCACCAGGTGAGACCAGCGCGTGAACCTTTTTGTATAGGAATACGAAAGCAACACCGCAAGCGCTACTGGCGAAAGCAACAGCGCAAGGTGATTCAATCGCGATGCCGCAAAGATGAACACCGCACATGCGACCAGCGTGAAAAAGCCTACGAATTGGCGCGAGAGCGTCCCCGCCGGCAACGCCCGCATCTGGGTTCGCGGATTGGCAGCATCGATCGTCGCGTCGGCAAGCCGGTTGAATGCCATCGCCGCCGAACGAGCCGCAATCATGGCGACCACGATCCACAATAGCTGATGGCCACTGGGAATTCCGCCTGCAGCGAGCATCGCTCCGCAAAGCGCGAATGGAAGCGCAAAAACAGAGTGCTCCCACTTGATCATCTCGAGGGTAGTTGCAACGTTGTGAATCAGAGCCACGGCTTCATTCTAAATGAGCGACATTCACCAACTCGCCAGCGCGCAGCTGCGTCCTACCGCTCGGCGTAGCCCTCTTCTCCCACTAACGGAACAAAGCGGCACGCGTCGAGCGTCTGTTTCTGGACGCCTCCATCATTCTTAGTGACCAACAGCAGCTGTTGCAGATCGGCCTCCCCGACCGGAACTATCGCTCTTCCGCCGTTTTTGAGTTGCTTTACCAGCGCGTCAGGGACACGCGGAGCCGCGGCGGCCACAATAATCGCGTCGTACGGGGCTGCGTCCACGTAGCCTCGACTGCCATCCCCGATCACCACGTGTATGTTCGTGTATCCGAGCCGATCGAAGATCTTCTTCGCCGCTTCTCCGAGACTCGCAAAGCGTTCGATCGTATAGACCTCTCGCACTATGCGACTCATCACTGCAGCTTCGTATCCCGTACCCGTACCCACTTCCAGCACCCGATCTTCCGGACTCAATCGCAAAACCTCAAGCATATGCGCCACGATGTATGGCTGGGAGATGGTCTGCCCTTCGCCGATGGGCACTGGCGAATCGTTGTAAGCCTCGCGCTGCAGTTGCCACGGAACGAATTCATGCCGCAGCACCATCTCCATCGCGCGTAGCACACGTTCGTCACGGATTCCGCGTCTCCGCAGCTGCGCGTCCACCATCTCCGCGCGCTGTTGCGTCAGTTCAGCTTGGAAGTCTGTAGGCATTTCACTGCGCGTTTGCTACTGCTTACGCTGCCGTATCTTCACGTCGAACGATAGGATGCCGTAAAGGTCCCGCCCGCCCACAACTGAGACATTGCGATTGACTTGATACTCCACCTGTACCGCCTGTTGCGAATACGTCGTCTGCGCCAGGCTCGTAATGTACGTTACGGTGATCTTCTTCGAGACCTGCTGTTCGATCGTGACCTGCGCAGTTGGGTTCGTCGTAGTAGTGGCATAATCAGGCGAAATCTTGATCCGGCTCACGCCAAACAGCTTCTGAACACGATCCCCAACCGCGGTGTTCAAGGCTTCGCCAAGCAGTGCGTTCGAAACTGTGCCATTCAGAGCCAATCCGTTGCTGCTGCTGAGATCGGTTTCTTCCCGAGTACGTCCGAACGCGAGCAAACTGATGACGTCGCCCTCTGGCAGCGGTGGATCGGATCGATAGTTGGTCACCAGTCGATTCACGTCTCCGTGGAAGCTCAACGTGATGTCGTAATTCCGAATCCGTGTGCCCGCCTCGATGTTCAGTACGGGAACAATGCCAACCGGATTCGTGAACGTAATGTCGCCACGCCGCAGCTCGTAATTTGTGCCGTTGAACGCGATCTGACCTTCCGTGATGTTGATGCGCCCCAGCACCACCGGCTTCGCGGCTGTGCCCCGTACGCGCAGATCAACGTCTCCGGCAAGTCTCCCGACGGTCGTTTGCACCTGCAGCTCTGGCGTCGATACCACGTGCATATCCAGGTGCAGGCTGTAGGCCGGCGAATCCGGATTCGGAGCCTGCGGCGCCATCTTGCTGCGCGCGAGATACAGTGCCAGATCAAATTGCGGCGTAATCCCGAATCGCGTGACCGTGACGTCGCCCGAAAGGTTTGAGTTCTTCAGATTTCCCGAGAGCCGCAGATCGACGTCCGCCGAGGAGCTCACGCCCTGCGGATATCGCAGACGAATATCCTTACCTGCCGCGGTCAGATTAAACGCCAGCTCGTCGCGATAGGTGATGTATCCGCCGACATTAATGTTTCCGCCGCCGGTGCGCGCCGTCATCGATTGCACGCTCAGCTGATCCTGATCGAAGATCAGCGTTCCATTGATGTTGCTCAAGCCATTCGGCAGATCGATGAGCGCAATCGCGCCATTCGCAATCGTCACTTGCCCCAGCATACGTGGTCGCGTCCACGTGCCGGCGATGTCTAGATTCAGCGTCACCGAGCCAGACGTCACCAGGTCGGGATCAAGCATCTGCGCCAGGCGCAAACTCATGTGGCCATTCGCGGATAACTTCAGCGCCTTTCGACCGGTCAGTCCGACGGTGCCGGTCGCGGTCAACTCTGTATCTTCGCCCTGAACTCTCAGCCTCTCCACCCGCAGTTGCTGCGTATCGATCCCCAGCCGAATCGGACCGCTATTTGTCAGCCTGATCCCGTGCACGCTCGACGAAAATTGGCTGATCTCCAGCACGGCGTTGAACGAATTCAGATCGCGTACCCGGCCATTCGCGGCCACCGTGCCGGCCATCCTAGTTGTGATCTCCGGGTGATTTGGAACGAAGGGCGCAATATTGAACTCCGCGAAATCTGCTTTGAGCTCTGCCGGAAAGTCGCCGCGCAGACGCACCGTCCCGCTCACATCCACCTGGGCTCGCTCGAAACTGGAATGCCCCGTCAATGCGAGCGTGTCGCCCCGGGTCTCCGCATCCAGGCGAATGCTCCCGATACTCTGCCCGTTCAGCACCAGCTTCGCCGCCTGCACACTGCCATTGATCACCGGTTCATGCGTAGTACCTGTCCCCTCGGCCTTGAACGTGACTTTCCCAGCGACGTGCATCTTGGGCGTTTGCAGATGATGAATCTGCGCGAGCTCAATGTCATCACCGCTCGCGATAAATTGAAATTCCGAGCTCTTCAAATCGTAATATCCCGACGCGCTCGCATGCCCTCCGTTCTGGACAACACTCAAATGGGAAGCCGTAATCCGCGTTGGGGAAAATGAAACCTCTCCCACGATTTCCTTTACGGATTCGCCGTGAATCTCAGCGTCATTCACCTGGATATGGCCCGTTCCCTCAGGCGATTCCTTCGTCCCGCGCACTTGCAGGGTGGCTGAAATTCTCCCTTGCAACGGATATGCGTAGCCAATCACCTTCTGCAACTCTGCAATATCTTCATCGTGAAGACTGACATGCCCGGAAATCTCCGACGCCGGCGTTAACGCGCCTTCGGTGAGCTGCGCACTGAAATCAAAATTCGCTTTCGACTGCTGATGCCACGTCACTCCGTTATGCACTACCAGATTGCGAGTCGAATACTGAATATCGGCGGCCAGCGAATCAAGTTGAACGCGTTCGCCTGTGACCGGCTCACTTCCGCTCGTTACTGGCATCAGCACGGCGGGCTTTTGCTGAATCAGGGAAAGAGGAACGCTGACGTCGAGCAAATCGACGTGGCCATTCGCCGCTACGCTGTCTCCCGCGCGGCTCACAGTCCCTCGAAAGGTTCCCTTACCCGTGACGTCATTCACAGCAGGGATCGGCTGACCAAGCGCCATCAGAATGGGTTCCAGCTTCGAGAGATCCTCCACCGCAACTGTGACATTCAACTGCTCGTTGTGCCGTCCAAGTGATCCAGTGCCACTCGCTTGCACGTCGGGAAGGCTCGCGCTGAAACGGGTCAGGTTCAATCGATCTGTGGCCAATTCATAAGTTCCGCGAACACTGGCGGAGAGTGGCAGCTTCCCGCCCGCCGCGCCTGCTGGCGGACTTACGCTCACGTCCATTCCAACAACCGCCGCGGTTATGTTTCGCCTCCAGCGCAGATCGACTGTACCGTTGATCGCTCCTGCTGAATTCAAGCGGCTGAGTTGCAACGACGGCCGCGAGACGCCCTCCATCAGTTTGCTGACCGAAACATTCTCCAGCCGGAACTGCGCCGAGCCAGCTTGTTCCACGGCAAGGGACTTTGCATTCTTCGTCGCGGGCTTTGCGGGCGTTTCCGCGAGCCAGTTGTCGACCACACTATCGCCGCGCACGGTTCCGGCAAATACGTGTGCCACCAGGTTGCGTAGCGCAATACGTTGCGGATCCAGGCTGTAGTCCGCGGCAACATCCGCATCCCGCAACGACAATTTTCGGTCGCGATACTGCACACCTCGCGCAGTCACCTTGCCGATAGACGCGTAGTTTCCCGCAGAATATTGAACAGTGCCGCGCACCGTCGCTGCCCCATCACGTACCTCGGGATGCCTCGTCGTCGGTCCCAGTTCGGCCAGATTCAATGCCGCCTCGAAGTTCGTTTCGATCGTCGGATCCGCGAACTTCATCAGTTGTCCACTGAAGGCAACCGTCGACTTGCTCGTGCTCAGCTTCGCACTCTTTACCCGGAATTGATCGGGGTTGAGGCTAAATTCAAGTTCCGCACTCACCTGGGTTGGAACGAAATCACGATACTTCACTGCAATCCCGCCCACCCTGACCTTGCCTTGATATTGATCGCGCCCCACATACGACATCTCCGCGGCAACACCGCTCGCATTCAAATCAAGCGGAATCCGGCGTTGATTGATGATCAGCATTCCATCCAGAACTTCGGCGCGGTCCAGTTCGAGATGAAACAGTTGCTGAATATCAGGCTTTGCCGTGATTCGCGCTTTCTGTGGCACCGGCTGATTCGTGTGCCCATCCGGGTACACGATCAAATGAAATACCGGTCGATCCAATTCGAGCGCTCGGATCCCCAGATCCTGTTCCAACAGCGAGAAGATTTTCAGTTGCAGCAGCATGCGATCAACATGCGCATAGGGAACCTGGTCCGGCGATTCCAACCCGTGGATCGTCAGATTATCCGCCTCCACCTGTAGCCGATATAGTGTCCAGGTCAGCCTGCCCAACTCCACGCGTCCGCCGGTGATCTGCTCCAACTGCATCACCACTCGCGTCTGCACGTAGCTGCGAAAGCTTTCGCCAGTCAGGTAAAGAACCGCTCCAATGATCACCGCAAAAAGCACAAGCACTGCCGCCAACGCGGAAACAAATCGCCGGCGCGATTGCTTTTCAGGAGCCGATTTGGGTGCTGATCCCATCACTTTCCCTGGGGTACGGGTACCGCGGCATTGCTCTCGATTGGCGCCGGCACGCGAACGCTGCTTTGCTCGCGCAGCGACTTCAACCACTGTGTCAACGATTCATCCAACTTCTGCTCGATCAGGATTTCCCGGATTCGTGGCGACACTTCCGCGAGAGGCGCTTCTTTCTCTCCCGACTTGTGCATCTCGGGCAATAATTTCTCGCGATAATATGTTTCGATCGCCGCTGCATCCACCTGTATCTGTGGCCGGAGTCGTGCTTCCAGGAAACGCATCGTCTGGACTTCATCCGCGAAATGCGAACGGAGTTCCTCTTCCGTAACTCCGGCATCAGCCAGGGTCTTCTGCCAATCCGCATCCGTTTCTGCCGGCTTGCCGAGGCTCTGGCGAAGTTGCTTTATGCGTCTCTCGACCGCTTGCGACGTCGTCGTCACTTCGCGCACAGTGCGCATCTGCTCGTGCACCAATTGGCGGTCGATCATTCGATCGACAACGGTTCGCAGCTCCTCCGGTTTAAAATCAGAAGGTTGCTGTCCGGCGAGAAATGCCTCGATGCGCGCTTCCTCTTGCACATCGCTCTGCAGAATCAGCTTTCCATTCACGATGGCCACGATGCGATCGATCACGTCACTCGCCGGTGCACTCAAGGCAAACGCAAACAACAACATCGTGATGGCGATCGCGCGTCGTTGCATCAGAAGGCCTGTCCAATGCTGAAGAAAAAATTCCATCGACGCGTGACACGTGTATTGAACACGGTCAGATTTCCGCTCGCATCCTCGCTGAAATACGGGAACGCCGGCGGATTCAGGTTGTACCCCAGATCAAATCGCACCGGACCAATCGGCGTCTTATATCGAATACCCGCGCCCAGCGTGTTGCTCATGTAGTCATACCGGCATTGCTGAGATGTGCTCTGGTTCTGACAGGCCGCGCGATTTGGCTGGTAAAAACGAAACAGGCTCTTGAACATCGTAGTGTTTCCCGAAAACACGTTTCCGATATCGTTGAACGCCACCATGCTGATGGTGTTACCGAAAAACGGCAGCGCAAAGGGCGGGAAGCGTAGTTCAAGGCTGTTCAAGATCAGCGAGTTTCCGCCCAGCGGTGCCCCTGTCTTCAGATCTCTCGGCCCCGCCTGATTCAGCGCGAATCCGCGCAACGAGTTGGAACCGCCTGCCAGGAACTCCTCCGGGAGAGGGATAGTAGTGTTGTTAAAAGGTTCTGCCAAGCCCAAGCGAAGGGTTCGTGCGAAGACCCACCCTGTCTTACCGTTTTGTTTTTTTCGGAACATCACATAAGTTGAATTCTGTGCGATCACACGCCCGAAATCAGCCTGGGAGCCAAAATAATTCGAGGCGAGTCCTAAATCGACGGAAGTCAGATTCCCGTTCGTGGCGTCGATTGGATCATTTCTCTTATCACGCGTGTAGGTGAAGGAAGGAATACCAACGCGAACCGGTTGCGACAAGACTGGAATCTCATCCGGCGTCACTACAACGTTGCTTGCCTTCACGCGGCGATAGGTGAACTTGTAATCGAGCATCGTCACCGGATTCCCATTTGCGCGCCTCGACACAACCTGATTCAATCCGACCGAACCTTCCAGTCGTTCCGAAGTGAACGTCGTCACATTGATCGCGTCATCGTAAAACGCGGTGATCGCAAACGTCAGGTCCGGATTATCGAACCATCGCGGCGCATTGAATCGAATCAGCCCCAGCTTTTCCAGTTTGCCGTACTGGGACTTAAACGCAACCGTGTTCGTCTTCCCCAGAAAATTCAGGCGCGTTACGTCGAACGATACGCGGGGACTCACCCCCGCAACGCCCTCCGGATTGTTAGTGCTATTCACCGTCTGCCCGCTGCTGTTCGTTGTTGTTGATGGCGCTGACGGCTGGCCCGTGCTGGCCTCAATTCCGAATCCGTAATCGAAGGTCCACCGCTTCGCTTCCTGGAAGTCCATCAAAACATCTTTGTACTGTTCATCGCCCTCGGGATTCTTCACCGCAATGTTCACCGCGTTGAAAACGCCCAGGCTGTAGAGCCGGCTCTGCGTGTCGTAAATCTTCTGCTGGCTCAACGGATCGCCGGGACGAACTTGAACTTCCCGGATCACGTACTTCGGTCGCGTGTAGGTCAGGTGCGCGCGGATTACGCGATCCACGAACACCTGCTCGCCCTCTACGATCTTGTAACTCACGTTCATGCGATTCGGATCGGCGGACACCGGCACCGACGTTGCCTCCAGATCTGCGTTCGCATAACCATTGTTGTAATAAAACGTCAGGATGGAATCGCGGTCCGAATCCACATTCGCCTGCGAGTATGGCTCGCCCTCCACGATGTTCAGAACCGGAAATTGCGCGCGATTGGCGGCTGATGCGCCCTCTATGCTCAGGCTCGCGACTTTCGTTTGCGCCCCTTCAACAATGCGGTAATAGACGGCGATGTTGTTGGCTTTGTCCTCGAAATTATCCTTCAGCTCGTATTCCACCTGCGCCTGCTGAAAGCCGTTCGCGCGGTACTGGTTCTTGATGTTTTCCACGTCTTGTGCGGCGAGTTGCTGGCTGAATCGACCGTGCGGAAGAACCGTGCTCTCCTTCTGCACCAGGAGAATGGGACGCAAACTGAATTCCGTACTGAGATACTTGTTCCCTTCCACAAACACCTCAGCCACGTCATGTCTCGATCCGCGCTCGATGCTGTACACCACCTCCATGTGGTTCGCGTCTTTCAGGTCCTTGTGATAATTCACTTCCACATCGAAGTAGCCCTCGGTCTGCAGGTAGTTCCTCAGGTTGCGACGGCCCTCGTTCAACAGATCGTCGTCCACAGCGTGCTCTTCGAAGATCGGGACGTACTTCTTTAACTTGCCCCTTCTGATCTTCATCCCGGCCACCGTGACCTTCACCTGCGGACCGCGATCAATCTTGAAGTCGTAATCCAACGTGTTCGTCGACTGATTGAAAGATCGATCCAGAAGCGTAATTTGCGCCTCCAGGTGATCGTCTTTGGTCAGCTTGCCGCGCAACTTGGCCAGCCCCGTACTCAGGCTCGATGCACTCACCTGTTTCCCGGGCTTGAGCTTCGAAATATCCGCAACCTGTTTTCCGGTGTAACCCGATCCGGGTTCCACTCTTATTTCACCCACGCGCGCCAATGGTCCCGAGTGCACGTGAAACACAATGTCTACCAACTGTGTGTCGTCGTGTTGGCTCTCGGTGTAACTCACCTCTGCCTGGAAATAACCGTTATCGGCCAGCACAGCCTTCATGCGGACAACGGCCTGCTCGCCCTTCTGCTCCGTGAATACTTCTCCCAACTGCAGCTTGGTCGCATCGGTCAGTTGAGTATCGGTTGGGCGCTTCGGGGCTCCCTCCGCGGATAGGCTCGCCACGAAATAATTCGGCGTACCGCGAAAGACCAGCGTAACTTCGCCAGTCGGAGTTCGTTGTGCTTCCGCCTGAAGGTTCGCAAATTTGCCGGTCGCGTAGAGAGCTTCGATACTCTCGCGGACCTTGTTGCGATCGAGCGGTTCCGCCGGGCTTTGTGCCACTATCCGTTGCAAATGCTTCTGCACGCGCTCATCGAGCACGACGCCACGAAATTGGATTTCATTTACGCGTAATCCGAGAAGCGCATTCGCGGACACAAAATCGGAAGATGAGAGCGAAACGGACGCCATCTGCTGGCTCGCGGCTTTGGAAGTGGGCTGAGCCGGGGATTTTTGGGGCGCAAGTTGTCCATTGGCTGGAGCGATCGTAAGCAGCACCAGCAGCCATGCCAACCCAATGAGAATGATATGTCTGCGCACGCTTATGGCGTCTGAATCCTGCTCATTTCGCCTGATTGCTTGGCAGTCAGGGAGAACCGTTCGCCTTTTTCTGCCCGGATCGAATAGCCGTTTTTTTCGGCAGCAACCGGGCATGGTTAGAGCCAGCTTCAGCTTCTCTCCAACCGACCCTGGCCAACACCGAAAGTTGCGTGTCCAACCCAGTGCCAGTTCAATCCCTGAAATAAATTCTGAGCGGCTCCTATAATAGCTGTATCGCGCGCCTCGCACCTACTGGCCAATGTTGGTCATCTATGTCCCTGGTACGCAAACAGTTATGGCTGACTCGTTCGCAGATCGCTATTCCCGCCAAATCCTGTTCAAACCGATCGGGACCGACGGCCAGAAGAAGCTGGCTTCCTCGCGCGTCGCCATTGTCGGCTGTGGTGCCACCGGCTCCGCTCTTGCCGGCTTGCTGGCACGCGCCGGGGTGGGATATCTACGGATTATTGACCGCGATTATGTCGAGCCGAGCAATCTGCAACGGCAGTCGCTCTTCGAAGAGGCGGATGCTCGGGAATCCCTGCCCAAGGCCGTAGCCGCTTCCCGACGGATCGCCGCTTTCAACGCCGAAGTCACGGTCGAACCTCAAGTTGCCGATCTGACGCCCGAAAATGCCGAGGAGCTGCTGACCGGCGTCGATCTCATTCTCGACGGGACTGACAACTTCGAGACTCGCTATCTGATCAACGACTTCGCCGTTGCCAACAACCTGCCCTGGATTTACACCGCTGCGGTCGGAAGCTACGGTGTTGCCATGAACATTCTTCCCGGGGAAACCGCCTGCCTGACCTGCATTTTCCCGGATTCACCCACCGGCGTCGTCGAAACCTGCGATACCTCGGGGATTCTCAATTCCGCCGTGAACCTGATGGCCTCCATCTCAGCTACCGAGGCCCTGAAACTCCTGGTCGGTGCCCGCGACAAGATGCGCCGGACACTGCTCTCCTACGATGTCTGGACCAACGACAGCTCCGAAGTTCAGGCCGCCCTCCCTCGCGCCGATTGCCGCGCCTGTTCGGCACGTGAATTCATTCACCTGGACGGCAAGTCGCGCCCGCACGTCACTTTATGCGGGAGGAATTCCGTTCAGATCCACGAGATGCGCCGGCCTATCGATTTTGGCGAAATGACCACCCGTCTGGCTCCGCATGGCCTTGTTCGCCACAACGAGTTTGTCCTAAAATTCTGGCGTGAGCCGTACGAACTGACTCTCTTCCCCGACGGCCGGGCCATCATTAAGGGCACCACTGATACCGCGGTTGCCCGCAGTCTTTATGCACGCTTCATAGGCAGTTGAGCATCAGCACTTGAGCATCTAAGCTAAGCGTTGTCGGGCATTTTCCCTTCCGCGGCGTCGTTAAGTGCTGCGGATCGATTCGGGGGCACTCTATGCCACGTTTTCTGTTAGCTGTTCTGCTTCTCTTGACCGCCGCGATGCTGCAAGCGCAGGTCGCCGTAACACCTTATGGATACGCAACCCAGTCCGGCGCTGTAGTTCCGGCAGCCGTGCCGTCTCCACCACTTATGTTCACACCCAGTGTTCACCTCGGCGAGGCTCCATCCACCGCGTATTACGCGAATGGCTTGCAGGCGACTTTGCCTGGAGCAGCTCTTGCCCAAATCGAAGCGGAAGCACCGCCACCGCCGCCAACTGTGGTCGTAGTCGCACCACCCGCAGCCCCGCCGCAAACCGTAGCGGAAGAGCAGCCCTTCAACTTCGGCGTGGCCCAGTTCTCCACTCCAACTAACATGAATGCGCCACGCTCGGATGTGGCCGAAGTCGCTCGCAAGATGAAGGAAGAGAAGTCTTCCATCTCCGCGAAAAGCTTCAACAATAACGACATTCAGCGTCTTCAGCAGCAGTGGCAGTCCGCGCCCGCTCCGAACACAACGGCCCCGAATGGCGCGATTATCGCGAATCCTCCGAAATAGACTCTACTTGTGCCCCAGGTTCGCGTTGTCCTTCGACGCCAACCTGGGACCAAATCCATCGCCACTCTCCCGCTCTCTCCAAACCGAAGCATTGCCTCATCTGCTATTCTTCCCTGTCGCCAGGCCATTTTGAACTGAGGTCCGGCGCTGCTTAATCGTTAGAGGCTTATCCCTGAATGGTAGAACCCAGTAAGTCCCCCGTGGGCGGGCAGATCCCGGCACGTCCCGAGCCCACTCGCGCTTATCGATGGATTGTCCTGATATTTGTCAGCCTGGCAATGTTTGGGAATTACTACTTCTATGACGCACTCGAACCTCTGGCCAAGCTCCTTCAGGGGCAACTCCACTTCACCGATCAAAATATTGGCCTGCTGAACTCGTTTTATTCGATTGCGCCGATCGCAACCGTCTTAATCGGCGGCATTCTGATTGACCGTATCGGAACCCGTCGCGGCATGCTGATCTTCGGCATCATCTGCCTCATCGGATCGCTGATGACCGCATTCGGCACGCGATTTCCCTTGATGGCTGCGGGCCGCTTCGTCTTCGGCATGGGCGCCGAGTCGCTTATCGTCGGCGTCACCACTGCAGTGGCGAAGTGGTTCAAAGGCAAAGAATTGAGTTTCGCGCTGGGCCTCAATCTCATGATTGCGCGCGGCGGCACGTGGCTCGCCCAGAACTCGCCGACCTGGGCCAGGGGGGCTTACGATAACTGGCAGACGCCGTGGCTCATCGGAGTCGGTTTCGTTACCTTGTGCGTGATCGGTCCCATTGGATACTGGATCGTGGAAGTTCGCGCCGAACGACGATTCTCTCTCGGGCACGCCGGTGAATCCGACAAGATCGTTCTCTCCGATCTCAAAAATTTCAATTTGTCCTACTGGTATGTCGTAGGCCTCTGCGTCGTTTTCTACTCGGCAATCTTTCCTTTTGAAACTTTCGCGGTGAAGTACTTTGTCGATGCCAAGGGCACGTCGCTCCAACTCGGCGGATTCCTGTTGAGCGTGCTGACCGGCTTCACCATGATCGGCACACCGATCATCGGACTCTACTCCGACAAAGTAGGACGGCGCGCGACCATCATGTTGCTGGGAACGTTGCTGCTCATCCCCGTGTTCCTGATGATGGCCTACACCAACATTAGTCTTTACGTTCCCATGGCGATGCTCGGGCTGGCTTTCACTCTGGTGCCGGCGATCATCTGGCCGTCAGTCGCATACCTCGTCTCGCAACGGACGCTCGGTACCGCTCTCGGATTGATGACCATGATCCAGAACATGGGCATGGCTGGCATGAATTGGGGATTAGGCAGAGCCAATGATCTGGCGGGCGCTAGTGCCGCGAATCCTGCCGGTTACCTGCCAATGCTGAAGATTCTGACCGCCATGGGCTGCATCGGATTTGTCCTGGCCCTCCTGCTTCGCCAGCGCGAAACGGGCCCGAACGGCCACGGTTTGGAGACGATCACCGCATCCGCTTCTGCGGACTAACTAGAACCTCGATTTACGCTCCAATAAGCAGCAGCTCAGGCAACTAAAGCTGCCTATTTCGCCTCAAATGATCATTCTGACATTAGGGCCGATTTTGCTTAACTGGTACAACAGTCAGCTACTTAGCTGCATCTTACAGATATGCCGGTTAGAACCTTGACTACCGCGAAAAAACAGGTGGCACCCGGAATCTCCGAGGCCGAAGCGATCGACCGAGCCAAGCAGGGCGACGCGGTTTGTTTCGAGCTTCTCTATGGCCTCCACAAGCGGCGCGTCTATTCACTCTGTTTGCGCATGACCGGCAACACCGCCGAGGCCGAGGATCTTACCCAGGAAGCCTTCTTGCAGCTCTACCGCAAGATTGCAACCTTCCGCGGCGAATCCGCTTTTTCCACGTGGCTGCATCGACTCGCCGTCAACGTCGTCCTGATGCATCTGCGCAAGAAGGGTCTTCCCGAGGTTTCGCTCGAAGAAACCATGGAGCCTCAGCAGGAAGATGGACCACGTAAAGATATCGGCGCTCGCGATAACGTGCTCGCCGGATCGATCGACCGCGTCAATCTAGAGCGAGCGATTGAAAGCCTTCCGCCGGGGTATCGCATCATTTTTGTGCTGCACGATATTGAAGGATACGAGCACAATGAAATTGCTGAAATGATGGGCTGTTCCATCGGCAACAGCAAATCTCAGTTGCACAAGGCGAGAATGAAGTTACGGGATCTCCTTAAGACCAGCAGAGCCGAAAAGGCCGCGAAGCGGTGAGGAGATCATGGGTGATTCAGGGAGAGAAAGTGCCATGAACTGCGCAGAGTTTCAAAAGCTTCTGCCCTACATTATCGAGTCTGGCGGAAATCCGGACGAAGAGACGCACTTGCAGGAGTGTGCCGTCTGTTCCGACCTGGTGCAGGACCTCCGCTACATCGCCGAACAGGCCAAACTGTTATTGCCAATGCGCGATCCAAGCCCCAAGGTTTGGGACGGCATCCAAGAGAATCTTGAGCGCGAGGGCATGATTAAACCTGCTCGCGCGAGGGGGCGACTTCTAGGATTCCCATCCTGGAGTTCACTCTCGATGTTTTTTTTGCTGTTTGGCATCACCGCAGTTGGATTTGGACTGCTTCGCTAGTTGCTAGGTTCTGCCTCCCAGCCGTTAGCTATGAGCTATCGGCTTTCGGCTATCAGCGTTCCGACCGCTATCCCTTTCTCCTCGAACACCGTACTCACATCTGTCATTTCGCATCAAGATTCCTCCGACAACTGACTCACTTCACCGGAGCAATCCCGGCGCTAATCAGAAACGCCTTGATCGCTTCGTAGCCCTTCAGCTCCTGCTCGTCGGTGAAGCCGCCGTGTCCCGCGCCGGGGATGGTCAGCAGCTGGTTGCGCACTCCTGCTTTATCGAGCAGTTGATGCAGCCGAACGCTTTGCGCGTGCGGCACCAGTTTATCGTCGTCACCGTGAATGGTGATGATCGGCGGGAGCCCGGGGCGAACGTAGTTGACCGGCGAGACGCGCCGCGCAATCTCCTCGCGATTGGGCTGGCTTCCCAGCCAGGCGACTGCGTAGGAGCGTGTGTCCGGCGCGCCTTGCAGCATGTCGGCGACATCGGCGATGCCGAACCAATTGACGATGGCCGCAACCTTGGGGAGCGGCACGAGGGGAGTCGCGTCCCAGCCGTTGAAGTCGGCGGCGCACTCGGTGTCCAGTCCCGCGGAAGACGGGATCATGCCGGTGGTAAGCGCCAGGTGGCCTCCGGCGGAGCCGCCCGAAGTAACGATCTTGCTGAGATCGAAGTTATATTTTTGCGTATTGTGCGCCACCCAGTGCAGCGCGCAGAGACAGTCCTCGACGGCAGCGGGCGCGAGCGAAACGTCCGCCAAACGGTACTCGACGTTGACGACGGCGAAGCCCATCTGCATGTAAGGCAGACCTTCGAGGAAGCGATCTTCTTTGCTGCCGTTGATCCAGCCGCCGCCGTGAATGACCAGGACAACGGGCGTGGGCACTTTGGCTTTGAATGGACGATAGACGTCGAGCTTGAGCTGGTAATTGTTGGCGACGCCATAAACGATGTTCGAAGTGACTTCGAAATTGTTGGCGATGACCACCGTGGCCCGCTCCTCGGGCGTGAGCTGGGCAGCGGCGATGCCTGCGAGTGCGAGCAAGAAGACCGGAAACAAGAGAGAGCGAAGTAAGCGCATCAGATTCTCCGTGAAATGAATGCGCCGAGAATGTACGGCACGGGAAGAAACGAAGTCAATGATTGTGACGCGCCTCGACCCCACCCTACGCAAAAGAAGCGTAGGATGGGCCACCCGAGTGATGTGGTAGATTGCTTGCGCGATGCGACGCGCCGGACTTTATACATCTCTAATTGCCCTCCTTATTTTCTTCTTTAATTTTCCCGCTCAAGCACAAACGCATTGGGTCGCTTCGTGGACCGCGTCCCAACAGCTTGTCGAGCCGCAAAACTCGCTCGCGGCCGATGATCTTCGCGACGCAACGCTGCGCCAGATCGTGCATCTATCGCTCGGCGGAACGCAGTTGCGCGTGCGCATTTCGAATCGCTTCGGAAGCGAGCCGCTGTATTTCAGCGCGATCCACATCGCGCGGCCAGTTTCGGCTGCGTCGGCGAAGATCGTCGAAGGATCCGAAAAAGCTCTGACGTTTTCCGGCAAGCCCGACGTGATTGTTCCCGCGGGCGCTGACTATCTTTCCGATCCCGTGGATTTTCCTGCAGCAGCGCTTTCGGATCTGGCGATCAGCATTTATCTCGAGCAGCTTCCACAGCAGCAGACAGGACATCCAGGCTCGCGCGCGACCTCTTACTTAATTCATGGCAATCAAGTCGCGGACGCTGATCTTCCGAGCGCAAAGGCGTTCGAACATTGGTACTTCATCGCTGGAGTCGAAGTCGCAGCTGCGCCGCAAGCCGCTGCGATCGTGGCGCTCGGCGATTCGATCACTGATGGTCATGGCGCGACAACTAACGTCAACGATCGCTGGCCCGACATTCTGGCGAAACGACTGCAAGCGAATGCTGGAAACCTTGCTGTGGTCAACGCCGGAATTGGCGGAAATCGGCTGCTGCTCGACAGCCTTGGTCCAAACGCGCTGGCGCGCTTCGATCACGATGTGCTCGCGCCCGCAGGCGTTCGCTACTTGATCGTGCTTGAGGGCGTGAACGACCTGGGAATGTTTGCACGTGAAGGCAGTCACTCCCGCGCCGAGCACGACGAATTGGTGCGCCGGATTATTGGCGCTTACGAACAGATGAATGCGCGCGCGCATGCGCATGGGATCAAAACGATTGGCGCGACGATTCTGCCGTTCGTCGGCTCCGAGTTCTATCATCCTGGACCCGAAATCGAAGCCGATCGCCAGGCGATCAACCAGTGGATTCGCACACCCGGGCATTTCGACTCGGTCGTCGACTTCGACATGGTCACGCGCGATCCTCACCACCCGGATCGCCTGCTACCGGCGGTCGATTCGGGAGACCACCTTCATCCTTCCGCAGCTGGATATGCAGCGATGGCCGAGGCGATTCCGCTGTCACTGTTCAGTCCCTCGGCTGCGACAACGCAACCGCAGATCGCGTTCACCTTCGACGATCTTCCCGCGCATGCGTCGTTGCCACCCGGCGAAACGCGCGTAGAGGTCATTGCCAAGATTCTTGCCGCGATGCGCGACGCGCACATGCCGCCAATCTATGGCTTCATAAACGGCGTTGCAGTCGAGCAGCATCCTGGCGATGTTGCCGCACTGAAAGCGTGGCGCGACGCCGGCAATCCGCTGGGCAATCACACGTGGTCGCATATCAACTTGAATCAGAACTCGCTCGCGGACTTCGAGGCGAATACGACCAAGAACGAACCGTTGCTGAACGAGCTAATGCCAGGCGCAGACTGGCACTGGTTTCGCTTCCCTTATCTGGCGGAAGGCGATACTCAGGAGAAGAAAGCCGGCGTGCGCGCGTTCCTCCTGCAGCGCGGATACAAAGTTGCCGGCGTGACGATGAGCTTTGGCGATTATCAGTGGAACGATCCGTATGCGCGCTGCGTGGCGAAGGGCGACAGTAAATCGATCGAACTACTGGAGAGCAGTTATCTCTCAGCGGCGGATGAAAGTATCGTTTATTACCGCGAGCTGTCGCAGAGACTTTTCAATCGCGATATTCCATATGTGCTGCTGATGCATGTGGGCGCGTTCGATGCGCGCATGCTGCCGCGTCTGCTGGAACTGTATCGCTCGCGAGGTTTCGAGTTCGTCACGCTGCAACAGGCCGAAAGCGACGACTTTTACCGGCAGGACACGGATCTGAATCTGCCGCCCGGACCGGACATGCTGGAAGGAGTCGCTGGCGAGCGACACGTAGCAGCGCCGCCGCCGCCCGCGCCGAGATTGCAGTTGGATGCGCTCTGCAAATAGAGCCTGACCCCTCCCCCCCTGGGGGTACCCTAATCTTTCTTTTCAGTAAGTTACGGGTCCCGTTTTTGCAAAATCCTCAAAGCAAAGGGCAAAAATATCAAAATCCTGAAAACAAAGGATTTGGCGGGACCGCCACTCGAGAAGCAAACCCAACCGCGTGTTCACACCTGTCACCAGCGTCCTTGAAATGATGTTCTATTTCGATAGTAGCAATTTCGAGTGAACCTACTAGACACTTTCACAAGAATTATTTCTCCCTTCAATTCAATAGCTTACGGTTGAAAATGCGCTAAGCAGGGGCTTGACATCGAAAAAGGGCTTGACGTGAATATACTGTTTCTCGCATAGTGTATTACGTACACCATGTTTCACATACTATATGTCACCCAATCCAAATAACGACCTGTTCGAGAATCTCAAGGGAGAGTTGCGGCGCGGATCGTTGATTCTCGCCGTACTGGCAGAGCTGCACGGCGAGAAATACGGCTACACCTTGCGCAAGGATCTCGCCGACAAGGGCATGGAGATCGACGAAGGCACGCTGTATCCGCTGCTGCGCCGGCTAGAAAGCCAGGGATTGCTCACGAGTCAATGGCGCGAGGAAGACAAGCGCAACAAGCGCTTCTACCGGCTGTCGGCCGATGGCGAACTGATTCTGCTGAGATTGCTCGTCGAATGGGAAAACATCGACGCCTCACTGAACAAAATTTTGAAGGAGCAGCATCATGGAACTACTGGACCGGTACCTGCACGCAGTTAAATTCTGGCTGCCGAGACAGCAGCAGGACGACATCATCGCGGAAATCTCCGAAGACCTGCGGTCGCAGATTGAAGATCGCGAAGGGGAGCTCGGCCGCAAGCTCGATGACAATGAGGTTGCTGCTCTGCTGCGCAAGCGTGGACGTCCACTCTTAGTGGCGAACGGATACTTGCCACAACATTCGCTGATCGGACCCGTGTACTTCCCCATTTACTTGCTGGTGTTAAAGATCGCGGCGCTCTGTTTCCTGGTTCCGCGAATCCTGGTGCTGATCGGGTTCTTCATCTTCGATCCCAAGTACCACACGGAAGGCGTGGGCGCGCTGATTGTGCGCACATGGTCGGAGCTATGGTTCGGCGCTTTCGTGACATTCGGAATCGTGACGCTGGTCTTCGCGGTGCTCGAGAGAACGCAAGCAAAGTCAGGCTGGCTGGAGAAATGGGATCCGCTGAAGCTTCCCAAAGTGAAGGACACGCGCCGGATTCCACGTGCTTCCTCAGTGTTTGAAGTGGTCTTCGGGATCATTGCCGTCATGTGGCTGGTGGAACTGGCCTCCACCGGGATTCTGTTGAATCAGACGAATATCCACATCGCGTTTACTCCAGCTGGACGTGAATTTGCGTGGGTCGTCACGGCAATGTCACTGTTCGGCGTCGGCATGTCGACGGTCAACATGTTTCGTCCTTTCTGGACGCGGGCGCGGCTAGCACTGCGGGTGGTGCAGGATCTGGTCTCGACGCTCGTGTTCGGGCTGATGGCGCGAGCGGGCGCATTGATCGTCCTGTCCGGCGCAAACATTCCTCCGGCAAAGGCGGTTGAAGTGAACGCGGCGGTGAACACGTGGCTTTCCGTCTCGGTAGCAATCGTAGGAGCGATTTGCGCCGTGATCACCATTGTCGATCTAGTTCGGCTCATCTTCATGAATACGAATCGTCCGGCATGGCTGAGCCAGGTCTCGGGCGCAATACAGAACTGAAGCTGCTAGACTCGGAAACACTGAATTGCTGAACTCATTCCAAGAAAAGCCCCGAGCCTGCTTTCTCGTAGGCTTCATGGGCGCGGGCAAGACCTCCGTCGGTCAGCGATTAGCGCACGATTTGGGCTGGCGGTTCGTTGACCTGGATGACCGCATCGTGGCGGCCGACGGACGCAGTGTGCCGGAGATCTTTCGCGCCGAAGGTGAGGCAGAGTTCCGCGCGAAAGAGACTGCTGCGCTGCAAACGCTAATCGGCGAATTAGGCTTACAGCCCACGGTGATTGCGCTCGGCGGCGGGGCCTTCGCTCAGTCGCGAAATGTCGCACTGATCCGCAATACGAAGCTGCCGGTGGTATTCCTGTACGCCCCGGTAGAGGAACTGATGAAACGCTGCCGGACAGAGGCAGGACAGCGACCTTTGTTCCAGGATGAGAACCAATTTCGACAATTGTATGAAGAGCGTCGAAGCGCTTACATGGAGGCAGGCCTTTGTGTCGATACAAGCGGGCAAAGCGTCTCCGAAGTTGCTTCGGAAGTAGCGTCACTTTTGGGGTTGGCAGTTCCTGATGAGCAGACAAAGCGGCATTCGTAACCTGGCAAAACTCACGACCATACTTCTCCTCGCGGCATGTTTGCCCTCATGGGCGTCGAACAAGAAGACTGCGGCCAACGTCATCGATTCGGGCGTATTCGACATCATGATCGGCGGCAAGAAGGTCGCGACCGAGACATTCCAGATCTCACAGGAAACTGACTTCAGCCTGGCAAAAGGAACGCTCAAGACCGAGGACGGATCGAAAGACTCCCAGACTTATGAACTGGAGCTGCTGCCTTCCGGGAACCTGCGTAAGTACACGTGGAGTGAATCAGGTGGCAGCCAGGGCCAGAGCACAATCGAACCGCAGAACGACTTCCTGGTACAGCACATTACCGCGACAACCTTGCAAAAGGCGGTGGAGCAGCCTTACATACTTCCTCCGTCCACGGCGGTGCTCGATGACTATTTCTTCAGCCACCGCGAACTTCTGCTGTGGAGATACCTGGCCACTAATTGTGCCAAGCCCTCAGAGAAGGGCTGTCCCATGCCAAAGACGAATTTTGGCGCGATTGTTCCCCGCCAGCGCAACTCGATGAGCGTGAGCCTGGAATTCAAGGGGCGCGAAAAGTTGATGCTGCACGGGAAGGAAGTGGAACTGAGCCGTTTTCTTATGCATACGGAAAGCGACGACTGGTCACTATGGATGGATGACCAATACAAGCTGCAGCGGGTGCTTGTGGACTCCGATCAGACGGAAGTAATCCGCGAGTAGCATCGTCCGGTAGGACACGTTTTTTCCTGCACTTTTGCTCCCTTTAAAGGCCTCGCACGCGGTTAGAATGATTCATCGCTGAATCATGTCCAGCAATGGCCAACCCGAAGGATCGTCCCGATCGGGCCACCGCTCGGAGATTCTCTTCACCCTGGCAATCCTGGGGTTGCTGGCGATTGCCTGGATGGTTCGCGACGTCCTGCTGCTGATCTACGTCAGCATCCTCTTCGCGGTAGTGCTGAGTCCGGCGATTGATCAGATTCGGCGCATTCATATTGGCCACTGGTGGCCGGGGCGCGGGTTCGCGATCTTTGTCATCATCAGCATTGCACTGCTGGCGATCGTGTCATTCGCAGTTTTTGCTTTGCCGCCAATGTTGCGCGACTTTCAAGCTTTCGTCGGCGATCTTCCACACCGATTAGCGGAACTGCACACGCGGCTCCGCGGCTATCCCTTCGTTCCAAACCTGGATGTGGATACGCTTGAACATGAAATGGAAAACTCCTTCGGCGGAGCCTTCGGATTCTTTGCCGGAGTTGCCGGCGCGCTGGTTGGTCTGTTCAGTTGGCTGATCATCACCGCCTATTTCATCCTCGATGGACACCGGACGTTCTACTGGTTTCTTTCGTTCTTCCCCGATCATCATCGTCGGCGCTTGCGCGTGACGTTGCTCCGCGGACAAGTTCGCATGCGGCACTGGCTGGTGGGGCAGGGACTGCTGATGCTGATCCTCGGAATTTGCGCGAGCGTGACCTTCTGGCTGCTTCACCTACGTTACTCGTTCGCGCTCGGCGTGCTTGCCGGTGCCATGAACATCGTGCCCTTCATCGGTCCGCTAGCGTCTTTTCTGCTTGCGGTCACCGTAGCGGCGTTTGACGGCTGGACGAAAGTGATCGGCGTGGTGATTTTCTATGCGATCTACCAGCAGATCGAGCAAGCGTGGCTCAACCCGCGCATCATGAACTACAGCGTGAATCTGCCGCCGCTCGCCGTGATCATCGCACTCAGTTTGGGAGCAGCGATGGCTGGAGTGATCGGTGCGCTGGTTGCAGTCCCGACCGCGGCGCTGGTTGCCGTCATGCTGGATGAATACCTGGTGCGCTTCCGAGGACCGCAACGTGAGCACGAGCACCACGTTGCAGCGGTCGAAACGCCTGTGCCAATCGCCGAATAGATCGTCTCTTACAGACCCTGCTTTTCGCTGCAGTGAATCGAAAAAACTCGTGCTCAATGTGATCTTCCGCACGAAGCTCAAAAAAGTTCGTAGTGTAAAATTGAGAACTGAATACTCACATGGCAACCAAGATACCAGTAGGCATACTCGGCGCCACGGGCGTCGTTGGACAGCGTTTCATACAGTTGTTGGAAGACCATCCATGGTTTGAAGTGGCATGGCTCGCGGCCTCGGAGCGCTCGGCTGGATTGCCGTACGCGGAAGCTGCCAAGTGGCGATTGAAAACCCCAATTCCCTCTTCTATCGCCAAGATGAAGGTCTCGGCAGCCGAGCCTGATGGCGCGCCGAAAGTGATTTTTGCTGCGCTCGACGCAGGCATCGCGAAGGAACTGGAGCCACGCTTCGCGGCCGCTGGGCACGCGCTCGTCTCGAACTCGAGCGCGCTGCGCATGTATCCCGATGTTCCGCTGGTGATTCCGGAAGTGAATCCCGATCACATCCGGCTGATTGAATGCCAGAAGTGGTGGCGCGAGTCGAAGGGCTTCGCGGTCACCAATCCCAACTGCTCGGCAATCGGGCTCGTGATTGCGCTCGCTCCGCTGCACCGGGAATTCGGGCTGGACAAGGTGTTCGTTGTGACGATGCAGGCGGTGAGTGGCGCGGGATATCCCGGCGTGGCTTCGCTCGATATTCTCGGCAACGTGATTCCCTACATCGGCAAAGAAGAAGAAAAGATGGAAGAGGAGACGCGCAAGCTGCTGGGCAAGGTAACCGGGGCTTCGGTGATGCCAGCCGATTTCGGCATCAGCGCGCAATGCAACCGCGTCGCCGTGGAAGATGGTCATACGGAGTCCGTGTCCATCAAGCTGAAAACACCTGCTAAAGCCGATGCCATCATCGATGCGTGGGTCAAGTTCCGCGAAGTTCCGCAAGAACTAGGCCTGCCGACTGCTCCGGTGCAGCCAATCTACTACGACAGCGCTCCCGATCGTCCACAACCGCGATTTGATCTGGATCGTGGACGTGGTATGGCGACGAGCGTAGGCCGCTTGCGCCCGTGCGGATTGCTCGACTGGAAGTTCACCGTGCTTTCGCACAACACCATACGCGGTGCGGCGGGCGCGGCTCTTCTCAACGCCGAACTGCTCAAAGCACAAGGCTACTTGAGCTAACGGGAGCCATAGGCCAATGTCCAGGGCGGGATGGCTTCTCTCGATTGCCGCTGGCGTAGCGGTGGGTGCTTACGCCTTCGTTCAATATCAGAAGAAAACGGTACAGGCGGAGGCGGACCAGTTGTGGTCGCTGCTGGGATTGCGTCCGGGCGCCCGGCTTGGCGAAGTTGGCGCGGGCACCGGAACGATGACACAGAACATGGCAGAGCGGCTACGCGCTCCCGGACACCTGTTCGCCACTGAGATCGACGACAAGCGCCTTCGACAACTGATCAAGAAGAAGGTGATGCAGAGCTGGATGAATGTCACCGTGGAGCCCAGCCATCCGGCGGATTGTTGCATCCCCGCTACCAGTTGCGACGCGATTTACATGCGGGCGGTCTACCATCACTTCACCGATCCGGGGTCGATGAACGCCAGCATCTTCCGCGCGTTGCGCCCGGGCGGCACGCTCGCCGTAATTGACTTTATGCCGCGCTGGTATTTAGCGCCGAGCACGCCGAAGGGGATTCCTACGGACCGCGGTGGGCATGGTATCCCGAGCGCTATTCTCGCTGAAGAGTTGGAGCAGGTAGGATTCGAGCGGGTCCGCACGATCGAGGATTGGCCCGGTCATAAATATTGTCTATTGTTCCAGAAGCCGATCGCGTCATAGTGTCGCGCGAACGCCTTTCGGCTGATTGTTGGCTATCGAAATGATTGTGATGAAATTCGGCGGTACGTCAGTAGAGAATGCGACCGCCATCAGTCGTGCTGCAAAAATTGTCGCCAGCCGTGTTGCGGAAAACCCAGTTGTAGTCGTAAGCGCCATGGCCAAAGTCACCGATCAATTGGTGGCGATGGCGAATTATGCGGGTCGAGGCGACGCCGAAACCGCTCTCGACTTCTCACGCAAGCTGCGCGCGCGACACATTGAAACCGCGACGGAATTGTTGGGGGCAGCGAAGGTTAAAGAATTTCTCTCCGCACTGGAGAGCGACTTCAACGCCTTGGACGACCTGGTACGCGGAATCTGCGCCGTGGGCGAAATCACGCCGCGCACCACCGACAACATTCTTTCCTTTGGAGAGCGCGTCAACAGCAAGATTGTTGCTGCTGCGTTCGCCACGCTTGGCGTGAATGCCGCTCACGTGGATTCGCGCGAGTGCATCGTTACAGATAACCAGTTCACGCGAGCGATCCCACAATTCGACGCCACGAATGACAGGCTGGCGATGAAAGTTCGTCCGCTGCTGAGCAAGGGCGTGGTTCCGGTGATGGGCGGATTCATCGGCGCGACACGTGAAGGAATTGTGACCACGATTGGCCGCGGCGGATCAGACTTTTCGGCTGCGATCGTCGGCGCCGGGCTTGATGCGACGCGCATTGAAATTTGGACGGACGTCGATGGGATGAAGACGACTGATCCGAATATCTGTCCGAACGCGCTGCGCATCAAGACAATTGCTTTCGAAGAAGCGGCGGAGTTGGCGTACTTCGGAGCGAAAGTCCTGCATCCTTCGACGTTGTTGCCCGCAGTGCAGAAGAATATCCCAGTGCTGGTGCTGAATTCGCGCAATCCGGGCAATGAAGGAACGCGAATTCTCGCGCGCGCGACGCATTGCCGGAATCCGTTCAAGGCCATTGCGGCAAAAAAGCGCATCACCATCATCGATATTGTTGCCACTCGAATGCTGGGCGCTCACGGATTCCTGCGCGCGGTGTTCGAAGTCTTCGATCATCATCACTGCGCGGTGGATGTAGTTTCCACTTCAGAAGTGAGCGTGTCGCTTACTGTGGATTCGAACGAAGCGATCCCAGCTCTGGCCGCCGATCTCGAGAAACTTGGGGATGTGAAGTATGAGGGGCGCAAAGCGATCGTCTGCATGGTGGGCGAGAACATCCGCGAGACACCGGGCGTCGCCGCCAAGGTCTTCGGCGCGATTGCCGAGACCAACGTCCGCATGATTTCGCAGGGCGCTTCGGAGATCAATATCACGTTCGTGGTGGAAGAAGACGACGTTCCGCAAGTCGTACGCCAATTGCATGATGTATTCTTTGCCGATCCCGATCCGGAGGTCTTCGCATACGCATGAAACTGCTGCTGATCGGATATGGAAAAACTGGTTCGCTCGTCGGCGATATCGCGCGCGAACGCGGACATGAGGTTCGCGTCGTGGTGGAAGAAGATAATGCCAGCGGAGTTGGCCTTGCGCCGGACCGACTGAACGATATCGATGTCGCGATTGATTTCACCGGACCACACGCAGTGCTGGGGAATATTGACGCCTGCATTCGCGCTGGTAAGAACATGGTTGTCGGGACGACCGGTTGGTACGATCAGATCCCGCAGGTGCGCGCGATAGTCGAGAAGGCCGGCACCGGATTCGTGTTCGGAGCAAACTTCTCAGTGGGCGTGAATCTCTTTTTCGAGGCGGCGCGCGCCTTGGGAGCAGCTGCTGGATTCGGCTACGAAGGCCAGATTGTCGAGCGCCATCACATCCACAAAAAAGATAAGCCTTCCGGTTCCGCAATCGCACTGAACAACAGCTACTGCCAGGGCGGTGGTAAAGATCTGCGCATCGATTCCATTCGCGAAGGCGAAGTGATGGGCGACCACATCCTGCAACTGAGTTCCCCGAACGACATGATTTTGCTCTCCCACTCGGTGAAATCGCGTCGCGGATTCGCCGATGGCGCGGTGCGCGCAGCAGAGTGGATCCATGGCAAAACCGGCTTCTACGATTTCAAGGATATCTTCCGATCCATGTAGCGGCTCGTCACATGCATTCGCCCAGGCCTCACCCCGCGACGTGATTGCCCTCACTGCTAACTTCTCGACCGGGAAGCAACATGAGCCCATTCCAAGGAGGACCTATGAAGAAGGTCATTATTCTTGGCGCGGCGGGCAGGGACTTCCACGATTTCAATACCCTCTTCCGGAATAATCCCGATTACTATGTAGTCGCCTTCACAGCTACACAAATCCCCGATATAGCAGGACGCGTCTACCCACCCGAACTCGCCGGAGAACTGTATCCCGATGGGATCCCCATCATTGAAGAAGAACTGCTGGAAGCAGTGATACAGCGCGAAAACGTCGACCTGGTTGTTTTCTCGTATAGCGACATTTCTCATGCCAACCTGATGCACGTGGCTTCGCGCGCACTCGCAGCTGGAGCCGACTGGATGTTACCGGGCTCCCGCCATACAGAGCTCAAGTCGGCCATTCCCGTGATCTCGGTCTGCGCGGTGCGTACTGGATGTGGGAAAAGTCCGGTTTCGCGGTACATTGCGGACGAATTGCGCCAGATGGGATGGAAGCCGGTGGTGGTGCGCCATCCCATGCCGTATGGGAACCTGGCAGAACAGGCCGTGCAGCGCTTCGCAAGTCTCGCCGATTTGAAAAAGCACAAGTGCACGATTGAAGAGTGCGAAGAATACGAGCCGCACATCGTTGAGGGCACGACTGTCTTTGCCGGCGTGGACTACGGCGCGATCCTGCGCCAGGCTGAAAAAGAGGGCGACATCCTGCTCTGGGACGGCGGCAACAACGACACGCCTTTCTACCGGCCAGACCTAGAGATCGTGGTCGTCGATCCGCATCGGCCCGGGCACGAGATCAGCTACTTCCCTGGCGAAGTGAACCTGCGTCGCGCAAAAGTTGTGATCATCAATAAAGTCGACACGGCAGCACCGAAAGACGTCGACACAGTCCTTCACAACGTGAAGGAATGCAATCCCAAAGCCACCGTCATTGAGGCCGCGTGCCGCGTATCGGTCGACGATCCAGACCTGATTCGCGGGAAGAAAGTGCTGGTCGTAGAGGACGGGCCGACGCTTACCCATGGCGGAATGTCGTACGGAGCCGGCGTCGTGGCGGCGCAGACCTTCGGAGCGTCTGAGCGCGTCGATCCTCGACCATTTGCGGTTGGATCGATCCGCAAGACGTATGAGAAATATCCGCAACTCAATTGCGTGCTTCCGGCGATGGGCTACAGCGACGCTCAACGTCACGAACTGGAACAAACCATCGACCAGACGCCCTGCGACATCGTGGTGGTTGCCACTCCCGTCGACCTTGGTCGCTTGCTCAACCTGAAGAAGCGACACGTTCGTGTCGGATATGAGATCGATGCGATCACGCGTCCGACGCTCAAGGAAGTTCTCACACAGTTCGTACACAGAATGGAGCACCACCGGCTGACCACTGTTTAGGGAAAAGGGCTCAGGGTTCATTCCGTTGATTGCGCTTCGTGGAGGTTGCAATGAGCGTGAAAGACTTCATCTCGATCAGAGACTTTTCACCGCAGCAGATCCTTCATCTTCTGGAAGCGGCGTGCCGAATAAAAGCCAACCATGCCGCCTACAGCGAAGCTCTGAAGGGCAAGGCGCTGGCTATGATCTTCGAAAAGCCTTCGTTGCGCACGCGGGTTACGTTCGAAGTTGGCATACAGCAGCTTGGCGGCTTTGCGCTGTATCTCTCTCCTGCGGATATCAACCTGGGCAAGCGCGAAAGCATTCATGACGTCGCCAAAAACCTGGAGCGAATGGTCGACGGTATCATGATTCGCACCTTCGCCCACGACATCGTGGAACAAATGGCAAAACACGCGAGTGTACCGGTGATCAACGGGCTCACCGATTACAGCCATCCGGGCCAGGCGATGGCCGACTACCTCACCATGCTGGAAGTGAAGGGCCATCTGGCCGGACTCAAAGTGGCTTACGTCGGCGACGGCAACAACGTTGCGCACTCGCTGATGTTTACGGGAGCGCAAGTGGGCGCGCGCGTGTGGGTGGCCTCTCCCGTGGGGTACGAGCCCAAGACCGATGCTTTACGGTGGGCGCACTATCGCGGCCTCGACACAGGCGCAACCTGCACGGTGACGAACGATGTGGTCGCGGCGGTCTCGCATGCCGACGTGGTTTACACCGATGTGTGGGCGAGCATGGGGCAGGAGGATCAAAAGACCAAGCGCAGTGAGGTGTTTCGTCCATACCAGGTGAACTCGCATCTGTTCGGCCTGGCCAAGCCGGATGCGATCTTCATGCACTGCCTGCCTGCGCATCGCGGAGACGAGGTCACCGACGATGTGATCGACTGCCGGCGCTCGGTCGTGTTCCTGCAGGCGGAGAATCGATTGCACGTCGAGAAGGCGATCATGTTGGAGCTAATGTCAGCCGGGAAAGACGAGCATGTGCATGGAGTGCAAACTGCGGAGGCCGCGCACGCATAACCACAGCGGCAAAAGCTGATGCCTAGAACAGCATTAGTCGCGATTGGTGGCAATTCGCTCATTCGGGCGGGTGAGAAAGGAACAGTTGCCGAGCAACTAGCCAATGCCCGCCGGACCGCGAAAGCCATTGTCGGCCTCATCCGCGCAGGCTACAAACTAGTACTCACGCATGGCAATGGACCGCAGGTTGGCGCGCAGTTACTGCGGTCGGAGCGCGCGTCAGACCAGGTTCCTCGCCAGCCACTGGATGTTTGCGGCGCCGCGAGCCAAGGCGAAATCGGATACCTGCTCTCCCAAGCCTTGAAAGACGAATTGATGGCGAGGAGCATGTCCATACCCGTCGTCAGCATCATGACCCAGACCATTGTGTCGGCCAACGATCCTGCCATGAGCCATCCCACCAAGCCGATTGGGCCTTTCTATTCGCGTGCGGAGGCAGAACGCCGGCGTGAAACAGAGGGATGGTCGATCGTGGAAGATGCCGCTCGAGGATATCGCCGTGTGGTGCCTTCACCGGAGCCGCTGGAGATTGTGGAGCTCGAAGTGATTCGTGAGATGGTGGCGAATGGTGTGCTGGTAATCGCCGCTGGGGGTGGAGGGATTCCTGTGGTGGCGAGCGCAGACGGAAAACTTCACGGCGTTGAGGCGGTGATCGACAAAGATCGCGCATCGGCGCTGCTGGCTTCCGAGTTGGGCGTAGACCTGTTCGTGATATCCACCGACGAGGACTTCGTCTATCTCGATTACAAGAAGCCGACACAACGGCCTCTTAGAACAGTCGCAGTCGAAGAGTTGCAGACTTACCTGCACGCTGGCCAGTTCCCTCCCGGCAATATGGGACCGAAGGTCGAATCGGCATTGCGTTTTATCAGAGCCGGTGGCAGAGAGGCGATTATTACCTCCTACCCGCACCTGTGCGCTGCGGTCGCCGGAGCGGAAGGAACACACATCCTGCCTGATGGCAGATTGCACGACACCCATCACGAATTGGAGATGCCGGTTACGCGATGAACACACCTGTCCAAAACGGAATTAAAGATTTGATGAATACGACAGCTGGCTCTGCGCCCCTGCGCCACGTAATCGAGTCGCAGCAGTTCACCGTGCCGTTGCTGATGGAGTTGTTTGCGCGTTCGCGCGGTATGGAGCGCGTGGTGGCTCGTGGTGGCACACTCGACTACCACAACCGCATTATGGCGACTCTCTTTTATGAGCCCTCGACGCGCACACGTTTCTGTTTCGAAGCTGCCATGCACCGCCTGGGTGGTCGAGTGCTTTCTACGGAGCAGGCCAAGGCGTTTTCATCGGAAATTGAAGCCGAGCAGGTTGAGGACTCGATTCGTATCATCGGCAGCTATTCCGACGTGATCGTAATTCGCCATCATGAGTATGGTGGAGCGCAGCGCGCGGCTGCGGTCTCTCCGGTGCCGGTGATCAACGCTGGCGAAGGCGCCGGGGGACAACATCCCACGCAGGCGCTGCTCGACCTCTATACGATTTATCGCGAACGCCCGCTCGACGGACTGAGCATGGCCTTCATCGGTGAACTGGATCGCGGACGCACTGTGCGTTCGCTGGCGTACCTGCTGGCGAAGTTCGAGCGCATCAAGATCTTCTTCGTCAGCCCGCCGGAACTGCAGATGCAACCGGACATCCTCGACTATCTCGATCGCCACGGCATCCGGTACGAGCTGACCTCGAACATCAACCAGGCAATCGGTGAGGCAGACGTAATTTACCAGACGCGGATCCGGCCGGATCGCGCGGCCGATACGGCGCGAAAACAGTACACCATCGACTCCTCCGTACTGCAGCGTATGAAGCCGAATGCAATGATCCTGCACCCGCTGCCGCGCACGGTAGAACTGGATAAAACGGTTGATCAGGACCCGCGGGCCCTCTACTTCCGCCAGGCAGAGAACGGTTTATATGTGCGCATGGCCCTTTTGACCATGCTGCTGGAGAACGATTTGAAGTAAGCTGGGAGGAACCGCTGTGCCGACCATGATTGAAGAATCCAAGCTGACGCAAAATTACATTGAACTCGAAGAGCGGTATGGTGCTCACAACTATCATCCCCTGGACGTGGTGATCGACCGCGCCAAGGGTGTGTGGGTGTGGGACGTGGAAGGCACACGCTATCTTGATTGCCTGGCGTCGTATTCTGCGGTGAACCAGGGACACTGTCATCCGGAGATATTGAAGACTCTCCACGAGCAAGCAGAGCGGGTCACCTTAACTTCGCGCGCGTTCCGCAACGATCAGTTGCCGCTGCTCTATCAGCAGCTTCACGATCTGACCGGGATGGAGATGGCTCTGCCGATGAACTCCGGCGCAGAAGCCGTAGAGACGGCGATAAAAGCCGCGCGTAAGTGGGGATACGAAGTGAACGGAATCCCCGACGGCAAGGCAGAGATCATTGTTTGCGCGAACAACTTCCATGGGCGCACAGTGACCATTGTCAGCTTCTCGAGCGACGAGCAATATCGCAGCGGCTTTGGGCCGTTCACACCGGGATTCAAGATCATTCCTTTCGGCGACGCCGAGGCACTACGCAAGGCGATCACGCCTAATACATGCGCGTTCCTCTTCGAGCCAATCCAGGGTGAAGCAGGCATCATCATTCCTCCCACCGGATACCTGCGCCAGATTCGCGAGATTTGCTCTGAGAACCGCGTGCTGATGATGGCGGACGAAATTCAGTCCGGTCTGGGGCGCACTGGGAAGCTGTTTGCCTACATGCACGAGAACATCGTGCCGGACGTGGTGATTATCGGCAAAGCGCTGTCGGGCGGCTTCTATCCCGTTTCGGCGGTCCTGTCGTCGCGCCACGTGCTCGGGGTGTTCCGGCCGGGCGATCACGGCAGCACCTTCGGTGGAAACCCGTTAGGTTGCGCTGTCGCACGCACCGCGCTTCGTGTGCTGGTCGAAGAGAAGATGGTTGAGAATTCAGCGGAACTGGGGACTTACTTCCTGCAAGAGCTGCGAAAGCTGCGAAGCCCGCTGATCAACGAAGTCCGCGGCAAAGGTTTGTGGATTGGAATTGAACTGACTACCGCCGCGCGTCCGTATTGCGAGCGATTGAAAGACCTCGGCGTTCTATGCAAAGAGACGCATGAGAAGGTGATACGTCTTGCGCCGCCGTTGGTGATCACGCGTGGCGAAATCGATTGGGCGATGGAGCGAATACGGAAGGTGCTGGAGTAAAGCTCGTCGTCACTGAATTCATCGGACCTAAACGTCCGCGATCTGCCAGACGGTATCGATCACCGTGCCGTCTACCCACTTCACAACCGCTGCGGGATTGTTCGTCAGCTTCGGCTTCTGCGGTGCCCCGCCGCAAATCTGGAAGACCTCACGCTGGATATCCTGAATCGGACGGATCGGCAGCTTCGATCCTTTCACTGCATCCAGAAGATCTTGACGTCGCGGATTGATCGCAATGCCCCGCTCAGTCACTATGACGTCAATCAACTCGCCCGGTCCGGTGAGCGTGGTCACTTCGTCGACGATCACGGGTATTCGATCGCGAAACGATGGAACGGCAAGAATCGTGCAGCCCGCCGCCAGGCAGTTCTGCCATCCACCGATACCGTGCAGCAGGCGCCCATCGGAGTGGGTCACGACATTGCCGTTGAAGTTCACGTCGACCTCCGTGGCGCCGAGAACAGCCACGTCGACCATGGAGGCGAAGTTCCCTTTGCCGTGATAGTTGTAGGACGTGAAGGGCGAGGTTGCGACGTGGCGCGGATCGGCGGCCATGGAACGTACTGCATCGAGATCAAAAGTTTGCCCGTCGAGGATGTATCCAGTGAGCCCTTCTTGCAGCATCTCAACCAGGTACTTAGTGGAACCACCGCGCACAAAACTGGCCTTGACTCCAGCATCCTTCATCATGCGGCGAAGATAATCGACAAAGGCGAGCGCAATGCCACCTGCGCCAGCCTGGAACGAGAAGCCATTGCGCATGATGCCGGCCTCGCGCACGAAGCGCGCAACATATTCGGCAATCTTAAGGCGGTCGGGACTGCGCGTGATTTGGGTTGTGCCGGAGACGATCTTCGCGGGATCGCCAATCGACGGCACTTCCACTACGTAGTCGACATTGTTGCCCTGAATCTGCCAGGGAACACATGGGAACGGGACCAGATTGTCGGTCGCCACGATTACGTGATCCGCATGGATGGAATCGGCCAGCGCAAAGCCTAGCGATCCGCATGCAGACTTGCCGATCGAACCGGTAGCATTGCCAAAGGGATCAGCGGTGGGAGCCGCGATCACTGCGATGTCGATATGAACTTCGCCATCCTGAATCGCCTGCCAGCGTCCGCCATGCGAACGCAGCACGCCATAACCACGCATCTTGCCGCGCGAACAGTAGTCGCCGAGCGGACCGTTCATCGATCCTTCAATGTGGTGCACGACTCCGGCTTCCATCAGATCGATCACCGGCGATTGCGACGGAAACGATGCGCTCGGGAACCACATCAGGTCTTTGACGCCCATGCGAGCGGCGGTCTGAAGAGCAGCAAGAGCGATCGTGTCGCCATCGCGCAGATGATGGTGCGACGAAATCACCATGCCATCGCGGAGTCCGCAGAGACGCAGGGCAGTCTCAAGGTCCGGAACACGCTTGTCGCCATTCGCGGGATAGTCGCGAGACGAGCGGATCGGCGCGCCAGCTTTAGCGCCTTGGGGTTCGTACTTGCCAACGCCGAGAAAGGGCGTCTGCTCGCGACGGTTCACATGCAGAGGCACGAGGCGGCCTGCGGCGTTGCGCGCGAGTTCGATGTCTTTTGAGGCCTGCATTACTTCGGGCCCCCTGGTTCCGCGATATGTTCGGCGACCAGACCCATCGAACGTGCAGTGTTCACGAGCTTGAGTGCGCGATTCACCACCGGTGGATCGATCATCTTCGATCCTAGACTCACCACGCCGAGGCCGCGCTGTTGTGCATCTTCATAGGCAGCCACAATCTTCAGCGCTTTCTCAATTTCGCTCGCGGATGGAGCAAACGCCTGATGGATGACGGGAATTTGCGCGGGATGAATGCATCCCATTCCCTCGAAACCGAGCGCGCGCGACTGCTGACCCCAGCGGGTGAGACCGTCCATATCGCCGACGTCGCCAAAGACCGAATCGATCGCCTGGATACCTGCGGCCTTGGCGGCATTTACGAGGCGCGTGCGAGCGTAAAGAGATTCGCTGCCTTCGACCGTCTTCGCCACGCCGAGATCGGCAGTGTAGTCTTCGAGGCCGATGGTAATTGCAACGACAGTTTTGCTGGCCGTCGCAATTACGTAGGCGTTCTCAATTCCGAGCGCCGATTCGATAATCGGCATGAGCCAAATCGGACGCTGGCCGTCGCTGATGTCAGCAATTGCTTGCGCTACTTCAGCGACTTGCTCGGGGCGTTCTACCTTCGGGATCAGGATTAAGTCCGGCTGCTCGGGGATAATCTCTTTCAGATCTTCGAGACCGAGCGGAAGTTGATTGATGCGGACCATACGCTCGCAATTGGCGAAGCTGACGCTCCGCAAGGCATTGCGCACGAGGATTCGCGCAGCAAATTTCTCCGACGTGTGAACCGAATCCTCCAGATCAAGGATGATGGCGTCCGGCTCGTGCAGTGCCGCATTGATGAAATACTTCGGCTCAGCGCCCGGCAGGTAAAGGCGCGAACGTCGCAGGCGGTCGCGCGGCGAAGCGGGAGGAATCGGCATTTGCTCGGAGAGCGCTCGGACCGAGTTCGCGGAACCAGACTTCCTGACCGCAGCTTCGATTCGTGCCGAGATCACGAAAGGCAACGCCCCTTCGTCTTCAATTGAGAGATGGCAGTTCTCAACACCAAGCTCCCGCAGGACCTGCTCGGCTTGCGATCGTATGGATTCGCCGTAGTAAGTGGCTACCCGCGACTTCAGGTCGATTTGCAGTCCACCTGAATGTTGCGGCGCGAAAAAAACGTGCAGGTCCGAACGCACGTCTTTTCCCGCGCGCCCTGCTTCGAAGATTTCCGTTCTCACCTCGGTTGCGCTTGCCATACTTTCTCTACGCGCCCACCGTCGCGTGATCCGCAACTTTCTCTAACGCATGCAGAATTGCGTCCCTCATTTCGGTGGTCGAAGCTGCACCTTGATTTAGCGACCTTGCTCCACCGGAGATGCGCATCATGTCGTAGGTACGAACCTTGCCTTCTTTCACGACATACGCGATTGCAGAGCGAATCTGATTCGCCTTCTCCGTCTCACCGATGTGGTCGAGCATCATCGCGGCCGAAAGGATCATCGCGATTGGGTTCACGATCGGCGGATTCAGTTCCGCATATTTCGGGGCTGATCCGTGAGTGGGCTCGAACACGGCGACCTCCGGGCCAATGTTGCCGGAAGCGGCAAAGCCCAGGCCGCCGATCAATCCGGCAAACGCGTCGGAGATCACATCGCCAAACAGATTGCTGGCAAGAATCACGCCGTAGTCTTCGGGATTCTTGGTCAGCCACATCGTCTGCGCATCGATATTCGTCGACCAGAGCGGAATTCCCGGGAACTCCAGCGCAACCTGCCTGGCCGCGTCTTCCATCAGCCCGCTGGTTTCGCGCAACACATTAGGCTTCTCGCAGATGGTGACGTTCTTGTAGCCGAACTTCTTCGCGTACTCGAACGCTGCCCGCGCGATCCGCGTGGCCGCCGCGCGCGTTATCACGCGCACGGAGATCGCCAGATCTTCACCCTTCACATCTTTGAACGGCTTGAACTTCGAATGTGTTTCGAGCGCGGCGCGAACAGCGGCTGGTGGATTCGTCCACTCGATTCCGGCGTAAAGGCCCTCGGTGTTCTGCCGGAATACGACCACGTTGACCTGTGGCTCTTCAAATCCGCCGCCTGGTCTCTTACGAATAAAGTTCAGCGGATTCCCCAGAAATCCAATGCAGGGGCGCATGCAGATATCGAGGCTGAACCGCTGCCGCATGGTGACGATCGGACTGAAGTACGAATAGCCTTTGCCTCTGAGCTCGGGATTGAGTTCGGCCTCGGCAGCTTTCTTGGGCTTCGATGTAATTGCGCCAAACAGGCCCAGCTTGTGTTTCGCCAGCAACTCGATCGTCCGCTCGGGGAGTGCATTTCCTTCGCGGCGCCAGCATTCCCAGCCGATGTCGGCGTGGATGTAGTTGGCTTCGAAGCCGATGGCGTCGAGCACGCGAATCGCTTCGGGCAGAACCTGGTTGCCGATGCCATCGCCTGGCATGGTTATCACTGTATGTTTCGCCATAGATGCACTCCTGCTTACTCGCAGCCGCGGTTTCTTATACCGGCTGCAGTTTGCTTCTCACCAGATTTTCGACTCCGCCCGCCACAATCAGCGACTGCGGCACGCTACCCAGCGCCGGAAAACTGAAGCGTTTGCTTCGATAAGTCAGAGTTCCGGTGGTGAAGTCCACTTCGATTTCGTCGCCGGGTATATGGGACTTGGCGTCGGCCCCCGCGAACTCCTGCTTAAGAACATTCACGAGTTCCGGAACTTCAATGCAGAGAAATCCATTGTTGAATGCGTTTCGAAGATAAGTCTGCGAAAAAGAACCGGCGATCACGAGCGGAATGCCTGCGGCTTTCAACGCGGTAACAGCCTGCTCCCGACTGGAACCAGTGCCGAAGTTGAAGCCACCCACGACAATGTCGCCGCGCGTCACGAGTGCGGAGAGCTGCGCATCATAGTTGTCGAAGATGACCCGGGCCATCATCTCGGACGTCATGTCTTCGCGATAGGTGTACGCACCGGCGTAAATACCGTCGGTATTCAGGTTGTCCTTGGGAAGGAACACGAGACGGCCTCGCAGGCGCTCGGGAAATCCGCGAATGATTTCCACTCTCTCTGCGAGTGACGCGGTTGTCGATCCACTTTCGTAGCGACGCGTCAGCGGTTTAGGTGCCCCGACCCTCACGGGCGAAGTGATGTAACCGGCGACTGCGGAAGCCGCCACTACCGCGGGCGAGCCGAGATAGCATTTCGCATTCTCCGATCCCATGCGGCCTTTGAAATTTCGATTACTGGCGGAAATGCCGACCTCGCCAGCCTCTAACAGCCCCTTGCCAAGACCAATACAGGGACCGCAACTCGGCGGAAGCGGCGTGGCGCCAGAAGTCAGAATGGACTGCCAGATTCCAAGTAGCTCCGCTTGCTCCTGGACTGATTTCGACGCCGCGGCAAAGTAAAGCTTCACGCCATCTGCGATCTTCTGTCCTTCGAGCACACGGGCGGCGGCCTCGAGATCCGACAGGCGCGAGTTTACGCACGAAACCAGGTACGCCTTGTTAATGGGAACCTTTCGCTGCTGGATCTCCGCCAATGAGGACATGACCTGCACCGTGTCGGGTCCGGAAACGTGCGGGGTAACTTCGCCGAGATCGAGCGTGACGCGCGCAGCATAGTTGGCATCGGAATCGGGACGCGGAGCCGAACTCTCCCAGTTGCGCAGATCGCTTTCTGTGTAGCGCGGCGATTCGTTGCGGCTGAGACGAAGTGAGAGTTGCTCCTGCAGCCACGCGATCGTGACGTGATCGCAGGGGAACCAACCTACGAGAGCGCCCCATTCAGTGGTCATGTTGGCAATGGAGAGCCGGTCATCCATCGACAGCGCGGCCACTCCGGGTCCGGCGAATTCAATCGCTGCGTTCAGGACCTCTTCATTGTTATAGAGCCCGCACAGAGTAATGATGACGTCCTTGCCGCACGCTCCATTCGTCAAACGCCCTTCGAGCACCACTTGAACTGTGCGCGGTATCTGCCACCAGAACTCGCCGGTCGCCCACACGGCCGCCGCGTCGGTCCGAACAACCGGCGTACCAATCGCGCCCAGCGCGCCGTACATATTGGAGTGTGAATCCGATGCGACGACAAACGAGCCGGGCGTGACGTAGCCCTTCTCGACCATCACCTGATGCCCAATACCAGTGCCTGCCGGATAGAAATCGATTCCGTGCTGGCGCGCGAAGGCTTCGATGTCACGATACTTTTTCTGATTCTCTGGGGACTGATTCTGAATGTCGTGATCAAGCGCGAAAACTGGCTGGCGCACATCATGGACGCTGGCCGAACCAATCGATTTGAACTTCTTGATCACAGCAGAGGTGTTGTCATGAGTCAGAATGTGGGCCGGACGGATCGACAGGAAATCGCCCGCGCGCAGAGATCGCGCCGGGCCTTCCACCATATGTAGCCGTGCGATTTTTTCAACGACTGTTTGCCCCATCTGTCACCTCGGTTCAGTGAGCGGCGCCGGCTGCCTTCTTGTCGGCGCGAAGCGATTCCATCAGTGCCGAAATCGATGGCACCTTCTCAAGGTTCCACACTGCGTCTTTCACGACCTCTTGTGCTGATCTCGACATGACCGGGTCGGCCAGCGCACTGAATTTCTCTTCGATCTCGGCATCTGAAAGCGGATTGCGCGGATCTCCCTTAGGGAAATCGAGCCGCTTCTCGAATTCGCGACCGCTCGTAGTCGTGATCTTCACGACCACACGCTGCAGCGCCGGGAAAACCTTCTCGATTTCCGGATCAGCGACAACGACAATCTTGTTCAACTGCGCACGAATGGTCGCGTCGTTGATCTTCGCCGGCGTGAATTGCAGTGGCGTAACCTGGCGATCGGCGATCGCTGCCGCAACAACGTACGGCAGCGAGTGATCAGCTGTTTCTTTGGTGCGCGGGTCGTACTTACTGGGATCGCTGAGTATGTCGGCACCACGCGCTGTGGTGCGGATATGGACCTTCGCGATATCTGCAGGCGCCAGATCGTTGTCCTTCACCAGCGACAGGACCGCAGAGATGGGCGTGTGCGTGAGAGCTTCAGTCGGAAACGCCTTCATGCCGCAGTGGGTGATCCGCCAATCTTCGCCGAGGCCATCGGTCAGGACTGGCAACTTCCACTCAGGGCCAAAGCAGTGCGTCAATCCTTCCTTGCCATCGATCACGTGCTCGGGGCCGGTGTAACCTTTTTCGGCCAGAAGCGCGGCGAGCACACCTGATTGCGTTGCCATGGGATCGACCGTGTTCTTCATCATCGTCAGCTTGCCTGCCGTGACGGCGCCCAATGTGCAATGTCGCGAGGCACTGATGCCAATGGCGTGCTGAATCTGCTCGGCGGACAGATGTAGTGCGCGTCCGGCAACGATCGGCGAAACAAAAGCAGTTAGGGTGGCGTGATGCCAACCGCGCTCGCGGATTCCCGGAAACGCTGCTTCACAAAAGCGCTGCTCGAATTCGTGACCGAGCACCAGACCGACAATCAATTCGCGACCATTGCTGCCGGCGCGCTCACAACCGGCAATCGCCGCAGGAAAAATGTCGGAAGGGTGCGAGGGATCCTGCTTCCAGTAGATGTCGTTGTAGTCCATGCAGCGGATCATCAGGGCATTCGCGAGAGAGGCAGAAACGGGATCCATCTTGTCGCCCGAGCCGATGATCGTCGCATCGCCGTGACCGGCGATCTCATGAAGGACTTCGAGCGCAATGGCGACGTCGTGTTGCTGATAGCCGCCGAGAGCGCAACCTAATGAATCGAGCAGAAAGCGCTTCGCCTGATAAACAGCATCTTTGGACAGATCCTCGAATTTCAGTGCTGCTGCCCACTGCGACATCTGTGCGGTAATGGTTTTTGACGGAGACGACATATCGACTAATGACCTCGGCGCGGCCCGGTTTGGCTATTTCCTCTCCAGGTTCTTGAAGGGCAGATACGCCATGAAATCCGCATGGTGCACGATGATGGCTTCGGTCGAGCGTTTCACCAGATCGCCTTCGCCGGCATGAGCCGCAATGATGTGGCAGACGGCGTCCGGAACACCGCACTCCATCGCAAGAGCAACTCCGGTGAAAGGGTGACGCAGGAGCTCGCCGCGCTTGCTTTGACGCGTCTTCCCGCCTTCACCTTTTTCGTATTCGAGCAGCTTTCCCACATCTGCCAGGATTGCGCCTGCGATCACCGTATCCATATCGATCGGCAGTGCATTGCCCATGAACTCCTTCATGGACTCGGCCGCCTTGCGTGCGATGTGCACCACACAGCGCTTGTGCTCCATGAAAGTAGTTGGACAGTTCGGGACAAGGAGAGTGAAAGGGATCTGATCAAGATCGTCGGGCGTAAGCGGGCTAAGCTCAAAAGCGCGAACCCAGGTTTGTGCAACTTTCTGCCGCAATTCCGGGTCGTTGATCCATTGCAGTTCCGGCCACAAGCGATTCACGGCATCTTGCATAACACTTCCACGCAAACGAGTAAGCATAATCCGGAATGTGTGTGGGTTGCGTGAGCTAGCGCACACAACGCGTGTGACCGCGTCCCTTGCGTCGACGGTTCTGTGGACACGCTTGAATCGCCTTCGTGTTGATTCGCATCAAGGTTACGGCGGACAAGCTAATCCGGGCGGCTGCTTGGGATTTTCACGTCTGGGTCGCAGCTCGCCAGCTTTCCCGATCACGAAATCAGCCATCCAACAAACCGCAGCAACTTCTGTAACCTCCCGGCTGAACTTGTCGTTTTCTTGCAGCATTACGTTCGGGTCCCCGCTTCTTTCGTTTGCACATGCCTTTCGAACGCACAAGCGATTGGCGAGCTCTGCGAGTGGCAGTTCTGTTCCTGATGATCCTCGCTTGCATATCTCCGCGGACTGCATTTGCAAACTCGTGCGACACGCTTCCAGCCGGAACTATGCTTGAAGTGCGGTTGATGACTCCAGTCTCCTCCTATTTTTCTCACCCTGGAGATTCGATTTCCGCCACGCTTACCGAGGACGTAATGTGCGATGGGCGCGTAGTCTTTCCGGCCGGAATCAGTGTCCAGGGAATCGTCGACTCGGTAAGGAAAGTCGGTTGGGGGATTCGCCACGAAACTGCTGCAATGCGTTTGGACTTCAACCAGTTTGCGTCTGCTAATTCCACCGTCTCGGTGAAGACGCGGGTGATGGAGGTCTACGATGCGCGTGAGAACGTCAGCAATGGCGTGATCCAGGGAATCCGAGGCACGGATACTCCGCAGGGCCGCATCAACAGCCGTCTGAAACACCTGCCGACCTGGAATCCGTATTCGGATTCGGTCTTGATCGCGTACAAGCTGACGTTTCCCATCTTTCCGGAGCCCGAGATCTGGTACGGCCGTGGCACCGACCTGGAATTGCAGTTGACTTCTCCTCTCGCCGTTCCGCAATTAGCCTTTCATCCCAAACCCGATCGACCCTTCACGCCTGCAGAGTTTATCGCACTCGACGACATGGCCTCCAGCTTTCCGGAGCGCGCCTCCACTGTGGACCACAAGAAGGCTGACGTGATCAATATTGCGTTTATCGGCTCTCGGGAAGAGATTGGGCGCGCGTTCCACGCCGCGGGATGGACGGGCAGCGACCGATTTTCAAAGGCGGCATTCTTCAAAGAGTTCTACGCCTATCTGGACGACAGCACCTACTCGGAAGCGCCGATGCGGCCGATGCTGATTGGCGATTCCACGCCAGACCTGCTTTGGCAGAAAAGTCTGAATACCTACTCGAAGCGCGACCACATCCGCGCATGGCGATGGTCGGAGGAGTTCGATGGAACTCCGGTTTGGATAGGCGCTACCACCCGTGATGTCGGCGCAACGCTATCGGTGCGTTACAAAAGATTCGTTCACCATATCGCCTCGAATGTCGACCAGGAACGATCAAAGGTGATACGCGATCTGCGGCTGGCGGGATGCGTCGATTCCGTCTACCTCGCTCCTCGCCTCCATTTCCCGGCAACGCTACAGAACGCGACCGGAGATATGATTCGCACCGATGGCGCCGTGGCATTCGTCCGGCTCAAAGACTGTCGCCCGGAGACTGGCGACGGGCCCAAGGAATTCCATGCCGGCAACCGTCCATTTCGATATGCGAGACAACAGATCCTGACACTGCGCAGCGACATCTGGCGCGCCAACATTATCTATGGGGCATACGATCTCGGCCGAATGGTTCATTCTGCGTTCCGGCATCCTGAAGAGCCTCCCGTCCAACAGGTCGCCGGGCCAGGTTCAATGCAAGCGCACGCCGATCTCGCTCCCGTTCCAGTCGTGCCGTTCGAGGTATTCACTCTTCAGTGAGCGGTGCAGAGCACAAATGTCCTTTTTTAGTTTCTCTGCGTTGCAGGATAGGTGAGCTTTTAGCGGCCGTGACAGAATAGTGACTAGGCTGGGTGCGATTAATTGGCGGTTCGAACCTCGTTCGACAGTATCGCAGCAATCTTCGTGCACATGGTGACGGGTCCTTCCACCTTGCTGATGAACAGGTCGGCACAACTCGCATCATCCGGTATATCGTTTACGCCCGACAGAAGGATAAAAGGAATATGCGGATGTCTTTTCTTAATCTGCTTCGCCAGTTCTGTTCCCACCACACCGGGCATCAGGTAATCCGAGACAACTAGATCGACATGGTGGACGGCCAGCAACCCCATAGCCTCCTCGGCGGAGGATGCCGTCAGCACCTGGTATCCGAAACGTTCAAGAACCAGCTTGCGCAGGGTCAGCGGATTTTTCTCATCATCTACGCAAAGAATCACGGTCTTGCGATCAGCCACGCTGTTCCTCCTTCCCTCTGGGCTACAAACTCAGGCTGGTATAACGAACCAGCTCCTGCTTCTGCGACGACGCCAATGCCGGCAAAGTTACGCTGAAACACGTCACGTTCCCCGCGCCAACGCGCATGCTGCGGAAATGAATGTTCCCCTCGTACTTTTGTATGATTCCCTTGCTGATCCACAATCCGAGCCCGGTTCCCTTGGTGGATTTGGTGGTAAAGAAAGGTTCGAACAGCCGTTTCGCATCGTCCGGCTGGATTCCCTTCCCGGTATCGCAGATCATCACCTTCACGCGTCGATTCTGTCCGGCATCGGCAATCTCGGACACTGAAACTCTCAGACGTCCTCCCTCCGGCATGGCTTGGATTGCGTTGCTCACCAGATTCAGGAATACCTGTTTCAACTCCACGGGGAATCCCTGCACCAGGCCCGTGGCAGTATAGTGTTTGTCCAGCTTTACGCTGTTAATCTGTAATTGCCTGGCCTGCAACTCAAGTACGTCATCCAGAACCTCGGGAATCGAGACCGGAATCGCGCGTTGCGATTCGCGATAGAAGCTCAACGTCTGGCGCGCAATATGAGTGACCCTCTGAAGCTCCTGCTCACCGAGCTGCGCATAATATCGGGCCTCTTCGTTCAGCGACGGATGATCGCGCAGCAAGTAGAACGTGTTTGTAATCGCTTCCAGCGGATTGTTGATTTCGTGCGCGATGATGCCCGCTACGCGTCCCATCGCTGCCAGCCGCTCGTTTTTACGCAGAGCTTCTTCCGCGTGATATTGCGCCGTGATGTCGCGGTTAATCTCCAACACTCCGCGATCTCCGTCGCGCTTGGCGGCTTGGCGGCTGGCAACGACAATCTCTCTGCCGTCTTTCGTGCGGTGGATGATAGTGCCGTCCCACCGCCCCTGCGTCGCCAGAGCCGCTTCCACTTCTTCGACCGGAATGGGCCAGCTTGTCTTCAGCAATTCTCGAATGTTCTGTCCGATAGCCTCTTCGCGTTTCCATCCATAGACTGCCTCGGCTCCGGAATTCCAGAATCGGATTGTCCACTGGGCGTCACACACGACAATCGCTTCTGACGCGAGTTCCAGCAGTTCGGCACGCTCACGAAGCATCCGTTCCATCTGCTTTCGTTCCGTCACATCGATATGTGCCCCGACCGAACCGCGCACATTTCCTTCTTCGTCGAATAATGGGTTCGCGCTCACCACTACGTGAGTGGTTCGACCATCGTGATAGCGTATCTCCAGTTCATCCCCATTGATCGGTGTTGCCGGTGGCAGCCGCGCGCTGCATCGGCAGGTGTTCCGGCAGTATCAGCTTCTCTTCCCGATAAATGTCGAAACCGAGCACGCTTCCATTTTCGCCATTCTTAGAAATGTTCTGCGCCAGGCTTTCATCCCCAGCATTTCCGAGAGCACCTCATTGGGGATGATCACCTCGCAATCGCGATCGTGTGCGACTCCAACTCCAACGGGTAGGACGCGCATGATCGTTTCTAACTCCGCTACCCGCTGCCTCAACTCACGATTCAGACTCCTGACCTGTGATTCGCTTTCCTGCAGTTCCCGCGTACGTTCTTCGACGCGCTGTTCCAGTTGCTGATTCAGTTGTTCCAGCTGCCTGCGTTTGCGATGCAGTTCCGAGAAGATGCTTACTTTCGCACGTAGAAGGTCGGGAATGACCGGTACGGAAATGTAGTCGACGGCGCCACGCTCGTATCCTTTCAGCCGGTCCAGATCCGTCAGGTGAACCGCGGAGATGAAGATGATCGCAGTCTTCTGAAATCGCGGATGCTGCCGGATCATGTCCGCCAGTTGGAATCCATCGATCTCCGGCATACTGACGTCCATGAGAACCACGGCCACATCTGTCTTCAGCAGATGTTCGAGCGCTTCCCGCCCTGAACTGGCCTTGATCAGGTGCTCGCCCAATTCGCCGAGAATCGCCTCATAGCTGAGCAATTTCCCAGGCTGGTCGTCGACCATCAGTATGTTGACTCGATCCTGCGTTATCACGTTATCTTGGCTCACCCGTTGCCGCGTACTCCGCTCTTTCTTTTTTATTTAACGATGCAGCCACATGCGCAATGCAGAGAGAAGCTGCTCGGTATTCACTGGTTTTGCCAGATATTCTGATGCGCCTGCCTCCAGGCACTTCTCCCGGTCGCCTTTCATCGCCTTCGCTGTCAGCGCAATGATGGGCAGCCGCCGGAAGAGTTGGTTCTGACGGATTACCTGCATCGTCTCGTATCCATCCATTTCCGGCATCATGATGTCCATCAGCACAATCGAGACATCCGGCGTTCTCTCCAATGTCGCAATCGCCTCGCGCCCGGTGCCCGCAGTCAGAACCGTCATTCCGCGGCGCTCCAAAACGCTGCTCAAAGCGAAGATGTTGCGCACGTCGTCGTCGACGACCAGCACCTTGCGTCCAACCAGTGCATCGTCGGACCGGTGCAACCGTTCCAGCATCCGCTGTTTCTCGGGTGGAAGATTACTCACCACCCGGTGCAGGAACAGTGCGGTCTCATCCAGCAACCGCTCTGGCGATTCCACTCCCTTTACCACCACGCTTCGGGCCAATGCACGCAGCCGCGAATCTTCCTCGGGCGACAGCTCTTTACCGGTGAAGACAACTACGGGCAAGTCGCCGAGCGATTCCGAATCGCGCAGGCGCTCAAGAACCTCGAATCCCGACATATCCGGCAAGCGAAGGTCGAGCACTACGCAATCGAATGCGTCATCGGTAACTGCTTTCAAAGCCTCGGCGCCGCTCGAGACGGCCGTCATATCGATGTCATCATGTCCCAGCAATTCTCGAATGCTGAACTGCTCCGCCGGGTTGTCTTCCACGATTAACAAACGCTTCCGGCGTGGCGTGGCGTACTCTTTAATCCGCGAAAGTGCCGCCTCCACACCCTCCGGCGTGGTCGGCTTGCTGATAAATCCAAACGCCCCGCGCGACAGGCCGTGGTTGCGGTCTTCGTCCAAAGTCAGCATCTGTACCGGAATATGTCGCGTTGCAGGATCCTGTTTCAAGTGGTTGAGTACGGTCCACCCGAGCATGTCCGGCAGGAATACGTCCAGCGAGACCGCGGTCGGCTTGTATTCCTTAGCCAGCGCCAGGGCCTCCGCGCCACGCAGGGCAACCAGTACCTTGAATCCCTTGTCGCGCGAAAGATCCACCAGCACACGCGCGTAGTGCGGGTCGTCTTCGACGATCAACAAGACCGCATCTCCGGGATCGAGATTCTCACGGTCATCCTGGATTCGTTCTTCCGCATGTTCCGCGATGCTCACCGTCTTCAACTGAAGCGGCATTGCGGCGGTGGATCCATCGCCCTGAACAATGGTAACCGCCGAGTTGGTCGGTCCCACGTAGGTCTGCGGCAGATAAAGAGTGAAGGTGCTGCCCTTACCTGGCGCGCTGCGCAATTGGATTTCGCCACCAAGCAAGCTAGCCAGCTCGCGGCTGATCGCCAGGCCGAGTCCAGTCCCGCCGTACTTGCGGCTCGTGCCCGCATCTGCTTGTTGGAACGCCTCAAAGATGATGCGCTGCTTATCGTAGGGGATACCAATGCCCGTGTCGGCGACCTCGAACGCAATCACCGAAGCTGCGCCATTCAGGATTGGATGATCCTTGCTCCATCCGTTACCAGCGACGGAAACGGACAGTCGCACGCCACCCTGCTCGGTGAACTTGAACGCGTTCGACAATAGATTCTTGAGCACCTGTTGCAGACGCTTCGAGTCCGTGACCAGACTGCGCGTGAGCTTCGTATCGGGGTGAACGTCAAAGACCAGGTGCCGGTTCTCCGCTTCGTGCCGGAACGGCCGGGCCACCATCTCGAGTAGATTGGCGAACGATACTTCTTCGGCTTCTACCGAAACCGTACCCGACTCGATCTTCGACAGATCGAGAATGTCGCTGATCAGGTTCAGCAAGTCGGTTCCGGCGCCGTGAATCGTGCGCGAGAACTCCACCTGCTTGTCCGTCAAATTGCCGTCTGGATTTTCGCTGAGCTGCTGGCCCAGAACCAGGATGCTGTTGAGCGGCGTACGCAACTCGTGCGACATGTTCGCCAGGAATTCCGATTTGTACTTCGAGGTGAGCGCCAGCTCTTTTGCTTTTTCCTCCAGCGCGCGCCGGGCCTGTTCGATTTCCTGGTTCTTCCGTTCCACTTCGACGTTCTGTTCCGCGAGCTGTTGCGCTTTCTGCGCCAACTGCTCGTTCGTCTGTTGCAACTCTTTCTGTTGCGTCTGCAATTCGGCGGCAAGCTGTTGCGACTGCTTCAACAGCGCTTCCGTCTGCATCGTGGCTTCAATGCTGTTCAGCACGATGCCGATGCTGGCCGTCAACTGCTCGAGGAATGAGAGGTGCGAAAGCGTGAATGCGTTCAGCGATGCCAGCTCGATGACCGCCTTGACGCGATCTTCATAAAGCACCGGCAACACCAAAACATTCTGCGGGACAGCCTTAAATAATCCCGAACGGATCGGCACAGTATTCGGAGGCAATTCGCTGATCAGCATGCGGCGTTTTTCCACGGCGCACTGTCCTACGAGCCCCTCGCCTACTTCGACGCTCTCAGGGTGTCCATCTCGCGCATCGTCCGCAAACGCCGACAACAACGCGAGGTTGCCGTCTTCCTCCGTCTGCATCTGGTAGATCACGCCTTGCTGCGCGTTCACCAGCGGCGCGAGTTCGGACAACAGCATTCGGCCCACCGTCGTCAGATCGCGTTGACCTTGCAACATGCCCGTGAACCGCGCCAGGTTCGTCTTCAACCAATCCTGCTCTGTATTTCGCTCCGTCGTCAGACGCAGGTTGTTGATCATGGTGTTGATGTTGTCTTTGAGTTCGGCCACTTCGCCGCTGGCTTCCACCTGGATCGACCGTGTCAGGTCGCCCTTGGTCACGGCCGTTGCCACCTCGGCGATCGCGCGCACCTGGTTGGTGAGGTTGTCAGCCAGCAGGTTCACGTTTCCGGTCAAATCTTTCCATGTGCCAGCCGCGCCAGGCACGTTGGCCTGACCGCCTAAACGGCCTTCCACGCCGACTTCACGTGCGACCGTCGTCACCTGATCGGCAAACGTTGCCAGCGTATCTGTCATGTTGTTGATGGTTTCTGCCAAGGCCGCGACTTCTCCCTTCGCATTCACCGTCAGCTTTTGTGTCAACACGCCGTTTGCGACCGCGGTCACGACTTTTACGATGCCGCGTACCTGTTCGGTCAGGTTCGCCGCCATCACGTTGACGTTATCCGTGAGATCCTTCCACGTACCCGCCACGCCAGGCACCTGCGCCTGGCCGCCAAGTTTTCCTTCCGTACCCACTTCGCGCGCCACGCGCGTTACTTCGGCAGCGAACGCATTGAGCTGATCCACCATCGTGTTGATGGTGTTCTTCAGCTCGAGAATTTCGCCCTTAACGTCCACTGTGATCTTGCGCGACAAGTCGCCGCGAGCTACGGCGGTCGTTACTTCAGCGATGTTTCGGACCTGGGCCGTGAGGTTACCGGCCATTGCGTTCACCGAATCCGTCAAATCTTTCCACGTGCCGGCGACACCAGGCACATTGGCCTGACCACCTAAGCGTCCATCTGAACCGACTTCGCGAGCCACGCGAGTGACTTCAGCGGCGAACGATCGGAGCTGCTCGACCATCGTGTTCAGCGTTTCTTTGAGCTGCAGAATTTCGCCGCGAACGTCTACGGTGATCTTCTTTGACAAGTCGCCGCTGGCGATTGCCGTGGCGACTTCCGCGATGTTGCGCACCTGGCCAGTAAGATTGCTAGCCATGGAGTTGACCGAGTCGGTCAAATCCTTCCACGTGCCGCCGACACCTGGAACCTGCGCCTGACCACCAAGTTTTCCGTCTGTTCCCACTTCGCGAGCCACGCGCGTCACTTCACCCGCGAAGGCGTTGAGTTGGTCCACCATCGTGTTCATGGTGTTCTTCAACTCGAGAATTTCTCCCTTCACGTCCACGGTGATCTTGCGTGACAAATCGCCGCGAGCCACTGCCGTTGTCACTTCGGCGATGTTTCGGACCTGGGCCGTGAGGTTGCCGGCCATCGAGTTCACCGAGTCGGTCAGATCCTTCCACGTACCGGCAACACCGGGCACGTTCGCCTGGCCACCCAAGCGGCCTTCGGTTCCGACTTCGCGAGCCACGCGCGTTACTTCGCCGGCGAATGCGTTCAGCTGGTCCACCATCGTGTTGATGGTTTCTTTCAGCAGCAAAATTTCGCCGCTGACGTTCACCGTGATCTTCTTGGAAAGATCGCCGTTCGCGATTGCGGTTGAAACTTCCGCGATGTTACGCACCTGGCCAGTCAGGTTGCTGGCCATGAAGTTGACGTTGTCGGTGAGATCCTTCCACGTACCGCCGACACCAATCACCTGCGCCTGGCCGCCCAATTTGCCGTCCGTTCCCACTTCGCGAGCCACGCGCGTCACTTCGGAAGCGAACGAGCGCAACTGGTCCACCATCGTGTTGAGCGTGTCTTTGAGTTCGAGAATTTCGCCCTTCACGTCGACCGTGATCTTGCGCGACAAATCGCCGCGAGCCACGGCCGTAGCCACTTCGGCGATGTTTCGAACCTGCGCCGTGAGGTTGCTGGCCATGAAGTTCACGTTGTCCGTGAGATCCTTCCAGGTTCCTGCAACACCGGGCACCTCGGCCTGGCCACCCAGCTTTCCTTCCGTACCCACTTCGCGCGCCACGCGTGTTACTTCGCCGGCGAACGCGTTCAACTGATCCACCATCGTGTTGATGGTGTTCTTCAACTCCAGAATTTCGCCCTTCACATCGACTGTGATTTTGCGTGACAAGTCGCCGCGAGCAACGGCGGTCGTCACTTCTGCGATGTTACGAACTTGGGCCGTGAGGTTACCGGCCATCGAGTTCACCGAGTCCGTCAGATCTTTCCAGGTACCTGCCACGCCGGGCACGTTCGCCTGACCCCCCAGGCGGCCTTCCGTACCGACTTCGCGAGCCACGCGGGTTACTTCGCCGGCGAACCTGTTCAACTGGTCCACCATCGTGTTCAGAGTTTCTTTCAGCTGCAGGATTTCGCCGCGGACATCGACCGTGATCTTGCGGGACAAATCGCCATTAGCAATTGCGGTCGCGACTTCGGCAATGTTGCGAACCTGACCAGTCAGGTTGCTGGCCATGAAGTTCACGTTGTCAGTAAGATCCTTCCACGTGCCGCCGACACCGGGCACTTGCGCCTGACCACCGAGTTTTCCTTCTGTACCGACTTCGCGAGCCACACGCGTCACTTCGCCTGCAAATGCGTTCAACTGATCCACCATCGTGTTGATGGTGTCTTTCAATTCGAGAATTTCGCCCTTCACGTCCACCGTGATCTTGCGCGACAAGTCGCCGCGGGCCACGGCCGTCGTTACTTCTGCGATGTTTCGGACCTGAGCCGTGAGGTTACCGGCCATAGCGTTTACCGAGTCCGTCAAATCCTTCCAGGTGCCAGCCACTCCGGGCACTACCGCCTGACCGCCGAGTTTTCCGTCGGTTCCTACTTCGCGCGCCACGCGCGTCACTTCGGAGGCGAACGATCGCAACTGGTCCACCATCGTGTTGATGGCTTCTTTCAGCTGCAGAATTTCGCCGCGGACATCGACCGTGATCTTGCGTGATAAGTCGCCGCTCGCAACGGCGGTTGCCACTTCGGCGATGTTTCGAACCTGGCCGGTCAGGTTGCTGGCCATCAGGTTGACGGAGTCCGTCAGATCCTTCCAGGTGCCGGCGACACCGGGCACAACCGCCTGGCCGCCCAGCTTTCCGTCCGTACCTACCTCGCGGGCCACGCGGGTAACTTCCTGGGTGAAAATACCCAGCTGCTGAATCATCGTATTCACGATGTTCGCCGAGCGCAGGAACTCGCCTTCCAGCGGACGGCCGTCCACTTCCAGAAGCACGGTTTGTGTCAGATTTCCTTGGGCCACCGCGCCGATGGCGCGAGTCACTTCTGTCGTCGGCCGGAGCAGGTCTTCGATCAGCGTGTTGACCGAAGTTTCCATATCGCCCCAGGCGCCCCGGGGCTGGTGAAAGCGAATACGCTCGCGGGTCTTGCCTTCTTTACCTACGGTCTGGCCGACTCGGCGCAGTTCCTGCGCCATCTGCTGATTAGCAGACACGATCTCGTTGAACGTGTCCGCGATCTTTCCACCTAATCCTGTCCAGGAGCCCGGCAGCCTGACCGAGAAATCGCCGTTCCGCATCGTCTGTAGGCCGGCCAGAATGGCGGCAAGATCCACCGGCGTAGGTTCCGGAGCCACGACCAGCGAGGTGCCGTTCCCGCTTGCGTGTGCGCTACTTCCTGCGCTCTCCATGCTCATGTTTCGAGCTGATTTCTTCATCCTGCTCTCCTGAATCGCCGGCCGGCAAACGCACTCTTCCACGCGCACTTACACAAGTCGCTTCACGGATGAGTTTAGATAACCGCAACTTTGATGCTTATTGGGAATTCCGGGTTGTACTTAGGTTTGCCAACCAACCACCCCATTTACCCCTACGATAGCCGGAATTGACGAAGTCCGTCCAGAATTACAGTTACATCCCTAACCCAAAAATTGGCAGGACCCGTGACAGAAATCAAGCATCGCTGCCGTAGTTCTTGTTAAGAATTCCCGCAAGGATAATGAGAAAGGCGATCAGGCGCACGACGTAGGTCCAGGGGCTGCCCTCGTTCGGCCGCTCTACTTCCAGGACTGTGATTCGATTCACTCCCTCAATCAGAAAGGCCACCCCGAACGCCAGGAACAAAGAATCGTGGGTGCGCCTCCAGAATTTCAGGAAGAAGATGGCGGCTGTAATCGAAGTGGTGGCGATCACGCCGAGCAAGAATGCGTCGACTCTCAATTCTCACCTTCCCAAACCAGCCCATAAAGCAACAACCCCATCGCGATTGCGGCCGTGATCAGCCGCCATCGGTACAGGTCCAATTGGGGGAAGATCACCAGGTCAAGAAATACCAGCGCATTGGATAGGGACAAACCGAAAAAGCACAATGCGCTCCAAAGCAGCAGCCGGCGCCGTACCCGCATGTATCCTCGCATCAGCAGTACGCCGCAGAGCAACGTCACCAATGCCCCAACCACGTAGACAGCTTCTGCCAGCATTACTCTCGCTCCTTCGTAAAGCGGAAGGCGCGCGCAAAGTCACGCACCGCAGGGGCGGCCTTCGCATGAATCATCGTGGACACGCGCACCACTTCCGAGCGATAGATTCTATCGACTGCGTCTAGTAACTCGTCGCGTTCAATCGATTTTGTCTGGTGGAAAAAGAGGACTAGATTCCCTTCCTGGGCGGAGGAAACCAAGGACCGGTTCGACAAGTCTTGGAGGATTTTTGCCGCACGATCGGGCTGCACATAAAGTTCTCTAGCCATTTCTTCAGCCGACCATCGCTTTGGCCGCCGGTTCCAGACAAGCAGAAGCGCTTCCAGATGAGGAACGCTGTCGATCTCATCCAGAATGAACTGATCTACTTGTAACCTGGTTTCTTCCTCTCGCCCCATCCGCGCCCAGCTTGCACAATGAATCTATTTGCTATCTATTTTTCTATCGTCGCTGCAAGGTAACCAGCCGTCCTGCCGTGCTGGGGCATCAGTTTCCGCCGCAGACTGACAGTTGCCCGCCACAATATCGTGTTCCGATTCGTGACAGTTATTGGATGCGAGCTGCTGCTTTCAGGGTTGTATCCTGCTGGATCTAATGGATATAACTGATGGCCTCGCGTGCAAGCCCGGATTGCCGTTTCTTGACGCGCCCTCTGCCCACAGGTACGTTAATGCTGGGGATCCATTTGCGTCGACATCGTCGCATCGGCTTGGCTCTCGTCGTCATCGTCCTGCTCGCGGCCGCCGGTCGCGCGGAGAAGATTGCCGATATTCACGCGCAAGGCTATGTCACCGATCTTGCCGGAGTCATCGATCCCGCGACGAAACAGAAGTTGGAAGCCCTCGCCTATCGAGGTCGAGCAGAAGACCGACGCGCAGATTGGCGTCGTTACAGTAAAGTCGCTCGAGGGCGAGCCAATCGAAGACTATGCCGTCGACCTCTACAAGCACTTGGGGATCGGCAGCAAAAAGGACAACCGGGGCGTCCTTGTCCTGGTGGCGCCACCGGAAAGGCGTTACCGCATAGAAGTCGGTTATGGACTGGAGCCCGTCATCAACGACGCGCGCGCAGGTGACGTCGGCCGCTCCATGGTTCCCTTTCTGCGGCAGAACAATTACAACGACGCGATTCTGACCGCCGTCAATCAGATCGCGCAGATGATCGCCGCCGACCGCGGAGTCACCCTCAACGGCGTAGTTGCGCCTCGGTCCCAGCCTGAAGACTCTGGCATTCCCTTCTGGGTTATCCTGCTGGTCATCTTTGGTATCTTCATGGTGCTCCGGCTGCTTGCACGTGCGTCGCGCAACAACATTCGCGGAGGTCGCGGAGGCGGCCCGGGTATATTCTGGCTCCCGCCTATGGGCGGTGGTGGTTGGGGCGGCGGAGGCGGCTTTGGCGGCAGTTCAGGCGGTGGAGGTTTCGGCGGATTTGGTGGCGGGATGAGCGGAGGCGGAGGCGCCAGCGGCGGCTGGTAGCCGGAAAGAAAGTATGAAGACTCGTCGCGAACTCCTCGATGAATTTGTTGAGCGCCTGCGCTTTGCCGCAGGGCCGGACCTGGAGTCTGTCGTGTTATACGGTTCGGCGGCTAAGAACGGCTTCCACGAAACCTATTCTGACGTAAACCTGCTGTGCGCTTTGAAGAAGCTGACCCGCGAAAATATGTCCAAGCTCGCTGGCCCGGTGCAGTGGTGGTCGGTAGAGCACCATGAGCATCCTCCACTCTTCTTCACCACCGAGGAATTGCAGAGCTCTTCGGACGTTTTTGCCATCGAACTTCTGGACATCAAGACCAGTCACAAGGTCCTGTTCGGAGAAGATGTGGTCCGCGATATCGATGTTCCACTGAACCTGCACCGCATCGAACTGGAACACGAACTCCGGACTTTGCTGCTGAAATTGCGGAATCACTATTTCCTTGCGCATGGGGATGACGCCCGGCTTCGTGCGGTGCTCGCAAAATCGGTTTCTGGGACGCTCACCTTGTTGCGGCATGCCGTGTTTGCCGTCGAAGGCAAAATGCCGCCCTCGAATCACGAGGCGCTATCCCGCGCTGCTCAGCTCTTTGGCTTTGAGCCCGCGGCGATAGAAAATGTCATGCGTCTTCGCGAGAGCAATGACGAAAACCAGTCTACCGGCGATCTGATCAGCATCTACGAGACTTATGTTTTGGCTATCATTGGCGCCATCAACAGCGTCGATCGGCTTGCACCAACGGAACAGTGGCAAAGAGTGCGCTAAGGTTGCGCAAACGAAATTTCGAGGTGATATCGAATGCAAAGAGCCATCGTCGTAATCATCGTACTGCTTTTGATTGCGTTCCTTCTCGGTAGCATGTACGTAGGCCGCCGCAACGAGATGGTTCGCAAACGCGAAACCGTCAACGCCGCCTGGTCGCAGGTAGATGTTGTCCTGCAGCGCCGCGCCGACCTCATCCCCAACCTGGTGGAAACAGTTAAAGGCTATGCGGGACAAGAGCAAAAGGTGTTCGGAGATATTGCGGCTGCTCGGTCCTCGCTACTCAACGCCAAGACGCCCAGCGACAAGATTGCCGCCAACGGTCAGTTGGATTCCGCTCTCGGGCGATTACTGGTCATCGTGGAAAACTATCCGCAGCTGAAGTCGAACGAGAACTTCATGCGTCTTCAAGACGAACTGGCCGGAACGGAAAACCGGATCGCGGTTGAACGCCGTCGCTACAACGAAGCGGTTCAGGACTACAACACCTACATTTCGCTGTTTCCCGAATAACGTGGTCGCCAGCATGAGCGGATTCACGCGTAACGACGCCTACTTCAAAGCCGATGAAGGATCGCGACAGGCCCCGCACGTGAATTTCGGCACTCCGCAGCCAACGCCACAACCGGCGCCGGCGCAGTAGTAACGGAGTGATGCTCTTCTCTGGAAAGGCGGCCGGGGGCCCCACACATCCTGCTGTTGGATGTGCGGGAGAGTACCCCGCGAAGGCGCGCCGGTTGCTCTGAGCGGAAGGCCGTCGATAGATTCACACGAGGCGCACCAATGGAGATTGACGTCAACTCGATGGTTTTAGCGACGCGCGTTTACGCTGCGTTGCGTGGGCGGTTTTTTGTTGGGCCTGCCTCCGGGGACACGGTAGAGGCAGACGGTGGTGATGTGCTTACCACAATTCGCGGCGCGATCGTGACCTATATGGAGGAACAAATCGGTCCCAGCTGAGATTCCCGAAGAGGCCTGTTCTGTTGTGAGCACCCGGCAAACGGGAATTAGTCGCCACCCCCACTTGCTGGCCTTACGCTATGGCCAACTCGGGATTTTAGTCCTGCTCTTGGTAGCTAGTTTAGAGATAGGGAGTGGTAAGCGCCGTTCCCGACATGTAATCGCTGTTCGGGAAACAACTCAGGCCGACACGGTGTCTATTCTTGTCGGAGCGCTAGTAATGATGAGCCCGCTTTGGAATCACTTGCTGTCGCAGAGAGCCAAACGCGTATACCTCTGGTGCTTTTTCTTGGTTTGCGCTTCTGCCATCGCATTGCGTCTAGAGGCTGCAACCTACGCAAGACGAATTTCTTCTGTCGTCGGTGCGCTCTCCACTTTGCGGGTGGGCGAAACCTCTAAGGTCGAGACATTGTCGCGCATAGAAAGCGTGCAGCCCTCCGCCACCGGACCTTACGGTGCACCTAAGTGTGATGCGGACGAATGTTTCGTTGCTGGCGTGAGGAATGGCCTGCCGGGACGCCTGCTGTGGAAGACTAGCAACAACGTTCTCTCGCAGGTCTTGCGCTGGTCGGGTTTTCGTGCCGAAAGCCTCGACGTCTATGTCAACTTCACAACAGGACGAGTCTCGTATTTCAGCTACCACCTGATGGTGTCGGCACCGGGCGTGCCGGCATCAGTTCCGCCCCCGCCACCGGATGGGAAACTCGGGGCTGTTATTGTTGGACTGAGTTCGCGGGGCGTGATCAATGTTACGGAACCGAACTCTACAGTTAAATCGCACCCGCCCTACTACTTGCCCACCTCACGAGACGTGCCGTCCCAGAGCATCGGAATTGGCTTGACTCCCGATGCGCCTACAGAAATCGTACGGGATGCATTCGACTTGCGGCTTCACTGTATCTGGAGCCTCGGAGGGTGCCGTCGTTGGAGCGAGCTTTTGCCGTCCGTTGTAGCCCGAGTGGGGTCCGGGTCGTAGTCCGGAATAATAATTTCACGTTTCGAACATAGGTGTCGATAAATCCCTTAACCACTCACTATCTCAGCATGAGATTTAGGCCATATGGCAGCTTCTAGAGCTTCTGATTTTCGCAACTCCGCAGTTGTGTGATTCAGGGGAACTATCCGCTTACTGCTGTAACCGACTCTCGACCGAGATTTTCAATTCTGCAACAATTCCAACGAGAGCTCCAACTCGCCTCGCGCTCCATTCAGCCGCATCGCCCCGCAATTCGGCAATATCCAATCCGCGCCAGCTGCTCGAAGCTCAGTCTGCGCAAGGGTCGTCGTAAACGCAATCACCCTCGCTCCAGCACCCTTGCCAGAACGAATCCCCGCTGGAACATCCTCCACCACAACGCACTCCGCTGGGGAAAGTCCCAGCAGAGCGGCTCCCTTGATGTAGGGTTCCGGGTCCGGCTTTCCCTTCACAATGTCATTCGAGGTCACGAAGAATTTCGGGATAGGCAGGCCCGCGACCCGCAATCTCGCCTCCGCGAGCGGCCGCGTAGCCGAGGTCACTACTGCCCAATGGTCATCGGGAAGTGCTGAGAGAAGTTCTCGCGATCCGGGCAGCGCGACCACGCCTTCTGTGTCTTCAATCTCGCGGCGCTCAACTTCGCGATTCTCGGCTTCGTGATCTGCATCGGGAAGAAGATCCCGCAACGTGGCGATGCTGGGCCGTCCATGCGCCATGCAGATCGTGGATTCAGGCTCGAAGCCACGCTCGATCGCCCACCGACGCCATACGCGCGCTACCGCCGGAGTGGAGTCGATGAGGACTCCATCCATATCGAAGAGCAGCGCCTTACATGTAACTTGAATCAGCTTGCGGATACCTGTGCCCTGAATCATTACCGAACGCTGGTGGCTGCGCCGGCAGTGTCCTTGAGTTTCGGCTGGGAAGAACGTTGAGTCTTAGACGGAGAGAACTTGTAGCAGTAGAAAGCGCCGAGTATGGTCATCAACGCTCCCCACCAGATCCCCGGATGCAATTGGGCCAATACGGTAGGCTGCGCCGGCGGCACGAATACCTGATAGATTCCCGCGCCGAAAATCAGCACCCCATTCACGAGCAACGAAATGCCGATGAAAAACCAAATCGATATATGAGTGTCATGCATTTCGCACCTACCAGAAGATGATGTTCAGAATCACGAATACGACCGAAACCACTGCAGCCCAGAACCACGGGCGATGATACATCGGCATGTCTCCCTCGTGCGGGATTGCCGTCGCACCATAAACCAGGCCATCCAATTCGGCTTCCGCGCGCGGCTGCGTAATCATACTGACGACGACCGTAACTACGACGCAGATCAGCGCCGACCACAATGCACGGAACATGTTTTCCGCCATTGGCTTCGCTGCAGGCGACATTGCGATATAGCGCAGCGCGCTTGGATCTCTATAAACCCATAGCCACATTCCGATCGATGAAAGCGTGCCGCATAGCAGTCCCCAGAAGCCGCCTGCATTGGTCGCGCGCTTCCACAGCATGCCCAGAAGCACCGTGCCGAAAAGCGGCGCAATGAAGAAACTGAACAGCGCCTGCACGTAATCCATGATGCTGGCAGACCGCATCACCAGGTACGCGGTGCCGATGCTTACGATAACGCCCACCACCGTGCTCCAGCGTCCCATATTCAGATAGTGATGGTCTGTAGCATCTTTCCTGATTACCGCGCGATAGATGTCGTAGGTCCAAACGGTGGAGAACGCTGTCACGTTCCCGGCCATGCCGGACATGAATCCCGCAATCAGCGCCGTCATTCCCAGTCCGAGCAAGCCCGGACCGCAATAGCGTGCCAGCATCAACGGAAGCACGTCGTTATAGCTGTGCAGTCCCTGCGCGATTCCGGCTGCTGTGGTCGCCACGCTTTCGGGAACCAGCTTGATCATCGAACCGGTTGCTGGATCACGCAGCACCGCGAGTCCAAGCAGACCGGGAAGGATCACGATAAACGGCACTGCCATCTTGAAAGCAGCTCCGATGATGGGAGCCAGCTTCGCCGAGCGCAGGTCCTTCGCCGCGAGAACGCGCTGCACTACCAGGAAGTCCGTTGTCCAATAGCCCGCGGAGATCACGCAACACAACCCGAAGACGATGCCGACCCAGTTAATTCCCATCGGGTTATTGTTGAAATTTCCGAGGGTGGACCAAAGGTGGGTGTATTCGGCCGAGGCATTATGCGCGATCTGCGCCTTCAGGTTCGTCCATCCGCCGGCTTCTATGAGGCCTAGGATCGGAACCAGCATTGCACCGGCCCAAATCAGGACGAATTGCAAAACTTCGTTGAAGATCGCTGACCGCAGCCCACCCAGCACCACGTAGATAGCGACCGTGATCGATGCCACCCATATGCTGAAGTGGATGTTCCAGCCCAGCACAATCTGCAGCACCTTGGCCATGGCGTACATGTTCACGCCACTCATCAGCACGGTCATGAAGGCGAAGGAAACCGCCGACACCGCGCGCGCCGGCTCTCCGAAGCGCAGCTTCAGGTATCCCGGCACTGAGTGCGTCTTGCTGATGTAGTAGAACGGCATCATCACCAGCGCGAGGAACAGCATCGCGGGAATGGCGCCTATCCAATACCAGTGCATCGCCAGGATGCCGTACTGATAGGCTGATCCTGCCCATCCCATCAGTTCCAGCGCACCCAGATTGGCAGAGAGAAACGCCAGGCCCGCGATCCACGCGGTCATTTCACGGCCGGCCATGAAGAAATCTTCGCCGGTGTTGGCCTGTCTCTTGAGGTAAAAGCCGATGCCCAGAACCAGGGCAAAATAGAAAACGATAATGATAACGTCCACCGCGCCCAAGTGGACAAGTCGTGCAGGCGCAACCAGCAGCAAAGCAGGGATCATCGTTTATTTGCGAGAACTGAAACCATACTTCAGTTCGCTCCTCGGCATTAGGACGGTAGTAGGTTTTCGCTGATCGTGAACGTTAACGGAGCCTGCTCTGGATGTCAACGAATTAGTAGAGGTCAACGCACCAATGGAGTCGACTCGCCCTCGAGTGGGAAAACAGTTGAGGACGAGACTTACCTTCATGACCACCGGAACCACTTCAACGCGAGTATGAATGAAATTCCGCCCCACGCACACAGCACGAGCAAGCGGCTTCCCTGCGCGGCCAGCGATCCGCCTTCGAGAATCGTCGATCGCAACGCGTCGTTCAGGGCGGTCAGTGGCAACAGTCTGATCACCGGTTGAATGATGGCGGGAAACCGTTCGTACGAGAAGAAGCAGCCCGAGAAAATCCACATCGGCAACATGATGATGTTGATGATGCCGTTGGCGGTCTCAATCTTGTTGGCACGAGATGCGGCGAGCAGCCCTAAGGCGGCAAAAGTCAATGCGCCAATGGCACTAATCAGGAAAATCGAAATCCACGATCCCAGCACGCGCATTTTGAACGCCAGCACACCGAATCCCAGCAGCAGCACGAGTTCAATGATCATCAGGACCATACGGCTGCTGCCCATCGCCATCAGAAAATCTGCTCGGCGCATCGGCGTCGCCACGAATCGTTTGAGCAATTTGCGCTGGCGCATCTCCACCAGCGCGAAGCCGATGCCCCACATGCCGGATCCCATCAGGTTCATACCCAGCAGGCCGGGAATCAGGAAGTCGATATACCGTGCACCCGGCTCGCTCGAGACATGCGTGGATGTCTGCACCAGATCTTTGCGTCCGCTGCCCGATTGGATCGCATCATTTACTTGTGCCTTCGCGAGCACACTCTCCGGCCGCGCCGGATCGTACTCATACTGCAGCGAGCCATCGGGCTGAGTTGTCACCATCAGATCAAACTTGCCCAAACGAAATCCCTGGAGCGCTGCGTCGCGCGGCAGGACCTCGGTATGAAAGCCCGGCTTGAGCATTTCGGCCGTGCGTGCTGCGCTATCGCCCGCCACTACGGCCACACGACTCACATCGGCGGGCTTGTTGCGGAAAGCAATTCCTAATCCGAGCGCCAGCAAAATGGGAAACGCGAAAATCCAGAAGATGACTTCCGGCTCTCGGCGCAACTCCTTCAGACGTGCGCCCAACAGATGCAAGTATCCCGCCCAATGGCTATTGCGACGCGCTGGAGCGGGCACACCCGGTGTACGTTCGCTTTTTACTTCCAGTTCCGCAGTGTCACGTGCGCTCATGGTTACTCCTCGCGAAGATGTCGTCCGGTCAATTGCACGAACACATCTTCCAGGCTGGCTTGCCGCGTTGTCAGGTGATCCAGTTGCAGTCCGCGCTCTTCGACCGCCGCCAACAATGCTGGAATCGTGGCATGTGGCTCGCGCGCATTCAGCACGGTCAGGCTGTCATCCTGATGCACCGCCTCCACTCCCGGTAACTTGCGCCATTCATCTTTGGCGATCTTCCCATTGCCGTTGCTGGTCGCGAACTCGATCATCTGCGCGCCGCAGGTTCGCTCGATCAACTCGCGCGGCGTGCCTGAAGCAATAATCTTCCCGTGATCGACAATCGATAATCGGTCACACAGCTTTTCCGCTTCGTCCATGTAATGCGTGGTCAACAGCACTGTTCCGCCGCGTTGCTGAAACTTGCGAATAATGTCCCACAACTGCCGCCGGCTCTGCGGATCGAGTCCCGTGGTCGGCTCATCCAGGAACAACAGCTTTGGATTCCCCACCAGCGCCGTCGCGACTGCCAGCCGTTGCTTCTGACCGCCGGATAACTTACCTACCCACGCATCTGCCTTCTCGGTGAGCGCCATATCCTCGATGACTTCTTCGGGCCTGCGCGGATTCTCGTAAAAGCTGGCGAACAGATCGATGGTCTCGCGGACGCTGAGCTTCTCGCCCAAACGCGTCTCCTGCAGCGAGATTCCAATCAGTTCGCGCAACTCCTGCGCGTGCTTGTCCCACTTCTTTCCGAAGATTTCGACGTCACCGGATGTTGGCTCAAGCAGGCCTTCCAGAATTTCGATGGTCGTGGTCTTGCCTGCTCCATTCGGACCGAGCAGCCCAAAGCACTCGCCTGCCTGGATCTCCAAGTCGAGGCCAGCCACGGCTTCTACTTTCCCATCGTAAGTTTTTCGAAGATTATGGCAGCGTACTGCGACGCTCATGATTTCTGCCCCGCTCGGCATTTCATCATGGATTGTTAGTGGAGTCTACCGCGCGAAAGAGCGCCTGTGTATCGCGGGCTTTGTTCTGACAACTGACAACTAGCAACTGAGAACTTCCTACAGCCATCCCTTCGCCCGTGCGATTCTTGCCGCTTCCACGCGATTCGCTGCGCCCAGCTTGCTGATCGCTTCCGACAAGTAATTCCGCACCGTGCCCTCGGACAAATTCAGGTTAGAAGCAATGTCATTGCTCGCCAATCCGTCGCCTGCCATGCGCAACACCTGGCGTTCGCGATCGGTCAGCGGATCCATTTCACTCCAGGCTTCGGCGGCCAGCTCCGGATCGATCACGCGTAATCCGCGATGCACCCGACGCACCGCATCCGCCAGTTCCTCGGCGCGCATGTCTTTCAGCAGATATCCCGAGGCTCCCGCATCGAGTGCGCGGCGCAAATATCCGGACCGCGCAAACGTCGTGAGGATGATGACCTTGATCGGAATATGACGCCGCTTCAGCTCGCCCGCCAGTTCAAGACCAGTCATTTCAGGCATTTCGATATCCGTGATCAGCACCTCCGGGTGATTTGCAAGAATAGCGTCTAGCGCCTCGCGCCCGTTCCTGGCCTTCGCCACCACCGCGATATCGCCTTCGATCTCCAGCAACGCCGCGAGCGCACCCAACACCATGCCCTGGTCTTCGGCGATGAGCACCCGAATTGTTTTGCGCGCGTCTTTCACCGCGGGATTCATCACGCCCGAGTCTCCTCCACATTCAGCGGCAACGTGATTTTGATGAGTGTCCCGCGCCCCGTTGACCGCTCTACATGCCCGCCGAGCGCCTCAATGCGCTCACGCATCCCTCGAATGCCATTTCCTTCAATCTGGAATCCACCTCGCCCATCGTCCTCGATTTGCAACATGCAGTCGCCGTTTACGACGTTGCAAGTCCACCTTGCAGGTTCTCGCCTCAGCGTGACGGACTACATTCGTCACCGCCTCGCGCATTGCCAGCGCCAGAACGCTCTCTTGCGCGGGACTCAGGCCGATCTCTTTTGCCTCGCAATCGAACCTCACGCCCGCGGTTTCCAGCGTCGCACGAGCACGCGCCATCTCTTCCGAAAGTCCTTTCGCTCGATACCCGCGTATCGCATGCCGCACATCGGCCAGCGCGTCGCGCGAAATCTTCTCGACATCGCGAATCTCATTCTTCGCGCGCTCCGGATCCCGCTCCATCAGCTTCGACGCTAACTCCGACTTCAATACGATCACCGACAACGTGTGTCCCAGCACATCGTGCAAATCACGCGCGATCCGTTCCCGCTCGGCGACTTTGGCAAGATGTTCCACTTCCTCCTGCGCCATCTCCAGCTTGCGTGCGTCCCGCCTCGCCTGCGCAAAATGAATGTTCACTCCACCGACGATCAGCACGAACACGGCGCCCGTAAGCCATGTCCCCAGCGAGAAGTGGAGAAACCAAGCCTCCACGGAGAGAATCGCGAGTAAGGCTCCCAGGAGCTTCATCGCGAAACTTGTGTCGCCCGAGAACGCTACGAACGCCGACGCATAGATGAAGAAGGCGACCGCCCCCGGATTATGCGGCGTCAGCAATACGCCTAGCAGTGCAATGCCCGCTGTATTCAGAACGAGTGACCATCCACACAGCCAGTAGCCCCGGAAATACAGCACCAGGAAAACTAGCGTCGCGGCAATCGTGATTACCCATTCCCTCGCACCGGCATGGCCGTAAATCGGCTGGAGGAAGAAAAAGAACAGGTACACCAGCCACGCGTATGGCGTCCATCCCAGGAAATGATTTTTGGGAAGCACTCGCATGCCGTCAGTTTACGCTACCTTTCCTCTTCCAATTCAGTCCCTGTATCTCGTCCGCAAACGGGCAGATCACGCCATACCAAACCGCCGCCGCGACTGTAACCATCATTCCGACCGTGCGGACATCGCCCACATACAGGGCCCCGAAAACCGCGATTAGCGCAAGTGTCCAAGCTAGTTTTTCGATCGTGCAGGATGTCATAACTCAACCTCCAGCGAAGCTCGTTCTCAGCCGTACAGCTTTCCCTGGTCACGCTGATATCCAATGCGCGCCAGCCCCATGAACAACAGCGTTGCGCCGATCAGCGCTCTCACGTGCCACCATTGCGATTCGCCACGGCCCACGCCGATTACGTCCAACGCCAACTGGCTCAGGTGATAGGGCGGCAGAAACGTTGCGATGTGCTGCAGCGTCTTCGGCAGCATCTGCACCGGGATCCACAATCCCGACAGGAACGACAGCGGCAGGTAGATCAAATTCACCATCGCCGGCGCCGAATTCGGTTTCGCGAAATAGCCGATCGCTAATCCGAGTGCGCAAAACGGAATCGATCCGCACACCAGAATCAAAACCATCTTCACCATCTGTATCGGCTGCAAGTGCACTCCGCCAAAGACCACTCCGAGTGTCAACAGCACTACAGAAATGATCGCGCTGAAGATCATGCTCGTCGTGACCTTCGCGGCGAAGTACGCATAGGGCGGCATAGGACTGGCGCGCTTTAGCTCCAGCCAGCCTTGGCCGCGCTCGATCGTCATGCCTACGCCGAATCCAAACAGCGCGGCGCCCATTACTCCGAACGTGCCGTAGGTGGCGACGAGAAATGTCGTGACCGGACCGGATCCTTTGCTCCCGAGCAATAGCCCAAACAATACGTAGAACATCACCGGCAGCAGGATGGTCGACACCGCAAAGATCGGCAGCCGAATCGATTTCAGGAACTCGTACTTCGCCTCTTTGGCGAAGATTCGCAGAACGTCCGTCTGTGGACGTCGAATCGCCTGCTCATTCAGAACTGGGGTAGCTGCACTCATTGCCTCACCTCTGTCTCCGCGGTTGAATTTCCGCTGTTCTGTGTTAGCGCGAGGAACGCTTCTTCCAATCCGGCGCTTGCCACTTCCAGATCGCTTAGCGTCAGATCGCGCGCCAGAATTCCCGTAGCACCGGTTCCGCGTGCGACACGTTAATTTCGATCGCCTCGCGATCTTGTTTCGCGTCAAGCACTCCAGCCATTGCGCGAACTTCTTCCAGCGGGATTCTGCTCACGCAGCGAATCTTTCTTCCCGCTGTCTGCGCCTTGATGTCAGCCGGAGATCCCTGCGCCACAATCTCTCCGCGATTGATCACCACAATCCGATTCGCCAGCGCGTCCGCCTCCTGCAGGTAGTGCGTCGTCAACAGCACGGTCTTTCCGCGCGCTACCAGTTTGCGGATCTCATCCCACAGGAGACGCCGCGCTTCGACGTCAAGACCAACCGTTGGCTCATCGAGAAATAGAAGATCGGGATTCCCGCAGATCGCCAGCGCAAATAGCGCCCGCTGACGCTGCCCGCCGGATAACTCACCGAAAGGTTTCGACTCGAGACCTTTCAAACCTGCAGCCTCCAGGACCTCCTCCAGGGGCAATGGATTCGGGTAATAGCTGGAGAACATGTCGATGTGCTCGCGCACCTTCAGCGTTTCCGGAACGCGTCCCACTTGCAGCATCGCGCCTGTCTGTAGGCGATTCTCCGGATTGCGTGGATCGCCGCCGAAGACGCTCACGGTGCCTTCCGTCGGGGGAGTCAGACCCAAAAGCAGCCGTACCGCCGTCGTCTTGCCGGCCCCGTTAGGGCCAAGCAACGCAACGATCTCGCCGCGGCGCACCGAAAAATCGACTTTGTTCAGCGCGCTGACCGCACCGTATTTCTTGGTCACGCCCCGCAGGCCCGCGATGATTGAATCCGCATGTCTCACAGGCCGTCTTGCCTCTTGCTGCACTGTCGCTGCCATGCACCCTCCATCAGCCAACGACGGCATAATGCCTCTGGCAGGGCGAGCGTCACTAGTGCCGATCATCACTATCTGCAAATGACAAATGTCACCCCAGGTATAGGGTTGCGCGGCTCACGTGGGGGAACCGGTTGCCGCGCGAAGACGCGATTCCCGCCTACAATAGAGACATGAAGCGCTCCGGAACCGCCGATCTCCCTCTACACGGCGGACGCGTCCCGCCCTGGCTCGCGGAGCGCATGACCAAGCTGGGCACAGCAATTTCTGAAACCGTACTTCACCATTACGGCCGCCCCGAACTGCTCTCTCGTCTTAGTGATCCGTTCTGGTTTCAGGCACTCGGCTGCGTGATGGGCATGGACTGGCACTCGTCCGGAATTACGACATCAGTTTTGGGCGCATTGAAACGTGGCCTGAACCCGCGCGCTGACGAATTGGGAATTTATGTTTGCGGAGGCCGCGGCCGTCACTCGCGCCGCACGCCGGAAGAGCTACGCTCGCTCGCCGACAAGCTTAGTCTCGACGGCGATTCGCTGGTACGCACCAGCCGTCTCACTGCGCGTGTGGACAACAATGCCATCGCCGACGGCTTTCAGCTTTACCTGCATGGATTCATACTCAGCCGAGAGGGCGACTGGACGGTGGTGCAGCAGGGGATGAACGATGCATCCGGTCTGGCGCGTCGCTATCACTGGCACTCCGCCTCGGTTCGCGACTTCACCATTGCGCCTCACACTGCGATCGTCGGCGAACCGCAGGGCACCATCATGAACCTGGTCGATGCCCAGGCGCGTCCCGCGCAAAATGCGCTGCTCGCGATTGCTCACGAACACCCGGACAAGACTCTCGCGGAAGCTCGCAAGCTCAGCCTTCCGTCGCATCACGATGTTCGGGCCGAAAATGTCGACCTGAAGCGCCTCGGAGCCGTGCTTGCTCTCGCCTACGAACGCGAATTTCGCGACTTCGCTTCTCTGCTTCTGATGGAAACGCTCGGACCGCGTACTTTGCAGTCGCTAGCTCTAGTCGCAGAGGTCGTCCATGGCGCGCCAAGCCGTTTCAACGATCCCGCACGCTTCTCGTTCGCGCACGGGGGCAAAGACGGCCATCCCTTTCCAGTGCCGTTGAAGACGTACGACGAATCTTTATCTGTGCTGAGACGTGCGCTGGATAGCGCAAAGTTGGGAGATCCCGAAAAGATCGACGGCTTTAAGCGTCTCGACAAATTCACGCGCATCATCGAGCAACGCTTTCAGCCCACCGCGAACTTCGACGGAGCCATCGCCCATGAACGCGCCATATCGGCATCCGTCGGCGGACGCACTGTTATTAATGACAAACTGAAGAAGACGAAGTCCCGCAAGCAGCTTTCTCTGTTTTAGCTCCCGTGTTTGAAGACTCGCTTCCAACAGAAATTTTCCGCCGGGGCTTGACGAAAACACCGACTCAACCGTAACGTGCTCAACTCGGTGGGGCGTGGCATTCAAGACATAAGAACTGCCAGATATCTGTCGGCGTGCCAAGCTCCCACAAAGGAGTAACGTCATGGCAAACCTCTCTTTGCCTAAGAGTGGGCGCAGTATCGGTGCTGTACTTGCAGGCGCACTCGCAGTCATCATCCTGTCGATTGGTACCGATCTCGTGCTGCATGCAATTGGGATTCTTCCCGGCCTGGGGGAACCTGTCAGCGATTCCCTGCTGCTGGTCGCGACCGTCTACCGCACCATTTACAGCGTAGTGGGTTCCTACATTACCGCCAGGCTGGCGCCCGATCGGCCTATGAAACATGCGCTTGCTGGCGGAGTTATCGGACTCATCCTCGGCACGGTTGGAGCGGTCGTGACCTGGAACGGAGCGGGCATAGGACATCACTGGTACGGCATCGCGCTCGCGGTGTTGGCACTCCCTGCTGCATGGGTTGGCGGCAGAATCAGAACTGCGCAATCTCAGGAGCAGATGGCGTCGTAGCCTACGCACAGTGTCGCGAAGGCGCAACTGCACGCGCACCGCGAAGACATTTGCGTCAGTTGCCTCTAGGTTTCGCGCGCCGCGCAAACTCCGGCGCAAGTTTTCGATACATCTCCTCAGTCATGCGGACGGGATTATTGATCCGCAACGAATGCGGCTGTAAGCCGAACGGCGCATATTGGCCGTGCGTGCGGTCGTCTCCCACAAGCGGCACCTGCGGTGAGCACGCCTGATCGCATTCACTTCGTCCCGGCCAGCGCGAACATGCCGCGATCCGCAATTCTTCGTGACCCGCAAACCGCGTTCGCGCAGCGTGCTTGCCGTTGACCTCGACTGTGGCCGATTTCAGTGTCTCCGGACAGATGATGTCAACCGGTTCGCGATACTCCCAAGCTGCCATGTAGTACCAGATCACTGCAGCACCGATGAAAAGTGAAGCCCCCACCAGGAAGAGAACTAACCAGAAAAGAATCAACATGGCACACCTCGCCATTGGATCAGCAACTCAGCTCGAAACCGCTGAGTTGTAGCTGACCTACACATACCGCAGGATTGGCCCTTTATCTGTGACGGGAAATACGGGTGCGAGTGAGTTAAATCAGCTCGACGGGCTCTCCAGGCGACACCTTGAGCGATTAGTGCCAGAACAGAGTTCGTACTCCCCACAGCGCCGCCACTCCGAAGACAATCGCGAACGCGACGCCAGTTAGCCGATTCGAAGCACTGCTTTTGCTCCAGCCCTGGAGCACAGCTGTGATTCAAACCATGAACAGCAGAATCGCGCCTACCGCAAGAGCTTTCATCCACATGCGCGTGATCTCCTCTACTCTCTTGAGCGTGACGCGAGGGGACCGCTACCGCAAGCGCGCCAGTCACATTCCATTGTGAGAGCCACTCGGACACGACAATCCCAAGTCTCTCAGCCTGCATCTCACAATGAATATGAGCTTCCGTGGATTCGGTCTGATCGCAATCTCTCTCGTTCGGATTATTTCTAGCCGTCGCTTGCACACGTCCCAGCCAGAATCCCGAAGAGATTCGTGAGAAGACCGCGCAGGCCACAGCGGACGTGAAGGCCGATGCTACCGCCGTCGCCCAGGGAGTGAAGGAAGGTCTCACTCGCGGCAACAAGGTCGATGTCAACAACGCCACCAAGGGTCAGTTGATGGCGTTGCCGGGAATTAACGAAACCGCAGCCGACCGCATCATCGCCAGCCGTCCCTATGCCGCACCCGAGGATCTCGTAAAGAAGAGGGTGCTCACCCCTCACGAGTTCGACCGCGTCTCCGGCCAGGTTGGAGTGAAATAGCTAAACCCAGTTGCCACGATATGAAGGCGCAATCAGCGCCTGTGCCGTGGCACTGTTCGTGACCTTCAGGCTCGGACTATCCCAGTGCACCACTTCTCCGGTTCGCACCGAAACGTTGCCCAGCAAAATCGTCTCCGCCACTTCGGATTCAAACTCGAAGTTCGCATCCGGCTTCTGACCGCCTTTGCACGCATCGATGAACTCGCGATAGTGCCCGGGCGAACGCGGCAATGTTTTCGGCGGAGGTTGGAAAGCAGCCATCTTCGACGCAGGTAGCAGTTGCGGATCGCCGCCTTCGAACTTGCAGAGAATCGATCCGCGATCGCCCACGAACAGCAGTCCTTCGCGCTCGAATCCCATGGGCTGATTGTCGGGCAGGCCCTCAGGGCGCGGCGGCGTGAGATCAGCGTCATACCAGTTCACGCGCACTGGTGGCATTCCTTCGCGCGCAGCAAAGTCAAAATGCACCATCGTAGCGACGGGATACGATTCGTCAAAGCGCTTCGTGGAACTGCTTTCCACGCGCGTCGGCGGACCGAGCTTCAATGCGCGAAAGATCGTATCGAAACTGTACTGGCCCATATCGCCGAGCGCTCCGCAGCCGAAGTCGTACCAGCCGCGCCACACGAATGGCAGATAGATGTGGTTGAACGGCCGTTCCGCCGCTGGACCCACCCACATATTCCAATCGAATCCATCGGGAACTGAGTCCGCTTCGCCGGGCGCTCCAATCCCTGCGGCCAGAATGGACGCGTCGACCAGTTCTCTACCGTGCGCACTGGACCAATCGCCCCCGCGGCAATCCATTCTGTGATCTGCCTGGTCGCCTCGGACGCCGAGTTTACGACCGCAACCTGGGTCGCGACTTTCGTCTCTCGCGCCACCTGCGCCATTTGTCTGCGCCTCGGCCACCGAGTGCGTCATCGGCTTCTGGCAATAGACATTCTTTTTCTGCTTCATCGCCGCAATCGCGATGGGCGCATGCCAATGATCCGGCGTACACACGGTCACTGCATCAATATCTTTCTCTTTCGCCAGCAGTTCGCGGAAATCGCTGTAGGTCGCGCATCCGTTGTACTTTCCCGAAGACTGTTCGTTTCCGTAGTACGTCTCGACGATGTTCTTTGCCGGATCGCGCCCACAGGTCGCACCCGTGCCGTTCAACGTGCTGCCCCAGTCGGGCTTGTCCAGCAGTTTGCGTACTTTGTTGCGCAACTCGTTCGTGCCCCACTCGGAATAATCGCTGCTCTGGCGATTTACATCGCAGACGGCCACCACCTGCACATCCTGCTCTTTCATGAAGTCCATCATGACGCGCGTGCCCTGTGCGCCCACGCCAATGCAGGCCAGCCGCACACGATCGCTGGGCGGAACGAATCCCGTTCCCCCAAGAACATGTCGGGGAACAATAGAAAAAGCAGCCGCGGTGGCTGCTCCTTTCACGAATGTACGTCTCGAAATTCCGGATTCCTGCTCGCTTACATTTTCCTGATCATCGCGCATGCCAGTGCCTCCGCCGATTTCACGAGCGAATTAGAACGCACGATGTTCAGACATTCACGACGGAGGTGTCAAGGACGGTCGGCAGGATGCTCGCAGCAGGAAAGATGCGAAGTCTATCAGTCGATCAGTCTTTCAGTCAGTCAAGGAGTCTATCAGTCGATCAGTCTTTCAGTTTTTGACGCCCAGAGCCATGGCCCGTAGTTCCGCGTCTGGGTTACTGAGAAACTGAAAAACTGACGGACTGATAGACCGTCTTACCCCGTCATCCCAAAATCTTTCTCCGGCGCCATAGCCTCGCCCAGCAACGCAGGCAGCTCCATGTCCGCCAACTCACCGATCCGCGCCAAGTTAACATCGGCCGGTGGATATTTCGCTGTTTCCGTCGGATCGTTCGCATAGTGTCCCTGCGCGACGAAAACAGTCGTCAGCTTCGCCCCCCATATTTTTTTCATAGCTGTCAGAATCCGAATTTTGTCGTCCACCATCACGTAGTGCCGGGCTGGATAGCGTTGCTCTACATCGTCGAGCATCTGTTCCTTGTGTATGTAAATCAGCACCCGCCCTTCCACCGCGTCCCAGATTCCCGAGCGCTCCACCTTCCGTGGCTGGAACACGGCATCGCCATCGCTCAGGACGACTGTCGCTCCCCACTGGTTCATACGCTCGATCGCGTCCAGCGATCCCGGATACAGGCGATTGGCAAAGTGATAGTCGATGAGAAATGCCGAAACCTTCAGGATGTGCGGATCGCGGGGGAATTCGATCCGATACCGCTGAAGAGCTCCCAAATAGTCGGCGTAGCCAAGCTCGGATCGCAGCTCCTCGAACGCCTGCCAGTAGCGATTCTGTCGCTCGGCCCCGAAGTTCTCGGTCAAATACTGTCGCAGATCTTGGGCAACCCGATCGTTATCTAACAGGGTATTGTCTACATCCAATAGAAAAACAACGTTTTCCCGTTCCACTATCATTCCTCACTAGGAGAATCCCCGGGCCATCCGGGATAATCTAACTGATTAGTACCCGTAAGGGTTGAATTGGTGTAAATACCTCTTTTGCGCGCTTTGTTAAGCGAAGGCTTCTCCGGGCTCTGGCTGACCACTGTACCGAAGTGCTCTATCCGGCTACCGCCTTCTCTCGTACGCTCGTCTTATTTCTCGAGTAGGGGTAACCGTGGTCCGCAAAGCCGTTCTGTTCATACTGATAGCGACACTGGCCCAGGTCAGCCTGGGGCAGACTGCCCATGTGCTTACGGCCAGTGCCGCAAATAATCCCGCCGCCGCGGATCAGCTCCCCACCTTTCGTATGCGTACGGAAGAGGTCAATCTTATCTTTACGGCAACCAAGCATGGAAAGTACCTGCGTGACCTGCACGCCACTGACCTCACCGTGCTGGATGATGGCAAACCGCCAGAGGCTTTAAGGAATTTTCAGAGCGAGACCAACCTGCCCTTGCGCGTAGCGCTTGTGCTGGATGCGAGCGCGTCCATCACCTCGCATTTCAGCTTTGAGCAGCAATCGGCCCTGCAGTTCTTCCAGCAGATGTTGCGTCCGAATACCGACAAAGCGATTGTCGTGACGTTTAAATCCACGCCGAAACTGGCCCAGGGATTCACCGACAATTCACAAAAGCTTGGTGACGCAGTGGAAGACATTTCCGCCGGCGGTGGTTCGGCCGTCTACGACGCCGTGAATCTCGCGACTCAGAAGCTGATGGACTCGGGCGATGAAACACCGGTCCGCCGCGTCATTATTCTGATCACCGACGGCGAAGATAATCAGAGCCGCATCACGCGCCGCGATCTGATTGACGCGGCCAATCACTCGGAAGTAACGATTTACGCGATCAGCTCAAACTTCAGCAACATCCAAACTCGCGGCGACAACATCCTTCGCCAACTCGCTGACGAAACTGGCGGACGCGTTTTCTTCCCTGGCAAGATCGAAAACGTTTCCCACGAATTCAAGCAGATCGAGCAGGAGCTGCGCGCACAGTACGTGCTCTCCTACAAGCCTGCGGATTTCGTCGCCGACGGGCACTATCGCCGCATACAAATTACGGCACACAACGAAAAGGGTATTGTGGTTCGGGTTAGAAGGGGCTACTTCGTACCAACCGACTAGCTGGTCGTGCTGACCTGGGCTTGCGGATTTGATTGCTGCCAGCGGTCCGTAGTATTCAGAAGTGGCATCACCGTCGCAACAATCCGCGCCGCATATTCCAACTGCTGAAGTTCTTCCGGAGTGAAGTCGGCCCCCGCCGCGTTCGGCGTGATTCCCTTGCGTGAAATCTGTACCACTCCCAGCGTTTCTCCACGGCGATCGATAATCGGCGCGGTCATCAGCTTCTGAATGATCTGCGTATCCAGACGCCCGGCTTCCTTTTCGGAATCAAGATTGACCAACTCGAAGAGCCGGCTATGGCGACGCATCATGAAGTTGTTGAACAGTTCGGCCTTCTTGCTTTTGGCAGTCTGCGCGGCTACAGCATGGCTCGAGAGCGGTATCGCCCCGGCCGTTTTCAGCTCGGCCGGATAGAGAAATCTGAGAATCTGGCCTTGCAAGCTGAGGATCGCCACCTCATGTCGCCGGACGCCGAAGATCCTGGCAAGGTCCGCCGCCACCTTCTCGACCGTACAAGCTTCGCCTTCTGGGAGTTCGAACTTCTCGAAAATCATTGCGCTACAATCTCTTAACGGTTCGACCGTTATGCTGGTTACTGTCTAAATAGTTAACTAAGTCTGACCATATATTGCCGCCTCCACTGTACTTACGGCCAGATTACTAAGGTTCCTCGGTAATCCCTGCCGCTTTCGTACGGCTGGAGACGGCCTTCTCTTTCCTAAATCGGCAGCTCGTCACCTATCATTACGGCACATCGCGCTCCCTTACAATAACCTTGTAACTTCCCTATGTCGTCCCCCACCCAGCGCGTCGTTTTTCACCTTGATATGGACGCCTTCTTCGTCTCGGTGGAAGAGCTTTTCGACCCATCGTTAAAAGGCAAACCGGTTGTCGTCGGAGGCCGTCCCAACGAGCGCGGAGTCTGCGCCGCCGCCTCGTACGAAGCACGCAAGTTCGGCGTGCATTCTGCCATGCCCCTGCGCACTGCCTACAAACTCTGCCCCCATGCCATCTTCGTCGACGGCCACCCTGAGCGCTATCGCGAATACTCCGGCCGGGTTTTCAATATCCTGCGTAACTTCAGTCCGCAGATTGAAATGGCGTCGATCGACGAAGCCTATCTGGAAATGACTGGGACCGAACGTCTCCACGGTCCGCCATTGCGCGCAGCGCATCAGCTTGAGCAAGGCGGTAAAGGATGATACCCAGCTCAATTGCTCCATCGGGATCGCCTGCTCCCGCCTGGTCGCCAAGGTCGCCTCCGATCAGGCTAAGCCACACGGAATTCTTTTCGTCATTCCCGGGCAGGAAGCGCGGTTCCTTGCGCCGCTGGATGTTCGCAAGATTCCGGGAGTCGGCAAGGTTACGGAGCAGAATCTGCACTCGCTCGGGATTCGCCTCGTCGGCGATCTTGCCAAGCTGCAAACGGAGTTTTTACAAGAAAAGTTCGGACAATGGGGATTGGCCATGGCTGGCAAGGCCCAGGGACTCGACGCTGGAGGCTGGTTCGACGAAGCCATCGGCGCGCACGACGATCCCAAGTCCATCAGCCACGAGCATACCTATTCCGAGGACACGAAGGACGCGCAGCAGCTCGAAGCCACCCTCGCGCGTCTCTCAGAAATGGTGGGACGCCGCTTGCGCGAGCATCAGCTTCACGCGCGTACGGTTCAGCTGAAACTGCGCTATACCGATTTCTCCACCATCACCCGCGCGCACACGCTGCCCACGCGGACGCAGTTGGACAATGACATCTTCGAGCAGATCCGCATCCTCTTTCGCAAGAATTGGGATCCAAAGCGGACCGTGCGTCTGCTCGGCGTTCACGTTTCTTCGATGGACGAAAGCGAAGGCCAGCTCGGCCTGCTCGACGACGAGAAACACCGCAAATGGAAAGACGCTCTCTCCGCCGCCGATCGCCTGCGCGACAAGTTCGGAGAAAGCGCCGTATCGCTCGCCAGTGGCATGCGCGCCCGTTATCGCGAGCGCACGCACGAAAATCCCGCCAGCCTTCCTGGAAAGAGCAAGAAGACAGAGGAATAATTTCGTAATTTGGTGATTGAGTGATTTAGTAATTGAGTCATTGAAGAACGGGTCTTCAGCCTCTCAGGTTCCGATCGTTCGATTCTCAATCACCCAATCACGCAATTACCCAATCACCCAATTCTCTAAGCTGCCATTGCCGGCCCGCTCACCGCACGCGACACTTTGCGAGCAGCCAGCGAGATCATCAACCACTTGAATCCGCTGATCAGCAGACCGACGCCTACGATCGTGCCTATCGCCCACACAGAGCTGGACGGCCAGTGCGCCCAGATCAGCCCAGCCAGCAGCAGCGTCACTAATCCGTCAAACAGCATCCAACCTGACCCGCTCATTCCACGCATTCGGAAGAACGCAACAATCTCGAAGATCCCTTCAGCCAGGAAGAACGCTCCCAGAAGCAGCGTGAGGGTGGCCACTCCCAAAAGCGGATGGAACAGCATGTAGCCCCCGCCGAATACATAGACCAGCGCGACCAATACCTCCCACAGGACCGCCCCCGCTCCGCGTGTGCTGAACGCCATCACGAAGTGGAATATCCCGCCGAAAATCAGCAACCATCCGACCAATGCCGTGACCGCAACCGCCGCCGCAAAAGGCACCGCAATCGCGATGATTCCAAGCACGATGAGCAGAATTGACCAGGCAATCGCCCAGCCAGAGGACTTCTTCAATACTGCAGCAGTGTCCATACAAATCCTCCGTGCGAGTAGAACAACAGATCCGCACAGCCCAGTTAGTCCAACGTTATAGACCTGTTTGCTCGCGCCGTCATGCCAATTTCGAGTCGCCCTGGTTTCGGCGCATGCATTCCGGCTAACCAAAACTACAGGCATGAAATCCAATGACGCGCGAGCTGCTGTCGATCACTTTAAGAACTTGCTCTCCCATGCACCTCTTCTTTCCCCGCGACATCGAGTCCGACGTTATCGAAACCGACATTCCCGGAAGGCTCGATCGGCTGCCCTGGAGCAAATGGCACTGGTTAATCGTCATCGCTCTAGGAATTACCTGGGTTCTCGACGGGTTGGAAGTCACCCTGGCTGGCGCAATTGGAGGCGTTTTGCGCCGCCCCGACACTCTCGGCCTCAGTGACACTCAAGTCGGTGCGAGCGCCACCTTCTATCTGATAGGAGCTGTCTGCGGCGCGTTGCTTTTCGGCTATCTCACGGATCTATTGGGACGGAAAAAGCTGTTCATGGTCACGTTGCTTCTCTACCTCGTATCCACAGCGTTGACCGCTTTCTCCTGGAGTTTCGCGAGCTATGCCGTCTTTCGCGCCCTCACCGGAGCGGGTATTGGAGGCGAGTACTCGGCCATCAACTCGGCGATCGACGAACTCATCCCCGCCCGTGTGCGCGGCACCGTCGACCTGATTATTAACTCGACATTCTGGATCGGCGCAGCTCTGGGTTCAGTCGGGACCATCGTGCTCCTCGACAAAGGCTGGGTTTCCGTCAACCTTGGCTGGCGCCTCGCCTTCGGGATTGGCGCCGTCCTCGGATGCACCATCCTCATCCTCCGCCACTGGGTACCCGAGAGCCCACGCTGGTTAATCATTCACGGACATCAGCAGGAAGCTGAACGCACCATGGCCGGCATCGAGCAACATGTTGTCGGATCATCCAGAGAGGCTGCCCAGGCCCGAATACACGCTGCGTATTCGGACGCGCTCGCATACGACGTTCTCGGAAATCTGGGATTCCATCTTCCACAAGCACCGTACCCGCTCCTTGCTCGGCCTGACTTTGATGGTCGCGCAGGCGTTCTTCTATAACGCCATCTTCTTCACTTACGCCCTCGTGCTGGTTGTCTTTTATGGGGTTCCAGATCAGAGAGTCGGCCTGTATCTGTTGCCTTTTGCGCTTGGCAATTTCGTCGGCCCGCTCACGCTCGGCAGACTCTTCGATTCGATCGGCCGTAAGCCCATGATTGCCACCACCTACTTCATTTCCGGGACGCTCTTGTTCGTCACCGGTTGGCTCTTCAAAGCCGGACATCTGACGGCGCATACACAGGCGCTTGCCTGGACGATAATCTTCTTCGTCGCATCGTCAGCCGCCAGCGCCGCGTATCTGACTGTGAGTGAAATCTTCCCGCTGGAAATTCGCGGAATGGCGATTGCTGTCTTTTATGCTTTGGGCACGTTAGTCGGAGGCGTGGGCGCTCCTGCGCTGTTTGGATATCTCATCAGCACCCATTCCCGCGGCAAGCTGTTTTATGGATACATTCTGGGAGCGGCGCTCATGATCATCGCCGCGGCGACTGAGCTGAAACTCGGTGTCAAGGCAGAGCGCAAATCGCTTGAAGCGATCGCCGATCCGCTGTCGAAAAGTTAAGCCACTTCTCCCGGCGTGCACTGCCATGGCTCGACCAGGTTGAAGGCAAAGTCGGTCTCGAGGGCTCCGGGAGACTCCGAAGAACTTGCTGGAAACATCACTCGCAACTTCACTGGTGCCTTGGCGTCCCCGAACACAGCTTCCAACACCGAGTGTCGCGCCCTTGCAGCGCCATTCCGCTGTGAGTTGGTGATGAACGCCTTCCTCAAAACCAGCAGCCACTTGTACCACTGCAACATCGCTTCCTCTCCGGAGTTAAGCTGCCAGTCGAGCTTCGACCGTTCGAATGTCGCCGGATCCTGTGGATCGGGAATCTCCTGGAAACCAAACTGCCGGAATTCCTCGCGCCTTCCTTTGCGCACGGCTTCCTGCAACGCCGGATCGCCATAGTCCGTAAAGAACTGAAACCGGTTGCGCTGATCGTGCTCCTGTCCCATGAAAATCAACGGCGTGTGCGGAGCCAGTACCAACAACGCCGCCGCCAGTCGCCGCGCCTGCACCGGCGTTAACTCCGTCAGGCGCTCGCCCCATGCGCGGTTTCCCACCTGGTCATGATTCTCAATGCAGATGATGTGCGCCGATAATGGAACGCCATTCGCGCTCGTCCCGCGTGGAGCCTCCCAGAATTTGAAGTATTCTCCCTGGAAGACGAATCCTTCATTCAGTGCCCTCGCCACTTGTTCCAGTCGTCCAAAATCCTGGTAGTAGCCGCGCTTCTCGCCCGTCAGCAGCGTGTAAAGAGCATGATGGAAGTCGTCGCTCCAGACTCCATCAATCCCCCACCCACCTTCTTCCACCGGAGCCAGGATCGCGGCGATGTTGCGATCATCTTCGGCGATTACCGTCACCATCCTGCCCACGCTCGCGCCGTACTCTTTCGCTCTTCGGGTGAGTTCCGCGACGATGTGTTCGCGGGAGTCGTCTTTAATCTGCTGCACCGCGTCTAGCCGGAATCCATCGATGTGATATTCGCGCAGCCAGTAAAGCGCATTTTCGACGACATAGTCTCGGACCGGACGCGAATCCTCGTCGTCGAAGTTCACTGCATCTCCCCACGGCGTGGTGTGATGTTTCGTGAAGTACGGTCCAAACATCCCGAGATAATTGCCTTCCGCCCCAAGGTGGTTGTAGACCACGTCCAGCACCACCGCCAACCCCACTCCATGCGCTGCATCGACCAGCCGCTTCAGACCTTCCGGGCCACCGTACCTGGCAGAGACAGCGTAAGGCGAGACTCCGTCATATCCCCAATTCCATCGTCCTGGAAACGCCGCTACCGGCATCAGTTCGATCGCAGTCACACCCAATTCCTTCAGATAGGGCAGCTTCCCGATTACTCCATCAAAAGTTCCCTCCGGCGTAAATGTCCCAACGTGGAGTTCGTAGAGCACATAGTCGGAATAGGGCACTCCGCGCCATTTCTCATCGTTCCACTGAAATGCGTCTGGATTCACAATCTCGGTTGGACCATGCACGCCCTCAGGTAACAGGCGCGACACCGGATCGGGCAGTGGCTTCGAGTCGTCAACCACATAGCTATAGCGGTCGCCTGCACTCGCGGCAGCTTCCGCCCGAAAAACTCCTTCGCTACTCCGTGTCATTTCGACCCGTTCGGAGTTCAGCTGCAGAACCACACGCTTCGCCTTCGGCGCCCACACCGAAAAATTGACGTGATCCCCGTTAACTTGTGCTCCCAGCATTGCCATAGTGCCCTGCCTCACCCTGGCTCCTGCGCCGACTGTAACACCGATCGAACTCATTTCCTTTGATGCAGTAACAGACATCTCCCAAGGGCATCCGTCCATCCATTTCGTCGGGAGAACATATGAGAGACAAAGTTGTAGTCATTACTGGTGCGTCCAGCGGGTTCGGACGCGGAGCTGCCCTTAAATTCGCAGAAATGGGAGCCAATGTCGTAGCCGCGGCTCGTCGCAAGCGCGCGTTGAAAGATTTGGAAAAGCAGAGCAAGAAACTCGGATCGCAGATTCGCACGATTGAAACCGATGTCAGCAACGCCAAGGATGTCGAAGAACTCGCCTCCCGCACCGTCCGCGAATTTGGCCAGATCGATGTCTGGGTAAACAACGCCGGAGTCGGGGCCGTCGGCCGCTTTGACGAAATTCCCCTGGAAGAGCATGAGCAACTGATCCGCACCAACCTGCTCGGTACTCTCTACGGCTCTTACTTTGCCATGCGCGAATTCCGCCAGCGCGGCAAGGGTGTTCTCATCAACATGTCCTCATTCGCAGGAAAAGTCGGTACGCCATACCTGAGCTCTTATGCTGCCTCGAAATTTGGCATTCGCGGCCTTGACATGGCGCTTCGCCAGGAACTTGAGCAGAATCAGGATATCGGCATTCGCGTGTGCACCGTCATGCCCGTTTCCTTCGACACGCCCTTCTTCGAACACTCGGCCAACCACATTGGCAGGCCCGTACGCCCGATTCCACCCGTGTATGATCCCAGGAAAGTCATCGACACCATCGTCGACCTCGCCCAGAATCCCCAGCGACGAAGTTGTCGTAGGCACTGCGGGTAAATTCGGCAGCGCCCAATATCGCATCGCGCCAAAGCTGGTGGAACGGTTCATGGCCCGCAACACGCACAAGTCCCAGATGGAATCCGAAGGCACGGCCAGCGACAGCTCCGGCAGCGTTCTCGAGCCCATGTCTTCCGGCACTGATGTCTATGGTGGCTGGAACGAGTCCAGTGGCGGCAGCATAACTGCCAAGCTGCTGGGGATCGCTATTCCAACCGCGATCGGCATCGCGCTGCTCGCTCGCAAGCGCGGGCGTCTGAAAGAGCAGGTCGAAGAAGCGGCTTAGCAGATCGCTTGGTACCCACATCTGCCTTATGCGGCAGGTGTGGGATCACCACTCCCCCCGTTCTCTCCACCACTGACTTTCGCGTACAATGCGAATCTCAGGTGACCTCTATGTTTGAGCTTCGTGGCTGCGGCACAGCCCTGGTAACGCCCTTCAAAGCAGACGGCAGCATTGACGAACGCGCCTTCCGCTCGCTCGTCCAGTGGCAGATCGAATCGGGCATCGATTTCCTCGTCCCTTGCGGCACCACGGGCGAAACGCCAACTCTGTCCCACGATGAGTGGCTACGCGTCATTGACATCGCCATTGAAGTCACAGCCGGCCGTGTTCCGATCGTTGCAGGTGCCACGTCGAACTCCACGCGCGAAGCCGTACAGAAGGCTCGCGAAGTCGGTTCGCGCCCCGGCGTAGACGCCATCCTGACCGCGTCGCCCTACTACAACAAGCCCACGCAGGAAGGTCAGTACCAGCACTTCAAAGCCATCGCCGAAGCTGTCGACAAGCCCATCGTGCTCTACAACGTTCCCGGCCGCACCGGTGCGAACCTCGAACCCGTAACCCTCGGCCGCCTCGCGCAAATCAAGAATGTAATCGCCGTGAAAGAAGCCAGCGGCAATCTGAATCAGGTGTCGGAAATATTTCAGTACGTTCCCGAAAGCTTCATCGTACTTTCCGGCGACGACGCGCTTACGCTCCCGATCATGTCCGTCGGAGGCGTCGGCCTGATCTCAGTTGCGTCGAACGAAATCCCGCGTGAGATGTCGGAAATGGTCGGGGCGGCCCTGCAGAACGACTGGGCGCATGCTCGCCGCCTGCACAATCAATATCCTGCCGCTGATGCAGGCCAACTTCATCGAGTCGAGTCCGCTCCCGGTGAAGGCCGCGCTCGCCATGATGGGGCGCATCGATGAGAACTATCGGCTTCCTCTGCTTCCGATGAAGAAAGAAACTCGCGCCAAGCTGGAAAAGATTGTCTCCAGCCTCGGGCTGATCGTGCCGCAAAGCGCCGCGGTTTAATTCTGGGCAAATTTGTGTGGCGCGGACGCTCCCGCAATAACGGGGCCTCCGGCCAGCCGTTACCTACAGTCATTCATTACATTCTTTTACTTGAACCCGGCACTTCCAGCTTCTAAGCTGGCCCTTTCACGTAGTAAGGAGGCCTGTCTTGAGGCGATACTCCTTTGTGCTGGTCCCTCTCTTTCTTGCGTCTCTGCTTACTTCCCAGACTGCGCCCGCCGGCAACTCACATACTCCGCCAGCTTTTCAGTCGAATGTACGCGTGGTGCTGTTGGACGTTGTTGTCTCCGATGGCAACGGGGACCCAATTACTGGCCTGACGCAGGATGACTTCCGCGTTTTCGAAGACGGCAAGCCGCAGAAGATCGCCTCCTTCAAGGAACACAACGGTGCACCGCTGAAGATGGTCGACCTGCCTTCGATGCCACCAGGCACTTATACGAACTATCCTGCAATTGAAAATGCCGATTCGATTAACGTGATCCTGATGGATTCACTGAACACGCAGACGTTGGATCAGGAATATGTTCACCAGCAGATCATCAAGTATCTCAAAACGATTCCGCCCGGAGCGCGTGTCGCCATCTTTACCCTGTCATCCCGATTGCGCATGGTTCAGGAGTTCACGACTGACTCCAGTCAGTTGCTGGCAGCGCTGAACGATCCCAGACTTACATCACCCAAATCTTCGCCTCTTCTCCAATCACAAGCGGAGCGCCAGGCAGATGAGGCGATCGTCAATACTGCCATTCTGAATCAGATGGGGCCCGCGACACCCGCCACCGGTGCGCTGGAGGCGGTCGACCCGGTAAACACACTCAAAGAATTGCTGGCTGAAAAGGACCTCGCGGTCACTGAACAAAGAGTCGAAATCACTCTCGGCGCCTTCCAGGAACTCGCGCGTTATCTCTCCGGATATCCTGGGCGTAAGAACGTAATGTGGGTCTCCGGTGCCTTCCCTATTGTTTTGTTTCCGGACGCAGACTTGCCCGGCCATCCGTCGTTGACGCAGCGCACGTTCCTGGACAGTTTTCAACAAACAGCTGATTTGTGTACTGCCGCTCAAATGGCGATTTACCCTGTCGGCGCCCAAGGTCTAGTGAACTCCTCTGTATACGAGGCAAATGCTGCCGCTATCAGTCAGCAGAGACCCAGCATGATGGGTCAGAACAATGCCAACCGGATGGTAGCCGAATTCCGAGGACGTTCTGGGGCACGTATTGCGATGGAAGATCTGGCAAAAAGCACCGGCGGCCAAGCCTTCTACGAAACGAATGGCCTAAAAGATGTTCTTAAACGCGTAACCGATCAGGGCATGCATTACTACACCCTGAGCTACACGCCAACCAACACCAATATGGATAGCCGCTATCGCAAGACGCGTGTCGAATTGACGAAGCAAAAGTACAAGCTGTCCTACCGTCGCGGATACTACGCCACCGATACCAGGATCGGCTCTGGATTAGCGGACACGCATAATCCGCTGCTTCCGCTGATGACCCTTGGCCTGCCCGATGTCTCTCAGATCATCTACAAACTGAGCGTGAAGCCGTTGAGCGCTGGCTCTTCGGCAAAGCCTGTGAATGCCTCCTCCCCGCTGAAAGGGCCGATCACGAATTACGCACTCGACTTCGGTATCTCGCTCCACCAGGTGATGCTCGACGTTTTACCGGATGGGAATCGCCGCGTGAACCTTGAGGTACGCGCCATCGCATATGACGATTCAGGCAAGCCACTTGATATGACCGGGCAGCGTGGATTCGTGAATCTGACGCCCAAAGCTTTCGAGGAGGCTCTAAAATTTGGCGTTCACCTTCACGAGGAACTGGACGTTCCTGCGAATGCGAACGTTCACTTCCGAACTGGCGTGTACGACATGAAGTCGGGAAACGCCGGCACCTTGGGGATCCGCGTGCATACTGAGACCGCTGGCGCAAAGTAATTCAAGCTGCGCGGAGAGCCTGACGGACCTCAGTCCTGCTCAGCACTTTCTGGTACAGCCCTTCATACTCATCCGCCATACGTGCCGCCGAATGGTTGATCTCCACATGAGCGCGGCAGGCATACGGATTGATTTCCCCAATACGCCACACCATCTCCGCCATTTCCTCGGCATCCCCGACAACAAATCCCGTCTCGCTGTCGACCACCACCTCCGGAATCGCTCCTCTCCGGAATCCGATCACCGGTGTCCCGCACGCCATCGCTTCCATCGCGACCAGTGAACTCGTCTCGTCGACCAGGCTTGGGATCAGTACGGCTCGTGCCTCGCTCAGCAATTTACGTTTCGTACGAAAGTCTGGCGTCTCCAGGAAGCACACTCGTGGATCATCACATCCCAAATATGGCCGTATCTCGCGACGGTAATACTGCTCGTGATAGCTGAACGGATACACCTGCCCCGCCAGTATCAGCGGCATCCCTGTTCGCCTCGCCACTTCGATCGCCACGATGCGGCCCCTTCTCTTCGCAGACCCGCCCCATCCACATCAGATATCCTTCCTTCTCGGTCACGAACGGAAATCGCGACACCGCGATGCCGTTCCTCACCACCCCAACCATATTGGTCAGGTCGGCAAAACTCCGTCTCTGCGCCTCCGAAACGCAATTGAAGAACAAATTCTGCGGAACCTTTTCGAAGGCCTCCGCCGGATAAAAGTGCCGTGGCAAATGCAAGGTCGCCAGCAACGGAAGATCTATCTGGCCAGCTGATTGCCAGAAACTGCCGCTCTTGTCGTGTACCAGATCCACCCGGGAATCCCGCCCTCGTCGCAAGAAATCCAGCACTGCCCGCCGGTGTTGCGCATCACGTTTTTCGAACGAATCCGTCTCTGACGCTGCCGGACCCGTACACAACAATTCGCCTTCCACCAGCGATCCCGCACACGCCGCCACCGTGGTGCGATATCCGCGCCGCGCCATTTGGCTTTCCAGCGCAGAAAGCATCTGCTCCGCCCCGCCGCAACTTTCGTCGCTCACGGGCAACAACGGATACGAAACGTAGAGAATGCTGGTTTCTTTTCTCATCCCGCTGCCACTAGGGCTCGATAAGCTCTTTTCTCATCCTGCGTTGCGAGTCTGTTTCGCCATTGCATCCTGGAAATCCATGAATGCCCGGCACAAATCCTGGCCCGTCATCTTCCAGCCCCAAATCTCATAATTCAGCTTGCCTGCATGCGGCGGACGAGAAAAATCGTGCTTCATCATCGGGCGAAACATCTCCGCCTCAGGCGTGAACTGTTTCAACGTATCGTATTGAGACTTATATGCTCCCATCATCGCCCGCTTCAGCAGCAGTTCGTCTCCCGTCGAGACAATACGCACTTCGTCCCCCGAAGTACGCAGAAACTTCTGCATCTCGATCACGCCGCCGTGCCGGTGATAAAGCGGCAGCTCCCAGGCAGGAATACTCATCTGTCGTGCCAGGACACTCGCGAGGAAACAGCACGAATCGTGATCCGGATGTCCGCCCTCATAGCTCGAACTGAGCAGCGCTTCAGGCCGCAATTGTGTGATTAATTCGAGCAATCCCGCATACGCGAGGCCCAGGTTCAAATGTAGTTCCTGATCGGGGATCGCTCCGCCGTCGGTGTGCAGAAAGAAGAGCTCAGAAACGCCGATTCGATACAACGCATTGCGCGCTTCGGCAGCACGAATCTCGGCGTAGTTTTCTCGTGAGCCAAACGCCGACCAGAAATATGGATCCCGCGGCGCTCCATCGGTAAGAAACACAACCACCGGTTCCCGCATACGCTGCAGGAGGGCTCCGCATCCGATGGTCTCGTCATCAGGATGCGCCACAAGCAACATCGTCCGCCCCATCAGTCGTTCGAGCGAACCCATGTCTTGCTGAGATGCACTTTTTTCGTTGCACGCCAGCAAAAAATGCACGCGCATGGCAGATCCTGATTTGCAGACGATATACTCAAAGGTGAATGCATCCACTTCAAGCCGGTATCGAACGACTCTTTGCCCTTGGTCCCGAGGCCAAGAACGTGTCTGGCGCACGCGCCGTGTTTGTTGATTTCCGCGAAGCGCTGACGCGTGGCGAGATCCGCGCCGCCGAGCGAGTCGACGGCAAGTGGAAGGTCAATGTCTGGGTCAAGCAGGGAATCCTGCTTGGATTCCGTATCGGCGAGCTCTCCGAATATGGCTGCGAAGACCTCTCCTTCGTCGACAAAGACACCTTCCCGGTCCGCGAATTCTGCATTGAAGACCGCGTTCGCATCGTCCCCGGAGGCTCTTCCGTACGGAGTGGCGCCTTTGTCGCCGCCTCCGTCGTCTGCATGCCCCCCATGTACATCAATACCGGCGCCTATGTTGACGAGGGCACGTTGGTCGACTCCCATGCCCTCATCGGCTCCTGCGCTCAGATTGGCAAGAATGTTCACGTCAGTGCGGCGGCGCAGATCGGCGGTGTACTCGAGCCGGTAAATGCATCGCCCGTAATCATCGAGGATGACGCCCTGATCGGCGGCAACTGCGGCGTCTATGAAGGCACCCAAGTGCGCGCCCGCGCGGTCCTCGGCGCGGGAACTATCCTCACGCGCTCCACCCCGCTGTTCGACACCGTCAAAGACACGATCTATCGCGCTGATGGCCCAGATGGCTGCCTCATCGTCCCTGAGGGCGCCGTCGTTGTACCCGGCTCCCGCGCCATCACCCGCGGAAAAGCCCAGGAATGGGGACTCTCCGTTTACGCTCCCATCATCGTCAAGTATCGCGACGAGAAAACCGACCGCGGCGTCGAACTCGAAGACCTGCTTCGGTAGTGTGGCGCGACTGCGCCTTCAATGGATCTCGTTGTCATCACGAGCGCAGCGAGGGATCTGTAGTTTGTGTGGCCTGGACATTCCTGTCCGCGCGTCTTGTCGCTTTTCGGTTACCGATTACCCAATTACCGATTCCTTTTACCACTCGCCTGCTGTACAACTGCCCTTTCATGCGCTCTCGTCTTCTCTACCTGACCGTCGTCCTCTTCGCCGTCGTGGCGATCCTCTTTCTGGCTTCCTACCTGACTCCGTCGATATCGCCCAAAGTCATAACCGTCTTTCGTGCGATCGCCCTCGCATCTTTCTTCGGGTATGCCATCACGCGCCGCTCCCTCACCACATGGATCGTCTTCAGCATGTTCCTCGGCGCCGAAATCGGATACGACTTCCCTGCCTTTGCCTCGAATCTTCGCGTCCTGAGCCAGATCTTCCTGCAACTGATTCGCACCATCATTGCGCCACTTTTATTTGGCACGCTTGTCAGCGGCATCGCCGGTCACGCGAATCTGAAAGCAGTTGGCCGCATGGGCATCAAGGCCATCGTTTACTTTGAGATCGTCACCACCTTTGCACTTGTCATCGGACTGACCGCCATCAATCTCAGTAAAGCTGGCGTGGGAATCCAGATGCCGCCGCAGTCTGCCGCCGCTCAAACGCTTCCCACCACGCGGCCAACCGCCACTGACATGCTGCTGCACGTCTTCCCTGAGAACATCGCTAAGTCGGTTGCCGAAGGACAGGTCTTGCAGGTGGTGATCTTCAGCATGCTTTTTGGGATCGCGCTCGCCCAGGTACGCGAAGAGAAGCGCCGTCCGATGCTGGCTTTCGCCGAGAGCCTCACCGAGGTGATGTTCAAGTTCACCAACATCGTCATGCTGTTCGCGCCGATTGGTGTCGGCGCTGCCGTAGCCTACACCATCGGACACATGGGACTCGCCGTCCTCCTCAACCTCGCCAAGCTACTGGCCACGCTCTACGCAGCGCTCACCGTTTTTCTCTTGGGAGTTTTGCTGCCGATTGCCTGGTTCGCCGGCGTCCCCATCAAGAAGTTCCTGCGCGCGGTCGCTGAGCCAGCATCGGTCGCCTTCGGTACCAGCAACTCCGAGGCCGCCTTACCTCTCGCGATGGAGGCCATGGAACGAATCGGCGTGCCTCGCCAGGTCGTCGCCTTCGTTATGCCGCTGGGCTACAGCTTCAATCTGGACGGCTCGAGCCTCTATCTCTCGCTGGGTGCCATTTTTGTCGCGCAGGTCGCAGGCGTGCATCTTTCCATCAGCCAACAGGTCGTTCTCCTGCTCACGCTGATGCTCGCCAGCAAGGGCGTCGCAGGCGTCTCGCGCGCGTCGGTCATCATTCTGATGGGAACCGTCGGATCGTTCGGACTTCCGGTTGAGCCGGTCTTCATCCTGCTCGGCATCGATCAATTGATGGATATGGCGCGCACCTCTGTGAACGTAATCGGCAACTGTCTGGCGACCGTCGTTGTCGCGCGCTGGGAAGGCGAGTTCGATCCGGCGCAGGACCACCTTACGTCCGAACAGGCGAGTGCCAGATAGCAGGCGAGCGAGCACAAGCAAAACATTCATGACACGCACAGGCGCTCACAAGTTAGACTACGTCCCGCTGTGCAAGGTCACCCTCATGCCACAGATGCCTTGAAACGGGCCACTACTCCCATGTCACGACTAAGAAATCTCGTTTCACTGCTGGGCGTTGCTCTTTTCCTCTCAGGCGCGCTGGCCACCGCACATTGCCAGACGCTTGCCCCTCCCTCGCCCACCGTACGGCCCACTCCGCCAACCCGCGATCCCCTCACCCCCGGATACGTCTCAGCCAAACAACTTTCCGATGGTGCGGTTCCTCCCGCAAACGCGGATGGCAACTTCGTTCTCGGCCCCACGCACAATCCTGCGCCTGAATTCGCGCACGAGGCCGCGCTTGCCGGATCGGTAATCGAGTTCACAATGAACTCCGCCGACAGCAAGATTTATCCCGGCATCGCGCGTGACCCGGGGACCTTCGGCACGGTTGATCCCGCGAACCCCGCACGGCTGATCGTCACCACCAGCCATCCCGCTCCTTACGCACGCAAAGTAGCTGTCTACGTTCCCAGCGCTTATGTGCCGGGAAGCGTCGCTCCCTTCCTGGTGGATTCGGACGGCCCACATCCCTGGCTCTTTACTGCCATCGACCGCCTGATTGCCGAGCACAGGCTTCCCGTGATGATCGCCATCTCCATCGGCAACGGCGGCGGCGATGCGCAAGGCAGTGAGCGCGGACTTGAGTACGACGCCATGTCCGGCACCTATGCCGAGTTCGTGGAGACCGAAGTCTTGCCGCTGGTGGAAGCGCAGGCACACGTCAAACTCACGCGCGATCCCGATGCACGGGCAACCATGGGCGGCAGCTCAGGCGGTGCGTGCGCGCTCATCATGGCCTGGTATCGCCCCGATCTATACCACCGCGTGCTCAGTTATTCCGGTACCTTCATCAATCAGCAGTGGCCTTACGATCCCAAAATGCCGCATGGCGCATGGGGATTTCACGAGCATCTCATTCCCGAAAATCCTGCAAAGCCGATTCGGATCTGGATGGAAGTGGGCGATCGCGACCTTCTAAATCCCAACGTGATGCGCGACGGCATGCACGACTGGGTTCTCGCCAACGAGAATATGGCGAAGGTGCTCGCGGACAAGAATTACCACTATCAGTTCGTGTTTGCACGCAATGCCGGTCACGTCGATCGCGCCGTCATCCAGCAGACTCTGCCTGAAGCGCTCGAGTACGTGTGGCAGGGCTACACACCGCCAGCTCGCTAACCTACGCGGCCCGCAGCAATCCCTTCTTTCGCAGCACGCCGGCGATTATTTTCATGTCGTCGACGAACGCCGTCATCGCTTCCTGCCGCGCCTCTTCATCTGGCGCGCGCAGAATCGACGAGGGATGCACCGTTGCGACCAGGAAGGGCGCGAGCGTCGACGGAATCACTTCACCGCGCCTCTCGGTGACTTTGAACTTCGGTCCCAACAACGACTGCGCCGCCGTTGCTCCCAAACAGACGACGACCTCGGGCTTGGTCACCGCGATCTCGGCCTCGAGCCATGGGCGACATGCGGCGATCTCCAGTTGTCGAGGCTTCTTGTGAATCCGCCGCTTGCCACGCGGCTCCCATTTGAAATGTTTCACCGCGTTGGTGACGTACACATCGTTCCGATCGATACCCGCGATCTCCAGCGCCTTGTCGAGCACGCGTCCCGCGGGACCGACGAACGGACGCCCTTGCAGGTCTTCCTGATCTCCAGGCTGTTCCCCGACGAACATTACCTTCGCATGGCGACTGCCTTCGCCGAAAACCGTTTGCGTTCCGCGCTTCCACAAGTCGCAAGCTTTGCATCCAGCCGCAGCCTCACGCAATTTTTCCAGCGTGGGGTGCGCTGGAACCAAAGGAGCCGCAGTCATGATTGGTGATTTAGGCATCGAGTCGCACCTCAATGACTCGATGCGCGGTCAGCCCTCAATAGTTGTCATCGTTATCCGCTGGGCGGAACGCATTCTTGGTTGTCATCACGAGCTCGCGCAGCGAGCAGGAACTGCAGTTTGGTTGTCATCACGAGCTCGCGTAGCGAGCGAGGGATCTGCAGTTAAAAAAAATCTACTTCTCGCGCACCAACTCGATCGTGTGCAGGTGGATTATATTTCCGTCCTCGGGATTCATCTCGGCGATGATCTTGTAGGTATCGCGCTTTGCTTGCCAGCCTTGGCGCTCGAGATCCAACACCTTGGCGTGAAAGATCTCGGCATCCCATTCCCGCACAACTGTCAATTCTGACAAGTCCCCTCCGATTGGTTGGAACTCGCAGGTTAGTCGAAGGCAAGGAAGGATTCAAGCTGTGGGTGGAAATCGCTCGTTGAAGAGATGAGCCCCAGGCTCTGCACCCGGGGCTCGTTGCCTGGCTATGCGGACTTCTTTTCGCGTGCGCAGCTGTTGCCACCACAGCATCCAGCTTTGCCCGCGGACTTCATCTTCGCGCAGCAATCGGCTTTGCAGTCGCCTGATTTGGAGCAGCAAGACGCTTTCGCAGCGGCTTGGTCTTTCGCTTCCGGCGCATTGGCTGCGTCGCTCTTCATGCCCTTGCAGCAAGCGCAGTCTTTGCAGGCAGCATTGTCCTTGCTGCACGCGTCACTTTTGCAGCAGGCTTTCTTGCCATTGCAGCATTTTCCCTTTTTCCCGCTGCAGCAGGTTTTTGCGGTCGGCGCGGTCATGTCGGAGAAATGAGCGAATCTGAGGTTCTGGGCCAGTCCCGGAAGAGAGAACAGCAAAATAAGTATGAGAGATTTGAATTTCATAAGATCACCTTTAATTTCTTTCTTGAGCGCGCGCGGCGCTCGTCTGCAATGTAGGAGTTTTTGGTATCCAGCGGGGGCAGGGTGATCTCTACGTTCGGAAGTCTTCTTTTTGCGCCAGCACCGGCGGAACTCCCGGCTCGGCGCTGATGCTCAGAGCGATCGCTTGCGGCACGAAAATCGGCGCTAGATCATGCGCTACGACCAGGCTGGGCGATAAAGACTGTCTTGTGGGAGACTGAAACGCAACAGGAGCAGATGTCGGCGAAGATTCAACACAGCACGGCATCGTTCCGTGCGGACAGCATGCGTGCTCCGGACCCGAGGCAGTCGAGCCCATCTCGTGATGGCAGTCCATCGGCGCGCCTCTGAACATCAGAAGCTCGCACGACAGAGGCACCGTCGCGACCATCAAGAGGATCGCCAGGACTGCAGCCCATTTTGCCCGTCGAGAGCACATTGCGAGATTAAGTATCGCTGCCTGTGTCCGCGATGGCTGTGATTTGCGTCACTATCGGAATATTGCAAAAAAGGACCGCGCGCATTTTCAGCGGCGGCCCATTTTCACAGCGCAGCGTGAATCAATTTCCTATTTCGCGACTAATTCTTCTCTCGGACGCACCTTCCACTCGCCTTCGCCGACCGTTCCCGAATCGTCGTACGAGTGTCCGGTGACCAGCCCAAGAACGAACCAGCCCAGCACCAGCGCTCCAAGGGCGAAAACGGTATCGCCAATCATGCGCATCCAGCGCAGGGTGTTCATCGGACCGTGATGCAGGAACTCAGCCGAGCGCGCATACCACGTGCCGTACTCCACCGAGGCCCACGTCTGCATCAATCCGATCGGCAGCAGGCTCAGTACTACCATGAGCACCAGCCCGATATTGATCGCCCAGAACGCGAACGCCAGCGGCTTGTCTTTCCAAGCCCGCCCTGGCTTCAACGCGCGCAGACAAAAGAGCATCAATCCGAGCCCCAGCATGCCATACACGCCGAACAGCGCTGTGTGTCCATGAACTGGAGTCGTATTCAGGCCTTGCATGTAATAGAGCGCAACCGGAGGATTGATAAAGAATCCGAACAGTCCCGCGCCCACGAAATTCCAGAACGCAACCGCGACGAAGAAGTAAATGGGCCATTTGTACGCTTGCACCCACACCGCCTTCGTATTGCCACGCGCCAGCCGTATGTTCTCCCACGCTTCGAAGCCGATCAGCACCAGCGGCACCACTTCCATCGCGCTGAATACCGCACCCAGCGCCAGCACCGAGTTCGGAGTCCCCGCAAAGTACAGGTGATGGAACGTTCCAATGATTCCGCCAGATAAAAATACAACCGTGGAGAAGAGCACCGCACGTGTTGCCGTGCGAATGCCAAGCAACTTCATCCGCGTGAACAGGAAGGCAATCACCACCGTCGCGAAGACTTCGAAGAAACCTTCTACCCACAGATGGACTACCCACCAGCGCCAATACTCGGCGGTGATCAGCGGACTGCGCTGCCCGTACATCAAGCCAGCCCCGTAGAACAGCGGAATCGCAATCGCCGAAATCAGGAACAGCAGCAATAGCGGCCGGTTCTCGTCGCGCTTCGCCAGCGCCGGACGCAACCCGCGCCACATCAGCCACAACCAGAACACTAATCCACCAAATAGCAGAACCTGCCAGAAGCGCCCCAGGTCGACGTATTCGTAACCCTGTGAGCCGAACCAGAACCACAGGTTCCCAAGCTTTTGCTGGATGCCCAGCCACTCGCCCGCCAACGATCCGACGACAACCAGAATCAGCGCAACGAACAGGACATTTACTCCGAGCCTCTGTCCCTTCGGCTCCCGGTTGCTCACTGCCGGAGCGATGTAGAGTCCCGTTGCCAGCCACGAAGTCGCAATCCAGAAAATGCCGATCTGCAGATGCCACGTGCGCGCCACCGAGTACGGCAGCCACTTCGCCAGTGGGATTCCATAGAATCCGTTGCCTTCCACGCCGTAGTGCGCGGCGACGGCTCCCAACGCGACCTGCACCACCCACAGCGCGGCGACCACAAAGAAGTATTTCACTGTGGCTTTCTGCGATGGCGTTGGTTTCAATCCGAGCAGCGGATCGCGTTCTGGCAACTCTTCCTGCTCGATTGGCGCTGCCTTCTGCTGCGATCCGAAATACCACGCCATGCCGCCAACACCGGCGAGCAGCAGCACAAAGCTGATCACGCTCCACACGATTGCCGCGCCCGTCGGTCGATTGCCGACCAACTCTTCGTGCGGCCAATTTTGTGTGTAGGTCACGTCTTGGCCAGGACGATTGGTGCTCGCTACCCACGACGTCCACCAGAAGAATGACGTCATCTCGCGAGCTTTTGTCGCATCGCTCAGCGCGCCCTTCTGGATCGCATACTCCGTGCGTCCACTCGCAAAAACGTCCGTGTAGTACGCGACCAGGTGCTCGAAAGCGTCCGCTCTCGCCGGATCGACTGTTATCCGTCCGCTCGCCGCGTCATACGTATTACGACGCATCGTTTCTTGCAGACGGGCTTGCAGAGCGGCTTTGCGCTCGACTCCGAGCGACTCATAATTCGCCGCGCCCTCACTCTGCGCCCATCGGTCCAAAATGAACATCGACTCGCGATGCAGATAATCGGCAGACCAGTCGGGAGCGACGTAGGCTCCGTGCCCCCAAACCGTTCCGACCTCTTGCCCTCCAATCGACTGCCACACGCCCTGTCCAAGATGGATGGCTTCTCCCTCCATCACCACGCGGCCGTCCGTCGTCACCACTTGCGTTGGCGTCGGCGGACCATTGTGAATGGCGTGATATCCCACCCCGCCCAGCACGCTGAAGGAGGCAACGAGCACCACCGCCAGCGCAATCCACAGCTTCTTGTATTCCATTACATTTCTCCGAATGAAAGTTGGGTGCAGCTAAACAGCGGGGTCCGAATTCTCCAGTGCAATTGCCTTGGGGAACAGAATGTTGTTTTCCAGATGAATGTGCTGATGAAGATCCGCTTCGAATGCCTGCAGCGCCAGGTAACTCGTCTGGAAAGTGGCGCAAGCATCTTGAGGAGTCGTGTAGTTGTTGCTGTCTTCGCGCAGGCTTCGTAGCGCTTCGCCAGCCGAGGCGTGTTCCAGTTCCATCATGTGAATCGGGCTTTTGACCGAGCCGAACATCGGACGCGGTTTCGGCATGCCAGCGGCAGTCGCCTTCTCGAGTTGAACGATGTAGGGGAAGAGAATGTTCTCTTCCTTCATCAGGTGCGACGTCAGTTCCGCGCTAAGTGCGGAGAAGACTTCTTGAACTCGAATGACCTCTGGATGTTTCTCGCCGTGCTTTCCGGCGACCTTGGCCAGCAATTGCTGGATACGCACGGTCTCCTGGCGCACGTAAACGTGATGCGTTGCCGTTATGTGGTCGATCAGAACGCTCAATTCTCGCTGCGTCCAGTCCTGCGCAGACTGTCGCTCGACCTCGGCAGCTACGCCACTCGAAATCGCCTTCCGGACTTCCTCAACCTGCACGCCTTTTTCGGCGCAAGCCGAACTCAGAGTCCGTCCCCCGCCGCAGCAGTAATCAATTCCAAACTGTTCGAAAACCCGCGTCGCGTGCGGATTCTCCACCACCAGCTCACGTACCGTCTTTTCCGTATTCATGCCCGTACTTCCTCCATGGCAATCACGTTACGGGACGTTGTGACCAGTGCAGATGACTTTTGTCACAGCGGTCACACTTTCTTGTGACTGGGGCGAAGGGAAAGCATGTTAGTCGCAACACGATGCTTTGTAAATGGAGATCGGACTTGCGAGAGTTGATAAGGGGCTGCTATCGGGGCAAAAGGACGGACTAGCCGTCGGCGCTTTCCAGTTCTGCGCGCAGGGCGTCCATATCCAGGATCTTTACGTCCTTGCCATCGATCGTGATGAAGCCTTGTGCCTGCAGACGGCTCAGGTTCCGCGAAACCAGTTCTCTTACGGTCCCGATGTGCGATGCCAGTTCCTGATTGCTGGCGGGAAGCGTGACGTGGACGCCTGAGCCATCCTTTTTCTCGTGAGCGTGTCGCAATAGAAACGAGATGAGCCGCGAGCGCACCGTGGTGAACGACAACTCCTCAATGATCCCAACTAACCGGCGCAGGCGAGCACCCACAACTTTCAGGACCTTCAGCGCGACCTTCGGATGCACGAGGCACAGCGAATAGAAATCCTGCTTGCTGACAAACAGCAACCGCGCCGGGTCGACCGCTGCCGTCGAAGCCGGATAATTGCCTCCGTCGAAGACTGGCAATTCCGCAACCGAACTGCCCGGCCCTTCAATGGAAAGCACCTGTTCGCGTCCGGAAGGCGAGCTCTTGAAAATGCGCAAACGGCCCGATTCCACCACGAATAGCCCCTCGCACGGTTCGCCTTCCGAGAAGACCAGCTCACCCGCGCCATAATCACGAGCGACCGCGCGTTCCGCCAGAAACTGCAGTTCTGCCGGTGAGAGGTCAGCAAAGATCGCAACCCGCTTCAGGGTTTCCAGGGGATTCATTGTGTTGAGGCTTGGCATGCAGGACATTGTAATCGCTGGATAGGTCCAGTCTTTCGCGTCAGTGATTCCAATACGCCGCGCAGAGCAATGCCCCGAACACGATCGCATTCGTGAACTCCGTCCAGCCCAGGCGGTGAACATTCAACGGCCCCGGACGCCGCGCAAACAGCAGAAATCCTCGGATCACGATAGGGGCGAAAGCTAGTGCCGCAAGTCCCGGCACCAGGCCGAAGTACCACGCTCCCGCAACCACTGCGCACAAAAGCGCTTCTCCCAGCAGGAAGAAGTCGCCAATGCTCAGCAGTTCAGAACGAGTTGTCGCTCGCGAGCTGTGGATCCGCACCTGGACGTAATGCACCTGACCAGCGGCGAACGCGAAGTTGATCGCCCAGAGTGCAACCGCGATCGGTGCCCACCCGCCGCTTGCAACGCAATACCCCGCTGCCGCGGTCGACGTCAGCCCAATCGAACCGATGATTTGCGCCGGCATGCGCCCCTTGCGTCCGATGCGTTTCACGAGAGCCTGAAGTCCGAACGCTGCTGCCGCAACGATTCCCACAGGAAGCAGCGCTCGATTCCGGCCATGCCAGAAAATCGTGACGAGGCAACATAGGGCGAGAACGCTCAGCGCGGCGATCACCACCGCCAGATGCCGCCGCTCTTCCGCTGAACGTGCCTTGATCGGAGTTGTCCCCAACAGCGCTTCCACCGGAGTTCGCAGCCAAAACAGGGTTACCGCTGTAACTGCGAGCGATAGCAGTGCCGGCAAGTTTTCGGTTGAGCGCAAACCGACCGCGCCGCCTATCGCCAGCGGAACCAGCAACATTCCCCACGCGCCATGCTCGCGCGGAACCGTCATCGAGCGCAGCCGCGCCCGATTTGCTGCCTCCGGAATCGTTACCATCTCAGCCATTTCGTTACCTGTCACCACATTACTCTGAGGAAACTCACTTCACGATGACCTTTGTCACACGCAAAAAAACCGTGCCGGAATCCGCCAGTTCAGTACAACGGACTCCAGCACGGCTGTACAAACGCGGAGAATGGCTAAACCTTTACCGTGGCAGCTTTCGGCTGGTACACGCAGAAAGGTTCTTCCGCCATCATGTTGCCCGTTGCAGCAAATGCCCGCGCGCGGCAACCCATGCAAACGTTGCGAAACTCGCAGCAGCCGCACTTCCCTTCCAATGGATCGTGGCGCAGTTGCGCAAACACCTTTGAGTCGTTCCAAATCTCTGAAAATGGCTGCTTTTTCAAATCACCCGCAATAGCCGGCAGGTATCCGCAGGGGAAAACTTCCCCGTCATACGAGATGAAGCAAACACCGGTTCCCGCCAGGCACCCTTTGGTCATCGCATTCATGCCGTCAGGATGTCCTCCTGGGTGACCGCCTGGGTGACCCGTGGGATGGCCGGTGTGATTGCCCTTGGGCTTGAAGATGATCGCGTCCGATCCTGGCATCGCCATATCCGTGGGACCAATTGCTGGCCCATGTTCGACCGCACGATAATCGCCGCCCGCCGCCGCTGCTGCTTGTTTGCGCTCTTCTGCACGACGTTGCCGGACCACGCGGAAGTAGTGCGGCGCGCAGGTAGCTTTCAATTCGATGTCGCCATCTTTCGAGCGATCGTAGAACCAGTTCAGCATCCGCTCGTATTCCTCCGGTGGAACCATCTGCTCGTTGGCGATATCCACTCCGCAACCGACCGGCACCAACAAGAATGTGTGCAATGCATCCGCGCCCAGAGAACGCGCCATCTCAAGCACGTCTGGTAACTGGTGAGCGTTGTGCCGCGCAATTGTCGTGTTGATCTGCACCGACATCCCGAGCTCTTGCAGGTTGCGCATCCCGTAAATAGCGGCTTCGAATGCTCCGGGGATCCCGCGGAAGGTGTCGTGCGTCAGCGCGTCGGCGCCATCCAGGCTGATGGAGACGCGTTTCACTCCGGCTTCAACGATCTTCTTCGCAACCGCTTTTGTGACCAATGTGCCGTTCGTAGCCAGGGCCACGCGAATCCCGCGCTCCGTTGCGAACCGTGCAAGATCGAAAATGTCAGTACGATAGAGCGGCTCGCCACCACTCAATACGAGGATGGGATTACCGAAATCTGCAATCTGCTTGATGATATCGAGCGCGCGTTCGGTGGGGAGATCCGTTGGAGAACTCAGCTCGGTTGCTGTGGCGCGGCAATGAATGCAGCGCAGGTTACAGCCCTTGGTCACTTCCCAGAAAATCAGCCTGGGTTTGAATTCCTGTTCTGGATGAGTCTTGGTTTCCATCCTCGCCTCCAGCGCCCCTTTCGACGCTTCCATGTACAAGCAAGGGTAGAAAACCATGACCCAAGCGGCTGTGATGTATGTCACTCCCACCTATGAGATCGCTCACTGGGTCCTGAGACCCCGCCGCAGGCAAAAGAAAGGGCGGGATTCGCTCCCGCCCCTGGTTCTTTGTTCCCGCTGAGTGTTTATGGTCCTACGCCGCCCGTGTGGCAGTCGGCGCAGTTCACCGCGGTCATATCTCCGAGATCAACTGGATGCTGGAAAGCCACGCCCTGTGCGGTTCCCATCAGCGGCTTGCCACTCTCCACTTGCGATTGGATGCTATGGCAGGTGTCGCAATCCTTCTTCAGGACCTTGCCGTCCGCCGTGACGTGATTTCCGTCATGACAACGGAAGCATCCGGACGAGTAGAAGTGTCCGATGTTGTTGGGATGAACGCGCCAGTCGACTTTCATCTCCGGGAAAATGCTGTTCTGGTAGATGCGCTGGACCTCTGCAACTGCCGCTTTGATCTGCGGCTGCTTCGAAGAGTACACATCCGGATATTTGCTCTGGTAGTAACCTGTCAAATCTCGATCGATCGCTTTCACTGCTTCGTCCGTGGTCTTGTAGTCAGCCGCAAGGACGGTCACTGCCTGCTGCTTGATAAATGGCAGGGATTGATCGATCTTGGTGGCGAGCATTGCATCGTCAACCGAGGCATCGGGTGGTCGATAAATGTGAGTGGGCCGGTTGTGACAGTCGATGCAATCCATGCGGCGCTTCGACGCCTTCTGTATCTGATCGGGCTTGAGCGCGTCTTTTACCGAGTAAACCGTGACATGCCCCTGAAGGTCTTTCGCCTGTACCCAGGGGATCACCTGCCGCTGGTCATCGGTCGCAATGTAAGTGATCTCGTTTCCGATATTCATGTGCCAGTGAATGCCGGAAGGCAGGCCGGTGGCCGGATCGCCGCCGCCCGTTTTCACCAGCATGCGAATTTGCCGAGGCGTGTTTTTCTCGTCGGTACCGAAATGCGTGAACACACGCAACTGGTCGCCATGGAACTTGTTGGGCCAGTGGCACTGCTCGCAGGTCTCTGGCGCTGGCCGTAAATTGGCAACGGGTGTGGGAATCGGCTTCGGATATTTGTGGAACACCACCGAGTAAACCTGGTACGCGCCCGACAGCTTGGACTTCACATACCATCCGGCGCCCGCACCCACGTGACAGTCGACACAGGCTACACGTGCATGTGGTGACTGCAGGTACGCCGTGTACTCCGGCTTCATCACCGTGTGACAAAGTTGACCGCAGAATTGAACCGAATCGGTGAATTCATACGCGCGATAACTGCCAGCAGCACTCAGCGCGACGAAAACGATAATGAACGCCGAAACCGATGCTAACGTGCGCCGCTGCTTGGGGTCGTTTAGGTCGATGCGCGGAAAGCGCGGGATCGCCGAAGGAGCGCGCGTGCGACGCCGTCGACGCTCGATCAACATTCCCAGGGGAATCAGCAGCAAACCAAATCCCATGATCCCCGGCATGATCATGTAGCCAAAGATGCCGATGTACGGGTTCGGCCGGTTCGACAGAAAATCGATGAATACAAGAAAAGCTACGTTTGCAGCCCCGATGACGGCGATGATGGCGCCCGCCAAACTCACCAGGTTGCGGATCAAACCTGGTGTCTTGCTGGCTGTGGGCTCATCCATTGGTTCATTAGCCATTCGCGATCTCTCCTCTTCGCGACTGAACAGACACATGAAAGTAAGTGGCGAGAATCCTATAGGCCCTGCGCAAGGTAAGCAACACTCGCACGCAACCAATTCTCGACCACCCGGAAAGTAGCATGACCACCGCACCAGACCACGTGATGACGATCACAACCGGAGGTGAATTCAACCTGAAATTGCCCAGTTCTTTCGCCCAACCCGCGCACGGACAATCTCATCCGTCAAAGCCAGTGACGATTTCAATGCAAGGCAATTGCGTTTACGACGCCGAAACTGCATCACCGTATGAGGCATTTGCATTTCTTTATAGCCGGACCATGGCCGAGGATTTCTGCCGCCAGGCTCTGCCCATCTACCGGCATCTTGCGCTACGCGGCGCAGCCGTCGGCTCTCCTCTTCTTGATGTTTGCTGTGGAAGCGGGCAGTGGGCCAGGGAACTCACGCGATTGGGTTACCGAGTGACCGGACTGGACGCGTCTCCCGCCATGATCCGCCTGGCCAGACAGACTGCCCCCAGTGCGCGTTTTCTGGTCGCCGACGCACGAAATTTCCATTTCGTGAACTCATTTTCGGGCGTCATCTCCGCGTTCAACAGTCTTGCTCATGCCAGCTCGGTTGAGCAGTTGCTGCTGATCTTCCGCAACGTTCGCCGGGTACTGGCACGCGATGCGGCTTTCGTCTTCGATCTCTCCATGGAAGAAGCTTACTTATCGCGCTGGCGCGGGCGATTCTCCTCCCAGATAGACGGGCTTACGTTTACGGTCGAACCTAGCTATGACTGTGTCTCCCGCATCGCCCAGAATCAGATACGCATCGCGCATCGAAACGGCGATTCAGTTTCGGACACTGCTTTCACCATCTCTCAACAGTGTTATTCGGAAGACGAGATAGGCGCTGCGCTCCGCCTGGCCGAGTTTCATGAGATCGAATCATTCGACGCCGAAGACGATCTTGCTATCGCTGGCGAGCGTGGACGCCGCTTTTTTCGCTGTCGCTGAGATCGTCTGCGTTCCTTCAATGCCCATCCGCCGTTAAGCATCCGCCTCGGAATGTTCAAGGTTCAACTCCGTTGCTACAATCACGCTGACTTTATTTCAGCGGAGGTCCGCACTCTTGAATCTCAGTTTCCTCGACCGGGTTCAGCCGTTGGGTTTCTTCATCCTGCGGGTCGTGCTCGGAGTCATCATGGTTGTTCACGGCTATCACAAAGTTTTCGGCGGACTACATCATCACGCCCAGTTCGTTGCCAGCCTGGGCATACCGGCATGGCTCGGCTACGTTTCCTCATTTGCAGAGTTTCTCGGTGGGATTCTGTTGATCGTTGGATTTCTCACCCGGTTTGCCGCAGTCGCCGTTTGCATCGACATGTGCGTGGCCATCGCCAAAGTGCATTGGCACAACGGACTCACCGGGCAAGGCGGCTTCGAGTTCCCACTGTCGCTGGCAGCGATTGCATTCGCACTGATCTTTACTGGCGCCGGACCGATCTCGGTCGACTGGCTCACCGGACGCAAATAGCGTTATTCGCAAATAGAAAAGCCCACCATGCCGGTGGGCTTTTTCTTTCTCAGTCGAGACCTAGTACTCAGCTAGAGACTTCATAGCCTGATACAGATCCTCGGGTTGCGGCAGAATCGCGTCTTCCAGCACCGGTGCGTACGCGACAAAGACATCTTTCGCGGCGACGCGCTTGACCGGTGCATCCAGTTCGTCGAAGAGCTCGTCGGCAATGCGCGCTGCAATCTCCGCTCCGAAGCCCCAACTCAGCATGTCTTCGTGAGCGACAATCACGCGATTCGTCTTGCGCACCGAGGTCGCAATCGCATCCCAGTCATAGGGATTCAGAGTGCGCAAATCGATGAGCTCGACTTTCACTCCTGTTTCGCGCTCGAGTCGTTGTGCCGCCTGCAAGCTTCGCGGAACCACAGCACCGTAAGTCACAACTGTCAGATCCGATCCTTCCTGCACGATCCGCGCTTTTCCGAACGGAATCATGTAGTCCGGCCCCGGATAGGGCGAGCGCCCATACGTCTCGCGATACAGCCGCTTGTGTTCCAGAAAGAGCACGGGATCGTCGCAGCGAATCGCAGTACGCAACAGTCCATTCGCGTCCAGCGCATTCGACGGAAACACTACGCGCGCGCCCGGTGTGTGCGTGAAGATACTCTCGCCCGACTGCGAGTGATAGATCGATCCACCGGTCAGGTAGCCGCCAATCGCGACGCGCACCACCATCGGGCAGGAGAACGCATTGTTCGATCGCCACCGGATGATCGGCATCTCGTCGCGCAACTGCATCATGGCTGGCCAGATGTAGTCGAAGAACTGAATCTCGACTACCGGCTTCAGTCCACGTGTGCCCATGCCGATGGCGTGACCAACTATGCTCGCTTCCGCCAACGGTGCGTTGAATACGCGGTCACCGCCAAAGTCGCATTGCAGGCCGCCGGTCAGCTTGAAGACGCCGCCTTTGCCCTTCACCAACTTCTGTTCAAGATATTGATCACGGCTGCAGTCGGCAACATCTTCGCCGAAGATCACGATGCGCTCGTCGCGCTTCATCTCATCGCGAAGGCATGCGTTGATCAGGTCGGCCATTGTTTTTTCGCCGCCGAGCTTGCCACGCTCAGGCTTGCCAAACTTTGGCTGCGTCGCAAATGCGGGCGACGTCGGATCGATCACATCCGAATACACATAATTCATCACCGTGTTCACAGTTGGAACCGGAGCCGCCAATGCACGGTCGGCCGCTTCCTGTACCTCGCGATCAATCTCTTTCTCCAGCCGCGTGATTCCCTCTTCGTCGAGGATCCCCTCGCGCAGAAGAAACATCTGGAAGCGCGGAATAGGATCGCGCTGCATCTCGGCCTTGCGCTCTTCTTCGGAGCGATAAAGCTTCTCGTCGTCGGAGAGAGAATGCGAATATGGACGAATCACATGCCCGTGCACAAATGCCGGACCGTGCCCTGCGCGCACATACACCGCGGCTTCTTTCAGCGCTGCATAGCTCGCCAGCACGTCGCAACCATCTACTTCGGCGAAATGGAAATTGGGAAAATTGGCAACCAGCTTCGAAATATTTCCGCCGGGCGTTTGCACCTCAACCGGAACCGAGATCGCGTACTCGTTGTCTTCGCAGAGGAACAACACCGGCAGTTTCTTCGCCGAAGCGGCGCTCATCGATTCCCAGAACTCACCCTCGCTGGTCGCGCCGTCACCTGTAGAGACATAGGTGATCTCATCGCCGTGGAAGACAACATCTTTGAATGCGCTGTAATCGCCCTGGCGCTTCTGTGCAGCCTGGGGTCTGCGGGAGAAGTAGCGGCCCGCCTCTGCGCATCCGATCGCCTGGACAAACTGCGTGCCAGTCGGCGACGACTGCGTCACAATGTTCAGTTTCTTACTTCCCCAGTGCGAGGGCATCTGACGCGCGCCTGAATTCGGATCATCGGCCGCACCTACGGCGCTCAGCAACATCTCTTCTGACGTCATCCCCAGTGCCAGGCAGAGTGTGCGATCGCGGTAGTACGGATAGAACCAGTCGTAACCCGGCTTCAGCACCATGCCGGCTGCAACCAGTAGCGCCTCATGACCGGCGGCCGAGATCTGAAAGAAAACTCGTTGTTGACGCTTAAGAAGGATTTCGCGGTCGTCGATGGACCTGGACTGGTACATCAGACGATAGATTTGGATGAGTTGCTCCGGCGCCAGTCCCTCGTAGGTTTTTGCCGGAAGGTCCGCCACTGCGGCCGCCTTGGGCCGCGTCTTCATAGTCGCCATCAAAACTCCCCTTCAAATCGACCTACGAAATAGCGCATCGGTACTCGTAACCCTACCTATTTGATGCGGATGGCTGGCACGGGACTCCCGTCCCTGATCCTGAAACGCTACAGAAAACCCCTTACCCATAGATTGTACCCGACACCCCTAAATTCCTGAATACCGTTCCTCCGCAGGCTTATCCGCTGACCGTTTGCCGGATAAAATAGGAGTTAATGATTCAGACCAACCGGCCCATTCCGATAGAAAAGATTCGCCTCCTCGTTTTCGACCTGGACGGAACCCTCATCGACTCGCGCTTGGATCTCACCAACTCCATTAATGCCATGCTGCGTCACTTCCAGCGGCCCGAACTGCCGGAAGAGGTGATCTCCACTTATATCGGCGACGGCGCCCCAATGCTCGTGCGGCGTGCCCTCGGAGATCCTGATGACCAGAAATTCTTCGACGAGGCCCTGCTCTACTTCCTTTCCTACTATCGCGAGCACAAGCTGGACAACACCTATGTCTATGCCGGGATTCACGAGGCGCTAAACGCGATTCGCGAATCGCACAACGGCAACTCGCCCATACAAATGGCTGTGCTGACCAACAAACCTGTAGTTCCGTCGCGCGCTATCGTCGAAGGGCTCGATCTGCAGGAGTTCTTTTTCCAGATCTACGGCGGTAACAGCTTCTCCACCAAAAAGCCCGATCCGCTTGGCGCGCGCACGCTGCTGCACGAAGCCGGAGTTAATCCCGAACAGGCCGCTATGATCGGCGACTCCGCCAATGACGTGCTCACCGGCCGCAGCTCAGGCATGTGGACCATCGGCCTGACCTACGGTCTCGCGCCGCACTCTCTACAGGAAGCGCCGCCCGACGTTCTGTTGGATCATCCAGCAGAGTTGCAGGAACTGTTCGTCCCCGTAACCCGACCTGTTCTGCAGCGCTCTTAGTCACAAAGTAAAAACCCCAGCGCCGTGACGCTGGGGCTCACTTCGGCCTTCTAATTTCTTAGAGCACCACTTCCGGAACTTCCATTTCGCGGCGCTGAAAGGCACTCACGAAACCATTCACGACTCGCGGGTCGAAGTCCGTGCCCGATCCTTTCACGATGATCTCTTTCGCATCGAACGGCGACATCGCTTTGCGATAGGGGCGATCGCTGGTCAGAGAATCGTATACATCCGCCACGCTCAGGATGCGCGCTTCCAGTGGGATATCGTCTCCAACCTTGGGCGTGTATCCCGTTCCATCGTATTTGTCATGATGCGCCAAAATGATTGGCAGCACCCGCCGCAGCGACCCGCCGACCGGCGACAACATGGCCACACCGGTCGAAACATGCTGCTGGATCTGCTCATATTCCGTCTTTGTCAACTTCGCGGCCTTGTATAGAATCTCGCGGCTCACATCCAGCTTGCCAATGTCATGCAGCAACGCCGCCGCGCGAATATCTTCGATCGTCTCGGAGTTCATCCCCATCTCGCGCGCAATCCGGCACGCATACACCGACACGCGGTACGAGTGGTTTTGCGTGTATTTATCTTTGGAGATAAATTGCTGCAGGATCAGCAGAATGCCGTTGTAGGTGTCCCGCAGCTCCGCCATGTGCTTTTGCTTGTGCTCATAGAGCGTGCCCATGGTGTACGCGGTAACAATCAGAATTCCGCCCCATACGCTTACGTCGAACCACTTCTCTTCTACAGGAAGTGCGGTGGGCAATTGCCGTCCCATCAGATGCGGGTTGTAATACATCACGATGCCAACCAGGAAGATGCTGCCGCACGCGGTCAGAACAGCGTGCCGGCGTCCGAAGAAGTACGCCGAGAGCAATGTCGGGAAGGTGTAGAAGCCGAGAACCATTTTCTGGGCGTCGACCACGAAATTCATTACGGCCGCGATGGCAAACATGGTCAGCAGCAGCCAGAGTTCGCGATTCACATCCATCAACTGCCTCAGGCCGGCGTTCTTTATCCTGAGCAGGAAGGGAACATTGCTGCCTGCGTCAGAACTGTTGACCTTTACGCCCTCGGCCGAAATTGCACTTGAAGACATACCCCTATACCTCTGCCGTAACCGGCATCGCTCGTGTACATGACTTTAGCTATACCAATCGGGGAACGATAGGTTACGAAGGTACTTTAGGCACGTTCGTGCCCTTGTCCTGTCGTCACCGGACAGACGGACGATATCAAGCGACAGAATAGTTATTTCGCGCGGGGATGGGTCTTGTCGTAGACCTCAACCACGTGTTTCATGGAAAGCTGCGTGTAGCGCTGGGTCGTGGAAAGACGCTCGTGGCCCAGCATTTCCTGGATCGCCCGCAGATCCGCGCCTTCCTCCAGCAAATGGGTACCGAAACGCATGCCGCAGGGTGTGCGGGTGTACATCCGGTGAAAGGCCTTTTGAAACCGCGATGTGTTTGACGATTCGCCCAACACTGCGCGTGGTCAGCCGCTGTCCGCGAAGATTGACGAGCAGCGCCGGTGTTGCCCTCTTTTTCGCCCTGAGCAATTCTTTTCGTTTGATCAGATATTCGCGGATCGCCTCTGCGGCCGTATCTCCCAGCGGAACCATTCGCTCTTTGCGGCCTTTGCCGCGAACGAGGATGGTTTCATTCGACCAATGTATGTCGTCCAGGTTAATGCCGATCAACTCCGAGTTCCGCAGCCCGCATCCGTATAGCAACTCGAGGATCGTCTTGTCGCGCTCGACGAAAGCAGCTGTCTCCGGCAGTTCGCCATCGAGCACGTTGTTCACCTCTTCGATCGTCGGAACCCGGGGCAGTTTCTTCGGCAGCTTGGGGGTGGAGACCAGCGACGCCGGATTCTGCTTCACCTTTCCCTCTCGTGCCAGCCACTTGTAAAGCGATCGAACCGCCGCCAGATGCCGCGCGACAGAGGTCTTGCCGAGCCCGCGCTCATATAGATGTGACAGAAATCCACGGATGCGAACGTGATCGAGTTCTGCGGGCTTCTCGATCGGGCCGATATACTTCACGAACTCCGCCAGATCTTTCCCGTACGCGAGCATGGTGTTCGGTGACGCATTCCGCTCCCGCAAGCTCTGCAGGAACTGGATCACCGCCTTCTGCATCGGACTGAGTTTGCTTTCCGCCATAATCCCTTGTGACTCGCTACTGGCTACTCCTGCGCGACCGGCAGCCTTTTCTTCCCCCGCGGATGATGCTCCCGGTGCACGCTCTTGAGTCGATCCAGCGCCAGGTGTGTGTAGATCTGCGTCGTCGAAATATCCGCGTGACCCAGGATCGTTTGCACCGTCCTTAGATCCGCCCCATTTTCCACCATGTGCGTAGCGCAACTGTGACGAAGCATGTGCGGACTGGCATGTCTGCCCGTACTCTCGGCGGCTCCCTGCACCACTTGCCACAGACGTTGCCGCGTCAGGCGTTTGGCCGCCCGTGCGATGAATATCTGCGCCGTGTTTTTCCCGCAGGCCAGCACCGGCCGCCAGTCGCGCAGATAAGCCGCAAGCATCTCCTGTGCCGGACGTCCCAGAGGAACCACGCGATCCTTATCACCCTTGCCGCGCACCACCGCGTAGCCCAAGTCGAGCTTCAGATCCTCCATCTTCACGTTCACGATCTCAGAGACGCGCAGCCCACCGGCATACATCATCTCCAGCATGGCTCGATCGCGCGCAGCGATTGCTTGCGCCAGTTTCTTCTCCGCGACTGGCCGCTCAACTTGCACAACGTGCTCCGCTTCCGCGCGCGAGAGCGCCTTGGGCAGCACCTTCCATTGCTTAGGCGTATCGATATTCAGCGTGGGATCTTCCTTGATGTGCCGATCCAACAGGAGATAGCGGTAAAAGTGCCGCAGTCGCTGAAAGCTTGCGCGCCACGGAGCGCCCGTCCACTTCATTCGACAGCAACGAGTCGATAAATTTCTTCACATCTTCACGCCGCACTCGCAACAGCTCGCGTTTCCCCGTTGCCGTGAACTCCGCGAATTGGCGCAGATCACGCAGATATGCCTCCACACTCAGCTTCGCCAAACCCTTCTCCACCTTCAGGTAGTCGACGAAGGATGCCAGCAACCGCTCGTTCTGTTCTGCGCCGCTCACTTCATCAGGATAAGCTCGTTCCTGCCCGCTGACGTTGCCGAAGCAGGTGCCTCGCGCCGCCATACGGAAATTTGTACCATTTGGAATCGTTCGACAAGGAAGCCGAATCCCGGTGCTAGAATGAGCCTCCTACCGATCGCTTCCAGCGCGCATGAATGTTTCCGCATTGGCGACGCAGCTTCGTTCCGCTCTAGGCGCCGAAGCTGTACTCCACCGGCCCGAAGACCTGATGTTGTACGAGTACGACGCTGGCCTTGCCAAGGGCACTCCAGAAATCGTCGTCTTCCCACAAACCACCGAGCAGGTTTCCGCGATCGTGCGCATGGCTGCCGAAGCAGGTGTTCCGATTGTGCCGCGCGGCGCAGGCACAGGTCTGAGCGGTGGCTCCATTCCGCGCCAGGGCGGAATCGTGATGGTCTTCTCGCGTATGCGGAAGATCCTCGAGATAGATATCGCTAACCGCCGCGCCACCGTGCAGCCGGGTGTGGTAAATCTGGAACTCTCGCTAGCCGTCGCGAAACACGGACTCTACTTCGCGCCCGATCCCTCCAGTCAGAAGGCCAGCACCATCGGCGGCAATGTCGCCGAAAATTCCGGCGGGCCGCACACGCTCGCCTACGGCGTGACCGTAAACCACATTGCCGCACTCGAAGCCGTCCTCGCCGACGGCAGCGTCGCGGAGTTCGGCGGCAAAGCCATTGAGCACGCCGGATACGATCTCACCGGATTCTTCGTCGGCACCGAAGGCACGGTTGGCATTGTCACCCGCATCACGGTGAAGCTTTCCCGTCTTCCCGAACATATCGCCACGCTCCTCGCGATTTATCAAAATGCGGAAGACGCCGCCAACTCTGTCACGGCGCTCACCGCGGAAGGAATCACGCCCTCGGCGCTCGAAATGCTCGATGGCTGGACCTTGCGCGCCGTTGAAGAAGCCACGCATGCCGGATATCCAGTAGATTCCGGCGCAGTCCTCTTGATCGAGCTGGAAGGTTTACGCGAGGAAGTGGAAGAGCAGGCCGAGGCGGTCGCGCGCGTTTGCCAGGCACATCATGCTCGCGAAGTCCGCCGCGCCAAAGATGAACACGAACGGCAACTCTTATGGATCGGTCGAAAGAACGCCTTCGCTGCCATCGGACGCCTCGCTCCTTCTTATTACACGCAGGACGGCGTCGTCCCGCGCACCAAGATTGCCGAAGTCCTCCGCTTCATCGATCAGGTTGCGCAGAAGTATCAGATGACGATCTGCAACGTCTTTCACGCAGGCGACGGCAATCTGCATCCCGCGATTCTGTTTGACTCACGCGATCCGGCGCAGCTCGAAAAAGTTCACGCTGCCGGGCGCGAGATCCTCACACGCTGCGTGGAACTCGGTGGAACGCTGACCGGCGAACATGGCATTGGCATGGAGAAAAGCGAACTCATGCCGGTACTGTTCACCGACGATGATCTTGAAGTAATGGAACGCGTTCGCAACGCTTTCAATCCCCACGGACTCTTCAACCCGCAGAAAATTCTGCCCACTCCGCGCAGCTGCCGTGAAGGCGTAATGTCGCGACAGCCAGTTCAAGAGGCGAAGCCATGAGCGCGCCCGCCTCGCCTTCTCTGCGTCTCGAGCTGACGCGAATTGCCGGTGCCGTTCACGTCTGGGACACTCCGGACGATCTCCATCGCATTGCGATTAACCACGTTGTGCCATCCGTAATGGTTGCTCCGGGCGCAGTGGAAGAAGTAGCTGCCGTGATGCGTTTCGCTCATGAGCACGAACTGGTGGTCGCTCCCGCCGGTGGCTTCGTGCACCAGAACATCGGACGCGTCCCGCCGCCTATCGATATTGTCCTTCTGCTGAATCGGCTAAAGCAGGTCGAGCACTACGATCCCGGCGATCTGACCATCGGCGTCGGCGCTGGCATTACCATCGCCGAATTCGATCGCCTGGTGAGCGCGAACCGCCAGTTGTTGCCGATCGATCCCGCTGCCCGCGACCGCGTCACGTTAGGCGGCGCCGTCGCCACTAACACCAGCGGCTCATTCCAGCATCGCTTCGGCGGGATTCGCGAGTTTCTTCTGGGAGTGCAATTCGTCACTCCCGACGGAAAGATTGCCAAGGCCGGAGGCCGCGTCGTGAAGAACGTTGCCGGCTATGACCTGATGAAGCTGATGACCGGCAGCTTCGGAACGCTCGGCGTCATCGTCTCCGCCAATCTGAAGGTCTTCCCTCGCCCGCAACAGTTCCATACGTTCATCGCGGAATTCGTCAGCCTTCGCCAGGCAATCGAATATCGCGACCGCATCTCGCAGTCGCCGCTCTCGCCGCTGTGTCTTGAGATCGCATCGCCGGAAGCGCGCACCATGATCCCCGACGGCGGTCCGCCGGGCGCATGGGCCGTCTATGTTCGGGCGGGCGGAAGCCCCGCTGTGCTCGCCAGATACAGGCAGGAACTCGGCGCCAGCGTAGCCCGAGAAGGAGAAGGTGCTGACGAAGAAATGTTTTGGCGTACCGCCGCCGATTGGGAACAACTGTGGATCCGCGGCAAACGCAATTTGGTTCTTCTCCGCGTGAGCGTGCCCTCCTCCGGCGTCGAGAATGCGCTCGAATCCGCCTCTGTCGTCGCAAACCGCGTCGGCCTTCACTGGGCTGCTCTAGGTCGCGCTGCTGGATCTTTTGTCGTCAGCTTCTCCAATTCCGAAAATGTCGAGAAGCTGGCTACCGCAGTCACGCAGTATCGCGAGGCGCTTGGCTCGGATTCGATGGCCATCATCGCGCACTGCCCGACTGCGCTGAAATCTCAAGTCGACGTCTGGGGATCCACTCCCACCAATGTTGCCGCCATGCGCGCCGTTCGCGTCGCGCTTGATCCCAAACAGATTCTCAATCGTGGGAGGTTCCTGGTCTGAGCACCACACCTCATCTCGCGAGCACGGAACAGCGCTCCCACTTCACCACCGGCGATCACCCGACCTGGGATTTGTACTCCACCTGCATTCACTGCGGACTCTGTCTCGAGCAATGCCCAACCTACCGCGTTCTTGGACTCGAAGCCGACTCGCCTCGCGGACGCATCTACCAAATCCTTCAGGTCGACCAGGGAAATCTCGCGATTGCCGATTCTTTCGTCACACACATCGATCGCTGTCTCGGCTGCCTCGCCTGCCAGACCGCCTGTCCTTCTGGCGTGAACTATGGCCACATCGTCGAACGCGCCCGTGCTGAAATCGAGCAGAACTACCACCGTCCTCTATTGGCGCGACTGGCGCGTCGCTACACGTATAAGACACTGCTGAAGAGCTTCCGCGTGCTCGCTTTCTGGGCGAAGCTGCTGCGCTTCTACCAGCGATCAGGTCTGCAGAAAATGGTGCGCGAAAGCGGCGTGCTGAAATCTCTGGGTCTGGAAAAGGTCGAAGCGCTCTCGCCACAGATCGACGACCACTTTTCTTTCGACGATCTCGGCGGAACCTTTCCGGCCGAGGGCGAGCGGCGCGCCCAAGTCGCGTTCCTGATTGGCTGCATCGCCAGCGTCAGCTTCGCTGAATTGAATCGCGCCACGATTCGCGTTCTGCAGAAAAATGGCGTGACGGTCTATCTTCCACCGCAACAGAGCTGCTGTGGCGCGTTACATGCGCATGCGGGATTTCGCGAGGACGCCCGTGATCTTGCACGCAAGAACATCGACGCCATGCTCGCCGAGAACGTCGACGCCATCATCACCAACGCCGCTGGCTGCGGCTCGACGATGAAAGAATATGACGATCTGCTCTCCCACGATCCTGCATATTCGCAGAAGGCGAAGGCATTCGTCGCCAAAACAAGAGACGTGAACGAATTTCTCGCCGGACTGGGGTTGCGCTCGCCTCGACAAAAGATCGAGGCGCGTGTCACCTATCAGGACCCGTGCCACCTCGCCCACGCCCAGAAGATCCGTTCCGCGCCCCGTGAACTTCTCACGGCGATCGGCGCCGAGTTAATCGAGATGCCACATTCTGATCAGTGCTGCGGCAGTGCAGGAACCTACAACGTTGCTCCAGAACGAGCTCTCGATGAAAATTCTCGACAGCGAAGATGGAAGATGTGAGTTCAACCGACGCCGAGATTATCGCCACTGCCAACGTCGGATGCATGCTGCAACTCCGTGCCGGCATTGCGCAGCGCGGTCTCAAACGCCGGGTCGTACACGTCATCGAACTCCTCGACGAAGCCTACCGCTAGCGCCAAACCGGAATGGCCGAACGCTAAAATTTCGGAGACACTATCCGATCGCCCTTCGTGGAAGGGTGAGAGACCAGCAGGAACTCCAGATCTTCATCTGAGTCGTTGAATATCTGATGATCTATTTCGGGCGGAATCTCCAGCCCCTCATCTCTCGCGAGTTGCACTTGCTCCCCGCCTGACTCAATTCGCGCGCGACCCTTCAGGATGAAAAAGAATTGCCGCGACTTCTCGTGATGATGTCGCACTTCGCTCGTTCCCGGAGGCATGCACTCCCGAATCACACTCATCTCCGCTCGATCGACGAATCGCCAGCCGAGACAACCAGATCCCCATTGATATTCTTCCGCAGTCGCTTGCGTGACTTTCACTTTTCCTCGATCGGCAGTCTTCGCTAACATACAAAAACAAAAAGGCGCCGCCGCGCCTTTTACATAGCCCAAATCCCCGGTCCAATTACGCTTGCAAGTGCGCTTGCAGGAACCACAAGTCCTTATCTACCTGTCGCGAGATCTCGGTGAACACGTCCGCCGTAGACTTGTCCCCGATCTCGTCCGTCTTATCGATCGCCTCTCGCACATACTCTGCGAACGTCGCAACGTTACGTGATAGTGCGCGTACGTGCTCGGTCCCAGTGGTCGCGGTCACCTCGTACTCGGGGATGCTCGAAACCGCAACCGCCTGGCGTGCAGTACCGTGCGCAGTCCCACCCAGCGCTGTCGCACGCTCCGCAAGTAAATCAGCGTACTCATCGAAGTGCTCGGCAATCTGATCGAACAATTCATGTAACTGGAAGAACTGCGGCCCCTTCACGTTCCAGTGTGCGTACTTAGTCTGCGTTTTTAGATCGGTCGCATCCGCCAGGCGCTGATTCAGTATTCCCACAGCTTCCTTCCTGACGTGCTCCGAAAGATCAATGCTGGTTTCGAAAAAGCGAGTCTCACCCGTTGCAGTAGCCATTCGTTTACTCCTCACCGTTTCGATTTCATTCTTCGCGAAAACGATGCAGGAAAGTACTCCGCTTACCAGTAATTCACATTGCGTCTCAGGCCGAGAGCACCTCGTGCAGTGTCCGCGCAAGCTGGTCGGGATCTTCAATCGGAGGCATGCACGTGAAGTTCGAGCACACCACAGCCACCGATCTACCCTGCTTCACCGCCGGCAGGTTCGGGATCGTCTCCGCCAGCGCTGGCGGCAGGCTGTGTTCGTCCGCTTCACTCGACCGCATGCGGATCACCGACTTATTCAACGCGAACGGAGCCACGGCCGCAGCAAACAACTGGTCTGCCTGGCGATCATCGCCAATCACCACAACTTGAGTGTGCGGTTTGAAATACCAGACGGCAGCAACGCCGTACGTTCCAGCGTAAATTCCGACTTGCTGCGCCAGCCCGGCAAATACTTCAAGCGTCGCTTCCGCCTTGTCGCGGTAAGACTCGTCATTCGTATATCCATAGACTCGCAACAGCGCGATCGCGGCAGCACTGTTCCCGGAAGGCGTCGGAGAATCCTGGAACGGCTTGCGCCGGGCACTCAGTGCTCCTAGCAGACCTTCTTCACCTTTCGCCGTGTCGAAGAATCCGCCGCGCGTCTCGTCGTAGAACAGCTCCACCATCTTGTCTGCGATTTGCCGCGCGAATTTGAAGTAAACGAAATCGCCCGTCGTCTCATAAGCGTCCAGAGCCGCAATCGCGGTGAACGCATAATCGTCAACCAGTCCGGCCGTGGCACGCGTCTTGGCTTTCGGATCCGAGTACGCGATCACGTGCTTCAATCCTTCGCCGGGCTTCCACGCCTCCGACAAGATTCGATCCAGCGAGCGCAGCGCGAACTTGCGTGCATCTTCCAATCCCAGCACCTGCGCCGCTTGCAGGTACGCGGAAATGCACAGCGCATTCCAGTTCACGTACACCGTCTTATCCACGTAGGGCGTCGGACGCTTCAGGCGCGCCTCATACAACTTCTGCTTGGCCGAATCCAGCAACGCCGAAGCACGATCCACGGACATGCTGTTGCTCATCGCGATCTGCTCCACCGAAGACTTCACCCACAGCACATTCTTCGCCGGATCGTGGTGCATGTCGCCCACTTCGCCAATGTCGTAGTAGGCTGCGGCGACTTTCATCTGATCTGGCGTCAGCGCTGCCCGCGCCTCCTCCAGCGTCCACGTGAAGTAGTCGCCATCATCATCCATCGAGTAGTCGGCATCCTGCGATCCATAGAAGCCACTGTTCTCGCGGTCGCTCAGCCACTCGTCCATCCATCGAATAATGTCGCGTGCCACCGCCGCGAAAAACGGAACGCCCGTCGCCTGGTACGCATGCACATAATTCTTCAGCAATTCTGAGTTGTCATACGACATCTTCTCGAAGTGCGGCACCAGCCAGTGCTCGTCGACCGAGTAGCGGTGGAACCCTCCCGCCAGCTGATCGTAGATTCCGCCACGCGCCATGTGCTCTAGCGTCGTATTGCAGATGTTCCCTACATCCGGATCGCCCGTTCGCGCATAGCGGTGCAGCAGCAGGTCGATCGTCGATGAGTGCGGAAATTTGGGAGCGCTGCCGAAGCCGCCATGCTTCGCGTCAAACAGGCTCTGCGCGCTGCCCAGGATGTGATCGATAATCTGCGGGCTCACCCGATCGGCATCGACCTCCGCGAACGCCTCCGTGCGGCCGATCATGTTCATCACCGAGTTCGCCTGCTCATCGACATCAGCTTTCTTCTCGCGAAACGCATCGGCAATGGTCAGCAGCACGCGCTTGAATCCCGGACGTCCGTAGTGATCCTGCGGCGGGAAATAGGTACCGCCGAAAAACGGCTTCCCTTCCGGCGTCAGAAATGCCGTGAGCGGCCAGCCACCCTGCCCCGTCATCGCCTGCACCGCCGACTGATAACGGCTGTCGATATCAGGACGCTCATCGCGATCCACCTTGATCGCGACGTACCTGTCATTCACGATCTGCGCGAGCTCGGGATCGTCATATGATTCGCGATCCATCACGTGGCACCAGTGACACCACACCGCGCCAATATCCAGCAGGATGGGCTTGTTCTCGCGCTTGGCGGTTTCGAAGGCCTCATCGCCCCACTCATGCCAGCGGATCGGCTGATGCATGGCGGAACGCAGGTAGGAAGAGGAGGCGTGTGCCAGTGAATTCAGCTCGGCAGTTTTTGTCGTTTCACTCATCCAGACAGTCTAACTTGGCAAACCGCATTCGCGCGTCCGCCGTTCCCTGAATTCAGTTTGGATCTGCTTTTCTGGATTGGTATATTGCGTTCCATGACCGCCGACTTTGACCCCCGGGAATTTGCGCGCGAGTGGATAGGGGCGTGGAACTCGCACGACCTCGAGGCCATCCTGTCTCACTATTCAGAGGATGTCGCTCTCACTTCTCCGGTAGCCGCCAGAATCCTGAACACTCCGTCCGGCACTATTCAGGGTAAGAACGCCTTGCGCAATTATTTCAGTCGAGGCCTCGAAGCGTATCCGAACCTGAGTTTCGAACTTTTGGACGTCATGCGCGGGTTGCGCAGCGTCGTTCTCTGCTACGTCAATCAGAACGGCACAAAAACGGCTGAGTTCATGGAGTTCGGTGAGGACGGAAAAGTCGTGCGCGTGGTCGCGAACTACAGCGCCTGAGGTCCCGTAGGTGACTGAAAACTACGCCGTGAGCTGCCGCGCGATCTTGCAGTAAATGTCCACGGACTCCAGCAGCTGCGCCTTGGAAATATGCTCGCGCTCCGTGTGTGCGACATGAATCGATCCCGGACCTATCAGCACCGGTTCACCCCAGCGACTGAGCGCCGGGACATCGGTGGTGAACTTGGCAATCATCGTCGGGATGCCGTCGACAGTGCGCAGCTTGATGAACGGAATTTCCAGCGTGAATTCGACATGGGCCAGGTCGCCTACGGTCTTCACAATATCGTTGCGAAGCTCTTCTGCCGGACCCACCAACCGGTAGAGCAGCTGCGCTCGCGCCGTGTCGGCAATCACGTTGGGAGCGCGTCCGCCTTCAATGATCCCGATATTCATCGTCGTCGGTCCAACTTCCGGATTGTCCGGCATCCGCATCCGCAGCAGCCGATACAGCGCTTCCACCAACTTGTTAATCGCCGAATCGCCTAGCTCCGGATATGCCGAGTGCGCCATCTTGCCATGCGCAGTCACTTCCACGCGCAATGCGCCTTTGGATGCAATCGCGATGTGATTCTCCGTCGGCTCACCGTTCACCAGGAATCGTGCGCCTGCCGGTTGCGTGTTCGCCACCTGCGCACCGGCGCTGTCGCGCTCTTCTCCCACCAGAAATAGGAGTCCGGCCGCAACGCCCTCACCCCGCAATTTCTCCGCCGCTGCGACTTGAGCCGCGATAATTCCCTTGGCATCGCATGAACCCCGCCCGTAGATGTTGCGCTCATCTTCCGAACTCGGGATGAACGGCGGCACTGTATCCATGTGTGTCGAGAAAAAGATTTCGGGAGCAGGCAGATTCGGCGGGACGGCGATCACGTTGAAGCGATGTCGCTCCACCGGCATGCGCCGCACTTCGTATCCCAGGCTGGTCAGCGCGCCTTCCAGAAATTCGCCAACCGGCGCTTCATTGCCAGTGATCGATTCGATATCTACCAAGGCGCGAGTAAGAGCAATGGGGTCCATGTCTGCGGAAATAGAGTATCAGCCGGACTCAACCGAAGATTCAGCTAAGTCGTAGTCGTTAGGACGGAAAATCAGATACGGGAAATCTCAATCGTCTTCCAAGCAACCGAAGACCGGATCTCCTGACTCTTACTCACCTGATATCGCCTCTGTCGCTTCTGTGTGGGGAGTCCGTCGACTCCCCTCTTTTTATCTCTGCGGGACTCTAGTCGTCCTCTATCCATCGGCACCGGAATTCGCCGCGGCGCATCTCTTCAACGATCTGTTGCGCGATCCGATCCAGTTCCGAAATCCCGTATTTTTCGCCTTCGAAGAAGATTGCCGGGGGGTTCGCATAAGGTTCCGCCCAAACTTCGTAAGCACCGCCACTTGTGGTGATTTCCAGATAATCACCTTCGTTCAAACGGCGTTTCAGTTCGTCCACATTCAAGTCAGCCAAGCCTGTGACCTCGTTATGACAAATTCAGGATTTTAGATTCTACCCGATACCTATTCTTGTACCTGTAACCCGCCAAGAATCGACCTTCCAGACGCCCCCGGACCAGTGTTCCTGAAAGTTGAATATCAATTCCAAAAATGGAAGATTGTCACCCTTGAAGCTGCTAAGATTGTCTAAGTTGCAGTCAGCTGGGTATTTACCTTCTAAGCGATGGGTTCACAACTGGCAAATGGCGTGCAAGAAGAAGCAATGGGGAGGGGACTTGCGCCTCGCGGTCAGCCTTCCGTTCCACCCAGCCCGCTCATGACCAAGGATGCACAAGTTCGCTTTGTTGCCATCGCACTTGCGCTGCTGACGATCACGGCTGCCGTCTTTGCCTGGATCAATTTCCAGAAAGAGCGCCAGTTTGAGACGCCTTACGATGGCGTCTGGTGGGTCGAAAAAGCAGGTCATGTTCAAGCAAAGCGTATCGACGCCGACGGTCCCGGTGCCCGCGCCGGAATCAAGACAGGCGACCTGCTCACCGCAGTCGACGATCACGACGTGCAGGACGTAGGCGCTCTCACCAAAGCAGCTGTTTCGCGTTGGCACCTATTCCAAGGCAAAGTACAGCCTCACCCGCGACGGCATTCCGGTTCAGGTTCCCATCATCCTCGTTCCTTACGACCGGTCGCTCAATGCTGGTCTGCGGCTCATAGCCCTCATTTATCTCGGCATCGGTCTCTACGTTCTGCTCAGGCGTTGGACAGCCCCCAAAGCGACGCACTTTTATCTCTTCTGCCTCAGCTCGTTTATCTATTTCTCGTTCCATTACACGGGAAAGCTGAACGACTTTGACTGGACGATTTATTGGGCCAACATCGTTGCCGAACTGCTCCAACCGGCATTGTTCCTGCATTTCGTGCTCACCTTTCCCGAGCCGAAGCGAATTGTTCGCGATCACAAGTGGCTTATCCCGCTGACCTATGTGCCGGGAGCACTCTTGCTGGCGCTTCGTATCTTCGCCAAGCAGAAGCTCCAGCCCAGTGAGTTGTTGGTCTACTGGCTCGACAGCACGCAGATGGTCTACATCTCCGTGCTCTTCCTGTTGGCCGTAGGTGTCTTGTGGCACAGCTACCGGCGCGCCTCGTCGCCGATTCTGCGTCAACAAATGAAGTGGGTCACACGCGGCACCACTATCGCCATCGTCCCCTACATTCTGTTTTATGTGATCCCTTACTCGGACGGTGAGCCTGCCGGCCTGCTCACCAAAATTGCTGTCCTCGCGCTTGTCTTCCTGCCGCTGACCTTCGGTTACGCCATCTTCCGCTACCGACTGATGGACGTGGACCTGATCTTCAAGCGCGGCATGGCTTACACATTGGCCGCTGCCACCATCGCCGGCGTTTACTTCGCCGCCGTCGGACTCGCCGCCGAAATCGTCCACACGCGCCTGCCCAGCGCCGGACCTTCCGGACTGATCGTGGCCATCATGGTCACGGCACTTCTGTTCGATCCCATGAAGAACTGGATTCAGGATCGCCTGGACATGTTCTTCTACAAGAAGCGCTATGACTACCGTAAGACGCTGATTGAATTCGGTCGCGAGCTCAGTGCGCAGGTCGATCTCGACAAGATGCTCGGCTCTGTGGTCGACCGTCTCTCGCGTACGTTGCTGGTTGATCGCCTCGCCATCTTCACAGCCTCAGCGGAAACCGGCGACTTCATCATGGCGAAGTCGTTCGGGATCGCCGATACCCGCAATCTCGACCTGACATTCCTTGCGTTGAAGCGTCCCGAGGACGCCGCCGGCCATCTGTTCTTCGATAATACGCACCAGGTTGTTCGCGAAACTCCCGAAGCACAGCAAACCATCGGTCGTCTTGATCTGAACTACTTCATTCCCTGCACCGTCCAGGGCCATAACATCGCTGTGCTGGGCCTCGGCAAGACCGCCGAAGGCGACTTCCTCTCCAGCGAAGATGTCGAACTTCTCGAAACGGTCGCTGGCTACATCGGCATCGCCATCCAGAATGCGCGCCTCTATGCCTCGCTCGAACAAAAAGTCCTCGAGTACGAGCGCCTGAAGGAGTTCAACGAGAACATCGTCGAATCCATCAGCGTCGGCGTGCTTGCCGTCGATCTCGACGACCGCATCGAGTTCTGGAACTCGCAGATGGAAGTGATGTTCGCCCTGCCGCGTATGCAGGCCCTCGGTCGCCCGATCACCGAAGTCTTCCCGCAGCAGTTTGCGCAGGAGTTCTATCGCGTTCGCCAGTCGCCCGGCATTCACAACCTGTACAAGTTCAAATTCACTACCATTACCGGCGACGCGCGCGTCACCAACATCGCAATTGCGCCCCTGGTTACCAAGCAGTTCCACGTCATTGGTCGCCTGATCATCGTCGACGACATCACCGAGCGCATCGAACTGGAAAGCCAACTCTCGCAAGCGGAAAAAATGTCCTCGATTGGATTGCTCGCGGCCGGCGTCGCCCACGAAGTCAACACGCCGCTGGCGGTCATCTCCTCGTACACGCAGATGCTCGCCAAGCAACTCCAGGGCGACGAGAAGCGCTCGGCCCTGCTGGAGAAGATCACGCACCAGACCTTCCGCGCTTCGGAGATCGTCAACAGCCTGCTGAACTTCTCGCGCACCAGCGGAACCGAGTTCAAGGACGTTGATCTCAACAAGATCATCCACGAGACCCTGGCGCTTCTCGAGCATCAGATGAAGACCGCGCATATTCACATGCAGGAGAATCTCTCTCCTGGTCTGCCCTTCATCAATGGCAACGCGGGCAAATTGCAGCAGGTGTTTCTGAATCTTTTCCTGAATGCCAAGGATGCCATGGCTCAGGGCGGCACCCTTACGGTCAGCACCGCCAATGGCGACGGTGTAAAGGTCATGGTTTCCGACACGGGCACCGGCATAGCCCAGGAACACATCCAACGGATATACGACCCATTTTTCACGACCAAAAACGGCAACATTGGAAGACGCGGAACTGGCCTGGGGCTGTCCGTCACTTATGGAATCATTCAGGAGCATGCTGGAAAGATTGAAGTGGATAGCCGGGTCGGTGAAGGCACCACTTTTGTTGTTGAATTCCCACTCGCTAGAAAGGCTGTGAATGTCTGAAGCTGCTGTTTTTCCCCGCCGCACCCAGGCGGAATCCGTGTCCGGCTCGATCCTCATCGTCGACGATGAGGCGGCCATCCGCGAGTCTCTCCAGACTTTGCTCGAAATGGAGAACTACTCGGTGGAGTGCGCGGCTACAGGGGAAGAAGGCTTGAACCGCATCGCGGAACGCCCGTTCGACCTCGTGCTGCTCGATTTCGCCCTGCCTGACAAGAATGGGCTTGAGATCCTGCGCGATATCCGCGAACGCGATCGCGACCTTTCCGTCATCATGATCACCGCCTACGGCACGGTGGAAAATGCCGTTCTCGCTATCCAGGCTGGCGCCACCAATTTCATCCAGAAGCCGTGGGATAACGAAAAACTGCTCGCTGACATTCAGGGCGCCGTCGCCCGCCGCCGCGCCGAAGAAGAAAACATCCAACTCAAGCGCGCCCTCAAGCAGCGCTACAATTTCGAAAATATCATCGGCAAGAGCGAAGCCATGCTGCGCATCTTCGACCTGGTCGCGCAGGTCGCTCCCAGCCGCTCCACCATCTTGCTGCAAGGCGAAAGCGGGACCGGCAAAGAGCTCATCGCCAAAGCTCTGCACATGAATTCCTCGCGCAAGGATGCAACCTTCGTTCCCGTCAACACCGGATCGATGCCCGCCGACTTGCTCGAATCCACGCTCTTCGGCCACGTGAAGGGCGCATTCACCAGCGCCATCGCTTCCAAGAAGGGCCTGTTCGAGATCGCCGACAAAGGCACGCTCTTCCTCGACGAAATCGGCACCATGACCATGGAGACGCAGGCCAAAATCCTTCGCGTCCTCCAGGATCGCAAGTTCATGCATCTCGGCGGCGTCCAGGAACTTCATGTCGACGTCCGCATCATCGCCGCTACCAACGTCGATCTGCGCCAGATGGTGAAAGAAGGAAAGTTCCGCGAAGATCTCTTCTATCGCCTTAACGTCATCACCATCGATCTTCCGCCGCTCCGCCATCGTCGCGAAGATATTCCCCTGCTCGTCACCTACTTTCTGCGCAAATTCGCAGACGAGAACGAGCGCGACGCTCACGAGATTTCGCCGGAAGCTCTGCGTTACCTGCTCGACTACAACTGGCAAGGGAACGTGCGCGAGCTAGAAAATGTGATGGAGCGCGCCGTGGTTCTCAGCTCCGGCCCAGTGATCACCGTCGAACTGTTGCCGGATCAGATTGTTGGTCGCGGCAATGGCCTTCAGATGCTTGAGCATCGGCCCGACGCTTCCCTCTTCGAACTCGTCGAAGAATGCGAGCGCCGCTTGATCGTCGACATGCTGGAGAAGTGCAACTCCAACCAAACGGAAGCGGCCGAGCGTTTTCACATTCCGCTCTCCACGCTCAATCAGAAGATCAAGCGCCTGAATATCGAGATTCGCAAGCGCAACAAAGATTAACTGGCCGAACAAAAAAGTGGCAGGGTGACTTAGGTCGCCCTGCCATTGCTGCATAGATCAGCCAGTTGTTCGTGAGAGGCCTGGAAATAACGCCTGGAGTCTCACTCCAGAAACTCTGCTTTCGCGCTGCTGCACACGAACTTATTGTGGCCAGTTGCGACCACAAGTGGTTCCTAAAGAGTAGAGGAACATCACGAAATACTGTGTGAAGATTGCGTAAACGCTCGGCCGTTACCCAGCGTTCAGCAACCTTTCCATGCGCTGGCAGATCGGTGCCCGATCCTCAATCCAAACATCTGGCTAACTGCCGCCTTCTGATATAGTTGCGTGAAGCGGAACTGTTTCGCCCGGCGCTATGGAAATACGCACACCGTCCGAAATCGCGATGGAAACGGTCCTCTCCGTACAGGATTACACGATCCTCGCGTCTCAAGCCGTCGCGAATGTCTTCCGCAAGCCTCGCTATCTTGCCGACACACTGTTGCAGGCCGATTCCATCGGCGTAGGCTCGCTGCCCGTCGTCGTCCTCGCCGGAATGTCGATCGGCGCCGTGCTTGCCCTGCAGAGTTCCAACACGCTCCAACGTTTCGGATCGCTCTCGCTCACCGGACAACTCGTCTCCCTCAGCATGGTGCGCGAACTTGGCGCCGTCATCTCCGGCCTCATGGTCGCAGGACGCAACGCCTCCGGCATCGCCAGCGAACTTGGCACCATGAAAGTCACCGAGCAGATCGACGCCATGCGCGCTCTTGGCACCGATCCGCTGAAAAAGCTCGTCACTCCTCGCGTAATCGCCACCACCATCATGCTGTTCTTTCTGACGATCATCGCGGACCTGGTTGGTCTAGGAGGCGGCTGGTTAGTCTCGCGCTTCGCCCTCGCCCTCGATAGCAATCAGTACTGGACGACGGCGTGGCAATCATTGCAGTTCGCCGATGTCTTCATGGGCCTTACCAAGCCCTTGTTGTTTGGTTTCATCATTGCCACCGTCGGCTGTTATTACGGTCTCACTGCCAAGGGCGGTACGCAGGGGGTGGGCCGCGCCACAACTCAGGCCATGGTTTCTTCTTCGGTCATGATCCTCATGGTCGACTTCTTCTACACCAAGCTGTTGATGACGCTCATGCACGTGCACTGATGGGAACCACGCTCAGCTCTCCGCAAGCAGCAGCGCCGCCGCCGAACGACTCGCAAAAGACGATCGTCTTCGAAGGCGTCTCCATCGCCTTCGATGAGCGGGTTGTCCTCGACAAAGTTTCCTTTGAACTCGGCCGCGGCGAAACCAAGATGCTGCTCGGCGTTCTCGGCTCCGGCAAGACCACAATCCTCAAACTGGCTCTTGGTCTGATTAAGCCGGACTCAGGCGACATCTACGTTCTCGGTGAGCACGTGAACGAAATGTCGGAAAACCAACTGTTCGAACTGCGGCGCAAGATGGGAATGGTTTTCCAGGAGAGCGCTCTTTTCGATTCGCTCACCGTCCGGGAAAACGTTGCGTTCCGCCTGATTGAAGAAGGCATGCCGCCCGAGGAAACCGAGCGTCGCGTGCGCGAAGCACTTCGTTTCGTCGAACTCGAAAACACGATCGAGCAGTTTCCCGGCGAGCTCTCTGGAGGCATGAAACGTCGCGTGGGAATCGCGCGCGCCATCGTCGATCGTCCCGAAATTCTTCTCTACGATTCGCCGACCGCCGGCCTCGATCCGGTGACCTCCACCACCATCATCGAATTGCTCGTCAAACAACGCGACGTGTATCACACCAGCGCGCTCATGACCACGCACCGTCTGCCCGACACGCTCATCATGGCCGGCAACTATTTCGATGTTCAGGAAAACAAGATGAAGCCCATCCCGCCGGGCAGTTCCATTGACGCGCGCACCACGTTCCTGCTGCTGAAAGATGCCAAAGTGATTTTCGATGGAACGGTGGAAGAGCTGGCCGCCTCAAAAGACGAATACATCCGCGAATACTTCGCCTGATTGTTTGTGATCACGAGTTCGCGAAAATTCGTTTGTCATCACGAGCTCGCGCAGCGAGCGAGGGATATGCAGTTGTCTTGGTGGCGCGGGCGCCCTTGCCCGCGTTTTGCTGCGCACTAGGCGTCGGACTAGTTCAGGAAATAAGTCCGGTACAGCGTGTCCCTCTGCACGGGCTTGAACCCGGCGTCCCGGATAATGCGCCGCAGCTCTTCTTCCGTTGTGCAGTTCGTCGTGCCTGCCGCTTTCACGACGTTCTCTTCGAGCATCACCGAGCCCACGTCGTTGCCGCCGAAGCGTAGTCCCATCTGCAGGACCTTGAGTCCTTGCGTCACCCAACTCGCCTGCACATTCAGAACATTCGACAAGAAGATGCGCGAAATCGCGAGCGTCTTCAGATACTCAACCGACGTCGCTTCGTCCCAGCCGCGGCCGCCGAGGGCGGTGTGCTTGGGCTGGAAGGTCCACGGAATAAACGCCGTGAAGCCGCCCGTTTCTTCCTGCAGGTCATAGATATGTTGGAAGTGGTTGATGCGATGCTCGAAGGTTTCGCCGACGCCGAACATCATCGTCGCCGTCGTACGCATGCCGAGTTTGTGCGCGGTGCGATGCACGCTCAGCCAATCCTGCGTCATGCATTTCAGGCGCGCGATCTTGAAGCGCACTTCGTCATCAAGAATTTCAGCACCACCACCGGGGATCGAATCCAATCCCGCATCGCGCAGCCGCTTGATCGTGTCTTCCAGACTGAGACTGCTGTATTCCGCGATCGCCAAAATTTCCGACGCCGAGTAGCAATGCAGATGAACCTTGGGAAAACGCTGCTTGATGCCGCGCAACAGCTGCTCGTGCCACTCAATCTTGAGATCCGGATGCAGCCCTCCCTGCATCAGCACGCCGGTGCCGCCAAGTTCCACCGTCTCTTCGATCTTCTTGTAGATCGTGTCGAAGTCGAGGATGTACCCTTCCTTCGCCAGCTTGCCTTTGAGCGGCCGATAAAAAGCGCAGAAGGTGCAGTACTCAGTGCAGAAGTTCGTGTAGTTGATATTGCGGTCGATGATGTAGGTGACCACACCTTCGGGATGAATTTTCCGGCGAACCTGGTCGGCTTCCATGCCGATACCGATCAGATCACTTGACTCAAACATCTCCAGCGCTTGTGTTTTAGTGAGGGACATAAGCTTTGTTCATTTTACCGCGAAGCGGTGTTCAGGCGACTTTCTGCTTGTCTTTGGGGGACTGCGACGGCTTCGGCGGATGCGTCTTTCGCCAGTGCTTGTAATAGATCAGGGCGCCGACACCGCCAACTACGGCAAGCCCAATAAGTCCATAGAGCACTGGCTTGTAGTACTGCCGGAAAAAGCCAAGTATTTGCGTGCCGTAAGTTCGGCCGAGCCACGCATCGACAAAAAAGCGAGCGCCTCGGCCGAGAGCCAGGGCAGTCAGGAAATGCCTGCGTGGATACTGCAGCGCTCCGGCCGTCAATAGCACGGGGACGATTGGGAACGGCGGTGGGAGCACCGCTCCAACCATCACCGTGAGGAATCCTCCCTGATCAAACTTCTTATAGACCTTTTCGGCTCGATTCTTCCCAATTCGTTTCTCGAGCGCTTCCTTTCCACCCTTCGCCGCCAGGACGTAGGTAATGTAGCCGCCCAGCACAGCTCCAATGGTCGCCATGATGGCGTAGTACCACCAATATTCCCGGTGAGCGGAGGAGAGAAGGATGGTGAACGCGTCCATGCTCCCGGGAAGTGGAACGACGGAATTGTCGGCAAGTCCCAGAGCGATCAGACCGACACCACCCAGGCGAAACAGCCAGTGGCGGACGGAGTGTTCAACGGACAGCGCTAGCAGGAGCTCAGATGACATGCGAAAAGGCAGCTCCCAACGGAGCAGCAGCTAAGTTAGACGCAAGAATGATGCTTCGTGACTGGAATTTGTGGGATTTCGCTCAGGAGCATAGCTTCAGCGCCGAGGTCCCAACAAAGCGCAGCGTGGGGATTTCGTCGATCAGCCCACATTCCGCGGAGTATCTGTAAAACAGCTCCAGTCCCGCGAAGTTAGCTTCGTCCAGGCAATAATTGATGTTCTCACTCAGATAGTGCCGGATCTCCGCCTCGCTCACCGCGAGCTTCGGAGCCCACAATCGCGCAATGGCCGCGATGCTGTCAGCATCGGTGCCATGGTCACGGGAGTTGCTGAACACTTCCTGCAGATCGAGGCCGCGCCGAATTTCGCCCAGCGCCCCGAGACGCACAGCCCAAAAGGCGAACACGAACGGTAGCCCCGTGAACCGATGCCACTCGCGCCCCAAATCGTAAATGTGCAAGCTGTCGAGTTCGCCTGCGTCCGCGCGAACCGCACAGAGCAACGCGGGATCACCAATCAGCAGCGCACCATCGCAGCGCTCGATCATGGCATCTAGATTGGGCTGCATGTCGATGTAGTCACGCTTCGGTCCACCAACGAACTTTTCTGACAGAATCCGAGTGAGCGCGACCGATGTGCGCGAAGACGTGTCCAAGGCGATGCTCCGCACCTCTTCCCACGGCTTCTTGCATGCCAGCACGATCGACCGCACTGCATCATGAGCGGCGATCGCAGCGTTGGGGATGATCACCAGGTTCGGAATCGATGCGTATGTGATCGACGGAATAATTCCGATATCTGCGCTGCCGTCACGAAGTTGCTCCGCGCATTGCGACGGAACCGTGTAGGCAAACTCAAAATCGGGCTGCGTTCCCGCCTGAACCGGTCCGGAATGATTCTTCCCCAGCACGGGAGTTTGCCCGTGCTCGAAGTCCCACATGAGTGGTGCGGTATTGAGGTAGGAAATCGCGGAGATCCGCAGCGACCGCATGACGAGGGTCATTCTAACAAAGCCGTGAGACCTGCTTCCTTGCGCTGTTTTGCCCGGTGTGTGTACAGTCCGCTATTTGTAACGCCATCGAGGAAAACAGGCCATGGTACAAGGAATTGCCACCGAACAGAGTTACTGGATCGCGCTGACACTCACGCCCGGACTCGGCCCCACCCGCTCGCGCAAGCTGCTCGATCATTTCGCCGATGTCGCGCACATCTTTCAGGCCAGCCTGACGGAGTTGGAAGCGGCTGGATTGCCTGCCGTTTCGGCGCAATTCCTCGCGAATGGCGAGGCCCTCGGCAAGGCCGAAGACGAACTGGTGAAGGCGCGCGCTGCAGGCGCCAAGGTAGTCACCCAGGGGGATCCCGAGTACCCGGAGCGGCTGAAGGAGATCTACGATCCTCCTCTGGTCCTGTATGTCCGTGGAGATGCTGGACTTCTGGCCCGTCCGGGCATTGCCGTCGTGGGCACCCGCCATCCCACACCATACGGCACAGGCATGGCTGGGCGGCTCTCCTGCGACCTTTCCGGGCATGGACTCATCATTATTAGTGGGATGGCCCGTGGGGTCGATACCGCCGCCCACCGGGGGGCCCTCGAAGGCAAGGGCAAAACAATCGCGGTCTTCGGCACCGGTGTCGACGTCATTTATCCACGCGAGAACCAGAAGCTTTCTGAACAAATTTTGGAGACGGGCGGAGCGCTGATTAGCGAGTTCCCGGTAGGGACGTTTGCAGCTCCACAGAACTTTCCCATTCGCAATCGCATCATCAGCGGACTCTCGGTTGGCGTACTCGTCATGGAGGCGGGCGAGTACAGCGGCACTCGCATCACGGCCCGTTGCGCGCTGGAACAGAGTCGCGAGGTTTTTGCCGTCCCCGGTAATGTCACCAACAAACTCTCCTGGGGACCTAACACCCTGATAAAGCAGGGCGCAAAGCTGGTCGCAACCTGGGAAGATGTGTGGGAAGAACTGCCCTCACAGGTACGACTGGAGTTGGAGCCGGTAGCAGCTTCTGCAACGGAATCGACTCAGGCGGCATCCTTGTTCGACGAAACGCTCTCCCCGAACGAGAAAAAGATTTTCGCTCTGCTGCGTGCGGATGAAATGACGCACATTGATGAACTGATGGAAAAACTCGCTCCCATGTCCTCCTCGGAAGTATTTGCGGCGCTCTTCGAATTGGAACTCGCGTCGAAGATACGCCAGTTGCCGGGCAAGCATTATGTGAGGACGTTCTAGTCTTTCAGTCGATCAGTCCTTCAGTCTTTCAACTCGGCAGTCCGCTAGGAGAAGCGAATGCAGGATTTTAGGAACTTGAAAGTTTGGAGACTCGCGCACGAGCTCACCCTGAGCGTTTACGAGATCACTGCTGTTTTTCCCAAGGCAGAGATGTTTGGGCTGACCTCACAGATTAGGCGAGCAAGCGCTTCCATCGGAGCAAACATTGCCGAGGGCTGTGGTCGATGCGGCGACGCGGAACTATCGCGGTTCCTGCAAATTGCGATGGGCTCGGCGAGCGAGTTGGAGTACCACCTTCTATTGGCTCGTGACTTGAAGATGTTGTCAGAATTAGGCTACGAGGGATCTTCGGAGCGTGTTGTGGAGATCAAGAAGATGTTAGGTTCGCTGATACATCGTCTTAGAACTGAACAGTTTACGAACTGATGGACTGATAGACTGACCGACTGATGGACTGACAGCCGGTGGCATTTCGTGTTAGCTTCGCTTACGAGAAAGACGAACAGAGGCAACTTTGGCAAAAGGGTTAGTAATCGTTGAATCGCCCGCCAAGGCGAAAACAATTCAGAAATATCTTGGCAAGGGATTCGAAGTAGAAGCTTCATTCGGCCACGTGAAAGATCTGCCGAAAAGCAATCTTGGCGTCGATATCGAAAACAACTTCGATACCGAATACGTCGTCATCCCCGGCAAAGAAAAGGTCCTCATCAAGCTGAAGAAGCTGGCGAAGAGCGCGGACACCGTGTACCTGGCGCCTGATCCGGATCGCGAAGGCGAAGCCATCGCCGCGCATCTCGCCGAAGAACTTGGCGGCGACAATTTCGACGGTACCAAGAACAAAAAGAAGAAGAACGGCCTGGAGATTCGCCGCGTAACGTTTAACGAGATTACGCAGCGCGCCGTGAAGGAAGCCTTCGAGCATGCGCGCGATATCGACCGCAATCTCGTCGACGCGCAGCAGACGCGCCGCGTGCTCGATCGCCTGGTGGGCTATCAGGTATCCCCACTGTCTCTGGGACAAAGTGCGTCGCGGTCTCTCCGCTGGACGCGTGCAAACAGTCGCACTACGACTGATCGTCGATCGCGAGCGAGAGATCAAGGCGTTCCAGAAGCAGGAATACTGGACCATCGATGCCCATCTCTCGGCCGGAAAAGGTCCGTCGTTCGACGCGCGTCTGATCGGTCGCGGCGACGAGAAGATCGAAGTTCCTAACCAGGAAGAAGCCGACAAGATTACCGCATTCCTGAACGAAGCGAACTGGCTGGTTCGCTCCGTCGAGAAGAAAGAGCGCCGCCGCAATGCAGCCGCGCCATTTACCACCAGCAAGCTGCAACAGGATTCGGCCCGCAAGCTGCGTTTCAGCGTAAAGCGCACCATGATGTTGGCCCAGCGCTTGTATGAAGGTGTGGAGCTCGGCGAGGAAGGCCTCGTCGGCCTCATCACCTACATGCGCACCGATTCGACGCGCGTCTCGAACGATGCGCTGGCCGAGGTTCGCGAATACATTCCACAGCACTTCGGAAAAGAGTATCTGCCGGAAACGGCAAACTTCTACAAGTCCAAGCAGAAGGGCGCGCAGGAAGCGCACGAAGCGATTCGTCCCACGTCGGTGATGCGTCATCCGGACGAGATCCAAAAGTATCTGAAGGAAGACGAGTTCAAGGTCTACAAACTCATCTGGCAGCGCTTTGTTGCTTCGCAGATGAATCCGGCCATCTTCGATCAGACCACGGTCGACATCGACGCGAGCAAAGGCAGCGAATCCTATCGCTTCCGCGTGACCGGATCGGTCATGAAGTTCGACGGCTTCCTCAAAGTCTACGAAGAATCGAAGGAAGGCAAGGACGAGGAAGATGAGGCTCTGAAGCACAAGCTGCCGGCCCTGAACGAAGGCCAGAAGCTCACACTGAAAGAATTGAAGCCGGAGCAGCATTTCACCGAGCCGCCTCCGCGTTACAACGAAGCCTCGCTGGTGAAGGAACTGGAAGAGCGTGGAATCGGGCGTCCCTCGACCTATGCCACGATTCTCAGCACGATCCTGGAGCGCCAGTACGTAACCAAGACGGGCGGGAAGTTTGTTCCCACGGAAATCGGGCTGGTCGTCACTGATCTGCTCGTCGAAAACTTCAAAGACATTTTCGATCCCGCCTATACGGCCAAGCTCGAGGAAGAACTCGACGACATCGAAGATGGCAAAGAGAAGTGGACCGACGCGCTTAAAGAGTTCTACAAGAAGTTTGAGCGTGATCTGAATTACGCCGGAAAGCACATGCAGAATCTGAAGGCGATGGAGAAGCCGACAGATGAGAAGTGCGAACGGTGCGGATCGCCGCTGGTGATCAAGTGGGGCAAGCACGGCAGCTTCTTCGCCTGCAGCTCCTACGACAAGACCGATCCGAATAGCTGCACCTTCACCAAGGAAAATCCCATCGATCTGCCGGACCTTGATTCGGCGGACATGCAGGAAACGGCGCAGGAAGAGTATTGTGAGAACTGCGGCCGTCCCATGGTGCTGAAGCGCGGACGCTTCGGCCAGTTCATGGCCTGCACCGGTTATCCGGATTGCAAAACTACGCGGCGTCTCGACCAGGCCAAGAAAGTACCCGACGTTCCGCTCGACGAAAAGTGTCCCGAGTGCGGCCGCAACATGCTGCTGCGGCATGGTCGCTACGGCGAGTTCATCTCCTGCTCGGGATATCCCGACTGCAAATATGTGAAGCAGAACTTCATCGGGATGAAATGTCCCGAGTGCAAAGAAGGCGAGCTGGTCGAGAAGCGCGCGCGCCGGCGCGGCAACACATTCTACGGATGCTCGCGTTATCCGAAGTGCAAATTCACATCAGCGAACAAACCAGTGCCGGAAAAATGTCCCGAGTGCGGGCATGAATACCTGGTGCAAAAGTTCTTGAAGTCAGGTCCGGTGCTCGCGTGCCCGAACGAGAAATGCGAGTTCTCGCGACCACTACCACAGGAAGAAGCACAACCAGTTTCTTAAGAGGAAAACGTGGCCAAGAAGAAGGATTCCAAGAAGAAGCCTGCACCGCCAACGCACACCGATGCGGAGCTGGTCCTGAAGCTCTACGACTTGCGGCGCGAACCAGAACTGCGCCGTGCGCGGCAATTTGTCGTCTCGGAGTTCTGGCCGCAAAGCGCGGACGATTACCTCACCATCATGAGCGAGTTCGGTACCCAGAGAAATGCGTGGTATCGCCAGGCCACCAGCTACTGGGAAATGGCGGCGAGCCTGGTCGTGCGTGGCGTAGTGAATCGCGAGATCTTCGTGGATTGGTCGAGTGAGATGTGGATGATCTACGGGAAAGCGCTTCCCTATCTCAAGGAAGTCCGCGAGCGTTCCGGAATGCCAAGGATGTATGGGCACATGGAAACGGTCATCCAGAGTACGCCTGGTTATGAGCAGAGATTAGCGGGCCTGCAAAAACGACTCAGTGATCTTGGAAAAAGGGCGGCAAAGGCAGCGTCCGCATCGCGCGGCTAGAAGTATTTTGAATTTCCGATGAGCGAAAGTGGCGCGGGCGCCCTCGCCCGCGTCAATGCCCCGACGCCGCTACAAGTCCTGTCAAGCCCGCCAATCCGCCAAAATCTCCGCAACCCTCTCATTCGCTGGACGAAATAAATCTCGCGAAAGTGTCTAGTAGGTGCCACTCAATTTGTCACAATAGATAAGGACTAGGAAACTGAATCACTGACAACTGAACAACTATCTTCTTTTCAATATTTTGACTACTAAGCCCTTTGTTTTTCGGCAACTGGCAGAACCTGCGCGCCAACCATCTGACAAGCAAGTAGTTACTTCGCGCAGGGGGGAGGGGTGCCCCACTAAAAATAAAAAGCGGTGAGCTTTCGCCTACCGCTCGGTCCAGAATGAATTTCGATTACAGCTTCTCGTAGAACGCACAACCCGAGCAGGAAATGTACATCCCGCCGGGAACGCCGCGCTCCACGTCTTTTACCCGCTTTACGATACGGGTCGGCTTGCCGCACTTCGGACAATCCGTGCTCTTGGTGGTGTCCATTTCCTTTTTGCGGTCAGCCGTCTTTGCAATCTTTGCCATAACTCTCTCCTCAGACGAATTCCCCTTCGGGCGACTGCCCGCGGGCGCTGGAATGATTTCGGGAGTAACTAGATGATCGGCTGGCTTATGGCCAGCGATGGGGTTCGCGCCAGGCGCAATTCCTCTACTCGCCGTTCCTTATAGATTTTACACTACTGCTCCGCTACAGTTCGGCGGAGCGAGAAAGAGTGCCATGGATAACGCTAGCCAGACGAAGTCAGTCTCCCGCCCCGAAACCCTCGACGCCGGCCTACTCATGCTTCGCATCGGCGCCGGATTCTCTCTCTTCGCACTCTTCGGACTCGCTAAAGTCAAATCAGCCTTCGCATTTTCAGTTCACCATCAGCCCTGGATCTTCATCGAGTTCCTTCGCCGCCTCGGATTCCCGCTTCCTACCGTCGCCGCCTTCGTTCAAACGTTGAACGAATCTCTGGGAGCTCTATTCGTTCTGATCGGCTTCTACACTCGCGTCGCTGCCGCTTTTCTCGCCGTGGGTTTCGCCATTGCCACCTATTGCAGCGCGCGGATCGCCGAGCCTTCGGTCTTCATGGCCGCCTGCTACTGCCTCATGTTTCTAGCGCTCTCGCTGACCGGACCAGGCAAATACTCGATCGACAACCTGCGAGCCATCGCCATCGCCACTCCCACAAAGAGGTAATCTATTCGGAGGTGAAGACATCATGGAAAAGCTCCACAGCTGGGAGAAGACCGAAGTCGAGCAAATGAATCCGCTGCTCACGCGGCAATTGATTACAGGCGAGCAAGTGATGCTCGCGCGCATCGTGCTCAAGAAAGGGTGTGTCGTCCCAACGCATTATCACCATAACGAACAGGTTTCGAGCATCATCGAAGGCGCACTGAAGTTCACGCTCGAAGGCCGCGAGGTAACGGTTCGCGCCGGAGAAGTCCTGTGCATTCCGCCGAATGTGCCACACATGGCTGAAGCCTTTGGAAGACACCCTCGCGCTCGACGTCTTCACGCCGCCGCGCCAGGACTGGCTCAACAAAACGGACGACTACCTTCGAGGTAAATAGATCGGGTGGCCCATTCAAGCCTTCTTTTGGCTTGAGTGGGGGCAATCGGAAATCCGAATCAGGAGCGGTTTTCTACGTTTCTGCCAACTGACAACTAGCAACTGACAACTGGGTTTGTTGACCACCGCCCTGCCCTCTGGTACCTTAACCGGTTTTGCTTTGCAGTTGTCATCACGAGCGCACGTGAGTGCGCGAGGGATCTGCAGTTAATGGAGATATGCTCTTATGGCCCTGAAATTCAGGGGTGTTGATTTCATCGACTTCGACAGCCTTCTGTCCGAAGACGAGATTCTGGTTCGCGATACTACCCGCAAATTCGTCGAAGACAATGTCATCCCCGGCATCGAGCAATGGAATCGCGATGGCGTCTTCCCTCGCGAACTGGTCAGGCCAATGGGCGACCTCGGCTTCTATGGCGCCAGTCTCAAGGGCTACGGTTGCGCCGAAATGTCCAACGTCGAATACGGCCTCGTCATGCAGGAACTGGAGCGCGGCGACAGCGGCCTGCGCTCGTTCGTCAGCGTGCAATCCGCGCTGGTGATGTATCCCATCTACGCCTTCGGCAGCGACGAACAGAAGGACCGCTGGCTTCCCCCAATGGCCAAAGGCGAAAAGCTGGGCTGCTTCGGCCTCACCGAACCAGACGCCGGATCGAATCCCGGTGCGATGCGTACTCGCGCGCGCAAGGACGGCAACGAATACGTCCTCAACGGCGAGAAGATGTGGATCACCTCTGGCTCAATCGCTGATGTCGCCGTCATCTGGGCAAAGGTTGACGACGAAGGCGGCAAAGTTCGCGGATTCCTCGTTGAAACCGATCGCCCCGGCTTCAAAGCCGCCGATGTGCACGGCAAGTGGTCGCTGCGCGCATCCGTCACCTCAAGCCTTTCGCTGCAAGACGTCCGCATTCCCGCCGCGAATATTCTGCCCAAGAGCGACGGTCTGAAAAGCGCGCTCATGTGCCTGAATCAGGCGCGCTATGGCATCGCCTGGGGAGGCGTCGGCGCGGCCATGGCCGTCTACGATTGCGCGCTGCAGTACTCACAGTTCCGCAAACAGTTCCGCGATCAGCCCATCGCCTCGCATCAGATGGTGCAGGAAAAGCTGGTCTGGATGATCAACGAGATCAGCAAAGCGCAACTGCTGGTGCTGCACGTCGGCCGCCTCAAGGACAAGAGCAAGGCCGCGCATTATCACATCTCGATGGCGAAGCGTAATAACGTGGGCATGGCGCTGGAGTGCGCGCGCATGGCCCGTGACATTCTTGGTGCGAATGGCATCGCCGATGAGTACCCGGTGTTCCGCCACATGGCGAACCTGGAGTCGGTGAAAACTTATGAAGGCACAAACGATGTACACACGCTGATCATCGGCCAGCAGATCACGGGCATCGACGCCTTCTGAATGAGAGTTTCCGCAGGACAAGCAACCCTGCGCTAAGGGCCTTCAATCGAAATCAGGTTCGTCACGGCTGATCACCGTCAGTCGCTGAGAGGGGCGTTCCTCATGGCCACACACGTAACTCATTCCGTAACCACTGAAGCCAAGAAAGCCAAGGGCTTCGGTCACAACATTGAAAGCGACCTTGCGCTCGAGTTCCTGCGGGTCGTAGAAAAAGCCGCAATCGCATCGGCGCGCACCATGGGTCAGGGCGACCGTCACCTTGCTGACAAAGTCGCCACCGAAACCATGCGCGAAGTCATGGACACGGTTCCCATGCACGGCACCATCGTCATCGGTGAAGGTGAGCGCGACGAGGCGCCCATGCTCTACATCGGCGAACGCGTCGGCGCCGAGTTCCCCGATGGTACTGCGGTTCCCGAAGTCGATATCGCTGTCGATCCGCTCGAAGGCACCAATCTCTGCGCCACTGGCGCTCCCGGCTCCATCACCGTTCTGGCCGTCTCGGAAAGAGGCGGACTGTTGCACGCGCCCGATTGCTACATGGAAAAGATCATCGTCGGCCCGCTCTGCAAGGGCTGCGTGAGTCTCGACGCACCGCCGTCCGAAAACCTGCGGCAGATCGCCAAATCCATGAATCGCGACGTCGAAGATCTAGTCGTCGTGGTGCTCGACCGCCCGCGTCACGAGAAGTTGATCAATGACATTCGCCAGGCTGGTGCGCGCATCCGCCTCATCGGCGACGGCGATCTTTCTGCAGGCATTACCGCTGCCATCGAAGGCACGGGCGTGCAGGCGGTCATGGGATCGGGCGGCGCGCCTGAAGGCGTAATCACCGCAGCAGCCATTCGCTGCGTGAACGGCTACATGCTCGGCCGTCTGGTTGTTAAGCCCGAGCAGGAACAGCGCCTCGCGCGCATGGGCGTTACCGATAAGAACAAGGTTTACCGAGCGGAAGAACTGGCGCCCGGCAAGCAACTGATCTTTGCCGCCACCGGTGTAACCGAAGGTCCGCTGATGAAAGGCGTGCGCTTCTTCGGAGAAGGCGTGCGCACGTCGTCGCTCATCATGACGCTGGACACGGGCAAAGTGTGCTTCATCGAAAGCATCCATCTCGAGAAGAAAGCCGACGCGAGAGTGAAGTTTTCGTAAGCGACGTAGTCACCGAAGAGGCGGAGAGACACAGAGCTTTTTTTTTGTCATCACGAGCGAGCGCAGCGAGCGAGGGATCTGCAGTTCGCTTCTTTTGTTTTCCTCCTTGCCTCTGTGTCTCTGTGGTGAATAGTTTTTATGCAACGACTGAAAATCAAGACGCACCGCAAGCGCGAGATCATCGACATCACTGACCACGTCGAATCGGCGCTCGCGAAGAACTCTGCCGCTACTGGGATTTGTCAGCTCACCGTCCTCCACACCACCGCTGCTCTGACCACCGCCGATCTCGATCCCGGAACCGATCTCGACATGCTCGACGCCTTCGAAGCCATGATCCCGAAGCTGCGCTATCGACATCCCCACAATCCCGCGCATGTTCCCGATCACATTGTCTCCAGCCTGATCGGCGCCTCGGTCACGCAACCCGTCGAATCCGGCCAACTGGTTCTCGGGACGTGGCAACGCATCATTCTGGTCGAACTCGACGGGCCGCGCGAGCGCGAGATCGTCCTGACTTTTCTCGCTGAGAGCTGACAGCCGACGGCCGACAGCATTCCTACGGTGTATTGACCTTGTACGGATCTTTTGGTTGTGGCGGGAACGTCAGCGGATTTCCAGGATACAGTCCCACCAGATTCTCCAACCGCTTCTGCCCATCATGAACAGCGAATTTTGCCGGCTTCTCCGGAGTCCCACCCCACATACTCACGCCCGCGTAATCTCCATCACGGCGCAGAATGTAATACTTCATGCTGATGTATCGCAGCTTCGCCGGATACTTCTCGTACGCGTGCACAATCCGTCTCAGCACATCGAGCCCCGCTTCTTTCGCGCTCATGCCATGGCGCATGTTCTCAACAATCGAGTGCGCGCCCGCAACTTTTATATTCTCCTCGCCGCTTCCCGTCGCGCCTGCCGAACCGATATCCGGATCCGTATAGCAGCCCGCGCCGATGATCGGCGAATCGCCGCAGCGTCCCGCGAGCTTCCACGCCAGACCGCTCGTGGTCGTCATGCCAGAGATTTCGCCCTTCGTGTTCGCCGCCGAAACGTGAATCGTTCCAGTTGGCGGGACGAAGCACGCGCTCGATCGCGCCCATGCGAAACTCGGGCTCAATCCCCAACTCTGCGGCCTTGCCCATCATCCAATCCATTCGTTCCTGCCAGACCTCAGCAATCGGCGCGGGCATTGCCGGCGTATCCGGCAGGAACGTGGTACCGCGGATCGGCCAAACCTGGTCCCCACCAGTCCTGGTTCGACATGGTTTCTTTCCACAGCAACCAGACTTTTCGCGAGCGATCGGTCAGCAGGTTTTCCTTCGGAAAACCCATCGCGTATCCGAATTTCTCTGCTCCCTCGCCCACCAGCATCACGTGTGCCGTGTGCTGCATAACGGCCTGAGCCAGCAAAGACACGTTCTTGATGTTGCGCACGCCGCCAACCGAGCCTGCCATGCGCGTCGGCCCATGCATGCAACAGGAATCGAGTTCCACCACTCCGTCTTCGTTAGGAAGTCCGCCGTAGCCAACGCTGTCATCGTTCGGATCGTCTTCCTGTGTCTTGCCGACTGCGATTGCCGCATCGAGCGTGTCTCCACCGCCACTGAGGATCTGATATCCATGATCGATCCCATTAATTCCATTCGCGCTGCTGATCATGATGTTCTGCTTCGGAGCCGCACCAATCGTGACGTACGTTTTAGCCCTCTGTCCGTCCTGAATCTTTGTTGTCTGGGCGTCGAGTCCAAGCGCAGCACCGCCAATCATTGCGGTGGTAAGGAAATCCCGGCGTGATGACATTCGTGTCCCTTTCTCGCGCCTATCAATGTCACGCGAAAAACGGAAAAGCATAGCACGATGCAATGACTGTCTAGAAATTTCGCGCATCATCGAGTACACCTGTATTCATGGTGATTCTGTTGATGGGCGTCTCGGGTTCGGGAAAGACCACAATCGGGCAGATGCTCAGCGCGCAACTCAACTGGCCTTTCGTTGATGGAGACAGCCTGCACTCCGCGGCCAATGTCGCAAAGATGGCCGCCGGAATTCCCCTAACGGACGACGACCGTGCTCCCTGGTTGCAATCGATTCACGACGTGATGGAAGGTTGGCGAACGCAGCACAAGAACGGCATCGTCGCCAGTTCGGCGCTGAAAGAAAAATATCGCCAGATCCTGCTCACCAGCCCGGAAATCAAGATTGTCTATCTGCGCGGGAGCTACGACCTCATTTACTCGCGCATGCAGGATCGCCCCAGCCACTACATGAAACCGGAAATGCTGCAAAGCCAATTCGCAACGCTCGAAGAGCCAAAAGGCGCAGTCATTGTAGATATCAGCGAGTCCGCAGAGCAGATCGTGGCAACTATCCGGCAGAAGCTAGCAATCTGAACGCGGCGGCGGACTGAGCTTCGGTCGCAAGTCTAGTGGCACCTTCTCAGTTTTGCTGAGACGATGCAGATCCAGCACTATTTCGGTATCGTACGGATCGAACATCCGCACAAATTGCGCGCCAAATTCCACCTCTTCTGCTGAATAAGATGACCGGCTGTGCACGGTCTGCGCGAACGTTTCGTCGACCGCGGTCAGCAGCATGAAGAACTCGGCTTCCGCATCGAGCATCATCTGCTCCGTCCATCCATGCATGGGGCTCGATTCGTCGATGGGATGAACGACGGTCCAATTCAGTGGAAAGAACGTGACCATCTCCCTTTCAAGCGAAAGATCGTAAAATCGCCGCTGCCGTGTTCCGCCGCCACAATCTTCAAACCGGCTGAAAATCACTTCTGCCTGAACATTCACTAGTTGATTGCTCCGCAGATTCACCACTCTAAACTCAAACGCCGTGATGCCTTTGTAAGGCGCAATCACTGCTTTCTCGCTGTATCCGACGGCCGCGACCGGGCGCGCGAAACGGGAGAATACCAATCCGGTGCCAACTCCGAAGATCACAAGGGTTGTGATCGATTCGGCCACCACCAGGAGATTCGGAGCCAATCCGACCGGAATGATGTTGCCATAACCGATCGTGGAAAACGTTTCCACGCTGAAGAAGAACGCGCGCAGGAAGCGTCCCCCATTGATTGGACCCTGGAGAGCACTGGGACCACAGAGGTAATAACCCAGCGCAAAAACACAATTCACAGCCATGTACACGGAAATGAACAGTGCAAAGAACCGCGGCCACGACATGGTCAGTAGATCGTGATAGCTCAGCCTCGGGAACCGGGAACGTGCCCGTCGAACATTGAATGATCCGTCCCGATTCAGCAGACGAAAATGCTTCTGTTCGGTGACAACAGTTCCGAATCCAAGATCCTGCGGAACTTCCAATCGTGGATTAACGGCTTGCGAATCCATAAGCTATGCTCCAAAGCCTCGGTTACGAATTGACAGATGACTTCATTCAAACGCAAGATGCGGAATCGGCAGAGACGTGCAGCGACTACGCCGGTTTTTCTGCGTTCTTCCGCCCGACAATCAATCTATACCGTCCATAGATATCTCGAAATCCTGCCCCGGACAAAGCTCACCGGCCGATTTTGGCCCGGCCAAGATTCGCTGTAACTTGCCTTACACACAAGCATCTTATGCTTTTGATCCTCTGTTCTGGCGCCCGGTTTCGGGCCGGTAAGACGAACCCAGGTCTTTTGTCAGCTTCACAGGGCAGTGCCTCGACAGACCGCGAACAGAAGAACTAAAGAAGCGTCAGGCACGTTGAGTTCATCAGTTCAAAGTTGGCACGCGGCTTCAACCATATTCCACAGGGAGTACTGAGATGAGTGCAGTCGTTCAAGCAACGCCTTTGCGGCAGACAACACTTCCACCGCTTCCGAAGGGTGATGCATGCACGTTGGTGATCTTCGGAGCGACTGGCGATCTGACTTCTCGCAAATTGATGCCCGCTCTTTACGATCTCGCTTGCATGGGATGCACCAACAACGAATTTGAAGTGCTTGGCATAGGCCGGACAGAAATGAGCGACGATCAGTTTCGCGAGAAGATGCGCGAAGCCGTTTCTTCTTCCCGCGACGCGCGTGATTTCACTCCCGAAGACTGGGAACGCTTTGCCAAGCGATTGCACTACATCGTTGGGGACCCCAATCAGGGTTCCTTCTACCCGCAGCTCTCGGCAAAGCTGGACGAATTGGAAAAGAATGGATCGAGCCCCAACCACCTGTTCTATGTCTCCGTACCGGCGTCGATTGCCCCGCCAATTGTGGAAGGTCTGGGCGATGCCGGCTTGGCGAAGAATGAAAAGGGCTGGACCCGTATCGTGCTGGAAAAGCCCTTCGGGCGCGACTTGAAATCCGCGCATGAGCTAAACGAGATCGTAGCGCGAGTTTTCGAAGAACCCAGCGTCTATCGCATCGACCATTACCTCGGCAAGGAAACCGTCCAGAACATCCTGGTCTTTCGTTTCGGCAACTCGCTCTTTGAACCCGTCTGGAACCGCAACTACATCGATTTCGTCGAGATCACCGCCGCTGAAACTCTCGGCGTAGAGAGCCGCGCAGCGTTTTATGAAGAAACGGGTGCCTTGCGCGACATGGTTGCGAATCACCTTTTGCAGCTCGTGACCCTCACTGCCATGGAGCCGCCAGTCGCATTTGACGCCGATTCCGTCCGCGAGCAGAAGGTGCAAGTCCTTCGCTCCATACGTCCCATGACCGTTGAGGAAGTCGCGGATCGAACTGTCCGCGGACAATATGGGCCCGGAGTGATCAATGGGAAACCTGTACCGGGCTACCGCCAGGAGCGCGGAGTGAAGCCCGATTCGAAAACAGAAACCTTCGCTGCTGTCGAATTCCACATTCACAACTGGCGCTGGGCTGGAGTTCCTTTCTACGTGCGCACTGGGAAGCGTCTCGCCGAGAACATGACCGAAGTACGCGTTCACTTCAAACGGACACCTCAGGCCTTGTTCGCGCGCGACAATGGCGACAAGATCGAATCCAACATCATCTCGCTACGCATTCAGCCGAACGAAGGTATCGCGATGACCTTCGAAGCAAAGCTACCCGGCACGCAAATGCGGGCGAGCACCGTGCAGATGGACTTCTCCTACCAATCCGCATTTGGATCCCGAACGCCCGTTGCTTACGAGACGCTTTTGCTCGATGCGATGCGTGGTGATGCCACGCTGTTCACGCGCCGTGACGAGGTCGAAGCCGAATGGCGGATCATCACGCCCATCGAGGAGGCCTGGCAGCAACTGCCCACGCCCGACTTCCCCAACTACGCGGCTGGAAGTGAAGGTCCAGCGGCGGCGAATGAACTTGTGGAACGTAACGGACACTACTGGCGCCCTTTACAACAGCAGGAAACCGCAAAAGAGCTCGCGGCAGACTGATCTGCAAAAAGAGCAACGCAGCAACTTTCAAACGAGTGGGGACTTTTGAGCGAAGGTAAACGTATTGCCCCGGGCGGCCCCGGACTTGAGCCGAAGTGGACGCGCGGCGCGAAAGACGCAGTCGGAACTGCCTACTCCACTTCCAGCCACATCTGGTACACGCTTTCGGGCGGCAGTGTGACTGAGGTTTACTATCCCACCATCGATTCGCCACAGATTCGCGATCTGCAGTTCCTGATCACGGACGGCGCCAGCTTCTTTCACGATGAGCGCCGCAATCTCGCGACTCACATCGAGGGAGTCTCGGAATCGGCGCTCGGATTCCGCGTAATCAACAGTGACGCTCACGGGCGTTACAGCATCGAGAAGACGGTAATCGGGCACCCTCACCAGGATTGCCTGCTGATTCAAACGAAGCTGCACGGGGATTCGGTTCTTCTCTCGCGCATGCAGCTCTTCGTTCTCTGCGCTCCTCATCTGGAAATTGCCGGATGGCACAACAACGCTGAAGTGCTCAATTTCAAGGGCCGCAAGATCCTGACGGCGTACAAGAACAATACCTGGCTCGCCCTCGGAGCTACCGTGCCGTTCCTGCGCTGCTCCTGCGGTTTCGTCGCCGTAAACGATGGATGGACCGACCTGCACGACAACTTTGTCATGGACTGGGAGTACGACGCCGCCTACGACGGCAACGTCGCTCTGATGGGGCAACTGGATCTCTCGGGTGGAAGAGAATTTACTCTCGGCATGGCATTCGGCAACAGTCAGCACGATGCGGTCACCACGCTCATTCAATCCCTCAGCATTCCTTTCTCGCACAACTACGAAAACTTCATCACGCAATGGCAGCGGACCTCAAAACGCTTCGCGCTGATGGAAGGTTTGAAAGCGAAGGACTCTGAATTATTCGAACGCAGCGTCAACCTGTTGCTCGCACATGAGGACAAGACCTACCCGGGTGCCATGATCGCGTCTCTCAGCATTCCCTGGGGCGAAGACAAGGGCGATGACGAACTGGGCGGATATCACCTGGTTTGGACGCGCGACATGGTGAACTCCGCCACCAGTCTTCTCGCCGTCGGCGATCTCAGCACGCCCCTGCGCGCCCTCATTTACCTGGCTGTTTCGCAACGCGACGATGGTGGCTTCTACCAGAACTTCTGGATTGACGGGCGGCCCTATTGGACTGGCGTCCAACTGGACGAAGCGTCGTTTCCGATCATTCTGGCCTGGCGCCTTCGCCGTGAGGAGGCGCTCGGCAACTTCGATCCCTTCACGATGGTGCAGCGTGCGTGTGGATTCATCATCCGCGAAGGACCGGCGACCGCGCAGGATCGATGGGAAGAATCGAGTGGCTATTCGCCTTACACGCTTGCGGTCAACATCGCCGCGCTCATCTGCGCCGCCGACTTCCTCCAGGAGCGCCGCGAGGACGAAAGTGCAGAGTTCGTCCGCCAACATGCCGACTTCCTCGAGGCGCACATCGAGCAATGGACGGTCACTAACAACGGCTCGCTCGTGCCTGGTATTCCGCGTCACTACATTCGGATCAACACGGCTGCCGCTCGCGGCGCGTGCATCGATGAGAATCCCGACTGCGCCATCCTTCGTCTAGCGAATCAGCCTCCTGAAGCACAGCACGATTTTCCTGCGAAAGATATCGTCGACGGCGGTTTCCTCGAACTCGTCCGCTACGGTATTCGCAAGGCGAACGATCCCCTGATGGTCGACTCCCTGCGAGTTGTGGATGCCGTCCTCAAAGTCGACACGCCACTAGGTCCCTGCTGGCATCGATACAACCACGACGGCTACGGTCAGCGACCGGATGGCTGTTCCTTTCAGAATTGGGGCAAAGGCGGTCTGTGGCCCTTGTTGACCGGAGAGCGTGGTCACTACGAACTAGCGGCTGGCAGGGATCCGCTGCCCTACTTGCACGCAATGGAACGATTCGCGCATGGCGTCGGATTGCTTCCTGAACAGCTTTGGGATCAGCCTGATTTGCCTGAGAAGCGCATGTTCTTCGGCGGACCGACCGGCGCTGCGATCCCTCTATTGTGGGCTCATTCGGAATACATCAAGCTGCTGCGATCGACTGCCGACGGCAAAGTGTTTGATTGTCTTCCTCATGTCGTGGAACGATATCAAAATGGCGGCAAGAAAATGTCGCCCAGCATCGAAATGTGGAAGCACAATCGGCAGATTCGGACCATGCCGGCCGGAACACGGCTTCGTATTCTCGCAGCCGCGGAATTCGTTCTTCACTGGAGTGATGACGATTGGCAGAATGCCCAGGATTCGCACGCTAACCCCACCGCGGTGGGTGTCTATTACGTCGATATTCCCACTCAGCGCGACCAGCAAGCGCCGATTCGCTTCACCTTTCACTGGTCATCGACTGGCACATGGGAAGGCGCCGACTACGAAGTACGGCTGACTGCAGCGAGAGAACCCCTCAGTTCTGCAGTCGCCCAATCCAGCGGCCGTTTTTAGGAATCTGCAGACGTGACATCGTCCCCGGCTCGCGCGCCTCGAGAATCTCGCGGAACTGGCTCAACGCCGAAGCCATGGCAATCGAGGGACTCAAAGTACTGGATTCTGGAATCGGAGCCTGAGCCGCCAGATAGTCCACCAGGAGCCGCACCGCCGTGCGTCCTTGCTCATAGGGCTGCTGATAGATGGAAGCGGTAATCGTTCGATCTTGAAAGAACGGAATCATCTCCGGAAAAAGATCGGTGGTAACGAGCTTTACGCGACCTGCACTGCCGGTTTCCTTAAGTGCTCGACATACGGGAAGCGAGTTCACCGTTGTCACGTAAATACCCGCGAGCGTCCGCTCGGAATTCAACAGACGCAACACTTTCTTGTACGTTTGCTCTTCGTGCTCGCGCCCTTCGACAATCGCAATGACCTTGCCACCCTCGCAGAAACGCGGAAATGTTTCGCAAAACCCTTCTGTTTTCTTCCGATGGTCTTCGGTTTCGGCCATACCAGTTATGACCGCCGCCCCAGAGTTCGGCGGTAGACACTTGCCCAGAAGTTCTCCGGCCATCTCTCCATTCAGCGTTGGCTCGGCGAAAACAATGGTCGAGCGCCGGGAACCAGGGGCATCAGTCGAAACGCAGATCACGCGTATTCCGCCCGCTTCGGCGCGGTCAATCAGCGGGGTCATCTCCGCTGGATTACCCGGCGACAGAATCACGCCGTTTACCTCGCTGCTGAGAAGAAACGCCAGCGCGTCGGCGTCCCCTTTGCCGAGTTCTTTCACCGGTCGAAATATGAATTCAATTCCCAAATGACTGAAGCGCTGGGCCTCGTCCAGAATGCCCTGCCAGAGTTGGTCGTAGAAAAAATGGATTTCGGTTGGGACGCAGATTCCGATCCGCAAACCAGACCTTGCGATCGACAGCGCCCGCGCAGCCAAATTCGGCTTGTAACCTAGCTTTTCCGCCACGCGCAGGACACGAGCCCGCGTCGCTTCGTTGATTCCGGGCCGACCGTGAAGCGCGCGGTCCACGGTCCCAATCGAGACTTCTGCCAGCTCCGCAATTCGGTAAATGCCTATCTTCTCTGGCTTCATGACCTTAGGTTCGGACTGCGCATGATACCATTTTCGTTAACGTTAACGAAAGAAAGTTGCTGCCCTGCTCTCAGCGAAATCTCCTATCCTGGGCTCATCAACAGAACGTCTTACAAGGTGAATGCAATAATCTGAGCAATTACCGGGAGCCTTACAGAGAATGGATAACGAGAGTCTCCTTCATTGCGAAGAGCGCAAGCAGTTGGGTCAGGGACGCCGGCGCACGCTCGGCCGTTCCAAACACGCCACATGGAATCCCAAGCGCAGGACCTACGATGTCGTCGATCTGCTGATCGCCGCGAATCGTGATCGCATTCCCGAGTTGCTGCCCATCAAGATGGGACGCATGGCGGTTTCGCCATTCACCTTCTATCGCGGCTCAGTTCCTCTCATGGCCGCCGACCTCTCGACCATGCCCAACACAAAAATCCGCGTGCAGATTTGCGGCGATGCACATGTCCGCAATCTCGGAGCCTTCGCCGCTCCCGACGGCAAGATGGTTTTCGACATCAATGACTTCGATGAGACCGTTGAAGCTCCGTGGGAGTGGGACCTGAAGCGATTAGGCACCAGCCTTGTCCTCGCCGGGCGCGAAGCGGGCGATACCGATCGTGCCTGCCGTACCGCTGTTTTAGAGTTCAGCCGATGCTATCGTGAGACGATCCATCTCCTGGCAGAGATGCCGTACCTGGACGCGGTTCGTTATCGCGTGCACCTGGCTGCTGATGTCGCGGTTCGCTCAGCCCTGCGAAAGGCGCAACGCTCGACTCCGCTCCAGAGCCTGAGAAAACTCACCGTTCCATCCTCCCGATCGATTCGCCGCTTCAAAGAAGCAAAACCGCTCCTGATCCATGTGAATCCGGCTCTGCGGAAAGTCATTCTGGACTCCCTCGGCAGCTACCGCGAAACACTTGCGCCGGAACGGCAACACATGTTCGATCTCTATCGACCGGCCGATGTGGCCTTTAAGGTAGTGGGAACCGGCAGCGTGGCGACGCGCGATTACGTTGTCCTCATGTTCGGCAATGGAACTGGAGATCCGCTTTTCTTGCAGATCAAGGAAGAACCGCTATCCTCGTACGCACCTTACCTTCGAGCTCCGCAGACCAATATCAATCAGGGGCGTCGAGTGGTCGAAGGACAGCGGCGCATGCAGGTGGAATCCGATCCGATGCTCGGATGGACTTCCTTTGACGGACGCGATTACCTCGTCCGGCAAATGAGCGATCACAAAGCTTCTATCAACAATGAAGACCTTCGTGGCAAGGGATTATTGTCGTACGCGCAGACCTGCGGCCAGGTGCTGGCCAAGGGACACACGCGATCGGGAGATCCGTACGCGATCGCAGGCTACATTGGTGTGGGCGCTAAGCTCGATAGAGCTCTTGAAAAGTTTGCGATCGCTTATGCCGCCCAGGTGACAGCCGACTACGAGACCTTCCGCAAGGCGGTTCGTGCGGGGAAAATTAAGGCAGCCAGGGTGACTGCCTGACCTTTTGCTAAACGGAAGCAGCGGCTGCGTGTTCCGGTTGTGTTCCGCTGCGCTCTGTCAGCAGTTCGTTGACGCGCTTCATCACGGCAAATGCGTCGGCAACATAGAGTACGTCTGCCTTGCCACGCGCCCATCCGCAATTCGGATCGAGATTAATCGCGCGGCGCTCGTGTATGAAGCGCCATCCGACTACGTGCGGCTCTTCGCCATGGCAGCAGGTAGACAAGCCCTTGGGATGACGTGGTGTCGAGCCGGTCTGGCCGACCTGATTCAGATGCGTCATAAAGCCGAGCACGGATTGCTGCTCGCCGCTCTGGTCCACGAGCGACTTGCTGCCGCCGAGCGAAGCCTTCGATGCATGCAGGAATCCTAAGATCAGCGATTCGGCCTCTTCGCCGTGAATTTTTCCATCAGATTGCTTCTTCGTCCAACCGGCGCCAGCGACGAAAAGCAGACTCGCATCAGGGCCGGATCGTCTGCGCTTCGCTCTTTGGAGCGCGAATGCCTGTTACTGTGGTCCGCCTCGCTTCAGCAGGAAGAGTGATCGTAATTTGTTCGACTGCAGCCGTGCCGCGCTCACCGACCCATGCTTCGTGACAGCCTGATTCGAGTAGCAGAAACCACGGACGCGCCTCGCGACGAATTACAGCCTCAATTCGCTGCCGATAGAACCAACGACATGCCGTAAGTGCGCCATCGCGGATCTCGACGGAAGTGATGTGCGTGTCGATCTGGCCCAAGAGGCGAGCTGAGACTCCGGGGAGCACGCGCGCAAATCGCGACGTCGCCGGAGCGAGGACAACGCGTCGCCTCGTCGGCACGGCAGATCGCCTCGAGAGCGGCGGCGTCGGTTGCGTACCGAGCCTGAGCGAAATCGGGGCCAGAAACAGCGAGAGTACGGGATGCGCCGGCATTGGCCACAGAACTCGCGGCGGCTTCTACGTTTTCGCCAACCAGACCGATGATTAAAGCAGCATTCGTCTGCGCCGCCAGATCAATGGCAAGCCCAAGAACTTCATAAGCGGACTTTCGGCAACGATGTGCCGGACTCATCGACATGACCTAGAAACAAAACCTTTTCCACGAAAACTCCTATCTTGTGTGCCGCGGACATTCTTGTCCGCGCACGTTCGCCTGCCGTCTCTTACTTTGTAATCCACTCCACGAATTTCATTCGCGATCTCGTCTACCGCGAGGTCTTTTACGATGCGCGTTTGCCGCCGCTGCTTTGGCGGCGTCGCGCTTAGATACTTCAGACTACTGGCCGCAAGCACCGCGGGCTTTGCGCGCTGCAACGCCGGCATCACCGTGCGCATGTTCGCCATCCCGACCTGCGGATTATTGCGCGGCTCCGGCAGATTCCCGGTTGCCCATCCCAGCAAGGCAGGCGCTCCCGCACACATCGAAACCTGGTGACGTCCGCCCTCGATGCGCTCGAGCACTTCGAACGATCCATCTGGCTGCACCGTGATCTGGTCCACGCCCTGAAATTGATCGACAATCCCCAGTCGCTCGCCTACCAGTTGCATCGTCACGCCTGCGCCCCGGCTCGCCGATTCCCATCCTCCAAACAGGAGCAGTCGTGAACGATCGAGTCCAGGGATCGCCTGAATCGCATCCGCCAGCACTGCCCCCACGCTGTACGCATCACCAAAGCCGCTCGCCGAACCATCAACCGCCACCAGTTCGAAGCCGACCTTCTGCGCGATCGTCATCATCACCTGCTGCAGCTTCGCCTTGGGCGCCAGGCTCACCAGCCACACCTTGCTGTTCGGCACTTTTGCCGCAAGATTCGCCGCCTCGTACAGCGCATGTGACGCCCACGGATCGAGCACCGCCGGCAGCATCATTTCATTTTTGAGCGCCGGTCCATTCGGAGTTTCAATCGGCTCGAGAGTCTGCAGCGGATCGGGAACGATGCTGCCGCACACTACAATCTGATATCCATCACTCATTCTGTTCACATCCTCGGAAGGTGACTAATTCAAGGTTGAATGCAGTCCACCGGATCCCGCGCGGAACTCAATGTTTCCATGCTCGCCGTCCACACTCTGCCGGCAATTCCAGAGGCACGCGCCGCAGTACACGCACTTTTCGCGATCGAACGCCGGCACTTCGCCGTCACCGCGGGTGAGCGCCTGTCCGGAACACATCTCCACGCACAACTTTGGATTGCATTTGTGGCATAGCGCCGGATCGATAAACACGACGTGATTCGCGTATCCCGCAGTCGCCTGCACGCCGCCGCCCATCAGCAGCGCGTCCTGATGCGAGATCAGCAGCTTGCCGTCGAGCGGAATCTCCGGCCAGCCGCAACGATCCATAACGCGGTCGTGCGCGGCAATTCCCTTCGCCGAACATTCTTCGACGATCTGCCGCAACTCTTGCGTGGGAATACGATGCGCATACGCCTCTTCGATCGAGCGCGTCGCTTTCGGCAGCGGCTGGAAGCGCGATGCAAACGAGATTCGTCCTCGCGTGAAACCGGCCAGAGCCATTCCCACCATGCCGGTCACCACTCCGGACGCGAATCCGTTGCGCGAGTCAGCCGCGACACGCGCCTCTTGATCTACAAAGCTCTCGCGTCGCCGACGAATATACATCTCCTGCAGGTTCTCGCGCGTAAACGGCCGGCGCTGCTCCAGCAACTCAATCACTGCTTCCGCAAGTTGCGTTCCCGTCGTCCACGCCTCATCTACGCCCGAGCCCGCAAGCACATTGGTACTGCCGGAGCCCTCTCCAATGCGCGCAAATCCGTTGCCCGCAAGCACCGGCTCACCATGTCGACCCGACTCCTGCAGCGACTTCGCGCCCCAAGACTTCAACGTGGCGCCGTGCAGATACCGCCACAGATAAGGATGCTGCAGATAGTGCTGCAAATACCGATAGCCGGTGCGTACCGGGCTCTTGAACCACGATGGAATGAAAATGCCAACAGACGCGAGTCGATCCGGATGAACGTAGAGGAAGCCGAAGATCTCAGGCTCAGGGAATCCAAGCGTGTGGAACACCGTTCCCGGCTCCAGTCCCGAATCTTCGCGCAGCTCAATTACTATCTTCATGCCCAGCGCATATTCGCGCTGCTTGTGCCCATCAGGCAGTCCAAACTGCTGATCAAGCTGCCGGCCCACCGCTCCCACCGGCCCGTCGCCGATCACTGTAAGCGCTGCGCGCACATCCATACCTGGCAGAAAACTAGCGTCCGGATTCCCCTGCAGATCCGTTCCCTGATCCGCGAGTCGGACTCCAACGACCGAATCATTTTCAACGAGCGGCGCGGCGACCGGCGTTCCCGGCCACAGCTGCACCACTCCCGAACTCATCAGTTGCTCGCCCACCCACTGATTGAATTGCCCCAGGCCCAGAATCAGTCCGTTGTGCTTCTGCATGAACGGAGGGATATACGGCAACTCCAGCGCCTGGTGCCGCACGGGCAGCACGTAGCTGAATGTTCGTATCAGCTTGTCCGCCATCCTTAACGCACGCGAGCGATGGCTAGCCCCGGTGGGATCGAGAAGATAGATCAGCTTCTCCGACTTCACCGGCGCTGCCATTGGAATCGACGTAGGGTCGAGATCAGGAAAGCTCTGCCGGATTCCGCGCGCGCGCGTTACCGCGCCGGAAACTCCAAATCCCAACGCATCGGCGCGTTCGTAGCACATCACCTGCAATGGCAAACCGGGCGAGACCGTGCTTTCAATCTGCGGCGTGCCATCGGGATTCATAATCTCGCGCGAGAGCGTCGTCAGGAAGCCCGCGGTCGCGGGACCGAATCCCACGCAGGCAATATCCACCTGCATTTCCGCGCGCGCGATCTCCGCCGGATTGTTGGCAGCCGCGCTCATGCCGGATAATCCAGCGCTTCGGGAATCATGATCTTCGAAAGCGCCTCAGCCGCGCGATCCTTCGACAGACGGCACCCAGTCAGACAAATGTCTAGCCTGCTACGCAGCACCTGGAACTGTTGCGAACCGGCGCAACCCGCGCATGGTCCAGCTTTGCCCACATGCGATCCATCAGCGGCGATCACATCCAGCGCGCATGCGGCGATCCCTGGCATGATGCTTTCCAGCGCGTCCAGATCGTCAGCGCGATAGCACGAGCTGTACCCTTCCGCGTCCCACGCCGGATGACGGTTGTAGCCGAAGACCAACTCCGCGCAGATGCGTCCAACTTCGCCGCTCGCTCGCGCGGTCTGCACATGGCAGAGATCGCTCATGAACTTCAGCAACCCGCTGAATCCATCTGCCAGCGCCGGATCTTCGCCACCACGCCGTTCCAGTTCGAGCAGATCCATAATCTGGCAGCGCGCCGCCACCAGCCAGCAAAGTGCATCCGCCAGCGGGAACGTCACGCCCTGCCGCGCACTCTGATACAGCTTCGATCCATCGGCATCCGATGTATGTTGCAGGTGATCGATGCTCCACAGCCAGAGCAGCATTGCCGTAGCCAGCGTGCACGCACCGCTACCCGGATGCGTGGCTGCGATCTCGCGCATATCGCGAACCCAGTTGCGGAATTGCGCCAGGAACACCGGATTCGTCATCGTCACCGAGAGCTGTCTGCGCTGTACGGCCTCCGGTCCTTCGTAGGTGGCCTCGAGCTGCGAGTCCATCCACTTGTGCCCCAGAAATCCTGGACAGTCTTCGGTGATGCCGTATCCGCCCATCAAGCTCACGGCCTCGCGCATCATCTGCGACCCGCAGCCGGTATTCCATAACTTCGTCGCGGGACAGAGCACATCTGCCAAAGAATCCATTTGCACGAACCGCATCATCGGATCCGACTCCAGCTTCACGCGTTGCGGACCTTGCGTCGGCAGGTCGAGCAGCTTCACTGCCTCGGCGCCTGCCTCGCGAAATACTTTCATGCGTTCACGACCACCAGTGATTCCGCGCTGGTTCAGCTGTTCGTCAATCTCGCGCTCCACTGGATCCAGCTCATCGAAGAGCCGCGCCGCCGCGAATCCCAGAGACGCACTCGCTTCGCCCGCAGCCCAAACATCGACTAGCCTGTGCAGCGCGTCTTCTCTTTGTTGCAATCCCAACTCGTAGCGGATAGAACCCGGCGTAGCCATCTCCGCTCCTCGAAAGCGGCCTCGCTGATACCGAATGATCGGTTCAACCGCCGACAGCAGCTTCGCCGCGGTCATCACGCCTACTGTCACGCGCGTCCGCCGGAATACCGCCTCGATCACTTCGCTGTGATTGAAGTGCGGAACGATCACGCCGTCCTTCACGTCGTAGCCGCCAACGATCCGGCTCGCTGGAATACGCAGATTGAAAATTGGATCGCCCGTCGAAGACAGCTGATGTACCAGCTTGCGCGTCGGCGTCCCGCGATCGAATATCGCCCGGGTCATCCTTCCTCCAGGATCACCATGCAGCTGCCCTTGATACGCGGATCAGCCGAATCGACCGCAGCCGTCACGAAGTTGGCGAATCCTATATTTGTGATGAATCGTCCGCGCTTTTCGACATGCAGCACCGGCTCTTCGCCCGCCTCCCACTTCTCCACGCTGAGCTTGCCATTCAACATCCCGGTATCGACGCCAACATAAGGAATCGGCTCCGTCAGGCAGAACGCTCCGCGCCACGCTTTGCGATCTTCGCCCGGCTGCACGGGAGCGGCCAAGCGCATATAGTGATCGCGTTGCTCGGCGGTGCCACGCTCATGAATCGGCGCGAGCGCCAGGCATCCGGCCAGACTTCCCGTGGCCGCGCCGCCATCGACCCATGCCAATTCAAACGCCACCAGCGCGAGCGCCAGATTTTTCGGCCCGGCGATGAAGCCGCCTTGCTCTGGCTCCATGAAGACGGCCGTAATTCCTGAGCGATCGAAATGCTCCAGCAGCTCGTTCTTTTGCTCCGTCCACTCATGAGAGTTGCGCCCGCCTGCCGCTACCAACTGTGCAACTGGTCCACGCGCCACCGCGCGCACCGACTGGATCAGCATCTGCAAATCGTAGCGGTCGGCAAACCGCCACTCGATCTGGCGTACAGCATCACTGGGTAAAGTTCGCAATGTTTCCGGAGGAGCCGAGGTCGCAGTTGCCATAAAACATTCCTTTCGGAGGTCGAACGGATTCTCCCGGCGGCACGACCATAGGGTCTAGGACGTGTGTCATACGCGCCTGTGATGTGCGTTCTGAGATGTGGCACTCAAGGCCGGAACTCACCAGAGAGACGAAGAGGTAGAGAAGCACCATGTCGAACCGTGAGCCGCCGCTCGTTCGCATACAAGGTCACGATCCAGGCAACAAGATCAGAACCGTAGTTGGTTTTCTCCGTGTCTCTGTGCCTCCGTGGTGAGTCAGCTTCCCGAGTAGTGGAAACATATTATTGACTCCCTAATTTGCGCGTGAACTTCGCAACTATTTCGCAAAAACTCCGCATTGTCACAGGCTGCTCGTGACGTAAATCACAGTGAGCTGGATTCCTCGCGCCTACTTTGAATTCGCTAACGTGAATACTCCCTGGAATGGACATTTCTCTTCGTTCGACCTGGTAACGAAGAAGAGTCCGGACGCCCAAACAGTAATTCGCGTCCGCGACATCGAGATCGGCGCCGGCGACTTCGTCGTGATGGCCGGCCCTTGCGCCGTCGAGTCCGAACAACAGGTCCTGCAGACCGCGGAATCTGTCGCTCGATCGGGCGCGCGCATCCTGCGCGGCGGCGCCTACAAGCCCCGCTCTTCCCCTTATTCCTTTCAAGGTCTCGGCGTCGAAGGCCTGAAGATTCTCGCCAAAGCTCGTGAAGTCACCGGCCTGGCCATCGTCACCGAAGTGATGTCCGAGACAGAAGTCTCTGTCATTGCCGAATACGCCGACATCATGCAAGTTGGCACCCGCAACATGGAGAACTACTCGCTGCTGGAAGCGCTCGGCAAGTGCGGCCGGCCTGTGCTGCTCAAGCGCGGACTGAGTTCGACATTGCAGGAGCTGTTGCGCTCAGCCCAGTGCATTGTGATGGCGGGTAATCCCGATGTAATCCTCTGCGAGCGCGGTATTCGTACCTTCGAAAAAGCTACCCGCAATACCTTCGACGTGAGCGCCGTCCCAGTCCTGAAAATGGTCTCGCATCTTCCAGTGATCGTCGATCCTAGCCACGCCGCGGGATTGCGCGCCCTCGTGCCAGTTCTAGCGCGTGCCGGAGTTGTCGTCGGCGCGGATGGCCTTCTCGTGGAAGTCCACCCAAATCCTGCAAAAGCGATGAGTGACGGAGAGCAGTCGCTGACCTTCGACCAGTTCGAATCCATGATGCGGGATCTGCAGCCCTATATCGAACTGCAAGCCAGGGATCGTGAAATACAGGCTGAATTGGCCGCAGTGGCAGGGGGGCGTTAGTGCGACTGCGGCTACACGGACTCTCCCTCCTGATCGCATTGTTCGTCTCAACGACGTCATTGCTCGCGTCCCCTTCGCAAACGGTACCCATCGTCTTCACCGCCGCAAAAGCGTTCAACTCCGAAGCCTGGATTCACGGTGCCGAGCGCTTCCCTCTGGGAGCGAACCTCTGGACTCGCGACGGCAAAGGTCAGCGCCAACTTTTCCCGGCGTTCGCAGCCTCAGCTGACGCGAATGTTTCGTTCGACGGCACTCATATCCTCTTCGCCGGAAAGCGCCACCCCGCCGATCACTGGCAAATCTGGGAAGCGACGACTGACGGCGCGCAACCAAAACAGATCACCCACTGCAAAGACCAGTGCGTCCGTCCTTTCTATCTGCCTGACTCCCGCATCGTTTTCGCAGAGCGCAAGTCCGGCCGCTTTTTGATCGAGACCGCTTCGCTTGATGAAGCCCACTCGCCCTTGAGCGGGCGAAGCTCCCAGATCGAATCCACCCCACTCACCTTCATCCCCGGCAACTGCTCTTCCCACTGACGTCCTCATCGACGGACGCGTGCTCTTCGAAGCTGTCTACCCGCTGGGAGCTGGCACGAAATCGGAACTCTACACCGTCTATACCGATGGCAGCGGAGTCGAATCCTATCGCTGCGATCACGGCGCCGATCGTCACTCGGGCAAACAAAACGCAGTTGGCGATATCGTCTTTGCTTCCGCCGACTCCCTCGCGCGCTTTACATCCCCGCTGGCTCACGCCGACCCAATCTCCGCGCCCAGAGGGCAATTTGCTGGAGACGTGGCTCAAATGCCTTCAGGTGAATGGCTCGTCAGTTGGCGCAAGAGCCCTGCGGAGTCCTATCGCCTGATGCAGTGGACCCCTGGAGCGCCAGCCCTCGAACCACTCGCTGTCCAGAATGGCTTGAACCTGCTCCAGCCTATATTGATCGCTTTGCGACCCATCCCGAATCGCCATCCTTCGGGCTTGCATGACTGGCCAAACGCCAACCTGCTTTGTTTGAACGCGTACACATCGAAATACCACTTCGATCCAGGTTCCATCGCCTCCGTGAAGGTCTACACGGCCGGACCATCGGGTCAGCCCAAGCTCATCGGCTCATCGCCCGTCGAGACCGACGGCTCGTTCTTCCTGAACGTCCCATCGGATCAGCCAATCAAGTTCGAACTTCTCGACGCCAATGGGAAAACCTTGAAGAAGGAAGCCGGATGGTTCTGGATACGCCGCGGAGAGCAACGCATTTGTGTCGGCTGCCACGCAGGTCCGGAACGCGCGCCCGATAACGAGGTCCCACAGGTATTGCTGAAATCGACGGATCCGGTCGACATGACTTTGGAAACGACGCACACACGGACAGGAGGTCACTGATTTGTTCGCCCGCATTGTAGGAATGCTGATGCTCTCGTCCGTGCTATGGGCTCAGGCTCCCAAAAGCACCATTCAGTTCGAGGACGCCACCGCCGCCTCCGGAATCAATTTCACGCACAGCTTTGGCGCGCAGGATCTCGGCTCGCTGCTCGAAGGAACTGGCGGCGGCTGCGTCTGGTTCGACTACAACAACGACGGCCGTCCTGACCTCTACGTGGTTTCCGGCAAGCCGCTCGGACCGGGCATGCACCCGTATCCACTGAAAAAAGAGCCGGAGACTCCGCCGCACAATCATCTCTATCGCAACGATGGCAACGGCAAGTTCACCGACGTCACCGATCAGGCCGGAGTCGCGGCAAACATCTACGGCATGGCCGCCATCGCCGCCGACTATGACAACGACGGCTACGTCGATCTCTTCGTAACCGGCTACGGCCAGGCGATTCTCTATCACAACAACGGCAATGGCACCTTCACCGATGTCACCGCTAAAGCCGGTATTCACGTCGATCGCTGGTCTATCAGCTCCGCCTGGCTTGACTACGACAAAGACGGTTGTGTCGACCTGTTCGTCGGCCGCTACGTGCAGTTCGATCCGAAATACCGCAACTATTACGCTGCCGATAACTATCCCGGCCCTCTCGATTACGAAGCCGACACCAACCGTCTCTATCACAACAACTGCGACGGCACGTTCACCGATGTGACCGACAAGTCCGGCATCGGCGCGTTCAAAGGCCGCACCATGGGCGCCACTGCCGCCGACTTCGACGGCGATGGCTATCCCGACATTTACGTCGCTAACGACAAGACCGAGAACTTCCTCTTCCACAACAAGCGCGACGGTACCTTCGAAGAAATCGCCTCCGACTCCGGCACCGCTTACGGACAGAACGGCGAGTCAACTTCCGCCATGGGACCGGTATTTGCCGACGTCGACGGAGACGGCGTGATCGACCTCTGGGTCACCGACTCGAAGTACAACCGCCTCATGAAGAACATCGGGAAGAATCGGTTCGAGGACATCAGCGAGAAGGCCGGCATCTCGCAAGCCACTGCGCAATACACCAGTTGGGGCAGCGGCATCTACGATTTCGACAACGACGGCATTCCCGACATCATGACCTTCCACGGCGGCCTGATTCACCTCGTGCCGCAGGAGCAGTCGCTGTTTCGTGGACTGGGCAACGGTCTCTACGAGGATGTCTCGCGACAGGCTGGTTCCGTCATGGACGTGAAGACCGTCTCGCGCGGTGCTTGCTTCGCCGACTACGACAACGACGGCAAGATGGACGCTTTCGTCGTGAACCTGGGCGCTCGCGGCACGCTCTTCCACAACGTTTCGAAGAACGACAACCATTGGATCGCCATCAAGCTGAAAGGCAAGAAGAGCAATCGCGACGGCATTGGCGCACGCCTCGAATTAACTGCAGGCGGCAAAAAGCAGGTCGCGGAACGATTCGCCGGATCCAGTTATCTATCGCAGGACGATGATCGCATCCACTTCGGCCTCGGCTCTACCACTAAAGTCGACCGGCTCACCATCAAGTGGCCAAGCGGAAAAGAGCAGACTCTGCAAAACCTGAAGGTCGATCACGTGCTTCTGGTGGAGGAGCCCTGATGCGCGCCCGCCTCCAACTGGCACTTGTAATCGGTCTTCTGATCGCCGCCGTGCTCATCATCGGCGCGTGGTCCGCCGGGGAAGATGCGCGCTATCTCAATCCTGTCGAGATGGCGCTCTCGCCCGACGGCAATTCACTCTATGTTCTCTGTGAAAAGAGCGACGAGTTGCGCGTGGTCGACATCGCCAGCGGAAGAGTAATCAAGCAAATCGCCGTTGGCCATGTGCCTACCGGCATTTCGCTTTCGCCCGACGGTAAACAGATCTACGTCGCCAACTCCTGGTCGGACAACGTTTCGGTCATCGACGCCAACACGCTCTCAGTTTCTCGTACCCTACCCGCTGGTTTCGAACCCATCAGCGCCATCGCCGATCGCGAAGGCCGCACGCTCTATACCGCCAATCGTCTGAGCAACGATATCTCGGTCATCGATCTGCAAACTGGCAAAGAAATCAAGCGACTGGTTGCCGGACGCGGCGCCAGTTACCTCACCCTTTCTTCCGACGGGAAGCACATCTACTGCACTCACATTTATCCGAACATTGGAAAGTTTCGTACTCCGCCGGAATCGGAGATCACGATCATCGACACAGTCACTCAGGACGTCGTCGAGCGCAAGCCCCTGCATAACGTAGCTGGAGTCTTTCATCTTGCGAGCTCGAGCGATGGAAAGCTTAACGCGGTCGCACAGCTTAAGCCCAAGAATCTGGTCCCGCTCGCACACGTGGAACACGGATGGGCCTTCGTCGATACGCTCAGCATTTTCGGCGAAGATGCCGGCCAGACCGTCCAGGTACCCATCGACGAACTTGAGCGCTACTTCGCGCGGCCGTTCGGTGTCGCCATCTCACCGGACAAATCGAAGATCTTCGTCACCAGCGGCGGTGCCGGCATCGTCACCGTCATCGACACGCAGCGCTTACTCGCCTTCGCCAGGTCGCAGCGCCAGTCGTTCGCCAACGATCTTTCCGCTTCCGCAAATTACGTCACAGCCAGAATCCCGGTTGGCCCCGATCCTCGCGGCGTGCTTCTCTCCCCCGACGGGAAGCGGCTCTACGTCGCCGATCGCCTCAGCGACACCATCGACGTAATCGACACTGATAAGAACGAGATTGCCCAGTCCATTGACATGGGCGGACCGCAGACCATCACGTGCGAATCGCCGCGGTGAGCGCCTTTTCTATAACGCGAAATTTGCATTCCAGGGTCAGTTCAGTTGCGCCAACTGCCATCTCGATTCCACCTTCGACGGCATGAACTGGGATCTCGAGCCCGACGGGTTTGGCAAAGACGTCGTCGACAATCGCTCCATCGAAGATCTCAGCGGCACCGAGCCATTCAAATGGAATGGCGGAAATCCGAACCTGCAAACCGAATGCGGTCCACGCACGGAAAAATTCTTCTACCGCTCGCAGAGCTACAACGAGCAGGAACTCGCCGATCTCGATTCCTACATCTTCTCGATTCCGCTGCGGCCCAATCGTTACCGCTTGCCGGATGGCCAGCTCACTCCCGCACAAGAACGCGGCAAAGCAATCTTCGAGCGCACCGTTACCAAAGCTGGCAAGCCGATTCCCGAAAGCAACCAGTGCGCCTACTGCCACAGCGGTCCCAAATACACGAATCGCCAACTGGCCGACGTAGGCTCCGGAAAAGCGATCGATCGCTCTTCGCTCATTGACACTCCCCACCTTCCCGACATCGCTTATTCCGCGCCGTATCTGCACGATGGCTCTGCGCGCTCGATGGAAGAGATCTGGACGGTATTCAATCCGCACGATACGCACGGCGTTACCAACGATCTGATGAAAGACGAATTGAACGACTTGATCGAGTACCTGAAGACTTTATGAAGACACGAAATTGTTTGTTCGCGCTGGTTCTGCTTGTGAGCCTTTCCTGCCTGGGGATTTCGCAGGACATGCCTCGCTTTCGCTGGGAGAACTTCACCACGGCGAATGGTCTCCCGAACAATCACGTCTATTCCGTTCTGGTGGACGGATCGCGCATCTGGGCCGGCACCGACAATGGCCTCGGCCTCTTCGAAGGTGGCAAATGGAAGGTATTCCGTCCGAGTGATGGACTGGCGCACCAGGCCGTGCTCGGCCTCGCGCTCGACAAGCGCACCGGCGACGTATGGGCTGCCACACTAGGTGGCCTCAGCCGCATCTCTGCCGGTCGCATCGACAGCTTCACGCAACTCAACTCCGGACTTCCCAACGACGTCGTCTATGGCGTCGGCGTCCTGGGCGATTACGTCTGGGTCGCCACTGCGGCGGGCGGCGGTCGTCTGAACACGCGTACCAACCAGTGGAACCTGTATAACGAGCGCAACACGCCCATGTACGAAATCTGGACCTACGGTGTGTGTCCCGCACCTGACAAGGTCTACTACGCCGTCTGGGGCGGAGGCGTACTCGAGTACGACGTCCAAACCCAGCACTGGAAGGACTACAACGATCCCGATGGCGAAACCGAGATGGTTGTCCTCAAGGACCAGGGCCTGATCCACGAGATCACCACCTCCGTCAGCTACGTCGACAAGATTCTCTGGGTCGCCACCTATTTCGGCGCCAGCCGCTACGACGGCCGTTACTGGCACAACTTCCTCACCAAGGACAGCGGCCTTCCCAGCAACTTCCTGAACCAGGTGAAAGCCGTCGATGCGAATCGCGCCTGGTTCAGCACCGACAAAGGTCTCGCCTACTACGACGGCACGAACTGGTCCGTCTATCGCCCCGCTCTCGACACGCACAAGCCGGAGATGCTCATCCGCGACGCCGCTGGAAACATCACGAATATCCCGGTCGACAGCGCGCCCGCGCACAACTACATCCTCGGCGTGGATTTTCAAGGTGACGACCTCTGGGTCGCCACCGCAGAAGGTTTAAGTCACGGAATACGACAGAAGTAAGGAGCCATTCACATGCAGGTACAAGAAATTCTCGAAGCCATCGCGCACGCTCCCATCGAAAAGCGGGCGATCACCAATCTCAAAGTTCTCAACGAAGCCTATGACTACTCGAAGCCCAGCTCTTTCGTTCGCGGCATGCGCATCGATCTCAACGGGCTGGTGATCCTGCTGATCTCGGGCACCGCCAGCATCGACGAGTACGGCAAGACCGTGCACGTCGGCGACTTCCGCGCGCAGTGCAAGCGCACATTCAAGAACATCACCGGTCTGCTTGAAGCAGAAGGCTGCACTTGGAAAGACATCGTGCGCACCAGTTGCTATCTGCGCGATATCGATCGCGATTATGAAGCCTTCAACGAAGAGCGGACCGCGTTTTTCCAGCAACAGGGACTCGATCCCGTACCGGCTTCAACAGGCATCCAGGCAAAACTGTGCCGTTCGGATCTGCTGGTTGAAATCGAAGCCATCGCCATGTTCCGCGAAACACCGAAGGAGTAACTCAATGCGCCGCGTCCTGGTCGTAGTGATTGCTGCTGTATTGGTGCCGCTAACCTGGGGTCAGTCCAGCTTCAGCTGTTCGTGCGGGAAGAATCCTCCCGGTCGTCCTCAGAACCGCGAGATGCGTCCATACGCCGAAGCACCCGAAGATCTGCGTCCATACTCGAAGTTCACCACGCCGTATTATGAGAATTACACCAGTCTCATCGAATACAACGGCGCGGCGCGCGATGTCCCTGATCCAAATCCGTCGACCATCACCGAAGTGCGTATTGGATTTCTCGGTCCCGTCTACGATCATCCCGATCATGCGCTCGGCCAGAAGATGTTGAACGGCGTCAACATGGCCATCGACGAAGCCAACGCTGCCGGCGGCTACGGGGGCAAGCCCTTCCGCCTCATGATCCACAACGATTCAGCCACCTGGGGCGCCTCCAGCAACGAAATCATCAAAATGGCCTACGACGAAAAAGTCTGGGCCATGTACGGCTCTCTCAGCGGCGACTCCACGCATATCGGCCTTCGCGTGAATCTGAAAACCGAAGTTCCGATGGCTAACAGCGCTGCCACCGATCCCACAATTCCGGAAACGATCGTCCCCTGGTTTTTAACCACGCTTCAGGACGATCGCGTGCAAGGCTACACGATCGCCCGCCACATCTATTCTGAGCTCGGACTCAAACGGGTCGCCATCCTCCGCGTCAACGATCGCTACGGCCGCTTCGGCGTTCTAAAGTTCAAAGATGCTTCGCGTCGGCTCGGGCACCCTCTCATCATCGAACAAAAATTCATGCCCGGCGACACGGATTTCCGCCATCAGCTTCGCATCATCAACGACTCGCGTGTCGACGCTATCGTCCTCTGGACAGATGAAATCCCTGCAGCCAATATTCTGCTGCAAATGCGCGAGCTCGGAATGAAACAGCGCGTGTTTGGCAGCCATCGCACCATGGGGCACGATCTGCTCAAGACTGCCGGCGCCGCTGCCGAAGGCTTCGAAGCAGTCTATCCCTACGACCCCAGCCGCAAAGATCCGCAATGGCTGGACTTCGTCGCACGCTACGAAGCTCGGTTCCACGAGAAACCCGATCACTTCGCTGCTCTCGCCTACGACACCATGCAGATCCTGCTGCACGCCATCTGCGAAGCTGGACTGAATCGCGGCCGCATTCGCGATGCATTAACCGGACTCGACAAGTACGAAGGCGTGACCGGCGAGATGATCTTTGATCCCAATTGCAAAGACATTCGCCCGATGTTCCTCGCCGCCGTACACGACGGCCAAATCGAATATCGCCAGATCTCGATGGAGAAAGCCTACGCTCGCGTGGGAGAAGATGGCGTCCAATATGCCGGCCCAACTCTACCAGATCAGACGAGCAGCGAAGTAAAGCTGGCGGTATTCGGGCCGAAAGCAGATGACTTTATCCACTCGCCTGCCACCGTCGCTTTACTGGAAATACTGAATCGCACCGCGACCCATCATGTCTCCCTGATCGGTATCCCTTCCGACGTTCAGTGGGGCAAGGCGTCTTCGGCACTGGTACAAGCTCTCTATGATCAGCATGCGATCGGAATCATCGCCACCAGCCGTGATTCCAGCCATCTCGCCGAACAACTTGGGGTGAAAGACTTCGTCCCAGTAATCGCAATCTCTTCCGATCATTCGCTTACGTCCACCAACATCCCGTGGATCTTCCGCTTGCCCGAGGGCAGCGCTCCCGATCAGGCAATCCGCTGTTTTGCAGAGGCAATTAACAAGGCGGGGGCAAATCGCGAAAAGGTCCGCAACGTACTCGCATCCGGCAGTACGGTCGCGGGACTCAGCTTCCAGAACACCGGCGAACCGCGCTAGGCATGATGGAGCCCGCTCGCCCCGCGAGCGGCATCTGCTATCTTCACGCCGGAATCGTGAAGCTGAACACTGACCCGCTTCCCGTCTGGCTGGTCACTCGGATCGTACCGCCATGCGCCTCTATGATCGCCTTCGCAATCGCCAGCCCCATCCCCGTTCCCTGCACTCGATAGCGCTCACTCTTGCCACGATAAAACTTATCGAAAATCAGCGCCTGTTCCATGTCATCGATACCAACACCTTTGTCGGCAACGCTTACTTCCAGCTTGCCATCGCGCAATTCCGACGTTATGCGAATCACGGATTCTGGTGGCGAATACTTCGCTGCATTTTCGAGCAGTTGAACCAGCACCTCGGTGATGCGCTTGGCATCCACACGCGCTACCGCATCCTCGGCGATATTCAATTCGATCGGATGTTTTCCCAGCACCTGCTTCAACTCCGTCAACGCAGTCTGCGCCAGTTCTTTAATCCGATGCGACTCGAAATCAAGTTGCAGTTCATGCGATTCGAGCTCTGAAACCTCCGCCGCCTCGCCCACCAGTCGATTCAAGCGATCGCTCTCTTCATCGATTACCGTCATCAACTCTTGCCGATCATCGGCTCCCAGATTGATATTCGACATCAGGCTGGTGATCGACGCCTTAATCGCCGTTAACGGCGTCCGAAACTCGTGCGTCACTGAGTCCAGAATTGCCGTTCTCAATTTTTCGCTCTCTCGCGAGGCCTCGGTCTTCGCCAGTTTTTCGACAGCGGTCACGCGTTCAATCGCGATTGCGATCAGACTTCCAATTGCGTCCAGAGTTTCTCGCGACAGGTCACCGGCAACGCCGATCGTACCCACAATCCGCACGCCGAGTTTTAGTGGAGTAAAGCTGAGTCGCCGTTCGCTGTCGAACGTCGGCTCCCCTCGCGCGATCACGCTCCTCAAGTGCTCTGCGTCTAAGTCGCGAGTTCCAGGGCCAGAACGGTAGATGTCTCCCTTGCCCGGCAGGTAGATGGCAGCAGCCGACACGCCAAATGTGTTCACTACCAACTGTGGCAGCGAGTTCAGCAACTCCAGGATGTTTTCGGAGATCAGCAGTCCCTCGCTGAATTGATAGAGCCGCTCCACCTCCCGCCGACGCTGTATCGCTTCCTCAGTCTGACGGCGCGCGCGTTCTGACAACTGGCTCGCTGTGATCGCGGTCACCAGAAACGCGAACAGGGCAATCCAGTTTTGCGTATCCGCGATCGTGAACGTCCCCACCGGGGGCAGAAAAAAATAATTGAAGGCCGCGGTGGCAATGACTGCGAGGAATAGTGAGAAACGCAATCCCCAGCGTGCCGACACAATCAGCACCGCCACCAGGAACGTAAGCGCCACCGTCGTGGGGTTCACATGCAGCGGAACCTTGAACAGATAGACTAGCCCGACGACAATCGCGCAGCAGGCTACAAATCTCAAAAACACTTGCTGGGGAGACTTGTTCACGGCGTCGATTGTAGCTGACATCGACAAATTCGATTACCTCGAAGAGAATAGGGCGCGATGAGCAAGACTCCCGACCAGTGGTTAGAGCACTCCGTCACTGAAAAAAAGGGCGGCATCTTCAAACTGTTCCTTGGTTACGCTCCTGGCGTCGGCAAGACCTACAACATGCTGAGCGAAGCGATCCGCCGCAGCAACCGCGGAGAAGATGTGGTCATTGGAGTAATCGAAACTCATGGCCGCAAAGGCGTGGCCGAACTAGCCTCGAAGTTGGAGTCTGTGCCCCGTCGCAAGCTGGAATACAAAGGCACCCTCTTCGAGGAAATGGATGTCGACGCCATCCTCGCGCGAAAACCCGCAGTGGTTCTGATCGACGAACTCGCCCACACCAACATCGAAGGCAGCAAGCATCGCAAGCGTTACGAAGATGTTCTCGATCTTCTGGACGCAAACATCGACGTGCTCTCCACCATGAACATTCAGCACCTCGAGAGCCTCGCTCCCAGCGTGCAACACATTACCGGCGTCACTGTACGCGAGACGGTTCCCGACTGGGTGCTGCAGCGCGTCACCGAAATCGTGATGGCTGACCTCACGCCGGAAGCGTTGCAGACCCGAATGAAACGCGGTGATATCTATCCTTCGGATCGCGTGGAACGCGCTCTCGGCAATTTTTTCCGGCCCACCAACCTGATCGCGCTTCGCGAACTAGCCCTCCGGCAAGTCGCTCAGGAAGTCGATCGCAGTCTGGAAAGCCATCTCGACAAAGAGGAGTTGGAACGCAATCTAGGCGTACGCGAGCGTTTCGCCGTCTGTATCAGCTCCAATCCCGCCGCACAGCACTTGGTTGCGCGCGCCGCTCGCATGGCGCACCGCCTCGACGCCGAGCTGTTCGTCGTTTATGTGGACACCGGACTCGATGACACTGAAGCGAACCAAAAGTCTTTGCAAGCCAACATCAAGTTTTCCGAGGACCTGGGCGCGCAGGTCATGAAGCTGAAGGCCACAACTGTGTCCGAGGCGGTTGCAAAGTTCGTCCGCGAGAAGCATATTACGCAGGTGGTATTCGGACGATCCGCTATCAAGGGCTGGCGCCGCTATCTTTACCTGAGCACGATTCACAAATTCCTGCGCGACGCGCCTCCGGTCGATGTCCACATTGTTACGCAAGAGGCAACCAGCAAGGCGGCCAAGTGATGAACGCCAGGAAACGAATTCTCATTGTTGATGATGAGCCGCAGATTACGCGTGTTCTGCGCACTTCTCTAAATGGATCTGGATACGACGTACGCACCGCGGAAAATGGCGACAACGCCCTGGCTGTCGTGCGTGAGTGGACTCCCGACCTGGTGATCACTGACGTTTCCATGCCGCAAATGAACGGCATCGAACTCACTCGCCGTCTGAGAAGCGAATTCAGCGTCCCCATCATCGTCCTGTCGGTGAAGGGAGAGGAGAAGACCAAAGTCGAAGCGCTCGACGCCGGCGCCGACGACTACGTCACCAAGCCCATCGGCATGAACGAATTGCTGGCCCGTGTTCGCCGCAATCTCGCGCGTGTCGAACTCGCAGAGCCGGTCTCGACCACTCTCGAAGCTGGCGACTTCCGCATCGATCAGGACGCCTTTCGCGTCTCCATCCGTGGCCAAGATGTCAGGCTCACGCCCAAAGAGTTCGAATTGTTGTTGCATCTCGCGCGCAATGCCGGCCGCGTAGTCACCCATCGCAAGCTGCTCAACGCTATTTGGGGACCGAACAGCGTGGAACAACCAGAACACCTCCGCGTCCTTGTCGGTCAACTTCGCAAGAAAGTGGAAACCGAAGGCGCTCCGCAATACATCATCACCGAACCGTGGGTTGGATATCGGCTCGAGCCTGCCGGCGAAGCCGCGCTCGATCCCGCCTAGCATTTACGAACAAATTACGCTCTTTTTAGACAATTCCTTACGCTCATCGGACGCTCGTCTAGCTGCTGAAATGCGTCGGTGCGGAATGAGAACTGCTTATTCCAAGCCGCTCAAATTCGCTCATTACACTTTTTTTATGCACTCCTTACACAAACTTTAGGCCGCCCCTTATCAAATGACTTGGACAACCATGATTGCCGTACTCGATTTCGCCGCGCTTTCCGGGATGACGGCCTTGCTGTTGATTTGCGTGTTTGCGGTCGCCTTCATGCTTCGATTTCTCGTAGCTCTGTCCGCCGACACGCGCCGGCCAAGGGTCCGGATGTTTCAAGTCATTACTCGTTCCGGCTCGAGAAACGTCTACGAATTCCCGGCACGGACTGTTGAGTTGGAGGCGTCAGCAGAGGTAAATCAATTTCGCATAAAGTCAGCAACGAATATGGGGCGAATCGAGCGCACCACTCGCTTTGCGGGGCCGGAGAGTCTGCGATCTACTAAACCCCAGGAACACGAATTAGAACGGAAGCGCGCAGGCAAACACCTCAATCACTGGCTGCTGGCTTTGTGCTGCTTAGCATTGGTTTCCCACGAAACCGCAAACGCACAAAGTCCACCTGCAACTCCGGCTCCCGCTCCGCTTCCTACTCCAGCAATCACGGGCCCTCTTCAGGCGGCTCCACCGAACAGTTTTGAAGGCGGTCCCTTTGGCACGCTGAACGTGAATGGCATCATCAGCGGCATGGGACTGGGGCAGGGAAACCACGTTCCTGGCGACAACACGGGCCAGGCAGCGCTGAGCAACGGCCAGGTCTTCCTGCAGAAGACCACCAGTTGGTGGCAGTTCTACGTTCAGGCCGGTGCTTACAACATTCTCTCGCTCGGAACTCCATTCCTCTCCACTGAGAAGGCGATCACCGACCTCTACGGCCCCGTACCCGTAGCCTACGCAAAGCTGGTTCCCTCGAAGAACACCTCCATCTTGATCGGTGCCCTGCCTACGTTGATGGGTGCTGAGTACACCTTCGATTTCCAGAACATGAACATTGAACGCGGACTGTTGTGGAACCAGGAAAACGCGATTAATCGCGGCATTCAGGTGAACCAGACATTCGGCAAATTCACAGCCTCTTTGAGTTGGAATGACGGCTACTACTCGAACCGGTACTCATGGTTGAGCGGCTCACTTACGTATGCCAATGGCCCGCACAGCTTCACCTTTGCAGGCATGGGGAATCTCAGCCAGACAGCGTTTCAGACTCTGGCCACGCCCGTGCAAAACAACAGCACTATGTACGCCGCCATATACACCTACACCAAAGGGAGCTGGATCGTGCAGCCCTACTTTCAGTACAGCAGCGTGCCCACCAATCCTAAGGTCGGCGTTGTGCAGGGCGCTTCAACTCGTGGCGGAGCCGTATTGGTGAACCACACCTTCAAACGCGGATTCTCTCTCGCCGCACGTGGAGAATATCTTTCGACCACAGGTAGCCTTGCCGCACAAAGCGCCAACCTGCTTTACGGGCCAGGCAGCGCGGGCTGGTCAATCACTCTCACTCCCACATATCAGTACAAGCGCTTCTTCACCCGCGGCGATCTTTCCTGGGTGGGTGCAACCAGCATCACGCCTGGCAGCGCTTTCGGGCCTAACGGCACGAATCAAAATCAACCCCGCGGCGTAGTTGAAGCAGGCTTCTTATTTTAGGAGGACTCGTTCATGTTAGACATCGTTTTCATTGCGGCAACCGTTCTGTTCTTCGCCGTCTCGATCGGTTACGTCTATTTCTGCGAGAAAGTGCGGTGAGATGACTATGCACCTCGAATCCGTGGTGATGCTTGCAATCTGCGTTTTGCTGATGGTCTATCTCGGCTACGCCCTGTTACGACCGGAGAAGTTCTGAAATGACCACCAATGGCTGGTTTCAAATTGTTGTTTTCCTGCTCGTCGTTCTCGCGCTGACGAAGCCGCTTGGTGTCTTCATGGCCCGCGTCTTCAATCGTGAAAAGACATTTCTCGATCCGGTGCTCCGCCCCATCGAGCGCCTTATCTACACGCTTACCGGCGTAGACGAAAACGCGGAAATGAAATGGACCGAGTACGCCGTAGCCATGCTGCTCTTCAGCCTGGTCTCGATGGTGCTTCTCTACCTCATTCAGCGCGTGCAGGGAATGCTGCCCTTCAATCCCCAGAAACTCGCCGGAGTTGAGCCGTTCCTCGCGTTCAACACCGCAGCCTCCTTTACGACGAACACCAACTGGCAGTCCTACACGCCTGAGACCACGATGAGCTATCTGACCCAGATGATGGGCCTGGCTTATCACAACTTCGTCTCCGCCGCGACCGGAGTTGCACTGGCGATCGCCTTTATCCGCGGCATCGCGCGCCGAGAAAAGCAGACCATCGGCAATTTCTGGGTCGATCTCACCCGCTGCACGCTTTGGGTCCTGCTTCCCATCTCCATCGTGGGTGCGCTGTTACTCGTCTCGCAAGGCGTCGTTCAGAACCTCAAGCCCTACGATACCGTGAAGTTGCTCGAACCGCAGCAAGTCCCGCATCTCGGCTCTGACGGTAAACCCGCCACCACTCCTGACGGCAAGCCCATCATGGACACCGTCACCGACCAGACCATCGCCCAAGGTCCTGTCGCTTCGCAGGAAATCATCAAGGAATTCGGCACCAACGGCGGCGGGTTCTTCAACGCCAACAGCTCCCATCCGTTCGAGAATCCCACTCCGCTTACCAACTGGATCGAGATGCTATGCATCTTCGCCATCTCTTCCGGACTCACCTACACGCTCGGCATGATGACCGGTTCTCGCCGACATGGTTGGGCCGTGTGGGCCGCCATGGCCTTCCTCTTCCTTTGCGGCGTCACCACCGCGTACTGGTCTGAGTCGCGCGGCAATCCGCTGCTCAAAGGCGTTGATCAACGCGCGAGCATTGCTCAAACCGGCGGCAACATGGAAGGTAAAGAAGTCCGCTTCGGGCTTGCCGACAGCACCCTCTTCGCTACCGCTACTACCGACACCAGTTGCGGGGCCGTCAACAGCATGCACGACTCCTACACACCGCTCGGTGGCATGGTCCCGCTCATCAACATCATGCTGGGCGAAGTCATCTTTGGCGGCGTCGGCTCCGGCCTCTACGGTGCTCTCATCTTTGTCGTGCTCTCCGTCTTCATCGCCGGATTAATGGTCGGCCGCACTCCCGAATATCTCGGCAAGAAGATCGAAGCCTTTGATGTGAAGATGGCCATGCTCGTGGCTCTCGTCTTCCCGCTCATCATCCTTACGCTCACCAGCGTTTCGGTGCTGGCGAACTTTGGCACTTCCAGCATTGCCAATCCCGGGCCGCACGGCTTCAGCGAGATCCTCTACGCCTTCACTTCGGGCGCCGGAAACAACGGATCGGCGTTTGCCGGCATTAACGCGAACACCCACTGGTACAACGCCTCCATCGGTTTCGATACGCTCATCGGGCGCTTTCTGATGATCATCCCCATGCTCGCGATCGCCGGTAACCTCGCGCGCAAGAAAGCAGTGCCGCCATCACTGGGCACATTCCCCGTGACCACCCCTTTGTTCTCCGCGCTGCTCGTCGGCGTAGTGATCATCGTGGGTGCACTGACCTTCTTCCCGGCGCTGAGTCTCGGTCCGATTCTTGAGCACCTGCTGATGAATGCAGGAAAGACATTCTGAGGAGAGTATGAAGCAAGATAACAAAACAGAGAGAACGGCAGTGCAGGATCCAGACACTAGCGCATCGAACGCTGCTCCTCGGGTTGAACTGCATCCGTCCGAGGTTCGTCACAAGCCCAAGTCGATTGCGATCTGGAACGCCAGCATCGTTCGCCGCGCCATCGTCGACGCGTTCGCGAAGCTGAACCCGCGCAAGATGATGGGCAATCCCGTGATGTTCGTCGTCGAAGTTGGCAGCGTCGTCACCACCATCCTGCTTGTCCGCGACATGCTCACCGGCCACCACGGGTACAGTTTCAATCTTCAGATCACCCTTTGGCTCTGGTTCACCGTGCTCTTTGCGAACTTTGCGGAGGCCATGGCAGAAGGCCGCGGCAAGGCGCAGGCAGAAACGTTACGCAAAGCGCGCTCGGAAACCATGGCGAACCGGTTGCTCGCCAACGGAGCAGTGGAATCGGTTCGCCGGATCCAAGCTTCGTATCGATGATCACGTCGTCGTAAAAGCTGGCGAGTTGATCCCCGGCGACGGCGAGATTGTCGATGGCGTCGCATCCGTCGACGAGTCCGCCATCACGGGCGAATCCGCTCCCGTCATCCGCGAAGCCGGAGGCGATCGCTCCGCGGTTACCGGAGGCACGCGCGTGCTCTCCGACGAAATCAAAATCCGCATCACCTCCAATCCCGGAGAAACCTTCATCGACCGCATGATCGCGCTCGTCGAAGGCGCCGAGCGGCAGAAAACTCCCAACGAAATCGCGCTCAACATCCTGCTTGCCGGGCTGACCATCATCTTCCTGCTGGCTGTCGTCACCCTTCAGCCATTCGCGATTTACGCCGGATCGCCTCAGACCGTCTTTGTGCTCGTCTCACTTCTCGTTTGTCTGATCCCCACCACTATCGGCGGATTGCTCTCCGCCATCGGCATCGCTGGGATGGATCGACTCGTCCAGCACAACGTTCTCGCCATGTCAGGCCGTGCCGTCGAAGCCGCGGGCGACGTAAACACTCTGCTGCTCGACAAGACCGGCACCATCACGCTCGGCAATCGCCAGGCCGCTGAATTCCTTCCAGCAGCCGGAGTTACCGAGAGCCGACTGGCCGATGCAGCTCAACTCTCATCGCTTCCCGATGAAACTCCCGAAGGCCGCTCCATCGTCGTCCTCGCCAAGGAAAAGTACGGTCTACGTGGGCGCGAACTGGCTGACCACGAAGCGGAATTCATTCCCTTCACCGCGCAAACTCGCATGTCCGGCGTGAACATCGATGGCCGTGAGATTCGCAAAGGCGCTGCCGATTCCATCGCCAAATACATCTCCTCCAATGGCGACGGCCTTCCGCGCGAAGTACAAGCCGCTGTTGAACAGATTTCCCGCGCAGGCGGCACACCTCTTGTGGTCAGCGAGAATCGCCGCGCGCTTGGCGTGATTTATCTGAAAGACATCATCAAGGGGGGCATCAAGGAGCGCTTCGCCCATCTGCGCTCGATGGGCATTCGCACGGTGATGATTACCGGCGACAATCCTCTGACCGCCGCTGCCATCGCGCGTGAGGCTGGTGTCGACGACTTCCTCGCTGAAGCCACTCCCAAAGACAAGATGGATTTGATCCGCAAAGAACAGTCCGAGGGCAAACTCGTCGCCATGACCGGCGATGGCACCAACGATGCGCCCGCACTCGCACAGGCCGACGTCGGAGTCGCCATGAACACCGGTACGCAAGCCGCAAAAGAAGCCGGCAACATGGTCGATCTCGACTCCAACCCCACCAAGCTCATCGAAATCGTCGAAATCGGCAAGCAGCTGCTGATGACGCGCGGCTCGCTCACCACCTTCTCGATTTCCAACGACGTCGCGAAATATTTCGCGATCATTCCTGCGATGTTCGCCGGCACGTTTCCTGTGCTCAATGCGCTGAACATCATGCACCTGAAGACGCCGGAATCGGCCGTGCTCTCGGCAGTGATTTTCAACGCGCTCATCATCGTCGCGCTCATCCCGCTTGCGCTGCGCGGCGTGAAGTACCGGCCCATGGCCGCCGCTGCTCTATTGCGCCGCAACCTTTTCGTCTACGGATTGGGCGGCATTGTCATCCCGTTCATCGGTATCAAGCTGATCGACGTGCTCATTACCGGCATCGGCCTGGCGTAGGACTGGAGACAGGAGAAGATATGAAGAAGAATCTGATAACAGCAATCCTGATGACCGTGGTCACGACAGTCTTGCTCGGCATCATCTATCCGCTCGTGGTGACTGCGCTGGCCCAGACGTTGTTTCATGACAAAGCGAATGGCCAGCTGATCCAGCGCAATGGTGTGACGGTTGCTTCGCGCATCATCGGACAACCGTTTGTGGGCCCCGGGTATTTCCATTCCCGGCCTTCCGCCGCCGGAAATGGCTATGACGCCGGGGCCTCAGGCGGTTCGAACCTCGGACCCACAAATCAGAAGTTGCTCGACCGCGTGAAAGCCGACACCGATCGTCTGCAATCAGAAAACCCCGGCGTGCCGGTTCCCGTCGATCTCGTCACCACATCCGCCTCCGGTTTGGATCCCGACATCACGCTCGCCGGCGCCGACTTCCAGATTCCGCGCATCGCGCGCGAACGAAAAATGTCGGAAGACGCGGTACGCGAGTTGATCGCGAAGCACACCTATGGACGCCAACTCGGTTTCCTCGGCGAGCCACGAGTCAACGTCGTCGAACTCAATCTTGATCTCGACACACCCGCCGGAAATGACTGCACTGAGCACAGGACAGGTCTGCCGCCTGCCCTGGCTGTAAGTGGGTGGTGGCCCATTCAAGCCTTCTTTTGGTTGAGTGGGGATTTTCTAGGCGACACCAAATCTTATTCTGTCATGTTGAGCGAGGCCGCACGGCCGAGTCGAAACAGCCCACTTCAGTTCCTAGCCTCGAAAACGCTTTGACTTTCCCCGGCGAAAGCTGGCGTGCACTGCACCCGCCGCTTACCCAGATTGCGTCACTCCCAGCAATCCGAGCGCAGTGAGGTGTCCAGCGGATCCCGTGCAGCTGAGCTATGCCGCGGGTTTAATCTATTAACCGGAGAAATAACAATGGATACGCCTCTGCCGCCGAAGAGCCTCGCTCCTCTCACCCCGCCCAAACGATTCCTCTTCGGTCCCGGCCCCACGCAAGTTCACCCGCGTATTTATGAGGTGATGTCGAAGCCCATCGTCGGGCACCTCGACCCATTTTTCTTCCAGGTAACGCAAGACATTCGCGATCTGCTGCTGCCGGTCTTCGGAACACGAAATCCCTTCACCATCGCGATCTCCGGCACGGGCAGCGCGGGGATGGAAGCTGCCGTCAGCAACTTCGTCGAATCAGGAACCAAGGTCGCGATATTTGCGAATGGCTTCTTTGCCGACCGCATCTCCGAGATGGCCAAGCGTCAGGAAGGCGAAGTCGTTCGCTTCGAAAAACCCTGGGGTGAAGTCTTTGGCGACGCCGAAGCCGCCGATTTCATCCGCCGCGAACGTCCGCAGGTTGTTGCCTACGTCACCGCTGAAACCTCGACTGGTGCCTTTCAAAAAGGCAAAGCTATCTGCGACGCCGCGCATGAAATCGACGCCATCGTGATCGCCGACTGCGTCACCTCGCTCGGCGCCATGCCTGTCGAAGTCGACGAAACTGGCATCGACGTCGCCTATAGCTGCTCACAAAAAGGCCTCAGCTGCCCGCCGGGATTGTCCCCGATGACGCTATCGCCTCGCGCCGTCAGTCACCTCAAGAGCCGCCGAACCGTGAATCACAGCTGGTACCTCGATCTCACGCTCCTCGCCGACTACTACGAAGGCGCGCATCGCTATCACCACACTGCCCCGATCACCTTGTTCTATGCGCTTCGCGAAGCCTTGACGCTGATCGCCGAAGAAGGTCTTGACCAGCGCCTGCAACGCCACTATCGCGGGACACAAACATCTTGTGAAGGGACTCGAAGAGATGGGCCTCACCATGCACGTTCCCGAGCAGAACCGAATCTGGAATCTGAACACGCCGCGTGTTCCTGAAGGCGTGAACGACGCGAACGTCCGTGCGCGCCTATTGAAGGATCAGGGAATCGAAATCGCTGGAGGCTTCGGTCCGCTCGCCGGAAAAGTCTTCCGCATCGGCATCATGGGACCCCTCGCTACCGACGAGAACGTCGACTTCTTTTTGAACTCATTCAGAAGCGCGCTCGTAGCCGAAGGCTATAAGGCGCCGCAGACGGCTAATCGATAGACAATCCGAGCCTCAGTCGTAATCACCATGGATTTTTCATGAAACGCGAAGTCATGGTGAGCGCAGCGAATCCATCTATGCATTTGGAATACACAGGTTCACGTGCTTGAGTCAGTCCTTATTGTGAGGACGAACTTCGCACGCGATACAGCGCCTCACCGGCCCTTGGAATCAACTTGATTCCTTCACGCTCACGATCTCGCCATTCATCGAGCTTCACCGAGCGCGGATCAAGATAGCCGAGATTCATGGCGCGGCATCTTTCTTCGCAAATACCGGTCGCAAGTGTCACCTGGATTCGTGGCGTCTCCACACCAGTCGCCGCATCGTAAGTGCCCTGCCCCTTCAGGTGCGTTGAATGCGCGAGAACGCCGCGCGGCACTTCGGCAAAACGTGACCATTGTTTCAGAAAATAGTCGCGGCAGTGATAGCCGACTTTTTCCAGGCAGCTCCCGTGCGTGTAACTAAACTCGGTGATCTGCGGCGCATAGATGATGACTTCGCCGCCATCGGAAATCGCGGGCTCGGCTTTGTACATGCCTTTCGCCGCCGTCCACATATCGCGATACAGCTCAGGCATCACCGAAAGGACGCGCTTGAAAGGCTTGTCGATCCAGTGGATATGCTTCTGCGACGACAGCTCTGCCGCCGCCTTCCACGCTTCGATCGCGCTTCCGAAATAGATTCCGGACGCGCCTTCATGCGAGACCACTAGCGCCAGACATGGAATCGGCACAGAGATTTGCGCGGCCGCCCGATCGATCAGCTCGCGCACCGGAGTCGAAGCAGTACCGATGATGTTATAGCTGCCCAGCAGCGCGCCCAGCCAGTGCGTCTGGTTGATCATGTCGCTGCCACTGATGCCCGGAAACAGATACTTATTGCCGCCGGAAAATCCGACGACTTCATGCGGAAACACTGGGCCACAAATCAGCACTTGGTCGTAATCGAAAATCAGTCGATTGATGCGAATCAACGATTTCTTCGGAAAGAAGACCATCGGAAACACTTGCAACTTCGACCGCAGGAATCGCTCCGACATCAGCAAACGTTTCGGGAAGATCCCAGCGATGATTGAGTACCTTCGACTCGCCGCAAACTCCGTCCCTCACTGGACAGCCGATCATCTGCGACAATTCCGCATCGGTCATCAGTTGATGAGTTCCCAGCGCGACCAGATAATCATGCGCCTTCGCCCGTCCTGCCAGATTCTGTTGCAGCAACTCGAACATCAGCGGCATCGGCATCGTGCGCGTGCGATCGGGAATGATCGTCAGCACTCGCTTGCCTTCGATGCGCATCTCATCGCATGCTCGATGAACTACGTCGCTGACTTCCTCACGCGTCAGCGTTCCCTCCAATGTTCCCTTCCCGAACGTCACTTCAGCTCCTCGAAATCAGTGTCCCGGTACGAATTCGATGCAAGTCGGCGAACCGATCTGAACTGGCTGACCACTCGTGCTCAGACGGCCAGACTTCGCATCTATTTTGAAGATGACGATGTTGTCCGAATCCTGGTTCTCCGCCAGCAACCATTTGCCACTTGGATCGATCGCGAAATGCCGCGGAGTTTTGCCCTGCGTCGACTCGATCTGCTCCAGCTTCAGCTTCCCGCTTTTCGTGTCGATTGCGAATACCGCGACGCTATTGTTGTCGCCGCGATTCGAAGCATACAAAAACCGTCCCGAAGGATGCACCTCGATCTCAGCTCCCGTATTCTCTCCCTTGAAATCGGCCGGCAGACTCGAAATCGTTTGCAGCTCTTTCAAAGCGCCGCTGCTTTTGTCGTATGAATAGACTACGACTTCCGACTTCATCTCCGTCATCAGGTAAACGAATCGCTCATCCTTCGAGAACGCGATGTGCCGCGGCCCCGAGCCAGGCGCGACTTTCACCGAGTGCGAAGTTCCGAGCTTTCCCTTCACGGCGTCGAACGGATAAACAACAATCTCGTCCAGGCCGAGATCAGGCACCAGCACGAATCGATTATCGGGCGACATCACCACTTCGTGCGGATGCGGTCCTTCTTGCCGCTCCCGGTTCACACTCGATCCTTTATGCTGAACGAAATCAGTCGCCTGTCCTAGACCACCATTCTGCTCGATCGGAAAGACAGTGATATTTCCGCCGGTATAATTCGCGGCGATCAGATACTTCCCCGTGCGATCGAGCGTGATGTGCGCAGGATCCGCACCACGCGAGGCAAGCTGATTCAGGAGCTTCAACTTCCCGTCGGCTTCGATCGCAAATGCACTCACCGCACCCTGCTTCTTGCCATCAAAATCTCCCATCTCATTCGCCGCATACAGGAACTTCCCATCGTGCGAAGCAACCACAAACGAAGGCTGCGGTGTTTCCGCCGCGAGCCCGAGGCTGTTCAATTTCCCAGTCGAGGCATCGAATCTGTATGCGTAGATGCCCCTGCTGCCGTGAGTTGTGTATGTGCCAACGAATACAAGTGGCTGCGCATCGGAAGCAAATGCCGTCGCGATACAGAGGATGCTCATCGCGCCAAATAAAAAGATAGAACTGCCGAAGTTAACTAGCCGGATCAGATTCATAGCTTGGTTTTGTTCCTCACTTCACAGCTCCGGATGATATCTGTTTCGAGTTGACTGCGCTTATCGATGGTTCGGGGATTCGTTCGATCTTCCCCAACAGCACCGCATATCCGAAGACTCCTAATAGCAGGATCACCGTCGCTGTCGTGAACGCCGACGTAAACGAATGGGTAGCGTATGCGATGTAACCCGTCACAATCGGCGCCGAAATCGCTGACAACTGCCCGCAGAAATTCGCCAGCCCGCCAATTGTGGCCACACTCTCGCGTGGCGCGATCAGCGACGGCACCGTCCACGCCACAGGCGCAGCCGCCGCCAGTCCGCCCAATGCCAGGCTGATCCACATAAGCGCCGCCACTGGCGTATTGGAGTGTCCTGCTCCCCATATTCCCAGCCCCATCGTCATGCCAATAATAAGGACGCTCTGTCGAACTCGATTCGCATCCCAGCCGCGTTTTATCAACGCGTCCACCAGCCAACCTCCAACCAGCAAGTCGGTAAAGGTCGCAAACAACCACGGCACCGACGTATAGATCGCTGATTGCAGCAAATCAATATGCAGTGAGCGCGAAAGATAGGTCGGCAGCCATGTCAGTAGTAGATAGAAGCTGTAATTGTAAGCTGCCCAGCCGAGCGCGAGTCCCCACACTTTTTTCTGTCGCAGCAAGATAGGACAATGGCGCTCCAGCCGCAGCCCTCTTCTGATCTTCCACCTGGGCGCCGCCTGCCAGAATGTACTGCCGCTCCCGCGACTCGAGTTCTGTATCCTCACTCGGATTGCGATACACCAGACGAAACAGCAGGAAATATCCGAAACTGATGAGGCCGGTAGCGGCAAAGCTCCATCGCCACCCAAAGTGCACCAGCAGCACGCCCAGGAATGGCACGCCAATCGCAGTCGCGAATTTCGCGGCAGAGTCGGTAATCGCCGTCGCCAGTCCTCGCTCGCTTTCCGGGAACCAATAGCCGATAGCCTTGGCGTTGGCGGGAAATGTCGGCGACTCGCCAATGCCGAGAAGAAATCGTGCCCCGAAGAATCCGCCTACTCCCCTCGATGCCGCTGCCGCGAACGACGCCATGCTCCACAAGAATGTGCTCACGCGCCCGATTCGCTTCACACCGAAGCGATCCAGCAAAAGTCCAGCCGGCAGCTGCATCGCCGCGTAAGTCCAGCTGTACGCGCTGGAGAGAAATCCAAACGCGACCAGCGACAGGCCAAACGCGTCGTGCAATGCCGCTTGCGACACCGACAAATTCACGCGGTCGAAGAAATTAACGAGGACGCCGAGAGAAAGAAGGAACGCGATGCGCCAGCGGCGGCGCGGAATCAATGCAGTCTCTGAGGTGTTAGGCAGCCGCCATCTCCCGGAAGGTGAAGTCGCTGATTAGCTTGCTCTCTCAGCTGAGCTGAATCAGCCTAGACGATGCCGCCAACGATGGCAAATCCGTGACCCAATTACTCTCGCCGCATCGATCTCAGCCTCCAGTCGATCTTCCGCAGCATGCCAAGCAGAAGTTCGGCATCAGCCGGATCAAGATTTAGCCTCCTGACCAACCGGCGCAGTTTTTCCAGCGACGTCGTTCCGGATCGCGGCTTCACGTAGCCGCTGGTTGTAAGCATCTCGAACATCGCCGTCGTGATCTGCTCCAACTCTCCTGCATTTGCTCGTTGCTGAGCTTCCGACTTGCCCGCCGCAGCGCTTCCGCGCGTCAACTCGTAAAGACAAATGGCGACAGCCTGCCCCAGGTTCATCGAAGGATGTTGTTCGCGCGTTGGGATACTCACCAGCCAGTGGCAATGTGTGAAGTCGTCGTTCGAGAGGCCGCGCTTCTCAGAACCAAACAGAATCGCGGCGCGCCCTCCGCCGAGATGGTCCCGTACCCTTGGCCCAGCATCCGGCAAAGCTGCAAGTGGCTGCTTCACGTCGCGATTCCGTCCAGCGGTCGTTCCTATCACTAGCGAACAGTCGGCGACTGCTTCTGCCACGCTCTGGTATTGCTCGGCAGCTTGCAAGATAGAAGACGCGCCCACCGCCGAGCGTGCCTCACGAAACGATTCTTCGAACGGATTCACCACGCGCAGCCGGGACAGTCCGAAGTTGCTCATGGCGCGAGCGGCGGCCCCAATATTCAGAGGATTGCGAGTGGAAACGAGGACGACGCAGAGCTGGTCGGATTCGGCGGGAGTGAGCAAGCCACGTCATTTTACGACGGCGGGCCTGCTCTGATTGGAGCAGGTCCGTATCATCGGCACGGGGGGTTAGTTTGTAGCTGATTTCTCGAGCGCTGGCTTGTTGCGAACGAGTAGTGTCGAGCCAGTTAGCTCGGCAATGTGGTGTCTCTTGAAGTCGCCGAGAATTCGCGTGACCGTCTCACGCGATGTGCCAATCAGTTGAGCAATTTCTTCATGCGTCAGAGCGAGTTTCACGCGGATCACGCCGCCCTCAACGACTTTTCCATCGGCGGACCACTGCAACAAAAGTCTTGCCAGTTTTTCAGAGGCTGAATGCGCCAGGCCGATCGCGCGGATCACTTCATACGCCGACTGGCAATCGCGACTCAGGTGCGCTGCAGCTTGCAGGCAGGCATCGCCGTTTTGCTTGATGAAGCGCAGGAAATCGTCGCGCCTGACAAAAGCCAACTGACTCGGTTGCAGCGTCTCCACTGTGAATTCGTGCGGCTTGCCGGAGACTGCAGAATGCACCCCAAGAATCTCGCCGGGTTGAGCGATCTTCACGATCAGAGTCTTGCCATCACTGTTAGTTGCGAGAACCTTGGCGCGTCCCTGGCAAAGGATGTAAACGCCGCGCGCGTCCTGTCCTTCGGTGAAAACTAGTGCGCCCTCGGGATACGAGGTGCTGTGCTTCAGTTCGTCCAGCTGTTCGATCGAGCGCTGCGAGAGCGCACAGAAGGAATTCGCGGTCCGCAGCGGGCATTTCACGCAATTGTCGACAATCGGCAAGCCATAAGGCGAATTGGCCTTGACGTGTACATCCGCGAGAGGCTGAAAAGTTGGGGTCGTTGTCGTTACTGTCGCTGCCATCATCGAAGTTGCCATCTCACACCGTCCTTTAGAATCCCCTGTCTTTGTTGACCTATGTATGGGCAACTGGATGGCCACGCATTGCGAGCGAGACAGCACTCTTCGCGATCCAGCGAACATATTGAAACCAATAGATTTACACGTTTTGAGGGGTGGGCTTTGTCACACAGGGGAGTTGCCGTTGTGGGTTATTTCGCGCAGCGCTGTGTGATCTTAATCACTAATCTAAGTGACATGATCTCCGGTGCAAGACGGCACCCAGAGCACTATTTCAGAGATTCGTAAACCGCTTTGAGAAGAGCGGCTCGAGTGAAGGGCTTCTCCAGCAAGGTTGCCCCGGCCTCTTCGAACTCACGTTCGCCGATCAATTCTCCCGTATAACCGGACATGTAAATGACCTTCGGCGCCAGATTCGATTTGTTCAGTTCCCGGATCATTTCAGGGCCGCTCATGGTCTTCATCACCACATCAGTGAGAACGAGATCAAACCGGTTTCCGTTTAGATGCGCCAGCTTGAGAGCCGATACACCGTCAGACGCCTCGAGTATCTGATAGCCGTGTTCTTCCAGCATCTGCTTGGTCAGTCCTCTGATCAGTTCATCATCCTCGACCAACAGGATTGTTGCCTTAACGCCTTTGACGAAGTCCGATTGCTTCTCCGCACCAGTGCCGCGTTCAATCTTGTCTTCCGCGCTCGGAAGGTACACCTTGAACGTCGTGCCTCTTCCCGGCTCGCTATATACGAAGATGTGACCCCCGCTCTGCTGAACGATCCCGTACACGGTCGACAGCCCCAGCCCGGTGCCCTTGCCTACCTCTTTGGTCGTGAAGAACGGTTCAAATATTCTGGAGACGATCCCGGCCTCCATTCCAAAGCCCGAGTCACTTACCGCAAGCAACACGTAGTCGCCAGGTCTCATGGGAGGATGCTGCCGCGCGAAGGCGTCGTCGAAACTGATGGTGCTGGTTTCCAGGAAAAACTTGCCACCTTTCGGCATCGCATCACGAGCATTCACCGCGAGATTCATTACGATCTGATCGATCTGCCCCGGATCTGCCTCAATCAAAGTGGCTGCCGAACGATTGACCAGCGTCACCTCAACGTCATCGCCCATCAGAGGCCGCAGCAATTTCGCGGTATCCCGTAGACGCTCATTCAAGTCCATAACGATCGGGCTGGAAGGCCTTTTCCTGCTGAACGCCAGCAACTGGCGGGTCAGGCTGGCGCCGCGCTCCGATGCTTTATGAATATTTTCTACGTATTGCGATAGACCGGGAATTGCGGACACACGGTCGCGCAGGAGCTCCGCACAAGCAACGATAATTCCCAGGATATTGTTGAAGTCGTGCGCTACGCCACCTGCCAGACGGCCGATCGCCTCCATCTTCTGCGCTTGCCGCAACTGATCTTCGGCGCGGCGTTGCTCAGTAATGTTACGAGCGATGGTAGAAGCGCCAATAATATTTCCGGCGGAATCGTGGATTGGTGAAACCGTGATGGACACATTCAACAATTTGCCGTCTTTGCTGACGCGCATAGATTCGAGATACCTGACGCTCTCGCCCCGCCGCACCGTCTCCAGAATTCTGGTCACTTCTTCGTGCCGCTCGGGCGGGACGATTGAGGTCAGCGGCTTTCCAATGATCTCTTCAGGGGTGTAGCCGTACATGCGTTCGGCCCCGCGATTCCAATCGGTAACAACACCCTCCAGGCTCTTGCCGATGATCGCGTCGTCGGAAGAATCGACGATGGCGGCTAGCCGAGTGCGGGAGTCCCACAATTCGCGATCTGTCCGCTGCGCCAGTTCTTCGTTGACACGGCGCAAGTCATCTTCTGTTTTCTTCCGATCGCTGATGTCCCGTATCGCACATAACACCAGGGTGCCCTCTTCGCTCGGTACGGGACTCAGACTGATTTCCACCGGAAACTCCGAGCCATCCTTCCGGCGTCCGTAGAGGTCGAGGCCGGCGCCCATACGTCTAACCTTCGGCTGCTCGCCATAGTCGCCGCGATGGCCTTCGTGACGGCCACGGTATCGTTCCGGCACGAGAAGTTCAATGCGTTCCCCGATCAAAGCATCCCTGGAATACCCGAACATCGCCTCCGTCTGCGCGTTGACATGAAGAATTTTGCCGTCCCGATCCACCGCAACCATGGCATCCGGCACGGCCTCCAGTAAGTTGGACGAAATCACGCTCTGGGAGCCTGATTTGGAGGACTTCCCGGTAACTGATTTCTTGCCGCGTTGTGGCGATTCGGGCATGGGTAACCTACTATACGCTCACCTGTCACCATTGGTGAATCACTGCAAGCGGGAGTTACGGAAAGGAAAGCGGTGAGAACATGGTGCCCGGAACAGGAGTTGAACCTGCACACCTTGCGGTACTGGATCCTAAGTCCAGCGCGTCTGCCAATTCCGCCATCCGGGCGTTGAGCTTATTTTAACCCAGGTTCCCTCTCGCGAATTCCGCCCGGTTTCTGTCTCAAAAGGTGACACGCCAGCCTCTCTCGAATTGCAGCCCACATGCAAAAAATACGGAGCATCGAAATGACATAACACCAACAATTCACCGAAAAGGGGCTTATCGAGTGGGCCGACGCAGCGAGGTGATACTACTGATTTTGGCTGTGACCTTAGTACATCCCGTGAAAGGACACGCGGAGAAACGGAAAACGCAATCCGTCCGGCATTCGCCATCTGTGCCCCGCCTCGCCACCCGAACCCGTCATACACGTTTGGATTGCTCTCACTTCGTGAACTCCGTTTATCGCAGAGCCCATCTCCCGTATCGTTACGCCAGTTCTGAAGAGCTTTACGAGGGCGTCGAGTCCTTCCAGCGCGTCCATGAGCCAATGCCTGGCGATCTCATCGTTTGGAAAGGCCACGTCGGTATTGTCACCAATCCAAATGAGAACCGGTTCGTGAGCGTACTGCGTTCCGGAGTAAAGACTGATGACTATCTTTCTCGGTATTGGAAAAGTCGCGGCCGGCCCCGTTTCCTCCGCTACATAGGCAATGCGCTAGCGGATGCGAATCGGACGCCCGCAAAGAGCGTGATCGCCGCCTATGCGAGCGGCGAATGATAGCCGATTAATGTCTCAGGAAGTGCACAGCGACAAGAACTGCGACCTCCACTGCCGCCACTGAAACCCAGATCGCTTCCCGCATATGTGCCCACTTCAACTCACGCTGCTTCTGGAGCGTGAGCACTCGCATGGCATCTTCTTGCTTGGCGATTTGTTTAGGGGGCAGTGCGGGACGTGGCACGCGCGGCACCAGACGTACCTCGCCGACCGGCTTATCGGGGTAGAACACCTTGGGAGTATCGATGAGGTGCGACCAGCGCGGCACGTTGAGCACGTCCGACGCCTGCTCCGGCTTCACTGGAGCAGAGCTGACCATCAGCGCGGGAAGGCGTTCCGGCGAAACATTGTCGGCAAGGTTCCGCAGCAACGACGACCACCACGGATGCGCCATCTGATCGCTGAGCAGTTCGCCCACGTCTACAGGCCGCGATTCCAATTGCAGCGGCGGCAAGGTCTCCGGTGAAATCACATCTCCGAGGTTCGTGAACACAGTGCGAAACCACGGCAAGTCCACCACATCTCCCAGAAGCATGCCCACGTCAACTGGCTGCGAGGTGACCTGTAGTGGCGGCAACGCGACCGGCATATAGCGATCCTTGAAGTTCCGCAGCAGTGAGCGCCACAGCGGGACATTCAGGCTGGGTGGTGGAGAGATATCCAAAGGGATATCCAGATGAGTTTCGGGAATACGAGGATCCATGGCCGCTACTGCTATTCTACCCTGCCCTGAGCCAATTCGGGCCTATAGCACCTTAGGCATTTCGATGGAAAGCGGCTGAGACTCCGGAGCCTTTTCCCGGACGATGAGAACTCCGACCACCGACTGGTAGCCATTTCGCGTGGCCTTGAATGTGTACTTACCATCCTTGATATGTTTCATCCGAAACCGTCCCTCGCCATCGGTCTTCGTCGCCTTCACCTTTCCGGTGTCATCGTCGCGTAGCTCAAAAAGAGCTTTGGGCACCGGCTCACGGCCTTTCGCCGCCAGCACTGTGCCGGAGACTTCCCGGATGTGCAACGGCTTTGGCAGTTCGACGATCACCTGTTCCTGTGGGAGTTTCGTAAAACCGGCATAGGGTCCCGACTGGAACCTGTGCTCGGCGATACAGGTGCTGACGAGAAGAAGAACGGCAAAGACTGCCGCAACGGTGCGTGCCACGCGATTCACTCCCGCAACAAGTTATCAGAAAGCGGCTGTAAAGCTCCAGATTTCCGGGAGTAACGCCGTCGAAGAACGAAGGGAGAACGATCTCAGTCGTTCTCCCCTGAGTTGGCTATTGCGGCAATATTCCGTAGACGTCGAGCTCTCCCTCTGGATTCGGATTCGACGTGGGATCGTGTCCGGTGCCGATGAAGACCTTTCCGTTAGCCACGATCGGCGAGGTGAACTTGATTCCGTAGCCGGCCATATCGGCTCCATTGGTGGAGCTGTTGTAGAGCTCGTTCGCGAGATTCGTAGCATCGTACGCATGCAGAACCGCCGAACTGGGCGTCGGATTTTTCGAGTCCTGAAGAGGCGCGCCATGATCGAGCGCCCACACAATTCCGTTGCTTCCACCACTGGAAGACACGAACGGAGTGGTGCCCATGATGCCCGATTGGTATTCATTGGATGTTTGCGGTGAAACCGTTCCAGGCGTCAGCTTGCCTCCCGCGTAAATAAACTGACGAATGGGACCCGGATCGGCGCCGATATATACCGACCCATTGAACCAGGCACCGGTGCTGAAAAGCTGATACGGAGCGATATAACCTTGAGGAACGAGGTTGCCGCTGCCGTCCGTGCATTGCGGTCCCAGGTATTGGCCGCCGCCCCAGAAGAACCACTGAGCGGCGCCCGCATCGCCAGTCTGCTGTTTGCCCATGTTGCCGGTGTTGAGCAGATAAACGATCCCCGCCTTGCCACCTACCATCACTTGCGACGATCCCGGTACTACGCTGACGCCTCCGGAGGCCAGATCGGAATCCCTGCACCAGAGATACGGCTGATCGGCGGGCGTAAAACTGTCGAGCAGGCTTAAATCAGTGTTTTTGAGCTTCAACGCGCTTACTCCCCACGACGAGCTGCCATCATAGGGACCGTCGCCGGTGGTGACGTAGATGTTTTCAGCACTGTCAGCCGCTGGACCGGCGCCTCCCATCCACACGCCGCCGGCACCGGGATACTTTCCATATCCAGCAATATTCGGGGACGTATTCAACATGCCAGTTTGCTTCAAGGTGCTCTTGTCATAAGAGAGCACCCATCCCGGACCACACGCGCCCATGCCGAAGACAACCGAAGTGCTGGTAACAAGCAGCGAAGCACGACTCAAGCAGCTTGTCGTTAGCGTGAGCTTCCCGCCCGACGACGGCAAGGTGCTCGGCACAGATGCTTGAATCACCACCGGACTTCCCGACTTCTCCTGGCCCGTGAGGATGTTCAGAGCGTGTAATCTGAAATTGTTACCCGACGCCGTCTTCTGTTCGGAAACCACATACATCGTGTTCGTGCTCAGATCGATCGCCGGCGTTGCCGTGATACCAACCCATGGTTGCGGATTGCCACCAGACAATGGAGTTTCCCCCGACGCCAGCAAAGACGTCTTCCACAATTGACCTACTGTCGAATCGTCGGCGTCAAACGCATAGATGCTGTCGTACTCGGTCGCGACGAACACAACGTTGTGCTGTGCGCCGTTGATTGTCAGATTCGAGACATATAGCGGCTGCGCGTAGATATATCCATCTACGAGATAAGAGAATAATCGCCCGAATTTGCCGGACGCCACATTCGTAGGCGTCAGGATGGTCTCATTTGCGTTCAGTCCGGAACGTGCGTTATCTCCATGCCACGTAGGCACACTCACGCTGGAAGGCGGAGGCGGATTGGTGACCGTAACCGTTGCCGAACTCACCACCGGTGTGCCGCCATTGCTGGCCGTCGCGGTGTACGTCGTTGTTACTGAGGGCTTCACCGTGAGCGGAGATGAGGCTGAGCTGTTGAGAGCGACTGTACCAATCCGATTGTCGATCGTAACCGAGGTCGCATTGGTAGAAGTCCAGGTTAGCGTCGAAGATCCACCAGACGCGACCGACGTGGGAGTTGCCGTCAATGTGATTGTCGGCGTACCCACCGGTGACGACGTCACCGTAATCGTTGCCGAGCTCTTCGCGCTCGTACTTGCACTGGTTGCCGTCGCCGTGTAAGTCATGGTCGCAGTTGGAGTGACCTGCGTAGACCCAACCAATTGGACTGTGCCGATGCCATTATCGATCGTCACGGAGGTGGCGTTCTTCGCCGTCCACGAAAGCGTGACTTTAGTCCCAGCGGTCACAGATGAGGGCTGCGCAGAGATTGCAATCGTAGGCGCCGCCGTCGAAGGATCTGTTGAAGTTGACGAACCGCTCGACGGCACGCCGCCGCATCCGGCCAACACAATCAGAACTGCGAGTATCACCAGGATCGACGACTTGCTTAACACGCGTGGGAGTACAACGTGCAACTCTGCCATGCTGGCTTTGGAGTCAGCCATTCTGAACAGGGTTGCTCCACAACTCTGGCACACTCTCGTGTCACTTTTTGTTACATCAGAGCTGAATCGAGGTTGCGAATCGGACTAAAGAACCGCAAACGGAAGGTGGTTAGGTTAGTCTGCGGCGCCGCTTTGGGCCCGATGTTGTTCAACCCCTGCGAACATGGCCTCGAAGACGGTTCCCGTTGATCCGCGCGTGGCCGTGCGGAACGTTATGCTGCCGCCGTGCTTTTCGACGATGCCCTTGGATACCCAAAGCCCGAGCCCGGTACCATGTTCCTTCTTCGTGCTGAAGAATGCCTCGAAAAGCCGGTCGTGAATCACTTCAGGAATGCCGGGCCCGTTATCTTCTACCCGAAGCACCGCCTTGTCTTTCGTCCGCTTGGTCGTCACCTTTACCTGGCCCTGCATGGGAGCAGCGTCGATCGCATTGGTCAGCAAGTTCGAAACTACCTGTTTCACTTCGCCAGGAAATCCGTGGAAGATCGCGCCTTCGAGCGCGACCTCAACCTTGATCCCTTTGGATTGCGCGCGACGCTCGTAAAGCCGCAGCACCTGGCGCACTTCGTCCGCTAGATCGATAGTCGTTGGCGCAACCGAATCGCGATAGAAGCCGAGCGTTTGACGCGTAAGGTGCGCCACGCGCGAGAGCTCCTGCTCGGCCTGCGTCAGATATTCATGCGCTCTCGGGCTGAGAGTCTTATCGTTCTGCAAAAGGTACAGCAGATTCATGACCGCTTCGAGCGGGTTATTGATTTCATGCGCCACCGTGGCAGCCAGCCGTCCGGTCGCAGCCAATTTTTCACTCTTGCGCAGCGCTTCTTCGCTTAACTTCGACTGGGTCACGTCGACATTCACACCAACCATGCGACGTGCCCGACCGGTTTCATCCGTAAAAACCTTGCCCACTCCCAGCAGATGGTGGACAGAAGCATCCGGCCAGATTACCCGGAACTCTTCGTAGTAGTCGGAGCGCTCCTCGACAGCCATGTGCATGCTGCGCTCGACCAGACGGCGATCTTCCGGATGCACCGACGGCAACACATCGTTCAGAACAACATTGTTAGTCTCGGGCGGCAGACCGAACAGCTTGGCTTCGTTGCCAATCAAATGCATACGGCCGGAAGGCAGTTCCCAATCCCACATGCCGGCATCGGCGGTTCGCAATGCGAGCATCACGCGCTCATTCTGTATGCGGATCAGTTCCTGTGACTTGCGCCGCTCCGTTACATTCAGGAAAAACAGCGAGAGACCTTCTGCACTCGGATACGCGTGCATCTCCAGCCAGTTCCCCGCAGGAGCGAAATACGATTCGACGCTCTGCGGTCTGCCGGCACGCACGGCTTCCTGGAAGGTCTTTTCAAAATCTCCGCCTGCAAACTCCGGAAAGACCTGACCAACGTTTCTACCGAGCATTTCACCGCGTGCTTTGCCGAGCATTTGGGCACCACGTTCGTTCACATAAACGAAGCGGAAGTCATGATCGAGCGCAACGAAGCCTTCTGAAATCGATTCAAGCAGACGCGCGGTTCGTTCCTGATCCGCAGCTTGTTCGCGTTCAGCGCGGCGGCGCTCCTTGTCGATCTTCTCCAACTGATTCGCGGTACGAAGCACAAGTCCGGCGACCGCAACTACGCTGACTACCACCAGCACCGCCGTTCCTGAATCGACGTCGAGAAAGCCAAAGCGCTGCAGGTACACACGCGCCCAACCGAAGGTGGTAAGCGCCAAGGTTGAAGCGAACAGAAGATTCCGAGCCGCAACTCCACCCGGCCCTTCGCTGATCATCAGCGACATCAATCCGTACTGCGGACGCAGACAAAACAGTCCCAGCGAGAGAACGCAGAAGATCAGGTTGGTTTCCACCGCCATGTGGCCGTGAAAGAGCGGCACACCAAAGGCGTATCCCAACAAGGCGAGAAAGGAAATGAACGCGCATCCGCCGGCGAACACTTCCGAGATTGCACTTTCGCGATAGCGCCGGTCGATGAAAAATAAACAAAAGCCCGCGCAGGTGAACGCGATTGCAGTCTGGATAGCGAATCGGCCAGCGGGTCCAGGGGTCCCGGCCTTCAGCACTGTACTCGTGAAGAGCAACGTGTCAATGCCGAAGTCGAGATGAAACAAGTGCTCAAGCACGGTGGCAAAACCGGCGACGCCAACCAGGAGCCCGATCGTTTTGCCCGCAATCGTTGAAAGGCTTGAGCGACGTTTCGAATCCCGAAGAAGAAGAAGGCTGATGCCCGCAAGAAAGAACAACAGCGCAGTGTTCGGCAGAACTGCTGCTGGATGTCCGGCGATCCGGAACAGGCTGGACTTGTTTAATCCCCAACCAACGAGAACGACCGCAGAAACAAGCGAACAAGCTGCTCCTGCGAGCAGAGATACCCACGAAAAAAGTGAGTAGTCGGGAGTGCGAGAAAACTGTCGCATCTAAATGAAACCCGAAGAAGCAGAGACCCTTAAGGCGAGTATACCAGCGCTGAAAGCCTGCCTTTACGTTAAGGACATTCGATTCCGTACAACAGGGGAATTGATCTTCCGGCCATGTACCAGATCCCGTTTAATCTTGATTCTCGAAACCGGCTGCGGGCTGCGAATTCTGTTCGGAACGCTGCGCTTAGCCCTGTTAGACTCTTCCGCATGGCCATGCCTACTCAACCAAATATTCAAATCGTGAACGAAACAAGCTATCGCGAGAACTACGCCAACAGCGTCCAGGTACGCGTCAACGTATGGGACTTCTTTCTCGTCTTCGGCACCATGCAGCAGCGCAGCGAGGCGGAAGTGGAGATACACAACTTCCAGGGTATCTATCTCAGCCCGCAACAGGCGAAGGCGCTGATGGCAATCCTGCAGCAGAACGTCTCCAATTACGAAAACACCTTCGGCGAGATAAAGTTGGATCCCAAGATGGCGAACGCCGGCCCGATCAACTAGCCGACTATCTTCTTCTGTCGCAGCGGCTACGTTTGATCCCAATGAACCTCTACTTTCAAGATGAAGACCGCGAAGATCCTTCGGTTTCATTCTCCAAATCTTCCCCGGAAAGACCGCACAAGCTGGCTGCGTTCTAGCTCGGCGGTCTTCCTCTTTATCCTCGCCGGCCAGGTCCTGCTTCATCTCTCCCTGCTCAAGCTTCCCTACTTCTGGGACGAGGCCGGATACTACATTCCCGCCGCGCGTGATCTGCTTCTGACTGGCAGCCTGATCCCTTCTTCTACGCTGAGCAATGCTCATCCTCCGCTGGTGATGGCATGGCTCGCAGCGTGGTGGAAGATCTTCGGCTTCCATCCAGTGACCACAAGAATCGCGATGCTGGTGATCGCATCGTTTGCAGGGCTCGGTCTGTTTCGGCTCGGACGGCAGGTGGCTAACTGGGAGGTTGCAGCAGCTGCCGTAGTTTGCACCGCGCTGTATCCCGTCTTCTTTGCCCAGAGTTCCCTCGCGCACCTGGATATGGCGGCAGCCGGATTCACACTCTGGGGACTGACCTACTATCTGCGCGATCGCGTGCTGCAGACGGCTGTCTGCTTCTCGCTGGCAGCTTTGTGCAAAGAAACTGCGATCGTCGCTCCACTTGCGCTGATTTTCTGGGAGTTGATCGGTTTCGCGTGGAAGTGGCGAAATGACGAACACAAGTTCTGGCTCTTCTCTCCTAGCGTATGCCGGATCATCTGGCTGATGGTGCCAGTCGTTCCGCTGGTGGCATGGTTCGGCTGGCATTATCACCGCACCGGATTCGTATTCGGTAATCCTGAGTTCTTCCAGTACAACCTGGGCGGGACACTACATCCGGCGCGGTTCTTCGCAGCGCTGGCAATCCGTGCGTGGCAACTGCTTGGCTATATGAATATGTTCGTGCTGGTCGCGGCAACATGGCTGGCCATGGGGCGACCGCCGCTCAAACTTGAACGCAAGGCGACAGCCGAAGGTGGTAACGGCGGCGGAGCAATCGAGCGCGGACGCATCGCCGTTCCGGTGCAACTTGTGTTCGTCGTGCTGATTCTGGCATACGCAGTTGCTGTTTCGGTGCTTGGAGGCGCGGTGCTGGCGCGCTATCTACTGCCGGTATATCCGCTCATCATTTTGATGGGCGTGTCCACGATTTGGCGACGCATTCCGTGGTGGCAGGCGTTTCTCGGTGTCGTATGCGCGGCGTTTGTACTCGCGCTGGTCACCGATCCACCCTATCGAGCGGCGCCCGAAGACAATCTTGGTTGGGCGAGGTTTGTTCGCGTTCACCAGCAAGCCGCGCAGGTGATTGAGTCGCGATTCGCGTCGGGTCCAATCCTGACGGCGTGGCCGGCATCGGACGAACTTTCGAAACCGTTCCTCGGCTATGTTTCGAAGCCTGTTCCAGTGATGCGCGTCGAGAATTTTTCTGCCGAGCAGATGCTGGCGGTGCGCAACACTCCGCTTTCGTACGAGGCGGCGCTGGTTTTCTCCACAAAGTACGAGCCGCTCTCGGGATACTTCATCCGGTTATCGCGATGGGACGATTTCCTCGCGCGTTACTTTGACTATCATCGCGATCTGCCGCCCGATGTGATTGCGGGAATGCTCGGCGGCCGGGTGGTCTGGACAAATCGTATCGGCGGAGAATGGGCCGCGGTGATTACATTCGATCGTCCGGTGAATGCGCGGAACGAGGCAACTTCGCCTGAGTTTCGCAGCGGAATTCCGGCTCTCAGTCCTTCAGTTTCTGAACTAGCTTTGCCGCTTGCCTGAAGACTTCCGTGAACATCTCTTCATTCAGCTTGCCGGTAGCCGTGTTCTGATTGGAAGGATGGTACGAGACCATCATGATTCGTCCATCGGGCATTTTGTACTGCGCACCGTGAGCGAATTTGTATTCCGCCTTCGACTTAAGCACTCCGCGCCGCTTCAGATGATTCAGATACGCATCGAAGCCAATCTTTCCCAGCACGACCACGATCTGCACCTTGTCTAATATCTCGAGTTCACGATCGAGGAAACTCGAGCAATTGGCGATCTCGCTGGGAAGCGGCTTATTGTCCGGAGGCGCGCAACGGCAGGTCGCAGTAATGTAGATATCGGTGAGCACCAGGCCGTCATCGCGATGGGTGGCACGAGGCTGCGAGGCGAATCCGGTGCGATGCAACACGGGATACATGAAATTCCCGGAAGAATCTCCGGTGAAAGGGCGTCCGGTGCGATTCGATCCGTGCGCGCCAGGAGCAAGGGCGAGAATCAAAACGCGGGCGTTGGGATCGCCAAATCCGGGGACGGGCTTCGCCCAATATTCCCAGTCGCGATAGGCCTTGCGCTTCTCGCGCCCGATGCGCTCGCGATACTCGACAAGGCGCGGACAACGCACACAGCGGACGACTTCGCGATTCAGTATTTCAAGAGCGGACCCCATTAGTTCGATTCTAAACTGCGGCGATTCAGCGCGAATCAGAGCACTTCAAAAATCCCGACCAACCGCTCGGAATCGGTAAGCCGCTCAAACTGGCGATCGAGTTCGCGATATTGGTCAGCGTGTTCTGCGCGAAAGCTTTCATACGCAGCAAAATCGTCCCAGGTATCGATGGTGAGAAAGCGCAGGGGATCTTCGCGATCGCGCAGGAGCTTCGTCCCGTGATAGGCGGGGCTGCTGTCAAACAACACGCTCCAGGGGCCCCGGCCGGAATAGTCCCGCTGGAATTCTGCGACGTGCTGCGGCTTTACGCGGAATTCCCAGATCACCTCAATCATGTGCTTCTCCCAACTCAGGTCTTTTCCCTAGCTCGGAACAGATTACTCGTACTCCCCTGAAATAGGCGCTCGCCAGTTTGACGCTGCCCCTTTGGTCTCTTATATTCAAAGTGTTGCAGCATGTTTACATGCCGCGGAATCGAACAGTAAGGACCGCCAGTGGCTGAAGCCGAAACCAAAATCAATACTCAACGTGAAATCCAAGTTGAGATACCCGCAGATATTGTTTCCCGAGAGACCGACGCTGTTGTTACCAAGTTCCAAAAGCTTGCCAAGCTGCCTGGCTTCCGCCAGGGCAAGGTGCCCGCAACCGTCGTCAAGAATCGCTTTGCCGAGGACATCAAGAGCGAAGTGGTGGAATCGCTGATTCCCCGCTATTTCCGGCAGGAAACAGAAAAACAGAATCTGCACCCCGTTTCGCAGCCACGCGTGACCGACTTACATATTCACGAGGGCGAACCGCTGCGCTTCAAGGCCAGCTTTGAGGTTTTGCCCGAATTCGACATCACCGGATACCAGGAAATTTCGGTCGAGAAGCCTGACACCAGCGTCAGCGACGAAGAGGTCGAAACGTCCTTACAGCAACTGCGCGAACAAAACGCAAGTTTCAATGCGATTGAAGATCGTTCGCTGCAGGATGGCGACTTCGCCCAGGTGGCCTTCCGTGGCACTCCCAAAAATGCGGGCGCACAGGAAACAGAAGGTCAGGCCGCGGATCAAAAAGCCGAAGGCCAGCCAGTCAACATGGATGACGTTCTCGTGGAAGTTGGTGGCAGCAACACACTGCCTGCCTTCACGGAAAACCTGCGCGGTGCGAATCCGAACGAAGAGCGCATTTTCGATGTGACCTATCCCGACGATTTTTCAGACGCGCGATTGGCCGGTAAGACGTTCGAATATTCCGTCACGGTGAAGGGCGTAAAACAGAAACACCTTCCCGAATTGAACGACGACTTCGCCAAGGAACTCGGCCAGTTTGCCGATCTGAACGAACTTCGCCAGCGCGTGCGCGAGAACATGGAAGCGGAAAAGAAGCACAAGGCCGAGCACGAGGGCAAAGATAAGATCGTGGACGAGTTGCTCAAGCAAAATGAGATTGCCGTCCCCGAGTCGATGGTCGAGCACCAGATCGATGTTCGCCTGGAGCGCGGATTGCGCGCATTGGCGCAGCAGGGTATGCGTCCCGAAGATATGAAGAAGATGGACTTCGGACGGCTTCGGGCAGGCCAGCGGGATCAAGCGGAACGGGAAGTCCGCATCGCGCTGATGCTGGAGAAGATTGCGGACAAGGAAAACGTCGAGGTCAGCGATGAAGAGTTGAACTCCGAGATTGAGGCTCTTGCTCTACAGGCAAAACAGCCGGTGGAATCGGTGCGCAGTCGTTTGACACAGGATGGGGGCCTCGCTAGAATCCGGTCGAGAATCCGCAGCGAGAAAACCCTCGACTTCTTATACAACCGGTCCGCGTAAGCGGGCCATTTTTCAGGTCTTCCGGCCCTCCGAGAGTGCCGGCAATGAGCTCCCCCAATGAGACGATGTTGGCGGGAAGCAGTGTAGGCAGGTGGACATGTTAGTGCCGATGGTTATAGAGCAAACCGGTCGAGGTGAGCGGGCCTACGACATTTATTCCCGGCTTCTTCGGGACAACATTATTTTTCTTGGCACTCCTATCGACGATACGGTTGCCAACCTGATCATCGCCCAGATGCTCTTTCTCGCCGCGGAAGATCCGGAGAAGGATATCCAGCTGTACATCAATTCTCCCGGCGGTTCGATCACCGCGGGCATGGCGATTTACGACACCATGCAATACATCAAGCCCGACGTGATGACCATCTGCATCGGCCAGGCGGCCAGCATGGGTGCGGTGCTCCTCGCGGCCGGAGCCAAGAACAAGCGCTTCGGATTACCTAATTCCCGCATTCTGATTCACCAGCCACACATCATGGGTGGACTTTCCGGGCAGGCCACCGACATCGACATCCACGCTCGGGAAATCCTGCGTATGCGGGAAATCCTGAACCACATCCTGGCGCGCCATACCGGTCAGATTCTGGAAAAAATAGAGAAGGACGTAGAGCGCGATTTCATCATGAATTCCGAACAGGCAAAAGAGTACGGACTCATAGATGACATCATCTACAAACCGACCAAATAGAGGTATGCTGTCGCAAGCGGGTCAGGCGCGACCCGCCTGGGATCTCGGCAGCGGAGATCCCGGGGATTTGCGCCGCTGTCGTATCAAATCCGATCCTTGGGGCCGAAGACGAGGGACGGATATCAAGGAGTAAAATGAAGTCCAGATCTGGATCTGATGAGCTGTTGCGCTGCTCGTTCTGCCACAAGTCTCAAGACGCAGTAGCTAAACTTATTTCTTCGCCCAGTGATTATCCTCGGGCTTATATCTGCGACGAATGCGTCGCTGTCTGCAATTCCATCCTGGAAGACGATCGTACCGAAGCCCACACTGCGGCTGCGCCCGATCATCTCCCCAAGCCACAGGAAGTGAAATCGTTCCTCGATCAGTACGTGATCGGCCAGGAACAGACCAAGAAGAAGCTGGCGGTAGCGGTCTACAACCACTACAAGCGTATTCACATGAATCGCCAGCGCACGGATGGGATTGAACTGCAGAAGTCGAACATCCTCCTGATCGGGCCGACCGGCACCGGAAAAACGCTGCTGGCGCAAACACTGGCCAAGATGCTCGACGTACCTTTCGCCATCGTCGACGCCACCACGCTTACCGAAGCGGGATATGTCGGCGAGGATGTCGAGAACATCATTCTTAAGTTGCTGCAAGCAGCTAACGGCGACGTTGGCCGCGCACAGACTGGCATCATCTATATAGACGAAGTCGATAAAATCGGCCGCAAGGACGAGAACCCGTCGATCACACGCGACGTCAGCGGTGAAGGCGTGCAGCAGGCGCTACTGAAAATCCTGGAAGGCACCATCGCCAACGTTCCGCCGCAAGGTGGACGCAAGCATCCGCACCAGGAATTCACTCCGGTTGATACTACGAACATCCTCTTCATCTGCGGCGGAGCGTTCGTCGGGTTGGAGAAGATTGTCGGTCGGCGAGTGGGCAAGAAGTCGCTCGGCTTCAAGGCCGGACAACAGGAAGACGGTACCGCTGGAGCCTCCGCAGAGGCGTTGGCCGGCGGGAAGCGCGACACGGAAATGTTGCAGCGCTCCGAGCCGCAGGACCTGATCCGCTTTGGGCTGATTCCCGAATTCGTCGGACGCCTGCCCGTTGTGGGCATTCTCAACGATCTGGACGAAGAGGCGCTGGTCGAGATTTTGACCCGTCCGCGCAACGCGATCACCAAGCAATATCAGCGGCTGTTCGAGTTCGAGAATGTGCGTCTGAAGTTCACTGACGACGCGCTGAAGGCGATCTCGCGCGAAGCGCTGAACCGCAAAGTGGGAGCTCGCGGACTTCGCATGATCCTGGAAGAGTTGATGCTCGACCTCATGTATCACCTGCCAAGTCAGAAGAAGGTAAAGGACTTTGAGGTGACCAAAGAAATGGTCGAGAAGCGCGACGTTTCCATCGCCATGATGGAAAAAGCCGGCTAGAAACAAACAACAGTTACTTACCTCGGGACGAACTTGGGTTCGTCCCTTTGTTTTTCACAGGCGTCCCGCCGTGTGCGAGCTGCCGCAAGCACCCGTATGTGTTAATTTGATATTAACGAAGATATGGGGCTGCGTTCGCAGACGTTACTTGGAGCCCAAACCTCTGGGGATTCGCGAAACCAAAGTAATACGAACCCAGACTTTCAATACGCCTGTGAATAACCTCACCCTTGTGCTGTTCGTTTGAACTTGTATATCGCGGGCGGCCATTATAATTGTGGTAGTACGAAGCGCCGGTAGCAACGGCCATTTCCTCTTCAAAGGCGGTTTAGGTGACCCAGGCCAAAGAAAAATTCGAAACCAAGCGGCTCCCGATGATGCCTATTCGCGACGTCGTCATTTTCCCTTACATGATGACGCCGTTCGTAGTTGGTCGCGAGTCGAGCGTACGCGCACTGGAAGAGGCTCTGGCCGGAGATAAGAAGATCTTTCTCGCGACTCAGCATGACGCCAGCGTCGACGAACCCAAGCCGAGCGAGATCTACCAGGTCGGCACTATCGTCAACATCGTCCAGAGCCTGAAGCTGCCCGATGGCAACATCAAGGTACTGGTCGAGGGCGTGGAGCGCGGCAAAATCCTGCAAGTCACGGACACAGATGGCTACTTCGAAGCTACTGTCCGCACGGTGAAGTACACGACCGAAGTCACGCCGCAGATTGAAGCCTCGATGCAGCGCGTAACGTCACTGTTCGAGCAGTACGTAAAGCTCTGCCAGTCGCTGAACTACGAGACCATGATCGCGGCCGTGCGCATGGAAGATCCGTCGCGCCTGACCGATACGATCGCCGCCAACCTGCAACTCTCGATCGAAGAGAAGCAGGAACTGCTGGAGATCTTCGATCCTGCCGAGCGCCTCAACCGCATCGCCGACGTTCTCGATATCGAAATCGAAAAGCTGAACATGGATCGCGCCATCCAGACCCGCGTCAAGCGGCAGATGGAGCGCGCGCAAAAAGAGTATTACCTCAACGAGAAGATCAAGGCCATCCAGAAGGAATTGGGCCGCGGCGAAAAGAGCGAGTACGACGAACTGAAGAAGAAGGTCGACACCGCCGGCATGCCGAAGGAAGTGCACGAGAAGGCAATCCAGGAATTGAAGAAACTGGAAGCGATGCCGCCGATGTCAGCCGAGTCGACCGTCTCGCGCAACTACCTCGACTGGCTACTCGCCGTGCCGTGGAAGAAGAGATCGAAAGAGATTCGCAACATAGAAAGCGCGGAGAAGGTTCTCAATTCGGATCATTACGGTCTGGAAAAGATCAAAGAACGCATCCTCGAGTTTCTCGCGGTTCGCCAGTTAGTAAAAAATCCGAAGGGCTCGATTCTTTGCTTCGTCGGACCTCCGGGCGTCGGCAAGACTTCATTGGGCATGTCTATCGCGAAGGCCACCGGACGCAAGTTCGTTCGCATGTCGCTGGGTGGCGTGCGCGATGAAGCCGAAATCCGCGGACATCGTCGCACCTATATCGGCGCACTTCCCGGTCAGATCATCCAGATGATGAAGAAGGCGGGAACCAAGAATCCCGTATTCATGCTGGACGAAGTCGACAAGATGGCCATGGATTTTCGTGGCGATCCGTCGGCAGCGCTACTGGAGGTGCTGGATCCCGAACAGAACTTCATGTTCGTCGATCATTACCTCGACGTGGAATACGACCTCTCGCAGGTCTTCTTCGTAGCTACCGCGAACGTAATGCACACCATTCCTCCGGCCCTCCAGGACCGCATGGAAGTGATCCGGTTGCATGGCTATACGGAGCCGGAAAAGAAGGAAATCGCCAAGCAATTCCTGGTGCGCAAGCAGTTGGAACAGGCTGGGCTGAACGAAAAGAACTGCAAGTTCACCGATGACGCCATCGTTGCCATCATCCGCAACTACACGCGTGAAGCCGGCGTTCGCAACCTGGAGCGCGAAATCGGCAACATCTGCCGCAAGGTCGCGCGGCGCGTCGTGAAAGACGAAAAGTACGTCGTCAACGTCACGGCGGAAGTAGTGGAACAATTGCTGGGCGTTGCGAAGTTCCGCGACACGCTCGCGCACGAGAAGAGCGAAGTGGGACTCGTTACCGGACTCGCTTGGACGGAAGTTGGCGGATCGATTCTGAGCACCGAGGCTTCGGTCGTCGAAGGCAAGGGTGGCAAGCCCACTCTGACCGGCAAACTCGGCGACGTGATGCAGGAGTCGGCGCAGGCTGCGATGACCTACGTTCGCTCACGCTGGCAGCACTTGGGGTTGGCGCGCGACTTCTATCGCAATGTCGACATCCACGTGCACGTTCCCGAGGGCGCGATTCCGAAGGATGGTCCCTCGGCGGGCATTACCATCGCCACGGCAATCGCGAGCGCGCTCAGCAAGATTCCTGTGCGTCGCGATCTGGCGATGACGGGCGAGATCACGCTGCGCGGTAAGGTGCTCCCGATCGGTGGATTGAAAGAGAAGCTGCTCGCGGCTCATCGCGCGGGAATCTTTGAAGCCATTCTGCCGAAGGACAACGAGAAGGACATCGCCGAGGTTCCCGAGAACCTGCGTGGCGAGATGAAGCTGCACTTTGTCGATACGATGGACGACGTTCTCGCGCTGGCGCTGGAACGGCCGCTTCCCTCGGTCGAAGTCGAGGTGCCGCAACAGCTGCCATCGATGCCATCTACTTCGGAAGGCACCACCGCTCATCAGTAAGATTCAGCAGAAAGCACAAAGGGTCCGCCGCGAGCGGGCCCTTTTCTTTTGCGGTATTAGCCGGGTCTTCAATCCAGCTTCAAAGGCCGGTTGTCTACGTCTTCAGGTTTGACGGGCCTGTACTTATTCCAGAGTCGAAGGACGATGGCAGCGAGCAATCCGATGGGGATGCTGATCAGCAGGAACCATCGCGCAGCCGAAGACATGACAGCGGCCACCACCACAATGATGAGGACAAAAATCAGCCCTGCTGACCCCTTCGGCGTCCGGCCTACAGGAACTTGAGGCGGACTGTCCATGCGCAGTCGCATATCAATAGGATGCTCCACTTGCGCGCACTAAGCAAACTGCGCTGTGGACTGCATTCAGGCCTGTTCCCACCCTGAAACTCAATGGCAAAACTGCTGGACACCGATCGGAGGTGGCTGAGGAATCCCATCCAGCTCTCCCTGCCATCCGGTACATCCTCGGGCAACAGCTGGCCGAGCTGTTTGTTGGCCGAGATTATAGGCTTCGGTCTTCGCTCTTTCGGTCAACGTGCTTCCCAACTGCCCTTCCAATTCGCTGATCTCGATGTTGACCGAATTGTCTCCGGCGGCTTGCGCTACCAGGAACCAAACATAGGCGTTGTATTTGTTCACGCCGCCGGGCGCACGGCCTTCCTTAAACATGCGAGCCAATCTCACTTGTGCCTGTGGCAATCCCTGGTGGGCAGATTCGTCGAAGAAGCGCGCGGCCTGCTCGTAATTCGAACGATCCTGCTTCACTCTTCCCAACAGATACTGGCCAAAAGGATCTCCCTGGTCAGCTGCCTGCTTCAACCACGTTTCGGCTTTATCCAGATCGGTCGCAACACCTGTTCCCGTGTAGTAGCAGCGCCCCAGGTTCCACTGCGCCAGGCGATCTCCCTGTTCCGCCGCCTTGCGATACCAGTTCACGGCGTCGCTGAGTCCCCCACCGGTATATGTGCCTGTCTCCAGCATGTAGCCTAATGTGAACTGCGCGGGAGCGTAGCCCATATCTGCCGCTCTGCGAATGTCGTCGAAACCGCGGAAATCACTCCGCGATAGCGGCCCTCCAGCAAAGGCGTTCAAGCCTCGCTGATAAATATCTTTGGAAGATCCATTTTGCCCGAAGCATGAGATGACTGCCAGTGCGACCATCAAAACCAATCTCGCCGCCCATGCGAGTCTCATGAGTCCTCTTCGCTGCTTAATAAACTTGTGGAACTCAGCAGCATACGCTTCCGGATCAGGAAATTCGATCCATCCGATACACGATCGAGCACGTACCATCGAGTACTTCACCAGGATTGGTTGCTAGAATAGAAAGGTGAAGGTCACCGCGAAGTTCATGCTGTCGGCAATGGATGCAGCTCACTTCCCTATTCCAGGGCCGCCTGAGGTCGCGTTTCTCGGCCGTTCGAATGTTGGCAAATCCAGTCTGATCAATTCGCTTCTTGGAGAAAAGCTCGCCAAGACCAGTTCGACTCCGGGCCGCACGCGGTCCATCAACTTCTTCCAGGTTCGCCGTGCGGGGAAACCGGCGCCTGAGCTTCTCTTTGCAGATCTACCCGGGTACGGCTACGCCAAGATCTCCAGGGAAATCTCGGCTGAATGGCCAAAATTCATCGAGCCATATCTCGAAAACCGTCCTTCGCTGGCATTGTCCATTGTGCTCATCGATTCGAATATCCCTCCGCAACATAGTGATGAACAACTCATCGAATGGCTGCGCGCCAAGAACCGGTCCTTCGTCGTCGTGGGAACCAAGAGCGACCGCGTGTCGAATAATCAGCTTCAGAACTCCATCCGGAAGCTGACCGAGCATTTCCAGATCGAACGAATCCTGCCGTACTCCACCAAAACCGGCGCTGGAAAGAATGAGCTTTGGCGCGAAATCGGTGGAGTCGCGAACCTCGGCAGCTAGCCTTCGCATCATTTCGGAACTCCTTCCATAGTCGGGAACACGCCCCGAGTCACCCCTGCTGATTCGTGTTACCGAAGTTCCTCACGCTGCTATGTTGACAGCCGATATGTCACTTGTGCGCAGCAGTCGTAGCCAGGTCGCCGTCCTCTCCCCAGCAGAGTGGAACCAGAGACTCACGAAGCTGCACTCGCGAACAACCGCATCTTCAACCTCCCCTGCGGTTGACTCGCGGCCTCAAAAATGGTGTCGGAGAATCCAACGGATTTCTAGACGTAACTGGAAAACCGGCGTTGTGGCGCTTACGTATTGGCTGTTGTGGACCGGCTTTTCCCTGTATTTGATCTCGAAGCAATAACGCGATTTCTCAGTAGCAAGCAGTGCCTCCTGACTGGCGGGCGTCCAAATCGCCCGCCGTTTTTTCTTTCAACTGTAAAGACCTTCAACTATTCCCACGAGATACCCCGTAAACATTGAATTCTTCAACAGCAAAAACACCTTGAGATCACAGAGTGAGGAAAATTTAATCACCCCTAGAGGTGAGCGGTATCACAGCAGGAATCTCTTCCTAAGAAGACACTTACCTCCGAGAGCACACCGATACAGTTACGAACGTAACCGGAATATCAACCCGAAACGCTCATCAGGAGCTCTCCAACTCGGGAAGGAGAACTCGAAATCATGAAAATTACGAAGCTTACAGTCTTGGTTCTGGCGATCGCGATGGCACTGTTCATCATGCTGCCTAACCTTTCTTGGGCCGAAGATGGCGGCGCGATCTACAAAGCAAAGTGCGCTGCATGTCATGGCCCTGATGGCGCCGGCAAAATCGGCCCAGCCCTCAAGGGCACCAGCCTGAGCGAGGCTCAGATCACCGACCTTCTGACCAAGGGCGCCGCTGGCAAGAAAGCTCCGCACGGAAAAGCAGTTGCCGGTTTGACCGACGACCAGGCGAAGGCTGTTGCCACTTTCGTGAAGGGCCTGAAGTAGTCATTTCAGTTGGGGGTTAGCGATGCAAACCCCGGCGAACCAAGACATGCCACGAACGCGGCGCGAGGTAGTAGGTGCTGGTTCGTGGTATCGCTTAGGAATCATGCACCTGGGTTCCGAAATCCGGGACCCGGGTGTTAGCCCGGCCGAAATCCGCGCGGCCGGCACGATTTGCGCAGTCCATACCCGCCCCGCTCCTGTTCCCGCCCAACGCTACGGGGCTTTTCCGGAGCTTTCTAGATGAGCAAGGCACTACTCTACGACGCCACTCTGTGCATCGACTGCAAGCAGTGTGAAGCGGCCTGTGCAGAGCAAAACAAGCTTCCTTACAACGACACTGTCGCCAAAGAAGAGAAGCAATCCGAACACAAATTTACCGCGGTCTTAAGCCGCGGGGACAAGTACATGCGGCGCCTGTGCATGAACTGCGAGGATCCTGCCTGTGTCTCTGTCTGCCCGGTGGCCGCGCTGCGCAAGACCTCAGCCGGACCGGTGATTTATGAAGCTAGCCGCTGCATGGGATGCCGCTATTGCATGGCTGCCTGTCCATTCGGCGTTCCGAAATACGAATGGGGCAGTCTGAATCCCAAGGTTCGAAAGTGCACGATGTGTCCCGACCGCGTACTTGCGGGACGGCAGACCGCCTGCGCCGAAAATTGCCCCACTGGGGCAACGAAGTTTGGCGAGCGCGAAGACCTGATCATCGAGGCCCGAAAGCGAATCCAGGACAATCCCGCGAATTACGTTCCGCACGTTTATGGTGTGGAAGAAGTTGGCGGAACATCCGTTCTGCTTCTCTCCAGCGTGCCGTTCGAGGAATTTGGTTACCGCACCGACTTCCCCAGCGATGCGCTTCCCCTTCGCACTTATCGCGTGCTCTCCAGAATCCCGGACTTCATCCCCCTGGGATTCGTAGCGCTGGGCGGCGTTTGGTGGATCACGCATCGCCGTGAAGCGGTAGCTGCCGCCGAAGGCAAGGCTACCGTAGCGCCAGAGAAGGAGCAGAAACAATGAAGATGAAATTCACGTTCTGGAAAGCGGTGTTTCTGCTGATCGTCGCAGCCGGCGCCTACGGCACTTACGTGCGCTTCTTTCACGGTCTCGGCGCTTCCACCAATCTGAGCGACCAGTTCCCCTGGGGCATTTGGATTGGCTTCGACGTACTGTGCGGAGTGATGCTCGCCGCCGGCGGCTTCACGCTCACGGCCGCTGTGCACATCCTTAATATTCAACGATTGAAGCCCATCGTTCGCCCAACCATTCTTACCGCATTTCTCGGCTACGTATTGGTCAGCGTGGCGCTCTTATTCGACTTGGGTAGGCCGTACAACATATGGCATCCGCTGATCATGCGCAATCCGCACTCGGTGATGTTCGAAGTTGCGTATTGCGTGATGCTCTACACCACCGTGCTGGCGCTGGAGTTTTCGCCCATCGTGCTCGAGCGCTTCAATCTGCAGAAGCCGCTCAAGATCGTGAAGGCCGTGCTCATCCCGCTGGTGCTGCTCGGAGTGATTCTCTCCACGCTGCATCAGTCGTCGCTGGGCACGCTGTACCTGATCATGCCAACTAAGCTGCATCCCTTCTGGTACACGCCGCTGTTGCCAGTCTTCTTCTTCCTGTCGGCGATCGCGGTTGGATTGGCAATGACCATCTTCGAGTCGTCGATGAGTTCCAAGCACTTCGGGCGCGAGTTGGAACTACCAATCCTGCAAGAACTCGGACGCGTGATGCTGGTCGTGCTCACCGTGTACGGCATTCTGAGACTTGAAGACCTAGGCCATCGCGGCATCCTCAGACAGATCCTGATCTCGAGTTACGAGCGCAATCTGTTCCTGCTGGAAATCGCGCTGGCGCTCGTATTGCCGCTGATTTTGCTGAGCATTCCTAAGATCAGACAAACGCCGGGAGGACTCTACCTGGCTGCCGTTTCGGTCGTGCTCGGCTTCATTACCAATCGTCTGAACGTAAGCATCACGGGAATGGAAACGGCTGCTGGGCTTCACTACATTCCGAAGTGGACGGAAATCGCAATCACCGGCGCGATTATTGCAGTCGGCTTTGCGCTCTTCGGACTTGCGGTCAAGTACTTGCCCATTTTCCCTGAACACAAAACCATGGCCACAAGCGAGGCGCCGGTACTAGCCAAAGCGGCTGTGCTAAGCCATGCCGGAGATTGAGAAACAATTCGAGCACAGCAATGACGTCGCGATCAGAACAGCCGCCTGGACCTGGGGACGTTTTCGCCACAGCCTGAGCGCCAAGTTAATCGCGATGCTGGTCGCTACCATGGCTGTGACATTTGCCCTGCTCGGATATCTCAATATTCGGTTGCACCGCGGTCATCTCGAGACAGCAACGTTAACGGCGGCGGAGCGCGTCAGCGATACGCTTCGCCGCACCACCAGCTATGAAATGCTTCGCAACGACCGCGAGGCGCTCTACGAGATCATCAAGACAACGGCTGACGAGCCTGAAATCGTCAGCATCCGCATCATCAATCAGGAAGGAACGATCAGCTTTTCCAGCAACACCAGTGAAGTGGGCAGCCATGTGCGGATGGCAACGCAGGCCTGCAATGGCTGTCACACGGGCGAAAAGCCGCTCGCACGTCTCGAGCACAACGACCGTTTTCGGATTTACCGCACCAGCACGGGACGCGTTCTTGGCATCATCACGCCGATCGAGAATCGTCCGGAATGCAGCAACGCTGCCTGTCACGCGCATCCGCCGGAGCAGAAAATTCTCGGCGTGTTGGATACCAATCTTTCGCTCGAAAGCACCGACGCTGGACTCGCGCAAAGCACGCGCCGCATGCTCGCTTACACCGGCCTGGGAATCCTGCTTGTGGCGTTTCTCACCGGCGCTTTCGTGTGGCAATACCTGGGCAAGCCCGTCCGTGAGATTCGTTCGGGCACTGAACGCCTGACGGCTGGCGAGTTGGGATATCAGATCAGAGTTCATTCCGAAGACGAACTGGGCGAACTGGCCACGTCATTCAACTCCATGAGCTTGCAAGTGGAGAAAGCCAACGAGGAAATCACTGCCTGGGCGCGGACTCTCGAGGAACGGGTCGATGAGAAGACAGCAGAGCTGAAGCGCGTGCACGAGCACATGCTTCACACCGAAAAGCTCACGTCGCTTGGAAAGCTCGCGGCGGTGGTCGCGCACGAAATCAACAACCCGCTCTCCGGGATCCTCACATACGCAAAGCTTCTGAAGAAATGGCTCGAGCGCACGGATGTTGAGGAGCGCAAAAAAACCGAGATGATTGAATGCCTCGTCCTCATTGAGAGCGAGAGCAAGCGCTGCGGCGAACTGGTCAAGAGCCTGCTCACGTTCTCTCGCAACGCTCCGCTGAACATCCAGCGATCGAATATCAATGCGGTTGTCGAACGCTGCGTGCGATTGGTGAAGCCTAAGGCAGAAATTTCCGCCGTTGAGATCCAATCCGCGTTAGATCCCGGATTGCCGCTCGTGCAATGCGATCCAGCGCAAATCGAGCAGGTTCTGTTGGCATTGGTGATGAACGCCTTCGACGCCATGCCGCGCGGCGGCAATGTCTGGCTCAAAACCAGTTTCGACGCGGAGAGCAACTCCGTCGCATTACAAATTCGCGACGACGGCAGCGGCATACCGGATGAACTCCTGCCCCGCATGTTTGAGCCCTTCTTCACCACCAAGGGCAGCAAAGGCGTCGGCCTGGGTCTGGCAATCAGCCGCAACATCGTCGATCGCCACAACGGCAAGATCGAAGTTCAATCGAAGCCCGGACAGGGCACGACCTTCACAATTTCTATTCCGGTGGACGCGCAACGAGCGTCCACCTCGGCGCCGGCCGCAACGGCGAGCGCCGCATCGAGGTGAGGACAGTGGAAGATAAAGGCAGGCTACTGATCGTAGACGACGAACTAAGCGTCCGCGACTCTCTCTGCAAGTGGTTTCAGGAAGAGGGCTATGAAGTGGGCATCGCCGAAGACGCCAGCGAAGCGTTGACGCGTATGGCGCAGAACAAGTGGGATGTCGCGCTGCTCGACATCAAGATGCCGGGCACCGATGGCATCGAGTTGCAGGGCAAGCTGCGCGAGATTGATCCCAAGCTCATCACTATCATGATGACCGGCTATGCGTCGGTCGATACAGCGGTACAGGCGCTGAAGAATGGCGCCTATGACTACGTAACCAAGCCGCTCGATCCCGATGAGATCGCCCACACGGTGAAGAAGGCCATCTCTCATCGCCACATGGAGGACGAGAATCAGCGGCTGAAGGAAACTGTCGCCGAAGTCACGCATCCGGATCTTGTCGGCCAGAGCGCGGCGATGAAGAAGATCTTCGATGCCATCGAGACTGTCGGTCCGACAGACGCAACTGTGCTCATCAATGGCGAGAGCGGTACCGGAAAAGAGCTGGTTGCACGCGCGATTCACTGCGGCCAGCCAGCGCCGATTCCATCCGCTGGTGACGATCCATTGCGGCGCACTGACGGAAACTCTTCTCGAGAGCGAGCTCTTCGGCCACGAGAAAGGCGCATTTCACGGGCGCGCAGTACCGCAAGAAGGGCAAGTTCGAAATCGCGGAAGGCGGAACCGTATTCCTCGACGAGATCGGCGACATCAGCCTGAAGACCCAGACGGATCTGCTCCGCGTTCTACAGGAGCGCGAGATCGTGCGCGTCGGCGGCAATCAGCAGATCCATGTTGACTTCCGTTGTGTCGCTGCGACGAACAAAGATCTGGAGACGCTGATCGAAGACGGCCACTTCCGTCCCAGATCTTTTCTATCGACTCAACGTTTTCCGTATCGAACTACCTCCGCTGCGCGAGCGCCGCGATGACATTCCACTGCTGGTGGATCACTTCGTCAATAAATTCTCGCTGCAAATGAACAAGCGCATTACGCGGGTAGCGCCTTCTGCCATGTATCAGTTGCAACAGTACCAGTGGCCGGGCAATATTCGTGAATTGGAGAATGCAGTCGAGCGCGCCATGGTCGTGGCGCAGGAACCGGAACTACGCGAGACCGACTTCATCTTGAAGTCGCGCAACGGAACGGCTCCCGCGGCTACTGCTGCCGCTCTCGAAGGTCGAACACTGGAAGAGATCGAGAAAGGGCACATCCTCCGCATCCTGGAAGAGTGCGCCTGGAACCAGACGCGCGCAGCCGAGATGCTCGATATTGACCGTGTAACCCTGCACAACAAATTGAAGAAGTACGGTTGGAGCCGCACCGCAGCTACCGAAAGCAAATGAGGCGTTTGCAAGTGCTTGCGATTGGGGACGTCGAGGGCCGCACCTTGGAAGCGATGGCCGTCCAGTTGGCGGACCACTTTGCGATGCCATGCGAGGTAATGCCCAACGCTGTCGATCCAGAGTTCGCCTTTCATCCCGAGCGCGGACAGTACCACTCCAGCGAGATTCTGGCGGAGATACAGAAATTTGTCGGTCCGAATTGCTGGCGTTTGCTTGGTGTCACCAGCGCCGACTTGTACATCCCGATTCTGACCTTCGTCTTCGGCGAGGCGCAGATGGGCGGGCCGGCGGCGGTGATCTCCACGCGCCGGCTGCGACAAGAGTTTTACGGGCTGCCGAAAGATGTCGACCTCCTCTACGGCCGCATGCTGAAAGAAGCAGTGCACGAGCTCGGACATACGCTGCACCTCTCGCATTGCGATGATTACAACTGCGCCATGGCGTCGTCGCATTCAGTGGAATGGATTGATCTGAAGGAAAACGCGTTTTGCCGGGACTGCGCCAATCGCGTCCTGGCTGAGTTATCGAGGCCCCGTTGAAAGAAATGACTGCACCCACAAAGCACTCACAGAACCTTCGCGGCGACCACTACTACTTCCGCGTATGGTTAATCACCACGGCAAGTGCAGGCGTGATTTTTCTTGTTCCCTTTCTACTCTTTTGCACCGTCGCAAACCTGGAATCACCTGCGCTCCGTCTGATCCTCACATGGGGGATTCCCTACGCGCTTCTCGGATTAGCGATGGCGGCTTTGGCTGCTTCGTATGCCGTAGGTTTTCTGAAAAGAACCACCGATGAACTCGCAAGAGCTCTCGAGATGGCTCACATCAGCGAAGGCGAGCGCGACGCCGCTCAACAGGAGTTGGTCCACAAGCTCATGGAAGAGCGCGAACTGGAACGCGAAAAGATGCAGTTTCAGGCGCAGCTTTCGGAGTACGAGAAGTACGCAACCCTGGCTCAGCTCTCGTTAGGCGCAGCGCACGAGATTAACAATCCGCTACTGGGAATACTGTCGCACCTCGAACTTGAACTGAAGGATCCCCGATCCGACGAAGAGCGGATTGAAATCCAGCAGTGCATCGAAGGCACCAAGCGAATCTCGCAGACAATCCGCGGTCTATTGAACTACACGCGCCCCGGCCCGCTGATGTTGACGCAGATCAACCTCGAACGGATGGTTGGCGAGACCTTCACGTTTCTCTGCCATCAACCGATGTTCCGCAACATCAAGCTGGAGAAACGCATCCCGGCCGATCTTCCGAATTTCAATGCCGACGCCAACCAACTCTCGCAGATCCTGATGAACCTTCTGCTGAATGCAGCCCAAGCGGCTTCGGATGGCGGAACCATCACGATTTCCGCGAGCAACAGCGACAAGAACGACTTGGTGGAAATTCGCGTCAGCGACACGGGCTGCGGAGTGCCCGGCGACATTTTGCCTCACGTCTTCGAACCGTTCTTCACCACCAAACACGGCAAAGGCACCGGACTCGGGCTGAGCATCAGCCAGTCTTACGTGCGCAGCCACGGAGGAGAGATTTCGATTCGCAGCGTGCCCGGCGAAGGAACTACCGTGCGCTTCACACTTCCCATCGCGCGTGAGAGCGTGATTCTGCGCGAGGACGGAGACGAAGTAGTCGTGTAAGACCTATGGCCTACTCGATCCTGGTTATCGACGACGAATCCCTCACGCTGAGGACCATTAGCCGCGCCTTGCGCGAAGAAGGCTTCGACGTGTTCGTCGCCATGAATGGCGAAGACGGCTTGCGTGTGCTCGCAGAAGAGAAGCCCGATCTCGCCCTTGTCGACGTGGTCCTGCCGGGCATTGATGGAATTGAAGTACTGCGCCAGATCAAGAAACAGTCGCCGACTACTATCGTGGTGATGATGAGCGCCTACAAAGTTGTCGATCGCGCTGTCGAGTCGATGAAGCTTGGCGCCTACGACTATCTCACCAAGCCGTTCCACCTCTCCGACATGACCAATACCATCCGCCGCGCGAGCGAGATGCTGGACCTGCGCATCCGCGTGCGCGATTCGGTGGAGAGTGCCAAGGGCCGCTACGATTTCGGCCGTGTTGTGACGCAGAACGAGAAGGTCGCGGAAATGCTCGAAATGGCGCGAAAGGCGGCTGACTCGGATCGCACCACGATCCTGATCCAGGGCGAGAGTGGAACCGGAAAGGGCGTTCTGGCGAGAGGCATCCACTACAACAGCCCGCGCGCTTCCATGCCACTGGTCGAACTGAACTGTGCGGCTCTTCCCGATGCCCTGCTTGAAAGCGAAATGTTCGGCTTCGAACCCGGTGCATTCACCGATGCGCGCCGCCGAAAAGAAGGTCTGATTGAGCGCGCACATAATGGCACTCTGTTTCTCGATGAGATCGGCAACATGTCCGCCAACGTGCAGGCGAAATTGTTACGTGTGCTCGAAGAAGGCTCGTTCATGCGACTGGGAGGCACAAAGCCGATCAAGGTGGACGTTCGCATCATCACCGCAACCAACGCGAACCTGAAAGAGGAAATCACGCAGGGAAAATTTCGCGAAGATCTTTACTATCGCCTCAACGTCGTCCCTCTCTTCATTCCCGCGTTGCGTGATCGCAAAGAAGACATCATGCCGCTCGCGCTTGATCTGCTCCAGCGCTATAACCTGGAACTGAAAAAGAATTTCAGCGGATTCACTCCGGCCGCCGCAGAGCTGATGGTCAACTATCCGTGGCCGGGCAACATTCGCGAATTGAAGAACGTGATCGAGCGCACCATGATTCTTTCGCGCGAAGGCGACATCGACGCCGGCTATCTGCCGGAGGAGCTCCGTGACTACATCCCCGAGACTGCCGAGTCGGAAGCGCCATCACATATGGACGTCTCTCCGACAGGCGATCAATTCGTGAGCTTGCGCGAGTTGGAAGACCGCTACATCCATGAAGTCCTGACTGCTACCGGCAACAACAAGGCGCAAACCGCGCGCATCCTTGGCATCCACTCCACATCGCTCATGCGGCGCCTTAAGAAGGGCGACCAAGGCGACTAGCAGAGCAGTTCACCCACACAGGACGCGGAGGACGCAGAGTGGAATTGAATAGAGTCAGCGGTGCCATTGTGGATTCCGCCATGAAGGTTCACACAGCACTTGGACCAGGGCTGCTGGAAAGCACTTACGAGGCTTGTTTAGCTTTCGAATTGACCGACCGTGGTCTTCAGGTAAGGACTCAACTAGTTCTGCCGATCGTTTACAGAAGCGTCAGGCTTGACGCGGGTTACAGACTGGACTTTCTGGTCGAAGATTCCGTCGTAGTGGAACTGAAGGCGGTCGAATCTGTGCTTCCGATCCACGAAGCACAGCTCCTTTCCTATTTGAAGCTCAGCGGCAAGAAATTGGGCCTGCTGATTAACTTTAATGTAGTTCACCTGAAGGACGGCATTAGGCGTATGGTTAACCGATTTTAACCCTCTTCCCTCTGCGTCCTCCCCGTCCTCTGCGGTGAGCTCGTTTTTGCCGTGAACTCGTTTTCGCACTCCTGCAAAACGCTTTTGACCCCTGCAAAATGCAGCGGCCGACTGTGATTTGGCTACAACTGCCCTGTCTAAAGCCTTTAGTTTCAACGTCTCACTATAAGACTCCTTTTGCCCTCCGCGTGCACAACTAAAGATGTGTTTTGAAGAGCCATCAGCAAGGAGGCAGTCAATGTCTATTCTCTTCGTACTGCTTACGTTTCTAGTCATCATCAGCATCAGCTACTTTATGCGTCACGGCCAGGTGCCGCTCGAAGACGCCGAGCGCGTTCAGGCCGCAGTGCCCGCGTCGAAGCCGATGATGGTTCGCGAGTCGGGATTCGAAGTCCCCAAAGGTTTCTGCTTTCATCCCGGTCACACCTGGGTCTCCGATGAAGGCCGCCAAAATGCGCGCATGGGAATCGACAGTTTCGCCGGAAACGTCTTCGGCAAGATCGACAAAGTTGAAGTCGCCGGCCTGAACCGCTGGGTGCGTCAAGGCCAGAAGGTCTGCACGATTACGCGAGATGGCGTTACCGCGGACCTCATGTCGCCCGTCGAAGGCGTCGTCGTGTCCGTGAATCACGACGCGCTGCGCGATCCCAGCGTCGTCACAAAAGACCCGTACAACAACGGCTGGATTTGCGTGATCAAGGCGCCGGAGATGGAAGTCAATCTCAAGAATCTTCTCCAGGGCTCCATGATTTCCACGTGGATGCAGAACTCGGTTCGCCGCCTGCAGAGCTATGCCGCTCCTTTGGGAGCAGCCGCCGCTGACGGTGGATTGCCGGTAGATGGTCTGATCGCAAAGTTGGAACCGACAGCACAGCGTTCCATGCTCCGCGAATTCTTCCTGAATAACTGAGCAGCAGTTTGATACCCCGGAGGCTCTGGTATGGCAGATAAGAAAAAGGCGCTGCTCATCGACATCACGAAGTGCATCGGATGCCACTCCTGCGAAGTGGCGTGCAAGGCGCAACACAATTTGCCCGGAGATCCTGAACTGCAGTTGTCGGAAACCGCCCTTACGACAGTTCAGGAACACGAAGGCAAGAACGTGCGGCGCCTGTGCATGCACTGCGAGGAGCCGGCATGCGCTTCAGCGTGTCTGGTAGGCGCTTTGAAGAAGACGTCGTACGGTCCTGTCGTGTACGACAAGGATAAATGTATTGGCTGCCGATATTGCATGATCGCTTGCCCCAACAGCGTTCCGAAATATGAATGGAGCAAGCTCGCGCCCTACGTGAAGAAATGCGATATGTGCTGGGAGCGCGTGGCGCAGGGACAGCAGACCGCCTGCGCGGAAGCGTGTCCTACGGGAGCAACTTTCTTCGGCGATCGCGATCAGCTCCTGCGCGAAGCACGACGGCGTCTCGACAGTGATCCGAACTACGTTCAGCATATCTACGGCGAGCGTGAATTTGGTGGCACGTCTGTGTTCTTCATTTCCGACGTGCCTTTCGAGAAGCTCGGATTCACGGTGGTCCAATCCGAAGAGCCACCGCTACCCACGCTGACGGCATCCGCGCTGGGCGAAGTCCCCACCGTGGTACTGGTTGGCGGCAGCCTGCTCGCCGGCCTTTACTGGATCACGCAGCGCCGCCGTGAAGTGGCGTTGGCCGAGGCCGCTGAGAAAGCCGCCCGCAACAGCGAGGAAAGGAACTGAGTATGCCGGAAGAAAAGAAATCGTTCGTCACCATGTGGCGCATCATCCTGGCGCTGATCTTCGCTGCCGGCATCTACGCTACCTATCTTCGCTTCGCTGTCGGCTGGCATGCAGCGACCAATATGTCGGACGCGCAGCCCTGGGGCATCTGGGTCGGACTGGCAACATTGTGCGGAATCGGGCTCTCTGCCGGCGGATTCGCCACGGCAGCAGCTGTTTATCTGCTCGGTATGGAGCGCTATCGCCCCATCTGCCGTACCGCCATCATGATTGCCCTGCTCGGCTACGGGTCGGTGTGTGTTGGCTATGCGTATGAATTGGGCCTGCCCTGGCGCTTTTGGCATCCCCTCGTTTACTGGAACCGCCACTCGGTTCTGTTCGAGGTGTGCTGGTGCATCATCATGTACACCACGGTGCTGATGATTGAGTTCTCGCCGGCGGTCGTCGAAAAGCTGCCTTGGAAGCGAGTGCGTGAATCCTACCTCGGCTGGCATCATCGCATCGTGATCGCATTCGTTCTCGCGGGAGTTCTGCTCTCGTCGTTACACCAGTCGTTCCTCGGCGGATTGTTCATCATCACCAAAGGCAAGGAATATCCGCTCTGGTACAGCACACATCTCACCACGCTCTTCTACATGTCCGCAATCCCGGCCGGCATTGCCATGATCGTGATGGCCCTATATCTGTCCATTCGCTCGCTTGATGTCCGCATTGAGCCCGAAATTCTGCGCGACCTCAGTGGCGTTCTCACTCCACTGCTGATGATGTTTGCAGTCTTCCGCGGAGTGGATATGGCGCGCGAAGGCGGCTTGCCCTATCTGTTCCGCTGGCGCCCAGAAACAGGTTATTTCTGGCTGGAGATGCTGCTGTTCGTCTTCTTGCCGGTAATCCTGCTGAACCTCAACTACGTGCGCAATCGCCCAGTGGCCCTCTATTGGACCAGCGTGATCGTGGTGATGGGCTTCATCACCAACCGTATCAATGTATCCATCACTGGATTGGAGCGTGCAACGCACGCCGGGTATTCGCCCAAATGGCCCGAGTTGGCGGTCACACTTATGCTGACCACCTGCGCGGTTCTGGCGTTCCGATACGCCGTTCTCTATTTGGACATCCTGCCCCGCACTGCTTTGACCAAGCAGCCCAAGTGGCTGGCCAATGCAGGCGTGGTTGCCAACGCCTGATTTTGCGGAGAGCCCGGTCCGCTCCGGACCCGGGCTAGCGGAGGACGCCGGCGGTCAGCTAACCTGCTGATCGCCGGTTTCCCTTTGTTTCGCCTCTAATCTCCCGCTCCGGCACTTTGCAACAATAAATTCCTTCCAACAGCCACCTTTGGTAGCAAACTGTGATTGAATCGAGGGCCCAGAAGATCATAAGCAGGAGTTTGGCCCGATGAACAAGCACGAAATACCTCATCATCAATGGTCGCCTTTTCTCGAAAACTTCAGCCTGGAGCACGCGGGTAAGCTGATGTCTGTCAGGTCCCGTCACCCTGAGCACGGCATCGTCATTGAGATCGAAAACAAGCCGCTGGAAGCATTGATTCAGGAAGCGGAGCCCAATACCGAGCGAATCGCAATCATCTTCGACCAGGGCTCAAAGATATCGAGCACTCATTTTGTCTGTTCGCCTCGCCAGATACGTTTGCGCACAACCTCGGAAGGAGCAGAGGAGGGCGTAGAGATCGATGCGGAAGACGGCCGTACCGTGATTGTGCAGTTCTGCGGTATTGGTGTGGTAGGGATCGAAGCTGCATGAGGGACGGCTGCAACTGTCTCGCACTATGCGGTTAGTAGAGAGCCGCTAACATCCGACGAGCTTTTCCAGCTCCGGCTTGTTGTGGATCAGCAGCGTGGATCCTTTCAACGTCGCAAACTTCTTGCGCTTGAACTCCGCCAACAATCGCGTCACAGTCTCGCGCGAAGTTCCGATGATCTGCGCGATCTCTTCATGCGTCAGCCCCATTTTCGCGCGAACGCCTTCCGAGGTCTGCTCTCCTTCGGCGCTCAGTTCGAGAAGGAAACGAGCTAGTTTCTCTCCCGCGGAATGCGATAGTCCGAGCGAACGAATCAGGTCGTACGCGCTGTGGCAGTTGTCGCTAAGATGCTGTGCTGCCTGTAGGCAAGCGCTGCCATGATCGTGGAGGAACTTGAGAAAATCCTCGCGCCGCACGAAATTTACCTGGCAAGGCTGAATCGTCTCGGCCGTCAATTCATAGTTCAAGCCGGAGACACAGGCGTGCAGTCCGAGCACTTCGCCCGGTTCGGCAATCTTCAAGATCAGCGTCTTTCCTTCCGCCGAGTTGACCGAGAGCTTCACACGGCCTTTGCAGAGCATGTAAATACCGCGAGGCGGTTGTCCTTCTACAAACAGGATGGCTCCGCGAGGATACGCCGTGGGAAACTTGATTTTTTCGAATGCTTCGAGAGCAGCAGGCGGCAATGCGCAAAAGAAATTATCTGAACGCAGCTTGCAGATGATGCAGTTTTCGACAAGTTGAAGCCCGTACGGCGAACCCATATTTTCTCCGGCGAGGGCTTATCCAAGAGTTGGTCTCACATGCCCACCATTTGCCAATCCGCGATTGCTGACATGGAGATGTGTAACTCCAGAATATCACTTTCCCGGGAGGAACTCCCCAAGTTCCATTCTCAATCGCGGCGAGGAGACCGATCTCTGACTCCTCCGCGCACAAAAGTAATCCGCCATACGGTGATTTGCGTCACAGCGAGATCCCACAAAATGAGTCATCTTACGTTTCTATACGTGGGGAAAAAGAAATTCACTTTGAGGTGGCAGGATCTTGCCTACAATTTTGTATGTCGATAGCGGGCGCTCACTTACGAACGTAAAACAAATTCTGGAACAAGACGGTTGCAACGTCATTCCTTCCGATTCCAGCGAGCACGCCTTGGGTGTCCTCGCTCGTGAGTCTATCGATGGGGTTGTGCTCTCATACAACGAGGGACATACCGAGTCCCTCAGCCTGCGCAACCAGATCTGCCATATTGAGCCCTATCTCCCGGTTTTGCTCTTGTCAGAGCACGGAAGCGCCATGCGTGCGTCGCTTCATACTCTGGCCTCGTACATACGGGAGCACCCGCTCAGCGAAAAGCTGGTTTGCACTTAATGAACTCCGGGCGTTAGGAAGACCCATACTTACGGCGCAGCAGCGACACCGCGAACTGCTCTCCTTCGCATTCGAATTTCACTTCGGATTCCACATTACTCTTGCAGATCGTGAAGTTGTACTCGGCTCCGTCTGCAACCGACGGAAGCGAAAGATACGAAGGTCCGGGCAGTAGATTCTTGATCATCCCAGCACTCATGTTCGCCAACTCGCCCATTGCGTCGCGTACCTGATCGATCGAGACTTGCTCAGGCTCAGTGCCGACAAATCGCGCCGCCGCCATACGCGCCAGCGTCAAAGACGAATCCAGACGTACCGCTCCTTCCCATCCACCTGTGATCTGCACCGAGGCTCCAATCCTTCCTTCAGGAGCGCTCGAACCGTTGCCATTCGCAGCGGCGGGATGAAGGTCAAGCATGCTCTCCCATATCTGCGACGTTACTTGTTGGATCTCTTCTTCACTGACAGCCATGGCTTGCTCCCTTAGGCCGGTAATATGCGGTTTTTTCGAATGGTATTCGCTCAAACGCGTCGCTCAGGCCCATCGTTGTCTCTGCTCCGCCCAGGAACAAATATCCGTCCGGACGCATTCTCCGGTGCACCCTCGCAAGAATGTCGGCTTTCGTAGCGACGTCAAAATAAATCAGCACATTCCGTAACATCACAATGTCGGGTTCAGCGAACTCAGGCCAAGGTTCAGCCAGGTTCAGCAGCCGGCAATCCACCAGGTTTCGGAATCGCGGAGAGATCTCCCATTCCAGTCCGTGTTGCACAAAATGTTTTGCCAACCCCGCAATCGGCAATCCGCGATTGACTTCGAACTGGCTGTAACGTCCGGCCTTCACCCGTTCAATCATTGCCTGCGAATAATCCGTCCCAAGCACGCGCACATCCCAGTTCGCTGTTTCCGGGAAGTGATCGTGAAGAAGAATGAGTGTGCTGTAGGCTTCCTGGCCGCTGGAGCATGCTGCACTCCAAATGTTCAGGCGCCGGCTCAGCCTGCGGGTTACGATCATCTCTGGAATGACTTTTTGTCGTAACGCTTCAAACGGTGCCAGGTCGCGGAAGAACCAAGTTTCGTTATTTGTCATCGCGTCCAGCACGCGCCGGTGAAGCGGGCTGAAGCTCTTGACGCGCAGATTCTGCAGAAGCTCCGGTACCGAGCCGAAACCTTCCTTGCGAAGCAACGCACTGAGCCTGGCCTCCGCCAGGTATTCCTTTCCGTCGTCGATCACAATCGATGTGTGCGTGCGCACCAGGCTTCGCAGATAGTTGAAGTCGACGCTGGAGAGACCCATAACACTCCTGAAATCTTTTACGCTTGTAACCGTCTCTGTGATTGAGTAACTCTCCGCACCATCTCACGGCCAATCTGATCCAGTGGCAGCACTGCATCTGCGAGTCCAGCTTGCGCGACGAAGCCCGGCATCCCCCAGACCACTGAACTCTCTTCGTCCTGCGCCAGGATTTGCCCACCTGCATCGCGGATCCTCTCCGCGCCCCGCAACCCATCCTGTCCCATACCCGTCATCACGATCGCCAGCGTGCCTGCGCCATATACATCGGCAACTGAACGGAAGAGCACATCGACAGACGGGCGACACGAATTCTCCGCGGAATCCTGGTGAATCGCCAACCTCATCCTGGTTCCCTGCCGCCGCACCACCATGTGGTAATCGCCAGGCGCTATCCAGACGCTGCCCGGCTCCAGAAACTCAGTCCCGCCGCACTCTTCCACCGGTACCTGCGCTGAGGCCGCCAATCGCTGTGCGAGGAAGCGCGTGAATGTCGGAGGCATGTGTTGGACTACTACAATTGGGACCGGGAAATTTGCCGGAATCGATGGGATCACTTGCGCCAAGGCGTTGGGTCCGCCTGTGGACGTTCCAATTGCTACTATCTCCACCGGACTCTTAACCGCTATGCGTGGCGAGTGCGATATCGGCTGCGCACACTTTGGGATTTGCTTCGCTCTTTCTTCCGCTCCGAGCCGGTAACTGCAAAGAGCTTTCACCTTGGGAATAAGATCGCGCGCGGATTTTCTCAATGCTGCTCGAAATACTATTCCCTTCCGGCTTCGTGACGTAGTCGCGAGCTCCCAGCGCAAGTGCATCCAGAGTTGCCAGTGCTCCACGCTGCGTCAGAGTACTGAACATGATCACTGGAATCACCGCAAAGCGGTCTCTCAGTTCCGACAAGGTTGCCAGCCCGTCCATCACCGGCATCTCGATGTCGAGCGTGATCAGATCAGGGTTAACTTGCTCAATCATAGCCAACGCAATCTGGCCATTGGCCGCGATGCCGGCGATTTCGATCTCCGCCTCCGACGCCAGCACCTCGCGCAATACCCGCCGGATCACCACGGAATCATCGACGATCAGAACCCGTATTCGCCGCATGACTTAGCACTCAAATCCCAGCAGCTGAAGTTTTTCCAGGATCACCTCGGGCGTGAATGGTTTCATCACGTACTCGTCCGCGCCTTTTGCCAGTGCCGACTGGATATGACCAATCTCGGATTCCGTCGTCACCATCATGATCCGCATCGCGTTATAACGACCTTCGGAGCGGATTGCTGAAACCAACTCGTATCCGTTCATCACCGGCATGTTCCAGTCGACAACCGCCAGGTCCACCGGAGCAGCGATTTCAGCCAGCCGCTTCAATGCTTCGTAGCCGTTGTTCGCTTCCGTAACTTCGAAACCGGCTTTCCTGAAAATCATTCGCAGAACCGAACGCATCGCCGACGAATCATCTACCACGAGCACACGCATCTTTTTCCCAAACTGAGAGGAGCTCTCTCTTTTTCTAATTTCGGCTGGTTCGCTGGGAACTTTAGGAGAGGCCAGGCTAACCTTCGACAGGCTGCCTGGCCTTGAATTATCAGTGGACTGCCACTTCTTCCAATGCCGAAGAACTTTCAACGTGCCGGCCATTGGTCTTTCGAGTCGTGGAGACAGCGGCGCGTGCTGCCGGGCGATTCCGTCCTTCCCCTTCGTACTTGAATTGCGATACCAGCTCCTGTAGCTCGGCGGCCATACTCTCCAGTCCCTTGGCCGACTTCTGGGTTTCGCTGGCACCGGCCGTAGTACTGTGAGCAGCCTCCGCAACTCCAGTGATGTTGCGCGTGATATCCATTCCGCCCTTTGCTGCTTCCGCCAGATTGCGGCTGATTTCGTTGGTGGTCGCGCTCTGCTCTTCCACCGCACTGGCAATCGTGTTCTGGATATCGTTGATCTGGTTGATCACCGTCCCGATCTCACCAATAGCTTCGACCGCGGCTTTCGTATCGCTCTGGATTGCCTCGATCTTGCCGCTGATATCTTCCGTGGCTTTCGCAGTCTCCTTCGCCAGCTCTTTCACTTCGTTGGCTACTACCGCAAACCCCTTTCCCGCCTCGCCCGCGCGAGCCGCTTCGATAGTCGCATTCAGAGCGAGAAGATTCGTCTGCTGCGCAATCGTGGTGATCACCTTGATTACCTGCCCGATCTCCGCGCTGCTCTGTCCAAGCTTCTGTATGGTCGCGTTGGTTGACTCGGCAGTGGATACAGCAGCGGTAGCGATCCGTGTCGCTTCGCTGGTATTCTTCGCGATCTCCTTGATGCTTGCTCCCATCTCGTCGGCGCCAGTCGCTACGGTCTGAACATTCTTGCTGACCTGTTCGCTGGCCGCAGATACCACGTTGGCTTGCGTTGCCGTTTCGTCGGCGTTGGCCGTCATCTGCTGGCTGAGCTGATTCAGTTGCTCAGCCGAGGCGACCAAAGCGGCCGTGTTGCGGCCGATCTGCTGCATCGCATTGCGCACCTGGATACCAAGCGTATTGACGGATTTCTTGAACTCTTCGAAGTCGCCGGCATATTGCTTCTCCGCCGTGACCGTCAGATCGCCGCTGGCAAGAGCATCGAGTACGTGCGCAAAATCATTTAGCGGTCCGATGACAGCGTCGAGAGTGTGGTTGACGCCTTCCACAATCTTCCGATAATCGCCGTTGTGCTTGGTTGGCATCCGCACGCGTCGAGAGAGATCCAACGAGCGCTGCCTTCACTAGGATGTCAGCATCGGTGATCAGCGCTTTTAGGTTTGTTCGCAGGCGTTCGATGTTGTCGTTAATGAAGGCCTTCTTGCCCGGGAATTTCTCGAGCGGAGCTTCGAAGTTTCCCTGCGCAAATTCGGCGATGCAGGCCATGGCTTTCTTCTTCACGGTGATGTGGCCCGCCACCATACCGTTGATGCCCTGTGCCATCTTTCGATAATCGCCCTCGAACTTCTCAGCCGGAATGCTGACATCGATATCGCCGCGATCATGCTCGGCAGACATGCGATTCATCTCGGCAATCAAAGTCCTCAGATTGGATCGTAGCTGCTCAATCGTGTCATTGATAAAAGCCTTCTTACCAGGAAATTTCTCCAACGGCGCTTCAAAGTTGCCCTTCCCGAACTCGGCGATACACGCCATGGCTTTCTTCTTCACCGTGATGTGGCCCGCCACCATGCCATTGATTCCCTGTGCCATCTTTCGATAATCGCCCTCGAACTTCTCAGCCGGAATGCTTACATCGATATCGCCGCGATCGTGCTCGGCGGACATGCGGTTCATCTCGGCAATTAAAGTCCTCAGATTCGATCGCAGCTGCTCAATCGTGTCATTGATAAAAGCCTTCTTGCCTGGAAACTTCTCCAACGGCGCTTCAAAGTTTCCCTTACCGAACTCGGCGATACAGGCCATGGCTTTCTTCTTCACTGTGATGTGTCCGGCCACCATCGCATTGATTCCATCCGCAACTTTTGAATACGCGCCCTGGAACTCGCTCGCCGGAATCATTACGTCTATATCACCCAAGTCATGCTCGCGCGCCATTTTACCCATCTCGTCCATAAGGCGCTTTAGATTCGCCAGCACTTGAGCGAGCGCTTTACCAAGAACATCCCGGTCCGACGCCGCAGAGACCGACACATTCAAGTCCCCTGCAGCGATCTTCTCGGCGGCCGTCGCGCGACCCTTCACCATTGTCACGATGTTTCGAAACGCATCGGCTAATTGGCCGAGTTCGTCCCGGGAGCTATGGTCAATAGTTTGGCTCACATCGCCCTCGGCAATGCGTTCTGCCGTGATTGTCATCTGCTGCATAGGTCGTGTGATCAGCAGACTCAGCCCGATGCCCATGGCTAGCGATATAAGCACTGTAACGAGGACAACTACGACGTCAGTAACGACTGCAGAACCAGCCGATGCAGTTAAGTCCGACGACAGCTGCTGTCCCATCTTGATATTCAACGTACTCAGCCGATCCAGAGCTTCCTGCATCGATGTGCCTTTGCTCGCTGCACCGACTAACGCGGCGATGGCTTGTTCGTGGCGGTTCTGTCGGACCGCCGCAATGACGCTCTCCACGACTTGGTTGTAATCGCGATCGATGGAGCTGACCTCACCAAATAATTGGCGATCGCTTTCGACGAAACGAGCTTCATCTGTGTCGATCGCCTTCTCGTAACGGTCGAGGGACTCCTTGAAGTGCAGCCGTGAAGTTTCTACGTCGCGTAGAAGACCCTCACGCGTCTCCGGAGTATCCATCGTTACCAAACGGTAAACTGATAGTCGTCTTTCCAGGAATGTCGAACGCAAGTCGGCAACACTATTGAGGTTGTCGATGTTGTCCTTCATGGCGGCTGAATACGCCGAATTCGTGCTTCGTAGCTTCATTGCGCCGAACACACCCACGAACGCGCACAACGCCGCCACGATCAGGAACGCCCCGATCAGTTTCGTACCTAGTTTCATGTTGTTTAACATTTCGCTCTCGCTCCCCTGGACATCCTTCTGAGCGTCCTACGCGTTCTTGGCGGGAATGTCGCGCAGCAACAACGCGGTGCAGTACGCCTTCGCTTGCGAGTGTGCACAGACATAGCCAAACAGGATCAGAAGATTCTTATGAAATGTCTGTCGTTACAGAACTACCATTTGAGAATCACGATTTCGGAGGTCAAAGAGAAGTTGGTGGACCCTGCTTGAAGGCGATAGAGAATGCATCCCTTGGATCCCGGACCACGCCCCATCGGGCATAGCGACGCTGCACAGCTTAAACCGCGGCCCCCGTGGGATAACGGGAGTTTCTAGTAGGGTGATCAGGTGTATTCGTTGGGCTTCCGTCCAACATCTACTTACATCTCGGTTCGAGCAATCACGCCGCCTTCATCACACACTCTGTATCGAGCAACAGCAGCAACCGGTCCTTCAACTTGAATGCGCCGCGAATCATCCCCCGCACGCTCGCCCGCAGTGTATCCGGAGGCGGCTCAAATCCCTGTGCTTCCACTTCCACAACGTCTCCAATCTCATCCACCAGCAGGCTGACGACGCCATCATCTGTCCGCACTACCACATTCATCGACTTCTCATCCTCACCGCGGTCGCTCAATTCGAGACGCCGTCGCAAATCGATAGCCGTCACTATCTGACCGCGCAGATTGATCAGACCTCCGATAACTCGAGGCGCCAGCGGCACCGGCGTCTGCTCCTGGTGGCGGATGACCTCCTGAACCTTCTCTACCTCGACGCCAAAGAACAACCCATCCAGGTAGAACGAACAGAATTGACGATTCGCTGCCATCACTTCATCTCCTCTACTGCCGTGCCTTTTACGAGCTCACCAAGATTCAGCAGGTCGGTTACCTTATCCTGAATCACCGCTGAGCCTGCCAGTTCGCTGGCCGATTCCTGCTGCTCGACCTTGACTGCCTGATCGACGATATCGACAATCTGGTCCACGATCAGCCCAACGCTGCGGCCAGCATGTGAATAGACGATGACTTGCAGGGTCTCCGCCTGCTTTTCCGACTCGCCCAGATTCATTCTTCTCGCAATGTCGATCAGCGGCATAATCATTCCGCGGTACTGCACGACCAACTCGTTGCCGGAATGCTCCAGCGATGTGACCGGAAATTCCTCTAACCGCGAAACCATCGACAGCGGTATTGCCATCCGTCGGCTGCCCGCGACCGTAAACACCAACCATGCATCGCGCCCTAGCACCGTGTCGTCCTGGTGTGAAGCCATTTCAACCGCAGAGCCTTCGTGGATCTCAGTGATGACGCTGGCAATCTGAGCGATTCCCATCACATCGAGGATGAGAGCAACACGCCCGTCTCCCATAATCGTTGCTCCGGCAAAACAGGAAATTCCCTTCAGATGCTTGCCGAGCGGCTTCACGACGATCTCTTCGGTGTCGTTGATCTCATCCACTACCAGCCCAAATTGCCGTCCATCCGCCTGCAAAACGACAATATTGATCCCACTGTGCGCGTCGCTGTCGCGAAGTTTCAATTCGCGATTCAGGTACACCAGAGGAAGCAGGTTTCCCCGTAGCCGGTACACGGGTGCGCCATGAAACTTCTCGATCGCTCGGCGGCTTTCGTCGCCTTCCAGCCTCACTAGTTCCAGCAGGCTCACCTGTGGAATCGCAAATCGCTCGCCTCCACTGCTGGCGATTAATGCGGGAATGATGGCCAGAGTTAAAGGAATTTTTATCTTGATCGTGGTGCCCTGGCCCGCATCGCTGTGCAGATCGACAACCCCGCCAATCTTTTCGATGTTGGTCTTTACCACGTCCATTCCCACGCCGCGCCCGGAGACGTTGGTTACGGTCTGCGCAGTTGAGAATCCCGGAAGAAATATCAGGTTCAGCAATTCCCGCTCCGGCATGCGCGCAGCCGCTTCGCCTGTAATCAGGCCTTTTTCCAGTGCTTTTTGTTTCAAGCGCGAAAGACTAATTCCTGAGCCATCATCGCTGATCTCGATGTTGACTTGCCCACCTTCGTGATACGCGTGCAATCGCAGTGTTCCTTCTTCGCTCTTGCCCGCCTGCACACGCTCTCCCGGCATCTCGATCCCGTGATCCACGGAGTTGCGCACGATGTGAGTGAGCGGATCCTTGATCGCCTCCAGAATCGTCTTATCCAGTTCGGTCTCGCTGCCATCCATCTCGACGCGAACCTTCTTCCCTAGTCCAACCGCCAAATCCCGGACTACGCGCGGCAACCGGTTCCACAGATTGCCGATCGGTTGCATCCGCGTCTTCATCACGCCTTCCTGCAACTCCGTCGTGATCAGGTTCAGCCGCTGCGCTGTACTAAGGAAAGTCGCGTCCTGCTGTCCGGCCGTGAACTGCAGCACCTGATTGCGCGCCAGCACCAGTTCCCCGACCAGGTTCATCAGTTTGTCCAGCAGGTTTACGTCAACGCGAAGATTGCTCGATGACAACCCCGGTGAAGAATCGCTTTGCACCTGTAGCGCGTCCAGAACCTCGCGCGGCTTCGCCGCACCTGAATCGATCAGGATCTCGCCCAGACGCCGCGGATCCCCATCCGCCTGCAGTGCCACTGCCTGCGCCAACTGCTCTTTTTGAACTGCGCCGCTATCCACCAGAATCTGCCCAATTTTTGGCGATCCTTGTTCCTGTACGGCAGCCTCCACGCGCTTCGTCTTCAACGCGGAAAGCTGTTCGATCAGAGCCGAGTAATCCTTATCGCCGTCGCTAGCCGACGCCTCGATTTGCCTGAGCATCTCGCGAATGGCGTCGACCATCGCCAGCAAACCCGATATCAGCTCGGGATCCAGCTTCATCTCCCCGTCGCGCAACAGGCTGAGCAGGTTCTCACCAACGTGCGCCACTGACTCGAGCTTCGGAAATCCGAGTACGCCGCTCGTTCCTTTCACGGTGTGAATGGCGCGAAAGATCCGGCTCAACAATTCCTTCGAAGACGGATTCTTTTCTAACTCAATGAAGTCCTGATCCAACTGGTCCAGGTTTTCGCTGCTCTCTACCAGAAATTCCTTGATGATCTCGTCCCATTCGCCCATTGCAATCCTCTGCGTCCCGCATCGACACAACAGCACTGAATTGATAGCCGAAGCTATCGGACTGCAGCACAAAGACGCCGCGATCTATGCCAACGAACAAAATGCAAAAGGATTGCCGAAGCGGATGAAGAATTTCTAATTGCTGACAATTTGAAGATTGGGAATTTAGAGATTGGAGTTTTAAAGATTGGAAATTCAAAGAGCGGCGGGCGCACCGAACGGTGCGCCTATCCAGCGCTCAATTATCTTCGTGCCGGCCGAAGGCCACCACTAGTTGGAATAATAAGCAGCGTTCTTTGCCACGAATTCCTTCAACTCTTCCGGAAGTTCATCCACCGGGAGGATCGAACTGGACGTGCAAACCGCTACGCAAGCGCCGCAGTCAATGCAGTTCTCCGGATCGACGTACATCTGCGTCGCTTCCGCGAATGCGGGTTCGTCCTGCTTCGGGTGAATGCAATCGGTGGGACAGGCGTCCACACAAAGCGAATCCTTGATACAGGCGCTGGTGATTACGTATGCCATAATGCTTCTCCGTATTGATCTGACAGCGGCCCCGTGTCGACTCCTCTTCGTTGACCGGCTCTGTCTTCTCTACCCTAAAATCCTCTGACCGATGGGTCCGTGACGTAGATCACCAATGTCATGTGACGTACTGGCGCGCCTGCTGGAGGTTGACAAACTACGGTGTAAGCCGCTAAAGTTGCGGCCAGTCATGATTCCGTCGCACGCTTATCGATTTACTTACTTTGCCTACCGCTTCTGGTGGTTTACGGACAGCGGCTCTGGTGAAGCGCGTGCTCGGTACAGTTCTAAGCTCTGATACCAAGCTCAAGACGCAATCCAAAGCCGCGGCCCACAGGTCGCGGCTTTCGTTTTTTGCGCGAATACCAATCACCAGGAGAGAAGCAAATGATTGTCAACATGTCCGAGGGAGCCACGGAAGAACAAATCCAACACGTTGCTGACCGCATCCGGGAGGCCGGATATCAGGCTCATATTACGCGCGGAACCCAGCGCGCCATCGTCGCCGCGGTCGGCAGCGGCCGGCGCAACGAAATCGAGGCACTCCAGGCTGCCGCCGGAGTCGAGAACGTTGTACCGATTGCTCAACCATTCAAACTCGTCAGCCGCCAGGTCCATCCTTCTCGAACAGTCGTGAATGTCAGCGGCGTCCACATCGGAGGCCCGGAAATTGTGGTCATTGCCGGACCATGCTCGGTCGAGTCCGAAGAGCAGATCCTTTCGACCGCGCGCGCGGTAAAAGCGGCGGGCGCCAGAATGCTCCGCGGTGGCGCATATAAGCCCCGCACGTCGCCCTATGATTTCCAGGGACTTGGCACCGAAGCGCTTCGCCTCCTCGATCGTGCCCGCAAAGAAACTGGACTACCCGTCGTAACAGAAGTCATGAGCACCGAAGACGTCGACATTATTTGCGAGCACGCGGACATGCTGCAGATCGGCGCGCGCAACATGCAGAACTTCGCACTGCTTCGCGCCCTCGCTACCATACGCAAACCCATCATGCTGAAGCGCGGTCCGTCCGCCACCGTAAAAGAGTGGTTACTGGCAGCGGAGTATCTACTTGCTGGCGGGAACTCACAAGTAGTCCTTTGCGAGCGCGGCATTCGCACATTTGAAACTGAGACCCGCAATACGCTCGATCTCGCAGCCATCGCTCTCGCGAAAGAGCTCTCGCACTTGCCCGTCATCGCCGATCCATCGCACGGTACCGGGCGGCCCAGTCTGATTCCGCCAATGGCGCGCGCGGCAGTCGCGCTCGGCGCCGACGGTCTTATGGTGGAAGTGCATCCGTGCCCGGAGCGAGCGCTTTCCGATGGGCCTCAGTCCCTTACCTTCAGCGCGTTCGAGAAGATGATGGCCGCCCTCGAGGAGCCGTTACATCAAGTTCCGCTGGTAGCCGGAGCGGCGCGGTAAGGAGGAGCTAACGCGATGGTCCGCGCGAAAGATTCGTCTCGGGCTGCGAAATTGTCGCCAGAGTGCGTTCCACGTTCGCAGCCTCAGGGTTGTTCGGATCCTGCTTCAAAAACTGTTGCAACTCTTCCGCGGCTTCCCCAGTCCGGTGCAGTTGCATCAGGATTGCTCCGCGTACCAGATGTATTTGCGCGAATTCTTTCGGAGCGTTCCTCCCTGCGGCTTCCACTTCCTGCAACGCGGACGTCGATTTTCCCTGGCTATACAAGCTCTTTGCCATTTCATAATGGCTCTGCCAGAAGTTGGGATCGATTCTGAGCGCCTGCTGGAGTGAATTTACCGCCTGAAGGAATTGTCCTGCGGCATTGTAGGAAGCTCCCATGATCGTATATCCCACTGAGCTGCTCGGATCGATATCCACCGAACGGTGCGCGTCTTCTAGTGCTGATTTCGTGTCGCCCTCTGCCAGGTACACAACTGCACGCAAGGCGAGCGCCTCCGGATATTGCGGTGAGATGGCCAGCGCGCGTTGCAATTCAGACGCAGCTTCTTCCAACTTGTTTTTTGAAAGCGCTTTCCTTGCCGATTCCAGCGCACGTTTCGCTTTTTCTGAGACTCCGAGATTTACTACAGAGACGGTCGCTCCTTTTCCCTCCGGAGTAGCGGTTTGCCCCGCCATCGAGACTTTCACATCCGGCTCAAAGCCGCTAAAAGAGATCTGCTGTTGCGCCGATCTCGTTCCATCTACCACCGAAATGATGTACTGCCCGGGAATGACCGTGGGAAACTGAAACTCACCCGCGCCATTTGTGTATACCCTCGCAACCGCGGTACCAGACTGCATGTTGCGGAGCTCTACCATGGCGTCTGCCACCGGACTGGAATCGGTGTTAACGACCGTTCCTCGCAGCGTACGACTGTTGAAATCACTTTGATCTTGGGCTGACGACAGGCTACCGAGCAGCAGCACAACGGAGAACACCAACAAAGACCGGAACATCTTCCAACTCGAACTGGTCTGAATTAACTACTACTCGTCCGATGAACCAGTATGAAAAGCAGATGTCTCAAGGAAGATTGCGCTTCGCCAATTTTCAGCAGTTTCAGTGACAACATAGGACCACGAAGCAGCATCCCTCGTGATCCCAATGAACGTGCTCTCGAAACCGACTACTCTTCTTTTTTGTCGGCAGATCCTTCAATCGAGCTGTCGATTGTCTTGCTATCGAGCCCGTGCTCCGTTACGTAGTGCTCAATCGACATCTTTCCGTCCCACCAGGCCCAGTTCATCGGATACACCTCGGGATCGAAGACGATCTGGTAGAAGTGCCAGACCACGATGGCCAGCGTAGCCAGAATCGCTTCGTAGAAGTGAACCGTGGTAGCCACATCCAGCCACCACCGCGGGAATACATCGCCAGCCAAGACTTTGAACCAGAGCATCAGGCCAGTCACTGCCATTACAATCGTTCCCCACACCAGAGCCCAGTACTCAGCCTTTTCTGCGTAATTAAAGCGCTTGAATTGCGGCTTCGTTCCGCCTAATCCGAGGTAGTAACGCAGATTATTGATAACGTCCCACGCGTCCTTCGGTTCCGGCAGCATGTCGATAAGGAACCGGCGGCCAGATCGCATGGTTGCCAGGTAGACGAGGTGATAGATCGATACCAGAATCAGCAGAGTCCCTGCGGATCGGTGAATCACGCTGCGCACCTTCTCATTCAGGAACAGGAAGCCCAGCCACGACTCTGGATACCTCAATGCGAATCCCGTGAAAACGAGCGTGATAAAAGATGCGAGCAGCAGCAGGTGCTGCATTCTCTGGCTACCGTCCATGCGGACGACGATTCGCTGCGCCGACTTCAAATGCTCGAGCGCCTTTTTTCGCCAGATCAGGAAATTGTGCAGCAGCATCCCTCCAATCACGCTGAAGATCATTAACAGGTAGAAACGGCGCACCCAGCGAATCGCAACGCTTCCTTTATCTCCTGACAATGGTGCATCGACGTGGATTTTCCCAAGCACAAATTTCTCCGAAGCTCCCGGATGACACTTCCCGCAGGTCGTGATCAGGTTCGCCTGATTGATCGTTGATTTCGGATCCGACGATGGCAGGATGTTGTGTGTGCCGTGGCAGCTCGCGCAGTTCGCCACTACCTTCGATCCCATTTGCGATGCGAGCCCGTGATAGCTCGAAAGATACGTACTCGCGCGATGCGCCTCAATTCCGAAGTCCTGCGTGAGTCTCACACCCTCGTGACAGCGCGCACACGTGGTTGCGGCAAGCGCCTGGGCCGACACGGAAGAGTTCGGATCAAGATGCGATTTGATCCCGTGGATCCCGTGGCAATCGGTGCACACCGGAGCCTGCCAGTTTCCTTTCGCGATCGCCTGTCCATGGATACTGCCCATGAACTCCTGTTTCACATTGTCGTGGCACTTGGCGCACGTTGTTGGCACGTTGAACTTAAAGATGGTCGACTTCGGATCGCCGGGAGGAAGAATGTCATGCGTCCCATGGCAATCGGTACAGACCGCGGCTTTTTCCGAACCCGCGGCTACAGCTTTCCCGTGCACACTTTCCTGGTACGAAGTAAAGGGGGCTGCGCTCAAGCCGCTTGATTGCATCACGAACTTCTGTCCGTGGCAGGAACCGCAAGTCTTCGGAATGTTGAGGTGGCTCACCCGAGAATTCGGATCCGACGATGGCAGCACCTCGTGAATGTTGCCGTGGCAATCCAGGCAGGTCGCAGCGCTCAAATTGCCGTTCTGGCGGGCAATTGCGTGCAGACTCGTGTTATACGCTTTCACTTCCTGCTCATGGCACGTCGCACAATCAACTTTTGCGGGCGCAGGATCGTGCGGGAATCCTTTCACGTCCTTGTGGCAGTCCGTGCACGTAAACATGCTGCCGTGGATGGACGCTTTGAAATGCTGCTCATCCACGTGCAGACTGATCTGCTTGCCGTTTTCCTCTTTAACCAGAGTCGCGTCGCTGTGGCAGGCCAGACATTCCGCCGCCTTTTCTTCGGGCGTTGGTTCCTTTTTATTTGCCGCCCAACTTGATCCCGCTAACAGCAACAACAAACAAATCAGCTTAAGGGTGCGCATGATGTACGAATCCCGTTTCTAACGAGTGAAACCACTCGAGGCAGCGGGATCGTGCCTTCCATCCCGTGCTCTGGCCCATTCTGGGCCTTACTATTGATCGCAGATTCATGCCTCACGGGGATGTGAGAGAGGGCAACTCACGACGTGACTGCCGTCACGTTGGTAGTGGTTGTACGGGCACCTTGTAACCGCGATCACATAGGCTGGGCCGACAGATCACGCCGTTAAACCGCCCGACTTACCTTGGTAACGTCAAAGATTCTAGAAGGCGTATTTCACAGCCAGTACGGTTCGATTATCGTGGAAATACCGAGGCAAGGTCGGTCCAACGAACGAGTCCTCCCGGTATTGGTCGTAATTCCAATCCACAAGCGCAGTGATTCCCTTCCCAAAGTCGTAACTGAGCGATCCCAGCGGTTGCTGGTAACGGAATTGAAGCGGACCGAAAGGCTGTAATGGATTCAAAATCGTCGTGCTTCCATCCGTGCTGGTAACACCATAACCGGCTCTGGCTGTGAACCGCTTCGCCGGGCTGAAGACCAGCAAAAACGAACCATAGTTCGTGTTGTTGATATAGGTGGAATAGATCTGGTTAGGATTGTTGTTGGTTGCCGCATTAAAAGTCGGGCAGCCGCCGACAGTCGTTCCACTGGCAATGAAGCTCCCGTTGTAGCAGATGAATGCGTTCTGCAATGCGTCGGTGTAGTTGTAATTCAGCTCCAGGCTGAACCGTTCACTTGGGAAGAGCATTGTCGAAGCGCCCATGTTTCGATAGTGTTGCTTGGCTTCCACATCGATCTGGTCGTTACGGGCCTCCCATATATTCATGGTTCCGGAAATCGTGGCCCACTTCTTTGCCTTATAGGTAGCTCGCGCGCGGTAATTCTGCTGCTGCCTCGGACTGATTCGTGTAAGGAAGTTGTCCGCAGTTGTCGCTTCTATCTCTACGTTGATACGCAGTGCATCAATCGGCCTCATCCACGCTCCGAATGTAGGCCCATGTTGATTGATGTCGATCGTGTCGCCCTGAAAAGGCGCGAATCCCGGTCCTCCTGCGACGAGCGATTCCGGATCCGCGTCGAAAATGTGGCGATGCCGAAACAGATATCCCACGCGGACGCCGAAAGTCTTATCGGGTGAGTACTCAACCTCAAACTTGTTGTAATAGGAATTCTGGCTGAGAAACGTCGCTTCGAGACCGCTGGTGGTGGTGGTCGCGCCGAGTGGACTCAGCAATGTCACCGCGGGCGGCGTTCCTACCGGGATACCAACCGTCGAAGCTGTTGTCGAATCCAGCGAGCCGGGGATCCTCCAATTGTCCAGGCGGAACGTGTCGTTCAGATGGACACTGCGCGTGATCTCCACCGTCGCTCCAAGACCGGCTGTGGCAGCCACGCGTCGCACCGACGAAGGCCCACTGGTCGTAAACTGGCGTTGTCCGGTGCGCGTCGTCAATCCGTCAAAGAACTCGAAGTTGGGCGACGTCAGATCAGCAGAACTATAGCTCCCATTAGCAACCAGGTTGACCCTCCGCAAGTAGTTCGACTGCAAGGTGAGCTGCTCGGTCGGGGTGGTCGTCCGTAGTTGCTGGTTATTCGTGTAGCTAAAAAACCCATTGCACGAAGGATTCGCAGCTCCACTGGCCAGCAGAGGGCGCGCACACGGTGTATTCGCAGCCGTGTTAAATGGCAGCCCCAAACTCACCGGTTGCCCGTTAGGCAACAGGAACACATTGTTCGCACCCAGGCTCAGATCGGTATCGTTCTTGTCGTATTCAAGATACTGGTCGTAGCTGATCAGCGTTTTAGGCAGAACTTTTATATCGAAGCCAATGTGATAGTCGTTGGACGTGAGATTCCATGCTTGATCCAGCAGTGGCTCGGTTCCCTCATGCACAGTTGAAAAGTTACCCGGTCCCTCCTGGCGGTTACGGAAATATCCCAAACGAATAGAAAATTTCGATTGCGGCAACAGCGTTAGATCGAAGTTATACATCCGCCGCCGAGTCTGATACTCGTGCGGCGAAAAAAGCACCGGCAAATTGGGATTCGAGGTAGCCGGATTCAGCGGGTTCGCAAACAGGTTGTATTCGAAGAAATTCTGATCGCGCCGGAACAGGAAGTTGAAGTCGTACCACAGGTTCTTGGAGACACGCGCGCGTGCCACATTCTCCGGATCGCCTCCCCATCCAAAGCTGTTCACGCTCAGATCGTCGAAGAGTGCGCCACTCCCATTGATCGCATGTGTGGACAAGCTTTGCTCCAGCAGCCTCGGTCCAGCATGTTGATTGATAAAAGTGTTGTACACATCTTGGTTGCCGGTGATATCAGCGAAGCGATATCCGAACTCCACGCTTTGCTCCACCCGGTAATTGCCGAACTCACGACCGTCGGAAGTGGAGCTCGCCGCCGCCTGCGTACCTGCTGAAGAGGACGCCGCTCCAGTTTGACCGCTGGGTGCAGGAGCACTCCCCGTCTGCGCGAAGCTGATACTGCACAACGCTACTGCGATCAGCACGAACGAACCGAAGAACGAAGCGAAGATACCTTTCATAACTCTCTCCCAAGCCCCGTATGCCATTGCGCGACAGATTTCTCCGCCTTCTTCCTAGTGCGTGAAGAAAACTTCGCTGGTGTTTGAGCCGTGCACGTACACGTGGCACGTGGTGCACGCTTGATATTTTTGCGCCTGGTTATGTGCTGGACCGATCGGTGGCTGCGATGGCACATTGCTCATCGAGAGCGTGTGGCACTGCAGGCACAACAGATTGATCTGGCTCACGCGCAGCAGCCGCGGGTTCGTCGACCCATGCGGCATGTGACAACTGGTGCAGCCCTCGGTCTTTACCGGCAAGTGCTCATATACGAACGGACCTTTCGTGTCGTTGTGGCACTTGAAGCAGACCTGATCCTGGGCCCAACTGGTTCGCAACTGGTTAGGTAGCATCGTCCCGTGAGGGTTATGACAGTCGTTGCAGGTGATGAGCTTCTCGTTGACGCGATGCCGGTACGGCCGGCTGAATTCGGCGCGCTGCTCAGTGTGGCATTGATAGCAGAGCAGCGGAGTTTCCTGGATCAACAGCGATCGATCCGTTTTCGCGTGATGCGGAGAATGACAATTCAGGCAGCCAATTCCATTGGTCGCGTGCGATGAGCGCGTAAAATTTGCGTGCTCAGTCCCCAATGAATGGCACGTCAGGCAACGAGCGCTGGCATCCTGCACGCTAAGATTCTTGAAACTGATAATTTTCGTAACATCGCCGCCTCCCTCCACATGGGCCGAGCCAGGGCCGTGGCAGGATTCGCATCCATGCCATTCCACTGCTCCCACTTTCTTGCCCTCTTTCAGCAGATTGCTGTGCGGAGTGAGCTGCAGCTTATTGAACATCTCTTCGTGGCAGGTCTTGCACGTTTCCGCTCCGACATACTGTGCGCCGGCGTTGGCCGGCGTCGCAGTTGCGGGACCTTGCGCCTGTTGCTCGGCGGAAACATCGATCGCTGCCAGAAAGCACAACACACAAAGAATGGATAGGAACCGCAGCGGCGGCATGCACTTCACATGTGAAGCTTGCATTCTCAGCTCCTGATGAACAATGCAACCAGGCCAAATGAATTTGGCGACTCTCAGTTTTCCCCAGGTTCGTACGGACTGCTTGTGCGGAAGATCACAAGACGGGTGTGAACGGGTTTCACACCGGAACGCTTACCGAAACGGAATAAGCGTACCTCAATTAATCTTCGAGAACACAGGTTCTCGAAGCTGTTCGCAAAATGGGATGCCACAGCAGAGCAGCGTGCTGCTATCTCTATTTAATAGAAGATGAAGATATGGAGGGATTCTTACGCGCGTGCCCGATATGGAACCAGCCGCGATCGCCGGCTTCGCATCAGTCCCACCGTCCGCACGCGATCGAATGCGGTGTGCAAGTCCTGGCTGAGCAGATGCACAATCTGCATGCAGGCATCCTGGTTTTCCTTGAGGAATTTCAGAAGGTCTTTGCGGCGCACGAAAGCTACCTGTGTATTATCCAGCAACTCAGCGGTGACTTCGTACGGTTTGCCGGACATCGTCGCGCTCAATCCCAGGACTTCCCCTGGTCCGGCGACGCGTAACATCAACCTTTTACCGGATTCGGAACATACGGAGAGTTTCGCTCGTCCCTGGCATAGAACGAAGACGCCGCGCGAGGGATGGCCTTCCGCGAACAGCGTATCTCCTCGCGGCAGCTGACTCAGTTCTTTGATCTGGTCGAATGCATGCAGCGCGTCCGGAGGCAGATCGCAAAATGTTCTGTCCGGCCGCATTTCGCAACGGAAGCAGCTGTGATGTGCAATGCTCTCCATGCACATGCTAGTTAGCCCACGTGGGGTTAATTAAACAGTGACTGTAGTCACAACTTTGGGTGACCCAGTCGTCCACGCCGCATGGAGAGCAACACAAATGCCGTGTTCAGCTCGCGCTGGCGATCTGCTTCAACGCCGCCTTATTTCGGATCAGCAGAGTCGATCCCTTCGCCTGCACGATTTGCCGTTTCTTCAAGTCGGCAAACAACCGCGTCACCGTCTCGCGTGACGTTCCAATCATCTGCGCGATCTCTTCGTGCGTGAGTGCCAGTTTGAGCCGCGGTTCAATCTTGGCGGCCTCGCCGTTCTTTGTGCTCCAGTCCAGCAGCAGCTTTGCCAGCTTTTCCGCCGCTGAATGCGAAAGCCCTAACGAGCGGATCTCGTGGCACGCGGAGTTATATTTCTCGCTCAACTGCTCCGCCACTCGCAGGCACGCCTCGCCGTGTTCCTTCAGGAAACGCAGAAAGTCTTCGCGCTTCACAAAGTTCACCTGGCATGGATCCAACGTTTCGGCCGTCAGCTCGTAAGCCTTGCCGGAAACACTGGCGCTCAGTCCCAGAACCTCTCCGGGCTCGGCGACCTTCAGGATAAGTGTCTTTCCATCGGTGGAGCAGATCGAGAGCTTCACTCTTCCCTTGCAGAGAACGTAAATGCCTCGCGGCGATTGCCCTTCCACGAAAAGAACCGCGCCCTTGGGATAGGCGGTGGCGTATTTAATGGATTCGAATGACTGCAAAGCACTGGTAGGAAGATCGCAAAACAGCCGGTCGGCGCGCAGCTTGCAGGTAAAACAGCTTTCTATGATATCGAGTCCGTATGGTGACAACACTGCACAACCCCCTGTGACACAAGCCCGAAAAACCGCGTTCGCCATTGCCTCACAGCGGGCCGCCCTAAGCAGGGCCGATTAATTTCTTAAGCGGCAGATTCCCCCGCTGGACAGCCAGGTTGACGCCCTCGGGTGACCAGGTTGTGATCCGTATCACGTACCTAGTGTCCATGCACACGCTCCTCCTATGCTGTGATTTATCTCACATCTCGATGTGACCATATTCGGCTGCTCGACGCTTCACGGCTCGTTTTTGCGCGTTGGGCATGAGTATCCGGCTACTCGCACTTCGGAACACCACTGCGATGCCAGGAGTAACATTACCTGTTCATTCCTTCGCCCTGAGGAAACGTGCGCATGAAAGTTCTTCTCGGAATGTTCGTCCTCTTCGCCGCGCTTACGCTCCCGGCGGCATCCGCACAGAACCAACAACCTTCCAACCGGGTAGGTCCGAGGGCCGTCATGATGATCCAACTCTCCACGAACGCTTTTCCCGCTGGTGGCGTCATCCCCAAGCAATTCACCTGTACCGGTCCCGACATTTCTCCCGAACTCTCATGGTCGGTGCCTCCCCCTGACACGAAATCGCTCGCCCTCATCGTCGACGATCCCGACGCTCCCGCCGGCACCTGGAATCACTGGCTGCTTTACAATCTTCCGCCCTCGGTCCATCAACTCCCCGAAAACCAGCCGCGCACCGCGGAACTGGCGAACGGCGCGCTCCAAGGCAAGAACGATTTCGGCAAGATCGGCTATAACGGCCCGTGCCCCCCGCCGGGTAAACCACACCGCTACTTCTTCCGTCTCTACGCTCTCGATACGAAACTGGATTTAAAGTCAGGCGCCGATCGCCGCACGCTGGACCAGGCAATCAAAGGACACATCCTCGGTGAGGGGGAGTTAATGGCCATCTTCGGGAGGTAGGGCCTAACGCTTGGTCCGTATCTCTAGATAGTTGGTGGTATAGAGATTTCTCGTCATCTATCTTCTGAAACTGAACGATTGCGCGACTTGCCGTTCCAAATGAGCCAGAGTTCGCGGACTCCTTTGATGACTAACGACCACGGAAGAGCGCCGATAGCGCCAACCGCGAGTACTGCCAGAATCTCGAACGCCGTTCGCCAATCCATTTAGTCCTCGATTGCTTGTGGTATTCGGATATATCAACCTATCCGACAGGAAGGCACCTACTGCCTTTCAGACATGCCCTTGTACAGCAGTCCAATGAAGGCAGTGAAACCAATCAGCACAAACAGCCAATCAATACCGGCGAGGAATTTGTCCCCTGTGTGCATGTATACGGCCTCGAAGAGATTTCCCAGTCCAAGTGCCAGCATGACCAAAGCGATCAGCAGAGGGTGACGCCTGAAGAATCTATCGCTACGGTTCTCTTTCTTCATCAGCTTGTCGGCGAGATTAGTTTGTACCTCTTGGCATCCCCTGCTTCGGGACATAGAAAGAGTTGGTAAACCACCGCACGATAACAACAACTACGCCGTTGCACAGAGCCAGCATTGAATACATTGCTAATGGGGTGAAGTGCGGTGTAAAGAGTCCTGTGGGAAAGATCAAATACGCCACTAGGAAGGTACAAAGTGCAATCAACGGCGTCACTGCGATGAACCCGGTCGTCCGCAATCGAGATACACTGCTGAGGGTTGTTCCCCGCGAAAGCAAAACCCCGAGCAAAGTTGCGCCTGCCAGCGGCCCAGCAACAAATGCGAGCCAGAACAAATGCAGACCAGCTAAATCTCCACGCCTCGACACCATGAGAGTTTGAACGAGAGCGCCGAGCGCGAAAATTACTACAAGCGAAGCTGTACCCGCGACTATGGCGAGCTTCAGTCGGCCCGCGAAAGGGAACAAGAATTTCTGTTTCACGGCGAGATCCTACACTCAAAATAACCAAAAGGAGCCAATTAACATGATGCCTGTTACCACTCTGCATCTCAGCCTGAGACGGCGAGTGGTGCGGCGATTTCTCGCTGGGTATCCATTAAGCCGCAGAGCGGCGAAATTCGTTAGCCCAGCGCGTAAGCGCTGGGTGAGGCGGAACAAACTCCACGAGCCCCGGAGGGGCGGCACCAGTCGTATCGCATAAATGGTTGTGCTTTCGTGAACCATGCACACCTGGCGGACTCCACTCGACCTTCGAATCTTGTCAATACCCCAAAACTTCAACACTACGCCTTCACCCCTCGCCGAAATCACCTCTAACCTCTTACACCTAAACGCTCTTCCCATTTCGACACTGCGCAGAAAATTCGCTCCTGAAAGTGTCCGGTCAATACCTCTGAATCCGATATCATGGTATTAGAAGCTGCAGCGAGTGATGACTGCAGCTTTTCGTGTTTTCGGGCTTTTTGTCATCACGAACGAGCGCAGCGAGTGAGGGATCTGCAGTTGCTCGTGTGGGGCGGACATTCTTGTCCGCCTTTTTTGTCCGTCTGGGGCGGCACTCCTGTCCCATTTCGGAACCAGACTGCCCTCTTACTGCTTTGTTTGCAGGATCTTAGGATCTAACCCATTTGTTATCAGGATCTTACTTGGATCAACCGTAACTCTGTGCTGAGTACAAAGCACTTACGACTACAAAAAGGATTTTTTCATGGCATTCATCCAGTGCGAATTCATTCGCGCCAACGGCAAGCGTTGCGGATCGCCCGCCTTGCGCGACCAGTCTCTCTGCTACCACCACTTCCTCAACAACCGTCATTGGGTCCTTCCCGGCCAACCCGGGTATCGTCTCCCCATGCTCGAGGACGCCGAAACCATTCAGGTCACGATTACGCACCTCATGCGCGCAGTCATTCTCGGCCACATCGATCATCCTCGCGCCCGCATGTTGCTCCAAGCCCTTCAACTCGCAATCAGGAACATCCGTCGCGCCAACTTCCAACCCCATTGCAATGACGTCGTCACCGACCTTACCGAGGCGATGAACATCATCACCGAACTGAGGAAACCGCCGTCAATCATGCCTCGGGATGAGCGCTTCATTCCGCTCCCTCCTGATCCTCAGGCGAAAGCTTCCGATCGCTAACCCAGCCCCTTCCTCCTCCCCCATCACGTGCCTCCGCTCACCCCTACCATGGTCCCCCATCACAGACGAACGTTCGCCCCTCGCAATAACGTCAGGCTGTACGTTGTCCACGACCTGTGCCCGGGCACAGCGGAGGAGTTGTTATGGCCATCACCAAACAGGAAGCTCTGGAATACCATCGGCATGGACGGCCGGGAAAAATTCAGGTCACCCCGACCAAATCGTGCCGCACGCAGCGCGACTTGAGCCTGGCCTACACTCCCGGTGTTGCTGATCCCTGCCTCGAAATCGCCCGTAATCCCCACGATGCCTTCAAGTACACGGCACGCGGCAACCTGGTCGCCGTGGTGACCAACGGAACCGCCGTGCTCGGTCTCGGCAACATCGGACCGCTCGCCGGCAAGCCTGTCATGGAAGGCAAAGGCGTCCTCTTTAAGAGATTCGCCGACATCGACGTGTTCGATCTCGAGCTCGCTACCCTCGACCCGGAAGAAATCATCCGCGTCTGTCAGTTGTTGGAACCGACCTTCGGCGGGATCAATCTCGAAGACATCAAGGCCCCAGAGTGCTTCCACATCGAAGAAACGCTGCGGAAGACGATGAAGATTCCGGTCTTCCACGACGATCAGCACGGCACCGCGATCATCTCCGGCGCGGCTCTATTGAATGCCCTCGAAGTTGCCGGCAAAGATATCAGCAAGGTCCGTATCGTCTTCAACGGCGCTGGCGCCTCTGGACTTGCGTGCGCCGAGCACTATCTTCGTCTCGGCGTTCATCCCGACAACCTGCTTCTCTGCGATACCAAGGGAGTTCTCTACAAGGGCCGCAGCGAAGGCATGAATCGCTACAAGGATCACTTCGCTCGCGACACCGACGCTCGCACCCTGGCCGACGCCATGCGCGACGCCGACGTTTTCGTCGGCTGCTCCGTAAAGGGCGCAGTGAATAAAGATATGGTTCGCTCCATGGCGCCGAATCCGATTGTTTTTGCCATGGCGAATCCCGACCCCGAGATCAGTTTCGAAGACGCCAAGCAGGCACGGCCCGATGTGATCCTCGCCACCGGACGCTCGGACTATCCGAACCAGGTCAACAATGTTCTGGGATTCCCCTTCATCTTCCGCGGAGCCCTGGACGTTCGCGCCACTACCATCAATCACGAGATGGAACTCGCCGCCACTCATGCCTTGGCGGATCTCGCCAAAGAAGATGTTCCGGACAGAGTCTGTCGCGCTTACGGTGTCGACCGTCTCCGCTTTGGAGCTGACTACCTCATTCCCAAGCCCTTTGACCCGCGTGTTCTGGTTTGCGAAGCCCGCGCTGTCGCGAAAGCCGCCATGGATACCGGCGTCGCCCAGGAACCAATCAACCTGGACGAATATCGCGAACAGCTCGAGCGCCTGCTCGGCAAAGCTCACGAGGTTACGCGCTGGTTCATTCATCGCGCCAAGGCCGCTCCCAAGCGCGTCGTATTTTCCGAGGGCGAGCACGAGAAGATCATTCGCGCCTCACAAGCTATCGTCGAAGAGGGGATCGCGCGTCCGATCCTGCTCGGGTCGGTTGAGACCATCACGAAAACAGCCGAGGAATTGGGAATCTCTCTCGATGGAGTACAGATCATCTCTCCCGCCGATGCTTCGCGCCGCGATTTCTATATTGAAGAACTGTTCCGGCTTCGCCAGCGGCACGGAGTAACCGTCTCCGAAGCAAAAGACCTGATCAAGAACCACAACTATTTCGCTTCGATGATGGTCCACGTTGGCGATGCCGATGCGCTCGTCTCCGGTATCAATCAGCATTTCCCGGACACGATTCGTCCCGCGCTTGCAGGTCATTCGCGTGCGCGAAGGATTGCACCGCGTCTCCGGTCTGTACACGCTGATCACTGCGCAGAACGAGATGTACTTCCTCGCGGATACCAGCGTGAACATCGAGCCCACCGCCGAAGAGCTCTGCGAGATTGCTCTCTGCGCCGCCGCCGAAGCTCGCCGCTTCGACGTTGAGCCTCGCGTGGCGATGCTTTCGTTCTCCAGCTTCGGAAGCACCAAGCATCCACTCTGCGAGAAAGTGCGTCAGGCCGTGCGGCTCATCCGCCGTGCCGATCCAACGCTCATCGTGGACGGCGAAATCATGGCGGATACCGCCGTCATGCCCGACATGATTACCAAGGAATACCCCTTCTCGAGCCTGCGCGGCGGGGCTAATGTCCTCATCTTCCCCGATCTCACCTCCGCCAATATCGCTTACAAGCTGCTGATCCGGCTCGGCGGCGCGCAGACCATCGGCCCCATCCTGATGGGCATGAGCAAACCAGTGCAATTGCTGACCAGAGGATGCGAAGTGGAAGAAGTGGTCCAGGCGGCAGCGCTTGCGGTAGTCGATGCGCAAGAGTTGGAGTGGCCGTCTGCAGCGGCTCCCAAGCGAATAGGAGTCAGCGCCGACTAAAACTTTCGTCACGTTCCGGCACCATCAAGTTGAGCCCTGGTTTTCCGATGTAACTAGAGGAATCCAGGGCTCTTTCTGCTCGCGGCTTCGCCAGTAACATTACTACTGGCGTTACTACGGCCATCTTTACCCCTGTACTTCCGGACAATAGAGTCATTGGCAGAAAGAGTTTTCTGGAACGCCCTTGCGACGGGTAATGGCATTTCGCAGGGCGGGAAGGACGTTATGACCGACCGGGGAAAAGATATGGTGACGCGATCAATCTACATCGCTCTGGGACTTCTGGCAGCACGCTGGATCTTCCGTAGAAAGCCTGAACAGGATCTCCTCGCACGGCTGCGCGCCGCGGGAGTTTAGTCAGGCGACAGGATCGAGCACGGCCACATTGAAAGCCGGACGCGCTCTTGCCTCCTAAGAAGAAAGAGCGCGAGGCTGAACTCTGTGGCTCGTAGTCCCAGTGCGAAGCAGCGAGGACTAGCTACCCGCTAACCACTGACTTTACGCTGCTTTCTTTCCGTGGCGCTTCGCGGCAATCACCCCGAACTTCCCATCCGCAGTTCGATAGAACCGCTTCTTCGCACGAGCCCGGATATATAACATCTGCGGCAGAGTATGAGCCGGGCGAACACCGAAGTCCTGCCGGATCGCCTCCATCAGTTCTTCCGCTTTCATCTCTCCATGCCGTTCGAGGACTTGTTGTGCCATGTCCAGCGTCGACGTGGGTGCATTCTGCTTCGCCGGTCCGGGCATGTGCAGAACTTTGGAGCTCTTCTCTCCAGCTTCCGAGTAGCTGTTTAACAGACTTACTATTGCTTCTTTTCGTTTCGATAATTCCTGTAACTGTGAATCCAGATGGTTCAATTCGCGGCGCAAGATCTGAGTTAAATTGTCCGGCATAGTTGTTCACCTTGGGTCTTATTAGATGAGCGTTCCGGCAGAACGGATTCCTCGCCTTCCAGAGTGCGCGGGATTTTTATCGCTTGCTGATAGGGTGCCTCCAGACCCGGGATTTCATGCGGACGGTTCATATCAGGCCAGTTTCCGATTAGAAACTCTCTCCGGAAATGCCATTCCCTCAGCTTACTTTTTCCGGCCGTTCTGCTACCCTCCCCTGCGGAGTTATAAACATGTTCACACCCGACTTACTTGCTGGTAAGCGCGCCTTAGTTACTGGAGGAGGCACTGGGCTCGGTCGCGCGATGGTCGAGCGTTTTCTGCAACTGGGCGCGACGGTTTACATCTGCGGCCGCCGCACCGGCGTTCTGGAAGCTACGGCGTCCGAACTGGAAACGATCGGCCCCGGTCGCATACATCAGTCGAGTTGCGATGTTCGCGATACCGCTGCAGTCGAGAGTCTTCTCGATTCCATCTGGACCGCCGGTCCGCTCGACATTCTGGTGAACAATGCCGCCGGAAATTTTCTGGCTAAAACGGAAGAACTCTCGCCACGCGCATTCGAAGCCGTAATTGGTATCGTCCTCAACGGAACTGTGAATATGACCCTCGGCTGCGGCCGGCGCTGGCTTGCGGCAAATCGTCCCGGGACTGTACTGAACATTGTGACCACCTACGCGGCTAGCGGATCCGGCTCCGCATACGTTGTTCCTTCCGCCGTCGCGAAGGCCGGAGTGATGGCTCTAACGACCAGTCTCGCCGTCGAGTGGGGACCGCGCGGTATCCGTCTGAATGGAATCGCGCCTGGGCCGATCCCCACGGAAGGCGCATTCTCGCGACTGATGCCTTCTCAGGAGTTGGAGAAACTCGCGCTCCGCCGTGTGCCTCTGCGCCGGTTTGGTACTCCGGCCGAACTCGCCAATCTGGCCGCCTTCCTGGTTAGCGACGGTTGCACCTACATCAATGGCGACATCGTAGTGATGGATGGCGGTGAGTGGCTTCAGGGTGCGGGCGAGTTCAGCTACGCCGGGCAGATTCTTTCCGATGCGGATTGGGCGGCCATGAAGCCGAAGAAGAAATAGTCAGCACGGCTCGTGCTTCAGGAAAACTGAATTCATACCCGGTTGTGTCTCGCATCCTTCAATTTCACTAGGAAGGGTATAACGGTTGGATGTCCGATTCACAGGATAGTCACAAAGACCCCGCGATTCTGCGCACCGAACATCTCACTCGGTTAGTCGGAACCGCTGCGCTGGTGAACGACGTAAGCGTCTCAGTTGTGCGCGGCGAGATTATGGCCATCTGCGGCCCCAGTGGTGCAGGCAAGTCATCCTTCCTCCGGCTGATAAATCGCCTCGACGAACCCACTTCCGGCACCTGTTTTCTCGACGGCATGGATTACCGGCAACTCGCGCCGCGTGAACTCCGCCGCAGAATCGGCCTCGTGTTACAAACCCCGTTTCTGTTTCCGGGAACTGTCGCCGATAATTTGCGCTTTGGCCCCAGCCAGCGCGGTGAAACCCTGTCCGATTCCGTGGTCGCACATCTGCTCCTGCAAGTTGGGTTGCCTGGCTTTGCTTCGCGTCCTGTCACAGAGCTCTCGGGTGGGGAAGCGCAGCGCGTCTCCGTCGCTCGCACGCTTGCCAATTCTCCCGAGATCCTTCTCCTCGATGAACCTACATCCGCGCTGGATGACGCTGCCAAACGCACAGTGGAAGCCGTGATCGTCGATGTTGTTCACGCGAATCAACTCACCTGCCTTATCGTTACGCACGACACTTCGCAAGCTGCCCGAATTGCCGATCGCGCCATGCTGATGCGCGCCGGTCGTCTCGATCGAATCGTCGCCGCCCGGGAGATCACGCATGCTTAAGCACCTCTTCAGCAGTCACATCGCACTCGGATTCGCCCAGGCCGGCATCGCTGCCGCACTGGCGCTCGTGATCCTATTCCTGGCCCGTCGGCGCCAGATTCATCTCGAATCCGAAATTGTTATTGCACTCGTGCGCGGAATAACCCAGATCTCCGCCATGGGCTTCATCCTCGTATTGCTGCTCAAAGGCCCGCAGTGGACGGCAGTCATCATGCTCTCGATCATGATGGTCGCCGCGGCTTTCATCTCTTCACGCCGCGTGAAAGCCATTCCCGGAGCCTATGAAGTCTCGCTGTATGGAATCGTGACTGGCGCCGGGATTGTGATCACGCTCATGACGCTGGCAGGCGTAATCGATTGGGCGATCACCTCGCTCATTCCTGTGGGCAGCATGCTGATTGCGAATTCGATGAACTCGAATTCGCTGGCGCTCGAGCGCTTTCGATCTGAAGTCACCGGCAACGTCGGCCAGATCGAAGCTGCGCTCTCTCTTGGCGCCTCCGCCAGCAATACGGTGAATCCGTACGTGCAGAATGCGTTTCGCGCCAGCCTGATTCCGGCGCTCGACAATCTCAAGTCCCTCGGGATTGTCTGGATTCCGGGCCTGATGGCTGGAATGCTGCTCTCCGGTTCTCCACCGATTTACGCTGCGATCTATCAATTCGTGGTGATAGCCATGATCTTCTCGGCATCGTCCATCACCTGTTTGGTGAGTACGACATTGGTGCGCAAACGCGCATTTTCACCGAACGACCAACTCGTGCTGCGCCCGGCGACCGCAACTCAGTCTCGGTAGAAATCGTCCCGAGGAACGAACAGCCATGCATGCACAAGACTTTCGACGAATTGCGTTAAGCCTCGAAGGCGTCGAGGAACGCTCGCACATGGGCGCGGCTGACTTCCGAGTCGGCGGACGAATCTTCGCGACGCTGGCATCTCAGAAGCAGGGATACGGAAACCTGATGCTCACCCCGGAAGTTCAGGCGCAGTTCGTTGCCGAGGCGCCGAACATATTCCTCCCGATTGCCGGTGGTTGGGGACGTATGGGATCGACGCACATTCGCTTATCGGAGGCCAACGAAGACGTGCTCGCCGGAGCTTTGCAGACTGCCTGGAAAATCCGGAAAGATAAAAACGATAAACCCAAAAAACGTGCGACCAAGAGCAAACGCTCTGCTGCCCGCGAGCGCTAGGCCCGCTGCCGTCTCATGCTCCACACGCTCAGGAATCCGGCTGCAACGCCAAAGCCCACGGCGATCTTAGCCAGGCGTTTGGCTTTGCATGCAGCTGGCCTCGCATCGCGAATGTGTTCCGGGCGCACTCCCATTCCGATCGCCCGCGCCATGAGGTGTGTAAACCCAGGTATGCGGACGACCGCTTTCAATTGCCACGGTGCTCTTATTGGTCCGGGGTTTTGAAATACCAGATTCAGAAGCTTGTGAGCGTTCGCCTGCAAAGCCTGTGTCACTACGGTAGGAAACTCGCGGCGCCGTTGTACCTGCGCAAGCGACTCTTCGCTGACTCGTCCCTCAAGCAGCGCGTCAGACAGCAGATTCGCAGTTGCAACTGCGTCCTGAATCGCCAGGTTGATTCCTACTCCCCCCGCTGGTGACATCGCGTGCGCTGCGTCGCCAATACAAAGCAAGCCCGGCCTGTACCATCGTCGCAGCCGATTCAACTGCACCGTGAGCAGCTTGATCTGATCCCAATCCTGCAGCTCCTGCACATGTTCGCTCAAGTACGGCGCGATCCGCGTGATGCGGTTACGGAAGGCGTCCAGCCCAGCCTCTTTTAGCTCGTCGAACGATCCCTTGCGAATCAAAAATCCAGCCTGGAAATATTCGCCGCGGTTGATCAGGATCAGCACATGGCCATAGTTGACATTCCCCAGCAACTGCTCGGGATCTCCCGGCCGGCGGCTGATGCGAAACCACAACACGTCGATGGGAACGCCAAACTCCCGCAACGGAAGCTCGGCAGCCTGGCGCATGACGGAGTGCCGCCCGTCGCATGCAACCACCATGTCAGCGTGAATCTCTCGAGTGCCTTGCGGCGTTTGCACCGAAACTCCATGCACACGACCGTTTTCGCGAAACCAGATCAGCGGCTTCGTGCTCCATCAATAGCTCGAAGGTTTTGAACTTCTTTCCCTGCGCCGTGAGGAAGTCCAGGAAGTCCCACTGCGGCATCAACGCGACAAACTTGCAATGCGTGGGCACACACCGAAAATCGGCCGCTTTGAATTTGAAATCTCCGACAACGCCGCCAACGTATTGCAGCTCCTGGTGAGGCACGCGCAGGAATTGTTGCAACAACCCCAGTTCGTACATCAGTTCGAGCGTGGAGGGATGAACCGTGTCGCCGCGAAAGTCGCGAAAGAAATCTTTGTGCTTCTCCAGAACCGTGACTTCTACGCCCTTGCGCGCGAGCAGATAGCCAAGCATCACTCCCGCGGGCCCACCACCGACGATGCAACAGGTTGTTCGCAATGAACCTTTGGCCATTCATCCCTCTCGGCTAGGTTGGATTCGTCGAAGCGCGATTGCGCGCAGGTTTTTGTGCTGTAAGGAGTTAAGAACAAATCAGCCGGGGGCCCGGTCCTTGTGCGCAAGCGAAGGGGCCAGAGGAGAAGACTAGCCCTTATATCCCCGCGGATGCTTCCGATGCCACTCCCATGCGCTGCCGATGATGTCCTCCAACCCAGCTTGCTGCGGCTTCCACTTCAGCTCTGACCGAATCTTTTCCGAGCTGGCCACCAGCACCGCCGGATCCCCCGGGCGCCGTGGTGATTCAATCGCCGGAATCGCATGCCCCGTAATCCTGCGCGCCGTTTCGATCACTTCGCGCACGCTGAAACCGTGCCCGCTCCCAATGTTGAAGATGAGCTTCGTCTGTTCACCCAGCGCCTGCACTGACAGAAGATGCGCCTGCGCCAGATCGAGCACATGAACGTAGTCGCGCACACAGGTTCCGTCCGGCGTGGGATAGTCCGATCCAAAAATTGATACCGACGGTCTCTTCCCTAGCGGGACCTGCAGCACCAATGGGATCAGGTGGGACTCCGGTTCGTGCGCCTCGCCCAACTCCCCGGCAGCTCCGGCGGCATTGAAATAACGCAGGCTTGCATATCGAAATCCGTGAATGCGGTTCAGCCAATCCAGCATTCGTTCGACCAGCAGCTTGGATTCGCCATACGCATTCGCCGGTCGCAAGGCAGCCGACTCTGGGATTGGCGTACTCTCGGGTTCGCCATACAGCGCGGCAGTCGACGAGAATACAAACTTGCTCACGCCATTGGCGACCATCGCTTCCAGCAGCGTCAACGTGGCGCCGGTATTGTTCTGGAAGTAGCGCTCCGGCACGCGCATCGATTCGCCCACTTCGATTAGCGCAGCGAAGTGCATCACGGCCTCGATCTGGTGTTTGCGCAGAACCTCCGTTACGGCTCGCCCATCGCCAACTTCTCCCTCCACGAACTCCGCTTCATTCGGAACTGCGGCGCGATATCCATGGGTCAAGTTGTCATACACAACTACCTTGTTTCCAGCCTTCACCAGTTCGTGCGCAACCACGCTGCCGATATAACCGGCTCCGCCGGTCACAAGTACGTTCACTGTCTCTCCGTAAGGCGTTTGGAATTAACCGACGATTCTACCTGAGCACTCGAGCCAAAGATGCTTGAATAGCTCACCCGCGCGGCATGCAGATTTGAAGAGTTATACCAGGCCTACGCCCTGAGAAAGGCGTCTTCGTCGAGTAGAGAATCGGCGTCAACATCGGGCGAAACGCTAGCTGGGGGCTCGTATTCGCGAATCTGTACTTCGCCGTTCAGGATGGTGATGTAGGTTGGCCGTCCGTTCGTCCAGCATCCCGTATTGAAGTAATGGACGCCCGCAGTCTGAAGCTCGAGCGCGTGATGTGTATGTCCGCAAAACACCAACTCGGCGCCTTTGAGCGCCGCATGACGAAGCGCGCCCTCGGCCACTTTCTCCGTCAATCGCAGCCAACGCGTGCTGAGCTTATCCAGCGCTCTTGAGAACAGTTTGTTCTTCAAATCAAGCTTCTGAACGTACAGATGGAATAACGTCGCAGCCTTGCTCAGAAAAGCATTCCTGCTCACGAATCGATCGAACTGATGCCCATGGACCGCCAGACACAGCCGCCCGTTCGATTCCCAGAAATATTCGTGATACACGCGCACGCCCACCAGGTGAGCCATCATCGTCGCCAGTCCACGATCGTGATTGCCTTCCACCCACACTACTTCCACGCCGCGCTTCGGATTGGATAACTTCCGAATGTAGGAGAGGAATCGCCAGTGTTGTTTCTTCAGGCGATGAAAATTCAGGTCGGAGAAAATGTCGCCCAGCAGAATCAGCCGCCGGAAGCGCATGCGTTTCAGCATGCGTACGGCATCGCTTGCACGGCTCAGCTCCGATCCAAGGTGCAGATCCGAGAGGATAAGCGTGTCAAATACCGGCTCCATTTACCTACGTTTATACATACGCTGCGTTAAAAGATGATGAAGCCTGCTGCAAAAATGTGACCCGCACCTCCCTGATAAACCTCGCTTGTAAATGCGTTTTCACGCAGCATTAACCTCGAATTCACACTCGCCAGCTAGCTTCAGTGTACGGTCATCACGTTAGGTCAGGGAAGCGCATGAAGCAGTCCATTTTCATAGTGGAAGATGAATCGGACATTTCAAAACTCTTGAAGTTTCACCTGGACAGTTCTGGCTACGAAGCTTCGGTTTTCGAGCGCGTCGAGCCAGCTCTGGTTCGTGCCGCGGCCGAGCCGCCATCGCTTTTTCTGATGGACATCATGTTACCCGGCGAAAATGGACTGGAAGCCTGCCGCCGTATTCGCGGCACAACGCACCTCGCATCAGTTCCCGTTATCTTCATCACGGCGCGCATCAGTGAAGACGACCGCGTCGTTGGATTGGAATGTGGCGCGGACGATTACATCACCAAGCCCTTCAGCCCGCGTGAAGTTCTGGCGCGCGTGGAAGCGGTTTTGCGTCGAACCACCGGCAGGGTACCTGGTTCGGTCATTCGTTTTGGGGATGTTGAACTGGATCTCTCCGCCATGGTTCTACGCGTCGGAGATAAGGAAGTAAAAACAACGACCTTGGAATTCCGTCTGCTTGAATTCCTGGCCCGCTCGCCCGGCCTTGTCTTCAGCCGTGACCGGCTGCTGCAAGCTATCTGGGGAAACAGTCGCTTTGTCAGCCCTCGCTCGGTGGACGTCTATGTCAGCAAGTTGCGCGACAAGATCGAAGAAGACCCAAATCGGCCCAAGTATCTGCGCACCGTCCGAGGCGCGGGCTATCGTTTTGTTTTCCCCAAGTGAATAGAGCAGAAAAGAAAGAAAGGGCCCGCCAAGGGATCGCTGCCTGTCTTAGCAGGCTTGACGATGGTAAGGGTCACCGACAGAAATAAACTCAAATTTCTTCAGCAGGTCGACTCGATCTTCCTGCGCAAGCTGGGTAACTGTATCCATTAACTTCTCGGTTTCTTCCGACGACATGTTTTTTGTGACTGCCCAAAATTTCTGCGGAGAAATCCAAATGCGTTCACGTAGCGGCTGGTCATTCACAGAATTTGCTCCTGCTTGGTTTTCAAGTTAAAAGGTTAAACCGCTGGCCCTAGCCAAGTAAAGGAAACTGCCATCAAACTGGGCGTTCATGGCCACTTTTAACATTCTGTTAACAATTGGCACAAACTCACTCTGGGTCAACTACTTACCGGGAAATGCATAGCATAAGAAGTCCCAATCAGGGCACAAATCGTGAAAGCCTGGTCAAAATCTTTCCGCAAATGAACCTTTTTGTACGTTACCTACCGCAGACTTGCGACTCGACCCTTCGCCATGAAACATTGAAAGACGCACGTCAGCAACACCCGGCAGTATATTCGGTCGACTTCGCCTAACGAGCTAACGATGCCAACTTTTGCCGCAGTTGATATCGGCGCCAACTCAGTTCGTCTCAAAATAGCGACGCTGGACGCGCATCGCCTCCACGTTATCCACGAAGATCGCGAAGTCACGCGACTGGGCCGCACTGTTTTCTCCACCGGAATCCTCGATCCCCAGGCGATCGCCGCCACCGTCAAAGTCCTGCGCCGCTTTCACAAAGCTACGCAGACCTTTCATGCGGATCAGGTGAAGGTCGTAGCCACCAGCGCCCTGCGCGACGCACAAAACGGCGCAAGTTTCATCGAGTGGGTACGCTCGGCGACCGGATGGCGCGTCGAGATCATCTCTGGACTGGAAGAAGGCCGTCTCATCCACCTCGGCGTCCTCTCACGATCGCATTTCGCGGCGTCGCGCCTCATGCTATTTGATCTCGGTGGCGGCAGCTGTGAAGTAACGGTTTCAGTCGATGGGCAGATCCGTTCTATGATCAGCTTGCCGCTCGGCGCGGTGCGGCTTACGCAGGAGTTCCTTCCCGACGATCCTCCGAAGAAGAAGCAGCTTGCCCGACTGGAAGAGTTCATTGCGGAGGAAGTAAATCGCTTGCAGGGACGCATGCGCAAGCAAGACGTGCAGATGACAATCGCCACCTCAGGCACCGCCGCGGCTCTGGCGGGCATTGCTGCCGGACGTGAGGACGTGGAGCACGGCCAAGCGGTCACCGTTTCGCGTGCGGCCCTGGCCCGAATCACCGATCGATTGTCGAAGCTCACTCTCGAACAGCGCAAACGTCTCCCAGGTCTCGGACCGCGACGAGCAGAGATCATCCTCGCAGGAGCATTCGTCTATCGCGAATTGATCGAGCGGCTCGGACTGCCTGGGTTTCGCTATTCGCCACTGGGCCTGCGCGACGGATTACTCGCGCAAATGGCGGCGGAATACGATCGGCGTGCTTCCATTCATCGTCGCATAGAGTCAGAACGCATTGCTGCGTTGCACGATACCGCAGCCCGCTACGACGTTCAGATTCCTGCGGCCGAGCATGTTCAGGAGCTCGCGGTGCAACTGTTTCAGGAGCTCAAGCGCGTGCATCATCTTCCGCCCGACTATCGCGAATGGATCGCAGCTGCGGCCCTGCTCAGCGATGTTGGGTCTTTCGTGAATCGAACGGGACGCCATCGCCACGCCTATTATCTGATCGCCAACTCGGAAATTTTCGGCTACAGCTCCGAACAGCGCCGTGTGATTGCGGCCATCGCACGCTATCTTGGAAAGACTCGGCCCACCCCCGGCGATCGCGCGATGCGAGCAGTTCCTCTCGCTCAGCGCAATCTGATTCCACAAGCTGTGTCGATTCTGCGCATGGCGCGCGCGCTCGATCAGGGCCGGCGCGGCGCCGTAAAGAAAGTGAAAGCGAAGTTGAAGGATGGAAGCGTGCTCTTCACGTTCGAGACCAAACGTGGCGGCGCCGAACTCGAGCTGTGGAGTCTCTCCAAAGAAGCGGCTTACTTCCGCGAACTCTTTGGTCGCGACTTGGTGCTTCCGCCATCCTGAATCGCGCGCGCCGCTTTTGGCGTAAAGCACCACTGCAACGACGACGAGTTCCCATCCACAGGAACCTTGGCAACGGCGCCTTTTTTCAATTCGACCGCCGTATGACTCGCGCCCCCGCTGATCAGCAAGCTTAGAAACTCGCTCAGCGTGGGATTGTGCCCCACCACCATGATCTCGTCTTTTTTGGCATAGCTTTGCAGCAACTGCTCAAACGCGCGGTAATTCGCCTCCGGGCGAAGGGCATCCGAAAACTCAATCCTGTCCTCGTAGCCAATTTCACGCGCCACAAGTTCGGCAGTCTGTTGCGCGCGCTTCAGCGGACTGGAAATCACGATGTCGAGCTTCACCTCAAGCTCCGCCAACGCGCGGCCAATCACTGCGCATTGCTGGATGCCATCTGGATCCAACGGACGCCGCTCATCTGCCGCCAAATTCGCCTTGTGTGAACCCGCACTCGCATGACGCAAAAAATAGATGTTCATAGCCGTAGATTCTAACGCGAACGCTCTTTCCGATGCCCATAAGTCCTTTAGAACGCCGGGTTGTCTGGACGAGGGGGGTACCCGGAGGATTCGCAGCCAATATTCCTTTTGCATGCTCTTTTTCAATTCGGTAACCTTCGACCAACCCGCGCAATGACCCACAGCTCATCAGAGTTGCAGCACGAATCGTTAAGAACCACTGGCCGGCTGGGCTTTACCATCGCCGTCGGCAATATTCCGATTTGCCTTTCTGTCGACGACCACGCTTTTCTGGAACTGCTGCGGGAGCGTTATCGCGGATTCGAATCGAACTCGGATCAACCCGTTGCCGAATTCGAGATCACTCTGCAACCGCTTGCCCACGATCCAGACGAAGATCTTGCCGTCCGCATCTCCGACTCCGCGGTCCACATGGTTCGCGGCGACTTTCACGCCGAATGGAAAATGACGACCGGGCGCGGCACGATCCATCAGGCGCCAAGTCCCTACGCAATTGATTCCGTGCTGCGCATCGTCTATTCGCTGTTGCTGGTCGAGCGCGGAGGCTTCCTGTTTCATTCCGCGAGCGCGATCGCCGGACCGAATGCCTATCTGTTCGCCGGACCATCCGGCTCCGGCAAGACCACGATGTGCCGACTGGCATCGGACTCCGTTCACTTGCTGAGTGATGAGATTTCCTTCGTGCTGCCTGAAGGCGACGGCTATCGCGCTTTCGGCACACCTTTTTTTGGAGAACTTGCGCGTCCCGGCGAACCGATCTCGGCTCCACTGTCCGCGATGTACATTCTCCGTCACGCGCCTGAAAATCGAATCACGCCGCTTGCGCGTTTCGAAGCATTGCATGCCGTCATGCGTAACATTCTGTTCTTCGCGAAAGAACCAATGTGGGTTCAGCGGGTGCTTGCAGCCGCAATTCGCTTCGTCGACCGCGTTCCGATTAAACAGATGGAATTTCTTCCCGATCCCGAGATATGGAAACTAGTCGCATGAAGTCGCTCTACGTAGGACGAAGCCAGGCGGTTGCCGCCCGCATGATGGGCGGCGAAATCGTCGTGATCAGCCCTGAGGATTCCGGTCTCTTCACATTGAATCCTGTGGCCAGTTGCATATGGAATTCCGCCGACGGCGATACCACTCTCGAGCAGATTGTTCGCGACAAGGTTTGCACTGAATTCGAAGTCCCTTTCGACGCCGCCCTCGAAGACGCAGCCACCTTCGTCAATGAAGGCTCGGAACACGGAATCTTGCTCGTATCCGAACAGCCGTTGCCACGCAATCCGCAGGCAGTACTGCCCGCGCCGGAGGACAAACTTTGAGCTTGATGGATGAAGTCACCTCTCGCGCGCTCTCGCTCGGCATCCCTTTCAGCCTGCATCTCGACGTGACCTATCGCTGCAACGAGCGCTGCGTGCATTGCTATCTCGATCACGATGATCACGGCGAGATGTCAACCGACGAGATCAAGCGCGTCCTCTTTCAGGCGGCTTCCGCAGGCACCCTGATCCTGACGCTCAGCGGCGGCGAACCGTTTCTGCGCAAGGACTTTTTCGACATCCTCGCCTATGCCCGTTCGCTGATGTTCTCGGTCAAAATCAAGACCAACGGATTACTAATCGGCGCCGAACAGGCGCAGTTCCTTCGCGAACTCCACGTCGGCGAAGTACAGATCAGCATCTATTCACATCGGCCTGAGGTGCATGATGGCATCACCAAGGTGCGCGGCTCCCTCGATCGTTCGCTGAATGCCATTCGCTTCCTACGCAGCCAGGGACTGACTACGGTGATCGCCTGCCCGCTGATGCGAGCGAATATTAACGATTATCCCGAGGTTCAGGCGCTGGCCGCTGAACTCGGCGTGGCCTTCACCATGGACCCGACCATCACTCCCAAGATAGATGGCGACATGGCCATCGTGCAGCACCGTCTGGCGCGTCCTGAAATTGCGCAGATCTTTCAGGATTCAACTCTCGTTGGCGACGTTCACGAATTCTGCAAGCCTGCAGGCCCGACCACCGATGATCTGCTCGAAAGCGTTCCCTGCAGCGCCGGACACACTTCCGTCTATGTATCGCCCTATGGCGAAGTCTTCCCTTGCGTGCAGTTTCCCATCACGTGCGGCAACGTGCGCGAGCAGCCGCTGAATGAGATCTGGTACCACTCCGAGCAGATGAACCGCGTTCGCAACATCCGCGTGAAAGATCTGCATACCTGTTCCGGATGCGATCATCTCTCGGGATGCACGCGCTGCCCCGGTCTTGCCTACATGGAAGGTGATATGCGCGGGCCGTCATCGGCAGACTGCGAGAAATCGCAAATAAAAGCTGGTCTGGCACACATCGATAATCTGCCGGCGCAACCGCAATTAGTGCAGATCCAGCTGTAAGCCGGAATCAGTCTCGCTAATTGCATGAGTTCGAAAGCCGTCTAGCATATACTGACGCAAGCAAAATCTGGTTTCGCGGTCTGGTATTTCATGGGTGATTCCAATCAATCTGACGAGAAGCCGGTAAGTCCGCCGAAACGTCCGTACGAAAAGCCTTCGTTCCGGCACGAGAAGGTTTTTGAAACCATGGCTCTCGCTTGCGGCAAAATTCAAGTCACTCAGGCGCAATGCCGCTTCAACCGCAAGCTGTCGTAGACGCCGATCACCGCCGGAAATGCCAGCTCTTCATCCAGGCACTTCGCTCGTACCGCCGCGCGTCGCTTCGCGTCACCGGCACCAGCATGTGGCCGGCGCTCTGGCCCGGCGATACCGTTGAGATTCACACCACGCCGCTTGCCGAAATCAAGATTGGCGATCTCGCGGCCTTCACCCGCGACGACCGTATTTTCATTCATCGCGTTATTCGAAACACCACAGACGGCGCTGCAGCCTTGGTCACTCGCGGCGACGCGCTGCCAGTTGAAGATCCGCCAGTGCGCGAATCGGAATTGCTGGGCATCGCAACCGTCACCGAGAGAGTACCTCGAACTTTCCTGAGCCGTTTGCGACAGACCGTTCGTTACCGGCTGCTCCCGCCTGTGCGCGACAGAATTCGTTCCTGAACTCGGCTTCTCTATAACGGCAATTTTCCTGCGTCATTGCTGGGTTGTTTCGCATCTCTTCACCAAGGAAGCTTATATGGCCATCGTTCGAGCTTGCCCGAGTTGCGGCGCCAAGAACCGCGTTCCTGCCAATCATCTCAATGACTCTGGACGTTGCGGCGCCTGCAAAGCATCTCTTCCTCCTGCTTCCGAGCCAATCGCCGTTGACCGAGAGTCTTTCGACGACATCATCAAGAGCGCTCGCGTTCCGGTGCTCGTCGACTTCTGGGCCGCGTGGTGCGGACCATGTCGAATGGCGGCTCCTGAAGTCGCTCGCGTTGCGTCTGATCTCGCCGGTCGCGCCGTCGTGATCAAGGTCGACACGGAAACATTCCCGGAACTTGCCGCCCGCTACAAAGTTCAGGGCATCCCGAACTTCGCCGTCTTCCGCGATGGCAATCTCGTCTTTCAGCAGGCGGGAGTTGTGGGCCACGACGTGATGGAACGATGGCTGACGCAAGCCGCCGAGCAGAAAACTACTGCATGAATCCGCTAGTTCGCCGAAGCCGCCTCGGGTAAAATCCGGCGCACGTGAGCAAATCTCCTACCTCAATCAAGGCGAAGGCCAGCTTGTTCTACTTCGTCTTCGTCATGTATTCGTACACGACGGGCGGACCGTTCGGCCTGGAAGATCAGGTCACGACGTCAGGTCCAGGACTCACACTGCTCTACGACCTCTTCATTCCGCTGTTATGGTGCATTCCGATTTCGCTGATCGCAGCCGAGTTGACGACCGCGATGCCCGTCGAAGGCGGCTTCTATCGCTGGAGCCGCGCTGCATTCGGTGACTTCTGGGGATTCCTCGCAGGCTTCTGGAATTGGAGCGCGTCCTTCCTTCTTGGTGGCGCTTACGCAGTCCTGTTCACTGACTATCTCAGCTTTGTTGTGCCGGGAATCACGGGCTGGAAACACTACTTGATCTCCGTCTCGCTGATCGCGCTGATCACCTACATCAACGTACGCGGGATTCAGATGGTCGGCCGGGTGGCCACCGTTTTGACCATCATCATCTTTCTGCCCGTGATTGCGATGTGCATCGCAGCCATCCCGAAGTTCCACCACAATCCGTTTTCACCGCTGATACCACCGCATCAACCTGTGTTCCAGGTCTTCGGCATCGGCCTCGCATTGGGATTGTGGCTCTACGCTGGCTACGAGCAGCTTTCGTCGGTCGCCGAAGAAGTGGAGAATCCGCAGCGCAACTATCCGCTGGCGCTCGCGATCGTTGTCCCGCTCTCGATTGCGACCTACGTTCTGCCTACCTTCCTCGCACTCGGCGCGCTCGGCAACTGGCAAGACTGGCACACGCGCTATTTCTCCGACGCCGCACAGCTGATCGGCGGTCATTGGCTTGGACTTGCCATGACTCTCGCCGGCGCAGTGATGATGGTTTCCATCCTGAACGCCACGGTTCTGACTTCCACGCGTATGCCTTTTGCCATGGCCGAAGATGGCTACATGTCTGACGTGCTCACGCGCCGTCATCCGCGCTTCGGCACGCCATGGATCGCGATCATCTTTTCGGCGTTGATCTACGCGCTGCTGGCCTGGAAGTCGCTCACGCAGCTGATCTCCGTCTACGTCTGGCTACGCATTGCAACGTCGATTCTGACCGTGCTCTCGGCGTGGAAGTTACGGCGCACCCGTCCCGATATGCCGCGGCCGTTCCTGGTTCCTTGGGGAAAGAAAGGATTGGCTTACGCCGTACTTGCTCCAATCCTGATGAGCGGCGTAGCCTTGCTCGGCAGCGACCGCTTTGCCCTGCGTTGGGGACCAGTTGCATTGCTGGTTGGTCCGATTGCTTATCTTTTTCTACGTAGAAAAGAGTCGAAGTCAGACGCCGCGAAGAGCGCTAGCTGATCCAGTCCAGAAGCTTGTAGTACGCCCCTGCAAATGGCAGGAACCATGGCTTGCCGTTGTAGATGCCGAGCGGCGCTCCGGGAAACGGCACATCCTTGTAAGGATTGCGATCTTCACCGGTCGCGATCGCCTCGCCTATCTTCTGACCGAGATATGTCGCCATTGCGACGCCGTGACCCGCATATCCAAGAACGAAATACATGCCGTCGCTCTGCCCCGCATGCGGCATCACGTCAAAGGTGAAGTCGAGCGTGCCTCCCCAGACATAGTCGACTCTGCTGTTCTTAAGCTGCGGGTAGACTTCTAGCATTTCGCGATGCAGGATCGCAGCGCTCTTGCGAATGGTCTGCGAAGTTTCCGGGAAGAAGGCAGCGCGGCCGCCGAAGAGCATGCGATCGTCTGGCGTGAGCCGGTAATAATGAAGATAGTGCTTGGAATCGTAGATCATCCGATTGCGCGGGCTAAGCTCACGCGCAAGCTCCTGCCGCAATGGTTCCGTCGCAATAATGAACGACCCAATGGGAATGATCTTCTTCTGCAGTGCCGGCGTGACCGCCGACGTGTAGCCGCTGGTGGCGACCAGCACGTGTTGCGCGAAGATCGTCCCTTTCGCGGTCGTAAGCTGAAATCCGGCCATACCGGACCTGGTGACGCGGTTGATGTGATTGACACGCGCATTCTCGTAGACACACGCGCCAGCTTTTTGTGCCGCACGTGCCAGACCTGCGACGTAACGCGCAGGATTTAGACCGGCACTGACTTCGTCGACGATGCCACCAAAGTAAATTGTTGATCCCATTTCTGCCGAGAGTTCGTGGCGCGGCACGATCCGCAGCTCGTGCTTGAATTCGCGGGCAATCAGTTCCACCGAACGAGCATAAGCGTCAAAGTGCGACCGCTTACAGGCAACTTCCAGATGACCGCAGCGAGCGAAGTCACAATCGATCTGTTCCTCCGCCACTATCCGTTCGACGCAATCAATTGACGCGAGCGAAGCTGCATACATCGCGCGCGTAGCGTCCATGCCATAACGAGCGGCAAGTGTCTCCACGCTGAGCTTCATACCGGTCAGAACCATGCCGCCGTTACGCGAACTGGCGCCCCAGCCAATGGTCTCGGCTTCGAGAACGGCGACCTTTGCGCCTTGCTGCGCAAGCGTGCGCGCCGCCGAGAGACCAGTAAATCCAGCGCCAATGATCGCTACGTCGACACTCTGCGGCAACGGCCCCGGCGCACCTGCCGGCATGGCGCCTGTATCGAGCCAGTAATTGCGTTCGCCGAGATTCATCAGTTAGCCCAGAATCGGCAGCGCGCGAATGCGCTTCTTCGTAGCCGAGTAAATTGCGTTGCACAATGCGGGCGCAAGCGGCGGCACGGGTGGTTCGCCAATCCCGCTGGGAGCAGCATTGCTGTCGACAAAACAGGCTTCCACAATCGGAGCTTCCGACATGCGCACCGGTTCATAGTCGCCAAAATTACTCTGTACAACGCTCCCCTTATCGAAGGTGATCTTCCCGCGCAGGGCGGCTGACAAGCCAAACATCACTGCACTCTGCGCCTGCTGCTCCAGAATGTTGGGATTGATTCTCTGTCCTACATCGGCGGCCACCACCACGCGCTTCACCTTGGGCTCGCTGCCTTCCATCGTAATTTCGACGACTTCGGCGACGTACGTATTGAAGCAGGCAAACGCCGCGATCCCGCGATGAACACCAGCCGCAACGGGCTTGCTCCAATTCGCCTTCTCAGCGACCAGTTGCAGCACTCCACGCATGCGCGCTGTCTGCCAGGTGGTATCGAAGTACTTTACATCCTGATCCTTCGACAACAGGTGCAGCCGCAACTCCAGCGGATCGCGGTGCGTGGCAATCGCGATCTCATCGAGAAACGACTCACTCGCAAAGGCCACCGGCGACGCATATACAGAACGCAACCATCCCAGAGGAACTGGCGAATCAGGATCGACATACTCGATCCGCACGTTCGGAATCGAGTACACGAATCCTGCTTCGTCCTTCAGATCGGGATCAACGCCGCCATCTCCCGGCTGGCCCTTTTGCCGGCTGATCGAGGGCGAAACGATGCGATGCGAAAACGAAATCGGCCAGCCCTGCGCATCGAGCACGGCGCTCAGCTGATGAAAGCTATTGGGGCGATACGTAGAAAAGCGCATGTCGTCTTCGCGCGTCCACATCACTTTCACCGGCGCATTTGCCGCTTTCGCCACCAGCGCAGCCTCGACGGCGTAATCGTGTTCCAGCCGACGCCCAAATCCACCACCCAGCAGCGTGACGTTGACCTTCACGTCTTCGGGCTTCAGACCCACGGCCGCAGCTACGGAATCGCGGCAATCCTGCGGAACCTGCGTCGGAGACCAGAGCTCACATTTGCCATCGTGAAATTGGGCTGTCGTGTTTCCCGGTTCCATTGGCGCGTGCGCCAGGAACGGCAGCGCGTATTCCGCCGTGATGCGACGTCCGTTGATCTTGGCCACGCTCCCGGCTTCATAAAGCGTCACAGCCTTGCCCGAAGCCGCTTTTCGCAAGGTCTCACTCAGCGCAGCTGAATCTACATTTTTGTTCGCGCCTTCATCCCAACTGATCTTGAGTTGACGCCGCGCTTCCATCGCGCCCCAAACCGTGTCGCCGACGACAGCCGCGGCGGAATCTCCGACTTTCATCGACTGCACGAATCCCGGAACCTTCCTCGACTCGGTGTCGTCGAAAGCCACCACCTTCCCGCCGATCACCGGCGAACGCGATAGGAACGCATACTTCATTCCGGGCAGGCGGAAATCGATGCCGAATTCAGCCGAGCCGTTCACCTTCGAAGGCGTATCGACGCGCGGCAGCGCTTTCCCGACCAGCTTGTAGTCTTTCGCGGATTTCAGCGGCGGATCCGATGGTACCGGCAGCTTCGCGGCACGGTCTGCCAATTCGCCATAGCCCAGGCTGCGATTCGACGCCGCGTGAATAACTTTGCTCTTCTCTGCTTTACATTCCGAGGCCGGAACGCCCCAATCTTTTGCGGCGGCCGCAATCAGCATCTCGCGCGCAGCGGCACCGGCACGCCGCATAGGATCCCATGTGGTGCGAACGCTGGCGCTGCCACCGGTGGTTTGATCCCCAAACAGCGTGCTTGCTCCCGCCTGCTCGATTGCGATCTCGGACCAGTCCGCCTCCAACTCTTCGGCCAGGATCATCGGCAACGCAGTGCGCACGCCCTGCCCCATCTCCGACCGAGGAACTACCACGGTAATTTTCCCATCGGACGCGATGTGCAGATATGCATTGGGAGCAAACGCATGACCCGAGTTGTGGCTTTCATTGCCGTGACGGAGATAGAACCAAACGGCCAGCCCTGCGCCTGCTGCGCCTCCGGCCGCCAGGAACTCGCGACGGGTTACTGTCATCGCGCACTTCCGCCGGCAGCCGCGCGATGAATCGCTTTGCGGATACGGTTGTAGGTTCCGCAGCGGCACAGGTTTCCGGTCAAGGCGTTGGTGATATCTTCATCCGATGGACTCGGATTCTTCGCCAGCAACGCTGCCGCCGTCATGATCTGTCCCGACTGACAGTATCCGCACTGCGGCACGTCTTCGGCGATCCACGCGACCTGCAATGGATGTGAGTTTCCGCTAGCCAGTCCCTCGATAGTAACGATCTTCTTGCCCGCAGCTGCCGACACGGGCGTCACGCACGAGCGCACGGCGTTGCCATCCAGGTGAACGGTGCATGCGCCGCAAAGACCCACGCCGCACCCGTATTTCGTTCCCGTAAGCGTCAGCGTGTCGCGGAGCGCCCAGAGTAGCGGCGTTTCTGCGGGCACGTCCAGCTTACGATCCTGTCCATTTACATTCAGAGTGATTTCGGGCATTAGCTTTTGTGATGAAAAAAGTTCAGAGTGCTAACTGCAAATTCCGACACCCACAAAGTTGCTGGCGAAGAGCGGACTCATGCGTCAATATAGAAGTCACACTAATCGTGCGGCGTCACGCCGCTCGTGCGATCCCTAAGGAAAAGGAATGTCATCTGCTGCGCCTTCCACGCGCACCCGTGTAGTCCGCGAACCCCAACGCGCCGTTTACGACCGCGACGCGATCAACCAGATTCTCGATGAAGCTTTCATCTGCCACGTGGGCTTCGTCATCGACGGACAGCCCTTCGTCATTCCCACCAGCTACGGCCGCCATGGCGACAACCTTTATATTCACGGCTCGGCGGCGAGCCGCATGCTGCGTCAGATCGGCCAGCCAGCGCCGGTTTGCGTTACCGTCACGCTGCTTGATGGACTCGTGCTGGCACGCTCTGTGTTCAATCACTCGATGAACTATCGCTCCGTTGTGATCCTCGGCGAAGCGCAATTGATCGACGATCCCGCTGAAAAGCTCGCTGCTCTGCGCGCTCTCTCGGAACACATCCTGCCCGGACGCTGGGAGCAAGCCCGCCAACCCAACGAACAGGAGCTGAAAGCGACTTCAGCGCTTCGACTGTCACTCGCCGAGTGCTCCGCGAAAGTTCGCACTGGACCTGCCATCGACGACGCCGAAGACATGAACTTTCCTGTGTGGGCCGGTGTACTACCGCTCGATGTTGTTCCAGGCGCTCCGATTCCAGATGCCGCATTGGCTGCGGAAATTCCGCTGCCGCCGAATATCAGCAATTACTCTCGCAAGCTCAGGCGCTGACTTCGCGTAGTGCCTTCTCGAGAATGTCGAGCGCGCGGTCTAACTGCTCCTGCGTAATCACCAGCGGCGGCTGCAGCCGAAGAACATTGCCGTAGACTCCGCCCACGCCGAGCAGCAGGCCATTCTTCAGGCATGCGGCCTTCGCCGCTTCGGCCTTCGCAGTCGCAGGAGTCTTCTTTGCGTCTTCCACGAGTTCGATTCCGATCATTAGTCCGAGTCCACGCACATCGCCCAGGATTGACAACCGCGATTGCATCGCCCTCAGCTTGCCGATCACGTACTCACCCTTGCGCTTCGCCTGTCCAGGAAGATCGTGCTTCTGCATGAACTGGATATTCGCCAAACCTGCGGCACAGCTCACAGGATTCCCGCCGAAGGTTGAGAGATGATCCCCGGGCTGGAACGCAGCCGCAATTTCATCGCGCGAAGTGAACGCACCCAGCGGGAATCCATCGGCAATTCCCTTGGCTGTAGCCATTATGTCGGACTCAACACCGTAATGTTCGATAGCGAACATCGCTCCGGTACGACCGAAACCCGACTGCACTTCGTCGGCAATAAAGAGGATGCCGTGCCGGTCCAGCACCTCCTTCACCGCCTTGAAGTAGTTGCGAGGAGGCACAATGATCCCACCCTCGCCCATCACCGGTTCTGCGAGAAACGCTGCAACGTCACCGGAAGTGTGGAAGCGAATTACATTCTCGACCGCTTTGGCGCATTCTTCTCCGCAGCGCTCATCGCTCTCCCACTGCGAACGATACGTGTAGGGCGCCGGCGCAAACGCCACACCGGAGGCATAGGGTCCGCCGCGCTTCTTGCGGCTCGAGTTGCCAGTAACACTCAAGGTTGCATAAGTGCGGCCATGGAAGCTCGCTTCCAGCGAGATCACTTCCTTCTTGCCCGTGTATAACCGCGCCAGCTTCAGCGCGCCCTCCACAGCCTCGGCGCCGCTATTCGCAAAGAACGTTTTCTTCAGACGTCCGGGCGTGATCTCCGCCATCTTCTCGGCCATGTCGGCGACCACCGGCACGTAATACACGTAGGAGCAGCAGTGCACCAGTTTGTCGATCTGCGCTTTCGCCGCCGCAATGACTTCGGGATTGCAATGGCCGGCATTTACCACGGAGATTCCAGCAAAGCAATCGAGATACGTTCGCCCGTTTAAGTCCGTAACGGTCGCGCCTTCCGCATGGTCTATCACGACCGGCGTCACCGCCTTCACGAAGCCAGTCATCAGATATTCGCGATATTTCTCTTCCGTGGTCTTCGCCCCGACCTGGGCAACTGCTGACAATGGGTTCACGGCTAGAACCTCCGGCTCAAACTCTGCGTCCAGCGCTCTATCACAACTTTCTTGTCTGTATAGAATTCGATCGCATCACGACCCTGCGCGTGCACCGTTCCGAAGAAACTGTCGCCCCATCCACTGAACGGGAAATAGGCCATGGGAGCGGCGACTCCGATGTTCACGCCGATATTCCCCGCAGGCGCCTCGTAACGGAACTTGCGCGCCGCCGCTCCGCTGGTCGTGAAGATCGAAGCCGCATTTCCGTAGGCTGTACGTGATAGAAATCGAATCGCTTCTTCAACGGTATCGGTCTGGACCAGGCTCAACACCGGCCCGAAGATTTCCGTCGACGCGACTTTGCTTTCTGACGGCAATCCGTCGAGCACCGTCGGACTGACAAAGTTCCCGTTCTCAAAGTCATGGATCTGGGACGAACGACCGTCAACGATTGCCTTCGCTCCGTCCGCGACGCCCGCGCCAATCAGTGATTCAATGCGCTGCTTGCTCTCAGCGGTGATCACCGGCCCCATCTCTGTGCGATCTTCCAGCCCGTAGCCGACCCGCAGTGAACGCGCACGATCGACAACGGAGTCGCGGAACTTCTTCTGCGCGTCGCCAACCGTGACCGCCACCGACACCGCCAAACATCGCTGGCCCGCACACCCGAATGCGCTCTCCGAGATCACCTGCGCAGACATATCCATGTCCGCATCCGGCAGCACTACCACGTGATTCTTGGCGCCACCCTGGCACTGCACGCGTTTGCCGTACTCGGCCGCGTGCGCGTAGATATATCGCGCCACTGGCGTAGATCCCACAAAGCTGATCGCACGAACGTCTGGGTGTTCGAGCAGAACATTTACCGCCGTCTTTGTGCCATTCACCAGGTTCAGCACGCCAGGCGGCAGCCCGATGGTATCCACCAACTCGAAAACACGCTGCATGGTAAGCGGCACTTTTTCAGAGGGCTTCAGGATGAACGTATTCCCACAGGCAATGGCATAAGGCAGGAACCAGAACGGAATCATTGCCGGAAAATTAAAGGGCGTGATCGCGGCCACAACTCCCAGCGGCTGGCGGATCATGATTTCGTCAATCCCGCGCGCTACGTCCTCAAGGTTGTAGCCCTGCATCAGCGTGGGGATGCCGCAGGCGACTTCAACGTTCTCGATTCCGCGCCGCAGTTCGGCACGCGCTTCCGTCAATGTCTTGCCGTTTTCGGTCGTAGTGATACGTGCAATCTCGTCGAAGTGCTCTTCCAGCAACTGCTTCAACTTGAATAGATATTGAATGCGATCTTCCGGAGGCGTCGCGCGCCATGCTGGAAAGGCCTTGCTGGCCGCGGCAATTGCCGAGTTCACTTCGGCTGCATCAGAAGCCTGAACCGTCGCCAGAATTTTCTGCGTCGCCGGATTCACGACATTGAGAAACTCGGCGCTTTGAGACGCCTTCCACTCGCCGCCCACATAGTTCTTGACGGTATCTACTTGGGTTGCACTCAGGATACTCATAATATTTATCGCAGGTTCATCACGAGCAACCTCGGCTCGGTCATCTCTTCAATCGCGTAGCGCAGACCTTCGCGGCCCAGGCCCGAATCCTTCACGCCGCCGTATGGCATGTGGTCGATGCGGAAGGTAGGCACGTCGCCCGCGACGACGCCGCCAACTTCAAGTTCGTTATATGCCTTGAAGAGCAATCGCACATCGTTGGTGAAGACACCCGCCTGTAGTCCGTAACGCGAATCATTGATCTGCCGGATGGCCTCGCTGAAATCGTCATACGGCTCGACGGTCTTGACTGGAGCAAATACTTCTTCGCAGTTGACGTCCAGCGTCGGCGTAGTGTTCGTCAGGACAGTCGGCTCAACGATTGATCCTTTGCGAGCTCCGCCGGTTAGCAACTTCGCGCCCGCTTGGATTGCGCGCTCGATCCATGTGATGGCGCGAATCGCGTCCTGCTCGCGAATCAACGGTCCGACGTCGACCGACTCGTCCAGCGGATCGCCCGTCTTCAACTTCTTCACACGCGTGACAAAGCTTTCGAGGAAGCGCTCATAGACAGGGCGATGCACTAAGATGCGCTGCACGGAAATACAGCTTTGCCCGGCATAGCTATAGCCTGCGGTCACGCAGCGCTCGACCGCGTAATTGATGTCCGCGTCGGAGTGAATGATCACACCGGCATTGCCGCCCAGTTCCAGGACAACACGCTTCTTGCCGGACTTTGCTTTTAACTGCCAGCCGACGGGTGCGCTGCCGGTGAAACTCAGCATCTTCAGGCGATCGTCAGAAACAATAAGCGCTGCCTCTTCATTTGACATTGGCAGCACATTCAGCGCGCCGGCAGGCCAGCCTGCTTCTTCCACGACTTCCGCCAGCATCAGTGCGGTTAGCGGAGTTTGCGGAGCAGGTTTCAGAACCATCGTGCATCCGGCGGCAATCGCCGGCGCAACTTTGTGTGCCACGAGGTTCAACGGAAAATTAAACGGAGTGATTGCGGCAATCGGCCCAAGTGGAAAACGCTTCTCGATGCCCCAGCGTCCGGCCGTGAACTCTTGCCAATCGAGCGGCAGATACTCCCCGCCGATGCGCGTCGCCTCTTCGGCAGCAACGGAAAACGTAAAGATCGCACGATCGACTTCCGCTCGCGCCGTCTTAATCGGCTTTCCTGCCTCGAGAGCAATGCTGCGCGCAAATTCTTCGCGCCGATTTTCCAGCCGCGTGCTGATCTTTTGCAGAACTTCTTTTCGCTGGTAAGAGCCTAGCTTTTTCGTGATCTCGAATGCGGCCACAGCAGACTGGATTGCGGCCTCAACGTCGTCTTTTGTCGCGAGATGCACAGCTCCGACCACAGAGCCATCGTAGGGCGAGCGCACCTCACTCACCTCGCCGCGGGCGATCCATTTGCCGTTGATCAGACATCCCCGTGGGATGGCTGCGACTTCGCTAGGCATAACTGCTCCGATTCGTACCTGCGGCTACCGGCGCTCCACTTACACTCTCGAGCGCCGCCTCGAGCACACAGAGTGCCTCTTCGAATTGCTCATCGGTAATCACCAGCGGCATCAGCAGTCGAATGATGTTGCTGAATGTTCCTGCTGAGATCGTCAGCACACCGTGTTCATAGCAATAGCGGACAATCGCTTTCGTCTCGGCGCTCGCAGGCTCTCGGCTGTCACGATCGCGCACCAGTTCCAGAGCGCGCATGGCGCCGATTCCGTGGATTCGTCCAATCACTGGATATTGATTCTGCCAGCGCGTAGCACGTTCCACAAATCGGTCGCCCAGCTTCTGTGCGCGTTCGCTCAACTTTTCCCGATCAGCCATGTCGAGTACAGCGAGCGCGGCCGCGCACGATACTGGATTGCCAATGAACGTGCCGCCGAGTCCGCCCACCTCGGTCGAATCCATGACATCCGCACGACCGGTGATCGCAGAAATCGGCAAGCCTCCGCCGAGCGACTTCGCCGACAACAGCATGTCAGGCTCGACGCCATATTGCTCGCAGGCAAACAATGAACCGGTGCGGCAAATCCCCGTCTGAACTTCGTCAGCAATAAACAGGATGCCGTGCTTGCGGCATATCTCCGCCAGCGTGCGGAAATATTCCGGCGGCGGCGCAATGAATCCGCCTTCGCCAAGCACCGGTTCAGCGATGACCGCAGCCACGCTCTCCGCCGCAACGACACGCTTGAAGACCTGTTCGAAATGATGCTCACAATCGGCCCGTACATCAGCGCTCCGTTCGAAGTCGCAGCCGTATGACACTCGATATACATCGGAAACAAACGGCTGGAATCCAGCCTTATAGGGGTGCGTTTTGCTGGTCAGCGACAATGCAAGCAGCGTACGCCCGTGAAATGCATCGTCGAAGCAGATCACAGCCGGGCGTTTCGTATAGGCACGAGCGATTTTCACCGCGTTCTCTACCGCTTCGGAGCCGGTGTTCAGGATGAGCGTCTTCTTGGGGAACTTTCCCGGAGTCAACTGGTTCAGACGTTCGGCAAGTTCAATGTATCCCTCGTATGGCGACACGCTGAAGCACGTATGCAAATACCGATCTATCTGATCGCGAATTGCCGCAAGAACCGGTTCAGCTCTATGGCCGGTGTTCACGCACCCGATGCCGCCGGCGAGATCGAGGAAGACGTTGCCATCCACATCTTCCACCACCGCCCCTTGCGCTCTCGCGGCAAATACTGGTGTGGAATGGAAGACACCGCGCGGCACGGCCTGCACACGCCGCTGCATCAACTCTTGCGAGCGTGGACCCGGAATCGCGGTGCGTAGCTGAATGCTTCCCATTTCTCAGTACCAGCCGATCGGTTGTTCGTTCAAGTTGATGTGGACCTGTTTCGTCTCGAGATATTCCTCGATGCCCCATGGCCCCAACTCGCGCCCAAAGCCCGATTGCTTATATCCGCCCCAAGGCGCTTCCACATAGGTGGGCTGCATGTGATTGACCCACACGATCCCGGCGCGCAACGACTTCACCATGCGCAGCGCCTTGTAGATGTCGCGCGACCACACGGCCGCGGCCAATCCATACGGCGAGTCGTTCGCAATGCGGATTGCGTCCTTCTCATCTTCGAACGGGATCACCGCGCAAATAGGACCAAATATCTCTTCACGAGCAATTCGTGCGCTGTTGTCGACATCATAAAAGATGGTCGGCTCCACGTAGTAGCCCTTCGCGAACGACTTCGGCACCCCGCCTCCGGTCGCAACCTTCGCTTCTTTCTTGCCGATCTCCTGGTATCCGCGAACACGCTCATACTGTTCTTTGCTGACCAGCGGGCCCATCTTCGTATTGCGCTCGAGCGGAGGTCCAAGCTTGATGCGCTTGGCTTTCTCGGTCATAGCGTCGACGAAATTCTTGTAGATCTTTTTCTCGACGAGCACCCGGCTGCCTGCAGAACACACCTCGCCCTGGTTGATGAACACGCCGAACAGAGCGCCATCGATGGCGGCCTCGAAATCTGCATCGGCAAAAAATATGTTCGGCGACTTGCCGCCCAACTCCAGCGTCACTCGCTTCACCGAATCCGCCGCGGCTTTCATGATCCTTTTGCCGACTTCGGCGCTGCCGGTAAAAGCAATTTTGTTGACATCAGGATGCGTGACTAGTGGCGCGCCCGCGGTTTCGCCGAATCCAGTGATGATGTTCACCACTCCGGGCGGCAGGCCAACATCTTCGAACCATGAAGCCATTTCGAGCGCCGTAAGTGGCGTCTGCTCGGCAGGCTTCAACACGCACGTGCAGCCCGCGGCTAGCGCCGGGGCCAGCTTCCAGGCAGCCATCAGCAGCGGATAGTTCCAGGGAATGATTTGTCCCGCAACACCCACGGGCTCTTTCAGCGAAAGGCTGAGCGCATTGTCCGGAACCGGATTCACATGCCCGGTAATCTTCGTAGCCATTCCGCCGTAGTACTCGAAGCACGTTGCGACGTCAGCGATATCGAACTCCGCTTCGACGATCGGCTTGCCGCCGTTTTGCGATTCCAGTTGCGCCAGCAACTCCGCTTCTTTTCTGATTCGCTCGGCGAGCCTGAACAAAACTCGCCCGCGCTCCTGCGCCGTCGTCTGCGACCAACCCTCAAACGCCTCTTTCGCTGCTTTCACCGCCGCATCGACATCCGCGGGACCGCCTCAGGCGCGTATGCGATCACCTCTTCGGTAGATGGGTCATAGACTGGAAACGTCTTTTGATCTTTGCTCTCGACGAATTTCCCGCCAATGAATAGCTGATAGGTGCGTGCTGCAGTCTGTACCGCGCCTGGCATAAATCCTCCGAAACCTGGCAGTCCGACTATGCGCCGGTAACAAGCTCGCTGGCTGCCCTGCTCTTACGGCGTGCGCCGTAAACATAGAATAAGAACCACGCAATACCGATGAAGAATACCGTCCCCGCAACCATCTTCAGTTCATATGCCCAGATGGATACGATGGTTTGCGCCGGGAAAAATACGAGCACAATACCCAACGTCGTTGTGACCAGTCCGCTGATGCCCGCCAGCAGCAGCACCGGACGGCTGTAGTGTCCCGCTCCATCGGGCTTCGCAGCCAGTTTCAGCAAAGCTCCGAACATATACAGGAAAGGCACCAATTGCAGGACCACCGCGAGCGACAACATCGTCTGAAACGCTTCCTGTACTCCCGCGTGAGCAAAGTACATCAGGCAAAGCGCAAACGACACCGCGGCGTGAACGATCAGTGCCATATACGGCGTCTTATATTTTGGATGCACCTTCCCCAGCCATTCGGGAAGATACGAATCTAATCCAGCGACGAACGGGATACGCGCCGATCCCGCAAGCCATGCCGAGCCGATCCCGGCGATCGAGATGCTCAACATCAGCGCAAACGGGGAGACAATCCATCCCACTCCGATCTTTCCCGCCATGTGACTTACAGCTTGAACGATCCCTTGCAGGACGCTGATGTCACCCTTACCCACCGCGAGCAGCAACGTCAGGGTCGCGCCAATATAAAGGACGCCGGAAAAGAGGCCGCCCCAGGCCACAGCGCCCGGCAGTGTGCGTCGTGGATCTTGAATCTCGTCGCCCATCACCGACGCGAGTTCCAGTCCCACCAGTCCGAAGCAAATCACCCCAAACGAATTCAGCACAAATCTTGGATCGGCAGGGACGCGAAAGTCCGCGGCAGTGACCGTCGTTCCGAACCGCAGCCAAATCACCACCCCAAGCCCGATCAGGGTAAACGCGGCGATGAACGTTCCGATGCCGCCAATGTTGTTGATCCACTTTCCTACACCCAGGCCAATTACGTTCAGCACGACGAGCAATGTCAGCAGCACAGCTGACGCGCCCAATGCGAACACCCTGCTATCCGCGAGATGTTGCGCACTCGGACCGAGCACAAACACCGATACGCCGACAAAGTACAGCATCACCGTCGGCACATAGAGCATGTTGTTGGTCCAGTAGCACCAGCCGGAAAGGAAACCGTGGAAGTCTCCAAACACTTCCTTGGCCCACAGATACACACCGCCCTCGCCGGGATACCGGTGTGACAACTCGATCACGGCGATTCCCTGTGGCCAGAAAAAGAGCACGAGCGAGATGATCCACAACCAGACGGTGACTCCGCCATTCGCGGCGATCGACGGCACGACATTCAGGTTGAACACCGCCACCACGAAAAGCAGCACCAAATCGCGGCGCCCCAAGACCCGTTTCAGGTCTGGAGCGCCGGATTGATTGTCATGACCGGAAGGCACAGTTTCCTCGCTAGTGTGCGGCTACTACCGCGCCTACGCGCTCCTGCTGCGCTTTCGCCAGATCGGAAGCAAGATCGTCAAACGCAGCCAGATGCTTATCGATATCCGCTTCGGTATGTTGGACGGAGATCGTCCACTGCTCATCCCACCAGTAAGGCTGCGCCATCACGCCGCGATTGACCATGCCGAACCAGTAGTGACGCCAGAGGTCTTCGTCAATCGTGATCCAGTCGCGATAGTTGCGAATCTCCTGTGGGTAGAACATCAGTGCGCCATTTGCACCGGCCGACGCGATGTACGCCTGCAGGCCAACCTTGGCGATCGTCTTACGATAGCCATCTGCAAGCTTCTTGCTGAGTTTATCGACGTGCGCATAGTTCTCGCGGGTAAGCACTTCGCGGAAGGTGGCAATCCCGGCGGCCATTGAAACCGGATTCGTGTTGTACGTTCCGCCGTGAAAGACCTTGTGATCCGAGATCAGATCCATCACCCACTTGTGCGTACCGAAGGCAGCAAGCGGAAAGCCGCCGCCAATCGACTTTGCCAGGCAGATCATGTCGGGCTTCACACCGAAATATTCCGATGCTCCACCCCAGCCGAGCTTCGCGCCGGTTTTTACTTCGTCGAAGATGAGCAGCGCCCCTTCTCTCGTGCAGATCTCGCGCAGGCCCTCGAGGAATCCCTTCTGCGGAATGCAGAGCCCCACGTTCATCATGATCGGCTCGAGAATGATCGACGCAATCTGCCCCGAATGCTCGCGGAACTTGCGCTCAACTGAGTTGAGATCGTTGAACGTGGCGATCAACACATTATCGAGTGTGCCCTTGGGCACTCCCAGTCCACCCGGAACCGGAGTCGGTGCGTTGATATCACCGAATTCCTTCGCCTTCGGCTTCACGCTCACCAGAGCGCTGTCGTGCAGGCCGTGATAGGCGCCTTCGAACTTGATGATCTTGTCGCGGCCTGTAGCAGCGCGCGAAAGGCGCACGGCATGCATCGTCGCTTCGGTGCCACTTGATCCGAAGCGCACCATCTCCACGGGAAAGCGCGCGCAGATTTCTTCCGCGAGCTGCCACTCCATGTCATGCGGCATGCCAAACATCGTTCCGGTGCTTAGCCGTTTTTCCACCGCTTTCATCACCGCGGGATGGCAGTGTCCTGCCATGAGCGCACCGAATGTCAGGTTGTGATCGATGTACTCGTTTCCATCAACGTCGCGAAGCTTGCTGCCCTGGCCTTCTTTGGCAAAGATCGGATACGGATCGTAAGCCCGGTAGTTGCTGGCTACTCCGAGTGGAAGCCGCTGCAGATTATGTTTGTGCGCTTCCGCAGATTTCGGCGTGCGGCGCACGTAAGTGTCTAACTCTCGTTGCAGAGCGGTGTACACAATTCCTCCAACTACTGTCTCTTATCGCGAAGAATGCGCGGAGGTCATGCCCCCGCGCTCAAATCGAACTGTTAGAAATAGAACTTCAACGCGAACTGGATTTCACGCGGATCACGTGCCTGCAGAACTTGTCCAAACGTGGAGTTGGAGAAGTTTCCGTCCGGGTTGAAGAACTGCGTCTTGTTGAACACGTTGAAAATGTCGGTGCGGAACTGGAAGTATTTGGATTCCGAAATCGGCAGCCGCTTCGATAACGACATATCCCACTGATTCGTGCCCGGACCACAGCAAAGCGAACGCGGCGTGGTCGCAAATGTTCCCAGCGTCGGATCGTTGAACTGGCCCGGATCCAGGTAGAGATGTGTAGCCGAGCTCTTCGGGTTCAGCACAGTCATCTTGGTTCCCGTCATTTGCGGCGCGCCCGTACCGATGAAGAACAAGCTGCTGATCAGCTCGTTGTCATCCTGCGTCTGCAGGCGAATCGGAAATCCGCTCTGGAACTGCGTGATGCCAGAGATCGCCCAATTGTCGACGACCTTCCCTACCCAGCCGTCGTGCTTGCCGGTGGGAAGCTCCCAGTAGTAATTGATGACGAAACGCTGCGGGGCGTTGAACAGAGAGAGCGCCCGGCTTGCTTTGAAGTCGTAGGGGTTCAGGGTTTCTTCAAAACTGGACGCCCAGTCGAGCGACTTACTCCAGGTGTATGCCGCCTGCAATTGCAGACCATGCGAGAAGCGTTTTTCCAGCATGACTTGCAGCGCGTTGTAAGCCGAATTCGCGATAGTGTCTTCGGCAAAGATGTTCGTGAAAATCGGCGTTCCATCGGTCGGACAACCGACCCCGCTGTTCCAGTTGCAATTCGGCGACGAATAGGGTCGCAATCCGACAAAGTGCAGCGTCTGGCCCGAACCCGCGACTGTCTGGCCGTTTGGCAAATGGAAGTTCATTCCGTTCGGTACATTAACGAGAAACGGCGCATCTTCGAGAATAGGGTCCGCACGTGGTCTGGTTGCCGGACCCATCTGTCACTGCATTCGGATCGTTATTCGCGATGCTTATGATGTCCAAACACGTTTGCGGATTGGACGGATTGATGTCGTGGGAAGCAAGCAGACGATGCCCCTGCGAGCCCACGTAGCCGATCTGTAACATCACATCTCGCGCCAGTTCTCGCTGGACAGTGAAGTTATACTGCACGGAATACTGCGTACGCAGATGTGGCTGAAAATCGCCGTACATCAGAATCGGCTTGTAATTGCTCCAGCCCGGATCCTGTCCGGCTGGCGGAGTCAGAATGCCGTTAAAGCCGTTCGGAATCTGTGTGCCGTCCTGCTGAATGAACGGCGTGTTGAACAGCGTGTTGTTGAAACCTGGGCTGCTGCCGAATGGCGGCTCCGCGCCGAATTGCTCGAGCACTAACTGCTCCATCGGGTTATAGAACATGCCCCAACCAGTGCGGATGCTCGTCGTTCCCTGGCGGCCAAACAGTTTCGCGAAGAAGCCGTCGCTGAAATCAGGACTGTAAGCCAGACCAATTCGCGGTGCAAACGCCTTGTAGTAGGTCGACGTCAATCCAGCGGGTACTCCTGGATCCCCGGGCACAACCAGTCCCGTCGGACAATTTTCGATGGGAGTATTGGTGCATGGATACTTGGTGCTGTTCTCGCCCGGACGGAATGTCTGCACATGCCCCAGAGCGTCGGTCAGTGGAGTTGTTAATTCCCAGCGCAGACCGTAGTTCAACGTCAAGTTCGGCTTCATCTTCCAGCTATCTTGCGCGAACAACGACAGTCCCGTGCTTCGAACATTTTCCGTCTGCGCTGACCCCTGCGAGTACGCGTCGGCTAATCCGAGCAGAAACCCAGGATAATTGCTGTCGTAACTCAGCGCATTGTATCCAGTGCTGTCGAACGTATACCAGCCGTTCACGTTGTAGTAGAGGGTCTGATCAAAGAGCGAGCGCTGTACATCCGCGCCAAATTTGAGCGTGTGATTTCCTTTCACCCAACTCAGATTGTCGGCCCAGGTGAAGGTGTTCCCGACCTGCGGAAGCTCACCCTCGAAGTTGTTGCCGATGACCGCTCCGCCGCCGATTGAAATAAACGGCAAGCTGGTGTGGCTCGCAGGCAGTCCCGGCGTGATTCCGTACTTCGGATTGGAAGCATCAAGGCCATTCGCGGTGAACGCCGTGGGCACGTCTGTGGTGCCGGTGAAGCACACAGACTGTGTATCGCTCGAACAGAAGCTCGGGATCGCGCCCGTGGTTTCCGGGTGTTGGAATGTGCCCTGCCCTTCACGCATGTAAGTGAAGCGCCCTTCGTTCACCAACGAATTGCTCAGCGTCCACGTGTGACTTAGGTTGATTTGCTGAAACCGCGAGTCGACGAGCCCACCGAATCCCGGGACGGTCGCTCCTCCAGCCTGGAAATTATTGAATGGCTGGAAATTATTGTCGTCGGTGAAGTAGTAATAAGCGGAAAAGTTCTGATTTTTGTTGATGCGGTAATCAAATCGCGTCGTGAACTGATCCTGAGTATCTCGGCTGACCGGAACCGCCTGGTAATACCCTCCTGCGCGATTCGCCATCGGGATGTAATTATTCATCAGGCTCGCCGCGACTGGGTCCATACAGGAAGTGGGAATCATATTATTCGGAAAGATATCCGACCAATTCTCCCCCGCAGCCGCTTGCGATCCCGTGGTCGTCGCTATTGCCGTGCCGCAAGCCCCGTTGCCGCGCGCATTGATTACATCCGCGAGGAATGGATCGGTCAAGGTTCCGCCAAATGTGCTGCCAGCCGAGAAGTCTCCCTGCCGCTCATTGCTGTCCGGCACCGGCACGTTCTGCCCGGAAACACCCTGCCGCACTCTGCGCCCTTCATACGACCCAAAGAAGAATGCGCGATCCTTCTTGATCGGACCGCCCAGCGTTCCGCCGAACTGGTTTTGATTCGACTGCGGCTTTACGGTATTGAAGTACCCCTGGGCATTCAGATCGGTATTTCGGAAATATTCGTACACGTTGCCGTGAAAGTTGTTAGTCCCCGACTTGGTCACGACGTTAACGACTGAGCCGGAATTCCGCCCGTACTCCGCGTCAAACGTGTTCGTGATCACCTTAAATTCTTCGATCGTGTCGGGACTAGGCTGCACGGTCGGCAGGTTCACAAACTGATCGTTTGCATCGCCGCCGTTTACGTTGAAGTCATTCGCGCGGCCACGACCGCCATTCACCGATACCGAACCAGCTTTATCGCTGCCATAAAAAGTGCTGCCGCTGCTGCCTAGTTGCGATTGCACTCCGGGCTGCAACTGCAGGAACTGGTAGGTATCGCGCGCGTTGAGCGGCAATTCCGAGACGGCGCGATCATTCACTACAGCGCCGAGCTGCGTGCTCGTAGTGTCGACCTGCGGCGCCTCTGAACTCACATCGACCACTTCCTGAGCTCCACCGAGCGCGAGCGTCACGTTGAGCGTCAGTACCTGGTTCAGTTGCAGGACGATGCCGCGCTGAATGCTCTTCTTAAAGCCAGTCAGCTCCGTCTCCAGACGATAGTTCCCCACCGGAACCTGTATGAAGTTGTAGTCTCCGCTGCCGTCGGTCTGGGCAGTTCGCGACTGACCCGTATCCTCGTTGACAAGCGTGACTTTGGCGTTCGGAACGATCGCTCCGGAAGGATCGGTCACGCGACCTAGCACGCGACCGGTTGTGTCGGCGAGCGACGCCGCGGAAAAGAAGACAGCAAACAACGTACAGGCGAAAAAGAAACGGAAGTTACGTCCCATGCGCAGCTCCATATTCCCCAACGACCAGATGCTCTCTGACGAAGTACCCGGCGGTCCCCACCACCTTGGAAAACGGCTTGCCGAGACAACAACAAACCTTGCTATAATCGCGCAAGGTTAGAGAACAGAGTTTTAGGTGTCAAGGAAATTCGCACTTGAGCGACTCCGAGAAGTTTCAAGTCGGGCAGAAAACGACTTACCTGAAGATCGGTGATGTCGCACGCCTGGTCGGTATCTCGGCCACGGTGATCCGTTCCTGGGAACGGCTGGGTGTAATTCGTCCCAAGCGCACCGACAGCAAATACCGCCTCTATAGCTCCGAAGACGTGCGCATACTGAAGCGCGCGCGTTTTCTGCGGAAGCAACGAGGACTCAACGCGCTTGCCATTGCGGAGTTATTAAAGCGCGGAGGCAGCCTTCCATTCGTGGAATCGTCTCCAGCCCCGTCGAATGGAACCGGTCTGGGATCGCTGCTGCGTCGCGTTCGCGGTGAGCGCGAACTTTCGTTGCAGCAAGCCGCTTCCGCCATCGGAATATCGACAGGATTCCTCAGCGCGTTGGAGCGTTCGCAGATGAGCGCCTCGGTGGGCACACTCCGGAAACTCGCGCACTTTTACAAGATCAACGTTCTCGATCTATTCCAACCGTCGCAAACGAATCCTTACTTGGTTCGTCCCAAGGATCGCAAGAAACTCGGCGCTGGTCCCGGTGTTCAGATGGAATTGCTCGCGTGGGGCAACACCACCATGGAGCCTCATATTTTTCGCATCGCTCCAGGCGCGGGCAGCGGCAGTGCGTATTCGCACAACGGCGAAGAGTTTCTTCATGTGCTGCAGGGCCAATTGGAAATTTCCATTGCGGGACAGAAGTACACGCTCACTCCCGGCGACAGTCTTTATTTCGATAGCGGTACGCCCCACGAGTGGCATAATCCCGGCAAGCGTCAGACTGTTGTGATGTGGATCAATACGCCGCCTACCTTCTAGCGGCGCTTTGTTTTTCTGAAATATAGGGGAGCAAACCAGGTATATGGGCCGCATGCTTGGAATTGGTTTCCGTTTCCTTTGTCCAATCCTGTTCTGCTTTGTGTCGTGGATTGCGACAGCCGATGAACTGAAGTCTGCCGACCTGATTGTGGTCAACGCCCGGATCTACACCGTGAACGAGAAGCAGCCATGGGCGGAAGCGATGGCAGTTCGAGACGGCAAGATTCTCGCCCTCGGATCGACGACTGCCGTCAAAGCGCTCGCCGGTCCCGCCACACGCACCGTCGATGCGCAACTTCGTCTCGTGCTTCCCGGATTCGTTGATTGTCACGTCCACTTCATGGACGGCTCTTTAAGTTTGCAGAGAGTCAATGTCGAGGACGCGAAGGATCTCGCGGACGTTCAGCAGATGATCAAGCAATTCGCTGCCGCTCATTCCAATGATGCATGGGTCCTCGGGCGCGGCTGGTCATATGCGCACTTCCCCAACACCGGCGGCCTTCCGACGAAAGAAATGCTCGACGCCGTCATCCCCGATCGCCCCGCATTCATTGAAGGCTACGACGGGCACACCTTCTGGGCAAATAGCAAGGCTCTGGCGCTCGCGGGCATCGATCGCAACACGCCGAATCCCCCGAATGGCATCATCGTTCGTGACGCCAAGGGCGAGCCTACAGGAGCGTTGAAGGAATACGCGGCTGATCTGGTTTCGAACAAGATTCCACCGCCTACTCGCGAACAGCGAATCGCCGCGTTGGCGCAAGGTATTCGCCATGCAAATCAGTTGGGACTGACGCGCGTTCACAGCGCCGGCCAGGATTTCGAATATCTCGATCTGTATTCCGAGTTGCGCAAGAGAGGCGAACTCACGCTTCGTTTCTACGTCGCTTACTTTCTCGATCCGCCCGAACTCACACCGGAGAAGATGCAGATCATCGACAATGCGCGCCGCACCTATGCCGACGAGTGGATCTCCGGCGGCGTAGTGAAGACTATGCTCGACGGCGTAGTCGAATCGCACACGGCTGCGATGTTTACTCCCTACTCGGATGATCCCAGCACCAGTGGCACACTTTTTTGGAATCCCGAGAAATACAAGGCTGCAGTCTTAGAACTCGATCGTCGCGGATACCAGGTCTTCACGCACGCGATTGGCGACCGTGCTGTGCATCTCGCCCTCGATACCTACGCTGATGCCGAGCGCACGAACAAGACTACCGACGCGCGCGATCGTGTCGAACACATCGAGACCATCACTGCCGCTGACATTCCGCGCTTCGGCAAAGAAGGTGTGATCGCCAGCTTTCAGCCGCTTCACGCCTATCCCGACGATGACACTCTGAAGGTCTGGGCCGTGAACGCCGGGCCTGATCGCGCGTCGCGCGCCTGGGTCTGGAAGAGCATCTCATCCACTGGCGGCGTGCTCGCCTTCGGCAGCGATTGGCCCGTGGTGACAATCAATCCGTGGTATGGATTGCAGAACGCTGTCACACGCGAAACGGTCGACCGAACTCCTGCCGGTGGCTGGCTGCCGGAACAGCGCATTTCGCTCGCGGCCGCGATTCGCGCTTATACCCTCGACGCCGCTTATGCCGGCCATCGCGAAAAGACGGAAGGTTCGATTGAACCGGGCAAACTCGCCGACTTCATCATCGTTTCGCAGGATCTGTTCAAGGTCGATCCGCATCAGTTCCGTGATACGAAAGTACTGATGACGGTGGTCGGAGGCAAACCGGTGTACGAGTCAAACGAGTTCAGGGCTCAGACAGCAGCCACCGAGGTTCACCCATGAGACTAGCGCTCATCAAAGCTGTGGCGTTCCTGTTTCTGCTGGGAACGCTTTGTAGCTGCGCGAAGAAAACGCCAACTCTTAGCCTGCTGGTCTGGGAAGGTTACGCCGACCCATCTTTTGTTCACGAGTTCGAGCAGAAGTATCACTGCAAGGTCTCTGCCTCTTACATGGGATCGAGCGACGAACTGGTTGCGAAGCTGCGCGGCGGCAGCGCCAGCAACTATGACGTCATCTCGCCCTCGAGCGATGTCGCCACTTCGATCGCCACGGCTGGCCTGGCCGCACCTCTCGATCTGTCGAAGATACCGTCGTACAGTCAGCTCTCGCCTGCCCTCACTTCACTCACTGTAGTGAGATTTGGCGGCAAAACGTATGGCGTTCCATTCATGTGGGGACCGAATCCGCTCCTCTACGATGCGAGCGTTTTCACCACGCCGCCCGACAGTTGGAACGTTCTATGGGATCCGAAGTATCGTGGCAAGATCTCTGTCTGGGACGATCTCTCCACCGTCTACATGGCCGCGCAGTTGCTCGGCTACGACAAGCCCGATCCTGCACACCTCTACAATCTCAGCGACGCGCAACTTGCGAACGTGAAGCAGAAGCTTCTTGAACTGAAGCCGAACATCCGCAAGATGTGGACCACCGGCGGCGAACTTACCAACCTGTTTCAGAATCGCGAGGTGGTCGCGGCCATGGGATGGCCCCTGATGACCAACCAGTTGCGAAAACAGAACTTCCCCATCGGCGAAGTGAATCCCAAAGGAAAACACGACCGGCTGGATCGACCACCTGATGATCACCTCGGCCAGCGACAACAAGGAACTGGCGCTGCAATTCCTGGAATTCATGATCCAGGCACAAACGCAGAAGAAGGTTACCGATGTAACGGGCTACGCGCCTGCGAACCCGGGCGCCGCGCAGTTTATGACCGCTGCCGAGAAGCAGAGCCTGCATCTCGACGACGTGGACGCCTACCAGAAGCGCATTTACTTCTGGCAGAACGTTCCGCGCCGCGCGAAGTACAACGAGATCTGGAACGAAGTGAAGGCCGCCCAGTAAGCCCAATGGCTACCGACGCTCAACCCGCGATCGCCGCACCGTCCGCCGTGGCTGTGCCGCTGCTCGAGGTTCGCGCGGTCACCAAGCGCTTCGGCAACAACACCGTTCTGCGCAACTTCTCGCTTGAAATCGCCGAAGGCGAGTTCCTTACCATTCTCGGCGAGAGTGGATCGGGCAAGACCACCCTGCTGCGCCTGATCGCCGGGTTCGAACTTCCCGACGAAGGCGAACTCTGGATGGCGGGTGAACGTCTCGATGTGCTTCCACCGTTCCGCCGACGTGTAAACACTGTCTTTCAGCAGTACGCGCTGTTTCCACATCTTTCTGTTTTCGAAAACGTGGCCTATGGGTTGCGCATCGCACGTGTCGCCGAAACGGAGATCAAGCAGCGCGTGACTGAAGCGCTTGCCATGGTGAAGATGGATACATTTGCCTCCGCTCGCCCGGCGAAGATCAGCGGCGGCCAGCAGCAGCGCATCGCGCTCGCCCGTGCATTGGTAAATCGTCCACGCCTGTTGTTGCTCGATGAGCCGCTCTCCGCGCTTGACGCCAATCTGCGCACGCAAATGCAGGTCGAACTGAAAGCGCTTCAGCGCGAAGTTGGCATCACCTTCATCTTCGTTACGCACGATCAGCAGGAAGCCATGGCGATGTCCGATCGCATCGCCCTCTTACGAAACGGTCTATTGGAGCAGGTCGCTCCGCCACGCGAGATCTACTCTCGCCCGGCGACGGCTTATGTCGCCAGCTTCCTCGGCCAGAGCAATCTTCTGAAATGCGAAGTACACAATGGGATTGCCGCGTGCGCGCCGATCGTATTCCCTTGCTCTGCGCCCGACGGCAAAGCCGTATTCTCGCTCCGACCCGAAGCGATCCGTCTAGCCTGTTCTTCCGATCGCGTTCGTTTCACGGCCACCGTTCTCAACCAGTCTTTTCTCGGTGCGACGAATTCAGTTCAGTTGCGATGCGCTTCCGGACTCACTTTGCACGCACGCCTCTCTGGACAATCCGCACTTGGCGAGGAAGAAGAATTTTCATTCGATCCTGCCGATGCCGTCCTCGTCCGCGACTCGGAGACCCGCTGATGTTCTCCCGCGCCTACCGTCTCGCTGTCGCGCTGCCGCCTGTTTTCTGGGTGCTGGCGTTTTTGCTGCTGCCATACGCAATCCTCTTTTGTCACAGCTTCTGGAGCGTGTCGTCGTTCCAAACCATTCAACGCAACTGGAATCTCGACAACTATCGCGAACTCTTCCGCGTTCCCGTTTACTTCGAAGTGCTGCTCCGCTCCATGCGCATCGCCGCGGCCGTGACCGTACTCTCGCTGCTCCTCGCCTATCCTCTTGCCTACTATCTGTCGTTCTACGCGAAGCACAAGCATCTTCTTTATCAGCTCGTAATTATTCCGCTATGGGTCAGCTATCTGGTTCGCGCGTACGCGTGGAAAACAATCCTCGGCAGCGACGGCGTCCTGAACACCTCGTTGCAATATCTGCACATCACTCACGGGCCGATCTCATTCCTGCTTTACAGTCCGTTCGCGGTCATCATCACGCTCACGCACATCTACACTCCGTTCGTTTTTCTGCCGGTCTACGCGGCCATGGAGCACATTCCTCGGCCGTTGCTCGAAGCTTCGCAGGATCTCGGCGCATCGCCGTTGAAAACATTCTGGCTCGTCGTCCTTCCGCTTTCACTGCCAGGCGTCTTCGCCGGTGCGACCTTTGCCTTCGTGCTCAGCCTTGGTGACTTCCTGGCTCCGCTGCTGCTCGGCGGACCGAGTGGCGTCATGATTTCCAATATCGTCGTCAGTCTTTTCGGAGCCGCTTACAACTGGCCGCTGGGCGCTGCTATTTCTTTCTGCATGATGGTGCTCGTGGTTGGCCTGCTGTTCATCACCGAGCGCCTTGAAAAACGCTGGAGCTTCACATGACGACGAAGAACACGCGCTCTCTCAACTCGCCGCCGTCATGGCTCAAGTTGCACATGGCCGCGGTCTTTGCGTTCCTCTATTTGCCCATCGCGATTCTGATTCTCTACTCCTTCAATGGCCCAGCTGTCGGCGGCTTTCCTCCCACCGGACTCACGCTCAATTGGTATCGCGAGCTCTTTTCCGACTCCGCCATGTGGGACGCCGTGCTCAACAGCCTGATCGTCGCTGCCTGCGCCGTGCTGATCGGACTGCTCATCGGCACTCCTGCGGCGCTTGCGCTCGATCGCGTATCGTTTCCCGGCAAGGCGCTCTTTCGCCGGCTCGTGCTTCTGCCACTTATTCTTCCTGGCATCATCACCGGACTCTCGCTGCTCATGCTTTGGGTTGCGATCGGCATGAAACTCAGTCTGTGGTCGATCGCATTCGGCCATGGCACCGCACTCATCTCGGTCGCCACCACGGAAATCTTCGCGGGACTTCAGAAGTTCGATCGCGCGCAGGAAGAGGCATCGCTTGACCTTGGCGCCAATTACTTTCAGACGCTCTTTCGCGTCACGCTGCCGAATCTGAAGCTGCCAATCATCGGCGCGGCTCTGCTGATGTTTACGCTCTCGATGGACGAGATTGCCGTCACCTTTTTCCTGACTGGACGCGACAACACGTTGCCGCTCGAAATCTGGTCGCGCTTGCGCCGAGGTATGACGCCGGAAATCAATGCCATCTCCACCATCATCTTTCTGTTTTCACTCGCAATGATTTTGTTCTGGTATCGCCTGCGCATGCGCAGTTCGCAGGCACCTGAGGCAGCGGACCTGGTTCTTGCTGCCACGCAGGAAAGCTAGGCTGGAGGCCCCATGGACGACTCGCGCGACCGCGAACTTGGAATGAAAGCCAACATCACTCGCCGCGATTTTCTGAATGGCGCGGCACTCGTCGTTGGAGCAGCAATCGTGCCCGATGCACTCGGCTCTATTCTTGACGGCCCCACGCTCGCGCAGAATGCGCCCGGGTACTATCCTCCCGCACTCACCGGACTCCGCGGCAGCACCGACGCCAGCTTCCAGGCAGCGCATCAGCTTCGTGATGGAGACTTCTGGCAGAAGGCACCCAAACCTATCGACACCGGCGAAGACTTTGATCTGATCGTGGTTGGCGGCGGAATCAGTGGTCTCGCCTCGGCCAATTACTTCCGCCAGGCCACCGGACCATCCGCCCGCGTGCTCATCCTTGAGAATCACGATGACTTTGGCGGACATGCGCGCCGCAATGAATTTCACGTGAACGGCCGCATGCTACTTGGCTATGGCGGCACTTACTCCATCGAAAGCCCTGAGCCCTACAGCCCGCAGGCACAGGCTTTGATTCGCGACCTCGGTATCGATGTCTCGAGCTACTCGCAGTATTTCGACAAGAAGCTTTACCCTTCGCTCGGTCTCTCGCGGCATGTATTTTTCGACAAAGAAACCTTCGGCTCCGACAAGGCTGTGGTCGATCCCCGCTCGATCGCTAATGGCGAGGGCGAAGACGATGACATCGCCAAGTCCGCTCTCACTCGCTTTCTCGCGAATGCGCCGCTCTCGCAAAAGGCGAAGGACGATTACGTTCGCCTTCTGCATGAGAAGGCCGACTATCTTCCCGGTCTCAGCTCCACTGAAAAAAAGCTACGCCTCGCGAAGATGAGCTACGCGGCGTTTCTCACGGATCTGGTGAAGGTCGATCAGCAAATTGTGAAGCTCTTTCAGGCTGGACCGCACGGACTCTTCGGGATTGGCATTGACGCCGTCTCCGCTCAGGATGCGTGGGGACTCGGGCTCCCGGGCTTCTCCGGAATGAAACTCGATCCCGCGCCCGGCCGTGGAATGAATCGCGACGCCATTCCCAACGAAGAAGCTGAGAAGTATTTCTTCCACTTCCCTGACGGCAACGCCACCATCGCGCGCTTGCTTGTGCGCAACCTGATTCCGTCCGCAATTTCTGGGTCGACGGACCTCGATATCGTCACCGCTCGCGCCAACTATTCACGCCTCGATGATCCCGCATCGCCAGTCCGCCTGCGCCTGAACAGCACCGTCGTGAAAGTCGCGCACGTCGCCGGATCGAACGCGAAGAAAGTTGAGATCAGCTACTTCACCGGAGGCAAGCTCTATCGCGCCCATGCTGCCAATTGCGTGCTCGCCTGCTGGCACGTGATGATCCCTTACATCTGTCCCGAACTTCCCAAGGAGCAGCAGGAAGCTCTCGCCTTCGCGGTAAAGGTTCCGTTGATCTACACGAATGTCGTGATGAAGAATTGGCATGCCTGGCAAAAGATGGGGGTGAACTATTTCTATGCGCCTGCCAGCTACTACTCAGGCGTATCGCTCGATCTTCCGGTCAGTCTCGGCGACTATCGCTTTCCGCAATCGCCCGAGGATCCCATCGTCGTGCACATGATGCGCACGCCATGCAGTCCGGGACAGCCCGCGCGCGTGCAGCATCGCATGGGACGCTACGAACTCTACGGAACTTCCTTCGAGACCCTCGAGCGCAATACGCGCGACCAACTTGCGCGCATGCTCGCGCCCGGCGGATTCGATCCCGCGCGCGACATTGCTGCCATCACCATCAATCGCTGGCCGCACGGATATGCCTACGAATACAACTCGCTGTGGGATAAGTTCTGGCTCGACGGTGGCACAACGCCGTGCGAAATTGCACGCCGTCCTTTCGGACGCATCGCGATCGCCAACTCCGATGCCGGCGCTTACGCCTACACCGACTCAGCCATCGATCAGGCATATCGCGCTGTGAACGAACTCGTCAGGTCGCAATCAAAATCCGCTGGAGCCTGAAAGTCTTTACAAAAAGATGCCCGCCGCTGTTGTCGCGGATAGGCAAGGCACTGTTCGGCCACACGACTCTAGAATGTCTTCTCAAACACCGCCGACGTTTTTACCTGCCGATATCCCTCGCGCAGATAGAACCTGTGGGCATCTTGTCTCGCCGCCTGCGATCGCACCCTGACCACGGGAATCCCTTGCTTCCGACTCCACTCTTCGGCCTCAGACAGCAACCTGCTCCCAATGCCTCGACTGCGCACATCCTCGCGTACTACGAGTCCGCCCACCACCGTGTGGGGCTCTGATTGCAGATGCTGCACGATCGCGATTTCGATCCACGCCACAACCTCTGCGCCAACGCAGGCCACAAAAGCGGCCTGGCTTCCGCCATCGCACAATAGCTTCTCGATGCGATTGCGCATGATTGCGGCGGACGCCTTGTATCCCAGTTGCCCGCTCAATTCCGCAGCCGCCTCTGCATCTTGTGGTGAAATTGGACGCACGGAAATCAGCTTGTTGTCAGGATGCTCTGGCATGTTCCCCACTTCGCGATCAAAACGCATGTTGAAATGCTAGCATCCGCCGCGCCGGATTCAAGCGCATAAACACACGCCTGATATCTCCACCTTAATGGCGGAGAATGTGAGCCCACGATGTGACAAGGGAAACCGGAATTCGGGGAAATGAAGATTGGGGCGCGGCTACTCACCGCGCCAGCCGTTACTTTCTCGTGCCTGCCAACAGCAACACCGCACCCACCACGCATACCAGTCCGGCGGCAACAGGCGGTATCTTCTCGCTATGCTGGGTTGTGATCCCAACTTGCGAGTCACCAATTTTCACGCCGTGGTGCTCGCTCTGCGGCAGCGGCACGAGGAATGCCGCGATTCCCAGCACTAGAACAATGATCCCAACCAGGGTTAACGTTCGCATCTGATCTCCTTCAGCTAATCTGAATAATATTGGGATTCGTCCCGCTCTCCTGCCGTTGTATCGCAACCACCGCAACTGTTGACTTCATCTCCACTCCCGCCTAACATGACCGCTCCCGATGATAGGCCAGACAATTTCTCACTACCGCATCCTGGAAAAACTGGGAGGCGGTGGAATGGGTGTGGTGTACAAAGCGGAGGACACTGAGCTCGGCCGCTTCGTTGCGCTCAAGTTTCTTCCACACGAAATGGTTCCAGACGCCCAAGTGCTGGAACGTTTCCGCCGCGAAGCGCGCGCTGCTTCTGCCCTGAATCACCCGGGCATTTGCACGATTTATGAAATTGGCCGGCAGGGCGATCAGTCGTTCATCGTGATGGAATATCTTGAGGGCGTCACCCTCAAGCACCTCATCGATCCTGATCCGCTTGATATCCAGCGGCTTCTCGCCATATCCATCCAGGTCACGGATGGACTCGACGCCGCGCACGCCAAGGGCATCGTTCATCGTGACATCAAGCCTGCAAATATCTTCGTCACCAAGCGCGGTCACGCCAAGATCCTCGATTTCGGATTGGCCAAAATCACCGACAATTCCGCCGCTCCAAGCGGCGACTCCCGCACCGTTGCCGACGTTGCGCCTCACCAGCTGACGAGTCCGGGGACAGCCCTGGGCACGGTGGCCTACATGTCTCCCGAGCAGGTGCGCGGCCAGGAGTTGGACGCCCGCACCGATCTCTTCTCTTTCGGCGTGGTCCTCTACGAAATGGCGACGGGAAAAATGCCGTTCCGCGGAGAGACCTCGGGAGTAATTACCGAAGCAATTTTGAATCGCGCCCCCACTGCGCCCGTACGCTTGAATCCTGATCTGCCGCCTGAACTCGAACGCATCATCACCAAGTCGCTCGAGAAAGACATCGACTTGCGCTATCAGAGTGCCGCCGATATTCGTGGCGATCTCAAGCGGCTCACGCGTGAACTTGAGTCGTCGCGCATCTCCACCGTAGTGGACGAGCCAGAACCGGAAACAAAGCAGAAGAAATCCGGCTCGCGAAAGACCACAGTCGTTCAGTCGGCGATGCCCACTCCTCCGCGACGCAACTGGGCGATAGTCGTCGCCGCTGCTGCCATCGCCGCAACCATAGTGATGGCATTTTTCCTGATCCGCGCAAGTGGACTTCCATCGCTCCCGGCGTATCACCTTCTTACCTACCGCCGTGGCACCATTCGCATGGCTCGCTTCGTGCCTGACGGACAGACCATCGTTTACAGCGCGGCTTGGGAAGGACGTCCCGTCGAGGTTTTCTCCACCCGCGTCGGCACGCCGGAAGCTCTTCCCGTCGGAGTTGCGGGTGCCGAGATCATGGCGATTTCTTCCACTGGAGAAATGGCACTCTTACTCAACAGCGAGCAAGTGCGCTCCCAGGCTTACAGCGGAACACTCGCGCGAATGCCGCTAGTCGGTGGCGCGCCTCGTGAAGTGCTCGAAAATGTGGAGTGGGCCGACTGGTCCCCGGATGGTAGCCAACTCGCGATCGTGCGCGACGTAGGCGGACGCGATCGCCTTGAGTATCCGATTGGAAAGGTGCTCTACGAAACTGGCGGCTGGATCAGCCATCCACGCATTTCCCGCAAGGGCGATTCCATCGCTTTTCTCGATCATCCCGTGCAGGGCGATTCCATCGCCGGAGTTTCTGTCGTCGATCTTAACGGCAAGAAGACAGCCCTTACCGAGCCTTACGGAGGCGGAGCCATCGGCCTCGCCTGGTCGCCCAATGGCGATGAGATCTGGTTCACCGCGGTTCAGTTGGGAATTGATCGCGCACTCTACGCCGTAACTTTGGCGCAGAAGAAGAGGCTTGTCGCACGCGTCCCCGCCGATCTCACTTTGCAGGACGTGCTGGCCGACGGTCGCGTCCTTCTCGCCCGTGACAACTGGCGGCGCGGGCTCATTGTCCGTTCCGAGAAGGATTCGGAAGAACGCGACTTTACTTGGCTGGATTGGTCGTATCCAGTTTCGCTTTCAGCCGACGGCAAAACGCTCCTCTTTCGCGAGGAAGGAGAAGCCGGTGGACCGAGCTATGCAGTGTATCTTCGCAAGACGGATGGCTCGCCAGCGGTTCGCTTAGGCGATGGCGCATCCTTGGCTCTTTCTCCGGACGGAAAGTGGGCGCTCTCCACTCGTGGTGGTAATCAAACAGAACTGTTTCTGCTGCCGACGGGAGCCGGTGAACCCAAGCAACTGGATGGACATGGAATTATCCATACCCACGCAATGTGGTTCCCCGATAGTCAAAGGATTCTCTTCGCCGGAACCGCGCCAAACCAGGGCCCGCGGCTATACGTACAAGATATAGCCAGCAATAAAGTCGACGCCATCAGTCCCGAAGGAATCAACGATCTCGCGTTTGCGTTGTCACCAGATGGCCGATTTGCGGCTGCGGCTGGTCCCGATCAAAAGGGATATCTGTTCCCGACGACACCGGGTGAGTCGAAGCCTATCGCCGGATTGGAAACCGGAGAGGTCCCCGTCGGATGGAGTGCAGATGGTCACTCGCTCTACATCTACCGTGGAGGCGATCTGCCTGCGAAGGTCTATCTGCTCGACCTGGCTACCGGACATCGAAACCTGTGGCATCAGTTGATGCCTCCCGATCCGGCAGGAGTGGAATATGTTGGCCCAGTGTTGCCCGCGGCCAATGGAAAGGCTTACGCCTACGGCTATCGGCGCCTTCTCTCCGACTTGTATCTCGTCGAAGGCCTGCACTAATCCACTACGCCCAAAACGTGAGCCGCCCACGCTCTAAAATGTTTCCGGTGAGTATCTCCAGATGGAAGTCCTTATCTTCGGCGCAACCGGGATGGTCGGCCAGGGAGTTCTCCGCGAGTGTCTGCTGGCTGCCGACGTGGATCTGGTTGTGACGATCGGCCGCACCGCCACCGGCCAGCAGAATCCGAAGCTTCGCGAAATCGTTCGTGCTGACCTGTTCGACTACTCTTTGATCGAGAATCAACTCTCAGGCTTCGACGCTTGCTTCTTCTGTCTCGGCGTCACCTCGTTCCGGATGAAAGAGGCAGACTACACGCGAATCACCTACACGTTGACTATGGCTGCCGCGGAAACGCTCGCCCGGCTCAATCCTCAAATGACTTTTATCTACGTCTCCGGTGTCGGAACCGACAGCTCGGAACACGGACAAAGTATGTGGGCGCGCGTAAAAGGTCGAACAGAAAACTCGCTGTTGCGTCTGTTCAAGTCTGCTTACATGTTTCGACCCGGTTTCATCGAGGCCAGAAACGGTATCCGCTCGAGGACAACCATGTATCGAGTTCTCTATGCGCTTGGTCAACCTCTGTTCCCGCTGCTTCGCCGCGCTTTTCCGAATCAGGTATTGACGACCGAGGACATCGGTCGCGCCATGCTGAACGCTGTGCGACGCGACTATCCGAAACGAGTTCTTGAACCTCCCGACATTCGCGCCCTGGGCGCCGGATAAGAATCAATCCGGGAGTCATCGGCCGCAGCGCACCTCAGCTCTCGAGTCCTCGCCACCGCTATCCGGAATACAACGCCCTCTCCGCCCCGGGCGTCCCACACTTTGATCCCTTTCCGCGCCAGATCGCGAATTGCAGCCACTACGGCTGAAAACGAGCAATGGGAAGAACGCGCAGCACGTTTTTACCGCGCCGCCGGAAAACGCCGGAGGCAAACAGGCTGACCATTCTCCTCGGTTGCGTGCTCCTGCTCATCTTACAAACCGCAGCCCCGCGAGCCAGAGCTGTTACATTTTCTGAAGCCGTAAAGTTTCTTGAACACCACATGGCTCCGCTTCGCTCCAACGCTTTCCTGCAGAGCAGTGCGCGCCCGTGTCGCATCGGGGTTGCCAACTGCTTCGAACCCGCGCACGCATCTCCGAAAACAAAACCGGTTTCTAGACTCGCGCTGCCCTCCATCGCCGGCGATCAAACTCGCGTCGTGTTCCTCGAATTACGAACCTTGCACCGCGGACCTTTCGCCCATCATTGGCTTGAAGCAGAAACTTCGTCGGGGAAAGTAACCATCGGCTACGGACCTGCAACCTTGCCTTTTATCGACGCGGGACAAGTCTCGCTTCAAGATGAATGGGGCAACGTCGAACGAATTTCCGGCATGTATCCCGTGCCTCCTCTCGGTTTGCCTCCATTGAACTATCGTTATGCGCGCAGCCCGGGAGAAGGACGGCTCATTGGTAAGCCGATCGCGCTGACCATGGCTCAGGCCGAGTCTCTCGTCCAGCACGTGCGTCACCAGAAGTTCGTAGTTCCCTACATTCCCATCTTTCATGACTGCCGCACGTTTGTCTGCGCCACTCGATCGGCGGCACAAGGGCGCTCCTCGCTCCCGTGCTATTTGTTCTTCAAAGGCTACTGGTGAGAGCACCGCAACCAGACAATGACGTTGTCCAAGAATACTCATGAGATTCTTGATCTGCAGGGTGCCCCGTCCTATTCGCCTTCAGTTGGCGAAAGGGCGGGTTCAGAGGAAGCCCATTCTCACTCTGGACTCCGCAGGAAGGTCGGCTTGATGCCTATCCTCTCACGCTTCCGGAAGGTCCACTCCGACTCGATCTCTACCGGTGCTTCCTCTCCGGTTGCCCAATGACGGTAACTGCTCCACACCCAATCTTCCGGAGCGGCGACCAGGGCGCGCGTCACCGGATTGCGATGCAGATAGCGCAGTTTCTCCGTCCATTTCCTGCGGGTGAAAACATACAAGTCGTAGTAACGCGGCTGCCAGAACGGTGATGCGCTGGACGGATGCGGCAGTTCTCGCGATACGAGATGCTTTAACATCTGTATTGCCGAAGAGAGCGGTTTCTCCCGCGGCCACTAACCAACAGGTGAACATGTTCCGGCATGACCACGTAGCCGTAGACGTAGAAAGATGTGATTTGCGTCTCACCCCGCCCTTTCGCCCAAACGAAGGGCGAATAGGACGGGGCACCCGCAGGCTCAGTGCCATGTTCTCAAAGTTGGAACACAGTTGAGATTTTCGGTCGATTCTCAGTGATTACGGATACAGTGAGCGTGTGGGCCACCCGTCCTTTTTTTCACACCGTTGATCACTTCAGTTCAAGGGCTCTACGGACGGCAAAAGCTCGCTCCAGCGACGGCAACCTCCGAAACTCCAGATACAGTTGAGCCGCAAGTCGAAGGCATCTCGTACGATCTCGGCAGGGGCATCGGGAGTCAAGCCGATTCTGATGCTCTGCGACGCCGCGCCTCGTGAAGTGGACACATAGTAAGGCGGATGCAATGTAAGTGTCGAGTTCGGGTCTCTGACATCTATCACGCTCTGAGAACTCAGTCCAATGATTACAACCCCGAGTTTCCCATCCGGTGGTGGGGGCGGAATTGATGTTGGCAACACGCCAGGTGCCGACACCGTCAAGCGATAGCCGAAATACGAGACTTTTCCTGCTGTGAAGTTTACATAGATATCGAGGCCCTCGGCACGAAAACCCCACCAGCGTAAGACATCGGTGAGGATGTTGCCCTCACTCTTCCATAACAGACGTCCGGGTAGGCCGTTCCTAACGCTAAAGAAGAAACACTCGTCAGCATTACATATAGGTGCACCGTAAGGTCCGGTGGCAGAAGGCCGCAGCCTTCGTATGCGCGACAATGCCTCGGCCTGAGAAGTCTCCCCGACCCGCAAAGTGGAGAGTGCTCTGACGACAGACGAAATTCGTCTTGCGTAGATTGCAGCCTCTAGACGCAATGCGATGCCCGAAGCAAAAACCAAGACAACGCACCAGACGTATATGCGGTTGGCTCTCTGCCAGAGCAACTGATTCCAAAGTCTGCTCACAATATCTTTGCCCTTTGAATTTGATCCTACCTTTTTTGGAAAATGATTTGGAGTGACGCAAGTTACCTTTATGGGTGTCGGGTACGGCGATTATCACTCACTACTCAAACTGACACAGCGTGGCAGACGGGGGTGCAACTTTCGCGGCCGCTATCTCCTAACCCCTCTGCCTCTTGACGGCCGTCGATTCCCGCATCTATGATAGGCGAATAGAAAGCGAAAGTAGCCGATCGACGATTCGTGGGGAATCGCATCAAACATAGGAAATACGCATGGCATCTCTACCTCTTCTTCAACCCGAGCAGGACAATCAGCGCCAAAATGCGTCCGGCCCGCAACTCGTCGGAATAGCTCGGCTCGCAGCCGCGGGCGAGTCCATACGAGAAGGTCACGATGTCGAGTACTTCACCATCGAGACGCGATCCATCCTGAACCGCTGCAATGTGCCGCGCATGCCATTTACCTGGACCGTGAATCCTTATCGCGGATGCGAGTTCGCCTGCAAATATTGCTACGCGCGTTACACGCACGAATTCATGGAGCTGCGCGATCCTCTCTCCTTCGAACGCCGCATTTATGTGAAGCAGCATGCGCAGTCGCAGTTGCGGCGCGATCTGAAGAAGGTGAAGCCTGGCGAAGAGATCGCCATCGGCACCGCGACTGATCCCTATCAACCTGCCGAGCGGCGCTATGAGGTCACGCGCTCGATTCTGGATGAAATGGCGAATCATCGTGGACTGGAGATCGGCATCATCAGCAAGTCGAACCTGGTTCTGCGCGACACCATGCTGCTGCGCCGCATCGCCGAGCACAACCAGATCAGTGTCACCCTGACGATCACTACGCTGAACACGCAACTGGCGCGTCTTACCGAGCCGCGTGCGCCGCGCCCGGACCTGCGCCTTGAGGCGATCGCGGCACTTGCCCGCGCCGGCATTCGCACCGGCGTCAGCATGGCTCCAATTCTCCCCGGCATCACTGACAAGCCGGTTGATATGGAAGCCCTCGTTCGCACCGCAAAGCAAGCGGGCGCAAGCTACATTTTCGCCAACCCGGTATTTCTGAAGCCCTGCTCGGCAGCGGTATTTCTGCCGTTCCTTGAAAAGGAGTTTCCGGAATTGTTAGAAAACTATCGCCAGCGTTTCGCCAACAGCGCCTTCGTCGCGTCCGCCTATCGCAAACGCATCGGAGAGCTCATGACGCGTCTTCGCGAGAAATATGGTTTCGCGGGGAACATCAACAATCGCAGAGCCTACGATCGCTATGCTCTCGAGGCAGAGGGTCGGGATCCTCGAATGAAGAGGACGATAACGTCTGAGACAACCGCAGTTGAAACGCAGCCGCCGTCCGAACCGCAGGCCGTTCAGTTGGGACTGTTCTGATTACTTGCGGAAGAACAGCCACGCCAGCATGAATCCGGCAAACGCGGCTCCGGCCAAGTGCCTGCGACTGCCACGCCGAATCGGCAAGAATCGAGTTTCGGTCGCAGAAATTTCCACGACTCCCAGTGGCAGACACAGCACGCCCCCACCACCGCCTCCACCTTCTCCCTGTCGCTGCCTTTCGCTCTCTGCGCGAGCGCCCATGGAGCCGCCGCCCGAACCTCCGCCAAATCCGTACTGCACGCGGGCGACGGGAATGATCGTTCTTCCGTGCGCTTCCACGGGCTCGCCGAAAATTGTTTTCACATGAGCTGTGTTAGCCAGGCTCGAAGGAATCGACTCGATATATTTTTGGATTTCCACGCGACCCTCCTACGGAAAGCGGTCAGCTTCCCGAGCTAAGTTCGTGCGGCGCACCGACGAACGGGATCTCGCCACCTGCCATCTTGTCGCGAACGGCAATGTGTCTTTCGCGGAAGTGCTTGATCGCGCGCTCACTCCACGCGCGCACAAAGAAGTAATTCAATCCGGCGCCGATTACCGAGCTTAGAATCGGAATCACGCGTCCTGCCCATTTTTCTACTGCTTCTTTGCTGGCCTGCGCAGCCATCGCCTGGATCACCCGTGGAACAAACTTGCTGACCACCTGCTTCTCCATCAGTTCGCGGCTGATGTCGACGCCCGCTGCGCTCGCGGCCGCCACCCACAAATCGGCCATCTCTTCGTCCGTGTTGTATTCGAATCCATACAACAAGCTCAGCTTCTGAATCGTGCGCAACGTGATCACCGCCAGGAAGCTCAGGTCCGGGACCACCGTCAGCATGCCGCCGATCCCCAGCCCCGCGCCTTCAACCATTGCCATCTTCATGCCTGCACGAACGGTTTGCGCAGCGATATCGTCGATCTGCGCGAGCGGAACGGAGTAGATGCCTCGAAAAGTCGTGACTGGCAGACCGTGGGCGACCTGCAGGTGCAACAAGTAATGTTGCGGATCGACTTTCACGGTCTCATATGCCTGCGTGAGTCCCTTCTTCAGGGCATTCTCGACCCTGACGCGCAGCCACGTTTTATTCAGCAGAGCCATTGATTTCCCAGTTTACGCCAGAACTACTGATTAGATGCCGCGCCTGAGGGCAAGGAGGCAGTTGCATGTGCTAGCATCAAGTGTTTTGATGCCTGCCGGAAAACTCCATATCGTTCCGCTCGGCGGCCTGGGCGAGTTCGGGATGAACTGCATGGCCGTCCGCTGGGCCGATGACATCATCGTCATCGACGCCGGACTGATGTTCCCCGAAGCCGAACTCCTGGGCGTCGATATCGTCGTTCCTGACATCACCTATCTGCTCGAGAACCGTGATCACGTTCGTGCCATCGTCCTCACACACGGCCACGAAGATCACATTGGCGGCCTACCCTCGGTCCTTGCCGAGTTGAATGTTCCGGTCTATGGCACCGAATTCACCCTCGCTTACGTCGAGGGCAAACTCGAAGAGCATGGGCTGCTCGATGACGCCAAGCTGATTGAGATTCGCGCCGGGGACCGCGTCAAGATTGGGCCGTTCACGGTCCATCCGATCCAGGTGACCCATTCCCTGGTTGATTGCGTCGCGCTGGCGATACACACGCCCATCGGCATCATTATTCATACGGGCGATTTCAAGGTCGATCCGACTCCGACCGACAACCGTCTCTTTGATCTCCATAGCTTCGCCGAGTACGGCAAAGAAGGTGTACTGGCGCTATTCCAGGATTCGACCAACGTCGAGCGTCCGGGCTACACGCCCAGCGAACGCGCAGTGCGTCGTAAGTTCGACGAGGTCTTCGCGCGGACTGAACGCCGCCTGTTTATCTCCTGTTTCTCGTCGTCAATTCATCGCATTAAGCTGGCCATCGAAATGGCGATGGAGCACGGGCGCAAGGTCGCGCTCGTCGGCCGCTCCATGAATGAATCGACGGAAATCGCGCAAGATCTCGGCTATATCGACGTCCCCGACGGACTCCTCATTCATCCAGGTGACATCAAGAAGTACGCGCCGGAACGCGTTTGCGTCATGATCTCCGGTACGCAGGGCGAGCCTATGTCGGCGCTCTCACGCGCTGCTGTGGATAATCACAAACACGCGAAGATCGAAACCGGCGATACGGTCGTGCTTTCCTCGCGCATCATCCCTGGCAATGAAAAAGCTATTTACCGGATGGTCGATCATCTCTTCCGGCGCGAAGCGCACGTCATCTATGACGATGGCTCGAATCCCCCGGTGCACGTTAGCGGGCACGCCAGTCAGGAAGAGCTCAAGCTCGTCATTAACTTGGTGAAGCCGCGCTATTTCATTCCGATCCACGGCGAGTACCGGCAGCTGAAGCGTCATGCTGAGTTGGCGCAGAGTATGCACGGCGCCGTCGGTCAGGTGTTGATGATCGAAAGCGGCGACGTACTCGAGTTCGACGAACTCGGCGCGCGTAAGGCGGGTAAAGTCGCCGTCGGACGCCGCTGCATCGACTCCAACTCCCAGGGCGATGTGGTGGAAGAGCTGATCATTCGCGACCGCCGCCACATCAGCGAAGACGGCATCGTGCTGCCCATCATTGCCATCAACAAACTGACTGGGCGCGTCGAGACTCCGCCGGAGATTGTGACTCGCGGGTTCGCTGCGATTGGCGAAAACGGATTTATGGATGAGGCCCGCAACGTAGTAGTCAACACCTTGGAACTCTCGAGTGCCGAAGAGAAGGCTGATTACGGGCTGATCAAAGAAAAGATCCGCCAGGACCTGAAGCGGTACATCGCCAAGAACACATCGCGACGTCCGCTGATCATGCCGGTGATTCTGGAGATCTGAGCCATCGTTACCTTGGCCGACATCAAAGCAGCCCAATCCAGAATCCAGGGCGTAGCCGCACGCACGCCGCTTCTAAAATATCCGCAGGCGCTCGAAGAGCGAACACTTTATCTCAAGCCGGAAAACTTTCAGCCCATCGGGGCATTCAAGATTCGTGGCGCATTCAACAAGATCGCCTCCCTGACCGTGGAGCAGCGCGGCCACGGCGTGATCAGCTACTCCAGCGGCAATCACGCCCAGGGAGTCGCATATGCCGCCCGCGAGCTAGGCGCTAAAGCGATCATCGTTATGCCGGAGAACGCGCCGAAAATTAAGGTCGCGGCCACGCGTGCGTGTGGTGCCGAGATCGTTTTCGTTGGGCCGGGCAGCGACGAACGCAAAGCTAAAGCCGAAGAACTCGCGCAGCAGCATCACTACCAGATCATCCCTCCCTACAACGACGAAAAGATCATCGCTGGCCAGGGCACCATCGCCCTGGAGATTCTGGAAGACCTGCGGGAAATCGAGACCGTACTTTGTCCTGTTGGCGGCGGCGGCTTAATCAGCGGAGTTGCGGCCGGACTGAAGCTCGTCAATCCGAAGATCAACGTTATTGGCGTCGAACCGGAGCTCGCGAATGATGCGCAGCAGAGTCTCCGTGCTGGCCACGTCGTAGAACTTTCGGCTGAGCAGGTGAGTCGCACAATGGCGGACGGGCTCCGCACGCAGTCGGTCGGCGAGATCAACTTTCAGCACATTTCGCAGTACGTCGACAACATCATCACCGTTTCGGAAGATGAAATTCGCGCGGCGGTTCGCAAGCTCGCGCTGGAAGCAAAGTTGGTAGTGGAACCGAGCGGCGCCGTAACGTTCGCCGGATTTCTCTTCCATGCGGATCAGCTCCCCTCCACCGGAAACTACGTCGTCGTGATCAGCGGCGGCAACATTGCGCCGGAGTTGCTCGCCGAGATCATTCGCGAAGATCCGGCTTAACCCTTGTCGAGACTGAATATCTGTTCGAAACTGCTGGTATGCATTTGTGTTGGAATGCTCAGCCTGTTTGGAGGAAGACCGTGAAATCTCTGCGTGTGCCGCTGTGGACTACTTTCATTTTGCTGAGCTGCATCCTTTCGGCGAGCGCCGCCGATCACGGCATCATGATCCGCGTCGCCCACGTTTATCTAAATCCCGACGAGACTTCTACCCGGATCGCCGACATTACGCGTGGCCGCGAGGTTGCAATTCTCGATCGAACTCCGAATTGGCTACACGTGCTCGCCTCCATCACCCCAGAGCGCGACGTGACTGGATGGATTCTCGATAAAGGTGCCGTCACCACGTCTACTCCCAATGGCGATCAGGTCCTCTTTGGCGCCGCCTCTGATAGCGAGCATGAGGCCAGCCGCCGCGGTGGACGCAACGGCGCCGCCCAGGACGCGATGCGCATGTACGCGCGCACCCAGGAATATTTCCCCAACTCGCCGTTGGCGGGCGAAGCCCTCTATCGCGCCGCCGATATCCGCTGGCAACTCGACGTCGAGGACTATCGCACACGACCTTCGGCGAAGGAACGCGATCCAACGCTCGTTCCGGATATCCCCGAAGATGCCATGCGCCAGGTGATGAAGAAATTTGCACACACCAAGTGGTCCGAATTAGCTGCGTTCCATCTCCTCCAGAACAAGTTGTGCGGAGACTGGCAGGGCTTGCCGGAATGTCCGGAGAAAGAAACGCAGGTGTATTTGAAATATGCCAGCGATCATCCCGACTCGCCTGCCTATTCCGAAGCGATGTACGACGCCGCGTATCGCCAGGCTGCCCTGATCGAGTTGTATAAGACCAACAATGCCGAGCAGAAACTGATCGATGCCGCCACCGCCAATGCCAAGCAATTCGCGCAACGTGCCATCGACAAGAATCCACAGAGCGACTGGGCGTATCGCGCGCAGACTCTGATATACATGGTGGATCAGAAAATGGTCGTGTATGGAAACGCGGTTCAGTGATTGCATTCTGCGGGTGCCCTATCTCGCCTTCTTTCGGCGAGGTGGGAATGAGAAAGTCGTGGAGGACGTTTGACCGATTACCTGCTCGCACTTCTGCTGGGTATTATTGAAGGCTTAACCGAATTTCTTCCTGTCAGTTCCACCGCGCACCTGCGCATCTCCGAAGCGTTGCTCGGCATGGACCTCGGCAACGGCTACTGGAAGATGTTTTCAATCGTCATCCAGCTCGGCGCGATCCTGTGCCTGCCGATCTATTTCCGAAAGCGCATCGTCGATTTCGTCTCGACGTTTCCGAACGGTCCGCGCGGCGACAAATCTGTTTGGGATCACCCGCTCACATTGACGTTCATCGCCTTCGTCTGCACCGCGATTCCTGCGTTCCTGCTGACCAAGGTCATCGGCAAACACCTCGAAAGTCTCATTATCATGGGGACCTCGCTCGTGGTCGGTGGCATCGTCATGTGGATCGTCGATGCTCTCTACGAACGTAAAGTGATTCCGCTGCGCACGACTGATGTTCAGGACATGAGCGTAGGCCAAGCCATCTGGATCGGATTGTGCCAGATCACTTCCGCTGTTTTCCCCGGCACGTCGCGCTCGATGTCGACCATCGCCGCCGGGCAACTGGCGGGCATGTCGCGATCGGCAGCGCTCGAATTCTCGTTCTTCGTTTCGATTCCGACCATGGTCGCCGCCACCTGCTACGACCTGCTGAAATCCATGCGGCCCTCGAAAGCTACCGGGCTTACCCATTGGAGCAGCGCCCTCGAATCCGCACGAATGGATTACGCTCGCCATCGGCTTCGTGGTCTCGTTCATCGTCGCGTATATCGTGGTTGCGTGGTTTATGCGCTGGGTCCGCACGCGGGGGTTTGTCCCGTTTGCCGTCTACCGGATCATCGTAGGAACCGCCGTTTTAATATGGGCTTTGCGCGGATCGGCTTAGCCAGATTGCTGCTACTCAGCTAACCAGTTCGCTTTTCCCCTTCGCTGATCTCTTCCCGAATGGCTTCGACCGTAGCCTCGCCAACGCGACGTCCGATGCGTTCGCCCAGATCTCCCGCCTTCTTCTCGGCATCCTCAGTCATGCGTAAGGCGGCTTCCCGCGGCGTCAGTCCGGCCTCTTGTGCCCGCTCCCACAACTTACGCCGGGTTTGCTCACCGCGGTCGGGAGCGAACAGCAAACCCACTACAACACCAATCGAGAGACCAAGTATGAACCTCATGAACACCTCCTCTATGTTTGGACGCCGAAACTAAGCGATGCGAAACCGCAATTCCGCTTTCCGGGGGAAACGTTTCCGGGTTTCATGTTCACCTTGTATGCTGCAAACATGAGTCGAATCTGCGTATTTTGCGGGTCCAGCACCGGGGTACGTCCAAGCTATGCCCGTACCGCCGTCAGGCTGGGAAAGATTCTCGCGAAACGGCAGATTGGGCTCGTCTATGGCGGAGGAAACGTCGGTCTGATGGGTCTGGTCGCCGACTCAGTACTCGAGCATGGCGGCGATGTCATCGGCGTGATCCCGCGCTTTCTGGTTCACAAGGAAGTGGCTCACCAGCACCTGAAAGATTTGCGAATTGTGGAGTCGATGCATGAACGCAAAGCGCTGATGGCCGATCTATCGGATGGCTTCATTGCTCTGCCCGGCGGCTATGGAACGTTGGAAGAGTTCTGCGAGATCGTCACCTGGGCGCAGCTTCAACTGCATCACAAACCCTGCGGGCTCCTTAACGTTGAGGGCTTCTACGATTCGCTACTTCAGTTCCTGGACCACGCCGTGACGGAACAATTCCTGAAGGCATCTAATCGCAAGCTGATTCGCTGCTCCGCCGATCCCGAAGAACTGCTGGACATGATTTTGAGCGCACCGGTCGCGACAGAAGAAAAATGGATCAGTCGCGATCCGCGCTGATTCACTCCCCGCCAGCACTACTTCGCTTGTAGCGCCCCATCCGTAATCCATCGATAGCGCCACTCAGGCAAGCCATACTTACCCTCACCCAACCTGGCGAGCCGAGGCTTGTCCTTGCGCAACTCGAGCCAGATCGCCCGCTCCAGAGCCTCCCGCGTGGTAGTCGGTATCTCTTTCTGGATCTCATCTCGCAATTCGGCGGGACTCATGGGCCGATTTGCCGCCGTTAGCAACACGACGATCTTCTCCATGTAATGACGGCGCTCGGGCGTGCGCGGAGGCGCGGGCTGCGCTTCGGCCTTGCGCCCCGGTCTGACCTCAGGAGCGGCGACCGCCACCGGTCCGGACGCGACCGACGGCATCATCAAGAGTTCAAGTGCGGCTTCAAGATGCTGCCGTATCTGCTCGCGGCGACTCGATTCCTCACTGATCAGCTTTTGCAAAGTAGCAAGAGTCAACATGCATGCCATTGTGGAAGCACGCCATGGCAGATGAAAGAACGAACTGCACAAGCCTCATGCATGCCATTCCAAAGCGATACCAAGTCCCAGATACGGAAAGACTTAGGCGTGTCCACATGGACAGCGCACCCCAGCCGTCACCCCTGTACTTCTTTTTCCCCAACGTCGGACCGATTTCTTGGCATAATGACTCCTGCTCTGGTGTACTTCGTGCGGCTTCGTTGGGACTGTGCCGGGAGTTCGCGTCCTTATTTAAGCAGCTCTGATTTCGAATAGGGTGTCCCCGCGAAGCACGAACACGCCTTCATGAAGTTTTTTTCTCGGATCTTCACGCCGACCAGGAACCGCCGGCTCAATGAGCTGGTGGGCTTTCTCCTGTTCGTCTCCGCGCTCCTCCTTTTCCTTGCCCTCGTCACCTATTCTCCACTCGACTCATCGTTCAACACCGCTGGCCTGCGCCTGCCTTCACGTCCCGCTCAGAATTGGATCGGCCCTGTGGGGGCATACGGCAGCGACCTCGTATTCCAGCTGTTCGGAGTTTCCGCGTTCCTGATTCCCGTGTGTCTCGGGTTTCTGTCACAGCGCTGGTTCCGCTCGCGGGCCGTCACTTCGCCATTGGCAAAAACGTTCGGGTCGATTTCCCTAGTCTTGTTTTCGTCCGCGCTGTTAGCTCTGTTGCCCTGGCACTTCCGCTGGGCGCGCGCGATTCCCGCTGAAGGTCTACTCGGCCGGATCAGCTCCGACGTCCTCGTGCATTACCTGAACCTCGCCGGCGCTTACATCGTGTCGATCGCGGCGATCGCCGTCGCCCTGTATCTCTGCACCGCTTTCTCGTTCACTTCGATCCAGGTGTGGTTCCCGGCGCGATTCTCCTTCTTATACGCAGCGTGGGATCGCATTGAAGACTGGAAGCGTGCACGCGAAAAGGTACAAGCGGCGAAGGAGTTGGAGAAGCGTCGCGCAGCCAAACCGGTGGTCAATACGCAACTTGTGCAAAAGCGGCTTCAGGATCAGCCGCCTATTCCGCCGATCGCCGTCACGCCAACAGCTACTAATAAGAAGACTGGCATCGAGCGCATGCTGGAAGAAGATCGCGGCCCCGTCCCACGCTCAGCTGCAGGACCAGCGCCGAACAGTACGCCGGAAGCGATCGTTCCCGAAGTCACCAATCGCGCTGACGAAGATCTGAAGAACAAGACCACCATGCCCAAGATGCATGCTGGCTACAAGCTGCCTTCTAGCGCGTTGCTGAATCGCCCGGCCGAGCAGTTCGCGGTCGATGAAGACGAGTTGAAGAGCCTGGCGCGCGTGCTGACGGAAAAGTGCGCCGAGTTCGATGTGCGCGGTCAGATCACGCAGATCAACCCTGGCCCGGTGGTCACCACTTTTGAGATGAAGCCAGAGGCCGGCATCAAGTACAGCCGGATCACTGGCCTGTGCGACGATCTCTGCCTGGCGCTGCGTGCCGAGAGCATCCTGATCGAACGCATGGCGGGTAAATCGACCGTCGGCATACAGGTTCCGAATCGCGAGCGCGAAACCATATGGCTCCGTGAGATGGTTGAGTCCACGGAGTTCAACGCAACCAAGTCGAAGCTCACGCTGGCACTCGGCAAAGACATCAACGGCCGCATCAACGTTGCCGATCTGGCGACCATGCCTCACCTGCTGATCGCCGGTTCCACGGGATCAGGCAAGAGCGTGGCCATCAACGCCATGATCGCGTCGATCCTGTACAAGGCCACGCCCGACCAGGTGCGGATGATCATGGTGGATCCGAAACGCGTGGAGTTGGGCGTTTACGACGGGGTTCCGCACCTCTATACGCCGATCATTACTGAGCCGAAGCTGGCTGCCTATGCGCTGCGCAACGCAGTGCGCGAAATGGAACGCCGGTTGAAACTGCTGGCCAGCCGCGGCGTGCGCAATATCGCGCAATACAATCACCTGTTCGAAGAAGAGAAGACGCCCAGCCTGTTCGGCGAAGAACAGCAGGAAGGTCCAATCCCATACATTGTCATCATCATCGACGAATTGGCCGACCTGATGATGCTCGATCAATCGAACGTGGAAGAGTCGATCACGCGCCTGGCGCAGATGGCGCGTGCTGTCGGCATCCACATGATTCTGGCAACGCAGCGCCCGTCGGTCGACGTGATCACTGGACTGATCAAGGCGAACTTCCCGGCGCGCATCTCTTTCCGCGTGGCGACGAAAGTTGATTCGCGAACCATTCTCGATGCGAACGGTTCAGAGGCTCTGCTCGGCCGCGGCGACATGTTGTATCTGCCGTCAGGCTCTTCGCGACTGCATCGTCTCCACGCACCATATACGACAGAGAAAGAAATCGCAGCGGTAGTCGAGTTCTGGAAGTCGCAAGGCGCAGCCCAGTATCAGCAAGCGTTCCTCGAAGCTCCTAAGGATGAGAACGGCCGATCCGAAGGCGGAGATTTGGGCGACGAGAACGACAATGACGAACTATTCCAGGACGCTGTGAAGCTAGTCCTCGAGTTCGGAAAAGCGTCCACTTCACTGTTGCAACGCCGTCTGCGCATTGGCTACGGGCGCGCCGCTCATCTCATCGATCTGATGGAACGCGATGGAATTGTCGGTCCAGCCGATGGTCCGAAGCCGCGCGAGATTCTGAAGCGGCCCGACTGGCTCAGTGAAGTCGAAGAGTCGATGCGGTAAGGCGATCAGTCTTTCAGTCTGTCAGTTATTCAGTACCTCAGTCCTTTCCCTCCGAATTGGCGAAAGCGATCACTGGCTAAACGACTGATAGACTGACCGACTGAGCGAGACTCCTATGCGCTTCCTCACCGAACATCTCACCTTCAATACCAAGAAGCATCGCGAATACATTCACATCACGCCGCAGGTTGAAGCCGCCGTCAAAAAGAGCGGCGTCAAGGAAGGCATGGTGCTGGTTTCAGCCATGCATATTACTGCAGGCGTGTATGTGAATGACAACGAGTCCGGGCTGATCGAGGACATCGACAAATGGCTCGAAGAACTCGCGCCCTCTCGCGAGGACTATCACCATCACGACACGGGCGAGACCAATGGCGACTCCCACTTGAAGGCACTCCTCGTTCATCATCAGGTCATCTTGCCGATTACGGATGGCAAGCTCGATCTCGGCCCATGGCAGCGTGTGTTTTACGCCGAATTCGATGGGCAGCGTCCGAAGCGACTGGTGATTAAAGTCATGGGCGAATGAACGATACTCCGCCTTGCGAATCTATCGGATTCCGCAGCGGGGAGGGGGTGTCCGCGTCTTTCGTTGAAAACAAAGCAAGTATCCGTCGGACAGGAAATTTATCCGACGGATCGGATGATCCGTCGGATGAAGGGCCGTTCCCGCTCTGTAAGGATGCCTCGCTGCGCTCGGCATGACGGAATCAACCAGTCTTGCTCCCACCCTAGCCAAAAGAAGGCTAGGATGGGGCACCCGTAAACCAGTCCCGGGCACGCGTAAACCAGTCGTGATCCACAAACAAAAAGCCCAGGCTCTTCACCTGGGCTTCTTGATCACCTTCGATCCGAACTAAACGTCAGTTCGAAAACGAACTTATAAGCTGCTCATGTTCGACAGGAACTCGCCGTTGCTCTTGGTCTTGCTGAGCTTGTCGATGAGCAACTCCATTGCTTCGGTCGGCGAGAGCGGATTGAGCACCTTGCGGAGCACCCAGATACGGGCCAGGTCCTCGCGGGGGATCAACAGCTCTTCCTTACGGGTGCCGGAGCGCTGAATGTCGATGGCCGGGAACACGCGCTTATCGACCAGTTTGCGGTCGAGAATGATTTCCATGTTGCCGGTGCCTTTGAACTCTTCGAAGATCACATCGTCCATGCGCGATCCGGTATCGATCAGCGCAGTGGCGATGATGGTCAACGAACCGCCTTCTTCGATGTTGCGAGCTGCGCCGAAGAATCGCTTCGGGCGCTGGAGTGCGTTCGAGTCCACGCCGCCAGAGAGCACTTTGCCCGAGGGCGGAACGATGGTGTTGTACGCACGCGCCAGACGCGTAATCGAATCGAGCAGGATAACCACGTCGCGCTTGTGCTCGACGAGGCGCTTGGCCTTTTCGATCACCATTTCGGCGACCTGAACGTGGCGGGCGGCGGGCTCGTCGAACGTCGACGAAATTACTTCACCCTTCACCGAACGCTGCATGTCCGTCACTTCTTCCGGGCGCTCGTCGATCAGCAGCACGATGAGCACGACTTCCGGATGATTGGTGGTGATGGAGTTCGCCAGGTTCTGCAACAGCATGGTCTTGCCGGTACGCGGAGGGGCGACAATCAGGCCGCGCTGGCCTTTGCCCACGGGCGTCAGCAGATCCATAACGCGCGCGCTGGAATTTTCGCGCGTGACTTCCAGCTTCAGCCGCTCCTGCGGATACAGCGGAGTCAGGTTGTCGAACAAAATCTTGTTTCGCGCTTCTTCAGGGGATTCGAAGTTAACGGCTTCGATCTTTACAAGCGCGAAGTATTTTTCGCCCTCATGCGGGGGCCGCACCTGGCCGCTGATGGTGTCGCCGGTCTTCAGATCGAATTTGCGGATCTGCGAGGGCGACACATAAATGTCGTCCGGACCTGGCAAGTAGTTGTAATCGGGAGAGCGGAGAAATCCGTAGCCGTCGGGCAGGATTTCCAGTACGCCTTCCGCAAAAATGTGGCCCTCTTTTTCGCTCTGTGCTTGAAGGATCTTAAAAATAAGGTCTTGCTTGCGCAGACCGCTGGCTCCGGGGAGGTCCAGCGAACGAGCTATGCGGGTTAGCTCGGTTATGTTCTTTTCTTTCAGTTCTGCTATGGTCATGATCACCTACGGGGAATGTGTTTCAAGGGGGGTCTTTTTAGACTGACTCTTGAAGCGCGCCAATGCGGGTAGGAGGCGCGCTTGGAAAAGCGCTGATTAGGCAGCCCGCTTCTGCGCCTCGGGAGCTTCTTCGGGGATCCGCATTACGTCTTCACTAGGCGTAATGGCAATCTTCTCCAACACCTCGTTCATAGTTTGCTGGATACGGGTATTGGGACGATGGAACCGACGGGTAGCTTTGGAGGCTAGCTGGCACAGCATATACCGGTTTCTCATGGTATGTAAAGCATCGAATACAAGATCAGAGCGCATGGTCTTCAAAATGTCTCCTTATATATCTGGTCATTTTGGGCGAAGTAGGCCTTACTGAATAGAACCCAAACCTGCCATAAAAGACGCGGTACGCCTCAAAACGACACTCTCACGCCTTGCATTGGATTGGAAAATGTCCCAGGGTATGCAGGTCGATCGACAAGCTGATAGATGCCCATGACCGATCTGAAGTTGCTAAATTTCAGTTTTGTATGGTAACGCGTAAGTCTTTGCTTTGCAATCAAATAGTCAAGCTCTCCACGCTAGCCGATCGTCGCCCAAAGCGATAGCGGCACCACCCCCTGCCCAAGAAATGATGCGACGAAGCTGCCAGTTTGCCATCAATTAGAAGATAGACTGCGCGCCTGGATGTTCTTTATCGTCCCTGGCAGGAGATGTTTATGGCAACGGCACCTAAGATCAACCCACCAGGCCAGCTTCCCAATGATTTCGAAGCGCCGTCGAGTTTGCGGCGAGTGGTTCGGACCCAGCTCCTGCGCCGGCGCGAGCAGTTGCAGAAAGCTCGCCCGGATCTGCACACTACGCAACTCGTCAATTAATGAAAGAAGTGGATGCTGCGCCTGGAGCGGATCGAAGAGGGCACATTTGGGGTATGTGAACACTGCCACGATGCGGTTGAAGACCAGCAACTGATCACCAATCCGCTGGTGCGATTCTGCCTCGATTGCCTTCCTCCGGAACAGCAGCGACTACTGGAGCGCGATCTCGAATTGGCGGCGCAAATCCAGACCCGGCTGCTCCCGAAACGCGACATGCGCGTAGATGGCTGGAACGTTGCTTACCACTATCAGCCATTTGGGATCGTCAGCGGCGACTACTGCGACCTGATCCCTGGTGCGGACGAGACTCTGTACTTCCTGCTCGGCGATGTTTCCGGTAAGGGAGTGGCTTCGTCGATGCTGATGGCGAACCTGAGCGCTACTTTCCGGACGCTCGTTCCGCTGGGGATGCCTTTGCCACAGATGGTGGAACGCGCGAACCGCGTCTTTTCTGAGAGCACGCTACCGATGCAGTTCGCGACGTTGATCTCCGGGAAAGTGACGCCGGACGGCGGCCTTGAACTGGTGAATGCCGGACACAACCCAGCGCTGATCTTCGCCGGAGATTCCGTTCAGGTAGTCGATTCCTCGGCGATGCCGGTGGGAATGTTCGCCGATCAGGAATTCGTCTCTTCGAAATCGAGGCTGTCGAAGGGCGACGCCGTTCTGCTGTATACGGATGGCGTCTCCGAGGCGCTCAATCCGGAGAATCAAGAATACGGACTCGAACGTCTCGCCGACCTGATCCTCAAATGCCGCGAGGCAGCATCGTCGGAACTCCTGGCAAGGTGCGTTGAGGATCTCGCCATATTCCGCGACGGAGTACCGGCGTTTGACGATGAAACGCTAATGGTGATCCAAAGATTAGTCTGAGATTCCCGGCACGGCTCGGCTGTGCCGGACTCTATTCAAGCCACTCTTCGTCTGCCGATTACCAATCGATAAATCGCAAGCAGAATAATGGCGCCGATCAGCGACATGATGAACCCGGCGCCTTGTCCTTCCTGGTAGAGACCTACCGCACGGCCAATCCAGCCACCCAGAAAAGCTCCGGCAATGCCCAGCAGCATAGTAACGATGATCCCACCGGGATCTTTGCCCGGCATGATCAACTTGGCCAGCGCTCCCACCACGAGACCGATGATCAAGACCCACAGAAAATGGAACATGCATCCCTCCAGCAGCTTTAGAGTCGATTGGGCCCGATGGACTACTGTGATGCGAATCGCGCTTTACTTAGCTGCACTCCCAACGGATATTCCAACGCCGGTGCTGAACAGCAGGTCGTTGCTCTTCTTTCCCGGCAACGGATAGCTGGTGTAGCGGTCGCTGAAGGTGAGCTGCCAACTCAGGCGCTTATAGACTTTCGTGCTCAAACCAGCGTCGAGAGCGGCATTGTATTGCGATGAGTTCGTGAGATCCGGGTAGAAGAAGCCTCTCTGCTTGAAGTCGGTATTCGCGAACAGGTGCTTGGTGAAGGTCTCGCCGATCTGAGCGGATGGAAAGCTCTTGATGACGTTTCCGGTATAGGCCTGCCGAGTCCATGAAAGACCACCAAGAACATCCAGCGTTGTGTTCGGACGATTGATGACGTGAATACCGAGACCGCCGCCGATAATCGAACCCAGGTCTAGCCCCTGAAGTTGGTCATAGCTAAAGTCACCACTGCCATAGGCAAATAGGAGCTTGGTGAGATTGCGGTCGTAGCGTGCTCCAGCATTGATGGCGTCAGACGTCGTGGTGTTAACAATCGCATCCGTCGCATAGACCGAAGTCAGGTACAAAGTAATCTTGTCGTTGAGGGTGGTTCGCGCCATCGCCAGTCCCGATGAAATATTGGTCGTCTCGCTGTTGCCCCGGGCCAGCGCTAAGCCGAAGGTGAGACCGCCGCTCCATTCCTCCAGCAGACCCGGATGCAGTGAATGCTCATAGGCCTTTTGCTCGTCCGCGCTGCGGAAGAGCGTAACGTCGGCCGCGGCGATGCGCGTCTCCGGGGTATTCGCGCCGGAAACAACAACTTCGCCATCCGTGCGCTCGATGCTGTTTACGGTGAGAGTCTTCTGATTGGGGCCCGGCAGATAGATCGGCGTGTCGGACGTGAGTTTGGCGATCTTGTCCCATTTGACTGAGATTTCGTCGGCGAAATCGGTCTGAATCGTCACTTTGCCGGAATCCAGTTTGGTGATCTTGCCCGTGAACTTGTCCCCACTCTTCAACTGAATCTGGTCGGCGAAGGCCAAACAACTGGCCAAGGAAAAAAGGATCAAAAGGTGTTTGTGCTTCATACCTGCCGTGAGATGTGAGTTCCAGCTGAAAAGATCGCATAAGGTTGCGCGGGCGGCATCTTGCAGAAATGACGGTGTTCGCGTTTTTCGTTCTGACCAGGCCGCGGGACGTCATTTTCTCCGGCGTTCAATACTGGCGGAAGGACGAACTGCAGAGCTAGCGACACGAGCGTCTGGATGCGGAGACAGGCGCGGGGTTAACAATCCCGGTCCGGCTTAGGCCCAGTAGGTGCGGTCCAGCGTCCGGTACTGGATGGCCTCCGCGATATGCTTTGCCTCGATATGTGGAGCAGACTCAAGGTCGGCGATGGTGCGCGAGACTTTCAGGATGCGGTCGTGCGCGCGGGCGCTCAGTCCCTGCTGCGTGATCGCCCGCTCCAGCAGGCGCTCGCAGTCCGTCGACAGATCGCAATAGGCGCGAATCTGGCGTGAACTCATCTGCGCATTGCTGTAGATCCGCTCTTTCGCCTGCGCGAAGCGGTTGAGCTGAATCTCGCGTGCCTTAACGACGCGATCGCGAATCTGCTCAGAGCCTTCAGGTGAGGCGCCGCCACGGAGCTCCTTGTAGTTCACGGCGGGCACGTCGATGTGAATGTCGATACGGTCGAGCAGAGGTCCGGAGATTTTCGACATGTAGCGCTGAATCATCGCCGGTGTGCAGTGGCATTCACGCGAGCGGTCGTTGGAATAGCCGCAAGGACAAGGATTCATCGCCGCTGCGAGCATGAAGCGCGCTGGGAAGGTCAGCGACATTGCCGCCCGTGCAATGCACACTGTCCCATCTTCCAGTGGCTGGCGCATCACTTCCAGAACGTTGCGTGGGAACTCCGGTAATTCGTCCAGGAAGAGCACGCCGTTATGCGCGAGCGAGACCTCTCCCGGACGCGGCACGGCTCCGCCACCAATCAGCCCTGCGTCGGAGATGGTATGGTGCGGCGCGCGATAGGGACGCACACCGACCAGCCCGTTACCGGAATCGAGAATGCCGGCGACGCTATGGATCTTGGTGGTCTCCAGCGCTTCTTCGAACGTCAGCGGCGGGAGGATGGTCGGGATACGCTTCGCCAACATCGTCTTGCCTGATCCGGGAGGCCCGATCATCAGGATGTTGTGTCCGCCGGCGCAGGAAACCTCCAAAGCGCGCTTTGCCGTCAGTTGTCCGCGCACATCTTTGAAGTCCACGGAGAACTGCTGCGCCTGGTTCAGTAGGGCGACGCTGTCAACCTTCACCGGCTGAATGCCATTTCCGGAATTCAGAAAGTGCACAACATCCATCAGCGACTTCACGGGGTATACGGTGACTCCCGTGACCACTGCTGCTTCGTTGGCATTGGCTTCCGGCACCAGCAGGTTCTTGATCTTGTTCGCTCGCGTGGCCACGGCAATGGGCAGCACTCCGCGGACCGGGCGAATACCGCCGTCGAGCGAGAGCTCACCGACCAGCACGTACTCGTCGACCGACTTCACGGTGAGTCCACCGTAAGCGCCGAGGATGCCGAGCGCCATCGGTAGATCGAAACCCGATCCTTCTTTTTTGATATCAGCCGGGGCGAGGTTGATGGTGATATGCGTGGGCGGAATGTCGTATCCGCAATTCTTCAGCGCCGCTTTCACCCGGTCGCGGCTCTCGCGCACGGCAGCATCGGGAAGGCCAACGGTGGTGAAACGTTCGTCATTTGTCTTGATCCCGGAAATATCGACTTCCACGTCGACCACATTGGCATCAATCCCATAAACGGCAGCGCTGCGGGTTTTATAGAGCATCCTGCGAAATCCCTGATCCAGAGAGCTAAAAGCGCGCGAGTATAGCAAGGATAGAGGGCCAATTGCAGTGATCTCCTGACGGCGCTGTGTGACATGTACCCCGGTGCGCTGTTCCCACGCTCCTTATACTTGATTCTGCCGGTGCTGGAACATACTATGCGTCAGCCATACCGGCTCGCTGGTTTTGCCCACGAGATTCGCCGATGGACTCACAGCCCAGCAGTCAGCCCGACCCAAATCGCCGCCTGGAACAGTTAGAGCGCGAAGAACGCAAGCTCTGGCGATACGTGCTGCTCTTCCTGGCGTTGTTGGCGACAGCGGTTGGAGCCGTCTCCTGGGAACGCTACGAATCCGTCGCTTCCCTGCTTAAGCTCGTACCCGTAGTCGTCGTATTACTGGCGTTTGCCTTTGCGGCCTTTGCCGCAACCAAGCGCAACGAGATTGCCAAGCTACAGGGCGAAGTTCGCGGCATACAGCAAGCGGCAGCGGCGCCTGCGACGGAGTATCAACTCGATCAGCTGGCGCAGGTGATTCAGAGGTCGCAGCGTGGCTTTCGCGATCTCATCGACAGTATCGAAGACGTGGCTCTCGGCATTAGCCTCGACGGCACCATTCGCGCCGCGAACCGGGCATGCGCGAACCTGTTGCAGCAATCATTCCCGGATTTTGTCGGCCATCGTCTCGACGAATTCCTCGATAAGCCTGAATCGAAACAGGCAGCACAAATCCTTCCGCGAATTCTCGAGCGTCAGCATTGGGAAGGCGTGGTGGAAGTGCGCCTCAAAGCGCAAAAGGAGCTCCGGTATTTTGAGTGCTCCGTCCACACCATTCTGAAAGATGGCCGGATCGAGGGCCTAAGCCTTCTGGGACGGGACGTTACGCATCAGCGCGAACGTGAGTCGCGCTTTACCGAGCTGTTCGAAAGCCTCCATGAAGCCGTCTACTTCACTACGCCGGAAGGGCGGGTATTGGATGCGAATCAGGCCATGGTGCGCATGCTCGGATATGAGAATAAGGCGGCATTACTGGCTTCCAACGCCGCGGATCACTATTTGCATCCGCAAGATCGCCGATCCTTTGTCGATGACCTGGAGCAGATGAGCACGCTTCGCGATCGCGAAGTCCTATTGCGAAGGCGAGACGGTACGCCAGTCGTTTGTCTTGAGTCTTCCAGCGCAATCTGTGACGCGGAAGGAAATATAGTTCGCTTCCAGGGAACGCTGGTCGACATTTCCGGCCGCCGGCAAATCGAGAATCGCCTGCAACAACAGGAGGAGTTCAACCGGCGTCTCATTGAATGCTTCCCCGACGCCATCCTCGCGCTCGATCACGAATATCGCTGCACGTTTGCCAGTCCGCGAGTGCGTGAAATGCTGGGCTTCGATCCCGAAGAATTGGTGGGCAAGGTGTTCAACACAAGCGCACACAGTGAAGCCCTGGTAAAGCTGCTGCGCGATGCTCTCTCAGGAACCCTGGTAGCTGGCACAACCGAGTTTGAAATGCAACGTCGCGACGGCGTTTGGCGCTGGTTGCGCTGCAGCGCGAGCCAATTATTGGATTCCAAGAATGAGCTGGTTGGCGTGGTTGCGTCTTTGCGCGACGTCACCGAGGCGCAGCAGATGGAGCAGCAACTCCTCCATTCGGAGCGGCTGGCTGCCATGGGTCAAATGGTGGATGGCTTCGCACACGAACTCAACAATCCTCTGACCGCGATCATGGGCGGAGTCGAACTGCTCGATGCTAAGAGGCTCGACGAGGCCTCCTCGCGTCATCTCCAATTACTGAAACAGCAGGTTCGGCGCGCCGCGGAGATCGTACAAAACCTGCTCTTCTTCTCACGACCGCCCGCTCCCGGCAAGACCCGCGTGAACATCAACGATCTCATCCAGCGCACGCTGATGCTTCACCAGTATTCACTGCGGCTGAACAATATCTCGGTGGACTTCATCGCGGATACCGCGACTCCGACCATGGAGGCCGATGCCAACCAGCTGATGCAGGTGTTTCTGAACCTGATCGTGAACGCCGAACAGGCGATCCGAGACATCCGCGACCGGGGTACGATTCGCATCAGGATCAGCCACAGCGATACTGAGGTCAGTGTGACCTTCCAGGATGACGGGCCTGGGATCAATGCGGAGTCGGTGCCAAAGATTTTTGATCCGTTCTACAGCACCAAGCGGCCGGGACGCGGAGTGGGAATGGGGCTAAGCGTCGCTATGGCCATTGTGAAGAGTTGCGAAGGGAAAATTGAATTCACTCCTGCCCCCGGCGGAGGCGCAGCCTTCACCATCACTCTCCCGGTTGCACGTTCCATCGGCGCTCACTTCGCAAATTAGGCGGCTTCTTCTTCGTCGCGACGATAAGGATCGCTCGACGGCTCAACGTTGGCGGGAATGCAGGGCTGATCTTCCGAAGGATTGATCAATCCACAGCGGCTGCAGATGAATACGCCGTCCGACTCTCCCAATGACGCTTGATGCCTGAGCAGTTCCACGGCAACCTCCTGTGAATGAGATGCAGCGTGCGGGACTTTCAGACGCACGCGTCACGCTCACCGTTCGATTGCCATCGCTACCGCGTTGCCGCCGCCTAGACACAATGCAGCGATGCCTTTGTGCACGTCGCGCCGGATCATCTCGTAAAGCAGCGTCACCAGCACGCGCGCACCACTGGCGCCTATTGGATGGCCCAGGGCCACCGCTCCGCCATTCACGTTCAGCTTCTCAGGATCGAGTCCGAGCTCGCGCGCGACCGCAATCGCCTGCACCGAGAACGCCTCGTTCAATTCGTAGAGATCGACTTCTTCATTCTTCCAGCCGGTCTTGCGCCAGATCTGGCGGACGGCATCGACGGGCGCCATCATCACCCACTTCGGCTCAACTCCGCTCGTTGCCTGTGCAACAATGCGCGCCATCGGCTTCGCGCCGAGTTCTTGGGCTTTGCGGAAGCTGGTAACCACCACCGCGGCAGCACCGTCGTTTACTCCAGGCGCATTGCCTGCGGTCACCGTGCCATCCTTCTTGAATGCAGGCTTCAGTGCGCGTAATGCCTCGATGGTCGTGTCTTCGCGCGGCGATTCGTCTTTCTCGAACAGAATGGTTTCGCCCTTCTTCCTGCCGGGTACCTCGACGGGAACAATCTGCGCTTTGAAATGACATTGCCGGATCGCTGCCACCGCCTTGCGATGCGAGTTCAGAGCATAGTCGTCCTGATCCTCGCGCGTAATGTGGTACTTATCCGCTACGTTCTCCCCGGTATTGCCCATGTGATAGTCGTTGTAGATGTCCCAGAGCCCATCATGCACGACTGAGTCCACAATCTGCGCATTGCCGAGCCGGTAGCCTTTGCGCGCTTGCGGCAAGAGATACGGCGCGTTCGTCATCGACTCCATCCCGCCTGCGACAACGACTTCGCTGTTCCCCGTTTGAATCGCCTGCGCGCCCAGCGCCACGGCTTTCAGTCCTGATCCGCAAACCTTGTTGATGGTCATGGCGCCAACCTGGGGCGGAAGTCCACCGTAGATCGCAGCCTGGCGCGCGGGATTCTGCCCCAGGCCCGCGGAGACTACGTTTCCCATGATGCACTCGTTCACCTGGCTCAGATCCGAAATGCCCGCACGCTTCACTGCCTCGCGAACCACAATGGCGCCCAGCTTGGGCGCGCTCAGTTCTGAGAGAGAACCCTGGAATTTACCGATGGGCGTCCGCACTCCGGAAATGATCACTACGTCATCAGGGTTGTACATTTTGAAAACACCTCACACGATTAGAAGACCCGACATTATAAGATGGCGAGCAAGCGAGCGCCGATCTTGCGCTCCCCAATTAGGTTGGATGTGCTCCGAACACAACGGATGCTTTCGGAGTTACCGGAGGACGATTGGATACGACCACTCCCGTTCCACAGTCTGAACCGCAACAGCGCGAGTTGATTGCGCCTCTCTGGCACACGATCGCACTCGTCGTATTCCTGATCGTGTTCTCCCTCGGAGGCGCCAAAGGCCAGCACACGGCAGCCAAACATGCGGGGCTGGCTTACTTCTACCTCGTGACCATGGCATTCGAATGGATCGTGGTCGCATACATCGCATGGGGCTTGCACCGGCGTCGGAAACTGAGGCTTAGCGAGCTGATCGGCGGACGCTGGAGCACGCCGGAAGCAGCTCTGCTCGATATCGCCACCGCAGTAGGCTTCTGGATTGTCTCCGCCGGCGTGCTGGTGGGACTTTCGTATCTGATGGGGTTGGCCAATGCTTCCAAGATCACCCAGATGAAAAAGCAGATCGACTTCCTCATCCCCCACAGCACACTGGAGACGATCATCTGGTTGATCGTCGCTGCCACTGCGGGTTTCTGCGAGGAAGTGATCTATCGCGGATACCTGCAAAGGCAGATCGGAACGCTCGCGGGAAGCATCTGGCTGGGCATTCTGGCGCAAGGAATCATCTTCGGCGCATCGCACGGCTATGAAGGACCGCAGCGCATGGTGCTCATTGCCGTCTACGGATGTATGTTCGGAGTTCTCGCATACTGGAGGAAGAGTCTGCGTCCCGGAATGATGGCGCACTTCATGCAAGACAGCATCGCTGGCATCGGTGCGCGTTTCATCCACTGATCATGCATGTCCGCGCGTGCATGCGAAGATGTTCTCTGCGATGCGAGTGCGAAAGAGGATCGTGGAAGGTGACGTTGGTACCCATCGATGGGCATGAACCTCTTGATCACTTCCGATTTTTCTCTTGACTTCGTTTTTGAATGACTCTATACATTCAAGCAATTGCAACAGATCATCGTTGCGACTGTTGAAACTCAGAAGGGAGAATAGATCTAATGGCAACCAAGAAGGCGACGAAGAAGTCAGCGAAGAAGACCAGCAAGAAAAAGTAAGCTAGGTCTCACGCTAAGAAGTAACTGGGGGACGCGGAAAGCGTCCCCTAAACTTTTGTGCGGACGTTTTTTGAATCCTCATCACTTCGCTCCGTAAAAGTTCCATCATCGTCCGGACCCGCTTAATTCGCGGCTTTCGCGCTACTCAACGCAATTGAGTAAAGCCGCTCTTCCGTCGCAGGACACAGCGTTCGGAAGCCGCACCACCTGCACTGGAAACCTGGTTTCGCATTGAAGTGACCCGCGCGTATCGATTCGGCGACTTCACAGATCAGTGCCTCGGTCTCCCGAATCTGTTCCTCGGTACGAACCGTCGTTGCCGCTTCATTCGTCTCCAGGTTGTAGAAGCTCAGGCTCGCAGGAAGCGAACTCCACTCCCTTTTTGCCGCCGCTGCATAGATTGAGAGTTGCAGACTTTTCTCGGCATCTTCTTCCGATCGCGGCGAACCCGTCTTGTAGTCGGTGACGATGAGCGCGTCACCATTGCGGTCTACCCGATCCATGCGCCCGATCACGCGAACTCCGGCAACGTCGAACTGGAAGAACTTTTCCGTGGCGAGTACCTGCGGCACGGGCTCGGCTGCGCGCAGGTCGAAGAAGTCTCCGAGCTGTTGCAGACCCTGTTTGCGATAGAGCTCGAGCTGCAACGGATCTTCGAAGCGCGAAATCGATAACTGCTCCAGGAACACTGCTAACAATGCATCCCGCGTGATAGGCCGCTCGGCGCGAACCGCGTCGTAGTAGCCTTTCAGTGCCGTGTGTACTGCATTACCGAATTGCATCGCCGGGACTGGCTCGTCAGGAATGTTCCACTCACTCTGAATCTTGAATTTCAGCGGGCAGGTGTTGTAGGTCTCCAGGCGTGTGGCGCTGAGCGTGAGCTTTTGTTCAGGAACTCTCGGCGGAAGCGCAAACCACGCACCCAGCGTCGATGTTGGGGCAGTCGCCGCATCAATATCAGCGCGGAACTCGGCGCTTCGCGGTTGAACCACATCCTGGATGCTCTTCTCTTGGAGTAATTCGCGGAGGTAACCGGGCGGCGATGGATCTTTCTTACCGCGTCCCTGCTTCGCGTAGAGTGCCAACGTATCGCGGGCGCGTGTCATCGCCACGTAGAACAGACGCCGCTCTTCTTCGTTATGCAATTCCTTGGGATCGCCTTCAGCTGCGGTCAGCGGATCGCGCAACTCTTGCGGAAACTCGAACAATGGCTCCTTGAAGTGCGTGGGGAACGATCCGGTGGTCGCGCGGATGATAAAGACGTGCGGGTATTCGAGTCCCTTCGCGCCGTGCGCCGACATGAACTCGACCGCGTCCTCGGCGCCGGCATCGACGTGGTCCAAACAGATGGAACCGCCCGCCTCGAGATAGAAATCCAGGTACTCCAGGAACTCCGTAAGCTGACCGGTCTCGGTGATCGGCTTCGACTTCCATCGCTCGACGAAATCAATCAGCGCCTGAATGGGCGGACTCTTCGGAATACCGAACGCGTCAACCACAATTCGCAGGCAAGCTAGCGCGTCCATATCTTTCTTGTGGGCAGCTTCGCGAGCGCTCTCGGCGGCATTCAAAAGCTCTGGTCCGCCGCGAATCTTCTGTAACGCGGGTAGGATGTCTTTATTTTCTTTCGCGTCGTTGAGGGCAGACTGGAGTTCGCCTCCGTCGATGCCGAAACGCTCGAGTGCCGCGAGACGAACCAGGCTGATGCCGTCAGAAGAGTTCTGAAGAACGCGTAACCCGGCGAAGGCGTCGCGGACCTCGGCAATATCGAGGACGTTCACGCCTTTTACGCTAACCGGGATCTGCCGCGCCAGGCATTCCTGCACCAGTTCCTCACGATGCGTGTGCTGGCGATAGAGTACGGCGAAATCTGACCAGCGGCATGGCCGCATCTGTCCAGCGACCTCGTGGCCGGGGCAGCGTGCTCGGATTGCGTTGATCTGCGCGACGATGTCAGCGGCTTCCGCGAGATTGCAGTTCTCGGCAGCGGTGATGATCTCGACCGGTGCAATCGTCATCTTCTTGCCAGCGGCTTTCGCTTCCGCCTCGCGCGCGGAGGTCAGAGCCTGGCGTTTGGTTTGCACATCATTCGCAAGAGCGACAGCTGGGTTGCGATCAATCACCTGGAACGCGCAGCGCAGGACGGGCGAGAGAGACCGGCGATTTTCGCTCAGCGTAACGTGCTTTACTGCCGCAAAGTGTCGCTGGAAATGCTCGAAGGCGCCTGCGGTCGCGCCACGAAAACGATAGATGGCCTGATCGGGATCGCCAACAGCGAACACATTCTGTTCTTCTCCGCCCAGCAGCTTCGCCAGACGAATCTGTGCGACGTTGGAGTCCTGAAATTCGTCGATCAGGATGAACCTTGCATTCTTGCGAGCCCGAGCCAGCGCGGCCGGATCGGTTTCCAGCAGGCGAACGGCACCGGTGATCATCTGCCCGAAGGTGCCGAGATTATTCTCGGCGAGCATGCCGGTGACGCGTCGGAACACCGCTGCAATCTCCTGGCAACGGGCGATCAATTCCGACATGGGCAGCTCTTCCGCATCTTTCGACTTCGCCGTGCGCGGCGGCGAAATCTTGCCAGAGACGACCTGCTCTACATACTGCTGATACTGATCGACGTCGACAAGTTCGTCTTCGCAGCGCGCGAAGAAAGTGCCGAGATCGTTGAGGAATTTTCCCGGTGTCGCCGCCTTGATGAAAAGCTTCAGCGGCAGTTCGTGTAACCGGCGTCGCAGATAAACGAACAGGTCGAAGTTATCGACTACCTCGAAGCTGCGTTCCGCATTCTTCAGCAGCCCGAATGCATAGGCGTGGAAGGTCGAGGCACGAAGAGCAATGTCTCCGCCCAGCTCCGTCGCTACCCGAGTCCTTAGTTCTTCGGCGGCGTTCTCGCTGTAGGTGACGGCAAGGATCTCGTCGGGCCGTGCATGGCCGTAGCGAATCAGGTTTACGATCCGGCGCACCAGCACTGTTGTTTTGCCTGTCCCCGCTCCGGCAACCACCAACATGGGACCGTGCACATGCTCGATCGCCTGACGCTGGTCGGGGGAGAACTCAGGAGTATGTTGAGGCCGCGCGGTTGGCGGAGCAGTGAAATCGATGGCGAGCTGTCCCTGGGGCGTATGTTTCATGGCGCAGAAAAAGCGAAAGTCCATTATGGACAAAAGGCGAGGGTGCGGCAACTTGGAAATTGCCTTAGGTCGTTAAGCTTAGTTCCGAAACTGCAATGGCCACGGCGGCAATGATCGCGGTCTCCGCCCTGAGAATCGTCGATCCCAGTGTGGCGGTGGCCCAACCCGCGGCTTCGAACTGGCGAATCTCATCTTCCGTCCAGCCGCCTTCGGGGCCGAAAGCCAAAGTCACGGGTTGCGATACATTCTGGAGCTGGGACTTGAGGGTTTTCTCCTGCTCGGTTTCGGCGAGAAGAATTCTGGTTCCGCTGATTCGCTTGATGGCTTCTGCGAGTTTTGCAGGATCAGCTATCTCCGGAACGTCCTGTCTGCGTGATTGCTGTGCGGCCTCTTTCGCGATGCGACGCCAGCGGTCGACACGTTTGTCAGCCGCTTTCGCCAGATGCGCGTCCGTTCGTCGTGCGATCATGGGCACAATTTTCGCGACCCCGAGTTCTGTCGCTTTCTCGATCGCCCATTCCATGCGATCGAACTTGAAGACCGATATCAGGAGCGTGAGATCAAGCGCTGGCCCAGCGGCCACCGCTTCGCTCAACTCAAACTCCACGCGGCTGTCATCGATACTGACTATCTTTCCAACTCTGACTTGGCCGTCGGCCGCGACATCGAATTCTTGCCCGACTTGCGCGCGCAGTACGCGCACGAGATGCTGCGCGTTCTGACCCAGCAGCAAGGCACGGTCGGCGTGCACTTCATCGGCAATCCAGCGGCGGCGCATGTTTGTGGTAGCGTGGGCTCCTGTGGTTCTGGGTAGCTAGTAGTCCGTAGTCAGAAGTGGGAGAGCAGACCTTCACTCCAAGCATCCAATTCTCAGGCAAGACTCATTGTAGAGGATCGAAAAATAAGCCGCGTCTCGTATCGAACGACGCGGCCTTGGAATTGTCTGATTACTAACTACTGGCTACTCGCTACCCGCCAGTAACGCAACCTCTGCCACTAGCTAAACATGTCTTTCATCTTGCTGAAGAGCGTCTTGTTTTCCGGTTTGTTCTCCACGTGCCCTAGTGCGCCCAACTCCAGCAGCAGTTCGCGCTGGCGCTTGTTCAGCTTCGCCGGTGTGAGGACCTTGGTCTCCACCAGCAGATCGCCTTTGCCGTGGCTGTTCACAGACGGCACGCCCTTGCCACGAATCTTGAAGATGGTTCCGCTCTGCGTTCCTTCGGGGATCTTGAGCGTGTGGGTTCCATCCATCGTGGGAACTTCGATCTCGGCGCCCAATGCGGCTTGCGAAAACGAAATCGGAATGCGGCAGTGCAGATCGCGTCCATCGCGCTCGAAAAACGCGTGTTCCTTCACATGCAGAATCATGTACAGATCGCCCGTAGGGCCGCCGTAGACGCCTGGCTCGCCCTGTCCGGTGTAACGCATGCGTGTTCCGTCTTCCACTCCGGCGGGAACTTTCACTTCGAACTTTTTCGTCTTGAGCACGCGCCCTTCGCCTCGGCACGTCTGGCAAGGATCGGTGACGACCTGCCCTGCGCCCTCGCAGGCAGTGCAGGTGCGCGCGATGCTGAAGAATCCTTGCTGATATCGAATCTGCCCACGTCCTCCGCAAGTGCGGCAGGTTTGCGCCGACTTTCCCGGCGCGATTCCTGAGCCATCACATTGCTCGCAAGCTTCGTGCTTGCGGACCTCGACCTCGCGGGTCACGCCGAACACAGCTTCTTCGAAATCGAGATCGATATCTTCACGCAGATCGGCGCCACGTTGCGCGCGCGAACGGCTTCGTCCTCGGCCTCCGCCGAAGAGATCGCCAAAGCCAAACAGATCGCTGAAGACGTCGCTGAAATCCTGGAAGATGACCGAGTTGAAATCCACTCCGCCGCCACCGCCAGCGTTCCCAACGCCAGCATGGCCATAACGGTCGTAGGCTGCGCGCTTTTGCGGATCAGCGAGAACCGAGTACGCCTCGGAGCATTCCTTGAACTTCTCCTCAGCGTGCGGGTCGTCCGGATTGCGGTCCGGATGATGTTGCATGGCCATCTTGCGGTAGGCGGTCTTAATCTCCTGCTCGGAAGAGGTGCGGACCACACCAAGCACTTCGTAGTAATCGCGTTTTACGTTTGTTGCCGTAGACATGTACCTGCTTTAACAGGCCTGCGCCATGCGCAAGCCTTGAACTCCGGGCAAGCCCGGTTACGATTTCTTAGGATTCTGGGCCACGCGCACCATCGCGGGGCGCAGCAAACGATCCTTCAACTTATATCCGCGTTGCAGCTCGTCGACCACGTGGTTGTGCTCAGCCTCGTCCGTCTCCACCATCTGCACCGCCTGGTGATAGTTCGGATCGAACGGTTGACCCGCAGCGTCGAGCGGCTCCACGCCAAGTTTGGTCAGCGCGTCGTGAAACTGCCGGTTGATCAGCTCGACGCCCTTGCGAAACTCCGGACCTTCCGGCGCCTGCAACGCGCGATCGAAACTGTCGACGATCGGCAACAGCGTCTTCACCGCATCCGCTAGCGCGAAGTCGCGGAAATCCTGCTGCTCACGAACCTGCCGCTTGCGAAAGTTATCGAACTCGGCCTGCAACCGCGCCAGCCGGTCATAGAGCGCGTCACGCTCCGTCTTCAGTTGGGCCAATTCGTTATCACGCGCAGCCTGCGTTTCGGGGACAGCGCTCTCGCTTTCACCGGAAGGCAACTCGTGATCCAGATCCAGTGCCTTGTCCTGGTCTTCCCTGTTTATCTTTACTGCTGTCATGGAGTTCTACGATTCCTGCGTTGTTAATTTCTCAAACAGTTGCGAGATATACGAAACTGCGGTCATGGTGTGCTGATAGTCGATTCGCATCGGCCCAATTACCGCCAGCGATCCAACAATCTCTCCGCCGGATATGGCGGGAGCACCGATCAGCACGAAGTCGCGCAGCTGCGGCTCCAGCTCCTGAAGTCCGAATACCACGCGCACACTCTCCTGCTGTGCGGACAAATACGCCGACAACAGTTCTACGATGCGTTGTTTCTCTTCGAGGCGGCGGAACAATTCCCGCAGCTTCTCCTGGTTCGCATTGCCAATCAGGTTAGCCGCACCCTCCAGGTATACCTCTGGAGTATTTACGTCAGCTACCAGCGCGCCCTCGCGATAAAGTGCCTCAATCGATCTCATCAGCCGGTCGTACTCGCTGCGTTCCTGCTCGATCTTCTTCTGAATCTCGCCGCGCAGCGCTTCCAGCGTCCAACCACGGAAATTCTCATTGAGGTACCGCGCCGCAAGTTCCAGGTCCGGTTGCGAAAGCTCAACCGGCATGCGCAACATCTTGTCACGAACCACGCCCGACTTGGTGATCACCACCGCCAGAACTTTCTTATCCCCTAGCGCGCTGAAGTGAATATGCTCCAGCACTTCCTTCGGGCTGCCCGCAACCGCAACGGCCAGGTTCTGCGAGATCGTCGAAAGAATATGCGACGTCTTTTCCATGAAGTTCTGCACGTCGTTGATGCCGTGCAGGCCTTGCTCGATACGTCCCTTGTCATCGAGTGAAATCTGATGTCCCGGCGCGAGTTGTTGTACGTAATACTCGAACGCTGCCGAAGTAGGCACACGTCCGGCGGAGGTATGCGGCTGTTCCAGAAAGCCGGCGTCAGTCAGGTCCGACATGACATTGCGAATACTCGCCGGACTGAGACCTTCGCTGTTGGCCCGCGCCAGAGTGCGCGATCCAATCGGCTCCCCACTAATAATGTAGGTCTCGACGATCGCCGTAAGTACTTCCCGTTCCCGCGGACCGAATTGAGATTGGTTTGGCATACCTTGATACAAATTCACTAAGCCACACCTAAGTACATTAGATGCAGAAACTTAGCCATGGATTCCTTTGGATGTCCAGTAAAGATTGTAGGAAGCTGGACGGGGAGTGTCAAGGTTGGCACTCCAGTTATCCGAGTGCCAAGCCTGCTAACGCGAGTGGAATCTGCAATCTACTGAATTTGAATCACGTTCTCCGGTGAACTTTCCCTGATCTCTTTCGTCCGCTCGGCTACTTTTCTGGCAAAGGCGTAGATCGATTTCGCGTGTGCCCCGTCTTCGCCCTGAAGCGCCACGGGATTGCCCGTGTCGCCGCCTTTGCGAATGTCGGGATCGAGTTCGATGCTTCCGAGGAACGGAATACTGAACTGATTCGCCGTGCGTTCGCCTCCGCCTTTGGAGAAAATGTCGATCTCGTGATTGCAATGCGGGCACACGAAGTAGCTCATGTTCTCGACCAGTCCCAAGAGATCGACCTTAACCTGGCGGAACATTTCAATCGCCTTGCGCGCGTCCTGCAGCGAAACATCGGAAGGCGTCGAGACCACGACCGCTCCTGTCAGCGACACAGTTTGAATCAGTGAGAGCGCCACATCTCCGGTTCCGGGCGGCAGATCGACAATCAGATAATCCAGTTGCCCCCAGTCCACGCGCTGCACGAACTCGCGGACCATCTGGTGGAGCATCGGTCCGCGCCAGATCAGCGGCTTATCACCCGGATTCAGCAAGCCAACTGAGATTACCTTCAGTCCATAGCGGACTGGCGGTTCGATCAGGCTCTTCTCGTTCAGTTGCGGAGTGGTGCTCGATCCCAGCATCAGCGGCACGTTTGGACCGTACACGTCAGCATCGAGGAGACCAACTTTGTGTCCCATTTTTGCCAGCGCTAGAGCCAGGTTCACGGCCAAGGTCGTTTTGCCGACACCGCCCTTTCCGCTGCCTACGGCGATAACGGCGTCAACGCCCGGAATGGGCTGAGGTCCCTGCGGTTGTGCATGCTGATGGGCCACGAGTGCTCCTTGTGAAAACGAACGATGAATCCGAATATTCGATTATAGACGGTGATACGCGGAGTCGCCGAAGAGCGCGGATTTAGGGAAATGAGTCAGTTTGAAAGTGCAGGGCGGTCGAGTTTTGCCTTGCAAAGACAAGCGACGGCCACCAGCAACAGGACTACTCCTACCAGGCGTTGTGCTGTAGCAAGTACCGAGAAAAGGCCGCCGATTGTCATATGCCCGCTCTCTACCAAACTGAACGGATAAAACCCAATCGGCCGGTGCGTGACCAGCCGAGCCAAGAGAGCGCCCTGGGCGCGGTCGAGCAGACTGGATAGGACAGGCCAAAGAACGAGAGCGACGCCGAGCCAGATGAGACCCACGTCACGTGTGCGGATGTACTTGCGTACCAAAACTATTGCAATTGCAAGGTACAGAATAACGACGAGCGCAGCAAGAACATACGAAAGAACATACGCAGTCATGGTCACGAATCGTAGCACGCAACATGCCCGAAAGGCGGTCTCCCCTGAATTCAAGCCCAAAAAACAAAATCGGGCAACCGGACCTTTATCCGATCACCCGATCTGACTTCTCCCGATTACCCGATCCTAGTACCCGTGGCTATCGCCTCCCTCGGTGGTCAACTTGCCGCGGAACATGCGGTATAGAACCACGAAGTATGCGATCGCGAAGATCATGCCAACCGTCCACCAGCGAATTGCGATCTGCAGGCCATAACTGCCCGTAATCGTATTCGCAATCGTGAGATTGTTCGCCGAATCCCCCGATGCCATCAGCACGTTCGGATACAGGGCATACGCCGCCCCGCCCAACATTCCCGCCAGATACAGGCACGAGCAGATGAATGCCGACTTCTCACGACCCTTGGAGTGATAGAAGAACAGCGCGATCAGCGATCCAAATACCACCAGCGGGATGAGGTATCCCACTGGATGTGCCTTGAAGTTCGTCAGCACCACCGGACGGATCGCAACGGTTGCGATCAGGCTGAGCACGGTGAGCAATCCAAGCGCAGGCCAGAGCACGCTCACGGTCTTGTGAACCCGCTCGTTCAGCGCGCCTTCAGTCTTCGACGTCACATACAGACCGCCGTGCACAGTGAGCGCCACTAGCGCCAGTACGCCGGATAGCACCGTGTACCAGTCGAGAATGCCCGGGTTCGCGCCCACGCGCCAATTCGTCCACAGAGGCAGGAAGAAGTAACCATCGGTGTTGAGCGGCACTCCACGCACCACATTGCCGAGTGCTGCCCCGTAAAAGATCGCCAGCAAAACGCTCCCGGCCGAAAAAATTGTGTCGAAGAAGCCTCTCCAAACTGAACTAGTACTATGAATCCGAAACTCAATGCCGATCGCCCGCAGCATCAGCAGCCATAGCACCATCATCAGCGGCAAATAGAATCCGCTGAACGCCGATGCATACAGCAGTGGAAAAGCAAAATACAACACCCCGCCTGCCGCCAGTAGCCAGACTTCGTTTCCGTCCCACACCGGACCAATCGTCCGTATCACGGTCGCGCGCTCTTCATCCGTTCGACCGACAAAGAGATGGATAGAGCCAGCGCCCAGGTCAAAGCCGTCCAGCACGACATACGCAACCAGCATCAGGGCAACGATCAAGAACCATAGAGTTGGCATATTTAATTCGCGGTTACGACCGCTGCCTCCTTTGTCAATTTGTCGCCGCCAGGCAAGCCCACCGGTCCGTGCTCGATCTCTCGGTACACAAGGAAAAGGAACAGGATCGACAGCACCGTGTACATGCCCATGAAGCCCAGCAGCGTGAACCAGCCGTTACCGGCGCTCACCATCTTCGAGTAGCCCTCGGCTGTGCGCATCACGCCGTAAACGAGCCATGGTTGACGTCCCATCTCCGCGGTCATCCATCCAGCGATATTCGCGATGTAGGGGAAGGGCGCCGAAAGCATCAGGATCCACAGCATCCAGCGTGCATCGAACAGTTTCTTTCTCCACAGCAGAAACGCTGACACCACCATCACGGCGATAAACATTGTCCCCAGTCCCACCATGATGTGATACGAGAAATAGAGCAGCGGGATATTGTCCGGCCAATCTTCCTTTGGGAATGAATTGAGGCCTCTAACCTCAGCCTCCCAGCGCTTATAAGTCAGGAAGCTCAACATTTTTGGGATTTTCAATGGATTATCGATGCTTCCAGTGCTCGAATCCGGCTGGCCCATAATCAGCAGCGGCGCACCCGGTTGCGTGTTGTAGAGCGCCTCCATCGCCGCCAGCGTCACTGGCTGATGTTGCGCGACCATTCGGCCCTGCCCGTCGCCTGTGGGAAATAGCTGCAGACAACTGAAGATCAGGCCGGCAATGATTCCGGTGCGCACGAAGATCTGCCCCTGATCGACATGTTTCTTGCTGAGCAGGTAGTACGCACCAATCGCCGTCATCACGAACGAACCAGTGATGACCGCGCCGCTCATGTTATGTGCGTACTGCCAGATCGCCCACGGGTTCAGGATCAGCCCCCAGAAACTGTTCACCATGGCCGTGCCGTTCGGCAGTTTTTCGTAACCGACTGGGTGCTGCATCCAGGCATCGGTTGCGATGATGAAATAACCGGAAAGCCACGCCCCGGCAAATACCATGAAGGCAGCGAACCAGTGCTGTTTCGGACTCAGACGCTTCTCGCCATAGAGGAACAGTCCGAGGAACGTCGATTCCAGGAAGAACGCAAACAAGCCTTCCATCGCCAGCGTTTGACCGATCACGCCTCCCGCAAATCGCGAGAAGTGCGACCAGTTAGTGCCGAACTGAAATTCCATGGGAATTCCAGTGACCACGCCGAGCACGAAGTTGATGCCGAAGATCTTGGCCCAGAAACGAGCCGCATTGTTGTAGCGTTCGTCTTTCTTCCAGATCGCCAAGGTTTTCAGCACTACGATCAATGGGGCGAGACCCATCGTCAGCTGCGGGAACAGGTAGTGGTACGTGACGGTAAATGCAAAGTGCAACCGATGTACGAGGAGGGCGCTTTCCATAGGTTTTTTTACTCCAAACTTCTCGCAGTCGAACCAGTGTGAAGCGAGAGGTTTGCTCAATCAATGTGGCAGGCCGGAGAGGTAGGGCCTGCGTTTCGCGCCAGGCTCCGCAGGCTGGCGAGTAACCCAGAGATTATTCGGGCCCGATAGACAACTCGCTGTGATGGGCATCACAGGAAAATACGTTTCAGCGCGGCTTTTCGTCCGCAAAAGAGAACCTAAATACCGCCTCCGTTTGAGTTTCGCTCCTTGCGCTCGCGTTCGACGCGACGCAATTCCCGACGTCGTCCGGCATCCTCGTAGCGTCGCTTCTCTTCTTCTGTTTCAGGAATAAGGGGCGGGACCTGCAGGTGCCGTCCGGTACGATCCACCGCCACGAAAGTTAGATAGGCCGAGCTGACGTGACGATGCGTGCCGCTGATGTAGTTTTCGACGATCGCTTTCACGCCTACCTCCATCGAAGTACGGAACGCGCGATTTACCGCAGATTGCAGGATCACCATATCGCCGACATGTACCGGCGTAACGAAATCGAGGTGGTCGATAGAGGCCGTGACCGCATACGCGCGGGAGTGCCGGTGGGCCGCCAGTGCGCCGGCCAGATCGATCCAGTGCATCAGTCGTCCGCCAAGCAGATTGCCTAAAGGGTTGGCGTCGTTCGGGAGAACGAGCTCGATCATCTCCGATGCCGATTCGCGTACGGTCTTCGGAGTAAGGCTCTCTTCGCGGTTAAGAATTTCCTGGTCGGCCATCGTCGTCTTCTTTCAGTCTTCCTTCGCGGCGGCGTAAATAGGACTGCAGGAAACATTGTGCCATGCGCGCCAGCTGCGTCTCTGCACTGGATGCGGTCCACGCGCCATCGGCCAGCTTGAATTGCAGGCTGCCATGATCACCAGGCTCATAATTGCGCTCGTAGGCATATCGGACTTCGATCTCGCCCCCGCGTTCGCGAACGATCGCAAAGCGCACAGCATCGGCGGTTCGTTCCGCCGGCAGACGCTTGCAACCGCGCGCGTATCCCACGTTGCAGCCATTCTTCAGTTCATCTTCACTGGGAGCGATGCCGCTTTGACCAGGAACACTGCACGTGCCGCGCCAGGCGGTTCCAAGCGGCAGACGCTGTGGATGCGGGAAGCCAAGCTCCACCAGCTCTTGTTCCGGTAAGAAGTAAGGACACGCCACTCGCAATCTCCTGGGAGAGAGGCAATTGTAATGGTCCGTCAGTCTGTCAGTCGATCAGTCTTTCAGCTAAGCGCTTAGTCGATCAGTTCATCAGTCTTTCAATCTGGTTAGTTCAGGATCTCATTGCATCAGTTCTAATGGACGTCGCCTACCCAGAGGGGAAATGCCGAATTACTAAAACGCTGAGAGACTGATTGACTGAAAGACTAACGAACTGAGTGACTGATAGACTCGGCCTCGCGGTACAATCTCCAGCAGCCGAGAACCCCATGGACCGATTGCAAGCTCTGAAAGATATCCTGACGCAAGACCCAGGCAACGCCTTCGCGCGTTACGGACTTGCCATGGAGCTCTCCCATCGCGGCGAGACCGACAACGCCATGGTCGAATTCCAGACGCTAATCAAGACCAATCCCGACTACACTGCCGGTTACTTCATGGCCGCACAAACCTTGTCGCGTGCAGGCCGCAATGATGAAGCGAAGCAACTTCTACGCGACGGAATCAGCACCGCCCAGCGCACCGGCGACCGTCACGCTGAATCCGAAATGCAGGCCATGCTGGACGAGTTGGGCGGCTAAGCAGCTATTTTCCTGTCGCCAGCCGCTTGCTCATGAACCCTTCCACCACTCCCGGAATCAGCTGATAGAACTTGATGGCGATCCGGTAGAACCACGGCACCACGACTTCGCGCTTTCCCTTTAGATAGCCCTCCAGAGTGGCACGTGCGACCTGATCTGCTGTGCCTCCCTTGCGCGCTCCTGGATCGAACTTATTTGACTGCGATCCGCGCACCACATTCTTCGAGAAGTTCGTCTCGATGTACCCCGGACACACCGTCATCACCTTCACGCCCGTGCTCGCCAGCTCCATGCGCGCTGTCTTGGCAATCGCATTCAGCGCGAACTTGGTTGCGCAGTAAGCGCCCATACCGGGCACCGGAATATGTCCGGCAACACTGGAAACATTGATGATGGTCCCACTACCTTGCTTCACCATCACAGGCGCAACTACCTGAATGCCTTCGATCGCTCCGAACAGGTTTGTATCGAACATGTTGCGGCAATCGCGCATGGGCATGTCAGCGATCGTGTCGCGCAAGCCGAACCCGGCGTTATTCACCCAAATGTCAACTCGCCCAAAGTTATGCAAAGTAAGGCCGAGCAGGCGGTCCAGGTCTTCGCGGTTGCGTACATCGCAGAAAATTCCCAGCGTTTTTTCCGGCCGTCCAATGCGGGCGCGCGCTTCTTCAATCCGCTTCTCATCGCGCGAACTAAGTACTACCAGCGCGCCTTCGTCGACGAACAGCTTCGCCATTGCCTCGCCGATACCCATCGAGGCGCCCGTGATCACTGCCACTTTCCCTTCCAGTCGCATGTAGGTGCTTTTAAACGCTTGGGATGCTCACGTCAAGCAAACCCTTGTCGCCGCAAGATTTTGCCTCGATTCCTGCACTCCGGTGCATCCAATAAGACCGGCGGAAACGTGCGACAATCACAACCCTTGGTGATGGCCGTATAATCGCCAGCAATCGTTTGGTGGAGTGAGGTCCCGGCCCTTATGAGTCTTCCTCAAACTCTCGGTGAACTACGCCGAAGCCCCTTTTCCGAGTCTCGTCTGCGTACTCGTCGTGTGAAAGATGAACTGCGCGAGAACCTGATCGCGCGTCTCCGCAGCGGAGAAGAAGCAGTGTTCCCCGGAATCGTAGGCTACGAAGACACCGTGGTTCCGCAGATCGTCAACGCCGTGCTTTCGCGGCATAATTTCATCCTGCTCGGATTGCGAGGACAGGCGAAGAGCCGCATTCTGCGCGCGCTCACTGGTCTGCTCGATCCTGAGCTGCCCTATGTCGCAGGATGCGAGATCCACGACAATCCCTATGCGCCGCTCTGCCGCGCGTGTCGCGACCTGATCGACAAATGCGGTGATGCCACGAAGATCGCCTATCTTTCGCCGGAAAATCGCTACGTCGAGAAACTTGCTACGCCAGATGTGACGATTGCTGATCTGATCGGCGACATCGATCCGATCAAAGCCGCCCGCGGCGGCCACGAGTTGGGCAGCGAGTTCACCATGCACTACGGATTGCTTCCACGTGCGAATCGCGGCATTTTCGCCATCAATGAATTGCCTGATCTCGCCGGGAAAATCCAGGTCGGCCTCTTCAACATCATGCAGGAAGGCGACGTCCAGATTAAGGGTTACCCGGTTCGCTTGCCGCTCGATGTAGCGCTCGTCTTCAGCGCAAATCCAGAGGACTACACCGCCCGCGGCAAAATCGTCACTCCGCTCAAGGATCGCATCGGATCGGAAATCCGAACGCATTATCCCGCCACCATCGAGGAAGGCATCGCCATCACCTCGCAGGAGGCCTGGGTGCAGCGCGATGGCTACGAACTACGCGTTCCGACTTTCGTACAGGAGGTCGTCGAGCGGGTAGCGTTCGTCGCGCGTGAAGACAAACGAGTCGACAAGCGCTCCGGCGTCAGCCAGCGCCTGCCCATCAGTGTGATGGAGAACGTCATCTCCAACGCTGAGCGCCGAGCTATCCACAACAGCGAAGAACTTGTCGTTCCGCGCATCGGTGACCTCTACGCTGCTATTCCGGCCGTTACCGGCAAGCTCGAACTCGAGTACGAAGGCGAAGTGAAGGGCGCCGACAATGTAGTTCGCGAGATCATCCGCAGCGCCATTGCCAGCACCTTCGACACCACCTACCAAGGCGTGAATCTTCAGCAGATCGTGCAATGGTTCGACCTCGGCGGCAACATTCAGCTTCAGGACTCCGCCGCAGCCGCCGAACTTGTTCCGACTCTCGAAGGCATTCAGGGCCTGATGGACCGCATCGGCGCTCTCAACGTGACTGCGGAGGATCCCGTCGAACTGCAAGTCTCAGCCGCCGAGTTCATTCTCGAAGGCCTGTACGCCCATAAGCGCATTGGACGCAGCGAAGAGCGCGTCTTTAGCGCCGGCGAACGTCAACCGAAGCGAACTGAGACTCGCGTTCGCGAGCGTGACGAAGAGCCGCCCTTCCGCAACCGGAGGCCTTTCAACTAGGGACCGCGATGAAGCGCATCAAGTATTCCAAGTACGTTCCCGATCCCGCCTCCGAGATGAGCATGGAAGATTTGCTCGCGGCGCTCTCCGACTATCTTTTGCAGAGCGGGTTTCAGAACTCGTATGGTTTCTACGATCTGCAGGACGGCGAACAGTCGCTCGACGAGTTGCGCCAGGCCATCGAGCAGGCGTTGATGAACAGCGATGCGCTCGACCAGATGCGCGAGCAGCTTCAGCAGATGCAGATGGACGGCACACTCGATCAATTGGTTGAGCAACTCATCCAGCGCATGCAGCAGGAAGATTACATCTCCATCGACTCGCCCCACGATCCTTCGCAACAATCGAGCGTGGGCGGCCAGGTTGGGGAGAATCAGACGCAAGCCAAGTTCGAGATCACCGACAAGAGCCTCGACTTCCTCGGTTACCGCACGCTGCGCGATCTGTTGGGTTCACTCGGGAAATCGAGCTTCGGACGTCACGACACGCGTGATCTCGCTACCGGAATCGAAGCCAGCGGCGCTTCGAAAACCTACGAATTCGGCGACACACTGAATCTCGACATCACTGCCACGCTCTCCAGTGCGATTCAGCGCGAGGGCCTCTCGCTGCCGTTGAACATCGACTACAAAGATTTGCAGGTGCATCAGTGCGAGTACCAATCGTCATGCGCGACTGTACTGATGCTCGACTGCTCGCACTCGATGATTCTTTATGGCGAAGATCGCTTCACCCCCGCGAAGAAAGTGGCGATGGCGCTCTCGCACCTGATTCGCACACAGTACCCGGGCGACTCACTTTCGCTGATTCTCTTCCACGACTCCGCCGAAGAGATTCCGCTTTCGCAGCTCGCGCGAGTTAAAGTTGGACCGTATTACACCAATACGCGCGAGGGCCTGCGACTGGCACAGCGCATCCTGCAACGCCAGCGCAAGGACATGAAGCAGATCGTCATGATCACCGACGGCAAACCGTCAGCGCTCACGCTTGAAGATGGCCGCATTTACAAAAATGCCTTTGGCCTTGACCCGCTTGTGGTTACGCAAACGCTGGAAGAAGTCTCGAAATGCAAGCGCGCCGGCGTGATGATCAACACCTTCATGCTTGCATCGGATTACGGGCTGGTTCAGTTCGTGCAGAAAGTCACGGAGATGTGCCGCGGCAAGGCGTATTTCACTACGCCCTACACGCTCGGCCAGTACCTGCTGATGGATTACATGTCACGGAAGACGAAAACCATTCACTAATCAACAGGCGGGTGGGCGAAAACGCAGCTTATATTCCTATCCTTATGTTGACTGCCCGACGACATACAATACGGGCATGTCTGAGATCGCGCTGAGTCCCACTAAGGAACCGATTCGGCTGGAATCTCCTCCCGGACATCGCTGCGTTTCTACGTCTATTGGAGCTCATGGCGAGGCGATACGCCTGTTTGTACCCGACGAGTTTGCTCAGGCATTGTTCGCTACAGAGCTACAGCCGGGATGGGCATCATTCCCGAAAACCCACACCGAGCAGAGCTATAGAGCTATTGTTTCGATCGTAACCGGAACGACAGCTATGAACATTCCTTTGCCGCTTCTCGTCGCGACCTATCCAATTGTGCAGACGCTGCCCGGGAATGAGATCTTGGTCGTCGCTCCGAGATGCGAACGAGCCGTTGACGGTACCCACGAGCAGAACACGAGGATTTACCGACCGGATGGCTCACTCGCACGCCAGTTTTGTCTTGGAGATGGCATTGAGCATGTTCAGGCAGATGCGGCCGGTAATCTCTGGGTGGGTTATTTCGACGAGGGTGTCTTCGGAAATTTTGGCTGGGGTACGTCGGCTAAAGATTCAACTCCAATGGGTACTGCTGGGCTAGTGTGCTACGACAGGTACGGCAGGAAGCTGTGGCAGTTCGAACCACCCGACGGACTGGAGTACATTTTCGACTGTTATGCGCTAAATGTCACTGATGATGCAGTCTGGGCCTGTTACTACACTGACTTCCCGATTGTCCGCATCGATCGCGGAACACGTGTAAGGGCTTGGATTACCCCTTTGAGTGGTCCACGTGAACTTGCCGTATCCGTCGATTCTGTTCTCGCTTACGGCGGCTACGGCGACGATAAGCAAGCTTGTTGTTTGTTGAAACTCAGGGAGGCGCATGCTGAACGAATCGCAGATGTGAAACTGATCCTGCTCGAGCAAGTCGACTTAAGGGAAGTTACTGTCATTGGTCGGGGCTCTGCGTTGCACGCGTTCGCGAGTGACGAATGGTACATATTCAATGTACCGAGTGGTGGCTGATCCGGTAAACCAACCGGACCGCCACTAGCCCTTCGCTGGGCTACTCGGCGACGGCGGCAACGACCCTCCACCCTCTGCTTTCACCGCAGCTTCAGCCGCCTGGAAGCCAACCTTCGAATGCGTTCCATCACAGAACGGCTTATTCACCGAAGCGCCGCAGCGGCACAGCGAATACGCAGGCTTGCCGGTTAGGTCGTACTTATTCCCGTCCCCGTCTACCAACTCAATCAAACCCTCTGGATCTTCCACTCGATACGGCCCATTTTTTCTGATCGTAATCTTCACTTGCGCCACAATTCACCCCTAATCGTAAGAATATTGGAATGCAGTGTATCACTCGGGCAGAAATCAACCTGGAGCGTTCGCAGTTACTTCTTCGTGATCACATTCACCAGCAGCTTGTCGCCTTCGATGTCGACCACATTGCAGAAGGTTCGTTCTCCGCGGCGGGTGAAGTCGAGTCCGACACGGCTCTTGCCCACGCGTAGATCGCGCAGATGCAGATGATCGAGCCACTCCGGTAATTGGGGATTGATGATGTTAAGTTCTTTTTTCGGCGCGCTCGGTCTGATACCGAGAATCGAGATCAGCATCAAGAACAGCGAGCCCGACGCCCACGCCTGCGGCGAGCATGATACCGGATAGTGCACCGGCACGCCGTTTTCAGAGCGTTGTACTCCGCAGAACAATTCGGGGAGACGGTAATCGCGGAACGAAAGAGCCGCCTCGAACAGCGTGGTGAAGATGCGGATCACCGGCGCACGAAACTCATAGAGCGCCATTCCGTGCACGATCAACGAATTGTCGTGCGGCCACACCGATCCGCGGTGATAGCTCAGCGGATTGAAAACTCTCTCTTCATTCGAAAGCGTACGTAATCCCCAACCGGAAAACATGTCCGCTCGCATCAAGCGGTTCACCACCGCACGAGCTCGCTCCCGCCCAATCGCGCGTGAAAACAGCAGGTGACCTGGATTCGAGGAGATCACTTCTAGCTGCACTTTATCTTTGTCGAGCGCCATTGCATAAAAGCCGCGCTGTGGCATCCAGAAGGCTTTCTCCAGGCGCTTGGCCATCTCCAGCGCCTCGCGCCGGCATTTCTCGCCACGAGCGGCGTCTCCAAACGCGCGCAACAGCGATGCCATACGATACTTCGCGTCGTAGACATAGCCCTGCACTTCGACCAGCGCGATCGGAGGCTGCGCCGTATTGCCATCGCGAAACACGTTCGCGTCCCACGAGTCCTTCCAGCCCTGATTGGTGAGCCCCCGCTTCGAGCGGCGCAGATATTCCACCAGGCCATCGCCATCCAGATCGCCATAGCGATCGATCCAATCCAGCGCCTCATATGCCGCCGGAAGTAATTCCCGTACGAGATCTTCGTCGGCAGTCCAGTTGTAGGTTTCCGAGAGCAGAATCAGGAAGAGCGGCGTCGCATCGATCGTGCCGAAGTAAGGACCAAACGGCATCTCCCCCGAGCGTGTCATCTCTCCCTGGCGAAACTCGTGGAGAATTTTCCCCGGCTCTTCATCTTTCCAGTCGTTGTACTCCGTGCCTTGAAGCTTTGCCAGGGTGCGTAGCGTCTCCTTCGCCAGCGACGGATTTAGCGACAGCGATTGATAGGCGGCAATAATCGAATCGCGGCCAAACATGGTCGCGAACCATGGAATGCCAGCGGCAATTACGCGCCCGTGTTCGTCTGTGATCTGCAATGCATGGAAATCGCTCGCGGCAGTGTTCATCGTCTCCGTGAACACGCTGTTGCTGCTTTCAAAAGCGGTGGACTGCTCGCGCCATGACGATACCGACTCGCGGCGCTTCGCGATCAACTCATTGAAGTCACGATGAACCGGCGTTGTTCTCTCGCCGTCCACGCTCGGCGTGACACTCACGCGGAACTCTACCTGTCCCATCGAGGGAAGCTCGAGTTCCCAAACCGCCGTCTGGTTCACGATCTCCTTTGGCGCCGGTGACCAGGAGATCAGCGTCTGGCGCAACACCCCATCCAGTCCTCGATAGAGGAACGTAAGCGTTCGCTCGCCGGCGATCCCCTGGTAATACTGTCCGTGCTCGCTTCGGTGCATGCCGCGCACTTCAAATACATCCACAAAATCCGCGTCGTACTGAATCTCTACCCGAAACTTCACTGTTTGCAGATTGAAATTCTCGAACGTGATCCGCTCCAGCAGTGCACCCTTGCTGAGCACTTGCTCGCGATGAATGTGGATCGTGTTTTCCGGTAGGTCGAACGTTTCACGCAGATGGATATTGCTGGTCGTCAGCTCGATCTGCGAGAGCAGCAGGTTTTCCGAATGCGATGAGAGTAAAACCGGGTTCTCTCCGCCGACTCGCATCTCCATCAAACTTAGAAAACGAGTGTCGTTGTGGAAGAAGCCGACATCGGGAGCGCCCGGCGGCGTGATATCCCCCAACATGCGAGTTGACAGGAAAGTTTTTCCTGCAATCAGCGTCAGATTTTCGGTGCGCGGCGAACCCAGCGTCCGGAACTCGAGCTTTGGCTCGGAGTACGGAAACGGAATGGGAACAAGTTGTTGCTCCGGCACGAAGATGGTGCTGCTCATGCTGCCGTTGGCTCTCCCGCGGCTAAGGTATCAGGTGCATCCAGGCCCGTATCCAACAGCTCTGAGTAGAGTTCCGCATACTGCGCCACCATTTTCTGCAGGGAAAAGTTGGTGGCCACGTACGATCGTACTTCATTGGCATTGAACTTCGCGCACAGCTGCGCACGTTTCGCCATCTGCTCCATCGAATTGCAGAGGTAGCCCGACACTCCGTCTTTGACAACCTCGGGAGCCGAACCATTGGCAAACGCCAGGACCGGTGCGCCGCACGCCATCGCTTCGATCATCACGAGCCCGAAAGGCTCCTCCCACTCGATTGGGAAAAGCAGGGCAAGTGAATTCCCCAGCAGCTCATTTTTTGCGGCGAGATCTGCCTCGCCCACGTACTCGATAAATTTCCCATCCACGTGAGGCTTCACTCGCGTTTCGTAGTAGTCGCGGAACATCGGCTGAATTTCGCCCGCGATCTTTAACGGAATTCCTGCCCGCCTGGCGACTTCAATCGCTATGTGCGTGCCTTTCACCGGCGCGATCCTTCCCAGGAACGTGAGGTGACTGCGCTTGCCGCGTGGCGCCGTATACATCCGAGTATCAATTCCGTGATGGATGGTACGCAGGCGCGACATAGACTCTCTTCGCCTCTGGGCATCGCTGATGGCGACGTAACTCACATCCGGATATTGCCGGTAGAAGTCGCTTAAATTCTTGCTGTGCGGATGGTGAATCGTGTACACGAACGGAACGTTGACGAATCGCGAATGCACGATTGCGGGCGCATTGCTTACGTGAATCACGTCGCACGAATCCGACGCGTCCTTCACCGACCATGCCCCATGATTAATGTCGGTCAGATTCTCAAAAATCTCGCCTTCCAAAGGCCATTGGCCCTTTGGATAAAGCCATCTGCGCTCGACGGGGAGCGTAGATTCTCCGTTGGTGTAGAGCACTACATCGATGCCTAAATTTGCTAATCCCTCAGCGAGGTGTGCAGCAAATAATTCAGTCCCGCCATAAAGCCGGGGAGGAACAGAGATGAAGGGAGGAATGATCAGCGCAACTCTCATTTGACTCCTAATTACTGCGAGAACGGGACACGCCGACGAGCTTTACTAAGTAGTAATGTATTAAGATGCATCGTCGGCCGACGCGGTTGGCACGATGCACTCGCCGCAGTTCATTGTCCAGGCGGAGTTAAGCCGCGTGCGCTCATGCAGAGAGCGAGGTGAGCGCCTTTGTAGTCGATCGTGACATTTGCACAGCCGCAGCGCTTACATAATCTTCGAATTGCCTGGCGCGAATTTCGCTGGTGTGTTCCGCGAGAACGCGCTGTTGCGCATTAAGGCCAATTTTTTGTAACTCCGCATCATCCATGTCAGTCAGGTAACGCGAAACGTCTTCGGCACACACCGGAAGCAGGATCTCTTGTCCCGGTTGAAAGAAAGTATCCAGGCCCGGCCAGTTATCCGAGATCAGCGTGCTTCCGCAAGCTGCTGCTTCGAACAGACGCACCGACGGTGAGAATCCAGCGCGGACCATGTCACGCCGGGTGACGTTCAGAGTAAGCCGCGACGAAGAATAAAATCGTGCATGCCACCGCGGATTCAGATGCGTGATCCGGCGCACGTTCGACGGCCACTTTACGCTCTTCGGATATTGCGGCCCTGCCACCAGGAATTTACATTGCGGCAATCGCCGGGCCGGCTCACAGAGCAGTTCATCGATTTTGGGATGACGATCAGGAGCATACGTCCCCATATAGCTCAGGTCGCAGGCAAAGCGTTGATTCACCCCAAACCGTCGATATTCCTTGGGGTCGAACGAACAATAGAGCGGTACCGCTCTGCGGGCTCCGAACCGCTGCTCCAGTTCGTTCAGCATCGGTCCACCGGTAAAGCTGAAATACAGATCGAACTCTGGAATCTGATCGGCCCTCAGGTAGTCACTTCCGCCTTGCTCTCGTAGTTGCGCCACCGTGATCGGAGTATCGATGTCGTAGAACGCCTTCACCGGAACGTTGCTGTTCGCAATTTCTTCGATCGCAGCCCGCCCATCCGCGAAATAGGATCCGACCACAGCGACATCTGCCTCGCTCAGTCCTTTCTTCACCTCGCCTTTTACATTCGACCATTCGTCAAACAGTCTCACCCGGCAAAAAGGCGGCTCAGGCATATCGCGATTCGAGGCATACCACTCCAGGTCGTGTTCATAGAACACAATCTCGTGACCGCGCTCATGCAGGGCCTTGCACAAGGCGCGAAAGGTGGTCGCGTGGCCATTCCCCCAGGAGGAAGTGATCGATAGTCCAAAGATCACCAGCTTCAATCGAGTCTCCTACGCCGCTGCCAGTGGCGCTGGCTGTTCTTGCGACGTTTCGGAACAGGCGAGAATGCGTTCCACATCTTTCACTCGAAGTTCGTAGGTGTGCTCGGCAAGTGCACGATCGCGCATGGCGGTTCCGATCTCCCGTGCGCGTTCCGCGCTCACGCTGCGCAACCAATGCACGATGCTGTCCGCCGAAGATGCTACGAGAATCTCGTACCACGGCTCGAAGAACTTGCTGATTCCGGGCCATTCGTCCGTGATCAGGCAAGCTCCGGCTCCTGCTGCTTCGAAGACCCTGGTTGGCGGTGAAAATCCAACTTTCGCCATCGAATCGCGATTCAAGTTCAGCACCATCCGCGCCGAACAGTTCACGGCGTTATGCTGACCCGTGCCGACGTGCCCGATCCAGCGCACGTTTGGCGGCAGCTTCTTGCCGCCCCAGCCTTCGCCGCCGAGAATGAACGACATCTCTGGTGCCAGTTCTGCCGCACGCAGGAAATACTGTTCCACGCGCTTCTCTCGATCCGGCAGGCGGTGTCCCACGAATGCCAGGTCACACTTCAGCTTTGGATCCGCTTTCACCGGGAAGTGGTAATCGGGATCAAGACCGTTGTACACCGGATGGCAATTCACTGCCCCGAGCTTACGATAGTGCTCGATCACCGGCGATCCGCCGCCGTAGGTAAAGATAAAGTCGTACTTCGGGATGAGCGCGCGAAACGGATCGCTCCCGTTCTGTTCAACGCGCGCGAGCGTAGCCGGAGCATCCACATCCCAAAACGCCACACGCGTTCCTGTCGAAGCGCAGTCCAGCACCGCGCGCTCCAGCAGCTCGTCCTCGGCGCCCACTCCGCTATGCTTGATTACCAGATCGCAATCTGCTGCGCGCGATAAGAGCTCATCAAGATCTCCCGGCGTCTGATAGACGATCACTTTCGCATAGTCGATCTCTCCCGCATCGCGATTCTTCTGCCGGTCGTAAATATCAGGCTCGGCAAATGTGATCTTGTGTCCTAGTTCGTGCAGGTACTTATAAATGCCGCGGTAATAGGTGGCCGCGCCGTTCCAGTACGACGACGTCAGGCTCGATCCGAAGACGAATATCTTCACCCTTTTAGCTCCTCGAAGATTTCCAGCAACTGCTCAGCGCGGTGACGGCATGTGTGCCGCTGATGAATGGTTTCCAGGCCGCTAGCCGATAACTGCTCTCGCGCAGCTTTATCTCTTAGTAGATGCTGAATCTCTGCATACATGGCGTCCCCATTCGCAGCGCAAACATAATCCCTCCCCGGCCGGAATAATTGTTCCGCATCTTCCCAAGGCGAACACACAAGGGGGATGCCGCAGGCCAGGGCCTCAAATACGCGAATGGTCGGCACGCCGCTCAATCCGTTGGCATATTGCCGCCGCGGCACGTGGACGGTCAGAGCGCTGGTCGCATACACGCGGGGCGCCTCTAGGTTCGGCAAATATCCGCGGAACTCGATTCCCGCCTGCTCTAACTCTTTCATCGCGCCGTCGGGATAACGCACGCCATGGATCGCGACTCTGCCGCCTGCAACGATCAGCTTCGATGCGGGTTCAATCAAGAATTCCTGCAGCTCACGCGTGCGCTCTTCGTCGCCCCAGTTACCCACCCACACGAGCTGCATTTCTTTGTGCGCCGGCAGACGCTTAAACTTGTCGATATCTGCTGCCTCGTGGAAGGTCCACGCCCGCGCGATTCCAAACCCATCGACGTATATCTTTCGGATCGCCTCCCCAAACGCCAGCACTCCATCGAACAGATCGAGCCGGAATCGAAGAATTTCGCCTGCATTCGTATAGGCCCGGTGATGCGTATCGTGAAATAGCGCTCGAAAGCCCAACTTGCTCTTTAAGTTGAGGATCGTATTCACGACCTGCGGATCATTCCATTCATGGATCAGCACCAGATCGGCGTCCTTCAATCGTCTGGTCGCAAAATCCTCGAAGCGCTCGCCTGGCTGATAAAACTGCACATCCAGATCCGGATAGGCGCAGCGAAACTCATCAATCGCAGTCGCGGCCAGCGGGCCCTCTTCGCGAACCAGATTCGTTAGCGACCATGCTCCCAGCGACTCGTAGCAAGACACCTTGTGTCCCGCATTGACGAGCGCTTGCGCCAGTCCACGCAGGAAATGAGCGTTCCCGTGATTCCAGTCCGAAATCCACGAATGCGCGAAGATGTGGATGTTGAGCTTGCTCATGCCGCCGCCATCTTCGCCGGGACCAAAGCGTCGTAGAGCTGCACGTACTGATCGACCATGCGATGCGCGGTATACAGGCTCGCTGCGCGGCGATAAGCGAGATTCGCGTAGGTAAGCCGCAATTGCCGGTCTTCAGCCAGGCTTCGGAGCGACACGTTCGAGGTCGCCTGGATCATGAGTGCGGAAGTAGCAGGCACTCTCGCCCCAGATTTCACGGTAACTAGGGATATCATTCAGGACTAGCGCGCAGCGTGACAAAGCCGCTTCCAGCGGCGATAAGTCCAAATGGCTCGTATCGCGACGTTCCAACAAAGATCGATGCGCGTGTATACAGATGTCGCAGTTCAGCTTCGTTCAACTCTCCGCGGAATAACAGCGGTCCGCTCACCGCGAAATCTGCGGCCTGGATAAGCCGGGTCTGGATGCTCGTCAGATCCCGCAACCACCACTGGCCACGGAGATTGAATCAGCGACAACAACTGCAACTGCTTGCCCGCATCCCACGCGCGTCCCACGCCAACGACCAGATCCTCCTTGGTGGTATGCGCATTGAACAACCCCGGATTCCTGCCGTTATAGATCACACGCCCCGTATCAGCTTTCCCGTAGTGCTGCTCCATTGCCCGCAGCATCCAGCGACTCGGTGCGATTACCACGTCGGCTCCGGCGAGTCCGCGCGCAACAATTCGCCGGTACCCATCAATCCAGAAATTGCTCTCCGGTTCATGACCATGCACGGCCACCCACCAACTGATCACGTCGCTGTGCCCCACCACGACCTTCGGCACATCGACTGGCAGCGCTCCATATGCGTACTGACCAAAGTGCAGCAGATCCGGCTTCTTCTCTTCGATGATTGGAAGCAGGTAATCTGACGACGCCTTCAGGTCGTCTTCAGCATCCTGCATCCATTCCAGGCGAAATGCGGTGGGATAGAAATCTACTGTGCCCAGCGCGTTCAGCCACTCAGTCTGATTCGCGGCAGGGATCTCCCCAAAGCTAACCAGCGTGACCCGAATCCCACGCTGCGCTAAGCCGGTTACCAGTTCTCGTGTGTACGTCCAGACTCCGCCCACGGTATCGGCGGTGACTAACACGTGCATTCCAGATCCTCGATCTTGGCCGGTTGCTGCTCCTGTATATCGCTGAAACCCTTATCAGCGAACGTGGCCGTGTAGTAGTGGTGCGCGCGCTCCCACGCCTCGTCATCCGGTGGCCCGAACAACTGTACGTACAGGGGGGTCCCAGGAAACGGAAACATCGGCACGGGTTCGCTCACCCAGACGCCGTGCGCCTTCAAATGCTCCTGCCAGCGACGGATGTCATCCTTATTGTCATGGTCCGTGAGGATCAGATTTGCCTGCACCCACGGGATCCGCTGCTTCGCGTAGATCAGTAACTCGCTGATGCGATCCGTGCCGATGCGGCAATTCTTGTTCAGTTCGTCGCGGCCTTCTTCTGTGATCGATTCAATCCCGCACTCCAGAGAAATACACTGCGCGCGCCCCAGCAGATCCAACGTCTCCTCGTTCCACAGATCGATGCGCGTCTGGAAGCCGATCTTCACATTGCGTTCGGCAATTCCTTCCAGAAGTTTAAGGACGTTCTTTCCGACGCCGAAGATTTCGTCGATGAAGTAGATGTAGTCCACCCCGCGAGCAATCACTCGATCCACTTCTCTCAACACTTCGCTTACGTCGCGCTCGCGGAATTTATTGCGAAACAGGGTCTTGTTGCAGAAGGTGCATGACCAGGGGCATCCGCGCGCGAATTCCAACTCCGCTCCGTGCCCTTCGCCGAAGAACACATGATGGCGATGCCTGTGCCGCTCCACGTTGTAATTGCGGAAATCGAGCGCGCGCAGCGATTTCATGTCCGTTACGCCGAGCGATGGACTCAGGTGCACGCCCTCATCGTCACGCCAGCAGCACCCCTCGATTTCGCTCCATGGCTTGGTCGCCAGCAGGGTCAGCGTCTGATCGGGCTCTCCCCGCATGCCGACATCGCATTGCATCTTGCGCATGGCCGCCGCAGGAGTGGCCGACGTATGCGGCCCAATCGCAACTTTCACTGCCTTACCACCAAGCTCCGCGAACCACTGCTTCGGAATCCGCACCTCCGGTGGCGGACAGCGCCAGAACAAATAAGAAGGTGCGGTTGGGATCACCAGGAAGTCCGGCGCAAACGCATCCACGCGACCCTTCGCTTCCGTCGTATTCAGTCCATCGTTCTGCGCATCGATGAGCAGAGCTTCGTGTCCCGCTTCTTCGAGTTTGTCGAACGCGAACAGCAACTCCAGTGGATAGTGCGGATCCTGGCAGCCAAAATACGTCGATCCCTTGAAATCCCAGTTCGGGTTGACCAATGCATACTTCATGCGGCACCCGGGATATTCTCGAGCGCAGCACCCGCCAGCGGTTCCCGTAGTTCGTTAGGTGCAAGTCCAATGTGGTGTTCTTTCCACCAGCCTTCAATTCGTGCCAACGTCTGGCGCACATTCAGTTTTGGCTTCCACCCTGTGTCGCGACGCAACTTGGAATAGTCGGTCACGTACACCAACTGGTCCCCGGGACGCGACTCGTCGAGAACATATTCCACCCGTCCTCCCGTAAGCCGCTCGATCTCGTCCATCAACTCCAGAAGGGAGGTCGTGTTCTCGATTCCGCCGCCGACGTTATATACCTGCCCGCGAGTCACCGAAATCTGGTTTCGCACCGCATCGAACGCGCACACCAGGTCGTCCACACAAAGCACATCGCGCACCTGCCGGCCATCGCCATAGATCACGAGTGGAATCTGCTGGATCGCGGAATATAGAAAATGCGCAACCCACCCTTGGTCCTCATTACCAAACTGTCTGGGTCCGGCAATACACGACATGCGGAACACCACGGCCGGAATGCCGAACATCCGCGCATAGTCGTGAACGTACTGGTCCGCCGCTCCCTTCGAGCACCCGTAAGGTGAGTGAAAGTCCAGCGGCTGACTTTCTGTCACACCGCGAATGTGCTTGAAGCGGTAGCGTGACTTCTCTCCCACCAGCGGGTGCATACCCAGTTCGCCGTAGACCTTGTTCGTCGACGTGAACAGCAGGAACGACTGATTGCCGGCTTTGCGCGCTGCCTCCAGGATGTTGAAGGTTCCTCCCAGGTTGATTTCGAAATCGAGCTTTGGATCAAGCAACGATGTCGTAACCGCCACCTGCGCGGCAAAGTGATAGATCTCTGTGGCCGGCCTTACAGCCTTCTCCACCGCCGCCGCATCCCGAACGTCGCCGATGGTTACTTGCAGCCGTCCCGATTTATTTGCTTCCGCTCTCAGCGTTTCGAGGTTGTACTGCACCCCCGCCCGCGAGAGGTTGTCAAAAACGTGAACGTTTGCGTCTGTGTTTCGTAGAAGCCAATGGGCCCAGTTGGACCCGATGAATCCAGCTCCGCCGAAAATCAGAACATTTCGTCGCTGTGAAATGGTTTTCATCGGATTTCCAAACTCTCTTGCATCAAGCTGTCAACCGGTATTCGTGCAGCTTCTGTACCATCTCCGCCGCACGATCTTCCGCATGCTGCTCACGCAGCCAATTCGCATATTCCTGCATGCCCTCCGCAAAACGAACCCCGGGTTGATAACCCAGCACATGATTCGCCGCGCTTATATCTCCAAAGCAGTGGCGGATATCCCCGGCTCGATACTTCTCCGTAATCTCCGGTTCGATATTGATCCCCAGTGCCGCTCCCATGATGCCCGCGACCTCGCGAATCGAAATCGGCTCGCCCGACCCGATGTTTAGCGCCATACCGTTGGCTTCGGTCTTCTCCATGGCCAGCAGATTCGCGCGAACCACATCATGCACACTGACGAAATCGCGCATCTGCATGCCATCTTCGAATACCAGCGGCGCACGGCCATTTAGTAATCGTGATGCGAAGATCGCCGCCACACCCGTATATGGATTCGAAAGCGACTGGCGCACGCCATAGATGTTGAAGTAGCGCAGTGCTACCACCGGAAGGCCATAGGTCTTCCCGAACAGCAGGACCATCTCCTCCTGATCCTTCTTGGAAAGCGCATAGAAAGAACTGCATTGCAGCGGCTTTGACTCGTCGGTTGGTATGGGCGTTAGTTCGCGCCCACATTCTGGGCACTCGGGCTCCCACTTCTTCTGCTTCAGCTGCTTTGCACTGCGCTCCCGGGGCGCTACGCTGCCGCATTGCACGCAGAGATACTTTCCCTCCCCGTAGATCGACATGGACGACGCGACAATCAATTTCTCCAGCCTGACTTCCGTGTCCAGCAGCGCCTGCAGCAGGTTCGCCGTGCCCTGTGTGTTCGATCCCATGTAGTGCGCAATCTCATACATCGACTGCCCAACTCCAACCGCGGCGCCGAGATGAAAAATAACGTCAATGCCGCGCACGGCTTCGCGCAGTTGCTCGAGATCGCGCAGGTCCCCTTCAATGAAATTGATTTCCCTCGCCAGATAGTCCGGCATGCCGGCAGGATGCACCTGAGTTGTCAGATTGTCGTAGATCCGAACTTCATGACCGGCATCAAGCAGCGCATCCGCGAGATGCGATCCCACGAAACCCGCACCACCCGTGATCAGAATCTTCTTTGCCATTACTTCTCAGCCCCCACCTTGGTTCGTTCGTTATCACTCGTCGCTACGGAAAGCTTCTTCTGCGGCGCGTAACGCCCAACTGCCCAACCCACGAACTCCGCAAAGTCTTCTCCATTGCGGGGAGGACTCGTATAGTGACGTTCCATCCCCAGGTGCTCCGGCGTAAAACAGAGCGTCAAGGTCGTCTGGAACGGCGAGAGTGCCTCCATTTGGCGGTCGAACCACACTTCTGAGTTGGGACGGAACCAGTCCGCCCAGCTAACCCCGGTGCGCAAATACCGCACACCCAATTGCTGCAACCACTCCACGCCCGCATCCAGCCGCGGATCCTCGAAATGGAACCATTGGCAGATTCCCAGCCCCTCGGGGAAATTGGCCGCCGCCTGCTTCGGCGTCATGTCTTCGCGTACCAAGCCCATGTAGTAATGCCGGTAATATGCGCTGCCCTCGGATTCCTTGTGCCGTGTAGTCGCTGTCCAAGTCGCGGGAAGGTCAAACAGGCTGTACCAGTGCACTCTGTCGATGATCGGCAACAGCAGCTCAGCCGTTTTTTGTAATCCGAAGACCTGAACCTCCTCCGCGCCAAAGGAGGAGGCACCTGCCTCGGAAACCCAGATCGGCTTCTCGGTTACGGCGCGAATTTCCGCAATTTTCTGCGGCCATTCATGGATACCCCAATGATTCCAGTCAAGCGGAAATCCGTGCACGGCCACGATGTCTACGTGATCGAGTACTCCGTGCGATCCCATCAACTGCATGAAGTTCGGATCGATTGGCGAAATTCCGCCAAGCACGATTGGCAATTCTGGATTGGCGCGCCTCGCCGCCTTGGCGCCCGCGATGGTCATCTCCGCAAACCGCTTCCACTCCGGATCAGCCTTGAAATCCCAATGTGAAAGATTGTTCGGTTCGTTCCAGAGCATTACCGCTTCAACCATGGATCCGTTCGCTGCCTTTCAGAGATCTTCTGCTCAGAGTGTTCCGTCGAGTTCCATTTCCAGAATGTATCTGCCGTCGCGCATCACACTTCGAGGAACGCAAATCCACGTTTCCGTCTCCGGATGCGCCACGATTTCCAGTCCCGAACTTCTCAGCATCGCTTCGGCCGCGCTGGCGTTCGGCAGCCACCAATTGGTGGGATCATCGGCATACCGGTTCTCGACGAAATACATACAAGGAAAGTCGCGCTGTTCGAAGATGTCCTTATTCCAGAAGTGATAGTTGCTGTCCCACCGTTTGGGCGTTTCGGAGCCGCGGATCATCGTCTGAAATATCATTCGGCCATGAACCTTCTGGATGATCTTGTCAAGCGCGTACAAGGGATACCGCAGGTGGTAAAACACGCCCATAAAGAGGACGAAATCGAACTGCCCCGCAATTTTGTCTACGTCGTAGACGGAAAGTTTCTGAAAATCGATCTGCAGATTCAATTGCTCAGCCGCGAACCGCGCCTGATTGAGGTACCGGTCGTCGACGTCGATACCGAGTACCCGCTCCGCCCCGCGCTGCTTCATCTGAATGCAATAGAATCCGCCATTGCATCCGATATCGAGGACAGTCGCCCCCGTCAGATCGGCAGGGATCTCCGGAGAGATGTACCTCCACTTGATGTTGGGGAAATCGCCTAGAAAGTGGTTCGGTGCCGTCTTGACACCGTGCAGGTCGAGGTTATGAAACCACTCCCCGAGTTGCTCGATCCGCTGTGTCAACCCATCCCGGTCCAAAACTGGTGCAGCCGAGGATGTGGCCGAAGGGGCTACTTCAGATTCATTTGCCTGCTGCAGTTGAGGTGCCATCAGATTGAGCACGGGGATTCTTTTGCCCGTGTGCTCGGTTAGAAGATGACTTACCTACTTGGGATGCCTTCTTTCCTCTCGCAACCAGCTTCGATTCAAACAATTGCGCGTAAACTCTGCACCAAATGTGTCGCAACTTCGCGAGCATCTTTTGGGCTGTCTCTACCATCTCCAGCGCGCAAGTCTGGGAAGGATCTTGAGGGCGAAGTCCCCCACAGATTCAGCCTCAAACATGTGGGGTCCTCAGTTCATCTGGCTTGACTTCAACTCGCCTGTAAGCGCAATTGCAGCTTCCTGGCAATTTCGTAGAGATTCGAAAGCCGCTCTTGTACTGGGCGGGGTAAATCAGGAGTATTCATGGCCGTTTGTGCGCTCACCAGAATTCCAGTCAGATCGTTGCTCAGTTCTCCCTGGAGTTGCAGGTTGGCGCTGTGCCGCGCTGTCGCTTCGTCGCGCTCTCTTCTTCGTAGTGCCGCTTTCACTTCGCGGATCACGCGATCAGAATTCGCGATTCCAAAATTCAAAAATACGGTGAGCGCGTCTTCGGCGAGTTCACCAACTCCGGCTGCCGCTGCCGGATTCGCCTCGAACAAATCTTCGTCCATGACAATCACGCGATACTCGGCGCTGCGTACAGACGAGATCGCCTGCCGGATCGTAGTTACCAGATTGGCTTGTCGGTTCAGAGCCTTAGCAATCAGCTCTGCACATTGAGGACCGCTAGAAGAAGGTGTAACGATTAAGATCATGTCCTGCATAGGTGCAATTCTCTCGCCACCTATGCAGGATAGAAACTAAACCACTTAACGCCGCTGAAAATCCATCGTGATCCAGAATCGGAACTTCACTCCGGGAACGCAGTTCAGATCTGGGCCGCGTACTCTTTCAGTTTGCGATACAGCGTAGTCTTTCCGATTCCCAGCATCTTGGCCGCCAGCAGTTTGTCACCCTTCAATTGCTCGATCGCGCCCAGGATCGCCGTCTTCTCCAAGTCTGCCAGCGGAACTATCTTTGGTCCTTCGCTGGTTCCTTGTTTCGCTGGCGCCATCGCATTGCGAATGTAGGTTGGCAGATCCGTAACGTTCAGATTTGAATTCGAACTCATTGCCCACGCCCTTTCGATACAGTTTTCCAATTCCCTCACGTTGCCTGGCCACTCGTATTCGAGCAGCGCATGCAAAGCGTCTTCACTCAGCGAACGCCGCGCCCCACTGGTGCGCGACAGTCGTTCCAGAAAGTGCTCTACCAGGAACGGTATGTCCTGCCTGCGGTCGCGTAAGGGTGGGATCTTCAGTGCCAGAACATTCAAACGGAAGTAGAGGTCTCTCCGGAAATCTCCTTCCGCAACCGCTGCTTCCAAATCGCGATTCGTAGCCGCGAGAATTCGCACATCGATCGCCAATGATTTCGTGCTGCCGACCGGCCTTATCTCTCTCTCCTGGATAGCTCTCAGCAGCTTCGCCTGTAAATCGATCGGCAGCTCTCCGATCTCATCGAGAAACACCGTACCACCATTGGCGATCCAGAGCAGTCCATCTTTATTGCGTGTGGCGCCGGTGAATGCGCCTTTCACATAACCGAATAACTCGCTTTCGATCAGCGTCGGCACCAGCGAACCACAATCCACGGGAATAAACGGCTTGTCCCGGTTGGGTCCGGTAAAATGAATGCAACGCGCAACCAGTTCTTTTCCGGTTCCGCTCTCGCCAACAATCAAAACCGGATGCGTGCTCTGCGCCGCTTTCGAGATGATCCGATACAGCCGTTCCATCTCCGGAGACTTCCCGACGAGGGAAGAGAATCCTTGTTTTGATCGCATCGTCTCGCGCAAGGCTCGACGTTGCGCGGTATTCTTCAGTTCGGCGGTGGCGCGGTCCAGAAGATTGCGCAATTCATCCAGGTTAAAAGGCTTGGTGATGTAATCGAACGCACCCTGTTTCATCGCCTGCACGGCAGAAGGGACCGTCGCATATCCGGTAATGATCGCCACCACAGAGTCGGGACGGCGCGCTTTCACTTCGCGCAGAGCTTCGATTCCGCTGGCGCCCGGAAGTCGCAAATCGAGCAGCACGATGTCGATGCTCTGATTTTCCAGAATTTTGTACGCCTGCTCGGCCGCATCCACCGCGAATGAATGAAATCCCAGCAACTCCGCCGCTTCCCTGCAGCTCTCTCGAACAGCTGATTCGTCGTCTATGATTAAGACATTAAGAACACTTGCTCCGGAAACCTCGCGGGCTCCAAGTGTGACCTGACTTTGCATCGCAACGCCCCTCTCGACCATGCCCGCTGCCAAGCCTTCCCAGCGAACGCAATTCCGTAGCCTCTCCTGGATCTTGCCGTAGCAAAAACCTCTTGGGAGAACCGTCGATGAAAGTTACATCAAAATGGGAATTGAGCGCTGTGACGTACGCCACAGTCCAAAACCGCATAAAAGGCTGGTTCCGTGAGACTTAGGAGGGCAATACAGGTGCTTTCGGCAGAAAAACTTCCAAGCGGGTGCCTTGTCCGGGTTCGCTGATCACGTTAATTGCGCCACCGCTCTTGCGCACAATGCTATGCACGGTGAATAGCCCCAAGCCAGTTCCATTGTTGGACTTCTTGGTCGAATAGAACGCCTCAAAGATTCTGGACTTGGTAGCTGAGTCCATGCCTTTGCCCGTGTCTGCAACCGTCAATTGCACGTAGCGTCCGGCTGGTAGATTGAATTCATTTTGGGTGCGCAATTCGCAAGCACCACTTTCGAGAACAATCCGGCCGGCGCCGTCCAGAGCGTCACGGGCGTTGATGACCAGATTCATTACGATCTGCTGCAACTGGCTCGGAACCATCACGACCGTTGCTTTTCCACCATGAGGCGAAACTACGAACTCGATCTGTTCCCCAATCAGCGGACGCAGAATCTTCTCCATCTGTCGCAGCACGTGATCTACATTCACTTCTTCCGGATCGGGAGATTGCTCCCGCAAGTACGCGAGCAATTGTCCAACCAGGGAAGTTCCGCGCTCCGCCGCACCGCAGATACTATCCGCTTGCCGCCAGCTCCATGTTCCCTTCTCCAATTGCGCAGAGAGCAATCCGGCATGCAGAGTCACCGCGGTCAATACGTTATTGAAGTCGTGCGCAATTCCGCTCACCAGTAATCCGAACGACTGCAGTTTCCTGGTATCGGACAATTCCTTTTCGAGGCTGCGCCGCTCGCTCACGTCGAATGCCAGGTGAATACGCACGTTTCTACCGTGAGTCCGCGATTCGACCAGCTTATGCTGGTAATACTTGCCGGTTCGCGGATGAAATACGGGGCCGTGCTTGCAGGCTTCGCCGTCGCAGAATGCACAATCTTTGGACCCAATGATTTCCGACATGGAAGCTGCGTGCATTAGCTTTTTATAGGCCTGGTTTGCATGAGTCACGTGGCCGTCGGTCTCAAGCATAACCGCATGGGGAGAGCTCTCCAGTGCCATCGTCAAGATGTCTTGCAGGTCCCAGACGTCGGACTCCTGAAGTGAATTGGCGCGCGCGGTGCCCTTTCGCATATTGCACGCTATTGTCATGCCAGAACTCGAGCACGCGCTCGAAGCTCGTGCCTTGTTCCAAATTCAGGAATATACGCACTTCAACGGCCAGCAAAGGTCTTTGCGAGTCTCAAACCTGCGATATTTCGCGCTGAAATGTGTATTGATGGTTAAAACGGATGAGCTAACACAGTCTCGCATCGTGGGATCATTATTCTTCTTTTATTCCGAGAATCTGAGTTTCAAAACGGAACATCGCTCTAAGACGTGAAAGAGACGATTGCGGCGAAGCTCGCAAATGCGGACAGTTCTCGCGTGCAAATGAAAACGGAGGCCCGCAGGCCTCCGTTTCAGTTCTGTCGTAAAGCTGACTAGTTAACTCCACCGCCGGCATTCACGGTCTTTGCACCGCCGTCGAAACCCGACTCAGCAATTACACCGTCGAAGTCAGTCAGTCCCACCAAGCGGCCATGAATCATAGCCACGTGGCGAACCGGCCACATCGATTGCGGCGCCTGCTTCCAGTTGTCTCCGCCATCGGTGCTGGTGTACACCAGCGTACGCGGATTTCCCACTGCCAGCAGTTGTTTGCTATCGCGATCGTAACTGATGTACGTGACGTTCGCCGCGGGTGTGCCAACCATCACGTGCTCCCAGGAATTGCCGCTGTCCTTGCTGCGGAACGCACCAATTCGAGTCAATATCCAGTAGGTGTTGTTTGGCTCGATTGCAACCTGTGTGATGGCTCCGCTGAATTGCGGTACCTTCGCCGAGTTCCAGGTATTGCCGGCGTCGCTGGAAATCACCACGTGATCCAGGTCAGCTGCAATAACGTTGTTGTCAATTGCATCCACCGCGAGGAAGTCTTTGAACCCGAGCACCGGACCACCCGTCCAGCTATGGCCTTTGTCAATGCTCCGGTACAGACCGCTTGCCGTGGCTGCATACCAGTGCTTGCCTTCCAGTTTCAACTGCGAAACACGCCCGCCGATTTCGGATCTCACCCACTCTTGCTTATCAACGTAGGTGCTGCCCATGGACGTACGTTTCACTTTGGCGCCAGGCTTCGGCACTACCTTCACGCGAACGGTTTTCTCTTCGAGAGCCACATTGATCGGCTCCCACTCATGCTCGCCTTTCGCCAGGCGGAAGATTCCCCGATTCGTTCCTGCAACCAATGCGCCGGTCTCTGGCTGTTCGAGCCAGAACACGTCGCGTCCTTGCAGTCCCTTGCTCAGCGATTCCCAATTGTGCCCACTATCGTGCGAAACGAAAACGCCGCCGAACTCCTGGTTGTTGATCAGACCAACGTACAGCGTGGAAGGATCGAAACGATCTGCCACTACCGAGCTTACTTTGCGGTGCGAGAATCCACGATTCGTTGCTTCGAAGCTGCTGCCATTATTGCTGCTCACCAGAACGCCCATGCGATCGGTGGCAACCATGATTTTCGCGTCGTTGCGTGGATCGATCAGAACGTCGTTCACAACCACTTCAGGTCCTGTAATCTGCTTCCAGCTCTTGCCGGAATCAGTCGTACGCCACAAGCCTTCCGTGGTTCCTGCGTATACGATGTTGCTGTTCACAGGATCCTGATGCAATACGCGAGTGCGGCGCGCCGAGAACGGAATTCCCTGCGCCTTCTTGAACAGATCGCCACCGTTCTCGCTCTTGTAGATACCAGAGCAAGCGCTGGCATAAACAACAGACGGAGCTTTCGGATCGACAATGATCGAGAACACATCGGAATCATCGATCACGCCATTCTTAATGTGCTCCCAGTTCTTGCCGCCATCCGGAGTCTTCCAGGGCAAATGCCACGTGCCCGCGTAAACCACATCCGGGTTCTGCGGATCGACGGCGATGGACTCGATGTTCTTGATTTCTGCGTGATTCGGAGGAGAAATCTGCCGCCACGAATTACCACCATCGTCGCTGCGAAAAACTCCATCCAGGGCGCCGGCTACGACCACTTTCGGATCGGAAGGCGCCAGTGCCATCGCGCGGATCGACTTACCGTGCATTCCCTGCAGTGCGTTCCAGGTTCTGCCGCCATCGGTCGTCTTGAAAAGATCGCCGCCTACTTTTTCAGCACTCCAGGCAGCTGCGTACATCGTCTGTGAATTGCTTGGATCGATCGCAACGTGATCGAGAACGTATTCTCCGGTTCCCAGGTGCGCGAACCGCGACCACGAAGCGCCGCTATTGGTCGAAAGATATAACCATCCAGAACTGGTTCCGAGAAAAATGCGATCCGGATTCGCAGGATCATGCGTAAGGCTGCGGGCATCCCCACCATCGGGCCCGAGCGGTATCCATTGTTGCTGAGCCATAGCCGCCTGCGTCAGCGCGACTACCCCAAGAATCACTACGAAGATCCGTAGCCAGCGTTCCAGTTTGCCCCTTAACACGGTAGATCAATCCTCCCAGGGATCCCTTTGCGGCTGCCGGGGAAAGCAGCAATCTGGGTTCATCCCTTCTGATGCACTTTAAACCGTCGGCAGAGATTCTGATCGTCCCGAACCAAAAAAACAAAGGCCGATCGGTCATGACCGATCGGCCAAAGGTTAACTACTTGAAAACGTTACTGTGGAGGAGCAGCTGCTGCCGGCTTCTTGTGCTTCTTCGGAGCCGGTGCTGGTGCCCGTCCCTGGGCCTTGATCTGCGACTCATCGACAGGCTGCGTTCCCTCGCCCGTGAACGTGGCGCCCTGAGGCACGATGTAGAAATCAACCTTGGTCGTGCCTTCGTTGCCGGTCCGGGTTTGCATACGAGAAGCGTCGATCGCCTGCTTGGCTTCGCCACTCGACAGGTACGCCTTCGAGTTCACCGCGCGCTCGGCTGAGAGCGTGGGCTTCTTCTCTTCGGGTGCCTGTTGACCAACGATCACCAGCGTCGCATTCGGATCGCGCTGCAGTTGCAGGGCTACGTCATCCAGTACCGCCTTGCAGGTGTTGTCGACGCGCCACGGCTTCTTGGTGTTCGGGAAGTCGCATTCGCCGATCTTGCTGGCCTGCGGTGGCGGTGGTGGAACTTCCACGTTCACTGACGTGGAGGAGCTCGCGGACAAGCCACGATCATCCGTCACTGTGCAGTTGACCGTGATCGGTCCAGCCGGTGCACCTGCGGTGTCCAGCGTGGCCGTCGTTCCTGTGCCGGAGACACGCCCTGCCGTCGCCGTGTAGCTGTACGTCAGAGGACGATTGTCCGGATTTTCTCCCGTCGACGTAATTGTCGCCGGTTCACCCGACTTCACCGTTGCCGGATTCGCCGAGCAGCTCAGTGTCGGCGGATGCTTCGGAGGTTCGTTGATGGTGAACTGCGCATTGCACGTTGCCGGTACCGAGTTCTTCTTCGGCTTCGTATCTGTCGCGGTGGCCGTCACTGTGTACTGCCCCGGAGCCAGACCAGTCGTATCGATGGTTGCTGCGGCATCTTTCGGCGCTAGCTTTCCACCGGTCGTCTTCCAGTCATAGGTCACGCTGTGCTTCGGAGGAATGTTCGTGACATTAGCATTCGCGGTTACGGGCTCGCCGGCCAAAACCGCCGTCGGCTGCACCGAGCATGAGGCTGCCATTGGCGGTAGCGGCGGCGCGCCGCCGAAATACCACATCAAGCCGCCTGAGATTTCCGCGCCACTCGGGTTCACGGTTCCATTCGGAAAGAAATTCTGATGCGAGTAGACATAGTCCGCTTCGATCAGGCGAATGCCCACATGTTTCCATAAGGGCATGTCGAAGCCGCCGCCAACTTTGATCGCGACGCCTTTATTGCTCTGCCCCAAAGGATTGAAACTCAAATTCTGCATGCCAACCAAGCCATGTATAAACGGCTGAAATTGGGGGTTGCGCACCGTGAATCGTGGTCCAGCGCCGATGAAGTACGAATCGTTGTTGCTGTCTGTATGCGCTCCGCCAGACACCTCGGCGGCTACGTACTTAGAGAAGTTGTAAGCGAAACTACCAACTCCGCCTTTGTCGTTGGAGTTGAGATTAATTCCAGTAATCGTCGCGCCGGGCGAGTACCACGAATACCCGGTGAAAAGATCCACCTTGGGCGTGTTTTCTTGCGCCAGTGCAGCGGAGGACATTAAAAGTCCAATGGCCAGCACCGACCAAAACAGGCCGAAAGTTTTCTTACGTAGTGACATGTAAATCCTCCGGAATTCAAAGACCAACAGGACTGACTGCAACTACTTATTTGAAATGCGCGAGAGATTGGGAGTCCACTCTCGCAGATCATCGCGATTGTAGCGCAAACATGCTCCCAAATGAATGATTTTTAAACCCTTTAACAGTTCCGAATTGGACAGCAAACTATTCCCGCGCAGTCTACTCACCAATTTCAGCGCTTCAACCTAGAAAAATCCCACTTTGGTACCTAGAAAAATCCAGCCTTAGGTTGCCTCGCAATCCGCAAGGAACAAACAATTCGATGCGCAAGATGCTGGCGGGTTGGGATCAAATCAACAATCTTTCGCAAATCTCCCGCAACAATCACACTTTCAGCTCTTCCCCCGGTTGCGGTACACCGTGAGAACCACGACAATGGGATGGAACGCACATGGCGCAAGAGAAAATCCTCATCGTCGAAGACGAAGAAAACGAACGCTCCGGCATGGCAGAGCTGGTTTCTGCCTGGGGGTACCGAACTGAAACCGCATGCGATGGCATGGAAGCCCTTGAGAAGATCGTCGCCTTCTCCCCTTTAGTTGTGGTGACCGACCTCAAGATGCCCCGTATGGATGGTATGGAGTTGCTGCAGCACATTGCCGAGCAGCCCCAAGCCATAGCTGTCGTCGTGATGACCGCTCAGGGCAGTGTTGATTCCGCCGTGCAGGCGATGAAAATCGGCGCCTATGATTTCGTAGAGAAGCCCGTCAATACCACTCGTCTTCGCACTATCCTGCAGAACGCGACTCGCCAGCGTGGCACCGAAGTCGAACTCGAAGCCACTCGCCGCAAGTTGCGCGACACCGGCTATCTGGGACCCATGGTTGGCGCCTCCAGAAAAATGCAGGAGATCTTTCACCTCATCGAAATGGTTGCGCCCAGCACCGCCTCCGTCCTCATCACCGGAGAAAGCGGTACCGGCAAAGAGCTAGTTGCACGCACCATACATGAGTACAGCCCGCGCAAGCTGCGTCCCTTCGTCGCGATCAACTGCGCCGCCATCCCCGAAACACTGATCGAGAGTGAAATCTTCGGCCACGAAAAGGGCGCCTTCACCGGAGCCCTCGAGCGCCGCGTCGGTTGCTTCGAACTCGCCGAAGGGGGCACGCTCCTTCTCGACGAAATCGGCGAAATGCCTGTCGGCACGCAGGCCAAACTGCTGCGCGTGCTGGAAGATCGCAAGCTGCGGCGTCTCGGCAGCAAAGTGGAAACTTCGGTAGACGTCCGCGTCGTCGCTGCCACCAACAAGATTCCCGAGGAAGCGGTCGCCAAGGGCGAACTGCGCGGCGATCTCTATTACCGGCTGAATGTCTTCAACATTCTGATTCCACCTCTTCGCGATCACAAGGAGGACCTCGGCGATCTCGTGAAATCGCTGATGTCTGATATCAACGAGAAGCACAGCCGCAACGTCTCCATGATCAGCGAAGCGGTGATGAACGTCTTCAGCAACTATTCGTGGCCGGGCAATGTGCGCGAACTCCGCAACGTGCTGGAGCGCGCAATTATCGTCTGCGAAGGCTCCATGATCGAAACCAAACATCTTCCCCCGGGTTTCGGACAGGTAATAACGCGTCCGCCGGTGCTTGAGGCGAATGCGGTCAGGCTGGGCGTGGGCACCACCGTAGGCGAAGCCGAAAAGCTCCTGATCCTGAAAACGCTGGAATCGACCAACAACAACAAGACGCGTGCCGCGGAGATTCTAGGAATCAGCCTGAAGACGCTTCACAACAAGCTCAAGGAATACGGACCACAAGTGGGCGTGGCCGGAGAATAAGCATCCGGCCCTGATACCGGCTCTCGCCGGACGTGGTCCACGCAAGTGTGGGATGAAAACATAAGGGCGCATTCGGCTACGAGCGCGAATTCCAGTTCTGATTCGCGTATCATGGTACGGAGCCCTTCCGAATCAATTCATGCAACCAAGGTTTCAGCTAAAGACCAAGCTCGTGCTCGCCATCAGTGCTTTGGTGCTGGCCCTGGTTACCTTTCTTTCGTACGTCTACGTTGCCCAGGTGCTCAAGCAAGGAATGACTGAGGCTTATCAGGACGGCGACTTCATCACCCACCAGGTCTACCTCTTCGCCAGCAATGCCCTGCGCGACCCCAGCAACCCCGCCAACCAACTGCTTCCTCCCACTACGGACGACCCGCAGAAGCTCATCTCCAATAGCCTGCAATCGGATCCCGGACTGAAGTCGCTGCTGCAATCCGTCGTCGGCTATTCGCCCACCATCTACGACGTTTCCATCGTCGATCTTCACGGCGTCGCGGTTGCTCATTCCGATCCTGATTTCCAAGGCAAGCCTTTGAAGGGACGCGTCGATTTCCTCACCGTCCGGTACGGTGGCTTCTGGCGCCAGCTCGGCGTTGTCTACGGACGCCCGCGCGTCTATGACGTGCATCTCCCGCTAGAGCGCGGTGGCCAACCTTTTGGTCAGATTCGCGTCGGCGTTTCCACTGTATTCCTGAAAAGCGAGCTGCAGACGCTGCTCAATCGCGCCTTCACTCTGGCGGCGATCGCGATTCCTATCTCGTTCCTGCTCGCCGCTTCACTCTCAAATCTCGCTCTACGCCCGTTGCAAGCCATCGGTGCTCGTCTCGACCGCATGACCGCCGGCGAAATTGAGGTCCCCGCTGAGATCGCGCCCGAGCAGCAACGTACCGACGAATACGGCGTCGTTACCAACAAGATCGATCGACTCGGGCGCCAGATGCGCGACGTGAAGGAAGTCTTCTCGGCCCTGAAAGAGAATCTCGATCAGATCATGGCCAATCTCGAGGACGGCCTGATGCTCTTCACCCGCGACTGGCGTGTCGTGCTCGTCAGCGCCTCCGCCGAACGCTTTGTCGGACAGGCGCGCGCCGACATCCTCGGCCATCAGGTTAACGAGATCTTCAACCGCTCCTCGCGTCTGGGACAGCTTGTTCTCCACTGCTTCCAATACCACGAGCCTATGGACCAGCTCGAAGTGGAAACCGATACTGGCCGTCGCATTCAGATTTCGCTCGATTTCATCGAGGAACGCGGCGAGCGCATCGGCGCGCTGCTCACCATGCGCGACACCGAATCCGTTCGTAAGATCGAAGACGAGATCGAGCTCTCGCGACGCCTCGCTGCTATCGGACGTCTCACCTCCGGCGTCGCCCACGAAGTGAAGAATCCGATCAACGCTATCGTGCTGCATCTCGAAGTGCTGCGCGAAAAGCTGCCCATGCTCGAGCCCGACTCGCTCCGTCATCTCGACGTCATCGCCAGCGAGATCAAGCGCCTCGATCGCGTCGTGCAGACGCTTGTCGACTTCACTCGTCCCGTCGAGCTGCGTCTTGCCGAAACCGATCTGCGTCGCACGCTGGAAGATGTTGTCTTGCTCGCCATCCCTGACGCATCGCAGCACGGCGTGCAAATCGTTCGTCAGATCGCGCCCGAGCAGCTTACCGTTCGCATCGACTCCGATCTCATCAAGCAGGCGCTGCTCAACGTCGTCATCAATGGCGTTCAATCCATGCCCAATGGCGGCCAGCTCAAGGTAGTTGCCGGACGCGACGGCGATGCCATCGAAGTAAGCGTCCAGGACCAGGGACAAGGCGTTCCACCTGACATTCGCGATAAAATCTTTAATCTGTACTTCACTACGAAAAAGGGTGGCAGCGGCATCGGCCTCGCCATGACCTACCGGGTGATGCAGTTACACAACGGATCCATCGATTTCGAGTCCCGCAACGGGAGCGGCACAACCTTTCATCTTCGCCTGCCTCTAGCGGGAAATAGTGAGATCCCCCAAGTGAATCTGGCGGCCAATGCCCATTCGGCAGAAGGACAAAGTTAGGTTAGGAAGTTGAACTTAATTCTGCAATGAACTACAAATTGAGCGTGCGATTTCGGCCATTTATCTCGTTTCTTCTCCTTCTGGTCACGCTAGGCGGACTTTCCGCCTGCAAGAAGAAGAAACCCGTGCTGCCGCCTCCGCAGGCTCAGGTCCCCAGCATTATTCTCCCGCTTCCAGAACCCCTCCCGCCGCCAACCGCAACACCTGAACCGAATCGCCCGCAACCCGCGAACCTTCCCACCACCGAAGAAAAGCCTCCGGTGAGGAAACATACTCACGTTGCCAAAAAGCCGCAGCAGGCACCCACCACGGCTCAGACCACACCAGCACCGCAGGCGCAACGTCCCGCCGAGGATACGCAGCTCACGGCAACCAATAATCCCCAGGAAGCTCTCCATCAGCAGCTCAATACCACGCAGTTGCTCGACACAACGGAGAACAACCTGAAGACACTGAATCGTTCGCTCAACACCGATGAACAGGCCATGATCCAGCACATCCGCAGCTACATGCAGCAGTCGCGCACCGCACTCGATGAAAAAGATTTTGAGCGTGCTTACAATCTCGCCTACAAAGCTCGATTGCTCTCCGACGAATTGATCAAGCACTAAATCCAGTTCTTCAGCTTTTCAGCTTTCAGTCTTTCAGCTTCCCCGATCTCCTGATTCTCCGATTTTTCGATTTTCCGGTTCTTCGGTTTTCAAATTACCTATTACCTATTCCCCGATTACCTATTACACAGCTATTACAAATGTCGGCCATAGCCTGTGTTCGAATGTTGTCTGTTGTTTTAGAAAGCCTCTGGTGAACTTTTTTCGACGCGACCGCACTTTTACTCAGCCCGTTAATCCAATCATCTTCTTTTTTCTGGCGATCCTTCATGTTGGAGCCGTCGTCGCGCTCTTCTTCTTCAGTTGGAAGGCGCTTGCGCTGAGCATTTTGCTTTGGTGGGTCGTTGGCTCACTGGGCATCGGCATGGGCTATCACCGCCTGCTTACCCATCGCGGATACAAGACTCCCAAATGGATCGAATATTTCCTCACCATCTGCGCCAGTCTCGCGCTACAGGGGGGACCGATCGGCTGGGTCGCTACCCATCGCATTCATCATCAGCGGTCGGACAAGGAAGGCGATCCGCATTCGCCGCACGATGGTGGATTCTGGGCGCACGTCGGATGGATCATCACCGGCGACGCCAATCACAATCGCTCCGTCGAACTGCTGCCCTACGTGCCCGAACTCCGCAAAGATCGTTTTCACAAATGGATCAGCGAATGGCACTGGATTCCGCTCGCGACGCTCGCGGTCGTGCTGTTCGTTCTCGGAGGCTGGCCCTACGTGCTCTGGTGCATCTGCTTCCGCACCGTTTTCGGACTGCACGCCACCTACCTGGTGAACTCCGGCACGCACATGTGGGGATCGCGGCGATTCGTCACCAGCGACAACTCCACCAACAATTTCTGGATCGCGATGCTCACCTTCGGCGAAGGCTGGCATAACAACCATCATGCGCACCCGGTGTCGGCGCGTCACGGGCTCGCCTGGTACGAGATCGACATGAACTGGTACGGCATCCGCGTCCTGCAGGCGCTTGGCCTCGCCTCGGACGTGAAACTTCCACGCCTTACTCCCGAATCGCGTGTACCGACAGTGATTGGGTCGACCTCAAACGGGGAACAAGAGCTGCTGGAACTTGCCGCACCCGCCTCGCGCTGACCAATGTGAAATCCTTGCTGGAGTGATCGACGGGGTTGCTAGAACTCGAACGAGCCTTCGCCGTCGCGGGTGCCTTCGGTTCCAGTCGGCAATAGTCCAACCACGCCGTGAATCGATTCCCACGCCGCTTCTGTCAGTGCCGGATCGGCGCCCACGATATTACGCAGCATCTGCCATGCGACCAGGTTGAGCGCGCCCTCGGGCGGCGGTCCCATGGCCAGCGATACTGAACATTGCGGACAAAAACCGATGCGTTGCGAAGTGGATTTCTGCCGCGGCCGTATCCCCACGGTCTGCGCAAACATGTAAATCGCAAGTGATTTGCGTCCGCCTTCGAGCTCACGGTTACAGCGCAGACAATAGGAGTGTTCCAAGTGGCGTCTTCCTCACATTCTGTTTCGGGGATTCATGGTACTTTCTTCTCTCGCGATTCAACGCGCAAGTGAATAGAAAGATTCCGCAAATCCCGAGATAGGGAAGAATCTTGCAGGATTGCGCCATTGCCGGCCTGAACCAAGCTGTGCTCTAGCCAGAACCCGCGCCATTCAGGCACTCTTGCTGGCAATGAGTGAGGATCGTTCGCGCACAGGCAATCTGCCAACTCGTGGCCGGAAGACGCCGCCCTCGAGCCGTCTCTTCCAGATCAAACAATTGCGCCGGTTGCGCGATTGCCAACAGGTCGCGGCGATCTGCTATCGCATCCAGGAGGCAAAGGCGCAGTTCCTGCTGGTAAAGACCCGTGGCGGACGCTGGACGTTTCCCAAGGGCAACACCGAGCCGGGATTGATGCACGCCGAGGCCGCAGCTCTCGAAGCCTTCGAAGAAGCGGGCGTGCACGGACGCATCGAAAAAACGTCATTCACACAGTACATCCAGCCTGCCGCGCGCAACCAACGCAGCAGCGCCGGAGCGGACGACACAACCGTGGCCCATTTGTGCGAGGTGTACTGGCAGGAGCAGCCACAGGAGCGCGACCGCAATCCTTCGTGGTTCTCAGCCGAGAAGGCCAAGCGCCGCTTATCCGCAGGTCGCCCCAAGGCATACGCAGCCGAACTCGCACGAGTCGTGGATTGCGCCATGGCTCGCATCGAGCAGTTGCAAAACGAAACCAGCCGCATGGCCGACGGTCTCGGAAGAGTTCACTTCATCGATAATCCACGCCCGATCACAGGAAAACTGAAGAGTGCCGTCACAGCGAGAAAGAGTCGACGCAATCGCCCGCAAATCGACATTATTCCACCCGTGCGCGTGAGACCGCGTGTGTAGAACGCTGGGGGAACGATGTGGGCGCCCCGTTCTACGCTTCTTTTGCGTAGTGGGATCAAGGCTGAGTCGAACACCCCGCGGCCGCTACTATTACCAAAAGCGACGAAACTCGCTTGGTTTTCAATTACAAATTACTTATTACCTATTTCTTCCGTGTCCCCGTTCTCAGGTTCTCCATCATCTGAGCAATGCGCTTCTCGCGTGTCTCCGGACGCTTCGCCTCTTCGATCTCATTCACGTATTCCTTCTGATGAGTGAAGCTCAGCTTCGCCCATGCTGCTTTCGTCTTCTCGTCGTCATGGATGATCTTCTTCAGATAGGCTGGGACAGTGACGGTGCGTGGCTCCTCATCCAATTCGAGAACGACCTCGACCATGTCGCCGGCTTTACATTGCGCGCCGGCGCGTAGTTGCGCGTTCACGACCATCATGTGGCCATCGCCCATGTTCATCAGCGACGATCGGAATGGAAATCCATTGATCGTGCCCTTCACGGGTATCCGCCCTTTGCGCCCAAGCGTCGCCGGGACATAGAACGGCGGCTTGAGGGCGGCGACTTCGGAACCAGCCTCGCCCAGCAACTTGGTTTTGAATTTATGAGCCATCGAGGTGACCTGCGGTTTTGTGATCGAAAACTCTGGAATTGTATCCGAGTCCTCTAGTACTTTGGGTGAGCGCCCTAACTTAACCTGTCATTCTGAGCGAGGGCGCGGATACAGAGCGCGCCCGAGTCGAAGGACTCCGCGGCCATTATTTGTTTCGCAAGCGCTTCTCATTCTCGGGCCTGTGACCCGCTGGGCAAGCATCGCACCACCACAACTGCGTCCCTTATCTACTAGTCATGGTGACGCTTCGCTCCGCGAAGCGGAATCCATCTCTGCATTTGATTTTTGGCCGAAGGAGAAACAGTGGGTGGCCCACCCTACGCGTCTTTTGCGTTGGTGGGATACGATGATGTTTCCTACCATGAAATGAAGATGGGGTTGGTGGCGCTGGCGCCCTCGCCCGCGCTCATTCGAGAACGACTACTCCTTCTTCGTCGCCTCGCCACTCACCGATCCCGGTTGCACCGCTTCTGCCTTCGTTTCCTGCTCCAAATCCGCCACCACCTTCACATTGCCGCTGCTCGTCTTCATCTTGCGTTCCCACGTTTTGTAGCCGCTTTTGCGGATCGTAATCGCGTGATCGCCCGGAGTTACGGTAATCGAGGACGGCGTCGTTCCCACGAAGTTTCCATCCACCTCTATATCAGCCCCCGCGGGATTCGAACTGAACTCCAGGGTTTCCTGTGCCGCCACTGCTTCGGTCGCGGCCGAACCCGGCGAACCAGCGGGCCGGAACTTCGCCAGATCGAGCGGCACATCTCCATTCACGAATGCCGTGATCTCAGTCCCTTTCGGGATAGTGATGTCTTTTCCATGCATGAACAGGAACAGCGGAGCCGCCGGAAAGAACACGATCCCGGTCGCGACCATCGCCCCTGTCATTGCGCCCACATGACCGCCTCCCTTCCCTCCCTGCATCGCCCGCAGCGCAACCTTCTCTCCGTCAACCAGGCGGACCGAGTCAATATTCATGTCAAGTTTTCCGCCCCGTCCCATTCTCTTCTTCGATTCCGCTGTGGTCACGGTCGCCCACGCTACTCCGCCCTTCGGAACCACCACCACGTCCTTGACCTTCACTTCTTCCAACACTTCGAAATCCACGGTCTGCCCGACGTGTGCGTCAGCCGACGACACTGTTTGCGAAATCCGAAGCTTGAGTGGAGTGCCGTCCTCCAGTGTCGGTCCCGTAGGTGCGGGTTTGGGCGTCTGCACAGCAGCATCTTTCGGCGCGCTGGGTGCCGGCGAAGCCGGTTGTTGGGCCAGAACTGAGAGGCAAAGCATTAGAAAGATACAGAACACACTCGTGGCGCGTTTCATAATCCCTTCCAATCCTGGACTACGGATGAGGCGTAATTGTTAGGAATGCGGCGCGAGTGTACCAGATAACTCGGGCTGCGACAGTGTTTTCGTGCTCCTGATCCCGTAAGCCGCAGCCCATCTCATTCCCATTCCTGCACTCCACCTTCAATTCTGACGCCTTTGTGCGTTATCTATTTGCAAATGTCCAAAAAACTATGAATACTTATTAGATATGAATACATATTAGATATGATTACAGGCAGCGCGACTGCGGCCTCTTCCAATAGCTGAGAGCCACCAGCCGAGAGCGATTTTCGCCACTAACTCCTTTGTTTTCCGGGAGAGAGGCCTTAAGTCCTTTGTTATGCCGGATGTACAGAAGCACTACCTCGTAACTCCTGTGCTTTCAACAAGGAAGGGGGTGGGGGTAGTGTTACCGATCAGTAAACTTTGGCGCCCGTCAGGCGCCTTCAAGGAAACGCACGTCCCGCTCGACGGCGCCTTCCAGAAGTTTTTTCGCGGCCTGGTATTCCGGACCCTCGTACGTGGCGATCGCCTTCTCCACCGAGTCGAACTCGATCACCACCGACCGGTCTTTCACGCCCGCTTCGTAGGCCTTCACCGCTACGCCGCGCGCCAGGAAGCGGCCTCCGCCGGCTTCGATCGCAGGGCCGGCTAGTTTGGCATATTCGCCGAGAGCAGTTGCATTGGAAACCGAGCGGTAGAAAGTGATCCAGTACCCTTTGGCCATCTGGGACGCCTCGCAAGTTGGAATCATAAGATGTTACTTGAAAATCGCAGGCAAATCCTTCGGCGAGAACACAAATTCCGGTCAGGCGCTTCGCGGAAGTTCAAAGATGTCGTACTTCGACATCAGCTCCGCATGCGCTTCCATCAGCAGCAGACGCAGGCGTCGCTTCTGTTCCTCGGAAACTCCCTGCATCATGAGCAGATACTCGATGTTCGTGATGAGAGTCTCCAATTGAAGAATCTCTTGAGCCACGCTTCGGTAATCATGGTTCATCGTCAGTATCTTTGCGGGCATGGGTAAAATCGCTTGAATGAAGTATAGGGCCGTTATGCATAGCCTACGGTCTTACACGAAAGATTTATGTGACGCCGCTCACGAAATCCGAAGAATCGCAAGCTGAAGAATGTATCGGATTCCTCCTTAGGGCAAACGTATCGTGTTCCACCAGGGCAGAGAAGCTCAACACGAGGCACCTGCGATGAGCGGAGTTTGAAGCGAGGATTTCAAAGATGCAGAATTGACTGGCTGGGGACAAAAAAAGCCTGGGCTTTTAACCCAGGCGCAACTCGAACTGATTGACTGACAGACTGATTGACGGAAATCTACTTCGCCGCTCTTGGCTTGCCCACCTTAAGCAGCAAGTCTTTCGAGGATTGCTGGAATGGCCCTTCCACGCTTGACGCTTCAGTCAGGATTTCTTTCGCCTGCGCCATCTGGTTGGACTTGGCATACGCGTAGCCCAATCGGTAAAGCGTGATCGACGATTTCACCGGATCGCTTTTCACCATGGTGGCCGCGATCTTCAATTCAGCGATCGCCTGCGCCGTCTTGTCTTCGCGCAGCAACGAGTACCCGAGAATCTCGTGCCCAAAGCCTTCGGTGACTCTCGCATTCGGGTTCGTATCCGCCTTGGCCAATTCGATCAACTTGCGTGCGTAGGCGGCGCCCTTGGCGACATAGGTGGGCTTGGGATCTTCCACGTAGGCGTTCGCCAGCAGCGTGAGCAGTCCAATGTTATTTGGATCGGCGGCCAGCGCCTTTTCGCCGAATTCCGAGAGCTTGGCCGTGTCATTCATTTCGGCCAGGGACTCAACTGCCACCAGGTTTGCATTCTTGGCGTTGGGACTGCCGGCAAACGCCTTCGAATAGATTTCGATCTGGGCCATGCGGTGTTTGGGATCAGGATCAGCTACGACGGCGTTATAAGCGGAGGCGTCGAGAAACCCGTAGGTCGTCTGGGCAGCATCCTTATCTGCGCCTTGCAGACCGTTGATGATCTTGGCGCCGCGCACAGCGTAGTCCACGACTTTGGTTGTGTCCTTCAACTGTTGCGCCAGCTCGACCTGCGACTGGATGATGTCCAGCACATCGGGCATCGCGGCCAAAGCTTTGTCGTTATACGACATAGCCTTCGCGGGATCGCTAGCCGCGTATTGCTGCGCCAGCTGCCAGTTGCCGTACGCAACCGCTGCGGGATTGCTACTGTAGGTCTGGACGAATTCTTCCAGCATCGCGATTTTCTTCTGCGCGTCGTTCTCGCTGGAGACCGCGTTCAGCGCTTTGTCTTCGGGCGTTCCCGCTGGAATCGAGATCTTGGTCTGCGCGAGCAATGCCACGCTCGCCAGCACTACCACCGTCAACAGAACCAGGCTTCGCCAGGATTTCATGGCAAATTCCTCCGTTGTATTCACGCGGGCATGTTACGGCGAGCAGCCCTCATTCGCAAGGATGAGAATCACAATTTGTGGTTGGATTTCCGCGCCGGACTAGGGATTCCCAGCAGGATTCGGATCGACGGCCGTGGCTCGCACCACGAATCCCGAAGGCACGATGATGAGGCGCGGCAACTGTCCGTTCTTGTGGCGGAAGCGATCGAGTCCATGCAACGAATCAATCTTCAGGAAGCTGCGCAGGAAGCCCGCGCCCGGAATGTCCTCGAACTCGAACAGATCGTTCGGTCGGAACGACTGCTGCGCTTCGGTCAACAGTTCGCTCTCATTCTGGAAGTCTTTCTGCAATGCGGGATCGAGCACGATGGCCAGGTAAACGTCCCAGTTCGTCGGCTGATCTTTCGGGATGCCGCTGATGATCTCGTTGTGATCGTAATCGGTCCAGCCTTCAACGTGATCCTGTTTGCCGGGCGAGACGAAATACAGGTTCGGGCGATGATCGGATGGCTTTCCAGAGGAGATCTTAGGCCCCATCTGCCAAGGTCCAACGACCAGCTTGCGCTCACCAACGCCAGGAGTCTGAATCTCGAAGCGCACCAGCTTGCCGTTGTAGAACACCTGTCCCACGGGCTTCTGTGCTGGATGCCCGACCGCAGGCTGCACGATCGCTCGCTCCGCGGCAAGCGCAGCTCCGGCGAGCAATAGAGCGCAGGCAATCTTCCCCGAATTGTGCCGCAGTGCCGGCAAACTTCTCCCCTGATTCAAGATCGGCAGATTATACGCGCGCGGCCTTCAGCGGTCCCCATGACCGAAGTACCTGTCCCTGTGTAGCTTAGACAGCAACCCGCATGCCATTGGAAAACCGCACCGGCAGCCGTTAGTCTGGAATCTAAGCCATATGCGGGAGATCCTTCGCCATCGCGGACTGCGCTTCGTCTTCGCCGCCAACGTCATCTCCATGCTCGGCAGCGGAATGAACAGCGCCGCGGTCACTTGGTACATCTTGCAGGCGACGCACAGCGAAGTCTCGCTCGGCTGGCTGATGGTCCTGCAAACCCTGCCCGCGATGCTGCTGTTGCCCTTCACCGGCGTGCTCATCGACCGCGGTGATCGCCGCCGCCTGGTCATGGTGCTCGACGCATTGCGCGGCATCATCATTCTGACCGTTGCGATCCTGGCGTTCATGCACCGCGTGCACATATGGCAGCTCTACCTGATGAACATCCTGGTGGCGCTCGGATTCTGGATCTTCTGGCCCACGATCACCGCGCTCATACAGGAGTTGACGCCAGAGTCGGAGTTCGTCCACTCCAATAGCTTTCTGATGGCAGGAATTCAGGGTGGGTGGCTCATGGCCGGCGCGCTGGTGGGCTTTGTGTATAACCACATCGGGCTTGGCGGAGTCCTGCTCATCGACTTCAGCACCTACCTGGTGTCGTTCAGTTGCTACCTGTTCGTACGCAAGGGACGGCACGTGGTGATGCCGGCGGTGGACAAGGCAGCTGAGGCGGTGGAGAGCGCTGCCACGGGATTTACGCGTTACGTGCACGAGATGCGCGAAGGCTTTGCGTTTCTGCGCGGCGACCGCTCGCTGTTGCTGCTGGGAGTAGCGTGGGCATTCTTTGTCGGCGCCATGCTGACTGGAGGCATCGTCAGCGCGCCTCTGAGCGAACGCATCCTGCATGCGGGCGCAGTCGGCTACGGCTGGCTGAACGCCGGATGGGCGGTAGGCGCATCGTTGAGCGCATTCTATGCGCCTAGGCTGATTGGACGTCTGACGGCGCGGCGTGCGGTCGTAATCTCTTTCGCAGTCCTGACCGCGGCATTCTTCTTGTGCCCCTTCTCGCCGCTGCTGGTGCTGGCCGTGTCGCTCTATGCCGCAGGCGGATCGGCACGCGGCGTCAGCGGCATTGCGCTGTCGACGAACCTGATGGAATCCGTTCCCAAGCACTTCATGGGACGCGTGCAGAACTGTATCTACTTCGCCGGTACCGGATTGCAGCTGGCGTTCGGACTGCTGGTCGGCGTGGTCGCGCACCGCGTTGGTCTGAGCTATGCGTTCGCGATCATCGCCGGCATGTATCTGCTGGCATGCCTGAGTTCGTTCGCGTCGGGCGATACCAGGAAGATCGACGTGGAAGGTCTCGTGGTCAACGAGGCGGCGGGAGACTAACGAATTGGGTAGCTGGTAACTGATCGCTTTGATCGTAGAGCGCTGTTGTGTATCACAAGCCACGAGCTACCCGAGCTACCCCATTCAACTACCGCTGGTCACTCCACTCACGTGACTGTTATTCTCTTTGTTTCCCTTGTGAGGAGGCGAAGCACTCAGATGTCATTAGGTCTCGACGGAAAAGCCGCGGTCGTTTTCGGTGTTGCCAACAAGCGCAGTATTGCCTGGGCCATTGCCAAACAACTGCATGGCGCAGGCATGCGCCTGGCTATCACCTACCAGAACGAGCGACTGGCGCAGGAGGCTGCGGACCTGATTGCCGAACTGCCGGGCGCCGCGAGCTTCCAGTGCGACGTCTCGCGCGACGAAGAGATCGATCATCTATTTGCTCAGCTCAAGGAAAAGTACGGCACTCTCCACACGGTGGTGCATAGCGTGGCATTTGCCCCGGCGAACGAGCTGCGCGGCGAATTTCTCCAGACCTCGCGTGAAGGATTCCGCATCGCGCTCGACGTCAGCTGCTATTCGCTGGTCGCCGTCGCCCGCGCCGCCGCTCCGCTGATGACCGAAGGTGGCTCGGTGATGACCATGACGTACTACGGCGCAGAAAAGGTCGTTCCCAACTACAACGTGATGGGAGTCGCCAAAGCGGCGCTCGAAGCGGCGGTTCGATATCTCGCTGGAGACCTCGGCAAGCAGGGCGTCCGCGTGAATGCCATCTCAGCAGGACCGATCAAGACGCTGGCCGCTCGCGGCATTGGGGGCTTAAGCGACATGCTCAAGGCTCATGCCGAACGCGCTCCTCTGAAGCGCAATGTGGAGCAGGATGAAGTGGGATCGACGGGACTATTTCTTGCGTCTGACATGAGCCGCGGAATTACGGGCGACACGATTTACGTGGACTGCGGCTACAACGTGATGGGGTTCTAGATCAAGCCACAGATTTCTAAAATCAGCCACGGATTTCACGGATTCTCACGGATAAATCAGGACAAGGTAAAACCTGTTCTCAAACTCGATTTTTACCTGATTTGGGTTTATCCGTCAGAATTGGTTTGATCCGTGGCGTTGTTGAATTTGATCTTTCTTTCCTCCGGTCCAACTCTCTCTATCGCAATCTCTGCCTGAAACTGCTGCATTAGGCTCGGGAACTTTTCTCCCCACTCGATCAGAACTAAATTGCGTTCATCGCCGATGATTTCTTCCAGCCCAAGCGTCTCCAATTCGCGCTGCGTGTCGAGGCGATAGAGATCGATGTGGTACACCGAAAACTCCGGTCCACGATATTCGTGAATGAGCGTAAAAGTCGGGCTGGTGACGTCGTCCTGTTCGGCGGCGTCGAAGGCCTCGGCAATTCCCTTCGTCATCGTGGTTTTGCCTGCGCCGAGATCTCCGCGCAAGAGAACCAGTCGGGGCGGACGCAACTCGCTGGCGAGTTTGCGCCCGAGTTCAATCGTCTCTTCCGGGGAACGCGTGATGAATTCTGTGGTGGCCATCCGCAAACATGATAAATGGGGCGGCCGTTTAACCGTGGAAGGTAAATCCGTCGATCTGCAGTTGCTGCTGCGCGCGGCAGAATGCCTCTGACAATCCTGCAATGATGTCGGTGGCGATCAGCGACGCTTCACCCATTCGCTCCCGCGCCACGTCTCCAGCCAGGCCGTGCAGGTAGACAGCAGCAATGACGGCCTTTACGTTCGCCTCGGGCGATTTCATTGCGTGCGCTTGCGCGAGAAGTCCGGCGATCATGCCCGTGAGCACGTCGCCTGCGCCGCCCGTCGCCATGCCGGGATTTCCGGTGACATTCAGCCAGACGGTTCCATCCGGAGTTGCAACTAACGTGCGATGTCCTTTCAGCACCAGCACACACTGGTGTTGCTTCGCGAATGCCCGCGCAATTCCGAGGCGATCGGCTTGCACTTCTTTAACAGTCTTGCCGGTCAACCGCGCCATCTCTCCCGGATGCGGCGTTAGCACCAGGAAGCGCTTGCTTCCATTCAGCGCCGACGTGTTCCCGGTGAAAGCATTGAGTCCATCGGCATCGATGACGAGCGGCTTCGAGCACTGCGACACAAACTGCTGAACAAAAGAAACTGTCTCGGGGTTGCGCGAAATGCCCGGTCCGACGGCCACCACGTTCATCGCTTTCAGCAGTGGATCCAGTTGGGCGACGGCTTCGGCAGTGATCGTCCCAGAGTCCGACTCGGCGACCGGTTCGGTCATCAACTCCGGTGCATAGCCCGCAACGGTCGGCAACACGGATCGCGGCGTCGCAACTGTTGCGAGCCCAACGCCCGAGCGCAGACAGGCGACTCCGGCCATGGCGGCGGCGCCAGATTTGCCAAACGAGCCTCCAACGATGAGCGCGTGCCCGTAAATTCCCTTCTGGCCTTCGGGTTCGCGCGGAGCCAGAAATTCCGCAAAATCGCGCGGTGTGATCAGGTTGAGCCTCAGGCTGGAGACGATCGCCTCACGCGGCGAGCCAATCGGCGCAACTTCTGTTTCGCCAATGGTGAGCTCGGCGAATACATGTGCTGGACGCGGCGCGGTGAAAGTAACAATCGCATCGGCCCTCGCTCGCAGAGACGCCGTATCCGGCGCCATGGCATCGGCATCTGCTCCGGAAGGTATATCCACCGCAATCACCCGTGCGCCACTCGCGTTCATTGCCGTGATCGCGTCGGCGTACAAACCGGTCACTGGCGGACGAAAGCCGGTGCCCAGAATCGCATCGAGCAGCAGATCGCTGCCGAACGCTTCTTGTCCCCGCTCGCGCAGTTCATCCGCTTTCACAACCATCGCTGGTTCGATCTGCATGCGCTGGAACATCCCGGCGGCATCTCCGCGCAACTCCGCCGGATCAGCCAGCAGCAGCACGCGCACCTGCTTTCCGGCCTCCTGCAGCTTGCGAGCAGCTACGAACCCATCTCCGCCGTTGTTGCCTTTGCCACAGACCACGCCGATCTTCTGCGTCTTCGGATAATGCTGCAATGCGAAATCAGCTACGGCCGTTCCAGCATGCTCCATCAGTTCGAGCGACGGCACCCCGAACTTCTCGGTGGTGATGCGGTCGATCTCGCGCATCTCGGCTGCGGACGTAATCTTCATCTCTTAGTCGATGGTCGTTAGTCTCTGGTCGTTGGCCTCGGTTGCTTCGACTAACGACAACCGACCAATGACTCCAATTATCTCTTCGCCGCCGCGCTGCTCTCCAACACGCGCAACCGCGATGGTTCGCCCATGGCGATCAGATGATCCCCGGCCTCGATGCGATCCTCCGGCGACGGATTGAACATCGTCCTGCCCGGACCTTTGATGGCGAGCACAATCACGCCCAGTTCTTGCCGGATGCGTGAGGTCTCAATCGTCTTTCCCGCGAAAGGAGAGTCTTCACCGATCAGCACTTCTTCGATCTCCAGCCCCAGGCGGCTCTCGCGCGCAGTGGCGATATCCAGAAAATCCAAAACGTGCGGCCGCAAAAACGACTGCGCAATCCGACGCCCGGCAAAGTTATACGGGGAGATCACACTGTCGGCGCCTGCCGTCAGCAGATGCTTTTCCGCGTCTTCTTCGCTGGCACGCGCAATGATCTTGAGCTTGGGATTCAAGCTGCGTGCGGTCAGAATGATGTAGACGTTGATGGCGTCGGTGCTCGCGGCGGCAATCAATCCCTTGGCATGGTCGATCTGAGCCTCATGCAGAGTTGATTCCTTGCTCGCATCGCCGATCATCATCAGCCACGCTTCGTGAAAACGAGCCGCCTTTTCGGCGCTACTTTCAATGATGACGAATGGCGCCGGCTCGAGCATGAGCTCGCGCGCTACACTGCGGCCCACGCGGCCCGCGCCGCAGATAATGTAGTGATCCTTGAGACGGCTGATTTCGCGTTCCATGCGCCGCCTTCCGAAGAACTTTCGAAGTTCGAATTCTAGCAAAGCCGATGCCAGCGCTCCGATGGCCAGAAAGACCAAGCCAACTCCGGTGATGATCACGAACACGTTGAAGTAACGCCCCATCTGGCTGAGCGGATGAACCTCGGTATAGCCGATGGTGGTGATCGTGGTCAGCACCATGTAGAAGGAGTCGAACCACGACCAGTGCTCGATGAAGTGGAAGCCGCTGGTTCCGATAGCAACCTGCAGAGCAATCAGCAGCAGAATGACCCGGAGATTGCGAAGACCTCGCATCGTCTGGCGGATTGTAATTCAGAAACGGCGTGAGATTCAGTGCGGAGTCACCGAAATGCAGATCCGTCGCAGGCTGCGCCCGCTCCTGCTGAAAAGATGCCAGGCGGGATCATCTGTCCTACACAGACTTATCGCCGTGCTGCGATAGCCTTCAACTCGGTGATGAGTTCTTCGCGCTTCAGCAGCGATTTGCGTTCCAACAGCGCGAGCAGCGCTTCAAACTCGGGCGCAAAGGAGTGTTGTGGGTCAGGCATCTGCGATGCACTCGCATTCGTGATTCCGTCGATGACAGAGTGCAGCGCCTTCTCGTTTTGCGGAGTCATCTTGGTAAAGGCGATGCCATTGCCAATCGCCTGATGGCAGGTTTCCACCACTCCGTGGCCGTACAGTTCGACTCTGCCAATCTCGAGCGAGATATCCACCTCGGTGCCCACCGGCAAAGGCGTCATGGTTTCGACATAGAATCCGCCGGCGCTCACGTCGGAAAGCGGCGCCCGTATCGCAAACTTGTCCCCAGGCTTGGTCATCTGCGCGATGCCTTCACAGCGAAAACGGGGATTACGGCGCTGATCTTTCTGCGTCAAGTTCTCTTCCTCGTTGAAGCTGAACTAATCGGCCATCACCGGACCAGGTTTAGGCGAGTTTTCACTTTCGAGCGCATTCTGCACTCGACTGTGATGGCGGCTGTAAGTGAAATAAATCACCAGTCCGATGATCAGCCATACGATCAAGCGTGCCCAGTTGATCCAGCCCAATTTGTACATCATGTAGCCGTTGAAGCCTATTCCCAGGATTGGTACCACCGGCACCCAAGGGGTCCGGAACGGGCGGGGCTGAGCTGGATTGGTGTGCCGTAGCACCATGATGGCGATGCACACGATGACGAACGCCAGCAGCGTGCCGATGTTCACCATCTTGCCGATGTCGTCGATGGGAACGGTGCTGCCCACAATCGCAGCAATCAAGCCCACCAGGATGGTGTTCTTCCAGGGCGTACGGAATTTCGGGTGAATGTCCGCGAAAAACTTCTTGGGGAGCAGGCCGTCGTTCGCCATGGAGTAGAGAACGCGCGTCTGACCTAGCAGCATCACCAACATCACGCTGGTAAGTCCGGCGAGTGCTCCTAGAGTAATGATGTGCGATGCGCCGGTAAGTCCGCGATCTAGGAAGGCGCGCGCGATGGGAGCTTCAATATTCACATCCCCCCAAGGCACCATGCCGGTTAGAACGCCTGCCACCAAGATATAGAGAACGGTGCACACCAGCAGCGAGGCGATGATGCCGATTGGCAAGTCTCGCTGCGGATTCTTAGCTTCCTGCGCGGTCGTCGATACCGCGTCAAATCCGATGTAAGCGAAAAAGATGTACGCCGCTCCGGCCCCAATCCCCGAGAAACCAAAGGGCGCGAAACTCGACCAGCTCGTTCCCCAGTTGGCGGTGTTCACATAGTGAAGACCCAAGCCGATCACGAACAACACCACCGAAACTTTGATCACCACGATGGTGGAGTTAAAACGTGCGCTCTCCCTGATTCCGATGGTCAGGATCGCGGTGATAACGAGAGCAATGACAAACGCCGGCAAGTTGAAGCCGATTTCCACTCCAAAGATGTGGGGTGCATTCACCAGATCGTGTGCGCGCTGCACCAGTTCTGCCGAATGGGCCGAAAGAATCTGCATGGACTTGTCCAGAAAGGGCTGAGTTCCCGGAACCAGCGACGGATCGGCGGCCTGCGCCATCTGGCGAGCAATGATTTTCTGAGCCTGGGCTATCGCCGTCCAATGATCGTAGGCCAGCCACAGCGGCATTTTGATGTGGAAGATATCGAGCAGTTCAATGAAGTGATTCGACCAGCCCGAAGAAACTGTGCTGGCGCCCATGGCGTACTCGAGGGTCAGATCCCAGCCAATGATCCACGCGAAAATTTCGCCGAGCGTCGCGTACGCATAGGTATAGGCGCTGCCTGCGAGAGGAATCATCGCGGCAAACTCCGCGTAGCAGAGCGCGGCAAATGCGCAGCCCAAGCCCGAAAGCACGAAAGAGAGCATCAATCCGGGGCCAGCGTAATGCGCGCCCAGTCCCGAAAGAACGAAGATGCCAGCGCCGATGACGGCACCCACGCCGAGTGCGGTGAGTTGGAATACACCGAGCGTACGTTTCAGGCTATGCGAGCCGTGCTCTTCGGCTTCCGAAAGAAGCACGCTCATTGGTTTGGTAGCTAATAGTTTGGACATAAGGGCTTTAAAGTAAATCTCCTGCAGCTCGGGTTCTGCCTGCAATTACGCGCTTAAGGCAGTACGTGCCTTCTCACTTCGGCGAGACCACAAAAAATACACTGGAATGCCGCATAGCACAATGATCAGTCCCGGCCACGTGTATTGAGGTTTGTACCTCAATAGCACCAAATCGATTCCAACTGCCATGGCGATATAAATCGCGGGAAGTACAGGATAACCGAAAGCGCGATACGGGCGCGGCGTATCTGGCTGGGTGCGGCGCAAAACAAACAATCCGATGATTGTCAGGATATAAAACACCAGTACGGCAAAAATGATGTAGTCGAGAAGCTGTCCATAGCTGCCCGACAGACAAAGGATGGAAGTCCAGATCGCCTGCACGATGAGCGACGCAACCGGCGTCCGATATTTGGGATGCAGGTGTCCAGCCTTGCGAAAGAACAGGCCATCGAGCGCCATCGCGTAATAAACACGTGCCCCCGCCAGGATCAAACCATTGTTGCAGCCAAACGTGGAGACCAGAATAGCCAGCGCCATTACGTATGCGCCCGTCGGCCCGAGCATCACCTGCATGACGGCGGTTGCCACGCGATCTTCGGAGGCGTACTGAATGCCGCGTGCCAGTACTGTCGTTCCGTGCGGATCACCCGCTAGCGGCAGCGCGCTCAGGTAAACGAAGTTTGCGGCAATATAAATAAGGATTACCGTGCCGGTCCCAATCGCCAGCGATAGGGGCAGGTTGCGGCTCGGGTTCTTCACTTCCCCGGCGGTGAAGGTCACGTTATTCCAGGCGTCGGCAGAGAAGAGCGATCCCACCTGCGCGACGCCGATAATCATGATGGTGCCGAGCAGGCCGCCAATCCCGATCTGCGAGAAGACCGGAGCGCTCGACCCCGCGTTCCGCCAGAAGTCATGGAAATTCGCGGCGACCGCCGCAGAATTGCGCGCCAGCAGCAGGCCGAAAATCACCAGCCCAAGCAGGGCCGCAACCTTGCTGATCGTAAAAATATTCTGAATGATCGCTCCGGTCTTCACGCCGAACACATTGACAACGGTGAGGAACAGGATCATCAGCACGCCGACGAGATTCTGCGTGTTCAGGCCGACGTCCATGTTGCCGAGCGTCATGGGACCGATGTGGATTGGCGGCACCTTCCATAGGTGAATCAGCCAATGACTGGACGAGATCGAGGGAAAAAACACTCCTAGGAACTTTCCGAAACCCACCCCGACGGCGGCAATGGTTCCTGTCTGAATGACTAAGAATAAGGTCCAGCCATAGAGGAATCCCCAAAGCGGCCCGAGTGATTCGCGCAGATACACATACTGTCCGCCGGCGTGCGGCATCATCGCAGCCAGTTCGCCATAAGAAAGCGCCGCAGTGATGGTCATGAATCCGGTGACGGCCCACGCGGCAATCAGCAGGGCCGGCGAATTCGTCATACGGGCAATGTCGGCCGACACAATAAAGATGCCGGAGCCGATCATGGACCCGATCACCAGCGCCGTGGAGCTGGTAAGCCCGAGGCCTTTTACGAACTGCTGATCATCCTGTAGAGTCTGGCGCCCGGCAGGAGCGGCTGTGGTCGTTTGACTTGGATTCACCTATTCACCAGTGTAGGACAGGAACTCCCCTTCGTGTTGAGTATGAGTACGCCAGGAGCCTGTGTTGATCTACATGCCCTAGGGTCATAGCCTTACCCGCACTTTTGCAGGTATCGAGGGGAACTGTTGCGGGAACTTTACAACAATATGCGAAGAAATTCCTCTGCCGAGGCGCCGGGATTGTTTACTAAGTCGGAGATGACTGCCACCGAATCGGCGCCGGCATCGAGGACCGAGCGGCAGTTCGCGCGCGTGATACCCCCAATCGCAACTAGCGGCTTAGTGGTGAGCGATCGGGCGAGACGAACGCCGTCAAGTCCGACGACTGGGTCGGGATCCGCCTTGCTTGAGGTGGCGAACACCGGGCCTATCGCCAGATAGTCTGCGTCGGTCTGATCGGCCAACCGAAGCTGCTCGGGATTGTGCGTCGATGTGCCGATGATCATGCCTGGTCCCACGATGCTGCGAACCGTATCTACAGGAAGGTCATCCTGCCCGATATGCACCCCATCAAAACCGGCCGCCATGGCCAGATCTGCCCGATCATTCATAATGAGCGTAACTTCCGCTCCGAGCGCCAGGCGCAGTTCGCGCGTATGCGCAAGCATCTCCCGGGAGCTACCAGACTTATTGCGATACTGCATCCAGTTCAGTCCCGCAGATTGCATCGCTTTCGCGAATTCAGCGAGAGCTCTGGTGGGATCGGCAGCGCACGCGAAACAGGAAAAATCGAGAATGGGATAGAGACGACGAAGCCGCACTGCCTTTCGCAACGGTTTGGCGGCTTCAGTACTCACACTTTCTTAGTGCTGGACTTGTCGCTATTGCCGAGCAGGCGCTCCATGAATTTCGTGTCCAGGTTCCCGGCGCGAAATTCGGGATCGGCAAGAATTCGCCGGTGCAGCGGAATCGAAGTGTGGATCCCTTCGATGATGAACATTTCCAGCGCACGCGACATGCGCGAAATCGCTTCGGACCGGTCCTTCCCGCGTACGATCAGCTTGGCGACCAGCGAATCGTAATAAGGCGGAATCACCGCTTCCGAATAAACTGCCGTATCGACACGAACGCCGGTTCCTCCCGGCGGATTGAAGGTCGTGATCTTCCCCGCCGATGGCGTGAATTTCTCCGGATGCTCGGCGTTGATGCGGCACTCGATCGCGTGACCGCGGTGAACAATGGGACCATGCAAAACGGTCTCCATTCTCTCGCCGAGAGCAATCATGATCTGGCTCTTCACCAGGTCAACGTCGGTGACCATCTCCGTAACCGGATGCTCCACCTGTATGCGCGTGTTCATCTCGATGAAGAAGAGGTTGCCGGTTTCGTCCATCAGGAACTCGATGGTGCCAGCATTCACGTATCCGATCTTGCTGAGGGTGGTGGAGAGCAGATCGCCGATGCGCTTGCGCATCTCAGATGTGACCACGACTGACGGCGATTCTTCCAGCAGCTTTTGATGCCGCCGCTGAATGCTGCACTCGCGTTCGCCCAGGCTGACGACATTCCCGTGAGCGTCGGCCAGCACCTGGAACTCGATGTGGCGCGGACGTTCCACGAACTTCTCCATGTAGAGATCGCCGTTCCCAAACGCTGCCGAAGCCTCGCTCTGCGCTGCCTTAAACAAGTTCGGCAGTTCTTCAGCGTTACGAATGATGCGCATGCCACGTCCGCCACCACCGGCAGCGGCTTTCACGATCACTGGAAAACCAATTTGATTGGCCCATTCCATCGCCTCGCCTTCGCTTCCGAGCAATCCGTCGGAACCGGGAAGAATGGGAACGCCGGCAGCTTTCATGGCCGCGCGCGCCTTCTCTTTTTCGCCCATCAGTCGGATGATTTCCGGCGGAGGACCGATAAACTTCAGACCGCACGTTTCCACTACTTCCGCGAAGTTCGCGTTCTCGCTCAGCAGGCCATAGCCAGGATGAACGGCATCGACGTTGGCAATTTCGGCGGCGCTGATAACAGCAGGAATGTTGAGATAACTCTCGCTGACGCGTGGCGGCCCAATACAGATGGCTTCATCGGCGAAACGCACGTGCAGCGAATTCCGGTCGGCTTCACTGTAGATGGCGACCGTCTTGATACCCAGTTCCTTGCAGGCGCAAATCACTCGCAGGGCAATCTCGCCCCGGTTCGCAATCAAGATCTTCCGAAACATTCTTTATAGGGCACGCACGCCACGATGATTCCGCGACATTAGCGGCCTGGATCCTTTACGAGATTAGTGAATTCCGATGCTTCCTCGTTCGGCCGTGCGTGTTAGCTGGGGCGAATGGCAAACAGGGACTGCCCATACTCTACCGGCTGTCCGTTAGAAAGATAGCTCTTTACGATGACTCCGGCGTAGTCCGATTCGATTTCGTTCATCAGCTTCATCGCTTCCACAATGCAGATCACCTGGCCAACTGTGATGGAATCGCCAGGTTTGACGAAGGCGGGTGCTCCCGGAGAAGGCGATTCATAAAAGGTACCGACGATGGGGGAACGCACAATCTGCCAGGACGACTCATCCTCTGCAGGAGCGGCTGAAGCAGTTGTTGCCACCGGTGTTGGGGGTGCTCCCGCGTGGGAAGCCGCTGCCGGAACAGCCGCCGGGGCCGATGCGGGCACAGCAACAGAGGTAGGAGCAGCAATGCTCGACTGAATGGCTGCTGCGCCGCCGCGCTTTACGCGCAGTTTGACATCACCGCGTTCCAACTCAAATTCGGCAATGTCCTTCTCGATTAGAAAATCTATGAGTTCTTTGATTTCTTTCTGGTTCATGAGTCGGCTATGACTTCAGATACTCTTTCCGCGGAATCTCAAAGCGTTATCAAGTCCTTTGTAGCTGGCCAGAGTACTTCGCAACCTTGTTCGGTGACAATCACCATGTCTTCAATTCGTACCCCACCTTCGCCGGCTACATAGACACCCGGTTCGATGGTGATCACCATTCCCGCACTCAGAGGTTCCGTCTGATTGCTTCCGATGCGTGGCGGTTCGTGGATCTCCAACCCAACACCGTGCCCAGTAGAATGAGTGAAGTGCTTATCCAATTTGGCGCGCCTTAAAACGGAACGCGCCGCACTATCTACCTCTCCGGCGGTAATGCCGGCCCTCACGGTATCGATTGCCGCTTGTTGCGCTTCCCGCACCGCTTCATACACCTGGCGATCCCGCGCAGTCGGCTTGCCTACATATACAGTGCGGGTTTTGTCAGAACAATAACCAGCGAGTATAACACCGAAATCGAGCACCACGAACCCGTTCCGAATGGTAGCGGTGCTTGCGCGACCGTGTGGTAATGCGGAGCGGGCGCCCGACGCAACAATGGTGTCGAACGACATCGCCTCGGCGCCCTTTTGGCGCGCATCGTATTCCATCTCCGCCGCAACCTCGATTTCACTCACTCCCGGGCGGATCGCCTGGAGAGCGGTATCGACGAGACTCGATCCCAGTCGCGCCGCTTCACGAATGCGCTGCAGCTCTTCCTCGTCCTTCACCATTCGGATAGACTCGACTTCGCTTCGCGTCTCTCGCAACCGTGTACCGGCAGGTAACATTCGCCGCAATGCAGAACGCAGGCCCACAGTCATGTGATCACCTTCAATGCCGATCACGCGCACTTTGCGATCCGTGATCCATTTCGCTGCGGCTGCGAGGGCTGAACTATTGGCGATAACCACCTTGCTAGTGCTGGCTTCATCCTTCGCCTGCTGACGATAGCGGCCATCAGTAAACAGGACGGAATTAGCCCCGGCGACTGCCAACACGCCTGCACTGCCCGTAAATCCGCTCAGGTAGCGAATATTCGGGAGGTGCGTGACGAGCAGCGCGTCCATATTCGCTGGAAGCTGATCAAGCAGTTTTTTCCGGCGGAAACGATAGTCCATCGAAGAGAATTGTAACTGGTGCTGGCGCGCACTCGACAAAGCGAAACTGTGTCCCCGTTAATAAAAAAGGCTCCCGTTTGCCGGGAGCCTTTGCCAATCGAAACTGTGAACTATGTCTGTATGATCTTCGGCGTCACGAAGAAGAGCAATTCTTGCGTCGACGTCGACACCGTACGGTGCTTGAACAGGTTGCCGAGCACTGGCAGATCGCCGAGCAACGGGACTTGCGCCACGTTGATCGAGTTCTGCGTCTGGATCACGCCACCGATCACCACCGTTCCTCCATCATTCACCAGCACGGAAGTGGTTGCCTGTTGCGTGATTAAGGTTGGGTTGCCTTGCACCTCACGGCTGAAGTCAGGCGTCGTGTTTTCGACGTCGATATTCATGAAGATCGTGTGTTCGATCGTGATCTGCGGAGTCACGGTCAAGCGCAGGAACGCTTCGACATAAGTCGTTGTCGGCGGCCCACCCAACTGGGCCTGCGTAACGACTGGTACACGCAGACCTTGTCGAACGACTGCCTGAACGTTGTTCTGCGTCACTACGCGCGGCCGCGACAGGATCTTGAGCAAACCGCGCGATTCGGCCATCGTCAGAACGGCGTCTAGACGATAATTGCCGACTGCGTTCAAGAGTGAGATTCCGCTGGTGGGATTGGTGACTCCCAGATTTGAGAACAGCGGGATTGCCGCAGCGGTCGCGGTTGTCGTGGTACCTGTCGGAAGCGGTACGCCTGGAATTGTGAAATACGGCGGTGGAGCGATATAGCCAGGGGTGAGTGGGCTAGTGCCGACGGACCCCGCGCCCCCAACGGCCGTTCCATTCCCGTTGCCCCAACCAAATCCGAGCTGCACGCCGATGTCACGAGCGAAGTTGCGGGTCGCCGCGATCACGCGCGCTTCGATCTCGACTTCTTCTGTCTTACGATCGAGCTGCGTCATCAATCGTTGAATTTCAGGAATTACCGTTGGAATATCCGACACGATTACCGAATTGGTTCGCGTATCTGCGATTACATCTCCACGCTGCGAAAGGAACTTCTTTACAACCGGAACTACGTCAGCTGCGCGCGCATAGCTCAGGAAGTGCGTGACAGAGACCTTTGGAACCGATAATGCCTCGGCCTCATTCTTCTGCCGCGTAGCGTCGGCTTCCTTACGTAGAGTGTCGATCGTTGCGATCCGAAGTACGTTTCCTTCAAGAACACGATCCAAACCATTGTTCTCGAGCACGATGTCGAGAGCCTGATCCCACGGCACATCGTCGAGAACCAGGGTCAACGTTCCATGCACATTGGGGTCAAGGACAATGTTCAATCCGCTGATCTCGTGAATCAGACGGAAGAAATCCTTCAGATCGACATCTTTCAGGTTCACCGAAATCGGCTCACCGGTATAGCGCTTCGGCCCTTGACCGTTCTGCTGTCCAGCTGGAGCCGGTGCCGGCATCGCAGCCGTAACCGGAGAAGCTAAATTGGAAACTGGCTGTCCAGGGAAAGCCTTCGCGGCTGTGGCGATCACACGCGCTGCAGCGTCGGCGTCTTCTCTTGGATTCCTTGCGGGAGCTTGCTGAACCGCCTCTTCCGTCTTAGGAGCGTACGCAGGACTTACGACCAGGAAATCGGCCGGCTTGTTGTCTGGAGTAGCCGCTGGCGTGACAGTCGCGGCCAGCGTTTGTTCCTGCTTCGGTGCCTTCGCTTTGGCGACGACGTCCTGCGCATCGACCGGCTGCATGGGCGCGGTATGCTTTGGAGCTGGCGTCTTTACGGGAGTAGCCGCGGGCTGAGTCGTCGGCACAACCGCTGGTGCGCTCTCTGTCTTGGGTTCCGTCTTCGCTTCTGCTTTCGGAGCTTCATTTTTCAGTACAGCCGGTACGGCTTCTTTGACAGCTGAAGGAGCGTGCGCTTCAGCGCTTCGAAACTTCAACGTAATCTTGTTACCCGATGTGCTCAAATCGTAAGGACGAGCTGAGGCCATGTCGACGACGACGCGAACGACCGGCGGATCCGCCTGGAACTGCGCCAGACGAACTTCTTTCACGTCCCCCGATTCGACCGGCACTATCTGGTTGCGGCCAGCAGGAATCGAGTTCGGAAAATCAAGAACGATTCGCGCAGGCGCAGACAGACGAGTCGCCTTCGGAGTGATTGGGCCATTCGTGGCGATTTCCACGTTGATGGTGCCTTCACCCTGAACGACGGATACGTTTCTGACCACAACCGGCGCGGGAGTCGCAACCGAGGAACTGGTCGGTGTGGCCGCCGGCTTAATGCTTGCGGGTGCCGTAGCCGCTGATTTGTTCGCAGCCGCGGACTGGGAAGCGGCAATCGCCGGAGCAGCAGCGCTCTGTGTATTCGCAGCAAAAGCCACTGTGCTCAGAATGAGCAACATACCTACAGAGCTCAACAGTTGTTTCAGCCTCATCACGTTTCTCCCCACGCGTACCTCTTTACTTTCGCGTGTCGGCGATTTTCGCCGATTGAATAAGTGCTACCGACATTAATACTTCGAAATTCAATTTACTTCAGCGTTACTGCCGTCGCTGAACTACTGTGGCGGCGCTATACAACCGGCGCGTTCACGCGTTTCACAACTTCGTGCGTGGACGACTTTCCAGTTTTCGAATCCACCGTTTCTTCACGGAAGACCACCGAATCACCATTGATCTTTTCCACCATTCCGTGCCACACCGGATCATTTTCTCTCAGGAAATACGCGCGCTTCGCGCCATTCTCGACAACTGCAATCATCCCGTTCGGAGAACGCACGATGCCGCGCAGAATCATCTGGTCGACTGCCAGGCATCGCTTGCCAGTGCTGCAACCCGGGCCTTGATTCACCGCCAGCGCGCGGGTTACCGGACTCGTAAATGGATCGCGACGGTTCGTCAGATTGATAACCGGCTTCGGCTCAGGAGCAGGCGATTCTGTCTTCACCATTGCTTCCTTTACCTTCGGCTGCTCAATCTTCGCGGCCTTCTGCACCGCCGGCTTCGGAGCCGCTACATGAGTCGCACCCTTAGGAGCTGCCGTCTTAATAGTCGCAACCGCCGGTTTCGCCTTCTTGGGCGCAGCAGGCACCGGAACTTTTTTGCTCTGGGCGCTGGCTGAAACCGGCTTCACAGCGGCGGGAGTGATCGCGCTCGGCTTGGCCGAAACGGTACTCTGCGCGGTCGCCTTAGTCGCCGTGGAGCTCGAGCTCTTTGCCGCAGGAACTGGCTTCACGGCAGCCGGCGTCGGACTCTTGGCCGGGTTGGCTGAAACAGGAGACGACTGGGCAGACTTCGCTGCGGTCCGGGCTTGTGACTGAATACTCTGCGCAGCCTGCGGCGTAATCTGTGCCGCAAGGATGCCGCCCGCCATCAATGTAATCATCGGAATCGCAATTCTCTTCATAGTCTCTTCCCTGCTACTTTGCTGGCGCAGATACTGGCTTGACAGTCGCCTTCCCTGCCGGTGGTGCTGGTGGTGGCGCGTCCTGCGTGTAATAGCTGGTAGCAACGCAGGTAGCGACTACCGTTTCTGTAGGCGCGTATTTGTACTTCTTCTTGGTCTTAGCCGCGTTGGGTTCCAGCACAGAGGCCATCTGCAGTCCGCTGATATTGATAATCCGCTCGAGCTTGGACACCTTGTCGAAGAAATTCAGAACTGAGTAATAAGGTCCATCGATGTCGAGTTCGTAGGGCGCTTCTGTGTAGAACTCGTGGCTGCTGGTCGGCTTGCTGGTAAACCGACGCACCTCGATGCCGGCCGCACTCGCCGAACCCTCCACCATGTGAATAAACTCGTCTGTTTGCTTCTCCTCAGGAACGATCCTCTTCTGGATCTCGAGCTGCTGCTTCAGGTTCTCGATCTGACGATCCAGATCCGCCAGCTTTCCCTGGAACGGACGCAGGCTATCGTTGTCCGCCTGAACCGCCTTTAGCTTGTCCTCATTCTGCTTATTGGCTGTGATGAGGTCACTGAACAGCAGGAAGTAGCAGGCAGCCGTCGCAACAATGGCCGCGCCCAGTACGATCCCGAGCTTGCTCACTACCGGCATTTCACTCCATTTGGCCATGATTCCTCGCCCCCTAGGACTTCGGCTTCTCGCAAATTAGTGTGAATTGGAAGGCCTGCATATCCTGGAGCTTTTCGTCCTGGATCGACTCTTTCATTTCCACCGATTTGAAGTAGTTCGATTTTTTGAGTGCCGTGATCAGATTCGCCACGGAGTTCGCGCTCAGCGCCGTACCATCCAGGTTGATGTTGTTGGCATCTTCGGTCATCGAAGTGAGCCAAACTGCATCCGTGGAATTCACGGTATTGCTGATCGTGTCGAGCAGCGTCAACGGTCCCTGCTGACCCGCTTGCAACTGGTGAATCACTTTTACGCGGTGATCGTAGGCGTCGAACTGCTTTTGCCGTTCCACGTAACGCGCCTTAACCGCCGCCAGTTTCTTGTTTTCCGCATTAGCTGCATCGAGATTGTGTTGCAGCGTGACCGCTTTGTTATTCAGCGACCAGTAGTAAAAGTAATTTCCACCAATTGCGATCGCGGCCACGGCGGCGATGATGACACCCATGTTCGGGGCGCCGCCGAGCGTGATCGTCGGCCTCTTAATTCTTTTAGCTTTCGGAATACCGAGCAGGTTGATCCGGATCATAGGTCTTCGAAGCTCCTTAACGCCAAACCAACTGCAACCGCGAGCTGACCGGCATTGTTCTGTACGATCTCCGAGCCACCGGTGTAATCAATACGCGCGAACGGATTCAGTATTTCCACCGGTAGCGAGAATTCCTGACGAAGTGCTTCCATCAATCCGGGAACTCTGGCAGATCCTCCCGCCAGGTAGATCCGCTCGATGTGTTCGCCTGCTGCAGTCGCACGGAAAAAGTCGAACGTCTTCTGGATTTCCAGGACGATGATTTCCGTCACTTGCTGCAGGATGGGCAGCTTCGCATCTTCACTGACTGTGCCAACCTTCTCCCCCAGCTTGAGCGACTCGGCGTCGTCGAAACTCAGATCGAGTTCTTTCTGCAGAGCGTCCGTGTACTGGTGTCCACCTACGCTGACGTCGCGTGAGAAGAGCCACGTATTGCCCTTCACGATGTTGATGTTCATCACGCTGGCGCCCAGGTTGAGCAGCGCTACCGTCGACCCCGGAGCCGGGTCGTAGTTGAATTCGTAGCAGTTCTGCAGCGCGAACACGTCCACGTCCACCACCGCCGGCGCCTTGCCCGACATGGAGAGCACGTTCGTGTAATTGAGAATCTTGTCTTTCTTTACGGCGACCAGCAGAACATCCATCTGCGGACCGCTCAGGTCTTCCGAAAGAATCTGGTAGTCGAGATTCACGTCCGCGATATCGAACGGGATATGCTGCGCTGCCTCATTGTTGATGGTCTGCGCCAGCTCTTCTTCCGTCATCGTCGGCACGCTGATGCGCTTCACGATCACGGAGTGTCCGCTCACCGACGTGGCTACCGCCTTCGACTTGATCGCCGAATCCGCGAACAGCTTGCTGATCGCAGTTGCCACGCTTGGACTGTCCATAATCATGGAGTCCACTACAACATCGTTCGCCAGTGGCTCAATCCCTACATGGGAAAGCTCCAGACCGGCGCGCGTGCGCTTCAGTTCCACGGCTTTGATACTGCTGGAACCGATATCGAGCCCGACAATCGCTTTGGAACCACCGAATCCGAACATAGACGCCGTCCGCCTTTTTTATCGACCCGCCACAGCCCGTGCTGCGCGTGGCCGTTTCTTGATCTTGCCTTCGCCTACGGTGCTCTTTCTCTCCATCCACGAATCCAGGATGGTCTTCTTGAACTTCCAACGGTTACCCAACTTGAACGCCGGGATCTTTTCCTCGTACACGTATTTGTAGAGCGTGTCAGGGCTTACGCCCAGGTACTCGGACGCCTGGCGAATATTCATCACTTCAGGTGCTTCGGCCATCGCTAAAGCCCTTTCCACAGAGTTACTGCCCGTAGGGGCGGGGAGAGTCGTTGCTCCCTTTTAGGAGCTTCGAGGAATTCGTCCTCGGTCGATGTCTCAGGGGGGAGAAATTCGAGATGGTTATATCAGGGTTAACGTATGTAGCGTCAAGGAGAACTTCGGGTTTTACCCGTGATTCTCCGGTTTCTCTAGTGCTTGTACTTTAGTTTTTTTGGTCTCTGTCATACCAGTCTCGGGGCTTCCCGTGAGAGCGGCCTACTATAGCTTGTGGTGTTGTTGTTGATACCGTGAATCCGCCCTGCTCTTCACACGAAGGTGCGTGTACTGGACTGGTTCAACTGTGGATTTACCTTGGCCTTCCAGCCTTGACCGCTCGCTTTACACGCCTGTTTTCAAGTGGATAACGCATCCATTCCGCTGATGTGGTGTTCTCATAGGTAGAAAGAGTAAACTCCCCTGCCACGATGGATGACCGCCTCAAAACCTTCCGTCTTCACCTGCGGAGAGCCCTCTACGTACCCCTCCTGATGGCGGCAGTTTTGGCGGCAACTTTCCTACTGGAAATGTACTTTCTCTGGTCCACGAATCGATCCGTCCAGGATAGTTACCAATCGATCAACCATACGAGGTCTGTCCTCAAGCGCGTGCTCGATATGGAGACCGGACTTCGCGGTTATCTGCTCACCGGCGACTACCGTTTTATGGGTCCTTACTACGCCGCAGAGGAGCATGTACCGGGCACACTGGAGCAAATGCGGCGCTCCACCGCCGGCAATCTGCCGCAAGAAAGCCGCATCGTTCGCCTCGGACAGCAGTACGACGATCTGCACGCCTATATGCGCAAGATGATCGATCTGCGCCAGAATCACGGCGACTATCAATCGGTAGCGTTAAACGCCGAAGGCAGATCGTTGATGGAATTGTTCCGCTCGACCTGGGACCAAGTCCTCGGAGATGAAGAGGCACGCCTTGCCGGACGAGTCGGCGCCGTGCATCGCGCCATGTGGATGCTCGGTGCCAGCGCTGGCCTGCTCTCCCTGGTTCTTGGATTTTTATTTTCTACTTTTACCCGGCGTGAACTGCATGCTGTGGCCGATAGCTACGCAGCGTCATTAACCATCGCCGAGAACCGTGCTGAGGAAACTGAAAGCAGCCGGCGCAGGCTGGAAACAATTCTCGGCAGCATCACCGACGGTGTCATTGCAACCGAAGCAGACGGCGCGGTTTCCTTCATGAACGGCGTCGCGCAAAAGCTCACCGGCTGGGATATCGAGGAAGCTAAAGGAGCTTGGTTGGGTGAGGTTGTTCAGGTCATGAACGAGGTCACGCGCGAACCCGTGCGCGAACTCTCCCCTGGCATCAACCAGGGAGGCACCAATTCCGAGCGCCTGTTGCTGCGCCGCCGTGACGGCCTCGAATTGCCTGTAACCCAAACCAGCTCACCGCTTCTCAATGAAGCCGGCCGCATTGTCGGCATGGTGCTGGTTCTTCGCGATCTTACAGATCAGCGCAGATCGGAAGCTGTTCTACGTTCAACCGATAAGCTGGCAAGCATGGGACGCCTCGCCGCCAGTGTCGCTCACGAGATTCACAATCCTCTGGATGCCATCGCGAATCTGCTCTACTTGCTCGATCACAGCAAACAACTCGATGAAGCCTCTCGCGAACATGTGCGGCTGGCCAGCGAAGAACTGAATCGCGTCACCAATATCTCCGAGCAGATGCTCACTTTCAGTCGCGAATCGCGAGTCCCGGTGCCGGTCAAGCTGCGCGATCTACTCGACAACGTTCTCGTGCTCTATCGGGCGCGCCTGACCGCCTCGGAGATCGAGGTGCGCAAGCGTTACGAAGATGTTCTGGAAGTGCGCGCCTTCCCGGGCGAACTCCGCCAGGTTTTCTCGAACCTGATCGGCAACGCCCTTGACGCCATGGGACCGAGTGGCTGTCTCACTCTCCACGTCCGTCCCTCGCGCGACTGGGCGAACATCGATCGTCAGGGAGTGCGAGTCACCGTCTCCGACACCGGTGCGGGAATCTCGCAAGCAGACCAACAACGTATCAGCGAAGCTTTCTACACGACGAAGGGCGAAAAAGGTACGGGACTGGGCCTCTGGGTCTCGGGTGGAATTGTCCGCAAGTACGGTGGGGTGTTGCGGTTCCGAAGCCGCACCGGCGATGGTCACGGAAGCCTTTTCCAGGTCTTCCTGCCGATAGGTTCAGCCGCTGCCACAGCCGAAGACAAATCTTCCGTGCAGCCGGAGACCAAAGCCCGAACGCAGCAACAGGCAAGTTAGATTGCTATAATCGGGTGAGCAAGCGTTTGTCAGCGCACCCGTGGCTCAATGGATAGAGCATCAGCCTCCGGAGCTGAGGGTTACAGGTTCGAGTCCTGTCGGGTGCGCCATATGCAGCGCAGCAATGTCGTAGCAACTCCGGTCTGGATCCAATCAGCGCCCCGCTTCCGTCGAAAATTTTGCATGCGAACAGAGATGCAACGTAAATTCATAGAACTCCCGGATAGAAGCGAGTGAACATTTTCCAAAAAGGCCTATCTGCTTCTTTACTACTGGTCCTGCTGCTGCAACCGCTAGTCTGTGTTCCCGCGCAGGAAACATCAAATCAGCAGTCCAACTTTCCCAGCCCACAGGATGTTCTATCGTTCGTCAACCAGAGTATCTCCTGGTATCGGCAACTCTCGTCTGAACAGCAGATCGCTACCGAGCCTGAAGACATCATCTTTGTCAACGATGACAAGCAGCTGTCGACGCAGATCCTTCGCTTGTCGTTTGACTTCGGACTCGCCTATGCCGGCAGCCAAAATCTGGCGCCCACTCAACAAGCGGGTTCTCCGACGCAGGACAGATATCAGCAGCTTCTTCAACTGGCGAATACCGCAGACCAGCAGGTGAAAAGTACACAGGGCGAAGTCGAGGACGCGCGCCGCAAATTGGAAACGGCTCCGCCACGCAAGCGTAAAGAGATCGAATCACAAATCGGGGAACTACAAGCGGAAGTGGACCTGGCCCAGACGCGGCGCGATACCCTTCGCAACATGCTGCAATTCGTGAGTGGCGCCAACGGAAATGGCGGCAGCCTGCGCGCGCAACTCGAAGAACTACAGCGAGTGATCCCGCCCGCTAACGAGCAAAGTACACAAGGACAGAGTTCGACGTCGGGTACATCTAACGAAACCGCTCGTAAAACACAGTCTACGGGGATCCTCGATCTCATTACCGGCCTTATCTCGCTTTCCAAGAAGGTCCACGCGATCGACGATCGCATTCAGCAAACTAACAATCTGCAGCAAGCCGCGAAACAGATCCGCACGCCGTTCTCTAACAAGCTGAAGGATCTGGTAAAGGGCGGGAACGACATTGTCCAGCAGCCCGATGCCACCGATCCCGCAGTACTGGCTCAGCAGAAACAACAGCTCGATTCGATGACGGCGCAGTTCAAGCAGACAGCTGCTCTCGTCATGCCGTTGAGCAAGCAATCCATTCTGTTCGACCTCTACAAGCGAAGCCTCAGCAACTGGCACGACACCGTAAAGTCCGAATACAACACAGTATTGCGGAACCTCCTGATCCACCTTGGTGTGCTGGGGTTCATGCTGGCCCTGATTGTCGGAATGGCGGAAGTCTGGCGTCGAGCCATCTTTCGCTACGTGCATGACGTCCGCAGGCGTTACCAATTCATGCTGTTGAGGCGCCTGGTGATGTGGTTCTTGATCGCGATCGTCGTCGCCTTCGCCTTTGCCAGTGAGCTTGGTTCGTTGGCAACTTTTGCCGGATTACTCACTGCCGGCATTGCGGTCGCGTTGCAGAACGTGATCCTCTCAGTGGCCGGCTACTTCTACCTGATTGGCAAGTACGGTGTACGCGTGGGTGACCGCGTGCAGATTTCCGGCGTCACCGGTGAGGTTGTAGATATCGGCCTCGTCCGCCTGCACTTGATGGAACTTGCGACGACTGGAACCGATGCTCAGCCAACCGGACGAGTCGTAGTCTTCTCCAATTCGGTCGTGTTCCAGCCTACCAGCGGCCTCTACAAGCAGATTCCAGGCACCAATTTTGTGTGGCACCAGATAACACTGACCCTCGCGCCGGAAGGAAATTATCGCGAGATCGAAACTCGTCTACTGAATGCCGTCGAGTCCGTCTTTAAGGAATACAAGGATGCATTGGAGCAGCAACGACTCCGGATGCAACACTCGCTCAGTGTTGTCAGTGACATCTCGTTGCATCCACAAAGCCATTTCCATCTGACTCAAGCCGGACTGGAGGTGGTCATTCGCTATCCGTTGGTTCTGGACAAGGCCGCCGAAGTCGACGACAAGATCACGCGCGCCTTGCTGGAGGCCATCGAGCGGTCACCTAAGCTGCGTCTGGTGGGAACAGGCACGCCCAATATTCAGGCCGTGACGGAACCTGCCGAACCAGTTGCAAAACAATAGTTCGCCTGGACCTCGGCATTTGTTAACGTTGGTCAAGCTTTCCGCTCCGCCCTGGGGACAATGCCGATGCACGCCGGCACCAACCTGTATCACGATCTTGCCTACGTCTTCGTCGCTGCCGTCCTCGGCGGATTGGCGGCGCGCGCGCTGCGCCAGCCTCTGATCCTCGGCTACGTTGTCGCCGGAATTCTCATCGGCCCATTCACCCCTGGGCCCACGCTCGCCGATACGCATGCGCTCGAAGTGCTCGCCGAGATCGGCGTCATCCTGCTGATGTACTCCATCGGAATCGAGTTCCATCCGCGCGATCTTCTCGAAGTGAAATGGGTAGCCGTGGGCGGAGGCGCTTTGGGCATCCTCTTCTCCATCGCTCTCGGTCTCGCGCTGGCATACGGACTGGGCTGGCCGCTGCCTCAAGGTTTTGCCATCGGCGCAATCGTCAGCGTCGCCAGTACCATGGTCTTGTCGCGCTTGTTGATCGATCGCGGCGAGTTGCTCTCGGCCCACGGCAAGGTCATGATCGGCATCACTCTCTTCGAGGACGTCGCCGTCGTCATCCTCACCGTCTTGATGCCCAGCTTGAGCGCGCCTTCTGGCGATCGTTTCCTCGACCTTGGCAAGTCGCTTGGCAAGGCTCTGCTCTTACTGATTCCCATCGGATTCCTCGCCGTGCGTTTCGTTCCCCGCTTTCTCGCAAAGGTGGCCGGCATGAAGAGCAAGGAACTATTCGTGCTTGTCAGCGTCGCGCTCGGTTTTGCGACTGCGTATCTCACCGAAGCGCTCGGGCTTTCTCTGGCTCTCGGCGCATTTCTCGCCGGCATGCTGATCAGCGGCTCCGACTACGCGCACGAAATCCTCTCCCAGTTGCTTCCCCTGCGCGATATTTTTGTCGCCTTGTTCTTCGTGACCGTGGGCGCGTTGGTAAATCCACGCGTGTTGCTGTCACATCCCGGCCTGTTGCTCATCCTGATCGCGCTCATCGTCGTCGGCAAATTCGTCATTTGGACAAGCATTGTGCGGCTCTTCCGCTTCGACTGGAAAACAGCCGTGCTCGTCGGAGTCGGGCTGACACAGATCGGCGAGTTCTCCTACGTCCTCGTTCAGGAAGCGAAGAGCGCACAATTAGTGCCGGATACCATCTACAACGCCACGCTCATGGCCTCCCTCATTTCGATTCTCGTCAATTCGCTGCTGGTCCGTGTTGTGGGTAACCGGCTGTCCAATTCGGCACCAAAAGTAGGAGCACAACGGACATCACGTCGAACTGAAAGCGACCTTTGACACCGCCAACAAGACCATCAGCGTCGACGACGTGAAGATGCTGCGCAAGGGGAAGCAGTCCGCGGAAGTGCAGAAGTCCGGGACGTAGAGTGGATTCCAGCGGAGACACGGGCGGGAAACTCCCGCCCTTTTTCTTTTGCGCTTGCCGGTAGCTACGCTGCTGATTCCTTGACCTGCTCTCCCGTTGAGGGCTCGAGCATTTTGTCAGCGGTTGCGCTCTCAGAAATCACGCCGAGTTGAATGAGCATGCCCAACTGGTCCCAGCTGTTCCACGCTCTCTTCAGTTTCCCATCCTCGACTTCGAGCATCGATATGCCCATGAATTTCACCGGACGTCCCGTCGGTTCGTAGGGCAATCCGACCCCTGTGTGCGTTGCTTGCACCTCGAATCGGACAGCGACCATATCGCCTTCCGCGATTGCCTCCAGAACGGTGACATGTGTGTCGGGAAGAGCACTGCGCAGATTGCGGAAGAATACTTTGAATTGTTCCGGACCGCGAACTTCGGTGTTGGCGCCTCCGAGACCGAAACTCACTCCATCCGCCGCGTGCAATTCGTCAATCGTCGACTCACGACCTTCATTCCACACTTCCTGGAACCAGCGGTGTATCAGTGTTTTGTTCGCATCGTTTGTCATGGGCGAACACTCTACCACCGCCGAAAGCGGCGTCAAGCCTTTTGCTCAACGACTCTCAAATCGTCTACTCGCTGAACGAAAGCGCAACTTGTGAACATCGCTCGCAATCTGGAGGGCGCACCGGGTGACGCACGCAATTTTCAATGACTCTTACGCCTCGGATACAAATTGAAATATCCTGTCGATGAGGCTAGTTGATCGATGGCTCTGGTCTGGCTCGTAGAATGCAAAACCTGCCTGCAACGCTTTCCCGTATTGCGGCGTGAGAGTGTGTCCGGCAAGAGCACGGATGCGCTCGCTCCCAATCCGGACGTCGGTTCCTTCGAATGCCCGCACTGCCATGAATCTCACCACTATGGCACCGCGGACTTCATTCCTGGCGAGGGCCGCATCAGTTAAGTTCTGCGCGCAACTAACTTCCGGAAATAAACCAGCTAACTAATGACCTTCCCTCTGCCCGAGCCTCTTTTTCACCTCCTCTGAAATGGCACGCCCATTGCTCTATATGAAAGCGCGTTCCCCGTTCTCCCCAACGATTGGAGTTCGCGGACAGGAGGCGCGTAATGGCCCAGGCACTCGAAACCGACAGACGCCAGCACCTTCGGGATGGAATTCTGGAATTCCTGGGAGACATCACCTACGGCGTCCTGCGGAAGCATGGAGTTGACGCCTCGACGCAAACTACCGTCGAGGAAGTTGCAGCTGCAGCTACCGCAACAACTTAGCCGCATAAGGAAGTTTTAGCATGTCGCAGAATCTCGTTATCGTTGCCCGCAATCCTCATCCGAAGCGAGAGCAATCTACCGCCCCGACCCTGTGGCTCATTCACACGTCAAAGCGAGCTTCCCGTCGAAGTGCATCTGTCGCGAAATGCCCACAGCACCGCGACGCAGTGGATATGCCTCGAGGCGCTGGACCAGTCCCTCACCTGGTAATCGCTGCGCGAGAATGCGCTCTGGACTGTGGTTTTCAACGCCACTCACGTCTCTCCTCCCCCGAACTCGTTTCGACACCGCCCCCGTTGTCACCGCTGATGTATAGTTTTTGGCTCCCTTCTTGATTGCTTTTCCGTTACAGGAGCCGAGGATATTCATGGTCGAGAAAAATTCCGCCCTGCGGTGGTTATTGTTCGCAATCCTTCTCTGTTTCTTTCTTTCCGTCGCAAACGTCGCACTCGCTCAGAACTGGGGTAACCCCATTTGGGCAGATGAATTCAATGGCGCACAAAACGCCGCGCCCGATTCCACCAAGTGGACCTTCGACGTCGGCAATCTCGGCGTGAACAATGAAATAGAGATTTACTGTTCCAATCCTGTGGGCACCTCGCCCGCACCGTGTAACTCAACCACTCCCAGCGCTTACCAGGATGGCTCAGGTCACCTGGTGATTGAGGCTCGCGATAACGCCGGCACATGGACCTCAGCTCGTCTGAAAACGCAGGGAATCTCGACTGCGAACTTCCAGTACGGTCGCATCGAAGCCAGCATCAAGATGCCCTCTGCCACCGGTTTATGGCCGGCCTTCTGGATGCTCGGCAGCAACATCAGTACGGTCAACTGGCCGGCATCCGGCGAGATCGACATAATGGAGAACGTCCTCACCGCGCCGCTCGGGGCCAACAAGATCGCCTCCACCATCCACGGCCCCGGATACTCGGGCGCCAACGGCATCAGCAAGGTCTACGCTTTCCCCAACAATGGAACGGTGAGCGACGGCTATCACATCTACGGCCTGATATGGTCTCCGTATCTCATCCAGTTCTACGTCGACGATCCCACGAACATCTTTCAGACGATTCCGGCGACCGCGATTCCCTCGGGAGCTCAGTGGGTCTGCAACAACAACTTCTTCCTGCTCCTGAACCTCGCCGTCGGCGGCGATTGGCCAGGAAAGCCCGATAGCTCCACCCCAAGCCCGTCGCAGATGTTTGTCGACTACGTTCGCGTTTACAAAGCTGCGACCGTTCCCGGCCCGGCGATGACCGCGGCCTCGATGAACGTCACCGCCGGTGGGACCGGAACCAGCGCACTCAACCTGACCTCCACGACCGGCACCGGCAAGGTTTATCTCACCTGCTCGAATGCGCCGACGAATTCAACGTGCACTATCAGTCCTAACTACGTCGACTTCACCAATGCCGCCACGGCGACCGCGACCGTCAGCCTCGCCACGCAGGCGCACACTGCCTCGATCCGGCACAACCACACGAGTGCATGGGCCTATTTCAGCTTGGGTGGAATGATTTTCGGAGTCTGGTTGATTCCCGCGGTTCGCAAACAGCGGGCGGGCATGATACTTGGACTGTTCTTACTTTTGCTGCCAATACTGGCGGTTAACGCCTGCGGAGGTGGGGGCACTTCACAGTCAACGCCAGCTCCGCCAACATTGGGCGGTACTCCTGGCGGCTCGTACACAATGACGGTAACGTCTTACACCGTCAGTGGTGACCAATCGACCGCTAGCGTGGCAGTGACCGTCAATTAGCTTCGCACGAATTGAAATGAATGCGGCGGGCACATGCGAGTGTGCCCGTAGCACTACTTCTGCGGGGACTCGACCACCGGCTCGGCCGGCTTCTTTTCGTCTTCGCCCTTCATGGCGCTGCGGAAACCACGAATTCCGTCGCCCAATCCCTTACCGAGTTCCCCAATCTTTTTTGGCCCGAAGATCAGCAGCGCGATTCCCAGAATCACCAGCAGCTCGGGCAAACCTAGCTCACCAAACACAATTCCTCCTAGCGGACTTACGCCCGCACTTACAAACCTATTTTACACGCGGAAGTTGCGGTGAGCTGAGTGACGCACAACCTTGACTTCGCCGATTTTTCTCCACTGCCAAAGCGAAAAAACGTTCAATCCCGTTTGATCAGCGTATCGGCCTGTGCGATGCTACCCCGCGCCAGGTCTGTCTTTACCGTGTATTTCTGGTTTGGCAGCAGGTTGATCTCAGTCTCGAACGCCTGGTATCCGGGCAATTCGATCTTGATCCGATGAGTGCCCGGGTTCAGCAGCATCGCCCGGCCCAGCCCCGAAAACTCGCTCACGTGTCCTACAAACGCGTTATCGAGGAACACCGCTGCCCGCTCCGGATTTACCTCCAGTTTCACCTGCGACGTGATCTGCGGTGCGTGCGTCCGGGGATCTTTCACCATCTTCACTGCCAGGACCTTCTTCGTTCCCGGCTCTACTACCACCGGCTGCTTGAAGTCCTCATATCCCGACTGCCGCACCACGATGTAATGCTCCCCTGGCAGGAGCAGCAGCTTCCGATCGCCCTTCAGTTCTTTTACGTAGCCGACGTATTGTCCGTCGACCCACACTCCTGAAGTCTTCTCCACCTTGCTGGCCCCGTTGATTTCAACCTCGCCCAGCACCTGGTTCTCAGCGTAAGCAGCACCCGCCAACAGCACCATGCAGCTCAGGAAAGTGAAAACGAAACTCTTGCGGTAATTCATTACGGTCTCCAAAAGGTCTGAGATGATCGATTCTTCTCTGAATTTGTCCGGAGTGCGCGCCGCGCAGGCAGAAACACTCTCATCGACGAGGCGGGCGCAAAGATTAAAGATTGAAGCAGAAACTGAAATTGATAGCAGTTTAGCTGCTCACAAGCAGAGCTGGAATCGGGTCAGAACCTTAGATTCGGGGAGCTGAGCGGTTGTGATTGTGGGTAGTCAGTAGTCCCGAAGAGTCTCCAATCCGAGCGCGGGATGTAACCTTGGCACATACTGGCGTGGCATTGACTGACTACTTGCTACTGACTACTGGCTACTGCTTTACTGCCTTATCCTCGGATTCACTACCGTATACAGCAGATCCGTCAGGAAGTTCACGGCAACGTAAGTCAACCCAATCGCCAGGATGCATCCCTGCACCAGGTAATAGTCGCGATTCGAAATGGCCTGTATCGTGAGGCGACCGATGCCCGGCCACGAAAAAATGGTCTCGGTGACGATCGCTCCCGCCAGCAAGGCTCCGAACTGTAAGCCAATCACTGTGACCACCGGGATCATCGCGTTGCGCAACGCATGCTTATACACAACCGTCCGCTCCGGCAACCCCTTGGCGCGCGCCGTGCGTACATAATCCTGCCCCAACTCTTCGAGCATAGACGTGCGCACCATTCTCGTGAGGATGGCAGCCAGCGCGCCGCCCATGGTGATCGCCGGCAGTACCAGGTTTGCAAACGCACCCGATCCCGACACCGGCAGCCATCCCAGCTTGATCGCGAAAAACAAGATGAGGATCGGCCCCAGCGCAAAGTTCGGAAACGACAATCCCAACAAACTGACAAATCCCAGCACGCGATCGTCCCAGCGGTTTCGCCTTCGCGCCGATCGCACTCCCGCGGGAATGGCCAGCACCAGCGCAACAAGCAACGACGACAACGTCAACTGCAACGTATACGGATAGCGCTCGCGAATCACCTTCGCCACGCTTTGATTCAGGCGAATCGACTGTCCCAGATCCCCATGCAGCACGTCCCGCCAGTAGAGGAGATATTGCGTCCTTAGAGGCAGATCCAGCCTAAACGCATGGCGCGTCGCCTGCAGATCCGCCGCCGGTGCGCCTTCACCCAGCATCGCCTGGATCGGATCGCCCGGCACCAGGTGGATCAGTAGGAATACCACCGTCACCACTAGCCAGAGCACCGGGATCGCATACAGCAGGCGGGATGTGAGTGCACGAAGCATTTTCTTAGTGGCTAGTGATTAGTGGCTAGTGGGTAGTTGTCCTTGCGCAGCTTGTAGCTGGTCGTTCGAGTTCTTCATTTCGCGATAGAACTGAGCGCCTGCTGTTTCCTTTTCTTTCCAAATCTGAGCGAGTGACGAGCGTCGACGACGATCGGCCGACGAGCCCACTCAATCCTACAATCACAAGAGCGATCACAATCCCGTAACGTCATCCCAACTATCTCCCGCACTTCCCTCGCGCTAGCGACCAACTGCGCTAGAAACGAATAGGAGCATGCTGACTACTGGCTACTGGCAACTCACTCCTACCAACTAGCTACCCACCACAACTAGCCACTAACCACTAGCCACTTCTTTTTCTTCCTCAATCTTCACTCTCGCGATCCGATGTCCCTGCATGCGCACCACCGTGAACCGCCGTCCACCGAACTCGAAGCTATCGCCCGTTTCAGGCACGCGTTGCAGATGCGCCATGATGAATCCCGCTAGCGTTTCGAAGCCCTCGTCATGTGGCAATGGCACATGATAAAGCGTCTCCATGTCGCGGATGTTCACCGAACCATCCAGCTCCATCGTCGTTGCGCCGGGAGCCAGTTGCGGAGGCGCCACATCGAACTCGTCCTCGATCTCGCCAACTACCTGCTCGATCACATCTTCCACGGTGACCAGGCCCACGGTCGAGCCGAACTCGTCGACCACCACGGCAAGATGCTGTTTCGCGCGTTTGAATTCTTCCAGCAGATCTGAAACTGGTTTCGTCTCCGGAATCACCAGCATCTCGCGGGTAATATCGCCCACTTTCATGCGATCGAGCCGCGCCGCCCACTCGCCCGACGTGTACGCCAGCCTCAGCCGCGCCCATCGCGATACATCCTTGCTGTAGAGAATTCCCACCAGATTCTCAGGCCCACGCGTCGCATCGTAGACGGGAACGCGCGAATGCTGCTCCTCCACCACCGACACCACGGCGTCGCGCAACAACATATTGTCGGGCAACGACACGATTTGTGTGCGCGGAACCATAATTTGGTTCACGCTCAGGTTCCCCAGTTCCAGCGAACGCAGGATCAGCTCTTCCTGGTACAACGGCATCGTTCCGGTCCGCCGCGCAGCCGTGACAATCAGCTTCAGCTCTTCCGGAGAATGCACTCCACCTTCACGCGCCGGACGCACCCCCAGCACCTTCAGTACCAGCCGGGACGATTGGTTCATGAACGCCACGAATGGACGCGACAGCGTCATAAAGACGTCCATGGGACCGGCAACCGTTAGCGCTACGTTCTCTGCTTTCTGCAGCGCCACGGATTTGGGAACCACCTCGCCCAAAATCACATGCAGGCTGGTAATCAAGAAGAACGAGAGCGCAATCGCGATGCTGTGGGCATAGACTTTGCCCGCCAGATCCTCGCCCATCCAGGTCTGGAAGATTCGAGCAATGGCAGGTTCGCCAACCCAGCCCAACGCCAAACTGGCGAGCGTGATCCCAAATTGGACCGCGTTCAGGACCTCATCCAGACGGGCGTGTAATTTCTGGACAGTACGCGCGCCTACTCGACCTGCAGCCAGCAACTGCTGCAGCCGTGTGTCACGTACGCTTACCAGCGAGAACTCAGCCGCTACGAAGAATGCGTTGGCCGCCACTAACAAAAGCACGGCTAGCAATCGCAGCAGCACTGAGGCGAACATTGCGCCGATTTTAGCACCCGAAGCGGTAAATCTAAGGTCCGAATCGGGTTGTTACACATATAGGAATCTTAGGCTTAGAACCGTTCAAGTGTCCTGCCAGCAGCTACAATCAAAGTGGGTTTGAACAAATTCTGGGGACCTGCTTTCTTTTTTTGAAATGCCGGGTCTAAACGTACGTCATTGATTTAGGCAGTTCACAGATTTCAAGATTCGAACCGAATACCCGGAACAAAATTCCTATATCCCCCGTATCAGTAGGCAGAAACCGCAGGAGGCTGTTGTGGCGAACGGAAACGGCAAGAACAAAAAGAAAAAACGCCTTTTCATTATCATCGGTTCCATCGTACTGGTATTGATTTTGGTTGGAGTATTCGTTGCCGCAACGCACGGTGGCACCAAGATCGATCCGTCCAAACTAGCTAAGGTTGAAAAAGGCGATCTTGCCAAGAGTGTCGTCGCAACCGGCAAAATCGAGCCGATCACCAAGGTCGAAGTGAAATCCAAAGCCAGCGGCATTGTGAAGAAACTTTACGTCGACGCCGGTGATAAGGTTCACAAGGGCCAGATTCTCGCCGAGTTGGATAAAGACGAAATCGAAGCCCAGGTGAATTCGCAGCGCGCGAACCTGCAAGCTGCGGAAGCCAGTCTCATTTCGACTCAGGCGGATTACGAGCGCGCCAAAGTGGACGCAGAAGGCGTTGACGTTCCCACCCTGCAGACCGCTTACGAACGCGCGCAAAAGATGCAGAAGGAAGGCGTGGTCTCGACAGCAGCTCGCGATGATGCGCAGCGCGCCTACATCATGTCCGTCAACAAGCAGAATGTGGCCAAAGCGCAGGTCGGCGTACTGAAAGCCAAGATTACTCAGGCACAGGCTCAGGTTCAGAGCGCAAAGGCGAACCTGGCGCAGTTGGAAGAGCAGTACACGTACACCACAATTGTTTCCCCGCTCGATGGCGTGGTGCTCTCGCGTGATGTTGAACTCGGCGACGCGGTCAGTTCCATTCTTGTCCTCGGGTCTTCGGCCACTCTGATCATGACTCTCGGCGACACCAGCGAAGTGTATGTAAAAGGCAAGGTCGACGAGAGCGATATCGGCAAGGTCTATCTGGGCCAGCCGGCGCGCATCAAGGTTGAATCCTTCAAGGACAAAACCTTCACCGGCAAAGTAACCAAGATTTCACCCATGGGCGTGGAAAAAGATAACGTCACCACGTTCGAAGTCCGCGTCTCCATCAACAATCCCGGTGGCGAACTGAAGGCTGCTATGACCGCGAACGCGGAGATCATTCTGGAAGAGCACAAGAACGTGCTGATGATCCCTGAAAACGCGGTGATCTACGACAAAGACAAGAAAGCCTCCGTGGAAATCCCCAGCCCCAACGACAAGGACGGCAAGAAGAAACTCGCCGTGAACCTGGGTATCTCCAATGGCGCCAAAGCAGAAGTGCTGGGCGGACTGAAGGAAGGCGATCAGGTAGTGCTGCAATAGAACCCACCCCTTGGGCAGCAGCACAGGGTCTCTGTGGCCCCTCCAGCGCAGAGACCCTCTTTTTTGTTTACTGAATAGGGCACAGAAGGAGAGCACACATGAAGCTACGCTCTTGGTATGTCTATACAGTAATCCTCGCACTTGTAATTCCTCTCACCGCCGCAGCCGAAATGGTTGGCGAGGGCTCATTCGATCGCACGCTGAAAGTCAGCGGATCGGTTTCACTCGACGTTGAGACGGGATCCGGATCCATCTCGCTTCGCAAGGGATCAGCTGGTGTAGTCACGATTCATGCCCGCATCCGCGCCGCCGGCGGGTGGTTCAGCGGGATGAATGCCGACGAGAAAGTTAAGCGCATCGTCGCCAATCCTCCGGTTGAGCAAACTGGGAACGTCATTCGCATCGGCCGCATTGAAGATCCAGATCTGCGCAACAACGTCTCCATCAGCTACGAGATCACTGCGCCGACTGAAACGCGCGCCGATCTGCGCACCGGCTCTGGATCGCAATCCATCGAGGCCGTGCAAGGTCCGGTGCAGGCGCAAACCGGCTCCGGCAACATTCGCGCTTTTGACATCGACACCGACGGCTCTTTCCGCTCCGGTTCCGGCAATATCGAACTGGAAAACATCCGCCACAATGTGGAAGCCAGCGCGGGCAGCGGCAACATTCGCGCGCACAATGTCGGCGGCTCCTGCAAGGTTGGCACCGGCAGCGGCGATGTCACTCTCGTGCAGGCCGGTAGCGGTGAGGTCGAAGCCAAGGCTGGATCGGGAACACTTCGTCTCGAAAACATCAAGGGCAGCCTGCGCGCCTCCACCGGTAGCGGCCACATCTCGGCCGACGGCGAGCCCTCGGGCACTTGGGAAGTTCGCACCGGTTCCGGCGGAATCTCAGTCCGGGTTCCTTCGAATGCGGCGTTCGATCTCTATGCGCACGCCAGTTCCAGTTCCATCAACCTGGGCGTACCTGTAACGGTTGAAGGCACGCAGAGCCGGCACGAAGTCCGTGGCAAAGTCCGCGGCGGAGGCGGCTTCAGCCTCGACCTTCGCAGTGGCTCCGGAGACATCGACGTTCGATAGGCAACGTGGTATCGGTTTTGTAGCTATCAGGTATCTATCTGCAAAGCGAGCAGTGCGCGGAGCTGACTTACCGGCGGTTCTTTTCAATAACCTATTACCATTTACCGTTTGCCTCATTAGCAACGCTTCTTTTTTGCCTGAGTACCGCCGGTCGAGCGCTCAGCACTGCAGAGCGTCCGTCCGCGAGTTCTTTCCGAAATAACTCCCAGTTAACATCACATCAACGGCAATCGTCCTCAACTCAGGTATTCTTTCCCCGGTGAGGTTAATCTTCGACATTTTCGGTCAGACCCTGCGCACGCTGTGGGCTCACAAGCTTCGTTCGTTTCTGACCATGTTCGGCATCGCCTGGGGCGTTGGTTCCCTGCTCTTGCTCGTTGGCCTCGGCGAAGGCTTTCGCTCCGGCAATCGTAAGCAGTTCGATGAACTGGGCGAGAACGTGATGTTCATCTTCGGAGGCCGAACGCCCGCTGTTCGCGGCAGCTTCACTAGCATGCGTCAGTACTACCTTACCTATCAGGATTATCTCGACATCAAAGCAGAAGCCCCCGACGTCAAGGCCGTCGCACCGGTAATCTCACGCGGCGATATCAAGGCCGTCAGTGATTACTTCACCAGCAGCGGACAATTAATGGGGGTTCCCGCGAGTTTTAACGTGATTCGATACTTGCCGGTTGCCGACGGCCGCTGGCTCGATCCCATGGATGACGCTCAAAGCCACTTGGTAGTGGTACTGGGAGATGAAGCCCGCAAATTGCTTTTCCCGGGCCGGCCGTCGGTCGGCAGCACCATCCTTTTAAATGGCGTGCAATTTCAGGTGATCGGCACGCTGAAGCGGATCGGTCACGGAGATAACAACACCATAAACCTGCGCATCTTTGTGCCATTCACCACGATGCAGCGCTACTTCCCGCCCACCGAGGTGAAAGACGCTTTCAATCCGATCTCGTTCATCAACTACCAGCCTACGACTCGGCAACTGCATGAACAAGCGAGACTCGAGGTCCATAAAATCATCGCTCGCAATCATGCTTTCGATTATCGCGATCCCGACGCCTTCGATGAATGGGACAGCATTCGCACCGCTGACCAGGTTGGAAAAATCTTTGACGCGATGAACGTATTTCTCGGCAGCGTCGGGTTAGTAACACTGGCACTAGGCGCCATCGGGATTATCAACATTATGCTGGTAGCCGTCGCCGATCGCACCCGCGAGATCGGCCTGCGCAAAGCAGTCGGCGCAACCAATGGCAGCATCATGTTCCAGTTCTTTATCGAAGGAGCCTTCTTGACTGTCCTCAGCGGTGGAATCGGCATGGGCGCTGCCGCGGCCCTCATGGCTCTTTTAGGCTTACTGCCATCACCGCCCGGCTTCGATCCACCCAAGTTGGTCGCCTCCACGGCAGTGCTCGCCATCGGGTCGCTCTCCGTCGCAGGCGTGGTCGCCGGTTTATATCCGGCCAGGCGAGCAGCCTCCCTGCAGCCGGTTGAGGCTCTGCGAAAAGAATGAAACGCGATCTCCTGCAGCAGGCTTACGGCGCGATGCGCCACGATCTGCGTAAGACCGTTCTCACCGTGCTTGGAATGGCATGGGGCATCGCCACGGTTGTTCTTCTGCTCGCCTACGGAGAGGGCTTTGGGCGAGCTATCCAGAACATCTTTGAAAGTTTCGGAGCAAAGGCCGTCGGCATCTATCCCGGTCGCACCTCTCAGCAGGCAGGTGGCAACAAAGCTGGCGTACAGATCCGGCTCACCCAGGCAGATGTCGAATTGATTCGTAATGTAGCGCCGCTCATTCGCCACATCTCCCGCGTGTCCGATAAGCAAGTCTCGGTGCAGGCCGGGGAACGTTCTTTTACCTTTCCGGTCTACGGAACCGATCCCTCGATTCAAGATATCTGGAATTTGCAGATGCAGTCGGGCCGTTTCTTGAACGACGAAGACAACATCGAACACGGACACTTCGCTGTCCTCGGGTCCGAGGCAAAAGACAAGCTCTTCGGAGGCATGCCTGCGCTCGGAGAACAAATCCGCCTGAACGGTGTCACGTTCCAGATCGTGGGTGTACTTGCGCCGCGAATGCAAGAAGCCGATAGCGATGAAAACCGCAGCACCTACATCCCTTACAACACCATGAGCGTGCTCCAGGACACGTTCTACATCGGCGGCATATGGCTGGACTTCCAGGGCGTGCAGCATGAAAAGCTCACCCAGACGATTCGCGACTCCCTGGCCATCACCCACAATTTCAAGCCTGACGACGAGCGAGCCGTTTTTATCTTTGACGCTCAGAAGCAACTGGAACAGTTCAGCATTATCACGTTGGGCTTGAAGATCCTGTTGGCATTCATCGGAACCGTCACGCTCGGAATCGGCGGCGTTGGCCTGGCCAACATCATGCTTGTTTCGGTTACTCAGAGGACTCGCGAAATTGGCGTGGAGAAAGCCCTTGGTGCCCGCCGCCGCGACATCCTCTTTCAGTTTTTCGCAGAAGCCATGGTGATCACTGCCGTTGGCGGGGCGCTAGGAATTTTGCTGTCGTACGCCGTTTCGCTCTCCGTCGGACGCCTGACTTTTTACAGTGCAATGGCATCGCACGCCGAAGCCGGTGACATACGATTGATTGTGGCCCCGAAAGTATTGCTCATCTCCACGATCATCCTGGGACTGGTCGGCCTGATCAGCGGAATGTTCCCCGCCGTTCGCGCTGCAAACCTCGACCCCATCGAAGCTTTGCGCTACGAGTGATCAGGGTTATTGGCATCCCGCGAATTTGCTTTCTCCTTGCCCCATCCTTCACAATCGGCCTGAGTTTTGTTTTTCGATTACCCGATTCCATGATCGACATCCACTGCCACATCCTGCCTGACGTTGACGATGGCGCCCGCTCCTGGGACATCGCCATCCAGATGTGCGCAATGGCCGCCGACGATGGTATCGAGCACATCGTCGCCACGCCTCACGCCAACTCCGAATACGCATACGACCGCGCGTATCTCCAATCAGTTCTCGACGAGTTGCAGCGCCGCGTTGGCACTCGCATCGCGCTCAGCCTCGGTTGCGATTTCCATTTCAGCTACGAAAACATTCAGGAAGCGCTTCGCGATCCGCGTCGCTTCACCATCGCCGACACCAACTACCTGCTGGTGGAGTTCAGCAACTTTTCCATTCCTCCAACCACTGGCGAGAATCTTTCGGCGCTCATTCACGAAGGCTTGACGCCGATCCTCACGCATCCCGAGCGCAACCCGCTCCTTCAGCAGACTCCACAAACGGTGCTGGAGTGGGTTTCCCTGGGCTGTCTGGCGCAGGTCACCGGCTCGGCTCTCACCGGACGCTGGGGACGCCGCGCCCGCGCCGTCGCCGAGTGGCTGCTCGAGAACGACGCAGTTCACGTCCTCGCAACCGACGCTCACGGCACCGAAGATCGCACCCCGGTGCTGTCATCGGGCAGAAATGCGGCCACAGAGATTGTGGGGATGGAAAAAGCAACGGCGCTCGTGGACGACAACCCGCGCGCGATTGTGGACGGGCTGGCCTTACCTGATTTTTTGGGGTTTTAGTTCTGATCCCTTACCGACGTCACGACCGGACCGCTCGTCGTCGCTGCAGCTGGTGTTGCTGTCGCCGTACCCGTCGCATACGGACTCACCGCTGCCGTCTCCGGATTCAGCACGCCGCTATGATCGGGTCCCAATCCCAGCTTGATCAGTGCGCGCGAATCTGGCAGCACCTTTGACTGCCATCCATGATCTCCCTGGTAGCGGCGCATCGCATCCTGCGTGCGGCTGTCCCAGTTCCCGTCGGCCTCGCCGGTCAGGTAATTCTGGCGGATCAGCGCTTCCTGTATCTGACGCGTGCGGTCGGAATCGATCCCGTGCTGGCCATGTGATTTCCACGAACTCTTCACGACCTTTTTCCCGTGCCGGGACTTCGAACTATGGCGTCCGTTCGCAGACTTTGTATGTGCGGTAGATCCCACCTTGGAAGCTGCTTTGGCGTGTGACTTAGTAGTGTGCTCTTGGGAAACAGTCGAACTTTTATGAACGGTCTTCTTCTCGCTCGCGGTGGTTGCCGTCGCCGCCGCAGCGAGCGACATCGCGAGAATCAGTGTTCCTGTAACCCGCCATTCACATTGACTCAAATAGCCACCTCGACCGCTCAGGACATTAAACCCGCCAGAACGGCAGAGCTCAATGAGTGCGACAACTTAGAAGGTAAGCCGGCTTCTCCGGTTTCCTCATCCTAAACGAATGGCGCCGAGCATGCCATAAAATCAGCCCTCGGCGCCAGTATCTATAGTGTAAACAGCAGGTTACGGAAGGGTACCGCCCAGGAAAACCGTCCCGGCATTGGCTCCTGCCCGGGCTGGCCTCACCAGAAACACCACATCCTGACCGCTCTTCAGATTCTGCGTTACTTTCGCAAAATCATCCGTGCTGTTCACCGTCTGTTTGTTGATTTCCAGGATCACGTCTCCGCGCGACAAGTTCACATCGTCCGCGAATGATCCCGGTTTTACATCCGTGACCACAACGCCCTTGCCTGATGGCACCTGTAGCTTCGACGCAATGTCAGGGGTCAAGTTGTCGACGGTGACGCCCAGTTTGCTTTGCTGTGGTTGCGACTCGTCACCCTGCTCGCCTTCCTCCAGGCCCAACTGCTTGCCGAACAGCTTGGAGCGGCTAGCCACGGTGACCGCGGTTTCGCCCTTCTGCCCGTTGCGGATGTAGCCCACCTGCACCTTGGTCCCCGGCTTGGTGTTGGCAATCATATCGACGAGTTCGTCGCCAGTCTTCACCGGCTTGCCGCTGATGCTGGTGATCGTGTCGCCCGTCTTCAACCCGGCCGCTGCTGCAGGACTATTCGGAACCACATTCGAAATCGTCACTCCAGAACCTGAGCCGTAGACGCGTGCCACCGCCGGATTCGGCTCGGCAGCGAACTCCACGCCAATCGATCCGCGAATCACACGGTGCTCGGGACCGATCAGGTCGTTGTAAACCTTGATGACTGTAGTCGACGGTAGCGCAAAGCCCACACCTTCATAGCCTTGGCCTTCAGTCAGAATCGCCGTATTGATTCCGATTACCTGTCCGGACATATCGACCAGGGGCCCACCCGAGTTCCCGGGGTTGATCGCTGCGTCAGTCTGCAGGAACGACTGGAACTGCCTCGCAGCCACCACGTTGCTGCGCGCCTTGGCCGAGATGATGCCGGCGGTTACTGTCTGTCGCAGGCCGAAGGGGCTGCCCAACGCAAGTACCCAGTCACCGACCTCGGTGCCGTCAGAGTTGCCCAGCTTCGCCACCGGTAGTGCGCGGTTCACGTCGATCTTGATCACCGCCAGATCCGTCTCTTCGTCCGTGCCGATCACTTTGGCATCGTGCTGCACGCCCGGCGGATCGTCGTTCAGCTGCACGCGAACGCGATCAGCCTTATTCACCACGTGGCGGTTCGTAATGATATATCCCTTGGAATCGACAATGACACCGGAACCCAGCGAACGTTGACGCATGCCTTCCGGCCCGGCGCCCTGTCCACCCTGTCCGCCAAAGAACTTATCGAAGAAGTCCTGAAACGGATTGTCCTCATCGTCGCCGCCGCCCGGTCCCTGGTCTGGGGTCTGTGGTCCCGGTTGCACTCGCCGCCGGTGCGGATTCTTGATCGTAGATTCCGTATTGATGTTTACGACCGTCGGTTCCAGCTGTTTTGAGATCTGCGTGAAAGCGTTTGAAAGATGCTTGGGATCAGGAACCTGTAAAGGCGTCGCATCGGAGGAAGAACTTGACCCGTTCTGTCCCTTTACGCCGTAGGAAATAACCGTACCAATCAGAATGCCGACTGACAGGGTCAAAAGAATCGCTAACACTGACCCTAGTCGCTGGGAGCGCATGCGTTCCCAAAAAGCGCTTACGCGCGGGTTCATATCGTCGTTCCTCCACCTACAAATGCGAATTGATTATTATAGGGACGCAGGCAGGTCCTTTGCATCCTTGGCAGCACTTGCGGAATTCCCATTCCACTTAGACGCGAAAACAGCCTCTTGTGTTTCGGTTTATCCAAGGAATCTTCACGAAATCGGTATTTCCGGGCCCATTTCTCGCTGTGACTCCGGCGTACTTCCCTTCAACTCCGAAACCAGGATTCCCCCCAGTATCAACAGTGCACCCAGTGTGGCTCGCACGCCCAAACGCTCATGAATCATGAAAAACGACGTCAGTCCCGCGAATACGGGTTCCAGCACGAAAATCAAAGCCGTGTGCGAAGGCGGCGTGAACTGTTGAGCCCACGCCTGGATCGTAAACGCTGCCGCTGTGCACAGCGTACCTGTTAGTAGTATCGCCCACAACACCTGTCGTGACCAAATCACATGCACCGGTTGTAGCGGGACGGTGGCAAACATCAGTATCGCGGCAGTAGACACCTGTATCGTCGCAATGGCAGCGAACGAATGGCTGCGCATCGCGCGTCCGGTGAAGATGATCTGCAGCGCGAACGAGCACGCGCATCCCAACGTCAGCAGGTCGCCGCGATTCATGCTCGCCAGGTTCAATCCGTCGCCCGCCGGAATCGTCATCAGGTACAGCCCAACCAAGGCGGACGCCACGCCTACGCTCGTCCAGTTACTCGGAATTCGTCGCCAGGCAATGGCGAGAATCACCGGAACCAGAACTACCGACAAGCCTGTCAGAAACGCTGACTTCGATGGTGTTGTGAAACGCAATCCCGTGGTTTGAAACGAATATCCCAGGAACAGAAAGAATCCAACCAGAGCGCCCGCCTGCCACGTCTTCGCGCCGGCTTTGCGCAACGCACTCCACGACAGCGGAATCATGATCGCCGACGCCAGTCCCATGCGCACCGCGTTGAACAGCAGCGGAGAAATATCGTCGAGCGCATTCTTGACGATGACAAACGTCGCTCCCCAGAAGAACGTCACCATCACCAGCAGAATGTGGGCTTTGAGCGACCGGGACACGGCAGCAGTGTAACAGTGCAGTCTTTCGGTCTTTCAGTCGATCAATTTCAGTCTCTCAGTATTTCAGTACGTCAGTAAAAGCTTGTGAACTGAAGTACCGATGTACTGAAGGACCAAGCCGACAGACTGAATGACTGAAAGACTGATCGACTGACAGACTTATCCCCGAAACACTAATCCCACCAATAGCACGCCCACGCACGCAATCACCACCATCAGGATGAAGACGGTCCCCCAAGCGAAAAATGTGATCACATCAAAATCCAACTGGACGCAATCTGCCAGCTTTCGGATTCCCACAACTTCGGCCGCTCCGTAAACCACCAGTAACGCGAAACCGAGCACTCGTGCATAGGAAAAGGCCGGCACGTAGATCAGAACTGCGAGTGTGGGAAGGACTGCAAATGCCGGCAGTAGTACAAGCGGCGCTCCCACCATCAGGGAGTGTTCGCGCTCCTGCCACGTGATCCGAGTGGGAGTCATACAACTTGGAAGATTTTACTTCCTTCGCCAGATTCGCATTGATGAAGCCCGCGGGCGTTCCAGCGGGCGTGTTTTCTTGGCGGGTGAGGAATCCCGATTCCCGAAGCGGTCCGATTTGTTTACTGATTGATAACACCACCCCCACCCCCTCCCTAGCGGCAAATAAAGGACTTACGAGTTAGTGCGGCTGTACATAGCGCATAACAAAGGACTTAAGGCCTCTCTCCCGCATAACAAAGGACTTATTGCCCGACTTCCCGAAACGAAACGTCAGATCCTTCGACTGCGCTCAGGATCTCGGCAGCGGGCTCGAACGCCCGCTGATCGCCTCGAGACACGAAAGCTGTGGCACACAACGAGCCACAGCTTGCAAGAACACAGTAGTAATTTCTTAAAGATATGTCAATATATATCTAAAATATCTAACAGAATAGTGCGGCTTTGAACCCCAGATCGTGACGGATTCGCGAGGCTGGAGGAATATCTAGTTAGCGTCCGAATGAAGGACGCGAACAGGGAGCGCCCGACACTTTCGTTATTTGTTCGCCAAAAGAGGACACTAGAAAGGGATCTGTAGACTGTCTGCAAGCTCTCGAAGCAGTTTCGACTTTGCGGCATCGTGGTCTTCGTAGTACTCGGCCGTCCTGGTCAGCGCCCCCATCAAAGCCTTCTCTCGTTCGCCAGCACTTGCCATCCATAGCCTCCACAGAGCTTTGTTTGAATTCTTCTTGTAGGTCGCGTTTTTTGAACCAACAAGTATTCTGATCAGAGTGTCAACAAGGTCATCAAATTCTTCGTCGGTCAGAAAATCGTGAATACCGTCGAGAACGCTGTACAGTCCCGTGGTAAGCTCACGTTCGTCAATTTGGGCCAAGAGATGTTGTTTAACCATATTTTTTTCTGTATCGCTCAGAAACACCAAGTCTCGAGCTCGAAAGAATGTTGATTGGTAGTCCATCACCTCCCTGTGATCTCCGTTCCTGAGAATCTCGACCATACGATGCGCCACTCTCCGCTTCCTATCCTCGGCACCGAGACTCTCGAATACCTCACGGAAGCACGTTCCATAGTCAGCGACCGCAAAAGGCGGTTCCTCGGCACACTCAAGGCTTCTCTTCGGCAACAGCTCTATTAGCAGTTTCTCTCTCTCAACTTCCGGTGTTTCGTTCAACAGATGCGAGAGGATAGACATTGCTGACGAGTCGCGTTCGATCTTTGAAAGCAATTGCTCGGCAGTAAATCCATATCGTTCTTTCTTGGTTGTGACTATCTCGTCAACGACTAGATCAACCAGAGCCTTTGCTATTAGAGCGCCGTTCTGATCAACTTTCTCTCCGAGCCGAATTACCCTACCAGGGTGTATTAGGTTTCTGTATTGTCGGACGACCGTAGACAGGTTTGCTGCCTTCTCACTTAGTATTCGCTCTTGTAGACAGATGTCGATTGCGTCATTCAGCTGTAGTTTCAGGACATCCTTGTTCGCTTTCTTCGGGTATCCGGAAGCGATCAAGTAATCAATCAGAATCGCTTCTATGATGCTCCCTGCCAGAACATGAACCGACTTCCAAGCTGAGCACTGAAGGCAGGCGAGCATCTCATCGTAGTCTTGCCTTAGAGATTTCCTAAACCTCTCATCGCTTATAAAGTCGAAGGTAACCGGCATGATGTTGCCAATTGTAAGCACAAGGGAGGGTGTTAGGCACAAAAAAGCCGGCCACTTCTGACGGGCTGAAGGCGACACTGAATGAGGACCAAGGGCGGTGGCCCACACGGCTCACTGTGTTCATCGTCGCTCATTCGAAAATCTCAAGTTTGTTCCAAACGCAGGGTCTCTCGACTCGCGCGCGCTCCGTGTTCACGTGCTCGCTCGAAATGACACGGTAGGCCAAGAACCCGCAAACCTACGGCGCTTCGTACACCGTCTTGCCGCCGACCACCGTGCGCAGCACCTTGGTTCCGAGGATTTCATCCGCGGGAATTTTCGTGATGTCGCGATCGAGCACCACGAAATCAGCAAGCAGTCCCGGCTGTAGCCTGCCCTTGTCGCGTTCGGCAAATTCGGCGAATGCCGGGTCGTTCGTATAAGACCCAATCGCTTCTTCGATGGTCACTTTTTGTTCGGGGAAATACGACGTCGTTCCCGCTTCGTTTTCGCGCGTCACTGCCGCATACAGGCCGCGGAACGGAGTGAGCGGCTCAACCGGATAGTCAGTGCCGAACGGCACCCGCACTTCATTTTGTAAAAACTGCTGCCACGCATAGGAGGTCTTGGCACGTTCTGGACCGATACGCGATTCCGCCCAGTTCATGTCCGTGAGCAAATGACTGGGCTGCATCGAAGCGATCACGTTGAGCTGGTGAAAGCGCGCAAACTGGTCCGGAGCGACCACCTGCGCATGCTCGATGCGAAAACGAAAATCGTCGACCTGCGATGGGCTGGGCGCTGCGCGCAGCTGCTTTTCGCGAATATCGGCGGTCGCCGCCGCGAACGCCTGCAGCGCCATCTCCACGCCGCGGTCGCCGATCGCGTGGAAGCCGATCTGGAATCCGGCGGCTACGCGCTCGCGCGTCATCTGGTTGAGCTGCACCTGCTCAAACTGCGGCAGACCGGAGTTCTTCGGGTCGTCCGAATAGGGCGCGAGCAACGCGGCAGTGCGCGATCCCAGCGATCCGTCCATAAAGCCCTTGAGCATGCCGGTGTGCAGCATCGTGTCGGTCTGCGGATGATGCGCGCGATGCTCCTGCAAAACCGGCACAGGATCGGTGAACGGCAGCCATTCACTGATGCGCACCGGCAGTTTGCCTTCACGTTCCAGGTCTTCGTAGACGAGAAAGTCTTCCCACTGCGAATAGTCCTGGATCGACGTCAGCCCGTAGCGCGAGGCATCGGCCAGCGCCAACAGGATCGCCTCGCGACGCTTCGCCGGAGTCGGAGGTGGAATCACTTTATCGACAGCACCTCTGGCTTTCTCGCGCAGGATTCCGGTCGGTTCGCCGCTCGCATCACGATCTATCTTTCCGCCGGATGGATCAGGAGTGTTTTTCGCGATGCCAGCTTTCTGCAACGCGGCGCTGTTCGCCACGGAGATGTGACCGTCCACGCGACCGAACACCGCAGGATGATTGCCGGTAACCGCGTCCAGATCCTGCCGCGTTGGCAGCTTCTGGCCCGGCCACATAGTGTGATCCCAGCCTTCGCCCACGATCCATTCGCCCGCAGCCGTTGTCTTGGCGCGCGCGGCGATGCGCTGCTGCATCTCTGCCAGCGACTTCACGCCAACCAGATCGACGTTTAGTTTTTCCATGCCACCGGCGGCGAGATGCATATGTGCGTCGTTGAATCCGGGCATCACGAAATGGCCGCCGAGATCGACAACCTCGGTGTGCTTGCCCTTGAGCTTTTGAATGTCTTCGTTGGTGCCAACCGCAACGATGCGGTCTCCGCTCACGGCAATGGCTTGGGCACGTTGCAGGAACATTCCTCTCACGACGGAATTGCCTCCGTCTTTGCTGATCAGAAGGATTGCGCCGGGAAGAACGTCGCCATTGACGAAGATGCGGTCGACAGTTTGCGGAGGCTTCGTGGATTCAGGAAACGCGGTGAAAGATGACATCAATAATAGGAAAGTCGCGAGGCCCTTCATTATCGTCCTGTGGCCGTGGGAGCGCTATCGCGCTTGGGCTTGTCGGATTGATACCCCGACAACGTCAGTACCGAGAGCAGAATTCGTTTCAGTCCCAACTCGCGCTGTGTGGGATCGTACCATTCCTGGATCGTGTGCGCGCCACCACCGCTTCCGCCAGCGCCCATCGCAATTGCTTCGCGTCCTTGCGAAAGTGGAATATTCGCATCGGTCGAAGCACGCTGCAGCTTGGAGTTCACGCCCAGGTGATCGTCCACGGCTCGCACTACGCCAAGAATTCGCGCGTCGGGCGCCAGTTCCGCCGCCGGACGATTGCCAATCAGTTCCATCTGGTAAGTAAGCCCCAGATCTTCAGCGCGCATCCGCGATCGCGTCACGCCGTGCACTGCGAATTCCAGCGACTCGCGCAATGCCTGCTCCAGGCGTGCCAGTTCTTCCGCCGACGTCGAACGCAAATCCACTTTCATGCTCGCGGATTCGGGAATGGAATTCACCGAAGTTCCACCGCTGATCGAACCAATGTTGAAAGTCGTCTTCGGATTGGTCGAAACCGGAGTTCGGCTGAACTGCTCGATCGCTCTCGCCAGCCCGATGATCGGATTCGGTGTGCCGAAATCGCTCCAGGAATGTCCGCCCGGTCCGGTCACCGTGATCAGGTAACGGCGGCTGCCCAGAGCCTGATTGATGATGCTGTCCGAACCGGCGCCATCGATCACTAGCGTGTATCCAATCTTGTCGCGCCAGGGAGATTCGGAGAAAAGATGGCGCATGCCGCGAACATCGCCCTCGCCTTCCTCGCCCACGTTAGCAATGAAGACCAAAGGCGCTTCGGTCCGCAGCTTCGAAGCCTGCAGCGCGGAAACCAGCGCCAGCATCGCCGTAAGACCTGCGCCGTTGTCGGAAATGCCCGGCCCGTAAAGCTTGTCGCCCTCGCGGCGAGCATCGATCTTCGTCGCCGCGGGGAACACTGTGTCCATGTGCGCGGTAATGGCGATGTATTTCGAGTTTTCGCGGGCTCCGGGCCGCACACCAATCACGTTACCGAGCGAATCGACATGAACATCTTTCAACCCGAGAAAGACAAAGTGCTTACGCAACCACTCACCGCGACGGCCTTCCCCAAACGGAGGAGCGGGAATATTAGTCACTTCCAGTTGCCAGTCGGAGAGCTGCCGCTGATTGGCGCGGAACCACGAAAACGCGCTGTGCACCTGCGGATCGGCCGCAAGTTCGACGACTTCGCGACGAATGGACGCAGCCGTCTGCAGATCGGGTGTGGGAGACGTTTCGGCTGAGGAGAAGAAGGCCATAACCGAGAATAGCGATATTACAACGAGCAGTCCTCGGATACACCAAACCTGTTTTCGATTCCATGCAACGAAATTAATGATCCGGCGCACTGCTGAATTGTAAAGGGAGAGTGAACAGCGGCGCAGCCGACTTCAGTCAGCCGCCGAAGCCTGGCAGCACTCCAGAATTTCCGTTTCCGTGAGGATGCGATCAGACTCCTTGGCACGCTGGTAAATGCGCTCGACCAGTTCCGGATCGGGGAAAATGCCGCGGTGCTCCAGCCAGTACTGCACGTTGGATTTCCCGCTCATCGGACCGATTTCGATGATCTGTTCCATGCCGAAATACGAAGCGGGAACCCCGGAATAAACATTGTCTGCAAGCTCAACGTCGTGCTTTCGGAACGCCTTGATCACGGCCGCTGCGTGTACGCCGGTTCCGGTGCGATAGGCGTCGTCGCCGACCACTGGATAATTTTTCGGAATTGCAATGCCGGTTGCTTTGGAGATCGCCTGGCAGTAATCGCGCAAGCGCATGAGATCCTGGTTTCCCCAAGGGTCAATGTTCATGAGCTTAAGGTTGACCAGCATCTGATCCATCTGCGTGTTGCCGACGCGCTCTCCGATTCCGAGACCGCTGGCGTGAACGCAATTCGCTCCAGCGACGATCGCCGCCAGAGCATTCGCCAAGCCCATGCCGCGATCGCAATGGCCGTGCCAGTCGACACGAATCTGTTCACCTGAAGGAATTACGACTTCCTTCATGACGAAGCGCACCAGGTGGATGACGCCCATCGGAGTCGCGTATCCGCAAGTGTCGCAGATCACGATCGCGCGCGCACCGGCAGCAATGGCCGCGGAATACAGGCGCTTGACAGTATCCGGATCGCAGCGCGTGGTGTCTTCGGTGACGTACATCGAATCGAGCCCGAGCGAGCGTGCATACGAAACGGCTTTCTCGGTCTGCCTGAGCAGGAAATCGTCGGTCCAACCTTCCGTATAACGCCGTATCGGACTGGAACCGATAAACGTCGCCGCTTCGATCGGGATTCCAGCCTTCTGCGAGATCTCGGCAATCGGACGGATGTCGTTCTCGTGGGTGCGAGCCGCGCAGTTTGGCCTGATCTTCATGCGGTGATTCGCGATCTCGCGAGCCAGCGCCAGGCTATGCTCCACCGCTCGCGGACCCGCTCCGGGCAAACCAATGTCGAGCATATTGATCCCGAGCGATTCCATTAAATGAAGGATTTCAATCTTCTCGGGAATCGCAGGATCACGCACAGAAGGCGATTGCAGACCGTCGCGGAGGGACTCATCATTGAGGAGAATCGGACCTCTTGGTTTGACCTCAGGTCCGGGGATATTATTCCAGTCGTAGATCAGCCCTGGTTGCATGCGATCCTCTCGCCCCCGCATTCCGATTAGATGCGCGGCCCCACTCGCTCGACTCGATAGCGCAGCCCCACGCTGCGTTAGCCGCTAATACTCAGACATCGTCCACAAGAAGATGCTACTGTCCGTTCTTGGGCGGCTCGCTCAGCCCTAAAGGCGAAACTGTGCCCCTGCCTGCGACCGTTCCGTTGCGCGGGTCTTCAGGATTCGGCAGATACAGCGTCTTGCAATACTCGCAGCGATAAATTTCCGCATTGCGGCCGTAAGCCTTCTCCACGTCCCCGCATTCCTGCTCGATGACGTCGCTCGCATAGAACCATCGTTTCAGGTGACCTGTACACAGCTTCCCTTTTTCGTCCTTCTCATTGCAAGAACGTTGCAGGTTCATTTTGACTTTTACTTTGTGATTGGGGAGCTGCGGAACCGTGGAAGTCTCTGGCTGCGGAACGGGCTGAATCGGGTTACTGACCAAATGCGACCTCGCCTACCAATGAGCTCATTCTAGATCAGGCGGACAAGCGCGGCTACGGTACTTTGGATGCGCCTGGCCTACAGCCGTTTGCGGATCAGCGCTCCGGTTGAGCCCAGAGCGCCGCGAATGCGCTTGCCGAGCCCAGGTGCGAAAAGCATGTCAGTGAAATCGGCCATTTGGCGCGTGAGTTTCGCGCTGTAGCCATACCACCAGAGCTTCTTCATGCGCGGCATGAGATCGCTGTCGAGGTACTTCACTCGCACCATTTCTTCCAGACCGAGTTTGCCATGAGTGCGGCCAAGGCCGCTGGCTTTCACGCCGCCATGTGGCGCTTCACTGATGCCGAAGCCGCAGATGACGTCATTGACCATTACCGTTCCCGCGTGCAGCTTTTTGGCAATGGCCTCGCCGCGTTGACGGTCCCGAGTCCACACGCTGGCGGCCAGTCCAAATTCAGAGTCGTTAGCCAGCCGAATCGCTTCGTCTTCCGTATCGAATGGCATGATCGGCAACACGGGACCAAAGGTCTCTTCCTTCAGAAGCCGCATGGAATGATTCACGTCGGCGATGACAGTCGGCGCGTAAAAGTTCGGTCCAAGCTGCGGAAGGCGTTCTCCGCCGCAGAGCGCACGTGCGCCCATCGACTTCGCTTCGTTCACATGCGCTTCCACGATCTGCAACTGGCGTTGGTGAATCATCGGCCCGACTTCGACTTCCGGATCGCTCCCCTTGCCGACACGGAGCTTGCGCGTTTTCTCCACGCAGGCCGCCAGGAATCGGTCGTAGATGCTGCGGTGGACGTAGGAGCGCTCCACCGAAAGGCAGGTCTGACCGGCATTCACGAAGGCTCCCCAGACGGCTGCGCTGGAAGCAACATCGACATCGGCATCGGCAAGCACAATCATGGGATCTTTGCCGCCGAGCTCGAGCACCACCGGAAGCAAGCGTTGCGCTGCGGCCTGCGCGATGCGCTTTCCGGTCGCAACAGAGCCGGTGAAGATGACCTTATCGATTGGCGCTTCGAGCAAGGCGGCTCCAGCGGGTCCTTCGCCAATTACCACCTGGAACACATCTTCCGGCACTCCGGCTTGATGCAGCAGCCGAGCCAATTCCATGGCAACCGCAGGCGTGAATTCCGAGGGCTTGAGCACCACAGCATTTCCGGCGGCCAAGGCGGCGAGGGTTTCGGTCGCGGGGATCGAAAATGAATAGTTCCATGGAGAGATGATCGCGATCACCCCGTAGGGTTCGCGCAGCAGCCGTCCACGTTTCGCCTTCAGAATTGGATTGCCATGCGGCACAACTTCCGGCCGAAGGGCGCGATAGGCATACTCGCGCAGGAAGCGGAAAGCGTCGAGCACCACCAAAACTTCCGTCAGCAACGCTTCGACAGCCGGTTTCCCGGCCTCGCGGCTGATTAACTCCGAGACCTGAGTTTTATGCGCGTGCAGCAGCCGCTGAAAGCGCCGCAGGATCTGGATGCGCTCGCGAACGCCTAGCTGGTTCCACGTGACCTGCGCAGCGCGTGCGCGTTCCACCGCCGCGCGAACTTGCGTCGGATCTGCAACCGGAAAACGACCCACAATCGAGCCGTCAGCAGGGTTGGTCGAGACGATCTCCTGCAGGGCGACTTTGGATTCAGTGGCCATCCGACGCCAGTATCCTACGCTCAAACCTGTTCTCAGAGAGAACCGTATTCGACACTGACCAGGTAGAGGCCGCTCGCCGGCGCAGTTGGTCCTGCCGCAGAGCGGTTTCGCGATTCCAGAATTGGAACGATACCGGCGGGAGCCAGACTTCCCTTCCCGACAAGAAGAAACGTCCCCACGAGGTTGCGCACCATGTGGTGGAGAAATCCGCAGCCCCTGACCTCGTAAATCAACTCAGCGCCCTCGCGACGGAATTCGGAAGAAAAGATCGTGCGGACATTCGACGGACCGTCTTCATCGGCATTCGCTTCTTGTATACGTCGCGCGCGATCGGGATCGGCAGCGGCGAACGACGTGAAATCGTGCTCGCCTACGACGAATGCTGCCGCTTCTGCCATCGCTGTTTCGTTCAGAGGATAGGGATGGTGATAGACATAGCGCGCAAGAAACGGCGGACAGATGGCATCGCGAAAAATGCGATAGCGATAGGTCTTCGCCTTCGCGCTGGCGCGCGGATGAAACTCGGCGTCGACCTGTTCCGCGGAAAGAACGCGAATCGCCAATGGCAATGTATCGTTCAGAGCGATAACAAGGTTCGTGGTCGGAATGGGAGACTGGGTTTGAAAGGTCGCGACCTGCGCCAGTGCGTGCACGCCGGCATCGGTACGGCCCGATCCTTGCGGCAAGGCCTGCTCACCCGTGATGCGTTCGATCGCCGCCGCCAACGTGCCTTGGATGGTGTTCTGATCCGGTTGCACCTGCCAGCCGGCGAAGTCAGTACCGTCGTAGGCGAGCACGAGTTTGATATTGCGCGACACCGGAGACGAGGCTAACAGCGGAGTTCAGAAACAACAATGTTGCAGCGGAGCGCAATGCTCCATCATCTATTTCGTACTTGCCACAAATACCCGGACTCAAGCAAAATGTGAATGTAGATTCTCATTTTTAAGAAGACGCCGTTAACGATTCCAGATTTGCCGCGTCATTACACACGAGGAGTTTTTCATTCCCCAACTCAGCTATACTTTAAGTTCTTCATGTTCCTGTTTTGGTCAAAGGATTGCTTTTCTGGTTCCCTGCGTTGCAGAGCTCTCTAGCGCCTGCGGCCTGCCGGCAGAGATTTCTTGAACTATTTACCCGGGTATTCCGTATTCCCAGTTGACGAATTCGGGTCCGGGCAGTCTGTTGAGAGTACTAACTTTTGGAGACAAGCGGATGCGTTCTTTGGGTCATAACTCGCAACGTGCCAGTCTGTTGGCAATCATCCTCGTGGTCCTGGTCACCGGTTTGGGCGTGGCCCAGAACGCGACGCCTGCTGCGCCCGCACCACAAAGTGCAGTGAACGCCGCGGTCCAAACGGCAAAACCGGCACAGCCTTTCCCTGACTATTCGAAGCCGAAGGGCCCCTGGTATAACCTGCTGTCGCCATACACCTCCCGGCACGTGCAAGCGCCGAGCTATGCAAACAGCCCGCGCATCGACGCCGTGTTCAAGAACGGCACGATGTATTTGTCGTTGCAGGACGCCGTCGCACTGGCGATCGAGAACAATCTGGACGTTGCCATCCAGCGGTATAACATTCCGATCGCGGACACTGATGTTCTGCGCACCAAGGCAGGACAGATCTTCCGAGGCGTAGCGGCTGGCGTGGTCCAGGGAACGCCCGGTGGAACCAGCGGATTCACGGCTACGGGCAGCATTGTCGGCACCACGATTGGCGTAGGCGGTGCTGGCGCTGGAGCAGCTGGGCAGGTTCTGTCTACTCTTGGTGCCGGCCCCCAGCCGTACTCTTTTGACCCTTCGATTACCGGAAATCTATACGGTGAGCGCGCTCAGACGCCTGAAGCGACGCCGCTCTTTGTAGGCGCTCCAACACTGGGACAGAACTCCACGATCGGTAATTTTACTTACAACCAGGGATTTGCCACCGGCACGAACATCAGCGTGGGATTCCAGAACAATCGCATAACGAACAACTCTCTGTTCTCGACTATTAATCCTCAATTGAGTTCGAATTTCCGCTTCACACTGACGCAGAATTTGCTCAGTGGATTCGGTTGGGGTGTGAACAACCGGTTCATCAAGATCGCAAAGAATGATCGCGAGATCACGGATGTCGTTTTTCGTCAGCAGGTTATCTTTACGGTCACGCAGATCCAGAATATCTATTGGGATCTGGTGAACGCTTACGAAGACGTAAAGGTGAAAGAACGTTCGCTGGCCCTGGCGCAAAAAACGTTTAACGATAACCAGAAGCAAGTGGAGATCGGAACACTCGCGCCGATCGAGGTAGTCCGCGCGCAGTCACAAGTGGCACAGAGCAATCAGGACCTGATTATTTCGCAAACCAATCTGCAATATCAGGAACTACTGATGAAGAACGCCATCAGCCGGAACCTGACTGATCCGGTCCTGGCTTCAGCTCACGTTGTGCCGACCGACACGACCGCGCTTCCTGCTGTGGAACCGGTGGTCCCGACCGAAGATCTTGTGAACGAGGCACTATCTCGGCGGCCCGAACTGGCGGTTGCGCGCATCAATCTCACCAATCGTGATATCAGCAACAAGGGCGTGAAAAACGGTCTTCTGCCGCAACTCAATGCTTACGGATTTTATGGCGCATCGGGTTTGGCAGGTGTCCAGAACCCGAACTGCACCAACGTGCAGTTTGGCTGCCCGCCGCCTGCAACCATTCCGACGACAGGGTACAGCGACGCATTTACCAATCTGTTCAACAGCAGTGCACCGGATAAAGGGTTGGGAGTTCAGCTGAACATTCCGATTCGTAACCGTGCCGCGCAAGCCGATCAGGTGCGTTCGGAACTGGAATACCGGCAGGCACAAATGATTCTGCAACAGCAAGAGAATCAGGTGCGAATCGATGTCCGTCAAACCCAGTTCGCACTGATGCAGAACCGGGCGCGAGTTGAGGCGGCGCGCAGGAGCGTCGATTTCTCACGCGAGAATCTGGATGCCGAACAGAAGAAATATGACCTGGGGGCTTCGACGAACACGCTAGTACTGCAGGCGCAACGAGATCTTTCCCAGTCGGAATCGGTTCTAATCAGTGCGTTGACAGCGTACGAAAAGGCGCGCGTCGATCTTGATCGCGCGGTTGGCCGGACGCTGACCAAAATGAATATCAACCTCGCCGACGCGCAGGCTGGAACGGTTCAGACTCCGCCGACCATCGACAACGTGATGCCACGCAAGGAAGTGAGCCCGGAGCCGAATACTACGACTCCGCAGCCCAATCCGAACGAGAGCGGTCCGACAACCAATCCGCCGGCAACGACACAGCCGCAGTAACATACAGCGGTTCGAATCGGCCCAGCATGGCAACGTGCTGGGCCTTTCTCTTTTCAGGGCTGTGCTCCATTCTGGAGGTCTGAGTAGACGGTGTGATTAAATCGTGTACGTGACGCTCTCGGTTGTCGTCATTACCCACAACGAGGAAGCAAACATTGGCCGCACCATGGCCAGCGTTCAACCGCTCACGCAGGCGGGTGGTGAGATCATTGTTGTAGATTGCGGATCAACCGATGGGACCGTTGGCATTGCAGAAGCCTTGGGAGCGAAGGTCTTTCTGGAGGATTGGAAGGGCTTTGCTGCGCAGAAGAATTCGGCGATCGCGAAAGCCAGTTGCGACTGGGTTCTCAGCCTGGATGCCGACGAAGTTATAACTGAAGATTCGCGCGCCGAAATCGCGCGCGTTCTCGCCGAGCCTGATCCCAATATCAACGGCTACTGGATCCCGCGTATGAACTACATCTTTGGGCGGTGGATGCGCCATGGGGGATTCTGGCCCGATCCCAAACTGCGGCTTTTTCGGCGTGGAACCGGCCAATTCCTCGAGCGTCCGGTGCACGAAACGATGCAGATAGAGGGCGGTCTCGGTCACCTGACAGAGCCGATGTTTCATGAAGCGTATCCTACGCTTTCTTCCTATATCGAACACATGAACCGGTATTCATCGCTGGGCGCAGCACTGGCGGCACAAAAAGGACAAACGAGCTTTACTCTTCTTAACATTCTTTTACGCCCACTCGGGACGTTTATTTATAACTATGTAATCCGCGGCGGTTTCTTAGATGGCCGCGAGGGTCTGCTGTTGCACCTCTACCATGCCAGTTATGTTTCATGGAAATACGCGAAGTCATGGGAGTTGGCGCGGCAGCGCGAAGTGAAAGCCAACTCTTGATTCCCTTCGCGACTCTGTGCACCGAAAAATTCAACCCTGTATTCCGGACGAAATTATGCGATTCAAACCTGTTTCCTGTGTTGTGCTGACAATCTACATTCTCTTCGCTGGAGTGCTAGCCTTCGCGCAGGCAGCCGCTCCTAATGCAAGCCTTACAGCAGAAACCATTAGCCCGAGTGCGGATTCGTCCGCGCAACACCTCACAGTTGCGCAGAAACAACAGGTGGACGACCTACTGCGCGAGCAGTCGACGAGGCTCGATGCAGCGCTTCACAATCGTGAAATTGCGAGCACAGGGCGGCCCGAAGACGTGGATGCCATCATGAAGGATATTTCGGACCGCATTCACGCCGTGCTCACCGACGCAAGCGGCGCGGCGCAACAGAACAATGCGAATCTGCCATCGGCGCCCGCTCCGGAAACGCCAATCGGACCGGAGCGCTACGGCTTGCGGCCTAGTTCCGCGAATTACAGCCAGTCGAAGGGCTTCTTCCCGATTACGCTTTCGATCTATAAAGCCAAGAACACGCCGTCGCCATCATTTACGAATACACCCCGCATCGATCAACTGCTGCAAAACGGAAATCTGATGCTTGGTCTGGACGATGCGATTGCGCTCGCCCTGGAAAACAACCTGGACCTGGCAATTGCGCGCTACAACCTCGATATTGCGGATACGGATTTGTTGCGATCGAAATCAGGCAACACGATTCGCGGCGTCAGCACTGGACTGGTTACAGGCACTCCGGGCGGCGGCGGCAGTGGTGTCACAGGCGCGGCCGGCGGTGGCCCAGGTGGAACGAGTGCCGGAGCTGGAGGATCGGCGGCCGGTATTGGCGGCATCGTGGTAACCACTACGGGAGTTGGCCCGACTCCGGCGCAGTTTGATCCCACACTAAGCGGCAACTTAACGCTGGATCGTTCGACCACCCAGGCGACTAACCCTTTCTCGGGAACTCCTCTTCTAACAAACCACACCACGACGGGGAACTTCCAGTATCTACAGGGCTTTTCTCCGGGAACCACGTTCACCGGAACCTTCGACAACTCGCGCGTAGCCAGCAACAATACGCTCAACTTTTTTAATCCGTCGATCGCTACGAGCGTGCGGTTCCAGGTAACCCAACCCTTGTTGCAGGGATTCGGAGTGGAAGTTAACCGCCGCTTCATTCTTCTCGCGCAGAACAATCGTAAGATCACCGATTCTTCGTTCCGGCAGCAGGTGATCTTTACGGTCTCGCAAATCGAAGACATTTATTGGGACCTGGTAAGCGGCTACGAGAGCCTGCGCGCAGCAGAAAGGGCTTTGGCGGTCGCGCAGGAGCTGGTGAAGAACAATGAACGGCAGGTTCGCATCGGAACTCTGGCGCCGATTGAAGTGACGAATGCGCAGGCGCAGGTCGCCACTGCGAACCAGAACCTCATCATTGCGCGAACCAACCTTCAGTACCAGCAGCTGCTCATGAAGAACGCCATCTCTCGTAGCCTTAAGGATGTAGCGTTGCAAGCGGCGCCCGTGATTCCCACTGACACAGTCAGTGTTGCCGCGACTCCGGAGGAAAGCGCGCCACTGGAAGATCTGGTTAAGCAGGCGATGTCGCAGCGTCCGGAGATCGAGCAAGCCGAAATCGATTTGAAGAATCGCGAGATCAACCGCAAAGGCGCGATCAATTCGCTGCGGCCGGTGATCGATGTCTACGGATACTACGGTGGAGCGAACCTCGCCGGGCCGCCGAATCCCAACGCGACTGTCTGCTCTCCCGCGACGACTAGCTTTTGCGTTCCGGCTGGCGCACCAAGCACCGGCTATTGGAACGGACTCGGAAACGTGTTCAACAATACGGTTCCCGACAAGGGTGCAGGCGTGAACATTCTCATTCCGATCCGCAATCGCTCCGCGCAGGCAGACCAGATCCGCGCGGAACTTGAATACCACCAGGCCGAGTTGCGCCTCGAGCAGTTGGAGAATCAAATTCGCATCCAGGTGCGAAATATCCAGTATGCGTTGCAACAAGATCGCGCACGCGTGGAGGCAGCGCAACAAGCGCTTACGTATGCGCAGCAGAGTCTGGATGCGGAGCAGAAGCGATTGAATGTCGGAGCGTCGACTGTCTACAACGTGATGACGCAAGAGAACAATCTCACGGTGGCGGAAAACAATCTGATTTCTGCTACAACGGTTTATGCGAAGGACCGCGTGTCCATGGACCAAACGCTTGCGCAGACACTGGATCGCAATCACATTGCGCTCGACGATGCGGTGATGGGACAAGTGCACGCCTCACCCATTGTGCCTGATCTGCAGAAGATACCAGCAACACCTCCGGTCCAGACTCCCGCTACTCCGAGCGCTCCTCCGTCGAGTTCGGATCAGCCGAGACCGGGCGCAATGTAGCTCCTAGATTTATATCGCGTGTCGCGATGCGCATTTGAGCATCTCCGTTGCCCCTCGGAAAACGAAGAACGCTGTGTTCCGTTCTCCTGTTAATCGGAACCAATTCGTGATTCCGACACTGCGGTTTGAGGTATCATCATGCGCAGTCGGGGCGGTTTCGAATGCGGCCAAATCGGGGTGCTATTTGGGTCGCTCTGTTCTTACTGGCTTTCCACGCCATTGACATCGGCATTTGGGGCGAGCACGGGGCAGGCCCATTAATCTCTGGAATCATCCAGCTTGCCATGGGCCTGGTGGTGACCTTCGCCTCCTTTCAAGCAGCCCAGCGATCTGGCTCATTCGGACGTGCGTTCTGGCGGCTGGTCGGCACGGGCATCGCCCTCTGGTGCGTCGGGCAAATCCTCGCCACTTACATCGGGAATGTCCGCAACCTGCCTTCGTTGAGTTTTCCGGTCATCAACCTCTTCCTGTATTCGTGGCCAGCGCCATTGCTGATGTGCCTGTTCCTCGACCCGGGAGCGGAAGTGGAGCGCCTCGACGCGGAGCGTTTCCTGGACTTCGCCCAGGTGGTGCTCGCGTTCGTACTGCTTGACGTTTATCTCTCTAACCTGCCCCCTCACGGAACTGATTTCGGCGCTTGGCATCTTGCTGCTTTTACGGACGGACTCATCGCCGCAGGATTTTTGGTGCGGGGCCTTTTCTCGGATGTAACGAGAAATCAGAAATCTGTTCCTGCAGTTCAGCCTCTTCCGCCTGGTTGCGCTGCTCACCGACACGTACTTCTTGGTCTCTTCGCCGGGTGCGCGACGCGGGACATGGTTCGATCTCGTTTGGAGTGCAACGTGGCTCATTCCACTATTCGCAGCGGTCAGTTGGAAGGGAGCGATCGTGCCGGCATCCTCGAAAACGTCGGATTGGCGGGAACGACAAATGCAAGTTGCGCAGATTCTGCCACTGCTTGTGCCGGTGCTCGTTCTGCTGATGGCACTTCAGGTAGCGAAAAACAGATTGGCGTTGGCAGGGACGGCGATGCTTCTGTCGCTCGGCATTTCTTATTCACGATTGATCCTGGTGCAACGCGAACGCAGGAGAAGCTATGAAGCATTAAGCGAACGAACCAACGAGTTGCAGCGAGTCCTGACATCGATCTCCGATTACCTGTGGACGGCAGAGATCGATTCGAAAGGACAATTCGTTTACCGCTATCTCTCGCCCGTCGTGGAAAAGATCTCAGGCCGCCCAGCGCGGTTCTATCAGTCCTCGCCGGAACACTGGCTGGACACTGTTCATCCTGAAGACCGGGGGCGATTTCAGGCGGCTCTCGATCGCTTAATCAATCGCAAGTCGTCTTCAGAGGAAGAGGAGTATCGCATCATCCTCCCGGACGGCCAGGTGAAGTGGGTGCGCGACAGCGTCCGGGCCACTCCACTCGACGGTCAGGGCATCCGCCTCGACGGCGTGGTCAGCGACATCGCCGAACGCAAGCGACTAGAGGACCAGCTTCGCGAGGCGCAGAAGATGGAAGCCATCGGACGACTCGCAGGAGGTATCGCGCACGACTTCAACAACCTGATGACCATCGTTACCGGATACGGTGCGCTGCTCCACGAAGCGCTCGAAAAGAATCCCGCCCTTCGCGATCGAGTCGATCAGATCCAGAAAGCTGCTCAGCAAGCGAACGACTTGACCCGCCAGTTGCTCGCATTCGGCCGACGCCAGTTACTTAAGCCAAGAATCCTCAATCTCAATGAGGTCCTCGATCAGATGGAGAAGTTACTGCGCCGAGTTTTGAGCGAAAACATCGAGCTGAGTTTCGTGAGGGATCCCGCGCTTCACCCAATCCGCTCCGATAGCGGGCAAATTGAACAGGTCATCATGAACCTGGTGATCAATGCGCGCGACTCGATGCCCGAGGGCGGCAAATTGGTGATCTCGACTGAGAATGCGATTTTGGACGAGACGTATGTGCGAAGCCATCTTGAGGTAAAGCCCGCGGCCTACGTTCACCTGAGCGTGAGCGACACCGGTTCGGGAATGAACCCAGACGTGAAGTCTCATATCTTCGAGCCTTTTTTTACAACGAAAGAATTTGGCAAAGGGACTGGACTGGGACTTGCGACGGTTTACGGAATCGTCAAACAGGCGGACGGACACGTGGCCGTTGAAAGCGAGCCAGGGCACGGCACCACCTTCCATGTGTATCTCCCATGGGCCGAAGGCCAGATCAGTACCAACCCCGTCATTGAACTGCCGAAGCCGGCACGGGGCTCAGCGGAGACGATTCTGCTAGTCGAGGACCAGGAAGGAATTCGAACCCTGCTTTCGGTGATCCTGCGAGCCAATGGTTATACAGTTGTCTCGGCGCAAAATGGACAGGAGGCTCTGGCTGTTCTCGAAGGGCATAACGGCCGGATCGATCTACTGATCACGGACGTTGTTATGCCGCAGATGGGCGGACGTGAATTGGCGAGCGCGCTGATCAGGATTCATCCGGAAACGAAAATACTGTTCATGTCCGGACACGTCGAGAATATCCAGGAATTGATTTCTCCCGGGCACGCATTCATCGACAAGCCATTCACTCCGGAAGCACTGCTGCGAAGGGTGGGAGAAATTCTGGCAGGACTCCGGAAATCTGCCTGATGTCGGAGCGGCGAAGTTGCGCTCTATATGCGGATATCCGCAGCTTACTGTTCGGTAGGCTTGGTCTACCGGCGCCCGGGATGCTAGAATTGCAAGTAATTGATTCGCAAGAGTTAGGGCGCTTAACTCAGCGGTAGAGTGCCATCTTCACACGGTGGAAGTCATAGGTTCGAATCCTATAGCGCCCACCAATAAGCTTCCTCAAATCAAGCAGATGCAGGCGGGTCCCCCCAAGGGCGAGCTGCATTTCCCACTTACCTCCGCGAAACCGTGTATAGTCGTTTATAGCCGATTGAGTTTTGGTTTTGTTCTGAGCACGTCCTGCCCACGCATCACTGCCTGACGCATCTCCTGCCCAAAAGCTACACCGATTCTTTCAGCTCAATATTTCGATTAAGGAACAACAAAGTGGAACAAGGTACAGTGAAGTGGTTTAACGATGCCAAGGGATTTGGTTTTATCACGCGTCAGAGCGGCGAAGATGTATTCGTGCATTTCTCCGCCATCCAGTCGAACGGTTTTCGCTCGCTGCAAGAAGGGCAAGCGGTCCAGTTCAACGTCGTGAGAGGACCAAAGGGCATGCAGGCAGAGGGCGTTCAGATTCTGTAACGTGCATTTGCGACAAAGAACAGGGGCGACTTCGGTCGCCCTTTTGTTTTCCCTATTACCTTCGACGGATCTTCAGATTGCGCTCACGCGCAGCGAGCGCAACGCGATTCCACCTAATATAACGACGGCCCCAATGATTGTGATCCATAGCACGACTGGATGCCGCTCCGACCATGGGCGGTCATCCGGACGTCCCGTGTACGCATCGTTCGAAACTTCTGGCGCCAACGAAGCGAGCGTAGCTGCTTTATCGAGCTGAAATAGCCTGGCGTACTCGTAGACAGGCGGTCCGAGTTTTTCGTCGCCGTAGTAAAGCGCGAGTTGGCCTCTACCCGGCGTGTCGAAATAGATGCGCCGTTCGAACTGCTGCAGGCGCACATCCGTGATCTGCAGCGGAGGGTCATCGCCATTGTGGACGATTACTTTGATCGTAGGTTGACCCGGCGTTTGCGAGCCGCCAATGAGTTGGACTGCACTTTCTTCCGAATCGATCTTTCGCCCTGAGCGCACCATGTGAATACGCTCGATCTCTCCTGCGGCCATCGGGGCTCCAGCGCTGTTCTGTATTTCCACCTTGCGCCAGAAATTCGGCTGCGCAGGATCCACCGTGAACAGTGCCCTGTCCACCGGTGAAGCGTCCGGAACCGTGAATGTGAAGACCGTGTCCTTGGTCTGTTCTTTGTGTTTGCCTGAAACCGCGACATCCCGCCAATGAGCAGTCTGTTGGTCGATCGTTTCAGAAGACGCGCCGCGAACTTCTTTGGGTTTTACTGGACCATCGATCGTGACCCGCAGATATTTGTATCTCGTTCTCGGCAGACGCAGCATGTGATTATTGCCGAGACCGTCCGAAGAAAGATCGTAAAGAATGCTGTCGTCCAGAACCACCCACGTTCGGCTTTGTGCCGCATTCTCACCTTCCACGCGTGCATGGGCGACGAAGTTCCTCGTCGTGAGTTCCAGGTCTACGTGGTCGTATTCGGCGAGCGAAGACATATCAATCAGAAACTGCGTCCTGCCCGCAACCGTCGACTGCTGCAAAACAGGCACAACCGTGCGCTCGCGCTGTAGGCTGTCCCGCTCGACCACCAGGCAATAAGGGATTTCGGCATCTCCCGCATACAACCGCAAATCTCCGAGATCAGGGCGCGCATGCTTCCAGATGGCTTCATCGACAACGATGTACTGCTGTACTCCAGAGTTGGAAAGCTGGATCGGCCGCTCAAATCTCAAGTAGGAAACTGGGGATACCGCGAACGCGACCAGGCAAATCAGCGCGAAGAGCGATCTCATGCCGACGTCCTTTGTCCGGGATGCCTGCGGGACTCTGGCGCGAGCTGGAGCCAGCCGCGATGGTAGACATAGGAAATCGCCATCAGAACCACGCCTAATCCGATAAAGCTGAGCACCCGGTACCCTTGCTGCAGCGCAGATACGTCGAACAGGAAAACCTTGCCGATCGTGAATGCGATGAGTGCCAATGCCTGCCAGCGCACAAAGGCCGATCGCCTCCAGAATCCGAAGGCCATCAGGCACGCACCATAAGCGAGCCATATGGCCGAGTAGCTGAAGTGGCGGGAGAACTCGATCTGCTGCAGCGGCAGAAATCCGATCTGGCGGCTCTGATGCCATTGTGCAATCTGACGGCCGAAGTAGTCGGAGGCCTCTAGCGTGAGCGCCACCAGCGCAAGAACATTGAACAGCACGCCCGCGAGTTTCACGAAAGGCGCTTCTTGAACATTGGCAGACCGCTCACCCCACGCAACAATGCCGCCGAGAATCGCAAGTGCCACCAGGTAGGTCCCAAAGCGAGGATTGAAGATAAGCGTATCAACCTGAAAGTTGTCGAGGAATAAAAGGCGCACTACTCCGAGGATCAGAGTGGTCGCGGCGAAGTAGCGAAGGAAATCCGTGCGCGTCCGCACGCCTATGAACAACAGCACTGCAGACTCCACCATCCAGCCAATCGTGATCCAATGCGTGCTGAGCTTCAGTGGGATGGCGATGGTAACGAATGCAATGGCAATCGCGATGTGCAGCAGGTTAATGATCTTTACTACTTCGGGATCGCTGCCGGCGCGCCGTTCGAACTGGCTGCTAAGCGCGAGATAGATAGCCGCTAGTGCCAGCGCATACCAGGTCAGAATGACCCGTTCGTTGTTGTACATGCCAAACAGAGCAAGAAACAATGCGGCGGCATTCGCCAGCGGCAACAGCATGAAGGTGATTGACAAACCGGAGCGCCATCGCGATTTGTCGAGCGGAACCAGCAGTGGGGAAACCGCGAAGATGGCGGCGAACAACACAACGTAAAACACAGTTAAGCCACGCTGCGCGTCCGTGTAGTACGAGTCGCCCCACCCCATATACAAGATCAAAGTCCCGATGAAGGCGCCGATGAGCAACCGGTACCAGGGCTTGAACTTGATCATCGCCAAGACAGCCAGATCCAGGAGCGCGACGTAGGAGAAGAGTACGACCTCGTGATTCTCACCTGTAGAAAGCAGAATAGGAGTACTGAAGCCGCCAATCAGCGCGAGGGCCGCCAGAATTTCCGCATCTTGCGTGAGCGCTAGAACAATGGTCGACGCGGTGACCAGAACCATCGCCACGAAGGCCACAGCGGAAGGGACCAGATGGTAGAGCTGAAATGCTCCCCACAAAGACAAATAGAGTGTCCCGATGCCAACCGCTTTTAGTGAATAGGAAAAAGCCGTGAATCCTTTGTTGCGGAAGCGCTCGCTCCAGAGGACCAGTCCGATGCCGGCCACCAGTCCTACGGCGATTCGTCCCGCAGGGCCAATCCATCCGCTGTCGAAGGCGTACTTGATGAAATAAGAAACGCCGATGAGAAGTGCGAGTATTCCAATGCGGTTGAACCAGACTTTGCCAATCTTGTCTTCCAGATCAGCAGCTTCGTTCTCTACGGCGAAATTGGGAGTTCGCTGTGCGTGCAGCGGCGGTGGGGAACCCGACTCTGACCGTACCGTAACATCGTGTTCCGATGAAACTGCCTTTGCTTCGCGAGTTGAAACCTCACTGCTGGGTGGCGCGACTGCGGCGACGCCTACACTGCGTTCCAGCTGGTAAACACGGGCCGTGAGGGCCGCCAACTGGTTGCGCAGTGACTCCAACTCATCTTGTGGAGTGCTCATGCGCGTAAACTATCGCATGAAGCGTCCTGGTACGAAGGACTATTTTCCCCGCGATAGTTACGGTTGGTGCGCGACGTGCCCTTTGAGGAAAGTGGCGCTGTTGGAGCATTTCCGGGTCGCGCCTGCGGCGTTTGCACCTACTCCCTGCGCCTAGTAGAATCTGCCGTTCTGGGGTGGGGTCTGTGAACAAGGTCCGTACCAGCGCTGACGAAGCCATTCGCGATATTTCCGACGGCGCTACGGTCATGGTCGGCGGCTTCGGCCTGTGCGGTATTCCTGAAAATCTCATCAACGCTCTGCATCGTAAAGGCGTCCGCAACCTGCTCACTATCAGTAACAACGCGGGTGTGGATGGCTTCGGGCTCGGACTGCTGCTCGAGAGCCGGCAGATTCGGAAACACATCGGCAGCTATGTAGGTGAGAATCGGCTGTTCGAACAACTGGTGCTTTCCGGCGAACTCGACCTGGAGTTGAATCCGCAGGGCACGCTCGCTGAGCGCATTCGTGCCGGGGGCGCTGGCATTCCTGCGTTCTTCACACGCACTGGATACGGAACAGTTGTTGCCGAAGGAAAAGAAACACGCGAGTTCAACGGCTAAGCCTTACGTGATGGAACACGCGCTCACCGCTGACTTCGCGCTCGTTAAGGCGTGGAAGGGCGATCGCTGGGGGAATCTTATTTACCGGAAGACAGCACGAAACTTTAATCCAATGATGGCAACAGCCGCGAAGGTCACCATCGCTGAAGTCGAACACCTCGTCGAAGTCGGTGAACTAAAGCCCGACGAGATTCATACGTCCGGCATTTACGTGCATCGCATCCTCGAATTGCCGTGCGATAAACGCATCGAGCGTCGCACCGTTCGAAAGGCCACAGCCTGATGCCAGCACCCGACAGCACGATCGAAGAAGTACGCGCCAGCGTGCTTAAGTACATACGCATGTACGAAGAGGGCAATCTTACGCTCGGCGATCTCGCGGCTGAACTCGCGGTGATGGCTCCGGCCTATGACTACGCAGTGGGAGGAATCCAGGACCATTGGGGAGATTTGCTTGCAACCGCGTATAAGTACCGCTCCGAATCCGCGGGCAATGCGATGACCTCGTACGATGATCTGGAGCGCAGCCTGACGGCGTTTCGCCGGGCCGAGGCGGCCTGGTGACACAGATGAGCAGCCCTTCCAAAGTCGGCAAGCAGTTGGACATGGAAAAGCGCGAGCGCATCGCGCGCCGCATCGCGTTGGAATTGCGCGACGGATTCTACGTCAATCTTGGCATCGGATTGCCGACATTGGTCGCAAATTTCGTGCCGAAAGGTGTCGAAGTCATTCTGCAAAGCGAGAACGGCATGCTTGGCGTAGGACCATACCCGATCGAAGGTGAAGAGGATCCCGACCTGATCAATGCGGGCAAGGAAACAGTCTCCGAGATTCCGGGGACCTCATTTTTCTCGAGCGCCGAATCGTTCGCGATGATCCGCGGTGGCCACATCGATCTCACGGTGCTGGGAGCAATGGAAGTCGACGAAGAAGGTAGCATCGCCAACTGGATGATCCCCGGGAAGATGGTGAAAGGTATGGGCGGCGCGATGGACCTGGTCGCCGGCGCGAAGCGCGTCATCGTCGCCATGGAGCACACCACGCGCGAAGGCCTACCCAAGATCCTGCACAAATGCACGCTGCCGCTCACCGGCGTGCGCGTCATCGATACGATCGTGACAGAAATGGCTTACCTGCGAGTCACGCAATCTGGTTTAGTGCTGGAAGAGATTGGCCCCGGCTTGACCGTCGAAGATGTACAGCGGGTGACGCAGCCAACGCTGATGGTCAGCCCGCAACTGCGCACGATGGAAACCCAGTCCAGCTAGTCTGCGCGATTCAGCACTTTCCAGCATTCCCTCGCGATCGCCCAGTCTTCCTGCGCGGCAATCACCGGCACGCGAACGCGAGAGCCAGCCGCGGCCACATCCGCGTCGAGCTTTGGATGAATGTTCTTGCTCGCGTCCAGCTGCACTCCCAGAAACTCCATGTTTGCGCAGGTTTTCTCGCGGACTTCGACGGAGTGCTCGCCGATGCCGCCCGTGAAAATCAGCGCATCCATGCCGCCGAGCACGGCTGCCATCGAACCAATTCCCGATCGCAGCCGGTGCACGAACATGTCAAACGCCAGTTGTGCCAATTCGTTGCCACGTGCCATTTCGTCCTGGATCTCGCGCATGTCGGATGACGTCCCGGAGATTCCGCGCAGTCCTGAACGCTTGTTCAGAATATCGTCCAGTTGTTCGCCAGTTACGTGAGTCGAACGCATCAGGTAGGTGAGCACACCCGGATCGATCGAACCGCAGCGCGTACCCATCATCAGGCCCTCGAGCGGCGTGAAACCCATGGTCGTGTCGATGCTGTGCCCGTCGCGGATTGCGGCCAGCGAGCAGCCGTTGCCGAGATGGCAGCTCACCAGCCTAAGCGACTCGAGCGGCTTGCCCAACATTTGCGCAGCGCGTCCAGCAACGTACTCGTGGTTGATCCCATGGAACCCGTAGCGCCGGATTCCCTGCTCGAACCACTCGTACGGTCCCGGATAAACCGTCGCGTGCAGCGGCATCTGGCTATGGAAACCAGTGTCAAACACCGCTACTTGTGGAACTGGCCCGAGCACCTGCTCCACGATCTCCATACCTTCGAGTTCGGCGCGGTTGTGCAGCGGCGCGAACACAGAAACTCCGGCGATCGCGGTCTTCACCTCTGCATCCACGCGCACGGGATGCTTGTAGTGCGGGCCTCCATGCACCACGCGATGGCCGACAACATCGATGGCCGTGGGTTTCTCCACCAGCCGCGACTTGCCCGACCACAGTGTGCTCAGCAGGTATTGGATCGCCGCTTTGCGCGAGGAGATTTTTGCCCGCGCGCGCACGACGTTTCCGCCCGGCTTCTCGACTTTAACTTCGGCCAAGTCGCCATCCCACTCGATCATCGCCGCCCAAAGCGGTTCAGGAGCCTCCGGCGGAAGCGTGTCGCCGAGTTCGTACAAAAAGCTCTTTTGGCTGCTTGACCCGGAATTCAGTACGAGAATCTTCATCGCTTAATAGGGCCACTTCCAGTTCTTGATGTCCGGCATATCGTCGCCGTACTTCACGATGTAGTTCTTATGCTCTACTAGCCGGTCGCGTAGGTGTTGCTTGAAGTGCGCACCGATCCGCTGCAAGCGCGGTACGCGATCCACCACATCGCTAGCGAGATGGAAACGATCCAGATCGTTCAACACCGTCATGTCGAATGGGGTGGTCGTCGTGCCCTCTTCTTTATAGCCGCGAACGTGGATGTTGTCGTGATTCGTTCGCCGGTACGTCAGTCGATGAATCAGCCACGGATATCCGTGATACGCGAAGATAACTGGCTTGTCCGTGGTGAAAAGCGAATCGAAATCTCGATCGGACAATCCATGCGGATGCTCGCTCGACGGCTGAATCGTCATCAGGTCAACGATATTCACCACGCGTATGCGCAGATCCGGAAAATGCTGGCGCAACAGATCTACGGCGGCCAGCGTCTCGAGCGTTGGAACATCGCCGGCACACGCCATCACCACTTCTGGCTCGGCATTCTCGTCGGTGCTGGCCCAATCCCATATACCGATTCCGGTTGTGCAATGCTTGATCGCTGAATCCATGTCCAACCACTGCAGAGCCGGCTGCTTGCCGGCAACAATTACGTTCACGTAATGGCGGCTGCGCAGGCAATGATCGGCGACCGAGAGCAGTGTGTTGGCATCCGGTGGCAGATATACGCGAACCACATCCGCTTTCTTATTCACCACGTGATCGATGAAGCCAGGATCCTGGTGCGTGAAGCCGTTGTGGTCCTGCCGCCATACGTGCGAAGTCAGCAGGTAGTTCAACGACGCGATCGGCCGGCGCCACGGAATATCGTGCGTCACCTTCAACCATTTCGCATGCTGATTGAACATCGAATCCACGATGTGAATGAATGCCTCGTAGCACGAGAAGAAGCCATGCCGTCCGGTGAGCAGATAGCCCTCAAGCCAGCCCTGGCACATATGCTCGCTCAGCATTTCTACTACGCGGCCGTTCGGCGAAAGATGCTCGTCGACGGGAAGCAGCGGCTCCATCCACTCTTTATCTGTAACTTGATAGATCGCGTCGAGCCGGTTGGACGCCGTCTCGTCCGGACCAAACACGCGGAAGTTCTTGCTCTTCTCGTTCTGCTTCATCACATCGCGAAGGAAGTAGCCAAGCACGCGAGTGGCCTCGGCAAACTCGGTTCCCGGTTTCGGAACCGCTAGCCGGTAATCGCGGAAATCCGGCATCGCCAGATCTTTCAGCAACAACCCGCCATTCGCATGCGGATTCGCTCCCATCCGTCGATTGCCTTTAGGTGCAAGCTCCGCCAGTTCCGGAAGCAGCTTCCCTTCTTCGGTGAACAGTTCTTCGGGACGATAGCTCTTCATCCATTCCTCGAGCTGCCGCAGATGATCGGGCCGCGAAGCCAATTCTGAGAGCGGTACCTGGTGCGCGCGCCACGTATTCTCGACGGGCTTGCCGTCCACCATCTTCGGCCCGGTCCAGCCCTTGGGAGTGCGCATCACGATCATCGGCCACACCGGCATCCCGCTGGCTTCGCCGCGGCGATAGCGGCTCTGTATGTCGTGGATCTCGTCGACGATTCTGTCCAGTGTCGCGGCCATTAGCTGGTGCATTTCTTCCGGTTCATGACCTTCGACGAAATAAGGTTTATATCCACATCCGATAAAAAACTGCGTGAGCTCGTCGTCACTCATGCGTCCCATCACCGTGGGATTGGCGATCTTATATCCATTCAGGTGCAGGATCGGCAGCACCGCTCCATCACGGGCGGGATTTAGAAACTTGTTTGCGTGCCAACTCGTAGCGAGCGGTCCGGTTTCAGCTTCGCCATCCCCGACAACACAGCAAACCAGCAGGTCGGGATTGTCGAACGCCGCGCCATGTGCGTGCGACAGGGAGTATCCAAGTTCGCCGCCTTCATGAATCGAGCCTGGAGTCTCCGGAGCAACGTGGCTGGGAATTCCACCGGGGAAGGAGAACTGCTTGAACAGCCGCTGCATGCCTTCCACGCTCTGCGAAATGTTTGGATAAATCTCGCTGTAAGTGCCTTCCAGGTAGGTGTTGGCCACGATTCCTGGTCCACCGTGCCCCGGGCCGATGATGTAAATCACATTCAGGTCGTCGCGCTTGATTAGCCGGTTGAAATGCAGATAAATAAAATTCAAGCCCGGCGTCGTGCCCCAATGCCCTAGCAGGCGAGGCTTCACATGTTCCAACTGCAACGGTTCGCGCAGCAATGGATTCTGCAAAAGATAAATCTGCCCTACCGATAGATAATTTGCCGCTCGCCAGTAGGCATTCATCTTTCGCAGTTCTTCGGGGGATAAGGGATTGCCGCTCACGGTGCTCTGGGCCTGGTTCATCGTGATGGTGGCCATGATTCCTCCTGGTACTCAGGTGATATGAGTCAAGGTGACTGGATTCACCAGGGAGTCCTTGCCGCAGAAAGCTCAAAGATACTCCCCGAACTTGTAGGTTGGGTGAATAGATGGCCGATTTCGCTCAAAAGGATGAGATTAATGTTCCCATTTCGCGAAAACATGCTTTTGTGGAACTTACGATTAGCTGTCGCCGTACTTCCGATCACGAGGGGCGGGTTATAGGCTGTTTTCCGTCTGCTCTGGCCCATTGAGGTGTACTTCGTATGCCTACCAATCGACGGCATTCAATTGTCGGCGCGCTGATTCTGATTGTGATTGGCGCGCTGTTTCTCTACAGCAACCTGCATCCGGGTTTTGACCCGTGGCCACTGGTATCCGAGTATTGGCCACTGCTGCTCGTTTTCATTGGAATCGGCAAGCTTTGGGATTACTACCGCTTCCGACAGGACCCGGGAGCTCGCGGTGGACGCTGGTTCACTGGCGGCGAGATCGCATTCCTCGTGCTGCTGGTGCTCTTCTTCGGCACATTGAGTCTAGGTGGACTAGGAAGTAGCAAACACGCAGATTGGGCACAGAGTGTCGATCGCGGAGCCGCCGAATCCGTCAATGTGACTGTGGAGATGCCGGCTGGGGATTTGAACATCGACAGCAACGGAAACAAACTGCTGGAGGCTAATTTTGAATACCAGTCTCCAATGCCCCGTCCCGACGTGACGTACAGCGTGAATGGCACCGAAGGAGAACTGCGTCTCTCGCAGCAGGAACATCAACCACACATTCAGTTTGGTCCGAGTCACAACACGTGGAATCTGCACTTGGCTCACGACATCCCCATGGAAATGCGCGTGAATATGGGTGCCGGACGAAACAACCTGCAGCTTGGAGGCCTGAACCTGACGCACATCGACGTAAACATGGGCGCGGGGCTGCTGATTGCGGACTTTACCGGAAACTGGAAACAAGACGTGGACGCCACTTTTCATGGCGGAGCGGGGAACGCCACGATTCGTCTGCCCAGCAACGTCGGAGTTGTCGTTAGAGCAAAAGGCGGACTCGGTTCGGTACAGGCAGATGGCCTTACGAAAGACGGCGACAATTACGTCAACAGCGAGTACGGAAAATCTCCGGTGACGCTACATTTGAACGTGGAGGGTGGGGTGGGACTGATAAGGCTGGAGACGATTTCGTAAGGATTAGCTCGCCAGGCTTAAGGAACATCGATCGTTCCGGTCCAGGTGCCTTTGCGATCGTCTGCCACGTCTTTGACTACCACGTCGATTCGATAGGCGCCACTTCGCAAAGGCGCAGTGTAGAGAAACGTGAATTCCTCTCCGGCTTGCCCAGTTCGGTGCGCAACAATGCCCTCAAATAACTCCTCCGCGTGGCCGCTCTGCGGGGTAACTCTGGCGTAGATATTCAACGTTTTCTGACGCGTTCCATCTGGCATCTCCCTCCACGTGACATCTTTATCGGCCACATTTACGGTGATTGGCACCAGTGTGGTGTAATCCGTAAGCTTCTCCAACTTCGTCGTAACACTCAACGGAACCATACTCATGCAGATCTTGTGAGCAACAATCTCATACAGATCGCGAAATTGAGGCACCGGAACCGTGCTGGATGGCATGAGGGAATCGATAAAGCTAGCCATCTCCAGTTCTGACTTCCTGAGCTGTTCTACGTCCGTCACCTGCTCGAACTTACCGCATCGACAGCGATCAACGAATTCAATGTCGACCTCTTGCCCAATCCCTTCCAAATATCGATACCGCCACACTTCCTTCTGTTCGCCGTCTTTGTGTTGCGAAGTTACTTCGTCGGGCTCGCCATGAACGATGTACATCCGACCACGATCCGTTTCCCACCCCGGTGTATCTACTGTCAAGAAATGCTCGTTGGCATAGCGCAACCGCCTGTAGTGTTCCTGCCTGTACTCGTTCACGAACGTGTTTGGAGTTGGATCACGAAACGACCAGAATTGCTCGATAAACCGATCTCGCTCGTCGTTGCTTTTCAGGAGGTAGAACTTCGCCCGATTACCATCGGTCGCAATCCACCGAACGTCCTCATCAAGCCACGCCGAGTAGTTCGGGCCAGGAGAGGGACGCGCGGAGTCTGGAGACGTGTTCGTCGCCTGCTTATCGATGTTGCATTGCGATGATGCGGTGAGAAAAGAAACTGCCAGCGTGAACGCAGCAATCAACTTCGAGATGGCAGAAGATGCCATAACAAAAAGCGCTCCGATTATATCGCTAGCCGAGACACAAAGACCTTCAGCTGTTCTTCCGGAAGCTATTCGCGCGCTCAAACTCTTCTTCTAGTTCGCGCGTGCGCAGGTTTTCACGGATGTGCGCCAGCTTCTGTTCCAGCCGTAATAGGGCAGCCTGAATGTTCTTCGTGTTCGTCAGCGCTACATCCCGCCACATCGAGTACGGACTCTGCGCAATTCGCGTCATCTCGCGCAAAGCGCGACCGCCGATGGCATCGGCATCCGAGTCGTCGGCAAGCTCTTCCACGAGTGTTGAGGCGAGCGCTGTCGAAAGCATCTGCGGCAGATGGCTCACCCATCCGCAAATGCGATCATGCTGCACGGAATCAACCGGCAGTACTCTTGCGCCGATCTGACCAAGCAACTGTAAATACTCGCCGGTCGCTCCGGTGCTGAGATCTTCACCCGGATAGGGAGTTACCAGCCAGACTGCACCGGCGAACAGTTCGGCGTCCGCATGCTCGATACCGCTATTCTCTTTCCCCGCCATCGGATGTCCGGGCAGAAAACGCTGGGCCACGTCGCCACCGAAGACGTCTTTGGCGCGCGCCATGATCTCAACCTTGGTCGATCCAACATCCGTGATCAGCGCATGCGTCGGTGCGAGCGGACCCACGCGCTCGATCAGATCGATGATGCTGCCCACTGGAGTAGCGAGCACAATCATATCGCTGTCGCGTACCGCCTGTTCGGGACTGGGGGATCCGTCATCGATGGCGCCCAACTTAAGCGCCTGTTTCAGCACCGGCTCGCGGTCGCACCCGATGATGCGCACTTCTGGCGCGTGCTTCTTTAGGGCCAGTGCGAGTGATCCGCCGATCAGGCCGGTTCCGATTATGGTGATCTGCTTCATAAAAAACGTTTCACGTTTCCAGTTTCACGTTTCACGAAAGACAGTTCTCTACTCATCGACCTCGTCTGAATCGGTACTTGCATTTCGCGAACGTGAAACGCGAAACGACAAACGGTGTTTACGCGATGGTGCGCCCAACTGCCGACGCAATGATCCTCAACTCCTGCATCAATTTTTCAAACTGCGCAGGAAAGAGCGACTGTGCTCCGTCCGACAGCGCCTTCTCCGGATCATGATGCACTTCGATCAACAGCGCGTCGGCTCCCGCGGCCACAGAAGCTCGTGCCATTGGCGCCACTTTATCGCGACGTCCGGTTCCGTGCGAGGGATCGGCCGTGATGGGCAAATGCGAAAGCTTCTTCGAAACCGGAATCGCGGAAATATCCATGGTGTTGCGCGTGTAGGTCTCGAAGGTTCGAATCCCGCGCTCGCAAAGGATTACGTCGTAATTGCCACCGGACATCACGTACTCCGCCGAGAGCAGCATCTCTTCGATCGTCGCCGCGATGCCGCGCTTCAGCAGCACAGGTTTTCGAATCTTGCCGAGTTCGCGCAGCAGGTTGAAGTTTTGCATGTTGCGCGCGCCAATCTGCAGGATATCGACATACGGCATCATCAGCTCGATCTGGGAGATCTCCATCACTTCGCTGATCACCAGCAGTCCATACTTGTCGCCCGCTTCGCGCAGCAATTTCAGCCCGTCTTCGCCCATGCCTTGGAACGAATACGGCGAAGACCGGGGCTTGAACGCGCCTCCGCGCAAAACCTTGGCTCCAGCTTTGGAAACGATCTCCGCGGTAGTGAACAACTGCTCGCGCGATTCGACCGAGCACGGCCCCGCCATGACTACGACCTGTTCGCCCCCAACGGTGACGCCGTTCGGAAGCTTGACGACAGTTCCCTCCGGGCGAAAATTGCGCGCTGCCAACTTGTAGGGCGCGCTGATGCGATGGACCAGTTGTACGCCGTCGAGCAATTCCAATTCGCGCAGGTCGAAGTCGACACGCGCACCCACCGCGCCAAGCACAGTTTGCGTAACTCCAGTACTACGATGAACGTCGAAGCCAATCGCCACCAGGTGATCAATCACCGACTGGATCTGCTTCTCCGACGCCTCAGGTTGCATTGCAATAATCATTATTAGTCTCAGCAATCAGTAATCAGTAGTCAGACTCGCGTAGGCACTTGAGTAGCTAGAAACTGACTACTGGCTACTAGCTACTGACGACTAGTCGTTGACTTCGGCATCAAACTCCGTCTTGCCATCATCGCCAGCCTTGTGTTCAGGCACGCCCATCTCTTCCTTTTGCAGATTGCGCATGACGTCAATCACGCGCTCGTAGATCTGCACCAGGTGGCGGCCTTTCAGCGGACCGCGGCTCATCCGGCTTACGTTCTCGAAGATCTCCTGCTCGCGTTTCGGCTCGTAGATCGGCATGCCCGACTGGCGCTTCAACCGGCCGATCGCCTGAGCTGCATTCGCGCGCTGATTCAGTAAATCGACCAGCATGGAGTCGAGATCGTCGATTTTTTTACGCCAGTCGCTGATATCCATGAGCCGCTCTATTTTCCGCCGATCAGGCTTTCACTGCTGCCGAAGTGCCGGCGCGCAATCCACCGACGAATTCTGCCACGGCATTAGCCGCTTTACTGCCCCGTCCAGAACGCTCGATCAATTGCACAATCGCCGTGCCGACGACGGCGGCATCGGCGAAGGTTCCAACCTCCGCGAACTGCTGCGGATTAGACACTCCGAAGCCGACCGCGATTGGCAACTGCGTGAACTGCCGCAGGCGCCCGACCAGCGCACCCGCATCCGTCGCGAGTTGTTGCCGCACTCCGGTGACGCCCGTTCGCGAAACAGCATAAACGAACCCGGTGGAAGCATCGCATACCGACTTTAATCTCTCATCGGTGCTCGTCGGAGCCGCGAGAAAAATCGTTGCCAGGTCTCGGTTGCGCATCAGCTGAATGTATTCATCGGCTTCTTCGACTGGCAGATCCGTAACGAGTGCACCATCCACTCCGGCTTGCGCCGCGTCTGCGCAGAATCGCTCCAACCCGTAGCGCAGAATTGGATTGAAATACGAGAACACGATCAGCCCGGCATTCGGAGCTTGCTTGCGAATATCCGCCGCAAGCCTCAGCACGTCCTCGAGTTTCACGCCGTTCTTCAGCGCGCGATCGCTCGCGGCCTGGATCACCGGCCCATCGGCCACGGGATCGCTGAAGGGCACGCCGAGTTCGAGCACATCCGCACCCGCGGCAATCGCGGCCAAAGCCACCTCGCGCGAGGTCTCCAGATCGGGATCACCACACGTGATATAAGCGACAAGGCCCGGCTTATGTTGGAAAATTATCGGCATCGCTTAGCCAGAAATTCCCTTCAGGTTCTCACGCAGAATGCCGACGTCCTTGTCGCCTCGGCCCGAGATATTGACGATCACGACTTCCGACTTCTGCATCTTCGGCGCGCGCTTGATGCACTCTGCAACCGCGTGCGACGACTCCAGCGCGGGAATAATTCCTTCCAGCCGCGACAGCGTCTGGCAGGCCGCCAGCGCCTCGTCGTCAGTGGCCGACGTGTAGATCGCGCGACCTGTATCTTTTAACCAGCCGTGCTCTGGACCGACGCCCGGATAATCCAATCCTGCAGAAACCGAATGCGTGTTCGCGATCTGCCCCGCTTCGTCCTGCAGCACGTATGAGAATGTCCCTTGCAACACACCGGGCGATCCGCCGTGAAAACGCGCAGCATGCTCACCGAGCTTGTCGCCGTAACCGCCGGCTTCCACGCCGATCAGTTGCGTCTTCTTGTCCTGGATGAATTCGTAAAACGCTCCAATGGCGTTGGAACCGCCGCCGACGCATGCGATTACCGCGTCGGGAGAGCGGCGCTTCGGCCTTCATGATTTGCTCGCGAGCTTCGCGACTGATGACGCGGTGAAAATCGCGTACCATCGTCGGATACGGATGCGGTCCGAGCACACTGCCCAGCAGATAATGGGTGGTCCGCACATTCGTCACCCAATCGCGCATGGCTTCATTGATCGCGTCTTTCAGCGTACATTGTCCGGCATCGACGCCGCGCACCTCAGCCCCAAGCAACCGCATACGGAAGACGTTCAGCTCCTGCCGGCGCATGTCTTCCGAACCCATGTAGACCACGCACTCGAATCCCATCAGCGCGCAGACCGTCGCCGTTGCCACTCCGTGCTGACCCGCGCCCGTCTCGGCAATCACCCGCTGCTTCCCCATGCGCCGCGTTAACAGCCCCTGTCCCAGGCAGTTATTGATCTTGTGCGCGCCCGTGTGCAGCAGGTCTTCGCGCTTCAGGTAAATGCGCGCTCCACCCAGATGCTCGGTTAATCGCTTGGCGAAGAACAACGGTGTGGGACGTCCGGCGAAATTCTTCAACAGATCGTCGAGCTCACTTTGAAAATCTGGATCCGTTTTCGCCTTCTCGTACGCCGACTCCAATTCCTGTAGCGCCGCCATCAGTGTTTCTGGAACGTAGCGTCCGCCATACGGACCAAACCGCCCCGCTGCAACCGAACTCGGTGCTCGCCTTTGTAAGATTGCCATAGCTAGACCATCACACTCGCGCGCCGCGCTGCGCGAACAAACTCGCGGACTTTCTCAGGATCTTTTTTCCCCGGACTTGCTTCGACTCCCGAAACCACATCGACGCCATACGGCTGGAAGATTCGAATCGCCTCGGCAACATTTTCCGGATCAAGCCCTCCGGCGACGATCACCGGAATCTGCGTCTCGATGGCTTCGACCAGCGGCACAGCGACCTGCCAGTCGAATTTCTTTCCACTCCCCCCGCGTACCTGGCCGTGACCTGCATCGAGCAGGATCGCGTCCGGCTTGGCAGCATCCTCCGGCCAGCTGAATCCCTGATTCAACTCAACCGCGAAGTGTTCCGGCAAATGCATAGCGCGATAGAGCTTCGGTTTGCAGCCGTCAACCGTTTGCATCGCATTTACTTCGGCCAGCAGCCGATCGCTCTCTTCACCGTGCAGTTGGACGCTCGTCAGACCTGTGTCCTTCACGATCTCACGAATACGCTCGGCGCTTTCGTTTACGAACACTCCAACCTTTTCGACTGAAGCTGGAAGTTCTGCCACGATTGCGCGAACCTGTTCGGCCGTCACTCTCCGCGGACTGGTGGCAAAAACGAATCCCACGGCATCGGCACCAGCTTCTACGGCAGTCAGAGCGTCTTCAAGACTAGTGGTGCCGCAAATCTTCACCCAAGTCATGCATGCCCCACCGACGCTCGCTGCACTTCCGCCAGCAATCGCGCCAGTTCTTCACCCGGATGGTCGCGCTTCATTAACGATTCGCCAATCAGAAATGCGTGATATCCGGCTTCGCGCAGAATGTGCAGATCCATGCCCGTATGAATTCCACTCTCCGCTACCCGGGTCACATTCGGTGGAAACTTGGAGCTGAGTTCCAGCGACGTGTTCAGGTCAACCTCAAACGTGCGCAGATTGCGGTTGTTCACGCCAATCACTTGGAATCCGAGGTCTTCCGCCCGCTTCAACTCCTGTGCATCATGCACTTCGCAGAGCACGTCCAGCCCATACGTCTTGGCTTTTGTGTGCAGATCCCGCAATTCGGCATCACTCAACGCAGCCACGATCAGCAGCACTGCATCGGCGCTATTGGCTCGAGCTTCGAGCAGCTGGAATTCGTCGATGATGAAGTCTTTCCGCAGGCACGGAATATGTACTGCGGCCGATGCTTCACGCAGGTAATCGAGCGATCCGTGAAAGAACTCCTCGTTCGTCAGGACAGAAAGCGCAGTGGCGCCATTTTGCTCCAACTCAGTTGCCAGGGCCTGGGGATGGAAGCTCGCGCGGATCACCCCCCGCGACGGCGAAGCCTTCTTCAACTCGGCAATCACGGCCACGCCACCATTCCTGGCAGCCTGGCGCAACGAATGCGCAAACTCGCGAGGAGTATGTTCGCGGGCGTAACGCTCCAGTTGCGCAAAGTCGGCACTGGCCTTGGCGGAAGCCACAACACGCCGGGTCGCGGCCACGATCTGGTCTAGTTTGGCTGACATTCGAAGTAATCATTGATTATACGGTGCAGCTAAGCGGCTGCACACTCAGGCGATGTCAACGATTTGTCTCTTGCCGACATCACGCTTTTGCGGTACACCTTTCGCAAGCCAAACAAGCGGAGCGGCATATGCAAAAGCCAACCGGTGTTGTGATTCTCGCGATCCTTTACTGGATCTTCGCCGCGTTTTTGTTGATACCGGGGCTGGCGCTGCTCCTGGGATCATCGTTCATTGCCGCCATGGTCGGCCATCAGTTCGGCCCCATAGCGGCATTTGCCGGAGTAATAGGCGGAGCATTCTTCCTGCTCATGGCGCTCGTGACAGCCATCATCGCCTGGGGCTTGTGGACGCTGCAGGAGTGGGCTCGCATCTTGACCATCATCTTCAACGGCATCTTCTTAGCTCTGGGTATCCTGGGGATGTTCGCTTTGGCGTTCTTCCATCCGGTCGGAGTGATCTTTCGATTAGTACGCCTCGCCATCAATGGCGTGATTATCTGGTACATGCTTCAGCCTGAGGTGGTGGCTGCATTCAAGAGACCGGCAGTGGCGTAAGTCTTCTCGCGGTCTGCGGCACCCGAGTGATCCGACTGCGCGCGCAATCCACCAAATCAGTAAGCCTTCGCAATCACTGACCGGTGCGCCACCGTCTCGCCCGTCACGATGCACTTCCCCTGACCGTCATACTCATCGACTAAAGGAATACAGCGCACACTGGCTTTGAATTCCTTGATTCGGGCATCGCATGCCGGGTCATCCTTTATATGGGCCATCACGAACTTGCCGCCACCTTTTTCGGCAGTAGCGTCGCCAAGGATCTGCGCGAGTTCGTCAAGGCTGTTGGCAACTAGCGTGTTTTCTTTCATGCGCTTGCGCGCAGTCTCAAGCAATTCCGCTTGCATGCGTTGCAGCAAACCTTGAACATACGCGACCAGGTCCCCCCGTTTCTGCGGCTCTTTCGTTCCGAGGTCGCGCCGTTTAACCACCACTGTCCCTGTCGCCACATCTCGCGGACCAATTTCGATCGTCACCGGCACGCCCAGTTGCTCCCAGTAGAAGAATTTCGCTCCTGGACTCTGCTCCTCGCGCGCATCCATTTCCACCGAAATCCCGGCAGCCCTGAGTGACTCGGCAATCTTGCCGGCCTCCTCGAGCACCGTCGCCTTCTCTCCTTCTTTGCGGAAGATGGGCACGATCACTACTTTCGTCGGCGCCAGTTTCGGAGGCAGGACCAAACCTTTATCATCCGAGTGAGTCATGATCAGACCGCCGATCAATCGCGTGCTCACGCCCCAACTCGTCTGCCATACGTATTCGAGCTTGCCCTCTTTGCTCTGGAACTGGACATTGAACGCCTTCCCGAAGTTTTGCCCCAGTTCGTGACTGGTGCCAGCCTGCAGCGCCAAGCCGTTCTGCATCATGGCCTCGATCGCGAATGACCGGTCAGCGCCGGCGAATTTCTCCGCCCTTGATTTCACTCCGCGAATCACGGGCATGGCCATCACTTGCTCGGCGACATCGGCGTAGAGATGAAGGATCTTCACAGCTTCGTCGTGCGCTTCTTGCTGTGACGCATGTGCTGTGTGCCCTTCCTGCCAAAGGAACTCTGTCGTCCGCAGGAACATGCGCGTGCGTAACTCCCACCGCACGACATTTGCCCACTGATTCAGCAGCAGGGGCAGATCGCGATAGCTCTTGATCCATTTCGAGAAGAAATGTCCGATGATGGTTTCCGACGTAGGCCGCACGACATACGGCTCTTCCAGTTTCTTGCCGCCCGCAATGGTCACCACCGCCAACTCCGGCGAAAATCCTTCTACGTGTTCGGCTTCGCGGCGCAGAAAACTCTCGGGGATAAACAGCGGGAAGTAGGCATTCTTATGCCCGGTGGCTTTGAAACGGCGATCTAACTCACCCTGCAGCAGCTCCCAAACCGCATACCCGTTCGGCTTAATGACCATGCAGCCCTTCACTACTTCGGCGGGCTCGGCCATGTCGCCCTGCAACACCACATCCTGGTACCACGCGGAAAAATCTTCTGCCCGAGGAGTAATCTTCATACCCTGAGTTTGCCATACTGAGCGAAACCGCCGCGTGAAAGTTTTGGAACCTTTTACGTTCTGGCGCGAATACCTAATGAAAGCGTTAACCGTCAATACGGAGATGCCGCCAGAGCGTATGCAATCGGCCGAACGCAAATCGGATGTCGAGTTGTTCAGGCTGGCCGTTTCTGGGGACGAGCAAGCATTTCTTGCGCTATATGGAAGACTGAAGACGGGAATCTTTCGCTACGCCTATCACATGACTGGTTCGAAATGTGGAGCCGAAGAGGTAACCCAGGAGGTCTTCCTCATCTTGCTCCAGAATCGGGCTCGATTCGATCCAAAGCAGGGTGATCTGGGCGCTTTTGTTTTCGGGATCGCACGCAACCTGGTGCGCAGGATAGACCGCCGGGAGCGGCCATTTGAGCCGCTTCCGGATGATGCCGAAGCACTGGCCCGACTCATTGGACCTGGACCGGCATCGGAGTGGTCCGACCAGATTGTTCGAGATCAGTTGATCGGGCATATTCGATCAGCAGTCGCCTCATTGCCCGAACACTATCGGCAGGTGGTTGTTCTCTGCGATCTCTTAGAGATGTCCTACGCAGATGCCGCCGCAACCCTGGGATGCGCTATAGGAACTGTGCGATCGCGACTTAATCGCGGCCATAAGGTCCTCGCCGAAAAGCTCAAGTTGTTGGGGGAAACTCCGCCTATTTTCCGCAACACCGGTACCGAAGGGTGCCTGATATGACTTGCAACGAATTACAAGATTCCATGAAAAACGGTTCGGCTCGATCTGATGGCAAACCGGGCACCGACATTCGCTCGCACCTGGAAAGTTGTTCCGCCTGCCGTCAGTGGATCGAAATCAATGAGCGGCTGGCGGGGCCGCTGCAACTTCTTCGTAACTCCGTGCCGCCTATGCCCGCCACTCTCGAAGAAAGCGTCGTGAAAGCATATCGGGTGCGGTTGCAGCATCTGTCAGAGGTCATTCCGATAAACAAGCCTGTGCGGCCAATCTCGCCTTTGCTTTGGAGAGCGGCTATTGCAGCTTTATTGATAGCCGGTGCAATCATTCTGTTTGGGACCCGGAGAGCACCTTTGCCACGTACGACCGCAAAAATCCAACAACCCCTCATCTCAAGCACACAAGTTCAGACGCTGACCCACAGTGAAGCGCCAAAGCCGGATCTAACGAAGCCGGCGGTAACAAAGAAGACGCCCACATCTCGCAGGCACCACAGGGCTCCCGCAGCAGTAGAAGAGAACTCGTCTACGGAAGCTGCCTATATGGGACTGCCCCCCGACTTTCGCAACTTAATGTATTGCGACCAGCTCAGCTGTTCCGGAGCGCTGGAAGTGATTCGCATGAACCTTCCTGCTTCTTCGCTGGGCATGGCATCACCTTCAGGCAGGAGCAATATTGTCGCGGCGGATGTACTGGTAGGCGCGGATGGTGTCGCTCGCGCAATTCGTTTCGTGAACTAAAAATATCGGAGGTCATCCTCATGAATCACAACAGTAGTTCGATTGCCTTACGCGCGTTTTCAGCGACGGCCCTTTTACTCTTGCTGCTGGCCGGCGCAGCGTCCGCTCAATTACCTCCGCTACCTGCCGGACCGGTTGAAGCTGTCTCCGCTTCGCCGGGAATGCAGACGCAAATGAAAGTCTCTACCATGGGACTTCGCGTGAACGACAACATGGATGCCTCTCCGGTAAAAGGCAATCCGTTCTGCGGCACCATCACCAGCGAACACACGCAGGTTTTCGCCGATGGCAATCGCATTCATACGACCGATACATCGATGGTCTGCCGGGACAGCCAGGGACGAATCCGTCGTGAAGCCGAAATCAACTTGCTTGGCGCGGCTGCGCAAAAGGATCTTCCGAAGATCGTGACCATCGTTGATCCCGTAGCTGGTGTCCGCTACATGCTCGACAGCAACATGAAAATCGCGCGCAAAATGCCTATTCAGCCTTTCGCTTTATCGCCTGACACGGCCGCCCAGACTTCCGGACATGTGGCAGTTGTAGTTAGAAACGATGCTGCCGTTACGAGCGGCGGCGGCCCCGCTAACGTCATGTTCTACTCGAGCGCGATGGCGACGAAAACCGCAGGACCGGAGTCAAATCCGCCTAACGTAGAGAACTTGGGTGACCAGACTATTAATGGGATTCATGCCACCGGTACACGTGCTACAACGACGATTCCAGCGGGCAGTATGGGAAACGAGCAGCCAATTCTGGTCCAGTCCGAAACGTGGTCTTCGCCAGAACTGAAAGCCACAGTAATGACAAAGCACACCGATCCCTGGGCGGGAGAATTGAAAACGCAACTCACCAACGTCAACAACTCCGAGCCCGACCCGTCGCTATTCACTGTGCCGAGCGATTACAAGGTCGTCGATGAGAAGCCGATCCAGATAATGAAGCTGCAGCCGCCAGCACCACAGGACTAATGGACTGCCAGCTACTTCCCGGCTTTCGGTAACGATTGCACATACGTCACGATCTGCCAGCGCTGGTCTTGGGACAACGATTCGAACGACGGCATACGGTGAAGGCTGAAGCCGTGTGTAATCACCCATTCCAACTCGCCTGGCGTGAGTGCATGAACCGCTTCCGTTTGTAGCGAGGGAGAATGTCCTTTGCCCTCTCCATTGGCTCCGTGGCAGTGCGCGCATTTATCTGCGTAGAGCTTCTGCCCGGCGCTCACTGCAGCGGGATCGGACGCCACCGGATTCGGACGCGCTTTCTCAGATTCAGATACATGCTTCGTCCATCCAGGTTCCTGAGCAAATACAGTCCCCCCGAGGAATAGGATCAAGGCAGCCGCAAACGACAGTAAAAACTTCACGCGAACTTCAAACTGGCAGAACATCGAATTGCTCCACCTCAAAATTGAGTAATGGATCAACTGTAGCGACAGCCGAATCGAGACTCAAGACCGGTGGTCGTGAAGTTTTCGTCATCCTGACGTCACAGGATCCGGGCGAGCCACACGCGTTCAGGACTGAATCATAAACAGAAGACTGGCTTGGAAATCCTCTCCTCCTGCTGTACACTGCGCCGATCCTGAATTGGCTTGCACTCAAGCCCTACAACCGGTGGAGGCAGTACGTGGATCGCATCCGCCTTATCACCCACGAGCACAAGGAAATCCTGTTGGTCGATTGCAGCGGGTGTGCTGCTGCGGAGATGTTTGCTCTCATCGACGAGGTACCGAATCATGTGCGCAAGTATCCGCGCGAGTCGGTGCTGCTTTTAGGCGATTTCAGCAATGCTGAATTCAATCGCGACGTGGTGGAACGGCTGAAGGTGGCAGCGGTCTTCGATCGCCCTCACCTGAAGCGATCGGCGTGGGTTCTTACGGCGAATTTGCCACCGGCGCTTTACGAATCGATCAAGACATTTTCCGGACGCGAGCTTCCGATCTTCGCGACGCGCGACGAAGCATTGAGATTTCTAGTTAGCTGACCCCGCATCGCATATCGGCTCTTTGGGGGCACTCGAGGTCCGTGCGGTTAAGAGTGGCTGCCATAAACATCCTTGATTCCCAGGATGTCGACGGCAGCCATTCCACCAGATCGGGCGCAAGCAGTTACTACCGACGATATCCGTCTTCATATCCGCGCTGATACGCGGTGAGGTTCTGCCCCTTCCAGTTGTCGGTCTTCAAGTTCAAGGATTTGTTCTGTCGGCGGTCGTTCTGACCGTTCTGGAATCCTGCCTGATAAGCGCGTCGTTCGGCGTCGGTTGTGTAACCCGACGGAGCACCGACATACCCGCCATTTCCATTCCATCCGGCTCGCGCCTGGTCATCGCGATCATGATCGCCGTCGTGACCATAGCCGTTTCCATTGTTGTAGCCGTATTGTCCATTCCTTCGGTGACGGTAACCGTCTTCATATCCGCGTTGGTAGATGTTCAGGTTCTCGCCATGCCAGTTGTCGGTCTTCAGATTCAACGGCTTATTTTGATTGCGGTCGTTGACACCGTTCTGAAATCCGGCCTGGTATGCCCGCTGCTCGGCACTTGTTTGCGCCTGTGCAGGCCGCGGCGCGATCAGCACCGGAGTTGCACCCAATGCAAGTACAAGAACGATTTTGGTTGCTGTTCTCAGCATAAGTCTCCTCTCCTCCGGACTCGGAAGCTGGCCGGAGGGCACCTTTTATGTCACTGAATATTGGATACTGGAATCTGTCCTGCTTTTGCCTGACAGTCCCAACGAAGGCTTGGAGCATCTGTTTTTTGTGAGAAACGTTCGGGCCCGATATCTCCAGGACGGAAAACATTTGAAACACACGCAGAGTTCATCTATTCAGGCAGTATGGGCAACATCGCCGCGTCGCGCCACGACGGAGCCTATTACGATCGTGTCCGCTTTGTCCTCATCCCTCAGGACCGGGCAGAACGCAGACCAGGTTCTAAAACCAGTCGTAATCAGCCAGGTGACCGAAGGTCACCAACCTATTCGTACAACTTATTCCCAAATTTGGTGTTCTCTCCTTGTAATGTAGTAGTCTTAAGCAAGGGCTTCCCGCAACATGGGCTTCGGAATCATGCAAAAAAAGACTCTTTGGCGCACGCTGGCAGTGCTGGTTTGCGCGCTCGTCTTCTTTTTTGCCTTGCACGCTAAAACCTCCATGTACAGCGGCTCCGGAGTGAACGTGACTCCGTCTACCTCTTCGAAGCTATGGCTTAGCGGCCAGAAAATCGAGACTCAGTCGGTTCAATCTGACGTCGGCCTCCTGTTCTGGATAGCCGCTCTATATTTATTCATTCTCTTCATACAGCGCGAACATTTGGAGCGTAGTGTGTGCCTGAGTCCTGCGCACAGCGATCTCCGGTTGCGCTACCTGCATCGATTTTTACGTCCCCCGCCCGTTCAGCAGTAGTACTTCTCCGGCCATTTTTCATTTTTTAATCGCACCATCTTTCGGCCCCGTTCTGTCTGATGAACTCATTTTTACGGGATCCGATTATCGGCGCAATACTCTGCAACTGAAACGAGGCGTTCATGGAAGTTCAAGGTCGGGACAGGTCTCCTGTGTTCGAGGATCTTATGCAAATTCACCGTTCCCGCAAACTTATGATCGCAGCAGCCCTGATGTTGTGCCTGCTTTTCGCAGTAGCGGCTGTGTGGCACGCACATCCAGGCTCATCCGCCGGGGCAGGGTTAACCCACCCCGACCTCGAACACGTGCCCTACGTCGCAGTTGCTCCCGCGAAGCACGAGGCGATTGCAAATTCCCTCGACATCGCAGGCCAGTTCAGCCCCTACCAGAACGTTGACCTGCATGCCAAGGTTGCGGGGTACATTCGCACCATCAATGTCGATATTGGCGATCATGTTCACAAGGGACAGGTCTTAGCTGTATTGGAGATTCCTGAACTTGTGGCGGAGGTCGACGAGGCGCAGGCGTCCGTTCACCACGCCGAAGAAGAGATTCAGCGGGCGCACAGCGACGTATCCCGCGCAGAAGCCGACAATGTAGCACTGCACTCGAATGCCGACCGTCTAATCAACACGGCAAAGGCGCGTCCCGGCTTGATTGCCCAACAGGAACTCGACGATGCTACCGCCAAGGATCGCGCTTCGCAGGCGCAGGTCGACGCCGCAAAGTCGGCGCTGGCAGCGGCGAAGCAGCAGCTTGCGGTAGCACAGGCGAACCAGCAGCACTACTCTGCGCTGAGCGACTACGCCAAAATCACAGCGCCTTATGACGGGGTCGTCACCTGGCGTTTTTCGGATACCGGCTCTCTCGTGCAGGCGGGAACGTCGACCAACAGCGGTCTTCCCGTGGTCACTCTGGCGCAAATCGACATATTGCGCTTGCGCATTCCGGTACCGGAATCGCTGACATCGAAAGTTCGAATCGGCGACACAGCAGACGTGCGCGTACAGGCAACCGGCGAACATTTCACCGGCAAAGTAACTCGCTTTACCGATTCTCTCGATCCCTCCACGCGAACGATGCAGGTCGAGATTGACGTCCCGAATCCTCACTACCAGTTGCAACCTGGCATGTATGCGCAAGTACGCCTGAACGCCAACAGCGTTCCGAATGCGCTGACGGTTCCAATCGAAGCTATCAAGCGCAGCGACAATGGCGCCAGTGTACTGGTAGTGGACGATCAGAACCGGGTCGAGATCCGCCAGGTGCAACTCGGCGTCGAAAGCTCAAACAGCGTTGAGATCCTGGGAGGATTGAAAGAAGGCGAGAAGGTTATCGTCGGCAACCTGGGGAGCTATCAACCAGGCGAACGGGTCAAACCGAAAGAAGCAGTGTTCACCGCCTCTGATGGCACCGGAAAGGCGGAGTAGCCGCTCAGGCGAATAGTTATGTCTAGTTTTGCAATCAAATATCCGTTTTTCATCCTTATGTTGTGTTTGGCGATCGTCGTTGTCGGCGTGACGACTGTCGCGCGCATGCCAGTTGACCTATTTCCGCCGATACAGATTCCCGTCGTCGTCGTCGCCACGTTTTACAGCGGCATGCCTCCGCAGCAGATCGAAGCCGATATCACCGATACGTTCGAGCGTTTCTTTACTCTCGGAAGCAACATCGATCACATTGAATCACGCTCGCTAACGGGCGTGAGCCTCATCAAGGTCTACTTCCAGCCAGGAACTGATCCGGACGCGGCGGTCAGCGAAATTGCAAATCTTGCCATGGCCGATTTACGACGACTACCTCAGGGAACATTGCCACCGGTGGTCTTGAAGTTCGATGCATCCAGTCTGCCCGTGTGTCTGGTCACGCTGAAGGGACAAGGCCTGAACGAAACGCAGTTGCACGACGAAGGGCAGTTCACGGTCCGCAACCAGATTGCGAACGTCCCGGGAGCGTCCGTTCCGCAGCCATTCGGTGGGAAGTACCGGCAGATCCAGTTTTACATCGACCCTGTGAAGCTGGAGGCGGCGCAACTCAGTCCGATGGACGTGGTGCGCACGGTAAACGATGCGAACAAGATTCTTCCAGCGGGCGACGTTCGTATCGGCCCACGAGACTACAACATTTACAGCAACAGCCAACTGCCGAATGTCGCTGAAATGAATGATGTCCCTCTCAAGGCCATCGGCAATAACGTGCTGCGCTTCGGTGACATCGGCCATGCCGAAGACTCCTCCGCCATCCAGTACAACATCGTTCGCGTGGACGGACAGAAATCCGTCTATCTGCCGATTCTGAAACAGGGCGGCAACAGCAACACTATTCAGATCGTGGACGGCGTGCGCGATCGCGTCCAGCACCTGCTCGATGTGCCCAAAAGTCTGGTTGCGAGCGTTGTCTTCGATCAGTCGCAATATGTGAAGACAGCTGTGGCGAACGTGTTGCGCGAAGGTGGCATCGGCCTGGTACTCACCGCCCTCATGATTCTGGTGTTTCTTGGGTCCGTGCGCGGCACGATTTCAGTCCTGCTCTCGATTCCGATCTCGTGCCTCGCGGCATTCCTCCTCCTGAATGCCACCGGCAGCACCATCAACACCATGGTGCTTGGCGGACTTGCGCTCGTGCTTTCACGTCTAATCGACAACTCCGTCGTGGTGCTGGAGAACATTTTTCGCCACATCGAGGAGGGCGAAGACGCAGTAACAGCTGCAGAACGCGGAGGCCAGGAAGTTCAGCTTGCAGTGTTGGCGGCCACGTTCACTACGGCAATCGTATTTTTCCCGGTGGTGTTTTTGTATGGCGTCAGCCGCTATCTGTTCATCGCGTTAGCGCTCGGCGTCGTACTTGCCCTGGCCGCTTCTTACCTCGTTGCCATGACGGTCGTTCCGCTGTTCTGCGCGCGCTTTCTGAAAACAGCCCACGGTCATGGAGGTCATCATACAAAGTCGCTCTTCGGACGATTCGTCGCGGCCTTCAATCACAAGTACGACCAACTGCTGATGCGATACGATCGCGCCGTCGACAAGGCGCTCGCGCGCCCCGGCATGACGATCTTGGTCATCATGGGCAGCTTCGTTGTCAGCCTGGCTTTATACCCGTTGCTCGGCCTGGCATTCTTCCCGCGCACGGATCCGGGGCAGTTCGTCATTAATATCAAAGCTCCCACCGGCTCACGTCTGGAAATGACAAACCAATATGTCGGTCGCATCGAAAACGACATACGTGACGTTATCCCCGGCGACGATCTCCAGATGATCGTTTCCAATATCGGGCTCACTCCCGATCTGTCTTCGATCTACACCAGCAATTCCGGACAGCACACTGCGTTCGTACAAGTCAGCCTGAAGTCCGAGCACAAGCTGAGTACCTTCGCCTACATGGATCGTGTGCGGCAGAAACTCGCTTCCGATCTTCCTGAAGTCTCAACTTACTTTCAGACCGGAGGACTTGTTGATTCGGTGGTGAACCAGGGTATGCCGGCGCCGATTGATATTCAGGTCACCGGAAACAATCAGCACTCTGCTTACGAGGTTGCCAGTCAACTGGCAACAAAGCTCCGCTCCATGCCAGATGTAAGCGACGTGCTGATCCCGCAGGATCTCGACTATCCCGGCCTGGAGCTGAATGTGAAGCGCGAGATGGCGGCGCGGCTCGGCCTTACCGCCAGCGATGTGGTGAACAATGTGGTAACCGCATTGACATCGAATGGAATGATTGCGCCCAGCTACTGGGTCGATCCGCACAGTGGCAATAACTATTTCCTCACCGTGCAATATGGCAATCACCAGATCGATTCCATGACGATGGAAGACTTCAAGCAGATTCCCTTGCATGCTCCCAACAACGCGAATCCCACGATGTTGGAAAACGTGGCCGACATTAAGATGATCAACACTCCCACTGAAGTTGATCACTATCAGCTCTTCCGCGTGATCGATGTTTACGTCTCGCCAAAGGGTGAAGATCTGGGCGCGTTGGGCAGCAAGGTCGACAACATCATTAAGCAAACCAAGCTTCCACCGAACGTGCGCATCGAGCTTCGCGGCTCGATCGTGTCAATGCGGCAATCGTTCAAAAGCTTCGGCATCGGACTGTTGCTGGCGATCGTGCTGGTCTACCTGATCCTGATGGCGCAGTTCGCGTCGTTTATTGATCCCTTCATCATCTTGCTTGCGATCCCGTCTGGCATCACCGGGGTGATTGTTTTCCTGCTGATGACGCACACAACCTTGAACGTAATGTCGCTGATGGGACTCGTGATGATGACTGGAATTGTCGTATCGAACAGTATTTTGATTGTGGATGTCACCCGCCATTACCGCCGCGAAGGTATGCCAATTCGTGCAGCAGTGGCATTGGCTTGTCGCGTGCGCTTGCGCCCGATCCTCATGACTTCCCTGGCCACGATTCTCGGCCTGATTCCCATGGCGATGGCACTGGAAGCGGGTAGCGAACAATATGCGCCGCTGGCGCGAGCGATCATCGGAGGGCTGACGCTCTCAGTGATTCTCACGGTATTCGTCGTACCCGCCGCATACCTCGTAATCCATCGACGAGAAGAGACACCCTCCGCAGAGGTGCAAGCTTGAAACGTAGGATTCTCGGACTCATCGTCGCGGGAGTGCTGATCTGTGGTCCTGCTATCGCACAAACGCAAGGCACTCCTGCTGCGCCTGTGGCTGCGCCAAACAATCAGGAACAAACGCAGCCCACCGCGCCCAGGCCACCTGCAGGACAGCAACAGCCGCAATTGCCCGCTCCAGTCGCCGCACGACGGTTGACGCTGCAGGATGCGGAAGCTCTGGCGCTGAGGAACAATCCCCAGATTTCCGTGTACCGCTTACTCGCGCTGGCTTCGGCGCAAGTCACGCGCGAACAGAGAGCGGCATACTATCCAAACATTTATGGCAGTTTGACTGGCGTCGCCGGGAACGAGGGCAGCCGCATTGCCGCCGGGAACTTAAACAACCCGATCATTTATCAAAGGGCCGCCGGCGGACTCACGCTCTCACAATTGATCACCGATTTCGGACGTACTAGTAATCTCGTCGCAGCATCCGCCCTTCGTGCCAAGGCGGCGGACATGAATTCCATTGCGACTGCCGACCAAATCAAATTGGCGGTCGAGCAGTCCTTCTATAACGCCTTACAATCATTGGCCGAACAGCAAGTTGCGGAGCAAACCGTCGCCGCCCGTCAAGCAGTGTCCGATCAGGTAAGCACGCTTTATCAGAACAAATTGCGTTCAGAACTCGACGTCAGCTTTGCGGACGCGAACCTTGCCCAAGCCAAGCTTCTACTCCTTGACGCACAAAACAACTATCAGGCAGCGCTGTCGCAGTTGTCGCAGGTTCTCGGATTCCCTACCCAGCAGCGCTTCGAACTGATCGAGACCGATACTACGTTGACCGCGCCATCGGATTCCGTAAATCAACTGGTAGACCAGGCGTTTGGAAATCGTCCGGAAATCGCTGCGCAAGATTACGAATTTCGTGCCGCTCAGCACTTCCAAAAAGCCGAGCGTGACCTTCTGCTCCCCAGCGTCGAGGCACTGGGCGTTGTTGGCAAAGCGCCCTTTGCTACCGACATAAATGGCGTTAATCCCTTCACTAGCTGGTATGGCGCCGCCGGCGTGAATATCAATATTCCGATCTTCAACGGGTTCCTCTACCCAGCCCGATCAAAAGAGGCGGCACTACGCGCCCAGGCGTCGCAGGAACAATTGCGCGATCTGAAAGATCGCATTGCCAACGATGTGCGCACCAGTTGGCTGAACGCGATCACAGCTTTCAACCGGATCAGCGTAAGTCAGCAGTTCGTAAACCAGGCCAATCTCGCACTCGACTTGTCGCAAGCGCGCTACAAACTCGGGCTAAGCTCCATTGTTGAGTTGAGCCAGGCACAACTGCAGCAGACGGAAGCACAAATTCAGTTCGCGGCCGCAAAATACCAATACCGCGTCGCACAATCCGTGTTGCGATTTGAGATTGCGGCGCCATAACCCACGAAGTTCAGACAAACAGTTGCGAAGCGCAGACTGGGTGCGGGTCGATCGGAGACTTGTTGTTTCGAATCATTTCGGTATACGCTCTGGCACTCGTCTGCGATTCGAATGGGACGACTTCGCCTGAGTAGCGCGATGCATGAAACGACCGCCAACGACGACTCCGAACGGTTCCAGACCGGCGCAACGAAGTACGCCGCCTATCTCGAAACGCCTGAAGGCCAATTGCGCCTCGACCTGGCCTTTGCCAACTTGCAAGACTTTCTCCCGCCGGCCACTCCGCCTTTGCATGCTCTAGACATTGGGGGCGGCACCGGTACCAACGCGGTGCGCCTGGCGCGGTTTGGCATTCACGTTACGTTGCTGGATTCCTCTGCCGAGATGTTGAATCTCGCCGAGCGAGCCGCGGGTGAAGTCAGGAGCTCGCCGAGAGATGGCATTGAAACATGGCGACGCCAGTCAACTCGCAAACTTGTTCCCCGCGAAATCGTTCGATCTAATTCTTTGCCACAATATATTGGAGTTCGTCGAGGATCCGGATTCCGTGCTGCGCGAAGCGGCTCGCGCCTTGCGAGATCCGTCTAGCATCATCTCAATATTGGTGCGCAATCAGGCGGGTGACGTGCTGAAGGCGGCAATACGAGATGGGAACTTGGCCGCAGCCAAGAATAATCTCACCGCTGAGTGGGGAATTGAATCTCTATATGGAGGCAGGGTGCGGTTCTTCAGGTTAGATAGCCTGCAAACCATGCTGAAGACGGCGAGGCTCGCAATGATCGCGGAGAGAGGAGTACGGATCGTCGCCGATTACTTGCCGCCACAGATTTCTCGCAGCGCTGAATATGACCGCATTTTCGAATTGGAACGTAAGCTGGGCAGCCGGCCAGAGTTTGCCGCGATCGCCCGCTACACGCAGTGCATTGCACACCGCCATGTGTGTGAGTGAGGACGATCCTTGAACAAAGTGGCAGCCCAGTCTTCGTCGACCGGATCTCGCGTGACGCCTGATGCCGGTATTGCGCTCGGGCTCGGGCTCACCAACGAGTGTAATCTGGCCTGCTCCTTCTGCTACCGCGATCCGACTCGCACGGATCGTCTTTCCCTCGATCAAGTGAAGGCGGTCATGGAACGCTTGCCAGTAAGGTCAGTGAATCTCGGCACGGGCGAGAACGGCATGCATCCCGACTTCAAGGCAATCCTGGCCTACCTGCGAATGAAACCAGTAAAACTCACCATCACTTCCAACGGTCATAGTGTTGCCGTGCTGAGTGACGACGAGTTACGAGCCTTCCACGACATCGAGTTTTCCCTCGATTACGCCACTCAGGCCGAACAGGACGCACAGCGCGGGCAGGGCAATTGGGAACTAATCCACAAACAGGCGGAACGATGTCTCAGGCTGCATATTCCGGTAACGATTATCGCCGTCATGATGAAGTCGAACTACCTGCGTCTGGCGGATGTGGCGAGAGTCGCGAAACAATTTGATGCTCCGTTGCGGATCAATGTCTACCAGGCGGTGCGATCCGACATCTATGCGCTGAGCTACGAAGAGTACTGGGAAGGCTTTCGGCGCCTCTTTGCGGAAACGGACGTGATCGCTATTGGCGAACCGCTGGTGCGTGCCGTGGCGGGTCTTCCGCCGCTCCCAGGGGGATGTGGCGTTAGCACTGTGCGAGTTACGCCACGTGCTACTACACAACCTTGCGTCTATTGGCCGGGCTCGGGTGAACCTCTGTCGGATCTGATCACGCAAGGAGAGGAAATTCTGAACTCGGCAGCTTTTGAGCAGGCTCGTACGCTTCCAGAAGCGTGCCGGCCCTGCGAATTCCGGGACGCATGCCACGGAGGATGTGCCGGGCGCCGGCGTCTGCAAGGGGCTCTATCGCAGCCGGATTTTTATTGTCCGATCATTCGAGGCGAGCGTCCACGGCTCGAGGTCCGCATGGCAGCGAATCGCGATCTCCCCAAAGTCGGCAGCTCCTGCACTACTGTCGTGATTGCCCGGGATTCTGAGCCGTGAAAGCCGAGATGGATGGGCGGAACGAGTCCGCCCGTTCCTTATTGCGCGTTCACCCATTTATCCGAACCAGCCAACTTGACGGCTACGTTTGTGATGGAAATGTGCAGGGGCTTGCCATCGGCAGTGCCGCGGTGCTCCGTTGAGACCAACAGAGGCCCTGCCTTCTTGTAGCCTGTCCACGTTACGGTGACAACGCTCGGCTTCTTGGGTCCGCCGCGATGGTAGACCATTTGCTCGATGCGGTTGTCTTTACCGACGTACAGGTCCCAGGTGTCGCCAGGCGTGTAGCCCCCAGCCGCCTGAGGATATTTGACCGATACAAGCCTGGCCGAGCCGGTGCCCAGAGGCAGTTTATGCAGACCTTCATCGGTCACGGTAGCGCTGGTGTCCCAATAAGCATGGAAGGGGAACAGGACCCAATAATTATCGTTAACGAAAGCCGGTTCGACTTCATTCTTCACGCTGTCCGGCTGGCTGCTCAGCTGTGAGCTCATGTAAGTGACCTTGACAGGCTTACCGTCTTTATCCTTCCCTTCATAAGAGATCTTGCTGGTCTTGGGCTCCCATTCCCATGAATGCGAGAGGTTGAACACGCCGGGGATCTCCCCGTTCCAGGTGTAACGGATCGCCTGAATTTGATCCCACGAATCTAGACCGTAGGTCTTGGCAATCTGTTCGATAATGGGCGCCCGCTGTTGCGCCCAGGAAGTTCCAGCAAGGACTAGCACCGCAACAACCAGGAAACGGAACATCGTTGAACTGCCCCACTTCGTCATGGACGACCTCCTCAGTGAGTGAAACAAATGTGGTGTTGGATGACGGTGTATGTCTCCCGGATACAGTAATGCTATTCGGCGCACCATCCTCGCACGTTAGTGCTCTCTGAGTACTTTGCTCCGCCACCTCGAAGATGACTTCAAGTTCGACCGGCGTACCGAGCGGAAGGCTCGCGACGCCGTAAACCAATCGGCAAGGATTTCTCTCTTTCCCGAAGACGCTTTGCAGCAGTTCGGAGGCGCCATCAGTGACTTTCGGCTGGTCACGAACATCTCCGGCCGTAGCGATGGACACGCCAAGCCGGACAATGCGCGTCATTTTGTCGAGTGATCCTAGGTGCTGCCTTGCGACGGCAAGAACGTTAAAAGCCGCGAGTTCGGCTGCTTCGCGCGCCGCTCGCAGATCGAGTTCCGCCCCCAGCCGCCCAATAAACTTTGCGCTTCCGCATTCCGTCGGAAGCATTCCCGTTAGAAAGAGCAGATTCCCTGTTTGCACGGCTTCCGCATAAGTGCCGAACGGTTCAGGTGCGATGTGAGCACCATCAGGATTTTCATCTTCGTCTCCTCTGTTCTTCGCTGAGTTATCTTGGAGTCGATTGTTTTCAGGTCTTCGGCGGGTTACCATTTGCCGACGTGCGCACCGCCATCCACGTGCAGCACCTCTCCAGTCACCTGACCGGCTTCAGTCAGATAAATGATCGCGTCCACGATGTCCTTCACTTCTGCAATCTTCCCCATGGGTTGCTGCATCTTGAGCAGGTCTTTGGGCGCATCCTTGTGCATCGGTGTATCGACAACGCCCGGCGCGACGACGTTCACCCGTATCCCCTCTTTCGCGTATTCCATCGCCAGGCTACGCGTGACCGCTTCAAGGCCGCCTTTCGTAATCATCGGAACCGCAGAGTTCACGCCGGCGATCGGATGGTTCACCTGTGCGGTCGAGATGTTGACGATGCTTCCACCGCTTTTCTGCGCCAGCATCTGCTTGATCGCAAGCTGGGTAACGAAGAGAAAGCCTTCGATATTGACGGAAATGAGAGACCGCAGATCATCGCGCGTGTAGTCCGTGAAAGGCTTCGAGAAATAGATACCGGCGTTGTTGACCAGCGCATCGATGCGGCCAAACTTGGAAATGGCAGTCTCCACAATCTTTTTGGCCGTATTTGGGTCTCCGATGTCTCCATCGACCAGTGCAAGATTCGGGGAAGTCGGGAACGGGCTTGCGCTGGTGATGTTTCGCGAGTTCGCGACAACGCTGTAGCCACGTTTCAAGAACGCTTCCACGACTCCCGCGCCGATCCCTTGAGAAGCTCCGGTAACGATGCCTGTCTTCTGCACGTCTGCCATTTCTCGTCTTCTATGCACCGATTTCAAAATGGATGTTAGCAGGGCGCAGTGGGTTCGCCGAGCAGATCTCACACAGGCAAAAGCCGCGTAGTGCAGATTCCGTCATGACGACGATCGCAACCTGTTCATCCCCGGAATTCGCGTCTGCATCTGAACGCACTCGTGACGTTGCATCCGGGTGTTTGCGATGGGTATTACGTTCAGATTCGATCGTGAAAAAAGCCTCCTGTTAACCAAGGCTGAAGGGGACGTGACATATGAGGAAATTTCCGCCCATCTGATCGACGAACGGAAGGCTTCCGGACTCGGTTGGCCAGAGATCATAGATGCACGTTCCGCCACGCCTTCCATCACTGCTGGAGAGGTACGAGCGCTCGTGTGGCTGCTGCACAGTTTGAGCGAGACGAATACAGTTGGTCCGACGGCCTTCGTCGTCGCCACTCCTCTCGCTTATGGAATGATCAGGATGGCCGGGATGTGGTGTGGGAATATGTGCACGATCGCGCCATTCTGGACACCAGAAGAAGCTGAAGCTTGGATTGCGAAAGGAGCGCCTATTGATGCGGGCATGCCCTAACCTCAGATTTCGATCTGTCGCACAGCCCAGATCCCTGCAGCTAATCGGTTGAGCGTTGTAGTGCTACCACGCGTGGCCTCCTGCGTAGAAGAATGATTGCAGCGGCAGTTGCTACGCATCCGTATTCCAGCAGCATGACCCAACCGGGAAGAGTTCCCCAGCCGTGTCCGAGCATGCGCCAGTGCCACATGAGGTAAGTTGGGTAAATGCTCACAGTCCAGATGATGATCGGCACCGTCGAGGCTGATGTTAGAAATGGCAAAAGTGAGAGCAGGTACCATGGAAAAACGACAGGCGCGCACAAGAGCGTTGCTGCCATCGGCCACGCAAAGACGTCCGGTGAGAACTCGGGCCCTGCCCTTCGTAACCAGATTGCGGTCACTAATCCCACGCCCACTGCCAGCCCAGCCAGCAACTGCGGAGGCGCGACGCGATCGAGGATCGCAAACACGGGACCATTAAAGCGGAAACTGTGCACATACGTACCAAGCGAGCCGATCGGAATCCGACCGTGATTAAGAAATGGCAAGTAGAGGATTCCGACCACCGCGGCGGCGAGTGCAGCATCGCGAATGCGAACGCGCTTCCAATAGAGGGGCAACAATACGATCGGCAGAAATTTCACCGCTATCGCGAGCCCAAGTGCAACGGCCGCAGTCGCCCGCCATCGCCTCGCTAGCGCGGCGGCGGAGACCACTAACAATAGCGCGCCCAAAATATCGACGTGACCGCTTCCCGCCACCTCAATGGCTAATAATGGGTTCCAGGCGAACGCCAGAACCAGGTGTGCTCGCTGCCCACTAGTGCGCAAGACATCGAGCAACAGAAACACAATCACCACCTCGCAAAGCACGAATGCCACTTTCAGAGCGAAGGTAGATTCGTGAATCGCGGTCACTGCGCGAAAGAATAACTGCGCACCTGGCGGATACGGGCTCGGCAAATCCGGGTTGTTCAAGGTGCGGGTTTCCGGGGTATGCAGCCCCTTCATGTCAGGTTCGCTGGGAACAATAAGATAGGGATTGTAGCCAAGCCTCTGCAGGCGGCCGTCCCAAACATACCGATGGATGTCATCATCGACGCCGGGAGGCACTCGAAGAAATGCAATATGCCAGACCGCAGCCAGAACGAGCCCGATGATCACAACGCGCCGAGAAAACTTCGGCGTAATAAAAAATTCACGGATGGCCAAGAGATACATCAAGCCCGCAAGCACCAAAGCGGCCATGAAGTACGCTCCGCCCCTGTCGCCAAAGTTGCGTGAGCAGATCATCAGCGCGACGCACAACACTACGCCGAGGACGTACACTCTCCGCTCACGGGGGAACTTCACGGTTTGCTCGTGCCCGTTCGTAATTGTTCCGCAGCACGCTCCCACTCTCTAATCCACTCCGCCGTGCGTGGCGCCCTTGCCGGAGCCAGGCGCAACTCCGCTGCCAAGCGCGTCAAGTCGTCAGGTATATCGATGTCGTAAAAAGGATCCGCGAAACCTACGGATAGCTCAAGGGTACGTGCGCTCGACAGGAGTCTCTCCAGTGCGCTGCTGGTGCCCATTCCGTCGCTCGCGAAAAGTGCAGGATGTGAAGCCTTTGCCCCAACAAGATAGTAGCCTCCGTCGTGCGTTGGTCCCACGACGACGTCATGTGCAGCCAGCGTATCGAATGCGTTTTCGAGAACGGAACGCGGCAGGTGCGGGCTGTCGCTATTGAAGGCAATCGTGCGTCGTGGTTGGTCTTCCGTAAAGTGAGCAAACACCGAAGTGAGGCCTGCGGCAAGGCCTTCGCCTTTCTGGGCAACTACGCTCACTTCACTGCCTGCCAATTGCGCCAGCTCGTTTACATCGGTGTCCGGGCACATGATGGCAACATCCACATCACCCAGTGACCGCGCCAGCGCCAGCGTGTCGTCCAGAAGACAGCAATAGAAATCAGTGATGGCCGTGGAGGAAAGGCTAGAGGCCAGACGCGTCTTCACGGCTCCGGACCTCGGTGCTTTCGCCATGATTACCAGCACATGCTTACGACCTGACGAATGCACTACCGTCTCCCTTGCGGATTTCATAGAGTACTTTTTAACGCCGAGACTATGCTGGCCGTGGTGTCCCGGCTCTTCGGCGCCGGAAATAATAACGCACTATCAAACTGAGAATGAACCAACCGGCACCGAGGGTTCCCTTTACCGTACCGCTGATCTTCGATTTCCCGACGCGCGGGTAGTAGCTCACCGGGACTTCAACCACACGAAATCCAGCCAGTGCGCCCTTGATAATCATCTCAACCGCCCAGCCATAGGTCGTCTCTTCGAGCGCGAGCGCGCGCAGTACATCGGCGCGGCCAGCGCGAAACGGGCCGAGATCAGTAACGTGTAGTCCATAGAAAAACCTGATTAGGCTGGCTGCGAGACGATTACCAAACACCTGATGCCATGGCAACGCTCCAGCAGAACGCTGCCCTTGCAGGCGGGACCCGAGCGTGATGTCCGCACGACCCTCAATAATTGGCGCCAGTAGAATCGGCAGTTCGGTGGGCCGATCGCTGTAGTCGCCATCGAGGAACACAACCACGTCAGGGGAATTCGCCGCAGACAAACCCGTGAGGCAAGCGCGCCCATATCCTCGGCGAGGCTCCTGGATGACGTGGGCTCCCATTCTCGCGGCGATCTCGGGCGTCCCGTCCGTCGAGTTACTATCGACGACGATGACCTCAGCGACGAGATTGGAAGGCAGATCGGCAAGCACACGGCCAATGGCCTGCGCTTCATTATGAGTGGGAATGATGACGGACACTCGCACGCAGATCGCTCATCACCACCACGGAGCCGAGGGACGCCGCCGCGCCAGCAACACGTCAATGCCCCATGCTCGACCTGCGCGTCCCACTGCGAGCCCAAGCGATGCGAGCACCGGGACCAGCAGTTCCCAAATCCAGGCGGTGCCCAGTTCCGAAATCCAAAGGCTACCGAGATACAGAAAAGCAACGAATGCGGCCGGCCGGGTAAGCAGACCGATAATGAGCAGGATGCCGAGAGATATCTCGGTTATCGCCTGCAGTGGAGCTGCCATCGCGGCGTGACTTGCCGCCAGAGCCATCACCGCCTTCCACGCAGCCGGCGAGTGACTGTGCTCGATGTAGTATTTGATCAGTCCTGCATAACCTCCTGGTGTGTAGAGGCCTTTCCCCAGATTCTCGAAAAAAACCCACACGAACATCGCGCCAATCGTCACTCGCACGATTGCCAGACCGTTTGCGGCTTGCGGCTGGTGGGGCACTGCAGTTGAGTCACTTCGCACGGAGGTTACGTTCGTCGTCATCAGAAACCTCGTGCAGTGGATGCTATACCAGTTGGGAGGGATTCAGCAGGTTCAAATTAGTCTCATCGCCAAGCCACTTGGAACGCCCAGAAACTCAGCCCGCCAAGCGCACACCTACGCGCCACCGACAGACTCCCTGCGAAGGATATCGCAACACTTCAAATGTGCCCCGACCCACCAACATTTTTCCTCAATCGTATAACCCCACAATACTCAACCAGGATCTATTCCATCTTGCCGACGGCCGGACCCACGGCTGCAGCCCGTCTAGTCTTGGGGTCAATGCCGATCAGCGCCACCCGCCTACTGCTCCGCGGCTGGCGGTAACCACATGGCCGCGCCTCGCCGGCCTGGATAGCGTTGGGAGTTCCCGCAAATGTATTAAGGCTGCTGAGCCGCCTTCCGTGAACAAAGCCCGTGCGGCCGGCCACGCCGGCTGTACTCGAAACCGAGTGAAAGGAGAGCAACAGCTAGTATCAAAATCTTCTTGCGCGTAATGGGAAGTCGATTTTCGTGAAAGTCTCTTAGCTGTTTTCCTTTTGAATTTCGTTCTCTCTACGATTTCAACTCGCGAACCGCATCGCCTGCGCCGCTGAGATTCGTCAATTTCATTTCAGAGTATTTACGGGAGAGAATGACTCCGGGCGCTCCAGCATGAAAGGCTGCAGCGACGGCGTCTTGCACGCTTTGCGGACTGCGCCTGCTGTGGTTAAGTTCGGTCGGGATGTCAATATCGATGCCTGCCCAGATTTGGGTTTTTGTTCCCGCAACGCCCTCTAGAGCACGTTTTGTCTCGCGATAGACATAGTCAGCAGAAAGGCCGGTGTAGGGAATCTCATCGTAGCTTCGCTCTTTGAAGTTCATGACTTCGTAGGTGAACTCGGTCAGTTGTTGTTTGGTGAGGTCACCGTAAAGAGTAGAACCGATATTCTCGACATAGAGCGACATACGTTCGCCGCCACAGTTGCTGTACATCACGACCTTGATGAAATCGGAATACTTGGAGAGTTCGTTCCAGTCCTGTTCCGCTCGGTAGATCGGATTGAACGAAGTGTTGTGCCAGATGTGCCAGCCTACTGGAATCGCCGGTCTGGCGGTTTTTACAGTTTTGTAGATCGCAGCGTAATTCTCGCGAAGGCTGTCGGTGAAGAGCATTTCCCACGCGGCCAGTTCCGGGTACCTCAACAGGATCCGCCAGAACTGGACAAAGTAGCCGTCCGAGGGCCGTTTGCCGCTCCGCGATGCGCGTACGAATTTTTCCAACTCCAGGAATCCGGCCTTGGCGCGCTCGGGATTGATGCCCTGCTCTTTCGCTTTGGCCTGACAGAACTCGCAGAAGCAGGTCACGTTGCCCGGATCGATCGGCGGTGTGTCGTGGGTCGCGCCGAGACTGTCGGAAAGTGCGCCCTGGCGTTCCGATCCCCACATAATCCCGTCAATCTCGTAGGAGCGGGCAAAATCTTCTACGAGGCCGGTGAAAAAGTTCCGATAGTTGGGATTGTTCACACACAGAGTCTCCATGTTCCGCCCGTACAGATCTTTTTCCTGTGCCTTCTCGATGTTGGGAAGGTCGGTACGGAACACATCCTCCATCCATGCGATCACTTTCATGCCTCGTCTTTTGGCAGCAGGCAGTACTTCCGCGAGGATGTCGAGATTGCTGTGATCAGGCGCATGCTCCGGTCGAATCACCGTGTGCTTGTAATACTGTGGATGTGGGGTCGCATAGTTGCCGCCATGGAAACTATTGACGTCATATTCCTGCTTGCCGTGGTCGGGCAGAGGATATCCGGGAATTTGTCTTCCCGCGATTCCCCGGCCGTAGGTGAACACCGCAAGGAATAGAGTGTTCACACCGGCACGTTCCTGGAGGATATCCAGGACTTTCTCGGTGCCCTCATCCACGAAGGAAACCGCTCCTATCTGAATGCCCACCATTTTGGAGGAGGAAACCGGGGGGACTTGTCCCCAGGCTGGTACAGCCAGAGCAGCGCCGACGCCGGCTGTGATCTTCACAAACTCTCGGCGACTCAAGTCCCACTTTAGCATGCTCTTCCCCTGACTATTGTTCGTAGCAACCTATATCTATTTTTCCGGATTTGACCCGGGGAGAACCTGCAAGATCTGTGGCCGCCACCGGCAGATCATCTTTCTCGCCACTACCAATTGCAGGGGAGTCTGGCTGCAAATGAAAATCGTTCGCAGCAGGATTCACAAAATGAGGATCGAGGAAGTGAGAATGGGTATCGTTTCCCGTGGCTGCGACGTATTTGTCGAATCCGGTCACAGCGTCCGAAACATTCTTCCATGTGCTCGCCTTCGCGCCTGCATCGCAGTAGTAAAGGTTGTAGTCGATGCTGGCGGGCGGGTGGCTCTTGTCTACCTGCGATTTGGTTAGCGACATGAGACAGCGAGGCCCTGCGTCGACAATGTTGTTAGCGAAAACATTGTCCGACATATTCCATTGCATCTGGAATTCGCCGCTGCCCGTATTGGAGGTATCGTTCTCATAGAGCGTGTTGTTGATCACCGTGCAGTGTTCAGTTTTTCCTCGCTCAGGCGCATAACCGCCGATGGAAACTCCTGCGGTATGGGTGCGATAGATCAGGTTATTTCGCGCGATGATGTAACTGGTGGCACGGTCTTTGTGCTCGCTGGCTAGTTCAATGCCGAAGTCCACGTTGTGAACGACGTTGCGCTCGATAAGGATTCGAGTGCCGCCGTCCACGTAAATTCCATCGGAAGACTCGTCGTTACGATAAGCTGGATTGCCGCGCGAGGTGATGTCGTAAACCAGATTCTCGCTTACGATTCCGTCTCGGGCCTGGTCTACGGCTGGGTCGGGTGCGGTGTGTTCGAATCCAATGACGTCAATGCCGATGTTGTTATTGTCGTGGACAACGTTGTGCGTGATGCGAAAGTTCGTCACGTTTCCATTCACCACCAGCGACTCGCTGGAACCGGTCTTGAGGTGATGGACTTCGTTGCCGTCAATAATCAGGTCCGTAATTGGAGTTTTGGCATCCGTGCCGTAAACAGCAATACCAAATCCGTTGCCGCCGCGTCCCGGGTGCATCACGGCCTTCAAAAGTCTGCTGGATGTGGTGGACATCATTATGGAGCAGTTCTATATGGGAGCCTGAGCCGATGACGTTTATTCCCATCGGCGCAAGGCGATGCTCCGCAGTATAGAAGTTGCGGATTTCAAAACCCTCAATGCGCACATAGCTCTGGTTGTGAATCGTTACGATGCCCTGTCTATCAGCGGGGGTGAAATGCTGTGCGTCGAGAACTGTGGTTTCGCCGGGATAACTTCTGAATGTGATGAATCCATCACTTGCATTTCCGGAGACATTAACGCTCACCAGCTCCTCGTAAATTCCGCCGCGCACACTAACCGTGCTGCCTGCGCGGGCGGTGTTCGCAGCATACTGAATCGTGCGCCAGGGCGCAGTTTTAGTGCCTGGGTTCGAATCACTCCCGGTAGTTGCCACGTAATACGAGGTGTTGACCTGGCCAACTGCGCAGATGGCCGACAAGAATACGGTAAGAAGAGGAAAGATTCTCAAAGCTCACTCCCCACCGAGAATTTTCTCTGCGGTGGTGCGATAGACTTTGCGCAATACTTCGTCTGGAAGTCCGAATCCGTTCAGGCTCCAGTGGTAACCGAACATGCCGTGCTCATAGAAATGCTCGTCTGAGCTCTCGAGGATTCGGAGGGTGACCTGGTACATCTTCTTGTCGAATCCCATGTCTGTGCCATAGACGAGCCGGTCGGCATGCTGCGCATAAAACTGCGATACAAATCTGGGAATGGGCGCTGTTTCCGCATAGCGCGCGGCAATATCGGCGTATAAGTTGGGGTGCCTTTCGAGTACTTCGCCCAAGCGGTTCAGGTCATAAGAGAGATTGGCAAAATGGCAGGCGACGAAAGTTGTGTTGCGATGTTTCTGGACCGTACGCTCCAGAATGTCAATCATTCCAGAGAGCTGCACGATGTTTGACTGATTGTCCAGGCGCCAATCAAAGGCATTCATCAAACCATCATTCGTGTTGTCCATGGGTTGGTACATCCAGATGGGGTCGGCAACGTGAATGCTCACCGGCATTCTCAACTGGCCACAGCTTTCGAACAGAGAATCCATGCGGGCATCATCCGGATGCATGCCGTAGGCATTCATCGTGCCCGAAGTGAGGCCTTTCCCCTTATCATGAAGCTCGCCAACTCCACGCGCTCCCACCTGGTGACATCTCTCCAGGTCGCGTACGGCTGCAGGACCGAAACCAGGCTGCTTGTAGCCGGTGTAATCGAAGTCGCACCACAAATCAAAGCGGTTCGGATAGACAGCGTACTTTCGATAAATGTCTTCGAACTTATTTCCCGTCGCTCCAGTAAGGATGATGGTTTTCTCAATTCCGACCGCATCCATATTTCGCACTCGCTCGGCAATCTCTTCCGGCGACTTCTCATAAGGATGGGAATGCATATCAATGACGGGGAACTTTGCTTTGGAAACTTCCGTGATGGGAATCTTGTACAACGATTTTGGACGATAGTCCTTCAGCAAGATCGTCTTTGGTGAATCGTGGTTTGTCTTGTGTACAACAGCAGAAGAACTCGAATTCGAGTCCTCTGGCTTCGCGATAAAAGACAGGCCCGATGCTTTAGTAACTCCTACCGCCAAGCCAGTTGTGCCAACTGTCTTCAAAAAGAGACGACGCTTCATACGCTTTCCTCCATTCCGATTTGCCGCGCATCACCGAGCAATACTTTGGGAATATTGCTGAGCTCCGTTTACTTCTGTCTGCGGGGGCGTGCGGTTGGACTCGACGAATAACCTGATATATGTAGAACCAGCTGAAGAACATCCACGCCACATACGCCAAAGCAGAAATGTAGCCCGCACGGAAGCTATTCGTCTCGGTATGGAAAGGGCGCAGTCTAGCTCTAAACTCCCTTTCGCCAGTCTGAATCGCTGCCCTTCTTTAGGCGTAGCGTCAGAGACCCATCTGGATTCGTTCGCTCGTGACACGCCCACCGCACTGAACGCCGCACACCTTTAACCTCCAGTTCAGCGCGCAGCACGATCTGCTGGCCATCCATTCCTTTCGGCAGAATGAGTGACGCTTCACGAATTCTTCCGGCATAGGGCTGACCCGCATCCAGATTGCCTCCGACTTTTATTTTCCCGTCGAGGCTCTCGGCATAGACTCCAAGAATGCCCGGCACGCCCGCGACGCCGTCGTTCATAATCGCGACGACCAATTCCATCGTGTCGTAGCGTTTCCTCTGCCAGATTAGCGACGGCCGCACTCGATAGCCGAGACGCTGTTCCATTGCTCGCAGCGAATCGGGATACTTCTCGTAATAGCGGCGGATATTGTCGGGTTCCGTCCACAGACCGAAGTAGTTGGTCCCAATGTCCAGCGCATGAAAGCCCGCTGACTCGCGGTACGGGCGCTCCATCGGTCCGCCAATGCGGTTCGGATAATCACCTTTCGACTGGACTTCATCGTCTTTTCCCACAAACGCCAGCATCGAAGCAGGAAGTTTGCTCAAGCACGAATCTTCTTCGGCCTTGTACTCGGGAAGAACGTAGTGGCGGTTTTCGCCGTCCTCAAGGACCGTTGCGATCCATGGTGGGCGATTCGCGAGTTCTTCGATCTGAATCGGCTCATCCATCGCCAAGCTATCGGACCGTAGCCAGCAACCCGCACGCACTGCCAGGTCCTGCACTTCGCGGTTGCCGACGCTGCTGATATCCGGCTCAGTATTCACGGCGAGCGGAGTTTTCTTCCACGTATCGATCTGCAATTGCGTCATGTGGACGAAGGTCTTCTCTGCCGTCAGGTAATCCGGGAACGGGCCGGGGATATCGTTGGTGTGCCCTTCTCCCCAGAAGCCGTACATCATCAGGTCCATGTATTCGAGTTGCGGATGGCTATCGAATTTTTCTGCAAGCAAATGGTTCAGTTCCGCAAATGCGTTCTGAAATTGAGGAGAATCGTAGCGCGGCTCGCGAAAATCGAAACTGGTTCCATGTTCGCGAGTCTCGTGACCGATGTTTACGATCGGCACCTTCGCCTGCAAGAAATCCGGGAGCGAAAGTTTCTTGGGCTCAATGTTCGGGCTGGAAAGCTGGATTCGAAACGCAACACCAAGATTGTGTCGCTTGGCGGCATCGAATGTCGCCTCCCATACAGGCGAGAGATTCAGCTTCCCTGGCTCTGATTGCACATCGCGCCAGTCGCACCGTATGTAAAGGACGTCGACGAATGGCAACGATGCCATCTTCTCGACCGCCTGCTCCAGTTTCTCCTCACCGCACGTCACTTTCAGCGACGGGCCGTTTTCTTCCCACGTGTAACCGACGAGCCCCGTGCCGAAGTTGCGAATATGCTTGCGCGAAGGAGTCGTACTAAAGATCGTGTACCAGCCTTCATCCTGGCTGATGCCGAAGGGACCCTGGTTCAGTCGGTTCGATACCTGAGGAGAACCGAAGTCGTAGCCTTGCCACAAGTGATCCGGCACGTCCGCCAAGGCATGCTTCGGAAGAAGCGTACACGCTCCCGCGATAACAGCTCCGGTCTTGAAGAAATCTCGCCTTCGCATTCCCCGCCCTCCTGGCTCGCTCCGCAAATCGCGAAGAGCCTATTAGCTGAATTGACCTCTACACTTCATCCCGAAGGTTGGAACTAAGCGTCAGTGATCCGTCATCATTCAGCTTCTGGTGGCATGCCCAACGCACCGGATAGCGCATGCCTTTCACTTCAAGCTCAGCTTTCAATTTCAGCCCCTGCCATTTCGTGCCTTTCGGGAGGATGAATTGCGCCTGGCGCAGCTTGCCGGGAATTGGATAACCTGCATCGAGACAACCGCTCTTCAGCTCGTTTCCATTCTCGTCTTCGACGGTGACTCGCAACACACCGGGAACACCGGCAATTCCGTCATTTGCGAACGCGATGATTAATCCCAAATAGCCATTGTCTTCGTACTTCCAGATCATCGAAGGACGCACGTTGTAACCGATACGCTGGTTGATCCGGTCGAACCATTTCGGCCAGGCACGGTAGTAGTCCATTAGCATTTTGGGATTGATCTGGTGAAAGTTCCACAGCGACCAGTAATTTGCTCCCACATCCATGACGTGCGCGATCATGTTCTCTGCCGTCGAAATGCCTTCGTGTACCGCGAGAGCCGAGGCAGGCTTGCCCGGTAATGGTTGCTCCAGAAGAGCCGCGATCCACGGTGGGCGATTGCTAAGAGTTTCGATCTGCTCGTTCTCGATAAAAATGGTGTCGCTGCGAATCCAGTTGTTCGCGCGCACTGTGCGATCGACCAACTCGGAATTTCCCACTCGGCTGTAGTCCGGCTGCGTGTTGGTCAGCAACGGTGTCTTCTTGAAGTTTTCCAACTGAACTTCGAGCATGCGAATCCAGGTGCGCTCTGCCGTCTGGTAGTCCGGGAACGGATTGTTCCCAAATGGCCAAGTGTGTCCTTCGCCCCAGAAACCGTACATGAAGGTGTCGATGAATTCGACATTCGGATTCCCATCAAACTCCGACGCCAGAGCTTCGACTAGTTCTTTGAAGGCTTGCTGGAAGAAGGGATCATCAAATCTCGGTTGATAGCGTGCGTGAGGATTTTTGAGGTAGCGCTCGGCGGCGGCACGGCTTTCGTTATCGCTGAGAACAAGATCGACCTTGGGCACTTTTTCCAGAACGAAGTCCGGTAGCGCTGCGGAATGCGTATAATCCGGGGCGCTCATCTGAATGCGCAATCCCACACGCTTGCCTGTCTTCTTCGACAGCTCAAACACCTGTTTTATGTAATCGGGAAGTTCCAGGCGTCCGGGACGCGGCTGCACTTCGCGCCAGGTCGGGCGTATGTAAAGCTTCTGCCCAAGTGGAAATTGCACCAGCTCTTCGATCGCCTGGGAGACATTGTCAGACTTGATTTCCTCCGTACCCATGTCTGCGGTGATATAGGTGATCAGCCCCTTGCCATAGTTGGGCACGACTTCTTCCGAAGGAGTTGTGGTCATCACAACTTCATCGGTCGGAATCACTGAATCGGGCGGGTACTGTGGGAATGGTCCCTGATTCAGGCGATCCGTGACGGTTGGTCCGGATCCGAAATCATATTTGTCCCAGTTGTGAGCGCGGACAAGCCCATGCGCGATTCCTGTACCAAGTTCAGCGGTGGCGGCTAAGGCGACACTGCTCTTCAGGAAATCTCTACGCTGCATCGAGGAATATCCTCCTGGCGCTGCGGATTTTCTTCGCTGATCGACAATCGCGCGAGACTTCCCAATCGCGCGGTACAGCCTAAATCTCAGCGAACTGCCCGGGGACCCCGACCAGCCAGGGCCCCCGGTTACCGAGAAACTAGAACTGCAACTTCAAAGCAAGCTGGATCTGACGCTGCGGGATGACAGTTGACGTGATCACACCGGCTGCACCCGGACCATCGGTTACAAACGGATCCGGCTGCGCAAATACGGCATGATTGAAGGCATTGAAGAACTCCGTGCGAAACTCGAGTTTGGTCGACTCGGTAAGCGCGAAGAACTTGTGGATCGAGAGGTCTGCCGATTTCTCTCCCGGGCCCTCAAGAATGTTTTTCCCGGCATTGCCAAAGCAGTTGCACGTTGGCACCGGAAAATCATTGATATTAAACCAGAGGTTCGGACCTGGATTAGGAAGCGATCCGCTACCGATACGGTCAGGCCGCATCAGGCCCTGCGAGCCGGTATTGGTCGGGTCATAGCCCATCTCCGGAGAGAATGGGAATCCCGAGCGGATGGTGACGATTCCGCCCAAATGCCACCCGCCAAGGACCAGATCGGTGACGCGCCCGTCCTTCAGGAACTTCTGCCCTTTCCCGATGGGCAACGCATAGTCGAAACTCGTCACCCAGCGGTGGCGATTGTCGAAGTCCGAAAGACCCTTTTCGGCCTGGAGGTTGTAGCTATCCTGCGGCCAAGGAGCATTGCAGCAGATTTCCGGTTGGTCGTTGATCGACTTGCTGAGCGTGTATGCGCTCAACAGATAAAGTCCTTGACTGGTTTTCTTTTCAACCTTCAACTGGAATGCGTGATAGGTCGAATTCCCTCGGTTCTCGATCGACGCGAATGGCCCGTACTGTGGATACGGACGCAATGACTGGTCAAACGTCGCCTGCGGTGTTGGTATCTGGTTCTTGTCCACCAGCACCTGAAGATGCGTGCCCTTCGAACCCACGTATGCCGGACTGATCATGATCTGTCCCGGCAACTGGTATTCGATATTCAGGTTCCATTCGTCATAAACAGCCGTCTTGGGATTCCAGTCCTGGCTCGTGACCCCGGCGTTTCCTGCCTGCGAAGGATCCAGCGCCGGGAACCCTGTCGCCAGCGTCACAGCAGAAGGTGTCAATCCGTCGCTCTCAAACACCGGCTCATAGAAGAATGGCAGGTTGTAATTGATCTGCAGCGGATCGCCCGTGCGGATTTCCTGCATCACGAAGAACCGCCCGTAACCTGCACGTACAACCATGGGGCGCGAATCGAATGGACTGTAAGCAAAACCAATTCGTGGGGCAAAGTTCGTCTTCCGCGTATTCGCCAGGTGTTCCGGATATCCCGGCGTGCCCGCAGTAATGATCTGCCCGGTGGTGTAGTCGAAGTTGCTCTGACGGTTGTGCGGGTCATACGACGGCGTCGCGTAGTCGTAGCGCAGGCCTAGATCCAGCGTAAGTTTCGGTGTGGCCTTATAAACGTCTTGAACGAAACCTCCGTAAACGTGTTGCCGGTTCTCTACGCGTGTCACCGTGGAGATTCGCGCCTCTACCGGCAGTCCGAGCAGCATGTCCGCGATGGCGTTTCCGGTGACATCAGGGTTGTTCGGATCACCCGTAAATTGCCCGCTGAACTGGAGGCTGCCACGAGGCTGCCCGATCTGCAGCAGGTTGAACTGGTTGAACTGAACCTGTGGCCCCACTTTTAACAAGTGACGTCCATGCACCCAGCTAAGAGTGTCATTAATTTCGATGGCCTGACTCGTCATCTTTGTCGGTGTGAACAGCGGTTCGCCAAGGCCGTTGTAGCCATTGAACCCGAACCACGTGAGACCGTTGATCGATGCGTTGTTCGGAACGCCAGGCACTTGCAAGTCCGCAGGCGGGTAGTTCTGACCGTAGCTCGGCGAATTCGAGATGTAGTGAATGTAGTTGAATCCAGCGCGCAGGGCATTAATCAGGTTGGGAGTGATAACGTGCGTATAACCCAACGCCAAACCTCGCGTTGCCTGGGGCCGGTTACCGGTGTTGTACCCTCCGCCGTCAGCAATGCCATCGAATACCGGCGCCTGGAAGCGCGATTCTTCGCTCAGCGAGAAACGCTCGAACAGTTGGATTCTGTCGCTCACGTTCTGATCGGTTCGCACATCCATCTGGTCGATCTGATCCGTGCCAGGTGCATTCACCGTGTAGTTGTTGCCGCCGCCTGCGCTGACATTCGGATAAAGCGCCGCGTAATTCAAGCCCAACTGATTCAGGTATTGAGGAGGAATGATGTTCGCCTGTCCGGCAATTGGAAGGCCGGTGTTGGGATCAAATCCGAAGCCGTCGCGCACCATCGTTCCATTTACATTGCGAGTCGTCGCCGGATTGTAGATTTCGTTTTCATACATGGGCCGGCCCAGGACATCAGTGCCGATCTGCCCCCCAAGGATGTCGCTGAAATCGCCGGTACGCTCGGCCTGGGTAGGAAGAGTGGCAAAGTCAGTCTGCGCGGAGTGAATGCGCGTTCCTTCATAGTCGACGAAGAAGAACGCTTTGTCCTTCACCATGGGACCACCAAATGTCGCGCCAAACATATTCTGCTTGTACGGCGCCTTCGGCTGATCGGAGGACTCGAAGTATTGGCGAGCATCGAGAGCGTCATTGCGAAGGAACTCCCATGCGCTCCCATGAAACTTGTTCGCCCCCGATCTGGTAGAAGCATTGATCACAGCGCCGCCGCTGCGCCCAAATTCAGCCGAATAGTTCGAGGTTTGGACTTTGAATTCAGCAATCGCGTCCACCGAACTCAGCACAGCAACATCGCCGTTATCATTCGAGTTGTTGTCGATTCCGTCGAGAATGAAATTGTTTTGATCACCCCGAGTTCCGTTGACGGAGAAGTTACCGCCGGCGTTTCCGTTCGTCGGCGTGTTGCTGCCGTTCACAGGCCCTTCCGTGACTTTTGTGACGCCGGTGGTTAACGTCGCAAGGTCAGTGTAGCGCCTGCCATTGAGAGGTAGCTGCCGAACCTCCTGGCCGGTGACAACATCACCCAGCGATGCGCTCTCCGTTTCGAGTAGAGGCGGCGCACCTGTAACCATCACCTCTTCCGAAACCGGTCCAACCTGGAGATTGAAATCAATCCTTGCGGTTTGCTGCACGTTGAGCACGATGTTCTGGCGAACTTCTTTTCTGAATCCGGAAGCTCCGACCGTAACCGAATAGCTGCCGATCGTGAGCGGAGTGATTACAAAATTCCCCTGCTCATCGCTTTTGACACTGACACTCTTCCCGGTTTCTGCATTGGTTGCGGTGGCAGTGCCACCCGCAATCACGGCGCCGCTTTTGTCCTTAATAGTGCCAACCAGCGTAGCGGTATCGACTTGCGCCACGGCGCCTATTGCCGCCGCGCCAATACAACAAAGCAAAACGACGATCGACCTAATCTTCCTCAAGGCTGTATCTCCTTCCCCTGAATTACATTTGCTGAAGCGCCCTTGGCAACATTTCCAGTTGTCCTTTTTCACGGCTACAGAATGACCGCGAGGCATGTCATCCGACTCGAGTAACGACCGCCGGCCGGGAGCGCATTCCGCTTCGGTTTTGAATCGCAAATCTCGCGATCCATCCGGCTCGGCCCCCATCCGGGAAATGGGCGGCCTTCCGCTTTTCATCGGGTCCAAACCTCAAATTGAGTCATGCTGAGTTAGCGGATCAGTCGAACTCGGCTTTTATCGATTTCCTTTTATATCGTTTTATTTCGTTTGTCTATATTTAAAAACTTATTCGATGGAAAAAGAAACTCTATTCCCACAGGCGGCAGCGAAACTTTGCAACAGCCCTATTCGTTCGGACTTCCCTTCAGGCGGAGCACTCCGAATCGCTCCGGAACGTGAAATGTCTCCCGCATTGTGGGTCGCCATGCGATCTCTACGCGCTGCGACGGCGGGCCTTGGCTGCGAAAAAGATTAATGCGAAAGGTCTCGCCATCGTGGGGCTTGCGGACGCCCAGCGCCGAAAACGGTATGCGCATCGCTCCGTACCATATCCTTGCGCCCTGATCTACGCGCGCCGTGACCACGAAACCCGAATTCCATGCCCAGCCGTCCTCGTGATGAGGCTTGTTCAAATCAATATTCAGATCGATCCATTCCCCTTGCGGAGAGATTTCGAATTCCTTGTATTTCCGGATGTTCTTGAAATCGGTTCCGAGAAACACCTCGGCTACATCCCAATCCCACAATTGATACGTTTCCGTCGCGGTTCGCGGTTCAGGTTTCAGATACAGCGTTTCGTACGGACAAATGAATAGGAAGTACAGATTGTTCTCCGTCCATCGAGAACGGATCTCCGTGCGATAGGAGCCTACGCTTTCACCGTTCTTGCCCTCGTCCGCATAAGCCACGCCACCGTCCTTCCAAAAGGCGTTCACGGGATCAGTCGTTAATACGACATCTTCCGGAGCGCGCGTACTGTCGAAGGATGCGTTGTCTGCTGCGGTGGCCAGTTGCAACAGGGCGAGCAGAAGACCGAACATCAATACGATTTCTGTAACCTTCCGACCCTTGTGGCGATTGCGACGGTTCATGCCTCCACACCCAACTGTCGAGCAGCATTTTCGAAATATACTTTGCGCAAAACGGAGTCCGGTAAATCGATCCCATAAATGCGCCAGCGTCCCTGGGGAGGAATTTCCGCCGGGGCGTAATCGAAGTACTCGTCCTCGGTCTCCAGGAACCGGTAGTAGATCTCATACAGCTGATCGCCAAATACCTGCTGTGGAAACCTGTCACCGTGAGGCGTCGCGTCGGTTCCAAACAGTACCCGATCCTGGTACTTCTCAATGAACTTGCGGGCCGTGCGAGGCTGTCTTCCTAATTCCCCAATGCGCGCCGCGATATCCGCGCTCATGTTCGGAAAGCGATCAAGGTCCTCTGAAACGCTTGCCAGGTCCTCGCTAAAATTGCCCACATGAAGCCCTACAAACCGCGTTTTTGGATGTCGGGCAAATACCCGGTTCCGTGCCGCCAGCAACTCTGCGTTGCTTGGGAAATCTCTTCCATAGAAAGACCAGTCCGGATGATTGTTCAGCTCTTCGTAGCGTTCATTGAATCGATCTGTCGGAGTGAAGAATGCCACCGGATCGGAGATGTGAATCGCGACCGGCATATTGAGCTGACCGCATGCGTCCCACATTGGATCGAAGCGAGGGTCGTCAATCGTGACCAGTTGTCCCGAGGTGATGTTCTCGCGCATATAGAGACCCAGCGTCTTCAATATCTTCAGACCGCGCGCTCCTTGCTGGCGGGCCTGCTCGATCAGGTCCGCCTGGATTTTCGGGTAGTTTGATTCTTTGAAACGCTCATAGCAGGGCTCTGTAAAAGAGTAGAAGCGTCCGGGATACGCGCGATCGTATTTGGCAATCACGTCGCTCAATCCATCGCCATATCCACCGGTCAGGTTGACCATGGCCCGAATGTTCTTGCGGTCCATGACATCGAGCAGCTCTTTTGGCGTCGCGGCATAGGTGCGGGCGGATGCCAGCGACACACCCCGCACCGACTTTGCCGAGTTCGTGATGTGCGTATGAAAATCGATCAGCGGAAACTTCGAGCGCGAAACGTGCGACTCATGCACCTGCAGCATGCTCTTCGGAGCGAACTGTGAGAGGTCAAGAGAGTGGTGCTGCGCTGGAACCTCTCCTTTATGTTCTTCAGCGATGGCGACGCCATTTGTCCCGTGCGCCGCCACGGCAGCCAGAACTCCCATGCCACGCAACCACTCACGACGATTGAACATGCTTGCTCCTTTCGTAGAACATCCGTTTTACGAACACAGAGCCGCGGAAATCATCTTTCCCACTCGTTATCCGTGATACAGCGGGAAACTCTGCACAACGCGGTTGATCACGTTATCTTGCGATGGCCAGTCGGGGCACAGACCTTCTCGCATACACCGGAAAAGCGCGAGCAGCTGCCCTGCAACTGCGTCGAGAAAAACGGCGTTTGCATCGCCCAACTGCTTCAAGCCCGGACATTCGATGGAGACATCTCCATTCCTCAGCACGTCGCCAGGAATTGACTCTCCGACGATGACTTTCCCTCGCCCCAATCGCTTCTGGTCGAGCTCTCGCAACAAATCCAGTTCGTAGTTTCTTCGCGTAGGATCGGAAGAGAGGTAGCAAACGACCACTGTATTCTCGTCGAGGAAACTCATGGGCCCGTGTCGTAGCCCGAGATATGTCTCGCTCACCGATGCAACGCGACCCCCGCACATTTCCAACATCTTTAATGCCGTCTCGCGTGCAGCACCAAAGCGGCTGCCGCTGGCTAAAAACACGGCCCGCGTGAACCCTGCCGTTGCGAGCTGCGCCAAAGCATCAACGTTGGACTGCAGTAAGTCTTCGGCAATATCAGCGGCTTGATTGCAAATGGTTCGATAGAGGTCAGGACGCTCTGTCAATCCGAGAAAGCGCGCGGCCAGCGCGAGATTAGAGAAGCTGCTGGTCATGACCAGGCTTTCGTCGTTCGTATTTTCGCCGAGCACGACTACATGGACATTCGGGTGTGATCCAAATGTACGAGCCAGGGCTCCATCGCGGTTACATGTAAACACGAGGTGGCGTGTGTGGGGTTCCAATTTCAGCATCAAGGAAACCGCCGCAACGCTCTCCGGACTATCGCCCGACCGCGCCAATGAGACCATAAGCTGCGGCATACTCGCGCGCACAACATTCGTGTCCGTGAGTAGTGTTCCGGCGCCAATGACCGAACAATTGCAATGCAACTCCGCCTGTAATGTTGCTCGAATGGATTCTCCGGCGTATTCCGAACTACCTGAACCGGTCAAAATGATGTTGCTGACGCCGCTCAGAAGTTTCTTCAGTGCGGGAGCCGATTTCACCACCAGTTCACAGGTCTCACGCCACGTTTCGGGCTGGCGGCAGATTTCGCGCAAGGTATGAAAGTACCCAAGTTTTTTCTGTTCTTCCGCTGGCTTGCTAAGCAACTCCTCGACGGTTTTCTGACGGCCTGCAAGCGTGTCCAGCCAACTCTTTCCTGGAGCCACGGTTTCCATCCGCGATCGTCCTCCTGGCACCAAAACGAAGATAACAGAAACATATCGAAAGTAAACGAAAATCATCAACCAGGTCTGATCGGTTCCATCTGGCTGAGTGCAAAAGGAGTTTGATAGTCCGTCGTGTGCGCCTCATAAGGAGCGCAGGCGTTCTCGGAAGTGAGCCGCGCAGCGCACGGTCTCATCGGGCCTATGTTCGAATACGCTTGAATCCCCGAACTCAGCCCCGGATTGAAACCGAGCGCAACCACATGCTCACATCGATTTGTTCAAGAGAGTGCATGGATTAATGAGCTGCTTCTGAAGTGGCTGCCGGCGTGAAGAATTCCTGCATCTTGCGGCGATCACGGAATGCTTCTGTGCCGCCTGAAGCAGTCGTGGAAAATGCGCCGGCAAGATTTCCATATTCAACACAGGTCGCAAGATCACGGCCTTGTAGGTACTGCGATAGAAAGCCTGCATCGAAACTATCGCCTGCGCCCACTGGATCGACCACATCCACCCTCACCGCTGGCACCATGATTCGCTCCCGTTCACGTACGGCGGTCGCCCCTTTTGCCCCGAGTTTCACCACAACAGTTGAGACCTGTTCTGCAAGTCGGGCGATCGCCATCTCAAGGTCATCGCGGCGTGCAATCTTCTTCGCCTCACGTTCGTTCGGCAGAAGGATGTCGACGTACGGCAGGGTTTCCCCCAGAGGTCCAGCCCACAAGTCCTCTGGATCATCATTCGTGTCGAGTGATGTGCTCAGACCCTTGCTCTTCGCCAGCCGAAACAGTTCGGGTATGTGATCTCGCAGGCCGCGATGCAAAAACAGCGACGACATATGAAAGTGACGGGCAGATGTGATGTACTCGAGATTCAGGTCCTCGAACCGCAAGTCAAATATTGTTCCAGGATATGTCAGAATGTGGCGTTCTCCGCGGTCGTGCGGCAGAATCAGTGTGACTCCTGACCCGGTATTTCGATCCTTAACAACGTGCGCGAGATCAACGTGAGCTTCTCCAAGGCGTTCGATTGCGATCTTGCCGAGCGCGTCGTCTCCGACCTTGGTGATGAAACCGACGCGCGCGCCCAGCACCGACAGGTTATGGGCGAGAATCGCCGAGGAACTGCCCAGCGTCATGGAAAAGCCCGAACCCAATAGTTCGCGCTCTGTCGGCATCGAGAGCGGCAGCCCGTACAGAATGAGGTCGAGGTTAATCTCTCCAACAATAACAATATCGAGTTTGGCCATATTCCAGTGTTTGCGTCAAGCGCGGCGAGTGTTAGCGCTAAACCAGTGTGACTTTGACCCCCGCTTCTCGCAGGACTTCCATGTCGTGCTTGCCAATGCCCTTGTCCGTAATCACCTGATCCACGGCCGACGGCGGCATGATATTGCACAGGCTACGCCGACCAAACTTGCTGGAGTCGCAAACGGCAATCTTCCGGGTGGAAATCTCCACCATGATGCGATTGACCTGGGCTTCCAGAATGTTGGGAGTAAACAATCCGGCCTTGGTATCAAAGCCATCCACCCCGAGGAAAAGAATGTCTGCGCTCAATTGCCGCAGGGTCTGTTCCGCAAGTGGACCGACAAGCGAGAAGGAATTCTTGCGCAGCGTGCCTCCCGTCAGGATCACTTCAACGTTCGTTCCTGTTAGCTCGGCTGCAATGTTTGTCGCGTTGGTAATCACCGTCAGCCTGGCAAAGTGCTTCAACGCGGCAGCGATTGCGGTGGTTGTCGTGCCCGAATCCAGCAGCACGGATTGTCCTTCTTCAACCAGCTTCGCGGCCGCGATCGCAATCTTCATCTTCTCTTTGCGATGAAGCTTTTCCTTCTCACGCAATGTCGGATCAAGTAATGCTCCGGCGTGTAGAGGCAACGCCCCGCCATGCGTTCGCTGAATCAATCCTTGCGCGTCAAGAGCTTCCAGATCCTTACGGATCGTGATCTGCGAGGTGCGAAATTCCCGAGCGAGATCGGTAACCAGCACTCGGCCCTCCCGCTGCATGACATCGAGAATCGACCGCCGCCGCTCCTCGTTCAACATTCCATTCTGACTTGGCATGCTCTTGCTTTCTTGTTTACCAATTCATTCCTTGACCGCTTGCACCAGCAAGTGCCCAGTAAACGACGTTTCCAGGCTGGGACTTGCGCTATCTATCGTACCGAGTTGCTTGTCATTGACATAGTCAACGATGCGATACTTCCCGGGCGCAAGGCCGCGCAATTCGATCGATCCCTTGTAAGCTGTCTGCGGATCCTTGGCGAAGAAGGCGTAATACATAGCTCCGCTCTTTTCGACTGCATACGCCTCGGGAATATCGTACCCGTAGACATACAGGTCGCGGAACTCGCCATCCGACAACATCTTGTCATTGTAAAGAGCAGTCCATTTTTTCCAGTGTTCTTCTTTTTCCGGAGTGAGCGCAACCCGTTTGAACTTGGGATTCTTATCCGGCCACGTAAACTTCGTCCCTAGTACTCCGCCCGTGCCCAAGGTAGATGCGAAGTCTGCTCCGTGTTCGCTCCAGCCCCCTTTGCCGACAGGCGACATCTCCGACAGTTCCACGTGATCGCCATACACCGCTGAGTTGGGCCCGAGCAATGCTTTGTATACCTTGATTCGGCGACGCACCTGCACGCCGCCAACTGGATCGGCCGTCACAGCCTGGTCCATATAAGGGAGCCATGCGATGTTGGGCGTGGTCCCGCAAGGACAAATCTGCGTCACGCTATCCGGTTTCAGCGCGCGCGTGGTCTGGAAGATTATCTTGTAGACGTCTGCCATCGCGCGGATCGAATCCTGTGGCGACTTGTGATGGTGCTTGGGGTTATAACACGCCGGCACAGAATAAATGTTGTCGAGTTTGTGGCCGTCGAAATCCCAATCCTTGATGAATTTCTCCGCCATCTTTTTCGTATATTCCTGAACCTCGGGGACTGCCGGGCATAGCGTAGCCAGGTCGCGGAAGCTCTTGGCGGGCTTCCCATCTTTGTCGAGGATCAGCCAGTCAGGGTGTTCTTTCACTACATCTGCGGTAACGTATTTGTGCGACTCCCACCGTCCCGTTCCATCTTCCACCACCAACGGGTACCACCAGATCTGCGTTTTGATTCCCTGCTGATGGAAGTCCTGGACCATCTTCTTGATGGAGTCACCCGGGAACGTGTCCTTCCGCGGATTCCAATCGCCATACGTGTCGAACCAGCGGTCATCCAGTGTTGCCCAGTGAATACCTAGCTCTTTCAGCTTCGGAATCGTGCCCGTCATATCTGCCGGCGTGACGTTGAATTCATATCCCCAGCCACACCAAGCGATGCCGTAATCCTGCGCATTTGGCTTCGGCAGCGTCCAACCTTCTTTCTGCAATGCCTCCGAATACATCCGCAGCGGTTCGTAGAAATCTCCGCCGTAGACCGCGACGAATGTGCGCGGGGTGGAGAAGCTTTCGCCGGGCTTCAGCGTCGCCGGATTGTCGATCTCGATAGCGGTGTTGACGCGCTTGTCTTTTCCAACCACGATCGGCATATCCAATACCATGGGCAGAGTTTCGATATGGCCGATCGCCACCCCCACTGATTTCGTCCAGAATGCGTTTACGGGCACGCCGCCGCCATGCCCCTGATTCACCGGCGCGCCCATCACATTCTTTGCCGAGTAGGTTGCCGATATTGGGAGAATCTCGTCCTTGCCCCAATCGATGCTGGATCCCTGGAACAGCCACATCTGATATGGCTGCGCAGCGCCGTCTGCAAGCGACGCATCCAGCACATGCTGTTGCGTGCGAAGCTTATCGAGAATCACGTCCGAAGATCCCGTATTCTTGTACGCCGTGGAGACAATCGCCATGTTTGGAAAGTCGTCGTAAACCTCGACAGCGACCGTCTTTTCGATTCCAGTGGATTCGCTCTTACTCGTGAACTCAACCCGTTTCCCGACGGCTCCAAGTTTGCCATTGGCATCGCTAACCTGCGGCGTACCCGCTAACTTGAAATCATCAATTCTCTTCGCGTGAATCTGGAGCACGTCGGAAGCATTGTCCTTTGCATCTGCAGAGTCGATGCTCAGACGCTTGCCATCTTTCAGGAGAAATGATTCCAGAGAACCCTTGCTCGTAACGTCGAATTCGGCGGTGCCGGTTGAGATGACCCAGGCTGCATCCTCTCCAGATGCAGGCGTTATCTTCACGCTCGATTGCTTCGCCTGAGGCTGTTCGGGTGTCTTCTTCTTTTCGCATCCCCCGGCGACCAGCAATACAGCTATCACTGCCATTGTTGCGGAATAGAGTTTGTGCTTGCTCATTTCGCCTCCACTGGACTTGTACCTTTGAACTGCCCAAACAGCTTCTCTGCATTCAGGTGATAAACCTTTTCCAGAACGTCATCCGGCATACCCATGCCAGAGATCATCCAGCGGCCCTGGCCGGGATATTGCGAATACGGGAAGTATTCGTCGTCCGTTTCCAGCCAGCGGAAGTAGTTCTGGTACATCGACTCACTGGCGCCTTCGTCTGTTCCGAACATGATGCGATCCGAATATTTCAGAAATATTTCCTTCGCGCGCCGGGGCTGCCGTCCCAACTCGCCTTCACGCGCCCCGAATTCGATCATGACATTCGGGTAACGCTGGAGGGTCTGCTCCACAAAATCCAGGTTCTCCGGCCAACTTCCGAAATGGAGCGCGACGAATGTCGTATTGGGATGTTTCGCGAACATGTGATCGCGCTCGGCCATCAGTTGCTGCATACTCGGGAACTGGGGGCCGTAGAAGCTCCAGTCCGGATGCTCGTGTAATTCCTCGTAACGCTCGTTGTTGGCATCGATGGGATGAAAGAACGCTTCCGGATCGGCCACATGAATAGAGACGGGAATACCCAGTCGCCCGCACTCATCCCAAACAGGATCGAGACGCGAATCATCCACGGGAATCAGTTTGCCGCTCTTGTCTTTGACCCCGAGGCCGAGTTCCTTCAGTATCTTCACGCCGCGCGCACCGCGTTGCACCGAGTCATCGACCTGCTTCACCATTAACTGGCTGAAATTGGGATCGTCGATCTTGCTCCAATCCATCTGCGTGAAGACCACAAACCGTCCCGGATACGGTTTTACCATCTGGTCTATCACCCCCTGCAACTTGTCTCCCCATAAGCCGGTCAGAATGACGATCGTCTTTATGTTGTCGCGATCCATTATCTTGACGAATTCTGCCGGGTCCACGCGATCCCCAATGCCCATCGCATCGTTTGTGTGCGTATGAACGTCGATGACCGGAAACTTCGCTCGCTGCACCTGGTGTGCTGGCACATGCAGCATCGGCTGTGGATGAAAATCCTTCAACAGCAGCGTCTTTTTGCTGTCAGCATCCGTTGCCGCCTTGTAACCGATCTGGCCCGTTTGTGCTGCAGCGGACAGCGCGAACAGCCCGGCGCACGCTAACACTAAGAACCGTTTTGCCTGGGTTAACTGCGGAATCGCTCGACACAGACTTGTCCTATCACTTCGTTCCGAGATAAAGTCCATGACACCCGCTCGTAGAGTTGATCTCAATTCTGCTTGACAATACCACAATACGAAAGTAAAAGTAGCAATCCGTAATAAAAAGTCATTTTAAAAGCAAAAACGTAGCTCATTTTGATTTTCTGTTTCGTCGCAGGGGGAAGCCTCTCCTGTAAAGCACCTGTTCAGCCGCGTAAAGGCTCGAAAGTCCGTCCACTTCGCTAGGGGATAATTGCCGTGAGCTGCTCTAACTTTTTCCGTTGTCTCTCTATCGCGACCATTGCCGCGATTTTTCTGATTTCCGCTCCATATATGGCAGCGCAAGCCTCTTTTCAGGCGCAGTTGCGCGGCACTGTCACAGACGCTTCAGGCGCAGCCTTACCGAATGTGGCCGTAACCGTGACAGAAGCAGGTACAAACCTGAAACGCACCGTTCAGACAGACGGCGCAGGAGCCTACATCGTGCGTGCACTTCGTCCGTCAACCTATACGGTCGAAGTGACGGCGACGGCATTCCAGACGGAAATAAGGAAAGATGTCGTGCTGCAGGTGGATCAGCAGTCGAGCATTAACTTCGTCATGCACCCTGCTGGCACGAAGATCGAGGTCCAGGTCACCGAGGCGGCGCCCCTGCTCGACACAGACACTTCTTCGCTCGGCACCGATGTTACGAATGAGTACGTGAAACAGATTCCTCTACCCAATCGCAACTTCTTCGGTTTGGTGTTTCTGAACGCCGGAGTGAGCGAAGTTGCCGGATCGGGGACCAACGACAATTATCCCTCGGGAACGAATTTCGTCTCCAATGGTCAGCGCAACGCAACTGCTGAGGTGCGGCTCGATGGTGCTTTGATCAGCGCCCCCGAGCAGGGTGAAGGCGGCAACACCAACGTTTACTACGAACCTTCTGTGGAAGCCGTGCAGGAATTTAAGGTTCAAAGCAGCATCTATTCCGCGGAGTTCGGCAGCAACGGTGGAACCGTTGTGAATATGGCGCTGAAGAGCGGAACCAACAACTTTCACGGAACCGGCTGGTGGTTTGGGCAGCGCAGCGTTCTCGACGCGAACGACTTCTTCAGTAACCAGGCAGGCCTGCCGAAACCCGATCACTCGCGCGATCAGTACGGGTTCTCTGTCGGCGGTCCGATCAGAAAGAACAAGACATTTTTCTTCTTCGATCTCGAGCGGGTAAAAGAAGGTGCTCCCGTCAACATCGTTGCTACGGTTCCGACGGCGGACGAGAGAACAGGCAATTTCTCTGGTGCACTTATTACCGACCCCGACAGTGGCGATGTCGTAGCGAATCAGATCTTCAACCCGTTTCAGGTTTCGACCGATGGCACCCGCGCTGGTTTCGCAAGCAATACCATCCCGTCGCAGTACATCGATCCGATTGGGCAGAAGCTGTTGAACCTCTACCCGATGCCAAACCAACCGGGAAATGCGGATGGCACGAATAACTTCCGCCAGAATACGCTTGCTGCATCGAGCGGGGTCCAATTCGACCTTAAGATCGACGAGCAACTTAGCGAAAAGCAGCATCTCGCAGCCCGCTACAGTCACGCAGGCAGCTCGTTCAATACGCCAACGATTCTCGGTGACGGCGAATTCAACGACGGCATCAAGGGCACGACTAACGTCAACAACGTAGGATTGCAGCATGACTGGACGATTTCACCCACCCTGCTGCTCAGTTCGCGCTTTTCGGTTGACCGTGTGTCATCGCCTGGCCAAAACAATAACTACCCGGCAGCTTCATCAGTCGGATTCCCTTCTGTGCTTAGCGCCAACGGCGGCTTGGACCGCATGCCCGCGATCCTTACCGACTCGCCATGGACCTCAATGTTCGACCAGTGTTGTGCCGACACTGGATTTGCGCACACGTTGTATTCGTACTCCTCTGTGCTGTCATGGACGCACGGACAGCACAATCTCAAGTTCGGTGGCGAACAGCGGCAGTTCTTCAACGATTTCTTCCAGCCGAACTATCCAACTGGGTACTTCCATTTCGGCCAAACTGTCACGGAACAGAGCGTCGGCGCCTTTGATCCTGTCCAGGGCAATCCTTTCGCGGACATTCTTCTCGGCATGGGCGACTACGGCGGGATCTCAGTGTATCCAGCCGTTGCCAACAAGTCGATGGAGACTGCCTTCTATGTGCAGGACGAGTGGAAGGTCACACCCAAACTCACGCTCAGCCTCGGGTTGCGTTATGAATGGAGCGATCCGTATACCGAGCGTCACAATCGCATTCAGTACAGCGACTTCACCGGAAGCAGCGGAATTAGCATTCCCGCAACCACCTTCAACCAGGACGGCGTGAACGTCACCTCGCCGTACGATGCTTCCAACCTTCTCGGAACTACGGTGTTCGGCAGTTCCGGGGATCGCCATGTTCCAGTAGACCGCAACAACTTTGCTCCCCGTTTTGGTTTTGCTTACGCTCTTGCGAAGAACACCGTGGTACGTGGCGGCGGTGGCGTCTACTACGGCATGAACGTGGCCACAAACTTCCAGTACACCGGCACGGCGTTCCGAAAAGACGGCAACATCAATTTCACGCTCGATAATTTCCAGACTCAGTATGCGACGCTCGAAAATCCCTTCCCCGCCGGTCTCCCCGAGCCGCAAAATGCTTCTTACGGCGCGTTAGCGATGTGGGGCTACGGAAACCAGAACGATCTCGGAACTTCTGCCGCCCAGAATGCCGATATTTACCAATGGAGTTTCGGAATTCAACGGTTGCTGCCGGGGGACACCGTTATCTCGGTGGACTATTCGGCGAACCGAAGCACGCATCTGCCATGGGGCGGTGCCAACCTTAGCACGAGCAATCGCAATTTCATTCCTTCATCCATTCGCAGCCAGTTCAATACCCAGGACCTCTACAACGATCTGCACAGCAATGTCGCGAATCCCTTCTACTCTATGTTCCAGGGGCCGAACGCAGTCTTCAATCAGCCCGACTCGATCTATAACAATGACTCGATTCCGCTGATTAACCTCCTGCGGCCTTATCCGCAGTTCGATGGCGCGTTCGCGGGATTGCCTCTGCTGGAAGCCACTTCTTGGTACAACGCGCTTCAAGTCCGCTTCCGCAGGCGCATGTCGAATTACTTCAGCTTCGAGGGCGGCTACACCTTCTCCAAGGAAACGGACGACTCCTCGGTTGGCAGAAACGCGTGGGTAGGTTCGCTAGGAAACGACAACCCGCAGGAACTCGACAACCTGAAAGCTGAGCACTCCGTCGGCGCCAGCGACGCCCCGCATCGCCTTGCGCTCGCTATGGTCGCGGACCTTCCCATCGGCCGTAACCGGTTGATCGGCGCAAATATGAATCGGTTTCTCGATGGCGTTGTGGGTGGCTGGACCTTGTCGGCAATCCTCACCTTGCAGTCGGGCCAACCAATCTACATCGGCATGTCGCAAGCAACTCTCGATGACGGCACGCAACGGCCTAACGTAATCTGCAATCCCGCCAGCGGCGTTAGCCCGCATCAGTCTGCGCTGGCCGGGAGCAGCGTCTTTAACTCCTCGTGCTTCGCGGACCCCGGGTATGAGCAGGCTGGAGACGCGCCTCGGTATTTCTCCAATCTCCGCACTGACGGAATTCACAACGTCGACTTTTCTTTCTCCAAATCTTTCGTTCCGCATGAGGGCATGAAGTTCGAAGTGCGTGGCGACTTCTTTAATTTCTTCAATACGCCGCGTTTCGCGCTTCCCGACAATTTGTGGGGCGACTCAACCTTCGGCCAGATTACATCGACTCTCGGCAACCCCCGCCATGGTCAACTGGGAGTGCGGTTCGAGTTCTAGCGCAAATGCTGGGACTTCACTCGTCACTCCCAAACATCAATAAGGCCTCTCGCCCAACGAGAGGCCGATTTTTTCTGTGCGAGACAGGACAACAATGAAAACCAGGATTCTTGCCGGCATTCTTCTAACCAGTGTGGCCCTTTTCGCCGCCTCAGATGCTCCCGATCAGCGCGAGCAAAACTGGACCAACTACGTTCGAATCGGAGCCTACGGTCTGAACGGCACTGATGCCTTAAACATCGTGAAGCGTGCACAGCAAAGCGATGTTTTTGGTATCGAGGTCGATAACGACATTCCCGGCCGGTACGAGAGCTTTCTCGATCCCACCCAGAAGCTCGAAGCAATTCGCGCTGTCGCAAAGCGAGCTCACGACGCCGGCAACTATGCCTTCGTCTACATTGCCGGCACCGAGTGCATCACTGCGGACGCCCCGAATTCAGCTCATACGCTGGCGAAAGATCATCCCGACTGGCTACAGCGGAAGATCACCGGCGAGCCCGCAATCTTTAGCGCAGAAGCTGCTTTCTGGATCACAAAGGGAGATGAAGACGTCTGGGTAAGTCCCTATGCCACCGAGTGGCGCAAGATCTATATGGAACGTGTGCGACAAATCGCTGGCACTGGCATTGATGGCATTTACATCGACATTCCGTACTGGATGACGCATTTCACCGGCTGGGAACAGACTTGGGCCAGCTTCGACGATTACACCGTTGCCGCGTTCAAACAGCAAACCGGACTGGATGCAAAGAAGGACTTGAAGCTCGGCGATTTCTCCGATCCCAACTTTCGGAAGTGGATCGACTTCCGTATTCAGACGATTACCGATTTCCTGCGAGAGATCGATCGCACCGCAAAGAGTGTGAACCCGCAGATCAAAACCATTCCCGAGATCTACCCCGGTATCGAACAGGAAGCCACGCGAGTGGGAGCAGACGTTTACAGTCTCTACCCCGTAGTGGATGCGATCGCCCACGAATATGAATTCGGCGAAGGCGACCACATGGCGTCGTCGCGTTCGCAGCTCGACTGGTTCAACTATCAGGTCGGCATGTACACCTTTCGCGCCTTCGCGCAAGGCAAAGCCACCTGGATCCTAAACTATTCCTGGGATGGCGACAAAAATGTGGATGCTCGCGAAGCGATGAAGAATCTCGCGATGTCACAGGTGATGGCCAACGCGAACTTCTGGGATGCTCCTGGCCACAGCATGGCCGGTTCGAACGATCTTGCCACTCGCACAGAAATCTTTCAGTGGATCGAAGCGAATCAGAAGGTGCTCTACTCGCCGCGGTCGCCTACCAACCCCGTCGGTGTCTACTTTTCTCCCGTCACTCGCAACTTCTACCCCGATGATTTTCTGAAATCGTATCGGGGCACGCTGATCCTGCTGATGCAGAAACACCTGGAATTCCAGATCGTGACGCCGCGAACGCTCTCGGCATTCAAGGGAAAAACACTGGTGCTGCCTGATGTGCGTATCCTTGACGAAGCCGAACAGAAGAGCCTTGAGGATTATGTGAAAAGTGGCCGCACTCTCGTGCTCACAGGAGAGAACGCTTCGGTTCAGTCTTCCGGATCCGCAAATATCATTCGCTTCCCTGTCTCCCCGGGAACCGAATATTACCAACAACTGGAAAAATCATTCGCGACCACTTCGCCCGACTCCGAGCAGAGATTTCTAACGGCGCTGGCTCAAAGCAGTGATATCGAGATCAGCGCTTCGACACAAGTTGGCACCTCAATCTCCTTCGTGGAGGGATCGCCTCACATCTTCTTTGCAAACTTCTCGGGACTGAAGCCACATGAGGTCGTCGTTCCCGCCACTCAGAAGGACATCATCGTGACTGTGTCGCGCAAAGTGGGCGCTGGCCATTTTCTGCCTTTCTTAGGAAAGACCCAGGACGTTCAAGGCAAAACTTCGGGCGATAAGACAGTGTTCACGCTGCCCGATATATCGCGTGGCGCCATCTTCTGGTTTGAAGAAAAGTAGCGCAACAAACCAAGAAAAGCTTGCCTAATCGAATCGAGCGAGCAATCGTTTCCCAGAACGTAGATGAGGTGAAAACTGCGGAATCTGGCAAAGAGATGCCGCTCGATGCAGAGCTCTTGAACGTGCTGAGCGGAGGCATGGATCGACTCAGTTCTCCGGTCCTGGGGACTGTGGGTCTTTGCATCTCCCGTTCGGCTCGGCCGTAAACCCTATCTTGCGTCGACTCTAATGTGCAGGAGATAAACGCATTCCATCCAGCATCACGCGATTTACTGTCGGACTCATGTTCTCGTTCTGAGGTTCGAACCTCAGCTCGAACGTGTGCCGACCTTTGCTTAGGGAAACAATGCGCCCGCTGCTGTAGCCCCAGTTGGACCAATCGTCTTTCCCCCTCTGCGGCATGACAACTGCACCAACTGGTTTCCCGTCAATAAATAACGTGCGAACAGCGCACTTGTTGTCTGTGTTGATTGGACCGCTTCCATTCGCATAACGGAAACTCACGTCGAAACGCCCTGAACGCGGAACGATCACTTCCAGTACTGTCACCGTGTTCAATTCGCGATCCAGTTCGACTGCGCCCGAAGGCTCAGGCTCCATCAGTTTGGCCTTTACGGCAGAGATCGTGTTCACTCGTGGCTTTACAAAGACATCCTCGGCATTTACCAGCAGCGGCTCGCTTAAGAACGAGTCAGTGCCGTTCTCATCTACCGCGCTCACCTGATACTCGGCTGGACCAGTTCGTGCTAGCGAGAAGAATGGTTTGTCCGTGGTTGCGACGCTCTTTGCATTTTCATAAACGCGATACACCGTCGCGCCGGGAATAGCATTCCATCTCAAAGTTCCGTTCTGATTGCGGAGAGCTGGCGTGTCCGGTGCAACCAGCGGCTCCTTGAGATTCGCATGAGAGCTCGACAGCTCATTATTCGCAAGCTGAATGTTAATCTCGTGCTCTCCTTTGATGTCAGCAGGAACCAGTGGAGCACTCGAATGCCCGTCGATGGTGAAAGAACGAATCCTCGAACCATGTCCTTCGATTCGAAACGAGAGTGTCGCCTGACGATAGTGGAAACTGCTCAGTGTTTTGATTCCGCCGAGTTCCGCGGGAACAACGGGATGAACTCGGATGCCCTGCTCGGTAAATTCCATCCCAATCAAAACGCGGTAGACAGTTGCCAGGCTCCCTGCGACGCTCCATAGCTGCCGGTCTGAATTGATCTGCGTCCCGTCATAGCTTCCTGTGTCCGCGACCATGTTTTCTTTATTCGTCAGGAAGAGTGCCGGCGCCCGATAGATGCTTGCGAGAGCTTGCAACAGGGCCGCGCCATTCTCCCGTTTCGCAGCGGCGAGACTCCAGAACGCCTCCACGAATGGCCAGACCGCATTATTGTGATATGGAGGAATGCCAACCGTCTGCGGATAAATACACGGAATCCCATATTCCATGACAGGCGTAGACTGCAAGATCGAATCCTGTTTGGCCGGCTCTGCAATATCGAACAGAACAGCCAACGCCTCACCCAGCGCCTCCGCCCGCGGAGAAAGACTCATGTATTCACGGCCGTAGAGATACTGGCCATAGTACCCGGCATTCTGCAGCCATAAGAACTTGTTCATTCCCGTACGAATTCGATCTGCAGTCTGATCGTATTTCTGTGAAGAACGTCCAAGCTGTCTTGCCATGGCAGCCAGGATTTTATAAGTGCGGTAGTGGACCGCGTTTGTGCCTAATGCTTCCGCGCTGTAGATATCAACCGGATCCATCCAGCGAGGATAGGTTTGTTCTCTCCAGTCCAGGAAAGACGACTCGCCTTTCACGAGACCGGTCGACGCGGAGAAGATCACGTATTCATCGTCGTCCGCGGAGTTCTTGATGATCTCGAAGCTCTGGCGTAACCAATCGCGGTCACCGGTAACCTCGTAGATCTCCCACGCCGCCAGCGCCCAAACCATACGGTCAGTGGAGACGGGCCATGATCCCCCGGTGCCGGTATCCTGCACGATACGCTGGCGTTTGACCTTTGCCATCAAACTACGCTTCGCGATCTCCGGATCGATGGCAGCAAGCGACAGCACGATACTGTAGCTGACATCGCGCGTCCAAACACCATCCCAGAGAGCGCCTGCCATAAATGTGCCATCCGAACGAACGTCTTTCCGTAACTCTTCCAAAGACATGTTGTAGACGGCATCGACAATCGGATAATCGGAATGGAACTTCGGGTATTGCGACAAGTCGGTTCGCAACTGCCAACGATTCAACTTGCCGGTGTCATGCGAATTCGCCGTGAAATTGGATTCAATTTCAGTCGCAGAGACCGCTTTCGCAAAGAACTCGCCCTGCTGTACACGATCACTGAACACCGTGAAGTGTTGGGAGCGATACACTGGCCTGTCTTCTTCGGCGGAACAAAGCACTGCCATCAGCAATACAAGTATCACCGGAATTTTGTGCATGAAAGGGTCTCTAGTTTTTCTCTGACTGTTGAAAAATCACCATGGTCCAGTAGTTGAGCTCGGGAATGGTGACTTCGTAGGAAGCGGGCGCTTGCGAGGTCTGCCTGACCTCTAGCGCATGCCACTCACCCTGGTCGATATCAGGCGATGCCCAGCCAGCTTTTACTACCTTCGGAAGCTCTACCTTAAGCGTGAGGTCGTGCAGAATCTGTGGAGGTGGGTAGTTCAGAGCGTCATCCCTCCACTCGGCATGCTTTAGCGCGGTCAAATTGATGAGATGAACGATTGCCTTATTGGACTGTTGCCGGCCAATGGTCCACACGCCGCCCGGTTGTCCATCATTTGTCTGAGGCGCCCCAGCGAGACCGATGGAAAATGCAGCCTTTGCAGCTCCATCGCGTAGAGGGTTTTCATAGGCAACCAGAAAGTCATAGTAGTTCCGCAACTGTGCCAGAAGCTCCGGCGTTGGCGTGATCGCCGTGTCTGCCGGGAAGTAAGGATGGGACAACATCCGATCCCCATCGCCAAGCTCCAGGTGAGAAGCACCTGCTGAAAAGATCACAGCATCCGCGAGCAATACCGCGGGTAGACTGAAGTGAGCGTGGCCATTCGTATCGTGACGTAAGCGCTCGGCCAGGTCCTTATGCAGATAGGCAGGAAAGACTATGGCTTTCTTGGGATTTGCAGCATGGATTCCATCCGCAGCCGCAATAATGCTCGCATAGGTTGCTTGGTCCTCAGGCCACAACTCGGAATAAACGAAATCCGCGGAAGATTTCGCGACCGCGAGTTGGCCGTGGCCGCTAACGGTATTCACTAGTACGGGTCTGTGCAGCGCAGCATGTGCGGCGTCTGCAAATGGCGCAAAACCCGCGTAGTAATCGATCCGGGAACCGTCCCAGGCATAGGCGCCGGGATCTCCGAAGCTGTCGATGTGCCAGCCGTCGAATGGAAAGACCCTGAACAGCTCTTCCATCCGCGAGAAAATATACTGCCGCCAGCCCGAGCTATCCTGATTCATATACAACAATTTCGGAGTTGCCCAACTCGAGCCGGCCAATGGCAGCGATTTAATCCTTGCTTCGGTTCGCGGTCCGTGAGCATCCGGCCACGCCGCCCACTCGAGTTTTACCCCACTGCCGTCGTGCAACGCATTGGCATAGGCGGCGTAGCTGGCGTTGTATGCCATCGTCAACATGTTGCGTTTCTTGGCTTCAGTTATGAGCGTGAGCACCGTGCTGCCAGAAGTAGGACGATTCGCGATGTCATGCCAGACGCCATTCCGCAGTTCGGGAGGTGGCAGCGGCAGATGATGCTTGTACTGGAAATCGTAGAATTGCAGCCCATCGATGTGAAATCTGTTCAGTTCCGCAATCCACTGTTTCGCTGGCACGTGCTCGTCATAGTGGGCGAGATAGCCGTATCGCGGAAAGCGCACCCAACTGGAAGAAACGTCTATGGCAGTGGTCCCGGACGTGAGTAGTTGGTGGTTCGCACCCTTGATCTGAACTTCCACACGATAGCCACGAAAATCAGTCTGGGGTGGTTGAACAATCAGCTGTACCCGTTGAGGGTTACCCTGTGAAATCGAAAGCGGCTGCTGAACTCTGCTTATCGTTGCCCCGAGATCTTGAACTTTCACTAGCAGTACCGCGTTCTTGAGGTTGGGGCATGTGGAATTGTCCAACGCAATTCCAACCTGCACAGCTTCCCCGGGAGCGTACCGTGCCTTATCTGTCGAGACATCTTTAATCACAGGACCTGTACACGCGTGAGGCGCGCCAGTGCTTGTGGACGCTGCAGAAGTCAAAGTGATCGAAGCACAAATCAGCAGAATTCCGACGATTACGCTTACCGGTGTTCGAGCCCGCATTGAGTCCTCATTGGCTAAAAAAAGGGACGAGAACACATGCTTGCCCTCGTCCCGCTTGGGGGAAATATCAGAAATAGAATTTCAGCGCAAACTGAATCTCACGCGGGTCACCCACCGTCCCATACACCTTTCCAAACGAACCGGGGTTGCCGATGTAGGAGGAAGGCGCGGCGAAATTCGCATGATTGAGAGCGTTGAAAAACTCGGAACGGAATTCCAGGCGCGTTGATTCGGTCATCGCAAAACTCTTGAACAGGCTGAGATCAACGGTCTGATACCCCGGTCCGTGCACGCTATAAGGCCGGCATGTGCCGAACTGGCCAGTCGCAGGAGTGCTGAATGCAGCCGGATTTATATAGAATCCGCTCCCGCCTTCAACGTAGTCGTGTGGATCACTTGAGGCTCCTGCGAACGGATCACCGATGCAGTTAGCGCGCGAATCGTGATTTCCGCCGGTTTGACTCTGATCAGGAGCCTCGATGGTGAATGGGTTTCCGGTTTGCAGGGTGACGATCGTGTTCACCTGCCAGCCGCCGATCATGCGGCCACTCCACCCAGAATTGTTGAGCAGGAGTCCGTTCTTCCCGATTGGCAAAGCCCAGGTAGCATTCGCCACGAACCGGTGACGAACATCGAGAGTCGAATCGCTTCGCTCTGCCGCCATGTCATAAGAGTTCTGGGGCGTGAAGCTTCCGTTGATCGGAACATTGAAGTCCGCAATTGCGTGACTCCAGGTGTAACCGATACCGTAGGAAATCCCGTGAACAAACTTCCGATTTAAGCCCACCTGCAACCCGTTGTAACTGGTGTTTCCGTCATTAGTTAGATACTCGAGAAACGCGTGCTGACCCGTGGCGTCGTTGTTTAGATTTGGGTATGGATAAACGACGATCGGGTTACCCGAAGCATCGTAGCCAGTAATTTGTCCCTGGTTCGCATTACGGAGGCGCGACATGTGACGGCCGAAGTTCCCAACGTAATCAGTGGACAAAACTGTGGTGTCGGAGAGTTCATACTGGACACCAAAGCTCGTCTGCTCGACGTAACTCGTTTTCTGGTTGGGATCCTGTGCACGAAGCTGAAGTTCATACAAAGGAGTGGAAACAGCGTTGAGACTGTCGATCGGGAATCCCTGACTGAGAATGAACTCTGGTGTCGTGCTTCCCTGCTGTTGCGAAACGTTCGGATTCTCTGAAAACGGCGGATTCAGGTTCATCACTGCCTCCGACCCGAACCGATTCGCATGTTGGTAGAAGATCCCGTACCCTCCGCGAATTACGACGCGATTCAGAGCCTGGTATGCGAGCCCGAAGCGCGGCGCGAAATTGGTTTTATCCGGATGGATTAGCGAACGGGAATACCAGTCAGACGCATTCGGATCTGCCGTGATCAGGCCGCCACCATTCGCCGGCGTAAAGTTTGCTACCGCGTTATCGCGGGTGAGCAGTGGCGCGAACAGCTCATATCTCAAGCCGTAATTTAGAGTGAGCTTCTGAGTTGCGCGCCAGGTATCCTGCGCATAGAACGAATGGCCGGGACGGAAGTTATGCGGCACCACCGGCGTGTTGTACTGCGCCGAACTCATGTCTCCCAGAAGAAAGTCGGCCACACCAAAGCCATTATTGTTGGTGTAGATTCCACCAGCTCCCATCCCCCCTTGCGGGGACTGAATATCCAGAAACGTATTCGTCGAGCGGTAATACTGGTACCCGAACTTAAGGCTGTGTTGTCCCTTCAGCCAGCTCACGTCATCGAGAAATTGCCAGACTTGCGAGACCTGTTCTTGCGGTCTCCAGCCTGAGGCCCCGAGTGAGGTCACTCCTCCGATGCTGATCGGAGGGAGGCCCGCGGTGTATGGAGTCTGTGGCAGCCCGGTCAGTCCGAACTCTCCAGCGTCTGACGTACCCAGCGTAAGCCCTCCAGGAGGCAACTTCAGGGCGTAAACACGGTTGAATCCGAAGCGCGCTTCGTTGAGCACATGAGAGGAGAGAGTATCGTTCCACGACAGGGATGCTGAGTTTCCGTGGACCACACTATCAGAGGCGAAATTGCTCGCGCCGGCGAGGGGATTCGAAGTCCATTGCGGGTCCTCGGTGTGGACGCGGTAAGTGCTGTAGCGTCCGAAAATCCTGTTCTTATCGTTCAGATTGTGATCGACACGGACATCGCCTTGATAGGTGTCATTCGGAATCGATGTCTGATATTGATAATTGGATCCCCCAGTGAAGCTACCTGGTGTACCTTGCAGCGCAACTGCGCTCGGGATGTTGGGATCGGGATACAACGCGAGCAGCTTTTGTCCTACCGGGTCGACGCACTGGGGCTGCACAACATTGCCCACGACACAACCAGCCTGCGATGGCACCACCGTCTGCAGAGCATACGGAAGCTCCGTAAAATTACCCTGCTTCATCAGCGGTGTAGGAACGGTAGAAGTCTCAGTGGCCGCTCGCCGGCTATTGAAACCCTGGAAGTCGCCAAAGAAGAAGGTGCGGTTGCGGAAAATGGGACCGCCGAACGTCGCTCCGTACTGGTTCTGGGAAAAGTGGCCGCGCTTCACGTCGTTCAGATTGTTGAAGTAAGTGTTTGCGTCCAACTTGTCGTTTCGCAGGAATTCCCACAAATCACCATGGAAACCATTGGTGCCTGATTTCGTGGACACATTAACCACACCACCGGCGGCGGTTCCGAACTCCGCAGAATATGTTCTGGTCTGGATTTTGAATTCTTCGAGAGCATCCGGAGGGGGTTGTACGGATTGAACCTGGTTCTCCTGGAGGTTGGTCGACCCTGAATTATTATCGATTCCATCCAGCGCGAAATAGTTTTGGAGCTCAGAGTTGCCATTGACATTGAACCGGTCAACTGTTTCATTTGGACCTGAATAATACTTACCAACTCCAGGAACTAGCAGAGCCAATTGGGCATAGACTCTGCCGTTCAGTGGCAGATCATTGATCACTTTCTTTCCTACCACGTCCCCGAGCTCGGCTGATTGCGTCTGTAACAGCGGCGCCTGCGAGCTGACTTCGATGGCTTTCTGCACCTGCCCCACCGACAATCGAAAATCCAGGGCGGGACGGGACTGAACGTGTATTTCGACATTGTCGTAGGTCTGCGGGGACATACCGGATGCCGTGGCCTGCACGGTGTAGGTGCCCGGGATCAGCGCAAGCACCTGGTATTGACCAGCTGAATTCGTGGTTGCATTGATTACGATCCCGGTGCTCTTGTTGGTCACCGAAATGCTCGCGCCGGCAATGATAGCCCCGGTCGGGTCAGTAACCGTGCCAACGATGGTCCCTGAATCGATTTGTCCCCATGCGACGAAAGGTGATAGCAGTAACAGAAGTAAAGCGACGCTTCTTAGCCTCAATGTTTTCTCCTCAACGCTCACTCCTGGTCAGATCAAACCCTCCTCCGTGTCGCGCCGGGTCGCGACGGCTGCGGTTAGTGTCTTTGCCTCAGCGTGGAGTCAAGCAAGCCAACCAGGGACGATGTTCGAATTACTGGCGGGACAGAGTCCCAAAACTTATTTCGTTGTAGTCAATCTGTAATTCTCGACACAAACTAACGAGCTTGCCTTTGAGCTTCAATACTTCGTGAATCAGTTGTCGGTAAAGTTATGTTCACTGCGCATCTCACTGATATTGAGTAACTTACCTGCCTGTTTAGACTGGAGCACACAGATCCTTGGCGAGCTTTCATTGAGAGAAGAAGAGCAGCTAAGGATGGTCGAAATGGGAGACCAGACTTTTTTTGGTTTTTCAAGCGGAAGCTGCCTTCGCTCGTACTGCGATGAGGGGACCCAATTCGCATCATTTACTTGCTGGCAGGCACACTTTTTGACTCATCTATCATTTCGTAGGTGAACTTCTTCAACAGTCCTTCGCGCAGATCCCGCTCTGCAAAAGCCTTCTGGGTCAACTCGGCCTGCTGATGCGCCTCTTTTTCGAGTCCCAGTTCTTTGTAAACGCGGCTCAGGCGATAGTGTCCTTCCGCAAGACCGGGCTGCAATCGGACGCACGTCTCTAGCCAATGCCGGGCTGGTTGCCATTGCTCTCCCCACGCCAACGCACTCCCGAGCGAGCACGTTGCGACGGGGTCTTCCGGCTGAAGACGCGTGGCGCTCTGCAACCGTCTCAGGATTTCCGGAAGAGCCGACTGATTCCCCGCGAGCGATGCTCTCCGGAAGAGGAGTGTCCCGCACCAGCTAAGGGAAGTAGGATCGTTCGGATTAGCGTCGGCACGTGCGCAGGCCGCCTTGACTGCGATTTCGCTGGGACCGTCCGCATTCCCCAGCTCAGAAACTCCGAAGTAGCCAATTACCTGGCTCGAATTCCCGCTCAATTTGTCCGCACGGAGAAACGCCGCAACGCTCTCGTCCTCTTTCTGTAAGAAGTGGTAAGTGATTCCGAGACCGATATACACACGAGCAGAGTCGGGAAACATCTGGGCAGCTTGTTGAAAAACCAGGAGGGCCGCGTCGTAGTTCAGGTGCCTGACAAGTTCGGCGCCTAACGACAAGCGATATCGTTCCTCCTTAGGTGCGAGAGAAATCGAGTTCTGGTAGGCGTGAACCGCAGCAAGGTAGTCGCCCTTCTCCTCCTCGATATCACCTGCCAAGTCCTCTACCTCTGCCGCGTCCCCTTGAGCGCGCAGCCGCGCAATCGTGTCCAGCGAGTCATTGAGCTGGCCGCCACGGAATTGTTCAACGGCCAGGTTATAAAGCAGATCTACGCGCCCGCCGTCGAGTTGGACCGCGGCACGAAGGTCTTCCGCGGCTTCGTTGTGCTTACCGGCGTCCGCAAGCAGTTCAGCGGAGCGAAGCCTCAAAGCCATCTCCTGATCTTCCGGGAGGCTCAAGGCACGAAGACTGCTAAGTGTCGAAGTGATATCTGAACGGGTCGCGAGTTGTGCTCGAAGCAACAAAAGCCCGGCTGTCGGATTTGGCTGCTTCGCATACACGGGAGAGATGTTGGCGATGCAAGCTGTCCAGTCTCCGGCCTCTGCCTCCGCCACGACCGCACCCAGGCGCAGTTGTTGATCGTCAGGTGCTGCATGTAGTGCTTGTTCCATGGCTCGCGCCGCGCCCCCCGCATCTCCGAAGCCCGAACGGATGGAGGCGACTAGCCTGTAATAACGCACTTGAGCATCGGGTTTCGCCGGGGCTGGCACTGCGCGGATGTTGGTCTCCGCGTCTGCGTACTTGTGCTGTCTTGCTTGCGCTAACGCTAACTCCAAGCGTACCGGGAGTAGGTGCGGATTTCGCTGTACAGAGGCGCGAAGGATCTCCTCCGCCGCTGCAAACTTCCCTTCCGCGTTGTAGAAAGAGCCGAGTGCCAACTCCGCAGAAGATCTGCTGGGATGCTGACGAACTGCCTGGCGGAACTCTTGCTCAGCCTGTTCTAAATGCCCAGTTCGAGCATAGAAATGTCCCAGTGCCAGACGTAAATCCAAATCAGCTGGGTGGGCCATGAGAGCAGACTTTAACAGCGTTTCGGCTTCCTGTGATTCTCCCGCCTGCTCCAATTGGAGGGCACGCTCAACGCCGGAGTTCGAGCCTCCGGGAACTGTGCCGACCTCAACAGCGCTTGTTGGCACAACACGAAATACAACCAGGAGCAAAATTAGCCAGAAGCATGTGCTTTGGGAGCGCCCAGGTCCGCTGTGACGAGCTGCGGAAAAATAGGGAGAATGAACTTGCGCTTCGCCGCCATCCTCTAACCCTGAAAGGCCCGTACTCCAATTCACCCAAAGACCTCGACCGTGTAACCCACGCAATACAAACTGAACAGAAAACTATACTCGGTGCAATACTCAGTCGATCAAACATTCTTCACCTAGTAAGTCTGCGGATTTAATTGGTTTATGTTTCCGCTTCACCCGGCGATAGCCACGATCCGGCCACTATTGGCTCTCCTTATTACTGTGTGATAAGTTCTGTTGGAGCTTTCAAAGCATGCGGGAATCATCTGTTCGGTGGGACCGGGTACGCTTCGGGGTATTCGAAGCAGATCTTCGCACCGGTGAATTGCGCAAGTCCGGTATAAGAATCCGGCTTCAGAGCCTTCCGTTCAAACTCCTTTCTATCCTCCTTGAGTGCCCCGGCGAGATTGTCACTCGCGAAGAATTACAGCAGCGTATCTGGGGAAACTCCACCGTTGTTGACTTCGACCATAGCCTCGGAACTGCAGTCAACAAAATCCGTGAAGCCTTAGGCGACTCCGCCGAATCCCCGCGATTCATCGAGACCCTAGCCAGGCGTGGATACCGGTTTATTGGGACCGTTCAGAATGTCGAACAACCTGGCGCTCCCACAGTGATCAGTTCGTTTCAGACCCCTATCGTGCCGATCCCCCTCCCGGCGCAGTCGCCCGAACTCTCAAAAAACGAATTGGGACCGGAAGCGAAAACTGAAGTTAGCCAGGCTCTATCTCCAGAGCTGCCAGAGCGAAAGCAGAACAATTTCAAGCTGCTAGGTTTGATTTCTCTGGCAGGCTTAGCTGCGGTCTTGGTCGTCTGCAGCTTTCTCCTTGTTTCCGTGGCGCAGAGAGACCCCTTGCCGTCATCCATCATAAAGACGACGCAAATGACCTGGTCCGATCAAGTCTATCCAGGAGACATTGCGCTCGAGAGTTTTCCCGGGCTGGTGACGGACGGAACGCGAATCTACTTTCCGGAAATTCGTAATGGCGCGGCTGTGCTAGTCCATTCCTCACCAGGGGAGGGCGAAAGCTATCCTCTTCCGATTCCGCCCGAAGTTGTGCGCCCGTCTCTGGCGGATATTTCGTCAGACGGATCCAAATTCCTGGTACAGAGCCATCAGTGGTCTCGAGTTGAGGAACCTTTATGGATCGTGCCGTCAAACGGCGGGTCAGCGAGCAGAGTGCGAGGGGGCCTTGCCCACGACGGAACATGGGCTCCCGATGGGCAATCGATCCTTTACGCCTCTGGCACTGATTTGTTCATCACTACTAACGACGGACAAGCGCCAAGAAAGCTCGCCAGTGTTCCCGGTCGAGCGTTCTGGCTGCGTTACTCTCCGGATGGAAGTGTGATTCGTTTCACCGTCCTTGACCCATCGACCCACGCGACCTCGCTCTGGGAAATTTCAGCAGATGGGAAAAAACTTCGTCCGCTTCTGGCTGGTTGGAACCGGACAGCCGGGGAGTGCTGCGGAAGTTGGTCCTCAGACGGGAAGTATTTCGTATTTCAATCGCGGCGTGATGGACAAAACAACGTCTGGGCGCTCAAGGAATCCAGGTTTCCCTCGTGGTCTGGTCGTGTGCCAATACAACTAACTGCTGGTCCACTGGATTACCTTGCTCCTTTACCAGCGCATCAGAGTAATCGAATTTTTGTGATAGGCGCTCGGTCCACTAGTCGCCTTTCGCGCTACGACTTCGCTTCTCACCAGTTTGTGCGCTTTCTTCCGGGATTGAGTGCGGCGGCCAACGTGGCGCTGTCGCGAGACGGATCTCGTGTCGCTTGGATCAGCACCATTGACGGTTCGCTCTGGCAAGGCAGACTCGATGGGAGTCAACGTCTGCAGCTGACCTCACCGTCTATGCAAATCTACATGATGCGCTGGTCTCCAGATGGCAAGACCATCGCCTTCATGGGAAAACAACCTGGTAGCCCCTGGAAGATCTATTTGGTCCCAGCGGATGGCGGGAACCCCGAGTTACTACTGAACGAGTCCGGTAATCAGGCCGACCCTGGTTGGTCAAGTGATGGCAAAACCATGATATTCGGAAGATCTCCCGAATACATGGCGCAAGATTCAAACCCTAAGGCTATCTACTCCATTGACGTAAAAACACGAACCGTTTCCACCCTTCCCGGATCTGTCGGTCTGTTCAGCCCTCGGCAATCTCCGGACGGGCGTTACATTGCCGCAATGCCGCTCGACCAGCACAAGCTGCTGTTATTTGATTCTTCAACTGGCAAGTGGACTGATCTGGCAGACAAGGGTGTCGACAACCCCACTTGGTCGAGCGACGGACAATCAATTTTCTTCCATGCTTTCATGGAAGAAGGTCAGCCTATTTATCGTGTTCGGATATCCGACCGTCATCTTGAACGGGTTGTGGATTTTCACGATTTGCAGCCCGCCGAGGCACTGGATTACCTCGGATTGACCCCTAATGACGAGCCGATCATAACTGTCCACGTCTGGACCTCGAACCTTTACGCGCTCGATTGGGGCTCTCATTGATTCACTTGCTTCACTATCGTCGCGGAAACATACCTGGAAGTTATAGAGTTGTCGCAGCCTACCCGCTAATCCCTGTCCTTTGAAGCTAAGGATTATTTCCCCATGACAGCGGAATTGGGGTCCGATGTTTTTGCCTCAGAGAGCCGGGGGAACATGTAGGTACAAACCTGTTATGGGCACTTATGAACCACTGGAACTGCTTTAGCCTGCTTTTTCCCCCGCTTATAGATGGCGTTTCGCAGGCCGGATTGATTCAACTGCCATTTTGGGTGCTCCGGTCCGATTTACGTTCCTAGGTAAACTGGTAGCGATTTCCAGAATTTGGATGAGAACGATATTGTCTCTAAGAGAGAGGATTGGCCGTGTATACTGCGACATTTCGCCCGAAGGCTTTTGAGTCACTGTTGTTTGCCAAAATAGTCATCCACAGGTGACTCCCCATTCCGCAATGATTTCCATCACTTAGGCTCCGAGATTCAACACCTTGTGCCCCTACGCTTTGAGATTTCCCGATTCGGTGTTCTTAAAATAGGAAAAAGCAACGAAGCATGTAGCTCATCCGGGGCAGCGTCGGTACACTGCTCGCACCTATGACAATTACACGGCGTCTAGCTCTCGTTTTGGGCCTTTGCGTGTGTTTGGTTCTGCCAGGTTGCGGCGGTGGAGGGTCGAGCAACTCGGGAGGAGGTGGAAACGGAGGCGGAGGCGGAAACTCTCCCGCAACGCCGACGATCTCGTCCATCAGCCCGACGAGTGTCATCGCAGGGGCCGCATCAGTAACGCTCACCGTAAACGGGACAAACTTCGTCAGCACGTCCACGGTCGAGGTGAATGGTCAGAGTGAGACGACGACTTTTGTCAGCGCGACGCAATTAACGGCAGCCATCCCGGCGGCGCAGCTTACGAGCGGCGGGAACCTTCCTGTGGTGGTGATGAACGGGTCATTGAGTAGCGGGCCTGGGACTCCCGTGAATTTTGCGGTGAATAACCCGGTGCCGGCGATCAGTTCTATTTCGCCGACGAGCGAACCGGTGGGCGCGAGTTCACCCGTTATTACTGTGACGGGGACTGGGTTTTTGTCCGCGACGACGATCAATGTGAACGGGACGGCCCGGACGACCGCCTACGGCAGTTCAACGCAGGTAAGCGTGACGCTGACAGCGGCGGATGTATCAGCGACAGGGAGTCTGGCGCTGACGGCAGCAAACCCGGCGCCAGGCGGAGGGGCGTCGCCGGCAGTCGCGCTTGCGGTGAACAATCCGTCTGTGGGAGTGCTGACACTGAGCCCATCTGTACTCGCAATCGGAGGAACATCACCGGCGAAAATCACTGTGACTGGCAATACGTTTGTGCCGGCTTCCGTGGTGAATGTGAACGGGAGTCCGCGTGCGACAACCTACGTGAGTTCCACCACCTTAACGTTTATGGCCACTGTGGCAGACCAGGCAGCGCAGGCGGCGTTTCCGGTTACAGTGACCAATCCGGCGCCAGGCGGTGGTACTTCGCCAGTTGCGACCCTATCGATCGGCGTCCCCCTTCCCGTCATTGCGTCGGTTTCACCCAGCACGTTTATCGTTGGGTCTCCGGACACGCCCATTACCGTGTCGGGAACTAACTTCGCGGCTAATTCTGTCGTGAATTGGAATGGATCAGCACTCACGACCAGTCCCTACTTCGGTTATGCCGGGTTCCAGCTGATTGCAACGGTTCCAGCGGCGGATCTCACCAGTGCGGGAACAGCGGAGTTGACTGTGTCAACGGCCGGGGTCACTACGTCCACGCCATTCCAGGTGAGCATAACGAATCCTCCCGCGCCGACGCTAACCTCGATTTCACCGGTGGCTGGGCCTATCGGAGTGCCTGTTCAAGTCACGCTCACCGGAACCGGTTTCACATTGAATTCAACCGTAGCGATCAACGGGGCGAACATTGCCGCGACCGTGGTGAGTTCGACCGAGATCGCAGTAAACGTCCCAGCTAGCGGTTTGAGCCTTCCCGGGAATTTGAATTTCACAGTGACGACGCCGGCACCCGGAGGTGGAACCTCGGTTCCGGTTCTGTTCACGGCCTACATCGGTGTTCCGAACAACAGCATGGTGTACGACCCGGCCAATGGTTTGTTCTACGTTTCCGTGCCGAGTTCGGCGGGGCCTCCTTACGGCAACTCGGTCGTATCGGTGGACCCGGAGACAGGTGCGCTGGGAACTCCGATAGCTGTTGGCAGCGAGCCAGATCAACTGGCCATCAGCTCCGATGGAACGATTCTATGGGTGGGACTCGATGGAGCGTCGGCGGTGCGGGAGGTGAACCTGACCACGGGAACAGCAGGATTGCAGTTCTCGATGGGCGGAAATGGGGGCGTGTACCAGAATCCGCCTAAGCCGTTGGCGCTTGCCGCCTTGCCGGGCTCGCCGAATTCGGTGGTTGTGGCCACCCAGACACCCTTCACGTATGAAGGCACAGTCGCCATTTTTGACAGCGGTGTCTTACGTGGAACTGCGACAAACTCCGCGGTGAACGGCATTTTCTATGCCCTGCTCACGAATGGAACAAAAAGCGAGATCTATGCGGGTGGCGGTGGTTACCAAACGTACACCTATACTGCATCGGGTTTGACGCCCCTGGCGACCGGCCCTTCAGGCTTCACCTACGCAAGTTACCCTGGCGACGAAATGCAGATCGCAGGGGGAACGCTTTACACCGACTATGGCCAGGCATTCGATGCCGAATCTGGCAACTTGCTGGGAACGTTTTATATGACCGGTACAACGCCAGCCCAAGGCCCCACGTTTGCAGACACAACATTGGGCCTGGCCTTCATCCTCGACAACTCGGCCAGTAACTTATATGGAAGCTACAACCAGATCCAAATCTTCAATCTTTCCAACTACACTTCGACCGGAAATGCCATTCCGGTAAGCATAGCCCAAGGCTCATCCGGACCTTCGCACCTCACTCGTTGGGGAACGAACGGCTTGGCCTTCCGGACCGGCCTCGGCGTCTTCAGTGTTCGCTCCAACCTGGTGAAGGACCTTTCTAATGTAAACGCCGATTTGAGCGTAGCCCTGACAGCGAGTGGCGGGACCACGACCGGAAACAACACAACCTACACGGCGACGGTAACGAACAACGGACCATCGGCTTCCACGAACATCGCGCTCACAGCTACGATTCCGTCCACGGGTGTTCTAGTTTCGGCAACGCCTTCTGTAGGCACGTGTTCGACAGGTTCGATCATTTCCTGCGACCTTGGGGGACTTGCGAAGGGTGCCGCATCCACCATTGTCTTCATTGTTCAGGAGATAAGCGCGGGAACCGCGAAGATGACCGTTCAGGCGTCGGGCTCGGAAAACGATCCCAACCTGAGCAATAACATGGCATCAGCATCTTCGCCCGTAACCGGATCAACGTACAACCTCGTGCCCGCATTGAGTGCAATCAACCCGGCGGCGATCGAGTCGGGATCGAACGACACCATCATCACAGTCACCGGCACCGGTTTCGGCAGCGGAGCCACCGTTCTGCTCGGAGGCACGGCGCTGCCAACCACTTTTTCCAGCAGCACCGAACTAACCGCGACCGTGCCCCAATCCGCGCTTACGGCGATGGGATGGGCCCCGGTCAGCGTGTCGAACCCTGCTCCGGGCGGAGGGATTTCAAATCCAGTGCCGCTCTCGGTCTTCACCGTAATCACGCTCGGCGTAAATCACATCTTGTATGACCCGTATTCGCGGAAGATCATGGCCAGCGTAGGCTCCGGTTCCTCTGGCATTACAGGCAACTCCATCGTAGCGATCACTCCAGAAACAGCAACTGTCGGGACACCTGTCCCGATTGGCAGCCAGCCAACCAACATGGCGCTAACCTCCGATGGACAAACTCTGTACACGATTTTGATGGGGAGTCAAAGCATTGCAGTATTCGATATGCTGACGCAATCAGCCGAATTCACCTATCAAGTTCAGCCGGGAACCGGCACTGACACAAACCCGGCCCCGCGCGGCATTGCCACTCAACCGGGATCAGAAAGCACGGTGGCGATCGATCTTGGATCATGGGCGGGCAATGCGATTTACAGCTTCGACCTCACCAACAAGACGGCGGCGATGGTGGGTCAAGCATCCGGCCCTTATAGCGGATCCTGCATCGCATTCCTTGATGCAAGCGACATGCTTGCATTCGATACAGATACGAGCGGATCCACTCTGGATCACTACACGGTTACATCCGCCGGGTTCACATACTATAACTACTCGCAATTCACCGAATCGACACTGAACGGCTTCGGCTGCTTCAAATTGAGCGGCGGACTGGCCTTTGCCAACGCGGGGGGCGTCGCAAATCCGACCACGGTACCCGCAACTCAGATAGGTGTGTTTCCGGTTGCTGGAGGCGGAACATTCTCTACGTTGCAATCGTTTGTCCCCGATTCATCGCTCCAGAGCGCGTTCTACCTGGTCGATACCGCCGCCAGCGGGACCACCTACTCCGGCGCGCCACCAGATGGAATTGAGGCATTCAATCAAAACACATTCCTTCCGACTAGCAGTGTGTCTCTCAATATGGGGCAGATCGAGGGCACAACCTCCTACAGTGGTGTCGACGTCATTCGCTGGGGTCAGGATGGGCTCGCGATCCTAACCAGCGGTGGTCACATCTACTTCCTGCGCGGAGCGTTTGTGGTTCCAGGCTTGTTGGGCTCCAATTCCGCTGCGACCCTCGATTCAAATTCAGTAAGTCCGATTACCCACGGTGTTGGGAACAGTCTGCTCACGTTGACGGGGTCGAATTTCCGGCCCGGGATTGCGGTCACCTGGAACGGAAGCTATCGGACGACAACTATTGTCGACGCAACGCACCTGAATGTCGCGATTGCATCGACCGATCTGGCGACGGCGGGGTCGGCGTCGGTTGTAGCGACGAATCCGGGCGGGCCGTCGTCGAATGCGCTCACCATCACGATTCAATAACCGCGGCGGAGGCGGACCGGACGCCCGCCATCCGCAGACACAAAAAGAAAAACTCGGCCGTCTGGCCGCACGACTCGCAGCCACGTCATCCAGTACCCCCAAGGAATTGCCGCCTTGAGGGCAGTCCAGCAGCAACCACGCGCTATGCGGATTTCCCAACAAAGAGACGATGTGCCCAGAAACCCTTTAGCAAGAGTTCTAATTGTGGAAGATTACGAACCGTTCAAGGTATCCGCTGCTTACACTCTTTCGCCCGTCGCTGATCGCGTCGGGACTGTTCAACATCCAGCCGGCCGTACGCTCTTCTCATTCCGATTTTGGCTGAGGCATCCTGCAAGATAGGCGGCGGATTCCGATTGAAACTCCGTTTGCAGAGTCGGAACCTGCCCATGAGGTCATTTCTAGCGTCTGCACTAAAGTCTAGAAGCTGCCAGACCTCATTCAGAGGAGTCGGAAAAACAACGAGCTTTCGTTGTTGGTTTTGAGATGCAGACCTTGTCTTCCGTTTGAAGTTCGATGGGACATAAAACTCAATTACTTTTGCCATAACATCTCGTTCCAAGCCGATTCATGTTCAATGTGGTGTCAGTGGCTCCCGTATTCTGCACCTCCTTACGATTGCCAACCTCCACCAAGATTTTGGTAAATAGCCACGAGTTCTAGCAGCTCATTCAGTTGAGCCTGAGCCAACCCCAGTTCCGCATTAAAAGCATTGGTTTCGTTAGTCAACACCTCAAGGTAGCTGGTCGCGCCACCTCGATATCGCGTTTCTGAAAGTTGTGCCGCATCTTCAGCTGCAACTACCAACTGTTCCTGGTATTCGCGGAACTCACGACTTTTTTGATAACCAATCAGCGAGTCCGAAACGCCGCGAAACGCTTGCTGGATCGCTTGCTGATAAACCAGGATCAGTTCCTCCTTGCGAGCCTCGCTCAATCGCACACCCGACTTAATCCGGCCACCGGCAAAAATGGGTTGTGCAAGGGATCCTCCGAAGCTCCAAAACCCAGCTGGGCCGGTGAAAAGGCTGGTAGGTGCCGAGCTTTGGAATCCGCTCTCCGCGGTTAGCGTGACTTGCGGGAAGTAGGCTGCCTTCGCTACTTCTATTTGGGCATTCGCTGCCATCAATTGCTCTTCGGCCGCGCGGATGTCAGGCGCCGTTCGAGCAGACGGGAAAGTATTCCGGGCGGAACCTCTGGTAGATGTGGCTGTTCCGTCAATTTCATTCCACGCGCAATCGGACCGGGATTGTTTCCAAGGAGCGTGCTGATGAAGTTCTCCTGTTGCTGGATACGACGTTCCAGGTCGGGTACGCTCTCGGCCGCCACAGCGACTAGTTGTTCCGCTTGCCTAACGTCGAGATTTGTCGCGGCTCCGCCATCTGCCAGCGTGCGAGTCAGCTCTAGTGACTCCTGGCGTGAGGCCAGGGTACGGCGCGAGATTTCCAGTTGAAGGTCGTATGCGCGGAGCTGAAAATACGCAGCGGCAAGGTTGCTTATCAGCGTGTTAGTAACTGCGCGGCGTGCCCATTCTGTCGCCAGCAAATTAGCACGCGCAGCTTCGGTGGCGCGGCGGTACTTGCCCCAGAAATCGAGTTCCCAAGCCATGGAGGCACCTACCGCAGTTGCATTTGTCTCGTACTCCGGCAAAGGCTTCTGTCTCGCGAAGCGATCATTGACGGCAGACGCCCCCACAGCTACTGTTGGCAACATACGCGGAACAGGTCAGTCGATCTAGTTCGAGTTCTACTCCGCTCCCCTTAGCGCGACTAAGCAGTGCAGCCATAGTGCTCACCTCCGTCGCCTAATCAAAGGCAACTAAGCCGCCAAACTCGTCTTCATGTTCGTGACTGTCAAACACGGAGAGCTTCACGGCGCGCTTGGCGCAGTGCGCCTCACCGGTCGCGCGTGATGCGGCTCGACGCCGAACCTGCCCAAAGTTTGTTGCGCCACAACTCCTCCATGCTCGGCCAACCGGAAACTGTTTGTGCTTCCACGGAGGGATTAGTCTCGAGAAGTCGGCTATAGGAAAGAAAGTTTGTTGGTCACTCTGAAAGTTCGGTGACGTTGGCGGGGCGTCGAACTTGGGCTAATGCGTCAGCAGATTCTTATGCAAGGTAAATATCTGATTTCTCCAACTTAGAGGGACACGGTTGGCACACTTGCCTGCTCGAAACTGCTAGCAATAAGGTAGGAGTCTGACTGAGTGGCAGTCAGTCAGACCGCATCGATGCGGAATCGGGGCTGACGTAATGAACGGCTACTGATCGTTGTGCAGTAGATTCCTGTGCGGTCGCCTCCAAGGTTTAGTGTCACACCTCTGACCCGTCAATTTTTTCGCTCATCCACGAGCGCCGCAACTTCCAAGGTTGGGCGTCCAGGTCTTTTCTTCGCAGCCTTTGGCTCTCCAGACACTCGTATTTTTTCACGTTTCGATGCTCTCATACCACGGCTTCGCGTGGATCAGAGTCGCAATTAAACCGTTTATCACCCGTCCGAGGGTCATGCAATTTGGGCTCCAGCAAGCACCTTCAATCTTTGGGTGCGAATTTGCGAGTGCGGCCCTGGCGTCCTAACCTCCTTCGTCAGGGGACAATCCTGTTCATTTGCAGACCCCCGATGGTCTTCCGGTGTATGGTCTGTAACGATTAGGCCGATTCCAGCACTATCAGATATGACTGGGGGTGAATCGGAGACTGCGACGCATTGTGGCCATACTTCATTGGTCGATATTCACTGCGCTTTTGCCCAGACAACACGCAAGTGGCAGATGACGCAGAACGCATCAAACGCACGCCTGGGCAACATGCGGCGAGGTTCACTCCATTTCACAGACTGACTTGGAGCTCTACTCAGTATGGAGTAGATCACCTGGCATCCAATGCATTGAATAGGCCATCGTCTTTAAATTGATCCAACGGATTGGATAGCAATCAAAAACCATCTCTGCTTCAAGAGGTCGCACATATGTCGTTTGTCAGCACAAGCAAGAACTCCTTCAGCATCAAAGCGTATGCTGGCGATAAAAAGACTCTTCTCGCATTCAACTTTTCGAGCTCGCAGAACGCGAAGAATCTCGCCGGATTCACCATCTTTTGCCAGCCGGCAGGCGTGCCCGGATACTACCTGACCAACGATCTGCAGTTTGAGTATCCGCGCCAGCACAAGCAAATCGCGGGCGAATCGCCGAACTCTAGCGTGAATGCTCCAATACAGAAGTATCGCTGGACGCATTACCTGGGTAACGTTCATCAGGGACTGACCCCCGCGCTCGGGAATTACACCTACACGGTGACGCCGCGCTACTTCGACAATAACCACTCTATGGTGGCGCTGGACACGTCGCTGAGCGCCTCCGTCACGGTGCCGGTCGGGCCGTTCAAAAAGGGCTCAGTCACGCTGGGATTCACGCGCGGATACATGCAGTCCGAGGCGTACGTCCGTCACTTCGGCAAAACTACGCCGATCACGCCCAATGGGAAGCCATTGGACTTCGACACGAACGCGCAGGCCGGAACTGACAACAACGGCCAACCTGTGACCTTCTCCGAAATTTACGCATGGATGGGCGAGACCGCGCGCGAGCAGGTCTTCGATGTGCTCAACACAGTGCTACAAGATACGTCGCTCTCGCTCGACGTGTTCGCCTACGATCTGTGGGAACCGGACGTGACTAAGACCCTGCTCAAACTGGCCGCGCAGGGACGAGTCCGCATCATTCTCGATAATGCTGCGCTGCACATTACCAAAAAGACGGCCAAGGTCAAGACAACGGAAGACCAGTTCACGGATCGATTCCAGCAGCAGAAAAAAGCTCCAGCCGACATTGTGCGCGGCTCGTTCGGCCGATTCTCGCACGATAAGATTTTCATAGTGTCGAAGAAGAACGGACCTGCGATGCAGGTGCTCACCGGCTCAACGAACTTCTCGGTGACCGGACTCTACGTGAACGCCAACCACGTTCTGATCTTTAACGACATTGACGTCGCCGCCCAGTACGCCGAGGTCTTCAAGCAGAGTTGGCAGATACTGAGTAATAACAAGTCGCCGAGCAAGGCGGCGGCCAGTGCGTTCAGTGGCACGGCTCTCGCCACCCATCCCTACACCTCGCAACCCGGGTTCGTGCCCAAAATGAATATTAGGTTCTCACCGCACACCAGCGCTGACGTGGACAAGATCCTCGGCGGCATCTCGAGCCGCGTTACGCAGGAGACGCTCGCCGCGAAGGGCAACGTGCTTTTTGCTGTGATGCAGCTGACCGGCAGCCAGAGTCCGGTGTACAAGACGCTTGGCAATCTGCACGCCACTACGTCGGTTTACAGTTACGGCATCTCGGATGCACCGCAGGGCATTTTCCTGTACGCGCCAGGGCAGGCCAACGGAGTTCAGGTGACGGGCAAGCCTGGCCAAGTCACGCTGCCTCCGCCGTTTGACCAGGTGCCGAGCCCTCCCGGACATGAGATCCACGACAAGTTCGTGGTCTGCGGGCTGAACGGCAATGATCCCGTGGTGTATTGCGGCTCTTCAAACCTGGCTTCGGGCGGCGAAGCGGCCAATGGCGACAACCTGCTCGAGATTCACGACAGCGATGTGGCTACGGCTTTCGCTATTGAAGCCCTCGGGCTGATTGATCATTACAACTTCCTGGATCGCATGGCCAATCCGAAGAAAGCGGCTCCCAAAAAGGAAGCCGCGACTACGAGCGGGCAGAAATCGGCGGCGAAGAAACGAGCTGCGCACGCGTAGGCTGCACGTTTCCAGAGTCGCGTGAGGCTAACTGAAAACACGCAGGTAGAAAGGCATAGACAATGAAGAAGAAGGCCAGCAAGAAGAAGTTGCCCACGAAGAAAACAGTAAGCGCACTGAAGAAAGCATCGGCGTCAGCGCACGCTGCGAAACAACACCTGATAAACAAGCAGCCGCAGTCGAAACAGCAAGCTGCGATCGCCCACGGTATGTTCCTTTACACCGATGATGCCTGGTCGCTGCGCTACTTCGACCAGAACGATCTCCATTGCAAGGAGCGCGAGGTCTTCGGCTAGTAAGAGCAAGAAACAGACCGCGACACCTCGACGTCGGCCAATTTCCAAGGTCGAACCAATAAACTAGGGAGTTCTTCCTGTGCCTTTCTCAATATCAATCGCGGGCACTGTGCCTTCAACTCGTCCCTTCATGGGAGCGAATCCTTATAGCGATGCGGTGGCAGTGGAGTGACTTTTCGCGTTTGGGCGCCTTTCGCGAGCTCCGTTGCGTGGTCGGCACGTTCAATGGATGGTCGGTTTCCGCGAACCCAGGCCTCGGAAGGAAATGACTTCTGGTCCGTAGATATCACTCGTGCCAAAGTCGGCGATCAGTACAAGTTCTACGTCAGCAATCCGCCTTTCGGCGGCCCATTCTGGCGCATGGATCCTTACGCTACGCGGATCGTACACAGTAGCGGTAATTTGAACGGCGTAGTCAATACCCCGTTCACCGCATATTAGACTCCTGGCTACACCACTCCTCCATGGAATGAACTCGTTATTTATGAGATGCACATCCGCACTTTTCTTCCTGGAGACGGTTCCATCCAAAACGCAGACGGCACCCCAATCAAGACAAAGGATGGCTCTTGTATCGGGTCCTTTGATTCGGTCGAAACTAGGCGAAGAGCAAATGGGATGCAAGCGCGCCACGGATTCGCTCCGTGGATCCAGATTCGATACCAACAAATAGGGCGATCTTATAAGATTGCGCGATATGGATCGCCGCGAATTCCTTGCCATCCTCGCCGCAGGAGCTGCAGGAGCCGGTATCGCCGGGGCACAGGAGTTGGGGGGCATGGCCAGCCGTGGGGTTACGCCGCAACCGCGCGGAAAACCTTCAGGTCTCCCATTTCACGCGCGCTTCACCGATGTCGCAGCGCAGGCTGGCCTGCGCGCACCGGTCATCTTTGGTCCCCCGAATCGCATGGATTACATCCTGGAGTCGATGGGCTGCGGCGTCGCCTTCTTCGACTACGACAACGACGGCTGGCTCGACATCTTCCTGCTGTCAGGGACACGGCGCGACGGACCGGTGAAGGGCGCGACCAACCGGCTTTATAAGAACAACCGCGACGGCACATTCACCGACATGACCCAAAAAGCGGGTCTGGTGAGCCAGGGGTGGACATTTGGCGTCACCGTCGGCGACTACAATAACGACGGGTTCGAGGATCTCTTCATCACCGGCTGGCCTCAGAACCTCCTCTACCGTAACAACGGCGATGGCACTTTCACCGACGTCACGGACTCAGCGGGCCTGCTGCATCCGGGCAAGCGCTGGGGCACGGGTTGCACGTGGGTGGATTACAATCGCGACGGCCACCTTGATCTATTCGTCTCCAACTACCTGGCTTTCGACTTCGACAAAATCCCTCCCACCGGGAAGGACCCCAACTGCAACTTCAGAGGCGTTCCGGTAAATTGTGGCCCGCGCGGTCTGACCCCGGAGCGCCCCATGCTCTATCACAACAATGGCGACGGGACTTTCACGGACGTTACTGCGCGTTCCGGCATCGGTGCCGTGCCGCCAACATTCGGCTTGACTGCCGTGGCGGCTGATCTGGACGGTGATGGCTGGCAGGAAATCTATCTGGCCTGCGACTCCACTCCCAGCCTGCTCTTCCACAACCGCGGGGACAACACCTTTGCAGAGCAGGGACTGCAATGGGGGCTGGCCGTGAACGAGGACGGCAACGAACAGGCCGGCATGGGTATCGGGATCGGTGATTTCGACACCGATGGTTCGCTCGATGTGTTGAAGACCCATTTCGCTGAAGATACCGTGGCTCTGTACCGGAATAAGGGCCGACTCGGGTTTGAAGATGTTACCTTGAGATCTGGGTTGGGAGTGGAGACCCGATATGTCGGTTGGGGCAACGGTATCGTCGACTTGGACAATGACGGCCTGCCAGACCTGTTCTGGGTAACTGGAAGCACCTTCCCCGAGGTTGAACAGAAGCATCCGGAGTTTCCGCATAAGACGCCGCGGGTGTTATTTCGAAACTTGGGCAGCGGCCGATTCGAAGAGCTTCTCGATGCCGCCGGTCCAGCGATCGCGGAAGCCCACGCCAGCCGCGGTGTGGCCTTTGGCGACTTCGACAATGATGGCGACCTCGATATTCTCATCATGAACATCAATGAACCACCGTCGCTGCTGCGCAACGATGTCAGCGGTACCGGGCACTGGCTGAAAGTGAAGCTGGTGGGAACGCGCTCAAATGCCAGCGCCATCGGCGCAGTGGTCACCGCGGCATACGGCGGGCGCCGGCAGGCTCAGGGGGTGCTGGCGTCCTCGGGATATCTTTCGTCCGGAGACCGGCGCTTGCACTTCGGTCTTGGAGCAGCTACGACTGCGGACCTTGAGATCGCCTGGCCCAACGGCACACGCGACACCGTGAAGAGTGTCGGCGCCGATCAGTTAGTTACTGTGAAAGAAGGCACTGGAGTAGTCGCGAAGGAGCGATTTCGCCGATGACTCGGTTCGTGGCAGCCTTCTGTTTAGTGGCGATCGTGGCAGGAATCTCTCTGGCACAGGATCAGAAGAGCGACGCCGATCCGCACCTTGCCCGCGGCATGCAGCTGATGCAACAGCAGCTGTTCGAGGCGGCTGCCAACGAATTTCAGCAAGCGGTTGCGCGCGATCCGACGAATCCGCGGGCACGCTTTGAATTGGCCGTCTGCCTCTTGTCACTCGGCCGCAATGAGGAAGCACGCCGAGAGTTCGAGAAGCTTCAAAAGCAGACCGGTCAATCGCGCTACATCACTTACTATCTTGGAAGGCTCGACCTGTTATCGGACGATTACAAATCGGCCATCCAGCGCCTTGGATCAGTCGCCGAGCACCCCCCGTTTCCGGACACGGCCTTCTATTTGGGAACGGCATATATATCGTCGGGTGATGTAACGGCTGGAATCAACTGGCTGGAGCGCGCAGCCAAGCTCTTGCCTCACGACTATCGCGTCCACTACCGGTTGGCTCGCGCGTACTCCAGCGCCGGCCGCGAGCAGGAGGCGACTAGCGAGTACACTCTCTACGCTCAGTATAAGGATGAACATAAGAACACAGAAAAGGACGTCCGCGATTGCACTACCGCCCTTCGAACTCGACCACTGACTGAAGCGCGCGAGATCTGCCATCGCGTGTCCGATGCTACCAACCCCGAGAAGCTCACCCTGCTTGGGCAGCTGTTCGGTGATGCGGGTGCCTTCGCGGATGCAGTCGGTCCGCTTAGCCAGGCGACGCGGCTTGATCCTGGCTCTTTCGAGGCCTGGCATAACCTGGGACTCACGTACTTCCGCCTGCAGCAATACGCAGAAGCGCGCGCACCGCTGGAGAAGGCTGTGGCCTTGCGCCCTGATTACTACGGTTCAGTGGTGCTCCTTGGTGCGACGCTCTACATGTTGGGTGATAACGACGCCGCGCTGCCGGTGCTGGAGCACGCTAACCGTCTGAATCCCGCCGATATTCAGACTGCGGCCGTGCTGGAAAAGCTTCGCGCCGAGAAGCAGAAACGATGAGTATCCCCGGCCGGAGAATCGCCGTCTCGAATGTCGTCATCAACCAGCATTTCTGCAGTTATGGCTTCGAGAAAATTCGAATTCGCAGGCTTAGAAAGAATCGTCTCTCGAGGCTGGGACAAAACGAGTAATCGTTTACCCATTTGACAGTGTACCGTCCGTCGTACCTCTTACGCGCCACGAAGATCGCGGTGATGTGACAATAAAAAAGGGCGGCCCGGGAGTGCCGCCCCTTTTCTATTCACAGATCAAACTACCAGCTGAATTTGATCGCCATCTGAATAATTCGGTGGCCGAGCTTGTAGCTTGCGACTCCGAACGTTTTGCCTCCGTTGGCGATCAGTTGGCCTTGCTGATTGAAGTTCAGATTCAAGGCCGGATCGTTTGAGATGAAGCTAGGATTCGCATGGTTCAGGAAGTTGTACCCCGAGAAGCGGAATTGCAATTTCTTGTTCTCGGAGGCTCCCCAGGTGAAGTTCTTGAACAGTGACAGGTCGGTATTGAAGAAGCCCGGGCCGGTCATAGTTGGGAAGATATAGTCACCCTGCTGGCCAGGTGTGGCAAAACCCTGGAAGCAATTCCCGTTGATGTACTGGTGCATGCCCAAGTTTTTCCTTGGGTCGCAGATCACCTTGGGCATGAGCAAGACGTCCGGAGTACCAAGTATGTTTTGGCTGCTTGCCTGAACCGGCGAGTCAATCGTCTTACCCATGAATGTTGTACCCGCCGGGATATAGGCGGTGTAATTGAAGTTCTGATTGCTGCCGCTTGCGGCTTGCAGGTCTGAGCCGCTTTGATACTGACCAATACCGGAAAGCTGCCAATTGTTGAGTACGCTTTTCACCAACTTGTTCTCGCTGTTGAGATTGGGGAACTGATAGACGTAGGCAAGGTTGAAAATATGCGTACGGTTATTGGGAAGCGTTCCGTAGTTGTTCTTGAGATTGGTCGGATCGCCGATGTTTCCACCGCCGCCATTCTCGCCGCGAATGCCCAGCGCCTTACCCCAGGTGTAGTTAGCCATGTAGGTGAAGCGGCCAGCCTGCTTGTTCCACGACACCTGCATGCTGTTGTAGTTCGAGTACATCTGATGATTGAGGATTTTTAGCGTCCCGTAATATTGCCCAAGCGGGCGGGCCGCAGTGGTGTTCGCGGTGTTGTAGCCGGTGTCGGCACCGCTCTTACCACAAGCACCCCCATCATTCGTCTGACCTGCTGGGAAACAATCCGGCAGCCACCCATACCCGGAACCAGTCTGGTTGAACAACGCGCCGACTCCAAGATCATTGATCTGGGAGAAGTTATTGTTGTAATTGCTGAGATAATCGGCCTTATTGCCGACGTAAGCAACTTCCAGGACGCTGTTCCATGGCATCCGCTGGGCCACAGTTAAGCTATAACTCTGTACTCTTGGCTGCTCAGAGTCAGTCGGGTCCAGTGCAGAGACGCTGCTCGGGACGCTAAAACCGCCGGAACTAAGCGGCGCCAGTGAAGCTAGCGTCGGACTCCACAGAGTCGGGGACGAGAACGATCCACGCACAACGCCATAAGCGCCGCCCTGCACGTTCTGTTCATCGTGGTAACGATACATACCGTACCCGCCACGAAGAACGGTTCTCCCGCTGCCCAACACATCCCACGCAAAACCGACGCGTGGGTTATAGAAGAAGGTCCTGCTCCCCGACCCAGAGAGTGGCGTTGAAGCGTTAGCGGCGTTCCATTCGATACCCGGGAACGTCACTCCGTTCGCGGAGGCGCCCTGCCCAGCCGCGTACAGGTTGGGATACCAGGCGGCAAAGCCATAACCGGTAGTATCGGTCCAGGGACCAAGGTGAGAGACGCGCATGCCGTACTCCAGGGTCAGGCGATGCGAAACCTTCCATGAATCCTGGCCATAGAACTCCGCGGCCATGTAACGGAAAGCGGGAACCACGTCGTAGTTTGTTTCAGAATACTGAGTTGTCTGCCCGATGAGCATGTCCGCGTATGCATTTCCGCTGCTGTTAGCGCCCCAGTTGCTGAATACAGCGGTACCGTTGACGGGACTGTTTCCAGGTTGCGAGTTCCAGGCGCGCTCCCAATAGAAACCAAATTTGCTGGTGTGAGTTCCCCAGACCTTGTAGACATTGTCCGCCACTGAAGGCAGGGTCTTCTTTGCGTAAACCGTTCCGTTGAGCTCAAATCCGGCGTTCAGCATGTTGGAAATGCCGTCACCCCAGCCAGTCATTTGCGGGAAGATCAGCTTGTCCTGGTTTGCGTGGTTGAAGAGCATGTTGTAGTTGAGACCCAGCGATCCACGCTCCACTTTTGTCGGATCCTGGAAACTGTTGGGCAGGTTCAGCCATGTGTAACTGAACACCACCTCGTTGGTCAGCGTGGGATTGATGATCTTCGTCAGATTCGCAGTTACCACCTCGGAATGACTAGTTTCGATTAGTGGAGTGGGATAGGGAGTCGTCGGCGAAGCCCAACTCTGTGCATTTCCCGTCCACAGCGTATCAAGGCTCTCCTCCGCGGAATCATTCTGGCGGTTGTACGAGACATACAACTTTGTCGAATCGGTAATGTTGTAATCGACACGTCCCCGGATCTGGAACATGTTGGAATAGCGTGTTTGCGAGTTGATATAGTTCACGCCACCATTCGCACCAGGATCCACGTTCGGCAGAGGATACGTATTCATCAACGCAAGCCCATTTGGGTCAATAAGCCCCTTGGGGAGTATCCCGTTCACGTATCCGGCCGAGTTTGGCACGGACGTGATGGTAGAGCCATTCAGTAATTTGAGGTACGCAGCATCGCTGAAATCCCCGTTTCGCATGGCCTGCGTAGGAACGACTGCACGGTAAATGCCGTTGTCTACATTCTGTCTGTAAGCCTGCGTGGCGAAGAAGAAGAACATCTTGTGGTGTTCCCGGTTAAACTTAGTCCAGGGGAAAACCACGGGGCCGCCAATTTGGGCGCCAGGGTACCAGTAACTCGTCTCTGGGCGGGCCGCTACCGGCGTGCCGCTGGAAGTGAGGCCGGCATTATTGTTGAGCCAGTCGTTGGCATTAAAGATGGAATAGCGGTTGTACAGATAAATTTCGCCATGGTATTGATCGCCACCCGACTTGCCGATGGCATTGATGACAACCGGCCCCTTCGACGAATCTGCACCGAAATTCGACGTCAACACTTTTACTTCTGATGTCATGTCGGCGTTGGTATTCATGGCTTGGCCGCAGTTGCACCCTGGATCAACAATGTGGGCGCCATCCGAGGTGATGTCCATGGCTGCGACGCGCAAACCGTTCGGGGCGAAGTTCTGCACCGGTCCGTTGCCAGTGCGCTCGTCCGATGCGGCGTACGACGATTGGTTAAGCACTCCGCCCGTCATAGCCATGCCTGGCATGATCTTGACGAACTCAGCAGCGTTCTGCCCGACGATGGCGACGTTCTGCAGGATCTTCTCGGTGATCAGGTTCGACTTCTCACCAGAATCGATCGGCGTAATCTGGGCGGCGGTGGCTTCGACGGTAATCGTCTCTTTTGCAGCACCCGGCGTCAGCCTGATTCCCGATACATTGCGCTTATCGCTCGCGTTGAGGACGACAGACGTAGTCTCCCACGCGGCAAAACCAGCCATCTCCACCCTGATCGTGTAACTGCCGGGTGGGACTGCAGCGAAAGTGAAATAGCCATCTGAGTTACTGACCGTGCGCCTCAGGTCGCCGCTCGACTCATTCGTCAGGATCACGTTCGCCTTAGGAACGATCGCGCCTGATGAGTCAAACACAGTTCCAGTAAGGGTCGCGTTGGTCGTTTGCGCATTTCCCGCCAGGCTGGCAAATATCAGCACGGCAGTAATTGCTAAGATCGAAAATCTCGCTAGACTGCCCTTATTAATTTCCATAGATCTGCGCCTCTCCAGTTAACCGGCGATTTGAGCCTGTCCGATCTGCCCCTTGTAAACGTTTACTTGAATTCAGTAAACGTTTACCCAAAAACTCGGATTTCTCAAAGCGCTCACAGATGTCCAAGCGCAATACAACAGGGCTAATACAAATCAACAAGGTGTTTCACGGCGGTTTCACGGTGTATACCCCGTCCTTTTGCACATTTCACCGCGAGACTCTCCCAATAAGGGAAAGAAGTCTTTAGGTTATGCATCGTATGCTGGGGATTGACTTCGATTAGGCGATTGACGAGTCTAGCGACGGCTCCGGAATGCTAATCTCCGGACGCTCTAGGGCCAGTTTGGCTGCTCTACCTTTAAGCGATCGTAGTCACCCTGTTCGCGCCGCATGTCGTCAATGCGGCCGAGAGAGCGGTAAGCGTTTACCAGGTAGAGTCGGATCTTGGGGCTGACTGGATCGAGCCGTTTCGCCTCCAGGAAAACGGCCAACGCTCCATCGTCGTTGCCTTGGGCTCGGAGCGTCTCCGCAAGCGCCAACTGCGCTCCCACTGAATCTGGGCTCAGTGCCACCGCCTCGCGAGCCAGTTTCAACGCCTCGTCAAGCTTCATTTCGATGATATAGCGCAAAGCTAATTGAACTCGGGCGGGCACACTGTCAGGACTGACGCGTAACTCGTTCAGGAATTCGGGCGCACACTGTTCGGGATGGCGCGCCGCCAGATACGTACCATAAAAATAGTGGACATTGGGAGCATTCGGATACTTCGAGATAAGCGCGTTGAAATCCGCTTCGGCTTGTTCGGGTGGTTGTGTGGCTAAATCCCAGAAGGCTTTACCCGCCATTGTCACCACGTCGCGCTGGCTCACAGGAACATCGGACGGCAGGATCGGCATGCGAAGTGACGTCAAGCCGGTCGCAAACATCATCTCCGGGTTACTTTGGACTTTCAGGGCGACGCGTACGAAAATCTCCTGTGCCAATTCGAAGGCACCTTGTCTTGTGAGCAGCAATGCCAGGTGGTAGTCGGCCATATCCAGCAAGGGGCCGCCTGACTGCCGTACCGACACCAACATATGCGCCTTTTTCAAATGTTGGAATGCAGCGTCGTATTGTTTGGTACGAAATTCGCAAAGACCGAGAAGAGCCCAACCGGGAGCCGCCGAGGCATCCAGCTTCACCATTCGCGTCAATGCATCCCGGCACTCGAAGTAATGGTCACGTTCGTACTGGATCATCCCGAGCGCCCACCAGCCTTGCGCCCACTCCGGCCTCAGTTTGACCGCCTTCGCGTAGAGTTTCGCAGCTTCTTCCGGACGGTTCGCCTCATACGCTTTCTGAGCAGTCGTGGAGAGCTCTTCAAACGTCTGCGGTGCTGTCTGTCCTACCGCGGTCACGAGCAATGCCAGGACCCATATCGCTTGCTTCACTTCAGACTCCGCCCCAACTCCTGATCCTTTGCCTGAATTTGGGCGTCGATCTCTTCCGCCAGTTTCCTTTCCTGGCGGCCGTCCGCCACACGCCCGACACGAAAGTAAATTGTGGATAGACTTCGATGCGCCTCAGCATAGTCAGGGGCATCTTTTATTAAGGATTCCAATAGCGCGGCTGCACGCTTGTCATTTCCCTCAGCTGCACACTGGAGCGCGAATTGATAGCGTGCCCTTATCTCTTTGGGCTGTACTTCGAGCGCGCGTTCCAGTAAGGGGTGCGATTCCTTCAGTCGACCCTGCTCACGCAATAGCGTTCCCAAGAAAAAGAGCGCATCAAACGAGTTCGGATCCAGAGCCAAAGCTTTGCGGAACGCTGTCTCGGCACTTGGCAGGTCTGAGTCAATAAACTCCAGCCTTCCACGTAGGCTGTATGCTTCCGGCAGGTTTGGCTTCAGCGCCAGGGCCTGGTCTATTTCCGTCATTGCCCCTTTGTGGTCATTGGCCTTCATCCGAGTGAATGCCATCAACATATGTGCTTCGGCGCTGTCCCCGTTCTGCAGTATCCGCTGGATCATGAGCGCGCCACGCTGTTCTTGTCCTTCTCGTAGCAGCGCGGTGCCGAGCAAATAAGCCGCAGCAAGGTCGTCTGGTGCTGTTTCCACTAGCGGATCGAGTAGCGGCACGACGCGCTCGTCGGCGCCTTCGCGCAAATAGCATTCCGATAGCAGCAGTGTCAGACGGCGTCGCTCTGGATCATCAACGGGCAGGACCGCGTAAACAGCCTCAAACTCTTTGACTGCTTGGTCGACCTCGCCCATCTTGTAATCAGCGAGACCCAGATTCAGGCGAATTCCATAATTTGCGGGCTGCACTGCCAATGCCAGCTTGTATTCCCGAACGGCTTCGGAGTAGCGTCCTTCGTGAGCTAGCGCTGCACCCAAGTTCGAGCGAACGGCCGCAGCCTCCGGGTGAGCTTTCAGATAGGTCCGATATTTGACGATCGCTTCGGAATAATGACCGGACTGTTGCAACTCAACCGCTTGTCCCAACAGTCGTCCAGGGGATTCAACCTGGGCCGCCAGCGATCCCGCCAATAATATGCCCAACAACGTCCACTGCCACAGCAGCGTTCCAGCTCCGAGGCAGCAACACCTGATGCGCTTCATAGGACCCCGGCTACTCTATCTGAAATGCCACGTTTTCTTCCACGCTCGATTTGCCTTGGCTAACTCCGATGCGAATCTGATAGGCTCCCGGCGTGAATTTGTCCGCGGGCAAATTTGCGATATACGGAATTCTCCCATCTTGCTGCACTGGCGGCAGGGGCGCTTCTGCGGCACCTAGATATTGCCCTTCCTTATAGAAGGACATGGTCAACTTGACTGGGTCTTTTGTGGCACGATCCGGATAAACCGCAAAATAGAATGGCAGAACATTCCCAGGGCCGCCCTTAAGCGTGTCACTTAGGGTTGGGACCACTTTACCTCCAGGGAAGTAGAAAGCGTCCAGGATCTGGTTGTCTTTCAAAGTGTCGGTCCTGCGCACTACAACTATATCGCTCAGCGACAATGTGCTGGAGGGATCCGGCACCTTGACTGTACCTTTCTGTACCCCGATCTTATTGCCGCTGCGGTCCATCACCACAGCTTCCAACGTATACGTCCCCGGAGTCAATTCAGCTCGAAAAGTTTGAACCATGTTCCCTGCCTTGTATGCCGTCATCTTATCGACCGCGACCTGCACTGCGAAGTCTTTGCTGAATTTCGCGACGATTTCGCCGTGGGAATCAGTCAGGACGGCCAGCAAGGCCGCATCGACCGCAGCAGTTTTTTGGTCCGGCTGCGGCGCGAAGGTCAGTCCTTTCAATGGAGCTTCGAACGTCACCATGTACTCGACCTTCTGGCCGTGATCGTTGAAGCGCTCTGCCGCGACGCGGAATGCGACATCGACAGGAGACGGAGTGGCGTTCAAAGCGTTAAGTAGCGGCATCTCGTACGCAAACAATTGCTGCCCGCTCTTAAGTTGAGGCAAGGCAAAGTATCCGCTGCGGGTGTGGACCGCAACATCGGGGCGGTCTACGTGGACAGAAATCTTGCGGAACTTACCGTCATACACAGCAATATGGGGAACGTAGGTGGCTTCGTAGTACGTCCGCACTTCGTCCATAGCAACTCTGAGCGGCGCCCGATAATCGTTCGTTTCGGAAATCGTGGCACCGCCGGTCTCCTGTGCCAGGTTCCGCAGCCATTCCAAAGGATTCGAGCGAAGAGCGCTTTCCGCATTTTCAGCGGCACGGGCCTGTTGTATGGAAACTTCGCCGACGCCACCTTTCATCTGCTGATCGCGTATTTGCCCGATAGCCCCGCTCAGTTCCTCGCGCCCCGCACTGCCTTGACTCGTCGTGATCAGCCCCTTTGGATCCACCGTATAGAAGCTGACGTTCGCACGATTCGCGATGCTGATCAGGTTGTGGTACTGCTCCTTCACTGTCTCCGAGACGAACAACCATGGATTGAAATACAACACTACCTTGCGCCCTGGCAGCTGCGACTGCGCCCGAACCAGTGCCGTTAGTGCATCCATCGTCGCGTGCACGTTGTCTTCGCGGTCCTGGCTGTCGGCCTCTTGCAGCATGTCATATTGCATCTGCGCCATTTTGAAGCTCACAGCGCTTTGAATCTGCCCCTGACTCGGGCCGCCTGTTGCGCCGCTTTGCAGCTGTGGCTCTCCGCCAGAGAGGGTCTGTTTCAGCTCTGACTTAACCTCCGCTGATTGGTTCGTGTATTGGATAAAGGACCACATCGACGACTTGTCCAGGCTCTTCAGCAAAGCAGCGTGATCAGAGGTGAAAGGCTGGATGCATTGCAGCTTGTGATCAACTGTCAAAACCGAGAAATACAGATTCGGCTCCGGCGACATATCAAGAATGTCCTTCACCGCTTGCCGGAAGAACCTCTTTCCATCAATGTCCAGATTCTCGAAAACAAGTGTGACCAACCGGACTTCTCGCGCGGGATCCAGCGGCACTGGCCCGCTCTCTGCTGATTTGGTCGCGTCAAAGGAGCGAACTGTCTTACCATCCAGCAGTCGGAACGATGTCACCTTTTGCTCCACCCCATCTTCTGAGATACGGATTTCTTCGGGTCGGAGATCGCGGATTGTTTTCCCTTTTCGGTCGCGGAATACCATATCGAGCACTACCTCTTGTGCCGTCGATTGGATAGTGGAAGAGGGAACCGGATCCGAGTTGTTCGGGCGCGTTTGGGCGTAGGCCGCAAAAGCGAATAAACCCAAGAGGAATCCCGCGAGAGGGACAAATAGTCGCTGCATTCTCGAGCCTCCTTGCTGCTTAGGAAACTTTCTGGACGGAAGAAGGAAACTGAACTTCATATCACAGCAGGGGAGAACTTTTGTGGATTTCACGGTGTATACACCGTGCTTGCGAACGGCTTTGGGAATCCAAAACTACCTGAGCACCCATATCTTTAAGCTGAGAGCTTATTGATCGCATGACGGCGTCCTGAACCCACGTTTCATGAAGTTTCCGATCGCCGCAAGCGGACTCTATCGTGCCTCGTCGATCACCTCTATCGCCCTTACTTCCGCATAGTTCACTCTTGGCAAAAACGACAGCAGGAGCTTGCCTTGGCCATTCGGATGCAAGTTGTGAAATGTGCGAACTAATGGACGAAAAGCACCGCCAGCAGCTTGAAAAATATCGAAATCCTTGAGGAGCATCTCTCCATTGCAGGTGACATCGAAGACTCTACATCCGACGCCGCGGCAGAGACCGGTTGGAACTGATGGGCCAAAAAAGGACTCCATGAAGTGCAGTTTGACCGTATAGCTCCCTTGCGACACCGGGATTGCGTAGCCAAAATTCCCATACCGCTCAACACTGTAAAGCTCGGGGATCTTCGTGTCCGGCTCCGAATTGGAATAGGAAGTAGTGCGCCCACTGATGAAGTAGTTGTCCGCGTCCCACTCGATTCCGTCACCATCGACAAAATCGGACTTGCGTGCCGAGAAGCGGATGGGCTTCAACTTCCCTCGAGTTCCCGGTGTCAGTTCGATCGCACTTACGAAGGGACGCTCGCCCGCAGGCACAAACTGCAGATGTACCCTTCCATCCGCCGCCGGAGACACATCCTTGAACGCACGAATGTCGACCGAAGCCTGGCCCGCATCGGCGATTGGATCGAAACCCATCAGGATTGGCCGCCCGTTTAGGTTGACCTGAAAATGCCGGAGATTTTGCGCGTCTTCACCAGATTCCGGCACCGTTTGACGAGCAGGATCCGCAAAGTAGAGCCTGAGTTCATATACACCGGACTTCACCGGAATGTCGTATCGAAACTCGTTTTGCGCCTGGGGAGCAGAGGCCTCGGTGGCCGCACCCTGTCGCAGATTCCCGAAAAGGGAAGGGTCCGACACTGGAGGAAACAGTTCCTGCGGGCCATGGCCGGAAACACCCCCGTTATAGAACTGGTCCGAATCCCACCGGCGCCCCCGAATATCGACGTACGGAGCCCCCGTATTTCCGGCAGCGATGCGGACTTCTCCGTCGACAGGGACGACTGCTCCCCGGCCGATTTCGGGCTGGTGTTGACGAACGGCGGCAATCGCCGGTTGAATCGAATTGGACTCCTTGAAGCGAAGCGCTGTTCCCACGAGCCACACAATTCCAAGACCAAACACCAGGCTCACCGTCACAAACAACACTCTCAGATAGCTTCCACGAGATTTTTGGGGACGATCAACGCCTGGTGCCGGCGGGTGCGTGGTGAGAGTAACGTGATCCACCCGTTCCTCAAAGTTCGGGAGATACCGCCCTTTAGGAATAGTGATCAGTACCGGCTCGTGACTGCCTTCATTAGAAAAATGGTGCTCCAGCTTGAGCCTTAGCAGCCGGGCTTGCGACCGAACAATATTATCTTCATTAGGGTTGTACCCGGGCGAGCGCCCGAATACGTGAATCCCGATTTGTTGTTCAGTGGCCGCGGCCGGCTCGTTATCGAAGGCACAACGGCAAACGTAAAGAAGAAACGCTCGGAGCTTGGGTGATTTCTCGAACGTGCTGCTCGACACCACTCGACGAACCAAATCCTGCCGCGTGTCGATCGTTTCGGCGGAACAGCCTGCAGGAAGCAATGCCGACGAACCCTCTCTGTTCATGCGGATTTCAACACCAGAAGCCACAGCGCCGTCTCCGAATGTGGATTATCGGACGAACAACATCCTTGTGCACCAAGTCCGTATCGCGAATTGCTAAGGGGGAAGCCCGATGCGGAACGCCCAGCTATGGGCAAGCTTATACGATGAACTGGACTAAAAGGCAATACGGAACTACAAATTCTGGAGGTGGAACGGAACAAACATGGTTTCGGTCGAAACATGCCAAGGCTTCTGCCCGATTTATCGCAATCCTAACTCCCGATTATCAATTACCTGGTGGTAGTCTTTGGAGGCGCTGCAACGCTGTTGAGATAACTCGTTAACCGAGTTTTGTTCCGTATGACTGCAACCACATTGGGGACTCAGGTAGTTCAATGACGGCTGGCAATCGAGAAACCTTCGGCGTTCTCGTTCTCGCGCTGTGCGGAACCATGTCCTTAAGCGCTCAGAACTCCGTTCCGATGCAATCCAAGGTCATCGAACATGACAAACAGATACCGGCTAGCACACATTCCGAGTCGTTCGAGCAACTGGCGGCACGCGCGCAGGCAGCGATGTCCGCCGAGCGCCTCCCTGAAGCAATCCGGTTATATGGCCGTGCCACCAAACTGCGGCCAAACTGGGCTGAGGGCTGGTGGCATCTCGGAACACTCTTGTTCGATACAGGACGTTTCGGGGAAGCGCGCAATGCTTTCGCACAATTCGTCGCCGTCGAACAGAAACAGCCGGGCCCCGGGTTCGCGATGCTCGGCCTGACCGAGTTCCAATTGCAGCAGTACCCGAAAGCACTTGCCGCGCTGGAACGCGGCAGGAAGCTCGGCTTGGGTATCGATCCCGCATTCATCCATAGTGTCCTGTATTACGACGGAATTCTGAATAATCTCCTCGGCCAACCGGAAATCGCAATCCAGCGCTTGACTCTCATCGCAAACCAGCTCGCAGCCGCCCATCCAGAAGCCCCTAAAGATGCGGTGTTCTCCGACGTCGAATTGCTGGATGCTTTCGGAATGGCTGCACTGCGTATCGCGAAGCTGCCCTCCGATATTCCAGCCGCGCGAGCTTCGCTGATCCGGAGTGCTGGCCACGCTCAGGCCCTGATCGCATTACAGGACCGCGTGGCGGCGGAGTCAGAATTGAGACAGTTGCTGGCACTCTACCCGTCCGAACCCGGCATGCACTACATGTACGGTGTGTTTCTGCTTAAGGAGCATCCTCCTCTCGCGATCGATGAGTTCCGCCGCGAAATAGAAATCTCCCCCTCTCACGAAGCTGCACGGATCCAACTCGCTTTTCAATTCCTGAATGCCGCCGACTATGAACAAGGCTTGAAATACTCCCGAGAGGCGGTTGTATTTGCGCCGGGTAATTTTGTGGCACACATCGTTTGTGGCCGGCTGTGGCTGGCGCTTGAAAACACCGATCGAGCAGTGGAAGAACTGCAACTGGCGGTTAAGCTTGCTCCCGGCAGCCCGGATGCTCATTTTGCGCTTTCCCGGGCCTTGCTAAAAGCGGGAAAAGACACTGAGGCCGCGCGCGAACGAGCACAGTTCGAGCACCTGAAGACCTTGGCCGATTCCGCAGATCAATAACTATCTACGACAAAAAACCTTGTGCTACACTGGCGCACGCCAATGCTCCGGTTTTTCCTCGCTGTTGTCGCGCTCCTCACGATAGGAATCCTATTTGAACAATCTGTGGATAGGGTGTCTGCAGGCAGCAGCAGCATCCGCTTCGAGGATGTCACGAACCGCTCGGGCATACAGTTTGTGGCCGACAGCAGTCCTACTCCGAACAAGAATCAGCCGGAAACGATGCTCTCGGGTGTAGGCCTCATCGACTACGACAATGACGGATACCTCGACATCTTTTTGATTAACGGGGCTTCGCTTCCATCGCTTAAAAAAGATTCCCCGAGATACTACAACCGCCTGTTCCATAACAATCACGATGGCACCTTCACGGATGTCACCGAGAAGGCCGGACTAGCCGGCGATGGATTCGATATGGGCGTGGCGGTCGGCGATTTCGACAATGACGGCTGGGAGGATATTTACGTCGCCAGCGTGACAAAAAACCATCTGTATCGAAACAACGGTGACGGAAGTTTCACTGATGTCACAGATAAAGCTGGCGTTGGCACACCCACTTACAAGGGCGAGAAGATGTGGAGTGCGGCCGCAGGCTGGGTGGACTACAACAATGATGGCAAGCTTGACCTGTTCGTTTCGAATTACTGCCGCTGGCACGTCAACGGGGATCCTGTGTGCCTCAGCGGTGGCCGGTTACGCGCCTACTGTCATCCCAAGTTTTACGAGCCGCTTCCTTCCACCCTGTACCGCAACAATGGCGATGGAACCTTTACGGATGTATCCGAGGAAACTGGTATCGCCAAGCGCCTGGGCAAAGGCATGGGAGTGGGCTTCAACGATTATGATGGCGACGGCTTCGTTGACATTTTCGTCGCAAATGACAATATGCCAAATTCCCTCTTCCACAATCTCAAGGGCAAAGCTTTTGAGGAGGTGGGACTCGATGCCGGCGTGGCTTACTCCGAAAATGGCAAAGCCGTCTCTGGTATGGGAGCGGAGTTTCGGGACCTGGACAACGATGGCTTGCCCGACATCTGGCACACTGCCACCGAACTAGAGACTTTCCCTCTGTTCCGTAATGTCGGCAACGGCATTTTCATCGATGTCACAGGCCGGAGTGGGCTGGCGCGGCCGACACTGCAAATGTCGGGTTGGTCCAACGGCGTCGCCGACTTTGACAACGATGGCCTTAAGGACCTGTTCGTCGCGCGTTCCAATGTTCTCGATAACATCGCAGAGTTCACCAGCCGTACCTATGGCGAGCCCAATACGATCTTTCGCAACTTGGGCAAGATGAAATTTGAGGATGTGACATCGCAAGCAGGACCGGACATGCAAATCTCCGCTGCTTATCGCGGTGTTGCCATTGGAGATTTGGACAACGACGGAAGAATGGATCTCGTTGTCACCGTGCTGAACGGAAAAGCAAAAATCCTGCACAACGTCTCTGTGAACACCAATAACTGGATCATGTTTAAACTCGTCGGCACCCGCAGTAACCGCATGGCGATCGGGGCACAACTCAAATTGACGACCGACGATGGAGAGTCGCAATACGATATACTCTCGACAAGTGCGGGATACGGAGCGTCACGAGACCCCCGCGCGCACTTCGGCTTGGGCCCGTTCAAGACTGTAAAACAACTCGAAATCCGTTGGCCCAGCGGTACGCGCCAGGTGATTAAGGATTTGCCCGCTAACCGGATCCATCGTATCGAGGAGCCATAAGACTGTGCTGCAGCGCCTGATCTAGCTGAACCTGCCAGCCTTTGTACAACATTACTTTCCGATAACAGCGGTTTCTACCCGCGACTCTCCGGCCTCTCCGGTTTGGCAGCTGGAGCAGCAGCTTTCGATCCTGCCATGCCGGGCTTCGGTCCTTTTGGTACAAGCGGGGGCACACTGCTTCAACTCCACGGCTATAGCCTATGTGCGCATCGCCGCTCTTGCGGCAGTGCGCCGCCTTTATCCGTCGCGCTACGCTACGGACGGCAATATCAGCGGCCACTCAGTAACTTCGGGGCGGATTTCTCGCTTCCGGCGGCAGGTGAGCTGATTGCCTGGTCGCGCGTTCTCGACGATGAGGAAACGCTGTGTGTTGTGAATGGACACGGGACACAGTCGCGCGGTGGCGACGTGGTGGTAGTGGCACTCTCAACTCGCCCACAGCTCCTGGCGATCCTTGGGCTGGGGCGCCGCCGTTCTTCGAGGTCATCGCGAATTCAGCGCAAGCCGGTTTAAGTGGCGCGTACACTGGCTCGCACCTAGTTGGATCGAAGTTACCGGTGTCGGTCCGCAATAGAGCCGGATCATCCCGATGCGAAGAAGTCGCTCGGCATCTCCATGTTCAAACACATGAATAGCCACAACCGCTGTTTCTTGAACGAACAGTCTCGCATGGCGGCCGAGATCTGCAAAATTGTGAGCCACGCGTCACCTCCCCGCGCTATCTTCATTTAACAGCCGGTGCCTCATGTTTGTGCCGATCCATCGAGGACGCCTTGCGCCTCACGTATGACCCACATATTTCACAAGTTCGTGCGCTGACGGATCTCGGGGTCCGATTTTTCTATGAAATCGCCAGTGCACTTATGCTCACCACGTTGTGTGTGTCAGAAAAGTTATGAATCGTTGGATCCGGTTGAACCGTCCGTCTGAGGCTGGGTGCGGCGAGTTTTTCCGAGGCTCGGATGACCTGATTGCAATTTCGGTCGGGCCGGCTAACTCTACCATTCAGCCCGGGGGAACCCAACAATACGTCGCTACTGGAACTTTCGGTCCGGCAGGAGAAACGTCCGGAGACGTCACGACGCAGGTTATGTGGAAATCGTCTAATACCGCGGTTGCTACGATAGACAGCGCCGGACTGGCGACGGGAATTGCGTTCGGAACGGTAACCATCTCCGCCTCATCTCAGAACCTTACTGGCAAAACCAGTTTATCTGTCGCCAATCAGACGGCTACGCTCGGTTCAATCGCAGTTACTCCAGCAAATACAACGCTTCCAGCCGTCGGTAAGCAACAATTCACCGCGACTGCAACATTCTCGAACGGAACCACCAGTGACATTACAACGTCGGCAACCTGGGCCTCGAGCAGCACCGGAGTTGCCATCATCAGTAGTACAGGTTTGGCAACCGCCGTGGCCCCGGGTAGCACAATGATTACCGCCACCTCTGGCAACATCAGCGGCAATACCACTCTGACGGTGCAATAGCGAAGGAATACGCGGCCGATCGTTCTATCTCTGATGCGGCCGGCTTATTCATAGCGCAATGCTTCAACCCGAGTGCCCACACGGCAGCAGGGGTTCCGTCCGTTACCGGCCAAGTACCTCCGGTCGATGATCAAGAGGAAGCCGCTTGGGAAACAGCAATATCCGATTCGGGTGCCGCGCCGGTGGAAGTCCCAGTCGCAGTTGGCTTGCCCGTTGTGGCCTCGAGCGTATATGCCGATGCCTTAGTCTTCCGGCAGTATTACGTTCTGCAGTGCCGCGCCATCGATCTTGCCTTCGATACTAAAAAGCGCGCTTCGCAAGCCCTGCGATGCGCAGCCCAACAATCTTACGTGTCTGCCCATATAGCGGCAGTCGCCCGCGCAAGTGGTCACCGGGCTAACTTGGCAGTTTTCACCAACATCCGTGTTTTCAGTCGCGTTTCTCGTCTCTTGGTTGGCACAACACATGCACACGTCAGGTAGCGACGGTTGGACGTGCTCCGTGTGGATTCGGAGGAGCCGGTAATCTGCTGTGCATAACAATGAGGACAGAAGAACCCATGAAGCTTGCGGCCATGTTGGAGGAGATAAGACGAAGACATCGATACGTTGCACATGACAATATCCGAAACGTATTCGGGGACTACCACAACGCGCTGCACTGGCTGGCCCTCTTCCTGGTGGGGAATCGGGAGCTAGCAGAGGAATGTGTGATCGATGCCTGTACCGTTGCGACGGTTGACACTCCGGATTTTCACGAATGGCTTGTGCACTGGGCAGTCCGGGCGACCTTCCGAACTGCATTGCAAAACGAACGGACGTCGGTCGCGGAACTTGCTTCCAAGTACGAGCGAGGCGAACCACTCGTTGAGGAGCAAGCTCCGCTTTTGGCTGAACAATTTCGTCAGCTGGTCAGGCATTCGGAACTGGTTCATTCTCGCCTGGACGTACTCTCTCGGTTCGTGCTCGTAACGCGTGGGATCGCCAAAGACTCCTCTGATGAGATCGCCGCGCAACTCGGCGTCAGCCGGACTGCTATCGAGCAGGCATATCGGCTTGCAGTTGACCTGATCGACGATCTCCCAGTGGGAGAGTCGCGGCGGCGCCGGTGTTGAGCTGGAGGAAGCGCGATGAGCAAGACATCCAATAATAAACAAAAACGGAAAACAGAATTTAACGGCGATCATCGACCCTCCGTCGTCAACGGGGAACAGAAGATCGGCAACAAAGAATACGAGGCAGAAATCTTCAAGCTGCAGATTGAGCTCGTAAAACTCCAGGACTGGGTCAAAGCGACCAACGCCCGCATTGTCATCCTTTTCGAAGGAAGGGATGCTGCCGGAAAAGGCGGCATGATCAAGCGCATCATGGAGCGCGTCAGCCCGCGCATCTTTCGCGTGGTGGCTCTCCCAGCCCCGACTGAGAGGCATAAGACTCAGCTCCATGCTCAGCGTTACATCGAACAGCTGCCTGCCGGAGGCGAAATCGTCATCTTCGACCGGAGCTGGTATAACCGCGCCGGTGTTGAGTACGTGATGGGTTTCTGTACCGAAGAAGAGCACAGGCAGTTCCTCAGGGACTGTCCCATTTTCGAGGGCTTCCTGGTCAGCCAGGGCATCATCCTGCTGAAGTACTGGCTCGAAGTATCGGAAGAAGAACAGCACAAACGCTTTCTTGCGCGTATCAAAGACCCTTCGAAGCGCTGGAAACTCAGTCCTATGGACCTGGAGTCGCACCGTCGCTGGTATGACTACTCACGTGCACGAGATGCAATGCTCGCAGCCACGGATACGATGGCATCACCCTGGTACATCGTTCCGTCAGACGACAAGAAGCGTGCCCGCCTGAACTGCATGGCGCACATACTCGGCACCATCCCGTACGAGGAAATTCCGTATACGCCTCCGAAGCTTCCGCCACGACAAAAGGCGAAAGGGTACGTAGAGCCGAAACAAAAGCATCGAATGATCCCGCAGAACTGGTGATCTGGAGCATGTCGACGCACCAGTGGTTTCGCCTATTACCAGAGTGGCTTTCCTCGTATCGCCGGAATTGGCTGCGGCCCGACATCGTCGCGGGATTGACCACTGGCGCAGTGATCATTCCTAAGGCAATGGCGTTCGCAATGATCGCCGGTCTGCCTGTGCAGCTAGGCCTGTACACCGCCTTGGTTCCGATGATGATCTATGCGGTGCTCGGGACCTCGCGCGTGCTCAGTGTCAGCACGACAACAACGTTGGCGATTCTCACCGCCGCTCAGTTGGGCCAAGTTGTGCCGAGCGGCGACACCACACATCTGCTGAGAGCCTCGGCGACCTTGACGCTGCTAGTTGGCGCTGCGCTAGCGCTGGCCTGCATCCTGCGCCTGGGATTCGTTGCAAATTTCATCTCCGAGCCGGTACTGGTTGGGTTTAGAGCCGGAATCGGGCTGGTCATTGTGCTGGATCAGGTCCCAAAACTTCTGGGCATCCACTTCCCAAGAGGGACATTCGTTCAGAATGTTCTCGCAACAGTTCACCACCTTCCCAAAACGTCGATGCCGACGCTGGCCGTAGGGCTCACTGTCATCGTGTTTCTTATAGGCATTGAGCATTTCACGCCGAAACTGCCGGCACCCCTGTTGGCGGTGGGTGCTGCGATCGCCGGCGCGTATTTATTGCATCTGCAAAATCGGGGTGTCGAACTGGTGGGCCGTATACCAGAAGGAATACCTTCGCTGGTCAGGCCAGACCTTTCACTGGTAAGCGTGCTCTGGCCCGGGGCATTAGGCATTGCTCTCATGAGTTTCACGGAGACGGTTGCAGCCGGGCGAGCTTTCGCGCGGAAAAACGAGCCAACGCCGCGAGCAGACAGAGAGTTGCTCGCGACAGGACTCGCCAATCTCGGTGGTGCGCTAATGGGTGCAATGCCCGGCGGCGGCGGCACAACACAAACGGCAGTCAACGTCCTGACGGGAGCTCGCACTCAATTAGCGGAGATAGTAACTGCGGCGATGACCCTGGTAACAATGTTCTTTCTCGCTCCCCTCATTGCGATGATGCCGCAAGCTGCATTGGCAGCGACCGTTATTGTTTATTCCTACGGACTTATTAAGCCGATTGAGTTTCATGACATTCTTAATGTTCGCCGGACCGAATTCTTATGGGCGATCGTAGCGTTCGCAGGCGTCGTGCTTGTCGGCACTTTGAAGGGGATCATCGTCGCGATAATAGTTTCCCTGGTCACTTTGGCCTACCAGTTAGCCGACCCTCCAGTGTATGTCCTGCGGCGCAAGCCCGGAACAAACGTCTTCCGGCCACAATCGCCGGAACATCCCGAGGATGAAAGTTTCCCTGGTCTCTTGCTGCTGAGGCCGGAAGGACCGATTTTCTTTGCTAATGCGGCACAGATCGCACACAAGATTGAGCCCCTGATCAAGGAAGCGCGACCGAAGGTCGTGGCGGTAGACTCAAGCGGAGTCCTCGATATGGAGTACACCGCGATGAAAATGTTCGCACAAGTGGCGAAGAGGCAACGCGAGCATGGTGTTCAATTATGGTTGATCGGCATGAGTCCGAGGGTCTTAGGGATCGTCCAAAGATCACCGCTGGGGCAGATGCTGCAAAATGAAGGAATGTATTTTAATTTGGAGATTGCCGTTACGCGCTACCTTGGCGATGCTGTCGTACGCGAGCAGTCCTGAATAACAGCGCAGGTTCATCTTAAATCAGGCGCTGAACGGTTTGTCTGCCCGCCCAGCCAGTGCAAATCTTAGCTTCACCGTGATGACTCCCACAGGAGAGATCGCCACGTGTTCAAGGCGCGCCCGCAGGCCGGGCGCCGATTGCGCGAGATGTCTGCGACGACCTGTGACGGCTTGCCGATGTACGAGCGGAAATCATGCCCTTCTCCCATCGAAACGTGAGCTAATCCAGCGGGTACCCTATCAATGATCTGCTTGGCGAGGGTAATCGCTTGCGGAGTGGCTTTTCGAGCTTCAATCCGTACGGCGTTGGTCACTGGATCATAGTGCACTCTGAGGGCGCCATTCGCGTAGGCCTCGTTCTCACTTTCATAACCAGCAGATCTTGCAAGAGAGTCATGACTGCTCGTATAGCTTCCATAGGATTCGCCGTCCGGACGCACGACCCAGCGTGTACCACGGTCGAAGTTGTGCAGCCGGCTTGCTGTCTTGCGGACGCGAACAGGGCGACAGTTGCGGCGGCGGTAAGTAATGGCTTCGGAAATCTTAGACATAAAACACCTTCAATACGGCTTTGAGCCCCTGTTTCTGTGTGCTATAGTGCGCCGCCTTTCTCTCGCGGACGACCCCAGATCGGGCCGAATCGCGACCTCTTGGGAGGCGAATCGTAGGCTTCTTTTGAGCGTTGAGATTTCGGTTTTCGGGGGGATTTCTTAAGAGGAAGTAGGACTACTCTTGCGACGTGGAGCTTCGACGCGCCTCCATCTGAATAGGCCAGCATCGACGGACCATAAACCTGGCCCTAACATTCCGAGAGCGGCGCGTCCGGAACACAGATAACCCTTCTGTATTGACTAGGATCGTCGGTTATAGGCGAAAATGAGAACCTCAAAACAGCCGTGATCGCCACTCATTCGGGTTCTGCCAGGTGGGCGAGACGAAGAGGCGAGCCAGGATGTGTCTTAAATTCCGATAATCCCCCTTTTTACCCCGATCATGGCAGCATGTGTTCGATCGTGGGCGTCTAACTTAGAAAGGATGCTCTTCACGCGACTCTTGACCGTTTCTTCGGTGATGGAAAGCTGATCTGCGATTTGCTTGTTCGCGTTGCCGGCCGCGATCAAGCGCAACACACTGATTTCTGCCGCAGTCAGAGCGTCATCCGTCGCATGCTCGGCGATTTCGTACGAGGCTTCAGAGGAGAGCGCCTTTCTTCCAGAATGAACTGCTCGGATGGTTTCTACGAGTTCCTTGTGAAATGCAGTTTTTAGCAGGTACCCTTGTGCTCCTGCTTTGAGGGCGCGAAAAATCTGTACATCGCCCTTATACGTAGTCAGGACGATGATCTTCGCCTCGGGAAATTCTCCACGGATTGCTACGATCGCATCGAAGCCGTTCATTTCCGGCATTTGCAAGTCCATCAGCGTGACGTCTGGGCGATGCGTACGAAACTGTTGGACCGCCTCGCGGCCGTTCGAGGCTTCGGCGACCAGAATCATATCCGGCTGCGTGCCGACAAGTACGGCTATCCCCTGCCTCACGAGCGCATGGTCGTCAATCGCGAGAATTCGAATTTGAGCTGACCCATCACTCACGCTCGATCGTCTCCTTCACATCGTTATCCATCGCGGAGCGCTTCCCAAAGTACCAGAAACGCCGCGTCGATTTCCCGTACGCCCTCGATGCTGGAATGATCAGCTCGATCTCCGTACCGCTATCCAGTTCACTCCAGATCGTTAGCTTGCCGCCCACAAGCTTGGCTCGTTCCTTCATTCCGTGCAAGCCGAAGTGCCCCTCACGTCCGTCTCCGCGAAGAACCGCGAGGTCAATCCCTTTTCCATCGTCCCGAATGCGGAGCCGAAAATAGTTTTCGTCGTAGCGGATCTCAACTTCCACGTTTTGTGCTACCGCATGCCGGAAAGCATTGCGCAGCGCCTCCGCCGCCAGTCGATAAACTTCGTCGCGCAGGATTGGATGCAAATTCCGGGATGTCCCTTCCACGACCACGTTGAAGTTCGGGGAGGACTGATTGGTCTCAGCAGAAGCGAGTTCTTCCCCAACCGTCCGAATGGCTACCGCAAGATCATTCTTCTCGACCGTGGACATGCGCAGCGCTTGCACGGCATCCCTGCCCTCGGTGATCGCCTCAGCCGCCTGATCAATCGCTTTTTCCATTGTTTTGCGGGCGTCGTCCGCACCCTCTGGCAGCTTGTAAATAACAGCCTGAAATCGTGGCAATAGCGCCTGGAAACTCTGCAGCAGCGTGTCGTGCAGATCGCGGGCGATGCGTGTGCGTTCGTTGACTCGCTCTTCGAGACGCATATTGAACTGGTACGCCAGTTGCCGGACTCGCAACTGGTAGGCCACCCATAACGTTGCCAAAAACATCGCCGCGCACAGTGCGCGAAACCAGCTAGTCTGGTAATAGTGCGGCTGCAGTACGAAACGCACGCCGGCGCCGTGTTTGTTCCAGATGCCAAAGCTGTTTGCCGCGATTACCTCGAACGAGTACTCCCCAGGCGGCATGTTGGTATAGTGAGCGGTGCGTCGGGTGCCGGCGTCCACCCACTCCTTGTCATAGGGCACAAGCCGATAGCTGAACCTCAGTCTATCGGGCGCGGAGAGATCCAGGGCCGTGAATGTGAAATCAAACGTGTTGCTAGCTGCGGGTACGGACGTGTAGTAGTTGCGCGCCAGCTTTACTTTGTTTGCCCAAGCTTCCTCCAGCACGACAGGCGGAGGGCCGTTAACGGCGTTGGGGTCAACGACCACTACGCCGCTCATCGTCGGAAACCATAACCGTCCGTCATGGGCTTTAAGCGAGCCCGGCACTCCGCCGTTGCATTCGGTATTCTTCATGCCTTCGGCGATCCCGTACGAGATGGGAGGCATGGATGAGACTTTCGCGTCGGCGAGATCATTCACCTCCTTGACACTGAGGCGAAAGATTCCGTGCTCGGAGGGAAGCCATAGATCGCCCTTGCCGTCATCCAGGATGCTGGTGATTTCGGTAGTCAGGCCCTTTCTGGCCGTAATTGCCGCGAATTTGTCATCGCGCAAGCGGTACAGCCCTGTCGTGGTCGAAAACCAGAGAGTCCCGTTCGGATCCTGCCAAAAGCTATGCACCCCGTTGGGCGGCATCCCGCGCACCACGTCGTAATAAAGAATGGTTTTCCCGCCGCGCACGAAGCGAAGCGCTGGCGGGTACACGCCGCCAAGCCACAACCCGCCGCCCCGGTCTTCGGTCACATTGACAACGTCCCCGTCCGCTTGCTCGAACTTGCCATCGAGAAAGCGATAAAGGTGCCATTTTTGCTCGTACGAAGGGGCAACGGTCCAAAGCGTGCCGTCCCGGTCCTGGAGCAATTGGAACACGGCTGGCGAATCAATACTGAACCGGCTCAGTACTCCCGAGCGCCATCGATAGACAGCGCCGGCTCCGCCAAACCACAGGCCACCATCCTGTGCTTGGGTAATGGCACCAATTTGCGAGAGCCCAGGAAGACGATTAAACTTGTGTCCATCGAACCAGTAGCTTCCGTCATCTCCGCCCAGCCAAATGCGGCCCTCGCGATCCTGAAACACGGCACGAAACGGTGCGTCCGACAAACCCTCGTCCTTGCCATAGGCAATTAGGGGCGCTCGCCGAAAACGAAACAGCCCTCTCCCAACCGTCCCCACCCAGCGATTGCCTTCGCGATCGACCAGCAAGCTGAGCACTCGAGGAGGGTCGCCAATATTGGCAGGCAGTGGCAGGGCTTCGGGCGGACTGAGCTTTCCGTCAACTACCCGAACCAGTCCGGCGGGCGTCAGCAGCAGCAACTCGCCATCGCTGTCTGTCGCGATGGCCAGAACGCCTTGCCGAGGATCCCCTTCCATGGCAACACCTTGCCATGGATCTGCGGCCATCCATTGGCGCACTCCGGACAATGGAAGTGGCACATCGGAGAATACGCCCTGGTCATAGCGCACGACGCGATACTGATGTTGGATAGCGACCCAAACGCTCCCGTCGCGAGCTTCCGTAACCATAGAGCCGCCAGCCAAAGTGGCGATCGAGCCATTAGCCCCGAAACGCACCACCTCCTTTCCGGAACGGAACCACATGCTTCCGTCCCGCGCCTGCAAGAAGAACTCGTTAACCGCCTTTCCCCCGTAACTGGTGTACATCTGCAGCTTTCCGCTGGCGAAACACGCGATGCCAGTCATCGTGTTGATCCAGATCTTGCCTTCAGCGTCCTCGCGAATCGACCTGACGTTTCTGCTTGGCAAGCCGTCGCGCTCCAGGTATGTAGTGGCACTGCCTTCGTGCATTCGAATGAGGCCACCATTCCTAGTGCCGATCCACAAGTCTCCAGAGTTGCTCGCGTATAGAGATTGAAATCGGCTGGATTGGAGGCTCGGAAAATCTTCCGCGGCGAATACTCTGAAGTGCACGCCATCAAAGCGCGCTAGCCCCGCATTTGTGGCTGCCCAGAGATAGCCCTCGTGGTCCTGCACGATTGTATTGATGGTGTTGGCCGGTAAACCTTGTTCCGTTTGCCAAACCGTGGCGATGTACTTCACCGGATCCGATTGCGCGCGGGCAGAAGCGATCAAGATGCTGGCCAGCAGGCCCAAAGCAAGGGGAACCGCGATTCGATGCTGCCATGAACGCGGCACTATTTTGAGTTTCGTGCCAAATTCTCGTTGGGCACGAGGCCGTGGACCGCACCCGCCATCACTAACAGACCAGTGAAATGGGACGGCCAGGCGATCCCCATAATTGGTGCTGGGCGGGGTGAAGCGAAGAGCAACCGACAGAATTCGACTTTTCGAGGTACCGGCACTCATGACCGGTCTCCTTTTTTTTCATGCTTTCGCTGGGCAGAGGTAGAGTTGTTGTACCCGATCAGAATCCTGCTGTTCCGGAAACGCGGGAATGGGACAGAAGTACATCTTGTGATCCTCCTGATATCGCTGATTGCGCGATTCGACAGACTCGGATGGATTACCTGGTTCACATCCGACGCTAGCCAAGGCGTTGCTGGATACAACGCGGTCAACGTACCACAATCTGAGCCTAGTCAAGAACTTTGGCGAGCGCAAATCGATTCTACAACTGTGGGAACTACAGCTCGATAATCCCCCTTTTTACCCCGATCATGGCAGCATGTGTTCGATCGTGGGCGCCTAAGTTAGAAAGGATGCTCTTGACGCGGCTCTTGACGGCCCGTGCCCTCAGCCGAGCAGTGCCCACCACCTGGCAGCGAGATTGATGAAACGTCTACATCAATCACGCGCAGCTCAACAACTTCCGCCCACAGACAGATGGCACATCGCGTGCACCCTGTCTCACGTTGGCTGTCCTGCTGATGGCGGCCCATTTCGTCGACGTCTGCGGACTGAGATTCGGCTCTCCCCCAGTCTGGTCGAAGAAGTTCGCAGACGCGACGACTTGTCCCACACGAGTGATCGTATGGCGCAAATCGCGCTGTGGGCAGCTTCTTACAAAAGAAGGCACCCGGAATGCTTGATGTCCAGGATTCGAAAAAACAAACGCAGCTTAGCCACAGATTCTTGAACTGGCTCTTCATCGTGGTCACGCTTGCCGCCGTTTTCGCGCTAGCTGGCTGATGGAGAGAGAATGGATGCCGGTGGCGAGAAGAAGGTGTCACCAGTTGAGTCCACGGCTTATCACCTGCTGGGAGCACAACCGTCGCGGATACTTCGTCTATCAAAAATAGAGGCCGTGAGAGCCTAGGAACCATTTCTCATCCGCGGACAGTGATGACGGGGCAAGCGGCAAGAGAGGCGACATCGTAAGCGGTGGAGCATGGGTGCGAGCTGCGATACTTGTTGCGCTTCAGGCCCATGATCACAGCTTCGGCGCCGAGATTCTTCGCCACCCAAAGCATCCTTTCCGCGGCTTCTCCGAACTCTGCAACGCAGATTGGATCAATAACCATGCTCTTAGAAATCAGCCCGTACAGCCGTTTGATAACCTCGGCTCGAATGAGACACCGGATATCGAAGACATCTTTCGCCGTATACCAACGGCAGGCTTCAACTTTGGGAACACCAGAAATTATGTGGAGTAGCACTAGGCGCGTCTGCCGCTCATTCGCCGGACGCATCGCATAGGGCAGCGCCCGCAAGGATTCATCGCTAAAATCCGTAGGAAACACGAACGGACGCAGTTCAGTCGAGTCCAGGTTCGGCCGAGATGGAGAACGAGTACCAACAATCACGACAGGGCACGACACGCGTCGAAAAATCTGCTGGGCGTGTGACCCGACTATCAGTTTCGAAAGTCCCCTGCGACTATTCGTGCCAACCACGATCATATCGATTGTTTGCTGCGAGACAATAGCCTCAAGTTTCTTCCAAAGCTCTCCCTCGCAGACAATCCCTCCCAAGTTAGCACCGGATATCGCTCCGCTGGATATCAGCCTTCGTACCATGCTCTGCAGCTCTCCCTCGGCTGATTTAATGCTAGACTCTGCGATTCAGGCCTGGCTTTGGAAAATCTTACCGGTGAAACGACGTGCGCCAAATAGAGTTTCGAATGGTAGTAGCGCGCTATATCGACGCCATGTCTGAGTGCCTTTTCGGAAGCCTTTGAGAAGTCGGTTGCGACCAAGACTGACCTGACTTGAATTCTGGTGGCGCTATGTTTTTCGACAAACAAAACATTCATCCCTCAACGCGAAGAAACCTATCGAGTATCAGTGATGGAACCAGATGAACGCCCCTGTGCCGAACAACACGACCAGCGCAGCAATAAGCAGTAACAATGCAACCTTCTTGTCTTCCCGGACTATTTCGTCGTTCGGATCGGGATCTCGATCACGGAGGACGCGGTGCATCTCCTCAGGAGCCCTGTAAGCTCTTGTGTCGGGGTCAAGATAGCGGATTGCGGCAAATATCTCCGAATCAGTAAGGTCTTCAACATTCCAATTCCGCCCTGAATTTTGTCGCATAACACGTCCCAATAGTTTCGATTAGTACCAGATACATTGTGCAGATCTGCTGATGTTGCCGTTGTATACGGCCTGGGTGATCGCATCGAGTTCTTCACAGCGGTTGCAATGTGCTGCTCGCATGGCGATGAAGTAAGCCCCGGTACACTTTTCAATACTCATTCAGAAACATTGCATATCTTCTGCCACCTGAATGTGCTCCTAAATCATTGATGACAGTGTCTTCGTAATCACTTGGTTTGCATTTGCCCTGCCTGACTGCGGTCGTTGCTCGTATGAGGGCATAGGAGTAGGTAGACGGCAGTTCGTGCTCAGTTTCGGTTGCAGCGCTGCACATCTGCCCTTATGTGGGCAGGATGCCCGCGAAGCGGCATCCAGCACGTCTCGCAAGTCCATAAACCACAGGAAAGACGCAGTCAATTTGCGTACAGTACTGGCAGGAGGAATGCACTTACGTGGCTAGCGTTATGCCACTCGAGAGCACAACAACCTCAGATTTGGCGGAAAGCCGATACCGCGCGTTGCTCGAGATTTCGGGTCTCATATCCAAACAACCCAACCCGCAGATTGCGTTGGGAAGTTTCCGGCGATTGATGTCAAATGTCGCGGATTTCGATTCAGTCAGCCTCCTTTTGCTGGATGGGACGGAAAAAACAGTTCGCCTCCAAGTATTCGATCGCGATGCGGATGTGCCGGACCTCGAAATTGGATTTCAACTCTCAGTCGAAGGAACCCTTTTAGGACAGTGCATCGAAACGCAGGAGCCCATATACGTTCCGGACTCGCTTAGCGAGTTCTCCAAGATCCCCGAACTTGCGCAGCGGATGTTGCCTGTGGGAGTACACGGACTCTACATAGTTCCCGTTTCCACTCAGCGCAAGAAGGTTGGCGTTTTGGTGTTTGGCACTAGAAAGCAAAGGTTTCTCGAGGGCGACTTGGAACTAATGATTTCGATAGCTGCGCATCTCGCTATCACGCTCGAGAACGCCGCAACGCTGGACAAGGCAGCTCAATATCAGCACCAACTTGCAAAAGAGCGCGACCGGTTACGATTGCTGCTCGAGATCAACAATCACGTCGTAAGCAAATTGGAGATGCCCGATCTCTTCCGTTCGGCATCAGAGTCAATCCGAAGGTACTTTGGAAACGACTTCACGGGCTTTTGGCTCCTGCACAAGGAGGAAAACCAACTTGAGTGCGTCGTGCTGGATTTCCCCGGTACACGAGGCTTCTTACAGCGAATCGATACGCCCGAGTTAACTCAGGAGGATATGGCCAAGTTGCGGCGTCACGTCCCGGAGATCTGGTCACCTTCGGATATTGAGAAGCTCCCCGCCGGTATCCGAGAGCCGCTGAAGGCTGAATCGATTTTTTCCTTAGCGGCTTCACCGCTGGTGACCGCCAGCGGACCGCTGGGTGTCATCACTCTGGGCAGCCGAAGACCCAACGCGTTTGGGCAAGCGGACCTGGATCTTCTGGCGCAAATTAGCAACCAGATTGCCCTGGCTCTCGATAACGCGGTTGCATACGGCCGGCTGACCGCTTCGAAGCAGCGATTGGAAGAGGAGCGTCTTTACCTGGAAGACGAAATCCGAGCTGAATACAACTTTGAAAATATCGTCGGCAAAAGCGCTGCCCTACGAAACGTTTTGAACCAAATAGCCATCGTCGCACCGACCGATTCGACGGTTCTATTGCACGGCGAAACAGGTACCGGAAAAGAACTGGTTGCACGCGCGATTCACGTCCATAGTCCACGCAAAGAGCGCACATTCGTGAGGCTCAACTGCGCCGCTATCCCTTCGGGGCTGGTCGAGAGTGAATTATTCGGTCATGAAAAAGGCGCCTTCACGGGTGCGTTGATGCAGAAGCGAGGCAGGTTCGAGCTGGCCGATCGCGGCACGTTTTTCCTCGATGAGATCGGCGACATCAGCCTCGACTTGCAACCCAAGCTCTTACGCGCTCTACAGGAACATGAATTTGAACGGTTAGGAAGTACCAGAACAATTCGGGTCGACGTGCGCGTGATAGCCGCTACGCACCGGAACCTCACGGCGATGATTCAGAACAATCAGTTCCGTGAGGATCTTTATTACCGTCTGAACGTATTCCCGGTTGAAGTGCCTCCCCTGCGTGAGCGACGCGAGGACATCCCTCTTCTTGTGCATTACTTCGTTGCAAGACTCGCAAGCCGGATGCAGAAGAAGATCAAGGTAATTTCCGCGGACGTAATGCATGCGTTGGTGAACGCTGCCTGGCCCGGCAACATAAGGGAACTGGAAAACTTCATCGAGCGTTGCGTGATCCTCTCTCAGGGGGAACAGTTGGTCGTTCCGCTGCCCGAAGTCAAGAGGCAGACCTGCCTGCCTATGTCTACGTTTCACCAGACCGAACGCCAGGCAATCATCGACGCATTGCGGGCGAGTTCGGGAAAAATCGCTGGGCCGGGCGGGGCTGCGGAACGGCTCGGCCTGAAGCGCACAACGCTGCAGAACAAAATGCGTCGCCTCGGGGTCGCAAAGATCGACTACTCGAACAATTGAAGGCCGAGTCCTTCGACGGCAAATCTGATTACTTCCTTCAGGAGGCGACTCCGATTTGTTCGCTCACCGCTTCTCGCCATACTTCCCGTTACGATCGCTTCATCGATCACTCATTGAAAAGGCGATGCTGTGATTTGGTGCTGCACGTGCTCTCGAATTGCCCTAAGTGCGGCTGTAGCGCTGCACGGAATACCGACAACGCGAGGGAGGCGAAATGCGCACGAATTCCGACCCCATTCTCTGCCGCAAACACAGAGCGGCACTGGAACAGGAATACAGACAGCTGCGGCACAGAATAGAACTTGCCGAAGAACAACTGATGCAGCAGAGCACTGCGAATCCGTATTCAACCGAAGTCAGCTATCTGGACCAGGAAGACCTTATAGAAAAGTGCAGCCGGTACCGGCAACAGTTGACGGTTGTGCTTCAGGGATTAAAACGGCTTCAAGGCGGGACGTTTGGCAAGTGTGCGAAATGCGAAGGGCCGATCGCACAAAAGCGGCTCGAAGCGCTTCCAACCGCACAATACTGCCTGACCTGTCAGGAGCAAATGGAATTGACAGGCAGCGCGGCTTGAGTTCAGGTACGTGAACAGGCGAATCTCGAACCTCAGTCCGAGCCTCCATAGCGGCACTGACCGGATTCGGGCTGGACAGTTGGTTACAAGGTTTGATTGTCGATGAATAGCCTCAATCGATTAGCCATTCTCCGAGTCTGGTACCACGGCTGCCTTCTTGTCTAGCGGTAATAGGGAGAACAACAATGCTAAGGGTTGAGTTTCACGACAAGAGCGACTTCGTAATCATGAGGGTGCAGGGCAGATTTGTTGGCCAGTTTGCGGAAGACGTAAAAGAGCTGGTCGCACGCAGTCAAGTTCCCAGCAGGTTGGTGGTTGACTTGTCCGACACAACTTTTGTTGACGAGACCGGAGAAGATATCTTGTGCTGGCTGGCGAACATCGGAACAAGCTTCATTGCGGATAGTGCTTACTCGTCTGATGCTTGTGAACGTCTGAAGCTGCCGCGGATCAGCATCGTGAACGGTGAGGTCAGTGGGCACAAGTGGCGCACCCGACCGGTGCAGGCGTAAAGCGCACAGTCGGCGTTCTCACCAGCTCGCTGGGTTCCGACGAAGCGCCGCGTCTGTATTGGTTCGAATCGGCCACGCAAGACCCATGGGTTTAGCATTTCGGCCTTTTTTGTTCTTGGCACCATAAGTGCTCAATCAACAACGTGATTTCTCCTCACGACAGGAGTTGTCCGTGCCCGAAATAGCACCAATTTCGACGTCAGAAAAATACGGTGCGCGACACCGAGATCCTTCCTATTTGTTCGCCTGTCATCTGGAATGGCGTAGCAACCGAAACCTAAAGGCTTATCAGCAGCTTGTGGCTGCCCTGGATGATTGCGACGAACAGATTCGCGCTATCGCGCAGGAACTGCTACAACGCTGTTCGCCGCGTCCGCAAGCCACCAAACTTCAGTCAAAACCCATCCGTCCCTGATTCTCGGACCGGCCTGTTACAGCTCCGTGCCTCGTTTTCAGAGATCTGCCCTGCCATGGCAGTGACCAGATAGCGGCAGAGCAAGGTTTGTTTTTCTGCCCGATCTCCTCCGTAAAGCTTTTGTTTCAGGCGCACTCCGCGCTCGACAGTTTGGCAGGCGCCGTGCGACTTGAGACGTCGTAGTAAAGGGATGAGCAATGCTAAGGACAACGTTTCAGAACCGTTCCCGTTTCGCGAGCCAGGAACACATTCAAGAGATCTTCTCGGAGTTTTGCCTTGAATTTGAGTGGCTCGCCTATTTCATTACCGGCGATCACAGTACGGCTGCAGCATGTGTCGTAGACGCCTGCAGCCTTTCGCGTTCGCACAACCATCTTTTCGCAGAGTGGTTGTTGCAATGGGCCCGCTACGCGACTATCCGTTCTGCACTTCACACCCAAAGCGCCCGGATCTGGCAGCTTTCTGTTAACTATCCTCAGCCCACTTGTGTTCACGACAAGCATGGTCTGCTCTCTGCGGACCTTGTTGAGCTACTCGTCCCCGAATCAGATCGTCTGCTGAACCAACTGGATGTCATCTCTCGGGCAGCGTTACTAATCTGCGGTATCGAGAAGCACTCGGTAACTGAAGCCGCTGTAATGATTGGCGTGAGCAGCGTTTGCATTCGCGCAGCGTATTGCGCGGGACTTCAAGCTCTGGAGGTCCTCGAATGCGAGCAGTTCAGCCAAGATCACGAGTTCGCAGCAGTGTACAACTGACATTTCAGCTGAACTGCCCTGCCGTTGTCACCTGCCCCTATTCGGGCTCACACACAATTCTCGATGATGAGCGGCAATGCCTTATTGCCTGCAACTTTGGCAGAGCGATTGCGCTGTTGTATCGAGAAAAGGAAAACATGAGTTCGCTCCAGACCGGTCGCGACTCAAAACGTAATAGGAGGTTTGTCATGATCCGCAAGTTTGTTTTGCTTACCGTCGCGTTGGCAATACTGACCGTGCCTTCTTTCAGTGGTGCACAAAGTCAAACGCCCGTTAATCAGTCGGTCAGGGAAGGGACGACTGGCAATGTGCAGCCAGACAGGGCTGCCATGATCGACTACACAATGGACCTCAGCCCAAAAGATGCCGCGGCATTCTGGCCGATCTACCAGGAATATGAACACGAAAGATCCGCGCTGTTTGATCACCGCATGGCCGTCCTAAAGGAGTACGAAGAGAAGTACTTGTCCTTGAGCGACGACGACGCCAAAGCAATGGCGCGGCGGATGTTCGATTACGACACCCAGCTGATGGAGTTGAATAGGAGGTACTTCAACAAGCTCAACAAGGTGCTTCCGACGTATACAGTGGCAAAGTTCTTTCAAGTGGAACATCGTATCGACTTGATGACGGAGATGAAAGCGTCGCCATCGCTTCCTCCGCTGCCTCAACAGGAACAAGCCAACGGCGAGAATTAACCTGCAAGAGGCACAGGCGGCCAACTGCCATCAGCTGGGCGGTCGGTCCCGGCATGGGGAATTGGACGGAATCTCAGTGGGTTACTGCAGTTTCTGAAGAAACTGCAGTAAACATTTTGCACACAAGACGTGCTCCCCGTGTTGATTCCTGATCCCTATTCTCCACAACATGACGCCTGTCCAGGCATGCAGTTGGAGACACCGGTTGCGGGTTCTCCTTAATCGGCGAGCGGGTAGTCTGAACTGCTCGCGCGAGCGCACAAGACCGCAACTTCACGCCGCGCGACCGTCAGATAGTAGAGCTCTCTGAGGGAGCGGTCGTTCGATCGACATGCTCTTCAGAGAGTACTCGAAGCGCTTCCCACAATCACAGCAGACGCGGTAAGTCTCGCGGTGGAGAGTGAACACACGACTTAAGTTGCCATGGTGGCAACCGAACAAAAAATCAAGTACGGCAACAAGAATTCGCACACATCCTCTTTCTTCGGGCCAGCGTGGTCAACTCCAGGACACTTCGACTTCGCCCTGCATCACGGAATGTGCAGGTCGCCTGCCAGACAGCCAACGCCTAAGTCGTGCAAATTATTTGTCGTGTTTTTACTTGTCGGAGTTCTGCCATTGCGTTTTGACGGCACCTGCCGAAATACGGGCCGGCGCAGTCTTGGACCAACGCTTCTCTCACTGGACAGAGCAGTTAGTCACAGCGACATTCTGGCAATGTAATTGCGCCTAATCACGATGGACACAGCGGAGCTTACCCGCTGGTCCACATGACGCTGTGGGCCTCAGGGACCAAATTTGACGACTATTGGTCGGAGGTGATCCAGATGCTTACCACGAAGTTCACAAATGCAGATGTATCGGCGCTCAGGGAAGAATTGCAGCAAAGAATTTCCAGCCCTTCTGAGATCGGTGAGATCCTGCGTGTCTTTCTGATGAACAGAGGTTATGGCGTTTCGTCTGACAGCGTTCTCGCCGCAGCGAGCAAAGTGGGCGCAGCCGGCTGCTCTTCTGCCGCTATTCAACAACAACTCGAGCTCGTTGCATTGGTAATGTAATAGTCGGGCCGACGACAACCGAACCAGCTTCGCCGGTTCCTATGGAGTGAATATGCCAGGAAAACGCGAACCGAGAGGCGATCAAGAAGTTTCGAATCTGGAACCGTCGCCCTCATATGGGCCCCTGGAAGCCGGCCCATGTCCCTCGCTGAATTGCGAACAGATACTCGAAGCCATTCTCTACCTTGATCCGGACTCCGATCCGGATGCGCCTTCAGAATGCGAGAATCGAACGCTCGTTCGATGTATCGCAGCTTTGGTTGCGCTCTTCTACCTGGCGATCTTTTTTTGGCTTCGTCATTGCGTGCGCTGAACCCGCTGTTCACTCGGTTCAGCTCGTCGAAATCAGTTCCTTCCACTAAATGAAAGTCCTAGTTCAAATGGTCTATTTGCCGTATCTCGGATACCACACCGTCTGCAAGGTTAGGCATAGGTTTTCGAGAAGCATTGACAATCTGTCGTACTTTGCTCTTCATCTCCTCGAAACGGTCCGTGTCGACGATATATCGATCTCTATCGGGGAGGTAAAGCCGAATGTTCTTCTGGGCTGTTTTGATACGTTCCGATACGGATGGGTACGAAGAGATCGCACGTCCGATGAAGGTCGGTTCTTCCGATCTGTCCTCCACCTTTTCGAGAAACCGAATCCATTGGTGAGGATCGTATCCAGATAAATACTGATACTGCAGCCCGAGCAGATCGGCTTCTCTTTCCGCATTGCGACTACACCTAAAGCGCAATAGAGGCCTGACCACGATCAAAGGAGATGTCGAGGCGAAAAGCAGCTCCTTGGTTTGGTCTCTCGTGGTGTGCCTCGCCTCGATATGGGCAATCTCATGCGCCAGTATGCCTGCTAATTGGGCTTCATTATCGGTCTTCAGGATTAGTCCGCTATTTACGAACAGATATCCACCTGGCAAGGAGTATGCGTTCACCTCGTCGTCCAGCATTACTGTGACCTTCAGGGACATCTTTGCGTCGGAGTTAGCAACGATGCGCTGGGCAAGATTAGCTATGTAGCCAGTAACCTCCGCATTGAAAATAACTGACCCCGATTGCTCCACTTTGTCCGCGAGTTTTCTACCAAGTTCCTGCTCATAGCCCGGTGAATAGAAGTTGATACCGGTTCCGATTCCGCGATTCCCGACGCGGTTGATGTCATAGGACTTCTTGCGGCTCCTTATAGCTTGCCGCTGATCCTTAGCGGGGATGAGCAAGGCCGGAGTCTCAGCCGTTGTGCTCGCCGCAGTGATGATGGCGGCTGATTCGCATGAGCTACGATCGCCCGCATTTTGACCCGACGCTGAGGAAGATAAGAGGAAAAGGCCTGCGACCACGATGCTGAGCCATTCCGAAGCTGTACAACCTCGCTGGCTTCCTTTCAACCACTTACTCGTCTCGACTTTCATATGAATCCACCGTCGTTCCGAATGGTCCCCGGTTCTGCTTGCATTCCGATTGCCCTCACGTGGCCAACCTGGGAGATTGCCAAGCTGCGCGTTCATGTGGCAAAGCAACAGACCTCTCACCGGGAAGTCACCGAGATTCAGGGAGGTGCCCATCCCACGGCCGTTCTTATACCCCGCGCCGCAGTTGAGTCAGTTCGGAACACTAAGATCGTCGGAACGAATGCGGCAGAACTGCCAATGGGCACGATCATCAATTGCCCGGATGAGGGCAGATGGGCTGATGAAGCTCCAGAGGAGGTCTTACTTCTAAACGAGTTACGTGACCATGGAATTGGCATTTGGTCTGCAATGACTCAACTCAAATGCGCGATTCTCACAAACTGCTAAGTTGTTTGCTGGTGACTGCAGGCTTTTTTTTCCTGTTGGCCCTACCAGCGCGAGCACAGACTGGCGAAAGCTCCGACGCTCCCGCAACGGTGGTCGGCACTGCAACGGACGCGAATGACAATCCGCTGGAAGGCGCAACTGTAACCCTACTGGGAATAGCCCAGAGCAGGCAGCAGTCCACAACCAGCAGCGGGAATGGTTACTTTGAATTCCACAACATCGACCCAGGCAATGTATATCAGCTCACGATCCATGCACCTGGATTTGCCGACTGGGTTTCACCAGAGTTCACCGTTCAGTCTGGTCAGTACAAGATTGTGACAGATTCTAAACTTCGGATCGAACAGACCCAGACGACGGTGAATGTTAATTACTCACCGGTTGAAGTTGCGACCCAGCAAGTTGAAGTCGCGGAAAAGCAACGCGTCCTGGGCATTATTCCTAATTTCTATGTTGTTTATGATTCCAATCCTGAGCCGCTTACAACCAAACTCAAATTCAAGCTGGCCTGGAGAGTTTCCAGAGATCCCGTGACGATTGCCGCAATCGCTTTCATGGCCGGCGTGAAACAGGCGGGGAATACTCCAGACTACGAGCAAGGTTTAAGTGGGTACGCCAAGCGCTTTGGGGCTACTGCGGGTGATGGCCTCACCGACATCCTGATCGGCGGCGCAATTCTGCCATCACTCCTGCATCAGGATCCGCGCTACTTCTATCAAGGTACGGGAACCACAAAATCTCGCCTTCTGCATGCTGTCTCCGCGCCCTTCATCTGTAAAGGTGACAATGGGCGTTTGCAGCCAAATTACTCTAGCATCGGTGGCGATCTCGCCTCGTCTGCGATCGCGAACGCGTATTTCCCGAGTTCAAATCGCGGAATGGGCTTGGTGTTTGGCAGTTTCGCTCTCGGCACTGCGGAACGAGTGGCCGCCAGTGTCGCCCAGGAATTCCTGTTGCGCAGGATGACACCCAAGCGCGCGAACTAGACAGGGTGAAACAAAGAATTCGTGGGGAAGTACTGCTCGAAATTGATGTGGCTTTCAGAAAGCTGATTCGGAACGGCTTCGATAGATGACGGCAGCCTTCGTTTCATCAGAGAAGATGCCGACAGTTCGACAGCCATTGCGACCCAGCCTGACGCGGCAGTGGCGATATATCTATGTCGCCCGTCCAACTACCCGCGCACGCTCGCATGATCGGGCAGGACAGTCCACTCGCGCTTGTCGGGAGGAACCACGGGGTCAGGATCGGCTAACTTCTCAGGAAATCTCGAAGACAGTATCGGAAGATTACAGCCCTTAGTTTGAAATCTGAACGCGCTTTCGGTTTTGGGCTCATCAGTATGGATCTTAAACAACATGTCGATTCGCGACACAGTACATAGCTTGTGAATTGCCCTAATGAGGGCGGGTGCCGACATCAGGGCAGGAGTGTGGCGCCAACTGCGACCTCATTTAGAGCCCATGCCCATAGCTACAGGTATCGAACAACAATGCTGATGGTGTCGGTGATCATGAGCACAACGATCGTGCCGATCGTCACAAGCACTGCTACGGGCCATGCACCTGCATCTTCGGCACGATTTACCAGGGTCACAGAGACAACGACTGCCAACACATTCGTAAACAATAAGAGCACCCAGAATCTGTCGGAAGCAGTTTTCCTTTTCATACAGCACCACCTTGTCGGATATGCGCGCCTAATGCAATTGGTACCGCATTGACAGTTGCATCAGGGTTGCCAATGTCGCCTCTGCCATATCGCTGTATTTGCATCACCTGCTCGGTCAGTGAATTGATCCGGTGTGCCCTCTAAATGGACTGGCATGCAAGTTGCAATATCTGTTCACGTAGGCAGCAGTACAGCGGAGGGAGATATGAAGATCCTGCTGGGAATACTCCAACTGATGACGTTCGTCATTCTGGCGCTGATAAGTGTGCACGCTTTTATGTTGCAGGCGTACGTGGCAAAGCAGCGCAAACGCCATGAAACGAACGTGCCTGCGATGGATAATCGAACACCGTGCGGTTCAATCGCTGAGAGTTGGAGCGATCTGAATCGCATGCCGATACCTGATCCTCTAATAAAGGGTGTTTCCAATGCAGCATCCCGACCGGGCCGTGAACATGCTACTAAGACACGCATCGCATAGAATTCCAACGGAACGCGTAGCGGAAACACCGAAGTGGATACACTGGGTGTGCCATGCGATTTCAAGCAATAGCCGCAGGCAGATCTTGGGACAACTCGGCGCCGGTCCGATGTCAGTAAACGAAATTACGTCGACGATGAGAATCTCGAGACGTGCGGTATCCCAGCATTTGCGAGTCCTTCTCGAGGCTGGTCTCGTCACGTGCGAGACTAAAGGGAATTACAGCTATTATCGTCTTGATGTTGCAGGCCTGAACATGCTGCGAGGACTGGTAGACATGCTGCAGGCTTGCAGCCTCGACGAAGTGCGAGCGCCCTCTGACCATATATTGACAGTGCCCTGAATTCGGCAATTCATAGTTTCTCCTCCCACAGCCAGTTCACAATTTCTCAACAACTTGCATGTCGCCCGGGATCGGTTCATCGATTGCACTTATTAAGGTGTGAACTGCGGCGCACTTTGAACTCAAACCAGGGTTCAGGGTTCGCCACACACTGAGCCCGCGACGAAAACCAACGCAGCACTCTACCTGCGCAAGAATTCGGCGTTCGCGTCCATCATGGCGAACGGTGCACGAGTGAACAACAAGTCCCTGTCCCGTTCGCCAGGTGTGCATTAAACAGTGTGACCATGGGAAGGCTATGACGAAAACACGCGTTCTTATGCTTGAAGACTATGAGCCGTTCAGTCGGTTGCTACAGTCTTTGCTGAAGGAAGAACCAACACTGCAACTCGAGGCTTTTGCTTCGGATGGAATGGCGGCGCTGCATGCCGTACAAGACCTGCACCCAGACCTGATCCTTCTGGATATCTGTCTTCCAAAACTAACGGGCCTCGAGGTGGCTCGCCTCTTGCGCGATCTTGCAACACCTTCAACCATCATCTTGGTTACGAATGAACTCTCCCCGGAGCTAGCGGACTACGCGTTCGAACTTGGCGCACGAGCCTATGTTCTGAAGACTGACGCAGTCTCCGAACTCCCCATCGCGATCAAGACAGTTTTGAATGGTGGCACCTTTCTCAGTAGCGGCTGTCGCCAGGCAGACACTTCGATCGGGCCGACTCGGCTAGCCGACTCCGACGCGGTAGTTAGCTTCTAGTCTCCAACTGTCGGATGAGCAGGGCCAGCTCATCGCGACGAGCGGCGCTCGCAGGCTCAGGCAGAAAGCTTCGCTTCGTAAGCGGGAAGCGGCCGTGCACAGGCGTCTGCCGATGAAGGAATTGCCGAGGCGGGCGCAGCCCAGTCCTCTGCAGATCAGGCTTGGAGTTGTCTGACTGACAGGCAGTCAGAATTCGTGGGACGGAGGTCTGGACTAGGGTGGCGTTCGAGTTTGTTGCTCGAGGATGCCTCGACAGGTGTTGTCGAGCATTTGTGTCCGGCTGTGCGCGATCTGGAACAGACGCAGTAGTCAACTAACTCTGCGGAGCTTATTCTCCTCCGCTCCTTAGGATCTCCTTCGTGCGTGTTTGAGCGTTCGAAGCAGCTCGCGTTTACCGATTCTAGAGTTGAGCGTCTCCGGCTAGGCGTTCTGCAACAGAGTTTAGCCGCGATTAGTGGCAGCAATTCTGAGAGATGACAATCAGTCGCTACGGAACGCGACTGCAGCGTACAGCATCATCATTGCCACATTTACTTTGCCTTACAGACCGCTCCAGAGGGATTCAAGTTCACGACGGCAAATATCGCCGAAACCTCGTAACGGATCGTTGCGCTTTTCAGCCCACGTACGAAATTCCTCGGGAGTAATATTCGGCTTCGAATATGTATTGAGGATGTTGTTTATCACCTGCTCTGCGCTTTCCACCACATGTGCAGACGAACTTAAACGAATGCGGCTGAGCAATGCGTAGCTCGATATGAGATTGGCGGGATCCTGAAGTGTGTTTTGCATCGCGTGCACCATGGCTCGTGCTGTTTCGCTAATGAAATCTGAGTAAAGCTGCTCGCGGTGAAAAACCTTTCTTGCCAGCAGATCTCGCCGATTCTGGTGACGCTGGCCAATCCAGGTACTGACACTTGTACCCATTGCGCCGACGAGCGAACCAGCGATAGCCGCGATCGCTGAAATCGAGGCTGGGCTCCAAGAGTGAGTCATCAGTTGCACTTTCGTACTCAGTGAACATCAACTATTGTTATTCGAAAATCGACGTTAGTCGGCAGCGGCAGCATCAGCCTCTTTCGCAGATCCTTTCGACTCCCAACGGATAATTTTCAGATCAAGCACGAAGATACTGTAAAGAACTGGAACCAGAAGCAATGTGATAAACGTCGCTACGGCAAGTCCGCCTATCTGTGCATAGCAAAGAGGCTGCCATAGTGGTCCACCTTCGAGTGCCAATGGGAAAAGCGCGAGGATCGTCGCGCCCACTGTGATCATGACCGGCCGAATGCGCTGAATGCCCGCGTCGGGAAGGGCCTGCTCCAGCGGCTCACCCTTCTCATGCATTTCCTCGATGAAGTCGAACAACACGATGACGTGGCTGACGATGACGCCGATCAAGCTGGCTATGCCCAGGAAGGCCATAAATCCAAACGGCGTGTGCATAATTGAAAGCGCCATCAACGAGCCGATCACACCGTATGGAGCAGCCGCAAATACCAGAAGAGGTTTCACAGCATTGTTGAATTGAACGAGTAGTGCCAGGTAAATGCCTAGCAAAGAAATCAACAGAACGATTTTGAGGTTTGCGAATCCCTCTATCTGTTTTGCGCTTTCGCCCCCGATCCGGAGCTGATAACCCGGAGGAAGCTTCTTCTGAAACTCCTGAAGTTTTGGAAGGATGGGTCCGAGCACTTCAGAGGCGAGCACTCCGGGTTGGGGATAGCAAAGAATGGAAATCGTGCGAAAATGCTCACGCCGGGCGACGCGACCTGTTTCCATGGAATTTCCGACCGTCGCGATCGACAGTAGCGGCACCCGGTTGTTCGTTTGTGAAGAGTAAACATACAGGTTCTTGATGTCAGCAACCTGAGCGCGTTCCTCCATACGAAGGCGTGCAACAATGGGGATGTCCTTGTCGCCTTCCTTGAACACCCCTACCGGCGTGCCGCTCATGGCCGTGGCGGATGCCTCTGCGACATCGGCATTGCTAATGCCTGCAACGTTTGAGCGATCTGGGTCAATCAGAATCCTCTGCTGAACATCGTCAGGAAACCAATCATCGCGAAGCACGGCAATGCCGGGAGCCTGCCTGACGATGTCTTCAGCCTGGCGGGCAACCTGCCGAAGCGCGCGAATATCGCGAACTTCGTTCTTCGGGTCAACGTCCTCCTGCCCAGAGATCAGCAATTCGACTGGGTTCTCCACCGGATTCGTTTGGAGCTGGCGCACCGTTATCCACGCGCCTGGTACTTCCCTTTCCAGCGCGTCCTGTATAGGACGAGCTAACTTTGGCGAAGTCTCTTTGTCGGTGACTTCAACAATCAGTTGCGCGTAGTTGGTCTGCGGCATTTCCGGCGAGACCGAAAACCAGAAGCGAGGGCCCCCGCCACCGGTAAAGGCCGTCAGAGACTTAAGAAGGTGCCCACCCTTTTCCTCCTTGGCCTCAGGTGAATTCTCAATCACCTGCCGGACGACTCGTTCGGCCTGCAACGCAGCATCGTTAGTGACGCTCAAGGGAGTATCGTTTGGCAGCCAAACATCCAAATAAAACCAATACTGGACATCTTCAGGAAAGAATTGGGTCTTAAGACGAGAACCGAACAGTCCGCCTACTATCAGGAAAATCAAGGATCCGCCGAGAACAGCCCAACGGTGTTTTATGGCTTTGCCTACGAGTCTGTTATAGAAACCATAAAATCCTCGAACCCGCCTCTCCTCGATGGTTGGTTCTGGCTTTGCTGGAGCACGCAAAATGTAGTAGCCCAGGAAGGGAACGAATGTCATCGAAACGATAAGGGCACAAAGAAGACAAGCCGTCATGACGACAGGAAGGCTCTTCAAGAACTCGCCGGTGTTTCCGGTGAGCATCATAAAGGGCAGATAGGCGATGATGTTTGTGATCGTCGCGTAGAAAATGGCGGTCGCAAGCTTCGTAGGGCCGAGCCAGCAGGCGCTGCTGCGCGGAAAGCCTTCCGCCAAATGGCGTTTAATGCCGTCACCGGAGACGACTGGTACGTCAACGAGCAGACCAAGCGCGATGATCAGCGTCGCGATGGACACTTGCTGAAGGTCGATTCCCAGCATATACACGATGCCGAAGGTCATCGCGAGTGTGATGGGTATGGCCAGGGCCATGATCAGCGCCAGTCGCCACTCCCAAAATCCGACAAGCGAGACAAGGACGACGAGAATAATGGCTTCGACAAGTGCCCGCATGAACAGATGGATGTTCTCCTTCACCTGGAGCGGTTGATCGGAGGTATGCGCCAGAATCAGGTCCGGGGGAAGGATTTTACGGAGGTCCGACAGTTTTGAATTCACTGACTCTCCGAAGCGCGCGATTTGCTTCTTGTCGCGCATGTAGACAGCCAGGGTGATCGCGCGGCTGCGCTGCCAATGTCCATGTGCGTCTCGCCAAGTGTAGTAATTGAGATACTGGGCGGGAGATTGATATCCTCGGCTGATTTGGACGAGATCCCGCAAATACACCGGGGCGCCCTCTGGAGTAGTCGATACAGCCACATCCCCGATGCTTTGAACCGTAGCGAATTGTCCGGAAGGAATCAGAGTGATTCGGCGCTCGCCTGTTTCAACGGTTCCGCCCGGCGCGATAATGTTCCGAGCCGAAATAACTTTGGAGAGATCAGAAGGACGTAGGCCATAGGCCGCGAGGCGATCCTGCGAGTAATCGAGATAGATGGTCTGTGACAAAACGCCCTTCGATTCGACCTTGGATACTTCGGGAGCGCCCTGCAGAGTTCGGCCAATCAAGTCAGAAAAGTCATCGAGTTCTGCATAGCTGTATTTGTCGCCGGCAACGCTGGCCAATTTCGTTCTTGTTTCACTCGGATCGCGGATGATGATTGGAGCCCACGCGTCGGGATGCAACTCGGAGCGTTGTAACCGCTGGGACACAAACCGCCGGATGAAGGCTTGAATAGAACTGTCATCTGCTTCGGAAACGCCATCCAAGCCCATGAATCCGCTGCCTTTTAGGATTTCCGAGTCTCGAATGATTCCGGCGCTCTGCGCTTCCTCTTGAAACAGATACGTAGCGTCAAGAACTTCACTCGCCGAAATGGATTGTGGGAAGGAATACACTACCGCGATGCGCTGCCCCTCTCCACTGTGCTGTTTTGCATCGCGAGCTTTGCGGACCGCAGCCTCAACCGAACTGGCGCGAGCTGCAATTTCGATGTCGTCAACCTTCGGGCTTGCGACGGTCAGCATCAGCGCCGCAGTGTCTCCGAAATCGCTCTGGAAAGAGATGGGACCGGCGCCGTGAGGTAATTGAGAATTCAGCGCATTCAGCTTCAGGTTAATATCGCTGAATTGCCGCTTGGTATCCGTGATGCCCTCATCCAGCTGAATGGTGACAAACGAATACCCGGGAAGAGATATGGACTTAATGCCGTAGTCCGCATCTGTTCCCGGATGAATGGTTTTATTCTGAGCAGCAACATCTTCAATTCGACGAGTAATGAACTGTTCGACCTGTTGCGCGGTGGCTCCGGGCCATGGACAGGCCGCCACACCAAGACGCACGGGAATGTCCGGGTCCTTGCGCTGCGGCATGGATGTATACCCAAACCAGCCCCAAATGAGGACTGCGGCCAGAAGCACCCAGGAAATGTGCGGATGCTCGACGAAAAACCTCGGTACATTGCGGCGATTGCTAAAGTCTTGCTCGTTTTCGAATGCCATTTGTTCAATACCTTTATGGAAGAACCTGGATGGTGTCGCCGTCCTTCAAACCAGCAGATCCAACGACGATGATTTTTTCTGCTGGATTTACACCGTTGACTGCCACATCGCTCTCGTGGGTTTCTCCGAGTGTTACCTCACGCAAATGCGCCACCCATTTGCCATCTTCTTCTCCGGCGATGAAGACTGCATAGTGTCCTGGCGAAGCAGGGTCGGCCACAACAGCGCTAAGAGGCAGCGATGGAACCGGTGGTTTTTGAACACCCCTGACCCTGAGTGACGCAATCATGCCGGGCTTAAGTGCGGCCTTGGGATTGGGCACGGTCACCTCGACGGCGAAGACGCGATTCTTTTCGTCTGCACTCGCGGCGATACTGGTGACCAGCCCCTTGTACTCTTTCGGATCGTCCTGCATATGAATGCTGAATTGTTGCCCAAGGCGCAGGCGCCTCACGGCATACTCGGGAGCGCCAAAACCGATTTTGACCGCACTGATATCGGCAATCGAAAAGGCTGCAACTCCTGGTGCTGCGAGGTTACCCAGTTCGATATTCCGGCCAAGGATGTATCCTGAAAACGGAGCCCTCAAGTTGCCATCTTCCACAGCCAACTGCGCCTGGCGCAGATTGGCCTTGGCCTGATCCACGGCAGCGACGGTCGAATCGAATTTAGCTTGTGCTTGATCAAAGCGGGGCTTGATGATGCTGTCTGTGGCGTAAAGCGCCTTCGCGCGATCGTAATCTTTCGTTGCCTCGACATGCTGCGCTTCGGCTAGATTCACTGCGGCAGTAGCTTGGTCAAGCTGATTCTTCAGATCCTGATACCGAATCTGCGCGAGAACACTCCCTCGGACGACGTAGTCTCCCGAACCTATGTTCCGACGCCTGCCATCGGCGCCCACCACCTGCTTGATTGCCGTGACGTATCCTGCAGACTTGAACGACAAACTCGCTTGCGCGAACGGCAGAACAGACGCCGAGTAGCGCAGGTCTTCTGAAGGCGAATACAAAGCCACGTCTACAACATGAACAGGCGTGGGAGATTTGACTGCAGCCTGCGTGGGTTCATTGCAAGCAGTTGTAACCGCCATCATGGCGAAAAGCACCACCGTAATTGCGGGCCCGAGCACTAGCTTCCATTTGCTCTTCATAACATGGATTCCCTTCCAATTGCTTTCTGAAACTCTGCGCGGAGCAGTCCTAAAGTATTTTTTGCTTTCATCGCTTACTCTTCTCCCATCGCCTTACGCAACTCGGCGAAAGCGCTCCAATATGAGGAAAGCGCTTGCTGATACTGGGAATTCGTTTGGGAACTCTGAGCTTGTGTCTGGAGAACGTCTTTTAAGAGTGCGGCCTGTTGCTTGTATTCGTTGGCCGTCACGCGGAGTTGTTCTGCAGCCGCTTCGTGTCCAATTCGCGTCGCCTTGAGCAACAGCGCCGCGTCTTTCCACTTCCGATACTTCATTCCAACCTCGACTGCGATCTGCGACTCTGTTTCCTGTATTCCGTTGCGAGCCTGTTGTACTGCTTTGGATTTCTCAGCGACGGCATTGTGGCGGCGCCCCCAGTCGAACGGCTCCCATGTCAGCAGGAAGCCGGCAACCGAAACGTTTGAAGGCAGCACCTGGACGTTGTTGGTGCCGAGATACTGCACTGAAAGGCTCAGGTCGGGGATGTACTCCGCCTTCGCGAGTCGGCGGTCATAGTCCGCCTGTTTCTCTTTCAGCTTTGCTTCACGGATTTCGGGTCGATTCTGTGAAGCCTGGAACCTCGCTGCTTGCAGCGTCAGATCGGCTGGATCATCCTCAATCATCGGATCGACGCGAAAAGCTGTCGTAATCTCGCGCCCTAACAACTGGTTCAACTGTTCACGTTGGGTTGTGAGTTCGTCTTCCGCGGTTGACAATTCATACCGGGCTTTGGCAAGTCTCGCATTGACGTCCAGAAGATCACCTTGCAGCACTGTCTTCTCCACTCGATATCGAGCGGTAAGTTGTTGTGCCTCTTGCAGCGTCTTTACGCTCTCAGCTACAGCATCCACAGCCGATTGTGTCGCGACCAGTTGGAAGTATGCCGTTCGTACTTCGTTCGCGATCTTCTGACGTTCAGCGCGAACATCCTCACGTGCGATATCTCTCCCCAGTTCGGTAGCCCGAATGCCAAGATGGATTTTGTACTGTTGCGTAAGAGGCTCATCCAGTCCGGCCGTCGTGTAGGTCACGAATTGTGAAGGCGTTTTCACCTTCGCATCGGTTGAGGGGATAGGACCTGTACTTGGATAGGTGCCGAACGAGCCCGCCGGGAATGTGAAGTCGAACGGCCTTAGCAATTGGCCACCGAGGACAGAGAATTGAAAGTGGGGCAGTCGCCTGCTCCTCATCGTGTTCACTCGAAAGTCGTACTTTTCAGCTTCGAGCGAAGAATTCTTTACCAGACGATTGTTCGTCAGCGCGAGCGCCACAGCATCGTCAAGCTTTAGTAACGGGGCATCATTGCCGTCTGGCGAACCCTGTTGAGCCAGCGATCTGATCGGTACGGCAAACGTTGAGATCGCGAGAACCAGCAAGAGATATTTCGATTTCATGATTCTTCTGCCTTGAGCCGGCTGAGATCTGGTAGCACAGCGAACTACTTCGTCGCGCCGCTCCTGACGCCAGAAAGTGCAGTTGCCATACCAACTCAGGGCACCTGCATGTCGTTGATTGCGAACTGCCAAACGTGTGCGGCGGCGCCAGACGCCCAAATACGGGCGAGGTTGCACTGCCCTCATGTTGGCAGGTGGGCAGTGGCAGCTAGTGCGAGATGACAAGCTCACCGTAGACTTGGATTTCAACAGGCAGCAACGGCAGTTGTGCTCGGGTCAGGTGTTTGGTGACGACTGGCTAAGCGATACGTAACAGTGGTTTGTCTTTCCGCAGCGGCAGGAGAATGCCTACGAATGTGCCCGGCCATCACTCTGGACGTGAGCGCAACTGGAGAGGACAGTAGATGCTTCCTCTGGTCTTATTCATCACCGAGGAGAGTCGCCATCTGCACGATGCCCCTGTCCGTTGGAACGATGCGATAGCCGCTTGCAAGCTAATGGGAGATGAAGTCGCTCGCAAACATCGAGAGAGTATGAAGTCTCGGCAACGAACTCTGCTCCGAGCCGCTTCAACAATGAAAGCACGTCTTCACCTACTGCGTCGATGAACAGTAGTTCTGTCAAGTCGACCACTAGTCTCGTGTCGGCATTGCAACGTGTCGCAAGCGTTCGAAGGTCGTCGGCGGTTTCCTTCGTAAGTCGACCCTCCACGCTGATGCTGGAGGCGTTAACGGAATCATGGATTTCTACCCTTAGCATGCTGGCTTACCCTCTTAACCTCTTAACTCTAACTGGTTAAGTGCATGTGCCTTGCCAGGAAGCAGGGTATGAAAGTGATTGAGACCAAAGGGCTTTTTCGTAAGAAAGCGCCGGTAGAAGTGTCCCTGCCCTGATAAGGTCAGCTTGAAATGGGCAGCGGAACGAAAAGAGCTTGCAACGTGAGGCGGCCCCCAGTTTCCTTTCGCACTGCGTATGCTCTGTCCGATGTGGTCAGGCCGAGTAATCGGCGCGAGCAATATTCAACTTACGCATCTTGTTCTGGAGGGTGGTTCTCTTCAGACCTAGGCGGTCTGCGGCTCCGTCTCTGCCGGATATCCTCCCCGACGCACCTTTCAAAGCATCGATGATCACCTGCCGCTCGGCTTGCATAAAGGATGATCCTGATGAAACAAAGCTGCGCCCTGCACTTCGCTTCAGCTCAGCGCGCGGAACAGTCAATTCCTCTCCTTGCGACAAGATCACACAACGTTCAACGAAGTTCTCCAGTTCGCGAATGTTTCCGGGCCAATCGGCACTCACGAGAGCATCCATGGCCGCTTTTGGGATGGAACGCATGCGCTTTTGCATACGACGCGCCAGGCGCGAAACAAAGAAGTGAACCAGAAGTGGAATGTCTTCGCGCCTTTCGCGAAGGGGCGGAATCTCTATTGGGAAGACGTTCAGGCGATAAAAAAGATCCTCACGGAACTGGTTATTACGGATCATGGCCGATAAATCGCGATGTGTCGCTGCAATAAGGCGAACATCAACCTGGATCGTCCTCGCACTCCCCAGGCGTTCGAACTCCTGCTCCTGCAATGCTCGCAGCAATTTCGGCTGCAACTCCAGGCTGATATCACCAATCTCATCCAGGAACAGAGAACCATGATCCGCGACTTCGAACCGTCCTCGTTTTTGCATCAGTGCGCCGGTAAAAGCACCCTTTTCATGGCCAAACAGTTCGCTCTCTACAAGTCCCGAAGGAATTGCCGCACAGTTCAGCCGCACGAATGTGCGCTCACGTCTCGGGCTAAGGTTGTGTATCGCTCGAGCGACCAGTTCTTTGCCCGTACCGGTTTCACCATGCAGTAGAACCGTGGAACTTGTCGGAGCCACGATGGCCACCTGGTCCAGCACCTTGCGGATCGCGCCGCTCTTGCCCACGATGTCTTCGAAGTTGTATTCCGACCTGATTTCGGACTCCAGGTAGAGGCGCTCTTCTTCCAGACGAGCCGCCGATGCGGTCAGGCGACCATAGGCAAGCGCATTGTCCAAAGCAAGGGAGATCTGGATACCGATCTGCGAGAGTAGATCCACGTCCTGTTGGCCGAACGCATCGAGTTTGCGGCTTGTGAGAACCAGCGCGCCCAATAGCTTGTTCTCCGTGGCCAGGGACGCAAATGCCAGCGACTGAATCGACTCCGCCTTCAGCGGTCGGCCGACGCTTGGTGGAAGTTTGTCAATGTCTTCGAGAGACCAGATTTCGGCTCTGCGCATGCGCAGCTTCTCCAGCTGCGCAGCCGCGAGATCAGCAAAAAGGACCTCAGCCATTGCTCCGCTGCCGCCAGGATAGTCCTCCCACAACTTTTGAAGCTGGCCGGTTTCCTCGCTCAGTATCCAGAAAGAAACGGAATCGCATTGAAAATACGAACGGATGGATGCCGAAGCCGAGCAAAGGACATCGTTTATGTCCAGTTTTGAGATGTGATTGTTGATGTCCAGGACGAGGCGAAGACGGTCACGCTCGCCGGCTAGTTCGCGTTGATACTGTTCTGCGCAATCCCTCGCCACCGCGCACTCGAGCGCGACCGCAACGTGTGACGATAAAGAGCGGAGCAGTTCGACATCTTCCGGAAGAAATCCCCGCCCTACATCTCTTGTCACGGCAAGAATTCCGTATTGTTTCCGGGAGGTGGACACAGGAAAAAGGTACGAGCTGCGTCCAACAACACCTGCGGCAAACGGAGCTAACTCAGGATGCTTCAACATTTCCTGAGATGTGTCCGCGAGAAAGACTGGCGTCTGCTCCTCAAGCACTCGGGCGACCGCGCCAATCACCGAGAGTTTCGTTCCAACTTCGATTGGCGGCGCGTCTGCATCTCGGTCGAACTCGAGGACTTGCAAACTGCTTCCGTCGTCGCTCAAGACGTAGAGTTCGGCTCCGTGTAACTTAGAACTGCTGGACAGAAGGCTACGCAGACTGTGCAGGACGGCCTTGACTGTGGGCTGATCAGCCACGGTGTTGGAAAGATCTAGCAAGGTTCGATATCGCTCTTCGGTTTTCGCCATAAACCGCACCCCCAAAGGCGGTAAGACGGGTTAAAGACCGACACAGAGGCTGATTTCGGTCACAACCGCAACCGGCGCCAGGCCGCCGCTACCATCTGCTACACGTGACACGCGACTCAGCCCGCATAGTCCTCCTTAGCGATTCCCAGGCGGCGGATTTTATGTTGCAGAGTCGTACGTTTCAATCCCAGCCGCTCGGCCGCTCCGCCCTTGCCCGATAGCCGTCCGGAAGCGGCTCTTAAAGCACCGATTATGGCAGTAGATTCTGCTTCTCTAAATGTTCCGTTTGAAGTATTAAAGACCCGTGTCACGGGAGACTCGCCGAGTTCGGCGAACGAGACCTCTAATTCGTCGCCACGAGTTAGTATCACGGCACGTTCGATAAAGTTTTCCAACTCCCGGATGTTGCCCTTCCATGGAGCGTTCGTCAGCGCTTCCATGACTAGTCCCGAAACTGACGTGATCTGTTTCCCTGTTCGTGCCGATAGCTTCGATACAAAATAGTTCACCAGTAGCGGAATGTCTTCGCGCCGCTCGCGAAGAGGCGGGATCTCAATTGGGAAAACATTAAATCGATAGAACAGATCCTCGCGGAACTTCTCTTCTCGAATCATGGCCGAAAGATCGCGATGAGTGGCCGCAATCATTCGGACATCAACCTGGATCGTGTGGGCGCTTCCCAGCCGTTCAAACTCCTGCTCCTGGACGGCGCGCAATAGTTTCGGCTGTAATTCCAGACTGATGTCCCCGATCTCATCGAGAAACAGCGAGCCCTTGTCCGCCAACTCGAACCTGCCCTTTCGCTGTATCAGGGCCCCCGTGAACGCGCCCTTTTCATGTCCGAACAGCTCGCTCTCCAGCAGTCCCGATGGAATTGCGGCGCAGTTCATTCGTACATAGTTACGGTTCCGCCGCGGGCTGAGGTTGTGAATCGCCCGTGCAATCAGCTCCTTTCCGGTGCCCGTTTCTCCGTGAAGCAGAACGGTGGCACCCGTCGGAGCAACCGTTGCGACTTGTTCCAGAACTTTATTAAAGGCCAGGCTTTCCCCAATAATGCCTTCGAAGCAGTATTCAGATCTTTCAGAGATCGTTGGGAGCCGTTGGGCGTTAAATCTGTCCATCTTGGCAAACCTTGTTTCTGCTGAGTGTCCGAGATTAGTAAAATCAATAGATGTAAGCCCCATAACTTCCTCCTACAACCGTCTCAACTGGACCCCAATGTCATGCTGCATTCTCGAACGAATGGTCGTTTGCTGGAACCCCAAGCCGGGGCAAATCGAAAACTCTTGAGAGGAAACTGGAAGCCCTTTTGGGGGAAGGAAATTTGGCCGGGGCAGTCGGTCAAGAAGACTTAAAGCTACCGTTACGGGGCGGGGCTTCGACGCGTTTCCACCCGAAAAGGCGAGCATCGATGGACCATAAACCTGGTCCTAACATTGCGAGAGCAGCACCGGCAGTTCCTAACAGCAGCCACAGCCATTTGTCTCCGGTTAGCGCGAGCATCTTCCAGATTTCAATCAACGCTATGGAGGTTCCGGCAATCGGCGTCCACAAGCCCACGATCACCATTATTCCTGCGAGCAACAAGAGCACAGCCGGAATTGTCACACCCGTGGTCGAGGCGTCGCCCCAAATCCGCAACCCTGCGCGTATAACCAGTACGGAGCCGACAACTAAGCGCATGAGTAGCAACCCTGTTCCGGGCCAACCACCAGCGAATGTGGAATATAAGCGCCGCAAACGGACACCTTTCTAGAACTTACTATTTTCTTATGTTTGAAAGCGAATCGAAACCCTAGAAAGGGTTGGGAACCTCACTCTTTAGGGTTTGGGCACTCGTCTGTAAAGCGGAGAACTATAGTTCGATGATGCCCCTTTTTATTCCGAGCATGGCTGCGTGAGTTCGATCGTTAGCCCCCAATTTTGAAAGGATGCACTTGACTCGACTTTTGACGGTTTCCTCGGTAATTGCGAGCTGATCCGCAATTTGCTTGTTCGCATTCCCAGCCGCAATTAGCCGCAAGACACTGACTTCCGCTGGGGTGAGAGCATCATCAGTGGCGTGCTCGGCGACCTGGTATGAAACCTCTGGGGAGAGCGCCTTTTTCCCAGCATGGACCACGCGGATAGTGTCCAGTAATTCCTTATGCAATGTGTTCTTGAGCAGGTAAGCCTGCGCGCCGGCCTTGAGGGCACGCAAAATCTGTGCATCCCCCGCATAGGTCGTAAGAACGATAACTTTCGCACCGGGGAACTCATTGCGAATCGCCATCAGCGCGTCCAAACCATTCATTTCCGGCATTTGCAAGTCCATCAGCGTGACGTCGGGATGGTGCATGCGGAATTGCTGAATAGCGTCACGACCATTGGAGGCCTCACTTACAAGGACCATATCGGTCTGAACTCCAACTAGACCGCCGATCCCTTGGCGAACGAGTGGATGATCGTCAACGGCGAGAATTCGAATTTGCGACATGCTGGCGTTCATAAACGGTGTCCTGCTTCATGCTTAGCGGCGAACTTTCGTGACAACCAGGAATCTGTCCCGCCGGTTGAGTATGCCTTCTTGGCAGGAATGCACAACTCCAGTTCGGTCCCTGCACCAACTTCGCTCCACACTGTGAGCTTGCCTCCAATAAGTGTTGCGCGTTCCCGCATTCCGTGCAAGCCATAATGCCCCTCATTGCTTCTACCCGAGAGCAGCACCGGATCGATTCCTTTGCCGTCGTCACGCACACGGAGTCGGAACTGCTCGTCGTCGTAGCGGATTTCAACCTCCACCCGCCGTGCGTTTGCATGCCGAAAAGAATTCCGCAGTGACTCAGTTGCGATTTTGTAGATCTCGTCCCGGATAATGGGATGGAGATTACGCGTCTCACCCTCAACTGCGACATGGAATGCAGTCCTGTGGTCGCTCGAGTCCGTTGTGAGTTCTTCTCCGAGAGTGCTTATCGCGAGCGCAACATCATTGGTGTCGACGGTTGAAGCGCGCAATCCCTGCACCTCATCCCTCGCTTCTGTGATGAAGCCCGCCGTCTGCTCAATCGCGTTGTCCAGTCTCTCCTTTGCATCCAGAGGCCGATCCGGCAGCAACTGAGAAACAGTCTGAAACCGGAGCAGCAAACCGTGGGCGCTTTGCAGCAGAGTGTCATGCAGATCCCGAGCAATGCGCGTGCGCTCGCCAACACGGGCGTCGAGCGTCATCTCGAACTGCTTATTCAAATGCCGTACACGCAACTGGTAAGCCGTCCATAGCAAACCGACAAAGACCATCGCGCATAGAGCGCGGAACCAATTCGTCTGGTAGTACGCCGGCATGATCGAGAATTCCAGTTTGGCTGCGGTGTCGTTCCAGATGCCGTCACTATTCGCAGCCATAACGCGAAAGGTGTACTTCCCGGGAGGCAAATCGGTGTAGAAGGCCTGCCGGCGCGTACCGGCTTCGCGCCAGTCATGATCGTAACCGTCGAGCCGATACCGGAATTTCACCCTTTGTGGATTAGCAAACGTGGGCGAAGTGTAATCAATCTGCAAGTCACGCGGATGAGGCGACAGCTTGAGGTTATCAATCGCGATGAATTGCTTTCGGTCAACGGTTATCGCCTGAATATGTGTCACGGCGGCGAGTGCCTTCGGCGAGTGCCTGGACGGATCCAGCATCTCTACGATATCTCCCTGCGCAAACCACACGCGACCATCCGAAGAGTATGCCGCCGAATTAAAACTGGGTCGGCCTGCCCGAGCCCCGTCCAACTCGTCGTAGACACGAGTCTGCACGATCACCGCCGGATCGCTCCACCACTTCTGGAGCTCAGAATCCGCTACCTCGACCACGCCACAATCGGTGTAGAGCCACCAGCGTTCTTCCCTGTCTTCGAGGAAAGAGGTAACGAAGTTGCACGGCAGGCCGTTTTTCGTTGTCAATCGTTGCACCTTGCCTCCGCGCAATCCAACCAGTCCGTCGGCAGAAGCCGCAAGCACAGAGCCGTCTCGATTGGGAATGAGCTGGCGCGAAGTCGGATCACCTTTTTTGTTTAGCGCGAATGTTTGCACTGCTCCATCGCGGAATAGCGCAAGGTCACCGTTCAGGGTGGCAATCCAAATACCCCCAAGAGGGTCCGCCGCAAGGGTACGACCCGTCGGAACTTGCGAGGAAGGGAACTGTTCCTGCACCTGAAAATCCCGGATGCGAACCAACTTCGGTGGCGTACTGAAGCACTCTGCCCAAATGTTGCCGTTGATGTCTTCCGTAATTCCGAGAACAAGTCCCAATGGCTGGTGATTCGGCTCTGGAAGGCGCCGGAACCGCCCATTTTTGAACAGGTAAAGCCCGTCATCCACTCCGACCCACATGTTCCCGGCACGATCTTGCAGCATGGAAGTGACCCGACGACCCGGAAGACCATCTCGAGCGCGAATCGAGGTGATAGTCCCGTACTTATCAATGCGGTCAAGCGAGCCGAGGTTTGACACCCAAATGGTGCCGTCCGTAGTTGCTAGAATTCCCCTCGGCGCATCGTTTCCCAAGCCTTCCAACTTCGAGAAGGTGCTGATCGGTGCATCGCGAAATTTGTCTACTCCCTCCGTCGTAGCTGCCCACAGTATCCCTTCCCGGTCTAAGAAGAGATCGTTTAGGTTATCGCTGGACAGGCCCTCTGTTCGTCCATAGTGGTCTACAACATTTTCATGCAAACGAAAGATTCCCATGCCGTTCGTGCCGACCCAGAGATTGCCGTCACCGTCGAAGGTCATGCTCTGGACCGCCAGTTTGCTCCCGTCAAAGCTGGGGGTCACAAACGGTTGAAAAGCGCCATTTAGTAAACGCCCTAGCCCACGCCCGGGGCCCGTTGCAAGAATCCCGACCCAGAGGGTGCCATCTGGACCATACGCCAGGCCCATAATTCCTTGTTGTCCTACATTGGATTTCAACGCTGGGATGGGGTAAGTTTCCGAGGCACTGCCATTCCAGTGGACGAGGGTAGTTTGTCCTCCCAGCCAAAACCCGCCTTTGCCGTCAGCCAATAGAGAATCGATTGGGGAAATTGGTATCCCATCAGCTTTTCCGAAACATTTCAGGGCTAAATCACTAACGTGGCATAGCGGAAGGTCTGAGATACCGTTGTTAGCACGCACAACCCAGATAGAGCCGTCATTATCTTCAGCAATGTTTTGAGAATTCAGCAGCCCTTTTAACTCGAATTGTGAAGTGATGACGCGGCCTTTCAGGTGAACGATCCCATGTAGTCCCAAGACCCAGAGCCCACCAGTGCGGTCACCGAATGCATTCGCTATTTGTCCAAACGGGGTGCCTTTTGTGAACGACCCGCCGTTCGGAGGTCCGTCCCAGGTAATGAAGCGAACGCCGTCGAACGTCTTCATGTCGCCGGCAACCGTCCAGAGAAATCCATCCGACGTCTGCGTGATGCCGTATGCCGATTCCCCGGACCCATCTGCGTAGCGCCAAGCCGTATGGATGTACTGGGTGATACGCTTGTTCGGATCGAGGGCGTGAGCTGGCTGCTCCAGTAATGATAGACATAACATGTACGGCCCTAGGACAGACAATGTCGTGAAGAACCAGTACGCGGGCGACATGATGCTTCTCCGCACGATCACTTCTCCTTAATGGTGAACATGACACTCTGGGAAGCGCCAACCCTCATCATTGTCTTGCAGTTATGCTCTGTCTTGCAGTTATGCTCTCGCCATTCCGGCGGCGTTCCCAACGAGCCGGGGAGGTTTCCGGCCTATCGCAAACGCGATACTTGAAGGAACACGGAGTTCCACTTCGGTGCCGGCGCCGACTTCGCTCCACACCGTGAACTTGGCTCCGATAAGTGCGGCGCGTTCGCGCATCCCGTACAGACCATAATGTCCTTTATTACGTTGGCCCGAGAGAAGCGCGGGATCGAGGCCTTTTCCGTCATCACGTACACGCAGCCGGAATTGTTCATTGTCGTATCGAATTTCAACCTCAATGCGTTCCGCTTCTGCGTGGCGAAAAGCGTTGCGGAGTGCTTCAGCAGAAATCTTGTAAATATCATCACGAACGATCGGATGGAGGTCTCGCTGCCTGCCCTCGACGGTTAGAACGAACGCTGCCGATCGATCGTTGTTTGAGTTGGTTGTGAGCTCTTCTCCAAGAGTGCTTATGGCCTGTGCGAGATCCTTGCAATCGAGTGCCGAGGCGCGCAATCCCTGAACCGCATCCCGGCCTTCGGTAATCGCTTCTGCACCCTGTTCAATTGCGCTGTCGAGTTTCTCTTTCGCCTCCGTTGCCTGCTCGGGCAGCAACTGGGAGGCAGTCTGGAGCCGGAGCAGCAACCCATGAAAGCTTTGCAGCAGAGTGTCATGCAGGTCGCGCGCGATCCGAGTGCGCTCGTCGACACGTGCCTCCAGTGCCATCTCGAATTGCTGGTGCAATCGCCGGAGATGCAACTTGTACACTGCCCACAGTAGTGCGAGGAAAATGCCCACACAGGTAGCGCGGAACCAGTTCGCGCGGTCATAAGCAGGGGCGACAGCGGAATGCAGCGTGTTTGCCTGGTGCTGGGTCCAAAACATGGCTGCAACATTAGTGTCTGGTAATTGCTGCCGGTCCAGGGCAAGCACAGGAACAGATATGAGCAGCAAGCTGACCAGGCTTGTCGCAAGGAGACCCAGTACAGATCTGATTTGGTGCCTGGGACGGTCTTCGAGTCCCCCCGTGCTCAAGTTTGTTTGTACGTGACCAGCGAGGTCTCTGAAAGCTACTGTCTTGCGCGCCATAATGCACCCCCAGCTTTAATTAAGTGACCGGGCCCTGCAACAACAGGAAGCACATTAATGGGAATCTGCTTAGCCGGTAATGTTCGAAACAGTTTGAGTGTGATCTTCGCCGAGAAACTGAGTTGTTCCGAACCGTTAAGCGGCATGTTAAGATAGTTTTCCATTCTTTTCTGTAGGTTACGTTGTCGCAGCCGGGACCCGTTAAGCCACGTTAAGCGGGACTGTAGGGCGATATGTCAGCAGGGCACCAGTTCGATCAGTCAGGCAAGCTCAGCGCCAAACAGGCTGATGCCGTGCGCACAGTCCTGGAATCTATAGTTTCCAGCAGTGCGTTTGCTGGGAGCAAGCGCTGCCAGGATTTTCTGCGCCTAGTGGTGCAACGCGCGCTAGTAGGTGATCTGGATTCGCTCCGCGAGCGCATGATCGGCGTGGAAATGTTTGGGCGGCCCGCCGATTACGACACCTCAAATGATGCAGTCGTTCGCGTGCGAGCAACAGAAGTTCGGAAAAGACTTTCGCAGTACTACAGAGAAGCTGCCGCAGCGCCTGACGTTCGCATCGAGCTTCCGCCCGGTTCCTACGTACCGGAGTTCCGTTGGGCCCCGCAGGCGACAATTAGAGAAGAAGTTCTAGCATCTGCTCCTCCCCCGCCGGTTGTTCCACGGTTACAGCGCACCTCCGTACTGGTCCTTGCAGGCGTGCTGGTTGTGGGCATTCTGATTTTTGTGCTGTGGTCTCAACTTCGCCCGAAAACTGAGCCGGTCAGTGCGGTTCGGCTGTCGCTTGGTCTGCCCCAGGGTGTGACACTACAGCGTAACTGGCACCCTTTCGAACACATCGCCCTTTCGCCCGATGGCGAGGCGCTAGCCTTTGCCGCGACCGACTCGTCTGGCCAAAGCTACCTGTGGATTAGGCCCTTGAGTGCGGCCGAAGCGCAACGGATTGATCAGACTGAAGGGGCACTTCTTCCATTCTGGTCGCCAGACTCAGAATTCGTCGGTTTCTGGGCGGGTGGCAAACTGAAGAAGGTTCCGCGATCGGGCGGAATCCCGGAGGAGATCTACAGCGTCCCGGAAATTGCACAAGGCACTTGGGGTGCCGACGGAACGATTCTGTTTGCCAGATCGGTGAACAGTCCGATTCTCCGCATCCCGCGAGGAGGCGCGGCTGCCACGCCCGTTACCTCGCTGCTTCCTGGACAGATCAGCCAAATGTGGGTTCAGTTCCTGCCTGACGGCAAGCACTTTATCTACCTGGCTCGCACAAACCTGACCAGTGGCGATCCGGAAGCGAAAGTCTATGTTCAGTCCATTGATGGTGGACTTCCCATGGTGCTGCTGGCTAACCAAAGTCGTGCTGTGGCAGTTCCGGACTACTTGCTATTCGTGCAGGACCAGACGCTGTTCGCGCAACGAATGGACTGGAAAACGTTGCGGAAGATTGGCCAACCGTTGTTGCTGGCTCGCAACGTTGCGGCTTCTCCAGCCTATCTGGGCACTTCGGAATTTACCGCATCTCAAAATGGGGTGCTTGTCTATGGGACGGCAGAAGGTTCATCTTTCGATCTGCTGAACTGGTACTCCCGGGACGGTACTATCATCGGCAGCCTTGAGCCGGTAATTGATTACCAGCAATTCACGCTCTCTCCGGACGGAAAGCACTTAGCACTCAACTCGTTCCACCAACATGCTACCGGCAGTCTGTGGCTTGTCGACATCGCTACGAATACGACAACTCCCCTGACGACGGATCCTCATGCGCAGTCGGATCCTGTCTGGTCACCCGATTCGCGCTATGTAGCATTCAATCTTCTGCCAAATGGTGGAAGTGATCCGCCCTTCCTCGTGGAGAAAATTGAGATTGGAACGCAGCAACCCCAGACGATCTATTCCGGCGATGATAGGCATTGGGTGGAGGACTGGGCTCCGGATGGGAAGTTTTTGCTGACGCACGATACCAAGACACTCTCGACGTTACCTCTCGCGGGAGGCAGCAAACCTACGGCGATCTATTCATCGGCGTTCACGAAAGATGAATTTCATTTGTCTCCTGACGGGCAGTTGATCGCTTATGGCGAGAATCGCACCGGAAGATGGGAAGTATTCGTCGCTTCGTTTCCTTCGTTTCACTACATCAAACAGGTTTCGGTGAGTGGTGGCGTTCAGCCGCGTTGGCGTGGCGACGGCCGAGAACTTTTCTTCATCGATCTGGAAGGGAAAATGATGTCGGCGAGCGTGGAGCGCGGCTCTGCTCACACGATTGGAGTCCCAAGAAAGCTCTTCGATACAGGACTGATGCCCGATCCCACCATTAATCAGTATGCAGTCACCGAGGATGGATTCAAGTTTCTGGTTTTGGAACCACGCAAAGGTTTCCACGAAACCTACTCGGTGGTTCTTAACTGGCCCGCGACTGTCAAGTAACCCTGCTGTCTGTCGTGAAAGACTCTCCAGAATCATCACCTTCTTCCGGAATGCAAAGTCTGTGCTTGTCCCCGGGCAGTCATCGCGTGCCCATCGGCGGGCAACACAGGTTCTGACCTGTCGTCAGTTGTCGCGACACCCGAAATAAGTAAAGGACTTAACTCGCGCATATCGTTCGGCAGTGCGCGTGCCTTATGACTTCGCGAGAGGCTTTCGCTTTCTCCGACGAGGATATTGAACAATGAGGCTGTTGAATTGCACTGCACTACTCGGACCGAAGTCGCATGACGGAAGTGAAATTAATTTTCCAGGATTCGTCACGAAATCTGCAATTCTGGCGATCACGCTTGTGGTTTTTGCTGTCTCCTCACTTTCCCGTGCACAAAACCTACAGACAAGTCTCGCGTCTACCATTGAGGTAGTGCGGGCCGATACACAGGCAGACAGAATCAACATCATCACAGAAGCCATGAATTTCAGCGAGAAGGATGCGGCAGTATTCTGGCCAATCTATCGGAAATATGAATACGAACGGTCCACGCTCGACGACCGTCGCGTAGCTGTAATCAAGGAATACGCCGCGAAGTATCCCGACCTGACCGATGCCGACGCAAGAGGGATGACGGAGCGAATGTTCGATTGCGACGCCAACCTGGCAGCGCTGAAGAAGAAGTACTACAAGAAGTTCAATGCAGTGCTGCCATCTCTCACGGTGACGAAATTCTTTCAATTGGACCATCGGCTTGACATCGTGATGGATATGAAAGTTGAGTCATCACTTCCTCCGCTTGCGCAAGTAGAGCAGGTCCAAGAGGAGAAGTAGCGCTCGAGAGCATCTGGGCTACAAAACTCTCTGAAGCGAACAGAGATTCCGGTTTGACGAACACCCGCAAGAGAAAGGAATCGCGATGAGACTGCTTAGCCGACTGACATACTTGGCGACTGTGTTGTGCACGTTGGTCTTCCTGCTAGCGGTCTTCTCCCGCGGCCAGGAGGTTCATTACAACTATGACCGTGGCACCAATTTCGCGAACTATAAAACGTATCAATGGGTTGAGGTTCCGAGCGCTGCACGGGAATCCCATGTTCCCGGCAGTGGGCCATTTGGCGACATCCAGGAAGCGGTGTCCAACGATCAGTTAATTCGTCGCGATATTGAGCGGGCTGTCGACGAACAGCTTGCGCAAAAAGGTCTCACCAAAGTCGAAAAGAACGGAGACCTCCTGGTCACCTACCATGCTGTCGTCCGCGAAGAGAAAAGCGTCAATCTGTTCGGTTCTGGTTGGAGGGGTGCTGGCCCAGGTTGGTGGGACGGTTCAGTTCAGGGCCAGACTTCCACGATTCCCGTCGGCACACTGGTGTTGGACCTGTATGACTCCGCTAGAAAGCAGCTCATCTGGCGCGGAGATGCCAGCAAGACGATTGACCTCAAGAAGGACCCCAACAAGAACTACAAAAACCTGCAGAAGGCGATGGAGAAGCTTCTTAAGAACTATCCGCCACACAACTAGGTCGCGGAGGGTGATTGTTCAGGAACTGATGTGAGATCGGCGGGGAGAGCGCATGAATGCAATTGTGCAATTTATTCTGAAGCATGGCTACGCAGTCTTATTCGCTGCAATATTTGCGCACCAGCTAGGGTTGCCGATCCCGGGCCCCCTATTTCTGCTCGCAGCCGGGGCGCTCGCAGGCCTTGGGAAGTTGAAGCTCACCGCCGCCATCATTCTAGCTGTCGTTGCCTCTGTCCTCGCTGACTGGCCGTGGTACGAAGCGGGCCGGCGACATGGTGACAACGTTTTACACTTCATCCACCGCCTCTCGCGTGACCCGGACAAGCATGACCGAAGAGCAAAAGCCACCTTTGCCCGTTATGGGCCTTCGATTCTTCTTGTTTCCAAATTTCTTCCCGGAGTGGATGCGGTAGCACCTCCGCTGGCCGGAACGTCCGGTACCAGCCGGCTCCGCTTTGTGGCCTTTGATGCTGCTGGTGCTTTTCTCTATGCATGTACGTATGCGGGACTCGGCTATGTATTCAGACACGACTTGGATCATGCTGCCGCATACGTTGCAAGAACTGGAAGAGCTCTGGCAGCTCTCGTCTTCATCGGTCTTGCGCTTTACTGTATCGCCAAGCTGGTTAGGCGAAGCCGCTGTTCGCACCCTTCTGGATTTCAGCAAACCACATCAGCTGACTCGACGAAAGGCGAATGCAATCCTCCAATCACTGCGGGTTTGTCTAACGACAAAACCATATCCGACGAGGACGCGGGGAAACAACCCGTGTTCTGCCATGCTGTCTGCTGCAGCTACGCACTGAAACCGCTTGTCACCCAGCATCACTAGTCTTTTTTCGAAGAGGTTGTGCCTGGCTTTGGTCACTGCCTGAATACGAGCAGGTTGCGAAAGCGTACAAGCACGTTGATGTCATTGGTTGCGAATGATTGCACGGCTTCTAGCAATGGCGTTCAGCGTGCTCAGCTGCTTCCGAGTGGGCTGTTATCTGAAGCGGAGGTTCAGGATGACTGGTCAAACCGCGCCCCCCTTGGGCGTTCAAGCGAAAATTTTGATCAGGTGCGACTGCCAGCAGCTCTGATGAAGTCAGGTTTAGGAGGCGAGCATGCCGCCTCCAACCAGCGGCTGACATAGACCTGAGCATGCGCTTCACCGCAGTAGTGACGCGCACCGGGAGCGGTTGCCGCTTCTGTGTTCCACTTTATGACCTTCAGTTCGCTGCTGCTGCACTGAATGACGAACCAGTGAATCGGCTTCGACGTTACTGTGCCGCAGATCTCGCACCTGAACTCTTTGACTGCTGCCATGCAGGGCCTGCCCTCCTCGTGAGACCGAACTCAGTCTTCAAAGCTGCGCATTCCGCCGCGAAAGCCTCGCTTCACATTCTCCCACATCCACTTGATCACTCGTGCGTCGTTGTAGCAGTACGCCAAGTTGTGATTGAGGGTAGAGAAGCAATGTTTCTGACATGTTGCCTTCATATCGGTCAGCTGCTCGCGGTCAAACGTGACTCGGTCGATATTTCCCCAATCGTGCGAAGCAGAGTACATTGGAAAACAAGGCGCAACGGTTCCGTCTGTGCGAATGATGACGTTGTTCTGGCCCGCACGGCAGTTCCATTCCGAAAAGTTCAGGTCTCCATCTTCGCCCCGTACAATCCCGGAAGCTTTCCTGAGTTTCTCCGCCGTCTCTGCTTCCGACGCTTTGCCGTCGCCGTACCACCCAACTTCGCGGATGTCGAGACCGGACGACATGCGAATGAAGGACTTCATTTCTTCAAGCCGAGGCACTGAGTTGACCATCTGATATCCCGCCTTATTCTTGGCGATGATCCAATCGATCAACTGGTCCACCTCACGCCAGTCCTCTGGACGGATGTAGGTTGGATTCTCGTTCAGGTGTTTGAAGTGCTCGTCCTGCTCAAGCATCGGGGTTTCGTTGATGTGGTAGTCCGTTGCTACCCGATGATCGTGCGCGTACTCCGTGAGCTGACGAACATCCTGGAGATTGTTTCGACAGATGTTGATGTTAAAGAAGACCAGATAGTCGTAGACATATTGTTTCCGCAGAATGTACTCCAAGTTCTTCTGCGCAGGAACCAGCGCCTTGGGCAAACTGGGTTTCAGATCCCAGGAATCCAACGCGAAGTTAAAGACAGCCACGCCGGCATCACCGAGCCGGTCCGCAAGTTCGGGCCGCAGCAGGCGCCCGTTCGTGGCGACGTAAACCCAAAATCCCTTCTTCGCTGCGTAGTACACCACTTTGTTAATGAAGTCTGGACGCAGCAAAGGTTCCCCGCCCATGCAGGCGAGCACGCGGCAGCCGTGGTCGTGCAGCCAGTCAATCGATCTGCGCGCCGCATCCTCGGTCATGCCCTTGATTCGATTGTCGAAAGACCAGCAGTACCAGCAATCAAGGTTGCATTTGTACTCCACGAACAGATAAGAAGTGATTGGATGAAAGTCCCCAGGCAGAACGCGTGACCGAACATAAGGAGCGAGCCAGCCTCGCATCGCACGATAGATTGGCCGCGCTCCCCAGCGGCGATTCCCTTCCGGCGGTACTTTCGGTCCGGGATCAAGCAGCTTCTCTGGGTGCTGCGGGAATATGGGCTCCGGGAGCGTCAATCCTTTCGGTGGTGGCGGCGTGGCTTTGTTCGTGTTTGAGTCCTGCAAAAGGTTCTTAATTTCAACATCGATACGAAATTTAGCTTCAGCAGTTGCCATCAGTGTTCTGGCTCCTATCTATTAAATATTTTCCAGTGTGCGGAACGACTCGACTTATCTTCGGAGATCGGCACCTGTATTCGCGCGTCGTCTGGCTCTACCTCGCTTTGAGCCATCGACGTGTTGGGCAGGTAACCACTGATTAATGTTTTGACTTGCAACCAAAGCTCTGGATCGCACTCAATCTCGATATGCGCTTTTGTAAACACACGCGAGTACCACGAGAAATTGCGGCAGGGTGCTGGTTCAGTTTTGTAATCGACACGGAAATTTCCGATGATTCTTGTACGGCTGGGATCGGCGGCTATGATCCCAAACTGACCATGAATCAAGCCGTGTGTCTGATAAAAATTAACGGCTTGCATGACGTTTGGGGGGATCACTCGATCGTCGCTAAAAGGCTTGGCGACGCTGTCCACCTGGATAGTGAGCGCAACGGGGATGCCATCGCGATCAAGCTTTCGCGCGAGCCGTACAACTGCAGACGCCCCCCAACTGTGACCAAACAAGATAATTCGAGGAACTTGCTGGTTCCGCTCTGCAGGGGACTTCGCGTCGCGAAGACGCAAGTGCCGGAGAATCTCGCTGTGCGCTTCGTCGATCTTGCTGTTTTCAAACAGCCCAAAATAATTGTCGGTCGAGTATTCCTGCCGGAGCTGTTGGATCAGCTGGATCTCCGGGTGATGCTGATCATTACGGTGAACAAAGCCGCCTAGGAACCCGACAACGATCGCATCATCGTTGCCCGCTGGATGTGGCAGGGATGTTTGCACGACTGTGACGGAATTGCTGACTTCTGCCCGAATTTGGGCAGCCGCATGTTCGGCTGACAGCAGGAGGGCAACAAAGACTGCCGTCGACACTGCCAGAACTCTTACAACCACCGCAATCCGAAATGATCTGTCTGAAATCACAAGACCTCTTACGAACCCTGTTGATAAATCATCTTTCGCCATCGCGCGGAATTCCGAGGACCGCTATGCCATTGCCGACTCTAGAAGAGCATCAGGCGGCTGCAACTCGGACGCAGTGCGAGCGGAGGCCAACTGCAGGTATGCCTTGCGGAGTTGCCCCCGGTATTCTTTCTCGCTCATCTTCGCCATCGCTGCAGCTTCCCTGATGCCGAAACTCAGCACGTGATGCAGCACAAACGCGATACGAGGCTCGGAATCGAGCGCCAGTATGGGGTTTTCATTGATGTCTTGCTTCATCGACAACAAGCACTGACTGCTAACCATCGCCGAATCGCTTTGCAGAATGATGTCGAAAATCGAGCTCTCGCCATCCGACGGCTGGTCTGAGTCGAGCTGCAATCGCTGCAGCGCGAACTCGACGGTGTGCCTGAGCAGATCGCCATCTAGCCTCTCCTCTTCCGAGGACTCGTCCAACACGGACATCGCGAGGGAGAGGGCCACTCCGGGATCCAGTGTCAGCAGATACGCGGAATAGGTCAGTCGATCCAGTTCGAGTTCTACTCCGCTCCGCTTACCGCGACTCAGCAGTGCAGCCATAATGCTCACCTCCGTCATGATCGAAGGCAACTAAGATGCCAAACTCGTTTTCGTGTTCTTGCTTCCAAACATCTAACGCTCGCAAGGAACTGCCTGGGTGTGCGCCAGCCCATGGTAGTGACGGAGAGCAACATGATTGCTTGTTCGAAACGTCGACCGCAGTCTGCCTTTTTGTTTTCACGCGAACGATCTCCATGAGGTGGTCCGTTGACATGATCCTATTAGGTTGGCACTACTGATCGCGGGCACCCATCTTTCACTTGGACTAACAGCATCCGAAACGCCGTCTTTGCTCTGACTGCGTGCGGGAGCAGCGGTGCCATGCGGATGAAGGAACCGGGTCTGACCTGAACTGTCTGATTCCCCAGATCGAACTCACCTTCTCCCACGACGACGTAGATCGAGGCTGGGATCGGAACTGAATGCGTTTTCAGCTCATGGCCAGCAGCGAACCCAAATAGCGTGATGATCCAGCCGTTCGTCTTTGTGAATTACTCGACTGGTCATATCGATCAAGCAAAGAGAGAAGAAACATCCCTGAGAACGTGCGCTTGGACAGGCGGCTAATGACCGGCGCGCATCCCGAACTGTCGCCACTGTGCGGAGTCGGTGATCTGCTGCAGCGCCGCCACCCGATCGCCCCGCACCGTGAAGATGTGGGCGAACGCCGCGTATACCGGAGAGCTGCCGTTCTGCGTGTGGCCCACGTAGCGGCCGAGCACCACGACCCGATCGTCGTCGACGGGAAGGAAGTCGGTCGCCTCCCCGTTCATGTCGAACAAGCCCCAGATGCGGCCCCAGATCTTGGCTGCCGCGTTCACGTTGCCGTGATAGACGCCGCCGAGGCCGTTTGGCAAGCCTTCGGTGGTCTGGCCGACGAAATCCTCTGTAAGAACTGGCACGACTTTGGACTCATCGTGGGTGGCCGCAGCACCGTAGAAGCGCTGGACGACAGCGACGTTGTGGTCGCGCCGTGCCAATCGTTCCGGCGAGTCCGGGTTCATGCTCTCGGTCATTGTTGTGCTCCTTTGCATTGTGATGTTCGTTTCCACTGGTGTACTCCTTTCCATTGCGGCGTTACCTAAAGAACTCACTAGAAAGTGATACGTCGTCCCCACATAGGTCGGCACTACTGATCGCGGGCACCATCTTTCACTTGGACCAACAGCATCCGACACGGCGTCTTTGCTCTCACTGCATGCGGGAGCAGCGGTGCCATGCGGATGAAGGAACCGGGTCTGACCTGAACTGTTTGATTCCCCAGATCGAACTCGCCTTCCCCCTCGACGACGTAAATCAGGGCTGGTGTCGGAACCGCGTGCGTTGTCAGCTCATGCCCGGCAGCGAATCCAAACAAGGTGATGTTGAATCGGTCGTCTTTGTGCAAGACACGGCTAGTCATTGCAGTTTCGGGAAGCGCAAACTCTTCGAGCAAGTCAGGCACAAATGTATAGTGGTTATTCGGCATAGGTGCTTCTTCTCTCTGGTCGCTGTTACTGGACAATGTTCGTCAGTTCGACTTTTCGACCGTGGCCTAATCTCCGGTTTGCGCTGCCAGTTTGCGCTTGGGGAGTTCTGTCGCGTTGATGCACTCTGGTTTTACAAATGAGTGCCCGGTCACGAGCCCAAGAACAAACCATCCCAGCACGATCGCCCCGAAAGCAAACAACGAGTCCCCAAACATCCTCATCCAACGCAAGCGGGTTAACAGAGGAGTTTGAAGGAACTCCGCCGAACGTGCATACCATGTTCCGAACTCAACTGAAGCCCAGGCCTGCATAAGTCCCACTGGCAACATGCTCAGCAACACCATCGCGGCAAGACCGATGTTAATGGACCAGAATGCGATCGCCAGTGGACGTTCTTTCCATTGGCGACCAGGCCGTAGAGCACGCAGGCAGAAGAGCATTAGTCCGAGGCCGAGCATTCCGTACACGCCGAATAACGCGGTATGCCCGTGCACGGGAGTGAGGTTGAGTCCCTGCACGTAGTAGAGCGCAATTGGAGGATTGATCATGAACCCAAACAGGCCGGCGCCGACAAAGTTCCAGAAAGCTACAGCGACAAAGAAGTAGATCGGCCACTTGTAAGCGCTAACCCAGGGGCTATCTGCTGTGCCTCGCGACAGCCGGATATTTTCCCAAGCCTCGAACCCGACCAGGACGAGCGGCACTACTTCCAGCGCACTGAAAACCGATCCGAACGCGAGAACAGCACCCGGAGCGCCGGTAAAGTAAAGGTGATGGAACGTTCCGATAATGCCGCCGGAGAGGAATATCACCGTGGAAAAAAGAACTGCTCGCGTTGCCGATCGTACCGACAACAACTTAAGTCTCGTGAATAGGAACGCGATCACCACTGTGGCAAAGACTTCGAAGAAGCCTTCCACCCAAAGGTGAACCACCCACCATCTCCAATACTCGGCCGTGATAAGCGGGCTTCGCTTGCCGTACATTAATCCAGCCCCGTAGAACAGCGGAATCGCAATGCTCGCTGCCACGAACAACATAAGCAGAGAGAAATTCTCGTCACGTCGCGCGAGTGCGGGCTTCAGCGCGCGCCACATGAGCCAGAGCCAAAATGTAAGGCCGACAAAGAGCAGAATCTGCCACACACGACCTAGATCCACATATTCATAGCCTTGTGATCCGAACCAGAACCAAAGATTCCCAAGTTTCTGCTCAATACCCATCCACTCGCCCGCGAGTGAGCCGACAACCACCGCAACGAGGGCCACGAACAACGCGTTCACGCCGAATCGCTGTCCTTTCGGCTCTATGCCGCTGACTGCTGGCGCGATAAACAAGCCGGTTGCGAGCCAAGAGGTGGCGATCCAGAAGAGACCGATCTGGAGGTGCCACGTTCGAGCAACTGAATACGGCAACCACTTCGCAAGAGGAATCCCGTAGAAGCCTCCTCCTTCCACACCGTAATGTGCAACGATTGCTCCCAGCGCAACCTGCACCACCCAGAGAGCGGCGACCACGAAGAAGTACTTCACAGTCGCTCTTTGTGAAGGAGTTGCTTTCATACCAAGAAGCGGATCTTCATGAGGCATCGCACCAGAGGAAGCAACGTGCTGCTGCGACCCGAAGTACCACACCATTCCACCGATACCGGCGAGGAGCAACACGAAACTGATCACGCTCCAGACGACCATCGCTCCCGTCGGCCGATTGCCAACAAGTTCTTCGTGCGGCCAATTCTGGGTGTATGTGACGTCCGTGCCAGGTCGATTCGTACTCGCAGCCCAGGCGGTCCACCAGAAAAATGCGGCCATCTGGCGCTGTTTAACAGGGTCGGCCAGTGCGCCTGCAGGAATTGCGTATTCATTTCGACCATTCCCATAAACGTCGGCGTAATACTTTGCCAGTTCGTCGAACGCCTTCGCACGCTCCCCGTCGAGGACAATCGTGTCTGTCAATGAGTTGTACGTGTTGCGTCGAGTGAGTTCTGTCAATCGCCCCTGTAGGGCAGCGCGGGGCTCGGCGGGAAGTGCGGCGTAGCTCGCGAATCCTAGCTGTTGCGCCCAACGGTTGAGGATGATTTCAGACTGCCGATGTAGATAGTCGGCGCTCCAGTCCGGGGCGACGTATGCGCCGTGTCCCCAAATTGTTCCGACTTCCTGGCCGCCGATCGATTGCCAGACATTCTGCCCATCGCGAATCGTTTCGCCGGTGAACAGCAGGCGCCCATTGGCGGTAACAACCTTGGTTGGGATCGGTGGGCCATTGCTGATGGCTCGAAATCCAACACCGATGAGAACAGCAAACGAGGCGACTACTACGATGCCAAGCGCAATCCAAAGCTTCTTGTACTGGCTGGTGGATGTTGCCGGCACGACCGTTGCATGACCCATAATTTGCCTCCAAACTCTTACTTGATGGGGGCCCACATCTCTGTTGAGAGTTGATTGTCCAATTGTGGTGGGTATGCTGCGACCCCAAAGGAAGGCAAATCACAAACTCTTTCGAGGCAATAAAGGATTATTTCGGCGAGAATGAGTTGAAAGCTACAGCTCGATGATTCCCCTCTTCAACCCGATCATTGCAGCCTGTGTTCGATCATTAGCACTCAACTTCGAGAGGATTGACTTGACTCGACTTTTCACGGTTTCTTCTGTAACCGAAAGGTGATCTGCGATCTGCTTGTTTGCGTTCCCCGCCGCGATCAAGCGCAGCACGTTGATTTCCGCAGGGGTCAGAGCATCATCCGTCGCATGCTCGGCGATTTCGTAGGAGGCTTCGGAAGAAAGCGCCTTTCTTCCCGCATGAACGGCTCGGATCGTGTCCACGAGTTCTTTGTGAAGCGTATTCTTTAGCAGATAGCCTTGTGCTCCTGCTTTGAGGGAGCGAAGAATCTGAACATCGCCCTTGTAGGTCGTCAGCACGACGATCTTCGCATCGGGAAATTCTCCCCGAATCGCGAGGATGGCATCGAAGCCATTCATCTCCGGCATTTGCAAGTCCATGAGCGTGATGTCTGGCCGATGTGCACGAAACTGTTGGATCGCCTCGCGACCGTTCGACGCTTCTGCGACCAGAGTCATATCCGGCTGCGTGCCCACGAGTACGGCTATGCCCTCCCTTACCAGGGCATGGTCGTCAACTGCGAGAATCCGAATTTGAGCCGACCCATCACTCACGATCGATCGTTTCCTTCACGTCGGTATCCGTTTCGGAGCGCTTCCCAAAGTACCAGAAAGGCCGCGTCGATTTCACGTACGCTTTCGCTGCCGGAATGATCAACTCGATCTCCGTGCCGCTATCGAGTTCCGTCCAGATGGTCAGCTTGCCGCCTACGAGTTTGGCGCGTTCTCGCATGCCGTGCAAGCCGTAGTGCCCCTCACGGCCGTCCTGGCGAAGAACATCGGTTCCAATCCCTTTTCCATCATCCCGAACGCGCAGCCGGAAATACTTCATCGTCGTAGCGGATTTCCACTTCCACGCTCTTCGCCGCCGCGTGTCGGAAAGCATTGCGCAGAGCCTCCGCCGCGAGTCCGGTAGACTTCGTCGCGCAAGATCGGATGCAAATTCCGCGATGTCCCTTCCACGACCACTTCAAATTTGGGGGAGGACTGATTCGTCTCAGCAGAAGCGAGTTCTTCCCCAACCGTCCGAATGGCCAGCGCAAGATCGTTCTTCTCGACCGTGGACATACGCAACCCTTGCACGGCATCCCTGCCTTCGGTGATCGCGTCCGCCGCCTGATCGACAGCTTCTTCCAGCGTCTTGCGGGAACTGGCCGCACTCTCCGGCAACTGATAAATAGCAGCCTGGAGCCGCGGCAACAGCCCTTGAAAACTCTGCAGCAATGTATCGTGCAGGTCGCGGGCAATACGCGTGCGTTCACCCACGCGCTCTTCCAGCCGCATGTTGAATTGATACGCCAGTTGCCGGACACGCAACTGGTAGGCCGCCCATAGCAGCGCCAGCAAACGCCGCCGCACACAGTGCGTAGAACCAGTTCGTCTGGTACCACACTGGGGGAATCACGAAATCCAGCGCCTCACCTTCCTCGTTCCACACGCCACTGTTGTTGCAGGCTAGGACGCGAAAGCGGTAATGCTTCGGCGGCAGGTTGGTGTACTCCACGTGGCGAACGTTGACCAGCTCTCTCCAGTCCTTGTCCTCGCCTTCGAGCTTGACGCGGAAGCGCACCTTCTCCGGCACAACCAGGCTCAGCGCCGTGTAATCGATCGCCAGATTATGGACTCGCGGCGGTAGCCGCATGCCGTTCGCCGACGTGGTAGGTCTTGTCATCCGCAGTGACTTGCTCGATGTGCACCGGCGGCGGCAGTTTGTTCTCGTGAAGGTTATGCGGATCGATTACACTGATACCGTCAGAAACTTGGGAACCAAATTCTCCCATCCGGTGCCTTAGACACATTCGGTCCAAAGCCGCCGTTACTCATTGCAAGTGGGACCCCGTCGGTGACGTCATAAATAGTGTAGTGCACCTTGCGCTTCGGATCGGCGACCCACGCGTCCAATTCAGGCCGCGCAATACGTAACAACCCGCAGGGCATGTACAGCCAAATATTGTGGTCATTGTCTTCTACCGACCAATGCACCGTGTCACATGGCAATCCGTTCTTGCTGCCAAGCGTGGTGACGCGACCGTCGTTGATGCGACTTAGGCCGCTTTGAGTGGCAGCCCACAATGTTCCTGGCGTTCCAAACCGAAGTTGCTTCACCATTCCACTTCTCAATCCGTCTTTGGAAGCGTAGGAAGCGCGAACTTCGCCATCTTTCCAGTTCACAATGCCCCCGTGCGCAAATCCGAGCCACAAACTTTGATGCGACGGATCCACTGCCATGCTCAAGCCGAAATCGTTATGTCCTAGTCGCGACCAGGGAATCGCTTCCACTTCACCATCATGCCTGACGTGGATCAACCCATGCTGTTCATTGTTGAGCCAAACAGTGTGCCGAGAATCCTCGGCGACCCCGTATACGCTTCCGCCCGGAACGTTAGGCAAGCGGGAGAACCGTTTGCCGTCCCATCGGACGACGCCTGCTCTGGAGGTCACCCAGATTTCTCCTTCACGATCTTCGAAGAGAGAGTCTGTTGATTGCAGTAATCCGCTGTCGCTTATCGACCGTACCCTGGTGTTTGTCGAGGGTTGTACTCCTTGCGAATGTGAGCCAGGCATTGCTTGCTGGGCCCTACGGTAGACCGTCACCTCCCCGTTTTTGAAACGGGTGACCCCGCTGAAGGAGGCCGCCCAGAGGCCGCCATCTCTCGCGGCCAGTACCGCATTCGAAAAGGCGTCTGCTAGCCCCTGGTTTTCCGAGATCGTCGGCACAGCGTAATCCCGAAAGCGATCGAGCCCGGCAGAGGTTGCTATCCAAATGTTGCCTTCGCGATCTTCGAAGATGCTTAAAACGGTATTGCTGGTCAGCCCATCTTTCTCCGAAAACCAATCTGCCCTTCCGTGGCGAAGTCGGATCACGCCGCTTCCGAGGGTTGTCATCCACAGACTGCCGTCGCTGGCATGCAAGAAACGAAGAGGTGTGAACGAGAACTTGATGCCGGGAACCGGGTACTTCTGTATTTTCCCTTCTACGAGCTGTCCCAGGCCGTTGGGCATTCCCAGTATGAACGCCCCGTTCTCTGCTTCAGTCACGCTGGAAAGTCGGCCTACATCTCTCGAAACATCGAAATGTTGTGCGGTACTTGGCTTCCATCGCCAAAGATCCTCGGGTCCGCACACCCACAGGTTGTGCTTGCTGTCCTCATAGAGCGCGTCAATGCGTTTTGGGAAGGTTTCTTCCCCCCAACATCGCACTTGCTCTCGCTGAATTGCACAGACCCTCGGCTGGACCGGCGATTGCCCGATCACCTCGCCTGCCATCCAAATCGTGCCCTCGTGATCCTCCAAGAGGTGCTGGACCGTGATTCCGGCGGTTTTCGGGTAATTTGCGAGTTTGCCGTCTTTCCAGTTCGTCAGTCCGCTAACGGTACCGATCCAAAGTGTCCCGTCATGGGCAACCAGCAGGTGTCGGATGTACTCGCTAGGTAGTTGCTGGCCCGCCGGCGGTTGCCAGGGAATAGCGCGTACACCATCGAAGCGCACCAGTCCGAATTGAGTACCCAGCCACAAGTAGCCATCTTGTGTTTGTGCGATGGAACCAATGTAACCCCTTGTGAATCCGTCGCGAATCCTCCACGAGCTATGCGCGTACTGGCTGATGTCGAGGGATGGGTCGAGCCCGAACGCGGAGGCGCACCACGCCAGCAGAATGGCGAGCTGGATGATCGCGCTTTTGGGCGCTTTGTGCATAGATGCGTACATCTTAATCCAGGCGGGTTTCCAATCGCCGACAATCGGTGCTCCGGCGCCGTCCTCCCCAATCGAAATATTGACACTCAATCCGCAGATACAGGTGTAAGCTACTTACTCACTTTCCTGAGAAAGCTCCAGGGGGCCAGCCATGACCCGGGGACGGAACGCTCTTTCTCTTCTCGCCCTTCTCGTTCTAATATCGCTCACCCTTGCCTTGCGAGCCCAATCCACCAGCGCCTTGATCTCAGGCCGCATAAGCGACTCCACCAACGCCCGAATTGTGGACGCGAAGGTTGCCGTCGTTAATCTGGCCACGAATGCCCGTTACGGAACCATGACCAATGCCGCTGGCGAATATTTGCTGCCAAGTCTTCCGCCCGGACGATATCGAATTGAGGTCGAAAAGGAAGGCTTCAAGAAGCTGGTGAAGCCAGATGTCGTCGTCCACGTGCAGGACACGCTCGCAATCGACTTCGAGATGCAAGTCGGCGCCACATCGGGCAGCATCACCGTGCAGGCTGGCGCACCGCTGCTCAATACGACCGACGCGACCGTGAGCACCGTGGTGGACCAGCATTTCGTCGACAATATCCCACTCAATGGCCGCACCATCCAGACGCTGATCATGCTCACACCGGGTGTGGTCGTGACGCAAACAGCTTTCGATGACCAGGGCCAATTCAGCGTGAACGGCCAACGCGCCGATGCCAACTACCTCACAGTTGATGGCGTAAGCGCGAACTTCGGAGTTACCGGATATGGTCCGCTGGTACAAAGCGCCGGAGGTGCGCTTGCGGCGCTGAGCGTGGCAGGCGGCACAAATAGCCTTGTTTCGGTGGATGCCATGCAGGAATTTCGGGTCCAAACCTCGTCGTTCGCCCCCGAGTTCGGACGCACTCCGGGTGGGCAGCTCGCGGTCGTTACTCGCTCGGGTACAAATGCGTTTCATGGGACGCTGTTCGAGTACTTCAGAAACAGCGCCCTCGATGCCAACGACTGGTTTGCGAATCACCTCGGTCTGCCGAAACCGGCGGAACGCCAGAACGATTTCGGCGGTGTTTTCGGTGGCCCGATTATCAAGGACAAGACGTTCTTCTTTGTCTCTTATGAAGGACTCCGGTTGCGGTTGCCGTCAACGCAGGAAACCGTCGTGCCCAGCACTCCATCGCGGCAGCAAGCGCAACAGGCGGGTTTGTCAATCCTCCCTTACTTGAATGCCTACCCGATGGCAAACGGGGCTGATCTCGGCGCTGGACTGGCGCAGTTCAATGCGACCTATAGCAACCCATCTTCACTGGACGCATTCAGCATTCGGGTCGATCAAATGATTAATCCCAAGGTCACTCTGTTCGGCCGTTACAACTACTCGCCGTCCGACCTGACGCTGCGCGGGCCATTTTCTGCCCCGAACACCGCCCTCAGCACGACAGAATCAGTTTCGTCTTCCATACAAACCTTCACGCTTGGGTCGACACAGCTAATCCGGCCGGACATCAGCAATGAATTCAGGGCGAATTACAGCAATCAGCGAGTTGGCACGAAGTATTCCCTCGATGATTTCGGCGGGGCCGTGCCACTTCCGGATTCAGTTCTGTTTCCCTCCGGGTATTCATCGAGCAATGCACTCTTCGAATTCCTCATCCTCGGTGCCGGGGAATATGCACAGGGCAAATACGGGATCGATGAGCAACGCCAAGTCAATCTGATTGACAATCTGTCGATTGCGAAGGGCAGCCATCAATTGAAGTTTGGTGTGGACTATCGCTGGCTTTCACCTTTCAGCAGTCCCGTCAACTACGCCCCATTCGCAGAGTTCAAAGGAGTGTCAACGACTCCCGGCGGAGCTCTTTCGGACACAGCTCTCGCCGCTTTTGTACACAATGTGCAAGCCAACACACTGCTTGCCTGGAACCTCTCCCTGTACGGTCAGGACACATGGAGAGTCACGCCGCAGTTGACCTTGACTTATGGTTTGAGGTGGGACCTGAACCCGGCACTGAAGGGCAAGAATCTGCAAAACCAGCCGTTTACTGTCACAGGCCTGGATGATCCGGCGACACTGGCGTTGGCACCCCGCGGTATTTCACTTTACGACACGAGTTATGGAAACGTGGCGCCAAGGATTGGGATCGCGTACCAGTTCGGCGGGAACCAGAATTGGACTTCTGTCCTTCGCGCGGGGTTCGGCATATTTTACGATCTCGGATATGGCTCGCTCGGAGGCGTGTCCAGCTATTTCCCATACCAAGCGGTGAAGTCATTGTCGCTGGTTCCGTTTCCGCTTAGCGCGGCGAACGCTGCTCCTCCTCCTCTCACAACCAATCCCCCCGTCTCAGCCATTCTTGTAGCCCAACCTAATTTATCCACTCCGTACACCTACCAATGGAATCTCGCGCTGGAGCAATCAATTGGGGAGAATCAGAGTTTCTCACTGACGTACGTGGGCGCAGCAGGCCGTGACTTGCTGCGGGTGACGAACCTCTACAGTCCAAACCCGAACTTTCAGCAAGTAAGCGTAACCAGCAATTCGGCGACATCCGACTACGACGCATTGCAAATCAAGTTCGAGAGGCGCTTGTCACGGGGCTTGCAGGCCTTGGCTTCATACACCTGGTCGCACTCGATTGACATTGCCTCGACCGATGCCTTCGCGACTTACTTGAATACGCCGATCTCTATCGCCAATCCAGACATAGATCGGGCTAGCTCGGACTTCGATATCCGGCATACATTTACCGCTGGCGTGACCTACATTGTGCCGACGCCGCAATCGAACAGCTTCGCACGTGCCACACTGGGCGGATGGTCTGTGGATACATTCGTTGTGGCAAGAACAGCTCCGCCCGTGGACGTCACTGGCGGACTCCTCATTGCCGCCGGTACCGTTCTCAAGCCTCGGCCGAATGTGGTTCCTGGGGTGCCGCTCGAACTCTACGGCTCGCAGTATCCTGGTGGCAAAATCTTCAACAGTGCCGCTTTCACCACGCCGCCGAAAGGCGAGCAGGGAAACTTCCCGCGCAACTACCTTCGCGGCTTCGCAGCATCTCAGGTCGACTTTGCCCTGCAGCGAGAATTCAAACTGACCGAGAAATTAAACCTCCGCTTCCGGGGCGAGTTCTTTAACCTCTTCAACCATCCGAATTTCGGCTCTCCCAACAATTCTCTAACCAGTCCGCTGTTTGGATATTCGACGCAAACGTTGGCGAACAGCCTCGGCTCAGGGGGTGCAAATGGCGGCCTCAACCCGCTGTATCAGATTGGCGGTCCGCGCTCGATCCAACTGGCGCTCAAGCTTCAGTTCTAGCCACGATTTCTTGGCTGGATGCGTTGTGACTGTCGCATGCGTTATCCTCCCCGCCGACTACTTCAGCCCGTTCCATTGCCTCTGCCCCTATTATCGGCGGCTAAAGGAACCAGCGCGTCTGCGGACCGCAAGCTTCACTTGCGAAATGGTTCACGGTTTTGAGTTCTTGACCAGAGTCATTAGGACGAAAGGTCAGCCGGTTCTGGAGAACTGATTGAGGCGGTCACGTCGGAAACGCTGTCTGAGGGCTGCCAGAATTGAGACTTGGTGCGCCGTCCATTTCTCCACCTGATTTGATTATTGGTGACCTTGTTATTGGCGACCTTTACTGGTGAATTTGCCCAACACAAACTCTTGGGCCAGACCGAGAACAACATGAAGACCCATGTTGGTGCCGAAATTCTTGAATACTAGCCCAGCACCGCGATCCGAAGCTGGGTAGTAGGCGTTGGAAAGCGAAGCCGAAATCAAGCTGCCACCCCACTGAGAATAATTCGGCTGCGATTTCCCGTTGTCGCCCTGGCAGACAAATGGAGCCGCGATGGCATGCCAAGCCCGAGAGCCCTTTGTCCCGGAACCTCTATAGAAATACCGGGGGTCCTGATGCAGGAGTGAAGGCAGAATAGCGTTGCCGAACAAGGACTCACTCGCGCCGCTGGCGAGGTTTGCACCGAAGCGCTCGCCGTATCCTTTTGCCCCCAGCTGATAGCTGGGAGTACCGGCGGCCTGCTCGACTCCGGCCCATAAAGCCTCAAAACCGGAGAAAGTTGGGTGGGTAAGACCTTTGTAGGTCAGGTGAAACTTCATCTTCGCGGTAAGAGGCTCCGGATGAGGTTCGTAAGTAACAAACATATTCGGTATAAAACCGAGAACGCGCTGGTGCTCCTCCACCTTGAGTTGCTGTGCAGCTACCTGCTTCGAGGAATAACTCACAGTCACCTTCCGCTCTGCAGCCAAAACTCGAAGTTGGACCGGGCCTAGCGTTTTATCCTGGCCCGGTTCGACGGTAACGGACGACTTCCAGTCTGCAAATCCTTCAGTGGTGACAGCTATCTGATAGGCAGATCCCGGAGTCACATTCTGGAATTCGAACGATCCATCGTCCTTTGTGACAGATGTGAAATGATCTCCAGCTGGCAGTTGAAGCACTACTGTGGCGCCGGGAATCGGGTCGTCGCTGGTGTCGAGCACCGTTCCACGGATGCTTCCTTTTTGTGGCTTTGCCGCTTCAAGAGACTGCGCGGACGCGGGTACGATCAGTTGGGCCAACACTAACATACATGTTAGTTTCAGGAGTATTATGAACACCCGGTTAGGTGATGCATTTCTGTTGTTTTTCATTTTCCTAGCTCGTGGAAAGAGTGAAGTTAATCGTGATCCGAGAGTCCACTTCCACCGGTTTACCCTCAATCATGTACGGCTTGTAACGCCATTGCTTTACGGCATCAATGGCGGCTTGCGCGAGTATTGGCAAACCGCTCTCGACCCGCACGTCTTCGACACTGCCATCCGTGCCGATCACCGCCATCAGAACCACTGTCCCTTCAATCCGCGCACGACCAGCCTCAGTCGGATATTGCGGCGGAACGTCGTGGATCAGGTTTGCCTCTGCTACTCGGGACGAAATACGCATTCTCTTGATCGGCGTTGGCGGTGCCGATTTCGCAAGCACTGGAACGCTTGGCGAGCTACTCAGCATTTCGCCTAATACTCCCCCGGGAACTCCCCCAACAATTCCTCCGGGAACTCCCCCCGGCACTTCGCCAGGTGTGCCGACCTGTGGCAGTACTTTTTGCGTGTTATGTGCTGGCGCCGTCAGACCAGAGTTTGTCGGGATGTGGGCGGACGCGACTTTAGGTGTTTGAAGCGCCCTGGCAGTCCCACCCGCTGCTGCCGGTGGTGGCTGCAGATATAGCGTCGTCACCGTCTGCATTGTGGGAAGTGGATCCGTGTGCAACAGAGGAATAGCGATCAGCGCGACCACAAGGAGCGACAGCAGCGCAACGGATCCGAAGGCTGCCCAGGGATTACGCGGTCGCGGTTCGATGAAGTAGAAGATGTCGCCGACTACTTCTGCTTGCAAGTTGGAGCGAACTGAAAGTTGTTCTTCGCTTTTCGTTGGAGATGCTGCAGGCGGCGAAGAAGTTCGCGACTTGTGTCTCTCAACGGCAGGGTACGCAAGGCGATCAGCTAATTCCGAAGGATGGTCGAAGGTTGCCATTTACATTGATTCCCTTTCGAGACAGCATCGTTCTGGCTGTTGTGAATTGGCACCCGAATCAGCTCAGAGCGTCAGGTACCGGTGTTGGCTCACCCACGCATCTCTTAAGGCATTTTGTGGGCCACCTAGAACTCTTTGCAGCACAACGAATTGGGCGCGTGGAACCACATTCTGTTTGCCGATATAAGGGCAGCTGCCTGAGAACTGTCATCAGCAGAGGCGGGTTTTCGGTACAGGCAAATTCGTTGCTGCTCTTCCGACAACTCAGACCGAACGGATCGGAGTAAATGCCGAGAAGACCTCTGGCCGCAGACTGCCTCTTGTTTTCATCGTGGTGCATGAGCAAAGGAAAAACGGTCAGCGAATTCTCGCGGTTAGCAGGTCGGCTGCTCGATACCGGACACATTTCATCTGAGCCGAGTCACGAGTTTGCAGCAGCACTGGTCGTTCGGCTGCGCTGTCGCAGTTAACAGAATGAGTGCCAACTGGAATTGCAGTGCAGACACGATCTTCTTTTAAAAACTCTTCGGCTACTCTCGAGCCTGCGCCGCTCGCCCGCTCGAGTGGAGTGCTCACTGTCACCGGCTGAGAGATGACCGGAACCCCAAAAAGCAGGAGTAATAACGCGGGCAGTGCCCGAGTTACATAAGATTCACCGTTTCGTATAAGCCTGTCATTGCGCGCCTCTCCTGGGCATCTGGGAGAACGCGCTAAATGGCGCATCGTGCAATTGACCCACTGTCGAGCGTTCCTCCTGGCTTTTAGCTGCCTGGGAGGAAGAGTCGAAACGATAAACCGTGCTCGCGAGAATTGGTCCGACACGAACCTGTAAACGAGTCATATCGGAGTTCGCGAGAACTTTGAAAAATTTCTCTGTCTCAAAGAACCGGCGGGACGGCTCAAGAACGATTAAATCTCCGTCCTGCGGCACATAGCGTGGATCGTAGAGCGATATAACATTTATGTCATAGCGCCCACTGGTCCGCAAGTAATAGGCCATGCTCATCGGTCTGGCCGTTGCTATCCTCGCCGAACGGGGAGCGAAGGGAGAGACCGCTTGCGCCACTTCGCGTGTGTCAAACTCGGATACCTCATCGGGTGCAAAGTAGCGACTGATGTTCCGTCTTCCTCCGCCAATTGAGTTCAGGTAGAAGGGGTAAAAAGGCGCCCAACTTTGCAACTCGAGAAGTGGCCACCCAAATAGAATCACGGCAGCCAGTCCAACAAGCGCCCGTGTCGCGGCTCTTTGTTTCTTGAGGGTGCATAATTGTTGCACTGCATAGCCCCCCGCCAGGTAAAGAAAAGGCAGGAGCGGAAGCGAATATCGAATCCATTTCGCTCCACTAATGGATAGCCCCATTAATTGAATCATCCCGAACGAAAGGAAAAAGCACGACGCGAGTGTCCGGCGATCTCGCAGAAGCATTATGCTTCCAAGCACCACCGCCAGCAGAATCGGAATCGGAGTCTTCACAAGCAGCAGCCAGAGATAGTAGAACCACGGGAACTCCAGCAAGCAGACGCGACGGCAAATTCGTGTAAAGCTTTCCATCGAAATCGTAGCCGATGTGTCTCACGCCGTCGTGGTGTAGCCACTGCAGGGTCGCGTGCAAGTTGTTCGGAGAGAGAACAACTGGGTTCACCAGAATGAAGGTGAAGAAGAGCACGAGAAAGAATCGCTTGTACCTGAATCGTGGCGAATTTTGAGCAAGCCCCATCTTTCCGGCAATGAGCCAGGCGAGCGCGTTCAGACCGAAAAGGTGAATGATGTATTGCGACGCAAGTCCCATGCCGAAGCTAATTGCGCTCAGGTCGTACCATCGCCAGGCACTCGGGTCCGCGTCATCTGCTTGCTTCGCGCGGCAGTAGAAGTAGCATGCCAGAAGCGTAAAGAAAGTAAGCGGCGTTTCCTCCTTCACAAGTCGATTCAATGCGACTGGTAGGGGTGAAACTGCCCAGAAAAAGCTCGCCGCGAAAGCCCCTGGAATGCCCATCAATCGGCGGCAGAGCAAATACAGAATGGCAGCGCTGGCTGCGCCGAAAATGACGTTGGGCAGACGAAGCCAGCCCTCAGGCTTCAGTGAAGGCCAGTCATGGATGGCGGCGATTCGGCCCCAGCTTTCGCCCGCTGTCAGACTTGCCCATGCCAAGACCTTCGGCAGCATGGGATGTTCGCTATTCACGCCCGCAAAGTGCCCATGTCGATACTCTTGGATCGCTGCCCATTTTGCCGACTCGTCCTCAGAGAGGCTATTGAAGTCCACCCGGTCCAGGCGAATCGCAAACGCCAGCACTGTCAAGAAAAGCACAATCACGACATCCCAGTGCCGGGCAGACGACGTGGTTTGCGGTGTTCTCACAAACGCTCCTCGGGCGCCAGCGCAAGGTTTTGATTATTTTGCAAATCAAGTACCTCGGACACGGCATACACGCGTCGGGCAGATGGGTTGAAGTACTGCCACACGTTCAGCTCACTGAGAAGTCCGAGTGCCACCAGTTGAAGCCCGACCAGAATCAGGACGGCTGCTAAGACCAGCAGCAAACCGTGTTGCTGCACTAGATCTATCCCGGTCAGGACCTTCCATATGAGTAGCCACACTGCGAGCCCGGATCCAATACCCATGTTCATCACGCCGAGTCGGCCGAAGAAGTGCAGCGGGCGCGACATATAGCGCAAGAGAAATCGGATCGTTATCAGGTCGAAAAACACCCGGAAAGTGCGAGACAGGTTGTAATGCGATTCGCCGTGCTTCCGATGGTTATTTTGAATGGGTATTTCACAGATCGAGGCTCCGTAGGCAGACGCTATCGCCGGGATGAATCGGTGCATTTCGCCGTAGAGAGGCAATCGCCGCAGCAGGTCGCCGCGGTAAGCCTTGAACGTTGTCCCAAAATCGTGAATGTTGACGCCGCTGAGCTTGGCCATGAGCCAATTGGCACAGCGCGACGGAATCTTCCGGAGCAATAAGTTGTCGACGCGGTTGCAGCGCCACCCGCTCACGATGTCGTATCCCTCTTCGATCTTCTCCAAGAACGCGGGGATTTCGGCAGGATCATGCTGAAGGTCACCATCCATAGCGATCACGTATTCACCGGTGCTGTGCGCAAATCCGGCAGCGAGCGCTGCGGTCTGGCCGAAGTTCCGGCGCAGGCGGACCGCGATCACATGACGATCGATCCCGGCGAGTTCACTTAAGCAATTTGTACGTTCGATCGGTGCTACCATCATCGACAAAGACGAACTGGTAATCACAACCCAGTTCCTCCATCACGCCTTGCAGCCGCCCATACAGTTCAATGACATTGGGTTCCTCGTTATGAAAAGGAACAACAATAGAGACGCCCGCAGTGATCTTCAGATCAAGCATGCTGTAACTCCCTCGCGAACACGCCATAATCATTCCTGCTCATGCTCGATGAGCAACAATCGGACATGCGGCCCAGTTGGTTAAGTAGCGCGCATAGCCAGTCTGCAAATTCCCAATCTTGGTCGCAGACGCTCAACACTTTCTGTCCATCACGCTGAATCGCCAGGACGCCATTGACTGCTTGTGTCGTGTACATGCTGAATCCTTTGTTCCTAATTAACTGTCTCGTGCCGCGATAGCTCTGCCGGGGTTGCCCTTTCGAAGCAGTTCAGCCATTGGGGCTCCACAGCCGCGTTCAGGGCATTTGGCTCGCCAAACGCCGAGCGCAGCAAATGATTGCGCCACAGATACATGGCTGCGGGTGCGGACTTTAAATTGTGCCCTCCCTGGGGCTCCGATCGAAAGGTCGTGATCGTGGGCGGGCACCGCTAGACGCTCAAGCGTGTTGGGAGGTTACGCACTGATCTTCTCTGATTTTCGACCGAACTCATCTGGCCAGCGGATTGCACACAGGGTAGTACCGGCAATTCACGTTAGAGAGGTGTTCGGCGTGCTCCCACAACTCACGAAACTCCCCACGGACGCACTGGTGGAACTGCTGTTCATAATCGTCACCGATAACACGCACACCGCGAACGACTTGGCAGAAATGCATCAAATTAGAAATGAACTGCGAAGGAGAGGCGCGCGGCAATTCTTGAAACTTGCAAACCCAGGCTAAGAAAGTGTCGTTCGCTTCTGTTTGCCATTGAACTTGTTATCGAGATTGCGCTCTCCACGGCGAGTGAGGTGGAAGGCTGCCTCGACCGCAGGCAGGGTGAAATCCTCCGAGTTCAACACAAGTTCGACTTTCCGGTTACTTGAACGTGACGACCCGAGAATCTCTTCGGCTTGGAAATGGTTGGCTAGCGATCAGTCACTCTGAGCAATCAATCTATACACTGTAATTGCTGGTCTGCATATCCCGCTGAGCTTGCTTTAGTGGTGCACTAAAATATTCCGCTGCGGTAGAACACTGATCTCAGTGATGGAACCAGATGAATACCACTCCGCCGAGCAACACAGCTATGGAGGCAATAAATAATAGCAATCCTACCGTGTCGTCTGACTGAACTGTTTCGCTATTCAGATTGGGATCACGGTAGCGGATAGCAGACTGTCTCCCTTCGGAATGTCTGCAACCCCTTATGTCAGGGTCAAGGTATTCGATCATGGCCCATATTTCGAACTCAGTAAGGTCTTCAACATTCTTTGGCCCCGGATTTCCTGTCATAACACGCTCCCAAAATTGCGGCTATTACCATGATGTACTCCCCGATCTGCCGCGAATGTCAGATATGCTGGTTCGTTCAACTTGACTGCTACTATCACGGTTTTGGTCTGACTATTTAGCTGAAGCGATGAAGTTCTCCCGCAGCTTATCAACCCTGGCTTGCTGTTCAGTTGTCAGCATTCCGTAAAGCTTCGCCGCCTCTTGCGCATTGGCGAAGATAAGCTGCTGCAAGACTGCTGCCTGTTCTGCAGCCAGCGCCTGAACATGCTTCTCATCAAAGTGTGCACTTGTTATCGCCGATTCTAGTGCTCGCTCCTGTTTTGTAAGTCGTTGCGCGAGTGGCTCGAGCTGTTTTCGATCCTCGGTGATTTGAGCCTGAATAGAGACGATCTGCTCCTGAGACAGGTCCAGATAACTTGCCATCTGACCGGGTACGCCCGCCGTAGCGACCGGGGGAGGCACTACCACAGTGGCGCCGAGCACGTACAACTCTGTGCTCTTGGACTGGCTCTCTTTCTGAATGTCGTATTGAGTGCTCAGGTAGAGCGTACGCAGCATTTGAAATTTCATCATCCCTAGCTCAAATCGCTCGGCACTTAAATACTCCGCCTGTTCACGCGTCACCTTGCCGTTGTAGACCGCCTGCGTGATTGCGTCCAATTCTTGACAGGTTTGTTGAAACACCATCTGCATCTGCTGCTCATATGCGCGCATGGAAGTCTGTGGTCCGATTTGTTGTTGCCGTTGATCAGTAATCCCTGCAACCGCGGTGGAGTCACCGCTGGAATTACTCGCGGGAGCATTTGGCAACGCCTGCACGCTGGTATCCTGGGCCATGGCGGAAGTGAGCAGCAAAAGAACGGTTGAGATTACAACAACTAAGTGCAGTTTCATAAAACTACTCCCGGTTGAATGAGCTCTTGCTCGCCTGCGAATTTGTCCCCAGCAAGCATTCGATTCACACCGACAGAACGTTGCATCTTTGCTGCCACTCAAAAGTCCTACTAAACCGTTGATCGGTCGTGCGCCGCAATCACTTAAGTAGCGTCTGCCCAGCCTCAGCGCGGTCACTGCTGGTATGAGGGCATAAGGGGAAGGAAGACGGTCGGTGGTTCGCGCTTTCGCATTCAGTGCTGCACCATGCCTTACCCAGAGCAGACACCGGATATTGCTCGAGTATTCAGCCCTCGTATTCCGTCAGCCCAAATTTAGAGATGGCGCTGGCACCATAAGTGCTCAACGAAGAATGCGATTTCTCCTCACGACAGGAGTTGTCCGTGCCCGGAATAGCACGAATTTCCACACAAGAAAAACACGGTGCGCAACACCGTGATCCTCTCCACTTGTTCGCCTGTCATCTGGAATGGCGTACCAATCGAAATCTAGACGCTTATCAGGAGCTTGTTGCAGCGCTGGATGATTGTGACGAAGAGATCCGCGCTATAGCGCAGGAACTGCTACAACGCTGTTCGCCGCGTCCGCAGGCCACGAAAATCCAATCAAAAGCCATCCGCCCCTGATTCTTTCATTACGGGCGATCACGGTACTTGGCGTGAGCAGTGCTTTCATTCGGACCGTATTGCGTTGGAGTTCAACACCTGGTCCTACGTGCGAGTGGTTCAGGAAAAATGAAGAGTATGCACCGTCTGCAAGTGAGCCAACCAGGGGCCGCCGTTCAATGGCGAAGCGCATGTTCGAATGTGACGCTCAGCTGGCGAATTAAACAGAGAGTACTTCAAGAAATTCAACAAGGCGCGTCCAACGTATACAGTTGCAAAGTTCTTTCAACTGGAGCGTCGGGTTGACCCAATGATGAAGCTGAGAGCAGCTCCCTCGCTTCCACGCTGCTGGAAGTAGAAGGGTGAGAATTAGCGTCCTGCTCCGGCTGACTGCTACATGGCACATCATGCCAACTGGTGGGCAGCCAATCCCCTATTTCGGGCAGGTTTCAATCTGAGGTACAAGCAGCCACACGATCTGCCAGTTCAGGCCGCGCTGCCGTCAGTCAGCAGAACAGTTCGACGCTGGCCTCGCTGGATTGACATGCTCTTCAGCGAGTAGTCGAAGCGCTTCCCGCAATCGCAGCAGACGCGGTAACTGTGGCGCTCGAGAGTGAATACCCGGCTCAAGTTGCCATGGTGGCAACCAAACAGAAAATCAAGCGCAGCTGTAAGAATTTCCATAAGTCCTCTCTTCTTGGCCCCGCCGTGGTCAGATCCACGACCCTTTGACTTCGACGTACACGATGAACATGCAGGTCTCCTGCCACATAGCGCTTGCTAAGTGCTGCGCGTTGTTGCTCTTGCTTTTGCTTCTCGAGTTCTGCCCTCGTTTTTCGACGGCACCTGCCCAAATGCGGGCGAGCGCAGCATTCAACGCCGTTCCTCTCACGGCAACTGAAGCAGTTGTCAGCCGCGTTCTGGCAACGTAATTGCCCCTCCTCATGTTGGACGCAGCGGAGCTTATCCCGCTGGTCCACGTGACGCTGTGGGCCTCGGGGACCAAATGCGACGACCGTTGGTCGGAGGTGATCCAGTGCTTACCGAAAAGTTCACAAAAGCAGATGTATCGGCGCTCAGGGACGAACTGCGGGAAAGAATGAGCGGCCCCTTTGGAACTCGCCGAGATCCTGAGCGCCCTTTTTGATGAATCGAGGTTATGGGTGTCGTCTGACAGCGCCCTTGCTGCCGCACGCAAAGTGGGCGCAGCCGGTTGTTCGTTTTCCTCTATTCAGCACGAACTCGAGGCTGTTGAACTGGTGATGTAACGATCACAGAACTACAGCCCGGAGACTAGCTTCGCGAACACACTGGAGTGAATATGTCAGGACAGCGCCACCCACGGCAGGATCATAAACACCCACCGAATCTGCGAATTTCCGCTGTCGTTCAACCCAACCAGGCCAGCACCAATGCTCCATTAAAGTCGGAACAGATACTCCAATCCATTCTCTACCTCGACCCAGATTCGAGTCGCAATACGGCTATTCAAAAGGACAATCGAAGGATGTTCCGAGGCATCGCAGTCTTGGTGGTGGTTCTTTACGTTGCGATGTTCCTGTGGATTCGTCACTGGTTGCGTTGAGTCGCCGCTCTCCCCTTGGTAGGCGGCGGAAGGAGGTGCGATCCTATCCTCGCTGTTGCATCAGGACCCTCGTTTTTACACCAGGGCACCGGATCCACAAAATCTCGCCTTCTTCACGCAGACTCTTCGCCGTTCATCTGCAAAGGGAATAACGGGCACTGGCAGCCAAACAATTCCAGCACTGGCGGAGACCTCGGTGCAGCAGCGCTCTCAAATTTTGTATTTCCCGAGTTCGAATCGTGGCGTTGGGCTGGTATTTGGCAGTTTCGCGATCGGTACGGCGGCCCTCGCCGCATTCCCGATCATCGTGATAACTCGGATCACGGACGCCCTCCCTTTTTGCGGCTGCGATCACTTAAAATCGTAGGACTATTCGAAGCTGCGGGCGCCACCTCGGAAACCGCGTTTCGCCTGCTGCCATAGCCACTTGATGACTCTCGCATCGTTGTAGCAGTAGGCCAGATTGTGATTGAGAGTCGAGAAACATTGTTGCTGGCAGCTCTTCTTCACGTCCCGCAGTTGATCGTAGTCGATGCGGAATTCGTCAATCGTTCCCCAGTCACATGTGGCTGGATACGGGGGAAGCAGGGTGCGAGCGTGCCGTCAGTCCGAATGATGATGTTGTTTTGTCCAGCGCGGCAGTTCCAGTCGGCGAAACGCATGTGCCCGCTTCCGTCCTGCGTAATTACGACGTTGGCATTGATCTTCGCGGTGAGTTCGTCTCCCGTGCCGGTGCCATCGCCGCTCCAGCCTACCTTCCGCAAGTCGAGTCCAGACGACATTCGTACAAAGGCCTTCATCTCTAAGAGCCTCGCAACGGAGTTCACCATCTGGTATCCATCGCGATTCTTCTTCACCAGCCAGTCCACCAGGAAGTCAACAGCCGGCCAATCCTCCGGACGGATATAGGTTGGGTTGTTTCTCCGCGTGCTTGAAATGATCCGATTGGTCGAGCATTGGGCTTTCGTTGATGTGGTAGTCAGTCGCGATGCGATGCTGATAGGCCCATTCGGTCAACCGAACCACGTCGTCGTGGTTATTTCGGCATATATTAATGTTAAGGAACACCATGTACCCATAGACGTATTGCTTCTTCAGCAGGTGCTCGATTTTCTTCTCGATCGGTATGAAGGCTTTTGGCAGACTCTCCTGTTCTTCCCAGGAATCAATCGCGACATTGAATATCGCTGCTCCCGCATCGGCCAGGCGGTCCGCCACTTCGGGTCTCAGCAGCCGGCCGTTTGTCGCAATGTAGACCCACATACCTTTCTTTGCGGCATAGGAGACGACTTTATGTGCGAAGTTCGGGCGTAGCAGAGGCTCTCCGCCCATCAGGGCCAGCACCCGACCACCGTGATCGTATAGCTAGTCAATCGACCTTCGGGCAACGTCCTCGGTCATCCCTTTCACCTTGTTATCAAAGGAAGGGCAATACCAGCAGTCCAGGTTGCACTTGTACTCAAGGAACAGATACGCAGTAATGGGATGAAAGTCCCCAGGCAACAGGCGTGACCAGAGGTAAGGAACGAGCCAGCCGCGGCTGGCGCGCAACATCTGCTTGGCAGTCCACTGTCGCTTTTCGGGAGGAGTTTCGGGACCCGGATCTGCTAACTTTTCAGGAAATTGAGGAAAGACAGGCTCCGGCAGCACGCCGCCATGATCTCTGAACATCTGGACGAGCTTTCGGTTGGGATTCGTGAGCAGATCATTCGTCGCAACGTCGATCCGCGACTTTGTGGCGGTTGCCATCTCTAGTGTTCCTTTCTCAGTTGGTGTCGAGCAGGGTTGAAGCCTTCCGCGGAAGAGCCATTAGGTAGCGCTCTACGGCTTGAGGAAACGTACTTGTTCACTGCACGCACACTTTGTGCCATAACCACACAGCAGTAAGTTGCTATTCCTCAACGAGGTCTCGGTGGGCAGAGCGGCGAGCCACTAGACACTTGCCCGAATAAGGGCACGTGCCGAAATCAGGGCTGGAATGGACGCAGATGCAAACGCGTTGGTATGCATGCGTGTATCCCTATAGGTATCGAACCAGAATCACGACCGTGTCGGTAAGGAGGAGAAGAGATAATGGTCCCCATAGTGACGACTACGCTACGGGGCACGCATCGGACTGTTCTGCACCATTTACGAGCGTGACAGAAACAAAAACCATCAAGAGATTTGCTATTAAAAAGACGACCCAGAATTTGTCGGAAGCAGTTTTCCTTTTCATGCGACAGGCCCGCATTCATACCTTCAGTCGGGTTTGCCAATCTCTCTCTGGCTTCATTGCTCCATTTTATTTCTTCCTCTAAAGGTCGCTGCGACGGCGTGCCCTTTGTGGGCATGTGCCTGAATTCTCGGCAAACACAAAACTGTGCCAGGCGAAGCGACTCCGCTTTCGCCCACTGCCCATATAAGGGCGATCTCAGTTACCACGAAAAGCTATGTCGTTGCAAACGAATGTTTTTTCGTTGCTGGCGAATGGCAGGAGGATTGCCTTCTTCCTCATCCGAGAGCCGCCAACTCCATATAGAGAAATTGCGAGCTAAGGGTTCTCAAGGAGGGTTCACGGCAACGATGAGTGAACTCACTTCCGTAACTGCCAATATGACGCAGCAATCACAAATCGTCCGACTCTTCACAAAGCTAACCCAGAGATCGGAACGACTCGCTTGTTACGCATTGCTAGGGATGTGCCTGGTCTTCGCGCCGCACCTGATTGCACAGCAAGAAGTCTCGACGGGTTCACTAACCCTTACTGTTGTTGTCACGGACGCGAATGGTCAGTCTTACGTACCCGGCACTGCTGTTACGCTGACTGGCCCTGCCGAACTGAAAGCTGAAGCGGACACTGCAGGAGTTGTTAAGTTCAATTCGCTTGCCCCCGGCAACTACGACATCAAGGCGGAGTTTCCAGGTCTCGCGGCCGAGCAAAAAGTAGATGTCAAAGCCGGCGTAGTCACTTCCGCCACGTTGGAACTCAAGCCCGCAGAAGTTAAGAGTTCGATCACGGTCAGCGCTGAGGCAGAAAGTGTCCCGCTAACTGCACCTTCAGACAAGATCTCCTCGACCACTGTGACGAATGCGCCGACACAGGATGACCGAGCGCAAAGTCTACTTCCCATGATCCCGGGCGTGGTCCGCGGTCCAGATGGCCGGATCAACATGAAAGGGGCTCGCGCGACTCAGACCGGAGCGCTCGTCAACAGTGCCAATGTCACCGACCCCGCGACGGGAAGCCCTGCGCTAGATCTCCCCGTGGATGTCGTCGCGTCGGTACAGGTCATCTCAGATCCGTACGATCCGCAGTACGGCAAACTGACAGGCGCAGTCTCGACCATAGAAACGAAGACCAGTAACTACGAGAAGCTTCACTTCTCTGTTCAGAATATCTTTCCGCGCGTAAGAGTTCGCGACGGTTCTGTTGCCGGAATCGGCGGATCGACGCCGCGGATGACTTTAACGGGTCCGCTCATTAAGGACCGCGTGGCATTCACTCAGTCGCTGGAATATCGCTTCATCCGGACTCCGGTAAACAGTCTCCCGCCGTTTCAGCGCGACACAACGTTGGAAGGCGTAAATACGTACTCGCAATTTGATTTGAATCTGAGTTCGAAACAAACGGCGACTGTATCGCTCGCGGTCTATCCGCAAAAGTTCAAATATCTCGGATTGAATACCTTCACACCACAGCCATCCACGCCTGATTATCACCAGCGCGGATATCAACTGTATACACAAGATCGCTACATTGTAGGCAAAGACGGGCTGCTGACCTCGCAGTTCAGTTACAAGGTATTCGACACAGATATCACTCCGAACGGTAGCGACCCATATCAGCTCTCTGTCGAGACGACCGAAGGCTCATTTTTCAATTTGCAGAGCAGGCGCTCGAAACGTTTCGATTTGCAGGAAAGTTATCAGTTCTCGCCTATGCAACTTGGGGGGACTCATCAACTGAAGGTTGGTCTCAACTACTCCTATTCCTCTTACAACGGTAGTCAGACCTTCAACCCGGTTCGGATTGAGGGAGTTTCCGGGCAGCCGATCGAAAATATCTCCTTCACCCAGCCGACCACCTTCAGTGTTAACCAGCACGAAGTCTCCTGGTTTGCAGGCGATCACTGGACTCCCTTCCCACGGCTCACTCTCGATGCCGGACTGCGCTTCGACAGTGACACCGTCACAAGTTCGGTACACGCGGCTCCGCGGATCGGCATGCAGATCGCTCTGACTAAAGATACAAGAACTCTACTCAAAGGCGGGGCCGGGATCTTTTACGACCGCGTTCCACTGATGATTCCGGCTTTCCCGTACTTCCCAGACCGCACTGTTTCCCTGCTCAATTCCACCGGGCAAGTCACCAACTCAACTGAGTACGTGAACAAGATAGCAGGAGACCTTCGGAATCCACGGAGCACTGCCTGGAATCTCGCCATCAGTCGGCAAGTACTGCGTCAACTGGTTGTGCAGGTGGGATATGAGCAGCGGAATACCCGCAACGATTTCATCGTCCAGCCAGTGTCTGGCGTCTCCGGCAATTTCCTGCAACTCGATAGCAGCGGTCACGATTCGTATCGCGAGCTGCAGGTTAGCGCGAAATATCAGATCCACGAACAGGTGCTGAATTTCGCGTACGTCCATTCGCGAGCCTACGGCGACCTGAACGACTTCACTCAGTTCTTCGGCAACGTTTCCAAACCAGTAGTGCAAGCGAACGGACAAGGTCGGCTGTCGTTTGACGCGCCGAATCGTTTTCTTGCCTGGGGAGAACTTCGAGCACCGTGGAAGGTAACGTTGCTTCCCGTGTACGACATGCACACTGGGTTCCCGTATTCCGTACAGGATGAGTATCGCGATTACGTCGGGCCACGCAATTCTCAACGGTTTCCCTGGTTCTCGTCACTCGATCTACAGATTTCGCGTCCATTTTCGATGCCACTCGGAAGCAAACACCTCAGGGCGCGAGCCGGACTATCCGTTTTTAACCTCTTCAATCATGACAATCCGCGCGACGTACAGAGCATCGCTGAGAGTTCGCGATTCGGGCGGTTCTTTAACGACGCATGGCGGGAATACAGAGGAAAGCTGGTTTTCGAGTTCTGATTATGAAACTTCTCACTACATTTACGATGCTCCTTTCACTCGCGGCAACTGCTCTTGCGCAGAATGCGCAGCAGAGCCCAACAGACGCTAATGACATCGTCGCCAAAATGTTTGCTCACGACCGGCACCAGGAGGCCGCGATAGCGGGATACGAAGGAACTCGGCGCTACATTTTCGAGAATGAAAAATTCCACAAGCATTCCGAGTTAGTCGTGAGCGTGAAGTGCGGCACAGACGGTGTCAAGCACTTCGAAGTGGTAGCTGAAGACGGGTGGAAGTCGGCAAATAAACACGTTTTGCGAAAGATGCTTGAATCGGAAACAGAAACATCTGATCCCGCCTTCCGTGCAAAGACCCGTGTCACCCCAGAGAACTACGACTTCTCCCTGACGGGGACTGGGTCTATCGACAACCGGCTTACGTATGTGATCGAAGTTTTCCCCAAACGCAGCGACAAGTACTTGTTCAAGGGCAGGGTTTGGGTCGATGCCCAGGACTTCGCGCTCGTCCGCGTGGAAGGGCAGCCGGCGCGCAACCCCTCCTTCTGGACTCGCAAAATCCATTTCGTCCAGCAGTATCGCAAGGACGGTTCCGTCTGGTTTCCAGTATCCACTGAGAGTGTGACCGAGGCCCGAATCTTCGGCACGACGAACGTAACAATCGGCTATTTCGACTACAAGCCGAATTCAGCCCTGCCGGTCGATTCGGGCAGTCGGCAGGTTGCGCAAATCACAGAGGCAAAACATGACCTCCATTAGGAAAGCCGTAATTCTCGCAGCCGGCAATGGCCGGCGACTCGCCGGCATGTCACGTGGACTGCCGAAACCACTCGTTCCTCTGCATGGTCGGCCACTCCTCGAACACGTGCTTATCGGTGCTCAGGAGGCCGGCATCGAAGAATTCGTTATCGTGCTTGGTTATTGCGGCGAAGCGATTCACTCCACTTTTGCGGGTGACTCTCGGTTCGAGATCACTTGGCTACAGAATGCCGACTATCACAAAGATAACGGCGTGTCCCTGCTGACGGCACGCGATACGGTTAACGAGCCGTTTCTCTTGCTGATGGCCGATCACATCTTTGAGCCCGAGACCGCCTCGGCGCTTTTGCGTCAGCCGATCAGGCATGATGAAGTGATTCTCGCCGTGGACACAAAGATCGAGTCCATCTTCGACATCGATGACGCGACCAAGGTTGTTCACATCAACAACTACATCGCGGATATTGGGAAGCAGCTCAGATTCTACAACGGCGTGGATACGGGCATGTTCCTGTGCAGGCCGATCATTTTCCACTGGCTTGAAACCGTCATGCAAAATGGAAACTGCTCGTTGTCTGATGGCATGCGGGCAATGGCTCGCAACCGGAAGCTCAGGTCTTTCGATATAGGCGAGGCCACCTGGCAGGATGTCGATAATCCCGAGATGTACCAGCACGCCAGCGAAGTCTTCCAGTCTCCGACCTGCACTTCACCCCGCGAACTGGAGATGACCGGTGTCTAAGAAGCAAGCACGCAGGACTCATGTCCTGGCTACGGTCTTCGGAATTGGCCTCTTGGCTTATCTCGTCTTCCGAATGGGACCCAGCGTTCTAGCAGCGCAGATCGAAGCCGTAGGTTGGGGCATGGGAGTGATCATTCTCCTCGCTGGAGTGTCCCACACCCTGAAAACTTGCGCCTGGCGGCTCACCAGTCACGAACTCAAGAGCTTGCCCTTCCGCCGAACTTTTGCCTTGCGTCTTATTTCGGAAGCAATGGCGCAATTGGGTCTTGCCGGTCAATTCGCCGGCGATACCCTCAGGGTTGCGCTGATCGGTCCAGCAGTATCTCTGCCGAGCAGCATCTCCTCTGTAACGCTCGATCGCGGACTCTTCACGTTGTCGGCCTCCGTGCTGAGCATCTCAGGTGTAATTGCGGCACTTGTTCTATTTCCGATCTCTGCTCCCTTGCGCTGGTATGCATTGTCGTTTGCCTTTGCCCTCCTCTGCGTCGTCGTTCTAACAATTGTCGCCGTTTTGGCAAGGTGGCCTGTATTTTCAACTCTGGCCCAGCTCGCAACCAGAGTGCCGCGGGTGCGGAGATGGCTGCAAGGCAAGGAACAGGTAATTTATTCAGCCGAACAGAAACTGCTCGATTTCCACTGCAACAGGCCAGCTGCCTTTTGGACATGTGTAGCACTCAACGGAGTTTGTCAGGCGCTCGCTGTCCTGGAGGTTTATCTGCTGCTGCGCTTCCTACACGCTCCGATCGGCGTTCTCGGCGCATTCGTGATGGAAGCATTCGTCAAGATGATCAGCGCGGTGGGTGCAGTCAATCCTGGCAATGTCGGCACTTACGAGGCCGGGCACGTGCTGATCACAAAGCTGTTTGGCATCACTTCCGTTACGGGATTGGCTCTGAGTCTATGCCGCCGGGTCCGAGCTTTGTTTTGGGCGGCAATTGGAGCGCTCTGTCTGACTGTGATCTCGAAGTCCAGCAGCAGACAAACCCTGAATTCAGCTGCCCCCAGTAACACATCCTCGAATCGGCAGCATCTCTCATTTTCCGGAACACCTCAACCAAGATCGGAGGAGTTGGTGTGACTACTGCATTGGTGCTTGTAAATGCTCCCCAAGATTTCGACGATTTCGTGCCTGAGTTGGCTCGCGTCGGAACACTTCCTGTCGCTCTGCGATCAATAATCACGGCCCAGCAGACCGGTGCGGACCGAATTGTGGTTTGCGTGGATTCCATGTTTGCACCGCAACTCGAAATGGAATTGTGCAGCACGGGACGCGTTCCGGAGGAGCTCGAATTCTATGAATCGGCGGGGAAGACCGACATCGCAGCCCTGATACGGCAACTCGCCAGCGATGGCAATCGCCTTGTGCTCATCAGGGGAGATCGGTCTTACCACCCGTCGCTTTTGCGGAAGGCCATCGCGTGGACAGGTATGACGGGTGCGCTCGCCTTGACCACGGAAACTGCCCTTGCCGGGATCTACGTTTTGTCCGCACCTGCCGTGCGCTCATTTGTTTTCCACAGTACGGGCGAGCTACATACGCTTGAAGACCTACATGCCTGGATGAGATGCAACGGTTATCTCCTGTTCGAAGAAGTATCTTCCGACTTGTGGGAGCAGATCGCCGAACCAGAGGACCGCTTATTGTCCGAAACAAAGCTGGACTCGTGGCTCGTAAAACCAACGGATGGAACCTTTGCGCGCATGAACCGTCGGGTCTCGATACCAATGAGCCGGAGCATCATCGATCTGCCAATCACCCCTAACATGGTCACGATGCTCACGCTTTGCGTAAGCATCGCAGCCGGCGTTTTCTTCGCGATCGGCGGATATTGGAGCACCCTGCTGGGAGCAGCCCTATCGGTCTGGGCCAGCATTCTGGATGGATGCGATGGAGAGGTCGCTCGCTTGAAATTGCAATCTTCTGCCTTCGGCTGCTGGTTAGAAACGGTTTGTGACTACTTATATTACGTCCTTATCTTCACGGGCATGAGTATCGGGCTGGCGAGAACGATGGGAAAAAGCTTTGCAATCACATGGGGAGGCTTGCTCCTATTTGGATCTGTTGCCAGTTTCCTTGTGGTCGGCTTTGCGCGCCACCATTTCTCTCCAGAACGGCCTGAGTCATTCCTGGCCATATGGCAGAATAAAGCCGAGAAGCGCTCCACGAACCCTCTGCTGTACGTCGGTCGGCATTGTGAGTTCATCATTCGCCGGTGCTTTTTTCCGTACGCGCTTCTTGTATTTGCACTTCTGCACGTAATTCCGGCAGCGTTTGTTGCCACCGCCATCGGAGCCAACGTTGTGTGGTGTATCGCCCTTTATTCTTGCTTCGCGCTTTCAAGAAGTGAAAGAATGCCGGCCACTCGTCTCTCTTCGGTACGCGCTGTAAGCAGAACAACAGCTTGATAAAGTTCAACCAGGTCTCGACAATCAACTCATGTTCCTGGATCAGATCGAAACAGGTTTATCAGGTGAGCCGACTGCAATCCCCGAGTCCCTGCGCGTAGTTAGCTGGAACATCAACCGCGGATTGCAGTTCGACGCAGTCGTCGAATTCCTTGCGAAGCGAAACCCGGATGTAATCCTTCTCCAGGAATGCGACTCCAACGCTGAGAGAACTGGGCACCGAAATATCGCACGAGAGATTTCCTCCGCCCTCAGGATGAATCATGTCTTTGGCGTCGAGTTTCAAGAGCTGACACAAAACCGTAACCACTCAGCCGCGTTTCATGGACAGGCGACTCTTTGCCGATGGCCGCTGCTAAATCCGCGGCTTCTTCGCTTCAGCAATCAGTCCCGCTTCTGGCGCCCGCGCTGGTGGATACCGAACCTTCCTATGTTCCAGAGGAGGGTGGGAGGGCGGATTGCACTTGTCACACTTGTGACAATAGGTGAGATAACGTTTGCTGTTTACAACCTTCATCTCGAAAGTCGCGGACAGGACAACCTCCGACGATTGCAGCTTTCGGAGTTGCTCATGGACATCGAGCAACGCTGTGCCGATATGCCGGTTGTAATCGCGGGTGATTTCAACTTCAACCTGACAGACCTCTTCGCATCGTCTTCGCTTCATCAGGCGAAGATTTGCAATCCTTTTCGCAACAGTACAGTCAAGACGGTGGTGCCTCCTTCGCCTGAACAAAAAGGTGCGATCGATTGGATTCTAACTAAGGGACCGATCAGCGCTGAGTCTCCGCAGGTTCACAGCTCGGTTTTCGCCTCCGATCACTTCCCTCTCTCTCTGACACTCAAGCTAACGGGAAGCACCAGCTAAAGGGTATGCAGTTGGCAAAAGGTGGGTCGACCAGGCCTCGGGTCTGAAAAGGTTTTAGCAACCCGTAAGAGTTTTTATGCTCGTTCAGCTTCAGCACTAATCGGTTCTGACCAGATATTGACACTGCCCTGAGTTGGGCAACTGTACCCGTCAGATTCAACGGTTCCTTCTCGATTTATCAATAAGTTGCGATTCACGCAGATTGGTTCCTCTCTTGCACTGCTTCAGGTGTGAGCCGCGACGCGGACATCGCCTAAACCAAGGCATGACGTGACACCGCAGGTAGGCTGCAAATGCCGATATCGACGCAGCAGTCTCCCTGCGATTGCTTATTCGGCATTCGCGTCCGTACTTGGCGAACGGTGCAGGACTGAACAACAAACTCTCTGCTCCGCTCGCCAGGTACGAATTACCTCGGCAGTGTATTTGGGCACGAACACGGGGACATTGGGAAGGCCATGACGAAAACGCGAGTTCTTGTTGTCGAAGACTACGAACCGTTCAGCCGCATACTGCAGTTGCTCCTCGAAGAAGAACCGAGGACCGAGATCGTTGCCATCGCGTCCGATGGATTAACGGCACTGGATGCCGCTGAAGACCTGCATCCAGACTTGATTCTTTTGGATATCGGCCTCCCACATTTGAGCGGTATCGAAACTGCTCGCCGGCTCCGCGATCTCTCGCCAGCTTCGATCATCCTCTTCGTTACCAGTGAAATTGCTTTGGAGTTTGTAAACCAAGCTTTCGAACTTGGTGCGCGAGGGTACGTTCTGAAGATTGATGCAGTCTCTGAACTGTCCATCGCCATCAACACTGTTTTGGACGGTGACGTGTTTGTTAGCAGCGGCTGTCGCCAGTTCTATCTATCAACGATGCAGAAATTCATGACTGTCGCCGACGTGACTGTTTAGTTGCCGGTGCCGATTGCACGTGAGCAGGATCATTGCGTTTATACGTAGTGAACTTTCCAGGGAGGTAGTAATGCGTAATTGTAATCGTTCGGTAATAAATACTGTCATTGTGGCTTTGACCCTAGTTTTGGTAGCTCCCCTAATGGGGCAAGAAACTCGATCGGAAATTGCAATACAGGGTACCGGGTTCTTCACGAAAGACTCCAGTGGCAATGGCATGACTCAAAAGGGCACATTCACTGGCGGCATATTGGCGAGCTATCGTTATCGGGTGAAAGAGTGGTTGAGTGCAGAAGCGGCCTACGGTTGGAATCAAAACACCCAGCTCTATACGACCTCGACCGGCTCAGGAAGGCTGCAAGCAAACGTGCATCAGGCCACCGGTGGATTTGTCGTCAGTGTACCGGCTCCGCGAAGGTTCGCATTCAATCCATACTTGCTCGCTGAAGGCGGGGCGCTCGTCTTTGCTCCAACGAACAACGCCTACAGTTATGTGCCGGGGGCAAGCCGGCAGGCTGTTGGAGCTTTTGTTTATGGCGGCGGCGTTGACTACCCCATGCCGGCATACAGAAATATTTCCTTCCGGCTTGAATATCGTGGCCTGATATATAACGCTCCGGATTTCGGACTCCACAAGTTGCATACCGGAGCAGTTACGCACACCGCCGAACCTTCAGCGGGTCTCGTTTATAGATTTTAGCCCTCCTGATTTTATTAGGCGTCTAGCCAGGCGCTGGCTCCGGAGCAACTGCGAAATCGCACCGTGGCGAGAGTGAATGCCAACCTCGCACTCAACCGACGCAACATCGCACGTGCTCCGCTTCATTCCCGGGTGGTCTCACGACCGCCCGGGCTTTTTCTTGATTGAGTCGATCAGAACTCCTCTAATAGACAGTGTCTTTCCCCAGTGCAAATTCAGAGCTGCATCTTGCTGAGGAATAGCGATGTCACAAGAGCTGTCCTAATGGCGGCACTGCCGCGAACACGGCAAGGCAGCTTGCGCCGCAGAACCACAAAATGAAGCACTTATCCCAATTTTGAGATGGCATCCGAGATGCCTCACACCTCATGTTGTTGTGTGAGGTGGGAATTGAAACAAAACGGTCTTGATCGCTCTATCTTCATGTGCGTGTTCTTTTTCGCGACATCAGTCGCCTTTTGCCAAACAGACGGGAGTCAGAGCGTGCCGAAAAGTACCAAGTCGGCTCTCGACTGCGCCCAGACCAGTCTGGCGCACCAGTCGTCACAGAAAGCCATTGCACCCGGGCAGGAGGTGCAACATGTATCGCATGATGAAGAAGACATGCAAAAGACTAGCGACAATGAGAATGGCAAGATCGTCGTGAATGTCTGGGCTTCGGCAGAGTCCAACCCGAAGCAGCCTGATCCTGCCGCTTTGTCGCGAGGATTCGCATTAGCAGCATTGACCACCGCCCGCAAGCTGCAATTCACCGAACATAGGATTGCGAATTCCGTGAAGAACGGCTTTCCGCTTGGGGAGTTCTGGATCCAGACGGATTTTGACTCCATCGACGAGTCGCTCAGCCTGGCAACCCTTTCTGCGGAAAATGACGCGGATCGACGGGCCTTACAGCAGTTGCAAACACAGAGACAGCACCTGCGGCTCTGGAGTGATTGGCTGATTGACCAGAACCGACGCATGGCACTTGCCGACTACTACACTTCGCCAGCGCGACTCGACAATGACGAGCGCTTTCAGAGTACCGTGGGTTGCACGAACTTCCTGCTGTCCATGCTGGCCAGTGGGAGAACGGCCGAAAACAGCTATTGCTACTGATGTGAAAGCTGCAGAATACCGAAGGCTGCTCTGGCGTGCCCGTTATCTCAAAGCGGTATTAGCTGACATGCGCCGCGCACGACACTCATGGGTTCTTTTACCAAGAATGCAGCAGGGGATGGCATTTGAGTTCCTTGCGTCAGCGAAGCAACCGCAGCACCTGTTAACTGGACAGAGTCGTTTGACGATATAAGGGCTTTGCTGCCTAGATCTCGGCAACGCCCATCTGACTCGCAGGTGATCAGATGTTTTGGTTTTACTCTTTTGGGCCAGTGCAACTTTGGCTCGAGATGTGCTCTGAGACAAAGCGTAGCTAAACCAACACCGAGCACCCAGAGGTGCTTTTGCGCACCGGTCGCTCGGCTAAATCTCTACAGGTGACGGAGGTTCCATGACAGTACATTTACAATTCACACGCAACAGTTTAGTAGCAGTGATGTGCGTGGGCTTATTTTCGGCACTGACAGCATTCGCATCGACTCCGAAAAAGTCTACTGCCGGGTCAAAAACCAAGATCCAGGGAGTCATACTTTCACGTGACGGCAATCTGGTGAAGGTGCTGGAGAAAAAATCCGGTTCGATCCGCGACATAAGGATTACTGATAGGACCGAAATTCGGCACGATAAGAAGATGGGCCAGAAAGCGTTGATCCCGGGCCTGAGGGTAAAAGTTGTGGGCATGAGAAATGCGGACGGCGAGGTCGAGGCCAAGAAGGTCAGTCTCAACCCGAATGCATTCTCCATCGCGGTAGCCATGCAGCAGGAGATCGTTGACAATCAAGCGGCGACCGGCCGTGCACAGGCGTCTGCCGATGAAGGAATTGCCAAGGCGGGCGCAGCCCAGTCCTCTGCAGATCAGGCTCAGAGTACCGCCAGCCAGGGTGTCAGCACTGCCCAGTCAGCGACCCTGATGGCAACCGCCAACTCTGCCGGTATAAGCGGGCTCAATCAGCGTGTTTCAGATATCGGCAACTTCATCGTTGTGGCGTCGAGCAAGGTTCATTTCTCGAACGGTAGCGCTCGGTTGAGCAAATCCGGCAAGGCAACACTCGATGAATTGATCGCCGAGAACTCCAATGTGAATGGCTACTTGGTCGCCATTGAAGGATACGCGTCCAGTACTGGATCAGAGCATTACAACCAGAGTCTTAGCGATCGTCGCGCAGCTGCTGTCAGTCAATATTTGCGTGAAAAGAACAACGTCCCGACATGGCGGTTCGTCACCCCCGCGGGTTATGGCGAGACTCACCCGGCCGCATCGAATAAGAATTCGAAGGGACGCTCCGACAATCGTCGCGTGGAAATTAAAATCCTTGTGAGCAAGGGAGTACAAAACACGGCGCCTACCACTGCGACAGCCAGTAAACTGCCCTGACATACATAATCCGGTAACGGTTTCCGGGAGCACGAATCGCAATGCGGCGGGGTGACAACCGCCGCTCCTTTTTTTGGGTTTCTTTAGTGTTAGGCAAGCGTCGGATTGACAGCCGATCAGGGTCCGTGCGATGAAGTGAGGAAGGGATCCCATGGCGCTTTTTCGCACCAGCAGCACATGAGACTGCGTGTCAGACGTCTGGATCCGAATGTGCGGGCGATCTGGACCGCCGCCCGTTAAAACAATTCTGACCGATCTCATTTGTTTTACTCGCGTCCTTCGAATCGTTCGCCTGCGTGTTTCAGCCTCCGAAACAGCTCGCGTTTCGGGAGACTCATCACTGGTATCCAGCCAGACGTTTGGACATGGGCAACAATTCTGGGAGATGCCAATCGATTTCATTCCGGCAGATCTCGCTGAACTCCCATAGCCGATCGCTGGATGTTAATGCCGCGTATCAACCAGCTCTACAAGTAGCTTCCTGTCACAGGGGCGTTTCGCTGGTCATCGCCTGAATACGGGCAGATACGAGAGCACGCAAGAATGTTCTTCTCGTTGCTGATAAGCGACTTAAACCGGTTCGTGCTTTGGCGTTCTGCGTGCTGTTACGTACTTCGAAAAGCAATTCTAAAGAAGGAACAAAACCATGTGCTGCGCAACGCTGACTCACACTATTGCAATGAAATGGGTCGTAGCTGCCGATGAACACGGGAATCTACGCCCTCAAATGCGCTGGCGGATCAACTAGGTGATGGGAGCGATTTAGGCTAAATAGAGACAATGAACGTCCTTGTCGTGAACTCGGGAAGTTCGACTCTTAAGTTTCAGGTGATTGGTACCGACCTTGAACGGATCAGTCGGGACAAAGATGACCGCATCTGTCGGGGTGAAGTGGAGGGCATTGGAGGAGAGGCGATCATTCGCATCAGGTACCGCGACCAGCCACGTGAAACCTTCACGCAACCGTTGCAAGATGTCAGAGCAGCGCTCGAATACCTGATTCGCTACATCGCTTCCGACCGATCAGGCATCCCGGAGATCAAGAGTACGGGCGATATAAATGCGGTGGGACATCGTGTGGTACACGGCGGCGAATTGTTCAACAGTTCAGCTTTGATCGATGACAGCGTATTAAAAGGGATTGAGGAGTGTGTTGACCTGGCGCCGCTGCACAATCCCAACAACATCAAGGGTATCCGGGCAGCGCTCGAACTGCTCGGCAGTGACGTCCCCCAGGTCGCGGTATTCGATACTTCGTTTCACCATTCGATACCCGAGCACGCATACCTTTATGCCATTCCCTATCATCTTTATCGCCGCCATCATATCCGGCGATTCGGATTTCACGGCACCTCTCATCGCTATGTCGCTTTTCGCTATCGCGCGCTGCGAGGATTGACGCGCGCGCAAACCAACATCATCACCCTCCATCTGGGTAATGGCTGCTCAGCGGCTGCAATCAAGGGAGGATGTTCCCTCGACACGTCGATGGGGATGACGCCGCTCGAAGGTCTCGTCATGGGAACACGCTCGGGCGATATCGATCCCGCCGTCGTCAGCATCATTGCTAGAAAAGAGGGGTTGTCTTCGTTTGAGGTGGAAAGGTTGTTAAACGCGCAATCCGGCTTGCTCGGCATTTCTGGGCTCACGAATGACATGCGCGAACTGCAAACCGAACTGAAAGAACATGAGGACCGTCGTGTCCGCCTCGCCATAGATATCTTCTGCTATCGAGTGCGGAAGTATATCGGAGCATATTTGGCTGTGATGGGTGGAGCTGACGCCATCGCTTTTACTGGCGGCATTGGGGAAAACTCGCCAGAACTTCGCGCGTTAATCTGTGCGGGCATGCAGTGGGCGGGACTAGGCCTTGATGATGACAAGAATCAGCAGACAGTGGGTCGGGAAGGCAGGATCTCGACTGATAACTCGACGTTGCTTGCATACGCCATTCCTACCGACGAGGAACTGCTCATTGCCAGAGACACTGTACGGCTGATCTCGGGCGTGCCGCATCCGTCGTAAACCAGCTTGTTACACACCATTCTTTCACGACGAAAGTGCTGTGGCAGTGCGGAGTTCCAAAGACTACGCAGAGTTGCTCCGTAGAGAGCAGAACTCGATCACTTTCCCTTTCGGTGCGCCTTGCCTTGAATGTTCTTTCTTCTGAAATCTTGCGGGAACGTAAAACTCAATTATGCGGGCCATGACAACATCCTTTCGTCTTCGGAACGAGCACGTTGGCTACCACAGGAAGGTTGCATGAATCTGCCCTTGAACCGTGAAAACATGTCCGGCGCCCACGCCTTGGATTTGGTAGTTGCCCTTATACCGGCATTGAGTGCCCGCGCTGAGGCGGCCCATGCAACTGTGCCGTGCGATTTCATCCATTTGCGGTGCTGACGTGTGGTAGTCGAATTGCCCACTCACATCACGTGAACCACCGCTCCCAGCAACCCACCACGAAGTGACGAAGTAAGGACATTGAGACATGACATTGCTTGCAAACACTGAAGAAGTTGCGGAACCATTGAGCGCCGAAGGCCTAGCTCGGTCGACTGTTGCCGGTGCGCCGCTTAGCACCCATGCATTGAGAAGAATCGATGCTTTTTGGCGTGCGTGTAATTACCTGGCTTTGGGGATGATCTACCTCCAGGCTAATCCCCTGCTACGGGAACCCTTGAAACCAGAGCACATAAAGAGTCGACTTCTCGGGCATTGGGGATCAAGCCCAGGACTCGCCTTTATCTATACGCACCTAAGTCGTCTTATCCGGAACCATGATCGGGAAATGATTTTTCTGGCAGGACCGGGGCATGGCGCTCCAGGAGTCTTGGGTCCTATCTATCTTGAGGGCACGTACACCGACATCTATCCGGATAAGACCCAGGACGAAAAAGGGCTGCGCGAATTCTTCAAACAGTTCTCGTTCCCAGGTGGTATCGGTAGTCACTGCACACCAGAGACCCCAGGGTCCATTCATGAAGGCGGTGAACTAGGATATGTCCTCTCGCATGCCTGCGGAGCCGCATTCGACAATCCCAAACTCATCGTTGCGGCTGTGGTCGGCGACGGTGAGGCTGAAACTGGCCCGCTGGCGACCTCATGGCATATCAGCAAGTTCCTTAACCCAATTCGCGACGGCGTGGTACTGCCCATCCTCCACTTAAATGGGTACAAGATCAACAATCCGTCTTTGCTGGCGCGCATCACTCACGAAGAACTGGAAAGCTTGTTGCGCGGGTACGGTTGGAATCCCCACTTCGTCGAAGGATCGGACCACGACAGCATGCACCAGGCAATGGCCGCCACACTCGATCGTTGCGTGGACGAGATTAGAACACATCAGCAAGAGTGCCGGACCAGCGGCATTCCCACGCGGCCGCGCTGGCCGATGGTTGTCTTGCGTTCTCCAAAGGGATGGGGTGCCCCGGCGGAAGTTGACGGACATCGGATAGAAGCGTTCTGGCGTTCGCATCAAGTTCCGCTCACAGATGTCAAGACCAACCCGCAGCATCTTCAGCTTCTCGAGAACTGGATGCGATCACTCAGGCCCGAAGAACTTTTTGATAAGCGGGGACAATTACTCCCGGAACTGGCCGAGATTACCCCAAAAGGCCCACGTCGCATGAGCGCATGCCCCCACGTTACCGGGGAGCGCCGGGAAAAACTGCGGCTACCTGAGTTCCGCGAGCATGCCATCAAGCTCGATCGCCCCGGATTTGTTGAAGTCGAGAACGTGCCACCGCTCGGGCGTTTTCTGCGGGACGTCATGAAGTCGAATATGGACAGCTTTCGTGTATTCGCGCCCGACGAAAATACCTCCAACAAGCTCGATGCCCTTTATGAAGTCACGAAGAAGTTCTGGATCGCTGAGAGTTTCCCTGAAGACCGCGACGGAACAGAACTTGCTCCCGACGGCCGCGTCATCGAAATGCTCAGCGAGCACACGATGGAGGGCATGCTCGAAGGCTATTTACTTACGGGTCGTAACGGCTTTTTCTCATCTTATGAAGCGTTCGTTCACGTCATCGACTCGATGTTCAATCAGCATGCCAAGTGGTTGTCCATCTGCAATCAACTGTCATGGCGTCGCAAGATCGCGTCCTTAAATCTGCTGATCACTTCGACCGTGTGGCGTCAGGATCACAACGGATTCACACACCAGGATCCTGGCTTCCTCGATGTCGTGCTGAACAAAAGTGCTGCGGTTACGCGCATCTATCTCCCGCCGGATGCGAATTGTCTGCTCTCAGTCGCAGATCACTGCCTCCGCTCCGAAAACTACATCAACGTAATTGTCTCGGACAAGCAGCGCCATCTCCAGTATCTGGACATTGATGCCGCCATTACGCACTGCACAAAAGGGATTGGTATCTGGGACTGGGCCAGTAACGATGATGGTGACGAACCTGATGTGGTGTTTGCGGCAGCGGGTGACATCCCCACACAAGAAGCGCTAGCGGCAACAGCGCTGCTCAGGGACCGATTCCCTGACCTGAAGATTCGGTTCGTCAATGTAGTTGATTTGTTCAAACTGCAGCCCAGCAAAGAACATCCGCATGGCCTGACGGATGCGGACTTCGATTCTCTCTTTACGACCGACAAGCCGATCATCTTCAACTTTCATGGCTATCCCTGGTTGATTCACCGTCTCGCCTACCGCCGCACGAACCACCGGAATCTTCATGTGCGCGGGTACAAAGAGAAGGGCAACATCAATACCCCGATGGAGCTGGCGATCAACAACCAGACGGACCGGTTCAGTCTAGCTATCGACGCGATTGATCGCATCCCCAGGCTGCAGCGGATTGGCGCTCACGCGAAGGAAGAATTTCGCGATCGCCAGATTGCATGCAGGCGCCATGCATATGAGCACGGCATCGATAGCCCTGAGATTTCCGGCTGGAAATGGCCATACGACAAGCTGAAGTAGCAATCGTATTGCTCGCTGTTCCCGATTTTCAACTACAAGAATCGCTTTGAAGGACGCACAAAATGGCCATTACCGCTTCGGCAAAACGAGACACCTCAGCAGGTACTGAGAAACTCATCACCCAGTACGGGTGTGGTCCAGTGCAGTTCTCCGGAACGGACGAAGCACTGTACGAACGGCACCTCCTCTTCGACAGCTGCGTCGATCTACGTACGGCTACGGCACGCGATCGCTTTGAGGCACTCGCACGTTCAGTGCGAGATGTTTTGTCGCAGCGCTGGCTCCTGACTGAGAAGACGTACGAACTGGAAAACCCCAAGCGGCTCTACTATCTCTCGATGGAGTTCCTCATTGGCCGCTCACTCGCAAACAACGTTACGAATCTTCTGCTTGCCCCGATAACCGACCAGTTCATGAAGGAAAAGAACCTCGATCTCATCGAGATATTGGAGCAGGAACCCGACGCGGGTCTCGGCAATGGTGGACTTGGACGTTTGGCAGCTTGCTTCATGGAGTCTGCCGCGACTCTAGAGCTACCGGCTATGGGTTATGGATTGCGATATGAGTACGGCATCTTTAAGCAATCAATTCGGGATGGATGGCAACAGGAAATGCCAGACAACTGGCTGCGTTCTCCTGATCCGTGGGAAGTCGCTCGCCCCAACGAGAAGGTGGAAGTCAGTATAGGTTGTTCGTTCGAGCTCAGTGGAGGCAGTCTGCGTCCGATACCCGGGCGCCCCTCGACTCTGATCGGCATTCCATACGATCGTCCCGTCGTTGGTTACGGCGGATCCACCATCAACACCCTCCGCCTTTGGGCTGCGGTAGCACCGGACTACTTCAACTTCGAGGAGTTCTCGCACGGCGATTTCGTAGAGGCATTTACGCATACTCTCTCAGCGGAAACACTGACCCGGGTCCTCTATCCCGATGACTCCAGGATCATGGGACAAGCACTGCGCCTGTTGCAGGAGTACTTTCTGGTTGCCTGCTCCCTTGCCGACGCGGTCCGCCGCTTTCGACTGAGTAACTCCGACTGGCAGTTGTTTCCGGAAAAAGTCGCGATTCAGATGAACGACACGCACCCGGCTCTCTCGGTTCCAGAGTTGATGCGAATCCTGGTTGACCAGGAGCACCTTGAATGGGGTGACGCCTGGCGCATCACTCAGAAGACGCTGGCGTACACAAATCATACGTTGCTGCCCGAAGCGTTGGAAAAATGGCCGGTGCAGTGGTTTAAAGAGTTGCTGCCGCGGCAGTTCGAAATCATCTGTGAAATCAATCGCCGCTTTCTTGTCGATCTCCGCCGCCATTTTCCCGGGGATGAAGCCCGCATTCAGCATGCAAGCCTTATCGAGGAAGGTCTCGAGAAGAAGGTTCGCATGGCCAATTTGGCCGTGGTAGGTTCCCACAGTACCAACGGAGTGGCCGCGATTCACTCGAGCCTGTTGCGCGAGACGACACTAACAGACCTGGCAGAAATCTTTCCTGAACGCTTCAATAACAAGACGAATGGAGTCACGCCCAGGCGCTGGTTGCGACTTTGTAATCCTGAGCTTTCCGAACTCATCACTGATGCCATCGGCGATACCTGGATCACTGACCTGAGCGAGTTGAGCAAGCTAAAAGCGTTCGTCACCGACAGCGGCTTTCGTCATGACTTCCTCGAGACCAAGCAAATCGCCAAGCGACACTTCTGCCAATGGTTGCGATCATCGACTGGACTGATTCTTGACCCCGATACCATCTTCGATTGCCAGGTTAAGCGCATCCACGAGTACAAGCGCCAACTGCTGAATGCTCTCAGGATCGTTGTGCTTTACAACCGGCTTCGCGATAACCCCCGCCTCGACATGCATCCCCGAACATTTCTTTTTGCCGGCAAGGCTGCCCCTGCGTACCGGCTCGCCAAACTGATCATCAAGTTCATCAATAATCTGGCCGGTACGCTCGACGGCGATCCCGCAGTACGCGGGCGGATCAAAGTGGTCTTTCTGCCCGAGTACTGTGTCTCGCTTGCAGAGCGCCTCATCCCTGCCAGCGACGTCTCCAACCAGATTTCGACAGCCGGCTACGAAGCAAGCGGCACCAGCAACATGAAATTCATGATGAACGGCGCCTTGACCATTGGCACGCGCGACGGCGCGACGATCGAGATGGTCGGGGAGGCAGGTGAGGAAAACTTCTTCCTCTTCGGCCTGACTGCCGAGCAGGTGACCAACAGCCGGTCGTGGTACAACCCGCATTGGCACTACGAACACGACCCGGAAACCCGCGCGGCTTTGGACTTGATGTTCTCTGACTATTTCAGCCGCAACGAGCCGGGCGTGTTCACGCCGTTACTCGATGCGTTGCTAACCCAGGGCGATCACTATATGCACCTGGCGGACCTTAAATCGTACCTGCAAGCGGACGAGCGGCTACGCGCATCGTATGCCGATTCGGAAGAATGGGCACGCATGGCGATTTTGAACGTAGCAGGCTCGGGAAAGTTTTCCAGCGACCGGACCATAGCCGAATACGCTGCCGACATCTGGAACGTGCAACCATGTCCAGTGCCAAGCAAGGGCTGAGCGACAGCCGGCTTCCACTTCCGGCGACAGGTCGCAGTTTTCCAATTGGAGCGACGCTTGTGCCTAGCGGCGCGAACTTCTGCGTTTTCTCCCGAAGCGCGGAGAGGATCGAACTGCTCTTCTTTGACCGCGAGGACGACGCTCGCCCGTCGCGCGTTATCTCCGTCGATCCATCATGCAACCGCAGCTATCACTACTGGCACGCATTTGTACCCGGCGTTGAAGTCGGTCAGATCTATGGATTCCGTGCCCATGGAGCATTCGCGCCTGATCGGGGCCTCAGGTTCGATGCTTCCAAAGTACTGCTCGATCCCTATGGCCGTGGAGTTGTCATTCCGAAAACATATGGACGCGAAGCAGCTCGCCTGGAAGGGGACAATACCGCAATGGCCATGAAGAGTCTGGTCACGGATCCCCGTGCGTATGACTGGGAAAACGACGTCCCGCTCAAACGGGCTTGGTCGCGAACCATCATCTACGAAATGCATGTGCGCGGCTTCACGGCGCATCCCAGCGCAGGCCTTGCTGAATCGAAGCGGGGCACCTACGCCGGCCTCATCGAGAAGATCCCCTACCTTCGGCAACTCGGTATCACGGCGGTCGAACTCCTTCCAGTGTTTCAGTTCGACGCTCAAGACGCACCGCGAGGTAAAAAGAACTATTGGGGCTACTCGCCGGTTTCATTCTTTGCCCCGCACCAGGCTTACAGTTCGCGTAAGGGACCACTTGCAGCGGTCGATGAATTTCGGGACATGGTGAAGGCCCTGCACCGAGCCGGTATCGAAGTTATTCTCGATGTTGTCTTCAATCACACGGCGGAAGGTGAACACGATGGGCCAACGCTGTGCTTCCGCGGCATGGACAATCCCACTTACTACCTCCTTTGCGACGACCGCTCACGATATGCGAACTTTACCGGTACCGGAAACACCCTCAACGCAAACCATCCAGTAGTGCGGCGCATGATTGTAGACAGCCTGCGCTACTGGGTGAACGAAATGCATGTGGATGGCTTCCGTTTCGACCTCGCATCCATACTTTCCCGGGATTCGTCCGGCGCTGTGATGTCGAATCCTCCCGTGTTGTGGGACATCGAATCCGATCCGGCATTGGCCGGCACCAAGATGATCGCGGAAGCCTGGGACGCCGTGGGGCTTTACCAGGTGGGCAACTTCGTGGGCGACAGCTGGAAGGAGTGGAACGATAAATTCCGCGATGATGTTCGCGACTTCTTCCGTGGGTCGAATGATTCGGTGGTGCGGATGGCCGACCGGCTAATCGGCAGCCCAAGCATTTACGCTCAGAGAGAGCGCGAAGCCGAGGAAACCATTAATTTTGTTTCGTGCCACGATGGATTTACGCTGAACGACGTCGTCACCTACGATCGCAAGCACAACGAAGAGAACGGCGAAGAAAACCGTGACGGCCGCGACGATAACCGAAGCTGGAATTGCGGCATGGAAGGTCCGACCGACGATCCCATAATCGAGCGGCTGCGCAATCGCCAGGTGAAAAATCTTTTAACCGCTACCGTGCTTTCTGCGGGTGTCCCAATGTTTGTGATGGGCGATGAGGTGCGGAGAACTCAGCGAGGCAACAACAACGCCTATTGCCACGACAACGAGACCAGTTGGTTCGACTGGAATCTCGTATCTAAACACGCAGACCTCCTACGATTCGTGAAATTGCTCATCGAACGTCGCGTGATGCGGGATCTGCAGCATGAGTTCCGCCGCGTCAGCCTAAGTCAAGTCCTTCGGGAGTCGAATCACACCTGGCATGGCGTGAAACAAAACCACCCGGACTGGTCAGCCGACTCACACAGCATCGCCTTACGCGCAGACCTTAAGGGCGAAGGACTGTCACTGTTCTTCATCCTGAATGCATATTGGGAAACTCTCGAATTCGAGCTTCCATTGCTGAATGACGGTGCGACAAATTGGCGTCGATGGATCGATACCGCGTTAGATTCGCCACACGACATCTGCGAATGGAACAAAGCGGCACCGGTTGAAGACAGAACCTACCGCGCCAGCGGGCGATCAGTAGTGGTACTGCTCGCAGGCGAGAGTAGCAACTGAAGTCCCCCTCGGAAGCTTGAATCGGTTCGGCACTGCGTGTCTTCATTTGATTTAAGTCTCTGCAGTGCGTCGTTATTGCCAGCCAATCTGAAACATGCCCGGATTCGGGCAACTGAAGTGCTCTGAGCCGGGCACTGGTCGCCAGCACTCATCGTATCCCCATGCTTTCAAAGGTATCCGTGTGGTATGCCAAGTGCCTTTGCTGATAGTGAGTCTGAATGAAAGCAGACTGGAATAGGACGCGATATGAAAAGCACTGACAGCTCTGCCACACCAACTCACGGTTTTTATGCGATTGAATGCAGAGAGGGCGTAATCATCGCCTGCGGTGCGGACGTTGAACAGAGCTTGGTCGAGCGACGCCAGCATCCTAGAACTGGCTTGGTGAGTACTCTGGAAGATATCACTTACGGCGTTCTGCGTAGATACGACCCTATTGCCGAAACCGCCTGATTAACGAAAGGATTTCTGCATGAGTGTGACTGCTGCGGCACCATCAGCCGTGGGGAGCATGGACGTTAATTGCATCAACACTATCCGCACACTTTCCATGGACGGAGTGCAGGCTGCAAATTCAGGACATCCTGGAACTCCTATGGCAATGGCTCCGGTGGCTTATTGTCTTTGGCAACAGTTCCTTCGTTTCGATCCGCGAGATCCCATATGGCCGAACCGCGATCGCTTCGTGCTCTCGATGGGCCATGCCAGCATGCTGCTCTACTCCCTTCTTCATCTGACTGAAGTAACAGCTGTAAGCAAGGATTACGAAACTCTCGGAGAACTCGCCGTGCCGCTCGACGCGATTAAAACTTTTCGGCAATTGGACAGTCGCTGTCCCGGACACCCCGAATATCGTTGGACATCAGGCGTAGAAGCGACTACGGGCCCACTAGGACAAGGCGTAGCAACCAGTCTCGGAATGGCCATCGCCCGGCAGTGGCTCGCTGCGCGCTACAACCGGCCTGGATTTGAAGACCTTTTCGATTTCAATGTGTACGCGCTCTGCGGCGATGGATGCATGATGGAGGGTATATCCAGCGAAGCTGCCTCACTCGCAGGACATCTGAAGCTGTCGAACCTGTGCTGGATCTACGACAACAACCGTATCACCATCGAAGGAAACACTGCTCTGGCCTGCTCGGAAGATGTGGCCACCCGGTTTATCGGCTACGGCTGGAATGTAACACGCGTCGGGGACGCCAATGATCTGGAGATGTTGGCTCGAGCATTTCGAACCTTCGTGAACACCAACGATCGACCGACGTTGATTATTGTCGACAGCCACATCGGCTATGGAGCACCGCACAAGCAAGACACAAGTGGAGCTCATGGAGAGCCTTTGGGAGAAGATGAGGTCCGGCTTACGAAACGCAGCTACGGCTGGCCTGAGGACGAGAAGTTCTACATTCCCGATGGCGTGTACGACCACTTCCGGCAAGGCATCGGAGCCCGTGGTAAGCGGTTGCGTGACGCATGGTTTTCCCGAGTCACCGAGTATCGAAAGCAATATCCTGAACTCGCGGACGAGCTTTTTCGCATGCAACATCGACAGCTCCCGGAGAGTTGGGACCGAGGTCTTCCGGAATTTCCTCCAGACGCGACGGGGCTCGCAACGCGCGAATCATCAGCGAAGGTGCTGAATGCAGTCGCAAAAAACATTCCATGGTTGATGGGCGGATCGGCTGACCTCGCGCCGTCAACCAAGACGCGATTGATCTTTGAGGGTGCCGGTGATTTTTCAGGCGAGAATTATGCAGGACGGAATCTGCATTTTGGGATTCGCGAGCACTGCATGGGAGCCATCCTCAATGGGATGAGCTTGGTGAAAGTGCGCCCTTTCGGCTCAGGATTCTTCATCTTTGTCGACTACATGCGGGGATCTCTGCGCTTGAGCGCGCTGATGGAATTGCCTGTGATTCACATCTTTACGCATGACTCGATCGGCGTTGGTGAGGATGGGCCAACTCACCAGCCCGTTGAACACCTTGCGCATATGCGTTCAATGCCGGGCCTGGTTGTGATTCGTCCCGCAGATGGCAACGAGGTGAGAGAGGCATGGCGCGTGATCCTGCAATTCCACCATGAACCCGCAGTGTTGATACTCACACGCCAGGCTGTCCCAACTATCGATCGCACTAAATACGCCCCTGCTGAAGGTGTGAGTCGCGGCGCGTACATTCTCGCTGAGGCTCCGAGTGGCACACCAGAAGTGATTCTAATCGGCACCGGAAGCGAAGTGTCACTATGTCTGGATGCCTACGAACAATTGATCAAAATGGAAGTACAGGCGAGGGTCGTGAGCATGCCTTCATGGGAACTCTTCGATCGGCAAGACAACAATTACCAATAAAGTGTTGCCGCCGCAAGTTAGGGCTCGTGTCTCGGTCGAGATGGCATCCGACTTCGGCTGGTGTAAATACACCGGCTCAGAGGGCCACAACGTTTGTATTGAAACCTTTGGCGCTTCAGCACCGTTGAAGCGGTTGATGAAGAGATTTGGATTTAGCGCTGACGCTATTGTCGCGGCGGCGAAGGAGCAAATAACCAAACATGGAGGCAGAAGTTGAGAGTAGGTATAGCTGCTGATCACGGCGGATTTGAAATGAAACAGGAACTCGTAAAGCTCTTGCACCACGAGGACTACGAGGTAATCGACTTCGGAAACACCGCCTATGACAGCAATGATGACTACCCGGATTTCGCGGTTCCACTGGCTCGCGCGGTTGCGAGCGGAGTTGTCGATCGTGGAGTTCTCTTGTGTGGCAGCGGTGTAGGCGCATCCGTTGCCGCAAACAAAGTACCCGGGGCTAGAGCGGCTATCTGCCGGGACGACTATTCGGCCAGACAGGGCGTTGAAGATGATGACATGAACATCATCTGTTTTGGCGGCCGAGTCATGAGCCTCGCTATCGCCTGGCTCTGTACCGCACACTTTCTCCATGCAAACTTCAGTGGAGCCGAAAGACATCGGCGGCGCCTTGCCAAGGTGCTTGAATTGGAGCAAAGCGCCACTAGTGCACTGTAAGTAGGTTGCTTCAAGGTAACCAGGAAAAAATATGACATTACTCGACTCTCTTAAGAAGTACACCATCGTCGTTGCAGATACCGGCGACATTCAGGCCATCGCTCGTCACTGTCCGCAGGACGCAACCACCAATCCTTCGCTCCTCTTTCATGCAGCACAAATGCCTGAGTACGAGCATTTGCTAAATGAGGCCCTCGAGCTTGCCGATAAAAGCGGCGGCAATCAGGAACGAATGGCTGAAGAGTTTATCGATCAACTGTCCGTGCTCTTCGGGTGTGAGATCCTGAAAGTTGTGCCCGGTCGCGTCTCCACCGAAGTTGCGCCGAAGCTGAGCTTTGATTTCACGGGAACTGTCGCCAAGGCGAGAAAGCTAATCGGCCTGTACCAACGCAAGGGGGTCTCGCGCGAACGCGTTCTGATAAAGATTGCTAGCACCTGGGAAGGAATCCAGGCTGCGGCAATGCTTGAGGAAGAAGGCATGCACTGCAACCTGACGCTTCTCTTCAGCTTCGCGCAGGCCATTGCGTGCGCGGAGGCAGGAGTGACGCTGATCTCGCCTTTTGTTGGTCGAATCTACGATTGGTACAAAAAGGAAGCAGGCGGAAGAGAGATCGACCCAGAAAAAGATCCCGGGGTTTCCTCGGTCACTCGGATTTATAACTACTACAAGAAATATGACTACAAGACGCAGGTTATGGGAGCCAGTTTCCGAAACATAAATCAGATTGTGCGCCTCGCCGGATGTGATCTGCTCACCATCAGCCCCGATCTCCTTGATGAATTGGAACACTCTGCGGGCATTCTTGATCGCTACTTGGATCCTGCAAGAGCACAGGCGAGCCAGCACGAGCGAATGCACCTCACCGAGAAAAGCTTTCGCTGGATGCACAACGAGGATGCAATGGCGACTGAGAAGCTGGCTGAGGGAATCAGAAAATTCAACAGCGATGCCCGCCGTCTCGAGGAGTTTGCACTCTCTCAAGTTGCCGTAGAGATCGGGTAGCCGCTACCCTGGAAAAGGAGCTTTGCGAATGAATGGGTCTAAGGCTGTTCTGTGGGACATGGATGGGACGCTAGTCAATTCAGAGGAACTCCACTGGATTGCCTGGCGCTCGACAATGGTAAATGAAGGTGTCTCCGTAACACGCGAGCAGTTTCTTTCAACCTTCGGCCAGCGCAACGATTCGATTATCCCCAAGTGGCTTGGCTCCGCGGCAACTCCCGAACGAATTGAACGAATCGCGCAAGCCAAGGAACAACTATATCGTCAATTGCTGCGCCGCGACGGTATTGCACCGGAACCCGGGGTCGCAACGTGGTTGCACAGACTCCACCAGCATGGATGGCTCCAAGCAATCGCCTCAGCCGCGCCCCGCTCCAACATCGAGGTGGTGCTCGAGACCCTATCAGCGCAAGACATGTTTCAGGGCATTGTGTCCGCTGAAGATGTGCACCGGGGCAAACCTGATCCTGAAGTGTACCTGCTGGCCGCTACCCTGCTTGGTGTTCCGGCGGAGCGGTGCATTGTGGTGGAGGACGCCGCCGCCGGAATCGAAGGAGCCCGGCGCGCCGGCATGCGGAGCATAGCAGTTGGACACAACGCTAAGAATCTTCACGCTGATGTCGTTGTAACGTCTCTTGAACTGTTAGAACCGGATGCTTTTGACCGCCTGCTGAATCAAATGGAATCGCGCCAAGCCGCCAGTTTACCTGGCTCTCGTAGTTAGCAGTAATACTGCATCCGATCTATTCTTGCCTCCTGGGCTATGTGCCTGATCAGTGCGGTTTTTGGAGGAAACCGCTACTAATCTTTGTTACTCGCCAGCGGAGCTGGAACCGTCGACAGCAACCTATTGATAGCATCCTCCATAGTCCGATTCATTTCAGATACAACCCCGGGCACAGATCGTCGAGAGACAGTTCCAGTTTCGGAAACCGCGTTGCTCCAGACGGTGGCACGCGTCGCAACTCTGGTGATCTGTGCAGACATTGCAACCTCGACCTTGACTCCGCCTTCGTAGTCCACTTCTTCCAGCTTCTCCAATTTCCCGCTGAAGATATAGTCCGTATCATGCCCGTTGTAGGACGACACCGCGGAGTAGTGACCGCTAGCCCTCAGATGATCAATGATCGTGCTTGTCACAATTATTCGCGGATCTTCCGCCCAGCGGTGATACTCGTAAAAGCCGATCTGCTCTGGAGTGGCTCGGTAAACGATGGGCCCCTGCCGCAGATAGCTCGGCGATTGAAACTCTCGTACCGCGACCGAAGTATGGAGACTCTCCTTCGCGGGCGGATCCGGCACGGGCGGAAGGTTGAGCGTGTAGTAGCTGGGATATCTTACCTTGCCAGCACAGCCAGTCATTGCAGTAAAGATTGCCAACATCAGTACGATGGATTTTAGAATCTCTTTCATCTCGATTTTCCTCTCGTGACGAACCCCTCATTTCGGAACTTGTCTTTCCGCAGGTTGTTTAATGCGGATCAAGCCCCAGGGACGCTGTTTCAGCGAATTCGTTAACTGGTTGAGGTTGTCGGTCGCCTCACGCAAATTGTCTACGGTGTCGTCGATCTTGTAGTCGTTCGCTCGCACCAGGGTTTGCATAGACTGCAACAAATCTCTGGCTTGCTCTAACGTGGTCTGCAATTCCACCACGTCTTTTCGCATCGGATCGCGCAAGTCGGTCACTGTGCCATTCACATTCTGAATGGTGTTGTCGGCATGCTGGCTGACTGTTGCCAGTTGGTCTGTAAGGCGATCGAGTTTCGGACGCTCCTCCGCGATTAATCCGTCAACGTTGTCGAGAATGGCTTGAACCTTTTTCTGGTTCCGCGGCCCAGTCATGGTGTCCAAGTTGGCGAGTAGGTGGTTTACATTCCCGGTGACACCATTAAGTTCTCCCTGCGCCTGCGCCATCAGCTTATTCGCGCTGTCGGCGACATTTGCCAGCTTTCCGGCGATCTCATCCAGGCTGGCGGCCTCTTGTGACGGTATAACTGAGCCTGGCGGCAGTCGCTTAGCATCATTGGTGCCTGTTGTAATCGATAAAACAGCGCTGTTCATCACACTGACGAAGCCTAGCTTGCCCACTGACTTCTCATTGAGCGGAGTACCTTTCTTAACTTCTACGAGAATCTCGATGCGTGTTGGATCGTCCGCCCAGGGTCGCACGGCCGTAACTTTCCCCGCGTCGATGCCTCCATACAAGACCGAAGCCCCGGGCTCAAGCCCGCCTGCGTACCGAAGATACGTGCGATAGCGTACCGTTTCGCCACCGAATTGCGCGTTCAGCAGATAGATCACCGTAAAGGTGAGTACCGCGAAACAGCCAAGGACGAAAGCTCCGACTTTTGCTTCTGTACTCATGAATTGGCCTCTTCACTCTCCACATATCGTTCGAGGTAATCAGTGATTGCCGGCGCTTGTACCGGATTGTCCGGTATGCCGTTAAGGAACTGTTTCACGCGTGGATGTTGGCTTGCTCTTATCTCGTCTTTGGTGCCGACCGCCAGTAACCTTCCATCGGATAGCATTGCGATTCGGTCGGCGATTCGGAACGCGCTGCGTAGTTCATGAGTAACCACAAGCGCGGTTATCTGAAAAGTGTCCCTGAGAAAAAGGATGAGCTCGTCCAGTTCCGCCGCAACAATAGGGTCGAGCCCAGCGGATGGCTCGTCCAGCACCAGAATCTCGGGATCCCGTGCAAGAGCCCGCGCAACGGCCGCACGCTTCTTCATGCCGCCGGAGAGTTCTTGTGGGTGCAGGTCACCAAACGCGGCCAGTCCCACCACCGCCAACTTTATCCAGACGATCAGGTCAATGATCGTAGGAGCGAGTGCAGTGTGCTCTCGCAAGTTGAGAGCAACATTCTCTTTTAACGATAGTGAGTTGAACAAAGCAGCGCTTTGAAAGGCCACGCCGATAGATCGGTAAACTTTCTTTAAATCGGCCTGTGAGCAACTGGTGATATCTATACCTTTGATCAAGATACTGCCCGACCGAGGACGCTCAAGCCCAAGTATCTGTCGCAATAGTGTGCTCTTCCCTGAACCGCTCCCTCCCAGCAAGACCATGATTTCGCCTGGATTGATATCAAGTTCCAGACCATCGAGTATCCGCCGGTGATCGTATTCCACGACCAGATCGCGAATAGAGATGATTGCCATTAAACCCTTCCTGCGAAGTAAAAAATTGCAGTGAAGACCGCATCAGCCACAATGACCAGGAATGTTGATCGCACGACTGCAATGGTTGTAGAGCGACCCACCGCTTCAGGTCCGCCACGCACGCGAAATCCTTCCAGGCAGCCCACGTGAGCGACAATCGTGGCAAAGGCTAAGCTCTTGATGAGTCCGGCGACCACGTCTCGTAACGTGATGGAGGTCAGCACGAATTTGAAGTAGAGCAGGAGGCTAAGGCGTGTGCTGAAGAACATGAACAGCCCTCCTGCAAGAATGCCAAACAGATTCGACACGATGCTGAGACAAGGAACGGCCACTAGAGCCGCAAGAAATTTTGGGGCAATTACAAACTCGACCGGGTCGAACGCCATGACCTTAAGAGCGTCTATCTCTTCCGTCACCTTCATCGTGCCAATCTCGGCCGCAAACGCAGAGCCCGATCGCCCGCTGACCGCAATCGCAGTTATCAGTGGACCAAGTTCACGCGCAAAACCGATCGCAACCAAATCGGTTACGAACTGCACAGCCCCAAACCGCCGCAGCTCGGATGCCCCTTGCATCGCAAGTATGAATCCGCTGCACATCGCCAGCAGGGCGACCATCGGCAGTGCATCCACCCCGATCTCTAGCATTTGCTGAACGGCCGCTCGCCACCGATGTCGGTTTCCAATCAAGGGCAAAGCCGAGGGCATCGCTCGTAACGTCGCCCACAATTGAATGTTCAAGCTGCCAACGTAGTCGAGCTGAATGAGAGTCTCTCTGCCGGCAATTTCAAAAACATTCGACATCAAACCTCCTTAGACCCAGATCGACTCGTCCTTCTGACGTCGTGATCGAAGAGGGATAGAATTCCCGTGGATTCGAAGAAGTGAAGCAAACGACCTTGCAGGCCCTGCAGCCTCAGCTCAGCCTTATGTCCTCGTGCAATCTTGAGTGCTTCGATCAGTGTGGCAACCCCGGAACTATCTAGATGGGTGACAGCGGATAGATCGATACTCACTATCTTTGGACCCGCACTCTGCAACAGCGCCAAAAGTCGATCGCGAAGAGCCGGGGAAGAGTCAATATCGATACGATCCGACAAGCACACCAGGGCGACATCTTCGCTCCTAACAATATTGATCTCGGGCGAACGGATGTTCTCCGTATTGGTAGTCTTCATCAGAATCGGTTCCTTTGCAGCGAGGCGCGATCGCGCAAGTCAAGAGTTTTTCTGATAACACCAGCGAAGTTGCCCCAAATGATGTCGCACCTGGTCACCTATAGAGTGCAGATTCCCTGCCATTTGAATCTCCTGCAAGTCATTGCAATTGAGCAGCTAGCGGGTGCTGGATTTTTGGCTGCCCATATGTGGGCGATTCCTCTCTGCCATAATGCCTTACTGTGGGCAGCGATAGCCCGAACCGCTCTTGTGGAACGGTTTGTAAGCGTACGTCATTTGTTGGAGTGCGCACTCTTGCTGAGAGCATCGCATTTGGCAGTCATGTAGCGAACAACAGCTAACGCCGCAACACGTCCAATTATCCTGATCCTCTGCTCGTGTGAAGCAAGGTTCACTCTCACCGGTGCACTGCTTCATCAGCCATGGTCACAACTGGAGCGTCACAGTCGTTGATCATGGAGTGATGAGCGAACCACGGGAGGAACCCGACGGAGATCCTTCACGTTTGCTCATTCTGCGGGAGAGGCGAAAAGTACTTCGGTAGCCTCCCGTTCTCCCTGCGATTTTCGTCATAAAGCGATTGGCTGCGTGTCAGGAGAAAGGTGGAATTCCCGAAAAGTTGCCCAAATGAGGGCAGAAAGCTATCACTGCCAATGAAGGGTCGGCAGACAGTCCAGCCTCAGTTAGTCAATGTGCTGATTGTCCAGCCACTTATATTGAGCGCGCCTTGGCATCTGGCTTGCTCCTCAGATCTAGTAGTCCGCAAGTTGGATTCTGTCGTTTGCATCCCTCGCTTGCGCAAGAAGAAGAGGTGGCCGTCCACATGAAAGGGACCTCAGCAAGACAGACAAGCTTTGGCAGTCGTCACAGTTTCCGAACACTCCGAGCCGTTATTGTGATGCTCCTATATTTGGTCTGTCTCGTCGCGCCCTCGCTCTCTCATGGAGCTGAGTTGAGGCAAGACACTGTGGTTTATTGGAACGCGTACCTCGATGCTGCCCGTCCACAGATGGCCTCCCAAACACCTTTTCTCTGGGTCGACCAGAAGCCGGAGCGCCTTCAGCGTGTCCGTGATGGTGAGATTCTGGTCTCGTCCGTCGGGAAAGAAAATCCAAAACCGGTGGCCTCAGGGTTGATCCACGATTGGGTGGGCGCGGCCTTTCTTCCGAACGCCAGTATCAAAGACGTTTTGTCCGCCGCGCGTGATTACGGCAACTACGAGGAGTATTACAAGCCAACGGTTGTTGATTCCAAGTTGCTCAGCAGGTACGGGCCCTGTGAAAAGTATTCCATGCGGGTGGTGAACAAAGAGGTCGTAGCGGAGACGGCCATGGACATGGAATACGAGACCTGCTATTTCAAAATCGACGACCGGCGATGGTACAGCACCACGCACACCACGCGGGTGCAAGAGATCCGGCACTACGGGCACCCAGACGAGCAAGAGCTTCCGCCGGATCAAGGCAGCGGCTATGTCTGGCGCCTCTACAGCGTCGCCAAATTTGAGCAAAGAGACGGCGGAACCTATGTGGAAGTCGAGGCGATTGCCTTGAGTCGCGACATTCCCTTTGCGGTACGCTGGGTGGTCAATCCTATCGTGCGCCGCGTCTCAAGGAACTCCATGCTCGTCTCACTGCAACAGATGAAGGAGGCGGTCCGGTTGACCGAAGATGCGGACCGGGCTGCCAGTTTACCCACGACTGGCTCGGGAGGCACTTTCGGTTCAGAGGTAGGCATCGTCAAGAGTTTTGCTCCCGCCAGGCAGCCATGATTCAGGATTCATCGGCACGAGAGTGACTTGACACTGCGGACACTCTCGGCAACGGCTTGTATGCTGCTGAGAGGAGTTTGTTAGACAATGAAGCTGATTACCAAATCGCTCACCATACGCGTGAGGCACACGGTTGGCACACTTCCCTGGCTTGAATGCTAATAATAAGGTAGGAGTCTGACTGAGCAGCAGTCAGTCGACTTTGGATTTGCTCTGACGGTTCAACCGAGTAGTTAGAATTCAAAATTATTGCTGCGTCTGACGAGTAATGCCTAGATGAACCAGCCCCTCCGTGATTCCGGAATCTGGAACTATAAGTAGACTGTTGATGTAACGCTCACATTCCGTCGTACACTCCAGCTAGCTTGTGATCCCTTATTCCGGCATGTCAGTGGTTCGCCCGCGAAATTCGAACTCGTTTTCTGTGGAGGTGCCCAGTGACCTTCTCCCAACGGTCGCTATCAGTCATCCGACCAGACAGTGTCCGCGCTGTTAATCTGCCCCGTCGGGAGAGCTTCTATCCCTCTCCGGCTGACTGGCGGGACGAGATCATTTACTTCCTATTGCCGGACCGCTTTAGCGACGGGCAGGAGGCGGGACGGCCTTTGCTCGATCCGACCAATCGGATGGCTTTTCGTCCAGTTGGATTCCGATGGGATCAGTGGTCCGCTTCTGGAGGTGGACGGTATCAGGGCGGCACGATAAAAGGGATAGTGTCGAAGCTTGACTATATCGCCTCGCTTGGTGCCACTGCTCTCTGGATCGGTCCGATATTTAAGCAGCGTACTCACTGGGACAGCTATCACGGTTATGCGATACAAGATTTTCTCGACGTTGATCCCCGTCTGGGTACGCGCCAAGATCTCGTCGATTTAGTCGCTGCCGCTCACGGGAAGAACCTTCGTATCTTGCTCGATGTAGTCTTCAACCATAGTGCGGAGAATTGGCTTTACGCTACCAATCCACCGGATCAACCACCATATCTGCCATGGCCCTCTTTCTATCCCAAAGGGCCATGGCTTGACCGGCAAGGTGACACCACGACACAGATCCTCGGTCCCGACGACGGTGTGTGGCCCAACGAACTGTGGCCGGACAACTACTACACTCGCGCCGGGGAAGGTGACCTGGGCGCCGGTGAAATCAACGATCCGCACGCTGAGTTCCGACGTACTGACTTCGACGGTGATCGTGACATCAACTACGACCAACCCGGCGTACTCGACGACATCGCACGCTGCTACAAATACTGGATTGCCCTCACCGACTGCGACGGTTTCCGTATTGATACGCTAAAGCACATCGACGAGGAAACCGGGCGCAATCTGTGCGGCAGCATCAAGGAGTTCGCTGCTGGTTTGGGTAAGCTCGACTTCTTTCTCGTGGGGGAAGTAGCAGGCTCCGACTACGACGCCGACCTCTATCTCCAAATTCTCGGGACCAATCTAAATGCCACACTGGACATTGGTGAGATTCGGCCGACTCTCGTCTCCGTTGCAAAAGGCCTCACACCGCCTGCCGCCTATTTCAGTATGACGGCCATTTGGGACGATGATCTCGGTTCGCACCGCAACAGCGGCAAACACCGTGTAACCATTCTCGATGATCACGATTGCGTCTCCGGTTCTAAAATCCGGTTTTCCGCGGATGCATCCAGCGATCATCAAGTGGTCGCAGGCGTGGCTCTGCAGCTTTTCGGATTAGGAATTCCTTGCATCTACTACGGAACCGAGCAAGCATTCGCTGGTCCAGAGCCCAATCAACGTCAATACCTCACCAACTATGGCGGTAACGATGCCTATTTGCGCGAGGCGATGTTTGGTCCCGAGCACCCGCGACTCTCCGGCCTCTCCGGTTTGGCAGCTGGAGCAGCTGCTTTCGATCCTGCCATGCCGGGCTTCGGTCCTTTTGGTACAAGCGGGGCACACTGCTTCAACTCCACGGCTACAGCCTATGTGCGCATCGCCGCTCTTGCGGCAGTGCGCCGCCGTTATCCGTCGCTTCGCTACGGACGGCAATATCAGCGGCCACTCAGTAACTTCGGGGCGGATTTCTCGCTTCCGGCGGCAGGTGATCTGATCGCCTGGTCGCGCATTCTCGACGATGAGGAAACGCTGTGTGTTGTGAATGGACACGGGACACAGTCGCGCGGTGGCGACGTGGTGGTAGATAGCGCTCTCAACTCGCCCACAGCTCCTGGCAATCCTTGGGCCGGGGCGCCGCCGTTCTTCGAGGTCGTCGCGAATTCAGCGCAGGCCGGTTTAAGTGGCGCGTACACTGGTTCGCACCCGGTCGGATCGAAGTTACCGGTGTCGGTCCGCAATGGAGCCGCGTACGTTTCTCTTCGTGATATCGCTCCATCCGAAGTAGTGGTTCTAATCAACCGACCGTGAGTACGGCTCAGGGGTTTAGATACTTTCTCCTGTTCCCAAATCCATTTCGCAACGGCGAAGTCACGGGCGAGGTGTGTCTCACTCGCTTGTAGGTATGTTATTTCGAGGGAAGATACTGACGACTCTGAGATCAATTTCGCTCTTTTAGCACGATGTTAAAAAGGCAATAAATATATGGGTAACCAAGTCTGCATCACCGAATCGGACAGTGGAAAGACGTTCCGCTTAAAGCTCGGAGAAGCGCTTGAAACTTTGGAGAATGTCTTTTCGCGTTGGCAATCAAGGGTACGAAATGTGGCCGGATTGCCTCCGGCTCGGAGTGGCTGCGATCACTTATGATCCGCTGGCTCGAACCGATCTTTCACTGCACCCTCAATTTGAGCCACGGAATTATGGAAGCAATTAGCACCATCCCAAAAAGTAAGCCGTCGGCGCTTAGCTTACGAGATGCAGGCCGGAGATGTGATTTACGTGAAGCAAGGGCCCAAAATCATTGACAGAGGGGTTGTTAAGGGGCCGGCTGGCAAAAGCGCCTATCAATTTGACTCGCGATTTCGAATTGTTGAGCCGAATGGAACACCTTGGGCACATCAAGTGCGCGTGGATTGGTCCGGCGATTTTACAGAGATAAGTATGCTTCTGGGGAGCGAGCAATACACGGTGAAGGACCTGTCGTCCGAGGAAGCAACCCGGATCGAAGATGCGGTCGGGAATATAGGGGCAAGCTTACAGTTGTCTGACCAAGAGGGACGCCGGACAGAGCCTCTGATTGAAGAGGCCTGCTTCCGTGAAACTCCGGCAATCATGAAGACCATTCTGCGCAGACACAACCTGCTTTCGAATGCATTCTGTTATTGGTTGAAGGAACAACATGGTATCGAGGCCGCACAAGACCGCGAACAGATAGATATCCGCTTTAGAGTTAAAGGACGGACTCTGTTAGCCGAACTGAAGGTTTGTTTTGGTGCTGGTACAACCAGATCAATACGCGAAGCGCTCGGCCAAGTTCTTGAGTACAACCACTATCCGAAACGCGTCTCTTCTGATACGTGGATGATCGTGCTTGACCAGGAACCTTCTACCACTGATAGACGATTCATCGAGCTTCTCCGCGAGAAGCGCCAGCTGCCCATCATTCTGGGATGGCGAACCAGTCGCGGATTCTCATTTCATCCAGCTTGGCCCTAAGCGAACCGACCTGGTCGTTTCCGCCGGGAGTGCTACCGGAGTTGTTGGCTTCCCACCTTAGGTGCCGGAGGGTAGGGTCGGGTTACGACGTAGTGGTTTGTTCTAGAACGCAATTCCCTCTTCCCGCACGGGGACCAGGTTCCTAGTTTTAGGAACAGTAATCCGTTCCTTGTTGAAGTCGTCTTCCATCTCGGTGAACTCTTCGAAGATGGCTTCAATGTGGGCGCGGAAGCGTGGACCAGTGAGGTACTGGTAGACCATTCCCATCTTCGTATGCTGCCCCTCATTCGCCTGGCGCACGTATGCAACCTCGATCAATGATTGGCGAAGGCAATCGCGACCCGGTGGTACCGTTCTTCAATGGTACCAGCGCCTTGGGCAGTGGTGTTACTGGAAGATTATGAGGCCGATCATTGATAGCACCGAAGAGGATTGATTTCTGTTCCAGAATCGTAAAAAAGGCGCGGGTACGGCGGGTGGTAATGGCCGTACCCGCGCCATGCAAGGCGCACGCTGCTGGGGATACACCATCGGGCTGGAGGGCCGATCCGTTTGGGCGTTTCTGTTTTCTTCAAAAAACCCACGAGATGGAAGGAGGGACTCGGAGGGTGTTCATCTCGTGGGGTTTTGGTCTTCTGTCGGCTACTATCGCGGACATTCATGAACAGAGGAACTGGCAAAAATACTAGAACCACACTTCGTCCATACTACCTTCTACCTGTTGCCTTCTCCGCTGAGATTAGGCGTTGCGATCAACGCATCCTCTGGGACAGGATTTCGTGGGCGAATCTTCCATCGGAACACTGCCTCTTTCAACAGTCGCAGAATCGTTCGCCGATTCTCGACCAGAACCCACAGCCACGACCATTTCGTCAGCATCGGGAAATAGATTCCGCGAAAACAAAGGCGCGCCAGGAAGATGTTGACGCGATCACCCACGTGCTCGTCGTCCAGTGCCGCAACTGCCTGGGCCAAAGCTTCCGGGCTGTAGGAATGAGCCCAGCCGTAGTTCACTTCCGCGTGCGCCTCTTCGATCGTCATCTTCAGCGGAGTGTGCGCCATGGTGAACGGAGCGAACTCCAGCCAGTGCCGGGGGCGTGTGAGACGGCCAGAGGCTTCAAGTCGCTTGTATAACGGCGTTGCGGGCAATGGCGTGAGCAGTCCGAAGATGGGCAGGCCTGGAGGCCATGTGCGGACCTGCTGTAAGGTGCGTTCCGCGACTCCGGGAGTGTCATTGTCCATGCCAAAGATGAACGACGTGATGGCATAGATATTTCTTTTTGCCAGTCGATCAAGCACAGCGGCATACTCGCTGGGCTTGTTGAATCCCTTATTCACGTCTTTTAGATTTGCCGGATCAATAGACTCCATGCCGATGAAAATCCACTTGCCTCCAGAGGCCGCGATCAGATCAACCAGTTCTTCGTCGCGCAGCAGATTGGCGCTGATCTGCGCTACCCAAAAGACCTGGGCTTTGGCCGCGATGATGTCACGCAGCAGTGACTTCGTGCGTTTTACATTAATCGCAAAGTTGTCGTCGATAAAGAAAACTGCGATCTGACCTTGCTCTTTGCGGGCGCGGGCCTTAAGCAGCAGCAATTCATTAACAACACTTTCATTCGTGCGGAAGCGAATGGAGTCTCCGAAAAATCCGGTGACCGTGCAGAACTCGCAGCCGTAAGGGCAGCCTCGTCCCGACTCAACCGGTACGATGCGAAAGGTTCCCCAGCCTTCGCGCAAATTCTTAAGGAATGGGTGCATCAGTCCGGGAACCAGATTGAACTGGCGGAGATCAATCTTGTCCCATGGGATTGTGGGATAGGCATTCAGCGAAGGCTTGCGCTCTTTGCCCGTGCTATCAACCGGTGCATAGATTTCTTTCAGCTCGCCGCGAACGGCATCCTCCACGATCCGGGGCCAGGTCTCATCGGCTTCTCCCAAGGCGACGGCGTCGGCATGACGTGGGCCACCGTCGCGGCCGAGAGCTTCGTCTGATTCTTCGGTCACGTGCGGCCCTCCCATGACCACCGGAACTCCAGTGGCTCGGATGGCGTCAGCCATGCGATATGCTTTGGCGACCATCCTCGTCATGGCGCCGATACCGACCAACCCAATCTTCTGGTCGCGGACGAATTGCGCAAGTTGAGCTTCGTCCATCGGCTGGGCATTGCCGTCGATCAGCAGAACTTCATGTCCGGGAGGAGTGAGCGCCTGGAGCAAGAACATCCAGAGGTGAGGCATAAAGTTGCGGGTGACCCCATTGTCAGGGCTGTAAAGCAGGATTCGCATAAACTCCGTCTCCAACAGTCGCTTGCCACGCCGGGGAGTCCGGGCGATGCCAGCGGCATCTTAGGTGTGTGTTGCGAAGTAAACGATTGGGGTTTCCATGGTGGATCAGCGGCTCAGAGTAGCGCGATTATTTCGCAAAGTGCGATATGGAATGCAGCACGACGACCTCAACCAGATATCCGGAGCTGATTACCCGTGCTATGGACCGCATGAAAGCACAAAGATTCCTGGCGATAGTCACTTCTAGCACAAAACTAGCACAATCGGATCAGGCGAGAATTGAACGAACAGCACTCACACGGGCCCAAACTGCTTAATTATTGAGAGGATAAAGATGGTGAGCGCGGAAGGAATCGAACCTTCAACCTACTGATTAAGAGTCAGTTGCTCTGCCAATTGAGCTACGCGCCCAGCCTTGACGTATACAGCGTCGAGAAACGCCACTGTATATCTTGGGAAGATGTGCTTGGGGAGTTTTCGGAAAATGTTAACTTAACCCTGCAATCTACCGGTGGAATACCGCTGGGTTACCGGCATTCCGTACGCGATTCACACTGCTCATTCGCAACTCAGTATGACTGCGCATAACTCAATTCTACTGGGCGATGAGGAATCGCGCAATGAAATCACGCGGCTGATCCTTCCACAAATTCGCATCTAGACAATTCACGCAAATAGTCTCTGCTTGATTCAGAAAAATGCCCGATCCAGAAAAAAAGCCCCGAACTCTTCGGGGCAGATTTTCTATCCGATTGTTCAGAAAACGAAAGCGACTCCGCCCCGAACCGTCCGAGCAGTCTGGACCAGATAAACCGGGGTTTCACCTTCACGCGCCATCGGAACATATCCCTGCGCCAACAGATTCCTGACATCGAGCAAGGCCTCCATGCGTCCAGAGAGGAATCCCAGCCACGGAATAGGCTGCCTGATAAAGAGATTGAAATAGGGATCAGCCTCTCCCGCGGAAACGTTATACATATCCACCGGAGTGAGAGAATCGCCGCTGATCCAACGATAGCTCACGATGCAGTGGGTTCCGGTTCGCGGAACGTCTCCGGCCAACTTCATAGCAACTGTATGGCGATATTCCTTCTGCGTCATCTGCCGGATCGCTTCTATATTGGCAGGCGACCCGTTCAATGCGAGGACGCCGCCATACGCGTAGTCGAGCGTTGCAGCCAGGTTCTTCTTCAGCTTCCGCTGCACCACCATGCGTACGCCCGCCGCTTTCAGGTCGGCGCCCGTATAGGCGAATGTGCCGGAATATAGATCCGACAGAACATTGCCCCACTCCCCGCCGAGTTCTCCCACGCCTGTTAGCGCTGTATTTCGAATGTGGTCATCATAGTAGGCAACTTGCAGATTCGTGTTCCCTGCACGATGCGACAGCGAAAGCTCCTGATGATGTCCCTTTTCCAGTACTGGATTGGAATCGATCACTGACATGCGCGGTCCAGATTCCGTCATATCTGCGGGTGCAGAATCGTAACCCTTGGTCACGCGTGTATTCGGCATTGACGTCGAATACTGATACTCCATGACTGTATTAGGCGAAAGATGCAGATCAGCCGTGCCAAACGGCTTCAGCTCGTTCAACGCTCCGAGAAACTGAACTGTCTCAAATTCCGTCCCCATGTGTAACTCGAGCGCATCAGCCAACACTATGCTGTCCGTAAATCTTCCGGTGAGCGCGTCCATGGTCTCATCGTGAATCGCGGGATCGGGAGAAAACGAAAAATGATGTGCTGTGACTGCGAACTCTGCGTGTGATCCATCGGGCAGCGTCGTGGTATACGAAGTGCGAAGCACGGTCGCTGCCGGTCCCTCGCCGTAGCCGACGTCTCCATTGAAACGCAAAGTACCCGAGCTGAACATCGACTTCTGCACCTCAACCCTGGTGCTCATCTCGCCGGAGGGACCAAACGAATCTCCTTCCGCTCCTGACAGAAACGCAACGCTCGCTCTGAGCGGCTCCTGCGCACCTGCATTCGCGACGATTACCGGCGCGCCATTCTTAATTCGCAGAACTGGGCGATTCGCTGCAGAGCGCAGCGTCCATTTCCAGTCGTCATCCACGCTGGTCGCCTGCTTGGAAGGAATCAGCTTGATCGCATCTCCCAGCGTGCTTAGCGTCAGATTGACCACCATCGTGGCGCCCGCGCGAAGAGCAAGTCCCTCACGCAGCGTTGGCAGGAAAGACGGCGCACTGACTTTTACGTCATAAAGTCCAGCGCCCAAGTCTGGAATCGAGAAGTATCCCTTGGCATCGGTGAACGCAGTGATCTGTTGCGACCCGTGGCGGCCGAGGATCGCCACGAGTGCTCCCATCTGCGGGACGCCGCCGGAATCTCTCACGAAACCGGAAATCGAGGCCGGATTCGCGGCAGAGACCGGGAGGGCCACAGCTGCCAGCAATAAAAGAAATCCGAGCTTTCGGCCTATGAAGTCCACTCCCATCGAACGCCTCTTTGCAGCGAGTTCTCCAGGATCCCAAACAGGAGCGGGCGGCCTAAGCCGCCTTTTCGTCAGGGTCACCTGGGAGCGTTTGGGCTATTCCACCGCAAACGTCGCGCTCGGAGAAATCACCTGCTTGGAAACTTGATCATCCACCTTGATCGTGATCCGGTAAAGCCCGGGTTCCAAGCTGCTGAGCGGTAAGCTCTTTTCAACCGTCACCTGCTCGCCAACATTGCCCATCTGGCTCGTGTTCTCGACTGCATGAACCACGGCTTTGCTGGTGGCAGCGTTTACCACATCGTACTGAATTGTGGCTGACGGCTTTTTCGTCTGCTGATCGATTCCTAAGTTATACACCTGCATCCAGAAATTTACCTTCTGATCGCGCTTGAACGGCAACGGTTTTCCGTCGGAGCTATCTACCCGTGGACGGACTTTCGTGGTGCCAATTACAAAATTGCCAGCGCCCACACTCTTCGCCGGCACTTTCTCCATCTGATCCGCCACGATCAGCGACGACGACGCAAGCTTGTCTTCGCTGAATTCGGGCACCCGGATGCTCTTGCTCCAGGTTCCCTTTCTGTCGCCGTTCACGTCTTTCAATACCACATCCAGACGATACATTCCGGGCTTGAGCGGAAGCGCTTTCCAGTACACGGAATGCTTTTCCAGTTCCTTCGGAAGCAGTTCCTCGGGACTAGTCACACCAACTGGCTCCTCGAACGTCTGCGCGATCTTGCCGGTCAACGTCGTGATGCGTCCGTAGACGTCAACCACGCCCTTCGAGACACCTTCTTTCGTTTGGAAAGTGATGTCCTTGTTGTTCATTTGGATCGTCACCGGAACCAGCACCGTGTCCGACGTCACCTTGATGAAGTCGACACGCACTTCGAATGGCATCAGGTTCATGCTGATCTTGTGCGTTACGATTTCATCAAGATCCTTGAACTTGATCGTGGGCGCCTGATTCAATTTCGCGAATGTCGACAGCCGGTCGAATTCCTTCGCCTGCAAACTGGTCGACATTGGGCCTGCACCCAACTGCTCCAATCCTCCGCCGTTGTTCAAGCGGTCGGACTTGTTCGCCATGCCCTGTTCTTCCCAAAGCGTGAGTCCAGCTCCAGGGATATTCTTCAGCGCATCTTTCTCAGATCGGTCCAGAGTCATGTGGTAATCATTGCAGCCACATTGATCGACGAATTCGATCATAATTTCTTGTCCGATTCCATCGATGTACCGGTAGCGCCAGTCCTCGAACGGATAGGTGGTCGTTTCTCCACCACCTTCCTCCATGGGACGGTTGTATTCGCCACCACTTGGATGTGCGTCAATCTCGTCAGGGGGGCCGTACATGATGTACATCCGTCCACGATCGGTACGCCATCCCGGAATGCCCGATGCGAAATGTTCATTCGCATACGCGATTCGGCGATAGTGCTCTTCCTTAAATTCGTTTTCAACGGTGTCGGGGGTAGGATCGCGTCGCAGCCAGAACTGCTCGATGAATTGATCTCTTTCTTCGTCGTTGCTCAGCCGCTTGAAAGCCTGGCGCTCTTCGTCCGTGATGATCCAGCGGACATCTTCATCCAGCCACTTCTTATATGTCTTGCTGATTTCTTTGCCGAGCGACTTCTGGTTTTCTTTCTTCTGCTTCTCAGTGAGCGGTCGCTTCAATGGATCTTGTGCGGGCTGAGTATCAGCGCTTGCGGTTTTGACTTTCGGGGATGAAGCCGACTGCTCCGCGGTGTTATCAGCCGGTTGAGCGGTACCAATGGTGTTTTGCGCAAAACCACTGATACCAAAAATTAAAAAAGCAGCCGCAATGCTGGAGTATCGAAAACTGCACATCAGCGTAACGCTCCTGGAAGACACAACTCGCCTCCTAGATTGTACGTTTTTTGCTGTTCTCGAAGCAAGGCGGGTAGCCGCATCCAGACTGTGATCTTAACCACGAGAGAGCAGTTGTCTCCGGCGCGACCCAATTCGAGAGCAAGCCGTCAATCTCAACCCGAATTCCAGGAAAAGTCTCCCTCGCACCAATTTGGGCTCAAAGCCGCGAAATTCCCCAAAATTCGCCTTTCAACGGATTTGCCTGCTCGGCAACTCACCCAAGGTATAATACGTTTGTCAGACTCGTCGCATTTTGGTGTTAATTCACCGCCTGCGGCTCCGTCTTTCTGGGTAGCGGGGCGTCTCGCCGAGAACCGCTGAATTCTGCGAACTTTGGTCTACAACTCTACGTATCAACAGCTGGGATAACCAGGAGTTCGCGCCATTAAGCCGGCGCAGTACCGACCGCTGCATTCACTGAGGGAAGCGTGAAAAAAGGCAAGAAGATCATCATCATAATCGGGATCGTATGCCTGTTGCTGGTGATTGTAGGTTTCACCGTTCACCAGAGTGGCAGGAACTCCACCGTGGTGCAAACGGGCAAAGTGGTTCGCCAGGACCTGTCGTCCACAGTGAGCGCTTCCGGTGAGATTAAGCCAAAAACATTCGTTAACATTGGCGCCAATGCCTACGGCAAAATCACCCGTCTCTTCGTTAAAGAGGGCGACTGGGTAAAAAAGGGTCAACTTCTGGCCCAGATCGACAACATTCAGCCGGAAGCCGATGTAGCTGCCAACCGCGCCAGCCTGGAAGCCTCTGAAACCGATACTGTTGCTCAGGAAGCCGGTCTTGAGGCCAGCCGCGCGCAGTTGGTAAAGGCGGAGTCCGATTTGGATCACGCCAAGCTTGATTACGATCGCGCCCAGGGACTTTACAAGCAGGCCCTGATCGCCAAACAGGACTTCGACACCAAGAAAGCTACCTATGACTCAGCTGTCGCCAGCGTAGCTCAATTTAAGGCGAGCATCGCTCAATACCAGGCACAGAAAGAGACGTCTGAACGCAAGATCAGCCAGGCCCAGGCAACGCTGGCACGCTCTCGCGACGTGCTCGCGAAAACCAGCTATGTCGCTCCTTACGATGGGTTGATTACCAGCCTGCCAGTACGTGAAGGTGAGTCGGTCGTGGTCGGTATCCAGAACGCCCTGGGCAGCACCTTAATGACTCTCGCGGATATGTCGGTCATTACCGCTGAAATTCAGGTTGACGAAACCGATATCGTAAGCGTGAAGCTCGGACAGGACGCGGACATCACCATCGACGCCATGCCCAAGAAGATCTTTCATGGCAAAGTGACCGAGATTGGCAACAATGCGATCGTCCGGTCGACGGGCGTTTCCACGTCGCAAAGTACCTCGGCTAGCCAGGAAGCTAAGGATTTCAAGGTCGTGATCACCGTTACCGACCCACCTCAGAACCTGCGCCCGGGCCTGTCTTGCACCGCCAAAATCACTACGAATATCAGAAAGAACATCCTTACCGTGCCCATTCAGGCGCTCACCATTCGTCAGCGTGGTGACCTGGATACCAGCACAGACAAGGGCTCCGTGCAGGCGGCCGCTCCTCCGAAAGATGCGGCTAAAGCAAAAGAGGAACTCCAGGGTGTCTTCATTGTGCGTGGCAGGAAAGCCGACTTCATCCAGATCGATACCGGTATCACCGGCACCACCGATATTGAAGTTACAAACAATTTGAAGGAAGGCGACGAGATCGTTACCGGCAGTTATAAGACCCTGCGGACGATTCGCAACGGCGCAAGCATTAAAATTGATAATTCGACTCCCAAAAAGTCTGAGGAGTCATAACCTTCGCTGGTCCGGTACGTCCAAGGGACAGACGTGAGAAGCGTTCCGGGACAGTTGAGCTCAGCTTCCGGGGAACATTTTCAGGGCTGCCGGCGTAGTTAGCTGTAGGGAGCTTGTTTTACCCTGCAGGTTTAGGAGAAATCAGGATGGCGACCGAACTAGCCACTTTGCAAGAAGCCGGAATTACGGCTCCTCCAGAGGGATGCATCATCTGCACCGACAATCTCTGGAAGACCTACGACATGGGTTCCGAGCAGCAGGTGCAGGCGCTCCGCGGCGTAAATCTACAGATCCAGCGCAATGAATACGTTGCCATCATGGGCCCTTCTGGATCCGGCAAGTCGACCCTGATGAACCTGATCGGCTGTCTCGACAGCCCCAGCGAAGGCCGCTACTGGCTCAATGGACAGCAGGTGAGCGAACTCGACGACGACGAACTCGCCCGCATCCGCAACAAGGAAATCGGCTTCGTCTTCCAGACGTTTAATCTTCTCCCGCGTGCCACCGCATTGCATAACGTCGAGCTTCCCTTGATCTACGCCGGCACTCCCGCCGAAGAACGCATCGAGCGCGCCAAGGGTTCGCTGCGTGCCGTAGGCATGGAAGGCCGCATGAACCACAAGCCGAACGAGCTTTCTGGTGGTCAGCGCCAGCGCGTTGCCATCGCTCGTGCGCTGGTCAATCGTCCGTCGATCATCCTCGCTGACGAACCTACCGGCAACCTCGACTCGCAAACCGGTAACGAGATCATGGCACTCTTCGACCGTCTGCACGGCGAAGGCAACACCATCGTTCTCGTCACCCACGAAAACGATATAGCCGAGTACGCGCATCGCGTCATTCACATTCGCGACGGCGTGGTCTCCCGCGACGAACGCAATACCAAGAAACGCGGCGTCGGCTTCACTACATAATCACCGGAACTCGCGTGGGGCAGCCGACCTCGGCTGCCTTTTTTATTGGCCTTCGCATCCCAGCGCTGCACACCCTCTCCCAACCAGGCGTACCATTTGGAGCATGAGCCAATACCTTCAGAATACCGACGCAGACTTCTTCGGCTACCCATTAGCTGCCGATTTCTACCTTCGGCCGGAACCTGACGAAGACGAGGACGAAGAACCAGAAGAAGAAGATGAGGATGAGGATGAAGAGGAGCCGGAAGACGACGAAGAGGACGAAGAAGATGAGGATGAGGATGACGACGAGAATGCCGATGACGGATATTCGGAGTGAAGCCGCCCTCGGCGCATGAACCATGACTCGTGAACACTTCGTCAAGGTCGTCGAAGAGGCGCTCGACTCGCTTCCAGAGGAGTTTCGCGATCGGATCCGCAATGTTGCCGTTCTCGTCGAGGATCTGCCCGCGCACCAACCCTCGTCGCAGTCCGGACAGCGAACACTCCTTCTCGGTATCTTTCATGGTGTGCCCATGACCAGGAAGAGCGTCTTTGACTTGACCACAGGACCAGACCACATCGTCCTCTACCAGAAGAATATCGAGGCAATCTGCTCTACCGAGGCCGAAGTTCGCGAGCAGATCCGCCTCACCTTGATGCATGAACTGGGGCACTACTTCGGAATGGACGAAAACCAGCTGAAAGACGTCTGATCGGCCTGTTTCAGCCCCAAACCGCTCGGGAATCGGAGCTCGAGTCAACGAATGTAGAGCAAGTAGTGTAAGCTCAAAGGTGTCAGTTAAGACTTGTTGGGGGTGCCAGATTGGCAGAAGTACGAATTCAAGAGGGTGAATCGTTGGAAAACGCCCTGCGTCGATTTAAGCGCAAGGTTCAGACCGAAGACATCATTAAGGATGTAAAGCGTCATTCCTACTATCTGAAACCGGGCGAAAAGCGCCGCGTGAAGGAAGCTATGGCGCGAAAGCGTGCCCGCAAAAAGCTTCGCAAAGAACACGACTAAGCGCGAGCTTCAACAAATAGAGCCTCAGCAAATAGTCAGCCTGGTGCCGTGCCCTTCTTGACATGGGCGCTCGTCCGACGCACAATCCATCGCCATCTGCTCTGGGCACCCTTGATATAAGCAGTAAATCGAACGCGGCCGTAAAATCTCGCCGCGTGTTTCAAGGAGAAGACCATGAATGGAGATGGAGTAGGTCGCACCAGGTATTTGTCTATTGCGCTGGTCGTGGTTGGGTTGATCTTTATATTTGGGATCTATCCGCTCACCATTATCTGGCCGTCCGGCTGGTCGTGGCACGCGGGACAATCGGATTATCTGCAAATGATCTTGGGCATTTACGCCACCTTGGGCGTTTTTCTACTGATCGCCAGCCGTAAACCACTCGCCAACTTGAGTCTGATCTGGTTCACCATTTGGTCCAGTGTCGTGCACGGGGGAATCATGGCGGTTCAGGCTCTCTCCGATCGGCAATTCATGGGGCATCTTTGGGGCGACGTGTTGGCGCTCTTCGTTGTAGCGGCCGTGCTGGCGCTCCTCACGCCGCGCAGAGCAACGGTAAAATCGGCTTAAGCTTTTGTGGCGCGGAATGTGTGGCGCGGACATTCCCGTCCGCGCAGACTTGATCGAATGATGCCCCTTTGGAATCCAACTTTGAGGCGTCCCCTTGCTCTTGCCTGCGTGTCACTGTTGTTGTGGATTCCATCTTTCTCCCAAGACAGCTTCGAGGAGATTCACCGCGAAGATTTCACTCGCTGGTCGCAAGTTACCGCGCTCTTGCCGTCGGACATTCACCGCATGTGGCGCTCCACCTCGCATTACGCGAAGGAAAACGATGACGATTCTTCCATCGAATTGCTCGACGCCAATGTACTCCGCTCTCGTCAGCAAATCTTGATGATCACAAGTGCTGGCATTCCGCGATGTGTCACTGTCGCTGTTTTCTCCGCAGTTCGTGGATATCAGAAGGTATGGCAGGAAAATCAGGGGCCGGACAACTATGGTTTTTGCAACAACCTCGGCATCCCCGCTGCTGTGAATGTGACGAAAGAAATGAAGATCGAAGTCACTATTGCCGTCTCTCCCGACGACAAAAACGCTTCCGCAATTACCCGATCCTACTTTTATCAGTGGGATGGAAACTCGTACGCCTGGTCAGCGACCAGAGACTCTTCCGGTCTCATCCATTCACAGAAGAAATAGTGCTGCCTTTTTCATCCGCTAAATCCCCCAAAACCGACGGGGTTCGGCAATGGTCAGCGAAGGCTAATTCAGAAAATGGTACTCGATCCCAGGCGAACACAGACCGATTGACAACGGTTTACGCACCAGCTTTGGCCTTCTTCACTTCTTCAACCAGAGGCGGAACGACGTCAAATAGATTGCCGACAACGCCGAAATCGGCGATCTCGAAAATCGGGGCCTCTGAATCTTTATTAATGGCGACGACGGCGCGTGCGCCTTTCATGCCGACAATGTGCTGGATGGCCCCACTGATCCCGAGCGCAATGTAGACCTTAGGCGCAACCGTTTGTCCGGAGGATCCGACCTGGCGCTCCATCGGAAGCCACCCTGCATCGCAGATTGGACGGGATGCGGCGATCTCGCCGCCTAGAGCGTCAGCAAGTTGTTTCGCGATTTCGATATTCTTCTGTTCTTTGATCCCGCGGCCGACCGCAACAATGATTTCCGCCTGCGTGAGATCCACAGCCTGGCGCGCTTCCTTGAACGGCTCTTCGGGACGAGTGCGAATGACGCCGTCGGGAATCTGTATCTGCACGGTTTCGACGGGCGCGGCACTTGGGCCGTCTTCGGCTTTGTCGCCGCGAAAAGATCCTGCCTGAAAGGTCACAAAGTGCGGACCATCGCCTGCAAAAGCTACGTCGGCGGCGAACTTCCCCTGGAACATCTGCCGCATGAAGACGAACTGATCTCCTTCCTTCTTATAGCCGGTGCAGTCGCTGATCACTGTGGTGCCGAGCGCGGTGGTCAGCTGCGGAACGAAGTCGCGCACCTGGTAAGTGTGCGGCATCAGCACCAGGCGCGGCTTCTTATCGGAGATGAACTGCTTCAGCGCATGGACATAACCGTCGGGCGTGTAGGCGGACAGCGCTGTGGATTCGAGCGCATATACTTTGCCCAACTTTTTGCCGGCGATTTCCGATGCTATCGCGCCAATGCCACTGCCTGCTACACACGCCTCGAACGACCAACCAGTTTCCGCCGCAATTGCCTGTGCTGCTGTGATGGTTTCGAACGAAACTCGATTGAGTTTTCCCTGGCGCTGTTCCAAGACCGCTAAAATCGTGTCTGCCATTTTCTGTCTTTAAACCTATTCTTTCTTTCGCGAAGCTACGCTTATCGCTCCGCCTTCATCTTCCAGCCGATCGCGGTAAGAATTATGCCGGCCACCGCAGCCGATCCAATCAGCAGCAGGAACGCACGCTGGTGGCCGGTTCGATAGCCGGCGGGCAGGAAGAACGTGACCAGCAGATCGAAGAACCACAACATAAACCCGATCGTGATCAGGCTCAATCCGATTTCGTGGCGGTCTTCCGCTTGCGCGTACTTATCTGTTTGCAACAGCGCATTGCGTTGCACTTGTTTCATGCTTACCTTCAGGCGGCGCGCCGATGTTCCACTTCGTACGTCAGTGGTGTCTCGGGAATCTCTTCGCTGACGATCTCAATCGCCTTGCGATGTTCCCGCTCGGCAGCACCGAAACATATCAGTCCCAATACACACAAACCTACTGTTGCCCAAAGCCATAGACCAGATCCCGCCCTCAGGCCCATCCAGATCCATTGGCAAACAATGAAGGCCTCGATGAAAAGAATTCCTCCGATTGTGCGCAGGACCAAAGCCCGCATTTCGTGCTTCTCTTCAAGATCCAAAAGCGTCCGCGGAGCCACCATACCTCACCTCCAGGAAGTTAAGATTCAGAGCACGCGCACCTCGTTGCGGAGTTTCTCGACAAGTTTCTTGGCTACTTCCGCAGAGGTTCCTTCCAGCATCTCTGTCTTCTTCGTCTTCTGAGGTATATAGAGGCGCTGAATCTGCTGCAGGTTGGGGCCGAGCGCTGATTGTATCTCGGCAAACGTCACTTTTCGGAGAGGTTTGTTCTTGGCCTGCTTGATGCCAATCAGCGTCGCATACCTTAGTTTGTTAATCCCCGACTGGATCGTCAGCAGCGCAGGTAATGGCATCTCCACGAATTGAAAGTAACCGGATTCGAGCTCCCGTTTGACGCGAATGCCGGCATCCTGCTTCTCGATTTGCATGATGATGGTTGCGTGCGGCCATCCCAACAACTCTGAAAGTACGACTCCCGTCTGAGCGAATCCGTAATCGTCCGATTGAAGGCCCGTGAAAATCAGATCAAAAGCTTCGTCTTTGATCGCCTCACGAATGGCCTTGGCAGTATTCACGGCATCGAGGCTGACGAATTCGTTTCCTTCGAGGTGAATCGCGCGGTCGGCGCCTTTCGCGAGCGCTTCTCGTAATACCTGCTGGGCGCGAACCGGGCCGGCGGTGACGACCACCACCTCGCCTCCATGCTTTTCTTTTTGGCGAAGCGCCTCTTCGAGTGCGTAAGCGTCGGGCTCATTCACTTCGTAGCTGATGTCCTCGCGGATCCAGCGGCCACTCTCGTTGAGTTTGAGCGGCGCATCCTTCTGCGGGACCTGCTTCATGCAGACAAGAATTTTCAAACCACACCTCACAAGCGTAGATCAGGGCAGCTTAGATGCAAGCCGGCATACAGGTCGCTGCGTATCCCCACTTGAAAAACGGGTAAGTATAAATGAGATGTCTGGACAGCGAAACTCCAACCCTCTGGTGGCAATGTTTCTTTCCCGCTGTGGGACGCAGTGGAGTGATGAGAGGCATGGGCGTCACCCAGACGCGATGGAGTATCGCCAGGCGATATATCAACGATGAAAGCGCGGCCAGAACGCCGCTTTCGCCAGGTACCAGAGACATTCCCGATAGTACATGTACCTGCTAAACCAAAGTAACTTTCGCGAAAGACCAGGAAATGCGAGTCTAGCTCAACTCCTGTAGTAACCAGCTAGGCGTTTCGGGCTTGGGTTAGTCCAGAAACGCCACCGACTGCACACCGGAGACCTCAAAACGTTTCCGGCAGCGCAGGTTTTTACACGCGACGAGGTCGTCGCGACGCACCATGTAAGAGCGTGCCTTAGCGAAGCGAGCTCGATCGCGTTCGTCGGCACGGGGCGGCAATTGCCGCTTTTTTCTGCGAACCAGCCATCCCAGCTCGTATTCAGCTGACTGGTGGCAATGAGGACAGGTCAAAGTAACGGGCTTGTTTTCAGGTTTCTCGTCGAAAAAATCGCGCTCTTCCATGGTAGGCCGCAGTGCGGCTGACGAAATTGTAGTTCATAATGCCGTCTGAAGTCGTAGTGTCAGTGAGTGGCGACGGAAGATGGCGAAAAAAAAGAAGGCGAGACCGTTTCGTGCTGTGACAGCCGTGAAATCCGCGGCTCGCAATGTAATTGGGACTCCGCCCGCGACTCGACGGGAGGAATCGTCCAGGCCGAATCGGGAGAAACATAAGCCGACAATAGGTAAATTGTTGCGCAATGAAGAGTAGTTTTGCGCCAGCGCATTGGTGCGTGCGCGTCACGAAACGTGACTGCGCAAGATTTTCGCTCCTGAAATTAGCTTCCGGTTTTGACCATGTTTTATCCGCTTCTGACCATCTTCTGTCATGATTTTGCCAAAAACACACGGTTTTAACGATTTTTGTACGGCCAAATTCCTGATTTAGGCCTGTAATTCCTATCCTTTCTTCTCCCCTCAAATGACCTCTTCCCTTTGCGAGTTCCTGGGCGTATATTCCCGCGCAGTAGTAGCTGGTTACAAACCCAAGAAAACAGGAGAATTACCCCAATGACTCGAGCCATCCGTTTCCTCCTCCTCGGATTGATGGTCGCCGGTTCCGTTTCCGCAGTTTCTTATCCCAAGCAGCCCAAGATCGATAGAACACGATCCAGACTGGAATGACGGGGCCAGGTCGGTTGCCCGGCTGTATTCCGAATCCCAAGTAGAGGTAACTGGCACTTCAGTAACTGAAGTAAGGGTGCGCATTAAAAAGCAACTTGCAGAGTACATGTCCCGACGGACTATTCTCGCGCAAGTCTCAGGATTGGTGTTGTCTCATTTGGGGTCAACTATGCGCACCCTTTTCATGGCTCTCTGGATTTGCGGCAATCTCGTGCTAACACTGACCGCGATCGTCGTGCTCGTGCGTAAATCTAGGAAGGCCTACCCGAGTATTTTTCGCTTATGTGGCGTATTCGGCTGGGTTCGTCTGGCTGAATCTGGCGCTTTACTATAAGGCCGGCGAGTCAACGGTTACATCTACGCATACTGGATGAGTGCAGTTGGATACACGGCTCTGGCGTTCGCGGTGTTACGAGAAGTTTTCGTCCAGATTTTCCGTCCCTACGCAGTCCCTGCGTGAGTTTGGAAATATTTTGTTTCGTTGGGCGGCCTTGTTCTGATCCTGATAGCAATCGTGATGACTGTCTCCTCCAGCCCAGGTCCGAACATGAGTTGGCTGATCCACTTCTTGATGACCATGGACCGCAGCATCAGTGATGATGCAGTGTGGCCTGGTGATTTTTATGTTCCTGTTTGCCGGTCAGCTGGGATTAACCCTGAGGCATCACTTGTTTGGGATCGCAATAGGGTTCGGAGTAATGGCAAGCTCTGAGCTCATCTTCACTACATTTACGCTTATGGCACCATCAATCCAGCGTTAGTGAACTTGGGAAAGTTGGGAGCCGAGATAATTGCGTATGCAGTCTGGACCGGCTACATGTTCTCTCCCGAGCCTGACCGCAGGCAGTCTGCCAGCGTTGCGCATGCGGCAAGTTGGAACAACGAGTTGACCGGAGCTACATACGGCAACTCCGGTTCCGCGTTCCTGCCGAACATCGTGGATACCGTGGAACGCGTCCTGAGCAAGCGCACAGCGACTGAGATTTATCTGCACACGGCGGGAAGCGGTCCGTCGTTGCCGAACTAAGTCGAGCAAAATCGAAACAAATCCGATCCCAACTGCCCTTGCGCAGTTGGGATTTTTGTTTTGCCAGTTAGCCCTGCGATTCGCGCGCTTCGCCCCGAAGATTTATCATGCTCAGTTCCGCTGGCCACATTGGCGGGATCTGGGGTCCACCATGATCGTCTTTCGTAAGCCGCTCAGCGGGATCGAACGCCCGCAGATGGAAGCAGATGTAGTCATTGTCGGAGGTGGCCCTGCCGGGCTCGCCTGCGCGCTGCGACTCTCGCAGCTCATCGATGCGGATAATGAGCGAAATCCCGAACGCCAGATCAGCAAGGAGAACATATACGTGCTGGAGAAAGCACGTGAGATGGGACAGCACTGCCTCAGCGGCGCCCTGCTCGATCCGCGCGCGATGAACGAGTTGCTTCCGGGGTGGCAACAGGAAGCGCCGATCGAAGCCGAAGTCACCAAGGAATCCGTCTACTACCTGGGTGAACAATCGAAGTTCAAGCTTCCAATAACACCGCCGCCGCTGCGTGATCATGGCAACTACGCAATTTCCATCAATCGATTTGTGAAATGGCTGGGCGAAAAAGTTGAGGCTGCGGGGATTACCGTCTTCACCGGATTCGCCGGCGCCGAACTGCTGTTGGACGACAGCAAGGTCGTTGGTGTACGTACCGAAGACAAGGGAGTCAATAAGGAAGGCAATAAAAAAGATAACTTCGAACCGGGATACGATCTGAAAGCAAAGATTACAGTTCTCTCCGAAGGGACTCGCGGATCGCTTACCAAGCAGCTCGTATCGCGATTCGAGTTGGATAAAGATCGCAATCCGCAGACGTACGGTGTCGGCGTGAAGGAACTCTGGGAGCTGCCGGCTGGACGCATGGCACCTGGCGAAGTGATCTACACCATGGGCTGGCCGCTGACGTCGCAGGAGTATGGCGGTTCGTGGATTTACGGCTTCAAGAACAATATCGTGTCCCTCGGATTCGTCACCGGTCTCGACTATCCCGATCCGCGCCTGGATCCGCAGACCGTTTTGCAAAGCTTTAAGCGGCATCCCTTGGTCGCGAGTCTGCTCGAAGGAGGCAAGCTGATTCGCTACGGCGCCAAGTCCCTGCCATACGGAGGATGGTGGGCGATTCCCCCGGTTTCTGGCGATGGCTGGATGGTGATCGGCGATTCGGCTGGGTTCCTGAATTCGCAGCGCCTCAAAGGCATTCATCTCGCCATCAAGAGCGGAATGCTCGCTGCGGAAACGGCATTCGAAGCGCTCCAAACGGCTGCGCCTTCGGCATCGCTGGGATCGTTCGGCAAACGAATCGAGACAAGTTGGATTGGCGAAGAACTCTGGCCGGTACGCAATTTTCACCAGGGATTCGAAGGCGGTTTCTGGCACGGAATGTTCCACGCGGGACTGCAGCAATTTACCGGCGGCGCAGGACTACGCGACCGCTACGAATCAAAACCCGGTCACGCGCGCATGAAGAAATTAACCGACGTTCCAGCCGACGGGGATGGCCGCAAACAACTCCTCGACAACGCCAAGGGCGATGGCAAGCTGACCTTCGACAAACTGACCGATCTCTATCACTCGGGAACGAAGCACGAAGAGGATCAACCGGCTCATCTCGTAATTCACGACACCAACATCTGCAACACGCGCTGTGTTCAGGAGTATGGCAGTCCGTGCCAGCACTTCTGCCCAGCGAATGTGTACGAGATGGTCGAGGCCCCCGACGCACCGCAGGGGAAGGAAATCCATCTGAACCCTTCCAATTGCGTGCATTGCAAAACCTGCGACATTATGGACCCATATCAGATCATCACATGGGTGCCTCCCGAGGGCGGCGGCGGTCCCAACTACGACGGCATGTAGCGTCCGACGGCAGCTTTTCAACGCGTTCAGTCACAAAACCTTCTCGCACGGTTGTGCCGTCCGTCACAGCACCACACCCTCCTAACGCGTCACTATGGTGGATTCGGGAGGACGCATGAAGGGCAACCAGAAGGTAATTGAGCAGTTGAACTCTGCATTGAGTTCCGAGCTGACGGCTATTGCGCAGTACATGGTGCAGGCAGAGACATTGCAGAGCCAAGGCTACGAGCGGCTCGGCGGACTTTTGAAGCAGCGCGCGATCGAAGAAATGCACCACGCGGAACGTCTGATCGAACGGATCGTATTCTTCGACTCTCAGCCAAAGGTGGATGTCGCGCTCACTCCGCAGCTCGGCGGAAACGTACAGAAACAACTGGAGACGGACTTCAAAGATGAAGCCGACGCCATTCACACCTACAACGCTGCCATACAAGTCTGCGGAGAAGCTCTGGATGATGGATCGAAAGAGCTATTCAAAGGCCTTCTGCTGGATGAAGAAAAGCATGCAGACTTCCTGGAAGCGCAGCTTACGGCCATTCAGGCAATGGGTCTCGGAAACTATCTGGCGCAGCAACTGCATGCTTCGAAATGACAAGCTCCCTACGCGACTGAGCCGCCTCGAGACCTAGCGCTCAGGCGAGCGTTTTTCTCAGCTCCTGTGCAACATCCTGCACATCCATGTGTATGTGGAAATGCGTTTTGCCCTGCGGCTTCGGAAATCTGATTGCACGATCACTCTCCGTTGCGGGCTACTTCGTCGTTTCTCCGCATGCCTGTGCGGTTCCCCTCACTTCCTAAAAAGTATGAGGTGAATCCGCATCTTTCGTTGGCTCTCAGCTCTTCGCGTGGGATTTTTCACCCACGCAAAACCTCGGTTCCCCGTTCAGGAGTTGATTATGGCGAAGCACGTCTTTCGCTTCCCGATCGGCGCCTTGTTATTAGCGCTTCTGTCTCTGTCGATTCCAGCGTTGGCGGACAATCTCGATCTGGCCTCCGCTCAACCTGACTTTGACCGCGCGGTGACATTGAGCTTCTCGGGATTCAACAACAACTCTGAGTTATTTTCTCGTGACCGTCTCGGCTATACGACGGCCGACGAGAGATTCATTTCAGAACTCCGCTCTTTCGCATGCGAGTTCCAGTCAGCACACGGTTGCATTACCGAAAACGAGATCTCGTTTCATCACTACGATGTCGGTGATTACCGGAATTTGGACAGGTCCGGAACAAACGTCGATTTTGATTGGAGGAAGCACCCGAGCACTGTGCCTGAGCCTGCGTCACTCAGTCTCTTGGGGACGTCAGTCCTTGTCGTGGCCTTCAGTCTAAGAAAGAGATTTCAGCGATGATCCATAGGCCGGAGCCGCTCCGCAATCAGGAGCGGCTTCTGCATCTCTAACACCGACGAAACACAACATACAACCGCGTCTCCGCTCTCCGCCGAATTGCAGGAACTTCTCGCTTCGTTGTGCCGTATCCTGAAGCAGAGCTAATATCATGTTCACCTTCTTATTGTGGTGCATTCTGTTCGTGCTGTGCTGGCCACTCGCGCTGATGGCCCTCGTGCTGTATCCGTTCGTTTGGCTGCTTCTGCTCCCATTCAGGATCATCGGCATTGCAGTCGATGGCGTGTTGCACTTCGTATGGGCGCTTCTGACACTGCCGCTGCGATTGCTACGCACTCCAGGCCGCGTTTAGGACCAAAATGCAACGGCCCACGACTGTGACCAATCATGGGCCGTCCGGTAGCCTGTTTAAATTGGCCTGAGGCGGGTCACCCTAACGTTGACCCCCCGCCAAGTACTTCCGATTCCAGCAGCATCGCCATTGGAATGCCGCCTGACACTGTCGCGCCACTCACCAATCGGGTGGCCGTCACACCGGAAGCCAGGAGAGGATTTAGAGCGAAACGCCCTAGACCTCAAGCACCTCACTGTGGCTGTAACTATGACTGTGACTGTCTGAATTTGTCGACACTGGACCACCTCCTTTCTCAGTGTAGGGGCAGATTAATACAGGTTCGGATTCACGTCAAAATCAGCTCTGGATAACTGGCTTGGTTCATGGCCTGGGCGGCTGCGCCCGCCCCTTTTTCCCTATCGCACTGTGAAACTCACCGGCGTCGACTTCACGTAATGGAAGCTTGAATCCACTTCGACCAGAGTTGCCGAATGCGAGCCAGCCGCCAGCGGAACGCTCGCGCTCATCGTCGCTCCCGGATAGTTGCCGATTTTCTTGCCATCAACCCAGAGTTCAAGGTGATCCACTTTGCCGGTTGCTCCTGTCCCCGCGCCCGTGAACGACGCTGGCGAAGTGACGGTGCTGCCCGGTGAGGGGGTGCACAGCGTTGCTCCCGGTGAAGAAGGCGCGGTGCAGGCTCCTCCTCCACCGCCTCCTCCGCCTGCGCTACCGACAGTGAAGGTGAGGGGTGTCGATTTCAGGTAGCGTGAAGTTGAATCCACTTCGACAAGAGTCGCCGTATGCGATCCATTCGCGAGAGAGACGCTGGCACTCATTGTGTTCCCGGGATAGTTTCCGATCTTGTTGCCATCAATCCACAACTCCAGATGGTTGACGCTTGCGCTGGCACCCGTGCCTGCGCCGGAGAATTGGACCGGAGACGTGACCGTGCTCCCAGCGGCTGGCGTGCACAGCACTGCTCCGGGGGAAGTTGGCGCGTCGCAGCTGCCGCCGCCTCCGCCAGAACCAACACTGAAGCTGACGGGCGCGGATTTGATGTAGTTGAAATTCGAATCCACTTCGACCAGTGTTGCTGTATGCGAGCCATTTGCGAGCGACACACTCGTCGAGACAGTATTTCCCGGGTAGTTCCCAATTTTGTTGCCATCAATCCACAACTCGAGATGATTCACACTTCCGCTGGCTCCGGTTCCGGCGCCGGTAAACTGCACTGGGGAAGGATAGGTCTTACCAGCTTGAGGAGTGCAGATCACCGCCCCGGGCGAGGAAGGCGCTCGACAGGACGCCCCGCCGGACGATTGATTGTTCAGGTAGATCACGAGCCGCCGGTCACCATTGGAACCGGTTTCGACAACGGCGATATCCGGACTGCCATTCTTGTCAAAATCCGCGGTTACAAGATCAGTCACACGACTCGGGACGGTCCAGCGCTGCGATTCCTGGTAGGCTCCGTTCGCCTGGCCATAAAAGATGCCAACATAATCGGTTTCGGTCTGGCTGGTACTGTTGCTCGGAACTTCGGCGAAGCCGGCAACTGAGTCGGCAAGCCCGTCATTGTTGAAATCTGCGCCAGAGGCAGAATAGATCCAGCCGCCGTAACCCGCGTACGCCGATTCCTCGAACGCCTGCGAATACTTCATTACGCCGTTTCCCTGATTCAGAAGAAGACTAGAGTGGGTCGCGGACGAGGCGTGCGGGCCCGACTGGTAGTCAACAAGCGCGACTTCCATTTTGCCATCGTTATTCGCGTCGATGAGTCGGGGAAAATTGTAATCGTAGCCGAGATCACCTTGAGCAATTTGCGAGAAGGCGTAATGGCCGGTGCCGTCACCTGTGGCGAACCAAAGTGTACCCGCATTCGTCGCGAAAGCAGCGGTGTTGCAGTCTCCGGGAATCACGAGATCAAGTATGCCGTCGCCGGAGAAATCGGTTCCTACAGAACTGCCAGCCTCGCACTGGCCCGGCGGGGTCGAAGTTCCCTGAAAGAGAGTACCGTCAAGATTAATGTTTTGCTGGACGACTGGCGCTCCGAAGTTGCCGGTGCCGTCTCCAAAATAAGTGCTGATGGAATTGTTGTACGTACCCGAATTACTGATGTAGCCGACAACGGAGAGATCGGCTTTGCCATCCTTGTTGGCGTCGCCAATTGCAATGCCGGTGCAGATACCGTTGAAGGTGGTGGTCCAGCCTTGATGAAAATTGCCGCCGCCATCATTCTCAAATACTGCGATGGAGTAACTGGTGCTGCTATTGGCGACACAAAAGGCAAGGTCAGGCCTTCCGTCACCATTGAGATCTCCGACGGCTGCGGCACGTACGCCGGTGATGCTAAGCGACTGCGCAGATCCAAAGCCGCCGGAACCGTCGTTGAGCATGATGGCAGTCGTGTCACCGAAGAACAGAAGGTCAGGCGCGCCATCGGCATTGAGGTCGGCGGCGATCATCGTGGATCCGGGCGCGGGATAGGATTCCGAATGAAATCCAGTTTGTGCAGAAGCAGAAGAGAAGGCAACAAGCAGGAGGAGAGCAGAAACAGCAGTAGCTAAACGCACCGTCACACCTCAGCAGAGCTCAGGAGAGCCTCTTCTCACGATGTGAGTTGACGATCAGGTACACAGGTTGTCTAAGTAGAACAACCAGGAGGCAGATTTACGTGCCTTTTACGATTCGCTGCCTACTACCCTATTCCGCCGCCTCGAACTCCACGGCCTGCTTGAATCCTTTGGTCTTCCACGCGCCGTAAGCAATGCCGGCCCCGAGCCAGATCGTACCCACGACTTTTGCCGTCGGGCTCAGATTCCACCAGATGAACGCGCAGATCAGGAATCCCAGCACGGGCACCAGCAAGCTCGCGGCTGTCCTCTCCCCGGAGCGCAGGAAGTAGCGGACAAACGAAGCCGCATTGACTCCCATGAAAGCGATGAACGCGCCAAAATTCAATGCCTGCGCGCCCGTCTCATAGGCTCCGCCCCCCAGTTGCCGTGCGAAGAGCTCTAACAAAACTGCTCCCGCAAGCGCGAAGGCTCCGACGGCAATAATGTTGTTTTGCGGAATTCGCCGCTTGGGTTCTATGACGCCAAAGAATTTCCTTGGGAGAGCGTCGTTGCGTCCCATGCCGTAAAGCAATCTTCCCGCCGCCAGTTGCGCGCCCATGCCCGAGCCGACGTTGGCGATCAGGATAGTGAAATTCAGCAGTTGGAACAGGAAGAATCCACCAGCCTGCCTCGCCACCAGCGGGAATGCCGACTCCACCTGATCGGCCGGAAACGGCTTCGAGCCCCATACCAACTGCGCTGCATATACCTCGAGTGATGCCAGCACGCCGGTGATCACGCACACCAGTACCGTCGCCAGCATGATGTTGCGGCGCGGATTCTCAACTTCCTCAGACAGCGTCGAAATCCCATCGAATCCGATATAGGTCAGCACCGCGATCGACGTTCCGCGGAACACTCCACCCCAACTGAACGTTGCCGGGTTATAGAAGGGCTGCGAGAAGAATCCGGCGCCGTATTCGTGCAATCCCCACACGAAGCGAATTACGAAGACGAAGAAGATGACCACCACGATCGTCATCCCCGCGGCCATCACATCGTTGATCCGCGCAGACGTTTTGATGCCGCGCAGATTCATTGCCGTGAAGAACACGGCGAAGACCACTGCCAACACGTAGTACGGAATCCCCGGCAGAATGTTCTGCGTGAGCTTGCTGCAAATCGCCGTGCAGATCAGCGGGTTCAGGATGTAATCCATCACCATCGCCCAGCCGGTCAGATACCCGAGTCCGGGATGAATTTCCTTGCCGACATACGTATAGGCCGAACCAGCGCTGGGATACGCCCGCGCCATCTTGCCGTAGCTGATCGCCGTGAACAACATCGCCACCATGGCGATGAGGATGGTGGTCACCACATGGCCGCCAGCCTTGTTGCTGATCACGCCATAAATGCCCATGGGCGCGATGGGCTGAATGATGACGATGCCAATGATGATCAGGTCCCAGAGCCCGAGGGTTCGTCTCAGGCTCGGTGCAGAGGAAGTACCAGTCGCGGGAGTGCTAGTTGTCGCCATGTTCCTCGGGTTGCGCGGTTAGGGATTGAGTCCGCGTCATATTGCCTCAGAAGGGCATGGGACCGCAAATCTGAAAAACAAGAATCACTAACCACCAAGGACACAAAGGTTCACAAAGTAAACGACCAAAACTTGGTTTTTAACTTCGTGATCCTTTGTGTCCTTCGTGGTTGAGTCTTCTTCTTGATTTTACAGCGGCAGCAGCATTCCCTTTTCCAGGTGCCGCGTAACATGCGCGTACGATGCTGCGTGCGGATCGTGGGTAACCATTACGATCGTCTTGCCGAAGTCCTCGTTCAACATTTTCAGGATTTCCAGAACATCCGTCGCTGAATGACTATCAAGATCGCCCGTAGGCTCATCCGCGAGCACAATCTTCGGATCGGTCACAATCGACCGCGCGATGGCCACGCGCTGCTCCTGTCCACCGGAGAGCTGTTTCGGCAGGTGGGTCATACGATCGGACAGTCCAACCAGTTTGAGCGCCGTTTCCACGTGCGCGCGACGCTCCTGCTTGTTCAGCTTCGTCAGCAGTAGAGGCAGTTCCACGTTCTCTGCTGCCGTCAGCACCGGGATCAGGTTGAACGTCTGGAAGATGTAGCCGATCACGCGATTGCGCCACTGCGCCGCTTCCTGATCGTTGAACGCGAAGATGTCCTCTCCGAGCACACGCATCTCACCGTGCGTCGGACGATCGATCGCCGCAATCATGTTCAGCAAGCTTGTTTTACCCGAGCCCGAAGGGCCCATCAGCGCAACGAAGTCGCCCTCGAAGAAGTCGATGGAAACATCGTCCAGCGCGCGCACTTCGAACTCGTCGCGGCGAAAAATCTTGCTGATATGAATCGCCTCGACCACCTTGGTCCTGACTGCGGTCTCCTGCATCATTTCGGTCGTTGCCATCTCGATCCTACTTCTTCACGCGAACGCGACTGCCGTCTTTCAACTCAGCCGGAAGTTCCGCAATCACCGTCTCGCCGCCGCTGAGGTTGTCGACCACATACCCATCGCTGTGCGTCGCCAGCACCTTTACGTCGCGTGCCACGGCCTTGTCGTTCTGTACAAGGAACACGGTTTTCTTTGCGCCTTGGCTGCGGACCGCGGTGATCGGCACCAGTGCCCCGTGAACCTCCTGCCCAGGTTTCTGATCGGCCAGAAACTGCACATTGGCATTCATGTCTGGACGGAGATAATCATCGGGATTCTTGATCTGCACCTTCACTTGCACCGTCGCCTTCTGTCGATTCGCTTCCGGGGAGATCTCGGCGATCTCGCCATGATACTTGCGATCCGGATAGGCATCCGTCGTGATCACGCCGGCCATGTGCGCCCCCAGCTTCGCAAAATCATCCTGCGCGATGTCGAGTTCCACCTGAATGTCATTCAGGTCGGCGATCGCCACCACCGAACCTTGCGGGCCGCCCTCGGCCGTGCTGGCAAACTGTGCGGTTACGAGCTCGCCTTTTTCCGCGGTGCGCTCGAGGATCGTGCCCGTCACGGGAGCTCGAATCTGCGTTGCCTCCAGTTGCGATTGCGCAAACGCCAGCTGTCCTTCTGCTTGCTCCAGATCGCCGCGCGCTTTATCGATGTCCTCCTGCCGCGGTCCGACTTTCGCCATGTTATAGGTCTGATCGAGCGAACTCACCCTCTGCACCGACGCCTCATATTTTGACAGCGCATCATCGAGTTGAGACTTGGAGTAGACGCCATCCGTAAATAGTTTTTGCGTGCGTTCCATGTTGATCTTGTCGTTCGCCAACGTTGCCCGGGCCTCGTCGAGATCGTGATTCGCCTTCTGAATTTCCTGCGGGCGCGAGCCATTCACGAGCGCCGCCAACCGCGCCTTTGCGCTCTCTACGGCACCGCGAGCCGCCTCCACATTCGCACGGAACTCCTGGTCTTCCAGTCGGACGAGCACCTGTCCTTCTTTCACCTTGTCGCCCTTCTCAACTCCGATCCAGGCAACGCGGCCGGTAACCTTGGAGTTCACGGTGATCTTGTGATGGGCCACGATATATCCAGACGCCGAAAGCACCGTGCCCAGGTCGCCGTTCACGGGAGTCGCGCGCACGACCGCGACCTCCGCCGCGCCCGAGGAGCCTCGACTCATAGCAAGCAGCCCAAGAACGAGGATCACCGCCACTCCCGCAATGATGTAGCGCTTCGACCACTTCGCCGCTTTCGGAGCCGCCCGCTGCGAATCATCGATCTTCAAGGTCTTCAAGTCTTCGAGTTTCGTTGCCATTTTCTTCTCTCTGTGCAGGCTCAACAAATTCCGAGCCGCCAAAGCAGGCCTAAAGGCCTGCTCTAGCAATTAATCTCTCAATGCCGCCAAAATGCTTTGTCGCGACGCATGCCACGCCGGCGCCAATCCGCCGATCACGCCCATCACTGCGGCAAAAATCAGCGCCGAAATCACCACGTCTACCGTAATCCGCATCTGGAAAATCACTTCGCTGAATGTTGCTGAGTTCGATGTTCCCGTAGTCAAGCCATTGAACGGCAGCATCATCAGAACTGCGGCAATGCCTCCGATCAGCGAAATCAGCAGTGATTCCAGCACGAAGCAAGTCAAAATACTCGGTCGCGAAAATCCTAAGATGCGCAGCGTTGCAATCTCTCGCGAACGGAACGCAACGGACGCATACATCGTATTCATCGCCGCGAAACACGAACCAATCGCCATGATGATCGCAATCACGGTGCCGATAAACTTGATCGGAGCACCCGAGCGCGTCTGTTTCGCGTAGTACGCCGATTCGTGCATCCCATCAAGTTTCAACCGCTGGTCATCGCTCATGCGTTTTACCAGCGCGTCCGCTGAATTGGTGTCGATCGCGCGAATCAAAATCGAGTTATAGATCGGACGGTCGAAATCCGTGGCCATCAGGTTCACGTCGCCCCAAATCTCGGAATCGTGGGCGCTTCCCCCACGGCTGTCGAAGATTCCGACAACATCCCAATCGCCTTTGCCGAAATGCAGTTTGTCGCCAATTTTCGCGTGGGCGAATCGTTGATTCACCGAATGGCTCACCACCACTTCGCGCTGACCTGGCTGGAACCACCGCCCATCCGCCAATCCAATGTCGGGACGAAGCTTGAATCCGATCGGCGACATGCCGCGTACGGTTACATTCACCTCGCCCGTCCCGTCTTTGCGCGGCAACACGATCAGCACGATCATTTCGCCCGAAGCCAGCGGTTGGCCCGAATCATCCTTCGCGACGCCAGACAGGAACTTGATCACCGGCAACGTCGGCCGATCGATCACACTCGTCAGCTCCGTATCCGATCCTTTGCGCAGTGCCATCACATTCATCGGATCGCCAGTCGCCGTGAACGCCTGCTTCAATCCGGCGAGCAATGCCATGATGAAGATGGCAATCGCAACCGTCAGCGCGATTCCCAACGCCGTCATCACCGTGGCGCCCAGACGCATCCGCAAATTGCGCACGTTATATGTGATCGGAATCGCCATGGTTCGCTTTGCTTAACCCAGGTGCCTTAGTCCTTCTGCAATGCTCAAATCGGAGGCGCGATACGCCGGGATAAACGCGCTCACCAGTCCAACGAACGCTGCTACCGCCAACGCGACCAGCAGCGTAGGAAAAGTGACGGTCAGTCCCTGCAGCATGCCTCCCGCCGGAGAGTTCGCTACTCCCTTTACCAAGCACGTTGGCCAGCATCACTCCCGCCAATCCGCCAATAAGCGAGACAGCTACGCCTTCTCCGACGAACAACACCAACACATCTCGACGCGTGAACCCCATCGTCTTCAACACCGCGACTTCGCGAATGCGCTCGCGAATCGACATGGCCATCGTGTTCCCGGAAACCAGCAGGATCGCGAACACCACCGCCATCGATATGCCGAGGATGAACGCCTTCACGTTACCCATCATCGCGATGAATCCCAGCTGAAACGCTTTTTCGGACTCCGTCTTTGTCGGAGTCGGCGAGTTACGGAACATGTTGTCGATGGACTTTGCGACGATCGGCACATCATCGGCCGAGTCCACGCGGATCGCGAACATTCCGTCCTGGCCCTTGGCCCAATTCACCGCTTCTTCTACATAGGTGTAATCGAAGTAAAGAGCTTCGGCGGCATCTTCCGCGTCGGTTATGGCGCGAATCGTCAGGTTCAGGTTTACAGGAAAAATCGTGCCGTTCAGGATGATCTTGTCGCCGATCTTCCAGCCATGCTTCTCCGCCAATTTCCGGCCAACCAGCGCTCCGGCGCGATCACGGATCCAGGCTTGCTCCTGATCCGCAGGAATATGCCACTCGCCATAGACCTTCACTGCTTCCGCAGGATCGGTTCCAAATTGCGCGAAGAAATTTTCCGGCTTGTCGTCTTTATATTGGCCGCCGAACCACGACATGGGCACTACATTCACCACACCGGGAACGCTGCGAATCTTATTGCGATAGGAACCAGGGAAGGAAGAAGGCCAGAGAGACTCGATGACGCGTCATCACCCGCAGAGGCAGTTTCAGGGGCACCCTGATCGATGTAGAAGGCGCGCCACACCGTCATCATCAAGGTGAGCAGCAGCAGCGACACGCCGATGCTGATGATGGTCATCGCCGTTCGGCGCTTATTCCGAAACGACTGCTTCACTACAAATTGTGTAAGCGTCATAGCGGCTGCCCCTGATTTAGAACGAGTCCGGATGATCTCCGGGATCCCATGCTCGCTTCATACGTAAATGTGAATTCACATTTACATTTTGTCAAGAAAGAAACGCCCAGTAACTTCGGTTTCCTGGGACTGACTACACATCGGATTCTCGACTAAGCCCGGCAGAGATGGTTAGTGCGTTTCATCATTGCGCGGACCTGACAAATGTCATCCGCGCCGTACGCGCCTGGATTTTGAGCGCTTTGCGGAAGGTCTCGCGCTCTTCTTCTTGCTTCTTGGCAAATTCGAACTCGTATTCGACCATTACAACCCGCGTGCCGCAGAAGCGAACGCCCTCGAATTCCAATTTCATGCGTTGTTCCAAGACCACTTCGCACCGGGCAATCGGATGTGTCCACCCGCTCCCACCACTCTATGCCAGGGCAGGCCTGAAGTCGCGCGTAACGCCCACACCACCTGTCGCGCTGCGCCGGGAAAACCTGCGGCCTGCGCAACACCACCGTACGTCGCAACTTTGCCCTTCGGAATTTTGCGCACCACTCGCCAGATCGCTTCGAACACCTTTCTAACTTACCCGATTACAACTCCTCTTTACCAATGACGGCCGAATCGCGCTCAGATCGACACATCGTTCCCCGCCTTTCGTTTACTACGTCGGAATTACGTTCAAGGTTCCATGGTCACGAATCAGTTCGTGCAAGAGCTTCCAGCCGATTTTCGGTTGCTACCATTTATGATGGATATGGGATGAGTGAACGACAATGCGGTCGATGCGGGCGAGCCACTGCCACCCGGGAGTTCAGATCTGTACCTACTGCCAATCCTGGATCATGCGCTGGCGGCGCGAAGCAACGATTATCATCTCGCTGGTTGCCAGTGGGAGTGGTTCTCTTTGCAGTTGCCTGGCTCTTGACCCGGACTTTTGAGCGACGGCGCGACGCACTCGCCAGGCGCTGGTTCAACGCTGGACAGCAGGCCCTCAACGCTTCGCAGCCGCAAACGGCCGTCGCCGATCTCCGCTCGGCACTTTTTTACAAAGACAACGATTTGTATCGCCTTCGCCTGGCCGAGGCCTTAGCCCAGGCGAACTACACGGATCAGGCCAAGGCTTACCTGCTGAATTTGTGGGAAGAACGACCGGGCAGCGGCAATATCAACCTTGAATTGGCGCGGATTGCCGCGCAGCAGCACAATCTCGCCGACGCGGTGCGCTACTACCATGGCGCCATCTTCGGCGTGTGGGATAGCGACGCCATCGAGCACCGCCTCGAAACCCGGCTGGAGCTGATTCGCTTTCTCCTGGAGCAGAACCAGACCTCCTCCGCCTATGCTGAGATCACCTCGCTGGCCGCCAGCATCCCTCCTGACAATCCGCAAATGCGCACGACGGCAGGAGATCTGTTCGCCCGCACCGGCGATTCCGGTAATGCCCTTACCCAATACGAAATGGCACTGAAGAATGATCCTCACTCCTTCGCGGCGCTCTCTGGAGCAGCAAGGGCGGCTTTCGCCTCTGGAAAGTTTCGGCGCGCAAAACAGCATCTGAACGCGGCACTCCACGAGCATCCCGATGACTCTGCTCTCATCACCTTGCTGGAGCAGACGGATCTCGTCCTGGCTTCCGACCCGCTCGAACGCCACTTGCCTCGCGAACAGCGTGTTCAACGCGCTCTGACCGCTTTCAACCAGGCTGGTGTCAGACTCGAACAATGTGGCGCGCCCGTCTCGCTCTCGCCGACAGCTGACCGCCAAAAAGATTTCCAACGCAGCCAATGTCGACGCCAGTGCGCGGTTCTACGAACCCCAACAAAGCGGCTCAGGATCTGGCGCCGCTGGCAAACGAATGGAACAACCTTCGTCCGAGCATGAGTGCACGATCGCTTTCGCTTAACTCTGATCTTCTCGAAAACGCAGTGGATCTTGTCTCTCGCATCGAACAGGCAACCGACAAGAGCTGTGGACCTCCCACCGGCCTTGATTGGGCTCTGTTGCAACTCGCGAACTATGGCTCGGAGGTGCAACGCTAATGGACATCCCGATCCAAAGTTCGAAAGTTCAGGAGCAGGAGGCGATTGCGGGAGCCTCGCCCACGCCGGGCGAATCCACTCCCGTGGAAGTCGAACTTCGTGAAGCCGCCTTTTTCGAAGAACGTTTCTTCCTCATCCTCTCCATCTTCATCGGAGTGTTTTCCGGGCTCGCTGTAGTCTGCTTCCGCATCTCCATCGAGTGGACGCGAATTCTCATTCTCGGCTCCGGGCTGAACGTTGACCGGCCCGCGCCTGATTCTGGCTCCTGCAATCGCTGGACTGATAATCGCCTTCTTCGTTCTGCACGTCTTCCCCAGCGTGCGCGGCAGTGGAGTAAACCAGACCAAAGCGGCGCTCTACATCTACGACGGCTATATTCCATTTCGTACTGCGATCGGCAAGTTCCTTCTGTCCGCCCTTGCCATTGGATCTGGTCACTCCCTCGGTCCCGAAGATCCGTCCTTGCAGATCGGCGCATCGCTGGCCTCGGCCCTCGGACGCCGCCTTCGACTCTCGCGCGAAAAGCTGCGACTGATTGCTCCCATCGGCGCGGCCGCCGGATTAGCAGCCGCCTTCAATGCTCCCATCTCCGCCGTGCTGTTCGTGATTGAAGAAGTGATTGGCCGCTGGACCGCCGGCATTCTCGGCTCCGTCGTTCTTTCGGCGGTCTCGAGCGTCGTGGTGGCCCGTTGGTTTCTGGGCGCGGAGCCCATGTTCCGTGTGCCCCCGGTCGCCTTCGTCCATCCCACAGAGTTGTTCGCCTACGCCGTGCTCGGCATCTTCGGCGGCTCTTGCCTCGATCGTCTTCTCGAAATTGTCGAGATGCTCCGGCCGCGTCTGAAAGCGTTTCCGCGCTGGACGCAATACTTGCAGCCTGCCATTGCCGGCCTGATCATCGGACTGATCGGTTTTTTCGGATTCACCACAGGTGATGGGCGCCGGATACGAGTACATCGATCAGGCGATCCATAATCAGTTTACATGGGAAATGCTGGGCATTCTCGCGGGGCTGAAGATCATTGCTACCACGCTCTCCTTCGTCAGTGGAACGCCCGGCGGAATGTTCGCTCCAACCCTATTCGTCGGAGCCATGCTCGGTGCTTTCATCGGAGCTGTCGAACATATTCTGGTTCCCCACATCACCGGCTCGACCGCAACATACGCCCTCGTCGGCATGGGCGTTCTCTTCGCCGGATTTCTGCGCGCGCCACTCACCTCCGTCTTCATGGTCCTGGAAGTCAGTGGCAACTACTCCATCATTCTGCCCGTAATCGTCGGCAACACCATTGCTTACCTGATCTCGCGCAGCTTCCAGCCTGTGCCGATCTTCGACATTCTCACGCGCCAGGACGGCCTTGAATTGCCGTCGATGGAAGAAGAGCGTGAAGGCCAGGTGTTACGCGTGGAGGATGTATGCGGCCCTACGCTGCGCCGCTGCTGGAGTTTGACGAATTGCAATCGGAAGCTGCCGCGCGCGCTGCCCGCGCTCCCGAACCTGTATTGCTAGTGCGGAATCGCAACGGCCTGTGGGCCGAAATCGGCCTGCACGACTTGCAGGCTAGCGCGAACCATCACGGGTCCGAGACGATGGCGTCGCTGGTCGAAGACAAGCTGGTGCCCATCCTCTACCCTGACCTGACGCTCGAATCGGCACTGCGCCGCTTCGGATCTCTGCCGCTGCTACCAGTGGTACACCGCGCCGATCCACGTCAGTTAATCGGAGTTGTATCTGTGGAGTTGATTTTGAAAACGTACCGCGATCTATCGCGTCCCGAGTGATGTCATTCGAACAATTCCGGTGGGGCAGGCGACCCAGACTGCACGTCCTTGCGCAGCGAGGACTCCTTCACGCCAGCTTCGCCCGCTCGTGCTCCTGCTCCACGCTCAACTCGTCCGTCTCGTGTTCGTGCTGCTGAGCATTCCATCCGGGCAAATAAGTTGATCCGGTAATCAACCGCGCCGACCTTTGATACGTGAGGTACGACCACGCCCATTCCAACATGACCAACACGCGATTCCTGAAGCCGACCAGGTACATGATGTGAACAAACAGCCACATCATCCAGGCAATGAATCCGCTAACGTGCAGCTTGCCGATCTGCGCAATCGCCGCGGCACGTCCGATCGTGGCCATCGTGCCCTTATCGACATAGTGAAATGGCTCTCGCGGTTTTGATTTCAGATCCAGCCCAATGTTCTTCGCCGCATGCCGACCTTCCTGCATGGCAACCGGCGCAAGTCCGGGCAGCAGGTTTCCGGTTTCCGGATCCTTCAGATTCGCGAGATCACCCACCACGAACACTTCCGGATGCCCAGGCACACTCAGTTCAGGCGACACCACCACGCGTCCCGCACGATCGACTTCCACTCCGAGTTTTCTTCCCAGGCTTGAAGCTCGTACGCCCGCCGCCCACAGCGTTACCGACGCCGGCAGTATTTCTTCGCCGACGCGAACCTGTCCCGGCTCCACGGCGGTGACTTGCGCGCTGGTTCGAACCTGTACTCCCAGTCGCTCCAGTTGACGCTGCGCGCTTTGCGATAAATCAGGCGGATACGCGGGTAGGATGCGTGGCCCACCTTCGAGCAAGAGAATCCTCGTTGTTGTCGGATCAATGTGCCTGAAGTTTTTCGCGAGCGCCCTGCGCGCCACTTCTGCCATCGTTCCTGCAAGTTCAACTCCGGTCGGGCCGGCGCCCACCACTACAAAGTGCACCGGCTCCGCACGTCCGCTGATATGCGCCTCCCGTTCCGCCAATTCAAACGCCAGCAGAACGCGGCGTCGAATCTCGGTCGCGTCCTCGACGGTCTTCAATCCGGGCGCGAGCTCTTCCCACTCATCGTGTCCGAAGTACGAGTGGGTGGCACCGGAAGCCACAATCATGTAGTCGTAAGACAGCTCACTGCCATCGCGCAGGCCAACTTTCTTATGCGCCAGGTCGAAGCTGTCCACTTCTCCCAACAGCACTTCGATATTCGAGTATTTCCGCAGAACCCCGCGAATCGGACCTGCAATTTCGCCCGGCGACAATCCCGCCGTCGCAACCTGATAGAGCAGAGGTTGAAATGTGTGGTGATTCCTGCGGTCCACCACCGTGATGGCCAGGTTGTGTTTCGCCGCTTCTGCCGCTGCTTTCAGGCCGGCAAAGCCTGCCCCAATGATCAGTAGTCTGGGAACGGAGTTTTGGGAGCGTTCCATAAATTCTCCTCTCAGCTGCCGATATCCACTTATTGAGATGATCTGGCATTTGCCGTAGGTGCTTTTTCGGGCGAGCGGTATTGACGCCGTAATCACCAATACTTGAGCGCCCTTGCGGTGGATGTTATGTTCAAGAATGAACTCCCGGCGCTACCTACTCCCGTTTTCCCGGATAGCCACATGCTGACGCTCGACCCGTCTTCCATATCGGAGCTCAAAACCATTCTCGTCTCCACGGACTTCTCACCTGCGTCCGAGACCGCACTGCTCTATGCACTCGCAATCGCGAAACGAAATGGTTCACGCGTTCTTATTACAAATGTTGTCACGGAAAACTATCAGCTGATCTCCAATGACGCGCAGAAGCGCGCTCTCGATGATGCCTGGCGCGAAGCCCAGAGTCTGGTCACCGAACAATTCATCGCGGGCCGGCTTGACGGAGTGAATTACGAGATTCGTATCGAGCGCGGCGATGTATGGGACCGGCTCTCTGCCCTGATCGCGACTGAGAAAGTGGACCTGCTTGTGTTAGGAACTCGCGGCCACCGCTCCCTTGGCAAACTGCTGCTTGGCTCCACCGCAGAAAACATTTTCCGGCAGGCGCCCTGCGCAGTGCTCTCGGTAGGTCCGCGCGCGCGCAAAGAAGTTCCGTCCACCGGCCCCCGCAAGATTCTGTTCTGTACTGGATTCAGCCATCACTCGCTCAACGCCGGCGCCCGTGCCATCTGGATGGCTCAGCGCCTGCACGCCTCGCTGATTCTGCTCAATGTTTGTGACGAGTGCCCGCCGTCGCCCAAGCAGACAACAGATCTGATCGAGAGCAACAAGCGCCGGTTGCGCGAACTGGTGCCTGCCGACGCAGGCCTCGACTCCGAACCTGAAGTGCTGGTCGAGTTCGGTAACTTTGCCGAACGCATTCTCGAAACGGCCACACAACATAAGGTCGATCTCATCGTGCTTGGCATCCGTCAATCCGCGGGATTCTCACGCCGTCTCCGCGGGGCGACCGCCTGGAACGTGGTGACTGCCGCAGCCTGCCCTGTGCTCACCGTACGCACGCCCGGTTCTGAGGAGCAGAATAAGTTCTGAGCAGTCGCTCCTAATTCTGAAGATTGGCCTCAGCATGCCTACTTGTATTCAATGCGGTCGCGAGATTCCCGAGCAGTTCATGGGATCGCCCTGCCCAGTATGTGTCCACCGAGCACGCGAGGCGGCCCAACGCCGGCAATTCTGGGAGTATGTGCGTCACGCATTTTCGTCAGTCACCGGCGTTCTCATCGGTGCAAACGTACTTGTATTTCTCGCGATGGTGGTGCGCGGCGTCTCGGCCACCGATCCCACTGTCGATCAGATCCTTCGCTGGGGAGCCAATTTCGGACCCTACACCCTCGATCATCAGTGGTGGCGATTGCTCACCTGCATGTTCCTGCACATCGGCATCGTCCATCTGCTACTGAACATGTGGGCTCTGTTGAATGTCGGACCGCTTGCCGAAGCAGTATATGGACGTCTGAATTTTCTGCTGATGTACTTCATCTGTGGTCTCTCGGGCAGTCTCGCGAGTCTTTTGTGGAACCCGGCCGTTACCAGCGCAGGAGCCTCGGGAGCCATCTTCGGGATTATTGGCGCGCTCATTGCCACGCTTTATTTTGATAAAGTTCGTATCCCCCGCCAAATCTCGCGTCCGATCCTCACTAGCCTGGTCGCATCGGCGATCGCAGTTCTCGCCTACGGCTACTTCAAGACCGGTATTGACAATGGCGCTCACATCGGAGGCCTCGTGTCTGGGCTCATCCTCGGCACCGTGATCGGACTTCACCTCGAACGGACCGACCAGGCGCGTCGCTTTCAGCAAATCGTGTTTGCGATCTCGGCCGTTGTGCTCCTTGCGACCGCTTTCCTCCTGCAGCGTGTTGCTCACTATGTCGTTCCGCTGGAAAAAGCCGAGTCGGCTCTCGCCTCCGGTAAACCGGATGCCGCGCTTCCCTACGCCGATCAAGCTGTTCGCGAGAAGCCCGGCAGCGCCGAAGTTCATTTCATTCGCGCCAATGTGTTGGCTCGTTCGAACCAGCCGGAACAGGCTGAAGCGGAGTTTAAGCGCGTCCTCGAGTTGCAGCCGAAGCAGGCGCGCGCCTGGAACGCCCTGGGGCGACTTTACGTCCGTCAAAATCGATGGCCGGAAGCGGCCCAGGCTTTTACCAAGGCCACCGACCTGGCACCCAACGACCCGAGCAACTGGTACGACCTGGGATTGACTCTGCAAAGGCTAAATCGCCCCGACCAAGCCATTCCCGCCTTGAAGCACGCCGCGCAACTGCGTCCCAGTGCTCCCGACTACTGGTTCACACTGGGTCTTACTGCGATGAGTGCCAAGAATTACGACGAAGCGATCACCGGATTTCAGCAAGCCGCGAAGCTCGCCCCGAACGAACCGGAGCCAGTGCTCTGGTTGGCAAATGCCTATGCAGGAAAAGGAATGCAGGCAGAATCAGAAGCCGCGTACGCGCAGGCGCAGCAATTGGCACGCGCGAAGGCGGCGCAACGAAAGCAGTAGTTTCAGTTGTTTTTTTGTCATCACGAACTCGCGAAGCGAGTGAGGGATCTGCAGTTCGAGACGAAATCTCCGCCACAATCGGCTACTTGCTACCAGCTACCCACTTTGGCAAGCCCTTACACCGCGCTCATCTCCACAATCTCGCCGTCGCGCATGTGAATCGCTCGATCCGCATAGGCCGCGGCTTCAGGATTATGGGTGATCATCAGCACTGTTTGCCCAAGATCTTTGTTGGATTGTCGAAGCAGGCTTAGCACAGCATCCGAGTTCTTGGTATCGAGATTGCCGGTGGGTTCATCGGCGAGGATGATTGCAGGTTTGTTGATGAGCGCTCGCGCCAGTGCCACCCGTTGCTGTTCGCCACCCGAGAGTTCTGCTGGACGATGCGCCAGGCGCTTGGAAATCCCCAGCAGTTCGGTAATTTTGCGGAAGTACTCCGGAGTCGTGATTCTTGTTGCCCGCAATATTCTGCGCGATCTTGATGTTGGTCTGTGCGTCGAGCGTTGGGAGCAGATTGAATTTCTGGAACACGAAGCCGATTTTAGTTTTCCGCAGCTTCGTGCGCTCCGCATCGGACATGGCGCTGAAGTCCGCGCCGTCCACCAGCACGCGTCCCGTATCTGCGTGCGTCAAGCCGCCGAGGACGTAAAACAGCGTCGATTTGCCGCTGCCGGAAGGCCCCAGCACGGCGACAAATTCTCCGCGCTCTACTACGAATGACACATTGCGAAGCGCCGGAACATCTATCTTTCCTACGTGATACGACTTGCTGACATTTTGAACTTCGATGATCGCGGACATTCACATCGAGTTTACACGATGCGTTCCCGCGATCACCGATCGGGGTGCCCCACATCTGCCTGTCTTTGGCAGATGTGGGATTCACCACCAATCTCGCCTGTCTCGAACCCAATCTCACCAGTAGTACAACGTCACTTTATCCAGCCACGCCTGCAACGCATCCTGATGCTCGTCTCCATCCAACTGAAACGCCACGTTGATTTCCTGCGCGTTCACGTTCTCCGCGTTGAAATACTTGTCGATCGTCTGCTGAGTTCCATTCAACGTCACGGCGATGAAGTGTGTCTGGTTCCCGACTCGCTCGACCTGCCACGTTAAATGATTCCACGCATTCGGCTGCACCGTGCAGGTCGCGCCCGTCGACACCCATCCCGCATTGGCGGTGTCCCATATGCGCCATCCACCGTTAGTGCGCGCGTCGCATTCGGTTCCGAAGATGTACTTCATCCCGCCCACCGACTGGTTCACATCAAACTCGAGTCCCTGCGCCACTGCCGGATTCGAAACCCAGAAGTAGAGGTCGTACACAAAATGGCTGGCATTCGGATTCGGTGTGAGTTGGTTCCACCACAGCGCATCGCCAAACGGCACCGTGCCGCCAAGCCAGAATGTTGCCGACGCTCCGTCCATCGCCGGATTCGCCACGCCCTGCGTCATCGAGTACGGATCTTGCGGTCCGTTCCCTCCAATGCCAGCGCAAGCACTGCAGGACTGCCAGTTCGGCAGCTGATCGATGTTCGCAATCGTCGTCGCATTCGATGGAATCTCCACCTGGCTCGCCACTGTCGACCGGAGCCGTGGCCTGCGCGATCGCCTGCGCTGGCGCCGACAAGTTCAGCGGGAACGATATACACCGCGCCCGCATGCGTCCCACGCATTGATCACCAGGTAATGTCCGCCGGGAGCAAGATTCACCGACGTGTTGATGCTGCCGCCTTGCGTCTGGTAAACGCTGGTCCCATTGTCATAGACCTGCATCGCGGTGATCGACGCAGCCGATGCAGCCGACGCCGTTACCTGTGTCGCTCCATTCACAGTCGCGCCCGGTCCCGGGGTCCCGACAAAAATTCCTGTGCCGGTGCCATTCACCACGGCCTGCTGCGTCATCTGGCCACCGGCGCTGTCCCAAGCCTTCACCACAATCGTGTGCGGTCCGGCCGCTGCGTTGATGTAGGTATCGACGGTGTTCGACTTTGCCTGGTAGGCGACTTGTCCATCAAGATAAACCTGAATCTGCGCAATCGGTGCTGCGCCATTGGGATTGGCTTGTGCCATTACGTGCACTGGAGAAATCGTGCTCGCGCCATTGGCTGGCGATTTCATGGTGATTGCGGCAAAACTGGAAACGGTGAGCGCCATCAGTACAACCGCGGCGCGAACTGCAAACTTCAAATCTGACCTCCGTGAATCGTTCACGGATGCCAGAGTAGGGATTCATCAACTTACGCTACATTCGGCGCTGGCCTGAGTACGCGCAAGATTCGCGCCCGATTTTTCTTCACTGATCCACCTAGGTGATCCTGAGGTGGCGCAAGTTGCTCACGAAAAGCACTTAATCCTTCCCGCGCAATTCGTTAATTCACGAGGACTTAATCGGATCCACTTACCCTGATGGCACCTAGTCCTTTCACGCCAGAGTTGCTGATGAAAGTAGCTTGGATTTCATCATCTACTTAGAAAAATTTGGCGCCGCGAAGCCCTATTTCGCGCCCCGAATGCACGTCCAGCAACTTGGGCGCTCTACTTACTTCAAGAGGGGAAAGTTACTTAGGCAAAAAACAGACAGAGCCCGGGAGCAGCTCTGTCCACTATTTGTTTGCTGTTATGGGATGGCCGTGCCGCTTCGCTGCGCTCACAGACGTGCTCTTCCAGAACTCTTCCATCGCGTGCTCTCGATGGATTCTTGCCGGATCGTCGGTGAACCCGTGCTTTCTCATCGGATACACCTCAGTGTGGTACGGCTTCCCGGCAGCGATCAGCGCGTTCATGAATGCTTCCTCATTCTGCGGATGCACATTGTCGTCGTACGTGCCATACATGATCAGCAGATTTCCACTCAGGTCTCCAGCTCGTTTGACGAGCGACGTTTTCTCATAGCCCTGCGGATTTGCCTGAGGTGTCTTCATGAATGACTCCGACCATTTCGAATCGTAGTAGTGCCAATCCGTGACCGGCGCTCCTGCAATGCCAGCTTTGAATTCCTTCGAGCGTGTCATCAGGTTTAGCGTGTTCGTTCCTCCGCCGCTCCATCCCCATACACCGAACCGGCTCCCATCCACCCATGGTTGTTTCTTCAACCAGCGCACGCCATCCACAAGATCCGCCGTCTCTCCTGCGGCCGGATTCTCGCCAATCAGGTCTTCGAGTTTCTTGCTGATCGCAGTCGCTGCGCGGTTATCAATCCTCACCATCACATACCCATCGCGCGCCATCATGTTGTCGAAGTAAACGCCGCCGATGAAGGCGTGATCCCATTCATTCGCCACCACCGGCGCCGACGGGCCACCGTACAGGTACAGGATCACCGGGTACTTCTTCTGTGGATCGAAGTTCGCTGGCTTCAGGATCGACGCCGGCATCGGAAAGCCGTCTGCAGTTGGAATCGTAGTCAGCTCCGGATAAACCATTCCCTCCGGCAATAAGTCCGTTTTCGGCGCAGCCACCGTGGAGAGTAGCTTGCCGTCCGAAGCATGCAGCGTCAGTGAAGGCGGCGTATGGATATTTGAAAACATGTCAAAGTAGAAGCGCGTGTCCGGCGACATCTCGATTCCGTGCGTACCCGCCACGTCGGAAATTCGCTGCAGGCCGCTGCCATCGCTTTTCACCCGGTACAGCTGCCGCTCGATCGACGAGTCTTTCAGGGCCGTAAAGTAAATCCAGTCATTCTTCTCGTCGATTCCGGTCACTGCCTGCCGTACCCAGAACGCCACGCCGCCAGAAGATGCCATAGCCCAATTGCCGTTAGTGACCCTGTTCACCAGCTTGCCGTCCATCGCGAAACGATATAGGTGCATGGATCCGTCGCGCTCCGATGCCCACAGAAAATGCTCTCCATCGTGCAGAAAGTAAAGATCGTCGGTCACGTTCACCCAGCCGGGATCGCTTTCCGTCAGAATATGTTTCGCCTTCCCGGTGGCGAGGTCTGCGAAATACAGTCGCAGCTCCGTTTGCATGCGGTTCATCGTCTCGACGGCAACCCGCCGCGAATCCGGCAGCCACTTCACCCGCAACAGCCACTCGAATGGCTCGGGTACGGAAATCCACTTCGTCTGCGGATGCTCCACGCTCACCACGCCTACCTTCACCGTTGGATCTTTCTCCCCTGCCTTCGGGATAGACCTGATGAATGATCTTCGGGTCCTGCGGCTCGAAATCAACGAACGTGCTGACCGGAACTCCCGTCGTGTCCGTATGCAAGTACGCGATCGACTTCGAATCCGGCGACCACCAGTAGCCCATATCTTTGCGCCCGAAAACTTCTTCCCAGTAAACCCACGTCAGCGTTCCATTCAGCAGGTTCTCGGAACCGTCAGTCGTCAACCGCGTCTCCTTTCCCGACGCGAGATCGTGCACATACAGATCGTTGTTACGCACAAACGAAATCATTCGACCATCGGGAGAAAACTGCGCGTCCTTCTCTTCCACCGGAGTATTGGTGATTCGCGTAAACGTCGACGTAGCAATATCGAGCACATAAACATCGCCCTTGATCTCGTACAGCGCCTGCTTCCCTGCATCGTCGAACGACTCCGGCCAGTCCAGCGCATTTTCGACTCCCGCATCCGGATTGATCTGCTTCAGAGATGCAACCGCCGCCGCCATATTCAGCACCGCGTGGCGCTCTTCACTCGCCGGATTCAGGGACTCGAAAGTGCGCTCCGCCTCCGGCTTGTTGGTGTCGTAGAGAATCGCCGTTCCGTCTTTTAACCAGACGAAATCGGGCACGCTCGTCACCTTCGGGCCTTCCTTGATTGCCCACTCGATGCTCAATTGCGGACGCTGTGCGACCGCCAGCACCGGGCAAATCGCCACCACCAAAAGGCAAAGACACCTACGCATGTGGATTCTCCAGACTTCGATTGTCAGATAAAGATAACGGACTAGTGTAGCTGGACGGCAGCCGCTTACATTACTTCGAGATTTTCACCCGTACCTGCTCCGGGATGCGATTGCGAATCTCTTCCGGCAGGCGGTCGTGTACGCGTCGGGCTCCGACCTTCGCCACATCCACCATCACCACGGGAGCAGGCGTTGCCACGGCAACAATCAGCCAGATAAACGCGGAGAGCGAAAAGCCGACAAGTGAGATCAGTTCGAAGATGAACGTATGTTTCGGCTCAAAATGCCGAATCACCGCGAACGCCAGCAGGAATAGAAAAGCGGAAACTGTGGCAAGAATGATGAGGCCGATATCAATCGTTCGGTGCAGTCGTTGGCGACTGCGGCAGTGCTCGCACTCGGCGAAGTGCGCCTCATAATCGGAACTCATTTCGGGGGCGAGGTGGGAGATGTCGTAACGCCAGCTTGCAAGAATGTCCCCGACTACCTTGTCCACGCACTGTGTTTTCATTCAGATTTTAAAACCTGATCGACTCCAGCGGCTCCGCTTGTTGCGCGAGAAGCAGCCGGTTACTGAGCAGGTTACACTGTCCTGCCAGGGCACGCTCGGCCGCATTGCGCGCAATTTCAGGATGGTTGTTCTGCTCCGACAGATGCGCCAGCACGATGTATGTTGCTCCCCCATCATAGTCGGTCGTCAGAAATTCCGCGAGAGCGGCATTCGACAGGTGGCCCAGCCGGCTCAGCACGCGTTGCTTCACTGACCACGGGTATGGCCCCACGCGCAGCATCTCCAGATCGTGGTTCGACTCGATCATCAGGAAATCGCATCCCCGTATGTGTTGCATGACGCTGGCCGGCATGTAGCCCAGATCGGTGACAATCCCCAGCTTCACACCTTCCGCACGGAACACGAACGCCACCGGATCCGCAGCGTCGTGCGGAATCGTGCACGGCATCACGCTGATATCGCCGATCTCGAAGCCGCGCCCTGCCTGGAAGTGCTCGCAGCGATCCAGCACGCTCTGATCTTTGCGCCGGTCGCGCTCGCAGCGCCTCCACTCCTGGTGAGTACCGCCCGTCATGTAGACCGGAATTTTCAGCTTGCGCGACAACTGGTAAACGCCGCTGACGTGATCGGAATGCTCATGCGACACGAGAATCGCAGAAAGCTGCGTTGGATCCTCACCCGCCACGTGCATGCGCCGCAACGTCTCGCGTCCGGAGAGTCCTGCATCCACCAGGATCTTCGTACTCGATGTCGACACCACGGAGCAGTTTCCTCTGCTCCCGCTCGCGAGCACCGTAATTGCCGCAGCCATAATGCGCAGCATACGGGAACTTGCCTTGTGGAAGGGAGTGACTTACTTGTAACCGAGGGATAACACCTACGCAATTTGGTTGGTGTCCCCGGCCGCAGGCTCCTCGGAATCCGCCAACATCCGCCTGAGCAGCGATTCCACTCGTCCCAGCAACTCGTCCGCGCGCTGGACGTGGTCAGGCAATTCCTCAGCGGTATCGTGCTTCATCAGGTAGATCGTGTTGCGCAATGCCTGCAGAGGATTATTGATCTCGTGCGCGATCTGTTGATTGAGGCGGTTGACGGCTTCCGCTTTTTCCGACTCCACCACTTTGCGCTCCGCCTCGCGCTCCTTCGTCATATCGCGACTGAAGCAGATCACATAATCGAAACTGCCATCAGCCTTCATTTCGGGCGCCATCCGGCACTGGAACAGCCGCAAGCCCCACGGTCCCGGAAAGCTGACATCGAACGTGGTTTCCTGGCCGGTCTCGAATACCATCTTCAGATTCCGGTTGATCAAGCGGGAGATCTCGTCGTCGTGACCCAACTCCAGCATGCTCTTTCCATAGAAGTCTTCAGCTGGACGATTATTCTCGCGAGCCGTCGCCGCATTCACATATCGGTGCCGCAACTGACGATCGAAACGTGCTACCGCGTCCGGCGAGTTGTCCAGAATCGAGGCAAGTGATGTCTCGCTAATCGCGTAATCGAATTGGGCTTCTGGGTCTCTTACAAATGACATTCCGGCTGGGTCCTGATTGCAAGTTTTTCAGATTCTAAATGGTGCGCTCAGACTCAGCCTGGGGTACTCCTCAGAATTGTGTGTGTTAAGGCATGCCCCCTAACCCGTTGACCGGCATATCGCAGCAGTCCTTATTTACTTCTGCGGGAATAGGATGCTGATTGCGCGCCGTATCACCGCTCCGCCGAAAGCAGCGGCCAATGCGGGCGCCAGACCGACTAACGATCCTCCAACCATGGCGATCGTGGGCTGCTCCCTGGTCACATACGCCAGCAACTCTGCAGCGGGAAGGCACAGTCCCGTAAGCAATCCCCAGCGCCAAGGGTGGCGCGGTCGCATAAAAGAAAGGAACAGGTTGATGGCTACCAGGCAAACGCCAGAGAGCGTTGGATCTTTCACCCGCACTTGCAGGAAGCCAGTGAATCCGCCGAGGATCAGGCCGACAATCCAGTACGGCCAATCGCGCTGATGAGAATCCGACGTGGAGACCTCGCCGCTAACTTGCTCGGTCCGCGGATTGGGTGTTGTCTTCATCAATCTTCAGTCTTCAATCTTAGCTCTTCAATATTTGTAGAACCCTCGTCCGCTCTTGCGCCCTAGCCATCCAGCATCCACCATCTTCACCAGCAACGGGCACGGCCGATACTTCGGATCGCCCAGGCCGCTCTCGAGCACGCGCATGATGTCGAGGCAAACATCGAGCCCGATAAAATCCGCCAGCGTCAGCGGTCCCATCGGATGCGCCATCCCCATCTTGAACACTTCGTCGACCGCTTCCGGCGTCGCGACGCCTTCCATCACGGTAAACATGGCTTCGTTCAGCAGCGGCATCAGCACGCGATTGGAAACAAATCCCGGATAATCATTGACCTCAACCGGCGTCTTTTCCAGTTTCAGCGCTAGGTCGCGCACCGATCCAAACGTTTCCTGCGAGGTCGCCAGGCCGCGAATCACTTCGACGAGTTTCATCACCGGCACGGGGTTAAAGAAATGCATTCCGATGACTTTCTCGGGACGCTTCGTCAGCGCCGCCAGCTTGGTGATCGAGATCGAAGACGTATTCGTAGCAAGAATGATTTCGGGCCGGCATATGCGATCGAGATCGCGAAACAGCTGCGACTTAATCTCGAACTTTTCGGTTGCGGCCTCAACGACGAAATCCGCTGAGTTGAGCGCCTCTCGATTGGTCGTGGTTACGAATGCGGCCAAGCGCGGTGTCTTTCTCTTGCGCGCTGATCTTACCTTTACTCGCCTCCCGCTCCAGATTCTTGCCGATCGTGTCGAGCGCGCGCTGCAGGAAGCGCTCTTCTACGTCGCACAACACCACCGAATATCCGGACTTGGCGAAAACGTGAGCGATACCATTGCCCATCGTTCCCGCGCCGATCACGCCGACGGTCTTGATGTCCATTGAACCTCTCCGAACAAACGCACTAGCCTATCAGTCAGCGGTCAACCGCGAAACCCTCGCCGTGATTATCGTCAAACATGAAACGCGAAATGGCTTTACCTCGCCGCGATCAGCGGCACCGCAATCAATGCTGCTGCCATTCCCGTCGTCTGCAGCGTGGAGATCTTTTCTTTCAGCACAAACCTTGCTAACAACACCGTCGTCGCCGGATACAAAGAAGACAACACCGCTGCCACATCAAGTCGCCCGTGGCGCGTCGCCGCTACGAACAGCGCGTTTCCCACGGAATCAAGCACACCGGCAACCACGATGAACTTCAGGGCCTCCGTCGGCGGAGTCCACGGCCGGCGCGCAACCAGGCAGATCAGCAGCATGGTCGTCATCGACGCTGCGCGAGCGATCACTAGCGGCCAAAACACCGATTCCACCGCCGCCTGCTTACTCAGCACCAGGAATGCGCTGAAGCCAATCCCTGCGAGCACCGCGCTACCCAATCCCTTTGGTCGTCCAATTCCGCCCGAAGGCATCGCAATCAGCCATATGCTGACCAGCGCAATCGCGAATCCCGCAAACTGAATCCAACTCGGCCAGCCCTCGCTGCGAAAGCTGTAGACCACCGGCAACGCCGCGGTCAGCACCGCCGCCACGGGCGCATTGATCCCCATCTTTCCCACTGACAGCGAACGATACAGCGCGGCCAACCCGAGTCCACCGGCAACGCCTGCCGCCGCACCGAACGCCAGTGCCCGATGCGAAGGCACCGCCTCGCCCGCAACCAGTGCCGCAGCCAGCATGCACACCAATCCAACGCCATGCGCAACCACCACGACGCCGAACGGATTCGCGCCTTTCGTTCCGATGCCGCCATTGAAGTCCGCGGCGCCCCAGCACGCGGCTGCAGCCAGGCTCAACCCGGCGCCAGCGAGTTCTCCCGCCATTCATTGCCCCCGAGCGGCAGTATAGCGGACCACCAACGCACATCGAGGCATGACGACCTACGATCTTCATCTTCCATTCATGAATCTGCCACCGCGGCGAGCGTACTATCTCCTTGCGATGATCTTCACCCTGATCTTCATCGGCGCAGCGATTCTCGCGGGCGGGATCGCCTCGGTTGCGGGATTCGGAATCGGGAGCATCATGACTCCCACCCTTGCGGCGAAGTTGGGCATGAAACTCGCCGTAGCCGCCGTCTCCATCCCACACCTTGCAGGAACCGCGTTTCGCTTCGCTCTCATTCGCGAGCACGTGAACAAGCGAGTCTTGCTGGGCTTCGGGATCGCCAGTGCCATCGGCGGCCTTGCCGGAGCTCTCCTCCACACGCGCTTCTCCAGCATTGTGCTCAGCTACGTTCTCGGCGCGTTGCTGGTTTTCGCTGGACTCACGGGCGTGACTGGCCTAGCGTCGCGCATGCGATTCGGCGGCATCACGGCATGGCTTGCTGGGGCCGCATCAGGAATCTTTGGCGGACTCGTCGGGAATCAGGGCGGCATCCGTTCTGCTGCACTGCTCGGGTTTGATTTGGGAAAAGAATCGTTCGTCGCCACCGCGACCGCTATCGCTCTCATGGTGGACGCCGCTCGCATGCCGGTTTACTTCGTCACCGAGGCACACGACCTGGCACGAGTGTGGCAATACCTGCTACTAGGAACCATCGGCGTGCTCGTGGGCACCATTTCCGGGCAGAGACTTCTCAGAAAGATTCCGGAGCAGATTTTTCGCCGCATCGTTGCGTTCATCATCCTGGCGCTCGGCCTCGCGCTATTAATTCATCCAAACCCGTAAACGCGCATCAACGGATGGACTCCCATGACTCTCTCTCGACGCAATTTCCTCAAAGCTGCCAGCGTGCTCGCCGGCACGGCAATGATGCCGTTGTCGATCGCCGAAGCGGCAACCGGGCAATCGAACACCACTAACAATGAACCCGCCGCCGACTACTCCATTCGCATCGCCGCCAGCCCTGTAGAAATCGCGCCGAAGAAGATCATCTCAACGACGACCTACAACGGCCAGTTCCCCGGACCGCTGCTTCGCTTCAGAGAAGGACAACGCGTCACCGTCGACATTTTCAACGACACCGACACACCCGAGCAGTTGCACTGGCATGGGCAATTCGTTCCTGTCGACGTGGATGGCGCCGCCGAAGAGGGCACGCCGTTCGTCCCAGCGCGCGGCAGGCGTCGCATCTCCTTTGTGCCGCGGCCATCGGGCTATCGCTTCTACCACACACACAATCGCGCTGGAGCCGATCTCGCCGCCGGTCAGTACAGCGGACAAGTCGGGCCCGTGTACATCGAGCCCAAGCGCGAGCCGGGTCGTTACGATCGCGAGGTCTTCCTCGTCCTGAAAGAGTTCGAGCCCACGTTCAGCCGCGGCGGAGACATGGCGATCGACGCTCTTTCGCCGGCCACGCGCGTAAAGTCGCTTGAAGAGCAGGGCGAGTCGGCGATGAAAGCATCTCTGGCGAAAGGCATGCCCAAGGGTTATGAGGTCGGCTACGACTCGTTCACCATCAACGGCCACATGCTCGGCCACGGCGAACCCGTGCGCGTGAAGCAGGGCGAGCGTGTCCTCTTTCATGTGCTGAACGGAAGCGCCACCGAGATTCGCAGCCTCGCGCTTCCCGGCCACACGTTCCGGGTGGTTGCTCTCGACGGCAATCCGGTGCCGAATCCCATCAACGTTCCTGTCCTCTGGCTGGGCACGGCCGAACGCGTCTCTGCCATAGTCGAGATGAATCATCCCGGCATATGGATTATGGGCGACACTGCCGATGACGATCGCCATCATGGCATGGGCATTGTCGTCGAATATGCCGGACGCACTGGCAAGCCCCTGTGGGTCACGCCGCCGAAGTTTCGATGGAATTACACCCACTTCGGCAAGCCCGGCGAAACCGCGCCCGCGCCTGACGAAACCTTCGAGATGACATTCGTCAAAGACAATGCCGCGCTCGACGGATTCAACAAGTGGACGATCAACGGTATCGCATATCCGCTGACCAGCATGATGGCGCCGGCATCCTTTCACCTGAAGCAAGGTCATCGCTATCGTCTGCATATGCGCAACGCCAGCGACGATATCCACCCCATCCATCTGCACCGGCACAGCTTCGAGCTGACCAACATTGCCGGAATCCCAACCGCTGGCGTGATGAAAGATGTAGTCATGCTCGGCGGCTACCAGGAGATCGCCGTCGATTTCGTCGCCAACAATCCCGGCATGACGCTGTTTCACTGCCATCAGCAGTTGCATATGGACTTCGGATTCATGACACTATTCGACTATGCCGGTTAAGCGAATCGTCATTGCAATACTGCTGATTGGCTCTCTCTGCGCCCAGGCCGAGCGCCCGGAGCGAAAAGTAGAACACAATGTTGTTACATCGCAGAACGACCCAGCGATGCAAATCGAGCTGCCAAAGTCCGCGCGCTACCTGGGGGCTGACCGATGGGTGCTCTACGGCATCGCCGATTGCGAGTTACACGCCTTCGTTGACGCCGACAAACAAAAACAGGTTCAGCAGCTCTACTGGATACAGTTCGAAGGCTATCTTCCGAGCGAGCCTGATTTGCACCACACCTACGATTCTCCGACACACGCCACCATCGGCGGCATGGACTTCTACGTCGACACCTGGGTCCGCGGAAACGATGAAAAGATGGATCCCGGCTCGGACCGCGAACACATCGACACGATGATCCACAACAAGGGCTACTCGATGCCGTCCGGCATGATGTACGTCCGCCTCGTTCACCTGCTCGATGATCAAAAGCGCAAAGAACTGATGATCATCTACGGCGAAGACCTCGCCCGCACCGGCTACACCGTCGCCGACCTCGAAAAAGGCGGCAAAGCCTACGATCAATGGCCGGCCTTGCAGAAGAGCTTGCTCGGGCACGCCGAAGAAAAGATCAAGATCGAGGCCGCAAAGCCTTAGCCATCCTGGAGGTGACTGCCTTAGGAATGAAACTATTCCGTCTTACGACTTACGTAACTTACTAACCGATTCCAGCATGCCCTAGACTTTTCGGGACACCGGAGTACCCAAATTATGAAAATAGCTGCAATTGTCGGCGCATCAGTTTTAGGACTTGCTCTAGCAACAAGCGCGCCTGCGTACGCACAGCACGGGCACGATGACGACCACCATGGCGGTCCCGAGCATCACCAGGGCAACGAAGCCCGCAACGACGGTCACAATGACCACCATCAGGCCCCGCAGCAGCATGCGGATTACCACCAGGCACCGCGGTCCGAATCGCGGCATGATGTACGTCCTCCCGAGCACCAGCAACAGGCGTACAGGCCAGATTCGCATCAACCGCAATACCGGCGGGCGAACGAACACGCTCGCGATTACCGGCACGATGCCCCGCATCCGCCGACCCACAATGTCTGGGCGCGTGAGCGTGCAGGGGATTGGGGGCGCGAACATCGCTCGTGGCATGATCGCGGAGGTTATGTTGGTTATCGCATTCCTCCAGACCGCTTCCGTGAGCACTTCGGACGCGGACACTACTTCCGCGTATACGGCGCACCCATGGTCGTGGTCGATGGACGCCCGCGCTTTCAATACGGCGGTTTTTGGTTCGGGATTGTTGATCCGTGGCCGGAAACCTGGGCGGCGAACTGGTACCAGACCGATGATGTTTACGTCGATTACGTGAACGACGGCTACTATCTCTGCAACCGTAGCCATCCGGGAGTGCACATCGCCATCAACGTATCGTTGTAAGAGCCTTACAACGAGCCCGAATCAAACCTGAAGGGCTGGCCGAACAAGGCTGGCCCTTTTTGATTTGCGATGTTGCCGATCGAACGCTCCCGTTAGAATGGGGCCGGAATGCCAAAGCCTCGCGCCAAGACGTCTCGCCGCAAAGCGTCGCCTCTTCGACCTGACGATCCATTTGCGATCAAGCGCCGCAAGCCGATTCCGCACGAATTCGTCCTCGACGCCATCGCGGAACTCTCTCCGATAACGCGGCCTATGTTCGGCTGCACCGGCAATCTATGTCGGCGAAAAGATCGTTCTCATCCTGCGCGAGAAACCAACTCATACTGCCGATAATGGCGTCTGGCTCGCGACCTCGCATGAGCACCACGAAAGTCTGCGGCGAGAATTTCCAAGCATGCGATCCATTCAACTGCTTGGCAATAAAATCACCAGCTGGCAAGTCCTCCCCTCCGAATCGCCCGACTTCGAGCAGGCCTCCATGCACGCTTGCGAACTCGTACTCGCCGGCGATCCTCGCATCGGCAAAGTTCCGAAATCGCGACGGGCGCAGAAATCCTAATTACTAACTACTAATTACTAACTACTGACTTCTGACTACTGCATTTCTACTATTCCCGCGTCTCTCGCCCTCGTTGTAGAGTCCTCGCACTCCTATCCGCGAGTTCCGTGGGCGTGAACTCGATCCGAGGTTCGTATGTCTGAGCAAGCTTCTGCACTACCCATCAGTCTGGGAATCGGTTCTACAACGGCAGCGCGCCGCCGCACCCTTGCCATTCTCCTAATGGTGCTGATCGCCACCATCTTCTGGGTCGACTCGCGCTACCCGGCGCTGATGAAACGCTATAACGCTGGAACCCACGTTACAGCCAAGGGCGCGCTGACCTTCGGCAGCGTCTACCAGGTGGATCGCAGCATGCCGCTCGCCACCCGTGTGTGGCGCACCACCGTCAATTGGCTGGACGCCAACCGCGTTGGCATGACCTTCTCGTTTCTATTTGGACCCGCCGCGCTCACCTTCCTCGTCACATTGCCGCGCCGCCGGACGAAATCTCGCTGGTTGAACACGCTCTGTGGCGCGGTCGCCGGAGTACCGCTGGGAGTCTGTAGCAACTGCATCGCGCCGATTGCACGCGGGCTGGTCGCCTCAGGCATGAGCACCGAATCGGTGCTCGCCACCATGTTCGCCTCACCTGCGCTGAACGTAGTGGTTCTGGCGATGACCTTCGCGCTCTTTCCTGCCTCGGTTGCCGTTCTCAAACTGGCGACGGTGTTCTTCCTCATCTTTGTGTTCGCACCGGCCGCGGCCGCGCGCCAGAAGACCGAAGCCGCGACGCTCGCCTGCCCCATCGAGATTCCGGTTCAGGAATCGTGGACCGAAGCGCTTGTCGGGACCGCTCAGACTTTCGCGCGCAGCTTCTGGTACGTCGCCAAGATCGCTCTTCCGCTGATGTTGCTGGCCGCGATTCTCGGCGCATTCGTAGTCGAACTGATTCCGCCACAGGCGCTGGTTGCTCAGGTGACGATTGCCGGCATCATCCTTGTTGCACTGGTCGCCGCCTTCCTGCCGGTGCCCATGGCGTTCGACGTTGCCATCGCTTATATCGCCATGACGCGCGGCGTTCCGCTGCCGTATGTCGTGACAATTCTGTGCACGCTGGGAATCATCAGCGTCTATTCGCTCTCGATTGTGGGTAAGTCGATTTCGTGGCGAGTCGCGGCGGCTGCCTATGGGACCGTCGCAGCGTTGGGGACAGTATCCGGGTTAATCGCGCGCGCTATCGCGTAGGCCCTGGGCTGAGAGAAGCTGATTTACGGGAGGGCACCCCCTCCCCCTCATGCTCGTAAGCTCCCGTTTATCAGTCGGTTGGCGAGAAGGTCCTGCCAGCTCCCGGAAAACAAACGAGTTATCAGTCAAAATATTGAAAACAAAGACCCAGTTGCTAGTTGCTGGTTGTCAGACGCCAGACGATTCTGCGCGAACTGACCCCTACTTCCAGAGTAGCAATTCCGAGCGGACCTACTAGACACTTTGGCGAACTTTATTTCCGGCGTGGAATGAGGCGGTTAGCCGGATTTTGGGAGATTCGGGGGCTTGACAGCGATTTGGCTGCGGCTTCGGCAGAGCGGTACTCTAGCAACTGACAACTGGCAACTGACAACTTGTTTATGACTGGCATGCGCATCGACAAATGGCTCTGGGCGGCTCGCTTCTTCAAGACACGCGCTATGGCCGCGCGAGCCTGCGAACTCGGACGGATCGAATTCAACCATCAACCGGTGAAGCCTGCGCGTGAGATCCGCGTCGGGGACATGTTGCAGATCCGCACCGAAGGCGGCGACTATCAGGTCGAAGTCCTGGTGCTCAGTGAGATCCGCGGGCCAGCGGCGGTTGCGCAGACGCTCTATCGTGAAACCAACGCCAGCCGCGAGGCACGCCTGAAAGCTGCCGAAGAACGCAAGGCTCTGAAGAACTTCACGCCGGCACCGGAAGGCAGGCCGTCGAAGAGAGACCGGCGAAGGATTATTCAGTTTAGGGAAGAGCGGGAGAGGTAGAGGTCTCCCAGGTTAGCGTCCAAAAGAAGGACGCGAACCTGGGGCACACTGCGCTTTTGCGGCAGAGTCGAGGGACCCTGCAATGCATATGTTGGTGTCGTCATACCCTCGATGAAGCTTCGTACAACCACCAGGTCATGGTGAGCGGAGCGAATCCATCTATGCGTTGCGTACTTTTCTGCACGGCGATCAGATATCGAAATGGACGCTGATCATGAGAGATACTTTTCTAATGGACGATTCTCCGGTGTTCGACCTGTCGCAACTTAATTTCGACGAATTCGTGAGTTTTTTCTTCAACCACGACATGGATACGGATGAACATTGGTGGCACGACTCCGAATTGATCGGTTTCAACGACTTCAACGAGAAGGGCGTGAAGTCTCCCTGCGTGATTGTTGAACACATGACGCGGCTGTTCACCAACTTTGCTGAGGTAGGTTCGAAATTCTCGTTGCAACAGATCAATGCAGGCATTTGGGCGATGCTCAGTGGAGGAGGGCCATTCGTCTTGCAGAAACATCTTTGGCTTTCATCCACACCTTTGCGGGAGAGGCTGGAGTGCGTTCGGTCCATGTACCTTGTTTATGCCGATTACGTCGCAAAGTCGAAGGTCGACGTCATGGAGAACTGCTTCCTGATGTGGTGGGATCTCGTCGCGGGTGGCTTCTGGCAACAACTCTACTTTGACGAGAAGATCGCTAACGGGAATGTTGCTGCTCTCAACCAAGAACAGCGTGCAGTTCTGGACACGATGTTCGAAACGTTATCGAAAATGCTACTGCTTCCAGATGCGAGAACGCAGCATTGCGCATTGCATGGCCTTGGCCATCTCCATCACCCGAGCGGTCGCGACCTCGTCCAGCGATACTTGGAAGAAAATCGGCAAGAACTAACTCCTGATGGCGTGCGGTGGATAGAGAAATGCCGGGACGGTACAGTCATGTAGAGCCCTACGCTGTCCAGAACTGTCGGTTGCTGGTTAAAGTGCTTGAAGATTCCCGTTCGAAAATGTGGCGAAATAGGGCTCCCTCGACTCGGGCGTTCGCTCCTTCGACTGGGCTCAGCATTTCGGCAGCGGGCTCAGACGCCCGCTAAACGCCTCAACCTCGCTCGGCATGACAGGCGTGCAGCGGGGAACCTGATTACCCGCGGGCGAGGGCGCCCGCGCCACCTAAGCTTTACTTCGCTAGCAAGTTCACTCCGCCAGTGAGAATGACATCTTCACGCCCGCCACTTCGAGCGTGTCGCCGTCTTTGATCACTTGTTGTGCGTCGACGTCTTCGCCGTTGAGTTTTACCTTTACGTCTTTTTCGGAGCGCGCAACGAAATACTTGCCCTCGCGGTGGTTGATGACCGCCGCGACCTTGGGCGCGAACCAGCCCTTTAACCGGATCGAGGCCATCTCCGATTTGCCGATCACGTTCATGTCGTCGCTGAGCATGTAGTGATCCTGATCGGTTTTGCCTTCGACCACGGTGAGCACGCCTACCGGAGCACGCATCGGGCTGGGAGACTCGTGGCCGTCTGTGCCTTCAATGCGCTGCGCCAGTCGGCCTTTGCCTTCCTTGGTGCCGAGCATCACGGTTTCCTGCATTTTGGGAGCGTCTGCCTGCTGCGCCAGCGCTTCTTCCACCGCAGCCGGCCTGGGAACATTGCGGCGAACTTCGTCTTCGAAGCCGAGGCTGTGTTTGCCGACGAGCACCACGTCGCCGTGATAGAGCGTTGCCTTGGGAACACGTTTGCCGCGCAGCCATGTGCCGTTGAGGCTGTTGTTGTCTTCGACGACAAAGTGGTCGGTCTCCCAGAAAATGCGCGCGTGGTGGCCGGAGACAGCCAGGTTATCGATATGGATTTCATTGTCGGGCGTGCGTCCGACCTTCAGGCTCGCGCCGTCTGGCAGATCAAAAGTCTTCAGCACCGACTGCCCGAACTTCAAATGTACTTTCGCCATTCCGTCTCTTCCCTTCACCGCGCCATGAGAGCTTCACCGCAGCGCGCGCCCCACTAATGTCCGTTGGAATTCGGAGTTGCTTCCAGGCACCGCAGCAGCACGCAGGTGATGTTGTCCTCGCCACCGGCGTCTTTTGCGCCTTCCACCAACCGCTCGCACGCCTGATCCAGATTCGAGGTCTGCACCACCACGTCGCAGATGCTTTCGTCGGGAATATGCCGCGTAAGTCCGTCCGAACACAGCACCAGCACATCGCCCGTTTCCACTCCGATATCTTCGAGGTCAGGCACCACGGTTGGCTCCGTGCCCAACGCGCGCATGATGATGTTCTGCATGGTGGACGTGCGCGCTTCCTGCAACGTCATCATGCCGCGGCGCACCTGCTCCATCACCAGCGAGTGATCGGCAGTCAACTGCTTGATCTCGCCACCGCGAACCAGGTAGATGCGACTGTCGCCAACGTGACCGAGCGAGACACCGTCGCTCTCCGCCAGCACGCAAACGATGGTGCTGCCCATGCCCGAGTTTTCGGGATTATGTCCGGCCGCGTCGTAGACCATGCGATTAGCGCGGAAGATGGCGTTACAAAGACGATTGGCGCGGTCCGAGAGTCCATCGACGAGGTCGAGCGAGGTGGGATATTTGCCGTCGCGGCGTCCGTCACGGAAGAAGTCGAGCACGGCTTCGAGGCTGAGATGGCTGGCGATCTCGCCGGCGGCCTGGCCACCCATGCCGTCGCAAACGACGTAAATGCCGGCCTCGGCGTCATAACCCCAGGCATCTTCATTTTTGGAGCGAACGCAACCGACGTCGGTTCGACCTGCCAACTCCACTCTGAGAGCCATTCACACCTCAGCGCAATATGCGGGCGCACCGATGCCCGCGCTCATGCTAACGCAAATCATGGCCGGAAGTAGTATTGGCGGTGAGACCTGCGGCCACCGAGGAACATGGCTGAGAGTAATGGGGGCAGAAATGAAAATCGGAGGACCCCAAGGATGCTGGGCGGATCCTCCGTCATTGCGGATAGGCCGATGAGGCCATATGAATTTTGCCGGCCTGCCAACATGGCTCAAGCCGACCGGTGATTATCTCCCTTTTTTGCCATTAGTCAATCGTTTTATTGAACGATCGTTCGAATTTGGAAAACGCTTTGTTCGCCCCCTTGAAACCAGCAACTTACGATCAACGGATACAATCTTGAGCTATGGGATGGCTTCGCCTCGTGGGCTGGGGGCTGTGTGTGATCTATTCGACGGTTCCCCTGTTCTGGATCGTGATTCATCCCAATGTGGAGCATTGGCGGGCCCGCAAGCTGCAAGGACGCGCGGCGTATAAGGCTCTGCTGCCACTGTGGATTGGGATGTGGCTGGTGATGGGTGCGATCACGTGGCCGTGGCGTGCGATTTTGTTCTGGCAAAACTCACTGGCGTGGATTCCGGGCGCACTGTTGCTGTGTGCTGGAGCGTTTCTGTATGCGCGAGCGCGACACGGATTCTCTCCCTTGCAGCTGAGCGGACAGCATGAAATCGAAAGCGATCAGCACCGCCAGGAATTGGTGGTCAGCGGCATTCGACGGAGAGTGCGCCATCCGATCTATCTCGGGCATCTATGCGAGATGCTGGGATGGAGCGTCGGAACAGGAATGGCGGTACTGTTCGGATTCACCGCGTTCGCGCTGATCACGGGCGCAATCATGATTCGCATGGAAGATGCGGAATTGAGACAGCGTTTTGGCGACCAATTCGACGCGTACAGGCAGAGCGTGCCGGCAATCGTTCCGCGATTTTGGTAGCTTTAGAGCAGGACAAAAGCATGTCGATTAAGCATCCGCGAGATCTCGAAGGGTTGACGGCGATTGGCCGGATCGTCGGACGCGTTCTTGCGCACTTATCGCAACTGGTGCGTCCCGGCGTGAGCACGGATGAACTGGATCGCGTCTGCGAGCAACTGCTGAAGGCGGAGAATGCCCAGGCTACGCCGCGCAGTGTGTATGGATACCCGCGGCATCTGATGGTCAGCATTAATGACGAAGCCGTACACGGATTGCCGGGTACGCGAGTGATCAAGCCGGGAGACCTGGTGAGTCTGGATCTGACTGCCGATCGCGATGGCTATGTGGCGGATGCGGCAGTGACTGTCGTGGTCGAGGGAGCTAATGCCACGCGGCGAAGACTGGCAGCGTGCGCGCAATCGGCGTTCGAGCATGGACTGGCCGAAGCGCGGCCCGGAGTGAGTGTGCGCAGAATCGGACGCGCGGTGGAGGCGGAAGTCGAGCGACAGGGCTTCAGCGTGATTCGCGAGCTGACTGGCCATGGAGTCGGACGCACGATCCATGAAGCGCCGACGGTGCCGAACTTCGACGATCCATCGGCGAATACGATCCTTAGTGAAGGCCTGGTGCTGACAATCGAGCCGATTATTTGCGCCGGAGCCGGGCGCGTCTACACGGCTGCGGATCGGTGGACGCTGAAGACGCAGGATCGGTCGCCTGCAGCACACTTCGAACATACGATCGTGGTGCGAGGAGAAGGGCCGCTGATTCTGACGGCGGCATAGGCGCGCGGACAGGCCTGCACTGAGCGACGCGGACAGGAATGTCCGCGCCACACAAGCAAATGCGGATCCCTCGCCGCTGCGCGGCTCGTGATGACAAACAAGTTTGTATACTCGTAAGAGCAGTTGAGCTAAGTGCTAATCGCTAACTGCTAAGAGCTGCTTTTGCGATTTGAACTGTTCGTAGCCGCGAGATATCTTCGCGCAAAAAGACGACAAGCCGTCATCGGCATCATCACCGGGATCTCAGTTATTGGAGTGGCCGCGGGCGTGGCCTCGCTCATCATTGCGCTGGCGATCAACAATGGCTTCCGCCAGGATCTCCAGTCGCGGCTGCTGGGGTCGATGTCGCACGTGAACGTGCTGCGCGTGGAATCAGATGGAATCGCGAACTGGCGTCCGCTGCTCGATCGCTTGTCGAAGATGCCGCACGTGGTAGCGGCTTCGCCAACGATCTACGATCCCGTGCTGATCTCTCGAGGCGCGCGCGCTAAGGGCGCGGTGTTGAAGGGCATCATCCCGCAATACGAGAGCAAGGTTGGCGATCTGTTGCGATCGATCAAGAGCGGATCGGACGAGGCGCTAAACCCGGACTACAAGTCACCTACACCGGCAGCATCGACGAACGAACAATCCCCGGACTCCCTTCAAGGCGTGCAGGCACGGATTGCGGCCATGCCGCCGATCATTCTCGGACAGGACCTTGCCGACGGCATCGGCGTAAAAATCGGAGACCAGGTGCTGGTCACCAGTCCACAGGGCGAACTGACGCCGTTCGGCCTGGTGCCGAAATATCAGCGCTTCCGGGTGGTGGGAGTCTTCAATTCGGGCTTCTACGACTACGATGCCGGCTGGGCGTTCACCAGCCTGGCAGCCAGCCAGCAACTGTTCGGACTGGGCGACATCATTTCCGACATACAGTTCAAGATCGACGACATCTACCAAGCTCCTCAAGTCGGCGCCGAATTGGCCAAGGCCGCCGGACAGGGCTTCATGGCGAGCAACTGGATCGAACAGAACCAGACTTTGTTCCATGCGCTGAAGCTGGAACGCGTGGTCACTTTCATCACCATCGGGCTGATTGTGATGGTGGCCGCACTGAACATCCTGATCTCGCTGATCATGATGGTGATGGAGAAGACCAGGGACATCGCGGTGCTGCGCTCGATGGGCGCGCGCAAGCAGCAGGTGAGGAACGTATTCATCGCCCAGGGACTCTTGATTGGGCTAATCGGCACAGCGCTGGGATTGATTGTTGGTTACGCGGCCTCGTGGGCGGGCGGACACTACCACTTCCTGTCGCTTTCGCCCGAGGTCTATTCGATCGATTACGTCCCCTTCGCGCCCAGGGCGATCGATGGCGTGGTTGTGGCGCTGGTTTCGATCGGCGTGTCGCTGATTGCGACGATCTATCCTTCGATTTCGGCGGCGCGGGTTTATCCGGCTGAGGCGCTACGTTACGAATAAGGTTCTTGCCTGAAGGCGCACGAATTCTTCCCCTACGTTCCCAAAGTGAAACTTATTGCAATAAGAGCTGCGTCTCAATTTGCTTCGGCGCCTCGGATCCCAAGCCTGCGCCCGCATTGGACGCGATAATTCCGGGCTGTGTGTGGTCTAATCTACATAGGTGCTTTGGGCAGCAGAATTGCAGCCTGAACAGTGGCCCCGACGCTGGCGGACGGGCGGAATCTGCACCTTTGGAGTAGAGCCTGCATCCAATTCAACAGACCGAGGTTCTGCGTGCCGTAAAGCTGAGGAAAGTTTTCCGTTCAGGCAGCTCCGACCTCGTGATCTTTGACAACTTGTCTTTCCAGATTTACGAGGGCGAGATGGTGGCCATCGTAGGGCAGTCGGGCGCTGGGAAAAGTACCTTATTACATATCCTTAGTGCGCTTGATAGCGCTTCTGAAGGTGACGTATACTGCGCCCAACAAAAGCTGAGATCGCTCTCCGATGAAGCCGCGGCCGGCTTCCGGAATCGCGAAATCGGATTCGTCTGGCAGTTTCATTACCTGCTACCCGAATTCAACGCGATGGAGAACGTGGCCATGCCTCTCCTGGTGAGAGGAATGAGCCGCGGGAAGGCCGAAGAGGAAGCAGGAAAGTGGTTGCGCGAGGTTGGCTTAGCCGACCGGGCGGACCATAGGTCAGGGGAACTATCCGGGGGAGAGCAACAGCGCGTGGCGATTGCACGCGCCCTGGTAACCAGGCCGAGATTGCTCCTCGCGGACGAACCTACCGGCGACCTCGACAACCAGACCGCCGAGGCGGTATTTGAATTGATCGCTAGGCTGCATCGCGACTACCGGCTTACCTCCCTCATAGCTACACACAATCTCGCGTTCGCGCGCCGCTGCGACCGGGTTTTCCGGTTGGAGCGGAAACAGCTATTGGAAGTTACACCGGCTAGTTTGATGTTGGATTGAAGGCGGTTTGCTGGAAGGACGGTTCTCGCTGTTGCTCGTTGGCAGCGGGTCAGAAAGAACACAGAGGCTGGCGACGAGAAACAATCGTCCCTGGGGTCATTAGGAGAGGGAAACTCAATGTTTGAACGGTATACCGAGAAGGCCAGGCGCGTGATCTTCTTTGCACGCTACGAGGCTAGCCAGTTTGGCTCTCCGTACATCGAAACGGAGCACCTGCTGCTAGGCTTGCTGCGCGAAGACAAGGCTCTGACGAATCGGTTCTTACGGTCCCATGCTTCGGTGGAGTCTATCCGCAAGCAGATTGAAGGACATACCACGATCCGGGAGAAAGTTTCGACGTCGGTAGACCTGCCCCTGAGCAATGAATGCAAGCGGGTGCTGGCCTACGCGGCCGAAGAAGCAGAGCGGCTGTCACATAAACATATCGGCACTGAACATCTTCTATTGGGACTTCTGCGCGAAGAGAAGTGCTTCGCCGCCGAAATTCTGCATGAGCGTGGCCTGCGGCTGTCGAGCGTCCGTGAAGAACTAGCGCGCACCACGCAGGAAAAGGCAGCACCGCAGCGCAACCGCGAGTCTTCCCTGCTGGGCGAGTTCTCGCGTGACCTGACCCAGGCTGCCATGGATACGCAACTCGATCCGCTGGTCGGTCGTGATCAGGAACTCGAGCGCGTAGTGCAGATCCTGTGCCGCCGTACCAAGAACAATCCGGTGCTGATCGGCGAACCGGGCGTGGGGAAGACCGCCATCGTCGAAGGCCTGGCACAACGTATTGCTGACGGCGACGTACCCTCATTCCTCGCCGACAAGCGCATTCTTGCCCTTGATCTGTCGCTCATCGTTGCGGGAACCAAGTACCGCGGCCAGTTCGAAGAGCGCCTGAAGACCATCATGAAGGAGTTGATGGAGTCGCAAAATTCCATCATCTTCATCGACGAATTACACACGCTGGTGGGTGCAGGCTCGGCCGAGGGTTCCCTCGACGCGGCCAACATCCTGAAACCGGCGCTATCTCGCGGCGAAATTCAGTGCATCGGCGCAACCACGCCGGGTGAATATCGCAAGTCGATCGAGAAAGATCGTTCGCTGGAGCGCCGCTTCCAGTCCGTGAAGGTTCCACCTCCGGGCGAGGATGATGCCATCCAGATTCTTGACGGTATCAAGGAACGCTACGAGAAGTTCCATGCGGTGACGTATACCGACGAAGCCATCCGCTTCTCGGTGTCGCATTCGAACCGATATATTCCGGATCGCTTCCTGCCAGACAAGGCGATTGACCTTATCGATGAAGCCGGTGCCCGCGTAAAGCTGCGCCAGACTTCGCTGCCTGAGGAAATCACCGAAGTCCAGAAGCGGATCAAGTTCATCGTTCACCGGATGGAAAACGCAATCGCGAACCATGAGTTCGAGAAGGCGCGTTTCTACTCCGATGAAGAGCGCAAGGAGCGCGAGAACCTGCGCGCTCTGCGCGAGAAGTACCATCTCGACGAATCTTCTACGGGTGTAGTTACCCGCGAAGATATCGAAGACGTGGTTTCGCGCTGGACGGGCGTTCCGGTTACTTCGATCAAGGAAGAAGAGTCGAAAAAGCTTCTGCGCATCGAAGAGGAACTGCACAAGCGCATCATCTCGCAGGAAAAGGCGATTTCGGCCTTATCCCGCGCCATCCGCCGTTCGCGTGCTGGCCTGAAGAACCCGAATCGGCCCATCGGCTCGTTCCTGTTCCTCGGACCTACCGGCGTCGGCAAAACGGAAGTTGCACGTACCCTGGCGCAGTTCATGTTCGGAAGCGAGAAGTCGATGATCCGCTTCGATATGTCCGAGTTCATGGAAAAGCACTCGGTCTCGAAGCTGATCGGTTCGCCTCCGGGATACGTGGGTTACGAAGAGGGCGGCCAGTTGACGGAGCGCGTGAAGCGCGCGCCCTACTCGGTGGTCTTGCTCGACGAAATCGAGAAGGCGCATCCGGATGTGTTCAACATCTTGTTGCAGGTCTTTGAAGATGGCCAGTTGACGGACGGTCTCGGCAATACCGTGGACTTCAAGAACACGGTCATCATCATGACTTCGAACATCGGCGCCCGTCACCTGCAGAAGAAGCAGGGACTGGGCTTCCAGGCTGAAGAGAAGGAAGGCGAAGTCGGAACGAAGGTCGAAGATCTCGTAAAGAACGAGGTCAAGCGCACCTTCAACCCCGAGTTCCTCAACCGTCTGGACGAGATCATCATCTTCAACGCGCTGACTGAACAGGACCTGATCCAGATCCTGGAACTGATGGTCGCACAGCTGAACCAGAACCTGGCGCAGAAGGCGATCACCATCACGGTAAACGAAGACGCGAAGAAGTGGATTCTCGAGCGCACGCTCACGGACCGCAGCTACGGAGCACGTCCGCTGCGTCGCGCGCTGCAGAAGTACATTGAGGACCCACTCAGCGAGGCGCTGATCCAGGGAACGATTACCACGCGGCCTGCGTTCATCGAGGTCTACCGCGAAGGTGGACAGCTGTTCTACCGTCCGGTGGGCGAAGAGAAGCAGGATGGCGTGCTGCTCTACAGCAGCTAGCCGCGGCCGCGAATCGAGTCCATACCGTGGGGAGCCGAAAGGCTCCCCTGATTTTTTGCGTGGTGAAATCGCCGGTCGCTACTTCCAGAGTTTTTCCCTTGTTCGCGGAAACTCCTGCTCAGAGAAGGCTGCGTTGAGGAGTTCCAATCTCAGGCGCAGTAAATTTGCAGCGTCGCTGAGACTGGCGATCACATCGCGCTCGGAATAGTGCCTATTCTCAAGAGCGGCAACGAGTGGACCTAGTTCGTAAGATAGGTTGGGAGCATGACGTGGCGCAACGAGCACACTCACCTCTTCACGGCCCTGCGTAAAAGAAAACAGCAGGTTTTCCCACTTAATTTCCGCCGAAGCGTAATCGAATGGAAGAACCCTAATTTGAGGATGCTGAACGACGTGGCCCTCCGGAAATAAGAAATGAAGGTTTTTCTGAATATTGTCCAACAACGACTGATTCTGTTTTCGTTGGAGCCGCGGATCGAGCCACCATCCAAACAGAACTTGATAGATAGTTTTCAACACGAAGACGAGAAGCTGAACGATTGGGCGTACCAGGTTAATGAGTAATTCGCTGTTGCGATTTCGCTTCGGTGTCATTTGCTTTTTAGTTAGCGATGCAAGGGGAGCCGCGAGGCTCCCCTGATTTTTTGCGTAGCGCAAGACTTCGGCAGCCGAGGTCGGCTGCCCCACGTGATCTACTTCTGCAGTAACTGCTTGATCTCCCCTTCCAACAGTGCCAGGTCTGTCAGTCCGACGTGTTTGTGGTGGATCTGTCCGTCACGGCCAATGACAAATGTCACGGGTAATCCGAGAACGCCGCCATATTGATCCGCCAGTTTCGCGTCGCCCATGGCCACCGGGTAGTCGATCCCAAACTGCTGTATGAAGGCAGGGACAGGCTTCGAGTCGTCGTCCATGGAGAGGCCGATCACTTGCAACCCCTGCGGTCCGTATTGCTTTTGCCATGCAATAAAGTGCGGAATCTCGGAGCGACAGGGCGCACACCATGTTGCCCAAAAGTCGAGAAGAACAACTTTGCCCTTGTAGTCGGAGAGCTGAAGCGGATGGCCATTGATATCGGTGAGTGCGAAATTGGGCGCGGGCTTCAGTTGCTTGGTCTCGCTTGACGCTTCAGGGCCTGATCCGCCGGAAGGTTTGCTGTGCCGACGAACTCCGAGATAAATCCCCAACGCCAGCAGGACAAGCGCGAGAATCAGCCTAATCGCGACCTTGCTCACTCGCTCTTCTCCGTGGGATAGCCCTTGCTTACCCAGTCGGCGCCGAAGTTCTGCGCAATGTAGAGCACTTTCACGTTCGTGAATCCCATGGAGTGCAGAAGCTCGTAAGCGGGCTGCACGTTGGGACAGTGCCACCAGGGGCAGCAGCCGCAATAAAGAACGATGGCCTTGTTCCTGGGTAAACTGCTGACGCGTTTCTCGAGCCTTTGAATTCCTTCCGCTTCAGTGGCAGCGCCAATGTACTCGGCACCTGGAATATGGGCCTGCTGGTAAAGCTTCTGAAATCCCACCTGCAGTATGAGCGGCTTCAAGCCGGAGCTCGACTGCAGAACCTTCACCAGTGTATCCGGTTGAATCTGAGCAGATGTTGGCACATCAGCACCCAACGCACGGCCGAGCATCGTCGCGAGTGTAAAGATAGAGAGTAGAACGTATGACTTTCGTGTCTTCATGAGCGGCTCCATTATGCGCAACCATGCGGCGAACCCGCAACTATGTGCCCGCATGTGACCAGAGTACGTTGGGCTTGCGAGAACTACACGGAAAACGAGAAAATTAGGTACTATCAGAGGAGCGGTTTTTTATACCGGGAGCACTCATGGTGAAGCGTCGTGGCAATCCGAACTGGGGAAAACCGGAAATAACCCCTGTCAGCGTTACCCCTAGTGCGTTTGAACAGACCGTTCGACGTCTGAAACTGTCGCCGCATGAGTACGTGGAATCGGCTGCGTTGCGCGACTGGGTTCTGAAAAATAAGGACTCGAAGTACGTCCCACAGGATCTGCTGAAGGCCTGGGGCTTCGGCGTACGAAGCGATATCGACGGCTAAACCCAGATCTCCCCGAACACGCGATACCAGTTTCCTCCCAGCACCTTCTCGATGGTTGCGCTCTTGTAGCCGCGCTTCTGTAGCTCTGTTGCGATCAGCTCGAATTTGCGTGGCCCGTTGAAATCCGGGACATAGGGATAGCGATCCTCTTCCGGCGCGCTGACGCCGGCCGCCTTGCGATGCGCCACGTCGTCCTTGAATGCCTTCTCCTGCTCCGGCGTGAGTTCTACTTTCTCGATACCGCCGTCCGTGCCGATGCCTACGTGATCCTCGCCGCAGATCTTGAGCGCATGATCGATGTGCTGCATCACCAGCTCTTTCGATGGCTGATTAGGCGCGCCGCCCAGATACGGCATGAGGTAGATGCCAACCACTCCGCCTTTATCGGCAAGAGCCTTCAGTTCGCTGTCGTACTTATTTCGCGGATGTTCGTGGATAGCATTGCAGCCAGTGTGCGTGATCAGCGGCGGCTTTGCCGAAGCCGCGATTCCCTCGGCTGTGGTCTTGTGACCGCAATGGCTCAGGTCGACTCCGACTCCCTGGGTGTTCATCAGCGCAATCGCCTCATGTCCTGATTTGCTGAGCCCGGCGTTGTCCGGCTCGAGGCTGCCGTCGCCCAGCAGGCTGCGGCGATTGTAGGTAAGCTGCATGATGCGCACGCCCAGCCGCCGGAAGGTCGTAATGCGATCCAGATCGCTATCGAATGGCTGCGGATGCTGGAAGGCCATGATCAGCCCAAGCTTCTTGTCCTTCTTAGCGGTCACGAGGTCTGCTTGCTTGCGTACCAGCAGGAATTGCGAAGGGTAGGCTTCCGCGATCTGCTGCACGAAGGCAATGTACGGAACGGTCTCTTCAAATGTGGGCATCGAGACGGTCCAGTTGATGGCCGTCAGTCCCGATTCGCCCGCAGCTTTGAGCGACTTCTCCGAGAGCGGCAATCCCGCGGTGAAGTCCGCAGCCTCACCGGAGGCATCAATCGCAAAGGACTGCTGATAGATCTGCGCGACAGTTTCGTCCGCAAAAACTAGATTGGTTTTCAGCGACGCCGCGAGCGCGGCGCCACCTGAAAGCGCGAGAAACGATCTGCGATCCATGTTTGATTTGTCCTGTGGAATCGCAGTATACCAACTCACCTGGAAGCATTGTTGCCGCTTTCGCCAGTTCTTCGATCGTCCTAAATCTCTGAAAACACGAGAGTAGCGTGCCATGTGAGCTGTTCCCAATCTGCACTCAATCTGCGACAATATTCAGACACATGGAATTACTTCTTTACTCGAGCAAGTGGTGTCCCGACTGTCGCGAAGCCAAGCGCTTCCTGGCCCAACACAACATCCTCTACCGCGAAATCGACATCGAGAACACGCCGGGTGCGGCCGAAGAAGTGATTCGACGTACGGGAAAACGCGCCATCCCGCAGTTCGTGATCAACGGCACGTGGGTGCAGCCTTACCGTCCGGGAGAAGGGTTCCTCTACGACGAGATGAGCCAACTGCTCGGCGTCGGCCAGCCTGACTAGCTCGGATTAGCGGCGCTCGCCGCTTTCACGTAAAATACGCGCGCAGATTATCAGGAGGCATGCATGACTACTGTGCGTTTGTTTTCACGTCTCGTGCTGGCGTTGGCATTGACTCTCAGTCTTGCAGGATCGGCTTTCAGCCAAGCTACGTCCACGGCATCGAAACCAGCTTCCAAGACCCCAGCCGCAACGGCTCCAGCCACTGGCGACAAGTTGGACATCAATACCGCAACCAAGGATCAACTCGATGCGCTGCCGGGAATCGGCGCCGCGTACTCGCAGAAGATCATCGACAACCGTCCGTACAAAACCAAAACCGACCTGGTCAACAAGAAGGTTCTTCCGCAGGCGACCTACACCAAGATCAAAGACCAGATCATCGCGAAACAACCGGCGAAAGCGAAGTAGTTCTTGTGGCAGACTCCCTACGAAAGGCCCGGCTAGTCCGGGCCATTCTGTTCCAGGCATCTTCGTAGTGCTAATACGAAACCAATAATCAGGTCATTCGGATTTCTTGTGTCTCGGCGGATCGCGCTCGAGTTCCTGGATCCGCTGGTGGTGCTCGATGTGGCGATTAATCCGGCTTGTTGGGCCGGCTGTTCTAGCTTGCCTGGTGGGACTCCAATTCCTTCCCGCGCGCAGCGGGGAAGCGGAACTCCGAAACCAAATTGCTCATCTTTCGTCTGAGATCGATCGCCTGCATCAGGAGCAGGCGATGCCGTCGGTGGTATTACGGCAGCACCGCGATTCCATCTGCTACATCTACAGCGTCTACAGCATGACCCCGTCGAGTTCGTCGCTGACTCGAAATGTGCGTCGAACGAGGGTATCCGGCACTGGATTTGTAATCGCCAATGGTCTGATTGCGACCAACCGGCACGTGGTCCAACCTTGGTACGAAGATCCAGACGACGAAGCCCGCATCGATGGAGGCGCCAAGCCGCGCGTCGAAAAAATGGTCGCCTTCTTCCCCAGCCTGGCAAAGTCGGTGACTCTTTTCGATGTGCAGGTTTCGCCCGACCAGGACCTCGCCGTCGCCCGCTTCACTCCGACCGAGCTGATGAAAAAGATTCATCCGATCGCTTTGGCTCCGGAGAAGCCAAACGCGGGAGATCCGGTTGTGGTTGTTGGATATCCCCTCGGCGTGTCAGCCATGCTCGCCAAGTCGCCGAGCAATGTGTTCAGCCGACTGGCCTCCAAGAAAGATGCAATCGAAATTGCGTCCGACTTGGCGCAACACGACCTGATCCGCCCGTCCTCCACCTGCGGTCACGTGAGTGACATTGTCGGCGAAAAGCTGATCTACGATGCGCCTACAGCACAGGGCGGCAGCGGAGGCCCGGTCTTCAACTCCAATGGCGAAGCAATCGCAGTAAATGCCGCCTACATCGACGGCTTCACCGGAGGCACCATCGGAATCACTACGGAGTCGTTGAAGCCGCTGTTGCAGAACGCCATGCAAAAGGCTGAGTCCGGCAACTAGCCTTCGGCTTGCCTGCGAAACCTGCCGATCCAGCCCGGTTCCCGCAAATGCTCCTCTTCGAGTCTCCGCATGCGCGCCGCGAGAATCTGCGCGCGGCCCAAATAGCCGATCACTTTTTTCGGATTATCCCGGGAGACTACCGGAAGCCGACCAAATCCGTGTCGAAGCATGCGATTGGCTGCCTCGTGCAGCGTCTCGTCAGGATAGGCCACCACTGGCTCGCGCGAGGCGACCTGGAGCACGGTCGTCGCGCCACTAGGATCCTGCTCCAACCCGCGTATCAGATCACTGCGGGTGAGGATTCCGACCAGTCGACCTTGATCGTCGTTCACGATCATTCCAAGATGACGGGTCACCGCCGGATCATGATTCGCAATTTGGTCGGCGAGGGTGCGAAGAGTTATACCTTCGTATATGGTGGGAATCTCCCGGTCCATGATCTCGTCGACGCTCACTACCTGCAGGACGTCGGCTTCGTAATCCTGGTGAATGCGCAACCCGCGCCGCGCCAGCTTCTCGGTCATGATGGAACTGCGCAGCATCAGCATGGCAATCGAGTCGGCAATTACGCTCACCAACATCAGCGGCAGCACGGAGTTGTAGTCTCGCGTGAGCTCGAAAGCAAAGATGATGAAGGTGAAGGTCGCGCGCGAAGCTGCCCCAAATACCGCACCCATGGCGACCAGGGCGAAAGCTCCCGGTGCAAGGTGTGCACCTGGAACAAAGTGGTTCACGATCATGGCGAATGCCGACCCCATGGCGGCGCTGGCCATGAACATAGGCGCCAGCAAGCCTCCGGAGGTGCCGGAGCCAAGAGATATCACGAGCGCCAGGGACTTGAAGATCATCACCAGCAGCAGGACTTCCAGCGCGAGGCGGGCGGTCAGAATGTCGGAGATGGTGTCGTAGCCCACGCCAAGCACTCGCGGCACGAAATAGCCGATGATTCCCAGGCCAAGGGCTCCGATGGCCGGCCACCACATGGCATCGACTGGCAGCTTCTCAAACAGATCCTCAACCGCGTAGAGCAGCTTGGTAAAGCCAACAGCTGCCAATCCGCATAGGCCTCCCAGCAGCAGATACCAGGGCAAAGCATGGGGAATCTCGAAGTCCGTGGGCCCGACGACGAACATAGGTCCTCGGCCCATCAGCATCATGTGGACGCTGGTCGCCAGCGTACTGGCAATCACGAGCGGAATGAAGGACCGGGACTTGAACTCGAACAGCAGCAGTTCGATCGCGAGAATCACGCCTGCTATGGGTGTGCTGAACGTTGCCGCCATTCCCGCGGCGGCTCCACAGGCAAGCAGCACTTTGCGCTCGGCGGCCGTGGTATGAAGCACCTGCCCGAAGAGCGATCCTATGGCTCCGCCGGTCTGAATGATTGGACCTTCAGCGCCAAACGGTCCGCCAGTTCCGATGGCAAATGCCGCCGAAAGCGGCTTCAGAATGGCGACTTTGGGATCGATCCGGCTCCGGTTGATCAGCACGGCTTCCATCGCCTCCGGAATGCCATGGCCGCGAATCTTGGACGAGCCGAACTTCGCCATCAGGCCCACAATGAGCCCACCGACTACGGGAATCACGATGATCCACATACCCAGCGTACTGTAGCGCGGGCTGACGAAGTTCCAGGACAACCGGTGGAAGAAGGCTACATTGGTGAAGAAACCAATGAGGTTATAGAGCACGTAGGCGATCAGGGCGGCCAGAACGCCAATGACGGCGGCCAGCGCCGACACCAGGACCATGCGGAATCCAGCTTCGGTCCCAAGACTGGTTCCATCGAAACTTGCTCGGTTAGAAGACGGATCTATGGCCTGAGTGCCGGGCTGCACTGAAGGTTCAACGGTTGAGTTATTTCCCACCGGGATACTATATCGTATTGCGATTTTTATGAGCGAAGAAAATGGCTGCGCTGGAACGCGCAGCCAAGGCGGGCCGACCTTCCAAGTGTTACGTACGACTCCGAGAGCTTAGGTCGTATCGTGATGATTCAGCGGGTTAGCGCCGGTTTCGCTTGATGCTGGAGAGCACACCTTTCAGCGCCCCCACCAATTCCGGCCCGGTAGAACGCAACTCCTCGCGATGGTGCAAGGCGAGTTCCCTAAGCGTCTTTTCACCCTTTGATGTCAGTTCCAGAAGTACCTGCCTGCGATCTTCACTGTCGCGCTTGCGGCGAACGAGTCCCTTCGCAGAAAGCCGGTCGGCGAGTTCGACGGTGCTGTGATGCTGGATCTGGAGCCGCTCGGCCACTTCGCCGATGGTAGCGGCATGATCGTCTGGAAGACCCTTCACGGCGAGCATCAGTTGGTACTGCTGTGGGTTCAAGCCATACTCACGCGCAATCTGTTCGCTTGCGCGCAGGAAACGACGAATCTGGTACCGAAATTCTGCTGTAGCCCGGTAATCCTGGAGACCGATGTCCTCTTTTGGAGACATGCGTAATTCCCACCCTTTATGTTTAGCGAGCTTTCTTGCGCACACTTATATCCGGCAAACCGCGCCGGAGAGCGTGATCGGGAGGGATCTCGCGTTACTGCTCCAGCCTAATTGTGCGCTGCCTAGCTAGCAGAGGCTAAACGCGGAGGCTACCGTCAGTCAATCACTGTCACGATTCCGCCCGCGCTTGCCCTTCTTCCGTTTAGAATAGTTGGTTTTTGATACGTTTCAACAACTTTCCTTAGAATTCTGTCGTACTGCGACGCCAGGGCGTCCAGAGGAGAAAAGCGCGTGATTGCACGTTATACACGTCCCGAAATGGGAAGAATCTGGACCGACGAGTATAAGTTCCGAAAATGGCTGGAAGTCGAACTGGCCGCCACTGAGACTCTCGCCGACGCCGGCCTCGTCCCCAAAGTTGCCGCCCAGGCGATCCGCCGCAAAGCCGACTTCGACCTGCAAAGGATTTACGAGGTTGAGGCCGAAGTCCGCCATGATGTGATCGCGTTTACCACCGCCGTCGCCGAAAGAGTCGGCCCAGAAGCCCGCTGGCTGCACTACGGTTTGACCTCGAACGATGTGGTCGATACGGCCCAAGCTCTACAGATCAAAGAAGCTTCCGCCATTCTTAGCGACGATCTCCACCGCCTGCACGAAGTTCTGCGCCGCCGGGCTCTGGAGTTTCAGCACACGCCCATGATCGGCCGGACCCATGGCGTTCATGCCGAACCGATCACCTTCGGACTGGTACTCGCAAATTTCTACGACGAAATGGATCGCAATTTGAAGCGCTTCGCGGCTGCTGCCGAGGAAATGCGGGTAGGCAAGTTCTCGGGTGCAGTCGGGAATGGCGCCCATCTTGACCCTGACCTGGAAGAGATGATTTGCGAGCGTCTCGGTTTACACGTCGCGCCAATTACTTCGCAAGTGATCCAGCGCGACCGGCACGCCAATTATGTCGCGACCCTGGCCGTAATCGCCTGCACCCTGGACCGCATTGCCACAGAAGTTCGTCACCTGCAGAGAACCGAAGTCCGCGAGGCAGAGGAGTTCTTCAGCGAAAAGCAGAAGGGATCCTCGGCCATGCCGCACAAACGCAATCCCGTAACCTGCGAACAGATCAGCGGGCTGGCGCGCGTAGTGCGTTCGAACGTACAGGCCGCCTATGAAGACGTGGCGCTCTGGCACGAGCGCGATATCTCGCATTCCTCGGTCGAGCGCGTGATCCTGCCGGATTCGACCATTCTGCTGGACTACCTGCTCTACAAGACCACGAACCTGATGGACACGCTGCTGGTTTATCCCGAGCGCATGCAGCAAAACCTGGACAGCACTGGCGGCTTGGTCTTCAGCGGGCAATTGCTGCTCGACCTGGTCGAGGCCGGAGTGGTTCGCGAAGACGCCTACCGAATCGTGCAGCGCAATGCCATGCGCGCCTGGAAGGAAGGCGGGAACTTCCACGAAATGGTGCTGAACGATCCTGATATCGCGGGCGCGTTCCGAAGAAGCAGCTAGAGAAGGCGTTCGATCAAAAACGGCAGTTGCGGAACGTGGACAAGATTTTCGCTCGCGTATTTGGCGAAGAAGCCAAACCGAAGGCGCCCGGCAAGACGGCGAAAGCGAAGCGCTCGACGAAGAAGCGCTAGAACAAGCGATCACCGTTCAGAGAAACGACTAACTTCTTGCGGATATAAGTGAGGTCGTACTCGACTTCCAGGTTTGGCCGCCATCGGTCGAGCCCTGGCTGAACTGGCGAAATTTGTCGGGGCCCCCTTCTCGAGGTGTCGCTCGTCACAGCAAAAATCCTCCCCAGAGCGCTTCCTAAGCGAAATAATTCGGCCAAACTGGCAAAATAGGATCTTTGGATTCATTATTCTTCCTACCAGAGAAGTCGAACTCGGAGCTCATCATCTTGAAAGCAGCGCGTTCCATACTGATTCTTGCGATTTTCGCACTTATCTGCCTCTTAGCTGGCTGTGCTAACAAGCAAACTGCCCAGGCGGCGTCCCCCGGTGGCGGACGGCCGCCAGCGCCGGTTGTGGTTTCCACCGTCGAACAACGAGACGTGCCCGTTCAAATCACGGCCATCGGCAACGTCGAGGCCTACCAGACTGTTCAAATTCGTTCCCAGGTGAATGGTCAGATCGAAAAGATTTATTTCAGGGAAGGCGAGGACGTCCGCAAAGGCCAGCTCCTTTACAGTCTGGACAAGCGTCCGTTCCAGGCGGCTCTTGAGCAGGCGCAGGGGATGTTGAAGCGCGACGAAGCACAGGCTGCCAACTCCAAACTGGAAGCGGATCGCTACACCGATCTCGAAGGGCAAGGTGTAATTTCGCGCGAGCAGGCCGATCTCCAGCGTACGCAGGCAAGTTCGAACTCAGCCGCGGTATATGCAGACAAAGCCGCGGTTGACGCGGCCAAGGTGCAGTTGCAGTATACCGATATCTACGCTCCCATCGACGCGCGCACCGGCGCGCTCATGATCAATGTCGGCAACCTCGTTAAGGCCAACGACACGCCCTTCCTGGTTCAGTTGAACCAGATCACTCCAATCTACGTTACTTTTACCGTCCCCGAAGTTCGGCTCGCGGAGGTGCGCCAGTTTGTCGCCAAGGGTCTGAAGGTTCTCGCCTATCCGAAGGGACAACCCGGCAATCCTGTGGAAGGCCTGCTGACCTTCATCGACAACGGCGTCGACCCGCAAACCGGAACGGTAAAGCTGAAGGCCACTTTCCAGAACAAAGACAAACGTCTCTGGCCCGGCGAATTCGTCAACGCCGTCTTGAATCTCTCTACCGTAAAGAACGCCATCACTGTGCCGACCAAGGCGGTTCAATCCGGGCAGCAGGGAGACTACGTTTTCGTAGTCACCAAAGACGGCCTCGCCGACCCGCGGCAGGTAACCGCCATCGGCACGTATCAGAACCTCACCCTCGTGAAAGGCGGACTCAATTCGGGCGACACCGTCATCGTCGACGGCCAACTCCGAGTCGCTCCTAATGGCAAAGTGACCATACAAAGCTCATTGCCACCCAGCGCTGTCGTCGGGAGTGGAATAAACTCCAGCGACACGGCCACCGGAACGGCAGGAGGCGGGCAGTGAGCATTCCGGAGCTCTTCATTAAACGTCCGATCATGACCACGCTGGTTATGGCGGCGATTCTCATCTTCGGCATCTTTGCATACCGTTTCCTGCCTGTCAGCGATCTGCCGAACGTCGATTTCCCCACTATCCAGGTGAACGCCTCACTCCCCGGCGCGAGCCCTGAGACGATGGCCTCGTCGGTCGCGACCCCGCTTGAGAAACAGTTCTCTACTATCGCCGGCATCGACTCGATGACGTCGACGAACTCCCTCGGCCAGTCGAGCATCACCATCCAGTTCAATCTGAGCCGCAGTCTCGATGGCGCCGCCCTCGACGTTCAGGCCGCAATCACGCAGGCCGCCGGCCAACTCCCGCCACAGATGCCAACCCCGCCTTCCTTCCGCAAGGTGAACCCGGCCGATCAGCCGATCCTTTATCTCGCACTGAGTTCTCCAACGCTGAAGCTTTCACAAGTTGACGAAGCCGCGGAAACCACCATCGCGCAGCGCATCTCGATGGTGAATGGCGTGGCGCAAGTTCAGGTTTATGGCTCGCAGAAGTATGCGGTTCGCGTGCAACTCGATCCGAACGAGATGGCCACTCGCCAGATCGGCATCGACGACGTCAGCAACGCAGTAAGTCTGGGCAATACTAATGTTCCGACCGGAACACTCTGGGGCAGTGGCAAAACCTTCACTCTTCTCTCCAATGGGAAGCTCCAAAACGCCGCGCAGTTTGCCCCGATGATTGTTGCCTATCGCAACGGAGCACCGGTCCGCGTTTCCGACATCGGGCGTGCGATCGACAGTGTGCAGGACGACAAGTCCGCCAGTTGGTTCAATGGGAATCGCGCGATCGTGCTCGCCATTCTGCGCCAGCCCGGAACGAACACAGTTGAAGTCGTCGACAGCGTCAACAAACTCCTGCCCCAACTCGAAGAGCAGATTCCCGCCGCGGTGCACATCGACACTCTGTACGACCGCTCCGTCTCCATTCGCGCTTCGGTTGATGACGTGAAGTTCACTCTCATGCTGACCATCGGATTGGTCGTCATGGTGATCTTCCTCTTCCTGCGCAACATCTCGGCAACCATCATCCCGGCTCTCGCCTTGCCGATGTCCATCATCGGCACGTTCTCGGTGATGTATCTGCTTGGCTACAGCCTCGACAACCTTTCGCTGATGGCATTGACGCTATCCGTCGGCTTCGTCGTCGACGACGCCATCGTCATGCTCGAAAATATCGTACGGCACATGGAGATGGGCAAATCTCCCTTGCGCGCGGCCATCGACGGCTCCGGCGAAATCGGCTTCACCATTCTGTCCATGACGCTTTCGCTTGCAGCGGTGTTTATCCCGCTGCTGTTTATGGGCGGAATCATCGGACGCCTGCTCCACGAATTTGCCGTGGTAATTGGCGTTTCGATTCTCGTCTCCGGCTTCGTCTCGCTGACCCTCACGCCCATGCTCTGCAGCCGCTTCCTGAAGCACTCCGAAAAGGAAAAGCACGGGCGTTTCTACAACGCGAGTGAAAAGGTTTTTGATAGCTGGCTCAGAGGGTACGACTGGTCGCTCAAGCGGGTCCTGCGCCACCGCTTTGTCACCTTGTTGATCTCGTTTGCGGTCATCGGTCTTACTTATTACCTTTTCACGCAGTCGAAAACTGGCTTCATCCCCGACGAAGATCAGGGTCTGGTTTTTGCGTTTACGGAAGCACAGCAGGGCATCGCTTTTGGCGACATGATGAAGTTGCAGCAGCAAGCGGCCGACGTCGTCCGCAATGATCCCAGCGTGCTGAACACAATGTCGTCAATCGGCCAACCGACCAATCAGGGACGCATCTTCTTCCGCCTGAAAGATAAAAAAGACCGCGTCAAGCACATGAGCGCGCAGGACGTCATCCAGGAATTGCGTCCGAAGATGGCGAAGATTCCCGGGATCAACGTTTACATGCAGATTCCGCCGACCATCCGCATCGGCGGCAATTTGACCAAGTCGCAGTACCAGTACACGATGCAGACTCCCGACACAGCCAAGCTCTACGCTCTGGCTCCGAAAGTCGAAGCTGCGCTACGGAAATCTCCGCTGCTGCAGGACGTCACCAGCGATCTTCAGGTGCAAAACCCCAGCTCACGGTCGACGTCGATCGCGACAAAGCCTACGCGCTCGGAGTTTCGCCCGACCAGGTTGCCAACTCGTTGTACTCGGCGTACGGCACGCGCCAGACCAGTCTCATCTACACGCCCAACAACGAGTATTACGTAATCACGGAGTTGCTGCCGCAATATCAGCACGACCCGACTGAACTCTCCAAGCTCTACGTCCACTCGAGTTCCGGCAAATTGATTCCGCTCGATACCGTCGCGAAACTCGTACCATCGCTTGGCCCGCTTACCGTCAACCATTTCGGCCAACTCCCAGGCGTTACCGTCAGCTTCAACCTGAAGCCGGGCGTCGCGCTTGGCGATGCCACCCGGTTCGTCGAGGATCAGGTTCGCAAAATCATGCCGGCAGATGTGACCGGCACATTCCAGGGAACTGCCCAAGCGTTTCAAAGTTCATTCGTCGGACTTGGCTTGTTACTCGTCGCCGCCGTTCTCGTCATCTACATCATTCTTGGCATTTTGTATGAGAGCTTCGTCCATCCCATCACGATTCTCTCCGGCTTACCGTCCGCGGGCGTGGGCGCGTTGCTCACCCTCATGATCTTCCACCAGGAGTTGAACCTCTACTCGTTCGTCGGCATCATCATGCTGATCGGAATCGTGAAAAAGAACGCCATCATGATGATCGATTTCGCGCTCGATGCCGAACGCAGCGATGGCAAGAGTCCCGAAGAATCCATCTACCAGGGCGCGCTCATCCGCTTTCGTCCGATCATGATGACCACCGCAGCCGCCCTGATGGGCACATTGCCGATCGCGCTTGGCGTCGGTGCTGGCGCCGAATCACGGCGTGGCCTGGGCCTTGCGGTTGTCGGCGGCTTGCTCTTCTCGCAAGTTGTGACGCTCTACATCACCCCGGTGTATTACATCTATCTCGACAGCGTGCAGAGAAAGTTCACCAACTGGAAGACACGGCGCAAATCGTCCACCGTTCCACCCATACACCAACTCGACGAAGCCGAACTCATGCACCACGATTAGTTCGAAAGTTCAAAGAAGAAGGCACTGACTGACTGACTGACTGACTGACTGACTGACTACATCCGCCCCACTGATCGCACCAGTACCTGGTCAGCATGAATCGCGCGTGCCCGCTCCAAGGCGGCTTCCACGTGCGGACAGATATTCTCCCGGCCTACGCGGTTTTCGAACTCCGCCATCGCCATCATTACCGCCGGTTGCTCGCGCGCGCCGCATAACAACAAGGTCCGATCAGATTTCTCGAGATCTTCTGCCAGCGTCTCCAGCGCCTGGATACCGGTGCCATCGATCGCCGTCATGTTGCGCAGCCGCAGAACCACGATCGGCGGCAACTCGTTCATCTGGTCGTAAATGGTAGATATTTTCTCCGTCGCGCCAAACAAAAATGGTCCGTGTATACGGAAGATTCGCAGATATCCGGGAATATCTCTTCCCTGCAGGCTGTGCACTTGTCCATCTTCGATGTAGTCATCTGTGACGACCGAGACTGTCGTCGTACTAGTAACGTTTCGGATATAGAGCAGTGTCGCCAGGATCATGCCGAACTCAACGGCCACCGTCAGATCGGCAAACACCGTAAGCAGGAACGTCGCGAGCCATACTGAAATCTCCGACTTCGTCAGCTTCAGGATGTCGGGGATCTCACGCCACTCGCCCATGTTGTACGCGACCACAAACAGAATCGCCGCCAGCACCGACAGCGGGATGAACTTCGCCAGCGGTGCGGCAAACAGTAAAATCGCCAGCAGCGTTAGCGCATGGATCATTCCCGCGATTGGGCTTTGCGCTCCCGACCGAATGTTCGTTGCGGTTCGCGCGATCGCTCCCGTCGCCGGCAAACCACCGAATAGCGGCGACACAATGTTCGCTATTCCTTGCCCGATCAGCTCAACGTTGGGATTATGTTTGTCGTGGCTCATGCGGTCTGACACCACCGCCGACATCAGCGACTCGATTGCGCCTAACATCGCCACCGTCACCGCCGGACCAATCAACGAATGCACCATCGAGAACTGGAATGGTGGAATCTCCAACTTCGGCAATCCGCTGGGAATACCACCAAAACGCGAACCGATGGTCTCGACCGGCAACTTCAGCGCGATTGCTACGCCGGTGCCCACCAGCAAAGCCACAATCGTTCCCGGAACTTTTGGAAACAATCTGGGCAATACCAAGATGATCAGCAGCGCGCCCACTGCCAGCAGCGTAGTTCGGATATCGAGCGTCTTGAATCCCTGCGCGAGCGTCTCGACCCGCGCTCCGAACTCGCCGGGAACGTGGTCGATACGCAGCCCGAAGAAATCTTTCACCTGCGTGCTTGCGATGATCACCGCGATACCGTTGGTGAACCCGACCACTACCGGCCGTGGGATGAACTTCACCGCCGAGCCAAAACCGGTCGCACCAAGTACCACCAGCATGATGCCGGCCAGCAGCGTGCAAATGTACAGCCCAATAATCCCGTGCTTCAGCACGATCCCGGACACGATGACGACGAAGGCGCCCGTCGGCCCACCAATCTGCGTCTTCGAGCCACCCAGAGCAGAGATGAGAAATCCGGCAACCACGGCACAGTACAAGCCCGTTTGCGGCGGAACACCGGAGGCTATGGCAAATGCCATCGCCAGCGGCAGCGCAACCAGGCCAACGGTAATGCCGGCAATCAAATCGGAAAGGAATTTCTTGCGGTTATAGTCGCGGAGGCAAAGAATTGATTTGGGTAACCAGCTGTCCACTGCACTCTCTTTCCAGAACTTCCAGTGTCTCAGGAATAAGGCGTCGCTTCCATCCGATTTACACCTCACACCGCGCGAAAGTGCATGCACATCCACGAATTGTGCATCTCCCTATCAACAATTCCAATGGCGATGACCAAATCACCCAATGCCTCAATTCGTCAAATCATCCAATTACCAAATTACCGATTGATTTCTGCTATTGACCTGTCTATAACTTTAGGGTTCACACTGAGGTCTGACCGATGCTCACCGTCACTCAACTCGCGCGTCAATGCGGACTGAGCCGCAGTACGCTGCTCTACTACGAATCCATCGGACTTCTTACGAAGCCGGTTCGTACGAGCTGCAACTACCGCAGCTACAGTCAGAAAGATGTTCAGCGCTTGCAGCAGATCTGCGTGTACCGCAACGTAGGCCTGACGCTCGTGGACATCCGCAGCATTCTGGCGCGCCCGGAGAATGACGCTTCATCTGTCCTGCAGCGGAGGCTCGTTGAACTCGACGCGGAGATCACTCAACGTCGCGATCATCAGCGAGCCATTCTCAAGCTGTTGCAGAACAACAAAGCATTCCGGAGGATGAACGTGGTTACAAAAGAGAAGTGGGTTTCCATCATGAAAGCCTCAGGCTTCAGTGATTCCGACATGCATCGCTGGCACGCAGAGTTCGAAAAGTCCGCGCCCAGTGAACATCAGGAGTTCCTGGAATTCCTGCACATCCCTGCCGCGGAGATTACCAAGATTCGCGACTGGAGCCGCAAACAACAGAATACCTAGCACGTCGACACTCTTCACGTCTGTCACCCTGAGCGTCGAAGGGGCCCTGCCTGGCCGAGTCCTGTGAATCGGTTGAAGGTACTTCGGCCGCAAATGTTTCCGCGGCAGATGGGTGATCTCACTTTTGTCCCAAAGAACAAAGGCCTCCCACTCAGGAGGCCTTTTTCTTTCAACTCAGAAGGATCTTACTGCGACACACCGACAGTCTGCGGGACACGATCCGCGGCAGGCGCGGGTCCAGCAAAGTAGTTGTGGTCATACAGCTCTCGATACATGATCCCGCTCAACTCTGCGGCTTTCGGACCGAACGTCGGACGTCCCCCACGCAGGAACATTACGACGACAATCTTGCCTCTGTCGGTATTCGCATACGAAGCGAACCAGCCAAAGCGGGTTCCGTCTTTGGAGCATGTGCCAGTCTTGCCGAGGATTTCCTGTTCGCTGATGCTGAGACGCACGCTGCGCGCCGTGCCGTAGCGAACGGCTCCGGCCATGCCGTCGAGGATTTCAGGAATCTGGTTGCCGATATCAAGATGCCGCTTCACCATCGGCTGGAAGTTGGCTACTTCTTCCGGCGTCGTCGGGTGCTGCAGGTAATATAGTGTCCCGCCGTTGGCGATCGCCGAAACCAGCGCGGCCAGTTGCAGCGGAGTCATCGAAACGCCTTCGCCGAACGAGCACATCTTTCCGACGCCGCCCAGCTTCGGATCAATCTCTTCGCTCGGATACGTTCCCAGGTGCTCGCCCTGTATGTGATATCCGGCTAGTTCACCCAGTCCAAACTGATGCGAGTAATACGCCACTCGCTCGAATCCCAACTTGCGACCCAGTGCCTCGAAGTAGGCGTTGTTTGAGTGCGCGATCGCCTCAGTCATATTCAGCCGGTAACCGCCGCCCAGGCTGACCTTCGTATCCTTCGTGACAATGCCTTCGCTCAGCGCGGCCAGTGCCACCGAGAGCTTGATTGTGGAGCAGGGCTGAGCGCCCTCCGACAACGCCAGTGGCTGGTTCACCATCGCCAGGATGCGGCCGCTGTTCGGATCGACGGCGACGACAGTGCCATTCATATCGCCCAGCGCTTCAATCGCCGCCTGGCGAACGACCGGATCCTCGCCGGTCTTCACGTCAAATGCGGCCTGGTTATCCGCAAATGAACTGGTGGAGAACCTCTCGTAGTAGCGATGATACGAAGCGCGACGAACCCGCGCGCGCGATGTCCTGGAGCCCGCTACCGTCCGGCTGTGGCGCAAGTTCCGGATCCGCTTTTGCGTACGGGCATTTTCCGTGACTTTAGCCGTGCTTTTCTTGGAGTATTTTGTGCGGCCAGCAACCGTCGCCGCGCCTGCCGAAACAGCGAGGCTCGCGACCAGGACAACTGCCCAAAAAAGATTCGCTACCCGAGACCCTGTGCCCATCATTTTCCTGATCCAATATTCAAATCGAAACAGCGAGAAGCCCTGACTGTCGAGCGATCCACGGGAGATCACGTCAGGGGGAACTCCGTGATACTAGAGAGTAGACCAACTCGTTGCAACGACAAAGCTTTCTTACGGTCAATGAACTGATGTACTAGTAAGGTTCGTAATTCCAAGCACTTGGGCGAAAGCCTTAGTACCAGTACCCAGTTCGGTAACCACTGCCTACGTACATACAACCAGCAACTTACCTTCCAAATAGAAAACCCGCTGCTCGGGCAAAGCACTCGGGGGTCTAACCTTCGTGATTCCCGCAAGTTACGTGCCGGTAATCAACTCAGCGAACTCCAAAGTTGCTTCGATTACCGGCACCGTTTTCTCAAATATGTGAGAACTGCCTTACGCAGTCTCACCACGTTTCCTCAGGAACGCCGGAATGTCCAGATCTTCCTGTTCAAACGCGCCTTTCACCGCTGCCGCCACTTCTTCCAGGTTCCTCGGCTCGCGCACCGTCACCGGAATTGGCTGCGCGATCGGCGCAGGCTCAGGCATCGGTTCAGGCTCCGGTTCCGGCTGAAATTCCTCAACGGGAGCAGGCGTAAGCGAGTAGGAGGTCCGTGATTGCGAAATCGCTACGGCCGCATTCGCGACGCGCGGGTCGCGCTTGCGCATCCATTCGGTGCGGAAGCCGGTTGCAATCACCGTGATCTTCACATCGTCCTTCATCTTCTCGTCGAGCACCGCCCCGAAGATGATGTTGGCATCTTCATGCGCAGCGTTCTGAATGATGCTGGACGCCTCATTCACCTCGGCTAGCTTCAGCGAACTCGATCCAGTGATGTTGATCAGGATGCCGCGAGCTCCGTCGATCGCCCCCGCTTCCAGCAGCGGCGAAGCAATCGCGCGCTGCGCGGCTTCAATCGCACGCGCGTCTCCCTTGGCGGTCGCGGTTCCCATCACTGCGTATCCCATTCCAGCCATGATCGCCTTCACGTCCGCGAAGTCGCGATTGATGATTCCCGGAATCGTGATGATGTCCGAGATGCCCTGCACCGCCTGCCGCAGAATATCGTCGGCCACACGGAACGACTGGAAGAACCCCGCATCGCGCGCTACAGCCAGCAGCTTTTCGTTCGGGATCACGATGACCGTGTCCACCGATTCGATCAGCTCTGCCAGTCCGCGCTCTGCTTGTCCTTGCCGGCGGCGTCCTTCAAATCCAAATGGTTTCGTGACCACAGCGACGGTCAGCGCGCCCATCTCGCTCGCCAACGACGCAATGATCGGCGCAGCGCCCGTCCCCGTGCCTCCGCCAAGACCGGTGGTGACGAACACCATGTCTGCGCCTTCCAGCGCTTCGATGATCTTATCGGCGTCCTCCAGCGCGGCTTTACGGCCGACTTCCGGATTCGCCCCCGCGCCCAATCCGCTGGTGAGCTTCATGCCCAGCTGCAGTTTCACTGGTGCGCGCGACATCTTCAGCGCCTGCAGATCGGTGTTCGCCACGATGAAATCGACGCCCTCGAGATTCGCGTCGATCATGCGATTCACGGCATTGCTGCCGCCTCCACCCACTCCGACCACCTTGATCTTGGCGCTGTTCGTGGGATCTTCGTTGAACTGAATGCGAATATCCTTTTCTGTATCCATCTCCGCCTTCTTTTTGGATTTCTCAGCGTCGTGCTTGGCCATCAGTCAATACCCTCGACGAACTCGGGCGGTCTAAATCGCGGAATCGCTGATCGCGACCCCAGTCGGCTTCAGGCATCACGGCGCGCGAAGATTGCCTTCAGTCGTGAAGCAAGTCCATTGTCATTGGCCGGCCGCAACTGACGCGCGCGGTACGCGTACAGCACGCTGCCGATCACGGTTGCAAACTCCGGCTCAACCAGCGACGCCGGCATCTTCGATATCGGCATCGGCAGCCCATAGCGAATCGGCTTGCGCAGCACCTGCTCGGAGATTTCTGGCATCCCATTCAGCTTCGAACCGCCGCCAGTCAGCACAAAACCTGCGTTGCACAATTCAAATACACCCGATTGCCTCAGATGGTCACGCATAATCTCGAAAAGTTCGCGTGCCCGGGGCTCAAGAATCTCACCTAGCTGCCGCTGCGGCATCAGACGGGAAGGCCGTTCGCCAACCGATGGCACTTCGATCTCGTTTGTCTCCGGAATTCGCGTGACCACCGCATGCCCGAATGACTTCTTGATCTTTTCAGCTTCAGGCAGAGGCGTCCGCATTCCCACAGCAACGTCGTTGGTGAAGTGATCGCCGCCAATCGGTATGCATGCGGTGTGGACCACGGCCCCTTCGTGGATGATGATCAGGTCCGTCGAACCCGCGCCGATATCTACCAGGCAAACACCCAGTTCGCGTTCATCGGACCGCAGCACAGCATCGGCATCTGCCAGAGCTTCGAAAATCGTGTCGTCGACCTGAACGCCACCGCGATTCACGGTCGTCACCACGTTCTGCGTGGCAGAGGAAGACGCAGTCACAATGTGAACCCGGACCTCCAACTTGGTGGCCATCATCCCCAGCGGCTCATGAATGCCCGGCTGCTCGTCGAGAATGAATTCCTGCGGAAGCAGGTGAAGAATCTGGCGATCCGGAGGCAACGCCATCGCACGCGCGCGATCGACGGAAGCACGAATGTCTTCGCGGGAAATTTCGCGAGCACGCGATCCCAGCGCAATGCCGCCCTGGCTGTTCAACCCGCGGATGTGGGCCCCGGCGATACCGATCACCGCGCGCTCAACCGGCGCTCCTGCAACATCTTCCGCCTGTTCCACCGCCTTCTGAACGGAAGCAATCGCCTTCTCCAGGTCGACAATGATTCCTTTTCGCGAGCCACGCGACTCGCAAACACCATGCCCGAGATACCTCAATCCCGAGTCGGTGATTTCGGCCGTGAGCGCACACGTCTTCGCGCTGCCTACATCAATGGCCGTCAATAAGGTCTGGTTCACTTTACTCATGAATCATCGCTGCGCTGGCACTACTTCGTTTTCTGGATTCGGTTTATGTTTCGGCACCCATTTGTGCTTTGCGTGCGCCGCAGGTTTTTTCGCCACCGGTCTCGCCGCAGGAGTCGTCGACGGCTGGCTTGACTTTGGGCTGCACCGGCTTGGCAACACCTTGCGAGTCGGGATTCACGATGACCTGGTTGTCATACCGCAGATCAACCGAGTCCAGCTTCTGGAATTGCGCGCGCCACTCCTGCACATGCGCCTTATAGATCTTGAAACGCTCCGCAAAATCCGACCCGCCCAGGTGCACCAGCACCTCGCCATCCGGATCAGCCACCATTACTTTCACATCGTCGGGATCGGTCAAATCCACTTCGCTCAAATCGTGCGAGTATTGCGTTCCGCCCGCATCGAGATCCCCGACCAGTTGCATGTAAAGCTTCATACGCGCCGCGCGCGTCGAGAGCGGCTCGTTGTCTTTCATGCTCAGAAGGACGGGAAACGAGTATTTCTTCCCAGCGCCGCCGTTAGGCAGATCCATGATGATGCCGTACTGGTCGACGAGAGCGATCCTCGATCCGAACTGCACGAACGCAACCGGCACGCGTTCGCGAATTTGGACCTTAATGCGATTCGGCAGCAGCCGCGCTACGGCCGCCGATTCCACCCACGGAATTTCTTCGAGTTGCTTCTGCCGCTGCTCTAAAGGAATAAAGAACACGTTGCGGCCGATGTCCGAGCCCATGACCTCCATCACCTGGTGATGGGTAACGTTCTGATTCCCCCCAATCTCGATGTTGTCGCCAGACTCGAGTCGGAACCGCCACGATCCGGCCCCGTAGTGATAGATAAATCCGCCAATCGTGCCGCAAAGGGCTCCGACCACGATCGCGATAAAAGCGACCTTAATGCGCCCAGCAGTCTTCTTCGGCAATGCGCCCCGACGCACGGGTACGCGCTTCTGCGCGCGCAAGAATGGCTGTTCCTGATCGGGTTCCAGGTCGGAGAAGCGGGAATCCGGCGCAGATTGATCCGAGCGGAGAAGAGACAGATTCGCTGCCCCGCAGGTCTTCCTCGTTGGGGATAAGTGGATTATTCCGCGCCATTAATACAGATTCGTCGTTGAGAAACGCCCGCTCAGAAACTATACCGTGTTCGCAAGTGTTTCATGATGAGAAATTTCTGATTTGCGCTGCTGGATTGGATACCTGTAAGAAAAGATTTGTGGAATTGTTATTTCGAAATGACTGTATAGGTGCCAAGTACGATCAAGGCGAGAACCGCTGCTGTCTCGAAACCGACCCAAGCCGCGTACTCGCGCCTGTTCGTCACGTATCCCCACTTTTTCCAAGCGCGATAGAATGCAGCGGAATGACGATCATGCTGAACGAGCCACGCAACTCCAAAAGCAATGACCAAAGCGTGGGAGGAAATAAATCCGCCCAAGAACAAGGCTCCGATTGATACCGACCAGAGGATGCCTTCAAGGTGGTTCTTCATCGTCACGCTCTGCCGAAGGAGCTTTACTTTGCTTGGTGCCTCAGGTTCGCGTCCTCTAGCCTGGGTTGCGATCAGAGGTTACGATCAGAGGTTGCGATCAGAGTGCTCGCGCCGCGCTCTTCGCCGCTCCCAGAGCTTCCACGATCTGCGGTCCCAGCTGCGACACACTGCCTGCGCCAAGAGTGAGGATCATGTCTTTGGGTTGCGCCGCTGCTGTAACCGCGGTGATGGCGTCTGCGAATGAACTCACATACATTGCAGGCTGGCCGGATGCCGCGATCTTCGCCGCAACAGTTTCTCCGGTGACGCCAGGAATTGGTTTCTCGCTCGCAGCATAGATATCGAGTACAAAAACGCTGTCGGCGTCACCGAACGCCCGGCCGAAATCTTCTAGCAGCATTTGCGTCCGCGAATACCGGTGCGGTTGGAAGATGACATGCAGCTTGCCTTGCGCGATCTGTCGCGCGGCAGCCAGCGTAGCTTTGATCTCCGTGGGATGGTGGCCATAGTCATCGATCACGCGAATGCCATCCACCTCACCGCGCAACTGGAAGCGGCGATCCACGCCACGGAACGACACCAGCGCATCGCGAATCTGCTCGACCGAAACGTCTAGCCCGATTCCGACGGCAATCGCAGCCGTTGCATTCAGAACGTTGTGCGCGCCGGGCACATGAAGGTGAAATTCGCCGAACAGCTTACCCTGATACTGCACCCGAAACCGACTCAGCGGGACCGGACCGTCTTTCGCCAACTCCGAGTCGGCCGCGAGGATGCGAAAGTCTGAGTCTTCCCGCAAGCCATACGTAACCGATCGCCTCTGCACCCGCTGCAGAAGCGCGCGCAGCCCATCATTGTCGTTGCAGGCGATCACCATCCCGTAAAACGGCACCTTGTCCATGAAGTCGATGAAGGTGTTCTCCACGTCTTCCATGTCGCGATAGGTATCCATGTGCTCGCGATCGATATTCGTGACGATCGAGATAATCGGCGATAGCTTGAGGAACGACCGATCGCTCTCATCGGCCTCAGCCACGAGATAATGTGACTTGCCCAATCGCGCATTGGACCCCATCGCATCCACGCGGCCGCCCACAATAATGGTGGGATCGAGATTTCCTCCGGCCAGCACCGCCGCCACCATCGACGTAGTCGTCGTCTTGCCATGCATGCCGGCAACAGCAATGCCGTACTTCAGCCGCATCAACTCAGCGAGCATCTCGGCGCGCTGGATGACAGGGATATGTAGGAGATGGGCTTCGGCTACTTCGGGATTTTCACGCGAGATGGCGGAACTGGTGACAACAACCTCGGCGCCGGTAATGTTCTCGGCGCGATGACCCTCAAACGTGATCGCGCCCAGGCCTGCTAGCCGGTGCGTGATCGCCGACGCTTTCAGATCGGAGCCCGAAACCTTGAATCCGAGATTGATCAGCACCTCGGCGATGCCGCTCATGCCGATGCCGCCAATCCCCACGAAATGTATACGCTTTAGTTTTGCAAACATCGCTTAGTCGCTGGTCGTTCGTCGTTTAGCCACTAGCCACTCCCGCCAACCTTCCCGCCATTCTCGCAATCTTTCTCGCCGCGTCCGGATGCGCCATCTTCCGCGCCGCCTCCGACATTCGCTCCAGCCGCGCCCGATCTCCGAGCAAACCAGATAGCGTCTCTGCCAGCCGCTCCGGCGTCAGTTCTTTCTCCGGAAGCATCACGCCTGCCCCTGCATCCACCAGCGCTTCCGCATTCTTGCGCTGATGATCATCCGCTGCCGTCGGCAAAGGGACGAACACTGCGGCTTTCCCCGCCGCCGCGATCTCAGCCACTGTGCTTGCGCCCGAGCGGCAGAGCAACAGGTCGGCCCGGCAGAAGAACTGCGGCATATCGTTGATAAACGGGAAATACTTCCGCAGAAACGCCCGACTTGGAATACGCCTCGCGCGCTTCATTATAGTCGCGCTCGCCCGTCTGATGGATCAAGGTGAAAGGCCGACGAGTCGCTCGCGTAGAAGCGGCAAAGTACTGATCACCGCGCGGTTGATCGCCCGCGATCCCTGGCTTCCGCCGAACACTAATAACGTAGGAACCTCGCTCGGCCGCCGCGCCGGAATCTCAAAAAACGCCTCGCGCACTGGCACTCCGGTCACAGTCGCTTTGCGGAAGTACGAACCCGTTTGCTCGAATTGAACCGCCGCCTCCGTCGCCATCACCGCAGCCATGCGATTGGTGAATCCCGGAATCAGGTTCGGCTCAAAGATCAGGCTGGGGATTCCCTTCAGCGCCGCCGCCAACATCGCCGGTCCCGATGCGTATCCGCCCACGCCGATTACGACCTGCGGCTTGAACTTTCCCAGCAGGCCTCGCCGAGTGCACCACCGACATCGGCAGATCCACGAGCGTGCGCACTCGCGTCGCCAGGCTCACGCGATTCAATTGCCCAACTTTGATCAGCTCAAGCGGGTATCCGGCGGCCGGAACCAGGCGCGTTTCCATCCCGCGCGCGGTCCCAATGAAGAGCACTTCGGCTTGATAGAGATTCTGGAGTTCTTTGGCAATCGCCAATGCGGGTATCACGTGCCCGCCCGTTCCGCCACCCGCCAGCACCGCTCTCATGCTATTCCGTCTGCTTGGTGATGTTGAGCAGAATGCCCACGCTCGCCAACATCACGAAAAGCGACGAACCTCCATAAGAGATGAACGGTAGCGGAATGCCCTTGGTCGGAAGCAGGGCGGTGACCACGCTTATATTGAACAGCGCCTGGATCACGATCATCGACGCAATCCCGGTCGCCAGGTATTTGCCAAAAACATCGCGCGTAAGCACCGCCGTCCGCACGCCTCTGTATAAGAAGATTGCGAACAGCGTGAGCACCAGCAGTGTCCCGATCAGTCCGAATTCTTCGCCGATCACCGCAAAGATGAAGTCCGTGTGCGGTTCCGGCAGGAAGAACAACTTCTGATGCCCTTCCATCAGGCCCATGCCCGAGAAGCCGCCGGTGCTGACCGCGATCAGCGACTGAATAATGTGAAAGCCGCGACCCAGCGGGTCGGAATAAGGATTCGCATACGCCAGTATGCGCTGATGCCGCCACGGCACTCGCCAGATCAGGAAATAGAAGAGGATCGGCAAGTGGCGCGATCGCATACAGGTAGTACTTCCACTCTGTACCTGCCACGAACAGCACCGCCGCAGTGATCGCCGCGCACGCAATTGCCGTACCCAGATCCGGTTGCGCCGCAATCAAGGCCGACAGAAAAAGCGTTGGCGCAATCGCCGGAAGCAGAGTATGCCTCCAGTCCTGCATCAGCTTCGTTCGCGACTCAAGGAAAGTATGCGAGAAAGAGGATCAGCGTCGGCTTCGCGAGTTCCGATGGCTGGAACGACAGCGGTCCCAGTGCGGAACCAGCGATGCGTGTTATGCGAACGATCGAGAAAGAAAACGGAGATCAGCAGGACCGTCGTCAGCCCCAAGAAGCGAAAACACCACGCCGGAATTCTTGTAGTGCTTGTAGTCGACGTTCATCAGGCCAAACATCGCGCCCACGCCGGCCACTGCCCACATGAACTGTCGAATCAGAAATCCGTACGGTGATCCGAAGCGATCTTTCGCCATCACCGCCGACGCGCTGAACACCATGATCAGGCCGATGAAGACCAGCAACAGCGTGACCGTGAAAAGAGTTTTGTCGACGCTGACGCGCTTAGCCAAGTGGAGCTCCGGATTTTCCGGTGAATGTCATCAATCTGAACCTGACTCTCACAACCAGCTACTAGCTACGCCAGCTTAACGTGCCGTCGCAACTGGCAACGCCGCAACCAGCTCCTTAAACACTCTTCCGCGCTGCTCGTATCCCGTGAACTGATCGAAGCTTGCGCATGCTGGAGCCAATAGCACCACATCTCCCGCTTGCGCCAACTCCGTCGCACGGCGTACCGCACTTTCCAGCGTTCCTGCGCGTACAATCTCCGTCGCGCCCGCAATATGCGACTCGATCTTCTCCGCCGCCGCGCCAATCGTGTATACCCGCTTCACGCGCTCGCGCAGCAGAGGCTTCAGTACCGTGTAGTCGCTGCCCTTGTCTTTCCCGCCAAGAATGATGTGGATGTTCGCCGGGAACGACTCCAGCGCCTTGATCGTCGCATCCACGTTCGTGGCCTTCGAGTCGTTGTAGTACTGCACGCCACCGACCGTCGCCACATATTCCAACCGGTGCTCAACCGCCTTGAACGCCTTTACCGCCGAACGAATCTGCTCCGGCGCGCAGCCTGCCGCGACCCCGATGCACACCGCCGCCAGCACGTTCTCCACATTGTGCGAGCCCTTCAGTTGCATCTCTGCAATCGGCATGATCTCGTGTTCGCCACTCGAGCCGCGATAGTAAATCTTGTTCTCCCGGACGAAAGCTCCAGCCTTCACTTCATTCTTCCGACTGAACCACAGCGTCTTCGACCTCAGGCCCTTCGCCATGCGCACGCATTCGGGGTCGTCGGCATTCAGCACGGCAAAGTCTTCAGACGTCTGATTCTCGAAGATCCGTTTCTTCGCCGCCCAGTAGGCTTCAAACGTGTGGTGCCGGTCCAGGTGATCGGGAGTGACATTCAGGACCACGGCGATCCTCGGATGGAATGTCTCAATCGTCTCCAGTTGGAAGCTGGAAACTTCCAGCACCGTCCAGCTCGCATCGGTCGACTTCGATACCAGCTCAATCGCGGGCGTGCCTATATTTCCTCCCACCAGCGCTGCCTTCCCGCCCGAGGCGATCACATCGCCAGCCAGTGATGTAGTCGTCGTCTTTCCGTTCGAGCCGGTGATGGCAACAATGCGGCCCTTGAGGAATCGCGAAGCCAGTTCAATTTCGCCGATGACCGGGATCCCAAACTGCTTTGCCTGCACGAGCATCGGCTGATCAACCGGTACTCCCGGGCTAACGACAATAAAGTCCTGTTGGCGGAAAGTTCGCTCGCCGTGGCCGCCGGCTTCGACGGCAATGCCCTTATCGAGCAGAGCCGGGATTTCTCCACGCAGTTGCTCTTCCGACTTCGCGTCGGACACGGTCACGCGCGCGCCCATCGCCTTCAGAAACAACGCCGAGGCAACGCCCGACTTGCCCAGCCCAACCACCAGGACTCGCTTCCCATTCACTTCCAGATCAGTGCTCATTTTCAAAAGCCTTTTCACAACAGAGGCACAGAGAGCTTATTTATATAACTCTTCTCAGTATGCCTCTCGCAAGGACCGGCAACGTCAAACTCTTATCTTAGTTTCAACGTCGTCAGCGCGAATAGCGCAAACACCAGTGACGCGATCCAGAACCTTACGATCACCTTCGATTCCGACCAGCCCATCAGCTCAAAATGATGATGAATCGGCGCCATCTTGAAGATCCGCTTCTTCCGCAGCTTGTACGATCCCACCTGCAGGATCACCGACAGCGCCTCGATCACGAACACTCCGCCAATGAATGGCAGTAGCAGCTCCTGCTTGATCACCACAGCAATGGTCCCGATCGCGCCGCCCAGCGCGAGCGATCCCACATCGCCCATAAACACTTCCGCCGGATGCGCGTTATACCAGAGGAATCCCATGGAAGCGCCCACCATCGATCCGCAGAACACAGTCAGCTCCGCTACCTGTGGCATTTTCTGCAGCTCGAGGTAATCGGCGAAAACCGCATGTCCGCTGACATAGGTGAGAACCGTTAACGCTCCTGCGGCAACTACGGTGCAGCCGATCGCCAATCCGTCCAGTCCGTCCGTCAGGTTCACGGCGTTGCTGGAGAACGCAATCACCAGCGAGACGAAAATCACGAACGGCAAGAAGGCCAGCGGCCACCAGTGGTGGTAGTGCAGCAGGCTGGTGATCACCAGGTCCGGCCGGAACTTCTTGTCGAACGGCACCATCAGGTGCGTCGAATATTGCCCGTGCACTTCCAACCAGACCAGCACCACGCCTACGATCATTCCCACGAGGATTTGCAGCGCGAGCTTGGTCTTGCCGGTCAGCCCAAGGTTGCGGCGGTGGACCATCTTTAGGTAGTCGTCAGAAAACCCAATCGCGGCATAACAAATCGTCGAGAACACTACCAGCCAGATGAACCGATTGCTCAGATCCGCCCACAGCAGGGTTGGTACAAGAATCGAAACCGTGATCAGCACCCCGCCCATGGTCGGTGTGCCGGCTTTCTTCTGATGAGCCTTCGGCCCTTCTTCGCGGATGTATTGCCCGATCTGGAATTCGCGGAGCTGTCGAATTATGGCCGGGCCAATCACCATAGCCATGAACATGGCGGTGAGGCTGGCGAACGCAGTCCTGAACGTCAGATACCGAAAAATGCGAAAGGGAGAGAAGTAGTGGTACCCGACTTGATACAACAGCCAATAGAGCAAAAGACCGATCTCCCTTCCGAACTACCCTCGGCGCGAAAAATGACGTAAGCCACAGGTTTACACGGATTCAGCCGAGGAAAAAAGGCAGGAACCTCAAAGATCATCTGCGCCGTTAACCGGCCGCAGCTATTAATTCTTCTGCGCCTGCGCTTGCTGCTTCCAGGTCTCCAGCGCGCGTTCCAATCGAACTCCGCGCGAAGCTTTCAACAGGATGGCATCGCCCGGCCGCGCCTCTCGCGCCAGCCATTGTCCCGCCTCTTCCGGTGTCTCCAGGAAAGTGGCGAGAACCCCCTCCGTGCCCGCTGCCTCAACAATCTTCTTCGCCAGCCCGCGAACGCCGATCACAATGTCCATCTTGCGGATGGCCATGTGGCACCCGCTATCGATGTGAAGCTGCTCGCCCGCCGGACCCAGTTCCAGCATTTCGCCCGCGACCACAATCCGCCGCTTCGCCGGCAGCGCCGCCAGCGCGTCGACCATCGACGCCAGCGCCTTCGGATTCGAGTTGTAGCTGTCGTTGATCACCGTCGCGCCGCCGATCTCCAGCACCTCGCCGCGCTTGTCTGTCGGCTTCATCGAGAGCAATGCAGCTACCGCGGCGCTCAGCGGTATCCCGCGATCGAGCGCGACGCCGACGCCAGCCAGCGCGTTATAGATGTTGTGCTGTCCCAGCAGGGGAAGCTTCGCCCGCTCTCGCTGACCGTTCACCAGGACATCGAACTCCGTCCCTAGAGCTCCGAGATCCTCGATCCTCTCGGCCCGCACATCGGCCACATTGCGGATACCAAAGGTGACCACTTTCCCATTGAATCCGCGCCCGAACTGCGAAACGTATTCGTCATCAGCATTCAGCACGGCCACGCCCTTTGGCGGCAGCGACTCGACTAGCTCAAACTTGGCGCGCGCGATTCCCGCCAGCGAATCGAAATACTCGAGATGAACTGGCGCAACCAGCGTCACCACTCCAATATCTGGCTTGGCGATCTGCGCCAGAGCCTTGATCTCGCCCGCGTGGGACATGCCCATCTCGATCACCGCGATGTCATGCTCTGGTTCCAGCTTCAGCAGTTGCAGCGGCAGACCGTAATGATTGTTCAGATTTCCCTGCGACTTCAGCACCCTCAATCCCACCGAGAGCACGTGCGCGATGGTTTCCTTCGTCGTCGTCTTCCCAGCCGAACCAGTCACGCCGACCAACGTTTTGCCCCACATACGACGCACGCCCGCAGCCAGCGTCTGCAGCGCGATCAGCGGATCATCAACCGCCAGCAATTGCATCTTCACGGCGTAGCGCGGCAACATCTCTTTGCTCACCACGGCCGCAATCGCGCCCTGCTGCATCGCGGTCTCGACGTAATCATGACCGTCGAAACGCTCGCCCTTGATGGCGAAGAACAGTTCGGCCTTGCCCACGGTGCGCGAGTCGATCGAATACCCCTCCGCTACCCGGTTGCGATCGAATTCGCCCGAGGCGGTAATCAGTTCGGCAATGCGCGATAACCTGAGCTTCATGTTTTGTTCTTACCCTGGCTACTGACTACTGGCTACTCCCTTTGAATCCCATCCCGCGGAGTAATTCGTTGGCGACTTCCACATCATCGAATGGAAATACTCCCTCTCGCGTGGTCTGCGTCTTCTCGTGACCTTTTCCGGCGATGAGGACGATGTCTCCCGGACCCGCCTTGTGCAGTGCCAGATCGATCGCTTTGCGACGGTCGGACTCGATCACAAACGGTGTCCCGGTTTTCTCCAGACCTGCTTTCGCGTCCGCAATGATCCCTAGCGGATCCTCGCTCCGTGGATTGTCCGACGTGAGCACCACGAAATCGCTGCCGCGCCCCGCAGCTTCGCCCATCAGTGGACGCTTGGTCTTGTCGCGATCGCCGCCACAGCCAAACACGGTGATCACGTGACCTTCGCTGCCAGCCCGCTTCACAAACTCTCTTGCCAGCGCCGTCAGATTCTTTAGCGCATCATCCGTGTGCGCGTAATCGACGACCACCGTAAACGGCTGGCCAGCGTCGACTCGCTCAAATCGCCCGGGCACACGCTGCAAAGCCGCAACTCCGCGAGCGATCTCATCGAGACTGACACCACGTGCGTATGCCGCCGCTGAGGCCCCGAGAATGTTATACACATTCACCTTGCCAATCAGCGGTGACCACAGGGGCACACTTCTCTCCGACGTGGCCAGATCGAAACGCGTTCCTCGCGGCCCAATATCGGCGTTCTCCGCGTGGAAGTCCCCCTGCGCCAAACCGTAGGTGATCACCTGCGAGCGCTTCTTCGAGAACTTCACCAGCTCGCGTCCATACTCATCATCAATATTAAGCACCGCCACTCTCGGCGGATCGGTTCCTACGCCTTCGAACAGCATGCGCTTCGCCGCGAAGTACTCGTCGAACGTCCCGTGATAGTCGAGATGATCGCGCGTGAGATTGGTAAAAATGCCAACGTCATAGGGAATCCCATACACCCGCTGCTGCACCAGCGCGTGCGACGAATCTTCCATCACCGTTTCAGTCGCTCCCGCTTCCAACGCTTCGGCGAAAAGCAGAGCGATGTCCAGCGGCTCGGGCGTCGTATGCGGAGCCACAATCACTCTGCCCCCTACGTGATACTCGATCGTCCCGATCAACGCGACCTTGCGTCCAGCCGCCTCCAAGATTGCTTCAAGCAGGAAGCTGGTTGTGGTCTTGCCGTTGGTGCCTGTGATTCCTGAATTCGCGAGCTTTTCCGCCGGACGCCCGTAGAAGTTCGCGCTCAATCGCGCCAAGGCGCGCCTGCCGTGAGCGACTTGTGCCCAGGCAACGCCTGCCCGCGGCTGCTCGGCCGCGGAATCACTTACTACTGCAACCGCGCCCTTATAAATGGCGGCATCGATGTAGCGATTCCCGTCGGTCGATTCGCCCTTCATCGCCACGAACGCATATCCAGGCTGGACGCGGCGCGAATCGTATTCGAGGCCCTTAATCTCGGGATCGCCGGTCTCGGAGAGAACCTCCGCACCATCCAATAATTTCAGGAACTTCATTAGGCTGGATTATAGCCGAGCAGGATGGTGGATTCCGTGATCGTGAGAAGCCGTTTCACGTGTCGCGTTTCACCTCTTACGTTTCACCCTCTCCACGCCTGTCATGTTGAGCGAGGTTGAGGCGTTTAGCGGGCGTTTGAGGTCGCTGCCGAAATCCTGAGCGAAGTCGAAGGGCCGCACGGCCGAGTCGAAACAGCCCGTGCATGCTCGCACAACAAAAACGTGGCTAGCCTCTCCGGCCTGAAATCCCGTTTTTCATGAAACGCGAAACGTGAAACGCCTTCACCGCCCGAATCTCACCGCCACTCGTCTTCCCGCTGGCAGTCGGCTTCCCGGTGGCGGTGACTGCTCTCGCGCCACGCCGCTGCCAAACGCATCCACTTCGATTCCTGCAGTCTGCGCGGCCTCAATCACCGAGCGCATCGATTTCCCTAGAAACGAGGGCACAACTGCGCCATCGCTGACGTCGAGGATTACCGTGCCGTTCGGTGGCAGCGCACCACCCGGGCTCGCCGGTACGGTTGAAGCATCCGCCAGTGTATTTGTGTCTGGCGCTGCAAGCGCGGTCTGGCTTGCCGGTTTTACCGACGCTTGTTCGCGGCGGCCTCCGCTTTCGCAACTTGAGGCATCGGCGCATCCGCCTTTGCCTCTTCGTCAAAGTCCAACGGCTCTCCCGGATGATCGGGCGAACTATCGTTCAGATCTTCATCTTTGGCTTTCGCCTGCAGCAGCAGCCGCTTCGGGTCCTTTACCTCGACATCGTGTTGCACGTGAAGGTAGGCCAACACCTGTGTCGCCACCCGCTGGAACACCGGCGCTGAAACTTGCCCGCCCTGATGCAGTCCAACCGGCGAATCCAGCGAGACCACGATCGTGATCGCGGGATTGTTCACCGGAGCGAATCCTGCGAACGACGCCACATACTTGCTGCTCGAATATCGGTGAGTCGCCGGATCAATCTTCTGCGCTGTTCCCGTTTTGCCTGCGGAGCTGTATCCATCGAGGATGGCTCGCTTCGCTGTCCCAAACAGCACCACGCCTTCCATCATCTTCTTCATCTGCGCAGCGGTCATCGTCGACACCACCCGATGCCCATTCGCCGGATGGAACGCAATCGTCTGCGGACCATTGGATGGTTTCGTGGTCCCAGCCAGAATTCTCGGAGGTAGATAGACGCCGTCATTGGCGATCGTCGAAACCATCGACACCAGCTGAAGCGGTGTCACTCCAACCTCCTGCCCAATGGACATTGCGCCAATCGAAACCTTCGACCATCTATTTACGGGTTTCGCCAATCCGCGCGTCTCGCCCGGCAGCTCAATGCCTGTTTGCGAACCGAATCCGAAAGCCCGAATGTACTTGTAAAGCCGGTCGTCTCCAAGCTTGAGTCCCACTTTCACTGCGGCCACGTCGCTCGATTTCGCCAAAGCTTCGGCAATCGAGACGGTTCCCATCTTGTGCAGATCGTGAATTCGCAGCCCATTCACGACGATCATTCCGCCCTGGCAGTCGATCGGATCATCTGGGTGTTCAATTCCTTCTTCCAGCGCAGCTGAGTACGTCACCACCTTAAATACCGAGCCGGGCTCGTACACATCGCTCACTGCGCGGTTCTTTAGCTCGGCAGGATTAATCTTGCGCGACAGATTGGGATTGAACGTTGGCCGGCTCGCCAGCGCCAGGATCTCACCGGTGTGCGGATTCTGCACGACCACCGTCCCTGCCTCGGCGTGCGTATCCTCCATCGCCTTCTCTAACTCTCGCTCTACGATGTACTGGATCTTCTCGTCGACGGTGAGAACCAGATTATCCCCAGGCTCTGGCTGCTTCTCCACGCTGTCGAAGCGGCGCTTGCGCGCGTCCATCGAGATGAGGACCGTGCCCTTCTTTCCCTTTAGCTCGGAATCGTAAGCATGCTCGATGCCGGCGAGGCCCTCGTCATCCACGCCTACATAGCCCAATATTTGCGAAGCAAGTTCGCCTTTCGGGTAATAGCGCTTCGGCTCCGGTTGCACATAAATCCCGCGCAGGTTCATCGAGGCGATGCGCGCTCCCAACTCCGGGTCGATCTTGCGCGCCACCGGACAAACATTCCTCGGACAATCAAACTTGTTGGCAATGTCTTTAGGATCAGCCTTGAGGATCCTTGCGATCAGCGATGCAGTGGTATTGCGGTCGGGAACTTCGGAAGGCACCGAAAATACGGAATTGCCGGTGATCGACATCGCCAGCTCATGTCCGTTACGGTCATAAATGACGCCGCGACTGGGAGAGATATCCGTCGTGCGCTGCTGCTGCTTCATCGCACGGCGTTCAAATTGTCCGTATTGGAAAATTTCCAGCTGAACCAGTCGAAGGGCAACTACGATGAGCCAAAAGCAGAGGATCGCGCCCAGAATATACAGGCGCTTGGTCGCGTTACCTGCCGATGAGTTTCCCGCCACCTTCTTCGCCTTTAGCTTTGCTTACTTACGTGGGCAGCCGACCTCGGCTCCCTGTGATCCACCTTAGAAATAGATGGCGGCCCGAAAGCCGCCATTTTTCTTCTGGCCGGGGGGACTCCTGGTCGGTTAACCAGCGGACTCAGAACCTGTGTTGAACTCTTCTACGGGGTCGAAACTACGCGCACCGCGGCACTCGCCATCACTGGACCGCCAATGTCTCCCGGGCTAGCGTCGAGTTGCTGCACCTGGCTCGCATCGGGCAATTGCAATCCCATATCTTTCGCGCGCTGATCGATTCGCTCGGGATCTTTCAGCTGCGCCAGATCCAGCCGAAGCTGCCGATTGGATTCTGTCAGTGTCGTCTGTTTTGCCGACAATGCTTCGATTCGGTAGCCGTACTCGATCGCGCTGAAGTGCTGCCACGCATACATCATCACAATCGTGAACAGCATGCACAATGCCGCGGTGAACATGCGCATCTCGCGTTTGCGCATGGGATCGTCGACCTTCACCAGCCGCGAGTTATCAATGTGTTTGGCGAAGAACACTTCGGGTGTTCCCATCCAGCAGCGTCGCGAGGGAGCGAACATCTGCTGCTTTCCACGGGCTACTGCGGCTGCGGCCATTTATGCGACTCCGGCGAAACCCTGGCTCTTCTTGCTCATTTCAAACATGAGGACTGGCATCTGGTGTGCGGGATCGCGCCGCGACATCTGGCGCTGTTCCGGGGAAGCCTGCGTGTGCACTTCCACGCGCTCCACCATGTTCATTAGCTCTTCGATTGTTGTTCCCTTAAACATCGTCCACCTCCGTTGCCTACCACGGCCCGGAATCTCGATTTGCCCAGTAGATACAAGGGCAGAATTTGTCGTTCGTGGCGCTTATTCACATTTCCAACAGACTTTTCATCAGCGCCTTTCCGCGGCTCGAAGCTTCGCGCTTCGTGACCTCGGATTCCGATCAATTTCTATTTCTGCTGCGGTCACCGGCTTTTTCGTCAGGACCTCGTAGATCCCCGCTTTCGCTCCGTCGCGCAACGCGTCTTTCACGATGCGGTCTTCCAGCGAATGAAAGCTGATGATCGCTACTCGCCCGCCCGGCTTCAGTACCCTTGGCGCGCTTTCCAGCAGCGCCTTCAGGTCGTCTAGTTCGCGGTTTACGTAAATTCGGATTGCCTGGAAAGTTCGTGTCGCTGGATGAATCCGCCCCCGCTCTGATTTCATTGTCGGGGCCGCGGCCGATATCACGTCTACCAATTGCTTGGTAGAACGAATCGGCCGCGCCCGAACAATGGCTCTGGCGATTCTCCGCGACCTCCTTTCCTCACCGAATTCGTAAATCAGATCGGCGAGTGTTCGCTCGTCGACCCGGTTTACCACTTGTTCGGCGGTCATCCCCTCATGCGGATCCATCCGCATGTCCAGGGGCCCTTCCGCCTGAAAACTGAATCCGCGGCTCGCATCCTCCAACTGCAGCGAGCTCACTCCCAGGTCAGCCATCAGCCCATCTACCGAACCAGCCCCGAGAACTTCCCCAATCCGAGAAAAAGACCCTTGCTCATATCGGATCTCGGGCCAGTCGCCCGCTAATTCCGCCGGAGGTTCGCTGAGTCGCTTGCGCGCCAGCTCCAGCGCCGCCGGATCCTTATCGAACCCGATCAGCGTTCCCTCGCGGCCGATTTGCCGGGCAATTTCGTAGCTGTGACCACCCAGTCCCAACGTGGCGTCCACATATGTGCCACCACGCCGGACGGCTAAGAAATCGATCGTCTCTTTTAAAAGAACCGGTATGTGACTGAACTTCTTTTCCGTCACATCGCCCCTCGGGGCTTAAATTCCAAGGTCGTTCAAAGCTTTTTCGTCGTCTGCCGTGAAGCCCTGTTCCACTTCCGCCTTCACCGCTTCCAGACCACGTACTTCCAGGTGGTTCAGGTAACCCATCACCGCCACATCACCCTTCAGTTGCGCCGACTCGCGCAGCAACTGGGGGAGCAGCAGGCGACCCTGTCCGTCCATCTCCACCACCTGCCCGTAATAGTTCGTTACGGTCAGAAACCTTTTCTTCGAGGGATTGAAATTCGAGAGCGCCGCCAGCTTGGCTTCGATCTGCTCCCATTCCTCGAAGGGATACATCTGGGCAACCTTCCCATCCATCGACGTGATGTAGAATTTCTGGCCGTACTTTTCGTCGATTACCCGCTTGAAGTCCGCAGGAACCTTTAAACGGCCCTTTTCGTCGACGCGGGTTGGATTGTTGCCACGAAACATTTGCTTGTCGGGCGGCTATTGCCGCTAATAAAGAGGCGAAAGTGATCAAAAACAGCGTGGAACTCATTTCTTCGGGGCTTTTTTCTGGTGTTTTTCTGCTCATTCCACCTTTGCCCTTGACTGCCGTCCCACTGTCCACGATCCGTACTTACTGATCCACTTCTTACCACTTTTGACCACATCCTACGCCTAAACGTTGTACTGTCAACAACATTTTTGAAAGTCGTAGTGTGACTAAAGGCTTGGCGCGGGCATGTACGAAAGGTTGCGCTTGGAAAAGCAGATCACCACAATAGCTAGGGTTTACCGCGATGGTTCCAATCAGGGGTGATTTGCTGATTTATTTCCGCTTTTGAATTTGACGGCACAATACATGCCAATTGCTTGTTTGAGGCGGACACTCATACGGCTGTCATGTTGAGCGAGGCCGCATGGCCGAGTCGAAACAGCCCGCACAAGTTCATGTCTCAGAATGATTCGGAGCACTTCGGCCACGGCAGGGCACTCCCGTCAGCCCACGCGTAACTTCCCGCGCCTTCCCGCGTCTCATCTCCCGTGATCATCCACGAGCCCAAACCTCGCCCCGAACCGTTGCGCGTCCAATGCGACCGCATGCGTTATCGCGGGGCGATACCCCTGGTTGCTTTCGAGTGAATATCGCAATGGGTCGCGTACGCGCTCAGCCACTGGAGTTTTCTCGAAGCTCTCGAATATCTCAGCAGCTTTTCTGTTTTGATCGCGGTTATCTTCTATTTCAGCGAATCGGGCGATCGCCTGAAGCAAAAGCATTACCAGGCATGGCAGGTGATCAACACCGCGCAGGGAAAAGGTGGCAGCGATGGCCGCATCGATGCCCTGCAGGAACTCAATGCTGATGGCATTCCACTCATCGGAGTTGATGTCTCAACCGCGTATCTTCAAGGGGCCGACCTCTCGCGTGCCGATCTCACTCGTGCAAACTTCAATGCGGTAGACGCTCGCAACAGCAATCTCCAATCGGCGGACCTCACTGCCGCCGATCTTCGCTCGGCGAATTTTCGCGCAAGCAATCTGCAGAACGCACGCTTGATCGACGCCGACCTCACCAATGCCGATCTCAACTCGGGGAACCTCACTGGCGCGGACCTCACGCGCGCAAACCTCGACGATGCCGATCTGCGCAACACCGATCTCCGCAACCTTCGCTGGCAACAGATTCGCAGCATCAAGGTGGCGAACCTCACCGGCGTCAAGAACGCCCCTGATGGCTTCCTCCAATGGGCTCTGCAACACGGCGCGATCCAGGATGCGTCACCCCGATAATCCCTAGCAGCCAACCACAGAACATGATCCCTCAACCGCAGTCATGGTGAGCGTAGCGAAACCATCTATGCATTTACTTGGCATCGCAAAAGGCATGACGTTCGAAATGCTCGCATTACCACTAACGTGTCTGAGAACCTCGGGTCATGGTGAGCGCAGCGAATCCATCTATGAATTTCTGTCCTTAGTAAGCTCTAACTTGCAACTCCCGCGCCGACCAATTACTTTCATCCGTCACCTTTCATGACGAGGTCGCAATGAAACTACTCTTCGCGTTTTTGCTCGTGTTCGTTACAACCACTGCCGTCGCCCAGGATGTTCCCGCCATCGATAAGGGTCTCGCGCTCACGCCGCCGATGGGATGGAACAGTTGGAATAAATTCGGCTGCAACGTAAGCGAAGAGATGATCCGCGGAATGGCCGACGCCATGGTCACCTCAGGCATGAAAGATGCCGGATATGACTACCTCAACATCGATGACTGCTGGCAGCTCTCGCGCGACAAAGACGGCAACATCGTCGCCGACCCACAACACTTTCCCTCAGGCATGAAGGCTCTTGCGGATTACGTTCACTCCAAGGGGCTGAAATTCGGCGTCTACTCCGACGCCGGCAGCAAGACGTGCGCGGGCCGTCCTGGCGGGCGTGGCCACGAATTCCAGGACGGCCTGATGTATGCATCCTGGGGCGTCGATTACCTCAAGTATGACTGGTGCAACGCCACCACGCAGAATGCTCAGGCTTCGTACGCGCTCATTCGCGAGGCACTGAACGCTTCAGGCCGTCCCATTGTGTTGAGCATTTGCGAATGGGGCACGGCAAAACCGTGGCTCTGGGCCGCCGAAGTTGGCGGCAACCTGTGGCGCACTACGGGCGACATCATGGATAAGTGGGACGGCACGGAGAAATACAGCAGCGGCATGCTCGTGAATCTCGACAAGCAGGTCGGACTGGAGAGCTTCGCCGGCCCCGGCCACTGGAACGATCCCGACATGCTCGAAGTCGGTAATGGCGGCATGACCACCACAGAGTACCGCTCGCACTTCAGCCTATGGTCGATTCTGGCGGCACCGCTGATCGCGGGCAACGATCTCCGCAACATGACGCCAGAGATCAAAGAGATTCTGACGAACAAGGAAGTGATTGCCATCGATCAGGATCCTCTCGGCCGCCAGGGACGCCGTGTTTGGAAAGAAGGCGATCTCGAAATCTGGGCCCGTCCACTCGTCGACGGCAGCCGCGCGGTGGTGCTCTTCAATCGCGGAGCTAGCGAGCAGCCGATTAACGTAAGCTGGACGCAACTCGCCTATCCCTCGCACCTCAGCGCCAGTGTTCGCGACCTGTGGCAGCACAAGGACCTCGGCAAGTTCACCGGCCAGTTCTTGGCACGCGTGCCGTCGCACGGAGTCGTGATGGTGACGATCAAGCCCTAGATCCTTATCAACTGGCGGGCGACCCTTCGACTTCGCTCAGGGCAGGCTCTCGGCTGTCCAAATACTCATGTCATACTGATTTGTGCCCGCCCATCACTTCGACGCGATCGTTCTCGGCGCCGGTGCCGCCGGACTGATGTGCGCCATCGAAGCGGGCAAGCGCGGACGCCGTGTTGCAGTCCTCGAGCATGCCGATCGCCCAGGCAAGAAGATCCTCATCTCCGGTGGGGGCCGCTGCAACTTCACCAACATTTATTGCGAGCCGGAGAATTTCATATCCGCGAATCCGCATTTTGCGAAGTCGGCACTGGCGCGTTACACGCCCGCAGACTTCATTGCCCTGGTCGAGAAACATCGCATTGCGTATCACGAGAAGACGCTCGGCCAGCTCTTTTGTGACGGCTCTTCGCGCGCCATTCTCGACATGCTCCTGGCCGAGTGCGGCGCCGCCGCTGTTCAGATCTTTCTGAACACGACGGTCCAGGAAGTTTCGCGCAGAACCGAATTCGTCGTCCGCTCCGAAGCAAACGAATTCCGCGCGCCTGCTCTCGTGGTCGCCACCGGTGGACTCTCTATTCCGAAGATGGGCGCCACCAGTTTCGGCTACGGTCTTGCCCGCCAATTTGGATTGAGAATTGAAGAGCCGCGGCCCGCGCTCGTGCCCTTCGTTCTGAGCCCCGCAGATCGCAAGCGTTATTGCGACCTCGCTGGAGTTTCAGCCGACGCCGTTACGTCAACCGATCATGCCCAGTTCCGCGAGAAGATGCTGATCACGCATCGTGGCTTGAGCGGCCCGGCGATCTTGCAGATATCTTCTTACTGGAAACCGGGCGTTCCGATCGCGATCGACCTTGCACCGGGACAGGACGTTACACCTAATATCCGAGACGCGAAAACGCGCGACCTGGCCGCCACCCGCAAGTCACTCGAACGCATTCTTCCGAACCGTCTCGCTGCACGATGGCTGGAACTGCATCCCCCAGCGTCATTCACGAATCAGGGTCTGGACGACTTCGAACAAGCATTGCATTCATGGAAGATCACTCCGGCGGAAACCGAAGGATACGAAAAAGCCGAAGTGACGGCCGGCGGAGTCGACACCAACGAACTCTCCGCCAAGACTATGGAGAGCCGCAAAGTCCCCGGCCTGTTCTTCATCGGAGAAGTCGTCGACGTAACCGGCCATCTCGGCGGATTCAACTTCCAGTGGGCCTGGGCCTCTGGAGCTGCGGCAGGAAGAGCGCTGTAATCTTACTTCGATTGCACGCCGCCGTCTCGACCCGAAGCACGGAGGTAACTGGCGCAGCAGACTGAGCCGCGTTACACTCCGCCATCATGGCAGAACGTTTCCTCTGCAACATTTGCGAATTAACGGAAGAGAAGTGTGAGTGTGACCGTTATTGTGGAATGTGCATGGGCGCGCACCAGGTGCGGTTATGCCAAGACGGCGCAGTATTACTGCCTGGAATGCCGAGAAGCCTGCGACTTGCAGGCGCAGAACTAACTAAATCACCACCGCTTCCTTGTATTCCCCAAAAACTTTCCGCATGGCATCGGAAATTTCGCCGACCGTGGCGTAGCTCTCGACGGCATTCACAATCGCCGGCATTAAGTTCTCGCCGTTGCGCGCCGTATCCTCGACGAGCGTCAGAGCGTCGCGCCAGACACCGGGGTCACGCTTCGCTCGTAAGGCGTGCAGACGTTCCACCTGCTTGCGCTCCAATGCCTCATCGATGCGCTGGATCGGGACTGGCGTTTCTTCTTCGAGCCGGAAACGGTTCACGCCAACCACCACCTGCTCCAGGCGCTCGACTCGCTGCTGGAACTCGTACGACGCGTTTTGAATTTCCTGCTGCACATACCCGCGCTCGATTGCCTTCAGCATTCCGCCGAGCGCGTCAATTTTGTCCAGATACGCTTCCGCTCGCTTCTCGATTTCATCCGTCATCGACTCGACATAGTACGAACCTGCAATCGGATCGACGGTCTGGGCCGCTCCCGATTCGTAGGCAATGATCTGCTGAGTCCGCAATGCAATTCGCGCCGATTGTTCCGTTGGCAGCGCCAGCGCCTCATCGAACGAATTCGTGTGTAGCGACTGAGTTCCCCCGAGCACAGCCGAAAGCGCCTGCAATGCCGTTCGCACAATATTGTTCTCTGGCTGCTGGGCGGTTAGCGAAGAGCCGGCAGTCTGCGTATGAAAGCGCAGCATCCACGATTTTGGGCTCTTGGCCGCGAACTTGTCGCGCATGATGCGCGCCCACATGCGACGAGCTGCACGAAACTTCGCGATCTCCTCGAAGAAGTTGCTGAACGACGCGAAGAAGAACGACAGCCGCGGCGCGAAACGTATCAACATCCAGGCCGGCATCGATCGCTGCCTGCACATAGGTCATGCCGTCTGCCAGCGTGAACGCCACCTCCTGGACGGCGGTGCATCCGGCTTCGCGCATGTGATAGCCCGAGATAGAAATCGTGTTCCAATCGGGTACTTCCCGGTTCGTATACGCAAAGATGTCCGTCACAATGCGCATCGCCGCTTGTGGCGGATAAATATACGTCCCACGCGCAATGTATTCCTTCAGAACGTCGTTCTGCACCGTGCCCGAGAGCTTGCGAACCTCAGCTCCGGTGCGTTTCGCGACCGCAATGTAGAGCGCTAGCAGGATCGAGGCGGTCGCATTGATGGTCATGGAGGTGGAGATCTTCTCCAGGTTGATGCCATCAAACAGCCGTTGCATGTCTTCAATGGAATCGATGGCAACGCCGACCTTACCCACCTCGCCCATCGCGAGGGGACAATCAGAATCCAGGCCAATCTGCGTAGGAAGATCGAAGGCTACCGAAAGCCCGGTGGTCCCGGCCTGCAACAGGTACTTGTAGCGCCGATTCGACTCTTCGGCATCGCCCATACCGGCATACTGGCGCATCGTCCAGAGGCGTCCGCGGTACATGGTCGGGTGAACGCCGCGGGTAAACGGATACTGGCCGGGATATCCAAGTTGCTGATCGTATTGCCAGTCCTGCAGATCCGCAGGCGTGTAGAGAGGATGAACTTCGATATTGGAACTGGTCTTGACGGTTTCTTGCTTCACAGAAGCTTTGTGCAGCTTCTGGCGGCTGCGGTTTTCACAGGATCAGCCACGGTGGGACCTCGATCAGGTACGGCGTCCGGCACGCATGAAGTTGCTCAGGGCGAAGTATCCGAAGAGCAAAGCGAAACCCGCAACAAGGATCACGCGTCCCGGTCCTACTTTTCCTGCCGCATAACTGCGGTACTCGCGTACACAGGCGAGTGCGCCAATGGTTGCAAACGCCAGAAAGAATACACCTGTAACCTGATGCCATAGAGCCGAAAGAACGTGCGCAAGCGAGTGAAAGATAGAACTCGCGCCCCGGTAGGTGGCCCGCAGCCAGCGATTGCTATTGGCCTTCTCGCCAGCCATGCGGCCGACGACACGGGCAACGGCGGTACTTTTGCGGACTCCAGACGTTTCCGGCACAACTTGTGATTGTAACAAGCTTGCAGGAACTAAACCGGAGTCGAATCTAGCGCATCCAACCGATTGGGTACGCAGTTTCGCCGGGCAACCACCTGGCGGCCCACACCCCAGGGGGCGAAGTGAATCCGAAACTCAAGCACCTGATGAAGGAACTCGGCGAGGCGATCAATGATTCCCTCTCTGAATCGGAGGAAATTGCCGAGGTAATCTCCAAGATAAAAGCAGGCGGTTATGACGTTTTCCTGGTGCTGGAAGCCACTATAGGTTTCAACAAGCAGGAAGAGGAAACTCAAACAGAAACTGCTGGTCGGCATTCGGCTGATTTCAAGGTCACCAGTCAGGACATGAAGTTCCTGAAATCGTTGCGAATCACGCTCGACGACGCTGCCTGAATGCGGCTCTTTGCGCGGCAAGTGTCGACAACTGTTTTCCTTGTGCTAACATCATGCGGCTTAAGGTAGTTGTCTGGAGTTAGCTGCGGAGAATCCGGCCCTCTTAGCAGGCTGATAATTGAACGGGTTCTTCTTTACGGTTTATGTAGGAAAGTTTTTCAAATCGGTATTCCGGAAAAGGCATGAAGGACACGCTTGGAGTCTTGCTGGCCGGAGGAGCGGGGGAACGGCTGTACCCTCTGACTCGCGATCGCGCCAAACCGGCAGTCACGTTCGGCGGAATCTATCGCATCATCGACATCACGCTTTCCAATTGCATTAATTCTGATCTTCGTCGCGTTTACATCCTCACCCAGTACAAGGCTCTGTCGCTGAATCGTCACATTCGCGAAGGCTGGAACATCGTGGCTCGCGAGCTAGGCGAGTTCGTCGAGATCCTGCCGCCGATGAAGCGCGTGAGCGAAAACTGGTACATGGGAACCGCGGATGCCGTCTACCAGAACATCTACTCGATCGGAGCAGAGCAACCGAAGCACGTTCTCATCCTCTCGGGCGATCACATCTACAAAATGAATTACGGGCTGATGCTCGATCAACACAACGCCTCAGGCGCCGACGTGACGCTGGCGACGATCCTGATCGAACCGGAAGAGACATACCGGTTCGGGGTTGTCGATATCGACCGAGGCGGAAAAATCACGGGATTCCAGGAGAAGCCGAAAGTCACTGATATTCGCTCTCCCTATCACCCGCGCATGGTCTCGGGATCGATGGGCATTTACCTGTTCAACACCGACGTGCTCATCCCCGTGTTGCTGAAGGACGCCGAAGATCCCAATTCCAGTCACGATTTTGGGCACGACATCCTGCCCAAGATGGTGGACGACTACAAGATCTACTCCTTCAATTTCATCGACGAGAACAAGAAGGAAGCGCTTTACTGGCGCGACGTGGGCACGCTCGAAGCCTACTACGAAGCGAACATGGACCTGGTTGCCGTCTCGCCAGTGTTCAACCTCTACGACAAGCACTGGCCGCTGCGCACGCATCAGCGCCAGTATCCTCCGGCGAAGTTTGTCTTTTCCGAGCCGGGCCGCACGGGCAGTGCTGTGGACTCGATCGTCTCCGCCGGATCGATCGTCTCCGGATCGATGGTCCGGAGCAGCGTTCTCTCACCCGATGTGCGCGTGAACTCGTATGCCGACGTCGACTCCAGCATCGTCTTCAGCCACGTGAATATCGGGCGCTACTGCCGCATTCGCCGCGCCATCATTGATCGAGACGTCCATATCCCCGAGGGCACGGTAATCGGTTACGACACCGAGGTCGACAAGCAGCGGTACTTCGTCACCGAGACGGGCATCACCGTAGTGACGCGCGACTACTCATTGTTCGAAAGCCCGGTAGCCGTCGACTATTTCAGTCCCGAATAGGGGCAGCGGAGGTTCGTCGAGTTCGTTTGGCCCCGCCGATCATCTTTGGAAATAATTACTGATTGGTAACTCCACCCCTACCCCCTCTCATCTGGCAAATAAAGGTACTTACGGGGTAGCGCGGCTGTACATAATGCATTCTGAAGGACTTAACCCTCTTATAATGCATTCTAAAGAAGTTAGGGTCAGTTGACAGTTGCTAGTTGTCAGTTGTCGTCCCGAACTTCATCGCCTATTTCTATTGTGACAAATTCGAGGGGACCTACTAGACACTTTCGGAGGATTTATTTCTATCGTGGAATGATGTACTTGGCGGGAAAACGAGGCAAAGAGGCTCTTGACATCTCTTGCGCGGGCGATGGTACCGTGGTGTTTATGGATATCGAAAAGAATGCGGTGCTGCTGGTCATCGACGTACAAAAAGGAATGGACGATCCACGATTGGGTCAGCGGAACAATCCCGGCGCGGAGAAGAATATCGAGCGCCTGCTGCAAGCTTGGCGCGCGAGCGGTCGGCCCATCATCCACGTGCGGCACGATTCGACCGGCGCCAACTCACCGTTTCGGCCAGGCCAGCCCGGGAACGAGGTCAAACCGGAAGCGCAACCACTCCCCGGCGAACCGGTGGTCCGCAAGTGCGTGAGCAGCGCCTTCATCGGTACAGACCTGGAACAGAGATTACGCGCGGCGCAGCAGAAGACCCTGGTAGTCGTGGGAATGATGGCGGAATACTGCGTCAACACTACGGCGCGCATGGCAGAAAACCTGGGATTCGATGTCCTCGTGGTAGCCGATGCAACCGCGGCGTGGGAGCACAAGAACTTCGATGGCAGTCACCTGGGCGCCGACGAGGTCTATCGCGTCGTAATGGCGACGCTGCACGATGAGTTCGGACAAGTCGTTACGACGGACGCAGTGCTAGCAGCGACCCAGAGCACTGTCGCCGTCGCTCCGTAGCGCCTCGCCATCAATATTCCGCGAAGGCGTCGTCGGGATAGCAGTACAGCCAGCGTTCGCCCCGTTCGGCCCGACGCGATGACCGGATGCTTCGTCGCGTGCGGCGATATGGTGGGCCACCCGCCAGGAAAGCTGTGACTTCTGTGCCGACCGCGACCGGTTTTTCAGGGACTTGGTGACAATTCCGCAAAAATGCGGTGTATGTCATCCAGATTGGTGGGAGAAATAAGAAATTCCGCGCGAGGGGGTGTAAAGTGAGACTTCCACTATTGCGAGGCGTCATAGCGTGCAAGATACCGAGTTTGTCGGTTTTATGAACTGGCAATGAAGATCCATGCACTGACAGAAGTGGATTCTCCCCTGAAGTATGGCGCGGTCTGGTTGGATTGGTGGCACGCGAGGGAGGCCGTAGACGAAATCTACCGGCAGAGATCATTGAATTTCACTACTCCGTCTGCATGGCGCTTGTACCAAGCAATTACTGCCATTGTGCCTAAGGATGGAACAAAGTGATGGCGAAGCTTCCCGAACAAACCCAGCCAGAGATAGAACTGGCCCGTTGGGAGGTGGCGGAAGTGGCCAATGCGGCCAAAGAGTTCGAGACGGTTTTACGCAATGAATGTCAGATGATGGACACCTATTTCGTTTCGAAAAAGGGAGCTTATTCGACAAAGGATTTAGTAGAAAACGCGCATTATCAAGTTCCGGAGCCAACCAGGAGTAGGTTGCCGGATCAGACAAAGGCGGACTTCGATCAGGCTGGTAAATGCATCGCCTTCGATGTACCTACCGCAGCAGCTTTCCACATTCTGCGCGGAACTGAAGCGGTGATACGCGAATACTATGACATCGTTGTTCCGGGCCCTAAGAAGGCGCATTCCAAGATGAGGAACTGGGGAGCCTACATCAGGCTACTCAACACCCACAATGCCGATCCAAACATAACAGCGCTGCTAAATCACCTGAAGGATGTTTACAGAAATCCTGTACTGCACCCAGAAGAGAACTAAACAGTGAGCAGGTGCAAGTGCTAATGGGTGTCTGCATTAGTGCAGTGACACTAATGGAGAGCGCCATACACAAGCTGAATAACGCTTCTGCGCCTCTTCCGTTTCCCACTGCTCTGGCTGCGCTTTCTGGAGGGACTACAAGCTGATGGAAAAACAGAAATCAGAGTTCGAGAAATTCGACAAAGCAATGCGTAAGATCCTGCAGGTCTCACATGCAGAACTGAAGGCGACGCTAGATGCGGGAGAAGGTTAGACAAACAGAAACGAAAAGGGCTAAGAAGCCTGCGAGCTAATAGCGGTGATGATCCCTAAGCATTCTTCGCGAGAGAGACTGCATTTGACCATTCGAACAAATTTCGAAGAAGTTCCTAGCCTGATTTGTCGGCTCATAAAGGCTATCAAGGTTGGTCCGACTGGATACTCCCCACCACGAGAGACTTTGTCGCTCCCATTATTATGCCGTCTCCATTTCGCAATACGTAACGGTGGTGGTCTCCGGGCTCTTCCATGCATCGAGCTTTTTGGTTAGAGCTGTTTTCACAGCATCCGAATCGAGCGAGGCCATGTATTGAGGGCGGCGTTCCAAGAGAATATCGAACTTTTCGAGTTCGGCGGAAAGCGACGGAGCAAGTTGGGCACTATTGCGCTTCAAAAATTCGAATTGGTCCACGAATGCGGACAAAAATCCCGTGAACAGCGCAGACAATTCTTGGTCGTGATCGAAGACGCCAGTGTTTTTCTCGGAGATAACGAAAGGACCCACACTCGTTTTGCTCGATAGAAACAATAATCGGGACTTTTTGAGACGGTAAGCTGTGCCCGGAAGATCCATCAGGGTCATTGTTGCCGTCGTGGGTACTGCTACTGCTGCCATGGCCATAGTTTCGTCTAGCGATGATGAGCACTCAAGGTCCAAGATGCCTTTTTTGGATACCCCGAGCGTAGTCATGAAAATCAAGCGCATCATAGAGTTGGAACCGTTAGATCTCGCTGTCTGATGGTGATGCCGTTGTCAAATCCGACAGATTTGGAAATGTTTGTCTCACGGTTGGACGAAACTTATAGTACCAAGGTAACACCTTGCGCAAGAGAAAGTTTTGGTCCGCCTCACTTTGCTGATCGTCTGCCCGTTTTCCGCGAAAGGGATTGGGCAGACGTCGGAGTGGTTTTACCAGTCAGATCGGCATAAGTAAGACGCTTATTAAGAACGTTGGCAGACACGAAACTAAAGCGGTCAAAGTCAGTGACCTTTTCGCGCTTGCTACCGCTGTTATAACGAAATACTTGCTCGTCTGGGCTGGTGGCCCAGGTTCGCCTTCTGTTGGCTAACCTGGGGCTGCTGATCACCGCAAATCTGAGGCAGAACGTGTAGCTTTCCGTCATGCCGAACGGTCTACGGCGCTATCACGAATCCGGCCAGTCCCATTTCATCACCCTCACTTGCTACCATTGGCGCAGGTATTTTGTTTCCTCCAAAACCTACGACCTGTTCGTTGTGTGTCTCGAGAATATGCGGCGGCGGTTTCAGATGGATGTTTACGGGTTTGTCGTGATGCCGGAGCACGTGCATCTGCTAGTCAGCGAGCCCGAACGACAGACATTGGCCGACGCAATTCATTTCTGAGGCTGTCGTTCGCCAAGAGGTGCGTTCTCTTCGACGTACTGTGGAAGCCGGCGCGTTTTGGCAAAAGCGCTACTATGATCGCAACATCCGCGATGCGGAGGAGTTCACCGCGAAGCTACGCTACATACATCGCAATCCGGTGAAGCGGGGATTGGCGAGTGAGCCCGGAGAGTGGCAGTGGAGCAGCTTCCGGCATTATGCGTATCGGGAAGTTGGGTTGGTAGAGATCGAGTCGGAGTGGACGGCACGCGATCGTGAAACAAGAATACACGGCAGACGCGAGAGAATTTTCTTGAACCCAGGTTAGCCCAAAAGAGGGGCGAACCTGGGCCACCAGGCCTCACGTACTTCTCGCCAAGCGAATAGATCTCGGGAACGGAGATATCACTTGAGTGGTAAGCCGATTTACCGACAGTTACGGATTCAAGTTCATGAGGATACGGCATTTCTGGTGTGCCAACGCGCAAAGTCAAGTATTGCCCATACTGCAACGACTAGTAGCAATGCTGCTGTCATCCAAACCAAGCCATGCTGAATGCTAACCACAACGCCGTAGATACGACCGGAACCTCCGTCATAGGTGAAAAACCGAACGACATTTAATGCTAACCAGAGGGAAGCTAGGCTGAGGCCAGCGACTACGAGCGACAGGAATATGAATCGCGCTCCACTGGCCGACCTGCGGTAAAGACGCCACTGGTACAACATCACTCCGATACACGCGATTGCGAGGACTGCGCGTAAAACCTCCGAGCGGAGAAGTCCGGCGAATAGCAAAATCCACACCGCAGTCGGTATTAGCAATGGCAAATGACGCAGCAATGCCCGCTGATTTGATTTTTCCACCACGAAACTTTACTTCTCAAAGAGGCTCGTTGCCAGATAGATGTTGCGAACGGAGATTATCACTCGCTATCCGGTTGCAAGTGACGCTCCGATATCCCCGGATTCTGTTTCGTCGTAACAGCGCGAAATTTCGCATGTCCTCCCGCAAACGGCATGGACCATCCCACTCAAGCCAAAAGAAGGCTGAATGGGGCACCAGTCGTCGGGCCACGCGTTGAGACTGTACTAATTAGAAACATAGGAGGCTTCCTATGTCGGATGAAAAGTTTGGTTCAGCAGAACAAGGGCAGAATTCATTCGGATTTACCGAGGAGTTATTCGCGAGCGTGCCTATCAACTTTATGAGCGACGGGTCCCGCTGACGGCCATGATCTTGAAGATTGGCTAGAAGCCGAAATACTCACTCTCTATGCCGCTCCCGTGCTGCTTGACTCTTTTCTTGACGCGGTGCCGGCTCACTGGATTGCGCAATTTGGAATCGCGCCTGATCCTGTCGGCTTCAATCGACGATGCGCAACGCATCACTCTACGATGCGCAACGCATCACTCTATTGAGGAAACTCGCCATGATGCTCGGGAAAGGTTTGTGGAGTGCCAAGTTCCATGCCATTTGCGGTTGCAAGCATGTCTTCATGCGGTATCCGCTATTGCATCTCGTACTCGTCTCTTTGCTGCCGTGGCAGGCTTCTACAAGTACGGTCTGGGCCCAAGTGCAAGCGGCCCAACCGTCAGAAACAACTAACTATCACTACACTGTGCCACTTAGCCTTGCGCTTGAGGCCGCGACCGCGGCTGTTCGTGTGTGCGCGCAACACGGATATCGGGTGACCGCAACAGTCGTGGACATGGATGGAGTACCGCAAGTAACGCTTCGCGGCGATGGCGCCACCATCCATACAGCGGAATCTAGCTTCGAGAAAGCGTATACCGTGGTCACGCTGGGACCAATATTCGATCTCGACACGTCCGGCAAGTTCTTCGATTTGACCAAGACCAGTCCCTATGCGCCACGGCTCGCAACAATGCGGAATGTCATGGCACTTCCAGGCGCAGTGGCGTTCAAGTCGAAGAATGCCATCGTGGGCGCTTTGGGTGTGGGAGGGGCTCCGGGCGGAGACAAGGATGAAGTCTGCGCACAAGCTGGCGTGGCAAAAGTCGCTGACCGGATTCCACATTAAGCATCACCGAAATCAAGGCAATGGCATACACGAATAGTCCTTTTATCAAGGAGAACATACGATGACACACAACTTTACAACAATGGAAAGGGTGCTCTGCACACTGCGCGCCATGTGTCTACTATGCAGCTGCTTGATGGTTGTGGCGCTGGTTCCGATCGCAGCCCGCGCCCAAGCCAAAGGTGCTTCGCCAACACCCACGGTGTCAATTACACCGGTGTCCCGCAATAGCGCAACGATCGCCGGGGAACCGGAATTCTATCTAAGCACTCCAGACCCTGAGGTGTCCTCTGTAGTATTCACATTTCCTCCTGGCGCTGTATCGCAATGGATGATTCACCCTGCTCCAGTCTACGTTTATGTCCTGGAAGGTACTTTAGTGGTCGAGTTTGAGGATGGATCGCATCAATCGTTCCATGAAGGGCAGGGATTCCTTCAGTGCAGATCGAAATGGCATCGGGGCCGAAATGACGGCTCGCAAACAATGCGATTTCTTGCAGTGTTTTTTGGTGGGAAAGGCGTACCCAATGTGGTCCATCCAGCATCGGGGCCTCTGGTCGCTCAGCAGAAGTAGAGCAAATGACCGCGGACCCAGTCCTCCCGAGGATTGGCGAAAGGTGACTTAGCAAAAGGGCTGGTGGCCCAGGTTCGCCCTCTTTTGGCTAACCTGGGGCTGCTGATCACCGCGAATCTGAGGCACCGAACGGGTACATTTCTGTCATGCCGAACGGTCTACGGCGCTATCAGGAATCCGGCCAGTCCCATTTCATCACTTTCACTTGCTACCATCGGCGCAGGTATTTTGTTTCCTCCAACACCTACGACCTGTTCGTTGTGTGTCTCGGGAATATGCGGCGGCGGTTTCGGATGTGCGTTTACGGATTTGTCGTGATGCCGGAACATGTGCATCTGCTGGTCAGCGAGCCCGAACGACAGACATTGGCCGACGCAATTCATTTCCTGAAGCTGTCGTTCGCCAAGAGATGGCGTTTCCTTCGACATGCAGTGGAACCCGGCGCGTTTTGGCAAAAGCGATACTATGATCGCAACATCCGCGATGCAGAGGAGTTCACCGAGAAGCTACGCTACATCCATCGCAATCCGGTGAAGCGGGGATTGGCGAGTGAGCCCGAAGAGTGGCGGTGGAGCAGCTTCCGACATTATGCGTATCGGGAAGTTGGGTTGGTAGAGATCGAGTCGGAGTGGACGGCACGCGATCGTGAAACAAGAAAACACGGCGGACCGAAGAGAATTTTCTTGAACCCAGGTTAGCCCAAAAGAGGGGCGAACCTGGGCCACCACGGACGGGCCAAGCGACGAGAAGCCCGTTCTAACTAAGCCTCCGCCGCCAGCCTTAGCTGTATCTCGCGCATGACGATCGTCAAAAGGTCAACTTGTTATTTCGCCTGTACCAGCCCCGCAATAACCGCAGCAAGTTTATCGAGTATCTGGTTCCAGCCCTCCATTTGACCACTATTTTTCGCGCTCTCCATGGGTTCATTTCCAATGAAGGTAAGCTTCGTCTGGCCGTTTCCAAGATCCTCAAAGATGGTCACGTCGTACGCACCGTCTATAGCCTCATGTTCTATTCCTAATTGCGCAGGGTCGATCTTGTTTCCCTTCGAGTCGGAAAAGTACATCAAGGAAACGATCTTCTCGTACGGAACAATCTCGTGGTATTCAACCGCATTCCAGAACTCCTGCCCATCCGGCGACTTCATGCAGCAGAGGAATTTTCCTCCAACGCGAAAATCCATCTCGCAAACGGGCGCAGTAAAGCCCTTGGGTCCCCACCACTGCATCACGTACTTCGGGTCTGTCCACGCCTTCCAAACCAACTCGCGTGGGGCATCAAAAACTCTAGTGACAACCATCCGCTCTGTCTCGTTAACCGTGTTTTTTGCCATCTCTGACCTCGCCTTTTTTCATTTGATTCACAACCACATCCAGCTTGTCGAAACTCTCTTCCCAGAATCGGCGATAGCTGATCGCCCAGTCGCTGACTGTCTTTAAGGCCGCGGGCCTGAGCGTGCACACACTCTCCCGTCCACGCTTCGTCTTGATCACAATTCGCGCCCGCACCAGGTAGGCAATATGTTTTGAAATCATCTGCTGCGAAAGTGAAAACGGTTCCGTCAATCTATGCACAGAGGCAGGCCCATGGGAGAGTCGTTCGATCATCGCCCGGCGGGTTGGATCAGACAGAGCCGCAAATGTTGTACCCAATTTATCCACAACCATATGGTAGTGAATTATCCGTCGATGTCAACTGTGGATTTTGGAATCCCGATTTCTGTTTCCTGATCTCTGAACCCTGACACCTGCGCTAATTTGTGCTTCCCCATGAGCCGTGTATCGCAGCTGGGTGCATGGTTTAACAAATAGGCGATTGGTCGCAGATTACATCAACGTTGAAGACCCGCGACGTACACCTTTGCTCGTAACCAGCGTAGTCGTGATAGCGAATGAGAAGGTGTGTATTGTCAATCCAGCGTATTTGCGGATCAGTGCCACCGGCGTTTGAGCCCGGTGGCAGTGGAGCAGCTTCCGACATTATGCGTATCGGGAAGTTAGGTTGGTAGAGATCGAGTCGGAGTGGACGGCACGCGATCGTGAAACAAGAATACAAAGCGGACGCGAGAATTCTCTTGAACCCAGGTTAGCCCAAAAGAGGGGCGAACCTGGGCCACCAGGCGGCTTGCAGTCGTGATTCGGGATTCAGCTTGAAATTGAGAACTGCCCCACTCAAGCCAGAAGAAGGCTTGAATGGGCCACCCGTCGTCAAATACATAGATGGATTCGCTGCGCTCACCATGACTTCAGACCGGGAGGACGCTTTAGTGCCGCGGACGCGCGGATCGTGCGTGCGCATAATTCCAACCCAGACGCCCGCTGCTGACCCGGTTAGGCGAAGTCGGCTGCCCGCGCGCGATCACAGACGGGCGTGACTTTTCCGCCCTGATTCCGGGGCAGCTCTGCTATACAATCGGCTGGCCTTTATATTCCAAGAACTTCCGAGCGCACCCTTGCGTATGTCCTTACTTGGCAAGCGTAGCGCTGGAACGGCAATTCGGGATTAGCCCAAGGGAGCCTCGGGTGGACGACGCCCAAGTGGTAGCAGCATTGGTCCGCAGGTGTGTCGCGGGAGACGCCGCCGCCTGGGAGGACATTGTTCGCCGCCTGAATCGTCGTATCTACAACATCTGCTACCGGTTTACCGGCTCGGGCGACGATGCCCAGGATCTTACCCAGGAAGTTTTCATCAAGGTCTACCGGACTCTGGACAGCTTCGACGTCGAAAAAGGGTCGTTCATGACGTGGGTCACGACCGTCACCCGCAACCTTCTCGTCGATCATTTTCGCAAGACAAAACAGGACCGGGTCACTGATTCGCTGGACAATTCCGGCTCCGAAGACGAGGATATGCTGCCATTAAGCGAACAAATAGCGGATAGCGGTCCTGCGCCCGATGTGCGGGTGCATCGGCGCGAGACCCAGGAGATGGTGCAACGGGCCCTGCAGAAGCTCTCTCCAGAGCTTAGAGAAGCAGTGATTCTAAGGGACTTACAGGATATGGACTACAAAGACATCGCCCTCGCACTGAAAGTGCCCGAGGGGACCGTAAAGTCGCGGATTAACCGCGGTCGTGTGGAACTTGCACGACTACTTTCACGTACCTATAGGCAGGTGATGTGATGCAAGGCGAGTTCCAAAACGGGTTCAAGTGCGGAGATTTTGACGCACTGCTGACAGAGGCCATCGACGGCGCTCTGACGGGAACGCAGTTGATGCGTTTCGAAGCCCATCGCGAGTCTTGTGCCCAGTGCAGCGTGCTCTTCGCCGAAACCAAGGCGGGACACGACTGGCTGGAAACATTGCCCGAGGTGGAGCCTCCCGTCAACCTCGTCAAACTGATTCTGGCGGCGACGCAGGAAACAGTTCGCGCGGAGACCGACGCGCGTCATGCTCGCCAAAGCTGGTCCGAACGAATGCGCGAACTGCTCGCACTGAAAGTGCAGCCGGTATTTGCGTCCGTTGCGCAGCCACGCTTCGCAATGTCATTTGGCATGGCATTCTTCTCGGTGACGCTGATGTTGAATGTCACCGGATTCAGACTGACGAATTTGCGGCACGTAGATCTTCGGCCTTCAAGCGTGGTCCGCAGCTATTATGAAACCACAGGAAGATTAGTGAAGTATTACCAGAACATTCGCTTTGTATACGAGATCGAAACCAGGGTCCGCGAATTGAAACGCGCTGCTACTCCGGAGGAGAAACCTTCCGGCACCGATAAACCACAAGAGCGCAAAGAGCAGAATCGAGGCAACGATCGCGAAAAAAATTATCAGAACTACAGCCGTGAGGACTCCACGCCGTACCTGGCCCAGATGACCAATGGAGTACAGGACGAACTCACCGCTGTGAGGAGATGCTCATGAACTGCACAGTACATCCCGAGAGTGCAGCAATTTCTTATTGCCGGACTTGCGGCAAGCCCATGTGCGAAGTCTGCCGACGGAACGTGCGCGGCACCTTCTATTGCGAAGAATGCATTGCGAACCGTTTGCAGGATGCAATGCCGCCGGCGGGCGCGCCGGTTGGGGTACCCATGCCCCCTCCGCCGGATGGGCACACTCCCAGTCCCGGTCTTGCCGCTGTCCTGGGATTTATTCCCGGCGTAGGCGCCATGTACAACGGCCAGTTCGCCAAGGCGCTGATTCACGTGCTGGTGTTTGTAAGCATCATCTGGATCACTTCGAACGGCTCAGGATTTTTCGGAATTTTTATCCCGTTCTTCGTTTTCTACATGGTCTTCGACGCTTACAAAACTGCCCGCGCGCGCGAATTGGGTTTGCCATTGCCCGATCCATTTGGATTGGAAGGCTTGTTCGGCGGCGGCGCGCCTCCGCGCCCGCCGATGCCACCTGTGCCTCCGGTCGCTCCACCTCCGGCAGGCGCGCCTGGCACGGGAGAATCTGGTAATCCCAATGTCGCGGGATTTGTGCCAGGGAACCCTGCGCCCCCGGGCCAGACTGCCGAGCAGTATTGGCAGAACTATCCGCAGAATCTTGGGACCCAGATTCACAACAATGTTTATGAGGACATGCGTCAACGCGACCTGGCAACGCGACGAGGGAACGCCGCGCCGATCGGCGCTGTGATCCTGATCGTACTGGGCGCGCTGTTCCTGCTCGACAACATCGGTCTCTGGCACTTCAATTTCGATCGTTTTTGGCCTTTGATTCTGATTGCGATTGGTATCTGGCTGCTGATCCGTCGTTTGGGACTGCTCGAGTCACACGGAAAGGAACAGCAGTAAGGAGGGCTCCATGCAAAACTATGTTTCCAATCGCTATTGTCAGTGCGCGAGATGCCGGCTGAATGGCGTAATGGGCCCGGTGATCTTGATTACCCTCGGCGTGCTTATTCTTCTGAGTCAAACTGGGATGGCCGAGTTCAATCGTACCTGGCCGGTGATCCTGATCGTAATCGGCGCAATCAAGATCTTGCAGTCGAGCGCGTCTACCGACGGTCACATCACGCAAGCGTTGCCTCGTCCGCCGCAGCCTCCTGCGAGTGGCCCTGCACCGCAAGGCCCGCAGGACAATTCAGGGCAGGTGCAAAATGTCTGACGAAATGTACGTGCGCCGCAGATCCCTGGGTGGTCCAGTCATCCTGATCCTCATCGGCGTGGTCATTCTGCTGGTGAAAACGCAGGTGCTGAGTGGATCGGTGGTGGCGCACTGGTTCGCGCACTACTGGCCGGTTCTGCTGATCGCGATCGGAATCATCAAGCTGGTGGAGTATTACCTGGAAAAAGAGCGCGGTGGCACCGCGCGCGGCATCGGCGCAGGGATGGTCGTACTGGTCGTGCTGTTGATTGTCTTCGGGCTGATGGCTTCTTCGGCGGAGCGCGTGAACTGGTCTGCACTCGGTGGCGAGCTGAATTTACCTGACGACGGCGACTTCATGTCAGGCATGTTCGGCAGTACCTACAGCTACAACCAGACCGTACAGCAGGCGTATCCCAAAGATGCTTCCTTGCGCATCGTGTCGGATCGCGGCGATATCACGGTCACCAGCTGGGACGAACCCACGATCAAGGTGGAGGTAAACAAGAAGGTCCGCGCGAAAGATCAGAACGAGGCCAACAAGATCGATGAAAGCACGCGCCCTACGATTAACGTCGAAGGAAATCTTCTGACCTTAAACGCGAACACTTCGGGCGGAGGCTCGGGCGCTGCCGAATCCGATCTGAACGTTTTCGTTCCGGCTAACGGAGCCGTCGATGTTTCTACTCGGCGCGGCAGCATCACCGTCCAGAGCCGGACAGGTGACGTTCACGTCTCCACCTCTCATGGCGATATCACTGCATCCGACATCAAAGGCAGCGTGAGTGCCGATCTGCGCAGCGGATCGATAACTATCGAGAAAATTACTGGCGGCGTGCAAGTGAACGGAGAAGTAAACGACACGACAATCTCCGATGTGACCGGTGCGGTGCGACTGACTGGCGAATACTTTGGCGAGATGAACCTCGCAAAGATCAACGGTGGCGTCATCTTCCATACCTCGCGTACCGACCTCGAACTCGCCAAGCTCGATGGCGATCTCGCGATTGAATCCGGCGACTTGCGCGCGAAAGATGCTGCGGGTCCATTTCGCCTGGTCACCAAGTCCAAGGACATTCACCTTGACGGCATCACCGGTGACATCAAGCTGGAGAATGAGAATGGACTGGTGGAAGTCCACGCGGACAAGCTACCACTCGGCACGATGAACATCGCTAACAGCAATGGCGACGTGAAGCTTGCAGTTCCAGCTAAGGCGCAATTCGAATTCGAGGCGCGCGCACAGAACGGCGAGATTAGTACCGATTTCGACGGAATCAAAGTTCAGACAAATGGCGACAATAGCCAGGCGAGCGGCGCAAATGGGAGCGGCGGCTCCAAAGTACATGTTTCCAACGAACACGGAAATGTCGATATTCGCAAAGCAACTTAGATTCCGATCTCAAATTCACTGTGCCCAAAAACCCCGGCGGTAGCGGGGTTTTTCTTTTTTGTGAATTCGCGCAACAGTTGTTGCGTTTGTCAACTGTGAAAAACCTGTGCAAAAGTCGGTCGCAAGAATTTTTCAAATTCGACCAAGCTAAGTTTTTCTGCTACTTGCGATCACAATTGGGGGTAAGATTTGGAAATTATTATCGTGATCGTTGGCTTTAAAGTGACGTTCACAAATAGTGGGTAGACTTAGCCGAAGTTCGCTATTTTTAAATTTTTAAAGGTTTTCTCCCGCGGCCTTTGGTAAGGATTCATATGAAGAGCCCTCGCATTCTTTCGGTGGATTTCGATCCAGCAGTTTTAAGCAGTCGAAATGCAATCCTGGAACGCGCCGGTTATACGGTCATCTCTGCCCGTAGGACGCAAGAGTTTCGGGAGCTGATGCAGTGTGAACGATTCGACCTGGCGCTGCTTGGCACATCGATCTCGATGGCCGAGAAGAAGCAGATCTGCACGGAAGTAAAGAGACAGAATCCGCAAGTCTGGATCGTCGCTTGCTGCCGGGGCACTGAAGTAATCGAGGCTCTTCGCGAAAAAGATCTTGTCGATGCGGTCGTCGATCCATTCGACGGCGGACCGACCGCGCTCATCCAGGCCGTCAACATCCTGCTACTCTTCCAGCAGTATTGCGATGAGATAAAGACTGTGCGAAAGCCCGTGGGATCGGTGCTCGCGCCATGGAAGAGGACTCAAGCCTCCTGAGATCTCCGTCCGCCCAGGTAGTGGCGCTCTTTTATGCCAACAAAAAGACCCGCTCACAAGCGGGTCTCTTTATATCTTTTTACGAGCTTAGTCTTCGAAGCTTCGCGCTCCCGTGAAACCATTCTTCACCTGCTTCCACATCCATTTGATAGCGCGAGCGTCGTTGTAGCAATATGCTAGATTGTGGTTCAAGGTGGAGAAGCAGTGCTTCTGGCAAGTCTTCTTCATCTCCCCCATCTGCTTCTGATCGAATTTCGGTTGATCGATATTTCCCCAGTCGAAGTTCGAGGCATACATTGGGAAACAGGGCCCAACCGTCCCGTCAGTCCTGATGATGACGTTGTTCTGTCCGGCGCGGCACGACCACTCAGCGAAGCTGAGTTCACCGTCCGGACTGCGCTCCACACCCGGCATGCCCGCGATCAGAGATTTCACTTCTCCATTGCCGCTTGTCCCGTCGCCATACCAGCCGACCTTCCTCAAGTCTAGACCTGATGACATGCGAATGAAGGCCTTCATTTCCTGCAAGCGCGGAACAGAATTGACCATCTGGTATCCGGCCCTGTTCTTCTCGATGATCCAGTCGATGGTCTCGTCGACAGCGCGCCAGTCCTCGGGACGGATGTAGGTGGGATTTTCCGAGAGATGCTTGAAGTGATCGTCCTGCTCGATCATCGGGGTTTCATTGATATGATAATCAGTCGCGACACGATGTTCATGGGCGTATTCGGTCAAGCGCCGTACATCTTCAAGGTTGTTACGGCAAATATTGATGTTAAAAAACACCATATAGCCATAGGCATACTGCTTCTTGAGAACATACTGCAGGTTCTTTTCCGCCGGCACAAAAGCTTTGGGCAGGCTGGGCTTGAGATCCCATGAATCCAAAGCAAAGTTGATGCAGGCGGCACCGGCGTCACCGAGGCGATCCGTGACCTCGGGACGAAGTAAGCGCCCGTTCGTCGCGATATAGATCCAGAAACCTTTTTTAGCCGCGTAGTTGACGACCTTGTGCACGAACTGTGGCCGGAGCAGCGGCTCGCCTCCCATCAATGCAAGCACTCGACAGCCGTGATCATGGAGCCAGTCGATCGATCGCCTTGCGACATCTTCCGTCATTCCCTTCACCTGGTTGTTGAACGACCAGCAATACCAGCAGTCGAGATTGCACTTGTACTCAAGAAAGAGGTACGCGGTGATGGGGTGGAAGTCTCCGGGATATACGCGCGAACGAACATATGGGAAAAGCCAGCCGCGCATCTTGCGGTAGATCTCCGGTGCGGTCCAGTCCCGCCTCTCTGGCGGAACTGCAGGACCCGGATCATTCAGCAGTTCAGGGTGCTGCGGAAATTTCGGTTCGGGTAGAGTAAGACCCATTGCGCGAGCGGGTTCAGGGCCTTTTTGGTTGGAGTTGTTCAGGATATTGTGGATATCCACGTCGATGCGGAACTTCGCAGGGGAGGCCATCGTGCATATTCTCCAAAGGAAGAACCGGCGCACGGCCGGACAATTAAAAGGTTACGGGAGGTCCGTAAGTCAAAACACAGCCCCGAGGTACTTTGCTAAATCCTTAGATATTCCATCCACCTATAATATGCAAAACTTTCGCGCGATGTTGCACTTTGCCGAGTTGTTTGAGCACCTCGTCGCAAAGTGGGAATCGTGCAGCCGCGTTAAGTTCAACGTAAACAGGTAGATTGCCGTTTTCGAGAGAGTATTTTTATTGCAGAGCAGCTACTGCTGAGGCTTGCGGCTGCTGGAGTTCACGACTGTGCCGCGCTGCGATGCAGCATCTTCTGTTCGACAATCTTCGTGACCGAGTCGAGTACCTCGTCCAGAGACATGTGGCTGGAATCAAGAATGACAGCGTCGAAGGCTGCCACGAGTGGGGAGGCTGCGCGACTGGCATCCCGCCGATCACGCTGTCGCATCTCTTCGGCAATTCGCTTCGACTGCTCGGCGTCGCTTTCGATTGAGTGCTGCCGGACACGCCGTTCTGCGCGTACGTTCTCATTCGCATCGAGAAAGATTTTTACGTCGGCATCGGGAAATACCTTTGTTCCGATATCGCGGCCTTCCATCACCACGCCGCCCGATCTTCCCATCTCACGCTGACGGGCCACCATCCATTCGCGCACTGCTGGATGTACCGACACCTGCGAAGCAGCGGAGGTCACATCGCCCTCGCGAATTCGTTCGGATACATCACGCCCATCCAGGAGCACGCGATTCCCGTTTGGCGTCGGAATGAGCAAAATGTCGGAAAGGCTGGCAAGTTCGGCAAGCTGTTGCTCATTGTCGAGCGGAATGCGTGATTCGAGCGCACGCAGTCCGAGTGCACGATACATCGCTCCAGTTTCCAGATTCACATAACCTAACTTGCGCGCGAGGTAGGAAGCGATCGTGCTCTTCCCGGCTCCAGCCGGACCGTCAATCGCGATAATCAGTTTGCGTTCCGTCATGCTTCTATTTGGGCCCCGGGCGTGCCGTCCTCGGCCGTCGCGCAATCGGTTGATTCCGTTTGAGTACCGACTCATCGACGGGCGCGCTTCGCGCCACCGCTGTGCTTCCTGCAATCTGCACCATCGGCTTGCCGCCCACGTGAAGATAGCTGAACTCGCGTGCGGCCAAAAGCGCTTTTATGGCCTCGCTCACCTTCGAACGCGCCACAATGTTTGAAAAGAAGTCTTCCACTTCCGATTGCTCGGCTGCGATCACCGAGTCGAGATATTTCGAGATCAGCGCGGAGAGGGCCTGCAGCGAGGCCAGCTGAATTCCTTCGCGCACGGCGTCCGGCGCCCATCGAGTCAGTACGTCCCAGTATGCTCCTTCGCCGGGAACGTAATCCACGCGCGTGATTCGCAGTCGCGACCACAGTTCCCCCAGCGCCCGATCGAATGCCGCGTCAGAAGTCGAGCCACCGAGCAGATAACCGAGCTTCTCCTTCGATATCGGCCCTTTATTCTTGATCGCTTCAAAGGAATCACGCGCGAGTTGCGAAAAATTCGGCTGCGCCCCGGTCTTCGGCATCTGTCGCGGATTGCGGTCGCCTACGAGAGCATAGAAATAGGGGAACACCGAAGCCGAAACCAGGAAGTTCGCGTCGCCGAAAAGGTTCGCTTCGTAAGCAGCACGCTCACGCAACAGCCGGACCATCAGGTCCGTTGCTTCTTTGGCTCGCGGATCAGCATAGGCATGACGAGCTGTAGGGATACCTTCGTCCGTACCGGCGAACGCTCCCATGAAGCTGGGCAGCAACACAGGCTGCTCCGGCGGAAACAAAGTACAGAATCCTACTGCATCGAGAAATTCGCGCGCGGACTCAATCGTCCGCACGGCTGAGCCGTCGAGATGCCACTTGTGCCGCCGAGCCTCTTGGAGTTCCAGTGATTCCATTAGATCCGTTTGAATGCCTTTTGAATGTCTTTTAAAGAATACCGCAATACCACCGGACGTCCATGCGGACAGCTCATCGGACAATCCGTTTTTGCCAGCTCTTTCAGCAGCCACTCCATCTTATTCTGTTCGAGCGGCGTATTCACTTTGATAGCCGCATGACACGCTATGGAAGCGGCAATCCGGCCGCGAATCACTTCCATGTTCAGCGACTGCTCCTCGCGGTCAAACTGATCGAGCAGCTCGTGAATCATGTGCTCGATCTGTGCAGCTTCCACTCCCGCCGGAGCGGTTTTGATGGCGATGGTACGCGAACCAAAAGGTTCCACTTCGAAGCCGTTCCGCTGCAGCTCTTCGGAGATCTCGACAAACACCGCCTGGTGGCTGGGAGTGAGCTCGATGATTAGCGGCATCAGCAAACGTTGTGACTCAACCTTCTCTGCTGCGCGCTGGCGCAGGACCTTTTCGAAGAGAACACGTTCGTGCGCAACGTGCTGGTCGATAATCCAGAGTCCATCGTGGTTGACGGCAAGAATGAACGAATCGCGAATCTGCCCGAGCGGCTTGAGGGTGGCGAGTACCGGAGCGTCGTCGGGAGCTGGTTCTTCCTCGATCGGAGCTGCGCAGTTATCTTCTGCGTATGTGGCTGCCGAATGTCTGTGGACCGAACCGCGCCACCGGCACTGCCGCATTCGACTCAACGTTGAAACCGTCCTGAAAACCGAGTGACTGCGTAATCGGCGGCAGACCCTGCGCTTGGAGCGCAAAGGCCTGATCGGCTTCCGTGACTCCGGAGTTGCCCCACGGCCACGGCTTCGGCCGGTCTGCTCTGGATCGAACGCCGCGCCGGGAGTTAGTCCCTGCGATGCCGTGGGGTTGGCGCGGATCTCCGTGGTGAACTGCGGAATCGGGCGAGCCTTCATCAGGGCGGCGCGAACCGAATCGCGTACGAAATCGTGCATGAAAGCTCTGCTGGCGGAAACGAACCTCGGTCTTCGAGGGGTGAACGTTCACATCCACCTCGGCCGTCGGCATTTCCAGAAACAGCAGCACCACGGGGAAGACCGTCGGCGGCATGATGTTGCGATAGGCCTCGGTGATCGCGTGCTGAACGAGGCGATCGCGAATCAGGCGGCCATTCACAAAAATGAAAATCGAGTTGCGATTCAGCTTCTGGACTTCCGGCTTAGAGACAAAGCCGTGCAGCCGAAGTTCTCCCGGATCGACCGGACCAGGCTCAGCTTCTTCTTCCTCGTACTTGCGCTCGTACTTGCGCGCCCACGGCGGTGGCTGAGGAAGTCCGACGCGCTGCAAAGGCATTTGCGCCGCAATTGGCAGTAGCGAATCCAGCGTGTCTTTTCCGATGATCTGATAGATCCGTTCCGAGTAGCTCGCCACGGGTGGAGCAATGATCAGAGCATTGACTGCCGAGTGCAGTTCGAAGTGCATCTCCGGATGCGCGAGGGCGTAGTGTGTGACCAGCGAAGCAATGTGCGAGAGTTCGGTCGACTCCGCTTTCAGGAACTTGCGTCGCGCGGGAGTATTGAAGAAGAGATCGCGCACGGTAATGGACGTCCCGAACGGCAGCCCAGCTTCTTCCACCCGCAGGATCTTGCCTCCCGCGATCTCAACTACGCTTCCACTGGCTTCTTCAGGAGCATGAGTCTCCAGCCGCAATCGCGAGACCGATGCAATCGAAGGTAGCGCCTCGCCGCGGAATCCCAGGGTGCCGACGGTCAGCAAATCTTCAGCGCTGCGGATCTTGGAAGTCGCGTGGCGTTCGAAGGCCAGCAATGCGTCATCGCCCAACATGCCGCAGCCGTCGTCAATGATCTGGATGAGCTTGCGCCCGCCACCCTCCACATTGATGCGAATGCGCGTCGATCCCGCATCGAGGGAATTCTCCAGCAGCTCCTTTACGACGGACGCAGGGCGCTCCACCACCTCGCCAGCGGCGATCTTATTCGCAACATTTTCGGAAAGAACGTGGATGCGGCCCATGTGAGTTCATTCTAGCGAATCGGAGATCAGTTCACGAACCTGCCGCGCCAATTCCTCAGGTCCAAGATGGGCCAACCTTCCGGACGATGTACCTCATCCTCCCACCCATGCCGCGCCATAATTTGCTGCAGAACTATCATTTTTCGCCCACGGACGATGACATCCGGGGGGCCCCGGTCTTCGACCGCGATGAGGACAATCAGCTCGGCACAGTTTCCGACGTGATCGTGGATCTGGACTCCGGTCACATTGATTACATTGTGGTCTCCGCCGGGGAACGATTAGTCGTGTTGCCGGCCCAGCGCGCCTGGCTCGCGGGCGACGGTTTCGCTGCCGATCTCGACCGCGATCAGTTTGTCAGCCTGCCCGAGTTCGACGAGAAGATTCTCTCGGATCAGGACGCGTGGGATGAATATCAGGACCTGATACGCGAGGCCTGGATGAAAATTGGCGAGCCTACGTGTGAACCGCGCCTTGAACGGCCAACGACCGCTGAGCCAACCTTGTGGGATCGCTTTCGCCAGCGCGTTACGGGCGAATGGCTGGAACAGGCCCGCGAGGAGCGCGAGATCGAGCGCTACAGCAGCAGACCCACGCCTGGAAAGAAAATCGCGTAATTGCGGATCTGCGACTGTGGCTCTTGGCCATCAAAGCCGTTTCTAAAACAACCAGCAACTGACAACTACCAACTGCGTCAGAGCTTCCGTATCGCGATATGCAACTCTTTCAGCTGCCGCTCGTCAACTTCGGTTGGCGCATCCGTCATCAGATCTTTCGCCTGCGCGGTCTTCGGGAACGGAATGACTTCGCGCAGACTGTCAGCGCCGACAAGAATCATAACGATGCGATCGAGTCCAAGCGCGATTCCGCCATGCGGAGGTGTGCCATACTCCAGCGCCTCAAGGAAGAACCCGAAACGGCTGCGCGCCTCTGCTTCTGTCATGCCAAGGGCGTGAAAAATTTTCTGCTGAATATCTTGGCGGTGAATACGGATTGATCCGGACCCCAGCTCCGTTCCGTTCAGCACCACGTCGTAGGCCAGTGCGCGCACCATTGCCGGATCGGATTCGAGCTTGTCCATATCGTCGTCGTGTGGCGACGTGAAGGGATGATGCGCCGCGTTCCAGCGCTTCTCGGTCTCGTCCCACTCGAACATCGGAAAATCCGTCACCCAAAGGAAGCGATACGAGCTCGCGTCCTTACGGTCGCCCGCGAAGGCCTGATGCTTGTCGGCATACTTCTTTGCCAGGTCCATGCGCAGAGTGCCGGCCGCCATATAGACGCGGCTCTCGGATGGGGTCACTGTAGTACCGCGACGAGCGTTGTCCTTGGCGACCTCAGCTTCTGTGCGTTGCGGTCCCGCGACCAAAACAATCAAGTCGTCTGCTTCGGCTTTCGTCGAAGCGCGGATCTTCGCAATTGCCTCCGGCCAGGTCTTCTCCAGCCGCTTGAGGTCTTCGAAAACTTTTGCGCCAGGTCGCTCACCGAAGAGCAGCTTGATGTCGTCGCGCTCCTTGCGTGAGAGCTCGCCGACTTTCGGCGTACGAATGGCGACAACCGGCAGCTTTGGATCGAGCTTCAGCGTTTCCAGCGCATCGGCGGGAAACATCTCGCGGACTTCAACCATCGCGGGCAAACGTAGATCCGGCTTGTCCGATCCATACAGGCGAATCGCCTGGTCGTAGGTCATTCGCGGAAAGGCTCCCTGCAGATTCACTCCGGAAACTTTGAATGCCGCTTGCAGAAAACCCTCTACTACATTGAAGACGGTCTCCTGCTGCGGGAAGCTCATCTCCAAATCGATCTGCGTGAACTCCGGTTGTCGATCGGCGCGCAGATCTTCATCGCGGAAACAGCGCACGATCTGGAAATACTTGTCGAAACCGGAGATCATCAGGATCTGCTTGAACAGCTGCGGCGATTGCGGCAGCGCGTAGAAACAGCCCCGGTTCACGCGGCTTGGAACCAGGTAGTCGCGCGCACCTTCCGGCGTGGAGCGCGTCATAAACGGAGTTTCAATTTCGAAGAAGCCTTGCCCGGCCAGGTACTGGCGAACGGCGAGCGCGATGTTGTGGCGCATCTCGATATTGGCCTGCATCTTTTCGCGGCGCAGATCGATGTAGCGGTATTTCAGACGCATTTCTTCATAAGGTAGCGTGTTGTCGCTAGGAAGAAACGGCGGATTCTTCGACTCATTCAGGACCTTCAGCTCTTCGGCGACGAGCTCCACCTCGCCTGTGGCCACATTGGGATTGATCGTGTCGGGCGTGCGCTTGCGAATGGTGCCGGTAATGGCCACCACGTATTCATTGCGCAGCTGCTCGGCTTTCTGGTGCAGTTCACTGCCCGCCGAAGCATCAAACACCGCTTGTGTCACGCCGCTGCGGTCGCGCACATCAATAAAGATGATGTTGCCGAGGTCGCGGCGCTTGTTCACCCATCCCATGATCGTGGCGCGCTTGCCGGCGTCGGACAGCCGAAGCGAGCCGCACATATGAGTACGTCGAAGGTCTCCTAAGAAGTCGAGCAATTGCTTGTCCTTTATTAATTCAAACGTCTATTCGTCAAATGGAGTTTGCTGCAGCAATCTTAATTGCCATTGGCCATTCTGCTGCGTCCAAACTGAGGTGGCATAAAAATGCCCGGGAACGTTCTCGCTGCCGTACTTCATGCTGGCGGCCAGCTGATACGTGATCGCGTAAGAGTTCGGGCTCAACTGGACATATTTCCAGCTCCACAGCGCAGGCGTCGACATCGAAAGCTGAGGTAGGCTCTCGAGCAATTCCTTTTTGTCCACCGGTCCGCCCATGGTGACGATGGTGAAATCATCGGCTAAGAGCTTGCTGATCGCAGCAGCATCGTGCGCCTTCGTTGCTGACCAGTACTGCTTCTCGCGGGCAATGACGTCAGGATCGACGCCGGTGCTGGTAGCATTCTGCGCGAACGCAGCGGAGGTGATGAAGAGGAAGATCACGAGCAACGATGATTTCAATGACATTTGTGCCGCCCCTCCGGGGCTGGTGATTCTTTGGACCTTCTACCCAGGCCTCACGGCCTGGGCTTACGAATGACGCCGCTCCGCGGCTGGTTTGAGCTCGACGCTAAGGTTCGGGCAAAGACGCTAGGCTCGGACAAAAGTACCAGTGTCTACTTCTCCGGGCCGATGCGGCTAGCCAGTTCCGCGCGAGGAACCGTTTCCTGCTGACCCGTCGCCAGATTCTTGAGCGCGAACTCGTTAGACTTCGCCTCGTTCTCGCCCAAAATGATCGCGTAGCGCGCGCCGACTTTGCTCGCCGTTTCCAGCGACTTCTTCAGCCGAAAAGTCTCATCTCCGACTTCGATCATCGCTTTCTGTCGCCGCAGTTCGCGCGCCAACTTCACAGCCTCGGCATTCATGCCGGGACCGAGTGGTGCGATGTACGCGTCAGGCTTCGGAGCGACAGCTTCAGCCGACTCCTGCAGCGACAGTACCAAGCGATCCTCACCGATCGCAAATCCGATGCCCGGAGCCTTCGGACCGCCGATCGCCTCCGAAAGGCCATCGTAGCGTCCGCCACCGAGAATCGCGTTCTGCGCACCGAGAGCGCCGTGGGTAAATTCGAAAGCGGTGCGCGTGTAGTAATCGAGACCGCGTACTAGTCGATCGTTCAGCACGTACGGCACGCCCGCTGCTGTCAGAATGTTGAGCACCTGCTGAAAGTGTTCGCGGCAGCTTTCGTTGAGATATTCTTTCATCCGTGGCAGCTTTTCGATGATCGGCTGATCCTCGGGGACTTTGCAGTCAAGCACGCGCAGCGGATTCGTCTCCGCACGGCGCTGGCAGTCGACGCACATCTGTCTGACGACCGGCTTTAGTGCTTCTCGAAGCGCTTCGAGATAAACAGGGCGGTCTTCCGCGCATCCGACGGAATTCAACTGCAATGTCCAGCCCTGAATTCCCAGACGATCGAGCAGCGTCGCCAGCATCTCCAGCACTTCGGCATCGCGGGCCGGAGACTCGCTGCCGGCGGTGGTAGGGCCGATCACTTCCGCGCCTATCTGATAGAACTGGCGATAACGTCCCTTCTGTGGACGCTCGCGGCGAAACTGCGGCCCTATATAGAAGAGTTTCTGCACGCCCGGACGCTCCCACATCTTGTGCTCGATATAGGCGCGGACCACTCCTGCGGTGTTCTCCGGGCGGAGAGTGAGCGACTGGCCTTTCTCAGATTCGGCACGGCTGCGATCTTCAAAGGTGTACATCTCTTTGGACACAATGTCTGTGTCCTCGCCCACGCCGCGAGCGAACAGTTCGGTCGCCTCGAAGATCGGTGTGCGAATCTCCTGAAAGTTGTATTCGCGGAACACTTCGCGCGCCGTCCTCTCGACAAAGTTCCACAGTGCCGTGTCGGGCGGCAACAGATCGCGCGTTCCTCGGATAGCCTTAATCATGAGCACTCAGCAGTCAGCATTCAGCAACAACTCTTCACCCGTCTGGAAATTTGAAACGTCCAATCTCGTGTCTTTAAGGCCGAGGAGGTCTTAGGACAAACATCCTCATAGATATCAGGTTAAAGAGACTCTGAATCGATTTCGGCCAGCTTCAGCATGTGGCGAAGCAGGCCTGATTTGAGCGGCTTGTTTCCGTGGATTGGAACCGAAAGGCGCACGATCGTGTCCGGCTTGCCATAGATGTGGTGACTGCCATGAACCCGCAGCAATTGCCATCCGTGCTGTTCGAGAAGCTTCCCAAGTTCCTTACCAGAAAGCGCCTTCATACGGCGATTTCTAAAACCTGCTCCCGGCCTGTATGCTGAGGTTTTTCAAGATCGACCGAAAGACACCCCTCGATGGCTTCGTACAGGTTCTTCAGCAGATCCTGGAACGTCTCGCCTTGAGTCGCACATCCTGGAATTGCTGGAACCTCCGCCCAAAACCCGCCCTCTTCCGCCTCATGCACGACAACTTTGATTTTCATCTGGTGGCTCCAACAACATTGTAGCGGACCTTGCAAATCTGAACTCTTCAATCTGACTTCTTCGATTCCTTCAGGTACTGTTCTTTGTATCCCAGATAATTCCGCGCATATTTCAGGATCGATTCCTGATCCTCTTCCGTCAGCTTGCGGCGAACTTTGCCTGGACTGCCCATCACCAGCGATCCTGGCTCGATAATCACGCCCTCAGGAATGAGCGTTCCCGCCGCCACAATTGACCCGGCACCAACCCTCGCCCCATTCAGGATGATCGATCCCATCCCGATCAGGCAGCGGTCTTCAACAACGCATCCATGCAGCGTCACCGAATGGCCGACGGTGACCCAGTCGCCGACGACCACTGGCCACTGATTTAGCATCCCGTGCATGACGGAGCAGTCCTGGATATTCGAATTCGCGCCGATGCGTATGTAGTGCACGTCGCCACGCACCACGGTATTCATCCATATGCTGGCGTTCTCGCCGAGCTCCACGTCGCCGATCACCTGGGCTGACTCATCCACGTAGCACGTGGCAGGGATCTTGGGACGGATTCCTTTATACGATCGAATCATGACCAATCGGGGACTAGTGCTCTCCCAGGTTAGCGTCCAAAAGAAGGTCGCGAACCTGGGGCACCACGCTCAGCGCGGTTCCGCACATATTCTGGGAAACATTGAACATAACATGCGCTGGCGGAAGAACCAAATGCGGAAGACGGTCGGTCAGTCGATCAGTCTTTCAGTGGTCAGTCGGTAATTCGGTACATCAGTATTTCAGTACGTCAGTAAATTCGGTTCGGCATGTCGCACGCGTGGGAGCATCGGGGATCGTCCGCCTTTACTAGTGTACTGAAGTTACTGAGGGACTGACCGACTGAAAGACTGAGAGACTGAGAAACTTACCGACTGAAAGACTGAGAGACTTGGAAGCTGGCTTGCTACATGTTTCCCTTCGGGAATCCTAACCTCGTCTGAATTCGTCAAAACTGCCCGCCTTAACTGCATTCGCCAGTCGTCCTGCGATACGTTCGAGACGACTTTGCGAGCAACCGCATCATGCGCCTGACTGCCCACCTCGTTCTGCTGTGCGCCTTTCCGTTTCTCCTCACTGTTGTACTTGCACAAGACGCCTCGACAGGCGCCATCCGCGGCACGGTTCACGATCCTACCCAGGCTCGTGTCGTTGGAGCCGGCGTGGTCGTCACTAACTTGCAAACGGGCTTTGCATACAAATTGGTGACGGACGACGCCGGCGTTTTTACTGCTCAATTGCTGCCGCCCGGAGACTACGAATTCGTCGTCACCGCGTCCAGCATGGCCCCTTACCGGGAAACAGCGATTCATGTGGATCTGGGGGCGCTGGTGGAAGTAGAGGCGCACCTGGTTTTGTCGAAGAGCACGACCCAGCTGGAAGTCCCGGGAGACGCGCCTCTCGTTGAAACGCGTTCCAGCAATGTCGCCAATGTGATCGACGAGAAAAGCATCGACAGCTTGCCGCTGAACGGGCGCCGCTTCAGCGACCTCGCCCTACTAACTCCAGGCGTAAATCAGGATCCACGCGGACTTACCTCCTCTTCGAACGGCGATCTCTCCGCCGGAGGAATCCGCGGTTTCCAGTCCAGCTTCCTCGTTGACGGGACTGACAACAATAACGGTTTCTTCTCGCAGGCGCGCGGCCGCTATCGCGCTCCCTACCAGTTCAGCAACGATGTTGTGCAGGAGTTCCGTGTTTCCACGAACACCTATGGCGCCGAAACCGGACGCGCCGGCGCTGCCGTCATCAATGTCGTCACCAAGTCCGGTTCGAATACCTACCACGGCAAAGCTTTCTATTTTCTGCGGGACAGCAGCCTGGGTGCGCAGCCAGCCTTCGTGGGATTCAAGCCGGACGACCGCCAGCAGCAGTTCGGAGCCACTCTAGGCGGTCGAATCGTGAAGAACAGGCTCTTCTTCTTTGCGGGATACGATCAGCATATTTTCCGTGAGCCTACCGTGGTTCGATTCACCGACGGAAGCGCTCAGATCGTTCCTACAGCTGCCGATTACGAAGTTTCCGATCGCAACCTGGTGTATGCCGCGGCGGCATCCCTCTCCTCGCTGGCAGGAAATTATCGTTCCAGTTTGCTCGGGGATGCGCGATTTATGAAAGTTGACTGGTCGTTGTCACGGCGCAACTTGTTGTCGGCACGCATCAACACCTCGCGGTATTACGGCGATAACAACGTCTACTTCGATCCCGCCAGTCCAGTCACGCCCTACGCTCTCAGCGAGAACGGACGCGAGAATGTCCACACGGAAACGGCCATGACGTCGCTGACCAGCACACTCACCAACCGGCTCGTCAGCCATCTTCGTACGCAACTCTCGCACGACATTCAGGAGAGTACTCCGAACTCCTACTATCCACTAACCAAGGTCACAGATGTCATCGACGGCTTTGGGCGCTCCCTGATCCTCCCACGCCGCACGCGCGAGTTGAAGCTGCACCTGGCCGAAACTATGAACTTCGAACAGCGCAGACACTCGTGGAAGATCGGCGGCGACATGATGATCGAGCACCTCGCCAACTTCTTCCCTTCCCAGTTTGGTGGCGAGTACATCTTCGACAACATCAAGGTTGATCCGTTCACCTTCGCGCCGGAGATTGCAGGCCTGCAACTTACTCCTCTCCGCGCCTATGCGCACGACGTTCCCAAGTACTACATGCAGGATTTCGGCTCTGCGCTTACCTATCCCGACACAAATGAATACGCTGCGTTCCTGCAGGACACAATTCGTGCAGGCAATCACCTGGCATTCACCCTGGGCGTCCGCTATGACCTGCAGACGTTCCGCACTAAGGATCTCGTCTCCGACACCCTTTACACAGATTCGGGCCGCGTGCCCTATGACACCAACAACGTTTCACCGCGCTTCGGCTTTGCGTACACGATTGGCGATCAGAAGCCGTTCATCTTTCGTGGCGGCTATGGGATGTTCTACACGCGCATTCCTTCGATTTACACATCCGAAGTACAGCTCGAAAATGGCCTGAACTCCCAACACCTTTTCCTGAGCAATAACGATTTCTACGATCGCCAGATTTTCCCGCAGTACCCAAACTCAGTTACCTCCTGCGCTGCAGGAGCCTTCAGCTGCAAGGCTCCTGCCGAGGTCGCGGGCGCGCTTACCACGGAAATCTCAGCTTTCTCGCATGACTTTCAGACTCCATTCGTGCAGCAGGCCAGTTTCAGCATAGAGCGCGAGATCGTCGATCGAATCACAATCTCGGGATCGTATCTCTACACTCATGGCGAGCACCTGATTCGCGCGCGCGACGTCAATCTTCCGCCGCCCGTGCAGGTCACGTATCCAGTGTTCGATTCCAGCGGCCAGAATTTAACCGGCTACTACACTGTCGATTCCTTCGCGAATTGGGAAACACAGAAGACACTCGACTGTCCCTACCCGCCATGCGTTGGATCGGTTTCGCGACCCATCCCGCAGTTGGGCAGCATCACTGTTTTCGAGAGCGCCGCTTCCAGTACTTACAATGGATTTTCGTTCGCGGCGCAGCGCCGGTTGAGCAAGGGCTTCCACTTTCGATTGGGCTACACATGGGCGAAAGCAATCGATGACGGACAGGATGCGCTCGTCGTGGGACGTCCAGCGACAGTTCAGAATTCCTACGCACCGAATTCCGAACGCGGTGCGAGCGTCACCGACCAGCGAAACCGGTTCGTATTTTCGTTCATGGCACAACCGCGTTTGTTTCATCGCGAACACGCGTTCCTGCAAACTGTATTCAACGACTGGAAACTTGCTGGCGTTTCCACCTACGGTAGCGGGCGACCTCTCAACGCAACCATCACTGGAGACGCCAATCGCGACGGCAACGACATGAATGATCGATTGCCTGGTGTGAGCCGCAACGCTTATGTAGGGCCGGATTATTTCACCAGCGACTTACGTCTCTCCCGCCAATTCCCTATCTCCGACCGCATGAAAGTCGAGCTGCTCGCTGAGTCCTTCAACTTCACGAACCGTGACAACAAGCGGGTGGATATCACCGACGATGGTTTCATCAACGCTGCTGGTCAATTCGTTCCGTACAACACGACTGTGAGCGGGAAACAATATCCAGCTTATTTTCTTGGATCTTCCAGCTTTCTCACTCCGAATAGCGCCTATGCACCTCGCCAGGTGCAGTTGGGAATTCGGTTCGCGTTTTGACCGGCTAAAGTCTCCAATCACCCCCTAATTTTCCTGTTTCAAAGTGAGATTCGCTATTCTTCCGCTTGACTAAGGCTGCGACCCCTGACAACCTAGAAGCTGCCCGACCCGGGCTGGTCTGGGGGTGTACCGGTTTGGCGGAAGTTCGTATTCAAGAGGGCGAGTCGTTAGAGAACGCTCTCCGTCGGTTTAAACGCAAGGTTCAGCAGGAAGACGTTATCAAGGACGTGAAGCGTCACTCCTTTTACCTGAAACCGGGCGAGAAGAAGCGCGTGAAGGAAGCTGTGGCGCGCAAGCGGAGCCGCAAGAAGGCTCGCAAAGAGCAGGATAATTAACGTAAGATCAGGGGCCGCTCTTCGCTTCCTCGCAGCGGCCCTTTCAATTTTTCCTGATTTTGTTGCTCGCATTCTGGGGCAAATTTCATAATCCGCAGTCAGTTGTTTTATACGGCATCATTGCGTGTTCCTCCTCGATGGACACGTAAAAGTAAGTAGATCCTGCAACCTCGGCGGTTCGTACGCAGTGCCGTCGTCTTCCAGCGTTGGGTTTGTGTTCGACCGCAGGGGCTCGGGGTTGAAGGGAGCTTTACCATGGAATTCCAGGACAAGGTGTTGAAGTGCGTGGACTGCGGCGCGGACTTCATCTTTACCGCTGGGGAACAGCTGTTCTTTCACGACAAGCAGTTTAAGAACGAACCGAAACGTTGCAAGAATTGCAAAGCGAAGCGTGCTTCGTCTCTGGGGATTGCTGCTCCCGGCAATTACGCAAAAACTGAGACCCGAACGAGCTGCTCGCAATGCGGCAAGGAAACCACTGTCCCCTTTAAACCAACACAGGGGCGGCCGGTGTTTTGCCGTGAGTGCTTTCAGCAACGCAGAGCTACTGCTGCCACGGCCTGAGCCGCTGGCAGCGCAGCCACGTAAGTAGGAGTGAGCTCAACTGGTGGGACAGGCTTTCCTTCCCAACGGAACCGAGGGCCAAAGTTGTAGGTTTTCGCTTCGTGGACCCTTCCAGGTAGGTCTCAGCCGGCAAACGTGTATCTAGACGATCTTCTTGGCGCGCGACGCCGCTCCCTCACGAGTGGCAGCCGTAGCCTTCACGGCAGTTGTGTGCGCCTGTTTGTCATCTTCATGCTGCACGAGCAGAGCTTCAATTTGCCGTAGCAAGTCATTCGCATTCATTGGCTTCACCAGCAGCGATTCCGCCCCGTGGTTGTGCCAGTCGGTGCCCAGCGATGGATACGCGGTCAAAATCGCGGTCGCCGGATTGTAAGCTTGCTTCCGTGCGGCACGAATCACGTCATAACCGGATGTCTCGTTTTCCATCCGCATGTCGGTGATCACCATGTGGAAGCTGTTTGCCGACAGCTTCTTCTCAGCCTCTTTCGCGGAAGCGGCTGTCTCTACCTCAAACCCATTCATTTCCAGAATTGCCCGTAACGTGAGCAAGATCGCTAATTCGTCGTCCACCACAAGGATGCGACGTTTCATTGAATTCCTCCGGGAGATTACAGAAGAGAAGCGAACGTTCCAGCTTTGATGCAAATTCAGGCAGAGTAGTTGGATTACTACTCAGCCGAAATTGTGTATGTCTGGAAAGTACCCACTTCTTATGGTCAGTATAATGAATTTCCGTGGCTTCGTTTTTTGTGGAAAATTTCGGGTGTCGTGCCACTCAGGCCGATGGCGCCGCTATCGAGCGCCAGATGCTTGAGCGCGGCCTTGCGCGCGCCGAAGCCGCCGCCCAAGCCCAAGTGGTTGTCCTGAACACCTGCACTGTCACCGCTTCTGCCGACCAAGACGTTCGCAGTTCGATTCGACGCATACATCGTGACAATCCCGGCTGCCAGATCGTCGTCACTGGCTGTTACGCCCAGCGTGCACCGGAAGAACTGGCGAAAATACCGGGCGTCAACTGGGTCGTTGGAAATTCTCATAAGCACGCCATCGCTGACGTGGCCTGCAGTTCCGCTCCGGCTAGCAGCTTCGTTCCGCTCGACTCATTCACGGCTGCTCAAGGCCAGATTTTAGTTGGCGACATTTTTGCCCACACCGAACTTCTCGCCGCCCCCGTGTTCGACGCCGACACGGCATCCGAGAAGACGCGCCCCACTCTGAAGGTCCAGGACGGCTGCAATAACCGGTGCTCTTTCTGCATCATCCCCAGCGTGCGAGGGCGCAGCCGCTCGCTGGCTTTGGACGAAGTGGTTCGCGAAGTGAATGCACTTGTCGCCCAGGGCTATCGGGAACTCGTAATCTCCGGCATCAACCTTGGCCGCTGGGGACGTGATCTTTCGCAACCCGGCAATTTCGCCGCGCTGCTGCGCGCCATTCTCGATCGCACCGCCCTGGAGCGCTTGCGCATCAGCTCCGTCGAGCCGATGGACTGGACCGACGAAGTCATCGACATCGTCTCGTCGTCTGAGCGAATCGCCAAGCATGCGCACGTTCCCATGCAATCCGGCAGCGATAGGGTGCTGCGGCTCATGCACCGTAAGTATCGTCCCTGGCACTACGCTGACAAACTCCGCAAACTTCGCGCGGCGATGCCATCAGCTGCGATCGGCGCGGACGTCATGGTCGGCTTCCCGGGCGAAACGGACGCGGACTTCGAGGAGACTCGGACGCTCATCGCCGAGTTGCCGTTCACCTATCTACACGTTTTCACTTATTCGGCGCGTCCAGGGACGCCAGCGGCCGCGATGGCGAATCAGGTGCCAGTCTCAGTGGCACGCGAGAGGAATCGAGTCCTGCGCGAGTTGGTCCAGGAAAAGAAGCTCACTTTCCAGCGCTCCTTTGTCGGAAGGACCCTCTCGACCATCACACTGACCCATTTCGACGGGCAGCATACCGAGACTCTGACCGATAACTACCAGAAGCTTTTCGTTTCCGGATGTCAACAGGCCAACCAGATCAGACCGGCAATCGTCGAATCCGTCAGTGCAGAAGGTATGTTCGGAACCCTGCTATCCGTCTGATGATCCGGCGCAATGATGGTCTCGTCATATTTCTCTAACATGCTATAATTTCAAAGCTTTTAGAGTTGTTCGGAGGATTGTATCGACAAGAGATTTATTCGCACCAATGAGCGCATTCGCGTACGTGAAATCCGCGTAATCGATGATGAAAGTAATCAGCTCGGGGTTATGACCCCGCAGGACGCGCTCAAAATCGCCCGGGAACGGAACATGGATCTAGTGGAGGTATCGCCCACGGCGCAACCTCCCGTCTGCCGCATCATGGACTTCGGCAAGTACCTCTACCAGCAGGAAAAGAGGGAACGCGAAGCCAAGAAGCACCAGAAAGTCATCACCGTAAAGGAAGTGAAGTTTCGTATTAACGTGGACGACCACGACTACGAGACCAAGAAGAATCACGCGCTTCGCTTCCTTGAAGAGGGTGACAAGGTCAAGGCCACTATCTTCTTCCGCGGTCGCGAAATGACCCGGACCGGCCTTGGACGTGAGTTGCTGCAGCGGCTGATCAAAGATATCGGGAATCGTGCGATCGTCGAAAACATGCCCCGGCAGGAAGGCAACACCCTGCACGCGATTCTGGCGCCTCCGAAGACGGATAAAGCCAAGACTGGCGGCAGTGGCGGACAGAAGCAGGCACCGCGCGCGGGCGGCCAGCAACAGCAGCCTCCGAAACAGGGTGGTGGCGGCGTAGCCGCAAGTGCAGCGCCGCAGCAGGCGACCGGTACCGCAGGTCCTGGCTCGCCGAACCAGTAGGGCGGTCGTCAGTCGATGGTCGATAGTCGCTAGCAAAACCTGCGAACGACAAATGACCAATGACAACCGACGGGCTCGGCCGGAGTGCTGATCCGCAGAATCAGAACAAATTTGATCGCAACGGCGAAGTTCTGCGATCATGCAATACAGTAGAAGGGACGTTATGCCGAAACTGAAAACACATAGTGGCGCCGCCAAGCGCTTCAAGAAGACTGGGACCGGCAAAGTTAAGCGCGGTCACGCCTTCGCACGCCACATTCTGACCTCGAAGGACACCAAGAAAAAGCGTCACCTCGACAAGGACGTAATCCTTGCCAAGGCCGACGAGAAGAAAATCCTTCGCATGATTCCGTACTAGTCGGTCGTCGTGAGTCGTTTGTCGTTCGCTTTTTTGCTAACGACCAATGACCATCGACTAAGGACTGACAAGCGAGTGAAGAGGCGGCCTCAACTCCTGCCTCCAGCCGCAAAACGAAACACGAAAAAGGAGAAGCAATGCCTCGCGTAAAACGTGGAACTAAACGTCGTGCCAAGCGCAAAAAGATATTAGAGCGCGCAAGTGGCTATTTCTTAACAAAGTCAAAACTGTACCGTTCAGCGAAAGAGTCGGTTGAGCGCGGACTGAAGTTCGCCTATGCCGGACGCCGCCAGAAGAAGCGCCAGTTCCGCTCGCTGTGGATTGTGCGCATCGGCGCCGCCGCCAACGAGAATGGCCTCAGCTACAGCAAGTTCATCAGCGGTCTGAAAAAGGCTGGCGTCGAGCTGGACCGCAAGATACTGGCCGACCTCGCTGTGAACGATAGCGCCGGATTTAAGGCCCTCGCCGAACAGGCCAAGACCGCGCTGGCGTAAAGTTCAAAATCAGCCACTGATTTGCACGGATCAACACGGATTGAGTACCGTTATTGATCCGTGTGAATCCGTGTAGATCCGTGGCAAAAGATCCCATGTACACGGTTCCTAAACTCGAAGATTACTCGCCTGAGGTTCTCGATCGCGAAATCGCCCAACTGTTGCAGGTGCTCGAGGGTGACGCCAATTCTGTTCAAACGAGCGATGACTGGAAGGAATTTCGTGATCGCTGGCTTGCGCGAAAAAACGGCGTCCTTACCCAAGTCAATGATTGGCTGAAAGCCGCGCCAGGTCCTCAAAAAAGAGAAGTTGGCCGGCGGCTGAATGAGTTGAAAGCAAGGGTTGAGGAAGTCGTCGAAAACAAGAAAGAACTCTCCGAGCTTGCGGCAGAGTCAGGTCTCGCTGCCGAGCGCATCGACGTCACCCTCCCCGGCATTCGCCGTCCGCTAGGCGCGCAACATCCCGTCATCCGAACGATGAACGAGATCGTCTCGGTCTTCAAAGCGATGGGCTATTCCATCGGCACTGGTCCCGAGATCGAGACCGACTACTACAACTTCGAGTCGCTGAATTTTCCTCCGAACCATCCGGCGCGCGATATGCAGGACACGATCTTCCTCGCCGGACAGGAGCAGAAGCAGCAGCGCGATCGCCTCCTGCTGCGCACGCATACTTCGCCGGTGCAGATTCGCACCATGGAAAAGCAGAAGCCGCCGGTACGCATCGTCATCCCCGGCCGCGTCTATCGCAACGACGCGCCTGACGCCACGCACTCGCCCATGTTCCACCAGGTCGAGGGATTGGCCGTCGATACGAACATCACCTTCAGCGACCTGAAGGGCACGCTCGATCACGCGATGAAGTCGCTGTTCGGATCGAGCGTGAAGACGCGCTTCAAGCCGTCATTCTTCCCTTTCACCGAGCCGAGCGCGGAAGTGATGATCAGTTGCCCCTTCTGCGGCCAGAAGGGCTGCCGCGTCTGCAAGCAGAGTGGATGGATCGAAATGCTCGGGTCCGGCATGGTAGATCCGGCGCTGTACGGATTTGTGGATTACGATCCGGCGAAGGTCAGTGGCTTCGCGTTCGGCATGGGAGTCGATCGGTTGGCGGCGATGAAGTACAACGTGGACGACATCCAGCTGTACTTTGAGGGCGACACACGGTTCCTGCGGCAATTTGCGTGAGTCAAGCCGCAGATTAACGCTGAGAACGCAGATCAAAACCGGGCCACGGATCGCACCGATTTTACAGATCTTTTGTGTTTGTTTGTCATCACGAGCGGCGCGACCGCGAGGGATCTGCATTTCACTTCACGGCGCCCGAGCGGCAGCACCCGGGGAATATTATGCAATTCATATACAACTATTTGTTCCTGGCTATGTGGCTCGTCTACCTCGGCTACTGGCGGGCGATCTCGAAAGACGTCAAGCAGAATGTGCGCCTTGAGGCGTTCGCTTCGCGTTTTACGCGAATGCTAATGATTGTAGGTGCAGCGGCGCTTCTGCTCGTCCCGAGAGTTCCGTTTGCGTTCCTGAACCGGCGATTTCTTCCCGCCGGCCCAATAAGTTTCTGGACAGGCGCAGCGATCACCGCAAGCGGTTTGCTCTTCTCGGTTTGGGCGCGGCTGCACATCGGAAAGAACTGGAGCAGTGACGTCACCGTGAAAGTCGACCACGAACTGATCACCACAGGTCCTTACGCGCTCGTGCGACATCCGATTTGTACCGGGCTGCTGATCGGATTCCTGGGTTCAGCCGTGGCTCGCGGAGAGTTGCGCGGGATTCTGGCTTTCGCTCTTGTCGTCATTGCACTGTGGACCAAACTGCGCCTGGAAGAAACCTGGATGCGCGAGCATTTCGGGGTCGCGTACGAAGGGTATTCCCGGCATGTGAAAGCGCTGGTGCCGTATATTCTCTGATGAGAGTTTGCTGTTTCGTATTGCGGAGAGCGAGAAAAAGCAGGCCACGGATCGCACGGATTATACGGATAATGAAAAAGGACTTCAGAACTAAGAATTTGCTTTCTGAATCGGCGTTGGCGCCAAGATTCATACGGCATGCTGACTGCATCTTCCTTGAGGACAACTTCTCTGAAGAAACGTATCGCATGGTGTCAGAGACTGCGCGACAACACGGACAAAACCGTTCTGACGTGGAATTCTCAATTAATATTCAGTCAATCTGTGATCTGTTCCTAAACGCGCCGCCAGACCCGACAGAGCGACTGATGAAAGAGGCTGGAGGGTTTCTTCGCGAGCTTTGGACCTCAGCGCTACATCTCCAGTTTCCAGAGCGATCTTTCGCAGTCTGGTATTACGCTTCGTCCAAGAGTCCTATGACGTCAGAGATTACATTCTTTGAAAAGGACCCGGGCATTACGCCACCGCAGAAGGTTCTAGCTACGATTGCTAACGACCAACGACGACCGACTATCGACTAACAACCAATGAAACTCTTACCCTCATGGATTCGCGATTTCGTTGACCTTGAGGTCGACGACCGTCAACTCGCCGACGACCTTTCCATGGCCGGCATCTCCGTCGAAGGCATCGACGAGCACGACGGCTACAGCATCTACGAAGTCGACATCACCACCAATCGCGTCGACGCCATGAATCACTACGGCGTCGCGCGCGAGTGCGCCGCGATCTACAACGTCGATCTCAAGGCGATCGCACCAAAGCTGCGCTCTACCGGGGATGCAAACTTCCGCATTTACATCCAGGCTCCAGAACAGTGCGCGCGCTATTCGGCTCGCATCGTTCGTGGCGTCACAATTAAGCCCCCGCCTGAATACATTTCGCGCCGCCTCACGCTTCTTGGATCGCGTCCCATCAACAATGCTGCTGACGCCACCAACTATGCCCTATGGGAGCTCGGCCACCCGACGCATGCCTTCGATCTCGACCTGCTCGAAGGCAACAAGATCATTGTTCGGCTTGCCAATGAAGGCGAGATCATCAAGACCCTCGACGGAGTCGAACGCAAGCTCACCAAGCAGGATCTCGTCATCGCCGACGCCGCAAAGGCCGTCGCCATCGCCGGAGTGATGGGCGGTTTCGACACGATGATCACGGAGAAGACGAAGAACGTGCTCATCGAGTCTGCCTGGTTCGACCCGGCCACCATTCGCCGCACTGCGCGCCGGCTCGGCATGCATACCGACGCCTCGCACCGCTTCGAGCGGGGCGCCGATTACGGGATCACGCCCACGGCGGCCAATCGTGTCGCTCAACTGATTCTGGAAGCCGCAGGCGGTCAGATCGAAGGTGATCTCATCGACACCGTCGGCCGCAAAGTCGAGCGCCCGACGTTGAACCTGCACCGCAAAGAGATTGAGCGCATTCTCGGCCACGACATTACGGAATTCGATATCGCCCGCATCCTCAAGCGTCTCGGATTCGCTGTCATACCCGGACGCCAGCATGCAGTCGCTGCTTCTCACGGCACCACCACCGGCGCGGGCGGCACTCACACCGCAGTCGTCAAAGAAGCAGCCGATTTCGCCGTCCAGGTTCCAACGTGGCGTCTCGACGTCGATCGTGAAATCGATCTGATCGAAGAGATTGCCCGCATTTACGGCTACGACAAGTTTCCGAATACCCTGCCGGTCTTCACCGGCGGCGCGGTCACCCTTCCCGACGAATCGAAAGAAACCGATCTACGCAGCCGCGTGCTCTCGCTCGGCTACGATGAAGCTATCTCGCTCGCGTTCATCTCCCATGCGGACGCGACGGCCTTCGCGACCATGCAAGCGGTCGAGATCGCCAACCCGTTGAGTGAAGAAGCCTCGGTGATGCGCACTTCGATGGTCCCTGGCATGCTGAACATGCTCGCGCATAATCTCAATCGCGGCGTGAACGATGTCCGCCTGTTCGAGTCCGGCAAGGTTTACGAGAAGCTTGGCAACGGTACCGGCGAATACCGCCGTCTCGCCATCGGCGCGACTGGCAATGCTATCGAAGCCAGCGTGCATCAGCCCGCGCGTGCCTACAACTTTTTCGATCTCAAGGGCGACATCGAAACACTGCTTGGCGCCTTCCAGTACAACTCCGTCTACTTCGACTCCCACACCGCCGACTACTACCATCCCGGCCGCTCCGCGCGCGTGGTCATCGACGGAACTACCATTGGTCAGTTCGGTCAGATTCACCCGCGCATCGCTGCCGAACGCAAGCTGCGCCAGGACGTCTTCGTCGCCGAACTCGATCTCGAACGCCTCTTCAAGCACGATCTGCGCGAGCGGCATTACACCCCCATTCCGCGTTATCCGGCTGTCGACCGAGACTTCTCTTTCCTTTTCGACGACGCCGTCACCTTCGAGCGGATACACGGCGCAGTTGAGGCCCTGAGCCTTTCGGAGTTGCGCAGCTTCCTGCCAGTCGAGGTATTCCGTGGCGGCAATGTTCCGGCCGGGAAGTACTCCGTCCTGTTGCGCGCGGAATTTCAGTCTGGCGAACGAACCTTGCGCGATGATGAAGTCCAGCTCTGGGCCACGCAGATTGTAAAAGCCCTGGAAGCCTTGGGCGGAACGCAGAGGGCCTAGGAACTTTAGGCGGCATTCTCGCAACCTCTCGCGGAAACTGTGGATTTCTCCTCCTCTAATCTGCGCTATACTGCGCTCGCGCCGCTCTTTCACAATCTAGAAGCGAGGTCTTACCCAAGGTGTCTGCGAAGACGGTTGAACTCTCTCCCGAAATTTCCGCCGATGAATTCCACTCTCTTGAAGCGAAGGTTTATCAGACAATCGAACTTTTGAAGACCGCCCGCGAGGGCAAGGTTGCAGCCGAGCGCGACGTCACCCGCCTTCGCGAACAACTCGAATTACGCGAAGAAGAGACCGAGAATCTGCGCAAGGAAGCAATCGGACTGCGCAAGGAACGCGAAGAGATACGTACCAGAGTAGAAAAGATGCTTCGCCAAATTGATGAGTTGACTGCTGAGTAAATAGCCTCATAATCAGGAGTACAGCAACAACTCAAGGGAGGATTTGGCGTGAGCCAACCCAACACGAACGGCAACGGAAATGGTAACGGCACCGCGAACGGCAGCGTACGCGTAGAAATATTCGATCAGTCTTACAGCTTGCGCGGCACCGATCCCGAGTACATCCAGAAACTGGCGTCGTTCGTCGATTCGAAAATGCGCGCAGTCTCCGCCCAGACGTCCACGATCGATTCGCTGCGTCTTGCGGTGCTGGCGGCGTTGAACATTGCAGACGAATATCACGTGCTCAAGCGCAAGTACGACGTGATCGCCTCCGAAATCAATTCGCGCGCGAGCCATCTCTCCGGCGCACTCGACGAAGTGCTCCAGGACGGCGTGCGCAAAGTCGGATAGATTTTTCTCCGGAACATTGAGCACGGCTGCGGCCGTGCTTTTTTTATGTGCTAATCGCCTGGGGGAGAGATATTCAGAGTTGTGATGGTACTGGCATCGGGCAGCTTATAGTGTTGCCGAAGCCATAAACTTGCCACTAGCATGCCCGAGAAATTGCCTTGAAATAAACTCGCCAGATGATCCCGATTCGTGATCTCGCAAAACGTCAAAGCTGCAAAGGAAATCAGTGCCAGCACGGTTAGAGTTGATTGCCAGCCTCGTAGATCTCGTTTTCCGAAGCGCACGACCAGGTAGACTGCCGCCCACACGAACAAACCAACAGATCCGACCAGCAGCCGTACCCACCAATGCGTCATACGAGCGACTCTAAGCCGTCGCCACTGGTTCATCAAGCCACTTTCGGCATGATCTTCTCCACCAGATATCGGCAATTCCCTCACCCTCACTCCAGTCGCATGATAAACGGCCATCGCTATTGCCGATGCGCATCCGGTTAACCCGATTTCCCCGATTCCCCGCGCCCCATACGGAGGAAGTTGCGGATCGGGATAATCGAGCAAAATGCAATCCAGCTCTGGGATATCGGCATTCACGGCAACCATGTAGTCGGCAAAATTGCTGTTGATGGGATTGCCATTGCGGGGATCGTAAATAGTTTCTTCCAGCAATCCCATGCCGACGCCCATCACCACCGCGCCGAGTATCTGATTGCGCGCCGTTTTCTCGTTGATCATGCGCCCGCCGTCGATGACGGAGACCCAGCGGGTGACGTGCACGCGTGCGATCTCGGGATCGTACGAGATCTCGCAGAAGTGCGCGCCGAACGAATGCAAGGCATATTTCTTCTGTTCTGGAGGCGCTTCGGTGCGCGCCATTCCGTCGAGCGAGGCCATGCGCCGCATCATAAGAATGTACTGGAAGGGCACACCCGTGTCTGGAGATTTGTCGCCAGCGTGAATCCGTCCGCCAGTCATCTTCAGAGTTTTAGGATCGAGTCCGTGAACGGGCGAGCTTGCGGTTTCCGAAGCCGCCTTGAAGATTGCGTCCATAGCACTATCGGTCGCTTTGGCGATGGCGGGAAGCACGGTCGAAGTCGCAGAGGAACCGCCCGAGGTCGGTCCTGGTGGAAGCGAACTGTCGCCGAGCAGCACCTGCACTTTGTCGACGGGCAGTCCGGTTTTGCTGGCGACCACTTCCGCAAACACCGTGTAGGTCCCGGTACCGATGTCCTGAGTGGCGCAGGATGCGCGCGCGGTGCCGTCGGCCATCAGGCGCACACGAACTTCTGCGCCGTGCTGGGTGGCAGGCCAGGTGCAGGTCGCCATGCCCCAGCCCAGAATCAGGTCGCCATTACGCATCGATCCGACCTTGGGATTACGCTTGCTCCAACCGAAGCGCTCTGCACCCATCTGATAGCACTCGCGCAAATGCTTGCTCGACCACGGAAGTCCAGAGGCCTCGTCCTGCTCGGCATAGTTCTTCAGGCGAAACTCCAGGGGATCCATGTTGAGCTTGATTGCCATCTCGTCCATCGCGGACTCAATGGCAAACAACGCTGGCGTGCGTCCCGGCCCCCGCATCGGAGTCGGCGTGCCCACGTTAATTCCGACCACGTGCTGCTCGGCAGTTAGATTCGGGCAGCTGTAGAGCATGGAAGTTCCTTCCACGCAGTTCTCCACGTACTTGTCCACCATGGAGGTGTGCTGCAGGATGTCATTGCGCATCGCCACCAGTTTTCCGTCTTGCGTGGCGCCGAGGCGCATACGCTGGCGGCAGACTGGGCGATGGCCAACATCGGTGAACATCATCCTGCGTGAAAGCACGAGCTTCACCGGACGACTCACGTGCTTCGCTCCCATGGCGGCCATCCACGAATGCGGCCATGGGAACAGCTTGTCGCCGAATCCCGAGCCAATGAAGCGTGAGATCACGTCAATATCTTCGAGCGGCATATCCAGGACCTGCGAAGCAACGTTGTGATGATTCACCACGCCTTGCGAGGTTTCATAGAGAGTCAGCTTGTCGCCATTCCAAACGGCAATGGTGCCGTGCATCTCCATCGGGTTATGCGTTTCGACAGGTGTGACGTAGGTTTCGTCGACCTGCACCGGGGCCTTCTGGAAAGCGGAATCGAAATCTCCCCGACGTGATTCGGCGGCGAGTGCGCCGGTAGGCGCGGCCAGTTCGGTCATCGAGACAACCGGCTTGCTGGTGTCGTATTCGATGCGCACGTGGTGCGCCGCATCCTGCGCCTGCTCGAGAGTGTTGGCGATCACCAGCGCGACATATTGTCCGTAGTAGTAGATGTTCTCGTCTTCGAAGGGCGGGCGGCTCTCGCCAGGGCGGCTCATTTGTTCGAGCGAGCCTGCGGGACGATAGAGCGTCCCAATGTTTCCGTGATGCAGAACGCCGAGCACGCCGGGCATTTTTTCGGCGGCGGAGCTATCAAGGCGGGTGATGCGTCCATTGCCGATCGTGCTGGTTACAGCAACACCATATGCGACGTTCGGGATGGCGTAGTCGACGCCGTAGCGCGCGCCGCCACTGACTTTCAGTTTGCCGTCGATGCGGGTTACCGGCCGTCCGATGGGTGAGGTGCTCATTTCTTCCTTCTCCGATGGACTAGGCGCTTTGCGTCACAGTCTGCAGGGCGCGAATGAGAGTCCGCTTAGCCAAATCGATCTTGAATCCGTTGTAGCGCTGCGGCTTCGCGCCGCTCAGAGCAGCATCGGCAGCCGCACGGAAGTTCGTATCGCTCGCTTGCTTCCCTTCAAGCGCCTGTTCGGCTTCTGTTGAACGCCATGGCTTAGTACCCACACCGCCCATCGCAATGCGAACGTGCTGCATGCGTCCACCCTGCAGGACTGTGATCACGGCGGCTGACGCAAGCGCGAATTCGTAGGAACTGCGATCGCGGCGCTTCAGATAATGCGAGCGCGTGCCGCTGGGCAGCTGCGGCAGTGTCACATAGGTGATGAGATCGCCGGGGACAATAACAGTCTCGCGCTGCGGGGTGTTTCCCGGTACGAAGTAGAACTCGCTGAGCGGAACGCTGCGTTCTCCCTTTGCGCCGCGAATGTGAACGGTCGCTTCCAGCGCCATCATGGCCACGGCCATATCCGATGGATTCGTCGCGATGCAATCTTCGCTCCCGCCCAGAATCGCGTGGATGCGATTGAATCCACCGATCGCCGAACATCCTGATCCCGGCTCGCGCTTATTGCAGGGGTATGTCGTATCGCGGAAGTAATAGCAGCGGGTGCGCTGAAGAAGGTTCCCACCCGTCGTGGCCATATTCCGAAGCTGCGGAGAAGCTCCCGATAGCAGCGCCTGCGACAAAACCGGATACTGCCGTTGCACAAGTTCATTATGTGCGAGGTCGCTATTGCGCACCATCGCCCCGATTCGCAGTCCGCCATCGTATGTCTTCTCAATTTTCGTCAGCGGCAGCGGATTAATGTCGATGAGCCGCCTAGGTGTTTCCACATTCAGCTTCATGAGGTCGATGAGGGTAGTGCCGCCGGCGACAAACTTGGTTTCCGGAGAAGGATTCACGCGCAAAACCGCATCAACATTTTCAGCGCGGGTGTAATCGAAAGTTCGCATCTGCATTTCCTGGTGGGTTGGCTCAAGTTTTGGTTGAACTCGGCAGCGCAGCGATTTACGTCGCGCGACGCACGCTCTGTACCGCGGCTACGATGTTCACGTACGCGCCGCAGCGGCAGATATTTCCGCTCATGCACTCGCGCACATCGTCATCGGACTTCCCGCAGGGTTCATGCAGAAGCGCTGCGGCTGACATGATCTGTCCCGAGGTGCAATATCCGCACTGAAAGCCGTCGTGCTCGAGAAATGCAGCCTGGATCGGATGCAACTGTCCATTCTTCTCAAGCCCCTCGATGGTGGTGATCTCGTCGCCCTGGTGCATGATCGCGAACGTTAAACACGAATTCACGCGACGTCCATTCACGTGGACCGTGCAAGCCCCGCACTGGCCGTGATCGCATCCTTTTTTCGTCCCGAACATCTGCAGATTCTCGCGGAGCGCATCGAGCAGCGTGACGCGAGATTCGAGTTTCAACCGGTGCTCCTCGCCATTCACTTTGAGGACGACGGGAACAGCTCCGGGAACGCCGGCCGCAGCTGCTTCTGTTTTTTCTTCAGTTGTCTGGGTTGCGTGCACCAGCGGTGACGCTGTAATCACTACACCGGCAGTGCCCAGACGCTCGAGAAAAGACCGGCGCGTAATGCCGCCAGGTTTTTTGTTTTCTTGGTTAATTTCTTCGCTATCTTCCGCCGCGGGAGCGGATGGGAACAGGTCCGCTTTCTTGCTCGACACCGAAGCACCTCGGCATTTTGGATGCCTGTTTGTGCCGAAAGTTGTTACGCACGAACACCTTAAGAATTGTTTTCCGCGCAGTTTGCACTCTAGGTTCCAACTATTTCCGGCCAGCTACTTGCGTTTCCTCAGCCCTCTCCCCTAGCATCATTCGAGTAAGCCGACCTGCAACGTTGGTGTTTTGGTGGCAACCGTTTTTTTGAACCAACACCTCAATGAACGGGGTCCTGACTCGTATGATAATGATCCGGTGTGCAATGTTCCGCCAGTTCGGAAATGCCTAATGGATCACGGCGGGGTCCCACACTAGCTGAGCTAGGTTCATTGACGGCCCACCGCACGGCATAGCGGGTCGGCTTATCTTCATCAGTCAGCCATCAGTTGTTAACTCAGCCGCGCGACTCTCTCCACAACCCAGTGTTAGACTCCTAAGGGACGGAATTTACGTCCGAAATCCTTCCAGGATCATCTAGATAAGCAGTGTTCCCTCAGCTATTTCATCTCGGCAATTTCTTTCTTCCGACTTACGGTCTGCTGGTTGCGCTCGGCGTGATTGCCGGACTCACCATGACGGCCAAGCTCTCGCGGTCGCAGAATCTTGATCCCGAACAGAACTGGAATCTCGGCGTACTGGCAATTTTGGCCGCAATAGTCGGAGCCAAGGCACTGCTCTTTGTGAATGACTGGAGCTACTACAGCTCCCATCCTGGCGAGATTTTCAGCCTCTCTACACTACAAGCGGGCGGCGTGTTTTCAGGTGGCGTGATCGCTGCCGTGTTGGTTTCGCTCTGGTACATCCGACGTCATCACATGCCGGTCTTGCGGACCTGTGACACCTTCGCCCCCGGTCTCGCGCTCGGCCACGCGATAGGGCGCATCGGATGCTTTGCCGCAGGTTGCTGCTATGGAAAGGCCACGTCCCATTTTTGGGGTGTAACCTTCACCAACGCCTTTGCGCACGAACGAGCCGGAACTCCGCTCGGTGTGCCACTCGAACCTACGCAACTGATCGAGTCCGCCGTCGAGCTGGTGAATTTTTTCATTCTCTACTGGATGATCAAGAACAAGAAGTTTGAAGGCCAGATCATCGGCTCCTATCTCTTCCTCTATGGTTTCGCCCGCTACTTCATAGAATTTCTGCGCGGCGATCCCGAGCGTGGATCGATGTTCAATGGCGCCATGACTGGCACACAGTTCATCGCGATTCTCATGGTCGTTGCTGGTGGCATTCTCTGGATGCGCCGCGTTCCGCTGCGCCTGCCCTCTCTGCCGAAAACTGCGCGCACCTAGCCGAGCCTTCGGCCTAAGGGTGTGATGGGATGCCTGATACAATCCACCAGTCCCGGAGGCACGGTACATGTCAGACTCTTCACCTGCTCCCACCCGCACCTTACATCTGCGAATCGCGAAGAATCCTGGGGCGGTCACCGTCTACTGCCGTGGCGACCTCACTGCCGAAGTTACAGATCTGCTGCGCAATGAAGTGAAACCGTTGATCCCGACCACCAAGTCCCTGACTCTAGACCTGACAGAGATCCGGCTGATGGACAGCTCCGGTCTGGGCACCATCGTGAAGCTCTATGTAAGCGGGCGCACTTCCGGATGCACCGTTTCGCTCGTTAACTTCAACCGGCGCGTGCGCGAGTTGCTGGGAATGACCAACCTGTTGCGCGTCTTCGAGACTTGCGGCGATCACACCGCGCGCATGCCCTGAGGCTCGTTCCGCTACAATCGGCAGGAATGCCCGGCACTCACGAACCCGCGGTCCAACACATATCCGCCTCCAGCGAAGACACTGGCAAACGGCTCGATCTATTCCTCGCGACTCAGAATCCCGACGTCAGCCGCGTACGTGTTCAGCAGCTCATCGAAGAAAAGAAAGTTCTCGTTGACGGCAAACCGGCTAAGGCGTCTCTAAAATTGCGCGGCACGGAACAGATCGAAATCACGGGGGAAGTGCAGCCACCCGCCCTGCGCGCCATCGCCGAAGAAATTCCCCTCGACATCGTGTATGAAGACGACGATCTCATCGTCATCAACAAGCCAGCGGGCATGATGGTGCACGCGGGAGCCGGCGCCACCGAGGACGCCCGCAATCGCGGCACTCTCGTTAATGCTTTGCTCCATCGATTTCAATCGCTCTCGGAAGTTGGCGGCGACCTGCGCCCGGGAATCGTTCACCGTCTCGATCGACAAACCAGTGGGCTCATGATCGTTGCGAAAAACGATGTCGCTCATCGCAAGCTGGCAACAGCATTCTCGTCGCGTCGCGTTCACAAGACCTATCTCGCGCTCGTGCAGGGCTGGGTGAAGGAAGCGAAAGGAACCATTTCGGCGGCCATCAGCCGCGATCGCATTCGTCGCACTCGCATGACTACCAAACTTTCCGGGGGACGTGAGGCCATCTCTCACTATCGTGTGCGCGAGAAATTCGATACGCCGTACGGAAAATTCTCGCTCGTTGAGGTCAAGATCGAAACCGGGCGCACTCATCAGATTCGTGTACACATGGCCTCGCTCGGGCATACGGTTGTGGGGGACACTCTGTACGGTGCCGCGGCAGAACTCAAGCCCGGCCCCTCTCGCGCAACCGCGCCCAACGCTCCCGTGCTCTCATTGCCGCGAAACTTCCTGCACGCCGCAGAGTTAGAGTTTGCCCATCCGAAGACAGGAAAACAGCTCGCTTTCTCGGGACCACTCCCGTCTGAGTTGACCGATTTCCTTGATCTGCTCAAGGGTCCCACCCGGCCTTGAACCGCCGTTCACACCTTAGATAGCCATGTTCTAGCCGAGGAAAGTAGCTGAAACGTCGCGGCGAGCGAAGATGGATATAATTGAATCCATCAGGATGCGAACTCTTTGGTTTTCACCGTTGCTGTTCATGGTCGGCGTATTGGGACTCGCCCAGACAGCCGCGCAACTTCCTTCGGCGCCCACACCCGCGAACTCGAAACCGGCGGCGCAGCTGCCTTCGGCCCCGGCGCCCGCGAACGCACCGCCAGCCCAGCAGCAATCCAAACCAGCTCCGTCGCAACCTGCACCGGCCTCAAGCCAACCCGCGCTGCAGGCTCCAGGTCAGACTGCGAATATCACCACCCCGACAACCTCGGACGCAACGAAAACAGCTGATCCTGCTTCCGCCACCACCAAGCCAGGTACAACCGCTAGCACGTCCAACAAAGAGGACGATGACGCGGTCACTACGATCCACAAGCTCGTACAGGAAGTGAATGTCGTCTTCACCGTTTCGGACAAACACGGACACTTCGTAAAAGATCTGAAGCAAGCCGACTTCAAAGTGCTCGACGATAAGAAGCCGCCAGTGCAAATCGTGAACTTTGCCAGCGAGACGAACCTTCCGCTGCGCGTAGGCTTGTTGGTCGACGCAAGTAATTCGGTGCGCGATCGTTTCCGCTTCGAGCAGGATTCCGCAATTGAGTTCCTGAACGAAATTATCCGCCCGCACTTCGATCAAGCCTTTGTGATCGGATTCGACACTACGCCGGAAGTGACCCAGGACTTCACCGATAACACTGAGTACCTCTCCAAGGGCGTGCGTGCTCTGCGACCCGGTGGAGGGACGGCGCTCTACGATGCCGTCTACTTCGCGTGCCGCGACAAGCTGCTGAAGGCGCAGCAGACTGGACCCACTCGCAAAGCCATCATCCTGCTTAGCGACGGTGAGGACAACCAGAGCCGCGTCACGCGCGAAGAAGCCATCGAGATGGCGCAGCGCGCCGAAGTGATCATCTACACCATCAGCACCAACGTGAGTGGAGTCAAACTGCGCGGCGACAAGGTGCTCGAGCGCATGGCGGAAGCGACCGGCGGACGTGCCTTCTTCCCGTTCCGCATACAGGATGTTTCCAACGCGTTTTCGGAAATCCAGGACGAATTGCGTAGTCAGTACGTGCTCGCCTACAAGCCAGCCGATTTCACTGCGGATGGCCATTTCCGCAGCATCGACATCATTGCCGCGGATCGCAAGGGCCTGCAGGTACGCGCCCGCAAAGGATATTTCGCTCCGAAGCCGTAGACTCTCGATCGTCTAGTGGCGTTGCGTTGGCGTGCCAAACGACTTCAAGAATGCATCGACCACCTGCTCTATGAAGCTAGCGGGTGGGTCACCAGACGCACGCTTCCCTGCCACGTAGGTATCAAAGATATATCGATATAGGACAGGCCCAAAAAGCAACGCGGTCGATAGATCCGCGTCCAGATGCTTCTCAAGTGTCCCTTCAGCGACCCCGCGCTTGAACACTTTAGCCAGTGCGGAGCGTTTGCGATTAATAACCCGTTCTCGCCACGCGCGTCCGAAAGCCTGATTACGCGCCGAGTAGGCAATCAGGTGAGGCATGATTCGTTCGCGAAGGTCCGGCATGTGTGAAGGAGCGTAGCTCAGCGAGTCGATCAGATCCTTTCGTAAATCGCCAGACGCGAACTCCGGCAATTCTTCATCAAGGCCGTGAAGATACGAAAGTGCCTCGAGCGCGAGAGCGTCCTTATCTTCCCAATGCTTGTAGATCGTGGCTTTGCTCACGCCAGACGCACCAGCAATTGAATCCATGCTGGTGGCGTCGATGCCTTGCTTGGCAAAGAGGCGAATCGCAGCATGCACGACCTTACGATGCGCCTCCTCGCTGCGTTGTCTGACCATGGCCTACAACTCGATCCTCGAAAACAGGTAGGCACCGGTGCCTAAGAAAGCTACGGCAAGGATGCTGAGCAGCAACATATCGGTGGCAAAGCTGAAGTGCCAGGTTCCAATCAGCACCCCGCGCAATCCGTCCACTCCATACGCTAACGGGTCGCCGTGGGTAATCCATGTGAGCACCCGCGGCAAGTTGCTAAGCGGATAAAGTGCGCCCGAAAGGAAAAAGATCGGCAGGACAAGGAAGTTCATGACGAGTTGGAATCCCTGCATGTCCTGGATCACTGAACCCAACGCCGTTCCCATCGCGGCGAATACAATCGCAATCATGATGACGAATAGAAACGCGACCGGGATCGCTGTCCAGTGTGCCGGCCTGAAGCCCGCCATCAGACAGATAATCAGGATGAGGCATCCCTGGATGATCGCCACGGTCGCGCCACCGAGGGTCCGCCCGACCATGATCTGCATTCGCGAGACCGGGGCTACGAACGTTTCTTTCAGGAAACCGAACTGGCGATCGAACAACATGGCGATGCCCGAGAAGACCGAACTGAACAGCACCGTCATTCCGATCACGCCCGGCGCCATGAACTGCAGGTAGCTCCCGCGGCCCGCTTTCGCGAACACCGGGCCAAAGCCGAACCCGAGCGCCAGCAGATAAAGCGCAGGCTGACCGAGAGATACTACTATCTGTACTCGGGAACGGACGTACCGCTTGATTTCACGCAGCCACAGTATGTATATGACGCCCACGCTATCTCCTCCACATTCTGGCGAATTGCCGCATCTGATCCTTGCTATCCGCCACATCTTCGCGAAGCGATGTGCCGGTGAGAGCCAGGAACGCTCCTTCAAGGGAATCCGTCTCGGTTTGTGTTCTCAGCTCTGCTGAAGTTCCCTGCGCCACGATCGCGCCATGGTCGATGATCGCAATGCGGTCGGCAACACGATCGGCTTCATCCATGTAGTGAGTCGTCAGGAACACTGTTGTGTTCTCGGCTTCGTTGATCCGCTTCACGTGAGCCCAGAGTTGATTCCGGCTCTGGGGATCTAGCCCCAATGTTGGCTCGTCGAGGAAGAGGATTTTGGGTGTGTGCAGGAATCCGCGCGCGATTTCCAGCCGCCGTCTCATTCCACCTGAAAAAGTTTTGACGTAGTCCTTGCGCTTTTCCCAGAGCTCGAATGTCTTCATCAGCTCTTCAATGCGCTGGGTACGAATCGCTCGGGGCACGTGATAGAGAACGCCGTGCAGTTCCATGTTCTCGTAAGCGGTCTGCTCATTGTCCAGACTTGGATCCTGGAACACGATGCCGAAGCGCTGGCGTGCTTCTTTCTGTTGTATGAGCGGGTTCAAGCCGTCGAGCAGGATCGTGCCGGCAGTCGGCCGCAACAGGGTGGTCAGCATCTTGATGGTGGTAGTCTTCCCTGCGCCGTTCGGACCCAGGAACGCAAATATCTCCCCTTGCTGAACCTCAAAGGAAATTCCCTTTACAGCGGTGAACTGGCCGAAGGTCTTGGTTAGGTTCTCTACCTGGATCAAAACGGCACCTCACGAGGGTCGAAGGAAATCAATACTGAACGGTTTAGTTTAGTTTGTCAAACAGAATCGTTGAACTGCAATTGAACGAAATGGAATCGATGTAAGGAAGGAGGGCGACCGCGAAAGACCCGATCGCCCGGCCAGCTAATCTCCTGCTTCGGTATCTCGCCGGATGGCGTAGTACCCGGTCCTCGCCTGCACCTTCAGGTTCTTTTCGTTTGTATGGATTTCAACCTTGCGGAAGCTTCCGTCCAGTTTGGAATTGGTAGGGGTGTAGCCGATGTTGTATTGCGTGCGCAGCTCTTTCGCAATCTCATCGAAAGCTTCCTGCAGCTTTTCCTTTTTGTTGCCGACCTCGATCACGCGGCCGCCGGTATCGGCGGTCATCTTTTTCATCTCGTGGTCACCGGAGTAGCCACCAAATCCGTAGAAGCCCCGGTCGGCAATGAGCAGCACGTAGACAATGCTGTCCGACTTCTGCGCCGCTTCGACCGCATCCTGGATACGTTCCTTCGAGCCCTGGTCCTCTCCGTCCGTAAGCAGGATCATGGCCTTGCGTCCCACTTCTTTGGCCAGCTTGTCATAGGAGGCGAGATAAACCGCATCATAGAGAAGAGTACCTTTGGGAGAGCACGATCCCGGTAACGGACCGCCACCAATTCCCGGAATCCCGGTGCACGGCGTTCCGGCATTTATTTTTGCTTTATCCAGCGCGATATGAAGCTGGTGGCTTTCGTTGGTGTAATCCTGCAGGAGGTCCACTTCCACGTCGAAGCTGATCACGAATGCCAGATCCTTGGGCCTCAGTACCTCGCGAAGAAAATCGGCACCGACCTCTTTTTCCATATCAAGAACGCGAGTCTGGCTGGCACTGCTGTCAATCAATATACCGAGCGTGAGCGGTTCGTCGGATTCCGTGGAGAAGTACTTGATGGTTTGCGGCTTACCATCTTCAAGGACCTGGAAGTCGGTCTTTGCCAGGTTCGGAACCAGCGCTCCATGTTTGTCTTTAACGTTGAAGAATAGGTTCACCACGTTCACCTGCGACTTGAACGTGGGCAGATTTTGGTCCTGGTTAGCCGGTTGCTCCTGATCCCGCTGCGTAGAAGATTGCGGAGGCTGTGCCCAAACAAGCGCGTGAAACGACAACAATGTCACAATAGAGAATATTGCGACTCGGACAAAACTACGGGATCGGAACAACATGGCTTTTCAGGGTTCCTAGACTGAACTAGAGTAATTCTAAATCAGCTTTTATCTGTAAGAATTCGGGGTCGGAACTGGAGGGTCGTGCGTGTTCAAGCATTGCCATTGGAACGAATGGATGCGTCTAGCTGTCATTGCTTTCATCTTTGGTCTCTTACTAGGCTTTCCCCTGCAGGGATCCGCACAAAACTCCGGCAACCAGTCCCAGGGACAACGGCTTCCAGATGCGCCTGCACCTAACAACCCGTCTTCAGGGGGACAAGTTTCGCCCGGAGCACCACCTCCTGCACCGTCGAAGACTCCTGACCTCGGCGATCTCTCGGTTGAAACGCAGTCTCACGGCACTACCCAGGGCTCCGAGACCACCACACCTCCTCCGATGCCTCCGATAAAAACCGTGCCTGCCGGCAGTGTTCCGCCCGCGTCGAATACCAGTCAGGAGGAACTCTACAAGTATGTCGTCAATACGAATTTCGTCGTCGTTCCGGTTACGGTAAAGGACTCGTCCGGGCATCTTGTCGAAGGACTCCTGCAAAAAGATTTCTCAATTTACGAAGACAGTAAGCCGCAAACGATCCGCTACTTCACCAGCGACCCATTCGCTCTGTCCGCGGCAATAGTCCTCGACCTGAGTCTGCCCAGCAATGTTGTCAGCAAGGTGAATGAGACTCTGCCCGCGCTGGTGGGAGCCTTTAGCCAGTACGACGAAGTCAGTCTGTTCACATACGGCAGCAGCGTTCAGAAGGTGCAGGATTTCGTCGGCGGCGCTTCCGACCGTTTTGCGCAGGTCATGAAGCAAGTTCGCGCGGAAGCCATAGGCAGGCCTGGTGGTGTACCCGTCGTCGCGGGACCAATGGCAGCCGGACCTAGCGTGAACGGCCATCCCATGGATCCCAGCACTCCGCCCGAGGACGCGCGCACCTACCAGCCAGAACCGCACGTGCTCAACGACGCCATCCTCGCTGCGGCCCTTGACCTCTCTCGCCGAGGACCTCTTCGCCGGAAAATTATTTTCGTCATCAGCGATGGCCGGGAGCTCGATAGCACCGCGAGTTATCGCGACGTGTTGAAGGTGTTGCAGACCTACCAAATCCTCGTATACGGGGTTGGCGTCGGTGGAGGAGCCATCCCCGGCTACCGCCAGTTGGAGAAGATTAGGATTCCTGGGCAGGGATATGGGGACATCCTCAACCGCTACGCGGCGGCAACCGGGGGACAGGTGTTCCCGGCGTTTTCCAAGGACACCATCGAAGGGGCTTACCAGCGAGTTACCTCTGTCGCAAGAAACCAGTACACGCTTGGCTATACAACCGTGGCAGCCGTGGCCGGCAATTGTCGCGAGATTGAGGTCCGGGTGAAGCGCCCCGGATTGCAGGTTATATCTAAGCCACGATACTGTCCGCTTCCACCTGCGGCCGCCCAAAGGGCACCAAGCGGCCAGTAGGCGGTTAGGAAGGCCGTACCAGGCGTTCGTTAGCGGCGCGGGCGGACTGCCCCCGCGCGTCTAGACGCTGACTACTGCCTTCGGGCTACTAGCTACCCACTGACGGCTGATCGCTCTCCCCAAACACTTCCGTACCATGACTTTAGTGTCCTTCTGGACAACGATGTGTGCTCGAACGTTAATACCCTGTGATATAAAACAAGTGCACTCCCCCAGGAGAAACTGCAGTTCGCCCGTTAGGGTGCGCTGCGATTAGAACGAGGCAGGGCCTTGAGTTTCATAAACTTCGCCGCCCGCGAAATTAATTGCAAAATTGTCTATTACGGCCCCGGCCTCGGGGGCAAGACCACCAATCTTCAGTACGTTTACGACAAGACTGGCGAGAAACAGAAGGGCAAGATGATCTCGCTGGCCACCGAAACTGACCGAACCTTGTTTTTCGACTTTCTCCCGCTCGACTTGGGCACGGTTCGTGGCTTCCGTACGCGTTTCCACCTCTATACCGTCCCAGGACAGGTCTTCTACGATGCCAGCCGCAAGCTCATCCTGCGTGGTGTCGATGGCGTGGTTTTCGTTGCTGATTCCCAGGAAGAGCGGATGGACGCCAACATGGAAGCCCTCGATAACCTCCAGGAGAACCTGCAAGAGCATGGTTACGATCTCGCCAAGATCCCCTATGTTCTGCAGTTGAACAAGCGCGACCTGCCCTCCGCGATGGGCCTGGACGACCTGAAGCGCGAGTTGATTCGCAAAGAGGAACCGGTCTTCGAAGCCGTGGCGTTCCAAGGCACCGGCGTATTCGAGACACTCAAAGAAGTCGCTCGCCTCGTTTTGACTGAGCTGAAGAAGGGCTAGTCGCCTCGCGTCACATCTGTGACAAGTGCTCCTGTGTTCCCCAACCCTCCCACCACTCATCTTCCCTGCTGCGACACTCCTCTATCAATTAACTGATTTGCACGTGTATCACTCGCCGCAGTACTCTCTTGGCCCATGAAGCTCGTCTTCTCGCTCTTTTTATCGATCGCCCTCATCCCCACTCTCATCGCGCAAGAAGTCCGCAAGCCTGCGGAAGGCGATTTCATCGTTCATAACTTCCAGTTCAAATCTGGCGGCTCGCTGCCCGAACTCAAGCTGCACTACTCGACGTACGGAACACCAGTGCGCGACGCGAAGGGCCGCGTGACGAATGCCGTCATGGTTCTGCACGGCACCGGAGGCTCGGGACATCAGTTCGTCAACGATCGCTTTGCTGGCGTGCTTTTCGGCCCCGGTCAACTGCTCGATTCCAGCCGCTACTTCATCATTTTGCCGGACGCCATCGGCCACGGGCAATCAAGCAAGCCCAGCGATGGACTCCACGCACGTTTCCCGCACTACGAATACGACGACATGGTGCAGGCGCAATATCTGCTCCTGACTGAAGGTCTGAAGGTCAATCACCTTCGCCTGCTGATGGGTACATCGATGGGCTGCATGCATTCCTGGATCTGGCTCGAAACGCATCCGGATTTCACGGACGCCGCCATGCCGCTCGCTTGCCTGCCTGTCCAGATCGCCGGACGCAATCGCATGTTTCGCAAGATGATCATGGACTCCATCCGCCAGAGTCCCGACTGGAACAACGGTGAGTACAAGCAGCAACCGCACGGACTGGAAGGCGCGCTCAACATACTCCTCATTATGGGCAGCTCACCGCTGCAGATGCAGAAGCACTATCCGACTCGTGATCAGGCCGATGCGGATCTCGACGACTTCATCGCTTCGCGCATGCGCACCACCGATGCCAACGATCTTCTCTATGCGGTCGACTCTTCCCGCAACTACGATCCCTCAGCGAAGCTCGAAGAAATCACCGTCCCGGTAATGTTCGTGAACTCCGCGGACGATCAGATCAATCCGCCCGAACTCGGTATCGCCCAGAGGGAGATCAAGCGGGTGAAGAAAGGACAATTCGTTCTGCTCCCGATCACCGACGAAACCCGCGGCCATGGAACACATACGCAAGCGGCGGTCTGGAAACAATACCTCGCCCAATTACTGGCGGAGAGCCAATAAGGACAGCGCACTCGAGCACATTCACAAAGTATTAACATTGGTTTCTTACAATCCCCGCATGCCCCCTTCCGACAAGCTGGTTGTCGAATCAATTTCCGGTTCCCATGCAGGTGAATCGATCGTAAAGCTCACCGGCCCTCTGGTCCTCAACACGCTCTTCGGATTTCAGGACACCATGCAGCAGCAGACCGCGACTCTTACTCTGGTTGATCTCAACGGCGTTCCCTATGTTGACTCGGCTGGCCTCGGGTCGCTGGTGAAGTTCTTCGTCTCCTACAAGCGACACGGGCGCAAGCTCATCCTCATTGCTCCCTCCGAACAGGTGCAATCGTTGATGAGCATGACGAAAGTCGAAACTCTGTTCGAGATTTATCGCAGCGTGGCCGATGCCGAGCGCAGCGCCGCTGCCAGCGCCTCGTAGCCCACGACAGGCGCAGACTCCGACTGGTATTGTTCTCACCTGCTCCGGATCATGCGTTCATCGGTGTTGATCTGCGGCTAGCTTCTCTTCCGCTGGCCGTCAGGTCTCTCGCAAGCTCTTCGATTTTGGCGTTCAACTCGACAACAGCTTCGTGCACCGGCTTCATCCCACATGCAGCTTAAGACAGCTACAAATTAGGAATCTAAGGACGAGGGTTCGTCATGAGGACTCGTTTTTCTGCCGTCGCGCTCTCGGCAGCGCTGTTGGCATTATGTTCTTGTGTGGGTCTTACTCGAACGAATGGCGGCGGGCAAGCTGGCTCCATGCAATCTGTGCAGCACATCATCTACATGGTTCAGGAGAATCGCAGCTTCGATCACTACTTTGGCCAGCTTGGTCAATATCGCGCTGCTAACAATTTGGGCGCTGCTTCGGATATCGACGGGTTACCCCCTACCGCCTGGAACGCAGCCGACAACGGCACCATCATCCATTCGTTCCATCTGGCCACAACCTGCCTGGAGGAACTCAGTGATGACTGGATGGAGAGCCACGTCGACATGAATGAGAATCATCCCGGATCCAGCACAATTCTGCTGGATGGCTTCGTGCACATCGCTGGAGGGTACGCCCTCGCCTTCGGTGAGCTGGACACGCTTGGCGTTCGTGCTATGGGCTACTACACTCAGGACGAGCTGCCGTACTACTACTTCCTCGCTTCTCAGTACGCGACTTCCGATCGCTGGTTCTCTCCCGTTCCCACTGAAAGCATCCCGAATCGTATTTACCTGATCGCCGCAACCTCTGCCGGACATGCACACGCACCCACCGATACGTACCCCTGCTGCGAGCCGCAGATTCCGGACACGATTTTCAGCGAGATGCAATCTGCGGGTGTCTCCTGGAAGATCTACTACACGGATACTCTGCCCAACGGTCAGCCCCTGACTGACCTGGGACAGTTCTGGCCTAATTTCGCCGCGCAGCACTCAGCGAACATTGTCCCAGTCAGCCAGTACTTCACCGATCTCGCGAACAACACTTTGCCCCAGGTTTCATTCATTCAGGCCGGGCTCGCCTCTGGCCGCGACGAACATCCCGGTGGACAGACGACGACTGGCGAAGGCGGCAACGATATTCAAAAAGGTGCTCTCTACGTTTCCAACCTCATCAATGGATTGATGAGCAGTTCGTCGTGGCCGAGTTCCGTTTTCATTCTGAGCTACGACGAGGGCGGTGGATTCTACGACCATGTGCCACCGCAAGCGGCAGTACAGCCCGACGGCATCAAGCCATTGGATCTCATCCCGGATGATTCCATCATCCAGCCGCCGGCTAATTTCAATCAGACTGGTTTCCGCTTGCCGTTGATGGTGATATCACCGTTCAGCAAGAGGCACTACGTCTCGCACACCGTAGCTGACTACACGGCGATCTTGAAGCTGATTGAAACTCGATTCGGTCTTCCCAATCTCACTCAACGCGACGCGGCGCAAATGGATATGTCGGAATTCTTCGACTTCAGCAACGCGACGGTGAGCAACATTCCTGTGCCGCCGGCACAACCCGTCGCTGGTCTTTGCAATCCGGCAAACCTCCCGGCATCGCCTTAAAAGAAGTTGTGAGTAGAAAGGAAAAGGCCGCCCGGCAACTCAGGCGGCCTTTTCTCAAGGGAGAATAGTTCCAATTAGCGGCGACGAACCGACAATCAGAACTTGATGCGGAAATGTTATTGACCCCATGGAAGGGGTGTCAAGAAAATTCTCTGCATTAAATGTCTTTGTTTTCAACAACTTGCATTTAGATTGCCGAAAAAGATTCGAGCTTCGACATGCGCCCCGATCGCCCCATAATTGACATAAACTGTCAGTTTTCAGGCGCTTAGAGTCAAAAATAAGGACAAAAATCCCGTTTTGGATTTTGCCCAAAATCGACACCAAGTTGCTACTTGCGGAGGTTTAACCGAATAATTTCGACATCCTGCGTGCGGTCGAAAACCCGGTCCGGGAAGAATTTTTTCAGCAAAATTCGAACTCCTCCGAACGCAACACCTGCAGCAAGCGAGATCGCCAACAAGCCGCTCAACAGAAGAACGACATTCACCAGCAGGCTTCCAAGATTGTTGCTCCGCGTGAGATGTGTCGCCTGGTTCCAGGTAACGTCCGCTTCGTAGTTCACTGAAGCAAGCAACGATCTTGCTTCCGACGGAGAAACTGTACCGCTTACGATGGCGATGAGTGGACCGGTTCGCTTCGTGTAGTACGCAGCTCTGCCATCCGAGGAACTTGGATTGGCCGCATCGATCTTCCTGAGTTGTGCCCCTGCAATCGCAGGTGTGGGATAAGAAATCAGCGTCAGCTTCGCCAGGCCTTCTTCGCTCGCGTAATTCGCGGACATCAGTTCCGCACCGGCATCGAAGTCGACCAGCTCAGCGGGTAGCGGCATGTCGATCTTCGACAGTCCCACTGGCCCGACCACATATTTCTTATCGCCCTTCAGTCCCTCTGCCGGAAGGTAATTCGGCAGTGAAGGCAAGTTGCGGGCATTTCCCCCAGGCAATGGCAAATCATTAGCCAGTTCGCGCAGTTCGCCTGCCGACATGGGGGTCACTCGATCAAGCGTCACGTCGACCAGAACGTTTGCGCGATAGAACACGACGCGCGTGCCGTTCGAAAACGCCTCATCGCCAATCGTCTCGGGCGCGACCTCCGGCGTGCGGTAGAACAGGAACGATCCGTAGGCGCCGGTGGCATCAGCGAAACGGGCCGCCTTCACCGTAAGCTTGCGACCTTCTTTGGTATATGTCGCAGAATTCAGATCGGTGAATCCAAATTCCTTCAGCAGCGCGCCGTTCACGGGGTCGGCCTGGTTGGCATCGGTACTGGTTTGAATGGAAGACCTGTCCCATCCGGCAAAAATTTTCGGCAGGAAATCGGACTTGGATTGCTGCGCAAAACCTGAAGCTACAAACCCCAGGATCAACAAGAGACTACATAGAAGATTGCGTTTCATTCGAAGAGAAATAGCTCTTTATTAGACTACAGGGGAGAAGCCAAAGTTCCAAACCGCAGGAGGGTGGCCCATCCAAGCGTTCTTTCGGCTTGGTCGGGGCATTTCGCAAGCAGCTATTGCCCAGCTTTATCCGGAATCTTTGCCGCGACCTTAACCCCACTCAGACCGCCTACGTACTTGGCAACGCCGCGATAGAGCGACTCGGCGATCTTCTGCCGATACTCGGGGGTCTCCAGCTTATGCTCGTCGCCCGGATTGGAGATGAAGGAGATCTCCGCCAGGATGGAAGGCATGTTCGCGCCAATCAGAACGATGAAAGGCGCCTTCTTTACGCCACGGTCGCGCAGAGACGAGTTACGGCCGGTCGCGAGCCCCGTGTAGAGCGACTGCTGAACGTCGGCGGCAAACTCGTGCGATTCCTCAATCTTCTCTTTGAGCGCGATTTTCTTCACCAGGTCCTGCAGCTCGTGGATCGATTTTTCGGAGACCGCGTTTTCGCGCGCCGCCACGTCCAGCGCATCACGGGATGACGTGAAGTTCAGGTAGTAGGTCTCCACGCCACGCGCTGAAGGATCAGGACTGGAGTTGGCGTGAATCGAAATGAACAGGTCTGCCTGTTGCTGATTGGCGATTGCTGTCCGCGTCTCCAAGGGGACAAACGTGTCGTCGTCGCGCGTGTAAACCACCTCGGCGCCCATGCGCGAATCGAGCAGCTTTCCCAGCCGAAGCGCCACATCGAGCACCAGGTCTTTTTCTCGCAGACCGTTCGGACCAATCGTGCCCGTGTCATGACCGCCATGGCCTGCGTCCACTACGATGCGCCCAATCTTCAAACCCAACGCACGAATCAGCGAACGATCCCCATCCATCGTCGGCTTCGCTTCGCGGATTGCAAGCTTGTCTGCCGCCTGCCGCTTCACGTGCGCGCGCGACGAGCCGGTGCTCGACGAAGAGGAATCCGTTGCCAGCGCGTCGCTGAGTGACGATGTGGTTACGCCGGCAACCTCTACGTTGCGTTTTTGCGTGGTAGCCGGAGTCGAACTCTTCACTGGCGCAGGTGCGTCATTGTCATCCACCACAATGCGCGTCGGAAGCTCCGCAGAGCTCCCCTTCGAGGAACTCTTCTCTCCGGCCAGTGCTGTTACTTTGCGGGCGATTTCTTTCTCAAGAATCTGCCGGTCGCGTTCGGATGGCTGCGCGTCAACCCTCTTCACTTGAGACTGCGGCGCAGGCGCATCCGCGACTACTCTCGGAGTATTTACTGCTGTCGGCTCCGAGGCAACAGCTTCGCTGGTGACCGTCTTTGCGGCAGATTTCGCAGGTGTCTGCTCTTGTTTGAGCGCCGTAGTCACCGGAGCAGCCTTCGCCTGTGTCTCAGCCTTTACCACGCTCGTCGTAGGGATAGCCGGGGTCTTGTTGCTGGCCACCAACTCTTGCTTGCTCGAGTCTTGCGCCATCGACACCGTTGGAACCGCCTTCGGCCGCGACTGCGACTTCGCCTGCAGTTGCGCCGGCTTTCTTCCGTGAATATCAATGATCAGTCGATAAGGATTCGGCAGCAGGAACGCTGAATAGTCGTACGAGTCGTCGACTTCCAGCACAATGCGCGCCTCATCCGGCCGATACTGCGCCACACGAATCTTGCGCAAGAAGCCGTCGCCTACTTCAAAGCTCTTGCCCAAAAGCACCGATGCCAAACGGCTGTCTTTCAGGTCAAAGTAAATGCGATCTGGATGATCGATCCGCTCCGAGCTGTACTCCACGCTATCTTCCAGATCCACCGCAATCCGTGTGTAATCAGGCGTCGACCAGTGCCGGATTCCCGTCACTAGAACGTGGTGTCCCGCGCGATGCTCGCTTGCGTCCGGAGTGTCCTGCTCTTCCCCGGCTACTACCGTAAGTTTCTGCTCAGCCGTTAAAGCTTGCGCTGATGGCGGTGCCGCTGGCGCCTTCGGCTGCACCGTCGCAGCTTCGATCTTGCGCTCGGGCCTTGTATTTTTCGCAACTGTTGTGACCTGCTTCTTATTCGCAGCCGCCTTCGGATTCGCAGCCTCATCCATTTCCTTCAGAGCCAGTCGCGCGCCTTCAGCGTTTTCCGAATTCGGATAATGCTTCAGGAAGTCCTCGAACGTCTCCTTCGCCTTAGCGTCATCGTTCAAATCTTCGCGATAGATCTGCCCGATCGTGAACAGCGCCTCGACTCGATATTTGCTGCCCGGATATTCACGGCGCACGAACTCGTACTGTCCAATCGCATCGTGCAGCGACTTTTCGTCCTTAAAGTTGCGCCCCTGCTCGGCAAGCAACTCGGCAACTGCAACCACGGCGGCATCCGCCCGATTCGATGTCGGCGCTAGGTAGTAGACGCGCCGGTAGGCGTCCATCACCTTCTGGTAGTCACGCTGCTTGCGCTCGCGGATCGGTGTGCCGTTCAGTTCTTCGCGCAGCTCTTCCGCTCTTTCGAACTGTCCTCGCGCAATCTGTTTTTTCTGCTGGACGCTGGCGCCAAAGGCGGGAATTGCGAGTACAGCTATGAGTGCGAACAAACTAGCTTTGCGAGCCCAATTGCGCCCGGACGCGCTTCTGCTAGCTGCCTTAGGATTGAATTGCTCCGAAGAATCCGTTACCACCCTGATCGACTGGGTCTTCATTCCGTATTCGTAAACTTCACGACCCCACTAGCATCACGCTCAACGCGAATCGGTGCATACGAGGGAGCGAACAGCCCTCCACCGTAGATCTGTGTAATTTTCCGGACGTAATTCCGTGTTTCCGCAAACGGCGGCACACCGTTGTTACGCGCCACTGCGCCTTCACCCGCGTTATAGGCCGCGAGCGAAAGCTGGACGTTGCCTCCGTAATTCGTAAGCAGCTTCTTCAGATGCCGGACGCCCGCATCCACATTCTGTCGCGGATCGAACGGATTCTTCACGCTCAGCGTGCGTGCGGTCTGGGGCATCAACTGCATCAGTCCCATGGCTCCGGTACGCGAAACCGCGTTGCTGTTGTAATTCGATTCCACCTTAATGATCGCGCGCACCAGGTTCGGATCGACATTGTGCCGCTCGGCGGCTTCCGTAATCGCTTTGTCAATCTCGTCCGCGGTCACTTGCCGCCCCACCGCCAATCCGCGGTAGTTCGGATTACTGTGCGCCGGACTGGCGTTCACGATCGGTTGTGCGGCAACGTATTTCGAAACTTCCGCCGCCGCGTTTCGTGCCGCGCTATACGCCGAGCGCGTTGGCGCCGGTACCGGCTTCCACGTGTGCTCTGTATTGCTCCAATAGACAAGATCTGAGGAATGCTTCACTGGTATCTCGCGCGCTACGGCCTGCTTAGGACCGGAATCCTCGTCGTTCACGTAGACAGTCCTGCCGTTCTCGGACACGGCCGTGATGGTATCGGCCGCAACCGCCGGGGTTGCCGCGAGCGTGATGACGAGCGCTGTCAAGATCAGTGGCGCAATGGAGGCAGACGGTCGGGTATTCGGATGTGGCCAACAAGACATCTTTTGACAGACCTCTTTTTGGCGCACGGACCTGGGTTACGGTGCGCAACTAACCAACCCGACCACACGGAGACTAACCAGAGTGAGTGGATTATAAGTCCGGTGTGGAAGGGGCAGCAATCGCACAACTGGCGGGGAATCTGGGAAGTGAATGGGCGGAAACCCATGAAAAAACAGGAGAAAACCGGCAAAACCGGAAGTTGTTCCGCCGAAGGTCATGGACCAAGGTGCGCCGGCGTTCATCACGCCACTTCTGCCTTTGATTTTTCAGGACTTGTCGAATCACGACTGGCTTACGGATGCCTCATCCTAGCCTTCCTTTGGCTAGCGTGGGATTGTTCAGATCGATGGGAGCGCCGATCGGCGAAAGTCCACTCTGGCCTGCCATAATCTCACCATGCGCCGACGCGACTTCCTGAAGCTCAGCAGCATGGCCACAACCGTCGCTCTCACGCGATCGGCCGGCTCTACACAAGTGCCCGGTGGCCCCCGTCTTCGTGGCATCATGATCGACGCAGCCCGACTTACCGAACGTCCCGCGTACTATCGTCGCGTCATCGATTTCTGCCATGAGTGGAAACTGAACACAATCCTATTTCGTCTCACCGACGACCAGGGCTCTGCTTTTCATTTCGAATCCCATCCCGAACTCATCACCCACGATCATGCGCTCACCGCCTCAGATGCTCGTGAGTTGGCCGAGTACGGCCAGAAACGCGGCGTCCAGTTGATCCCCGAAATCGAATCCTTCGGCCACACCAGCTACATCACCGCCGTTTCCAAGTATCAGCACCTCGCGGACACTCCTCTCGACAAGCCTACGGAATTCGTCGGTATTTCGCCTGTGCATCCCGATTCCCTGGCGCTGATGCGCGACCTTTATCGCGAAGTCGTGAAGGCCTTTCCATCGCGATATCTGCACGCCGGTTGCGATGAAGTGAATTGGGGTGGATCTGAGTTATCGCAGAAGGCGTTGCAAAAGAAATCGCGCGCGGAGATTTGGGCCGACTACCTCAACGGCCTCGACAAGGCCGCCAACGAGTTGGGTAAACAGCTGATCGTCTGGGGCGATTTCGTTGCGCACAAGGAACCCGAGATCCTGCGGCACCTGAACAAGCGCGTGATCGTCATGGATTGGCAATACTACGTCACCGAGCCGCAGCCGCTCCTCGAGACCGCAAAGCGAGTCGCGAGCGCGGGATTGCGCGTGATTGGCGCCCCGGCGCTCATCACCTGCGAATGGGGACCGCGCCCTGGTGCGCAGTCCCTCGCCAATGTCGACGCCTTCGCGAGGGCCTATTCCGAAGACGATCCACGATTCCTCGGCGTAATCGTCGCGAACTGGACTCCTACCCGGTTTCTGGCCAACTCGCTCTGGGATTCATTCGCCTACGCGGCAAAGTCGCTGAGTGACGGACCCGATGCAGCCCAGCATCTCACGTTTCCGCAATTCGTCGAGCGCTTTTATGGCGCAAAGTGGAATGACTGTTGGCGCACAGCGTTGGCCAATTTCTACCAAATCACTCCGGGCCGAGACTGCGCTTCGAATTGGACCACTCCAAAGCTGCCTCTGCCCTCCGCGAGCGATGACGACGTGAAGCAGTCCATATCGTCGCCGCCCCTCGATCCCGAACCTTATCGCCAGGCCGCCGACGCGATCAAGAAACTCGCGCCCTCGGTGAAACGGAACTCGCCCGAGTTCGCCTCGTTCTCTTTATCCGCGGACTACCTTGCGCACGTGACCTGGCGGGAGCAGCAATGGCGCGGCAAACCGGACTTCGCAGAAATTGCAAGGCGGGATGCGGCAATCCTCAGGAAGCTGGACGCGGAATGGAATATCGCTCGCTTCGACGACAGCACCGGAAAAAGCAAACCGTACCCGTATCTCACTCCGTACGACCAGCTATTGCTGCGAATGCGTCAGGCTACGGACTACTCAGAGGCAAAGGCCGGCGGTGCTACCAAGCGAGTCAGTCATCAACGGACTTTGTCGTGACCACCGTGACACAATCGCCCGACAGGAAGATAATTAGCAACCAATCGGGAGCCAGTTCAGCTTGGGGGTGAACATGGCAACTCTTCCTCTTCCACAGTCGAGACTAGCCGCGCGCATCGCGCTCGTCGAGCAACATGTCCGCTTCGAGAATCAGCACGATCTTGATGGCGTGATCGGCACCTTCGGCCGCAGTGCCGAGTATCAGGACAGTCCGTGGGACGCACACTACATCGGCCGGGACGAAGTCCGGCGCTTTTACGCGCAGCTCATGACGGCCCTGCCCGACCTGCAAATTGAGATCCTGCGGCGTCACGTCTCTGAAGAGACGATTGTCCTCGAAGTCATGATTCGCGGCACGCATCTCGGAGCATGGCGCGGACTTGCCGCAACGGGGAAAAAAGTAGAGCTGCCGCTTTGCGGCGTGTACACCTTCGATCCCGACGACCACCTTGCCGGCGAGAAAATCTACTACGACCGTGGAACCGTGTTGCGGCAACTAGGCGTCTTTCGCGAGCCGGATACTCTCCTGGGAAAAGTCACCACGTTAATTACCCATCCGATTTCCGTGGTTCGCGCACAGCTCCGAAGCCTCTTCAGAAAACCCGCTTAATCTTAGGTGGCCCATTCAAACCTGTTTTTGGCTTGAGTGGGGCAGTCAAATAGTCGGCTACTTTCGCTTCAGCGTCTCCAACTCATCCAGCGTCCGTGGCCAGTCTGCTCCGAAGAGTCGCGACAAGCTTCGATCCGCCAGCACCTTCCCTCCCGTCTGGCACTGCGCGCAATAATTCGTCTCGTTGTCGGCATAGCGGATCCGCTGCACAGGCTTCCCACATCTCGGACAAGGTTCCCCGAACCGCCCATGTACCGCCATGTCTTTACGGAACGCCGTCACCTTTTCAGGAAACGAATCCTTCGCCTCCGCTTGCAGACGATCGATCCACATCTGCAGCGTCTCGCGTGTCGCCATGAACAATCTTTCCATCTGCTCGGACGTCAGCTTGCGCGTAAGCTGAACCGGTGAAAGCTGCGCCGCATGCAGAATCTCGTCTGAATAGGCATTACCAATGCCGCTTAGGATTCGCGGATCGGTAAGTGCCCGTTTCAACGTGTGATTCTCCGCCGTCATCGCGGCACGAAATCCTTCCAGATCGAGCGAGAAAATATCCATGCCACCGGCATCAAGAGATTGCGCTTCCTCTCGATTCCGAAACAGATGCAGCGACGCACGCCGTTGTGAGCCAGCTTCGGTCAGCACCAGCGAGCCATGCGGAAAGTCCAGCGCCGCCAACTGGTTTCGACCGCTCAGCTTCGCGCCAGCAGTTTTCCAGTGCAGCCGGCCTGCAATCATCAAGTGCAGCACCAGCCAGAAACCGTTGTCGAATTCCGCGCCGATGCGTTTGCCGATCCGCGCCAACGACCGCACCGTCTGCCCTTCGATGCTTTCAATCGGTGGATCTACGGTTCGCAGAAGAAACGGATTGCCCAGCCGGACATGCTCAAGCCGCTGGCCGACAATACGCGTCTGCAACGCGCTCAGGTAGGCGGCGATGTCCGGGAGTTCAGGCATAGGACCGTGTTTTGTGGTACGGTGCGTGAAACCATTCCTAGCAGCCACCAGACAGTTAACGGGTGTGTTTAGCTAACCGATAAGGTGACCGTCGTGGCGTGGCTTAAGCTCCCGGACGTTGCCGTCACGGTGATCGTATACGTCCCTGTAGGCGTCGCGGCGTGTTGACCGGAACTGGAACCACCTCCGCCGCCACAACTGGTTGCCAAAATTGCGACGGCGACGAGGGCAAGAAGGCCTTTCCAACGCCTCTTGGATGGAATTCCAACTACCACGGCACCGACAAGACTGAATCCCAATAAGCTCCACCCACGAACTGAACTGCGATGCCTGAGACCTGCAACCACAGCGGATCCGGTCGTCGAAATCGTGAGCGTCGCATTCGTGCTTCCAGTCACCGAGGCTGGACTGAAGGTGCACGCCGCTCCTACGGGAAGCCCAGCGCACGAGGCCGGGGTGAAATTAATGGTTCCGTTAAAACCTCCGAGCGCGGTGATAACAATCGTCGTCGAAGCTGATTGTCCCGCGGCGACGTTCAGCGTCGCGGGGCTGGGAGCGATCGAGAAGTCTTGTTGGACCGTGCCGCTCGCGCTACCGGAAGAAGCGGTGTAATTGCTGTCGCCGCTGTATGAGGCGGTGACGTTGTAGGTTGCGCCACCGGTAAGGCTCGAATCGCCAAGCATAGCCGTCGCCTGCGCGCCGGCAACAATTGCGTCCGTCTGCGGATCGATATTAGCCGCAACTCCGATGACGGATTCCGTCGTGCTGACACCATTCACCACGAAAGTGACAGAACCGCTGGGAGGATTGCCACCACTGTTTGTGCTTACCGTCGCGGTGAAGTTCTCCACCGTGGAACTGGGAATCGCGCTTACTGTCACGGTCGTGGACGCAGGAGTGATCGTGAACGACTGTTGCCCACTTCCACTCGGGAGAAAACTGCCATCGCCGCTGTAGTTGGCGGTAATCGTGTGAGTGCCAACTGGAAAAGCGAAAATGCCATTCGGAGCCGCGGTATTCCCTTGCGAATTCAAAATGTACGGGTTCCCGGGAACAGCGTAAGTCGCGTCGTAAAAAAGAACGCTTCCCGTGGGCACTCCGTTTTGTGACTGCCCGGCCACATCAGCCAATAAGTAGACGAAAGTTCCGTAACTCCCGTTAGTAAACAGCGGAAACACGAAGTTTAAATTCGGATAGCCGAGCACTTGGAATGTCGTAGTACTTGGCTCAGGATTCACGGTTATCGACTGAGATGGTTGAGAAGTGCTGGGAGCAAAAGTTCCATCTCCAGAATAACGAGCGGTCAGCGTGTATGTGCCTCCTGGCAACGAGGTGGAGGAACAGGAGCACGATCCCGACGCCAGCGGGAACGTCCCCACTTCGGTCTCGTAGTTACCAGTATTCGCCAGCAACGTGACAACTCCGGTTGGCGTTCCGTTATTACTTGTTACCTGAACATCGACAGTGACTGGCTGTCCGTGGGAGATGCTGATTGGGCTGGTACTGGAAATTACGGTTGACGTCGCACTGAATGTCGCTGAACTCCAACGGCTCAACAAATTCATGATGTTTACCGAGCCCAGACCCGTCGCCAAGTCGTACCCAACTCCGCTTTGATAGTGCGCAGCGCTGCTCCCGAATCCTGTCTCCCCAGGCACTGAATTATTCCCCACGGTGACATCGTTAAAGACACAGTTGCTTGCTGGAAGTCCCGAGGTTTTGGAACCATCGCACTGAGCGAGATCGTTGCTCGTGGCCGCGGCCAGCTTGTAGAGAACATAATTTGCCTGGCCTTGGCGGCTGCTCATCGTCAGATCCACCAAGCCCATGATTCCTGCGAACACTGCCGTCGAAGCGGATGTACCCCCCACGCCGGCCAGCGAGATATACCCTTGCGCGTCGGGAGTACAAGAACCGTCTACACAAAGGATGTACGCATCATGCGAACTGGCCGATAACGATACGTCCGGGACATCGCGGGCGCCATCAGCGGGTATTCCCGAGATCCCGCTTTGCCATGACGGCTTCGCGAAGAAAGAGCTGACGCCTCCTCCCCCGGCATAAATGTTGGCATTGCTAGCCCCGCATTGCGCACTGGTACAACTGTCGTTCCACACGTCCTCGGGGATATAAGATAGGGCTGACTCTCCCGTGTACTGAGTATTGCTGGTATTCCAATATTGGCTGTCAATGCCATTCTCATTGAGTTTTGTTCCACCAACGGCAACAGTGTAGGGAGTGGCCGCTGGCAGGACGGTTGACAGTGGCCCCTGCGCTGTCGGTTCGGAACCTGGATCGTCACATGCTTCCGCGCCGCTATCTCCGGCCGCTGCGACGAAGGTAATCCCTTCAGCAGCAGCTTGCTCAGCGAGATTAGCGGCCCCGATGGCCTGTGTACTCGTCGCATCTGCCTCGCAGGCCCCGAAACTTTCGGACATTACGTCGGCGAAGTTGTTGTCAACGATGTAGAGCTCCGAAAGGTCGATTCCATCTGTCGTGTTGGTTGTGGCGGAGACCACCAGGAGAATGGAAGGTGCGTTATTTGCGAGCAGCGCTCCAGACCAGGTTGCGTCAAGCACGGCTTCTGCTTCTTCGTCTCCTCCTAAATCGCCTGGGTCCGGACCATTGAGGATCACGAATGGTGAAGGCGGTTCATTCAGCCCGTTCAATGGAAAATAGGAATTAAAGGACTGAACATCTTCAACGTTGATGTTGCTTCTGGCCACGATTCCGATTCGCGGGTTAAAAGGAGGCGTAACCGACGGCTGGTAACTTGGATCTAGGTTGTAAATCTTGGCGACATCCGCAGGCGCAAGGGCATGCATAACCGGGGGGCCGGAAAATGTGATCTGCGGTCGCCTGCCAGCCTTCCCCGGTGATACTTGTGCACGGACCGCGCTCTTCACTACTCGTGACTGCGGCTTTTTAACGAAGTTATGGAGCGTATACACGCCAGCAACCGCCGGTGCCAGTGCGGCGGGAATCTGCGGATCGCTGGCGTTGGCCCAGTGCTCTTCGCCGTTGACAACATACTTATGAATTTCAGTGTGCAGGGCTTGCTGGACTTGCGCAGCGGTTCCGGAAACCTCGATCACGGTCCGACCCTTGCTCACTTGCGTGACGCTCAAACCATGTGATTGCAGCCACAATATGATCGTTCGCAGGTCAGAATCCGCCGGCCCGAACTGTTGTCCGAACTGCTCCGGAGTCAGCCAGTGGTGATATTGAGGTGAAGCTTTGTCCTGCAGGTCGTCCAGCAACTTTGTCAGCGCAATCTCCTGCTCCGGACTGCGCTTGAGGACGAGCAGCATGCGATTCATTGGAAGATCGGGAGGCGCAACGCCGCGATCGAACTTCTGTCGCGCGAGGGGATGGACATTCCCCCGCAAGGTCACGAGGTTGTTTTCGCTGATCGCTCGGGTTATTCGAGGCAATGCGCTGCTTGAATTCTGTGCCGACGAGGGCGAAACGGAGGCAATCAGAACGGACGCAATGATGACCAACGGAAAGACAGCCCTTGACACCGAGACAGGCATACTCTGGACCCTAACGGAGGAATTAATCGGCTCTAACCCAATCGCTTTTGCGACACCCCGCGGCCCGCTCGCGATGGAACCCGCACGACCGGGGCACAGAATTTTTCCAGTCTGGTCAGAGTTGACACGGCAGTCTAACCGAAAGTCCCTCCGGCTCAGGCTAATTTTGTTGGCTCACCGTTTTTTCGGAATAGGTTGCGACTTGGATCAGCGTAAGGCCGGATTCGATAACTTCTGTGGAGTGGGGTAAGCTCTTTGCTTTCTTCAGATGGCTTGAGCGCGAAGCCTCTAGAAACCTGACCCAAAAAGGGACGAATGGACGCGCGATTAGGTGAGTGGCAGCTCACCCGAGCAGTGACTCCACTACCTCGTACGTCGACCCGAGCGCTGCATCGAGAGCCGAGGCATCTTTACCGCCGGCTTCGGCGAGATCCGGGCGGCCTCCGCCCTTGCCGCCGACTTTTTGTGCGATTGGCCCGATTACTTTGCCGGCTTGCAAACGACCCGTAAGGTCCTTCGTAACTCCGGCAATCAACGAGACATTGCCGTCCGACGCCGAGCCCAATACCACCACGCCCGAGCCGATTTTTTGCCGCAGGTTGTCGACCAGCGTTCGCATCTGCGGCCGCTCGAGGTTATCGACGCGATGCGCCAGCACCTTCACGCCGTTCACGACTCGAACTTTATCGTCGATCGAGGCCGTCGTCGCCGCCGCCGACTTCATGTGTGAGTGTTCGAGCTCTTTACGCAGCCGCTTGATCTCGTCTTCGCGCGATTCGATCTCTTTTTGCAGTGCGGTCGCCAGCGAGCCTTCGGCTTCGTCCATGCGAACCAGTTTGCGGGCAACGCCTTCCAGTTGATGATCGGTACGGAAATGACGCAACGAGCTTTCGCCCGCAACGGCTTCCACACGACGCACGCCCGCACTGACCGATCCTTCGTCGAGAATCTTGATCAATCCGATTTCGCCGGTTGCGCGCGTATGCGTGCCGCCGCAAAGCTCGGTAGAAAAGTCGCCGATCTTGATCACGCGGACCTTGTCGCCGTACTTTTCGCCGAACAGAGCCATCGCGTGATATTCGTTGACGGCCACATCGATCGGCACATCCTCGATAATGTCCACCTTCTGATTGGCGAGGACCTCTTTATTAATGATGTCCTCGATGTCCTGCAGCTCTTCGTCTTCGACGGCGGTGAAATGCGAGAAGTCGAAGCGCAGCCGTCCCTGCGAAACCAGCGAGCCCGCCTGCTTCACGTGCTTTCCCAGCACGCCGCGCAATCCGGCATGAAGCAAATGTGTCGCCGTGTGATGGCGCATCGTAGCATTGCGAATATCGAGCGATACCACTGCATCGACTTTGTCTCCGACCCGCAGGTCTTCACGCGCTACCACCTTGTGCGACCGAACGCCCTGCACTGGGTAATAAGTGGCCTCGACTTCGGCCACGACGATGTTGTGGTCGTCGTCGTACAGCAGCCCGCGATCACCGACTTGTCCGCCCGCCTCGGCGTAAAACGGCGTGTGATCGAGGATCACTTCGCCCTGCTCTCCGCGTTTTAGCTCCTGCACGCCCTGGTTGTTGCGCATCAGTGCGACGATTTCGCAGCCACTCGATTCGGTCTGACGATAGCCCTCGAATACCGTCGGCGGAAGCTTCTGATACGCAGGATTCGCCGCCTGCTTCGCCGCGCCCTTCCAGGACGCCTGTGCGCGCGCACGCTGCTCTGTCATGGCTCGATCAAATCCAGCCTGATCGAAAGCAATGCCTGCATCGCGCGCGGCATCAACCATGAAGTCCAGCGGCAGACCAAACGTGTCGTAGAGCTTGAACGCTTTCTCGCCGGAATACGTAGCGCGAGCCTCGGGATGCTCTTGCTTCGCCGTAACCAGCGGAGACAAATCTTCGTCGAGCCGTTTCAGTCCTTCGCTCAATGTGCGTGCAAAACGCGTCTCCTCAATTTCAATCACATGCGCAACGCGCTCGGTGCTCTCAACCAGCTCCGGATACGCATCCTTCATCAGATCGCGTACGGCAAACACCATTTGCCAAAGAAACGGTTTCTCCTGCCCGAGCAGGCGTCCGTGACGAATCGCGCGACGAATGATCTTGCGCAGAACATAGCCGCGCCCGTCATTGGCGGGAACGACGCCGTCAGAGATGAGGAACGTTGCCGCGCGAGCATGATCGGCGATCACGCGCAACGAAGCCGCATTGCTGCGCCCGCTCGCCTCCGTCTTTGCTTCCCTTTCGTAATCGACTCCGCACAACTCCGCCGCGCGCTTCAGCAACGGCACAAACAGGTCCGTATCGTAATTCGAGATCTTGCCTTGCAGCACGGCCGCCAGGCGTTCCAATCCTGCGCCCGTATCGATCGACGGCTTGGGCAGCGGATTCAGCGTGCCTCCCGCATCGCGATCGAACTGCATGAACACCAGGTTCCATATCTCGACATAGCGCCCGCAATCGCAACCGAACTCGCAATCGGTGTGTCCGAGCGAGCTGGCGACCGCGCCCATGTCGTAGTGGATCTCACTGCACGGACCGCACGGGCCGGTATCGCCCATCTGCCAGAAATTGTCTTTGAGTCCGAATTCGTAGATGCGCTCCTTGGCGACGTGCTGGTCATCGTGCCACAGATCGTAGGCTTCCTTGTCGCGTGGAACTCCAGCCTCACCCTTGAAGATCGTGACAAACAACTTGTCCTTCGGGATACCAAACCACTGTGGCGAAGTGATCAGCTCCCATGCGAAGCGGACGGCGTCTTTCTTGAAATAATCGCCGAACGAAAAGTTCCCGAGCATCTCGAAGAACGTATGGTGACGATTGGTGAACCCGACGTTCTCGAGGTCATTGTGCTTGCCGCCCGCACGAACACACTTCTGCGAGGACGTTGCACGCCGGTAATCGCGCTTCTCCAGACCAAGAAAAACGTCCTTGAATTGGTTCATTCCGGCGTTAGTGAAGAGCAGTGTGGGATCGTTCGCAGGAACGAGCGAAGAAGAATGGACCTCTTTATGTCCATTCTGAATAAAAAAGTCGAGGAACTTGCGGCGTATCTCGGAGCCAGTCAGCATGAGGATTGCTCGGTGATGAAACCTTCATTTTAGCAGGCGAGAAACTTTGCCACAGGTACGCCGAGAGCGCGGCGAAACGCGGGTTCAATACATCAGGTTCTTGTGCAGTAGGTTCCAGCTCACGATCAGCCACACCCAGCCCAGGCACGCCAGTACCACCAGCGTCTCGGTGATTCGCGCCCACCAGCGATACTGCCGCGTGAACCATACGTGTGCGCCGTGAAGTACGACAAAGACCAGCCCGGCGATTCCAATCCAGGCAAAAGTTTGGACGATCCGAATGAAGGAATCCGAGTCGCTGCTGAAGGCGGAAAGATGTTCCGACCCGTAGATCACAAATCCCAGCCACGCGGCTACGACCAACAGATCGATCAGGCAGACGATCCTGGTGGCCGTGCGCGCAAATCTGGTCACGCCGAAGAGCGGCAACGACGCCGAATAGTGTGCACGAACCAGCGCCGCTACAGGCCACAACAACAAAGTTGCAATCAGCACCAGCAGCACCGCTCCGAGCACCGCATAGTTGAATTTCTTTGACTGATACCAGGGGACGCGCTGCATCACCGCCGCGGGAAAATCGGTCAGCATCTGCATCCGGCCAGCGCCATCGGCGCGAAAGGCAATGTGCCGCTTGCCATCACGATCTTGATAGAGCTGGCTGCCAGTGTCGTACCAGCGGCGCGGCTTGCCGTTCAACCCTTTGCGCGAGTCGACGATCACCGTTCCGTCCGGTCCGGGTCTGGCCTGGTCCACTCCAAGCCAGCTAAGGATTCTGAGAACGTTGGTTTGCGAGCGCCGGCTGCTGATATAGGACCCGCTCGCGGCCTTCGCATCTTGCACTGCAGTCGGAACGTGGGGAATCTCCACTGGCGGCACTGGATAATAGCGATCGAGAAATTGTTGCCAGAGCGGCCCGCGCGGCGAGATATCGTTTCTTCCTTCGCTGTTATAGGAGACAAAGAATCCCAGATTCGCGTCGGGAATCAGATGCAGATCGCTGTGGAAGTACATGGTGTCGCCGCCATGTCCGATGATGCGATGTCCATTACCCGACTCCTCGTAGAAACCTAGCGCCATGCCATTCATTTGTGGATCGAGCCCGAACTGCCGCGAGTGCATCAGCTGCGCAGTTTCTGGTTTGAGAATCTGCTTGTCTTCGAAGCGCCCATTCTGCAGGTGAGCAATCATGAATCGGGCGATATCTCCGGCCGAAGCGGAGAGCGCGCCCGCCGGAACTGGTTGCACAAGCTCGAATGGTTTCGCCCCCTCCGACTCGAGTCTGAATCCAGCTGACATCATAGGCTTGAGCGCGTCTGGCAGCGGCTGCGCAAACGTGGAATGCGTCATTCGCAGCGGAGCGAAGATATTTTCCTGGATGTACTGATCGAATGGCTTTCCTGAGACGCGTTGCACGATATATCCAGCGAGCGTCGTTCCATAATTCGAATAGGCGGGCACGCTGCCCGACGGGAAGATGCGGTTCGGCATGTGCGTGCTCAGATAAGTTTGCAACGGCATTAGATGGTTCGCATCCGGCGCCAGAAGATCTTTGAGCGCCTCCTCGAACCCTGGCGTGTGCGTCATCAGGTTGCGGAGCGTGATGGGCGCGCCGAATGCTGGTGGGACTTTGAAGTCTAGATAATCGTTGATATCGCGATCAAGGTCCAGCTTTCCCTGCTCCACCAGTTGCATTACGGCGGTCCAGGTAAAGAGTTTCGAGATCGAGCCCGGGCGAAACAGCGTGTCGTCCACCGATACCGGTTTCTTGCGCTCCGCATCCGCAAAGCCGTATCCGCGCGCAAACAGGACATTGCCGTCCTTCACGATGAGGACCACAGCTCCGGCAATGTCGTCCTGCTGAAGCTGCAATGGAATCAGCCCGTCGAAGAAAGCGTCGAGATCCTCAGGCGTGAGCTGGTGAGTTCCCGGCGGAGCCGTGGGGGTCGTCTGCGGCGCGGCAGGCTGCGGCAGAGCGGGTTGCGGAACCTGCGCCAACGCGACCGCACAGAACAAGGTTGCACTTAGGAATGCCGCGACGAATCTGCCGACGTTAGCTTTCAGCATGAAGCCGACCTACCCAGGTTATAAAAGCCCAGCTTATGACAGCAAGACCGATGGCTTCGTATACAGGCGCATGTTTCACGAAGTCAAGACGCGATTACTCGGGCTCGGTTTCTAGCGCGGCGAGCACGTCCTCTTCCACGTCCCATTTTTTTAGGATGGTGATAATCGTCCTTGTGCCGAATCCGGCGCGAATCATGGTGCGGAAAATGCGCGCGGTTTCCTTCTGCGATGCAGGCTTCTTCAGGCGTTTGCGGGCCAGGAACGCGCGCGCCAGTTGCTCTTCGTTCGAGTCCGCATAAGCAGCGCCAACTGTCTTATCGATGATGTCGTCATGCACTCCGCGCTGCTTCAGGTCAGAGATTACCCGGCGCTTTCCGAAGCGATTGTTCTCTTTGCGCAATGAGGAATAGGTGGTTGCGTAGCTCGTGTCGTTGAGATACCGCTGCTCTTTCAATCGGGCAATCACGGTCTCGACCAACAGATCGCCAAGTTCCGACTTCTCTACCTTCTGGCGTAACAGGCGTTTGAGTTCAGCGACAGTGCGCATGCGGCGGCCTAGTGCGCCGATCGCGTATTCGTAAAGCGAAGCTTCCTCGAACAGTTTTAGTCGGGATTTTCCAAACGCCATGCGCTTACGTTAGCGCATTAGCGGAGAAGAAAGAAAGGACATGGAAAGGAAAAACCCCGCCTTGCGCCAGATTAGGCCGCACGGGCGGGGCTGTAAGTTCGAAAGAGGCTACTTCCCCCCGCCGCTCGTCCCGAAGCCGCTGCTGCCCATCGCTGCCTGCATCTCTTCTCGTGCCGAATCCGTTCCGCTGGAGATACCGGCCACGCGCAACTTGAAATCATCTGGGTTGGTAGCATTTTCGAGTGCGACTTCGTAGGAGATCAGTCCCTGGAAGAAAAGGTCGTACAGGGATTGATCGAACGTCTGCATGCCGTATTGCGAAGTACCGGCGGCCAGCGCTTCGCGAATGTTTCGCGTTTTCTCGGGCGTGATCAGGCATTCGCGAACATAAGCCGTAGACATCAGGACTTCGACCGCGGGCACGCGGCCTGCTCCGTCGGCGCGCTTCACCAGTCGTTGGCTGACAACGGCCTTGAGCGTGGCTGCCAGTTGCAAGCGAATCTGCTTCTGCTCCGGCGGCGGGAACACCGCGATAATACGGTTAATGGTTTCTACCGCGTCCAGGGTGTGCAGCGTGGAGAACACCATGTGTCCGGTTTCTGCGGCGTGCAACGCTGTTGTGATCGTTTCCAGGTCGCGCATTTCGCCGACGAGAATCACGTCCGGGTCCTGACGTAAGCTGGCGCGCAGTGCCGATCCGAACGACGGCGTATCCACTTCCACTTCGCGTTGATTGACGAATCCTTTTTTGTCGCGATGCAGGAATTCGATCGGGTCTTCGATGGTGATGATGTGTTCGGCGCGCGTCGAGTTGATGCGATCGATCATCGCCGCCAGCGTGGTCGATTTACCGGAACCTGTGACGCCCGTAACCAGGCATAGCCCGCGAGCTTCATCGCAAATCTTTTCGACGATCTTCGGCAGGAACAGTTCGTCGATCGGCTTGATCTTGGTGGGAATGACGCGGAGCACCAGTCCGACGTTGCCGCGCTGCTGGAACACGTTCACACGGAAGCGGCCCAGTCCGGCGACGCCATACGCCATATCGAGTTCGGCATTTTCCTTGAACTTCTGTTTCTGGCGGTTGGTCATCATGCTGAACGCCATGTTCAGCATGTCCTCGGCGGTCACGCGGGGCTGATCTGTCAGCGGGATGAGGTCGCCATCCACGCGAATGTGCGGATAGTTACCAACCTTCAGGTGAAGGTCGGACGCTTTGCGCTCCATCGCGATGCGCAGCAGATCATCAATGTTCATCGACATGGTTGAATTCCGTAAGTCACTCGTAATGTGGGCTGAAAGTAACACGGACCCATGTGAGGCGCAATTCACGATGGGGTGCGGGTAGCCACAACAGCACGTATCGAAATATGTCCTTTAGTAACCGGAGCGGTTTGCGCGCCCAAGAAAAAAGCGCGGACATCGCTGTCCGCGCCTCGCAATCTCTATCTTCGAATCTAAACTACACGCCGACCGTCTGTTTCGCTTCCACCGGAACTGCCGTGAACCACTTGTGGCGGTCAGGCAAAGTGCCTTCGACGATACCGAAGAACTCTTTCTGGATCGCCTTGGTGATCGGTCCAGGCTTGCCGTTGTTGCCGACTTTGATCTTGTCGACCGAACCGATTGGCGTCACTTCCGCCGCGGTTCCAGTGAAGAAGACTTCGTCCGCTATGTACAGCATCTCGCGCGGAATCGCCTGCTCGACCACTTCGATCTTCAGGTCGCGCGCAATCTGGATTGTCGAGTCGCGCGTGATGCCGGGCAGCACCGAGTTAGAGATCGGCGCAGTTAGCAGCTTGCCTTTGTGCACCAGGAACAGGTTCTCGCCCGACCCTTCGCTGATGAGGCCGTTCGCGTCCAGTGCAATCCCCTCGACGTAGCCGTTGGCGATCGCTTCCATCTTGATGAGCTGCGAATTCATGTAGTTCGCGCCTGACTTCGCCATTGCCGGCAGGGTGTTCGGGGCGATGCGCGTCCACGAGGAGACGCAGACGTCCACACCTTCGTCGCCGCCCTTGCTCAGGTACTTACCCCACGGGAAATTAACAATGTAGGTCTCAATCGGGCAATGGATCGGATTGACCCCGGCCTCGCCATAGCCACGGAACACAATCGGGCGCACATAGCCCGGCCAGACGCCATTCGTCGAAACCAGGTCCACCATGGCTTGCACGAGCTGCTCGCGCGAATAATCTATTTCCATGCGGTAGATCTTGGCGGAATCGAGGAGCCGCTGCATGTGCTCGGAAGCGCGGAAAATGGCAGGACCAGACTTGGTTTCGTAGCAGCGGATTCCTTCAAATACCGACGATCCGTAGTGCACTACGTGCGACATCACGTGGATGTTCGCGTCTTCCCACTTGATGAACTTGCCGTTGTGCCAAATCTTGTCTGTCTTCTGTATCGCCATTCCGGCCCTCCCGCGCAGGGGTCGTCCACAACACAACTTATGACTAAGAAATCACTGCGCTTTGTTCATTATACGATGCGCAATCAAGGGCGATTCTGCGGGAGTGCAGCTGGCTGGGATCGGAAATTTCTATTTTGGGATGAAAAGAAAAAGCGCGAGCCAAACTGGCCCGCGCTTGCGTGAATGTTAAAACCGGACTATTCCCCGGAAGGAGCTGCGGTGGGCTCCGGAGCAGATTTCTGAACCGCCGGCTTCACCTCAGCCCCAGGCTTCGAACTCGGCGTCGTTTTTACCGCCGCGTTTTCCACGTGGAAGTAGTTGGCTGGCTTGCTCGCCATTTCTGGCATCGCAACATACGGCTTGCTGTAGTCGTTACGGGCGTTCCAGAACAAGAAGCCGTTGCCGCCGTGCTCATGGGCGGTGGCCACCTGCGTCCGGATATAGTCCGGCGAATAGGTCTTTGTTCGCCATGCGAACGCCTGCAGCCACGGACGGATGACCACGCCCGAGCCGGTCGTGATCTTCACGAACCGGTCCATTGATTCGCCGATAAAGTGTTCCGGGGCGTCGCCTGGATCCTTGTAACCGTCCATCCCAAAGAAATGCGAAGGATAAATCATTGGCGAAAGCACATCGCAGAACTTCGCCATACCTACGATGTCCTGCCCGGTGTGCGACAGATCAACAGTCCGCTGCCACGCCATTACGCCGAAAACGTCGAGCGAAAGCAGGGTGCCGGATGGATGAATCTGTTCGTAGGCGCGCGAAAGGAAGTTTGTGATTACGTCGGAACGCTTCCAGTCGGGATGAGTCTTCTCGAAGTGGAAGCTGGCATCTTTCTGATCGCCTTCCGCGGGGAAACGGACGTAGTCAAACTGCACTTCGTCGGCTCCGCCGGCAATTGCTGCCTTCGCCAGGGAGATGTCGTAGTCCTGAACCGCCGGGTTGCTGGGATCTGTCCAAACCAGCTTGCCGTTTTCACGCCAGGGCTGGCCCGTGGCACGCGACTTTACCGCCAGTTCCGGATGATGCGTAACCAGCAACTCGTCGCGGAAGATCGCAATGCGAGCGATGGCATGCAGATTCTGTGAGTGAAGCCAGTGCGTGTACTTGGGCAGATTGCGGATGTAAGGCTTGTGCCCCGTTGGAGCCAGCGGATTGTCGGAGGCGATGCTGAGACTTCCGTCGCTGTCTTTGATGTCAAAGACCACCGAGTTGCCGCCTGCCTTTTTCCACTCCCGGACAATGTTTACGCCCTTGTCGCTGCCCGCCATCAGCCCCGTCAGGTAAACCGCCTTCACTTCGAAATCTTTGGGAACCAGGACAGCGTTTTCGCTGTGGATGGGGTTATCCATACCCGGGATGATCAGGTTTGCTCCTGGTTTCAGGAAAGCACCCTTGAAATCGCCGTTACGCTCACGGACGGCGTTTTCGAATTCGGAGATCGTCATGTACGAACTGTCGGCGAAATACAACCGGACGAGCGTCGCCATGGTGTCGCCTTTCTTGGCGACATGAAGAACGGTCCCTGGAGGCGCGACCATTTCGCCCGAGGCCGTGGTTGTGGTCGAAGCCGCTACTGGGGCAGAACCCGCAGTGGAAGCCAATTTGGTGGAAGCGCTTGAGCGGCGAGTCGCCGCGGCAAGAATTCCAGCAATGAGTACTGCGCCAAACACACTACCGAGAAGAAGGAACCGGATGCTACGGGGCATTGGATTGTGACCTGTCCTGGATTTCGGCCAAATCGTAGCATTTCCAGAGTTCCCGGATGTTGAACTTTCCGTGAAAGAGCAACTCAAAAGTACAGTGTCGTTCGCGCATCAGGCATTTCAGGTCCCTGCCGATTGCCGTCCGGCACAGACGGCAGAAAGAGATGACAAATCCTCGACAAGACTCTCATTCTCTTTTCAGGATTTCGTGCATCTAAGGTGGTAAGCGTGGGGGGAGAAAGACCCGACATTACGGAGCGGCCGCGGACTAACGTGACTACTTAGTAATAGCAACTTTCAGACATGCTGATCCCATCCCACGATGATTAATGCGGGCATCGGCCCGCTCCCAGGTTCGTGGGGAATATGAAAACCGGTATAAACGCTGTTCTGGATCCTTCCCGCCGAAGCGGTGACGCAACCGAGTTTGAAAAAGCTCTTCGCCGCAGAATCGTCGGCCAGGATGCCGCGATCGAAAAAGTTACTGAGATTTATCAGATGTTCCTGGCGGGATTGAATCCGCCAAACCGTCCGGTCGGCAACCTGATTTTTCTGGGTCCGACCGGTTCGGGCAAAACTCGCGTAGTCGAGGCTGTCTCGGAAGCCCTCTTCGGAGATGCTCGTGCCTGCATCAAGATTGATTGCGCTGAGTTTCAACACTCGCATGAAATCGCGAAGCTGATTGGTTCGCCTCCCGGCTATCTGGGTCATCGCGAGACTCATCCCCTGCTGACGCAGGAAGCGCTCAACCAGTGGCACACCGAAAAGTTGAAGCTCTCGATCGTTCTGTTCGACGAAATCGAAAAGGCTTCCGATGCGCTGTGGCAGTTGTTGCTCGGCATCCTGGACAAAGCCAGCCTCACCCTGGGCGATAACCGCCGTGTCGATCTGTCGCAATGCCTCATCGTGATGACGTCGAACCTTGGCGCCTCCGAAATGTCGGAACTGGTCGACGGCGGCATGGGCTTCGGTCCGAAAGCGGTGTTCACCGACAATCGCCTCGACGACAAGATGACTCGCACGGCTCAGGAAGCGGCTCGCCGCAAGTTCTCGCCCGAATTCATGAACCGCATCGACAAGGTCGTTGTGTTCAAGACATTGCGTCCTGAGCATCTCCAGCAGATTCTTGAGATCGAACTAGGTATGGTGCAGCAGCGAATTCTGCAGGCGACCGGAAATAATCAATTCGTTTTCAGTTGCACTTCCACAGTCAAAGACTATCTGCTCGAGGAAGGCACCGACGCCAAGTATGGTGCGCGGCACCTGAAGAGAGCGATCGAGCGGCACATCGTCTTCCCTCTGGCGAACCTCGTCGCTACCGGACAGGTCAAGCTCGGTGACTTCGTGCGCATCGATATGACTTCGCCCGGCGAGCTGAAGTTTGTCAAAGAAGCCGAGGGCGCGCTTGTCCCTGTCTTACTGGAAAAGTACGGGCCGGAATTTTCTGCTCCGGCTCCAGCCAAGGCGGCTCGCAGTGCGGTTGGACGCCGCGAATTAGGCGCAAACTCGAACGACCATAAATAAGCCGGTTGGATGTCGACAGCCGGCCCGCTTGTCTCCCAGGTTGCGCTTCTTCTACCGATGCGGCAGCATCCAATCTCTTCAGGCAGAGTTCTTACGCTATATTGCTGCTGGGCTAAAACTGCGATGAAAGCTTCGCTTGTACGACGTTCCGCCGCTGCCGCCACGGCCGTTCTTCTCCTCGTATCGCAATTGCAGGCGGTCGCAGTTGTGCCTCTGCCTCAGCCCACCGGCTGGAACATGTTTTCGCCCGAGCAGGACATCGAGGTCGGAAAACAGAACGCATCCGAAGTGCGCAAGCAAATGCCGGTGCTGCCCGACTCGAATCCCGTAAGCCAGTACGTTCGGCAACTGGGACAAAAGTTGCAGTCCACCATGCCCCAACCCACGTGGCCTTACGAGTTCCATGTGATCCAGCAGAAGGATGTGAATGCCTTCGCCTTGCCCGGTGGTCCAGTTTTCGTGAACCTGGGAACCATCCAGGCCGCGCAGAACGAAGCGCAATTGGCCGGGGTGATGGCACACGAGATGTCACACGTGTATGAGCGCCACTCCACCCAGCAAGCGTCGAAGCAGGCCGCGGCACAAGTTCCGCTCGGAGTGTTAGGCGCATTACTCGGCGGCGGGCTTGTAGGAACCGCTGCGCGCCTCGGATTGCAATTCGGCGCAGGCTCGATCTTCCTGAAGTACTCGCGCGATATGGAGTCGCAGGCCGATGCAGTCGGTGCGCGCATCATGTACAACGCCGGGTACGATCCAATGCAGCTGGCCACCTTCTTCCAGAACCTGGAAAAAGAAGGAGGCTCCCAGACGGCGCAGTTCTTCAGCGATCATCCGAATCCCGGCAATCGCGAGCAGGCAATTAAGAAAGAAATCTCGGAATTTCCTCCCAAGCCTTTCATCGAGAACAGTCCCGCATTCACCACTGCGCACCAGCAGGCCATGAGCATCAAGGGATACACGTCGCAACAGATTCAGCAGCACGCCTACGGTGCACAGGCGGGCGGGCCGGAGGGCATCAGCGGCGCAATCCCTTCGACCAGCAGCGCTTTCCAGACCCTGAATCACAATGCCTATGACATCTCTTATCCGCTGGATTGGCATGTCTACGGCGATCAGAATTCCGCGGTGACCATCGCTCCCGAAGGAGGCATAAGTCAGAAGGCGGTCGCGTACGGCGTGATCATCAACGGCACAGATGAGAAGACCGCTGCTCTGAATGATGCGGTGCAGCAGTTAGTCGCCTCTCTCCAGCAATCGAACTCGGGACTGAAAGCAATCAGCAACAACGACATCACTGTGAATGGAGTGCAGGGCAAATCCGTCGATCTTACCGGCAACTCTCCCATCCAGGGCCAGCGCGAGCACGACTGGCTCGTTGCTCTGCCCCGGCGCGACGGTAGTCTCCTATATGCGGTGTTCATCTCGCCGGATAAGGATTTCGCACAACTGCGCCCGACCTACGAGCGCATGCTCAAGAGCTGGAAAATAAAGTAAGAAGATAAAGTAATCAGTTCTTCAGTTTTCGAGTTTCTTCAACGCTTCGGCTGCTGGTTCTTCAGGCCCTGGCTTCAGCCGATCCGCACTCAAATGATAAAATCCTGAAAGCAAGCCGACGTAGCTCAGTTGGTAGAGCAGTCGATTCGTAATCGACAGGTCATCGGTTCAAGTCCGATCGTCGGCTCCATGATTTCTGCTAGTTAGGCCTTCCTGCTGTTCCCGACTGTGACATTTACCATTCCGCCGACTGGACGCGGGCTGCCGCTACACTGGGCGCCGATCTTTCGCCCCGGCCCCGCGGAGGTAACGATCAGCATGGCACCGACGGTCGCTATTCACCTGCTGCTTGAGCTTTTTTTTTCGGAGATTGTTTCAGAGCGGATTGAGCGGAACCGCTCACGTCTTCCTTTACTGCGCAATTGTCTCGCTGTCGAGCATGCAATTCGGCTCTTAGGCACTTGCATTCGAGATCGGCAGCATCCCGCTCCGCAACCGTACTCGCATTCTCATAGTTCGCGTCTGCTATGAGGAGTCGCTCTCGAAGCTCTTCAAGATTATCGTCAGAATTGTTTTGCATGTTCGACAGTGACTCCCCAGACAGGCACTCTGACGACTCAGAGCGCCTCCACTTTCAAAAGCTATCGACAAACTTTCGAGTTGCGCGGATTGTACAGAGTCTCCGGATTGGAACAATGTTAATTTTTGGTTAGTCGTGTAGGACTCTCATGGCCAAAAAATGAGGGCGGCACTGGGGCTGCCCTCTTAGTGAGAGGCGGTACACACTTTTTTGGGGGAGCAGTCAGCTAGCATCGAAGTACTGTAGTCTATTCTGAAATTCTGATTAATTGAGGTCCAGCGGCGCCGCGAGGAACACCGAACGAGAGCCTGTAAGCCAATGCCCCAGCATCTTACATTTAGTCTGGCGGCTGAGAAGGTCCCGGCCTGGGAAGAAGAAAACGGATTACTAACGCTTCTTGATGCTCAATCAAGATGCAGTCACCGTGGCTCACGTTGAGGGCCGTCAGTATCACCGAGCGGCAAATCGCAATTTGACCACGAAACTCATCGAGGTCGCACACGTCCCCGATGTTTTCTACGCGCTGAAGTAGAGGCAACGGTGTCAGTTCGATCGAGCTTTGGCCAGCGCGAGTCCCCTCCTCAAACAAAGAGAACATCTCTCGAGCCACATCTTCTGAGACCGGCATTACATAAGGGTAGGCGCGAACTGTTGAGGCCATGTTACAGAGGCTCTCGTTTTCGAAAAACCGCACTGCGCTTGCTTGAAGCGCAGCTCACGTCTGCGCAGGAGGGAACAAACATCAGCACCAGCGGTCGGTTCAAGTCCAATCGTCGGTCCAGAAACCTCTTCTAACTTCTACTTTTGCGTCTGCGGACACTCCCCGTCCAGCGGCTTCCATTCGCTCACCTGCACCTTTTGTCCCTGCTGGCAGTGTGGATCCAGATGACTATAGCCAAGTCCTTCGAACGAAACACCCGTGTCCATGGCAGGCTTGTCGGCGAGGAAAAAGACGTTGTATTTGCGATGGGCTTTGAAGTCGTTAACAATCACGCAACCTTCCACATTCCCAGGCTTCACGCACCCATGCCCCTTGACGTGAACGGTCGGCGGATTGGCTGGAGGCGTCGTTTGTTGAGCAATCAACCCGATCGAGCTAACAACCAGCACACAAGCCAGCAAGAATAGTTTTATCCTCATTTTCGTTCTCACAGTCCCGACTCAAGGATGCTTCAAGCGATGCGTAAAAGCCGCGCTGTTCTGAGCACCTGTATGCACTACTTTCTTCCTGAAGGGGGAGGATTTGTAACGAAGTCAGCAGTTGCTGATCCACCAGGCGCTTACTTTTCTCCAATTCACCGACTTGGGATTGTGGCTCAGTAACCAGCGAAGCGTCTTCGTACAACCCAGCCCACTCTTGGCCGATTGCCGCCCGCCGCCCTCTTGCTTGGTCATGATTCTCTGTAGCGTGCGACCCTCTCGGCTCGAAATCCTGGTGCGCTGCGCGTCTTTGCTTGTCAGGAAGAACAGACGCCCATCCGTCGAATGGACGATCAGTCCGGTCTGTTCTCTTTTCGCTATTATTTTCCCGACTTTCTCCCGGTTCTCGATTGCTTTCCTTCGAGCAACTGCCACAATGCCCTCCTATCCCACTCCTAACTGACAACCTTCTCGGAATTGAAATCTTCGGCGCGAGTTGTCCCGGGCAAAGCTGTCCACAAACCGGGAGTGACACCTCTTTGCGCCGAAGACCAGAGCCGCTCCTTCGTTTATTTGTGGAAAACATCTCTCCCCTCTTGGAACGATGACCAGCCAAACCAATCCATTTCCCGGCAAGAAAGTCCATGGTATTCGGCCGCCAATGAATTCCCGAAAGGAACGCTGAAACGTTTCAGTATCTATACTTCGGACGATTCGATCACGATGCGATCCATATGAAGGAGATTTCATTTTTTAATTTGACAACGGCTCGTAGCGCTGGCATCATCCGCAGCAACTTACCCCAGAAGCATAGAAGCCTCGTCAAAAACGTTTCTGCAGCAAGTTTGGAGCGGCAGTTAGGGCTTGGGAACCGCTACGAAGCAGCAATGTGTGAGGTTTAGGTGTACGCGCGTACTTCAGCACGGCTCGTAATCCTGTTGCTCGTCTCTACCGTTGCCCTGACTCGCCCACCAGTTAGTTCCGCGCACCCAAAATCGGTGATGAGCACGTATGTGGCAGGCAACTGGGGAACGCTGACATTCCTTTGTGAATCCAATCTTGCGCTCGCGGATTGCAAGACTGACGTCGAGATCTTGAAGTCGCATCTGCAAACCTATCCGACCGCTCAACTCGGAGCTTGGACCTGGGTAATTATCCCTGCGGATCATTGGCAGCCCCTCGCAAGCGATCTTGGGTTGGATTCGTCCTCTCCCGCTTACACTTGCATCGAAGACCGGCTCACATTAATCGATGAATCGATGCTGGCGCAAAGAGACGCTCGCCGAAGTGCGGAACTGCTTCGGAAATTCGACATGCCCCTGCCGAAGCTCATCGACTTCGCCGTAACGCACGAGATGGGCCATGCTCTCTGCGGATTTAAGGATGAGTACAAGGCTGACGCGGTAGGAAGGCGTCTGCGGGAAGGCACACTACCTTACTGCTCGGTGCCGGAGAAAGTGCACGAGAAATTCCCCATCACGCTACAAGCCGACGTTTGGGGTGGAAGTCGTCCCCCACTGGGAACCGGCAAGTGACCGCTTGCGCACGTGATTGCGCGTTCGCGCTGACGCGTGTCAAGGTTAACGCGCGGCCGGATTCTCCGGGTCTTCTCGCTGGCTGAATGGTTTCTTCAACCCGGCACAACCTAAAGCCAACCTGAAAAACTCAGGCGTCGGTCCCATCGGGTCTCCTTCATTTTTCCACAACCGCAGTAGAGGAGCCGCCGGGACAATTCCCGCGAGATCTGCCTGGGCCTCAAAATCCGCAGGGGTTTGCTTTTTACGTCAAAAGCCGTTCGAATATTAAGGCGATGACCAGCCAAACCGATCCCGCTCTCACCATGGAAGCCAGCAACCCTGAGCCGCCGGTAGCTCAGAAAACTCCCAAGACAGACGTGGTGCACGGCGAAACTCGTATCGACGACTACTTCTGGCTTCGCGATAAAGAAAATCCCGAGGTGGCGCGCTACCTGGAGGCTGAGAACGCCTATGCCGACTCACTGACGCGTCATACCAGCGCTCTTCAGGAACAGCTCTATCGGGAGATGGTCAGCCATATCAAGGAGACCGACATCGGTGTCCCCTTCCGCGAAGGCGACTACTTCTATTACACCCGCACAGAAACGGGAAAGCAGTACCCGATCTTCTGTCGCAAGCGGGCGGCGAAGGATGCCCCCGACGGAAACGCGTCCGAAGAAATCATCCTCGATCAGAATGCTCTCGCCGAAGGGCAAAAGTTCATGTCGCTCGGCGGCATGAGCGTAAGTGAAGACGGCAACCTGCTGGCCTACTCGACCGACAACACGGGCTTCCGTGAGTACACGCTGTACGTCAAGAATCTCCAGACGGGAGAGCTCTCATCCCGAGTGTATGGAGAAAACCGGATCTTTTGCCTGGGCCGCGGACAATCAAACTCTCTTCTACACAGTGGAAGAGGAAGGTACGAAGCGCCACTATCGCGTGTACCGGCACGTTCTGGGGACCAATCCGAGCGAAGACGTCGTCGTCTATGAAGATCCGGACGAGCGTTTCAACGTTGGCGTTGAGCTGACGCGCAGCCGCCAGTATCTGCTGATGGAAAGCGGCAGCCACACTACTTCGGAATGGCGCTACTTGCGTGCCGACCTGCCGCAAGGCGAATGGAATCTGATCGCACCACGCGTGCAGGACCAGGAATACCAGGTCGATCATCACGGCGAAGAGTTCTTCATTCGCGTGAACGATACCGGGCGAAACTTTCGGTTGGTGACCACACCAGTACAAACTCCCGGACGCGAAAACTGGAGAGAGCTGATCCCCCATCGGCCCGACGTGATGCTCGCGGGAATGGAGCTATTCGCCGACTTCCATGTTCTGCTCGAGCGTGAAGATGGACTGCCGCACTTCCGCATCACCGATTTCAAGACAGGCGCCTGGCATCGTATGAGTTTTCCCGAACCCGCCTACTCCGCGTTCCCGGCTCAGAATCGCGAATGGCAAACCAACAAATTTCGATACGCCTATCAGTCGATGGTCACGCCCAATTCCGTCTACGACTACGACCTTCAGGACCGGAGTTCGACGGTGCTCAAGCTTACCGAAGTTCCCGGCTACGACCAGTCGCAATATCGTGCCGAGCGCATCTACGCAGTCGCCGCCGATGGCGCTCGCATTCCCATCTCGCTCGTGTATCGCAACGATTTCAATCGCGACGGCTCCCATCCCATGCTGCTCACCGGCTACGGAGCTTACGGTTACACCTATCCGGTGAATTTCAGTTCCAACATCTTGAGCTTGCTCGATCGCGGCTTCGTGTTTGCGATTGCCCACATTCGCGGCGGCGGCGACTTGGGGAAGGTCTGGCACGACCAGGGACGCATGATGAACAAGAAGAATACTTTCGCCGACTTCATCGCAGCCGCAGAGCATCTCGTGAACGAGCGCTACACTTCGCGGGATGAACTGATCGCCACAGGCACAAGCGCGGGCGGCCTGCTCATGGGCGCAATCGCGAACATGCGTTCCGATCTCTTTAAAGCCGTGATCGCGCGCGTGCCATTCCTCGATGTGATCAATACCATGCTCGACGACTCATTGCCGCTGACTGTCCCTGAATATGAAGAATGGGGCAATCCGAACGAAAAAGCCGCATACGATTACATGCTGTCGTACTCGCCCTACGATCGGTTGGAAGCCAAAGCCTATCCAGCACTGCTGGTGAAGACATCGTTCAACGACAGCCAGGTGATGTATTGGGAACCGGCTAAATATGTCGCGCGGTTGCGCACGTTGAAGACGGATTCAAATCCGCTGCTGCTGAAGACCAATATGGCTGCCGGTCACGGCGGCGCTTCTGGTCGGTACGACTTGCTTCGCGAGACGGCATTCGAGTACGCCTTCATGCTCTGGCAAGTCGGAAAAGCCTGAATTCGCGTCGAGCTGCTAACGTTTCATGGGTGGCCCGTCTAATCCGCAGAATGCGCCCGGAGGCACGTTTATGCGGAATCGAATTCTCCCGCTCCTATTATCGACTTTTTCAGGCGCAGTTCTTCTCTTAACCTCGACTGCTCACGCCAGCGAACTAAACTGCCGCTCGAACAATTCCAACTGGTCGGACGAGGCGACCGCCAAGGCTGAACAACGGCTCTCCATCCCCGCCAATTCGGTCAGCACGCTTCACGTGAATGCTGCGAACAACGGCGGCATTCAAGTCAGCGGATGGGATGGCGACCACTATGAAGTGCTGGCCTGCAAAACTGCCGCCGGAGACGATGACGCCGCTGCTCAACAGCACGTCGCCCAGATCAAGTTGGTGCTGAATGGCAATCAGCTCAGCGTCGAGGGGCCTGCGAGTGACCGCTGGACCGCATTTCTGCTGATCCATGCGCCTAAGAATGTAAATCTCGACATGCATGCGAAGAACGGACCGGTGGAAGTGCGGGACGTCTCCGGAATCCTGAATGTTGAAGCTGAGAATGGTCCACTCGCCCTGCGCAACTGCTCCGGGCAATTGAAAGCGACGGCAGAAAACGGACCAATCGAATTAGTTGGGACGAACGGCTCCGCCACCCTGAACGCAACCAACGGCCCTGTGTCGGTGAAAGTACGCGGCAATGCGTGGACGGGCGGCCAAGTCGAAGCGCGATCCGAGAATGGTCCGATCGTTCTGGCTGTCCCCGAAGGTTTCCAATCGGCGTTCCTCGTCGAGGCCAGCGAACATGCGCCCATGAGTTGCAATGCCAGCGTCTGCGATCAGGTGCGCAAGACTTGGGACAATCGCGAGCGCCGCATGGAGTACGGCAGCGGATCGCCTGTCCTGAGGATTTCGACTGAGAACGGCCCGATTGCGGTGCAAACCGCAAAGGCCGAGTACTGAGGCATTCCGCGAAGGATTGCAGTCCCAAATAAAGCGTCAAAAACTTGAGGTCATGGTGAGCGAAGCGAATCATCTATGTATTTTTGGTTTGCGAATACATAGATAGTTCGCTTCGCTCACTATGACCTCGGCCTTTCGGACGCTTCGGGAAAGCTACAACCGCGCGTGCGTTACTTCCCCACCTTTTCCAATTCCGCCGTAGCTGAATCGATAACCGTCACTTCGTTCTGCAGCGTGTTCGCGACCACCACGATTTCCGCATCCGCCTCCTGCCACTTCTTCTGCTCAATGGCCTCGCGGATACCCGGCAGCGTCTTCACGCCGTAGCCGGTATAAAAGCCAGGCGCGTAGATCTGGTGTTTGAACCACGGACGGTTCGGCAGGCCCTGCTCAGCCGTCAACGCACGCTCCGATTGGATTAGTTTGGCATTCACGGTAGTAAGCGATCCCTTCGCCAGCGCAGCGCCGCCATTCTGTTCAGCCTGATTGAAAGCATGCTGATACCTTTCGGAGCTGTGGGCGAGTGCGTCGACTGCATTCTTCAGCGGCGCAAAATTGAGGTAGGGCGGCACAGCCTCCCGTGCCGGCGGAACATAAGTTTTGGTCGGGTCGGCTGCGGCAACCTGGTCGCCCTCTCCCAATTCTTTATTCTGCTCGATGATCCGGTTGCGCTCGTCTGCCGCCAATTTCTCAACCTCGTCGGCGTAGCGTCTCACAGTTTCGGCAAAGGCCATGAAATCGAGAGGGATCAGGTCCGCATCGGCAAGCCGCATGACAGCGCTCCCAGCGGTTTGGGAGAGCGCAACTCCATAAACAAATTGCGGATCGTCGAAATGCGTATACCAGTAAAAGTCATCGTAGATGGAATGATAGATTCCGCCACCATCTTCGCCGCCGAATCCCAGGTTCACCGAAGCGATACCCAGATGATCGATGAACACGGTGTAGTCGGAACCTGAACCCAACGCCGAAACCTGCACGTACTTGCGGTCGCGCACCTTCTTCTTGTCTTCATCGGACTTGGCTTCCGTAATATCTCGCGAGCGCCTGCGCTGCCATATGGACATCTGCTTCTCGGGATCCTGAACATCGCGCGCTACGTCGTTCAGAAATGTCTGCAGGGAGTGGGAAGCTCCTGCATACAGAAAGCCACGGCTGTTACTGTCAGAGTTGACGTAGGCGACGGCATGCTGCTGCAGCTCATCGGCGTGCGTCTCCGCCCACTCGGTCGACCCGAGCAGACCGGGCTCCTCGCCATCCCACGCGGCAAGAATGATCGTGCGCTTCGGCTTCCATCCCTGTTTCAGCAACTCGCCCAAGGCACGTGCTTCTTCCATCAGCGGCGACGTGCCCGATACCGGATCCTGCGAACCGTTCACCCAGGCATCATGATGATTGCCGCGAAGCACCCATTCGTCGGGATAGGTCGAGCCCGGAATCCGCGCGATCACGTCATAGATCGGCTTGTGATCCCAGTTGAAACTTACGGCAAGGTGGACTTTCGCCGGACCGGGACCTATGTGATACGTAAATGGCAAAGCGCCGCGCCAGTTCTCAGGAGCAACGGGACCGGTGAGTTGTTCCAGCAACGGCTGCGCGTCTCCATAGGAGATCGGCAGCACGGGAATTTTTGTGAAGACCTTCACGTCCTTTCGATCAAGACGCTTCGCATTTGCGGTTGACCCAACGCCTGGCGTTTCGGGATCTCCGGGATAGACCGGCATATCCATCACGCTGCCTCGCTGCACACCATTCGAATTTCGATACGCTCCCTGCGGAAACACGTCCCCCTGAAAATATCCATCATCGCGCGGATCCGAATAGATGATGCACCCGATCGCCCCGTGTTCGGCAGCGACCTTGGGCTTGATGCCGCGCCAAGAATTTCCGTAGCGCGCAATCACGATTGCGCCCTTCACCGAGATGCCCATGCGATCGAGCTGCTCGTAATCTTCGGGGATCCCGTAGTTCACGTAGATAAGCGGCGCGGTCACGTCGCCATCGATCGAATAGGCGTTATACGTGGGTAGCTGTTCGGACTGCTGGCTCGAGGTGGGATCACCGGGGACAGGCGGTTCCACCAGCTTCGCTGTGTAGGGCTTCGGCCCGAGCAGTTCCAGCTTGCGCGACTTCGGCGTGGGATACAGAACCGTGAAGCTCTCGATGTGGGCGTCCAGCCCCCAGCTCTTGAATTGCGAGAGGATCCACTCCGCATTATCTTTATCGTAAGGCGACCCAACGTTGTGAGGACGTGCCGAAAGGCGCTGATTATTCTGCCGGATATTCTCGGCAGCTGGAATCTTGCGGAACTTCTGCTCCCAATCGCGCTCGGTCGTGGAGGATTGCTCGGTATATCCGGCGAGAGGCGTGCTTTGAGCCGTGGCGGTTTGAAGCGACAGTAAAGAAAAAGTTAGCGATGCAACTAACGCAAGCCGCAATGATTGCATTCTTTCTCCCCAGGGAATCTGCGCGGAATTATAACGTGCAGAGCTGGATGGACAGCGAATCTGCCAATTAGCGATGCGGATTTACAATGAAGTCATTCATGCCGCGCGTCTTACTGTTTTCGAACACCACCGGGTACCAGGCAAACGCCTTCAAAGAGGCCGCCGAGCGCATGGGACTTTCAATCGCGCTGGCCACCGACCGCTGTCACGTCTTGGAAGATCCCTGGCAGGACGGAGCCATTCCGATGCGCTTCGAGGAGCCGCAGGAGTCGGCGGAGAAGATTGCGGATTTCGCAAAGCGCTACCCGGTCGACGGAATTGTAGCCATAGGCGATGCACCGACGATGACTGCGGCTTTCGCCGCCGAGCGCCTCGGTCTGCCTTTTCATCCACCGCACGCGGTTGATGCGTGCCGCAATAAGTGGATTGCACGCGAACGTTTCAAGGCCTCAGGATTGACGGTGCCCTGGTACCGGCGATTTCCAACTGATTACGATCCGGCCATGGCGGCCTGCGAAGTTCCCTTCCCTTGCGTGCTCAAGCCTCTAGGATTGTCAGCAAGTCGTGGCGTCATTCGCGCGAACGATAAGCAAGAGTTTGTCGCCGCATTCGATCGCATCACGAAACTGCTGGAAGCGGCAGCCATTCGCATCAGCCGTCTGAATTCCACCCATTGGATTCAGGTCGAAAGCTATATCCCCGGACAAGAATTCGCGCTCGAAGGACTGGTCACGCACGGTGAATTGAAAACGCTCGCGCTCTTCGAGAAGCCCGACCCGCTGGAAGGTCCGTTCTTCGAGGAGACAATCTACGTCACGCCTTCGCGAGTGCCCGCACGTGATCAGCAGGCGATCCTCGATTGTGCGCAGTCTGCCATCACTGCACTTGGACTCCAGCACGGGCCCATTCATGCCGAATTTCGCTTCAACGAACAGGGCCCCTGGGGGCTCGAAGTAGCGGCGCGACCAATCGGTGGCCTATGCGCAAAGGCGCTGCGTTTCGATTCCGGGATGCCACTGGAAGAGCTAATCATCCGGCAGGCGCTCGGTGAAGATGTGGGTCGAGTAGAGCGAGAAGACGCCGCTTCCGGCGTGATGATGATTCCGATCCCCTCTGCGGGCATTTACGAAGGCGTTGAAAACGTAGAAGCCGCGCAAAAAGTGGAAGGCATCGAATCGATCGAAATCACCGCCAAGCTGCAGCAGAAACTGGTTCCCCTGCCCGAGGGCGCAAGCTACCTGGGATTCATCTTCGCACGCGGCTCATCGCCCGAGTTTGTCGAGAACGCGCTTCGCGCGGCTCACTCGAGATTGCACTTCCTGATTTCAGCGGAGTTGAAGGTGGTTTAGCTGCGGTCGATCAGTCCGTCAGTCTTTCAGTCAATTAGTTTGTCCGGAGGAAAACGGTGGAGCGCGTTAGGTAAACTTCCACCCTTGGCGGAACTTCCGAACTGAGAGACTGAAAAACTGATCGACTGACAGACTGCTTTACTGCTTCGTCTTCTGCGGCACAAATCCCGGAGGCAGCGCGGCGTTCTCCCCGAAGAAATACTCTTCCATCTGCTTGACCAGGATCTCCTGGTCCGACTTATTCGCAGGGTTCAGCCGGTATTCATTGAGGATCATCTTGCAGTGCTCGGCCCACATCTTCCACGCCTCGCGCGAAACGTTTTGGAAGATCTTCTGACCCAACTCACCGTCAAACGGCGGTTCATCCAGCCCCGGCATTTCGCGCTGAAACTTCACGCAGAACACTGTGCGTGTTACCGGTTCATTGTCGGGTTGGGGCGTAACTGGATTGCCGCAGCTCATGGCTCGCTCCTTGTCATCTGGTCACTTGGATGATTCTAACGCACCAAGGGTGCAATCTCGCGCAGGCCCGAGCTCTATCGCTGAAGCGCGTGGCTAGCAGCTGGTAGTCAGTAGCTGATGACCGAGCTACCAGCTACCCCAACTAGAAAGCCAGACCGAAGCTCGTGTGAGAGTGGGTTACTTCAGCAATCCCTGCTGCGCGATTCCAATGTTGTCGCGGGTCGAGTTCTTCACCACGTACATCATCTCGTCGGCCTGGCGAATGATCTCGTGTGCGCTCTTGGCATCTTCAGGGTAGGACGCCAGCCCAAAGCTGGCTCGCACGTTCAGGTTCAATCCGTCGCCCTTGAGCCACATCGTTTTGCGGAAATACTCGAGCAAGCGTCGCGCTACCACCGTCGCCGATTCTTTGCTGGTCTGCGGCAGCAGGATGACAAACTCGTCTCCTCCGTAGCGAAACGCATAGTCAATCAAGCGCAAGTGAGATTTCACTGCATACCCGATCTCCGCCAGCAGCTTGCTGCCGATCAGGTGTCCGTAGGTGTCGTTTACCATCTTGAACCGGTCCAGATCGATGAACAGCACCGTGAACTCGTATCCGAAACGCGCCGAACGGTAGACCTCGGCTTCCAACGTCTTATAAAGATGACGCGCGTTGTAGAGTCCGGTGCAGTCGTCGGTGATCGTCAGTTCCTGGATCTTTTCGACGGAGCGCGCATTCTCGATGGCGATCGCGGCGTAATCGCACAGCGCCTGGAGGAAGAACATTTCGTTCTCCTCGAACTGGCTCATGCCGACGTTGATCAACTGGATGACACCCAACACGCGCTGGCGAGATTTCAGCGGCATGCAGATGATCGAGCGCGTCTTCCACTTCGTCATCTCGTCGATGCGCTTCGCGAACCGGGGATCGTTATAGACATCCGGCACGATCAGTGGTTCCCCATGTCGTGCGACCCAGCCGGCAATCCCTTCGCCCATCTTCAACCGAACGGCCTTCAGCGTATCGGCCGCATCGCCCACTGCAATCGCGAAGTAGAGTTCATCCTTCGCATCGTCGGCCATCAACAGGGACCAGGTATCCGGCTTGAAGTACTCGGCTACCTTTTCCATGATGGTTTGCAGAATCGAGTCGAGGTTCAGGGATGACGTCAGCGCCTTAGCGACATCGTGAAAGATATTGAGCTCGTGAAGATGCCGCTTTCTCTGAACTTCTGCGCTTTGAATCATCAATGGGGTCCGGGCCCATGTTCCGGGCTATTCGGCGAATTATATTTTCGGTCTAGTCCCACAGCAATACAGGTAAGTTACCGATGTCACTCCTTGGGTCACAGTCCAATGGCTTAAATTTCAGCAACATGCAGTGACTTGTGTGTTTGACACTCGCAACCCCAGTACCTATCATCTGGGTGCATTCCACTTTACCAGTCGCAAGAGGCTTTTTTGGCCGGTTTTGGTGAAAAACTGCGGCGTGAACGCGAGTCGCGCGGTATCTCGCTCGACCAGATCGCGACTGCCACCAAAATCAGCACGCGGATGCTCAAAGCGATTGAAGACGAGAAATTCGACCTGCTCCCGGGCGGCATCTTCAACAAGGGATTCATTCGTTCCTACGCCAAGTTCCTCGGCATCGATGAGGAACAGGCCGTGGCCGATTATGTGGCTGCCACCGGTCCAGAGGAACCGATCAATAATCTTCCTCAAATTGCAGATGTTCCCGAGAGACCTCTGCGACAGTTGGACGAAGAAGGGACCATCTCCTGGACGACAATCGTGGTACTCGTCCTGCTCGTTGCGATCGGATACGGCGGCTGGAGCTACCACAATCATCGCAAGGCACAGAAAGAGAGCAGCGAAACAACCGCACCAATTGCTGCAATCAGCACACCACCGGTTGAAGCGCCTCCCGCGGACCAGAAGCTTCAAACCGCGAAAGTGACACCGCCAAAACCCGTGGAGAGCACATCCGGCAAGGGCGCACCTCCAAGTACTGCGAGTCCCGCGGCGTTGAAAACCGATGCAACCGAGCCGGTACAGAAGCCCTCCGTAGACTTAGTCATCCATACCAGCGAAGAATCCTGGGTCCAGGCAGTTGCCGACGGAAAGACTATCTTTTCCGAAACGCTTCCTGCTGCCTCCGAAAAACACGTCACTGCTTCACGCCGGATCACACTCACTGTCGGAAATGCCGGCGGAGTCGAAGTAACCTACAACGGCGCCACACTGCCCGACATTGGCGGTCCCGGCAAAGTCCGCACTATCGTCTTCAGTCCCAGTAAGTTTGAATTCCAGTCGGAAGACCAATAAAGGACACTGCTCCGTTCGCTTCGGCAGCACGCATTTCCGTGGCAAAAACCTGCTGTTCGATGCTCTCACGTGCAAGCCGTGTTCACTTGTAAGCTGTTGCAGGCGTAAGAACTGTTTGAGTTCGCCCGAGTTCTCTGGTAAGTTGGAAGACGCTTAATTCGATTTTGCGGCCTACGCTGTAGTTCCTCTCTGTTGTAGCGTCCAAAGTCATTCCAGGAGGAAGCAAGCTTTGTCTTCCAAGAAGCGTTACCTATTTACGTCCGAATCCGTGACCGAAGGTCACCCGGACAAGATTGCCGATCAGATCTCCGACGCCATCCTAGACGCTTGTATCGAGCAAGATCCTTACAGCCGTGTGGCCTGCGAAACTCTCACCGCCACCGGCCTCGTCGTCATCGCTGGTGAAATTACCACCAAGGCATACGTTGATTTCCAGAGCCTGGTCCGCGGCGTAGTTGCCGCCATCGGCTACGACAATGCCCTCTACGGTTTCGACTCCAACACCTGCGCCGTGATTTCGACCATCAACAAGCAGTCCGGCGATATCGCCATGGGCGTGGATGTAGGCGGCGCTGGCGATCAGGGCATGATGTTCGGCTACGCCACCAACGAAACAGCAGAGCTCATGCCGTTGCCCATCGCGCTGGCACACAAGCTCACCTTAAGACTCACCGAAGTTCGCAAGAATGGCACGCTTCCTTACCTCCGGCCCGACGGCAAATCCCAAGTAACCGTGGAATACGACGAGAACGGCAAGCCGTTCCGTGTAGATGCCGTGGTCATTTCGACGCAGCATGCCGAGACCGTCTCGAACGAAGAGCTCCGCGCCGACATTCTGAAGCACGTGATCCAGGCGACGATTCCCGCCGAGTTGCTCGACGCCGATACCAAGTACCACATCAATCCCACTGGACGTTTCGTGATCGGTGGCCCCATGGGCGACACTGGCCTGACCGGACGCAAGATCATCGTCGATACCTACGGCGGCATGGGCCGTCATGGCGGTGGCGCATTCAGCGGCAAAGATCCGACCAAGGTTGACCGCTCCGCCGCGTACATGGCGCGCTACATTGCCAAGAACGTGGTAGCTGCCGGATTAGCCGACCGCTGCGAAGTGCAACTCGCCTATGCGATTGGTGTGGCTGAGCCGGTCAGCGTTCTGGTTGAGACATTCGGAACCGGCAAGGTGTCGGATGAGAAGATCGCCGAAGCGATTCGAGCGAACTTCCAGTTGAACCCCAAGGGCATCATCGAGTCGTTGAAACTGCGCCGTCCGATCTACAAAAAGACGGCCGCTTATGGCCACTTCGGCCGCAACGACCGCGATTTCACTTGGGAAGCAACGGACAAAGCGGCTGCCTTGCGCGCGACTGCGGGCGTGGAAGCTTCCGTGCACGCCAAGAACTGACGACCTTGCAGCGCTCCCCCGGTCCGGATGGACCTGAGGGGAGATGGTGTGAAACGGGCGCACCTTGTGTGCGCCCAACCCCCAAATAGGTTCCGTTTTCGCGGTCAGTCACCTGCCCGCCCATTTACTGGCAATTTTCCTCGGCATGGCGCCTGGTATCTAATAGGAGATTATGGCAAGCACAACCACCAACATTCCCTGTGACGTTAAGAACTTCGAAGTAGCGGATCTGGGTAAGAAGCGCATCGAGTGGGCCAACCAGTCGATGAAGGTTCTGCAGATTATCCGCAAGGACTTCATCAAGAATCAGCCACTCAAAGACATTCGCATCTCGGCTTGCCTGCACGTGACCGCCGAGACCGCTAACCTGATGATCACGCTGCGCGACGGCGGCGCCGATGTCGCACTCTGCGCCTCCAACCCGCTTTCTACGCAGGACGACGTGGCCGCTTGCCTGGTACGCGACTACAACATCCCCGTATTCGCGATCAAGGGCGAGGACAACGACACCTACTACTCGCACATCATGTCGGCGCTTGACCACAAGCCGCACATCACCATGGATGATGGCGCTGACCTGGTCAGCATCGCGCTAACTAAGCGCACCGACGTCATCGAGGGGATCATCGGCGGCACCGAAGAAACGACGACCGGCGTCATTCGACTGCGTGCCATGGCCAAAGACGGCATGCTGAAATATCCGATCGTCGCCGTGAACGACGCCGACACTAAGCACCTCTTCGACAATCGCTACGGAACAGGTCAGTCGACGATCGACGGCATTATCCGCGCTACCAACTTCCTGCTGGCAGGAAGCAAGTTCGTGGTCGCGGGCTACGGCTGGTGCGGTCGTGGATTGGCCAGCCGCGCTCGTGGTCAGGGCGCCGAAGTCATCGTCACGGAAATCGATCCGACAAAGGCGCTCGAAGCAGTGATGGACGGCTTCCGCGTTATGTCGATGCACGAAGCCGCCAAGATCGGCGATGTCTTCTGCAGCGTCACCGGCAACAAGAGCGTGCTCGCGAAGGAACACTTCGAACTGATGAAGGACGGCGCGATCATCTCGAACTCCGGCCACTTCAACGTCGAGATCGACATTCCAGCTTTGGAGAAGCTGTCTTCTTCCAAGCGCACTACGCGCACCTTCGTCGAAGAGTACTCGCTGAAGGACGGACGCAAGATCAACCTGCTGGGCGAAGGCCGTCTCATCAACCTGGCCGCCGCTGAAGGCCATCCGCCGTCAGTGATGGACATGAGCTTCGCCGATCAGGCTCTGTCGGTCGAGTACATGGTGAAGAACCACGACAAGCTCGAGAAGAAGGTCTATCGCGTTCCGGAAGATCTCGACAAGCGCGTCGCCAAACTGAAGCTCGAGTCGATGGGCATCAAGATCGATCGCCTCAGTCCCGAACAGGAAGAGTACCTGTCAGGCTGGTCGGAAGGAACATAAGCGTTTCACATTTCACGTTTCACGAAGGGCGGCCGCGAGGTCGCCCTTTTAGTTTCTTGGACAAATTCCACGGAAATCATTCTGATCCGTCGTCCTGTGATAGCCTCTCCTGCGGTCTGAATTCATGTTCGAACGATATACAGAATCCGCACGTCGCGTGATCTTCTTCGCGCGTTACGAGGCTAGCCAACTTGGCGATACGTATATCGAAACTCAGCATCTTCTGCTGGGGCTGACACACGAGGATGCCAGTCTTCTCCTCGACTTCATCAGCCAAGAACAGGCGTTGTCGATTCGCCAGCAAATCGAGTCTGAGGCTGCTGTGAGAAATCAAGGACAGCCAAAGCTGCCGACCTCGGTCGACCTCCCGCTGAGCAACGAATCCAAGCGAGTTCTGGCTTACTCCGCCGAAGAAGCGGAACGCCTGCGCGACCGGCACATCGGAGTCGAGCACATGCTGCTTGGCCTTCTGCGCGAGCAAGGGACGTTCGCCGCAAAGCTTCTTGCGAAGAACGGGCTGGAGTTAAATATTGTACGTGAGCACCTGAAATCTTCAGGCGTTATGAGACCTGTTCCAACGGTCGCCGGTTTCGAAGCTCGTCATCGCGAACGAACGGCTGACGATTGCATCGAGTTCATCGACATCGAAACAGGAGAGAGAGTCGGGATCATCGGAATTCATTCAAACTATCCGCTCCCACGAGCTAGCGATTTTGTATTACTTCAGCCGGGCGAGGTTGGAATGAATGTTCGCTATGAAGTTCTCGAGGTGCTATTTGAATATCGGCGACAGATGCCCTCTTTGCCTTACAGGATCGAGCACCTTAAAAATGTTACCGTTCGCGTTCGACGCGCCGACCAGCGCGGCAGCGGCTTCTCCGAAAGCACCTGATCTGCTTAGAGAACGACAATCGTGATCCCTCGATTCCCTCGGCCCAGATCCGAATCCTGTTTCAGCGACTTGTGCTTCTGCAGCAACTGCCAAGCCAGTTCGTTCGAGATGCGCCAGTCTTCCCCGAAGATCACGCCGGCGCAACCACCTGATTCGCACAACCCACGCAGCTCTTTCTGTACTGCAATGCGAATCTCGCCGCCAACCCCGTGCGAGCCGTAACCGTGGACAATCTTCAGCAGCACGCAACCTTGCTGGCGCGCAACGCTCATCTCGCGTTCAAGCTGCGCGAGCGCCTGGCGAACCAGCGGCATTCCATGTTTCAGATTGATGGTTTTGATCAGCGTCAAATTGACACAACTTTCTTCCGCTTCTGACAACTGACAACTAGCAACAGACAACTTATTATGTTCTGCGATGAGTATGAAGCAAATTGCTGGTTGGGCTCTGGATGTTTGCCACGCGCAAGGCGTGCAATACGCCGAAATCCGCATCGTCGACGATCGGCAGCGTGCGCTTTCGACCAAGAACGGCAAGGTCGGCTATGTCTCCGATTCCGAGTCGCTCGGCGCGGGAATCCGTGTGCTGGCGAACGGCGCTTGGGGATTCGCCGCCACCGAAGATCTGACGCGCGAAGGCATCGAGATCACCGCTGGGCGCGCTCTCGAGATCGCTCGTTCATCCGCTCGTGTGAAGCAGGAAGATGTGCGACTTGCGCCCGAAAAAGCCTACGTCGACGAATGGGCGAGTCTGTTTCGCATCGATCCGTTCACGACCTCGGTGGAGCAGAATATCGATCTGCTGCTGAAAATCGACGCCGAGCTGCGCGCAGTGGCTGGAATCACCTTGGCAGAAGCTAACCTGAATTTCCGCCGCTACGAGCAGTGGTTCTACAACACAGACGCTTCTGACATTCACCAGGTGAAGACGACAGTTGGTGCGGGTTACGCTGCGTTCGCGTTCTGCGGGAAATGAAATCATGAAGCGCTCGTATCCGAACTCTTTCGGCGGCCAATGGCAGGACAAAGGCTACGAACTGATCGAAGAACTGAAGCTCGTGGAAAATGCTCGCCGCATCGCCGAAGAGGCAGTCGCGTTGCACAAGGCCGATCAATGCCCCCAGGGCAACTACGACATCATTCTCGACTCATCGCAGCTCGGATTGCAGATACACGAATCGATTGGTCATCCGATCGAACTCGATCGCGTGCTCGGCATGGAAGCCAATTTCGCCGGCATGTCATTCCTCACAACCGAGAAGCTGCGCAAGCTGAAATATGGCAGCGATATCGTGAACGTCGTCGCCGATGCAACCGAAGCGCACGGTCCTGGACTTGGCACATTCAAATACGACGATGAAGGTGTTCCCGCGCAATGCACGCCCGTGATTACGAACGGACTTTTCACCGGATATCTGACGTCGCGCGACACTGCGCACACAATTGGCGCCGAACGCTCAGGCGGAACGATGCGCGCGGACGGCTGGAATCGCGTTCCAATGATCCGCATGACCAACATCAGCATCCTTCCTGGAACGAAGCCGTTGACACTCGATCAGCTGATTGCATCGACCGATCACGGCATTTTCTTTCAGACGAATCGCTCGTGGTCGATCGACGACAAGCGCTACAACTTTCAGTTCGGCACCGAGATCGGCTGGGAAATCAAAGGCGGCAAACTTGGTCGCATGTTGAAGAATCCTTCGTACTCGGGAATCACGACGGAGTTCTGGAACTCGATGGACGCGATCTGCTCGCGCGATCAATGGACGTTGTGGGGAACTCCGAATTGCGGTAAAGGCCAGCCGCAACAAGTGATGGGAACTGGACACGGCGCGGCGCCGGCGAGATTTCGTGGGATAAAAGTGGGTAGTGCCTACAAAGCTGGCTGAATGCTGATTACTGAATGCTAACGAAAGACAAAGCTCAAGAAACCTTTGCGCGGGTGCTGAAGCACTCGAAAGCTGACGAGACCGAACTCCTAATCGGCGGCGGTCAAAGCGCGCTCACTCGATTTGCGAATAACGGGATCACGCAAAACGTCTCCGAAGAGAACTATTCGCTTTCGGTGCGCGTGAATCTGGATGGCCGCACCGCACGCGCGACGACGAATAAGTTCGACGAAGACAGCATCCGGCGCGTCGTGGAAGCCGCAACCAATCTTGCTAAAGTGCAGGCGGCCGATCCTGATCTGCTGCCGATGGCAGATGCTGCGGCATTCGATCCTAACGGCCCTGCGCCAGCGCGCAATTACTTCGAGACTTCGAGCATCGGTCCGCAGGAACGCGCCACGGCGGTCGAAAAGATCGTGCAAGTCGCGCAAAAGCGCAAACTAACAACCGCCGGCATTTACGCGACAGCCGAATCCGTTGATGCGATTCTGAATTCGCGTGGGCTGGTTGCGTATCACACGCAAACCTCGGCGGAATGCTCAATCACTATGCTTGCGCCCGACTCTTCCGGATGGCAGAAGGCCAACTCGCCGGATGCGCGTAACTTCGATCCGGTGGAACTCGCGGAAGTGGCAGCTGAGAAAGCCAAAGAGTCCGCCGGCCCGAAAGAGCTCCCTCCGGGCAAGTACACAGTGATTCTCGAGCCCGCCGCAGTTCTCGATTTGCTTGGCTTCATGTTTTGGGACTGGGGCGGCCAGGCGATCCTCGACGAGCGCTCGTTTCTGAACAATCGCGTCGGCACAAAGCTCTTCGGTGAAAATATTTCGATCACCGACGACGTGTACCATCCGCTGCAATCGGGTGCGCCGTTCGATGGCGAAGGCGTACGCAAGCAGCAGGTGAAACTGGTCGAGAACGGCGTGGTTACCAGCCTCGTCTACGCTCGCGGCACCGCCGAGAAGGTGCGCAAGTCCGAGTTCGCCAACAAACTCGGCCCGGTCCGTCCCACCGGCCACGGATTTCCCATCCCCAACGAAGTGGGCGAAGCGCCGATGAACATCGTCATCTCCGGAGGAGCAGACGGCAAGAAACGCACCATCGACGAAATGGTCAAGGGCACCGAGGACGGAATCCTCGTCACACGTTTGTGGTACATCCGCGAGGTCGATCCTTACGAGAAGATCCTCACCGGCATGACCCGCGACGGCACATTCCACGTTAAAGGCGGCCAGATCTTCGGCGGCATTCGCAACTTCCGCTTCAATCAGAGCGTGGTCACATTCCTGAACAATGTTCTGGAGATGAGCGAACCCGTCCGCGCGAGCGGCGAAGAGTCGTTCGACATGGTCGTGCCGGCGATGAAGATTCGCGACTTCAATTTCACCGAAGTAACAAAATTCTGATCGGGAATGGATCAGGCCTTCAGCGCTGCCTGCCGCTGCCGCAGAAAGCGTCGAACCGCGTCGTCGCGTTCTAGACCAATCGCCATTTCGTAGGCATCGCGGGCTTCGCGGTGCGCGCCAGTTCGGGCGAGAAGTTCGGCGCGAGCGGCCCAGTAGGGTTGATATTCGCTGAGCCGCGAGTCGTCAGCAACTTTCTTCAATTCCTCAAGCGCAACCTCAGGACCATTCAACTCCGCAATCGCCAGCGCGCGATTGACGGCAATCACCGGGGATGCGGAGAGTCCCAGCAGCACGTCGTAAAGTTGCACCACTTCTTCCCAGTTGGTGTTACCGGTGCGACAGCGATAGACGTGCGCAGATTGCAATGCGGCTTCCAGCGGATACCGGCCGATGGATGCGATTTCGCTCGCGCGACGTAGGAGCGTCTCGGCGTCAAAGATCATTTGCGAATCCCACAACGCCCGGTCCTGATCGGCAAGCGGCACATATTCGCCTTTCGCATTGCGGCGCGCCGGACGGCGGGATTCGGCATACAACATCAACGCCAGCAGTCCTAAGGCTTCTGGTTCACGCGGGAGCAAATCCGTTACGAGCTGGCCGAGGAACAATGCTTCTTCGGCGAGATCGCGGCGCGCGACATCGGTTCCTGCAGCATCGGTCCAACCTTCGGCGAATGCGGCATAGATGGCGTCGAGAACCGTATCCAATCGAGCGGGCAACTCTTCACGCTCGGGAACACGAAACGGAATCCCGGCCTGGCGAATTTTGCTTTTTGCACGGACCAGACGCTGTCCCATGGTTGCGGGAGCCATGAGGAACGCTGAGCCAATCCTCGCTGCGTCGAATCCGAGCACGACTTGTAAAATTAGCGGCGCACGAATGCCGGCATCAATCGCTGGATGTGCGCAGGCGAACATCAGCGCCAAGCGCCGGTCAGGGATTTCTGCCTCGCCGGCCGCGGCTTCGAGTCCCTCGGCCATCACCTTCAACTCCTCGGTAGCAATCTCGTGCCGTTGACGGCCACGGACGGAGTCGATCATTTTTCGGCGAGCAACCGTCAGCAGCCATGCTTCGGGATTCGCAGGACAGCCCTTCTCAGGCCAGTCGGCCAGCGCCGCCGCGAATGCCTCAGAGAGCGCGTCCTCGGCTGCTGCAACGTCGCGTGCCCACGCCGCGAGATAGGCGACGAGTTTGCCGTAACTGCGGCGCGCGACCGCATCTGCCGTGATCTGTGCCTGGTCATGCGGTTGGTGCGACCGCGAAGTGGCTCCTCATCATCTCGCTGTTGTTTCACGGCACTCACTTGGGATTCATGAACTGACTCATGTCCCTGGTCAGCATCGTGCCGTCCATGAGTGGGCGCACTTCGACGACGCCGTGCAACGCGGTGGGGGAACGCGCAGCCCACGAGATTGCCGCATCGAGATCGGCGACTTCGATGATGTGAAAGCCGCCCAGCTGCTCTTTGCTATCGGTGTATGGGCCATCGAGCACCTGGGTCTTCTCATTTCTGACCCGCACGGTAGTCGCCGACGAAGTAGGGTGCAGGCCGCCGCTGCTCTTTAGCACGCCCGCCTCCTGCATCGCTTCCATAAAGGCGCGATAGGCGCCGAGCCAGTGCTCCTGTTCGGACCTGGTTAACTGCGGCCAGCCACCTTCGTGCACGTAGTCCATCAGCATGTATTTCATTCGAAATCTCCGTGAGATTTGTTGTTTGTCTCTCTATGCTTTCGCGTTCGCCTGAAACATCCAGCGCACACCGAATTTGTCGTTGAGCGCACCATACGTGCCGAAAAACATCTCTTTCAAAGGGTCGGTAACTTCTGCTCCTTCGGAGAGTTTCCCGAACAATGTTTTTAATTGCGGAAGCGTACCTCCACTCAGGTATAGACAGACCGTATTACCGCGAATTGGAGTTTGATCTGGTCTCAGCCAGTCTGACGCCGAAATCTCCACACTGCCGCTTCTGAGTCGCGCGTTAACTACTTTCTCCTGTTGAACTGCCGGCATGAAATCTTTTGCCGGAGAATCCTTAACTTTCGTTACGGTGAGTTCCCCGCCGAAACAGGATTCGTAAAACTCCATCGCCTGCTTACACTTCCCCTCGAACAACAGGTACGGCGTCAAAGCTGTCGACATCTGATCTCCTTTTACATTCGTCTTATTGATATCTGCCATGGAATGACCCGGTAGAGTCGCGAGCGCCGCCGTGGAAAGCGCAGCCGTGAGAAATCGACGGCGAGAGAATTCGTCGTTCTTAAACATCGCTTCTCCTTGCCCAAAAGCACGTTCGACGACAACGCAAAGCGCTACGCCCAGACCGCGCGTACTTCGACCGCTCCATGACCTGTGGCTGGGCAACGTGCAGCCCACGACTTGGCGGCATCGAGGTCAGCAACGTCGATGAGATAGTACCCGCCCAACTGTTCTTTCGAGTCGGCGAAAGGACCATCGAGCACCTGCGGCTTGCCATTGGAGCTGCGCACGATCGTCGCCGTGGAACTCGGCTGCAGACGATTGCTGTTCACCAGCACCCCCGCCTTCTTCAGTGCCTCGGTGTAGGCGGCATAAGCAGCCATTCCCTGTTCCTGTTCGGCCTTCGACATTGTTGGCCAGCCAGCCTCGTTCACGTGGATCAGCAGCATGTATTGCATTGGGAACCTCCGTTTTGGTTTTTGCGGCGATTATGTCCGCTCACCACAGTGACGGATGGGGGATGGCCGATTTCGACAGCCAGCAAAGAATTCTCAGATCTATTTTGGCGAGGTGATCGCTTCTCGGACCGCCGCCAGCGGAGCAGCGTTGTCGAAGGTGACTCCATCTGGACCGGGAATGATGCCCAGCTCTTTCCACAATGCCGGCAAATCCACCTGGACGGGAGCATCGCTCCACTTCTTGTACTGATCCGTCAGCGCAGTGGTTCCAGTGGCGCGGTCGCCGACCTCCAGAGCGCGCGAGAGAGGCCAATCGTGATCGATAGTGCCGCCGGCATTCACGATAGCGCGCAACGCGTCCTGCAGTCCCTTGCGATTGCCGGTTTGTTTTCGAATGGTCACATCGGCCACGAGGCAGAATAGCGCTCCGCCCCAATAGGTTCGTCCCCAGGTGTGGGTGCGATCCAATCCCTGATCGCCCGATTGAGGCTCGCCTTTGGGCATGCCGTCGACAACGCCCTCCCAAACCTGCCGCGCAGTGAGGTCTCCTATCTGGGCGCGGGCATTTGGCTCGACGTAGGTGGCCAGGCCTTCTTCCATCCAGTGCTGATCGTCGGGCAAGCTGGGGAATGCCATGTGCGTCAACTCATGGGTCATGGTCCAGTCGTCCGAGAGATCGGACTGCGTGACGTGCGCGCCAACGCGCATGCGAGTGAAGCCCGGGAATCCGTGCATGTCTCCCCATGTGGTCCCGTGGATGCCTTGTCCATTGGTAGGGACGATCAGTATGCGGGCTCGCGATACGGGGAAGTGTCCGTAGTAGGCGGTAACAGCCCGAGCCGCCTTATCGACCCATTGCAGAAGGGCGGAGTTGGGCAGGTCGAACTTCCCCTGAGCGAAATCGACCTGGATCTGGGCGCCGCCGATTTGAAGAGTCTTGGAGGAGGCGATGGGCTCGTGTCCGAATGGATCTTGGGCGCC